>NZ_CP168502.1:0-4800000 GCF_059491295.1 Massilia sp. Masssp93 | reverse complement strand
GCAGGCCGTCCTCCAGGCGTGCGCCCAGGTCCGCGGGCAGGAACGGCGAGTCGCATGGCGCCGTGAGCAGGTAAGTGGTCGCGCAGCGGCGCAGCCCCGCCTGCAGGCCGGCCAGCGGGCCCGCGTAGTCGGGCGTGTCGTCCGGCCAGACGGGCACGCCGTAGCCGGCGTACGCGTCCTGGTTGCGGTTGGCGTTGATGGCGACGGTTGCGACCTGGGGCGCGAGGCGCGCCAGCACGTGTGCCGCCATCGTCGTGCCGCCGAAGGGCTGCAGTCCCTTGTCGACGTGGCCCATGCGCGTGCCGCGGCCGCCGGCGAGAATCAGGCCGCTGATGGATTCCTTGTTCATGTTGTTATCCGCCGATGTAGGACATTTCGATTTTTTGTGCGCTCTCCGCCCGCGGGGACAGGCCCGCCGTGTTGACGGTGCGGGTCTCGGAATAGCGGTCGTCGCGCGCGCGCCAGAGCCGGGCGATGGCGGTTTGCATCTCCAGGTCCGTGCGTCCGCCGCGCAGCAGCTCGCGCAGGTCGTGGCCGTGCGTCGCGAACAGGCAGGTGTACAGCTTGCCCTCGGTCGACAGGCGGATGCGCGAGCAGTCGTGGCAAAAGGCTTGCGTCACGCTGGAGATCATGCCGACTTCGCCGCCGCCGTCCACGTAGCGCCAGCGTGCCGCCGTTTCCCCGGCGTAGTTGGCGCCGACGGGTTCGAGCGGCATCTCGGCCGCGATGCGGCGCACGACTTCACTCGACGGGACGACTTCCGCCATGTTCCAGCCGTTCGACGCACCCACGTCCATGTATTCGATGAAGCGCAGGATCGCAGGCGTGCCCTTGAAGTGGCGCGCCATCGGCAGGATCTGGTCGTCGTTCATGCCGCCCTTGACGACCATGTTGACCTTGATGGGTCCGAGGCCGGCGGCATGGGCGGCATTGATGCCGTCCAGGACGTCGGACACGGCGAAGTCGACGTCGTTCATGCGCTTGAACACGGCGTCGTCGATGGCGTCGAGCGAGACCGTCACGCGGTCCAGGCCCGCATCCTTCAGCGTCTGCGCCTTGCGCGCGAGCAGCGAGCCGTTCGTCGTCAGCGTCAGGTCGAGCGGGCGGCCGGACGGCGTCTCGATGGCGCGCAGCTGTTCGACCAGGCGCTCCAGGTTCTTGCGCAGCAGCGGTTCGCCGCCCGTCAGGCGGATCTTTTCGACGCCGTGGGCGACGAACAGCCGCGCCACCCGCGCGATTTCCTCGAAGTTCAGCAGGGCGGCGTGGGGCAGGTACGCGTAGTCCTTGTCGAAGACTTCCTTCGGCATGCAGTACACGCAGCGGAAATTGCAGCGGTCGGTGACCGAGATGCGCAGGTCGTGCAGGGGGCGCCCGAGGGCGTCGGCGAGCAGGCCGTTCGGTGTCTCCAGCGTGTCGGGGACGGCCAGCGCGGGCGCGCGCGCATCGGCCATCATGATGATTTTTTCAGCCATGCCAGTAAGATAGCAGAAGGCCGGCCACGGCGCAGGCAAGGATGGTCTTGATGGTCCCCGTTCTGTAGCGCAATAACGCCACTGCGGCGGCGGCGCCGATGGCGATCGCATCCCAGCGCGGCGCGCCGTGCGCGACGAAGACGTGGGCGCCGAAGAACACGGCCAGGCTCGCGATGACGCCGACGACGGCCGCCGAGATCGCGGTGAGCGGCGCCGTCAGCCGCACGTCCCCGCGCGTGGACTCGACGAGCGGCCCGCCCGCCAGGATGAACACGAACGACGGCAGGAACGTGAAGAAGGTCACCACGCCGGCCGCCGCCGCGCCGGCCAGGAAGCGCGCGCCCGGACCGAACAGCGCATGGCTCCAGCCGCCGACGAAGCCGACGAAGGCGACGATCATGATCAAGGGGCCGGGCGTCGTTTCGCCCAGCGCGAGGCCGTCGATCATCTGGCCGGCGTCGAGCCAGTGATACTGCTCCACGGCGTGCTGCACGACATACGGCAACACGGCGTAGGCGCCGCCGAACGTCATCAGGGCCATCCGGCCGAAGAAGGCGCCCATGCGCGGCAGTTCGCCGTTGGGACCGAAGACGAGCGCCAGCGCGCTCCAGCCGGCGAGGCCGATGGCGCAACCGGCCGCGCCGACCGTCGCGAGGCGGCGCCAGCTGAAGCGTGCGTGGGCCGGCGTCGGGGTCGTGTCGTCGATCAGCGCCGGCGGGTGCGGGGTGCCGTCAGGCGCGGTCGCGTGCGCGCTGCCCAGGTCGAACAACGCGGGCCGCACGCGGCCGCCGGCGAGCCCGACCGCCGCCGCGCCCAGCACGATCAGCGGAAACGGCACGCCGAGGACATCGATGGCGATGAAGGCGGCCAGCGCGACGCCGACCAGCAATCCGTTGCGCAGCGTGCGGCTGCCGATGCGCCAGGCCGCCGCCAGCACGATGGCGACGACGGCCGGCTTGATGCCGTCCATGATGCCGGCGATGGCGGGCAAGTGGCCCCACGCCATGTAGATCCACGACAGCGCGATCAGCACCAGCAGGCTGCCGCCGCGGCGGCAGCGCCAGCACGAACAGCACGCCGGCCGCGATCCCGCCCGGCACGCGGTGCAGCAGCCAGCCGATGTAGATCGCGAGTTGCGTCGCTTCCGGCCCCGGCAGCAGCATGCAGTAGTTCAGCGCGTGCAGGAAACGCCGCTCGGAAATCCAGCGCCGGCGCTCGACCAGTTCGGCGTGCATCATGGCGATCTGCCCGGCCGGGCCGCCGAAGCTGATGAACCCCAGTTTGAGCCAAAAGCGGAGGGCGGTGCGGAAGGGAAGGGCGGACAAGGTGGATGGGCAAGCGTTGATCGGGTTGCCCATCTTACACGCATCAAACGGATGAGCGATGGCTCACTTCGACGAGGATGCCGCCCGGTGCCTGCACATAGAACAGCGTCGCGCCGCGCTGGAACGAGACGGGCGGCAGGCCGGACACGCCCGCTGCCTGCAGCCGCACGTGGGCGGCGTGCACGGCCGCTTCGGATTCGACGAGGAAGCCGATGTGGAACGTGTCCGGGAAGTCCTGGACGCCTTCGGCGCGGCGCCGGGTGAGGACGAGCGCGAACCCGCCGCTGCCTTGCAGCAGGGCGAAGCCGTTGTTGCCGCGCGTTTCGCACAGGCGGAAGCCGAAATGCGTCGTGAAGAAGGCGGCGGTGGCCGCGACGTCGGGGACGGGAAGGTCGAGATGGTTGAGTTGCATGGCATGCTCCGATGAGTGGGCCCGGGCGAACGAACCCGTTGGGCGCAAGGGCGCCGGACGGTTCGTCGCGGGTACTCATGCGCGTACGCACGGAACAGAGCTTCGCGGCAAAGCTGGCGCGAAGGGATCGGGCTTACCAAAACCGATCCTGCCTTTTTCGACGCCGTGATCTTAGCAAAAAAAAAGGAAGCCGAAGCTTCCTTTTTTACGTCAAGGCCGTGTCGCGCTGCTTATTGACGCGTATCGACCTGGATCAGCGGCTCGTTGACCGGCGGCGGGGCCGATTTGCGCGTGCGGCGCGGACGTGCCTGCGGTTCCGCCTGCGCGGCCGCTTCCTGGGCGGCGCGCAGCTTTTCGGGATCCGTCGAGGCCAGCGTCAGGCCGGCTTGTTCCAGCAGCTCGTTGAGGTCGGCCGCCGGGGCCGGCGTCGCCGCGACCGGCGCTTGCGCAACGGCAGGCTGCACGGTCTCGACCGGAGCGGGCGCCGGAGCGGGTGCCGGAGCCGGAGCCGGAGCCGGAGCGGGTGCCGGCGCAGCTGCCGCAACCGGTTCCTCGGCCGGCTGTGCGGCGGCATCGAGCTCAGCCTTGCGGACGACGGCGGCGGTGACCGACTCGGTGGTCGGGAACGGCCACGGCGTCTGGACGGCCGCGCTGGCTTCGACGGCGGGTTCGGCGTGCACGGTCGTCTCGACCGGCGCCGCTTCGGCAGCTGCCGCCGCGGCGGCGGCCTGCTCGGCCTTCGCCTTCTCGGCGTGCACACGGGCAGCTTCGGCCTGCTCGGCCGCAGCGTGCTCGGCGGCGGCTTTCACGGCCGCGGCCTTGACCGATTCCGTGGTCGGGAACGGCCACGGGCCCAGTGCGACGGCCTTGGCCGGCTTGGTCGTCTTCGCGGCCTTGGCTTCGGCCTGGACCTTGGCGGCTTCCTCGTCGGCCACCGGCGTGAAGGCTGGAGCGGCCTCGCCTTCGACGGCGTCGTGTTCGGCGCCTTCGATCTGGTCGCGGTCGCGACGGTTACGGTTGCGGCCACCACGACGGCGACGGCGGCGCGGTTCGTCGCCTTGTGCGTCGGTATCGAGTTCGTCGCTGTCAGGGCCGCCGGTCGCCACCGCGGCGGTCGCCACCGCGCCGGTCGCCACCGCGGCTGTCGCCGCCGGGGTGGTCGCCACCGGCTTGAGCGCTTCGGGGATCTCCGGCTCGCCGGCCAGCGTGATCGCCGCCTGGGCCGCCACGGCCTGGGCCGCGTTCAGCTCTTCGCTCTTCGCCTCGGCGACCGGGACGCGCTCGGCACGTTCGGTACGCTCACCACCCTCGCGCGGCGGGCGCGGCTGGCGCGGTGCCCGTTCCGGGCGCTCGCCGCGCTCCGGACGTTCGCCACGTTCCGCACGCTCGGCGCGCGGGGCTTGCGGCTGGCCGTCCGCCGTGGCGGCGGCCTGTTCGCGCGGCTCGCGGGCTTCGCGCGGTTGACGCGGCTGGCGCGGCGGACGTGCCGGCTTGCCTTCGGCCTCGACCGGCTTGGCGCCTTCCTCGGCGCCAGCGGATTTCAGCTCGCGGTCTTCGCGTTCGGGGCGGCTTTTGCCGGTGCCGGTGCCGTTGCGGCCGCCGCGGGCGCGCTGGCCACGGCCATTGCGGTCGCCGCGTTCGCCGGCGGCCGGGGCCGCTTCAGCGGGCTTGGCCGGGGCTGCCGGAGCGGGCGGCGGTGCGATCGGGGCCGGACGTCCGAAGAAGAAATTGCGCAGTTTGGCAAAGAAACCGTCATCCGCGGCCGGTGCGGCCGGAACAGCGGCGGCCGGAGCAGGGGCGGGCGCCGGCGCTTCGACCGGCTTGGCCGGCTGGCGCTCGACCAGCGGTGCCGGCTGGGCCGGGGTGATGGTCTTGACGACGGCTTCCTGGCGCGGCTTGGCTTCTTCCTTCTGGCGCTTGGCGAAGGCCATGTCCGTGTCGGCCGATTCGGCCATCGTGTAACTGGCGGCGTCGTCGTCCAGGCGCGGATCGTCGTGCTTGATGCGCTCGAGCTTGTAGTGCGGGGTTTCCAGGTGCTTGTTCGGGACCAGGATGACCGTGATGCGGTGGCGCGTCTCGATCTTGAGCACTTCGCCGCGCTTTTCGTTCAGCAGGAAGGCGGCGACGTCGACCGGGACCTGGACGTGGATTGCGGCCGAGTTCTCCTTCATCGCCTCTTCCTGGATGATGCGCAGGACTTGCAGTGCCGAGGATTCCGTATCGCGGATGTGGCCGGTGCCCGAGCAGCGCGGGCACGTCACGTGCGAACCTTCCGACAGCGATGGACGCAGCCGCTGGCGCGACAGTTCCATCAGGCCGAAGCGCGAGATCTTGCCCATCTGGACGCGTGCACGGTCATGGTGCAGGGCATCCTTCAGGCGCTGTTCCACTTCGCGCTGGTTCTTGGCGACTTCCATATCGATGAAGTCGATGACGATCAGGCCGCCCAGGTCGCGCAGGCGCAACTGGCGGGCCACTTCGTCGGCCGCTTCGCAGTTGGTGTTGAAGGCGGTGGTCTCGATGTCCGAACCGCGCGTCGCGCGCGCCGAGTTGACGTCGATGGAGACGAGGGCTTCCGTGTGGTCGATCACGATCGCGCCGCCCGACGGCAGCGGGACGGTACGCGAATACGCGGTCTCGATCTGGTGTTCGATCTGGAAACGGGAGAACAGCGGCACGTCGTCCGTGTAGCGCTTCACGCGGTGCGCCATGTCGGGCATCACGTGGCTCATGAACTGCTGGGCCTGGTCGAAGATCTCGTCGGTGTCGATCAGGACTTCGCCGATGTCAGGCTGGAAATAGTCGCGGATGGCGCGGATGACCAGCGAGGACTCTTGATAGATCAGGAACGGACCCGGCGCCGACTTGCCGGCGCCTTCGATCGCGCGCCACAGCTGCATCAGGTAGTTCAGGTCCCACTGGAGTTCTTCCACATTGCGGCCGATGCCGGCCGTGCGGGCGATGACGGACATGCCCTGCGGCAAGTCCAGCTTGTCCATCGTCTCGCGCAGTTCCTGGCGCTCTTCGCCCTCGACGCGGCGCGACACGCCGCCGCCGCGCGGATTGTTCGGCATCAGGACCAGGTAGCGGCCGGCCAGCGAAATGAACGAGGTCAGGGCCGCGCCCTTGTTGCCGCGCTCTTCCTTTTCCACCTGGACCATGATTTCCTGGCCTTCGCGCAGGGCTTCCTTGATGGTGCAATTCCGGACGTCGACGCCGTCGCGGAAATAGGTGCGCGCAACTTCTTTAAAGGGGAGGAAACCGTGGCGCTCTTCGCCGTAGCTGACGAAGCAGGCCTCGAGGGAGGGTTCGATGCGGGTGATGACGCCTTTGTAGATATTCGATTTTCGCTGCTCACGGCCGGCGGTCTCGATATCGATGTCGATCAGTTTCTGGCCGTCGACAATCGCTACGCGCAGCTCCTCTTGCTGCGTAGCGTTAAACAACATACGTTTCATTTTTATAAACTCCGCGACCCTTGGGCCGTTTCATGCCGTCTTGTACAGAGGTACAGGGCGGCGCAAGTACAGGGATGTACGCGGGAAGGGAGTGTTGGCGGTGGTATGCCCGAGGTGTGGCACGGCATTGCCGGCCACAGGGCGCAGTGGCGTCGAACGTAATTGCCGCGCGCACGACGTCTTGCTCGGCCCGGGCGGCCCGATCGGGGCGGCGCAGGGGCAGGCAAGCGGTGCGACGCAGCCAGACTTTCAGTCGGCATGCATACCCAGTTGCGAATCAGGCGAATATCAGCCTTGATCCCAAGCCGGGCCTGCTGCCTGTGGAACCCTGGAACAGCCGGGCAATGCGATGCTGCCGGGGTGCGCGATCCGGACCTTGAAGATTGCGATGCGCACTGCGCACCCGCATGACCTTCCCGGATCACTGTCTCCAACAACACTGCTACCGCTCACGACGGTTTCGAGGTTCTAACTTCGGGTCGGGCGAAACGGCAAGCGTTATCGACACCATCACCCGGCGAGCCGACCCTGGGGCCAGCTTGCCGGTACTTATCCTTACAATTCCAAACAATCCAATCCTGCATCCTGTGCGGCTACCCGGCTGCAACTGCGGTGCAACCCAGGTTCGCACAGGAATGTGCGTACACGTCTAGAAATCCCGAGAAATCCGCCGCTGCGCGTTCGCATTGTCGCTGCGATGCCGCGACCGCTGCCGCTTGCGACGATTCTTTGGGATTCCGTTTTTTTCCATCGAATTTGCATTTTGGCGGGGCCGATGGAGACGCCCCTGTGTAAAATATCGTTTTAATTCTTACACCAGCAGAGGTTTGACCGCCGCCTGTCGATTATATATTCAAAATGAAGGACTTAGAGAGAATTTCTGGGAAGACAGAGCGAATGACCTTGCAAAACGATGTTGTTCCCCCTTCATCACAGACAGATAGCCGCCCCGCTGCTACCGCCCAGTTTGTCACAATTACCGAGGAAGAAGCAGGTCAGCGCATCGATAATTATCTGCTGCGCGTCTGCAAGGGTGTCCCGAAAAGCCACATTTACCGCATCCTTCGCTCCGGCGAAGTGCGCGTGAACAAAGGTCGTATCGATCAGTTGTACCGTCTGGCGACGGGCGACATCGTCCGCATCCCGCCCGTGCGCATGGCCGAGAAGCCTCCTGGCGCCGCCCCCGTTCCCGGGGCCGAGTTCCGCATCGTCCACGAAGACACCCACCTGCTCGTGATCGACAAGCCGTCCGGCGTGGCCGTGCACGGCGGCTCGGGCGTGTCGTACGGTGTCATCGAACAATTGCGCGCATCCCGGCCGGATGCGAAATTCCTGGAACTGGTGCACCGCCTGGACCGCGAAACGTCCGGACTACTGTTGCTCGCAAAGAAACGTTCCGCGCTGACCAGCTTGCACGAGCAAATGCGCGACGGCAAGACCGACAAGCGCTACCTGACCATGGTCGCAGGCGACTGGCGTAATCCGCGCCAGCACGTCAAGCTGCCGCTGCATAAATACACGACGCCGGACGGCGAGCGCCGCGTCGTCGTGCAGGCCGGCGGCCAGGAATCGCATACCGTGTTCAATTTGCTGCGCAAGTGGCCGGACTACGCGTTGCTCGAGGCGGAACTCAAGACGGGGCGCACGCACCAGATCCGCGTGCACCTGGCGTCCTCCGGCTTTCCGATCCTCGGTGACGAGAAATACGGCGATTTTGCACTCAACAAGCAGCTTCAGAAGGCAACCGACACGCGCGGCGCATTGCGCCGGATGTTCCTGCATGCATACCAGATCACGTTCCAGCATCCGGATACGGGCAAGCCGATGACCTTGAAGGCCCCGTTGCCGGCGGAATGCGACCGTTTCTTGGTAAGCTTGGGGCCAGCGCAGGAAGCCAAAGCGCGCATCACCAATCGATAACGCGCCAACCGGGAACCCGGTCCCGCCAGCGGCAGATCCTGCCGGCGGGCCTGGGTTCTTGCAGGCGGAAATGAGGAGCCGGCGCCACGAGCGCCGCAAGACATGGCAAGAAAGCAATTCGATCTGATTGTCTTCGACTGGGACGGAACGCTGATGGACAGCACCGCCACCATCGTCAAATGTATACAGTCCGCCGCCAAGGACCTGGGCCTGGCGGTACCGAGCGACGCCGCGGCTTCGCACGTGATCGGCCTCGGCCTGGGCGAAGCCATGCAAGCCGTCATGCCGGACATCGATCCGGCCATGCACCCGCGCATGATCGAGCGCTATCGCTACCACTTCCTGACGAAGGACCATGAACTGGTCCTGTTCAAGGGGGTGCGGACGATGCTCGACGAACTGTCTCAAGAGGGCTATTTCCTGGCGGTTGCGACGGGCAAAAGCCGGGTCGGCCTGAACCGCGCCCTGAATGCGGCTGGCCTGCTTTCCGTGTTCGATGCGACCCGTTGCGCGGACGAGACATTTTCCAAACCGCACCCCGCAATGTTGCAAGAATTGACAAGGGAACTCGGCCAGGACATGCGGCGTACCGTTATGATCGGCGACACGACGCATGACTTGCTTATGGCAAACAATGCCGGCGCCTCCGGCATTGCCGTCGAATACGGCGCCCATCCGGTCCAGCAATTGCAGGCATGTCATCCCGTCTTTACGGCAAAGAACGTGCCCGAGCTGCATCAGTGGCTGGTCGAGAACGCATGAGCGATACCGAAGACGTCTATATTTGCGAATCGGCCACCGTCGAGGATGGCGGCGAGGGCATCCGTTTTCCGGTGCGCGCATTTGGCGAGGACGCGACAGGTTTCGTCGTGCGCTTTCGGGGCAGGGTCTACGCATACCTGAACCGCTGCGCCCATGTACCCATCGAACTCGACTGGTCGAAAGGCGAGTTTTTCGAGTCGAGCAAGCTTTACCTCATGTGCTCGACGCACGGTGCCATCTACGCACCCGAAAGCGGCGCTTGCGCGGGTGGACCATGCCGCGGCGGCAAGTTGCGGCCGATCGTCGTGCGCGAGGCCGACGACCGCGTCTACTGGCAGCCGGACCAGCACATCCGCCCACCGGCGCCAGGGCAGATAAACGGCGTGACCGACAGCCAAACGGGGTAACCATCACCAGGCATTTATGAGCGACAACATCAGGAACGACAATCCGAGCGACAACCGAGCGGCCGCTCCGGCGACCTTCAACAATTGGGAACGCGAGACCCTGGAGCGGCTCGTGTTCGCCACCGTGCGCGAACAGCGTGCCGCCCGCCGCTGGGGCATCTTCTTTAAACTGTCCTTTCTCTTGCTGGCATTTTTCGCGATCTGGGCCTATTTCGATTTCAACTTCGGCAGTTCGGACATCGAGGCACTGGGCCGCCACACGGCGTTGATCGAGATCGACGGCGCCATCGACGACGAGGGCAGCGGCGCGGCCGACACGGTGATCCCGTCACTGAACAAGGCATTTTCCGATCCGGGTTCGGCGGCCGTCGTGCTGCGTATCAACAGCCCGGGCGGCAGCCCGGTGCAGGCCGGCATCATCGTCGATGAAATCCAGCGTCTGAAGAAGGGCTATCCGAACAAGCCTCTGTACGTGGTCGTGGACGAGATCTGCGCATCGGGCGGCTATTACATCGCAGCCGCAGCCGACAAGATTTATGTCAATAAGGCCAGCATCGTCGGGTCCGTCGGCGTCCTGATGGATGGTTTCGGCTTCACGGGCCTGATGGACAAGCTCGGCATCGAGCGCCGCCTGTTGACGGCCGGCGAGAACAAGGGCTTCCTCGATCCGTTCAGCCCGCAGTCCGACAAGCAGAAGCAGCATGCACTCGAGATGCTTAACGAGATCCACGAGCAATTCATTGCCGTCGTGCGTGCCGGCCGCGGCAAGCGCCTCAAGGAGACCCCGGACATCTTTTCCGGTCTCTACTGGACCGGCGCAAAGGCGGTCGAGATGGGCCTGGCGGATGGTTTCGGTACGGTCGACACGGTCGCGCGCGACGTCGTGAAGGCGGAAGACATCATCGATTACACGGCACACGAAGGTTTGCCGGAACGGGTGTTGAAGAAATTTGGCGCGTCGGTGGGCGCTGGTGCGGTGCACTCGATCTACCGGGGGCCCGTGCCCAGCTTGCGCTGAGCACGAGCGTCGAACAAGGCCCAGTCTCAATATTTGGCTTGAAACTTACGGGCCGTAGTCTATAGTTGGTGTGTAGCTGTTTCGGCGCGAACGACAAGGAAACCAGCCTGTTCCTGTCGTTGTCGGAACCGCTTCAGACCCGCATCCGTGCGGTTTCGAGAGAATTCAATTCCTCAAGCTGGAGTCCCAATCGGGAAGGAAACGACGGCATACGCCGTCGTTTTCATTTTTGGGTGCCGCCGGATCCAGTTGAAAACGATTGCATGTCAGGGCGCGAAGGCGGCGTCATGCCGGGCGTGTCCTGACGGTGATGCGTGTCGTCGCCTTCGAGTGCCGGGCCGTTCGTATCCGGGGCGGCATGCCGAGCGGGCGACGTGGATGGAAAGTCGCCGGACGATGTGTCCGACGGCCGCGAGGCCGAACGCGGACCGCCATGCACGACGAACTTCCTGCTGAGCACGGTGTTCTTGTTGGCTTCCTGCGGCGTGTCGGCGATAACGCTATCAAGCGAACCCGGTTCGGGCTCATGAAAGCCACCGGCCTCGAGCCACGCCTGGAAGCGGCGTTGTGCCTGCTCATACCAAGCGGCGCGCATCGGTAGCTGGTGTTCGAAACAATGTACATGCGGGATGTCGCCACCGCGCGTCCAGCGCGCCAGCGCAAGCCGGGTTGGGAAAGTTGCGGCATATTCCTGGGCCACCTTCGTTCCGCTGCTTTTGGCTGCAAACGAAGACGGGGTGCTGTGGTTCTGCTTTTTTTCGATCTGCACTTTTGCCTCGTGGTTGGGGGTTTTCGATCTGATGTGCCAGATGGTGCGGCCCACCTTTAGTCCTACACTCAGTAACTGTAGGTCGATTCCTAATCAGGTTTCAGTGTATCAACGGGACACAGTCAATTCTTGAGATGTGTCAAACGAGTTCTTGCTTCGAGTTGAAACGCTGAGATTACTGAACTTTGACGCTTGCAATCCTTCTGCTACAGTCTCGCCCCATGAGTAAATTATCCCTCGACCGCGTTCTCCAATCGCAAGGCTTTGGTACGCGCAAGTATTGCCGGGCCTTGATTGAGGACGGCGACGTCACGATCAACGGCGACGTCTACGACAACTACAAGACCCTGGTGGAAACGGATGGCCTCGTCCTGACCGTCTTCGACGAGGAGTGGACGTATCGCGAGCACGTCTATATTGCCTTGTACAAACCGTCCGACTTCGAGTGTTCGCGCAAGCCCAGCCACCATCCCGGCGTCCTGACCTTGTTGCCGGAACAGTTTACCTGGCGCGACGTCCAGCCCGTCGGCCGGCTCGATCACGACACGACAGGCCTCTTGCTGATGTCGGATGACGGTCCGTTCATTCATGCGCAGTCTTCACCGAAGCGCCATATTCCCAAGGTTTACCAGGCCACGACCCAGGAACCTGTTACTCAGGCGCTTGTCGATCAGCTGTTGTCGGGAGTGCAATTACACGACGAGCCGGCGCCGCTGGCCGCCCAGTCGTGCGTGCAGCGGGGCGATCATCAGCTGGAGATTGTGCTAGAGCAGGGGAAATATCACCAGGTCAAGCGCATGCTGGCGGCGACCGGCAACCATTGCGCCGCCTTGCATCGTTCGCAGGTCGGTGGCTTGACGCTCGAGGCGCTCGGGTTGCAGGAGGGAGAGTGGTGTTATCTGGAGCAGGCGCAGTTGGCGCTGCTGGTGCCGGGCTGATATTAAAAACACACGACAGTGCGCTGTCGTGCGACATGTATAGGAGATTTCCGAGACACTCGTCATTCGAATCTTGTCAATATTTTATTGACTTGGATCAGTTTAATATCAACGATGACGATGCTCGCAACAAATCTCCGTTTCCTGCCACTGGTTCTTTTTCTTGCGTTTAGTCCAGCAATCGCCCAGCAGCCCGATCCGGGCCTGGCCGGATGTGCGCGCATTGCCGATACCGGAAAGCGCCTCGGCTGTTATGACGCGTTGGCGGGGCGGCCCCCGACGCCTGCGTCGAATGCGCCTGCGTCGAATACGCCTGTCGTCGTGCCTGCGACAGTCCGGCCTGCCCCAGCGTCCGCCCCGGCTGTCGCTGTTGCCGCTGCACCAACCGCCGCCGACACGCCACCGGTGCCCGCCGCAGTTGACGCATCACCCGAGACGATGCGGGATTTCAGCCTCGCCGATCATTGGGAGCTGGACCAGGAACACAAGCGTGGCGTCTTCAATTTCCGTCCGCACCAGGTGAATTACCTGATGCTGACCCGCACGGCGCATCCCAACAACGAGCCCTACCGGCCGTTCCGTCGTCTCGACGTCCTGACGAGCGACCTCGCGCATTCGGAACTCGTGTTCCAGCTGGGATTCAAGATGAAGCTCGTCGAAAACGCCTTCGACAAGCCCATCGATTTGTGGTTCGGCTATACCCAGAACAGCTTTTGGCAAGCCGGCAATCACGAGGCGTCCAGCCCGTTCCGCGAGACGAACTATCAGCCCGAGCTGATGGCCGTCACTCCACTGCATTTCAGTGTACTGGGAATGAACGCGCGCTTTCTTAATCTCGGTCTGGTGCACCAATCGAACGGTCAGGCCTCGACGTTGTCGCGCAGCTGGAATCGAGTCTATGCGCAGGTCGGGCTCGAGCGGGCCGGGTGGACCGTGGTCGGACGCGTGTGGAAACGCGTCAACGAAGCGGCCGCCAACGACGACAACCGCGACATCGTCGATTACTTGGGGCGTGGCGACGTCGTCGTCACCTATCGCAGCAATGGCAACGATTACTCGGCCCTGTTGCGGCGCAATTTCTCGACCGACCGCGGTGCCGTCCAGCTCAGTTGGGCGTTTCCGCTGGCCGGACACATCAAGGGCTACACCCATCTGTTCTCGGGCTACGGGCAAAGCCTGATCGACTACAACTATTACCAGAACACGTTAGGGGTCGGCCTGCTCGGCACATTCTGAATCGGGACGGGATGCCCGCACTGCACTACAATAGCGGCCCGATCCCGAGCGTTCCCGCCATGAAACTCGCCACCCTCAACGACGGCACGCGCGACGGCCAGCTGGCCGTCGTCGCGCGCGACCTCAAGACCGCCCACATCGCGGACGGCATCGCGCCCACCCTGCAGGCGGCGCTGGACGACTGGCATTTCATCGCGCCGCAACTGGCCGCGCTGTATGCGGACCTGAACGCGGGCCGTGCCCGCCGTCCATTCGATTTCGAGCCTGGCCGCTGCATGGCGCCGTTGCCGCGTGCCTGCCAGCTGGCCGTCAGCGCGGCTTATGGCGATCAGGTCGACGACGGGCCACGGATGGTCCAGTGCGCCAGCGACGATCTGCTCGGTCCGACCGACGATATCGTGGTGGCCCACGAGGAATGGGGCATCGATTTCGGCGCGGGCGTGGCGGCGGTGACGGGCGATGTCGCCATGGGTGCCACGCCGGACGACGCCCATCAGCAGATCCGCCTGGTAATGCTGGCCAACGAGGTGTCGCTGCGTAACCTCGGATTGCCGCAATCCCGGCCGGCGACCGGTTTTTCGCCCGTCGCCGTGACGCCGGACGAGTTGGGTGACGCCTGGCGCGACGCCAAGGTGCACCTGCCGCTGCGCGCGAGCTGGAACGGACATCTGGTCGGTCAGCCGGACGCCGGCGCGGACATGGCATTCAATTTTGCGCAGCTGATCGCGCATCTGGCAAAAACGCGCAACGTGCGGGCCGGCAGTATCGTCGGGTCGGGCGTCGTGACGAACCCGGACCCGTCGCGAGGGTATGCGTCCATCGCGGAGCAACGCAGCCGGGAAATGGCTGAGCACGGGCAAGCCGTGACCCAGTTCATGCGTTTCGGGGATATGGTCCGGATCGAGATGCTGGATGAGAAGGGCAGGTCAGTGTTCGGGGCGATCGAACAGAAGGTTGTGAGGTTGGAGCGGTGAACCGACGCCGTGCGCCGAGCGGGTTTGCCTCATGTGACGGGGGACGTTTGGCGGGTGAAACGGGGTTGCCTCGATGCGAATCCGGATCGTATTTATTGTGTTTTTCACATGAATTTAACTGGAGAGTTGGTGTGTACGCAAAAAAAATTTGTTCTAATTATCACCAAATACCACGTAATTATTACACTATCAAGACAAATTATCTAACAAAAAGATAATTGCCGTTTCCCTCAGTCAGCACTTTCCATACCCGAATGCCTTTACTGTGGCAGATAAGCCTCCGTAACGATATTGCATTGCACAATTTATGATCGCCAGTACAACAAAAGGTTTCCAGTCTCCGTTGCCCTCAGTTAAAATGCCGGATTGGTCCACAAGCATTCACGCCTCATTTTCCTAACGCCCAATGTTCAAGTTCAACAAGAGTTTCGCGGCCGTGGTCATGGCCGTTGCTTCCATTGCAGCTTCCGCGCAGGATACGAACAAGTCTGATCTCTTCAACCAGGAGTCGTCCGCCATGTCTGCAACGCCGAACACGGGCGATGCTGGGCTACCCAACGGACTGGCAAGCGGCACGACGCGCAAAATCCGCATTGCTAACGGTCAGGTCAGTGAGCTCGGGGTCGGTGCCGTGCGTGGCAGCACGCCTGTCGCGGATCGCGTCGGCACTGCTGTTGCGGACCGCGAGGCGCAACGTCGCCAGAACGCCGGCCTGCAGCAAACGAGTCAAAGAACTCAAATCGACGCAGACAAAGAGCCGAGCGAATTCCAAAAATTTATTGCGAACAACACTGGCGAGCTGCTTCCGATTTTCGGGTCCGAGTTTTTTTCCAATACTCCGTCTACATTTGCGCCGATTTCGAACGCCCCGGTCCCGTCCGACTATGCTCTTGGGCCGGGCGATGAGTTGATGATTCGCGGCTGGGGTACGATCGATATCGATTACCGCGCCACCATCGACCGCAATGGCACGGTCTCGATCCCGACTATCGGCAATGTGCCGCTAGCTGGCGTGAAGGCTGGCGACGCGCAGAATGTCATTCGTGCCGCCGTCGGCCGGCTGTACAAAGGCGTGACCGTCAACGTGACTTTCGGTCAGCTGCGTGCGATTACCGTGTACGTGGTGGGCCAGGCAAATCGGCCGGGCACTTATACTGTGTCGAGCTTATCGACGCTAGTGACCGCGCTGTTCGCCAGCGGCGGTCCGAACGCGAACGGCAGCATGCGCCACGTCCAGGTCAAGCGCGGCGGCAAGGTAGCTGCGGAACTGGACCTGTACTCCTTCATCGCCAAAGGCGATAAGTCCGCGGACATCAAGCTGCAGGACGGGGACACGATCTATATTCCGCCAGCGGGCGGTTTTGTTGCGCTGGTCGGCAAGGTCAACAGCGCCGCCGTGTATGAACTGAAGAACAACGGCGAAACCATTGAATCCTTGTTGGATTTCGCCGGCGGGCTACCGGTAGTGGCCGATCCGCGCCGAGCCTTCCTCGAACGTATCGACCCGAGCAAGAATCGACCGCGTACTGTTGAAGAGTTCGCACTGAATACGGACGGGCTCCATCGTTCGCTGAAAAATGGCGATGTCTTGAACGTCGTTTCGATCACGCCGGAATTCTCGAACGCCGTGGTTTTGCGCGGTAATGTCGATCAGCCGGTCCGCGCGCCCTATAAGAGCGGCATGCGTGTCAGCGACCTTATCCCGAGCAAGGAATATCTGCTGACCCGAAACTCTGTCAACCGGCAAAACAATGTGATCGCTACGGGCGAGAACGAAAAAGATACCCACGAGAAAGCAGATACGATTGCGTCGCATATTGGCGGGCTCGTCGATGAAATCAACTGGGACTATGCCGTCATCGAGCGCCTCGACCGCTCTACCTTGAACACCCGGCTGATTCCTTTCAACCTGGGCAATGTATTCAACAATCCCAACGGTCCCGATAACATCCAGTTGCAGTCGGGCGATGTGGTCACGATCTTCTCCCAGAACGACGTAGCCGTACCGATGGACAAGCGTCAGGTCTTTGTGCGCGTCGAGGGCGAAGTCAACGTGCCGGGGGTCTATCAGATGACCGCAGGCGACACCCTGCAGTCTCTGATCGCCAAAGCGGGTGGCCCGACCTCCAATGCCTATCTGTTCGGAACCGCATTTTATCGTGAAGACGTGCGCAAAGAGCAGCAAGTGAATCTCCAGCGAGCCGCGGATCGCCTTGAAGCGCAAGTCCGTAGCGAGCAGTCCGCGCAGGCGGCCAATTTACGGGGAATGAGCCAGAATGACGCGGCCGCAGCGGCTGCCCAGTTCGATGCGGAACGCCGCCTTGCAGAGGAACGCATCGCTCGTTTTCGCAGATTGCAGCCGACTGGCCGCATCGCCTTCGGCCTGGACCCCAGCGACCGGTCATTCGCCCATTTACCCCAGGTTACCCTGAAAAACGGCGACCGCCTCGTCGTTCCGTCGAAACCGGCCTTCGTGCACGTGTTTGGCGCCGTCAATGCCGAGGCATCGCCGCTGTGGAAGCCGAATAGCCGCGTCAGCGATTACCTGAAGCTTGCCGGCACGGCCGTGGACGCTGATGTCGATAATGTATTCGTGTTGCGCGTCGACGGCACCGTAGTGTCGGCTGAATCACAGGGCTGGTTCTTTGGCAAGATCGGCGGCGTCGAAGTGATGCCGGGCGATACCATCGTCGTGCCCGAGAAGTTGGACAAGCAGACTGGGTGGAGCAAGTTCATGCAGGGAGCGCGTGATTGGACTCAGATCTTCGCGAATTTCGGTTTGGGCGCCGCTGCGATCAAAACCTTACGGGATTGAGCAAGGGTACCTCCCTTCTATCAATTGGCGAATTATCGATATTTGGTGTGAACGTATGAATGAATCGCTGACGCGTAAAGCGCACGAACAAACGAACGAGGCAGGGAGCGAAGCCGGGATTCTTGAAACGATGGTTGTCGTGGCCAGGCGAAAGAAATTTCTGATTGTCCTGCCGCTCGTAGTCGGATCGATTGTCGCTGCTTTGAGTTTTGCTCTACCTAACGTCTATAAGGCCGGTGCAAGGTTGTTGCCGCCACAGCAACAGTCGACCAGCATGGCATTACTGTCCCAACTGGGTGGCGGTGCCAGCTTGGCCGCTGGCATGGCCGGATTGAAAAATCCAAACGACCTGTACGTGGCAATGCTAAAGAGTCGCACAATTGCTGACCGTCTCATTTCTCGTTTCTCCCTAAAAAACGTCTACGATACCAAGTCGCTCGAAGAGGCTCGGAGTGAACTGGCAAACAACACAAGCGTCATTTCCGGAAAAGACGGTTTGATAGTTATCGAAGTAGAGGACCAGGACAGGAAAAGAGTCGCCCTGATCGCAAATGCATACGTTGAAGAGTTGTTGCGCTTGACTAAAGTTCTCGCTGTGACCGGCGCCAGCCAACGACGGATGTTTTTCGGAAAAGAACTAGAAGCGGCCAAAGACAATCTGGCCAAGGCCGAAATGAATCTGAAACAGGCCTTGAATTCTCGCGGAGTCACCAGCGTCGATGCGGAAAGTCGCGCTGTTATCGAAAGGCTTGCCCGTTTAAGAGCTGCGGTTTCCGCCAAAGAGATCCAGCTCAACGCGATGAGGGCATTCGTCACGGAAGCGAATCCAGAGTTCATGCGTACTAGCGAGGAATTGAAGAGTTTACGCGCTGAACTTTCTCGGATGGAAAACGGAACCGAGGGCTCGTCGTTAAATGCCGCGCAAACTCCTGAGGGACTGCAAAGCATCAAAATACTTCGCGACGTCAAGTATTACGAAATGTTGTATGAGCTGCTCTCTAAGCAATTTGAAATCGCTCGGCTCGACGAAGCCAAAGACCCTTCGCTGATACAGGTTCTGGATCCAGCTATCGAGCCTGAGCGGAAAATAAAGCCGAGACGCGCGCTGATCGTTTTGGGAAGCATGCTGGCAGCATTGGCGTGCGCAATAGCGTGGATCCTCGTTGAGGAAAAAAAGAAGCGATTGTTGTCTTCTCCTGTGATGGCCGAGAAATGGCAAGAATTGTCTTCCCTGGTGCGTTTCAGGCGCAAGGCCGGATAATCAGCACCGTGCGTTTGCAATATTGCTGGTCCCGTATTCGTGGCGTATTTCCGGGTATCAGCATGCACAAGCTAAATTGCCACACGATCAGGTTTCCGAGGACGTCGATGAGAACGGTAAGTTCCATGTGATGCGCGGTAGGGATAATACAGAATAGGAAGAGTTATGTTTGAAGGTAAAGTACTTCTCATCACTGGGGGCACTGGGTCGTTCGGCAATGCAGTGCTGAAGCGATTTCTCGAAACTGATATCGCGGAGATCCGGATTTTTAGTCGCGATGAGAAAAAGCAAGACGACATGCGCAAGAAGTATCACAACCACAAGCTGAAGTTTTATATCGGTGACGTGCGTGACTTCTCGAGTGTTCTCAACGCCACTCGTGGCGTCGACTATATTTTTCACGCTGCCGCGCTCAAGCAGGTGCCCTCCTGTGAGTTCCATCCGATGGAAGCGGTGAAAACCAACGTCTTGGGAACCGATAACGTGCTCGAGGCGGCAATCCAGAACTCGGTCCGCCGGGTTGTATGCCTGTCGACCGATAAGGCCGCCTATCCGATCAATGCCATGGGTATATCCAAGGCCATGATGGAAAAGGTGATGGTTGCGAAGTCGCGCGGACTGGATGATAAAAAGACCATTATTTGTGGTACGCGGTACGGCAACGTGATGGCGTCAAGGGGTTCGGTTATCCCTTTGTTTGTGAATCAAGTGCGTGCTGGAAAGCCGATTACCATTACCGATCCGGCCATGACGCGCTTTATGATGACACTCGACGATGCGGTCGATCTTGTTCTGTACGCATTCGAAAATGGTCGCAACGGCGAAATGTTCGTCCAAAAATCTCCGGCCGCTACGATCGATACCCTGGTATCGGCGCTGCTGTCTTTGATGGAAAAGCGGACGCACGACGTGAACGTGATCGGTACCCGTCACGGCGAAAAACTATACGAAACTTTGCTCAGCCGTGAAGAGATGGCAGCGGCACGGGATTTGGGACAATATTATTGTGTGCCTCCGGATCTTCGTGACCTGAATTACGGAAAGTTCGTTGAAGAAGGGGAGCAAAAAATCTCTCGGCTCGACGATTACAACTCCCATAATACCGAGCGCCTGGACGTAAATGGCATGAAGGGTCTGCTGATGAAGCTTGACTTTATGCGAGCTATTGTCGCAGGCGAAACGCCAGTCGCGGACGGCGATCAATGAAGGTTCTCGTAACTGGATCCAATGGATTCATTGGCAAGAACCTCGTCATCCGGCTGAAGGAACGTGCCGATATCGACGTGCAATGTTTTGTCCGCGGCGATGCGTTGACGGATCTTTTCGCAAAAGTCGCGCAGGCTGACTTCGTCTTTCACTTGGCGGGCGTCAATCGCCCACAACATGAGGCCGAATTTGTCGAGGGGAACAACGACCTGACAAACCATCTTTGCGACGCCGTACGAGCGACCGGCCGCAAGATCCCGATCGTTTATACTTCGTCGGTGCAGGCAGAGCGAGACAACGCCTATGGCACGAGTAAGCTGGGTGCCGAGCAGGCCCTGGCCGTGCTGGCCGAGCAGACTGAGGCCCCGGTATGGATATACCGTCTACCAAACGTGTTCGGCAAATGGTGTCGTCCAAACTACAATTCAGTAGTAGCGACGTTCTGCCACAACCTCGTCCATGGGTTGCCGATTGCAATTAACGATCCCGATGCGGTGTTGCGTCTCGTATATGTAGACGACGTGACTTTGGCCTTCTTGTCACATTTAGACCAGCCGGCCGGCGGTCTCAGCTTTGCGCAAGTCGAGCCAATATATGAGACCACAGTCGGAACCCTGGCCGCTCAGCTTCAGGCATTCAAGCAGAGTCGCACCAATATGGTAATCGAACCTGTTGGCCACGGATTTTTGCGTGCACTGTACGCAACATACATTAGTTATTACCCGCCGAGCGAGTTTGCCTACCCGCTGGTGAAACATGAGGATCCCCGTGGCAGCTTTGCGGAAATGCTGAAGACGAAAGATAGTGGGCAATTTTCCTTCTTCACTGCACACCCTGGCGTGACACGCGGCGGTCATTATCACCACACAAAGAACGAAAAATTTCTCGTGGTGCAAGGTACAGCATTGTTTAAATTTCGCAATATCGTCTCGGGCGAAGAATACGAACTTTGCACGGAACACGATACACCACAGGTGGTCGAAACCGTTCCAGGTTGGTCTCACGATATAACCAATATCGGTGACGACACTATGGTGGTGATGCTTTGGGCCAATGAAATATTTGACCCGAGCCGCCCCGATACAAAAAGTTATGAGGTGCGTAGTTGAAAAAGCTAAAGGTGATGAGTATCGTGGGCACGCGGCCCGAGATCATCAGATTGTCGCGCGTGCTCGCTGCACTGGACAATTACTGCGATCACGTCCTGGTCCATACCGGCCAGAACTATGACTACGAACTGAACGAGATTTTTTTTCAAGACCTTGGCGTAAGAAAACCCGATCAGTTCATGAACGCCGCCGGTACTAACGCAGCGGAAACTATTGGCAATATCATTATCACCGTGGACGCGGCCCTGGCACAAGTACAACCGGACGCAGTATTGATCCTCGGTGATACCAACAGTTGTCTGGCCGCGATTCCAGCGAAACGTCGCAAGGTGCCGATTTTTCATATGGAAGCCGGGAACCGCTGTTTTGACCAGCGCGTACCCGAGGAAACGAACCGCAGAATCGTCGATCATGTCGCGGATATTAATCTTACCTACAGCGATATCGCGCGCGAATACCTGCTTAGAGAAGGGCTTCCGCCCGACCGCGTAATCAAGACGGGCAGTCCGATGTACGAGGTCCTGAGCTATTACCGTGACGGTATCGAAAGCTCGGATATCTTGCATAGGCTCGGATTAAGCCCTGAGCAGTATTTTGTGGTCAGCGCACATCGCGAAGAAAATATCGAGTCGAGCCAGAATTTCGAGCGTCTGGTGGCAATATTGAATTCGGTGGCTGAACAGTTTGGCCTGCCTGTCATTGTATCCACCCACCCTCGTACGCAAAAGCGAATCGATGCCGCGGGCGCGAGCTTTCACCCGCTCGTCAAATTGCTGAAACCGATGGGTTTTCGGGATTACAACAAACTTCAGGTCGAATCCAAGGCCGTGCTATCGGACAGCGGCACGATTACCGAGGAGTCGTCGATTCTGAACTTCCCGGCGCTGAATATTCGCGAAGCGCATGAGCGGCCGGAAGGAATGGAAGAAGCATCCGTCATGATGGTCGGACTCAGCGTGGAACGGGTTTTGCAAGGTCTCGCGGTGCTTGATAGTCAACCACGCGGTCGCGAACGCGGGCTCCGCTTGGTCGCCGACTACAGTATGCCCAACGTTGCGGAGAAAGTAGTCCGAATCATTCACAGCTATACTGACTACGTGAATCGTACCGTTTGGAAGAAAGCCTAGGCGTACCTTGGCTCGCATTTACGGCAACCTAAGCTGCAATTATCGAAAAAACATCGAGTTAAATTCCGAATATGGGTAATAGTTCAGAACCGACACCAAAAATATCGCCACGCGCATACGTCTCCGAATTGGCCGAGATCGGACCGGAGTGTTCAATCGACGTCGGTGCGTTTTTGCCGAGTAACGTTCGAATTGGCGGTCACGTAACTATTGGCCCTAACGTTACTTTCGAAAACTCCGCGAATTCGGGGCACGACATTGTGGTCGGCGATAACGTGTTTTTTGGCGCTGGAGCGGTGATCTGCGCAGACTTGACTATCGCATCCGGATCCCGAGTAAGCCCTGGCGCTGTCGTGACCCGCTCGGTTCCTCAAGGAGCGATTGTCGAGGGCAATCCGGCTCAAATTGTCGGCTACGTCGACGCTCAGCGTCCACAGTCGTCCCCAGTCCAAAAGCAAGTCACCGGCCAGAACGATGAAGAGCTTCTTGTCAAAGGCGTGCGGATTGTAAATTTTCCGGTTATTCCTGACCTGCGCGGCATGCTCACTGTCGGTGAATTCGAGAAACAGATTCCTTTCGTTCCGAAGCGCTATTTCATGGTCTACGGCGTCCCGAACAGGGAAGTGAGGGGAGAGCACGCCCACCTCGAATGTCATCAGTTCCTGATTTGCACCCACGGAAGCTGTACTGTTGTCGCGGATGACGGCTATCGAAAAGTCGAAATCGTACTTGATTCCCCGAGTAAGGGCGTTTATTTGCCGCCGTTGACCTGGGGTATACAGTACAAATATACGGACGACGCGTTGCTTCTGGTATTCGCATCGCATTATTACGATTCCGAAGACTACGTTCGCAATTACGATTCTTTCCTGGACCTGGTACGAAATGATTCATAAGTCTAGCGACGTCCAGACGTCGGCGATTGGAAACGAAACCCGAGTCTGGCAATATGTTGTGATCCTGCCCGGAGCTCAGATCGGCGATCACTGCAATATTTGTTCGCATTGTCTCATCGAAAACGATGTTCGTATCGGGGATCGCGTTACGATAAAATCCGGTGTCCAGATCTGGGATGGCATATCTATTGAGGATGACGTATTCATCGGGCCGAACGTTACGTTTTGCAACGACAAGTATCCTCGATCCAGAATGTATCAAGCGGAATTGCCAAGGATAACCGTAAAGGCGGGTGCCTCGATCGGCGCGAATGCCACCATTTTGCCCGGTCTGACGATAGGCGAGGGCGCGATGGTGGGAGCGGGAAGTGTCGTGACTTGCGATGTTCCAGATAATGCAGTGGTTGTCGGCAATCCTGCGCGTATTTTAAGGTTGACGAAATGAAAGTCCCATTTTTAGATTTGCGTAGCATTAATCTTGCTCACGACGAAAAATTGACCGAGGCATTCACGCGAGTCTTGCAGTCGGGTTGGTACATTCTCGGAAACGAAGTCGCGAAATTCGAGGAAGAGTTTGCCGCATATTGCGGTACCCGTCATGCCGTCGGTGTCAGCAACGGGCTCGATGCAATTCATCTGGCATTGCGAGCATTTGATATCGGGCCTGGTGACGAAGTAATCGTCCCGGCAAATACATATATCGCAACATGGCTTGCGGTGACGTTTGCGGGCGCCACGCCGGTTCCGGTGGAGCCTGACGAGAACACCTACAATATCGACCCGGAAAGAATTGAAAAGGCGATTACACCTCGAACCAAGGCGATTATCCCGGTCCACCTTTATGGCCGGCCGGCCGAGATGGATCGTATCATGGAAATTGCAAACCGCCATGGTCTGAAGGTAATCGAAGATGCGGCTCAAGCACATGGTGCTTTCTACCAAGAAAAACGGGTAGGTGCGCTTGGCCATGCTGCTGCGTTCAGTTTTTATCCTGGAAAAAATCTCGGCGCGCTCGGCGACGCCGGTGCGATAACGACGGACGACGCTGAGCTCGCGGACAAGTTGCGTCGACTCCTAAACTACGGTTCTAGAGTCAAATACCACAACGAGATACAAGGCTTCAACTGTCGACTGGACGAGTTGCATGCTGCTTTTCTTCGTGTGAAGCTGCCTGCGCTTGACAGCGAGAATCATCGCCGGGCGCAGTTGGCCGAGATATACGACGGACACTTGCGGGGCGTGAATGTAAGGGTCCCGATGCTCAGTAGCGACTCTGTCCGCTCAGTCTGGCACTTATATGTCATTCGGTCGTCCAAAAGAGATGAGCTGCAACGCTCGCTTACCGAAGCGGGAATCGGCACGATGATACATTATCCGATTCCTCCGCATTTACAGCCGGCGTATCGCGATCTTGGCTACAAGGCGGGCGACTTCCCGATTACAGAAGCGATTCATGCCGAAGTCTTGAGCCTTCCGATTGGTCCGACGCAAACCAATGAGCAAACCGAGCTTGTAGCACGAACCGTTGCAGGACTTCTTTAACCGAACTCGAGTGTATGCGTTCGCGTGCGAGCGCGATCCAGGTGCGATGTCGTGTTGGATCGACGAGCTGTTCGAGAGCGTACGCAGCTATTCGGCACAGCACGATATCGGCTAACTGTGCCAAAGCCCAGTCCTGAACCAAGACAGATGATTGTACTTTACAACGCAAATAAATATCTCGGCGGCGGCGAGACGTTATTGATCCGATTCGCCGAATATTTAAAAGCTATCGGTGCCGACTTTATTGTCGTGTGCTCTCGTGATAGTTACATCGAACGAAATATTGGGGATGACGTTACCTGCGTTGCCCTGAGTTGCGACGTCGACTACTATTATCTTTCTACATATGAAAAGCGGCGCCTCCTGGACGAGTTCGAAAAAACTCTGCAGCAAGCGCGGCAAGTAAAGTTCGTGACCTTCTGTATGCGGGATCTACATACCGCAGTTGCGTTGAGTCGAACGCATCCGGGATTGTCGATAACCCATCTGGTGCTGCACATTCAGGATGATCTGTATACCGGACAATCCCTCGTCGATAAGATAAGGTATAAACTCACGGGTGCGCGTCGGTTCAATCACTTGAAAAACATCGAGTTCAATCGGTCTTTGCTTCAAAGATTAAACGATAAAAAAGCATTGATATGCATGGCCGAGGTGATTGCGAAGCACTGGTCGAGCCAGTTTAAAATCAATATTCCCCGCGAAAACATTGTCCCCTTGCCTTCATTTGGCGAGAAAGAAGTTGTGGCTCCTTATCGGGTGAAAAATCGTTCGATAATATGGTTGGGGCGGCTTGTCGATTTCAAGATGCCGTCTGTTTTGGCGATGATACGCTTTCTTTCGCTGAACGAGGGATATACACTCACCATCGTTGGAGCCGGGGATTCCGATCGCATCCGAAACGCAATGCGTGCGAATGACGTTCATTCCGACAGGGTACGCTTCATCGGCGAATTGAAGTATGAGGCTATCGGCCCGGAAATACTAAAGCATTCGATCGGATATGCGATGGGCACGTCGTTAGTCGAACTTGCCATGTACCGGATTCCGGTGGTTGTGGCATTGGCGAGTTACGATCACAAAGAATACACCGACCCGATATGCGGCGGTCTTTTTTTTGATCAGCCATTAGGGTGCGATGGCTCGGAGCTGATATTGGGTGAGGCAGCGTCCAATATTATCACGTTGCAAAAGGCATTTGACGACATCGATGCTGACTACGAGGGCATCTCAGCCAAGTGCCATGATTATGCCAAGGCGCATTTTTCGTCGGACGTGAACTTTCGGCGATATTTTGAAATTGTCACTTCCGCTGAGGCTTTTGTTTCGCCAAATCTGGACCTGCCATACCCCGAGTGCCCGCCGCTCCGTCGACTGCTGTTCAAATCGCTGGCGCCGCAGTAAAGCTGTAATAAAGAATTCGAGCAAACTATGCAAGATAATTGCACCATAAAGTCCCTGTGCCTGTATTACGATCATGGTCTGATCAATACTGATTATGAGCCGTTCATCAATATACAATGTGGACGCAGTCTTACCGGCAACACGCTGAATATGTTGGGAGACGACACAGGGGACAACATCAGCGAGCGAAATCCGTTTTGGTCAGAGATCACCGGTCTGTACTGGGCCTGGAAGAACTTGACGAAGGTGGATTTCATGGGGTTGGCCAGTTATCGTCGATACTTTAATTTCAACTTCAATACAAACGATCCGATACAGATTGCTTCCGTAAAGGACGCCGGGCGAATTCTCCAATCCACTTTGCCGAATTATCACGTTGCGCACTTCGAGAACGCAGATGTAATTACTCCGATTCCGTACACGTACGCTTACAGCATCAGAAGAGTGTGCAGTATGAACTATAACGATTCGGATTTTGATAAGCTGGAGAATATTATTCGTGAGCAACATCCTGAATATCTGGATGCATATATTGAGCACATGTACAATAACAACAAAATGATCGGGCACAATATGTTCATCATGAGTTGGGAAAATTTCCAGAGTTTTTGCTCATGGGTCTTCGCGGTTTTATTCGAGGTTGAAAAATGTACCCGGCCGCATAATTACCCTAAAAATCAAATTCGTATCTACGGGTATATGCATGAACTTCTTCTCGAGGTGTTCATATTAAAAAATAAAATGCGGGCAAAACGCTCGCAGCTCCTGTGGGTCAATGACGCTCAGAAATGCCATTTTAATAGCAAATTTTACAGAACCAGTGCCGAGATATTCTATAACCTCTCTAGAATGCGTGGCGAGAAATACAGCCATCTGGTGCGTAAAGCCGCGTGATTGTTATGCGCTCGCGTGCCTCCTGGGCAAGCCGGCAAAAGGAAAAAGACGTTTATGTCGTTAAGAAAAAACACGCTATGGAATCTGGTAGGACTGGGCGCGCCGCTGGGTGTCGCAGCCTTTTCTATCCCGTTTCTCTTGAAGGCAATCGGCCAAGAAGCCTTTGGCGTCCTGACATTGCTTTGGTCCATTATCGGTTATTTCAGCCTGTTTGATCTCGGACTCGGCCGCGCGCTAACGCAAGTGATCAGCGCATCTCTGGGCGTGGAATCCGATGAAAAGATCAGGTCGATCGCTCACAGTGGTCTGGGACTGACGCTCGCGGCCGGGATTGTCGGCGCACTTATACTTGGGGGTTTGTCGCACCATTTTGCCTATGGTTGGCTTAATGTGAGCGTTCACCTGCGGGAACAGACCTGGCACGCGCTCCTGATTTCCGCGTGCGGAATACCGATGACAACGCTTAGTATCGGTTGCCGTGGCATTCTTGAAGCCCATAATGATTTTAAAATAAGCAATCTTTATCGCGTTCTACTCGGCGTACTGAACTTTTTGGTTCCGGTAGCTGTTGTCTATTTTTTCAGCCACTCTCTTGTCCTTATTTCGCTGGGGTTGGTGGGTTCGAGACTGTTCGTTCTTCTCTTGAATTATGCTTACCTTTGGCAAGCCTACCATATTCGCTTTGACAAACGCTTGTTGAATTTTGGCTCGTCGGTTAGTCTGATTCGATACGGCAGTTGGACGACTGTTTCGAACGTGATCGGTCCCGTTATGGTTTCTGCCGATCGATTTTTCATATCGTCCGTGCTCGGTGCTTCAGTGGTCGCATTTTATACGGTGCCATATGAAGTCGTCATGAGATTGCTGATACTCCCAGTCGCGCTGACTTCGGCGTTGTTTCCAGCGCTGGCCCATCAAATCGCGAATGGATCCGAGACGGCGTCTAAAATTTATAAGCAGTCGTTCCGTGCCGTCATGTATTTGATGCTTCCTGTCTGCATTATCGCTGGCATAGGATTCGAAATTTTCCTCAACCACTGGATCAATGAAGAGTTCTCAGCGGCTGCCTGGAAGATCGGTACAATATTGTGCGTAGGGATCTTGTTCAATTCCCTCGGGTCGCTTCCGTTTACCTATCTGCAGGCTGCCGGCCAATCCAAATTGACGGCATTGATCCATGCTGCGGAGGTGGTGGTATATGTTCCAGTCCTGCTCACGCTTCTTCATATGTTCGGGGTGGTTGGCGCGGCAATAGCCTGGTCGCTCCGTACTGCGCTTGATTATTGCATTTTGGAATATTTCAAGGCGAGACTGGTTGCGAGAAGTGTTTCAGAAGAGCGTTTGGCGCTTTCTTGCGAAAGCTAGCATCATGGTCGACATTACTCATCTCTACTTCGGCACCGCAGGTGCCGCTGGTTTGTATACCCACCGCATTCATCAGGCGCTCAGCAAAAAGTTCAAACAAGACTGCATCGTCAACCATTATTTTCCTTTTGATTACGGTCGACGGTACTTTTTCAGGTTTACAGAGTTATCGGGAAAAAACGTTTTTCGTTCGTGGAAATATTTGCGGTTTTTTATTCGCTATCTTGAACTCGTCGTCGGACTCATGTGTTCAACGGTGTTGCTGGCTCGAAATGGTAGCAAAATCGTTAATTATAATTTAATTAGCCAGCACAACGTCGAGTATTTATTCCTGCGTTTCTGGAAGCGAAGCCTGAAGAAACGGATTGTGATCACGTTGCACGATGTTGTCCCTTTTGCTCCGCAGTACAGGTCGTTCTTCGCGGCGTCGAACACGAAGCAAAAGATCATCGATCTGGCCGACTATATCCTGGTGCACAATAAAAACTCGATTGATGACTTTCATTCGTCCTTTGAGTTTAACGGGGAAATTGTCCAGCATTCTTTCCCGATAATGGATCTTCAGGACATGTTCGGTGTGGCGACAAACGATCGCCCTGCTCACGGTGGAGCCGAACCATATAAATTTTTGTTTGTCGGTCACCCCCGTATCGAGAAAGGCCTGGATCTTCTTGTCAAGGCATGGAGGCAAATTGATTCAGGTCGAAACAACTGCAAGCTGGTTGTCGCATCCAATATTGACAAGCGCTCACCGATTTATGCAGATCTCTGCGCCATGGAAAATGTCGAGATTCTGCCGACGTTTGTCAGCGACGAGCTGTATTATGAGTTGATCTCGTCGTCGGATTGTGTGCTTCTTCCTTATAAGCGCGGAACTAATAGTGGTATTCCTGGCTCGGTACTCTCTTTAGGGGTCAGGGTTATTTGCTCGGATATTCCCATGTTTAAGAATAACGCGCTGATACCGAAGGATTCGTTCTTCCAGACGGAGAATCCCGAGGCAATGGCTGCAAAGATGCTGGAGATTCTGCACGTCGATCGCCTCCGTGGACGCGATGTCGCCGGGCTGGAGACCGAGGTGGAGAACTATAACCGCCGCTTCAAAGAAGAGATTGTTCTTCTTTATGATGCCTTGCTCTGTTCCGTGCCTGCGTCGTGAGTGCGCTTTTCGGTTGCCTTCTTCCGCTGACAGATAAAGCGGAAGTTTTGAAAGGATAGAGGCAGTGTTGTATTTGCTTGTTGGCTTTTACTTGTTATTTCTGGTGCTGAGGTTCGATTTAAAGGACCCTTATAGTCCCAAGAGTAACTTCCACTTTTTTCTATCCGGACTGGTCTTGTTTTTTATCGCGGCATTGCGCTTCCGTATGGCGCCCGATACCGTGTGGTACATGACGTATTTTCGCAGCGAGGTCGAGCCGTTGTCTCGCCTCACGTATCAAAGTCTCATGGAGGCTCGGTATCAACCGCTTTGGACACTGCTTGCTTCGGCATGCAAGTCGATCGGGAATTATTATGTAATGCAGTTTGCTGTGGCCGGGATCTCTCTTTCGTGCTTTTTGGTATTTATCAGTAAATCCTGCCGAAACCGGTTCTCTGCCCTGTTGTTTTTTTACCTTCTTTGCTTCTTTTATTTCAGCATGGAGGTGCTCAGGGAGTCGGTGGCAGTCGGATTCTTCCTGTTGTGTGTTTTGGCATACGACGAACGGAAATATGTCAAAGCTCTCCTGCTGTGGGTGGTTGCCGTACTTTTCCATCAATATGCCGTGTTCTTGGGGTTGGCATTATTTTTGGCGGCCGATGTTTTGCGGCCCAAAGTAAAGATTGTCCTGATGGTTGGCTTTATCGCTTTCTTGCTTCTGATCGGTGATCCGATGGATTATTTCTATCGCTTGCTGTTGTCCGTGGGGCTTACTGATTTGCTGGCATATGATGTTCAAGCTGAACTTTCATGGTCGGGGTACTTGTACAATTTCTTGCGAGGCCTTCCTTGTTTGTATATCATGATTAAGTATCGAGATTGCGAAATCGAAGGAATGAGCTTGCGGAAATCCCTCGTTTTCACGATGTGCGGTATTTACCTGGTGCTGATTTTCATTCGGGTAACAGTGCTGCCGTTCGCCGACCGGTTCACGAATTACTTTATTTTCTTTCCTATTCTTCTCGTTTCTTCGACGATTTATAAGGAGATGCGCGAATTTAAGCTTGCGGTGCCGCCGGCTGTGAGCGCCATGTTTATCGTCGTAGGCGTTTTCTACGTGTTGCCGTTGCTGCCGCCGCATTCCGAATACCATGTCCCGACTTATAAACGTTACTATCCTTACCATACATTCTTGAGCGAGGATGTCGACGAAGAACGCGAATATATCACCCGCTTTGAGGGCAAAGAGTGAAATTCGTATGCATCGTGCGCTGGCCCGGCCGTAAATAAACATGATTTTGAGACAGAGTGCTTGCCTTCAAAACAGGTCGTTTGCAGCGCATGCATGTGTGGAGCATTTTTGAAATGTATTCGATGAGACGGTGAGCGTGCATTAATCTACGTCCCGCGCACGCATTAATCAAATAATCGGAAGCTTCGATTTGGACAATGAGAGAGGGTCGATAATGGTTTGCTCGTTGTTCCCGTTATCTTGCAAGGATTTGAAATGATGGTGGATACTCAAACGGAACTGAAGCCGGCCTGCAAAATGCGGGTCGTATTGATAGCGGACGTATTTCCGCCGCTTCGTTCTTCCGGAGCCGTGCAACTCCGGGATCTGTCACGTGAGTTCGCCAGACAAGGACATGATGTAACTGTGCTGGTAGCGTCTCCCGAGCTCGCGCAGGATTGGCGAATCGATATCTGGCACGGCGTGCGAATTGTCCGGCTGCGGACGCCAAAAACCAAGGACGTGAACTACGTTCGGCGCACTCTTGGCGAGTTCATGATGCCGTACGTTATGTTACGTAACCTGAAACGAACGCCGCTCGCAAAAGAGACGTGGGACGGCGTCGTCTGGTATTCGCCCACGATCTTCCTCGGGCCGATCGCCAACGCTCTCAAACAACGTAGTGCTTGCCCGAGTTATCTCATCATCCGGGATATTTTCCCTGAGTGGGCCGTCGATATGGGAATAATGGGAAGAGGTCTGCCGTACCGGTTTTTCAAAGCAATCGCGAATTATCAGTATTCCGTCGCGAACGTTATTGGTGTTCAAACACCAGGAAACCTCGCATATTTTTCCGATGGCGATAGACGTGTCGGCCACGGCATTGAGGTGCTCCACAATTGGCTGGCACCGGCCCCGGAATCCGGGTGCAGCATCGCCGTCCGCAACACTGCTTTGCGTGGCAGGAAAATCTTCGTGTACGCCGGCAATATGGGGGTGGCGCAAGGGATGGGGATATTAATCGATTTGGCGGAACGGCTCAGGGACCGCAGCGATATCGGATTCCTTTTTGTAGGCCGTGGAAGCGATGCCAAGCGCCTTCGCGAAAATGCCTTGGCCCGCAAGCTGGATAATGTCGTCTTCTTCGATGAAATCGATCCTGACGAGATTCCTGGTCTGTACGCACAATGTCATGTTGGTCTGGTGGCGTTAGATCGGCGCCACAAGACGCATAACATCCCGGGTAAGTTCCTGTCGTACATGCAATCCTCGTTGCCCGTTCTGGCGAGTGTCAACGCCGGAAACGACTTGGTCGACCTCATTAAAGATGAGCGAGTGGGCGCGGTTTGCACTGATCACTCGGCTGTCTCGCTCGCGAGGAATGCGGAGGACTTGCTGGATGATCTCACAAGGGACGAAGATATAAAAAATCGTTGCAAGGCGTTGGCGACGAATATGTTCTCTGCCGCCACCGCCGTCCGTCAAGTTACCGCAGCATTGCAAAAAGAACATGAACGTAAAAATATTCTCTCAAAATACGCTGGAGTCTCTCATATCGACGGCTCAGCGGTCGACCAGAGCCAGGCAGCACCTGAATATTCACCAAAGCTTTGATGACCCTTGTCAGCGGTTTCTGAACGCGATTTGCGTAGACAGTTATATTCGTCCGCACCGGCATTCGCTCGATCCCAAAGCAGAAACGTTGGTCGCGATCCGCGGTTTGTTTTCGCTTATTACTTTCGATGACGACGGGGAAATTGCCGAGATTCTCAAGTTCGGCACCGAGAGATTTGATGGCGAGACTGCACAGGGCGTGGGCGTAGAGCTCGCTCCCGGTATCTGGCATACTGTCGTCGCCTTGACTGAAGGTGCTGTCATGCTGGAAGTGAAGGCCGGCCCCTTCAATCCGGCTGCGGCGAAAGAATTCGCGCCGTGGGCGCCGGAGGAAAATACGGACGATGCTGTTTTGTATTTGAAAGCGCTCCGGCAGGCGGTCCAGAACGGGCGCACGCTCGCAGAAGCATAGGACAATATCCGCTGAGCGGGGCAGCGGCGTAGTCGGCTCTATACGCTAATTTGATGCCGCCCCAATGCTCAGTTGTCGAAAAATTCGGTGCATGCACAGGGTCGGTCCTTGTGCAATGCCACATGCTTTACCTTTAAGCCACAGGCAGTCCAGATTGCTAGTCCAACTCCGTCACTCTATCAAGTACTCCTGGTGCGGTCTTATCGCACTGTCAGCCGCCAATGCCTTCGGAGCGACCCCGACCCTTCAAGGGCAATCGGGATATGTCAATATGCCGAGTGCCTTGGTCGAGGCCGATGGCACGTTCTCGACCGGCTATAGCTACGACAAACCTTATGGCAGCTTCTGGCTGACGGCGACGCCTCTGCCGTTCCTTCAGATGACCGCCCGTTACGTTTCGATCACGGGCATCCCGGGTTTTTCAAATGTCGAGGGCGCATACGGCAGCAAATATGGCCGCTATAAAGACAAGGTCGTCGATGCTAAATTGCAGCTGCTGAGTGAATCGACCTGGCGCCCGGCAGTCGCTGTTGGTGCTACCGATCTCCTGGGTACGGAGCTTTTCAAAGGACATTACGTCGTCGCGTCGAAAACGTTCGGCAGCGCGCGGAATGTCGAGGCCAGCGTTGGTTTTGGAAACAGACGTCCTAGCGGCGTTTTTGCGGGAGCGCGGTGGGCGCCGCTCAGTGCGCCCGGCTTGGCCTTTGTTGCCGAGTACGATGCGAACAATTACAAGAACGATTATCGCGCGGCGGAGACTTATGCGGGACAACGCGCCAGCGGGCCGGTCGTCGGGGTCGAGTATCGCTGGGGCTGGCTCGGCGCTCAAATCGCGCGCAATCGCGACCATTTCAGTGCGAATGCCTACGTGACTATTCCGTTCTCCGAACGTGAATTCGTCCCCAAGATCTACGAGCCGGCGCCGTTCGAGCCGAAAAACGCTCCCGCGCGCGTCTCGGCCGCGGAATGGCTACAGCACGGCAGTCATGGCGCTGAACTGGTGCAGGCTCTCGTCAAGCAGGACTTCAAGAATGTTCGTGTCGAGTTCGAAGAGGCCACACTCAAGCTGACCTTGACCAACAGCCGCATCGCGAACATGGGCCGTGCCGTCGGTCGTGCGGCCCGCACGGCACTCGCTTTCGCACCCGAGGGGACACGTCGCATCCAGATCACTTATACGCGCCTCGAACAGCCAATCGCGACATACGTATTCGCCGATCTGCCGTCCTTGACCGATTACCTGACGGGCCTCATCACCCGCGAGGCCTTCCTGAAGACGGTAGACGTACGCTATGCGATGCCATCCGATAAGGTCGAGGACGACCAGCGTGGGTTGCTCGCCTCTGTGCAGGACGAGGACGAGACGCTGGCAGTGCGGGTCGGCCGCGACGGCGACGTGGTCCAGGTGCTGTCTGAGGACCGCGAAGCGAACCGCTTCAAACTGCAGCCCAAGGTGTCGTTCTTCTTCAACGACCCGAGCGGCGCCCTTCGCTACGAGCTTTGGGGCGCCATCAATTACGATCGGCGCCTTGGGGACGGACTGTACCTGAACAGCGACCTCAAATTGACGGCGTTCGAAAACGTCTCGGCCGTTACGCAGCGGTCGGACAGTTTGCTGCCGCATGTACGCACGGACATCGCAGACTACAAGCGTGGCGGCCGCTTCAAGCTGAACCGCCTGCTGATCAACAAATACATGATGCCGGCCGAGCGTGTGTACGCCCGCGTGTCGGGCGGTTTTTATGAAGAAATGTACCGCGGCTTTGGCGGGCAGGTCTTGTACCTGCCGAACGACAGCCGTTGGGCGACCGACTTGACGGCTGATGTGGTGCAGCAACGTGGCTTCAAGGGCTGGTTCGACAAACGAGACTACCAGACCGTCACTGGATTTGCCGCCCTGCATTACAAACTGCCGTACGGCGTCACAGCGACCGCACGGGCGGGGCGTTTCCTGGCCAAGGATGAAGGCGTGCGTTTCGAGTTCAAGCGCCGGTTCCCATCCGGCGTCGAGATCGGCGCATGGTATGCGAAGACCAACGGCAAGGACATCACTAACCCAGGCACGCCGGCCAATCCATACAACGACAAGGGCGTGTTCATTTCGGTGCCACTCAACATCATGCTGCCGATGGATAGCCAGAGCACCGCAAGCGTCGCGCTGTCGCCCTGGACTCGTGACGTCGGCCAGATGGTGGCCAGCCCGGGCGACCTGTACGATTTGATGGAACAGCCGCGCCGCGACTTGACGACCTACGATGGGCTGGGCAACTTTGCCGAGCGGCGTGACGAGCAGAACCTGCCTGCCGTGAACCCGCCCGTCGACGCGATGCCGAACCCGTGGCCCCTGTTTCGCATGCGCGTCGAGCAGTCCGTCAAGACGACGCCGACGCTGCCGCAATGGGCCAATGGCGCCGTGCTCGGCGGCGGCGCGATCCTGGCCGGTGCCTTGCTCGACAAGCCGGTCGACCGTTTCATGAAGAAGCACGAGGGATCGAACGTCGCACGGTCCTGGAACGACATCGGCAAGGCGATGCCCATCGTCCTGGCCGGCGCGTCTGCCGGCGCCGTTGCATTCGGCGATGCGCGCATGCAAAACATTGGTATCATCTCGCTGGAATCGATCGCAGGCGCCGCGGCTTTGTCGATGGCGACCAAGCATGTCGTCGGGCGGGCGCGGCCGAGTGAAGGGCTGGGGCAATGGAGCAGGACAACGGACCGTTCGAATGCATCGTTCCCGTCCAACCACGCCACCGTGGCGTTTGCGGCAGTCACGCCGTTCGCCCAGGAATACGACGCACCATGGCTGTACGGACTGGCCGCAGCCGGTTCGCTGGGCCGTACGGCGGGCCGCCAGCACTGGGTATCGGACGTCGTCGCCGGCGGTGTGCTCGGCATGGCGGTCGGCGGCTGGCTGTGGCAGGCACAGCGCTCGGATACACGTTCGAATTTTGCCGTGACGCCGGGTGCGAAATCCGTCGGCATGGCCTGGTACGGCACTTATTAATATTTGAAATCAGGGATCGTGCGCACCGGATTCTCGGGTCGGCCGGACAGGCACGGTCCGGCCGGTCCGTGCGTTACCCGTCAACTGGAGAATGAATAGATGATTTTGACGACAGGCGGCGCCGGCTTTATCGGCAGTAATTTCGTGCTGGACTGGTGCGCCCTGGCCGACGAGCCGGTCATCAACCTCGACAAGCTGACCTATGCCGGCAATCTCGAGAACCTGGCGAGCCTGCGCGACAATCCGCGGCACGTCTTCGTGCACGGCGATATCGGCGACGTCGATCTCGTGCGTCGCCTGCTGCGTGAACACCAGCCGCGCGCCGTCGTGAACTTTGCGGCCGAGAGCCATGTGGACCGCAGCATCCACGGCCCGGGCGAATTCATCGAAACGAACATCGTCGGCACCTTCCACCTGCTCGAAGCCGTGCGCGAATACTGGGGTGCGCTGCCGGACGATCGCAAGGCCGCGTTCCGCTTCCTGCACGTGTCCACGGACGAAGTCTACGGCTCCCTCGGCAAGGACGACCCCGCTTTCCGCGAAACGAACCGCTACGAGCCGAACAGCCCATATTCCGCCAGCAAGGCGGCCAGCGACCACCTCGTGCGCGCCTACCATCACACGTACGGTTTGCCGGTGCTTACCACCAATTGCTCCAACAACTATGGTCCGTATCACTTCCCGGAAAAGCTGATCCCGCTGTGCATCCACAATGCGCTGGCAGGCAAGCCGCTGCCGATCTATGGCGATGGCCAGCAGATCCGCGACTGGCTGTACGTGAAAGACCATTGCTCGGCCATCCGCCGCGTGCTCGAGGCGGGCCAGTTGGGCGAGGTCTACAACGTCGGCGGCTGGAACGAGAAGGCGAACCTCGACGTCGTGCGCACCCTGTGCGCGATCCTCGACGAATTGAGCCCGCGTGCGGACGGCCAGTCGTACGCGACCCAGATCACGTTCGTGACGGATCGTCCCGGCCATGACCGCCGCTATGCGATCGACGCAAGCAAGCTCGAGCGTGAATTGGGCTGGAAGCCGGCCGAGACCTTCGAGACGGGCATCCGCAAGACGGTGCAGTGGTATCTCGACAACCAGGAATGGGTCCAGCACGTGACGAGCGGCAGCTACCGCGCCTGGGTCGGCCAACAATACGGAGCCTGAATGAAGATTCTCCTGACCGGCAAGAACGGCCAGCTCGGCTTCGAACTGCAGCGCGCGCTGGCGCCGCTCGGCGAGGTCGTCGCCGTCGGCACGCAGGATTGCAACCTGGCGGACGCCGACGCGCTGCGCGCACTCGTGCGCCGCGTGGCGCCGGACGTGATCGTCAACCCGGCGGCCTACACGGCCGTCGACAAGGCCGAGTCCGACGAAGCGACGGCCCGTGCCGTCAACGCCGTCGCTCCCGCCATCCTGGGCGAGGAGGGCGCGAAGCTCGGCGCGCTCGTGATCCATTATTCGACCGACTACGTGTTCGACGGCACGAAGCAGGGCGCCTACACGGAAAGCGACGCACCGGCGCCGCAGAGCGTCTACGGCCGTACCAAGCTCGAAGGCGAGCAGGGCCTGGCGGCCGCCAATCCACGCCACCTGATCCTGCGCACGAGCTGGGTCGTGGGTGCGCACGGCGGCAATTTTGCCAAGACGATGCTGCGCCTGGCCGGTGAACGCGAGAAGCTCACGGTCGTCGCGGACCAGTTCGGCGCGCCGACCCCGGCCGCGCTGCTGGCCGACGTCAGCGCCCACCTCGTGCGTGAGCATGCGCGCGCGGGCGGCCCCGGCTTCCCCTACGGTACGTACCACGTGGCGGCCGGCGGCGAGACGAGCTGGCACGGCTATGCGCAATTCGTGATCGGCGAAGCGCTGGCGGCCGGCAAGGCCCTGAAGGCGACCGTCGATGCGGTCGCGCCGCTTGCCACCGAGCAGTATCCGACCCCTGCCAAGCGGCCCCTCAATTCGCGGCTCGACACGGCCCGCTTCCGCACGGCGTTCGGGCTGCGCCTGCCGCCCTGGCAGGACGGCGTGCGCCACGTGCTCCAGCAAATTTTCTAAGAGACAGCCATGGCAAACAATCGCAAAGGCATCATCCTCGCCGGCGGCTCGGGAACCCGGTTGTACCCTGTCACCCAGGCCGTCAGCAAGCAGTTGATGCCGGTGTACGACAAGCCGATGATCTACTATCCGCTCAGCACGCTGATGCTGAGCGGCATCCGCGACGTGCTCATCATCAGCACGCCGCAGGACACCCCCCGCTTTGCCGAGTTGCTTGGCGACGGCAGCCGCTGGGGCATGAACATCCAGTATGCCGTCCAGCCCTCGCCCGATGGCCTGGCCCAGGCCTTCATCATCGGCAAGGATTTCGTCGGGAACGATCCGAGTGCGCTCGTCCTGGGCGACAATATTTTTTACGGCCATGACCTGGTCCGGCAACTGCACAGCGCCAACGAGCGCACGGACAGCGCCACCGTCTTCGCCTACCACGTGCACGATCCGGAACGCTATGGCGTCGTCGAGTTCGATGCGAATCAACGCGCACTGAGCATCGAAGAAAAGCCAAAAGCGCCCAAATCGTCGTACGCAGTGACCGGGCTGTATTTCTACGACAACGACGTCTGCAATGTGGCGGCCGACATCAAGCCGTCGGCACGCGGCGAACTGGAGATCACGGACGTCAACCGCTGCTATCTCGAACGCGGCAAGCTGAACGTCGAGATCATGGGCCGCGGCTTCGCCTGGCTCGACACCGGCACGCACGACAGCCTGCTCGAGGCAGCGAGCTTCATCGCGACACTGCAGAAACGGCAGGGATTGCAGGTGGCGTGCCCGGAAGAGATCGCGTATCGCCAGGGCTGGATCGGCGCCGCCGAATTGCAGACGCTCGCCACCCCGCTGGCCAAGAATGGTTATGGCACCTATCTATTAAACCTATTGAAATAATTCGAGCATGCCTTTTACCGTTACCCCGACCGCAATCCCCGATGTGTTGATACTGGCGCCGAAAGTCTTTGGCGACGCACGCGGCTTCTTTTACGAAAGCTTCAATGCGCGCGATTTCGCGCAGGCCACCGGCGTCGACGCCCAGTTCGTGCAGGACAATCACAGCAAGTCGGCCAAGGGCGTGCTGCGCGGGCTGCACTACCAGATCCAGCATGCGCAAGGCAAGCTGGTGCGGGTGGTGCAGGGCAGCGTGTTCGATGTGGCGGTCGACCTGCGCAAGTCCTCACCGACCTTCGGCCGTTGGGCTGGTACGGTGCTGAGCGCCGATAATCACCTGCAACTGTGGGTACCCCCGGGTTTCGCCCATGGTTTTGTCGTGTTGAGTGAATCGGCCGAGTTTCTTTACAAGACCACCGATTACTGGTATCCCGAGCACGAGCGCAGCTTGTTCTGGAACGATCCGGCCATCGGTATCGACTGGCCCATCGATTTCGAGCCGCAGTTGGCGGCCAAGGACCAGGGCGGCAAGCTGCTGGTGCAGGCCGAGGTGTTCGACTGATCGTCTTGCGGCGCATCGCGTCGCCGCAACGGTAAAGAAAACGGCCGCGAATGCGGCCGTTTTCTTTGCAACTGGCTGCAACGGAACGCGCAAGCGCCCCTGTTGCGATCAGTGGTGGGTCGTGGTCGAGTGGTTCGTGGTCGAACCGTTGTCCGACGAGGCGACAGCCACGGCGGCAACTGCTGCGCCGATCGCTACCACGGTGCCGACCGACAGACCGGCGATTGCGGTAGTAGCGGCGAAGCCGGTACCTGCAGCGGCGGTGCCCGCGGTGCCTGCGGCGGTGCCAGTGGCCGTGCCAGTGGCGGTGCCGGTGCTAGTCGCGGTGCCTGCGGTTTGGCCTGCGGTGGCGCCGGTTTCCTGGGCGAATGCCTGAGCCGACAGCATGCTCAGAATAGCGGTCGTGACGAGGAGTTTCTTCATTTCGTATCCTTTGTTCAATTAACGGGGCACCTGCACAGCGCAATGTTCCTAGCCAATTATATAGCAATTAAACATTGCTCTGATTCATCAAATGCCGACTTAAACTCAGCTCAGCCTAAAATGTGATCTTTTTTCGACATAAGCAATTTGCAATTTTGACAGATAGCGCACGACATTCCTACCAATTTTACCGGTTTTTGTTGCGTGTTCACATATGCATCGCGTCGAGAGAATGCGTCAGGAAGTGATATGCAGCCTGTTTCCCCTCCTTCTTCTTTCCTGGCCGCGCGGCAACATCTGGAATAATGCCAGCCTGAACAATCTAGCCGTCGTCAGGACGGCGGACACCGGAGCGCAGGAATGGCAGAAGACAGCGACGCAGAACGGACCGAACCAGCGTCAGAGAAACGGCTGAGGCAGGCGCGCGAAGACGGCGACATTCCCCGCTCGCGCGAAGTGGCCACGTTCACCGTGCTGATGACGGCGGGCGCCGGGCTGTGGATGCTGGGCGGCGGTATCGTCAACACGCTGTCGACCGTGCTGCAGCGCGGGCTGTCGCTCGACCGCGAGCAGATCTACAACCCCAACGTCCTCATCGAGCGCATCGCGGCGGACGTCGGCGGCGTGCTGCTGGCCTGCCTGCCGCTGGCGGGCGCCGTCATGCTGATGATGCTGGCGTCGCCCATGCTGATCGGCGGCTGGAACTTCAGCGCCAAGGCGTTTACGCCGAATTTCGGCAAGCTCAATCCGATGCGCGGCCTGGGCAATATGGTGTCGACGCATGCCCTCGTCGAGCTGCTGAAGGCCGTCGCCAAGACCTTCCTGGTCGGCGCGGTGGCGTGGTTCGTCGTGCTGAGCCAGAAGGATGCGGTGATCGGCCTCGTCACCGAACCGTTCGGCACGGCCGCGCCTCACCTGGGCGGCCTGCTCGCCAAGGCGTTCTTGACGATGGTCGGCGCTCTGGGCGCCATCGCCATCCTCGACGGCCCGTACCAGATGTGGCATTACGCCGACAAGCTCAAGATGACGCGCCAGGAAGTCATCCAGGAATCGAAGGAATCGGACGGCAATCCCCAGATCAAGGGCAAGATCCGCCAGTTGCAGCGCCAGATGGCGCAGAAACGCATGATGGCCAACGTCCCGACCGCCGACGTCGTCGTCACCAACCCGACCCACTTCGCCGTCGCGCTGAAGTATGGGGAAGGGCAGCGGGGCGCGCCGCGCGTCGTCGCCAAGGGTACCGACGAAGTCGCGGCCCGGATCCGCGAGATCGCCAAGGAAAACAAGGTCGCCATGCTGGAAGCCCCGGCGCTGGCGCGTGCGTTGTACAAGCACACCGATATCGACGACGAGATCCCGGAAGCGCTGTACTCGGCCGTGGCCGAAGTGCTGGCCTATGTCTACCAGCTGCGTGCCTACACCAAGGGTACCCTCGACCAGTATCCGGACCGTCCGACCAGGCTGCCGGTGCCGCCCGAGATGGACCCGTTCAACCCGGCGTCGCAAAAAGCCGGCAAGCCGCATTGATCGCAATGCCAGCATATTGCAGATATTCGCGTGGGCGCGTGCGCCCACCCCACGAAATACGCGGGTTTTTCCCGTCTACTTGCTGCATAGTTTCCGTCAGGCATCAGCAATAATGTCGTATCCCGGCCGGCTTGCCGCGCCTACGCATCGACACTGAATGACGGAGCATCAATGAACGGTTTCAAACTGCCGGCCTGGCTGAAGAAGATCGGTTCCCGCGGCAACGCGCTGGCCGCGCCGATCCTGATCATCCTGCTGCTGGCAATGATGATCCTGCCGTTGCCGGCATTCGCGCTCGACCTGTTCTTCAGCTTCAACATCGCGATGTCCGTGATCGTGCTGCTGACCGCGCTGTACACGATCAAGCCGCTCGATTTCATGGCCTTCCCGGCCGTGCTGCTGGTGACCACGATGCTGCGCCTGTCGCTGAACGTGGCGTCGACCCGCGTCGTGCTGACCGAGGGCCATACGGGCGGCGCCGCGGCGGGCAAGGTGATCGAAGCGTTTGGCCACTTCCTGATCGGCGGCAACTACACGGTCGGTCTCGTCGTCTTCATCATTCTCACCATCATCAACTTCACCGTCGTCACCAAGGGCGCGGGTCGTATTGCCGAGGTGGGGGCGCGCTTCGCCCTGGACGCGATGCCGGGCAAGCAGATGGCGATCGACGCCGACCTGAACGCCGGCCTGATCGGCGAACAGGACGCCAAGGCCCGCCGTTCCGAAGTGGCGCAGGAAGCCGAGTTCTACGGCGCGATGGACGGTGCGTCGAAATACGTGCGCGGCGACGCGGTGGCCGGCATCCTGGTCACCGTGATCAACGTCGTCGGCGGCCTGATCGTGGGCATGGTCCAGCACGACATGGGGTTTGCGGACGCCATCAAGAACTACACGCTGCTGGCCATCGGTGACGGCCTCGTCGCGCAGATCCCGTCGCTGATCATCTCGATCGCGGCCGGTATGGTCGTCTCGCGCGTGGCCAGCGACAAGGATGTCGGCAGCCAGGTCGTCAGCCAGCTGTTCGCGAAACCGGAAGTGCTGTACATCACGGGCGGCATCCTGGGCGGCATGGGCCTGATCCCGGGCATGCCGAACCTCGTGTTCCTGCTGCTGGGCAGCTCGCTGTTCGGCGGCGCCTACCTGCTCGAAAAGCGTCGTAAAAACATGCCCCCGGAAGAATTGCAGGGCGCACCCGGTGGCGCGGGGCCGGCGGGTACGCCGGGCGGCGCCGGGGCCGCTACCACGCCGGCCGAGCAGGAAGAAGCGAGCTGGCAGGACGTCCTGCCGGTCGATACCCTCGGGCTGGAAGTGGGCTACCGCCTGATCCCGCTCGTCGACAAGGGGCAGAATGGCGAACTGCTGAAGCGCATCAAGGGCATCCGCAAGAAATTCGCACAGGAAGTCGGCTTCCTGGCGCCGCCCGTGCACATCCGCGACAACCTGGAGCTGAAGCCGTCGGCCTACCGCATCACCCTCAAGGGCGTGGAAGTGGGCAGCGGCGAGGCGATGAACGGCCAGTACCTGGCGATCAACCCGGGCATGGCGAGCGGCACGCTGCCGGGCCTCGTGACGACCGATCCCGCGTTCGGCCTGCCGGCCATCTGGATCGACGCCGGTCTCAAGGACGATGCGCAGAGCATGGGCTATACCGTCGTCGACGCCGGCACCGTCATCGCCACCCACCTGAACCACCTGATCACGACGCATGCGTCGGAACTGCTGGGCCGGATGGAAGTGCAGGCGCTGCTCGATCACCTGGCCAAGGACGCGCCCAAGCTGGTCGAGGACCTGGTGCCCAAGGTCGTGTCCCTGTCGACCCTGCAGAAAGTGTTGCAGAACCTGCTGCAGGAAGGCGTGCACATCCGCGACATGCGCACGATCATCGAGACGCTGTCCGAGCATGGCGGCGCGACCAATGATCCGAACGACCTGACGTCGCTGGTGCGCGTCGCACTGGGCCGTGCGATCGTGCAGCAATTGTTCCCGGGCACCAACGAGCTGTCCGTGATGACCCTGGACAACCGTCTCGAACGCCTGCTGGTGCAGGCCCTGAACGCCGGCGGCGACGGCACGGGCATCGAGCCCGGCCTGGCCGACACCATCGTCCAGCAGGCCGCCAACGCGGCACAGCAGCAGGAAGCGATGGGGCTGACTCCCGTGCTGCTCGTGCCGGGGCCGCTGCGCACCTTGCTGTCGCGCTTCCTGCGCCGGGCGTTGCCGCAGTTGAAGGTGTTGTCGCATTCCGAGATTCCGGAATCGAAGACGATCCGGGTGACGAGCCTCGTTGGTGCGGCCTGATCCTGCGAATGGGCCGCGCGCTCAGGCGCGCTTGTAGATATCCTCGAAGCGGACGATATCGTCCTCGCCGAGGTAGCTGCCGGATTGCACCTCGATCAGGTGCAGCGGCAGCTTGCCCGGATTTTCCAGGCGGTGCGTCATGCCGATCGGGATGTACGTGGACTCGTTCTCGGCCAGCAGCGTCACCTGGTCGCCGCACGTGACGCGCGCCGTGCCCGACACGACGATCCAGTGTTCGGCGCGGTGGTGGTGCATCTGCAGCGACAGCTTTTCGCCCGGCTTGACGCAGATGCGCTTGACCTGGAAGCGCTCGCCCGCGTCGATGCCTTCGTAATAGCCCCACGGACGGTACACCTTGGTGTGGACTAGGTGCTCCGTGCGCGCATTGCCCTTGAGGTGGTCGACGACGTTCTTGACGCGCTGGACCATGTCCTTGTGCGCCACGAGCACGGCATCGTTCGTTTCCACGACGACGAGGTCCTTCACGCCCACGACGGCCACGATGCGGCTTTCGGCGCGCACCAGCGTGTTGGTCGTGCTGTCGAGGTAGACGTCGCCGCGCGCCACGTTGCCGTCGGCATCCTTGGGCTGCACGTCGGCCAGCGCGGACCACGAGCCGACGTCGCTCCAGCCGATGTCGGCCGCGACGACGATGCCGTCGCGCGTGTGTTCCATCACCGCGTAGTCGATCGAATCGGACGGGCTGGCCGCGAACGCCGCTTCGTTCAGGCGGCAGAAGTCGAGGTCGCTGTACGCGGCCTGCACGGCGGCACCGGTGGCCTCGGCGATCGTCGGCGCGTGCTTCTCGATCTCGGCCAGGAAGCGGTCGGCGCGGAACATGAACATGCCGCTGTTCCAGTAGAAGCCGCCGTCGGCGACGAAGCCTTCGGCCGTGTTGCGGTCGGGCTTTTCGACGAAGCGCTCGATCTTGTAGCAATCGTCGCAGCCCGGCAGCGGCTCGCCGCGGCGGATGTAGCCGTAGCCCGTTTCCGGACCGCTCGGCACGATGCCGAACGTGGCCAGTGCGCCCTGCCCGACCTGGGCCGCGGCGCGCTCGACCGCGATACGGAATGCGTCGTTCTTTTCGATCACGTGGTCGGCCGGCAGCACGAGCATCACGGCCTCCGGGTCCTGCGCGTGCAGGTATTGCGCGGCGGCGGCCACGGCCGGGGCCGTGTTGCGCCCCGCCGGCTCGAGCAGGATGCCGTGCGGCGTGATGCCGATGTCGCGCATCTGCTCGGCCACGAGGAAGCGGTGCTCGTTGCCGCACACCACCAGCGGCGCCATCAACCCCGGCCAGCCGCGGACCCGCAGCGCGGTTTCCTGCAGCATCGTCTTGTCCGTCACCAGCGGCAGCAGCTGCTTGGGCATGACTGCCCGCGACAGCGGCCACAGGCGGGTACCGGCACCGCCGGAGAGGATGACTGGGTAAATTTTCATGCGTTGGCTTTCTCTAAATATGGGATGACTCTGTTTGGCAAGGTCGATTTGTCCGGCCGCTAGCGACCGCCCCGGGCACGGCAGCGAGGACCCTGCTGGTGAAGATTTATCGACGCAGGCTCATCTTGCTAAAACTCATGAGTTTACCCCAAGACAAATGTCCAAAGAGTCTCCGTTTGTTGCAGAGTCGGTTACACCCCACTGATCGGTCGACGCAAGTCGTGCCGTTCTTCTGAGGTCGAGCGCAATGATGACCCGAGAGCGCCTGCGGCGTTGTTGCGCCGGGAAATGTACGAAAAACGGATATTTCCCTGCCAAACGCACCAGGCAGTCTTGCGATACATGTTACCGGTTGTTGCGCCGCAACGGATCGACGCACTGTATGTTAAAAGTCAATTTGTAATATTGATTCGTGATAACATCATGCGTTCGAAAAATCAGCGCATTCGCCGTGATCGAACAGTGCTCTGCTCATCATTTCTGGGCGCCGAATCGGTAACACATCTTTATCCATCTGCAAACACGCGCCGGGATCGTACGTACGCGCGTGAGGGAAACAGGACAATGTCGGAAATTCAGTTCTTTCAGCTCGCGTTGATCGCTTTCGCTGCAAGTCTCTTGGTCAGTATGCTCATCGTCCTGTCGCAAAAATGGCATGGCGGCCTGTCGCACGACCATGACCTGGATGGTGTGCAAAAAGTGCATACGACGGCAGTTCCTCGCATCGGAGGGCTGGGTGTCATCACCGGCATTCTGCTGGGGTGCATGGCATTTCGAAGCTTCTACCAGACGGGCCAAACATCGTCCATCAGCGCGGACATGCTGCTGTTGCTCGTCGCGAGCCTGCCTGCCTTCGTGGCCGGCCTGATCGAAGACTTCACGAAGCGGGTGTCGGTACGGATGCGTTTGACGGCAACCGCGTTGAGTGCTCTGGCTGCCAGCGCTTTATTGGGTGCGACCCTGAGCGACCTGGACCTCTGGGGCGTGGATGCGCTGCTCGCCTTCGTGCCGTTCGCGCTCCTCGTGACAGCCGTCGTCGTGGCCGGCGGTTCGAATGCGATCAACATCATCGACGGATTCAATGGCCTGTCCAGCAGCACGATCGTCATCATGGCCGCCGGACTGGCTGCGGTTGCACTGCGGTGCGGCGACAACCTCGTGGCGAATCTGGGCGTACTGTGCATCGGCGCCACGCTCGGCTTCATGGCTTTGAACTATCCGCGCGGTAAACTCTTCCTGGGCGACGGCGGTGCTTATTTCCTCGGTTTCTGGGTCTCCGAAATGGCGGTGCTGCTGCTGGTACGTAACGCCAGCGTGAATGCATGGCAAGTGCTGTCCATCTGTGCGTATCCTGTCATCGAAGTGCTGTTCAGCATTTATCGTCGACGCTTCATCCAGAAAGTCAGCCCGGGCGCGCCGGACGCGCTGCACCTGCATACCCTCGTGTATCGCCGGATCGTGTTCAGATATGTTGACAAAAATTCCAGCAATCCTTGGAAGCGCAATGCCGCGGTAGCATGCATCATTCCTCCTGTCGTCGCTGTTTGCGTGGCGGTGAGCGTGGCGGTGGGGACCTCGATTGCGATGAGCATCCTGACCGTACTGGCCCAGGTAGTGATCTACGTCGCAGTGTATGGACGTCTGGTGCGTGGACGTTGGACTGCGGGCGAGGCGGCCAGGATGGGTGCCGATGTCACCGCGAACGCCAAGTTGCGGTGAAGCGTTTCAGAGCCAGGATATAAAAAAACGGACCCTCAGCGGGTCCGTTTTTGCATCCACCAGTGTTCGAACCATATCGCGAACTGAAGCAAGAGGCCGGTGACGAACAGGAAGTCGGAACATATGCCTGTGCGGGCTGCTGCCGCAATCACACCTGCCACGATGAAAAACGTCCGCAAAGTAGGAAGACTACGATCAAGCGACGCGCAGAAATGCACGAGCAAGGCTTCCATATTGGCAGCGGAATGACGCTTCGGTAGTCTCAGTTTCATCTGCTGGCCTTTCTATGTCGACCATCTCATCGTTTTTTAAATACAGTCTAGCATGAGCGTGGACGCCGGTCGTTACAATTGAATAGATTTGCCGTTATTTAAATTACCAGAGCCTTCAGAAATTTTGCGTTTCCTTACATTGTTTGCACAATTCGCTACATTGATCATGTCGAAATGACAACCAGTCGCGCAATTCTCGGCCGTTCATGTGACAGGATGGCAGCGATCGCGGGCTGTGACCAGAATTATTCTTCGGAAATAATGTCCCGGCGTTTTGAGTTTGATTGAATAGGCGGATTTTCCCCCGCCTTTTCCTCCAATCGTTTCCTCCTGGCATCGTCAATAATCCTCTCCGTGAATGGGCCATTGTGCCCGCATGACCGGACAGCGAACCACCTTGAGCCACAGCCAGGAAGAGCGGAGAACAACGATGAACGTGAAGAAATTTACAGCGGCGACTTCCCGTGAAGCCCTGCGCAAAGTGCGCGAGGCATTGGGGCCGGACGCGGTCATCCTGTCGAACCGCCCGGTCGATGGCGTGGTCGAGATCCTGGCGCTCGACAACGACGACGTCGCGTCGCTGGCCTCGCCGGCGCCGGAATCCGAGATGGCGGCGCCGCGTCCGAACCTGCACATGCAGGAACCCTCGTTCGATGACTTCGAACCCGCACCGGCACCGGCGCCGCGCCCGGCCGCACGCCCCGCGCGCGCTTTCCAGGAAGCCCAGCAGGCCCGTTCCTTCCAGGAAGCCCCGGCCCCGCGCCAATCGCTGAATTCCCTGTACGACCTGGACGAGCCGGCCGCGCCTGCCGTGCCGCCGACGTATGCCAACCGCCGCGCCCCGCAACCGGAAACGCCAGCCTTCGACATGGCTGCGATGACCGCGATGATGTCGGCCGCGATCGCCCAGGCGAAAGAGTCCGCCGCCGCCGAAATGAGCGGCATGATGAACGAAATCCGCGCCATGCGCGGCATGATGGAAACGCAACTGGCCGAACTGTCGTGGGGCAGCACCCAGCAGCGCGAGCCGCAGAAGGCCGCCGTGCTGCGCGAGATGCTGGCCGCCGGTTTTTCGGCGAGCCTGTCGCGCTACCTGATCGACAAGCTGCCGGCCGGCAAGGATGCTGCCGAGTCGCTGCGCTGGATCAAGACTGTCCTGTCGCGCAACATCACGACGATGGCCGACGAGGATGCCATCCTCGACCGCGGCGGCGTGTTCGCGCTGGTCGGCCCGACCGGCGTCGGCAAGACGACCACCACCGCCAAGCTGGCGGCCCGCTGCGTGATGCGCCACGGTCCGGAAAAGCTGGCGCTGATCACGACGGACGCCTACCGTATCGGCGGCCACGAACAACTGCGCATCTACGGCAAGATCCTGGGCGTGATGGTGCACTCGGTGAAGGACGAGGCCGACCTGCGCATCGCCCTCAAGGAACTGCGCAACAAGCACACCGTGCTGATCGACACGATCGGCATGTCGCAGCGCGACCAGATGGTCACCGAACAGGTCGCCATGCTGACGGAGTCCGGCGCCGACGTGAAGCGCCTGCTGTGCCTGAACGCGACGTCGACCAACGAGACCCTCAACGAAGTCGTGCGCGCCTACCAGGGCACCGGCCTGGCCGGCTGCATCATGACCAAGCTGGACGAGGCCGCGTCGATCGGCAACGTGCTGGACGTGCTCGTGCGCCAGAAGCTGAACCTGTATTACATCTCCACCGGCCAGCGCGTGCCGGAAGACCTGCACCTGGCCGACCGCGCGATGCTCGTCGACCGCGCCTTCCGCAACAAGCGCGACGCCGCCGCGCAATTGCTTGACGCCGACCTGCCGCTGATGATGGCCGGCCTCGGCAACCTGAACAACGACCGTTCGCTGCGCGAGGTGTACGTTGGCTAGTTTCGACTTCGACCAGGCGGAGGGCCTGCGCCGGATGCTGGCGGGCCCCAAGCCGCGCATCGTGACCTTTCTTTCCGCCACGCCCGAGGACGACAAGGGCGCCATGCTCGTCAACCTGGGCGCCTCGCTGGCCCAGTCCGGCAACGACGTGATGATCGTGGACGCCTGCACGCGCGACTACGGCGTGGCCCAGCGCCTCGGCGTCGACCGCGGCCCCAGCCTGCTGCACGTGGCACGCCAGGAATGCGCGCTGAACCAGGTGATCCATGCGGTGCCGCAGGGGTTTTCGGTAGTCCAGATGGCGTATAAAAACGTCGTCACCGCGCAGGCGGTGACCCAGGTGTCTTCGAACAGCCGGGTACGCCAGCAAGATTGGGCTCCCGCCTTCGCGGGAGCGACGGGAGGTGCGGCTGACGAGATGCGGCGCCTCGCCAAAACCTTCGACGTCCTCGTCCAGCAATCGTCCGGCAGCATCATCATGGTCGACGGCGAGCTTTCCGAAGACGGCATGTTCCCCGTGCCGATCATGGCCACCTCCGAGATCGTCGTGCAGGTGTCGACGAGCGCCGCGTCGATCACGAACGCGTATGCGCTGATCAAGCGGCTGTCGCAGCAGCTCGGCCGCCGTCCGTTCGGTATTCTTGTCACCGGCGCTACCGAAGCCGAGGCGAAGGTGGTATACGATAATATGTCATCTGCGGCAACTCGTTACTTGGCGGTAACGCTGAGCTCCATGGGCTCCGTGCCGGCGGACGAGTACCTGCACCGCGCCGCGCGCCTCGGGCGCGCCGTGGTCGACGCATTCCCGCTGGCCGGCGCTTCGGTGGCTTTCCGCCGCCTGGCGGGGCGCTTCGCGCGCACCGGCATGCAGCAGGGACGGGCCGCCTGAGCGGCGAAGAATAATTAATTACTGGAACCATGTACACGGTCAAAGGGAAAGCGGACAAGAACTCCTTGCTGACGGAGCACATGCCGCTGGTGAAGCGTCTCGCCCACCAGATGAAGGCCAAGCTCCCGCCGTCCGTCGAAGTCGATGACCTGGTACAGGCAGGCATGATCGGCCTGCTCGATGCGATCAACCGCTACGAGGAGAACCACGGCGCGCAGTTCGAGACCTATGCGGTGCTGCGCATCCGCGGCGCCATGCTGGACGAGCTGCGCAGCAGCGACTGGATGCCGCGCTCCACGCGCGCCAATATGCGCAAGGTCGAGCAGGCCATGGCTACGCTGCAGCAGCAGCTGGGCCGTCCGCCCAGCGAATCCGAGGTGGCGAAGTCGCTCAAGCTGTCGCTGGCCGATTATCAGGACCTGCTGGGCGATTCCGGCGGCCACCAGCTCGTGTACTACGAGGATTTCCATGACGAAGAGGGCAGCGACAGTTTCCTCGACCGCTATGCCGTGGACGACGACGACCCGCTCAAGAGCCTGCTCGACACGGACTTCCGCCAGACCGTCATCGACGCCATCGACGCGCTGCCGCCGCGCGAGAAGATGCTGATGGGCCTGTACTACGAAGAAGAACTCAACCTCAAGGAAATCGGCGCCGTGATGGGCGTGTCGGAATCGCGCGTGTCGCAGCTGCACACCCAGGCCGTGGCGCGCCTGCGTACCTATCTGCGGGAGCGTTCGTGGACCTGACCAGCCTGCTCGGCCTCGCACTGGCGCTCGCCGGGGTCTTCATCGGGCACACGCTCGACGGCGGCAAATTCTCCTCGCTGATCCAGCCGGCCGCGTTCGCCATCGTCGTGGTCGGCACGTTCGGCGCCGTGCTGCTGCAGACCAAATCGCAGGCGTTCGTGCGCGGCGTGCGCATGCTGCGCTGGGTGTTCATCACGCCGCCCGACCGCCGCCAGGCGCTCGCACGCGAGATCAACCTGTGGAGCCTGTCGGCACGGCGCGACGGGCTGCTGTCGCTCGAACAGTACGTCGCGAAGGCCGATCCGTTCATCCAGAAGGGCCTGCGCCTCGTCGTCGACGGCATCCAGCCGGACAAGCTGCGCAGCCTGCTCGACACGGAAATCAACACCTACGAATTCCGCGAACGCCAGGCCGCGCGCATCTGGGAATCGGCGGCCGGCTATGCGCCGACGGTCGGCATCCTCGGCGCCGTGCTGGGCCTGATCCACGTGATGGAAAACCTGTCCGACCCGTCGCGCCTTGGCGCCGGTATCGCCGTCGCGTTCGTCTCGACCGTGTACGGCGTCGGCCTCGCGAACCTGTTCTTTTACCCGGTCGGCAACAAGATCAAGGGCATCGTCGCCGAGCGCGTGGCCCAGTACGAAATCCTGACCGACGTCTTCCACGACATCGCCACCGGCGACTACACGCGCGTGATCGAAGAGCGCGTGGCGTGCCTGCTGGCGCAGCACTGACTTCGCTGCCATGGCGCGCCGCAAACGGTACGAACAGGACACCGAGAACCACGAGCGCTGGCTGATTTCCTACGCCGACTTCATCACCCTGCTGTTCGCGTTCTTCGTCGTCATGTATGCGGTGTCCGTGGTCAATATCGGCAAGTACACGGTGTTGTCGGAAGCGCTGGGCGATGCGTTCGGCGGCCGCGGCGCCGCGAACCGGACGAATACGATGGTCGAGGTCGACGCTTTGCCGCTGTCAAATATCGTCGCCCACAAACGGGCGGAAGAGGCCAAGCGCGACCGCGCACGCCTCGACCTGCTGGCGAAGAAACTGGACAGCATCCTGAAACCCCTCGTCAACAGCGGCAAGGTGCGCGTGACGCAGACCGCGCGCGGTGTCACGCTGGAGATCAACGCCAGCGTGCTGTTCGACGAAGGCGACGCCGCGCTGACGCCCCCGGCCCAGGAAACCCTGCGCACCGTCGCCGACCTGCTCAAGGACGATCCGCACGGGATCGAAGTCGAAGGCTTCACGGACAATACGCCGATCGGCAACCCGGCGTTCGCGTCGAACTGGGAATTGTCCGCGGTGCGCGCCACCACCGTCGTGCGCCTGTTCGCGGCGAACGGCGTGGCCGAGGAACGGCTGGCGGCCGTGGGGCGCGGCGCCAACCGGCCGATCGCATCGAACCTCGACCCCATCGGGCGGGCGCGCAACCGGCGCGTGGCCGTCACCATTCTCTCCGGCGCCGGCGCCTGACGCCGCGCCCGCGCGGTACAATCGTTCCCGCCCGACAGCAATGTCGAACGAACGAGGAGACCGGATGAATTTGCATGCGAGCCTGAGCGTCGACGCGAGGCATGACAAGGTATGGATCACCTTCAGGGCGGAGAACCGCGGCGAGCGCCGGGTGTGGCTGCCGCGCGCGCTGGATGCCGACGTGCGGTCCGCCGGCCGCCTGTTCGACGTGCGCGCGCATCCGGGCGGCGCGGTCGTCGCCTATGTCGGCGCCGGCGCCGCGCAGGGGGCATCCGGTTGGTTCGAACTGCCGCCGCACTCCGCCCACACGCACACCATCGACATCACGGCCGACTACGCCTTCCGTCCGGGCGACCACACCTACGAGCTGCGCTACGCCGGCCTGGCGCTGGCCGACATCCACCAGCCCGACGCCACGACGCCGCTCGTCACCGAGCCCGTGATGTTCCGCCACGTCGCGCCTTAATTGCGCCGCACGGTCCGGTAGGGATTGTTTTCGCTGAAGTATTCGTGCGAATCGGCGTTGTCGATGGCACGGTCGGGATTGCTGCCCGCCAGCGCGGCCGCCGCGGCCTGGCCATACACCCAGTCGCCGGTTCCGGCCACGACGGTGAAATGGCTCATCTCGTGCACCAGCGTGCCGCCCCTGGAATCGGTGCCCGTCAGCGGCGCCGTCCAGAAGGCCTTGCAGACGTGGATCGTGTACGGCTCGTTCGGATAGACATAGGCGTACCACGGCTGGCTGCACGCGCAGTCGACCGTGGTCAAACGGGTGGCGAAGGCGTCGCGGATGGCCGCGACGTTGCGGGCGACGGTCGTCGCGCGGGCATTGTCCACCGGGCCGAACCAGCTCGTGTAGCGCACCGCCAGCGCCTGGCCCTGCAGGTAGGCGTCGGCATCCTGCGCCATCGCCAGGCCGGCCTGGACGGCGCCGGCGATGCCGTCCTGTTGCGCGTTCGAACAGTGTGAATAGGCGAGGCCGCTGCCGGCAGGAACAACCGCGGGTGGCGGTTCCGGCATCCCGCGCGGCAGGCGGCCATCGATCCAGACGGCGGCCGCCTGCGGCGACGCCTCGGCACGGCCTTGCGGCCGCAACGCGTCCGGCCGGCTGGCCACCTGCAGGCGCTCGGCACGGTAGCGCACGCTGTACGCGCCCGTGATGTCCATGCGGTACAGCGCGGACAGTTCCACGCGCACGCGGCGCGCGGCGCCCGGCTTGATTGCGACGAAATCGGCGGCCGTCGGCGCCGGGCGCTTCGCCTGGATGCCGAGGTAGGTGACGGGCAAGCCGTCGCGCGTGACGTCGAACAGCGGCGCCTGCACGCCGGCGAACGGCGTCTGCCAGGTCGGCACGTAGAGCGTCGTGGTCGACGTATTGCGGAGCGTCACCGTCACGACGACGTCGTCGCCGTGCGTCAGGCTTTGCCGGACCGGCGTGACGTCGACGACGATGCCGCCCGGCGCCGCCGCCTGGCAGTCCGCCATCAGCAGCAGGGCGGCGAGCATGCCGCCGGTCCAGCGCGCGTTACCGTTCATATGTGCCTCCAGAGGCGGTGCAAACCCCCGTTGTAGCGCGGCTTCCGGTCGTTGGTATTGCTATGACGCAATATTTGTCGTTGCGATACCTTCGTGATGATGGTCAAGTTGCTACATTGACGCAACATTTCGATGAGCAACCTAAGTATTGCTCGATCAATATTTAATAACTTGTTATCATATATTGATTCCCGGGATATATAAGTTGCTATAGGGAATCTCTTCCATTCACGCCGACACGGCATTGCCGACGGCGCCATTCGCTTCATCACATGAATATCGAGCACGACAGCCACGCCTCCTGCATGAGCGGACTTCGCACGACCGGCACCGGCGCCGCCATGGCGGCATGAGGCGGCGCGCGCGCAGGATGCCGTCCGCCGTGCGGCTGTCCGTCCTCACGGCGCTGCTGGCCGTCTTCATGGCCTGGCTCGCGCTGGGCCATGGCGCGCTGCTGCCGTGGGATCCGCGCTGGTACCTGACGGCGCACACGGCAATGGAAGTGTTTTCGGTGGTCGTGGCGATGCTCGTGTTTTCCACGGGCTGGCACGGCATCGGGCGCGAGATGCCGATCCGCGTGGCGCTGCTGTCGCCGACCGCGCTGGTGGTCGGCCTGCTCGACTTCGGCCACCTGATGTCGGTGCAGGGCATGCCCGGCGTGGCGGGGCCGGGCAGCGTCGGACGCGGCATCGAATTCTGGCTGCTGGCGCGCACCGTCAGTGCGTGCGCGCTGCTCATCGCCGCGTTTGCCCCGCGCGAGCGGGTCGTCGGGCGCCGCGTGCGCGGCTGGGCGCTGGCGGCGGCGCTGGGCATTGCCGCGCTCGGCTTCTGGGTGGCCGTGGACAATCCGCTGGCGCTGCCGCCGACCTTCGTGCCGGGGCAGGGCCTGACGCCGTTCAAGATCGATGTCGAAGTCGTGCTGATCGCCCTGAATGCCGTCGCCGCGCTGTTTCTGCTGCGGCGCGCGCTGCTCACCCGCCTGCGCACCGACCGCTACCTGGCCGCGACGGCGGCCGTGATGGCGCTGGGCGGCGTCAGCTTCACGCTGTACGCGCGTCCGGACGACGTCATGAACATGGCTGGCCACGTGTACAAGGTGATCGCCTACCTGTGCCTGCACCGCGCGATCTGGGTGGCCGCCGTGCAGGCGCCCTACCTGCGCCTGCAGCGTTCGGAACGTTCGCTGGCCGAGAGCGAGGCCAGCTTCCGCAGCCTGATGGAATGCGCGCCGGACGCCATCCTGCTGGTCGGCGCGGAAGGGCGCATCACGATGATGAATGCGCGCGCGGAAAACCTGTTCGGGGTGGCGCGCGAGGCGGCCGCCGGCCTGCCGCTGGACATCCTGGTGCCGGCCGCCGCCGGCGACGCCGAGGTGGATTGCCGCAGCCGCGCCGGCGCCGCCTTCCCGGCCGAGGTGCGCCGCGCCGGCATGCCGAGCGGCCAGCAGGTGGCCATCGTGCGCGACGTGTCGGAGCGGCGCCGGCTCGAACGGGCCCTGGTCGAACAGCTCACCCACGACGCCCTGACGGGCCTGCCGAACCGCAACCGCATCCTCGAGACGCTCGACGAGGCGATCGCCGGCGCGCGCCAGGACGGCCGTATCCTGGCCGTGCTCGTGTTCGACCTGCACGAATTCCGCAAGATCAACAGCGGCTACGGCTACGGCGGCGGCGACGACGTGCTGCGCGAATGCGTCGTCCGCCTGTCGGGCCTGCTGGCGGCCGGCGACATGCTGGCGCGCCAGGGCGGCAACGAATTCATCGTCGTGCAGAAGCAATCGGGCCCGGAGGCCGCCGCGGCGCTGGCCGGACGGCTGCTGGACGCCATGCGCGAACCGTTCCCGATCGGCGGGCAGCACGTGTTCCTGGCCGCCAGCGTCGGCATCGCACTGCTGCCGGATGGGGGCTGCGGCGCGCACGAACTGCTGCAGATGGCGCAGGTGGCGATGGCCGCCGCGCGCGCCGACGGTCCGGCGCGCCACTGCTTCCACACGGACGCGATGGCGCAGGCGATCCGCGAGCGGGTCGACCTGGAAGCGCTGCTGCGCCATGCCATCGAGCGCAACCAGTTCGCGCTGCAATACCAGCCGCGCGTCGACCTGGCCAGCGGCGCCGTGCTCGGCGTGGAGGCCCTCGTGCGCTGGCGCCATCCGGTGCTCGGCCTCGTGGCGCCGGCGCGCTTCATTCCGCTGGCCGAGGAGACGGGCCTGATCGACGACCTCGACATGTGGGTGCTGGACGAGGCCTGCGCGCGCGCGGCCGCGTGGCGCGCGCAAGGGTTGCCGCCGCTGCAGGTGTCCGTCAACCTGTCGGCGCGCCAGTTCCAGCAGGCCGGCCTGGCCCAGCGGGTCCGGGCCGCGCTGGAACGCAGCAACCTGCCGCCGGCCTGCCTGGAGATCGAGATCACGGAAAGCACGGTGATGCGCGACACCAGCGAAGCGACGAGCGTGCTGCGCTCGCTGAAGGCGCTCGGCGTGGCGCTGTCGATCGACGACTTCGGCACCGGCTATTCGTCGCTCAGCTATCTCAAGCGCTTCCCCATCGACGTGCTCAAGATCGACCGTTCGTTCGTGAGCGACGTGACGGCCGACCCGAACGATGCCGCGATCGCGCGCGCCATCATCGCGCTGGCGCATACGCTGAACCTGGAGGCGGTGGCGGAAGGTGTCGAGACGGCCGAGCAGGTGGCCTTTTTACGCGAGAACGGGTGCGACGAGATCCAGGGCTATTATTTCAGCCCGCCTGTGTGGCCGGAGCAGATCGAGGCGATGTTTGCCGACCAGCGGACGCCCGTAGCGACGTATGGCGGGCGTGTGTTCGACAGGGCGGCGGCGCAGTGAACTCAGCCGACCGCAAACCGCCGCGACGGCCCCGTCGACATGGTCTGGCCGCCCGGCCCGTAGACGCCGGCCGCATTGCCGGCGGGGCCGCGCAATTCGTTCAGCGCCGCCTGGGCCTGGCCCAGCTGGCGGTTGACGAGCATGCCGTTGACGCGGTTGAGTTCCTTCGCTGCGCGGGTCAGGTCCAGCAGGCGGTTCCACTCGGCGCGCTGCTCGTCGTTGCCGCCCACGGCCAGCCAGGGCTCCATCCCGGCTTCGCCCGCGGGAAAGCCGGCGGCGGCGAGGGCCTTGTGGCGTACGCGCGACAGGGTCGCGGCGCGCTGCGCCAGTTGCAGCTTGTTGGGGGTGATGGTCGAGAGGCCATCCGCATCCGCACTGATCAGGAGCTGTTGCTCCGTCTTCATCAGTTCCACGATGGAACCGATCACTTGCTGTTCGTCGCGCAGGGTTGCGCCAGGGGATGCAATGGCCATGGGTTATCTACTGTTTGCGGGAATGCAGCAGATCGCGCACTGTATCCAACAGGCCGTCCGCCACTTTCTCCGAATTCACTTGAAAATGGCCATCCGCGATGGCCGCCTTGATGCGTTCAACCTTCTTGCTGTCGAACACTTGATTGGTGCCGCCGGCCGCGAGCGCCTGGCCTTGCGAGGACAGGCGTACGGTGTCGGTCGCTGCGGGCGAGACCGTCTTCGCGGCGGCCGCGTCGCTGCTCTTCGCGGTCGTGGCCGTGTTGTTGGCCTGCACGCCCGCGTTGTTCTTGAGTGTATCGTTGATTTTCACAGCATCATCCTTCTCAGGTCGGAGCCGAAAGCCCGGGATCTGCCTAAGTAACGGCGCTGTTGCCGAAAACTTTAGGGGACATCAAACAAAGTGCGGGCGCATGCCACACTTTTCAAAGTCCCCTCGACGATCCGTGATGTCAGTGTCTCCCGTGCTGCCTTAAAACGCCACCTCGACCATGCCGCCGGCCCGCGCCGTGCCGCTGACGACCGCGCCGCCCGGCGTGCGCACCTGCACGATCTGGCCGTCGCCGGCGTTGCCGATGGCCTTGCCTTCGGCCGATACTGAAAATCCATTGCCGTTAGAAACCAGACGTACGGCCTGGCCCTGCTGCACGACGGGCCTGCTGCGCAGCGTGTCCAGGCGCAGCGGCGTGCCGGCCGCGAGCGACACTGTCGGCGTGCGGCCGAGCGCCTGCGCCATGTCCGTGATGATGCCGTTCGGCATGGAGGCGATGTCGCCTTTCACCAACACCAGCTGGCTTTGCTCGATCGGCTGGCCCTGCGCCAGCGGCAGCGCCGCGGCGACATAATCCGCCTGCACGTTCACCTGCGCCTGCACGAAGAGCGTCCAGTTCGACGGCGCCGTGCAGCGCACGCCCACCGTCGTCTTGCCCCAGGCGCGTGCGCCCGGCTGCAGGAAGGCTTCCGGCGCCGGGCAGGCGGCGAGGGCGGTACGGGCGTCGATCGCGCCCACCTTCACCGTCACGGTGCCGGGCAGGCCCGCCGTCTGGGTGTGCAGGAATTGCTCGACGACGGTGCGCAGGGCATTGATGTTCTGGCGGCCGGCGGACGTCGTCTGCGCGGAGGCCAGTGAGGCGGCGCCGACGAGCAGGGCGGTAAGGAGCGTGCGTTTCATGGATTGAGCGGTACGGGTTTTTGCGACGCTGCCATCTTAGGTCCGGCGCGCCGCCGTCGAACCGCCGAATAGCCGGGTTTTGGGTCTCTTTATTGCCCGATTGGAAGAGTCCACCGGTCCGTATGATCCATGCTGTCCACCACCAGATACCTGGAAAAAACGGAGCCACCATGATCGGCAAACTCGACGATTACCTGCGTTTCAATGAAACCGCGCTCAGCCTGCGCTCGCAGCGCCAGGAATTGCTCGCGTCGAACATCGCCAACGCGGACACGCCGAATTTCAAGGCGCGCGACATCGATTTTTCCAGCGCCCTGCAGGGTGCGCTGGCGCGTGCGACGAACAACGCGCCGCTGGCGACGACGTCCGGCGCGCATTATCCGAACGCCAGGGCAGCGGCCGACGGCAAGACGCTGGGGGACGGCGCCACGCCCGTGCTGTACCGCACCGTGACGCAGGGTGCCGTCGACGGCAACACGGTCGACATGGACACGGAACGCACCCAGTTCGCCGACAACGCGCTGCGCTACGAAGCCGGCATCACGATGCTCAACCAGCAGATCCGCAACATGCTCGCGGCCATCCAGGGAGGCCAGTAATCATGTCCTTATTTAATGTCTTCAACGTGGCCGGCTCGGCCATGAGCGCCCAGGCCCAGCGCCTGAACACGACGGCCAGCAACCTCGCCAACGCCGACAGCGCGACGAGCGCCACGGGCGAGGCCTACCGCGCCAAGCAGGTCGTGTTCGAAGCCGTCCCGATGGACCAGGGCACGGGCGTCAAGGTGCGCGAAGTGGTCGAGGACGCATCCCCGCTGAAGCAGGTGTACGACCCCAAGAATCCCCTCGCCGACGACAAGGGCTATGTCTCGATGCCCAACGTGAACGTGGTCGACGAAATGGTCAACATGCTGTCGGCCTCGCGCTCCTACCAGACGAACGTCGAGACCATGAACGCGGCCAAGACCATGCTGCTCAAGACACTGACCCTCGGCCAGTAATCCGGACTATCACCCTCTACTCACACTGACACGCTCCCATGGCGACCGTAACCGACACCACCAGCACGCCCATCACCGACCTGATGTCGACGATGAACGCGAAAAAGCCGACCAGCACGGACGGCGTTTCCGCCGACACCGACAAGTTCATGACCCTGCTGGTGACCCAGCTGCAGAACCAGGACCCGCTGAACCCGATGGACAACGCCCAGATGACGAGCCAGCTCGCGCAGCTGCAGACCGTGACCGGCGTGAACAAGCTGAACACGACCCTGGAGTCGCTCCAGTCCAGCTACAAGAGCACGGAATCCATGCAGGCGACGAACCTCATCGGCCGCGGCGTGCTCGTCGACGGCAACAACGTCACCCTGGCGGGCAGCAAGGGCGTTCTCGGCGTGAACCTGGCCAGCGACGCCGACGACGTCAAGGTCGTCATCAGCGACGCGAAGGGCAACGAGGTCGAGACGATGGACCTGGGCGCGCAGAAGGCCGGCGTCACGCCGCTCGCGTGGGACGGCGTGCCCGATGCGACCAAGCTGGACAGCAGCGGCAAGCCGATCACGCTGGCCGACGGCAATTACACGTTCAAGGTCGTGGCGATGCGCGGCGGCGCCGCCCTGACCGACGCCGGCGGCCTGTCGCTCGACAGCGTCGCCAGCGTCACCACCAACAGTACCGATGGCGTCAAGGTGAACCTGTCCGGCAAGGGCGCGCTCACGCTGGCCGACATCAGGCAAGTCCTGTAAGCGCCGCTTACACAACGATCGAACGAATAACAGGAGCACAACATGTCCTTCCAACAAGGCCTGAGCGGCTTGAACAGCGCGGCGAAATCGCTGGACGTCATCGGCAACAACATCGCCAACTCGAGCACCGTGGGCTTCAAGGGTTCGACCACGGAATTCGCCGACGTGTATGCGCGCTCGCTGAACGGCGCCGGCGCCACCCAGGCGGGTATCGGCGTGAGCGTGGCGGGCATCGCCCAGCAGTTCACCCAGGGTAATATCGAGACGACCGCCAACCCGCTCGACATCGCCATCAACGGCGGCGGCTTCTTCCGTACCGAGATCGGCGGCGCCGTCCAGTACACCCGCAACGGCCAGTTTTCGCTCGACAAGAACGGCTACGTCGTGACGCCGCAGGGCGCCAACGTGACGGGCTACGGCGTCGCCGCGAACGGCCAGATCCTGGCCAGCACGCCGACCCCGCTGAAGATCAGCACGGCCGACATGAAGCCGGTCGCCACGACCAAGGTCGACACGTCGATCAACCTCGACTCGCGCGAGACCATCCCGACCAACTTCCCGTTCAACGCCAACGACGCGACCACGTACAACAAGCAGGTCCCGGTCAGCGTCTACGACACCCTGGGCAACGAGCACACGATGTCGATGTACTACGTGAAGACCGGCTCGGGCACGTGGGACGTGTACGCCGGCGCCGACGGCACCGAGATCACCAACGTCAACGTGGCCAAGGCCGGCGCCAGCGATCCGACGGCGATGGCCGCGCGCGATGCCTGGACCGCCGCCACGAAGGCGTCGCCGCAGGACCCGGCCGCCGTCGCCCAGGCGCTGTCCGACTACGCCGCCGCGGTCTCGGCCGCCGTCGGCAGCGCCGCCGGCACGGCTGGCGCCACCGCGGCCACGGTCACCGCCATCCAGACGGCCGCCACCGATGCGGGCAGCACGGTCGGCTATACCCCGGACGAGGTCGACAAGGACGTCGCCGCCGCCGTGTCCGTGCCGTCGATCCCGGTCGGCACGCTCAAGTTCGACTCGAACGGCGCATTGTCGGCCGCGCTGATGTCGCCGCAGACCTTGCCGCTGAACGTGTCGTTTCCCGTCTACCCGGCCACGGGCGCCAAGGAAACGCTGTCGATCAAGGTCGGCTTCAACGGCAGCACGCAGTACGGCGCCGACACGAGCGAAAAACTGACCACCCAGGACGGCTACACGGCCGGCCACCTGCAGCGCTTCTCGGCCGCGGCCGACGGCACCTTGCTGGGCCAGTACAGCAACGGCGAGACCAAGCCGCTGGGCCAGATCGTGCTCGCCAACTTCACGAACTCGGGCGGCCTGGAACCGATCGGCAACAACTCCTGGGTCGAAACGTCGGCCTCGGGCACGCCGCTGCTGGGCACGGCGGGCACGGGCAGCTTCGGCGTGCTGCAGGCGTCCGCGACGGAAAGTTCGAACGTCGACCTGACGGCCGAGCTGGTCAACATGATCACGGCCCAGCGCGTCTACCAGGCCAACGCCCAGACCATCAAGACGCAGGACTCGGTGCTGCAGACGCTGGTGAACCTGCGCTGATGCACGCAAAACTCGGGTTCCCGCCTACGCGGGAACGACGGCGCGTGTTGGAGAGCAAAAGCATGCACGTCGCCCCTGCGCAGGCAGGGGCCCAGGTTCGCGCGCACGCATGCAGAAATTGGGTTCCCGTCTACGCGGGAACGACGGAATCTTGATATTCGTTGTCGGGAAAAAGTAAATGGACCGCCTGATCTACACGGCCGCCACCGGCGCCAAGCACATCCTGGAGCAGCAGGCCACCACGTCGAACAACCTGGCCAACCTGAGCACGACGGGTTTCCGCGCGCAGCTGGATACGTTCCGCGCCGTGCCCGTCGTGAGCGAAGGCTTGCCGACGCGCGCGTTCGTTGTCGACAACACCATCGGCGCGGACTTCACGGCCGGTCCGATGCAGGTGACGGGGCGCGATCTCGACGTGGCCATCAAGGGCCCGGGCTGGATCGCCGTGCAGATGCAGGACGGCACCGAAGCCTATACGCGCAACGGCTCGCTGCAGATCAGCCCGAACGGCATCCTGCAGACGGCCAACGGCCAGACGGTGATGGGCGAGGGCGGTCCGATCGCGATTCCGCCGAACACGACCGTGTCCGTCGGCAAGGACGGCTCCATCTCGTCGCTGACGACGGACACCGTGCCCGCCACGTCCACCGTCGTCGGCCGTCTCAAGCTCGTCAATCCGGACCAGAAACAGCTCGTGCGCGGCGACGACGGCTTCTTCCGGATGCAGGACGGTTCCAGTGCCCAGGCCGACCCGGCCTTGACGGTGACGAGCGGCACGCTGGAAGGCAGCAACGTCTCGGCCGTCGACTCGATGGTGAACATGATCTCTTTGGCACGTTCTCTCGAGACCCAAATGAGCCTGTTGAAGAACGCGGAGAATAACGCGGCGAAAGCGACGCAGATCCTCGCTTTGACTTGATTTCTCCTGGGACATAATTTCATGGTGGGCGACGGGTTTGCCGTCGCCATAGGAGAACACCATGATCCGCTCGCTGTACATCGCCAAGACCGGCCTCGAAGCCCAGCAGACCAACCTCGACGTCATCACCAACAACCTCGCCAACGTCAGCACGAACGGCTTCAAGAAGTCGCGTGCGGTGTTCGAGGACTTGTTGTATCAAAACGTGCGCCAGCCCGGCGCGCAATCCTCGCAGCAGACCCAGCTGCCGTCGGGCCTGCAGATCGGTACCGGTGTGCGCACCGTCGCCACCGAGCGCATCCACACGCAGGGCAATCCCCAGCAGACCGGCAACTCGAAGGACGTGATGATCAACGGCTCGGGCTTCTTCCAGGTCCTGATGCCGGACGGTACGACGGCCTACACGCGTGACGGTTCGTTCCAGACCGATTCCAACGGCCAGCTCGTCACCTCCAGCGGCTATGTGCTGCAGCCGCCCATCACCGTGCCCAGCAACGCGCTGTCGATGACCGTCGGCCGCGACGGCACCGTCTCCGTCACGACGCCGGGCACCGTCGCGCCCACGCAGATCGGCTCGATCCAGGTGTCGAACTTCGTCAACCCGGCCGGCCTGGAATCGCTCGGCGAGAACCTGTATGCCGAGACGGGCGCGTCCGGCACCGCGCAGGCCACCACCCCGGGCACGAACGGCGCCGGCGTGCTGATGCAGGGCTATGTCGAGACGTCCAACGTGAACGTCGTCGAAGAGATGGTCAACATGATCCAGACGCAGCGCGCGTACGAGATCAACAGCAAGGCCATCACCACGTCCGACCAGATGCTGCAGAAGATTTCCCAGTTATGAAAATGGTGAGTAAAACTTGGGTCCCCGCCTGCGCGGGGACGACGTTCGCCGCTAGGATTTCCGCCTGCGCGGGGATGACGATTCTGCTGGCGCTGGCCGGTTGCGCATCCACGCCGACGTCGATCGTCAAGGGGCCGACCACGGTGCGGCCGATGCTGGCCGACGCCGGCACGCCGACGGAAGGCGCGATCTACAACGCGAACACGTTCCGTCCCATGTTCGAGGACCGGCGCGCGCGCCACATCGGCGACATCCTCACGATCAGCATCGTCGAGAAGACGGCCGCCAACAAGAGCGGCGCCAGCACGGGCAACAAGTCGGGCAGCGTCAACCTCGGCGTGCCGGGTCCGCTGCAGGGCCGCCTGGGCGCCAGCCTCGCCACGAGCAGCGGCACCAAGTACGCCGATGGCGACACGCAGACCGCGTCGAATGCCTTCACGGGCACGATCGGCGTGACGGTGTCGGAAGTCCTGCAGAACGGGAACCTGATCGTCGTCGGCGAAAAACAGATCGCCATGGACAAGGGCGTCGAGTTCATCCGCTTCTCGGGCATGGTGAATCCGGACACGATCCAGCCGGGCAACATCGTGCAGTCGACCCTGGTCGCCGACGCCCGCGTCGAGTACCGCACCAACAGCCAGATCGACCGCGCCGAGATGACCTCGATGATGTCGCGCTTCTTCCAGTCATTGCTGCCATTTTAAGGACTCGGGGTCGGAGCCCGGTTAAACATGAACCTGAAAACCATCGCACTCTGCGCAGCACTGCTCGGTCCCCTGATGGCCACGACCGCCCACGCCGAGCGCCTGAAAGACCTCGCCAGCATCGGCGGCGTCCGCCAGAACCAGTTGTCCGGCTACGGTCTCGTCGTCGGTCTCGACGGCACGGGCGACCAGACCACGCAGACGCCGTTCACCGTGCAGTCGATCATGGCGATGCTGCAGCAGAAGGGCGTCAGCCTGCCGGCCGGCACCCAGTTGCAGCTGAAGAACGTGGCGGCCGTGATGGTCACGAGCTCGCTGCCGGCGTTCGCGCAACCGGGCCAGACGATCGACGTGACCGTCTCGTCGATGGGCAATGCGAAGAGCCTGCGCGGCGGCACCTTGCTGATGACGCCGCTGCAGGGCGCGGACGGCCAGGTGTATGCGATGGCCCAGGGTAATGTGCTCGTCGGCGGCGCGGGTGCGTCGGGCGGCGGTGCGCAGGTGCAGGTGAATCAATTGTCCGTCGGCCGCATCTCGTCGGGCGGCACGGTCGAACGCGCCGTCGCGTCGAACCTCGGCGCCGACAACCAGGTCAAGCTGGAACTCAACACGACGGATTTCGCCACCGCCAGCCGCGTCGTGGAAGCCGTCAACGACAAGTTCGGCCCGGGCATCGCCACGGCGCTGGACGGCCGCGTGATCCGCGTGCGCGTGCCGTCGTCGAGCGACCAGCGCGTCAGCTTCCTCGGCATCCTGGAAAGCCTGGACGTCAAACCGGCCGAGGCCGCCGCGAAAATCATCCTCAACGCGCGCACGGGTTCCGTCGTCATGAACCGCGCCGTCACGCTCGAGCCCTGCGCGATCGCGCACGGCAACCTGTCCGTCAGCATCGGTGCCGACATGCAGGTCAGCCAGCCGCCCGCGGGTTCGCTCGGCAGCACCGTCGTCACGAAGAATCCGCAGGTGTCCGTCAAGAAGGATACCGGCAAGGTCATCATGCTGAACGGCGGCGTGTCGCTGGCCGAAGTCGTCAAGGCCATGAACGCGATCGGCGCGACGCCGCAGGACCTGCTCGCGATCCTGCAGGCGCTCAAGGCGGCCGGTTCGCTGCGCGCCGAGCTCGAGATCATCTAACCGATAACCAGCGAGGCCACCATGCTCGGTTCCACTTCTGACCTGTCCGGCAAGTTCGCGCTCGACACCAACAGCCTCGGCGACCTCAAGCAGTCGGCGAAGGCCGGTTCGCCGGAGGCGCTCAAGGGCGCGGCCACGCAGTTCGAATCCATGTTCATCGGCATGATGATGAAGAGCATGCGCGACGCCACGCCGCAGGACGGCATGATGGACAGCCAGGAGTCGAAGACGTTCACGGGCATGCTGGACCAGCAGATGAGCCAGAAGCTGGCCAAGCGCGGCATCGGCCTGGCCGACGTGCTCGTGCGCCAGCTGACCGTGCAGCAGAAGGGCCAGCAGCTGATGCAGGACATGAACAAGCAGGCGCTGGGCATCGGCGGCGAGCAGCAGACGGGCAGCGCGGCACTGCGCATGCACGGCGACCTCGACACGATGCCGACCGACGGCGCGGCCGCCACGAGCGCTTCCGGCGTCACCGGCAGCGCGCGCGGCACGGACAACGCGAACAAGCCGGCGCACGTGCGCGCGTTCCAGGAAAAGCTGGCCGATGCCGCCGAGGAAGCGGAACAGACGACGGGCGTGCCCGCCAAGTTCATGCTGGGCCAGGCCGCGCTCGAGACTGGCTGGGGCAAGCGTGTGATCCGCAACGGCGACGGCACGTCGAGCAACAACCTGTTCGGCATCAAGGCCGGCCCGGGCTGGAAGGGCAAGGTCGCGACGGCCGTCACGACGGAATATATCCACGGCAAGGCGCACAGCCGGGTCGAGAAGTTCCGCGCCTACGATTCCTACGCCGACGCGTTCAAGGACTACGCGAAGTTGCTGAGCAATAACCCGCGCTACGAAAAAGTGCTGGCGCACGGCGGCGACGCGTCCGCGTTCGCGCACGGCCTGCAGCGCGCCGGCTATGCGACCGACCCGCAGTACGCCGCCAAGCTGTCGCGCATCATCAAGCATTCGCTGGCGTGATGGAGTATTGACAGGACAACAAGAATAAAGTTTTGGCGGAACTTGCCGTCAATGACATAGCAGAAAGAAAACCATCATGTCCCTCCTCAGCATCGGCAAAACCGGTTTGTACGCGGCCCAGGCGGCCCTTGCAACGGCCGGCAACAACATCACCAACGCCAACGTCGCGGGCTACAGCCGCGAGGTGGTGGTGCAGTCGACGTCGATCTCGATGGGGGGCGCCAACGGCTATATCGGCACGGGCACGCAGGTCGCCCAGGTCAAGCGCTATTCGGACGACTTCCTGAACGCGCAGGTGCGCACGGCCCAGGCGTCGAGCAGCGGACTGGACGCCTACCAGGCCCAGGTCCAGCAGATCGACAACCTGCTGGCCGACACCACGTCCGGCCTGTCGCCGGCGCTGCAGGATTTCTTTTCGTCCGTGCAGAACCTGACCGGCGACGGCGCCGGCGTGTCGTCGCGCGGTTCGTTCCTGTCGTCGGCCGACACGCTGGCCGCCCGGTTCCAGAGCATGACCGGCCGCATGGACGAGATCCGCAAGGGCGTCAATACCCAGATCACGGCCAGCGTCACGTCGATCAACACCTACGCCAAGCAGATCGCCCAGCTGAACGACCAGATCGGCAAGCTGACGGATGCCGCCGGCCTGAATCCGCCGAACGACCTGCTGGACAAGCGCGACCAGCTGATCATGGACCTGAACAAGCAGATCAAGGCGACTGTCGTGCCGGGCGATAACAACAGCCTGACCGTCTCGATCGGCAACGGCCAGCCGCTCGTCGTCGGCACGAACTCCTTCCAGCTGGCGGCGACGAATTCGCCGACCGACCAGACCCGTACCACGGTGGGCTACATCACCCAGGGCAAGATCACGCCGATGGCCGAGAGCGCGCTCACGGGCGGCGAACTGGGCGCCGCGCTGCAGTTCCGCACCCAGTCGCTGGACCTGGCGCAGAACTCGATGGGCCGCGTCGCGATCGCGCTGGCCACGACGATCAACGACCAGAACCATCTCGGCCTGGACGGCAACGGCAACCCGGGCGGCGACATCTTCACCGTCGCGCCGGCCGAGGTGACGAAGAACGTCAACAACAACCAGACGAGCACCACGGCCATCGCGGCCACGGTCGTCGACGCCACGCAGCTCACGACGAGCGACTACAAGGTCGACTTCGACGGCACCAACTTCAACGTGTACCGCCTGTCGGACAACAAGAAGACGGTGATCTCGCCGTTCCCGCAGAGCCAGCCGCAGGTCATCGACGGCCTCGCGTTCGACGTCTCGGGCGCGGCCGATACCGGCGACAACTTCCTCGTGCGCCCGACCCTGAACGCCGCCGCCAACTTCAAGCTGGCGCTGACGGACGGCGCGCAGATCGCGGCCGCCGCGCCGATCGCGACGAGCGTCCCGCTGACCAACAGCGGCTCGGGCAAGATCAGCGCGGGGTCGGTCGACAAGAACTACCTGGCCGCGCCGCTGGGCGCGTCCGTCTCGATCGCCTTCGACAAGGCATCGGGCACGCTGACCGGCTTTCCGGCCGACGTCGACGTGACGGTGAACGGCGCGACGACGACGTACCCGGCCGGCACCAACCCGCCGTTCCAGGACGGCGCCAGCTACACGGTGGCGGGGATGAGCTTCACGCTGAACGGCGCCCCGGCCGACGGCGACACCTTCACGATCGCGCCCAACACGGGCCTGGGCGACACCCGCAACGCCAGCCTGATGGGCGACCTGCAGTCGACCAACGTCATGGACGGCGGCAAGGCGACGTTCCAGTCGGCCTATGCCACGCTGGTCAGCACCATCGGCAACAAGACGCGCGAAGTGCAGGCCAACGCCGAAGCCGCGGCGGCCCAGCTGACGCAGGCGCAATCGGCCGCCAACAACGTCTCGGGCGTCAACCTGGACGAGGAGGCGGCCAACCTCCTCAAATACCAGCAGGCCTACCAGGCATCGGGCAAGGTGATGCAGATCGCCGACACGATTTTCAATGCCTTGCTGCAAATCGGCAGCTGAAGCGGAGCCACGCCATGACCCTACGTATCAGCACCAATGCGATCTTCCAGGCCGGGACCACGCAGATCAACACCCTGCAGAGCCAGATGGCAAAGACGCAGATGCAGCTGTCGACGAACAAGCGCATGCTGACGGCCGCCGACGATCCGATCGGTTCGGCCAAGGCGCTGGAACTGACCCAGTCGCAATCGATGAACACGCAGTTCGGCACCAACCGCACGAACGCCAGTTCGTCGCTGTCGATGGTCGACAAGACGCTGCAGGACGTCACGGGCCAGATCACGGACATCCAGTCCCTGATCATCACCGCCGGCAACGCCGGTTATTCGGACAGCGACCGCGCCGCGCTGGCCACCGAGCTGGAAGGACGCATGGCCGACCTGCTCGGCTCGGCGAACACGACGGACGGCACCGGCACCTATCTGTTTTCCGGCTACAAGACCACCACGCAGCCGTTCACGCAAACCCCGACCGGCGCCACCTACCAGGGCGACCAGGGCCAGCGCACCCTGCAGGTGGGATCGGCGCGCAAGATGGCCATCAGCGAAAGCGGCAGCGCCGTCTTCGAAGCCAATCTCACCGGCAACGGCACGTTCGTCACCCAGGCCACGACCGGCAACACCGGCTCGGGCATCATCGCCCCCGGCGCCGTGACGGACACCGGCCAGCTGACGGGCCACGACTATTCGATCGCCTTCACGGTCACGGGCTCGCCGGCCGCGACGACGTACACGGTGACCGACAACACGACGGGCACCGCCCTGCAGAGCGACCAGCCGTACACGGCGGGTGCCGCGATCGCCTTCGACGGCATCTCGTTCGACATCAAGGGCGCCCCGGCCGACGGCGACTCGTTCGGCGTCCAGCCGAGCCAGAAGCAGTCGGTGTTCACGACGATCACGAACCTGATCCAGACCCTGCGTTCCCCCGCCAGCGGCGACGCGGGCAAGGCCGCGCTGACCAACAACCTGAACACGGCCAGCCTGAACATGAAGAACGCGCTGGACAACGTGCTGACCGTGCAGGCGTCGGTGGGTTCGCGCATGAAGGAAGTGGATTCGCTGGACAGCACGGGCAGCGACCTCGACATCCAGTACCAGACCTCGCTGAGCGGGTTGCAGGACCTGGACATGGTCAAGGCGATTTCGCTGTACACCCAGCAGCAGCAGACGTTGCAGGCGGCCCAGGTGTCGTTCAAGACGATGTCGGGGCTGTCGCTGTTCAACTACATCTCCTGATCCGCGCGGTCGTCGGGTGGGCGGCCTCCGCCCACGCGGACGTTTGCGCGCCGCCTGCCGCCGCGTGGGCTCGGGGAGCCCACCCTACGAACGTCCCGGATGCCGTAGGGTGGGCACCCCGTGCCCGCCAGGCGCACGCATTACCGCGGTGGTGTCGGTATCTGCTGTGAGCCCGGCCGCTGCGCGCCGACGCGCGGAATCTTGCGGCCCGCCTCGATCCCCTGGTTGAACAGGTTCTGCAACGGCGTGCCGAGGTAGGGCAAGGTCAGGCTGATGACGAGGAACCCGGCGCCCAGGGTGATCGGGAAGCCGATGCCGAACAGGTTCAGTTGCGGCGCCGCGCGCGTCAGGATCGCCAGCGCGATGTTGGTGATGAGCATGGCGGCGATGATCGGCATCGCGATCTGCAGGCCGGCCGAGAACACGCGGCTGCCCCAGCGCACCATTTCCAGCGGCGCGGACAGCGACATCGGGGTGGCCGAGATCGGCAGCGTGAAAAAGCTTTCCGCCAGCGCCTCGATCAGCGCGAGGTGGGCGTTCATGGCAAGGAAGGCCATCGTCGCGACGAGCGCGAGGAACTGGCTGATGGCCGACGAGCGCCCGGCCGAGCTGGGATCGAAAAAGGTCGCGAACGAAAAGCCCATCGACGAGCTGGCGACCTCGCCGGCGAATTCGACGGCGGCGAACACGAGGCGCATGGCAAAGCCCATCGCCAGGCCGATCAGGAGTTCCTGCGCGACGATCAAGAGGCCCGCCCACGACCCCGGATCGACGGCCGGCACGGCCGGCAGGGTGGGCGCGATGATCGCCGCCAGCAGCACGCCGAGCGTCGTCTTGATGATGATCGGCACGGCCGTGTTGCCGAACACGGGCGCCACCGCGACCAGCCCGAGGATGCGCGTCAGCGGCCACAGGAGGCCGCCGATCCACGCATAGAGTTGGGTCGTGGTGAACGAAATCATCGGGGATGCGGGACGCGCACTGGCGCCATCACCCGATCATCTGCGGAATCCCGCTGAACAGGTTGCGCATGTAGTCGGTCATGACCGTGATCATCCACGGCCCGGCCAGCACGAGCGCGACGAACACGCCGATCAGCTTGGGGATGAAGGACAGGGTCTGCTCGTTGATCTGCGTGGCGGCCTGGAAGATGCTGACGACGAGGCCGATGACGAGCGCGACGAGCAGCAGCGGCGCCGACACCATCAGCGTGACTTCCATGGCCGTGCGGCCCATCGCGATGACGCTTTCCGGGGTCATGTCTTCTCCTCCTAGTAAAAACTCTGGGACAAGGAGCCCAGCAGCAACTGCCAGCCGTCGACGAGCACGAACAGCATCAGCTTGAACGGCAGCGAGATCACGGCCGGCGACATCATCATCATACCCATCGACATCAGCACGGACGCGACGACCATGTCGATGATGAGGAACGGGATGAAGATGGCGAAGCCGATCTGGAACGCGGTCTTGAGTTCGCTCGTGATGAAGGCGGGGATCAGCACGCGCAGCGGCACGTCTTCCGGGCCCTGCAGCGCGGGCGTGCGCGAGATCTTGACGAACAGGGCGAGGTCGGACTGGCGCGTCTGCTTGAGCATGAAGCCCTTGATCGGCGCCGCGGCCTTGTCCATCGCCTCGCCCATCTGGATGCGGTTTTCCTGCAGCGGCACGTACGCTTCCGTGTAGATGCGGTCGAACGTCGGGCCCATCACGAACAGGGTCATGAACAGCGCGAGGCCGACCATCACCTGGTTCGGCGGCGCCGTCTGCGTGCCGAGCGCCTGGCGCAGCAGGGAGAGGACGATGATGATGCGCGTAAAACTCGTCATCATCAGGAGGGCGGCCGGGATGAAGGTCAGCGCCGTCATCAGGAGCAGCGTCTGCACCGGCAGGGAATACGCGGTGCCGCCGCCCGGGGCCGGGCTCGTCGTGAAAGCGGGGATGGCGGGCGCGGCGACCGCCGCCGCCAGCGGCAGGGCCAGCAGACCCGTCGCCAGCAGGAGTCGTTGAGTGTGTGTCACTTGCGTTTGTCGATCGTCTGTTTGAGCCAGTCGGCGAAGCTGTGCGCCGCGGGGGCATGCGGAGCAAGGGCCGCGTTCGCAGCGCCGCTGTCGCCATTCTGCCCGTCCTGGCGCGGCATCGTCGCCAGCGCGTTGATGCGGCCGGGCGATGCGCCCACCACGATCCATTCATTGCCGACTTCGACCACCATGATGCGCTCGCGGCCGCCGAGGTTCAGCGACCCGACGACCCGCAGGTTGGCGTTGCCGCCGCCGACCTTGGGGCCGTAGCGCTTGAGGAACCAGGCGAGGGCGCCCAGCACGGCCAGCACGAGGATCAGCGCGAACAGCGTCTGCAGCAGGCTGCCCGTGGACGAGCCGGAGGGCATCGTGACGGGGGGGACGGCGACGCCCGGCGTAGCGACGCCCGGCGTGGCTGGGCGGGGTGCGGCGACGTCGGGCGCGGCGACGGCCGGTGCGGCCGGGCTGGCGGGTGCGGCCGCGGTATCGGGTTGGACGGCGGACGGCTGCGGCGTGGCGGTGTTGGATTGGACGGCGGGCGGCTGCGGGGCGGCCGACGGTGCGCCGGTGCCGCCCACGGCCCGTGGATGCGTCGTGGCGGGCGCCGAGGAAGCGGCGCCTTGCCGGCCGGCCTGATGCGCCGGTGCGGCGGACGCGGTGTGTGCGGTGGGTGCCGCGGCCGCGCTGGCGTCGTCCGCCGCGCGCGTCTCCTGTCCGGCCGCCGTGGCCGCCACCGCCGACGAACCGGACACCTGCCCCGGCTGGGCCGCGCAGGCGGTCAGCGGGAGGGCGAGGGCCAGGAGGGTCAGCAGGCGCGCCGTCATTTGTTGAGCTTGCGGATGCGCTCGGAGGGGGTGATGATGTCGGTGAGGCGGATACCGAACTTGTCGTTCACGACCACCACCTCGCCCTGGGCGATCAGGCAGCCATTGACGAGCACGTCCATCGGTTCGCCCGCCAGGCCGTCCAGTTCGACCACCGACCCCTGCGCCAGTTGCAGCAGGTTCTTGATGGCGATCTTGGTGCGGCCCAGTTCCACCGTCAGCTGGACGGGGATGTCGAGGATGAAGTCGATGTCGTTCGGCGTCTCCGGACGCGGGCCCTTGTTCGAGAAATCCTTGAACACGGCGGCCGAGGCCGCCTGCTGCTGGTTGGCCAGCGCAGCCGCTTCCGCGGCGGCCTGCTCGGCGATCGCGGCGCCCCAATCGTCGTCGAGGCTGTCTTGGTCGTCTTGGGTGTCGGACATGTTTCTCTCCTGTGTTGCCTGGTGCCGCGGTTGATCCGCCGGCGTATCGTATGAGGTGGTTTACTTGTTGAAGGTTTCGCTGTTCGCCAGCAGTTTTTCGACCTTCAGCGAATATTGTCCGTTGTACACGCCATAGCTGCAGTCCATGACGGGCACGCCGTCCACGGTAGCCTGGATCGTTTCCGGGACCGAGATCGGGATCACGTCGCCGACCTTCATGTTCAGGATTTCGTCGAAATTCGCCTTGCCGTGGCCCAGCACGGCCACCAGTTCCACTTCCGCCACCTGGATCTGCTGCGTCAGCAGGCGGATCCAGCGCTTGTCGACTTCCAGCGCTTCGCCCTGGATGCTCGACGTCAGCGCGTCGCGGATCGGTTCGATCATCGAATAGGGCATGCAGAAGTGGATCTGGCCCGACACCGAACCGAGCTCGATGGTGAAAGTGGACGATACCACGACTTCGTTCGGGGTGGCGATGTTCGCGAACTGCGTGTTCATCTCCGAGCGGATGTATTCGAATTCGATCGGATACACCGGTTCCCACGACTTGGCGTATGCCTCGAACACGATGTCGAGGATGCGCATGATGATGCGCTGCTCGGTCTGCGTGAAGTCGCGGCCTTCCACGCGCGTGTGGAAGCGGCCGTCGCCGCCGAAGAGGTTGTCCACGAGCAGGAACACGAGGCCCGGATCGAACACCATCAGCGCCGTGCCGCGCAGCGGCTTCATGTGGATCAGGTTCAGGTTCGTCGGCACGACGAGGTTGCGGATGAACTCGCTGTACTTCGACACGCGCACGGACCCCACCGACACCTCGGCGGACCGGCGCAGGAAGTTGAACAGGCCGACCCGCAGATACCTGGCGAAACGCTCGTTGATGATCTCGAGCGTCGGCATGCGGCCGCGGACGATCCGCTCCTGCGTTGCCAGGTTGTACGTGCGGACTCCCGAGGTGTCTTCAGGCGCCGCGACGTCGTCCTGATCGCCGTTGACCCCTTTTAGGAGGGCATCGACTTCTTCCTGTGAGAGAAAATTATCGGCCATGATGCGGCTTTACCGTAATGACTTCTGCTTTACTGGATGATAAAGGAAGTGAACAAAACGTCGGACACTTCCTGTTCGTCGCCATGTTCGACGAACGGTGCGTTGACCGCCGCGAGGATCTCGCCGGCCAACTGCTGCTTGCCTTCCACCGTGCTGATCTCGGACGCCTTCTTGCCCGACAACAGCAGCAGCACGCGGCTGCGCACCTTGGCCATGTTGGCCTTGATGAGCTCGACCTGCTCCGGGCTGTTGACCTGCAGGGTGAACGCCACCTGCAGGTACTGGTCGCCGTGCTCCGGCTGCAGATTCACCGTGAAGGGCTCGATGGCGACGTATTCCGGCGGAGCTTCATCCTTCTTTTTCTTGCTGTCCGCATGGTCTTTCTTGGCCGTCCCGGTTGCCGCTTCGCTGCTGCTGCCGTGCAGGAAGTACCAGCCGGCGCCGGCGCCAAGCGCCAGCACGAGCACGGCCGCGCCGATCATGATGAACAGCTTGCCTTTGCCGCTGGCCGCCGGTATGGCCGCATCCGCTTTCGGATCGGCTTTGATTTTTGGATTCGCTTTCAAGGGTATTCGGTCCCGCTGTTGGATCGTGCCGTCATTATGTCATTATCGGGAAAAATTGAGCAGCGGCAACGGTCGAAAAGAAGGAGGAACCTGGGCTATCTCGTTGTTTCTTGACGGATTGTTGGGTGGGCACCCCGTGCCCACGCGTGACGTATGCATGATTCGAACGTCCGCGTGGGCACGAGTGCCCACCCCATGGTCCTGTCGCCGATGCTGCCGGAATCGTTTACGCGAACGTATCGACCACGCCGCGGTCGCCGAGCATCGCCGTACGCGTGGCCGGCCGGACCGTGGCTTCGCCCACGACCGTGCCCGTATCGCCGGCGCCGTTGCGGCGGCCATTGCCGTTGCCGTTGCCGCGTCCGAAGCCGCTCGACGCCATCGCCTGCTGCTGCGCCTGGTTACCGTCCGACATGCCCGCGTTGACGGTGGCATTGCCCAGCGCGATGCCGCTCTCGCCCATCATCTCCTGCAGGCGGGGGAGGGCGTTTTCCAGCGCCTGGCGCACTTCCAGCTGGTTCGACGAGAACGTCACGTCGGCCTGGCCGTTGGAGACGGACAGCACGACCTGCAGCGGGCCCAGGTCCGGCGGGTTCAGCGTGAGTGACGCGGTCTGGTCTTCGCCGTCCAGCATGTAGACGACTTTCTGGCCGACCTGGTCGTTCCACGCATCCGTGCCCACGTGCGCCGTCAGGTGGTCGCTGGCGGCGGCCGCGGCTTCGGCGGCTTCCAGCGTGGCCGGCTGCAACTGCGCGGCCGCGGCGGCGGTGGCCGTCGGGACCTGTTCCTTTTGCGCGAGCAGGGCGGCGTCGCGCGCCTGCTGCAGGGTGAAGTCGGCGGCGTCCAGCTGCGGCTTGGCATCCGGCTTGGCGCTGACCGCCGCGCCGCGCAGGTCGGCCGCGGCCGTCGCGGCCTTTTCGGTGCCGAGGTCGGCGCCGGCGGCGGCCAGGGCCGGGTTCTTGATCGACGTGGCCGAGAACGTCTTGGCGCCGGCCGCGTCCGTGCCGGCCTCTTTCGCCACCGACTTCATCGCGGCCTGCAGCGCGGCCAGCTGGCCGGCGTCCGTGCGCTTGCCCTTGCCGGTGAGCGCGTCGAAGGCCTGGGCGGTGGTCGTCTTGCCTGTGTCCACGCCCGGCTTGTGCAGGCTGGCCATCAGCGCGAGCATGGCGCTGGCCGGGTCGCCGGCCTTGGCGCCGTTGTCATCCTTGTCGTCCTTGCTGTCGTCGGACTTGTCGGCGACATCGTCGTTCGCATCGCTCGCGCCGGCCTTGTCCGCCGGCTTGGCGGCTGCCTGCGGCGCGGGGTCGTGCTCCGCGGGCTTGTCGGCCTCGGCCGGCTTGGCCGCGTCCTGCTTCGGGGCCGGAGCAGGCGCCGGAGCGGGCGCCGGGGCCGGCATGAACGCGAGCGCGGCGCTGTTGCGTTCCATCTCGCCGGACAGCATGGCGCTGAACTGGCTGCCGTCGCTGCCGCCCGAGCTGCCGTTGCGCTGGTTGACGGTGTTGACGGTGTTGACGCTGTTGACGCCGTTGGTCGAGTTGAGCTGTTGGGTCATGGAGGTCGTGGTCATGTCGCTTGTCGCTTCGGTTGGTGTGGCGCCGGTCAGCGCTTGTGGCGGGCCGTCCGGGCCGCGTGGTCGTCCATCATCTTCTGGTCGCGCTTGCTTTCCAGCGCAAGGGCTTCAAGAGCCGCGCGCTCGTTCAGGGTCCGATAGGACAGGCGCTTGCGCTCGCTTTCCTGCCATCCCTTCTTTTCCATGTCGGCCTTGACGCGCGCGTGCTTGAGCACTTCGCGCTGGCCGTCGATCGCCTGTTCCAGCTTGCCGAGGAAGGCGACGAAATTCTGGTACGCGAACGGTGTGATGCCCGCCATCTGCGCCGCGTCGAGCTTGTTCGCGTAGTCGTCGCGGTAGCCGTGCAGCATCTGCAGCTTCTGCTCCCCGTCCTCGACGGCCTTCAGCGCGGCGCCGAGGCGCTTTGCGCAGGCGTCGGACTCGCGCTGGGCGAGGTCGATCAGGGTGTCGAGTGCGGATGCATTGGCCATGGTACGTCAAGTATACCGATGGGCCGCCCGGCCAATCAGCCGAACAGCGAGGTCAATTCCCCCAAGCTCTGCAGCATGCCGACGTTGTCGTGGATTTCCTGGCACAGGAAGGCTTCGATCCGTTCGTGCAAGGCGATGGCCTTGTCCAGCACCGGGTCCGTGCCCGGCGCATAGGCGCCCACGCTGATCAGGTCGCGCGAGCGCTCGTAGCGCGAGTACAGCTGCTTCAGGGTGCGCGCGGCCTGCTGGTGCTCGCGCGACGTGATGCCGTGCATGGCACGCGAGATCGACTGCTCGATGTCGATCGCCGGATAGTGGCCCGCCTCGGCCAGTTTGCGGTTCAGCACGATGTGGCCGTCCAGGATACCGCGCGCCGCGTCGGCGATCGGGTCCTGCTGGTCGTCGCCCTCGGACAGCACGGTGTAGAACGCCGTGATCGAGCCGCCGCCGGCCTGGCCGTTGCCGGCGCGCTCCACCAGCACCGGCAGTTTTGCGAACACGGACGGCGGATAGCCCTTGGTCGCCGGCGGTTCGCCGATGGCGAGGGCGATCTCGCGCTGGGCCATCGCGTAACGCGTGAGCGAATCCATGATCAGGAGGACGTTGCGGCCCTCGTCGCGGAAGTGCTCGGCGATGGCGGTGGCGTAGGCGGCGCCCTGCAGGCGCATCAGCGGCGGCGAATCGGCCGGCGCGGCCACGACGGCCGAGCGGGCCAGGCCTTCTTCGCCGAGGATCTGTTCGATGAACTCCTTGACTTCGCGGCCCCGTTCGCCGATCAGGCCCACGACGATCACGTCGGCCGTCGTGTAGCGCGCGATCATCCCGAGCAGCACGGACTTGCCGACGCCGGTGCCGGCGAACAGGCCGAGACGCTGGCCGCGGCCCACGGTCAGCATCGAGTTGATGGCGCGCACGCCCACGTCCAGCGTTTCCGAGATCGGCGCGCGGTCGAGCGGGTTGATGGGGCGCGCGTTCAGCGGGCCCATGTCTTCCGTCACGACGGGACCCTTGCCGTCCAGCGGGCGGCCGGCGCCGTCGACGACGCGGCCCAGCAGGCCCCAGCCGACCGGCAGGTGGCGCGCGCGGTCCATCGGACGGCGGCGCGGATGCGGCACGCTGCCGGGCTTCGGCACGCTGGCTTCGACCGGGAACACGCGCGAACCGGGCACGACGCCTTCGACGTCCGACTGCGGCATCAGGAACAGGCGGTCGCCTTCGAAGCCGACGACTTCCGCCTCGATGCGCGCACCCGACGCGACCGGGATCACGCACGCGCTGCCCACCGCCAGCTTCAGGCCGACGCACTCCATCACGAGGCCGGCCACGCGCGTGACGCGGCCCGAGACCTGCATCGGCTCGACGAAATCGAGCACGCTGCCGCAATCCTTCAGGTAGGACTTCCAGCGGCCCGTGTGCGCGTTCGTGGCCATTACTCCAGCCAGTCCAGGTTCTTGCCGAGCGCGTGCGTCAGGCGCTGCCAGCGCGATCCGATCTGGGCGTCGATCTGGTTGCTGGCCGTGTCCACGCGGCAGCCGCCGCGCGCGATGCCGTCATCCTCGACGATGCGCCAGCCGCTCTTGTCCAGGTCCTGGCCGATGCCGCTCTTGACGCTCAGCGCGTCTTCCGGATGCAGCATCAGGAGGGCCGGTTGCTGCAGGTTCGGCAGGTAGTCGATGGCTTCGCGCACGACCGGGAGAATCAGGTCCGGCTTCACGTCGAACGCCGTGCGCACCATGCCGCGCGCCAGGTGCAGCGCGAGTTCCAGCACGTCGTTCGAGATGGCGTCGTCGGCCTGCGTGACGGCGTCGCCGAACGTCGTCGCCAGCTGGCGCAGGTGTTCGAGTTCCTCGGCCGCCTCGGCACGGCCCAGCGCCAGGCCTTCTTCGTAGCCGGCCGCATGGCCTTCGGCCTGGCCCGCGTCGAGGCCCTCGGCATAGCCTTCGTCACGCGCGGCGGCGCGGATCGCCTCGATCTCTTCCACGGTCGGCATCGGCACGGCCGGTTGCGGCGGCGGTTCGTACGCGCGCGCGGCAGCGGCCGCCGCGGCGACCTTCTCCGCTTCGGCGGCGCGCTGCGCCAGGGTGCTGGGCCGCTCGTCGCCGAACGACGTCATTTCCCAGCGTTGATATGCCGACTGGAATTCTTTCGGGATTGCCATCAGACGAACGAGTCCTCACCTTTGCCGCCCAGCACGATCTGGCCTTCGTCGGCGAGGCGCCGGACGATTTGCAGGATCTGCTTCTGCTGGGTTTCCACTTCCGACAGGCGCACGGGACCTTTCGATTCCAGGTCTTCGCGCATCATTTCCGCCGCACGCTGCGACATGTTCTTGAAGATTTTATCGCGCAAATCCTGCGACGCGCCTTTCAGCGCGATGATCAGCATTTCCGACTGCACTTCGCGCAACAGCAACTGGATGCCGCGGTCGTCGATGTCGATGATGTTGTCGAACACGAACATCTCGTCCATGATCTTCTGCGCCATGTCGTTGTCGTAGTTCTTGATGTTTTCCATGACCGAGCTTTCCTGCTCGCCGCTCATGAAGTTCAGGATCTCGGCCGCCGTGCGCACGCCGCCCAGCGACGACTTCTTGATGTTCTCGTTGCCGGACAGGAGCTTGGTCAGCACGTCGTTCAGTTCGCGCAGGGCGGCCGGCTGCACGCCGTCCAAGGTGGCGATACGCAGCACGACGTCGTTGCGCAGGCGGTCCGTGAAGTGCGCCAGCACCTCGCAGGCCTGGTCGCGCTCGAGGTGGACGAGGATCGTGGCGATGATCTGCGGGTGTTCGTTGCGGATCAGTTCGGCGACGGACGGCGAGTCCATCCACTTCAGGCTTTCGATGCCGGACGCGTCCTTGCCGCCGAGGATGCGGTTCAGCAGCACGGCCGCCTTGTCGTCGCCCAGCGCCTTGGTCAAGACCTGGCGGATGTATTCGTCGGAGTCGAGGCCGACGGTCGACTGCAGGTCGACGCGTTCGCGGAATTCGCCCAGTACCGACAGGACTTCCTCGTGCTGGACGGCCTTCATCTGCGCCATCGCGGCACCCAGCTTGAGCACTTCGCGCGGGCCGAGGTACTTCATCACCTCGGCCGCTTCCGATTCGCCCAGGGCCAGCATCAGGATGGCCGCCTTGGTCGTGCTTTCCTTGTCCTTGTCGCTCATTATTCAGTTCCCAGCCATTCCTTGATCACGTTGGCCACGATGCGCGGATCGTGCTGCGCCAGGTCTTTTGCCATTTCCAGGTTGGTCTTGTAGACCTGGACCTTCTGGTGTTCTTCCGCTTCACGCATGATGCGGGCTTCCTCGTCCGGATCCGGTTCCGGTTCCGGTTCCGGCTCTTCCGGTTCCGGCTCGGGCGGGATCGCCACGGCTTCGTCGAACTTCTTGATCGCCGGCTTGAGCAGCGGCCGCACGAAGCGGAACCACAGGAAGGCCAGCACCATGGCGATGAAGGCGTAACGCGCGATGTCCTTCGCCAGCGGCAGGTTGGCCGGGTCCTTGTACCATTCCGGCGCCTGCTCGTCCGGCTTGTCGACGCCCTCGAACGGGGCGTTGGTCACGTTCAGCGTGTCGCCGCGCGCCTGGCTGTAGCCCATGGCCTGCTTGACCAGTTCGTTGATCTGCGCGACTTCGGCGGCGGACAGCGGCTTGACGACGACCTTGCCCGTCTTCGGGTCGATGGTGCGGCGGTAGTTCACCACCACGCCCACGGTCAGGCGCTTGATGCCGCCCATCGGCTTCTGTTCGTAGCGCAAGGTCTTGTCGACTTCGTAATTCGTCGTCGAATCCTTGCGGCTCGGACCGGTCGTCGTCGTTTGCGCCTGGGCCGGCGCGTTGCCGTCGATCGGGGCCGTGGCCACGCCCGGCGGCTGGTTCGACAGCGCGCCCGGGATGCCGGACGGGTTGGTGCTGCCCGGCCCGGTCTGCTCGGACGTCTGCTGGCTGCGGATCGCCTGCGGTTCCGGCGGCGAGTTCGGCTTGTACAGCTCGGCCGCGGTGTCGGTCTGGGAAAAGTCGACGTCGGCCGTCGCCTCGGCGCGCACATTGGTCGGGCCGACGAGCGGGGCGATGATCGACTCGACCTGCTTGACGATGTTCTGCTGCAGCGCTTCGACGTATTTCAACTGGTTCGGATCGAGCTGCTTGCCGTTCTTGCCGGCGCTGTCCGACAGCAGGGTGCCGTTCTGGTCGACGACGGTCACGTTCGCGGGCGTCAGTTCCGGGATCGACGATGCGACCAGGTGCACGATGGCGCTGACCTGGGCCGGATCGAGCGAGCGGCCCGGCTGCAGGTTCAGCAGCACGGATGCCGTCGGCTTCTGCTGGTCGCGCACGAACACGGACGGTTTCGGCAGCGCCAGGTGCACGCGCGCCGTGCTGACGGCGGCCAGCGACTGGATCGAATTGGCCAGTTCGCCTTCCAGCGAGCGCTGGTAGTTGACCTGTTCGACGAATTGCGACGTGCCCAGCTTCTGGTTCTCGAGCAGCTCGAAGCCGACGTTTCCGGCGCGCGGCAGGCCTTGCGCCGCCAGCTTCAGGCGCAGGTCGTGGATGCGGTCGGCCGGCACGAGGATCGCGCTGCCGCTGTCCGAGAACTTGTACTTGACCCCCATCTGGTCGAGCGCCGCGGTGATCGCGCCGCCGTCCTTGTCGGTGTAGTTGGAGAACAGCACGCGGTAGTCCGGCGCCGACGTCCACAGCCACAGCGCGGCGACGACGGCCAGCACGCCGGCGATGACGCCACCGATGACGACGCGTTTGCCGATCGTCGTCTGCCAGAACTTGGGCTGTTGTTCGGCCGGTGGGGCGATATCGCTGTCGAGAAGTTCTTCCGCTGTCGTTGCCATGGTGGGGTGAGGGATTGGGTTTATGAACGCCATTATGGAGCCGTGAGGCAACACTCAAACCCCGGAATAAGGCCATGTTTACGGCGCTGCTCGAGGGCAATAGTTGTCGCCGCGCTGATATTCTGACAGCCTGAATCGACATGCGCAGGAGAACGGACATGAACATCGGCGGCATCGACAGCAGCCGGATCGAAGCGATGATGGCGCAGCTGAAGGCGGCGGCGCAGAAGCCGGCCGCGGCGCCGTCCGCCGCGGACGCGCTGGGCGGCGGCCTCGGCATCGGCGGCCTCGGCAAGACCTCGGGCACGGATGCGGCCGAGTCATCGTCGAAGGTCAGCTTCTCCGATGCATTGAAGGGGGCGCTGCAAAACGTCAGCGACACCCAGAACCAGGCCGACGACATGGGCAAGCGCTTCGCCGCGGGCGACGATTCCGTCAGCCTGTCCGATACGATGATCGCGATGCAGAAAGCCAACATCAGCTTCCAGTCCACCGTACAGGTGCGCAACAAGCTGGTGTCGGCTTATCACGACATCATGAATATGCAGGTGTAAGCCTAACCCTTGGCTCGTCGCCCCCCGCGCAGGCGTGGATGAATGCTTGACCCGTCGTTCCCGCGCAGGCGGGAACGACGGTGATTGCGCAGAGACGACGGATATCGCGCGCGAAAGCCGGTTATCGCGCGGGATACGGCGGCGACTCAGTGCGCCGCACGCCGCGGCGGCCCGGCTACATCCACCCGTCCCTTCATCACCGGGTGCAAGGTGCAGAGATAGTCGAACGACGTTCCCGCCGGCACCACCCAGCGCCACGACTTGCCGGGCGCCAGGTCGCCCGAGCTCACCCTGGCCGCGGCCGCTGTCACGTTGTGGACGAACATGTCGTGGTTTTCCCAGACGATCGTATCTCCCGCCTTGACCTGGACGACCTGCGGCGAAAACTTCATGCCGTCGATGACGACATGGTGTTCCGCCGCGCCGGCCGCGATCGGCAGCCAGCACAATGCGACGGCGAGGCGTTGCCTGAATTTCACTTGAGTTCGGCCTGGATGTGCTTCGCGTGCTCCAGGTGCGCCACGAAGGCCGGGCGGACCTTGACGAGCAGGGCTTTCAGCTCGGCATTGGAAGCGTTCGGGATCAGCGTCTTGTCGAGGGCGTCGAGCACGGTCTGGTGATACGTCACCTCATTGTCGACATAGGCCTTGTCGAAGGCCTTGCCGGACAGGCCCGCGAGACGGGTGCGCGTCGCCGCGCCGCCCGACGTCAGGCTCTTGCTGGTGTCGTTGTCCTCGGGCGTCACGTGCAGCTTCTGCACCAGCGCCGTGGCCTGCTGGTTGACGCCGGAATGGTCGGCCACCATGCGCTCGGCAAAGGCGCGCACGTCCTTGTTCTTCGTTTTCGTCTCGGCCTGCTTGCCGGCGTCGATGTCGACCGCATTGGCGGCGACGACGATCGCGGCGATCTGCGCATCGTTCGGCCCGGCGGCGTGGGCGGGCGCGGCCAGGGCGAGGGCGAACAGCGAAGACAGCAGCAGCGGGGTGGATTTGTTCATGGCAGCATCCTTGATTGGGTTGGAAAAGGTGGAACAACCCATTGGATGCACGTCATTGCCCCCGCGTTCCCGCCATCCGTCAGCAGCCCCATTCCGCGTCCAGCCGGCGCCGCACGGCGTCGACGATCCGGTCGCAGCGCGCGCCGTCGAAGCCGAACGCGTCCTCGATCGCGAAATCGATCTCGCGCGCGAGCGCCTCGCGCAGCATGGCGCGGGCCCGGAAATAACGGCTGCGCACGGTGGCCTCGGGAATGTCCAGCGTGGCCGCCGTTTCCTCGACGCTCAGCTCTTCCACCGCGCGCAGCACGAACACCGTGCGGAAGACGGCGGGCAGCTTGTCGATGCCCGTTTCGATCAGGCGCCGCGTCTGGGCGCGCAGCGCGGCCAGTTCCGGCTGCTCCCGTTCGCCCTGGCTGGCGTCGGCGTAGTGCGGTCCGGCGGCATCGTCCGCGCCGAAATCCGCACCCAGCTCGATGACCTCGGCCAGCCGCCCGGTCTTGCGCTGGCGCATCAGGGCGGCGTTGACGACGATCCGCGTCAGCCAGGTGCCGAGCGCGGCCTCGCCACGGAATGCCGGCAGCGCGCGAAACGCTTGCAGGTAGGCATCCTGGAGCGCGTCCTCGGCTTCCGCATCGTCGCGCAGGACGCTGCGCGCCACGCGGTACAGCCGGCGGTTGTAGCGCCGCATGAGGAGGGAAAACGCGTCGCGGTCGCCGGCGCGGATGCGGCGCAGCAGCGCGTCGTCGTCGAGGGAAGAGGGGTTCGGTGTGGCGGCCTGCATGGGAGTCCTTCGTGTCGTATGCCTGACGATTGGATGCAGGGCCGCGGCCCGGCGTTCCCGCCGTCAGGATACGTCAGGCCGCTCCGTCACGCCAGGCCGGACAGGCGCGCGTTGCGCTCGCGTTCGAGCTTGGTGATGTAGCGCTGCACGGCGGCCAGGTTGGCGCGCGAGATGTCGACGAACTGGCAGCCGAGGCGGCGGCTCGTCTTGTTGTTCAGCAGCGTCATGTCCATCGAATTGCGGACTTGCAGCGAGCAGGTGACGGGGCCGATCTCCGGCAGGTCGATGCGGCAGTTGGCGTAGGTTTCGCCGATGGTCGTGCCGAGCTGCATCTTGTTGTCGTAGATCGCGATGCCGCCGCAGCTGATGTCGGCCAGCGGGAACACGGCGGCGTCGCCGCCCAGCTCGGCCGGCAGGGGAATCGTCGCCCGCACCGGGTTCGTCACCGGCGTCGGCATGCGGTAGAACTCGCGCCGCTGCAGGCGGATCAGGCTGGCCGGGATGGCGCAGCGCAGCGCCGAGCCCCCTTCGAATTCCACTTCGCTCAGGTTGTCCAGGCCGAACACGATGCGGATCTTGTCCAGCGACGTGTCGCAGCGCACCGTGCCGGCGGCCACGATGCGCTTGTTCTGCTCGGGGCTGACCGAGCGGTCGATGATGAGGGTGCCGGCGTCCGGATCGACGTGCAGCAGCGACGTGACGCAGACGTCGGCCTCGCCCTTGATCAGCATCCGGATCAGCTGGTTCTTTTCGGCGATCTGGCGCAGCAGGGCCACGATTTCCCTGGACGACTCGACTTCGTAGTCGTGCCAGGCTTCTAATTCGGCGTCAGTGATTGCTTGCATCTGTGTCAACCGGAGTGCTTTCTTGGGGTGGGAGGAGCGATATCGTGTCCGGTGCCGGCGGTGGTGTTTGGCCGGAAACTTGCGCGGATTCAATATAATAGAGCCAGGCCAATAGTTCGGCAATGGCGCGGTACAGGGCGGGCGGAATTTGGCGGTCGAGATCGACTTCCATCAGCAACGCCACCAGTTCTTTCGACTCGTGCACGAACACGCCGGCCTCTTTCGCGCGGCCGATGATCTGCTCGGCGACGAGTCCCATTCCCTTGGCGACGACTTTCGGCGCCGGGTCGCCGGCGCCATAGGCCAGCGCGACGGCGCTCTGGCGCCGCCGTGCGTTGGTATTCGCGTCCTTATCCTTGTCCATCGCCCGGTTCGCCTTTCGGTGCGGCGTCGTGGATCGCCAGCGTGGACAGCGGCGTCCCGGCCGCGTCCAGCGCCTGCGCCAGGCGCGCCTGGTACGCGTCCAGCAGGCCCTTGGTCGCGGCGTCCGGCGCGTCGAGGCGGATGTGCAACTGGTCGCCGGACAGCACGACGCGCGCGCCCACCTCGCCCAGCGCGCCGAAGCGCAGGCGCAGGTTGCTCTGCCATGTGGCGGCCCCTTCGCCATCGCCACGGTCCTGGCGGCCGGCGGCCTCACGCTCGACGTCCCAGTGCATGTCGCGGCCCGGCCATAGCTGGCCCTGCCACGCGACGCGTCCCTGTTCGTGTGCGTTCAGCTGCAGGTTGATGAACTGGGCCGTGTTCGGGTCGGTCGGCGGCGGCATGCCGCGCGCCTGCGGCTCCGCCGCCAGGTCGGTGCGGGGGCGGGCGCCTTCGGCCCATTCGGCCACGTGCGATTCGTAGAACAGGCCGCTTTTAGCGAGCCCATCCTGCAGCGCCCTGGCGATGGCGTCCGCGTCGCCCGACGGCGCACCCAGCAGCGGCGTGCGGCCGACGGCGGCGCTCGCCTGCGCATCGGCTTTCTGGGCGGCCGCGATGACGTCGCCCAGCGCCTTGCCGGCCGGGCTGATCGAGGCGTTGGCGGTATCGAACGCGCCGCCGGGGAGTTGCGCGAGGCCGCGCGCGCCGGCCAGCAGAGCGGCCGTGCGCGTCAGTGCGGCGGCATCCTTGCCTTCCAGATAAGCGAGCGGTGCGGATTGCAGGTTGGCGCCTTCCGGCGGCGGGCCGGCCTCGGCGAAGGCCGGGGCGCCCTGGCCCGTCTGGAGCTGGAAGGTGGGGCGGGGCGTGAGCGCCACGAGGGTCAGGGGCACTTGCGTGCCGACCTCGGCGCCGGCGGGCAGCGGCATGCGCGCCGCCATGTCGTTGATGCGTACGACGAAGCTGCCGTCGGGCAGTTTCGTCATCACGTCGGCCGCCAGGGATTGCCCGACGAGGCCGGCGAGGGCGCGCGTAAAGGCTTGCTGGCGCGGGTCGCCGACCGGAAGGGTGGGACGGGCAGGCGCGACCGGGGTCAGCGAGACGGTATCGCGCGGCAGCATCGTTCAGGTCGGCGGGACGATCGTCCCGCTCAGATGCCGTAGGCGCGCGCGACGCGGCGTTCGACGGTCTTGTTGCCGATCATGGCCTGCAGCTTCGCCATCCACGGCTGGGTCAGGTCGCGGATCTTGCGGTCGGAATCGAGCATCTTGCGGATGGCGTTCACCTTGCGCATGCGTTCCTGGCCGGCCAGCGGGCTGTCGCCGTTGGCCTTGAGCTGGCGCACGCAGGCGGCACACTGGTGCTCGAGCTGGAGCAGGCGATCCCAGTCGCTCGCGGTGGCGGCGGCCAGCATCTGGTCGGTGATGCCCACCATGGCTTCGTACAGGGACGCGATTTCGGAATTGGTCATCATGGTCGCGTTCCCCGTTTATGCGCTCACCAGCGTCGCGGCCTTCGGCATGGCCGTGGGCGCCGGGACCGGCTGCTGCTGGACCTTCTCGCCGATCGCCACCCAGGCTTCGCGCAGGTCGGCCAGCAGGCGGTGCACCTCGTCGACGATGGCGACGTCGTTCTTGACGTTCGCGTGCAGCAGGCGGCGGCTCATGTAGTCGTACAGGGCGTCCAGGTTGGCGGCGATCTCGCCCCCGGCGCTCTTGTCGAGCGAGGCGCGCAGGCCGTTGTCGATGATCGAGATGGCCTTCGAGATGGCCGATCCCTTGGCGGCGATATTGCCGGCGGCGATGTTCGTCTTGGCGCTCAGCAGCGCGACGAGGGCGCCGTCGTACAGCATCACGATCAGCGTGTGCGGCGAGGCCGAGGCGATGCCGGTTTCGAGGCCCACGTTGGCGTAAGCGTTGACGCCGCGTTTCATGGTTCCAAACATCTTGTTTCTCCAATAAATCCAGTTATCGGTTGGCCGCGATGGCGGCCAGCTGCTGGGTCAGGTAACTTTGGGTGCTTTGCATCGACGAAATCATCGTGTCGAGCGAGGTAAATTGGGCGCGGTACATCGCTTCCACCTGGGTCAGGTGCTGGCTGAACCGGTCGCGCTGGTCGGCCACGTTCTTGATGCTGGCGTTCAGGCCGTCGGTCTTGCTGGCCAGCAGGCTGTCCTTGCCGGTAAAGCTCGTGGCCAGGTTCGTGAGCGCATAGGCATAGCCTTGCGAGAACGACACGGTGCCGCGGTCGCCCGCGACGCCGCTCTTGATCGTCAGCTGGATGCCGGCGGCCTTCGAACCGTCGGCCGCGGTCAGCACCTGGCCGTTGCCGGTCGCCGCGACGCCGCCGATGGTGCCTTCGACGTCGGTGCCCACGGCCGGCGCGGCGCCGCCGAAGATGTCGCTGACCTGGGTGCCGGTGACGCTGGCGATCGCGATGTTCGACGCCGCCCCGAACTTGCTGGACGAGATCGACAGGTGCCCGGTCGCGTCGAGCGATGTTTCGACGCTGTCGCCGGCCGAGGAAAACGTGCTGTTGCCGTTGATGGCGGCGCGCAGCATCGACGACAGCTGGTCGTTCGTGTACGTGCCGGCCGGGATCTGGATGTTCTGGACCTTGCTGTCGGTGACCGGATCGGTCTGGTTCAGCGTGAAGGTCCAGGTCGTGTTCGACGCGATCGTCGTCGAGCCGGACAGCGCGTTGGCGCTCGTCAGCGTGCCCTGCGTCGCCATGTGCGAGATGTTGATGGCGTATTCGCCCGGCTGGGTGGCGGTGCCCGACTTGTTGTACGTGACGCCGCCGTCGCTGGCCGAGCCGGCCGCCGCGAACAGGCCGGCGATGTCGTTGAAGTTGCTGGAGATCGCCGTGCCCAGCTTGGTCGAATCGACCGTCAGGCTGCCATCCTGCGCGAACGTGATGCCGACCTGGGTCAGGTTCGTCATATTGCTGTCCAGGCCCGCGACCGACGTGCTGAGCGCGCGCCGCAGCTGGGTCTGGACCGCGCGCACGGCCGAGTCGCCCTGCAGCACGCCGCCCGTCTTGGTCGTGGCGTCGTACGCGGTCAGTTTCGAGATCGTCGAGTTCAGGTCGTTGTAGGCCTTCACGAAACCATTGATCGCGGTCGACACGGTGCTCGTGTCCTGGGCGACCGTCAAGGTCGTGCTGCCCGTCGTGTTCAGGTCCATGGTGACGCCCTGCACGACGTCGTCCACCGTCGTGTCGGCGCTGGTGACGGCGATGCCGTTCATGGTCAGCTTGGTATCCTGCGCGCCGCTCGTCTGCGTGAGGTTTTGCGTGCCGTTCGGGTCGTAGCCCAGCAGGCTGGCGATGCCCGCGTTGACGGGGCCGCCGTCGGCGCCGTCGGCGCTGATCTTCATCGACGACTTGGCGCCGGTCTTGTTCGACGTGACGACGAGGTGGTACGGACTGTCGCTGCCGTCCGACACGATGGTGGCCGTGACGCCGATATTGGCCTTGTTGATGGCGTCGCGGATGCCCTGCAGGGTCTGGTCCTTGGTATCGAGCGTGACGGTGCCGCTGGCCTGGCTGCCGTCCTGCACGAAGCCGGCGCCGAGGTAGCTGCCGGCGCTGCCCGCCGTCAGGCCGGCCGCGGCCGGGCTGTTGCCGCCGACGACGATCTGGCTGCCGTCCGCCGAGCTGAGCGTCACGCCGGCCGTCACGGTGGTGTCCGACCCCGTGTTGGCGGCGGTGCTCGCCAGGCCGATGCCGCCGGTGACGGTGCCGCTGACCGCTTCCTTGACGTTGATGTTGGAGCCGTCCGCCGCGAAGAACTGCAGGTCGCCGCCCGCGGCCGAGCCGGTCGTGGTGATGTTGGCGGCCGCCAGCGCATCCTTGACGCCGGTGGTGCCGAGCGCGGTATCGAGCGACGCGGCCGTCACGGTCGTGGTGCCGTCCGACGACGCCAGGCTGACGCCGCCCACCGACAGGGCATAGCTGCCGCCGCTCGCAACGGTGACGTCGCCGAAGCCGCTGAACAAGGTGGCCGACGTCGTCGTCGTGCCGGCCTTGGCGGTGACGCCGGTGGTGTCGGTTTCGTCATTGATCACCTGCGCCAGGTCGCGCGCGCTGCGCGTCGTGCCGTTGGTGCTGATCGCGGTGCCGTTGATGGTCAGCGAGCCGCTCGCGATGCCGGACGCGGCCGTACCGGCGCCCAGTGCGTTGCCGGCCGTGCCGAACGTGCCGCCGCTGACATTGCCGAACTGGAACGTCAGCGTGGTCTTGCTGCCGTCGCCGATCTGCGTGCTGGTGCTGGCCTGGCCGCCCGTCATCAGGCTCTGCGCCTGGGCCAGCTGGGTCACGTTGATCTTGTACTTGCCGGCCACCGCGCTCGAGCCGGCGCTGGCGGTCATGAGATCCGCGTTGCTGGACTTGGCGGTCAGCGCGCTGAACGTATTGGTCGAGTTCAGGGACGTGAGGGCACTCTGGAATGCGCCGACGGCCGAGCTGACCTGGCCGTATGCCGTCAGCTTGCCCTGGTACACCCCGGTCTTCATGTCGTAGTTGGAAAGCGGCTGCGACTCGGCCGCCATCAGCTTGCTGACGAGACCGTTGACGTCGAGACCGGATCCAATACCAGGTGAGCTGATTCCCACTTGTTTCTCCCGTGAAAGCGATAATGTAAGTCATTATCGACAGAAGCAAACCGTACTTGAGAGCAGGAAATGTGCGTTATTTCCGCTCCCAGCCTTATGGGCGGGAAAAACGCGGGTGAGGGAGGCGAAACGGGGCATCAAGCGCAGGTCATCGACCCGCGCTTGACGAAAAAGCAAACATCGGACGGTCAGGCCGTCTGATTGATGAGCAGGCCTTGCATCTTGTCGATCGACTTGTCGAGCGATTTGGCGATCTGCAGCGCTTCCTTGGAAGGAATCTGCCGTACGACTTCCTTGGTGCTCTGGTCGATGACCTTGACGACGATGTCCTTGCTGTCTTCATCGATCGAGAACTGCAGGCTCTGCGACGAGCCCAGCATCGCCTCGTTCATCTTGTCGACGGCGGCCGACACGTCCTCGTGCGACGGCTTGTCCGCGTCGGCGGTCTTGCTCTTGCCGCTCGCGTCCGCCTTACCCGCCGGTGCCGCCGGCTGGGTCGGGCGTTCGTCCACGCGGGGAGAGGCGGGCGAACCCACTGGTTGAATGTTCATGATGATTCCCTAGCAAAAATTCCTCGGCTGAATTACTCCAGCCGAGGAATCACTTTACACCGCTATCGGGGGCTTATTACATTACTAATTAGCCACGCAGCAGCGACAGGACACCGTTCGGCAGCGAGTTCGCCTGGGCCAGCATCGACGTACCGGCCTGCTGCAGGATCTGGCCGCGGGTCATGTTCGCGGTTTCCGAAGCGAAGTCGGTGTCGACGATGCGGCTCTTCGATGCCGACAGGTTCTGGTTGGTCGACTGCAGGTTCGAGATCGTCGAGTCGAAACGCGACTGCAGTGCGCCCAGCTGCGAACGCTGGTCGTCGACCTTGGCCAGGGCGGCGTCGGCGATCTTGATGGCTTTCTGGGCGCCGTCGAAGGTGCTGACGTCGATGTCGGCGACCGCTTTCAGGTCCGAAGAACCCGTCATGCCCCAGCCGGTGGCGTCATTGGTCGAGAAGCTTGCCGACGAGTCCAGCGTGATCGTGCCCTTGGCGACGCCATCGGCGGCTGCGCCAATCGTAAAGGGGGCGTTCGCCACGGTACCAGTGGTCGTGTAGGAGTCCAAAGTCGCGGAGGCGGCGACGTCGGTCGAGTTGTTGGTCAGCTTGATGTCGCTGCCGTTGGCGTTCGTCAGCTTCACGCCACCGCCCGTGGCGTCGTAGGACGCGGTCACGCCCGTCTTGGCGGTCTGCGCATTGAAGGCGCTGATCGCGGCGGCGTAGGCGTCGGCGTCACCGGCGGAACCAACCTGGAACGACACGTTGACCGGGCTCTTGGTCGGATCGTTATCCGAGACGACGGCGAACGTGAACGACACGGCGCTGCCGCCCGACAGGTCGGCCTTCAGCAGGGTGTTCGTCTGGGCCGAGGCGGTCACGCCCGTCGAGCCGTTCACGTCGTTGATCTTCTGAACGGCCGTCTTCGCCGAAATGTCGGCACCGAGGGTGACCGTTGCCGAACCCGACGAGCCGTTGATGACCAGGTCGCCGCCGGCGCCCCCGCCGGTGGCGGCGGTCGCCAGGCCGTCCTTGACTTCCGTGTTGTTGCCGTAGGTCGACGTGGTGAAGTTCGAGCCGGTCATGGAGATCAGCTGGTTGGCGTTGGCGCCGACCTGGAAGTTCGCGGTGCCCATCGTACCGTCCAGCAGGTTCTGGCCGTTGAACTGGGTGGTGGTGGCGACGCGGTTCAGTTCCGACGTCAGCTGCGACACTTCGGTCTGCAGTGCCTTGCGGTCGCTGGACGAGTTCGATGCGTTCGAGGATTGCACCGCGAGCTCGCGGATACGCTGCAGCATGTCGCCCGAGCTGGACAGGGCGCCTTCGGCCGTCTGGGCCATCGACACGCCGTCGTTCGCGTTGCGGACTGCCTGGTCCATGCCCTTGATCTGCGAATTCATACGGTCGGAAATCGCGAGGCCGGCGGCGTCGTCTTTGGCGCTGTTGATGCGCATGCCCGACGACAGGCGCTGGATCGAGGTGTTGAGCGAGTTTTGCGAAGCTGCGAGGTTACGCTGGGCGTTCAGGGATGCAACGTTGGTATTGATAACGGACGACATGGTGTCTCTCCAGACTGGTCTTACGGGGCGTGGCGACGTGCCACTCGTTTTACTTTGGTCTGTCACGCTGTTCCGTGACATTCAAACCGCTGTTGAAGCTGGTAACGGTGCTCTACGGAAAAAGTTTAGAGGGGTAGAGCGAAAAAAACCGAAATTTTTGTGTCATCGGCCGGGGCGGGCTTGTCTTGGCGGCGCTGAATTCGGGAACTTTAGGGCGAAAAAAATTATTTTTTTGGTGCCGGACAATAAAAAAGCCGCCGACGCGTGGGCGTGGCGGCGTTCGCGTGGCGCCCGTTACTCGGCCACCACCACGCGGTTCTTCCCCGTTTGCTTGGCCTGGTACATGGCCCGGTCCGCGCGCGACATCAGGCTGGCCTGGTCCTCGTTCGGATGCCGCAGGGCCACGCCGCACGAGAACGTGATCAGCATCTTCTCGTTTTCGTGCAGGAAGAAATGCTTGGTCAGTTCGCGCTGCACCCGCACCATCGCGGCCGAGGCCGCCTCGACATTCGTTTCCGGCAACAGGATGAGGAACTCCTCGCCGCCGAAGCGGGCGATCACGTCCATCGAGCGCAATGTATCGCGGACAATCTTCACGAGGTGGCGCAAGGCGTTGTCGCCGGCCAGGTGGCCATAGGTGTCGTTGAGCTTCTTGAAATTGTCCAGGTCGAGCAGGGCCACGCACAGCGGCGTGCCGCGGCGGTCGGCGCGCGCGCTCTCGCGCTCGAACACGTCGTCCAGGCCGCGGCGGTTGAGGCTGCCCGTCAGCTGGTCTTCGCGCACCAGCTCGCTCATATGTTGCAGCTTCGCTTCCAGATCCTTGATGCGCGCCTCCGCTTCCTGCACTTCCTGGTGCGCGGCCACCATGCGGTCGCGCGATGCCATCGCCTCGGCCTGCACGAGCCTGGTCTCGCGCAGCACTTCTTCCAGCACCTCGTTGAGTTCTTCGATATTGCCGGCGTGACGGATGCGCTCGGAAAAGCCGCCGATCTTTTCGTGGAAGTCGCCGGTCGACGCCGCCACCGAACCGAGCCGGTCGATGAACGTCATCATCATGTTCTTGACGGTCGCCTTGACGTCCGCGATGCCGTGTTTCAGCTGGCCCTGCTTGTAGATGACATCCTTGAGGCTGCGCGTCGCGTCTTCCAGTGCGCGGTGGTCGAGCGGGCCGGCGATGAGGTCCTGCACGGCGGCGATCTGGCCGCGCATCCAGCTGTCGTCGTCCAGTAGTTCGGACACGTTCTCCAGCAACAGCTTGAACAGGCGCAGCAGCAGCTCCTGCTGTTCGGCCGTGTCGCCGCTCTTGAGTTCGATCTGGTAGCACAGGTCCTTCAAACGCCCGGCGATTTCCTGCAGCGCATCCTCGCCGTGGGCGGCCTTGACGGCGGCGCCCAGCGATTCCGCCTCGCCGGACAGGTTCGGCGTGCCCGCCAGCAGTGATGCGACGGCGAACGTCAGCGTGCGGCTGAGCAGGTCGCGCAGCAGCTTCGCTTCGCCGTTCTCGGCGCCCAGCGCAAGGGCGGGGTGGGTATGGCGGCGCAGGTGTTTCTCGGCCAGTTGCGAAAGCAGGCGCGCATAGCCGTCCCAGTCGCGCTGCTTGACGGCGCGGTTGAAGCGGACGCCGAACTCGGCCAGTTCGCCCGGGGTGTCGGCCAGCCGGTGCGCAAAGCCGGACAGGACGTTCTCCGCGCCCGGATCGGATGGCGGCGGCAGGACGTCGACGCCGGCGATCTCGTTATAGATCTCGCGGTAGGCGTCCGGCGTCGGCGCGATGCGCCGCGTGGCGAGCCGGCGGAACGCTTCGCGTGCGATTTCCGCTGGATTCTGGCCGGGATCCCCCGGCGGGCGTTGTGAGCTGGACATTTTGGACGTTGCAATATGGAATTCTTATTGTCACCATGGTATGCCGCTGACAAAAAATCAAACCGTTGAACAAGCGCGCAATTACCACGCAGTCTCACGGACTGTAATGACAGCGGCAGGTGGGCGGCCCTCCGCCCACGCGCAACGTTCGCGATGTGTTGGCGTAACGCGTGGGCACGTGCCCACCGGACAGTTTAATCGATCAGCTGATTGCGAATCGCGTAATGCGTGAGTTCGGCACTGGTCTTGAGTTTCATCTTGGCCAGCAGGCGCGAGCGGTATTCGCTGACCGTCTTCACCGACAGCGAGAGTTCGCGCGCGATCTCGCTGACGGTCTTGCCGGAGGCGATCATGGTGAGTGTCTGGTATTCGCGGTCGGACAGTCCTTCGTGCGCCGGCGCGTCGTGGTTTTCGCCGAGCTGGGCCGCCAGCACCTGGGCCAGTTGCGCGCTGACGTAGCGCTGGCCGTCCGCCACCTGGCGGATCGCGTTGACGAGTTCCTTCGGCGCGCTCTGCTTCGTCAGGTAGCCGGCGGCGCCCGCCTTCAGCGAGCGGATCGCGTACTGGTCTTCGCGGTGCATGGACAGCATCAGCACGGCCAGTTCCGGCTTCTCGCTCTTGATCTGCTTGAGCACTTCGATGCCGTTGCGGTCGGGCAGGGAGATGTCGAGCAGCAGCACGTTGCAGCGCGACTTGCGGAACAGCTTGACGGCATCGAGACCGGTCTCGGCTTCGCCCGCCACGACGATGTCGCGCTGTTCGGCGAGGATCTGCTTCAGGCCTTCACGCACGATGGCGTGGTCGTCTGCAATAAAAACGCGGATGCTGGCTTTTTCTGTCATGCTCGGGTGGATTCGCTGCGTCCGGCCGCGGCGGCGGCCAGGCTGATCTTGACGACGACCATCGTGCCACCTCCGGGCGCCTGCGACAAGGCGAGCGTGCCGCCCAGCGCGCGGGCGCGTTCGCTCATGCCGCGCAGGCCGAACGATTGCGGCTTGAGACGGTCGGCGGGCGTGATGCCGCGGCCATTATCGCAGATGCTGAGCGTCAGGTGCTGGCGCAGGCGGCGCAGGCTCACCGTCACGCGCGTGGCGCCGGCGTGCTTGGCGATATTCGTCAGCGCCTCCTGGACGATGCGGAACAGCGCGACCGCCTGGTCCGGGTCGAGGTCGATGTCCTTGTCGGCGCTGCGGAACACGCAGGCGATGCCCATCTGCTTTTCGAATTCGCGCGCCTGCCACTCGAGGGCGGCGACGAGCCCCAGGTCGAGCGTGCCGGGACGCAGGTCCAGCGAGATGCGATGCACGGCCTCGATCGTGCGGTCGACGAGGTCGTCCAGGTAATCGGCCTTGTCGCGCAGGGCGGGATCGTCGGGCAGGCGCGCGGCCAGCATGGCGAGGGCCATCTTGATCGCCGTGAGGTTGCCGCCCAGGTCGTCGTGGATCTCGCGCGCGATGCGGGCCCGCTCCTGTTCCTTGACCTGCTGGATGTGGTCCGTCAGTTCGGCCAGGCGCGCGCGCGAACGCCGGGTTTCTTCCTGCACCAGCTTGCTCGCGGTGATGTTGGTCATGATGCCGTCCCACTGCACGCCGCCGTCCATCAGCGGCAGCGGCGTCGCGCGCAGGCTGATCCATTTGACGTCGTTCCAGCCGCGGGCGCAGATGCGGCCTTCCCAGTTCCACGCGGCCAGCGTCGCCTTCGACGCCGCCATCGCCTCGCGCCAGCCTGCGCGGTCGTCGGGCAGGATCAGCCGCACGAAGCATTCCGGGTCCTGTTGCAGTTCGGACGCCGCCACGCCCAGCAGCGCCGTGCAACCCTCGCTCAGGTGCGGGTAGGCCATGGTGCCGTCGGCGCGCAGCACGAACTGGTAGACGAGGCCGGGGGCGGGAGACTGCGCGGGCGGGGCCGCCTGCGTTTGCGCGGCGCGGGGGCTGCGGCTGGAGATGTCTGGACTCATGTTCATATCGTCTGTCGGTTAGCGCCGGCGCGCGCGCCACTGGACCACGAAGCGGCGCAGCACCCGCACGGTGCGGCTGGCATGGCGGCCTTGCGCATCGGCCGGGTGTGGACGCAGCCGGCGCAGCACGCGCCTGAGGCCGATCCGCAGTCCGCGCAGCGCGCGGCCGGCCAGGTGGTAGGCGTGGCTCGTGCGCAGGTAATCCAGGCAACGGGCCCTGGCCACCATGAACCAGCCGTGGCAGCGCGCGAACCATCCGACCGCGAGCAAGGTCGGCAACGTCAGCACGTACAGCCGGGCCACCACGGCCGCGCCACCGATCTTGGCCAGCACGATGGTCGCGATGCCGGACAGCGCGTGGCCGTGGGCGATGGCGACGACGGCCAGGACCTTGACGGGCAGCAGCAGCAGGCCGGGGAGCACGAAGGCGCACAGGGCACCGTACGGCGGCAGCGTGCGCACGCGGACCTCCAGCGCCGCCAGCGCGGGCCAGCGCGCGAGGGCACGCGTCAGGCGCATGCCGGTATCCCAGCACCATTCCTCGACGAGCAGCACCACGGCCGCCAGATACACCAGTGGCGCGAACATCCGGCTGCGTGGAAGGGCGCGTGTCATGACCTCATGATACGGGAAACCGGCGCGGGACCGGCACGCCGCATGCGCGTGCGTGTTGTCGAAGGCGCTACAATACACGCATGAACAAGGCATTTGTAAAAGAGTCGGACAACGACGACGATGACGACGAGGCCCTGGCGCTGGCCCGGGCGATTCCCGCCGGGTCCAAGAACTACATCACGCCGGCCGGCCACCAGGCCATCAAGGACGAGCTGCTCCAGCTGATCGACGTCGACCGGCCGGAAGTCGTGCGCGTCGTGCACTGGGCCGCGTCCAACGGCGACCGCTCGGAGAACGGCGACTACATCTACGGCAAGCGCCGCCTGCGCGAGATCGACCGGCGCATCCGCTTCCTCACCAAGCGCCTGGATTCGGCCTTCGTCGTGGACCCGTCCGTCCACCACGGCAACGACCAGGTGTTCTTCGGCGCCACCGTCACCTACGTCAACAAGGCGGGCGAGGAACATACCGTCACCATCGTCGGCATCGACGAACTCGACCCGCTCAAGGGCAAGATCAGCTGGGTCTCGCCGGTGGCGCGCGCACTGACCAAGGCGCGCGAAGGCGACACCGTCGCGCTGCATACGCCGCAAGGCAATGACGAACTGGACATCCTGAGCGTCGAGTACCCGGCGCCGGTCGCGGACTGACGGTGCCGCTCGCATGCCATCCGGCGCGGGATTGCCGCCGCTGATAAGATGCCCGGTTTCACCCTGTCCATCCCATGACCCGCTCTCTCGATGCCGCGCATGCCGCGCACGCTGCCGATCCATTGGCCGCCCTGCGCGCAGCCACCGCCACGCGCCACGCGGCGCTCGACAGCGGCCTGCCCATCGGCGCCCCCGACGCCTCGCTGGACGACTACACGGCCCACCTGGCCCTGCTGCGCGCCTGGCTCGGTCCGCTGCACGCGTGGCTGGCCGGCTTTGCGGACGGCCCGGCTTTCGATCATGGCGCGCGGCTCGGCCTGATCGAGACCGACCTGGCCGAGGCGGGCATACCGGTTCATGCTGAAAAGTACGCGGTCGCGGATGCATGGCCGGCAGCGGCAAGCCCCGCCTACCGCTGGGGCGTGCACTACGTGATCGAAGGCTCGCAACTGGGCGGCGCCGTGCTGTACGGACGCCTGCGCGCGCGCCTGGCGCCGCACCGGCTGCGCTACCTGAAGGGCGACGCCGGCGGCCCCGGCCCCCGCTGGCGCGCCTTCATGCAGGCGCTGCGCGCCAACGTGCGCACGCCGGCCGAGATCGCGGACGCCTGCGCCGGCGCGTGCGCGGCATTCGACCGCATTCTCGAATTGCGGGCCGATCCGCATTCGGAAATCGTCTGAGCGGACCGTGCGCCCAATCGATGGTGTCGGGTATCGGCACGGGCATAAATAGAAAATAGAACATAGCCGATCAAAAACACCATCAGGTATCGGATCAATAAACCATTGTGGTGAAAAGTCGATGGTCGCATGCTCGGCCCCGTTGTTCAATTTGCGTATCCGCTTTTCTATTTTCCTAAACCAAGAATTCCGTCGTGCCATCCGCCGCGCACTGCCGCAGCCCTGCGCAGAGCGTTCCAGTGCTGCGGGCGACCGCATAAATATGAGTGATCTTGCCGACGCCGATTTTGTGCGGCGCCAATGAAACGCAGTGCGGCGCATTTCGTTTCTGCGTTTAAATACTTTTCCAAAAATAATATATGAGAGGAAACGAATCCGTTATTTCATTGGGAATCGAGAATTTGAGGTTGCATAAAAATCCTCACAATCAAATAACGCATCATCATTTCGTCCGAAAAGACCACACGAGGAAATGATGAGGCAATTATACGAATACCACCCTGTCGTCGGCTATCGCTACATCCCCCGCCTGCGGGTGCGGATTCCGCATGAAGGCGGGGGATATCTCATGCAGGTCAACGAACAGGGGTTCCGCGCCGATCGGCCCTTCGTGCGGGCGCGCACGCCCGGGCACCGGCGGGTACTCGTGTTCGGCGATTCGTTCACGGCCGGCGACGCCGTGCCCAACCGCCAGCGCTATACGGATCTGCTGGAAACGCGGCTGCCCGACGCCGGCACGCCGCCCGTCGAGTTCTACAATTTCGGCCTGTCGTCGACGGGCACCGACCAGCAATATCTCATCTGGCGCGAATTCGCCCGCGACATCGAGCACGACCTCGTCGTGATCGCCGTCTTCGTCGAGAACATCCGGCGCGTCGCCGCGCAATTCCGTCCGCACCGCGACGAACATGGCATCGAGCGCATCTACGCCAAGCCGTACTTCCGGCTGGAGAACGACGCCTTGCGGCTGTGCCACATGCCGCCGCGGCGCGAACCGTACGAGGACCACGAACTCGACGCCGCCCAGGCCGCGGCGGTGGACCAGGGCGGGCGCTTCCTCCTGCTGCGCAAGATGATCACCAGGCTTGGCATGCGCGACATGGTCCAGCACCTCACTCAATACCAGCCGCTGCCGCATTACGATTCGCCCGCCACGCCGGCCTGGCGCCTGATGCGCGCGATCCTGACGCAATGGGTGCGCGCGCTCGACCGGCCCGTGGTGCTGATGCCGCTGCCGTTGCCGCAGCATCTCGACGAGACCTGCGATGCCGCGCCGTACCAGGCCCGTTTTGCCGAACTGACCGCCGAACTCGGCTGCCGCCTGCACGATCCGCTGCCCGACCTGCTGCGCATCGCGCCCGCGACGCGGCGCCGCCTGCGCTGGGAAACAGACATCCATTTCACGCCGGCCGGCCACGACGCCCTCGCGTGCTCGCTCGAACCCGTCGTCGCCGCGCTGCTGGGCGCGCAACTGGCCCGCGCGAGCTGAGGGGGCGCCATGGCCAAGACCATCCTGGGCATCGCCGGCTATTACCATGACGCGGCGGCGGCGCTGGTGCAGGGCGGCGCGATCGTCGCGGCCGCGCAAGAGGAGCGCTTCACGCGCCGCAAGCACGATCCGTCGTTTCCCGCCAACGCCATCAATTACTGTCTCGAGGAAGGCTTCGTCGACGCCGCCGACCTCGATGCGATCGTCTTCTACGACAATCCGCTGCTGACGTTCGACCGCGTCGTGCAGAACGCCTGCGCCGGCGCCGTCCGCGGAGATGCGGCCGGCGCGCGCGGCCTGTTCGCGCAGGCGGCGGGGGCCGTGCTGGGCGATAAGATCTGGGTGAACGAGCACGTCCGGCAGACGCTCGGCACGCTGGGCCGCGCCGGCCGCGTGCTGTTCGCCGAGCACCATATGGCGCACGCCGCCAGCGCCTTCTACCCGTCGCCGTTCGACAGCGCCGCCGTGCTGACCATCGACGGCGTCGGCGAATGGGCCACGACGACGCTGGGCGTCGGCCACGGCCGCAAGCTCGAGCTGTTCGCCGAGATCGACTACCCGCATTCGCTCGGCCTGCTGTACAGCGCCTTCACGAGCTTCTGCGGCTTCAAGGTCAATTCCGGCGAGTACAAGCTGATGGGCCTCGCGCCTTACGGCCGTCCGCGTTACGCCGGGCGCATCCGCGACCACCTGATCGACGTCCGCACCGACGGTTCGTACCGGCTGGATATGGCGTTCTTCGGCTGGCTGGACGGGATGGCGATGCCGGGCCCGCGCTTCGCCGACCTGTTCGACGGCCCGGCGCGCCAGCCCGAAACGCCCATCACGCGGCGCGAGATGGACCTCGCGGCCAGCATCCAGCAGGTGACCGAGGAGATCGTACTCAAGACGGCGCGCCACCTGCGCCGCCTGAGCGGAGAAAGCCGGCTCGTGCTGGCCGGCGGCGTGGCGCTGAACTGCGTCGCCAACGGCAAGCTGGCCGCGGCCGGCATCTTCGACGGTATCTGGATCCAGCCAGCCGCCGGGGCCGCCCGCGGCGCGCTCGGCGCGGCCCTGCTCGCGCATCACATGGCGTTCGAGGCCCCGCGCCGGCGCGCGCCCGGCGCCGGCGACGCCCAGCGCGGCAGCTATCTCGGACCACGCTATTCGAGCGAGGAGATCCTCGCCTTCCTCGACCGCAAGGGCTATCCGTACCGGCGCATTCCCGAGCGCGGCGAGCGCCTGGCCCTCGTGGCCGAGCAGCTTGCGGCCGGCAGGATCGTCGGCTGGCTGTCGGGACGGATGGAGTTCGGGCCGCGCGCGCTGGGCGCGCGTTCGATCCTCGGCGATCCGCGCAACCCGCGCACGCAGGCCACCATGAACCTCAAGATCAAGTTCCGCGAATCGTTCCGCCCGTTCGCACCGGCCGTGCTGCGCGAGCGCTGCGTCGAGTACTTCGATCTTGACGGCGACAGTCCCTACATGCTGATGGTGGCGCCCGTGAACGACATGCGCCGGCTGCCGATGGATACAGGGGCGTTCGAGGCCGGCGACGACGACATGATGGCCGTCATCAACCAGCCCCGCAGCGACGTCCCGGCCATCACGCACGTCGACTACTCGGCGCGGATCCAGACCGTGGATCGCGACGGCCATCCGGAATTCCGCGCGCTGCTCGAAGCGTTCGAACGGCTGACCGGCTGCCCGCTGCTCGTGAACACGTCGTTCAACGTGCGCGGCGAGCCGATCGTGTGCAGTCCGCAGGATGCCTACCGCTGCTTCATGCGCACGGAGATGGATCTGCTGGTGCTGGAGGACGTCGTGTTGTGGCGCCGCGAACAGCCGCCGCTGGCGGATGACGAAGACTGGAGGAAGACCTATGAGCTCGATTGACGACGCGGCCGTGCGCGACCTTGCGGCGCCGCTGTTCGACGCCCTGACCGCCGGCTGCGTGCCCGGCCAGGTGCCGTTCCCGCTGGGCCCGAACCCGCGCCTGGCCAGCTATTACACGCAGCGCACGCGCACGACGATGGGCCTCGGCGATTTCCTGGCGCCGTCGTGCCTGGATGCCGACGAGTTCGGCGCGCGCCTCGCCGCGCACTGGCGCGCGCACGGGCATCCCGAGCTGGCAGCGCTCGCGCCGCGCGTGGCCGAGGCGGCGCGGGCGCTGCACGAACTGCACGTCGCGGCGCGGCCGCGGGCGGCGCTGTCGCCCTATGTCTACCAGATGTTCTAGGTAGCGCATGGGCAATCTCGAGGTGGATATGGCCGTCGTGGCGGCCGCGCCGCTTCCGGCCGGACCTCGGCCGGCCGCGCCGCTCCCGGCCGGCTTCGTCGTCGTGCCGGCGACCACGCTGCCAAGCGGCGTCACCGTGCCTGCGTTCGCGGTGGCGCGCTGGCTGGCGGCGCGCGGACCGGACGGGCAGCTCCTGCTGAGCGCGACGGCGCCGCCGTGGGTGCGCATCGGCTATCACGCGGCGCGCGAAGCCTGCGCACGGGCCGGGGTCAGGCTGCTGACCGAATCGCAGGCGCTGGCCATCGCGCACGATCTCGCGGCCCAGGCCGCCAACTGGAGCGGCGGCGCCGTCGGGGCGGGCCGGCTGTTCCAGGGATTGCACCTGGGCCGGTTCGACGCGCCCCAGCCGGCCTGCGCGGCGTCGCCCGATCCGCGCGAGCGGCGCTGGCACGTGTTGTCGACCGGCGAGCGCATCCATGATGTTGCGGGCAATGCGTTCAGCTGGGTCTTCGACGATGTCCAGGGCGACATCGACGGCATCGTCGCGCACGGTTTCGCGCCCGGTTCGCCCACCCTGGCGACGCCGCCGGGCGTACCGATGCAGCAGGGCCTCGGCTGGTGGCCGCGCGCCGGGCGCAGCTGGTGGGGCAGGGCGCTGGCGCGGGGCGGCAGCTGGTCGTCGCAGGAAGGGGCGGGGGTGTTTACCGTCGTCGACGAACGGCCGCAGGCGCGGCGGGCGTATGTCGGGTTCCGGTGTACGCTGGCGTTGTAAGGCTAAGACTAAGGCGCCGCCGCGGACGCGTCACGCCCGCTCGCGCTCCACGCGGTTGACGCCGGCCACCCGCCGCAGGTTCCGGATCAGATGCGCCAGGTGCACGCGATCCTTGATCTGGATCGTGAAGCGCAGCTGGGTCATCATGTGTTCGTCGTCCTCGTCCATGCCGACATACGTGATGTTGGCATCGGACTCGCCGATCTCGGCGGCGACGCGGGCCAGGATGCCCTTTTCGTTGTTGATCAAGAGGCGGATGCGGCAGTCGAAGCGGCGATTCAGTTCGGTGCCCCACTGGGCCGGAATCCAGCGGTCCGGTTCCTTCAGGCGCAGGCGGTTGGCCTGCGAGCAGTCGGCCGTGTGCACGACGAGGCCCTGGTCGCGGCGCAGCTGGCCGATGATGTGGTCGCCCGGGATCGGCAGGCAGCACGGCGCCAGCTGGACCGCGACGCCTTCGCTGCCGTAGATCGTGACCGGGTCGAGCTCGCTGCCGTTGCTCGGCTGGGCCGGAACCGTGGTGACGTCGCCGCCCAGCAGGCTCACGATGTGGCGCGCCACGAGGGCCGGCATGCGCTTGCCGATGCCGATGTCGGCGTACACCTCGTCCATCGACTTGGCCGAGGATTCGGCCAGCAGCCGGTCGACGGTCGACGGCGCCAGCTCGGCCTTGATGCTCAGCTGGGCCAGTGCCTGGCGCAGCAGTTCCTGGCCGAGTTCGACGGATTCGTTCAGGTTGATGGTGCGCAGGTGGTGGCGGATCGCCGAGCGCGCCTTGCCCGTGCGTACAAACGACAGCCACGTGGGGCTGGGGCGCGAATCGGGGTCGGTCTCGATCTCGACGATGTCGCCGTTGCGCAGTTCCGTGCGCAGCGACGCGGGTTCGTGGTTGATCTTGACGGACACCGTGTGGTCGCCGATGCCGGTGTGGATGCTGTAGGCGAAGTCGAGCGGCGTGGCCCCGCGCGGCAGGGCGATGATCTTCGACTTCGGCGTGAACACGTAGACGGAGTCCGGGAACAGGTCGACCTTCACGTGCTCGAGGAATTCGGCGGAATCGCCTGTCTGCTGCTGGATGTCGAGCAGCGACTGCAGCCACGCGTGCGTGCGCTGCTGCAGGTCGGTCATGTTCTGGTCGCCCGTCTTGTACAGCCAGTGCGCCGCCACGCCGGATTCCGCCGTGCGGTGCATCTCCTGTGTGCGGATCTGGAATTCGACAGGGGTGCCGTACGGGCCGATCAGGGTGGTGTGCAGCGACTGGTAGCCGTTGATCTTGCGGATCGCGATGTAGTCCTTGAACTTGCCGGGCATGGGCTTGTACAGCGCATGCAGCGAGCCGAGCGCCACATAGCAGTTCGGGACCGTGTCGACGACGACGCGGAAGCCGTACACGTCCAGCACCTGCGAGAACGACAGGTGCTTGCTGCGCATCTTTTTGTAGATGCCGTACAGGGTCTTCTCGCGGCCGTAGACTTCGGCCGGCAGGCCGGCCGCAGCCAGTTGGTTCTTGACCGCGTCGAGGATCTTCTTGACCACTTCGCGGCGGTTGCCGCGCGCCGACTTGATCGCCTTCGACAGCGTGCGGTAGCGCAGCGGATACAGGTGCGAGAACGACAGGTCCTGCAGCTCGCGGTAGATGTCGTTCAGGCCGAGGCGATGCGCGATCGGCACGTAGACTTCCATCGTCTCGCCCGCGATGCGGCGCTTCTTGGCCGGGACCATCACGCCGAGCGTGCGCATATTGTGCAGGCGGTCGGCCAGCTTGATGAGGATGACGCGCACGTCCGACGCCATCGCCAGCAGCATCTTGCGGAAGTTTTCCGCCTGCGCCTCGACGACGCTCTGGAATTCGATTTTCTCGAGCTTCGACAGGCCGTCGACGAGGTCGGCGACCTGCGGGCCGAAGCGTTCCAGCAGTTCTTCCTTCTTGACGTCCTGGTCCTCGATCACGTCGTGCAGCAGCGCGGCCATGATGGCCTGGGCGTCCAGCTTCCAGTCGGCGCAGATTTCGGCGACGGCGATCGGGTGCGAGATATAGGGCTCGCCCGACTTGCGGACCTGGCCGAGGTGCATCTCGTCCGAGAAGCGGTAGGCTTCCTTGACGCGCTTGAGTTCGACGGGAGTGAGGTATTCGGCCAGCTTGGTGGCCAGATGGGTGATCGACGCGACGCCGGGCGCGGGGACCGGTTCGGTTTCCTGCGGTTTGTTGGCGGGCCGGCCGGGCCGGCTCGCCTTGGTGGTGTTGGTGCCCGAGTGGACGGAATCCGGTGAGGACAGGTTCATACGAAAAGACAATCAGCCGCAGTATGGAAACAGCATAACAGAATCACGGGCTGATTCATGGACCACCGTCGGCTCATATAAGCTCAGGCACCGCCCGACTTACATCGGGACTTTTTTCAGCATTTCCAGGCCAACCTTGCCGGCAGCGATTTCACGCAGCGCGACGACGGTCGGCTTGTCCTTGGCTTCCACTTTCGGGGTATGGCCTTGCAGCAGTTGGCGCGCGCGGTAGGTCGCGGCCAGGGTCAGCTGGAAACGGTTCGGAATGTTTTTCAGGCAGTCTTCGATGGTGATGCGGGCCATGGTAACTCCAACAAATGAAATTGTTTCAGTGATAATTCTGTCACGCAAACGGCACGTGGGCACGGGGCGCCCACCCTACGAATCGCAGTAGGGTGGACACCCCGTGCCCACCAATGGTCAAGTTTGCGGTAGCAGCGCGTGGATTCCCAGTTGGGCAAACAGCGAGGCGTTGCGGGCTGCCTGTTGGGCGAAGCGCGAACGTGTCGCCCTGACAATCGCCTGCAGCTCGGACAGGGCAACGTTGAATTCTTCGTTGATGATAGCATACTCGAACTCGGGAGCGTGAGCGATCTCGCCCCCCGCGGCCAGCAGGCGCCGCGTGATGATGTGCGGCTCGTCGGTGCCGCGCTTGTGCAGGCGCTCTTCCAGCGCCGCGATCGACGGCGGCAGGATGAAGATGCCGGCCGCATCCGGGAACTGCTTCTTCACCTGGCGCGCGCCCTGCCAGTCGATTTCCAGCAGGATGTCGATGCCCGTCTTCATTTCCTGTTCCACGGTCAGGCGGCTCGTGCCGTAGTAATTCCCATGCACTTCGGCCCATTCCAGGAATTCGCCGCGATCGGCGCGGGCGACGAAGTCCTGGGCGCTGGTGAAGTGGTATTCGCGGCCGTCCTCTTCGCCCGGGCGCGGCGGGCGCGTCGTGGTCGAGATCGACAGCTTGATGCCCGGTTCCAGCGCCAGCAGCGCATTGACCAGGGTCGACTTGCCGGCGCCGGACGGAGCGGCGACGACGAACAGGCTGCCTGAGAAAGCGGAGGTGAGCATGGTGGGTTCCTTTGTTACGTGTGATTCTTGATGTATCGGTGATACTAAATCCGCGTGGCACGAGGTGCCCACGCTGCGGCTTGATGTATCGGTGATTCTAAATCCGCGTGGGCACGTGGTGCCCACCCTACGAATGTTGCGGTAGGGTGGGCACCCCGTGCCCACGCGTGACGCCTGCGCGCCCTGCGGCGTGCCCGCGATTATTCGAGATTCTGTACCTGCTCGCGCATCTGTTCAATGAGCAGCTTGAGCTCCATCGACGCATCCGCCAGCTCCTTGACGGAAGCCTTGGCGCCCAGCGTATTCGCCTCGCGGTTCAGTTCCTGCATCATGAAGTCGAGGCGCTTGCCGACCTGGCCGCCTTTCTTGAGGATGTGGCGGGTCTCGGTCAGGTGCGCCGTCAGGCGCGACAATTCTTCCGAGACGTCGATGCGGATGCCGTACAGCGTGACTTCCTGGCGGATCCGTTCGAATACTTCCTGGCGCGTGAGGACTTGCGGATTGCCGTGGCCGGCGAGGCCCAGGGCGTCCTGCATGCGCTCGATGGCCTTTTGCTGGAACTGGGCGATGACTTGCGGGATCAGCGGCGTGATGCGCTTGACGATGGCTTCCATCGCCTCGATGCGCGCGACCAGCATGGCTTCCAGCGCCGCGCCTTCGCGCTTGCGGCTGTCGACGAAGGCGGCAATCGTTTTCGCGGCGAGGGCGGCGACGTCGGCCTGGAGCGATTCCTGGCCGATCTGCGCTTCCTCGATCACGCCCGGCCAGCGCAGCAGTTCGGCCACCGTCATCAGGGGCGCGGATACGAAGTGGCGCGTGACCTCGGTCTGCAGCCGGGCGAGGTCGGCCAGCAGCGTGTGGTTGAGGGCCTGCGAGCCCGTCGTGGCCTTGCGGCCGAACGACAGACGGACCTCGACCTTGCCGCGCGTGATGGCTGCCATGATTGCGGAGCGCAGGTCCGGTTCAAGCGCGCGCAAATCGTCGTTGATGCGGAACTGCAGGTCGAGGAAGCGCGAATTGACGCTCTTGATCTCGATCGTCAGCGTGCCGGCAGCGCCTTCGCTTGTGGCGACCGCATAACCTGTCATGCTAGAAATGCTCAATGGAGTCCCCGATTTCCGGAATCTGCGCGACCCGCCCGGCGGCGCGGTGCGGGTGGCGCCGCGCGCTGTGGTTTTGCGAGATTCCCTTATTCTTTACAAAGCGGTGATTTATCCACACAATCCCCGTGTTTAGCAAGGAATACTTTCCCAAATGGCTGCCCAGAATAATGCTCCCTTGCCCGATGGCCTGGAAATTGGCGGATATCGCATTGTAAAGAAAATTGCGTCCGGCGGGTTCAGTATTGTTTATCTGGCATATGACGGCGACGGTAACGCCGTCGCGATCAAGGAATACCTGCCCAGCGCCCTGGCGCTGCGCCCGCCGGGCGCGCTCGCGCCCGTGATCGCCAAGACCAATCTGCCCGTCTTCCGCATCGGCCTGAAATGCTTTTTCGAGGAAGGGCGGGCGCTGGCGCGCATCGTTCATCCGAACGTCGTGCGTGTGTTAAATTTTTTCCGCGCCAATGACACGGTCTATATGGTGATGGCCTACGAATCCGGCCACTCGCTGCAGGAATATGCCGCGCGGATCAATGCCAAGGGCAGCCGCGCCGGCGAACCGTTCATCCGGCAGGTCTTCAACGGCGTCTGCGCCGGGCTGCGCGAGGTCCACGCCAACAAGCTGCTGCACCTGGACCTGAAGCCGGCCAACATCTACCTCCGCACCGACGGCTCGCCCCTGCTGCTCGACTTCGGCGCGGCGCGCCAGACCATCCATACCGATTCGCCCACCCTGGCGCCCATGTACACGCCCGGCTTCGCCGCGCCCGAGCTGTATGCGAAAGGGGCCGCGCTCGGTCCATGGACGGACATCTACAGCATCGGCGCGGCCATGTTCGCCTGCATGGCGGGCGCGCCGCCGCAGCCGGCCGACCAGCGCCGCGTGGCCGACACGATGATCGAGCAGGTCGCGCGGCTCGAAGGCGCGTACACGCCGGGCCTGGTGGCGATGGTGAGCGCCTGCCTCGCGCTCGATCCGCTGGCGCGGCCGCAGAGCGTGTTCGCGGTGCAGAAGGCGCTGCAGGCCGGGCTCCCCGCGGCGCGCACCGGACCGCAGCAGGCGGCGACGGAGGCCGCCCCGGAATCCGGCTGGCGCGGCCTCGTGGGACGCATCGGCTTCGGCCGCGGCGGACGTAACTGAGGAACCGATATGCAATTCTCTGTCTACCAGCAAAGCCACATCGGCGGCCGCAAACTCAACCAGGACCGCATGGGCTATCTGTACACGCGCGAAGCGCTGCTGCTCGTGCTGGCGGACGGCATGGGCGGCCATCTGCGCGGCGAGGTCGCGGCCACGATCGCCCTGCAAAGCATCGCCGCGCGCTTCAAGGCGCAGGCCACGCCGTACGTGCGCAAGCCCGAACGCTTCCTCGAAGAAGCCTTGCAGCAGGCCCACGACGACATCCTGCGCTACACCCGCGAGCACGCCATGCCGGATTCCCCGCGCACGACGATCGTCGCCTGCCTGGTGCAGCACAACAGCGCCGTGTGGGCCCATTGCGGCGATTCGCGCCTGTACTGGCTGCGCCGCGGGCAGGTCCTCGGGCGCACGCGCGACCATTCGCACATCGAGTACCTGATCGCGAAAGGGCAGGCCGACGCGAGCGAGCGTGCCACGCACCCGGACCGCAACAAGCTGTACAACTGCCTGGGCGCGTCGACGCCGCCGAAGGTCGAGCTGACGCGCGGCGCGAGCCTGGAGTCGGGCGACATCCTGCTGCTGTGTTCCGACGGCCTGTGGTCGGTCCTGCCCGACACCGAGATCGCGCATCGCCTGTCCGCGCACGGCGTCGTGCAGGCCGTGCCGGAGATGGTCGCGATGGCCACTGCCATCGCCGGCAGCCGCGGCGACAACACGACCGCCCTCGCCATCCAGTGGCAGGGCGCGGGCACGCCAGCCCTTGCCGCCGACCCGGGCGTCGTCTCCACGCAGATGCTGCCCGAGGGCGAAGTCACGAGCCGCATCGATTCCCCGGCCGCCGCGCCCGGCCCCGACGATCCGTTCGACGAGGACGACATCGAGAAGGCGATCGCCGAGATCCGCGACGCGATCGAGAAGTCGTCGCAGATACTGAAATAAACCCGAACAACCACTCACAAGAAGGACATCCATGACCGAAACCCTCCGCCCCAGCGGCCGTGCCGTCGACCAGCTGCGCGCCATCCGCATCACCCGCCAGTACACGAAGCACGCCGAAGGTTCCGTGCTGATCGAGTGCGGCGACACGAAGGTGATCTGCACCGCCAGCATCGAAGAAAAAGTGCCGGGCTTTTTAAAGGGGAAGGGGCAGGGCTGGCTGACGGCGGAATACGGCATGCTGCCGCGCTCCACGCACACGCGCATGGACCGCGAGGCGGCGCGCGGCAAGCAGTCCGGCCGCACGCAGGAAATCCAGCGCCTGATCGGCCGCTCGCTGCGCGCCGCGTTCGACCTGGAAGCGTTCGGCGAACGCACCCTGCACCTGGACTGCGACGTGATCCAGGCCGACGGCGGCACGCGCACGGCGTCGATCACGGGCGCGATGGTGGCGGCCCATGACGCGTTTTCGCGGCTGGTGGCGGCGGGACTGATCCCGGCCGTGCCGGTGAAGCACTTCGTGGCCGCGATCTCGGTGGGCGTGGTGGCCGGCGTGCCCGTGCTGGACCTGGACTACATCGAGGATTCCGGCTGCGACACGGACATGAACGTCGTGATGACGGATGCCGGGCACTTCGTCGAGGTGCAGGGCACGGCCGAAGGCGAGGCCTTCGACCGGGCGGGCATGAACCGCTTGCTCGATCTGGCGGAGCAGGGGATCCGCGAGCTGGTCGGCCTGCAGAAGCGGGCGCTCGGCTTGACAGCATGAATACCGTCGCCCCTGCGAAGGCAGGGGCCCCATTTTGTATGCGTTGCCGTGCTGCCGGCAAACTTGGGTCCCCGCCTGCGCGGGGATGACGTATCGGCGCTACGAGAGCAACCCCGTCAACCAGCTCGGGTGAAACGGCAGCCCGCACAACCCGGCCACGCCATAGAACACGCCGACCACCGTCGGCACCAGCGCCGCCAGGTACAGCCAGCGCTGCCGGGTCAAGGTGGTCACGGCCAGCAGCGACAAGGCCAGCGCCAGCGCCGCGTCGGACAGGTCGAACTGGTCGTCGCGGTAATTCAGCGCGTCGTACGTCGCCTGGTCCTGCCTGGCCTGCGCCACCACCTCGTCCTTCTTTTTCGCCTGGCCGCTCTCCAGTTTTTCCAGCTCCGCGATCGCGGCGGCGTAGCCTGCCTGCTCGCCGGCCGGGCGGGCCGCCGCGGCCAGGCGCAGCTGCAGCAAGGTCGTATGCGCCTGTTCCTGGCGCAGGTTGCGGGCCTGGTAGAACGCCCAGTGGTCGATCTTGTCGGCCTGCGCCTGCTGCATCGCCTGCACGATGTTGTCGTCCTTGATCTTGCAGACGCCCATGAACGACGCCAGCAGCGCGACGGTCAGCGCGACCTTGCGATCCAGCCTGGAGTCGCCGGTGATGTCCAATCCTTCCATGTCACTCCTTCGTGTTGCCGGTGCCCGGCAGTTTCAGCCGGCCCGTGTGATAGTCGTATTCGTACAATTCGCCGTAGCGGCCCCATTCGATCGCCACTTCCAGCATGCGCTTGGCCTGGTCCGCTTCCAGCGTGTCTTCCAGCAGGTCGATGAACGGATCTTCCGGCAGCGCGCCGCCCGGCTCGTCCTCCAGCTGGCGCCGGATGCGCGCGGCCAGCGGCACGTTCTTCGACAGCTGCTGGCCGAACAGGGTCTGGCGCAGCGCCTGGTCGGCCTGGGCATAGCGCAGGCCCAGGCCGGTCAGGGCGATGTCGCCGCGCTCGACGTGCGCGAGGCCCAGCAGGCCCAGTGCCTCGTAGGTCGGGAACAGTTCCTCGTCCGGCAGCTCGGTGTCTTCCGACAGCTGCGGCAGGTCGGCGCGGCCGTCGTACGGCGCGCCGGCCAGCAGGTCCAGCACGCTCTCCATGCGGCCCACGTCCGTGTCCGGCACGCGGTAGTCGATGGCGGCCGGGCGCGCGGCGCCCAGCGCCGGCGCGGCGGCGGGACGCATCGTCATCAGGCCGTAGACTTCGTCGACGAGGGCGCGCACCTCCGGCGTGTCGGCGTTGCGCGGGCGCGGCAGGTCGATGCGGATCTCGTGGCGCACGCGGCCCGGATCGCTGGACAGGATGATGATGCGGTCGGCCATCATGACGGCTTCCTCGATGTTGTGCGAGACGATCAGGATGCCGCGCGTGGGAATCCGCTTGCCGTCCCACAGGTCGAGGATGTCGCCCCGCAGCGTCTCGCCCGTCAGCACGTCGAGGGCGGAAAAGGCTTCGTCCATCAGCAGCACGTCCGGGTGCGTGACGAGCGCGCGCGCGATGCCCACGCGCTGGCGCATGCCGCCCGAGAGCTCGCGCGGCAGCGCGCTGCCGAAGCCGGAGAGGCCGATCAGGTCGAGCATCGCGTCGGCCCGCTCGCGCCGCGCGGCAGGCGCGACGCCCTGCGCTTCCAGGCCGAGTTCCACGTTCTGCTGCACCGTCAGCCACGGGAACAGGGCGAAGGACTGGAACACCATCGCCACGCCGGACAGCGGCCCGCGGATGGGCCGTCCGCGGTATTCGACCTTGCCCGCGTCGGCCGGCACGAGGCCCGCGACGATGCGCAGCAGCGTCGATTTGCCGGAGCCGGATTTGCCGAGCAGCGCGACGATCTCGCCGTCGGCCAGCGTGAAGTCGACGCCTTCGAGCACGGTGCGCGGGGCGCCGTCGGCGCTGCGGAAGGCCTTTTTCACGCCATTCAGTTCAACCAGTTTTTCCATGGTGGTTCCAATGAGTTCGATGGGCACGGGGTGCCCACCCTACGGTCGGTATTCGGTAGGGTGGACACCCCGTGCCCACCATGCACTTCAACGGCTGCGGCCTTCGGCCAGCAGGTACAGCCGGCGCCAGAAGAACCGGTTCAACAACATGACGAACACGCACATCACGCCGATGCCGAGGGCGATGCGGTGGAAGTCGCCGGCGTCCGTCATCTGCTTGATGTAGCTGCCCAGGCCATCTGCCACGAGCGAGGTCTTGCCCCATGTGACGTACTCCGCCACGATGCTCGCGTTCCACGAGCCGCCGCTCGCCGTGATCGCGCCCGTCACGAAACTCGGGAACACGGCCGGCAGGTACACGCGCTTCCATTTCAGCCAGCCGGTCAGGCCCAGGTTGTCGGCCGCGAGGCGCAGCTCGTTCGGCAGGGTCGATGCGCCCGCGACCACGTTGAACAGGATGTACCACTGCGTGCCGAACACCATCAGTGGACTGAGCCAGATGTTCGGATTCAGGCGCAGGTGCACGAGCGCGTAAACGACGATCGGGAACATCAGGTTGACGGGGAACGCGGCCAGGAATTGCGCGAGCGCCTGCACGGCCTGGGCGTAGCGCGGGCGCAGGCCGATCCACACGGCGGCGGGCACCCACACGAGCGAGGCGAGGCCGATCAGGAGCATCACCCGCACGAGCGTGATGCAGCCGAGGCCCACGACGCGCAGCGCCTCGCCCCAACCGACCTGCGCGTGGATGAACAGCAGGAAGCGCCACGCGCCCAGCAGCGCGAGCACGAGCACGATCCGGTCGATCGCGCGCGTGGACAGCGTGAAGCGCGACGGGCGCGGCGCCGCGTCGACGATGTCGCGCGTGCCGAACCAGCCGAGCGTGCGGGCGAGCAGTGCCCACATGCGGTCGGTGAGGGCGCGGATCCACACGCTGCGGCGGCCCCAGTCCAGCACCCACGATTGCTGGGCGTATTCGCCCTGCGATTCCTCGAAGCGGAACTTGTCGGCCCACGCCAGCAGCGGGCGGAAGAACAACTGGTCGTACAGCAGGATGCCGGCGAACATGGCGGCGATGGCCCAGGCGATGGCGGTGCCCTGTTTCTGCTCGATCGCGACCGCGATGTAGGCGCCGATGCCGGGCAGCTTGATGTCCTGGCCCGCCACCGAAATCGCCTCGGCGGCGACGAGGAAGAACCAGCCGCCGGACATCGACATCATCATGTTCCACAGCAGCGCCGGCATCGCGTACGGCAGTTCCAGGCGCCAGAAGCGCTGCCACGGCGACAGCCGGAACACGCGCGCCGCTTCCGCCAGCTCGGGCGGGATCGTCTTCATCGACTGGTACAGGCTGAACGCCATGTTCCAGGCCTGCGACGTAAAAATCGCGAACACGGCGGCGCATTCCACGCCGAGCAGGTTGCCGGGAAAGAGGGCGATGAACGGCGCGATGGCGATGGCCTGGAAGCCGAGGATCGGCACCGACTGCAGCACGTCCAGCAGCGGCACCATGATCTTTTCGGCGCTCTTCCAGCGCGTGGCGACGACGGCGAACGTGAACGTGAACAGCAGCGCGGCGCCGAGGGCGCTGAACATGCGCAGGATCGTGCGCAGCAGGTAGTAGGGCAGGAAGGCCGGGTCGAGCGAGATCGGCGTCGGCTGGCCCAGCACGAACGGGCGCGTCATCTGCATGGCGCCGTACGCGGCCAGCGCCAGCACGACGAGGACGAGCGGCAGCAGCGCCCAGTCCCAGCGGTTCGGGGTCGTGGTGAGGAACGAGCGGCCGGTGCGGCCCGGGGTGAACAGTTCGAACATGTCTCGTCTCCGTCAGTATTGCCCGTGCAGGCGCAGGCCGAACACGTTCACGGGTCCGCGCGCGCCGTCGTAGGCAGGGTTGGCGATGTGCTGCCAGTCCAGCGACAGCGCGGCGTACCGGCCCAGCCCGATTTTGTAGTACGTTTCGACGATCTGCTCCGGATGGTAATCCAGCCGGCCGTCGCCGATGAACGCGCCCACGCCGCCGGCCGCCAGGTAGTCGCGGTGGGCCTGCGCCAGCCCGTTGGCGACGGCGGCGATGCCCAGCGTGTCGCCGGTGCGGTGCCAGGCCGCGCCCTGCAAGGTCGCGCCGATGGAGACCGAACGCTCGATCTCGGCGAACGCATACGTTTCCGACTGCCCGTCGTTGCGGCTGGCGCGCGCGAACACTGCGGCATTCGCGCCGACCGCCTGGTCCAGGCTTACGCCGAAGCCCGTCTTGCTGCGCTCGCGCCGCACGCCGCCCACATCGGGCACCGCGCCCGGCGCGCGTGCCGCCAGCGCGTCGCGGAACGATCCCATGCGCGCGCGGTCGCGGAACGCCAGCAGGCGCACCGTGCCCGCCTGCCCCAGCCAGCTGTGACGATGTTCCAGCTCGACCTGGTCGCCATGATGCCGGAAGATGCGCTTGTCGAGCGTGAGCCCGTTCGATTCGGCGGGCAGCATGAAGCGCCCCGCGCGCACGGCCCAGTCGCCATCGTCATATTCGAGCGCCGCGCCCCACGTGTAGCCGCGCGCGTCCGCGGCGAAGTCCCATGCGCCGTGCGCCACCAGCGCCCAGTTGAGGAACTGGCTGCGGGCGTCGTGGGCCTGGCTGTTGGCGTCGAAGATGTCGGACACGGCCAGGTTGCCGGCCGTCAGGACGACGCGGCGGCTTGCCACACTGCCCGCCAGCTGGTTCATGTCGGATTCGACCGCCTGCATGTCGCCGCCCAGGTTCCAGGTCTGGCGCAGGAACAGCCGGGCGCGATAGAACGTCGGACTCGTGCCGCTCGTCTTCTGCTGCTCGCCATTGGTCATGCCGCCGAAGCCGTGCAGGCCGGACATGGCCTTGCCCTGCACGACTTCCGGATCGAAGTACAGCTCGGCGCCCTGCCACGGACGCATGCCGAAGGCGGCCGTGGCGCTGAAGGAATAGCCCGTCTCGCGCCACGGGACGAGGCTGGCGGGGCCGGTGTAGGCGGCGCCGAACGCGGGTTTGGCTTGCCACACGTACGTGGCCTGGACGTGCGCGTTCCAGGCCTCCGCCGCGGGGAGGTCGTCGGCACGTACACCGGGTGCCGCGGCCAGCAGCCAGGCGGCACAATAAAACATCGAACAACGAAACATCGGTATCTCCGTCGGTGAACGGCATACCTTTCATTCGCGCTTGGTGACGCCGTGCGCGTCCCTCGTTAGAAGGCGTGCAGCACGATTCGTTTGTCGTGGAATGCGATGTCCCGGATGCAAAGGGACGCGGATACCATCATTCGCCCGGGGCGAGATGACGGCAGGAGGAAGGACCTGCGTTATCTTGCCGGGGCCGGACCGGCCTCGGGCCGGCAACAACTGCCACTCGAACAAGTGCCCATGAAAGGGACTCCATGAAATGAAAACGGTCGGATTCTACGTGGCCGTCCTTTCTAGCGTCAAGGAAATATCCTGCGCTTTGGAGCGCTATCCTGGGCACTGAATATTGCACCGCGATGACATGCGCAACGGCAGGGCGGCGCCGCTCGCGCGCGCGAGCGAAACGGCTGGGCGGACCTGGAGGCCGCTGCGAATGATAGCGGCGTATTTGTCTTTACGATATTACCGTTTGTTAATGTGAGTGACATTACCTGATCGTAATTTTTACGCTCCCGTCGCTCGCCTATACTGCATCGCAGCGCCATTTCCATGCCAATCCGGCAGCGCGTCCATTTCCGACACTGCCCCCAAACATGCACGACCTCGCCGACATTGCAGACTGGCTGCAAACCCACGCCATTCACCACGAGACGCCCGTCCACGACACGTTGCCGGACCCGGTGTTCCGCGTGAACGGCGAGGCTGCCGTGTCGTTCAGCACCAACAATTACCTGGCGCTGGCGAACCATCCCCGTCTCGTGGAGGCCGCGAAGGCGGGCCTGGAACGCTACGGCGTCGGCAATTGCGAATCGCGGCTGCTGGGCGGCGACCTGCCCGTGTACCGCGCGCTGGAGCGCCGGCTGGGTGAACTCAAGCACAAGACCGACGCCGTGCTGTTCGTCACGGGCTACATGACGAACATCGGCGTGCTGTCCACGCTCGTCAAGGTCGGCCTGCTGGCGCGCATCCACGGCTATCGCGCCAAGAAGCGCCGCAAGTACGCGTATTTCACGGACGAGTACAACCACATCAGCATCCGCGAAGGCATCCTGATGTCGGGCGCCGACAAGCACACGTACCGCCATGCCGACATGGACCACCTGGAGTCGCTGCTGAAAGCGGCCGATGGCGTCAGCCCGATCATCGTCAGCGACGGCGTGTTCAGCATGGAAGGCACGATCGCGCCGCTGCCCGAGCTGACGCAACTCGCCGAGAAATACGGCGCGATCCTGTACGTCGACGACGCCCACGCCACCGGTATCCTGGGCGAAAACGGCGGCGGCACGTCGGAGCACTACGGCTGCTACAGCCCCACCATCATGCAGATGGGGACCCTGTCCAAGGCGCTGGGCGCCATCGGCGGCTTCGTGGCGCTGGAGCGCGAGATGGCCGACGTGCTGCGCCTGACGAGTTCCGCCTACGGCTTCACCTGTCCGCCGCCGCCGGACCAGGCCAACGCCCTGCTGGCCGCGCTGGACCTGCTGCGGGAAGAGCCGGACCGGCGCGTGCGCCTGTGGGACAACCAGCGCTACTTCGTCGAGCGCATGCGCCCGTTGGGCTACACGCTCACGTCGACGCAGACGCCGATCGTGCCGGTGCTGGTCAAGGACGCCGAGCGCTGCCAGCGGTTCCAGCGCGCGCTGCGCGCGGAGGGCATCCACGTCGACGCGATCCAGTTCCCGGCCGTTCCCGTGGGCCAGGCGCGCCTGCGCTTCATGCTCAACGCGGGGCATACGCGCGCCCAGATCGACCACGTCGTGGCCGTGATGGCGCGCCTGGCCTCCATGCTATAGTCAACCCGAGAAAGACCAAGAGCCGAACCATGCCGAACTGCCTCGTGATCGAAGACGACACCGAAACGCGCGACTACCTTTGCAGCGGATTGCGCGCGGCCGGCTATGCCGTGCAGGCGGAGACGAACGGCGAGGCGGGCAACCGCCGCCTGCAGGAGACGCGCTGGGACGTCGTCGTGCTCGACCGCATGCTGCCCGGCCAGGTCGACGGCCTCGGCATCCTCGAACAGATGCGCGCCCGCGGCGACGGCACGCCGGTGCTGATCCTGTCCGCCCTGAACAGCGTCGACGAGCGCGTGCGCGGCCTGCGCGCCGGCAGCGACGACTATCTCACCAAGCCCTTCGTCATGTCGGAGCTGCTGGCCCGGGTGGAAAACCTCAGCCGGCGCAACGCCTGGTCGCGCGACGCCACCGTGCTGCAGGTGGCCGACCTGCAGCTCGACGTGCGCACGATGCGCGTGACGCGGCAGGGCACGACGATCACCCTGCAGCCGCGCGAATTCCGCCTGCTCGAATACCTCATGCGCCACGAAGGCCAGATCGTCACCCGCACGATGCTGCTGGAAGGCGTGTGGGAATACCATTTCGATCCGCAGACGAACGTGATCGACGTCCAGATCAGCCGCCTGCGCAGCAAGATCGACAAGGATTTCACCCCGGCCCTGATCCACACGGTGCGCGGCGCCGGCTATGTGCTGAGCGCCGCCCCGACGTATGGTCCGTCCTCGCGCTAGACCGGGCCCCGGCGCGGGCGTCGGCCTGCGCGGCTCCATCGCGTTCCGGCTGGCGGTCGGCTACGGCCTGCTGCTGGCCGCGTCGATGGCCACGCTGTCGGGCATCGTCTATTTCGGCACGGTGGGCGTGTTCGAGCGCTCGATCGACAGCAAGATCATGAGCGTGGAGGGGCGCCTGGCCGACGCCTGGACCAGCGACGGCCGCCCCGGCCTCGTACGCGAGATCGACGCCCAGCTGCACGACCTGATCGACACCGATACCGAGGTGGTGGGCGTCGTCGACACCCAGGGCCGCGTCCTGGCCGGCAACCTGGGGCGCTGGTACGGCGACCTGCCGGCGTCCGGCGAGCTCGGATTCGGACAGATGCAGCGCAACGGCGCGCCCGTTTCCGTGCGCCTCATCGCGACGCGGCTCGACGACGGCAGCCGGCTCATCGTCGGCCGCGACCTGATCGAACTCGACGCCATCCGCAGCGTCGTCGAGCGCGCGCTCCTGGTCAGCGCCGCCGTGTCGATCGTGCTCGCGTTCTTCGGCGCCCAGATCTTCCGTTCGCGCCTGGAAGCGCGCATCGGCCGCATCCGCCGCACGACGGCGCGCATCGCGGCCGGCGAACTGTCCAGCCGCATCGTCGTGATGGGCAACGACGAATTCGCGCGCCTGGGCGACGACATCAACCGCATGCTCGACCGCATCGAAGCGCTGATGGAGGGCGTACGCCACGTGTCGAACTCGATCGCGCACGACCTGCGCACGCCGCTGTCGCGCGTGCGCTCGCGCCTCGACCGCGCGCTGCAGGCGTCGGCCGATCCGCACGCGCTCGTGGCGGACGCGCGCCTGGCCATCGAGGACATCGACAGCGTGATCTCGCTGTTCGACAAGCTGCTGCAGATCGCCGCGCTGGAATCCGGCGTGCGCGCGGGCACCTTCGAAAAGCTCGACCTGGCCGCCATCGCGCACGACATGGCGGAATTGTACGAAGCGGCCGCCGAAGAGCAGGGCGTGCTGCTGCGCTTCGCCGGCCGGCCGACGATCATCCGCGGCGACCGCGACCTGCTGGCCAGCGCCCTCGCGAGCCTGATCGACAACGCCATCAAGTACGGCCGCAGCGGCGGCCGCGTCGACGTCGAGGTCGACACGATGGACGGCGCGCCGGTACTGACGGTCCGCGATTACGGCTCGGGCGTGCCGGCCGACGACATGGACAAGATCACGCGGCGCTTCTACCGCGTGGACCAGAGCCGCCACCTGCCGGGCAACGGCCTGGGCCTGTCGATCGTCACCGCCATCACCCAGCTGCACGAGGGCACGCTCGCGCTGCGCCGCGCCGACCCCGGGTTCGAAGCGCGCATGGTGTTCCCGCACGCCTAGCGCGTCCGGCCTGCTGCGCGTATGGCGGGATGAGCGGTAAAATACGCAGTTCTTCGTCCAGACCGAGACAGCAATGACCCAACGCCTCATCCTTGCCTCCAACAACGCGGGCAAGCTCAAGGAATTCGCCGAATTACTCGGCCCGATCGGTTTCGAACTGCATCCGCAGGGCGAATTCGGCGTCCCCGAAGCGGAAGAGCCGTTCGGCACCTTCGTCGAGAACGCCCTGCAGAAGGCCCGCCACGCCGCGCGCCTGACCGGCCTGCCGGCCCTCGCCGACGATTCCGGCGTGTGCGTGAACGCCCTCGGCGGCGCGCCGGGCGTGTATTCCGCGCGCTTTGCCGGCGAGCCGAAATCGGACGTGCGCAACAACGCCAGACTGGTCGCCGACCTCGCGGCCCACGCCGACAAATCGGCGTACTACTACTGCGTGCTCGTGTACGTGCGCCACGCGGACGACCCGCAACCCGTGATCGCGGACGGCGTGTGGCGCGGGCAGGTCATCGACACGCCGCGCGGCGCCAACGGCTTCGGCTACGATCCGTACTTCCTGGTGCCGGATTTCGGCCGCACGGCCGCCGAACTGGCGCCGGCGGAAAAGAACGCCGTGTCGCACCGCGGCCAGGCGCTGCGCGCGCTCGTCGACAAGCTCGGGAAGCTGGCATGATTCCGATCAAGCCCGCCAGCTCGGCGGCCGTGCCCCCCACGCCCGCCGCCACGCCCCGCGACGCGGCGACTGCAGCCCTGCAATACCTGCAACCGGGGGCGCTGAACCTGGCGGCGCTGCCGCCGCTGTCGCTGTACATCCACTGGCCGTGGTGCGTGCGCAAATGCCCGTACTGCGACTTCAATTCGCACGAGTCGAAAGACCCGATCCCGGAACAGGCCTACCTGGACGCGCTGCGCGCCGACCTGGAACAGTCGCTGCCGCTGATCTGGGGCCGCAAGATCCACACGGTGTTCATCGGCGGCGGCACGCCCAGCCTGATGTCGGCGGCGGGGCTGGAGCGCCTGATGTCGGACCTGCGCACCTTGCTGCCGCTCGATCTCGATGCCGAGATCACGATGGAGGCGAATCCCGGCACGTTCGAAGCCGACAAATTCAAGTCGTTCCGCGCCAGCGGCATCAACCGCCTGTCGATCGGCATCCAGAGTTTCGACAGCCGGCACCTGCAGGCGCTCGGCCGCATCCACGACGCCAACGAGGCGATCAAGGCCGTGGAGATCGCCCAGGCGAACTTCGACAATTTCAACCTCGACCTGATGTACGCGCTGCCGGGCCAGACGCTTTCCGAGGCGCAGGCCGACATCGACATGGCGCTGGGATTCGCGCCGCCGCACCTGTCGCTGTACCACCTGACGATGGAACCGAACACGGTGTTCGCCAAGTATCCGCCGGTGGTGCCGGACGACGACGCGACCGCCGACATCCAGGACATGATCGCCGTGCGCACGGCCGCCGCCGGCTACGACCATTACGAAGTCTCGGCCTATGCGCGGCCGGGCCACCGCGCGCGCCATAACCTGAACTACTGGCAGTTCGGCGATTATCTCGGCATCGGCGCCGGCGCCCATTCGAAGCTGTCGTTCCCGCATCGCGTGCTGCGCCAGGCCCGCTACAAGCAGCCCGCGTCGTTCATGGAAGCGGCCATGAAGGGCAATGCCGTGGCCGAGGAACACGAGATCGGGCGCGCCGACATGGGTTTCGAATTCATGCTCAACGGGCTGCGGCTGACGGAAGGCTTCGACCCGAACCTGTTCGGCGAGCGTACCGGCATGCCGCTCAACGCCATCGAAAAGGCGTTGAACGAGGCCGAGGCGAAGGGACTCATCTATCGCGACTTCCGCGTGATCCGGCCGACGGCACTGGGTCAGCGCTTCCTCAACGATCTGCAGGAAATCTTCCTGGCCGAAGGGTAAAGCCATGCAACGCTATCTTGCCGCAAGCACGTACATCGACGTCGACACGCCCGCCATTCAAGCCGCCGCGCGCCGGCTGGCCGAGGGGACCGCGTCCGAGCTGGACGTCGTGCGTGCCTGCTTCGAATTCGTGCGCGACGAGATCCGCCACAGCGTCGATTTCGAGCTGAATCCGGTGACCTGCAAGGCGTCCGACGTCCTGCGCCACAAGACGGGCTACTGCTACGCGAAGAGCCATCTGCTGGCCGCGCTGCTGCGCGCGAACGGCATCCCGGCGGGGCTGTGCTACCAGCGCCTGTCCGTCGGCGACGGCGGCGCGCCGTACTGCCTGCACGGCCTGAACGCCGTGTATCTGCAGGACTTCGGCTGGCATCGCATCGATGCGCGGGGCAACAAGCCCGGCGTCGACGCGCGCTTCGATCCGCCGGCGGAGCGGCTGGCGTTCGCGATCCGCGAACGCGACGAACGCATGCTGCCGGAGATCTGGGCCGAGCCGCTGCCGGTCGTCGTCGCTGCGCTCGAATGCTACGATACGTGGGACCAGGTGCTGGCCAACCTGCCGGATGTCGAGCTCCTGGATTGACCGCCGCATCCACCCTGAAGAAAGGACAAGCATGTTCAGTCACATCGTGATCGGTTCGAACGACCTCGAACGTTCCAGGCGTTTCTACGACGCCGTGCTCGGTACGCTCGGCGTTGGCGCGCCGTTCCCCAATGTTGCCCCGACCGGCCACCAGCGCCTGTTCTACCGCCACAACGGCGGTACGCTCGGCATCACCGAACCCATCGACGGCGCGGAGGCCACGTGCGCGAACGGCGCCACGATCGGCTTCAAATGCGATTCAGCCGAGCAAGTCCAGGCGTTCCACGATACGGCGGTCGCCCACGGCGGCAAGTCGATCGAAGCGCCGCCGGGCCTGCGCGCGGGCAGCCTGGGCCCGATGTACCTGGCCTATGTGCGCGATCCGGACGGCCACAAGCTCTGCGCCATGTACCGTCCGGCATAGCGGCGCCGGCGGGCGGTGACCGGACGAAACGTGTCGGGTATCCTGACGACCATGTGTTAAAGTAGCAGTCTTGCATGTGTTTCAATGAAAGGCAGCTGGTCGATGCCTGTCCCCGCAACGCCGCGCATCCTGGTCGTGGATGACGAAGAAGCCATTCTCTATGTGTTCGAGCGCTACCTGAGCGTCGCCGGCTATCGCGTGTCCGTCGCCAACAACGGCTTCGACGCCGTCAGTGCCGCCGAAGCCGCCGAAGCCGACCCTTTCGACCTGCTCATCACGGATTTCCGCATGCCCGGCATGAACGGCATCGAGGTGATCCACGCGCTGCGCCGCCTGCGGCCCGGCCTGCCGGCGCTCGTCATCTCCGGCAATCCCATCGAGGCTGGCGTGATGCCCGATGGCGTGCGGTTCCTGTCGAAACCCGTGTCGATGGCCGCTCTCCTCGGCATCATCCCGTCCCTCATCGGACGCGGTATCGACTGAACATACCGCCACGGCAGTACTCCGGTCCGGCACGGCGCGCGCACAATGGATGCCATGAAGCATCCCGATCGCACCCACTTCCTTGCCCGCCGCCTCGTGGCCGAAGGACTCGGCACCGCCTTGCTGCTGGCCGTCGTCGTCGGCTCCGCGATCATGGGCGACCGGCTCGCGGGCGGCAATGCGGCCATCGCGCTGCTCGTCAATTCGATCGCGTCCGGCTGCGGCCTCGTCGTGCTGATCCTGATGTTCGGCGGCGTCTCGGGCGCGCACCTGAATCCCGTCGTCACGCTGTCCGAAGTCTGGCAACGCAACCTGCCGGCCGGTCTCGCGCTGCCGTATGTCGCGGCGCAGACGGGCGGGGCGTTCGCCGGCGTGGCCATCGCGCACCTGATGTTCGGCGAACCGGCGTTCGTCGCCGCGACGCATGCGCGGACCGGCGCCGCGCTGTGGTGGAGCGAGGGCGTGGCCACGTTCGGCCTGATGGCGACCATCATCAGCTGCGCGCGCACGCGCCCCAGTGTCACGCCGTATGCGGCGGCGCTGTTCATCGTCGCGGGGTACTGGTTCACGGCGTCGTCGTCGTTCGCCAATCCCGCCCTCACGCTGGCGCGCGCCGCCACCGGCACGTGCGCGGGCATCCGCCTCGCGGACGTGCCGGGCTATGTGCTGGCCCAGCTGGCCGGCGCGGCGGCGGCGACGGTCGTCTTCGACTGGCTGTATCCCCGCGCGCGGGCAGGCGCCGCGGTGGCCGGCACGGTGGCGGCCGGCGAATTCGCGCCCGCCGACTGACTCAGCCGCGCGGTTCTATCCGCGCTATCTCATCCGTGCTGTTTTCATCCGCGCTGCCCGGCCGCCAGCGCCGTCAGCGTGCGCGCCAGGCCGCTCACCACGCGCGCCATGCCGCCAAAGATGACCTGCTCGGGCGGTTCGTCGTCGGCGGCCGCGGCCGGCGTGTCCTGGGCCTGGCGATACGGAAAGCGCGTGAACGACGTATCCGTGAGCACGAGGGCCGGCATGCCGGCGCCGGGATGGTGCCACGCGGCGCGGTCGAGCAGGGTCACGCCCTGCATGTAGGCCGGCGTCGCCAGGCCGTGCGGCGGCACGCCCGCGATGCTCTGGAAGGCCGACAGCGCATCCTGCACCTCGCGCGACGATGCCAGGCTGCCGACGTAGGCGATGAAGCTGGCGGGACGCTCGACCGGCGCGTCCGTCAGCATGCGCGCGAGGTCGTCCAGGCTCGCGTCCTGCGCCAGCGCGGGTGCGGGCGCGGCCGGCCTGGGCGCCAGGAAGAAGACGAAGCGGATTTCGGTGCCGCGGCTGGGATGCACATCGGCCAGCAGCCGCGCCAGCTCCAGCACCGCGGCCGCGCCACCGGCCGCGCCCGGGTCGCCGTCCATGCGGGCGCCGACGATGAAGGTGCGTGCCGCCTTCGCACCGGGCGCCACGTTGGCCAGTACCGCTTCGATGTCGTGCCGCTGGCCACTGCCGCGGTCGCGCACGGCATAGCCGGCGATCCGCAGCACGCTGTCGATGTAGGCGGCCGACGCGGCCCGCCGCGCGGCCGGGTCCTGCGTGCCGGCCGTGAGCGCCGTCACGTGCGCGCGCAGGCGCATGGCCAGCGGCGGCGCCGGCATGGCAGAGCCCGGATTCACCGTGACCAGCGCCAGCAGCACGAGCAGGACGATGGCGACCACGGATTTCCAATGTGCACGAAAAAAATGTCGCATGGCGTGGGGCGCGGCGCATGGGGCGACCGTACCGGACAGGCCGGGCTCGGCGCGCGGTTGCGGTCCTGGCGGACGCCGTCCGGCGACGGCTGCCGGGGCCGCCCGTGCTTGCATGAAAAAACCGGGGCCGGCCTGCGATTTCATGATACCGAAATCGCGGCCGGCCCCGGTCGGGACCGTTCTCAATGGCGCGCGGAAATCATTCCGCTTCGAATCAGCGCGCGGCCGTCGCCGGCCCCGGCTCGCTCCAGCCGCCGCCCAGCACGCGGTACAGCGTGACCTGATTCTGCAGGCGCTGCAGGTTGGCCTGGATGGCCTGCTGCTGCGCGGTGAACAGCGAACGCTGGGCATCCAGCAGGTCGAGGTAGCTGGCGGTGCCGTTGCGGTAGCGCAGGTCGGACAGGTTGAAGCGGTCCGTCTCGGCGGCCGCCACGGCCTGCTGGGCACGCAACTGTTCGCTGTACGTGGCCTGGCCGGCCAGTGCGTCCGCCACTTCGCGGAACGCCGTCTGGATCGATTTTTCGTACTGCGCGACGGCGATGTCGCGCTGGGCACGGGCGCCCTCGACGCCGGCGCGGGTGCGGCCGAAGTCGAACAGCGGCATGATCGCCTGCGGTGCGAACGTCCAGCCGAACGTGCCGCTCTTGAACAGGCCCGACAGCTGGCTGCTCGCGGTGCCGGCGCTGCCCGTCAGCGTGATGCGCGGGAAGTAATTCGCGCGCGCCGCGCCGATGTTGGCGTTGGCGGCCATCAGCTGCTGCTCGGCGGCGCGGATGTCCGGACGCACGGCCAGCAGGTCGGATGGCATCCCGGCCGGCAGGTCCGGCAGGTTCGTCGTCGCGAGCGTGGCGCCGGCCGGCAGGTTGTCTGGAATCGGCTGGCCGATCAGCAGGGTGAGCAGGTTCAGGTCCTGCGCGCGCTGGCGCTGGGCCTGGGCCAGGGTCGTGCGCGCCGTCTCGACGAGCGATACGGCCTGCTGCAGGTCGAGCTTGGACGAGACGCCGTTGTCGAAGCGCAGTTGCGTCAGGCGCAGCGATTCCTCGCGCGTCTTGAGGGTCTGCTGCACGAGGGCCAGCAATTCCTCGTCGGCGAGATACGTCAGGTACGTGTTGGCGACCTGGGCGATCAGGCTGATCTGCGCCGTCTTGCGCGCTTCCTCGGTGGCGAGGAATTGCGCCAGCGCGGCGTCGGACAGGTTCTTCACGCGGCTGAAGAAATCCAGCTCGAATGCGGACACGGACAGGCCGGCCTGGTAGACGCTTTCGATCGGCTGGTCCTTGCCGGTGGTCTGGCGCTGGCCCGTGATGCCCGCGTTCACGGCCGGGAACTGGTTCGAGCGCTGGATCTGGTACTGTGCGCGCGCCGCCTCGATGTTCAGGACCGAAACGCGCAGGTCGCGGTTGTTGGCCAGTGCCAGCGAGATCAGCTGCTGCAGGCGCGGATCGGTGAAGAAGCGCTGCCACGTGATGGCGGCCGGCGCTTCGTTCGCGACCGCGTTGCCGCTGTTGACGGTGCCTTCCACGGTCGGGAAGGCGCCCGCCACCGGCGCTTGCGGCCGCTCATACTTCGGCGCCAGGTTCACGCAGCCGGCCAGCACGAGGGCGAGCGCGAGGGGAGTGAGTCGTTTCATGGTGTTCATCAGATTTTCGAGTCGATGACAGTGGCGTCTTCTTCGTGCGCGTACTTCTTGCGCTGGCGTTCGCTGCCCTTGAAGAACCCGCGGATGACGACGAAGAACACGGGCACGAAGAACACGCCCAGTGCCGTCGCCGTCAGCATGCCGCCCATCACGCCGGTACCGATGGCGCGCTGCGATGCCGCGCCGGCGCCGCTGGCGACCACCAGCGGCAGCACGCCGAGGATGAACGCGAGCGACGTCATGATGATCGGACGGAAGCGCAGGTGCGCCGCCTGCAGCGCCGCTTCGAACGGCGACTTGCCCTGCGCCTGCAGGTCCTTCGCGAATTCTACGATCAGGATCGCGTTCTTCGCGGCCAGGCCGATGATGGTGATCAGGCCGACCTTGAAGTACACGTCGTTGTTCAGTCCGCGCAGCGATGCCGCCATCAGCGAGCCGAGCACGCCCAGCGGCACGACGAGCAGCACGGCGACCGGGATCGACCAGCTTTCATACAGTGCGGCGAGGGCCAGGAACACGGCCAGCAGCGCGAAGCCGATCAGCACGAACACGGTGGAGCCGGCGAGGATCTCTTCGCGCGACTGGCCGGTCCATTCGTACGCGAAGCCGGCCGGCAGCTTGGCGGCCAGCGCCTGCATCTCGTCCAGCGCCTGGCCGGTCGAATAGCCCGGGGCGGCGTCGCCCGTGATGCTCATCGCCGAATAGCCGTTGTAGCGCGTCGTCTGCATCGGACCCGTGATCCACTGGGTCGTCGCGAACGCGGACAGCGGCACCGGCTGGCCCTTCGTGTTCAGGGCGTTGATGTGCAGCAGGTCTTCCGGCTGCATGCGCTGCGGCGCGTCGGCCTGCACGATCACGCGCTGCAGGCGGCCGGCGTTCGGGAAGTCGTTCACGTAGGCGGAACCGAGCGACGTCGACAGCGCCGTGTTGATGGCGCCGAACGTCACGCCGAGGGCCTGCGCCTTGTCGCGGTCGATGTTCAGCTTCAGTTGCGGCGCGTCTTCCAGGCCTTCCGGACGGATGCCCGTCAGCACCTTGCTCTGCATTGCCATGCCCAGCAGCTGGTTACGCGCCTGGAGCAGGGCGGCGTGGCCGAGGCCGCCGCGGTCCTGCAGGCGGAACGAGAAGCCCGTGCCGCGGCCCAGTTCCGGGATCGGCGGCGGACTCACCACGAAGATGAACGAGTCGCGCAGGGCCATCATGTGACCCGTGATGCGGCCGGCGAGGCCTTGCGCATCCTGGCCCTTGCCCTTGCGCTCGTCCCACGGTTTCAGCGGGATGAACGCGAGGCCCATGTTCTGGCCCTGGCCGGTGAACGAGAAGCCCGTCACGGCGACCATGTCGGCCACTTCCGGCTGCTTGAGCACATAGTCTTCCATCGCGTGCAGGACGACGTTGGTGCGCTCGGCGGTGGCGCCCGGCGGCAGCTGGATGTTGGCGATGATGTAGCCCTGGTCCTCGTTCGGCAGGAACGAGTTCGGCAGGCGCGCGAACATCAGGCCGACGATGGCGACCAGCAGGACGAACACGACCAGCGCGCGGCCGGTGCGCTTGAGGATCTTGCCGACGAAGCCTTCATAGCGCTTGGCGCCCGTCGTGAACGTGCGGTTGAACCAGCCGAAGAAGCCTTTCTTCTCCATGTGGTGGCCCGCTTCGACGGGCTTCAGGAGGTGCGCGCACAGCGCCGGCGTGAGCGACAGCGCCATGAATGCCGAGAAGCCGATCGACGACACCATCACGATCGAGAACTGGCGGTAGATGTTGCCGACGGCGCCCTGGAAGAACGCCAGCGGCACGAACACGGACATCAGCACGACGGTCACGCCGATGATGGCGCCCGAGATCTGGCCCATCGCCTTGCGCGTCGCCTGGAGCGGCGGCAGGCCTTCCTCGGACATGATGCGCTCGACGTTTTCCACCACCACGATCGCATCGTCGACGACGATACCGATCACGAGCACCATGCCGAACATCGTCAGCACGTTGATCGAGAAGCCCATCGCCAGCAGCGTCGCGAAGGAGCCCAGCAGGGCGACCGGCACGACGATGGTCGGGATGATCGTGTAGCGGATGTTCTGCAGGAACACGAACATCACGATGAACACGAGGATCACGGCCTCGATCAGGGTTTCCACCACCTGCTGGATCGAGATCTGGATGAACTTGGTGCTGTCGTAAGGGATCGAGTACTTCATGCCTTTCGGGAAGTACTTCTGCAACTGCTCCATGCGTTGCTTGATCAGCTTCGCGGTTTCCAGCGCATTACCGGTCGGCGACAGCTGCACGCCGATACCGGTCGACGGCTTGCCGTTCAGGCGCGTCGACGTGGAATAGGCCTGGCCGCCGATCTCGATGCGGGCGACGTCCTTGAGGCGCACGGTGGAGCCGTCCGGATTCGCGCGCAGCACGATGTTGCCGAACTGCTCGACGGTGGCCAGCTGGCCCGTGACGACGACGGTCGCCGTGATCTGCTGGCCCTTGGCCACCGGCAGGTCGCCGATCGTGCCGGACGCCACCTGGGCGTTCTGCTGGCGGATCGCCGTGTTGACGTCGTCCGGCGACAGGTTGAAGCCGACCAGCTTGGCCGGATCGATCCAGATGCGCATCGCCTTCTCGGTGCCGAACAGCTGGGCCTGGCCGACGCCCTTGATCCGCTGGATCTCGGGCAGCACGTTGCGCGACGCGTAGTCGCCCAGCGCGACGGTGTCCCAGGTCGGGTCGTCCGACGACAGGATCGTGAACAGCAGGAAGTTCGAGCGCGCCTTGTCGACGCGCACACCCTGCTGGGTCACCGCGGCCGGCAGGCGCGGGGTCGCGCGCGCCAGGCGGTTCTGGACGTCGACCTGGGCCAGGTTGGGATTGGTGCCGGTCTCGAAGCTGATCGTGATGGAGCCGGTGCCGTTGGCCTGGCTGGTCGACTCCATGTAGATCATGCCTTCGGCACCGTTCATCTCGCGTTCGATGACGGAGATGACGGAGTCTTCCAGCGTCTGGGCCGAAGCGCCGGGATAGGCGACGCTGACGACGATCGACGGCGGCGCCACGGTCGGATACTGCGCGATCGGCAGCTGCTTGATGGCGACGCCGCCAAGCACCATGATGAACAGCGCGATCACCCAGGCGAAAATGGGGCGGTCAATAAAAAAACGTGCCATTGTGGTTCCTGTTATCTAGCCTTGCCTTGCTCACTGGCGGGTGGCGGCCGGGCCGGCCGCGGCCTGCGCACCGCCCGCGGCCGGTGCTGCCGGGGCTGCCGGCGCGCCGACCGGCGTCCACGCGACCGGCTGTACCGGCGTGCCCGGCGGCAGCATCTGCAGCTTCTGGAAGCCGTCCACCATCACCTTTTCGCCTTCCTTGAGGCCATCCGTGACGACCCAGTCGTCGCCGTTCTGCGAACCGATCTTGACGGTGCGCGGCGTCGGCTTGTTGTCCGCGCCGACCACCAGGACGGTATCGCCGTTCGGGCCGCCGCGGGTGACGGCCTGCTGCGGCACGAGGATGCCGGACGGAAGCTCGGCCTGGGCGAGGCGCACGCGCACGTACTGGCCCGGCAGCAGGGCATTGTCCGGGTTCGCGACCTGGGCGCGCAGCGTGACCTGGCCGCTCGTCGGGTCGACGGTGATGTCGGAGAACAGCAGCTTGCCCTTTTGCGCCATCACGGTGCCGTCATCCAGCACGACGGTCACAGGGACGGCCGAGCCGATGCCCTTGGCACCGGCATCCTTGCGCAGGCGCTGCAGTTCGGCGGCGGACTGGGTGATGTTCAGGTACACGTTGTCGGTCTGCTGGATCAGCGCCATCTGCGTCGCCTCGGCGGCGGAGACGAGGGCGCCTTCCGTCACGAGCGCGCGGCCGATGCGGCCCGAGATCGGGGCGTAGACGTTCGCGTAGTCGTAATTGATCCTGGCGATGCGGACCTGGGCCTTGGCCGAATTGACGTCCGCCTCGGCCTGCTTCTGGGCAGCGACGGCGTTCGTGAATTCCTGCTTGCTGACGGCCTGGGCTTCGACGAGCGGCTTGTAGCGCTCGACGGTGGCGGCGGTCGACGTCAGGTTCGCCTGGGCGCGGCCGAGCGAGGCCTGGGCGGCGCTCAGCTGGGCCTGGTATGGCTCGGGATCGATCTGGAACAGCGACTGGCCCTGCTTGACCATGCTGCCCTCGGTGAACAGGCGCTTGAGGACGACGCCGTTGACGCGGGCGCGCACCTCGGCCGTGCGGATCGCCTCGACGCGGGCCGGCAGCTCGGTCTCGAGCGCGACCTGCTGGAACTTGGTGGTGATGACGCCGACCTGCGGGGGCGGCATCTTGGCGCCGGCGGCGCCGGGACCGGCTTCGGGCTTATCCTTGGAGCCGCAGGCCGACAGCATGGCCACGGCGACCAGGGTGCATGCGGCGATCCTGGACAGGGTGAGGGACGAGTGGGCAGAGCGCATTCAATGCTTCCTTCTTGTGGAAAAAAGGACAAAACCGATCCGCGGTGCTGTTTACAGGGGCGCGATCGACCGTCGCAGTTCAAAAAACGCAACACGCGGCAGGTCGTTCGGCGCTTCCTCTTGCACGGCTTCGGGTTTATCGCTGGCTTTTGGGAAAACCCCGATATACTATCACGAGTGTATGTTTAATGTTTCTTACCTATAAAAACGGAGAGTACAACGGATGGCCCGCAGGACCAAGGAAGAGGCGGCTGCGACCCGTGACGGCATTTTGGATGCTGCTGAAAAATTGTTCGTGGAACAAGGTGTTTCGCGCACGACGTTGCAGCATATCGCAACCGCGGCCGGTGTGACGCGCGGAGCAATTTATTGGCATTTTGACGACAAGGGTGCGCTGTTCAACGCGATGATGGAACGCGCGATCCTGCCGCTGGAAGCGGAGATGCAGGTGCTGGACCAGGCCGAGTCGGACGACCCGCTCGTCGACCTGCGCAATCACATGCTGGCCGTGCTGGACCGGACCGTCAATGACCCGGGCGCGCGCCGCGTGTTCGAGATCGCGACGCTGAAGGTGGAATTCGTCGGCGAGATGAACGCGGTGCGCCAGCGCCGCAAGGACAATATGGCCAACTGGATGACCCGCGCCGAACGGCGCATCCGCCTGGCCGCCGACAAGGGCCTGCTGGCCCGCCACGTCGATGCGAGCCGCGTGGCGCTGGCGTTGTGGATCATGATCGACGGGTTGATCCGCAACTGGATGTTCGATCCGCAGGATTTCGATTTGCTGGCGCTGGGGAAGTGTGTGATCGATCCGTATCTGGATGGGTTGCGGAGGGGGGACGCTTAGGCTTCTTTTATGTCGTCAGCGGCCTAACTTACAAGGATGTTATCAACCGCGCGCCGCATTCCGTCACGTCCCCGTCGTACGCATACGGCTTACCTTCGTGTCGTGCGCCTGCTCCGTCAGGTTTGATCGCAAAGTTACCCTTGCACTGGGGACAGTGCGTCATGTCATCTTGAAGTGTCGCCACCTTCCCCATCACGGTTGTGCCAGAGGATGCACTGATGACCTGGCCGCCGTGATCGGTTTTATCGTTGAGGCGAATTACCCCGCGTCCGTTGTGTATCACGTTGTTTCCCCTCAGTGCATTCATTAGACGTAACTGGAACCATAACGGCTTGCCCAGTTAGGGCAGTAACGCGAAAATTTATTAGTTATCAGCGTCCGACCAATCTGGTCGGCTTTCTAACGGAACCTTGGCCTCATCAAAACTCGAAAGTTCGCGCATGGTCCTGGTGTCATAAAGGGTTTCTCGTCCTGCAAAATGTCTTGCGCCGCAGTCAATAGCAATTTGATCCCCATTCATCCAAAACCAGTAATCTCGAATAAATGGTGTGCATTTAAGTGAGCTGAATTTTCCATCGCGATAGAGCATTAATTCTTCAGAGCCCGGGCCGTCATCACCTTCTGCTATCCAAGTATTCATGACTAACCAAGCCACGGTTTCCCTGTCAGGAGCTAGTTTTAGTGTGCTGGCATTTCCTTTGTTCGTTATTTGCGTGTCGACCTCATGGTCGTTTACGATATGTACGTTCCGGTTGCTGTCAAGATAAATCTTCTTTAAGGTTTCCGGATAAGCGCTCGTCATGAGGATGCTGGTGGCCAAAAACACGATAAATCGACGCGCGATATTCATCAGGCAACTCCCAAGTACTTAACCGCTCGCTGTGTATGGTTGATTCCGCTTTTTAGCCAAGTCTTCACTACTGAGTCTCCTGATCCGAGAAAATTATCGATGTGATATGAATGTATGCCGCCTCCAGAATCATCGGCTACTCTTTCCCCTAATCCTTCTATGCTGACTTTGGATTTTTTCGGGATTATTGATTTATCAACCGCTATCGAATGATTTTCCTCGACTATTCCATATTTCCCGTAAAATTTGTCAGTGTACGAAAATTTTGCAGCAGACGGAGTGCTTAACCGGTCAGGATCGCCTTTGACGTTTTTATGCCAGCTTCCCGGTTTGTTGTCGAGACGTATATATCTGCCGTCGCTTCCTTTTCCTGTTCCTTGCATGGCCACCCCTGCCGCTCCGTAAAGGAAATCGTCCCTGTGCTTCTCATCTAGCCCTTGTCCCTCCACTAGGGAAACGCTGAACAAATAGGTTGTGCGGCCGATTCGACGCGACAAAGCCAGCGTCGAACGTCACGATGGTCGAAATCAGCTGTTTTTCACGCGTGCGCTGGGCCAGCAGACGGGTTTTGGCCTGCCGCAGCACGCATTCTCCGGTTCAGGACGGAGTTCGGGCGCGGGCACTTCCAAATGTCCGGCCGGCCAGCACCAGATTGGCGAACGCGAACAAGGAATGGAGCTGTGCGGTGTTCTTCGCCAAGCCACGGTAACGCGCCTTGCGATGCTTGAACAGATTCTTCAGCACGTGAAACGGATGCTCGACCTTGGCGCGCACGCTAGCCTTGGCCTTCTCCAGCTTTTCCTTGGCGCGGCCCAGCGTATTTTTCTTCATGGCCTTGCGCAAACCGCGCTTCATCGCGATATGCCAGGTAATCGCCTTGCCCTTGTTCTCCGGGCGCTTGTTGGCGCCTTGGTAGCCGGCGTCACCGAACACCATCGTTTCGGCGCCATGCAGCAGATTGTGGGTTTGTGTGACGTCGGACACGTTGCCCGCAGTGGTCACAAGCGTGTGCGTGAGGCCAGACCTGGCATCAATGCGGATATGGGCCTTCATCCCGAAGAACCAGTTCTTGCCCTTCTTGGACTGGTGCATTTCCGGATCGCGCTTTTCGTCGTGGTTCTTGGTCGAGGGAGGCGCTGCAATCAGGGTGGCGTCGACGATGGTCCCCTCGCGCATCATCAGGCCTTTGCTGGCCAAGTGCCCGTTGATTTCATCGAAGATCCGGCGCGTCAGCTTGTGCTTCTCGAGCAGGCAGCGGAACTTGAGCAGCGTCGTCGCGTCCGGCGCCGACTCGTGCGTCAGGTCGATGCCGACAAAACCGCGAATGGCCTGGCTCTCGTAGATCGCATCTTCGATGCCCTCGTCCGACAAGCCGAAGCACTGCTGCGCGATGTACATGCGCCGCATCCGCTCCAGACCAACGGGCGGACGGCCTCGCCCTTCGCCCTTCGGGTAGTACGGCAGCAGCGCTGCCACCAGCGCTGGCCACGGGGTCACGGCCTCGATCTTGGCCGGGAACCGATCGCGTCGGGTCTGCTTTTTCTTGTGGGTGAACTCGGCGTCGGAGAACGTGGTTTGCTTCATGACTGTTCAAGAGGAATCGAAGTCGTTATTGTGCCACTTCGGCATGCCGACCACGACTGGGCGACATTAAATCAGCGTTTCCCTAGGTTTTCAATTTGTCGCGGGAATCATGCGAATTACACCACGCGCTTGATGCTTTATTGTTTGTCAGGCGCGTTCGGGTTTCCAGGCTTTTTCAAGGACGGACGCTTGCGACCGCCGTACTCGTCTCATTGCCTAACTGAATACTCGGAAAAACTCGAAACGTCGAGAACGCAGTTCCCGCTGCGATCACTTGGCCTTTGTTGAACGTGTCGCTTTCGATCGCCTATCTCTCATCCTTTGGGGATGTCAACCAACGGTTGCGGGAAAGCTTCCGAGCAATTTACATCCGCATTCTGTCGTGCAACCCTCTACTGCCACAGGAATGCCGTCAACGGTGAATGTGCTGTGTGCAGTGATGATCTTGTTTATGCCGTGTGGTTTGCCGCCCGGATAGAACTGCGGACAGTCGACCTGATCGCCCAGCCTCGCAATTGCGTGCCCGCGAATATTGTGCGTAGGTGAGCCGGTAATTACGGCTCCTCCATGGTCAGTCTTGTCGCCGACGGCGATGATTTTTAAAGACATTTTTAAGATCCGGATAGAATACGGCTGACCCCAACGGCTCAAAAATACTTCGTGAACAGCGAATACTTATTTAACGCTTTGTACGCGAATTTCCGTTGCGCCGAAGTGGTCACGTATCTAAACTCTGTTTTTCTTGCCTGTCTTTTTGTTTCGAATTTTCTAATAGAGCATGTTTTCGGCAGTCTCAATGGCGTCCCTGAGTAGAGCGGATAATAGGGAGCGGTGCAGGAAAGGATCGTGAAAGTCCGTTTAGCGGCTTTCGTCGATGTTGTATTCCTGTGCGTCATCTGAAACGATTGCTCCAGTAATCTGGATATCGCTTTTGGTGAGATGATTGTTCTCAACGCGATAATAATTGATCAGGATGTTCGGGGACATGCTTTTGTCGACTTTCCAAGATGGTGCAAGCAAATTTCCCGCTGACGTTCGTTCAATTCCTCTGCAAGAAGAATTGATGCCAGACAATCGGTAGATGCTAGGCTTGCCGATAGGATCGGTAACGAGATACACTTCCTTATATGGTCTCGGATGGATGTAAATATCAGGTCCGAGGGATTCAATACAGATCAGGCTTTGCCGCGGATCCTTGGATGATTTTACAAACAGGTCAAGACCTTTTTCATCAAGGGTTCGATTGTCTGTATCTGCGCCTGGGATCGACGGAGCCCTGTCAAAAAGAAGAGTAGTCTGCTTTTTTTCTAAAACAACCCTTATCTGTTCTCCATGGACTTCAAAATATAATTGCTTCCCTGAAATGAAACCTTTCCAAGTGAAGTACGGTGTATCATCACCTTGTACATAGCCGTGGTCGAGTTCACGAGCATCTTCAATCTTGAAAATTTGTCCTTCGCGCGTCGCGTAGAATCCTTGGTTGTCTACGCTAGCTACTACGTCAGAACTCGCTAGCTCAGAACTCGCTAGCGCCAATAAGATGATAGCTTTTCTCATTTGTATTCCTTTGCGCCGGTCGCTTTCACGTAATCCAGATTGTAGCGCCAAAAAATGGTTTTCCCACACGCTGCGGTCGATACGTATATTGCATCGTAACGTCCTCGCTCAGCCCCGTCGACAGTTTCCCCCGTTTTCTTGTTGATTACCCGCCAATGTATAATCACAGTTTTGGTTATTTGTTGCATGTCAAAAATATTGTGCTCCTGCGCACCATACTTAAATCCGTAGGCGATCCGTGGGTTGACCTGTTTTTTTAGTTTTAAGTCAATACCGTCCCACCAGTAGGCGCCGTTCGATGGATCATGGCCTTTTCTGTTTAGTGCGTTGATGGCGGAGTTAATGGCCGCCCGCATTGGTAATGATTTATTAATTGCTTTCGGCGATGATGCCATCAAAAGATTAAATCTCGTGTTTGTGCCGTTTGCGGCGTAGGTGTAATTTCGATCGGATTTTAATAAGTCGGAGATCTTTTTTCCTCCCCACGCCCTTGCTCTATTCGCAACTGCGTATGCGATGCCAAGGACCTCTTCCGAGTTGTCTTCAGTAGATGCCTCGCCATAAGCAACGGCAGCTAACAGCCTTACTTCGGAATTGATTTCTCCATCTACCTCCGCACTTAAGCTACGCTCGGCCTGAGTTTGACCCCTATCCGCCTCCGTATCCTTCTCAGCTGGTTCCTGTTTCGTCACATCTGACATTCTTATCTCCGCCTAATCCAAGAGGTGTGCGTGATTTCTTTGTCGACTGGAAAACCTGGCGTTCGGCCGCTTTCGTCAAGTACGCCTTCAACCAATTTTTGCCCTGTGCTGTCTACGCGATAGTTGAAGCCGGATATTGGCTTCCCATTCTCGTCCTCGAATGAAAAATATTGTTCCAGTTCGTCGATGTGATGGCCTCCTGCTAAGAAAGGTAGGGGAAGTACATCGGGTGGATCGATACTTTTTGCTGTCGGAAGACTGTGACTTGCAGCGTGTGCGACGAAGGTCCCATTGGTACCGTGTTCGATCCCAGCAGCCGTAAATTTTGCGTAGCTACCGCCGCCGTTGATGACGATCTCTTCCTTGGCGCTAATAGTGATGCGGTTGGCGATATGCGATATCTCCAGCTTCGCCAGCAGCTTGATATTGTCCGATAATGCCTGTACATCGATGTCGCCGGCCGCGGCAACCATCTTCATGCCAGCCTTCTGAACGAACAAGCGGAAAGTCTTGCGAATGCTGGCAAAGAGGCTCGTGCCGGCGGCTAATGAGAGGCTATTTCCTGTCGTGATGGCCGTGTGCCCATCGCTGGCGATATGGGTGTCTTCGGCCGTCGTGGTCACAATTCCTGCAGCGCTTGCGAGCACAAAGTACGGTTTGGCCAGCTCTGGAAACTGGTTTTCCTTAGAAGCCACGCCCGCGCCCGCGATCGCCTTGCTTTGTGATTGCAGAATCGATGCGACTTCCCTTTGATTATCGTCAGTCTCGTGAGCGCCATTCTTCTGGGCGACCTCGGCCAATAATTCGTGTTGTTCGCAAGCCGTCACAAGACGACGTGACGTTTCATCCATGTCCTTGATCGGCCCACGCGCACCCTGTCTGGCTTCTGTCGTGATCAATAAACCTTTGGCAGCACGCGCGACCCCGTGCCCATCAGTCCGCAACTCCCATCCTTCGCCGCGCGCATCCTTGCGTCCGCTCGTATCTTCGATGCGGCTGATATGACCAAGCGACAGCTGGCTACACTGATGATCGCTTTTCAACTGCGCCTGGATCTTGCCCGCAGTGTCGTCAAGCACAAGGTGATTGCCGCGCCTGCCGCCTTCGCCTCCCTGCAATTCCCGACTCCGCAGCCCGGACAAGGCCTGCTGTCCCGGCAACTTCCACGGCGGCATGTGCGTGTAGTTATAGAGCGCTCCGAGAATGACAGGATGGTCGATGTTCGCGTCCAGAAAGACCACCGCCACTTCCTCGCCGACCCGCGGCAGGCGAATGGTCCCGAACTGGTTGCCCGCGCCCGGCGACATGACGCGCAGCCACGGAGAGCTGTTCTCGTCGTAATTGCCCAGCCTGTCCCAGTGGAACTGGACCCTGACGCGTCCGTAGCCATCGGTGTGGATCTCGGCCCCGTCAGGCCCGACCACGATGGCAGTCTGGATGCCGGGATAGGTGCAGGGCTGGCTGTTGTAGTGGCGTCCCGGGCGCCACTGAATATCCTTGCGCACGCAGCGGAACGTGTTTTCGTAGTTCGACGGCGCGCCCGCTCCGGCCTGGTAGTTGTTGCTGGCCTCGTGGTCGACGGACAGGATCAGGTAGTCGCGGTCGCCAATGCTCGGATGGGGCGCCTCGCCCCATTTGGGGACTTGCAGCTCGGCGCTGAAGTGGCCGCCGAGCTTGAAGCAGCGGCCCGGCTGGGCGGTGCGATCGTTGCCTCGCGCTTCGAAATATTGGGTGTTCGCGTCGCGCTCGCCCATGCGCCGGTAGGCGAGTTTTTCGCCATCGTCGTGGGTGCGGAAACCGTACGACCCGGTGTTTTCGTAGACTTCGTACGGAAAGACGTCGCCCTGGTTGTTGAGGGATTCGGCGGTCGAACGCTGCACAATCGGGTTCTTGTAATCGAAGCTTGCCAGGGTCGTCTGGCCGGAACCGATGCGGCGCACGGGACTCCATTCGCGGATGCCATCGTCCTCGAGCGAACCCGCCTTGTCGCGAAACGGGATTTCGCCGGAATCGTCGATCCCGGTCGGATCGATGGGCCGTACGAGCGTACTCCTGTCGTAGAGCCACAGTGTGTGTCCATCTGCCCGGTGCTCATAATGGTACGTAAGCCCGAGCGCCTCCCAGCGGCGATGCAGATGGTTGTAGTCGGTCTCGTCGTACTGGTTCGCGCAGGTCATCCGCGGATCGGCGTCGATCATGTGCGTGCGCCAGTCGGCTTGGCGGTAATGCGCGAACGTGAGTTCGGTCAATTCGATGACGCTCTTGCCGTGGAACGACACGTTGTCCTTGCGCAGCTTGGCGAATGCCAGCCACGGTTCGAGCACCATGCGGTAGAACGCGAAGCCGCCGTCTGCACGCACGAAGCGGAATTCGGTGACGTAGCCATTGAAGTAGCGCAGAGAACCGTCTTCGCGCACGACGGAAATCGTCACCATCCTGGCCATCATCGCCTTCAGGGGAATCCGGGCGTCGTCCGACAGGAGCTCAACCTCGACGCGGAAGCAGCGGGAGACTTCTTCGCGCGCGGTCATCCGGTTCGGCAGGAGGATGGCATCCGGTCCGTCACTGTGGGGGAACTCCATGCGCATCAGGCGGTCGTGCTGCGCATCGAGACCGAACACCGACAGCGCAGCGCCCGCCGCGATCGCTTGGCTCCCATCCATGCAGCACCTCCGATGGTTTATCACGTATCAGATTTCCGTCGGTTAAGGTACTCAACAGGACGGCGAGCGACCTTGATCAACAGCAAGAAGGCGCCAGGGAGAGTGAATGCTGCAACAAGCGCTGATTTGCCCGGCTCGATGGTTCTCGATGCAGGCCGGTGGATGCGTTCAAACAATTACAGTCGAACCGCCGGCGCTTGTGCCTCCCGATTCTGCCGTCCCGTCGATCCCCGGCCCGTTGTGAGCCGCAGCGCAGATCGAATATCCGGCCGGCTCGCCTTGCCTTCCGTGCCCGTCAGGAAGGAATTCCAACCGAGGCGTTTCCGGTCCTGCCCTTTGGTCCGCAAGGTCAGCGGCTTGAGACACGGCTTGTCCAGCAAGAGCCTGACTTCATACTGGATGGAGGGCACGGCAAACAGGCTGACCATGTCCTTCAATGCCGCGTGAGACCGGCCATGCGGCAGGAAAGCCTTCGCCGTTTCCTCATCCAGCGGGCCGATATGGAGGCGGACACGCAAGTCGTTGCGCCATGTGCGCGTACCCAGCGCGGCGCCGAAGCCGAGGGTGGGATCGGTGACGCCGAGCGTGCTGCGGATCGCCGCCGGCAACGGGTCCCAGGCGCCGACGAATTCTTCGAGACGCACGGGAACGCCGAAATAGTCGCCCAGCACACGTTCCACGGTCGAGGCGGCGATCGGGCGCGTCCGGAGCAATCCGGCGTAGAAGGCGGCGGCTTCCGAAGGAATCGAATCGAAAGGCCGCGCTGGCCCGAAACTGGTGGACCGTAGGCCGCCCAGTGCGGTCAGCAGCGGCAGCAGATCGTCCTGGGCGCGCGTATTCAGGCCATGTTCGACACGGTATTTGCCCCATGCCTCGTAGAACAGGCCGACGGCCCGATTCGAAAACAGATCGATGAACGGCTTCCAGCTTTCGTCGGTGCCCGGGCCCGTCCTCGCGGCCGCGCGTTCGGTGTCGTGCAGGGGCAAGGTGCCGCTTGCGCCAAGCAGTCCGATGAATGCGGAGGTGATGTGAATGCGAGGTGTCCCGGCAGCCTGCGCCGATTCGACCCGCATGCTTTCGATCTCGCTCGCCGGAAAAGCCAGCGACAGGCTGTTACGAAAGCGCAGCACCTGGTCGAATGCCTGGCGGTACGGGATGCCCTGTTGGCGCAGCGTCCGCACGAGGATGTTCAGCAGTTGCGCGAACCGGTAGCGGTACGGTGCGGCGATCAGGCGCTCGATCATGACAGGGGCATGCTGCCGCTTCGCGGTTTGCATCGGAACAGCTCCTCTCCGGTGTGGTGTGACAGGATCACCAGCTCGATAAAACTGTTCATCTGAACATACAGCGCAAAGAACTGGTCGATGACCTGCACGAACAGGTGCAAGCCGGCGCCGACGAAAGCTTCTTCGTCGATCGTCAGGCGCACTTCGGTTCCGTGCGCGAGGGACGACCCGCGCTTGTGCCTGATCCACGCGGTCGCCTCGGCATGTTCAAGTCCGACGACGCCGGCGATCTGCCGCCGCGATACGGCGGACCCGGTAACGTCGTACAAGGCGAGCATCTCGCGCAGGCCGTCGGCCCCTTCTTGCGCCAGTGAGTGATGGTTGAGCGTCAGGTGCGAGATGAGGCGCCAGTGGATGCCTTGGCCATTTGCCAGGCGATGCGGACGCGTGGGCCGGCGCAGGAAACGTATCCGCACGCCCTGCGTCGTGCCGGGAATGGACAGGTCGCCGTCCACCGCTCCGCATTTCAACAGGCAGGGCAGGTCGCGGTTGGTGCAGGTGAGGTCGATCGACAGCGTCGCCTGCTCGACCGCGAGCGGCGCGCCGTCGGTATCGACGAGCGAGATGACTTTTTCGTGGCCGGGGCTGGTGACTGCCAGCGTATCGTCATGGCGCACTATCCAGTAGCGTCCCTTGTGCGCATCGCTTTCACCATGCCGGAGCGCATAGAACGGGCGAAATTCGATCGGCGCGATGTCCTTGCCCTGCTGCCGCACCATGTGGACCCGGTCGACCGAATACACTTCATACTCCGCCGCATGGGCGGAATGCGCAAGCACGCTGTATTCCGCAGTCCGCTGGTCGTACCGGATCGGGACCCCGGGCTGACTGAACAGGTTGACGACCGGGGTGCAGCCGGTGAGCAGGCTGTGCGCCGACAGGCCGGCGAGCATCCTGGCCTGGTCCGAGCCCGGCGCTACGCCCGCCAGCGCCAGGTGCAGCGTGAAGCGCGTGCAATCCGGTGGAAGCCGGGCGCGGAGGGCGGCCAGGTCGACGTCGACGAAGTTGAATTTCTCCGGAAAGGCGAAATACTCGGCAAGAATCCGGTAGGCGCGGTGCGAGCGGGCATCGAACGGGATCAGGGCGTCATCGTCGGCATAGCCGACCGCGGCGATCGGTATCGCGGCGAGCGGTATCCATGCCCCGTCCGCTCCGGCCTGGACGCAGGCCGACACCGTGCGCATGAACAGCGCATCGCGCAGCGCCGCGCGGAACGAAGCGTCGCCGTCGAGATAAATCCTCAAGGGCGCCGGCGTGCCGGTGGAACCGGCGGACGTGAATTCGATACCGATGGCCGCCGCCGCGCCCGGCGGGAGCCGGGTCGACGCCGGCGCATGGATCACCGTATCGAACCAGGCCGACGCAATCGCTGCCGGAGACGGCGCGACGTCATAGGCGGACTGGAATTTGCAGCTCACGCCGCGGACCGGCGCCGACTCGAGCAGCGTCCCGCGCGGGAATGTCGCGGTGCCGGGGTCGGCGTCCTCGGTGGCCGGGAGGACGCGCACGATCGCGCAGGATGGAAACGGCCTGAGATAGTGCGGAAACAGGAGATTGAGCAGCGCCTCCGTAAATTGCGGATACGAGTCGTCCAGCCGCTTCGACACCCGGGCGCACAGCAGGGCGACGGACTGGATCAGCCGTTCGACATGCGGATCGTCGCAGGCTTCTCCGCCGAGCTGCAGCTTGGCCGCGACCTTCGGATAGCGCTCGGCGTACTCGCGGCAAAGCTGCCGCATGGTGACGAGCTCGCGTTCGTATTGGGCAAACAGTTCATCCATGGTGGCGGACCTAAGGCGCGCTGCGTACGCTCTGGATCGAATAGCGCTGGAGCGATGGCTGGAACACGGCGTTGAAATGCATCGGATCGGCCACCGGCGCGTTCTTCAGTTGGGCCGTGATCACGAAGTCGACCCGGTTGATGGCGCCTTTCCTCGGCTGCAGCGTCGCCGTCACCTTGTCCAGCCGCGGCTCATGCCGTTCGATCGCCTGGCGGACCGCGGTGCAGATGCGTTTCTGGTCCGTGTCGCTCGTCATGCACATGCCGGCGAAATCGATCAGGCCATAGTTCACGATGGATCCGCCGACCTCGGGATAGCCGGTGAGCGCATCGGGGAGCAGGGCGGAGCGGGTGTTGAGGAGCGCTTCCAGGTCGCGAGTGATGCTTTCCTTCCAGTCGTCGCTCTTCCTGGCGGGCGCGCGGGATGCGCGCTGGGGGGCGTCGTCGTCGGCATCCAGACGGTCGAACAAGCCTGGCGTGAAACTCTGCATGCTGTTTCCTTTCAAGCCGTCTCGAAGCTGAGGAAGCGTTCATTATTGCCGTCTTGTCGAAAACAAAGTTGCGTCCTGTCAACGGACCCGGCGAGGACAAGCGCGGTCGCGGTTGATGCGCCAGATCAACAATCTCCGCGCAATGCCCGCCATGCTTTCTGGAATGAACGTTGAACGAGGAGGAAGCGATGAGCTTGGGAGCGAAGATCTTGTGGTCCGAAGGGCTGACGCTGGGCCCCCAGCATTTCCAACGACAGGACCTGTACCACGAGACGCGGCTGCTCAGGATGGCGTCGGCGCTCAATCCGAACTTCTGGGGTGTCCGCCTGCTGCAATGGAATATGGATGGCCTTGGCCACAACCTGCTCGAAGCCCAGGCCATGTCGCTGATTTTCCAGGACGGGGAAGTCTACGAGGCGCCCGCGACGGACCTGTTGCCGGTCCCTGTCGACCTGACCCAGCTGCCCCCGGAAACCAATACCTTCACGATCTACGCCGCGCTCCCGACCATCCGGCCGCACGGCGCCAACGCGGAAGAGGGCGGCCGCTACGCATTGGCCGAGTCCGAGACATCCGACCTGTTCAGCGACGCGGTGCCGATCGACGTGCCGTTCCTGAAGAAGCGGATCCGGCTCCTGACGCACGCCGAGCCGCGCGATGGACACGTCAGTTTTCCCGTGCTGCGCATCCATCGCGACCCGCGCGGCGGTTTCGAGGTCGATCCGGCGTTCGTCCCGCCGTGCCTGGCGATCGGTGCCGCCCGCCCGCTCCAGCAGCTGCTCGACGGCTTGATGAGCGCACTGACTGCCAAGACCGTATCGCTCCATAACGCGCACCGGAAGACGAATGCGTCCACCTTCGAGGTGCATGCGGGCGATATCACCTCGTGGTGGATGCTGAACATCATCGGCACCGCGAACGCGTCCCTGCAGCATTGCGCGCGCTCGCGCGTGCAGCATCCCGAAGCCCTGTACGAGAAGCTGCTGGCGCTCGCGGGTGGATTGATGACGTTTTCGGACAGGTACGCGACGGTGGACCTGCCGGCCTATGTCCACGCCGATCCCGGCGTCACGTTCGCACAGCTCGATACCGTGATCCGCGACCTGGTGGACACCGTCATCTCGGCCAGGTACTTCACCATTCCGCTCATCGCGGAAGACAATCGGCGCACTCACTACCGGGGCACGCTGGATGCGTCGAAACTGACCCAGGACACGCAGCTCTGCCTCGCCGTGAGCGCGGACATGCCGGCGCTCGAACTGGTGGCGGCCGTACCGATCCGGTTCAAGATCGGATCGCCCGACGACATCGAACGGATCGTGGCATCGGCACTGCCCGGCATCGCGCTGACGCACATGCCGCAGGTGCCGGCGGCGGTGCCGGTCCGTCCCGACACCTATTATTTCTCGGTGTCGACCAAGAACGGACTCTACGAAAATGCGCTGAAAGCGGAAGCGATCGCGATCTATGCCCCGGCCGGGATGCGTGAACTGAACATCGAATTGATCGCGTTCACGCAGTAGTCCCGGTGCTTCGTCACCCGCGCATGCGCTTGTGCAGGCGCGCGAAGCTGATGGCCGCGCCCAGCAGGGCGATGGCCGCCGCCGCCGCGAGGGCGTAGCTGGTGCCGTGGTGCTCCGACAGCACGAGGCAGCCGGCCACCAGCGCGGCGCCGCTGGCCTGGCCCGTCAGGCGCGCCGTCGCGACGATGCCGCTCGCGCCGCCGGCCCGTTCGCGCGGGGCGCTGCCCATGATCGCTTTCATGTTCGGTGCCTGGAACAGGCCGAATCCGGCGCCGCAGACGGCCATGCGCCATGCGATGCTGAATGTGCTCGGCGCATCCGGCATCCACAGCAGCGCCAGCATGCCGGCGCACAGCACGAGCAGGCCGATCCCGGCCATCAGGCCGGACGGGTAGCGGTCGGACAAGCGGCCGGAGATCGGCCCCATGATGCCGACCAGGACCGGCCAGGGCGTCAGCAGGAAGCCCGTCTCCACGGGCGAACGGCCGAGTACCTGCTCGAAGTGGAAGGGCAGGGCGACGAAGGCCAGGCTCTGGACGGCGAACGTGCACACGGCCGTCAGCGCGGACAGCGCGAACAGCGGCCGCGCCAGCAGGTCGGTCGGCAGGATCGGCGCCGCATGGCCGCGCTGGCGCCGCAGCAGCAGCGCGAAGCACATGAACGTGCCGGCGGCTTCCAGGGCCAGGCGGACGGGCGCCGCGCCGTGGGCTGCATCGCCCAGCAGCAGGATCAACAGGCCGAAGGCGCCGGCGTTGCACAGTGCCGCGCCGGCATCGAAGTCGTGCGCGGCCCGCGCATTGTCGGGCAGGACGCGCCGTGCGAGCAGGAAGGCAGCCGCGCCGATCGGGACGTTGATGGCGAACAGCCACGGCCACGACGCGAACGCCAGGATCATCGAGGCGACCGTGGGCCCGACGGCGAACGCCACCGCGACGACGAGGGCGTTCAGGCCGAAGCCCTGGCCCTGCTGGCGCGCGGGATAGATGGCGCGCATCATGGCCGTGGTCACGCCCATCAGGGCGCTCGCGCCGAGACCCTGCAGCAGGCGCGCGGCCACGAGCAGCGGCAGGTTCGTCGCCAGTGCGCAGAACAGCGACGCCAGCGTGAACAGCGCCAGGCCGGACGTCGCGACGCGCCGGTAGCCGATGCGTTCGCCCAGCGCCGCGAACGGCAGCAGGGTGGCGACCATCGCCAGCTGATAAATGTTCACGATCCAGACCGAGGCGGCGGCGCCGGCATGCAGCTGGCGGGCCAGTTCGGGCAGGGCCGTGTTGGCGATCGCCGTGTCGAGCGACGCCATCGACACGCCCGTCATCAATGCCGTCATCGCCCAGCGGCGGCGCGCCGGCGGCAGGCCGTCGGCGGGGACGGCGGCGGGTTGCGGCGTCACGCCGGGGGCGGCGCCGCGGGCAAGTACAGTCTCGCTCATCTCAATCCCTGACGACGCCCGACGGGCCGACGCGCTCGGCGTTCGGCACGTCCGAGATGCGGATGCGGATCAGGTGGCGGCGCTCGTCGGTGTAGGTCGTGCGGCCGTGCAGCATGTTGTGGTTGTCGGCCAACATCAGGGTGTCGGTCGGCAGCTGGTCCTTGAAGCGCACGGCCTGGTGCTCGGCCACGTCGTTCATCAGCGCCAGCGCGGCGTGCAGCTCGGGCGTGCCCAGGTCGGGGCGGGCAGCGAGACCCTTCATGATGGAGTCGTAGCGCCAGCGCATGGTGAAGCGCGTGCCGGGACGCGTGGCCGGCCCGAACACCAGCGCCACGTTCACCTCGACGTTGTTGTCGCCGGCCGCGTAGATGGCCGGCACGCGGAACGGCACCGGCGTCGTGCTGAGCAGGTCGAACGCCTTGCGGCCTTCCTCCGTCTTCTGCAGCGCCAGGTAGATGTCTTCGCCGTCGACCAGCAGCGAGTGGCCGCCGTCGCAGCGCGCCGCGTTCACCACGTACAGGATGAACTGTTCTTCGGGCATCGGATAGAACGACGAATCCGTGTGCATGTCGGCGCTGCCGATGCGCTCGGAAAACGTGGTGAAGCGGCCGTCGATTTCTTCGAGCGGGCGGGCGCGGACGTCCCAGGCCACGCGGCCCGTGCGCTGGTCCGTCGAGGTCGGGTAGCCGAGCATCAGCGTGATCGCATACAGCGCGGCATTGCGGCGGTCTTCCGGCAGATGCGCCAGACCCAGGTCGTACAGCACGACGCCGTGCGCGTTCAGGCCGCGAATGCCTTCCGCCAGGTGGGCCAGGGTCGGCACGCGGGCCAATTCCTTGCGCAATTCGATTTCGTCGGGATGCGCATAAAAGCCGTTGTTATTAAATCCATCGAAACGATTCGACAATATTTCGAAAATGGAATCGAGATCGGAATCCCACGAGAAAGCCAGTTTTGCAAATGCAATCTTGCCAAGATGAGAAATGGACGTAAGCATCAGGAGCTCCAGAAGTTGCCGGAAGGAAAGGTCCGTATTCTAAAAGATATCAGGGCTACACATCGTTGTTTTTGTGTCTTGAAATAACTTTATTTCAAAAATATAAGTAACGATCGGACTGTCGCAAAAACTCGACAAGAATGGAAAAGGAGGATGTGTAGACATCTCTCGTCGGGTATCATGGTTGATGTGGGGAAACATTGTAACATGAAAGTCAACATTTCAAACGGTAACCATGAGATATTTATCAAGCCTGCGTCTCGCTACGAAATTGGGAATTGCATTTGCCGTCGTGCTGGCGCTGACGGCACTCGTCGGTGCTGTCGCGATCTGGCAGCTAACACAAGTTAATGACACGTCGATGAAATTGTCGGAGCACTGGATGCCGAGCATCCGTGTCATCGAAGACATCAAATCGCAGCTCGCCCGTATTCGCACCCGCGAATTGCAATACATTATTTCCAACGAACAGTCGGAAATGGATAAATACGACAAGGTCATCGCGAAAGACCTGGTCGATCTGCACAAGATGCAGGACGACTACGTGAAACTGCAGGAATCGGCCGAAGAAAAGCAGATGTACGCGCAGCTGCTCGAGATGTGGGACCGCTACATGATCGAGGACGGCAAGATCCGTGCGGCGGCGCGCGCCGGCGACGACGCGCTGGCCAAGAAGCTGATCCGCGGCGAGTCGAACAAGCTCATCGTCGCGCTGCGCGGCCACGTCGACAAGATCGTCGACATGTACACGGAAGGCGGCCGCGCGGCGGCGGTCGAGGGCAATGCGCGCTACACGGCGTCGCGCGTGTGGATCCTGTCGCTGGTGCTCGGCAGCGTCGTGCTGGGCGCGGCCGGTGCCGTGTTCATCACCGGCTGGCTGATGCGCCGCCTGGGCGGCGAGCCGGATTACGCCACCGAGATCGTCACGCGCATCGCCGCCGGCGACCTGTCGGTGCGGGTGGAGACCCGTGCCGGCGACCAGGCCAGCCTGTTGTACGCGATGAAATCCATGCGCGACAACCTGGCGAAGATCGTCGGCGACGTGCGCGGCGCGACGGCGACCATCTCGCAGGCATCCGACGAGATCGCCGGCGGCAACCTGGACCTGTCGTCGCGCACCGAGCAGCAGGCCAGTTCGCTGGAAGAGACGGCCGCGTCGATGGAAGAGCTGACGTCGACCGTGAAGCAGAACGCCGAGCACGCGGGCCAGGCGAACGCGCTGGCCGACACGGCGGCGGGCATCGCCCAGAAGGGCAGCGCCGCCGTGGCGCGTGTCGTCGACACGATGGGCTCGATCCACTCGTCGTCCCAGAAAATCGTCGACATCATCGCCGTCATCGACGGCATCGCGTTCCAGACCAATATCCTGGCGTTGAACGCGGCCGTGGAAGCGGCGCGCGCCGGTGAGCAGGGCCGTGGTTTCGCCGTCGTCGCGACGGAAGTGCGCAACCTGGCCCAGCGTTCGGCCGCGGCCGCGAAGGAGATCAAGGAATTGATCGGCAGCTCCGTGCAGCAGGTCGAGGCGGGCAACCTGCTCGTCAGCGAAGCCGGGACGACCATGAACGAAGTGCTGAAAAGCGTCGAGCGCATGCATGCGATCATGGCCGAGATCAGCCACGCGAGCCGCGAGCAGAGCGCCGGTATCGAACAGGTGAACCAGGCGATCACGCAGATGGACACGGTGACCCAGCAGAACGCCGGTCTCGTGCAGCAGGCCGCCCACACGGCCCAGAGCCTGCAGGAGCAGGCGGCCGCGCTGGACCAGCTGGTCAGCGTGTTCCGCCTCGAAGCGTTCGATGCGCCGCGCGAACCGGAGCATTATATGGGCCGGGCGATCACGCCGGCGCTGGCGCGCGCCTGATTCGGGACCAGTCATGAAAAACGGCAGCCCGCGGGCTGCCGTTTTTGTTTGCCGGAGCGGCGGAGCGCCGGAGCGCCGGCCGCCGGCCCGTGCGGATCAGCGCATCTCGCCGATCATCTTCTTCAGCTTGCCGGAATCGGCGCAGAACGCGCGGATGCCTTCGGCCAGCTTCTCGGTCGCCATCGCGTCTTCGTTCAGCATGAAGCGGAACGTCTTTTCGTCGAGTGCGATCTTGTCGATGTCGGCGTTCGGGTCCGTCACCAGCTTGCGCTCGACCGTGCCTTCGGTGTCGGCCAGCTTTTGCAGCAGGTCCGGCGAAATGGTCAGCAGGTCGCAGCCGGCCAGTTCCAGGATCTGCGACGTGTTGCGGAAGCTCGCGCCCATCACCTCGGTCTTGTAGCCGAACTTGCGGTAGTACTGGTAAATGCGCTTGACCGACTGCACGCCCGGATCGTCCGCGCCCTGGTAGTCGGTGCCGGTCGATTTCTTGTACCAGTCGTAGATGCGGCCGACGAACGGCGAGATCAGCTGCACGCCCGCTTCGGCGCAGGCCACGGCCTGGCACAACGAGAACAGCAGCGTGAGGTTGCAGCGGATGCCGTCCCGCTCGAGGATCTCGGCGGCGCGGATGCCTTCCCACGTCGACGCGATCTTGATCAGCACGCGCCCGCGCTGGATGCCGGCGGCTTCGTACAGGGCGATCAGTTCGCGGCCCTTGGCGACCGTCGCCTGCGTGTCGAACGACAGCGCGGCGTCGATTTCGGTGGACACGCGGCCCGGCACGAATTTCAGGATCTCGGTGCCGAACGCGATCAGGAGGCGGTCGACGATTTCCTCGGTCGACGCGTTCGGGAAGTCGGCGATGGTCTTTTCCAGCAGCGGACGGTATTCCGGCTTCTGGACGGCTTTCAGGATCAGCGACGGGTTCGTCGTCGCATCCTGCGGCGCATAGGCCTTGATCGACTGGAAGTCGCCGGTGTCGGCCACGACGGTGGTGTACTGCTTGAGCTGTTCGAGTTGGTTCATGATGCGGAGAGAGAAGGGTTCAGGCGGTTATTGTATCTGGAATCGTAGGGTGGGCACCCCGTGCCCACCAAACGCCGACACATCAACAATCGGTCGCATCCAGGAATGCCGTGACCATTTTTTCCAGCCCCGCCTTGTCCTCGTCCGAAAACCGGTCCAGCGACGGGCTGTCGATATCGAACACGCCGACGAGCCGGCCGCCCTTGACGAGCGGGATGACGATTTCCGAATTCGACGCCGAATCGCACGCGATGTGGCCCGGGAACGCGTGCACGTCCGCCACGACGATGGTCTCGCGCCGGGCTGCCGTCGTGCCGCACACGCCGCGGCCGAACGGGATGCGGGCGCAGGCCGGCTTGCCCTGGAACGGACCGACGAGCAGGTCCTGGCCGGCGCCCGATCTGGCGGGCACGGTGAGATAGAAGCCGGCCCAGTTCAGGTCGGCGAGCGTGTCGTACACGAGTGCCGAGAACTGCGCCGCGTTCGCGGTCAGGTCGCGCTCGCCCTCGAGGATGCTGGCGACCTGGCGTACCAGCAGGCCGTAGTCGGGACGGGTGCTGCGTTCGGGATTGATGTGCATGGGGACGGATGCTGCGTTGTCGAAAACACGTATTTTACGGCAGCGTGCGCCGCCGCGCTGGCCGGAAAAATAGATGACAGTTGACATCTATTTCGAAAAATGGATTATGATTGACATCCATATTGGGGGGGGAATCATGCGAGTCAATCGAATCCAGGCGGAGGAAAACCGCCAGGTCGTCATCGATGCCGCCAGCCGCTTGTTCCGCGAACGGGGCTTCGACGGGGTCGGCCTCGCCGAGCTGATGGCCGCGGCCGGCCTCACGCACGGCGCGTTCTATAAACAGTTCAAGTCCAAGGACGACCTGATCGCCCAGGCCTGCGACCGCGCGCTGGAAAAAGGCATCGACGGGTGGCGGCGCGCGGCGGCGGACGCGGGGGAGAGCGCCTACGCGGCCCTCGTGCGCCGCTACCTGACGCCGGGGCACCGCGGGCGCCCCGGTTCCGGCTGCGTCATCGCCTCGCTCGGCCCGGACGCGGCCCGCCACGGCCCCGAACTGCCGCGCCACTTCGAGGCGGGCGTCAAGACCTTCGTCGACATCCTCGACGGCGCGCTGCGCAGGAAGAATCCGGACGCGACCCCGGACGACGCGCTCGCCGCCTTTTCCACGATGGTCGGCGCCCTCGTGCTGGCGCGCGCCGTCGAGGACGACGCCTACGCCCACCATATTCTCGACGCGGCCACGGCCCGTCTTCTCGACTAAGGACTCCCATGCTTTCCACATCTGTCGCCCGGTGGATGGGGCGCCGCGGCCTGCACTACGGCTGGCTCGTCGCCGCCATCACCTTCCTGACAGCGCTGTCGTCGTCCGCCGCCCTCGGCCTGCCGGGCGCCCTGCTGAAACCCCTGAGCCATGAATTCGGCTGGAGCGTCGACCAGATCTCGACGGCGCTGGCCGTGCGCTTCGCGCTGTTCGGCCTGATGGGGCCATTCTCCGCCCTGTTGATGGAACGCTTCGGCCTGCGCAACGTGATGGTGACGGCGCTCGCCGTCATCGCGGCCGGCCTCGGTCTCGTGCGCCAGATGACGGACTTCTGGCAACTCGTGCTGCTGCTCGGCGTGATGCTGGGCGTGGGGTCCGGCATGACGGCCCTCGTGCTCAACGCGGTCGTCGCCAACCGCTGGTTCGAGCGGCGCCGCGGCCTCGTGATGGGACTTCTGACCGCCAGCTCGGCGACGGGGCAGCTCGTGTTCCTGCCGGTCGGCACGTGGCTGATCGAACATGGCGGCTGGCGCACGGCGCTGCTGCCGGTGATGGCCAGCTGCGCGCTCGTAGCCGTCCTCGCGCTGCTGTTCGTGCGCGACCATCCGCAGGAACTGGGCCTCGTGCCGTACGGCGGCGACACGTTCGTAACGCCCGTCGTGCCGGCGCGCGCACCGGTGTCGATCCGCACGCCGTTCACCACGCTCGCCAGCGTGCGCGGCGACCGCGTGTTCTGGGTCCTGTTCGGCAGCTTCTTCATCTGTGGCCTGTCGACGAATGGCCTGATCCAGACCCACTTCATTTCGCTGTGCGGCGACGCGGGCCTCGGCGCCGTCCCCGCCGCGTCCGTGCTGGCGATGATGGGCACGTTCGACCTCGTCGGCACGATCCTGTCCGGCTGGCTGTCCGACCGCTACGACAGCCGCTACCTGCTGTGCTGGTACTACGGCGTGCGCGGCCTGTCGCTCGCCTGGCTGCCGTCGGCCGATTTCACGCTCACGGGCCTGTCGCTGTTCGCCATGTTCTATGGTCTCGACTGGATCGCGACCGTGCCCCCGACCGTCCGCCTGGCCGCGCAGGCCTGGGGCAAGCGTGCGCCGATGATCTTCGGCTGGGTGTTCGCCGGCCACCAGCTCGGCGCGGCCGTGGCGGCGTACGGCGCGGGCCGCATCCGCACGCTGGCGTTCACCTATTCGCCGGCCGTGTACACGGCGGCCGCGGCGTGCGGCGTCGCCGCGCTGATCGTGCTGGCGGGACGGCGCCGCGTGGCCGCCCCGGTGCCGGTGGCCGAGGGTGCCGTCAACTGAGCGCCATGCGCGCGCGTCCGGCGGCGTCCAGCTTGACGGTCGCGAGCCGCGCACCGATCCGCACCTTCACCCACAGGCCCGGCTTGCCGCGCAGCGCGAGCCGCGTGGCGCGGCCGCCGGCCCAGTCGACATCGACCTCGATGCCGCCGCGGGCGCGCACGCCGTGAACGGCACCTTCCGGCCACGCGCGCGGCAGCGCGGGCAGGATGCGGATCTCGCCGCCCCACGATTGCACGAGCATTTCCAGGATGCCTGCCGCACCGCCGAAATTGCCGTCGATCTGGAACGGCGGATGCGCATCGAACATGTTCGGGTACGTGCGTTCCGGCGCCAGCAGGCCGCGCAGGATGCCGTACGCGTGCTCGCCGTCGCCCATGCGCGCCCACAGCGCGAGGCGCCACGCGGTGGCCCAGCCGGTCGACATGTCGCCGCGCGTGTTCAGCGACACCTTGGCCGCCTTGATCAGGTCCGGCGTGTCGCGCACGTTGATCTGCTCGCTGGGGTAGACGGCGTACAGGTGCGACACGTGGCGGTGATGCTGTTCCGGCGCCTGCGCATCCCAGTCGTCGAGCCATTCCTGCAGCTGGCCCTGGGCGCCGATGCGGTCGGGCGCGAGGCGTGCGCGCTTGTCTTCCACCGCCTTGCGGAAGTCCGCGTCGGGGTCGCGCAGCCGGTCATGCGCGGCGAGGGTCCACGCGAACAGGTCGCGCACGATCTGGCGGTCCATCGCCGGCCCCGCGCACACGGCCACGCCCGGATGGTGCTCGTTCTCCGGCGAGATCGACGGCGACGTGACGAGGCCGCGGCCATGCGGATCGTCGACGAGCACGTCGACGAAGAACAGCGCCGCGCCTTTTAGAACGGGATAGATGCGGGCAAGGAACGCGTCGTCCGGCGCGTACTCGTAATGGTCCCACAGCGTCTTGCACAGCCACGCGCCGCCGCAGGGCCACATGCCCCAGTTCGGGCCGTCGATGGGCACGGCCGCGCGCCACAAGTCGGTGTTGTGGTGCGCGACCCAGCCGCGCGCGCCGTAGGCGTCCTTCGCGACGTCCGCGCCGCTGACGGCCAGCTCCTCGACCATCGCCACGAGCGGCTCCACGCACGGCGCCACGTTGGCCGCTTCCGCCGGCCAGTAGTTCATCTCGGTGTTGATGTTGATGGTGTACTTGCTGCCCCAGGGCGGATTCGTCCCCTCGTTCCAGATACCCTGCAGGTTGGCGGGCTGGCTGCCCGGCCGCGACGACGAGATCAAGAGATAGCGGCCGTACTGCAGGTACAGCGCCGCCAGCGTCGCCAGCGACGCATCGTCGGCCCGCGGGACGGCGGCGATGCGCGCATCGGTGGGACCGGCGCCCGCGTCGTCACGGCCGAGGCGCAGGGACAGTCGCGAGAACAGCGCCCGGTGCGCCTTGACGTGGTCGGCGCGCAGGCTGGCGTACGTCTTGCGCGCGGCGGCATCGACGCGCTGGCGCACGGCCTGCACGGGGTCGCCGTCGAGGGCGCGGAAGTTCACGAAACTGGTGGCGGCGCCGACGAGCAGCGTGATCTCGCGCGCGCCGCGCACGCGCAGGCGGTCGCCCGCGGCGTCGACCTTGCCGTCACCGACCGCCAGCACGCGCACGGCGTAGCGCAGGGCGCCCGCGACGCCGGCGTTGTCCGCGTTGCGGCCTTCGACGAGCAGGGCGCGCGGGCCGTCCGGACGGATCGACAGGCTCGCGGGGCGCTGCGCTTCCAGCAGCGGTTCGGTGACGTCCGACGCGGCATCGTCATCCTTGACCAGGCCGTATTTGACGTCGTGCGGATGCCGGTAGCCGACGTCGAAGTCGAGTGTGCCGCCGCTGGCCCGCAGGTGCAGCACGATCACCTGGTCCGGCGCGCTGGCGAAGACGTCGCGCACGTGGCGCGCGGCGCCGCTCGTGAAGCGCGTCGTGGCGATCGCGGTGTCGAGGTCCAGCGAGCGGCGGTAGGCCTGCACACCATCGATGCCGTGAAAGTCGAACAGCAGGTCGCCGGCCGCGCCGTAGGGCATCTGCGTGGCCGGTTTCGCGATCATGTCCCGCGCCACCAGGTCGCGCGCCTGTTCGAATTTGCCGTCGTCGATCAGCGCCCGCACGCGGGGCAGCGCGGCCTTGAATCCGGGATTGTCGAAGCGGTACGGGCCGCCGGCCCACAGCGTGTCCTCGTTCAGTTGCAGGCGTTCCTGCAGCGGGCGGCCATACACCATGGCGCCGAGCCGGCCGTTGCCGACGGGGAGAGCCTCGACCCATTGGCGCGCCGGGCGCTCGTACCACAGCGCCAGCTTGTCCTTGTCGCCGTTCGTGCGCGCCACGACGGTCGCACCGGCCAGGCCGGGATACGCCGCCGCGAGACCGAGCGTCGCAAGTACGCGCCGCCGGGTGAGTTTCATGCCTTTCACTGCCGTCTCCTTGTTATCGTGCTGGAGCGCACGATGCTAGCAGCTTGGCGGCGGCGAACCTATATCGATAATACGCAACCGTCCGATGATTTCAACCAGCCGGTACGCTGCGCCGGCGGAATCAGCGCGCGCTTGCCCGCACCGCCTGCGGCGCCGCGCGGTACGCGCTGCGCGCCTCGCACACGAGGCGATGATGTTCGTCGGCCCAGGCGACCAGTCCCTTCATCGGCACGAGGAAGGAGTGGCCCAGCGGCGTGAGGTCGTATTCGACGCGCGGCGGGACTTCCGGATACAGCGTGCGGCGCACGAAGCCGTCTTCTTCCAGGCGCTTGAGGGTCAGCGACAGCATCTGCTTGGAGATGTCGCCCAGTTCGCGCATCAATTCGTTGAAACGTTTCGTGCCGCCTTCGAGGGCGTCGAGCACGAGGAGGCTCCACTGGTCGCCGATGCGGTCCAGCACGTCGCGGATGGGGCAGGGTTGTTCGAAGCCGCCGTGCGCGGCAAGAAGATTCGTTTTGGCCATGGTGTGCAGAGGGTAGCGGTCAGTTCGCGCTGACCTGATCACGCCGCGCTGACTTCTTGTGCGGCACGCGCAGCCTAGCATAAGATGCCTCGTCGGTCTCGTTTTTAGACCTGTTCTCAACCACAGACTTAGGGAATCCCATATGGCACGCATCGCCCTCATCGGCGCCTCCGGCAACGTCGGCACGCGCATCCTGAACGAACTCGTCTCGCGCAACCACCAGGTCACGGCCATCGTCCGCGATCCGTCCAAAGTCCCGGCCCGGGCCGGTGTGACCGCGGCGCGCGGCGACGTCGCCGACCCCGCCGGCCTCGCTGAGGTGCTGAAGGGCCACGACGCCGTGATCAGCGCCGTGCGCTTCCTCGACAGCGAGCCGGACGCGCTGATCGACGCCGTGCGCGCATCCGGCGTAAAACGTTATCTCGTCGTCGGCGGCGCCGCCAGCCTGTTCGTCGCGCCGGGCAAGCGCCTGCTCGACCAGCCCGATTTCCCCGCCGCGTACAAGGACGAGGCGACGAAGGGCGCCGCATTCCTGGACGCGCTGCGCGGCGTGAGCGATCTCGATTGGACGTTCATCTCGCCGTCGGCGATGTTCGTGCCGGGCGAGCGCACCGGCACATTCCGCCTGGCCAAGGACGAGCTGCTGGTGAGCGAGAAGGGCAGCACGATCTCGTATGAAGACTATGCCGTCGCGCTGGTCGACGAGATCGAGAAGCCCGCGCACGTGCGCCAGCGGTTCACGGTCGGGTATTGAGATCGACGGCGACGGTCATCCGATACGGCCGGCTCGACCTCATCGATGCATGACAAGCGCATGATTTCAGGGTGACGAGCAGATGGCGGCGCCCCCCAGCTTCAGGCCCGGCCGGGGCCATTCGACGTCGTGATCGCAGGCGGCTGACCGGGAGCGGTCACCGCCACTGTCTTCAAATGGTCGATGAGCCATCGGCCTGCCGGCCCTGGTGGGCTCGATGCCTGGTGGCAGGCGGAAATGGCAAACGCCGTTCCGGCGCTTGGCAGCTCGTCCACATCCAACACTAGCAATGTGCCATCGGCAATGTCCTTTTCTACCATGTGTAGAGGCATCCCTCCCCATCCGAGTCCGTCCTTGAGGAAGGCGTGCTTGGTCGACAAATCGGCCAGCCGCCAGGTGTGCGGCGACACGACGCCGTAGTCCCGTCCGGCCAGCAGGTCGGACCTGTCCGTGAGCACAAGCTGAACGGCTTTCGCCAGCTCCTCTCGCGGTATCCGGTGACCGAATCGTGCCAGCGGATGGCCCGGCGCGGCCACCGCGACGAGGGTGATTGTCCCCAGCCGCTCGCTGACAAGCGACGGGAACGCCATCGGCAGGGTCGAGAGAATGCCCAGGCTGCACCGGCCATCGAGCACGGGTTGATAAGCGGCGCCAAGGCCTTCGACGAAAATTCGTAGCGGGGTGAGCGGAAATTTGACCGCGAATGCCTTTGCGGCGCCGCTGATGACCGCTGTCGGGAAAAACACGTCGACGACGACCGTCAGTTCGGGCTCGAGACCGGACGCCATCAATTTCGCACGCGCCTTCAGCGTATCCACGCCGGCGACGATGTTGCGCGCGTCGGCGAGCAGCAGGCTTCCCTCGGGCGTGAGTCTGGGGAACCGGCCGGAGCGGTCGAACAGCACCACGCCGATCCGGGCTTCCAGACTGCCCACCCACCCGCTCACCGCCGACTGGACGCGATTGAGCTTTCTTGCTGCGGCGGAAAAACTTCCCTCATCCACAGCGGCAATAAAGGTCCTGAGCTGGTCCAGGGAGACGCCATCGAGCATGTATTTTCCCATCTCAAAAATAGATAGATTGCATCTCAATATACCGTCTTCTCACGATCGCTTCCAGTCTTCATGATTCAGTTCGATGCAGCACGGTGCGGGTACGCGTCGGCTGCTTATCCATCGGAACGACTCCACGGAAGAATGCACGACATGAACAGATTGAATGGAAAGACCGCCGTCATCACGGGCGGCGCGACCGGCATCGGCCGCGCGGCGGCCAAGCGTTTCATCGAGGAGGGCGCCTTCGTCTTCATCTTCGGCCGCCGGCGCGAAGCGCTCGACGCGGCCGTGGCCGACCTCGGACCCAATGCCCGCGCGGTAGCGGGCTCGGTCTCCGATCCGGACGACCTCGACCGGCTGTACGCGGCGGTGAAGGCCGAGCGCGGCACCCTGGACATCGTCTTCGCCAACGCCGGGGCGGGAAGCCAGCTTCCGCTCGGCCGGATCACGGCCGCGCACATCGACGACATCTTCGACACCAATGTGAAGGGGACGATCTTCACGGTCCAGAAGGCGCTGCCGCTGATGGGCGCCGGCGGTTCGATCATCCTGACCGGTTCGAGCGCCGGCACCACGGGCGCCCCTGCGTTCAGCGCCTACAGCGCGAGCAAGGCGGCGGTGCGCAACCTGGCGCGGACATGGGCGGAGGACCTGAAGGGCACGGGTATCCGGGTCAACGTGCTGTCGCCCGGGCCGACGGCGACCGAACTGGCGAAGGAAGCGCTGGGCGCGGAAGGCATGAAGGTCTTCGCCTCGCTGACGCCGCTCGAGCGCATGGCCGATCCGGCGGAGATCGGCGCGGCGGCCGCCTTCCTGGCGTCGCAGGACAGCAGTTTCATGACCGGCAGCGAGGTCGCCGTCGACGGCGGCCTCGCGCAAATCTGACGCGCCCGCAGGCGTGATACACCCAAGGAGAATATATGAGCTACGCAATTATCGGTTTCGGCAAGATCGGCCACGCACTGGCCAGGGCGTTTGCGCGCAAAGGCATTGACGTGTCGGTTGCGACCACGCGGGACCCGGAAAGCTTTGCGTCCGATGCGGCCGCGATCGGACCCGGGGTCATTCCCAAGAAACTGGAGGATGCCGTCAAGGCGGACGTCATCTTTTTGGCCGTCCGTTTCGGAGCGCACCAAGACGTCGCGAAGGCGCTCCCCGACTGGCAAGGGAAGACCATCGTCGATGTGACCAATGCCTACGGCGTGCCCCCCGAGGAACTGGGGGGCGTGCCTTCTTCCAGCTACGTTGCGCAGGCCTTCAACGGCGGGCGACTGGTCAAAGGCTTCAACCATCTGGGCGCTACCGTCCTCGGGCAGGATCCGGCCGTACATGGTGGAAGGCGCGTCGTGTTCCTGGCCAGCGACGATGACGCCGCCGCAACCGGGATCGCTTCGCTTGCGGAAGATCTCGGTTTCGCACCGGTCAAACTGGGTGCGCTGGCGGAAGGTGGACTGCTGGTGCAGGGACGCGGAAACAGCTGGGGTCAACTGATCTTCAAGGACCTCGTCAAGTTCGACTGATGAAGCGCGGTCGCTCGTTCGACGCGATCCTGCGTCAAAGCCAGCTATGCGGCGCACATCGCCTTGGCGGCGCCGCAGATGCTGTCAGGCGTTCCTGGCCGGCGCCCACTCGTCGAGCCGCCGCCCCTCCGCGCACGCCGCGATCAGCCGGTCGAGTCGCGCGGCCCGCGTCTCCGGCTTTTTCGCGCTCGTGACGACGTGCAGCATGCGCTTGCGGTAACCGGGCGGGCACGCTTCGAAATAGGCCCACGCGGCCTTGTGGCGCTTGAAGCGGGCGAGGTCCGCGGGCGCCAGTTCGGCCGGAGATTCGCGCTCGTGCGAATACACGCGCGAGCGGTCTTCCGAGCGCAGGGCGAACGCCGCTTCGCCCGCGGGCGTCATCAGCCCGAGTTCGCGCAGCCGGGCGACCTTGTCGATGTTCACCGCGCTCCAGATCGAGCCCGGTTTGCGCGGCGTGAAGCGGATCGTGTAGGTCGCATCGTCAACGCCCTTGCGCACGCCGTCGATCCAGCCGTAGCACAGCGCCTGGTCGACCGAGTCGGACCAGCGCATGCACGGCTTGCCCGTGCCGACCTTGTGAAAGCCGACGAGCAGTTCGCGCGCCTCGTGCGCGTGCGCCGCGAGCCAGGCGCGAAAAGCGGCTGCGTCCTCGAAGAAGACGGGCGCCGTCATCCGATGAAGGAATCGAATTGCAGGTCGAATTCCTGCAAGGCCTTCTGCGCGTTCTGCATCTTCTTGCGGAATTCCGGTCCGCGCTGCAGCGCGAGGCCGACCGCGAGCACGTCGATCACGACGAGGTAGGCGAGGCGCGCGGAGATCGGCGTGTACGGGTCGATCGCGAACACGAGGTCGATGGGAATCAAGAGGCTCGCCATCTCCGCGAGCGGCGTGCCGGACGGCGCCAGCACGATCACTTCCGCGCCGCCGCGGCGCGCCAGCTTCGCCGAGCGCGTGAGCGACGGGTTGTTGCCGCGCTGCGAGATCGCGACGAGCGCATCGCCTTCGCGCAGCAGCGCGGCCGCGATGGCGTGGATCGCCGGATCGGTGTACGCGACGGTCGGCACGCCCGAGCGGAAGAATTTGTGCTGCGCGTCGGCCGCGACGAAGCCCGACGTGCCCTGGCCGTAGAACTCGATCTTGTTGGCGCGCGACAGGATGTCGAGCGCCTTCTGGATCAGTTCCGGTTTCAGGTTGTTGCGCAGGTCGAGCAGGGTGTTGATGGAGCGGCTGCAGATCTTGTTGACGAGGTCCGCGGCGAGGTCGTCCTGCGCCGGCTGCTCGGTCGCGCCGGGCAGCGCGAGCGCGAGGCCTTGCGCGAGCTTCAGCTTGAACTCGTGCCAGCCGTCGTAGCCGAGCGTGCGGCAGAAGCGCACGACGGTCGGCTCGGACACCTGCGCGCTGCGCGCCAGCGCCGTGATGTTCTGGCTCACGGTGGCGCTGGGCGCAGCCAGCACGGCGAGCGCCACCTTGCGCTCGGACTTCGACAGCGAGTCGAGCTGGGTACGGATCGAATCGAGCAGCACGGTGCGTCCTCAGTCTTCCGGCAGCGCTTCTTCGCGCCACTGCAGGCCGTCGCGGCCGATCAGCGCGGAAGAGGAGGCCGGGCCCCACGTGCCGGAGGTGTACGGGACCGGCGTCGTGTCGTCCTGTTCCCAGTATTCGAGGATCGGCTCGACCCATTCCCACGCGGCTTCCAGCTCGTCGCCGCGCATGAACAGCGTGAGCTGGCCGCGCAGGACGTCCAGCAGCAGGCGCTCGTACGCTTCCATGCGCGGGGACTTGAACTGTTCGCGGAAATCCAGTTCGAGCTCGGCCTGTTTCAGGCGCATGGAGTCGCCCGGCGTCTTGGCCATCAGGTTCATCGACAGGCCCTCGTCCGGCTGCAGGCGGATCACGAGGCTGTTCGGCTGGAAGCTCGACGTCGGCTGGTTGAAGATCGAGTGCGGAATCGGCTTGAAGCGCACGACGATCTCGGCCAGGCGGTCGGCCATGCGCTTGCCGGTGCGCAGGTAGAACGGCACGCCGGCCCAGCGCCACGTGTCGATTTCGGCCTTCATCGCGACGAAGGTTTCCGTCTTCGACTGCTTGGGCGCGCCCGGTTCGTCGCGGTAGCCAGGCACCGCCTGGCCGTCGACATAACCCGAACGGTACTGGCCGCGCACGATGTTCTGCGACAGCGTCGTCGGCGTGAAGCGCTTCAGCGAGCGCAGCACCTGCAGCTTGGCGTCGCGCACGGCGTCCGGTGCGATCGACGTCGGCGGTTCCATCGCGACGATGCACAGCAGCTGCAACAGGTGGTTCTGCAGCATGTCGCGCAGGGCGCCCGAGTTGTCGTAGTAGCCGAGACGGTTGCCGACGCCGATCTTTTCGGCGATGGTGATCTGCACGTCCGAGATCCATTCGCGGCGCCACAGCGGCTCGAACAGGATGTTACCGAAGCGCAGGGCCAGCAGGTTCTGCACGGTTTCCTTGCCGAGGTAGTGGTCGATCCGGTAGATCTGCGATTCGGCGAAGACCTTGCCGACGTCGGCGTTGATCTGCTTGGCCGACGCGAGGTCGCGGCCCAGCGGCTTTTCCAGCACGACGCGCGAATCCGGCGTCGCCAGGCCCACGGCGGCCAGATTCTCGCAGATTTGCGCGAACAACTGGGGCGGCGTGGCCAGGTAATAGACGCGCGTGATGCCGGCATCCTCGCGCAGCGCCTCGACGAGCCCCGCATAGGTCGCCACGTTGCCGGCATCGACGGCGACATAGGTGATGCGGTCCAGGAAGGTCTGCCACGCGGCGGCGTCGACGTTTTCCTTCACGTGCGGCTTCGCATGGGTCTCGACCATGTCGATGAACGCTTCCTGCGACATGGCATCGCGGCCGACGCAGATGATGCGCGCCGTCGCGGGCAGGTCGTTGCACACGTCACGGGCATACATCGCCGGCAACAGCTTGCGCATCGCGAGGTCGCCGCTGCCGCCGAAGAAAACGAGATCGAAATCGGAAAGAGCCATGGTGTCTGTCGAGGAGTGAAATGCTGTAAATTTACTACACAATTATTGGCTGCGCAAGAAAATTTACTACGTAAAGGGAGGGATTTGAAACTTATGGTGCCACATCTGTCCGGAGGTGGGCGCGAGGGATTTGGTGGGCTCTCCGAGCCCACCATGCGCAGCCGAAAAATCAGCCGCGGTATTCGGCCTGTTCGACGCCGGGCACGTCCACGGCAAACGCGAGCACCTTGCCGCTGTGCGGATACTTTGCCAGCTCGTCGTTCGAGCGGCCCTTGCTGGCGCTGGTGACGTACAGCGTGCGCAGGTCCGGTCCGCCGAACGCGACCGAGGTCGGGCAGCGCACCGGCAGTTCGATTTCCTGCAGCAGCTCGCCCGTCGGCGACAGCTTGACGATGCGGCCGCCTTCGAACATCGCGGACCAGTAATTGCCCTCGCTGTCCACGGCCGCGCCGTCCGGACGGCCGCCGTAGTCGGCCGCCTTCTTGTCGTCCGAGAAGGTCACGAGGTTGCGGCGGTTCGATGCCGTACCCGTCCTGATGTCGTAATCGTAGGCGTCGACGCGGTGGCTCGTCGTGTCGGAGTGGTACATCGTCCTGCCGTCCGGGCTGAAGGCCAGGCCGTTCGAGTTCGTCATGCCGCCGGCCCAGGCCAGGCGCAGCGCGCCCTTGTCCAGCACGTACATCTCGGCCTTCGGCTGGTCGCGCGGCTCGTACATCGTGCCGACCCAGAACCGGCCGGCGGGATCGACGCGGCCGTCGTTGAAACGCACGATGGCCGGGTCGTACGGCGCCGGCGCGATGTCGCTCAGGTCGCCCGTCGTCGTGTTCAGGTAGACGAAGCCGGCGCGCGTGGACAGCACGAGGTTGTTGTCCTGGTCGACGGCGATGGCGGACGGCTCCGTGGCCGTGTTCCAGCGCGAGTATTTGCCGCTCGACGGATGCAGGCGGTGCACGGACTTGCCGTCGATGTCGACCCAGTACAGCGCGGATTCGATCGCATGCCAGACGGCCGATTCGCCGACGAGCATCGGCTCGTCATGCACGATGTGGAATTTTTCGCTCTTCATGGAACGCTCCTCAGACGGCGGCCTTGGCGCGCGCGATCAGGCCGTTGGTCGAGCCGTCGTGCTGCGCCGGCTGCGCGGCGCCGTTCAGTTCCGCTTCGATCTTCTTGGCCAGCACCTTGCCCAGTTCGACGCCCCACTGGTCGTAGCTGTTCACGTCCCAGATCGCGCCCTGCACGAACACCTTGTGCTCGTACAGCGCGATCAGCGCGCCCAGCGTGGCCGGGGTCAGGTATTCCATCAGGATCGTGTTGCTCGGACGGTTGCCCGGGAAGGTCTTGTGCGGGACCAGGCGCTCGATCTCGGCGGCATCCTGTCCGGCCAGGTCCGCACGTACCTCGTCCGCCGTCTTGCCCTTCATGAACGCTTCCGACTGCGCGAAGCAGTTGGCGAGCAGCGCGGCGTGGTGGTTCTGGAATTCGTGCGCCGGACGCAGGGCGGCGATGAAATCCATCGGCGTGACGTCCGTGCCCTGGTGCAGCAGCTGGAAGTAGGCGTGCTGGCCGTTCGTGCCGACGTCGCCCCAGATCACGGGGCCGGTCGCATAGTCCGTGATGGTGTCGCCGGCGCGCGTGACGCGCTTGCCGTTGCTTTCCATGTCGAGCTGCTGCAGGTAGGCGGGGAAGCGGTTCAGGTCCTGGTGGTAGGGCGCGATCGACACCGACGGGCAGCCCAGGAATTCGCGGTTCCAGAAGCCGACGAGGGCGAGGATCATCGGCAGGTTCTGCTCGATGGGCGCGGTGCGGAAGTGCTCGTCCATCGCGTGCGCGCCCGCGAGGAAGTCGGCGAAGTAGCCGTAGCCGACGCACAGCGCGACGGGGAGGCCGATCGCCGACCAGACGGAGTAGCGGCCGCCGACCCAGTCCCAGAACGGGAACATGTTGTCCGGATCGATGCCGAACTTCTTGATCGCTTCGACGTTGGTCGAGACCGCGACGAAGTGCTTCGCCAGCGCCTGTTCCGGTGCGTGCCTGAGGAACCACGCGCGCGCCGTGTTCGCGTTCATCATGGTCTCGGCCGTCGTGAACGTCTTGGACGCGATGATGAACAGCGTCGTTTCCGGATTCACGCGCGACAGCGCCGCGTCCATGTCGTGGCCGTCGACGTTGGAGACGAAGTGCATGGTGAGGCGCGGATGCGCGAACTGGCGCAGCGCCAGGCAGACCATCTTCGGGCCGAGGTCGGAACCGCCGATGCCGATGTTGACGATGTCCGTGATTTCGCGGCCGGTGTGGCCGAGCCACTGGCCGTTGCGCACGGCGTCGCTGAACGTCCTGATGCGGGCGAGTACGGCATGCACGTCGGCGGTGATGTCCTGGCCGTCGACCGTGATCTGCTTGTCCTGCGGCGCGCGCAGGGCGGTGTGCAGGACGGCGCGGTTTTCCGTCAGGTTGATCTTGTCGCCGGCGAACATGGCGTCGCGCAGGCGCTCGACGCCGCGCTCGCGCGCGAGGCTTGCCAGCAGTGCAAGCGTGCGCCCGTCCAGGCGGTTTTTTGAATAGTCTAGGAACAGCCCGGCCGCTTCCGCAGACAGGCGCTCGAAGCGCTGCGGGTCTTGCGCGAACAGGTCGCGCATCTGCCATTGCGTGGCGTCTTGGGCGTGGGCCTGGAGGGCCTGGTAACTGGCGATGCTGGTCAGGGATGGTTGGCGCATGATGATGGACTTGGACGGTATGATGTCATTTTGTGCAGGTTATCGAATCATACAGGAAGCAGGCGTAAATTCACTACACAAATCCGTCGTGCCGCGAAGGCGCGGATGAGCGGGCGCCGCCAGGACGCGTGCGTACACGAGGCATTTATCTCCCCGCAGCCAAGCGAATAACGAGCGGCAATCCGCATTTCGTAGTAAAATTTCAGAAATCCAATTCACAAGGAACAGATCATGGCGCTGCACCCCGTAGTAGAACAGGTCACCAACCGGATCATCAAGCGTAGCCGGCCGTCGCGCCAGGCCTACCTGGCGCATCTCGATGCGGCGCGCGTGAAGGGCGTGCAGCGCAGCGTGCTGGCATGTACGAACCTGGCGCACGGTTTCGCCGCGTTCCCGGCCAACGACAAGCTCAAGCTGCGCGAGGCCAAGCAGCCGTCGGTCGCCATCGTCTCCTCGTACAACGACATGCTGTCGGCGCACCAGCCGTTCGAAGCCTACCCCAAGGTCATCAAGGATGCCGTGCGTGAAGTCGGCGCCGTGGCCCAGTTCGCCGGCGGCGTGCCCGCCATGTGCGACGGCGTCACGCAAGGCCAGCCGGGCATGGAGCTGTCGCTGTTCTCGCGCGACACCATCGCCATGTCGACGGCCATCGCGCTGTCGCACAATATGTTCGACGCCAGCCTGTATCTCGGCATCTGCGACAAGATCGTGCCGGGCCTGCTGATCGGCGCGCTGCACTTCGGCCATATCCCGGGCATCTTCGTGCCGGGCGGCCCGATGGCGACCGGTATCTCGAACAAGGAAAAGGCCGCCGTGCGCCAGCGTTACGCGAAGGGCGAAGCCACGCGTGAAGAGCTGCTGGAAGGCGAGGCCAAGGCTTACCACAGCGCCGGCACCTGCACGTTCTACGGCACCGCCAACAGCAACCAGATGCTGATGGAGATGATGGGCCTGCACCTGCCGGGCGCCGCGTTCGTCCATCCGGACACGCCGCTGCGCGAGGCGCTGACCCGCGCCGCGGCGCAGCATGCCGTCAAGATCTCGCAGCAGGGCGGCGAGTACATGCCGATCGGCCACATCGTCGACGAAAAATGCATCGTCAACGCCATCGTTGCGCTGCACGCGACGGGCGGTTCGACGAACCACACGCTGCACCTCGTCGCCATCGCGCGCGCGGCCGGCATCGTGATCGACTGGAACGACTTCGATGAACTGTCGAAGGTCGTGCCGTCGCTGACGCGCGTGTACCCGAACGGCGACGCCGACGTGAACTACTTCCAGGCCGCGGGCGGCCCGACCTTCGTCATCCGCGAACTGCTGGACGCGGGCCTCGCGCACGACGACGTCAACACCATCCTCGGCCGCGGCCTGCGCAACCACTGCAAGGAACCGTTCCTCGACGGCGACAAGGTCGTCTGGCGCGACCTGCCGGCACAGAGCGGCGACGAGACCGTGCTGCGCAAGCATACGAACCCGTTCAGCGACAATGGCGGCATGGTGCTCGTGCAGGGCAACCTGGGCCGCGCCGTGATGAAGGTCTCGGCCGTCAAGAAGGAACATCACATCGTCGAAGCGCCTGCGCTGACGTTCGATTCGCAGGAAGATTTCATGCACGCCTACAAGGCCGGCAAGCTGAACCGCGATTTCGTCGCCGTGATCCGCTTCCAGGGCCCGCGCGCCAACGGCATGCCGGAACTGCACGCGCTGACGCCGGCGCTGGCGAACCTGCAGGACAGCGGCTTCCACGTCGCGATGGTCACCGACGGCCGCATGTCGGGCGCGTCGGGCAAGGTGCCGGCCGCGATCCACGTGTCGCCGGAAATCCTGGCCGGCGGTCCGCTGGGCCTGGTGCGCGACGGCGACATCATCCGCGTCGATGCCACGCAAGGTTCGCTGGATGCGCTGGTGCCGGAAGACGTGTGGGCATCGCGCAAGATGGCGACCGCCGACCTGAGCTCCGGCCACATCGGCATGGGCCGCGAGCTGTTCGACGTGTTCCGCAAATCCGTCAGCGCGGCGGAAGAGGGCGCCGCCCACTTCCCGCTGCCGTCACCGATCGATACGACCGTTCCCCTGCATGAAGGCACCGACAGCGGTGAGATCATGCCCGGTTCGGATGAAGATTTCCTGTTTCGCAAATCCACCGCCAAGTGAGCACAACGATGAGTAACGATATGACCCTGTTGGACATCATGAAATCGGCCGTCGTGATCCCCGTGATCGCGATCGACGATCCGGACCATGCGGTCCCCCTCGCCAAGGCGCTCGTCGCCGGCGGCATCCGCGTGCTCGAAGTCACGCTGCGCACGAAGCACGGCCTGGAGGCGATCCGCGCGATGGCCCAGGTGGAAGGCGCGATCGTCGGCGTCGGCACCCTGACGCAGCCGGAAGAACTCGCCGCGTCGCGCGATGCGGGCGCCGTGTTCGGCGTGTCGCCGGGCCTGACCCCGGCCCTGATCGATGCCGCGAAAAAGAGCGGCCTGCCGATGCTGCCGGGCTGCATGACCCCGTCCGAAGTGATGGTGGCGCGCGAAGCCGGCTTCAAGCAGCTGAAACTGTTCCCGGCCGTGCCGGCGGGCGGTGTCGGCATGCTGAAGGCGCTGGGCGGTCCGCTGGCGGACATCACGTTCTGCCCGACGGGCGGCATCTCGATCGAGACCGCGCCGCAATTCCTCGCGCTGAAGAACGTCGCGTGCGTGGGCGGCTCCTGGCTGACCCCGGCGGACGCGATGAAGGCCGGCGACTGGGGCCTGATCACCGAGCTGGCCAAGTCCGCAGCGGCCCTCGGCAAGGCAGCCTGAGCCTCACCGGATGCAGCGACGCCTGCTGCGTGGCCTGACCCCGGGCGAAATACGCATGGCGTCGCTGCTGTTCGGCAGCGCCATCGATTGGGCGCGCGTGCACGTGCACGGGCGCCGCTACCTGCCGCTGGTGCAGCCGAAAAACTGCGCCATGACGCCCAACGGCAGCATGTATTTTCACCCCTCCTGCTTCCTGCCCGACTATGCCGCGGGCGATCCGCACACCATCCACTGGTTCATGCATGAGATGGTGCATGTGTGGCAGTCTGCACACCAAGTTTCAAAGTTGCTTGTGGGGATGCACTTTTTGATGCAATATGTCTCCATATTTGATGCATGGAGCAAGCAATGCGAACCACGGTGACCATCGACGATGCATTGTACGAAAAGGCCTTGGAAATGGCCGACCCGGAAATGGACAAGGCCGATCTGTTTCGGGAAGCAATCAAAACCTTCGTGCGCGTTCAGGCTGCTCGGCGCCTTGCCAGCCTCGGCGGTGCGGCACCCGACATGGCAGGTGTTCCGCGCCGGTTGGGCGAGCTGACGGAATGAATGCTGTTCTGGTCGATACGTCGGTGTGGGTAGACCACTTCCGCAACCGCAACGAAGGTTTGGTTAGCCTCCTGATGCAGGACTTCGTTTTGTCCCATCCGCTCATCGTGACCGAACTCGCTTGCGGCACGCCGCCGGCACCTCGATCCCGTACGCTGGCCGATATCGCGACATTGCCTCAAGCACGGCAGGCAACGTTGGATGAGGTCCGGATATTCATCGAGCGCGAAAAGTTGTATGGCCTCGGATGTGGCGTCGTCGACCTTGCTCTGCTGGCTTCAACACTGCTGACGCCGGGATCGCGCCTGTGGTCACTGGACAGACGCCTGACACAGTTGGCGCAACGGTTCGACATCGCTTTTCTCCCGGCCCTTCAATAGGCTTTCGAAACTTCCGCTGTAGCCGAAAGCGGTCTTATCCATCATCCAGTCAAACCAATGTCAGGTGAGCACGGAGGCCGAAGTAAAAGCATCGACCGATGTATCCTACCCCGAGCGATCCACTCTGTGGCGTCAGCTATTCGACATCCTTCGGAAGGATGTCAGGCTGGTAGATTCCCCCTGATCAATCACATGTTTCGCCTCTCACTCTCCCAAAAGTAACCGATGGATGCCGTACCTGCTCATCGTCTGCTTTCGCCTCGCTGGCGCGCTCTCACCGCAGGCGAAATCGCCATGGCATCCCTGTTGTTCGGAGATGCTATCGACTACAAGCGCGTTCGCATCCATGCCCGCCGCTACATGCCTTTTCAACCTCGCAATTGTGCGATGACGCCGAACGGGAGCATATACTTTCACCGCTCCTGTTTTCTTCCTGACTACACCCGCGGCGATTCGGCCGTGGTGCATTGGTTCCTTCATGAGATGGTGCACGTGTGGCAGCACCAGCTCGACTATCCAGTGCGGCTGCGCGGCGCCATCCGCATCGGCCTGTCGTACCGCTACGAACTGCGTCCCGGCGCCACCCTGGCCGACTACAACATGGAAGCGCAAGGCGACCTGCTCGCCGATTATTTCGCGCTGAAATACATGCGCAATCCGCACGTCATGCGCCAGCGCCGCCATGCGCACCAGCTCGATCTGTACGAACAGGTGCTGGCCCGCTTTCTCGCCGATCCGCGCGACCCGGACAACCTGCCGCGCGGCGGCGCGCGCCGGTTCGCGCGGATGGTAACGTCCGTCTCCGCCTGAATTTGCGCGACCTCAAAATTTGACGGCGGCACCGACGTAGGCTGTCGCCTTGCGTTCCTCTCCCGCGATCCGGCCATGTCCATAGCCTTCCGCATCCGAATTCCGGTCTTACTGGTATGCGCCTGGCTGCCGGCGGCGGCCGTCGCACGCGTCGGCGAGGCCGAGGTGCGCGAAGGCCCGCGGGGCGGCCCGTGCTTCACGATCACGCCGCGCGAAGAACGCCTGGGCACGCCGGATTTCCAGGCGATCGTCGTGTGGGAGGGCGCGCGTCCGGTGTGGAAGATGGCGATGCCGAGGGAACGCACGTTCCCGCTCACGTTCGGCATGTGCGTGCCGTACGGCGGCAGGGTGGCGTCGCTGCCGCGCACGGCGTCGACGCCGCTGGCGCCGGGCCGGGTCTACAGCCTGCGCATCGAGGCGCGGCCGGGGGCCAACGGCCGGGCCGCGTCCAGCTACGAGGCCCGGTTCTGCCTCGCGCGCCAGCATGACGGCAGCGCCGTCGTGCACCAGATCTGGAATGGCGAGCGGGAAGGGCGGCGGATGTACGGCTGCCTGCCGCCCGACTGAGACCGCCGCGCTTACTGCAGCAGCGACATGACCATCGACGACATGCTGTTGGTCTGCTTCAGCATGGCGGTGCCGGCCTGCATCAGCATCTGGTTCGACGTCATGCTCGACGACTCGGTCGCGAAGTCGACGTCCATGATGCGGCCCGTCGCGGCCTGCGTGTTGCTCGAGATGTTGGCCAGGTTGTTGTAGACGTGGTCCAGGCGGTTCGAGATCGCGCCCAGCTTCGACCGCAGGGCCGATACGGCGTCGATGGCGCCGCTCAGGTTCAGGATCGCCGACGTCGCATCGGCGGCGCCGTTGTTGGCGAGATTGGCATCGCCCGTGTGATCGGCCAGCGCATGGCCGATGGTCGCAATCGTTGCGGAGCCGTCGCCCGCGAAGCGCCCGGCGACGGCCGGATTGCCTCCGGTGGCGTCCTGGATGGCGGTGTTGACGGCGCCCAGTTCGGTGGAGAAGCTCGCGGTCATGGTTTCCGAATCGTCGGCGCCGATCTGGAACGTCACCGAGCCGTTCAGCTTGCCGGCCTTCGCTGCCTTGACCGGATTCACGTCCGCCGGGTCGTTGGTGTTCAGCAGACGGGTGCCGCCGAACTTGGTGTTGCTGAAGATATTCGAGAGTTCATCCGTCAGCGAATCGTATTCGGCCTGGAGCGCCGTCTTGTCGTCGGCCGAGGCGGAGCCGTCGGCGGCCTGGGTGGCCAGGTCTTTCATGCGGGTCAGGACGTTGTTGACTTCGTTCAGTGCTCCGTCGGCCGTCTGCAGCATGGAAATCGAGTTCTGGGTGTTGCGCATCGCGACCGACATCCCGCTGCTCTGGGCTTTCAGGCGGGTGGCGATCTGCAGGCCGGCCGCGTCGTCCATCGACGAATTGATGCGGTAGCCGGTCGACAGGCGGGTCATCGAGGTCGACAGGGTCGCCTGCGTGCTGCCCAGCGAATTTTGGGCGGACAGCGAGGCGACGTTGGTATGAAGGCTCAGCATGGTCGGAATCTTGTTGTTGTGAAGGTCATGGGATGTTCAATAACTATCCCTTGATACAGGACGACCGGATTGCATTTTTCATTAAATTCTTGAGAGAAATTTTTTCGGATTTGCTGATTTAATCATTGGCCGCGTTCGCTCCGCGCAAAAAGCCTTTGACATTCTACCTACTAGAAGGTAGGGTGTGCGTCATGAACAAATCCTCCACCACGGCCGACGACATCCTGGCCTGTGCACGTGCCCTGATCGTCACCGGCGGCTATAACGGTTTCAGCTACGCCGACATCGCGGCGGCGGTCGGTATCCGCAAGGCGAGCATCCATCACCATTTCCCCGCCAAGGTCGACCTGGTGAAGACGCTCGTCGTCCGCTATCGCGAAGCGGCCGAAGAAGGGCTCGGGAATCTCGAACACGGCGTCGCCGGTCCGCTCGACCAGTTGCGTGCGTATGTCCAGTACTGGAAGAGCTGCATCGGGGATGCCAGCGCACCGTTCTGCGTGTGCGCCTTGCTGGCCGGCGAATTGCCGATTCTGCCGGATGACGTGGCCGTGGAGATCCGGGCGTATTTCCGCTTCCTGTCGGGATGGCTGACGTCCGTGCTCGAGCGCGGCGTACGGCAGGGGACCGTCGCACTGACCCATCCGCCGCGCACAGAGGCGGAAGCGTTCATGGCGACGGTGCACGGCGCGATGCTGTCGGCCCGTGCCTACGGCGATACCGCCATGTTCGGCGCCATCATGGATCCGCAGCTGGAGCGCATGGCGGCAAAAAACTAGGGTGCACATCGGTGCATTTTTTTAACCGATCTGCCTACCAACTGGTAGGTAGGCAAATTCGAAGGAAGACCAATGAACGACTCGCACGCAGTGCCGGACCGCGCCGCCCAGGAACGCTGGCTGAAGACGTACTACTTGACCCGGGCGGTATTCTCGTTCGCCTGGGTCGCCGCTGCCGTGGGCGTGGCACGGCATTCGATGGGCTTCGCCGCCGCGTTGCTCGTGTGCTATCCCGCCTGGGACGCGCTGGCCAACCTGGCCGATGGATCGCGGAGCGGCGGCCTCGCCGCAAACCGCACGCAGGCCGCGAACGCCGTCGCCAGCCTGGCGGTGGCGGTCGCCGTTGCCGTCGCGCTGCCCGACATGAACCGGGTGCTCGGCGTGTTCGGCGCATGGGCCATCCTGTCCGGGATGCTGCAACTCGGCACGGGGCTGCGCCGCTGGAAGGCCTACGGCGCGCAATGGGCGATGATCCTGAGCGGCGGACAGTCGGCCCTGGCGGGCGCCGTCTTCATCTTCCAGGCGGGGACGGCCGTCGTGCCGACGATCGCCACCGTGGCCGGCTATGCCGGCTTCGGGGCGTTCTACTTCCTCGTGTCGGCCCTGTCCTTGCAGGCCGGAGCGTGGCGCCGCAAGGGCGCCGTGAGCCGCTAGACGCCGACCAGCTTGCAGTGCAGCACGACGTCGGGATCGATGCGGCAGGCCGCGCAGATCCGGTGGAAGCCATCCGCGACGATGACTTTCTTCAGCGCGGGCACGCGCACGAGGAGCACCGGGGAGACGGGTTCGCCGCGCTTGATTTTCTTGATCTGCTCGCGGATCGGGCGGTCGTCGGCCTTGGGCACGGCAAGATGCGCGGCGCGCAGCAGGTCCGTCGCCTTGTAGTCGACGATCGTTCCGGCCCTGAGGTCCGCCACGGCTTTATCGATGTTCTTCTGATTGTCGACGAGGGCCAGGTAATGGCCCGCGGCGTCGTAGTCGGACGGCGTCGCGTCGTCCAGCCACGTGATCGACGGGGTCTGCTGTTTCGGCACGCTGTTCTCCGGCTGTGATATTGGAACTCATTCTACACAGCCGCAGCCGCCGCATCGCGCACGACTATCGGCCGGGCGGGGGCTCCCACAGCTCGACCTTGTTGCCTTCGGGATCGATGACCCAGCCGAACTTGCCGTATTCGCCGTCGTCGGTCTTGTCCAGCACGTCGCAGCCTTCGTCGCGCAGCGTCTGCAGGAGCGCGGCGAGGTCGTGGACGCGGTAATTGATCATGAAAGGCGCGCGGCCCGGCACGAACGGATCGCTGCCGGCGGCGAACACGGACCAGGCCGTCGTGCCGCCGCCGGGATTGCCGGCGTCGTCGCTCCAGTCGAAGGCCGCGCCGCCCCACGGTTGCACATCGATGCCGAGGTGGCGCTTGTACCAGGCGCCCAGGGCGGCCGGGTCTTTCGCCTCGAAGAAGATACCGCCGATGCCAGTCACGCGTTTCATCACTGTTCCCCCAGCGCGCCCAGCCGCTCGCGCGCATGCATCTGCCCCGGCTCCAGCGCCAGCGCCTGCCGGTAATTGGCGATGGCCGCGTCGCGCTCGCCCGCCGCCTCGCAGGCCTGGCCCAGGCCGTCGTAGAGGAAGTCGAAGCGTTCCGGATACAGCTTCACGCCCAGGCGGAACACCTGCAAGGCGTCCGCGGCGCGCCGTTCGCGCAGCAGCTTCATGCCCCAGTCGTGCGCCTGCAGCGGGTCGAGGGTCAGGTCAGGGTTTTGCGCGTGCAGGCGGTCGTAGATGGCGCCGATGTGCTCGAAGCCCTGGTGGCCCAGCTGGTCGAGGAAGGTGTCGAGCGTCGGCGGCGCGCTCGCGGCGCGGTGCACGGCAAACGACACGAAGCCGGGCGGCGGGCGCTGCGCGGCGAGGGCATCGTCCAGCTGGCGGCGCGCGGGGGCATCGTTCTTCAGGCGCGCGTCGAGGAAGCGTTCCACCATGTGCGCCATCGCGCCGTACGATTGCGCAAGCTGGGCGCGCGTGCGGCCGGCGTAGGCGACTTCCGGCGCCATGCGCTGCGACCAGGACGAAAAATCCATGTGGTTCGCGGCAGCGAGCGTGGCGAGGTAGACGTCGGCATAGCGCACGCGCGCCAGCAGTTCGGCGCCCACGGTGCCCTCGTCCTGCAGGCGCGTCATGTACAGCAGCGGGATGCCCAGGCGTTCCGGCGTGACGTAGCGGGCGGCGCGCGGGCCGCCGTTCACGTAGTCGTAGGCGGCGCGCAGCGAGCCGTCCAGCGTGACGAGGGCGCGGATGCGATCGTCGCGGGCCGCCGCCAGCACGCTTGCCAGGCTGCCCCAGCTGTGGCCGACGACGGCGATGCGGTTCGTGTCCGCCTGCGCCAGCGTGGAGGCGTAGCCGACGAGGAAGCCGATGTCGTCGGCCTGGGCTTCGGCGCCTTCCAGGTCGGCCGTCATCGTGTGCGAGCGCGGGCCCAGCGACGGCGTGGCGAGCACGATATAGCCGTGGCTCGCCAGGTATTCGCACAGGTCGGTGTTCTCGATCGCGTAGGCGCTGTGGCTGGGCGCGTAGATCACGACCGGGAACTTGCCGGGACGCTCGGGCGCGTCGCGCAGGGCGTGCATCGGGTTCGTGAGTTCGCGCTGGACCTGCGCGCCGCGCGTCTCGACGAGCGCGTCGGTGGCGCGCCGCACCTGGTCGGGCATGCGGCTGAATTCTTCCTCGGTCGCGACGGTCGCCACGTAGTCGCGCCAGGTCATGGCGCCGCCGCTGCCGATGGCCGGATACCAGACGAGCGTCTGCAGCGGCCGCGAGCGGTCGCCGCTCGTGGCCTGCGCCGTGACCGGATTGCGCGGATGCTGGTAGACGCGCGCCCGGTCGTACTGTTGGCGGACGTGGAAGCCGACGCGGTACGGGCCGGATGGCGCGGACGGCGAGAAGTCGGCGGCCGTCGCGGCGTGCGCGAGGACGAGGGCGAGCAGGAAGGTGGTCAGGGTCCGGAACATGGGTCGTTGGCGTGGTGGTGTCCGAGGCTGAGACAGGTGTTTCTTTGGTTGCAAGATTATATGCTGAATTGGCATGAAAACTGTCGCGAAAGCGTGGCGCATCATGGCCGTTGCGGCGAGGAGGGCCGCCGAATCCGCTAAAATGTCGGATTCTTCACCTCTTACCAACATCATGACTCAGGACGAACTCAAGCAGGCAGTGGCCCGCGCCGCCATCGATCACGTGGTCGACGGCGAAATCATCGGCGTCGGCACCGGCTCCACCGCCAACTTCTTCATCGACGAACTCGGCAAGATCAAGTCGCGCATCAAGGGCGCCGTGGCGTCGTCGGAAGCGACGGCGGCCCGCCTGCGCGGCCACGGCATCGAGGTGTTCGACCTGAACGACGTCGCGGCGATCTCCGTCTACGTCGACGGCGCCGACGAGATCAACGCCACGGGCGCCATGATCAAGGGCGGCGGCGCGGCGCTGACGCGCGAAAAGATCGTCGCGTCCGTGTCGGGCAAGTTCGTGTGCATCGCCGACGGCTCCAAGCTGGTCGAGACGCTGGGTAAATTCCCGCTGCCGGTCGAAGTCGTGCCAATGGCCGCGAATGCCGTCAGCCGCAAGCTCGCCGCGCTGGGCGGCCAACCGCGCCTGCGCACCAAGCCGGGCAGCACGGACGCCTTCGTCACCGACAACGGCGGCTACATCCTCGACGTGGCCGGCCTGTCGATCAAGGACCCGGTGGGCCTGGAATCGGAGATCAACCAGATCGTCGGCGTGATCGCCGTCGGCCTGTTCGCCCGCCGCGGCGCCGACGTCTGCCTGCTGGGCACGGGCGACGGCGTCAAGTCGCTGACGTTCTGAGCGGAGCGGACATGAAGCGCGCTCCGGCTCTGTTGTCGATCGCCCTGGCGGCCGCGCTGGGCCTGGGCGGTTGCTCCATGTTTCATCACACCATGCCGGCACCGGCCGCGCCGGCCGCACCCGTGGCCGCCGCCTCGCCGGCCGTCGAAACGATTCCGTTCCACACGGGCGTGTCGTCGGCCACCGTCGAGAAGATGGCGAAGCAGCAAGGTTGTACGGGCGGGCAGGGCGCCGGGCTGATCACGCAGCCGGGGCCCGTCGAGGTCTATCGCATGCGCTGCGAAAGCGGGACGATGAGCGGGAAAGTGTTCATGGCGCGCTGTGAATTGCGCCAGTGCAGGCAGATGTAGGGACAGGCGGCGCTGTCCCCGTGCATCGTCAGGCGGTCGGCGGCACGTAGCCGGCGGCCTCGTCGGCACCTTCGCCGAAGAAATGGCGTTCCATCTGCGTGGCCAGGTATTTGCGGGCGCGCGCGTCGGCCATGTTCAGGCGGTTTTCGTTGATCAGCATGGTCTGGTGCTTGAGCCAGCCATCCCACGCCTCTTTCGACACGCTTTCATAGATGCGTTTGCCCAGTTCGCCCGGGTACGGCGGGAAGGCGAGGCCTTCGGCTTCCTTGTTCAGTTTGATGCAATGGACGGTGCGGGCCATGTTCTTGCTCCTGGTTCGGTATCGGAAAAACGTGATTATAAGGCGGCCGGGGAAAAGCTACCGGCCGTGAACAACGTCGCCCCTGCGAAGGCAGGGGCCTAATTTGCGCGCGTGGCCGCAATGGACTTGGCGGAATAGTGCCGGGGCACTATTCCGCCTCCGCGGGAACGACGGCGTTTTCACAGCTGCTTGATCAGGATCTGCGACCGTCTCTGCCAGTTGTACATATGCGCCCGATCCTTGGGCAGGTCGTCGACGGTCGCCAGCACGAAGCCGCGCTTCTTGAACCAGTGCGACGTGCGCGTGGTCAGCACGAACAGCTTGGTCATGCCGGCCGCGCGGGCGCGGTTTTCCATGTGCTTCAGGATGCGCTCGCCGTCGCCCTGGGTCTGCGCATCCGGACTCACGGTCAGGCAGGCCATTTCCGCCATCTTCGATTCGGGGAACGGGTACAGCGCGGCGCAGCCGAAGATGACGCCGTCGTGCTCGATCACGGAGAATTGCTCGATCTCGCGTTCGATCAGTTCGCGCGGACGTTTTACCAGCGTGCCGTCCGCTTCCAGCGGTTCGATGAGCTTGATAATGCCGCCGACGTCCTCAATTGAAGCCTGGCGCAGGCTCTCGAGGTTGTCGTGCGTGATCATCGTGCCCACGCCGTCGTGGGTGAACAGTTCCAGCAGCGCGGAGCCGTCCAGCGAGTAGGGCACGATGTGGGCGCGGTCGACGCCGCTGTTGCAGGCCTTGATGGCGTGCTGCAGGTAGAACGACGCGTCGTTCGGCAAAAAGCCCGCCTGCAGCACGGCTTCGGCCTGGTGCGACGACAGTTCGCGGATGTCGCCGCCGCCGGCGTCCTTCATCAGCGGCGTCTCGGTGATGAAGACGAGTTTTTCGGCGTGCAGGGCGATCGCGGCGGATACCGCCACGTCTTCCATCGTCAGGTTGAACACCTCGCCCGTCGGCGAAAAGCCCAGCGGCGACAGCAGCACGATGTTGTCCTCGGTGTTGAGGATCGGCTGGATCTTGTCGGCCGCGACCTTGCGCGTGACGCCCGTCAGCTCGTGGTCGACACCGTCGATCACGCCGAGCGGGCGCGCCGTGACGTAGTTGCCGGAGACGATGCTGATATGGGCATTCGACATCGGCGTGTTGGGCAAACCCTGGCTGAACGCGGCCTCGATGTCCAGGCGCAGTTCGCCCGCGGCTTCCTTGGCGCATTCCATCGCCGCGCTGTCCGTGACGCGCACGCCGTTGTGGAAGCGGCCCTCGACGTTGCGCAGCGCCAGCTGTTCGGCCACCTGCGGCCGCGAGCCGTGCACCAGCACGACGCGGATGCCGAGTCCGACCAGCAGCGACAGGTCCTGCGCGAGCACGGGCAGTACGCCGTCCGCGACCAGTTCACCGGGGAAAGCGACGACGAACGTCTTGCCGCCGAAGGCGTGAATATACGGCGCGACAGAGCGCAGCCACTGGACGAATAGGGTAGGGTTTTCCATTTGCCGCATTATAATTCGCTGCGCGACTTGCGCACCAAATCCTCGTAAAAATCAATGTCTGAACAGAGTAACAAGCCCGCGCCGAAGCCGGCGCGCGCACCTTCTCCCGACCGTTCTTCGCAACCGCGTGGCGAAGGCCAGTCCGCGCGCCGCGGCCCGCGCCCGCCTGCGCGCGAGGGCGCGCTCGCGAGTGCGCTCGCGCAGGCGCAGGTGCGTCCGCCGGGCGACGACGCCGGCGCGCAGGAGCGCCCGGCCAAGCCGCGCGACGGCGCATCGCGTCCGCGCGAAGATCGCGCCGCGCGCGGCGATGGACGCAAGCCCGCGGTTCGGAATCCCCTGCCGCCCATCGTCTTCCCGGAAGAGCTGCCCGTCTCGGGCCGGCGCGCGGAAATCGCGAAGGCGCTGATGGAGAACCAGGTCGTGATCGTGTCCGGCGAAACCGGCTCGGGCAAGACGACGCAGCTGCCGAAGATCTGCCTGGAGCTGGGCCGCGGCGAGAAGGGCATGATCGGCCACACGCAGCCGCGCCGCATCGCCGCGTCGTCGACGGCGAAGCGCATCGCGCACGAACTGGGTTCGCCGCTGGGCGAGCACGTGGGCTACAAGGTCCGCTTCAACGACACGCTGTCGCCGGGCGCCTGGGTCAAGTTGATGACGGACGGTATCCTGCTGGCCGAAACGCAGACCGACCCGCTGCTCAAGGCCTACGACACGATCATCATCGACGAGGCGCACGAGCGCAGCCTGAACATCGACTTTTTGCTCGGCTACCTGAGGGAGATCCTGCCGCGCCGGCCGGACCTGAAGGTGATCATCACGTCCGCGACGATCGACGCCGACCGCTTCGCGCGCCATTTCGGCACGCCGGACAAACCGGCGCCCGTCATCGAAGTGTCGGGCCGCCTGTACAAGGTCGAGGTGCGTTACCGCCCGGTGGAGCGCGACCAGGAACTCGCGTCCTCCGCCGACGGCAAGGCGGTGTCGAAGGCGCAGGCCGCGCGCGACAAGCGCGACCTGATGGATGCCGTCGTCGACGGCGTCGACGAATTGTGCCGGCTGGGCCAGGGCGACGTGCTCGTGTTCCTGCCCGGCGAGCGCGAGATCCGCGACTGCGCCGAGGCGCTGCGCAAGCACCATCCGCCGCACGTCGACATCCTGCCGCTGTTCGCACGCCTGTCCGTCGAAGAGCAGGACCGGGTATTCAAGACGACCAACGCGCGCCGCATCGTGCTGGCCACGAACGTGGCCGAGACGTCGTTGACGGTGCCGGGCATCCGCTACGTCGTCGATGCCGGTTTGGCGCGCGTAAAACGCTACAGCTATCGCAACAAGGTCGAGCAGTTGCAGGTCGAGCCGATTGCGCAGGCCGCCGCCAACCAGCGCGCGGGCCGTTGCGGCCGCGTCGCGGACGGCGTCTGCATCCGCCTGTACGAGGAAGCCGATTTCCTGCAGCGGCCGAAATTCACGGACCCGGAAATCCTGCGCTCGTCGCTGGCGGCCGTCATCCTGCGCATGAAGTCCCTCCACCTCACGGACGTCGAGACCTTCCCGTTCGTCGAGCCGCCGCAGGGCCGCGCCATCGCCGACGGTTACCAGTTGCTGCAGGAACTGGGTGCCGTCGACGACGCCAACGAGCTCACAAGCATGGGCCGCAAGCTGGCCAAGCTGCCGCTCGATCCGCGCGTGGGCCGCATGATCCTGGCCGCCGTCGACAATGTGTGTCTCAGCGAGATGCTGATCATCGCGTCCGCGCTGTCCGTGCAGGACCCGCGCGACCGGCCGATGGAATACCAGCAGCAGGCCGACGAGAAGCACAAGAAATTCGCCGACGAGAAGAGCGAGTTCCTGGGCTTCCTGAAGATCTGGCGCTGGTTCGAACAGGCCATCGAGCACAAGAAGACGAACCGCCAGCTGCAGGACAACTGCCGCGAGAATTTCCTCTCGCAGGTGCGCCTGCGCGAGTGGCGCGACGTGCATTCGCAACTGCTCACCATCGTCAAGGAGCAGGGCTGGCGCCTGAACGAGACGCCCGCGACCTACGACCAGCTGCACATGGCGCTGCTCACGGGCCTGCTGGGCAACATCGGCTACAAGATGGAAGAGGAAGGCGGGGCGCAGTCCGGCGGCGCCTACCTCGGCGCGCGCGGCATCAAGTTCCACATCTGGCCCGGTTCGACGCTCGGCAAGAAGGCCGGCAAGTGGGTCATGGCGGCGGAGCTGGTCGAGACGACGCGCCTGTACGCGCGCTGCATCGCGCAGATCCAGCCGGAGTGGATCGAGAAGATCGGCGGCCACCTGCTGAAGAAATCGTGGGGCGAGCCGCGCTGGGAAAAGCGCACGGCGCAAGTCACGGCGAGCGAGCGCGCGACGCTGTACGGCATCGTCGTCTACAGCCAGCGCCGCATCAACTACGCGCTGCACAATCCGGGCGAGGCCCGCGAGATCTTCATCCGCGACGCGCTGGTCGGCGGCGACTACGAGACGCGTTCTCCGTTCTTCGCCCACAACCACAAGCTGATCCGCGAAATCGAGAACCTCGAGCACAAGTCGCGCCGCCTCGACGTGCTCGTGGACGACCAGCTGATCTTCGCGTTCTACGACAAGGAGATCCCGACGGACGTCGTGAACGGCGCGGGTTTCGAGAAGTGGTACAAGGACGCGGCGCGCGACAACCCCAAGCTCCTGTACCTGAACCGCGAAGAGCTGATGCGCCACGAAGCGGCGGGCGTCACGACGGAGCTGTTCCCGAAGACGATGAACGTCACCGGCATCGAGATGGGCCTGACGTTCCACTTCGAGCCGGGCAGCCCGCGCGACGGCGTCACCCTGACGGTGCCGCTGTTCGCGCTGAACCAGATCCCGCGCGAGCGCGCGGACTGGCTCGTGCCGGGCATGCTCAAGGAGAAGGTGCAGCTGTTGTTGAAATCCCTGCCGCAGAAGCTGCGCCGCCACTGCGTGCCGCTGCCGGACTACGCCGCGCGCTTCTTCGAGCGCAACGAGGACCCGGTGCGCTTCGGCCGCGGCGACCTGATCGACGCGCTCATCGCCGACATCCACGCGCAGACGGGCGTGCGCGTGATGACGACGGATTTCAAGCTGGAGACGCTGCCCGCGCACCTGTTCATGAATTTCAAGGTCGTCGATGAACACGGCCGCCAGCTCGACATGGGACGCAACCTGGCCACCTTGCAGGCGGAACTGGGCGGCCAGGCGCGCCAGAGTTTCCAGCGCATGGCGGAAAGCACGCCGGCCGCCGCGCAATCCGGGGCGAAGCCGCTCGCGCAGCCGCTGGCCGCCAACGCGCCGGCGCCCGTGCCTTCGCATGCGAAAGGGAAGGCGGCGCCCGCGCCGGCGGCTGCGGCCGCGCCGAGCGCCCACACGAACATCACCGGCTGGACCTTCGGCGAACTGCCGGAACTGCTGGAGATCACGCAGGGCAAGATCACGCTGATCGGCTTCCCGGCGCTCGTCGACAAGGGCACGCACTGCGACCTGGAGGTGTTCGACGACCCGAACGTGGCGGCGCGCACGCACCGCGTCGGCCTGCGCCGCCTGTTCGCGCTGCAGTTCAAGGACCAGCTGAAATTCGCCGAGAAGAACGTGCCGGGCCTGCAGCAGATGGGCATGCAATTCATGTCGGTCGGCACGCCGGACGAACTGCGCGAGCAGATCGTCAACAAGGCCATCGAGATCGCCTGCCTGCAGGACCCGCTGCCGGTCGATGCCGCCTCGTTCAACAAGCGCCGCGACGAGGGCAAGGGCCGCATCGGCCTCCTGATCAACGAGACCGCGCGCCTGGCCGGCCAGATCCTCGCGGAGTTCCACGGCCTGCCCAAGCGCCTGCAAGGCTTGCCGCCGGCCGTCGCGGGCGACATGCAGGCGCAGTTGCAGGGCCTCGTCCACAAGCGCTTCATCGCCGAGACGGAATACAGCCAGCTCGCCCACTTCCCGCGCTACCTGAAGGCGATGAACGTGCGCCTGGAAAAACTGCGCGGGAATCCGGCACGCGACGCGCAGTTGATGGCCGAGTGGCAGGCGGCGGCGACGCAGTTCCAGCGCACGGTGAAGAACCAGCCGCTGAAGAACCTCGATCCGCGCATGATCGAGTTCCGCTGGATGCTGGAAGAGCTGCGCGTCTCGCTGTTCGCCCAGGAGCTGCGCACGCCGATGCCGGTGTCGTCCAAGCGCCTGCAGAAGGTGTGGGAGTCGATGCTTCGCTGAACCGGGGTCAGAGCCCGATTTTTGGCAATTTCCTGAATTCGGGCTCTGACCCCGGAGTTTGCTACAGTTGACATTCCTTCACTGTCAGCGACCGCATCATGACCGACCTCCTGCTCGCCATCGTCCACCACCTGATCGTGTTCGGTCTCGCGGCCGTGCTGGCCGCCGAACTGGCGCTGATGCGGCCCGCCGCGATGTCGCCGCACACCGTGCGCCTGCTGGGGCGCTTCGATGCGGCGTATGGCGTGCTGGCGCTGGCGATCCTCGTGGTCGGCTTCCTGCGCGTGAAGTACGGCGCGAAAGGTCCCGGCTTCTACATGCACAATCCGGTGTTCTGGGCGAAGATCGCCGCCTTCGCCGTCGTGGGCCTGATCTCGATCCGGCCCACCCTGCGCATCCTCGGGTGGCAAAAACGGGCGAAGGCGGATGCGGCGTTCGTTCCGGCGCTGGACGAGGTCAATGCGCTGCGCCGGACGATGCTGCTGGAGATCCACGTGTTCGCGCTGATCCCGATCTTCGCGGCCATGATGGCGCGCGGCGTCGGGTACAGCTGAACCTTACGCGGCTGCCGCACCCGCCGGCAGCAGGCGGTACGACGCCAGGTCGCGCGCCAGGCGGCCGACGAACCAGCCGTTGAACACGCCGAACAGGCCGCACACGGCGCAGGCGAACAGCGTGTCGTGGCGCAGCTGCGGCGCGACGGACAGCGCCACGGACGCCACGTACTTCGTGAAGAACACGGCCATCATCATGACGAGCGGCAGGCGGCTGCCGCGCACGCGCACGCTGCCCGGCACGTTGCTGGCCCCGATGCGCCCGGTGCCGGCCAGTCCGGCCGGCAGCGCCATGGCGGCCGCCGCCAGCGCCCATGCGGCCAGCGCCGGGCCGCCGAGGCCGAACTTCGCGTTCATGTCCTGCAGCGACAGCACCAGCATCACGGCGGGAATCATGACCAGCTTGCGGAGTTCCAGGTCGCGGTCGCGCATGGCGATCATGCCGCGCTGGACGAGGAAGGCGAGGATCGCCCAGACGTAAATCGGGGTGTGGGTCAGGATCTGGATCAGCATGGTGGGCTCCTTGAGTGCGTTAAGTGGTGCCACTTTGCCGGGATGCCGGTTCGTCCGTGCGCCCATGCGACGAGATACCGGAGCGCGGCGCGAAATGCGGCTGGACGGCGCGAAGTGCGGGCGGCGCGCGCGTCTTTACGCGGCTTTACAGTGGTTGACGGCGCTTAACGTTTCCCCATCCGACAATGCGTCGCGCGCCTGGCATGCCGCATCCATATCGATAAGCCGGGCCGGATACTCGTTTCGTAACCCAGGGGGACCCATGGATCATTCACATCACAGCCTTGCCGAAGACCTCGAGCGCATGCTCGCCACCGAGACGAGCCGGCGCCGGTCGCTGCGCTGGCTGCTCGCGTCCGCGGCCGCCGTGCCGCTCGCGGGCTGCGGCGGCGGTTCGAGCGCCGACACGACGGCATCGACGGCGGCGTCGACGTCCGGCAGCACGACCGGCAGCACGGGCAGCACGGGCAGCACGACGACCACGACGACGGGCACCTGCGCCGTCATCCCCGAGGAGACCGGCGGCCCGTACCCGGGCGACGGCACCAACAGCAACGGCAGCGGCGTCGCGAACGCGCTGACCCTGTCCGGCATCGTGCGCAGCGACATCCGCAAGAGCGTGTCGCCCGGCAGCGCGACGGCGGCCGGCATTCCGACGACCTTGAAACTCCAGATCGTCAACGTGGGCGCAAGCTGCGCCAGCGTGGCGGGCGCCGCCATCTACCTGTGGCATTGCGACCGCGACGGCAATTACTCGATGTACGCGAGCGCTCTGACGAACGAGAACTACCTGCGCGGCGTGCAGGAGGCGGACAGCACGGGCACCGTCACGTTCACGACGATCTTCCCCGGCTGCTACTCGGGCCGCATGCCGCACATCCACTTCGAGGTCTACCCGAGCCTCGCGAAGGCGGCGAGCGCGTCGAACCGCATCAAGACGTCGCAATTCACCTTCCCGATGGCGACCCTGAACGAGGCCTATGCGACGACTGCCTACGGCGCCAGTTCGCGCAACCTGGCCTCGATGAGCTATGCGACCGATAATGTGTTCAGTGACGGCACGTCGCTGCAGATGGCGTCGGTCAGCGGCAATGCGGTCGCTGGGTATGTCGTCACGCTGACGGTCGGCGTGTCGCTGTGATGGCCCGACCGGCGTACTAGGCGGGTTTGCCGCCGTTCAGGCCCAGGTAGCGCCCGTCCGGGTCGACGTGCGCCGGATCGACGTCCATCGCGCTGTCCGACATGGGCGTCAGCTTGTTGATGATGATGAATTCCATCGTTGCGTAGCCATGCGACAGCGTCTCGTCATGATCGTCCGGGTACTGCGCGTAGCGGTAGACTTTTACGGTCATCGATGCCTCCAGTTCAGCGTTTGGCGTCCATTCTGCCCAAGGTTCAGTCACCGAGCACCGTGACGACGACATTGCGCCGGTGCTCGGCCACCCGGTGCTCCCACAGATAAATGCCCTGCCACGTGCCGAGCAGCAGCCGCCCGTCGCCGACCGGCACGGTGACGCTCGTGGACGTCAGCATCGTGCGCGCGTGCGCGGACATGTCGTCCGGGCCCTCCGTGTCGTGGCGGTAGGCCGGGTCGCCATCCGGCGCGAGGCGCCTGAGGATGGTTTCCAGGTCGTGGCGGACGTCGGGATCGGCGTTTTCCGTGATCAGGAGGGAACAGCTCGTGTGCTGGACGAACACGTGTGCGAGCCCGCAGCGGATGCCCGAGCGGGCGACGGCGTCGGCGACGGCGGCCGTGATGTCGCGGCTGCCGCGTCCGAACGTATTGATTTCGAGGATGGATTGATGCGGCATGGTCGGCTCCTTGCGTTGCCGTCCATGCTACACGAGGTTCAGGGCGCGGCGGAGAATGCGTCGTGCGCCGGGAAGCGTGCCGTCATCCATTCGCGCGACAGGCGCAGCGTGTCGATCACGTCGGCCGGCAGCGTGTCGAGGATCGCCGGGTCGTCGCTCGGCGTGTCGGCCAGCAGGCTGGCCAGGTGGATGATGCCGCCCAACTGGCAGAACGGGTGCGCCGCCATCGGGTCGGATGAATTTTCCAGCGCGCGCACGATCTTGTCGGGGAAGTTCCAGCGGCGGCCCAGTTCGGCCGTGATCTGGCCTTCGGACAGGCCCAGCAGGCGTTGCTCGCGCTCCCAGCGGCCGCCGGCGAGGTGCGGCAACTGCTCGATCTCCGCGAACGTCGTCGGCGCCACCTGGTAGATCAGCAGTTCGCCCAGGCGCAGCATCATGCCGGCCAGCCAGGCTTCGCTGCCGTCGATGCCGAGGCCGCCCGCCAGCCATTTGGCGTAGCCGGCGCAGGCCATGCTGCTTTTCCAGAACTCGTCCGAATCCAGGCCGGGCAGGGACGGAAAGGAATCGGCGAAGCACGTGGCCAGCGCGAGCGTGCGGATGTGGGCCATGCCCGCGAGCGCGATCGCTTCGTCGAGCGAGCTGACGTTGCGGCGCGAACCGAAGCGGGCGCTGTTCGCAAGGCGCATCAGCTTGGCCGTCAGCGCCGGGTCGCGCGCGATGACGGCCGCTACCTTTCTGGCGGACGCGTCCTCGTCGTCGAGGGTCGCGATCAGGGCGTGGGCCACTTCGGAAATCGTGGGCAGTTTGACGTCTTCAAAAAATTTCGCAAGGCTGATCATGGGCATCTTTCATCGTACGGCGCTGGGTTCAGTGTAAGCCTTGACGGTATTGCCTTAGCGAATTATTTTATGTTTCCGAGAAAATTGTTGCGGGGGCGTCTTCGCATACGATCAACTTTGAATTTGTAACAAATAAAAACAAATGTAAAGGCAACCTGAACGTGTACCTGCGGTAAGGTTGCCTGCCTTTACAAAACCTTACGCATCAGGGATCCAATGACATTCAAACCTTCCTTCGCCGCCTGCGCTGCCGTTCTTGTCGCCGTCCTGAGCCTCGCCGGCTGTGGCGGCGGCGGTGGCGGGTCTTCGTCCACGACGACCGCCGTGGCGAATCCGGCCCAGTTCAGCGCCACCGACGTCGTCCTCGGCACCGGCACCGAGGCGGCCAGCGGCAAGACCGCGACCGTGACCTATACGGGCTGGCTGTACAGCGACACGGCGACGGACCACAAGGGCACGCAGTTCGACGCCGGGACGTTTACGTTCACGCTCGGGCAGAACCAGGTGATCGCCGGCTTCGAGCAGGGCGTGCTGGGCATGAAGGTGGGTGGCAAGCGCACGCTGCTGATCCCATCCAGCATGGGCTACGGCGCGACGGCAAACGGCGCGATCCCGGCCAATTCGGGGCTCGTGTTCGACGTGGCGCTGACGGCGGTGCAATAAAAAAGGCTGTGTTCGCGTTAAGTCCGTGAACTGAATCTGGTTGCAGAGGTCATACGCATCGTCGAGTTAACTCATGAGGAGTGACGATGCGCGGCCTACCCTTCGACGAAGTGCTCAGCCTGTTGTCGGCGGCGCTGCTCTCGGCTGCCGACCTGGTCCGGCTGCGCGAATGGATCGCTGGTCTGTCGCATCCGGCGGAATGTATCGCCCTGATCGAACAGGCCGCCAGAGGCCGGCCGTGTCCGCGCTGCGGTTGTGGTCGCGTGCACCGCTGCGGCCAGGCGAACGGCTTGCAACGTTTTCGTTGCCTCGGGTGCGGACGCAGCTACAACGCACTGACCGGCACGCCGCTCGCTCGTCTTCGCAAGAAAGAGTGCTGGCTACCGTTCCTGCAATCCATCCTCGAATCGCGCACGGTGCGCGACGCTGCGCGCGTGACCGGTGTGCACCGGACGACCAGTTTCAGGTGGCGCCACCGGTTCGTGTCCGGCGCGATGCGCGACCGTCCTCCGATGTTGGCGGCCATCGTCGAGGCGGACGAAACCTATCGCCTCGAATCTCAGAAGGGTTCGCGCAACCTGACGCGGCCGCCGAGAAAGCGCGGCGGCGTGGCCAGGCGGCGCGGGATCAATCGTGAGCACGACTGCCTGCTCGTCGCCTGCGACCGTACGGGGCAAACGCTGGACTTTCACACGGGCCGAGGACAAGTGACGGCCGCGCAATTGCATGCGTGCCTCAAGCCGGTATTGCCGGCCGACGTGTTGCTGATCAGCGACGGGGCCGCGGCGTATCGCCGATTCGCCACGCAAGCGGGCATCACGCACGAGGCGGTGAACGTGAAGGCCGGCGTGCGGGTGCGCGGCGCGATCCACATCCAGAATGTGAACAGCTGGCACAGCCGCTTCAAGAGCTGGCTGGTGCGCTTCCGCGGCGTCGCGAGCCGCTACCTCATCAATTATTCGGGCTGGCAACGGCTGCTGGATGCGCGGCGGCTGACGACGCCCGCGCACCTGCTGTGTGCGGCTGCCCGGCCTAGCTAACCGGCAGCGCTCGCTTACCTACATAACGCGAACACAGCCATAAAAAACGGGGCTCGAGGCCCCGTCGTCCGATGCCGTCAGTGCGCCGGCTTCAGATAGCCATGCATGCCGAGCCAGCGCGCGAACGCCTCAAACCAGCCGGTACTGGTGGTCGTCTTGGCATACATGCCGAAGCCGTGCCCGCCCTGTTCGTACAGGTGGAATTCGACCGGACGCCGCGCCGCGCGCCAGCTGTCGACGAGGCCGTAGCCGCCGTTGCCGAACAGCGGATCGTCCGCCGCCAGCGCGACGAACAGCGGCGGCGCGTCGGCCGGCACCTTGACCGGCGCCAGCGGCCCGTAGATGTCGCCGAGGAACGCGGGCTTCGCGTCCTGGCCGTGCAAGGCCGTCGCCATCGTCAGCATCGCGCCCGCGGAAAAGCCCAGCATGCCGATGCGGCCCGGGTCCACGTGCCACGCGGCCGCCCGCGCGCGCACGAGCGCGAACGCGGCGCGCGCGTCGGCGATCTGCGGCGCCAGCGTGGCGGCGGAATCGCGCGGTGCCGGCGGCCGCGCGGCGGCCGAGAACATCTGCGCCATCTCGCGCGCGAACGCATCCATGTCCTGCGGCGTCTGGTTCAGGCGGTATTTCAGCACGAACGCCGCCACGCCCTTGCCGGCCAGCGCCTTCGCCACGTCCCAGCCTTCGTTACTCATCGACAGCGTCTTGAAGCCGCCGCCCGGCGCGACGATCACGGCGGCGCCCGTCGCCTTTGCCGGATCGGGCAGGAACGGCGTCAGCGTCGCCACCGTGACGTTGCGGGCAAAGGTGCTCCCGTACTGCGTGTGCCAGCTCTCCTGCGCCTTCGCGCCCGGCAGCGGGCCGGTGGCCAGCACGATGGCGTCCGGCTGCGCGGGCGCCGCGATGGGCGTCGTCCTGTCGTTCTGTGCGTGCGCCGGCGCGGCGAGCGCGTATGCCAGGGCGAGCGCGCCCGCGCCGGCCAGCCGGCCGAATCGATGTGTCGTCTTCATGGTGTCTCCTTGCTTTATTGGGCCAGCACGACGGTCTGCTGCAACGTGAGCGTGCCGTCCCGCTGCGCGACGCCCGTCCCCGGCTGGCCCGACCCGACGCTCAGCCGGTACTGGCCGGGCGTCAGTTGCCGGATGCCGTCGCGCGTGACGAAACTGAGGTCGCGCGGCGCCAGCGCAAAGCTGACCCGGCGCCGCTCGCCGGCCTTCAGCGACAGCCGCTGGAAGCCGCGCAGCGCCAGGCGCGGCGCGCCGTCGAACGCGGGCGGCGTCAGGTACAGCTGCGCGACCTCGTCGCCGTCGCGCGTGCCCGTGTTGGCGACTTCCGTCGTGACGAGCACGCCGTTCTCGGGCGCGCCGTGGATCGGTTCGATGCGCAGCGGCGCATAGCGGAACGTCGTGTACGAGAGGCCCGCGCCGAACGGATAGACCGGCGTGCCCGTGTAGTAGCGGTAGGTCCGGCCCCGCATCGAATAATCGTCGAACGGGGGCAGGTCTTTGACGCTGCGATAAAAGGTGAGGGGCAGGCGTCCGCCCGGATCGGCGCGGCCCGCCAGGACGCCGGCGACGGCGAGGCCGCCCGACTGGCCCGGATACCACGCTTCGAGGATCGCGGCCGCGTTCTCCTTCGCCCACGACAGGTCGATGGCGCTGCCGTTCATCAGCACGACGACGAGCGGCTTGCCCAGCGCCTTGGCCCGTTCCAGCAGGGTGCGCTGCTCGAGCGGCAGGTCGAGCGACGTCTTGTCGCCGCCCGCGAAGCCGTCGACCTTGATCGCCATCTCTTCGCCTTCGAGGTCCGACGTCAGGCCGACGACGGCGACGATGACGTCGGCGTCCGCCGTCCCCGCCGCGAGGTCGGCGTCGGGCGCCGTCGAGATCCGTTTCCAGAACAGGCCGGGCACGCCCGAGGAACCCGCTTCGGCCTGGAAGCGCAGCGGATAGCGCTGGCCTTTCTCCAGCCGCACGGCGGTGAGCTTGAGCGGTTCGCCCCATTGCGAATACGTGGCGGCGCTGACGGCGGGCTTGCCGGCCACCGTCAGCGCGCCCTGCACGCCGGTCACGCCGAGCCGGTAGGTGCCCGTCTCCGGCGCGACGAGATAGCCGGTCCACACGACCTTGTGCTTTTCCGCCACGTCCTTGAACTGGAGCGCGTGCGATACGAGCCCCGGTTCCGTGCGGACGAGGACCGGCCTGGTGTCGGTGCCGTTGATGTAGTCGGCGCGCAGGCCCGGTTTGCCGTCGGGCGTGCGCAGCGCGCTGGCGGGGACCGGATCGCCATCCGTGATCGACGCGCCGGCCGGCACGAGCGTGATGCGCGCCTGCGGCAGCACGCTGCGCAGGCCGGCGACGACGGAGACGGGCGGCGCCGACTGCGTCGACGAATAATTCCCGCGCAGGACGCGGGTGGCGTCGGCCAGCGGGCCGATCACGGCGATCTTCACGCCGGCCTTGAACGGCAGCGTGCCGTCGTTCTTCAGCAGCACGAGGCTCTTCGCCGCCGCCTGCAGCGCGAGGTCGCGGTGCGCCGGCGTGTCGATCGCGTCGACCGGGACCTTGTTCGGTGCGCGCCCGGTCAGCCCCGCGAGGTCGCCGTTGCGGTAGCGCGCGGAGAACAGGCGCACGAGCGCCTGGTCGATGTCGGCCGTGGAAATCAGGCCGCGCTGCCACGCCTCGCGGTAGCGTGCGTCCAGTCCCGTCTTGTCGCCCAGCGTCTGCGTGTTGCACTCGTTGTCGGTCCCGGCCTTCAACGCGACGGCCGCCGCGGCGGCGGGATCGGGCGCGTACTTGTGATGTTCCGAGATGTCGGTCACGGCATCGCAGTCGGAGACGACATACCCCTTGAAGCCCCAGGCGCCGCGCAGGTGCTCCTTGAGCAGCAGGTCGCTGCCGCAGGCCGGCTGGCCGTCGATGCGGTTGTAGGCGCACATGATCGATCCGGCCTTCGCATCGACGATGGCGGCGCGGAAGGCGGGCAGGTAGGTGTCTTCGAGGTCGTGGCGCGACACGAACACGTCGGCCACGTGGCGCGTCGACTCCGGTCCGCTGTGCACGGCGAAGTGCTTGGGCGTGGCGACGACGTCCGGCAGGTCCGGGTCGGGTCCCTGGATGCCCTGGATGAAGGCGACGCCCAGCTGCGCCGTCAGGTACGGGTCTTCGCCATAGGTCTCCTGGCCGCGGCCCCAGCGCGGGTCGCGGAAGATGTTGATGTTCGGCGACCACGTGTCGAGCCCCGTGCCGATGCGTCCCAGGTGCCCTGTCTCGCGTCCCAGCGTGTGCAGCGCGCGCACCTCGGTGCTGATCGCGGACGCGACCCGGTGCACCAGCGGCGCGTCGAACGTGGCCGCGAGGCCGATGGGTTCCGGGAAGTTCGTCGTGGGCAGCGGCCCGAGCGCGCCGTGCAGCGACTCGGTCCACCAGTTATAGGCGGGTATGCCGAGGCGGGGCAGGGCGGGCGCCACGTTGAGCAGTTGGGCGAATTTTTCGTCCGGCGTCATCTGCGCGACGAGCGCGCGGGCGCGGGCGTCCGCATCCGCGCGCGCATCGGCGGACCGCGCGGCGCCTGGCAGCGCCGCCGCGAGCACCAGGGCGCCGCATGCCGCGGTGCGCCGGAAGCCTCTCGATAAGTCTCCTACCTGACCAATTTTTTTGGTCTTATCTTTTTGCATGGGATCTACCTTCAAAGGTGAGATGGGCCGATGCCGGTGTCCGTGCCAACGCGAAGCCGGCCATCGGGGGACGACTGTCATGCCATCGTGCGGCCCCGGGACTGATAACCGGGGTGCTGGATGGTTGCGATAACAGTGGGTGCCGGCCCAGCATGCCGTCCGCCCGTGACACGGGTCAGCGTGGGTCGATCACGCGTGTCCGGTCGAGTAAACGGCATGTTGGGCCAAGCGAGGGACAATGTAGTGTAGGAATTGTTCAGAAGCCAATAACTTTTTATTGCGAACCGATATCGGAATCGATATCGATGATGAGCCGGCCGGGCGCGCTGGATGAAACCTTGTCAGTGTTACGTAACATAATTGTTATGCGATAACATTCGATGCCGGCGGCGCTCGATGTTGTAGTCCCGCATCGATTGCGTTATTTGCCGGGCGCTCACTTCAGTTTCCTTGAGGTAAATAAAAGTCCGGCGGATAATTAACTTGACCAATCCTGGATCATTTGCCGGCGCTTCCGTTCATGGCCATTCTTTATCGCTTCGTCTCCGTCCTGTTCGTCGCCGCCACGGCGTTCGGCCCGGCTGCCCGCGCCGCGCCGCCTGCGGTCGACGTGCCGGCGGAAGTGGCGCGGATCCAGCGGCTGGCGGAAGACGCGCCCATGCAGGCCCTGGACCGGGTGGAAACCGTGCGCCGTATGCTGGGGGCGGGCGCGTCGTACGCGAACCGGCAGCGGCTGTTGCGCATGGAAGCCTGGCTGCGGGAAGACCTGGGCCAGCTGGACGCGTCGTATGCGTTGGACCGGACGTCGCTGCAACTGGCCGTCGCCCATGGCGACGCGGCGGGCGCGGCGGAGGCACGGCTGGGCAAGGTCCGCGAGCTGATCGACAAGCACAGCCTCGATGAAGCGCAGGCGTTACTGGACCAGACGACGGCGCAGGCACCCGCGAATGTATCCCTGGCGTTCAAGGTCGCGGCCGAAAGGACGCAGGGCGACATCCTGAACCTGCGCGCCCGCTTCGACGAGGCGCTGGCGGCGTACCTGCGCGGTTTGCGCCTGCTGCAGGGCGAACCCCGCGAAAGCGGGAAGCGCGCCGCGCTGTACGGCCGCATCGCCCAGGTGTACATCAATGCCGACAATCCCGCCAAGGCGATCGACAGCGCCGACCTGGGGATGGCGGAAAAACGGATGCCGCTGCGGCCGCTCGCCTCGCTGCAGTTCACGCGGGCCGTCGCCTTGATCAGGCTGCGGCGGGACGGCGAAGGCATTGCCGCGTTCGAAAAGGCGCTGGCGACGGCGCTGCGTGCCGGGCTGCTGGGGATGGAAGCGGCGATACGGGGCAATATCGCGGACTATTACCTGATCCGCCAGGATTACGTGCGCGCGGAACAGGAGGCGCGCAAGGCGCTGGTCGCATCGAACAAGGTCAGCGACCGGAACGTGATCCAGATGGCCCGCGCCAATCTCGGTTTCGCCCTGATGGGGCAAGGACGCATCGCGGAGGGCACGCCCTACGTCGACGGCGTGATCGCCGAGATGCGCAAGGAAAAAACCACGGGGGACCTCGAGGCGATGCTGGACGAGAAAGGCCGCATGCTGGAGCGCGCGGGACAGTATCAGCGCGCGCTGGAGATCGTCCGCGAGCAGCAGTCGCTGCAACAGCAGAGCGCCCGCGCGGCGCGCGACCGCGCGATCGCCGCGCTGCAGGAAGAATTCGATGCGCACCGGCGCAGCCAGCAGATCGTCCTGCTGCAACGCGAGAACAAGCTCAAGGATGCGGAGCTGAGCAACCGGCGCACGGTGCAGTTCGCGACCACGTTCGCCGCCGTGCTGACGGTGCTGGCGGGCGCCGTCGTGTACGTCATGTACCGGCGCGCGGCACGGAGCAACGCCCAGCTGAAGGAATTGAACGTGCAGCTCGAATTCAGGTCGACGCACGACGCCCTGACGGGATTGCACAACCGGCGTTCGCTGACGTGCCGGATGGCCGGCCGCAGCGGGACCGGCCGGGGCGACCGGCGCCACGGTCCGCGCGACGGCGTCGACTGCTTCGTCCTCATGGACATCGACCACTTCAAGAGCATCAACGACCGCTGGGGACATGGTGCGGGCGACGCGGTCCTCGTCGAGGTCGCGCGCCGGCTCGCCGCGGCCGTACGCGATACCGACATGGTGGTGCGCTGGGGCGGCGAAGAATTCATGATCCACGCGCCCGCCACGGACCCGGGCAGCGTCGCCGGCATGGCGGCGCGGATACTGGAGACGGTCGGCACGGCCCCGGTCGACGCCGGCAGTTGCCGGATTCCGGTGACGCTCACCGCGGGCGTCGTCGCGCTGCCGCACGTGGCCGGCGACGCGTTCGACTGGCAGTGCGCCGTGCGCCTGGCCGACTGGGCGCTTTACCAGGGCAAGGCGCACGGCCGCAACCAGGCCCGCATCGTCACCCGCCTGTGCGCAGCGGCCGCCACCGTGATGGCGGCGCTGGAACGCGACGGCGATGGCGCCGCGGTCGGCGCGCTGCTGGCGCTCGACTGCGTGCACGGCCCGCGCCAGGAGCCGGCGCGCCCGCCGCAGGCCGCCGTGCGCGACGACGCCGGCGCCGGCGTCGGCCCGGGCACCCTGCACGTGCTGGCCGGCACCTGAACCGCGGCGCCGGCCGGCGTCAGCCGCGCCGTGCCGCCTCGATGGCCGCGACGTCGATCTTCTTCATCGTCAGCATCGCATCGAACGCCCGCTTGGCCGCGGCCCGGTCGGTGCCGGTGACGGCGTCCATGAGCACGCGCGGCGTGATCTGCCACGACAGGCCCCACCGGTCGCGGCACCAGCCGCACTCTTTTTCCTGGCCGCCGTTGCCGACGATCGCATCCCACAAGCGGTCGGTCTCGGCCTGGTCGTTTGTCGCGACCTGGAACGAAAACGCCTCGTTGTGCTGCACGCCGGGACCGCCGTTCAGGCCGAGGCAGGGGATGCCCATGACCGTGAATTCGACCATCAGGATATTCCCCTGCTGGCCGGCGGGATAATCGCCGGGCGCACGGTGGACCGCGCCGACGGCGCTGTCCGGAAACGTCTGCGCATAGAACGTTGCCGCGTCCAGTGCATCGTTGTCGTACCAAAGGCAAATCGTATTCTTGCTGGCCATGTTCTCTCCTGTTGGTGAGTCGTCGGGGCTGCGTGCGGCAGCCGGCGGAAACGATAGCACGTCCGCGCCGGCGCCGGCGGAGTGAACGCCAGCGTGGACGGGGTTCACTCCGCCGGCGGTGCGGCCGGCGCCGGCGCCGGGTGACCGGTGAGCGGCAGCTCCGGCAGGAACAGCAGCGCGACGAGCCCCGCCAGCACGATCAGCGCGCCGGCGCCGAAGATGTTGGCGATGGCGTGGCGGTACACGTCCACCGTCAGCGCCTGCACGGCCGGCAGCACGGCGGCGGCGCCGTGCGCGCCCGCGCGCGCGACCGCCGCGATGCCGTGCGCGTGCACCTGGTGCGCGAGGATGGCGCCGGAACCTGTCACGCCGAGCAGGCCGCCGAACGAGCGGAAGAAGGTCAGCATCGCCGTGCCCACGCCGCGTCGCGGGACGGGCAAGGCGTTCTGCACGGCGATCGTCATGTTGGGCATGACGAGACCCAGCCCGGCGCCCAGCAGGAAGATGGCCGGTTCGATGGTCCAGTAGCCGCGCGCCGTGTCCATGGCCCACGCGAGGACCGCGAACGCCAGTACCGCCGCCGCCAGCCCGGCCACCTGCACGGCCTTGTACTTGCCCGAGCGCGAGAGGACGCGGCCGTTCAGGGTCGACGAGCCGATCATCCCGACCATCATCGCCACCGTCATCATGCCCGAATGGGCCGGACTGTTGCCCATCACGAGCTGGAAGAACAGCGGGAAGAACACGCTGGCGCCCATCAGGCCCATGAAGGTCAGCGCCATCACGATGCTGGCGACGTTGAAGACGCGGTTCGCGAACAGGTCCGGCGGCAGCACGGGTTCCGGCGCGCGGCGCAGGTGCACGAGCAGCCAGCTGCCCAGCACGACCGTGAGCGCGGCGCAGACCTGCACCTGCACGGAATCCCAGGCCCATTCGGTGCCGCCCAGCGCGAGGATCAGCAGGAGCGCGGTGATGGACACGGTGAGCAGCACGGAGCCGAGATAATCGATGCGGTGCGCGTGCGTGCGCACGGGCTTGCGCAGCGAGTGCGCGATGGCGTAGAAGGCCACCGCGCCGACGGGCAGGTTGATGAAGAAGATCCAGTGCCATGACAGCAGGTCCGTCATGATCCCGCCCAGCACGGGGCCGAGGACGCTGGTGACGGCGAACACGATGGCGATCGAGCCCTGGCGGCGCGCGCGTTCCTTCGGCGGCACGAGGTCGCCGATGATGATCTGCGCCAGCGGCATGAAGCCGCCCGAGCCCATGCCCTGGATGGCGCGGAAGGCGATCAGCTGCGTCATGCTCTGCGCGAAGCCGCACAGCACGGAGCCCAGCAGGAACGTTGCGAGCGCCGTGAAGATCATCGGACGGCGGCCGTACTGGTCGGCCAGCTTGCCGTACAGCGGCATCGTCGCGGTGGACGCCAGCACGTACGCCGTGACGACCCAGGACAGATGGGCCATGCCGCCCAGGTCGCCGACGATGCGGGGCAGGGCGGTGGCGACGATGCTCTGGTCGAGCGCGCCGAGGCCCAGCACGGCCATCAGGGCCAGGTAGACGGAACGGATTTCGCGCGCGTCGGCGGGGATGTCAATTTTCATGGTCGGCAAGGATAGTGAGGACGTCGACGGCGCCGGCGAGCGCTTCCATCTGGTCGGGCGACAGGCGCGCGATGCGTTGCGACAGCCAGTCGTGGCGCCGGTCGCGCAGCTGGCGCAAGGCGGCGTGGCCGGCCTGGCTGACGTGCAGGCCGCTGCGGCGCCGGTCCTGGGCCAACGGCGCGGCGCGCTCGACGAGGCCGGCCGCCTCCAGCGCCTTCACCTGGCTGCTCATGGTCGGGCTGCGCACCTGCTGCATGCGCGCCAGCTCGGCCACGCCGATGCCGGGATGTTCGTGGATCAGGTGCAGCAGCATCGTCTGCATCAGCGACAGGCCCTGCTCGTGGCGCTCGGTGTCGCGCCGCATCTGGCGCACGATGCCCTTGAGGGCGCTGCGCAAGTCCTCGGACAGGCGGTCGACGCGTTCGTTCTGCGGGGTGGAATGTGGGTTGGTCATCGTGTGATAGGTAGGCTACCTAACTATATTACGCCAGCGGCGCAGCGAGTTCAAGCGGTTCTTCGGGCGCACGCGGCACGATGTGTTTCTGGATACTGTCGATGCATCGGTGACAATGCACGCATTTTTTCGGCGGCGCACCTGCTAAGGTGGCGGCCATGGCTGTTCAAGATCCGGACAGCAATCATCGCACCGCCACCATGCATTTTCGATTACAACTGGACCGTTCCCTTGCCGTGCTGTCGGCGCGCGGCCTGTCGCGCAATCATGCCGAGCCGCTGCTGTTCCGGCTGCTGTGGAAGCTCGGGGTCAATGTCCGTCCGCCCCATTTCCTCGGCTTCGCCCACATCGCGCTCGGCTACGGCACCTGGTTCGCGGGCGTCTGGGGCGTGTCCATGTGGCTGCTGGTGTGGTCCCAACAGGGCGTCGGCATGCTGGGCCTGGCGCTCAGGGCCGGCATGGCGGGCACGTGTTTCGGGGTGATGGTGGCCTGGTTTTACGCGCGCGAACGCAGGGAATTCGCCTTGCCGGCGTGGGAGTCGCTCGGCCAGGAGTCGCTTGGCCAGAAGTAGCGCGGCCAGGCGTAGCGCGGCGGCCAGCTGCGGGCCGCGCCGGCGTCAGGCGGCTTGCCGGCCCAGCGCCGCCATCACCTCGTCCACGCCGATCTTGTCGACCCAGTCGTCGCGCCGCGCCACCGTGACGATGGTGCTGTTGCGCTTGTCGATCGGCGCCCATTCCGGATTCTTTTGGCGCATCAGGGCGATGACGGGCACGTGCACCGCATTCGCCAGGTGCATCACGGCCGTCTCGACGGAGACGATCAGCTTGCACAGGCTGAGGATGGCCGGCAACTGGAAGAAATTGTCTTCGGCGCTGAACAGATGGGTGCGCGCGAGATCCTGGCCGGCGAACAGGGCGCGGGCGCGCGCCAGGTCTTCGGGGACGACGTTGACGATGAAGCCGGCATCGCGCCAGGCCTCGTCCCGCCGCATCGTGCGGATCAGTTCGATGACCCGTTCCAGTGGCCACGAGCGTTCAATCGACTTCGAATACGCGTTCAGGAATACGACCTTGGGCGCCCGGGTGCCGGCGCCGCCGAAGCCCCAGGCGGCGAACCGGTCGCGCGCATAGTCCATCCAGCGCGCGGGAATGGACAGCACGGGATAGCGGGCGGCCGGCGAAATCGTGATGCCGAATAATTGCGTGAACCAGCCGGCGTAGATGTCGCTGATGTGCTGGTCCGGATGCGAGGCGGCGTCGTAAGCGGGAATGAAGGCATCCAGCTTGCGGTAGCAGAAGTGCTTGGGCAGGTCGTAGGCCCGCACGCGCTTTTTCTGGCCCACGACGAAGCCGTGCGGGCTGATCCTGCGTGCCAGGCCCGCATACTTGTGCCGGTCCAGTACGGCGAGCGAGACGACGACCGGGTAATCCTGCCGCTGCGCTTCCCGCAGCGATGCCTTGTACAGCGCCGGGCTGTAGGTTTCGTCGTAGACCTTGTCGATATGCGGGCACTCGGCCAGCCAGTCGTACAGGGCGTATTTTTTCAGGTGCGGCCAGTCCGCGGCCCGGTTCGTGCGGCGGCGTTCGTCGACCCACAGGTGAATCTTCAGGTGCGGGAAGGCGTGCGCGAACGCGGCGAAGCAGCTTTGCAGGTAAGTGAAGTCGCCCAGCGCCAGGTGGGCGATGAACAGGATCTTGTCGGAACGGGCCAGCAGTGCGCGGTCGACCAGCGCCGTGCGCGACACCGCGTCCGCCAGCCAGTCCGCCTCGAATGCGGCCGGATCGGCCTGCCTGAAATGGATGGCGGCGCCTGGATTTGACCGGCCGCCCCAGCTGTCCAGTTCCAGCGTCTGTTCACTCGAGATTTTCATGGTCAAGAAAAAAGCGCATGGTCATGGGACGTTTCCGTGAAACAGTAAAGACAAACGACGTGAAGATTGTAGAGGCGAATGGCCGGCGTGGAACCGGCGGCGCTGTAAAGTTGGGTAAAGCTTTTGTTAAGAATTAGCAGATTTTAATGACATCCCCGTTGCACGCCGATGCGACGTGCAGGTGGTGGATTAGTAAATATTGCACCCCGTCAGTCTGCCAGATTGCGTGGAAAAGCGATGCACTGTTGAGGTTACAAGTTGTAACGACACGAAGCTGCGACGACACATATCGTGCGGCATGGCGTATGGACGCCATGCCGCATTGGGCACTGCCGGCCCGGAGCGTCAGCCGATGTTGCTGCCGCGGATCTTGCTCAGGTCGGTATCGCTGCCGGCGGTGCCGGGCCGCGGATCGACGCTGCCGCCAGCGCCCCCGCCTGGCATTGCGCTGCCGGCACCCGTGCCGGTCGAGCCGGCATGGCCGGCGCCCATCGAGCCCATGCCGGCGCCCACACCCGTGCCGGCGCCGCCGGCCGTGCCGCGCATGGCTACGCTCGGCCCCATGCTGGGCGCGCCGGGACGCGTGGGGTCGGTGCCGTAGAAGCTGTGGATGTGCTGGGCCCATTGGGTGTCGGCCATGTCGGGCCAGGCATCCTTGTCGAAGCCGGGCGCGTTCTGCAGGCGCTGCTTGTCGATGTCGAGCACGAAGCGCTTGTTGACGGTATCCAGGTGCAGCGCCTGCCAGGGCACGGCGAACAGCTTGTCGCCCATGCCCATGAAGCCGCCGAAGGACAGCACGGCGTAGGCAACCTGGCCGGTCTGCATGTCGAGCATGATTTCCTTGATGTCGCCCAGGTCGTCGTCGGTGGCGTTGACGACGCTGTCGCCGATCAGGGTGTCGGCGCCCATCAGCGCCGGGCCGGGACCGGCGTGGCCGGCGCTCTTGCCCGTGGTTTTGTACATGCCATATTTGTCGCGATCTGCGTAAGTCATCTCGTCCTCCTGATGTCGATGATTGCAGGGCCGCCGGTGCGGCCATCCGTTCAGGGTAAGGGGACCGGCCGGCGCGCGTTTGCGTTCACTCAATCGTGCCCGATCGCGGCGCGGGCGGCCCGGCGGATGCCGTGCCGACGGGAGCGATACTAGTCCCAATCCGCGTTGCCGCGCGCTCGCTAGATGCGGGGAAAAAGACATGGCGTCATGGCCCGTAATACTTGGTGAGAATTCAAGCCCATCCACTCGACTATCATGCTGGGTCCGGTTCATGATGGCGCAACGGAACCCCGATGCGCGCACGGACGATGCGGTCATCACACAGTAAGGAGAGACGATGAAACGATGGATGGTGGCAGTACTGATGTGCGCGGCGGGCGCCGCGCAGGCGAACTCGGCATGTGACAAGCCGAAGAAGGATTTCGACGGCCTGTACTGCCTGAACAAGGTCTACCAGGAAGCGGACAACGAGCTCAACAGCACTTACGGCAAGCTGGCCGCCAAGCTCGACGCCGATGGCAAGAAGCGCCTCAAGGCCGGGCAGCTGCAATGGATCGACGAGCGGAACAACAACTGCTCGCGCCACGAGGGCAGCGCGTTCTATGTCAACCTGGAATGCGCGACGGGCACGACCATCCAGCGCTCGCAATTCCTGCAGGACCGCATGCGCGAGTGCGTGAGTTCGGGCTGCCAGAACAGCAAGCTGTAAGCCGCGCAGCCCGCGGCCGCCTCAGTCCAGGTCGGAGGCGGCGTGGCGCTCCAGCACTTGTTCCTCCGGCTTGCCGCGCACGCGGTTGACCTTGCGGCCGCGCATCACGGCCGGCCGCGCCAGGATCTCGTCGGCCCAGCGGCGCACTTGCTGGTACTTGTGCACGGCCAGGAACTCGCCGGCGTCGTACAGCTCGCCCAGCACGAGGCCGCCGTACCACGGCCAGATCGCCATGTCGGCGATGGTGTAGGCGTCGCCGGCCACGAAGCGGCGCCCGGCCAGCAGGCGGTCGAGCACGTCCAGCTGGCGCTTCGTTTCCATCGCGTAGCGGTTGATCGGGTATTCCAGTTTTTCCGGTGCGTAGGCGTAGAAGTGGCCGAAGCCGCCGCCGACGAAGGGCGCCGAGCCCATCTGCCACATCAGCCAGTTGAAGGTTTCCGTGCGGGCCGGGATGTCCTTCGGCAGGAACGCGCCGCCGAATTTTTCCGCCAGGTAGACCAGGATGGACCCGGACTCGAACACGCGCACGGGCGTGTCGCCGCTGCGGTCGACGAGGGCCGGGATCTTCGAGTTCGGATTGACGTCGACGAAGCCGCTGCCGAACTGCGCGCCTTCGTTGATCCGGATGAGCCAGGCGTCGTATTCCGCGCCCGCGTGGCCGGCGGCCAGCAGCTCCTCGAGCATGATCGTGACCTTTTGGCCGTTCGGCGTGCCCAGCGAATACAGTTGCAGCGGATGCTTGCCGACCGGCAGTTCCTGCTCGTGGGTCGGGCCGGCGATGGGACGGTTGATGCTGGCGAAGGCGCCGCCCGAAGGCGTCGCGGGGGACCAGACCCGGGGCGGGACGTACGGGGTCGCGAACGGGTTCGTGGGATCAGGCATTGCACTCTCCTTCTGTGGCTCGGTGGAGAAGGATGATGCCCGAAAAGCCATGTTCGTGCTCGGACCCGCCGGATACGTCGTCGCCGCGATCCGAACGTCGTCCCCGCGCAGGCGGGGATCCAATTTGCCGGACCTCGATGACGCTTGGAACTTGGGCCCCCGCCTGCGCGGGGGCGACGGAACTCGGACCTTCGCCTGCGCGGGTGATGAAACTTGGGCCCCCGCCTGCGCGGGGGCGACGGGACTCGGACCTTCGCCTGCGCGGGTGATGAAACTTGGGCCCCCGCCTGCGCGGGGGCGACGGAATTCAGCGCAGCAGCTTGAGCCCCGGCGGCAGCGCGTCCCCGAACATGCGCGTGCTGCTGTCCTGGTCCAGCTCGACGACGTCGCGCACCAGCGCGGACCAGCCGGCCGGTGCGCCGGTCGCGGCCAGGCGTTGCAGGACCTGTGCGCGCAGCGCCTCGTCGATGTCGCGCGTGCGGTCGCCCGTCTTGCGCGCCAGGTGGGCCGCGGCGAAGCCGGCCGGTTCGATCCGCTTCCAGTCGAGCTGCATGAGTTCCGCCAGCCAGCGCCCGGCGGCATCGGGCGGCGCCACTTCGTGCGCGCTGCCGTGCAGCGGCGCCCGCGCACCCACGCGCGCGAGCGCCCACAGGTAGCGCGCGTACGTGGCCGCCGTCTTCGCATCGGGCTTCGGCGTCGGGGCAATCGCCATGATGCGGCCGACCATCCAGTCCCCGATCTCGGCCTTGTACGCGGCCGGGATGCGTTCCAGCGACGCGCCCAGGCGCAGCATGTCGTCCTCGCTGCCGTCGACGAGCGCGGCGGGGCGCCTGGCGCGCTCGCCCGGCTCGGCCTGCAGGTTGAAGGCGAAGTCGTCGAGGAGGCGCAGCTGCGCTTCCGTCGACAGGCCGCCGGCCACGCGCCGCCACAACGTCCACCATTCGGCGCGGACCTGGCTGTCCTTGACGTACTGGACGCCGGCCGGGAACAAGGCCCACAACTGCTGGATGCGCCAGTCGTCGAGCGGATCGCCGAAGCCGGGACGCAAACACCAGCCGGCCAGGTTCAGCCACACGCGTTCGTGTTCGGCCGAGCGGCGCCGGCCTTTCGCGCGTTCCATCAGGGCGTCGAACAGGCGGCGCAGCAGGGGCGTCTCCCAGCGTTCGCGCCCGCCCAGCACGTGTTCGAGCGCGCCGCGCAGCTGGCGCACTTCGCGCGCTTCGACCTGCTGGTTGCGCGCGCCGAAGATGCGGTCGATGCGCTTGACGGCGTCGTCGAGCCGCGGATGCGGGACGTCCGCGGCGGCCGGCGCATCGTCGTCGCCGCGCAGCTGGAATTCCAGGCGCCAGCGCTGGCCGTTGCCATCCTCGGCCACACAGAACATCTCCAGCGTGCCGAGTTCGGACAGCGCGGCCGCCAGCTGCACGGGAATCTCGCTGCCGCGCGCGCCGGCCCTGGCGTCCCGGGCGCGCAGCACGGTGGCGATCGCGGGCAGGCGCACGACGTCGGCGGGATCGAGGTCGACGAGATCGCCCGCGCGCGCATTGCCCGCGTCGCCCACGGCCGACACGAGGTGGAAGCGCACGGGCCGTCCCAGGCGCAGGGCGAAGCTGCGCTCCGCCAGCGTGATCTCGTGGCCGGCGCGGGCGCCGCGCGGCAGCACGCAGACGGCGCGCAGTTGCCCCTCCTTGCGGCCGCCCGCGGGCGCCTCGTCCAGCAGCAGGAAGTAGCTGCGCGCCGATCCGCTCTCGATGGCGGGTGCGAGTCCGGCCCGCGCGAGCGAATACGCGACGGCGCCGCGTGCGACCGCGACGTCCGGATCGGCGTTGTGCAGCACACGCACCGGCGCGCCGCGCCATGCGGACAGCACGGCGGCGAGTCGTTGCGCCAGCGCCGCGCCGCGGAATACGCCGCCGTTCAGCAGCAGGGTGTCCGGCACCGGCAAGCGGTCGTCGTCAATGAGGCCCAGCGCCGCGCGCGCCGCCTGCGCGTGCTGGCGCAGGAAGCCGGCCAGATGGCGCGTGATGGCCGGGTCGCTCGCATACGGCAGGCCGAATTCGACGATGCCGGCGCGGGCCCGTTGCGGGCCTTCCTGCGCGGCGTTGAGGGGAAAGAAGCCGTCCAGCACGATGCGCTCGGCGTCGGCCTTCGTCAGCGTGGCCGAGCGGCTGGCGCCGACGAGGCGCGAACCGCCGCCGAGCAGGGTGACGTTGACCTCATCCGGCGCGTCAAGCGCCAGCAGCTGCTCCTTCGCGGCGCGGCAGCGTTCCGTCAATTGCGCGAGGCGGCCGGCCGACAGGCGCTCGCCGTCGGCCCCTTTCATGCGCGCTTCGGCCAGGTGGGCGAGGGCGAGGTCCATATTGTCGCCGCCGAGGATCAGGTGGTTGCCCACGCCGATGCGCGCCAGCGCGGGTTCGCCATCCTTCAGTTCCACCTTCACCAGCGTGAAGTCGGTCGTGCCGCCGCCCACGTCGGCGACGAGCACCAGCTTCGCATCCGCGAGGTCGGCCGCGAGGGTCGCGCGATGCCGCTGCAGCCAGTCGTACAACGCGGCCTGCGGTTCTTCCAGCAGGCGCACGTCGGCGAGACCGGCGAGCCGCGCCGCCTCCAGCGTGAGGGCGCGCGCGCCTTCGTCGAACGAGGCCGGGATGGTCAGCACGATCTGCTGGTCTTCCAGCGGACTGTCCGGATGCCGGGTATTCCATGCCGCGCGCAGGTGCGCAAGATAGCTGGCGCTGGCCGCGAGCGGCGATACCTTGGGCACGTCGTCCGGCGCGCCCCACGGCAGGATGGGCGCCGTGCGGTCCACGCCGGGATGCGACAGCCAGCTTTTCGCGGAGGCGACGAGCCGGCCCGGCGACGCCGCGCCGAGCGCGCGGGCCAGGCGGCCGATGGCGACGCGCTCCACGCCGCCCACGTCGGGCGCGGACCAGGGCAGCTGCAGCGCATCCGCGGCGAGTTCGCCGGCCAGCGGGTGGTAGCGGTTCGACGGCAGCAGCGGCGCCGTGCCGACCTCGCCGGGCGCCACCAGTTGGGGAATGTCGAACGTGGCCACGGTATCGAGCCCGGCGTCGGCAAAGGCCAGCACCGTGTTGGTGGTGCCGAGATCGATGCCGACGCGGGCCGGCGTGGACACGGAAGCGCGGGTCACTGCTCGGTGCTGCGGACGTCGAACTCGACCTTCCAGCGCTGCCCGTCGCGCGCCACGGCCACCAGCTCCAGCGTGCCGGCCTCTGTCGCCACCGCGTGCAGCTTGACCTGCACGGCGTCGCCCGGCGTGCGGCCTTCGGCGGGCAGGGTCGCCTGGATCTCGTTCAGTTCCTGCAGCTCGTCCGGGCTCCACGACTCGAGCACGGCGCCGATGCCGTCCTGACGGCGGACGGACGAGCCGAAGAAGCGGAAGTGCACCGGTTCGCCCACGACGAGGCCGAATTCCTGGCCCGGCAGTTCCAGTTCGCTGCCTTCTTCCATGCCGAACGGCGCCACGCACAGCGCTTCCAGCGGCGGCTCGAAGCCGGGAATGGCGGGCATCGACGACTCGACGCCGACGTAGTAGGAGCGGGCCGTGCCGCCGCGGATGCGCACGCCGCCGCCGCGCCGCGCATAGCCGTAGTAGGCGGCGCCGCGCGCGACGGCCAGGTCGAGGTCCGCGCCTTCCAGCATGCGCGCGGGCTGCGCGCCTTCCATGTAGAGCCAGTCGTTGAGGGTGTCCATCACGCGCCTGGACAGGATCTCGGATTTGAATACGCCGCCGTTGAACAGCACGGCGCTCGGGTGCAGGAACGTGTGGCCAGGATCGACGTTGCCGTTGAAGCCTTCCAGCGCCGCCGTGGCGCCGGCCTGGCGGCCCAGGAAGGCGGCCAGGTGGCGCGTGATGGCGGCGTCCTGCGCATACGGCAGGCCGACCTGCGTCAGGCCCGCGCGGGTGCGCGTCGCCGGCCGGCTCGATGCTTCCACGCGCGGGAAGAAGCCGTCCGTGATGAACGTCGTGACTTCGTCGCGCGTGAGCTCCGTGCGGATCGAACCGCCGATCAGCTTCGAGCCGCGACTCGGCACGACGATGGGCCAGGTGGTCGCGTCGGCATTCGCCAGCAGGTGTTCCTTGGCGCCGCGGCAGGCGTAGGTGAGGGCGCGCATCTGCCACGCGTCCAGCTGCGTGCCGTTCGCCTGCAGCTTGCGCGCGACGAGGTGGGCCAGCGCGAGGTCCATATTGTCGCCGCCCAGCAGGATGTGGTCGCCGACGGCGACGCGGTGCGGTTCCAGGTTGCCGTCGCGTTCGAGGATCGCGATCAGCGAGAAGTCGCTGGTGCCGCCGCCCACGTCGACGACGAGCACGATGTCGCCGGCCTTGACCTGCTTGCGCCAGCCGCCGCCGCTGCCTTCGATCCAGCTGTACAGCGCGGCCTGCGGCTCTTCCAGCAGGGTCGGGCTGCCGTAGCCGGCGTTCTTTGCCGCTTCCGCCGTCAGGTCGCGCGCGGCCGGGTCGAACGAGGCGGGGATGGTCACGGTGACGGCCTGCCGTTCGAACGGCGCGTCCGGGTGCGCCGCGTTCCACGCGGCTTTCAGGTGTTCGAGGTAGCGCGTGGACGCCGCCAGCGGCGAGACTCTTTCGACTTCTTCCGGCGCATCCAGAGGCAGGATGGCGGCGCGGCGGTCCACGCTCGGGTGGCTCAGCCAGCTCTTGGCCGACGACACGAGGCGGATCGGCGTGGCGGCGCCGCGCGAACGGGCCATGTCGCCGACAACATAAGACAATGCGGGCGCGGCCTGGCCGTCCGTCCACGGCAGCGCGAGTTCGCCCGGCGCCAGTTCTTCGGGATGCGGCAGGTACAGGAACGAGGGCAGCAGCGGCAGCGCCTCGACGGTGCCGGGGGCGCTCAGCTGCGGGATGCCCAGCACGCCCTGGTCGGCCTGCTCGCCGTCGCTGGCCTGCAGGTCGACGTACGACAGCGCGCTGTGCGTCGTGCCCAGGTCGATGCCGATGGCGTAGCGGGCGTCGTTGTTCTGGAGGTCGCTCACAGTTCCACCTCCGCCGGGGCGATGATGCTGGCGTCGTGCTTGTCGGCCAGTTGCGGCAGGCGCACGTCGCGGGCGCGCCAGCCGCGGTGGCTCAAGGTGCCGGTGAACGGCGCCTTGCCGACGACGTTGCCGGTCAGGCGCACGCTGGCGGCGTCGAAGCCTTCCGGCAAGGTCACGCGCGCGCCTTCCAGCTCGCCGCGCACGGGCTCGATCGTGAAGTGCTCGCGCAGCACGCGCGCGCAGCCTTCGTGCACGAGGCGGGCGGCGGCGCCGATGTCGGCGTCCGCATAGACCGTGATGTTTTCGTTGGCGAAGTCGATCAGGCGCGCTTCGCGTTGCAGGAGGCCCAGCAGCTGCAGGGCGGCGTCCGGCGTGGCGATGCGCAGCGGGGCGGGTGCCGGGGCCGGGGTGGGTGCCGGCGCTGCGGCCGGCGCCGGTGCGGGCGCGGGTGCGGCGACGGGGCCGACCTGGTCGTCGCGCACGCGCGCGGCGAATTCGGCGTCGCCCAGGGTCTTGAAGAAGGCGCCGAAGGCAAGGGACAGCCGGCTCCAGAAGGATGGCAGGTTGGTCGGTTGGCTCATGTTCTTGTATGGTTCGCTAGATGGCGGTTCGTCAAAGGGCGCATGATACCAGTTGGGCAGCCATCAGTTCGACAACGGGGGCGATCCTGCGGGCCCGGACGGCAACGCCTCGGCACCGGTCAGCAGGGCGCGCGCATAGACGTCGAAATCGTCCAGCCCGCGCTTGATGATGGTCACCAGCGCGGGCAGCGGCGCGGCCTGGTAGTCCCATTCGGCGCGGCAGAATTCGCCCGTGCGCTTGAGGTCCTCGGCCAGCGTTGGCTCGATCCAGCCGTGGCCGGCCAGCAGCGTGATGATCTCGCGCTCGTCGCGCGCCGGGCCCAGGCCCTGGTCGGCCAGCACGTGGTCGCCCATTTCGACGGCCGCTTCCCAGGCGCGGATCACGTTCAGCGTGGCCGCGTCCTGGCGCGTGATGTCGCCGACGAAGGTGGTCGGGTCCTTCTCGTATTCGTCGCGGGCACGCTTGCAGCAGCGCTCGATGGTGCCCGTTTTGCTGACCAGCAGGTCTTGATCCATGTTTCCCTCGCTGCGGGACGAGGAAGGTCCCGCTCCAGGGAATAACTTACAACAAGAACAACACGGCCGCCGCACAAGTGGGCGCCAGCGCGCCCAGCAGCAGGCCGACGGCCCCGATCGACTCGTCGTTGAAGCCGCGCCGCAGCAGGGCCACGCCGGCCGGATTCGGCGCGTTGGCGATGACGGTCAGGCCGCCGCCGGCCACGGCGCCCGCCACGAGCATGTACTGCGCCCGGTCGGACAGCCCGGCGATCAGCGAGCCGAGATAGGTCAGCGCGGCATTGTCCGTGATGGCCGTGAGGCCCAGCGCGCCGAAGAACAGGGCGGTGGGCTCCAGCTTCGCGACGATGGGTTGCAGCCACCATTGCTGCATCCCGCCCAGCACGACGAGGCCGGCGAGGAAGAAGCCGACCAGCAGGCCTTCCTTGAGGATCAGCGGGTCCTGGTAGCGCGGGTACGCCTGGGTGACGCCGAGGAACAGCAGGAAGATGCCGGCGAACAGCACGGGATGGTGGGCCAGCAGCACGATCGCCGTCAGCACGGCCAGGTGGGTCAGCGTCACCAGCGGCGGCACGCGCACGGGCGCCTCGCCTTCGATCGACACGTCGAGCGGGCGCAGGTGCGGCCGCAGCAGGAAGGTCACGACGCTGGCATTGGCCAGCACGGCGACGAGCGCGCGCCAGCCGAAGTGCGTGAGCATGTGGACGCTGTCCCAGCCCCACGCGGCGGCCACCATCAGCACGGGCGGCGCGGCGTACGACGTCAGGGTGCCGCCGATCGACACGTTGACGAACAGGACGCCCAGCGCCCCGTACTTCAGCCATTCCGGCATCCCCTGGCGGAACACGGACGGCGCCAGCATCAGGGCGGCCAGCGTCATCGCGGCCGGCTCCGTGATCAGCGAGCCGGCGAGCGGCACGAGCGCGAGGCCGAGCCACGTCTGCGCCACCTCGGTGCGCAGCGGCAGCAGCCGCGCGAGCACGCGCACGATGGCGCGCGCCGCCTCCAGCACGGGGCGCGACGCGGCCACCACCATCACGACGAACACGAACAGCGGCTCGGTGTAGTGGCGCGACTCGGCGTAGTCGATGGCGGCGGCGCTGCCGTCGACGAAGGCCATCGCGAGCATCAGCACGAACGCCCAGAAGCCGAAGACGACTTCCACCTCGCCCAGCAGGTGGAACAGCCCGGCGTGGCGCGGATGGCGGTGCGCCAGGACTTCGAAGAGGCGGGTGGCGAACGTGTGCAGCAAGGCGAGCACGAACAGGATCAGGGCGATCTTGTGCATGGTCGTGGTCATGAAAAAGTTCCTTTCAGTTGCCACGTCGTTCCCGCGGCGGCGGGAACCCAGGTTGTATGCGTTTCGATGGCGCATGCACATTGGGCCCCCGCCTGCGCGGGGGCGACGGTTTTAAAGCACGTGGTTTTTATAGCTTCCTGTTTCATCCTGAGCATACGCGGCACCGTCGTGAGTTACCGCGTAGTGATGATCCCGCCATTGTCCCACGACGGGCGCGAACCCTCAGCGCAGATGCGCGCGCAATCCCGTGACGCCGGGCGCGACGTCGGCGGCCAGCACGTGGCGGTCGGCGAAGTCGCCGCCGTTCTGCGGGCGATAAGGGATCGGCGCGTCGTCGAACAGCGTGCGCATGCGCGCCGCCAGGCCAGCCCTGGCCCGCTCGACGCCGGCGGCATCGATGCGGCCGGCACCGTGCACGGCATACGTGGGCAGCACCTCCATGCCCGGATAGAACAGCGTGCCGTGCGTGATCGGGAACAGCAGTTCGTCGAGCTGGCCGTTGATGCCGCGCGGGCCGTAGTCGGCGGCCGGGCCGCCGGTCGTCACGGACAACAGCGCGCGCTTGCCGGTCAGGCCGCCCTCGCCGTAGCGGTGGCGGTTGCCGGCGCCCTGGTAGCCGTAGGCAAGGCCGAAGGCGAACACGCGCTCGATCCAGCCCTTCATGATCGCGGGCATGCCGAACCACCACAGCGGAAACTGGAACACGACGGCGTCGGCCGCCATCAGCTTGGCCTGTTCGGCGCGCACGTCGTCCGGCTGCGTGCCGGTGCTGAAGGCGTGGCCGGATTCTTCCACGAACGACAGGCGTGCGCGGTCGACGCGGTCGGGGAAATCGTGTTCGTCGTAGACGGCCTTCCAGCCCAGCGCATATAAATCGGACTGGATCACTTCATGGCCCTGGGCGCGCAGTTCGGCGCGCGCGGCCTGCACCATCTGCGCGGTGAGCGAGTGCGGGTCGGGGTGGGCGTGTACCAGCAGAATGGTCCTGGTTGCGGTCTTCATCGTTGTACTCCTCGGTTGGCGATGAAGGCATTCTGGGCCTGCCCGGCACGGCCGGGAATGCCAGCCGGCTTTTGGGGTAGTATCCAAAAAATGGATATCAAGAGACTCGACTTCAACCTGCTCGTGACCCTCGACGCGCTGCTGGCCGAGCGCAGCGTGAGCCGCGCCGCGCAGCGCCTGAACCTGAGCCAGCCCGCGCTGAGCGCCCAGCTGGCGCGCCTGCGCGAGATGCTGGGCGATCCGCTGTTCGTGCCGAGCCACCGCGGCATGACGCCCACGCCGCTGGCCCTGGGCCTGCAGGCGCCGCTGGCGGCGGCCCTCGCGCAGCTGCGCGACGTGGTGACGTCGGCCCGCGCCTTCGATCCCGCGCGCGACGAGTTCACGGTCCACATCGCGGCCTCGGACTACGTGCAGGCGGCCCTGCTGCTCGACTTCACGCTTGCGCTGCGGCGGGAGGCGCCCGGCCTGCGCATCGCGCTGCGCGCGGCCGACGCCGCGCGCCTGGAAGCGCAGATGGAAAAGGGCGAGATCGACCTGGCCGTGCTGACGCCGGACGGCATCGCCGACGCCCTCCGTTCGCGCCGGCTGTTCGAGGAGCGCTACGTCTTCATCGCGCGCAGCAAGCACCCGGCGCTGCGCCGCCCGCTGGACATGAAGCGCTTCTGCGAACTCGAACACGTGATGGTGTCGCCGCGCGGCGGCAGTTTTACCACGCCGGTCGACGAGGTGCTCGACGCGCAGGGCCTGCGGCGCCGGGTCGCGGTGTCGGCGTCGACGTTCCATGCCGTGCTGGACCTGGTCGAGCGCTCCGACCTCGTCGCGCTGATACCGGCGCGCATGGTGGAGGGCCGCGCCGTGCGGCTACGCGTGCTGGCACCGCCGCTGCCCGTGCCCGGGTTTGCGATCCACATGGCGTGGCACAACCGCAATCACGGCGATGCGGCGCAGCGCTGGGTGCGGGAGCGGCTGCTGGCGTTCGCGCGGGAGGCACCCCTCATGAAAAAAACGGAGCCACGCTGAACGTGAATCCGTTTTTTGGTGGGCGCCCACGCTATCTGCGTGGTGCGTCCGGGTGATCAGGCTGGCTGATTAAATCGCGCGGATATTGCCCGCTTTTTCGCCTTTGGGGCCGGTCGAGCGCTCGAACGAAACGCGCTGGTTTTCGGCCAGGCTCTTGAAGCCTTCCGACTGGATGTCCTGGAAATGGGCGAACAGATCGCCGCCGCCTGCGTCGGGCGTAATGAAGCCGAAGCCCTTGGAGTCATTGAACCATTTTACGGTGCCGGTTTGAGTAGTCATTTTTAATCCTTTTTACATGCATGGGCAAAGCGCCCGAAACGCACTTTCGACCAAGGGAGTGTAACGAAGGAAATCAAACGGGACCGGCGGAAGCAGGACGGGAGAGAAAGGCCAACAATAACGACGACTTGATGCAGTGCCCGATGAAAGATACAGGACTTTTCCCTGTTCACCTAATCATTTCCGATTTATTTTTTTTCGGCCTGCATGACCGCATTATCGGGCGCGGTCGGAATGGCAACGATTCGATGCGACGCGCTTTTGATAATTGCTGTATCTTATGTTTGCGTGAGCCGGATGTTGCCCGCTTTCCTTATTCCTTCCGTTATCCGGCTTCCCACGCACCGCGTTGCCCGGCCCGCGCATCACAAGACAACCACAAGGCTGGAAACAGAACCGCAATGGACGATGCAATCTCCTACGATATGGACGACGCAGTGGCGGCCATGGAAGTGCTGCATGCCGCGCTGACGTTCGATCTCAAAGAACTGGAAGCGAAAATCCTCGCACTGGGCCACTCGGTGACCGCCGTGCCCGTGTCCGACGACCGCGAGCTATCCGATTATTACGCAACCCGCGCTTCCTTGCACAGCGGATTGGCCAGTATTGCCGAAGTGCTTGCATGGATTCAGTGGAAAACCGAGGAAGATCCCGAAGGCGACGTTGCTGTTGCCATTCAACCATTACCAACGCTGCGTGGCTGCTCGATCCATTGAATCTTGCAAGCGTTGAAATCGATCGAATCCATTGTCACGGAGAATAGAATGAGTAAAAGCCAGGACGCAAAAAAATCTGCGAAGAAAGAACCCGCCAAAACCGCCAAGGAAAAGAAGGCGGACAAGAAAGTCAAGAAGGAAGAGAAAAAGCGCCAGCAGTGAACGGCGCAAGAATGGGCGGTTCCCGCAATTAGCCCAGGCTCTCGATATACCGCTCGTCCACCTGCGCGCAATACTCGGCGCAGGCCGCGCGCACGGCGGATGCCGCCGCATGCACCGCCACCGCCGCGTTGGTGCAGCGGCTCATCGACACGATGATCGGCGGCGGCACCGGCTGCAGCGGCACCTCCACGAATTCGCCGTTCTCGAGGTGGCTGCTGACGAACAGCCAGGGAATCGCGGCCACGCCGAAGCCGTTCCGGATCAGCTGGATGATGGCGGCCACGGACGGCGAGCAGGTGATCCGGGCCTGTTCGAGCGGCACCCCGCTCAGGCTGGCGAGCCGGGTGACGATGTCTTCCAGCATCCGGTGCGGCGCCGTGCCGCGGCCGAACGTCAGGATCGGGAATTGCAGCAGGCGCTGGGCCAGGCCCTCCCGCTGCGGCGCCAGCAGGCCCTCGCGCGCGATCCAGCGTACCGGATACACGGCCAGCGGCTCCGACGTGATCTGGCCGTTGTTGACACCCTCGATGCCCACCACCAGGTCGAGCTCTCCGGCCAGCAGGCGCTTTTCCAGCGTCGTGCTCATGTCCACCACAAGATCGATTTCCAGCTCCGGAAAACTGGCGTTCAGCTGGCGCACGGAATGCGCCAGCCAGCTGTGCACCACCGTCTCGATCACGCCCAGCCGCAGCCGGCCCCGCACCGCGCTGTCCGTGCGCGCCGCCTCGCGCAGGCGCCGCGTCGCATCCACGACCGCCTTCGCGTGGTTCAGCAGATAGTCCGCGTTCGGCGTCAGCCGGAATTCGCGGGTGCTGCGGTCGATGAGTTCCGTCTGCAGCTCTTCTTCCAGCGCCTTGATCCGCAATGAAATCGCGGCCGGCGTCGCGTGCATGGCGCGGGCGGTCGCGCGGACGCTGCGCAGTTGGGCGAGGGTGATCAGGGTTTCGAGGAAGCGGGTGTTCATGGCGTAAAGAATACTTTAAGCATATCGGGAATGGGGAGGAGACGCGTTTAGTAAAACTTAACACATGCGGTAAAAATAAGTGGCTTGGTGGATAGAGAATACGCATCTATGCTTATTTACATGTCATTACCGAGCTGAAAAACCATGAAACCGATCCAGTTCCGTCACCTGGTCCGCGCGGGTGAATTCCGCAAACCGACCGCCGGCGTCTGCGGCGGCTTTGCCCAGGCCAACCTCGTCATCCTGCCGGAAGCGCAGGCCCATGATTTTCTCCGTTTCAGCCAGCGCAATCCGAAGGCGTGCCCCCTGCTCGCGGTGGGCGAGCCGGGCGCGTGGCACCTGCCGACGCTCGGCGCCGACCTCGACCTGCGCACCGACGTGCCGGGCTATTACGTCTACCGCGACGGCGAACTGGCGGAAACGCCCGCGGCGCTGGGCGGCCTGTGGCGCGACGACCTGGTCGCGTTCGCGATCGGCTGTTCGTTCTCGTTCGAAGAGATGCTGCTCGCCGCCGGCGTCCCGCTGCGCCACATCGAGCAGGACAAGAACATCGCCATGTACCGCACGAACATCGCCAACGAAACGGCGGGGCCGTTCGGCGCGAACATGGTCGTGTCCATGCGCCCGCTGAAGGCGCGGGATGCGATCCGCGCGATCCAGATCACCAGCCGCTATCCCGCGATCCACGGCGCGCCGGTGCACCTGGGCGATCCGCGCCTGATCGGCATCGCCGACCTGGCGCGGCCCGACTACGGCGACGCCGTCGAGGTCATGGCGGACGAAGTGCCCGTGTTCTGGGCATGCGGCGTGACGCCGCAGGAAGCGATCCGCGCCGCACGGCTGCCGTTCGTCGTCACGCACCGCCCCGGCTACATGCTGGTGACGGACGTGCCGAATGCATCGCTGGCGACGCTGTAAAAAATGACGCTGTAAAAAAATATACCCACAACGGAGACGACATGAATACCCAGGAACTCACGCAGGAGCGCGTCGACGCCGGCCATTTCGGCTGGCTGCGCCAACTGACCAAGGCCGAACGCCGCACCTTCATCGGCTGCAAGGTCGGCTACGCGCTGGACGCGATGGACACGCAATTCCTCAGCTTCGTCATTCCCACGCTGATCGCGACGTGGGGCCTGTCCAAGGGCGACGCCGGCTTGATCGGCACCGTCACGCTGCTCACGTCGTCGCTGGGCGGCTGGCTGGCCGGCATCCTGTCGGACCGCATCGGCCGCGTGAAGACGCTGCAGCTGACGATCCTGTGGTTCGCCCTGTTCACCGTCCTGAGCGGCTTTGCCCAGACCTTCGGCCAGCTGCTCGTGCTGCGCGGCCTGATGGGCTTCGGCATGGGCGGCGAATGGACGGCCGGCGCGATCCTGATGGGTGAAGTCATCCGCGCCAGGGACCGCGGCAAGGCGGTCGGCATGGTGCAGGCCGGATGGGCACTGGGCTGGGGCGTCTCGGCGCTGCTGTACGCGCTGATGTTTTCGCTGCTGCCGGCCGAACTGGCGTGGCGCTCGCTGTTCCTGCTCGGGATCATCCCCGCCGTCTTCGTCATCTACATCCGCCGCTTCGTGGAGGAGCCGGACGTCTTCCTGGCCGCGCAGCGCCGCAGCGAGCACGCGGAACAAGCGCGGTTCACCGAGATCTTCGCGCCGGGCATGATCTCGACGACGCTGCGCGCCGTGCTGCTGACGACCGGCGCGCAAGGCGGCTATTACGCGATCACGACCTGGCTTCCCACGTTCCTGAAGACGGAGCGCCACCTGACGGTGCTCGGCACCGGCGGCTACCTGGCGATGGTCATCGCCGGCTCGTACATCGGCTACATCGTCAGCGCCTACCTGACCGACCGCCTGGGCCGCAAGCGCAACTTCATCCTGTTCGCCGTGGGTTCGCTGCTGATCGCGCTGGCCTACACCCGCTTGCCGGTGACCGACAACGTGATGCTGGTGCTGGGTTTCCCGCTCGGCTTCTTCGTCTCCGGCGTCTTCAGCGGCATGGGCGCCTTTCTCACCGAGTTGTTCCCGACCCGCATGCGCGGTTCCGGCCAGGGCTTTTGCTACAGCATGGGCCGTGCGATCGGTTCGCTGTTCCCGTTCGCGATCGGCGCCGCCGGCCAATCGCTCTCGCTCGGCCACGCCATCGGCCTGTTCGCGGCCGGCGCCTACGGCATCATGATCGTCGCCGCGCTGACCCTGCCCGAAACCCGCGGCAAGCGGCTCGAAGCCTGATCCGCCGGCCGTCACGGCCGCATCCCGATTCCACCAGACAGACACACGGGCGCACGGCGCGCCAGGGCAGCGCCTTGCCTGCGCGCGCCCGATATTTTGAAGAGGTAAGACCATGAACCAAGAGACCACCCACGACAACACGCCGCGCCAGCGCTGGCAGTTCTGGATCGACCGCGGCGGCACGTTCACCGACATCGTCGCACGCAAGCCCGACGGCGCGCTGGTGACGGCCAAGCTGCTGTCCGAGAACCCGGAGCAGTACCGCGACGCCGCCGTCGCCGGCATCCGCCGCCTGCTCGGCATCGCGCCCGACGCCCCGATCACGCCCGACCTCGTGGAAGCCGTCAAGATGGGCACGACGGTCGCGACGAACGCCCTGCTGGAGCGCAAGGGCGAGCGCACCGCGCTCCTCATCACCAAGGGTTTCAGGGACGCGCTGCGCATCGCCTACCAGAACCGCCCGCGCCTGTTCGACCGCCATCCCGTGCTGCCGCAGCTGCTGTACGAACGCGTGGTCGAAGTGGACGAGCGCATCGGCGCGCATGGCGACGTGGTCGTGCCGCTGGACGTCGCCGCCGTGCGCGCCGACCTGGCGGCGCTGCATGCCGATGGATTCCGCTCGGTGGCGATCGTGCTGATGCACGGCTACCGCTACGGCGACCACGAACGGACGGTCGCCGCCATCGCCGCGGAAACCGGCTTCACGCAGGTGTCGGTCTCGCACCAGGTCAGCCCGATGATGAAGCTGGTGTCGCGCGGCGACACGACGGTCGTCGATGCCTACCTGTCGCCGATCCTGCGCCGCTACGTCGACCAGGTCGCGGCCGAGATGGAAGGCGTGCGCCTGCTGTTCATGCAGAGTAATGGCGGCCTGACGGGCGCCCACCGCTTCCAGGGCAAGGACTCGATCCTGTCCGGTCCCGCGGGCGGCATCGTCGGCATGGTCGGCACGGCGCGCAAGGCCGGTTTCGGGAAGCTGATCGGCTTCGACATGGGCGGCACGTCCACCGACGTGTCGCACTACGCGGGCGAACTGGAACGCGAATTCGAGACCCAGGTGGCCGGCGTGCGGATGCGCGCGCCGATGATGAGCATCCACACGGTGGCGGCGGGCGGCGGCTCGATCCTGCACTTCGACGGCACCCGCCTGCGCGTCGGTCCGGACAGCGCGGGCGCCAATCCGGGCCCGGCCAGCTATCGCCGCGGCGGTCCGCTCACGGTCACCGACTGCAACGTCATGCTCGGCAAGATCCAGCCCGCGCACTTCCCGGCGGTGTTCGGCCCGCACGCCGACGAGCCGCTCGACGCCGGCATCGTGCGCGAGAAATTCGCGCAGGTCGCCGCCCGCATCGAACGCGAGACCGGCCGGCGCCGCACGCCGGAAGAGGTGGCCGAAGGCTTCCTGGAGATCGCCGTCGGCAGCATGGCCAACGCGATCAAGTTCATCTCGGTCCAGCGCGGCCACGACGTGACCGACTATACGCTGGCCACGTTCGGCGGCGCCGGCGGCCAGCACGCCTGCCTGGTGGCCGATGCCCTCGGCATGACCCGCATCTTCGCCCACCCGTTCGCCGGCGTGCTGTCCGCGTACGGGATGGGCCTCGCGAGCCAGACGGCGATGCGCGAGCGGACGATGGAAACGGCGCTGGCCGACGGCGGGCTGCGTGCCGCGCTGGACGCGCTGGCGCAGGAAGCGACCAAAGAACTGCTGGCGCAGGGCATCGCGCTCGATGCCGTGCGCGTCGTCAAACGGGCCCACCTGCGCTACGAAGGCACGGATTCCGTCATCATCGTGCAGCACGACAGCGTGGCCTCGATGCAGGTGCAGTTCGAGGAAGCGTACGGCAAGCGCTATTCCTTCCTCATGCCGGACAAGACGATCGTCGTCGAGGCGATCTCGGTGGAAGCGATCGGCGACACCGACGCCGCCGCCGCCCGTGCCGCCGATCCTGGGCCGCGCGCCACGCCGCTGGCGCCGCACGAGACGGTGCCCGTGTACTCGGGCGGCCAGTGGCACGACAGCGCGCTGTACCTGCGCGCGCAGACGCGGCCCGGCGACCGCATCGCCGGCCCCGCGATCATCGTCGAGGCGAACGGCACCAACGTGGTGGAACCGGGCTGGGTGGCGGAGGTCACGGCGGAGGACGACCTCGTGCTTCAGCGCGTCGCGCCGCGCGCGCGCCGCAAGGCCATCGGCACCGAGGCCGACCCGGTCATGCTGGAAGTCTTCAACAACCTGTTCATGAGCATCGCCGAGCAGATGGGCCTGCGGCTGCAGAACACGGCGGTGTCGGTGAACATCAAGGAGCGCCTGGACTTCTCGTGCGCGCTGTTCGATGCCGAGGGCAACCTGATCGCCAACGCGCCGCACATTCCCGTCCACCTGGGCTCCATGGGCGCGAGCATCAAGACGGTGATCGAGGCCAACCGCGGACGCATGCGCGCGGGCGACGTCTACATGCTCAACGATCCTTACCACGGCGGCACGCACCTGCCGGACATCACCGTGATCACGCCCGTGTTCGACCGGGCGGGGACGGACATCCTGTTCTACGTGGCGTCGCGCGGCCACCATGCCGACGTGGGCGGCATCGCGCCGGGATCGATGCCGGCGGACAGCCGCAGGGTCGAGGAAGAGGGCGTCCTGATCGATAACTTCCAGCTGGTGCGGGCGGGGCGCTTCCGCGAACGCGAGACGGCGGCGCTGCTGCTGTCGGGCGACTACCCGTGCCGCAACGTGTCGCAGAACATCGCCGACCTGCAGGCGCAGGTCGCCGCCAACCAGAAGGGCGTCGAAGAGCTGCTCAAGATGGTGGACCAGTTCGGGCTCGAGGTCGTGCAGGCGTACATGCGGCACGTGCAGGACAATGCCGAGGAAGCCGTGCGCCGCGTCGTCGGCGCGCTCAAGGACGGCAGCTACATGTACCGGCTCGACAACGGCGCCGTGATCCGGGTGGCGATCCGCGTCGACCACGCCGCGCGCACGGCCGACATCGACTTCAGCGGCACGTCGCCCCAGCTCGACAACAATTTCAATGCCCCGAGCTCGATCTGCATGGCGGCCGTGCTGTACGTGTTCCGCACGCTCGTCGAGGACGACATCCCGCTCAACGCCGGTTGCCTCAAGCCGCTGAACGTGATCATCCCGGCAGGCTCGATGCTCAATCCGCGCTACCCGGCGGCCGTCGTCTCCGGCAACGTGGAGACGTCGAGCTGCATCACGAACGCCTTGTACGGCGCGCTCGGCGTGCAGGCGTCGTCGCCCGGCACGATGAACAATTTCACGTTCGGGGACGAGGATGTCCAGTACTACGAGACCATCGCGGGCGGCTCGGGGGCGGGCGACGGCTTCCATGGCACGGACGTCGTCCAGACCAATATGACGAACTCGCGCCTGACCGATCCGGAGGTGCTCGAGTGGCGCTATCCGGTGCGCCTGGACAGCTACGAGATCGCACGGGATTCCGGCGGCCACGGACGCTGGAACGGCGGCAACGGCGGTGTGCGCCGGATCCGCTTCCTGGCGCCGATGACGGCGTCGATCCTGTCGAACAACCGCATCGTGCCGCCGTTCGGCATGGCGGGCGGGGAGCCCGGCAGGTGCGGCCGCAACTACGTCGTGCGGGCCGGCGGCAAGGTCGAGGAACTGGGCTTCGTCGCGACCACGGAGATGTGCGCGGGCGACGTGTTCGTCATCGAGACGCCGGGCGGCGGCGGGTATGCGCCCCCGGCGCGGGAAACACCGGCGGCCGTCGCCACGCTCCATGACGGCATCCCCGCATAACCACAACCATAACCATAACGAGAAAGAGACAATGATGAAAACAATCCTGTGTGCCGGCGTGCTGGCCGCGATCTGCATGGACGCTGGTGCCGCCGACGGCTCGTCGGTCAACGTGTATGGCCTGGTCGACGTCGCCGTCGTGCGCGAAACCGGCGGCAGCGCCGGCGACGTCACCAAGATCACGAGCGGCGTCGGCGCCGGTTCGCGGCTCGGCTTCAAGGGGCGCGAGGAACTGGGCGACGGCCTGGCCGCGATATTCCTGCTGGAGAGCGGCTTCCAGGCCGATACCGGCGCGCTGGGGCAGGGCGGGCTGCTGTTCGGACGCCAGGCGTATGTGGGGCTGCAGGGCGGCTTCGGCACGCTGACGGCGGGCCGCCAGTACACGCCGCAATACCTGACGGTGGTGCTGGCCGATCCGTTCGGCTCCGGCTACGCGGGCGACACGAAGAACCTGATGGCCCCGACCGGCAACTCGACCAGCCGCATGGACAATTCGCTGAAATACGTATCGCCCGGCGTCGGCGGCGTGAGCGCGGAAGTCGTGTACGGCGCCGGCGAAGTGGCGGGCGACAGCGCGGCGGGCCGGCAATTCGGCGGTGCGCTCGACTACAACGCCGGCCCGCTGCACGCGCGGCTCGGCTACCACAACCGCAACAACGGCACGGCGGCGGTCAGGAACGCCGGCAATGCGAAGAACACGGTGCTGGCCGCGGTCTACGATTTCGGCTTCGTGAAGGCGCATGTCGCGTACGGCGTGAACAAGGGCCCGAACAGTTCCCTGCTGCGCAATACGGCGAACCCGTACGGCAGGGCGGGCGTGCCGGTCGCATCGAGCGACAGCCGCGACGTGCTCATCGGCGCGACGATCCCGTCCGGCCCGCACACGTGGATGGTGTCGTGGATCCACAAGGACGATCGCACCGCGCTCGACCAGGACGCGAGCCAGTACGCGCTGGGCTACCGTTATGCGCTGTCGCGCCGGACCGAGCTGTATGCCGCGATCGCGCACATCGTGAACCGGCACGGGGCAAGCTACACGGTCGGCAGCTCCATCGAAGGGGGATCGGGGAACGGGGCCGTCGATCTCGGGATCCGGCATGCCTTTTGATCGGTGATGCTACATGGTGGGCTCGGGGAGCCCACCCTACGAACGTCGCGAAAGCCGTAGAGTGGGCGGCCTCCGCCCACGTGGACGTTTGCGTGTGGTCTGCTTCCGCGTGGGCTCGGGGAGCCCACCCTACGAACGTCGCGAAAGCCGTAGAGTGGGCGGCCTCCGCCCACGTGGACGTTTGCGTGTGGTCTGCTTCCGCGTGGGCTCGGGGAGCCCACCCTACGAACGCCGCGAAAGCCGTAGAGTGGGCGGCCTCCGCCCACGTGGACGTTTGCGTACCGTCTGCTTCCGCGTGGGCTCGGGGAGCCCACCCTACGAACGTCGCGAAAGCCGTAGAGTGGGCGGCCTCCGCCCACGTGGATGTTTGCGTGTGGTCTGCTTCCGCGTGGGCTCGGGGAGCCCACCCTACGAGCTGGCCATGCAAGCGTTACGCGTGGACAGCGCCGGCGTCGTAGCGACACAAGCGTTTCGGTGGAGCTGTCCACCCTACCATTCAAGAAGATTAACCTTGCCAAAACCTGATGAGAATAGTACTGTATGTTTATACAGTATTTCTTCGCATCAAACATGAATTGCTCAGGTTCAATATCTGCAGCGCCGGAGTCCTTGCATCCGTCGCTCTGGCTTGCCTCGCAGCTGGCGCGTGGTGACACGCGCTGCATCGATACCGGCCATCTCGCCTTGTCGGCCCACCTGCCCGGCGGCGGCTGGCCGACCGGAACATTGGTCGACCTGTTGCTGCCGCAGCCCGGCATCGGCGAAATGCGGCTGCTGCGTCCCGCGCTGGCGGCCGTGGCAACGCGGCGCGTCGTGCTGTTGCAGCCGCCGCATCCGCCCCAGGCGCTGGCGCTGGCCTCGCTCGGGGTGCAGCCTTCGCAACTGATCTGGCTGCGTGCCGGCGGCACGGCCGATGCGCTGTGGGCGGCGGAACAGGTGCTGCGCAGCGGCAGTTGCGGCGCGCTGCTGTTCTGGCAAAACCACGTGCGTGGCGAACACCTGCGCCGGCTGCACCTGGCGGCGCAGGCGGGGGAGACCCTGTTCTTCATGATGCGGCCGCTGGCGGCCGGCCAGGACGCGTCGCCGGCGCCGCTGCGTCTCGCCTTGCGGCCCCAGTCGGGCGGCATCGACATCAGTTTCGTGAAACGCCGCGGACCGCAGCGCGACGCGACCCTGTTCCTTCCATTGACTTCCTACCTGCCCAATCGCCATGCGCCTGTGGATCGGACTGCACCTGCCCCGGTTACCGCTCGAGGTGTTCGCACCGAGCTGGTCCACTGACGCCGGCAGCGTCGTGCTCGAACAGGAGCGCGTGCTGGTGGCCTCGCAGGAGGCAATGGGCGCCGGGGTGCGCGTCGGCATGCGCCGCGGCGGCGTGGTGATGCTGCTGCCCGACGCCCGCCTCCACGCGCGCGCGCCGGCGCTGGAGGCGGAGGCGCGCCAGGCGGTGGCGCTGGCCCTGCTGCAGTACACGCCGCAGGTGACGGAGGGCGCGGAAGCGACGCTGCTGATGGATGTCGGCGCCAGCCTGCGCCTGTTCGGCGGCATCCGCGCGCTGTGCCGGCGCGTGCACGCGAACGTGCGCGCGCTGGGCTTCACGGCCTCGCTCGCGTGCGCGCCCACCGCGCGCGGGGCCTGGCTGCTGGCGCGCGCGAACGCGGGCCGCGCCGTGCGGATGGAATCGCTGCTGCGCCGGCTCGACCGGCTGGCCGTGCTGCTGGCGCCGCCCGCGCGTCCGTTCGCGGACTGGTTCGACGGCATCGGCTGCCATACGCTGGGCGACCTGCGCCGCCTGCCGCGCCCCGGCCTGCAGCGGCGCTGCGGACGCGACCTGCTCGACCTGCTCGATGCCGCCTACGGTCTCACTTCGGAGCTGCACACATGGATCGCGCCGCCCGAGACCTTCCGCGCGCGCCTGGAACTGTACGACCGCATCGACGACGCCGGGCTGCTGCTGGCGGGCGCCCAGTGCCTGCTGTTGCAGCTGACCGGCTGGCTGTGCGCGCGCCAGCTGGCGGTGGAGCGCATCGTCCTGCGGCTGGAGCACGAACGGGGCAGGGTGGCATGCCCGCCGACCGGCATCGAGATCGTGCTGGCCGAGCCGGCGTGGCGCGACGAGCACCTGGTGCGCCTGCTCCGGGAACGCCTCGCCAGGCTGACGCTGGACGCGCCCGTGATCGGCCTCGTGCTGGAAGCCGTGCAGGTGCGGCCGATGGCGCCGCCGAATGCCTCGCTGTTCCCCGAACCGGGCGGCAGCGAGGAAGACCGCATGCGCATGCTGGAACTGCTGGCGGCGCGCCTGGGGCCGGACAACGTCCTGCAGCCGCTGCCGCTGGCCGATTACCGCCCGGAGCAGGCCAACGTCTGGGTGCCGGTCCAGCACAACGTCAGCGACAAGGCGCGCAACGCCCAGCTGCCGCCCGACGTGCTGAGCCTGCCGCGTCCGACGTGGCTGCTGGCCCGCCCGATCGCGCTCTTGATGCGCGACCGCCGCCCGTTCTACGGCTCGCCGCTGCGGGTGGCCTCGACCCCCGAGCGCATCGAGGGCGGCTGGTGGGACGGCCCGGAAACGCGCGACTATTTCATCGCCGAGGGGCAGGATCACACGCTGTACTGGGTGTATCGGGAACGCATCGGTATCGATGAGCGGGAGCCGAGGTGGTATTTGCATGGGTTGTTCGGTTAAGCAGTGTGCGGTGCCCGCGCCAACACGACATCCGGCCACGCGGGGTCCCACTCTTTGCAAAAATCCATGAAGTGAATGTGATCGTGCGCTGTGCCCATACAATGAACTGCTGCAGCAAACCCGTTTCGACAGCAAAGCCGATCCGGAGACGACCTTGCTGAACTATTTGAAGCTGTACAACCACCACATACCACAGCGCGCACTTGACGCCAAAGCGCCCATCCTGGCACTCAAGGAATGGCAGAAGAAGCGGCCTGAATTATTCGTCAAACGCGTCTACGATCAAACGGGACTCGACACTTAGGCATTCGCTGCTGCGTATTGGATCGTCACCCCTCGAATTGGCTTGTTAACTCATCCCGGGGAATCTTTCCTGATATGCCGCGTTTCTCGGTAACGATCTTCGCCTTGTTGGCTATAGTAGAATTCATGGCACACGAGCTTACCAATCCATACTGAAAAGGAAGTGAAAATGGCAAAGATCGATCTGTCGAATTACAGCCTGAACGAACTCAAGAGACTGGGATACGACGTCGAAAAAGAGATCACGGAGCGTCATCGGCAGGAACTGGGAAAAGCGCGCGAGCAAATCCTTTCGATTGCACAGGGCTTGAACCTGTCGGTGGAAGAACTGCTTGGCACCACCGGGAAAAAAGCGAAGGGAGGCAAGGCAGGAACGGTTCAGGCACGGTATCGCAATCCCGCCGACAGCCAACAAACCTGGACTGGCCGAGGCCGGCAACCGAAGTGGGTCGGCGAGGCGCTGGCGAACGGCCGCAATCTCGACGACTTCCGTATCCAATGACGCATGCCTGCACTCCGTAACGACATCGAACGTTAAATCCGTGCCCTCGTGCAGTCGGCACCGGCCTCCGGATGGCGCGTCCAGTCCCGAGGGCGACGCCGCCGGCGTCCGGGCGTGCCGTTTCACCCTCCTGCATCACGTTGCACCTGGCCGGGATGCGTCCTCGGATGCCCGTAATGCCCGTGTCCAACGCTACATCCCGGGCTGAGCCCCTGGCGGATGTCCTGCAGCTGTCGCCGATGCACCCACGCTCTTCTCGACCAGGTATCGTCTTTTTTTCGCTACGACCGCATGCGGCAACGTCCGCTCCAGGTGTGTCAAATTGACACCGGAAAATGCTCTTGCTATAGTGAAGAAAAAATTGAGAACGATTCCAATTTTCGGCTTACAATGTGGTTTTTGACTGATGCCTGCATTGGGGATGCCTCACTGGCCAGCGCGGCGGAATGCAATCGTTGTAGTGGATTGAAGGGGAGCATATGGACGGTAATCGCGTACGGGACGTCGTGATCGTCGGGGGCGGTACGGCCGGTTGGATGACGGCTGCCGCCTTGTCGCGCTTGCTGCCGGATGGATATCGCCTGCGCCTGGTCGAATCCGACGAAATTTCGACGATCGGCGTCGGTGAAGCCACCATCCCGAATATCCGCAATTACAATCATGCGCTCGGCATTGATGAAGATGATTTCATCCGCAACACCCAGGGCACGTTCAAGCTTGGAATCGAATTCGTCGACTGGAAAAACATCGGCGAGTCATATTTCCATGGCTTCGGCAAGATCGGGCGGGATCTGGGCCCACTCAAGTTCTATCAATATTGGCTGAAGTTGCACCAGGCTGGCGAGGCGCCCGATCTCGATGAATTCTCGATCAATACGCTGGCGCCGCGTCATGCCAAGTTCATGCGCGACATCCAGAGCGCCCCGGACTCGCCGGTCGCGGACATCGGCTACGCCTTCCATTTCGACGCCGGCCTGTATGCCCGATATCTGCGTCGTTATAGCGAAGCGCGCGGCGTCGTCCGTATCGAAGGAAGGATCGTCGACACGCGCCTGCGTGCCGGGGATGGCTTCATCGAGGCGGTCGTCATGGAGAATGGCGACCGGATCGCCGGAGATTTGTTCGTGGATTGCTCCGGCATGGCCGGCCTGCTGATCGAAAAGGCCTTGCACACCGGCTTCGAGGACTGGAGCCATTGGTTGCCGTGCAATCACGCGATTGCCGTGCCCTGTGCGTCGGTCGACCCCTTGTTGCCGTACACGCGCTCGACCGCACGTGCGGCCGGTTGGCAATGGCGTATTCCGTTGCAGCACCGGATCGGGAACGGCCATGTTTTTTCGAGCGATTTCATGGCCCCCAAGGAGGCCGAAGAGATTTTGATGAGCAATCTCGACGGCGAACCGCTCGCGGCGCCGCGCCATATTCGCTTTACCACAGGCAAGCGGAAAAAGGGATGGAGCAAGAATTGCGTAGCGATTGGATTGGCGGGCGGTTTTCTCGAACCACTCGAATCCACCAGTATTCATCTGATTCAGACGGCAATCGCGCGTCTGGTCGAATTCTTCCCCGACAAGACGTTCAATAGTGCCGATATCGATGCCTTCAATGCCCAGGTCGACTTTGAATACGAAAGAATCCGCGATTTCCTTATCTTGCATTACAAGCTGAATGAGCGGACAGATTCAGCGTTCTGGGCTTATTGCCGGGACATGGAGATTCCGGCAACCTTGCAGGACAAGATCGACCTGTTCCAAGGCCACGGCAGAATCCTGCGTGCGGGTGAGGAATTGTTTACCGACGTCAGCTGGTTGCAGGTGATGCATGGCCAGGGCCTCCGGCCACGCGGCTATCATCCCCTGGTCGATCAGCGCTCGCAAGACGACATCCGCAAATTCGTCACCGATGTCCGGGCAGTCATCCGAAAATGTGTGGATGTCATGCCCACGCATGCGGAATTCATTCGCAAGCACTGTGCCGCATCGACGGCGAATCCGGTCCAGCGTTCCGGATCGGTTAATTAATTTCAAGGAAATCGTGGCCACGATCAAGGATGTTGCCCGACTTGCGAGCGTTGGTGTGGCAACGGCGTCGCGTGTCGTCAGCGGGAAAGGTTCGGTGTCGCCGGCGACGCTCGAACGCGTCAGGAAGGCGATCGAGCAGCTGGATTATCGCCCGTCGCACGCGGCGCGATCACTGCTGTCCGGATCGTCGAAGATGATCGGTGTCTACATCCCGGCGCTGAAGGGGACGTTTTTCACGCCCATCCTTTCAGCGATCGACATGGTGTTGCGGGAAGTCGGCCTGAACACGGTCATTGCATTCGGCTCGGGGGCCGGTGACGGGCGGCGCCAGGCGATCGACGGCATCGAATTCCTGTTGGCACGCGGCTGCGACGGCATCATCGTGATGACCGGTGCGCTCTCGGACGAGGATATCCTCGCGTTCGTCAAGAAAGAGTCCCGCATGGTCGTCATGAATCAACATTTGAACGGTATCCCCGATCAGTGTTTTGCGATCGACCACCGGCAAGGGGGCGCACTCGCGGCGCGCGCATTCCTGGACCATGGCCATCGTCGGATCGCCGTTATCACAGGCCCGTCGACTTCTCCCGACAACGTCGAGCGCGTCGACGGGTTTCTTTCGGAACTGGCGGGCAATGGCGTCGACGTGTCGGCCATATGGATGACGGAGCGCGACTTTACGACCGAAGGCGGCCGGGATGGGGCGAGGGAACTCCTGGCGTCCGGATACAAGTTTACTGGGCTCTTTTGCGCCAACGACGAAATGGCGGTCGGCGCGCTATCGTATCTTCATGGAGCGGGTATTGCCGTGCCGCGCGACGTCTCGGTCGTCGGTTACGACGACACGCCGCTCGCCGAATTCCTGGCGCCGCGGTTGACGACCGTGCATGTTCCCTGGCGGGAGGTCGTCATCAGCGCGGTCAACGCCTTGCTCAACCATTGTTACCATTTGAGGCGGCCGGTCGCACGGAGCTTTCCGATCAGTATGGCATATCGCGACTCCCTGGCAAAAGCGCCGGACGTGGGGCCGGCACAAGCCTAGTCGTCGGGCAGGCGCCGGTGGACTCTCAGGAAAACGACAGGCTGCATCGCTGGCATTGACATGGAAGAGAATATATATCTATACTGATCACTAATATTGGAATCGATTCCATTCTGACTTCAGAGCGACTGGTTTTCATAGGCGATGCTGGCAAATGTTTCGATTCTTTCGATTTCCATGACGGTTGTGTTGCATCCGGAAAGCAAGATGCGAAAGCAGCCGTCATTTGCATGACATGAGACCGCCGTATGCATTCGATCAAAAGTGGAATGCATTCCAATTCGAAGCTGCCTCGATCGCAGGGTGCGAGGCCGACGATCCGATCGATCGTTCTTGCGGTCTGGCCGACAGCCGCCTTTCGAATATTGGCACGACGCTTCGATAATCGTTAAGACGACAAATCGCAAGCAGGTAATCTTGGGAAGAAATGGAATGCATTCCAATCATGCATTCAGTAAAACGTGAACACGGTGCCGGAATGCAGATGTCCGGCGCCGCAAGCGATTTGCCGGCCGGGCGAACGGCCGGCCCGAACGCCGCGATTCTGGTCATCTGCCGTAACACCAATATCAATACCGAAGGAGACAGGGTTATGCCTACCACACAGGGCCGTTTGTCCAAACGCGCCGGAACGTATCAAACAGTCAAGAAGTCCGCAGAACCGACGCGCTTTCGCTTACGGCCGATTGCCGCGGTGTGCGCCGGTCTGCTCGGCGGGACTTTGACGCTGATCCAGGCGCCAGCACTGGCGCAGCAGGCGGACAATGCGAGTTCTGGCCAGCCGCAAGGGGCATCCGATGTGCAGTCCGTTGTCGTGACGGGCATTCGTGCCGGTATCGAAGGCTCGATCAGCAAAAAGAAGAATTCCGACTCGATCGTTGAAGCGATCACGTCCGAGGATATCGGCAAGCTGCCGGATATCAGTATCGCGGAAGCCATGGCACGCATGCCGGGCCTGGCGGCGCAGCAGGTCAACGGTCGTGCTCAAGTCATCGCGATTCGCGGCCTGGCGCCCGATTTTGCCGGCACCGTCCTTAACGGCCGCGAGCAGGCATCGGTCGGCACCAATCGCGGCGTGGAATTCGACCAATATCCCGCCGAGCTTATCTCGGCGGTCGTCGTCTACAAGACGCCGGACGCGGCCCTGCTCGGGCAGGGCTTGTCGGGAACGGTCGACCTGAATACGGTGCGTCCGCTCGCATTCCGCGAGCGTACGTTCGCACTGAATATCCGCGGCGAGCACAATTCTCTCGGCGATCTCAATCACGGGTACGGCGGAACGTCGGCGAACGGCAAGCGCTTCAGTATCTCGTATATCGACCAGTTCGCGCACCGCACCATCGGCCTCGCCGTCGGATTTGCGCACCTCGATGCGCCTGGACAGCAGCACGGCTATCAGGCCTGGGGATGGCAGACGGATTCGAATTGCATAGCGCACCAGACCGATTGGGGTTGCCGTCCCATCGCTGGAACGAGTCCGGGAAATGCCTACTATCTGTCCGGCTTCCAGGCCGAATCGATTTCGCGGAACGACACGCGGAATGGACTGATGGCGTCGCTCGAGTACAAGCCGGGGACCGATCTGCACAGTTCGCTGGACTTGTATTACTCGAAGTTCAAGAACGTCGAAGTGATGCGCGGTTTGATGGGTAGCCTGGGCGACGGCTGGGGCTACCCTGGCAGCACGTTCAGTAACGTCGGCACAACCGACGCCGGCGGGCAGCCGGTCGTCACCTCGGTGACGTCCAACTTCGTCACCAACGGCGTTGTTCGCAACGATTACAACACACGCGATGACGCGCTTAAATCGGCCGGATGGAACATCGACAAGAGGATAGGCGAATGGCGCGCGACCGCCGATTTGAGTTACTCGAGCGCCAACCGCGCCGAGAGCCAGTTCGAGACCTACGCCGGTGCGACCACGTCGCCGACGTTCGACCTCGTCACGCCTACCGGTTCCGGATTCCCGACCTTCTCCTTCCACAACTCGCTATCCGATCCCACGACAATCTTGTTGAGCGATCCGGTCGGCTGGGGCGGTGTCGGCACGCCCCAGTTGGGAAGAAAGCAATACAACGTACAGCAAGACACCATTCGCGCGCTCCGCCTGCAGGCCACGCGGGACGTCGAGTGGAGCATATTCGACAAAATCGATTTCGGTATCAATCTGTCGCGCCGCGACAAGACGCGCAATTTCCATACTGATTTTGCGAGGGTGAAGGACGGGATAGTGGCGCGGCAGCTGCCGTCGTCGGTCCTGACGACGCCGACTTCTCTCGATTTTGTGGGCGTACCGTCGGTATTGAGTTATGACGTCAACGCCGTCGCGGCCAATTTCTACAACATGGTGCTGAATCCCAGTCTCGGACCGGGCGGCGACGATGGCAAGACGTTCGGCGTTCACGAAAAGGTCTCGACCGCGTACGTCAAGCTGGATATCGACACCGCGATCGGCGGCATTCCCCTGCACGGCAATGTCGGCGTGCAGGCGATCCATACCAGGCAGGATTCCACCGCCTATGCGTTCGATAGCGCGGGATACATCATCGGCACCATCGATCCTGGCACGCACTACAACGACTACCTGCCGAGCCTGAACCTGGTTGCCGACATCGGGGGCGACCGCAAGCTCCGCCTGGGTGCTGCAAAAACAATGGCGCGTCCGCGCATCGACGACATGAATGCGGCCGCCGGGGTTGGCGTGGACCTCAATACGCACCTGTGGTCGGGCGGCGGCGGCAATCCGAAGCTGCAACCGTGGCGCGCGAAATCGCTCGACATCTCTCTTGAACAGTATTTCGGCAAGCGCAGCTATGTGTCGGGGGCCTTGTTCTACAAAAAGCTGGACAGCTACATCTACAACTCCACCATTCCTTACGACTTCAGCGGCTATATCAATCCGACGCCCGCGATTGTGCCGGTGACGAATATGGGTACCTACTCGACCCAGGCGAACGGAAACGGCGGCCGCGTGCGCGGGGCCGAATTGAGCGCAACACTCGACGGTGAACTCGTGAATCCCATGCTGGCGGGGTTCGGCGCGATCGCTACGGCGTCCTTTACCGACAGCTCCATCAAGCCGAGCGGTCCGAATTCGACGGATTCCTGGCAAACGCTGCCTGGCTTGTCGAAATGGGTTGGCGGTCTGACCTTGTACTACGAACGTAATGGCTACTCATTCCGCATCAATGACCGCTACCGTTCGGACTATCGAGGGGAATACGCGTACCTGTTCGGGTCCACCCTCCTGAACCGGACACTTGCCTCGAACAAGGTAGACCTGCAGGCAAGCTACGAAATCCAGGGCGGCGCGGCGAAGGGCCTGCAGCTCATGTTCCAGGTCGGGAATGTCACCAATGCGCCGGATCGCACTGTCCAGGACGGTACGGGCTTTGGCGGCATCGTGCAGCCGAAGGATTACAACATCTACGGCCGGCAATTCCTCCTGGGGATGAACTACAAGTTCCACTGACGCCGCCTTACCGCGCCCGTCTGTCGGCAGCCCGCAAGGTATTGCCGACAGACGGTCACTCTACCTGGGGATAACAATGTCACTGAAACAATTGCGGCGCGTCGTCGTCGTTGGCGGCGGCTCGGCGGGATGGATGGTTGCGGCCGCGCTGTCCAGACTCCTGCTGCGCGACGAAGGGCGTCAACACTGGGAGATCGAACTGGTCGAATCCGAGGAGATCGGCACCGTCGGCGTCGGCGAGGGAACGATTCCCGCGATCAGGGCATTCAATTCCGCGCTGGGCATCAGCGAAGACGAGTTTCTTCGGGAGACGAAGGGCACGTTCAAGCTCGGTATCGAATTCGTCGACTGGAGCGCCCCGGGCAGCCGATATTTTCACGGGTTCAGCGACGTCGGGCGGCCGATCGACGGGGTGCCGTTCCATCAGTACTGGCTGCGCTTGCGCAAGGCCGGGCTCGCTCATGATTTCGCGGATTACTCGGTCAATTCGGTAGCGGCCCGCCAAGGCCGCTTCATGCGGCCGCGGCCGGACATGGCGCATTCGCCGCTTGGCGAGATTGGCCATGCATTTCATTTCGATGCGAATCGGTACGGCCGCTATTTGCGCCGGCGCGCCGAGCAGCAGGGCGTCGTGCGGACCGAAGGCCGTATCGACGAAGTCTTGCGCGATCCGCACAACGGCAACATCGCGGGCCTGCGCCTGGCCGGTGGTAGGCTGATCGAAGGGGATTTGTTCATCGATTGTTCCGGCGCGCGCGCGCTGCTGATCGAGCAAGCCTGCGCGGCCGGCTTCGAGGACTGGTCGCATTGGTTGCCGTGCGATCGCGCGCTTGCCGTGCCGTCGGAACCGGCCTTGCCACCGTCGCCGTACACGCGTTCGACTGCACGGTCCGCGGGATGGCAATGGCGGATACCGCTGCAGCATCGCATCGGCAACGGCCACGTGTATTCGAGCGCCTTCATGCAGGACGGCGACGCGGCCGATGTTCTGCTGAGTACGCTCGACGGCAAGCCGCTGGCCGAGCCGCGATTGATCCGGTTTGCCGCCGGCCGCAGAAAGCGCACCTGGGTCGGCAACTGCGTTGCCATCGGCTTGTCGAGCGGCTTCGTCGAGCCGCTGGAATCGACCAGCATTCACCTGGTCCAGTCGGCGATTACCCGGTTGATGGACCTGTTTCCTCATGCAGGCCTCGACGCCGCCGACATCGCCGTGTACAACCGCCAGACGCAGTTCGAACTCGAACGAATCCGCGACTTCATCATCCTGCATTACAAGCTCACGACGCGCGCCGATTCGCCATTCTGGAACTATTGCCGGCAGATGCCGATCCCCGACACGCTGGCCGAAAAGATGGCGCTGTTCGCCACCAATGCGCGGGTCTATCGGACCGAGATGGAACTGTTCCGCGAAGCGAGCTGGGTGCAGGTCATGCTCGGACAGGGTTTGGTCCCGAGCGGGTATCACCCGGTTTGCGATATCCATCCGCTGCAGCGCCTGCAGGCGTTTGCCGATGATGTCCGCGACGTCGTGCGCCGTTGCGTGGCCACCATGCCGATGCATGCGGATCTCGTTGCCGGCCTCGCCGTGCCGGCGTAGGCGCCGGCCCCCGGTCTTTCACGCGCCGCTCGTGCCCCGTCTCGCCATTGCACGCGCTCGTTTGTGCGCCATCCACGGATGACGCGGCGCCGAACCCTTTTACCTTAACCATGAAAATACGACAGTCCATTCTTGCTTCAACCTTGGCGCTCACTTCCTTATCCGCGAGCACCGCGCTTGCGGACCCGCCCAAGGTCCAGCTCTCCGATTGGCCGCGCGTCAAGAGTGCAATCGCTGCCGACCCGGCACTCGAAGCCCGGGTGGCGGCCATCGTGTCGGGCATGACGCTCGAACAGAAGATCGGCCAGATGACGCAGGCCGAGATCAAGACGGCATCGCCCGACGATGTACGCCGCTACTATCTCGGCTCCATACTGAATGGCGGCGGCAGCTGGCCGGGCGGGAACAAGCATGCGACCGCGGCGGCGTGGCTGGCCCTGGCCGATCGCTATTACGAGGCGTCGGTGTCCACCGACATGAAAGCCAAGGTGCCCGTCATCTGGGGCATCGATGCGATTCATGGCAACAGCAATGTCTTCGGCGCGACCCAGTTCCCGCACAATATCGGCCTCGGGGCGGCCCATGACAGCCGCCTCGTCGGCCGGATCGGCGCCGCGGTCGCCAAGGCGACCCGTGCGACCGGCATCGCCTGGGTGTTTGCGCCGACCCTCGCCGTCGTGCGGGATGTTCGCTGGGGCCGTACCTACGAGAGCTTTTCCGAGGACGGCACGCTGGTGAACGCGTATGCCCGGGCCTACGTGCAGGGATTGCAGGGCACGTTTGCCGCGGACGGCAACGTCGTCGCGACCGCCAAGCATTTCATCGGCGACGGCGGCACGGACGGCGGCAAGGACCAGGGCGACAACAAATCGACCCGGGCGCAGATGATCAACATCCACGGCCAGGGCTATTACGGCGCGCTGGCGGCCGGCGCACAGACCGTGATGGCGTCCTACAACAGCTGGGACGACGTCGCAGCCGGCGTGGACTACGGCAAGATGCATGGTTCGAAGGCCATGCTCACCGACGTCCTGAAGACCAGGATGGGCTTCGACGGCTTCGTCGTCTCCGACTGGAACGGCATCGGCCAGGTGGCCGGCTGCAGCAACGCAAGCTGCGCCCAGGCGATCAATGCCGGCATCGACATGGTCATGGTGCCGGACGACTGGAAAGCCTTCATCGCCAATACCGCCGACCAGGTCAGGAAGGGCGAGATCCCGATGTCGCGCATCGACGATGCGGTGACGCGCATCGTCCGGGTGAAGCTGCGTGCAGGATTGTTCGGCAGGAAGCCGTCGGACAACCGTTACGCCGGCAAGCAGGATGCCTTGCAGGCACGGGCGCTGGCGCGCGAAGCCGTACGCAAATCGCTCGTCCTGCTGAAGAACGATGGCGCGGCATTGCCCCTCGCACGCGGCAGCCGGGTCCTGGTGGTGGGCAAGAGTGCCGACAGCCTGCCGAACCAGACCGGTGGCTGGACGCTGACGTGGCAGGGAACCGACAACCGGAACAGCGATTTTCCGAACGGCGATACGATCCTGGCCGGCATCGTCGAGGCCGTCGGCAGGTCCAACGTCACCTACAGCGCCGACGCGTCCGGTATCGACGCGTCCCGATTCGACGCCGTGATCGCCGTCATCGGCGAGACGCCGTACGCGGAAGGCGCCGGCGACATCGGCGCGACGGGAACGTTGCGCCACACGAGCCGCTATCCCGGCGATCTCGCCGTCCTGCAGGCGGTCGCGGGCAAGGGCAAACCCGTGGTCACGGTATTCGTCGCCGGCCGCCCGCTGTACGTCAACGACCTGATGAACTTGTCCGACAGTTTTGTCATGGCGTGGTTGCCGGGTACCGAAGGCAAGGGCGTGGCCGATGTCCTGTTCCGCGACGCGAAAGGCAGGATCGCCCATGACTTCAACGGCACGTTGTCGTTCACCTGGCCCGGATCGGCATGCCAGGCAAGCATCGATGCGGCGCGCAGCGGTCACGACACCCTGTTCGCGCGCGGATACGGGCTGAATTACCGCGGCACGAAGACCGTCGGCAAGCTCGACGTTCGCTATCCGGCCGGCGGCTGCGGCGCGAGCAATGCCTATCCGATCTTCACCCAGGCCGACCATGCGACCTGGCCGTTGTACGTCGTCAGCGGTGCGCAGCGCGTCGCGCTGGGCTCCGACTTGAACAAGGCCGTCGTGCTGCCGACCATCCGGGTCGACACCGTGCAGGTCAACACGCAGCAGGATGCGAAGCTGGTGACCTGGACGGGCGCCGGGCGCATCGAAGCGCGGCCGTCGACGGCCATGGCGCTCCCCGACTTCGCCACGAAGGATGGCGTGCTCCAGTTCGACACCTCGGTCAAGATGGCGCCGACCGGAAAGGTCACGATGGCGCTCGGCTGCGGCGGGAAATGCGCAGGCGAAGTGAACTTGACGGACGTGTTCAAGCGACTTGCAACGCTGCCCAGGGCCACCGTCAAGATTCCGCTGGCCTGCTTCGTCGCGCAAGGGGCCGACCTGACGAAGGTGGACGCGCTGTTCGGGATCGCGACGGACGGGCCGTTTGCCGCCGCATTCACCAATATCCGGATCGTCGGCGGCGCCGCCAACGACAAGGACGCGCTGCGTTGCGAGGAGATCCGATGAAACCCTATGACGATGGGCCGCGCCTGCTGGCGGATGTGGGCGGGACCAACGCGCGCTTCGCGCTCGAGACCGGACCGCGGTCGATCGGGGCCGTCACGGTGCTTCCTTGCGACGACTTCGAGAATTTGCACGCGGCGATCCGGGCCTACCTGGCACAGGTGGCCGATATCGTCGGCACGTATGGACGCGTGCGCCACGCCGCCATCGCGATCGCCAACCCGGTCGACGGCGACGTGGTCAATATGGTGAACAGGAACTGGAGTTTCTCGGTCGCGGCCCTGCGCGCGGACGCGGCACTGGAAACGCTGCTCGTCGAGAACGACTTCGCGGCGCTGGCGATGGCGCTGCCGCATCTCGATTCCGGGCAGGTCAGGCAAGTGGGCGGCGGTGTGGGCCGGCGCGGGCGTCCCCTGGGACTGATCGGTCCCGGCACGGGACTTGGCGTGGCCGGACTGATCCCGACCGGTCCGGGCTGGACCCCGTTGCCGAGCGAAGCCGGACACGCGACGTTCTCGCCCACGGACGACGTCGAGGTCGACATCCTGCGCGCGTTGTGGAACGGGCGCGGGCATGTCTCCTGCGAGCGCCTGCTGTCCGGCCCGGGACTGGAGGCGATCCATCGCGTGCTTTCCGGAAGCGACCTTCCGGCACACGACATTACCCGCGCCGCGCTCGATGGCGACAGCGCCTCGTGTGTCGAGGCGGTGATGCGGTTTTGCGCCATCCTCGGCACGGTCGCCGGCAACGTGGCGCTCGCGTTCGGCGCCACCGGAGGCATGTACATCGGCGGCGGCATCGTCCCGCGCTTCGGCGAGTTGTTCGATCGATCGCCGTTCCGTGCGCGGTTCGAGGACAAGGGGCGCATGCATTCCTTCGTGGCGCCGATTCCGACCTATCTGATCACCGAGAAGTATCCGGCCTTTCCCGGCATCTCGGCCATGCTCGCCGCGCGTTTGGCCGGCCAGCAATAATCACAGGAGCTCGATATGGGTTTTGCGTCAAATACATCCACCACCGCAACGGTTCCGAACGATGTCGCCGGGACGTCGCACAAGCGCACGGGACCGCTGGTCATCGTCACCATCCTGTTTTTCATGTGGGGTCTCCTGACGTCGCTGAACGATGTCCTGATCCCGCACCTGAGGGCGGTCTATACGCTCAGCTATGTGCAAGCGATGCTCGTGCAATTCTGCTTCTTCGGCGCGTACTTCATCGTGTCGCTGCCGGCCGGTATGTTGATCCGGAAAATCGGCTATCAAAGCGGCGCCGTCGCGGGGCTCGTGATCGCCGCGGCCGGATGTGCCTTGTTCTATCCGGCCGCCACGCGCGGTTATGCGCTGTTTCTGTTCGCATTCTTCGTGCTTGCCGCCGGCATCACGACGCTGCAGGTCGCCGCGAATCCCTACGTGACGGCGCTGGGCGATCCACGCACGGCCTCGAGCAGGTTGACGCTGACCCAGGCATTCAATTCGCTGGGAACGACCGTCGCGCCGACGCTTGGCGGCATGCTGATCCTGTCGGGCGCGGGCGCGCTCGACGCCGGCCGGATCCATCTGCTGCCCGCGGCGCAGCAGGCGCTGTATCGGGCCAGGGAGGCCGCCACGGTCCAGGGCCCGTATCTCGCGCTCGCGGGCGCGCTGCTCCTGTTGGCGATCCTGTTCGCGGCGGCGCGCCTGCCCAGGATCGTCCATCACGACGATGCGGCGCCGGCCGGCTTGCGCGCGCTCCTGTCCCATCGCAATCTCGTGCTCGGCGCGATCGCGATCTTCGTTTATGTGGGCGGCGAAGTCAGCATCGGCAGTTTCCTGATCAATTTTCTGGGCGAGAGCACGGTGGCCGGCCTGACGCCCGCCGCGGCGGCGCACTACGTCAGCTACTACTGGGGCGGCGCCATGATCGGGCGTTTCATCGGATTCGCCGTCATGCGCCGCATCAGTCCCGGCAAGACGCTGGCGTTCAACGCCGCGTGCGCGATCGCGTTCATCCTGACGGCAATCTTCAGCCACGGACATGTCGCGATGTGGGCGATCCTTGCCGTCGGCTTGTTCAACTCGATCATGTTCCCGACGATCTTCAGCATGGCACTGCATCGGCTCGGCAACCTGACCGGGCATGCCTCGGGCGTACTGTGCATGGCGATCGTCGGCGGGGCGCTCGTCCCGTTCGCACAGGGTGTCGCGGCCGATAGCATCGGCCTGCACGGGTCGTTCCTGGTTCCGGCCGCGTGCTACACGTTCATCCTCTATTTCGGCATCGTACATGCCGGCATGTACCAGGCAGGCCGGGACTGAAGCCGGATACAAAATCAACACGGAGTATTCATGATTAAAACTATGCGGGCAGGAACCATCGTGCTTTCGCTATTGCTTGCGGTTGGCGTGAACGTGGCCCATGGCGCCGAATCGAAGGACGTCGACCGGCGCGTGGAACGACTGCTGAAACAAATGACGCTCGAGGAGAAAGTCGGCCAACTGACCCAATACTCGGCGGAGTCGAAAGCCACGGGGCCCGTCGCCATCAAGTCCAATGTGCGCGAAGGGATACGCAGCGGCCGGGTCGGTTCGGTGTTCAGCGTCGTCGGCACGAACAGCACGCGCCAGTACCAGGAACTCGCGCTGCAATCGCGCCTGAAGATACCGCTGCTGTTCGGCATGGACGTGATCCACGGGTACAAGACCACGTTTCCGATCCCGCTCGCCGAGGTGGCCAGCTGGGATCTCGACGCGATCCGGCACAGCGCCCGCGTCGCCGCCACCGAAGCGGCGGCAGGCGGCATCCACTGGACCTTCGCGCCGATGGTCGATATCGCGCGCGATCCGCGCTGGGGGCGCGTCATGGAAGGTGCCGGCGAAGACACCTATCTCGCGTCGCGGGTCGCCGCCGCGCGCGTGAAAGGATTCCAGGGCAGGCAGCTGGGCGACGTCGACGCCGTCATGGCGTGCGTCAAGCATTTCGCGGCGTATGGCGCGGCGGTCGGCGGGCGCGACTACAACAGCGTCGACATGAGCGAGCGCATGCTGTGGGAAACCTATCTGCCGCCGTTCAAGGCGGCGCTCGATGCCGGCGCGTCGACGTTCATGACGTCGTTCAATGACCTGAATGGCGTTCCCGCTACGGGCAACAGCCATCTGCTGCGCGATATCCTGAAGGGGAAGTGGGGCTTCACCGGCTTTGTCGTGTCGGACTGGAGGTCCGTCGATGAAATGGTCGACCACGGCTATGCGGCCGACAACAAGGACGCGGCGCGGATCGCGCTGAATGCGGGCGTCGACATGGATATGCAGAGCGGTGCCTACCAGGCCGATCTGGTGCAGCTGGTGCGCGAGAAAAAGGTCAAGCTGGCCGACGTCGACGACGCCGTGCGCCGCGTCCTGCGCAAGAAGTTTGAACTCGGCCTGTTCGACGATCCTTATAGATTCAGCGACCCCGAGCGCGAACGTGCGGCGCTGAATAATCCGGAACACCGCAAAGCGGCCCGCGACATCGCGGCAAAAAGCATCGTGCTGCTGAAAAACGACGGCGCCGTGCTGCCTTTGTCCAAGTCGGTCAGGAAGCTGGCCCTCATCGGTCCGATGGTCAAGCAGGGCGTGGAGAACCACGGCTTCTGGTCCGTCACGGTGCCCGGCGTCGATTATGCACACCAGGCCGTGTCGACGTGGGATGGCGTCGCCGCCAAGCTGGGGAAGGACACGACGCTTCTTTATGCCAAGGGCAGCGACATCGACGGCGAAGACCGTTCGGGTTTTGCCGAAGCCGTCCGGGTCGCGGGCGAGGCCGACGCGGTGGTGATCGGCGTCGGCGAACGCTGGGACATGAGCGGCGAATCCCGGAGCCGGGCCAATCCGACCCTGCCGGGCGTGCAGGAGGATCTGATCAAGGCCATCGTCGCGACCGGCAAACCGGTGGTGGTCATGATCAACGCCGGCCGCCCGCTCGTGTTCGACTGGGTGGCCGACCACGCACCCGCAATCCTGTACACGTGGTGGCTGGGCAGCGAAGCGGGCAACGCGGTGGCCGACGTGTTGTTCGGCGACGTGAACCCGGGCGCAAAGCTGCCGATGACCTTCCCGCGCAGCGTGGGCCAGATCCCGATCTACTACAACCATTTCAATACCGGCCGGCCGGCACCGACGCCGACGACGACGGAATGGGTGTCCGGCTACATCGACCTGGTGAATTTGCCGCGTTTCCCGTTCGGCTTCGGCTTGAGCTATACGACGTTCGGTTACGGCGATCTGAAACTGGACCGCGACACGCTGCATGGCAACGACAAACTGAAGGTCAGCATGCAGCTTACCAATACCGGCAAGGTGGCGGGCCAGGAGGTCGTTCAGCTATACCTTCACGATCGCGTTGCCTCCGTGGTGCGGCCGGTGAAGGAACTCAAGGGATTTCAAAAGGTGGCGCTGGCGCCGGGCGAAACGCGGACCGTGGAATTCACGATCGACAAGGAAAGCCTGTCCTTCTTCAATGCGGCGTTGCGCTGGGATGCCGAGCCCGGCGAATTCGACCTGATGATCGGTGCATCGTCGGACGATATTCGGCTGCGATCCACGTTCAAGTACGTTCGCTAGCAGGACGCCGGCCTGTTTTCGTTTCCGCAGGGCGCTAGGAATTACTCAAGCAATTCCGCTTGACGTAAAATCCCCAACAGCCCTGCGCCGCACTGCCCGGGCGTTTGCGACAGTGCGGCGGTTGGCCGAATCCAGCGAAATGAGGTTTGCCATCTCCTTGCCGAAGTTCCTGCTCGTGTTGTCGCTCGTGCTTGCCGCCTGCCTGATGGCGGGCCGGGGCCGGGCCGTATCCGACGTGACGGTGATTCGTTTTTGGACCATGGGCCGCGAGGGCGAGGTCATCAAGGACTTCGTCGACGAATTCGAGCGCACCCATCAAGGCATACGGATCGACATCCAGCAACTGCCGTGGGCATCGGCACATGAAAAGCTGATGACGGCTTTCGCTGGCGACGCCAGTCCCGATATTTGCCAGCTGGGCAATACCTGGATACCGGAATTCGTCGCCCTCGGCGCGCTGGAATCGCTCGACGACCGGGCTGCGGCATCGAGCGCCATTTCAAAGGAAGATTATTTTCCCGGGATATGGGACTCGAATCGCGTGGACAACCGTTTGTATGGCATCCCGTGGTATGTCGATACGCGGCTGATCTTCTATCGCAAGGACATCCTGGCCGCGGCGGGGTACGCCGCGCCGCCCAGGGACTGGGACGAGTGGAAGCGAGCCATGGCCGCCGTCAAAACGGCGGTCGGCCAGGACAATTTTGCCGTGCTGTTGCCCACGGACGAATTCGAGCCATTGCTTGCACTCGCGCTTCAACAGGATGAACCGCTGCTGCGTGCCAACGGACGTTGGGGTAACTTCCGCAGCGCCGGTTTTCGGCGCGCACTGCAGTTCTACAACGACGCCTTCCAGCGCAATTGGGCGCCGCGGCTGGCCACCGGCCAGGTGTCCAACGTGTGGAATGAGTTCGGCCGCGGCTATTATTCCTTTTATATTTCCGGTCCGTGGAACATCGGCGAATTCAAGCGTCGCCTGCCTCCCGGTCTGCAAGACCGCTGGATGACGGCCGCGTTACCCGGGCCGAACGGCCCAGGGGCGTCGATCGCCGGCGGCGCCAGTTTCGCGATCTTCCGCAGCTCCAGGCACAAGGATATTGCCTGGCAACTCGTGGAATTCCTCTCGCGCGTCGATATACAGCGCCGCCTGTTCCATGCCATCGGCGACCTGCCGCCGCGCCGCAGCGCCTGGGATGATCCGACGCTCGCGGGCGACATCTACGCGCGCGCGTTCCGCGACCAGCTGGAGCGTGTGAAGTCGCCCCCGAAAGTGGCGGAATGGGCGCGCATTGCCACCGAAATGCGCCTGGTGGCCGAAGTCATGGTGCATGGCGGCCTGACCGTGGACGAGGCGGCACGGGAACTTGACGCGCGCGTCGACCGGATCCTGGAAAAGCGGCGCTGGATGCTCGATCACGGGCACATGCCATGAGAATGGAACGTGCGGCATGGTGCTTCGTCGCGCCGGCCTTGATCGCCATTGCGGTGTTCTTCCTGCTGCCGGCACTGGCGGCGCTCGCCATCAGCTTGACGGATTTCGATCTCTATGCGCTCGCCAGCCTCAAGAACCTGCGCTTTGTCGGACTGCGCAACTACGTCGACCTGCTGCAGACGCCGCTGTTCTGGAAAGCGCTCGGCAACACGTTGTATTTCGTGGTCGTCGGCGTGCCTTTGTCGATCGCGACATCGCTGGCCGCCGCCATGCTGCTGCATTCGAAGGTCGCACGCTTCAAATCCTTTTTTCGCACGGCGCTCTTCGCGCCCGTCGTCACATCGCTCGTTGCGGTCGTGGTGATCTGGCGTTACCTGTTCCATGCGCGCTACGGGTACATCGATTATGTTCTCGGCGCACTCGGGATGCCGAAGGTCGACTGGCTCGGCGATCCGCACTGGGCGATGTTCGCGATTATCGTGTTCAGCGTCTGGAAGAACTTTGGCTACAACATGATCATTTTCATCGCCGGCCTGCAAAGCATTTCCGGGGACCTGTACGCCGCCGCAAAACTCGACGGTGCCGGCAATTGGGCGCGGTTCCGCTACATCACGCTGCCGATGCTCGGCCCGACCATTGTGATGGTGAGTATCCTGACCACGGTCGGCTACTTTCAAGTGTTTGCCGAGCCCTACGTCATGACGGAAGGTGGACCCATGCAAAGCACGGTGACCGTGCTGTATTTCATGTACGAGCAGGGCTTCAAGTGGTGGAACATCGGATCCGCATCGGCGATCGCGTTCATGCTGTTCCTGCTGATGTTTTCGATCACGCTGCTGCAGCTGAAATTCACGCGGTTTGGAGAAGAACAATGAAACCAGCCGCCGCGTGGGGGCTCAAGGCCGGACTGATAAACGCGCTACTGCTCTGTGGCGCGGCATTGACCCTCTTTCCGCTGGCCTGGATGCTGTCGGTGTCCTTCATGGCGCCCGGCGAGGCGAGCACCTTCCCGCCGCCGCTCTTGCCCGCGCACCCGACATTGGGGAATTACCGCGAGCTGTTCGATCACCACGATATCGGACGCTACCTGCTCAATAGCGTGCTGCTGGCGACTGCGGCGACGCTGCTTTCGCTCACGTTCAACGTCGCCGCGGGTTATGCATTCGCCAAGTTGCGATTCTCCGGGCGCGATCGTATCTTCAGGCTGATGCTCGGCGTACTCGTGATTCCGGGGCAGGTCACCATGTTGCCCCTTTTTCTCATGTTGAAGAGTGTCGGCCTCGTCAACACGTATCTCGGCGTGCTGATTCCTTCGATGGCCGGCATCTTCGGCATTTTCCTCGTGCGCCAGTACGCGCTCGGGATTCCCGATGTGCTGCTGGAAGCCGCGCGCATCGACGGTGCCAGCGAATTCCGCATCTTTCGCTCGATCGTCCTCCCCCTGCTGGCGCCCATTCTCGTCACGCTCGCGATCTTCAGCTTCCTCGCCAGCTGGAACGACTTCATGTGGCCATTGATCGTGTTGGCCGGGAACGAACACTACACGCTTCCGGTGGCATTGGCGTCCCTCGCACGCGAGCACGGCCATGATAACGAAATGATGATGGCCGGTTCGGTTCTGACCGTCATTCCGGTGCTGTTGCTGTTCCTCGGGCTTCAACGCTATTACCTCCAGGGGCTGTTGATCGGAAGCGTGAAGGGGTGACAGGCGCGGCGGCTTGTCCGGATGAGCGGCGACCGACAGTCTCCAAGCCTTGGTACAATAAAATTACTATGAACAAGATCGCCATTTCCCTGGTCCTCGGCGTGACATTGTCCGCCGCGCTGTCCGCCTGCGGCAGCAAGACCTCCGCCAACGACAAGAATTTCACCGTCACCGTCACCCAGTACTTCGACAAGAAGGGCGACATGTGCCTGGACCCCGTGACCTGGCCGGTCGACGTGTACGAAACCGACCTGCGCCAGCAGAAGCTGTACCCGGACGGCGTCGCCGGCCAGATGGCGGCGCTGGAAGCGGCGGGCCTGGCCAGGGGCGAGGACATGGAATTGCCCGGCACCTTTGTCGACGGCAAGCCGAACGGATTGAAGGTGAAGGTCAGGCGCTACACGATGACCGACGCCGCGAAGCCCTACCTGCGCGCGGACGCGAAGAAGCAGCCGCGCCTGTGCTGGGGCCGCAAGTCGCTGGACAAGGTGGTGCGCTGGGCCGACCCGGCCAAGGTGGGCGACCACGAGGAATCCAGCGTGATCTACACGTACACGCTGTCGAACGTGGCCGCGTGGGCCAGGAAGCCGCAGGTCAAGGAGGCGTTCCCCGTCCTCGGACGGACCGTCGACGGCGAGCGCACGCAGAAGGAAAAGCTGTACGTCAAGCTCACGCCGCAGGGGTGGGAAGCGCTCGGCCTGAACGACTGACGTTCACGCCCGCCGCGCCGTCACCTGCAAGGCCGCTTGCTCCCGTCGGCCAGCGCATCCGCCTGCGTCCGGGTCAGCACCTCGGGCATGGGCTCGTCGACCGGCTTGGGCGGCGGCTCGTCGGGACAGGCCGGCACGGCGTGCGGCAGCGACGCCGCCAGCGCGAACAACTGGCCGCGCAGCGGGACGCGCGCGCCGTTGGCATCGATCCAGAGCTGGTAACCGCGCCGGCCCTCGAACCACGACAGCAGCGAGACGGCCGTGCCGGTGTTGTCTTCCAGGACCACCAGCCTGGCCGGCAAACCGTTGATGCGCTCCGGTTCGTCCCTGGGATTGCGCCAGCTTCGGCTGCCGTCGGCCGACATATCGTGTTCGAACAAGGTGACCCGGTGCCCGTCCGGCATGCGGAAGCCGCGGTACAGGCGCGAGGGCACGTCGCCAACGGATTCGGCCCGGCCGCCGAGGCTCTCGAACCGCGCGAAGGGCGTGTGCGTCAGATCGACCGGCGTGAACGCCAGCTTGCGGGTGCTTGCCGCGAGCGACTTGAACGAAATATCGAAACGTGCCAGGTCGCCCGGGCAGACACGCTCGAAACCGTTCCTGCGCGTGTCTGCCTCATGCGTCGCCCAGGTGCGCGACCGCTCGACGCTGCACTGGTGCTCGACCAGTCCGGTGCGCACGAGCGAGCCGCAGGCGCCGACGAAGACGATGCCGGCGCCGGCGAGCAGCCAGCGTCTGGCGCGCGAGGGCGAGGGCGCGCCCGCGGGGAGATTCTTCCACAGGCGCTTGCCGATCGTCCTGCACACCCAGGCCAGCGCCAGGGGCAGCAACGCCATCGCGGCGGTCACGCCCAGCGCGCCCACCAGCGGGGCATGCATCCAGACGACGACGCCCCAAAGATAGACGCAGGCCCCAGCCAACGTCAGGACATTGACGACGTGCCCGGCCAGCCAAAGCAGGAAGCCGATCGCTTTCTTCATCGATTACAGGCCGCACAGCGGCCGGCTGTCCATGCCCGGAAAGCACTTCATCGCGTCTTGCAGCGATGCGCAACCGGCCAGTCCCGGGCAAAGGGCAACGCGCGCGGCGCATGACAATATCGGGCGACGCATGAACGGCTCAGGCGCGCTGCCGCAGCGCGCGCTCGATCTTCTGGTCGGTCTTGTACTGGCTGAGCGAATACACGGCCCAGATCGCGGCCGGCAGCCAGCCGATCACGGTGAGCTGCAGGATCAGGCAAATGAGTCCGGCGACCGGACGGCCGATCGTGAAAAAGGTCAGCCAGGGCAGGACCAGGGCAATAATGAGGCGCATGCGTTTTCTCCTTGAGTCGAGCGCCCAGCATAGCAATTTCATCGTCCCGAAAGCTCACGCATTCCCACCCGTTCAAGCAAACATTCCCGGCTTGTTCCACAATGCGTCTGTCACCGATTTCCGCAACGGACACCATGCTCACCGAACGTATCGACTTCCCCGGCCCGCACGGCAGGATCTCCGCCAAGCTGGACGCCCCGGCCGGCACCCCGCGCGCCTACGGCATCTTTGCCCACTGCTTCACCTGCAGCAAGGACGTATTGGCCGCCACCCACATCGCGCGCGGGCTGGCGGCGCTCGGCGTGGCCGTGCTGCGCTTCGACTTCGCCGGCCTCGGGTCCAGCCATGGCGATTTCGCCGACACCAATTTTTCATCCAACGTCGAGGACCTCGTCACGGCCGCCGATTACCTGCGCGAGCGATTCGCGGCCCCCAGGCTCCTGATCGGCCACAGCCTGGGCGGCGCGGCCGTGCTGGCGGCGGCGCGGCGCGTGCCGGAAGCGCGGGCCGTCGTGACGATCGCCGCGCCCAGCGATCCGCACTACGTCGTGAACAAGCTGCTGTCCGAGCACCTCGACACGATCGCCCGGCAGGGCGAGGCGCGCGTGAAGCTGGCGGGGCGCGATTTCAACATCCGCCAGCAGTTCGTCGAGGACGCCGGCCGGCACGACCTGCACGAGAAAATCGCGACCCTCGGGCGCGCGCTGCTCGTGATGCAGGCGCCGCAGGACGACACCGTCAGCATGGACAACGCCACCCGCATCTTCGAACTGGCGCAACATCCGAAAAGCTTCGTGTCGCTGGACGGCATGGACCATTTGATCTCGCGGCGCGAGGACGCGGCGTACGTCGCCGGCGTCATCTCGGCCTGGAGCGTGCGCTACCTCGCATCGGAGGCGCCGCATGCATGACTTCGAACGGCGGCGCGACCGCTTCGACTTCTTCGACCGCATGGAAAGCCCCGCGGTCAACCTGTGCTTCACGCTCGACGTGCCGGATTTCCGGCCCTGGTGCAAGGCGCAGGCGCTGGCGCCCTTTCACGTGATGCTGTGCGCCGTGCTGCGCGCCGTGCTCAAGGTCGAGAACTTCCGCTACCGCGTCGTGGACGGTGAGGTGATCCGCATCGACCGCCTCGTGCCGTCGTTCACCGTGATGAACCAGCACGGCGATCTGAACTTCGCCCAGTTCGACTGGACCGACGACGTGCGCGAATTCGTCGCGCGCGGCCAGGCGGCGCGGGAAGCGGCGTCGAACATGGCGGAACTGAATATCAAATACCGCACGATGTCGCCGCGCGAGGCGAAGGACCAGGTGTTCGTCACCTGCATGCCGTGGCTCGACTTCACCTCGATCCAGCATCCGATGGCGTCACTGGCCACGCCGGACATTCCGTCGCTGGCCTGGGGCCGTTTCCGGGACGGTCCGGACGGCCTGCAACTGCCGTTTTCCGTGCAGGCGCATCACGGCTTCGTCGACGGCTGGCACATCCACCTGCTGGGGCGCCAGGTGGCCGCCGAGCTGGCGGAGATCATCCGCTGAGCATGACCGCGTCATCCCCGCGCAGGCGGGGATGACGGTTCAAAGTCACGCCCGCCTCAATCGCCGCCTCAATCGCTGCCGCAACTGCTGCCGCAGCTGCAGCCGCCGTCGCCCGCGCCGCCGTCGCCGCACGTGTCGCCTGCGCCGCCATCGCCGCCCGCGTCGCCGTCGGCAAACGCCATGCCGCCACAGGAACTGTCATCCGTCGCCAGCGCGCGCCGGCGTTCATGCGCGGCGAGGATCTGCGGCGCGACCAGACCGTGTGCCACGAGGGCCGCCAGCCCCAGTTCCGGATGCGGCATGGCGCGCCACATGCCGCGGCCACGTTCGTTCAGGCGCGCGTAGCGGATCTCGCCGGCGCGGTTCCAGTAGCCGTGCCCGCCCGGCATGCGCAGGTCGGCGTCCAGCGCGAACAGTGCCGGGATGCGCATGGCGCCCGGATTGACGCCGTCACGCGCGCAGCAGGCCGCGAACGTGTGCAGCAGGGCGTTCGATGCGAGGCCGGCGCGTTCGACGTGGGGTATCGCGCTGCCGAAATGGCGCCGGCAGAAGCGTTCCAGCCCGATCGGATTCTGGCGCAGCCACGCGTGCCACACCGAATCCGCCGCGTTCGAAGGGAGGGCGCAGGACCGGCCGCTGTGCCGCACCGTGTCGAAGAACCGCAGCAAGCCTTCCGTCGCGCGGGTGAAAAAAAAGGCATCCGTCCGGATGCCTTCATATTCGCGCGGCGCGTGGTGGCGCCAGAAACTCTCCAACTCCGCCGGCAGGTCCGCCAGCGCGGCCTGCCAGGGAGAAGCGCGCCGCAGCCGTGCGGCGCGCAGTTCGTTCAGCCATCCCATATCGCCTCCTTGTTGTGCTTTGCCGGCACGTTCAGCTTAGGAGGTTTTCATGACAGTTCGATGACTTGCGTCTATAACTTACTTCAGCGCCGCGAAGATCGTCTCCAGGCGGTCCCGCGTGCCCGGGATGCGTTCCAGGCGCGGGTAGCGCAGGCCGCCGCGGTAGTCGAGCGCGATCGTGCGCAGCACGTTGCCCTTCCTGACCAGCAGGCGGATCGGCTTGTCCTCCTTCGCGTCCTTCGCGTCCTTGATCGCGGCCTTCAGCAGCTCCGGCTTGTACACGCGGTCGTTGACGGCCATGACGGTCGTGCTGGCGGCGAGGCCGGCGCGGAAACCGATGCCGTCCCACACGACGTTGCGGACCGCGCCATCCTGGGCGACCGTGAAGCCGAGCGAATACGTCAGGTCCAGCGATTTATTCCGGTCGTCGTAGCCCTTGATGTAGTCCGTCGGCGTGTCCGTGTAGACGAGCTTCCAGCCGGCGCGCGCGAGGCCGTCCAGCGGGGCGCCCGGGCCGTGGCCGTCCAGCTTCGCGCGCAGGAAAGCGGCCCAGTCGTACGGCTGGATCTTGTTCAGGGTGGCGACGACGTCGTCGAACGTGTAGAACGCGGGCAGGTGGCTGCCGTTGTTCACGCCGTAGAAGGCGCGTGCGAAATCGTCCAGCGAACGGCGCTCGCCGGACAGTTCGCGGATGCGCGTGTCGATGTCCAGCCAGATCAGCATGCCCTCGACATAGTAATCCTCGCTGCGCTGCCAGTTCGGCCAGCCGAGCGGGCGGCGCGCGTTGAGGATCGGGTCGTAGACGGTGTCCTGCACGGCGCGCCACGCGCGGCCCGCGACGCTGTCGTAGCGCGCGGCCATCGCGGCCAGCGCGTCGCGCGCGCCGGTTGCCGAGACGAGGCCGGAACGCGCGGCCAGCACATTGCCCCAGTACTGGGTCTGGCCTTCGTACACCCACAGCAGCTCGTTGTCCATCGGGGTGTTGAAGTTGGGGACGTCCTGGCCGGCCGGACGGCGGAACTTGCCGTTCCACGAGTGCGTGTATTCGTGCGGCAGCAGGTCGCGTCCGGACTCGCCCTTGGCCCAGTCGGTGAAATAGCCCGGCTTGACGCCGTTCTCGCTGGACTGGTGGTGCTCGCGGCCGATGCCGCCGAATTCGTCGGACAGCGCGAACAGGAAGTCGTAGTGGTCGTAGTGATACGAACCATACAGTTTATACGCTTGTTGCACGAGCGCGCGGTGCGCGGCGATCTGCTCGGGTTTCGCTTCCAGGCTTTCCGGATGGTCGGCGAAGACGTTCAGCGTCACGCGCACCTTGCCGTCCGGGTCGAGGTCGAAGCGCTTGCTGTAGCGGCCCGCGAACAGCGGGGAGTCCATCAGCGTCTCCAGGTCGCTCGTCTTGAAATGGACCTCGTCGCCGGCGCGGTTGTCGGTCTCCAGCGCGGTGGCGTACTGCCAGCCCGCCGGCAGCTTGAGGTTGGCCTGCACGTCGATGCCGCGCGCCACATATCCGGCCGGGTACAGCGTGGTCGAGATCCACTGCACGCCGAGGATATCGTCCGTCATCGTGATGCGGCCCTGGCCGCCGTCCAGCGGCGACAGGTACTGGTATTCCGCTTCCAGGGTCGTCGCGCCTTCGGGCACGACCAGGTGGAACGCGTACACCTGCACCGGATCGCGCGCCCATTCGACCGGTTTGCCGTTCGCCGTGAATTTCAGGCCCGCCAGCTGGGTGATCGGGCCGTTCGGGCCGTGGTTCGCGGGAATCCACTGCGGATACAGCAGGGTGAGGGGGCCGGGCTTCACCGGGATCGTCATGTGCATGCGGAAGATCTGCTGCGAGAGATCGGTCGCATCGACGTTCAGCACGATGGTGCCGGGGTAGGGCTGGGCGACGGGGGCGGGAACCCCGGCATGCGCCGGGAAGGCCAGCGCCAGCGCGAGCGCGGCGGCCGAGACGGTGGAAGCGAACTTGGAAGCGGTCATTGGCTGAAACCCAGGGAATGGATACAAACGGCCGAGTGTAGCACCGCGCGCCAGGGCGGAATTCCGGCGGGCAGCGATCCAAACAAAATTTTAGAAGTGATCATAAAAAAGATATTTTGTACGGCTTGAAAACGGAGCAGGGGGCCATTAGATTGGTTCCAACGGATGCTCACGATGAGGTCCGTCAACTTATCGCTTGTACTTTTTAGAGGATATCGAATCATGCGTACTTTTGACCTGTCTCCCCTGTATCGTTCCGCCATCGGCTTCGACCGCCTGGTGAACCTGCTCGAACAACGCGCCGAAACCGCGCCGAGCTACCCGCCGTACAACATCGAACTGGTCTCCGAGGACAAATACCGCATCGTGATGGCGCTCGCCGGTTTCACCCGCAACGAGATCGAGATCACCTCCGAACGCGACACCCTGCTCGTGACCGGCCGCAAACAGAAGGACGACGTGCAGCGCACCTTCCTGCACCGCGGCATCGCCCAGCGCGATTTCGAACAGCGCTTCCAGCTGGCCAACCACGTGAAGGTCGTCAGCGCCGGCTTCGACAACGGCATCCTCACCATCGAACTGGTGCGCGAAGTGCCCGAAGCATTCAAGCCGCGCAAGATCGCGATCGCCGATGCCAACGGCAATACCGACAACGTGCAGGTGCTGGAGCAACCGGGCCAGCAGCAGCAGCACGCCGCGTAATCGCGTAATCGCGTGACCGCTTGACACAAAGGCGCTTCGGCGCCTTTGTCGTTTACCGGTCATGCGTGCGCGCACCGGTCACGCTGCCGTCACATCCGCTCTTTATAGTCGGGCACGTCCTCCACACCGTTCCGAGCCCGCCACCCTCATGCGACATACCGACCATCCGGACCTGGTGCAACGCGTGCGCCGCGACATCGCCGACAGCTACGACGAGGAACTCGAGCTGGAACTGGACGACCGCGACCTCGATCCGGACACGCTGCTGCCGGCCCACGCGCAGACCGACGCGGAGCGGGAAGCGCGCATGCATTACTTCCGCGAGCTGTTCCGCCTGCAGGCCGAACTGGTCAAGCTGCAGGACTGGGTCGTGCACACGGGGCACAAGATCGTGATCCTGTTCGAAGGCCGCGACGCGGCCGGCAAGGGCGGCGCCATCAAGCGCATCGTCCAGCGCCTCAATCCGCGCGTGTGCCGCGTGGCCGCGCTGCCCGCGCCGAACGACCGCGAACGCACGCAGTGGTACTTCCAGCGCTACGTGTCGCAGCTGCCGGCGGCCGGCGAGATCGTCCTGTTCGACCGCAGCTGGTACAACCGCGCCGGCGTCGAGCGCGTGATGGGGTTCTGCACGGACGCCGAGTACGAGGAATTCTTCCAGACCGTGCCCGAATTCGAGCGCATGCTGGCGCGCTCGGGCATTCAGCTGATCAAGTACTGGTTCTCGATCTCGGACGAGGAACAGAACGCGCGCTTCCTCAGCCGCATCCACGATCCGCTCAAGCAGTGGAAGCTGAGCCCCATGGACCTGGAATCGCGCCGCCGCTGGGAAGAGTACACGAAGGCGAAAGAAATCATGCTGGAGCGCACCCACATCCCGGAAGCGCAATGGTGGGTCGTGCAGGGCATCGACAAGAAGCGGGCGCGCCTGAACTGCATCCACCACCTGCTGCGGCAGATCCCGTACGAGGAGGTCGACCGGCCTTCGATCCAGCTGCCCGAACGCGAGTACCACGACGACTACGTGCGGCGTCCCGTGCCGCAAACGATCATCGTCCCCGACGTGTATTGATCCCTCGCTCCCGTTGACTTCGCGAACACAGCTGCTATAGTTGGCGCGGCCAGGTTGGCAACGTTTCCAATTCGAGGAGATGCCGCATGCCGCAACCGTTCGACCGCCGTCGTATCCTGTCCATGCCGTGGGCCGCCGCCTTCGTTGCTCTCGCTGCGCTGGCGCCGGGCGCCGCCGCCGCGCAGGTGCAGGCCTGGATCACCACCGGCGACCAGTCACGATTACTCGCGCGCGCCGCCGATGCGCGCATGGAGGCGAACAACGCCGCCGACCCCGGCGCCGCCACGATCACCGTCGATCCGGCCACGCGCTATCAAGAAATCGCCGGCTTCGGCGCGGCCATCACGGATGCGTCGGCGTACCTGATCCAGCACATGGACCCGCCCCGGCGCGACGCGCTGCTGCGCCGCCTGTTCGGCCGCGAGGGCGAGGGCATCGGCCTGTCGTTCACGCGCCTGACGATCGGCGCCTCCGACTTTTCGCGCACCCACTACAGCTTCGACGATATGCCGCCGGGGCAGTCCGACCCGCGGCTCGCGCACTTCTCGCTCGCGCCGCAGCGGGACACCGTGCTGCCGACCGTGAAGGCGGCGCTGGCCATCAATCCGCACTTGAAGGTAATGGCGTCGCCCTGGAGCGCGCCGGGCTGGATGAAGACGAGCGACAGCCTCGTGAAGGGCACGCTGAAGCCGGAAGCGTTCGACGCCTACGCGCGCTACCTGGACCGCTACCTCGCGGAGATGCAGGCCGCGGGCGTGACCGTGTCGGCGCTCACCCTGCAGAACGAACCGCACTTCGAGCCGGACGACTATCCCGGCATGCGCGTCGATCCGTTCAAGCGCGCCGCGTTCATCGGCGGCCACCTCGGGCCGCTGCTGGCGAAGTCGCATCCGGGCACCGCCATCTTCGACTGGGACCACAACTGGGACGAGCCGGAGTCGCCGGCCATCGTGCTGTCCGATCCGACGGCGGCGCGGTACGTGAGCGGCATCGCGTGGCACTGCTACGGCGGCGACGTGCGCGCGCAGGGCCGGCTGCACGGCCTGTTCCCGGCCAAGGACACCTGGTTCACCGAATGCTCGGGCGGGCGCTGGTCGCCGGACTGGGCGAAGAACCTGCAGTATTTCGCGAAGGCGCTCGTCATCGACACGACGCGCAACTGGGCGCGCGGCGTCCTGTTCTGGAACCTGGCGCTGGATGCGCACGACGGCCCGCACCTGGGCGGCTGCGCGAACTGCCGCGGCGTCGTGACCATCGATGCGGCCACCGGCGCCGTCACGCGCAACGTCGAGTACTACGCGCTGGCCCACGCCAGCCGCTTCGTGCTGCCGGGCGCGCGCCGCATCGCCTCGAGCGGCGACGACAACGTGGCGTTCGCCAACCCGGACGGCTCGTTCGCGCTGCTGGTGGCGAACGGCGCCGCGCAGCCGCGCGCGCTCGCGGTACGCGTGGGCACGCAGGGCTTCCGCTACACGCTGCCGGCCGCCAGCGTGGCGACGTTCACCTGGCGCGCCGCGCCCTGACGCGCGTTGCGCGCGCACGCCACGTCTTGACCTCGGATTTTAATCGCGACAATCATGCGGCTTGGTTTGGCAACGTTTCTGACTCCCGCACCATCACAACGATGCTGGAGACATGAAGCAAGGCTCAGTGCTTCACGGTCGACCACCGCCGCGGCGGCCGGCTGGCGGCACGCGCGCTGCTCGATCACGCGCACCGCGAGATCGCCGTCATCGCCGGTCCGATGACGGTCGCCGACAACGTCGACCGCATCGACGGCTTCATGGCCGAACTGGCCGACGCCGCCATCGACACGGGCGCCGTCTTGATCACGGAGCGCGACTTTTCGTCGGCCCCGGGGACGCGCCGCCGCGGCCTATTCGGCGCCGCGCCTCGCCTCCGTGCACATCCCCTGGCGCGAGATGACGAAGAACGGCATCGCCGAACTCCTCAACCTGTGCTACGGCTTCAGCCGCCCCGTCACGCGCACCTTCGCGGTCAGCGTGAGCCTGCGTGCCTCGGTGGCCAAGCGCCGGCGCACAACCTCCCGGGCGTCCGCGCGGCCTGCCGATTTTTAAGGAAGGTCTAAGACTGCTGCGCCAATATACTCCCTACGAAAAGCGCAGTCTTCAAACCACTTTCCAATCCGGGAGCACGTCAATGCCTAACCAAGGTACCGTTACTGCCATCACCGCAAAACGTCTCACGCTGGCCCTGTGTGCGGCCGGTGTCATTGGCGGAGCGGTAGGTGCGATCGCAGTCGAACACAAGGACGCCACCGCCGCCGCGGCCGTCGCAACCGTGCCGGCGTCGCCGGCCCCTGTCGCCGCCACCGCGGCGCCGGTGGCGGGCAATCCGGCCGGCGTGGCCTTGCCCGACTTTACCCAGATCGTCTCGCACAACGGCCCGGCCGTCGTGAACATCCGCGTCGTCGGTACGACCAAGGTGTCGCAACGCCAGATGCCGCAGTTCGACGAGGACGATCCGTTCTTCGAATTCTTTCGCCGCTTCCAGCCGCAGCAACCGCGCGGCGGCGGACGCGGGGAACTCGTTTACGGCGCCGGATCGGGCTTCATCGTCAGCCCGGACGGCGTCATCCTGACCAATGCGCACGTGGTGCGCGACGCCGACGAAGTCACGGTCAAGCTGCAGGACCGCCGCGAATACCGCGCGAAAGTCCTCGGCTCCGATCCGAAGACCGACGTCGCCGTGCTGAAGATCGATGCGAAAAACCTGCCCGTCGTCCCGCTCGGGAACACGCGCAACCTGCAGGTCGGCGAATGGGTGCTGGCGATCGGTTCGCCGTACGGCCTGGAGTCGACCGTGACGGCCGGCGTGGTGAGCGCCAAGGGCCGCAACATCGACCAGAACGGCGTGCAGTTCATCCAGACCGACGTCGCCGTCAACCCGGGCAACTCGGGCGGTCCGCTGTTCAACACGCGCGGCGAGGTGGTCGGCATCAACTCGCAGATCTACAGCCAGACGGGCGGCTACCAGGGCCTGTCGTTCGCGATCCCGATCGACGTCGCCGTGCGCATCAAGGACCAGATCGTCGCCACCGGCAAGGTGCAGCACGCCAAGCTGGGCGTGGGCCTGCAGGACGTCAGCCAGGGCTTCGCCGATGCGTTCAAGCTGCAGTCGCCGGACGGCGCGCTCGTGTCGAACGTCGAGCGCGGCAGCGCGGCCGACAAGGCCGGCCTCAAGGCGGGCGACGTGATCCGCAAGGTCAACGGCCAGCCGCTCATCACGGGCGGCGACCTGTCGGCCATCGTGTCGGTGGCCAAGCCGGGCGACAAGCTGGCGCTGGACGTCTGGCGCGACGGTAAAATCGTGCAGCTGAACGCCACGCTGGCCAACGCCAAGGACAAGCCGGATCCGGCCAGCCGCGACAACCTCGCCGGCATCGACAACGGCGCCAAGCTGGGGCTGTCCCTGCGTCCGCTGGACCCGTCCGAGCGCAACCAGTCCGGCATCGCGGCCGGCCTGCTGGTCGAGGATGCGGCCGGCGCGGCGGCGGTGGCCGGCGTGCAGCCGGGCGACGTCGTGCTGGCCGTGAACGGCAAGCCGGTGAGCTCGGTGGGCCAGGTGCGCGACGTCGTCAGGAAGTCCGCGAAGTCGGTGGCCTTGCTGGTTCAGCGCGGAGATGACAAAATCTTCATCCCCGTGCCGATCGGCTGACCGGAACGTCGCCAAACCTGCTGCGCGTTGCAGGTTTGGTCTGCGATGCTCGCTGTACTCCTCGTACAGCTGCGCTTCTCGACCAAACCTGCGGCCGCTCGCGACGGTTTTGCGAGGTTCCTTACATTGACGTTTGAAATCGGCAGGGTTTCTGAGAATCGGGGGATTGGATGCGGCTGCTGCTGGTGGAAGACGATACGATGATCGGCGAAGTGGTGCTCGACCTGCTCAGGGCCGAGCACTACGCCGTCGACTGGGTCAAGGACGGCGAGATGGCCGACACGGCCCTGATGCAGAACCAGAACTACGACCTCGTCGTGCTCGACCTGGGCCTGCCCCGCAAGGACGGGCTCGAGGTCCTGCGCGCGATGCGTGCGCGCAAGGACCGCACGCCGGTGCTGGTCGCGACGGCGCGCGACGCCGTCTCGCAGCGCATCGCCGGGCTCGATGCCGGCGCGGACGACTATGTCCTCAAACCCTACGATCTCGACGAACTGCTGGCGCGCATCCGCGCGTTGCTGCGGCGCGCCGCCGGGCGTGCCGAACCCGTGTTCGAGTACAAGAACATCACCATCAATCCCGCCACGCGCGAAGTGCTGGTCGACGGCCAGCCGGTCGTGCTGTCGGCGCGCGAATGGGCCGTGCTGGAAGCGCTCGTCGCGCGGCCCGGCGCCGTGCTGTCGCGCGCCCAGCTCGAGGAAAAGTTGTACAGCTGGCGCGACGAAGTGTCCAGCAATGCCGTCGAGGTCTATATCCACGGCCTGCGCAAGAAGCTGGGCAGCGACTTGATCCAGAACGTGCGCGGCGTGGGTTATATGGTCCCCAAGGTGTGAGGGTCCCATGAAAGTGAGGGTCACGCATTCCCTGCGCGGGCGGCTGCTGTGGTTCCTGCTGGCGGCGATCACCATCGCGGCCGTCGCGCAGGCGTCGATCGCCTACCGCACCGCCCTCAACGACGCCGATCAGATCTTCGACTACCACATGCAGCAGATGGCATTGTCGCTGCGTTCGCGCGTGCCGCTGACGAGCGCCGAGGACGCGAACGCCGATGCGCCCATCAGCGGCAACGACGATCTCGTCGTGCAGGTGTGGTCGCCGGACGGCGTGCGCGTGTTCCGCAGCGCCTCGCACGCGCACCTGCCGCAGCGCGCCGTGCTGGGCTTTTCCAACGTGCGCGCGAACGGCACGACGTACCGCATCTTCTCGATCCAGACCGACAACCAGACCGTGCAGGTCGCGCAGGACCTGGCCGTGCGGCGCAGCATGGCGAGCAACCTCGCGCTGCGCACGCTGGGGCCGATCGCCGTCATGATGCCGATCCTGATGCTCGTCGTGTGGTGGGTCGTCAGCGGTTCGCTGGAACCCGTCGCGCGCGTGCGCAAGCAGGTGGCGTCGCGCCAGGCGGACGATCTGTCGCCCGTGTCGGAAGCGGGCCTGCCGGACGAGGTGCGTCCGCTCGTGCAGGAACTGAACCTGCTGTTCGGCCGCGTGCGCACGGCATTCGACGCCCAGCAGCATTTCGTGGCCGACGCCGCGCACGAGCTGCGCACGCCGCTCGCCGCGCTGAAGCTGCAGGTGCAGAGCCTGGAGCGGTCCGACAGCCCGGACGCGAAGCGCGTCGCCGTCGGCCGCCTGACGGCCGGCATCGAACGGGCCACGCGCCTGGTCGAACAGCTGCTCGTGCTGGCGCGCCAGGAGGCGAGCGTCGCGCCGCGCCAGCGGATCGATATCGCGGCCGCGGCCAAGCGTGCCGTCGCCGACATGGCGGGCGTCGCGCAGGCCAAGGGCATCGACCTGGGCCTGCCGCGCGCGGACGCCGCCGAGGTCGAAGGGCAGCCGGACGCGCTGATGATCCTGCTGCGCAACCTGGTCGACAACGCGATCAAGTACACGCCGCACGGCGGCACGGTCGACGTGTCGGTGGTGGCGGAATCGCACGGCGTGCGCGTGACCGTGGAAGACAGCGGGCCCGGCATCCCGCCGGCGGAACGCGAGCGCGTGTTCGACCGTTTCTATCGCGTGCCGGGCAGCGACGCGGCGGGCAGCGGGCTCGGTCTCGCCATCATCAAGTCGATCGCGGAGCGGCATGGGGCGACGCTGGCGCTCGGGGAATCGAAGCGCTTGGGCGGGTTGGAAGCGACCGTCACGTTTCCGGCGTAACGCTTGCGATATGTTGGCGTCACGCGTGGGCACAGGGTGCCCACCCTACGACGTTGCGTCACGCGTGGGCACAGGGTGCCCACCCTACGGCGTTGTGCTACGTAGGGTGGGCTCCCCGAGCCCACGCGGACGCCGGCAGGACGCGACCGTCACTTGCCGGCACCCCGCGCCCACCATGCGGTCAGAACTTGTGCGACAGACGCGCGAAGTACGCCGCGCCGTTCAGGCCGAACTGCACGCTTTCATACTTGAAGCCGTTGTCCGTCTCGTCCGGATTCTGCTGGGTCGGATGCACGTTGAAGATGTTCGTGCCGCCGACGGTCAGCTTGGTCTTGTCGCTGAACGCCCACGTGAACGCGAGGTCGGCCGACGTCTTCGACTTGTAGTACTGGTTCGGCACCGGCGGGCCATCGAACGTGCCCAGCGTCTGCGGGCCGTAGTGGATGATGCGGAAATCCGATTCCAGCTGGCCGAGCGTGTAGTCGAAGTCCAGCGTGGCCTTGCGGCGCGGGCCGCCCTGTTCGATGAACAGGCGCTCGCGGTCGGACAGCAGCACGTCCTCGTAGCCGGCCAGCACGGCCGGGGCGTGCACGCCCGTCACTTCGGTCTTGCTGAAGTTCATGGCGAGGTAGGTGTTCAACTTGCCGCCGCCCACGGTCGTGCGGTGCGACGCGGTCAGGTCCAGGCCCTGCGTGCGCGTGTCGACGGAGTTCACGAAGAACTGCGCCTGGCCCACGCCCAGCGCTTGCAGGGTGGCGCCCAGGGCCGGGTAGTTGTCGGCGTCGAAGCGGCCCGACAGCACGATGCGGTTGTCGATCTGGATGTGGTACAGGTCGGCCGTGACGGAGACGGCCTTCGTCGGCGTCCACGTCGCGCCCAGCGTGTAGCTCTTCGATTTCTCTTCATGCAGCTTCGGGATGCCGGCCGCGTTGGCGACCTTGCCGCCGTTCGGCGCGAGCACGACGTCCATCGGCACGCCGGCGACGAAGTCGGTGAACGTGGACGAGAAGTAGACCTGCTGCAGCGACGGCGCGCGGAAGCCGGTGCTGGCCGAGGCGCGCAGCAGCAGGTCGTCCGTGGCCTTGAAGGCGCCGGCCAGCTTGCCGGTCGTCGTCGAGCCGAAGTCGGAGTATTTCTCGTGGCGCAGCGCGGCCTGCAGCTTGGTGCGCGGAGCGATGTCCGCCTCGAAGTCGAGGTAGGCGGCCGAGCTGTGGCGGTCGCGCGAGGTGGCGTCGCCCGGCTGGAAGCCCGGGAAGCCCTGGCTGCCGGCATTGCCGCCGAAGCCCAGGCCGTCGACGTCGTTGTACGAACCCGGCTCGCCGGCGAAGATCTGGTAGTTCTCCTTGCGGTATTCGAAGCCGAATGCGGCGTTCAGGCCGCCGAGGATGTCGTCGTAGAAGCGGCTGAAGTCCGCGTTGGAGGTCAGCTGGCGGAACGAGAAGCCGCCGGCGTCGAACTGCGACGGGCTCACGCCCTTGCCGCCGTTGATCAGGTCCAGGTTCGCGATCGACGCGTTGAGCGTGTGCGCAATGTTGTAGCGCATGCGGTTGTAGCCATAGGTCTGCGAGAAATCGCTGGCCCATTCGCCGATGCGGGTGCGGTAGCCGACGATGCCGTAGCGGTCGTCGATGTCGCCGTTGATGAACGGGACGAAGCCGTCCGGGTACATGGCGGCCGAGTTGCGCGACGGGATGTCGTCCGAACCGACGCCGCCGCGCGCCCACGCGGCCGACGAGGCGTCGCGGGTCTGGGCGCCGGCCGTCAGGTACAGCTTGCCCGGGCCGACGGGGAATTCGCCGTTCACATAGACGGTCTCGTTCTTCGACTTGGTATCGCCGATGATGCGCAGGCTGCCCGGGTCGGAGCGGTTGGAGCGGCCGCGGTCGTAGTATTCGCCCGTGATGCCCAGCACGCCGCCGCCGAGGGCGACGCCGCAGTACGCGGACGCCAGCCAGTTCTTGCCGTCGTGCCTGGAGTATTCGCCGAAGCCGGTCACGGCCTCGCAACCGAGGTCCTTGCGCAGCTCGACGTCGATGACGCCGGCGATGGCATCCGAGCCGTATTGTGCGGCGGCGCCGTCGCGCAGCACCTGCACGTCCTTGATGGCCAGCACGGGGATCGCGTTCATGTCGGTGCCCGTGTTGCCGCGGTTGCGCGCGCCGAACAGGTTCACGAGGGCCGTCGTGTGGCGGCGCTTGCCGTTCACGAGCACGAGGGTCTGGTCGGAACCGAGGCCGCGCAGGGCGGCCGAGTCGATCAGGTCGGCGCCGTCGGCGCCCGTCTGGCGCGTCGAGTTGAACGACGGCGAGATGTTGGCCAGGGTCTGGGCCAGGTCGAACTGGCCGCTTTGCTCGGCGGCCTTGGTCAGCGGGATGTAGTCGACGGGAACCGGGGTATCGGTGGACGACGTGTTGCCCACGCGGCGCGAGCCGACGATGGTGACGCTCTGGACGTCGGTGCCGGCGGTGGCCTGTGCATTTTGTGCGAAGGCGGCCGGCGCGAAAGCCAGGGCCGCGCTGCCGTACAAGCCGAGCAGGATGGACTGGCGGATCGGGGTAAGTTTCAAGGGGTATGCTCCGAGGGAAAAATTGCATATTAAAGAATTTCCAAGGAGGCAACCATTTGAACGTCTCATATGTACAACAGGAAGGATTAGAATGCCAGCCACCGATCAACCCGAAAGGAAAACAGGATGAGCCTGCCTCCGCTCCCTACCTATGACGATGTCGTCCAGGCGGCTTCCCGCATCGCCGGCATTGCCAACCGCACGCCGGTGCTGACCTCGCGTACCGTCGACGCGGCGTTCGGCGCCCGGGTCTATTTCAAGTGCGAGAACATGCAGCGCATGGGCGCGTTCAAATTTCGCGGCGCCTACAACGCGTTGATGAAGTTCACGCCCGAGCAGCGCCGCGCCGGCGTCGTCGCGTTCTCGTCCGGGAACCACGCGCAGGCCATCGCGCTGTCCGCACAGCTGCTCGGCATTCCGGCCACGATCGTGATGCCGCAGGACGCCCCCGCCGCCAAGGTCGCCGCCACGCGCGGTTACGGCGGCAACGTCGTGCTGTACGACCGCTATACCGAAGACCGCGAGCAGATCGGCCGCGACCTGGCGCAGAAACACGGGCTGACGCTGATCCCGCCGTACGACCACCCGGACGTGATCGCGGGGCAGGGCACGGCCGCGAAGGAATTGTTCGAGGAAACCGGGCCGCTGGACGCCTTGTTCGTGTGCCTGGGCGGCGGCGGCCTGCTGTCCGGCTCCGCGCTGGCCACGCGCGCGCTGGCGCCGGATTGCCGTCTGTATGGCGTGGAACCGGAGGCCGGCAACGATGGCCAGCAATCGTTCCGCAGCGGCGCGATCGTGCACATCGACACCCCGCAGACCATCGCCGACGGCGCCCAGACCCAGCACCTGGGGAACATCACGTTCCCGATCATCCGGCGCGACGTCGACGACATCCTGACGGCGACCGACGATGAGCTGGTACAGTGCATGCGCTTCTTTGCCGAGCGCATGAAGATCGTCGTCGAACCGACGGGCTGCCTCGGGTTCGCGGCGGCGCGGCGCATGCAGGATGACTTGCGTGGCAAGAAGGTCGGCATTCTCGTCAGCGGCGGGAACATCGACCTGGCGCGGCTGGGCGGCTTCCTGGCCGGGTGATGCCCCAAACCGGGGTCAGAGCCCGATTTTGGGCAATTTCCAAAATTCGGGCTCTGACCCTAATGCCGTTAAGTTAAGGTTTTTCGAAGGCGGCGCTCGGGATAACGCTGGGGCTTGGCTTTAGTGACCCGGTCGAACTTTCGGCCGGGTCGGTAGACATTCAGTTCGAGTAGCATCCTTTCACGCATACGTTTCAAGACGCCAGGTATGTTTCCTTGGGCCTGCAAGGCCGCGACATGCTGCATCTCGAATTGAAATGCTGACAAGGCGAACACAAAGCTGATATCACTAGGGGCGCACTTGGCTTGTTCAGCGGTGCGCGCCATTTCCAGGCGTACCAGGTTGTACGCGAGAAGCGTGCCCCAGATCTCTTGTCGGGTCGATTCCACACTCAGGCTGCGCAGGCTCAGCGCCATGCCCATCATGGATTGCTTGATCTCGCGGTAGCTCGTCTCGATTTGCCAGCGCCGGCCGTAGCATTGGCGCAATTGATCGGCAGGAAAGCGTCGACGGTCCAGCAGCGAAGTCAAAAGATAAACGAGCCGCCCCTGCGGCGTAGGCGTCAGAACGGCCCGTGCGCGCCAGTGTGCGGGCAGGTCCGGATCTCGTTTGCGTGCTGCAGCTGAGACTTTCATCTCCACCACGCCGTCTTTCTCATCGCCTTCGATCAGGGTCCAGCGCGTGTTGGCCTTCGCTGGCACCAGAAAGTGGCGCTCTTGCCCATTACCGCTGAGCTTGCAGAGTAGTTCGGCTCCCAGAAAGCCGCGATCGAAGACCGTTAATGAGTGGTCGGGGATATCCGCCAATAGGTCCCGTGCGAAGGTGATTTCGCTTTGACGGTAAGTGCCAAAACCCGCCGCCAGAACGAGTTGGGTATCGAGCACGCACAATGTGACCAAACGCGCATGGGGATAGCTGGCAGTGGCGTCGCCCACGTAATGCGGTGCGCCGAAATGGTCCCGGTTTTCGGAACTGTCGGCCAGCTTGAGTGTGGTCCCGTCCATGGCAAGAAGTTGCAGGCCCTTGAACTGATACCGCTGCTCATCCTGCTGGTGCCAGCGCCGGGCCGAGGCGGCGAACAACCAGGCCAGCGGCTCCTCGCCAAGCCGCTGCCGCGCCTGGGTTGCGGCGCTATCGGTCACACAGCGGTCCTCCAGGTCCGGTAAAGCCAAATCCAGTTCCGCCAGCACTTGACGTACTGATCGGTGCCGGTACAAGGCCAGCGCAATCACCAGCCATACTACCTGCTGCGCGGGCAAACGCCGCTGGCGGATGCTGGCCTTGCCAGAATAGTTCAGTGCCGCCTCGATCCACTCGGCGGGAAGATGCTCGCCCAGCCGCCTCCAGTCAGGGGCTGCCAAGTCGACAGTAACAAGTGGCAAGGATTCAGATAACATGAAGGCCGCAGGTTAACAGCCCGCGGCCTCGTTTACAAGCGATCGTTGCTGAACTTGCCGCTTAACTTAACGGCATTAGGCTCTGACCCCGGTTGTCTAAAAAATTTTTTGATGGCGTTGTCGATTTCGCGATGCCTCATCCGTCGTAGGCATGCGGCATCCACTTTCACCAACACGCTCACCACCACGCAGGAGGCATCATGAACAAGCAGATCTTCGTCAACCTGGCAGTCAAGGACCTGGACAAATCCAAGGCGTTCTTCAATGCGCTGGGCTATACGTTCAATCCCCAGTTCACCAACGAAAGCGGCGCCTGCATGGTGATCGCGGACGGCAGCATCTACGCGATGCTGCTCACGGAACCGTTTTTCAAGACGTTCGTCGACAAGCCCATCGTGCAGGCGAAGGAAGCGACCGAGGTGCTGGTCTGCCTGAGCTGCGAGAGCCGCGAGGAAGTCGACGCCCTGGTGGCGAAAGCCGTCGCGGCCGGCGGCCGGGCGCCGCGGCCGCCGCAGGATCATGGCTTCATGTATGGCCACGGGTTCGAGGACCTCGATGGCCATATCTGGGAACTGGCCTGGATGGCGCCCCAGGCCTGACCTTAGTTCATCGAGTGCAGGCCGATGATGTTGCCCTCGGTATCGTGGACGAGGGCGATGTGGCCGTACTGCCCGATCGAGAACTTGTCCTTGAAGATGCGCCCGCCGTTCGCGACGGCGCGCGCCGCTTCGACGGCGCAATCGGCGCAGCTGAAATACACGATCGTGCTGTTGCCGCCCGCCTTGCAGCCTTCCATGTACACGATCGCGCCGGCCGCGCCGCCGGCGTTCGGGTCGCCCGTGAATGCCCACATCTGCAGGCCGGAGGCGTCTCCTTCCGGCGCGAGGTTGGACAGCGTCACCTGGAATACGGCTTCATAGAAAGCGCGGGCGCGCTTCATGTCGTCCACATAGATTTCGAACCAGCCTACGACGTTTCGTTCCATTTCGGTCTCCTTGATGCAGTGGGTTGGGGGGTACGACACCTGTGAATCAAATCGTTTCGACCGCGCCGCCGACGAGGATGGTGTGGCCTTCCGTACGCGTGCGGATCAGGCAATCGCCGCCGGTCGCGCGGCCCTGGCGCAGCCGCATGCCCAGTCCGAGCAGTGCCGTCAGCGCACCGGCCGCGACGCCCGTCGCGCTGTCTTCCAGCCTGGGGTCGAGGTGGTTGAAGTTGCGGCCCTCGAACGTGCCGTCGTCGCGCCGGCACCAGGCATAGATGCCATTGATGCCGGTGTCCTTGCCCCACGCGGCGATGCGCGCGAGGTCGGGTGCGAGGCCGTACAACGCCTCCGTGTCCGCCACCTTGACCAGCAGCTTGGGACTGCCGACCGACGCCACGCGCGGCGGCGTGGCCAGCGACGCAACGGGCACGCCCAGCAGCGCGGCGGCGGTGTCGGCGGTCACGTCCTGCGCCGCTGCCTGCTGCGCGGACAGCCGGACGAAATAGTCGCCGCCGGCGCGCACCAGTTCCAGTTCCTGTCCTTCGGCCGCCGTGCGCACGGCGATGGTGCCGGCGTGCGGAGCGCGTGCGAATAGCACGCCCGCCACGGCCAGCGTCGCGTGGATGCACAGCGGGCTGCGCTTGTGCGGATAGTAATAATCGACGGACAGTACGCCGTCGGCGCCGGTGTCGATGAAGACGCAGGTCGTGTCGCGCGCGCGCGCGAGGGCCAGGCGGGCATCGGCGTCCTGCTCGCCGTCTTCGACGACGAGGGCCGGGTTGCCGGTACCGGGACGGGCACCGAAACAGCGCAAGGAATGGATGTGCATATTTGGCAGGGTCGGGTTCGTTGGCTATACTGTGTTTATGTACAGTATTGCATACTACACCATTTTAGCGAAATTACCATGCCAGATTTTCCGCCGCCGACCCGTCCAGCGCCGCCCGCGCGCGATCCCGCTGCCGGCGCAGCGGCGGGCTTGCCGGCCTATGCGGAACTGTTTTGCCTGTCGAATTTCTCGTTCCTGCAGGGCGCGTCGCACGCGGAAGAACTGGTCGACCGCGCCGTGCAGCTGGGCTACGCGGCGCTGGCGCTGACGGACGAGTGCTCGCTGGCCGGCGTCGTGCGCGCGCATGCGGAGGCCAAGCGCGCGCAGCTTCCCCTGATCGTCGGCGCCCATTTCCACCTGCGGCATCCGGACGGCGGCCGCGGGCCGTCGGTCGTGCTGCTGGCGCAAAACCGCGACGGCTACGGCAACCTGTCCGAGATGATCACGCTGGGGCGCACGCGCGGCGGGAAGGGCACTTATCTGCTGTATCCGTCCGACTTCGACGCGCCCGAGGGCGACCTCGCCCACCTGCGCGGCATGCCGGACTGCCTGGCGATCCTGCTGCCCGCGTATCCCGGCCACCTGCCGGAAGACGTCGACCGCCTGCACGAGCAGGTCGCGTGGATGGCGCAGACGTTCCCGGGCCGCGCGTGGATCGGCCTGAACCTGCTGCACCGCGCGTTCGACGAGATACACCGCACCACCATCGAGGAAGTCGGCTGGCAGCACCGCATGAGGATCGTCGCCTGCGGCCACGTGACGATGCACGTCCGCTCGCGCAAGCCGTTGCAGGACACGATGACGGCCATCCGCATCGGCAAGCCGGTGGCGCAATGCGGCTACCAGCTCGCGCCGAACGCGGAGCAGCACCTGCGCTCGCGCGTGCGCCTGGCGAACATCTACCCGCACGCGGCGCTGAACGAGACGGTCCGCATCGCGCGGGCGTGCACGTTCTCGCTGGAGGAGCTGCGCTACGAATATCCGGACGAGGTGGTCCCGCCCGGCCACACGGCCGCGAGCTATCTGCGCGAGCAGGCCTGGATCGGGGCGCACCGGCGCTTCGCAGGCGGCATCCCGGCCGGCGTGCAGCGGCAGATCGAGCACGAACTCGCGCTGATCGCCGAGATGCGCTACGAGCACTACTTCCTCACCGTGTACGACATCGTGCGCCATGCGCGCTCGCAGGACATCCTGTGCCAGGGCCGCGGCTCGGCCGCCAATTCCGCCGTGTGCTACTGCCTGGGCATCACGGAAGTCGATCCGGCGCGGGGCAACCTGCTGTTCGAACGCTTCATCTCGAGGGAGCGCAACGAGCCGCCCGACATCGACGTCGACTTCGAGCACCAGCGCCGCGAAGAAGTCATCCAGTACATCTACCAGAAATACGGCCGCACCCGCGCGGCGCTGGCGGCCGTCGTCATCAGCTACCGGCCCAAGAGCGCGCTGCGCGACAGCGGCCGCGCGCTCGGCGTCGACCTCGCCATCGTCGACAAGGTCTGCAAGCAGCACCACTGGTTCGACGGCAAGGCCGACCTGCTGAACCGCCTGGCCGAGAGCGGACTCGATCCGGCCGCGCCGCTGTCGCAGCAATGGGCGTCGCTGGCCCAGCGCCTGCTCGGCTTTCCGCGCCACCTGTCGCAGCATCCGGGCGGGTTCGTGATGGCGCGCGGGAAGCTGTCGCGCCTCGTCCCCATCGAGAACGCGGCGATGGCGGACCGCAGCGTGATCCAGTGGGACAAGGACGACCTCGAGGAACTGGGCCTCATGAAGGTCGATGTGCTGGCGCTCGGCATGCTGTCGATGCTGCGCCGCTGCCTGGCCCTGGTCGGGCTGCGCCACGGCACGACGTTCGAGATGCAGGACATCCCGCACGGCGACAAGGCGACCTACGACATGATCTGCCGCGCCGACACCGTGGGCGTGTTCCAGATCGAGTCGCGCGCGCAAATGAGCATGCTGCCGCGGATGAAGCCGCGCGAGTTCTACGATCTCGTGATCCAGGTCGCCATCGTGCGCCCGGGGCCGATCCAGGGCGGCATGGTCCACCCGTACCTGCAGCGGCGCCAGCGCAAGAACGAGGTCGTGTATCCGAGTCCGAAGATGAAACTGGCGCTCGAACGCACGCTGGGCGTGCCGATCTTCCAGGAACAGGTGATGCAGGTGGCGATCCTCGCCGCCGATTTCACCCCCGGCGAGGCCGACCAGCTGCGCCGCGCGATGGCCGCGTGGAAGAGAAAGGGCAACCTCGAACACTACTACCAGCGCATCGTGGGCGGCATGCAAAGGAACGGCTACGACATGGCGTTCGCGCAGCAGATCTTCCAGCAGATCCAGGGCTTCGGCGAATACGGCTTCCCGGAATCGCACGCGGCCAGCTTCGCGCTGCTCGCCTATGCCAGCTCCTGGCTCAAGTGCCACGAACCGGCCGCGTTTTTATGCGCGCTGCTGAACAGCCAGCCGATGGGGTTCTACAGCCCGTCCCAGCTCGTGCAGGACGCGCGCCGCCACGGCATCGACGTGCGCCCCGTCGACATCACGGTGAGCGGCTGGGAGTCCACGCTCGAAGAGCCGGACGCGCAGTGTGCCGACAATGCGCGCAGCCAGCCGGCCGTGCGCCTGGGCCTGCACATGCTGCGCGGGATGGGGCAGGACGCGGCCGACCGTATCGAGATGGCGCGCGCGATCCGTCCGTTCGCCGACGTGGCCGACCTCGCGCGCCGCGCGCAGCTCGACCGCGGCGACCTGCAGGTGCTCGCCGCCGGCAATGCGCTCGGGCCGCTCGCGGGCCACCGCCGCCAGGCCTTGTGGCAGGCGGCGGGCGGCGTGCCCGACAAGGACCTGCTGCGCCCCACGACGCCCGTCGAAGAGGTGCCGGTCCTGGCCGCGCCGAAGGAGGGCGAGGAGATCGTCGGCGACTATCGCGCGCAGGGCCTCACGCTGGGCCGCCATCCGCTGGCGCTGCTGCGCGAGCGGCTGCTGGCCAGACGGTTCCTGCCGGCCGACGTGCTGCACGACTTCCAGAACGGCCAGCTGGCGCGTGCCTGCGGCATCGTCACCGTGCGCCAGCGCCCCGGCACGGCGAAGGGCGTGCTGTTCCTGACCATCGAGGACGAGACGGGGAACATCAACGTGATCGTCTGGCCGCAGCTCGTCGAGCAGCAGCGGCGCGAAGTGCTGAACGCGTCGCTGCTGGGCGTGTACGGCGTGTGGCAGCGCGAAGGGGAAGTGCGGCACCTCGTGGCCAAGCGGCTCGTCGACATGTCGGATTGGCTGGGCAAGCTGGATGCGCGCAGCCGGGATTTTTGCTAGCGATCGTTTATCATCACGGGTTTCGCGCCCGCGCGGTCCACGATTCCACCCACGACATGACACCTGAAAAAAGCCCGCACTGGGGCCTGGCCATCGACACCGAGCGCTGCATCGGCTGCCACGCCTGCTCCGTCGCCTGCAAGGTCGAGAACTCGGTCTACCTCGGCATGTTCCGCACCAAGGTCTATTACCACGACTTCCACGGCAAGAACGCCGCCGGCAAGGACGCGCTGCGGCGCGCCTTTTTGCCTACCCTGTGCATGCAGTGCGAGGACGCGCCGTGCCTCAAGGCGTGCCCCACCGAATCGATCAGCCGCGGGCTTGACGGCGTCGTGCGCATCGACGTGGACAAGTGCGACCGTTCGCGCGACTGCATCGCCGCCTGCCCGTACGGCGCCATCCACATCGATCCGGTGGCGCAGGTGGCGGACAAATGCGACTTCTGCAGCCACCGGCTCGACGCCGGCATGCAGCCGGCCTGCGTGGAGGCGTGTCCCGCCGACGTGTTCGCGTTCGGCGACCTGAACGACCCGGGCAGCGCCATCAGCCGTTTCAACGCGAAGCACAAGGGCGAACTCGCCGTGCTCAAGCCGCAGGAACACACGCGGCCCGCCGTGCACTACCGCGGCATCGGCACCGTCGTGCCGCGCGCCGTCGAAAACAAGCTGCCGAAAGGCCGCAACCACGATCCGTTCACCTACGAGATCGACACCTGGGCCGAGCTGCGCGCCGACTACGGCACCGCCGTCGGCAACGCGAAGCACGGTACGAAGGGAGGCAAGTGATGGAGCGCCGCCATTTTCTCAAGTCCGGCCTCGGGGCGCTGGCCACGCTGGCCGTCGGCGAGACCATCCTGCTGACCCCCGGCGATGCCGCCGCGGGCGTCGCCGAGCCGCTGAATTACGCGATCGACGCGGACGGCACGGCGCGCAAGCGCCATATCGACTACGGCAAGGCCACGATGGTCAAGAGCGTGTGCCTGAACTGCTCCACCGTGTGCGGCATCGAGGGTTTCGTCGAGGACGGCAAGGTCGTCAAGATCCGCGGCAATCCGCTCGACCCGAACCTCGGCAACTTCATGACGTGCGCGAAGGGGCAGAGCGGCCCGACGATCAACACGTATCCGGAACGCCTGCTGTACCCGCTCAAGCGCGTGGGCAAGCGCGGCGAGGGCTTGTGGAAGCGCATCACGTGGGATGAGGCGTACGACGAGATCGCGGCGCGCATCCGCAAGAGCATCGCCGCCGGGCATCCGGAACGCGTCGCGATCCACCAGGGCCGCTCGCGCTACGCGTCCGAGTTCGCGCGCTTCCTGAACGCGATCGGCTCGCCCGTGCTGCTGAACCACCGCGCCCTGTGTTCGTCGAACAAGCGCGCCGCCAATTACGTGAGCCTGGGCGAGACCGACTGGGAATCGATCGACGCCGAGCGTTGCCGCTACTTCCTGAATTTCGGTTCCAATTTCTACGAGGCGCACCAGGGCGGCCTGCACCTGGTGAAACGCGTCGTCAAGGCGCGCTTCGACCACGGCGCCAAGCTGGTGACGTTCGACGTGCGCATGTCGAACACGGCGGGCCGCAGCGACGAATGGTTCCAGCCGCATCCGGGCACCGAGGGCGCGATCGCGCTGGCAATGGCCCACGTGATCCTGCGCGAGAACCTGCACGACCGCGCCTTCGTCGCGGACTTCGTGCAGCCCGGCGAGGCGCAATTGCGCGCCTGGCTCGAGGATTGCACGCCGGCGTGGGCGCAGGCCCAGTCAGGCGTGCCCGCCGCCGACATCGAACGCATCGCGATCGAGTTCGCGCGCGCCCGCCCGGCCGTCGCCGCCTTCACCAACCGCGGCACGGGCGCCCACTACAACGGCTTCAATAATGAACGGGCCGTCGTGATGCTCAACGCGCTGGTCGGCTCGGTCGGCAAGCCGGGCGGGTATTGCTACGGGCTCGAGGAAAAGCTGGCGCCGGCCAGGTATCCCGCGCCGCAGCCCGCGCCGCCGAAGGTCGCGGTCCGCACCGACCTCGAAGATCCGCCCGAGTGGCCGCTGGCGAACCGCTGGCAGAGGATGAAGGTCGGCCAGGTCGTGTACGACTACCTCGAGCAGGGCCGCGCGAAGCTCGACGTCTACCTGAGCTACACGATCGTCTCGCCGATGACGTGGCCCGAGGGCCGTGCGACGGCCACCCGTGTCCTCGGCGACGAGACCCTGATCCCGTTCCACGCCTGCTCGGACATCGTGTATTCCGAGATGGCGCACTGGTCCGACCTGATCCTGCCCGATGCGACCTATCTCGAACGCTGGGGCATGGACATCCGCAACAACCTCGAACTGCAGCACTACGTGATGCTGCGCCAGCCGATGGTGCCGCCGCCGGGCGAAGCCGTGTCCTTCCCGGACGTGCTGTTCAATGTCGGCAGGCGCCTCGCGCCGGAACAGGCGAAGTATTTCGCGTTCGGCACGCACGAGGACTACGTGCGCACCCAATGTTCGAAGCTGCCGACGACGGGGCCGGACGGCCGCACCTTCGCGTCCGGCTTCGACTACATGAAGCACTACGGCGTGCACGTCGACACGAGCCAGCCCAAGACCTACGAGGTCTACCGGCGCAAGCTCGCGGCGGAGCAGCTGGCCGGCACGCGCGTCGACGCGGACGGCCGCATCCTCAAGGCCGACAAGGCCGACAAGGCCGGCAAGGAGCGCGCCGTCGGCCTGATGGTGAAGGGCGAGCCGATGCGCGGCTTCGCGACGCCGTCGCGCCGCTTCGAGATCCTCGCGCCGGAAGTGGCGCACGTGGCCGCGCAGGCGGGCATCGCGGACGACGGCATGCCGGCATTTCATCATGTGCCGGGACTCGACAGGCTGGCCGACGACCGCTTCGTCCTGACGACCTTCAAATGGAACGTGCACACGCAGGGCCGCACGGCGGCGCAGAAATACCTGTCCGAGATCGTGCACGACAATCCGATGTGGATGCACCCGCAGGTCGCCGCGCGGATCGGCGTGAAATCCGGCGACATGGTGGAACTGACGACCTACCGGCCGCATTCGGGCGCCCGGGGCGACGCCGCCTTCAAGGCGGCACCGGCCGGCGGGGAGCAGGTCGTGGGCCACGCGCGCATCCGCGTGTTCGTCACCGACGGCATCCATCCGAAGGTGCTGGCCGTGTCGAACTCGCTGGGCTGGCAGATGGGCGGCCGCGCCGCGCAGGGCCGCGCGGGCGTGCGCGACGCGGTCCTCGACGCGTCAAGCCAGGCCGCCACGCGCAAGGGCCTCGGCCCGGCGCCGCGCGTCGACGACCTGAAGAACGGTGTGTGGTGGGATCAGCGCAATGGAGGAAGGGGCAACGGCGTGAACATCAACGCCATCCTGCCCGTCAATCCGGCGCCGCTGGTCGGGATGCAGGCGTGGTTCGACACGGTCTGCAGCGTGCGCAAGGTGTAGGGGGCACGCGCTGGTCAGGCCGGCTGCGTGCCGAAATACGCGTGCACCGCGCCCATCCAGCGCGTGTCCGCCATGTCGGGCCAATGGTCGGTATCGAACCCGGGCGCGTTGTCGATGCGGTCCTTGGGGATGTCCATCGTGAAGCGCTTGTGTTCGGCGTCCAGCGTCAGCGCCTGCCAGGGCACGGCGAAGAGTTTTTCGCCCAGCCCGAGGAAGCGGCTGGACGACATCACGGCATAGGCGATGGCGCCCGTGCGCATGTCCACCATGAATTCCTTGATGACGCCCAGGTGCTCGTTCTGGAGGTTGTGGACGTGGTCGCCGATCAGGGTGTTCGCACCCATCAGTTCGGGGCCGGGCCCCTTGCCGTGCTTGTTCCTGTACATGCCGTAATCATCGCGTTCCTCGTAGGACATTTCTGCCTCCTCTCCTTGGCGCCTTCCTGTCGGGAAGCAGAAGGATAACCCGAGTCCGGCGGTTCAGTTCGGACGCACGCGCACGGCGGGGCGCGGACGGCCTCAGAAGGTATCCCACTCCTCGGCGGCGGCAGCGGCAGCGCGGCCCGGGGCCGGCTTGCCGGCGCCGGCGCGGGCCGGCACGGGCACGACGGCGCGTGCCTGTGCACGTGCGGGCGCCGCCACGGCCTTCGGCGCGGCCGCGGCCTGCGTGCTGAGGTGGAACAGGCTGACCACCTCGGCCAGCTTGTCGGCCTGGTCGCGCAGGGCAGTGGCGGCCGCGGCCGATTCCTCGACGAGGGCGGCGTTGTGCTGCGTCGACGAGTCCATTTCGGCGATGGCGCGGTTGACCTGTTCGATGCCGGTGCTCTGCTCGCCGCTGGCGCTGGCGATCTCGGCGACGATGTCGCTCACCTTGCGGATGCTGTCGACCACTTCGCTCATCGTCATGCCGGCCTGGTCGACGAGCTTGGTGCCGTCCTCGACCTTGCCGACCGAATCGACGATCAGCTGCTTGATTTCTTTCGCGGCCGCGGCCGAACGCTGGGCCAGCGTGCGCACTTCGCCCGCCACGACGGCGAAGCCGCGGCCCTGCTCGCCGGCGCGCGCCGCTTCGACGGCCGCGTTCAGCGCGAGGATGTTGGTCTGGAACGCGATGCCGTCGATGACGCTGATGATGTCGACGATCTTCTTCGACGAATCGTTGATCGCGCCCATCGTCTGCACCACCTGGTCGACGACGGCGCCGCCCTGCACGGCGATGTCCGATGCGGCGATCGACAGCTGGCTGGCCTGGCGCGCATTGTCCGCGTTCTGGCGCACGGTGCCCGTCAGCTGCTCGACCGTGCTGGCCGTCGTGCCGAGCGAGCCGGCCTGTTGTTCGGTGCGGCTCGACAGGTCCATGTTGCCGGCCGAGATTTCCGCCGACGCGGTGGCGATGGTGTCGGTGCCGCTGCGCACCTGGGAGACGATGGAAACGAGGCCGTCGTTCATGTGGCGCAGCGCGCGCAGCAGGGCGGCCGTTTCGCCCGTGCCGGTGGCGTCGATGCGCTGGGTGAGGTCGCCGCCCGCGACCTTCTCGGCCACGTCGACGGCCTGGCGGATCGGGTCGACGATGGCGCGCGCCAGCAGCCACGCGCAGATGGCGCCGAACAGCACGGCCACGCCGGCCAGCACGATGATCATGCGTGCGCTGTTGCGGTTGGCGTTGTCGATCTTGCGGGCGATGGCGTCGATGCGGTCCTGCTGCATCTTGACCATTTCGCCCTGCTTGCCTTCGTAGGCATCCGACGTCGGGACGTATTCCTGGTTCAGGATGCGCTCCGCCGCCTCGGCGTCGCCGTCGGCCCTGGCCTTGATCGCCTTGACCTTGGAATCCGTGTAGGCCTTGCGCAGTTCGACGATGCGGTTGAACAGCGCGTGCTCTTCCGGGCCGTCGAGCAGCGGCTCGATTTGCTTGACCAGTTCGGTCGAACGGGTGGCCGTCTTGACGCCGTCGGCCTTGAAGAATTCGACCAGGCTGGGGTCCGTGCTCTTGACGATCGCGGCGGTACGGCGCACGGCGGCGAACGTCTGCATATGCCATTCCGTCAACATGCGTTCCTTGGCCAGCGGCACGGCCATCATCGCGCGAGTGGCGTCCGCGATCGCATTCAGGCGCCACACGGCGGCGGTCGCAATGACGAGAGTCAGGCCCAGTACGAGGGCGAAGCCCACACCGAGACGTTTCGCGATATTCATGTTGGCGAGAAAGCCCATATGATTCTTCCTAACTGATCAAGCGTGATTGTTGTACGCGGCCGGCGGCCCGGCCCGGGGGCCATTCCGGTCACTGTCCCCGATTTGGATTCTACTTATGGAGGGGCAAAATTTGTTACTTATGGGAATTTTTTAGCCGAAATGGACGGTTGTTACCGCTATATTGTTGTCGGCAGGTGACAGCTTCATGCATCACAATTAAGAATGTGCGGCAGGCGTGATATGGCGCAGTGGCGAGAGTGACAACAGGCGTTAGGGACGGGCTTCGGCCGCCTGCAGGCGGGCGATGCGCTCGGCGGTGGCGGGGTGCGTCGACAGATAGGTCATCGGCCGCTTCAGCCAGCGCGGGAGCTTGTCCTGCCCCGGCTGCTGGCGCTCCAGCGCCCGCAGGGCGTCCGCGAGACAGTCCGGCGCCAGGCCGTTGCGGCGCAGGACGGTGACCGCGTACGCATCCGCCTCCAGTTCCATCGCGCGCGAGTATTGCATCTGCGTCAGCACGGCGGGCACGCCGGCGGCGACGGCGCTGAAGTCGCCGAACAGGGCGGCCGACACGGCCGCCGTCAGCGACGATCCCGTCATGGCGCGGGTGGCGTGGCGCCGTTCGATGTGGCCGACTTCGTGGCCGATCACGCCCAGCAGCCGGGCCTTGCCGGTGTCGTCGAGTGCATTGTCCTTGTCCAGCACGAGGCGCACCATCCCGTCCGTGACGATGATCGTGCCGTCCGGCAGCGCGAGCGCGTTGGCGCCCAGCATATCGGACGCGCGCACGAGCAGGCGCACGGGCACGCGCGGGTGCGCGGGCAGGGCGCGCGGCAGCAGGGCCTTGACGGCGGCGATGCGGTCGTCGGACAGGCGCGACGGCGCCAGCATGTGCTGCGCTTCCATGCCTGCGAGCGCGGTCCGGCCGAGGGTCGTGTCGACCGAAGCCGGCAGGCGTGCGCCGATGTAGTCCGCCGCGGCCGGCACGCCCCAGACGAAGCCGGCGCCGAGCAGCGCCAGCAGCAGGACGAGCGCGAGCAGGACGGCCGGCCAGCGCGCCTGCCAGCGTTCCACGCCGCTCCTGCGGTAGCCGAGCGCGGCCAGCAGCGCCTGGCGATCCGGACCGCACGGCACTTCGCACGTCGCATCGGCCAGGCGCAGCATCAGCGGCGCGTTGTCGAACGGTTCGGCCAGCACGACGGCCGCCAACGGATAACTGCGCTCGAACCCCGGCGCGTCGACGTGCAGGTGGCCGGCGCGCACGTCCAGGCCGACCGGTTGCAGGCGGGCGCTGTGCCCATCGAAAAAATGTGCCGCGATCATGCTTGCCCCTTTACCACGACAGGTCCACGCCGAGGAAATCGGCGACGCCGTCGCCGGCCGCCGCCACGGGCCGACGCCGCGCCGCCAGCACGGCCTGTTCGAAGCCGTCCGGCGCCTCGATGCTCACGTGCGCCACGCGGTATTTCCACGTGCGTACGACGGCGAACGGGCGGTACAGGCCGAAGGTCAACAGGGTCAGCAGCACGTTCACCGTCTGCAGGCGCAGGTAGGGCCAGACCCGCATCGCGCACGTGATGCGCACGCCGGGGAACGACGTCGCGGACCACGCCAGGTTGTTCATGCGCACCATGATGTAGGGGCCGCTCAGCAGCAGGAAGACGTAGCCGATCACGAGGCCGATGATGGCTGGCAGGAAGGCGGCGGCATTCTTCCATCCGTGGCCGCGCGGGAGGACGACGGCCAGGGCGAAGGCCGCGCCGATGAGCACCAGCAGGCCCAGGCCGAAGAGGAAGGCGCGCACGTACGGCTTGGCGAGGTCCGCCGTGCCGAGCGCGAACGCGGCGTGCTGGTCGCCGGCCATCAGGTGCTTGTGCTGGTAGGCCTTCATGGCGCCGTGCATCAGCGGCCAGCACAGGTAGAGCAGGAACACCGAGCCGGCGATGGGGCGCCCGGGCATCAGCGCCACCAGCGCGCCGGGCAGCACGAAGATCGCCACCGGCAGCAAGTACACGAGATAGGCTTCCTTGATGCCGCCGGCGAAGCCGAACGGCAGCCCGCGGTACACCGTGTTCGCCAGGCGGAACCGGAGCGCGGACCGCATCATGAAGGGCAGGCCGGCCAGCAGCAGCGCGACCGTGACGACGCCGGCCTTGAGCGAGAACCCGAACGCGTAGTGGTAGGCGGCCAGCAGCGCCACGGCGAGGACGCGCCCGCGCAGGATCGCTTTCGGATCGCCGCGGAAGTCGAAGGCGGCGCCGGCCAGCTGGGTGTTGCGGTAAAAATAGCGCAGCCGGCGCGTCTTGGCCCAGGCCGAGTAGATGCCCAGCGTGGCCACCGTCAGCAGCAGGTTGACGATCCAGATGCGGAAGTATTCGGCGCCGCTGCCGGAAAACGTCAGCGGCAGCGGCGTTTCCGCTGGCGAGGTGGGTGACTCGTGCATGGCCGGATTTTTCTTGACATGGAAGAAAGACGTCCAGTGTAGCCCGACTCCCGGCCGTTGTCAGTAAGATATGTTGCCAATATGGAATGAGGAAGTATTTGCGCGTTTAAGGTATAATTTCTATTTCCCGCGCGTGCCGTTCGGCACCTTCTGCACAATGACCAAATTCGTATTCGTCACTGGCGGCGTCGTGTCTTCCCTGGGTAAAGGGATCGCGGCCGCCTCCCTCGCCGCGATCCTCGAATCGCGCGGTCTCAAAGTCACCATGCTCAAGCTCGACCCGTACATTAACGTGGACCCGGGCACGATGAGCCCCACCCAGCACGGCGAAGTGTTCGTCACCGACGACGGCGCCGAAACCGACCTGGACCTGGGCCACTATGAGCGCTTCATCAGCACGCGGATGAAGAAGGTGAACAACTTCACGACCGGCCAGATCTATGAATCGGTGATCCGCAAGGAACGCCGCGGCGAGTACCTCGGCAAGACCGTGCAAGTGATCCCGCACATCACCAACGAGATCCAGGACTATGTCCGCCGCGGCGCCGAAGGCGTCGACGTGGCGCTGGTCGAGATCGGCGGCACCGTCGGCGACATCGAATCGCTGCCGTTCCTGGAAGCCGCGCGCCAGCTGTCGCTGCGCCAGGGCCGCAAGGGCGCCGCGTTCGTGCACCTGACCTTGGTGCCGTACATCTCGTCCGCCGGCGAACTGAAAACCAAGCCGACCCAGCACTCGGTGCAGAAGCTGCGCGAGATCGGCATTTCGCCGAACGCGCTGCTGTGCCGTGCCGACCGCCGCATCCCGGACGACGAGCGCGCCAAGATCTCGCTGTTCGCCAACGTGGAAGAGCAGGCCGTCATCTCGGTGTGGGACGTCGACACGATCTACAAGGTGCCGCAGGTGCTGCACGACCAGGGCCTGGACGACATCATCCTGGATGCCCTCGGCATCGAGGCGCCGCCGGCCGACCTGTCGATGTGGACGAAGCTGATCCACACGCTGGAAAACCCGAAGCATGAAGTGACGATCGGCATGGTCGGCAAGTACGTCGACCTGATCGAGTCGTACAAATCGCTGACGGAAGCGCTGCGCCACGCCGGCATCCACACGGAAAGCCGCGTCAACATCGAGTACATCGACTCGGAAGAAATCGAGTCGACCGGCTGCGCCAGCCTGGCCAAGTACGACGCGATCCTCGTGCCGGGCGGCTTCGGCAAGCGCGGCGTGGAAGGCAAGATCATGGCCGCCCGCTATGCCCGCGAGAACGGCATTCCCTACCTGGGCATCTGCCTGGGCATGCAGGTCGCGCTGATCGAATACGCGCGCCACATGGCCGGCCTGCCGAACGCCAACTCGACGGAATTCGATCCGGAGACGGATCAACCGGTCGTCGCCCTGATCAACGAGTGGCAGAACCACGACGGCAAGGTCGAGAAGCGCGACAGCAATTCCGACCTGGGCGGCACCATGCGCCTGGGCGCGCAGACCTGCGCCGTGAATCCGGGCACGCTGGCCGCCGAGATCTACGGCAACGTCGTGACGGAGCGCCATCGCCATCGCTACGAGGCGAACAATTACTACCTGCCGAAGGTCGAAGCAGCGGGCCTCGTCGTGGCCGCGCGCACGCCGAACGAAGACCTGTGCGAGATCATGGAACTGCCGCGGAGCAGCCACCCGTGGTACATGGGCGTCCAGTTCCACCCGGAGTTCAAGTCGACGCCGCGCAACGGCCACCCGCTGTTCTCGTCGTTCATCCGCGCGGCGCTCGCACACCAGGCCGAACACGGTAATCAACAGGCCGCCAATGCGCCGGCTGTCCAAGGAGATGCGGCATGAAGCTTTGCGGATTCGACGTCGGCCTCGACCAGCCGATCTTCCTGATTGCCGGCACCTGCGTGATCGAATCGCGCCAGATGGCCATGGACGTCGCGGGCCAGCTGAAGGAAATCACGAGCGCGCTGGGCATCCCGTTCATCTATAAATCGTCGTTCGACAAGGCGAACCGTTCGTCCGGCAAATCGTTCCGCGGTCCGGGCATGGAAAAAGGCCTGGAGATCCTGGCCGACGTGCGCCGCGAAATCGGCGTGCCGGTGCTGACCGACGTGCACACGGAAGAAGAAATCCCGGTCGTGGCGAGCGTCGTCGACGTGCTGCAGACCCCGGCCTTCCTGTGCCGCCAGACCGACTTCATCAACGCCTGCGCCCGTTCCGGCAAGCCCGTGAACATCAAGAAGGGCCAGTTCCTGGCCCCCGGCGACATGAAGAACGTGATCGACAAGGCGCGCGCGGCGGCAGCCGAGGCGGGCCTGCCCGACCAGTTCATGGCGTGCGAGCGCGGCGTCTCGTTCGGCTACAACAACCTCGTGTCCGACATGCGTTCGCTGGCGATCATGCGCGAATCGAACTGCCCGATCGTGTTCGACGCCACCCACTCCGTGCAGCTGCCGGGCGGGCAGGGCACGTCGTCCGGCGGCCAGCGCGAGCACGTGCCCGTGCTCGCGCGCGCCGCCGTCGCGGCGGGCGTGTCGGGCCTGTTCATGGAAACCCATCCGGACCCGGCGTGCGCGCTGTCGGACGGCCCGAACGCCGTGCCGCTCGCCCGCATGAAGGATTTGCTGACCACCCTGGTCGATATCGACCGCATCGTCAAGAAGGCTGGATTTATCGAGTCCGATTTCTCTTGATATTCGAAAGCGGGGCTCGAGTGTACCAAGGGGTCCCGCGTTCGGCTGATTCACCAGTACGACAAGTACGACAAATACGTCGTCCCCGCGAAGGCCGGGATCCAGGTCGTGCCGGCGTTATTGAAACGCGAGCAGATTGGGTTCCCGCCCGCGCGGGAACGACGGCAGGGTCACCATGCGGCTCGGTGCACCTGTTCTGCGCTTTGGCTATTTATTAATTTCTGGAGATTGAACTACCATGAGTGCTATCGTTGACATCATCGGCCGCGAAATCATCGACTCGCGCGGCAATCCGACCGTCGAGTGCGATGTGCTGCTGGAATCCGGCGTGATGGGCCGCGCCGCCGTCCCGTCGGGCGCCTCGACCGGTTCGCGCGAAGCCATCGAGCTGCGCGACGGCGATCCCAAGCGTTACTTCGGCAAGGGCGTGCTGCAGGCCTGCGAGAACATCAACACCGAGATCAGCGAAGCCATCATGGGCCTGGACGCCAACGAACAGGCATTCCTGGACCGCACCCTGATCGACCTGGACGGCACCGAGAACAAGAGCCGCCTGGGCGCGAACGCGATGCTGGCCGTCTCCATGGCCGTCGCCAAGGCCGCCGCGGAAGAATCCGGCCTGCCGCTGTACCGCTACTTCGGCGGTTCGGGCGCGATGCAGATGCCGGTGCCGATGATGAACGTCATCAACGGCGGCGCGCACGCCGACAACAACCTGGACATCCAGGAATTCATGATCATCCCGGTCGGCGCACCGTCGTTCAAGGAAGCCGTGCGTTACGGCGCCGAGGTGTTCCACACGCTGAAGAAAATCCTGCACAGCAAGGGCCTGAACACGGCCGTCGGCGACGAAGGCGGTTTCGCCCCGTCCGTCGCGAACCATGAAGAAGCCATCAAGCTGATCATGCAGGCGATCGAGCAGGCAGGCTACGTGGCCGGCCAGGACATCGCGATCGGCCTGGACTGCGCCGCCAGCGAGTTCTACAAGGACGGCAAGTACGTGCTGGAAGGCGAAGGCGGCCTGCAGCTGACGGCGCAGGACTTCACCAACATGCTGGCGACCTGGTGCGACAAATACCCGATCGTCTCGATCGAGGACGCCATGGCCGAAGGCGACTGGGAAGGCTGGGCCACGCTGACCGCCGCCCTGGGCAAGCGCGTCCAGCTGGTGGGCGACGACCTGTTCGTCACCAACACCAAGATCCTCAAAGAGGGCATCCAGAAGGGCATCGCCAACTCGATCCTCATCAAGATCAACCAGATCGGCACCCTGACCGAGACGTTCGCCGCCATCGAAATGGCCAAGCGCGCCGGCTACACGGCCGTGATCTCGCACCGTTCGGGCGAGACCGAGGACTCGACCATCGCCGACATCGCCGTCGGCATGAACGCCCTGCAGATCAAGACGGGCTCGCTGTCGCGTTCGGACCGCATGGCCAAGTACAACCAGCTGCTGCGCATCGAGGAAGACCTGGGCGACATCGCCAGCTACCCGGGCCGCGACGCCTTCTATAACCTGAAGTAATCGAGTAGTATGGACACGGGTCCGGTTCGCCGGGCCCGTGTTTTCATTCCGCACAGCCGTTTTCATCCATGCGCATCATCACCCTTGCCCTGGCAGCCTTGCTGCTGCTGATCCAGTATCCCCTGTGGCTGGGGAAGGGCGGCTGGCTGACCGTGGCCGACCTGGAAGCCCAGGTGGCGGCAACCCATGCCCACACGGAACAGCTCAAGGCACGCAACGCCAAGCTCGAATCCGAAGTCCACGACCTGAAGGATGGCCTCGGCGCCGTCGAGGAACGCGCGCGCTATGAACTGGGCATGATCAAATCGAACGAGATCTTCGTGCAGGTGCTGCGCAAGGACGAGAAGCCGGCCGTCATGATGACGGAACCGCCGCCGCCGAAGGTCAAGAAGGGCGCGCAGAAGGGCGAGCGTTGACGCCATGACCCCCGCAGAACCGTCCCCGCCGGCGCTCGACACGCTCGAGGCCGTTGCCGCCTGCCTCGCCGCCGCCTTCGAGGCCGGCGATCCCGATACCATGACGCAAGCGTTGTCCCGGGTGGCGCGCTCGCCGGGCCTCGCGCACCTGGCCGCGGCGGCCGGCGTGCCGCGCGAACTGCTCGCCGCCTCGATGAATCGCGGCGAGATGGGCCTCGACACGCTGCTGGCGATCATGAAGGTCATCGACCTGCACCGTCCGGCGGACGGTGCGCCGAACTAAGAACCTATGGTCATTATTGATTACAACCAAATTGCCATTGCCATCACAGCCAATGGTTGATGGCATCACCCCGTTCAGGCCTAGGTAATCGACCGATATTGGCCGATTGATATTTGCATATGCATACGTGTCGATGCCACCCGCAAGCCTAATGGGGGCACTTTGGATGTAGCTCCGCATTGGTGGTCGAAGTGCATCATGCCTCGCGCTGGCTATCGTTTCGCCTTTACCAATGGGGTAAAGAGCTGCACAAAGCCAGCTACCGTCATACCTGCAATCAGGTCTCCTAGAGCCTCTTCGTCAGCAGACAACCTCGAGTCGACCTCTGCATGTTGTGCCCACAACTTCTTTTCGGTCACGACGAGTAGATTCGCTATCAGGTCGTAGGTGAAAGGGTCCGTGAGCCGAGAGTCACCTGCAGGATGACCATCATTCACTCCGACTTTCCCCGGCACATGAACGCGCATCACGTCGCCAAGCACCAGGTCAGCTGGCGGCGCGAGGTTCGCCAGGCCAAATGTCCGCGGAATTACATCAATAATGCGACGCGCTCTTTCGAAGTCGGATGGCAAGACTCCGCTTTGCGCAAGAACCTTTTCGACATCGCGGCCCAAAGACGCTGCTTGGAGGCGCTGTCGTGCCAGCGCTCGCGCCGATTCGAGCTCGTCAATCTTGTGGCGATTCAATCTGTTGGACACGAGTGCTGCGGTCAAGCCAACCGCCAACAAGATTGCCAGTGCTGTGAGCATCATTGACCGGCCTCGCAAGCGCAGCGAGCCATGGCCGTCGCTGAGTACGTGGTCGCGAAGGTTCCTACCGCGACTGCAGCTGTTCAATAGGTCCCAGCAAACTTGATTCTCCGCACCGTACCGCTTACGCGGGCGACTGCACCGCCATTTGGATTAGCTCCTGGCAAACCTGGGAACCTTCGGTCGACGCTAGTCCATGGCGAACTTCCGGGGAGGCGCAAGTCGCGAGGTGTCTTGAGGTTGACGGCCGGCAGCAAGGAAAACGGCGCCACATACGGCAACAGCGGGTCGTTCGCCAAGCATTGCTTCCATGCACCAACGTCCATTCCGCGCGATTTCATCCACATCTGTGCTGCACCGCCATTCGCGAGCCCCCTAAAATCAACAGAACTGATTGGGTTACCACCGACATATGCATAAAGGTATGGGCAGTAAGGCTGCCCATCTTGGCGCACAAGGAACGGCAGAAGAAGCTCCAAGAATTATTCATCAACTGCGCTTACGATCAAACGGGGCTGGACAATTAAACACTATGCAACAGCGCCTCAGCCCGCCCTAAATATTAGTTGTCTGCGGCATTTTCCTGATGATAAACGGTCTCCTCTAATACGAAGTCAGGATCGAAGGGCCCGTAAAGCCGGCGCGACTTTATTCCTGACTTGTCAAATTCGACGATTACTTTATATCCCTCTGATGCATCGCCCCCCTTGAGAATCAAAACAAAGTTCTGCTCATTTTTTCGCAATTCTGCCGTCATCAGGTCTGGAAGTGTCGCCGACACAGAAAGAGGAACGGCAACTTGGCTTCCATCCACCGCAATTCTCAGACTGTCGAGAAAAATACATGGGAACCGGGCGTAGGTACATCCAGGCACGGAAGGCAGGCGCTGCTTCGTATTTGGTGGACGTATGTTGACTTCATGCGTGACAAACTCAGCCACTACCTTGTGTCCATCAATCGAATTCAGGATAACTGTCCTTCCACGAGGCGAAATCGATTCGCTCGCGCTTACGCCCAAGCTGAACAAAGTGAGCGCCAGCGGGAATATCAGGCCTAAAATTCTATTTCTCATGGCGCCACCCGTAGGGTCTTGTCGCTACTGCGTCCCATTTTATCTCTTATATTTTGCGGCACGATGATACATCCTTCGGATGCACTGCGGTTATACCTTGCATTATCGCCATGTATCAAGAATCCTCCTCGTCCAAACATCCAATTTGAAGCGGCCGGGGTAAGGCGGATCGAGCTTTTAAGCGTATGTCCACTTCCAGTTCTGTTGTCTTGCTGGGGGCCCATTGAATAGTCGCCAATTGGAACAGGGCCTATACTTGGAACGAATGAGAGAGCAGAATTGTTGACTCCGATGCCCTGTCCGGTATAAGCGCCGTCGAAAATCGGTTCCGGCGGCCCGACGCCATCTGTTGGGACATGGGTGAGTTGGCCGCTCGACTGACTCACCACCCAAGCTAATCCAGAAGGATCCGTAAGCATGGTCGGGGTTCCTCCAACGTATGCATAAGTATTGCGCCCCCCCATTAAGCCCAATTGGATCACTCTCGATATACCGCCCCGTCTGCGGATCATAATCCCTAAAGTAGTTATAGTGATTATTGGTCTCCCTATCAAAAACCTGCCCCGGAAACCTCAGGTCATAGCCGAACATGCCCAACCCGCTCGGATTCTCATCCGGCGGCACCATTCCAAACGGATCCGCCTGGTCCAGCGCCACACGATCTGGTTGTTGACTGCGCGGGTGAGCACGTGCGGCGCGCGCTAAGTACAGCCCAAGTGACCTGTACTTCACCAAAATCCCATACCTTATTTTCCTAAAGGCGTGTAATTCAAAATGACGTGACTACCGTTTAGTGCGACTTTTAACTCATAATCAGCGGATATGGCCATATAATGTGCAGTTTGTAGCGAAATCATAAACATCGCGCACCAATTTGAAGGCCCCCTCCATGGCCCTTTCTCCATCAATTCAATTTCATTCACCGGCAGCCATAACCCAACCTCTTTGGCAAGTATCTTTCCTCTCCAGCCACCATGGATCGAAATCTCAAGCGTGTCACGAGCATCAAAAGCTCGCTTTATGTTTTTCATGAAATTTTTACTGGGATATATTATCTTCATCCATGCCCTCCGCCGAGAACATTTTTGCATATAAGATAAGATGCAATGCATCCGCCGTAGCCGACAAATAAGATAAGATGCAATGCATCCGCCGTAGCCGACAAATTTGCTTAAATAATCTTTTGTGAAAGTTTGCGCAGACTTCTTGCAAACATCAAAAATCGTCTCACAATCCGGCTTTTGAGGAGGAGGCAACTTAGGGGCGGCACTTCAACATAACAATTTTCCGGAGCTTTCTTTGGTGGCCAAGATATGCCGTTTGGAAAATCCTGTGGTTGAATGATCCCATTCATGCTCCATGTTGGCAGATATGGACTTGGTTTAAACCAATCGTTGTTTTGGCCAAGTGACGGCAACGATGGGTTTGACGGTGTTACTGGAATAGGTTCAAAATAAAAATAAACAGAAAAATCAATCTCATTTTAGTCTCGACGATAAAGTATTTTTCGATCTGGATAAGTCGCTCTAAATTTCCAGATTGCACTGCATAAATTCTCGACGTCTTCGTTTTGTCCTCTTGTGCATCCCATAGTTGGCCGCCATCCTTGTTGCGGAGCATAAGGGTCACGCAAAGAACTGCCCCCTCCGTGTACCCATCGAGAGCGCGGATCTCCGGTTAGAACCTTCGCTGTGCCATAAGCTTTTCCGAGTTTCCCTGTCTTGCAATCAGACGTTATTTCTCCGGAATATGGCGATGCCGCACCTGGCCGCGACCTGCGGCCGACCTTATTTGATGGTGCAGATTCGTCAATTCGCACGCCGGGCTTAGGATGCATCATCAAATCAATCTGATCCTGTTCATGATTTTTGGTATTCCTATAGCTTTCGACCGAGTGAACCGCTTCTTTACCAAGGTTCCAAGTCTCGTAGGCTTCGTAAATTGCCTTCCCCGTAAAGTATAAGCCCGCTGCAATTACCACCCCCCCCAGTTTTCCCCGTTGGCGTCGAAGCGTACCACTGGATTGCCGCCGACAATGGAAGCAGGCGATCGCTGCGCAGGGTCCGTTGTCTCAATTCAAACGGAACGGCGACTATGAGTCCGTTCTCCCTCGATTGCCCTCATTTTCACCTAACTTCCTGCGCTCGCCAATTCTTATCTTCAAGTCAATTAAAGTCAACATGAAGCTACCGACAGCCCCTAATCCATAAAAAATTTGCGCAGTAGACAATCTCTGATGATCAAAAGCCTCAAAAACACATATGATCATGAATATAAATCCCCAAATAAACATGGGGAGCTTCTGAATCGGCAATATCCAAAATGGCATATTCAGCTACCAATCAATTTATTGAGAAATTATTTTTTCCCTTGGCATCCACAAGATTCCTGTGCAATCATCATCGCGACACTGGAGAACGGTGTCATTGCCGCACCGGCGACCTCGAAAACTCCTGATGCAACTCCGCCAAACGTACTCAATCCTGCTCCAAGTCCACCTCCGATGCTTCCCGGGATTGCACGAGACATAAGAGCTTTTCCTGTAAAGCTCGGGACCTTCGACATCAGGCCCTTTTCGGCCCCAACCTCGATACCATCCTTACCAGCGCTCTTCCAATCACTATTTGCGCTTGGGAAAAATTGCTGAATATTACCCAGGTTTGCAACAAATCCCCCAACATCCCCGTAATTGTCATTCAGAATTTTTTGAACACACGGATCATCAACTTTAGCAAAACTTACGCCGGAACCCTTCATCCACATCTGTGCTGCACTGCCATTCGCGAGCCCCTTAAAATCAACGGAACTGATTGGGTTACCTCCGACATATGCATATGTATTCGTCCCTCCCGCCAGGCCAATCGGATCGGATTGCACGTATCGTCCCGTTTGCGGATCATAATCTCTGAACATGTTGTAGTGATTATTGGTTTCCCTGTCAAAAACCTGCCCCGGAAACCTCAGGTCATAGCCGAACATGCCCAACCCGCTCGGATTCTCATCCGGCGGTATCATTCCAAACGGATCCGCCTGGTCCCAGCGCCACGCGATCTGGTTGTCGGCCGCGCGGGTCAGCACGCGCGGCGCCTGCAGATGGTCGGCATAGACATAGTAGACGGCAGGGCCGGACGCGCCCGGCTTGATGACCGCAACCGGCAGGTCGCCGAGATAAACGGTTTCCTGTAGCGGCTTGCCGTGTGCATCGTATTCGCCAAGCAGATGTCCTTGTTCGTCATACACATAATATGTCGTGCCGGCGGAGGAGGTCTTGAACACGCGCTCACCCCGGCCATTGGTGAGATAGCGCGTCATGATCCCGGCCCTCGTCGCGCTGTCGATCTGGTGATTCGCGTTGTACGTATAGCGGACCACGCCATCGTCAAGCAGATTGCCCGCCGCGTCGAAGGTATTGGTCCTGGCCGGCGCCGGTCCCGTCGTGGCGAGCAGGCGGTTGCTCGTCGCACTGAGCGTGTACGCATAGTTGGCGGCGCCAAAGCTGACCTGCATACGGTTGCCGTTCTTGTCGTACGCATAGCGCTGGCTGGTTCCCATGCCATCGAAGCCGGTCAGGCGGTCCAGGTCATCGTAGGAATATGTCTGATCCAATGCACTTGCTTGCGCATTCCCGGTGTGCGTCGTGGCCGCGATGCGGTCCGCGGCGTCGTAGTGCAAGGCGCGGATCACGCCTTGATGTGCGGGATGGCCGAGCGGATAGCTGACCAGTTTCCCGTCGAGATCGAATCCCCTGACGTACCGGTTCGGACTGGTCGAGGTGTGGTTGCCCCAGGTCCAGCCGCTGACGGCACCCATCGGGCGGTAGGCGATCTCGGTCAGGAGCGGCGTCGACATGGTCGTACCGGGGGCCAACAGCGCCAGGCTGGCCGGCCGTCCCGTGTCGTCATGGGCGATGTCGATGCGGATACCGCTCGGGTAAGTCATCGAGACGAGGTGTCCGGTACCGGGGCCATCGCTTCCGTAGACGTAACGCACGGCGAAGGTCGATGTGACGGCGCCGGTGACGGTCTGGGTCTTGCCGATCAATCGACCGAAACCGTCGTAGGCGAATTCCGTGTGCCCCGAGTCGTCGCGCATCCCCGTCAATTGCCCAGCCGCCTGAGTGTCCGGTGCGCCGTACTGATAACTGGTGATCCTGATCGACGGGGAAGTGACGCCGGCACGCGTTACGCGTCCGATCGGGTCGTAGCCGTAGCGCGTGACGACGCCACGCGCATCTGTACGGGATGCCAGTCTGCCGGCCCCGTCGAACAGATAGGAACTGGTGCCGGTGTCCGGACTGGACAGCGCGGTACGCTGGCCGAACCCGTCCACTGTATAACGGGTCGTCAAACCCTTCGGGTCCCGCAGCGTGAGCAGTTCACCCTGCTGATCGTAGGTGTAGTCGATCAGGTGCCGGCTCGAGTTCGACATCGGTGTAGGCAGTTGTTCGCGCACGACGCGATTGAAACTGTCGTATTGCCGGGTCGTGTAGCGTCCCAGCGGATCGGTCCATTTGGTGAGATTGCCGTTGCGGTCGTATTCGAAGTTCGTGCCAGTCTGCTGCAGGGCGTGCTGCTCGCGCTGCAAGCGGTTCAACGCATCGAAAGAGCGCGACAATTTGAAGGCCAGCGTGCCCTGGGGATCGTAGACCTGCTCTCCGATCACATTGCCGAATCCGTCCAGATCGAAATGCTTGTGGTTGCCGGCGTTGTCGGTCACATCGGTCAAGCGATGAGCGGCATCGTAAGCGTAGGTGAACGACGCGCCATCCGGATCGGTCGTGCGCGTCAGGTTGCCGACGAGGTCATAGCCGAATTCCCGGCGTTCGACGTCGCCATTCCCATCCTCGAGTACCGTGCCCGACAGCCGCTGGTCCGGGCCGTAGCGCAGACGCATGGTATTCCCGTTGGCCAGGCGAATGACAGTGGGCTTTCCGGCAAGCGAATATTCGGAATAGTGCGTCACGTCTCCAGCCGCATTGGTCACGCTGGCGAGGTCGCCGGCGTTATGTGTTGCCGAGCCATCCTGATAATAGACGTAGGTGGTCGTGGCGCGGCGCCCTTCCGCATCCGCGGGATCGCGCGCTTGCAGGATCCTGCCGTTGGTATCGTAGATGTAATCCCATACCCGCGCGGCGCCGATGCGCAGCGCCGATAGGCCAGCACTGCCATTCACGTCGGACGTCGCCTGAACGCTTACCGAACATAATAGGGGAACGGGTTTGCCGTTTGCGAGCACGGCTTCGGGAGCGCACGCGGCTGTCATACCGCTGGCGTCAGGCTGGCCATTGTAGCGATAGGTCGTTATGCGGTTGGGTTCCGCAACAATGGTCTGGAGGGGGAAATCGGGATGCCACTGGGTGGCCGTCCTGCGTGCCGTTTTCCTGGGCTGCACAGCAGTATCGCTGGCCGGGCAGCCATCGCTGTTCAGCAATCCATCGACTCTGCTCGTCTCCAGATTGCGGGCGTCGTAGCGATAGCAAGTCATGTTGCCGTTGAAATCCGTCCGGCTGGTGACATTCCCTTGCGGGTCGTGCGTGATCGCGTTCGATCCAGCCGTGCAGCCAGCCCCGCCTGGCTGGCTTTCGCCTGTGGCGACGCCTAAATTATTGATATATTGCAGCCCGATCGTGCGTTGGGTGCCCAGCGGATCGGTAATGATCCGCGTGAAGTCGTCCGGATAAGCGAAGCTGTAGCGATAGGTGCCGCCGGCATGTTCCGATGACACGGTGCGGCTATTCCCATCGTATGCATACGTCGCGAATCGCTGGCCGTTCTCATCGGTGATTCCGGTGAGCAGAAAGGGGTTGTGCGTGTCTTCGTAATGGTAATGCCTGCTGCCGAGAACCACGCCAAACGCATCCGTATACTCGACCGATATTAGGCGCGCTTTGGTGCCCCAGGACGGATAGTCGCCCCACGGGGTGTCATAACTGTAGAGAACCTTGCCATCGGGGCCGCTGATCGAAGCGACTTGGCCGTTCGAGCCCCAGTCCACGTCGAGCTTCCGGCCCTGATCGTCGAGCACTTCCTGGAGCAACAGGCTATCCGAAGCATAAGTAAAATGCTGGGTGGCGCCGTCCCATGCCTGGGAGCTGAGCAGAACGAAACGGTCATTTGTCCCCGAGGCGATTCTCTTGTAGTGCTCGGCCCGTCCATCCTGGATCAGCAGCCAATCCTCATACGACGCATCGAGGGCCTCCAGCGTCGCCGCTTGGTCTCGAGACGATTTATATTTGCCGGCAACGGCGTTCCAGTCGAATTTGAAATCCGTTCCGTCGCCCAGGCTGCCTTCGATCGTCAGAGGCCGGGCATTAGTCGCCGAGCGCCGTGTGATGCTGAAAGCGCGGTCGAACCAGAAGAACCAGGTTGCGCCTCCCGATGATGCCGTCGAAGCGTCATTGAATATCCGGTAAGTGCGCGTGACGGCTAGCGATTCCGTCACGCCGCCCACCAGATCGGTTTCGCGCTGGACTTTCGCGCCAGTCGAGACGATCACCGGATTACCCTGCGCAAAACCCGCTTGCCCGGACTGGCAAGCGAGCGGCACCGCCGGTTCCTGGCGTTTGACGCAGATGCCTTCGCGGGTCGCATGATAACCCGACTGACACGCCAGGTAGGTCAAGCCAAACCAATCGACACCGCCAGCCTGGATAAAACTCGGATATTTGCACTGGACCAGCAGACTGTTAGCGCTATACGGCCGCATGTCCACCAAGGTCGTGCCCATGTGGTTTTTCGCTGTGCGCCTGCATGCCTCTTCGGGCGTAGCGGCGTAATCGCCCGGGGCATTGGTACCCGTGTAGTACCACCAACCGATTGTTCCCTCGGGCAATCCAGTATCGGACGCGCTTGCATATCCGGCCATCCCAAGCGCGAGAAGCCAAGTTGCTTTGTATACCAGGGAGGTATTTTCCATTGCCGTTCCATGAGAAATGTACGGACGGAACGGTAGCCTCCCACATCAAAGTGAATTTTGAGAAATTGCAATATATATAACTTAATTGTAAAAAATTTATTTTTATGAAGTGTCGGAAATTGATGATTCGTCAAAATTTGGCGCAGGTCTGTCCTGGCTCAGAGGCAACTTCCTCGATTCGGTCAGTTCTGGCGCCTGGGATTACTGGCACGCGCTGCGTTCGATGACAAAGATCGATGGCCGACAAGTCAGTTCGCGCCGCCGGCGTGCGATGCCGCCCTGGGCAGCGCCGCACGCCGGCGGCGAGCGCGTCAGGCGCCTGCGCCGACGCCGGCCGGCAGCGCATAGCCCGGCTCCAGCAGGCCGGGAATCGGTTCACCCTCCACCACGACGATCTCGCCGATGCTTTGCGCGCGCGCGACGATGCGGTCGCCGTTCGCGATGTGGCTGCCGACGAGGGCGATGGGGCGGTTCGCATACGTCGATGCATGCCCGGCACCCGACACGATCACGCTTTCGCTGCCGTCCGGGTAGCGCACCCGGTCGCCGACGCAGGCGATGCGGAAATCGTCCGCGGGTTCGCCTTGGGATGCGAGGACCACTTCGCCGCCGCGGCGGGTGCGCGAGCCGATCGTCGCGATGGGGTAGCGGGCGATGACCTTGCGCGGCGCGGCTGCGCCCTGGGCTGTGTTGGTGGCAGAGGCTGCATCATTGGCACGTACTGATTTCATCCGGTTCTCCAGAAGTTTGCAAATGAGTGGGATGCTATCGCCGCTTATGATTGTCAAAAGGCTGTAAAAAAGCGACACATTCCCGGCAACGGGTGCACGGGTTCGTACACCGGAGCTCATTGAAGCGCGGGGTTGATTTATGCCAATTGATGCAGCGCAAGTCAAAACTGGCACTCGCCGGGAATCAGGGGATTCCGACAGGCCCGCTGGTTAACTTCCGATCAGCAATAAAGACGATGCCGCATCGACCGGCGGTTACAGGTCGATGCGGCATGAAAGGGGAGGTGCCCGGCCGTACCGGGCGCGAGTTCAGGAAGCCTGGCCGTTCTCGAGGAAGGAACGCAGCATCCACGCATTCTTTTCGTGGATTTCCATGCGGTCGCTCAGCATGCCGGCGCTGGGCTGGTCGTTGGCGTCGTCGGCGATCTTGAACGCTTCGCGCACGGTGCGGATCAGCGCTTCCTGGCCCTCGACCAGCTGGCGGATCATTTCCTGTGCGTTCGGCACGCCGGCTTCTTCCTTGATCGACGACAGTTCCACGAAGCGGGCATAGGTGCCGGGCGCGAAATGGCCCAGGGCGCGGATGCGCTCGGCGATGTTGTCCAGCGCGTTCCACAATTCCGTGTACTGTTCCATGAACATGATGTGCAGCGTCTGGAACATCGGGCCCGTCACGTTCCAGTGGAAATTGTGCGTCTTCAGGTACAGCATGTAGCTGTCCGCCAAAACGCGCGACAGCGACGCGGCGATGTTGGCGCGGTCTTCGGTGCTGATGCCGATATTGATCTTGCTCATGGTGTTCTCCTGTCAGGTTGTCGTTGCTGCATGGATGAACGACAGCTTAACAGGATTAACCAATAGACGTTGTTTATATTCCTAATCAAATTGATAGGAAAAGCCGATGATGGGATGCCCCATCACCGGCGCTGCGTCAGTGCTTGACGCTGGACGCGGGCGCCACGGCGTCGGCCGTCGTGTCGCTGGCGAACAGCTGGGCGCAGTCGACGGCGTCGAAGCCGTAGTGCTTGCCGCAGAAGTCGCAGTTGATGCCCAGCTCGCCCAAGTCGTGCAGGGCGGACTCGACCTCCTGCTGGCCCAGCATCTTGAGCATGTTCGCGACTTTTTCGCGCGAGCACGTGCAGTGGAACTCGGGATGCAGCGGGTCGAACACGCGGATCGTCTCTTCCCAGAACAGGCGCTTGAGCAAGGTTTCCACGTCGGCCGTGAGCAACTCTTCCTGCTTCAGCGTCTGGCCCAGCATGACGGCGCGGGTCCACGTTTCCAGATCTTCTTCCTCGCTGGCCTGCTTGACCTGGCCTTCGACGGCGCTGTTGCGCGGCAGCTTTTGCAGCAGCAGGCCGCGCGCGACGTTCTCGTCGGCCGCCAGCCACAGCTTGGTGTCCATCTGTTCCGAGCGCAGCATGTAGTTTTCGATGACGGTCGCGATGTCCTCGCCGACGAGCGGCACGACGCCCTGGTAAGGCTGCTGGCCCGGGACCTTGTCCTGCGGGTCGAGCGTGATCACGAAGCGGCCGCGACCATGCTGGTTCAGCAGCTGGACGACGGTGGCGTCGTCCGGCACCTCGGCACCGTCGCGCAGCTTGGCGGTGGCGCGCAGGCGCAGGTTCGCGTCGCACTCGACGACGAGCAGCTTCACCAGGCCGTCGCCATGGATCTGCATCACGATCGAGCCGTTGAACTTGAGGTTGGCCGACAGCAGCGCCGCCGCGGCAACCATTTCGCCCAGCAAGGCGCGCACCGCCTTGGGATAGGCGTGGCGCGACTGGATCTCGCGCCACGCGTTGGAAATCTCGACGAGCTCGCCGCGTACGGCCGCATTGTCGAAGATGAATTTCTGGAGGATGTCCTTGCTGGTTTCAGTCGTCATTCTTTATCCGATTTTCTTGAGCTCCGCCTTGAAGCGCCTGCCGCGCTCGATATAGCTGGCGGCATTGCCCTGCAGGCGGAGCAGGTCGTCTTCCGTGAGCGTGCGTACCACCTTGGCCGGGGCGCCCAGGATCAGCGAGTGGTCCGGGAAGTCCTTGCCTTCGGTGACGACGGCGCCGGCGCCTACGAGGCAGCCCTTGCCGATCTTCGCGCCGTTCAGCACCACGGCCTGGATACCGATCAGCGCGCCGTCGCCGACGGTGCAGCCGTGCAGCATCGCCTGGTGGCCGACGGTGACGTTCTTGCCGAGCACGAGCGGAAAACCCATATCCGTGTGCATCACCGTGCCTTCCTGCACGTTGCTGCCGGCACCGATCGTGATGCGTTCGTTGTCGCCGCGGATCGTCACGCCGAACCAGACCGAGGCATCCGCCTCGACCGAGACCTTGCCGATCAGGTTCGCCGAATCGGCGACATAGGCCGAAGGATCAATCTCGGGCGCATGCTCGCCCAACTGGTAAATTGCCATGGGGTGCTCGCGGAAGGTTGAGATGGCCGTATTTTACGCCCTCCCGCCTGCATCGTCCGGCAAGTCGCCCAGATGGGGCCGGCCAGCGGGAATACAAGCTTCATGCTTATAATGCGAACGGTCGTACTAATTTAAATCCCAGACAGGAAACGCCATGACACCGTCCCGCTCCGAATTCCTCACCATCCGCGGCCTAGCAACCCACGTCCGTCACTGGGGCCGCGCGGGCGCGCCCAAGCTGTTCATGGCGCATGGCTGGATGGACATGTCGGCATCGTTCCAGTTCGTCGTCGACGCGCTGGCCGGCGACTGGCACGTGATCGCCCACGACTGGCGCGGCTTCGGCCTCACCGACCGCACGGGCAACGACACCTACTGGTTCCCCGACTACTTCGCCGACCTGGAAGCGCTGCTGGACCATTATTCGCCCGACGCGCCCGTGAACCTGCTCGGGCACAGCATGGGCGGGAATATCGTGAGCGTGTACGCGGGCGTACGCCCGGCGCGCATCGCGAAGCTCATCAACCTGGAAGGCTTCGGATTGCCCGCGACGCATCCCGCGCAAGCGCCGGGCCGCTACGCCAAATGGCTGGACGAGGTGAAGGCGCCGCCGGCCATGAGCGCCTATGCCAGCCTGGAAGCGGTGGCGGCGCGCCTGCAGAAGACGAATCCGCGCCTGCCGGCGGACCGCGCCACGTTCCTCGCGCAGCACTGGTCCGCGCGGAACGGGCAGGGCGCGTGGGAAATCCTGGGCGACCCGGCGCACAAGATGACGGGACCGCTGCTGTACCAGGTGGAAGAGGTGCTCGCCTGCTGGCGCCGCATCACGGCGCCCGTGCTGTGGGTCGAGGCCGAGCACACGGACATGTGGCGCTGGATGGGACCGAAGGAGGAGGCGCGCCACGAGGTCGACCGCCGCCTGGCCCAGCTGGCGGACGTCACGCCGCGCATGATGCCGGACGCGGGGCATATGCTGCATCACGACCAGCCGGAGGCGCTGGCGCGGATGATCGAGGAATTCCTGGCCGCTTGACGTTCTCGTGGGCACGGGTGCCCACGATTCGCGCCGGATGCGAACCGCGTACAATGGTATTTCGCAAAGACACCCAAGGTCCGGATGCCGCATATGAAAGTCGATCTCCACTGCCACTCCAACGTCTCCGACGGCGTGCTCACGCCCGCCGCCGTGGCCGCGTATGCCCGCAAGGGCGGCGTCGACGCGTGGGCGCTGACGGATCACGACGAGCTGAAAGGCGTCAAGGCCGCACGTGCGGAGGCATTGGCGCTCGGCATGCGCTTCGTGCCGGGCGTGGAGATTTCCGTGACGTGGGCGAACGAGACCGTGCACCTCGTCGGCCTGCAGGTCGATGAAGACAATCCCATCCTCGTGCAGGGCCTGGCCGCCACGCGCCACGGGCGCGACGCGCGCGGGCGCGAGATCGCCGCGCAGCTGGACAAGGCCGGCATCCCGAACGCGTACGAGGGCGCGCTGAAATACGTCGGCAATCCGGACCTGCTGTCGCGCACCCATTTTGCGCGCTATCTGTGCGAGATCGGCGCGTGCTCGACGACGTCCGAGGTGTTCCGCCGCTACCTCACCGAAGGCAAGCCGGGCTATGTGCCGCACCGCTGGGCCACCCTGGCCGACGCGATGGGCTGGATCCGCGCCGCCGGCGGCATTCCCGTGATCGCGCACCCGGGCCGCTACCGCTTCGACGCGACGGCCGAGGGCGCGCTGTTCGACGAATTCAAGCAGCTCGGCGGCAATGCCATCGAAGTCGTCACGGGCAGCCACACGCCGGACCAGTACGCGACCTATGCCGAGGTGGCGCGCCGCTACGGCTTCCTCGCGTCGCGCGGGACGGATTTCCATGCGCCGGGGGAAGCGCGCGTGGAGTTCGACCAGCTGCCGCCGCTGCCGAGCGGGGTGGTGCCGGTCTGGCACGACTGGTTTTAAGCGATAGCCCATGCATACGTCGTCCCCGCGAAGGCGGGGATCCAGTTCACGCCGCGTCGACGCACAAAACTTGGGTTCCCGCCTTCGCGGGAACGACGGCTTTTCGGCCGCGTATCATCGTCGACGCTTGAAATTTCATCATCCCGCCCTTATCTTGTCCGACTGATATCGAACCCGGCCGGAGATCCTTCCTCATGAAGCGCATACTGCTGTTCCTCGCCACCAACCTCGCCGTCGTGCTGGTGCTGTCGATCGTGCTGAACGTCCTCGGCGTCGGGCGTCCGGTCGGCGGCGCCGGGATCAACGTCGGGGCGCTGCTCGTGTTCTCGCTCGTCGTGGGCTTCACGGGCGCGATCATCTCGCTGTTGATGAGCAAGCCGATGGCCAAATGGTCGACCGGCGCGCGCGTCATCGAGCAGCCCGGCAATGCCACCGAGGCATGGTTGATGAACACCGTGAGCAACCTCGCGCAGCGCGCCGGCATCGGCATGCCGGAAGTGGCCGTGTACGAGGGCGAACCGAATGCGTTCGCGACGGGCGCCTTCAAGAATTCCGCATTGGTGGCCGTGTCGACGGGCCTGCTCGCCAACATGAACCGCGAGGAAGTCGAGGCCGTGCTGGGCCACGAGATCGCGCACGTGGCGAACGGCGACATGGTCACGCTCACCCTGATCCAGGGCGTCGTCAACACCTTCGTCGTGTTCCTCGCGCGCGTCGTCGGCTTCTTCGTCGACAACGTCGTGTTCCGGCGCGGCGACAACGGGCGCGGCCCCGGCATCGGTTACGCGGTCACCGTGTTCGTGTGCGAGATCCTGTTCGGCCTCGTCGCGTCGCTCATCGTCGCCTGGTTCTCGCGCCAGCGCGAATTCCGCGCGGACGCCGGCTCCGCCCAGTTGCTGGGCAGCGCGCTGCCGATGCAGCATGCGCTGGCGCGCCTGGGCGGCCTGCAACCCGGCGCGCTGCCGCAGTCGATGGCGGCGTCCGGCATCTCCGGCCACGGCAGCGGCTGGGGCGCGCTGTTCGCGTCGCACCCGCCGATGGAAGAACGCATCGCGGCATTGCAAGCCTTGCGCCAGACGGGGTTGGCGCGATGACGCAATATTTCGAAGTCCACCCCCACAATCCGCAGGCGCGGCTGATCCGCCAGGCCGCCCAGATCATCCAGTCGGGCGGCATCGTCGCCGCGCCGACCGATTCCGCCTATGCCCTCGTGTGCCGCCTGGACGACAAGGCCGCCGTCGAAAAACTGCGGCGCATCCGCGGCGTCGACGAGAAGCACCACCTGACGCTGCTCGTGCGCGACCTGTCCGAGATCGCCACCTATGCGCGCGTCGACAACCGCCAGTACCGGCAGCTGAAAGCCGTCACGCCGGGACCGTACACGGTGATCCTGGAGGCGACGAAAGAGGTGCCGCGGCGCCTGTCGCATCCGTCGCGCAAGACGATCGGCATCCGCGTGCCGGAAAACGCGATCCTGCTCGCGCTGCTGGAAGAACTGGGCGAGCCGCTGATCGGCACCACGCTGCAACTGCCGGGCGACGACCAGATGCTGTCCGATCCGGACGAGGTGCGCGCGCGCCTCGACCGCCAGATCGAGCTCGTGATCGACGGCGGCGCCGGCACGCTCGAACCCACCACCATCGTCGACCTCACGGGACCTGACGCCGAGCTCGTGCGCGAGGGCCGCGGCGACCCCGCCGCGTTCGGCCTCTAGCGCCCGCGGCCGTCGTGACCGCGCGCTCTGATAGAATCGCAGTCTATGGATGAACTCATACGCAATCTGGCAGTGTATGCACTGCCTGTCCTCTTTGCGATCACGATGCACGATGCCGCCCAGGCATTCGCCGCACGGTACTTCGGGGACAACACCGCCCACGCCGCAGGGCGTACCACTTTCAATCCCCTCGGTCACATCGATCCCATCGGCACCATCGTCATTCCGGTGGTGATGTACCTGATGTCCGGCTTCGTGTTCGGCTATGCGAAACCGCTGCCGATCAACTACGGCCAGATGCGCCATCCCAAGCGCGACATGGCGTGGGTGGCGCTGTCCGGTCCCGGCGCCAATTTCGTGATGGCCCTGATGTGGCTGCTGATCGCGATCTTCCTGCAGTATTTCGGCGTGCAGGAAGATTTCCCGCACCTCGTGGCTGACGCGGGCGTCAAGACCAACCTGTGGCTGATGGCGTTCAACCTGCTGCCGATCCCGTCGATGGATGGCGGCCGCGTGCTGTTTTCCATGCTGCCGCACAAGGCCGCGTTCCAGTTCGCGCGCCTGGAGCCGTACGGCTTCATCATCCTGCTGGCCCTGATCTTCCTGAAGGTGATCGGTTACTGGCTGTTCTTCGTCGAGCTGATCGCGAAGCTGCTGCTGCACCTGATCGTCTCTCCCCTGAACATTCTCTTGACCTGATACCGCTATGTTTCCCGACCGTGTCGTTTCCGGCATGCGCCCCACCGGGCTGATGCACCTTGGCCACTACCACGGCGCCCTGAAGAACTGGATCCGCATGCAGTCCGAGCTGCCATGCCTGTTCTTCGTGGCCGACTGGCACGCGCTGACCACCCACTACGACGACCCGACGATCATCGAAAAAAGCACCTGGGACATGGTCATCGACTGGCTGGCGGCCGGCATCGATCCGGCCCAGGCCACGATCTTCATCCAGTCGAAGGTCCCGGAGCACGCGGAACTGCACCTGCTGCTGTCGATGGCCACGCCGCTCGGCTGGCTCGAGCGCGTGCCGACGTACAAGGACCAGATCGAGAACCTGTCCAGCCGCGACCTGGCCACCTACGGCTTCCTCGGCTACCCGCTGCTGCAGGCGGCCGACGTGCTGATCTACCGCGCCACGCAGGTGCCGGTCGGCGAGGACCAGGTCCCGCACATCGAAATGATGCGCGAGATCGCGCGCCGCTTCAACCACCTGTACGGCAAGGAACCGGGCTTCGAGCAGAAGGCGCTGGAGGCCGTGAAAAAGCTGGGCAGCAAGCGCGCCAAGCTGTACGCGGAACTGCGCACGTCCTACCAGCAGGACGGCATTGCCGCCGCGCTGGAGCAGGCGCAGGCCATGCTGGACGAGGCGGGCAGCCTGTCGAACATCGACCGCGAGCGCCTGTTCGGCTACCTCGAAGGCAGCCGCAAGATCATCCTCGTCGAGCCGCAGGTGAAACTGACGGAAGCGTCGCGCCTGCCGGGCCTGGACGGCCGCAAGATGTCCAAGAGCTACGGCAACTCGATCTCGCTGCGCGAAGATCCGGAATCGGTCACGAAGAAAATCCGCACGATGCCGACCGACCCCGCGCGCGTGCGCCGCAGCGATGCGGGCGATCCGCTCAAATGCCCAGTGTGGCAATTGCACGAGGTCTATTCCGCGCCGGCGACGAAGGACTGGGTCATGAAGGGCTGCACGAGCGCCGGCATCGGCTGCCTCGAGTGCAAGCAACCCGTCGTGGAAGCCGTGCTGGCCGAGCAGGAACCGATGCACGAGCGCGCCCAGCAATACATCGACGACCCGTCGCTCGTGCGCGCCATCGTCGCCGACGGCTGCGAGCGGGCCCGCAAGCTGGCGCAGGAGACGATGCGCGACGTGCGCGAAGTCATGGGCCTCTCGTACAGCTGATGCACGGCGCCGGCGACAATCCATCGGCCTGGGTCGCGCGCTGGGCGCGCTCGATCCCGCCGGGCGAGACGCTCGATCTCGCCTGCGGCGGCGGCCGCCATGCGCGCCTGCTGGCCGCGCTCGGCCACCCCGTGCTGGCCGTCGACCGCGACGCGCAAGCGCTGGCGCTGGCGGCCGGGCCCGGCATCACGACGCTGCAAACCGACCTGGAAGCGGAGGGCGCCACGTGGCCTTTCGCGCCGGGCCGCTTTGCCGGCATCGTCGTCACGAACTACCTGCACCGGCCGCTGTTCGAGCACCTGGCGGCGGCGCTGGCGCCGGACGGAATGCTCGTCTACGAAACCTTCGCCCTGGGGAACGAACGCTTCGGCAAGCCGTCGAATCCGGCCTTCCTGCTGGCGCCCGGCGAGCTGCTCGACATGGCATCGCGCCACGGCCTGCGCGTGCTCGCGTACGAGGACGGCGTGGTCGACGCGCCGCGTCCGGCACGCGTGCAAAGGCTGTGCGCGGCGGGGCCGGCATTCGATCCGGCGGCGGTCAGACTGGATATGTAACCAACCTGTAACCATGCCATTTATATGGTGTGGAATGAACCATAACGCCAGGCTATCCGCTACAATCGACAATTATTTATTAACGGCACGGTCCACTGATTATGATTAAGGGCAGCATAGTAGCAATCGTCACACCGATGTTCGAGGATGGAAGTTTGGACAGGGACAGCCTGCGCAAACTGCTCGACTGGCATGTGGCGGAAGGTACGGACGCGATCTGCATCGTCGGTACCACCGGCGAATCGGCCACCGTGAGCCCGGAAGAGCACTGCGAACTGATCAAGCTGACGGTCGACCACGTGGCCGGCCGTGTCCCGGTCATCGCCGGCACGGGCGGCAACTCGACGGTCGAAGCGATCGCGCTCACCCGCCACGCCAGGGAAGTCGGCGCCGACGCCTCGCTGCAGGTCGTCCCGTACTACAACCGTCCGTCGCAGGAAGGCATGTATCGCCACTTCAAGGCGATCGCCGAATCGACCGACCTGCCGGTGTATCTGTACAACGTGCCGGGCCGTACCGTGGCCGACATGAGCAACGAGACCGTGGTGCGCCTGGCCGCCATCGACAACATCGTCGGCATCAAGGACGCGACCGGCAACCTCGCGCGCTGCATCGAACTGCTGCGCGACATCGACCGTTCGTTCGCCGGCAAAGGCAAATCGTTCGGCGTGTACTCGGGCGATGACGCGAGCGCACTGGCGCTGATGCTGTGCGGCGGCGCCGGCAATATTTCCGTGACCGCGAACGTGGCCCCGCGCGCGATGGCCGAGATGTGCAAGGCCGCGCTGAGCGGCCAGACCGCGCGCGCGATCGAGATCAACAACAGCGTGCTCGACCTGCACAGCAAACTGTTCGTCGAACCGAACCCGGTGCCGGTCAAGTGGGCGCTGGCCGAGATGGGCAAGATGCCGGCCGGCCTGCGCCTGCCGCTGGCGCCGCTGTCCGCGCAATACCACGACACCGTCCGCGCGGCCCTGCGCGCCTCCGGCGTCCTTTGATTACCAGCTTTAACGATATGACGAACCGCAAGATGATGACCTCCACCGCAGCTCGCACCCTGGCGCTGACCGCCATCGCGTTCAGCCTCGCCGCGTGCACGACCGTGTTCGAATCGGACAAGGTGGACTACAAAGCCTCCAAGAAGGCCGCGCCGCTGGACATTCCGCCGGACCTGACCCAACTGCAGAAGGACAACCGCTACGCCGTGCCGGATGGCCGCGGCGTCGCCACCGCTTCCGGCTTCCAGCAGCAGCGCAGCGCCAATCCGGCCGTTGCCGCGGCGTCGGGCGAACAGATCGGGCAAGTGCCTACCGACACCATCCGTATCGAGCGCAACGGCAACCAGCGCTGGCTCGTGGTCAAGGAAACCCCGGAACAGCTGTGGCCGCAACTGCTGGAGTTCTGGCATAACTCGGGCTTCACCGTCGAGACCGAGTCGGCCCAGACCGGCATCATGGAAACCAACTGGGCCGAGAACCGCGCCAAGATCCCGCAGGACTTCATCCGCCGCACGATCGGCAAGGTGTTCGATTCCGCGTATTCGACGGGCGAGCGCGACAAGTTCCGCACCCGCCTCGAGCGCCGTCCGGACGGCATGACCGAGATCTACATCAGCCACCGCGGCGCCGAGGAAGTGCTGACTGGTCCGCAGAAGGAAACGTCGACGTGGACCGCGCGTCCGAACGATCCGGAGCTGGAAGCCGAATTCCTGGGCCGCCTGATGGCCCAGCTGACCGGCACCAAGGTCAAGGAAGCGACCGCGTTCGTGACCAACGCCCCGCTGGAGCCGCAGCACGCCAAGCTGGAAGGCAGCAAGGTCGTCGTCGACGAAGGCTTCGACCGCGCCTGGCGCCGCGTCGGCCTGGCACTGGACCGCGTCGGCTTCACGGTGGAAGACCGCGACCGCGTGCAGGGCATTTATTTCGTGCGCTACGTCGACCCGGATGCGGTCAAGAAGGAAGGTTTCTTCAGCAAGCTGTTCGGCAGCGACGACAAGAACAAGGAAGCGCAGAAGTTCCGCGTGCTCGTCTCGACCGTGCCGAACGCGACGTCGACCGACGTGACCGTCCAGACGAACGACGGCAAGCCGGAGACGTCGCCGACCGGCGCCAAGATCCTCAAGCTGCTGGCGGACGAGTTGAAATAAGCCCGTATCGCCCGAACGAAAAACCGGCCTGCGCGGCCGGTTTTTTATTGCCCGGCGAATGCGTCGTGGGCACGGGGTGCCCACCCTACGAATTGAACCGGGCCGTGGTTTGGCTGATGCGTCGTGGGCACGGGGTGCCCACCCTACGAATTACACCGGACCGAGTTTGGCTGATCCGCGATGGGCACGGGATGCCTGAACGGGGCCGTAGGGTGGGCACCCTGTGCCCACCAATCTATACAAAACCTGCGGACGTAAAAAAACCGGCCCGCAGGCCGGTTTTTTCAGCGCGGTGCTGATTACTTCGAAGCAGCCGGAGCAGCAGCAGCCGAAGCGGCGTCAGCAGCAGCCGAAGCAGCCGAAGCAGCAGCCGAAGCGGCCGAAGCAGCAGCGTCAGCAGCGGCCGGAGCAGCCGGGGTAGCGGCAGCGTCAGCAGCCGGAGCGGCCGGAGCAGCAGCCGGAGCGGTGGTCTCAGCAGCCGGAGCAGCGGCCGGAGCTTCTTCTTTCTTCGAGCAGGCAGCCAGAGCAACAGCCAGCAGGGAAACGATCAGCAGAGATTTTTTCATGGTTTTTCCTTAATTGATTCAAAAGGGTGGTGCGATGAATAATTACCGGTAATTATCGCTCGTCAGGAATTCTCTTGTTTGTATACTTTGGAAAAAGTGCCTACAGACAACGGAACCTTCCTAACCCGATATTATAGCCAAATTTACTGAATCGCAATAGAAAAGTCGTGTCAAGACGTAACAGTTGCCAGAACAGGCAATCTTCATTTTGTTGTAACATGACGGCGCCTGTCCGTGCGCTAGTTCTCATAGGCGAAAGCAAGCGAAAACTAGTGATTGCAACCCGGTAACACCGGCCTGCAGACCAGGCTGTGATTCTGCCCAAATTCCATCGAAGCGCAGGCGTGACAGCTCGGTTTGTTGCGGCGCATCAAAAGCGGCTTCGCCGCGCATGTGATTGCTGTGGAAGCGCCGCACGATGTGCAGGTCGTCCGCGATGCAGAACGAATCCGTGAGGTCGCGCAGCCCGCGCGGCGTCCGGCGACACTCGATGGCGTGGGCGTAATCCCGCAGCAGGCGCAGGAAGCGCGGCGCCTCCCGCTCCAGGTGCGCGGCATCGTGCAGCGCCAGGCGCAGGCGGCCGCCGTCGTGCAGGAAGCGGCGCAGGGCGGCATCGACGTCCGGCGCACCCAGGCGGAACGGGACGAAGTCCGGATCGAACATGACGAGCGTCGTCCGCGCCCGCGCCAGCACGTCGCCAAGGCGCTGCTGGAACGCGGCGCGGGTGTCGAAGGGTTCGGGCGCGGGCGCGGCCATGGTCAGTTCAGCTCCAGCCAACCGTCCTGGTACCACGTGTACAGCGCTTCCAGCACGTCGTCGGACGCCTGGGCGAGCAGGGCGCCGGCCAGGCCGCGCTCGTTGGCGAGCACGTCCAGTACGGTCTTGTCGGCGCGTCCGACGGCAAACGATTCGCCGTTGATGAACACGTGCTTGCCGCGATACAGCATCAATGTCTTGGGCGACAACTTGAGGCCCTTCTTCGCCGCCTGCTCCATGAAGCGGCCCATCGTCAGCGGCTTCGCCACTGGCGTGAAGAACACGTTGTGCTTGGGCTCGGACAGGTGTTCGCCCAGGAAGATCGTCACGTCTTCCTCGTCCCAGCGCACCTTGTTGAGCTCTTCGGTGACGGTCGCCAGCATGTCGCGCGGGATCTCTGCCGGGTTCTTCGCGGGCGCCAGGCCCGGATCGGCGTAGCGGCCCGGCAGGTCGATCGAATCGGCCATGAATTGCAGGAAGGCTTCGCCCAGTTCCTGGAACGACGGCGAGCGGAAGCCGATCGAATACGTCATGCATTCGCCCTCGGCCACACCGTCGTGCGCGTAGTGCGGCGGCAGGTACAGCATGTCGCCCGGTTCCAGCACGAATTCTTCCTCGGGCTCGAAGTTGGCGAGGATCTTCAGCGGCAGGCCGTCGACGAGCGTCAGGTCCTGCTGCGCGCCGATGCGCCAGCGGCGCCTGCCCTGCGCCTGCAGCAGGAAGACGTCGTAGGAATCGAAGTGCGGGCCGACGCCGCCGCCGTCCGTCGCATAGCTGACCATCAGGTCGTCCAGGCGCGCGTCCGGCACGAAGCGGAACTGGCGCAGCAGCGCGTCCGCCTTCGCATCGTGCAGGTTCACGCCCTGCACGAGCATGGTCCACTCGCGCTGCGTGCGCGGCGGCAGCCCGGCCAGCGGGCCGTGCTGCATCTCCCAGCGGCGGTCGCTACCGGTGCCGTCCGCAAGCGTGACGAGGCGCGACTCCACGTGGTTCAGCTGTGCCAGTTCGGCCAGCTTCTCGAACTTGAGCAGCGGCTTGAAATCGGGGATCGCCTGACGGATCAGGAGGGGTTTCTTGTGCCAGTAGTCGCGGAGGAACTGGGCGGGGGTGAGGTTCCCGAGGAGCTGTAATTTTTGCATGCGTCATTATAACCAGCGGCCGTTGTCGCAAGTGGCTTCTAAAACCCTGCAGTGCGACGCGCAGTAGGTTTTTGGAGCCACTGGTGGTAGGGTTATAATCGCAACCTTACCCACGAAAGGAAGTGCAATGAAGATTGCCCAGAACACGGTTGTGTCGGTGAACTACAAACTGTCCGACGCCCAGAACAACCTGATCGAAGACGGCGCCCAGCCGATGGTCTACCTGCACGGTGGCTACGAGAACACGCTGCCCAAGATCGAAGAAGAGCTGGACGGCAAGGACGTGGGTTACACGTCGACGATCCAGATCGAGCCGGAAGACGCGTTCGGCGACTACGACCCGAACCTGGTCAAGGTCGAAGAGCGCAACCGCCTGCCGGAGCCGATCGAAGTCGGCATGCAGTTCGAAGGCATGGCCGAGGGCGGCGACGAGGAGCCGGTGATCTTCACCGTCACCGAAATCGCCGACGATAAGGTCGTCCTCGACGGCAACCACCCGCTGGCCGGCATGGCCTTGCGCTTCGACCTGTCCGTGATCGACGTGCGTGCGGCGACGCCGGAAGAGATCACCCACGGCCACGTGCACGGCGCCCACGGCCATGATCACGGCCACGACGACATCGGCGACAGCGAAGAGGGCGACCACTTCCGTAGCCAGCCGCTGCAGTAATCTGCAGCTGGCCTGCGCGGTAACGTCGTTACTTCGTCGTCCCCGCCTGCGCGGGGACGACGTGCGTATTGCGGCGGACGAATCCACCGTTACGTGATCACTGGCCTTTCGCTGGCTTTGCCGGCTTCGCCGCCTCGACCTTGCGCTGATCGACCCTGAACAGGCTCTTCATCGCCGGGTCCACGACCACCTCCAGCGCATCCGCGCCGGCCGCCAGGTGGCCGACGTTGCCGCGCCATTCGATCGCCGGCTTCGCGCGCACGCGCGTGCCGTCGACGAGCAGCACCTTGCCCCGGAATTTCTGCGCCAGCGACAGGATCAGCCGGCGCGGTTCGGCAAAGCCGTCGTTGTCCGGCACGGCGCTGCGCAGCAGGGCGCGCAGGCCGGTCGGTTGCGAGAGCGCCTTCACGTCGCCCTCGGAAAACAGCACGAGCGCTTCCAGCTTGTCGCGCCGGGCGATGGCGAACAGCCGGTTCAGCCAGAACCGGTTCGCGACGAGCCGGTCCTCATACTCGCTGTTGCGGCCCGCCTCGTTCAGGTAGTGGTTGTTATTGGCCGGCATGTTGACGGTCGCATACAACACCTTGCCGACCGACCAGTGGGCATTTTCCGCATAACTGCGAAAACGCGGGCTCATCGACTGCCGCGTCAGCGCCAGCTTGCGCGCGCCCAGCGTGTTCGGCTCGCCGTAGAACAGTTCACGGATGCGGTTCAGGCGCTCGATCGCGTCGGAGCGGCCGGCGCTGTTCTTGCATTCGCTCCAGTCGCTGCCGGCCGGCAGCACGACGACGGGCCGGCGCGCATCGTCGATCAGTTCGCGCCGCTTCTGGTACAGCTTGTCGGTGCACGGTTCGTTCGCACCCTTGATGCCCGTGACGACGAGGAAGGCGACGTCATTGTCGTCGTTGTCGCGCAACGCCTGCGTGAGGCGTTTTTCGCCGCCATCCGTGAAGCCGTGGCCGATGATGGCGAAGCGGTGCGCGTCGTCCTCGTACGTGTTGCGGATAAGCCCATCCGCGCGCGCGCCGCCCGCGATGGCGCAGGCGCTGGCAAACAGGACGGACAGGATGAGCGAAAAGCGGCGCCGCTGCATCGTCAGGCCGAGGCCAGGCGCTTGAGCTCGTACAGGCGTTCGAGCGCTTCGCGCGGGCTCAGGGCATCCGGATCGATGGTATCCAGCAGCACCAGCGCGGGCGAGTCGGCCGCCTCGTGCAGCGGCGCCGGCGCGGCCGGGGCCGCGGCGTCGGCGTCGGCATCGGCGTCGGCGTCGTCGCAGGGGGGCGGTGCGAACAGGTCGAGCTGCGGCGTCGCATCGAGCGCCTGCGCCTGCGCCTCCAGCCGCGCCAGGTGCTTGCGCGCGGCGCGGATCACGCCTGGCGGCACGCCCGCGAGCTGCGCGACCTGCAGGCCGTAGCTCTGCGATGCTGGACCATCCTGCACGGCGTGCAGGAACACGATGTTGTCCTTGTGCTCGACGGCCGACAGGTGCACGTTGGCCGCGCTCGGATTCTGCTCCGGCAGCTGGGTCAGTTCGAAGTAGTGGGTGGCGAACAGCGTGAAGCTGCGGCTCGTCTCGATCAGGTGGCGCGCGATGGCCCATGCGAGCGCGAGGCCGTCGAACGTCGACGTGCCGCGGCCCACTTCGTCCATCAGCACGAGCGAGTGCTCCGTCGCGCCGTTCAGGATCGCGGCCGATTCCGTCATCTCCACCATGAACGTGGAGCGGCCGCCCGCCAGGTCGTCGGACGCGCCGATGCGCGTGAAGATGCGGTCGATGGGACCGATCGTCGCGCTCGTCGCCGGCACGTAGCTGCCCACGTAGGCGAGCAGCGTGATCAGCGCGACCTGGCGCATGAACGTCGACTTGCCGCCCATGTTCGGGCCCGTGATCAAGAGCAGGCGGCGCTCGTTCGACAGGATGCAGTCGTTCGCGATGAAGCGCTCGATCTGGTTCTCGACGACCGGATGGCGGCCTTCGACGACCGTCAGGCACGGCGCCTCGACCAGCTGCGGCATGCACCAGTTGTTGCGCACGGCGTGGTCCGCGAGGGCGGTCAGCGTGTCGAGCTGCGCGATGCCGGACGCGATGCGCTGCAGGCACACGATGTGCGGCGCGAGGTCGGCCAGCAGCAGGTCGTACAGCAGCTTTTCGCGCGCCAGCGCGCGGTCCTGCGCGGACAGGGCCTTGTCTTCGAACGCCTTGAGTTCCGGCGTGATGTAGCGCTCGCAGTTCTTCAGCGTCTGGCGCCGGCGGTAATCGTCCGGCACCTTGTCGGCCTGCCCGTTCGTCACCTCGATGTAGAAGCCGTGCACGCGGTTGTACTCGACGCGCAGGTTGGCGATGCCCGTGCGGGCGCGTTCGCGCGCTTCCAGGTCGACGAGGAACTGGCCGGCGTTCTCGGACAGCGCGCGCAGTTCGTCCAGCTCCGCGTCGAAGCCGCGCGCGAACACGCCGCCGTCGCGCACCATCGCGGCCGGTTCCGGCGCGACGGCGCGCCGCAGCAGGTCGAGGCACGCCTCGGGAATCGCGATGGCATCGAAGATGTCGCGCAGCAGGCACGAGTCGCCCGGGATGAAGCAGCGCGTCACCTGGTCGCGCAGCGCCGGCAGTTGCGTGAGGCCGTCGCGCAGGCTGGCGAGGTCGCGCGGACGCGCCGTGAGCAGCGCGATGCGCGTCGTGATGCGTTCGATGTCCGGCACGTGCGTGAGCGTCGCCGCCAGGTCGGACATCGCTTCGCGCTGGGCCAGCGCGGCGATCGCCTCGTGGCGCGCGCGCGCCCCCCGCTGGTCGCGCCTGGCATGGTGCAGCCAGTGGCGCAGCAGGCGCGAACCCATCGCCGTGCGGCAGCCATCCAGCAGGGAAAACAGCGTGGGCGATTCGTGGCCGCGGATCGTCTCCGTGAGTTCGAGGTTGCGGCGCGTGGACGCATCGAGGCCGATGAATTCGCTCTCCGATTCGACGGCGAGACGCTTCACGTGCTGCAGGCCGCGGCCCTGCGTCGCCCGGGCATAGCGCAGCAGCGCCCCGGCCGCGCCGAACGCGGCGCCGAGACCGTCCGCGCCGAAGCCGGACAGGGTCGCGACGCCGAGCTGGTCGAGCAGCGTCTTGTGGCCGTGCACGACATCGAAATGCCATTCCGGCACGCGCGCCGTGTGGCCGACCGGGCTTGTGTCGAACAGGTCGGCGCCGTTGTTGGCAACCGAGTCCGCGCGCAGCACTTCGGCCGGCGCGATGCGTTCCAGTTCCTGGACCAGGCGTGCCGCGGCCGCGCGCGCATCGCCCGTAAATTCCATCAGCTTGAGCGCGCCGCTCGCCAGCGACATCCACGCGAGGCCGGTCGTGACGACCTTGCGCGTCGCGACCGTGCACACGGCGAGCAGGGGCCGCTCGGCCTTCTCGGGCAGCAGGTCGGCGTCCGTCAGCGTCCCCGGCGTGACGACCCGCACGACCTTGCGCTCGACGGGGCCCTTGCTGAGCGCCGGATCGCCGATCTGCTCGCAGATCGCGCACGACTCGCCCAGCTTGACCAGCTTCGCGAGGTAAGGATCGAGCGAGTGGAAGGGCACGCCCGCCATCTTGATCGGATTCCCGCCCGAGCTGCCGCGCGCCGTCAGCGTGATGCCCAGGATGCGCGCGGCCTTCTCGGCATCCTCGAAGAACAGCTCGTAGAAGTCGCCCATCCGGTAGAACACGAGCATCGTGGGGTAGTCGGCCTTGATGCTCAGGTACTGCTGCATCATGGGGGTGACGGCGCTTTTCCCGGGCTTCACACCCTGCGGATTGATGGGGGTATGTTTTTCGTCGGGCGGCTGTACGGCTAAGCTGTTGGCCGCCGCTGCATTCAGTTCGTGTGGCACGGTCATGGTTCAGGAGAGTATCGGCCGGGCACGAGCCCGACGAGGACAAGGCCGTTATTGTACCGCTAAGCCCAGCGTAGGGAGGGGCAGCGTTGGATCGCGTGGCAATTCACCCGCCGGGCGCTTGTCGGCACCCTGGTAGCCGGCGTCGCCGAACACCATCGTTTCATCACCATGAAGAAGATTGTGGGTTTGCGTGACGTCGGACACGTTGCCTGCGGTGGTCACGAGCGCATGCGTCAGGCCGGACTTGGCATCGACGCCGATATGAGCCTTCATGCCGAAGAACCAGTTCTTCCCCTTCTTCGACTGATGCATTTCCGGATCGCGTTTTTCGTCGCGATTCTTGGTCGAGGGAGGTGCCGCGATCAGGGTCGCGTCCACGATGGTCCCCTCGCGCATCATCAAGCCTTTGCTGGCCAGGTGCCCGTTGATTTCATCGAAGATCCTGCGCGTCAGGTCGTGCTTTTCGAGCAGCCGACGGAACTTGAGCAGCGTCGTCGCGTCCGGCGCCGACTCGTGCGTCAGGTCGATGCCGACAAAACCGCGAATGGCCTGGCTGTCGTAGATTGCATCTTCGATACCCTCGTCCGACAACCCGAAGCACTGCTGCGCGATGTACATGCGCAGCATCCGCTCCAGACCAACCGGCGGACGGCCGCGTCCTTCGCCCTTGGGATAGTACGGCAGCAGCGCCGCCACCAGCGACGGCCACGGCGTCACGGCTTCGATCTCGGCCAGAAAGCGATCGCGGCGCGTCAGTCTCTTCTTGCTTGCGAACTCGGCGTCGGAAAAACTCGTTTGCTTCATTGGGATGATGGAAAGATCAGATGCGTCATTGTGCCAGTTGAGCCCGCTGCCCAGGGGGGCTCAGCGATTAAATCACTTCCCTAACAGGCTTGTTGCCGATGTTCAATCTTACGCGCGAGTGATTTTTTGAGAGTTTTCCCATCAAAAATACCTGGATAATGGCGTGATATTGTTTTCGTGCAATAATTTTTTTATTATTCTTTGCGCAATTATATAAGTTATAGCAGTTTTATGAAAATCCTAAATCGAAAAGCCTAGGCCACGATATGGTTAGAATTTTTTGTTCTTCTCAGGTCGAATTTAAGTATAGATTAAAGCAATTTATTCAACAAATGAATCGCTTTATTTTTACGATCTTCTGCTTCGTTTTTTCTTCCCTAAGCGCATACGCGCAGTACCCATCCGCCCCGCCAGCATCGCCAGTTCGATTTAATTTCTACATCGCAACAGATCACGTAATTACGTACGATGTTCCAACGCGTTTTGATTTGTGTACGGCGTGGATGAATGAAAGGAACCCAAAACCTCCCAGCACGCCAACTTGGACAAATCCACGGCTCCCACCGACGTGGACTGCAGGAGCGAACCCAACTCCTGTGACATGTTGGTTTACGTCTACTATTTATGGTGACCCAGACTCGCGTACTCCTGGCAGAGCATACTGTGGAGACAACATAAGTAAATTGTCACCTGCTGGATATGTGGTCGACCCAGCAACAACGACGTGCGTTTGTCCACAGGGAACAAAATATTTCCCTGATGTGGACAAATGCGTTAAAACCACGCAACTTACGGGCACCTCTTTACCACCAGGCAAAGGTGCGAATATGGGGCCACCTCCCGTACCTGATTGTAATTGTGAAGCGCCATCGGAACCCAGCGTCGGAGAGCCTATAAATCCTAATACCGGAAACATGTGGCATGTCGAATGGGATTTTGTCGAGAGTGCCCCCGGTGGTCTTGAATTAAGGCGTGTTTACAACAGTACACCTTTTTACGCGGACTCTCGCGTGTTGCATGCTTTCGGCACCCGTTGGACAAATATCTACGATGCATCGCTGAGGCAGGAAGTCCCGTCAACTGCCACAGATGGCAGCCGCGGTATCGTTTGCTGGAGACGTGAGGACACAGGATTTATCTGGTGTGAAGCCCCCCAACAGCCGGCAGCAAGCCTTAACCCTGGCGCTGTCTCGATTTCGAGGGGGGACGGGAAACGTTATTTTTTTAACCTGGTAAACGGAGTTTGGGTTGGCGACGCAGATACTAACGATCGTGTTACCGTGCAGCGTGATGCCTCAGGAACCACAATTCTCGGCTGGACGTACGTTTCCGCCGTAGGTGACGTAACCGAACATTATGATCTCAACGGCCGCCTTACCTCCATAACCTCGCGTTCCGGTGTTACACAAACCCTCACTTATAGTGACGGCAGCACGAATACCACTGCCATATCGAGGTCGCCAGCCAATGCGCCCGGCTGCTCGCATGTCCAGGACGGCGATATTCTGACGGCAGGGCGATTGATTTGTGTGACTGATCAGTGGGGTCGTCAGCTGCAATTTGAATATGATACTGTTGGGCGAGTCACGAAAATGTTTGATCCGAAAGGCCAAACCTATCTTTACGAGTACGATGGCCCATCTGGTGGGTGTCCTGTATTCGATCAGAATAATCCAAGTTGTACAGCGAATAACCTCACTAAAATAACTTATCCAGATGGGAATAGTCAGACATATTTTTATAATGAAGCTCAACAGATTAACAATGGGCAAGCTTGTTCTTCCACCTCTGTGGGTAATGGGCAAGGACCATGGCTTAACGCATGGACTGGTTTAATCGATGAGAATGGACAGCGTTATCTTACTTGGACGTACGACTGCGCTGGACGCGCCACGTCATCTCAAATAGCAGCTGGCATAAACAAGGTTGTATTAACTTATCCTACCATTACGGGGCAGACGTTAACACAATACATGGGCGATCCTTCGAACCCGACGACTGTTGCTAGCAATATCTCGACCGATACGAAATTGAACATTGCGAAAAGTTCTTTTGCAAGCCAAACCTGCGCTGACTGTGGTTTATATAAGTGGCGTTTTCATGACGTTAACGCAAATGTCAACAGCATCGTCGATTGGAATAACGTATACACCTGCTACCAGTATGATCTTTCGCGTAATCTGGAAATTGCACGCATTGAAGGCAATAGATATAGTTGTCCGAGTGACATATCGGCGACAACATCGTTAACCTCGCCGGCCCGTAAGGTTAGCACCCAATGGCATGCAGTCTATCGTCTTCCCACTGCTATTGCAGAACCTAAAAAGCTGACCACGTTTACCTACGATGGGTCCGGTAATGTTTTGGCGAAAAGCGAACAGGCCACGACAGATGGTTCCGGTGTACATGGCTTTGCGGCCACTGTAGTCGGCCCTGCGCGCACCTGGAGTTATACATATAACTCAAATGGCCAGGTTCTTACCATTACCGGGCCGCGAACGGATGTTGTGGACCGCGTGACATATCAGTATGACGCTCAGGGAAATATGAGTTCGATTACTAATGCGCTTGGACATGTCTCTTCCTTTTCGAACTACGACGAAAATGGGAGAGCACGTACGATTGTTCGGCCGAACGGATCTGTTACGACACTCACTTATTCCCCTCGGGGCTGGGTGACTAGTTCAACTACACAAGCTGACGGGGTCACGGACAAAACGACGTACGAATATGATGGCGTCGGCCAACTAACCAAAGTGACACTGCCGGACGGCGCAGTGCTGGCTTATATCTACGATACCGCCCATCGACTTATCGCAATTTCGGATGCCCAGGGCAATACGATTAGGTACACCCTTGACGTGAGGGGAAATCGTACTGCGGAACAGGTAACCGATCCGAGTGGAGCATTAGTCCGTCAAATCAGTCGGGTGTTCGATGTTAACGACCGGGTGATCACATTGACTGGGAAAATGCAATGAATATGCCGCTTCATATATTTGGTATGCTTCGAAAATCGAAATTATTCGTTCTACAAAACCTTAATCGAGGCGGATTTTCGGCCTATGAACATGCAGGGCAAAACATGAGCCTAGACATAGATTTAGTCGGCGTATTGCATTTCCGTTCCATTAGCGAAGCCGATTGACCCTTTATCGAAAGCTCCTAATGAATCGGATAACGCGACAAAATTTGGCATGCCTCTTTGCGTTTATCGCCAGTAGCGCATGGGGACAAACTCAGGACACTGTTACGACCTTTACCTATGATAGTTTAGGTAACGTTAAGACTGTCAACCGTCCACTGGGACGTACTACGTCGTATAGTTACGATGCTCTTAATCGGATGATACAGCAGAGTATAACCGTAGGCTCGAGTACATTAATAACCCAACCGAGTTACGATGGTCTCAACCAAGTATCAGCGGTGAGAGATTCACGCAACTTTCTTACTACTTATATGGTCGATGGGCTCGGTAATCTAAGCCAACTGAGCAGTCCTGATACGCAAAATTCGGCTTATACGGTCGACGAATCGGGCAATGTACTCACTGTCACCGATGCGCGCGGCAAGACGACTACGTTCCAGTACGACGCGCTAAATAGGGTGATCCTTGCGCAGTATCAGTCTGGACCGGCGTCGCAATTTGAATATGACGGCGGTCCGGGAGGTCCGTCGACAGAGACCGGCAACCTGACCCGGATCACCGACGAGTCAGGCTCGACGACCTTTACGCATGACATGAAGGGCCGGGTGCTCACCAAGACTCAGGTGGTCAATGCGGGTGGTGCCAACGCCCAGTTTACGATGCAGTACGGGTACGGCAGCGCGGGCTCGGCGATTGGCAAGCTCGAGAGCATTACCTATCCGAGCGGTGCCCGGGTGAGCTACCACTACGATGCCAGTGGCCGGGTGAACAGTGTGACCGTCAACCCGTCCGATGGAAGCGGTGGCACGAGTACGCTGGCCGAACTGCCGTTGCTCACGGACGTCGCCTATACCCCGACCGGTAACGTGCAGTCTTGGCGATGGGGGACTTCCGCGTTGCCGGCTTACCAGCGTACATATGACCTCGATGGGCGTTTGACGTCGTACCCAACCGATCTGCTCGGCACTATAAGGACGGTGACCTATAACGCCGCTAGCCTGCCGACTGCTTTTACCCATGTTGGAGGACCGAATCCCGTCCAGTACAACCAGTCGTTCAACTATGACACCGCGGACCGCCTCATCAGTTTTACGCTGGGCGGTGTGACGACGACCTATAGCTATGATGCAAACGGTAACCGTACCCAGCAGACGAATCCGAATGTCACCTACACCTATAATACGACGAGTAATCGTCTGAGCTCAGCGACGTTTTCGGTACCGCGGACGTACACCTATGACGTTGCGGGTAACCGGATCAGTGATGGTCTCTATTCCTATACCTACAGCGATCGCGGACGGTTAGCTCAAGTGGGTGGAAATGCAGTGCTGAGCATGTACTACAACGCGCTGGGCCAGCGGGTCATGAAAGCTGGGGCGAACGGCTTCAACGACTATGTGTATGATGAAGCGGGGCATGTGGTAGGCGAATACGCTCAGGGTACTTTATCCGGAATCGAAACAATCTATCTGGGTAATCTACCAATCGCAGTGCTCGCGCCGCAGGGAAATTTCTACGTGGTCGCGGATCACATCGACACGCCGCTTGTTCTGGCTCAGGCGGACGGTATGAACGTGTGGGATTGGCGAAACCGCGACCCGTTCGGTAATAATGCACCGATCACTACACCAATATTGCCAGCATATGATCATCGTTTTCCTGGGCAGGTCGCTGATGTGGAAACAGGACTGTTCTATAACTACTCCCGCGACTATGATCCGCAGGCGGGGAGGTATATTGAATCGGATATTATTGGACTGCAAGGAGGCGTCAATACTTATGGTTATGTTGAGGGAAATCCGGTCTCTGGGTCTGATCCATTTGGACTAGCCCGCCAATTGGATCCGAAAGGGCAGGAGTGTACGGCTTTGCGTGAGAAGATTGCCCGCAAAAAGCAAGACATCAATAAGCGTATTCAGGAATGCAAGGCTAACCCACAGTATCTGCCTTACTACCCTCCGTACGCTGGGGCTCCACCTCGAATGTCGGTGCAGGGCCACGAAGATTTAATCCAGGACTTGAAGGACACCACAGCCGACGATGAAGCTCTTTATGCACAAAAATGCGGCGGCGGTTCAGGCGGAAGTCCTGCGTTGAATGCTGCCCCGCAACAATCCATTCCTTCGGCAACCCAGAACGCAGAAAAGGCGGCAGCGGCGGCTGGTGGGTTAGGCGCAACCTACTGGATAATCAGCGAAGGTCTGCGTGTTGTATTTCCGCCAAGAAATTTGATCCCTATTCCTTAAGACCATGAATAATGACAACTCACAAGGCGGGTCCGAGATTGGCTTTAACGGTCCGTTTGAGTTTGACGGGCAAGATCTCGAAGCCGCCTGCTTTCGAGGCCGGATGCTTGAGGGAGCGCAATTCTGTGAAACTCGGCTTCGTCGCGCGGACTTCGAGAACGCGGACCTCTATTGGGCCTTCTTTTTTCGCGCAGATTTGAGCTACGCGAATTTGAAAGGGGCTCGTCTCAATGGTGCTGATTTATGCGAGGCCAATTTATCTGGTGCCGACCTCACTGGTGCGGACCTTTCATGTGATCAAATGAATGGCGCAACGAATCTCACTGGCGCAAATCTTACCGATGCGTGCGTGTCAGGAGCGACGTTTAAGGGCGCGCTCTATGACGCGAACACGAAATTTCCGAGCGGATTCGATCCCGCTAATTATGACATGAAACGGCAGTAGTTTTAGACCCCGGTTGCCGATAACAAGCAAGAGGGAATCAGCGTTCGAATAGCTCGTTAGGGCCGCGCATTTGAAGCAAGTGCAGTAGTACGAGACCGGATATACGTCACCTCGTTATACATAAGTTTGTCGTTGAGGTCGCGCAGCCCTTGTAAACGTGAGCGAAATCGCGTTTACTCTCGTCTTTTGCGTGGCGCAATTGGCGAACGGATCGAAGTGGACTGAACAGGAATTCCGGCAACTCGATCTGGGCGATGCGCGCCTGAACCGGCGAGCGAGGGTACTGATGGAAACGATGGCAGCGACACCGACGGCGAGCGTGCCGAAGGCATGTAATGGCTGGGGCGAGACGATGGCTGCGTACCGCTTTTTCGACAATGCCGGCGTCGACTGGCAGGCGATTCTGGAACCGCACTGGCAGCAAACAGAACAGAGAATGGCCGGGCAAGCAGTGGTGTTGTGTCTGCAGGATACGACCGAACTGGATTTCAACGGACAGAGGACACGCGGTCTCGGGCCGCTCAGCTACGAAGCGCAGCGTGGCATGTACATCCATCCGACCTACGCGGTAACGACGGCACGTCAGCCACTGGGGATTCTGGACGTGTGGATGTGGGCGCGCGAGCTGCGCGACGCCAACGGCCAGCGCGGCGGGCCGAAGGAAAGCCTGCGCTGGATCGTAGGCTACGAGCGGCTGGCGGAACTGGCGCCGCGCTTGCCCGCCACACGCCTGGTCTACGTCGCCGACCGCGAGGCCGACATGCTGCCTTTGATGGTACGGGCGCGGCAATTGGATTGTGCGGCCGACTGGCTGGTGCGCGCCGCGCATAACCGCTGCCTGCCCAATAGCGACAAGTTGTGGCCTCATGTCACCGAGGGTGAGCCGTTGGGTGAAATCGAGTTTGCCCTGGCTGCGCGGCCGGGCACCAAAGCACGCATCGTGCGTCAGCAACTGTGGGTACGTCGTGTCGAACTGAATGCGGGCAAAGGCGAGGTGCTGGCTGTCACCTGCATCATCGCACGCGAGCTCGACGCTCCACCCGGCGTCAAGCCGATCGAATGGCGTCTGCTGACGAACCGGAAGGCCGCCAGCGAGGCCGAGGTGGCTGAATTGATCAACTGGTATCGCGCCCGCTGGGAAATCGAAATGCTGTTCAATGTGCTCAAGAATGGCTGCAAGGTGGAGGAACTGCAACTGGGCACGATCGATCGCATCGAACGCGCACTGGCCTTGTATCTGGTGGTGGCATGGCGCATCGCCCATTTGATGAGGATGGGGCGCACCTGCCTTGATCTGGATGCCAAGCTGTTTTTCGACCCCGACGAGATCCAGGCCGCTTACCTGCTCAACAAGAAACTCGCGCCACCAGCGCCCCGCCTGAATGACGTGGTTCGCATGATCGCTCGTGCGGGCGGTTTCCTTGCCAGAAAAGGCGACGGCGAGCCCGGTGCCAAAACCATTTGGGAAGGGCTTCGCGATGTTCGTGCCTCCGCTCATACCATCAAAACGCTACGCGAAATGGGCGTACTGTCGAGTTGTGTATAACGAGATGGATATACGTGAGCATTCGTAACTTATGGCGTGAAGACAGATTGTTGCAAAAGAGGAGGAGTCCATATGTGAGATTTTCCGAATGGAGATAGGATGATTCCACAAGGATGACAACGTTCTATATTCGACGGCCGCGCAGGCGATTGAAAGCGGCGACTGTGGTGAGGCATACCAGTTGGTTAGGCCCCTCATCGACAAGGGCGAGGCGGAGGCATTGTTCCTCTATTCAAAATTTGCCCTGAAGTCTGAGACTGACGAAGAGTTTGAGCGACGTAGCGTGGCATGCCTGGAGCGGGCAGCAGAAGCAGGATATGGACCAGCGCTGTATTCACTGGGGGTTTGTTACGACTCGGGGGACCTTGTCGCGTTCGATCCGGTAATGGCCGCCTATGTTGTTTGAGGAAGCATCAAAATATGGCTACGGGAAGGCGAAGTTGAGTCACGGGCTTAACTTATTTTACGGCTCGAACGGGGTGCCAAAGGACGTCGCCGCAGGCATGGCGCTCATTCATCGAACCTGCAGCCGACATTTTCGAGGGTCAATAACCGGTTCAGGTTATCGGCACACATGCCGCTCGACGTTGCTAGCTGATCAGGTCCGCATACAGCGACAGAGTCGGGGTGACGTTGTCACGCACGGTGGCGTCGGTTTGTGCATACGCGAACACCTATCCCTGTCCTGTCCGATGAGCAGCACGTCAAGCGCTTGATCACGGCGTTGTCATTTTTCCAACTGGCCGTTCGGTAGACCAGTTTTGCTGGGGCACTCGTTTCGGCAGTGTACTTGCGTGCCAGTCCGGCCGCCGTATCGGTTGATCTGTTTCACAAAGCCGCAGACTGTGACATTTGGATGGTTTCCACTTGGAAATAATGTGTATGATAGATGAGATACATGTTTCCGTCGAATCTCGAAAGAGTTATGAAAAACAAAGTCTTTGGTTACTTGATAGCGTTCCTAAGCATATTTGGAATGTCAGCTTCCGATGTATATGCCCAATATCCGTCAACACCTAACGCTCCTCCGGTTCGTTATCAATTTCTGACGACTGTAGGGTACTACCTTAAATCGTATCCGGTGGCTAACAGAATGGAGTTGTGCACTGCATGGATGCAGGAAAAAAATGCGCCACCGCCCAGTAATCCAACTTGGTTTAATCCTCGGGTTTATCCGAATAGTATTGCCAATCCTATCCAAGGGAACTTCGGCAACCCCTTTGGGGCGACATGCATTTTTTCATCGATATATTCTGATCCCGATGAAAGAAGTCCCGGTGTTGCATACTGCGGCGATGATTATGCTTCCCGCGCAAATTCTCCGTTTACGGTTGACCAATTCAAAATGGAGTGCGTCTGTCCTCCAGGAACGCTTTGGTTTAGTGATGTTCAGAATTGCATTAAGGTAACGCAACTCACCGGATCGAACACACCGGCGGCAAAGGGGTCGAATTTTGGCCCGCCGCCGGTTCCAGATTGCAATTGTAAAGCTCCTCCCCAACCATCGTTAGGCGAGCCACTCAATCCTGGCACGGGCAACATGTGGCATATCGAAAGCGACTTTGAAATGCCTGGGGGTAGTGGTCTCGGCTTAAAACGTGTTTACAACAGCAGTCCGATGTATTTCGACGGAAGAGTAAAACATACATTCGGTAACAACTGGACCCAAGGCTATGATTCAGCGTTGCGGCAAGAAACGCCTTCGACGATCAAGGACGGAACTCAAGGTTTCGTCTGCTGGCAGAGAAGTGATACTGGCTTCAAATGGTGTGAATCTGCACCTGCCCCGGCCATGACGGCGACCCCGTCTGCGATTTCTATTTTGAGAGGGGACGGGAAGCGTTATTTTTTCAATTTGGTGAATGGTGTGTGGCTTGGTGATGCTGACACGAATGACAAGGTGACAGCAATATATAACGCTAACAGTACGGCTGTTATCGGATGGATCTATAAATCTGCCGAGGGCGACGTAACCGAAAATTATGACGCGAACGGCGTGTTGGTCGCAACTGCAACGCGCGCTGGCATGATTCAAAAGCTGACTTACAGCGACGGTACGACTAATAATTCTGCAGTCTCGAGGCTTCCTGCCGACGCCCCTGCCTGTTCACATACTCAGGAGGGTGATGTGCTTCCGGCGGGAAGGTTGCTCTGCGTGACGGATCAGTGGGGCAGGCAACTTCAGTTTGAATACGACACCCTCGGCAGAATTGCGAGAATGCTGGATCCCAAAGCGCAGTCATACGCGTATGAATATGACGGGCCCTCCGGGGGGTGCTCGGTTTTCGATCCGAAAAACCCTAGCTGTACCGCTAATAACCTCACCAAAATTACTTATCCAGATGGGCGAACCCGCACTTATGTCTATAACGAAGCGGTGCGAATCAATAATGGAAATACCTGCAGCGGTCTCCCGAGTAGAGCCGATGGGCTTGGACCCTTTGTAAACGCGTTGACGGGTTTGATCGATGAGAACGGGCAGCGATACATTACCTGGTTTTATGACTGTAATGGTTTGGCTACGTCCTCTCAACTTGGCAGCGGCGCAAACAAGGTCGCGATGACATATTCGACGAGTGCCGGGCAAAGCCTGCTCCAGTACTCTGGCGACGTTTCGACGCCGATCACGACCAGTAGAACGCTGGCATACACGAAAGTTTTGAATGTTGCAAAGATCTATTACGTAGACCAACCTTGCGCGGACTGCGGGCCTAATAAAGCTAGAACCTACGACGCCAATGGTAACGTCGCAAGCACAACCGACTGGAACGGACATGCTTCGTGCTACCAGTACGACCTGTCTCGGAATCTGGAGGTTGCACGCGTGGAGGGCCTCAATTTCTGCGATTCTGCGTTCACATCTACGACTTTGAATCCGCCCGCTCGCAAAACCAGCACGAAGTGGCACGATATTTATCGTCTGCCAATTGCTATTGCTGGGCCACAAAAGCTAACAACGTTTACCTACGACGCTTCAGGTAACGTAATCGTGAAAACAGAGCAAGGAACAAGTGATCCTTCTGGAGTCCTGGGATTTGCAGCGTCGACGACGGGTACACCCCGCATTTGGACATACGCATACAATTCGGTCGGGCAAGTTCTTTCTGTTGTTGGACCGCGAAAGGACGTAACGGATGTCACTACCTACGCGTACGACGGAGCAGGAAATATCAGCTCCATCACCAACGCTTTGGGCCAAGTGACACTGTTCTCCAACTTCGATGAAAACGGACGCGTCGGAACTATCAAGCGCCCGAACGGCGCCACGACATCATTCGTCTATTCTCCCCGCGGCTGGCTGGTCAGTTCGAGTAATGAAGTAGATGGCGTAACAGAGGTCACTTCTTATGAATACGACGGTGTAGGTCAGCTTAAGAAATTAACGCTATCCGACGGCACATTCCTCAGTTACATCTACGACGACGCACATCGTTTAGTCGGGATCTCAGACGTACTCGGAAATTCCGTGCGATACAAGATAGATATCAGAGGAAATATCGTGTCCGAACAGATTAGCGATCCAAACGGCGTGTTGACTCGCCAGATCAGCCGAGTTTTCGACATTAACAATGCGATGACAAAACTGATCGGAGGTGCTCAATGATCGAGATCTGGTGTGACCTCCAAATAGGCAAAGATGGTCTTCACGATCGGGATATAGCGGAACGTCGTAAAGGAAAGGTGGGTAAAACTCTAAGCCGGACGCTGACTTGGCAGGGAGCCAATATATTCGTCACACTTCCGCGTCCGTCCCAGCTTGCGGGAGCGGCCCAGTGACTATTTACAATTTTGGTCGTTCGCTTATGCCGATTAATTTACTGAGGAGTAACATGCTCCAGCTGGCCCGCCATAGCGTTCTTTACGTTGTTGCATTGATGGCCAGCAGCGCTTGGGCGCAAACCCTGGATACTGTTATTACCTTTACGTATGACAATCTAGGTAATGTCCAAACGGTCAACCGTCCACTGAGCCGCACGACATCGTACAGCTATGACGCGCTCAACCGGATGACACAGCAGAACGTGACCGTAGGCTCGACTACACTGGTCACCAAACAAAGTTACGATGGCCTGGATCAAATAGCTACGGTGACGGATCCGCGTAACCTCGTCACGGCCTATACCGTCGACGGACTCGGCAACAGAACCCAGCTGACTAGTCCGGATACACGTGGAACCGGGTACACGACCGATGAAGCCGGTAATGTCTTGACCGTTACCGACGCGCGCGGCAAGACAACTGCGTTTCAGTACGACGCGCTTAACAGGCTCATCCAGGCGCAGTATCAATCTGGCGCGCCGTCGCAATTCGAATACGACGGTGGCCCGGGTGGCCCGGCGATAGAGATCGGCAACCTCACGCGCATCACCGACGAATCGGGCTCGACGACCTTCACGCACGATATGAAAGGCAGGGTGCTGACCAAGACCCAGACGGTCAGTGCGGGAGGTACAAGTGCCCAGTTCACGCTGCAGTACAGCTACGGCAGCGTGGGTTCGGCGATTGGAAAGCTCGAGACCATCACTTATCCGAGCGGCGCCCGCATGAACTATCGTTATGGCGCCGATGGTCGGGTGAATAGCGTGACTGTCAACCCGTCCGACGGGAGCGGCGGAACGAGTACGTTGGCTGAAGTACCTTTGCTTACCGACATCACGTACACGCCGACCGGCAACGTACAGTCCTGGCGCTGGGGTAACTCGGCCTTGCCGATTTACCAGCGCACGTACGACCTCGACGGGCGCCTGACGTCGTATCCGACCGATCTCGCCGGTACGACTAGAACGGTGACGTACAACGCCGCGAGCCTGGTTACCGCATATACCCATGCGGGAGGGCAGAGTCCGGCCCAGTATGATCAAACGTTCAGCTACGATACGGCCGACCGCCTCACCAGCTTTACGCAGGGAGGCGTGACGACGACTTATACCTACGATGCAAACGGTAATCGTACTCAACAGACCGGTCCAAGTGTCACCTATACCTATGACGCGACGAGCAATCGTCTGAGCTCTGCTACGTTTTCGACGCCGAGGACGTATCAGTACGACGCGCCAGGCAACAGAATCGCCGACGGTCTCTATACCTACACGTACAGCGATCGCGGCCGGCTGGCGCAAGTCGGCGGTGCGGCACAGTTGAGCATGTACTACAACGCGCTGGGCCAGCGTGTGCTGAAAACAGGGACGGCACAACGGATCTTCTATGTTTATGATGAAGAAGGGCACACGGTCGGCGAGTATGGCCAGCAGCACGTAGATACGGTCGAGACGGTTTATCTCGGCGACCTGCCGGTTGCGGTCTTGACACCGTCGATGAATTTCTACGTACTTGCCGATCACATCGGTGCACCGCTCGTGTTGGCTAGTCCTGATGGGCAAATAGCTTGGGATTGGCGCAGTCGCGATCCTTTCGGGAATAATGCGCCGCGTATCTCGACTTTGCTGCCTGGATATGATCATCGCCTTCCTGGGCAAATCGCGGACAGTGAGACGGGACTTTTCTATAACTACTTCAGAGATTATGATCCGCAGACCGGACGGTACATCCAGAGCGACCCTATCGGTCTAAGCGGAGGCGAAAATACATACGCATACGTAAACGCGGACCCTGTACGGCTCAAGGATTTTTATGGCCTACAGGCATTGCCGGCGCAAAGCGGTATATCGGTATCGAATGTTGGAACAGTAGGGCAGGTTGGAACCGCAGCAATCGCCGCAAACGCTGGCCGATATGCCGCATCCGAAGCCGGCGTGGCTTGCCCTCTCTGTGCGGTAATAATCGGAGCCCTCATTCCGACAGACGCAGGTGCTGGGTCTGACATAGTGCCGGGAGCGTCAATATATCACGGGGTTACGGATGGCAGTGACCCAGCCTCTGCGAAAGGGCATTCGCCGATGAAACACGGAAGGGACTGCAATGGTAACTGTAAGCCATGCCCGCCTGATCAAATATGGGGGCATCCGGGCAACGATCATGGGAGCACGAGCGGGGTCCACTATCACGGTTTAGTTTGGAATCAAAATAAAAAAACTTGTCAGTGTTTCCCAAATCGTGTATCAGGTCCTACGATAGATACGCTTAGATAATCCGAAATTTAACCGGTGCCATATGAATATTTCCGACTTGATCATTCGCTTCCGCATCGCGAGCCGTGAGCTTTTCAATAACTTTTTTAGCGTCTCCGAGCCCTATGTTAATGATGGTTGGGTTTGGGAGGAGCGTTTTCGTCATGTGGAGATCGAGTTATTTCGGCAACTTGTAGCCGTGTCCGCTGGTATTAACGAAGTAGAGTATGGCTACTTCCAGCCTAATATATCAGTAGCGTTGAGCGACGTGGAATCTGCGCCTATCCAGATTAACAGGGAACTCGATAGCGGGTATTGGGACTTTCCTGTGACTGAAGTGGACTCTAATGCCAAGCTTGCATTTATCAAATTTTTTGACTGGGATGCGCTTCGTTGCCGAGATAACCAGTATGTCCGAGTCAAGATAATTGCGTGGCAATCTCATCCGGAGTGTGTAGGGAAGCATGCTCTGATTGAGGCAGCCTATGTTACTTATGAAATAGCACCGTAGCATATGCTAGTCGTCGAGTTTAAAAAAACGCGTGGTTTGCCAACTCTGGCAAACGCTAGCTGGTGAACCGCCCGGGGTTTTGTAGAGGCTCCATTGTTTGAGAAAATGGAGTTATGAAGAAGCAACCCAAGTATTCCCCCGAAGTTATCGAGCGCGCCGTGCGCATGGTCAGCGAGGCGGCCAGCGAGTACACCTCCCAGTGGGCGGCCATCGAATCGATCGCAGCCAAGATCGGCTGCACACCTGAAACGCTGCGTCGCTGGGTACGCCAGCAGGAGCGCGATACCGGCCAGGGTCCAGGGCCGACCACCGCCGAAGAGGAGCGCATCAAGGCGCTGGAGCGCGAGGTGCGCGAGCTGCGCAAGGCAAACGAGATTCTGCGTCTGGCGAGTGCGTTTTTCGCCCAGGCGGAGCTCGACCGCCGCTTCAAGTCGTGAGGAAGTTCGTCGACCAGTACCGCCATGCCTACGGTGTCGAGCCGATCTGCAAGGTGATGCAGGTTGCGCCGTCGGGCTATTGGCGCTACGCGGCGCAGCAGCGCAACCCGGCATTGCGCTGTGCTCGCGTCCAGCGCGACGATGTGCTGAGCGTCGAGATTGAACGGGTCTGGCAGGCGAACCTGCAGGTCTACGGGGCTGATAAAGTCTGGCGCCAACTGCGGCGTGAAGGAACTGACGTCGCCCGTTGTACCGTGGAGCGGCTGATGCGCAAGGCTGGATTGCGTGGCGTAATGCGCGGCAAGGTCGTGCGCACCACGGTTGCCGATGCGGAGGCGCCATGTCCGCTCGATCGGGTCAACCGCCAATTCAAAGCCCAGCGGCCAAACCAGCTGTGGGTCAGCGATTTCACCTACGTCTCGACATGGCAGGGCTTCGTGTACGTGGCCTTCGTCATCGATGTCTTCGCTCGGCGCATTGTCGGCTGGCGTGTCAGCAGCTCGATGCGGACCGACTTCGTGCTCGACGCCCTGGAGCAGGCGCTGTACGCACGTCAGCCGGAACGAAACGCGTTGGTCCATCACAGCGACAGAGGCTCGCAATATGTGTCGATACGGTACAGCGAGCGCCTGGCAGAAGCCGGAATTGAGCCGTCTGTGGGCAGTAAAGGCGACAGCTATGATAACGCCCTGGCCGAGACTATCAATGGGCTCTACAAGGCCGAGTTGATCCACCGCCGCGCCCCTTGGAAAACACGTGAGGCCGTCGAACTGGCCACGCTGGAATGGGTGGCCTGGTTCAACCACCACCGGCTCCTTGAACCGCTCGGCTATATACCGCCGGCCGAAGCTGAGGCAAACTATTACAAGCAACTGAGCGGTCAAGCCATCCCGGCCTGACTCACACCAACCGGCCTCCACGAAAGCCGGGGCGATTCACTGGACGGGCCGGGGTGGGGCGCCGCATGCCGATGCTGCGGGAATAGCCGCGACGCGAGCCAGAGGACTGAGCGGCGGTCTTCCGGAACGGCAGTGGTTGTCATTGTGGCCCGTCCGCATCGTCGACCAACTGAACGTACCAAGACTACGCCCGGCTCTGGCCCGTTACGCTGTCCTGCTCGAACCCGCCGATCGTCATGCGACGGGCGCTGATGAATTGAGCGACGGGGTCATGTAGGCGTGGCAGCGGATCTTCGCCGGCCACTGCCGCGCAACGCCGGGCGAACACGATACTCCGCCGGAACTCCCTACTGTGCTCATCGGTCAGATTGTCAGCGTAGGAGGTACAAGTGCCCAGTTCACGCTGCAGTACAGCTACGGCAGCGTGGGTTCGGCGATTGGAAAGCTCGAGACCATCACTTATCCGAGCGGCGCCCGCGTGAACTATCGTTATGGTCATTGGAACCGCAGAACTTGCTCTTAAAAATGGAAAATAGTATAAATCGTTTATCCGATTCGTCTGAGTCTATGACATAGAAGGCGGATCGCGTTGCGCTAGCGCTGCAAATGAACGTTGTGACATCCAACGAATTGCCGCGCTTCGCTAGCGTAGCATCCGGCGTAGGTTTCCCCAATTATCCCGGCTTCTCACTCGAGAACACACCCATGCATCATCGGGGTGTGCTGGCTTTTTCCGGGCTTCGCACCCTGTGGATCCTTAGGGGTATGTTTTCCGGCGGATGGTTGGGTAGCCGGCGTATTTGCTGCGGCAGCGCTAATTTCGTGTAGTGCACTCATCGTTTTGGGCAGGGGCGGCTGCGGAAAGGCTTGTACAGTGGTGAGGGTGCCATTTTACCGCTAAGCTCAGCGAACGGAGCGCGGGGCGTCGGCCCCGAAGACGAAAGCGGCCGCGGCGACTGCCACGGCCGGTGATGTGGGCGAGGCCGGTTGCGTTGTCGACCTCGAGGACGGCGCCATTCCTTGTGGATTTTGGCGTGCACGTCCGTGAGGTCACGAGCGCAGTGAGCCCCACGGTCCGCACCATTGCTCAAGCCGGGTCACCCTTTCGGCTGGAGCGCCTTCAGCATGCCCGCCGGCGGCCGCCCGATCAGGCTGCGCGGCAAATAGCCGTAATCGGCCGCACCGGGCTTTTTCCATGCAAGCATCAATGCGAGATCGGGGCCCGGGCCCTGGAAGTAGCGTACGCGGAAATTGTGCGGCCCCTTCTCCAGTTTCACCTGGGTCGCCACCGGCGTCGGTGCGTGGATGCCATCGTTGTCGATTACGTTCTCGTCATCGATGCTGAGAATGGCGCCGTCGTCGGCCAACAGTAAAATTTCCCAAGTGGTGGGTTCGGCAATGGTCACCGTGAAGCGGATATCCAGCCCGAACCATTCGACCGTCGAGCCCATGCCTGGAAATCCCTCAAGGAAGCTGCGCGGCGTAATATCGAGCTGGGCCAGGCAGACGCGCTTAACGGGCTGGCCCCGCATCTCGGTGACCGATCGGGCGTCCCTGCGCAGGCGATAGACGTCGGCAACCATATGCCGATCCGATGCGCCCCCGCATTCTTCGAACAGCTTGGGCGGTGCGGCAGGTGCCGTTACGGCGGCACTGGCCACGGCTGCGGCCTCGACCGGTGGCGGGCGGGGCACGGGAGCGCTGACCGGCGCCGGAGCGGTGACCGGCGACCGAATCGCGTCGGGCACGACGTCGGGCACTGGCGGCAGGGGGACTTTGATCTCGGGCATCGTGGGCGGCGGCAGATCGAACGCCTTCGACTCCACCGGCTTGGATTCGAGGATCTTTTCCTTCGGCACTTTCTCCTGGAACAGGGTCACATTGGTAGTGCTCGCTTTAGGCAGCTTGGGGCGGGGGACGCGCGACAGCAGCACCGTCGTCAGCAAGGCTATATGGATGAGTACGACAATGGCCAGCGCATGGCGCCTGCTTGCACGTCGCCACTGCGGATCGGGTGCAGCTTCAGGCTGGCGGGGGCTGGGTTCCTGCTGTGTCGCGCGCATTCGTTTCCAAAAATAATGTCGTTCAAATCTGTCGAAATCTAACCGGCTGAGCTCATTTTGCCCGCTACCCAGCGGCGGCGATATTGCCCAAATCGCCAACAAGGTGAACCAAATTTCATGGCAGGCGGCGTCCCTGCGTCGGCCGCCAGCTTGGACATGCCGCCGTACTCGTGCTTGTCATCGTCGAAGCGGCGCCAGGTAGAAAAATCGCCGGCTGCTGGTGCGTTTCGGGCTGGCGCCTGATAAAAATTGGCGGCCTCGCCCGGCGAAAAATGACTCCGCGCATTGGCAATTTGGAGAATTGCGACGCACACGAGGAGTACGCAGAATGGAGCACAACCCGCTGGAGACCATTCGTGCGGCATCACACCGTCCCGGGCCGCTCATGCCGGCACTTGCCCTGGCAAGCACAGCGCAATGCAGTCAGGTTTTTCTCGTCTGCTACCCAGGCAGGTTTGGTAGCTGCGGCTCCCTTTTTTCAGAACCATGGCGCGGCCGGCACTGGCCGGTCGCGCTTCCACCATCACGTAGCGAGATGCAAATGCGCACACTGACACAACCTTTGGCGATCAAGAACCGGTTACTTCGTTCGGCGGGACTTCTGGCAATGGTCCTGCTGGCCGGTTGCGGTGGCGGTGGTGGCGGCAGCGGCTCGTCCGGGAATGCCGGCGGGGCGGCTTCGGATGTGCCGGCCCCCGCCCCGACGCCCACGCCAGCACCGGCGCCAACGCCAACGCCAACGCCAACGTCCGGGGCCGCAACGGCTGCCACCTGGAGCAGTGTGAAGTGGGGCGGCGGCGGCTACGTCACCGGCCTGGTCTTCCATCCGACCATCGCGAATCTCGTGTACGCCAGAACCGATGTCGGCGGCGCCTATCGCTGGAACCAGGCCACGTCGTCCTGGACGCCGATCACCGACGGCCTGGGCTTCGGCGGTGCCGAGAGCCGGTTCCACGGCATCGAAAGCATCGCCCTCGATCCGAACGACGACCAGCGGGTCTACATGGCCGCCGGCATGTACACGGCCGATGGCGTTGGCCGCATCTATATCTCGAGCGACCGCGGCGACGCCTGGACGCACTACGATCTGCCGTTCGCGCTGGGCGGCAATAATCCCGGCCGTGCCATGGGCGAACGCATGATGGTCGACCCCAACAAGCCGTCGACGCTGTTCTACGGCTCGCGCCAGGCGGGCCTGTGGAAGAGCACGGACGCAGGGCACACGTGGGCCCAGGTCACGGCGCTGTCGTCCGTCACGATGAACGCGGACCAGGTCAAGGCCGCCGGCGGCAGCGGGATGGGCATCGAAACGGTCGTGTTCGACACGAACACCAAGGGGAGCGGCACGGCCACCCAGACCATCTACGTAGCCATCGCGCCGGACTACGTCAGCGCGGCGGGCCTGGCCTCGAACCTGTACAAGTCCACCAACGGCGGCACGTCGTGGGCCGCGGTCGCGACTCCGATCTCCGGCTATCACATCCCGCACGTGGTGCGCGCTGCCGACGGCATGTTGTATGTTGTCTTCACCAAGGCGTCCGGACCAGGCGCCGAGGGTCCCGCCCGGCTCTACAAGTTCGACGGCAGCAACTGGACTCTGCTCGACAGCAACGACTCGGCCGGCTACGGCGGCCTGTCCGTCTCGGGCACCGGCCCGGCCACGCGCATTGCGCTGGGTGTGACCAACACCTGGGGCAGCTTCAGCGGCCAGAAAATCATCCAGCTGTCCGACGACGCCGGCGGGAACTGGCGCGAAATCGCGGCCGCCATGCCGCATACGCCGGCCGACGCGTCGTTCTGGGGATGGCCCGACGACGTCGAGATCGATCCTTCCAACCGGGATCACATCCTGTACGTCCATGGCGGCGGGGTCTGGGAGACCCGCAACGCCTCCTCCTCGACGCCGAGCTGGAACGAGGCGATCGACGGTATCGAGGAAACCGCGGTCCTGAGCCTGGCCACGCCGCCGGCCGGCGCAACGTACACCGTGATCAACAGTTCGGGTGACGTCGGCACCTGGGTGCACACCAGCCTCGCGACCAAGCCGACCCTGACGCCGGCCACCAGCTGGAGCAACGGCTTCGCCGCCGACATGGCGTGGTCTGATCCGCAATACATGACCGCCATCGGCGCCGTCCTCGGCAACAACACCAGCTACGGCGTCTGGTCTGGCGACGGCGGCAAGACCTGGGCGAAGTTCGCCACCTATGCGCCCGGCGCCGCGACCAATACGAACCAGGAAGCGAGCATCGCGGTCACCGGGCGCAACAAGGCGGTCTGGGCGCCCGGCAACTCCGTGCCGTCGTACACCACGGACAACGGCGCTACCTGGGTCCCGACCGATCTGCCGGCAATCAACACCGTCTTCCCCCGCGCCTACCACCTGGTCGCGGATCGCAAGAACCCGAACAAGGTCTATGCCTACGATTCCGGTGGCCATTGGTGGGGCACGCCGGGCAAGGTCTACGTGTCGACGGATGGCGGCCATACGTTCACGCTGAGCCAGGGCTCGGTGGCCGCGGGGCTGGCCCCCAATTATTTCGCGAACACCTCGCTGGCGGTGAACCCCAACGCCGAGGGCGACCTCTGGCTGGCCGATGGCAACACCGTGTACCACTCGACCGATTCGGGCGCGACCTGGACCAAGCTCGGCAACTTCGCGTCGATCTTTGCCGGCAATCAGTGGGCGCAGGTACAGGGCGCCAGTATCGTCGCGCTGGGCAAGGCCAAAGCCGGCGCGCCGTACTCCGCTGCGGTCTACGTCGTGGGTGTGATCGACGGCGTGTGGGGCGTGCATCGCTCTGACGATGCCGGCGCGACCTGGACGCGCTTCAACGACGACGCGCACCAGTTCGGCGGCATCGGCATGATGGCCGGCGACTGGAACACCTACGGACGGATCTACGTCTCCGGCACCGGCCGCGGTCTGCTCTACAGCAACTGATCGTCATGCAGGAAGGGGCCAGGCGCAATGTTGTCGAGCGCCTGGCCTTCAGTTTTTGTCAACCGCGTTCGCGGTGTACATGCCGCGAACATCACTACCCGTCCCCCCATGAACTCGAACATCTCTTCGCGCCGCGCCGCCGTGCCGGTCGCGCAACGCCGCTTCCGCGCCCACCGCCTGCTGTCGCTGGCGGCCCTGATCGCGCCGCTGGCGATGGCGCAGACCACCGTCAGGATCGACCTCGCCAAGCCGGGCATTCCCGTCAGTCCGACCTTGTACGGCCTGATGACCGAGGAAATCAACTACTCCTACGATGGCGGCTTGTACGCGGAACTGGTGCGCAACCGCGTCTTCAAGGACGACGACAAGACGCCGGTGCACTGGTCGGTGGTGCAGGATGCCGGCGGCAGCGCCGCGATCGCGCTCGACCAGCGCTTTCCCGTCCCCGCCACCGCCCTGACCACCAGCCTGCGCCTGGACGCCGCGCGCGCCGCGCAGGGCCACCGGGTCGGCATCGCCAACGCCGGCTACTGGGGTATTCCGGTCAAGCCGAACACCCGCTACCGCGCCAGCTTCTACGCCAAAACCGCCGGCGCGGGCGGCGTGCCGCTGACCGTCAGCATCGAAGGCACCGACGGCAAGACCGTGTACGCGCAGGCCGAGGGCGGCCGCATCGACGGCGAATGGAAGCGCTACAGCGTCACCTTGGCGACCGCCGCCGACGTCAAGCCGACCGCCGACGCGCGCCTGGTGATCGCCACCGAAAGCCCGGGCACCGTCTGGTTCAACCAGGTCTCGCTGTTCCCGCCGACCTACAAGGACCGGCCGAACGGCAACCGGGTCGACCTGATGCAGAAACTGGTCGACATGAAGCCGCGCTTCCTGCGCTTCCCGGGCGGGAACTACCTCGAGGGCGTTACCGTGGATACCCGCTTCAAGTGGAAGGAAACGCTCGGTCCGATCGCGCAGCGTCCCGGCCATCCCGGCACCTGGGGATACCGCTCGTCCGACGGCATGGGCCTGCTCGAATTTCTCGAGTGGACCGAGGACATGAAGGCCGAGCCGGTGCTGGCGGTGTTCGCCGGTTACGCGCTCAACGGGGAGAACGTTCCCGCCGGCCCGGCGCTGCAGCCCTTCGTGCAGGAAGCGCTCGACGAGATCGAATACGTCACCGGCGACGTCAGCACGACGTGGGGCGCGCGGCGCGCCAGGGACGGCCATCCGGCGCCGTTCAAGCTGCGCTACGTCGAGATCGGCAACGAGGACGGCTTCGACAAGCACAAGACCTACGACGGCCGCTACACCCAGTTCCACGACGCCATCAAGGCGAAGTATCCGCAGCTCAAGCTGATCTCCACCGTCAATGGCAAGGACTGGCTGGGCCAGCAACAGAAGGTGATCAGCCGGGTGCCCGACCTGGTCGACGAGCATTACTACTACAAGCCGCTGCAGATGATGCACGACGCCGCGCGCTACGACAGCTACGAGCGCAAGGGGCCGAAAGTGTTCATCGGCGAATGGGCTTCGCAAGAGGGCGAGCCGACCACCGACCTGCATTCCGCGCTGGCCGACGCCGCGTTCATGACGGGCATGGAGCGCAACGCCGACGTCGTCGAGATGGCCTGCTACGCGCCGCTGCTGGTGAACGCCAATCCGGGCGGCGTGCAGTGGCGATACAACCTCGTCGGCTACGACGCGCAAGCGAGCTATGGCTCGCCGTCGTACTACGCGCAGAAAATGTTCAGCAATTATCTGGGCAACGTGTCGCTGCCGGTGACCGCGCAACAAGTCGGCACGCAGACCTGGCAGGAGGCGGCCCGGAAGGAGACGCCGCAGGTGCTGCCGCCGGCGCAGGAAGTGCCGACCATGTTCTTCTCGGCGACCAGGTCGGCGCAGCGCGGCGAGATCTACCTGAAGGTCGTCAACGCGATCGGCAGTGCGCAGACGGTGCAGGTGGACCTTGCCGGCGCCGCCAGGGTGGCTGCCGAAGGCAAGGCGATCGTACTGAGCTCGGCGCAGAAGGAGGACACCAACACCATCGCCGAGCCGAACAAGGTGGTGCCGGTGACCAGCAAGGCGAGCGGGCTCGGCAAAGAGTTCAGCTATCGCTTCGCGCCGTATTCGGTCACCGTGCTGGTGCTGTCGACCAAATAGGCAGCGCCGAAGCGCTATGCCGTCCGTCAGGTCGAAAAACCGCCTTCACTAAACGGCATGAGGCGCGGAGGCCTCGGTTTCCGCGCCGCCGGATTGCACGTTTTGAGACGTTAGCATTTTTTTTGCGTCATGAATTTGCACGATGCCCCCCATTTTTTTGCGAGTGATTTAGAGATGAAAACAAAGCACATACCACCCAAGCCGCTGTTGACGAGCACGACAATGAGAGCGGCCGCCACGGCATTGACCCTGTTCGTTGGCTCGGCAGGCAATTGCTGGGCTCAAAAGGTTGAAGGCCTGGCCGCCACCCCGCAAATGGGCTGGAACAGCTGGAACAAATTTGCCTGCAATATCGACGAGCGCATGATCCGCGAGACCGCCGATGCCATGGTCAAGTCGGGCTTGAAGGACGTTGGCTTCCAGTACGTGAACATTGACGATTGCTGGCAAGGCCAGCGCGACGCCGACGGCAACATCCAGCCCGACGCCAAGCACTTCCCATCCGGCATGAAGGCGCTGGCGGACTATGTGCATGGCAAGGGACTCAAGCTGGGCATCTACTCGGACGCCGGCGCGACCACCTGCGACGGCCGTCCCGGTAGCCGTGGCCACGAGTATCAGGATGCGCGGACCTATGCGCGCTGGGGCATCGATTACGTCAAGTACGACTGGTGCGACACTGCGGGCTTGAACGCCGAAGCGGCCTACACGACGATGAGCGACGCGATCGCCAAGTCGGGCCGTCCGATGGTATTCAGCGTGTGCGAATGGGGCATGAGCAAGCCATGGGAGTGGGCCGGCAAGGTCGCCCATTCGTGGCGCACCACGCCCGATATCTATAATTGCTTCGACTGCGAATTCAGTCCCGGCTTCTCGACCGGCCTGGGCGTGCTGCGCGTTCTCGACAAGCAGGCAAACCTGCGCAAGTTCGCGGGGCCCGGCCACTGGAACGATATGGACATGCTCGAAGTGGGCAATGGCATGAGCGAGGATGAAGACCGCGCCCATCTGTCCATCTGGGCCATGATGGCCTCGCCCCTCATCCTGGGCAACGACCTGCGTTCCATGTCCGAGTCGACCCGCCGGATCCTGACCAACCCCGGCGTGATCGCGGTGAACCAGGACAAGCTGGGTGTGCAGGCGCTGCGCGTCCTGGCCGACGGTCCGCTGGAGGTCTATGCCAAGCCGCTCGACGGCGGCAAATGGGCGCTGATGTTCCTGAACCGCTCCAACCAGCCTGCCGACGTTCACCACGACTGGAAGAAGCAAGTTCTGATCGATGACCTGAGCAAGCGGTCGGTTGACTTCAAGCAGACCGTCTACCGCTGGTCCGACCTGTGGAGCAACAAGACAGGCGACACCAGCGCCAAGCTGGACGCGCGACTGGCGCCGCACAGCGTGCTGATGCTGCTCCTGAGTGGCCCTGCGAAACCATAGGGCGCGCCTGGCCGCGCGACGCTCCCGCGCCAATGCGTCATCAGGAATTACGCGACCTTCCTGAGGGCGCCCTGCCAAGGCCGTGATGGTGCTGGCGCTTCGTGATCATCCTCAGTGTGACAGGGAGGCGTGAATCCAGCCATGCCTTGGCGCCCGATCTTTTCCGTTTTCCCTGCTCGCCCCAATTGGGTACTGAGCATGTCGATTCCACTTATCCGGCGTCGCGGCGCTCGTCAGCCGCCTAGTCCGCAGGCAACTCGCGCTCGGAAAATTGCCAGTAATCGAACTTGAACAGTTCTTCGCCGGCCGCACCGTGGAACACGAAGAAGAGATCCTTGACGCCGGAGGCGCCGGCGATCCGGACAGACTGCGGCTTCCATTGGCCGCCGGTTCCCGCGACCGGCAGCGTGCCGATCAACTTGCCGTCGAGCCTGCCCAAACGAATCTCTATCGTCGCCCCAGTGGCCTGCTTCAGCTTGGCTGTGCTGGAGAGGCTGGCCATGAAGGCGCGCGCGCCGGCTGCGCCGAAATCGACATTGCGCACCTGGATGTAGGCCCCGTCGTGGATGTCTCGCACATTCTGGCCGCCGGCGCTGCTGGGTTCGATCTTGACACCGGAAGACCAGGCGATGGTCTCGGCTTCGACGCGCTGGTAGGGATCGAGGGTGGCGACCGGTGCCGGGCCTTCCCTGGTCGGCTGGACCGTCTGGACCGAGCCATCCGGGTTGAACTTCAATTCATCGACGCACACGGAACGTTTGAAACCGTCGCCTCCCGGGAGCGCGGCGTTGTGATAGAAGAGGTAGGTCTTGCCCTTGAAATCGACGACGCCCGGGTGGTTGGTGAAGGCGCTTTGCGGGGTCATGACGACGCCGCCGTAGGTCCACGGGCCTTCGGGTGTGGGGCCGGTGGAGTAGCCGAGATGTTCAGGGATGGGACCCGCGGCAAAAAACAGGTAATCGAGATTCTTGCGCTTATAGAGCCAGGGACCCTCTTCGTACGACGTGCCGCGCTGCGCGTCCTGAGGGACGCGCCCGCCCAAGGCCTTGACGGTCATCGGATGGCGGATGATGCCGTTCTCCCCAACGCGGGTGTCGTAGGAAATCATGTCCTTGTTCAGCTTCACCGACCACAGACCGGGGTTGCCCCAGGCGAGATAGGCCTGGCCGTCGGCGTCGATATAAACGGTCGGATCGATGCTGTCGTAGTTGCCGCTGATCAGCGGTTTTTTGATGGGATCGATGAAGGGGCCGAGGGGATTATCGGCCATCAGCACGCCAATGCCGCGGCCTTGCAGCGGGGCATAGAGATACCATTTGCCATCGCGCTCGATCATCTGCGGAGCCCAGGCGCCGTTGTCAAAACCTTCCCAGCCGGAGATCTCCTTGGCGGCCCACGGGAAATCCCGCAGCGAGGCGACTACACCATGCTGGGTCCAGTTCACCATGTCCGTGGTCGAGGAGAGCACCCAGTTCTTCAGGTTGAAGGTGCCGGCTTTCCCGACTTCTTCATCGTGGCTGGTCAGCAGGTAGAGCGTGCCGTCATGGACCACAGGGGCTGGATCCGCGGTGTACATCGTCTGAACGACCGGGTTGAGCGCGGATGACACCGCGGGCAGCGTAGCCAGCACGGACAAGAGAACGACAGCGGAACGGGTTGTTTTTTGCATGAGCTTACTTCTCCAAAGCGTCGGGCACCGTGTGTCAGTAGCTGAACAGGATGCCGCGGCCACTGCCAGCCATATAGAGGCGGCCGGGTACCGTCTGGTCGGCCGCCAGAACGCCGATACCGCCGTACTGGTGCGTGTCGTCGTTGAAGCGGCGCCAGGTGGTGCCGCCATCGTCGGAACGGTACACGCCCCACACGCCGTTGATCACGCCGACCACATACACGGAGGCCGAGTAGCTCGCGCCGGGCGGGGCCTTGCCCAGGGCGATGCTGGTGGCGCCATACACAACGGGCCATGACCAGGTCGGGTGATCACCCCAGATCGATGCCGTCACGCTCAGCTTCGTCCAGGTGGCGCCGCCATCGAGCGAGTGGAAGATGCTGTGCGAGTCGGTCACCCACACGTCGCCTTCGGCATTGGGATTGACGGCCAGCGAGGTGTTGGAGACGAACTCGGGACGCGGACCCAGGGTGGAGAACTGGCTGCTCTCCGTGAAGGTATGGCCGCCATCGGTCGAGTAGTAGGCCTTCGGCGCCGAGCGCCACCAGCCGCCGCCCGCCTGGTACGCATACACACGGTTCGGATTCCTGCGGTCGGCCGCCAGGCGGTAGCTTGTGCCCGGTTCCACGGCCGGCAGATTGGTGTAGGTCCAGCTCGCCCCACTGTCGGTGGTGTAGGCCGGCACGGAATCGTTCGGCGCCCAGACGATGTGGCCCGGCTCGGTGACCGCCAGCGTCGAGTCACCGCCCTGGTGGGTCATGCCGTCGGGATGGTTGGCTGCGAAGGCAGTCCAGGTCAGGCCCGAATCGGTGGAGTAGGCACCCGCCACGTTGGGGTGGTTCCAGGTCGTGGTGCCGATCGTGGCGATATACGCCGGATTGGACCAGGCCATGTCGGCGCTGTTGCTGTTGCTGAACCAGCCTTGCGGGCCGCGCGTCGGCGCCTTGAAGAGTTCCGTATGGACGACCATGCCCATGTCGCCCGAACTGTTGAGCAGCTGGTAGTTCGCGCCCGGCGGCGGCGCCATCAGGGCCAGCGTCGCGGTTTCCTCCATCCCGGCAGTAATGAAGTTCCAGGTCGGCTTGTCCGCCGACGCATTCCTGGTTTCCCACACGCCCCCGCCAGTCACATGCAGGATGCGTTCAGGATTGTTCGGGTCGATCTCGACGTCGTCGGGCCAGCCCGACCACATGGCCTGTTCGCCGACGTGCGGGGTCTGGGCGGAAATCTCGCGCCAGGTGGCGCCTGCATCATCCGACAATTGCACAATATGCTGGCCTTCCCAGTTGCCCCAGGAATTGGTCACGCCGAGCGCGATCCGGGTGGTCGCGCCGGTGCCGGACACCGACAGGCCGCCCATGCCGAAGTTGACCCACGTGGGGTCATACTGCTTCAGCAGCGTCCAATTGCTGCCATCGAACTTGTACAGTCTTGCCGGACCCTCGGCGCCTGGGCCAGTGGTCTTGGTAAAGGCGACGTACATCATGCCGTCCTTGGCGCGCACCATGTGGGGGATGTAGTAGCCCGTCACAGGCGTGGCGATGCCGGTCCAGGTCACGCCGCCGTCGGTCGTCCTGTACATGCTGTAGGCCAGCCCCGCCACGGCGGCGTAGTCCGGCGCGACGGCCGTGTAGATGGTCTGCGTGGCGTTGCCGGTGCCCTTGGTCGAGGTGTCGAAGATCACCTGCTCCATGCCGACCACGCCGCGCCATTGGGCGGTGTCAATTTCTGCATTGGTCATCTTGTGCGATGCCAGCGAGGTCAGTTGCTGCCAGGTCTGGCCGCGGTCGGCGCTCTTCCACAGGCCGGTCGTGCGCGTTGCGTAGAACAGGATCGCAGGATCGTTGGGGTCGACCATCAGGCGCTCGCCGACGGCGCGGCCCTGGGCGTTGCTGGCTGCCGAGAAGGGCAAGTTGACGTAGGTCCAGTGGTCGCCACGGTCGGTGGAAATGTATAGGCGCGCGTCGGCTTGATCCGACAGGTACATGCCGGTGCTCATGTAGACGCGATTGTCGTCGTTCGGATCGAGCGCCATGGTCTCGGAGCCGTGGTAGAAGGTGTCTGCGGCGCCGAAGCCGTCCGTGATCGGCACCCAGGCCGCGTTGGCGGCGTTCCAGCGGTAGGCGCCGCCCATGTCGGTGCGCGCGTACAGCACGTCCGGGCTGGTCGGATGGAAGATCAGCCCGGGCACATAGCCGCCGCCGCCGATCTTCACGTTTGCCCATCTGGTTGGCGCTGCCACCCTGGCGGCGGTGACGCTGGTGGAGACGACGCTGGCGCCAGCGGCGACAGGCAGAGGCTTCGAGGCGTCGCCGCCTTCGCCACCGCAGCCGGACAGCAGGATTGCCGCGACACTGGCAAGACCGATGATTTTATTTATTTTCATATTCTTTTTATCTTCAGAAAAATAGTGTATCGGTTATTGCTGGCGACGACGCGAAAGGGCGCCGACCGCAAGACCTGCCAGCAGCAGAGACAAGGTGCCGGGTAACGGCACGGCCGCAGCCGCCGCCGTTTCCACATTGAGGTTGTCGAGTTCGTTGAATGCGCCTGAGCTGAGACGCAGCTCGCCGATGCCGTTTAAACCCATGCTCCAGCTGCCCTCGTCCTGGATGAAGCCGACCAGGCTGCCGTCCGCCCAGACGCTGCTTCCGTCGGCGTAATAATCGAAGCCGAGCAGATTGAACAGGCCGCCGCCGACACGGGTCAGGCTCACGAAGGTATCCGAGCCGTTTTCGAAACCGTCGTGCCAGTTGTAGGTTTGCTCCGAATACGTGCCGTCGCTGATATGGGCGGCGCCCGGGGCCGCATTGGGCGCGTTCAAGGTCAGTTGAAAGCCCGATTCGAGATATGTCAGGTTCTGGCCGTTGTAGTTCATGTTGGCGAGCAGCGGTGCGCCGTCGCCGTAGACCATCGCGGTCAGGCTGTCGAAGGTGAGGACGGTGGCACTGGCGCTCGTGGCCGCTGTGGCCAGGGCCAGGGCAGTGAAGATCTTCTTCGACTTCATTGTCGTCATTTCATTCTCCTGTGTTGTTGTGATTTGCGCTTCTTGTTCCCGGTGCGGCTCCAGCGCCAGCTCGCGATTGCGCCTTGCGAAGGACACCTTTGCCGTTCAGCCAGCACTTCCCCTTGCCGGGTGTGCAGATGCCGCCACAGCGTGCCTGGCGCACGCAAGAGAAGGGGCAGCCATGGCTGCCCAGTGAAAATCACTGCGCGAACGCACAAGTGAAAGAGAGTCAAAATTGTGCAAACACCAGGATTTGCGCGATCCGCGCCGTCCGCATGAAGGCAGCACACGCTCGACAGTGGAACTGCCTCCCCAATTATTTTTCGTCTGCGACCGGGGGACGGTAACGGAGCCTCGCCCGTGTCCGAAGCTTAGGCTGGTCGTCATGGGCAACGATAGCGCTGGAAGGCGAATTTCTTGCAAACCGCAGAAATTGCAAGCAAAGCCGGCCATGGTGAAACTCGGCCCCCTGGCGGAAGCCCGCGCCAGCGGGCCGGAAGAAATGGCTGCCATCCCACGGCCTGATCGTGGAGCAGTCGGGATCGGCGGGAGACATGGGCACGGACAGGAGCGGGCGTCTCCCGAGTGCCTTGCGCGAGTGCGGGATGCAGCGGATCGAGCCGCGGTGCACAGGTTGCGCGCTGACGACCGGCCGGGCCAGGCCGGTCAGCGAACTGACATTGCATGGTCGCGATTATCGCTATCCGGCGGCGCTGGCGGTCATTATCCTCGGTGGTTGCATTGCATTTGGTGCCTGGTTGTTCCGGGCCCATTCCCGCGCATTGTCTGGCCGGTGTGGAATCAAAAATGAAAACAAATTTGCCGTTGGAGGGCTGTCGCCAGTTAACGCTGGAGCCCTATAAGGAAAAGGAATCGGTCTTGCGGTATATCGCCAGCGCTTATACCGATCCCAAACTGGACATGGAAGGCGTGGTGGAACGGACTGGGGCTAACCGTTATAAAATCAATGAAGTGCTGAAATCCGGACTTGGCACGACATTCACCAGTTACGTGAATAAACTGCGGCTGACTGAGGCATCCCGGTTGCTGACTGAAAAAAGCAGCGCCGCCGTTTCGGAAATCGCGTATTTCGTTGGCTACGCGAATGTTCCTTATTTTAACAAGCTGTTCAAGGAAGAATTTGGCAGCCCGCCGACAGAACCACTCGCCTGATCCTGTTCGCCCTCACCACCCGTCCTGAACACCGCGGCTGAACCGCTGCCGTCCAGCGCCCGCGCCAAGCACGGGGGCGCGCCTGCCATTTCGTCCGGCCCGCTTGCCCGACCTTGCGCCGGCGGCCACGGCCAATTTTCACTCTGGCAAACATTGCTTGCAATTTCTGCGGTTTGCAAGAAATTCTACCGGCGGAGATATCGGCGCCCATGGCAGACGGCCTACGCTTCACACATGGGCCGGGTTCTGCTGACACCTCCCGCCCGCGGACGTAAGTGGCCGGGCTGCGTGTTGAAGATCGCGTCTATCCTGGCCTTCACACAGTTTTATCTCCTCCGCGGCGGGTTTCCGCAGTGGTTTGCGGGGCAGCTTGGCTGCCCCGCTTTTTGAAGCCGGCGCGTGGTGCATGCGTGTGGGTGCAAGTCGCGCCGCGATCAGCCGGCGAGAGAAGCGAAACGCAACTGTGGAAGTTTCGGAAATGTTTTCTAAGAACATAAGTAAAATGAAGACGACGAAAGTACACCGGATCGCGCTGTTATTTAACGCGAACAATGTATTCGATCACGACGTCATTGACGGCATTGCCGCCTATTTTGGAAATACCCGCGCGGCCTGGGATATCTTCCTGGAAGAAGATTTCCGATTACGGCTGTCAGGCATCGAGCATTGGCAGGGCGACGGCATTATCGCCAATTTTGACGATCCGGCAGTGGCGGAAGCGTTGTCGCGCTGTCGTGTACCGGTGGTGGCGGTGGGCGGTTCTTATGCCGACCCGGCCAATTACCCCGCCGGGGTGCCTTATGTGGCGACCGATAATGTCAAGCTGGTCGAACTGGCACGCCAGCATCTGATTGACGTCGGCCTGCACCATTTTGCCATGTTCAGCGTTCCCGCCACGGAGGAAAACCGCTGGGCGCAGGAGCGCGAGAATGCGTTCCGCAGCCTGATGCGGGGCGACCGGCTGGAAGCGAAGGTTTTCCGGGGCTGCGAAACCAGCGTCCACTCGTGGGACGGGGCGGTCCAGGGACAGATCGACTGGTTGCGCAGCTTGCCCAAACCTGTCGGCATCATCGCCGTCTCGGACGCGCGCGCACGCCAACTATTGCAGGCCTGCATCATCGCCGACATCGAAGTGCCGGAACAGGTGGCGATCATCGGCATCGACAACGACCCGCTGGTGCGCAGGCTCACCCGCATCCCGCTCACCTCCGTGATCCAGGGCGCGCAGGAGATGGGGCGCGCGGCAGCCCATCTGATCGAGCAGATGCTGCACGGGGTGCGCCCGCCGGAGACGCCGATCGTCGTGCCGCCGGCCGGCATCAACGTGCACGCGTCCAGCCGCTACCAGCTGATCAAGCACCCGAACGTGATGCGGGCGCGCCACTTCATCCGCCAGTATGCCTGCCAGGGCATCAAGACCGAACAGGTGGCCGAACACGTGGGCGTGTCGCGCTCTTCGCTCGACGCCAGCTTTCGCCGGGAACTGGGATGCAGCGTGCACGACGTGATCCTGAGCTTCAAGCTCAATGCCGCCAAGGCCGGCCTGGAAAGCGGGGACTGCAGCATCGAGGACGTGGCGCTGGGCAGCGGCCTTACGTCCATCCAGCAAATGCATCGGGTGTTCAAGCGCGAACTCGGCTGCACGCCGCGCGCCTATCGCGACCGCGTGCTTGGCGAGCGTGGACAGATGTCGCCCGCTTAGAACCTGAGGACGTTTCAGCGCAAGCCGACGAGTTTTATGTGAGCGGCACATCATTGATGAAGCTCACCCAACCGAAAGATGAGATGTCGCAACCATCGTACTGCTTCCTCCCAGGGAGTAATGCGGATGTCGAGATGTAAACCAATGAAGGCGCGCAAAGCACAGGGTGGCATCCGCATTGCGTTGCGCATGCCGCTGCACTTCCCGAGGCCAGGCGAGTACCGCGCCACGGCCTCGGAGGTCGGCGCCAGCGATGGTCCTGAACTGCACCCGGCGTCCGCGGGGGCGCGGTGGTGATCCTCGAGCCACTTGAAAAATAGCGACTCGGCCGATTGTCCTGTTGCACATATGCGATTGCAGCAGGACACCTTGGATCGGCAATGAAAGCATAGTGCCGACGATAAATGTTTTAAATATATAAAAATCGGTAAATGTCAATACGGCGCCGTGGAAACAGCCGATTGACCGGTATCGATAATAAAAGCAGGGAGACAAGACGTGCACATCAGGCTCATTGAACACAGCAGCAAGCGGCCCACGGACCTTTCCATCGCCGGCCTTGCGCACATACTCGCGCGCTATTTTTTCCTGCGTTTTTGAAAACGATTTCATAACGACAGCGAGGCAGTGCCAGTCCATACATCCTTGACCAGGACCATTGTCCTTGCCGCGAAGCGGGGCAGGGACCAATTTTTCTTGTCATCGGCGCAGCCGGTGCCGAGCAATTTCAGCAAACACAAAAGAAGGAATATTCCAATGAGGAGACATACCATGAGATTCCAGCTGACGGCAGTCGGACTGGCCTGTGCCACGTTGCTGGCCGGCTGCGGCGGTGGTGGCGGTTCGAGCGAAGGCGCGATGGCGCAATCCATTTCGTTCCCATTCGTGGGCGGACAGACGCTCGCCGTCCCCCCCAACGTCGCGACCGTCCAGCTGACGGCGACGGCGAGCGGCGGTGGCGAGGTGACCTACACGTCGAATACGCCGACGACCTGCACCGTCAACGGCGCTACGCTGTCGCTGATCAAAGCGGGCGAGTGCTCGGTGACCGCCAGCCAGGCGGGCGGCAACGGCTACGCTCCAGCTTCGGAACGACAGCTTTTCGGCATTCCCAAACAGCCGCAGACGGTAACCTTCCGCAATCCGGGCGCGCTGCCGCTGGATACGACGCCGGTACCGCTGGTCGCGACGTCCAACGTTGCAGGCGAAACCGTTACCTTTACGTCCAGTACGCCCACGGTGTGCACGGTCAGTGGCAATACGATGACCAAGGTTGGCAATGGACTGTGCACCATCAAGGCGGAGGTAGTCGATGATACCTATGCCGCCGGCACGGTCGTCCGGAGCATCCCGATCGGCACCGCACAGGCGGATCAGCTGACGTTCCTGAGCGGCTACAAGGACGCTTCCACGACCAACGAGCAGGGCCATGTCGACACGTACGCCGGCAGCAGCGAGGATGGTTGGTGGTGTGCCACGAATTGGTGCGGTCGTACCGTGCCCCCGGACGGCAGCAGTTTCACCTGGTACTACAACATCCAGCCGAAGTCCGGCGTTGGACTGGGTGCCTACTACGGCCTCAAGCTACTCGCTCCCGGCCTTTCGCAGCTCGTCAACAACGGCAACACGACCACCGGCGTACGGATCGATGCCCAGGGAGCGCTGAAGTTCACTCTCGCGGAGAACCCCGAATGGTTCGGCACCGGTAACAACGCGGTCGATGTCAACCTGTACCTCGGCCACTTCGCTCTCAACGCGAAAGGCGAGGCCTGCAACGTGAAGCTGCACGCGGTGGTGACGCCGACCGCGGCAGCCGCCACGAGCTACAGCGTCGGTCTCAAGGACAAGTTCACGATTGCCGAGTCGTGCGGCCTGACGGGACTCGACCTCTGGAACGAGTTGCAGGACTACCCGATCTCGCAGGTCGAATTCTCCGCAGTGAGCGCGAACACCTCGATGGCGACCGCGGGCGCGGCCAACCTGACCTACTCGACCCAACTCACGCTGACCGGCCCCGTCATTTTCCAGTGACAGCATAAAGCCACCGCCCGGTGCGGTGGCAGCCAAGGCATCTACAAGAGGACATAGATAATGACAAGAATTGAGACGAAGATCGTGCGTAAGCCGATCAAGATGACCGCGCTGTCGTTCGCGGTGGCGCAGGCTGCACTGGTCTGGGGTGGCGCGGCGCACGCGCAGTCCACGCCGGCCGGCGACTCGGTCACGCCGACGGTGGTCGTGAGCGGCCAGCGCGCCGCCATGCAGTCGGCGCAGAAACTCAAGCAGTACGCCGACGAAGTCATCGACGCCGTCGTTGCGGAAGAAGCGGGCAAGCTGCCGGACAAGTCGATCACCGAGGTGCTGCAGCGCGTCGCGGGCGTCACGATCGACCGCAACCGTTCGCGCGGCGACCCGGAACACTTCTCGGTCGAAGGGTCGGGCATCTCGGTGCGTGGCCTGACCTGGGGTTCGTCCACGCTGAACGGCCGCGAATCCTTCTCGGCCGGCTATCCGGGCCGTGAACTGAGCTGGGGCGACATACCGCCGGAACTCATGTCTGCGGTGGTCGTGCACAAGAATCCGCCCGCCGAGCTGGTCGAAGGCGGCGTCAGCGGCCAGGTGGATCTGCGTACCGCGCTGCCGTTCGACTACAAGGACAGCAAGGTCGCCCTGTCGGCGAACGGCAACTACAACGCCCTGGGCAGCAAGAAGTCGCCGGGCGTGTCGGCTCTGGTGTCGAAGCGCTGGCATACCCGCACCGGGCAATGGGGCGCGCTGATCGACCTGTCGGCCAACCGCACGAATTCCCACAACGATACGGTCCAGGTGGATGCGTATTTCCCGCGCACCGACCTCGTGGCTGGCCAGACCGTCTGGATACCGAAGTCCGCGTCTTTCCGCACCAACACGAGCCAGAACGATCGTGCCGGTGTCTATGGCGCGTTGCAGTGGAAGAACAACGGCATGGAATCGGCCCTGACGTACTTCCACTCCGGTTACAAGTCGGCCAACACCGAGAACGCCACGTTCACGGCCGTCGAGTCGCCGTACCTGGTCAAGCCACTCGATCCGGAGTTCAACCAGAACGGCGTGCTGCAAAAGGCGACCTACACCTACCCGACCGGCGGCCTGGGCGCGAACAACTTCGCGGCCGGCGGCCTGGGCTACCAGTCGGACAGCGGCTTCGACACCAACAGGTCGCAGACGCGCGAAATCGCCTGGAACTTCAAGTGGACCATCAACGACCGCTGGGCGGTCCAGAACGACATGCAGTGGGTGCATGCGACGAACAGCGCCGAGGGCAACGTCATGACCCTGGGCACGTTCGTGCCGAGCTTGGGCATCGACTTGTCGGGCAATCTGCCGAAGGTGACGTTCGACGACAACTCGCGCGCCTTCCTGGCGAATCGCGACAACTACTACATGGGCTTCGTGATGCCGTCGACGACCAAGGCGAAGGGCGACCTGTATGCCTGGAAGACTGACGCACGTTTCCGCTTCGACGACGAGGTGCTGCGCGACCTGCGCTTCGGCGTGCGCCTGACCAAGCGTACGGCGGTCCGGGTCGACGCCAGCTCCGGCATCGGCGGCTGGAAGAGCATTTCCGAGCCATGGGCCATCAACCAGACGAAGGTTCCGGGCACGCTGCCCCTCGTTGGGGACAAGGGTTGGCAATCACGCCCCAACAACAGTTACTTCAGCGACCCGCGCTACGGCGACCTGGTCAAGACGACCCAGTACAACTTCCCGACCTTCTTCAACGGCAAGGTTCCCCAAGTGCCGACGATGGTAGTGCCGGACCCGGCCTTTGTCCGCAACCTGGCCAATAATGCGCTGATCAAACCGTACATGTTGATGCAGTGCCAGGACGCCAACGCATACTATGGCACCAACAACGATTGCTCGAACGCGGATGGCAGCTGGAAACCGCTGGCCTACAATGACGATCCGGCCCAGACCAGCCGCCAGCAGGAACGTACCGAGGCCGGCTACGGGCAACTGCGCTTCGGCTTCGACAACTTGCGCTTCCCCGTCGAGGGCAATCTCGGCGTGCGCGTGATCCACACGCGTAGCGAGGCCCACGGCTTCACGATCTTCGATCCGTCGTATGGCTCGAACACGTCGGAAGTGATCCCGCGCTTCGGCAAGATCAAGGATCCGGTGAATGCGTCGCAGCAGTACGTCGATGTGCTGCCCAGCCTGAACCTGAAGGCCGACCTGACGGACAAGCTGCAAACCCGCTTCGCGTTCGCCAAGTCGATGTACCGTCCGCCGTTCAACAACCTGAACGAGTACATCACGCTGAACCAGAACATCACGATGGGCACCGGCGCAGACAGTAACGTCATCAAGAGCATCAACTACACGGGCAACGACAGGGGTAACGCCAACCTGAAGCCGATCCGCTCCAACAACTTCGACTGGACGCTCGAATGGTATCCGGGCAGCGGTTCGTCGCTGACACTGGCCCTGTTCCGCAAGAACGTGCGTGACATCATCCTGAACACGGCGTTCACCCGGAGCTACAAGGACCTGGCCGGCAACGATCAGACGTTCCTGATCACGGGGCCGGACAACGTCGCCAAGGGTTCGGTGACGGGCCTGGAACTGGCGGGCCAGACCTATCTCAACAACGTGCCGGCGCTGGCCCATATGCTGCCGGACTGGGCCAAGGGCTTCGGCATCTCGGCGAACTACACGTACATCGACAGCAAGCAGGACCTGTACCATCCGTTCACCCAGAAGTATTGCCCGGCGAACGGATCGTTCAACAACGCCTCGCTGAGCTTGTATGGTTGCGACACCAACGGTCTGCCGTTCACGTCGATGCCGATCCAGTACCTGTCGAAGAACGCGTACAACCTGATGTTCCTGTATGACCGCGGCCCGCTGTCGGCACGCCTGGCCTATAGCTGGCGCAGCCGCTTCCTGCAGGGCGTGGGTGCGAACGGCACGGGCGGCGATAACGCCACGAGCGCCGATCCGGCCCGCGCCGCCGCGAACGGAGGCGTGGCACCGACGGACGTGGGCTTCGGCCTGCCGACCTGGCAGGAAGCGACGGGCCAGCTGGACTTTGGCCTGGATTACAGGTTCAACGAGCGCATCTCAGGCAACTTCTCGGCGAGCAACCTGACGGACATGGTCGTGCGCCAGACGCAGCAACAAGGCATCGGCACCATGGCCCGCGCCTGGTTCGAGCCAGGCCGCAGCTACCGCCTGAGCCTGCGCTACACGTACTAAAGAGCAAAGGCGGTCCCGCTCGCGGGGCCGCCCCGGCCTCTTCGTCGACAAGCCAGTCCGGTTCGGACTGGCTTTTTTCGTTGCGCCAGGCATGGTGTGAAGCGCTCCGCAAGGCGGAATCTGAAGGACGCCGCAGGACGCGTCAGCCGACCCGCCAATACAAGTCGTAGTAGCCGTGCGCGATTTTATGGAGCGGCAGCAGTTCGTACCCATCGCCCAGGCCCGGCCCGCTCACATCCAATACATCCCGATCGTGGAAATAGATGGAATCGCCGTGCTTGGCGTGATTTTCCATACCCGTGCCGGTACAGCAGAAGAACGAATGCTCATGTGTGCAGTAGAGCTTCGGATAGGTGCGCCGGGTGGCCTGGAAGTAGGTCAACATGCCACTGTCCGGATCCTGGGACGCGAGGATGCCGTTGAACAATGCACGTTCGTAATAGTCGGCGTAGGTGGCCGATGGTTGCTCGGCGAACAAGGCTTGCGTCAGGCGCAGCATATGGTAGGTGCAACAGGTTTCCATGGTCTGGGCCGAGGCCAGATGCTTTTCGACCTCGGCGGGCGGAAAGAAATGCTCGCCGTCGCCATGTCCCCCCGTCGCAAATGAGCGCTGCTCGACCACGGTGCGCCAGAAGTAGCGCGCGGCCTGCCGGTAGTGCGCCTGTGCCGTGAGGCTGTGCAGCCGGGCGAATCCGATTACTTTCGGAATCTGCGTGTTGGCGTGCAAGCCGTCGAGCGTGTCGCTCCGCTTCGGCAAGCGGCGCCAGCAGTGCCTGGTGGCTGAAGCGCTCGGCCAGGCGCAGGTAGCGCGTCTCTCCGGTCAGCGCGTGCAGGTCCGCCAGCACTTCGCTCATGCCGCCGTGCTCCAGCTCGAGCATCTTCTGGAAGCGCGGCTCGTCGACTGGCCGCGCGGCCTCGTCGACCCAGTCGGCGATCCGCACCAGGACCGCGAGCGCCTGGGCATTCTGCCGGAGCAGGAATGCGTCGCGCAGCCCGGCCATCAACTTGTGCAGCGTGCACCAGGGCACGCCAACGACGGGCCGGCCGGCCAGACAATTGCGCAGTTGCGTATCGTCATCGGGGACGCCGCATACCAGGCCGCCATGCTCCGCTTCCTGTCAGGCGTGGAGCTCGCTGACGACGTAGTCTATCCTGGCGCGCAGCCCCTCCCGTCCGGTGGACGCCCAAGACATCGAGCAGGCGCTCAAAAAATGGCCCAGGGTGTGTCCTGGGCAAAGCCGCTCCGCCTCCCATCCGCCGTACACCGGCGCCTTCGGTTCCAGTCCCGCATTTTTCCGGAAATTGTGCAACAGGCGGTCGCAGTTCAGTGACTCGAGGTAGCGCGCGTTGAAATTTCATGTTCATTGCCGCTCCCGCGAGTAAATCCTAAAGAACAATGAGGTTTTGCAGGAGGCTCATCATTTATCTTTGTATTTGATTCGAAACCAATCAAAATCTGCATATCCGCCAGGATTTTTCGTTGAATAGTTGAATAATGCGAAGCGATAGCCCATAAAATGCGGGATGGCGTAGGTCATTTTCAACGTGTCGCCGATCCGATTCCACGCCTTTCCATCCAGGCTGTACGCAAAGGTGGCCTGGTCTTTCAGATCGGTAAAATCGCAATCGACCTTTAGATAGACTTGATTTTGTGTCAGAGGAATCCGCTGTACCTCCACCGGTTTATCGGAGGCGGCGTTGACCATGACGATCCATTTTTGCCCGTTTTCGAGCTTGACGCCAACCTGTCCGAAATTCTTCTGGAAGGCGCTGAGTCCCGCGAAATCGCCTTCCTTGATTCTGGAAACATCCACCAGGGTGGAGCCGGTGCTCGCCGGGCCGATCGTGCGCTGGGTAAGCGTATTTCTTGCCTGTACAAATGAGGTGTCGATCCGGGCTGTCTTCAGCCGGAGATATCCCTTTCTTTCCCGTACCGACCAGAGTTTATTATCCGGATTATGGTTCCATTGCCAGACCAAAGGCAATGCTGCCTGTCCTGCCTTGCGATCGAATTCATCGGAGGCAACCAGATTCGGAATCAAACCCGTGCTGGCCGGCAGGTCCAGCTTGTCCGGGGCTTTCCCGTTTTCTCCCAATACAGGCCATCCGTCTTCCCACTTGACCGGCACCAGATAAGGAATGCGGCCAACTGACCCATAATCGCGGAAAAGATAGGCGAACCAGCGCCCATCAGGAGTGTCGATCAGTCCGCCTTGGGCAATTCCTCTGTCCTGGAAAGCAACTCGTCCTTCCCACGGGCCATCGAGACTGTCTGCCCGATGTATCAGGACAGTCCGCATTCCCCCGCGTGGCGCGCATATGTTAAATAAATAATACTTCCCGTTTATTTTAAATAGCTGGGATCCTTCCGCGTTAAGGCCTATTTCCTTTCCTGTCGGGGCACTGGCATTTTCGATGAGAACTTTCTCGGGAACGCCCGGCTTCACTCCCGTCAGGTCATCCTTCAATTCAACAATCTTCAGATTTTCGGCGCCATGAATCAAGTAGGCTTTGCCATTGTCGAAAACCAGCGAATTGTCATGATACGCTGGCTCGAAGGATGTCCGCTTCCAGTTTCCTTTTTCAATGTCCCGGGTCCTGAAAATATAGGTCTTACCCGTGGTGTATGAAAACGTGGTGACGTAATACATGCCCTTATGGAAGCGCAGACTGCTGGCCCAGGTGCCCCTGCTGTATGCGTTTTTGCCTTCTGTTAAATTCAGCTCCGGCATGTCCGCCAACTTCTCATCGGCATAATTGATCATCTTCCAATTGACGAGATCGGTTGATTTCATGATGGGCACACCCGGATTCATGTGCATGGTCGTGCTGCTCATATAATAATTATTGCCAACCCTGATCATGGACATATCTGGCACATCGGCAAAAATCAAGGGGTTTTGCGCTTGCGCCAAAGCCACGCCCTGAACTGGCAAGACCAGCAACGCTAAAATGAGGCTAAGCTTATTTTTCATGGGATAAAAGAATAAATTGAGAGTTCGGCGAGATCGAGGCCGCGTGGCGCCCGTTCAGTCGACGTGTAACACGGCTGCCATCGTGCGTGGCGGTCCGAGGACGCCTGACAAACGACTGCAAAAGGTCCTGCAGCATCGCTTCCCCGCGGCGGCGGCACCAGGTGTCTGTCGGCGGCAAAGTCCTGGCCGTGGTTGTAGAGGCCGGACGCCTGCGTCGGGGCTGGCGGAACGGCGGGATCCGGGATGACGATTGGCGGCGTCGGCGTTGCCTTAGGGGCCCGGGCACGGGTGGCGAGCCGCTGCCGGCCAAGGCCGGTGCCGGCAAGAGTGCGCCTGGCATGGCGCGATGTCGCACGAATGGTCACCAGAGGATGCGCTACATTCTGCGCGCTCCCCGTGTACGCCGCAATTTTCAAAATCGCCAATGCGCGTAGCCATTTTTCTTTTGACAGGGGGAGGCAGCCAATTCTTGTTTTTGAATTGCTTGTTTTCGGGGAATGCGACGCGGTGGCCGAGGCCAGGGGAGCGGGTGCACCCGGCGACCGCGGCAACGCCCGGGTGCATGACGACCTGCCGTTCGCAGTGAGCTGCAATGAGAACGCCCGCGCGATCGGCGAACGCTTGAGGCTCGATGACTGATCTACACCAGCCAAGCGGTGCCAGGCCGCCACGGCATCGGCATCGGAGCGCCCTCGTGGCCGACCAGGGGCACCGCGGTGACCGGTTTGCCGAGCAGGTTCTCGCGCGAGCCGAGCGACGTGATCTTGAGCGTACTGCCGGGCGCGGGAACCATCCGCGCCGTCAGGTGGAAGTGGATCGCCGGCTTTTAGCCATTGCCAGCACCCTGAGCGCCGTTTCCATCCGCACCCGCCGGTACTCCATCGCCCGCGCCGCCGCGTGCACCCCGCGCGCGCGCAAGGCGTCCTGCACGTTATCGGCCGTCCAGCGGTCGATCCGCCGTTCGCCCAGCATTTTCTTCAGCAAGCCCTGGTCGTCGATCCATCGGTAAGTCATGACATCCTCCTCGTGGTGGTTGCGGACTCTATCGTCGCGCAATTGCACAGCGGCAACTTACCGAACATCAAATTCAGGAGAACCGCGCATGATTCAGGATGAGCCACGCCACCGTGATGACGACCATGCCAGTAAAGGTCACGCACGACCAGGTAAAAAACCAGGCCGACAGCAACCCCGCCTGCAGGACTTTCTCGAACAGGATGCCCAGCGCGAAATCGAACGCGGTCAGGAACGACCAGCGCCGCAGATACACGGGCAGGTAGCGGCTCATCCTGCGGTTGTGCTGGTGCGCGGCGTGCCGTTCGAAGCGGTCGCGCGCGGCGCTGACGTCGTGGAACAGCCAGTCGAAGAACAGGAACCGGTAGAGCAGGCGCCGGAACGGCATCTCGGGGGCCGGTACGGGCTGATGTTGCGTGTCCTTGTCGATCGTCATGGTTGCACCGCTCGCTTGAATGGCAGGTAATCACACCTGGCCACGATCACCCATGGTATGCCAGATGTTGCTCAGAGCACGTTCGCTGACTAACGTAGCGTGCGCGGCCCTCCACGTTTCTGAGCGGCACCAACAAAAAGCAAAACGGGCGCACGCGGCGCCCGTTCCGGAACAGCGCGAAGCCTACGTCAGCCTTCCTTCACCCGCTTGGTGATATGCGCCAGCGCCTCGTCGACCTGGTCGATCAGGATCAGGGACAGGTCGCCCGGCTGCAGGCGCGCCAGCGCCTGGTCGATGGCGACGAATTCGCCCTTGATCTCGTCGACGTGCGTCGTGCGGGTGGCGCCGGCGAGGCCCTCGCGCAGCAGGGCGACGACTTCGCCCTCCGAGCGGCCGCGCTGGCACTGGTCTTCGTACAGCAGCACGTCGTCGAAGGCTTTGCCGAGGATGCGGGTCTGGTCGCGGATGTCCTCGTCGCGGCGGTCGCCGGCGCCGGAGATCACGACCGAGCGGCGCCTGGCCGGCATCGATTCGACGGCGTTCACCAGAGCCTGAATCGCGTCCGGATTGTGGCCGTAGTCGGCGATGACCGTCGCGCCGCGGTAGTCGAACACATTGAAGCGGCCCGGCGCGTTGTCGCTTTCGCCGACGAAGGTTTTCAGACCCAGGCGGATCGCGTCCCACGCGATGCCCACGGCCCACGCGGCGGCCACGGAGGCCATCACGTTCTCGACCTGGAAGCCGACCGCGCCGCCGCGGGTGATGGGCACCTCGACCAGCGGGATGCGCTCTTCTTTCTTGCCCTGCGCCGCGACGAGGTGGCCGTCCTTGACGTAGACGATGCGGCGGCCCTGCGCGCGGTGCTTCTGCATGGTCGGGAGCGACGGGTCCTGCGCGAAATAGGTGACGTCGCCTTTCGTGTTTTCGGCCATGCCCGCGACGATCGGGTCGGCCGCGTTCAGCACGGCCATGCCGCCGGGGGCCACGTTCTGGATGATCACGCGCTTGAGTACCGCGAGGTCTTCCAGCGTGGTGATGTAGTTCAGGCCCAGGTGGTCGCCGGCGCCGATGTTGGTGACGACGCCGACCTGGCAGCGATCGAATGCCAGACCCTCGCGCAGCATGCCGCCGCGCGCCGTCTCGAACACGGCCGCGTCGACGTCCGGGTGCAGCAGCACGTTGCGCGCGCTGCGCGGGCCGCTGCAGTCGCCGCTGTCGATGCGGCGGCCCTGGATGTACACGCCGTCCGTGTTCGTCATGCCGGTGCGCAGGCCCGAGCTCGCGAGCAGGTGCGCGATCAGGCGCACGGTGGTGGTCTTGCCGTTCGTGCCCGTCACCGCGACGACCGGGATGCGGCCGTCGTCGCCCGGGGCGTACAGCGTGTCCATGATGGCTTCGCCGACGGCGCGGCCCTTGCCGAACGACGGCGAGATGTGCATGCGCAGGCCCGGCGCGGCGTTCACTTCGACGATGCCGCCGCCTTGCTCCTCGATGGGTTTCAGGACGCTGTCGCACACGAGGTCGACGCCGCAGATGTCCAGGCCGACCATGTGCGCGGCCGCGATCGCGCGGGCCGCCACTTCGGGGTGGACGTCGTCCGTCACGTCGGTGGCGGAGCCGCCCGTCGACAGGTTCGCGTTGTTGCGCAGAGTGACCCGCTGGCCTTTCGGCGGCACGGAGTCGGCGTCGTAGCCCTGCTTGGCCAGCGAGGCCAGGGCGATGTCGTCGAAGCGGATCTTGGTGAGCGACGTCGCGTGGCCGTCGCCGCGGCGCGGGTCCTTGTTGACGATGTCGACGAGCTGGCGCACCGTGTGCACGCCGTCGCCCACGACATGCGGCGGGTCGCGGCGGGCGGCGGCGACGAGCTGGTTGCCGACGACGAGCAGGCGGTAGTCGTGGCCCGGCAGGTATTTCTCGACCATGATCTCGGCGCGGAACTCGGACGCGGCGGCAAAGCCCGCGTCCAGCTGTTCGCGCGTCGTGACGTTCACGGTCACGCCCTTGCCCTGGTTGCCGTCCTTGGGCTTGATCACGACCGGCACGCCGATTTCCTGCGCGGCGGCCCACGCGTCCTCGGGGTCGGCGACGCTGCGGCCCAGCGGCACGGGCACGCCGGCCGCGTTCAGCAGGGTCTTGGTCAGTTCCTTGTCCTGGGCGATCGATTCCGCGATGGCGCCGGTGGCGTCGATCTCGGCGGCCTGGATGCGGCGCTGGCGGCTGCCCCAGCCGAACTGCACGAGGCTGCCCTCGGTCAGGCGGCGGAACGGGATGCCGCGCGCGACGGCGGCGTGCACGATCGAACCCGTCGACGGGCCGAGGCGCACGTCCTCGTCGAGGTCGCGGAGCTGCTTGAGCGCGCCGTCGAGGTCGAACGGCTGGTCGTTGCGGGCCGCGGCGCACAGCTGCTCGGCCAGTTGCATGGCCAGGCGGCCGACGTCTTCCTCGCTGTATTCGACGACGACCTGGTAGACCCCGCGCTCCAGCGTGGCGGTCGTGCGGCTGAATGTGACGGGGCAGCCGGCCTGCGCCTGCAGGGCGAGCGCGGCGACTTCCAGCACGTGGGCCAGCGGGATCTTGTCGTCATGACCGGTCGGCTGCAGCGCGCCGATGTCGGGGAACAGGGCGCGCAGGCGCGCCTCGAAACCGGACAGGGCGCCGATCGATTCTTCCTCGGGCGCGCAGGTGACGATCGCCTCGATCGACGTGTGATGGCTCCAGAGGTTCGGGCCGCGCAGGGCCCGTACGCGTGTTACTTCCATGGGTCTTTCCTTTAGGGTCTTGCGGCGCCAGAGCTCCTGGTAGCTGGCGCGCACCGGCCCGGTCATGCCGGGCACGTATCTTTATGAGGCTTTGCCCTTCTTTTTGCCGGCTGCGTCGAAGGTGCGCAGGCCGGCGCAGATCAAGTCGGTCGGCACGTCCAGCGCCCAGCCGGCCAGCGCGGCGGCCAGCAGGGCGTCCGGCTGCGCGGCGGTGGCGGGCCTGACCTTGTCGATGCCCAGCAGCGGCATGTCTTCGCTGCCCTGCGCCAGGACGATGTGGCCGTCGCGCACGAAGGCGACGCGGCCGCCGGCGGCGCGGTGCGCGCGCAGCACGTCGTTGGCTTCGTCCTGCGCGTAGAACAGCACGGCGCCGTCGCAGAGTTCGGCCAGCGCGGCCACGCGCGGGTCATGCGCGTTCAGCACGGCCGCGCCGTCGGCCAGCACGACGTCCACCTGGCTGCGCACGACGTTGTACAGCGCATCCTCGTCGCGCACGTACAGGTCGGCCACGTCGGCCACGTTCCCCATGTCGGTCACGATGCCGACCTGGCAGCGGTCGTAGGGCAGGCCTTCGGAAAGGATCGTGCGCGCGTTCGATTCGAACACGGCGGCCTGCACGGTGCGGTTGATCAGCAGGCGCTGGCCGGCGTCGAAGCCGGTGCCGTCCTGGGTCGTGACCTGGCGGCTGTCGAGGAACAGGCCGTCGCGGTTCGCCACGCCCACGTGCTTGCCGGACAGGTTCAGCACGGTGCCGACGAGGCGCGCGGCCAGCGCGGCGTCCGTGGTGCCGGTGACGCCCACGAGCGGGATGCGTCCCGTCTCGCCATCGGCGAACAGGTGCTCGACGATCGCACGGCCGACGTTGCGCGGCTCGCCCTGCGCGGGCTTGATGTGGGCGAGCAGGCCCGGGCTGGAATTGACTTCGATGATGGCGCCGCGCTGTTCTTCCAGCGGACGCGCGATGTCTTCGCACACGAGGTCGATGCCGGCGATGTCCAGGCCCACGACGCGCGCGGCCAGCGCGGCCACGTGGGCGACGTCCGGGTGCACCTCGTCCGTGACGTCGTCGGCCACGTTGCCGTTCAGCTGGATCAGCACCTTCTGGCCGGCCTGCGGGATCGAATCCGGGTTCAGGCCCTGGCGCTTGAGATCGAGTTTCACTTCGTCGCTCTCGGCCGGCACCACGGGGCTGAGCGGGAATTCTTCCGAGTTGCCGCGGCGCGGGTCGATGTTGATCTGGCTGTCGCACAGCTGGGTCACGGTGGATGCGCCGTCGCCGACGACCCACAGCGATTCGCCCTTTGCCGCCGCGACGACTTTCGAGCCGACGACGAGCAGGCGGTGTTCGTTGCCCGGAATGAAGCGCTCGACGAGGACGGCGCTGGAATCGCCTTCCTCGGACGCGATGGCGTACGCGGCGTGCACGTCCGTTTCCGACATCAGGTTCAACGATACGCCGCGGCCGTGGTTGCCGTCGACCGGTTTGACGGCGACGGGCAGGCCGATGTCCTGCGCTTCTTCCCACGCGGCTTCGCGGCTGCGCACGACGGTGCCTTCCGGTACCGGCACGCCGCAGGACCCGAGCAGGGTCTTGGTGAGGTCTTTGTCGCTGGCGATGGATTCGCCGATGGCGCTCGTGCGGTCGGTCTCGGCCGTCCAGATGCGGCGCTGCGCGGCGCCATGGCCCAGCTGCACGAGATTGCCGTCGGTCAGGCGGATCGACGGGATGCGGCGGTCGGTGGCGGCTTCGACGATGTGGCCCGTGGACGGGCCCAGGCAGTAGCGGTCGACCAGTTCCGTCAGCTCGTCCACCTTGCCCTGCAGGTCGAACGGGGTATCGTTGATGGCGGCCATCAAGAGGGCGTGGCCGGCTTGCAGCGCGGCACGGCCGACGGTGTCGTCGCGCGTGCGGAATGCCATTTTATAGATGCCCTGGTCGGCCGTGGAGCGGGTCTTGCCGAAGCCGGTCTTCATGCCGGCCAGGTTTTGCAGTTCGAGGACGATGTGTTCGAGGATGTGGCCGGCCCACGTCCCGTCGCGCAGGCGCTCCAGGAAACCGCCGCGCTCGCCGACGCCGCAGCGGTGTTCGATCAGGCCCGGCAGCCAGGCGGTCAGGCGTTCGTAGAGGCCGGGAAGTTTGTTCGAAGGACATTCTTCGAGTTCGCCGATGTCGAGCCATGCTTCGATGACAGGGCGATAGGTCCAGATGTTCGGTCCACGCAGGTGGTTTACACGAAGAATTGCAATGTCTTTCTTGTTTGTCATGAAAATATCCAGCCACGCGACGACCGCTCTCTCATCGCGTGGCGTTGCCTAAGTTTGCACATCGTTGGTCAAAGACGGCGCCGGATCACGGCCCGTCTTCCTCTCTTTCCACAATGCACATGTTGTATACTTGCCGGAACGAAGCTTACCGTGCCGAACCGATTTCTGCCAGTCGGGCCCCTCCGATAGAATACCGTACACGCCCACGCGCCGCCTTTCAGCCGGCGTGCGTGTCAACGGCAACACCGCCCACAACGTTCCATCGTACAGATCTGCCAGCCTTTGGCTGCTCCAATCCCGAAATAGAACCGGAAACTTTGCCTTTACCGGCGGCATCACATGACAACTCAACAACTCGTTCCCTCCGTTCCGCCGGCGTTGACCGCCGGTTTCCTGCCTGAGCACTGGCAGGCGGACGTCGCGAAAAAGCTTGCGCCCGGGGAAAACGTTTTAAACAGCGTCGAGGTTGACCTCGATGCGAAATTACGTTTCACCAAAGGTATTCTCGTCGTCACCAATTATCGCCTGCTCACGCGCGCGCCCGGCGACACGATGTGGCGCGACTGGCCGTATCGTGCCGGTTTGACAATGCGCCATTACGACCACGGCGGCGTCGGCCACCTCGAACTGACCGACCAGAACGGCTTGCTGGCGGCCTGGCGCTTCACCCTGGGCCAGAACCTGCAGGCCATCCGCGTCGTCGACCAGTTCCACGACCAGGTCGACAGCCACGTCAGCGGCGTCGCCGTGCAGCCGCCCGAACAGCACACTTGTCCGAGTTGCAAGGCGCCGCTCGAACCGGACCAGGAAGACTGCCCGATCTGCACGAAGGTCCTCCACACCCCGCCGTCGACCTGGACGCTGTTCCGTTTGTGGCGCTTCGCCAGGCCGTATCGCGGTCAGTTGCTCGTCGGATTCTTGCTCATGTTGGCAAGTACTGGCGCACACATGATTCCGCCATACCTGACGATGCCGCTGATGGACAACGTGCTGATCCCGTACCAGAACGGCAAGCACATCGACACGCGCCTCGTCTACCAGTACATGGGCGGCCTGTTCGCGTCCTCCATCCTGGCCTGGGCGCTGGGCTGGGGCCGCACGTACATCCTGGCCCTCGTGTCGGAGCGCATGGGTGCCGACATGCGTTCGGAAACCTATGAACACCTGCTGCGATTGTCGCTGGAATTCTTCGGCGGCAAGCGCACGGGCGACCTCATGTCGCGCATCGGCAGCGGCTCCGACCGGATCTGCGTGTTCCTGTCGCTGCACCTGCTCGACTTTTTGTCGGACGTCCTCATGATCATCATGACGGGCGTGATCCTGTTCAGCATTAACGCCAAGCTGGCGCTGATCACGCTCGTGCCGCTGCCGTTCATCGCGTGGATGATCCACGTCGTGCGCGACAAGCTGCGCACGGGCTTCGAAAAGATCGACCGCGTGTGGGGCGAGGTCACGAACGTGCTGGCCGACACGATCCCCGGCATCCGCGTCGTGAAGGCCTTCGCGCAGGAACACCGCGAAGCGTCGCGGTTCCGCGAAGCGAACAAGCACAACCTGGCCGTCAACGACAAATTGAACAAGGTGTGGTCGCTGTTTTCGCCGACCGTCTCGCTGCTGACGGAACTTGGCCTGCTCATCATCTGGTGCTTCGGCATCTGGCAGGTGAGCCAGCAGGAGATCACCGTCGGCGTGCTCTCGGCATTCATCGCGTACAGCGGCCGCTTCTACGTCCGCCTCGATTCGATGAGCCGCATCGTGTCCGTCACGCAGAAATCCGCGTCGGCCGCCAAGCGCATCTTCGACATCCTCGACCACGTGTCGAGCGTTCCGGACCCCGTCAATCCGGTCAAGCTGGACAAGGTCGAAGGCAATATCGCGCTGCGCGAAGTGGGCTTCCGCTACGGCAACCGCGCCGTCAACCGCGGCATCTCGCTGAACATCAGGGCGGGCGAGATGGTCGGCCTCGTCGGGCACTCGGGTTCCGGCAAGAGCACGCTGGTCAACCTGATCTGCCGCTTCTACGACGTGGCCGAAGGCGCGATCCTGCTGGACGGCCGCGACATCCGCAGCTTCGCGGTGGCCGATTATCGCCGCCACATCGGCCTCGTGCTGCAGGAGCCGTTCCTGTTCTTCGGCACCATCGCGGAAAATATCGCCTACGGCAAGCCGGACGCGACGCGCGAAGAGATCATCGCGGCCGCCCGCGCCGCGCACGCCCACGAATTCATCCTGCGCCTGCCGCAGGGCTACGATTCGATGGTCGGCGAGCGCGGCCAGGGCCTGTCTGGCGGCGAGCGCCAGCGCATCTCGATCGCGCGCGCGCTGCTGATCGATCCGCCGATCCTGATCCTCGACGAGGCCACGTCCTCGGTCGATTCGGAAACGGAAAAAGAGATCCAGAAGGCGCTGGACAACCTCGTGCAGGGCCGCACGACGATCGCCATCGCGCACCGACTCTCCACCTTGCACCGCGCCGACCGCCTCGTCGTGCTGGACCGCGGCCAGGTCGTGGAAGAGGGCAACCACGACGACCTGATGGCGCGCCAGGGCGCCTACTTCCGGCTGTACGAGGCGCAGGCGCGCAACGTCGACCAGGACCCGGACGACGGCAACAAGGAAGACTGAACGATGACCACTTTTACTTTACGCCGGGATGCGTTCGGCAAGCTGGTACTGACGAACGGCGACGGCGAGGAATTCGTCGGCGTGGCGCCGGTGCGCTCGTTCCCCGTGCAGGCGCCGACGAAGGGCATCTCGCTCGTGCGCGACGGCGGCAAGGAAGTCGCGTGGATCGACGACCTCGAGACCCTGCCGGCCGACCTCCGCGCGCTCGTCACCGATGAACTGGACGGCCGCGAATTCATGCCCGCGATCGAGTCGATCAAGGCCGTCTCCAGCTTCGCCACGCCGTGTACGTGGACCGTCAAAACGGACCGCGGCGACACCGAGTTCGTGCTGAAAGGCGAGGAAGACATCCGCCGCCTGGGCGCCTATTCGCTGCTGATCGCGGACAGCCACGGCATCCACTTCCTCATCCGCGACATGTTCGCGATCGACAAGGGGAGCAGGAAGATTCTGGACCGGTTCCTATAAGCGTTCCTGGCTGATGCGGGCGCTATCGTGGCCAGGAATTCACGGCTGGCGGGATCTGGATCCTGTTAAGGCCACCTCGAAAAACCTCGGCCAGGCTGACGATGGCTGAGTAACATCCTGACATCGACGCAGCCGGCGAGTGTCGTCATGATGAAACCCCGGCTCAGCCTTTTTGCCGAGCAGGAGCGCGAAGACCGGCGAGCAAAAACAGGCGATCCTTTGGTCGGTCTGGCCGAGCACGTCGATTTTGAGGCGCTGGCCGCGTGCATCGATGCAGCGACACCGCGGCCTTCGCGCGCCAATGGTGGTCGGCCGCCGTACCCGACAGTCTTGATGATCAAGACCCTGGTGCTTCAACAGTTATATAACCTTGCCGACGACGCGCTGGAGTACCAGTTGCTGGACCGTCGCAGCTATAACCTCAAGCGATTGGTCTTCCTGAAAGAACATCGGGTGGCACCGTTCTAAACCAGCAGTTTGGCACCCTGCGCTTGCCAAACTGACCTCATCCAGATACGAGCGGCTATCGAAATCACGTTGATGGAGCCGCGTAGCAACGCCGAATCAAGCACTACATTGCCTGGCTCATGCCGAAAGCCGGGTTATTCGACGTGGCCTTAACTTATGACGCAATCTCCTCTATTTTTCTCCTTGTTTTTATTTTGACTGCGCAGGCGGAGATAATATCAAAAGCAAAGATCATCGTGAAGTATGCGGCAATGAATATAAAGTCAGAAAGGGCAGCTGCTCCATGCAACACTTGGTACGCATTAAGGTCTCCTATGATAGTGACAGATACTTGGCCAACAGATAATGCCATATTTCCAAGGAAATCATATATAGTATGCATTCCTATTGCCAGCAAAAGCGAATTCCATCTAAGAGCGACGCTTGCATAAAATATCCCGCTGATTATGATTGTTGCCATTATTGAGAAATGGCAAAGATAAAAGATTAGCGAGGATAAAACTATGGCATATATCGGTCTCATCCTTTTTAGAAGCGAGCACAGAAGAAACTTTCTGAAAATTATTTCTTCCGAAACAGCTGCGCCAAACGCATCAATTAGAAACATTGGCCAACGGCTGTAAGGAATTAAAGATTTTACGAAAGATAATTCCTTTTCTCTGAGCCCCAAGGCGAAGAGAATGAATAGCACAAGAGCTATATATGAAATACATAGCACGCCCTGCCAAGCTATACTTCGCATAGCGGTATTTCTTTCGACGTACAGCAACAACAGCACTGAGCAAGTGACCATTATTGCTAGGTTCCACGGTCCCGCATTGCCTTTATCTATCGCAGCCCATAATTTTGCCACGAACAAAACAGGCAAAAAAAGCCAAATGTTGATTTTTTTTATATGTTCCATCTTCTCTGGATTTCATTTGCGCCCCAACCTATTAAGTTGGGGCGTCGATTGGTTAGTTAAATATCATCTGGCGATAGATATTGTTAAATCCGCCATCCGATGCGGACTCATCTGCCGTTTTGCTTTTGCGCAGCGTGAGACAATGCATCGGATTGCGCCGATTGCGTATTGCCAACAGCCCCCATCCAGCCACTCCAGTTCACTGTCTCAACGGTGTCTCCAAGTGTTTAGACTCGTGGGATCGTGTACCCATCCGTAGCTGGCCGCTTTTCAAGGCCAGAAACGTTTTGCGTACACTGTTCCAATTCGATCTTTCACTGGCAATTCAATGATCCAAGCGCTCCACAGCCAAGCCCGTACGACCCACCTGATCCGCGAGGAAAATCAGGAACTCGACGCTCCCACAAGCCGAACTGGCCAGACTGAACAACGTCACTCGCCAGACCATCCGGAAGTGGCAAAACCGCGATACACCGGAAGACAAATCGAACGCGCCGGTCAAGATGTACACCACGCTGTCGCCCGAACAGGAACTCATCGTGGTGGGACTGCGCAAAACGTTGCTGCTACCGACCGACGGCCTGCTGACGATCAGGCGTGAATTCATCAATCCTGCCGCCTCTCGCGCCGGCCCGGGACGCTGTCAGCGCCGTCATGGGGTCTCGGACCTGCGCGATCTGGTCGAGCAGGAGGGCGCCACGCCGGTCACGAAAAAGCTTTCAAGGATTACGAGCCGGGCTTCGTGCACATCGATATCAAGTACCTGCCGCAGATGCCCGACGAGACGTCGCGCCACTACCTGTTCGTCGCCATCGACCGCGCCACGCGTTGGGTCTACATCGAACTGAATGCCGACCAGACCGGCAGCAGCAGCGTCGATTTGCTGGCGAAGGTGCGGCAGGCCTGCCCCGTCAAGATCGTTAAGCTGCTGACCGACAACGGCAGCCAGTTCACTGATCGCTTCACGGCCGACGGCAAGAAAAAGGAACCCGGCGGCACACACGTGTTCGACCGGCTGTGCAAGCAGTTCGGCATCGAGCATCGCCTCATTCCGCCTCGCCACCCGCAGACCAATGGTATGGGCGAGCGGTTCAATGGCCGCGTCAGCGACATCGTCAACCAGACACGTTTCCGTTCAGCCGCCGACCTGGAATCGACGCTGCGCAATTACGTCAAGATTCATAACCACAGCATTCCGCAGCGGGCGCTCAACCATAAAATACCTGTTCAGGCACTCAAGGACTGACACGAAAAACGCCCTGAATTGTTCAGGAAACGCGTGTATAACCAGCCGGTCTCGACATTTAAAGACCACGCAAGGACGACATTCCTGATTTGCAACAACAAATGCTCAATTGCACGGCTGCGGCATTCGCTTCGTCACCGTGTCATGCTTGTCACTGGCAAAGGCATCGGTGAATTTTTCTCCCGGAATCTTTAAACTTGATTGATCGCTCGTCCTTCCGGTTGGCAGCGAGGCAGGTGGATAAGCGCTCATTTTTCCCTTGCGTGTCCGTGGCGTGACAAGTGGACAATTCTGGACCGCTGTCCGAGCCTCAGCGTTTGCTACGCAAGCTGGCCGCATGCTTCGGGTACAGTAGCGGCAACGCAACAAGGAGGCCCGCATCGAACCCGTCCACTTCGTCGTCGTCACGATCGGCTCGGCCGGCGACCTGTTCCCGTTCCTGGCGCTGGCCCTCGCGCTGCGCGCGCGCGGCCACCGCGTGAGTTTCCTCGCGCCGGAGCAGCACGGTCCGTGGGTGCGGCCGACAGGGTTGCCGTTCACCGGCCTGCCGGCCGATGAAGCCGTGCTGCGCGACCCGGACCTGTGGCACCCGACGCGCGGCTTCGGCGTCGTCTGGCGCGCGACGCGGCCGGCGATGGCGCGCATCGTGCCGTTCGTCGAGGCGCTGCCGGCGAATGAACGCTGCGTTCTGCTCGTGCACCCGCTCGCGCTGCCCGAGGCGGACCTGTGCCGCGCGGTGCATCCCGGCGTCAGCATCGCGGCGGCCTACCTGGCGCCGGCGAACCTGGTGACGGTGCACGATCCCTTGCTGGTCGGCCCGTGGCGCGTGCCCGCGTGGGTGCCGCTGGCGGCGCGCCGCCGCTTCTGGCGCTGGGTGGGCAAGCGCTTCGTCGATCCCGTCGCGCTGGCGGACGTGAACGCGGCGCGCATCGCGCGCGGGTGCGCGCCCGTGGCGACGCTGGTCGACTGGATCGCGGCCGTGCCCGACCTGTCGCTGACCTTGTTCCCCGACTGGTTCGCGCTCACGCAGCCGGATTGGCCGCAGCCGCTGGTCCGCGGCGATTTTCCCCTGTTCGATCCGAACGCCGATGCGTCGCTGGCCGCCGGTCTGCAAGCGTTCCTGCAGGCCGGCGCGGCGCCGCTCGTGTTCACGCACGGCACCGGCAACACGCAGGCGGCGGCGTACTTCCGCGCTGCCTGTGCGGCGGCCGCGCGCCTGGGCCGGCGCGCGATCTTCCTCACGCCGCATCGCGACCAGGTGCCGCCGGACCTCCGGCCGACGATGCTGTGGCAGGACTATGTGCCGCTGCGACTCCTGCTGCCGCATGCGGCCGCGCTGGTCCACCACGGCGGCATCGGCACGACGGCGGAGGCGCTGCGCGCGGGCACGCCGCAGCTCGTCGTGCCGCTGGCGCACGACCAGTTCGACAATGGCGCGCGCGTGGCGGCGCTCGGCGTCGGCGCGAGCCTGCCCGCGGGGCGGCTGAACGATGCACGGCTCGCGCGCAGGCTGGACGCGTTGCTGGCGGCCCCCGGCCTGGCGAAGCGCACGCGCGCCGTGGCGCAGCGATGCCGGCCGCGCGCCGGCGTCGACAGGATGTGCGCCGCGCTCGACGACCTCGCGGCGACCCGGCAACAGGGCGACGTCCATTCCTGAAGCAAGCAAGAATATGGGGCGATCGTCAACGGAGAGGCGGACATGCAAAGAAGCGCACTCGTCGTGGGTGCCAGCGGCATCGGCGGCCATGCCACGGCACGGGAACTGCTGGCCCACGGCTGGACCGTGTACGGCCTGGCGCGCCGGCCGCCCGCCGATCTGCCGGGACTGATCCCCGTGCCGGCCGACCTGCTGGACCCGGAGCGCCTCGGCGCGGCGCTGGCGACGGCGTTCGGCAGCGCCGGACCGACCCACGTCTTCATCACGACGTGGATGCGCCAGGACAGCGAGGCCGAGAACATCCGCGTCAACGCCGCCCTCGTGCGCAACCTGCTGGATGCGCTCAGCCATCGCAAGACCGTGCGCCACGTGGCGCTCGTCACGGGCCTGAAGCACTACCTCGGCCCGTTCGACGCCTATGCCAGCGCCGGCACCTTGCCCGACACGCCGCTGCGCGAATCCCAGCCGCGCCTCCCGCTCGACAATTTTTATTATGTGCAGGAGGACGAGGTCTACGCCGCGGCCGCCCGCGACAGGCTGACGTGGACCGTGCACCGGCCGCACACGGTGATCGGCATGGCCGTCGGCAATGCGATGAACCTCGGCACGACGCTGGCCGTGTACGCGTCGATTTGCAAGGAAACCGGGCGCCCCTTCCGGTTTCCCGGCTCGCAGGCGCAGTGGGAAGGACTGTCCGACGTGACGGACGCGCGCATGCTGGCCAGGCAGTTGCGCTGGGCCGCCGACACGGATGCGGCGCGCAACCAGGCCTTCAACGTCGCGAACGGCGATGTGTTCCGCTGGAGCTGGTTGTGGCGCCGGCTGGCCGCGTGGTTCGGCGTCCAGGCGGCCGGTTTCGAGGGCGCAACGCAACCGCTCGAGGCGGAGATGGCGAACGATCACGCCGTGTGGCGCGCGATCGCGACGCGCCACAAGCTCCACGAGGCCGACTTGAACCGCCTCGTGTCGCCCTGGCACACGGACCTCGACCTCGGCCGGCCCATCGAAGTGATGACGGACATGGCGAACAGCCGCCGCCTCGGCTTCGCGGCGTGGCAGTCGACCGAGGACTCGTTTTTCGACCTGTTTTCCGAACTGCGGGCCCGCGCGCTGATTCCCTGACGGTGGCCGAGCGCACGGACGGCCGGGTGCGCGCGTGCTGAAATAGGGCATCGTGACGCATCCGGAGCCGCAGGCATGCCCGACCCATCCAGCAAACCGCCGCCGAAGACCGGCTACGTGCGCGTGCGCGGCGCGCGCGAGCACAACCTGAAAAACGTCGACCTCGACATCCCGCGCGACGCCCTCGTCGTGTTCACCGGCGTCTCCGGCTCGGGCAAGTCGTCGCTCGCGTTCGGGACGCTGTACGCGGAAGCGCAGCGGCGCTACCTGGAGTCGGTGTCGCCGTACGCACGCCGCCTGTTCCACCAGATGCCCGTGCCGGAAGTGGACGACGTCGACGGCCTGCCGCCCGCCGTCGCCCTGCAGCAGCAGCGCGGCACGCCGACGACGCGTTCGTCCGTCGGCAGCGTCTCCACCTTGTCGAATTCGCTGCGCATGCTGTATTCGCGCGCCGGCGACTATCCGCCCGGCCAGGAGTTGCTGTATGCCGAATCGTTTTCGCCCAACACGGCGGAAGGCGCCTGCCCGCAGTGCTCGGGCCTCGGCCGCGTGTACGACGCGACGGAAGCGTCGATGGTGCCGGACGACAGCCTGACGATCCGTGAGCGCGCCGTCGCCGCGTGGCCGCCCGCGTGGCACGGCCAGAACCTGCGCGACATCCTCGTCACGCTGGGCTACGACGTCGACACGCCGTGGCGCGACCTGCCGAAGAAGGTGCGCGACTGGATACTGTTCACGGACGAGACCCCGACCGTCCCCGTGTACGCCGGCCTGACGCCCGAGGAAACGCGGCGCGCCCTGAGGCGCAAGGACACCCCGAGCTACCAGGGCACGTTCAGCGGGGCGCGCCGCTATGTGCTGCAGACCTTCGCGAACACGGAAAGCGCATCGATGAAGAAGCGCGTGGCGCGCTACATGGTGAGCACCGAATGCCCGCTGTGCCAGGGCCGCCGGCTGCGCCGGGAAGCGCTCTCCGTGACGTTCGCCGGCATGGACATCATGACGCTGTCGCGCGTGCCGCTCGAACGGCTGGCGCAGCTGCTGCGCCCTTACGTGGACGGGACGGAACCCAGGGGCAGAGCGCGCAGCGGCAAGCATCCCGAGCAGCTGATCGTCACGCAGCGCATCGCCGCGGACCTGTGCGCGCGGCTCGACACGATGCTGGCGCTGGGCCTCGGCTACCTGGCGCTGGAGCGCAGCACGCCGACGCTGTCGCCGGGCGAGCTGCAGCGCCTGCGCCTGGCCACGCAGGTGCGTTCGAACCTGTTCGGCGTCGTGTACGTGCTCGACGAGCCGTCGGCCGGCCTGCACCCGGCCGATACCGAAGCGCTGCTCGACGCGCTCGCGCGCCTGAAGGCGGCGGGCAATTCGCTGTTCGTCGTCGAGCATGCGCTGGATGTAATCCGCCACGCCGACTGGATCGTCGACGTCGGCCCGCAGGCGGGCGAGCAGGGCGGGCAGATCCTCTACAGCGGGCTTCCTGCCGGCCTGCGCGACGTGGCCGGCTCGCACACGCGGCGCTACCTGTTCCCCGACGCGGCCGATGCGATCCGCCCGCCGGCGCGCACGCCGCGTACGGCGACGGGCTGGCTGCGGCTGGAGGGCGTCACGCGCAACAACCTGCACGACTTGGCCGTCGCCTTCCCGCTGGGCGTGATGACGGGCGTGACGGGCGTGTCCGGCTCGGGCAAGTCGACGCTGGTGAGCCAGGTGCTCGTCGACCTCGTCGGCGCCGCGCTCGGGCAGGGCGGCGCCGCCGACGACACCGAGGAGGGCATGGACCTCGAACGGGAGGCCGACATCCCGACCGTCGGCCACATCGCCGGTGCGCTGCACGGCATCCGCCGCCTCGTGCGCGTGGACCAGAAGCCCATCGGCCGCACGCCGCGCTCGAACCTCGCCACGTACACGGGCCTGTTCGACCAGGTGCGCAAGCTGTTCGCCGCGACCCCGGCCGCGAAGAAACGCCGTTACGACGCCGGCCGGTTTTCGTTCAATGTGGCCAAGGGCCGCTGCGAGCATTGCGCGGGCGAGGGCTTCGTGATGGTCGAGTTGCTGTTCCTGCCGAGCGTGTACGCGCCTTGCCCCACCTGCGGCGGCGCGCGCTACAACGCCGACACGCTCGCCGTGCGCTACAACGGCCGCAACGTCGCCGAGGTGCTCGGCATGACGGTCGACGAGGCCCATGCCTTCTTCGCCGCCGAGGAGCCGGTCGCGCGACCGCTGCAGGTGCTGCGCGAGGTGGGGCTCGGCTACCTGCGGCTGGGGCAGAGCGCGACCGAGCTGTCCGGCGGCGAAGCCCAGCGCATCAAGCTGGCGACGGAATTGCAGCGGACGGGACGGGGCGGCACCCTGTACGTGCTGGACGAACCGACGACGGGCCTGCATCCGCTCGACGCCGACCGCCTGCTGGCCCAGCTCGACCGCCTCGTCGACGCCGGCAACACCGTCATCATGGTCGAACACACGATGCGCGTCGTCGCGGCCTGCGACTGGGTGATCGACATCGGCCCCGGCGCGGGCGAGGCCGGCGGCACGGTCGTGGCGGCGGGGCCGCCGGCCGAGATCGCCAAGGCGCGCGCGAGCCGCACGGCGCCGTACCTCGCCGCGTTCCTGCCCGGGCGGGCGACGTGAACGTCGGCGACTGCGTTCTAACGTCGTCTATTTTTGCTGTAAATACTCGGCAACGCCACGTAACGCCGCCGACTTTGCGAAAAAACACGTTCAAACGAACGCGCCGGTTTCTTTGCTTGCGTTACACTAGGGATATTTTTTTCTTAACAACAACGACAGCATGGCCGGTTCAAGCATCGATAGTGACCAATTCCGCCGCATCCTGTCGCGCAACGTCGCCATGCCGCTCGGCATGGGCGTCCTCAGCGCGCTGGTGTTCGTCGGTATCATTGCCTACCTCATCAACGTCCTGAGCTGGGTCGAGCATTCCGAGCGTGTGATCGGCCGCGCCAACGACGTCAGCCGTCTGTCCGCCGACATGGAAGCGAGCATGCGCGGCTATTTGTTGTCGGGCGACGATGATTTCCTGACGCCTTATCTCGCGGCCAAGCCGCGCATGGAAGGCGAACTCAAGAATCTGGCGCGTCTCGTGGACGACAATCCCGTGCAATCCGAGCGCATCGAACGGGTGCGCGCCGCGCAAAAGGATTGGCAGGCCTTTGCCGAAGAGATGATCGCGCGGCGCGGCAAGAACAACGATTTCATCGACACGATCAAGAGCGGCCGCGGCAAGGTGCTGACGGACCAGGTCAGGCAGGAGTTCCTCGATTTCATCCTCGTCGAACAGCGTCTGCTGCAGGAGCGCAACGCGTCCTCGCGCACCGTGATCAGCTGGTCCGTCGCCGCGTTCCTGGCGTTCAGCTTCATCGTGGCCGGGCTGCTGGCGCTGTTCGGCCGGCGCGAGCTGATGGCGCTGTCCGCGTCGTACCGCGACGTCCTGCAACACGAGGCGGACCATAACGACCAGCTGCGCCAGCAGGCCTGGCAGCGCATCGGCCTGACCGAACTGAGCGCGAAGACGACCGGCATCATCGCGCTGGAACCGCTGGCCGAGGCCGTGCTGGGCTACCTGGCGCGCTACCTGAACGGCGTCGTGGCGGCGATGTACGTGCGCGGCGAGGACGGCACGCTGACCCGCATCGGCGCCTACGGTTTCGCCCATGCGGACACGGAGCAGGGCCGCATCCTGCAGCCGAACGAGTCGCTGGCCGCCCAGGCCGCCAACGAGAACCGCGTCGTCCTGCTGCGCGAGCTGCCGCCGGACTACATCAAGGTGGGCTCGGCGCTGGGCGAGACGGCGCCGCGCGAACTCTTGATCGCGCCGGTGTCGAACTTCGGCAAGATCAAGGGCGTCATCGAAATCGGCTTCCTGCACGGCGTGCGCGAGCGCGACATCCAGTTCATGGAAACGGTCGGGGCATCGATCGGCGCGGCCGTCGCCAATGTGCTGCACCGCCAGCGCCTGCAGGCGGCGCTGGAAGAGCAGCAGGCGCTGAACGAGGAATTGCAGGTGCAGCAGGAAGAGCTGCGCACGGCGAACGAGGAACTGGAAGAACAGTCGCGCGCGCTGGAAGAATCGCAGTCGGCGCTGGAAAACCAGCAGGCCGAGCTGGAGCAGACGAACGAACAGCTGGCCGAGCAGGCCACCAACCTCGACAACAAGAACACGGCGCTGGTGCAAGCCCAGGAGCAATTGCGCGAGCGGGCGCTGGAGTTGGAACGGGCCAGCCGCTACAAGTCCGAATTCCTCGCGAACATGTCGCACGAACTGCGCACACCGCTGAACAGTTCGCTGATCCTCGCCAAGCTGCTCGCGGACAATGGCAACGGCAACCTGAACGAGGAACAGGTGCGTTTCGCCCAGACGATCTATTCGGCCGGCAACGACCTGCTCAACCTGATCAACGACATCCTCGATATTTCCAAGGTGGAGGCCGGCAAGCTGGAGCTCGTGCCGGAAGACTTGCCGCTGCGCCGCGTCATCGAGGGTCTGGCGCGCGTGTTCGAACCGCTGGCGCGCCAGAAGCACCTGACGTTCGACCTGAGCGTCGAGCCGGACGTGCCGATGAGCATCCACACGGACCGCCAGCGGCTTGAGCAGATCCTCAAGAACCTGCTGTCGAATGCCGTCAAGTTCACGGATGCCGGCAAGGTCACCCTGCACGTGAGCGCGGGCACGGACGGCTGGATCCAGTTCGCCGTGCAGGATTCCGGCATCGGCATCGCGGCCGAGCAGCAGGACAAGATCTTCGACGCCTTCCACCAGGCCGACGGTTCCACCGCGCGTAAGTACGGCGGCACGGGGCTGGGGCTGTCCATCTCGCGCGACCTGACGGCGTTACTGGGCGGCACGCTGACGTTGACGAGCGCGCCGGGCGAGGGCAGCACGTTCACGCTGTGCCTGCCGCGTAACGGCACCGTCGCGGCCACGCCGCCCGTGCCGGCGCCGGCCCAGCCGAAGGCGGCCGCGCCCGAACCCGTTCCCGCGCCGGACGCCGCGCTGCCGCAGGAGGCGCCGCCGACGTTCGCCGACGACCGCCGCGAGCCCGCCGCCGGCGTGCGCACGGTGCTCGTGATCGAGGACGAGCCGGAATTCGCGCGCATCCTGTACGGCCTCGCGCACGACATGGAATTCCGCTGCCTCGTCGCACTGACGGCGCAGGAAGGCCTGGAACTGGCCGCGAACGGCGGCCCGGATGCGATCCTGCTCGACATCCGCCTGCCGGACCGCTCCGGCTTGTCCGTGCTGCAACAGCTCAAGGACAATCCGGCCACGCGGCACATCCCCGTCCACGTCGTGTCCAGCCAGGACAATGGCGGCGAGGCGCTGCACCTGGGCGCGATCGGCTACGCGCTGAAACCGACGTCGCGCGAGCAGCTGGAGGAGGTGTTCCGCAAGCTCAAGGACAAGTCGTCGCAGACCATCAAGCGCGTGCTGCTCGTCGAGGACGACGAACGCCAGCGCGACAGCGTCGTGCAGCTGATCGCCGATGCCGACGTCGAGATCGCGGCCGTCGGATCGGGCGCGGAAGCCCTGGATTTGTTGCGCACGCAGATTTTCGACTGCATGATCATCGACTTGAAGCTGCCCGATATGCAGGGCAACGAATTGCTCAAGCGGATGTCTCTGGAAGAACTGTGTTCGTTCCCGCCCGTCATCGTGTACACGGGCCGCAACCTGACGCGCGACGAGGAAGCGGAGCTGCTGAAATATTCGCGCTCGATCATCATCAAGGGCGCGCGCTCGCCGGAACGCCTGCTGGACGAGGTGACGCTGTTCCTGCACAAGGTGGAATCGCAGCTGTCGTCGGAACGCCAGTCGATGCTCAAGACGGTGCGCGGGCGCGATCGTGTGTTCGAAGGCCGCACGATCCTCCTCGTGGACGACGACGTGCGCAATGTGTTCGCGCTGACCAGTGCGCTGGAACAACGCGGCGCCAGGGTGGAAGTGGGCCGCAACGGCTTCGAAGCCATTGCCAAGCTCGACGATAACGAAGCGATCGATCTGGTCCTCATGGACGTGATGATGCCCGGCATGGACGGGCTGGAAGCGACCCGCCGCATCCGCCAGGACAAGCGCTTCGCGCGCCTGCCCATCATCGCCATCACGGCGAAGGCGATGAAGGACGACCAGGAACAATGCCTGGCTGCGGGCGCCAACGATTACCTGGCCAAGCCGATCGACCTGACCCGGCTGTACTCGCTGCTGCGCGTGTGGATGCCGACGCTGGAGCGCATTTGAAGAAACCGATGCACAATCCTGCGAGCGACGTCGACATCGAGCTGCAGATGCTGATCGAAGCGGTCTACCTCAAGTACAACTACGATTTCCGCGATTACACGGGGGCGTCGCAAAAACGCCGCGTCCTCGCCGCCCTGCGTGCGATGGAGTGCGATACGATCTCGGCCTTGCAGGCGCGCGTCATGCACGACCCGGCCGCGTTCACGCAGCTGCTGCAGTTTTTGACCATCCCTGTAACGGAAATGTTCCGCGACCCGGATTATTATCTGGCCATACGCCGGCTGGTCGTGCCGTTCCTGAAGACGTATCCGTCGCTGAACGTGTGGGTGGCCGGCTGCAGCACGGGCGAAGAGGTGTATTCGCTCGCGATCGTGCTGCATGAGGAGGGCTTGCTGGAGCGCACGCAAATGTACGCGACCGACATCAATCCGGATTCGCTGGAAGCGGCGCGGCGCGGCGTGATGCCGCTGGATAAGATGCGCGTGTACACCGAGAATTACCAGAAGGCGGGCGGCACGCGCGCGTTTTCCGACTATTACACGGCGGCGTATGGCGGCGCGCTGTTCGACCGCGCGCTGGTCGACAACGTCACGTTCGCGGACCACAGCCTGGCGACCGACAGCGTGTTCGCCGAGACGCATTTCATCAGCTGCCGCAACGTGATGATCTACTTTAACCGGCGCCTGCAGAACCGGGTGCTGGGCCTGTTCCACGAATCGCTGTGCCACCGCGGCTTCCTCGGCCTCGGCAGCAAGGAAAGCATCGACTTTTCCACCTATGCCCAGCGTTTCGAGCCGCTCGCGAAGCGCGAGCGCCTCTTCCGCAAGGTGGCGCCATGACGCCCGCCGACGACGCGCTGCGTGCCAGCCTGCGCGGCCGGCGCTTCGAGGCCGTCGTGATCGGCGGCTCGGCCGGCGGCGTCGATGCCCTCGTGGCCTTGCTGCCGGCATTGCCGGCCGGCTTTGCGCTGTCCGTGTTCTGTATCCTGCATGTGCCGGGCAACCGCGACAGCCGGCTGGCCGAGCTGTTTGACGAGCGCCTGCCCATGCCCGTGAAGGAAGCGGCCGACAAGGAAGAGATCGCGCCCGGCACCGTGTATTTTGCCGGTGCCGGCTACCACCTGTCCGTCGAGCGCGACCGCACCTTCTCGCTCAGCTGCGAGCCGCCCGTGCACTTCGCGCGGCCGGCCATCGATGTGCTGATGGAATCCAGCGCGGACGTCTACGGCCCCGCCCTGGCCGGCATCCTGCTCACGGGCGCGAACCACGACGGCGCCGACGGCATGGCGCGCATCCGCGCCCGCGGCGGCTTCACCGTCGTGCAGGACCCGGCGGACGCGCACGTTCCCACGATGCCCGTGAGCGCCATCCACCGCTGCGCACCGAACCTGATCCTGCCGCTGGCGCGCATCCACGCCCTGTTGCCCATGTTGGAGACGAATGAACCATGAGCGCACACGACCCTAGCAAACTGCTGATCGTCGACGACCTGCCGGAAAACCTGCGCGCCCTCGACGCCCTGATCCGCGACGAGCAGCGCCAGGTGTTCCAGGCCCAGTCCGGCGAGGAAGCCCTGTCGCTGATGCTCGAGCACGAGTTCGCGCTGGCCATCCTGGACGTGCAGATGCCGGGCATGGACGGCTTCGAATTGGCCGAGCTGATGCGTTCGACCTCGCGCACGCGCAACATCCCGATCGTGTTCGTGTCCGCCGCCGGCCGCGAGCTGAACTATGCATTCAAGGGCTACGAGACGGGCGCCGTCGACTTCCTGTACAAGCCGCTCGACCCGGACGCCGTGCGCAGCAAGGTCAAGGTCTTCGTCACGCTCGACCAGCAGCGGCGCGAGATGCAGCGCCAGATGGAGGCGCTGGAAGCGGCGCGGCGCGACCAGGAAGTGCTGCTGCGCGAACTGAACGCGACGCAGGCCGAACTGCAGCGCTCGCTGCGCATGCGCGACGAATTCATGTCCCTCGTCGCGCACGAGCTGCGCACGCCGCTCAACACGCTGTTCCTGGAAACGCAGATGCGCAGCCTGCAGCTCAAGCGCGGCAACCTGCCGGCGTTCAATCCCGAGCAGATGGGCAATATGATCAAGCGCGACGAGCGCCAGATCAAGGCGATGATCCGCCTCATCGACGACATGCTGGACGTCTCGCGCATGAAGAGCGGCACGCTCTCGATCCGGCCCGGCAAGGTCGAGCTGCTCGCGTTGCTGGAGCGCGTCGTCAACGATCTGTCGCTGCAGGCCGCGGCGGCCGGCGCCAACGTCGTGCTCGCGCCGCACCACCCGGTCGAAGGCTATTGGGACGAATTCCGCATCGAGCAGGTCGTCGTGAACCTGCTGACCAATGCGCTGCGCTACGGCGGCGGCGGTGCGGTCGAGGTCAGCGTCCACGACGAAGGCTGCAACGTGCGCATCGCCGTGCGCGACCACGGCAAGGGCATCGCGCCCGATTTCATCGACCGCATCTTCGAGCCCTACGAGCGCGGCGCCAAGAGCGGCGAGCCGAAGGGCCTCGGCCTTGGCCTGTACATCTCGCGCCAGCTGGCCGCGTCGCATGGCGGCCAGCTGACGGTCGAGAGCGTGCCGGGGCAGGGCGCTTGCTTCAGCCTCACCTTGCCGTGCACGGAAATGGCCCAGCTGGCAGCGGCAGCGTCGGCCTGATATCTCCGTCGGGTGGCACCATTGTGTCCACCCAGCGATAGGTAAAATCAATTGATAGAATCTGTTCAATCAATTTCACATGAATGGGTGCGCAAGGTATAGTACGCACCTGAGCATTTTTTTAACCCCGAAAGAGGAGTACTGCATGTCCATCATCAACACCGAAATCCTGCCGTTCAAAGCAACCGCTTACCACGCAGGCAAGTTCATCGACCTGACCGAAGCCGACTTCAAGGGCACCTGGTCGGTCCTGATGTTCTACCCGGCGGACTTCACCTTCGTCTGCCCGACCGAACTGGAAGACCTGGCTGCTTTCCAGCCGGAGTTCGCCAAGATGGGTGTGAAAGTCTACGGCGTGTCGACCGACACCCACTTCGCCCACAAGGCATGGCATGACACCTCGGAAGCGATCAAGAAGGTCAACTACCCGCTGATCGGCGACCCGACCGGCGAGCTGACGCGCAATTTCGAAGTCATGATCGAAGAAGAAGGCCTGGCCCTGCGCGGCACCTTCGTGATCAATCCGGAAGGCCAGATCAAGGTCATGGAAGTGCACGACAACGGCATCGGCCGCGACGCTTCCGAACTGATGCGCAAAGTGAAGGCCGCCCAGTACGTCGCGTCGCACCCGGGCGAAGTCTGCCCGGCCAAGTGGACCGAAGGCGCCGAAACGCTGAAGCCGTCGCTGGACCTGGTCGGCAAGATCTAAGTAACGTGCGGTGGGCACAGGGTGCCCACCCTACGATACTGCAGCACCGTAGTACCAGGCACGGACCGCGAGGGGCGGTTCGTGTCCGCCCCCCTCCCCACGAGCCCGACCGGAATGGGCCCGCCACAGCAAGACAGGCGATCTCGCTAGTCGATCTGCCTTCCAGATTCACTATTTAGATTGGATGGATGCGTCCGCATGTGTGCGATGCATCGGCCTGAACACGACTGAACGAAAGGATACGATCATGCTCGAACAAGACCTGAAAAACCAACTCGCCGGCTACCTGCAACGCGTCCAGCAACCGTTCGAGATCGTCGCCTCGCTCGACGATAGCGATACGTCGAAACAGACACTCGACCTGCTGCAGACGATCCAGGGCCTGCGCGCCGACAAGATCACGCTGCGCACCGACGGCAACGATGCACGCAAGCCGTCGTTCACCCTGCGGCGCGCCGGCACCGACACGCGCCTGCGCTTCGCCGGCCTGCCGCTGGGCCACGAATTCACGTCGCTGGTCCTGGCGCTGCTGTGGACGGGCGGCCATCCGCCGAAAGTCGAGGCCGAGACGATCGCCGCCGTCGAGGCGCTCGACGGCGACTACGACTTCGAGATGTACATGTCGCTGAGCTGCCATAACTGCCCGGACGTCGTGCAGGCCCTCTCGCTGATGGCGATCCTGAACCCGCGCGTGAAGACGACCGTGATCGAAGGCGGCGCGTTCCAGGCCGAAGTCGAGGCGCGCAAGGTGATGGCCGTGCCGATGGTGTTCCTGAACGGCGAGATGTTCGGGTCCGGCCGCATGATGATCGAGGAGATCGTCGCCAGGCTGGACAAGGGCGCCGGCGCCCGCGACGCCGCCAAGCTGAACGCGAAGGACCCGTACGACGTCTTGATCGTCGGCGGCGGCCCGTCGGGCGCCGCGGCCGCCGTGTATGCGGCCCGCAAGGGCATCCGCACCGGCATCGCGACGGAACGCATGGGCGGCCAGGTGAACGACACGATGTCGATCGAGAACTACATCTCCGTGCTGGAAACGGACGGCCCGAAATTCGCCGCCGCGCTGGAAGCCCAGGTGCGCCACTACGGCGTCGACATCATGACGCAGCAGGCGGCCGCGAAGATCATCCCGCCGGCCGCGCCGGGCGAACTGGTCGAAGTACAGTTCGCCAACGGCGGCTCGCTGAAGTCGAGCACCGTGATCCTGTCGACGGGTGCGCGCTGGAGGAACGTGAACGTGCCGGGCGAACAGGAATACAAGAACGCCGGCGTGAACTATTGCCCGCACTGCGACGGCCCGCTGTACAAGGGCAAGCGCGTCGCCGTCATCGGCGGCGGCAACTCGGGCGTGGAAGCGGCAATCGACCTCGCGGGCATCGTCGAGCACGTGACCCTGCTCGAATTCGCGCCGCAGCTGAAGGCGGATGCGGTGCTCGTCAACAAGGTCGAGAGCCTGAAGAACGTGACGATCCACGTGAACGCGCAGACGACGGAAATCACCGGCGACGGCAGCAAAGTGAACGGCATCAAGTTCAAGGACCGCCTCTCCGGCGAGGAGCACCTCGTGCCGCTGGCCGGCGTGTTCGTCCAGATCGGCCTCGTGCCGAACACCGAGTTCCTCAAGGGCACGGTGGAACTGTCGCGCTTCGGCGAGATCGTCGTGGATGCGCACGGCCGCACGAATGTGCCGGGCGTGTTCGCGGCGGGCGATGCGACCACGACGCCGTTCAAGCAGATCGTGATCGCGGCGGGCGACGGTGCGAAGGCGGCGTTGTCGGCGTTCGATTACCTGATCCGGATGCCGGTGGCGGTGGAAGCGGCGTAACGCGGGCCCGCGGTCCGGCAGGTTTGGCTATCGTGCCAGGCCCGCGTAGAATATTGCCTTGTGAATATTCTTATCGAACCCGGTGTGCGACTGTTCGTCGACATCGAAGGCGCCGGCCTGGTGCCGGACGGGCCGGCGATGCGCGCCAAGCCGACGCTGGTGCTGCTGCATGGCGGGCCGGGCTACGATCACGCGAGCTTCAAGCCCGCGTTCTCGCGCCTGGCCGACGTCGCCCAGATCGTGTATTACGACCATCGCGGCCATGGCCGGAGCGACGCGCGCCCGCGCGAGGAGTGGACGCTCGACACCTTCGCCGACGATGTGGTGCGCCTGTGCGATGCGCTCGGCGTCGACAAGCCGATCGTGCTCGGCCAGTCGTTCGGCGGCTTCGTCGCGCAGCGCTACCTGGCGCGGCATCCGCACCATCCGGCCAAGGTCGTCCTGTCGAGCACGTCGTCCCGGCTCGGGCTGGCGCGCAAGCTCGCGATGTTCGAGCGCCTCGGCGGCCCGGCCGCGCGCGCCGCCGCCGAGCGGTTCTGGACGGCGCCCGGCGCGGCAACGTACGCTCCCTACCTCGAGGCATGCAAGCCGCTGTATTCGGCGACGCCGGCCACGAGCAAGGACGCCGCGCGGCGCGCCATCTTCAATCCCGAGATCCTGTTCACCTGGGCCGGCGGCGAGCAGCAGACGTTCGACCTGCTGCCGGGCCTGGCGCACGCGCAGTGCCCGGTGCTCGTGCTGGCGGGCGAGCTCGATCCGGTCTGCACGCTCGACGACGCGCTCGATACGGTCGCCGCGCTGCCGCCGCATCTCGTCGAGTTCGCCCGCTTCGACGGCTGCGGCCACGGGGTGTGGCGCGACGCGCCCGATGCGGCGTTCGCGCGGCTGCGCCGGTTCATCGCCGCCTGACGCCGCGCCGCCGCCGCAGGCCCAGCGCCACCAGCATCAGGCCCGCGGCGAACAGCGTGACGCCTTTCGCCTTCGTCAGCATGGCCGTCAGGTCGGCAATCCAGCCGGCCCCGTTATGCCCGCGAACCCGCGGATCACCCGGTAGGTCGTGCCCGGGTCGATGGCGACCGTCCGGACCATGGCCCGGGCACCGCGAGCACCGTGAGCGCCGCGCCCAGCAGGGACGCTCCCGATCGTGCCGGACAGCTTTTCAACATGCCGTTCTCTTCTCGTCATGAATTGTCGTCGGGGCGGTCACTGGCCGACGAATGTGTTGACGCTGCCGGGATCGATGTACGCGGTCGCCACGCCGCCCGTCACCGTGTACTGGCCCGCGTAGCCGTCGTTGTCGGCCGAGGTGGTGCGGTACTTCGTGAAGCTCGTGGCCGCGCTGCCCGCCTGCAGCTGCAACTGGCGCTGGGACGTGCCGTTGTTGATCGCCACGACGACCAGTTTTCCGGCGCTGGTCTTGAACGCCGTGACGTAGACGTCGCTGTACGGCTTTTCCGTCGCGGCGATGCGCGTGGCGCCGGGGCGGACGTATTTCGCGAACTGCGACATGATGTAGCCGCGCTTGCTCACCTTGCCGTCCTCCGTCAGCAGGCCGTAACTGCGGCGGATGTACCACCACACGTAGGCGCTGTAGTTCGACACCATGCTGTTGTGCAGTTCCAGCGCCACCGGCAGCGCCTTCGACCAGTCGTTGGCGTCGGACGTGCTGTCCGTGTAGTGCTCGGTCATCCACAACTCCTTGCCCTTGGAACGCGCCAGCGGATAATCGCTCGGACTGACGCCGTACAGATGGCCGGCAACGATGTCGAACTGCGGTGCGGCCGTCGCGCTGTTGAGGATCGGGTCCGTCAGCGTCTTGCTGAAGTTGAAGGACTCGGGCGCCATCACCTTGTAGCTGCCGAAACGCGATCCCTGGCCGGCCAGGAAGTTGATGAATTCGGTCGAATTCCACAGGCAGCTTTCGTAGGTGCCCGGATCGTAATCCGGTTCGTTCTGGATCGAAAAGCCGTAGAGGGCGGCGCCGCCCGCCTGCATGGTGCTCGCGAAATTCAGCAGGTGGGTCGCGTAATCCGCATAGTGGCTCGACGCCAGGCGCCCCGAGATGACGCTGTTGTTGGTCTTCATGCTCGCCGGCGGCGACCATGGCGTGGCGAACAGGAGCGCGCCTTTGGCCTTGGCCAGTTGCGCCGACGCGAGCTGGGTCGACCACTTGCTGGAATCGGGATCGATCCGGATGCGCATGATGGACAGGCCGATCTGGCCCGTGGCGGTGCCGAACGCGGCGTCGACCTGGGCGCTGGTCAGTTCGGCCGCCCAGCCGGCCCCGCTGAAGCCGCCGAATCCACGCACGGTCTGGTAGGTCGTGCCCGGGTTGATGGCGACGGTCTGCGCCGATGCGCAGGTCGCCAGCACGGCGAGTGCGCCAGCGAGGAGGGAAGCCGATGCGGCGCGTCGGGTGGCGCGCGATAAAGCGTTGGTCATGAACATCTCCATGGTTCGGGTTGAATGCCCGAGGCGCGCACAGGCGGCCCCGGAGTCCACTGCTGCTTGCTGCAAACCGCGTGACTGCATGCCGGCAGCAATGCGCTGTCCGGCCGTACCGGGGCACCGGGCGGGAAAGCCCGATTGCGGGTTCAGGAGAGTTCTGGCGATCGCACGGGCGAGCGAAGGCGGCACCTGGCCGGGAGGTCAGGCACGACCATCAAATTGTGCGATTGCGTTGTTGCCGGATCAGCGTTGCGGGCCGCGCGCGATGCGGATCGGGCCCTGTCGACGTCGTGGGATAACGGTCTTCGAATATACCTGCAGCATATCTCCTCCGATTATTTGTCTTGTTTTGCTGCTCGATCCGGCGTGCGCGCGAGGCCTGGATGTTAGCGGGAACATCAGCATCGACGATGAAGAAAAGAAGCATGCCGGACGACAGGGAAAGCGGCATCATGTTTTTAACTGTTATTTTAATACTTAATGTTTGCGATAACAGTTTTTGTTGCAAATATCTTATGCCGGCGCAAGCCGCCGATCAAACCAAAGAGTGTTGTCTACAATTCACTTAATGTATTTATGCGGGATGGGCGGGCGGTGGCGGACGGGCGCCTAGGGCGTGTCTGACTGATCTCAGAGGCGCCATAAAATAATTGTCGCGACAAGCACGGCCGTAGAGAAGTTATGGCCGCGTTTGTCGTATCGCGTTGCGACGGCGCGGAAGTCTTTTAATCGGTTGATCGCGCGTTCGACGACGTTGCGGCCCTTGTACGCTTCGGCGTCGAATCGTGGAGGCGAGCCACCGCGACGCCCTTTGCGCAGCCGGCTGTTCTGCGCATCAAGTCGTTCGTGGCACACGCAGCGGATGCCCCGTTGTTGGATCTGTCGCCGATAATGCCGGGCACCGTAAGCGCGGTCGACACGCAAGCATGTCGGGCGTTTGCGTGGCCGGCCTCGCCCTGGTCGGGGTACTGAAATGGCGTCAAGAACAGGGCCGATGTTCGCCGCGTCGCTGCATTGGCCGGCCGTGACGATGAAGGACAATGGCAGGCCGTTTCCATCCACGCAAAGATGGATCTTGCTGGTGAGTCCACCACGAGAATGCCCCAGCCACTCGTCAATTACATCCCCCTTTTTTCTGCCGCAGGAAGTGTCTTTCGAGCCCCAGCGGCACTTCGCTGAGCTTTCACGTGGGTCGCATCAAGCGCGGCTCCGTCCCAGTCGATGCGGCCGGATGCATCCGCGGCCGCCTGCATGATCTTGAGTAGACGTTGCCATGTGCCGTTGCGCGACCAACGCACAAACCTGTCGTAACAGGTCTGCCAAGGACCGTAGCGGGGTGGGATGTCGCGCCAAGGCGCGCCAGTCCTCAACCGCCACACGATCCCATTAATCACGTGTCTGTGCCCGACATAAGCATGACCGTGATGTGGATTGGGCGGCAAATGTGGTTCCAGCTGCCGCCATTGCTGTTCAGTTAGGTCAGTTCGGCTCATCGCCATCTGACCAACCAAACAAAATTTCGTTCCCTCAGTCAGACAGACCCTAGCCCACGCGCCGCTCGTACCGGACGGCGGGCGGCACGGGCCGAGCGCCCAGGCCGTCCAGCCCGAACTCCAGCGCATGGCGCAGGGCACGCACCGTGACCGGTTTGGTGACGGTGGCGCTGAACGCGGCGTACAGCGGGGGGAACGGTTCGTCGTCGTCCAGCAGGAGGATCGTGGGCGTGTCGGGCGCCAGGCGCGACAGCTCGCCCGGCAGCGCGCGCCGCTCGCCGTCGGCGTGCGCGCTCGCAGTGAGGATCACATCGAAGTGCAGCGCCCGTGTGGCGTTCAGCGCCGCCTGGGCCGTCGCCGCCTCGGCAACCACGTAGCCGAGCGACTTGAGCAGGGTGGCGCTGTGGCGGCGCGCGGCCGCGTCATCGTCGTATAACAGAGCGTACTTCATGGATGAGTCCTCCTGCCACAGGTATGGCGGCCTTCTTCGTGTTGTTCAACTGCTAATTTGTAACAAATATGTAAAGCCGCGGCGGGTGCGCTGCGGCGGGTCATGCGGTGGACGGTGCAGCGGACGCGCGCGGGCAGCCCCAGCGGGCCGCACGCGGTTCAGGCGGAGAGCGAAACGCGGGTACGCCGGCACATGGCCGGCACAGCGGTACGGTGCTGCATCGTCAGTGAAAGAACAGCGGCGGCACGCCGCCCAGTGCGTCGGTTGCGCACAGCAGCCACGTCGCCGTGCTCGTGAGGGCGATGAAGGCTGCGGTCCAGGCTGTCGGGAACATGCGGGTCATGATGAACCTCCGGGAGTGCGGAATGCTGTCGTGTTGATATCATGGTAGGTCGTATGCTTCATGGAAACTATCGGCTGGCAATCCGTCGTGCTGTAGGAATAAGCCTCGTGACACTGTATGAGCGGTTGTGGTAGCTCGTCGTAGCGCTCCTACGGTGGCTGTAGGTTGCGTCCTATGGCGTGTCGCCGTGCTCAGGCTTAGAGTGGGTTCATCATGACGACCCACGACCCCAAACTCCTCCACAACGGCGTGCTCGCGGTCCGCCGCAACACCATCCGGCGCCTGCTGCATAACGTGTTCGGCATCGAACACCTGCGCGACGGCCAGCAGCGCGTCATCGACAGCGTCCTCGACGGCAAGGACACGCTGGCGATCATGCCCACCGGCAGCGGCAAATCGCTGTGCTACCAGATCCCCGCCCGCATCATGGGCGGCATGACGGTCGTCGTCTCGCCGCTGATCTCGCTGATGAAGGACCAGCTGGAAAAGCTCGGCGAACTCGGCATCCGCGCCGCGCAGGTCAACAGCAGCCTGTCGGCCGAGGAGGAGCGGACGGCGCTGGCCGCGATCGCCGAGGGGCGCTGCGAGATCGTGTTCTGCACGCCCGAGCGGCTCGCCATGCCGGACTTCGTCGACGTGCTCAAGCCGGTGCGCATCGCCCTCGTCGTCATCGACGAAGCCCATTGCATCTCGCAATGGGGCCACGACTTCCGGCCGGCCTACCTCGAGATGGCCGGTGCGATCGACGCGCTGGGAAGCCCGCCCGTGCTGGCGCTGACGGCGACGGCCACGGAGGACGTCGTCGATGACATCGGCCGGCAACTGAACCGCCCGCGCATGAAGGTCATCAACACGGGCATCTACCGGCCGAACCTGCACTACGGCGTCGTGCAGGTGACGAACCCCGCCGAAAAGCTGGAGGAGGCGCTGCGCCTCGTGCGCGCGACGGCAGGGACGGGCATCGTCTACGCGGCCACCGTCAAGGCGGCCGAGGAGATGCACCAGGTGCTGCTGGACGCCGGCGAATCCGTCACGCTCTACCACGGCAAGCTGGCAGCCGCCGAGCGCCGCGCGAACCAGGACCTGTTCATGAACGGCGAGCGGCGCGTGATGGTGGCGACGAACGCGTTCGGCATGGGCATCGACAAGCCGGACACGCGCTTCGTCGTCCACCTGCAGATTCCGGCCAACCTGGAAGCCTATTACCAGGAATCCGGGCGCGCGGGCCGCGACGGCCAGGATGCGAGCTGCACCCTGCTGTTCCTGCAGGACGACAAGCGCGTGCAGCAGTTCTTCCTCGTCAAGCACTACCCGACGGCTGACGAAATCCGCACCGTGTACGAGGCCGTGCGCGCACTGGCCGAGAACGAGGCGGCCACGCCGGACCGGGTCGGCGACGTGACGGGCGACCTCGCCGGGCCGCACGTGAAAGTCTGCCTGAAGCTGTTGAAGGATGCGAAGCTGCTGCGCCAGAACCGCAAGCTCGCGTATGCCCTCGGCAGCGCGGAACCGGCCGACAAGCTGTTCGCGGCGCTGGCCGAGATCTACCGCCAGAAGCAGGAGCGCGACAAGGAAGCGCTGGAGCAGATGGTGTCGTATGCCGTCAGCGGCTTCTGCCGCTGGAAGCTGCTGCTCGACTACTTCGGCGACGAGGTCGAAGGCTTCGAGAAGTGCTGCCGCTGCGACAACTGCCTGAATCCGCCGGCCGCCGTGCTGCTCGACGACATCGACATCCGCGACGACGAATTCGACCGCGAGCCGGACAGCGACGCGCCGCCCGCGCCCGCGTTCGACGCGGGCGCGCGCGTGACGGTGCCCAAATATGGCGACGGCATCGTGCTGTCCGTGGCCGGGGGCCAGGTCCACATCGCATTCCCGGACGGCGAGCAGCGCGCCTTCGTCGCCGGTTTCGTCAGCCCGGCCTGACGGGGAGGACGCCAACCGCATGGGAGACATGGTCGTCGTACGCAAGGAAGGCCTGTACTGTGTGCCGGGCCAGTTCTACATCGACCCGTGGCGGCCGGTCGACCGGGCCGTCATCACCCATGCGCACGGCGACCATGCGCGCTGGGGCCACAAGCACTACCTGGCGTCGGTGCAAAGTGTCGGCATCCTGAAGTCGCGGCTCGGCCAGGACATCAACATCGACGGCGTCGGCTACGGCGAGCGCATCGTCCACAACGGCGTGACGATCTCGCTGCACCCGGCCGGCCACGTCCTCGGCTCCGCCCAGGTCCGGATGGAACACGAAGGCGAGATCTGGGTGGCGTCGGGCGACTACAAGGTCGAGCCGGACGCCACCTGCGCGCCGTTCGAAGCCGTGCGCTGCCACACCTTCATCACGGAATCCACGTTCGGCCTGCCGATCTACCGCTGGGACCCGCAGCAGGACGTGTTCGACGAGATCAACCGCTGGTGGCGCCGCAATGCAGGCGAGGGCCGCACGAGCATCCTGTACGCCTATGCGTTCGGCAAGGCGCAGCGCCTGCTGTGCGGCCTCGATCCCTCGATCGGTCCGATCGTCTGCCACGGCGCCGTCGAACCGCTGAACCGGATCTACCGCGAGGGCGGCGTGGCGCTGCCGCACACGCAGCTCGTCAGCGAGACGGACAAGGCAGACCTGAAGAACGCGCTCGTGCTGGCGCCGCCGTCGGCGTCCGGCTCGGCGTGGACCCGCCGCTTCGGCGACTACAGCGACGCTTTCGCCAGCGGCTGGATGCTGCTGCGCGGCGCACGCCGGCGGCGCGGCGTCGACCGCGGCTTCGTGCTGTCCGACCACGCCGACTGGCCCGGCCTGCTGGACGCGATCCACGCCACCGGCGCGCAGCAGGTCATCGTCACGCACGGGTCGATTCCCGTGATGGTGCGCTGGCTGTGCCAGATCGGGCTCGATGCGAAAGCGTTCGACACGGAGTACGGCGAGGAAGACGACGAAGCCGTCGGCGCCACGCCCGGGGAGCCGCAAGCGCCGGCGGAGGAGGCGAAGGATGCGTGAATTCGCCCGCCTGTACGCCGACCTCGACGAAACCACGGCCACCAACCGCAAGCTGGAGGCGCTGCAGAATTACTTCGCCAGCGCCGCGCCGGAAAACGCCGCGTGGGCCGTGTACTTCCTCGCCGGCGGCAAGCCGCGCCAGGCCGTGCCGAGCAAACTCCTGCGCCAGTACGCGATCGAGTACGCGGGCCTGGACGACTGGCTGTTCGACGAATCGTATGCCGCCGTCGGCGACACGGCCGAAACGATCGCCCACATCCTGCCGCCGCCGACGCGGCACAGCGACATCGGACTCGCCGTCTGGATGGAAGAGCGCATCGGCCCCCTGCGCGGCGCCGACCCGGGCACGATCCGCGCGGCGCTGTTCTCGTACTGGGACGAGCTGACGTGGCGCGAACGCTTCCTGTTCGTGAAGCTGATCGGCGGCGGCTTTCGCGTCGGCGTATCGAAACTGCTCGTCACGCGCGCGCTGGCGTCGATCGCGGCCGTCGATTCGAAACTGATCGCGCAGCGCCTGATGGGCTGGACGGACGGCCGCGTGAAGCCGACGGCGGCCGGCTTCCTGCAACTGATCGCGGCGGAGAACCAGGACGAGCACAAGCTGCGCGGCGGCCAGCCATATCCCTTCTTCCTCGCGCACCAGCTGCAGGGCGACCCCGCGGCGCTGGGCGACATGGGGGACTGGCAGGTCGAATGGAAGTACGACGGCATCCGCGCCCAGCTCGTGCGGCGCGGCGGCCAGAACTACCTGTGGTCGCGCGGGGAGGACCTCATCACCGACCGCTTTCCCGAACTGGCGGGGTTGATCCTGCCGGAAGGGACGGTCGTCGACGGCGAGGTGCTGATCTGGACCCGGGGCGACGCGCCCGCGCCGTTCGCCGACCTGCAGAAACGCATCGGCCGCAAGACCTTGTCAAGCAAACTGCTGGCCGAGCTGCCGGCCGTGCTGCTGGCGTACGACGTGCTGGAACTGGACGGCGTCGACACGCGCGCGCTGCCCCAGCACGAACGGCGCGCGCTGCTGGAGACGCTCGTCACCGGCGCCGCGCAGGCGCAGCTGCGCATCTCGCCGCTGGTGACGGCCGACAGCTGGGACGACCTGGGCAAGCTGCGCGCGGAATCGCGGGCGCGCGGCGTCGAGGGCATGATGCTCAAGGCGAGGGATGCGCAGTACGGCGTGGGCCGCACGAAGGACGTGGGTACGTGGTGGAAGTGGAAGATCGACCCGTATGCCATCGACGCGGTGCTGATCTATGCGCAGGCGGGCAGCGGCCGTCGCGCGTCGCTGTACACGGATTACACGTTCGCCGTGTGGGACGGCGAGGGCGACGCGCGCAGGCTCGTCCCGTTCGCGAAGGCGTATTCCGGCCTGACGGATGCGGAGATCGCGCAGGTCGACAACATCATCCGCAAGACGACGGTGGAAAAATTCGGCCCCGTGCGCTCGGTGCGGCCGACGCTGGTGTTCGAGATCGGCTTCGAGGGCATCGCGCTGTCCACGCGCCACAAGGCCGGCATCGCCGTGCGCTTCCCGCGCATCCTGCGGCGGCGCGACGACAAGACGGTCGAGCAGGCCGATACGCTCGATACCTTGAAGGGTTTGCTGGGAGCCGTCACGCCATGAGCAAGACGCAGGCGGAAGCGGCCGTCGACGCGTGGTTCGCCGCGCGCGGCTGGAAAATCTTTCCGTTCCAGCGCGCCGTGTGGAAGGCCGCGCTGGCCGGCGAGTCGGGGCTGCTGCACGCGAACACGGGCGCGGGCAAGACCTACGCCGTGTGGTTCGCGGCGCTGCTGCGCGGCGCAAAACTGGGAAAAAGCGGCACCCGCCGCGCCGGCACGATCCAACGCACAGGCCTGCGCGTGTTGTGGATCACGCCGATGCGCGCGCTCGCCGCGGACACGCAGCGCTCGCTGGAAGTGTCGGCGGCCGAACTGGGCGCCGCGAGCCCGGACGTCATCGGCACATGGAGCATCGGCGCACGCACGGGCGACACGGGCGCGGCCGAGCGTGCGCGCCAGTCGAAAGCGCTGCCCGGCGTGTTGATCACGACGCCGGAAAGCCTGTCGCTGCTGCTGTCGCACGCGGCCGCGTGCGACCAGTTCAAGCACCTGGACATGATCGTCATCGACGAGTGGCATGAGCTGATGGGCAGCAAGCGCGGCGTGCAGGTGCAGCTGGCGCTGGCGCGGCTCAAGCGCTGGAATCCGGGACTCGTCGTGTGGGGCCTGTCGGCCACGATGGGCAACCTGCTTGATGCGCGCGGCGTGCTGCTGGGCGATCCGGACGGCGGGGTGCTGGTCGAGGGCGACCTGAAAAAGCAGATCGTCGTCGATTGCCTCGTGCCGGACAGCGTCGCGCGCTTCCCGTGGGCGGGCCACCTCGGCCTGCAGATGCTGCCGCAGGTCGTCAGGGAGATCGACAGCCACGCGGCGACGCTGGTGTTCACGAACACGCGCTCGCAGTCGGAGCTGTGGTACCAGAACCTGATCGAGGCGCGTCCCGACTGGGCCGGCCTCGTCGCGCTGCACCACGGCTCGCTCGACCGCGAGGTGCGCGAATGGGTCGAGACGGGTCTCAAGCGCGGCGACCTGAAAGCCGTCGTGTGCACGGCGAGCCTCGACCTCGGCGTGGATTTCCTGCCCGTCGAGCGCGTGCTGCAGGTCGGCAGCGCCAAGGGCATCGCGCGCCTGCTGCAACGGGCGGGCCGCAGCGGCCACGCGCCGGGACGCATCTCGCGCGTGACGCTCGTGCCCACCAACAGCCTGGAATTGCTGGAGGCGGCCGGCGCCAAGCGGGCCGTCGCCACGCGCCGCATCGAGGCGCGGCAGGTGCCGGACAAGCCGTTCGACGTGCTCGTGCAGCACCTCGTCACCGTCGCGCTGGGCGGCGGCTTCCGCGCCGACGACCTGTACGAGGAAGTCAAAAGCGCGTGGTCGTACCGGCACCTGACGCCGGAAGAATGGCAGTGGGCGCTCGACTTCGTCGCGCGCGGCGGCCAGAGCCTGACGATCTATCCGGAATACCAGCGCGTGCTGCCGGACGAGGAGGGCGTCTACCGCGTGCCCGACGCGAAGATCGGCCGGCGCCACCGCATGGGCATCGGCACCATCGTCTCCGACGCGCAGATGCAGGTGAAGTACGTGAGCGGCGGCCGCATCGGCAGCGTGGAGGAATCGTTCATCGGGCGCATGAAGCCGGGCGACCGCTTCCTGTTTTCCGGCCGCATCCTGGAACTCGTGCGCGTGCACGAGATGACGGCGTTCGTGAAGCGCTCGGACTCGACGCGCGGCGCCGTCAGCCGCTGGCAGGGCACCAAGATGCCGCTGTCGTCCGAGCTCGCGCACGCGGCGCTGGACGAGTTGAAGCTGGCCAGTGCGGGCGTGTTCGACGGGCCGGAGATGCGGGCGTTGCAGCCGCTGCTGGAGATCCAGGCGCGCTGGTCGGCGCTGCCCGGCAGCGACGTGCTGGTCGTGGAAAGCATGAAGAGCCGCGAGGGTTATCACCTGTTCGTCTATCCGTTCGCCGGCCGCGCCGTGCACACCGGGCTCGCATCGCTGTTCGCGTTCCGCGTCGGGCGCGTCATGCCCAGCACGTTTTCCATTGCCATCAACGACTACGGGTTCGAGCTGCTGGCACCCGAGGCGGTCGACTGGGCCACCGTGTTCGCCGCCAGGGATGAGGAAATGCGGGGCGCCGACGTGGGCCTGTTCGACACGTCGCACCTGCTCGAGGATGTGCTGGACAGCCTGAACGCGACGCAGCTGTCGCAGCAGCGCTTCCGCGAAGTGGCGCGCATCGCGGGGCTCGTGTTCCAGGGTTATCCGGGCCAGCCGAAATCGCTGCGCCAGGTGCAGGCGTCGTCGTCGCTGTTCTTCGAGGTCTTCCGCAAGCACGACAGCGGCAACCTGCTGCTCACGCAGGCCGAGCGCGAAGTGCTGGAGCAGGAACTGGAACTCACGCGCCTGCGCGACACGCTCGTCGAACTGCACGCGCGCCGCGTCGCCTTCCGCGAGGTCAAGCGCGCCACGCCGTTCGGCTTTCCGCTGATGGTCGAGCGCTTCCGCGAAAAGGTCAGCACGGAAAAGCTGGCGGACCGCGTCGCGCGCATGGTGCGCGAGCTGGAAAAGGCGGCCGAGGCATGACCGTCGCAGGCAGCGCGACCATCGCCGTGGGCGACGAGCGGCTGGCGCTGCTGCCGCAAAAGGCCGTGTACTGGGCGCGCGAGTCGCTGCTGGCCATTGCCGACATCCACTTCGGCAAGGCGGCCGCGTTCCGCTCGTTCGGCATCCCCGTGCCGCGCGGGACGACGAGCGAAAACCTCGATGCCCTGGACGCCGTGATCGATGCGACCGGCGCGCACCACGTGCTGTTCCTGGGAGACTTCCTGCACGCGCGCGCGGCCCACGCGGCCGGCACGCAGGCCGCGATGCTCGCGTGGCGCCGGCGGCGCTGCGACCTCATCCTGACGCTCGTGCGGGGCAACCACGACAGGCATGCGGGCGATCCGGCCGCCGTACTCGGCATCGACCTCGTCGACGAACCGTACACGGTCGGGCCGTTTTCCTTTTGCCACCACCCGGACGTGGACGCGCCCGGGTATGTGCTGGCCGGCCACGTCCACCCAGTTTATGTCTTGGCGACACGTTTCGACGCGCTGCGCCTGCCGTGTTTCGTCGTGGGGGCGCGTCGGATGATCCTGCCTTCATTCGGATCTTTTACCGGCGGACACACCGTGCGTCCGGACGAAGGCGACCGCATTTTTATTACCTCCGGGGAAGCCGTGCACAGCGTACGCTAACGCACCGAGCCCGACGGGGCCGCGGCGTAAGCTGGTCGTATCGACAACAAGACGCGTCGGAGGATTCCATGGCAACAACCCGTCAGACACTGGCCGCGGCCGTCGTGGCCGCACTGCCCCTGCTCACGATGACCGTTACGACGCCCGCACAGGCGCAGGAGCACCCGCGCGCGCAGCGCCTGGCTCCGCGCATCGAGGGTTTTAACGTGGACGAAGTGCGGCGCCTGGAACCGGGCACCGAACTGAACTTCGACCTGTACGGTACGCCGGGCGGCTACGCCACCTTGCGCATCGACGGCGCCACGCGCAACCTGACGATGACGGAAACGTCGCCCGGCACCTACCAGGGCACGTACACGATCGGCACGCACGACCGCATCAATCCCGGCAGCGCCGTCACCGCCAATCTGCGCGTGAACAATATGGTCACGACCCGGCTGCTGGCGGAATCGATCGTGCGCGGTCCGGGGCGCGATGACGACCGGAATGACCGTACCGCGTCCAACATGCCGCACGTCGACCGCTTCGACGTGCGCGGCAGCGACGACCTGGGGCCGGGCAACGAGCTGAAATTCACCGTGCGCGGCACGCCGGGCGCCAAGGTCGAGGTGCAGATCGCCGGCACGCGCGGCATCTTCTTCCTGCCGGAAGTGCGGCCGGGCGAATACAGCGGCCTGTACACGATCCGCCGCAACGACCATATCGCGCCGGACGCCCCGGTCACGGCCACGATCCGCGCCAACGGCCGGTACTCGGTCGCCACGCTCGGCCAACCGCTGATGGCGGGCGGCAATGGCCAGGGCATCAACCCGAACAGCCAGCCGCGCGTGGCGCGCTACTGCACGAATTGCGCGACGGTGGAAGCCGTCAACGTCGTGCAGGTCAGCGGCGACGGCAGCTACCTGGGCACGGGCGCAGGCGCCGTCGTGGGCGGACTGCTGGGCAACCAGGTCGGCAGCGGCAGCGGACGCACGGCGGCCACCGTCGCCGGCGCCGTGGGCGGTGCGCTCGCGGGCCGCGAGATCGAGCGCAATGCCCATGCGGGCCAGCGCTACGAAGTCGTCGTACGCTATCCGAACGGTGCCACGCAGACCATCCCCTACGAAAACAATCCCGGCTTCCGCGTCGGCGATCGGGTGAAGGTCAACGATGGCGTGCTGATCCGCGATTGAGCGGCGGCGCAAAAAACAGAAAGCCGGCTTCCGCGCGGAACCGGCTTTTATCGTCGACAGTGAGACTGGCGTGGCGCCGGGCCGCGCGTGGCTGCGTCAGACCGTGGCCAGCACCTGGCCATCGCCCGAGGTGTCCGCTTCGGCCTTGTGCTTGGCGTTCTGCTTGGCGCGCGCGCGCGATGGCGGCAGGCGGCGCAGCGTCTTGAGGGCTTCCGGGTCCTTGATGCCGATGGTGCGCTGGTCGACCGTGATCAGGCCGATTTCGTTGAATGCGGACAAGGTACGGCTCACTGTCTCGAGCGTCAGGCCGAGATAGCTGCCGATCTCATGGCGGGTCATGCGCAGGTTGAACAACTTGCTCGAATACCCCATCGCGGCAAAGCGGTCCGCCAGCGAAATCAGGAAGCGCGCCACGCGGGCTTCGGCCGACAGGGCGCCGAGCATGCCGATCATGGCCTGTTCGCGCACCAGTTCGCGGCTCATCACGCCATACATCAGGTTCTCGAGTTCGGCGTGCACGCGCCCGAGGGCGGTCAATTTCTTGAACGGCACCAGGATCAGGTCGCAATCGGACAGGGCGACGGCTTCCGAGGCGTAATGGCGCGTATGGATGCCGTCGACGCCGAGCATGTCGCCCTTCATCGGGAAGCTGAGCACCTGTTCGTTGCCGAATTCGTCGATCAGCACGGTTTTCAGGAAGCCGGAGTTGACGATGTACAAGGTGTCGAAGGCCTGGCCGATCGTGTGCACGCGCTGCCCGGTCTTGAACTGCACGTGCTGGAACAACAGTTCCTCCGTATTCATCGATACGGCGGCCGGGATGTGAAGCAGGTCGCAGACCTCTTTCAGGTTCGACCAGAGACGACCCTGGCGCTGACGTCCGGCTTCCATCTGTGACGAGTGCAGGGTCGACGGGGAGGCGTTGCGTTGTTCTGAAGTTAGCTGGGACTGCATACTCATCTCCAGGTTTAGGATTTCAAAGAAGCAAGCTGCGATCCGGTGATGCCAGCGCGGTGTCGGAGCACAGAGCGGACTGACTGGATACGGGTATGACCGCAGGCAAGTCGAAACGCTGAAGTCAGTATGCCAACACGAGTCCGGCATTAATATCAGCAACGGCTGAATGTGTAGTAGGAGGGAGCGTCAAGCTGTAGGAATTTTCTTACTGCCAACCGGCCGCCCAGAGGGGAATACGAATGAAACGTGGGTAGGACTACGAGTGAGGACTGGGCCCTGCGCGTTCAGGAAAATCTCCGGAGCAGGGCACAAAAAGTGTCGTCAGAATGTCAAATTTGTTTCGGGCGGCGCCCTGTCAGGCTTTCATCGGCGCCAGCAGACGGTGCGCGACCGCATACTGGACCATTTCCGACAGCGAGGTCATGCCCATTTTCTGCATGATGCGGGTCTTGTGGGTGCTGACCGTCTTCACGGACAGGTGCAGGTTGTTGGCGATCTCGGTGATCGATTTGCCGCCCACGAGCAGGGAAAATACCTCGAATTCACGATCCGAGAGTTGCTTGTGCAGCAGCTGTTCGTTCGGCGCCATGATGTTCAGCGCCAGCTGCTCGGCCACTTCCGTGCTGATGTACGGCCGGCCGGACGCCACCTTGCGGATCGCGCCGACGAGCTGCGTGCCCGCGCTTTCCTTGGTGAGATAGCCCTGCGCCCCGGCGCGGATGGCGCGCACGGCGTACTGCTCTTCCTCGTGCATCGTCAGGATCAGGATGGCGAGCTTGGGCGCCTCGCTGCGCACCTGGCGGATCAGGTCGACGCCGCTGCGGCCCGGCATGGACAGGTCGAGCAGCAACAGGTCGAAGCCGCCCTGGCGCACCAGCGACAGCACTTCGAAGCCGTTGATGGCCTCCCCGACGATCTCGATGTCGAGCGCGCCGTCGAGGATACGCTTGAGACCTTCGCGCATGATCGTGTGGTCGTCGGCGATGACAATGCGAATCATAAAGTGTCCCCCAAGGGGTCAATTGTAAAATAGAAGGTAAAAAGATATCACGTCAGCAACACTGACGTTGCCTTTTTTTGGACAATGCCTACTGTCCGATGACAGTGCGGCAACTTGAAGTCAGTCGCTCAGGTGCCGGGTTCGCGGATCAGCCGGTGCACCAGCACGGGCTTGCTCGTGTGCGACAGCACCTTGTTGGTCACGCTACCTAGCAGTAATTGCCCCCAGCCACTGCGGCCGTGCGAGCCCATGAAAATCAGGTCGCAGTGTTGCTGTTCCGCCACGTCGACGATCTTGAGCGCCGGCGCATCGGAAAACGCCGTCATGCAGGCATGCTTGAGACTGCAGCCTTCCGCCGAGCGCACGATCGAGCCCATGTATTCCTGGCCCAGCCGCTGCATCTGGTCGACGTATTCCTCCTCGCTGGGGTAGGCGGGCGGAACGATCTCGACATAGACCGGGTACTGGTACTCGGGCGCGACGAACAGGGCCAGCACTTCGGCTCCCATCTGTTGGGCGAATTTGACGCCGGCACAGGCGGTGTGCTGCGATACCGTGGAGCCGTCGGTGGTGATCAGAATTTTCTGGTACATGGTGAGTCCTCCCTCACGTCACGCTACATTCTCATTGTAGTTCGCGTTCGACCTCTTGGCAGAACGTAAATGCTTGATCTTGCTCAGTGATGTGCTCGGCTGTCCGCAGGCAAATACCGGATGTCACAAATTACCCAGCGATAAAAAAATACAACAGATACTTTGCGAAATTATTCAGAAACGCCTGTAAAAGATTGTCGGCAGGCCAAGATTACCCCGGATTCGGCTGCGCGGGCATTTTCGAAGATTTACCTACGGCAACCACACTGATACACTCGTCGGAAATTCGTACCGTCAGCGTAATGACGGCAGCCGTACCGCACACAGCAAAGATGATTGCGACATTTAATTTATGGAGAAGCAGGGACTATGACCGACGCCGCTGACGATTTCGACGCACTATTCGAGGAAGTGGCAGCGCAGCGTGCCAGCGCGCCCGCAGCCGCTCCGGCGCCCGTGCCGGCACCCGCACCCGCCGCCAGCGACGACAGCGACGACCTGGAGGCCCTGTTCGACCAGGTCGCGGCCACCAGCGCCCCGGCGCCGGCCGTGGTGCCGGCTCCGGCCGCGCCGGTCGCCGCCGCCGCCGCCGCACCGGCCGAGACGGGCGAGGACGACCACGAAAAAGGCATGTACGAGCGCCTGGGCGGCATCGTGCGCCTGCTGCACGACTCGCTGCGCGAGCTGGGCTACGACAAGGCGCTGACCGAGGCGTCGTCCCAGATCATGGACGCGCAGGACCGCCTGGAATACGTCGCCACCCTGACCGAACAGGCCGCCAACAAGGTGCTGAACACCCTGGACGACGGCATGCCGGCCCAGGACCTGCTGTCCAAGCAGGCCAAGGACATGGAAAACCGCTGGGACGACCTGTTCGCGGGCAAGCTCTCGATCGAGCAGTTCAAGGCCCTGGCCGGCGATTCGAAGCAGTTCGCCCAGCTGGTGTCGGAAGCGACGGAAGCCGAGAAGGCGCGCCTGCTCGAGATCATGATGGCCCAGGACTTCCAGGACATCACCGGCCAGCTGATCAAGAAAGTCGTGGTCATCACCAAGACGGTCGAGAACGAGCTGACCCAGCTGCTCAAGGACAGCGCGCCGCCGGACGTCAAGGAAAAGCTGGCGCAGAAGCAGGCCGCGCAGGAGCAGGAACAGCCCGTAACGCTGATGCAGGGTCCGTCGGTGCCGTCCGCGGCGCTCGACCAGGACAGTGTCGATGACCTTCTTGCCGATCTGGGATTCTAATGGATGAAATGCTCAAGGATTTCGTCGTCGAGGCGATGGATCTTGCAGCGAATGTCGAAGAGCATCTGCTGCACCTCGAACGCGATCCCAATAACAAGGAAACGCTGAACGCGGTGTTCCGCTCGTTCCACACCATCAAGGGTGGCGCGGGTTTCATGGGGCTGCCGGCGCTCGTCGCCGCGTGCCACCTGACGGAAAACCTGTTCGACGCGCTGCGTACCGGCGCCGCTCCCGTCACGCCGGCCGCGATCGAAGCGTCGCTGCAGGCGTCCGGTTTCGTGGCCGACCAGCTGGGTGACCTGAACAACGGCGCCACGCCGGACCAGCTGCCGTCGATGCCGCCGGACCTCGAGCGCATGCTCAAGGAGGCCATCGCCGGCAACGACGCCGCGCCCGCGCCCAAGGCCGCGCCTACGCCGGCAGCGGCTGCGCCGGCACCTGTCGCAGCGCCGGCAGCGGCGCCTGCCGCGGCACCTGCTGCTGCGGCCGTGCCGGGCGCCGACGGTCTCGACTGGGAAGCGATGTTCATGGCGGTCGTCCCGGCGGGCACCTATACGCCGAACGCAGCCACGGCAGCCGCGGCGCCCGCAGCATCCGAGGCAGCCGCGCCGGCCGTCGCGCCGGTGCACGCCGCGCCCGACGCCGCCGCACCGGGCAAGCCGGGCTGGGACGGCGTCGAGCGCCGCAACGAGGCCAAGCCGGCCAGCACCGGTCCCGCCAAGGACGAGAGCATCCGTATCGACGCGGTCAAGCTGGACGCGCTGCTGGAAGTGGCCGGCGAATCCGTGCAGGCCGCGAACCAGGCCGCCGTGCTGCTCGAGCGCCTGTCGCAGTTCAAGTTCGAGGGCCAGGCCGCCACGCTGATGGCGACCCTGACCGAGACGCTGGAACGCGCCTCGCGCTACTCGGCCGAGCTGCAGCGCGCCACGCTGGCGACCCGCATGCAGCCGGTCGGCCGCCTGTTCCAGAAATTCCCGCGCCTCGTGCGCGAGCTCGCGAAGGACCTGGGCAAGGACGTCGAGCTGACCATCGAAGGCGCCGAGACGGAAGTCGACCGCGTCGTCGTGGACAGCCTGTACGACCCGCTCGTGCACATGCTGCGCAACGCGCTCGACCACGGCGTCGAGGGTCCGGACGACCGCGTCGCCAACGGCAAGCCGGCCAAGGCGTTCATCCTGCTGAAAGCCTGGCAGGAAGCGAACAGCGTCATGATCGTGCTGCAGGACGACGGGCGCGGCATGGACCCGGCCAAGCTGCGCAAGAAGGCGATGGAAAAGGGCCTGATCAGCGAGAACCAGGCCACCAGCGACGACGAAGCGTACCAGCTCGTGTTCCTGCCGGGCTTCTCGACCAAGGAAGTGGCGTCGTCGGTCTCGGGCCGCGGCGTGGGCATGGACGTGGTCAAGACGGCCGTCGAGAAGAACCGCGGCGCGATCCGCATCGACTCGAACCTGGGCACGGGCACGAAGTTCTCGATCCGCCTGCCGATCGAATTGTCGATCGTGCCGACGATGCTGGTGTCGACGTCGGGCGCGCAGCTGGCCCTGCCGATGGCCGTCGTCGAGCGCGTCGTCGAGCTGCCGGAGACCTTCATGCAGGTCGGCGGCGCCCCGGTGCTGAAGGACCAGGGCCGTCCGCTGCCGGTGCGTTCGCTGGCGCTGTCGCTCGGCTACGAAGCGTGCGTGGAACGCGTGGGCATCGTCATCAACGCCCCGCAGCCGTACATCATCGCGGTGGAAGCCGTCGACGGTACGGCCGACCTGGTGATCAAGCCGATGACGGCGCTGACCGTCGAAGGCATCACCGGCACGGCGCGTTCGGCCGAAGGATCGCTGGTGCTGGTCGTCGGCCTGTCGTTCCTCATGGACGGTTGCCGGTCGACGGTGAGGCTGGCCGCATAAACCACGCCGCGGGCTGCTTACAACATTTTTGCTACAAAGCTACGAAAAGCCTGCGCAGGAAATGCGCAGGCTTTTTTTATTTGTGTTTCTGAAAACACATCCGAACAAAATTTTTATATGGATGAGTTCATTGGAATAATCGTGCTTGAAGGCCCTTGCTTCCGCATTGCACAAATATGGCATAATCAAAGACCATGCCCGCATGAAGCGGTCGTTTCTCTGGACTTCGCAACTCATTATGTTAAAAACGCTCTACGACAAACTTTGGGATTCGCATGTCGTGCGTGCCGATGCGGATGGCACCACCGTGCTGTATATCGACCGTCACCTGGTCCACGAAGTCACCAGCCCGCAGGCGTTCGAAGGCCTGCGCGAAGCCGGCCGCCCGCTATGGCGCACTTCGGCCAATCTTGCCGTAGCCGACCACAACGTGCCGACCACCGACCGCTCGCACGGCATCGCTGACCCGACGTCGCGCCTGCAGGTCGAAACGCTCGACAGCAACGCCAAGTCCTTCGGCCTCACGTACTTCAACATGAACGACAAGCGCCAGGGCATCGTGCACGTGATCGGCCCGGAGCAGGGCGCCACGCTGCCGGGCATGACCGTCGTCTGCGGCGATTCGCACACGTCGACCCACGGCGCGTTCGGCGCGCTGGCGCACGGCATCGGCACCTCGGAAGTCGAGCACGTGCTGGCCACGCAGACGCTGCTGGCGAAAAAATCGAAAGCGATGCTCGTGCAGGTCGACGGCGAACTGCCGGCCGGCGTGACCGCCAAGGACATCGTGCTGGCCGTGATCGGCAAGATCGGCACGGCCGGCGGCACCGGCTACGCCATCGAATTCGGCGGCTCGACCATCCGCGCGCTGTCGATGGAAGGCCGCATGACCGTCTGTAACATGGCGATCGAAGCGGGCGCGCGCGCCGGCATGGTGGCCGTCGACGACACGACCATCGACTACGTCAAGGGCCGCCCGTTCGCGCCCGCCGGCCCGCAGTGGGACCAGGCCGTCGCGTACTGGCGCACGCTGCACACGGACCCGGGCGCGAAGTTCGACCTGGTCGTGCAGTTGAACGCCGCGGAGATCCGCCCGCAGGTGACCTGGGGCACGTCGCCCGAGCAGGTCACGACGATCGACGGCCGCGTGCCCGATCCCGACAAGGAAAAAGACCCGGTCAAGCGCGACGCGATGGAAAAGGCGCTGGTCTACATGGACCTGAAGCCGAACACCGCGATGGAAGACATCCGCATCGACAAGGTGTTCATCGGCTCCTGCACCAACTCGCGCATCGAAGACCTGCGCGCCGCCGCCGCCGTCGTGCGCGGCCGCCAGCGCGCCTCGAACGTGAAGCTGGCGATGGTGGTGCCGGGCTCCGGCCTCGTGAAGGAACAGGCGGAACGCGAAGGCCTGGACGCGATCTTCAAGGCCGCCGGCTTCGAATGGCGCGAGCCGGGCTGCTCGATGTGCCTGGCGATGAACGCCGACCGCCTGGAACCGGGCGAGCGCTGCGCGTCGACGTCGAACCGCAACTTCGAAGGCCGCCAGGGCCAGGGCGGACGCACGCACCTGGTGTCGCCGGCGATGGCCGCGGCGGCCGGTATCGCGGGCCATTTCGTCGACGTTCGTAAAATCTGAGAAGCAGTAGGGTGGGCACCCCGTGCCCACCATGCGTTTCCGTAATCGCATATATCGGTGGGCACGGGGTGCCCACCCTACGAGAAATCAATGAAGAAAATTTTTGCTCTCGCACTCATCGCACTCGCCGTCACCGGCTGCAACACCATCTCCGGCGTCGGCAAGGACGTGCAGAAGGTCGGCCAGGTCATCACGGGCGCCGGCGGGAAATAATCGGGTCGATCATGGATAAATTCAACGTACACGAAGGACTGGTGGTCCCGCTGGACCGGGCCAACGTCGACACCGACGCCATCATTCCGAAGCAGTTCCTCAAGTCGATCCGCCGCACCGGCTTCGGCCCCAACCTGTTCGACGAGTGGCGTTATCTCGACCACGGCGAGCCGGGCATGGACAACAGCACGCGTCCGGTCAATCCGGACTTCGTGCTGAACCAGCCGCGCTACGCCGGCGCGTCGATCCTGCTGACTCGCAAGAACTTCGGCTGCGGCTCGTCGCGCGAGCACGCGCCGTGGGCCCTGCAGCAGTACGGCTTCCGCGCCGTCATCGCGCCGAGCTTCGCCGACATCTTCTTCAACAACTGCTTCAAGGGCGGCCTGCTGCCGATCGTCCTCGGCGAAGCCCAGGTCGACCAGCTGATGAATGAAGTCAAGGCCTTCCCCGGCTACAAGCTGGTCGTCGACCTCGAGAAGCAGACCGTGGGCACGCCGGACGGCCGCCTCGCGTTCGAATTCGCCGTCGACGACTTCCGCAAGTACTGCCTGCTGAACGGCCTGGACGACATCGGCCTCACGCTGCGCCACGCCGACGACATCCGCGCCTACGAGGAACGGCGTCTAGCAGCGCAGCCGTGGCTCGCCAACACCATCTGAACTGAGAACAAGAACATGAAGATTGCAATCCTGCCGGGCGACGGCATCGGTCCCGAAATCACCGCGCAAGCCGTCAAGGTGCTGAACGCGCTGGGCGAATCGTTCGAACTGGAAAGCGCGGAAGTCGGCGGCGCCGGCTATGCGGCGCACGGCCATCCGCTGCCGCAGGGTACGCTGGCGCTGGCGAAAGCCGCCGATGCCGTGCTGCTGGGCGCCGTCGGCGACTTCAAGTACGACTCGCTGGAGCGCGCGCTGCGTCCGGAACAGGCCATCCTCGGCCTGCGCAAGGAACTGGGCCTGTTCGCCAACCTGCGTCCCGCGATCCTGTATCCGGAACTGGCCGGCGCCTCCACGCTCAAACCGGAAGTGGTGTCGGGCCTCGACATCCTGATCATCCGCGAGCTGACGGGCGACGTCTATTTCGGCAAGCCGCGCGGCGTGCGCGAATGCCCGGACGGTCCGTTCGCCGGCCAGCGCGAAGGCTTCGACACGATGCGCTACGCGGAAGGCGAGATCCGCCGCATCGCCCACGTCGCGTTCCAGGCCGCGCGCAAGCGCAACCGCCGCCTGACGAGCATCGACAAGGCCAACGTGCTGGAGACGTTCCAGTTCTGGCGCGACATCGTCACCGACGTGCACAAGGAATACCAGGACGTCGAGCTCGAACACATGTACATCGACAACGCCGCGATGCAGCTCGTGCGCGCGCCGAAGAAGTTCGACGTGCTCGTCACCGGCAACATGTTCGGCGACATCCTGTCGGACGAAGCGGCGATGCTGACCGGTTCGATCGGCATGCTGCCGTCGGCGTCGCTGGACGTCAACAACAAGGGCCTGTACGAGCCGTCGCACGGTTCGGCGCCGGACATCGCGGGCAAGGGCATCGCCAATCCGCTGGCGACGATCCTGTCCGCCGCGATGATGCTGCGTTTCACGCTGGGCAAGCCCGAGCAGGCCGACCGCATCGACAACGCCGTCAAGAAGGTGCTGTCCCAGGGCCTGCGCACGGCGGACATCCACGAAGAAGGCACGACGCGCGTCGGCACGGAACAGATGGGCGACGCGGTCGTCAAAGCATTGGGTTGACAAGGAATACGCCCGCTCGGGCGGAACATTTTTAAACGAGGGATATCATGAAATTAGTAGGTCTGGTTGGTTGGCGCGGCATGGTCGGTTCGGTCCTCATGCAGCGCATGCAGGACGAGGGCGATTTCGCCCATATCGAGCCGGTGTTCTTCACGACGTCGAATCCGGGCGGCGACGCCCCGAAGATGGCGAAAAACGAGACCAGGCTGAAAAGCGCGACCGACATCGCCGAACTGTCCAAATGCGAGATCATCATCTCGTGCCAGGGCGGCGACTACACGACCGAAGTGTTCCCGAAACTGCGCGCGGCCGGCTGGAACGGCTACTGGATCGACGCCGCGTCGACCCTGCGCATGAGCGACGACGCCGTGATCGTGCTCGACCCCGTGAACCTGAACGTCATCAAGGACGCCATGACGCGCGGCGTCAAGAACTTCATCGGCGGTAACTGCACCGTGTCGTGCATGCTGATGGGCCTGGGCGGCCTGTTCAAGCACGACCTGGTGGACTGGATGACGTCGATGACCTACCAGGCCGCATCGGGCGGCGGCGCCCAGCACATGCGCGAACTGCTCACGCAATTCGGCACCATCAACGCGGCCGTCAAGCCGCTGCTGGACAATCCGGCGTCGGCCATCCTCGAAATCGACCGCGGCGTGCTGGCCACCCAGCACGGCCTGTCGGCCGAGGAAACCAAGCAGTTCGGCGTGCCGCTGGCCGGCAACCTGATCCCGTGGATCGACAAGGACCTGGGCAACGGCCAGTCGAAGGAAGAATGGAAGGGCGGCGCCGAGACCAACAAGATCCTGGGCCGCAACGGCGCCGGCGGCAACGTCATTCCGGTCGACGGCCTGTGCGTCCGCATCGGCGCGATGCGCTGCCACTCGCAGGCGCTGACCATCAAGCTCAACAAGGACGTGCCGCTGGACGAGATCAACGACATCATCGCGAACGACAACCAGTGGGTGAAGTTCGTGCCGAACACGCGCGAAGCGTCGGTGCGCGACCTGACCCCGGCCGCCGTCACGGGCAGCCTGACGATCCCGGTCGGCCGCGTGCGCAAGATGTCGATGGGCCCGGAATACATCTCGGCCTTCACCGTCGGCGACCAGCTGCTGTGGGGCGCCGCCGAGCCGCTGCGCCGCATGCTGCGCATCGTCCTGGACAAGTGATGTAATCTGTCGCCTGCGGGCGCGAGAGAGGGCGGCCGCAGGGCCGCCTTTTTTATTTGCTTTTTATTTCGATCGCGTCGCCCCCGCGCAGGCGGGGCCCAATGTCGAGCGGCCGACATGCGCAACCCGGGCTCCCGCCTGCGCGGGAACGACGAGGGCGGGTTTCGTGATGAATTGACACCGAATCATCCAAAAAACATCATGACTTTGAATATACCGTCTACATAACGCAGACTTGCTGAATGTTTCTCCCCGCAGAACTTGCATGCCACAGTGCATGATGATATGTTGCTGAGACCTCCGGGCAAGGTCGCGCGCCCCCGTCAACCCACTCCGCTTTCGAATCTATGCATGTCACTCACCGCCTCCCGCTGAAGTCGTCCGCGCTGAAGAAGCTCACCGCGGCGGTCGCAAGTGCGCTGGTCCTGACGTCCGCGGCGCATGCTGCCGGTCTCGGCAAGCTCACGGTGTTGTCCGCGCTCGGCCAGCCGCTGCGCGCCGAAATCGAATTGACGGCAGTGTCCGGGGATGAGGCGTCGGGCCTCGCGGCCAAGCTGGCGTCGCCGGACGCGTTCAAGGCGGCCAACATCGATTTCAATCCGGCCCTGCTGTCGCTGCGCTTCAACGTCGAGCAGCGTGGCGGCCGCCAGTTCATCCGCGTCAGCTCCACGCAGCCGCTGAACGAGCCGTTCGTCGACATGCTGCTGGAACTGTCGTGGAATAACGGCCGCCTGGTGCGCGAATACACGTTCCTGCTCGACCCGGCCGAGCTGCGCGCGACGCAGTCGGCCCAGGTGGCACCGAGCGAGACGCGCGCCGCGCCGGCCCGCGCCCGCAGGCGGCGGCACCCGCGCCCGCGCCCGCGCAGGCACGCCCCGTCGAGACGGACCGCGGCGCAAGCGCCGCCGCCCAGCGCAACCGCGCGCGCCCGGCCACGGAAGGCGAGGGCGCCCAGGCCGCGGCCGCGCCGTCGAAGTACCGCGTCAGGCCGGGCGACAGCCTGGGCCGCATCGCCAGCCAGCTCAAGCCGGTCGACGTGTCGCTCGACATGATGCTCGTCGCGCTGTACCGCGCCAATCCCGATGCCTTCATCGGCAACAACATGAACCGCCTCAAGTCGGGCCGCATCCTGGCCGTGCCGTCGGCCGACGCCGTGCGCGCCACGGACGACACCGAGGCGCATGGCGTCGTCGTCGCCCATGCGGCCGACTTCAACGCCTACCGCAACAAGCTGGCGGGCCAGGTCGGCGCGTCCGAGCCCGCCAGGACCCCGGAGGCGGGCCAGAGCGCGGCCGGCAAGATCACGGCCAAGGTCGAGGAACGCCCGACGGCCGCCAACGCATCCCAGGACAAGCTGCGCCTGTCCAAGGCCGCGCCGGACACGCCTGCCGGCAAGGGCGCGACGATGAGCGCCGAGGACCGCATCGCCAAGGAAAAGGCCCTGGCCGATGCGCAGCAGCGCGTGCGCGAGCTCGAACGCAATGTGAACGACCTCGAGAAGCTGGCGACGGTCAAGAGCAAGACGGGCGCCGAAGCCGAGAAGAACGCGTCGACCCCGGCCGCGCCCGCGCAGCCATCCGCGACGCTGGCGAAGACGCCGGCGCCGGCTGCGCCTGCGACCGTGCCGAAGAAGCTGCCGGCCATCAAGCCGGCCAGGCCCGCCGCCCCGCCGGAACCGGGCCTGATGGACTTCATCATGAACAACCTGCCGCTGGTCGGCGGCGGCGCGGTCGCGCTGCTGCTGGGCGGCCTGCTCGTCTCCCAGCGCCGCAAGCAGAAGGTCGCCAAGCCGGTGGCCGAGCCGTCGATCCTCGGCGTGCCGGCCGAGCCGGCGCACTCGATGTTCGCCGAGACGGGCGGCCAGAGCGTCGACACGAACAACAGCGTCTTCAACTCGAGCTTCGCGCCGTCCGCCAGCCAACTCGACACGAACGAAGTCGATCCGGTCGCGGAAGCCGACGTCTACATCGCCTACGGCCGCGACGCCCAGGCCGAGGAGATCCTCAAGGAAGCCCTGCGCACGCATCCGGAGCGCTATCCGGTGCGCCTCAAGCTGCTCGAGATCTACGCCGCCCGCAAGGACCAGCGCGCGTTCGAGACGCAGGCCGCCGAGTTGTACGGCATGACGCGCGGCCAGGGCGACGAATGGGCGCAGGCCGCCGCGCTGGGCCTGTCCATCGACCCGCTCAACCCGCTGTATGCCCACAGCGCCACGCCTGCGGCCCCGGCGCCCAGCACCGAGGAACTGGGCCAGCAGGCATTGCTGTCGAAGGAGCTGGACGACGTCTTCGGCGCACCCGCCGCGGTGCCGGCGACCGACGCGCATGTCGCGGACGCGCATGTCGCCGACGCGCACGTGGACGATCCGTTCGCCGCGCCGCTCGACGAGCCGATGGATTTCAGCCAGCACTTCGCCGACGCGATGGCGACGGCCCAGCCGGCACCGGCCCCCGTGACCAACGCGCCGTCGACCGAACCGGCGCCGGTGGAAGACGACCACACGCTCGACTTCGACCTGGGCGGCCTCGCGTTCGAGCCGGTCGAGACGGCGAGCGCGCCGCAGGCCGCGCAGCCGCTGGCCGACGTGGGCGACGTGCCCGACCTCGAATTCGACATGAGCGCATTCGACCAGCCGACCGCCGCGCCGGCCGCACCGGCGCTGCCGGCCGAACCGGCGGTTGCCCTGGACAAGGCGGAACACGACCCGCTCGACTTCTCGTTCGACATGGACTTCGCCGCCCCGGCCGCGAATCCGGTGCCGCAACTGGAAGCGCACACGGAACACGATCTGCTCGCGCCGGCCGCCGCGACCGCTGCCGCCGCCGAGATCGAGATGGCCAACCTGGCGCGCGAATTCGACCTGCCCGACCTGCCGACGGAACTGCAGGCCAGCCTGCCGCCCGAGCCGGAGTCGCACGCCGCAACCGCGGAGCGCGATCCGCTGTTCGACCTCGACGCCATGGATTTCGACATCGCCGAGACGCCGCGCGCGGAAAGCCCGGCCTCGATTCCGGCAGCCGCGCTGGACGAGCACATGTTCGACATCCCGGCCACGCCGGCACCGGCCGACGCGCTGTTCGCCGAACCGGATCGCGTCGTGCCGGAGCGCGCGGAAGCGCAATTCGACATGGGCGGCTTCGACCTCGACCTGCCGGCCGACGGTGCCCTGCCGCTGCCGGAAGTGCAGACGTTGTCCGAGCCGGCGTTCGACATGCCGGCCGCGCCGGCCGATTCGGCCGCGCTGTCTGCCGCCCACATGGAGATGGAGACGAAGCTGGATCTCGCCATCGCCTACCAGGAAATCGGCGACAAGGAAGGGGCGCGCGAGCTGCTCGATGAAGTCATTCGCGGCGGCAGTACCGAGCAGGCGGCGCGTGCCACCTCGATGCGCGCATCCCTGGAGTAAGGTAACGCGCTTTGACACGAATCGCTTTGGGTGTCCAGTACGTGGGCACCGCCTGGAACGGGTATCAGAAACAGCCATCGCGCGACACGGTGCAGGACCAGCTGGAGATCGCGCTCGAGAAATTCGCCTGCACGCGGCTCGCGACGACGTGCGCCGGCCGCACGGACGCCGGCGTGCACGCGATCGAGCAGGTCGTCCATTTCGACACGGACCTCGACCGCGCGCCGCAATCGTGGGTGCGCGGCACGAACGCCTTCCTGCCCGAGTCGATCGTCGTGCGCTGGGCCCACGTGGTCGCGCCGGACATCGGAGGGCAGGATTTCCACGCGCGCTTCTCGGCCCGCTCGCGCACCTATCACTACGTGCTGTACAACCACGCCAACCCGTCCGCGCTGCTGGCCGGACGCGCCGGCTGGGTGTTCCGGCCGCTCGACGTCGAGCGCATGCGCGCGGCGGCCGCGCACCTGATCGGCACGCACGATTTTTCCAGTTTCCGCGCGTCCGGTTGCCAGGCGAATTCGCCCGTCAAGCAGATGCACGAGGTCCGCATCGAGCGCAGCGGCGACATCGTCGTGTTCACGGTGCGCGCCTCCGCGTTCCTGCATCACATGGTGCGCAACATCGTCGGTTCGCTGATCTATGTGGGGACCGGACGCAACGAGCCGGCCTGGATGGCCGAGGTGCTCGACGCGCGCTCGCGCGACGCCGCGGCGCCGACCTTCATGCCGGATGGGCTGTACCTTGCTACAATCGATTACGATCCCAAGTGGGGCTTGCCGCAGGAGCCGGCGGCGGCCCTGCCGTGGTTGTAGAATGTTGAATTGACCACCTGCCGTAGGGTGGGGGGTGTGATGCCGGTGGCATCACACACGTACCCACGCCTAAGTTTGCGTTGTGCCGGCTTCCGCGTGGGCTCAGGGGAGCCCACCCTACTGCGGCCGATATTGCACGTTTCATCGTCGAGCCATCATGCCCCGCACCCGTATCAAGATCTGCGGCATCACCCGCACTGAAGACCTGCATGCCGCCGTCGATGCCGGCGCCGACGCCCTCGGCTTCGTGTTTTACCCGAAGAGCCCGCGCTACGTCACGCCCGCGCGCTACGCCGAACTGGCACGCGCACTGCCGCCATTCCTGAACACCGTCGCGCTGTTCGTCAACGCGACGGAGGACGAGGTCCGCGCGGTCGTCGCGGCCGGCCCGGTCGCGCTGCTGCAATTCCACGGCGACGAAACGGTCGGGCAGTGCGCTCGGCTGGCCAGCGCCGTGCAACGGCCGTTCGTGCGGGCGTATCGCGTAAAACCCGACACGACGTCCGCCGATTTGCTAGAATCGGAAGCTCAATACCGCGCCGCCAGTACGTGGTTCTCGGGTCTTCTGCTCGACACCTACGTGGATGCCTATGGCGGTGCAGGAAAGGTTTTCGATTGGTCTCTTATTCCAAAAGAGCTCGCGCCTCGGGTCGTTTTGAGTGGTGGCTTGAGCGTACACAACGTGACTGGCGCGGTGGCGCAAGTACGCCCCTTCGCGGTCGACATCAGTAGCGGTGTCGAGGCGAGCAAGGGGATCAAGGATGCCCGCAAGATCGCCGCGTTCATCGACGCGGTGCGGGCCGGCGATGCCACCACTGAAAGCCTGACACACCATGAAAGCCAACCAAGTTAATGGCGCACAAGCGCTGTTCAAGACCCCCGACTACCAGCTGCCGGACACCACCGGCCACTTCGGCCCGTACGGCGGCTCGTTCGTCGCCGAGACGCTCAGCCACGCGCTGGCCGAACTGAACGACGCCTACGCGCGCTACAGCCAGGACCCCGAATTCCTCGAAGAATTCCGCTACGAGCTGGCGCACTTCGTCGGCCGCCCGTCGCCCGTGTACCACGCCAAGCGCTGGTCGCAGCAGGGGGCGCATCACGGCCTGGGTGCGCAGATCTTCTTCAAGCGCGAGGACCTGAACCACACCGGCGCCCACAAGATCAACAACGTGATCGGGCAAGCGCTGCTGGCCCGCCGCATGGGCAAGCCGCGCATCATCGCCGAGACGGGCGCCGGCCAGCACGGCGTCGCGACGGCCACCATCTGCGCGCGCTTCGGCCTCGAATGCGTGATCTACATGGGGAGCGAGGACGTCAAGCGCCAGGCGCAGAACGTCTACCGCATGAAGCTGCTGGGCGCGACCGTCGTCCCGGTCGAATCGGGATCGAAGACGCTGAAGGACGCGCTGAACGAAGCGATGCGCGACTGGGTCACCAACATCGAGAACACGTTCTACATCATCGGCACGGTCGCCGGTCCGCACCCGTATCCGATGATGGTGCGCGATTTCCAGTCCGTGATCGGCGAGGAATGCCGCGTGCAGATGCCGCAGATGACGGGCCGCCAGCCGGACTACGTCGTCGCCTGCATCGGCGGCGGCTCGAACGCGATGGGCATCTTTTATCCGTACATCGACGAGCCGGGCGTGAAGCTGGTGGGCGTCGAGGCGGCGGGCGAGGGCCTGGACTCCGGCAAGCACGCGGCGTCGCTCACGGCCGGCTTCCCGGGCGTCCTGCACGGCAACCGCACCTACCTGCTGCAGGACGAGCACGGCCAGATCATCGAGACGCATTCCGTGTCCGCGGGCCTGGATTATCCGGGCGTCGGTCCGGAACACGCGTGGCTGAAGGACAGCCAGCGGGCCCAGTACGTGTCGATCACGGACGACGAAGCGCTGGCCGCGTTCCACGACTGCTGCCGCATCGAGGGCATCATCCCGGCGCTGGAATCGTCGCACGCGATCGCCTACGCGGCCAAGCTGGCGCCGACGCTCCCGGCCGACCAGATCATCCTGGTGAACCTGTCGGGCCGCGGCGACAAGGACATGCACACCGTGGCGCAACGGGCGGGACTCAACTTCGGCTGAGCTCCATCCTCCCATTGCCAACCACATTCAAGGAAAACAGCATGTCCCGTATCGCACAAACTTTCGACGCCCTCAAAGAGCAGGGCAAGACCGGTCTCGTCACCTTCATCACCGCCGGCGACCCGGCTCCGGAACTGACCGTCCCGCTGCTGCACGCCCTCGTCGAGGGTGGCGCCGACGTCCTCGAACTCGGCGTCCCGTTCTCCGACCCGATGGCGGAAGGCCCCGTCATCCAGCGCGCCTGCGAACGCGCGCTCACGTTCGGCATCAGCATGACCGACGTGTTCGCCCAGGTCGCCGAGTTCCGCAAGACCAACCAGCACACGCCCATCGTGCTGATGGGTTACGCGAACCCGATCGAGCGCATGGGCCAGAGCGAATTCGTCCGCCGCGCCAAGGCCGCCGGTGCCGACGGCGCCATCGTCGTCGACTATCCGCCGGAGGAATGCGAAGCGTTCGCGGACGAGATGAAGGCCAACGGCCTCGACCTGATCTTCCTGCTGGCGCCGACGTCCACCGTCGAGCGCGTGAAGCAGGTGGCGCGCCACGGCAGCGGCTTTTCCTACTACGTCTCGCTGAAAGGCGTGACGGGCGCGGGCGGCATCGACACGGCCGACGTGGCGCAGCGCGTGGCCGCGATCCGCGAGCACGTCAAGCTGCCGATCGGCGTCGGCTTCGGCATCCGCGACGCGCAGACGGCCAGGTCGGTGGCGGCGGTGGCCGACGCCGTCGTGATCGGCAGCCGCATCATCCAGGAGCTGGAAAATACGCCGAAGGAGCAGGGGCCGGCGGCCGTGCGGGCGTTTGTCGCGGGCATCAGGGAAGCGCTGGACGCCAAATAAGCGTCGTTCAAATCGACAATTCGGGGTCAGAGCCCGGTTTTGGGCAATTGATCGTCGGCCAGTGCTCTGGCCCCGAATTGGCCAAGGCCGGATGCCCGTTCCTTGACGCGTTCGATTTTCTTGGTGGAAATGTCGGGATAGAGTGGACGGGCTGTTTTCTTCCACTCCACCCGGCATCCATCATGAAAAAACAAATCGTGCAGGTATCCGTCGTGCAGTCGGCCAAGGTCATGGCCGCTGTGTATCTCGTCACCGCCATTCCGGTCGTCGTACTGGCGGCATTGTTCATGTCGGCGGTGATGCCGGCGGGCGTCGGCATCGCCATGTTGGTCGTCATGCCGGTGGCGTATGCGGTCGGCGCGTTCATCGGCGCCGCGATCGGTGCCTGGATCTACAACCAGGTGGCGGCCCGCATCGGCGGTTTCGAATTCACCACGGCCGAAGTCGGCGCCGTCACGCATTGATTCGCGTCGGGGTATGGATTCGTTCGGGCACGCGGACTCTGGAGCTTGTCGAGAAGATAAGTAATTGACGGCAAGAATTCGACAAGCCTGATACGAACGGCTACACTACGCCCAAATGCGCGGCCGGCTGCTCCCGACAAGCAACCGGCCGCGCGCGTATTTTCCTTCCAGGCTTCATCCGGACGACATCCCATGCACAACCTCCCGACCACCTTGCCCGACTGGCTGGCACTGCTCGAGTCACGCCATGCCGAGACCCACATCGACATGGGGCTGGACCGCGTGCGCACCGTCAAGGAGCGCATGGGACTGGCCTTTTCCTGCCCCGTGATCATGGTCGCCGGCACCAACGGCAAGGGTTCGACCTGCGCCATGCTGGAAGCGATGCTGCTGCAGAGCGGCTACAAGGTCGGCCTGTACATCAAGCCGCACTTCCTCGATTTCAACGAGCGCGCCCGCATCAACGGCGAGATGGCCAGCGACGCCGTTCTCGTCGCGGCGTTCGCTGAAGTGGAAGCGCGCCGCGGCGACATCGACCTCACGTATTTCGAATTCACGACACTCGCGATCATGCATCTGCTGGCGACGTCCGGCGTCGACGTGGCGATCCTCGAGGTGGGCCTGGGCGGGCGTCTGGATGCCGTGAACGTGATCGACGCGGACGTGTCCATCGTCACGAGCATCGACATCGACCACAAGGATTATCTCGGCGACACGCGCGAGGAGATTGGCTTCGAGAAGGCCGGCATCTTCCGCCCCGGCAGGCCGGCGATCTGCAGCGATCCGCTGCCGCCGCAATCGCTGATCGACCATGCGGAAGCCATCGGCGCCGATCTGTGGCTGCTGGGCCGCGACTTCAACTACCAGGGCGACAAGCAGCAGTGGGCCTACGGCGGCCGCAACCAGCGCCGCAATTCGCTCGCGTATCCGGCGCTGCGCGGGGCCAACCAGCTGCTGAACGCGGCGGCCGCGCTGGCGGCGCTGGAGGCGCTGCGCAACGTGCTGCCGGTGGGCGCGCAAGAGGTGCGCACGGGCCTCGCGCTGGTCGAGCTGCCGGGCCGCTTCCAGGTGCTGGCGGGCCGTCCGACGACGATCCTCGACGTCGCCCACAACCCGCACGCGGCGGCGACGCTGGCGCAGAACCTGAGCAACATGGGGTTCCACCGGTTTACCTACGGCGTGCTCGGCATCATGCAGGACAAGGACATCGACGCCGTCGTCGCCCACATGGCGCCGTACGTCGACCACTGGTGCGTGGCGGCGCTGCCGTCGCCCCGTTCGGCCGACCCGGCCGTGCTGGCCGCGAAGCTCGAAGCGTTGCGGCCGGCCGATGCCAGGGACGGCGAATTCTCCGTCAAAACGTTCGCGAATCCGGCCGAGGCATTCGCAGATGCAACGAGCCGGGCCGGACAGGATGATAGAATAGTGGTCTTTGGTTCGTTCTACACCGTGGCTGGCGTGATGGCGGCCCGTAAATCCTCTCTTCATTGACGTGACACCGCATGGGCTTGTTCTCCCCTAAAAGCAAGCAGGACCGCCTCGCCGAGGACAGTGGCCGCTTCTACAGCAAGGATGACGACGCCGCGATCGGCGAGCGCGCCCGCGCCAAGCGTGCGAGCAATGCCGGCGGCGGCGCGTCGCGCCGTCCCGGCAACGACCCCATGCTGCCCGAAAAGAAGCGCGCCCGGCGCCGCCTCGTGGGCGCCATCGCGCTGGCGCTGGCCGCCGCCGTCGGCCTGCCGATGCTGCTCGATTCCGAACCGAAGCCGCTCGCCGGCGACATCGCGATCGAGATCCCCGCGAAGGACAAGGCGGCGCCGCTGCCCGTGCCTGCCGCCGACAAGGCCGTGTCCGCCGCGGACAGCGTCGACAAGGGCGAGGAGATCGTCGATGCACCGCCGCCCGCGCCGGCACCGAAGGCACCGGCCACCGTCGCCGCCGCCAGGCCGGAGAGCGTCGCCGCCGTGACCGCACCGAAGCCGGAGCCCAAGGTCGAGCACAAGCCGGAATCCAAGCCCGAGCCCGCGAAGCCCGACCACAAGGACGCGAAAGCCGAGGCGCGCCTCGCCGAGAAGGACAAGGCGGAGCACGACAAGGCCGAGCACGACAAGGCGGAACGTGACAGGGCCGAGCGCCTCGCGCGCGAAGCCCGCGCCGACAAGGAAAAGCCGGCCAAGCCGCATGACGACGCGGCCCGCGCGATGGCGATCCTGGAAGGCAAGCAGGCCGAGAAGGCCGCCGTGAAGGACAAGCCGGCCGAGTCCGGATCGCAGAAATTCGTGCTGCAGGTCGCGGCACTGTCGAGCCAGGAAAAGGCGGCCGAGGTGCAGGCCCGGCTGCGCGATGCGGGCATTTCGTCGTACACGCAAAAGACGAACACGCCGGCCGGCGAACTGATCCGCGTACGGGTCGGCCCCCTGAACAAGGACGACGCCGAGAAAGTCCGCGCCAAGCTGGGCCGCCTGGGCATGTCCGGCACCATGAGCCCGGTCTGACGCCGAACTTGTCCGAAACCGATGATGACTGCAAAAGCCGCGCCGTGACGATCTTCGACTACGTGGTCTTGTTCATCCTGGCGTCGTCGGTCGTCATCAGCACCATGCGCGGCCTGGTCAAGGAAATCCTGTCGCTGCTCGGCTGGGTGGCGGCCTTCATCGTCGCCAACGCCTTCGGCGCGAAGCTGGCGCCCATGCTACCATCCGTGATTCCGGGCGAAGCCTTGCGACTGATCGTCGCCTTCATTGCATTGTTCCTCGGCGTGCGCGTGCTGATGGGCCTGTTGGCCCTCGCGATCGGCGCATTGATCGAGGCCTCCGGCCTGAGCCTGGCCGACCGCGGCCTCGGCGGCCTGTTCGGGTTGGGCCGGGGCATTGTAATCGTGCTGGCCGGCGTCATATTGTGCGGGATGACTTCCATTCCCCAACAGGCTTTCTGGAAAGACGCGCTGCTCTCGCCCATGGCGGAAACCGGAGCGCGCACGGTCAAGCCTTTCTTGCCCGCTGCCTTCGCGCAGCACGTACAGTTTTGAACACTTCTTCACGGTATTAGGAGCACACCATGTGTGGCATCGTCGGCGTCGTCTCGCAAGCCCCCGTCAACCAGCTGTTGTATGACGCATTGCTGCTGCTGCAGCATCGCGGTCAGGATGCGGCGGGGATTGCAACCAATCACAGCAGCATGTTCTCGATGTACAAGGCCAACGGCCTCGTGCGTGACGTTTTCCGCACACGCAACATGCGTTCGCTGCAAGGCAATTCCGGCATCGGCCACTGCCGCTATCCGACGGCCGGCTCGTCCAGCGAAGAGGAAGCGCAGCCGTTCTACGTGAATGCCCCGTTCGGCATCACCCTGGCGCACAACGGTAACCTGACCAACCAGGAACAGCTGAAGGAAGAGCTGTTCCGCAACGATCGCCGCCACGTCAACACGAACTCCGATTCGGAAGTCCTGCTGAACGTGCTCGCCCACGAAATCGCCCAGGCCGCCGACGGCTTCACGCTCGCGCCGGACGCCGTGTTCAAGGCCGTCGCGCACGTGCACCGCCGCGTGCGCGGCGCGTATGCCGTCATCGCGCAGATCGCCGGCCACGGGCTGCTCGCGTTCCGCGATCCGTTCGGCATCCGTCCGCTGTGCCTCGGCATCAACGAGACCGAGAACGGTCCCGAATACCTGCTCGCCAGCGAATCCGTCGCCCTCGAAGGCCTGGGCTTCCGCTTCGTGCGCGACATCGCGCCGGGCGAAGCCGTCTGGGTCGACGCCGACAGCCAGCTGCACACGCGCCAGTGCGCCGAGAATCCCTCGCTGAATCCGTGCGCGTTCGAATACGTGTACCTGGCCCGTCCCGACTCCGTGATCGACGGCGCGTCCGTGTACGCGACCCGCCTGCGCATGGGCGAATACCTGGCCGAGAAGATCCGCAAGGAGATCCCGGTCGAAGAGATCGACGTCGTGATGCCGATCCCGGATTCGTCGCGCCCGGCCGCCATCCAGCTCGCGCTGAAGCTGGGCGTCGAATACCGCGAAGGCTTCATCAAGAACCGCTACATCGGCCGCACGTTCATCATGCCGGGCCAGACGATGCGCCGGAAGTCCGTGCGCCAGAAGCTGAACGCGATCGCGTCCGAGTTCAAGGACAAGAACGTGCTGCTCGTCGACGACTCCATCGTGCGCGGCACGACCAGCCGCGAGATCGTGCAGATGGCGCGCGAGTCGGGCGCCCGCAAGGTCTTCTTCGCGTCGGCCGCGCCGCCGGTGCTGTACCCGAACGTGTACGGCATCGACATGCCGACGCGCGACGAGCTGATCGCCCACGGCCGCACCGTCGAGGAAGTGTGCCGCGAGATCACGGCCGACCGCCTCGTGTACCAGGACCTGGACGCGCTGCGCAAGTCGATCTCGGACGTCAACCCGGCCCTGACGAACGTGGAAGCGTCGTGCTTCGACGGCGTGTACGTGACGGGCGACGTGACGCCGGCCTATCTCGACCAGCTCGAGAGCGTGCGCCACAAGTCGTCCGGCAAATCGTCGGACGACATGGTGCGCACGCAGCTGAACCTGAATCCGCCCGTCGCAGCCGAATAATCCGGGTTTGTTGTTGATGGGCCTCATCATTTACCACCGCGCAGAACAAGACCATGAGCGACAAACCAAACTACGGCTTCACCACCACCATCCTGCACAACGATCGCAGCAAGCCGATCGAACACAACTCCCTCCATAAGCCGATCCACACGTCGGTCGCCTTCGGCTACACCGACGCGCGCCAGCTGGCCTCGGTCTTCCAGGGCAAGGAACCGGGCTTCCGCTACGGCCGCCAGGGCAACCCGACCGTCGCCGCGCTGGAAGACAAGATCAGCAAGATGGAAGGCGGCACCGCCACCCTGTGCTTCGCCACCGGCATGGCCGCCATCGGCGCGCTCGCGCAGGCGCTGCTGCGCGCGGGCGACCACGTCGTGTCGTCGTCGTTCCTGTTCGGGAATACCAACAGCCTGTGGAACACGGTGGCGGCGCAGGGGACGGAAGTGTCGTTCGTCGATGCGACCGACGTCGCGAACGTCGAAGCGGCACTGAAGCCGAATACGCGCATCGTGTTCGTCGAGACCATCGCCAATCCGCGCACGCAGATCGCGGATCTCGCCCGCATCGGTGAACTGTGCCGCGCGCGCGGCATCCTGTACGTCGTCGACAACACGATGACGACGCCCTACCTGTTCCGTCCGAAAGCCGTCGGCGCGGGCCTCGTCGTGAACGCGCTGACCAAGTCGATCGGCGGCCACGGCATGGCGCTGGGCGGCGCGCTGACGGACACCGGCGTGTTCGACTGGAGCGCCTATCCGAACATCGCCGACAACTTCCGCCGCCAGCCGCCGGCCGCGCAGGGCATGGCCCAGCTGCGCGCGAAGGCGCTGCGCGACTTCGGCGCCTCGCTCGCACCGGAAGCGGCGCACCACATCGCGGTCGGCGCCGAGACGCTCGCCCTGCGCATGGACCGCACCTGCGCGAACGCGCTGGCATTGGCGACGATGCTGGAAGCGGACGAACGCGTGGCGGCCGTCCACTATCCGGGCCTGGCATCGCATCCGCAGCACAAGCTGGCGTCCGAACAGTTCCGCGCCTACGGCTCGCTGTTCAGCTTCGAGCTGAAGGAGGGCATCGATTGCTTCGACTACCTGAACCGCCTCAAGGTCGGCATCCCGGCGAGCAACCTGGGTGACACGCGCACGCTCGTCATTCCCGTCGCGCACACGATCTTCTTCGAGATGGGCGCGGCGCGGCGCGCCAGCATGGGCATCGCGGAATCGCTGATCCGCGTATCGGTGGGCATCGAGGACACGGACGACCTGCTGGCCGATTTCGGTGGCGCGCTGAACGGCTGAGCGTGTCGTAAAGCTGCGTAAAGCCGGGCGGGCGGATTGCCTTCCCGGTTGAGCGTGGACGACGCTGCGGTTATGATCGTCGTGTTGCCATCCCTCTACTCGTAGAATTGCACACCCCATGAAGACTGTCCTGTTTTGCGCCGCACTGCTGTGTGGCGGTGTCGCGTTCGGCGCGGAGCCCGTCGCCAAATCCGTCGCCAAATCGTCCGCCAAGGGCGGCGCTGCGAAGCCGGCCGCCGCCGCATCGTCCGCCAACTCCGCCGCCGAGCTCGCGGAAGCGGATGCGCTGTTCGCCAAGAAAGCCTATCCGGAAGCCCTGCAGAAATACACGAAGCTGGCGAACGCCGGCAACGTCATGGCCCAGCAACACGTGGGCGAAATGTATTTCTATGGCGAGGCGGGCGCCATCGACATGGACCAGGCCGCGCAATGGTTCCAGAAAGCCGCCGCCAAGGGCAATGCCGTCGCCATCGCCTCGCTCGCGCTGATGAAGCAGCGCGAGGCGCGCCGCGCCGACCTCGATTACTGGATCGCCAAATACGACGGTTCCGACCTGCGCACGAGCGAATACCGCTGCCCGGCGCCCCGTTTTCCGACCATGTCCAAGGTCAACGAGGAAATCGACTATTACGGCGGCAAGATGAAGGACTGGGAGGCTTGCCACAACAACTGGGTAAAACACCTGAATGCCGCGCTGCCGCTGACCAAGCGCATCCCGGACGACCTCGCCAAGATCATGACGAAGGACGAGACGGACAAGGCGACGGCGCACCTGAAGGAGGTGAGCGACCGCCTGGCGGAAGATACGAAAGTGGCCGGCCGGATGGTCATCGCCGACTTCGACGCCTGGCGCGCGGGCACCGAGGCGTACGTCAAGGAACACAACGAGATGGTCAAGAACGCGCCGCCGCCGGATGACGGCAAGTGACCGATGCCGGCCGCCGCCACGGGCGGCCGCCGGCGCGAGCGGTCACCAGATACTTACCCGATCCCTGGGTGCCAGGTACATCTTGTCGCCCGGCTTGACGCCGAACGTATCGTAGAAGCCCGGGTTGTTGCGCAGGGGGCCGTTGGTGCGGAATCGGCCCGGCGAGTGCGGGTCGGTCTTGAGCACCATGATCAGCATGTTGTCGCGCATCTTCTGACGCCAGATATGGCCGAAACCCATGTATAGACGCTGGTCGCCGGTCAGGCCGCCGATCACGGGGGGTGTCGTTCCCTTCAACGACATGTGGTAGGCCTTGTATGCGATCGCCAGACCCGAAATGTCGGCGATATTCTCGCCCAGAGTCAGTTCGCCGTTCACATGGTAGCCAGGGACCGGTTCGAAGGCGTTGTACTGGCTGACCAGCATCCTGCTCTTGTCCTTGAACCGTTTATGGTCGGCCGCGGTCCACCAGTCGCGCAGGTTGCCGTCGCCGTCGTACTGGGAACCCTGGTCGTCGAAGCCGTGACTGATCTCGTGGCCGAGTATGGTGCCGATGCCGCCGTAATTGACGGCATCGTCCGCATCGCCATCGAAGAACGGCGGTTGCAGCACGGCGGCCGGCACCACGATTTCATTCTTTTCCGGGTTGTAGTAGGCATTGACCGTCTGCGGCGTCATGGTCCACTCGTCGCGATCGATGGGCTTGCCCAGTTTCGCGAGGTCGCGGTCGAACTCGAGTTCGCGCGACCGCATCACGTTGCCGACCAGGTCGTCGCGTTTGACGACGAGGGCCGAATAATCCTTCCACTTGTCCGGATACCCGATTTTCGTCTTCATCTTGGCCAGCTTGGCCTGGGCTTCCCTCTTGGTGGCCGGGCTCATCCAGTCGAGCTTGTCGATGCTCAGCTTGTAGGTGGCCAGCAGGTTCCGCATCAGACGTTCGATACGTACCTTGCGTTCTTGTGGGAAATACCGAGCCACATACAACCTGCCCAGCGCATCACCCTGCGTGCTTTCGATCACGCCGACGCCGCGTTTCCAGCGCGGCTCGTTCGCTTCGATGCCGAACAGCGTCTTGTCGAAAAATTCGAAATCGGCGTCGACAAAGGACTTCGACAGGAAACGGCTATAGGATTTGACCAGGTGTAGTGTCAGGTAAGCTTTCCAGGTATCGAGCGGCGTGACATTCGCGATCCCGGCAAACGCCTTCAGATAACTTGGCTGGCCAACAATCACGTATGTACTCTTGCCGGACAGGCCGATGCCGTCCAGCCAGCTGTTCCAGTCGAAACCCGGTGCGAACCGTGGAAGATCGCTCAGGTCGAACTTGTTGTATGCCTTGTTCGGATCGCGCAGTTCGACCTTGGTCCATTGCGCCTTGGCCAGTTCGGTCTCGAAAGCGACGATGGCCTGCGCGTGGGCGGCGGCATGCCCGTCGCCCGCCATGGACAGGACCTTTTGGCAGTGGGCCAGATATCGGGTCTTCATGTCGGCCAGCTTCCGGTCGTCCGCCTTCAGAAAATAGTCGGGGTCAGGCAGGCCCAGTCCGCCCTGGCTGATGTCGGCGACATAGCGGGTTGAATCCTTGTTGTCCAGGTGAATGGTGAAGTCGAGCGGCACACCCATGCCGAGCCTGCCCAGATGGGCCAGTACACCGGACAATTCAGCCTTGTCCTGGATCGCGGCGATCCGATCCAGTTCGCGCCGCAACGGTGTGATGCCCAGTTGCTCCAGCTTCGCCTCGTCCATGAAGCTGGCGTAGAAGTCGCCGATGCGGCGGGCATCGCGTTCATGGGTTGCATCCGTGCCGGCACCGGCTTTTTCAATGATCTCGCGCAGTTGGCGCAGTGAATCCTCGTACCGGTCGACGAATGGATCGAGGTATGGCTTGTCCGACGGGATGTCGACCGTCTTGAGCCACTTGCCGTTCAGATATTCGAAAAAATCGTCCTGCGGCCGTATCGAGCGTTCGATGTACCGGGTGTCGACGCCGCTGGCGAGTGCCGAACGGATGGAAGCCGGTGCGGATGTGACGTTGCCCTCAGCCGCGTGCCCCAGGCCGGCGAACAATGCCAGGCTTGCGATGCTCAATACATGACGTTGCATGAAACTCCTTCTGTCCGCTCGATCAAAAGTTTATATTCTATTCATTTTGTGTCCGGAATATATTTCTTTCTGTATATTTTATATGCAAAAAAAGGCCGCAAGATGCGGCCTTTCGATGTTGCGGGACGTAACTACGATGTCGTGCTCAGTGCCAGGACCGCAGCAGGCCGACGGCCAGCCCTTCCAGCGCGAACTCGTCCGAGCTCGGATCGACGGTGATCACGGAAAAGTCCGGATTCTCCGGCAGCAGCTCGATCGTGGCGCCCGTCTTGCGGTAGCGCTTGACCGTCACTTCGTCGCCGATGCGGGCGACGACGATCTGGCCGTTCTTGGCGCTGTCGACTTTCTTGACGGCGAGGAAATCGCCGTCGCAGATGCCCGCGTCGCGCATCGACCAGCCGCGGACCTTCAGCAGGAAGTCCGGCTTGCTGGAGAACATCGCCGGATCGACGGAATAGGTCGCTTCGACGTGTTCCTGGGCCAGGATGGGCGAGCCGGCGGCGACGCGGCCGACGAGCGGCAGCGCCATCAGGTTCGGCGGGATCGGCGGCACGAACGAGGGCAGGGCGGCCTTGGATTCGGTTGCGGCCTGGCCGACGAGGCGGATACCGCGCGAGGTGCCCGGCGAGATTTCGATCGCGCCTTTGCGGGCCAGGGCCTGCAGGTGTTCCTCGGCCGCGTTGGCCGAGCGGAAGCCAAGCTCCTGGGCGATTTCGGCGCGGGTCGGCGGGAAGCCCGTGTTCTCGATGGCTTCCTTGATCAGGTTGAGGATCTGTTCTTGCCGTGCGGTGAGCTTTAGCATGTTCGTTTTGGTTGGTGCGGAATGAGACTGTATTTTTGTACAGTATTGCGCCGCGCGCAAGGGGATTCAACATTTTTTTTCGCGGTGCGGCACGCAGCGCGCGTCCCGAACCTGTCGCGGTGCGGCACGCAACGCGCGTCCCGAACCTGTCGCGGTGCGGCACGCAGCGCGCGGCGTGCGTGCCCGATCGATCGCACTGCGTCATGGATGGTGCGCTTGACGTTTTTGCTGTTATAATGTTGGGCTTCCCCTTCCCACACTCGTCTTGACGCCGAGGTGGGCATTTGTTTAAACGTCCTTAAGGAGTGTTTCATGCGTCATTATGAAATCGTGTTTATCGTCCACCCGGACCAGAGCGAGCAAGTCCCGGCGATGATCGAACGCTACAAGACCACGGTCACCTCGCGCGGCGGCAATATCCACCGCGTCGAAGATTGGGGCCGTCGTCAAATGGCTTACCAGATCCAGAAGCTGCCGAAGGCACACTACATCTGCTTGAACATCGAGTGCGACAACGAGACCCTGGTCGAGCTGGAAACCGCATTCAAATTCAATGATGCCGTGCTGCGTCATCTGACCGTGAAGATGAAGAAGGCTGAAACCGCGCCGTCGCCGATGATGAAATCGGTCCAGCGCGAAGACGCAGCCAAGAGCCACCGCGCCGAGCAGGCCGCCGCTCCGGCCGCCGCTGCCGCCTAAATCGCGCGGGAGCATCAAGGTTGTAAGTGAACGAGCTGTCCCTGGTCGCGAGCATTCTGGAACGCGACACCCTGCGCTACACCCCGGCCGGCATCCCCATCGTGGGCGGCGTCCTGCAACACGGGTCGACGCAGACGGAGGCAAGGATGGACAGGCAGGTCGAATTCGAGATTCCCGCGGTTGCCGCGGGCGAGATTTCGGGGCGATTTGCCAATGCCGAGTTGGGCGCCATGTACCGCTTCACGGGATTTTTGGCCAGGAAAAGTCGTCACAGCAAAGCCTTGGTGTTTCACATCATTGATTTCAGTGCCGCCGCATAAAGAATTGTGCGGGCACGTTTTTAGATAGATACAGGAGCCTCAAAATGGCATTCGGTAAAAAGTTCGACAAAAACAAAGCTAAGCTCAAAGAGAAGCGTAAACAGCAGAACCCGCTGTTCAAGCGCAAGAAATTCTGCCGCTTCACCGCTGCAGGCGTGGAACAGGTTGACTACAAAGACGTCGACACCCTGAAGGATTTCGTCCAGGAAAACGGCAAGATCATGCCGGCACGCCTGACCGGCACCAAGGCGCACTACCAGCGTCAAGTTGACACCGCCATCAAGCGCGCCCGTTACCTGGCTCTGCTGCCGTACACCGACCTGCACAACGCTTAATCGTCGGTCGCGACATCAAAGCATAGTCAGATTACTGGAGAATAAAATGCAAGTTATCCTGCTGGAAAAAGTCGTCAACGTCGGCAACCTGGGCGACGTCGTCAAGGTCAAGGATGGTTACGCTCGTAACTTCCTGATCCCGCAAAAAATGGCCCGCCGTGCAACGCAGGCTGCCGTGGCCGAGTTCGAAGTCAAGCGCGCCGAACTGGAAAAAGCAGCTGCCGAGAAACTGGCCGCCGCTCAAGGCCAGGGCGACAAGCTGAACGGCATGACCGTCACCATCGCACAGAAAGCCGGCGTCGACGGCCGTCTGTTCGGTTCCGTGACCAACTTCGACATCGCTGAAGCCCTGACGAAGCAAGGTTTCGCCGTCGAAAAGGCACAAGTGCGCATGCCGACCGGTCCGCTGAAGACCACCGGCGAGCACCCGGTGTCGGTCGCTCTGCACACCGACGTCGTGGTGGAAATCACCATCGCTGTCGTGGGCGAAGCTGCCTAAGCCATTCTGTTGTCAGAATGAGAAAAGCCGGGGATCCCCCGGCTTTTTTGTTTTTGGAAACTCACCAATGATTTCAGCGCCTGATCGGGAACGGGTATAATGCCGGCCATGAACACCCCAGCAGACCCGCAGATCGAGTCGCTCCGCATCCCCCCGCATTCCATCGAAGCAGAACAGTCCGTCATCGGCGGCCTGCTGCGCGATAACGCGGCATGGGACCGCATTGCCGACTTCATGCATGCGGAGGATTTTTACCGCTACGACCACCGGATCATCTTCGAACAGATGGTTCGCCTGATCAATGCTGGCAAGCCTGCCGACGTGATCACCGTGTACGAGGCGCTCGTCCAGCTCGGCAAGGCCGAGGACGTCGGGGGCCTGCAGTACCTCAACGCGATGGCGCAGAATACGCCATCCGCCGCCAACATTCGCCGTTATGCCGAGATCGTCCGCGATCGCGGCGTGCTGCGCCAGCTCATCACCGTCGCCGACGAAGTGTCGGGCAAGGCCTTCAATCCGCAAGGCGCCGAGGTCAAGCAGATCCTCGACGAGGCCGAATCGCGCATCTTCGCGATCGCCGAGCAGGGCGCCCGCGGCGCGCAGGGCTGGCTGCCCGTGCAGCCGCTGCTGACCCAGGTGGTCGAGCGGGTCGACGAGTTGTACAGCCGCGAAAACCAGGGCGAGATCACCGGCGTGCCGACGGGCTTTGCCGACCTCGACAAGATGACGTCCGGCCTGCAGCCAGGCGACCTCGTCATCGTCGCGGGCCGTCCGTCGATGGGCAAGACCGCGTTTTCCGTCAACATCGGCGAGAGCGTCGCCGTCGACGCCGGCCTGCCGGTCGCGATCTTCTCGATGGAGATGGGCGGCGTGCAGCTGGCGATGCGTATGCTCGGCTCCATCGGCCAGCTCGACCAGCACCGCCTGCGTACCGGCAAGCTGCTGGACGAGGACTGGCCGCGCCTGACGCATGCGATCCAGAAGATGAACGACGCCCAGATCTTCATCGACGAGACGCCGGCGCTGAACCCGATCGAGATGCGCGCGCGCGCGCGCCGCCTGGCGCGCCAGTGCGGCAAGCTGGGTCTGATCATCGTCGACTACCTGCAGCTGATGCAGGGTTCCAAGCCGGGCGACAACCGCGCCTCCGAGATCTCGGAAATCTCGCGCAGCCTGAAGGGCCTGGCGAAGGAACTGGGGTGCCCCGTGATCGCGCTGTCCCAGTTGAACCGCTCGCTGGAACAACGCCCGAACAAGCGCCCCGTGATGTCCGACCTGCGCGAATCGGGCGCTATCGAACAGGATGCGGACGTCATCATCTTCCTGTATCGTGACGAAGTTTACAACCCGGATTCGCCCGACAAAGGTACCGCCGAGATCATTATCGGCAAGCAGCGTAACGGCCCGATCGGCGCCATTCGCCTGACCTGGATGGGCATGTATACCAAGTTCGGCAATTACAGCGGCAGCCTCGGTATCTACCAGGGCGACTAGTAGTGGGGGTCTCGCAAACCTGCTGCGCGTTGCATTATCGTTCTGTGATGCTCACCGTACCTTAAGTACGGTTGCGCTTCTCGAACGAAACTGCCGCCGCTCGCGACGGTTTTCGAGGCCCCTGTTGCTCAGTAGTGAATAACAAGATGATGTTGCGGCCCGGTGCCGCAATCTTTAAGAAGTCCCAAGAGAATTACCCAACGGAGAACCTATGTTTGGACGCCTGATGCCCACGGAGGGCAAATTTTTTGACCTGTTCAACCAGCACGCGGCCTTGTGCGTGAAGGGTGCACAAGAGATGGTCGGCCTGATGACCAACTTCGACGACCTGGAAAACCGTACGCACGCCGTGGAGAGCATCGAAAAACAGGCGGACAAGGTCACCTACGCGTGCGTCGACCTGCTGCACAAGACGTTCATCACGCCGCTCGACCGCGACGACATCCACAAGCTGATCACCCGCATGGACGACATCCTCGACATGATGGAAGACGCCGCCCAGACCATCTCGCTGTACGACCTGCACGCCGTGACGCCGGAAGCCAAGCGCCTGGCCGAACTGTGCCTGGCCTGCTGTGAAAAGGTCCAGCAGGCCGTCGGCATGCTGCACAACATGGACAATGCCCAGAAGATGGTCGCCATCTGCGAAGAGATCGACCGCCTGGAATCGGACGCCGACCACGTGATGCGCGCCGCCATGTCCAAGCTGTTCCGCGACGAGCCGGACGTGCGCAACCTGATCAAGATGAAGGCCATCTACGAAATCCTCGAGACCGTGACGGACCGCTGCGAAGACGTTGCCAACATCATCGAAGGCATCATCGTCGAAAACGCGTAACGACCGGAACAACAAAAACAATATGAACACTCTTCATATCAGCATGTATGTGCTGGTCCTGCTCGTCCTGCTGGCGCTCGTCTTCGACTTCATGAACGGCTTCCACGATGCCGCCAACGCGATCGCGACGGTGGTGTCGACCGGGGTGCTGCGTCCGCAGACCGCCGTTGCGATGTCCGCGATGTTCAACTTCGTCGCCATCTTCACCGTCGGCCTGCACGTGGCGTCGACGGTGGGCAAGGGGACCGTCGACCCGCACATCGTCGACCAGTACGTCGTGTTCGGCGCGCTCGTCGGCGCCATCATCTGGAACGTGATCACCTGGTATTACGGCATCCCGTCGTCGTCGTCGCATGCGCTGATCGGCGGCCTGGTGGGCGCCGCGGTGGCCAAGAGCGGCACCGGCGCGCTGGTCGGCGGCGGCCTGCTCAAGACCGTCGAATGGATCATCCTGTCGCCGCTGCTGGGCTTCATCCTCGGTTCGCTCGTGATGCTGGCCGTGTCGTGGATCTTCGTGCGCACGCCGCCGCGCAAGGTCGACACCTGGTTCCGCCGCCTGCAGCTGTTCTCGGCCGCGGCCTACAGCCTGGGCCACGGCGGCAACGACGCGCAGAAAACCATCGGCATCATCTGGATGCTGCTGATCGTGGCCGGCGTCTCCAACGCCAGCGCTTCGGCGCCGCCGCTGTGGGTGATCATCGCCTGCTACACGGCCATCTCGATGGGCACGCTGTTCGGCGGCTGGCGCATCGTGCGCACGATGGGCCAGAAGATCACCAAGCTCAAGCCGGTCGGCGGCTTCTGCGCGGAATCGGGCGGCGCCATCACGCTGTTCCTCGCCAGCGCGATCGGCGTACCGGTGTCGACGACGCACACCATCACGGGCGCCATCGTCGGCGTCGGCTCGGCGCAAAAGGCCTCGGCCGTGCGCTGGGGCGTGGCCGGCAACATCGTCTGGGCCTGGATCTTCACGATCCCCGCATCGGCGTTCATGGCCGCGATTGCGTGGTGGGTCGGGACGCACATCCTGTAAGCGCGGCGCACAACCAGCGCAACCAGCGAAAGCAGCCTTCGGGCTGCTTTTTTATTTCCTGAAACCGGGGTCAGAGCCCGATTTTGGGAAATTGCCCGAAATCGGGCTCTGACCCTGGTTTGTTTTTTGCCACAGTTGCGTGTTCCTTTTTCATTTTTACTAACGACGTAGTAATATTACAGAAGATCGTCGGCCAGCGTTGTCGTCCGGGCCACGCCCGTCGGTCAGAATAAGAATGAAGAGGGGACATTATGTTATTCGGAAGTAGTTTGACTTCACGGTTCGGACTCGCCGTGGCCGTCAGCGCCAGCTTGCTGCTGGCTGGTTGCGGCGCCGGCGATACGGCCCGGCAGGCCACCCAATCCGGCACCCGGCTACTGGCGGCCAGCGTCGCCGCCGCCGCCACGCCCGTCGCGCCGGGCAGCATCCGCATGCACTTCCACCGCGTCCAGAACGATGCGGCCCAGTGGGGCGTGTATTCCTGGGACGGTCCGCTGCATCCCAGCTCGGCCTGGATCACCGACCGCTTCATGATGACGAACAGCGACGGCTTCGGCGGCTACGTCGACATTCCGCTGGCGGCCGGCAAGAGCGCGATCTGGTATCTCGTCACCGACGGCAACGGCACCAAGAATTGCGGCGCCGACCAGCACGCCGACCTGAACGCCGACGTCGCGACGAACGGCCAGGAAATCTGGATGCTCGAGGGCGACTGCACCGTTTACACGAGCCAGCCCGCGCTCAGCTACGGCAACCTGGCACTGGCCAACGCGCACTGGCTGTCGGCGACCACGCTGGCGTGGCCGGGCGCCCCGACGAGCGGCACCTATAAACTGTTCTACGCCGCGAACGGCGGCCTGGCGCCCAGCGCCGGCGGCACCGTCGGGCTCACGGGCGCGGACGGCGTCTTCGACCTGACCGCGGCCGCGCTGCCGGACGCCCTGCGCCAGAAGTACCCGCACCTCGCCGGCGCCACCGGCCTGCGCCTGGCCGACGCCGACGCGGCCAAGGTCGCGGCGCTGGTCAGCGGCCAGTTCGCGCTCGCCCAGTACGACGGCGGCGGCAACCTCGTGCAGGTGACGTCGCTGCAGACGGCCGGCCTGCTGGACGACCTGTATGCGGCCAGGGCGGCGCAGGCGCAGTTGGGCGTGTCGTTCGACCGGCGCGGCCTGGCGACGTTCCGCGTGTGGGCGCCGACGGCGAAATCCGTCGCGCTGAACCTGTACGCGGGCGCCAACGCGGCGACGCCGGCGACGGTCCCGATGACGCGCGACGCGGCCAGCGGCGTGTGGAGCTACGCGTCCACCGATCCGCAACTGGCGAACCGCGCCTACTACACGTACACCGTGCAGGTGCTGTCGCGCTGGGCCGACAACAAGATCGTGACGAATACCGTGACCGACCCGTATTCGCTGAGCCTCTCGGCCAACAGCGCGCGCAGCTTCGCCGCGAACCTCGACAGCCCGCAACTGAAACCGGCCGGCTGGGACGACCAGCGCATTCCGAAGCTCGACGCGCCGACCGACATCGCGCTGTATGAGCTGCACATCCGCGACTTCTCCGCGTCCGACGCCACCGTGCCCGCCGCCCACCGCGGCAAATACCTGGCCTTCACGGACGCGAACTCGGACGGCATGCGCCACCTGAAATCGCTGCAGAAGGCGGGCATGACGCACGTGCACCTGCTGCCCAGCTTCGACTTCGCCAGCGTCAACGAGAAGGGCTGCGTGACGCCGGCCATCCCGAACGCGGGCGCGGATTCGACGGCGCAGCAGGCGGCCGTGGCGGCCGTGGCGGACACCGATTGCTTCAACTGGGGCTACGACCCGGTCCATTACGACGCGCCGGAAGGCAGTTATGCGACCGATGCCGACGATGGCGCCGTGCGCGTGCGCGAGTTCCGCGCGATGGTGCAGGCGCTGCATGACACCGGCCTGCGCGTGACGATGGACGTCGTCTACAACCACACGAGCCAGTCGCAGCAAGGCCCGCTGTCGGTCCTCGACCGCATCGTGCCGACGTATTACTACCGCCTCGGCAACGACGGCCACATCCTGAACGACAGCTGCTGCGCCGACACCGCGCAGGAAAACGCCATGATGGGCAAGCTGATGATCGACTCCGTGTCGCTGTGGGCGCGCCAGTACAAGGTCGACAGCTTCCGCTTCGACATCATGGGCTTCACGCCGCTCGACCTGCTGAAACGCCTGCAGGCGAGCGTCGACCAGGCCGCGGGCCGCGCCATCTACCTGTACGGCGAAGCGTGGAACTTCGGCAGCGTCGCCAACGACGCGCGCTTCGTGCAGGCGCGCCAGGCGAACATGGCGGGCACCGGCATCGGCTCGTTCAACGACCGCATGCGCGATACCGTGCGCGGCGGCGGCTGCTGCGACAGCGGCCAGTCCCTGATCAGCCAGCAGGGCTTCATCAACGGCGTCTACACGGACCCGAACGCGTTGTCGACGCAGACCCGCGACGACGCGCTGCGCCTCGCCGACCTCGCGCGCGTCGCGCTGTCCGGCACGCTGCGCGACTATCGCTTCACGGACCGCTTCGGCAGCGTGCGCACGAACGCCCAGATCGATTACTTCGGCCAGCCGGCCGGCTTCGCGGCGAATCCGGCCGAGACGATCAACTACGTCGAGGCGCACGACAATCAAACCCTGTTCGACATCGACGCGTACAAGCTGCCGCAATCGACGCCGCTGTCCGACCGCGTGCGCGTGCAAACGCTGGGTGCCGCGGTCAACCTGCTGGCGCAGGGCATCCCGTTCTTCCACGCCGGCCAGGAAATCCTGCGGTCGAAATCGCTCGACCGCGACAGCTACAACGCGGGCGACTGGTTCAACAGGCTCGATTACAGCTACGCGTCCAACAACTTCGGCGTCGGCCTGCCGATGGCGGGCTCGAACCAGGACAACTGGCCGCTGATGTCGCCGATCCTCGCCAACCCGCTGATCAAGCCGGACACCCGCGCGATCGTGGCGGCGAAGAATGCGTTCGAAGACTTCCTCGCGATCCGGTCGGACAGCACCCTGTTCCGCCTGCGCACGGCGCAGGACGTGATCGACCGCCTGAAGTTCTACAACGTCGGGCCGGACCAGGTGCCGGGCATCGTCGCGATGAGCATCGCCGGCACGCAGCCGGGCGCGCCCTATCCGGGCGCCAGATACAAGGCGGTCGTCGTCGTGTTCAACGTGGACAAGGTGGCGAAGTCGATCGCGATCCCGGAACTCAAGGGCCGCAAGCTGCAGCTGCACCGCATCCAGCGCAACGGCAGCGACGACGTCGTGAAGGCGTCCAGCTTCGACGCGGGCAGCGGCACGTTCGCGATCCCGGCGCGCACGGCGGCCGTGTTCGTGCAGAACGCGAACGACTGACCCCGCGGGTAGGGTGGGCACCCCGTGCCCACGCGTGACCTTCGCAAACCGCCGGCGTCCACGCGTGACGTTTGCAAACCGCCGGCGTCCACGCGTGACGTTTGCATGATGCCCGCGTCCGCGTGGGCGGAGGGCCGCCCACCCTACGCTTGGCACGGACGTGCGTCAGTTCTTGGCCGCCGCCCAGTTGTTGGTGCCGTTCATATTCGTGCGGTCGTTCTCGAGCGCCCGTTTGTCGATGATCATGACGTTGTCGGTACGGCTCGGCGCCTTGCGCGGGATGAGCGTGCCGGTCGGCGTATAGCTCGCATCGAGGTATTTGTCGCCCGGTTGCAGCGCTTGCTGGGCAGCGCAGCCGGACAGCAGGACGACGGCCGCCGCCAGGGCGGACGAATTGAAACGGCGCATACGATTCTCTCCTCAGCGTGTGAAGGGTTGTCGGGTCATTTGATGCAGACGGCGCGCACCATCTTGATGTCGGTGACACCGTCCAGGATCTTCTCGATGCCGTCCATTTTCAGGGTCAGCATGCCGTCCTCCAGCGCGGCCGCGAGCAGGTCGGTCACGCGCGCGTGCTCGGTCAGCAGGCGCTTGATGCGGTCGCTGCCCAGCATCAGTTCGTGCAGGCCGACACGCCCGCGGTAACCCTTGGTGCACTCGGCGCAGCCGACGGCCCGGTACAGCGTGAAGCGGCCGTCGCCGTCGCCGTGGCGCTCGCGCCAGCCGGCCAGCACGGCCGCGCGCGCGGCCTGCGCATCCGCCTGGTAGGCAGCCTGGCCGCGCAATTCCTCGCAATATTCGTCGAGCAGCGCGTCCACCTCGGCGTCGTCGGGGTGGTAGGCCTGGCGGCACGTGGCGCACAGGCGGCGCGCCAGGCGCTGCGCCAGGATGCCGAGCAGGGCGTCGGCAAAATTGAACGGGTCCATGCCCATGTCGAGCAGGCGCACGACCGATTCCGGCGCGCTGTTCGTGTGCAGCGTGGAGAACACGAGGTGGCCGGTCAGCGACGCTTCGATGCCGGTGCTGACGGTCTCGCGGTCGCGCATCTCGCCGACCATGATCACGTCCGGGTCGGCGCGCAGGAAGGCGCGCATGACGGTCGCGAAGTCGAGGCCGGCCTTGCGGTTGACCTGCACCTGGCGCAGGCCCTTCTGGGTGATCTCGACCGGGTCCTCGGCCGTCCAGATCTTCGTCTCCGGCGTGTTCAGGTACGCCAGGATCGAGTGCAGGGTCGTGGTCTTGCCGGAGCCGGTCGGCCCGCACACGAAGAACAGGCCATAGGGTTTACCGACGGCGGCTTTCAGGCGGTCCAGGTTGTGCGGCAGGACGCCCAGCTTGTCGAGCGGGATCGGTTCGCCGGCCTGCAGGATGCGCATCACGATGTCCTCGACGCCGCCGCTGGACGGAATCGTCGCCACGCGCAGCTCGATGTCGAGCGGGCCGTACTTGCGGAAGCGGATCTTGCCGTCCTGCGGCTTGCGCCGTTCCGAGATGTCGAGGTCGCACATGATTTTTACACGCGCGATGAGGGCGCTGCGGTAGCTGGCCGGGATCTCGATGTACGGCACCAGCACGCCGTCCTTGCGGAACCGGACGCCGGTCTTGCCGCGCCCCGGCTGCGGTTCGATGTGGATGTCGGACGCGCCCTGGCGGTAGGCGTCGACGATGATCCGGTTGAGCAGCTTGACCAGTTCGTTCTCGACCGCGGCCGAGACTTCGGCGCCGCCGCCGTCCGCGTCCTCGTCCGCATCGACGTCCTCGTCCAGGTGCGACAGCAGTTCGCCCACGCTGGTGTCGTCGGCGACGGGGCCGCCGAAGAACTGGGCGATGGTCAAACGCAGGTCGTGGCGGGTCGTCACGCGCCAGGCGATGCGCGCGCGGCCGAACACCTGGGCGGCGATGTGGCTGGCGGCCACGCGTTCCGGGTCGAGCGCCATCAGCACCAGCCCGTCGGGGCCGTCCTCCAGCGGCAGCCAGCCGTGTTCGAGCGCGTACTGCTGCTTCAGGTTGCGCAGCAGTTCGACGGGTTTCACGCGGTCGGCGCGGAACGGTTCGTAGGGCACGCCGGCATAATCGGCCAGCGCCTGGCCGAGGTGGGCGGGCTTGAGATGGAAGTCGGCCAGCAGGACGTCCTCGATGTCGGCGTCGCGCTCGCGCGCGAGGCGCGTGGCCTGCTCCAGTTCCTGCGGGCTCACGAGCGAGCGCGTGACGAGGCCGTCGTAGCGGCCGCGCGGCAGCGACGTGCGCAGGCGCTGGCTGAGCGCGACGGCCAGCGTTTCGCACAACTGCTTCACGCCGTCCAGGCACAGTTGCGGGAATGGGCCGCCGGCGCGATGGTTGATGAACTGGACGACGCCCAGCAGCGTACCGCCGGCGTCGACGAGCGGCGCGACCAGCATCTCGCGCGTGCGGTAGCCGGTTTTCTGGTCGACGCCGCGCTGGAAGCGCAGGTTGGGCGACAGGCGCTGCAGCTCGGCCTCGTCGTAGACGTCGGCGATGTTGACGGTCTGGCGCGTGCGGGCGACGAAGCCGGCGACGGACCCCGGCCCGATCGGCAGCTTCAGGTCGCGGAACGACGACAGCCCGGTCTTGACCTTGGCGAGGAGGGCATCCTGCTCCGGCGTCACGGCGTACAGGGTGAAGCGGTCGCTGTCGAACAGGTCGCAGAAATCCAGGCCCAGGTCGAGCATGATCTGGTCCAGGTTGGCGGTGGCGTGGATGCGCGTGGAGATGGCCTGCAGGCGGCGCTGGAAATCGAGGCGGCGCTCGGTGTCGCTGTGCGCGCGCCGGTCGCCCTTGCGCTGTTCCACGAAGTCCGCGCTCATCGGAGGTCGACCTCCAGCCCTTCGTAGGCCAGTTTCACGGCAAGGCCGTCCAGGCGGCCCGCCCAGCGCGCCAGCGCTTCCCCGAACACGGCTTCCAGCTCGTCGTCGGAGCGGGTCGGCTCGTGGTGGGTGCAGTACAGGCTGCGCGCGCCGACCCGGAGCGCCAGCGCGATGGCGGCGTCGAACGTGCCGTGGCCCCAGCCCTGCTTGGCCGGGTATTCCTCCAGCGTGTACGAGCAGTCGGCGATGAGCGCGTCGATGCCCTCCATCGCGTGCTCGATCTCCCGTTCGCGCCGTTCGATGTCGCGTTGCGCCGCGTCGTACTCGGTGCTGCCGGGGGCGTGCGGGTTGAAGAACGGTTCATGGTCGCCCGTGAAGAACACGGCGCGGCCGTTGCATTCGACGCGGTAGCCGAGGTTGATGACGGGGTGGTTCATCACGACGTTGTGCACGACCATGTCGCCCACCGCGTGCGGCACGCCGACGTCCAGCGTCCGGTAATCGATGACGGCGTCCATGCGCTCTTCGCTGACGGGGAAGTAGCTGTTCTGCAGCTGCACGCCCATCACGTGTTCGATGCCGCGGCCCGTGACGTGGTCGTGGGCGCCGTGCAGGCACACGCGCGTGCCCTTCACGAACAGCGGCGTGAAGAAGGGCAGGCCGTGGATGTGGTCCCAGTGGCTGTGCGTGATGAAGATGTTGGCGCGCACGGGGGCGCCATCCTCCGCGCGCCGGCGCATCAGGTCCTGGGCGAGCACGTGGATCCCCGTGCCGGCGTCGAGCACGACCAGCGTGCCGTCGTCGCCGCGCACTTCGATGCAGGTGGTGTTGCCGCCGTAGCGCACGGTACGCGGCCCGGGGGACGGGATGGAACCGCGCACGCCCCAGAATCTGAATTTCATAGAAGTCCCTTGCTGTGCAGTCTCGTCGCCTGCTTGTGTTTTTCATCGCGGCGGGCCAGCGCCGTTGCAATTTATGGGAGATGATAGCGGGATTCTGAAAGCGATTATCTGAAATTTGCAATTTCGCACCGATGTGTGTACAGAGGCGACCAACAAAGTTACACTGTGTGTTAATTTCGGTACGGCAATTTTTATGGCGATCATTGCACGTCGGATTTCAGCGAGACAGACACGAACATGCAAGACCTCACCCCGATCAATATCGTAGAGCGCCTCGACCTGCTCACGGAGGTCAGCGTCGCCCTCGGCGACGGCCATGACATCGACACGTTCCTCGACCGCATCCTCAAGGTCGCGAAGAGCATGACGAACGCCGACGGCGGCACGCTGTACCGCCCCAGCCCGGACGAGCGCAGCCTGTGCTTCCACATTTCGCTGAACGACTCGCTGGAGCTGTACCAGGGCGGGACCAGCGGCAAGTCCATCGACCTGACGCCGATCCCGCTGTATGATCAAAACGGCAACAAGAACCTCGCGTCGGTGGCGGCCTATGCGGCCAACTTCCACCAGTCCGTGAACATCGCCGACGTGTACCGGGCCGACGTCTTCAGCTTCTCCGGCATGCGCTCGTTCGACCAGGCGTTCGGCTACCGGTCGAAATCGATCCTGACGGTGCCGATGACCGACCACGAGGGCGAACTGGTCGGCGTGCTCCAGCTGATCAACGCGATCGACCGCGAGACGGGCGAGATCCGTTCATTTTCCGACACCGACCAGCGCTTCATCGAGGCGCTGGCGGCGCAGGCGGCCGTGGCGCTCACGAACCAGCAGCTCGTCGTGCAGATGGAGCAGCTGCTGGAGTCCCTCGTCAACCTGATCAACATCGGCATCGACGAAAAATCGCCGTACACGGGCCGCCACTGCCAGTTCGTGCCGGAGCTGACGATGATGCTGGCCGAGGCCGTGCACGACACGAACCTCGGCCCGATGGCGTCGTTCCGCATGAGCGACGCCGACCGCCGCGAACTGTGGCTGGCCGGCCTGCTGCACGACTGCGGCAAGATCACGACGCCGGTGCACGTCGTCGACAAGGCGACCAAGCTGGAAACGATCTTCGACCGCATCCACATGATCGACACGCGCTTCGAGGTGCTGCTGCGCGACGCCGAGATCCGCGCGCTGCGCGCGCAGTGCGAGGCGAGCGGTGATGCGGGCGCGGACCGCGCGGCGATCGCCGCCGCCATGCACGCGGAGCAGGCGCGCCTGCGCGCGGACCGCGATTTCCTGCGCGTCGCCAACGTCGGCAGCGAAGGCATGTCGCCGGACGACCAGGAGCGCGTGCGCCGCATCGCCGCGTACCGCTGGACGGGGCCGGACGGCACCCTCCGCGACTTCCTCGACGAGGACGAGGTGCGCAACCTGACCGTGCGCTTCGGCACGCTCAACGACGACGAGCGCAAGATCATCAACAACCACATCGTCGTCACGATCCGCATGCTCGAATCGCTGCCGTGGCCCAAGCACCTCAAGAACGTGCCGGAATACGCCGGCGGCCACCACGAGCGCATGGACGGCAAGGGCTATCCGCGCGGCCTCATGCGCGAGCAGATGTCGGTGCAGGCGCGCGTGATGGCCATCGCCGACATCTTCGAGGCCCTGACGGCGCGCGACCGCCCGTACAAGAAAGGCAAGACGCTGTCCGAGTCGCTCCACATCCTCGGCAAGTTCGCCCTCAACGGCCACATCGACCCGGACCTGTTCGACATCTTCGTGCGCGAGAAGGTCTACCTCAAGTTCGGCCGCAAGAACCTCGACCCGTCGCAGCTCGACGCGGTCGACGAGGCGGCGATCCCGGGCTACACGCCGTGAAGCTGCTGCGCAGGTACGGCGCGCGCTGGGCACTGGGGCTGGCGCTGACGCTGGCCGCGCTGGCCTATGTGATGGGCGTGTGGAGCAGCCATGCGATCGCGCGCCAGGACACCATCGTCAGCGACCTGCGCATGCGCCTGGAGGCGCCCGTGCTCGATCCGCGCATCGTGATCGTCGACATCGACACCAGGAGCCTGGGCGAAGTCGGGCGTTTTCCCTGGAGCCGCAACGTGCTGGCGAAACTGGTCGACCAGCTGGCCGGGCACTACGGCGCCGCCGCGATCGGCTTCGACGTGTCCTTTCCCGAGCCGGACACCAGTTCCGGCTACGGCGTGCTGGAACGGCTGGCCGCGCATGAGCTGAAGGACGATTCCGCCCTGCGCGCGCAACTGGCGCAGTTGCAGCCGGCGCTCGATTACGACGGCCTGTTCGCCCAGGCGCTGCGCGGGCGGCCCGTGGTGCTCGGTTATAACCTGGCGGCCGTGAAGCGCGGTACGCTCCCGCCGCCCGCGTTCACGGTGGCGGGGCTGAACGGACGCGAACTGGTCGCCTACAGCGCCGACGGCTACGAGGCCAACCTGGCGCGCCTGCAGGCGGCGGCGCGCGGCGCCGGCAGCTTCACGGTGATCCCGGACGACGACGGCATGGTGCGTTCCAGTTCGCTGTTGCAGCGCATCGGCGACGGCTACTACCCGTCGCTGGCGCTGGCCACGGCCGCCGTGTACCTGCATGCCGGTGCGATCGCGCCGGATTTCGGCGCGTATGACGCGGACAGCGGCGGCGCCGACGCGATCCGCCTGGCCGTGCCGGACGGCGAACGCCGCATCCCCGTCGGCGAAGGTCTGCTCACGGCCGTGCAGTTCCGCGGCCCGGGCGGCCCGCAGGGCGGGGCGTACCGCTACGTGTCGGCGGCCGACGTACTGGCGGGACGCGTGGCCCCGGGCGTATTGAAGGGCGCGATCGTGCTGGTCGGGACGACGGCGCCCGGCCTGCAGGACTTGCGCGCCACGCCCGTCAACAAGGAATTCCCGGGCGTCGAAGTGCACGCCAACGTCATCAAGTCGATCCTCGACCAGCAGTACAAGACGCATCCCGATTACGCGACGGGCATCGAGCTGGCGCAGGTGATCGTCGCCGGCCTGGTCTTGTCGCTGCTGCTGCCGGCCCTCGCGCCGCTGGCCGCCGTGCTGGCGTCGGGCAGCGCCTTCGCGGCCGTCGTGGGCCTCAACTGGTATGCCTACCGTGCGCTCGACTGGACGACGGACATGTTCATCTGCCTGCTCCTGATCGCGCTGCTGTTCGTGCTGAACCTGGCCTGGGGCTGGTTCTTCGAGTTCCGCAAGGGCCGCGCGCTCGTCTCGCGCTTCGGCGAATACGTGGCGCCGGAACTCGTCGCGCAGATGGCGGAGAACCCGGAAGCCTATACGATGGAAGGCGAGAGCCGCGAGCTGTCCGTCATGTTCGTCGACGTGCGCGGCTTCACGACGATCTCGGAAGGCCTGTCGCCCAAGGCGCTGCGCGAATACATCAATCTCTACCTGACGGCGATGTCCGAGGACATCCGCGGCAGCCACCAGGGCACGCTCGACAAATACATCGGCGACGCCGTGATGGCCTTCTGGGGCGCGCCCGTCGCCTTCGCCGACCACGCCAGCCGCGCCGTCGCCACCTCGCTGCTGATGCAGGCCAGCGCGGCGCGCCTGAACGACGAGTTCCAGCGGCGCGGCTGGCCGCGGCTTGCAATCGGCATCGGCATCAATTCCGGCCTGATGCACGTGGGCGACATGGGGTCCGCGATCCGCCGCGCCTACACGGTGATGGGCGATGCCGTGAATCTCGGCTCGCGCCTGGAAGGCATCACGAAGGTCTACGGCGTCGGCATCGCGGTGGGTGCGGCGACGCGCCTGGGCGCGCCGGAATTCGTCTACCGCGAACTGGACCTCGTGCGCGTGAAGGGCAAGAACGAGCCGGTGGCGATCTTCGAACCGCTCGGCAAGCCGGCCGACGTCGGTCCCGCCGTGCTGGACGAGCTGGCCGCATGGGACGCGGCGCTGGCCCGCGTGCGTGCGCAGGACTGGGATGCGGCCGAAGCGGCCATCGCGGCGCTGCATGCGGCGCATCCCGGACGGGCGCTGTATGCCCTGTACCTCGAGCGCATCGCGCGCTGGCGCGCGGCGCCGCCGGGCGACGGGTGGGACGGGGTGACGACATTCGATACGAAGTGACGGTGTATCGGCGGCACAACGCCGCGTCCGCGATTCCCCCCATGCCGAGGGGAAGATCCCGAATCCTTAACAATTTTTCTCTCAAGCAAGGGAAACCTGATTACACTCCCAAGGAACCGGGGAGCACCATCGGGTTCCCTTCATTCGCGCGCAGGCGCAGGCCCGGGGATGCATGGGCCAGAACAACAACGATATGGTCATCCAGAACATGAAACTACGCTTGGCACGCCTGGTCGCGGGCTCGCTGCTGGCCGCCGCCGTCGGCGCGGCCTGGGCGATTGACCCGATCCGGTTCGAGATCAGCCGCTTCGAGGTAAGCGGCAACACGCTGCTGCCGGCCGCCGACGTGCAGGCCGCGGTGGCGCCGTACACGGGCAGGGGACGCGATTTCGGCGACGTCCAGCGCGCGCTGGAAGCGCTGGAGGCCGTGTACCACGCGCACGGCTACAACGTCGTCACCGTCCAGCTGCCGGAACAGGAACTGAATGGCGGCGTCGTGCGCCTGAACGTTATCCAGACGACGGTGCGCCAGGTCGAGGTGACGGGCAACCGCTGGTTTTCGGAAGCGAACGTGCGCGCGAGCCTGCCCACCCTGGTGCCGGGCGCGACGCCCAACCTCACGGACGTGTCGCGCAACCTCCGGCTCATCAACGAGAACCCGGCCAAGAAGGTCAAGCTGACCCTCGCCGACGCAGCCGCGGGCGCCGAGGATGCGGTCGACGCCAGGGTCGACGTCGCGGACGAGCGCCCGTGGAAGGTCGTGTTCAACGCCGACAACACGGGCACGGCATCCACCGGCAAGACCCATGCGGGCGTGCTGCTGCAGCATGCCGACCTGTGGGGGCGCGACCACGTGGGCACCCTGCAGTACACGACGACGGCCGAGCGCCCGGACCGCGTGGCCGTGTGGGCCGCCGGCTACCACGTGCCGCTGTACGCGCTGGGCGATGCCGTCGACCTGTACGCGAGCTATTCGAACGTCGACTCGGGCGCCGTCAACGCCGGCCTGTTCGACCTCGCGGTGAGCGGCAAGGGCTCGATCTACGGCGCCCGCTACAACCACGTGCTGGCCAAGCGCGGCGAGCTGGAAAGCCGGATCGTGTACGGCATCGACGTCAAGGCCTACCGGAACAACGTCGTATTCGGCACCCAGGACTTCGGCAACGACGTCACCGTGCGCCCGCTCAGCATCGCCTATGCCGGCAGCCGCGCGGCGCCGGCCGGCCAGACCGACTTTTCGGTGGCGCTGCTGCAGAACGTGGCGGGCGGCCCGCGCGGGAGCGCCGCCGACTTCGCGGCCGTGCGCAGCGGCGCCAAGGCCGGCTACCGCATGGTGCGCTTCGCGGCCGCGTTCACCAACATCATCCAGGGTGACTGGCAGACGCGCGTGCTGCTGAACGGCCAGTGGACGAACGACGCGCTCGTGCCGGGCGAGCAGTTCGGCGCCGGCGGCGCGACGACCGTGCGCGGCTTCGGCGAACGCGACCTCGCCACGGACACGGGCATCGTCTCCAACGTCGAACTGTACACGCCGGACCTGTGCGGCCGCGCGGGGTGGCAGTGCCGCGTGCTGGGCTTCTACGACACGGCCTGGGGCGAGCGCAACCACGCGCTGGCGGGCGAACTGCACCGCGCCGCGATTTCCAGCACGGGCATCGGCCTGCGCTTCTCGGCGGGGAACGCGGCCAGCGTGCAGCTCGACTATGGCCACGGCATGCACGTCGGCCAGGTGGCCGCGACCAGCAGGAACAAGCTCCACGTCCGCGTGGCGCTGGCGTATTGAGGACTTCCTTATGACTTCATCGTTCAAACGACGGTTCGGCGCGCTGCTGCTGGCGGCGGCCTACTGCGGGGGCGCGTCCGCCGCGCCCGCGCTGCCGCAAGTGGCGGCGGGCCAGGCCAGCTTCAACCAGCAGGGCAACGTGTTCTCGATCACGAACACGCCCGGCACCATCATCAACTGGCAGAGTTTCAACGTTCAGGCGGGCGAGATCACGCGTTTCATCCAGCAGAACGGCGACAGCGCGGTGCTGAACCGCGTGCTGGGCCAGGACCCGACAAAGATCCTCGGCGCGCTGCAATCCAACGGCAAGGTCTTCCTGATCAACCCGAACGGCATCCTGTTCGGGCAGGGTGCGCGCGTGGACGTGAACGGCCTCGTGGCGTCCACGCTGAACATCAGCGACGCCGACTTCCTGGCCGGGCGCAAGCGCTTTGCGGCCGGACCGGCGGCGGGCGTGGTGCGCAACGAGGGCACCATCGCGACGCCGTCCGGCGGCCAGGTGTTCCTGATCGCGCCGGACGTCGAGAACACGGGCATCGTCAGCGCGCCCAACGGCGACGTGATCCTCGCGGCCGGCCACAGCGTGCAACTGGTGGATTCGAGCGATCCGGACCTGCGCGTCGAGCTCTCCGCACCCGGCGGCCAGGCCGTCAACCTGGGCCAGGTGATCGCCCGGGGCGGCCGCATCGGCATCTACGGCGCCCTCGTCAACCAGCGCGGCGTCGTCAACGCGGACAGCGCCGTGATGGGCGCGAACGGCCGCGTCGTGCTGAAGGCCAGCCGCGCCGTCGCGCTGGAGGCGGGCAGCGTCACGCGCGCCGCCGGCAGCGCGAACGTGGACGGCGGCACCGTCCAGGTGCTGGGCGAACAGGTGGACATCGCGTCCGGCGCCACCGTCGACACCGGCGGCCGCAATGGCGGCACGGTGCTCGTCGGCGGCGACTGGCAGGGCGGCGGCGCCGTCATGCGCGCGCAGCGGACCAGCGTCGCGGCGGGCGCCGTCGTCCGCGCCGACGGCAGTGCCGGCAACGGCGGCAAGGTCGTGCTGTGGTCCGACGGCGCGACGAACGCGCACGGCACCGTCTCCGCACGGGGCAGCGCGGCCGGCGGCGCGGTCGAAACGTCGGGCCACCTGCTGGACGTCGACGGCATCGCGGTGAATGCATCCGGCGCGAACGGCACGAACGGCACCTGGCTGCTGGACCCGTACGACATCGAGGTGGTGGCCGGCGGCACGGCCGCGGCGGGCGACGTCAAGGCGGCATCCGCCGGCGCGGCGACGGGCGTCACGCGCGTGGCGCCCGCCACGCTGACGGAGGCCGGCACCGACGTCGTCCTGCAGGCGCAGCACGACCTCACGGTCACGGACGCCCTGGACACGGCCGGCAGCGTGCACGCGCAGGCCGGCAACGACATCGTGGTCAACGCGCCGGTGAGCGCCGGCGGCGACCTCGATTTCCGCGCCGGGAACGCGTTCACGCTGGGCGCCAACGGCAGCCTCAAGACCGGCAACTACATCGACGTCAGCGCCAACCAGGTCACGCTTGCCGGCACGATCGCCGGCAACGGCCAGTTGCCGGTGCTGACGTTGACGTCGACCGATCCGGGCCGCGCCATCAGCATCGGCACCGGGACCGGCGCCACGGACGCGCTGGTGCTGGACGCCGCGTCCCTGCAGCGCCTGAGCGCCAACCTGTATGAGCTCAACGTGGGCAACAGCGCCCACACGGGCACCGTGACGGTCGACGGCGGCTTGAGCGCCGCGACGAACGTCGTGCTGGAAAACGCCGGCGACATCCGCATCGGCGCGCCCGTCGACCTGTCCGCGAACGCCGCCAGCCGCTTCATCGCCAGCCAGTACGCGAGCGGCGGCCTGGTCGACGTCGCGGGCGCCGTGACGGCATCGAAGTCCGTGCTGCTGCAGGCCGACCGCCTGACCATCGGCGCGCCCGTGGCCGCCGCCAGCGTCACGCTGCAACCCAACAGCGTGGACATGCCCATGATCATCGGCGGCGACGGCCCGGCCAACGGCTTCGTGCTCGGCCAGGCGGCGCTCGCCAACGTGAAGGCGAACGAACTCACGATCGGCGGCCTCGCCGGCAGCGCGGGCGGCATCGACGTCGTCGGCGCCACCGCGCTCACCGACGGCGGCATGCCCGCGAAGCTCACGCTCGACGCCGGCGCCGGCTACCTGTCGATCGATGCGCCGCTGAGCGTCGCCGGCACGCTGGCGCTGACGTCGAACGCCGGCATCTACGAGAAGGGCGGTACGGTCAGCGCGGGCGCCGTGGCGCTGCGCGGCGGCGCGGTCGTGCTGACGGGTGCCAATGCGATCGGCACGCTGGCCGGCACCGGCACGGGCAATCTGTTCCAGGTGAATACGGCGGGCGGGCTGCACATCGGTGCCGTCGACGGACTCGCCGGCATCGGCGCCGCGAGCGCCGACGTGCAAATCGCCAGCGGCGGTGCGCTGACGCTCGACGCCGGCGTGTCCGGTGCCAGCGCCATGCTGGACGCGGCGGGCATCGCGGGCACCGGCGTCGTGCAGGCCGCCAGGCTGGTGCTGACCTCCAGCGCCGGCATCGGCACCGCGGCGAATCCGCTCGCCACCCGCACCGCCGCGCTGACGGCGACCAACAAGGGGGCCGGCACCCTGCCCATCAACATCGCCAACACCGGAAAGCTCGAGCTCACGCGGGCCGTGCAGGACGGCGACGGCAACGACGGCGCGATCGCGGTCGACAGCGTGGGCGGCATGACCGTGCCGGCCTTCGATGTGACCAACGGCGCGGGCGAAGTGCGCACCAACGGCGGCGACATCGGTCTCACGACGCACAGCCCGCTGACCATCCTGGGCCGCGTGGCGACGACGAGCGGCAACGTGCGCCTGCTGGCCGACAACGGCGGCGTCCTCACCATCGACGCGAAGGCCAACGTGATGTCGGTCAGCGGCAACGTCAGCATCACGGCCGGCTCCACCCAGATCGCGACCGGCACCGTGACCGGCAAGCACGTGGACATCAAGACCACGGACACCGCGACCCCGCCGCCGCCGCCACCGCCGACCCCGACCCTGGACCCCTGCCTCGCCAACCGCAGCGCGGCCGGCTGCGGCCCGGTGCTGGCGGCCGCGCTGCAGGCCTGCGTGGCCGATCCGTCCGGCCCGCGCTGCGGCGAAGTGCTGCCGACGTACGACACCTGCGCGGCCCATCCGACCACGGACGGCTGCGCCCCCGTGGTCAAGGAACACGACGCCATCACCGCCTGCATGCTCGACCCGGCCGCGCCGGGCTGCGCGGCGACCCTGCCCGTCTACGACGTCTGCAAGACCGATCCGTCGACGTACGGCTGCTCGGTCGTCATCAAGGCGCACGACGCGGTCGCGGCCTGTATCCTCGACCCGAAAGCGCCGGGCTGCGCGGCGACGCTGCCGGTCTACGACGTCTGCAAGACCGATCCGGCGACATATGGCTGTTCGGCCGTCATCAAGCTGCACGACGCCCTCACGGCCTGCATCGCCAATCCGGCGGCGCCGGGCTGCGCGGCGACCTTGCCGTCGCTGGACAAGTGCCGCGCGGACGGCAGCACCTACGGCTGCGCGCCCGTGCTGGCGCGCGCCCGCTTCGACGCCTGCCTGGCCAATCCGTCCGGCGCCGGCTGCGGCGACATCCTGCCCAAGCTGGACGTGTGCAAGCTGACGCCGTCGCTCGAGGGCTGCACGCAGGTGCTGGCGCTGGGCTTCCAGGCCTGCCTCGCGAACCCGCATGATCCGGGTTGTGCGGGCATCCTGCCCTCGCTGACGCAATGCCAGGGCAACAGCAAGCTGCCCGGCTGCGATGCCGTGCTGCCGACGCTGGCGCAATGCATCGGCAGTCCGAGCCTGCAGGGCTGCGACGTGCGCCTGCCGACGCTCGCGATGTGCGCGGCGGCGCCGGCCACGGCGGGCTGCGAGGCGGTGCTGCCGACGGCATCGTTCTGCAGCACCCATCCGGGCGACGCCAGCTGCGTGACGTTCAGCGGCAGCGGCGGCGCCGGCCAGAATGCGCAGGGCACGCCGGTGGCCCAGGCGGTGCAGACGGCCGTCCAGGTCATCAATACGACCATCCCCGCGGTCGCGGTGCTCGTCGCCGCCGGCGGCGGCGCCGCCAAGGACGACCGCGCTGCCTCGGCCGCCAAGCCGGGCGAACGCGCGTCCGGCCCGGCGCAAGCGGAACTATCTGGAGTGAAGAATGAAAAACCTGCGACCAAAATGTACTGCAATTGAGGCATTGGCCCGGGCCGTGCTGGGTGCCGCGCTGCTGCTGGCCGGCGGCGCGGCGTGGGCGGGCCAGGTCGTGGGCGTCGTGGCGCACCTGAGCGGCCCGCTGCTGGACCGCAAGGCCGACGGCACCGTCAAGGTGCTGGCCGCCAAGTCGGAGGTCGAGAGCGGCGACACGCTCGTGTCGGAAAAGAATACGTACGCGCAGATCCGCTTCATCGACAACGGCGAGATCACGCTGCGTCCCGGCACCACCTTCAAGATCGAGAACTTCGCCTACGAGGCCGACAAGCCGGAAGGCGACAGCGCCGCGTTCAGCCTGTTGAAAGGCGGCCTGCGCTCGATCACTGGCCTGCTGGGCAAGCGCAACAAGGAGAAGTTCTCGCTCAAGACGCCGGCCGCCACCATCGGCATCCGCGGCACGACGTTCATCGCGCAATGGGTCGACGCGTCCGTACCGATGCCGCCGGTGCCTGGCGCGGCCACGCCCGTCCCCAACGGGGCGCCCGGCCTGACGCCGAACCTGGCGCCCGGCCTGCACGTGGCGGTGCTGGAAGGGATGATCGTGCTGACCAACGCCGGCGGCGTGCAGAACTTCCCGGCCGGCCAGTTCGGCTACACGCCCAGCTTCACCATGCCGCCCGTCGTCATCCCGCAGAATCCGGGCCTGAAGTTCGAACCGCCGCCGGTGTTCAACGGCGCCGCCAGCGGGCCGCTTGCGTCGCGCAGCGAGGTGGCGCAGAAGGGTGGCGTGGATTGCATCGTCAGGTAACCGCAACGGCAAATATCGTCGTTCCCGCGCAGGCGGGAATCCGGGTTGTGTGCGCTGCGTTTGCGGCGGATGTCGCGGCTTCGGCGACGGAGCTTGGGTCCCCGCCTGCGCGGGGACGACGTTGGTGAAGTAATGTCGGGCGCGGGGACGACGTTGGTGAAGTAATGTCGGGCGCGGGGACGACGTTGGTGAGGTAACGTCGGGGCGGTCGATTGACGGGACAATAAAAAAGCCTGTGCACCTTCCGGCGCACAGGCTTTTTGTCTGGGAGGTCGACTCGTTACAGCACGTCGCTCGCGTGATCCGCCAGGCGCGAACGCTCGCCGCGCGCCAGGGTCACGTGGCCGCTGTGGCCCCAGCCCTTGAAGCGGTCGACGACGTACGTCAGGCCGCTCGAGCCTTCGGTGAGATACGGCGTGTCGATCTGCGCGATGTTGCCGAGGCAGAGGATCTTCGTGCCCGGACCCGCGCGCGTGACGAGCGTCTTCATCTGCTTGGGCGTCAGGTTCTGCGCCTCGTCGATGATGAGGAACTTGTTGACGAACGTGCGGCCGCGCATGAAGTTCAGCGACTTGATCTTGATGCGCGAGCGGATCAGGTCCTGCGTCGCCGCGCGGCCCCAGTCGCCGGCGTCGCCGTCGGACTTCATCAGCACTTCCAGGTTGTCGTCGAAGGCGCCCATCCACGGCGACATCTTTTCTTCCTCCGTACCGGGCAGGAAGCCGATGTCTTCGCCGACCGGCACCGTCACGCGGGTGACGATGATCTCGTTGTAGACCTTCGTCTCCAGCACCTGTGCCAACCCGGCCGCCAGCGCCAGCAGCGTCTTGCCCGTGCCGGCCTGGCCGAGCAGCGTGATGAAGTCGACCTCGGGATTCATCAGCAGGTTCAGCGCGAAGTTCTGTTCGCGGTTGCGCGCCGTGATGCCCCACACGTTGTTCTTGTTGCTGGAATAGTCGCGCAAGGTCTGCAGCACGGCCGTCTTGCCGTTGATCTGCTTGACCTGGGCGTACAGCGGCGCCTCGCCGCTCTTCGGTTCCAGGTACACGAACTGGTTCACGAGCAGGCTCGGGATCAGCGGACCGGTCACGCGGTAGAACGTGGACGAGTAGCCGCCCTTGATCTCCTGCCACGATTCCACGCCCTTGCCGTGCTTCGTCCAGAAGTCGTCCGGCAGCTGGACGATGCCCGAGTACAGCAGGTCGGTGTCTTCCAGCACGTGGTCGTTGAAATAGTCTTCCGCGGCCAGGCCCAGGGCACGCGCCTTGATCCGCATGTTGATGTCCTTCGACACCAGCACGATCGCGCGGCCCGGCTGCTCCGTTTCCAGCGCGCGCACGACGCCGAGGATCTGGTTGTCGGCCTTGCCGGACGGGAGACCCTCGGGCAGGGCGGCGCCGTTCAGGCGCGTCTGGAAGTGCAGGCGGCCCTTCGCATCCTTGTTGCCCAGCTTGGCCAGCGGGATGCCGGTCTCGATGGCCTCGTCGTCGACGTTGGCGATCAGCGCGTCCAGCGTGCGCGAGACCTGGCGAGCGTTGCGCGCGACTTCCGACATGCCCTTCTTGTGGTTGTCGAGTTCTTCCAGCGTCATCATCGGCAGGTAGACGTCGTGTTCCTCGAAGCGGAACAGCGAGGTCGGGTCGTGCATCAGGACGTTGGTGTCGAGCACGAACACCTTCGTGGTGCCCGACGTGTCGGCCTTGCGGCTCGCCTGCGACTTGACGTTGACCTCGACCGGCTTGTGCTTGGCCGGATGCGGTTCGTTCATGTCCGTTTCGCGCAGCTTGGCGCTGGCGCCGCCTTTCGCGGCCTTGCCCGGTTTCGCGGGCTTTTCGGCGCGGACGGGGGCAGGCGGCGTTACCGGTGCTGCCACCGCGGGCGCGCCTGCCGGCGTGTCTTCGCGCGCGGGCGCTTCGGCCAGCAGCGCGGCCTTCGACTTGCGGGGCTTCGTGGTCTTGGGGGCCGGTACGGCCGCGCCACTGATCAGGTCTTCGACCGGGTCGTTTTCCGCCTTCGCGGCTGCGCGGACAGGCGATTTGCCCGGCTCGGCCCTGGGATAATCCTTGGCCAGCAGGATGGTTGCCGGCTTGGTGGGTAATTTAGGCAGTGGCATCAGGGTCTCAATCTAGAAAAAAGTCGGAAAAACGCACCACGCGGCGCATGCGCGCCGCCGGGCAGACAGATGCAACTGGGGAGAGCTGCGAGGCGCCGGCGGGCCCGGACGAGGGCCCCTGGCCGGCAGCCAGATTGGAATGATGCGGTGAGGTAAAACAGTGACTCAAAATAGGCGAACGCTCGGCTAAAGGTTTGTCGAAACCATCGCCAGCCCGCTCTTCAAGGCTGGCTCTTCAAAAAATCCAGCACTTCATTCACGTGATCATTGACTTTCACGCCACGCCATTCTTTCACCAACTTGCCGTCAGCGTCAATGACAAACGTACTGCGCTCGACCCCCCGCACTTTTTTGCCGTACATATTCTTCATCTTCATGACGTCGAACCGGGTGCACACGGCTTCGTCCGGGTCGGAGATCAGGTCGAACGGCAGCCCCAGTTTCGCCTTGAAGCTTTCGTGCGAACGCAGGGAATCGCGGCTGATGCCGTAGACGGCGGCGCCCAGGTCCGTGAACTCGTCGTGGTGGTCGCGGAAGTTCATCGCTTCCGTCGTGCAACCGGGGGTATTGTCTTTGGGATAGAAGTACAGCACCGTGTAGCGCGCGGGACGACCGTCCAGTTCGAAGGTCTGGTCGCCGGTCATCGGCGCGCTGAAGTTGGCTAACACCTCGTTGACCGAAGGCGCGGCGGCGCCAAGGGCGGATGCGGGGGCTGTGGTTGGGCTTTCGGCCACGGTTTTCTCCTGTCTGGGATGCGCGGCCGGTAAGCCGCGCTCATGCCACGGTATCGAGGATGATCAGTTCCCCTGACCGTCCCGGTAATTCGCCCCATTGCACCGGATACTCGGGCAACTGCGGCGCTTCCTGTTTTATCTTCTCATAATAGTCCGCCATCGACGCAAGTTGGTAGCCTTGGGCTTTCCAACCTGACAACAGCTGCTCGAATATGGGGGCGAGTTTCTGTCCTTCAAGCTCCGCGTGCAAGGTATACACATGGTCGCGTTTCGGGTTCGCCGTCAGCCTGAGCAGGTGCGCCGCGATGTTGTGCTCGTCGATGACGGCGCCGTCGATCTCGCGGCCCAGCAGCTCGTCCAGCGTCGGCAGCGTGGTCGGCATCTGGATGTGCGACAGGCCGCGGTAGCGGTACGGACCCGCCTGCGGATCGGCCAGCGAGCCGTCGTCGCGCAGTTGGGCGCGGCCGTCCGACGCGTAGCGGTAGCCCACGACGTCGTGGCGCGCGAACGCGTGCTGGTTCATCTGCCAGCCGGCCGCGCCGAACGTGTGCGGCGGCTCGCCGAACACCTGCGCAAAGCGCTGCTCGCTCTTCTTCATCACGCGGTCGGTCCAGGCGGCGTCGCGGCCGCGGACGTTGTCCTGCCACCAGACGTGGTCCCACGTGTGGATGCCGCATTCGAAGCCGGCGTCGCGCACCGCGCGCATCTCGGCGGCCGTCTTCGCGCCGATGTCCGGGCCTGGCAGCAGCACGCCGTACATCAGCGTCTTGAAGCCGTAGTGCTCCACGACGGACGTGCGCGACACTTTCTGGAAGAAGCCGGGACGCAGCGCGCGCCGCATCGCCCAACCGGTGTGGTCGGGGCCCAGCGAAAACAGGAACGTCGCACCGGCCGCGTGCTTCGTCAGCATGCGCACGAGATTGGGCACGCCTTCGCGCGTGCCGCGGTAGGTGTCGACGTCGATCTTGAGGACGAGCAGCGGTGCCAAGGCCTGTCCTTCTTAATCGACGAGGGCCTGGGCCGCCGCGACCTGGCCGCGGTAGGCGTCGAAGATGCCGCGCAGCGCGTCCGCCATCGTCACGGTTGGCGCCCAGCCCAGGTCGTTCTTCGTGTTCTCGATCTTCGGCACGCGGTTCTGCACGTCCTGGTAGCCGGTGCCGTAGTAGGCGCCCGAGCTGGTCTCGACGATCTTGACTTTCTCGGCGCCGGCCGCGTATTCCGGGTATTCCGCGGCGAGCTTGAGCATCATGTCGGCCAGTTCGCGGATCGAGTAGTTATTGGTCGGGTTGCCGACGTTGTAGATCTGGCCCGTCGCACGGCCGTCCTTGTTCTCGATGATCTTCATCAGGGCCGAGATGCCGTCGTCGACGTACGTGAAGGCGCGCTTCTGGTGGCCGCCGTCGACGAGCTGGATCGGTTCGCCGCGCACGATGTGGCCGAAGAACTGCGTCAGCACGCGCGACGATCCTTCCTTCGGCGTGTGGATCGAATCCAGGCCGGAACCGATCCAGTTGAACGGACGGAACAGCGTGAAGTTCAGGCCTTCCATGCCGTAGCCCCAGATCACGCGGTCCATCAGCTGCTTGGCGCAGGCGTAGATCCAGCGCGGCTTGTTGATCGGGCCGTAGACCAGCTCCGAGTTCTCCGGATCGAATTCGGCGTCGCGGCTCATGCCGTAGACTTCCGACGTCGACGGGAAGATCAGGTGCTTCTTGTATTTCGCGGCCGAGCGGACGATCGGCAGGTTCGCCTCGAAGTCCAGTTCGAAGACGCGCAGCGGCTCCTTCACATAGGTCGACGGCGTCGCGATCGCCACCAGCGGCAGGATCACGTCGCACTTCTTGACGTGGTACTCGACCCACTCCGTGTTGATCGTGATGTCACCTTCGAAGAAGTGCATGCGCGGATTGCCGAGCAAATCGGTGATCCGCTCCGAATTCATATCCATGCCGTAGACTTCCCAGTCGGTCGTCTCGAGGATGCGCTTGGACAGGTGGTGGCCGATGAAACCGTTGACGCCGAGGATGAGGACTTTTTTCATGTTGGGTTTTCCTGGAGTTGTGCCCGCAGTTCGGCAGGGGTGATTCGGAGGCCGTCGGCCAGCAGGCTGTGAATGACCAGCGCGCGGCCGTCGCCGCAGACGCCGAGAATGGCATTATCCACGACCGCGAGGCCTGGCGGCAGGCCGGCCACATTACCGTTGAAGAGGCGCGCGCGCTCGATCACGTAGCGGCGCGGGCCGGCGTCGGTGAAGGCGCCGGGGTAGGGCGGCGCGACGGCGCGGTGCAGGTTGTAGACGTCCTGCGCGTTCCGGCTCCAGTCGATGCGGCCGTCTTCCGGCTTGCGTCCGCCGAAGTAGCCGCCCTGGGTCAAGTCGTTCGGGATGCGCGGCGCCGTGCCGGCCAGCAGCGCGGGCAGCACGTCGTACAGCGCCAGCTCCGCCGCCACCGTCACCTTGCCGAACACTTCGAACGCCGTGTCGTCGGGCAGGATGGGCACGGCCTGCTGCGCGACGATGGCGCCGGCGTCCGGCTTGACCGTCATCTCGTGCAGCGTGGCGCCCGTCTCGGTCGCGCCGTGCAGCACGGCCCAGTTGGTGGGCGCGCGGCCGCGGTAGGCCGGCAGTAGCGAGCCGTGCATGTTGTACGCCGGCGCGATGTCGAGGATCGCCTGGGGCAGCATGTGGCGGAAATAAAAGCTGAACATCAGGTCCGGTTGCGCGGCCCGGATGGCGTCCACGAGATCGGCGCCTTTCGCATCGTCCGGCGTCAGGCAGGGGATGTTCTCCGTTTCGCACAGCGAGAGGACGGATTCGAACCAGATGTTTTCGGTGGCGCTGTCCTGGTGCGTGACGACGAGGGCGACGTCGACGCCGCCGGCCAGCAGCACCTTGAGGCAGCGTACGCCCACGTTGTGGTAGGCGAAGACGACTGCGCGTTTGCGGGGTTGGGTCATGTTCTTTGCGCCGTGATGGCGATGAATAGTTAACTCGTCGTTCCCGCGCAGGCGGGAACCCAAGTTTTGCGCGAGTAGCCGGCAGCACTTGGGCCCCCGCCTGCGCGGGGGCGACGTATTGTAGGCCGACGGTCAGACAGTCAGCGCACGACCTGGCGCTTCTCGATCCCGTCCGTCTCCGCCAGGTCCGCCGGCACGCCCTGCAGGATCGTGGCGACGACGTAGCGCGGCCGCGCGCGCACCTGCTGGTAGATGCGGCCCACGTATTCGCCCACGAGGCCGATGCCGAACAGGATCACGCCCATGAAGAAGAACGCGATCGCGAACAGCGTGAACACGCCCTCGGCCTCGGCGCCCAGCAGGAAGCGGCGCACGACGAGGATCAGCACGAGCAGCGCGGACAGCAGCGACAAGGTCATGCCCAGCAGCGAGAACATCTGCAGCGGCACGAGCGAGAAGCCCGTCATCAGGTCGAAGTTCAGGCGAATGAGGCTGTACAGCGAGTACTTCGATTCGCCCGCCGCGCGTTCCTCGTGCTCGACGACGATCTCGGTCGGCCTGCGCGAGAACTTGTACGCGAGCGCCGGCACGAAGGTGTTCACTTCGCCGCACTGGTTGACGAGGTCGATCACGTTGCGGCCGTAGGCGCGCAGCATGTTGCCCTGGTCCGTGATGTGGATGTTCGTGATGCGCTCGCGCACCCGGTTCATGGCCTTCGACGCCACCGTGCGCCACGCGGAATCCTGGCGCTTGCGGCGGATCGAGCCCACGTAGTCGTAGCCTTCGCGCATCTTGGCGATCAGCTTGTGGATTTCTTCCGGCGGGTTCTGCAGGTCGGCGTCGAGCGTGATGACGATCTGGCCGTGCGTCTGTTCGAAGCCCGCCAGGATCGCCATGTGCTGGCCGTAGTTGCCGTTGAAGAGGACGACGCGCGTCACGTCCGGGCGCTTGCGGTACTGCTCCGCCAGGATCGCCACCGAGTTGTCGCGGCTGCCGTCGTTGACGAACACGACTTCGTACGGCAGGCCCAGCGCGTCCATCGCCGGATACAGGCGCGCGAACAGGTTCGCGAGGCCCGCTTCTTCGTTATAGACCGGAATGACGACGGAGACTTCCGGCTTCATCGCCACCCCCGTCATTTTGCCAGCACCTGCTTGACCGCGGCCACGGCGCGCTCGACGTCGGCGCTGGTCATCGCGTTGAACATCGGCAGCGTCACGGTCAGGCGGCCGATCTTCTCGGCGACCGGGAACATCCCTTCCTTGAAGCCGCGCTCGCGGTACAGGGTGAACAGGTGGATCGGCGCGTAGTGGTAGCCGGTGCCGATATTGTGTTCCTTCTGCATGCGCGTCATGAAGTCGGCGCGCGTGCCCGGGCCGTTGTCCGGCAGGATGATCTGGAACAGGTGCCAGTTGCTCGTGCCGAAGGCCTGGATCGGGAGCTGGGCGCCGGTCTGCGCCTCGAAATCCGGGCCGAAGCAGTCGAAGTAATGGCGCGCCAGCGCGGCGCGGTGCGCCGTCAGCTTGTCCAGGTTCTTCATCTGGCCCAGGCCGATCGTGGCCATGATGTCGCTCATATTGTACTTGCCGCCCAGGACGTCGACGTCGATGCCGTCCACGCCGCTGCGCGTCACGCCCTGCAGCCGGTATTTCTCGGCCAGGCGCGCTTCTTCCATATTGTTCAGCACGAGGCAGCCGCCTTCGCCCGTCGTGATGTTCTTGTTCGCCTGGAAGCTGAACGAGCAAAAGTCGCCGAACGAGCCGATGCGCTTGCCGTTCCACAGCGAGCCGATGGCCTGCGCCGCATCCTCGACGACGCGCAGCCTGTGCTTGTCCGCGATGGCGTACAGGCGGTCCATGTCCATCGGCAGGCCGGACAGGTAGACCGGGATGATGGCTTTCGTACGCGGGGTGATCGCCGCTTCCAGCTTGTCCAGGTCCATGTTGCGCGTGACCGGATCGATGTCGGCGAAGACCGGCGTGGCGCCCACTTCGATGACCACGTTGGCCGTCGCCGGCCACGAGATCGGCGTCGTGATCACTTCGTCGCCCGGCCCCACGCCGGCGATGCGCAGCGCGATCTCCATCGTGCACGTGCCGGAATTGAAGGTGCGTACCGGACGGCCGCCGAAATACTCGGAAAGCAGGGCCTCGAATGCCTGGTTTTTCGGGCCGGTCGTGATCCAGCCGGAGCGCAGCACTTCGCCGACGGCGGCGATGGTGTCTTCGTCGATGGTGGGCCGGGAAAAGGGCAGGAAGGGCAGCTCGGCAGTCATGGGAAGCTCGTATTCTCTCGGTAAAGATGTCATCCGTGGCAAGCCATCGTGCGGCTTGCCAGGCTGAATGTTGTTAATGCAGACAAAGCCGGCATTGTAGCAGCGCGCCGTCCGGCGCCGTATTACGTTCTCGCCAGCAATACCACGCCGATCACGATCACCCCGATCGCCACCAGGCGCTGCGGCGACACCACTTCGCCCAGGAACATCCACGCGCCGATGGCCGACACGACATAGCCCAGCGACAGCATCGGGTACGCGATCGTCACGTCCGTGCGCGACAGGCCGATGATCCACACGACGAGCGAGATGCCGTAGCAGGCCAGGCCTCCCAGGATCGGCGCCTGGGTCACGACCTTGATGAAGGTCTGGAACCAGTTGGCCATGGTGAGGTGGATGGCGCCGCCGAGGGCGTTCGTGCCCGCTTTCAGCAGCAACTGGGCACAGGCGTTCAGGAGCACGCCGGAAATGATGAAAGCAAAAGTAGTCAGATTCATGGAAGACGATCAAAAGTTCGCGATGACGGTGCGGCGCGCATCCGCCGCCACGATGCGCAAGGGGACGCCCTGGCGCTGCAGGTCGGCGGCGATTTCCGGACGGGTGATCGCCACGTCGTGCCTGCCGGCGGCCGCGGCGGCGCGCCATTGGGCGACGAACGCGGGAATCGTCGGGATCGCGAGTTCCGGTTGCTGTTGCAGGCCGAAGTCGAATTCGTCGCGGTAGTCGACGAGGGTCACGGGACGGCCGAGATAAAAGGTCAGCGACTGTTCATAGATGCCGACCGAATAGACTTTCACGGCCGGATCCGCGGCGCCGGCCGCCTTGAGTGCGGGCAGCAGGTCGACGCCGGCGCGCACCTTGCCGATCGGTTCGAAGCCGACCAGCATCAGCTCCGTGCCGGCGAAACCGGCGACGGCCAGCACGACGACGAACAGGTCGCGCAGCATCTGGCGCGCATACAGCATGGCGAGGCAGCCGCCGATCAGCAGCACGAGGCCGGCCGCCAGCACCCACGGCTGGTACGCCGCGTACAGCACGTCCTCGCCCGGATGCTTGGCCAGCTTCAGCATGAACGGGACGGTGGCGAGCAGGGCCACGCCCAGCAGCGCCGTGAGGCCGGCCGTCACCATGCGGCCGCGGCGCGTGCCGACGTCCAGGTAGTGCGCCACCAGCAGCGCGACGCCGGGGAACACTGGCAGGATGTAGCCGGGCAGCTTGGAATTCGACTTGGTGAAGAACAGGACGATGAACGCGACCCACACCAGCAGCATCAGGCGCGGACGGAAGCGCGTCGTCTCGCCGTTGCCGCGCGCGCCGGCGACGAGGCTTTGCACCAGTACGCCCAGCCACGGCACGCTGCCGGCCGCCAGCAGGGCGAAGAACACCCACCATGCCGCTTCGCGGTGGTGTTCCTTGAGCAGGAAGCGTTCGAAATGCTCGTGGATGAAGAAGAAGTGCGGCTGCTCCGGATTGCGCATCCCGACCAGCACGAACCACGGCGCGGCGATCGCGAAGAACAGGATCAGCCCTTTGACGAGGTGCAGGCGCTTCCAGATCGCCCAGTCGCGCGCGAAGATCGTGTAGAGCACCAGCACGCCGCCCGGCAGCACGATGCCGATCAGGCCCTTGGACAGCACGGACAGCGCCATCCCGGCCCAGCACGCGAGCATCCAGTTGCGCCGTTCGCGCTCGTTCGCATCGTCGCGCTGGGCGATGAGCAGGGCGCACAGGGCCAGGGTCATCATGCCGGACAGTCCCATGTCGACCGAATCGATCTGGCTGCACGCGACCCAGTAGAACGAGGAGCCCAGCACCAGCGCGGCATAGAAGCCGACGCGCGCGCCGAACACGCGGGTGCCCGCGACGCCCGTCAGCACGACGCCGAACAGGCCGCACAGCCCCGTCCACAGGCGCGCCTGCCAGTCGCCCAGGCCGAACAGGGTGAACGACAGGGCGTTCATCCACGTCTGTAGCGGGGGTTTTTCGAAATACTTGATGCCGTTCAGGCGGGTCGTGATCCAGTCGCCGCTGGCGAACATCTCGCGCGCCATCTCGGCGTAGCGGCCTTCGTCCGGCGGCACCAGCGTGCGCGCGCCCAGCACGTACAGCAGGACGACGGCAAAGGCGATCAGCAGGGTCCAGGTGAGGGTCTTGTTGCGGTGCAGGTCGTTCATTCGGCCTTCGTGCCCTCGTGAGTGTCGATGATCAGCGCCAGCGTCACTTTGCGGCCTTCGCCCATCAGGATGTTGTAGGTGCGGCAGGCGGCGTGGCTGTCCATGCTCTCGACGCCGATGCGCAGGTCGGACAGGCTGGCCACGAGGCGCGGATGCACGAACCGCTGGCGCTCGCCCGTGCCGAGGATGACGACGTCGGGCTTGTCCGCGGCGATGGCTTCGAAATGCTCGGCCTTGAGGTCCTCGAAGCGCGCCACGGGCCACGGGCGCGGCGCCACCTCGGGCATCACCAGCACGCTGTAGTCGAAGCGCTGGGCGTTGATCTCGACGCCGGACCGGTCGTAGCCGGTGACCGTCTGGTATTTTTCGGTGCTGCTGGAATGTAGCTTCATGATGGAAAAGCCGGGAGATGACAGGCACAGGGCGCGTATTGTAACTGGTTTCCACTACGCCCCAGCAATGGTGGGTTGCTTAATCCTTGCGCTTTCGGCAGAATGAAGTTTTTCGCATTGCAACAACGCGCTACCGATCAGGCTGCTTAACAGGCACTTTTCCGCAGCCATTAATTTCCAGGGTGATATTTTGCGACCGATTCTGAAATCCAACAAGCTCGACGACGTCTGCTACGAGATCCGGGGCCCGGCGCTGCAGATCGCGCGCCAGATGGAGGAAGACGGCCACAAGATCATCAAGCTGAACATCGGCAACCTGGCCGTGTTCGGCTTCGATCCGCCGGACGAGATCGTGCAAGACATGATCCGCAACATGCAGAGCTCGGCCGGCTACACGGATTCGAAGGGCATGTTTGCACCGCGCAAGGCGGTGATGCACTACACCCAGGAAAAGAATATCCGTGGCGTCGGCATCGACGACATCTACCTGGGCAACGGCGCCTCGGAACTGATCGTGATGGGCATGCAGGGCTTGCTGAACAGCGGCGACGAAGTGCTCGTGCCGATGCCGGACTATCCGCTGTGGACGGCGGCCGTCAGCCTCGCGGGCGGCAACCCGGTGCATTATGTATGCGACGAGCAGGCCGGCTGGCTGCCGGACATCGACGACATGCGCAAGAAGATCACGCCGAACACGCGCGCGATCGTCGTCATCAACCCGAACAACCCGACCGGTGCGCTGTATTCGCGCGACGTGCTGCTGGAAATCGTCGAACTGGCGCGCCAGCACCAGCTGATCGTCTACGCCGACGAAATCTACGACAAGACCTTGTACGACGGCGAAACGCACACGTCGATCGCCTCGCTCGCCGACGACGTCCTGTTCGTCACGCTGAACGGCCTGTCGAAGAACTACCGCTCGTGCGGCTACCGCGCCGGCTGGATGGTCCTGTCCGGCGAAAAGCGCCATGCGAAGGACTATATCGAGGGCCTGAACATGCTGGCCTCGATGCGCCTGTGCGCCAACGCGCCGGGCCAGTACGCGATCCAGACGGCCCTCGGCGGCTACCAGAGCATCGCCGACCTCGTCGCGCCGGGCGGCCGCCTCACGCGCCAGCGCGACCTGGCCCACCAACTCCTGACCGATATCCCGGGCGTTACCTGCGTCAAGCCAAAAGCGGCGCTGTACATGTTCCCGCGCCTCGACCCGAAGATCTACCCGATCGCCGATGACCAGCAATTTATCTGTGAGCTGTTGTCCGAGGAAAAAGTCCTGCTGGTGCAAGGCACCGGCTTCAACTGGAAGACGCCGGACCATTTCCGTCTTGTCTTCCTCCCCAATTCCGACGACCTGACGGATGCGTGCGGCCGTATCGCCCGCTTCCTCGACGGCTACCGGCGCCGCCACGCGCGCTGAGAACGACAGACAGCAGACAGTACATTCATATGAAACCCATCAAAGCAGGCTTGCTCGGCCTCGGCACCGTCGGTGCAGGCACCTACCACGTCCTCCAACGCAACCAGGAAGAAATCCGCCGCCGCGCCGGCCGCGGCATCGAAGTGGCCATGGTCGCCGTCCGCAACCTCGAGCGCGCCAAGCGTATCGTCGGCAGCGACGTGGAGGTCGTGGCCGACCCGTTCGCCGTCGTGAACAATCCGGACATCGACATCGTCGTCGAACTGATCGGCGGCTACGATCTGACGCGCGAACTGGTGCTGCAGGCGATCGCCAACGGCAAGCACGTCGTCACCGCCAACAAGGCGCTGCTGGCGCTGCACGGCAACGAGATCTTCGAAGCGGCCCAGGCCAAGGGCGTGATGGTGGCGTTCGAAGCGGCCGTCGCCGGCGGCATCCCGATCATCAAGGCGCTGCGCGAAGGCCTGTCGGCCAACCGCATCGAATCCGTGGCCGGCATCATCAACGGCACGACGAACTTCATCCTGTCCGAGATGCGCGACAAGGGCCTGGACTTCGCCACCGTGCTCAAGCAGGCGCAGGAACTGGGCTATGCGGAAGCCGACCCGACCTTCGACATCGAAGGCGTGGACGCGGCGCACAAGCTCACCATCATGTCCGCCATCGCGTTCGGCATCCCGGTGCAGTTCGGCAGCGCCCACATCGAGGGCATCAGCCAGCTGCAGGCCGTCGACCTGCGCTACGCCGAACAACTGGGCTACCGCATCAAGCTGCTGGGCATCACCCGCCGCACGACGGTGGACGGCAAGGAAGGCATCGAACTGCGCGTGCACCCGACCCTCGTGCCGGGCGCGCGCCTGATCGCGAACGTCGAAGGCGCGATGAACGCCGTGCTGGTGCAGGCCGACGCCGTCGGCGCTACGCTGTACTACGGCAAGGGCGCCGGTGCCGAGCCGACCGCATCCGCCGTGATCGCCGACATGATCGACGTGACCCGCCTGGCGACGGCCGACCCGTACTCGCGTGTGCCGCACCTGGCGTTCCAGCCGACCGAACTGGCCGACGTGCCGATCCTGCCGATGGAAGACATCCGCACCAGCTACTATCTGCGCGTGACCGTGCAGGACCAGCTGGGCGTGATGGCCGACCTGACCCGCATCCTGGCCGACGCCGGCATCTCGATCGACGCCGTGCTGCAGAAGGAGCCGGGCGAGAAGGCGCGCACGGACATCGTCATCATCACCCACCAGACCCGCGAAAAATACGTCAACGCCGCGATTGCCAAGATCGAGCACCTGGCGACGACCGTGGCCAAGGTGGTGCGCATTCGCCTGGAAAGCCTGGGCTGATGGTCATGCCGGGCGCCTGCGTCCGGCCGGATACGTGACGAAGCCGCCCATCGTGCGAACGGTGGGCGGCTTCGCCGCTTTCAATTTTCAATACAGCTGCTCGACCTTCAGTCCCTTTGCTCGCAACAAGGCCGGCAAGCTGTCCTTGCCGATCAAATGCATGAGTCCAACTGCCGCCATCGTATGGTTTTCACGCGTCAGCAAGCCGTCGAGTTTGTCGGCCATCGGCCCGTTGCGTTCGGTCAGGAAGCGGCGCTGCATGATCTGCGACGACAGCCGCTGGTCCGTCTCATATTTGAGCGCCAGCGCGTCGAGCGTAGCGTGATCGGCCTTGGCCCAGCCGTCGGTGATGGACCGCGCGTCCTGCTGCGCTTCGCCCGAATCGAGCGAAGCAAGGGTTTCATCCAGTATCGTCCACTGGTCGGCAACGGGCAGGTGGTCGAGCAGGTCGAGTTGGCTCTCGGCCGTCTCCAGGCCGATGACCTTGATGTTCTCGCTGTGTGCCAGTTTGGCCAGGTACGCGTCGACGGCCAGGTCGGGCCGATAACCGAGCTTGGCGTATTCGACCGTTGCCAGTGTGATGATCAGCATCCACGGCTTGAACTGGGTGGCCAGCGTCGCTGGCGCGCCGAGCGCCTCCAGCCGGCGTGTCAGGCGCGGTCCGAGCGCGGGCGGCATGGCGGCGACAATGGCGGGCGTGGTGGCTGCGGCGCGCCGCATCATCGCGGCCAACTCCGCAGTCTGTACGGTCGGATCGAACTCCAGGGCCAGCGTGGAGGAAGCGGCCAGGGCCTTGGTCACGCTGTCGTCGAGCGGAAAAAATTCGGGCAATCCCATGTGGATGGTGCCGAACAGAACCATCGTATGCCCGTGGCCGCTAACCTTGAACAGCGCGCCGCGCTCGACCGCCCAGGCCGGGTCGGCCAGCAGACTGAACGCAGCAAGAAGAGTGAGAATGATCCGGCGAGCCATCAGCGTTTCCTTGACTAAGAGTAAGCCGGCGGAATTTTATCCATTCATCTCCCCTGCAGCTATTTAATTTTGACATCTTTTCGGGCGACACCTTGTCGTGACAGAGCGTGATTTTTTGGCTTGGGCAACGTGCTACGCTTGGGAGTGGCTGGGTTCGGCCAGGAGCGGTCGTTCCGAGTACTGCAAGTTTTGTAATCTGATGAGCCAAAGTGCAAGCCCATGCTTAAAGTGTTCGCATATGTTGATGGCAGTGATCTTGATGAGGTCAGTTGCCAGCTGGTCGAAGCCTTTACCAAATTTTTGAACACTTGGGGCGTATCGTCTGCCCGACTGGTGAACGATAAGCTCCCTCGTTCTGCCGAGCTGCGTGATGACGACCTACCAGGGTGGAACCTTGGCTTGAACTTCGAAGCAGATCAACTCTCACCGACCGAGTTCGATCAGTTGATATCATTTTTGTCCCGGACGGCAGCCGAGACACAACGGGAATTCGTAATCGGCGGGTATGGACGCAAGTCCCAGTTCGCTGAGGACTGGGGCTTTATTGGCAAGCAGCTTGAACCGCATACGCTCCAGTTTCTTCGAGGCCTCCTCTGTAGAACCAAATGACCACGCTGACCGTCCGCTTAGGGTCGGAAGCGGCCGTACACCGAGCCGCCACGCACGGCCGCTCAGGGCACCTGGCCTTTCGGCATCACAAGCCTTTACTTTTGAAAGCATCACTGATGATCCTGGAAGTCGCCCCACTGCAAGTGCGTGCTGGCCAGGAAGCCGGCTTCGAAGCCGCATTCAAACTGGCGCAGGCCATCATTTCTTCAATGCCGGGCTATGTCTCGCATGAACTGCAGCGTTGCGTCGAGCGATCAAGTGAATACATTTTGCTTGTTCGATGGGAGTCGCTGGAGGCGCATGAGGTGGGGTTTCGCCAGTCCGCCGGGTATCAAGAGTGGAAAAAACTGCTGCATCATTTTTACGACCCCTTGCCCGTGGTCTCACACTACGTCCATGTGGAATGAGTCCGGCACCGCCGCCCACTGACGAGGTACGGTAAATCGTTGGAAAGACAGGGCTGATCCCACGGTCCGCCGACGTCTTTTACAAGCGCGTCATGGTGCGTTGGGTCACCGCCTGGCCAGCGGCAGCGGCGGCAGATAGGCCACGCCGAGGAAGCCGTCGGCGAATTCATCCACGTAGCGGACGGGCACCGTGCCGGACGCTTGCAGGGGAACGGTGGTGAGCGCCAGGTTGCGGCGCTCGATCTGGTCGAACAGCGCGTCGGGGCAGGGCTGTCGCTCGTTTTCATCCGGGCATTCTATCTGTGCTGCGACGCACAAGAATGGTGCCCGGATGCGGACTTGTGGTCGCTCAACGACGACGGATTTTTCTGCAACGCATGTATATCTGCGCGCAATGTGCAGCAAAAAATACCTTTTTTCGAAGCCGCGTGGCGTCGTACCGTCGGGCGCGCCACGCGACCCCCACGAGGTTTTACGGATACAGGCCACGCACTTCGCGCGCCTGCAGGATGCGCGTGCACGCAACGATGAACGTCGCGGTGCGCAGCGAGACGTTCTTTTCCTGCGCGACGGCCCACACGGCGCCGAAGGCGCTTTGCATGATGCGGGTCAGGCGTGCGTTGATCTCGTCCTCGGTCCAGAAGAAGCTCGAGAAGTCCTGCACCCATTCGAAGTACGACACCGTGACGCCGCCCGCGTTGGCCAGTACGTCCGGCACGACCAGGACGTCCTTGTCCGCCAGGAGGTCGTCGGCTTCCGGCGTCGTCGGGCCGTTCGCGCCTTCCAGGATGATTTTCGTGCGGAGGCGCTGCGCGACGTCCGCCGTGATCTGCCGTTCCAGTGCGGCCGGGATCAGGATGTCCGATTCGATGTCCCAGAACGCGTCGCGGTCCAGCGTCGCGTCGGCGCCCGGGAAGCCTGTCACGCCGCCCGCTTCGGCCACGTGCTGGTGCAGCCGGGCGACGTCGAGGCCGCCCTCGCACACGACCGTGCCGGTGTGATCCTGCACGGCGACGACCTTCGCGCCGGCGTCGGCGAAAATCGCGGCCGCGGTGCCGCCGACGTTGCCGAAGCCCTGGATCGCGACGCGCGCCCCGGCGATGGCGACGCCGCGCCGCTGCGCGGCTTCGCAGCCGACCACGAACACGCCGCGGCCCGTCGCTTCGCGCCGTCCCAGCGAGCCGCCGAGCGAGATCGGCTTGCCCGTCACGACACCGGTCGACAGATTCCCTTCGATCATCGCGTACGAATCCATCATCCAGGCCATGACCTGCTCGTTCGTGTTCACGTCCGGCGCCGGGATGTCTTTCGTCGGACCGATCAGCATGCTGATTTCGCTCGTGTAGCGGCGCGTGAGGCGCTGCAGCTCGCCTTTCGACAGCGTGGCGGGATCGACGCGGATGCCGCCCTTGGCCCCGCCGTACGGCACGTTGACGGCCGCGTTCTTGACCGACATCCACGCGGACAGCGCCATGACTTCCGACAGCGTCACGTCCTGGTGAAAACGCACGCCGCCCTTGCCCGGGCCGCGCGACAGGTTGTGCTGGACCCGGTAGCCCTCGTAGTGGGAGATGGTGCCGTCGTCGCGTTCGATCGGGACGTCCACGGTGAGGATCCGCTTCGGACGCTTCAGCGTCTCGACCCAGCGCGACAGGCTGCCCAGGTGCGGCGTGACGCGCTCGACCTGTTGCAGGTACTGGCCCCATGGGCCCAGGTCGTTGGGGTTCAGGTAGGAGGGGAGGGAATCGTTGGTCATGCAATGGCTCCGGTTGGCGAGTGTCTGGGTTCGAGGCTGTGCGCATGCTGAGCTGCGCGGCCAACGAATCATAGAATCCGCAGCCGGATCATTGCCAATGCTGCTTGCGCATGCGGTCATGCGCAAAATGCATCACGACATCACGACATCACGGCATCATGGCATCATGACGCGGGCCGGTGCGCGGCCAGGAAGTCCCACAACGCCGCGACGATCGGCTTGCCTGGGCGCGCGGCGGACGGACGTTCGCGATACAGCCGGATCTCCATCTCGATCTCCCACGCGCCGGCGTCGCTGGCACGCGCCAGCTGCCTTTGTTCGACCTCGCGGACGACCGCCGATTCGGGCAGGAACGCGACGCCGTGGCCGTCCAGCGCCATCATCTTCAAGCCTTCCGCCATGTCGGTCTCGTAGCGCTTTTCGAAGCAGGGCTCGGAGGCCGCGTCGGCGAGGATCAGGTCCACCATCCGCCCGAGATAGGCGTTCGCGGTGTACGAGAGGAACGGCAACGGCGCGCCCTTGCGGCCGGGCAGGCGGTATTCCGGTTCGCCGTCCTGGGCGCAGCGGGCATACGCGCACAGGGCTTCGCGCCCCATCATCAACATGTCGTAGCGGCCGGGGTCGAGCTGCACCGGCTGGCGCGGATGGTGGTAGCACAGCAGCAGGTCGCAGCCGCCTTCCACCAGCTGCAGCACGGCGTCATGCACGTTGAGGGCGATGAGGCGGCTGGTGATCGATGCGAAGTCGCGTTCCAGCGCGGCCAGCCACTTCGGGACGAACGTGAGCGACAGCGTGTGCGGCACGGCCAGGTCGATCGTCTTTTCCGCGGCGGCGCGGTTGTGGCGCAGCAGGTCGCGGACCCCGTTGATCTGGCCCAGCATCTCGAGCGCCTGTTCGTAGAACACCATGCCGGCCGGGGTGACGCGGGTGGGAAACGTGGTCCGGTCGATCAGGTCCGTGCCGAGCCAGTTTTCCAGCGAGCGGATGCGGCGCGAAAAGGCCGGCTGCGTCACGTGCCGCAGCTGGGCCGAGCGGCTGAAGTTCTTGGTCTCGACCAGTGAAATGAAGTCTTCCAGCCATTTTGTTTCCATGCCGAATCTCGCGGTTGAATCGTCGCGGCATTGTAACGCGCATTCCTTGCCGGCATCCCCGCTGAATCTCGGCGCCCGGCGCCCTTCCAATTTTCCATACGATGCCAGGCCGCACGGTCTGGATTCCTGGACGGCGGATGGCGTCGTTCTTGCATTTCCATAAAGAAACTCCTTTCGAATCAACTGCTTGGCTGATAAATTTTTCGGCGATCTCTCTGGCATGCGTATTGCTGATGTGCGTACACCCGGTTTCCGCCGGGTCACGACAACACGCGGCGTCATTCAGCGCCGCGATCTTGGAGATCAAAGTGAAAAAGACGCGTCCCTTGACCCTGTACATCCTGATCGCGATGGTACTGGGCGCTGCGGTCGGCTACGGTTGCCACGAAACCGTCGCCGACAAGCAGCTCAGTGCCGACATCGCGGCACATATTTCCATCGTCACCGATGTGTTCCTGCGGCTGATCAAGATGATCATCTCGCTGCTCGTATTCTCGACCTTGACGGTCGGCATCGCCCACATGGGCGACGGCCGCGCCGCCGGCCGCATCGGCATGAAGGCCATGGCCTGGTTCGTGATCGCCTCGCTGACCTCGTTGAGCCTGGGCATGCTGTTGTCCAACCTGATGCAGCTGGGCGCCCACCTCAACCTGCCGCTGCCGCCGGTCGATGCCGCCACCGGCCTGAAGACCACCGCCTTCACGCTCAAGGACTTCGTCGCCCACCTGGTGCCGAAGTCGCCGATCGAGGCCATGGCCAACAACGAGATCCTGCAGGTGCTGGTGTTTGCCCTGTTCTTCGGCGGCGCGCTGGGGGCGCTGGGCGAGGCCGCCGCCGGCCTCACTCTTGTCATCGACCAGCTGGCGCAAGTCATGTTGCGCATCACCGGCGTCATCATGAACCTGGCACCGCTCGCGGTGTTCGCGGCGATGGCGTCGATCATCACCACCAGCGGCCTGGGCATCCTGCTCACGTTCGCGAAGTTCATGGGCGCCTTCTACCTCGGCCTCATCTGCCTGTGGCTGCTGCTGGTCCTGGGCGGTTACGTGTTCATCGGCAAGCGCGTGCTGCGCCTGCTGGCGCTGATCCGCGAACCGTTCCTGCTGGCCTTCTCGACCGCCAGTTCGGAAGCGGCCTATCCCAAGCTGCTGCTGGCGCTGGACCAGTTCGGCGTGCAGCGCAAGATTTCCAGCTTCGTGCTGCCGATGGGGTATTCCTTCAACCTCGACGGCTCGATGATGTACTGCACCTTCGCCGTGCTGTTCATCACCCAGGCCTACGGCATCGACCTGTCGCTGGGCACGCAGATCACCATGCTGCTGTTGCTGATGCTGACGTCGAAGGGCATGGCCGGCGTGCCGCGCGCCTCGCTGGTGGTGATCGCCGCCACCCTCAACCAGTTCCACATCCCCGAAGCCGGCCTGCTGCTGTTGATGGGCATCGACCAATTCCTCGACATGGGGCGCTCGGCCACCAACGCGGTCGGCAACGCCATCGCCACGGCCGTCGTCGCCAACTGGGAGGGCGCGCTCGACGATTCGCCCGAGCAGGCCGCGCCGCAGCCCGTCCCGGTTATCGGCGTGCACGCCGGCTGACCGCATCCGACACATACCAACAATCAACGGAGACTCGATTGAAACATCGCTATATCGTCGGCGCGTGCGCGCTCGGCCTGAGCGCCACGTTCGCACAGGCGCAGTCCTTTGTGAAGATCTACGGCGTGGCCGACGCCGGCATCGTGCTGGAACGCGGCGGCCCGGCCGGTTCGACGGAGAACGTCAGCAGCGGCGTGGCGTCCGGCTCGCGGCTCGGCTTCAAGGGCAAGGAAGACCTCGGCGACGGCACGAGCGCCTTCTTCGTGCTGGAAAACGGCATCAACATGGATACCGGCACGGCGGGCCAGGGCGGGCGGCTGTTCGGCCGCCAGGCCCTCGTCGGGCTCGCCGGCGCGGCCGGTTCGGTCAGCCTGGGCCGCCAGTACGCGCCGTACTACAAGGTCGTGCGCGACGTCGTCGATCCGTTCTGTACCGGCCTCGCGGGCAATGCGCAGAACCTGTTCCCGACCTTCACCCGGGTCGATAATTCGGTCGAGTACCAGACACCGAAGTGGCACGGCGTGTCGGCCGACGTCCTGTACGGCGTCGGCGAGGCGGCCGCCGACACCACGAAAAACCGGACGATCGGCGCGTCCGTCGGCTACGATGCCGGCCCGCTGACCCTCGTGCTGGTGCACCACCAGCAAGGCAACGCGACCGGTACCGCGCACAACCGCAACACCATGCTGGCCGGCCGCTACCGCTTCGGCGTGGTGACGGCGCACGCGGCCTACGCACGCAATCGCGATGTGCTCGGCAATGCCAGCCGGGATGCGTTGCTGGGCCTCGCCGTGAAGGCCGGCGCGGGCAGGGTGCTGGCCTCGCTGGTGGTCCACCGCGACGACTTCGGCCGCGAGGCGCACGCGCGCCAGGCCGCGATCGGCTACGAGTACAGCCTGTCCCGGCACACCGACCTGTACGCGGCGTACGGCCACATCGTCAACCGCGACGGCGCCGCTTACACGGTCGGCAATGCCACCGATGCCGGCGCCGGCACCACCGGCATCAACCTTGGGGTGCGTCATGTGTTTTAATCGCATGACGTAAACACTTCAGGACCGCCATGCCCGCAGCCGCACCCACCGTCAACCCGCGCCAGGCCGGCCGCTGGCCGCGCCGGCGGCTGGCGTTGTGGGGCGTGCTGCTGCTCGCTTGCGTGGCGCTGGCCGGCGTGGCCTATCGCTATGCCGAGGACGCCGCGATCGGCCGCCTGCGGCTGTCCGGCGCGCAGCGGCTGGACAGCTATGCGGCCAGCCTGGAGCACCTGCTGTCCAAATACGATTTCCTGCCCGGCACGTTCGAACTGAACAAGGACGTCATCGCCCTGCTGCAACGGCCCGGCGACACCGCCCTGCGCACGGAAGTCAACGTCTACCTGGAGCGTGTCAACCGCCTGGCCAGGTCGACCTCGATCTACATCGTCAACCTGCAGGGCGTGACGCAGGCCGCCAGCAACTGGCGCGAGCCCGACAGCTTCGTCGGCGACAACGTCGCCTTCCGGCCTTACGTCCGGGATGCGCTGCGCGGCGCGCCGGGCGGCTTCTACGGGGTCGGTACCACGCGGGGCGAGCCCGGTTATTATTTTGCGCGCGGCATTTATCAGGACGGCCGCATGCTGGGCGTGGCGACCGTCAAGGTCAATATCGAAAGCCTGGAGGGCACCTGGGCCGACGCCGGCGGCAAGGCGCTGCTCGCCGATGCGCATGGCGTCGTGTTTTTGAGCTCGGTGCCTGAATGGAAATATCGTACGCTGGCGCCGCTGACGCCGGCCGTGCGGCGGGAACTGGAACAGTCGCGCCAATATGTTTCGCATGCGCTCACGCCGCTGGGCCTGCGCGTGGTGCGCGCACTCGACCGCGGCGCAAGCATCGTCGTCGCGCCGCCGCCCGTCGCCGGCGGCCCCATGCTGAGCCAGTCGCGTACGCTGGCGACGCGCAACTGGCAGCTGGTCTACCTGTCCGACCTCGCGCCCGCGCGCGCGGGCGCCCGCGCGGCGGCGCTGCTGACGCTGCTGTCGGAAGCGCTCGCGATCATGCTGGTGCTGTATGCGCGCCAGCGCCACCGCCTCGGCCGCCAGCGGCTGCGTGCCCGCGAGGATTTGCAGCGCGCCTACGATCGGCTGGAAAGCCTGGTGGCCGAGCGCACCGCCAGCCTGCAGACGATGACCCGCGAGCTCCGCGACGAGAACATGGTGCGCCAGCAAGCCGAACAGCAGCTGCGCAAGGCGCAGAGCGAGCTGGTCCAGGCGGGCAAGATGGCGGTGCTGGGGCAACTGTCGGCCGGCATCACGCACGAACTGAACCAGCCGCTCACGGCGTTGCGCACGATGTCGGACAATGCCCGCGTGCTGATCGAGCGCGGCCGGCTCGACGACGCGCGCGCCAACCTGGCGACCATCTCGCAACTGGTCGAGCGCATGGGCCTCCTGACCGGGCAGCTGCGCCAGTTCGCGCGCAAGGCCGACGCGATGCTCAGCGCCGTCGCGGTGGGGGAGGCCGTCACGGCGGCCCTGTTCCTCGTCGAGCGCCGGATCGCGCAGGAGCGGGTCGGTTTCCGCATGTCGACGCATCCCCGCGACCTGTATGCGCTGTGCGACAGCAACCGGCTGCAGCAGGTGCTCGTGAACCTGTTCAGCAACGCGCTCGACGCGATGGAGATGGCCGGCAGCACGCCGCGCGAGCTCGTGGTCGACGCCGGGCGCGACGGCGCGCGGGTACGCATTACCGTGACCGACAGCGGTCCCGGCGTGCCCGAAGCGATACGCACACATTTATTCGAACCCTTCTTTACCACCAAGCCGCAAGGAAAAGGGCTGGGCCTGGGCCTGGCCATCTCCGAGCAGATCGTGCGCGAATTCGGCGGCCACCTTCGCGCCGAGTCGCCGCCCGGGGGCGGCGCCCGGTTCATCATCGATCTGCCCCGCGCGGAGTAGGAGACAGCAATATGCACGAACTGTACGAATCCATGAAAGTCCTGCTCGTCGAAGACGACGCCATCGTCCGCGCAGGCAGCGTCCAGGCGCTCGACCTGGCCGGCTTCCAGGTCGACGCATTCGACGCCGCCGAGCCGGCGCTGGCGCAGATGCGGCCCGGTTTCGCCGGCGTGATCGTCAGCGACGTGCGCCTGCCCGGCATGAGCGGCCTCGCGCTGATGGACGCCGTCAAGGCCATCGATGCGCAGGTGCCGGTGGTACTCGTGACCGGCCACGGCGACATCTCGATGGCGGTGGGCGCGATGCGCGGCGGCGCCTACGATTTCATTCCCAAGCCGTATTCGTCGGAACAACTGGTCGAGGCCGTGCAGCGTGCGCTGGAGACGCGGCGCCTGATACTGGAGGTCGCCGCGCTGCGCGACCGCATCGCGAACGGCGCGGGCATCGACGCGATGCTGCTGGGCGAATCCGCCGCGATGCGCGACCTGCGCCGCCTGATCCTCGACCTGGCCGACGAGTCGGCCGACGTGCTGATCTACGGCGAGACCGGCACCGGCAAGGAGATGGTGGCGCGCTGCCTGCACCAGTTCAGCAGCCGCCGCGAGCACCATTTCGTCGCGCTCAATTGCGGCGCGATCCCGGAAAACATCTTCGAAAGCGAAGTGTTCGGCCACGAGATGGGCGCGTTCACCGGCGCGGCCAAGCGGCAGGTCGGCAAGATCGAGCACGCCCACAAGGGGTCGCTGTTCCTCGACGAGGTCGAAAGCCTCCCGCTGTCGCTGCAGGTCAAGATGTTGCGCGTGCTGCAGGAGCGCTATGTCGAGCGGCTCGGCTCGAACACGCCCGTGCCGGTGGACGTGCGCGTGATCGCCGCCGCCAAGGTCGACCTGAAGGAATGGTCGGACCAGCAGAAATTCCGCAGCGACCTGTACTACCGCCTGAACCTGATCGTGCTGAACCTGCCGCCGCTGCGCGAGCGGCGCGAGGACATTCCCCTGCTGTTCGAGCATTTCATGCTGGGCGCGGCGGCGCGCTACAAGCGCGGCGTGCCCACGGTGCCGGGCCCGCTGATGCAATCGCTGATGGCGCACGACTGGCCCGGCAACGTGCGCGAGCTGCGCAATATCGCCGAGCGCTTCGTGCTGGGCCTGGCCAGCGGCGCGGACGGCCTGCTGGCCGCACGCAGCGCGGCGCCGGTGCCGCTGGGCGACCAGGTCGGCGCGTTCGAGCGCGCCGTCATCGAACAGGAATTGCGCAAGGCAGCCGGCAGCATCAGCGAAGTCAGCGTCGCGCTTGGCGTGCCCAAGCAGACGCTGTATTACAAGATGCAAAAGTACGGCCTGAGCCCGGACGATTACAAATAGGCGATCAGAAATAGCCGCGCGACGGGTCTTCCCAGCGCCGCGCCAGTTGCCGCGCCGTCAATCCGGAATGGCCGGCATGGCCCAGGAAACCGTCCGCAAATTCGTCCACGCAACGGCGCGGCATGGCGGCGGGCGCGTGCAGGGGCGCGGTGGTGAGCGCACGCAGGCGGCGCTCGATGTCGTCGAACAGCGCGTCGTCCGCGCCGGGCATCGGGGGAGGGGTGTCGGTCGTTTTCATCCGCGCATTCTACCTGTGCTGCGGCGCACAAGAATCGTGTCCGGATGCAGGTTTGTGGTCGCTCAACGAGGGCGGAATTTGCTGTAACGCATGCTTATCTGTGCGCAATATGTCGTGAAAAACGGGTTTGGGAGGTGGCGCGGGATGGTGCCGGCCGGGGCATTTTGCGGTGCTTGCGGGCCGGATGGCGTGCGCTTTGATCGCCTGCAAGACGACAAGGCGGCGCCCTACACCCCCGCCGGCAACTCCCGCGCCGGGAACGTCACGCTGACCTTCAACCCGGGCCCGCCCTCGGCGCGGTCCAGCGCGAGCGTCGCCCCGTGCACGGTCGCGATGTCGCGCACGATGGCCAGTCCCAGCCCGGTGCCGCCCGGATTGCTCTCCAGCGTCGCCGCCGCCCGGTAGAACGGCATGAACACCTTGTCGTATTCGGCCGGATCGAGGCCCGGCCCGCTGTCCTGCACGTCGAGCACGACGACGCCGATCAGCCGGCGCACGCGCAGCAGCACGGTGCCGCCCGGCGGCGTGTAGCGGATCGCGTTGTCGACGAGGTTGCTCACCAGTTCGTGCAGCAGCAGGGCCTGGCCATCGACCGTCGTCGCGCCGTCGTCTTCCGCTTCCAGCGCCAGGTCGATGCCTTTCTGGACGGCCGGCAGGGCCAGCTCCAGGCCGACCTGGCGCGCCACGTCGGCCAGCAGCACGGGCGCGAGCGCGGCGTTCGCGCCGCCGTGCTCGATGCGCGCGAGGGTCAGCAGGCGGTTGGCCAGATGCACCGTCGAATCCGTCGTCGCCGCGATCGAGCGCACGATGGCTTCCATCGCGGCCGGATCGTTGGCGCGCAGGGCCAGCTCGGCCTGCGTCTTGAGCACCGTCAGCGGCGTGCGCAGCTGGTGCGACGCATCGGCGATGAAGCGGCGCTGGCTCGCAATGAGGTTCTGCATCCGCGCCATCGTGCCGTTCATCGCCGCGACCAGCGGCCGCACTTCGCGGTGCACGAGGGCTTCGTCGACGTCGGACAGGTCGGACAGCGCGCGCGTCTCGACGACCTGCTTCAAACGCATCAGCGGCTGCAGCACGAGGCGCACGGCGAACCACACGAGCGTGGCCACGGCCAGCACGAGCAGCGCCTGGCGCCACAGCGTGTTGACGAGGATGCGGCGCGACAGCGCGCGGCGCGCATCCAGCGTCTCGCCCACCTGGATCAGCGCGATGCCGCGCATGGAATCGTCGTACACGGGCTGCAGCAGGGCGGCGATGCGCACCGGCTCGCCGTTGTAGTCGGCGTGATAAAACCGCACGAGGGCCGGATACAGTTCGGAGCGGGGCGTGTTCTTCGGCACGGGCGGCAGGTCGTCGTAGCCGGACACCGTCTCGCCGTGCAGGCCGCCCACGCGGTAATAGATGCGGCCCAGCGTGTCGGTCTCGAAGCTGTCCAGCGCCACGTAGGGCACGTCCGCCACGACCTTGCCGTCGCGGACCGACACCCGCTCCGCGAGCGCGCGCGTGGACGCGAGCAGCGAACGGTCGTAGGCGATGTCGGCGGCGTCGAGGGCGTCGCGGTACAGCGACACGGCGTTGGCCGCCACGAGGATCACGAGCGGCACGATCAGCCAGCGCAGCAGCTGGCCGCGCAGGCTGCCCAGCGGTGCGGGCGCGTCCTCGCCGCCGGCGCGCCGGCGCGGCCACAGGCGCGCCAGCAGCGGGATCGATGCGGAGACGGACGCCATCGCGGGAATCAGGACGCGGCGGGAGGCCGTTCCTGCAGCAGGTAGCCGATGCCGCGCAACGTGGCGATGGCGGCGCCGCCGTCCGGACGCTTGTCCAGTTTCTTGCGCACGCGGTGGATGTACAGCTCGATGGCGTCGAGGTTGGCGTCGTCGTCCAGCGCGAACACTTCGTCGAACAGTTTTTCTTTCGACAGCGCGCGGCCCGGGCGCGAGATCAGCGCTTCCAGCACGGCGTGCTCGCGCGGCGTCAGCGCCAGCGGTTCGCCGCAGTAGGTGAACATGCGCGCGACGGTGTCGAAGCTGAGCTGCCCGCAGCGGTGCACGACCGCCTCGTTGCCGACGCTGCGCCGCAACAGGGCTTTCACGCGCGCTTCCAGTTCCGCCAGTTCGAACGGCTTGGCGAGGTAGTCGTCGGCGCCCAGGTTCAGGCCCTGCACGCGTTCTTCCAGCCCGCCGCGCGCCGTCAGGATCATCACCGGCGTGCGCCCGCGCGCGCCGCCGCGCGCGCGCAGGCGGCGCAGCACGTCCAGGCCGTCCATGCGCGGCAGCGTCAGGTCCAGGATCACGAGCGCGTAGTCCTGGGTGTGCAGCAGCGCATCGGCGTCGGCGCCCGTGGACGCGCATTCGACGGTGAGATTGGCGTCGCGCAGGGCTTTCGATACCCAGTGGGACAGCTCGACATGGTCTTCGACTAACAGGATTCGCATCGCGTCAGTGTAAGCGCAAAGCGGGCATGCCGAAAGCACCGTGGCCCGGTTGCTACGTGATTTCCACAATGCCGTGATTGAAAGGCTCAGTTGAGCTCTCCTTGAAAGCTGATTGAAAGCTTTGCACGCCTATCCTTGGTTTCACGAGGCGGCAAACGACCGCATTGATCACAACAACGGAGACACTATGAAGAAATCGGCCCTCGCGCTCGCCGTCCTGGCAGCGCTTTCCCTGAACGCATCCGCACAGACCAACGTCCAGGTCTACGGCCTGGTGGACGCCGGCGTCGAGTACGTGAATCACGCCGCCGCCAACGACGGCAGCGTGGTGCGCGTCGTTTCGGGTGGCAAGAACACGTCGCGCTGGGGCTTCCGCGGCACCGAAGACCTGGGCGGCGGCCTGAAAGCCGTGTTCAACCTGGAAGGCGGTGTCCTGCTCGACACCGGCGCCCAGGACGGCAACCTGTTCAAGCGCCAGGCCAACGTCGGCCTCGAAGGCAACTTCGGCCGCGTCATCATCGGCCGCTCGTTCACGACGACCTATGACCTGGTCATCAAGTTCGACCCGATGGGCTTCGCGCCCAACTATTCGTGGGCGACGTCGGGCAATGCCACCGGCCCGTCGAAGTACGGCATGACCACCGCGTTCGACAACCTGATCAAGTACACCGGCACGACCGGCGGCTTCACCTACGGCGCCACCGTCGGCATGGGCGAGCAGGCCGGCAACTCGTCGGATGGCCGCAAGTACGCCGTCGGCGGTTCCTGGTTCGGCAGCGGCGTCGGCCTGATGGCGTCGTACGAGCAGATCAACGGCAACACGGTCGTCGCCACCGGCAACCGCGACAAGACCACGGCGTTCCACCTGGGCGCGACCTACAAGCAAGGCCCGCTGCAGTACACCGCCGCCATGCGCGGCTACAAGCTCCAGTCGGGCAAGGCCGCCACGCCGGACGTGGAAGGCGATACCTACTGGGGCGGCGTGACCTACGCGGTCTACCCGTGGACCCTGACCGGCGCCGTCTACCACATCAACACCAAGAACCTGTCGGCCGCGAAGGATGCGGATCCGACGATGCTCGTGGCGCGCGCCATGTACTCGCTGTCCAAGCGCGTCTGGCTGTACGCGTCGGTGGCGCATGCCAAGGCCGACCACGGCCAGCTGGTGGGCCTGTCGCGCGACGATCCGGGCTTCGCGTCGACGCAGACCGGCATCACGACCGGCATCCAGTACCGGTTCTGATCCACGACCCGCGGCCGCAACATCATGAAGCGCGCCATCCACATCCTGACCGCCGCGGCGTCGTTCGCGGTTGCGGCCGCGGCCAGCGCCGGCGCGGAATGCGTGATCCCGTCCAAACCGGGCGGGGCCATGGACCTGACGTGCAAGCTGGCCCAGAAGGCCTTGCCTGACACGAAGCTCAAGCTGGCCTACCTGCCGGGCGGGATCGGCGCCGTCGCGTGGCACACGCTGATCTCGCAGCGGCGCGCCGAGCCGGACACCCTCGTCGCGTTCTCGGGCGGTTCGCTGCTCAATCTCGCCGAGGGCAAGTTCGGCAAGGCGACCTTTGATGACGTGCGCTGGGTCGCGGCGCTCGGCGTCGACTACGGCATGATCGCGGTGCGCGCCGACTCGCCCTGGCACAGCCTCGGCCAGTTGATGGACGCCATCCGGCGCGATCCGCAGCAAGTCCTGATCGGCGTGTCCGGCACCATCGGCAGCCAGGACTGGATGAAGATCGCCATGCTGGCGCGCCGCGCCGGCGTCGAGCCGCGCCGGCTGCGCTTCGTCGCGCTGGAAGGCGGCGGCGAGACGTTCACGGCGATGAGCGCCAACTTTGTACAGGTGATTTCGGGCGACGCGTCGGAAGCGGTGCTGTACTCCGGCCCCGGCAACGTGCGCGTGCTGGCCGTGCTGTCCGAACACCGCCTGGCCGGCGTGCTGGCGGCCGTGCCGACGGCGCGCGAGCAGGGCTACGACATCGTGTGGCCCGTGATCCGCGGCGTGTGGATGGGGCCCGACGTGCCGGAGGCCGACTACCGCCGCTGGGTCGACGCCTTCGCCCGCATGCAGGCGACGCCCGAATTCGCGCAGCTGCGCCAGAGCGCCGGCCTGCACCCGTTCTCGCTCACCGGCGACGCGCTCACGCGCTGGGTGAAGCAGGCCATCACGGATTACAACCGGCAGGCCAGGGAATTCAACCTGGTTCGCTAGCACCGAGGCCGGCACCATCGGCCGACAACAATACCTACCAAGGAGACAAGCATGAATTTCAAGAAGACCGCAGTTGCCACCATCTTTGCTTCTGCAGCATTCGCATTCGCCGCCCCTGTGCTGGCCCAGGTCCCGGCGGGCTATCCGGCCGCCTACCAGCAACTGGTCGACGGCGCGAAGAAGGAAGGCAAGCTGGTGATCTACGGCGCCACCGACAGCAAGGCCGCCCAGCCGCTGATCAAGGATTTCAACGCGCTGTACCCGAACATCACGGTCGAGTACAACGACATGAATTCGACCGAGGTGTACAACCGCTTCTTTTCCGAGAACGCGGCCGGCGGCGACACGGCCGACGTGCTGTGGTCCTCGGCGATGGACCTGCAGATGAAACTGGCCGCTGGCGGCTACGCGATGCAGTACAGGTCGGTCGAAGCGTCCAAGCTCCCCGCCTGGGCCGTGTGGAAGGATACCGCCTACGGCACCACGTTCGAACCGGCCGCCTTCGTCTACAACAAGCGCCTGCTGAAGCCCGAGGAAGTCCCGCAGACGCACGCCGACTTCGTGCGCATCATCCAGCAGCCGAAGTTCCAGGACAAGGTCACCACGTACGACATCGAGAAATCCGGCGTCGGCTTCATGTTCATGACCCAGGACGCGCGCGACTTCGCGCAATACAAGCAGCTCGAGCAGGCGTTCGGCGCGGCCAGGGTGCGCGTGCAGTCCTCGACCGGCACGATGCTGGAGCGGATCTCGTCGGGCGAAAACCTGATCGGCTATAACGTGCTGGGCTCCTACGCGCTGGTGCGCGCCAAGACCGACCCGTCGCTGGGCGTCGTGCTGCCGAAGGACTACACGCTGGTCATCTCGCGCGTCCAGTTCATCAACAAGATGTCCAAGCACCCGAACGCCTCCAAGCTGTGGATCGACTACATGCTGTCGCAGCGCGGCCAGACGATCATCGCCAACGCCTCCAAGCTGTTTGCGATCCGCGCCGACGTGACGGGCGAAACGACGTCGACCGAGTTGATCAAGCTGATCGGCGAAAAGAACGTCAAGCCGCTGCCGGTCAGCCCGGCCGTGGCCGAGTACCTCGACCCGGCCCTCCGTCTCGCGTTCCTGAAAGAGTGGAAGGCCAACGCCGGCAAGAAGTAAGGCGTCAAGCCGTCGTTCCCCCTGCGCGGGGACGACGGTCGTAAGTGACCACCGGATTCACATCGATCGAACACACCATGCCAACTTCAACCATGCCACTCGACACCAAGGGCGCCGACGGCACCGGCAGCCTGCCGGCCGTGCGCGCGCCGCGCTTCAACTGGACGCGCGGCCTCGTCGTGCTGCTGACCTGCCTGGCCATTTTCCTGCCGCTGTTCCTGGTGTTCTACCAGAGCGTCCTGAGTGCGCCGTTCTTCATGCCCGACAAGGTGCTCGGGCTGGATGCCTTCCGTTTCATTTTCGACGACCCCGACTTCTGGCTCGCCTTCAAGAACGGCATGCTGCTGGCCTCGGGCCTGGCCGTCATCGCCGTGCCGCTGGGCGGCATGCTCGCGTTCCTGATGGTGCGTACCGACCTGCCGGGCCGCGGCTGGATCGCGCCGCTGCTGCTCGTGCCGATCTTCGTGTCGCCCATGGTGATGGGCTTCGGCTACGTCGTGTCGATGGGCCCCGTGGGCTTCTACTCGACCTGGGTGCACGAGCTGATCGGCTTCGTCCCGTGGAACGTGTATTCGTTCACGAGCATCGTCGTCATCGCCGGCCTCACGCACGTGCCGCACGTGTACCTGTACGCCTCGTCCGCGCTGAAGAGCCTCGGCTCCGACGTGGAGGAAGCGGCACGCGTCTCCGGCGCGTCGCCGTGGCAGGTGATGTTCAACGTGTCGCTGCCGATGATCATGCCGGCCCTCGCGTATGCGGGCGTGCTGGTGTTCTTCCTCGGCTTCGAAGTGTTCGGCCTCGTGCTCGTGCTGGGCGACCCGGAAGGCCACCTCGTGCTGGCCACGTACCTGTACAAGCTGACCAATAAACTGGGCACGCCGTCGTACCACCTGATGGCCGCCGTCGCCGTGTGCCTCGTCGCCGTGACGATGCCGCTCGTGATGCTGCAGCGCTGGCTGCTCAAGTCGGCCAACAAGTACGTGTCCATCAAGGGCAAGGGCGCGCGCCAGAAGCCGCTCCCGCTGGGCAAATGGAAGTGGGTGGCGCTCGCCGTGCTGGGCGCATGGATTCTCGTCACCGTCGTGCTGCCACTGTCCGGCATCGTGCTGCGTTCCTTCGTCCAGTACTGGGGCGAGGGCGTCAAGCTGGCCGACGTGCTGACCCTGCAGCACTTCCGCGACATCTTCGACGAGCCGTCGCTCGTGCGCGGCATCATCAACACGATCCTGATCGGCGTGATCGGCGGCGCGCTGGCGGTGGCCTGCTACACCGCGATCGCGCTGGCCATGCACCGCAAGGCCGACGGCATCACGCGCCTGCTGGATTACAGCGTGCTCGTGCCGCGCGCCGTGCCGGGCCTGCTGGCCGGCCTGTCGTTCCTGTGGGTGTTCCTGTTCGTGCCGAGCTGGCTGGACAGCTTCCTGCGCGGCATGGACAACGGCGTGGCCGCCTGGCTGTCGGCGCACTTCATCCCCGCATTGCGCCAGGTGCGCTCGACGATCTTCGCGCTGTGGCTCGCGTACTCCGTCGTGTGGCTCGCCTACGGCATGCGCCTCGTCTCGACGTCGCTGCTGCAGGTGGGGCCGGAGCTGGAAGAGGCGGCACGTGCCGTCGGCGCGAGCCGCGGCCGCGTCACCCGCGACGTGACGCTCCCGCTGATCAAGTTCGGCATGCTGGGCGCCTGGCTGATGGTGTTCCTGATTTTCGAACGCGAGTACTCGACGGGCGTGTACCTGCTGTCGCCCGGCACCGAAGTGATTGGCGCGATGCTCGTGTCGCTGTGGGCCGGCGGCTCGACGGACCTCGTGGCCGCGCTCTCGTTCATCAACATCACGCTCGTGGCCATCGGCCTGGGCATCGCCCTGCGCTTCGGCGTCAAGTTACACAACTGAGCTCCACAACCAATTCGAATCGCGAGACATATCATGAACGTTTTGACCGTCAACGACCTGCACCTCGACTACGGCCATGGCGCCACCGCCAACCCGATCCTGAAGGGCGTGTCGATGCACCTGCAGCGCGGCGAAGTCGTGGCGCTGCTGGGCCCCTCGGGCAGCGGCAAGACCACGCTGCTGCGCGCCGTGGCCGGCCTGGAAAGCCCGAAATCCGGCACGATCGACATCGGCGAGCGCCGCGTGTTCGACGGCAGCAGGAAGCTGGAGCTGCCGGCCGAGGCGCGCAACCTGGGACTCGTGTTCCAGTCGTACGCGCTGTGGCCGCACAAGACCGTGTTCGACAACGTCGCCTACGGCCTCAAGCTGCGCAAGCTGGCGGCGCGCGACATCGAGCCGAAAGTGCGCGAGGTGCTGGCCCAGCTGGGCCTCGGCCACCTGGGCGAGCGCTTCCCGCACCAGCTGTCCGGCGGCCAGCAGCAGCGCGTGGCGATCGCCCGCGCGCTGGTCTACAACCCGCCCGTGATCCTGCTCGACGAACCGCTGTCGAACCTGGACGCCAAATTGCGCGAAGAAGCGCGCGCCTTCCTGCGCGAGCTGATCGTGCGCCTGGGCCTGTCCGCACTGATGGTCACGCACGACCAGGCCGAGGCGATGGCGATCTCGGACCGCATCCTCCTGCTCAACAACGGCAAGATCGAGCAGCAGGGCAGCCCGCAATCGATGTACGAATCGCCGGACACGCTGTTCACCGCCGAGTTCATGGGCAGTAACAACCGCCTGCCGGCACGCGTCGTGGCGCGCAACGGCGACGCGGCCCGCGTGCAGGTGGAGGGCATGGCGCTGAACGCGACGGCCCGCGGCAGCGGCGCGTCCGATCCGGACGTCGATGCGGCCGCGCTGATCCGCGTGGAAGAAGTGCGGATCGGCCGCAACCCCGTGGACAACGGCATCCAGCTGCCGCTGTCCACGTGCATGTACCTGGGCGACCGCTGGGAATGCCTGTTCAAGCACGGCAATTCGAGCGTGCGCGCGTATTCCAAGCATCGCGTCGACCCGGGGCAGTACTGGCTCGAGATGCCGGCCGATAAGCTCTGGGTGTTCTGATCCGCCTGCCGACGCCATTGCCGTTCCCGCGCGCGCTCGTGCGCACGTTCGTGCCCGCGCTGGCACTGGCCTTTTGCGCCGCGCAGCTCTGCATCTTCCTCGACACGCCGCTGCCGTGGATGATCGGGCCCCTGTTCTCGACCGCGATCGCCTGCATGCTGGGCGCGCGCCTGGCGGCACCGGTGCAGGCGCGCGAGGCGGGGCAGTGGGCCATCGGCACCGCGCTGGGCCTGTACTTCAGCGCCCCCGTGCTGGCGGCGCTGGCGCGCAACCTCGGCTGGATCGCGTTGGCGGTGTCCTTCGCCGTCTGCCTCGGCATGCTGGCCGGCGCGCTGCTGCGCCGGCTGTCCGGCAGCGACGACGCGACGGCCTTCTTCGCGATGGCCGTCGGCGGCGCGTCCGAAATGGCGGTGCAGGCCGAGCGCCACGGCGCCGTCGTCGAACGCGTGGCGGCCGCGCACAGCCTGCGCATCATGATGGTCGTGGGCAGCATCCCGTTCGCCGTGCGCTGGATCGCCGCCCACGGCTGGGGCGAGGGACTGGACCCGTACGTGCCGCTGGCCGGCCGGGTCGACGTGGCCGGCCTGGGCGTCCTCATCGTCCTCACGTCGTGCGCGGCGCTGGCCCTGAAACGCCTGCGCCTGCCGAACGCCTGGGTGATCGGTCCGCTGATCGTGGCGATCATGCTGACGGCGGCCGGCGTGCAGCTCTCGCGCCTGCCGGAATGGATGATCCGCACGGGCCAGCTGTTCATCGGCGTCTCGCTCGGCACGCGTTTTACGCCGCGCTTCGTGCACACCGCGCCGCGCTACCTGGCCAGCGTGGCCGCGTGCACCTGCGTGACGCTGCTGCTCGCCGGCCTGTTCGCGTTCTGCGTCGCGGCCATCACGGGCCTGCATCCGGGGACGATGGTGCTGGCCACGTCGCCGGGCGGCATCGCCGAGATGGCGCTGACGGCCCGCGTGCTGCACCTGGGCGTGCCCGTCGTGACGGCGTTCCACGTCGCGCGCATGGTCGTCGTGGTGCTCGGGATCGGGCCCTTGTACCGGGCGTGGGCGCGTATCGCCTGACCCGGTTCGGGTGACGCTGTGCGCGACTCGACGTGCGTCGAGTCGCGCCATCAACCCATTCGGGTAGCGGAATGCGCGACCATTGATTCACACACAGCAACATTGTGTGTTCAACGTGCCGGTTGTGTTGTAGATTGTCGCATCCCCGACATCCGCATCATTCACCATGAGCCACCCGAACCATCCCAGCCAGTTCTCCCTGCTGACCCAGCGCCGCTTCGGTCCGTTCTTCTGGACGCAGTTCCTGGGCGCCTTCAACGACAACCTGTTCAAGACCGCGCTGCTGGTCGTGCTGACCTATGACGCGCTGGCGTGGACGACGGTGCCCGCGGCGCTGCTGAACAACCTGATCCCCGGCCTGTTCATCCTGCCGTACGTCGTGTTCTCGGCCACCGCGGGGCAGATCGCGGACAAGGTCGAGAAGGGCCGGCTGGCGCGCTTCGTCAAGCTGCTCGAACTCGTCATCATGGCCATCGCCGCCGCCGGCTGGCTGACGCATACCCTGTGGCTGCTCGTCGCGGCCGTCGTCGGCATGGGCGTCCATTCCACGTTGTTCGGCCCCGTCAAATACGCCTACCTGCCGCAGCACCTGAAACCGGAAGAACTCGTGGGCGGCAACGGCGTCATCGAGATGGGCACCTTCGTCGGCATCCTGCTGGGCGAAGTGATGGGCGCGATCCTGGCCGGCCACGGCGCCGCCGGCGTGCACCTGGTCGCGTTCGGGACGCTGGCCGTCGCCGTGTTGGGACTCGTCACCAGCTGGCGCATCCCGCAATCGCCCGCGCCCGCGCCCACGCTGAAGATCAGTGCGAACTTCGTCGCCGAATCCGTGCGCAACATCGGGTTCTCGCGCAAGAACCGCACGGTGTTCCTGTCCATGCTGGGCAATTCCTGGTTCTGGTTCTACGGCGCCCTCGTGCTGTCGCAATTCCCGCTGTACGCCAAGGATTACCTGCACGGCGACCACAGCGTGTTCGTCCTGCTGCTGACCGTCTTCTCGCTGGGGATCGGGGCCGGCTCGCTGCTGTGCGAAAAGCTCTCGGGCCGCAAGGTGGAGATCGGCCTCGTGCCGTTCGGCGCCATCGGCCTGTCGCTGTTCGGCATCGACCTGTATTTCGCGAGCCTCGGCTACGCGAACACGGCGCCGGTGGATGCGCTCGGCGTGCTGGCGCAGCACGGCACGATCCGCATCCTGGCCGACATCCTGCTGCTGGGCGTGTTCGGCGGCTTCTTCATCGTGCCGCTGTTCGCGCTGATCCAGACGCGCTGCGACCCGGCCCACGTGTCGCGCACCATCGCCGGCATGAACATCCTGAATGCGCTGTTCATGGTGGCATCGGCCGGCGTGGCCGTGTTCCTCATCAAGCGCGGGTTCAGCATCCCCGAGATGTTCCTGACGACGGCGCTGCTGAACGCGGTCGTCGCCGTCTACATCTTCTCGCTCGTGCCGGAATTCCTGATGCGCTTCCTGGCCTGGCTGCTGATCCACACGATCCACCGCGTGTCGACGGTGGACGTCGAACGCATCCCGGAAGAGGGCGCCGCGGTCCTCGTCTGCAACCACGTGAGCTATGTCGACGCCATCGTCATCATGGCCGCCAGCCCGCGCCCGATCCGCTTCGTGATGGACCACCGCATTTTCAAGACGCCGCTGCTGGGCTTCATCTTCCGCACGGGTAAGGCGATCCCGATCGCGCCGGCCCACGACGACCCGTGGCTGATGGAAAAGGCGTTCGTCGACGTCGCGCAGGCGCTGCACGAAGGGGAACTGGTGTGCATCTTCCCGGAAGGTAAGCTGACGCGCACGGGCGAGATGAACGAGTTCCGCGGCGGCATCGCCAGGATCGTCGCGCGCAGCAAGGTGCCGGTGATCCCGATGGCGCTGCGCGGACTGTGGGGCAGCGTGTTCTCGCGCGATTCGACGAACGTGTTCGAACGCTCGTTCGCGCGCGGGCTGCGCTCGCGCCTGGCGCTTGCCGTCGGGCAGCCGGTGCCGCCGCAGGAGGTGACGCCGGAGGGGCTGTACGAGGAGGTGCTGGCGCTGCGGGGCGATTGGAAGTAAGTTTCTGCCATGGTGCCTGGTGACAAAAAGACTAGTCATCCAGCGTGCCTCTGTTATAATTCCGGACCAAGTCGGGGCGTAGCGCAGCCTGGTAGCGTACGTGCATGGGGTGCACGTGGTCGGAGGTTCGAATCCTCTCGCCCCGACCAATGAATTCAGAGATGGGCCAGCTTTCGAGCTGGCCTTTTTCGTTTTGCGGCACGGAAACTTATCGCACGCGCCCGGCGATTTCAGTATATTGATCGCCAATAAATATATCAGCGATCATCAATGAATCGTCGACCCGCGCGCGCAATGACGATAGTCCAGTCCCTGGTTGGATTATTGTTGGTTCTGACGCCCACCTTATTGGTCTGGCAGCATCTCGGCATGACACGGGTCTTCGAGATTTCGCCCCGGCATCCGTACGGCGTCACCGTCACCGACGACCGCCACGAGCACGGCAATTCCGTCTCGTCGCTCGTGCGGACCGGGGACGCTTTCATCATGCGCTGCGACCTGGGGGCGGTCTTCGCCTGGCCATTCTGCAAGATGCAATTCCACCTTGGGCAGGACGGCAAAGGGGTGGACTTCAGCCAGTTCGATTCGGTGACGTTCAATATGCGTTATTCGGGGGCGTCCCCGAGGAAAATCGGACTTCACCTGACGAATTTTGAACCGGAATTCTCCACCATCGGCGACTGGAATTCGCAGAGGTACGACTCGGTCGAATTCGATGTTCCGGCACAGGCGACCTTCACGATCCCGGTCAACGTCCTGCGCACCGCGGACTGGTGGATCGCGGCGCACAACGTCCCGCTGGACAAGACTTATTCGCGGCTCGATAACGTCACGGCGGTGGAGATATCGACCGGATCGGTGCCGCCCGGTCAGTCGATCACGATCGAGTTGCGGTCGATCGAGTTTCGCGGGAAATGGATATCGAATACGCGGCTGCTGACCTATCTGGTGGGCGCGTGGATCGGATGCGGCCTGCTGGGACTGTCGCTGAGCCTGGCCCACGTCCGCTCCAGTCTGTCCGCCACCAATGCGCGCCTCGAACTGCTGGCCGTCATCAACAAGGCGCTGCAACTGGAAGCGCGCGACCTGGCCAACCAGGCCCACACCGATCCGCTGACCGGCGCATTGAACCGCCAGGGCCTGAGGGAGGTGCTGATGCGGCGCCTGCACGCGGCCGGTCGCGTCGACGAGGAGATGGCGGTCGTGGTCATGGATATCGACCACTTCAAGCGCATCAACGACCAGCACGGTCACGACACCGGCGACGAGGTCCTGAAGCGCTTCGTCACGGTCATCCGCGGCGAGGTCCGCGCCAGCGACAGGCTGGTGCGCTGGGGCGGCGAGGAGTTCCTGCTCCTGTGTCCGGAGACCGACGTCGAGCATGCCGTGACGATGGTGCAAAAGCTGCGCGCGGCGCTCTCGATGCGGGAGTGGCCGCATGGGTTGCACGTCACGTCATCCTTCGGCGTGACGTCGCTCAAGCCGGACGAAGACTTCGGGGAGGCGATCAAACGGGCGGACGGCGCGTTGTACGTCGCAAAATCGAATGGCCGCAACCGCGTGGAGGTCGGCTGACGGCACGGTCAACGCATGCGCCGCCACACCGAAACCGGAATCCCGCCATCCGGCCGCGCCGGCACGCGGTAGCGCAGTTCGTCGCCGTGCAGCTCGAAACTGCGGCGCTGCGTCGTGCCTTCCCAGTTGGGGAACGACGCGGCCTCGATGCGGAACACCAGCATGCCGTCCTCCAGCGCGATGGTGCCGTAGTGCGTGCTGGACCCGAGCACGGCGGCGCGGAATTCGTCGCCCGTGCCCGCGGCCTTGTCCGCGGACGCGAAGCGCGGACGCTCCGCCTTGAAGATCTGCAGCGCGTAGCGCCCGTGCGCGTCGATGAAGAGGCGGCCCTTGGGCGCGGCGCCATAGTCACGTTCGATGCTGCCGTCGGGACGCTGGACGTCGGCCGCGACCAGGCTCCAGCTTCCCGCAAGGTCGGGCAGGGCGGCGTGTGCGGCGGGGACGACGCCTGCGAGCACCATGCCGGCGATATGCTTGTTCATGACATTCTCCTTCCAGTTGAAAACGTCAGCGTAGCGGCGCGAGCGCCTGAACGGAATTCCCGAAAGCCGCACCCGTTCCGTGCATAATTGCACAATGAAGACACCGGACTGGGACGACCTCCGCTTTTTCCTCGCGCTGTGCGAGGCGGGTACGTTGTCGGGCGCGGCGCGCGCGACGGGCGTGGAGCACACCACGGTTGCCCGCCGCATCGACGCGCTCGAAACCGCGCTCGGCGCCCGCCTGTTCGACCGGTTTCCCAAGGGCTGGTCGCTGACGGCGGCCGGCACCGCGCTGGTGCCGCACGCGCGCAAGCTGGAAGACGACATGCATGCCTTGCTCAACGTGGCGCGCGGCGCGAGCGAGGTGGCCGGTGTCGTGCGCGTCTCGGCGCCGCCGGCATTGGCGGCCTTCCTGCTGGCGCCGCGCCTGCGGTCGCCGCTGGCGCGCCTGCCCGGCGTCGAAATCGACCTGCGCGCCGAGGCGCGCACGACGGACCTGATGCGGCGCCAGGCCGATATCGCGCTGCGTTTCGCGCGCCCGACGGCGCCGGGCCTCGTCACCAAGTTGTTGGCGCACGTCGACTACGCCCTCTATGCGCATGAGGACTACGTCGCGAACCGGTTGCCCGCGCACTGGGAATTTCTCGGCTACGACGAACTCCAGCAGGATGCGCCGCAACAGGAATGGTTGGACAAGCTGCGCGGCAGCCGCCGCTACTGCCTGCGCTCGAACGATTTGCTGACGCTGCTGCAGGCGGCTGTCGCCGGCTGTGGCGTCGGGGTCTTTCCGCGCTACGCGACGGCGGGTGCGCCAGGGCTGAGCGCCTTGGCGCCGCCTTGCCCCGTACGCCGCAAACTCTGGCTGGTCATGCACGCCGACGTGCGCCGCTCCCCGCACGTGCGCGCGGTGGCGGACGAGATCATTGCGATGTTCGAAAACGAGTAGGCAAGGCGGCGTCGTTTCCCCATGTGTAGCATTTTTTCAACCTTGAACACCGAACTGCCCAATGTTTGTAGTAAAATTTCATAACATTGCATCTCATGCGGCACCGCGCAGCCCGAACTGGCCCGTATATACAAGGTATATCGACAACGGGATAGTTCAGGGGGTGCTTCATTTGTAAATTATTTACATTTTGCGTCGTCCCACGGCGCATCGATCTGGAGAGCTTGGAATGAGCGTTGAAGAGGCACGGAACTTCAAGGAAGAGTTGCTGGGGCGGGACATCCGCCAGCTCGGCCGCATGCTGGGGGAAACGATCCGGGCCCAGGAGGGCGACGGGGTATTCGACCGCATCGAGTCGATCCGTAAAAGCGCCATCGGTTTCCGGCGCGACCAGGACGGCAGCGCGCACGAGGAACTGGCGGCGATCCTCGCCGGCATCTCGTCCGACGAGCGCACCCAGCTGATCCGCGCGTTCACCTATTTCTCGCTGCTGTCCAACATCGCCGAAGACCAGCACCACATCCGCCGCAGCCGCGCGCACTTGTCCGCCGGATCGGCGCCCAAGAAGGGCAGCATCGCACATGCCGTCGACGGCGTGTTCGACGCCGGCCGCATGGACGACCTGCCTGCGTTCTTCGACAATGCGCACATCAGCCCCGTGTTCACGGCGCACCCGACCGAAGTCCAGCGCAAGAGTGTCCTCAACTGCCAGATGGCGATCGCGCGCCTGATCGGCGAACGTGACCGCACGCAGCTCACGCCCGACGAGGAACAGGACAACGACGAAGCGCTGGCGCGCGCCATCCTGACCCTGTGGCAGACGCGCCTGCTCCGTCCCGCCAAGCTGTCGGTGCTGGACGAAGTGGAAAACGGCCTGTCCTTCTTCGACTACACGATGTTCCGGAGCCTGCCGCGCCTGTACTGCGCCCTCGAGGACACGCTGGCGCAGAAGGATGCCGCCTGGGCCGGCACCGAACTGCCGTCGTTCATGAAAGTGGGCAGCTGGATCGGCGGCGACCGTGACGGCAACCCGTTCGTCACCGCGGACATCCTGCGCGCCACGCTCAAGGCGCAGTCGACCCGTGCGCTCGACTTCTACCTGCCCGAGCTGCACACGCTGGCGTCGCAGCTGTCGCAGGCGCAGTCGCTGTGCGGCAGCACCGAGGCGCTGCGCCGCATCGCCGAACGCGCGCCGGACAACTCGCCGCACCACCAGGACGAGCCGTACCGCCAGGCGCTGCACGGCATGCATGCCCGCCTCGTGGCGACGCGCGACTGGCTCGCCGCCGGCGCGGCGGCCCCGGACGCATCGGCGTACGCCAGCGCGGCCGAGCTGCTGGCCGACCTGGATGCGATCCACGAATCGCTCGTCGCCAACGGCGCCCGTCAACTGGCGCGCGGCCGCCTGCGCCTGCTGCGCCGCGCCGTGAAGGTATTCGGTTTCCACCTCGCGCCCGTCGACCTGCGCCAGAACTCCGACGTGCACGAACGCGTGATCGCCGAACTGCTGGCGCAGGCGCGTCCCGGCGTCGATTACCTCGCGCTGGACGAAGGCGCGCGCTGCCAGGTCCTGCTGGAGGAACTGCAGTCGCCGCGGCTGCTCGTCTCGCCGTTCGAAGCGTATTCGGAAGACACCGCGTCCGAACTGGCGATCCTGCGCGAGACGAAACGCGCGCACCTGACGTACGGCCGCGACGCCGTCACGAACTACATCATCTCGAAGGCGGCCTCCGTCTCCGACCTGCTGGAAGTGGCCGTGCTGCTGAAGGAAGCCGGGCTGCTGCATCCGACGCTCGGCACGCTCGACGTCAACATCATTCCGCTGTTCGAAACCATCGACGACCTGCGTGCCGGCCCCGCGATCATGGCCGCGGCGTTCGGCCTGCCGCTGTACATGCGCCTGCTGCAGTCGCGCGACCGCCTGCAGGAAGTCATGCTGGGCTACTCGGACAGCAACAAGGACGGCGGCTACGTCACCTCCGGCTGGGAACTGCACAAGGCGGAGCTGGAACTGATCGCCGTCTTCCGCGCGCACGGCATCAAGCTGCAGCTGTTCCACGGCCGCGGCGGTTCGGTGGGGCGCGGCGGCGGTCCGAGCTACGAAGCGATCCTGGCGCAGCCGCCGGGCGCCGTGCAGGGACGCATCCGCCTGACGGAGCAGGGCGAAGTCATCACCGCGAAGTACGCCAACGCCGACGTCGGCCGGCGCAACCTCGAGGTGCTGGTCGCCGCGACGATGGAAGCGACGCTGCTGTCGCATGCCCAGCCGCAGCCGGACGCGGAGCAGGTCGCGGCGATGGACCGCCTGTCCACCGAAGCGCTGTCCGCCTACCGGTCGCTCGTGTATGAAACGGACGGCTTCGAGACGTACTTCTGGGAGTCGACCGTCATTTCGGAAATCGCCGCCCTGAACATCGGCAGCCGTCCGGCCTCGCGCAAGAAGTCGCGCTCGATCGAAGACCTGCGCGCGATTCCCTGGGTGTTCAGCTGGGCCCAGTGCCGCCTGATGCTGCCGGGCTGGTACGGCTTCGGCAGCGCGGTGGAACGCTTCATCGCCGACGCGCCGGCCGAGCGCCTCGCGCTGCTGCGCAAGATGTACAAGGAGTGGCCGTTCTTCACGACCCTGCTGTCGAACATGGACATGGTGCTGGCCAAGAGCGACATCGCGATCGCCAGCCGATACGCAGAGCTGGTGGGCGATAGCGCGCTGCGCGACCGGATCTTCGGCTGCATCAGCGCCGAGCATGCGCGCACGGTGGACATCCTCAGCCGGATCATGGAGCAGGACGAACTGCTGGACGGGAATCCGCAGATGCAGCGCTCGTTGCGCAATCGCCTGCCGTATATCGATCCGCTGAACCACCTGCAGGTCGAACTGCTGCGCCGCTACCGGGCCGGGACGGACGACGACGCGACGCGCAGCGGCTTGCACATGTCGATCAACGGCATTTCGGCCGGCCTGAGGAACAGCGGCTGATCGACGCGGTCACTCGTAACGGATCGTCCAGCTGATCCTGAGTGGCTTGTCGAAGGTGAACGCGCCCGTGCCGCAGCTGGCCAGCGTGGCCATTGGCCCGTACGGCGCGCGATATGCCTCGCTGCCCGCGACGTCGTCGGCGCGGCAGTTCGCCAGGCCTTGCACGGCGAACCCGCGGACAGCGCCGTCGTGGAAAGCGATGTCGGTGCCGTCCACGCTGGCGCCGCGCGAAAACGACGCGAAGTCGAGGCTCACGCCGGCCACGTCCAGCGGCGCCGCCGGCGTGTAGGTGTCGGTGCGCGTGACGACGCCGTGGCGCAAGACGTATTCCGTCTCGACGGCGATGCGCGTGTCCTTGACGGGGACGTTCTTGCCCAGCTTCGTGAGCGCATCCTGGCGATACGTGACGCGGTAGCCGCCGTCGACGTCGTGCGCCTGGATGTCCTTCATGAACGCAGTCGCGATCAATTCGCTGCCGTCGGCCAGGCGGAATTTCGGCAGCAGCTGCGGATGCGCGGCGCCGCTGTCGGCGATGCCCGAGACGATCCCGTACGAAAACGGCAGCGGATAATACGGGCTGTTCGCATGCTGGCTCGGGCCGCCGTTGATCATCGACAGGCTGAACACGTGCGGCCCGTCGCGCCAGATGGCGAGTGCGCGGTCGTACTCGCCGCCGGCGAAGCGCGTGAGGCTGAACGCGGGGCGAGCGCGCACGAGCCAGGCCGCCAGGTCGGCGCGCGGCGCGGCGTCCTTCATGCCGGCCCGGTTCCACATGGCGTCCGTGCTGATCAACTGGTGCAGCAGCGAGAAGTTCTCGCCGAGGATGCGGTGCTTGCCGCGGTACGTGTCCGTGCGGCGGCCCTTGCCCCACATGTCGACGGAATGCAGTGCGGGGTCGTACCAGAAATCCATATAGCGTTCGCCGATGCGCGCCGAGTAGGCATACGCGTACTCCTTTTCCTCCGGACTCAGGACGCCGAGGTAGGCGGCCGTCGACAGGATCTCCAGCATCGCCGTCTCGCCGTACGGCCCGAGGCTGCGGCCCATCGTGAAGCCCGTGCCGTCGGCATTGGCCGCGTTCAGCGCGACGTCGGCCGACTTGCGCAGCAAGGCCTTGAGTTCCGGCGTCACGGTCAAGCCGGTCTCGATGAAGCGCTCGCAGATCTCGGCCGCCAGCAGGATGCTGTAGCGGTCGAATCGGCCCTGGCCATCCGTCTCGTCGGAGAAGCCGTAGGTGCCGGAATAATCGGCGTAATGCTTGAGCATTTTATCGAGCAGCACCTCGCTGGCGTGCGCATCCTCCCAACCCATCAGCAGGCGCAGGCGCGCGATGCTGAAGGCGACCCCGTAGTAATTGGTCGGCAGGTCGATCAGCTCGAACGCGGGCTGGCGCACGAACGTCCGCCAGTCGAGCTTCCGGCGCAGCAGGTCGAGCGTGGCGGGCCGCACGGCGCGCGCCAGCAGGCCGGCCTGCTTCAGCTTGTACAAGGCGCCCATGTAGTAGTAGATGCCCCAGGTATCGTTTTCCATGCCGACCGTCAGATCGGCGATGGCGGCGTAATCGCGCAGCATGCCGGGCAGGCGCGGGTCGTCCTTCGGTGTGTGCAGCAGCACGTCCGCCAGGCCCGTCGCGATTTTCCCGGGCAGGAATTTGTCGTGGCTCTGGAACGGCGCACGCCCATCGATGGTGATGCCGTCCCGTTCCCGCACGAGCTTCTGGAAAAAGTAATCCAGTTGCGGGTAGGCCTGTTCGACCGTCCGGTGCAGCGGCGGCGTGGCGCGCGCCGGCGCGGCGGGCAGGAAAGTCAGGCCGGCCAGCAGAGGGGCCAACATCAGGGCGGGCAGGGCAGGGCGCATGCGTGTCTCCGGTGTAGTTAAACGTTTTCCTAAAAGGATAGGCCAACTCTTCCGGAAAGTAAACGGGGGCGTATCAGGGCCGGCGGGCGACGGTCGACGCGCGCAGGATCAGCTGGGGGGCGACCTTGGTCAGCTTCTCGACGTGCTCGCCGCGGATCACGGCCAGCAGCTTTTCCATGGCCGTCGCGCCCATGCGTTCGCTCTGCAGGTCGACGGTGGTCAGGGCCGGCGTCGTGTATTTGCCGTAGGGGATATTGTCGAAGCCGACGACCGAGATGTCCTGCGGGATGGACATGCCCAGGTTGGACGCTTCCTTCATGAAGCCGAGCGCCATCAGGTCGTTGTAGCAGATCAGCGCGTCCGGGCGCTGGCTGCCCAGGACGATGGCGGAGCACAGCCGCTCGCCCTCGGCCAGCGACGGGGCCTCGGCATCGAAGATCGCCAGTTCGAGGCCGGCCGCGTTCAGCGATTCGCGGATGCCGCCCAGGCGCTCCTCGTCGCGGCGCGACTTGGAAAAGCCCAGGTAGGCGATGCGGCGGTGGCCCAGCATGCGCAGGTGCTGGGTCAGCATGTAGGCCCCGGCGTGGTCGTCGCTGGCGACCGTCGGCAGCGGCAATTCGGCCAGGCTGCCGAAGAACACGAGCGGCTTGTCGATCTCGGCCATCCACGCCATCTCTTTTTCGCGCAGGCGCGAGAACACGATCATGCCGTCCACGCGCCGGCTCAGTTCTTCCAGCGTACGCCGCTCGCGGCTGGGCGTTTCCTCGGTGTCGACGAGCAGCACGGAAAACCCCTGGTCGTGCGCCACGCGGTTCGCGCCCTTGAGGATGCTGGAAAAGTGCGGGTTGGTGATGTCCAGCACCGAGAGGCCGATGGTATTGGTACGCCCCGTGATCATCGACTTGGCCAGCGGGTTCGACCGGTAGCCCAGGGTCGCGATCGCGGCCTCGATCGCCGCCTCGACCTTGGGCGAAAAGCGCTGCGCGCCGTTGATGAATTTCGATACCGTGGCGGTGGACACCTGGGCGGCTGCGGCGACGTCGCGGATGGTCGAAGCGGTCTTTTTCATGGGAGGGTAATCGTTACTCGGCGGCACATCTTAGCATGCGTCCCGGCAGCCGGACCCGAGCCAGGGCAAGGAAACGGCGATGGAATCGTTTCCCCCTGTTCCATCGGGGCGTCCGGGCGAAAAAGGGCGCCAAAAAATTGACAAGGAAAGCGTTTTGGATATACTCGGTTAAACGTTTAACACAAATGCGAGCCCGTTCATGATCCAAGCGCCCGAGTCCAAGCCCTTCCACCGTCTGCTCCTGACCGGCGCCGGCGGCGGCCTCGGCACCCTGCTGCGCGAGCGCATCAAGCCGTGGGCCGACGTGGTCCGGCTCAGCGACATCCGCGACATCGCGCCCGCGGGCCCGGGCGAGGAAGTCGTCCGCTGCGACCTGGGCGACCGCGCCGCCGTGATGGCGCTGACGGAAGGCGTCGACGCCGTGCTGCACTTCGGCGGCGTCTCGGTCGAGGACAAGTTCGAGGCGATCATGCACGCCAATATCCTCGGCCTGCACCATCTGTACGAGGCCGTGCACAAGCGCGGCATCAGGCGCGTGATCTACGCGAGCTCCAGCCACGTCGTCGGCTACTATCCGACCACGCAGGTCGTCGACACGGCCGCGCCGCTGCGGCCGGACGGGATCTACGGCGTGTCGAAATGCTTCGGCGAGGCCTTGTCGCGCTATTACTTCGACCGCTTCGGCATCGAGACGGTCTGCCTGCGCATCGGTTCCTCGTTCGACGAGCCGCGTAACGCGCGCATGATGGTGACGTTCCTCGCGCACGACGACCTCGTCGAACTGGTGCGCTGCGCCCTGTTCACGCCGCGCGTGGGCCACACGATCACGTACGGCGTCTCGGACAACCCGGTGCGCTGGTGGGACAACGGCGCGGCCGCCCACCTGGGCTTCGAACCGCGCCACAGCTCGCGCGCGTTCGCGGACCGTTTCCCGGCCGGCGGCGCATGGGCCGACGCGGGCGACATCGCCAGCGTGTACCAGGGCGGGCCGTTCCTGACGGCGGGGCCGATCTACGAAGACTGAACCGAAAAAAAAGCCGCCGGGTCGCCCCGGCGGCATCGAGGAAACGCGGGCCGCGGCCCGCGGAGGAAACTCAGAACTTCAGGTCCAGGCGCACGCTGTAGAAGCGGAACACGTCGCGCGGCGGTACCCAGCTGTTGACCGTGATGGGCGGCGAGGACGACGTCGGACCGGTGCGGTACGACGGGCCGCTGGCGTTGGCGTTGCCGATGTAGAAGCGGTCGAACAGGTTGTTGATGCGGAAGGACAGGCGCCACATATCGTTGTTCTGGCGCACGCCGAAACCGAGGTCCGAGATCGGGTACGCGTTGTTGACCGAGCGCGGGTCGTTGTTGATGTTGGTCTGGTACGCGCTCTGGTAACGCACGTTGGCGTTCACGAACGCCCAGTACGGACGGTCGGCGACGTGGTAATCGTAGTTGGTGCCGATGTTGACCTTGTTCTTCGGCGTACCCGGGAAGATGCCGCCCGAGAGATTCTGCACGCCCGTCGTCGAGCCGGTGCGGATCGGGAAGCAGGCGCGATTCCAGCCGCCCAGCGAACCGCCTTCGCCCAGCCCCGTCGTGCCGATGGCGGGGTTGGTGTTGTCCTGGTAGCAGGGGCCATTCTTCCAGTCGACGATCTCCGGACGGGTGTACGCGTACGACACGTTCATCGACCAGTTCGTCGTCAGCAGGAAGTGCGAATCGAGTTCGAGGCCGCGCGTGCGGATCTTCGGGATCGAGTTCAGCTGGGTGTAGATGGTCGGATCGTTCGGCAGCACGAACGACGTGTTCTGCTGGTAGTTCTTGAAGTCCGTCCGGTAGAGCGTGGCCGCGAGCGACATGCGGTTGTGGAACAGGTTCGCCTTGGTTCCGAGCTCGTAGCTGCGACTCGTTTCCGGCGACACCGGGAACGCGGCCGCCGCCTTCAGGCCGCTCGTCACGTCGTACGCGAGGCCCTTGTAGCCGGTCGCCGTCATCGCGTACACCATCCAGTCGCTGTTGATCTGCTTCTGGAGCGACAGCTTGCCCGTCGTCGCCCAGTCGCGGTTGCCGCTGCTGGAAAACTGGTCGCGGCCGGCGGGGCCCGGCACGAAGGTCGAGCGGTCCAGCTGGTCGGTGTAGAAGTTGCGGAGGTAGTTGAAGCCCGACGTCTCCTCGTTGCGGCGGATGCCCGCCACCAGCGTGTACGTCGGATACAGGTCCCACGTGGCTTGGCCGAACACGGCGCGGTTCACGTTGTAGATGTCGGTGTAGTAGTTGGTCGGGCTCGACGGCGAGCTCGCCGTGCACACGCTCGGCTGCACGCAGAAGCCGCGGATGAAGTGGCGGTCGATCCCGTTCTGCGCCCACCACAGGCCGGCCAAGTAGCGCAGCTTGCCGGCGTCCGGCGACACGTAACGGATTTCCTGCGTCTTGGAGCGGATGTCGTACGTGCCGAATTGCGCGTTCCCGACCGAGAACCTGGTCTCGCCCGGCTTCGCGATGGTCGGCACGTCGACGAAGTCCTGGTCGCGGTAATCGTGTGCCTTGTAATGCTCGTACGAGGAAATCGACATCAGGGTGGCGTCGTTCGGCAGCGCGTACGAGAGCTTCAGGCCGGACCCGAATGTGGACGAGTTGATCCCGGTCGGGAAGTCGCGCCGCACGTTGCGGTTGTTCCGGTCGAACGGGTTGATGCCCGCCAGCGTGATCGACGCCGGCAGTTGCGGATTGCCGTTCATGTACGCGGTCGACAGGTCGGCCGGCGTCGTCACGAGATTGCCCGCGGCGCTTGAACCGGTGGTGCGGTAGAAGCCGTTCACGGCCGTCACGCCGCGGCTGTTTTCCTGCGTGTTGTAGTGCGGGGTGAAGTCGATTTCCAGGTCCCTGATGGGCGTCCACTGGAACTTCGCCATGATCGTTCTGCCGCCCGAGCCGTTGACCTTCTGGCCGTTGGTGAGGTTCGTGAAGTTGCCCGGCATGTCGCTCTTGTTGACGGCGATGCGCATGCCGAAATCGTCGCGCAGCTTGCCGCCGACTGACGCGCCTGCGCGCCACTCGTGGTCGTTGGTGTAATACGCGTTGGCGCGGTAGACGATCGGGCCGCTGATCGGCTTCGTCACGATGTTGATGGCACCGGCCACCGCCGATTTGCCGAACAAGGTCGATTGCGGTCCTTTCAAAACCTCAACGCGGGACACGTCGGCGAGGTCGCGGAACGCCTGGAACTGGCTCGCGATCGGGATATCGTCGATGATGACGGAGACGTCGGACTCCACGCCGATGCCGACCGAAACGGTGCCGATGCCGCGCATGAAGATGGCGTTGTTGGCGGCCGTCGTGCCCGAGGACAGCGTCAGCGACGGGGTCAGGTTGATGACGTCCTCGACCTCGCGCACGTTGTTACGCTGGATCTCGGCTTCGGACAGCACGGAGATCGACTCCGGCACGTTGTCCAGCCGCTCCACGCGCTTGTTGGCCGTCACCAGCACGGTCTGCAGCTGGTTCGGATTTGCCTCGGCTTCTTGCGCCCGTGCGGGCGCCGCCCAGTGGGCGACGGCGACCGCGACGACGGCCGCCACGGGCTTGACCGCGATCCGCGCGCCCGATGTTCTCTGCTTGCTCACAACGTCTCCTTGTTTTTCTAATGAAAACTGCCGATCCCGGTGCGCGCCGCCTTCATGCGCAGCAGTGCTTCCAGAAAGTAGTAGTCCGCATAGTTCAGCGGACCGTCGATCTCCGTGCCGGCCGGCTTGTGGCCGGTCGCATGCTTGAGGAGGAAGCCGCCGTTGTCGCCGGGTTGCGCCAGATAGGCGCCCGACGACAGGCTGCGCAAGGTTTGTTCGGCGAAGTCGCGGTAGCGCGCGGCCGTGTCGCGGTCGGAGAAGGACGCCAGTTCCAGCAGCGCGGACGCGGCGATGGCGGCGGCGGAACTGTCGCGCGGGGCGGCGGGAATGGCGGGATCGTCGAAATCCCAGAACGGGATCCTGTCGGCGGGGAGGCGCGGATGGTTCATGTAGAAGCGGGCGATCCTGTGCGCCTGCTGGAGATAGTCGTCCTTGTGCGTTTCGCGGTACATCATCGTGTAGCCGTACAGGCCCCATGCCTGGCCGCGCGCCCACGCGGAGCCGTTCGCGTAGCCCTGCACGGTCATGCGCGCGCGCACGGCGCCCGTTTTCGGATCGTAGTCGACGAGGTGGAAGCTCGAGCCGTCGGGACGGAAGTGATTCTTCAGCGCGGTGTCGGCATGGGCGATGGCGACCTCGCGGTAGCGCGGCTCGTCGGCGGCGCGCGCGGCCCACATCAGGAGCTCCAGGTTCATCATGTTGTCGATGATGACGGGGAAGGCCCACGTCGTATTCGGCCACAGGTCCCACGACTGGATGCTGCCGACCTTCGGGTTGAAGCGCGTCATCAGCGTCGTCGCGCCGGCCAGCAGGGCGTCGCGGTAGGCCGTGCGGGTCGCCGGATCGTCGACGAGGCGCAGGCCGTTGCCGTAGCCGGTGCCCAGCATGAAGCCGAGGTCGTGCTGGGTCTTGTCGAACTTGGCGGGCGCCGTCAGCGCCGTGTAGCGCATGGCGGCCGTTTTCCACGTCGCGTCGCCCGTCGCCTCGAACAGATACCACAGCGAGCCGGGAAAGAAGCCGGCGGTCCAGTCGCCCGGTCCGACCATCCTGACGTCGCCGTGCGCCACGCTGCGCGGAAAACCGGACTTGCCGGCGACCTTGGCCAGCAGGACGCGGTACTGCGCGGCGGCCACCTGGACATCCCGGTCGACGACCGCGGCGATCGGTTCGACGTCGGCAGCGGCGTGCGCGGTGGAGGCGCCGCAGACGGCCAGGAGGAAGCTGCAGATAATCGTTTTCGCAGCCCGCCTCGCAGGCCGGATATCGCGCTCGAACATGGATTCCGTCTCCTCGCTTTTCTCTTTGTTGAGCAAATCGTAATCAGAAGACGTGGCGATGTCAACAAAAATAGGAAAACGCTTAACTAGATATTTTTACGGGCGAACATGGGGTATTTATACTGCTGCGCTGCGAAATATTCTTGCGCGAGATACGCGCACGAGAGGAGTAAATGAGAAAACGTTTTGCCTGCTCTGGCAACCGTCAGAACGGCGGCGGCGCGTCCGCGGGCGCCGGCGGCACGTCGAGGTCGATCAGCGTGCGTGGCAGGTGCGCGAGGTCGGCGCCGTCGACGAGCGCCTGCGCCTGGAACGCGGCATGCGCCCGCACGCCGTGCCGCTGCACGGACACGAGCATCACGGGCAGCGTGGGGAAGTGCGGGCGCAGGCGCTCCAGCAGGACGTCGCCGACGCCGGGCGCGACCCAGGCCGGCGGCGGAAAGGCCAGCGCCACGCGCACGCCTTTCAGCTCGGCGAGGGCGACCTCGAGTTTCATATGCGGTCGCTTTCCTTGCGCACGACGCGGCCGAGCACCAGACAGGTATTGCCCTCGCAGCGTTTGCGGTGGTATTTGCGCTGGTCCGGATTGTCCGACGTCAGCCACCATTTGCCGGCGTCGCGCGCCAGGCGCTTCACGACGGCTTCGCCCTCGTAGTTGAAGGCGTACACCGCGCCGTCCACGAGTTTGGTATCGAGCGTGTTGATGATGACGATGTCGCCCGCGTACAGCGACGGCTCCATGCTCTCGCCCTTGACGAGGATGGCGATCAGGTGGTCGGGATGGTAGTTGTGCCGTTCGATCCACGTGCGGCGCATGCCGAGCGTGCCGCCGTCGCGGCGTTCCGGCTCCGTCTGGAAGCCCGTGATCCCGGCCGACAGCCGCAGCTTGACCATGCGGATCTGGACGAATTCCGCGTCGTCGTTGTCGAGCGAGCGTATCGGCATGCCGCCCTTGAGGCGGTGGAAGGGCGCCTGGCGCGGGTCGCCCTCGCCGGTCATCAGCCAGATGTGCGAAAAGCCGAGCTCGCGCTCGACGTTCAGCGCATAGCGGATATCCATCGACTTGATCTTCCCCGTCAGCCACTGGTTCACCACGCTTTTCGAGGCGCCCGAGGCCTTCACGAGACCGGTCTGGCCGCGCTCGCCTTCCAGTTGCGGCGTGGTGTTGTAGATGTAGTCGAGGCGGTCGGATAAGAGGTTCATGTTAAGTATTCTAAACTTTTTATGGTTTAGTGTTCTTGACGTTGATCAGTTTAGAGTTCTATACTCTACGTCAAATGCTAAACCTTTGGAAGGGTTTTATGGGAGATACGCACGACCGGCGTACGCGCCATGCCACGGACCCGCTGGAAGCGGCGATCGTGACGCTGCTCGGGGCAGGACCGCGCCAGGCCGACCAGCTTGCGCACGACACCGGCTATTCGCTGGCGGCGACGCGCCTGCGCCTGGAGCGGCTGCTGGAACGGGGCTGCGTCCATCGCGCCAAGGTCAACCTGGGCCAGCCGCGCTGGCAGTACCTGTGGCATGCCGGACCGGCACCCGAAGCGGTGTCGCCGCAAGCGGCGGATGCGGACACCGGGGACGACCTGCTCGCCCCCGTGCAGACGACGGTGCGCAGCTACCCGCGCGTCGGCCGGCGCGATCCGCTGGTGGCCGCCCTGTTCGGGGCGACGGACAAACGATAACGACAAGACGCAACGTCCCGGCGTCGTGCTGGCGGAGGGCCGGCATGGCCGGGATATCAAGGAGGAAGTGATGGGGTTTGCAGACCGCTATATCCGGGCGCTGGGCGCGCCGAATCTGACGAACGACGACCGGCACCATCATGCCGATCCATTGATGGCGGCGGCATTCGCGGCTGCCGAATCGACGGGCGACATCGGCTTGCTGCTGTACCGCGTGAAGTATGCGGATCGCCTGAGCGCGCAGGCATTCGAAGGCAATACCGGCAATCTGGCGCAGTTGCTGCGCCTGTGGACGGCGCAGGTCACCAGGCGTGGCCGCGCGCGCCGCTGGGTGCCGGAAAACACCGCGTGGGATGCGCAGGCCGCGCACAAGCTGTATCGCACCGTCGCCGAACATTCGCTCGCCTACTGGCTCGACAGCACCTGCAAGGCCTGCGCCGGTACCGGCCAGGCGCACGCCGGGGCCTGCGCGGAATGCGGCGGTAAGGGCGAGGCGCCGATCGCCTGCCCCGGCGGCTTCGTGCGCGAGCGCGTCAAGGACATGGTGAGCGAACTGCATGACATCGCGGCCACCAAGGCACGCCTGGCCAACCGCCGCCTGCGCAGCCGCTAGGCGCCGCGGTATCCGGCCTGGAAAATATTTCGTGTTTTAGGCTGATACTGTATAAAAACACAGTAGTTCTGTTTATACTTCTACCTACATTCTTTCGGCACCCGTAATGCGCGGCACCCCCGCCACCGATAGCCGAAACACGCGACAGACCACGACAGCTGCGACGCTGTCCATCCATCGACAGCCCGGACCCGTTCCGGGCTTTTTTTTACCTCGAACGAAAGGAAGCCATGTCCACCCTCATCATCCGCGCGCTGCTGGCCGGTGCGGCCGACCTGGGTGTGCCGGACAGCCAGATCCTGTCCGGCGCACCGCAGGCGACGCCGGCGGCATTGCCCGCGCTGTATGTCGCAGAACTGGACTGCGCGCCCGAGCCGGGCGCCGGTACACGCGGCGACGCTGCGCTCGTTACGGCGCGCGTGCAGGTGACGGCCGTCAGCACCGGCTACGACCAGACCAAGACGCTGCTCGCGTCGGTGCGCCGCGCCTGCAATCTGCAGAGCGGCCGGATCGCCGGCCTGGACGTCGTGAGCGTGGTACGCGAGCAGGCCGGCCCGGACGTCACCGACGATGCCGGCGCGTTCCGCCAGGCGCTCGATTTCGGCGTCACGTACTACGAAGCAGATTGATTCATCAAGTTCGTCAACCAGCCCGCACAGCATGCGCTTGCGGGCTTTTTTTATGTCCTAAAGGAGAAACATGGGAACCGCAAGCGGAGTATTCAAGCAGGTCATTTACAAGCCCGAGACCACCTATGGCGTACTGCCGGCGCAATCCGCCGCCCAGGCGCTGCGCCGCGTGACCTCGTCGCTGAACCTGTCCAAGGACACGTACCAGAGCAACGAGATCCGCACCGATTTCCAGGTCGCGGATTTCCGTCACGGCCTGCGCAAGGTCGGCGGCACGATCGCCGGCGAACTGTCGGCCAAGACCTACGCCGACTTCATCGCCGCCGCGCTGAAGAAGGATTTCGCGGCCGGCGCGGCGATCGCCGGCGCCTCGATCACCGTCGGCGGCACGGCCGGGGCCTGGACCCTTACCCGTGCGGCCGGCTCGTTCCTGGCCGACGGCGTGAAGATCGGCGACGTCGTGCGCCTGACCGCGGGGGCGTTCAATGCCGCGAACCTCGGCAAGAACATCCTCGTCACCGGCGTCACCGCGACCGTGCTGACCGGCCGCACGCTGAACGGCAGCGCGCTCGTCGCCGAAGGGCCGATCGCCAGCGCGACCGTCACCGCGATCGGCAAGAAGACGATGGTGCCGCAGTCCGGCCACACCGACAAGTCGTTCTCGATCGAGCACTGGTTCCCGGACGTCCCGGCCGGCGAAGTGTTCAGCGGCTGCAAGGTGTCGAAGGTGTCGCTGTCGATGCCGGCCACCGGCATGTCGACGATCTCGCTGGAATTCGCCGGCAAGGATGCGACCGCGGGTGCCGCGCAGTACTTCACGAGCCCGACGCCGGTCACGGTGACCGGCACGATGGCGGCGGTGAACGGTGTGGTGTCGGTGGGCGGCGTGTCCGGCGGCACGATCACGAGCATGAGCATCGACATCGCCTGCGGCCAGTCCGGCGAGCCGGGCATCGGCGCGAACGTCGCCGACCAGGTCGCGTCGGGCCGCGTCGTCGTGACCGGCCAGCTGACGGCCAAGTTCGATTCGACCGTCCTGCGCGACGCCTTCTACAACGAGTCCGAGATCTCGGCCTATGCCGTGTTCACGGCCGATAACTCGGCCGGCGCGGACTTCGTCGCCTTCAGCATCGGCCGCCTCAAGCTGAGCGACGCGGCCAAGGACGACGGCGAGAAGATCCTGATCCAGACCATCCCGTTCCAGGCCCTCCTGAACGTGAACGGCGGTGCGAACGCGCCGACCGACCTCACGACCATCGCCGTGCAGGACAGCGCACTGTAATCCGCGCCCCGGCCGGTACCGGCCGCCGTCGCCCGCGCGCGGCGGCCGGCCCGGCCATCCTTATTTTTATTTTTCCGTGAAAGAGAAACCATGAACGCACAACCGTCCCCGCTGCTGAACAAGCTCGTCGCCAACCTCGACATCGACGCCTTCGACGACGTCCCGAGCGGCAAGCTGGTGCTGCAGAACCCGAAGACCAAGGAGCCGACCACGACCTGGATCGAGCTGGCCAGCCCGGAACACGAATCGCGCAAGCGCATCGACCTGGCGCGCACGCGCAAGCTGCGCGCCGAGTTCGCGGCGACCGGCAAGATGCCCGCCTCCGACCCGCTCGAGGACCACGAGGACGAAACCGAATACCTGGTGGCCGCCTGCCTGGGCTGGAACGTCGCCCGCGCCGGCCAGCCCCTCGACTGCACGCCGGCCAACGTGCGCGCGCTGCTGACCGATCCGAAGAAGCAGTGGATCCGCCAGCAGGTCCGCACCGGCATCAACAAGACCGAGCTTTTTATCGCCGACTCCGCGAAAGCCTAGCGGAGTGCTGCCGCGCCGAGTACGAGCTCGCCGCGCGGCAGGGTGACGGCGCGCCGCTGCGCGCGCACCTGCAGCGCGTCGCGCAGAACACGGGCGACGTCGACCCGCGCCTGCACGTGGCCTGGCCGCGCCTGGGACGCCCCGTCTGGGACGCGTTCCGGCGCATGGGCCGGTCGATGACGGTCAACGGTCCCGGGCCGGTCACGCCGCAGGACATCCTTGCGTATCAGGCCCTGCATCGCGTCGAGTTCAGCGCGTGGGAGCTGGACGTGATCGAGGTGTTCGATGCGATTGCGCTGGAGGCGATGCACGCGGCGGCGCGACATGCCTGACGCGAGGTCGTGCCGCCTGAAGCGGCAATTTGTTTTTTTATGGGAGAACGCATGACTAACGAGGACATGGAAAAGGGTTTGCTCGGGCTGGTGAAGCCGGTCGCGGATGCGAAGGACGCCATCGAGAAATTCGGCAAGGAGGCGTTCGAAACGACCGTCAGGCTTCTGGAAGCGCAAAGGGCTCTGGTGAGTGCCCCGAACAGCGCAGGATTGGCGCAAATGGCGAAGGACCGCACGGATGCGCAGGGCGGGCAGCCGGTATCGCCGAACGTGGACGAGGCCAAGAAGAAGACCGCGAACGACGCCAAGGCCGCAGCAGGCGCGGCGAAAGAACAAGTGAGCTCTCTGCAAAAGGCTTGGGACAAGGCCTGGGAGAACGCCGACCAGGCGGCGCACAAGGCCTTCAACAGTATGTTCGAGAAAGGCAAAACCACGTTCAAAGGCGTCGGGGACGCATTGAAGACCGGTGTACTGGATGTCCTGTACGAGGCGACGGCCAAGCAGTGGATCGTGTCGATTGGCGGGTTCCTGGGATTGGGCGGCACATCCGGATCGGCGCAGGCTGCCGGCGCGGGCGGAGGCGCGGCGGCACCGGGCGGCGGCATGACCGGTCTGGTCGAGAGCGCATCGAAGCTATACAAGAGTGTCACAAATGGCTTCGGCGAATTGTCTGACACGGTCTCCGGAACCGTACAGGATGTTATGAACCAGTTCGGATTCTATCCGCATGCGCTGGACGGCCTGGCCACTTCGTCTGGCCAGTCCTTGACGTCGTTGGCGAGTGGCGCGGGATGGGCCGCATCCGCCGCATCGTCGTTCATGGCAGGTTCCGCCCTCAACACGACGCTCTCCGGAAAGTACCAGACCGGCAGCGGCGTCGAGACGGCCGAGCAGATTGCCACGGCAGTAGCGGCAGCGATCAATCCCGTCGCGGGCGTCGTCGTTGGCGCCGTGAGCGGCTTGATCAATCACGCCTTCGGCATGGGCGACAAGGAAGTCACGGCGACCGGCATCCGCGGCACCGTTGGCGCCAGCGGCGTCGACGCCACCAATTACCAGACCTGGCACCAGGACGGCGGCTGGTTCCGCGGCGACAAGGACGGCACCGACGTGACGCCGCTGAACGCTGCCACGATGAAGAAGTTCAACGATGGCTTCGCCGCCATCAAGTCCGCGACGGTCGGCTTCGCACAGGAGCTCGGCCTTTCCGGCAACGCGATCGCATCGTATTCGAAGAGCTTTGACATCAAGCTTGGCAAGGATGCAGCGGCAAACGACAAACTCATCACCGGCCTGTTCACGTCGATCGGCAACGAGATGGCGCAACGTCTCGTGCCGAACCTGAGCAAGTTCACCAAATCCGGTGAAACCGCATCCGCGGCGCTCGAACGCCTGGCCGGCGACTTCCAAGCCACGAACCAGGCCGCGCAACTGATCGGCAAGACCGCCCAGGAAGCGTTCGGCGCCGTCGGCATCGCATCGGCTGCGGCGCGCGAACGCCTGATCGGCCTGACCGGCGGCACGGACGCACTCGGCCAGCAGACCAGTTTCTACGCGCAGAACTTCATGACGGAGGCGCAGCGCCTGGAGCCGGTTCAGGAAGCGCTGACCGCCGCGATGGGCGACCTCGGCCTGTCGTCGGTGCAGACGCGGTCGCAGTTCAAGGCGGTTATCGATTCGCTCGACCTGACCACCGCGGCCGGCGCCACGCAGTTCGCCGCGATGATGAAGCTGGCGGAAGCCTTCGCCCAGATCCATCCCGCCACCGAATCCGCCACGGACAGCATCGCCTCCGCACGCGCCGCGCTGACGACGGCCTACCAGACCGAGTCCGACGCGATCAAGGCGACGACCGACCGCATGTCGAACTTCGCGGCAAGCCTGCGCAAGCTGCACGACGGCGCGCTGCTGGGCAACCTGTCCACGCTCACGCCGCAGCAGAAGTACCTGGAGGCGAAAGCCCAGTACGAGAAGACGCTGAGCGGGGCGCGGGCCGGCGACGCCGACGCCCAGGGCCAGTACCAGGATGCGTACAACGCGTTCCTGAGCGCGTCGCAAGCGGTCAACGCGTCGGGTGCGCAGTACCAGCGCGACTTCGCCTATGCGCAGGCCGCGACGGAGGACGCGATCAAATGGGCCGAACAGCAGGTCGACGTCGGCAAGGCGAGCCTGGACGCGCTGAACCGGCAGGTCGCCGGCCTGGTCGACGTCAAGAAGGAAGTCACGTCGGTCGGGCAGGCGATCAGGGACCTGGCCAGCGTCATGGGCCCGGCGGGTACGGGCACGGTGGCGGCGTCGCAGGACAGCGCGATCACGGCGCTGTACCAGTCGATGCTGCATCGTGCCCCCGACGCGGCGGGCCTGAAGTTCTGGGAGCAGGCGATGGCGGCCGGCAGTTCGATCGCGGACATCGCGCAGGCGATCGGCCGCAGTGCCGAATACCAGGACGCGAGCGCGGGGCACGGGACGATGTCCGGGAACCGCGCCGACGTCCAGGTGCGGGACACGGCGGCCTATCTGGCGCCGGCCGCGCCGCTCGACTACGGCGCGCTGGGCACGTCGAACATGAACGCGCTGGTCGGCGAGATCAAGGCGCTGCGCACCGACAACCAGTCGCTGCGCGACGAAGTGCGCGGCCTGCGCGGCGATGCCGAGCGCCAGACCGGGGACCTGATGGCGGCCAATGCGGCCGTCTCGGACAACTCGGCCGGCAAGATCGTCGAGGCGACCGCCAGGGCGGCGCTCGTCGCCGCACAAACACGTGAAACGAGGGTAATGCCAACATGACCGATGACCAATTCGTGGCGTGGCTGAAGCATCCGGCCGCGCGCCGCGTGGTGCTGATCGAGGCGGTGGCGCAAGTCGCCGGCGTCGAGACCACGCTTTACATGGCAACGAAGCCATACAACACGGCGCCGGACGACGTCCCGGCGAATATCCACTACCGGCCGATCGCGCAGGTCGGCGTGCTGTTCACCGAGCAGCTGTCGCTCGAAGGCGACGGCGCGCTGTCGGCCGGCGACATCGAGATCGGCAACGTCGCCGGCGAGCGCGACGACTGGACCTCGTACGTCTGGACCAACCGCCCGCTCCAGGCCTGGATCGGCGACGCACGCTGGGCCCGCGCCGACTTCCGCATGATCTTCAACGGCATCGTCGCGGACATCGCGCCGCGCGGCGCCGACAAGCTGGCGCTGCGCCTGCGCGACAAGCTGCAGCGCCTGAACACGCCGATCACGGAAGCGAAGCTGGGCGGCGCCACGCAGAACGCCGACGCCTTGCTGCCGGTGGCATTCGGCGAGGTGCACAACGTGACGCCGCTGCTCGCCGACCCCGGCACGCTGACCTACCAGGTGCACGCGGGACCGGTGGAAAGCATCTTCGAAGTGCGCGACAACGGCGTGCCGGTGTCGGTCAGCGTCGACAACGCGGCCGGCAGGTTCACGCTGAACCAGGCGTCCGTCGGCGCGATCACGGCATCCGTGCAGGGCGACAAGCCGGGCGTCTACGCGAATACGGTGGCGCAGCTCGTGCAGCGCCTCGCGACCGGCTACGGCAAGGCGGACGACCGCTTCACCGCGGCCGATCTCGACGCGGCGAACCTGGCCGCATTCGACGCCGCCCATCCGCAACCGGTGGGGCTGTACGCGCCGGACCGGGTCAACATCCTGACCGCGTGCCAGGACCTGGCGGGCAGCGTCGGCGCCCAGCTGGTGATGTCGCGCCTGGGGCAGCTGCGCCTGATCCAGGTGGCGCTCCCTGCGCCCGGTCCGGCCTTCGCGATCGGACCGCAGCACATGGTCGAGGGCATGCTGGCGCCGACGGCGCGCACCGACGTGGCGGGCGCCGTGAAGCTCGGCTTCGACAAGAACTGGACCGTGCAGGAAGGCCTCGTGACCAGTATCCCGGAAGAGCACAAGACGCTGTTCGCGACGGAGTGGCTGACCAGCACGCGGAGCGATGCGGGCGTGCTGGCCACCTATCGCCTCGACGCCGAGCCGGTGCAGCAGGACACGATGCTGCTGCGCCGAGTCGATGCCGATGCCGAGGGCGGGCGCCGTCTCGGCCTGTGGAAGATGCCGCGCATGGTCTACGAGTTCGAAGGGATGCCGGAACTGCTGCAGCTCGAGCTGGGGCAGGCGGTGACGCTGCAGCATCCGCGTTACGGGATGCGGGAGGGCGTCGGCGGCATGGTGATGTCGCTGGCGCCGGACTGGGGTACGGGGCGCGTCAAGGTGGGGGTGCTGGTATGAGTGCGATCGTGAATGATCGGGATGTGCTGCTGCATGGCGCGCCCGCACGTTATGAGTCGACTGGCATCGGCGTGCTGCTCGGCGCGAGCAGCCCGACGATCCGGATTGCGACGGACGGCAGCGTCACGCCGGCGTCGATTTCCTTCACGGCGCTGCAGCTCGGGGCGCCGGGCCCGGTCGCGTGGTCGGTGTCGAACGGCACCCTGGCCGGCACCGACAACAACAGCCGCACCCTGGACACGGGAAGCGTGACGTCCGATTCGGTCGTCGTCACGGCGAAGGTCACGTATAACGGCGTCGCCTATGCCAGTTCGTACACGGTCCAACGACTGAAGGATGGCGCGACGGGGCCGACGGGGCAGACGGGGCAGACGGGGCAGACGGGGCAGACGGGGCAGACGGGGCAGACGGGGCAGACGGGGCAGGCGGGGCCGGAAGGCCCGGCCGGTCCCGCCGGCCCCTCCGGCGGCACCGGGGCGACGGGACCGCAAGGCACGCGCGGCGCCGGCCACTTCTATGCGGCCGGTTCTTCCTGGAGCGATGCCGTTGCGGATGCGGCTGCGCCGGGCGACAACATCGTCGACGACGTCGTGACGATTTCCGACGGCGGCAGCTTCGTGATGGAAAAGCGCTGGTCGGGCACGGCATGGGGCCCGCGCGGCACCGTACTCGATGGCAGCCTGCTCGTCACCGGCTCGGTGAAGGCGGCCGCGATCGATTCGAACGGTCTGCAGATCAGGGACCAGAACGGCAACGTGATCCTGGGGGCGGGCACTTCGCTCGATTGGCGGAACTGGATCGCCAACAAGCCGACGTCGCTGGCCGGCCTCAATGCCACGGAAGGCAGCAAGCTGTCGGGGATCGAAACCGGAGCGACGAAAGGCGCAACCTTCGGCTACAACATCGGCGGCAGGATCGATGCCAGCAATGTCGGGACGTATATCGCCGCGGCGGCGATCGGGGGGGCGTATATCGGCGAGTTGTCGGCGGCGAAGATCACCTCGGGCACGCTGAAGACGGCCAGCATCGATATTCCGTCGGCATCCGGCTCGGCATTGACCGTGAATTACGGCGAAAACACGGTGAATTATCACACGCTGGACGGTTACAACATTGTTTGCTCGGCCTTGGCAGCAGCCGGAACGGCCGCCATCGACGCCCGTGCAGTGCCCGGCATCGGTCACGGGCAAGTCGGCATAGGCAGCTATGCGTTCTACTCCGTCGGCGGCACCGTGGGGCCTTTTACGGGCAGCCATGACGCGTTGCTTCCGAACAGTGCCGCTTACTGTACTGGCGATATCGTCGTCGATCTCCAGCTGGTGGCACGGAAGGACATCAGCAACGCGATCTTCGAGGTGTCCCCGTCGACGCAGCCCTTGCAGAAAGGGGTCGTCGGGGTACTCGCCGCGGACGGCGGACCGTTGAGCAAGAACGCGCCGACTGCCATGGTGACCAGCTATCGCCAGCCCAAGGAAGTGCAGGATGACCTGGGCGACATCGTCTATGTCGATCAGAACGACTACGTGCCGGAATACGCCCAGTACGGCGACAGTCATCGTCTGGTCGCCGTGAATGCGCTCGGCGAAGGCCAGATCAACGTCTGCGGCGAGGGCGGCGACATCGCGCCCGGTGACCTCGTCGTCACGAGCTCGATGCCCGGCAAGGGCATGCGGCAGGACGACGACGTGATCCGCTCCTGCACCGTCGCCAAGGCGCGCGAACACGCGACGTTCGCGTCCGCGAGCGACATCAGGCAGATCGCCTGCATCTACATATCAGGATGAACAATCATGCCAAATCTTCGCATCATCTACGACAACGCCGCCGACCGCGCGTCGATCGCGGCGTCGTCCTCGGCCGGCGCCATGACGCCGGATCGCCTGCTTGCCGACATCAAGTCCGACGTCTGGCGCAGCACCGGCACGACGGCCACGATCACGGCCACGTGGCCGGTGGCCGAGGCCATCGGCGGCGTCGTGCTGCCGTTCTGTAACCTGACCCCAAGGGCGACCTTGCGCGTGCGCGGCTATGCCAGGGCCGGCGACGCCGTGCCGCTGTTCGACACCGGTGCCGTCGAAGCCTGTCCCGCGCCGGTGCTGGGCCTGTGGGACTGGGGCTCCGTTCCGCTCGGCAGCAACGCCTATACCAACGGCGGCGGCACCTATGCCCGCGCGTGGGTGCCGACCCCAGGCATGGTCGAAATACTCGTACTCGACATCGCCGACGACACGAACCCGGCCGGCTGCATCGAGGCCGCGCGCCTCGTGTGCGGGGTCTACTGGGAGCCGAGCATCAACGCCGAATTCGGCGCGCCCGTGCAGGCCGTGGACACCAGCAAGCACGTCCGCACGGACGCCGGCGACCTCGTCACCGACGTCGGCACGCGGCACAAGACGCAGTCGGTCAGCCTGGCATCCCTGAGCCCGGTCGACCGCGCCACGCTGTGGAGCATCGTGTGGGGCAACGGGATGTGCCGCCCGCTCTTCTTCAGCCTGTACCCGGACAGCGACGACGCGCGCCTTGAGCAGACACACCAGCTGTACGGAAAGCTGTCGAACACGGCGGTGATGACCACGCCGCTGTTCCAGCAATACGCAACTTCACTTGATATCGAGGAGATTTGATGAGCAATCGTTTTTATTACGGGATGCCGGGTACCCAGGCATTCCAGGCCATGAATGCGCTGGACGACGACGTCCAGGTCAAGAGCGCCGCGGCGACGACCGCGGCCCAGGCCGCCGCAAGCAGCGCGGCACAGGCGGGCAGCGCACGCGACGCGGCGCTCGCAGCCTGGCTGGCGTCGACGGCGCCGAACGAGCAGCTGGCGGCGCTGAGCAAGCAATTTCATTCGGGCACTGTCGTCGATGTGCTCTTGTATGACACCCGCGAGGACAGCGACGGGGGGGGCTGGCGCAAGCGTTGCACGCATACGAGCTGGGAGAACGAGGCGCTTCAGTCCGGCAAGTGGCTCGGTCAATTTGCAAGCGTGCCGGCTGCTGTTGCTTTCGGTGGCCGGACGTTCGACTACTTCCAGAACACGACAGACGGTCTGTTCTACCAGATCCAGTCGGATACGGCCGGACAACGGGTCTCCCGCGGTAACACGCGTGAATTTCCAGCGGTGGGACTCATCGTGGTGGAGGCGCAGCGCCTGGTCATTTACGACGCCACTCATCCGGAACTACCCATGTGGATGGCGTTTAGCGGTGACGTGGGGGCTGCCCTGTTGTATGGCCCGACCACGCTGACCAGTGCGGCGATGCGCGACGGCCTGCTGCTGGTCGGGAATGCCAACGACACGTTTGCCGGCCTGGTCGCCGTCAACTTCGTCAGCGAAGGCTGCAACGTCTTCCGTGCAAATGGACGCAACCAGTTCAAGGGCACGATCGCCCAGCGTAATAATTCGGCCGACTTCCTGTATGGCCTGAACGGCCCGGCCCTGGTCAACCACAAGGTCAACGACGTCGCGATCACCGTGCTGGCCGATGCGTCGATTGATCCTTCGACCGGCATGCCGACTGCGACTGTCGCGATCGCAACGCAGGGCGGCGTCAGCGTTATTCGGCAGGACGGCACCGTAGCCAACATCACGAACGGATCGAACGATTCTGTCGACAAGATCGGGTTCGGTTCAGACGATACAATGTGGGTCGGGCAGAGCAACAATGCGACATGGGGCAGTGTTTCGGTAGGTTCGATCCCGCCGACCAGCACGTCGCTCAATAGCTGGCGGACAAAGCAATATTACCCAACGGCGACGCCCGCAACACTCGGATATTTGCTTAACGCGCTGGTTCCCTCTCGCGCGTCAGGTTCTGGCGACGGCGTTACTTTGTATCGGGACAATCCTTATTCGCCTGCGAAAGGCATGGTGGCGTACATCGCGAACACCTACAACAGCGGCTGGCAGGTGGGCGACTCGCGTGGCGCCTGGCTTGCGGATACGGTTGTCGAGAGCATCGGCGCCAGCGGAGAACTGGTATCGAATGGGACCTTCAACACGAACACAAGCGGCTGGACGCCAACAGCAAGCGCGACGCCGAGCGTCGTAAACGGCGCCATGCGCTTGACAAATGCGTCTGGTGGCTATGTGCGCTCCACCTACGTAGTCAGCACTGTTCCTGGACGCACGTATGTGGTTTCCGTCACCGTGGTTGGAATGACGACGTCCTCCGCGCTTGCGTTCGTCGGTACCACCTCAGGTGGCTTGGATGGCGGCCTTGCATCTCCCGCTAGCCTGTCAGGTCCCGGAACCATCGCTTTCAGTTTCACCGCAAGCACCACAACGTCATACCTTACGGTCGGATCGGGCTCTGGTCAATCTGCGGGACAGTATGCCGACTTCGACAACGTGAGCGTCAAGCTTGCCGAGCCTGACCGCAGCATGAAGACGATGGGACTGCTCATCAACGGTTCTCTGACAAAGTCGGCTGTCGCTACCGGTGCGCAACTGGTCAGCTATTCAGGGTTCTCGGCGGCTAGCTACCTGGAACAGCCGTACAACGCAAACCTGAACTTCGGTACCGGCGACTTTTGCGTGATGACCTGGGTCAAGCGTAGCGGGGCGATGGATACCTTGCCGTTTACACGAACCGATCCCGGCATGTCTGGCGCCTTTATTCAACTGCTTGTTACCTCTGCTGGCGTGGCCAATATCGCAACGGGGCTATCGGGAGGTGCTTCCCTGACGCAGGCAGCGTCGGCAACTGGGGCAGTGCCCGACGGCATGTGGGCGCATGTTGTCGGCCAGCGTACTGGCGGACAATTGTACTTGTATGTAAACGGTCTGCTTGCAGCTGGCCCGATCGCATCTTCACATAATGTTACCGGGACAACAGCCACGACACGCGTAGGCACGCGTCAGGACGGATACACGGCGCCTGGATCGGTGGCTCTGCTGCGCGTCAGCGCTACGGCGCCAAGTGCTGACCAGATCGCGCAAATCTACCGGGATGAGCTGCAATTGTTCCGGCCGGGGGCGCAGTGCACGTTCGATGGCGCCAGCACCACGGTGACTTCCATGGCCTACGACGACATGACCGAGATCCTGCACGTCGGCACGAGCTGGGGCCGTTCGTCATTCCATGGCCTGCAACGTGTGGACAGCGCCGCGACACCGGTCGGTGCCGTGACCGCCTTGTCGGCTGCCTCGGGCGCACACATCACAGGCGGCATCGGCGGGGCGCGCTACCAGCAGCCGGCGCTCGTGCTGCGCGACGAACTGCGCCGCAACGACGTGCGCGGCCTGGGCGCGCGCGACGTCGTTCCGTTCGACTTCGACTCCACTGCCGGCATGACCGACTTCACGCTGCCACCCGGCTGGAGCGTCAAGGACGTGCTCGTCGCCGGCGTCGTGAAACGCGTGGGCGCCACGAAGGATTACGTCGTGAGTTTCGACGGGTATCGCGACACCGTCAGGTTCGCCGCCTCGCCCGGCGCGGCCTGGGTCCAGGTCATGGCCAGCCGGAGCGATCCAGGCTGATCTGATCGAGTGCATCAACCGCAGCCCGCTTCGGCGGGCTTTTTTTCGTCGATCCGAGAGGTACTCTATGAGCAAACCGAGCACTTTGGAGGTGATGAGCTACGCCGGCGGCATGACGTCGATCGGCGCCTCGCTCACGCTGACCGAACTGGGTGTCCTGGTCGGCATCGTGACGGCCTTGCTGACCTTCGTCATCAACGCCATCTACGTGTACCGGCGCGACCGCCGCGAGCAGCGCGAGAGCGATGCCGCGCTGGCGCATTTGGGCAATTCTCCGTGGGAGGATTACTCATGACGCGCCGTATTGCCGGCCCCGGCCTGGCCGCTCTCGTGGGGGCGACGGCCGCCGCCGCGCTGGTCGCGTTCACGCCGACGCAGGAGGGGCGCGTCCTGACCACGTACCGCGATCTCGGCGGCGTGCTGACCTATTGCGACGGCGCGACCGGGCACGCGACGTGGGGGCGGACGTACACGCCGGCCGAGTGCGATGCCCAGCTGGCGCGCGACCTCGAGCGTCACGCGGCCGGCGTCCTGGCGTGCGTCCACGTTCCCTTGACGGACGGCCAGAAGACGGCGTTCGTCGATGCCGCCTACAACATCGGTGTCGCCGCATTCTGCCGCTCCAGCATGGCGCGACGGGCGAATGCCGGCGACATGGCCGGCGCCTGCGACGCGCTGCTGTTGTGGAACAAGGTCGATGGCCGCGAAGTGGCTGGCCTGACGCGGCGGCGCCAGGCCGAGCGCGCGCTGTGCCGCGGGGAAGCGCGATGATCGCCGCGATCCTCGCCCGCCTGGGCATCCCGGCATGGGTCGCGGCAGCGGCGTTGTGCCTGCTGGGCGCGGCCGCCCTGGTCGGGTATCGCGACCATCTCATCGGGATCGGCGTCAGCCGCGAGAGCACGCGCCGCGACCTCGTCGAGGCCGAGCGCACACGCCAGGCGCAGGACGCGCTGCGGCTGGCGAACGCGCGCGTCAAGGCCGCGCAGGACCGGCTCGACGCCGCCATCGCCGACATCGGCAAACTTCAAAAGGAACTTACTCATGTCCAGACCCAGGGGGCTGCGCTGCAGTCCGATCTTGCTGCTGGCCGTCGCCGGCTGCCAGTCCTTGTCCGCGCCCGTGCGGCCGATCCAGCCCGACCGCCTGACGCCGCCGGTGCTGCCGGCCTGGATACGGGAACCGCCGTTCCAGCCGAACTTGACCCGGCGGTTGCCGCAGGTCTTGCTCGGCTCACCGGCGAAGGCGACGCGGCCATCGTCCGCCTCAACGCCTGCATTGCCGCCTATGACGCCGTGATTCGCGCCTACAATGAAACGGAGTAGGTGTGCGGCGATCAAACATGGTTTGCGGGAGGCGACGTGGACGATAAACCGGAAACAGTGGACGACAAGTCGGGCACGGCGGGCAACGGGAGCAATGCGTTCCGTCCCATGCTGTGGTACTGGCTGTTCGCCATCGTCCTGTTCATGCTGTTTCAATCGGTGACGGACTTCGCGACGCCGCCGCCGCTGGCTTACAGCGAATTCAAGCAGCTCCTGCACGGCGGCAAGGTCAGCGACGTCACGCTGACCGAGACGAACGTGTCCGGCACCCTCAAGTCCGGCGGCCTCGACGCCATCCTGCCGCGCGACCGCGCACAGTCGATCAAGTGCAATGCGGACGGGCTGTGTCCGTTCAACGCCGTGCGCGTGACCGATCCGGATCTCGTCAAGGACCTCGACGCGGCGCACGTCCGCTACGTTGGCCAGCAGCGCAGCGAATGGATGAGTACGCTGGTGTCGTGGGCGTTGCCGCTGCTCCTGTTGTTCTGGATGTGGGGCGGGCTGGCGAAGCGGGGCGGCGTGGCGGCCGGGCTGTTTGATGTGGGCAAGAGCCGGGCTCGCGTCTATATGCAGAGCAAGACCGGCGTCAGTTTCAACGACGTGGCCGGGATCGACGAGGCGCGCGACGAGCTGATGGAAATTGTCGAATTCCTCAAGAACCCGCAACGCTACCGGCGGCTCGGCGGGCGTATCCCGAAAGGCGTGCTGATCGTCGGGCCGCCCGGCACCGGCAAGACCTTGCTCGCCAGGGCGGTGGCCGGCGAGGCCGGGGTGCCGTTCTTTTCGATCAGCGGCTCGGAATTCGTCGAGATGTTCGTCGGCGTGGGCGCCGCCCGCGTGCGCGACCTGTTCGTCCAGGCGCAGAAGGTGGCGCCGTGCATCATCTTCATTGACGAGCTCGACGCGCTGGGCCGTGCGCGCGGCGTGGCGGGCCTCGTCGGCGGCTACAACGAGCAGGAGCAGACGCTCAACCAGCTGCTCGTCGAGATGGACGGCTTCGACACCAACAAGGGCGTGATCATCCTCGGCGCCACCAACCGTCCCGAGATCCTCGATCCGGCGCTGCTGCGGCCCGGCCGCTTCGACCGCCACGTCGCGCTCGACCGGCCGGACCTCAAGGGCCGCCAGCAGATCCTGCAGGTGCACGCCCGCCAGGTCACGCTGGGGCCGGACGTGGACCTGGCGGCCGTGGCCGCCAAGACGCCGGGGCTGGCCGGCGCCGACCTCGCCAACCTGATCAACGAAGCGGCCCTGCTGGCCGCGCGGCGCGGCGAGGACCGGGTCGAGCGCAGCGACCTCGACGAGGCCGTCGACCGCGTCGTCGCGGGCATGGAAAAACGCTCGCGCCTGATCAATCCGATGGAAAAGGAAACGGTGGCCTTCCACGAGGCGGGGCACGCCGTGACGGCGGAATGCCGTGCCCACGCCGACCGGGTGGCCAAGGTGTCGATCATCCCCCGTGGCATCGCCGCGCTCGGCTACACGCAGCAGTTGCCGACCGAGGACCGCTACCTGCTCAAGCAGAGCGAACTGCTGGACCGGATGGATGTGTTCCTGGGTGGGCGCGTCGCGGAAGAGCTCGTGTTCGGCGACGCGTCCACGGGGGCGCAGAACGATCTGCAGATGGCGACCGACCTCGCGCGCCACATGGTCGCGCAATACGGCATGAGCGACCGCGTCGGCCTGGCGACCTTCGAGCAGCCTGCCGGCGCGCCCTACGCCCCGGCGACGCAGCATACGGCGTACAGCGAACGCACGGCGCGCCTGATCGACGCGGAGATCGCGCGGCTGCTCGACGAGGCCCATCAGCGCGTCCGCGCCACGCTGCGCGAGCAGCGGGCATTGCTGGACGCGCTGGCGCGGCAGCTGCTCGATCACGAAACCGTCGAGCGCGACGCGCTGCAGGCGCTCGTGCGCGCCCATGCGGTCGACGTCTCGGCGGCCGACGTACCGGCGGCCGACGTACCGGCGGCCGGCACATCGGCGGCGCACGCGGTGCGCAGCGTGGCGGGCAGGTAGCCGGGATGGCGATTCGCGGGGCAGCATCGTCGCATCCCGGTCAGCCGGGCACGGTGGTGTCCGGCTTTGCTGCCGGCACTGCCGGCGCGGTCGGCCGCGCCGTCCCCAGCAGTTCGTGCACGGCGTCGGCGACGCGCTGCGGGGCGACGCCGGCAAGACACGCGTGGTGGCCGTGCGGACAGGTGCTCTTGAAGCAGAAGCGGCAGGGGACGTCGTGGAACAGGACGCGGTTGCGCACGTGCCACGGCGTGTGCTGCGGATTGGTCAGCGCGTACAGGTCGACCACGGGCGTGCCCACGGCGGCGGCCATGTGGGCCTGCCCGGTGTTGTTGGTCACGGCGACGGCGGCCAGGCGCAGCGCGGCGCCCAGTTCGCCCAGCGACAGCCGTCCCGCGAGCGAGACGGCCGGCACGGCGGCGGCGAACTGGATGCCGTCGACCAGTTCCGCTTCCGCTGCGCTCCCCGTGAGCACGAGGGGCAGTCGCGGATCGTGCGCCAGCAGGCGCAGCACCTGCGCCCAGTGCGCGGCCGGATAGCGGCGCGAGGCGGCGCCGGCGCCCGGGTGCAGCAGGATCCACGGCCGGTCCGGATCGACGCCGGCCGCCGACAGGCGCATCCGCGCCGCGGCGGCGTCGGCCGGCGCGGGCACGAACGACAACCCGGGTTCCGCGCTGCGGCACCCGACCCGCTGCACGAGGGCCAGCTGGCGCTGGACTTCGTGCCGCAGGAGGGGCGTCGGCTCGGGATCGGGAATCCAGTCGGTCAGCAGGCCGTAGGGATTCTCGCGGCAATGGGCCAGCCGTAGCGGGATGCCGGCCAGCTGGCACAGCAGTGCCGCCGGCAGCGCGCTCTGCGTGTAGGTCGTGAAGATGACGGCGGCGTCGAAGGCGCGTGCGGCGAGGGCGCCGACCAGCGCCAGGCCGGCCATGTGCGATTGCGGATCGGCGTGCCGGGTGTCGGCGTGCGCCCACGGGGCGATCCAGGCGATGGCGTCGTCCAGTTCCGGGACGTACGGCTGCGCGGCCGCGCCGGATGGGGAACCCAGCAGGGTCAGCGTGCGTCCCGGCACGGCGCGGTGCAGCGCGCGCATGGCCGGGGTGCACATCAGCACCTCGCCGAGCGAGTCGAGGCGCACGCAGAGGATGCGCCGGGCCCGTTGCCAGGGCGCCGTCATGCCGCGTCTCCATGGCTGGCGATCAGCACGGCGGCCGTGTAGAGGTCGGGCGCCATGCGCGTCGGTACGCGGCGCGGGCCCAGCCGCCATTCCATTTCGTTGCCGTTGTCGATGAGGATGGTGCGGCAGCCGGCCCGGTTGCCGGCCTCGACGTCGTGCAGGATGTCGCCCACCATCCACGACGCGCGCAGGTCGATGCCGTGCTCGTGCGCCGCCTTCAACAGCAGGCCCGGCAGCGGCTTGCGGCAGTGGCATTCGGCGGCCCACGGCGCGACCGTCCCTTCCGGGTGATGCGGGCAATAATAAAAGCCGTCGAGCGCCAGCTCTTCGTCCAGCAGCAGTTCGCGCAGGCGGGCCCGGACCCCGTCCATCGCGGCCGCGGCGAAGCGTCCGAACGCGATGCCGGGCTGGTTGGTGACGACGAACAGGCGGTAGCCGAGCCGCGCCATCAGGCGCAGTGCCGGGCCGGCGCCGCGGCACAGCACGATGTGCGCGGGCTCGACGTTGTGGGGCAGGTCGTCCACCAGCGTGCCGTCCTTGTCGAGGAATACGGCTTTCATGGCCGGGGCGCCTCCCCGGCGCGCGCGGCGGCGCGGCTCCCTCGTGCAATCCCGTTCTCGTTCGGCATGCTTCGCTCGCAGTCTGGCAATGTGTCAGGTTCGACCGCGAGGGAAATGGCTGGGTTCCGGAACTCGTCCGGCGCTTGAATCTGGATCAAGAACGGAGGAGGGGAAGCGCCGGCCCGCGCGACGGGCCGGCGCAACAGGGATTCAGGGCTTGCTCTTGAAGCCCGTGTCGTCGTCCATGTTCTCGTCGCCGTGCAGCTTGTTGGCGAAGCCCGGGCTGCGCGGATAGCCGCCGGCGGCGTCGTTCGACTTGTGCACCGGCGGGCCGCCCGCCGACGCGGTGGACCCCGTCTGCGAGCCCTGGCGGTCGGTGCTGTCCGCACCCGTGTTGCCCGGCGAGCGCGGCAGGCCGCCGGCCACGTCGTTCGATTCGTGCACGCCGCCGTAGTCGGAATTCTGGTTGACCGGCGAGCGCGAACCGGTTACCTCCAGCTGCGTGTTGCCGCGCTGGGCCTCATGGCCGCCGGCGCAGCCGGGCCCCGGCATGCCGCCGCCCTGGGTCGAGGACGATGCGCCGGACTGGCGGTTGCCCGCCGGGCCGCCCGGCGGCTGCGCCGGGAGCTCGCTGCGCGGGCCGTGCATGCCGCCGCCCTGCGTGGCCCGTTGCTGGTTCAGATTCACGCCCGAGTCTTTGGGTCGGTGTCCTATGGCCTGTTCCAGCAGGCCATAGGCGCCGGACTTCTGTTCCATCTGGCGCTGGTGGCTGTCGGTGACGCCCTGCACGGCGCCGGAGCCGCCGTTGATCTGGTTTTCCATCGAGCCGCCCGGGATGCCGGCATCCTCGCCGTATTCGCGGCCGCCGGCGCCGCCCTGCTGGCTGCCCATGACGTCGCGCTGCTGGTTGCCCTGCTGCATGCCGGCGCCGTGCGCGTAGGTGTGGTCGAGCGGCTGGCCGCGGTCGGCGCTGGCGCCCTCGGACCCGGGCGTCCATTTTTCGTTGGCGCCGTTGTTCGTCTGGTTGTTCGCTTCGCTGCGTTGGTTCGCGTCCATGGTCGTCTCCTTTCGATCTGAACCAAGATGATGCGCGTCCGGGGGCGACATCAGTATAGGAAGACGCAGCGGGTATATGTAGGACGATTACCGACGAGTTATTTACAACCGGAAGTAGAGTTTCGATGGTGCATTTTCTGTCTCACATTGTCCTACAAAGTCATCTGAATTGCTCCTATAGTCTCATCCAATCGGCATGCCTAAGATGTTTTCCGACCGAGCGCTCATCCGATGGCATCGGCAGGCCTGCCGCAGGACGCGGCGGTTTCAACTGCAACGAGGAGAGAACACCATGGCATCCAGCAATCAGGGCAACAAACAGAGTGGCGGTACGAAGAACCGCGGTTTCGCATCGATGGATCCGGAGCGTCAGCGCCAGATCGCCAGCGAGGGCGGCAAGGCCGCCCACCAGAAAGGCACCGCGCACGAGTTCACCTCGGAAGAGGCACGCCGCGCCGGCAGCATGAGCCACGGCAACCGCCAGTCGGCGTCCGGCTCGTCGCGCAGCTCGTCCAAGGGCAACAAGCAGTAATCCCGTGCGGGCGGGACGGCGGCGGTGCCGTCCCCTCTGCCCACGAATCCACACGGGGAGCGCAGGCTTCCCGTTTTGCATTTCTTTAACACAATTCCGAAATTGGATGCGGTAGAATCGCCGGGCTTTCGATCACTTAGTTTTCAATCACCTGCCCATAGGAATTCGTCGTGAAATCAGCGGTCATCCGTCAAGTCAAGAGCATGTCCATGTCGTGCGACCGGGTCGGCAATCTGCTGCTGACCAAGTTCTCCGCACACGGGGCGAGCGACGTCGCCATCTTCGTGCCGGCGTCGATCGTGTTCTGGCTCATCAAGCATCTGCCGGTCAACCAGGATCCGGCCCTGCAGCCGCCGCCGGCCGGGCCGCAGATCACGCAGTGGGACTGGGACCATCCGAACATCCCGCGCGCGTTCACCGTGCAGTGCAAGGTCTTGCCGGGCAAGATCAGCATGACCTACAACCTCGACCGCAAACCCGACCTCACCGTCGTCCTCGACCGCAGCAACGTCGAGCTGATGCGCCAGATCATGCTGGCCTACAGCAAGGACCTGATCGACCTCGACGCGTAAGCGCGGACACCTGCCCGGCCAGCCCATGGCCGGCGGGCGTGGGCTCGGCTATCATGCCTTCTTTGAACGCTTTTCGAGGAACCAGTCCCATGCCCATCAAGATCAGCCAGCTGTTCGATTCCGGTGCGATCGACGTCGTCCAGGCCACCGACCCGCGCCAGATCGACCTCGAGCTGCGCAAGGATTCCGCAGCCGACATCCACCAGTGGTTCCACTTCCGCCTGCAGGGCGCGCGCGGCAAGGCGTGCACGATCCGCTTCCTGAACGCGGGGCAGGCGACCTATCCCAAGGGCTTCGAGGGCTACCAGGTGGCGGCCAGCTACGACACCGAGAACTGGTTCCGCGTTCCCACCTCGTTCGACGGCCAGGTCATGACCGTCAACCACACGCCCGAGCTGGACAGCATTTATTACGCCTATTTCGAGCCCTACACCTGGGAGCGCCACCTGCGCCTGCTCGGCGAAGTGGCCGAGAACCCGATCGCGCGCGTGCACGACATCGGCACGACCGTCGACGGCCGCGACATGAACCTCGTCGTGATCGGCAACCCGCAGGCCGAGAAGAAGATCTGGGTGATCGCGCGCCAGCATCCGGGCGAGACGATGGCCGAGTGGTTCGTCGAAGGCATGATGGATGCGCTGCTCGACAATTCCGATCCGGTCTCGCGCAAGCTGCTGCAGCGCGCCGTGTTCTACATCGTGCCGAACATGAACCCGGACGGATCGTTCCGCGGCAACCTGCGCACGAACGCCGCCGGCGCCAACCTGAACCGCGAGTGGATGACGCCGTCGGCCGAACGCAGCCCGGAAGTGCTGTGCGTGAAGAACAAGATCCACGAGACGGGCGTCGACATGTTCTTCGACATCCACGGCGACGAGGCGCTGCCGTACAACTTCGTGGCCGGCAGCGAGATGCTGACCGATTTCACGCCCGAGCGCCTGGCCGCCCAGAACGCATTCATCGAACGCTACATGGCGGCCAGCCCCGACTTCCAGAACGTCTACGGCTATGCCGCGAGCAAGTACAACGAGGAATTGCTGACCCTGGCCTCGAAGTACATCGGCCACACGTTCAAATGCCTGTCGCTGACGCTGGAAATGCCGTTCAAGGACAACGCCAACCTGCCCGACCCGTACGTCGGCTGGAACGGCGCCCGCAGCAGCGCGCTCGGCGCGGCCATGCTGCAGCCGATCCTGCAATCGCTGGACGACTGAACGGAGCACCCATGGGCGTCGAGATCGAACGCAAGTTCTTGCTGGCCAACGAGGGCTGGCGCGGGCAGGGCATCCCGACGCGCATGCGCCAGGGCTACCTGGTGGCGGATGCCGTGCGCACCGTGCGCGTGCGCATCGAGGGCGAGCGCGCCGTCATCACCATCAAAGGCAAGAGCACTGGGGCAAGCCGCGGCGAGTGGGAGTACGAAATTCCCATCGCGGACGCGATCGAGCTGCTGGACGGCCTGTGCGAGCAGCCGCAGGTGGAAAAGATCCGCCACCGCATCGACTATGCCGGCCACACGTGGGAAGTCGACGAATTCCTCGGCCTGAATGCCGGGCTCGTCGTGGCGGAGATCGAACTCGACGCGGAAGACGAGGCGTTCCAGAAGCCGGACTGGATCGGGCCGGAAGTCACGGGCGAGAAGCGCTACTACAACGCCAGCCTGATCCGCGCTCCCTATTCGCAGTGGCCGGACAGGCCGTGATGCGCCGCCGCCGTGCCGACGGCCCCGTCTTTTGAGGGGTGCGCGGCGCCGCGGCTTGGGTTAGCATGCGATACCCAACCACGAGGCGGCCGACCATGTCCGAACACGTTCCCGAACTGATTCCCGAAGGCCTCGTCGCCGATCCCGACGCGCGCGCCGGCGTCGACCTGGCCACGCGCGGCCACCAGATCTTTCCCACCTTGAGCGCGGACGACATCGCCCGCCTGCGCCGCTTCGGCACCTGCCGCAGCTGGCCGGACGGGGCCACCGTGTTCCGCGCCTGCGTGGATTCGCCCGGCATGGTCGTCGTGCTGGCGGGGCGCTTGTCGTGCAGCCGGACCGATGCGCTCGGCAAGCGCGTCGAGGTGGTCGAATACGGCCCCGGCCAGTTCGCCGGCGAAGTGGCGACATTGTCCGGCCGGCCGCCGCTGGCCGACGGCGTCGCCGTGGGCGAGCTGGAGACCCTCGTGCTCGACGCGGAATGCCTGCGCGCCGTGATCGTGGCCGAGGCCGAACTGGGCGAGCGCCTCATGCGCGCCTTCATCCTCCGTCGCGTGCAATTGATCACCAATAAGCCGGGCGGGCCCATCCTGATCGGACCGGCCGCGCATGCGGGCCTGTTCGAGCTGGAGAATTTCCTGTCGCGGAATGCCTACCCGTACACGCGGCGCGATCCCGAGACCGATCCGGAAGCGGCCGAGCTCGTGCGCGAGCACTGGAAACAGCCGTCCGACTGGCCGCTCGTGGCGCTGCCGGACGGCTTCGTGCTGAAGAACCCGACCCTGGCCGAAGTGGGCCGCTGCCTCGGCACCTTGCCGCGCATCGAGCGCGGGGCCGTGTTCGACGTGCTCGTCGTCGGCGCCGGCCCGTCCGGCCTGGCGACGGCCGTGTATGCCGCATCGGAAGGCCTGCGCGTGATGGTGCTGGACCAGCGCGCGTATGGCGGCCAGGCAGGCGCGAGCGCGCGCATCGAGAATTTTCTCGGCTTCCCGACGGGGATCTCCGGCCGCGCGCTGGCCGGCCGTTCGTATGTGCAGGCATTGAAATTCGGCGCCGAGATCGCGATCCCCGCGCGCGCCACGCGCCTGCTGTGCCACGAGCGCCCGCTCAAGGTCGAACTGGACGACGGCACCTGCCTGCAGGCGCGCGCCGTCGTGCTGGCGGCGGGCGCGCGCTACCGCAAGCCCGACCTGCCCGACATCGCCGATTACGAAGGCCGCGGCGTGTACTACTGGGCCTCGCCCGTGGAAGCCAGGCTGTGCCGCAACGAACCGGTCGTGCTCGTGGGCGGCGGCAATTCGGCGGGGCAGGCGGCCGTGTTCCTCGCGGCGCACGCGTCGGAAGTGCACTTGCTGGTGCGCGGACCGGGGCTGGAAGCGACGATGTCCAGCTACCTGATCGAACGCATCGCCGCGACCCCGAATATCCACCTGCACGCGCGGCGCGAAATCGTCGGGCTGGTCGGCGACGAGAACGGCCTGGCGGGCGTGCGCTGCCGCGGCCGCGACGGCGGCGACACGCGCGAGTTCGCGGTGCGGCGGATGTTCCTGTTCATCGGGGCCGATCCGAACAGCGACTGGCTGCACGAATGCGGCGTCGAACTGGACGACAAGGGCTTCGTGCTGACCGGCGCCGACACGCGTCCGGAACGCGGCGCCCGCACGCTCGAGACGAGCGTCGACGGCATCTTTGCGGTGGGCGACCTGCGGGCCGGGTCGACCAAGCGCGTGGCGGCCGCGGCGGGCGAGGGTGCGGCGGCGGTGGCGCAGATCCACGGCTACCTGGCGTCGCTCGCCGGGCGCTGACGGGCGGCGCAGGCGGAAGGGGACACCGTTCGGTTGAACCTTCTAGATGACTGCAGGCATAATCCTCGGCACGCGGCCGTACTGTGTGCGCCGCAGCCCGAGGAGCGCAATGGTATTTCCCGTCCTGTCACAAACCAGCGTGCGCGCATTCTGCGCCGTCGCGATCCTGCTGTGTCCGTTCGTGGCCCGCGCCGACCAGCCGCTGGCCCAACGCTTGCGCGCGGCCGGCGCCATGGCCCGCTTCGTGCCGGACCAGGCGTCGAGCCGGCTGCGCGACATGGAGTGGGAAATGGCTACCGCGCCGGCGCCGTTGCGGACGGACTTCCTGTATTTTTACAGCACCGCCGAGCGCGGCACCGGCGACCTGACGCACGCGCTCGCACTGGCGGACCAGCTGATCAATTACGGCAAGCGCAACAATGACAACCTGGCGTTGGCCAAAGGCCTGATCGGGCGCGCCAACACGCTCTACTTGCGCGAAGACCTGGCCGCGTCCCACGCCACGGCGTTCGAGGCGGAACGTGTCGCCTCGGCCACCGGCGACATCCCGACGAAGGTGCTGGCGACCATCGCGGCCGGACAGTCGTTCCAGGAGGAGGGCAATTATCCGGCTGCGCTGGCGAAACTGCACGCCGCCGTCGACATGGCGCGCCAGGCCCGGACCGACGCCGCGCCGTTGGCCAGTGCGCTGCACGCGCTGGTGCAGCTGTACCTGAATTTGGGGGAGCTCGACAAAGGCTGGGAGGTGCAGCAGGAATCGCTGGCCGTGGCCAGGAAGATGGCGTCGCCGGGATACGTCGCGACGGCGCTGGGCGACGAGTACGCGCTGGCCGTCGAGCAGAACGCCTTCGAGCGGGCGCGCCACGCCCTGTTCGAGGAACTCGGCCTGGAACGCAGCATGGGCGCACGCCAGATGGGCGCCACGACGCTCGTCAACCTGTCGGATTGCTACCTGAAGGAGGGCCGCTTCCGCGAGGCCGAGGCCTATGCCGCGCAGGCGCTGGACGCCGCCGTCGACGTCAGGAGCAACAACGACGTCGCCACCGCCCGCGTCAACCTGGGCCAGGCGCTGCTCGGACAGGGGCGGCTGGCCGAGGGCAAGCGGCAGTTCGAGGCGGGCCTGGCCACCTACGAAAAACAGGGCGACAAGCCGGAACTCCTGGCCGTGCTGCGCGAGTACGGACGCGCGCTCGAACACGCCGGCGACTACAAGGGCGCCGTCGACGCCTACGACCGCGAGCGCGGCCTGTCGGGCGAGATCTTTGCCGGGGAACGCCAGAAGGCGGTGATGGAGTTGCAGCAGAAATACGACGCCGAGAAAAAGCAGCGCCGGATCGACGCCCTGCGCCAGGAAAACCGGGCCGCCAGGGCGGAGCTGGACAATCGTCGCTGGCAGCAGCGTGTCTGGTGGCTGCTGGCCGTGACGTGCGCGCTGGCCTCGGTGGTCGTCGGACTGCTCTACCGGAAAGTACGGCGCGCCAACAGCGCGCTGGAAGAAAAAAACCTGCTGTTGAAGCGGCAGGGCGCGCTCGATCCGCTCACGCTGCTGTACAACCGCCGCCACTTCCAGGAATTCATGTCCCGCGCGGGCAATGAGCGGCGCACGGCCTTTGATGCGACCGCGGGGGCGCTGTTCCTGCTGGACGTGGACCATTTCAAGGACGTCAACGACACGCTGGGTCATGCGGCCGGCGATGCCGTACTGAAGACGGTCGCGCACGACCTGCGCGCGGCATTGCGCGACACCGACATGATCGTGCGCTGGGGCGGCGAGGAATTCCTCGCGTTCGTGCCGGCGGTCGCGCAGGACGAACTGGACGAGGTGGCGCTGCGCATCCTGCACGGCATCTCCGCGCAGGCCGTCGAATACCGCAACGGCAGCATCCGGGTCAGCGTGTCGGTGGGCTACGCGCCGTTCCCGCTGGCGCTCGGCGGCACCGCGCTGACGTGGGAACAGGTCGTCAACCTCGCGGACATGGCCATGTTGCTGGCCAAGTCGCATGGCCGCAACCGCGCTTACGGCGTGCGCGGCTTCCCCGGCGCCGTTCACGCGTCGCTGGATGCGATCGAGCGCGACCTGGAGCAGGCGTGGCGCGCGGGCTGGGTCGACCTGTCGTTGGTGCGGGGCGGGGCCGCGACGGCGGTCCGCGCGCGCGGCTGAGCGCCGTGCGCGGGTCACTCCTTGGGCAGGTCGCGTTCGAGCGCCGCGACCTGCGCCAGCCAGCGCGCGACGACGGCCAGCTCGTCCGGCGTGAATCCGGCCGTCAGGCGCGCGTTCAGCGCCTGCAGCACGGCATGGGCCTGGCGGCTGGCGTCTTGCCCGCTTGCGGTCAGGCGCACGCACGTGACGCGGCCGTCGGCGGCGTCGTCCACCCGCGCGATCAGGCCGGCCGCCTGCATCCGCTTCGACAGATTCGTGACGGCGGCCGGCGCCACCTGCAGGCCTTTGGCGATGGCGCCGACCGTCGCGGGTTCCTGGCGCGACGCGAGGAAGAACAGCAGCCCGACCTGCGCCGAGCTGATGCCGTCCCACGCCTCGGGACGCGTCTCGATCCAGCGCTGCAGCACTTTCTGCGCGCGGTTCAGCAGGAAGGCGAAGCGCGGCGGGCTGTTCGCCGCCGTCATCGGGCGTCCTCGTTCACCGCGCAGTGCGCCAGCAGCCACTCCCCCACCTGCGGCCAGATGCGGTCCGCGCACTGCTTGCGGAAGAACCCCATGTGGCCGATGGCGGGCAGGCCGGCGTCGCGCGGCGCGATCGGGCGCCGCTCCAGGCGCGCATTGACGAGCGGCTTCACGAGGATGTCGATGGCGCGCGCATTGGCCCACGGATCGTCGTCGAAGCCGAGCACGAGCAGCGGCAGCCGCACCCGCGCCATGCGCCGGCGCGCATCCATCGCGGGGTCGTCGAGGAAGTAGCCGGGCAGCGTAGTCCAGCGGCTCCATTGCAGCATCACGGTGCGCGGCAGGTCTTCGCCGAGGCCGATGCGGCGTCCCGGCATATAACCCAGCACGGTGCACAGGATGGGCGCGAGCACGCGCATCACCGTCCACACACGCATCCGTTCAAAGGCGCCGCGGATCGTGCGCGTGACGCCGGCGTGCGAGGCCACCAGCACGGCGGCGGACAGCAGATCGCTGGCCGACGACAGCGCGATTGCATGGCCACCGACGCTGTGCCCGACGGCCAGCAGCGGCAGGCCCGGGAAGCGCGCGGCGGCCCAGCGGGTCACGGCCGCGTTGTCGTCCTCGATCCAGTCGGACATCGTCACGGCGCACTGCCGCAGATCGGCCGGGCGCGAGCGGCCGGTGCCGCGGTAGTCGTAGGTGAGCACGTGGAAGCCCAGGCCGTGCAGATAGCGCGCGAACGCTTCGTAATAGCGCTGCGTGACGGCGGTGGCGGGATGCAGCAGGACGGCGGCGCGGGCGCCGTCGGCGTGCCAAAGGGTCGCACCGATCGCGTCGGTGCCGGAAACGGGAATGGTGACGGGTTCCATGGCGGCGATTTAGTTAACGTGTTAACTAATTTAGCGGCGGGCGTGGCCGGCGTCAATGGGTCGAATTAGAGGAATCAGGCGAAAAAGAAAAATGCCCGGCACGGGGCCGGGCATCCATAACCGACAATTCGGGGTCAGAGCCCGGTTTTGGGCACGATCTTTTTGGAAAGCGAAGTGTGCTCCGACCCCAAGGAGACGCTGTGCGTCAGTGGAAGTGTTCGTTCCCCGCCGGCGTGTCTTCCGGCATCTCGGCATGCACGAGCTCGCCGCTCGGGTCGGCGAACAGCGGGGCGCCGCAGTCGTCGCAGTACTCGGCGACATAGCGTTCGCCGATGCGCTTGACGTGGGTGATGCCGACGTCGTTCAGGTGCTTGACGATCTCGTCCAGCGGCGCCAGCGGGCGGTCGCCGCCGCCGGCCGGGCCTTCCATCGGCGTGCCTTCCTCGTCTTCCTGGCCGTACAGGGGCCAGACGATGCCGTACACGACGTCCGACGACTGGCGCAAGGTGAAGCCGACGCGGTATTCGTCGACCTGGCTGTCGTTGACTTCGTCGCCGAAGCCGGCGATGACGGCGCGCAGGTCGTTCGGTTCCACGCCCAGCGTGTTCGTCAGGTAGTGGACGGCGGCGCGGATCGACACCGGGCGGATCAGTTTATCCGCCTCGCGGCAGGCCACGTAATACGCTTCCGGCAGCAGCAGTTCGACGCCGCAGCCCGGCAGCAGGCGGGCGATGTTCGGGCCGGCCTGGGCGCGCCATTGCTCGAGGGCGTTGTCGCGCTCCGCTTCGAAATTGATGTGGTGCTGCGGTTCCTGCCAGCGGAACAGCGGGGCGCCTTGCGGGGCGATGACGGCCACGAGCAGGTAGCGTGTGTCGGCCAGGAATTGCGACGTGTCCGGGCCGGGCGCGGCCGGCTTCACCGTCGAGCCCTTGTGGGCGGCGGCGGCGAGCTTGTGCGTCAGGGCATAGGTCTCGGCGTGGGTGCGCGGCAGCTGGTCGATCGAGTACAGCGTCGGCGCGATGGCCACCTTGGTGTTGTCGGCCAGCAGGTGGGCACCGAAGTGCGCCGTCAGCGTGCTCAGGATGTCGCCGGGGATCGTCCCGGACGCGATCGAGAAGCGGGTCCAGGCCAGGATCGGGGCGGCCACGAGCAAGGCCTGCCACGTGGTCTCGGCACCGTCGTTGGCCTGCTCCGTCATCGTCGAGGACTCGCTGACCGCCTCGACGCCGTCCATCAGCACGTCGTAGACCGCGAGGTCGCCCTTGAACAGGACGTTGAGGGCGGCGTCGACGGTGTCCTGGTGGTTCGTCTTGAGCAGCTTCTGCAGCTGGGCGTCGAGGTTGCGTTCCCAGGCCCGTTCTTCAACGCGGCTGGCGGCCTGCACGATGGCGTTGCTGAGGCTGATGAGACGCTGGCTTTCTGCCGAAAGTTTGGGTGAGTCTTTGGAAGGGCGACGCATACGCTTGGGGAGTCTCTTCGGTAAGGGTGGGTCGTATTCTTTGGATCGAGATCCGAGGGTCATGATAAACCCTTATCCCCGGTATTGTAGTTGATTCGGCCACACCCCAGTAACACTGCGGCAATATCGGCGCCGTCGTGTCCGCGCGTCGCCCAGGCATCGATTGTTCACCAGCGCTTGTCAAAAGCAATAATCGGAATCATAATGCGAATCGTTCTCATTCATATTCATGTCAACGACGGCGCAGCCAGACGCCCTCCAGGACCTGCCCCCACATCATGACGATCAAGAAAAATAACACCCCGACTTCCTTCATCACGAGCCGCAAGCATGCGCGCACGCTGCCCGGCACCGCGTTGGCCGTGCTGGCATCGCTGGCGCTGCCGGCGGTCGCCCATGCCGGTCCCGACGTCGCGCCCGATCCGGCGATCCCGAGCGTGCAGGTGACGGGCGCCAACCAGCAGCAGGCGTCGGCCAACGACAAGTTCACCGCGCCGCTGCTCGACACGCCGAAATCCGTCACGGTCGTGCCGGCCGACGTCATCGCGCAGACGGGCGCCACGTCGCTGACGGACGCGCTGCGCACCGTGCCCGGCATCACCATCGGCGCGGCGGAGGGCGGCAACCCGGTCGGCGACAATCTGTTCATCCGCGGCTACAACGCGCAGACGGACACGTACATCGACGGCATCCGCGATTCCGGTTCGCAGTCGCGCGAGATCTTCGACGTGGAGCAGGTCGAAGTCGTGAAGGGCCCGAACTCGGCCTACGGCGGCCGTTCCTCGGCCGGCGGCGGCGTCAACCTCGTCACCAAGACGGCGCAGGCCTATGACTTCAACCACGCCGGCATCGGCATCGGCAGCGACAAATACCGCCGCCTCACGGGCGACATCAACCGCAACATCGGCAGCGACAGCGCCTTCCGCCTGAACGTGATGGCGCACGAAGCCGACGTGCCGGGCCGCGCCGTCGTCGGCGGCAAGCGCTGGGGCATCGCACCGACCGTGACCTTCGGCCTGACCGGCCCGACGCGCGCCATCGTCAGCGTCTACCACATGACGTCGCACGAGATCCCGGACACCGGCATCCCGTTCAACAACCCGGTCACGACCGGCGCCAACGTCGCGAAGAACGGCAACGGCGAACCGTTCAACGTCGACCGCGCGACGTTCTACGGCCTCGCCAACCGCGACTTCCGCGACACTAGGAGCGACATCGCCACCATCGACCTGCGCCACCAGCTGGGCAACGGCATCACCCTGCGCAACGTCACGCGCTACGGCAAGTCGAACAACGACTACGTCTGGACCCAGCCCGACGACTCGAAGGGCAACACGGTCCTGTACGGCACCGTCTGGCGCCGCGCCAACACGCGCGTGACGGAAACCCGCACCGCGACGAACGTGACGAGCCTGTCGGGCGACCTGGTCACGGCCGGCGTCAAGCACACGTACAACGCTGGCATCGAGTTCGACCGCGAGACGACGGACCGCGCCGCCTACGTCTTCACGCCGGGCACGAACAATCCGCTGACGGGCACGTTCACCTGCCCGACGTCGGGCGCGGAAACGCTGTACAACTGCACGACCCTGGCCGATCCGAATCCGTACGATCCGTGGGCCTATACCCGCGCCGTCTCGGGCGCGCTGACGCACGTGAACACGAAGACGAAGTCGGCGTACGCGTTCGACACCATCGAATTCAACAAGCAGTGGCAGGTCAACGTGGGCGGCCGCTACGACGACTTCCAGAGCGTGTTGAACACGCTGCCGACGGCGACGACGGCGGCCGTGCAGGCGGACGCCGACAGCAATTTCTGGAGCTGGCAGGCGGGCCTCGTGTACAAGCCGGCGGCCAACGGCAGCATCTACCTGGCGTATGCGACGTCGGCGACCCCGCCGGGCAACGACGGCGGCGACGGCCTGGATGCGCTGACGGTGGCCGTGCAGAACCTGCAGCCCCAGCGCAGCAAGAACATCGAACTGGGCACCAAGTGGGACGTGATGCCGGGCGGCCGGCTGTCGTTGACGGCGGCCGTGTTCAAGAGCACGATGAACAATGCCCGCGTGACGGCGCCGGACGGCACGGCGCAGAACGTCGGCCGCAAGGAAGTCAGGGGCGTCGAGCTGGGCTTCTCGGGCAAGATCACCTCGCAGTGGAGCGTGTTCGGCGGCTACACGTACCTGGACGCGGAAATCGCGGACAATGGCTACCTGAACGCCGGCACGACGGCGAAGCCGGTGTACGTGGCGTCGCCCTACAACGGCAACCGCTTCCCGGCGACGCCGAAGCACTCGGCCTCGCTGTGGACGACGTACGCCGTCGCGAAGGACCTCACGTTCGGCCTGGGCCTGAACTCGATGTCGATGATTTACGCGAACGTGAACAACAACAAGTGGGCGCCCGGCTATACCCGCTTCGACGCGATGGCCAGCTATGCGCTGAACCAGGACGTCAGCCTGCAGCTGAACGTGCAGAACCTGACGGACAAGCTGTACTTCGACAAGGTCTCTTCGCCGCACTATGCCGGCGTGGCGCCGGGGCGGTCGGCGACGCTGTCGGCCAACGTCAGGTTCTGAGCGGGAAGGCCGCCATGATGCTGCATATCCCGGGCGTGCTGAGCCCGGACCAGGTGAAGTCCATGCGCGCGCGCCTGGCCGCCACCGACTGGATCGACGGCCGCGCCAGCGTCGGCAGCCAGGGCGCGCAGGTCAAGCGCAACCGCCAGTTAGCGGAAGGGTCGCCGCTGGCCGTGGAGCTGGGGCAGATCGTGAGCGGCGCGCTGATGGCGCACCCGCTGTTCTTTTCGAGCGTGCTGCCGCAGCGCATCCTGCCGCCGTTCTTCAACGGCTATGCGGGCGGCGAGCATTACGGCCCGCACGTCGACGGCGCCATCCGCGCGCAGCGCAGCGGGGCGGCGGTGCGCGCGGACGTGTCGTGCACCGTGTTCCTGAGCGATCCCGATGAATACGACGGCGGCGAGCTGACCGTGATCGATACGTACGGCACGCATGACGTGAAGCTGCCGGCGGGCGACGCGATCGTCTACCCGTCGTCGAGCGTGCACGAGGTGCAGCCGGTCACGCGCGGCGAGCGCGTGGCGTCGTTCCTGTGGGTGCAGAGCATGGTGCGCGACGACGGCAAACGGGCGATGCTGTTCGACCTCGACACCAATATCCAGGCCTTGCGCGCGCAGCATGGGGACGGGCCGGAGCTGGTGGCGCTCACGGGGCATTACCACAACCTGTTGAGGATGTGGGCCGACACCTGACCTCAATGCCGTCGTCCCCGCGAAGGCGGGGATCCAAGTTCGTTGCGCAGCCGGCAAACTTGGGTTCCCGCCTGCGCGGGAACGACGTTCTCAGGGCAACAAAAAAAGGGCCGGAACCCGTACAGGTTCCGGCCCTTTTACCTTCTCTTCAGCAGATTACGCCGCCAGCAGCTGGCGCAGCACGAACGGCAGGATGCCGCCATGCTTGTAGTAATCCACTTCGATCGGCGTATCGATGCGCAGCAGGACCGACGTTTCCTTCGTCGAACCGTCGGCGCGGTGGATGACGAGGGTCGCCTGCATCTGCGGACGGATCTCGCCTTCCAGGCCCTTCAGGTCATACGTCTCGGTGCCGGTGATGCCGAGCGAATCGACGCTGTCGTCGCCCAGGAACTGCAGCGGCAGCACGCCCATGCCGACCAGGTTCGAACGGTGGATGCGCTCGAACGAACGGGCGATCACGGCCTTCACGCCCAGCAGCTGGGTGCCTTTCGCGGCCCAGTCGCGCGAGGAGCCGGTGCCGTATTCTTCGCCCGCGAAGATCATCGTCGGGGTGCCTTCCGCGATGTACTTCATGGCCGCGTCGTAGATCGACAGCTGTTCGCCGCTCGGCTGGTGCAGCGTGATGCCGCCTTCGACCGCGGAACCGTCGGCCTTCGGCGGGATCATCCTGTTCTTGATGCGGACGTTCGCGAACGTACCGCGCATCATGATCTCGTGATTGCCGCGGCGCGAGCCGTACGAGTTGAAGTCGGCCTTGATGACGCCGTGGTCCTTCAGCCATTTACCGGCCGGACCGTCTTCCTTGATCGAACCGGCCGGCGAGATGTGGTCGGTGGTGATCGAGTCGCCGAACACGCCCAGCGCGCGCGCGCCCTGGACGCCGGCGGCGGCGGCCTTCGGGGTCATCTCGAAGTCGCCGAAGAACGGCGGCTCGGCGATGTAGGTCGACTCCGGCCAGTCGTAGACCTGGCCCGACACCGACGACACGGCTTCCCACAGCGCGCCCGGGTTGCCCTTGACGTCCGCGTAGTTGGCCTTGAAGACGTCCGAGTTCATCGCGAGCTTCATCAGGTCGTGGATTTCCTGCGAGGTCGGCCAGATGTCGCCAAGGTAGACGTCGACGCCGTCCGCACCCTTGCCGACCGGTTCCGTCATCAGGTCGCGCGTGACGTTGCCGGCGATCGCGTAGGCGACGACCAGCGGCGGCGAGGCCAGGAAGTTGGAGCGGATGTTCGGGTGGATGCGCGCCTCGAAGTTGCGGTTGCCCGACAGGACGGCGGCGGCGATGATGTCGTTCGACGTGATCGCGGCGTTCAGTTCCGGGGTCAGGTCGCCGGCGTTGCCGATGCAGGTCGTGCAGCCGTAGGCGGTCACGCCGAAGCCCAGTTGCGTCAGGTACGGCAGCAGGCCGGCCGCTTCCAGGTAGTTGGTGACGACGCGCGATCCCGGCGCCAGCGACGATTTGATGTGCGGTGCGACGCTCAAGCCTTTTTCGACGGCCTTCTTGGCCAAGAGGCCCGCGGCCAGCATCACGCTCGGGTTCGACGTGTTGGTGCACGACGTGATCGCGGCGATCAGCACGTCGCCGTTCTTCACGCGCACGCCGTTGGTCGTTTCGTAGACCTTCGACAGGTCTTCCGGCGATTTGTTGAAGCCGTTTTCGCTGGTCGGCTTGGAGAACAGGTCGGCGAAGTTGGCCTTCACGTTGCCCAGTTCTATGCGGTCCTGCGGACGCTTCGGACCGGCCAGCGACGGGGTGACGGTCGCCAGGTCGAGCGACACGACGCGGGTGTAGTCGATCTCGCCGGCGTGCGGGATGCCGAACAGTTGCTGGGCCTTGAAGTAGTTTTCGAAGGCGGCCAGTTCTTCTTCGGTGCGGCCGGTGCCGCGGAAGTAGTCGACGGTCTTGTCGTCGACCGGGAAGAAGCCCATCGTCGCGCCGTATTCCGGTGCCATGTTGCCGATGGTGGCGCGGTCGGTGGTCGACAGCGAGGCGGTGCCTTCGCCGAAGAATTCCACGAACTTGCCGACGACCTTCTCCTTGCGCAGCATCTCGGTGATGGTCAGCACCAGGTCGGTCGCGGTGCAGCCTTCGCGCAGCGTGCCGGTCAGGTTGACGCCGATGACGTCCGGGGTCAGGAAGTAGACCGGCTGGCCCAGCATGCCGGCTTCCGCCTCGATGCCGCCCACGCCCCAGCCGACGACGCCGACACCGTTGATCATGGTGGTGTGCGAGTCGGTGCCGACCAGGGTGTCCGGGTAGTACACGCCGTCGTTCTTCATCACGCCGCGCGCCAGGTACTCGAGGTTCACCTGGTGCACGATGCCGAAGCCCGGCGGCACGACGCCGAACGTGTCGAATGCCTGCATGCCCCACTTCATGAACTGGTAGCGCTCGTTATTGCGCTGGAACTCGATCTTCATGTTCAGGTCGAGCGCGTCCGGGGTGCGGAAGTGGTCGATGGTGACCGAGTGGTCGACGACCAGGTCCACCGGCACCAGCGGCTCGATCTTCTTCGGATCGGCGCCGGTCTTGGCGGCGACGTTGCGCATCGCGGCCAGGTCGGCCAGCAGCGGCACGCCGGTGAAGTCCTGCAGGACGACGCGGGCGACGACGAACGGGATTTCTTCGGTGCGGGCAGCGGTCGGGCCCCAGTTCGCCAACTGGCGGACGTGCTCTTCGGTGACCTTCTTGCCGTCGCAGTTGCGCAGCACGGATTCGAGGACGATGCGGATCGACACCGGCAGGCGCGACAGGTTCACGCCCAGGGATTCGGCGAGGGCCGGGAGGGAATGGAACTGGCCGGTCTGGCCCGCCGCGATGGGGAATTCCTTCAGCGTGTTCAGCGTGTTGTGAGACATAAAAGCTCCCTTCAGTAGAGGATTTTGTTGTTGCTGCGACAAACCCGGTTCGCTACGCCGTCGCCCCCGCGGAGGCGGGGACGACGTCCGATTGCATTCCGCGCCCAGGCATCAGCTTTTCTTTTCGGCCGGCGCCGCGGCCACCACCGGCTTGGCCTGCTCGGCATCCTTGCATTCGTTGGCCAGCTGGCGGTTCTGCTTCGAGTCGAGCAGGATGCCTTTCGACGGGATGCCGATCCAGACCAGCCCGACGTTCGTGTTTTCGTAGCGCTGCGCGCCCGTGGTCGTGCCCACCTTGTCCATGCGGCGCAGGTGGTTTTGCCAGCGCAGGGCGATGTGGCTGTCGTCCATCGGGTTGCGGTAGATGGCGACCTTGTTGTTCAGTTCGCACGAGTACTCGGCCATCGTCGTGTCCGTGACGTCCGGTTCCGGCTCGGTGTCGGCGACCGCCGGCTTCGGGGCTTCTTTTTTCGCCTTCTTGTGCTTGGAAGACCTGGCTTTTTCCTTCAGGACCTTGGTGGCCTTCGGATGCGTGTCGTGGGTGGTGGCGGATGCCGGCGCGCAAACACCGGCGGCCGCGAGCGCAAAGGCACAGGCGGCGGCGATTTGTTTCAGAGTGATGGACATCAGATGGATTCCGGTTGATTGACGAGTGCCGCGGCGGCATCCGGCAGCGCAAGGCCGGCCAGCTTCGCGCGCTGCAACACCGTCCAATAATATCGGTAGCTGGCGCGGTCGTGCAAGCGGCCGGCGTGGGCAATCGGGCCCCAGTCCTTCGCCATCGCCGCGGCCAGGATCGTGGTCGCTTCGTTCACTTCCGCCAGGCGCGGCGTGAACGCCTTGACGATCGGCTTGATCTGGTCGGGGTGGATGCTCCACATGCGGGTGAATCCGAACTCGGCGGCGGCGCGCTGGGCATCGTTGGCGACCACCGCGCTGTCCTTGATCTCGGTCGTCACATTATGCGAAGGGACTTTGTCGTGCGCATGACATGCAGCAACCATCTCCAGCTTCGCCCGCACGACGAGTGGGTGGGTAAATTGACCTGGTGTACGCATCGCGGCGGCCGGCACCGCGCCGTAGTGCGCCGAGACGAAGTCCATGATGCCGAACGACAGCGATTCGACCTGGGGGAGGGCGGCGATGGCGTACGCGTCGTGCAGGGCGCCGTGCGTCTCGATCAGCACGTGCAGCGGCAGGGCGGCGCGCCCGGCTTTCGCGGCCGCGCGGTTGACGGACTCCTGCGCGCGCAGGACGTCGTCGAGGCCGTTCGGCTTGGGCAGCATGACGTACGCGAGCTTTTGCGCGGCGGCGCCCACGATGATCTCGACGTCCTGCTCGAAGTGGCTGCTCGTGACGTCGTGCAGGCGCGCGCCGATGCGGTTGAACCGGTTGTCGTCGCCGCCCACGAGCGCCGCCACCAGTTCGGCGTGGGCGCGCTCGGCGCCGGCGCTGGCGCCGTCCTCGCAGTCGAAGGTGATGTCGAAAATCGGCCCAAGCTCTTGTTGCAGCGCCATCGACTTGCGCATCAGCTTCTCGCTGCCGGCGTAGTGGTCGCAGGCGGGGAGCAGCGGCGGCTGGCGTTGGCCCTGGAATAAAACCTCGGAAGGATGCATGTCGAGTCCTGGGTATGCATTACGTGGGCTCGGGGAGCCCACCCTACGAACCGTCCAGCGTCGTAGGGTGGGCACCCCGTGCCCACCAAGCGTGTGTGTTACGCCGGCATACGGCGGGCAAAAGTGCCCGCCCTATGATTTACAGCAGGTGAGCGACGCCTGCGCGCTCTTCGTTCAGTTCTTTCAGCGTCAGGTTGATGCGCTCTTGCGAGAACGGATCGATTTCCAGGCCTTGCACGATCTTGTATTCGCCGTTTTCGGTGGTCACCGGGAAGCCGAAGACGATGCCTTCCGGGATGCCGTACGAACCGTCCGACGGGACGCCCATCGTGGTCCACTTGCCGTTGGTGCCGAGCACCCAGTCACGCACGTGGTCGATGGCGGCGTTGGCGGCCGATGCGGCCGACGATGCGCCGCGGGCGTCGATGATGGCGGCGCCGCGCTTGCCGACGGTCGGCAGGAACGTGTTGGCGTTCCATTCCTGGTCGTTGATCAGGTCCTTGACCGATTTGCCGTCGACCGTGGCGAAACGGTAGTCGGCGTACATGGTCGGCGAGTGGTTGCCCCAGACGATCATCTTCTCGATGTCGCCGACGGCCGTGCCGGTCTTGGCAGCGACTTGCGACAGGGCGCGGTTGTGGTCCAGGCGCAGCATGGCGGTGAAGTTCTTGGCCGGCAGGTTCGGGGCCGATTTCATCGCGATGTGGGCGTTGGTGTTGGCCGGGTTGCCGACCACCAGGACTTTCACGTCACGCGACGCGACGGCATCCAGCGCCTTGCCCTGGACCGTGAAGATCTGGGCGTTGGCTTCCAGCAGGTCTTTACGCTCCATGCCCGGGCCGCGCGGACGGGCGCCGACCAGCAGGGCGACGTCCGCGTCCTTGAACGCGGTCATCGGATCGCTGTGGGCGGTCATGCCGGCCAGCAGCGGGAATGCGCAGTCTTCCAGTTCCATCATGACGCCCTTGAGCGCCTTCTGTGCTTTTTCGTTGTCGATTTCGAGCAGCTGCAGAATGACCGGCTGGTCCTTGCCCAGCATGTCGCCGTTGGCGATGCGGAACAGCAGGGAATAGCCGATCTGGCCGGCCGCGCCGGTTACGGCAACGCGCTTAGGGGTTTTAGCCATGATGAATCTCCAAAGTGGGAAAGAAAACGGGGCGACGCAGAAGGATACGCCTGTTTGGGAAAACCGCAATGATACCAAAAGCGCCATCCAGAAGCGGGCGTGCGGCGCATTGCTGACAGGCGGGCGCCCACGCTCGATCGACCGCGAGTGTAGTCCTGCGCCATTCCATCTGTCAATTCATATCATATGTCTTATATAAGACACATAATCCGAGGGTTTCTTCACTGGACGGACCAGGGGATTTATGAAAAAATCGCAGTCTATGAACCAAGCCTCGTCCAATCCGAACAGCAGTGGCGCCACGACTACGGGCGCCGGCAGCGCTGTCGGCGGCGCGGCGCCGTCCCCCACATTTTCGCCACTGTACCAGCAGATCAAGGCGCTCATCACCCAGAGCCTGCAGTCCGGCGAATGGAAACCGGGCGAACTGATCCCCAGTGAAGTCGAGCTGGCCGGCCGCTACAAGGTCAGCCAGGGCACGGTGCGCAAGGCCATCGACGAGCTTGCCGCCGAGCACCTCGTCGTGCGCCGCCAGGGCAAGGGCACGTTCGTCGCGACCCACAACGAGGCGCGCGCCCACTTCCGTTTCCTCAAGCTGATGCCCGACGAAGGCGTCCCCCAGCATTTCGAGCACGAATACCTCGAGGTCAAGCGCATCCGCGCGCCGGCCGAGGTGGCGCGCCTGCTCGACCTGAAATCGGGCGATGCCGTGGTCTACATCAAGCGCCTGATGAGCGACAGCGGCGCGCCCACGATCCTCGAGGAATTGTGGCTGCCCGGGGTTTTGTTCAAGGGACTGACGGGCGAGCGCCTGGCGGAATACAAGGGGCCGATGTACGGCCTGTTCGAATCCGAATTCGGCACGCGCATGATCCGCGCGACGGAAAAAATCCGGGCCGTGGCGGCCGATGCACCGACGGCGCTGGCGCTGAAAGTGGCGGAAGGAACGCCGTTGCTGTGCGCGGACCGGGTGTCGTTCACGTATGGGGACAAGGCGGTGGAACTGCGGCGCGGTTTGTATCTGACCGCCAAGCATCATTACCAAAACGAATTGTCCTGAATAGTTTTTGCGCTGGCTCTATGCTGGTGCAGTAATCGCTGGCAGCGATTACAATGTTTTGATTTTGGGAAAGCGTCGAAGAGGCCCGATCGGCGCGTTTCAGCCTGGATCTGGCAGCGAAAAAGCCGGAATCCGTGCAGGTCGCAAAATCGGCGTAGTCCGGGTTCCAATATAAATAAGTCAGTTTTAAGGGAGGTGTTCCAATGTCCGAAGCCGTGAAAAACGCGCAAAAAAGAGGGCAGCCGATCCGTAATGTGAGCATTACGGACATCACGATGAATTACAAGCAGCCGCCGTCGGCCATCGTGTCGATCCTGCACCGTATCAGCGGCTTCGTGCTGTTCCTCTTCCTGCCGTTCCTGCTCTACCTGTTCGAGCAGAGCGTGCGTTCCGAGATCTCGTTCGCGCACTTCGCCGGGATCGTCAGCCATCCGTTCACGAAGATCGTCATCCTCGGCCTGTCCTGGGGTTACCTGCACCACTTCTGCGCCGGCATCCGCCACCTGTTCATGGACAACCACATGGCCCTCGACAAGGACGCCGCGCAGCGCACCGCGCGCTACGTGCTGATCGTGAGCCTGGTCCTGACCCTGCTGGTCGCCCTCAAACTGTTCGGAGTGTTTTAATAATCATGGCTACCCCCAACAACATCGGACAGCGCCGCCTCGTCGTCGGCGCGCACTACGGCATGCGCGACTGGCTGGCGCAGCGCGTCACCGCCATCGTGATGGTCGTGTTTACGGTCATCCTGCTGGTCTCGTTCCTGACCGGGCAAAACTTCACCTACGAAGGCTGGGCCGGTCTGTTCGCCCGCCAGTGGTTCAAGCTTTTCACGATGGTCACGTTCTTCGGCCTGTTCTACCACGTGTGGGTCGGCATCCGTGACATCTGGATGGACTACGTCAAACCGGTCGGCATCCGCCTGACCCTGCAGATCGCCACGGTGCTCTGGCTGCTCGCCTGCGCCGCCTGGACTGTGCAAATTCTCTGGAGCGTGTAATCGTGGCAGCAATCAAACCCGCAATCCCCGTCCGTCATTTCGACGTGGTCATCGTCGGCGCCGGCGGATCCGGCCTGCGCGCCGCACTGCAGTTATCCGAAGCCGGCCTGAATGTGGCCGTGCTGTCGAAAGTCTTCCCGACCCGTTCGCACACCGTCGCGGCGCAGGGCGGCATCGGCGCCTCGCTCGGCAACATGAGCGAGGACGACTGGTACTGGCACATGTTCGATACCGTGAAAGGGTCGGACTACCTGGGCGACCAGGACGCCATCGAATTCATGTGCCGCGAAGCGCCGAAGGTCGTGTACGAGCTCGAACACTTCGGCATGCCGTTCGACCGCAACCCGGACGGCACGATCTACCAGCGTCCGTTCGGCGGCCACACCGCCAACTTCGGCGAGAAGCCGGTGCAGCGCGCCTGCGCCGCTGCCGACCGCACCGGCCACGCGCTACTGCACACGCTGTATCAACGCAACGTCCGTTCGCGCACCCACTTCTTCGTCGAGTGGCAGGCGCTGGACCTCGTGCGCAATGCCGACGGCGACGTCCTCGGCGTCGTCGCGCTGGAAATGGAAACGGGCGACGTCATGATGCTGCAGGCGAAAACGACCGTGTTCGCCACGGGCGGCGCGGGCCGCATCTTCGCCGCGTCGACCAACGCCTTCATCAACACCGGCGACGGCCTGGGCATGGCGGCGCGTGCCGGCATCCCGCTGCAGGACATGGAGTTCTGGCAGTTCCACCCGACCGGCGTGGCCGGCGCGGGCGTCCTGATCACGGAAGGCGTGCGCGGCGAGGGCGGCATCCTGATCAACTCGAACGGCGAACGCTTCATGGAGCGCTACGCGCCCACGCTGAAAGACCTGGCGCCGCGCGACTTCGTGTCGCGTTCGATGGACCAGGAAATCAAGGAAGGCCGCGGCGTCGGCCCGAACAAGGACCACGTGCTGCTCGACCTGCGCCACATCGGTGCCGATACCATCCGCAAGCGCCTGCCGTCGATCCTGGAAATCGGCCACAAGTTCGCCAACGTCGACGCGACCAAGGAACCGATTCCCGTCGTCCCGACCATCCACTATCAGATGGGCGGTATCCCGACCAACATCCACGGCCAGGTCGTCACCCCGGACGGCACCGGTTCGCAGAAGGTCGTCAATGGCCTGTACGCGATCGGCGAATGCTCGTGCGTGTCGGTGCACGGCGCGAACCGTCTCGGCACGAACTCGCTCCTGGACCTGGTGGTGTTCGGCCGCGCGGCCGGCAACCACATCGTCGCGCAGAACCTGAAGGAGCAGGGCAACCGCGCGCTGCCGGCGGACTTCGCCGACTACGCGCTGGGCCGCCTGAATCGCCTGGAGAATTCGAGCGGCGGCGAGAAGGTGCAGGACGTGGCCAACGCGATCCGCGCCACGATGCAGAAGCACTGCGGCGTGTTCCGCACGCAGGCGCTGATGGACGAGGGCGTGCGCGAGATCATGGCGCTGGACGAGCGCCGCAAGCACGTCTCGTTCAAGGACAAGTCGAAGGTGTTCAACACGGCGCGCATCGAAGCGATCGAGCTGGACAACCTGATCGAAGTGGCCAAGGCGACCGTGGTGTCGGCGGCGGCGCGCAAGGAATCGCGCGGCGCCCACGCCCACAGCGATTTCGAGCACCGCGACGACGAGAACTGGATGAAGCACACCCTGTTCTACTCGGAGAACAATCGCCTCGACTACAAGCCGGTCGTGACCAAGCCGCTCACCGTCGACACGTTCAAACCGAAGCCCCGCACGTTCTAATTTAGGCAAATCATGGCACGCACAGTCCACCTGAAAATCTACCGCTACGATCCTGACAAGGATGCGAAGCCCTATATGCAAGACGTCACCGTCGAGCTGAAAGACACCGACAAGATGCTGCTCGATGCGCTGCAGCGCATCAAGGCCGACGTCGACGACTCGCTGGCGCTGCGCCGCTCCTGCCGCGAAGGCGTGTGCGGTTCGGACGCGATGAACATCAACGGCAAGAACGGCCTCGCTTGCACGACGAACCTGAACGAGCTGACGCAGCCGATCGTGCTGCGTCCGCTGCCGGGCCTGCCGGTCATCCGCGACCTGATCGTGGACATGACCAACTTCTTCAAGCAGTACCACTCGATCAAGCCGTACCTGATCAACGACTCGATCCCGCCGGAGAAGGAGCGCCTGCAATCGCCGGAAGAACGCGAGGAGCTGGACGGCGTGTACGAGTGCATCCTGTGCGCGTGCTGCTCGACGTCGTGCCCGTCGTTCTGGTGGAATCCGGACAAGTTCGTGGGCCCGGCCGGCCTGCTGCAGGCCTACCGCTTCATCGCCGACTCGCGCGACGAAGCGACGGCCGAGCGCCTGGACAACCTGGAAGACCCGTACCGCCTGTTCCGCTGCCACTCGATCATGAATTGCACGGACGTGTGCCCGAAGGGTCTGAATCCGAACAAGGCCATCGGCAAGATCAAGGAATTGCTGGTGCGCCGGGCGATCTGAGCCGGTCGTCCATGCATGACGTCCGCGTGGGCACGGTGTGCCCACCCTACGAATCGGCGATGCATGCGTTTGGTGATGCATGCGTTCGGCGATGCATGCGTTTGGTGGGCGGGGGCCGCCCACCCTACGGTTTGGTGATGCATGCGTACCAAACGTAGGGTGGGCACCCCGTGCCCACCAAATGCCGGCGTAACGCAATTAATATTGCTTAAATATAGTAAAACTACCGTACTGTCGACTGCCTGCAGCCGGAGTATAGTGTTGACCCAACAACGGACTCTAGTGTGAAAACGCATCAATCCGATCCCGCCAACCGTGCCCGCCTGCGCTGGCGTGCCCGTCGCGGCCTGCTCGAGAACGACCTGATCCTCACGCGCTTCCTCGACGCGCATGAAGAAGAACTGACGGACGAGGAAGTCGATGCGCTGACCCGTTTGCTGGACCTGGCGGACAACCCGCTGATGGACCTGCTGCTGGGCCGCGCCGAGCCCGAAGGCGAGGTCGACCTGCCGCACGTGCGTGCCCTGGTGGCGCGCCTGCGGCAAGCCTGAGGCGTCCACGCTGTCACGGACGCCGGTAACGAAACCGGAAGATTTCGTTTTTATCTTGTACCCACCTCCCAAAGAAGGAAGTGCCATGAACATCTCTGATACCAAAGCCACTCTGTCGTTCTCGGACGGCAGCCCATCGGTAGACATGCCGATCTACAAGGGCACGATCGGCCCGGACGTCATCGACATCCGCAAGCTGTACGGCCAGACCGGCAAGTTCACCTATGACCCTGGCTTCATGTCGACGGCCGCCTGCCAGTCGGCCATCACGTACATCGATGGCGACAAGGGCGAGCTGCTGTACCGCGGCTACCCGATCGAACAGCTGGCCGTCAATTGCGACTTCCTGGAGAGCTGCTACCTGCTGCTGAACGGCGAACTGCCGAACGCCGCGCAGAAGGAAAAGTTCGTCACCACCGTGACCAAGCACACGATGGTCCACGAGCAGATGCAATTCTTCTTCCGCGGCTTCCGCCGCGACGCGCATCCGATGTCGGTGCTGGTGGGTACGGTCGGCGCGCTGGCGTCGTTCTACCACGACTCGCTGGACATCAACGACGCGAACCAGCGCGAAATCTCGGCCATCCGCCTGATCGCCAAGCTGCCGACCCTGGTCGCGATGGCTTATAAATACTCGGTCGGCCAGCCGTTCGTGTACCCGCGCAACGACCTGTCGTACAGCGCGAACTTCATGCGCATGATGTTCGGCAACCCGTGCGAAGAGTACAAGGTCAACGACGTCCTCGTCCGCGCCCTGGACCGCATCCTGATCCTGCACGCCGACCACGAGCAGAACGCATCGACCTCGACCGTCCGTCTGGCCGGTTCGTCGGGCGCCAACCCGTTCGCCTGTATCGCAGCCGGTATCGCCTGCCTGTGGGGCCCGGCCCACGGCGGCGCGAACGAAGCCGCACTGAACATGCTGAAGGAAATCGGCAGCGTCGAGAACATCCCGGCCTTCATCGAGAAGGTCAAGGACAAGAACTCGGGTGTGAAGCTGATGGGCTTCGGTCACCGCGTGTACAAGAACTTCGACCCGCGCGCCAAGCTGATGCGCGAAACCTGCTACGAGGTGCTGAACGAACTGGGCCTGCAGGACGACCCGCTGTTCAAGCTGGCGATGGAACTGGAAAAGATCGCCCTGAACGACGACTACTTCGTGTCGCGCAAGCTGTACCCGAACGTCGACTTCTACTCGGGCATCGTGCAGTCGGCCCTGGGCATCCCGGTCTCGCTGTTCACCGGTATCTTCGCGATGGCCCGTACCATCGGCTGGATCGCCCAGTGGAACGAGATGATCGCCGACCCGGAACAGAAGATCGGCCGTCCGCGCCAGCTGTTCGTCGGTTCGCAGCGCCGCGACGTGCCGGCGATGGACAAGCGTTAATCCGCTAATCCGCGCCTGTCGTCATCGGAAAGCGAGCCTGCGGGCTCGCTTTTTTGTGTCTGGTCGAGCGTCAGTATGTCGGCGAACCATACTGGAATTCGCGTCACACGAACAAGGCGTCGCAAAGATCAGCATGCTCCACAAGTTGTTTAGACTTGACTGATCATCTCCAGCCCTGAAATTCACGCCCGATGTATCGGCTTCAGAGGCGGTTGCTATCGTTCAGCCAAGCGGCTTCCGGTCCGAGTTGGCCTGGCGCTGCATATCTGACAGAGAATAAAGCGCATCAGGCCGGCTTCCATCATTCGCCGGAATCAGCCAGGTCGCTACATGGTATGGATTACACAGCAACTATCGACATGGGGCCAATCGCGTCACGCACGGGCTAAACGACACACTAACGACGGCAACGGTGGACGCTAGTCAAACCGCGCATCTCATCAGGCGTCGGATGCCGCGCCATTGCTCCATTAAAACTTCAAGCGCCTGAACCCAGTCGACTGCCGAATGAACACACGTTTTCGATTCCCCTTGACATAGGCGATCGCGCGTCGCTCCCTGATAAATCGCCTCAGTTCCGCTATTGCTTCCACATCGAAGGGGCGAGAGAAAAGCACGTGCATTATGAATACAATATTTCCCTCTTGATATTCCCATAGCCTCGTCGGGAACTTCCCATAAGTCATCGCCATATGGATGCTGTCCTTGTTCACGCCTGCCCACGATACAAAGCCGATCGGGGCGCCAACCGGGTTGCGGAGAATAGTCAAGGTGCCAGCCTCCGCAGCGCATCTCAAGTTTGCCAAGGAGGCGGCGCTGACACCCAAATGCCGGCGGCTTACCAAGTCCAACGCGATGCCAAAGTCGTTCGAAACACCGTTTGTCACGTCAAACACCTTCCTTAAGTAGCAGGCTGAATGGAGCGATGAAGTCCATTGCCATTGCAATTGTTTGCGGCAGGCGCCAAAATCGCATGCTGATGAGCGACGGGCTGTTGCACGTCAAGATGTTGCAAGATCTTCGCAATTCGAATCAAGTAGAACGATGGATCGAAGTCGTTTCCCAATACGAGACACGCATGGCGCCGGGAAACGAAGTCCAGACAATCCGCATAACGTACGAATTCATGATGTGCGCCATCACTGACGACATATGTTCCGCTCGTTTCATCGAACGTTATCCGCACACGTCCGGCCTCCAGAATGACGATACATCCAGTCGTTGCGTCCGAAAATATCCACTTGGCGTATGCGATGCACTCGTCTATGTATTCGCCGACGTCGCCGGGGCGGTCCGCTTTCACAAGCCGATACAGATCCGACATGATGTTGTCTCTGTAGAAATAAGCCGATAGACAGGCCCAACGTAATGCTTTGATGGCACACGCCACTCGGCTATTCCTGAAAGTCGGTGTCCCCGCCGGACTCAGTTCGACCGACCGGAAAAATACGCTCTTGAACGCGTCAATAACCGCCGCGCCGTGCAAATCCGAACCGGAAAGAAGACGGTCAATTTTCATCGCGCCTTCTTTCGCATCCGCGAGCGATAAATATAACGATTGAATGAACTCGATGACCGGGTCGCTCGGATCCGGCAGATCGTCCAGTTCGCGAAGTACCTGTTTCGATTTTTTTATAACGAAAAGAAATGCCTTGGCGAGGCGCTCGGCGTGATCGCCTGCAGTAAAATCGGCCGCATCAAGCAGCGGTATCCCGAGGACAACCAAAGCATAATAGGTAAAGCAACTGTCGAATGCCTGTTGATAAAATTGCATCAAAGGTTCGATCCGAAAATTTACCAGATTGCTTTTGCCGTAAACATGTATCAACTCGCCTATGACGTGGTTTACGATTGTGGCGTCGTCGTAGAATGCCGTGTTTCCAGAAAAATTCCTGCCGCCACTTAGAAATCGGGCTTCGGTGAGATCGAGCCAGCGACCATCCATCGACATGTTCGAAGCCGTCAGTGAACCGTGGGTTATCCGCGCGGCCAAGGCAAACGCAAACTGCTTCGCGGAAGAAAAAATAAAGGTCCCAAGATACTGGATAAAATTATCGTCGCTACGAAGTATCTTCCTGAGTTGACGGTTAACCGCGCGTACACGCATCCTGTCTGCCATAATACCGGCGGATCTGGACGGTACAAAACGCGCCGCCCGCATGAAGTGGGCAGGCCTGAGCGAGCGTTCCCGAACGAGCAGCGCTCCAGGAGCCGGCAAAAGCCGGAAAGCGCCGTCTTGAATGCCGATCGATTGTAATGCGCCTGTCCTGGAGGTGTGGATGACGCCATATACCTTCACGCACCCCGACGGCAACAGATTATTCAGTACCGTTGAAAAAATCGCTTCGTAGGCCGCATCGGCCAGATGCAACGACCCGTAGGAATGCCATTTTGACTCGGAACTCGACTTTGCCATCGGGTTGGGACCGGCCCCTTTTATCTGCAAACCGGCATAATTCCCGGCCCGGCCGCCGCCGCCGTTATCTCCGACGCCATCGCCGCCATAACGCTCTGCTTGGTAGAGCCGCATGTTCGAAAAATCCAGTTCGGCAGCACCGAAACATTCGTTACCTTCCGGCACATACGAGAATAAACGAGCAAAAGCTTCGCTATCTGGAGGGCTGCCCATCACTCCCGTCAGGGCACGGGCCTCGTCATTATTGATCCAAACGGTTTCAGCCTGCGCAATACCGTAACATTTATACTCAACCAAATTTTCTCTGAAATCGTCAATGTTCAGCATATTTTTTCTTGTGAATTCCACATCACCGCGAATTACGAATCCGTTTCGTGGACGCCTTTACGAAGGCTGGCCGGAGGCTTAATTCGGTGGACTGCGAGCCTGAGCGTCAACCCGTTCCGATCCGGCCAGACTTCAATGAAGGGCATTGAGCTGATGATCGATCTCAACAAGATCGCTCTCCGACAGGCTGCCCGTGGCGTATTTCAATTTCGCACCGCTCACAAGAAACTGATATCGGGTCTTGACGAGTTCGTTGCTCACCTGTTGCTCCCGTTCGACCGCGTTGAGAAAATCGACCGTCGTCCTGAGGCCAACTTGAATGCCATTTCGCGTCGAGGCGACGCTCTTGTTTGCGAACTCGACAGCCTGGAGCAACACGACATATTGCTGTGACGTTGCCTTCAGATTCTCGTAGGCGTCGCGTGCCAATCCCTCCGCACTATCCATGGCCTGGTCCACGTTTGCATCGGCCTGCTGAAGCATCGCCTTTGACTCTCGTGTCTTTGCAAACATTTGGCCGCCAGAGAAGATCGGTATGTCAAGCCTGACGCCTATGGTTGAGACAATCCGGTTCGTGCTCACGTTTAACGGGAGCGTCAGGTTGCCGTTATCACGATTCCCTCCCCGCGTTGCGGTCAGGTTCAACGTCGGCAGATGATCGGCCTGGCTGCGCCGGACATCATTCAAAGCGATAACACGAGCAAGCTGTTTTTCAAGAACGCTCAGTGCCCCATTTCTTGCCCTGCCGGCCCAATCCGTCGATGAGCCCTTCGTTTCTATGACCGGGATATCGGACGTATAGTGAAGCTGACCGAGATCGGCCGTTCCGGTCAGGCGCCTCAATGCGTCCAACTTCAGGTCACGCTGTGACTTCTCGAACGCCAAGGAAGCTTGCGCGCGGTATCGAGCAACGGCCGCGTCTGAAACGTCAACGCCAACGCCAGTGCCCAAGCGCAACGCTTTTTCGGTGATTTCGTAATGCCTGACCAGGTTGGCGAGGGCCTTCTCGGAATTTTCTACAGTCTGGTTAGCCGTCAGCACATCAATGTAAGCCTGGCACACCCGCAAGATGAGATTCTGTTCAGTATCGGCATACTCGAGCTTTGCGAGTGCAAACTGGCGTTCCGACTGCGAATAATCGAGCCAGACTCCCGCATTGAAAAGCGGTTGAGTCAGCCGCAGTTCCCATCCTTTAGTCCCATATCCTCGACGCGTCCAATCTTCTTCTTCGAATGCTACGGAACCGTAGGTCCTGTCTTTTTGATAGTTTGCAGAAATGACCGGATAAAGCGAGCCTTTTGACTGCGACACCTTTGCACGAGCGGCTTCGACGCGGGATTTTCCGCCGGCAAGCTCCGGATCGCGCGCTCGCGCCGCGAGATAAGCTTCGTGCAACGTGATGGATTGCACGTTACTTGCACAAATCGCCATCGTGGCGCCAAGCAGTAAGGAAAAAATTTGAGGCACTCGCAAAATCAGTCTCCAACCAGACGCACGCGGTCAGCGCGCACGCGCCGCGTGTTGAGCAGTCATCAGTATTTTTTGAATCTGAAAAGCCTGACGAACATTCCGGCCTGCGATGGCGTTCGTCAAGCTTATGTGTTTAAGCGAAATTCGAGCTCAGTTCAAAATAGGATGGCGTCGAGTAATAGTTATCGTACGAGCTGCCGGTATCCCAGTTACTGGACGAAGGACTGAAGATATCGTTCATCGACTTCACCGAGTCGATAAAGCTCTGCGGCAAAAGGATATCGCCGACGCCAGGCATGATGGGCGCACTGTTCGGTAACCTGTTTTCGGTCAAGCCCATGCATTGCATCAGCGTCGAATCCACTGAGTTGCTGTTCTTCCCGAGGCCCAGGAACGGATAGCTCATATTCTGAGAATTCATCTGGTCTGCACAGCTCTCAGCAGCGGCCAGGCGATTCATCACATCCGCCTGCGAACCGGAGAAAACCACGGCCTGGGCCTGGGTGTCGTTGTAATACCGTATTCCGGGGGACTCGTACACCTTCAATTGGTCGCTGGGGAGATAACCGATCGGCTTGATATTCCCGGAAGAATCGGTGGCGAGGCCATCGAACTCCTTGAAGACCCTGCCCTGATCATCTTTGAATACAATAAGGTTATGGCCTGCAATGCCACCAATGAGTGGCTTCTGCGATTGAGTAATCGTATACGGCATTAATTTCTCCATTGAGGTAAAAAGAAAAGACTGCGCTGGCTTATATTATCTGGATTCTTGAGCCTCCTTTTGGTAAGTTGATGATGCAAGAGAAAATTATTCCGGAATGTCATCGACATCGGTCTGGACGAGCAACGGATTCTCCTGTACGATTTTGATGCGAATATGTTTGGTTCCAACCTTTGGTACGTCATTCTCTGCAGGTACATTCAAAAAGTGATACTTCACATATCCGCTAAAATGGCAGCTATCGAGCGTCGAGCCACAATCAAATCCCATCGACTGCGCATCCGCAACAGTCACTGCTCCTGGTCCATTTTTAGTCGCAAGCCGCTGGGAAACCTCCTTCGAAATCGATGCCGGTGTGTTCATCCAGATCTGGCCCAAGAGACTTGACATTTGCGAAGTGCCGAGTCCTCGGATATCGACCTTGACGCCTGGAAATCCGCAGGAGGCCAAAAAACATAACGGCAAACAAACCTGCGCAATCCGGTGTCGACTCGATATCGGGTGGAAAATTTTCATGTCGCGTCCTTATAGCTATCGAATCTCAATCGGTAACAGAGAAGTTTATTTCTTTTATCAATTTTGCGTCGATATAAATACTCAACTTGTACTTTCCCACAGGATCGGCGGGATCCAGACCCCACATTTTCAACAGGCCGACATCACCGTTGGCGACTGCACTTTCCCGTATGGCGATACGCCCGCCTTCTCGATACACGATATCAGCGGTTTGAATGGATTGTGCCTTCGGCGCGACTGGCAACTCCAGGACTTCCTTGCAAACTTTTGGATTGAGACCCTCGGGAAATAACATCGCCCAAGCGAACCCATCTGCCGCACTGCGTTTCACGACCAAAGTTTCTTGTATTTGCGTGTAGTTGTCGCGCTGGCTGACAGCACCGAATTTAATACTCATCGTTTTTCTCGCTGACATTGCTGTTGTTGAACTATCAAAGGATGCCATTTCTGCTCCGTACGCCAAAGACATACAGGATACGAGTGCAGCAAAAAAAACATACCTGTTCCGATTATTTTTCATGAAATGCCCTCCGGATGTTTGTCAAAACTGGACCTAGTAAATACTCGATAATCTTTCTACGAGACGTCTTGATATCGGTCTGAGCCTCCATGCCGATGCGTATCGGCCCACGCCCATCGCGGCCGGCAAGCGAGCTCGTTTCCGGTTGAATCTCGACTCGAAAAAATGTGTTGGGGGCCGCCTGATCCTGTAAGCCCGCACTCGTGGGGTGATCCGGCGTGATGGTGTCGGGACTGACCGATCGTACGACGCCCGCGATTACGCCATATCGGGCACTGGGATAGGCATCGACGCTGATTTCGACGCTTTGACCCCGGTGTACATCGGCGATATCCTCGTTCTTTACCAACGCTTCAACCGTCAACGGCGCATCGTCCGGGACGACTTTGAGTAGGGCTTGCGCCGGCGTAACAACGCCGCCTATGGTCGCGATATCCAGAGAATGGATGATCCCGGAGACCGGTGAGCGCAACTCCTTTCGCGCGCCACGGTGACGGACCTTCTCGAGATCTGTCCGTAAGCCGACAGCGGTCAGCGTTTTTTCCTGAAGTTCGACTTCCAATTGTCGACGCTGCTCTTCATTGATGTTATTGATTCGCTCTTCAGCCCCGCGGAGGGCATGCTCGGCACCAGCAACCTTGTTCACCTGCGCGGCAAGGTCGCTCTTACAGCTGGCTACGGCTTCGACCAGGCGCAGATACTCGAAACGACTTATGACATCGCCAACATGTCCGCGCGCGCTCGCCTCGCGCTCGATGGCGCTCGCCAACGCCACGTCGAGACGCGCGAGCGCGTCACGCTCCGAAGCGAGGACTCTAGCCTTCGCATCCTTGTCGCTCACTGCCTCGGCCAGCCGGGATCTGAAAGCGGCGGATCTGGCGTGCCATGCCTTTTCGAACGAGTCGATGTCCGCCGGATCAACTCCATCCACGCGCGGATAAACCGGAGAACGGCCAGACAACAGGGCAGTCAGGTTCGCTTGTTCCAGTTCCGCGGACCTCAGCTTTGCGTCGAGTGCGCTCGCGTCCGCAATTTCGGTTGAAGGATCCAGTTCCACTAAAAGCTGGCCCTTTTGTACGTGCTCGCCATTGTGGACAAGAATATTTCTGACGATCGAGACCTCTTCCGTCTGGATCGTCTTGGTATGGCCGTCCGGGATGAATGTAGCTCTGCCAGTAACGTCGACATCGACCTCGCCAATGCATGCCCAAATACAGGCGATCAGACAAAAGGCGATCGTAGTCCAGAGAACCGAACGGCTAAACAACGACTGGCGCTCACTCATCAACTCCTGGAGCGGAGGAAGAAACGAAATTTCTTCTTTTGTCAGCTGACTCGGATTCATTATGCGGTTACCTCCTGCTGAAGTGCAGGCAGATGCCAGTTGTGCTGCGCGCCGGACTGACGTGCGAAGAGGTCGTAATAGATGCCGCCCTGTTCAATTAGCTGCTCGTGAGTACCACTTTCCCTGAGCTCCCCTTTTTCCAAAACCAGTATTTCATCTGCATGGCGTACCGTCGAAAGCCGATGCGCGATGATGAAGACGGTGCGCCCTTGGCAAATTCGCGCAAGATTCTCCTGGATAATCCCTTCCGACGCCGAGTCAAGCGCGCTTGTCGCCTCGTCGAATATCAATATCCGAGGTTCGCCAAGTAGAGCTCGGGCAATGGCGATCCGCTGACGCTGCCCACCCGACAGGCTCGCTCCGCGCTCACCGACCCTCGTGTCGTATCCTTCAGAAAGTTCCGAAATGAATTCGTGTGCGCCCACTAATTTTGCAGCCGCGACAATCGAGTCGAGGGAGGCAGCAGGATTTTGTATTGCGATATTTTCCGCGACAGAACCGTCGAACAAAAAGTTTTCCTGGAGCACGACGCCGATTTGTTGCCGTATTAAAGTCGGGTCGAGTTGCTGGAAGTCGACGCCGTCCAACTGAATCGTTCCAGACTGAGGAACATAGAGTCCAAGCAGTAGCTTGGCCAACGTACTCTTGCCTGAACCACTCCGGCCAACGACGCCGATCACTTTTCCTGGACGAACATCCAGACTTAGCATATTCAGGACATTAGGCTGATCCTTTGTGTACGCAAAACTTACGTTTTTGAGCGCTACTCGTCCGACGAGGCGAATATTTCCCGAACGCTCGGTGCGGATGACCGCTTCCGGCTGCGTATCCATCAGGTCCGCGATCCTTTGTATGGACAGACCGACCTGCTGCAAGCCCTGCCACAATTGAACGATACGGACCATCGGCCCCGTGACTCGGCCGGCAAGCATCTGGAAAGCGAATAGCTGTCCAAGCGTAATTTGGCCGTCGAGCACAATCGTCGCCCCTACCCACAGCACGGCCAGCGAAGTCAATTTCTCGATTGTCTGACTGGTTGCGCTTGCGCCGCCGGAAAAGTTGGACACGCTGAACGTCGACCTGACGTATTTCGCGAGCAACCGGTCCCACCGTCGCTGGATTTCACTTTCGATGGCCAACGACTTTACCGTCTGGATTCCCGAGACCACTTCAATCAGATAGCTGTGACTTTCCGCGCCGCGATCGAATTTCACCGCGAGACGGTTTTGCAGCACGGCGCGCGAAATCACGGCGAGTATCGCAAGGGGCAAGATACCGAACAGCACAATGAACGTCAGCGATGAGCTATATACGAACATCACGACCAGGAAGATGAAAATAAAGAACCCGTCGAGGATCGTGCCGATCGAGGCGCCTGTCAGGAATTGACGGATATTTTCGACTTCTCTTACCCGCGCGACCGTGTCGCCGACCCGCCGCACCTCAAAATACCGCATGGGCAAACTGATCAGGTGCGCCAGAACTTTCGCCCCCAATGTCGCGTCAATCTTGCTGGTCGCGTGTGTCAGCGTGCGATTTTGCAGCATGTTAAGGATGAGCTCGAACGTGAATACGATGATCATTCCAAGGCCAAGAACGTTCAGCGTCGATATGTTTCTGTGACTCAGCACTTTGTCGATAATGACCTGACTGAATACAGGGGCGCCAATCGCAAACAATTGCACGACAAATGCCGCCAACAGTACCTCGGTTAATGCCGCCTTTTGCCGCAAAATGGACGGAAGAAACCATCGAAATCCGAATTTCTCAAAAGAGCGAGCATTGTCACCCCTGGCAACCAGAACTACCCGGCCCGACCAGATTTTGTCCATTTCAAGGGTGCTCAACAGTTTGGGCGTTCCGGGCGTTTCCGGGTCGACGATAACGAAACTATTTTCGACGCTGCGCGCGATCAGCACGTATTCGCCCGAGTTGAGCTCGGCGATTACGGGCAACGCCAACTTTTGTAGGCGCTTGGGCGTCGTTCGCGTGTTCTTTATTCTCAGTTTCAATTCACGGGCCGCAAGTGCCATGTGTGTTTGATCGAATCGGGCGATAGGCCCCAGCTTGCGCGCGATCTGATACGGGTCCGCCGGAAGCCTATGGGCTGCCGCCGCCGCGCACAGGCAGATCAGGCCACTGGGAAGTGTCGGTAACGGCATCGCTTCTTCATGCGTGCCGGGAAAAGTCGCGTTGATACTCATGACGCTCTGCCCAGTGGAGCGAACCTGCAGTCGCCTTTCCGCGTCATTAGGGGAGAAACTGCTATTACCGATGTGCGTCTAATTTCCATGTCTATCCTTCATCCATTCATTTGGCAGTGCGCTGCGTCCCGAACTCGGCGCCTCAGGGCGCAGTCGCAAGGACATCGGCATAACATATCCAGCGCTGGTCGAACCAAGGCAAAAAGGTCAGCCGCAATTGCTCAAGAAATCACAAATTCCGCTGACATTTCTTCAAATTCATCCGGCGGAATGTCCGCCCGGCGATAGAAGTGCCATAATTCCTTGTAAGGAAAAACCTCACTTCGGGTATCGCAGCTTTGCATTATCCGGGCCCAATGCACGAGGAAAATCGGATCCCCGGATGGCGAATATAATTTCCCTCGCTCTACACTGGCATTCGGGAGGCCTGCCCACCATTCCAGCTTGGCGGTTGGTGCGCTCCCGAGCTTGCGAAGCACCGAGAAACTGCCATAACGAAACCCGGACGTCACTACAAGATAATTGAGAAATGGTTGTTCCATGCACAGGAGTTCCATGTTCTCCCTGAGCTCCAAGGCATGATTTGCCTTCGCCACGCAGTACTTGATCGGCAGGACGCCGCGGGCACTGACGAAGAAACCCGTATTGGCCGCGAAGGAAATTTGTGGCGGGCTAAGGAGATTGGTTTCATATATGCTGTCTTTCCAGACCCACTGCCGGATCTTGGGCAAATCGGAATGCGAGGCGATATAGTCGCCGTACTTCAAATGATTGAACGCGAAATCGATCGAGGCCGTCAACACGGTATCGATGTCGATGTAGATAAAAGAATCGAACATTCCTTCCCACGCTGCCAACTTTCGATAAGAGCCGACAATACGGCCATGAAAAGCCTGACTGATTGCGTCGCAACTCGAGAGCAAGCCTTGGTCTTCGAATATTGAAAACGAATACGTATCCTGTAATGCCTCTATCTTGGAGCAGTCGTTATCGAAGGGGATAAGGCATAGCGGCACACTTGGATTATGGGCACGAAAACTCCTCAGGAACGCCAATGCAAGTTCGAATACCCTGTTATTGGCCAAGAAATACACGCCTCGCGACAATTGAGTCACCCATTTCATCCCCTGCAAATTGCCAATCAATAGCCTTAAAGTTGAAACCGATTTCACAATTACAATACACGATGTAAATTTGGTCTGCAACAAGAATCTTGGGGAATATTTGGCGATAATTCCTAGTGGGAAATAATCGCCTTATCTCGCAATTCTTTCAAAATATAACCGGATCAGGAGATTTCGGCGAAATGCGATATTATTAACTCTTGTGTTACTAACTTTTTAGAAAGTAAATTCAGTTCGCGGCGTATTGGCACTCGGGTTGACGGAAGAACGATTTGACGAGTCCGGGAAGTTTCTGAATGCGGCGCAGCGCGCCAAGCGCGAGTTTTTTCATGTCGTCACCGTTTTGGACGAGCTTGCGGCTGACCTGACGTTTGACGTGCGCCCACACCTGCTCGTCTGGGTTCAGATGCGGCGAATAGGGAGGCAGGTAGAAGAGCTTGAGCCGCCCCGCGAACGTGGCGACGTGGTCGCGCACGAGCTTCGACTTGTGGATGGGATGTCCATCGACGATGACGAAAACTGGCTGGGTTGCACCGATCATCAGACGTGTCAGGAATTCCTTGAACGTCTTGGCCGTGGCGGTTCCCTCATGGATCATGAAGCGAAAATCGCCGCGCGGGCTGACGGCGGAAATCATGTTGAACGAGAAGCGGCGCCCGGTGACGGTGACGACCGGGGTCTGCCCGACTGGCACCCAAGTGGTGCCCGTGTGGTAATCGGAACGGATACCCGCCTCATCGGCGAAGTAGATCATCGCCCCTTCGGCGCGCGCCTGGGCTTTGATCGCAGGATAGGTTTCGGCCTCCCACTGCCGCACCAAGGCGGCGTCTTGTTGCCAGGCCTGATACAAAGGCTTTTGCGCCGAGTAGCCAAGCAGTTTCATGACCCGGCTGACCGACGCCAGGGATAGGGATTTGCCAAACTCCCGCTTGATCAGCTCGCCGATCAGCGACAGGGTCCACAGGCCGAATTCGAACTTGAACTGTTGCGGCGAATTGTCGCAGACGGCTCGTGCGACCCAACGCATCTCGTCGGGACCAAGCTTGGGCGGGCGGCCGGAGATCGGCTTGGCCAACAGCGCGTTTTGCCCACCGGAGGCGAACGCGGCCAGCCACGCGTAAATCGTCCGCTCGCTCACGCCGTAGGCTGTCGCCAGGCTGGCTGGCGTCGCCCCTTCGCGGACCGCCTTGACCGCCTGTTGACGCATCGTTTGCAAAGTATGGTGGTCGAGCTTACGACCGTCGGATGAGCGCTTGCATTTCATCTCGACATTATTTCAGATTTGAAGTTACTTTCTAAAATGTTGGTAATGTGTTAATTGTTTGGCGTTGAATATACGTACTGAACCGTCCCGAATTTTTTAGAGCCTCGTTGTTTAAGAAGCCATGAAGAAGCAACCCAGGTAGCCCCCGAGTGCATCGGGCGGACCGTGCGCGCGGTCAGCGAGTGCAGTTCGCAGTAGGGAGGTCATCGAATGGATCGCAGCCAGGATCGGCTGCATACCTGAAACGCCGTGTCGCTGGGTACGCCAGCAAGAGCGCGGCCGTCTGGCATGGCGGTGAAAGCGTGTACGGCAATCGGCACCGCCTTACTTGCCGCAATAGCCGATTGCGACTACGTCAAGGGTGAAGAAATCGCGGCCTGTCGTGAAGCCGGAATCGTTGCCGCAGTGCCGACGACGATGTCCGGCGCCAAGGCGTCCGGCGAGCAAGGTTCGATGTGGAGAAAGATATGGTGAGCCACCGGTTTCCGAAGGTCCTTAAAACTCAGTGCACGCCTATGTTGCTCTGATAGTATGTGTGAGTTTTGCTAGCGCTATTAAAGCGGTCCGAAAGCAAAATCATCCGGGGGCGGGCTCGATACCTGAGCAAATGACGCTGCCTGGCAGCCGTCGACTCACTGCTGCTCACCGCTTCTGCAACTAACCGACAGCTACGCAGATCAGAATACGAAAACGGCCGCCGGATCACTCCGGCGGCCGTCGCATCAACGCGTTATCGATTCAAGGTCAGACAGCGTAATACGCCTCGACCTCGCCTTTCAGCTTGATCAGCATCGGACGGCCCTTGCGGTCCAGGGTCTTGCCGGCGGCAACCTTGATCCAGCCTTCGCTCAGGCAGTATTCCTCGACGTCGGTGCGTTCCTTGCCGTTGAAACGGATGCCGACCGGGTGCTTGAAGACTTCCGCGTTGTGGTGCGGGCTCTTCGGGTCGATGGACAGGCGGTCGGGCAGGGGTGGGAGTTGGGTAGTGTCGTTCATGGCCGGAATTATCCACGATTCCCGGCGCGCGCGCGAGCGCCGCATGATCGCGATCATTGCCTTATTGCACACTCCGTATGGACGGGCCGGCAACATTTCGCTATGCTCGCAAGATTGTTAACCCGACAGTCAGCACCATGGCACACAATCCCGGCAACGTTTCCCGGATCCCCCGACGTTTCAATTGGCCGTTCGTGATCGGCGGTTTCGCTTTTCTTTCTCTCGCGATCATGTTGTGGCGCTGGGGCGGCACGGTCGAGGATTCGCTCGCCTATTTCGACACGGCCCGCTGGGTACGCGGCGAAATTCCGCTGCAGGCGTTGCGCGCGCCGTTTCCGTACCGCCTGGCCGTCCCGGCCCTCGCGGCCTTCCTGCCCGGCGACCTGCACAACACGTTCGCCGCGCTGAACTGGATCTTCGTCACCGCGACGGCCTGCCTCGCGACGGCGACCGTGCGGCGCATGGGCTTCGGCACCCTGCGGGCGCTGGCGGCGGGGCTGCTCGTCGTGCTGTCGCTGCCCACGTTCTGGTATGCGCCGTACCTGCTCGTCGATCCGGGTGCCGTGTGCATGCGCATGCTGTTCGTGTTCGCCGTGCTGACGGCGCAGCCGCGCCTCGCGCTGGCGGCCGGCCTGGCCGCGACCGCGATCCGCGAAGAAAACATTCTCCTGCTGGGCTGGCTGCTCGTGATGCGCCAGGTGGCCGTGCCGCAAGGGCTCGCGGCGCTGGCCGCCGCGGCCGGGTGGCTCGTCGCGGTGCGCTGGTGGTTGATTCCGGGCCTGCCGCATTACGCCTGGGTGCCCAACCTCGGCACCGTGCGCGCGCTGCTGGACGATACGCGCGGCCTGTTGTCGCTCGCCGGTTGCGCGGGCCTCGTCCTGCCGCTCGCCATCGTCGGCATCTGGCGCGCGCCGCCGCGCATCGCGCCCTTGCGCGGCCTGCTCGTGCTGATGGCCTTGCCGCCGCTGTACGCGGCGCTGAGCGTGCGCGTCGAAGGGCGCATCGTATGGGCCCTGTATCCCTTCCTGATCCCGTTCGCCGTGTCGCTGGGCCTGCCGCGCCGGGACGCGGCGGTGCCAGACGTGCGTCCGCGGCCCACGTCGCGGCGCGCCTGATCAGCCCATCAGCAGATACGCACGCAACAGGCGCCGGTATTCGTCGAGCAGCGCCCGTTCGTGCGGGTCGCCTTGCGGCACCTGGCCCACGCCCTTCAGGACGTGCAGCAGCGCCAGCGCCATCGGGTCGGCACGCCCGGGCGGCAGGGCGGGCAGCACCGCGTCCAGCAGGCCGCGCAGACTGGCCAGCATCGTCTCGCGCACCTGATGCCGGCTCGCTTCCAGGCCGCGCGCGTCGACCAGCGCCAGCGCCACGCCGCGCCGGGCGCGCAACTCCTGCATGACATCCACGAGGGCATCCGCCAGGTCGGCGGGCGCCAGCGCGCTCGCGCGCGCGCGCAGCGCGGCCAGGCCCGCGCCGAGCTGTTCGACATAGGTGCCCAGCAGCGCGTCGGCCACGGTGTCCTTGGACGGGAAGAAGCGGTACAGCGAACCGATCGCGGTGCCGGAACTGGCGGCGATCTCGGTCATCGTGACCGCGTCGTAGCCCTTGTCGAGGAAGAGGCTGGCGGCGGCCTCGAGGATGGCGGCGACGCGCTCGTGGCCGCGCTGGCGCTTGGGCGCGGCGCCGCGGGCCGCCTCGGGTGGCGATGCTGTCATGGATAGGTGTCCTGGATGAGGCTTGCATTATAGCGACGTCATGACACGGCCTCACGTTTGACTTATGCGAGGGTATCCTCTACTATCTTTTGCGAGGATGTCCTCGCATAACTCTCTTTTGGATTCCCATGACCGATCTCCAACCCCGATCCACAGCCGTCGTCCTCATCGACCTCCAGCACGGCATCCTGGCGCGTGAACTGGCGCCCCATCCGGCCGCGCATGTCGTGAGCAACGCCGCCCGCCTGACCGCCGCCTGGCGCGCGGCCGGCGCCACCATCGTGTACGTGCGCGTCGCGCTGGGCGACATCCATACGCACGTGGTCGACCGGCCGCGCGCCCGTCCCGACAGCTTCCCGCCGAACGCCTGCGACATCCTGCCCGAGGCCGGCATGCGCGAGGGCGATTTCCTCGTCACCAAGCGCCAGTGGGGGGCGTTCCATGCGACGGAACTGGACCAGATCCTGCGCCGGCGCGGCATCCGCACGATCATCCTGGGCGGCGTGGCGACCAATATCGGCGTCGAAACGACGGCGCGCGCGGCGCACGACCTCGGCTACGACATCGTGTTCGCCGAAGACGCCACGTCGACGCTCACCGCCGACATGCACCGTTTCGCGTTCGAGCAGATGTTCCCGACGATGGGCCGGGTGCGCAGCACGGACCAGTTGCTGGCCGCGCTGCCGGCCTGACGCCGCTGCGCCTACCGGCACTTGCCGGCGGCGATGGCCGCGCCCCAGAACGGCAGCGCCAGGATGCCGCCCAGGCCGATCGGCCCGATCTGCGCCGGCTGGTGCTTCAGCGCGTCGGGGCCCCAGCATCCCGGCACGCGGGCGTCGTCGAACTGGCGCTTGAACTTCTCGTGGGCCGGATCGCCGCTCAGCACGGGGCCGCGGTCCCGCGCCGGCGCCGGCATCTCCGCGAGCGTCTCGCGCACGGCCTTGCGGATGGCATCCTCGTCCAGCCGCTGGCGGATGGATGGCGTCGGCGGCGCCTGGTTCGAGGCGCAGGCAGCGGAGGAGATGGCCGTCAGCAGGGCGGCGAGGACGAAGGTTCTCATGTCGATAAATGTACACCCGTCCGGCCGGAGTTGTTGAACCGGCACGTTTCGTTACACAATACCTTTCTCGCCCCGGAAAGGACCCCCAACATGAAATCGCTGATCCTCGCGTGCTGCCTGTTCGTCGCGTCGCTCGCCCATGCGGCTGGCATTGACCCGGCCCTCGCGCAGCAAGTAAATGCCTTCGTCGACGGCTGGCACGACGACGCCGCCCACGCGCGCATGCGCTACTTCGACAAGATGGCGCCGGACGGCGTCTACATCGGCACCGACCGCGGCGAGTTGTGGCAGCGCGACGCCTTCCGCGAATGGGGCCGCAAGTATTTCGAGGGCAAGCAGGCCGCCTGGGTGTTCCACCCCACGCGGCGCAATGTGTATGCGACGCCGGACGGCGCGCTGATCTGGTTCGACGAGTTGCTCGACACGGAAAACATGGGGCATTGCATGGCCAGCGGCGTCATTCGCCGGACGCAAGCGGGATTCGAGATCGTGCATTACCAGCTGTCGCTGGCGGTGCCGAACGGGGTGGCGAAGCAGGCGATCGAGGTCGTGAAGGCGGCCGAGGCGGCGCCCGCGTCAAAATAATTCGAGGTTCTGCTGCCCCGGCGGGGTCTGCGCGGCCGCCTTCGCGGCGGGCGCCTTGGGCGCGGCCCATGCCTTCATCGCCTGCGCCGGGTACGCCCGCAGGAAGCTGCGCGCCAGCTCCGGATCGCGGCAATGCAGCCAGGCGTCGACGTCGTTCGGCGGCAGCACGACGAGCGCGCGCTTTTCGTCGTCCGGCTTGTGGAAGCGCCGCATCAGCGGGTGGTCGTCGGCGTTGATCGTGATCTGCGTGAACGCCGCCGCGATCGACCCGTCGGCCTCGGACCACTCGCGCCACAGGCCCGCGACGAAGAACACGCTGTCGTCGGCCATGCCGATGCCGAAGCGTTCGGCGCGGCCGCTTTCGTAGCAGGGTTCATAGAAGCAGGTCATCGGCACGGCGCACAGCTGGGCGCGGCGCCAGGCCGGGGCGAACGAGCGTTTTTCGCCCAGCGATTCGGCGCGCGCGTTCATCGTGTCGAACGGTTTGACGCCCGGCGGGATGTGCCGGCGCGGCACCATGCCGTAGCTCGCCAGCTGCAGCTTGCGTTCGCCGCCGGCGCCGGCGCGCATGATCGGCGCGGTGTAGTCTTTCCAGGTCTCGCTGGGCCAGTCCCAGTCGCGGTACAGGTCGACGAGGGTGCCGAGCACCATGTCGAGTTGTTCGGGCAGCGGAGGGCGGTAGTTGACGCACATGGCGCCCAGTTTGACACAAAAACGCGCCCGTCACCACGGCGCCGCGCGTGCCTTGCGGCGCTGCCGCCAGACCGCCAGGCCCGTCACCAGGAACGCGAGCGGCGCCAGGCCGACGACGCTGATGACGATCCGTCCGAATGTGCCGAACGCTTCGCCCGTATGCAGCGGGAACTGCCAGTCGATGAAGGCGTCGCCGGCCGGCGCGTGCAGCGGATCGCGCACGCGCAGCACGCGGCCCGTCGCCGCATCGACCGTGACGCGGGTGTTGCCGTCGCCCTGACGCACTTCGCCGGGCTGGCGCAGGCGGATCTCGTACGGCAGGCCCGGCGTCGCGGGCAGTCCGATGCGCGACACGCGCGCGGCCGGGAACAGAGCGCCGGCCGCTTGCGCCGCGCGCGCCACGCCGACGTCGCCCGCCGCGCCGTGCTTCGGCTTGTCCTGTACCGATACGGCCACCACGCTGGCCACGACGGGCGTGATCCACTGCGGCTGGTTGAACAGGCAGCCGGAAAAGCCGAGCACCGCCAGCACCGGCGCGACGACCGCGCCGGCCGCGCGGTGGAAGCTGTAATTGAAGCGCGGCCATGAGCCCCGGTACGCGACGCTGAACGCCTTGCGCCACGCCGCGACGCGCGCCCTGGGCCACCACAGCACGAGGCCCGCCACGGACATGAACAGCAGCGCGAGGCCGGACACGGCGATGGCCGTCTTGCCGGCGGCGCCGGCCAGCAGGTAGCGGTGCAGGTGGAACAAGGTCGGCATCAGCAAAGGCCGCGACAGGCCCGGCTCGCCCCACACGCGCTCGCCCGTGACGGCCAGGCTGGCCGGGTCGACCATGACCTGGCGCGACCGGTCCAGCGTGAACGGCCCGCGCCCAGCGGCCGGCGGCAGGCGATACCACGCGACCGCCACCTCGCCGCCGCGCGCCGGCAGCATCAGCTGGCTGGGGCGGCCGTACGCCGGGTCGGCCGCCAGCCGGTCGACGATGCGCTTGACGGCCGCGGGTGCGAGCGGGCCGGACGCCGGCGCCGCATGGAACAGCGCCGGATTGAGCATGGCGTCGAGTTCATGCATCCACGCGAGGGCGCAGCCGGTGAGCCCGGACAGCCCGAACACGCAGCCGAAGACGAGCGCCACGGCCAGGTGCAGGCGCCGGAACCAGGTACGGAGTGTGCCGTGCATCATGTCGTCATGTCGTCATGTCGTCATGTCAGAAGCGGTAGCGCGCGCTGACCAGCACCGAGCGCGGCTCGCCCGGCATGTTGTAGTCGTTCGCGCCGCTGTGCGCCGACACGAAATAGCGCCGGTTCGCGAGGTTCTTCACGGTGACCGTCACGTCGACCTTCCTGCCGTCGTAGCCGGCGCCGAGCTGCAGGACGCCGTAGCCGGGCAGGGTCGTCAGGTCGTCGGGCGAGGCGTAGCGCGCGGATTCGGCGCGGCCGCCGGCGGCGACCCAGAACCGGTCGTCCAGGCGGTGCTTGATCCAGGCATTGAACGTGTGGCGCGGCGTGAGTGCCGCCGTGTTGCCTTCGAATGGCGTGCCTGCCGTCGTGAACTCCGTCGAGTCCTCGATCGTGCCGCGCATGGTCGCATAGCCGGCGATCGCATCCCAGCCGGGCGCCAGCTCGCCGCTGAAACTCAGTTCGAGTCCGCGCGTGCGCTGGCGGCCCACGGGCAGCGAAAAATTCGTGTTGGCCGGATCGGCCACCTGGATATTCGTCTGCGTCATGTCGAACAGCGCCGCCGTCAGGCTCGAACGCGCCGACACGTCGAGCTTCACGCCCGCTTCCTTGTTGACGGTCCGGGTTGGCTTCAGCGTATCGCTGTTGGCGCGGAACGAGAACGAATCGGAGATCGGCTGGAACGAGCGGTTCCACGACGCGTACAGCGCGACCCGGCTGGTGGGCTGGTAGACGGCGCCGAGGCGCGGCGAGAACGTGTCGTCGACGCGGTGCAGGTCGAGGTTTTTGACCGTGCGGTCGTCGCGGTCCTGCTTCAGACGATCGTAGCGGACGCCCGCCAGGATTTTCCACGCCGACGACAGCGCCACCAGGTCCTGCACGTACAGGCCGGCGATGTCGACGCGGCTGCGGTTGTCGGCGCTGGCTGCGACGGTGTCCGGCAGCACCGGCAGGTCCACGAGCACGGGGTGGAACAGGCTGTAGGTCGCGACGTTGCCGCGCGAGCGCAGCACCTCGGCCTTGTTCTGGCGGCCGACCTCCACGCCGTACAGCAGCTGGTGGTTCGTCGCGCCCCAGTCCAGCTGCTGCGACAGTTCGTTCTGCAGGTAGCGCCCGTCCTCGTCGCGCAGGCGGTGGCTCTGGCCGATGGCGACGGTCGGTGCGGCGCCGTCCTTGATGGCGCCGATCGACGTGTAATTGCGGTCGAGGGCGTAGTCGTAGGCGCGCAGCACCGTGTGCAGCTCGAGACCGGGCGCGAACACGTGGTCGAGCGTCGCGGTCGCGCTCTTGACGTCGCTCTGCACGAAGGCGCGCGCGGTGCCGTTGGCGGCGCCGAAATAGGTCTCGACCGGCACGTCGACGGGGCGGCCGTGGTAGCTCGGCACGCCCTGGTCGGCCAGGCGCTTGTCGTGCAGGTAGTCGGCCTGCAGGGTCAGCGTGGTCCCTGGCTTGAGCTTGAACGTGGCCGACGGCGCGAGCGCCTGGCGGCGCAGGAAGTAGCGGTCGCGGAAGCCGGTCGAATCCTCGACGGCGCCCGTCAGGCGGAACAGGGCGTCCTTGCCGGCGCCGGCCGCGCCGACGTCGAACTCGCCGCGGCGCTGCCCGCGCGAACCGAGCATGACGCCCGCCTCGGCCTGCGGATCGGCGAGCGGCTTCTTCGTCACGCGGTTGACGAGGCCACCGGCCGACCCGCGCCCGTACAGCACGGAGGCCGGTCCCTTGAGCACCTCCACGCGCTCGATGTTCGACAGGTCGCGGAAGTACAGCGCATCGTCGCGCACGCCGTCCACGAACTGGTCGCTGATGGCGGAGAAGCCGCGGATCGTCACCTGGTCGCGCTGCCCGTCGCCGACGGAAAAGGAGAGGCCCGGCACGTTCTGCAGCGCGTCCTGCAGCGACAACGCGTTCTGGTCGTGCAGCACGACGGCCGGCACCACGTTGACGGTCTGCGGAACGTCGCGCAGCGGCACGCTGATCTTGGTCGCCGTCGTCGCGTCGGGGGTGTCGTACGAGCCGGCATCGATTTTCCTGTCCTTGACGATCACCTCCGGCATCGCGGGTTCTTCGGCATGGGCTTGCGCGCACAGGCTGCACGCGATGGCGACGAGGTAAGGTAAAGGACGAAGTGCGTGATTCATGAAATCCCTGTTGGTGTGTGAATGTGTTGGAAATGGTTGGATTGGAGCCGGATGGCGCGCATGCCGGCGGCGGCGACGGCATACAGCAGCGCGACGGTCCAGAACATGGCGGACAGCGGCACCCAGGCCAGCGCCAGGCCGCCCGCGCCGGCACCCAGCAGGGCGCCGGCCTTGGCGGCACCGTTGCCGGCGCCGAGCACGCGGCCCTGTTCGTCGTCCGCGGCGGCGCGCGCGAGCAGGCCGTAGAACACGGGCAGCAGGGCGGCGAGACACGCGCCCCACAGCACGCGCGCCAGCAGGAACAGGCCGATGTCCGACGCCGCCGCCTGCACCGCGACGATGGCCACGCAGGCCCACAGAATCCATTCGACCTGGGCGAGCACCTGCGCGTGCGCCATGCGCGCGAAGCGCCGCGCCCAGAACGGCGCGGCCACGCACAGGCCGAGGGCGGTGCCCGCGTAGCACAGTCCCGTCACGCGGCTGGACACGTGCAGCACCTCGCTTGCGTACAGGCCGAAGAAAGTCTGCGGCATCATCTTCCCGGCCTGCACCAGCACGATGCCGAGCAGCAGGCCGTACATCGTTTGCCGCAGGCCGGCCGGCGGTGGGCGCGCGCCGGGCGCTGGCGCGGCCGGCAGCGGGGCCGTGGGCGGCAGGACGGCGGCCGCCACCGCCGCGCACAGCAGGCACGCGGCGCCGGCCCACAGGTTCACCGTGCGGAAGCCCCACGCATCGAACAGCCAGCCGCCGAGAACGGGACCGGCCACGGAGCCGATCGCCGTCGCCGCCTGCAGCTGCGCCATCAGCGCGCCGCGCGCGTCGCGCGTCACGAGCCGCGCACCGTAGGCCTGCGCCGCCGCGATGGTGCCGGCGAGGGCGCCCTGCAGCAGCCGCACGGCGAGGATGACGGCCACGCTGTCGGTCGCGGCGATCCACCACTGCGTGGCCGCCAGCGCGAGCAGCGCGCGCAGCAGCATCGGCTTGTGGCCGACCCGGTCGCCGAGGCGCCCCCACCACGGCGTCGTGCACATCGCCATGGCCATCGGGCCGGCGTAGGCGGCCGCGCTGACCCAGGCCAGCGCCGCGGGCGCCAGGCCGCCCAGGCGGCGCAGGTGCAGGGGCCAGAACGGGCCGCTCATCTCCATGGCGCCCATCGCCACGAGCTGCAGCGCGAACAGCCAGCGCGCGGTGGTCATGCGAGCGGATTGGGCATCGTGCCGTGCACGTCGTCCGACGTGTCGAGCAGGCGCATGCGCAGGAACGATTTGGCCGGCCAGTCATGGGCCAGCAGCGCCTCGCGTTCGGCCTGCCAGCGGCGCTCGTGGACGCGCGCGCGCAGGCCCGCGAACACGTCGTCCATCGTGCGCCGCAGGGCGTCCCAGAAGTGGTGCTCGGGATGGCCGTAGGCGTGCGCCAGCAGCAGCGCCAGTTCGGACAGGTGGCACAGCAGGACGGCGTGCAGCAGCTTGTCGCGCACCGGTTCGTCGTCGTCGTACACCGTGAAGCCGGCCCGGTAGGCGTCGAGCGCCAGCCCGGCACGGCGCAGCGTGGGGCCGTGGATGCGCAGGTCGCCGAAGTCGCGCGCGAGCAGCTGGACCGGCTCGTAGCCGTCGTCGAGCATGATGAAGCTGTTCTGCTGGTGCGCTTCGAACGCGATGCCGTACACGAGGTAAGCGGACAGCAGCGCCGTCAGCACGGTGCGCGCGTGGCGCCCGAAGTAGGCGACGGCGCCCGCGGCATGGTCGCCGTGGGCCAGCGCCACGAGCTCCGTCGCGAGCGGACGGCCGCTGAACGGCGACTCCGCGAACAGGGCGCCGACCGGGACCGGGAAGCGCCCGCCGGCGCCCTTGGCCATCGGATTGGCGCGGTACAGGATCGCCAGGTGGCGCGCGCGGTCATCGTCGTCCTGCGGGTCGATGTAGTGCAGGCCCACGTCTTCGCGCACGATGTCGAGCGTGCCGCCAAAACCGTGTTCGCGTTCGAGGATCGCCGCGAGCAGGCGCGTGATGCGCGGTCCCATCACGGTGGACTTGGGCGAGACCGTGCGCTGGACGCTGGTCAGGCGCAGCGACACGGGCAGCTTCAGGTGCGGCAGCGCCGGCGAGCCGGCCGGGACGACGGTGCGGAACGACATGGTCGGCGTCGCGTCGAGAGTGACGCCGGCGAGCAGCAGCAGGTCGCCCTGCGCGATCTCGGCCGCGAACTTCCGCGGGATCACCTTGCGGGCCTGGAATGGATGGAGGGGCAGGGGCAGCCAGTCGGCGGCGCGCTCGCCCAGCTTTGTCAAAGCGGCTTCCCAGCGTTGCGCGCTCGCCGGGAAGTGATGCGCGAACCAGGCGGCGTAGTCGCCGTCGCCGGCCGCGCACGTGGTCCGGGCCTTGTCCGCGCGAATCGCGGCCAGCGGCACCCGCAAGGTCGGCTGGAATTCCGGCGACAGGGCGAGCACCTCGTCCGCGGACAGGCCGAGCTTGGTCTTGAACGTCGGATGCCACGGGTGGCCCAGCGTGCCCCATTGTTCCAGCAGCAGCGCGGGATTGGCGTGCCCGGCGCGCCGCAGCGCGGCGATGAAGTACGCGTCCGCGCCACCCAGTTCGGCGCGCAGCGACCGGCCCCACGTCCGGCGGTAACTGAGGCACAGTACGTCGTTGGCGAGGCTGTTGTCGAGTTCGTGGACGAGCCGCTGCAGGTCCTCGCCCCGGCCCGGCAGCGACGGTGCCACGCAGGCCAGCAAGGCGGCCGCATGCGTCACCGGCTGCGGCCGCTCGCCCGTGGGGTAGTACGACACGCTTCCCGTCAGCCGGCAGTCGCCGATGCGGCCGAGGCTCAGGCCCTCGAATCGCAAGACGCCTTGCTGCGACCAGAGGGGGAGCCAGGACCCGGCACCTTCCGTGATCAGTTGGTCCCGGTTCAGGAGGTGTTCGCGGAACAGCGCCTGCAACGTCCGCTGCAGGCTGCGCTTGCGCGCCTCGGACCAGGCCAGTTCCGTGGCGACGGCGTCGAGCAGGGGATCGGTGGGTTTGAGCGGGGTCGGTATCGCGTTCATGGCTTGCCTTCTCAATAACGGAAGCGCAGGATATCGTAAACGCGAATCATTCTCAATACCATTCTCAATAATAAAATACGGCGGTTTTTTCCCTTGTGCTGTCTCAAACGTGCGGACCTGAGTTCAAATTAATTTGATTAAATTATTGTCTTAATGCAATACTCATAACCCATCCAGCGTGATGCCCGTATCGACGGGTCGCGCGGATGCCGATTTGATGAAACGTGAAGGGTGTCCGCAGTGAAAGGTATTGTTTTTAATTTGTTGGAAGAAGCCGTCAGCAACGCGTACGGCGAGGCCGCCTGGGACCGATTACTCGATGTGGCTGGACTGCAAGGTGCCTATACATCGCTGGGAAGTTATGACGACGCCGAGATCGCCACCCTGGTGCGCACGGCGTCGCAGGCTCTGGAGATACCGGAAGACACCGTGCTGCGCTGGTTCGGCCGCCGGGCCATGCCGCTGCTGGCGCGGCGCTATCCGGCGTTCTTCGACAGCCATGCGAACGTGCGCAGCTTCCTGCTGAGCCTGAACAGCATCATCCACCCCGAAGTGCGCAAGTTGTATCCGGGCGCGCACCCGCCCGTCTTCGATTTCGACACGAGCGTCGCCGGCGTGCTCAAGATCGGTTACAACTCGCCACGCCGCCTGTGTGCGCTGGCCGATGGGTTCATGCACGGTGCCGCCACGCATTTCGGCGAGCGGATCGAGTTCGAGCAGGACGAGTGCATGCACCGCGGCGATGCCAGGTGTGTCTTCCACGTCCGTTTCGACCAGCAATGAACGGGGGCGACAACGTGGCTCCGGAAGCCGAGATCGCCCGTCTCGAGCGGCGCGTGCGGCGCGAAGTGGCGGCTCGTCTGGAAGCCGAAGCGATTGCCGAGCGGGGCCTGCGTGCCTTGTTCCAGCGCCAGCAGGAAATCGCCCTGCTCGAGAGCATGGCGGTGGCCGCCAACGAGGCGGAGGGCGTCAACGACGCGATGGAACGCGCACTGCACGCCATGTGCCGTTATGGGAGCTGGCCCCTCGGCCACCTGTGGCTGGTGTCCGGACATGCGGGCGGGGAACGGCTCGACCCGACCAGCATCTGGTACGACGAGGCCGCGCGCGACGGCGGCGGTCCGGTCCGGGCACTGCGCGCCTACACCGAAGCCAGCGTGTTCGCGGCCGGCGTCGGCCTGCCGGGCCAGGTCGCGCGCAGCGGACAGCCCGCGTGGATCGATACCGATGCGGCCGGCAGCGCGGAAACCCCCCGCCTGTCGCTGATCGTGGACGCCGGCTTCGCCTCGATGTTTGCCTTCCCGGTGATGATCGCCAGCGAGGTGGTCGCGGTGCTGGAGTTTTTCAGCCGCGTACGCCAGGCGCCGGAGGAATCGCTGCTGCGGCTGCTGGCCCAGATCGGCACCCAGCTCGGCCGCGTGTTCGAGCGCCGCCGCGCCCACGACAAATTGATACACGACGCCCTGCACGATCCGCTGACCCGGTTAGGCAACCGCAAGCTGTTCGCGGACCGGCTCGAACATCTGCTGCAGCGCGCGCAGCGCAAGCCGGACAATCATTTCGCGGTGCTGTTCGTGGACCTGGACCGTTTCAAATCCGTCAACGACGGGCTCGGGCACCAGTCCGGCGACCAGTTGATCGTCGCGACGGCCAAGCGCCTGTCGCTCTGCCTGCGCCAGACCGACCTGGTGGCGCGCGACCGCGCGTTCGCGCACGAGCCCCTCCTCGCGCGCTTCGGCGGCGACGAATTCGTGATCCTGCTCGACCAGGTGGCCAGTGCCGAAAGCGCGATCGTGGTCGCCGAACGCATCATGGGCGTGCTGGCCGAGCCGTTCGAGGTGGCCGGCCAGCGCGTGTTCGTGACGGCCAGCGTGGGCATCGCCCTCAGCGCCAGCGGCTACGCCGACGTGGAAGACATCCTGCGCGACGCCGACATCGCGATGTACCACGCCAAGCAGGGCGGGCGGGCGCGCTGGGTGATGTTCGACCAGACCATGCAGCTGGCCGCCGTGCGCCGCCTGCAGCTGGAAGCGGACCTGCGCGACGCGATGGCACAGCAGCAGTTCTTCCTGCACTTCCAGCCGATCGTCGACCCGCGCGGCGGCCGCGTGCGTGGCTTCGAGGCCCTGCTGCGCTGGCGCCACCCGGTACGCGGCCTCGTGCCGCCGGGCGAATTCATCTCCGTCCTCGAGGAAATCGGCCTGATCGAGCCGATCGGCGCCTGGGTCCTGGGCGAAGCCTGCCGCCAGTTGCGCGACTGGCAGCGCGACCATGACCCCCGGCTCTCGATGAGCGTGAACGTGTCGGCCGTGCAGTTCACGGGCGGCGACCTGGTCGAGGTCGTGGCGTGCGCGCTGGCCGAGACCGGGATCGCGCCCGCCAGCCTGAAGCTCGAGCTGACCGAAAGCGCCGTCATGGCCGACGCCGAGCATGCGATCGCCGTGTTCGCCCGGTTGAAGGCGTTGGGCGTGCTCGTGAGCCTGGACGATTTCGGCACCGGCTATTCCTCGCTCAGCTATCTGCGCCGGCTGCCGATCGACACGTTGAAGATCGACCGCTCCTTCGTCAGCAAGCTCGACTGTTTTGACGACAAGCGCCAGATCGTCGAGGTGGTGCTGATGCTGGCGCGCGCTCTGGGCCTGGACGTGGTGGCGGAAGGCGTCGAGACCGAGGCCGAGCTGACGCTGCTGCGCGAGATGGGGAGCGATCTCGTGCAGGGCTATTACTACCACCGTCCGCTCACGCCGGACGATGCCGCGCGGGTATTGGCCGCACAGGGGGCCGCCGCGATGTGCTAAGGTTGCGCCTCCATGAACGCAACGACACCCACCGACGCCTACGTCGGCCGCTTCGCCCCATCGCCCACGGGGCCGCTGCACGCGGGCTCGCTGGTCGCCGCGCTGGCCAGTTATCTCGACGCGCGCGCCCACCGCGGCACGTGGCTCATCCGCATCGAAGACATCGACGAAGGCCGCAGCGTGCCCGGCGCCGCCGAGGAGATCCTCGGCCTGCTGCGGCGCCTGGGCATGGAATCCGACCGCGAGGTCGTGTGGCAGAGCCGCCGCAAGCACCTGTACCAGGCCGCCTACGACCGCCTCGCCGGCCACGTCTACCCGTGCGGCTGCAACCGGCGCGAGATCGCCGATTCGCGCCTCGGCTTCGCGCCCGACGGCGCCGCCCTCTACCCGGGCACGTGCCGCCATGGCCTCGCGCCGGGACGCAGCCCGCGCAGCCTGCGCCTGCGCGTGCCGGAGGCGGGCGCGGACGTCATCACCTTCCAGGACCGCCTCGCGGGCGTCGTCAGCCAGCATCTGGCCAGCGAGTCGGGCGACTTCGTGCTGAAGCGGGCCGACGGTTACTGGGCGTACCAGCTGGCCGTCGTCGTCGACGATGCCGAGCAGGGCGTGACGGACGTCGTGCGCGGCGCCGACCTGCTCGATTCCACGCCGCGCCAGATCTTCCTGCAGCGGCTGTTGGACGTGCCCACGCCGCGCTATCTGCACGTGCCGGTCGTGCGCAATGCCGATGGCGACAAGCTGTCCAAGCAGACGGGCGCGCTGGCCGTGCGGCCGGGCGATGAAGGTGCCGCGGTGGCGGCGCTGCGGCAGGCGGCGGGGTTTCTCGGGCTGGATGTGGGGAACGTGGAATCGTTGGCGGCATTCTGGCGAATCGCCGTTCCGGCCTGGGCCGCATTGAATTTGTAGGGTGGGCATTTGAGGCCGGGGGCCTCAAATGAAACGTGCCCACGCGACGATAGCTGGCGCCAGCCGGTTCGTGCACGAACACGAAACCGTCAGGTATCGCCGCGTGGGCGGAGGACCGCCCACCCTACGAAAACGCGGGCGGCCGGTCACACCGCCGGCCGCCTCCGGCTCATCCACATCAACCCGGCCAGGCCCACCGCCAGCATCGCCCACTCGGCCGTCTCCGGCACGGGCGCGGCCACCAGCCAGCCGCGGATCTCCCCGTTCGGATACGCGGTCGTGTGGATGTTGACGTAGGCTTCGTTGGCGTCGATGCCGTCGACGAGGGCCGATGCGGCGCCCTGGACCGTGCCGCCGTGCGCCTTCACGAAGGCGGGATCGTAGGACGCTTCGTCACCGAGCGCGATGGCATTGCTGTAGGTGCCTGCGTGGACGTCCAGGGGAAAGTCCTGGAACGGCACCGCCACCGGCGCCGTGCCCGTGAAGGCCGAGCTGGTGCAGCAATGGACGTGCGCCGCGGTGGTGGTGCCGTCCAGGTCGCGGAACGGCATGTCGACGAGCATTTGCTTGCCGTTCAGGTCGATCGTCACGAGGCTGGAGCCGGGCGAGGCGTTGGGCGGACTTTCCAGCGCCCCGCTGGCGACGGCCCGGTAGGTCGGGTCGTTCGGCGCGGCGCCGGCGGGCAGGGCGATGGCGGCCGATGCCGCCGCCATTGCGAGGACGGACAGAACACGTTTCATGGATTACCTCCTGTTGAACAAGGGTCCTGCGGCGCACCCCGTCCTGGGGTGCTGTCCAAAACCTAGCACCGCTGGCTTGCGTCTTCGCACACGGTACGGCTGAGATAGTGCTTTCGAGCGACTGAAAATCGGAAACCTTGGCACAATCGCAAAAAAACAACCCGACACGACCATGCGACTCCCCAAGCGACTCCTCTGTTCCGCCTTGCTGCTGGCCGCCGCCGGCGCGTCCCAGGCGCAGGACGCCTCCCTGCTGGCCGGCGCGATGCGTGTCGACAAGGACCACGGCGACGCCTCGTTCGCCGTCAACGTCGGCTACACCCAGCGCCTGACGCCATACTTTGCGCTGAGCGCCGACTACCTGAACGAAGGCCACCCCAGGCTGCACCACCGCGACGGCCTCGGCGCCCAGGCGTGGCTGCATACCCGCGTGCCGCAGCGCGGCTGGTCGTTCGGCGCCGGCTTCGGCCCCTACTATTATTTCGACACGACGACGGGCAACGGCTCGCTGAGCGATTACCGCAACGAGCACGGCTGGGGTGAGCTGATGAGCGTGGATGCGATCTACCACCTGCATTCGCATGCGTACGTGGAGGCCCGGCTGTCGCATACGCACGGCATCCCCGACCGCGACACCACCCAGCTGATGGTCGGCATGGGCTACGAGCTGGGCACCGTGCCGAACTGGGAGCGCAAGGAAAACGCCGACAAGGGCGACGAGACGATCATGCTGCTGGGCGGCCGCTCCATCGTGAACAGCTTTAAATCGGAAAAGGCGACGGCGGCCGCCGTCGAGTACCGCCGCACGGTCAACCCGAACGTCGAATGGAGCGTCATCCTGATGGACGAGGGCAAGGTGGGCGTGGCCGAGCGCATCGGGGTCTCGAGCCAGATCTGGCTGCTGCGCCCGTTCACGGAACGCACCGTGCTGGAGATGGGCTTCGGCGCCTACGGCGTGCGCGACCAGCTCGACCGCACCGACGCCGAAGCCGAGCGCGTCACGCGCCTGACCGGGCTGGCGTCGATCGGCATGCGCTACCGCATCAGCGACACCTGGCGCGCGCAACTGACGTGGAACCGGGTGATCACCGACTACCACCGCGACTCGGACGTGTTCCTGCTCGGCGCCGGCGTCGTGTTCTGAGCGGCGCGCGCTACAGCTTGACGATCTGCCGGTCGATCGCCTTGCGCGCGCGTTCGCTGCGTTCGCTGTAACGGTCGATCAGGTAATCCGTGCGGCCGCGCGTGAGCAGCGTGAACTTGAATAATTCTTCCATCACGTCGACGACGCGGTCGTAGTACGCGGACGGGCGCATGCGGCCGGCGTCGTCGAATTCCTTGTACGCCATCGGCACCGACGACTGGTTCGGGATCGTGAACATGCGCATCCAGCGCCCCAGCAGGCGCAGCGTGTTGACCACGTTGAACGACTGCGAGCCGCCGCAGACCTGCATCACCGCGAGCGTCCGTCCCTGGCTGGGGCGCACGCCGCCCTGGTCCAGCGGGATCCAGTCGATCTGGTTCTTCATGACGGCCGTGACCGCGCCGTGGCGCTCCGGACTGCACCACACCTGGCCCTCGGACCACAGGGACAGCGCGCGCAGCTCGACCACTTTCGGATGCGTCTCGGGCACGCTGCCGGCCATCGGCAGTTCGGCCGGATCGAAGATCTTCACCTCGGCGCCGAAGTGTTCGAGGATGCGCGCCGCCTCGAAGGTCAGGAAGCGGCTGAACGAGCGTTCGCGCAGCGAGCCGTACAGCATCAGGATGCGCGGCGGATGATCGAGGCCGCCGGCCGGTTCCAGCTTCGCGGCGGTGGGCAGGTCGAGGCGTTCCGGATCGATGTTGGGCAGGTCGGGAAGTTTGTTCATGGTCGTCTCGTTGCATGCGTCAGGACAGCCGCAGCGCCAGCGCGGCCAGGGTCAGGAGCAGGATCGGCAGGGTCAGCACGACGCCGGTGCGGAAGTACTGGCCCCAGGAGATGCGGATGCCCTTGTCCGCCAGCACGTGCAGCCAGAGCAGGGTGGCCAGGCTGCCGATCGGCGTGATCTTGGGGCCGAGGTCGCAGCCGATCACGTTGGCGTACACCATCGCCTCGTGCACGGCGCCGCTGGCCGGGACGGCGTCGATCGCGAGCGCGCCGACCAGCACCGTCGGCATGTTGTTCATGACCGACGACAGCAGCGCGGTCGTGAACCCCGTGCCCAGCGCCGCGCCCCAGGTGCCGTGCGCCGCGCTGCGCGCCAGCAGCGCCGTCAGGTAGTCGGTGAGGCCGGCGTTGCGCAAGCCGTAGACCACGAGGTACATCCCGAGCGAGAACACGACGACCTGCCACGGCGCGCCCTTCAGCACGGCGCGCGTGGAAATGACGTGGCCGCGCGCCGCGACGGCCAGCAGCACGACGGCGCCCATCGCGGCGACCGCGCTGATCGGCACGCCCGCGCGTTCGAGCCAGAAGAAACCGGCCAGCAGCAGCGCCAGCACGTACCAGCCGGCGATGAACGTCGCGCGGTCGCGGATGGCGTCCCGCGGGCGTTTGAGCTGGGCGAGATCGTAGGTCGCCGGCAGGTCGCGGCCGTAGAACGCGACGAGCGCGGCGAGCGTCGCCGCCACCGCGACGAGGTCCACCGGCACCATCACGGCCGCATAGCGCGCGAAGCCGATGCCGAAATAATCGGCGGACACGATGTTGACGAGGTTCGACACCACCAGCGGCAGGCTGGACGTGTCGGCGATGAAGCCGGCCGCCATCACGCAGGCGAGCGTGGCGCGCGGCGGGAAGCGCAGCGCGGCCAGCATCGCGATCACGATCGGCGTGAGGATCAGGGCCGCGCCGTCGTTCGCGAACAGCGCCGCGACGGCCGCGCCGAGCAGCACCAGCAGCACGAACAGGCGGCGGCCGTTGCCGCCGCCCCAGCGCGCGACGTGCAGCGCGGCCCACTCGAAGAAGCCGGCGCGGTCGAGCAGCAGGCTGATGACGATGATGGCGACGAACGCGTCGGTGGCGTTCCAGACGATGTGCCAGACGACGGGAATGTCGGCGGCATGGATCACGCCCGCGAGCAGGGCGACGGCGGCGCCGGCGGCGGCGCTCCAGCCGATGCCGAGGCCGCGCGGCTGCCAGATCACGAGGACCAGCGTGCCGAGGAAGATGAGGAAGGCCGGCAGCATCACGCGTCGATGCCGCCGATGCGGTCGAGCGCCGCCTTGAACGCGGCGCGGTCCGCTGCGAGGCGGTCGAGCGGCAATGCCAGGAACGCTTCGATGCGCGCGCGCAGGATCGCGTAGGCCAGCTCGAACGCGGCGTCGATCTCTTGTTCGGTGCCGGTCACGTGGCTCGGATCGTCGACGCCCCAGTGCGTGCGCAGCACGGGGCCGAGGTAGGCCGGGCACGTCTCGCCGGCGGCGCTGGCGCACACGGTGACGACGATGTCCGGCGTCACGGGCAGGCCGTCCCACGACTTGCTGAAATAGCCGCCGGTCGGCACGCCCTTGGCGGCCAGCAGCGCGAGCGCGCGTTCGTTCAGCTTGCCGGTGGGCCGGCTGCCGGCGCTGATGGCATGCCAGCCGGCGGGCGCCAGGTGGTTGAAGACGGCTTCGCTGATCAGGGAGCGGCAGGAGTTGCCGGTGCAGAGAAAGAGTACGTTCATGAATGGGTGAATGGCGGGTTCAGGCGCCGCACGCGGGGCCGCAGGGTCGGCCGCCGCAGCAGTTTTCGGTGAGGAATCCGACCAGGTCGTTCATCGTGTCGAAGCGCGCGGCGTAGATGACGAAGCGGCCTTCCTGGCGCGGCACGACGAGGTTCGCGTGCGTCAGCTCCTTGAGGTGGAACGACAGCGAGGAGGCGGGCAGGCCGAGCGTTTCCGCGATCCTGCTTGCGGCGAGTCCGTCCGGGCCGGCCTGCACGAGCAGGCGGTAGGTGGCCAGCCGCGATTCCTGGGCGAGCGCGGCGAGCGCCGTGATGGCATCTTTGTTTTCCATATTTCCAGTATAGTCGAAATGTTGGTGCGCAAACAAGCATGTTCTGTCGGGTGACACGAAAAATGAAAAATGTGCCAAGTTAGTGAAAAACTGTTGACGGAGTTAATGAACAATCGGCTTGGTGAGAGGTTTTGTTGCGACAAGTGCAATGCCTGCGTACACTCGACGAAAGGCCGCTTGCGGCCAAAAGCGGACGTTCATCTCCTTAGTGACCAACGCACGAAAAGGCTTCAAAATCCATGAAATCCATCTCGACTATTGCGGCTATTCGAGCTCTCAGCGATGACGGAGCTGCCTTGTTCGAAAAGCAGCTGGGATGGCTCAATCCGCTACCCGAACGGCTGGACGAAGTCTTCGAACGAATTCGCTTTGCTATCAAGCGCGCGGAATACATCGCTGACCGAACTGGTGAGGAAAATTCTGACGCGGCTGACCTAGCGGCCCTTCGTTATGAGCTTGAGCGTGTCAAAGAATTGTTGACCGGTCAGTAGTCGCCACCTTGGCTAAACGAAAGCTGCAGATCAGGTGGCAACGTCTGCAATGGGTCGCTTCTTGCCGGTCGTGACCGTGCGTGACTTTTTCGCTCAGGCAACCTGCTATGCTCACCTGAACGGCCGAGATCGGCCAGAAGCAGCCGTTCGCGTTATCTCTGTTCGGAGAGCGCCACTGCATAATGGAGAAACAGTGCATCCAACCGTCAAGTCAGTGCTCCGTACTATGTCGATGCTTGGAGTCGCCGCCATTGGCGGCGTGGCTGTAGCCACCTCTACCACTTGCGGCGTCGGGCTTGCGCATGGAACAGGAACTTGGTGCGCGTTACCGCTGGTTTGGTTTATCGGTTTCCCACTTGCGATAATGGCCGCGCTCATCTTTGGCTTGCCGCTTGCGTTTTTGTTCTGGAAGTTGCGTCTAACGCGTTGGTGGCAGTTTGGAATAACCGGCTTTATCTGCGCCATACCTCTCTGGATCGAGCTTGCCAAGCCATTCACATCCGTCCGTTGGGCGCAATCCGGTCTGTATGATTCGTTGAACTATCTTGGGTCTGGACTCGCCGGTGGGCTTGCTTACTGGTGGATATGCCAGAAAGTAGGTATTCGCAGTAGCACTGATGAGATGACCCAAGAGTCCAATGGGCCTGCGTGACCGTCCGCTCCGGGGCGGAAGCAGACACGCTAGAAGAACCGCAATCGGCCAGGAATCGTTCCCGCGCGTTGACAAGACATCACCTCGGACTGATGGCTAATCACTTGCCAGTAACGATGTTATGCTATACGGAAATAAATACGTGAGGTCGAGATGGCAAAAAATGATCGTTTGCTGTTGGGTGGTATTATTGATGACAGGGTGCATTTAAAGCTGCCGTCTGAGAAACGTGACGAAGCATTCGAGTATCTAGCTCTAGAACAGATCACCAAGGACGACGATTTTTCAACCGATGAAATACTGTACGGCTGGATCGATGGGAGACAGGACGGAGGCATTGACGGCTTCTTTGTTCTAGTTAATGGACACATGCTTCAGGATCCAGAGTCTTTCACCTGGCCTAGAACGAGCTCAGAACTGAAGGTTGTTTTCGTAACTTGCAAGCATCACGATACATTCAAACAAGCGACCTTAGATGCTCTGATCGCTACGCTGACAGAGATACTCGATTTTTCGCTCGACGATACGCAGTTGACCGGAGCATACTCTCCGTTGTTGTTGAAGATGCGCAACAATTTAAAGTACGCATACCGTAAAATGTCGCCGCGGTTGTCACACTTTAAAGTTGAAATTTTCTACGCGTCGCGAGGAGATACTAGCGAGATCGGAGACGAGGTCGAAGCCCGTGGACGGCAGGTGGAAGCAATTGTTAAGAACAGCTTTGGTTCCTGTAGTGCGAAATTCAAATTTATCGGCAGCACCGAACTTGTTGAGCTGCATCGGATCATGCCCAACTATACGTTGGAGCTACCGTTTGTCGAAGCGCTCGCGAAGGGGGAACGGTATGTTGTGTTAGTTCGCCTCTCAGATTACTACAAATTCATCAGTAACGACGGGAAGCTTCGACGCTATCTGTTCGAATCGAACGTGCGCGATTTTATGGGTATGAATCGTGTTAACGAAGATATCCGATCGACCCTTAGAGCAGAGGATTCCCCTGACTTTTGGTGGCTAAACAACGGCGTGACGATATTAGCTACCTCCGCGGCTATAACTGGCAAGTCTATCCAGGCCAGCGATGTTCAAATCGTAAACGGCCTACAAACGACTGAATCAATTTTTCGTCACTTCGAATCACGTACTGAGGCATCAGACGATCGTTGTGTTCTCGTAAAAGTCATTGTGACTAAAGACGAGAATATTCGCGACGCGATTATACGGGCTACGAACAATCAAACCGACGTCGAGCTCGCATCGTTGCACGCTACTGACAAGATTCAGCGTGATATCGAGGACACGATGCTGCGGCATGGGCTCTATTATGAGAGGCGAAAGAACTTCTATGCGAATCAAGGCCACGCAACCGCTGAGCTGGTAACTCCTCTTTACGCGGCGGCCGGCTACATGGCGTTGATCTTGAAAGAGCCTCATCAGGCTGCTTCGCTTCGATCAAAGTTTATGCGTGCGGCTACCACCTACGAGAGGGTGTTTAACGAAAACGTCACGCTTGAAGTGTGGCCAAAGATCGTTCAGGTATTAAAGCGCGTGGACGATCAGCTAGAGCATTTAAGGCCGCTCGGAAAGGGCGCTGATCGGTTCCTAAAGGGGTGGCGCTATATCACGGCGTTCATTCTTCTATCTCAGCATTTCCGCAGATTTAACTTTAGTGCCAATGATTTAGCAAAGCTCGATCTTAGTATCGTCACGCCGGCTGAGATCGAGCGTGTCTGGACGCAGTTGTGTGCAATTGTTCCCTCAGACACGCGCGGAGCCTGGACTTCTCTGAGGGCAGTTCTCCGAGCTTGTGAAGTTAGTGCGAGAACTCATGGCGTAGCAAACTTGATGTGTTTGCACAAGACAACCTTTGAGCCGTTGCCTACCGGAGAGAGTCGAAGACCTTCGCCTTCCCCAACTTCCCCGCCCTCAGGCGAGCTGATCGCACGAATCAAAGCCGCCCTGCCGCCGCAACCGTGGAAGCCAGGACTCCATCGGAGGATAGCTTCCGAAGTCGGATGCGATTTACCGACATACTTCGCGGCGGTGGCCCAGTTGATCGAGGACGGGGACGTCCACAGGCAGAAAGATGGCGTAGTTTATGACGCAGATGGAAATGTGATCTGTTTTGATCCGGAACGAGTGGATCCCGATACCTTAGAGCTTCGGTAGCGGAATCTCGGTGTCCGCAACATCATGCTTCAAAACTGATTTATCCGTCGACCGTGTACGTACATTAGGTAAGTGTTTTTGGCCGTCCGGCTCGCCTTGACAAGATGACTAGTTTGAGTGCCGCCATCAAAACTGCAATTTTCCAGCAGAGTAATACGGACCGTACACTGAGCATCGCGAACGGCCGGGTTCGGCCAATAGCGGTTCTTCCATATTTTCATTACACCTAGAATCAACATGACCAATAAGCTTGATCAGTACAGTGACGTTTTATTGCGACTGCTGCGAGAAGCGATCGCATGCACTCCGCAGGAATGGACGAAAGGTACGCTAACAATCGACTGCGACGGCGTGAAGATCAACTATAAATTGAAGAATGGTGAGCAGCCTGGTCTAGCCTCGATTAGTGAAAGTTTGAGAGACCTCATCGACGAGTTGTATGTCCGGATGGCCAATCAGGGTGATAAGTGGGCTCAGGCGACCTTGTCGTTTTTTCAGGAAAGCAACGACTGGAAGTTCAACGTCAATTTCGAGTATGTGCCTGACTCCACGGCGAGTGAAACGTCTGTCGCAACCCCGAAGGTTAAACGTACATGAAAGTTCTGGCAGTAGTCAAAGCTGTAAACTCGGCCAGCTTGAAGCGGAGTCAAGGGCCGCTCCGGGTCGGTTCCGGCCGGTCGTGACCGTTCGTGACTTTTTCGCTTCAGCAACCTGCTATGCTGAGCTGAACGGCCGAGTTCGGTCACAACCGGCCTTTGGCCTGAGCGATCTATGACTGGGAAAATATGAAGAGACTAGCTTTAATAGGTGGATCCTTACTGTTTCTCTCCGGCTGCTATACCGTGAACAACGAGCGATTTGCAAACGATGTGCGCGCCCTCGTACAACCTGGCATGGAGATGTCGTTAGCGACCGGAAAACTTGAAAGCAATGGCTTCGCATGTGATCCACACAGCTCAGCTCCGGCCATCACATGCGTAAAAACACGGCAAAACTTGTTGCCGTACACATGCATTGAACGAGTAAATCTGACTCCATCACAAGCGCCGATGACGCTTGATCGCGTTGATACGCCGCCGATTGCGTGTGCGGGTTTTTGAAGTCAAAACCGTTTGACGACAACGGCTACGTCCGGTCGTTAGAAGCCTGTCGATACGTCCCGCCAAGCCATCGGAATTTTTCAGTATTTAAGGCGCATCAGCCGGAAATTTTCAATTTGTTGGTCACCTCGCTATGCCCGAGATGACAGAGATAGTGAAAAAGGCCTTTGCAATTAGTACCCGCCTTTTCACTTACTGCGTCATCCGACAGTTCTGGTTCGAAGGATTGTCAGGCGAGCTTGCGTTCCCAGTAGCCCACGTCGACCCATCTCCCGAACTTCTTGCCGACTTCCGAGAAGTGCGCGACCTTGCGGAAGCCAAGCGCCTCGTGCAGCCCGGCGCTGGCATCGTTCGGCAGCGCGATGCCGCCGATGACGACGTGCAGCTCGCGCGCGCGCAAGGCATCGAGCAGGGCGCCGTACAGCATGCGCCCGAAACCGCGCCCGGCCCAGGCGCCGTCGAGATAGACCGTGCTCTCGACGGCGTGCCGGTACGCGGGCCGCACGCGCCATTTGGTGGCATAGGCATAGCCGGCCAGCGCGCCGTCGACTTCCAGCACGAGCCACGGCAGGCCGGCCGCGCCGACGTCGGCGATGCGCTGCGCCATGTCCGGTTCGGCGACCGGCTCTTCCTCGAAGCTGATGGTCGTCGTCGTGACGTAGTGGTTGTAGATGGCGCAGATGCGTGCGGCATCAAGGGGCGTGGCGGGGCGGATGTGGGTGGTCGGCATGGGAAGCGGCGAAGAGGTGGCGTCGACGATGGTGGGGCGCGGGCGGGCGGTTGTCAAGATCGCGGTGTGTCTTGATTCCGGCCAGGCCAGGCCTGTTCCAGCGTTGCCTCCACTGCGCGACATCGTTCAAATGCACCTCGACCTCATCTGCCGTTCCAGGCGCTTCGTCGCCCAACCCCTGCCATATGGTCAATTCACCTTTGACGGCAAAAATCGGGCGACTGCTTGGCACTGTGTTGCCACCTCGCCCACGGTCTCAGTAAGACAGCTGGATGTGTCGCAGGTGCCAGCTACCGTTGTCGCTGGTCCAAACCATCGTGAACGGCGCCCGCAGCTCATTGGACGGCTTGTCCTTCGGGCCGACCGAGCCAAGACGTACGCCCGTTACGACCGCAGTGCTTCCGAAGCGTTGCACGTTCACGTCTTCGGCGCGTAGCTTGATGACCGCATCCGAATTGAACAGCGCCTCGAACGCCGCGGGCTTCAGGACGTGAACCGAAGGTGCCGACGGGTCGATCTCGGTGAATCCGGCCGCAGGGATGTAGCGCAGGACGCCAGCCAGGTCCCGCGCAGTCATGCGCGCATATAAGTCGACGGTGGCGGAAGCAACGTCGAGATGAGTGGCCGCCCTGCCCGCCGTCGAGGCCGCCAGTGCCGCCGCGGTCAGCACGACGCCGGCGGCGCGCCGCGCGATGGTTGCGCTCATTTGGCCACCTCGAAGCCAGCGGCCGTGAGCGCAGCGACAGCCACGTCGTGGTCTTGCTGGGCATTGCCGCCAGAGATGCCGATGCCACCGACCACACGACCGCCCACCACGATGGGAACGCCGCCACCCACCGGCATGACACGCGGATGGTTGGCCAGCGGCGCCGTGGCCGGCTGAGCGACGACCTGGTTCCAGATCATTGTGTCCAGACCGAAGGAGGCGGCAGTCCAAGCCTTGTTGACGGCCACTTCGGCGGCCAGGAACGGCGTCGCGTCGGCACGCTCGAAGGCGATCAGGTGGCCGCCTTCGTCGGTGATCGCAATGGCCAGATTCAGGCCGGTCTTGGTGGCCGCGTCGCGCGCGGCGACGGCCAGCGCCAGCGCGCTGTCGCGCGTGATGGAAGCCTTGGTCTGGACTTGGGTAGCGTGGTGTTGAGACATGATGAGTTCCTTTGAAATGAAGTTATGCGTTTGAGTGCTGGTATGCGGTGCGTCCGAAATCAAAAGCCTTCAAGCACGATCTTGCCCACGGCCTTGCCGCTTTCGATCAGCGCATGGGCACGGGTCAGGTTTTCGGCGTTGATGCGGCCGAAGACGGCGTTGGCGGTCGTCCTGACGCGGCCGGCGTCGACGAGCTCAGCCACGCGCCCCAGCAGAATGCCTTGCTCGTGCATGTCAGGCGTCTCGAACATCGAGCGCGTGAACATCAGCTCCCAGTGCAGCGACAACGACTTGTTCTTGAGCGCGATCGGGTCCAACCCTTCCATGTCATCGATGACGGCCAGCGCGCCTTGTGGCTTCAGGCTCTGGATGATCTCCTGGTAGTGCGTGCCGGTCTGCGTGAGCGAGGCCACGTAGTCCACTTGCTCGATGCCGGCCGAGCGCAGCGCCTGCGACAGCGGCGTGGCGTGATCGATGACCGCGTGCGCACCCAGCTCCAGGCACCATTCACGCGACTCCGGACGCGACGCCGTGGCAATCACGCGCAGCTTGGTCAGCTGCCGGGCCAGCTGGATCAGGATCGAGCCCACGCCGCCGGCGCCGCCCACGACCAGCAGCGTCTGGCCTTCGCCACCGCCCTGGGCAATGCGCAGCCGGTCGAACAGCAGCTCCCACGCGGTGATGGCCGTCAGCGGCAACGCCGCGGCTTGCGCATCCGAAAGCGACTTGGGCGCCCTGGAGACGATGCGCGCGTCCACCGCATGCAGCTCGCTGTTGGCGCCCGGGCGCCTGATCGAACCGGCGTACCAGACGCGGTCACCGACCGCGAAGCCGGTGGCCTGCGCGCCGATGGCCTCGACGACGCCGACGGCGTCCCAGCCGAGCACCTTGCGTTCGCCGGCGGCCGGCGCGCTGGCGGCGCGCACCTTGGTGTCGACCGGATTGACCGAGACCGCGTGCACGCGCACCAGCAGGTCACGCGCACCGGGCACCGGAGCGGGCAGTTCCACGTCCTCGAGCGCCTTTGGCGCATTGATGGGCAAGTTCTTTTGATAAGCAACAGCTTTCATGGCACTTTCCTTTCTTGGCTTAAGTGATGTCGATGGAAGGTAATATAGGTAAAATAGCTGCGCTTGATAAGAGGCCCTTCTAATGCATCACTTTCAAACCAGGATTGAAAATATAGGCGACCTCCAGGTGTTGCTGTACACGGTCAGCGGCGGGTCGTTGACCGCGGCTGCGCGGGCACTCGGCATCACGCCGGCGGCGGCCAGCGCAACGCTGAAGCGACTTGAGACTCAGTTGGGGACGCGGCTCTTCGAGCGCTCGACGCGTGCAATGCGGCTCACGCCGCCAGGTCAAATCCTGCTGGAGTATGCCCAGCGCGCGTTCGAGCTGTTGGCGGAGGGGGAGTCCCAGCTCGATGCCGAACGCGGCGCGCTGGTGGGCACGGTACGTGTTTCGGCACCGTCGGACCTCGCCCGGACCGTACTGATGCCGATGTTTGATGAATTCCTGCACCTTCACCCCGGGGTGAAGCTGACGCTCAATGTTGGCGACCGCTTGCTCGACGTGCTGCGAGACGAGATAGACTTCGCGATTCGGTACGGGGAGTTGAGCGACTCTCGCCTCGTGGCCCGTCAATTGTCGCTGGCGCACCCCGTTCTCAGCGCTTCCCCCGACTACTTGCGTCGTCACGGCACGCCACTTACACCTACAGACCTGGTGGACCACAACTGCATCGCATTCATGCGCGCCGGGCGCACGTTCAACTCATGGCGCTTCGGTCAGAACGACCAGTGGACCACGGTCAGGGTCAGCGGCGACCGGGTCGTGGATGACGCCTCGATGGCACGCCAATGGGCCGTTGCGGGAGCCGGAATCATCTTCATGACCGAGATCGAGCAGCGGCGTGATCTGCAAAGCGGCGCCCTGGTGCGGCTGCTGGCCGAATGGGGGACAGATCCGTATCCCTTGCACGCAATCCTGCCTAGCGGACGCTTCGTCCCCAATCGCGTTCGCGCGCTGGTGGACTTCATCGCTGGCCGCTTTGCTGAACGCCGGCTGTCAAACACGGAGCGCTGAAGAAGGCGCCCGGCACCGCGCCAGCGCTTATTGAAGTGTGGACATCGACAAAGAACTGGCAGGCGAGCCCTTGTGTTTGTCGTCAGTGGACTCGCCCTTGACGCCGTCGATTTGCAGGTATGCGTCGATTGCCATGATGCCGCCGTCGTTGACTAACGAGGCATGTTGACAGAGCCCGGTTTATGGCGATTTGGCAGGAGTCAACGGTCGAACGGGCGCCAACGAGGCGCCCGTCATTCCTGTCCCGGCTTCTCCACCGCCTCCGGATGCCGCACCTCCCATGCCGCCAGCGCCTCCTTGTAGTTCGCGAGCAGCATCTGGTACACGTCGAAGATACAGTTCGGACAGCCCGAGCCGCAGCAATCCTCCAGCGCGGGTTCGATGGGCGGCTGCGGGCGCGGGTCGGGATCGGGGATGCTCACGGTGTGTTGTCGGTGTCGATGATGGCCAGGATTTTCTCGCGCGGCAGTGGGCCTGGGTGGCACGAGAGGGACATGCGGCGCAGCATACCCAATCGTGCCGCGAAAGTCGAGGCGCGGCCGCCCCGGCGTCAGCCGTTCAGCTCGTAACTGCGCAGCACGAACACCATCTTGCCGTGCCGCCTGGCGCAGACGCCCTGCATGATTTCGCCGCCGCCCAGGTCCCACGTGAGCGTGCTGCCGGTGGGCCTGGCCGCGCAGGCCGCGTGGGCCCCGGCCGGGACCGGCGGCAGCCTGGGCGGCGGCGGCGGCGCCGGGACGGGCGGCACCGCGGGCACGGCCGGAATGGCGGGCAGGGCGGGCGGGGCACCGGCCGCGGGCGCGTCGGGCGAAGGCGGCACGGGAGGCGCCGGCGGCGCGGGCGGGACCGGCGGAGCAGGGGGGGCGGGCGGCGCCTTGCACTTGCCGGTGTCGGTCTTGCAGTGGATGTTCACGTACACATGGGCATCCTGGTCATGCTCGTCCGTCGTCGTCTGCGCCAGCGCGGGCAGCGTGGCGGCGCCCAGCAGGACGGGGAGGGCGAGGGTGGCAGCTTTCATCATGTTCTCCTTGTCGCGGCCCGCGCGGCGCGGCGGGCCATGCGTGCATCGTGCATCCGGATTGTGGAGAAAAAATGAAGATGCGCGGATCAGGGATCGAAACGGTAACCGAGCCCGTAGATCGAATGGATGGCGTCCACGCCGGGCAGCGCTGCGTCCAGTTTTTTCCTGAGGTTCTTGACGTGGCTGTCGATGGCGCGGTCCGTCACGTCGAGGCTCGCGTTGCCTTCGCGCGCCACGTCGAGCAGCTGGGCGCGCGAGAACACGTGGCCGGGACGGCGCGCCAGCGCGGCCAGGATGCCGTATTCGGTCGGCGTCAGGTCGAGCGTCTTGCCGTGGACGGCGATGCGGCGCGCGGCCGTGTCGATCGCGATGACCGGGATCGGTTGTCCCGCGCGGCGCAGGATCGCCTTGATGCGCGCGACGAGTTCGCGCGGGCTGAAGGGCTTGCACAGGTAGTCGTCGGCGCCGGCGTCGAGGCCCAGCAGGCGGTCGATTTCTTCCACGCGCGCCGTCACCATCACGACGGGCAGCGCGGCCAGCACCGGGTCCGCCTCCGCGCGCAGTGCGCGGCACAGGGACAGGCCGTCGAGGCCGGGCAGCATCAGGTCGAGCACGAGCAGTGCGGGCGGATCGCGCCGGATGGCGTCCAGCGCGACGGCCCCGTCGGCGAATACGGCGGCCGTGTAGCCGGCCGCGCGCGCGTAGTCGGCGACCAGTGCCGCCAGTTCCGGCTCGTCCTCGACGATGGCGATGCGTGCGGTCATGCGGCGTCTCCCGCGAGCGGCAAGGTGATGGTGGCGCGCAGGCCGCCGAGCGGCGCATGCGCGAAGGCGAGCGTGCCGTCCTGGGCGTCGAGCAGGCGCCGGCACAGCGCGAGCCCGATGCCGGCGCCGCCGTGGGCGCGGCTGCGCGACGCGTCGACACGATAAAAACGTTCGGACAGGCGCGCGAGCGCGTCGTCCGGCACGCCCGGCGCGCTGTCGTCCAGGTGCAGGCGGATGCGGCCGCCGTCCGCGTGCGCGTGCAGATGGACGCGGCCGCCCGGCGCCGTGTAGCGCAGGCTGTTCTCGAACAGGTTGTCGAGCACCTGGCGCATGCGGTCGGGGTCCGCGTACACGGTTGCCGTCGCCGGCTCGGGGCCCAGTTCCAGCGCGAGACCGGCCAGCGCGAGCCGCGTCTCGAACCCGTGCGCCTGGTCGCGGGCGAGCGCCCACAGGTCGAGCGCTACCGGCTTGCAATCGAGCGCGCAGACGTCGGCGCGCGCCAACGCGTACAACTCGTCGATCAGTTTATTCAGCGCGAGCACCTGGCGCAGCATGGCGTCCCACGTGTCCGGCGTGGCGCCGCGCACGCCGTCCTGCAGCGCTTCCAGCTGGGCGCGCAGCACGGCCAGCGGCGTGCGCAGTTCGTGCGACGTGTCCGCGACCCATTGGCGGCGCGCGGCTTCCGCGCCGGCCAGCCGGGCCGCGAGCGCGTTGAAATGGCGCGCCAGGTCGCCCAGTTCGTCGCTGCGGCGCGCGTCCAGGCGCAGGTCGAAATGGCCGTCGGACAGCGCCCGGCTGCCCGCGGCCAGTTGCCGGATCGGGCGGCGGAAGTGGCGCGCCAGCAGCACGGCGGCGACGGCGCTCAGCAGGACGGCGAGCGCCACGATCTGCCACAGGCTGCTGGTGAGCTGCTGCAGGAAGGCGTAGGCCAGCGCGTCGCTGGGCCGGGCGCCGCGGGCGACGGCCAGGTAGCCGACCGTGCGGCCGTCGACGTCGAGCGCGCGCCGGGCCAGCGTGGCCGCGGCACCCGGGCGGCGGCCCGCGAGCCAGGCGCCGTGCGCGTCGAGCAGGGTGATGCGGCGTGCCAGCGGCAGCGGGCCGGGGTCGGGGTCGTGCACTGGCCCGGCCGGCGGTGCCGGCGCGGCGGGAGCGTCCGGCACATCCGGGCCGGGCAGCGGCGGCAGCGGCGGTGCCGGCGGCATAGGCGGCACGGGCGGCACGGGCGGTACGGGCGCCTCCGCCGCAACGGGTGCCGCGGGCGCCGCCGGCATGGCCGGCGCGCCAACCTCGCGCGCGCGCTGCAGGCGCGCGAGCTCCTGCGCGATCCAGTCCTGGCGGGCCTCGGCGGGAATGAAATCCCAGCCGCCGCCGGCCCGGTACTGGCGCGTGAGCGCGGTCGACAGTTCTTCCAGGCGGTCCAGTTCGATGCCGACGGCGTAGTCGCCGAAGCCGGCCAGTACGTTCTGGCGCAACAGGAACACGGCGGCAGCCGCCACGGCGAGGATCGCCAGCAGGACGGATGCGAACAGGCGGTGGCCGATCGAGAACTTCAAGGCGGGAGCACGTGGAAAGTGGCGACGGGCCATTCTAGGATAATTCGTGTGGTAAATACGACGTGTTGCCGGCGCCTACCCGATTTGGCTAGACAGGGTATTGATTTTTGCCGAATGATGACATGTATCCAGAATGCAGTTATATTTTCCTCAAATAAAATCGGCCGCCGAACTAATGAGCCGACCACCGGGAGACAGGTATGTTGAATTGGTTGAAGACGACGCTGGTGCCGTCCGCGTCGGCGTTCGCGCCGGCCGGACGGTCCGGCATGACGGCGCGCGTGCGCAGCCTCGTGCTGAATGCGCGCGACGGCAGCATCCGCACCGCGATCAACGCGGCACGCCTGCGCAAGGAGGTCGACCAGTCGCTCGACAAGGCGCGCCAGCAGTACGCGGCCGCGCGCGCGCTGGCGGCGTCGGCGCGCGACGTGACGGCGCTGTCGGCCAGCGTCAAGGCCGGCACCGACGACATCGCCGGCACCGCGGACCGCAACCTGGCCGTGGCGCGCGCGTCGATGGATGAACTGATGCACCTGGAAGCGCGCATGCGCGCCATCGAGGACAAGGTGGACGGCTTCGCGCGCACGGTCGGCGAGCTCGATCGCCACGCGCGCTCGATCAGCGAATTCGGCGGCATCATCCAGCGCATCGCCAACCAGACCAACCTGCTGGCCATCAACGCGGCGATCGAGGCGGCGCGCGCGGGCGAGGCCGGCCGCGGCTTCGCCGTCGTGGCGGCCGAGGTGCGGCGCCTGTCGCAGCTGGTCAACGAGGAGACGTCCAAGATCGCGGGCGTCAACAGCGAGATGCGCACGCTGGTCGAATCGACCACCGGCGCCACGCAGGACATCCTGGACGGCGTGAACGTGTCCGCACGCGAGGTCGGGCTGGCGGCCGGCCACTTCAAGACCTTCGTCGCCGACTTCGAGCGCATGACGGGTACCGTCAACGAGATGGCCGTGGCGATGCAGTCGCTGGACAGCGTGAGCCAGTCGATCGGCCGCCAGGTGGGTGACATGGCGACGAATGCGTCCGAGACGGGCAAGGCGATGGCCGACGCGTCGCGCCGCGTCGACGAGGTGCGCGCGACCACCGAGGAGATGCAGGGCGCGCTGGCCGAGTTCCGCACGGGCGGCACGCCGTTCGACGGCCTCGTCGAGGCCACGACGCAGCTGCGCGACGCCGTCGGCCGCTGCCTCGCGGGCCATCTGGCGCGCGGCGTCGACATCTTCGACCAGGCGTACCGGCCGATCGAAGGTTCCGACCCGCCGCGCTTCACGACAGGGTACGACCGTACCGTGGAAGCCGACCTGCAGGCGCTGTACGACCGCGTGCTGGCCGGCCTGCCGGGCTGCGCGTACGCGCTGGCGGTCGACACGCGCGGCTATGCGCCGGCCCACAACGGCAAGTTCTCGCAGGCGCCGACGGGGCGCCGCGAGCACGATCTCGTCTACTGCCGCAACAAGCGCATCTTCGACGACCCGGTCGGGGCGAAGCTGGCGGCCAATCGCAAGCCGTTCCTGTTCCAGACCTATCTGCGCGATACGGGGGAGGTGATCAACGACCTGTCGATGCCGCTCGACATCGGCGGCCGGCACTGGGGCGCGGTGCGGGTGGGGTTCGATTCCGCGAAGTTGTGACGTTGCGCGCGTGGGCACGGGGTGCCCACCCTACCGATTCGGTTGATGCGCGGGCCAGCGGAAGGATCCGGTTGCCGTAGGGTGGGCTCCCCGAGCCCACCATGCACATCAGAACTTGTAGTTGTACGCCAGGCCAATCAACTGCATGCGGGTCTTCCACGTCCCGCGGGTCGTCTCGCCGTTGCCGGTGCAGGTCGCCATCACCGGGTTGCAGTTGTTCGTGTAGTTGCCGCTCGCGTCGCTGAAATGCAGCCAGCTGTAGGCCAGGTCCAGCGACGAGGCCGGGGTCAGCTTCCAGTTCGCACCGAACGACAGTTGCAGGCGGTCGGCGTCGGGCAGGGCGGCGTGGCGCAGCGTGTCGCCTTGCACCGGCGAGTCGTCGTGCGCGATGCCCGCGCGCAGGACCGTCGCGTCGTTGAGCTGGTAATTCGCGCCGAAGGCCACGCGCACGGTGTTCTTCCACTGCTGGCGGATCACCAGGTCGCCCACGCCGGCGCCGACGAACTGGATGTTGATGTCGTCCATGCGCGAGTGGCGCGTCCAGGTCACGTCGGCCATGCCGGCCCATTTCGGATCGAACTGGTGGAAGGCGTTCAGCGACAGCGTCTCCGGCGTGGTCACGTCCACGCGCGACGCCGAATTGACGTGGTGCGACGCGCCCTGCAGTACCTTGTTGACGACGGCGTCGCTCGTGACGGTCGAGAAGTCCCACACCGCGCCGCCCTTCAGTTCATGCTTGATCGACGAGCGGTAGGCGATGCCGAAGCGCGTGTCCGGCGTCGGCGAGTACAGGTAGCCCAGGTTGAAGCCATAGCCCCAGTCCTTGCCCTCCACGCCCGCGTGCGCGTCGCCCGCGGTTGCCAGCGCGGCCGGGTTGCCGCCCAGGGTGACGATCTGGCGCACCAGCGCGGCGCCGCTGCCCGCGGCCTGCGCGGCGGCGATGGAACCCGGCACGTCGACGGCCTGGCCCAGGCGCGCCTTCATGTATTCGATGTCGATGCCGAATCCGAAGCTGTGCTGCTCCGACAGCTTGAACGCCACCGACGGGTTGATGTTCACGGATTCCAGCTTGATGTTGGTGAGCGAGTAGCGCCCCGACCAGTTGTTGTCGTAATCCAGCTTGGTGCCGTACGGGACGAACACGCCCAGGCCGGCCGTCCACTGGCCGTCGATCTTCTGGCTGTAGTACAGCGACGGGCCGGCGACGACGCTCGGCGCGTAATCGTCCTGCGACGTCGGGCCGCCCGTGGGCGTGTGCGTGAAGCGGGTCGAACCGGCGTCCTGGAAGGTCGAATGCGGCACGACGGCCGTGATGCCGCCCACGATCTGGCGGCCTTCCAGGCGCGACAGGCCGGCCGGGTTGGCGAAGATGGTCGAAGCGTCGGCCGCTTCGGCGCCGTTGGCGTCCGCCGTGCCCTGGGCGGACACGCTCTGCGAGCCGAAGCGGTAGCCGGAAGCGGTCGCGTCGAGCGACGTGCCCAGGGCCAGGGCGACGAGCAGGGTCAGGTGTTTCTGGTTCATCGGTCTCACTCCAAGTATTGATTCGTAGCCCGCCCCTCGGACCGGAAAGGCCGAGGTCGGCGGGTGCCGAAGCATACACTATTTCGCACGACCGTTCTATTTGTGTTGTGTGAAAGACACGTCGTCGTTTTTTAACGATTCAGCAGGCGCAAATCTAGGGCGGGCCCGTCCGAATCGGGCGCGGCCGCGGTGAGCGTCGCAGCGAGCAGCAGGACAGTCAATACGCGGTTGAGCATGGTCGGGTGGGCGGAACGATGGACACGCATGCGCGCATCCTGTTTCCTTCACGATAACTATTACATGTGCTCATTGACGAACCGTCATCCCCTCATTAGGATCGGAGCGCGCCCGCCCCGGAGCGCATTCCATACCCAGACCAAGGAGACAGTTCCATGCACCGTCCAAGCGCGCTTTCCCTTTTGATGTTAGCGGTAACTTCGATGTGCGCCATGGCGCCGGCCGGCGCGCACGGCGGTCCGGTCGTTGCCACCGACACGGGCAAGGTGCAAGGGGCCGTCGCAAACGGCGTGGCCAGCTGGAAGGGCATCCCGTTCGCCGCACCGCCCGTCGGCGGCCTGCGCTGGCGCGCGCCGCAGCCGGCCGCCGCGTGGTCCGGGGTGCGCGCGGCCACCGAATACGGCAACGACTGCATGCAACTGCCTTTCCCCAGCGACGCCGCGCCGCTCGGCACGCCGCCCGCCGAGGACTGCCTGTACGTGAACGTGTGGCGTCCCGCGGCGGCGCGGGCGGCCAAGAAACTGCCCGTGATCGTGTGGATCTACGGCGGCGGCTTCGTCAACGGCGGTTCGTCGCCGCCGACGTATGCCGGCGCGGCGCTGGCGAAGCAGGGCGTGGTGCTGGTCAGCTTCAATTACCGGCTGGGCCGCTTCGGCTTCTTCGCCCATCCGCAGCTGACGCAGCAGGACCATGGCGAACCGCTCGGCAATTACGGCTACATGGACCAGCTGGCGGCGCTGCAGTGGGTCAAGCGCAACGTGGCGGCGTTCGGCGGCGATGCGGCCAACGTGACGATCATCGGCGAATCGGCCGGCGGCATGTCCGTCAATGCGCTGCTGACGTCGCCGCTGGCGCAGGGCCTGTTCGCGAAGGCCGTGGTGCTGTCCGGCGGCGACGGCAAGTCGGCCGATCCGGGGCTCGCGGCCGTCGAACAGGCGGGCGTGAACTTCGCGGCGGCGAAGGGCATCGCGGCCGACGATCCGCACGCGCTCGACAAACTGCGCGCGCTGCCGGCCGGGCAGGTCGTCGACGGCATGAACCTGGCCAACCGCGCGCCGCAGAATCCGTCCACGTACGTCGGTCCGTTCGTGGACGGCAAGGTGGCCGTCGATGCGCTCGCCGCGTTCGCGTCCGGCCGCTTCGCGAAGGTGCCGGTGATGATCGGCGCGACCAGTGCCGACATCGGCGGCAGGACCGGCTTCATGGTGGCCGGCGCGCGCAGCCTGGCGGGGCGTCTCGCCGCGCAGGGCGTGCCCGTCTACGCCTACCGCTTTTCGTACGTGGCCGACAGCATCGGCAAGCCCGGCGCGCAGCACGCGAGCGACATCCCGTATTTCTTCGCGACGGTGGACGTCAAGTACGGCGACCAGGCGACGAAGAAGGACGTCGCGATGGGCCGCGCGATGAGCGCCTACCTCGTGAACTTCGCGAAGAAGGGCGATCCGAACGGCCGCAGGCTGCCGGCGTGGCCGCGCTATGCGGGCGACAAGGACGTCATCATGGAGTTCGCGACGGACGGCAAGCCGGTCGCGCTGCGCGATCCGTGGGGGCCGGAGATCGACGCCACGACGGTGGCGGCCGGGCACTGAGGCCCGCGCATCGCGCACGTCGCGCGTGGGCACGGGGTGCCCACCCTACCTGCTGGCGGGGCCCCAACTTGCGCGGGCGGCCTCTCAAACTTGGGTTCCCGCCTCCGCGGGAACGACGTAAGAATTGATGCCGCTGGCCTTTCGTTGGCCGGATACGTAGGGTGGGCACCCCTGTGCCCACGCGGCGGGCCTAGTAGACGTCGCGCCGGTAGCGGCCTTCGCTCGCCAATGCGTCGAGCAGCGGCGCGCCGAGGATCGCCTGCAGCGCCTCGTGCACACCGCCGGCCATGCCCTGCAGGCTGCCGCACACGTAGATGGCGGCGCCGCGCTCCACCCACTCGCGCAGGCGCGCCGCTTCGTCGCGCAGCACGTCCTGCACGTAGCGGCGCGCGGCCTGGTCGCGCGAGAAGGCGAGGTCCAGGTGCGCCAGCCGGCCGCTGTCGCGCCAGTCCTGCAATTCGTCGCGCAGCAGGAAATCGTGGATCTGGTTGCGCTCGCCGAACAGCAGCCAGTTGTCGTGCCGGCCCGCGCAAATGCGCGCCTTGAGCAGGCCGCGCAGGCCGGCGAGGCCGCTGCCGTTGCCGATGGCGATCAAGGGCCGTCCGGCATTGGCGCCGAGGCGGAAGCGCTCGTGCGCGCGCAGGCGCAGGTGCACGAGGTCCGTGTCGCCGGCCCGTGCGCACAGCCAGCCGGACGCCGACCCCAGGCTGCCGTCCTCGCGCCGCTGCAGGCGCACGAGCAGTTCCAGCCGGCCTTCGTCCGGCACGGACGCGATCGAGTATTCGCGCGGGTGATCGGGATCGTCCGGCGGGCCGACCTGGGCGAGATCGCCCGCTTCCCAGGCGGGCAGCGGGCCCTCGGCAGGACGCAGCGCGATCCGGTACAACGGCGCGCCGGCGCTGCCGGGATTCTCCAGCGTGCGCGCCACGATGCGCCAGTCGCCATAGGCCGGCGCGTCCCAGTCGGGCGCGTCGATCGTGCCGGCCAGGCGCCCCACGTGGTGCTGCCATTCGGCCAGCGCGTGCGCGTCGCCGCGGTCGACGTCGATGCGCCCGAACAGCCGCGTCGCGCCCTGCTGCGCGAGCCACGCGTCCAGTGCGCGGCCGAAGCCGCAGTAATTGGCGTAGTTCTTGTCGCCCAGCGCGAGCACGGCGTAGTGCAGGTGGGCGAGGTCGACGCCGGACGTCGCCAGCAGGCCGGCGAAGCGTGCGGCCGTGTCGGGCGCGTCGCCTTCGCCGTAGGTGCTGGCGACGAACAGGATGCGGGTGGCCGAGGCCAGCCGCGCGCGGTCGAGCGCGGAGATGCAGACGGCGCGCGCCGCGAGTCCGCCCGTCGCCAGCAGCTCGGCGCTGCGCCGCGCGAGATGCTCGGCACTGCCGGTCTGGCTGGCGTGGACGACGAGCCAGTCGGCGTCCCGCGTATCGACGGCAGCGCCGTTGCGGTGCGCGCGCCACATGTTGAAGGTCAGCGCGAGCCAGCCGCCGGACAGCAGCAGCGCGCCGCCCAGGCGCAGCGGTTCCGTCGTCAGCAGCGCCGTCATTGCAGCAGCGCCTTCCAGGCCGGCGTATGGATCTCGTCCAGCGCGCCGTCGCGCCGGACGAGGAAGCGCGCGGCCAGCGCGTGCCGTGCGGCGAACGCGAGGCCGTCCACGGGGCCGAGCACGGTGAGGACCGTCGACAGCGCATCGGCCGCCATGCAGGTGGGCGCCAGCACCGTCACCGCCGCGACGCCGTTGGCGATGGGCCAGCCCGTGCGCGGGTCCAGCGTGTGCGAGACGCGCCGCGGGCCCTGCGTGAAATACTGGCGGTAGTCGCCCGACGTGGCGACCGATAATCCGTGCAGCGCGACGACGGCCTGCGGCGCGGCGCCGTCCGGAACCGCCTCGATCTCCACCCACCACGGCTGCCCGTCCGGCTTGACGCCCGCGCCGCGCAATTCGCCGCCCACCTCGACGACGTAGTGATGCAGGCCGCGGCTTTCCAGGCACCGCGCGAGACGATCGACGGCGTATCCCTTGGCGACGCACGACAGGTCGAGCACCGCGCCGCCCGGCTGCAACAGGCGCCGGCGCGTGCGGTCGAGTTCCACGCGCGCGGCCGCGCGCTGCGCCTGCGCGCGCGCGATGGCCTGCGCATCCGGCGCGTAGAAGCCGGCGTGGTCGTAGCGCCGCGCGGGGCCGAAGCCCCACAGGCCGACGAGGGCGCCCAGGGCCGGATCGCAGGCGCCGCCGCTCGCCGCCATCGCCCACAGCGCGTAATCCATCACGTCGAAGAACTGCGCGGGCAGGTCGACCCACGTCCCGGCCGGCGCGCGGTTGTAGCGGGACAGCAGCGAGTCGTGGTCCCAGTGGCTCATCTGCGCGACGATCGCATCCAGTTCGGCCTGCAGCGCGGGCTGCAGATCTTCGATGCCGTCCGCAGCGACGCGCGCCGACCAGGTCGTGCCCATGGTCGCGCCGCCGAAGGTGTGCACGGCGCAGCCCGGCGGCGGCGCGGCCGGGTCCGGGTCGAGGGGGATGAGGACGGCGCGGTCAGGCAAGCGTGCTTACTCCGGCAGGATCTCGAACGTGGCCGAGTAGCTGTAGCGCTTCGCCGGGCCATCCATGCCGCGCGGCGCGTTGGCGGGATAGGATGCGCTGAGCCAGTACATGTTCGGCGCCGGCAGCGTGAAGCTCGCTTCGCCGTTGGCGCCGGTGCTCAAGCGCACCTCATTCAGGGTGCCGCGGTATTTCACGCCGCCCGGGATCAGGCTGAACGGGAAGTTGGCGAGCGGCTTGCCGTCCAGCTGGAAGCGGAACGTCGCCTTTTCGCCGGCGCGCAATTCCGTCGGATTCGTCAGCGCGACCATTTCCAGGCCCGCTCCCGTGGCCTTGAGCGCGCCCGGCGTCGGCTTGTTCAGCGTGACGAACGTGTCCTGGCGCTGCACCATCGTCATGCGGCGCACGTCGGTGGCGCCGGCCGGGATCTCGTTGCCGACGGCCTGCTCGGCGGCGCGGAAGCGCTTCATTTCGCCATTCAGCTTGTACGATCCCATCACGTTTACGGCGGCCAGCGTCATGCGGTAGGTGCCGTCCTTCGGCAGGCGGATGTCGACCGTGGCGCGGTGCTTGCCGACGGTGGCCGCCGGGGCGGGGGCGGTGGCGCCGTCCGGGTCGGTGACGGTGAGGCCGTCCAGCTTCTGCGGCATGAAGTCGGTCTCGAACAGGCCTTCCGAGATGGCGGCGTCGATGGTCGCCCACGCTTCGCCGCGGTCGGATTCGATGAGACCCGTATTCGGGATCAGCCACGGACGGTGGGCCTGCGCGGCGCAGGCGGCGCCGGCGAGGGCCAGGGCGATGGCGATTTGCTTGATGTGCATGCGGGTCTCCTTACTGGATGGCGAGCGACACGGCGCCCAGTTCTTCCTTGCCCGCGAAGGCGGCGGCCACGTTCGATTTCGGCGCCCAGTGGAACGGCACGCGCACGAGTTCGCGGCCGCCCGCTTCGCGCGCCGCTTCGATCACGAGCTTGTAGTCGCCGGCGGGGAGCTTGTCCAGGCCCGCGCGCGCGGCCGGGAAGGTCAGCGTCTGGACGCCGGCCGCGCGGGTCGCGCCGCTCACGCCGTCCAGCGGCAGCGTGACGTCGCGGCCGGCCTTTCTCCACCACGTGCGCAGGTCCTTGACCCACTTGGTGCCGCCGTTGTCGCGCTTCCTGACGTCGTACAGCACGGCCAGCGTGGTGGCGACGCTCTGGTCCGGGCGCTCGATCCAGACCGCGACATACGGCTTGTGGTATTCGGCCACGTTCAGTTGCGGCAGTTCGAACTTGACGGTGAGGTCGGCGCCCATCGCCCAGCTGGATGCGAGCGGCAGGGTCAGGGCGAGGGAGTGGGACAGTTTCATGGCGGTTTTCGGTGTATGGATTAATGGACGAACAGCAGGGCCAGGACGATCGGCAGCACGATGCCGAGGCCGATCACGGGCCACGTCGACGGCCGGTTGGCCGCGTGGTATTTCAGGATCAGGAAACCGGTGACGCAGAAGACGACGCAGGCGAGCGCGAAGATGTCGATGAACCAGCCCCACGCGGCGCCGGCGTTGCGGCCCTTGTGCATGTCGTTCAGCCACGAGATCCAGCCGCGGTCCGTCTTTTCGTATTCGGCATTGCCGTCGACGCCGATGCGCAGCCAGGCATCGCCGCCGGGGCGGGGCAGGGCGACGTAGGCGTCTTCCTCGCTCCATTCGGCGCGCACGCCGCGGACCTGCACGGGGAAGGTCTGCTCGGCCCAGTCGGCCAGCGGCGCCGGCAGCGGCACGTTGGCGTCCGCGTGGCCGGCGGCGAATTCGCCGATCTGCGCGCGCAGCGGCGGCGGCAGGACCGCTTTCTGGCGCGTGACGACGGGTTTCGCTTCGATCTGCGACGCGTGGTTCAGCGTGAAGCCAGTGACGGCGAACAGCAGCATGGCCATCAGGCACAGCGCGGAACTGATCCAGTGCCATTGATGCAACTGGCGCAGGAAGAGGGCGCGGCGGGCGGTCGTCTGCGGTGGGGAGGTGGAGCCGGTCGGGTGCATCCATAAATGATAACGATTATCATTTAGATGGTCAACCCGGCAGTTCATGAACTTGTTGACAAGCTGAAAAAAAGTATTTTGAAATGAATAAAATGTCGTTGCGAGGTCGGCGGCACGCCTGTCCTTGCGTTACAATACTGTGCGCAAAATGGGCAGGTCGGCCAGTTTTTGATTTGCCTGAAGAGTCCTTCCCCCACAACTTGATGTAGTAAGTGCGATCCGCTAACCGGTCAGGCCGTGTCGCGGAAGGTTAGATTAACCCGCCCTAAAATCGCGAAGCGCGAAGAAAGGTGAGCAAGAATGATGCAACAATATAACGCCAACTCGTACCTGTTCGGCGGTAATGCGCCGTACGTGGAAGAGTTGTACGAAGCGTACCTGAACAATCCGGGCTCCGTGCCCGACAACTGGCGCGCTTATTTCGACGCGATGCAGCACATGCCCGCCGTCGACGGTACCGCCAAGCCGGACGTGGATCACTCGTCCGTGATCGCTTCGTTCGCCGAACGCGCCAAGCAGGGCCCGATCCGCACCGTGACCGCCTCGCCGGACGCGGAGCTCGGCCGCAAGCGCGTCGCCGTGACCCAGCTGATCGCCGCCTACCGCTACCTCGGCTCGCGCTGGGCCAACCTGGACCCGCTGCAGCGCCAGGAACGTCCGCCGATCCCGGAACTGGAACCGTCGTTCTACGGTTTCACCGAAGCCGACCTGGACACCAAGTTCAACATCAGCAACACCTACTTCGGCCAGGAAACCGCCTCGCTGCGCGACCTGCTGAACATGTTGCGCGACACCTACTGCCGTTCCATCGGCGCGGAATTCATGTACGTCAGCGATCCGACCGAGAAGCGCTGGCTGCAGGAGAAGCTCGAGTCGATCCGTTCGACCCCGACCTTCACCGCTGAAAAGAAAAAGCACATCCTCGAGCGCCTGACCGCGGCCGAAGGCCTGGAGCGCTACCTCCACACCAAGTACGTCGGCGCCAAGCGCTTCTCGCTGGAAGGCGGCGAATCGTTCATCGCCTCGATGGACGAAGTGATCCGCCGCGCCGGCGAGCACGGCGTGCAGGAAATCGTCATCGGCATGGCCCACCGCGGCCGCCTGAACGTCCTGGTCAACACGCTGGGCAAGGCACCGTCCGAGCTGTTCGAGGAGTTCGAAGGCAAGCACGCCGACGACCTGCCGTCGGGCGACGTGAAATACCACCAGGGCTTCTCGAGCGACATCTCGACCCCGGGCGGCCCGGTCCACCTGTCGCTGGCGTTCAACCCGTCGCACCTGGAAATCGTCAACCCGGTCGTCGAGGGTTCGGTCAAGGCGCGCATGGAGCGCCGCGGCGACCGCCTCGGCAAGGAAGTCCTGCCGATCCTCGTGCACGGCGACGCGGCCTTCGCCGGCCAGGGCGTCGTCATGGAGACGCTGAACCTGGCGCAGACCCGCGGCTACGGCACGGGCGGCACGGTCCACCTCGTCATCAACAACCAGATCGGCTTCACCACGTCCGACCCGCGCGACGCGCGCTCGACGCTGTACTGCACCGACGTCGTCAAGATGATCGAGGCGCCGGTCCTGCACGTGAACGCGGACGATCCGGAAGCCGTCGTGCTGGCCTCGCAGATCGCGATGGACTACCGCACCGAGTTCCACAAGGACGTCGTCGTCGACATCATCTGCTACCGCAAGCTGGGCCACAACGAGCAGGACACCCCGGCCCTGACCCAGCCGCTGATGTACAAGAAGATCGCCAAGCACCCGGGCACCCGCAAGATGTACGCGGACAAGCTTTCCGCGCAGGGCACCATCGCCGCCGAGGGTGGCGACCAGCTGGTCGCCGACTATCGCAACGCGATGGACGCCGGCAAGCACACCGTCGATCCGGTCCTGACCGACTTCAAGAACAAGTACGCCGTCGACTGGGCACCGTTCCTGAACAAGAAGTGGACGGACGCCGCCGACACCGCCGTGCCGCTGACCGAGCTGAAACGCCTGGCCCAGCGCATCACGACCGTGCCGGAAAACTTCAAGCTGCACTCGCTCGTCGAGAAAGTCCTGGGCGACCGCGCCAACATGGGCAAGGGCGAAGTGAACCTGGACTGGGGCATGGGCGAACACCTGGCCTACGCGTCGCTGCTGGCCTCGGGCTACGCCGTGCGCCTGTCGGGCCAGGATGCCGGCCGCGGCACCTTCGTGCACCGCCACGCCGTGCTGCACGACCAGAACCGCGAGCGCTGGGACCAGGGCATCTACCTGCCGCTGGCGAACGTGTCGGAAAACCAGGCCAACTTCACCGTCATCGACTCCGTGCTGTCGGAAGAAGCGGTGCTGGGCTTCGAATACGGCTATTCGACCGCCGAGCCGAACACGCTGACGATCTGGGAAGGCCAGTTCGGCGACTTCGTGAACGGTGCGCAGGTCGTCATCGACCAGTTCATCGCCTCGGGCGAAGTGAAGTGGGGCCGCGCCTCGGGTCTCGTCATGATGCTGCCGCACGGCTACGAAGGCCAGGGTCCGGAGCACTCGTCGGCCCGCATCGAGCGCTTCCTGCAGCTGTCCGCCGACCACAACATGCAAGTCGTGCAGCCGACCACGGCCGCGCAGATCTTCCACCTGCTGCGCCGCCAGATGGTGCGCCAGTTCCGCAAGCCGCTCGTCATCTTCACGCCGAAGTCGCTGCTGCGTAACAAGGACGCCGGCTCGCCGCTGACCGACCTGGCCAAGGGCGGCTTCCAGACTGTCATCGGCGAACTGGACGACAAGATCGATGCCAACAAGGTCAAGCGCGTGATCGCGTGCTCGGGCAAGGTGTACTATGACCTGGTCAATGCACGCAAGACCCGCGGCACGACGGACACCGCCATCATCCGCATCGAGCAGCTGTACCCGTTCCCGCACAAGGCGTTCAGCGCCGAGCTGAAGAAATTCCCGAACGCGACCGAAGTGGTGTGGGCACAGGACGAACCGCAGAACCAGGGCCCTTGGTTCCAGATCCAGCACAACGTGTTCGAAAGCATGGAAACCGGCCAGCGCCTGGCGTACGCCGGCCGTCCGGCTTCCGCGTCCCCGGCCGTCGGCTACACCGACAAGCACGTGGCGCAGCAGAAGGAACTGCTGGACACCGCGTTCTCGAAGTTGAAAGGGTTCGTCCTCACCAAGTAAGCAGCGCTCAGACGACAGCGCTCAGACGACCCCGCGCCCGCGGCGCGGGGTCTTTGCACAGAATACAAAAACGGAGTTTTTTAAATGGCACAAATCGAAGTCAAGGTCCCCCAATTGTCGGAATCGGTCGCCGAGGCGACCCTGCTGTCGTGGCACAAGAAAGTCGGCGAAGCCGTCTCGCGCGACGAAAACATGATCGACATCGAGACCGACAAGGTGGTCCTGGAACTGCCGGCACCGGCTGCCGGCGTGATCGTGCAAATCATCAAGAACGACGGCAGCACCGTCGTTGCCGGTGAAGTCATCGCCGTCATCGATACCGAAGCCTCGGCAGGCGTCAGCCCGCTGCAGGTGACCACCGCTCCGGCAGCGGCCGCGGAAGCCGCCCCTGCCGCACCGGCCGCCGCCGCATCCGGCTCGAAAGGCGACGTCGCCATGCCGGCCGCCGCCAAGATCCTGGCCGACAACAACCTGACCGCCGCCGACGCGACGGGCACCGGCCGTGACGGCCGCGTGACCAAGGGAGACGCCCTGGCCGCCGTCGCCAACAAACCGGCAGTCGCTGCGCCGGCACCGCTGGCAGCGCAAGCACCGAAGGCAGCCCTGCCGCAAGTGGCGGCGCCGAGCGTCAACCTGGGCGACCGTCCGGAAGAGCGCGTGCCGATGAGCCGCCTGCGCGCCCGTATCGCCGAGCGCCTGCTGCAATCGCAGTCGACCAACGCCATCCTGACGACGTTCAACGAAGTCAACATGGCGCCGGTCATGGAAATGCGCGCCAAGTACAAGGACAAGTTCGAGAAGGAACACGGCGTCAAGCTGGGCTTCATGTCGTTCTTCGTCAAGGCCGCCGTCGCCGCGCTGAAGAGGTACCCGATCCTGAACGCATCGGTCGACGGCAACGACATCATCTATCACGGCTACTTCGACATCGGCATCGCCGTCGGTTCGCCGCGCGGCCTGGTGGTGCCGATCCTGCGCAACGCCGACCAGATGTCGATCGCCGACATCGAGAAGAAGATCGGCGAATTCGGCCAGAAAGCCAAGGACGGCAAGCTGACACTGGAAGACCTGACCGGCGGTACGTTCTCGATCTCGAACGGCGGCACGTTCGGCTCGATGCTGTCGACCCCGATCATCAACCCGCCGCAGTCGGCGATCCTGGGCGTGCACGCGACCAAGGACCGCGCCGTCGTCGAGAACGGCCAGATCGTCATCCGTCCGATGAACTACCTGGCCATGTCGTACGACCACCGCATCATCGACGGCCGCGAAGCCGTCCTGGGCCTGGTCGCGATGAAGGATGCGCTGGAAGATCCGGCCCGCCTGCTGCTCGACCTGTAATCACGCGAATTTGCCGAGGGATGGGCGCGCCGCCCGGCGCGCTCGTGCGTAGTCTGATGGAAGGGAACGATCATGATCTCCGATGAAATCAAGCGTCTGCACGAGTTGCACCAGGCCGGCGCCCTCAGCGACGCCGAATTCGAACAGGCGAAGGCGAAGGTGTTGTCGTCTTCGTCGACGGTGAACCTGAACAAGACCACGAGTGCCGACGGCACCTTCGCGGCCGAGCTGAACACCTTGCGCCGCTCGCGCACCGACCGCTGGCTGGGCGGTGTGTGCGGCGGCCTCGCCCGCGTGTCGGGCGTCGACGCGTGGGTGTGGCGGCTCGTGTTCACGCTGTTCACCATCACGTTCGGGTTCGGGTTCGTGATTTACCTGTTGTTGTGGATTTTCGTACCCGAAGAGTGAGTCTTCGGGCGAAGAACGAATACGAAACCCGGATCAACGTCGTTCCCGCGCAGGCGGGAACCCAGGTTCAGTGATCGGAACCGCAAACAGTTGCGGCTTCGTTCGGCATACATTGGGTCCCCGCCTGCGCGGGGACGACGGAGGTCGAGTGCCTGGCAACCGGTGTTGTCCGGCACCTCGGGAACAAAAAGGAAAACGTTAGATGAGCACTGAAAAACAATTCGACGTCGTCGTGATCGGCGGCGGCCCTGGCGGCTATGTGGCCGCGATCCGCGCTGCGCAGCTTGGCTTCAAGACCGCCTGCATCGACGAATGGCAGAACGCCAAGGGCGGCCCGGCACTGGGCGGCACCTGCACCAACGTCGGCTGCATCCCGTCGAAGGCGCTGCTGCAATCGTCGGAACACTTCGAGCACGCCGGCCACGCGTTCGCCGAGCACGGCATCGACGTCGCCGGCCTCTCGCTGAACCTGGGCCAGATGCTCAAGCGTAAGGATGGCGTCGTCAAGGCCAACAACGACGGCATCGTGTACCTGTTCAAGAAAAACAAGGTCACCTTCTTCCACGGCCGCGGCACGCTCGCCGGCAAGGCCGGCGACGGCTACACGGTCAACGTGTCGGGCACCACCACCGATTCGCTCAGCGCGAAGAACGTCATCATCGCCACCGGCTCCAACGCCCGCGAACTGCCGGGCGCCGCCTTCGACGAGAAAATCGTCCTGTCGAACACCGGCGCGCTGACCGTCGATGCCGTCCCGGCCAAGCTGGGCGTGATCGGCGCCGGCGTGATCGGCCTTGAGATGGGCTCCGTGTGGCGCCGCCTGGGCGCCAAGGTCACCGTGCTGGAAGGCCTGCCGACGTTCCTGGGCGCGGTCGACGAGCAGATCGCCAAGGAAGCGCACAAGCTGTTCACCAAGCAGGGCCTGGACATCCAGCTGGGCGTGAAGATCAACAGCGTCACCAAGGGCGCCAACAACGTCACCGTGGAATACGCCGATGCGTCGGGCGCCGCGAAGAGCGAAACGTTCGACCGCCTGATCGTCTCGATCGGCCGCGTGCCGAACACCAACGGCCTCGGCATCGAGACCGTCGGCGTGCAGCTGGACGAGCGCGGCTTCGTCGCCGTCGACGACGAATGCCGCACCAATGTCCCGGGCATCTGGGCGGTGGGCGACGTCGTGCGCGGCCCGATGCTGGCGCACAAGGCGGAAGAAGAGGGCGTCGCGGTCGCCGAGCGCATCGCCGGCCAGCATGGCCATGTCAACTTCAACACGATCCCGTGGGTCATCTACACCTCGCCGGAAATCGCGTGGGTCGGCAAGACCGAGCAGCAGCTCAAGAAGGAAGGCGTCGCCTATAAAGCCGGCACGTTCCCGTTCATGGCCAACGGCCGTGCGCGCGCGCTGGGCGACACGTCGGGCATGGTGAAATTCCTGGCCGACGCGACGACCGACGAAATCCTGGGCGTCCACATCGTGGGCCCGGTCGCGTCGGAGCTGATCTCGGAAGCCGTCGTCGCGATGGAATTCCGCGCCTCGTCGGAAGACATCGCCCGCATCTGCCACGCCCACCCGTCGCTGTCCGAAGCGACCAAGGAAGCCGCGCTCGCCGTCGACAAGCGTTCGCTGAACTTCTAAAACCTGTATGACGGGCTGCGGCCCGGTAGGGTGGGCACCCTGTGCCCACGCGGACGTGCGCGTCATGCCGGCATCCGCGTGGGCACGGTGTGCCCACCCTACGTTTTCACGGCAAGCTTTCCATGAACGTCCAAGAGTACTACCAGCACGCGCTGACCGAGCGCGGATTCAAGTCCGATCCCGCGCAGCAGCGCGCCGTCGACCGCCTGCAGGCGGCCTACGACGACTGGGTCGGATACAAGTCGCAGCGCTCGTCCGCGTTCAAGCGCCTGATCAACCGTCCCGACGTCCCGCAAGGCGTCTACATGTGGGGCGGCGTGGGGCGCGGCAAGTCCTTCCTCATGGACAGCTTCTACTCGGTCGTGCCGGTCGTACGCAAGACGCGCCTGCACTTCCACGAATTCATGCGCGCCGTGCACCGCCAGCTCGATGAGCTCAGGGGCATGGAGGACCCGCTGCTCGAGGTCGCGCGCCGCATCGCCAAGAAATACCGCCTGATCTGCTTCGACGAATTCCACGTCAGCGACGTCGCCGACGCGATGATCATGTACAACCTGCTGTCCGCGCTGTTCTCCCACGGCGTGTCGTTCGTGATGACGTCGAACTACGATCCGGACAGGCTGTACCCGGACGGCCTGCACCGCGACCGCATGCTGCCGACGATCGCGCTCCTCAAGGACAAGCTGGACGTGATGAACGTCGACGCCGGCATCGACTACCGCCACCGCGCGCTGGAACAGGTGCAGGCCTATTACACGCCGCTGGGCGCGAGCGCCGACCACGCGTTGCGCGAGACCTATGCGAAGGTCGCCGACACCGCCGACGAAGACCCGCGCGTGCACATCGAGCAGCGCGAAATACGGGCGCTGCGGCGCGCGGGCGGCGTGATCTGGTTCGACTTCGCGACCTTGTGCGGCGGCCCGCGCTCGCAGAACGACTACCTCGAATTATCGAGCCAGTTCCACACCGTGATCCTGTCCGGCGTGCCGCGCATGTCGGCCGCGATGTCGTCCGAGGCGCGCCGCTTCACGTGGCTGATCGACGTGTTCTACGACCACAAGATCAAGCTGATCATGTCGGCCGAGGTCGAGCCCGAGCAGCTGTACACGGAGGGCGCGATGTCGAACGAGTTCCACCGCACCGTGTCGCGTATCATTGAGATGCAGTCGCGCGAATACATGCTGGCCGAGCGCCGTGGCGCGGCGGATGCGCTGGCCTGACACGATCAAAGGAACCGAATGAAAGCTGATTTCGTAACAGACACCCGCAGCCAGCGCGCGCTCGCCGCCGCGCTGTCCGCCGCGCTGTCCGCCGTATTGCTGGCGGCGTGCGCGAGCCCGGACGTGGTGCCGCGCGAGGTGCCGCCGCCGCCCGTGACCTCCGTTGCCCAGGCCGACCAGCAACTGGCCGCGGTGGCGCGCGAGCGTGCCGCGATCGAGGCCCGTTTCGCCGAGCGCGAACGCGTCTGCTACGACAAGTTTTTCGTGAACAGCTGCCTCGACGAGGCCAAGGAACGCCGCCGCAGCGCCCTCGCGGCGCAGCGCGCGATCGAAGTGCAGGCCGACCGCTTCAAGCGCGAGGCCGTCGTCGTCGAGCGCGACCGCAACCTGGCCGAAGCGGAGCGCCGCTTCCAGGAACAGGAAGCGCGCCTGGCCGCCGAACCCGCGGCGCCCACGCCGGCAGCGGCGCCGGTGCCGCCGCCGCGTAAACCTACGGTGCCGGGCCGCGTGGCCGAGCGCGACGCCCACCTGCGCGCCGCGCGCCAGGCCGAAGCGGCCGATGCCGGCAAGCGCGCGCAGAACGTGCGCGAATTCGAAGCGCGCAAGGCCGAATCGGCGGAACGCCAGCGCAAGGTCGCCGAGCGCAAGGCGGAGCGGGCCGCGAAGGCCGCCAAGGAAGCCAAGGAGGCGAAGTAGGGTGGGCACCCCGTGCCCACGCGTGACGTATGCGGGTCGTTGGCGCCACGTGTGACGTATGCGGCTGGTTGGCGTCACGCGTGACGTATGCGGTTCGTTGGCGTCACGCGTGGGCGGAGGCCGCCCACCCTTGTATCTTGAGCGTGTTGGTGATTAGCTACCACTAACTGAGGTGAAGACCAGCTTGTGCCCACCCTGAAGGCGTTGACCTTGTGGAGTAGATTAGGCCCTTCACCTCTCCCCACCCCATGACTGAACACTGGACGGTATCCGAGGGCTCTGACCCTGCATGTACAAGGCGAGTGTGGAGTGGATAGGGAAAATCAAGAACACAAGGAAGATCAAATGTTTTATCTTGGCGTAGACGTTTCGAAGAAAAAACTGGACTGCATGCTGCTCGATACTAAGAACGGCAAGTTGAAGTCCAAATCGTTATCCAACACAAAGGCTGGATTCGAAGAACTGATTGAATGGCTGGCCACAAACAAAGCGCCTGATGCGCATGTGATCATGGAGCCGACCGGTGTGTATCACGAACCGGCCGCGCTGGCGCTGACCGATGCGGGCTTGAAACTGTCACTGGCTAATCCGGCCCAGCTGCGGCAGTTTGCCCAAGGACTGGGCGTCAAGAACAAGACCGATAAAGCCGACAGTACCGTACTGGCGCGCTACGGCGAGACATTGAAACCCGTAGCTTGGCAACCGCCGTCGAAATCTGCGCGTCACCTGAAAGCCCTGCTGACGCGCCGTGACGCTATTGCCGATGATTTGCAGCGCGAACAAAACCGTCAGGAGGCCATCGATTTCGGTGTATCACCGGACGAGGTCAAGCAGTCGATCATGCAGTCGCTCAGGTTTTTGCAGGCTGAGCTCAAGCGTCTGGAACAGATGATCGAAGAGCATATCGACAACGATCCTGATTTGCGCAACAAGCAGGATCTGCTGGAGACGATTCCTGGCGTGGGCGAGCGTGTCTCGAGTAACCTGACCGCGCTGTTTGCCGCTAAAACCTTCGACACTGCCGAGCAACTGGCCGCTTATCTTGGCCTGGTGCCGGTACAGTGGGACTCAGGTTCGTCGGTGCATAAACGTCCTCGCCTATCCAAGGCTGGCCCATCGCACCTGCGCAAGCTGCTTTACATGCCAGCCGTGGTGGCCCGCCGCTGGAACCCTCACATCAAATCCTTCAGCGACCGTTTGCTCGCCAAAGGCAAGACCAAGATGGCCGTCATCGGTGCCTGCATGCGCAAGCTGGCCCACCTGTGCTTTGGTGTTGTGCACTCAGGCAGGCCATATGACCCGAATTACGCCATGTGAAGCTTGACGCACAAGACGGTATCTACGGCCGATCCGATACCGCAGGCGCCGCCCACGCGGCGATACGTGCCGATCGATCCGTCGATCAGGGCCGCTCCAGCACCGGTTTGACGAGCTTGACGATCGCCATGCTGCAGTTCCCGCCCTTGCCGTGGGAACGCTCGCCCGCCTTGCTGATCAGCATCTCGGACGCCTGGCGCGGACTGGCCTTGGCCAGCGCGCCGCCCAGTTCGGCGTCCGTGAAGAAATGCCACAGGCCATCCGAGCAGAGCAGGAAGGTATCGCCTGCCGCCAGGCCGCTGCGTTCGCCGAACGCCATGAACGGCTCCTTGCGATTATTGCCCAGCAAATTCAGCAGCAGCTTGGACTTGCGGTGGTTCTTCGCCGCCTCGGGCGGGACGCGGTCGGTCGACACGAGGTGCTCGATGTACGCCGCATCGTTCGTTCGCGCCAAGCACTTGCCTTCGTGAAAGTAATACAGGCGCGAATCGCCCACATGCGTCCAGACGGCATCCCCGTGCGGCGTGAGCACGAGGCCGACGAAGCTGGCGGGGGCCTGGACCTGGGTCGTGACCGCGTTCATGTTGATGACGAGGTGGGTTTCCTGCACGATGTCGCGCAGCAGTTGCTGCAGGCGCTCCACGGTGGGCCGGTCGCCCGGCTTGAATTCGTCGAATACCTGCCTGGCGGTGTGCATGACCTGGTCCGCGCCGGCCGCGCCGGCGACGCCGTCGGACAGCACCGCCAGCACGTAGCCGGGCGCGCGGGCGCCGGTCATGAGCGCGACCCGGTCGTTCTGCTGCGGGCGGTTACCGATGTGCTGCGCGGTTCCCGCTTCTAACTTGTATGAGGTCATAAACGTGGCTTTCCGATGCCGTGATGCCGGACTTTGTTGGCGGCAACGGCGGTGTAGTTTAAACTATGCACCGGTTTGCACTGGAGTTGCAAGCCGTAACGACGAATAGCGCCGCCCCGAGCCAGCGGGCATGCGCCTTCCCACCCCTTTACGCTTAAAGTTCGGAAATGCCTAACATGATCGACGTCCAGGAGATCCACCGCCGTATCATCGAACTCGACGTGGAACATCGCGACCTCGACGCCGTCATAGAAATGCTGACCCGCGACGGCCACTCCGATCAGTTGCAGCTGCGTCGTCTGAAGAAGCGCAAGCTGCAGTTGAAGGATCACATCACACTGCTGAAAATGCAGTTGGTGCCCGATGTTCCTGCCTGACTCCGGCGTAAGTATTCCGTTTGAAGCCGTCCACCTTGACCGATCATCTTCCCCTGCCTGGCGCCGACGCCGGCCCCGACCCCGACGCTGCGCCGGCGACCCCCGAACCCACCGGTAAGTACGACGCCGAAGTCGACCGTATCTTCGGTGCGGGCGGCCCGCTCGCGCCCGCCGTCGGCACGTTCAAGCCGCGCCAGTCGCAGACCGAGATGGCGAAGGCGATCGCGCACGCGATCAGTGCGCAAGGCACGCTCATCGCCGAGGCCGGCACGGGCACGGGCAAGACGTTCGCCTACCTCGTCCCCGCGCTGCTGTGGGGCGGCAAGACGATCGTCTCGACCGGCACCAAGAACCTGCAGGACCAGTTGTTTTCGCGCGATATCCCGACCGTGCGCGCCGCGCTGCGCGCCCCGGTCTCGGTGGCGCTGCTGAAAGGCCGCTCGAACTACATCTGCCATTACCACCTGGAACGCACGCTCTCGAACGGGCGCCTGACGTCGCGCGACGACGTCGGCCACCTGCGCGAAATCTCGCGCTTCATCAAGATGAGCCAGTCGGGCGACAAGGCCGAGTTGACCAAGGTCCCGGAAACGGCGTCCGTGTGGAACCTCGTCACGTCCACGCGCGAGAACTGCGTGGGCCAGGAGTGCCAGTATTACCAGGACTGCTTCGTGATGAAGGCGCGCCGCGAAGCGCAGCAGGCCGACGTCGTCGTCGTCAACCACCACCTGTTCTTCGCCGACGTGGCGCTGAAGGAAGGCGGCATGGCCGAGCTGCTGCCGTCGGCCAATACGATCATCTTCGACGAGGCGCATCAGCTGCCGGAAGTCGCGACCCTCTTCTTCGGCACGACCATCTCCACGGGCCAGGTGCTCGAACTGTGCCGCGACGTGCTGGCCGAAGGCCTCGCGCATGCGCGCGGCGGGGTCGACTGGGCCAAGGTCGTGACCGTCGTCGAAAAGGCCGCGCGCGACCTGCGCCTCACGTTCCCGGAGGGCAGCACGCGCCTGTCGCTGCCGCAGATTCCGCCCAGCTCGGAATTCTTCCCGGCACTCGAAAAACTGAAGGAAGAACTGGAAGGCATGATCGACGTGCTCGAAGCCCAGGCCGAGCGCGCCGAGACGATCGAACAATGCCGCGTGCGCGCGGTCGAGATCCTCGAGCAGTACAAGGCGTGGAAGTCCGATCCGAAGAAGGGCAAGGAAGTCGAGGGCGACGAGGCCGTGCTGTGGGTCGAGGCGTTCTCGTCGGCGCTGCAACTGCACAAGACGCCGCTGTCGATCGCGCCGATCTTCGCCGGCCAGCGCGCCAGCACGCCGCGCAGCTGGATTTTCACCTCCGCGACCCTGGCGGTAAAAAACGACTTCAAGCATTTCTCGGCACAGCTCGGCATGACGGGCGAGCCGGCGCAGAGCTGGCCCAGCCCGTTCAACTACCAGGAACAGGGCATCCTGTACGTGCCGACCGGGCTGCCGGAACCGAACACCTTCGGCTACACGGACGCCGTCGTCGACATGGCGCTGCCCGTGATCGAGGCCGCCGGCGGCCGCTGCTTCTTCCTGTGCACGACGCTGCGCGCCGTCAACCGCGTCGCCGAGCGCCTGCGCGCCGATTTTGCCGCGCGCGGCCTCGACTTCCCCCTGTTCGTGCAGGGCGAACGGGGCCGCACGGAACTGCTGGACTCGTTCCGCAACGCCGGCAATGCCGTGCTCGTGGGCAGCCAGAGTTTCTGGGAAGGCGTCGACGTGCGCGGCGAGGCGCTGTCGCTCGTCATCATCGACAAGCTGCCGTTCGCCCCGCCCGACGATCCGGTGCTGGCCGCCCGCATCGAAGTGATGGAAAAGAAGGGCATGAACGGCTTCGTGCACCACACCCTGCCGGAAGCCATCATCAACCTCAAGCAGGGCGCCGGCCGCCTGATCCGCGACGTCGATGACCGCGGCGTGCTGATGCTGTGCGACCCGCGCGTGATCAGCAAGCCCTACGGCCGCCGCATCTGGCAGAGCCTGCCGCCATTCCGCCGCACGCGGGTGCAGGCGGACGTCATCGACTTCTTCAAGCAGCCGAAACCGGAACCGGAATGATGCGCGTGGGCACGGGTGCTCACGCTGCCAATCCGGTTGATGCGCGTGGGCACGGGGTGCCCACCCTACTTCCTACCAATTCGTTTGATGCGCGTGGGCACCGGGTGCCCACCCTACCTCCGAGAACCGGGCCGTAGGGTGGGCTCCCCGAGCCCACGCGGACGCTGCCTCTGAGAACCGGGGTCAGAGCCCTTTTAAAAGCAACACCGGGCTCCGACCCGCCGCTTCTCCGCGCCGTCACACGCTACCTTTTGGCTCGCCCCGCGAGACGCTGCGCGTCTCCGCGCCCTCCGCTTGTGCTCCCACAACATGCAGGATGGGTGACTTGTTTAGAGTCTCGTAGGCCCGGCCGGTGGCAGACCTACAAGGGGGAGCAATGGCGATTCGTTACGGCTGCTTTTTCAGCTATGCCCATGGGCGGCATGAGCTGATGCAGCGCTTCAAGGCCACGCTGGCCGATGCACTGCGCTGTTACCTCGAACCGTATTTCGACAACGAAGACGAACTGTTCGTCGACACCGAACAACTGGGCGGTGGCGACGACCTCGATCGCAAGATCGCCCGCGCGCTGTGCGAAAGCGCGTGCATGGTGCTGATCTACACGCCCAAATACGAAGCCCACGCCTACACGCGCCGCGAGTACGCCGCGATGCGCCTGATCGAGGCCGAGCGCAGCACGTGGTACACGCTGCCGAGCCAGCTGATCATTCCCGTCATCATGACCCAGCACCCCGACCGGCTGCCGCCGCAGATCAGCGAATCCACGTTCTACGTCGATTTCTCGCGCTTCACGATGGCCACGGCCGATCTCAAATCGAATCCAGATTTCCTGCCGGACATCGACAAGATGGTCCGGCGCATCGTTACCCATTACCAGTACCAGAAAAAGACCACGCCGCCGGCGCATGACTGCAACCAATTCGTACTTCCCGCTGTCCCACCCGCATGGCGTGAGTTACCGGATCCAACCTTCCCCAAAAAATGAGGAGCCTTATGGAAACCAACCGCATCACCGCAGTACCGGCCGGGCAGGCCGGCGAGGTGACGACGTTCTACTCCTACGACAGCGCACCCGTGCGCAGCCTCGCGCTGGCCCATGCCGCCTGGCTGCTCGCCGGGCGCGCGCATGCGAAGACACCGGTGCTGATGATCGACTGGGACCTGGAAGCGCCAGGCCTCCACCACTATTTTCCCTGCGCGGACGAGGGCCAGGGCGGCGGCGGTCTGCTCGAACTGTTTGAAGCTTGCGGCGAACAATTGCACGGCAACACATCGAGCGACGACGCCGACGCCCTGGCCGGGCGCGTGCTCGACACGCTCGACTGGGACGACTACATCGTGCGCGTCGACGACAGCCGCCCGCTGTACCTGATGCGCGCCGGCCGCTTCGACGACAGTTACGGCGAGCGCGTCGACCGCCTCGACTGGGACGCGCTGTTCTGCGCCTGTCCGGCCCTGTTCCGCACGTTCGCGGCCCATGTGGCGCGGCGCTTCGCCCACGTCCTGATCGATTGCCGCAGCGGCCGCTCGGCGGCGGCCAGCGTCTGCACGGCGCTGTTGCCGGACAAGATCGTCGGCCTGTTCACGCCCGACGCGCGCAGCCTGGACGGCCTGCAGGGCGTCGTCGCGCGCGCCCTCGACTACCGCTGCAGCCACGAGGACGAGCAGCGTCCGCTGCTCGTCTATCCGCTGCCTTGCCCCGTCGACGGCGCGGCGGATGCGCGGCTGCGCTGGCGCTTCGGCGACGCCCAGCGCGGCCAGCCGGGTTACCAGGCCAGGCTGGAGCGGATGCTGGCCGAGTGCTATGGCCTGTCCAGCGTCGCGCTCGACAGCTACCTCGACGAAGTGCAACTGCCGCAGGCCGCCATCGTCGGCATGCCGCCGGCGGGCGGCCGGATGCCTGCCGGCGAGCGCGACCGGTGCGGGCCGCAACGCGCCGTCGACACCCTGCTCGAATGGCTGGCACCCGGCCATTTCCCGTGGCGTCCGCTGCCCGAGGTGCGGCTCGTGCAGGCCGTGGAGGCGCTGGGCGAACGCGCGGCCGATCCGCAGGCGCCCGCGCTCGTGCGTGAACTGGCCCGCCTGGCCCAATTGTATTTGGGGCAACAGAGCGAACTGGAAGCGGCGCGCCGCATCGAGCAGCACGTGGTCGCGCTGGAGCAGGGCCTGCACGCGATGGAGGAGGGCAAGCGCGGCCACGCGGCGTCGCGCCGCCCCGGCGAACCGCCGCCCGATGCGCTGGACGACAAGCTGTCGCGCCTGCAGGAATTGATCGACGCCCGCAGCCCGCACGAGGCGCGCGCGCTGGCGGACAGCCTGCGCTCGACGATCCTGCGGCCGAGTGTGGCGCATCCGCTACGACGGCGCGGGGCCGCGATGATCAAGCAGGTCTACCTGCAGGAAGGCGACAAGGACGCGCTGCTGGCCTTCACGCTGGACGAGGTGTCGTCGCTCGAAGGCGCCCTGATCCAGGCGGCGGCAGGGCGTCCGCTCGTGGCGGGCTGAGGCGGCGCCGGCGTCGCTCGGGAGGCCAATAAATGTGCCACCCGATAGGTCGATCTTGCCGTTGCTTCAGGTAAAATCGGTGCATGCGTATCCTTATCAGTAACGACGACGGTTATCTCGCTCCCGGCATCAACGCCCTGGCCGATGCGTTGGCACAGGTCGCCGACATCGTGGTGGTCGCGCCCGACAGCAATCGCTCGGGCGCGTCCAACTCGTTGTCGCTGGACCGCCCGCTGTCGGTGGCTAAGGCTGCCAATGGTTTCTATTTTGTCAACGGCACCCCGACCGACTGCGTGCACATCGCATTGACGGGGCTGTTGGACACACGCCCCGACCTGGTGGTTTCCGGCATCAACAATGGCCAGAACATGGGCGACGACACCTTGTACTCGGGTACGGTGGCGGCGGCGACGGAAGCGTATCTGTTTGGCATCCCGGCCATCGCCTTTTCCCAGGTGCACGGGGGCTGGGCCGAGGTCGAATCGGCCGCGCGGGTGGCGCGCGACATCGTGCTGCGCCGTTTCGAGCTGCTCGAGTCGCCGTTCCTGCTGAACGTGAATATCCCGAACGTGCCGTACGACCAGATGGGGCCGCTCACGCCGACCCGCCTCGGCCGGCGTCACCAGTCCGAGCCCGTCATCCGCGGCCAGGACCCGCGCGGGCGCGAGATCTTCTGGATCGGGGCGCCCGGCGCCTGCCGCGACGCGGGCGAGGGCACGGATTTTCATGCGACGAGCCAGGGTTGCGTGTCGGTGACCCCGCTCCAGGTCGACCTCACGCACCGCGACCAGCTCGATTTGCTGCGGCGAGGGCTCGGATGAGCGAAAAGCGCAGCCAGTTTCCTCTGCCGCTCTCGTCCGTGACGGGCGGGAGCACGCGAAAGCCCGCTGCGCCGGCGCCGGTCGCCACGCCGCAGACGGCGACCCAGAACGCGCGCGAAAACAACCAGCACCGCGCCGGCGCCGCGCCCGGCGTCCCGGGCACGGCCAAGCCGGCCTCGGTGCAGCCGCAGCAGACGGTGGTGCGGTCGGACCTGGCCGCCACGGAAGCGCCGCGCCGCGCGATGGCGGCCAGGACCGCGCGCCAGGGCGTCAAGGATGCGCAGGTGCTGGCGGCGCTGGAAATCGTGCCGCGCCATATGTTCGTCGAACCGGGCATGCTGGCGCAGGCGTACGTCGACATCTCGCTGCCGATCGGCCATAACCAGACGATTTCGCAACCCTATATCGTGGCGCGTATGATCGAGCTGCTCAAGGGAAGCGGCCCGCTGCGCCGCGTGCTCGAGATCGGCACGGGCTGCGGCTACCAGGCCGCCGTGCTGTCGTTCGTGGCGCAGGAGGTGTATTCGATCGAGCGCATCAAGCCGTTGCACGAGCTGGCGAAGGCCAACCTGCGCCCGTTGCGCATCGCCAATCTGCGCTTGCAGTACGGAGATGGTATGCTAGGGCTCCCGCAGGTGGCCCCGTTCGACGGCATCATCCTGGCGGCGGCCGGTCTCGAGGTGCCGCGCGCACTGCTCGAACAGCTGGCCATCGGCGCCCGACTGGTGGCGCCCGTCGGTGCTCAGGTCCAGCACCTGCAGCGCATTACTCGTACCGGCAAGGCGGAATGGACCAGCGAAACGCTGGAAGCCTGCCATTTCGTGCCGCTGAGGCCAGGCATCGCTTGAATGCCAGAATGTTGTAAAAGAATTAAAGAGAGAATGAAACCCACACCCCGCTTAGCCCTGTTGACCCTCAGTCTCGGCATCCTGTCCGCCTGCAGCACCGAGACCCGCGTAGCCCCCGTGATCGACCGTCCGGCCCCGACCGCTTCCAGCTTCCGTCCGCGCCCGCAACCGGCGCCGACGCCGGCCGCCGAGGACAATAAACCGGACGCGCGCGGCACCTATACCGTGCGCCGCGGCGACACCCTGCTGCGCATCGCCCTCGACCACGGCCAGAATTACCGTGACCTCGTCGCCTGGAACAACCTCGCCGATCCGGACGACATCAAGGTCGGACAGGTACTGAAGGTGGCGCAGCCCGAACGCAGCGCCGGTGCCGTCGTGACGTCGCCCATCGCCATGCCGGGCGCGGAAAAGCCGGCCCCGGTGCCCAGGAAGACGGAGCCGAACGGCGCCAAGAAGCCGTACAGCGAATCGAACCTGGCCAAGGAAGAGAATCCAAAGGCGGAAAAGGTGATCTCGTCCGGCGTCACGGCGGGCAGCACCGTCACCGCCAGCGACGACGAGAAACTGAGCTGGATGTGGCCGTCCGACGGCAAGATCATCGCCACGTTCGACGAAGGCAAGAACAAGGGCATCGACATCGCCGGCAAGATGGGCCAGCAGGTGATGGCGGCCGGTTCCGGGAAGGTGATGTATGCGGGCAGCGGCATTCGCGGATATGGTAATCTCGTGATTGTTAAGCACAGCAACAGCCTGCTGTCGGCCTACGCGCATAACCGCACCATCCTGGTCAAGGAAGGTCAGAACGTGACCAAGGGCCAGCCGATCGCGGAAATGGGCGATTCCGATTCCGACGCGGTCAAACTGCATTTCGAGATACGCCAGCAGGGCAAGCCGGTCGACCCGGCCAAGTTCCTGCCCAGTCGCTAGAGAGAGCCGATGACGCTGCCGACCGATCCGCTGGACCACGACGCACCGGACGATAATCCGGATGAGCCGCTGGACGACGGCGAGTTCGGGGCGGACGGCGCCGACCGTGCCGAGCTGCTGCCGGAGGCGGCCGTGGCGGCGGTCGATACCGTCGATGAGCTCAAGAGCGTGCTGCAGGCCGAGCTCTCGACCGACACCACCCAGCACTACCTGAACCGGATCGGCGCCAAGCCGTTGCTCAGCGCCGAGCAGGAAGTGCAGTACGCCACGCTGGCCAAGGCCGGCGACTTCAATGCGCGTCAGAAGATGATCGAGCATAACCTGCGGCTCGTCGTCTCCATCGCCAAGCACTACATCAACCGCGGCGTCGTGCTGCTCGACCTCATCGAGGAAGGCAATATCGGCCTGATGCGCGCGATCGACAAGTTCGAGCCGGAGCGCGGCTTCCGCTTTTCGACGTACGCGACGTGGTGGATCCGCCAGAGCATCGAGCGCGCGATCATGAACCAGGCCCGCACCGTGCGCCTGCCCGTGCACATGGTGCGCGAGCTGAACCAGGTGCTGCGCGCGAAGTATCACCTGGAAGCCCAGCACCACGACGGTAAGGAAGCCAGCGCGGAAGACATCGCCAGCCTCGTCGGCCGGCCCGTGGAGGAAGTGCAGGACATCCTCGCGCTGTCCGAACACGCCACGTCGCTCGACGCGCCGCTCGACAACGATCCGCAAAGCAGCCTGATGGACATGCTGCCGGACGAAGGCGACGTCAGCCCGGACGCCCACGCGGAACAGCACGAGATGACGGTGCTCGTGCGCGACTGGCTGCAGAAGCTGCCGGACAAGCAGCGTCTCGTCGTGATGCGCCGCTTCGGCCTCGACAACGACGACCCGGCCACGCTGGAAACGCTGGCCGAGGAGATGGGCGTGACGCGCGAGCGCGTGCGCCAGATCCAGCAGGAAGCCCTCGTCAAACTGAAACGGGCGATGGCCGCCCGTGGCGTCGTCCGCGATTCCTTGCTATGATGCCCGGCTGGCCGGAATGGGCCAGTTTTTCCTTGGTGTACGTGACGCATGCACACCGTCGTTTCCGCGCAGGCGGGAACCTAATTTCGTTGACCAATACTGACGCATGTTTCGGCTACGCACCGAACCTGGGTCCCCGCCTCCGCGGGGACGACGTGCTTGCTACCTGTCCTAGTTCTCATCGTCTTCAACCATGCAAGAAACCTTCATCAACATCAAATCCCTCGACATGGACGCGCGCGGCGTCGGCCACCTGGAGAACGAGGACGGCTCGCCGGGCAAGGTGATCTTCGTCGAAGGCGCGCTGCCGGGCGAGCGCGTCAGCTTCGAGACCCTGCGCAAGAAGAAGAACTGGGAATCGGGCCGCATGGTCACGCTGCAGAAAGCGTCGTCGATGCGCGTGGAGCCCAAGTGCCCGCACTTCTGGCATTGCGGCGGCTGCTCGATGCAGCACCTGGAGCCGTCGGCCCAGGTCGCGATGAAGCAGCGCGTCCTCGAAGACAACCTGTGGCACATCGGGAAGACGAAGGCCGAGAACATCATGCGGCCGATGTACGGCCCCACGTGGGACTACCGCTACCGCGCCCGCCTGTCGGTCCGCCACGTGGCCAAGAAGAACACGGTGCTGGTCGGTTTCCACGAGCGCCATTCGTCGTACGTGGCCGACATGACGAGCTGCGAGATCCTGCCGGACCACCTGTCCGCGATGCTCGTGCCGCTGCGCGAGCTGGTCGGCGCGCTGTCGATCTACCAGCAGATGCCGCAGATCGAGGTCGCCGTCGGCGAAGAGACCACCGTGCTCGTGCTGCGCATCATGGCGCCGCTCTCGCCCGCCGACGAGACGCTCGTGAAAGCGTTCGCGGACCAGTGGAACATCCAGTGGTGGCTGCAGCCGAAAGGCCCGGACACCGCGGCGCCGTACTACCCCCTCGGCAAGGAGCTGTACTACACGCTGCCGGAATTCGGCATCAGGATGCCGTTCAAGCCGACCGACTTCACCCAGGTCAACCACCAGATCAACCGCCTGCTCGTGCACAAGGCATTGACCTTGCTGGACGTGCAGAAGACCGACCGCGTGGCCGACCTGTTCTGCGGCCTCGGCAACTTCACCCTGCCGCTCGCCACGCAGGCGCGCGAGGTCGTCGGCATCGAAGGCAGCACGGCGCTGACGACGCGCGCGCTGGAAAACGCCCGCGCCAACGGCCTGGCCGACAAGACGACGTTCTACACGCGCAACCTGTTCGAGGTGACGAAGGACGACCTGGTCGCGCTCGGAAAATTCGACCGCATGCTGGTCGATCCGCCGCGCGACGGCGCCGTCGCGTTGACCATCGCGCTGGCGGAGCTGCGCCTGACGAACCCGGATCTCATGCCCCAGCGGATCGTGTACGTGTCGTGCAGCCCGTCTACGCTGGCGCGCGATGCCGGCATCCTCACGCACCGCGCCGGTTACGTGCTCAAGAAGGCAGGCGTGGCGAACATGTTCCCGCACACGTCGCACGTGGAATCGATCGCCGTGTTCGAGCGCCTCGACGATTTCCAGCCGCGCGAATTCGCGGCGCCGGCGGAGACGCAAACGTCGAACGACGCGTGATGCGTGGCGTGGGCACGGCGTGCCACGACCGGTCGAGGTAGGGTGGGCGGCCCCCGCCCACGCGTAACGCCGCGCAGACGCACACGCCGCGCAGACGCGAACGCCGCGCGTGGGCACTGGGTGCCCACCCTACCGCGCAGTCACCCGGTCGAGCAGCGCGAACAATCCTTCGGGGTCCACCGGCTTGACGAAGTAACTGTCGAACCCGGCATATGCCGCGCTCGCCTGGTCCGACTGCTGGCCGTACCCGGTGATCGCGACGAGCGTCGCTTCCGCGCAGGCGGGCAGCTTGCGCAGGCGGCGGGCCAGTTCGTAGCCGTTCATGCCGGGCAGGCCGATGTCGAGCAGGAAGGCGTCGTAGCGCGCCTGCGCGGCCTGCTCCAGCGCCTCGGCCGGGTGGTGCATTACCGTCACGCGGTGGCCGCCGGATTCCAGCAGCAGGCCCAGGGTCATGGCGGCGTCGACGTTGTCGTCCACCAGCATCAGCGACAGGCCCCTGGCCGTGCCGGGGGCGTGCGCGCCGGACGTGGACGCGTCGCCGGACGGCGTCGCCGCGTCGCGCAGGCGCGGCAGCCGGATCGTGAATTCGCTGCCCAGGTTGCGGCCCTTGCTCGCGGCCGTCACCATCCCGCCGTGCAGCTCCACGAGACTTTTCACGAGGGCGAGACCGAGGCCCAGGCCGCCCTGCGAGCGGTCCGGCGTGCGCTCGGCCTGCGAGAACAGGTCGAACACGGTCGGCAGCAGCTCGGCCGAGATGCCGATGCCGTTGTCGGACACGCTCACGAGCACCTGCTCGGGCGTGATGCCCATCCAGACCGACAGCTCGCCGCCCTCGTGCGTGTACTTGGCGGCGTTGTTCAGCAGATTGGCGACCACTTGCACGAGGCGCTTGGGGTCGCCCTCGACGATGGCCGCCTCCGGCGCCAGGTGCAGCGCCAGCTGGTGGCGGCGCGCCTCGATCAGCGGGCGCACCTGTTCGACGGCGTCGCCGATCACGCGTCGCAGGTCGACCTCGTCGCGGCCGAGCACGACGAGGCCGCGCGTGACGCGCGAGACGTCCAGCAGGTCGTCGATCAGGCCCGTCATGTGCGCCACCTGGCGCGCGATGATGGCGCTCGTGCGCTCCACGCGCGCGGCGTCCGGCGGGCCCATGTTCAGCAGCTGGGCGGCGGCCGAGATCGGGGCCAGCGGATTGCGCAGCTCGTGCGCCAGCATCGCGAGGAATTCGTCCTTGCGGCGGTCGGCCAGGCGCAGGGCATCTTCGGCGCGCACGCGTTCGACGGCGCTCCAGGCGCGCTCGGCGACGTCCTCGATCAGGCGCACGATGTCGGCGCTCCACACGCGCGGCAGGTTGTCGTTGATGAACAGGCAGGACGTCAGCGCGCCGTTGCGGTTCAGCGGCACGATGACGCTCGAGCGGATCTGCAGCGCGGCGTAGTTCGGCCAGACGTCGGGGCCGCTCGTGCGCGGATCGCGCTGCAGGTCGCTGGACACCCACGTGCCCTGGGCCAGCGAGCCGAAGTTCGACGCGCCGAACAGGGCGGCGGGAAACGTGCCGTTCAGTTCGGCGACGATGCCGTCCGTGTAGTTCGAATGGAAGGTCACGAGCTGCTTGTCGGCGTCGTAGTCGGCGTACAGCACGCGGCTGGCCTGCAGGAAGCGGCCCAGCATGGCACCCGTCTGCACGAAGATCTGGGACGGGTCGTTCAGGCGGCGCAGCAGGTCGGACACTTCGAGCCGGAACTCGTTCATGTCGAGCAGCGTCGTCTGGCGCGCCACGGCATCGCGCAGGGCCTGCTCGGCGCGCACGCGGTCCAGCGCTTCCCAGCTGCGTTCGGCGATGTCGGCGGCGAGCCGCTGCGTTTCCTCGTCCCAGTCGCGCGGCAGGGCCGAATAGCCGACCAGGGCCGCCACGAGCTGGTCGCGCCTGACCTTGGGCACGACGAGGATCGCGCGCGCGCCGGCCGCCGCATAGTGCTCGCCGCGCGCCGGCAGGCGCGGGTCGGCGGTGGCGTCGCGCACGGCCAGCGGCGAGCCCGTGCGCAGCAGGGCCAGCGCCTGTGGGCCGAAATCGTCGAGGCGGGCGCGCCGTCCGATGAGCGGGGCGCGCGTGTCGCGGGCCCAGTCGTGCATCACCTCGAAGCTGCCGTCGGCTTCGTCCGTTTCGACGTAGCAGGCGCGCTCCAGTTCCAGGTGATTGCCGAGCAGGGTGCACGAGCACTCGATGATGTCGGACGGGTGGTGCATGCGGCGCAGGCTGTCCACCACCTGCAGCTGCACGGCGTGGCGCCGTTCGAGTTGCACGCGCTGGGTCGTTTCGCTCGTCACGCACAGCACGCCGCGCACGGTGCCGCTGTCGTCGCGCAGCGGCGAATACGCCAGCGTGAACCACGCGTTGTACGGCTTGCCGTTGCGGTCAATGGGGCTGGGCACGTCCTCGCCGTACGTGGCATGGCCGGCGAGCGCCCGTTCGACGAGCGGTTTCAGGCCGGGCCAGCGGTCGGGCCAGACCTGTGCCAGCGGGCGGCCGAGCACGGCCGGGTGGGTGCTGTCGAGGAGGGGAATGAAGGCGGCGTTGTACAGCAGCGCCAGGTGCGGGCCCCAGGCGAGGTACATGGGGAATTCGGATTCGAGGATCAGGCTGGCCGCATTGCGCAATGCGGGACTCCATCCGTCCGGCGGGCCGAGCGGCGAGCCTGACCAGTCATGGACGTGGTAACCGGCGCGGACCGCACCGGTACTGCCGAGGAGATGAAAGTCGCGCGTTGCTGCTTCCATGCCGATCGCTTCCGAGTCCGAAAGCGGTCATTCTATGCGCAAATGCATAAGCTGTAACGGCCGTGAAAAAAAATACATTTTCCGCGCGAGAAGGTCCATTGGCATCTGGAGAACAAAATGTCTCCACGGGACCATTTGGGCGGCAAATTCGTACTTATGCCAATTGGATTGAGTTCACTGGCAAGAATATAGCGAAGGTCCCGCACGCGTGGCGCACGGGACGTCCATACGTATTCTGATGGGCGGGTGGGCACCCAGTGCCCACGCGGATTGGTGGGCTCGAGGCGGAGCAAGATTAGAATCGTAGGGCAGAATCGTCGGGCGGGCACGGGGTGCCCGCCCGACGTGTCTCAACCGATCGCGTCCATTAAAACTTGGCGCGCACGCCGAACGTGATGTTCCGCCCCGGCAGCGGCGCGATGTCCTTGAGCAGCGACGTCGACAGGCGGATGTCTTCGTTCAGCAGGTTCTTCGCCGTGAGGAAGTACGTCAGGTCCATGTTCTGGAGCTTTTGCGTGTACGACAGATTGGCGTCGACCTGGTTATATGACGACGTCGGCGTCGATTCGAACGCGGCGAGGCGTTCCTGGCCGCGGGCGTGCGTCCAGTCGAGGCCGGCACGCCAGTTCGGCTGGCGGTAGCCGACGGCGGCGCCGACGCGGTCGGCCGGCTGCAGCGGCAGGTTGCCGGCATCGTCGAGGTAGCCGCGCGAGGTGTCCGTGAACACGCGGCCGTTCCAGCCCATGCCGATCTGGTTCCACGTCATCTCCGCTTCCGCACCCTGGACGTGGGCCTTGGCCTGCTGGAACAGGCGCTGGCGGAAGCCGCCGCCCGGGTTGCCGTCCTCGTCGAACATCGCATCCGTCATGTGGCCGTAGATGAAGTTGTTGACGTTGTTGCGATAGGCGTTCACACGCCAGCGCAGGAGGCCGCTCGTCCTCGCCAGCGACAGTTCGAGGTTGCGCGAGATTTCCTTGTGCAGGTCCGGATTGCCGACGTCGAACGTGAGCGTGGCGTCGTGCGGACCGCCCGAATACAGTTCTTCCGTCGCGGGCGCGCGCTGGGCGTACGACAGGGTCGTGCCGAACGCATAGTTCTTCGTGAACGGCCACTGCGCGCCGATCGACCCGGATTGCAGGTCGAAGCTGCGCTCGCGGTTGGAGACCGGCTTGCGGTCGACGTTTTCGTAGCGCAGGCCGGCGTTCCAGCGCAGCGGGCCCTGCTTCCATTCCTCGACGACGAAGGCGGCCTGCGTCGTCGAGTGCGTGACGGGCACGGTGTCCGGGCCGCCCTGCGCGCTCAGCGCCGAGAAGTGCGTGTTTTCGGTCTGCATGCCGAACGTGCCGTGCAGGCCGAGGCTCGTCAGCGGCTTGTGCGTGAGCTCGATGCGCGACTCGAACGATTTGTTCGAGAACAGCGTGGCCGGGACGCCGTCGTCCAGTTCGGTGTGGTGGTAATCGGTATAGCCTGCCTTGACGCGTGCGCTTTCGAGGCCGTCGAGCGGGTTCTTGACGATGCTGTCGAAGTCGTAGCGGTTCTGGCGCTGGCTGATGTGCGAGCCTTCGTTCGTCGGGATGCCGTAGAAATTCGTCAGGTGCGACGCCGACAGGCCCGCATAGCCCCAGTCGTCGATGTACGAACCGCCGACGCCGATGTTGCGTTCCTTCGTGTCGGAATTCGGCAGGCGGTTCATGCGCGAGGCCGGGTCGTTCACGACGCGCAGGTCGGGGATCTGGTAATCGTCCGTGTTGCGCATATTGCCGTCGAGGTGAAGGCCGAGCTTGCCGACGGCGCCGTCCAGCGTGCCGGACATGTCCTTGCCGTCGTCGACGGTGCTGAGCCGCGTCTCGACCTGGCCCGTGAGCCTGGGTTCCAGCGCCGTCGGGATGCGTTCGTTGACGACGTTGACGAGGCCGCCGATGGCGCCCGAGCCGTACAGCAGGGCGGCGGGGCCGCGCAGGATCTCGATCTGGCGCGCCACGGCGCCTTCGGACGCGACGGCGTGGTCGTTCGACAGGCCGGACACGTCCGACGTCGCCATGCCGTTTTCCAGCATCTTCACGCGCGACCCTTCCATGCCGCGGATGATGGGGCGCGACGCGCCGGCCCCGAACGCGGAGGCCGATACGCCCAGTTCGTTCTGCAGCGTTTCGCCCAGCGAGCTGCCGACCTTGTCGCGCAGTTCGTCGCCGGCGAGCACCTTGGCCGGCGTCAGGATCTGGTCGCCTTCGCCGTTGCGCAGCGGGCTGGCCGTGACGACGACCTGCTGGATCTTGCCTTCGTTGATGGTCTGTTGGTCGTCGGCCGCGCGGACGGCCGGGTGGAAGGCGAGCAGCAGCGCGCTGGCGAGCAGCGTACGTTCGATTTTCATGATCTTTTTAAAACCTCAAGCGGATGGATAACGGCCCGCACCGCCGGGACGTGCCGGGCGGTGCGGAACAACAAACAATGGATGCGTTATCAGGCTTGAGGCGGGGCGCGCGACTGGAACGGGCAGGCCGTGAGCAGGCAGATGCCCGGGGTGGCCGGTACGACCGGGGCGGCGTAGGCGAGTCTGGCCGGAACGAACCGGCGCAGCGTGGTGGGCAGCGCAAAGGCGATCTGGGCACTGGCCGCGCACTGGCCGCACAGGTCGTGCAAGCCCGGCTTGGGCAGCTTGCCGCCGCCGTCGCCGGCCGCGGCCTGCCGGACGAGCGTCTCGTCGATCTCGGCCCAGTGCGTATAGCCGTGGCCGAGCGACAGCTGCTGCGAAACGAGCAGCAACAGCGACAGCAGTACGTGGACCAGGCTACGGGACATGCGGGTATTGTACGAAAAAAAGCCGGCCCGCGGGCCGGCTCGTTATCGATGCGTAAAGATCAGTCGCGGTTGCCGAAGCCGATGCCCAGCAGTTGCAGCATGCTGGTGAACACGTTGTAGATGTCCAGGTAGATGCGCAGCGTCGCGCTGATGTAGTTGGTTTCGCCGCCGTTGACGATGCGGTTCACGTCGAACAGGATGAGGGCCGAGAAGATCACCATCGCCATCGCCGCCACGACCAGCATCAGCGCCGGCAGTTGCAGGAAGATGTTGGCCAGGCCCGCCAGGATCACGACGACGGCGCCCGCGAACAGCCAGCTGCCCATGCCCGAGAAATCGCGCTTCGAGACGGTGGCGATGGTCGCCATCGTCGCGAACACGACCGCGGTGCCGGCGAACGCGGTCATGATCAGGGTGCCGCCGTTGGAAAAGTGCAGCGTGTAGCGCAGCAGCGGGGTCAGCCACAGGCCCATGAAGAACGTGAAGGCGAGCAGGATCGGTACGCCGGCCGCCGAGTTCTTGGTCTTCTCGATCGCGAAGATGAAGCCGAACGCGATGGCGAGGAACAGCAGCACGCCCATGCCGCCGGCAAAGATCGGCAGGGCCATCTGCAGGCCGATGTAAGCGCCGAACACGGTCGGGACCATGGACAGGGCCAGCAGCCAATAAGTATTGCGCAGGACGCGGTGACGCGTGGCGCGGGTGGCCGGGACGTCGTAGGTTTTTTGCAGGCTGGGAATCATAATGCCTCCGTTGGAAGAAATCGCTTTGCTCCCCATATGGGGTCTGGTCCCGCCGTCAACAGGGGTGGGTGTGCCGGAAACGCAAGATTTAAGCCTTGCATAAGCGGCGCCCGAATGGACGAGGTCTATCGATGACACTCTAACATCCGGCGTCGGCGCGGCGCAATATCGGTAGCATGAAGGATGTATGGTAAAATAGAAGGTTGATTGAGTTCCCAAATCTCGATTTAAACCTTTCTTTTTATTGGAGTTTTTAAATGGCAATCGAACGCACCCTGTCGATCATCAAACCTGACGCAGTCGCTAAAAACGTGATCGGCCAAATCTACAGCCGTTTCGAAGGCGCAGGCCTGAAGATCGTCGCTGCCCGTATGGCCCAGCTGTCGCGCGCCGAAGCCGAAGGTTTCTACGCTGTCCACAAAGAGCGTCCGTTCTTCAAGGATCTGGTCGACTTCATGATCTCGGGCCCGGTCATGATCCAGGTGCTGGAAGGCGAAGGCGCGATTGCCAAGAACCGCGAACTGATGGGCGCAACCGATCCGAAGAAGGCCGACAAGGGCACCATCCGCGCCGACTTCGCCGACTCGATCGACGCCAACGCCGTGCACGGTTCGGACGCTGCCGAGACCGCAGCTGTCGAGATCGCTTACTACTTCCCGGCACTGAACGTCTACTCGCGTTAATCTTCGTAGCAAATTTTTTTCGTTGAGCGGCGCAAGCTGGCTTAACATCGCAGTATCCCGCTCGCCCACGCTCCCGGAGCCCGGCGGGCGGAACTTATTTTGAAGGCACAGGATTCAATCATGGCAACTCTCACCAACTTGCTGGACTTCGATCCCGCGCAGCTCGTCGCCTACTGCGCCGAGTTGGGGGAGAAGCCCTTCCGCGCCAAACAGCTGCAGCGCTGGATCCACCAGTTCGGCGTCGCCGACTTCGACGACATGACGGACCTGGCGAAATCGCTGCGCGAAAAGCTCAAGACGCGCGCCGAAGTGCGCTCGCCCGCCATCATCAGCGACCACACGTCGAGCGACGGCACGCGCAAATGGCTGGTCGACGTGGGCAACGGCAACGCCGTCGAAACCGTGTTCATCCCGGAAGAGACACGCGGCACGCTGTGCATTTCCACGCAGGCCGGCTGTGCCGTCAACTGCCGCTTCTGCTCGACGGGCAAGCAGGGCTTCAACCGGAATCTCTCGGTCGCCGAGATCATCGGCCAGTTGTGGATGGCCGAGTTCGAACTGCGCCGCACGAAAGGCATCGAGCCGGGTCCGAAGGGCGAGCGCCAGATCACGAACGTCGTCATGATGGGCATGGGCGAGCCGCTGCTGAACTTCGACCCGACCGTCACCGCGCTGAAGCTGATGCTGGACGATAACGCCTACGGCCTGTCGCGCCGCCGCGTGACCGTGTCGACGTCGGGCGTGGTGCCGAACATGGACAAGCTGAGCCAGGAATGCGCGGTGGCGCTGGCCGTGTCGCTGCACGGCTCGAACGATCCGCTGCGCGACATGCTCGTCCCGCTGAACAAGAAATACCCGCTGCGCGAGCTGATGGCCGCGTGCCGGCGCTACCTCGAATTCGCCCCGCGCGACTTCATCACGTTCGAATACTGCATGCTGGACGGCGTCAACGATACCGACGAGCATGCGCGCGAACTCGTCGCCCTCGTCAACGACCCGGTGGTGGGCGTGTCGTGCAAGTTCAACCTGATTCCGTTCAATCCTTTCCCGGAATCCGGCCTCGTGCGCTCGAAGAACCCGCGCATCAAGGCGTTCGCCCAGGTGCTGATGGATGCCGGCCTCGTCACCACGATCCGCAAGACGCGCGGCGACGACATCGACGCCGCCTGCGGCCAGCTGGCGGGCGAGGTCAAGGACCGTACCCGCGTGAACGAGCGCATGAGCAAGATGGCCGAATACCAGCAAAAATTCGGCCCGGACTTCGGCAAGATCGTGGAGATCGCGTCCTGATGCCGCGGCTGTCCGGACGCCTGGCCTGCGCGCTCGCCTTCCCGCTGCTGTTGTCGGCCTGCGCCGGCAATAACGACGGCCTGGCGGGCGATACGCACGAGCTCAAGACGCTGTCCGACCAGACGGCCGCGGAAAAACGCGCCCAGATCCGCCTGCAACTGGCGGTGGGCTATTACCAGGAACGCAAGTACGACGTCGCGCTGGACGAGGTGAAGCGGGCCATCGCCGCCAATCCGGACGCCGCCGATGCATACGGCGTGCGCGCCCTGATCTACACGGCGATGGGCGAGAACGTCCTCGCCGACGAGAATTACCGGCATGCGCTGCGCCTGGCGCCCGGCAATCCGGACCTGTCCAACAATTACGGGCTGTTCCTGTGCGAAGCCGGCGGCAAGCCGCGCGAGGCGATGGGCTATTTCGAAACGGCGCTGAAGAATCCGAACTACGTGTCGCCGGTCAAAGCCATGGTCAACGCGGGCAATTGCAGCCTGAAGATGAAGAATGTCGACGCGGCCGAGCGCTATCTGCTCGACGCCTTGCGTTACGATCCCGACCTGCCGGCCACGAGCGCCGGACTGGCACGGGTGTATTTCGAGCGGCGCGATTATTCCCGCGCCGGGTTTTTCATTAACCGCCTGACGGAGACAGCGAAGCTCGACGTGCTGCCGGCCGACGTGCTGTGGCTGGCCATCCGGGTCAAGCACATGCTCGGCGACCGGGACACGGAAGCGTCGCTGGCGGCGCAGCTGCGCAAGCGCTTCCCCGGTTCGCCCGAGTATGCGGCGTTCGAGCGCGGTGCATTTAGTGAGTGAGACAACGACAATGAGTTCCGAGCGTGCAGATCAGCCGGCGACGCCCGACAACCAACCGCCCGTGCGCGGCGTCCCGGGCCAGGCCCTGGCCGCGCAGCGCGAGGCGCTGGGGTGGTCCGTCGAACAGGTGGCCGACCAGTTGAAACTGGCCGTGCGCCAGGTCATCGCACTGGAAGCGGGCGATTACGCCGCGCTGCCCAGCCCCGCCGTGACCCGCGGCTTCGTGCGGGCCTATGCCAAGCTGGTGAAGGTCGATCCGGCGCCGCTCGTGGCACAGATCGCGATGGAGACCGAGCCCGCGCCCGACACGAGCGCCGTCACGGCGAACCGGCGTCCGACCCCGGCCTCGTTCTCCGAGTCCAAGTTCCCGAGCCACGGCAAACGTTCGAACCTGCCGCTGGGCTGGATCGCGGGCGCGGTCGTGGTCGTCGTGGCGGCCGCCGCCGCGTGGCACTTCGGCCTCATCCCGGGCGCCCCGCGTGGCGAAATGGCCGCGACGAGCGTGACGGCGCCGGCGGCGCACGGTGTCGCCGAGACCGCCAACGGCAACGCCGTCGAGCCCCTGCAGAATCCGGCCGTACCGCTGATTTCCGTGCCGGGCGCCGCCGCATCCGCGCCGCCTGCCACGGCCGCAAACAATGCCGCGCCGGGCGCCGTCGTCAACGTGCCGGGCACGACCGCGACGGGCGCGCCGCCGGCGACCGTCCCCGCGGCACCTGCCACGCCGGCCGCCGCACCGGCAGCGCCGGCCGCGACGACCGCACAGGCCGCGCCGGCCGCCGCCCCGGCGGGCGCCAACGCGCTCGTACTGAACGTCAGCCAGGACTCGTGGATCGAAGTACGGCCGGCCAAGGGCGGCGCGCCGCTGCTGTCGCGCCTCGTCAAGGCCGGCAGCACCGAGACCGTCAACGTCGAGCAGCCGGTGCGCATGACGGTCGGCAATCCGGCCGGTGTCACGGCCACGCTGCGCGGCGGCGCCGTCGCGCTGCCGCCGGTGCCGGGCAAGACGCTGTCGCGCGTGAATCTCCAGTAAAAGCGTGCAATAAACGGAACACATAGAGATGACTTTTTCGAACAACGCCAACGCGCCGATCGGTTCCGGCCCGCTGCCGCGCCGCGCCAGCCGCGGCGTGCTCGTGCAGCACGGCGCACGCAAGGTGATGGTCGGCGGGGACGCCCCCGTCGTCGTGCAGTCGATGACGAACACGGATACGGCCGACGCGATCGGCACCGCCATCCAGGTCAAGGAACTGGCGCGCGCCGGTTCCGAGATCGTGCGCATCACCGTGAACACGCCGGAAGCCGCGGCCGCCGTGCCGGCGATCCGCGAACAGCTCGACCGGATGGACGTCGACGTCCCCCTCGTCGGCGACTTCCACTACAACGGCCACCTGCTGCTGCGCGATTATCCGGAGTGCGCGCAGGCGCTGTCGAAATACCGCATCAACCCGGGCAACGTGGGGCAGGGCGCCAAGCGCGACACCCAGTTCGCCCAGATGATCGAAACCGCGATCCGGTACGACAAGCCGGTGCGCATCGGCGTCAACTGGGGCAGCCTGGACCAGGCGCTGCTGGCGCGCATCATGGACGAGAACGCCGCGCGCGCGCAGCCGTGGAGCGCGCAGTCCGTCATGTACGAAGCCCTGATCACGTCGGCGATCGAGAACGCGCAGCGCGCCGAGGAGCTTGGTATGCGGCGCGAGCAGATCGTCCTGTCGTGCAAGGTGTCCGGCGTGCAGGACCTGATCGCCGTCTACCGCGAACTGGGCCGCCGCTGCGACTACGCGCTGCACCTGGGCCTGACGGAAGCGGGCATGGGCAGCAAGGGCATCGTCGCGTCGACCGCGGCCTTGTCCGTGCTGCTGCAGGAAGGCATCGGCGACACGATCCGCATCTCGCTGACGCCGGAACCGGGCGGGGACCGCACGAAGGAAGTCGTCGTCGGCCAGGAAATCCTGCAGACGATGGGCTTGCGTAAATTTACCCCGATGGTGATCGCCTGCCCGGGCTGCGGCCGCACGACGTCGACCGTGTTCCAGGAACTGGCCGACAACATCCAGACCTTCCTGCGCGAGCAGATGCCGGAATGGAAGAAGACCTATCCGGGCGTGGAAGCGATGAACGTGGCCGTGATGGGCTGCATCGTGAACGGTCCGGGCGAATCGAAGCACGCGAACATCGGCATCTCGCTGCCGGGCACCGGCGAATCGCCGGCGGCGCCGGTCTTTGTGGATGGGCAAAAGGTCGCTACACTGCGGGGCGAGCGGATCGTGGATGAATTCAAGACGATCGTGCTCGATTACGTACAGAAGAATTATTCGAAGCAGGCTGAGACTGCATAATCGTCGTCCCTGCGCAGGCAGGGACCCAAGTTTGCACGCGCTATCGTGACGCACGCAGAACTTGGGTTCCCGCCTGCGCGGGAACGACGGTTTTTGAGCGGTGCGAAGGAAGAAATAGAAATGTCCGATAAAAAAGAAAAGATTGTCGCCATCAAAGGCATGAACGACATCCTCCCGGCCGACGCGCCGCTGTGGGAATTGTTCGAAAACACCGCGGAATCCGTGCTCAAGAGCTACGGCTACCAGAAGATCGTCACGCCCATCGTCGAGGAAACGGGCCTGTTCGCGCGCGCCATCGGCGCCGTCACCGACATCGTCGAAAAGGAAATGTATTCCTTCACCGATTCGATGAACGGCGACCTGCTGACCTTGCGTCCGGAAGGCACGGCCGGCGTCGTGCGCGCCGTCATCGAGCACAACCTTGCCTACGACGGCCCCAAGCGCCTGTGGTACAAGGGCCCGATGTTCCGCCACGAGCGTCCGCAGCGCGGCCGCTACCGCCAGTTCTTCCAGTTCGGCGCGGAAGCCATCGGCTTTTCCGGTCCGGACATCGACGCCGAGCTGATCATGCTGTGCCGCCGTTTGTGGGACGACCTGGGCCTGGATGACATCCGCCTGGAACTGAACTCGATCGGCAACGCCGAGGAGCGCCAGCGCCACCGCGCCGACCTGATCGCCTACTTCGAAGCGAACATCGACGTGCTCGACGCCGAAGCGCAGCGCCGCCTGCACGCGAACCCGCTGCGCATCCTGGACACGAAGAACCCGGCCATGCAGGACCTGGTCAACGCCGCGCCCAAGCTGCTCGACTACCTGGGCGGCGAATCGCTCGCGCACTTCGAGGGCCTGAAGCAGATCCTGGACGCCAACAACGTCCAGTACACGGTCAATCCGCGCCTCGTGCGCGGCCTCGATTATTACAACCGCACCGTGTTCGAGTGGGTCACCGACCTGCTGGGCGCGCAGGGCACCGTCTGCGCCGGCGGCCGCTACGATCCGCTGATCGAGACGTTCGGCGGCAAGGCGACGCCGGGCATCGGCTTCGCGATGGGCATCGAGCGCCTGATCGAGCTGATGAAGGCGCAGGGCGAGCCGGCCGAACCGGCCCAGTGCGACGTCTACCTCGTGCACCAGGGCGCGGACGCGCAGATGAAGGCGTTCATCCTCGGCGAGCGCATCCGCGACGCCGGCCTCGACGTCGTCCTGCACTGCGCGACGCCGACCGGCGCCGGCAGCTTCAAGAGCCAGATGAAGAAGGCCGACGGTTCCGGCGCCGCGTTCGCCGTGATCATCGGCGCGGACGAAGTGGCCAACAACGTCGTGGCCGTGAAGGCGCTGCGCGACGCCGATGGCGGCCAGCAGCAGTCCAGCGTGCCGTTCGACGAAGCCGTCGACTTCATCGTCGACCAGATCGTGGGCGGACACGACCATGATCACGACCACGATCACGTGCACTACCATCCATAACCCCGAACCCGCGCAGGCGCGCGGGGGCCTTCTCAACCAACGATAAGACAAAGACCGACGTCCATGGCATACGATCTCGAAGAACAGGAACAGATAGCCAATTTCAAGGCCTTCTGGGACCGCTTTGGTAACCTCATCAGCTGGGTGCTGATCCTCGCGCTGGGCGGCTATGCCGCCTACAACTTCTGGAACTCGCACCAGCGCACGCAGGCCGCGGAAGCGTCCGGCCTGTACGACGGCCTGACGGCGGCGATCCAGGCGGGCGACAAGGCCAAGGTCCAGCGCTTCACGAGCGACATCGAGGACAAGTTCGGCTCGACCGCCTACGCCCCGATGGCCGCGCTGGCGGCCGCCAAGGCCGCGTTCGACGCGAACGACCTCAAGGCCGCGAAGGCCCAGCTGCAATGGGCGGCCGATCATGGCGACGACGAATACAAGGCGATCGCCAGGCTGCGCCTGTCCGGCGTGCTGCTGGACGAGAAGGCCTACGACCAGGCGCTCGCGCTGCTGAACGGCGATTTCCCGGCGCAGTTCGCGGCCGAGGTGCAGGACCGCAAGGGCGATGTCTTCGTCGCGCAGAACAAGCTGGCCGACGCCCGCACCGCCTACCAGGCCGCGCTCGACAAGATGGAGAAGAACCATCCGGGCCGCCAGGTCGTGCAGGTCAAGCTGGATGCGATCGGTGGCGCGCCGGCGCAGAAAGCCGCTGCGTAAGTTAAGCTCGTGGTTGCGTAAGAATGACCGTCGTTCCCGCCTTCGCGGGGACGACGTTGATACTCGTTGCGTGTACGTTTGCAGTACTCACAGAACAAGGTAAGAAGAATATGCGTATTAGCCGCAAGCTCGTTGGTGTCGGTGTCCTCGCCCTGATGACGGGCTGCTCCACCATGCATTCGCTGAATCCGTTCGCGTCCAAACCGAAGGGCAACCAGCCCGCGCCGCTGGTCGACCTCAAGGGTTCGATGGCCGTGCGCACGGCGTGGAAGCTGGAAGTCGGCAAGTCCCAGAGCTATATGTTCTCGCCGGCCATCGCCGACAACACCATCGTCGCCGCCGGCGGCGACGGCACCATCGTGCGCGCGGAAGCCGCCACGGGCCGCCAGATCTGGCGCACGAAGGCCGGCATGGACCTGACGGCCGGCGTCGGCACGGACGGCAACGTCATCGTGCTGGGCGGCGCCAAGGGCAAGCTGCTCGCGTTCGACATGGACGGCAAGAAGCTGTGGGATGCCCAGCTGTCCTCCGAGATCCTGTCGTCGCCGGTCGTGGGCGAGGGCATCGTCGTCGCGCGCAGCATCGACAACCGCATCAACGGGTATGACGCCAAGACCGGCCAGAAGAAGTGGACCGTGCAGCGCACCGCGCCCGCGCTCACGCTGCGCCTGGCGCCGGGCATGGTCATCCACGACAAGGACGTGCTGATCGCCCAGCCGGGCGGCAAGCTGATGTCGCTGATCCTCGCCACCGGCGCGCCGCGCTGGGAAATCGAAGTGGGCGTGGCGCACGGCGCGACGGAACTGGAGCGCGTCACCGACATGGGCGGCACGCCGGTCGTGATCGACAACGACGTGTGCGCCGTCTCGTACCAGGGCCGCGTCGGCTGCTTCGACCTGGCCACCGGCAGCCCGCGCTGGACCCGCGACATCTCGTCCGAAGTGGGCGTGGCCGCCGACCAGCGTTTCGTCTTCGTCCCGGACGACAAGGGCGCCATGTTCGCGTATAACCGCGACAGCGGCACGAGCGCATGGAAGAACGACAAGCTGGCCTACCGCCGCCTGTCCACGCCGGTGTCGTACGGCCGCGCCGTCGCCGTCGGCGACTACCAGGGTTATGTACACTTCCTGTCGCGCGAGGACGGTGCCTTCCTGGCCCGTGCCGCGACCGACGGCAGCGCCATCGAAACGACGCCATTGGTCGTCGGTTCGAACCTGATTTTTCAAACACAAAATGGAACCGTGACCGCAATCGCGGTCGAATAAGATTCAATGAAGCCGGTAATCGCACTCGTAGGTCGTCCCAACGTCGGAAAGTCGACCTTATTCAATCGCATGACCCGCTCGCGCGACGCGCTGGTGGCGGATCTGCCTGGCCTCACGCGTGACCGCCACTACGGCGAAGGGCGCATGGGCGAACGGCCGTTCCTGGTCATCGATACCGGCGGTTTCGAGCCGGTCGCCAAGGAAGGCATCATGCACGAAATGGCGCTGCAGACGCGCCAGGCCGTCGCCGAGGCGGACGTCGTGATGTTCATCGTCGACGGCCGCCAGGGCCTGACCCCGCACGACAAGACCATCACGGACTTCCTGCGCAAGTCGGGCCGCAAGGTCATGCTGGTCGTGAACAAGAGCGAGGGCATGAAGTACACCTCGGTCACGGCCGATTTCTATGAGCTGGGCCTGGGCGATCCGTACGTGATCTCCGCCGCCCACGGCGACGGCGTGCTGGATCTGGTCAACGAGGCCATCGACGAAGCCGTGCAGCAGCGCCCCGCCGAAGCCGAGGAACTGGAGCCGGCCGACCACGGCGTCAAGATCGCCCTCGTGGGCCGGCCGAACGTCGGCAAGTCCACGCTGATCAACACCCTGGTCGGCGAGCAGCGCGTGATCGCGTTCGACATGCCGGGCACCACGCGCGACTCGATCGAGGTGCCGTTCGAGAAGGGCGGCAAGAACTACACGCTGATCGACACGGCCGGCATCCGCCGCCGCGGCAAGGTGTTCGAGGCGATCGAGAAATTCTCGGTCGTGAAGACGCTGCAGTCGATCTCGGAGGCGAACGTCGTCGTGCTGATGCTCGACGCCCAGCAGGACATCTCCGAGCAGGACGCGCACATCGCCGGCTTCATCCTGGAGACGGGCCGCGCGCTCGTCGTCGCCGTCAACAAGTGGGACGGCCTCACGTCCGACCAGCGCGACCAGGTCAAGAACGACATCGACCGCAAGCTGGATTTCCTCGGCTTCGCGGAGATGAAGTTCATCTCGGCGTTGAAGGGCACCGGCATCAACCACCTGATGAAGGCCATCGACACGGCGTACGCCGCGGCGACCGCGAATCTGTCGACGCCGCGCCTGACCCGCGCGCTGCAGGAAGCCATCGAGAAGCAGGAACCGAAGCGCAAGGGCAGCACCCGTCCGAAGATGCGCTACGCCCACCAGGGCGGCCAGAATCCGCCCATCATCGTCATCCACGGCAATGCGCTGGATGGCATCACGGAACCGTACAAGCGTTACCTGGAAAAGCATTTCCGCGACACGTTCGACCTGATCGGCACGCCGCTCAGGATCGAACTGCGCAGCGGCAAGAACCCATTCGCCAAGCCGTAGGGTGGGCACCCCGTGCCCACGCGTGACGCGTGCGTCACATTGGCCGTGCCCACGCGTGACGCGTGACGCACGCACCACGTCGCTCGCGCCGGCGCGACGCTCGCGTAACGCCGGCGTCCGCGTAACGCCGACGTCCGCGTGGGCACGGGGTGCCCACCCTACGCGAATAAATCCGTACATCGTGAAATTTTCCGGCACGGCAGGGTGTTTTTAAGCCAGGTTTAACCATAGCGGTACGACAAAAAAGAGCAAAACAGGTTACAGTTAGCCTGGGCGAACATTCACAGCTTGAGAATGTTGGCGCAGCCACTTGAAATCCGGCATCCCGCCACAATTTTTATACGACAACAACATCACGGAGCTGTCATGAGCAACAAAGGGCAACTGTTACAAGACCCATTCCTCAACGCCTTGCGCAAAGAGCACGTCCCTGTCTCGATCTACCTGGTCAACGGGATCAAGCTCCAGGGCCATATCGAGTCCTTCGACCAGTACGTGGTCCTGCTGCGTAACACGGTCACCCAGATGGTTTACAAGCACGCTATCTCCACCGTCGTCCCGGCCCGCGCCGTCAACCTCAACCTCGAGCAAGACGCCGAGTGAGGTCGATGGCTGACGTTTCCGGCAACACCATGCGCGCCGCATTGGTCGGTATCGATTTCAACGCTGGCGACTTCAAGGCCAGCCTGGAAGAACTGGCCCTGCTGGCACGCTCGGCAGGGGCCGAACCGGTCACCACGATCACTGCGAAGCGCAACAGTCCCGATCCCGCGTATTTCGTCGGCAGCGGCAAGGCCGACGAGATCGCGCAGGCCTGCCTGGCCGACAAGGTCGAGATCGTCATTTTCAACCACGCCCTGTCGCCCGCCCAGCAGCGCAACCTGGAGCGGCGCCTCAACGTGCGCGTGGTCGACCGCACCAGCCTGATCCTCGACATCTTCGCCCAGCGGGCCCAGAGCCACGAGGGCAAGCTGCAGGTCGAGCTGGCCCAGCTGCAGCACCTGGCCACGCGCCTGATCCGCGGCTGGACCCACCTTGAGCGGCAGAAGGGCGGTATCGGCCTGCGCGGCCCAGGCGAAACCCAGCTCGAGACCGACCGCCGGCTGATCGGCGAGCGCGTCAAGATGCTGCGCACCCGCCTCACCAAGCTGCGCAAGCAGCACGAGACCCAGCGCCGTTCGCGCGGGCGCAACCAGACGTTTTCCGTGTCGCTCGTCGGCTATACCAACGCCGGCAAGTCGACGCTGTTCAACACCCTGACGAAGGCCGGGGTGTACGTCGCGAACCAGCTGTTCGCCACGCTGGACACGACGTCGCGCCGGCTGTACCTCGGTGCGGACGTCGGCAACGTCGTCGTGTCCGATACCGTCGGTTTCGTGCGCGAACTGCCGCACCAGCTGGTCGCCGCGTTCCGCGCCACGCTGGAAGAGACCATCCACGCCGACCTGCTGCTGCACGTCGTCGACGGTGCATCGCCCGTGCGGATGGAGCAGATCGAGCAGGTCAACGAGGTCCTGCGCGAGATCGGCGCCGACCATATTCCCCAGATCCTCGTCTGGAACAAGATCGATGCGGCGGGCCTCGAGCCCGGGATCGAGCGTGATGAATATGGTAAGATCAGCCGCGTTTTCATCAGCGCCAGGAGCGGCGCCGGCCTCGACCTGCTGCGCGACGCGATCGCCGAAGCGGCCGGAAGCGGCGCCGCCGCACCGAACGCCGACGAGCAGGAAGGCGAGGAAGCCGGCTTCGCGCATGCCGACCTGCTGCCCGCGACTCCCCATCCCGGACCACACTAGTCTATGCTTGTTTCTCTGATCAAACGGATCGGCGCGCGGCTGGCGCCGATCGGTCGTCACGCCGGCGCGCGCAAGGCCGGCGCCCCCATGTTGTCCCTCAATGATCGGCCCGCCGCACCGCCCCGTTGGGGCCACAAACCGAAATCGAACGAAGGCCGCCGTCCGAACAACAAGAACGACAGCGACGGTCCGCCCGACCTCGACCAGCTGTGGCGCGACTTCAACCAGCGCCTCAACCGCCTGTTCGGCGGCAAGCGCGGCGGCGACGGCGGCTCGTTCCGCCCGGACGCGCGCGGCATCGGCCTGACGGCCACCGTCGTCGGCGCGATCGTCGTGCTGATCTGGCTCGCCAGCGGCGCGTTCATCGTGCAGGAAGGGCAGGTCGGTATCGTCACGACGTTCGGCCGCCTGTCGCACGTCACCGGGGCCGGCTTCAACTGGCGCTGGCCGGCGCCGTTCCAGGCGCACGAGACCGTCAACACGGCACAGGTGCAGACCGCCGAGATCGGCTACCGCGCCAACGTGCGCAACAAGCAGCCGAGCGAGGCGCTGATGCTGACGGGCGACGAGAACATCGTCGACGTCCAGTTCTCCGTGCAGTACAAGATCAAGGACCCGGTCGCGTGGGTGTTCAACAACCGCGACCAGGTCGAGACCGTCCGTGATGCCGCCGAGACCGTCGTGCGCGAGCTCGTGGGCCAGAACAAGATGGACACTGTCCTGTACGACGGCCGCGACAAGCTGGCCGCCCAGGCCCGCGAAGCGATCCAGCGCATGGCCGACCGCTACAAGCTCGGTGCCGACATCGTCGGCGTGACGATGCAGTCCGTGCAGCCGCCGGACCAGGTCGCCGCCGCGTTCGAGGATGCCGGCAAGGCGCAGGAAGAGCGCGCCCGCTCGCGCAGCGAAGCGCAGGCCTTTGCCGACGACATCCTGCCGCAGGCGAAGGGCCGCGCCGCGCGCCTGCTGCAGGATGCGGAAGCCTACCGCGCCAGCGTCGTCAGCGTCGCGACCGGCAATGCCGCGCGCTTCGACAAGATCGTGGCCGAGTACGCCAAGGCGCCGGCCGTCACGCGCGACCGCATGTATATCGAGACGATGCAGCAAGTCCTTTCCAGCACCAGCAAGGTCATGATCGACACCAAGGCCGGCACCAACCAGATCTACCTGCCGCTCGACCGCCTCCTGGCCCAGTCGACGGCCAACGAGGCCGCGCGCGGATCGGGCTCCGGCCCGATGATGGCGCCGCCGCAGAACCCGGCGCAACAGCCGCAACAAGCGCAACCGTCGGCCACGCCAGCCCAGCCGGAAGCATCGAACGGCGAATCGAATCGCACGCGCGACCTGCGCAGCCGCGACACGGGCCGCGAACGGGAGAGCCGCTGATGAGCCGCCTGCTAGCCGCCCTGATCGGGGCCGCCATCGTCGTCGCGCTGGCGTCGTCGTCCGTGTTCGTCGTCGACCAGCACCGTTACGCCATCGTGTACGCGCTCGGCGAACTGCGCGAAGTGATCAAGGAACCGGGCCTGAACTTCAAGGCGCCGCGGCCGTTCCAGAGCGTCGTCTACCTCGACAAGCGCCTGCAGACGCTCGACACGCCGGACGGCGACCGCTTCATGACGGCGGAAAAGAAGGACCTCCTCGTCGACGCGTTCATCAAATGGCGCATCGTCGATCCGCGCCAGTACGTGATCGCCATCGGCAGCAACGCCGACCGCGGCGGCGAGCGCCTGACCCAGCTCGTGCGCAATGCGCTCACGGCCGAGATCGGCAAACGCAACCTGGCCGACGTGCTGACCGGCGGCAAGCGCGCGGACGTCGCCGACGCCGTGCGTGCCGACCTGGTGCCCGGCGTGCGCGACCTGGGCGTGGAGGTCGTCGACGTGCACCTGAAGCGCATCGATTTCGTCGACCAGGTCAACAACGCCGTGTACGAACGCATGAAGGCCGACCGCGTGCGCGTGGCGAACGAATTGCGCGCGACCGGCGTGGCCGAGGCGGAAACGATCCGCGCCGACGCCGAGCGCCAGCGCAGCGTGATCCTGGCCGACGCCCAGCGCGACGCCGAGACGATCAAGGGCGATGGCGATGCGCAGGCATCGCAGATCTATGCCAAGTCGTTCGGCAAGAATCCGGAGTTCTACCGGTTCTATCGCTCGATGGAAGCCTACAAGGCCACCTTCAAGGGACGCAACGACGTGATCGTGCTGGATTCGAGTTCCGAGTTCTTCAAGTATTTCAAGGGCCCCGGCGCCGGAAAATAATCGCGGCGCAAAAAGGTGGGCACACCGCCGACGTATCCTACGTGGAATAACGACAACGTTGGCTTCCGTTTCATCGCCAACGGACCGGCGTTTTCGGTTAAAATCGTCGATTCGGCGCAGTGGACGCGTGCAAAGCCGCGTTCACGCCGCCCGAATGTTGTCCGACCTTTAATAATCCGACCCGCTTTGCCCATGCCCACCTGGCTCCTGCCCGAGAATATCGCCGACGTCCTGCCGTCCGAAGCGCGCAAGATCGAAGAGCTGCGCCGCCTGATGCTCGACACCTTCCGTACCTACGGCTACGAACTCGTGATGCCGCCGCTGCTCGAATACGTCGATTCGCTGCTGGCCGGCGCCGGACAGGATACCGATCTCCGGACCTTCAAGCTCGTCGATTCGATGAGCGGCCGCCTGCTCGGCCTGCGCGCCGACATGACGACGCAAGTCGCCCGCATCGACGCGCACCTCCTGAACCGCGACACCGTCACCCGCCTGTGCTATGCCGGCAGCGTGCTGCACACGCAGCCCTCCGGCCTGCACGCCACGCGCGAGCCGCTGCAGATCGGCGCCGAGATCTACGGCCACGCCGGCCTCGAAGCGGACGCCGAGATCCAGGAACTGGCCCTCGCATCGCTCGCGCTGGCGGGCTTCGAGCAGCCGCGCCTGGACCTGTCGCACGTCGGCGTGCTGCGCGCCATCCTGCTTGACGATGCCGCCGCCAAGCGCGACGAGCAGCTGCTGTATTCGCTGCTGCGCTCGAAGGACGTCCCGGGCCTCGAAGAAGCGACGGCGAACTACAACGCACCGACGCGCGCCGCGCTGCTGGCACTGCCGAACCTGTACGGCGACATCGACGTGCTCGCGCGCGCCAAGGACGTGCTGCCGGCGCTGCCGGGCATCGCCCGCGCGCTGGCGGAACTCGCCGCGCTGGCCGGCTCGGCGCTGGGACGCGCGCAGATCGCCATCGACCTCGCCGACCTGCGCGGCTACCAGTACGAAAGCGGCGCCATGTTCGCGCTGTACGTGCCGGGCCTGCCGAACGCGGTCGCGCGCGGCGGCCGTTACGACCACGTCGGCGAAGCCTTCGGCCGCGCGCGTCCGGCGACGGGTTTCTCGCTCGACCTGCGCGAACTGGCGCGGCTGCTGCCGACGGCCGAGCGCAAGCATTCCATTCGTGCCCCGTGGGGCAACGCGCCCGAGCTGCGCGAAAAAATCGCCGCACTGCGCAAGAGCGGCGAAGTGGTGATCCAGTCCATGCCGGGTCACGACAATGTACAGGACGAGTTCGAGTGCGACCGTGTGCTCGTCCTCGAACAAGGAAATTGGATTCTCAAAAACTTAGGTTAAGTGATGTCAAATACTGCTAAGAACGTCGTTGTCATCGGCACCCAGTGGGGCGATGAAGGCAAGGGTAAGATCGTCGACTGGCTGACCGACCATGCCGCCGGCGTGGTGCGTTTCCAGGGCGGCCACAACGCCGGCCACACGCTGGTGATCAAGGGCCAGAAGACCGCGCTGCAACTGATCCCGTCGGGCATCATGCGCGAAGGCGTGGCCTGCTACATCGGCAACGGCGTCGTCGTGTCCGTGCCGGACGTGATGCGCGAGATCGACAAGCTGGAAGCCGCCGGCATCGAAGTCGCGTCGCGCCTCAAGATCTCGGAAGCCTGCCCGGTCATCCTGCCTTACCACGTCGCCATCGACGTCGCGCGCGAAGCGAAGCGCGGCGTGAACAAGATCGGCACGACGGGCAAGGGCATCGGCCCGGCCTACGAAGACAAGGTCGCGCGCCGCGCGATCCGCATCGCCGACCTGCTGAACGAAACCCGCTTCGCGGAGAAGCTGCGCGAAAACCTGGAGTACCACAACTTCGTGCTGACCGGCTTCCTCGGCGGCGAGGCGCTGGACTTCCAGAAGGTGTTCGACGACGCGATGGCCCTCGTGCCGCGCCTGCGTCCGATGGTCGGCGACGTGTCGTCCGCGCTGTACGCCGCGCACAAGGCGGGCGGCAGCCTGCTGTTCGAAGGCGCGCAGGGTTCGCTGCTGGACGTCGACCACGGCACCTATCCGTTCGTCACCTCGTCGAACTGCGTGGCCGGCAATGCCGCCGCCGGTGCGGGTGTCGGGCCTAGCATGCTGCACTACATCATGGGCATCACCAAGGCCTACACGACCCGCGTGGGTTCGGGCCCGTTCCCGTCGGAGCTGCCGACGGACGCCGGCGTGGGCGAGCACCTGTCGCGCATCGGCCACGAGTTCGGCACCGTGACGGGCCGCGCCCGCCGCTGCGGCTGGTTCGACGCCGCGCTGCTGCGCCGCTCCGTGCAGATCAACGGCGTGACCGGCATGTGCCTGACCAAGCTGGACGTGCTGGACGGCCTGGAATCGCTGAAGCTGTGCACCGGCTACAAGATCGACGGCCGCGATGTCGACATCTTCCCGGTCGGCGCCGAAGAAGCTGCCGCCTGTGTGCCGGTGTACGAAGAGATGCCGGGCTGGACCGGCACGACCGTCGGCGCCAAGTCGATGGACGACCTGCCGGCCAACGCCCGCGCCTACATCAAGCGCATCGAAGAACTGGTCGGCATTCCGGTGGACATGGTGTCGACCGGTCCGGACCGCGAAGAAACCATCGTGCTGCGCCACCCGTTCGCAGCGTGATGTCCGCCACAAGCAGAAACTAGGGATAATCCAAAATGACGACGCCTTCATCGAGCGACAAGGACCTGTGGGTCTCCTGGGATGAATACAACCGCCTGATCGAGCGCCTGGCGCTCAAGGTCTACGAATCGAACTGGAAGTTCGACATGGTGCTGTGCCTCGCGCGCGGCGGCGTGCGCCCGGGCGACGCGATCTCGCGCATCTTCGACGTGCCGCTGGCGATCCTGTCGACCAGCTCGTACCGCGAAGAAGCGGGCACCAAGCAGGGCGACCTGGACATCGCCAAGTACATGACGATGACCAAGGGCCCGCTGGCCGGCCGCATCCTCCTGGTCGACGACCTGGCCGATTCCGGCGTCACCTTGCGCAAGGTGCGCGAGCACCTGAAGGACAATTATTCCGACGTGTCGGAAGTGCGTTCGGCCGTCATCTGGGTCAAGGGCACGTCGTCGATCAAGCCGGATTACCACCTGGTCGACCTGCCGCACAATCCGTGGATCCACCAGCCGTTCGAGGATTACGACGGCCTGCGTCCGCATCAGCTGACGTCGTGGCTGAAGAAGTTCGAGCAGAGCTGATCCACGGCGGCTGCGAAAAGAGAAGGGCGGCGCCGCGGTGCCGCCTTTTTCATTTCTGGCGCCTCCGTGGGATGGGCGGTCATCCGCCCGCGCGTTGAACGGGCGCTCGCGTGGACGAGATACGATTCGACGTCGCCAACGCCGCTTGAACGCGTGGGCACAGGGTGCCCACCCTACGATCCGCGGCGCGTGGGTACGGGGCCACCGTACGGTCCGCCCACCGAACGCGGGCGGACCACGACATGTATAGATCGGTTAATATCGGTGGTCGCAAAAACAATAACAACGCCCACATGACCAAGAGCTTCTTCCAGACCTTCATCCTCCTGCTGCTCGTCACGGACCCCTTCGGCAACGTCCCCCTGTTCGTGACCGCGCTGAAGGACGTCAACCCGGCCCGCCGCCCGCGCATCGTGATCCGCGAATGCGCCATCGCCTTCGTCCTGCTGCTGCTCTTCATGTTCTTCGGCCGCCACTTCCTGGCCGCGCTGCAGCTGACCGACATCTCGCTGCGCATCGGCGGCAGCGTGATCCTCCTGATCATCGCCATCCGCATGATCTTCCCGCATCCGGACGGCGTGCTGGGCCGCAGCGAGGGCGGCGAGCCGTTCATCGTGCCGCTGGCGATTCCCGCGCTGGCCGGGCCGTCCGCGCTGGCGACCGTGCTGCTGTTCACCTCGGGCTCGATCGAGGAAGTGATGGTGCACGTGGCCGCGCTGGCGTTTGTGGCCGTGATCTGGCTGGCCGTCTTCCTCGGCGCCGAACGCCTGCAGAACGTGCTGGGCACGCAGGTCATGACGGCGTTCGAGCGCCTGATGGGCCTGATCCTGACGGCGATGTCGATCGAAATGCTGCTGGGCGGCGTGCGCGCCTTCGTCAAGACCCTCTGACTTCAACAAGGAATCCAACATGAACACGATGTTCCGCGTCTGCTCCCTCGGCCTCGCGCTGACCCTCACGCTCACCCTGGCCGCCTGCAAGCGTTCGAACGAAACGTCCGCGTCCGGGCCCGCGTCGGCACCGGCGGAGGTCAAGGTCGACACGGCGCCGGTCGCCTTCCAGAAGATCGATACGACGGCCGGCACGGGCGCCGTCGCCACGGCCGGCAAGATCGTCACCGTCAACTACACGGGCTGGATGTACCTGCCGGACGCGCCGCAGCACCACGGCGAACAGTTCGACAGCTCGATCGGCCGCAAACCGTTCACGTTCCGCCTCGGCAGCGGCGGCGTCATTTCCGGCTGGGACCAGGGCGTCGACGGCATGAAGGTGGGCGGCAAGCGCACGCTCGTCATTCCCGCGTCGCTGGGTTACGGCGCGGACGGCGCCGGCCCGATCCCGCCGAACGCCAACCTGATCTTCGACGTCGAGCTGCTCGACGTGCAATAACGGCGCAACCGGTCATGCGGGCCTGGATGCACACGCCGCAGGGCGAGCTGGCCGAGGCCGTGCACGGCATCGGTTTCGTGTCGACCCTCGACGATCCGTGGCCGCCGGCGCAGCCCCAGCTGAACCGGTTTCCGGCGATGGTGTACTGCAGCCTGAACTTTTTCACGCAGGGCGCCGTCGCGCTGCCCGGCGCCGACGGCACACTGCGCGCCTTGCCCGACTGGGTCGTCTCGGGACCGCGCACGCGGCCCGTCGCGTCGCTGACGCTGGCGCCGCTGCGCACGCTGGGCGTCGTGCTGTATCCGGACGCGTTCGCGCTGTTGACCGGCCTCGCGCCGGCCGCGCTGCAGGACCGCAACGACCCGGCCGACCAGCTTCTCGACGCCGGCTGGGCCGACTGGCCGCGCGCGCTGCGCGCCTGCGCCGACGAGGCCGCGCAACTGGCCTGGATCGAAGCGCGGCTGGGCGAACGCTGGCGGGCCGTGCGCGCCCGCTGGGACGCGGACCTGGGCGCCAGCCTGCGCCGCATGGCCGCGCCGGACGGCGCCGCGACCGTCCCCGCGCTGGGCGCTGAACTGGGCATCGGCGCACGCCAGGCCCAGCGCCAGTACCGGTCCCGCGTCGGCCTGAGCCCGGCGCAGGCGCGCCGCCTGCAGCGCATGAACGCGGCCGTGGTCGCGCTGCGCGATCCGGATGCGCCCGCCCGGACGCTGGCCGACCTCGCCGCGGAACTGGGCTATGCCGACCAGGCCCACATGGCACGCGAACTGCGCCAGCTCGCCGGCCTGCCGCCGTCGCGGCTGGAAGAGCACATCGACACCGACCGCGAGTACTGGCCCTATCGGCTCTGATGTCGGGTTTATTCAAGCCGGCACGAATGCCGCCGGCCACAATCGTGCCTTCCACGACGAGGCACGACATGCACATCACCTTTCTCACCTACGGCACCGACGGCGACACCCGGCCGTTGCTGGCACTGGCGCGCGACGTCATCGCGCGCGGCCACGCGGCGCACGTACTGGCCGACGTGGCCGGGGCGCCGCACGCGCAGGCGCTCGGCATTCCCTTCACCGTGCTGCCCGGCGACATGCGCGCCGCGTTCCTGCCCGGCGGCCCGTTCGGCGCACTGATGAAGGACGGCGCCGACATGACGCGCCTCATGCGTGCCTGCGCCGCCCTCGCGCGCGACCACACGCGGCCGTGGATGGAAGCGGCGTGCGCCGTCGCGCAGGGCAGCGACGCGCTCGTGTATTCGGGCCTCGCCGGCTTCGTCGGCCTGGCGGTGGCGGAAGGTCTCGGCATCCCGTGCATCGGCGCCGCGATGTGGCCGATGACACCCACGCGCGCATTCGCGCCGCCGTTCCTGCCCATGTATCGCCTGCCCGGCTGGGCCAACCTGCTGGCCCATCGCGCGTTCGAGCGCCTCGCGTGGTCCATGTTCGGCCCCGAACTGAACCGCGCGCGCAGGCAGGTGTTCGGCGCCGCGCCGCGGCGGCGTCCGTGGCGGGACGTGCCGATGCTGTACGGCTGCTCCCCGACGTTGCTGGCGCGCCCGGCCGACTGGCCGGCCGGCGTCGACATCACGGGCGCCTGGGCGTTGCCGGCAGGGCAGGGCTGGCAACCGCCTCAGGCACTGCTGGATTTTCTCGGCGCCGGTCCCGCGCCCGTCTACATCGGCTTCGGCAGCATGGCCGGCATCGACCAGGCGACGCTGATCGATGCCGTCGGCGCCGTTGCCGCAGGGCGGCGCGTGCTGTTCCACCCGGGCTGGAGCGGCATCGATCCGGCGCGCCTGCCGCCCGGCGTGTTCGTGCTGGGCGATACGCCGCACGACTGGCTGTTTCCGCGCACGGCGCTCGTCGTCCACCACGGCGGCGCCGGCACCAGCCACGCGGTCGCGCGCGCGGGCGTGCCGTCCGTCGTCGTGCCGTTCGCCGGCGACCAGTTCTTCTGGGCGCGGCGCATGGCCGAACGGGGGATCGCCGCGACGTGTCCGGCGGCCAGGCTCGATGGCGCGCGGCTGGTGCAGGCGGTCGCCGCCGCGTCGGCACCCGGCATGTGCGCGGCGGCGCGGCGCACGGCGCAGGCGATGTTGCACGAAGACGGCGTGCGCACGGCCGTCGACCGGCTGCTGGGCGGCGCCGCGCGCCGGCTGGACGGCTGACGACCTCCTGGGTATATCTTGGGTATATACTGAAACTCCGCTGCCTGATTGCCAGTGCAAGAACCTGTCGGTCTTCAGATGAATCAGTCGCTCTCCCGCCGCACGACGATAAGTTATTACCTGGTGATCTTATTGGTGGTGGCGACGCCCGCCTTGCTGGTCTGGCAGCATGTCGGGATGATCCGGACCGTCGAGATTTCCCCACGCCAACCGCACGGTGTCCGGCTCACCGACGACCGCGAGGACATGCACGGCAATTCGGTCGCCTCGCTGGTGCGCACCAGGGATGCCATCATCCTGCACTGCGCGCTGGGGGCGAGCGCCACGTACCCGTTCTGCAAGGTGCAATTCCTGTTGGGCGCGCCGGGCAAGGGCGTGGACCTGTCCGGATTCGACACGATTGCGTTCGATCTGCGCTATTCGGCAGCGCGGCCCCCGCAACTGATCAAGCTTCATGTCCTGAATTTCGAGCCGGAGTTTTCCCGGTTGGGCAACTGGAACTCGCAGCGGTTCAACGAAGCCCGCATCGAACTTCCCGCCCAGCCCACCTTCACGATTCCAGTCAATGTCCTGCGCACGGCGGACTGGTGGCGAACCTTGTACAACGTTCCGCTGTCCAAGAGCTATCCGCGGCTGGACCACGTGACGGCCGTGGAAATCTCGACGGATGCCGTCCCACCGGGACAACTGATCACGATCGAGCTGCGGTCGCTCCAGTTTCGCGGCAAATGGATCTCGCAGACGGCGCTTCTCATGTGGCTGGTGTCCGCGTGGATCGGCTGCGGCATTCTCGGCCTGTCGCTGGGCCTGCTGCATTTTCGCGCCAGCCTGTCGGTCAGTAATGCGCGCCTGGAACATCTGGACGCCATCGCACGGGAACGCAAGGCGGCCGAGGCGGCGCGCGAGGCGGCGCTGGCCGAGGCGGTCGGGCTCGCGCGCCAGCGCAGCAATTTTTTGGCGCAAATGAGCCACGAATTGCGCACACCGCTCAACGCCATCATCGGCTATGCCCAGCTGCTGCGGCGCGACCGCCACCAGTTGACCGATCGGCAGGCCGCCGGCCTGGCCACGATTCATGAGAGCGGCCAGCATCTGCTCACCCTCATCAACGACATCCTGGACCTGGCGCGGGTCGAGGCCGGCAAGATGGTCTTGCATCCGGCCGCCGTCCATCTCGGCGCTTTCCTGCAGGTGGTGGTCGACATCATGGGCGTCAAGGCCGCGGAAAAAAGCCTGTCGTTCAGCTACGAGCTCGCGGCCGACCTGCCGCCCGTGGTGACGATCGACGAGACGCGCTTGCGCCAGGTGTTGCTCAACCTGCTGGGCAACGCGGTGAAGTTCACCGATCGCGGCACGGTTTCCTTGCGCGTGATGGCGGCACCGCCCGCCGACGAACCGGACACCCTGCGCCTGCGCTTCGAAGTGGCCGACAGCGGTATCGGCATGAGCGCGCAACAACTCGGACGCCTGTTCCATCCTTTCGAACAGGTGGCCGACAAGCAGCGGCGCGAGGGCGGTACTGGCCTGGGCCTGGCCATCAGCCAGCAACTGGTGCACCTCATGGGCGGCGACATCGCCGTCGCCAGCGAACCGGGCAAGGGTAGCACGTTCTGGTTCGACATCCCGGCGCCGGCCGCCGCCGGCAGCCCGACCATCCAGCCGTCGCAGCATGCCATCGTCGGCTATGAAGGCGAGCTCAAGCGATTGCTCATCGTCGACGACGTCCCGCAGAATCGCGCGATGCTGCTGGACCTGCTGCAAGCGGTGGGATTCATCGTGGCGGGGGCCGAGAACGGCCTGGAGTGCCTGGTATTGCTCGACAGCTTCAGGCCCGACCTGATCGTGATGGACGTCATGATGCCTGTCATCGACGGCAATGAAACGACGCGCCGGATACGCCGGATGCCGGCATGGGACAAGGTCCCGATCATCGCCGTGACGGCCAGCGCCAGCCAGGAAGACGAAGCGCGATGCCGCGACGCCGGCGCCGACGCCTTTCTCGCCAAGCCGGTCGAACACGATATCCTGCTCCGCACCATCGGCCTGCAACTGTCGCTGAACTGGATTGTCGGAGAACCGCCGCAGGAACCGCTCACCCCGGACGCCGAGGATGACGCTGCCCTGGTCGCCCCGCCGGCCCAGGAGATCGAGGAACTCTGGCAATTGGCACGGATCGGCAACATGCGCAAGATCAGGGAGCACGCGGACTACCTGCGGTCGCTCGATCCGGCCTATGCGCCGTTCGCGAATCGCCTGCACGCATTGGCGCAGGGCTACCACTCGAAGGGCCTGGCCGCCTTCGTGGCGCGCTACCGGACCGCAAACGCGATGCCGCCGCTTTGACGGGGCGCCGGCGCCATGCGCCGCGCCGCGCGGCCGCCCGTCATCGTCGTTCACATTTTCCTGCTCCCGTACACGGATTCGCGTCCTAGCACGTCGCCGCGCTGCTGGCCAGCCCCGGCAATTTGATGACAATCAATTACATGTGTGTCGAAGAAATTTACACCAAAACAATTTTCCAGACACAAAAAAGTGACGGGCGGATGACAAGTTTTTGATTAATCAAGGAAATAACTCTTGGTTACTGAAAATGGCATACCCCTTGCTTGGGCTATCGATGCGCCTGCCGACCCCGGCAGGACCCTCAACAATCATCAGGGAGTCCGCATTGAAAACCCTCACCGCAATTACCGTTGCCATCGGTGTGTTGACCACGTCGCTGGCTTACGGCGCCACGACCTCCACCCAGTTCCACGTCGACAAGGACGCGCGCATCGTCGATCTCGGGCTCGCGCCCCAGTCGGAGGTCAGGCAGATCACGCTGTCGCTGGCCGTCAGGAATCTCGCCGCCATGGAAGCGCATGCCGCCGCGGTCGTCGACCCGGCCAGCCCGAACTACCGTAAATTCCTGACGCCGGCGCAAGTGGGCAGCCTGTATGGCCAGGACGCCACGTCGATCGCCCAGGTGGTCAATTTCCTGAAGGCGCAGGGCCTGACGGTGACGAAAGTCTATGCGAACAACCTGCTGATTTCCGCGCAGGGCACGAATGCCCAGCTCGCGGCCGTGTTCGGCAGCCCGATCCACGCCTACCAGACGCAAGGCCGCACCTACGAGGCACCGGCCGGCACGACCGCGATGCCCGCCAACCTGGCCGGCATCGTCAAGTCCGTGTACGGCCTGAACGGCCGCCCGCTGTTCCGCAGCAATATCACGCGCCAGCCGGCGTCCGGCGTCGCCACCGGCGAATCGAAGCTGGTGCCGAGCCGCATCCCGACCCCGAACGCCACGGCCGCATCGCTGCCGGGCGAGTACACGGTGCTGGACCTGGCCGCCAAATACAACGTCAACCCGCTGTATGCGGCCGGCGTGACCGGCGCCGGCAAGACCATCGGCATCGCCACGCTGGCCGGCTACCGCCAGTCCGACGCGTACGGCTACTGGAATGCGCTCGGGCTATCGGTGGCGCCGAACCGCATCACCGACGTGCTGGTCGACGGCGGTCCGCTGCCGGACGACGGTCCGGGCAGCGGCGGCGCCGGCGAGACCACGCTCGACGTCCAGCAGTCGGGCGGCGTGGCGCCGGGCGCGAATATCCGCGTCTACCTGGCACCGAACGAGGGCAACGGTTTCCTGGACATGTTCGCCACGGCCGTCGACGAGAACATCGTCGACACGCTGTCCGTGAGCTGGGGCGCCGCCGAGGTCTTCAACGGCCCCGCCGACCTCGCCGCCTTCCACGCCGTGTTCGTCCAGGCCGCGCTGCAGGGCATTCCGGTGATCGCCGCGTCGGGCGATGCGGGCGCCTTCGACATCAACAGCAACTTCCCGTATCCCACCTGCACCACGTTGCTGACGGCGGACCACCCGGCGTCCGACACGGCCGTGCTGGCGGCCGGCGGCACGACCCTGCCGCATACGCAGGTCCACAAATACGGCAGCATCACGATCCCGACCGAGCGCGCCTGGGCCTGGGACTACCTGCGCGGCTACATCACGTCGCACTACGGCCAGACGCTGTACTACTCGGATTACTTCCCGGTGGGCGGCGGGGGCGGCGTCAGCGTGGACTTCGACCGGCCGTCGTACCAGACCGGCCTGGCCGGCGCGATGACGAGCGCCGCGGCGCAAAGCCTGTATTGCAAGGCGTCGCTGCTGGGCGATCCGGGCGCGGGCTATGAAGGCCTGATCGACCTGCCGCCGGGCGTCGCCGGACGCAACCTGCCGGACGTGTCGCTGAATGCCGACCCGTACAGCGGCTACCTCGTGTACTTCGACGGGCAGTGGGGCGCGGGCAGCGGCGGCACGAGCTTCGTGGCGCCGCAGCTGAACGGCATCTTCACGCTGATCGCCGCCGGCAAGAACAGCCGCCTCGGCATGCTGCATCCACAACTGTACGGCGCGTTCAAGACCTACGGCTACGGCGCCACGTCGCCGTTCCGCGCGATCACGGCCGGCACCAACCTCTACTACAAGAGCACGAACACGTTCAATCCGGCGACGGGCCTCGGCTCGCTCGACGTGGCGAACCTCGCGCGTGCCTTCGGCGTGAGCCTGTGAATCCGATAACCAATTACGAAAGATTGCGATGAAATCGATCAAACAAACCCTGCTCGGCCTCGTACTCGCCACCTGCGCCGCCTTCGCCTCCGCCACGCCGACGTTCAGCGACACGTTCTTCGTCGTGCCCGATTTCGGGCCGGCCACGACGCAGACCTGGAACTTCGGCGTCGCCGAACCGGGCGCCATGTCGGGCGACACGTTCGTCTACGACTTCCTGTTCAACACGCCGCCCGAGCCAGCGTGGTTCGAGTTTTCCGCGTTCCCCGACCTGGTGGGTTCGCTGGCCTTCACGGACCTCGGCTTGTTCGCCGGCGACTTCGTGACGCCCATCGACGCGCTGGCCCTGTCGCTGACGAGCGAGCTGGCCAGCGGCCACGGCACGATCACGAGCGGCACGTATGATCTGCGGCTGGCCGGGACCTTCCTCGTCGACGGCGCCGGCTTCACGGGGCAGGCGCTGTCCGATATTCCGGAGCCGGTGAGCCTGGCGCTGATGGGCGTCGGGCTGGCTGGGATGATCGGCGCGCGCCGCCGCAAGGCCGCCGCCGCCGCCGCCGAGCCGGAACACGCCCAGGGTCTGTCGGACTGACTTGTTCCGCCAGCAGTCAGACCGTCGCCCCTGCGCAGGCAGGGGCCCGAGTTTGCATGCTACCCGCAGACGGTCGGACACACCCTAGTCGACGCCGCTGCCCGACCCTTCGACGAGCACCGGCGCGCGATAGCCCGCCGGCTTGTCGCCGACCCGCGCGCCGCCGTACATCATGCCCTGCATCGCATTCGTGAAGAAATAGTAGGGGAACGGCGTCGCGGGTCGGCTCGCCTCGTCGAGCCGGTTGGCGAGTTCGGCCGGGAGTTCGAAATCGAGCGCCCCAAGGTTCGTCGCGAGCTGTTCCGGCCGCGACGCGCCGACGATCACGCTGGCGACACCCGGCCGGTTCGCGACCCAGTTGAGTGCGACCTGCGCCATCGGCCGGCCGACCGCATCCGCCACTTTTTCCAGCTCGTCGACGATCTGGAAGTTGCGCTCCGTGAGGTGCTGGAACGCCGGGTTGCCGTTCCCCTGCATGGCCGCGAGACGGCCTTGCGTGCCCGCGTCGCGTCGATAGCGGCCGGCCAATACACCGCTGGCCAGCGGGCTCCAGACGGTGATGCCCATGCCGAGCTCCGTCGCCAGGCGCTGGTATTCGTGCTCGATGTTGCGTTCGACGAGGGAATACTGCAGCTGCAATGCCGACACCGGTTCATAGCCGCGCCACTCGGCCAGCGTCTGCGCACGTGCCGCATACCAGGCCGGCACGTCCGACAGGCCGATGTGGCGGATTTTGCCCGCACGCACGAGGTCGTCGAGCGTGCGCATTACTTCCTCCACAGGCGTCAATTGATCCCAGGCGTGCACGTAAAACACGTCCAGGTAATCCGTCTGCAGGCGCTTGAGCGACCCTTCGACGGCGCGCATCAAATTCTTGCGGCCATTGCCGCCGCCGTTCGGATTGGCGGCGGCCAGGTTGAACGTGTATTTGCTGGCCAGGACGAGCTCGTCGCGCGCGCCGCCGGCCTTGATGAATTCGCCCAGCCACGTCTCGCTCGTGCCGTTCGTGTACACATCGGCCGTATCGACGAAGTTGCCGCCATGGTCGCGATACAGGTTGAACACGCGTTCGGCCGCCGCCTTGTCGGAACCCCAGCCCCATTCCGTGCCGAAAGTCATCGCGCCCAGCGACAGGCGGCTGACGCGCAGCCCGGTGCGGCCGAGGGTGTAGTAGATGGGTTGTTGCATGACGTTTCTCCTTGTCTGGTTGAATGAACGTCAGCATAGTCGGCTCAATAAGAAAGAAAAACGGGCATAATCTTCAATCCTTATTAAGAGCTGCTTCATAATGAAACTGACGCAACTGGATGGATTGCTGGCATTCGCTACCGTCGCCGAGCGCGGCAACTTCACGGCCGCGGCCGCGCTGCTGGAAGTGACGCCGTCGGCCGTCAGCCAGACGGTCCGGCAACTCGAAGAACGGCTGGGCGTGCGCCTGCTGCACCGGACGACGCGCAGCGTGCGCCTGACGGAAGCGGGTGAGCAATTTCTCGCGCGCGTGGCGCCGGCCGTGGCCGAGCTCACGCAGGCGGCGGCCGAGCTGGACGGGTTCCGCAGCGGCGCGACCGGCGTGCTGCGGTTGAACATGGCGAACATCGTCTACGCCGTGTGGCTGCGTCCCTTGTTGCCGGGCTTTCTTGCCAGGCATCCCGGCATCAAGGTCGAACTCGGCTTCGACGAGGGATTCGTGGACATCGTCGCGAGCGGCTTCGACGCCGGCGTGCGCCTGGGCGAATCCGTCCAGCTCGACATGGTGGCCGTGCCGCTGACGCGGCAGGAACGGCTGTGCATGGTGGCGGCGCCGGACTATGCGGCGCGGCGCGGCCTGCCGCGCACCATCGAGGAATTGCAGCAGCACGATTGCATCCGCTACCGGTTTCGCAAGAACAATGCGATCTACCGCTGGGAACTCATGCGTGACGGCCGCCTCGTCGATGTGGAGGTGGACGGGCCGCTGATCGTCACGAACAGCGCGTCAATGGCGGACGCGGCGCGCGACGGCATCGGCATCGCCCACGTCTTCCTGCGGCAGGTCGACGCCGACCTTGCCGCGGGCAGGCTGGTGCCCGTGCTGCCACAATGCTGGTCGACACAGCCGGGCTTTCATCTCTACTATCCGACGCGGCGGCATTTGCCCGCCAAGCTGCGGGCATTCATCGATTACTGTGGCGAACAGTTGGGAGAAAACCCTCTCGCTTAAGGCAGCTTCGTATTTTCAATATTGCGGATGTAAGCGGCTTGATCGTGACCGACATAATTGCCAAGCGCTTGCGTGTAAACGGATTGTGGCGAGGCGCGTGCTCCCAAATGCGCGCCCGCCTGATTTTTGTAATCCGCCAAGTGCTGCATGCCGGCAAGCAATTGGACGGCAGTGCTATTCTTCAAATCGCCGCTCGACAATTTCACGCCCGAGCTCGTGGTCATTCCAGGTGTTGCCCACACCCCGCCGGCAAGAATTCCGCTGGTCACTTGAAGCAAACCGATCGACGGTCCACCCTGAGACCAGTTCCGACCGGAATCCCCCATCGTCGTCGGGTCTCCGTTGGATTCCACGCGATATTCCCGTTTTACGACTTCCGGATCCAGGCCGAACCTGGCCGCGTTTGCGTCGATAAAGGCGTCGTACTCCGCCTTGGTTTTCAATTGGCCGCGACTGGATTGAGCATCACGCAGCATGCTGTCGGAAATATAATTTGTACCGACCCGATCCACGCGAACCTTCGATTCGGCCAAGCGATACGTTCCGGCCACATTGTGCGGCGTTGATGGCGCAGGCGGCACCTGTGTGACGGGATCGCGTTTCTTCTCGGACGGGGTGTCGTCGTTTTGCGCTGCGTGGTTGAGCTTTTTATGAAGACTCGCAAGTATGCGCTGGAGAAGTTTCTCATACTCGTTCCTGGTGAGCGTGCTGCCTTTTTTATGCAGCTCCGCTTTCAACTGATTGATGTCGTGGAGCGCCGAGTGGAGCCAGCTATCGGCCTGAATTGTATTTCCCATGGCTTAACCCCTTACGATTAGATATTGATCGTGCAATTCCTGGGGTAAAGCGTAAAAGATCAAGCCGACCGGGCCGCGACAAAAAAGCGAAGCCTTGCGCCTGGCGCCGAAGCACAGCCTGGATCAGTCAAGACAGTGCCGCTGCGGCGCTTGCGGCGGCGGTGTCTTATTTGCCGAGGATGGACACCACATTGTCCGCCCCCGGCGCCCCGAACGCCTGCTGCTTGAGGACGTGCAACTGGTCGCGCACCTGGGCCGCCTTTTCGAACTCCAGGTTCTTGGCGTGGTCGACCATGAGTTTTTCGAGGCGCTTGATCTCTTTCGAAATCTGCTTCTCGCTCATGCCCTCGACCTTCGCCGCGTCCTCCGACAGGCCGACGTCGTTCAGCATGGCCTTCTGCGCGGCCGCGCTGTAGACGCCGTCGATCATTTCCTTGATCTTCTTCTGCACGCCTTTCGGGATGATGCCGTTCGCTTCGTTGAACGCGATCTGCTTGGCGCGGCGGCGTTCGGTTTCGTCGATCGCGCGCTTCATCGAATCCGTGATCTGGTCCGCGTACAGGATCGCCACGCCGTTCAGGTTGCGCGCCGCGCGGCCGATGGTCTGGATCAGCGAGCGTTCCGAGCGCAGGAAACCTTCCTTGTCGGCGTCCAGCACGGCGACGAGCGACACCTCCGGCAAGTCCAGGCCCTCGCGCAGCAGGTTGATGCCGACCACGACGTCGAACGTGCCCAGGCGCAGGTCGCGCAGGATTTCCACGCGCTCCACCGTGTCGATGTCGCTGTGCAGGTAGCGCACCTTGATGCCGTGGTCGGACAGGTATTCCGTCAGCTGCTCGGCCATGCGCTTGGTCAGCGTCGTGACCAGCACGCGCTCGTCCTTCTTGATGCGGTCGGTGATCTCGCTCATCAGGTCGTCCACCTGCGAGCGCGCGGGTTTCACGATCACCTGCGGGTCGACGAGGCCCGTCGGACGCACCACCTGCTCGACGACGTTGTCGGCGCGTCCCTTTTCGTAATCGGCGGGTGTCGCGGACACGAAGATGCACTGGCGCATCTTGCTCTCGAATTCCGAGAATTTCAGCGGCCGGTTGTCGAGCGCGGACGGCAGGCGGAAGCCGTAGTCGACGAGGTTCACCTTGCGCGAACGGTCGCCGTTGTACATGGCGTTCAGCTGGCCGATCATCACGTGCGACTCGTCCATGAACATCAGCGCGTCCTTGGGCAGGTAGTCGATCAGGGTCGGCGGCGGCTCGCCCGGCATCGAGCCGGACAGGTGGCGCGAATAGTTTTCGATGCCCTTCGTGAAACCGACTTCGGCCAGCATCTCGAGGTCGAAGCGGGTGCGCTGTTCGAGGCGCTGTTCTTCCAGCAGCTTGCCCTGCTGGCGGAATTCCTCCAGGCGGTCGCGCAGCTCGGCCTTGATCGAGTCGACCGCCTTCAGCACGGTGGCGCGGCCGGTGACGTAGTGCGAGCCGGGGTAGACGGTGAAGCGCGGGATCTTCTGGCGCACCTTGCCCGTCAGCGGGTCGAACAGCTGCAGCGATTCGATCTCGTCGTCGAACATCTCGACGCGGATCGCCAGCTCGGCGTGTTCGGCCGGGAAGATGTCGATCGTGTCGCCGCGCACGCGGAACGTGCCGCGCGCGAAGTCCATTTCGTTGCGCGTGTACTGCATCTGGATCAGGCGCGCGATGACGTCGCGCTGCGCGACTTTGTCGCCCGTGCGCAACGTCAGGATCATCTTGTGGTATTCATTCGGATTACCGATACCGTAGATGGCCGACACGGTGGCGACGATGACGACGTCGCGCCGTTCCATCAGCGACTTCGTGCACGACAGGCGCATCTGCTCGATGTGCTCGTTGATCGACGAGTCCTTTTCGATGAACAGGTCGCGCTGCGGCACGTACGCTTCCGGCTGGTAGTAGTCGTAGTAGGAGACGAAGTACTCGACGGCATTCTGCGGGAAGAATTCGCGGAACTCCGCATACAGCTGGGCCGCGAGCGTCTTGTTCGGGGCGAACACGATGGCCGGACGGCCCGCGCGCGCGATCACATTGGCCATCGTATAGGTCTTGCCGGAACCGGTCACGCCGAGCAGCGTCTGGTACATCAGGCCGTCGTCGATGCCCTCGATCAGGCCCTCGATCGCGGTCGGCTGGTCGCCCGCCGGCGGGAACGGTTGGTGCAGCTTGAACGGGGAATTCGGGAACGTGATGACGGTTGGTGCTGGAGAATTTGCAACCGATAAATCTGCCATTGGATCAGACCTTTGCTAGAATGAGAATCCGCCTGCGACCCAGCATTGTTCGAGGTCGCTGTCTATACAACCGCTGCGAAACCCAGCCGACAAACCAAGTTTATCACGATGAATTCCCCAGCTCCTGCCAGCATCTTCAGCGCCATCGCCATGGCCCCGCGCGATCCCATCCTCGGCATCACCGAAGCCTTCAATGCAGACACCAACCCCGCCAAGATCAACCTGGGCGTCGGCGTCTACTACGATGACAACGGGAAAGTGCCGCTGCTGGATTGCGTACGCAAAGCGGAAGCGAAGCTGATGGAACAGCCGACGCCGCGCACCTATCTGCCGATCGAAGGCCTGGGTGCGTACGACAAGGCTGTGCAAGAACTCGTATTTGGTGCCGACAGCGCCGTAATTCAAGAGAAGCGCGCGGTCACCGTGCAAGCCCTGGGCGGCACCGGCGCGCTGAAGATCGGCGCCGACTTCCTCAAGCGCTTCTCGCCGGATTCGCAAGTCTACATCAGCGACCCGAGCTGGGAAAACCACCGCGCGCTGTTCGAAAGCGCCGGTTTCACCGTCAACACCTACGCCTACTACGATCCGGCCACCAAGGGCGTCAACTTCGACGGCATGCTGGCCGACCTGAAGGCGATGCCGGAAGGCGCCATCGTCCTGCTGCACGCCTGCTGCCACAACCCGACCGGCGCCGAACTGAACGCCGACCAGTGGGGCCAGGTGATCCAGGTCGTGCGCGCCAACAACCTGATCCCGTTCCTCGACATGGCCTACCAGGGCTTCGGCGACGGCATCGCCGAAGACGGCGCCGTCGTGCGCCGCTTCACCGAAACGGCCGGCCCGCTGCTGATCTCGAACTCGTTCTCGAAGTCGTTCTCGCTGTACGGCGAGCGCGTGGGCGCACTGTCCGTCGTCGCCTCGACCACGGAAGAGGCCGCACGCCTGCTGTCGCAGCTGAAGCGCATCGTCCGCACCAACTACTCGAACCCGCCGACGCACGGCGGCAAGGTCGTCGCGACCGTCCTGTCGACGCCGGAACTGCGCCAGCTGTGGGAAGACGAGCTGGCTGGGATGCGCGTGCGCATCAAGCAGATGCGCGACGAGCTGGTCAAGAAGCTGGCCGAAAAAGCACCGGGCAAGGACTTCGCGTTCGTGCGCGAGCAGGTCGGCATGTTCTCGTACTCGGGCCTGACGAAGGAGCAAGTCGAGAAGCTGCGCGCCGAATCGATCTACGCCGTGGACACCGGCCGCATCTGCGTGGCCGCGCTGAACTCGAAGAACATCGACACCGTCGTTGACGCCATCGCAAAAGTTCTCTAAAATCGCGGCCTTCCGCTAAGCAATCATTGTTGGCGGAATCTATTCCCTGATAGCTCAGTCGGTAGAGCGACGGACTGTTAATCCGCAGGTCCCTGGTTCGAGTCCAGGTCGGGGAGCCAGAATTCGCACGGTTGGTGTCCAGCCTGTGCAAGCCGTTGGTGAGCGGCTATAATAGCAACACCTATTCCCTGATAGCTCAGTCGGTAGAGCGACGGACTGTTAATCCGCAGGTCCCTGGTTCGAGTCCAGGTCGGGGAGCCAGAATATCAGCAAGACGCACAACGGCCGCTTCGATGAAGCGGCCGTTTTCGTTGGTGCCGCGGCGCCGCGATCAGGCCGATACGCCCCGATGCGCGCGTGGCCCCCGGCCGACGAACCGCTTTCCCAGCAGCAGTGCAAGGCCGCCCAGCAGCAAGGACCAGGCACTGGGCTCGGGAACGGGCGGCGCCATCTCGAAGCCTTCGATGAGGCCGGCATCAGTCCGGATGTTGTCGATCGCCAGCGCGGATTCCAGGCCGGGATCGGATACGTTCCCGACGAAAAACGCCAGCTGGTAACTGCCGGGCGCCAGATCGTAGGAACTCGTCACCCAACCCGTTGCGCCGCCGGTCCCGCTCAGCCATTTGCCGGGCCCATACGGGATCCCGCCCAGCAATCCGGCGAACTGGCCATCGAAATAGGCGGCACCGGGATTCAGCGACACGCCGGCACTGACGTCGCCCGGCCCGCCGACCGCCGGCACCGCCCGGCAGACATCGCAGGTCGTATTCGCCGTGTACAGCGTCGCCACGTTGGCCATGGTCGTCGCATCGATGAGCTGGACGACGGCGAAATCGGGGAAATCCTCGCCATCGTTGGTGAGGAAGTTCAAGTCCAGCGACAGGGTGCGCGCCGTGTCGACGCTGAAGACCGATGAGAGCAGGGCGCTCCCGGTCGTGGCGCCGGCAACGCCGGTGACGGAAAGATCCGTGGCGCCCGTACTGTCGATGAAGGCGAATTGCTGCCCTTCGGACGGCGGCAGATCCGCGACGGCAGTGGCAATGCCGCCCGTGCCGCCATCCGATAACGTCCACCCTTGCGGCAAGCTCTGGGCGGCGGCTGCGGACGCCACGCACAGGAACAATGCCGCGCCGCTTGATTTGAACAATGTTTTCATCGCTGCCCCCAGTTGAGTTTTGCGGTCGAGCCTGCGGCGCGCGCCAGCTCGGATCGTGCCGATTGCGCCACGACGGGATCGCGGTCGTGCGACAAGGTGGCCAGGCTGCTCTTCGCGGCGTCCGTGCCGATGTCGGCGAACACGCGCACTGCCTTGCGTCTGAGCGCCGTGTCGTCGCTGTGCATCCACTGTTGTGCGCGTTCGAGGCCCGCCGTGACATGAAATCCGAGAAACCTGGCAAGCTTGTCCAGCGTGATCAGCTTGCAGGCGGCATTGGGATCTGCAACCGTGTGCTTCGCCTGGGCCGGGCTGGCGGGGCCCGCCGGTTTAACGCCGAAGCCGCCGGCGCCCGTTTCCCTGCCGAGTGCGTCATACTGGTTGCGGTAGAACGCGTTGAACTCGGGCGCCGCCGACACGTCGTTCAGGCGACCGCGATCAAGCCGGTACAGGACCGGCCAGGTGGCGACGCATTCGGCGCCGTCGTAATCAGTGAGCGGCTGCGGAATCGCCAGCGTGATCCGGCGGCCGGGGCCGTCGGACTTGAACAGGCTGCCGACATCGTTCACGTTCCATGCCTGGACGGTCCGAACGAAAAAGTTCGCGGTTTTCGCGGCGCCCGGACCGGCGACGAGGACGGTATTGCAGAATTGCCTGCCCGAATAGTCGACCGAGGCGACGAGTTCGTACCGGCCGTCGGCGTCGAGATCCGCGATCCGGAAATCGCAGAGGTGGATGTTGTCCTGCCCGAGGCCGCCGAGAAAGGCCACGACGTCCGCATTGCTCGGCGGCTTCGCCTGCAGCGATCCGGACGACCCGTCGACGCTCCAGTCCCGCGCGGCCAGCGACGCGTCGCTGGCGCTGGCGCCGGCCTGGCCGGGCAGCGCACACAGTGCGGACAGCGCGGCCGCCACCGTCATGCTTCTCCATGTATTCATTTCAGTTCTCACTTTCGGTCACATGCGGGTTCGGGGTTAATGCATCAGCGAGCGTATCGAATCGGCGTACCCCACGCCGTTGCCGTTGCCCGCGGTATTGACGATCCATTGCCATTGTCCGCCGGTGCACTGGGCGCCGGTGCCGCCGACGCATGCCGCGTCGTAGTATTGGCCGGTTATCGAGCTCGTCGCATATGGGCCATAGAACACCAGGGCCATGTTTTCCGATTGCGTGCCGGTGAGTGGGGGCAGGCCGGGGTGGGCATTCCGGATGCGGGTTTCGAATCGTGTTGCGAACGTCAGTTTTTGCTTGAACAGCGCGGCGCCTCCCTGCGTGTTCGCCATCCAGTCCCAGGCCATTTGCATGCTGACCGGCATTTGCATGAGGCCGATATGACTGCCCCCGTCGAAGCTTTCGCGGGGCCATAATGCGGATTGTCCATATAACGTGAGCTGGGAAAACTGCGCATACGAGCTTTCCCGTTGCGCGATACCGGTCAATAAATGCGGTGTACTGCCGCCGGCGTAAAGGCCGACGAGCCGGTTCGTGATGTCGTCGGCGGAAATGGTGATGCCGGTAATCGTGACCACCGTGCGATCGGTGCTGGCATTCTGGGTTGCCGTCGCTGTCAGCTGGCCGCCCATCGCATCGAATGTCCTGGTCTGGGTGACGCCGGAACTTGTCGTCAAGGTGCTGGAATTCGCGAAGGGGCCGCGGCCGCCCGACGTCGTGTACGTCAGCGCAAGATTCCAGTCGATCGGTACGTTGTCGGCGCCGGTCGCGTCGAATGGTACGGGCGTGGCGATCGGGTAGGTCGCGGCGCTGACCGGCGCGAGAATCTTCAATCCCGTCGTCCTGGTCCAGGTGTCCGTGCCCGAGTATCCCGCGGAATTGGTCCAGGTGCCGCTCGCGCTGTCGCATGACGTCGCAGAAAACGTCATGACCATGGTGAACGACGCGGCGCAGGTCCCGCTGGGCGCAGGATTGGTCGCCGTTGCGGTAAATGGATTCGTGCCCGAGACGCTGAGCGACCATAATCCGCCGCATCCGACCACGGCCACCGATCCGGTTAATTGCTGGTTGATTTGATAGGTATAACCGTAATCGTCCGTCCACGTGCCTACCGGACTGCAAGACTGTGTCTGCGCTTCCGCCATTCGACATGTCATGGTGCCGATCAGTAATAACGTTGCAAGTAGCGATCGCATGATAATTCCTTAAAGATTATTTCCTTATGGACGCTCAGACACGACAGTAAATACCGTGGCTCCATGCATTCTCTGCTTTTCGATTGGCGGGAATTTGTGATGTATCGAATGGCCGGCGCCGCTCGATTGAAATGCGGATGGGAAAAAGCGAAAGGGGCATCGATCGCCCGATGCCCCTTATTATTATTTGCGTTCTCGAAACGCGGGCGTTATTTGTTTCCGGGTATCGGCTTCACCTTGCCCGCCGCCTCCAGCGCCCGCGCGCGCGCCGTCTCGACGTCGTCCGCCGTCGCCAGCGCCACGCCCATGCGGCGGCGCGCGAACGATTCCGGCTTGCCGAACAGGCGGATATCGCAGCCCGGCACGCGCAGCGCGTCGGCCACGCCTTCGAACGCGATGCCCGCTTCCTCCAGCTGGCCGTAGATCACGGCGGACGCGCCCGGTGCGCGCAGCGCCGGGTTCACGGGCAGGCCGAGGATGGCCTTGGCGTGCAGCTCGAATTCGCTCTGCACCTGCGTGGCCATCGTCACCATGCCCGTGTCGTGCGGGCGCGGGCTCACTTCCGAGAACCACACCATGTCGCCCTTGACGAACAGCTCCACGCCGAACACGCCCTGGCCGCCCAGGTTGGCGGTGACCTTGTCGGCGATCTCCTGGGCGCGCTGCAAGGCCAGCGGCGCCATCGGCTGCGGCTGCCAGGATTCGACGTAGTCGCCATGCACCTGCTTGTGGCCGATCGGTTCGCAGAACCGCGTCTCGACGTCACCGTTCGCGCCGATCGCGCGCACGGTCAGCAAGGTGATTTCGTAATCGAAGTCGATGAAGCCCTCGACGATCACGCGGCCCGCGTCCACGCGCCCGCCGGACGCGGCATGGTTCCAGGCGTGCTCGACGTCGCCCGCGCCATCGAGCTTCGACTGGCCCTTGCCCGACGACGACATCACGGGTTTGACGATGTTCGGAAAGCCGATTGCGGCGCATGCCGCCTTCAGCTCGTCGAGACTGGACGCGAAGCGGTACGGCGACGTGGCCAGGCCCAGTTCCTCGGCGGCGAGCCGGCGGATGCCTTCGCGGTTCATCGTCAGCTGCGCGGCGCGCGCCGTCGGGATGCAGGTGATGCGGCCCGCGGCTTCCAGTTCGGCGAGCTTGCCGGTGGCGATCGCCTCGATCTCGGGCACGACGAGGTCCGGTTGCTCGCGCTCGATCAGCGCGGCCAGCGCGTCGCCGTCCGTCATGTCGACCACGTGCGCGCGGTGGGCGACCTGGTGGCCGGGCGCGTTCGGGTAGCGGTCGACGGCGATCACTTCGACGCCGAGGCGTTGCAGCGAGATGATGACTTCCTTGCCGAGTTCGCCTGAGCCGAGCAGCATGACTTTGGTTGCGGAAGGGGAGAGGGGCGTGCCGAAGGTGCGTGCGGTGGTCATTGGAAATAAGGTCTGGTCGCAAAGAGTGGCGACTATAGCAAACCGCGCCGCCGTGCGCACGCCAGGGGGCATTTGGCAATCCCCGATTTCCTGCTATAATATTGCCTCAATTCCCTGATAGCTCAGTCGGTAGAGCGACGGACTGTTAATCCGCAGGTCCCTGGTTCGAGTCCAGGTCGGGGAGCCAGAATTCCGAAAGGCCGCTTCTTTGCAGAAGCGGCCTTTTCTATTTCCGGCGCCGTGCTGCGCGATGCGCATGCCGACATTGTGAAATCCAACTGACGGCATTACGTTTTTTAGTCACTTTTCTCATCTTTGGTCCGACCGCAGCTAAACTGGCTCGACCAATACCAACGATGAGGAGACGAGATGGAGATGCAGTCGATCGGGTTCGAGCGAGGTTGGCAGCTGCGCGGGGCGGGCGTCGGCGCGCTCGCCGTCGCGATGCTGATGCAGGGGTGCGGCGGCGGCGGCGAACCGGAGAGCCGCGGCGCGCAGGCGGTGACGGCGGCCCGCATGTCCACCGTCCAGGCGGCGACGCCCGCCACCCCCGCCACCCCGGCCACGCCGGGCGGACCGGGTACGCCGGCAACGCCCGCCACCCCGGCGATCCCGCACATGCCGGTGCAGTCCACGACTGTCAGCGGCTGGGCCTCGCAGGGCGCGGGCACGACGGGCGGCGCGGGCGCGCCGGCCAGCAACGTGTATGTCGTCCATGACTGGGCGGAGCTGAACGCCGCGCTGGCCAACGTCAACAGTCCCACCTATGCACTGAATCCGGCGGCGGCCAAGGCGGAACCGAAGATCGTCTACGTCGCCGGCACCATCTACGGTACCGATCTCGGCAACGGCAGGCGGGCCGACGAGGCCTACTACAAGACGCTCAATGCCACCGCGGCCAAGTGGGACTGGAACCTCTACCTGCAAAGCCTGGACACGGCCTACATGGCGGCGCTGAACGCCAGGGTGGCGCAGGGCGACGCCGCGGCCATCGCACAGCGTGCCCGGATCTCGGCGCTGAGCTCGGCGGGCAGCACGCTGCGCCGCTACCAGAAGGCGCAGATCCAGGCCATCATCCCGTCCAACACGACGATCCTCGGCGTGGGCACGGACGCGAAGCTGATCGACGGCTACTTCTCCGTCAATGCGACCAGGAACATCGTCATCCGCAACCTGGAATTCCAGGCGCCGCAGGACCTCACCGCCAACTGGAACGGCAAGGAGTGGAATTCCAGCTACAAGGCGATCTCGGTCGTGACCGGCAAGCAGCTGTGGATCGACCATTGCACGCTGAGCGACGGCGCGCACTTCGATTCGGCCGAGGTCGTGACGATCAACGGCGTCACCAGCGAAGTGCAGCGGCACGACGGCCTGATCGACATCGAGGACAGCTCGGACTACGTCACCATCTCGTACACGGTCTTCCGGAACCACGACAAGACCAACATGGTGGGCGGTTCGGGCGACCAGAACGGCTACAAGGAGCGTGACTACAACCACCTCACGTTCAGCAATGATGTCTGGGAAAACTCCGTGCAGCGCGCGCCGCGCGCCCGCTTCGGCCGCATCCACGTCTACAACAACTACTACAAGGGCGACACCGCCGCCGCGGATTACCGGCTCAGCTATTTCATCGGCATGGGCGCCGAATCGAAGATCCTGTCCGAAGGTAACGTCTTCGAGATCAGCGGGCCGAACGCCACCGCGTCCCGGGTCATCGCGAATGCGAACGGCTACCAGTTCAAGGACGTCGGTTCCTGGATCAACGGCGCACACGCGTCCGCCGACCTCGAAGCGGCCGCCAGGGCCGCCCTGGAAGCCAACTGGACCAAGGCCACCGCCGCGGCCGCGGCGAGCCACTTCACGGTCGCCCCCTATACCAACGAGCTGGGCTGGACGCCGACCTATCCGTACAAGCGCGCCACGTCGGCCGCGGCCCTGAAGCTGCACAACCTGACCTATTCCGGCGCCGGCAGGCTTGCCATCGACCCGGACGCGGTCGCCAACGCCAGGCGCCCGTTCCTGAGCGACGCGCAGGCCGCCGGCTACACGGTCGCCAGGGCGCTTGCCGGCGCCGACGCGTGGGCGCCGCAGGCGGTGAATGGCGGCCACATCGACACGAGCAGGATCGTGCCGGACTTCACGGTCGCGCCGGACGGCAGCGGCAACTTCACCACCATCCAGGCGGCCCTGAACGCCGCGAGCACCGTGACGAAGGAGCGCGTCGCCATCCGCGTCATGCCGGGCACCTACCCGGAGCTGCTGGTCGTGGCCAACGCCGCCACGCCGGTCACCCTGTACAGCACGGAGGCCGACGCGTCCAGGGTCGTGGTGACCAGCCCCCTGAACCAGAACAGCCCGGGCGCGAGCTACAACGCGCTGGTGAGCGCCGCGATGTATGCGGGCAACGGCGATGCCGCCGCGCTGTACAAGGCGTGTTCGCGCAAGACGACGGCGATCGGCAAGGAATGCTCGACGGCGATCCGCGTGCGCAACAACGGGTTCCAGGCCGCGAACCTGACGTTCCAGAACACGGACGCGGGCAACGGGCAGGCGCTGGCCGTCATGATCGACAAGGCCGACCGCGTCCAGTTCGACAACACCCGGCTGCTGAGCAAACAGGACACGCTGTACCTGTCCAACAGCGGCAAGCGCAGCTATTTCACGGGCGGCGAGATCGGCGGCGACGTCGACTTCATCTTCGGTCCCGGCGTCGGCGTGTTCGAGGGTGTGGCGGTGCGCTATACCGGCGTGCGCAAGCCGGCCGGCGGCTACGTCGCCGCGCCGTCCACGCTGGCGTCGCAACCCTACGGCTTCCTGTTCGACGGCTGCGTCTTCCTGGCCGATGCCGCGACGCAGCCCGCCAGCGTGTTCCTGGCGCGCCAGTGGGACGACGGCCCGGGTGCCATCGGCAAGATGATCGTCCGGAACTCGGTGCTGGGCGAGCACATCGCGTTCGGTTCGGGGCCGTGGAATCCGACGACCATCGGCGGCGCGCCGACGGCCTATCGCGACGGCCGGAACGGCGAACCTTACCTGGCCGAATACGCCAACTGGCAGGTGGCGCCCTGAGCACGGGCAATCTCATGTGGTCCGACCCCGTGCCGGGGCGCTAGAATCCGCAAAGCCGCGTACGCATGTGATCGATGCGCGGTCTTTTTCCACTTCCGCGCCCGTCACGATGTCCATCTTGTCTCCACTTCCTGCGCGCGACGCCGCCCGCATCGCCCGCCATGCCGCCACCGCCGATACGGACGGCTGGCTGCATCCGGTCCACCAGGCCCTCATCCACCGCCGCGGCTGGCTGCGCATGCTGGCGCCGCGCGCCGTCGGCGGGGAAGAGCGGCCGCTGCCGGACGTCGTGCGCCTGGAAGAAGCGATCGCGCGCATCGACGGCAGCGTCGGCTGGACCGTCACCCTGTGCGCCGGCGCCGGCTGGTTCGCCGGTTTCCTGCCGCCGCACCTGGCGCGCGCCATCCTGGCCACGCCGCGCGCCTGCCTCGCCGGCAGCGGCGCCCCGACCGGCCACGCGGACCGCGAGGGCGACGGCTGGCGCATCGACGGCGAATGGGACTACGCGAGCGGCGCGCCGATGGCGACCCACTTCACGTTCAACGCCTACCTGCGCGCGAACGGCGCGCCGTTGCTGGACGCGGACGGCGAGCCGCGCATGCTGGCCTTCGTCGTGCCCAGGGACATCGTCGAGATCGTGCCGCGCTGGCGCAGCATCGGACTGCGCGCGACCGCGTCGCACGCCTACCGCATCCGCGCCGCGTGGGTCCACGCCGACCACGGCTTCGTCATCGACCCGGCCGCCGCGTGCGCGCAGGGCCCGTTGTACCGCTTCCCGTTCCTGCCGTTCGCCTTCGTCACGCTGGCGGCGAACGTGGCCGGCATGGCGGCGCACTTCGTCGACCTCGCCGCCGACTGCATCGCGCGCCGGCGCAACCGCTTCGGCGGACAGGACGAGCCGCTGATCGAGGTGCCGGCCGTGCGCGCCGCGCTGGATGGCGCGCGCGGCCGCCTGGCTGACGTGCGCGGCCGTTTCTATGCGCTGCTCGATGCGTGCTGGGCCGACGTCGCGGCGGGCGGCAAGGTCGCGGGCGAACAGGCCGCGCAGATGCAGGCGCTGGCGCAGGAATGGGTGGCGGCGTCGCGCCATGCCGTCGACACGCTGTATCCGTACTGCGGCCTCTTCGCGGCGCGCGCGGACAGCGACATCAACCGCGTCTGGCGCGATTTCCACACGGCGTCGCAACATGCGCTCTTGATGCCGCAAGGCTGAGCCGTTATAATGCGGCCTCAATTCCCTGATAGCTCAGTCGGTAGAGCGACGGACTGTTAATCCGCAGGTCCCTGGTTCGAGTCCAGGTCGGGGAGCCAGAATACGAAAGCCGCGTACTTGTAATGAGTACGCGGCTTTTTTGTTTTTTCAATTGTTCAAATTCTGTTCATTCACAGAAACGCAAAGATTCATTAGGCAAGTGTTTTAATAAAAGCTTGTTTTGGTCTGAAATCAATCAATAAAAATATGCTCGCAATTCCGGATCGGGAGGATATAGTGAATCGAGCTTGAACCGATGTTTCCGCTTATTTGTCGATTGGCTGGCTATTTCAAGTCAGCCATTTCCACAAGGAGTGTTCATGGTCGATCATCCGCACGTCCTGCACTCCTGGCGCGAAGCGCAGGAACAGATCACGACCATCCTGGCCCGGCTGAATCGCGATCCCGCGCTGCTGCTGGCGGCCATGGCCAATCCGCTCGCGGCCCTGCGCGATATCGGATTCGACGTGGCCGCCGAGGTCCGCCAGGAATTCGAGGACCGCATCCGTTTCGGCGAGCAGGCGGCACACCGCCTGGCCGAACTGCGCGACACGGTGCGCGCCGCCGGGCTGCCATTGCCGCCGGAAGATGAAGCTGAAGCCAAGGCCGAAGCGGAAGCCGATCTGCGCACGCACCTCGCCACGCTGGCCGGCGTACCGGGCGATGCCGCGGACGACGTCGACGCACTGCTCGAGCAATGCCGCGGGCGCCATCCGCATATCGACGCCCTGATCGAATACCGCACGATCCAGCACAGCAGGCCGCCGTTCGCCCGCGCCGACGTGTACGAGCGCATCCGTCGCGGCGAGACCGGGCCGATGCCGCTCACACGCGTGCGCGCCCGCCTGCACGGCGCCAACTGATCCGTGGCATGAGCGCGAGGACAATGCCATGGCCAACACACGCGGTTTCGAGGTCGTCGCCGAGCTGACGCCGGCTGCCCTGCTGAACATGCTGCAGGCCGCATGGGCGAACACCGACCTGTTTCCGAAGAACGTCGATATCCCGCCCGGCGCGTTCGGCGGCTTCATGGTGCAGGGCGGGCAGGTCCAGCTGCCGCTGGCCGGCCTGGACGTGCAGCCGTCCCCGCCCAGCGCACTGCGCTTCGGGTTCGGGCTCGATATCCAGATCCAGCTGCAGGACCCGCCGGTGCCGTCGGCCGCGCTGATCGCGTTCAGCGCCACGGCGTCCGTCGAGATCCCGCTCGGTTCCATTCCCGGCCAGAAGGACGTCGCCCTGCTGTTCGGCGCAATGGGGCCGGCCGATCCGGGCAGCGTCACGCTGCCGGGCGGGAATCCGATCACGGCCAACCTCGCGGCCTACATCGCCGACTTCGTGCACCAGATGTACGAGCTCGACGGCGCATTCTTCCCGCACCACATCAGCCAGCCGCACCAGAGCATGATCGCGTACACGTTCGATGCCGACTTCGACCTGTACGACGACCCCGCCAATCCGGCGCACCGGATCCAGACGGCGCTCGTGATGGTGGGCGGCGCCCAGCAGCTGGAAGTCGCGATCCCGATCCACCTGCGCCTCTCCAACCTGACCAAGACGATCTCGATCGCACCGGACCTGCACCCGTTCATGGGCATCGAGGCCCAGGTCGTGCTGACCAGTACCGACCTGCAGCTGGCGGGCCCGGTGTCCGTCGACCTGAGCAAGGCCGACGTCACGGTGCGCAACCTGGCGCCGGCCGGCCCGGACTACGGCGACGAGGGGCCCAACTACATCGCGAACCGGACGCTCGTGAGCTCGTTCGGCAACCTCGACACCCTGCTCGCGACGAACCTGCAGAGCCAGGTGAAAACCCTGTTCGTGTCGAAGCTCGTGCCGTTTTCCTTCGCCTTTCCGAACACGCTCGAGATCCAGGCATTCATCGCCACGGCCCTCCACGACAACCTGGCCGCACGCCCCCCGTTCGAAGTCTGGCCGGGCAACGCGGCGCCGCCCGTCGCGCTGAACGACGTGGCCGTGCGGGCCTTGCCCGATGCGCTGGCGATCGCCATCAACACCAGTCCCGGGGCCGACATCACCCTGCTCGACAACTTCGTGCCGGCCGGGCGCTCGTTCGCGATCGCGATCAGCGCGGCGCGCACGCTGGCCATGATCCAGCAAGCGATCGACGATAAATTCCCGTCGCTGCCGGTCGTGCTGCACGTGGACGGGCATGACGTCCGCCTCAAGAGCCTGCACCCGTCGCTGACGAATTTCCTCCACTTCTCCGGCGACGTGACCGTCATCGACGCCATCCTGGGCAGCATCGACGTCGATGCCGGCTACGACGTCGACGTCGGCCTCGAATGGCTGCCGCCCGACACCGCCGGCGCGCAGAAGCTCAAGCCGGACGTGCACGATCCCGACATTCATTTGTCCACGCTGGCGTGGATACTCGGCCTGCTGCTGGGCTTCCTGAGCGGCGGCGTGGTCGGGCTCGTGATCGGCATCGTGGTGCTCGAGATCATCAAGCACATCGCGTCGACGATCGGCGGCGCGCTCGTGACCGACGAGGTGAGCGGCGCCGTGGACGGCCTGCAGGCCTGGCCGTCGCCGCTGGGCACGGTCGGCGACGTGCAATCGGTGTTCGAGAACCCCATCGCCATCAGTCCCGATGGCTTGCTGATCGGAGGCTAGCGGCCATGTTCAACGTCGTCAGCAAGTACGCCGGCACCGACATCGTGTTCGCGAACGCGCACGGGCCGTACGCGGTGGACGGCGGCAGTCCCGTCACGCTGAGCGCGGGCGCGCCGAATCCGCATGCGACCTATGCCTGGGACCTCGGCGACGGCGCGACGGCCGCCACGGCCTCCGTCACGCACGTCTATGGCCGCCACGGCGTGTACGTGGCCCGCGTCGCGGTCACGGTGAACGAGCCGGGCGGCGACACGAGCCGGCACTATGCGCAGATCCGCGTGCGGAACGTGCCGCCCGTGGTGTCGGCCGGGCCCGACCGCACGGTCAACGAAGGCGAGGTCGTGACCTTTGACGGCAGCTTCACCGACGTGCAATGGCTGGAAACGCATACGGCCACGTGGGACTGGGACGACGAACAGAGCCCGTCGGCCGGCACGGTCGTCGAAACCCACGACGAGCCGCTCGGCAAGGGCACGGTCGGCGGCACCCATGCGTGGGGCGATGCCGGCACGTACACGATCACCCTGCGCGTGCAGGACGAGGGCGGGGCGACGGGGTTCGGCAAGGCGCGCGTCACGGTGCTGAACATGCCGCCCGTGGTGGACGCGCTGGCGCCGCTGTACGCCTATCCCTGCTGCGTGCTGACCCTGCGCGCGCACTTCACCGACCCCGGCTGGCTGGACACGCACGCGGCGTTCTGGGATTTCGGCGACTGCAGCGGCCCGCGCCGCGCCGTCGTCGACGAGACGCACAAGGCGCCGGCCGGCCAGGGCACCGCGACGGCCTCGCACGTGTACCACCATTGCGGCACGTATCGCGCCACCTGCACCGTGATCGACGACGATGGCGCGCCCGGCACGATGGCGACCGTCGTCACCGTGGTCGACGTGCGCAACGCCGGATTCGAGGAAGGCTTCTGCCGCCACCAGCTGGGCGAAGTCGGGAATGCCTGGTCGCCCTATCTGGCGCGCATCCCGACCCGGCTCGGCAGCGCCGACCTGACGCCGCTGGCGGTGCCGGTGGCGCCGAACGTCGACATCTTCACGGCCGAGCACGCGACGGTGCGCCATGGCGGCCGGGCCCAGCGCATCCGCTTCCTCGGCAACACGCGCGCCGGGATCATGCAGCGCATCGGCGCCAATCCCGGCTGGGATTACCAGGTCACCGTGTGGTACAGCCTCAACGAGCAGGCCGGCGGCGACTCCGTGCTCCTCGACGACGTGGACGAACTGATCGACCAGCCGCCGGAACTGCGCGGCGCCAAGGCCCGTCTCGGCATCGATCCGGACGGCGGCCTCGACCCTTCCTCGTCCGGGATCGTGTGGATGGACGGCATGCTGCGACCCGAATGGTCGCAGCTGTGCGTGCGTGCCACGGCCGGCGGCGACGGCATCACCGTCTTCATCGAAGGGCAGGGCGGCGTGCGGCTGGGGGCCGACGTCTGTTTCGACGACGCGGCCCTCGTCGCGGTGCAGCCGTTCTGCCCGCCCGCGCCGCCGCCGCAGACCTGCGTGGACTTCGCGTCGTTCGAGAAGGATGCCGTCCTGCCGCCCGAGTTCGAACACGAGGGATTCCGCTTCACGGCGCGCGACGGCGAACCGCAGCGCATCGTCCAGTCCACCGTGCCGCCCGGTCCGCACGTACTCGAGATCCGCCCGCGCGGCCTCGAGGTCACGTTCCCGGTCACGGCCGACATGGCGCGGGCGACCCTGGTCGGACAGGGCGCCGTCATCCTGGTCGCCTACGACGCCGACCGCAACGAAGTCGCGCGCCGCACCGTCGCGCCGGGCGGTCCGCGCCAGACGGTCGAGGTGTCCGGCCGCGACATGACCGTGCTGGACATCGTCGGCCGCAGCGGCATCCAGCTCGAAAAACTGTGCGTGCATCCGCAAGAGCCGGCGGACGCTTCCCCAACCTCAGCCCCAACCTCAGCCTGAAGGAGAACGACGTGGAACAACCCGGCGACAACCAGCCCAGAGAAATCAAAACGGACGAGCTTGCCGACCGCGCCGCCAGATACGGCGGCGTGATCAAGCTGATCGGCAAGTTCCTCGGCAACAGCGAGCGTGAACACCACTTCCGCTTGTACACCACCGACACCCTCAACTGGTATTACGAGTTCTCCAAGGATGCCGTCATCGACGTCGAACGCTTTCCGTCCGGGCAGATCATCGCGTGGCTGAAGCCGGGCGCCACCGTGCAGGAAACCGCGACGCGGACGGTGCCGGAAGGCTTCCTCGGCGGAGCGACCTACCGCGAGAACGCGGCGCGGGCGGCCGGCGCACCGGGCATGCGCAAGATGTTCGCGATGGCGCAGGGCGACGGTTGCGGCTCGTCCGTGGCGAACTGCCCGGACACCCAGCTGTCGTTCACCTGCAATCCGCGCGACCCGAGCCCGGACTGCCCCTACAACCGGTTCTGACGATGCCGGCCCAGACCGCGGCCCGGACCGTATCCGCGCCGCCCGCATCGCCGCGCCATGATGCGGCCCCGGCTGCGCTCGATTCGTACGCCGCGGTGACGCGTTACCTGATCGCGCGCGGCCTGCTGGCGCCGGCGGCCATCGTCGACGGCAGCTTCCGCATGCGCGACCTGTCGCGCCGTAACCTGAACGTGCTTGTCGACGGCGCGGGACGGGACGGGCTGTTCGTCAAGATCGGGGCCGACCGTGCACACGGCGCCGGCCTGGCGCACGAGGCCGCCGTGTACCGCCTGCTGCGCCGCGCGCTCGCCCCGGCCCACGCGGCGCGGCTGCTGCCGGACCTGGTCGACCACGACCCGCACGCGGCGGTGCTGGTGCTGGGCCAGGCCGACCGCGAGAACCTGCGCGACCTGCATGCGCGCCTCGGACGCTTCGTGCCCGCGCTGGCCGCGCGGCTGGGGCGCGAACTGGGACAGCTGCACAGCGCGTTGCCGTCGGACGCCGTGCCCGGCAGCGGGGACGGCGGCTTTTATCCGCTGCCGTTCTGCCTCGTCACGCCGCTGCTCGGCTTCGTGGCCAACTGCAGCGCCGCCAGCGTGTCCCTGCTGCGCGTCGTGCAAGGCAATGCCGGCCTGTGCGGCATGCTGGAGGCGCTGGCCGCGACCTGGCGCGCGCGCTGCACGGAACACCCGTGCCTGATTCATGCCGACCTGCGCCTGGACAATTGCTGCGTCAACCTGCGGCCCCGGCGGCTGCGGATCGTCGACTGGGAACTGGCGACGGCCGGCGACCCCGCCTGGGACGCGGGCGCCGTCATGGCCGACTACATGAGCGCATGGCTGCAGAGCATGCCGCTGCCGGCCGGCGCCGAACCGGCCGATTGCATGCCGCTGGCCGGCATCCCGCACACCGGCCTGCAGGACGCGGTGCGTGCGTTCTTCACGGCGTATGCGGCCGCGCGCGGACTCGCGGGGAGCGCGCGGACCGCCGAGCTGCATGCCTGCGTGCGCTACGCGGCGGCGCGTCTGCTGCAACTCGCCTACGAACAGATGCAGGGCGCGGCGCAGCTCACCACGCACGCGCTCGGCCATGTGCAGTTGTGCGAAAACCTGTTGCGCCGTCCGGAAGAGGGCGCCGCGCATTTCCTGGGCGTGCCGCCATGACGCCCGCCTGTCCCCATGCGGCCCACACGCTGGCCGCGCTGCGCTGCGTGTCGATACCGGACGCAGGCGCCATCCGCTGGCGCGGCGAGCCGATCGCGCCGCCCCTGCCCGACGGACCCGGGATGGACGCGCTGCGGATCGACCTGCTGGCGGGCGTCCTGTACCGCCAGTTTTATTGCCACGGCCGCCCGCTGCCCCTCGCGTCCGGCGCCGACACGGCGCGCGACGGTCTCGCGGCGCTGCGCCTGCGCGCGGCACTGGAGCGCGCCAACCGCGCGCCGCCGGCATGGCAGGGTGGATGGCAGGCGCGGCAGCACACGGACGGCGGCGTCGATGCGGCCCAGGCCGGATTGCGGGTGCATGCACCGCCCGGTGCGTGGCGGCCGGCGGCGGGGACGGCGGACACGGCCGTCGATCTGCGGCAGTCGTCCGGGACGTTCGCGGCGAGCCCCGGCTTTTATCTGGTCGAGGGGCCGCCGTGGGCCGCGGACAGCCGTCTCGTGCGCCTGTACTGGCATGTGAGCCCGGCCGGTGCGGCGCCGCTGCTGGCCGCGCTGACCGCCGTGCTGGCGGACAGCGGCCTGCCGTTCCAGGTCAAGGTGCTGGCGCGCAGCACCGCGTATGGGCGGGCCGACGCCTGCGTGCTGTATCTCGACCAGGCGCATTTCCCCGTGCTGGCGGGCGAGCTCGCGCGCATCCATGCGCGGATGCGGCCCTGGCTCGATACGGCGGTGCCAGTCTACACGCACGCGCTGGCGCCGGGACTGGGCCTGGCCGAGCAGCCGCCCGGCGGCGCGAGCTTCGGCCGCGACCGCTGCACGCTGCTGGCACGGGCGCTGTGTGCCGACGATGCGCGGACCGGCGCGCCGGCACGCCGGCTGGAGCGGGTGCGCGCCCGTTTTGCGGCGCACGGCGTCGCGCTGGCGCAGCCGTTCCTGAACCCCGGTTCGCAGGGCGCCTATGTGCTGCCGGCGGCGCGCGGTCCGGGCCGCCGCGCGCGCGCGCCCGCGCCGGCGCCGCAGCCCGGATTGCTCACGGCCGCCGCGCGCATCGGCGCCGAGCTCGCCGGGGACGCCGTCTGGCACGCCGACAGCTGCTGCTGGGTCGGCCACCTGGCCGGCACCGGCCGCCCGTACGGCGCGCTGGGGCCGGCGCTGTACGATGGCACGGCGGGCATCGCCTGGTTCCTGGCGCAGCTGTACGCCGTCACCGGCGAGGCGCGCCTGCGCACCACGGCCGCGGGCGCGCTGCGCCATGCCTGCGCGGCGGCCGAGTCCCATGCGGATATCGGACTGTACAGCGGCCTGGCCGGCGCGGCCTGGGTGAGCGCGCGCTGCGCGGCCCTGCTGGACCGGCCCGAATTCGCGGCACGCGCCGTGCTCCTGCGCGGCGCGCTGGCGGGGCGGGCGCGCCAGGCCGTCAATGCCGACGTGCTGGGCGGCGTGGCCGGGGTCGTCCTCGGCCTGCTCGGCGCGGACGTCGGCGATGCCGACGGGCTCGCGCAGGAATACGGCGCCGCGCTGCTGCGCCTGGCGCGGCGCGGCGCGGCGTACTGGACCTGGGCCACTATCAACGGCCGCGGCATGCGGCCCCTGACCGGCTTCGCGCACGGCGCCTCCGGCATCGCGAGCGCGCTGGCCGCCTTGTACGCCGCGACGGGCGACCCTGCGTGGCGGACCGCGGCCCGTGCCGCGCTGGCGTACGAAGACGCCTGCTTCGACGCGCGCGCAGGCAACTGGCCGGATTTCCGCAGCGTGCGCCAGCGCCGCTTCGCGCCCACGGCGTCCTGCGCCTGGTGCCACGGCGCCGGCGGCGCCGCGCTGGCGCGCGCGCTGCTGGGGCCGGCCGCCGAGCCCGCCGACCGGGCGGCGCTGGCTGCCGCGCTGGCGACCACGCGCGCGGCCATGCGCGCCGCACTGGACGCGGACGGCGCGCTGTGCCTGTGCCATGGCCTGGCCGGGAATGCCGACTTGCTGCTGCTGGCCGGCGACCCTGCCGACCGCGCCCTGGCCGGGCAAGCGGCGCGGCACGTGCTCGCGCGCCATGCAGGCACACCGGCCGATGAGCGCACGCCCGGCCTGTTGACGGGCAGCGCGGGCATCGGCCAATTCTTGCTGCGCCAGTGCGACGCCGGCGTGCCCAGCCCGCTGTGGCTGGGCCCGGCGCCGGCGCGCAACTGACACGGGTGCGGCCATGCATGCATCCGCACATCCACCCGCCTGGCGCCGCCTGATGCTCGCGGGGCTGGGCACGGCCGTGACCTGCGTGCTGTACATCGTCACCGTCCTGCTCGTGCGCTTCGCCCCCGAGCGCAGCTACCGGCCGCGGCGCGCGCCCGGCATGGACGCGGCACAGGCGCCGCCGCCCGAGCTCCCTGCGCGCGGCGACCGCATCATCCGCTGCGCGATCGGCTGCTATCGCCATTCCTTGATCCGCAGCCACCTGCACCGCGAGAGCGCCAGCAAATGCCGTTTCATCCCGTCCTGCTCCGAATACGCGGAGATGGCGGTGCGCCGCTACGGCCTGTGGCGCGGCCTGATCCTGATCGGCGGACGGTTCCGCCGCTGCCGGCCCGATTACCGCGGCGATTACGTCGACTTCCCCTGATCCGCCCGAGTCAACCGTTCGTTTAATGGAGGTCCCGATGCCAGACAGCACATCAGCGCCAGAACCGCAATCCCTCCCGGCCGCGCCCTGGGAATGCGTACCGGACGTGCCCGCCGCCATGCGCGAGGTGGAGGCGTGCCTGCGCCGGCTGGCGGGCGACGGCGCTGGGGCGGAAACGCGGGAGGTCTGCCTGCGCCTGATCGAAGCGGGCGGCAAGCGCCTGCGGCCCGTCCTCGTGCTGCTGAGCGCGCAGGCGGCGGGCGGCGCCGCGCGCGACGCCGTGGTGCCGGCGGCCGGGGTCGAGCTGCTGCACGCCGCGTCGCTGCTGCACGACGACGTGATCGACGAGTCGGTGCTGCGGCGCGGCCAGCCCACCGGCAATGCGCTGTGGGGCAACCAGGTCGCGGCGCTGGCCGGCACCTTCCTGACCGCGTGCGCCCTGCGCGCACTGGCCGGGCTGGGGCACGAAGCCGCGCGCCTCGTCGACGTGGCCCTGCACGAGTTATGGGAAGGCCAGATGGCCGAACTGGAAGGCGTGTTCCACCTCGACCGCGACGAAGCGACCTATATCGCGTCCATCGCCCGCAAGACGGGGGCATTGTGGCGCCTGTCCTGCGAGCTGGGCGCCCACGCCGCCCAGGCGGATGCGCGCCGGTGCGCGGCCCTCGCCACGTATGCGCAGGAAACCGGCATCGCGTTCCAGATCGTCGACGACGTGCTCGACATCGTGGCGGACGAAGCGGCGATCGGCAAGCCGCGCGGTGCCGACATCCGCGCGGGCGTCGTCACGCTGCCGGTCATCCATGCGCTGGCGCACCACCCGCGGCGGGCACACCTGCGCGCGCTGCTGGGCCGCGAGCCGCTGGCCGACGCGGCCTGCGACGAGGCGCTGGCGCTCGTCCGCGCCGGCCCCGCCGTTGCGTATGCGCTGGCACAGGCGCACGCGCGCATCGCCCGCGCGGTGGCGGCGCTGGACATGCTGCCGCCCGGCGCCGCCGTCGACGCGCTCGCCGCCACCGCCCGCGCGGTCCTCGCGCGTCCCGAACTGCACACCTGGAGCCGATACGATGAATACGAGACAGCGGTTTGACGTGGTCGTGGTGGGCGCCGGACCGTCCGGCGCGTCGGCCGCCTATCATCTGGCCGTGCAGGGCTGGCGCGTGGCGCTGTTCGAGAAGCGCCGCATGCCGCGCGAAAAGGCTTGCGGCGACGGGCTGGGCATGGGCTCGATCGCCGTGCTGGACGCGATGGGCGTGCTGACCCGGTTGTCCGGCTGCCGCGCGGTGGGCGGCGTCGAGATCCGGCTGCATGGCGAGCGGGAAGAATCGTCCGCCGCCCGTTTCGCCGGCCAGGCGCACGGGCTGGTCGTGCCGCGCACCGAGCTGGACACGCTCGTCATGCGGCGCGCGCAGGACGTGGGCGCGCACCTGTTCGAAGGCTGCCGCGTGACCGGCTTCGGCCGCGCCGCGGACCGCATCGACAGCGTGCACTATGTGGCCGACGTTGCCGGCGCGGCGGACGAGGTCCTGGGTGTGGCCACGCGCTACGTGGTCCTGGCCGACGGCGGCACCGACAAGCTGCGCCTGCTGGCCGGCTTCGCGCCCCATGCGCCCGAGACGACGGGGCAGGCGCTGCGCGGCTATTACGAGAACGTGCCCGCGCTGCCCGACGCCTTCCAGCTCCACCTGCCGCTGATGGACGCCGACGGCGCGCGCACGCTGCCCGGCTACGGCTGGGTGTTTCCGCTGGCGGGCGGGCGCGCCAACATCGGCGTCGGCTACTTCCCCGTCCAGAGCGCGGACCGCGAGATCAACCTGCGCCGCCTGCAGGCCGGCTTCCTCGACCAGCTCGCCAGGGCCGAACCGCGCATGGCGGCGGTCCGCCAGGTCGGGCGCCTGATCGGCGGCCCGTTGCACTCCGGCATGGACCCGCAGCGCTGCGCGGCCGGCAACGCGCTGGTGACGGGCGACGCGGCGGGACTGGTCGACCCGTTCACGGGCGAAGGCATCCACACGGCGCTGGCCTCGGGGCGCTGCGCCGCGCAGGTGCTGGTCCGCGCCCTGTGCGCGGACGATCCTGCCTTGCTCGCGGAGTACGGCCGCATGCTGGAGGCGCGCTACGGCGACCGCTTCCAGCTCGGCCGCCGCTTCGTGCGTTCGTATGCCTTCATGTGGCGCCTGCTGCAAACGACGACGGACCAGCACAGCGCGCTGGCGGACACGATGCGCCACGGCCTGTTCAGCTATGGCGATCCGGACGCCGCCCCTGACGCCCCCGCGCGCGGCCCCCATGCCGCGTACCTGGCCGCGGTGCGCGGCGGCATGCACACGGTGGCCGGCCGCGACTTTCCCTTGCTGACGCGGATCGCGTTCCAGTTCGAAAACCATGCGCTGGGCACGCTGCGCCAGAGCCTGGCCTACTGGTCGTACCGGATCGGCGGGCGCGAACCGGACGAGCAGGCCGTGGCCGTGTCCGCCTGTCTGGAACTGGCCGCGCTGGCCCACGCCATGCAGGACCAGGCCGCCACCGGACGCGTGCCGGGCGGCCGCCACGGTTCGACCGGCCGCTGGGCGACCGCATTCGCCGTAATGTGTGGCAACTACCTGCTGACGCGGGCGTTCCGCACGATGCGCGTCCAGGGCGACGACCTGCTGCAATACGTCGTGCTGGCGATCGCGAAGCTGTGCGACACCCGGCTGGGCGCCGCCGTGCGCGACCAGGCGGACGAACGGCAACTTGCCGCATATTCCTGCGGACTGGCCTGCCGCGTCGCCGCGCGCATGGCGGGCTGTCCGGACGACGTGCAGGCGCAGCTGGACCGTTTCGGTGCGGCGGTCGGCGCGGCGCAGGCGGATGCGGGCACGGGCCGGGCGACCGATCCTGCGCGCCTGGCCGAGGCCATGGACGCACTGCGGACGATTCCCCATTCGCGTGCCCGTGCACGTCTGGGGCGGCTGGCCGCGGCGGCTTGCTGAGCGCGGGCCGAAACGGGCTCTTCGTCAGCAGGAAATGCAAAGCGAGCGAAACAAGGACTTGCGCTTTCATCCGCCATCTTTGTCATGCCTACAGCAGCTTCTCGATCCTGACCGGCAGCGCCGACGTCAACCCGAAACCCCTTGGCGTTGCGCTGTTGCTCATCGTCCTCGGCACCCGGCTGCGGCCGCTGTTCGGGCTAGCCGTCGAACGCGTGAAAGCGGGCGGCTGCTGACCTCGCGCGGACCGGCCGAACCCGGCCGGTTTGCCAATTCGCCTGTGAATACGGGCCGTATGCAAACGAGGGCGGCCCTGCAGGCTTCGTCCAACAGGCCTACAATCGATCCTTTGCCGTCAGGATCGAGCATGCAAGCAACAGTCAATACAACAATTCTCGAACAGGACGGATTGCCGCCTGGCCCGCGCATCTGGGCCATCTTCGCCCTTGCGCTCGGCGTGGGCATGTCCGCGCTCGATACCGCCATCGCCAACACCGCGCTGCCCGCGATGGCGGAGCAATTGCACGCCACGCCGGCCGATTCCGTGTGGATCGTGAATGCCTACCAACTGGCGATGGTCGCGACCTTGCTGCCGATCGCGGCGCTGGGTGAAACCATCGGCTACCGCCGCGTCTACGTCGCCGGGATGGCCTTGTTCACGCTCGCCTCGCTCGCGTGCGCGCTCGCGTGGTCGCTGCCCGCGCTGATCGTCGCGCGCCTGTTCCAGGGGCTCGGCGCTGCCGCCATCATGGGCGTCAACACGGCGCTGCTGCGCGCCACGTATCCGGCCCGGCTGCACGGACGCGGATTCGGCAACAACGCGCTCGTCGTCGCGATCGGCTTCGCGCTCGGGCCGAGCCTGGCGTCCATCATTCTCGCTGCGTCGTCGTGGCAATGGCTGTTTGGCATTAACGTGTTGCCGGGCATCGTCGCCTTTTTTATGGCGCGCAAGGTACTCCCGGACACGCGCCGTGCCACCCACCGCGTCGACCGTGTCGCGGGCATCTACAACGTCGTCGCGTTCTCGATGGCCGTGCTGGCGCTGGGCGATGCCGCGCACCGCGTGGACATGAAGACGCTGTTGCCCGAGGCGCTGGTCGCGCTCGTGTTCTTCGGCCTGCTGCTGCGGCGCGAGCGCGGACATCCGGCACCGCTGTTGCCGGTCGACCTGTTCCGCCGGCCACTGTTCGCGCTGTCGACCGTGACCGCCATTTGCACCTTCGCCGCGCAGGCGCTCGCCTTCGTCGCGCTGCCGTTCTTCTTCGAGACGACGCTGGGCCGCTCGCCCGTCGAGACGGGCTTCCTGATGACGCCGTGGCCCGTGCTCGTCGGGGTGATGGCGCCGGTGGCCGGACGGCTCTCCGACCGCTACTCGCCGGGCTTACTGGGCGGCATCGGCCTGATGATCCTCGCGGCCGGCCTGGTCACGATGATGCGTTTGCCGGCGGCGCCGTCCGCCCTCGACATCGGCTGGCGCATGGCGGTGTGCGGCATCGGGTTCGGGTTCTTCCAGGCGCCGAACGTGAAGGCGATCATGGGCAGCGCGCCGGCGTCGCGCAGCGGCAGCGCGAGCGGGATGGTCGCGACCGCGCGCCTGACGGGGCAGGCAACGGGCGCCGCGCTCGTCGCGTTCTGCCTTACCATCTCCCACGTGCGCGGACCGTGGTTCGCGCTCGGGATCGCCGCCGCATTTTCGTTCGCGGCCAGCGTGGCAAGCTTCTCGCGCCTCGTCGTCGCGGCGCCGGCCGTGTGAGCCGCACCATTCAAGAAAGAACACAATGACACGACGTTTCAAGATCGCCGCGATTGCCGGCGACGGCATCGGCAAGGAAGTCCTGCCGGAAGGTTTGAAGGTCTTGGCGGCCGCGGCCGAACGCTTCAACCTGCACCTGGAGTTCACGCATTTTCCGTGGGCCAGTTGCGACTGGTACATCCAGCACGGCGAGATGATGCCGCCCGACTGGAAGGAACAATTGTCCGGGATGGATGCCATCTATTTCGGCGCCGTCGGCTGGCCGGCACTCGTGCCGGACCACATCTCGCTGTGGGGCTCGCTGCTCAAGTTCCGGCGCGAATTCGACCAGTACATCAACCTGCGTCCGGTACGCCTGTTCGAAGGCGTGCCGTGTCCGCTGGCTGGCCGCAAGCCGGGCGACATCGACTTCTTCGTCGTGCGCGAAAACACGGAAGGCGAGTACACGAACCTCGGCGGCGTGATGTTCCCGGGCACCGAGCGCGAGATGGTGATCCAGGAGTCCGTGTTCACGCGCCACGGCACCGACCGCGTGCTGCGCTACGCCTTCGAACTGGCCAACGCGCGCCGCCGCCGTCATCTCACCGTGGCGACGAAATCGAACGGCATCGCCATCAGCATGCCGTGGTGGGACGGCCGCGCGGACGCCGTCCACGCCGACTACCCGCAGGTGACGGTCGACAAGCAGCACATCGACATCCTGACCGCCCGCTTCGTGCTGCAGCCCGACCGCTTCGACGTCGTCGTGGCGTCGAACCTGTTCGGCGACATCCTGTCCGACCTCGGCCCGGCCTGCACGGGCACGATCGGCCTGGCGCCGTCCGGCAACCTGAACCCGGACCGCGCGTTCCCGTCGCTGTTCGAACCCGTGCACGGCTCCGCGCCGGACATCGCCGGCCAAGGCATCGCCAATCCCATCGCCATGATCTGGTCGGGCGCGATGATGCTCGCATTCCTCGCCGCCGGCACCGACCCCGATCCGCGCTGCGGCGAGGCGCATGACGCCATCGTGGCGGCGATCGAAGACGTCCTGAAGAGCGGCCCGCGCACGGGCGACCTGGGCGGCACGGCGACGACGGTCGAGGTCGGCGACGCCATCGCGGCGCGCGTACGCGGCTAAAGGCGCTTTGAAACGGGAGCGGCCGCCTTGATATCAGGAACATGGCGCGCCGTTCCTTTTTTCCCGACATCCCCGAGCCGCCCGCGGCGGACAGCCCGTGTCCGCTGTGCGGCCGGCCGCTCGGCACAGTCAACATTGACCGGCATCACCTGATCCCGAAATCGCTGAAGGGCAGGGAGCAATACCCGATCCACAAGATCTGCCATCGCAAGATCCACGCGACCTTTTCCGAACGCGAATTGCTGCGTGCGTAACACACGTGGGAAGCGTTGCGGGGCGATGACGACATCCGCGCGTTCATCGACTGGGTGGCGAAGAAGCCGCCGGGGTTTTATGTGCGGACGTTTACTTCGAATAAGAAGAAGGGTCGGTGATGTCCGGATTCTCGTTGCTTTGGGCACCGGGGCCAGGATGCTGTCTGCCGTTCGCAGATTCGCGCCTTCGTCAGTTTCTTCCTTTGATACATGGTATTACTCCCCGGGCCATTCGCGCGCAATTTGCATAAGCTCTGCTTTGGTGATTTTTCGTGCTTTAAGAATTTCTACTAGCTCTTCTTTTGTGATGGGGTAATCTTTCAATAATTTCGGCAACTCTTCTGGGTCCACTGTCCGAAGCCAGAGAGCGGACATCATGTTCGCATCGGCTGGGTCAGCCTTGATCGCCCTTGAAATGAACGTAAACATGGTAAGTCTGGTGTCCCTCCGGCCATGCTCTATCGAAATAAAGAACGGTGCCTGCTGGAAGAATTGAGTAGTATTTCTGCTCGCCGGCCATCAATAAAGGTTCTTTGATGGCGTGCGCTGTTTTATTGGTCATGTTTAATGCGCCTGTGTCTGAGATAAGAAATCCGGAGGCGCAAGACAAAATGACGGCTAGAAGAATGAATAATGAATTTTTCATTTTCGTTCGTTGTAGTTCGGCTGTATTCATTTTCGCGATGCCGAACGAAACAGATGCAGCTATCAAGGCGGTGTTGATCTTCTTGATAGCGCTTTGATCCAAACTGACGACTGCGTCGAACGACATAATTTGAGCCGAGGCATCTTTCATCGGCTTGCTATCACAGCCTTTATAGCAGGTCGGCGCCGCTTGCGACAGCGATCCGGGGAACGCCAACGAAAACCGCAATCAGAGAGATAAATAGGATTTTCTTCATTTCAGGTCACTTCCGTAAATGGTTATTTGAGCTTGGCTTTTAGTCATCCTTCCATTCGCGGACAATTTGGGCAAGGTCATCGCGTGTCATTTTTCGTGCCTTTAGAATTCGGATGAGATCATCTTTGGATAATGGATATTGACTCAAGATCTTCGGAATATCCTCTGCGTCAATCGGGTAAATCCAAGTGGATTCCACAGGTGCGTTGACGGCAATTTGAGTGGCTGGTAATTTTCCTTTGGAAAAAACCTGGACTGTATAAAGTTGATGTCCTTCGGCAAACCCGCGTTGAAAGTGGAGCACTGTATTTGTTGGTAGCATGTAATAGGACTCTCCTTTGCTTGAGGAGATGAGCATGGGTTCGTCTAGTCTGTATAAAGCTTGGTTGTCCATTGTTTTTCTCCAATAATTTAAAATGAAACTTCCAGAAATAATAAGCAGGAGTGTGGTGATAACAAACAGTTTTGGTCTTTTCATTTTCCGTTGCCGAAATGTTCGATTTTGTCAGGCTTGTGATTCGGGTTTTCCTCGAGCATTTTTTGAAGGTCGGCGGGCATGAAAATAAATGACGGCCATCCCGCGATCTTTGCGGCGGTTCTCTCCGCGAAGCTCATGCCTCTGCCTTCGTTGTACTTACTCACGTTATAGTCCAAATCCTTGACGGCCACGCGCGCACCGGCCATTGACGTTGTTGCACAGTTGTTGGTGAGGGCGTGGTAGTCTACGGCGAGTCGGTATTCTTTCATATAATCGCCGTACGCCTTCAAGACAGGGCGATTGCCGATCAGATTGATGAAATGAGAATTTACCTGGTCTGCGGCTGCTTGCAATATACGATAAAGAAAACCAGTTGTGGCTCGTCCAGTTGCGTTCTCTCCAAAAATATATTTTGGAAACTTTGTCCAAACTCTTAATCTGCCTTGGCCATATGGCCCGGTTTCCCCATTGTACCGGCCGAAGTCATAAACGTGCTCATTGTTTGATGTAATCACACGTAGCGCGGCATGGCCATATGTGTGTTCTTCGTTGTTAATTTTATATGGTCCTCCGATCAAAAGTTGAATCGATGGGGATTGTATCTGAATTGTTGTGCTTTCTTTGGTTTTTATGTCTACGCCATCCTTTGCATTCTGTGCTGTCGCGTTTATTGTAGGCATAATTCTGCTTTCTCCAAAGTATTGAAGTTAGTCAGCCAAGGCATCCATCGAATAACCTAGATCAGGGAATTCGATTTTGCAACGGCCGGCTGTGATTTTTTCAACGCGCGCCATTCCATTTTCATCAACTTTACCTGTTGTTCTTTTTCCGTTCGGATCGGTGAGAACATACCGCTCCCCTTTGAGTGGTCCGTTCTGATCGACCAGCTGAAATTCGACCCAACTATAACTTTCAACAAGTTCGCGCAGAATTTGTTCGGCTGTAACCGATGATCCATGCTGGGCTGCAGCCATAGTTGCGTTCACGCTCATGCTTTTGGCGCTCAACAAGCTATGCGTCGCTGCGTGTGCCGTAAAACTGCCAGCTGTTCCAAGCTCAATCGAGCCCGCCGCGAACTTGGCATAGCTACCACCACCATTTATTACGAGCTCTTCCTTCGCACTGATCGTGATCCGGCTCGCGGTCTGCGTGATGTCTAGTTTGGCGAGCAAATTTATGCTGTTCGAAAGTGCCTGGACATCGATGTCTCCAGCGGCCGCCACAATCCTCATGCCGGCGTTCTGGACGAATAATCGGATCGCCTGTCGGACACTGGCGAATAAGTTGGTTCCAACTGCCAGAGAGAAACTCTTCCCGCTTGTGATGCTTGTGTGACGGTCGCTGGCGATGTGCGTGTCGCCTGCTGTCGTTGTAGCGATGCCTGCGGGGCTTGCGAGTACCAAGTGTGGCTGAGATAGTTCTGGAAAATTTCCTGAACCTTCAGTTCCGGCGATTGTCTTGCTTTGTTTCCGCAGTTCGTTGGCGATCTCGGCCTGGTTATCGCCAGGTTCTTGCGCGCCATTTTGTTTCGCCAGTTCCGCTAGGCATTGATGCGCTTCACTCGCCGCAGCTAAGCGACCTGACGTCTCGATCAAGCTCTTGATCGGCCCACGCGCGCCCTGTCTCGCTTCTGTCGTGATCAATAAACCTTTGGCAGCACGCGCGACGCCGTGGCCGTCAGTCCGCAACTCCCATCCTTCGCCGCGCGCATCCTTGCGTCCGCTCGTATCTTCGATGCGAGTAATATGGCCCAGCGACAACTGGCTACACTGATGATCGCTTTTCAACTGCGCCTGGATCTTCCCGGCCGTGTCGTCAAGGATCAGGTGATTGCCGCGCCTGCCGCCTTCGCCTCCCTGCAATTCCCGACTCCGCAGCCCGGACAAGGCCTGCTGTCCCGGCAACTTCCACGGCGGCATATGCGTGTAGTTATAAAGCGCCCCGAGAATGACGGGATGGTCGATGTTCGCGTCCAGAAAGACCACCGCCACTTCCTCGCCAACTCGCGGCAGGCGAAGGTTCCCGAACTGGTTGCCCGCGCCCGGCGACATGACGCGCAGCCACGGAGAACTGTTCTCGTCGTAATTGCCCAGCCTGTCCCAATGGAACTGGACCCTGACGCGTCCGTACCCATCAGTGTGGATCTCGGCTCCGTCAGGCCCGACCACGATGGCCGTCTGGATGCCGGGATAGGTGCAGGGCTGGCTGTTGTAGTGGCGTCCCGGGCGCCACCGAATATCTTTGCGCACGCACCGGAACGTGTTCTCGTAGTCTGACGGCGCGCCCGCTCCGGCCTGGTAGTTGTTGCTGGCCTCGTGGTCGACGGACAGGATCAGATAGTCCCGGTCGCCAATGCTCGGATGGGGCGCTTCTCCCCATTTGGGGACTTGCAGCTCGGCGCTGAAGTGGCCGCCGAGCTTGAAGCAGCGGCCCGGCTGGGCAGTGCGATCGTTGCCGCGCGCTTCGAAATATTGCGTGTTCGCGTCGCGCTCGCCCATGCGCCGGTAGGCGAGTTTTTCGCCATCGTCGTGGGTGCGGAAACCGTACGATCCCGTGTTTTCGTAGACCTCGTACGGAAAGACGTCGCCCTGGTTGTTGAGGGATTCGGCGGTCGAACGCTGCACAATCGGGTTCTTGTAATCGAAGCTTGCCAGGGTCGTCTGGCCGGAACCGATGCGCCGCACGGGACTCCATTCGCGGATGCCATCGTCCTCGAGCGAACCCGCCTTGTCGCGAAACGGGATTTCGCCGGAATCGTCGATCCCGGTCGGATCGATGGGCCGCACGAGCGTACTCCTGTCGTAGAGCCACAGTGTGTGCCCATCTGCCCGGTGCTCATAATGGTACGTAAGCCCGAGCGCCTCCCAGCGGCGATGCAGATGGTTGTAGTCGGTCTCGTCGTACTGGTTCGCGCAGGTCATCCGCGGATCGGCGTCGATCATGTGCGTGCGCCAGTCGGCCTGGCGGTAATGCGCGAACGTGAGTTCGGTCAACTCGATGACGCTCTTGCCGTGGAACGACACGTTGTCCTTGCGCAGTTTGGCGAATGCCAGCCACGGTTCGAGCACCATGCGGTAGAACGCGAAGCCGCCGTCTGCACGCGCGAAGCGGAATTCGGTGACGTAGCCATTGAAGTAGCGCAGAGAACCGTCTTCGCGCACGACGGAAATCGTCACCATCCTGGCCATCATCGCCTTCAGGGGAATCCGGGCGTCGTCCGACAGGAGCTCAACCTCGACGCGGAAGCAGCGGGAGACTTCTTCGCGCGCGGTCATCCGGTTCGGCAGGAGGATCGCTTCCGGTCCATCGTTGCAGGGGAAGTCCAGGCGCATGAGGCGGTCGTGCTGCGCACCGAGACTGAACACCGACAGCGCAGCGCCCGCCGCGATCGCTTGGCTCCCATCCATGCAGCACCTCCGATGGTTTATCACGTATCAGATTTCCGTCGGTTAAGGTAACCAACAGAATTCGAGCGACCTTGATACGACGCAATAAACGGACTCTGCTTTGTACAGTGCGTTTAAAGACCCGGCAGCACGATTGAATCGAACATCGCCCCCGCGATGCTTCGTGTAAAATCAACGCTTACTTTTTTTGCAATTCTGGTTCCATTTTTCAATGCCGCCCGCCACCGCTTTGCAATGAACCAAGACGACACCAGTGCCTGCTCGGTTCTCCTGATCGACGACGAACCCTTTGCCGAGGACATCATTTCCCACGGCATGAAAGGCTGCGCCTCGTACGTACTGCGGTATGCCCACCACCCCGGCATGGCGGTCGAGCTGGCCAAGGAACTGCGGGCGACGGTCGTGCTCGTCGACTTGCGCATGCCGGAAATCGACGGATTCGAGGTCACGCGCCGCCTGCGTGCCGACAAGGACACGGAGCACATTCCCGTCATCTTGCTGTCGTCCGAGGAAGATCCTGAGATCAAGGCGAAGGCCTTCGCCGTCGGTGCCAACGACTACCTCGTCAAGTGGCCCGATCCGCGCGAACTCGTCGCGCGCGTGCGCTATCACAGCGACGCCTGCATCGCGCGGCGCCAGCGCGATGCGGCGTTCGTGTCGCTGCGGCACAGCCAGGAGCAATTGGCCGCGAGCCAGTCGGCGCTGCACCAGGCGCAGAAGATGGAGGCGATCGGCCAGCTGACGGGCGGCGTCGCGCACGATTTCAACAACGTCCTGCAGATCGTCGGCGGCAACCTGCAGCTGCTCAAGCTGGTGGGCAACCTGAACGATGCCGGCAGGGCGCGCGTGGACATGGCGCTGGCCGGCGTCGAGCGCGGCGCCAAGCTGTCGTCGCATCTGCTCGCGTTCGCGCGCCGCCAGCCGCTGCAGGCGGTCGTCATCAATCCGGGCCACCTGCTGCGCGAGATGGACGACATGATGCGCCGCGTGCTCGGCCCGCGCGCGCGCGTCGTGACCGAGATCGCGGCCGGCCTGGGCAACACGCTCGTCGATCCCAGCCAGCTCAACAATGTGCTGCTGAACCTCGCGATCAATGCGCGCGACGCGATGGCGGGCGGGGGCACGCTGACGATCCGCGCGGCCAACGTCGGCCCGGACGGCGCCTTGCCGCCGGAGGTGCCTTACGGCCATTACGTGCTCATCGAAGTGGCCGACACGGGCAAGGGCATGCCGCCCGACGTGCTTGAGCGCGCGTTCGAGCCGTTCTTCACGACCAAGCCCACGGGGCAGGGGACGGGGCTGGGGCTGTCGATGGCGTATGGCTTCGTCAAGCAGTCCGGCGGCGAGATCGTCCTGCGCAGCGAGCCGGGCACGGGCACCAGCGTGCGCATCTACCTGCCGCGCAGCGCAGCCGAGCCCGCGCGCGCGGAACGGACGGCGGCGGGGCCGCTGCTGGGCGGCATCGAGACGATCCTCGTCGTCGAGGACGAGGAAGACGTGCGCAGCACGACCTGCGGCATCCTGTCCGCGCTCGGCTACAAGGTGCTGGAGGCGCCGGATGGCGCGAAGGCCGTCGAAATCGTCGAGGGCGGCCAGCACGTCGACCTCGTGTTCACGGATGTGATCATGCCGGGGCCGGTGAGCAGCCTGCAACTGGGCGAAGCGGTGCGGGCGCGGCTGCCGCACGCGCAGATCCTGTACACGTCCGGCTATGCGGAGGGCGTGCTCGCGCACGAAGGCAAGCTGGAGGCGTCGGTGAACCTGCTGCAGAAGCCGTATCACCCCGATGCGCTCAGTGCGCGCATCCGCCATTTGCTGCGGCGGCGGTATCACGAATCCGCCGTCGGGGACATGGTGTAACGCGACGGTTGGCGCGGCGCCGGCTTACTTGTTCGGCTTGACGTACCGCTGCGACCCCGGCGGCGGTTCGTTCAGCACTGCCCAGAAGATGCCCAGGTCCGCGATCGCGCGCACGAACTCGGTGAAATCGACGGGTTTCACCACGTAGGCGTTCACGCCCAGTTCATAGCTGCGCACCAGGTCCTGTTCTTCGCGCGACGACGTCAGCATCACGACCGGCAGGGGCCTGAGGCCCGCGGTCGTGCGGATCTCGCGCAGGACTTCGAGCCCGTCCACTTTCGGCAGTTTCAGGTCGAGCAGCACGACGGCCGGATTGCCGGCCGGGCGCGACGCGTATTCGCCGCGGCGGTGCAGGTAGTCCAGCGCCTCGGCGCCGTCGCGCACGATGATGACCTGGTTGGCAAGCTGGCTCTTGGACAGCGCGATCAGCGTGAGTTCGAGATCGTTCGGGTTGTCTTCGACCAGCAGGATGGGCTTGAGCATGGGTGTATTCGTAAAACGTTCAAGGATTGGTCTGTTTCGGGAGCGCGAACGAGAAGGTCGCGCCCTCGCCGTGCACGGAGCGGGCCCAGACCCGGCCGTTGTGGCGTTCGACGATGCGGCGCACGTTCGCCAGGCCGATGCCCGTGCCCTGGAAATCTTCCATCCGGTGCAGGCGCTGGAAGACGCCGAACAGCTTGTGCACGTACTCCATGTTGAAGCCGGCGCCGTTGTCGGCCACGTGGAACACCGTCTCATGCGGATGGTCCTCGGCGGCCATGCGGATCACGGCCGGATCGCGCTGGCCCGTGAATTTGACGGCGTTCGCCAGCAGGTTGAACAAGGCCAGGTGCAGGAAGGTCGGGTCGGCCCAGATCGTGGGCAGCGGGCCGATGTCCCACTCGATGTTGCGGCCGCGCGTTTCCAGCGCCAGCTTGTCGAGGCAGGCCGCCACCAGCTCGTTCATGTCCACCGTGGTCGGGTGCAGCGAGGCGCGGCCCATCTGCGAGAATGACAGCAGGTCGTCGACGAGCTTGCCGGCGAGGCGCGCCGCGTCCTTGATGTTCTTGAGGAAGCGCTGGCGCTGCTGGCCGTCTTCGCTGCCGGCCGATTCGAGCAGCAGGTCGGCGAACCCCACGATGTGGCGCAGCGGCGCGCGCAGGTCGTGCGACACGGAGTACGAAAACGCTTCAAGTTCCTTGTTGGCGCGGCCCAGTTCCTCGGCCAGTTCAGCCATCTGCTCGGCGCGTTCGAGCGCGATGCCGAGCAGGGCGGTGCGGAATTCCAGCGTCAGCTCGATCTCGCCGCCGTGCCACGGCTGGCTGGTGCCGTGGATCGTCTCGCGCCATGCGGCAAAGCTCGTGCGCGGCGACAGTTGCGTGGGAGCGCCGGACGTTGGCTCCTTGGCGTGCGGATTGCCCGCCCATTCGATCGTGTGCACGTACTCGGGACGGAACCACAACAGGTAGTGCTTGTGGATGCGCGAGATGGGCATCGCGAGCAGGCCGCTGGCGTTGCGGGTCATCCGTGCCGCCGGCGCATACAGCGCGGACAGCTTGTCCGTGTGGAACACGTCACCGTGGTCGTGCAAGGCGAGCCAGTCGGCGAGTGCCCGGATGTCGTCCTGCTCCGGCGTGTCGCCGAAGGTCAGGATGCGGTCGTCGACCATGATCGCCACGCCCGACGCGCGCGCGAAGCGCAGCAGGTCCGGGAAGACGTTGGCGAGGTTTTCGATGAAGTCGCTGCCCTGCGTGAGGCCGGCCAGCATCGACACCATCGTGCGCCGGACTTCGAGGCGGAACTGCAGTTCGGCCGCGTCCTCGCGCGATTCGATGCACAGCGCGAGGATCTGCCCCAGTTGCTCGCAGGCCGTGCGCTTGTCGAACGCCACCGCGGCCGGGACTTCGTTGTGGCACGAGATCAGGCCCCACAGCTTGCCCTTGACCATCAGCGACACCGACATCGAGGCCAGCGTGTTCATGTTGCGCATGTACTGCAGGTGCACCGGCGAGACGCTGCGCAGCGCGGCGAACGACAGGTCGTTGGCCTTGCCCGTGACCGGGTTCAGCGGGGGCACGAGGGCGGCCGGCGAATAGGTGGCGTCCTGGATCAGGCGGATGCGCGACAGCTTGTACAGGTCGCGCGCCTGGGCCGGGATGTCCGACGCCGGGAAATGCTGCCCCATGTACGAGTGGTAGCCGGGGTCGCGCGCTTCCGCCATCACGTGGCCGTGGCCGTCGGCGTCGAACCGGTAGACGAGCACGCGCCCGAAGCCCGTCACCGAGCGCACGTGCCGGCAGGCCAGCCGCGCCAGCGATTCGATGCTGCTCGTGTCGTTCACCTTCAGCAGGAAATCGCCGATCAGCGGATACAGGTTGCGGAAATCGGCCGGTTCGGCGCGGTCGACCGCTTCGAATTCGGCGATGGTGACGCCGTCCCATTCGTGGGCGAGCACGTCGAAGTGGCGCCCGTTGTCCGTCGTGACCGTGCCCACGTAGAGCGGACGCGGGCCCAGGCCGGCGGCCAGCTCGGGTACGAGCCGTTGCGCGGCCGCCGGGCCGATCACGTCCGCCAGCGGACGGCCGGGCGCGGCGTCGGCCGCGACCCCGGACCAGTCGCCCAGGTTCGCGCTGGCCTGCAGCACGGCCAGGTCGGCGGCCAGCGTCAGCAGGAAACCATGCGGCTGGATGCTGCCGGGGGTGCGGATCGGTTCCTTGTCGCAGGTCGACAGGTCGAGGACGGGAGCGGCGGCGGCCTGGATCATGGGTGGCAAGGGTGCGGAACGTCGGGTTGCAAGTGCGGCATTTTACAATGAAACGCCAAACGTCAATTATTCGCGGCGCATGCTCATGCGGGGTGGTTGCGGTGATATTGCAACGATACTTCATCGGTTTGTGCGCGAATCCGTCAAATTGTACTCGGGAATGGCGGGATCGCCGCCCTCGAAATGGGCAATTTGACGTCGCCCCGTCCGGCCATTACCTGGGAGGTAATCGCCGCGCCGCACGGCCGCGGGCACACTGGCTCCATCGTTAACCCACCGAAGGAGACCATCATGAACCAAGCCACCCTGCACGCCGCCCGGATCGCCGACGCCTACCTCGCCGCCTGGAACGAACGCGCACCGGCCGCGCGCCGGACGAAAGTCGCGCGGGTGTTCGCGCCGGATGCCAGCTACCTCGACCCGATGATGCGCGGCAGCGGCGTGGACGGCATTGACGCCATGATCGGCGCCGCCCAGCAGCAATTTCCCGGCTGCCGCTTCGCGCTGCACGGCACGCCGTCCGGCCACCACGACGTCGTGCGCTTTTCCTGGTCGCTGGCGGCCGACGCGCCGGATGCCGCGCCGCTCGCCATCGGCACCGACTTCGCCACGGTCGACGCCGACGGGCGCCTCGTGCGCGTCACCGGTTTCCTGGACGCCCCCTGAGGAGACGATCATGACCATGCACAACGCACGCCACACCCGGGCCTATACGGGCGCGCCGAATACCATCATCGCCGGCGACGTCAACCTGTACTACCGCGACTGGGGCCGCGGCCGCCCCGTGCTGTTCGTGTCCGGCTGGTCGATGTGTTCCGATTCCTGGGGCTACCAGATGATGGCGCTGTGCCGCCGCGGCCTGCGCTGCATCGCCTTCGACCGGCGCGGCCACGGCCGCTCGTCCGACCCGGGCGGCGGCTACGACCTCGACACGCTGGCCGACGACATCGCGGCCGTCATCGAGGCCCTCGACCTGCGCGACGTCGTGCTGGTCGGTCACTCGATGGGCTGCAACGAGATCGTGCGCTACCTCACGCGCCACGGCAGCGCGCGCGTGCGGCAGGTCGCGCTGCTCGGGCCGATGACGCCGGGTATCACCTTGAGCCCGTCGAATCCGCACGGGGTCTATCCGGCGCTGCTGGAACAGTTCCGCAGCAGCGAGCTGCTGCACGATTTCCCGCGCTGGATCGAGGACAACCTGGAGCCCTTCGTCCCCGGCGCCGGCCCGCGCATGCGCGACTGGCTCGCGCAGATGGCCCTGCAATGCTCGCTGCAGGCCCTGCACGACTGTAACGTCGCCGTGCAGGCGTCCGACATGGGGGCGGAGCTGGAAGCCGTCGACGTGCCGGTGCTGCTGATCGCCGGCGCCCGCGACGTCTCCGCGCCGCTCGACCTGACGGCGCGCCGGACGGCGGCCCTGGTCCCGGACTGCCGCCTCGTCATCCACGAGGATGCGGCGCACGGCATGTTCCTCACGCACGTGGAGCAGGTCAATGGCGAACTCCTTGAGTTCATCCGTGCCGAAGGCTAAATTGATGACTTCATATCACGGAGGAGGCGCGATGCTGGACGGACACGTGGACGCGGCGCAGGCGCGCAGCGACGGCTACTTCAGCGACTTCGGCTCGGCGCTGCGCTACTGGCGCACGCGGCGCGGCTACAGCCAGCTGCGCCTGGCGGTGGACGGCGGCGTGTCGCAGCGCCACCTGAGCTTCCTGGAAAGCGGACGCGCCCAGCCGAGCCGCGACCTCGTCCTCAAGCTCGGGATCGTCCTCGACGTGCCGCTGCGCCAGCGCAACGCGATGCTGCTGGCGGCCGGTTTCGCGCCCGCCTACCAGGAGCGCAACCTGTCCGACCCGGAACTGTCGTCCGTGATGCAGGCGCTCGACTTCATGCTGCGCCAGCAGGTGCCGTTTCCCGCCCTCGTCGTGGACCGGCTGTGGAATCTCGTGATGTTCAACGAGCCCGCCGCCGGCTTCATGAAGTGGCTGCTCGGGCTACCGCTCGATGCGGCCATCCCGCGCGACGGTTCCATCAACGTGCTGCGCCTGATGCTCGACCCGGACGGGCTGCGGCCGCGCTTCGTCAACTGGCAGGCCGTGTGCGCCGACAGCCTGCTGTGGATCCAGCGCGAAGCCATGGCCGACGGCCCGGGCAGCGAGGCGACGGCGCTGCTGGCCGAATTGTCTGCATTCCCGGGCATGCAGGCGGCGGGCCAGGTCGCGGACGGCCATCTGCCGAACCTCGACCGGCGCGCGCTGCCGTTCCTGCCGCTGACGATCGTGCACGAGGGCGTGGAGCTGAACCTGTTCACGACGATCACGACGCTGGGCACCCCGCACGACGTCACCGTGCACGAGCTGCGCCTGGAGTCGTTCTTTCCCGCCGACAAAGCGACGGCGGACTGGTTCCGCCAACGTTTCGGGACGACAACGTGATCAAAGTTGCGATCCAGCCAATCAAATCCGGTGATTTTTCGTGAACATGCATCGGAAATGCACGTTTTTTGACGATCCGTAAGTACGAAATTGACAACGTAAATTCGTGTCCTCGAGTCGCGCGCGAGCATTTTTGCTGAGGTGTATGATGGGCTGGTTTCCATACTCTTTTCAGCCCAAGACAACCGCAGTAAATGAACGACCTGACTCTCACGCAACCCTGGCCCGACGAGCGGCGCTACCAGTACCTGATCTCCGGGATCAGCGATTACGCCATCTACATGCTCGACCCGAACGGCTACGTCAGCAGCTGGAATGCCGGCGCCAACCGTTTCAAGGGGTATGTCGCACAGGAGATCCTGGGCGAGCATTTCTCGCGCTTCTACACACCCGAGGACCGCGAAGCGGGCAAGCCCGCGCGGGCGCTCTCGATCGCGCTGGCGGAAGGCAAGTACGAGGCCGAAGGCTGGCGCGTGCGCAAGGACGGTTCGCGCTTCTGGGCCCACGTCGTGATCGACCCGATCTACAACGAAGAAGGCGTGCTGCTGGGCTTCGCGAAGGTCACGCGCGACGTCACCGAGCGCAAGCGCGCCGAGGATGCGCTGCGCGAAAGCGAGCAGCGCTTCCGCCTGCTCGTGAACGGCGTGACGGATTACGCGCTGTACATGCTGTCGCCGGAAGGAACCGTCACCAACTGGAACCCGGGCGCCGAGCGCATCAAGGGCTACACCCAGGCCGAGATCACGGGCAGCCATTTTTCGCGCTTCTACACGCCGGAAGACCAGGCCGCGGGCGTGCCCAGGCGTGCGCTGGAGACGGCCGCCACGGCGGGCCGCTTCGAGTCCGAGGGCTGGCGCGTGCGCAAGGACGGCTCGCGTTTCTGGGCCCATGCCGTGCTCGACGCCATCCACGGCGACGATGGCGAACTGCTCGGCTTCGCCAAGATCACGCGCGACCTGACGGAAAAGAAAAAGGCCGACGAGGCGCTGGAAAAGGCGAATATCGCCCTGTACCAGGCGCAGAAGATGGAATCGATCGGCCAGCTCACGGGCGGCGTCGCGCACGATTTCAACAACCTCCTGTCCGTGCTGTCCAGCGGCCTGGAAGTGCTGGGCCTGCAGCGCGGCGACAGCGATGTGCGCACGCTGGAATCGATGCGCCGCGCGATCGACCGCGGCGCGCGCCTGACCCAGCAACTGCTTGCGTTCGCGCGCCAGCAGCCGCTGCAGGCTGAGACGCGTAACCTCAACGGCATCATCCGCGGCTTCGAGACCGTGCTGCGCCGCGCCGGCAATCCGAGCATCGAGTTCGTGATCGACCTCGACCGCAAGGCCCACAGCGCGATGATCGACAGCGCGCGCTTCGAATCGGCGCTGCTGAACCTCGTCGTCAACGCGCGCGACGCCATGCCCGACGGCGGCAACCTGACGATCGCCACGGGCAACGTCGTGGCCGACGGCAACCAGCCGCCCGGCCTGGCGCCGGGCGAATACGTGCGCGTGACCGTGAGCGACACCGGCACCGGCATGCCGCACGACGTGGTGGCGCGCGCCTTCGAGCCGTTCTTCACGACCAAGGAAGTCGGCAAGGGCACGGGGCTGGGGCTGTCCCAGGTCTATGGCTTCATCAAGCAGTCGGGCGGCGAGGTCGCCATCGACAGCACGCCGGGCGAGGGCACGACCGTGTCCATCTACCTGCCGGCGGCCGTCAATTCCGTCGAGGAGGCGCGCGCCGACCATACCGAGCGCGTGCTGATCGTCGAGGACGAACCCGACCTGATGGACGTGGCCGCGTCGCTGTTCACCAGCATGGGCTACGACGTCGTCACGGCGGCCAGCGGGCAGGAAGCGATCGACCTGATGGAGCAGAGCGACATCGACATCCTGTTCACCGACGTCGTGATGCCGAACGGAATGAACGGCATCGAGCTGGCCACGTTCACGCGCGAGCACTATCCGCGCACCAAGATCATGCTCGCATCCGGCTATCCGCTGCCGGCCCTCAAGCAGCGGCACGGCGTCGACCTCAACGAATTCGCGTTCGTCAACAAGCCGTATCGGCTGTCGGACCTGGCACGCACGTTGCGGTCGACCATGTGATCGGGACGCGTCAGTCGAGCCCGAAGATGATGTCGCTGATCCGCTCGTAGACCGGGTCGGCCGACGGCCCGTCGTTCGGCCAGTTCAGGATATCGAAATGGTCGTATCCCCGGTAATTGCCGAGGAAATTCCACATTCCCCGCACGGCCTTGCCGTCGTAATCGCGCACCGGATGGCCGCCCGGCGCGCGCATGCTGACCGTGTTGACGACGCCGTCGTTCGGAAACCAGGCGCTGTCGATGCGCACCCGTCCCGGGGCGTTCTGCGTGTACGAACCCATGCCGGGCTGGGCCAGCGAACCGACGATCCACTCGCCGGCGAACAGCTTGAAGTACGGGATCATGTCGGCGCGCGGATACTGGAACTCGACGCTCTGCACGGGCGCGAGGGCGCGGTCGGTCCCGTTGCAGCACCAGGCGCCGGCCTCCGTGGCCAGCGTGCCCAGCGAGAAGTAATAGACCGACGGTGACGTCAGCGCCCAGCGGTTGAATTCGCGCGCGCCGTCCGGCGCCAGTTCCCAGTGGGCGAGCTGGTTGTCGAGGATGTCGCGCAAGGGACTGCGCAGGTTCGGCGATACGTCCAGCACGGCATCGCTGAGCGTGGTGCCGTCGTGCGGCGCGGAGATCGTGACGACGCTCTTCACCCAGCCGACCTTGCCGCCCTTGTAGAGATCGCCGCCGCCTTCGTCGCCGTCCGGCGAGCCGTGTTCCAGCAACTGGATCAGGGCGCGGATCGTCGTGCCGCCCTGGCTGTGGCCGATCAGGTGGATCGGGTGCGCGGCATCCCATTGCGGATAGAACGCGAGCGGATATTGTTCCGGATTGTTGGCCGGGTCCGCCGCCCAGCACTTGCCGGGCGGCTTTTGCGGCTGGCCCGGATAGCCATAGCGCGCGACGTGGCGGGCGCCGTAGTCGACGCAGCCGCCCTTGATCTGGGCGTACAGTTCGGCGGCGCGGTCCCAGTTCGACGCGATCGCGCCGACCTGGGCCGTAAATATGACGTGTGGACCGTGATAGACAGCCATGTGCGCGGCGATGTTGCCGTAGCCGCCCCAGTACAGGAAGCTGCCGAGCGGATGCGATTGCGGCCCGAAGCCGAGGACGCCGTGCACGAGCACGACGGGGTCGTTATTGGCCGCGCGGGCAGGGACGGACAGCAGCGCAAGGACTGCCAGCAGCGCGCAGGCGCAGGTTTTCGTCAGTCGCAACATGGGATTCTCCGTGACGTGGCGGAGCCCATTGTCGGTTTGATATTCGGTAAGGAGTTTGCGCTGCCTCGACCGGGACGGCGAAATGGGTGCTGCGTTGCAACAAAATGGCGCGGGTGTCGCTTGTGCGCACTACGTCCGAGCCGTCGTGCGTAGGGTGGGCGGCCCTCCGCCCACGCGTAACGCCAACAAACCGCGCACGTCACGCCTGGGCACGGCGTGCCCACCCTACGGCCATTGTGCAGAGCGAAAAAAAAGTCAGTTCGCGGCCGTCATCCCGGCCGCATTGCCCACCGCGCCATCGCCGGGCCCGACGGGCGCCGGGGTGTTCGAGGCCGTGACGGCGGCCTTCTCGGCCAGGTCCGGGTTCCACACGACGTTCTCGTCCACCGAGTACAGGCGGCACGGCTTGTCGCTCTTGGCCGAGCAGGTGGCCAGGGCGCGGGCATCCGGGTCCTCGCCTTCCTCGGCCCAGCACCAGGCGCCGCTGGGCGACACGGCGAAGGCGCGCGGGGTCATCTTGGTCAGATATTCGCGGTAGGCGCGCCTGCCGTTCTCGCTGAGGAAGGGCACGGCGTCGATGTCGTCGATGCCGGCGAAATTGGTCGCCTGCGGCTGCGGCGGTTCCGGCACCTTGTACACGACCCTGGTCGGCATGCCGACCCGTTGCAGGAATTTCATCGTGTCCGCCAGCCAGACCTTCTCGCCGTCGCGGCTCGCGAGCATGCCGTGCGAATCGCGCTTGAACGCGTCGTATTCGACGAGCTGGGCGTGGCCGCCGGCCTGTTCGAAGGCGTCGTGCATGCGCGCCACCAGTTCCGGCGAGAACAGCGAATCGTTCTGGCCATACATCCACAGGCTCGGGACCTTGTTCTGCGCGCCGTATTCGGCGAACGCGGAGACGAGCGCCGAGCGCCAGCCGCAGCCGTTGCTGTCGTCGCGCAGGCCGCCGGCGAAATTGAGCAGGCCGCGCACGCCCGGCAGGTCCTGGGTGCCCAGCGCGACCGTGGCGAGGCCGCCGTACGACTGCCCGGCGACGACGATGTGGTCGGCGTCGATCCAGCTCTGCTCGCGCGCATAGGCGAGGGTGGCGACGATGTCCTCGGCCTGGGTGTAGCCGTTGGCCGTCATGTCGCAGCCGTGGTCGTGGTAATAACCCGTCGAGTTGGCGAAGCCCTGGCGCATCGGCACCATCACGGCATAGCCCCGTTCCACGAAGGCGTGGGCCATGTGGTAGAAGCGGTCGCGCGGCTGCAGGTTCGGGTGGCCCGGGTCCTTGCCGTGGTTGATGATGATGAGCGGGAACGGGCCCGGCCCGTTCGGCTGGAACACGGTCGTCTCGAGGCGGGCCTGGTGGTCCTGGCCGGCCGGGATCAGGATGATGTGTTCATTGATCCGATAGTCGAGTTGCAACTCTTGTTCGATCGCGAGGCCCGGCAGCAGGGCAAGGGCGGCGAGGAAGGTGGACGTCAGTTTGCGAACGGAAATACGGGCTCTGAACATAGGAAACTCTGAAGGACACCGGGTTTGCTCGTTTTCCCCGAGGACTGATTGCCTCGCGGAATGAATTGATTCTAAGCACGGTGATTTTCCAGAGCAATATCCGAATAACCAATTCTCGAATTAAATCTTCGTGTGTGGCCACATTTGCCATAACAGGCAGATAATCTGCAGGGCCAACGATTGGGATGCCCATGTTTCCTTGACATGATGAATACCGACGACCGTTTCCTGCAGGCCCTGCAAGGCGGCGCACGCGCCTGGCGCCTCGCGCTCGAACGCCACCTGAAGGCGCACGGGTTGACGACGGCCGGCTGGAATGCGCTGACGGCCGTGGCGGACAGTCCCGAGCCGCCGTCGCAACGGGAGCTGGCGCGGCGCCTGGGCGTGGACGGCGCCACGCTGGTGACGACGCTCGACCGCCTCGTCGCAAGCGGCCTGGTGCGGCGCGAGGCCGAACCGGGCGACCGCCGCGTCCGGCGCATCGCGCTGGCGGCGCGGGGCGTGGCGCTCACGGCGCAGGTGCGCGCGGAAGCGGCCGCGCTGCGGCGCGCGACGGTCGAACGGCTCGACGCCCATGCGATGGCCGCCGCCGCCGGCGTGCTGGAAGCGCTGCAACGGCTGCTGGAGGACGCGTGAGCGACGCCGACGCCGACTACGCGCCGCGCCAGTGGCATCCGGACGAGCGCCCCACGCTGCCGGGCAGCCCGTCGTTCCCCAGCCACTCGACGCCGCGGCGCATCGCCTATTTCCTGATCGGCACGCTGGTGACGCTGACCGGCGGTCTGGGCAATGCACTCGTCACCGTCAACCTCGTCAACCTGCAGGGCACGCTGGGCGTCTTTTCGGCCGAGGCCAACTGGCTGCCGACGGCCTATGTGATGACCAATGTCTCGATGAACCTGCTGCTGGTGAAATTCCGCCAGCAGTTCGGCCTGCGCGCGTTCACCGAGTTCTTCCTCGTGCTGTACGCGCTCGTCACGTTCGGACATCTGTTCGTGGGCGACCTCGGCTCGGCTATCGCCGTGCGCGCGGCCCACGGCATGGTCGGCGCGGCGCTGTCGACGCTCGGGCTGTACTACACGCTGCAGGCGTTCAAGAAGGAATGGCGGCCGCGCGGCATCGTGATCTCGACCGGCATGGCGCAACTGGCGCAGCCGATCGCCTACATTTTTTCGCGCAGCCTGCTGCAGATGGCGGAATGGCGCGGCCTGTACCTGTTCGAACTGGGACTGACGCTCGTCACGCTGGCCGCCGTGCTGTGGCTCAAACTGCCGCCGGGCGACCGCTTCAAGGCGTTCCGGCCCACCGACTTCCTCACGTTTTCCCTGTTCGCGCCGGGCATGGCCCTGCTGTGCGCCGCCCTGACGTTCGGCCGCGTGCTGTGGTGGACCGAGAATGCCTGGGTCGGGATCGCGCTGGCCGTGGCCATCGCGCTGCTGCTGGCCGCGATCTGCGTCGAGCACAACCGCGAGAACCCGCTGCTGAACATCCGCTGGCTGACCAACGGCATGATCGTGCGGCTGGCGCTGGCGCTGATGCTGGTGCGCGTCGTGCTGTCGGAACAGAGCATCGGCGCCGTCGGCTTCCTGCGCCTCGTGGGCCTGAACAACGACGAGATGCAGACGCTGTTCATCGTCATCCTGCTCAGTACCATCCTCGGGATCGCCGTGTCCGTGCTGATCATCCGGCCGCCGCACCTGATGGCGCCGCAGGTCGTGGCCCTGCTGATCATGGCGCTGGGCGCGTGGGTCGATTCGCACGCGAGCAACGTCACGCGGCCCGCGCAGTTGTACGTCAGCCAGGGCATGCTGGCGTTCGGCGGCGTGATGTTCCTCGGACCGCTGCTGCTGACCTTGCTGGGGTCCGTGATTTCCAATCCCGCGAACCTGATCAGCTTTTCCGTGCTGTTCGGGCTGACGCAGAACCTGGGCGGCCTGATCGGCTCCGCGCTGCTGGGCACGTTCCAGGTGATGCGCGAAAAATTCCATTCGTCCGTGCTGGCCGAGCAACTGAGTTCGCTCGACCCGCTCGTCGCCGCGCGCATCCAGCAGGGCGGCGCCGCGTACGCGCGCATGCTGGCCGACCCGTCCGCGCGCACGCGCCAGGGCATCTCCGTGCTGACGCAGGCGGCCGCGCGCGAAGCGAACATCCTCGCCTACAACGACGTGTTCCTGCTGATCGCCGTCATCGCCACCCTGCTGGCCGCGTGGATCTTCGGCCGCTCGCTGTGGCTGAAATACGTGGCGCCGCCACCGCCGGCGCCGCTGCCGGTCCCGGCGCCGCCCGACCCGACCGATTCGCCGATCGCGGTGCCGTCCGGCGACCGCCGCCTGGCGCCGCGCCCGCCCCGGCCGACGCCGGCCGTCCCCACCTGAACCGAGCCCATCGCCATGCCGGAAACGACCACCACGACCACCACGACGACGACGCAGCAGAAGTCGAACCGCAACGTCATCGCCAGCGGCCTGCTGTTCGCCTTCATCGCCCTGATCGGCATCCTGATCGTGCTGTACGCGTGGAACCTGCCGCCGTTCCACAGCGCGCTGCAGACGACGGAGAATGCCCTCGTGCGCGGCCAGGTGACGATCATCAGTCCGCAACTGTCCGGCTACGTCGTCGAGGTCGACGTGCAGGATTACCAGATGGTGCGCCAGGGCCAGCTCCTGATGCGCGTCGACGACCGCATCTACCGCCAGCGCCTCGACCAGGCCCGGGCCCAGCTCGCGGCGCAGCGCGCCGCGCTCGCGAACTTCGCGCAGAGCCGGCGGACGGCCAGCGCCACCATCGCGCAGAACCAGGCCGCCGTCGCCAACGCCGCGGCCCAGTCGCGGCGCGCCGACGCCGACCTGCGCCGGGTCGAAGAACTGGCGGCCGACGGGTCGCTGTCGGCGCGTGAGCGGGACGCCGCCCGCGCCGCCCGCGCCCAGACCGTCGCCGCGACCGAGCAGGCGCGCGCCGCGCTGGAGATCGCGCGCCAGAACCTGCGCACGGTGGACGTCAACCGCGCATCGCTGGAAGCGGCCGTCGCGAACGCCGAGGCGGCCGTGCGGCTGGCCGAGATCGACCTCGCCAACACCCGCATCACGGCGCCGCGCGACGGCCAGCTGGGGCAGGTCGGCGTGCGCCTGGGCGCGTTCGTCAACGCGGGCGCGCAGCTGACGGCGCTCGTGCCGCCGACGATGTGGGTCATCGCCAACATGAAGGAAACGCAGATGGCCGACGTGCGCCTGGGCCAGCCCGTCACGTTCACCGTCGATGCGCTGAACCACGCCAGGCTGCGCGGGCACGTCGAGCAGATCTCGCCCGCGACCGGCTCCGAATTCTCCGTGATCGTGCCGGACAATGCGACCGGCAACTTCGTCAAGATCGCCCAGCGGATCCCGGTCCGCATCAGCATCGACCCGGACCAGGCGCTGGCCGCGCGCCTGCGGCCGGGGATGTCGGTGGTGGCGAGCATCGACACGAAGGCCGGCGGCCGGGTGCCGCCGGGGCCCGGCAACGGCGGCGCCGCGGGCAGGGCGGGCACCCCCGTGCCGACGCGCACGCCGGCGCCCGCCGCACGTTCGCCGGAGCCGGAAAACGGTAGGGTGGGCACCCCTGTGCCCACGCGCACGCCCGAACCAGCCGCACACTCCCCGGAGCCGGAAAACGGTAGGGTGGGCACCCCCGTGCCCACGCGCACGCCCGAGCCAGCCGCACGCTCGCCGGAGCCGGCGCGATGAAGCGCCGCCTCGCGCTGGGCGCCTGCGCGGCGCTGCTGGCCGGCTGCCGCATCCCCGTGCAGCCGCCGCCGCAAGCGACGCTCGTCGTGCCGGCGGCGTGGCGCGGCAAGGTCGGTCCCGGCGCGCCGGTGGAACGCGACTGGTGGCGCGCGTTCGGCGATCCCGCGCTGGACCGCCTCGTGGCGCGGGCGCTCGAACGCAACAACGACGTGCGCACGGCGCAGGCGCGGCTGCGCGAATACCGGGCGCGCATCCAGGCGGCGCATGCGGCCCAGGAACCGACGCTCTCGGTCGGTTTCTCGCCCGTGCGGGCGCGCGCGATCGGCCCGTTCGGCACGCCCATCGATTCCACCGCCATGCAGGGCAGCTTCCAGGCCGCCTACGAACTCGATCCGTTCGGCCGCCTGGCCGCCGCGACCGAGGCGGCGCGCCAGGATTACGCGGCGCAGCAGGCGGCGGCCGACGCGACGGCGCTGTCGGTGGCGGCGAACGCGGCATCCGGCTACCTGAACCTGCGCGGGCTGGACGCCCAGCTGGCCCTCGCGCGCGCCACGCTGGCGTCGCGCCAACGCTCGCTGGACCTGGCGCGGCGGCAGTTCGAAGTGGGCTACAGCTCGCGCCTCGAACTGGCGCAGGCGGAGGCGGAATACCGCGCGACGGCCGCCGTCGTGCCCCAGCTGCAGCGGGCGATCACGCAGCAGGAGAACGCCCTCGACGTCCTCGCGGGCGCCAATCCCGGCCCGGTCGGGCGGGGCGCGGACCTGGCCAGCCTGAACGCGCCGGCGATCCGGCCCGGCCTGCCGTCCGAGCTGCTGCGGCGCCGGCCGGACGTCGCCTCGGCCGAGCGCGCGGTCGCGGCGGCCGACGCCAGCCTCGCGGCGGCGCGCGACCAGATGCTGCCGTCGTTGCGGCTGACCGCGTCGCTGGGCGCGTACGCGCACGACCTGCCGACGCTGCTGTCGTCGCCGACCGCGTTGTGGAGCGTGGGCGGCAGCGTCCTCGCGCCGCTGTTCGACGCGGGCCGGCTGCGCGCCCAGGCCGACATCTCGGCATCGCTGCGCGACCGCGCCGTGTTCGCGTACGAGGCCGCCGTGCGCAACGCCTTCGCCGACACCGAGAACGCCCTGAGCGCCGCGCAGCGCCTGCGCGAGCAGCTGGACGAGGCCGAGGCGCGCCGGGTGGCGACGAAGGAAGTCCTGCGCATCGCCCACAACCGCTACCGCAACGGCTATTCGTCGTACCTGGAAGAACTGGATGCCCAGCGCAACGCGTTCAGCGCCGAGACCGGCGTGCTGCAGTTGCGCGCCGCCTGGCTGCAGGCCCACGTCGACCTGTACCGCGCGCTGGGCGGCGGGTGGGCACCGCTAGAATCGGTCAAATAACCACAAAGGAGGGGAGCATGATCAAGATCGGGATCATCGTCGGGAGCACCCGGCCCGGCCGCAAGGCGCCGGACGTGGCGCGCTGGGTGCTGGACATCGCCGGCATGCGCGCCGACGCCGTGTTCGAACTGGTCGACATCCAGGACTTCGGCCTGCCGCTGCTGGACGAGCCGGTGCCGCCGTCCCAGGGCCGGTATGCGCAGCCGCACACGAAGGGCTGGGCCGCCGCCATCGCCGGCTTCGACGGTTATGTCTTCGTCACGCCCGAGTACAACCACGGCACGTCCGGCGCGCTGAAGAACGCGATCGATTTCCTGTACAAGGAATGGAACAACAAGGCCGCCGGCTTCGTCGGCTACGGCAGCGCGGGCGGATCGCGCGCCATCGAGAGCCTGCGCCTCGTGATGGGCGAGCTGATGGTCGCGGACGTGCGCGCGCAGGTGATGCTGTCGCTGCGCACGGACTTCGAGAACTACGAGACGTTCAACCCGGCCGCGCATCACGAGCAGGCTGTCGACGCCATGCTCGACCAGGTGGTGGCGTGGAGCCGCGCGCTCAAGTGCCTGCGGCCGGATGCGCCGGCCGCGCCGGCCGACGCGCCCCACGTGGGGCAGCGCATGGGCAGCCAGTGATGGCGTGACGGCGCGGCGGCGTGGCGGCGCGGGATTGGCGCTACAATCCTCGCCGCCCATGACGAATCTCCCATCACCGCCGCGGCGCGCCACCTGCGCCGCCTGCCTGCGCGCGCAGAGCGCCTGCATCTGCCACTGGGTGCGGCCGCTGTCCAGCCGCGCCGACCTGTTGATCCTGCAACACCCGCTCGAGGTGCGCAACGCCAAGAACAGCGCGCGCCTGCTGCACCTGTGCCTGGGCGGCAGCCGGCTCGACGTGGGCGAGGCGTTCGATGCTGCGGTGCTGCACGCGCTGCTGCACGAGGGCGGGCGCGTGCCGCTGCTGCTGTATCCGGAGACGCCGGGCGAGGCGACCGCACCCGTGCCCGATCCTGCATCGATGGCGCAGCCGGAGCGCCTGCGCCTCGTCGTGCTGGACGCCACCTGGCGCAAGAGCCGCAAGATGCTGTACCTGAATCCCGAGCTGCAGCGCCTGCCGCGCGTCGCCCTGCACGACGTGCCCGCGTCGGCTTATCGGATTCGCAAGGCGCACGCGGCGCACCAGCTGTCGACGCTGGAAGCGGCCGCGCTGGCGCTGGCCCAGCTGGAGGGCGACGCCGCCGCATACCGGCCCCTGCTGCAGGCATTTGACGGTTTTGTGCAACAACAAGCCGCTCTTTTTTCACGCTTGAACCCATCCTGAGATCGGCGTACTATACTGTATAAACATACAGTACTTAAGGAGCGCCGTGTGAATCGGGTCAAAGCAAACGCAAGTCGGGCGGTCAGCCAGGTGGTGTTGCCGTTCCCGCAAAAGTCCGCCGAGGTCGTGCCCATCAACGGGCCCATGAAAGGCCGCGGCGCCGTCACCAACATCCAGGGCCGCTACGAAGTGAACGGGCGCGAGCGTTTCGACGACGGCTGGACCGTGCCGGGCTCCGGGGACGAGGCGCCGGCGCCCCTCAAGACGATCGTCACGGACGAGATCGCGAAATCCATCCTCAGCCGCAACACGTCGCCGGACATCCCGTTCAGCGTCTCGCTGAACCCGTACCGCGGCTGCGAGCACGGCTGCATCTACTGCTTCGCGCGGCCCACGCACGCCTATCTGGGCCTGTCGCCGGGCCTCGATTTCGAAAGCCGCATCTTCGCCAAGGTGAACGCGGCCGACCTGCTGCGGCGCGAGCTGGCGCGTCCGGGCTACGTCCCGGAAAACATCGCCATCGGCGTCAACACGGACGCGTACCAGCCCTGCGAGCGCGAGCGCCGCCTCACGCGCGAGGTGCTGGAAGTGCTGTCCGAATGCCAGCATCCGTACGGCCTGATCACCAAGTCGGCGCTGATCGAACGCGACATCGACCTGATCGCACCGATGGCCGAAAAAGGCCTGGCCTGCGCCGCCATCACGCTGACGACGCTGGACGGCGAGATCTCGCGCACGCTCGAGCCGCGCGCGGCCGCGCCCGCGCGCCGCCTGCGCGCGATCCGCACCCTGACGGAGGCCGGCATCCCCGTCAGCGTGAGCGTCGCGCCGATCATCCCGTTCGTCACGGAGCCGGAAATCGAGCGCATCCTGGAAGCCGCGAAGGACGCCGGGGCCGTCGGCGCCCACTACACGGTGCTGCGCATGCCGTGGGAAGTGAACCCGCTGTTCCAGCAATGGCTGCACGCCCACTTCCCCGACCGGGCCCAGCGCGTGATGAACCGCATCCGCGACATGCGCGGCGGCAAGGACTACGACAGCGATTTCAGCAAGCGCATGACGGGCGAGGGCATCTGGGCCGACCTGATCCGCCAGCGCTTCACGAAGGCCGTCAAGCGCCTGGGGCTTGAAGGCCGCATGAGCCGGTTCAATACCTGCGATCCGTCGCAATTCCGGCGCCCGCTGGTGGTGCCGAAAACGGTCGTCAGGCCGACCAGCGCGGCGGCGGCGCAGATGGATTTGTTTTAAAGCGTCTCCGGCACCAGCGACAGCACGTGCGCCGCAACGGGCCGTTCGTGCAGGTCGAGGCGGTTGCGCGCCAGGCATTCGTGGATGGCGCCGGCCTTGAGGGCGAGGGCGAGGCTGGACAGGTTGCCGTCGGCGACGACGATCTCGACGCGCGTCTGGCCGAGGCGGTCGAAGGCGAAGCATGCCAGCGCACGGATGGCTGCCAGCCCCGCGCCCTGACGCCGGGCCGATGCGCGGACCCAGTAGCCGAGGTTGCAGAGGTGGTGGGCACGATTGAACTGGTTCAGGCCCGCCGCGCCGATGTAGTGGTGGCCGTCCCGGCGGAAGATGCCGAACTCGTGCGCGGTGCCGTCCGCACGCGCGGTGGCGCAGGCCGCGATCCAGGCCAGCGCATCGGCCTCGTCGTAGGCGGCATGGGCCCAGGGCATCCATGGGCCGAGGCTCGCCATCGATTCGCGGACGGCCGCGGCCATCGCCTTGGCATCCGTCGGGACCAGTGGACGGAGCAGATAGTCGTCGGCGTGAAGGGACAGTGTCATGGCGGCGCCTGCGCGGGCTGGTTTGTGTTGCCGACATCATAACGTGCTGGACTGGACTCACGGCGCCGACGCCGCCGGGTTGTGAGGATGCATGCTCTCGGCTACGATTGCGCTCTTTGGCGCGATCGGCAGGCGGGAACATGGTGGAGCAGGGCAGTGCGACGGACAAGGTAACGAACGGCACGGTGACGAACGACAGGGCGGCGAACGACCGGGCGGCGAACGACGTCCAGCGTGTCGTCTTCGTCGGCGCGGAGTCGACCGGAAAGTCGACGTTGTCCAACTATCTGGCGCACGCCTACGATACCGTCGCCGTGCCCGAGATCGGCCGCTTCATCTGGGAAGAAAAGCAGGGCCGGCTGGGGCCGGACGATTATGTCGACATCGCCGTCAAGCACCGCGCGGCCGAGGACGAGGCCATGGCGCAGGCGCGGCGCTGGCTGTTCGTCGACACGAATGCGCTGACCACGCTGTTGCTGGGCATCGAGTTCCACCAGGTCGGCGACCCGCCGCCGGCCGAATTGCTGCGGTGTGCCGACGATTGCCGGGCGCGCTATGCCCACACGTTCGTCTGCGCCGACGACATCCCGTACGAGGAACAGGCCGTGCGCGAGAACGAGGCGTGGCGCGGACGCATCCAGCGACTCGTGTTGCGGGATCTCGCTGCGCGCGGCATCCCGTACACCGTCGTGCGCGGCAGCGTGGAGGAGCGGGCACGGCAGGTGCGGCGCGTGCTCGACGGCGCCGTGCGCTGACCGTGGGGCGCGCCTAGACGATCGTGCCCGGCAGTTCGATCCCGTGCAGGCGCCGGAACAGCTTCAGCGCGAAGCTGTCCGTCATCCCGGAAATGTAGTCGGTCGCGCCGAGCAGGCGCGCGTACGGCGTGGCGCCGCGGCTGAATTGTTGCGGAATGATCTGCGCGATCTTGCGGTCGGCCGCCGAGCGCTCAGTTTCCGGCTTGACGAGCGCGGGCACGATCTTGCCCAGCAGGCCGCCGAGGATCTCGAAGCCGGCCGCTTCGATCTGCAGCACCGAGGGCGTCGCGTAGATGCGATCGCGCGACAGCATGGCGATCGCCTTGAGCTCGGGCGCGAAGCGGGACGCGCCGGCGAGATCCCGTTCGAAGCGGCCATCCATGATCGCGTCGTAGTGCGCGCGGAACACGTCCAGCGCGGCCGCCACGAGATGGCCGATGGCGCGGGCGCGCAGGTATTCCACGCGGCCCGTGTCGTCGGCCAGTTGTCGATAGGATGGGCTCGCGCTTGCGCCATCGGGAAAGGCGATGGGCCACAGCAGGCCGTGCGCTTCGTCGAACGAGACGCGGCCGAGGCGATGGCCGTCTTCCAGGTCGACGATGCCGTAGCAGATGTCGTCCGCGGCCTCCATCACGAACGCGAGCGGGTGACGCGCCCATGCGCCTGGCCCCTTGCGCACGAGGCCGACCCGCGTGGCGATGCGTTCCGCGGTGGCGGCATCGTCCGCGAAGTAGCCGAATTTCTTTTCGCTGATCCTGTCTTTCGCCGATGCCAGGTCGGAGGCGCGCGGGTACTTCATGAACGCGGCCAGCACGGCATAGGTCAGCTGGAAGCCGCCGTGGTCGACGGCATTCTGCAGCCGCGTCACGAGGCGGAAGCCCTGGGCATTGCCCTCGAAGCGCAGGAAGTCCTGGCGCTCGCGCTCGGTCAGGCCGGCGAGCCAGCGATCGGCATGCTCGGCGAACCACGACTGGATCGCGGCCTCGCCGGAATGGCCGAACGGAGGATTGCCGATGTCGTGGGCGAGGCAGGCGGCGGCCACGATGCTGCCGAAGTCCTGCGGCGCCATCGACAATGCCGGCGCGCGCTCCTTGATGAATTCGCCGCACAGCATGCCCAGCGAACGGCCGACGGACGACACCTCGATGCTGTGGGTGAGGCGCGTGCGCACGTAATCGCTGTCCGACAGCGGGAACACCTGCGTCTTGTCCTGCAGGCGCCGGAACGCGCTCGAATACACGAGCCGGTCCCAGTCGCGCAGATAGCCCGTCCGGCTGCCGCCGTCGCCCTCGTCATCCTCGCGGCCCAGGCGCATCGTCGAGACCAGGCGTTCCCATTCCATCGACATCGACTTCTCCATGAACAGTCATCTCAGGCCCGGCAGCGATGGCCGGCGGCCCAGTGTAGCGCATGGCGACGGCCCGCGACGTGCGCGCGGCGCGTCCGGCAGCACCCGGCGGTGCCGCCAAACGAACGGCCTGTCAGCGCTCGCTGGTCACGGCCGCCAGCAGTTCGGCCGTGTCGGCCGCGCCCATCCTGCGCGCCGCGTCGAGGAGCGCATTCCCGTCCGCGTCCGGGCGGAACGGGTCGGCGCCGCGCGCCAGCAGCAGGCGGACGATGTCCACGCGGTTGAACATGGCGGCGAACATCAGTGCCGTCTTGCCGTTCGGGCCCGCGTTGTCGACCGCCGCGCCGTGGTCCAGCAGCAGGGTCGCGATCGCCGTGTCGCCCTTGAACGCGGCGCCGGCGAGCGGGGTCTGGCCGGCGTCGTTCATGAGTTCCGGATCGGCGCCGTGTTCCAGCAGCACGCGGGCCGCGTCCGCATGGCCGTGGTAGCAGGCCAGCATCAGAAGGCTGTCGCCGCGTTCGTTGCGCAGGTTGGGCGGCAAGTGCTGGTCCAGCAAGGTCGCGAGTTCCCCGGCCTCGCCGGTGCGCGCGAAGTGGAAGACCTTGCGCACGAAGGCCAGCGTGTCTTCGTCGAGTTCGCTGGCCGACGGCGGGCGGGACGGTGGCTGCTGCGGCTCCTGCATCGTGGTCTCCTGACGGGCATATGGCCCGAGAGGATTAGAACACAACGCCGCGCCGCGCACGGCAACGATGGATTCGTGCGGGATCAAACCCGGCGCTGGAACTCTTCCAGGTGGCGCTCGATCTCAAACACATGCGGGTCGGGCTTGCCGAGTGCGCGCAGGGCCTTGGCCAGTTCCAGCAGGTATTCGCTGTTCGGCCCGCTCGGGCCACGCGCGGAGGCGATCTGCAGCGCAATGTCGCGCTCACTCGCCGGGCCGAGGTAGGCCGCGTTCTCGTGCGTGGCGATGTAGACGAGGCCTTCGGCGCTGCCGCCGTCCTCGAAGCGGATGTCGGTCGCCAGGCGCAGGTAGCCGTTCTTTTCGCGGTAATCGAGGTGGGCGAATTCCTCGGGCGTGACGAGGTAGGCCATGCCGTGGCAGGTCGCAGCGGCGTCCGGCACGAGGGTCACGACGCGGCCCGGCGCCGCCTCCGTGCCGCGGTGGTCGTGCGAGCCTTGCCAGAAGCGCCGGGTCCAGCCCTCGATGCTGGCGGGGCGCCGCTCGAGGTACGGGAAGTCGGCCTTGAAGATGAGGGAGCCGTAGCCGAACAGCCAGACGCTGGCGTGGTTGTCGAACTTGCCCATGCGCCGGTTGATCGCGATGGTGTTGTGGGACATCGATGACAGGAGGTTGCGTGGTGGAAGCTGCATTCTAGCGCGGCCGCAGCGCGCCCGCGGGGTTGTCGGCCGCGCCGACCCAGTCGAACAGGAAGGCGATGAACGCGGCCGCCGCCGGCGACACCGACCGCTGCTCGCGCGTGTAGACGAAGAAACGGCGCGTCAATACCGGCGCGTCGAGCGGCAGCATGCGCAGGCCGTGCAGCCGCACGAGCGGTGCGGCGTACGGCATGCACACCGTCACGCCGAGGCCGGACGCGACCATGGCCAGCGCGGTGGTCATGTACGTGACTTCGTGGGCCGGCCGCAGGGCGACGTCGCGCAGATCGGCGGTACGGATGTTGCTGCGGCCATCGCTGCGGCCGTTGGTTCGGCCGTTGCTGCGGCCATCGCTGCCGTCGTTGTTGCGGCCGTCGCTGCGGCCGTCGCGTCCGGCATCGCTCCTGTCATTACGCACGCCGTCATCCGTGCCGGGGCCACCGACTTTTCCCCCACTGTTCCTGCGTGCCATGTCCGCCAGCAGACGCTCCGTGAACTGGCCGCGCAGCGAGATCAGCGGATGCGCGGCCAGGTCGCTCCACCCGAGCCGGCTGTGCTTCGCCAGGGGGTGATCGTGCGGCACGACGGCTTCGAACGGCATCTCCATCAGCTCGCGCGCCTCCAGTTGCGGGGCGCCGTCGCGTTCCGGGCCGATGCCGAAATCCGTCTCGCCGGACAGCACGCGCGTCGTCACGGCCTCGACCGGCGAATCGGACAGGCTGATGCCGATGTCCGGGTAGCGCGTGCGCCACGCGGCGATCACCTGCGGCAGCAGGGTGCAGGCCATCAACTGGGGCACCGCCACGCGCACGATGCCTTTCCTCAGTTGCGCCTGGTCCGCAATGTTCGTAAGCGCACGGTCGAGGTCGTCGATCATCTGGCTGAATAGGGGGTACAGCTCGTTTCCCGTTTCGGTCAGTGCGATACGCCGCGTATTGCGGTCGACGACACGGACGCCGAGAGTTTGTTCCAACTCTTTGATCAAACCGGACAAAGCGGACTGTGTAACGTGCATGTACTGCGCCGCAAGCGTAAAGTTACCGGTCTTTGCCAGGGCAACGAAGGCGCGCATCTGGCGCAGGGTGGGATTCATCAGAAAGTCCGATAAATAGAGCGGAAAATATTGTTTGTATGATAGTCCGTTTTACTTTTTAATGGCGGAAACATTAAATCGTTGAAGGAAACGCCATGAAACTCGCTACCCTGAAGTCGGGCGGCCGCGACGGTACGCTCGTCGTCGTCAGCCGCGACCTGGTCACCTGCCAGGCCGTCCCCAAGATCGCCCGCACCCTGCAGCAGGCGCTGGACGACTGGGATCACGTCGCGCCGCGGCTGCTCCAGGTCTACGACCAGTTGAATGCCGGCACCGCCGCCGGGGCGGAATCCTTCATCGAGGAAGAGTGCGCCTCGCCGCTGCCGCGCGCCTTCCAGTGGGCCGACGGGTCGGCCTACATCAACCACGTGGAACTCGTGCGCAAGGCGCGCGGCGCCCAGGTGCCGCCGTCGTTCTACACGGACCCGTTGATGTACCAGGGCGGCTCGGACTCCTTCGTCGGCCCGTGCGATCCGATCGCCGTGCTGTCCGAGGAGTGGGGCGTCGACCTGGAAGCCGAAGTGGCGGTCGTCACCGGCGACGTGCCCATGGGCGCGAGCATCGAGAAGGCGGCGCAGGCCATCCGCCTCGTCATGCTGGTCAACGACGTATCGCTGCGCAACCTGATCCCCAAGGAACTGGAAAAGGGCTTCGGCTTCTTCCAGTCGAAGCCGGCCAGCGCGTTCTCTCCGGTGGCCGTGACACCGGACGAGCTCGGCGATGCCTGGCGCGACAGCAAGCTGTGCCTGCCGTTGCAGGTGACGCTGAACGACGCGCCGTTCGGCCGTCCGAACGCGGGCGACGACATGACGTTCAGCTTCGCGCAACTGATCGCGCACGCCGCCAGGACGCGCGAGCTCGGTGCCGGTTCCATCATCGGTTCGGGCACGGTGTCGAACAAGCAGGGCAGCCTGCACGGCTCGAGCATCGCCAACGGCGGCGTGGGTTATTGCTGCCTGGCCGAGCTGCGTATGTACGAAACGATCGAGCACGGGGCGCCCAGCACGCCGTTCCTGCGCTTCGGCGATACTGTCCGTATCGAGATGTTCGATGCCGACGGCGCCAGTGTCTTCGGCGCCATCGACCAGGAGGTTGCACACTATCACGGGAGGAAGGAATGAAGCTCTATACCTATTTCCGCAGTTCTGCCGCGTACCGGGTGCGTATCGCGCTCAACCTCAAGGGGCTCCAGTACGATGCGGTTCCGGTGCACCTGCTGCGCGGCGGCGGCGAACAGCTGCAGGCGAACTACGTCAAGATGAATCCCAGCGGCCTCGTCCCCACCTTCCAGGACGACTACATCACGCTGACGCAATCGATGGCGATCCTCGAGTACCTGGAGGACGAGTACCCGGAGGTGCCGCTGCTGCCCAAGGATGCCGCCGGGCGTGCGCGCGTGCGCGAGCTGGCGCAGATCGTCGCCTGCGACATCCATCCGGTGAACAACCTGCGCGTGCTGCGCTATCTCGTGAACGACCTCGGCCTGTCGGAAGAGGTCAAGACGCAGTGGTACCGCCACTGGCTGCTGGGCGGCCTCGACGTGCTGGAAAAACACCTGGCGCGCGACCCCAGCGCGGGGCCGCTGTGCCATGGCTATCTGCCGACCATCGCCGACTGCTTCCTCGTGCCGCAGGTGTTCAATGCGCAGCGCCAGGGCGTCGACATCTCGGCCTATCCGAACATCGCGCGCATCAACGCGGCCTGCGTGGAGATCCCGGCCTTCGTGGCGGCGCATCCGTCCCACCAACCGGACGCGGAATAAGACGGACGGCGCGGCGGGTCGACCCGCCGCGCCGTCCGCCGCCGACGTCAGTGCCGCGTCTGCGACCCGGTGGTCGAGCGGTCCGGCTCGGCCGGCGTCGAGATTTCTTCCAGCGTGTGGTCGATGCCGGCCGAATGCTTGGCCGCCATGTCGCCCAGCGAGACGATGCCGACCACCTCGTGCGACGCCGCGTCGACGACGGGCACGCGGCGGATCTGCACGTCGCCCATCTGTCCCAGCACCTCGTCCACCGTCTGGTCGGGCGCGCAGGTGCGCACGTCGATGCTCATCACGTCGCCCACGCGCGTCTGTCCCGGCGCCTGGCCGGCCGCGGTCGAGCGGACCGTGATGTCGCGGTCGGTGATCATGCCGACCAGCCTCTGGCCGTCCAGCACGGGGATCGATCCCACGTTCAGTTCATCCATCATCTGCGCGGCGCGCTGCACGGTTTCCTGCGGCGAAATGCTTTGCACGTCGCGGGTCATCACATCCTGAATCGTCTGCATTTGAACCTCCTCGATACGTTCACACGGCGTTAAACGGGGATGCATGATGCACGCATTCGCGCATGTCGGACGCTACGTTGACTTGCGGAACAGCCCGTAAATGACGGACTTGTGCGAACCCGGCTCGGCTACAATCTGCCCCTTTTCAACCGTGATCGATGCCATGCCGGACCACGCCAATTCCGCCGCCGTTCCCCCGACCATCGCCGCTGCCCTGGAGCGCGCCGATGCTTCCTGGCGCCCGCATCTCATTGCCGGCCTCGACGCGATGATGCGGGCCACGCCCGCCTACCTGCCGGATCTGGCGAACGACCATTACCTGCCGACGGCCGGCCGCCTGTTCGCCGCGTTCGCCCTGCCGCTGCCCGCCGTGCGCTACGTGCTGGTGGGAGAGGGCCCGTATCCGCGCGAAGAAAGCGCGACGGGCGTGTGCTTCATGGATGGCGCGGTCGGGCCGCTGTGGTCGGACACGGGCCTGTCGAAGCCCGTCAACCGCGCGACGTCGCTGCGCAACTTCATGAAGATGCTGCTCGTGGCCGACGGCCAGCTGAGCCCGGACGACACGGGCGGCGCGGCGCTGGCGCCCGTCGCGAAGGCAGCCGAGGCGAACGGTGCGATCCGGACACTGGCCGAGCTGCAGGACAACCTGCTCGGCCACGGTTTCCTGCTGTTGAATGCGGCCCTCGTGTTCCGCAAGCACGTGCCTCCGGTGCAGGAAGCGCGCGCCTGGGTGCCGTTCCAGCGGGCCGTGTTCGCCGCGCTGGCGGCGCGGACGGACAAGCCGACGCTGGTCCTGTGGGGCAAGATCGCCGAGCAGCTGAACAAGGTGCCGGAAACGGCGGGCTTGCCGCAGATCCACGCCGAGCACCCGTACAACCTGTCGTTCATTCGTCACGCGGGCATGCAGCAACTGTTCGGCCCGATGCATTTGCTGCGCCGCAGCTGAAAAGGGGGCGCCAAGCAAAGGCTGGCGAAATACGCTATACTTGACTAAATCGATCAACTAATCAGGCTTTTCCGAATGTCCTTGGGGACAGATGAAAGCTTGACTGGTTGAAGAGAAGCAAGATTTTAACACTGTCTGGAAAACCAACCGGGGTTGTGATGCGTCTGACCACCAAAGGCCGTTTTGCTGTTACCGCGATGATCGATCTCGCCCTGCGCCAGGGCAATGGTCCGGTCACGCTGTCGGGCATCAGCCAGCGCCAGGCCATTTCGCTGTCCTATCTGGAGCAGTTGTTCGGCAAGCTGCGCCGGCACGAGATCGTCGAGTCGGTGCGCGGCCCGGGCGGCGGCTACAGCCTGGCGCGCACTGCCGACAAGGTGACCGTCGCCGACATCATCATCGCCGTCGACGAGCCGATCGATGCGACCCAGTGCGGCGGCAAGGAAAACTGCCACGGCGCCGACGCTGCCAGCGGCACCCGCTGCATGACGCACGAGCTGTGGGCCACGCTGAATGCCAAGATGGTCGATTTCCTCGATTCCGTCACGCTGCAGGACCTCGTCGACCAGCAGAAGCAGAAAGAACAGAACGTCGTGGTGATGCACCGCCCCGCGCCGTCGGAAAATACTGAAGCTAAGCATATTGGAGTGAACTGATGAACGCGCCTTTGGACAAAAAAATCGAGCAGAGCTTCGCGACTGCGCCGCATTTCCCGATCTACATGGATTATTCGGCCACGACGCCGATCGACCCGCGCGTGGCGGACAAGATGATCCCGTACCTGCGCGAGCAGTTCGGCAACCCGGCCTCGCGCAGCCACGCGTACGGCTGGAGCGCCGAGGCGGCCGTCGAGGAAGCGCGCGCGCAGGTCGCGGCACTCGTCGGCGCCGATCCGCGCGAGATCATCTGGACCTCGGGCGCGACCGAATCGAACAACCTCGCACTCAAGGGCGCGGCGCACTTCTACAAGTCGAAGGGCAAGCACATCATCACGGTCAAGACCGAGCACAAGGCCGTGCTCGACACCGTGCGCGAACTGGAACGCCAGGGCTTCGAGGCGACCTACCTGGAACCGCAGGACAACGGCCTGATCTCCCTGGAGCAGCTGGAAGCGGCGATCCGTCCGGATACGATCCTCGTGTCGGTGATGTTCGTGAATAACGAGATCGGCGTGATCCAGCCGATCAAGGAAATCGGCGAACTGTGCCGCAAGAAGGGCGTGATCTTCCACTCCGACGCCGCCCAGGCCACCGGCAAGGTGCACATCAACCTGGAAGAGCTCAAGGTCGACCTGATGACCTTCACGGCGCACAAGACCTATGGCCCGAAAGGCATCGGCGCGCTGTACGTCCGCCGCAAGCCGCGCGTGCGCCTTGAAGCGCAGATGCACGGCGGCGGCCACGAGCGCGGCCTGCGTTCGGGCACGCTGCCGACGCACCAGATCGTCGGCATGGGCGAAGCCTTCCGCATCGCCCGCGAAGAGATGGATGCCGAGACCGCGCGCGTGAAAGCGCTGCGCGACCGCCTGGCCAAGGGCCTGACGGAGATCGAAGAGGTCTACATCAACGGCGACATGGAACACCGCGTGCCGCACAACCTGAACGTGTCGTTCAACTTCGTCGAAGGCGAATCGCTGATCATGGCCATCAAGGACATCGCCGTGTCGTCCGGTTCGGCCTGCACGTCGGCCAGCCTGGAACCGTCGTACGTGCTGCGCGCCCTGGGCCGCAGCGACGAACTGGCACACAGCTCGATCCGTTTCACCATCGGCCGCTTCACGACCGAAGAAGACATCGACTTCGCCGTCAACCTGCTGAAGTCCAAGGTCGGCAAGCTGCGCGAACTGTCGCCGCTGTGGGAAATGCACAAGGACGGCATCGACCTGAACTCGATCCAGTGGGCCGCCCACTAATTCACCGAACCGAACACGAAGGAGTACTACCATGGCATATTCCGACAAGGTCCTCGACCACTACGAAAACCCGCGCAACGTCGGCTCGTTCGACAAGAACTCCGACGACGTCGGCACCGGCATGGTCGGCGCGCCGGCCTGCGGCGACGTGATGAAACTGCAGATCAAGGTCAACGAAGCGGGGGTCATCGAAGACGCGAAATTCAAGACCTACGGCTGCGGTTCGGCGATCGCATCGAGCTCGCTCGTGACCGAATGGGTCAAGGGCAAGTCGCTGGACGAAGCGCTGTCCATCAAGAACACGCAGATCGCCGAAGAACTGGCGCTGCCGCCGGTGAAGATCCACTGCTCGATCCTGGCCGAAGACGCCATCAAGGCGGCCGTCGCCGACTACAAGCAGAAGCACGGCGCCGAAGAAGTCAAAGCCGCGTGATCGCACGTGGGCACGGGGTGCCCACCCTACGGCCACGACAATCGTAGGGTGGGCATTTGAGGCCGGGGGCCTCAAATGAAACGAGCCCACCAAAAATGGCGACGGCCATCATCGTAGGGTGGACATTTGAGGCCGGGGGCCTCAAATGAAACGAGCCCACCAAATGACATAGCAACACACGAAGCTGGAGAAACAGAAATGGCTGTGACCCTGACCGAAAAAGCCGCAAAGCACATCAACCGTTACCTCGAGCGTCGGGGCAAGGGCGTGGGCCTGCGTTTCGGCGTGCGCACCACCGGCTGCTCCGGCCTGGCCTACAAGCTGGAATACGTCGACGAAGCGGCGACCGAGGACACGGTCTTCGAATCGCACGGCGTGAAAGTGTTTGTCGATCCCAAGAGCCTGCCGTACATCGACGGCACCGAGCTCGATTTCGCCCGCGAAGGCCTGAACGAGGGCTTCCGCTTCAACAACCCGAACGTCAAGGACAATTGCGGTTGCGGCGAAAGCTTCCGGATCTGACCGGGAGCGCAGGACCGTGCAAAACCACTTCGAGCTGTTCCAGCTGCCGGCCAGGTTCGACGTCGACATGGACGCGCTGGATACCGCTTACCGCGAAGTCCAGGGCCGCGTCCATCCGGACCGCTTCGTGAACGCGAGCGACGCCGAAAAACGCGTCGCGATGCAATGGGCCACGCGCGCCAACGAGGCCTACCAGACGCTGAAGAATCCGATGCTGCGCGCGCGCTACCTGTGCGAGCTGAATGGCGTCGACCTGCAGACCGAGTCGAATACGGCGATGCCGATGGACTTCCTGATGGAGCAGATGGAGCTGCGCGAGGCCTTGTCCGACGCGCGCGCCGCGAAGGATGCCGGCGCCCTCGACGCGCTGGACACGCGCGTGCGCGGCGAGCGCAAGCAGCGCCTGGCGCAGGTCGGCAAGCTGCTCGACGCGGGGGACTATCTGCAGGCGGCGCAGGGCGTGCGGGCACTGATGTTCCTCGATAAATTCGGCGACGAATTGCATTACGCGTTCGAGGCGCTGGAGAGTTGAGACGACGATAAACGGAACGAGCTTGGTAGGGTGGGCACCCTGTGCCCACGCGAACGCCGGCAACATGTCGGCATCCGCGTGGGCATTGGATGCCCACCCTACGTAATTTGCGACCGTATCCAACAAGAAGATTAGGTAACACGACCATGGCACTACTGCAGATCTCCGAACCCGGCATGTCGACCGCGCCGCACCAGCACCGGCTGGCGGTGGGCATCGACCTGGGCACCACCAATTCCCTTGTCGCGACCGTGCGCCATTCGATCCCGGAAGTGCTCTCCGACGAGGACGGCCGCGCGCTGCTGCCATCGATCGTGCGCTACCTCCCGAACGGCCACGCCAACATCGGCTACAAGGCCATGGCGGCCCGCACCACCGATCCCAAGAACACCATCGTCTCCGTCAAGCGCTTCATGGGCCGCGGCCTGAAGGACATCGCGCACGTCGAGAACCTGCCATACGATTTCGTCGATGGCGGCCGCGAAGGCGGTCACGGGATGGTCCAATTGAAAACCGTCGCCGGCGTGAAGTCGCCCGTGGAAGTCTCCGCGCAGATCCTGGCCACGTTGCGCCAGACGGCCGAGGATGCCCTCGGCGATGAGCTGGTCGGCGCCGTCATCACGGTGCCCGCGTATTTCGACGACGCCCAGCGCCAGGCGACCAAGGACGCGGCCCAGCTGGCCGGCCTGAACGTGCTGCGCCTGCTGTCCGAGCCGACCGCCGCCGCCATCGCGTATGGCCTCGACCACGGCAAGGAAGGCGTGTTCGCCGTGTACGACCTGGGCGGCGGCACGTTCGACATCTCGATCCTCAAGCTCTCCAAGGGCGTGTTCGAAGTGCTGTCGACCGGCGGCGATTCCGCGCTGGGCGGCGACGACTTCGACCAGCGCCTGTTCTGCTACATCACGCAACAGGCCGGCCTCGCGCCGCTGTCCGAAATGGACACCGCGACCTTGATGGTCAAGTCGCGCCAGGCCAAGGAACTGCTGTCGACGAACGAGGAGACGACGGTCGAGGCGATCCTGAAATCGGGCGAAGTGGTGCAGGTGACCGTCAGCGCGAAGACCTTCGCCGAGATCACCCAGCCGCTCGTCGCGAAGACGATGAACGCGGTGCGCAAGGCCATGCGCGACGCCGGCGTGTCCGTCGAGGACGTGGACGGCGTCGTGCTCGTCGGCGGCGCCACGCGCATGCCGCACATCCGCCGCGCCGTCGGCGATTACTTTAAGACGATCCCGCATGCGAACATCGACCCGGACAAGGTCGTCGCGCTGGGCGCCGCCATCCAGGCGAATCTCCTGGCGGGCAACCGCGCGGCGGGCGACGACTGGCTGCTGCTGGACGTGATCCCGCTGTCGCTCGGCATCGAGACGATGGGCGGCCTGGTCGAGAAGATCATCCCGCGCAACTCGACGATCCCGTGCGCCCGCGCCCAGGAATTCACGACGTTCAAGGATGGCCAGACGGCCCTCGCCGTGCACGTGGTGCAGGGCGAGCGCGAGCTGGTGTCCGACTGCCGTTCGCTGGCGCGCTTCGAGCTGCGCGGCATCCCGCCGATGGCGGCCGGCGCGGCGCGCATCCGCGTCACGTACCAGGTCGACGCGGACGGCCTGCTGTCGGTGTCGGCGCGCGAAACCCGCTCCGGCGTGGAAGCGGCGATCACCGTCAAGCCGTCGTACGGCCTCGGCGACGACGAGGTGGCGCGCATGCTGCAGGATTCGTACAACTCGGCGCAGGTCGACATGGTCGCGCGCGCGCTGCGCGAGGAACAGGTCGAGGCCGAGCGCATCCTGCTGGCCACGCAGTCCGCGCTCGATACGGACGCCGACCTGCTGAGCGCCGAAGAACAGGACGCGATCGCGGCACTGGTGCAGGTCGTGCGCGATGCGGTGAAGCGTTCGAACGATGCGGACGTCGCGGTCGATTCGCGCCAGAACGTGCTGCACGACGCCGTGCAGGCGCTGGCGCACGGCACCGAGGAATTCGCCGCGCGGCGCATGGACAAGAGCGTGCGCAAGGTGCTGGCCGGGAAAGCGCTCGATCAGGTATAACGCGGCCGCGTGCATGCATGGTGGGCACGGGGTGCCCCCCCTACGACAATACGAATATCGTAGGGTGGGCTCCCCGAGCCCACCAGAACGTTGGTCAGCCGCGCAAACGAACAAACACGAAGAGGTCAAGAAGTGCCACAAATCGTCATCCTCCCCCATCCCGTCTTCTGCCCCGAAGGCGCCGTGCTCGACGGCCAGAGCGGCAAGTCGATCTGCGACACGCTGCTCGAGAACGACATCGAGATCGAGCACGCCTGCGACCGCGTGTGCGCGTGCACGACCTGCCACGTGATCGTGCGCGAAGGCTTCGATTCGCTGAACGAGCAGGAGGAAAAGGAAGAGGACATGCTCGACAAGGCCTGGGGCCTGGAGCCGAACTCGCGCCTGTCCTGCCAGGCCATCATCGCCGGCGAAGACCTCGTCGTCGAGATCCCCAAGTACACGATCAACCACGCAGCCGAGAACCACTGAGCGCGACGGAGGACACCATGAAGTGGACCGATGTCACGGCCATCGCCGAGGCCTTGTACGAAACCTATCCGGACGTCGATCCGGCCACCGTGCGCTTCGTCGACCTGCATAACTGGGTCGTCGCGCTGGACGGCTTCGACGACGACCACGCGCGCGGCGGCGAGCGCGTCTTGGAAGCCATCCAGGCGGCATGGATCGATGAAGCAAGATAAAAAACCAGTCCCGACGATCTACGAACAGGCGCCGGAAATCAAGCCGGGCCAGTCGATCGAACTGCTGAAGGAACTGCACATCCTCACGCGCGACGGGAAGCTGAACCAGGACAGCCGCCGCAAACTGAAGCAGGTCTACCACCTCGTGCAGTTCATCGAGCCGCTGCTCAAGGACGTCGAGGCCCAGAAGGACGGGCAGGGCGCGACCGTGGTCGACCACGGTGCCGGCAAGTCCTACCTCGGCTTCATCCTGTACGACCTGTTCTTCAAGGGACGCGAGAACGGTGGCCGCATCTACGGCATCGAGACGCGCGAGGAACTCGTGCAGAAATCGACGGCACTGGCCGCGCACCTGGGCTTCCCGGGCATGTCGTTCCTGAACCTGTCGGTCGCGGAATCGACCGGGTCGGACAAGCTGCCGGCCACGATCGACGTCGTGACGGCACTCCATGCCTGCAACACGGCGACGGACGACGCCATCGATTTCGCGCTGAAGAAGCAGGCGAAGCACATCGTGCTGGTGCCGTGCTGCCAGGCCGAAGTCGCGACCGTGCTGCGCAAGAACAAGGGCCGCGACCTGGGCCGCAGCGCGCTGACCGAGATCTGGCGCCATCCGATCCACACGCGCGAATTCGGCAGCCAGATCACCAACGTGCTGCGCTGCCTGCAGCTGGAAGCGCACGGCTACCAGGTCACCGTGACGGAACTGGTGGGCTGGGAGCACTCGATGAAGAACGAGCTGATCGTCGCCACCTATAAAAACCTGCCGCGCCGCCGGCCCGCCGAGCGCCTGCAGCAGGTGCTGGCCGAAGTCGGGCTGGAAGAACTCTCCTCGCGTTTCTACACGGACCCCGCTGCGTCACGAGCGCAGGCGGCCGAATCGACCACCGATTGATGCCCACACCATGAGCGACCAACCAGACCGCTGGATCGACCTGCGCAGCGACACCGTCACCCAACCGTCCGCCGCGATGCGCGCTGCGATGGCCGGCGCGCCCGTCGGCGACGACGTCTACGGCGACGACCCCGCCGTGAACCGTCTGCAGGACTTCGCGGCCGAGCTGTTCGGCTTCGAGGCCGGCCTGTTCGCGCCGAGCGGCACGCAGACGAACCTGATCGCGCTGATGACGCATTGCGGCCGCGGCGACGAATACCTCGTCGGCCAGGAAGCGCACACGTACAAGTACGAAGGCGGCGGCGCCGCGGTGCTGGGTTCGATCCAGCCGCAGCCGATCGCCAACCAGCCGGACGGCTCGATCGCCATCACCGACATCGCCGCGTACATCAAGCCGGACGACATGCACTTCGCGCGCACCCGCGTGCTGGCGCTGGAAAACACGATCGGCGGCCGCGTGCTGCCGCAGGACTACGTCAAGGCCGCGACGGATTTCGCGCATGCGCGCGGCCTCGTCACGCACCTGGACGGCGCCCGCATCTGCAACGCCGCCGTCAAGCAGGGTTTGAGCCTGCGCGCGGCGGCGGCCGGTTTCGATACCGTGTCGGTGTGTTTGTCGAAGGGCCTGGGCGCACCGGTCGGTTCCGTGCTGCTCGGTCCCAAGTCGTTCATCGAGCAGGGCAAGCGCTGGCGCAAGATGCTGGGCGGCGGCATGCGGCAAGCCGGCGTCATCGCGGCCGCCGCGCACCACGCGCTGGAGCATAACGTCGAGCGCCTCGCCGACGACCACCAGAATGCGGCGGACCTGTCGGCCGGCCTCGCGCGCATCGAAGCACTGCGCGTGACGGCGCCGCAGACGAACATCTTCTACGTCGAGATCCCGGACGCCGCGTGCGCGCCCCTGCGCGAGGCGCTGGCCCGCCAGGGCATCCGTGCGTCGATCGGCCCGCACACGCGCCTCGTCACGCACCTGGACGTATCAAGCGCCGACGTGAAGAAGACCGTCGCCGCGTTCGAAGCATTCTTCCGCGACTGGAAAGCACAATGACCGACGAAGGAATCCGCCTCGCCAAGCGCGTGGCCGAAGCGGTGCCGTGCTCGCGCGCCGAGGCCGAACGCTATATCGCGGGCGGCTGGGTAACGGTCGACGGCGTCGTCGTCGAAGACCCGGCCACCCGCGTCACGGCGCCGCAAACTGTCGCGCTGCTGGCCGGCGCCGAGCCGGTCGACGTGGCGCCCGTGACGATCCTGCTGCACAAGCCGGCCGGCGTCGACGCGGCCGGCGCGCTGGCGCTGATCGCACCGGAGACGCTGGCCGCGACGGCGGGCACGCGTTTCCTGCGCCGGCACCTGGCGCGTCTCTCGATCGTCACGCCGCTGGAGCCGGAAGCGAGCGGCCTGCTCGTGCTGAGCCAGGACTGGCGCGTGACCCGCAAGCTCGTCGAGGATGGCGCGCGCATCGAACAGGAATACGTGGCCGAGGTGGCGGGCGCCATCGCGGACGACGGCCTGGCGCGCCTGAACGGCGGCATGCGCGTGCAGGGCAGGGCGACCGCGCCGCTGAAGGCCAGCTGGCAGAGCGAGGCGCGGCTGCGCCTGGCCGGCAAGGACGTCCGCCCGGGCCAGGTCGAGGCGATGTGCGCCGAGGTCGGGCTCACGATCAAATCGCTGCGCCGGCTGCGCGTCGGCCGCGTGGCGCTCGGCGCGCTGCCGAACGGGCGCTGGCGCTATCTGCTCGAGACCGAACGCTTCTGACTTGCCGGAAAGGCAACGCCTCCTGTACACTGCGCTGCGCGCGTCCGGCGCGACAGAGAGGATCGATGGATGACGTTCAGTAAGCTGCTCCTGCCCGTGCTGGCGCTGTGGACCGGCGCCGTTCTTGCCGCGGGCGTCGACCCGCTGGCGGCCGATATCGACGCGCGCGACGCGCTGCGCTTCGCGAATCTCATGAAGGATGGCGCCGTGCCGACGGCCGACGCCCTGCAGCGCGGTTATCTGGACGGGGCCGGACCCGGCGTGAAGATCTTCACCCCGGCGCCGCGCATCATCGATGCGCAACACCTGGCAAAGGCGGTCGCCGCCAGGCCCGACACCTACCGCTATGCGATCCGCGAATGCCTGCCGCAGTTGCCGGCCTTGCGCGGCGACCTGCGCGCGATCTATCTCGCGTTTGCCGGCCTGCTGCCGGACCGTCCGCTGCCCGCCATCGACGTCGTCTTCGGCGCCCACACGTCGGGCGGCACCGCCAGCAACGACACGCAGGTGATCGGCCTGGAGGTGACGTGTCCGCCCGGTACGACGCCGGAACAGTTCCGCACCACGATGCGCGGCTTCTTCGCCCACGAAACGGTGCACACCTGGCAGGACGACGAAACGCCGGCGGCACTGGCCGATCTCCTGCTGAGCCAAGCCTTGCGCGAGGGCGTCGCCGACTATCTCGCGACGCTGGTCACGGGCGCGATCCCGCATCTGGACCGCGACGCCTGGGCGCGCCCGCACGAAGCCGCGTTGTGGCAGGCGTTCCAGCGCGACCGCGCGGCCATCCGCGGCAGCGGCGACGGCGTGAACAAGCTGGTCGCCAGTCCCCACTTCCAGCGCTGGTTCGCGAACTGCGGTGCCGCGCCCGAAGGATGGCCGTGCGAGGCCGGCTACTGGATCGGCATGCGCATCGCCGAAGCCTACGTGGCGCGTGCCGCCGACAAGCGCGCCGCGCTGCGCGCACTGATCGAGTTGCGCGACCCGGACGCGATCCTCAAGGCCAGCGGCTATGGCGGCTAAATCGTTCAGGCCACGAAGCCCCCATCGATCGTCAACGACGCCCCGTTGACATACCCCGCCTCGGCGCCGACGAGATAGGCCACCAGCGCCGCGATCTCGGCATCCTGCCCCATGCGGCCGACCGGGATCTGGGCGCGCAGGTACGCCCGCACGGATTCGTCCGCGACGATCTCCGTCTCCGTCGGTCCCGGCTGCACATTGTTCACCGTGATGCCGCGCGGCCCGAGGTCGCGCGCCAGGCCGCGCGTGAGGCCGGCCACGGCCGCCTTGCTCATCGCGTACAACGCCACACCCGGGCCGCCCGCGCGGTCCGCCACCATGCTGCCGATGTTGACGATGCGCCCGCCAGCACCCATGTGCGGCACGGCCGCCTGCGTCGCGACGAACAGCGCGCGCACGTTGACGGCGGCGATGCGGTCGTAGTCGGCAAGCGTCGTCTCCGCCAGGTCCTTGTGGACGAGGATGCCCGCGCTGTTGACGAGGATGTCGATGCGGCCGAACTGCGCCGCCACGGCCGCGACGGTGCGCTGCAGCGCCTCGGCGTCGGCGCTGTCGGCGCGGATCGGCAGGGCGCGTCCGCCGGCCGCTTCGACGTCGGCCGCCAGCTGGCGTGCGCGGTCTTGGGCGCTGACGTACGTGAACGCGACGGTGGCGCCATCGCTCGCGAGGCGGCGGACGATGGCGGCGCCGATGCCGCGCGAACCGCCGGTGACGAATGCGGTCTTGCCGGTGAGGGAAGTCATGGTGGGCCTTTCTTGACTGATTAGTCCAAAATAGCGAAAAAAAATGACCGAAATTCGGGGTCAGAGCCCTTTTTGAGGCACGATCCTGGTGGCAAGTGTGCATGTCAATCGATGTGTTGTTCGTTTGCCGGCCCTATGCAACGCTGCCGACTTCGCGAATCGTTGTGCGCGGGACATTAATCGAAAACGGGCTCTGACCCCGAATTTTCGATTATACTGTCATTTTGGACTGATTAGTCAAAATAGAAAACGATGGCACGAACCAAGGTATTCGATCCGGCCGCGGCCCTCGAGGCGGCCATGCGGGTGTTCTGGGAACAGGGTTACGAGGGGACGTCGACCGACGACCTGCTGCGTGCGATGGGCATCGGCCGCCAGAGCCTGTACGACACGTTCGGCGACAAGAAGCAGCTCTACCTCGCCGTGCTCGCCCATTACACGGACACGGGCGGCGCGGACCTCAGGCGCAGGCTGGCGGCGGGACCGTCGCCGCTGGCCGCGCTCGACACATTCCTGCGCCAGCTCGCGGGCGCGGACGCCGCGCTGCGCGCGCGCGGCTGCCTCAGCGTCAACGCGGTGGCGGAATTCGGCCAGGCCGACGCCGACGTGCATGCACTCATCGAACGTTCGCAGCGGCTCACGGAAACGATCTTCGCGGAGGTGCTCGCGCGTGCGCGCCAGGCGGGCGAGCTGGCGGCCGGCATCGATCCGCCCGCCGCCGCGCACTTCATCCACACGGCCATCCGCGGTATGCGCATCAGCGCCAAGGCGGGCGCCAGCGCCGCGCAACTGGGCGCGACGGTCGATTTCGTCATCGCCGCGCTGAAGGCGCATGGCACGCCGGTCGCGGAAGTCTGACGGGTCAGTCGCCGGTCTTCGCGGCGGCCGCGATCAGGTTGTCGCGCAGGTGCACGACGGCCTTTTGCAGGGCTGGGAATTCTTGCGGGTCCAGGCCGGATGCGGCCACCGTCTGCTTGCCGAAGCCCAGTCCCCGTTCGCGCAGCGCGCGGCCCGCGTCGGTGAGGGAGAGACGGACATTGCGCTCGTCTTCCTTGTCGCGCTCGCGGCGCACATAGCCCATGCCCTCCAGCCGCTTGAGCATGGGCGTGACCGTGCTCGGTTCCAGGAACAGCTTTTCGCTCAGGGCCTTCACCGTCTGGTTGTCTTCTTCCCACAGCGCGATGACGGCCATGTATTGCGGATACGTGAGCCCCAGCGCGTCCAGCACGGGCTTGTACACGCGCGAGTAAGCGAGATTGGTGGAATAGATGGCGAAGCACATGAAGTCCGCCATGCGGGCGGCCTTGGCGCGGGTGTCGTTGTCGTTAGGCATGATTATCGAGAAAATTATCGTGATAACGATTATCGTACTTGAAATCGGCGAAATGCGCTGCTAGACTTCATGAAATATTTATCTCGATAATCATTATTTAGATAATCAATAACGGAGCCGACGATGAAACTGTATGACGCCGCCATCTCGTCCGCCGCCGCGCGGGTCCGCATCGCTCTCGCACTGAAGGGCCTCGCCGTCGAGCGCGTCCCCGTCGAGATCGTCGGCGCCGGTGCGGAGAACCGCCGGCCGGCCTACCTCGACGTGAATCCGCAAGGCCTCGTGCCCGCGCTGCTGACGGACGACGGCGTGCTGTTGACCCAATCGCTGGCGATCGTCGAATACCTCGACGAGGTGGTCCCGCAACCGCCGTTGCTGCCGCCCGACGCGGCGACGCGGGCGTGGGTGCGGGCGTTCGTGCTGGCCGTGCTGGCGGAGACGCATGCGATCGTGACGCCGCGCGTGATAAACCGTTTATCCAGTTTGCCGGGCGCCGACGAGACGACCGCGCCGGCCTGGCGCCGCCACTGGACGGAAGAGGGCATCGATGCGCTGGAAGCGCTGCTGGCGCGTCGCCACGCGGCCACGCCCAGCCACTTCTGCGCGGGCGACGCGCCCGGCCTGGCGGACGTCTTCCTGTTCCCGCAGGCGCTGAACGCCGGCCGTGTGGGCCTGCCGTTGGCACGCTGGCCGCACGTCGAGGCGATCGCGGTGCGCCTCGCGGAGATTCCCGCGTTCAGGGATAACGCGCAGGCCATATTGCAGCGGTAGGGTGAGGCGATTGATGCCGGGGCATCAATCACGTGCCCACGTGTCACGCCGACATATCGCAAACGCCCGCGTGGGCACGGGTGGCCACCCTACGACAACGTCAGCCCATCCCACGGCCACCGAATCATCGTAGGGTGGGCACCCCGTGCCCACGGTGCACGACGACAACGCCGGTTTAGCCACGGCCACCGAGAAATCGTAGATACCGTCTTGTGCGTCAAGCTTCACATGGCGTAATTCGGGTCATATGGCCTGCCTGAGTGCACAACACCAAAGCACAGGTGGGCCAGCTTGCGCATGCAGGCACCGATGACGGCCATCTTGGCCTTGCCTTTGGCGAGCAAACGGTCGCTGAAGGATTTGATGTGAGGGTTCCAGCGCCGGGCCACCACGGCTGGCATGTAAAGCAGCTTGCGCAGGTGCGATGGGCCAGCCTTGGATAGGCGAGGACGTTTATGCACCGACGAACCTGAGTCCCACTGTACCGGCACCAGGCCAAGATAAGCGGCCAGTTGCTCGGCAGTGTCGAAGGTTTTAGCGGCAAACAGCGCGGTCAGGTTACTCGAGACACGCTCGCCCACGCCAGGAATCGTCTCCAGCAGATCCTGCTTGTTGCGCAAATCAGGATCGTTGTCGATATGCTCTTCGATCATCTGTTCCAGACGCTTGAGCTCAGCCTGCAAAAACCTGAGCGACTGCATGATCGACTGCTTGACCTCGTCCGGTGATACACCGAAATCGATGGCCTCCTGACGGTTTTGTTCGCGCTGCAAATCATCGGCAACAGCGTCACGGCGCGTCAGCAGGGCTTTCAGGTGACGCGCAGATTTCGACGGCGGTTGCCAAGCTACGGGTTTCAATGTCTCGCCGTAGCGCGCCAGTACGGTACTGTCGGCTTTATCGGTCTTGTTCTTGACGCCCAGTCCTTGGGCAAACTGCCGCAGCTGGGCCGGATTAGCCAGTGACAGTTTCAAGCCCGCATCGGTCAGCGCCAGCGCGGCCGGTTCGTGATACACACCGGTCGGCTCCATGATCACATGCGCATCAGGCGCTTTGTTTGTGGCCAGCCATTCAATCAGTTCTTCGAATCCAGCCTTTGTGTTGGATAACGATTTGGACTTCAACTTGCCGTTCTTAGTATCGAGCAGCATGCAGTCCAGTTTTTTCTTCGAAACGTCTACGCCAAGATAAAACATTTGATCTTCCTTGTGTTCTTGATTTTCCCTATCCACTCCACACTCGCCTTGTACATGCAGGGTCAGAGCCCTCGGATACCGTCCAGTGTTCAGTCATGGGGTGGGGAGAGGTGAAGGGCCTAATCTACTCCACAAGGTCAACGCCTTCAGGGTGGGCACAAGCTGGTCTTCACCTCAGTTAGTGGTAGCTAATCACCAACACGCTCAAGATACAAGGGTGGGCGGCCTCCGCCCACGATGCACGGCCGACGTCCGTCATCGGGACAGCGTCAGCCGCGCTTCCAGCCCGCCCTCGGGCCGGTTGTTCAGGGTGAGCGTGCCGCCGAGGCTCCCCGCCAGCTGGCGCGCGATGGCGAGGCCCAGCCCCGTGCCGCCGGTGTCGCGGTTGCGCGATGCCTCGAGCCTGAAGAACGGCTCGAACACGGTTTCCAGCTGTTCGGCCGGGATGCCGGGACCGTCGTCCAGCACGCGCACGAGCACCGCGCCCTGGCTGTCGCGGCCGACGACGATGTCCGCGCTGCCGCCGTAGCGCAGCGCGTTGTCGACGAGGTTGCCGACGATGCGGCGCAGCGCTTTCGGGCGCGTCTGCACCGGCGTGCCGATGCGCCCTTCCAGCCGCACGGCGCTGCCGGCGTCGCGGTAGTCCAGCACGAGGCTGTCCAGTTGCGCGTCGAGGTCGATGGCGCGCGCCGGTTCCCGTTCGCCGTGCATGGCGCGCGCATAGCCGATGCCGTCCTTGACGAGGCCCTGCAGTTCCTCGAGGTCGGCGCGCAGCTTCGGCTGCTGGGCCTCGTCGTCCATCAAGTCCACGCGCAGGCGCATGCGGGTGATCGGCGTCTGCAGGTCGTGCGAGATGGCGGCCAGGATGCGCACGCGCTCGTCGACATAGGCGGCGATGCGGCGCTGCATGGCGTTGAACGCGCGCGCCGAACGCAGGACTTCGGACGGTCCGCGTTCCGGCAGTTCGACGGGACGCAGGTCGGGGCCGAGCGCGTCGGCCGCCTCGGCCAGCGCGCGCAGCGGCCGCACGGCCTGGCGCACCGCGAGCCAGCAGCACGCGGCAAGGATCGCCAGCTGCGCGGCCAGCATGTACGGCAGCCACGGTGACAGCGGCACGCCGCGCATCGGCTGCACGTCGATGGTCAAGGGCGATCCGTCGGACAGGCGCAGGTGGACCTGCATGCGCCCGTTGTCGCCGAGGCCGTTCACGGTGAGCGGGTAGCTGCGTCCGATGCCTTGCGCGATCGAACTCGCGATCTGGGCGGACAGCTTCTCGTCCGGCATCGCGCCGATCGTTTCGCCGGGACCGAGGATGAAGCGGTAGCTGCGCCGCGCGAGGCGGGGCAGCCAGGCCGGGCGCTCGGCCGCCGGCAGCAGGTCGAGCAGGGCGACGGCGCTTGCCACCTCGCGTTCCACATACCCCATCATCAGCTGCGTCGTGGCCTGGTCGCGCTCCGTGAACGTGAGCGCCACGGACAGCCCCTGCGCCAGCGCGAGCCCGGCGAACAGGATCAATGCCAGGCGCGCATACAGGCTGCGCGGCCATGGCGCGCGCCACCGCGCGTTCATGCCGTCCGGCCTTCCACGATCGTCACGTCGGACGAGAACACATAGCCCTCGTTGCGCAGGGTCTTGATGTAGCGGGGCTCGCGCGCCCCGTCGCCCAGGCGCTGGCGCAGGCGGCTCACGAGCAGGTCGATCGAGCGGTCGAAGAAGTCGCTGTCGTTGCCGTGCGTGAGGCCCATCAGCTGGTCGCGCGACAGCACGCGCTGCGGGTGGTCGAGGAACACGCGCAGCAGCCGGTATTCGGCGCCGCTCATCGCGACCTCGACGCCGTCCGCATCGAGCAGGTGGCGGCCGACCGTGTCGAGCCGCCAGTCGCCGAACGCGAGCAGTTTCGCGGCCTCCGTCACCTGCAGGTTCGGCGGCAGCATGCGCGTGCGGCGCAGCACGGCGCGGATGCGGGCCAGCAGTTCGCGCACGGCGAACGGTTTCGGCACGTAGTCGTCGGCGCCGAGTTCCAGGCCGACGACGCGGTCGGTCTCGTCGTCGCGCGCCGTCAGCATCACGATCGGGATCGCGCGATGCTTCCCCGCGCGCAGTTCGCGGCACAGGGTCAGGCCGTCCTCGCCGGGCATCATGATGTCGAGCAGGATCAGGTCGGGCGCCGCCTGCAGCAGCGCGTTCTTCATCTCGCGCCCGTTGGCGGCCAAGGTCACGCGCAGGCCCTGCTTTTCCAGATAGGCGCCGACCAGTTCGCGGATGCCGCGGTCGTCGTCGACGACCAGGACGTGGTCGTTCTCGTTCATGTTGTCTCCTTCGGTGGTTGCCGACGTAATGTAGCGCGGCCTACCGGCGTCATTATGTCCGAATGTGTCGGGGCCGGGACAGGACACATGGCCTGACAAAAATGGGAGGTTGCGGACACATCGCGCACACATCGCGGGCGTCCAATGGAGTCTCACACAACCAGGAGGCTCCCATGACCCACACGATCGAATCCCCGCTTGCCCTGCTGGCCGGCCTGGCCACGGTGGCGTCCCCGTGCGTGCTGCCCGTGCTGCCGTTTTTGCTCGGCGCGACCGTCGACAAGGTGGACGGCGCGAGCCGCCGGCGGCCGCTCCTGATCGTGGCCGGCTTCGTGCTGTCGTTCTCGGCGTTCGCGCTGGCGCTGGGCGCCGTGTCGAGCGCCGCGCAGCTGGCGCAGGAAACGCTGCGCAACGCGGCCATCGTCCTGCTGGGCGTCTCGGGCCTGCTGCGCATCTGGCCGCGGCCGTGGGACCTGCTCGTCGACTACGTCCGTCCCGTGTGGGCGCGGCTGCGCGGCGTCCGCGCCGACGCGGTGCCGAAGCCGGGTGGGGCGTTCGTGCTGGGCCTGTCGCTGGGCGCCGTCTGGACGCCGTGCGCCGGCCCGGTGCTCGCATCGATCCTCGCGCTCGTCGTGCAGGCGCACGATCCGGCCAGGGCCGTGCGGCTCGTCGGCCTGTATGCGCTGGGCGCGGCGCTGCCGATGCTGGCGCTCATTCACGGCGGCCAGGCCATCGTCCAGCGTGTGCGCGGCGTCGCCCGCCATGCCGTGGCGCTGCAGCGCGCATTCGGCGTGCTCGTACTGGCCAGCGCGGCCGCGATCTGGTTCCAGGTCGACACGCAGCTCGCCGCCCACATCCCTTCCATTTTCCCGACCATCTAAGGAGTTCGCCATGAAATACGCCATCCGTTCCCTCGCCGCCGCCGTCGTCGCCGTCGCCGCCGCAAGCGTGAGCATGAGTGCAAGCGCCGCCCCCGCGCCGGAATTCGCGGGCATCGACAACTGGATCAACAGCGCGCCGCTCACCATGCAGCAACTGCGCGGCAAGGTGGTGCTCGTGGATTTCTGGACGTATGACTGCATCAACTGCCAGCACGTGCTGCCGTACGTGAAAGGCTGGCACCAGAAGTACAAGGACCAGGGGCTCGTCGTCGTCGGCGTGCACACGCCGGAATACGGCTTCGAGCGCAACCTGAACAACCTCAAGGCCGCGGTGCAGCGCAACGCGATTTCCTTTCCGGTCGCGCAGGACAACCGGTATGCCACGTGGAGCGCGTACAACAACCAGTTCTGGCCCGCGTTCTACCTCGTCGACAAGAAGGGGGCCGTCGTGTACACGCACTTCGGCGAAGGCGATTATGCGCAGACCGAGGCGACGATCCGCAAGCTGCTGGCCGCGCCCTGAATCAGGCGGCTTCGGCGGGAGCGGCGGCAGGCGCCGGCCGCTTCTTCGGCAGCGCGATGATGCGCGTGCCGGCCAGGCGGTCGTGCAGGAAGCGGCGGTCGCGGTCGAGGAAGGCCGTCAGGCTCCAGCCCAGCACGCCCACGGCAATGGCGGCGCCGACCTGGGCCTTGTCCTTCAGGCCCAGCGCCGTGCAGGCGAGGAGGGCCGGCAGGAACCAGCCCCAGGCCAGCAGGTAGCGCACGATGGCCGTCGTCAGCGGCAGGCGCGCGTGATCGGCCGTCACGACCTGCATGCGCCACGTCTTCATGGCGAGCGTGTGGCCGCTGTTGGTCCAGCCCCAGACGAAATAGGCGCCGGTGACGACGAACAGCCAGACCTTCAGGCCGTACTGGAACACGGGCGCGTGATTGTTGAGGGTGATGAGCAGGTACAACGCCACCGCCAGCATCTCGACCGCCAGCAGGAGGAAGGTCTCGTAGACCATCGCGATCAGGCGGCGTTTGACGGTTGGCGTGTCAGTCATGCGGACCTCAGGCGTTGTTGGGTGTGATGCCCCAGTTGGCCGGCACCTGCTTTTCCGGTTCGGGCGCGGGCGGCTTGGCGGGCTGCGGCGGCGGTTGCACCGGTTGCGCCGGCACGGGTGTCGCGGGCGCCGGCGTCACGCAGGGCGGGGCGGCCGATACGGTGTTCTTGACCATGCCGGCCGGGCACGACGTCGCGCCCTGGCCCAGCGGCGCGACGACCTTGCCGCTGGCCTGCGACGGCACCACCCGCGGCGCCTTGCGCGCGGTGGCCGATGCGGCCAGCTTTTTCTTTTGCTCTTCCGGCAGCTGCTGATACGTTTCCCACGTGGCGTTCTTTTGCTCGGGAGCGATCTTGCGGGTGCGCGTATAGGTTTCGCGCGCCAGTTCGCGCTGCTCGGGCGTCAGCTTGGCCCATTCGCGCATGCGTTCGTGCACGCGCGCCTGTTCCGCCGGTTTCAGGCCGGCGAAGCGGTTCGCGAGCTGCAGCCATTTCTGCTTGCGCACGCCGTCCATCTGGTCCCACTCGGCCTGCAGCGGTTGCAGGGCGACCTGCTGGGCCGGGCTCAAGCTGTGCCACAGGGGCTTGTCGCCGCCTTTGTGGCTGCCGGTCGACGGCTTGGCGGGCTGGGTGTGCGTGGCGGGGGCGGCGGCCGGCGCGTCGCGCGTGGCCGGGCCCGATGCGGCGGGAACGGAGCTGCCGTGCTGGTTGATGCTCAGTACGGCCGCGCCAACGAGCACGACGGCGGCGGCGGCGCCGGCAAGTTTGAGCTTGTTGGCCGTCATCCTTTACTGGGCTCGCTGCGGCTGTTGCTGTGCTTGCTGCTGTTGTGCCAGGTAAGCGTTGAAACCGTGGTCGGTGTAGGCCGTCAGGGGCAGGTCGTCGGACAGCACGGCCGCATCCAGCTCCGCCAGCTCGGCGACGCGCTGCTCGCGTTCGTACTGGTAGACGCCGACCATGCCGGCGACCATCGCCAGCAGCGGGGCGACGACGGCGGCGCGCGCCACCCATTGCATCGAGAACAGCGCGCCCAGATCGAACGCGGCGCGCTGCGGCGCCCGGGCGCGGGCCGGTGCATCGGCCTTCTTGCGCGCCAGCGCCTGTGCGCGCGCGGCGGCCAGGCGGTCCGTCGTCGACGCCGGCAGGTTGTCGAGGTTTTCGTTCAGGGCATGGCGGATCTTGTACGCCAGGTTGATGTCGTCGGTGTTCATAGTTTAATTCCCTTGGCCTCCAGGGCTTTCTGCAGGGTATGCGTAGCGCGAGAACAATGCGTTTTTACACTGCCCTCGGAGCATCCCATCGCTTCGGCCGTCTCGGCCACATCCATGTCCTGCCAGTAACGCATGAGGAACGCTTCCCGTTGACGCGCCGGGAGTTTTTGTATCTCTTCTTCGATCAGGCGCAGGGTTTGCGCCCGTTCGACCTGATCCGCGCTGGACTCCGCGGCGGACGTTCCTTCCTCGGCCTCGTAAGATGCCAGTATATCAAATTCCGAGTCGTCTTCGTCCCGGCGGCCGAGGCCTCCGAAGAGGCTGATCCAGGTGTTCCTGACCTTTTCGCGGCGGAAGTAATCGAGGATGGTGTTTTGCAGGATGCGCTGGAAGAGCATCGGCAGTTCGGCCAGGGGCTTGTCGCCGTACTTCTCCGCGAGCTTGATCATGGCGTCCTGAACGATGTCGAGCGCTGCCTCGTCCTTGCGGACCGCGTACGCCGCCTGCTTGAAGGCGCGCCGCTCGACACTCTCGAGGAAGTCGTTGAGTTCTTTATCAGTGGCCATGCGATAAGTGGTGGACGCCACCGGTACGTTGCCTGTGGCTTTTCGGAAAACTTTCGAATCCTAGCAAAAATTACGGATGACCGCACCCGAAACCGGCAGGCAGGCGTGTGCGGTCTTCCCTTATTGACTCTAGAATGGTCGGATTGACATTGTTCTGGAGATAGACGTGGTGCGTATCCTCGGGAAGGCAAGCTCGATCAATGTCCGCAAGGTCTTGTGGACCTGCGCCGAACTCGACATCGTATTCGACCGGGAAGACTGGGGCAGCGGCTTCCGCCCGACGCAGGACCCTGCATTCCTCGCGCTGAATCCGAACGCGATGGTGCCGGTGCTGGTCGATGGCGACGTCGTGCTGTGGGAGTCGAACACGATTTGCCGCTACCTGGCCACACGCTACGGCGACGGGGCGGCGACGAGCCTGTTGCCGCGCGACGCGCTGGCGCGCTCGCAGGTCGAGCAGTGGATGGACTGGCAGGCGACGGAGCTGAACAATGCCTGGCGCTATGCCTTCATGGGGCTGGTGCGCGGCAGTGCCGCCCACCAGGACCCGGTCCTCATCGCCGCCGGCATCGCCGGCTGGAACCGCCATATGGGCATCCTCGAACGCCAACTGGAAAAGACGGGGGCGTATGCGGCCGGCGCGGCGTTCTCGCTGGCCGACGTCGTGCTGGGCCTGTCCACGCACCGCTGGCGCAAGACGCCGATGGACGACCGGCCGGCATACGCCGCGGTCGCCGCGTGGATGGCGCGGCTGGACGCACGGCCCGGTGCCGGCGCGTGGCTGCCCGACGATACGGCTTGAGCCGGCGTGTCGCGGGCACAGGGTGCCCGCCCTACGGCGCCATGCCGCTCTGCCAGCCAACCCCGTGCCCACGGTGCGAGATCGAAACGCGTGGTAGGGTGGGCACCCCGTGCCCACGGTGCGATGCCGAAACGCACTTAAAACTCGTGAAAAAATAATTATTTATCTTGACCAGAATGGTGCGACGCAGTAAGGTATGAGACGCTTTGCACCCCCGAAGCATATTGTCAAGCCAGCTTGTCACACAAAGTCAATCTCGGCATGACGCGCTTTCACAATGTAGGCAGTTTGCTCCAACCCGTGCCACAAGCGCGAGAGATTCGCATTCCGCTACAGTAACTCAAGCTGAACGAGTTGCGTCCAGCGTCGGTTCGTAAGGATCCTACGGTATCCTGAAAGATCGTCGTGACCGCAGAAAGAAGGGAAGCATGAGCACTGTTGCGTGACACGTATCTCGTCAGGGACGAGCATCCGATCAATCTCCCTATGGGTCTTGAAAGGAAACGTATCATGAGTAACGACGCAGCAGCTTCCATCACGGGCGCTGAGATCGTAGTCCGTTGCCTGGCGGAAGAGGGCGTGAAACACGTCTTCGGTTACCCCGGCGGAGCGGTTCTCTACATCTACGACGCCATCTTCAAGCAGGACAAATTCCAGCACATCCTGGTACGCCACGAGCAGGCAGCCGTGCACGCGGCCGACGCGTATTCGCGCAGCTCGAACGAAGTCGGCGTTTGCCTGGTCACGTCCGGTCCGGGCGTCACCAATGCCGTCACCGGCCTCTCCACCGCCTACATGGATTCGATTCCGATGGTCGTGATTTCCGGCCAGGTTCCGACCGCGGCGATCGGCCAGGACGCGTTCCAGGAATGCGACACCGTGGGCATCACGCGCCCGGTGGTGAAACATAATTTCCTCGTCAAGGACGTCAAGGACCTTGCCGAGACGATCAAGAAAGCCTTCTATATCGCACGTACCGGCCGTCCGGGCCCGGTGCTCGTCGATATCCCGAAGGACGTCAGCATGCACAAGGCCGCGTACTCGTATCCGAAAGAGATCGAGATGCGTTCCTACCGCCCCGTCGACAAGGGCCACGCGGGCCAGATCCGCAAGGCGGTGCAACTGCTGCTGGCGGCCGAGCGTCCGATGATCTACACGGGCGGCGGCGTCATCCTGGCCAATGCATCGAACGAACTGAACCGGCTGGTCGACAAGCTCGGCTTCCCGATCACGAACACGCTGATGGGCCTGGGCGCGTTCCGCGCCACCGACGAGAAATTCGTCGGCATGCCCGGCATGCACGGCACCTACGAAGCGAACATGGCGATGCAGCACTGCGACGTCCTGATCGCCATCGGCGCCCGCTTCGACGACCGCGTGATCGGCAACCCGAAGCACTTCGCGACCAATCCGCGCAAGATCATCCACATCGACATCGACCCGTCGTCGATCTCGAAACGCGTGAAGGTCGACATCCCCATCGTCGGCAACGTCAAGGACGTGCTGATCGAACTGCTGTCGCAGCTGGACGCCGCCGAACAGCGTCCGAACCCGGCCGTGCAGAAATGGTGGCAGCAGATCCAGGACTGGCGCGGCCGCCAGTGCCTGCGCTATGCGACCTCGGATGAACTGATCAAGCCGCAATCCGTCGTCGAGAAGCTGTGGGAAGTGACCGGCGGCGACGCGTTCATCACGTCGGACGTGGGCCAGCACCAGATGTGGGCCGCGCAATACTACCCGTTCGACAAGCCGCGCCGCTGGATCAATTCCGGTGGCCTGGGCACGATGGGCGTGGGCCTGCCGTACGCGATGGGCGTGCAGATGGCGAACCCCGGCGCGACCGTCGCCTGCGTCACCGGCGAGGGCTCGATCCAGATGAACATCCAGGAACTCGCGACCTGCAAGCAGTATCACCTGACGCCGAAGATCATCCTCCTGAACAACCGCTTCCTGGGCATGGTGCGCCAGTGGCAGGAACTCGACTACGGCGGCCGCTACGCCGAGTCGTACATGGATTCCCTGCCGGACTTCGAGAAGCTGGCCGAGGCCTATGGCCACGTCGGCATGCGCATCGAGAAGCCGGGCGACGTGGACGGCGCGCTGCGCGACGCCTTCGCCATGAAGGACCGCCTGGTGTTCATGAACTTCATTACCGACCGTAGCGAAAACGTCTGGCCGATGGTCAAGACGGGCAAGGGCTTGTCGGAAATGCTGCTCGGATCGGAGGACCTGTAATGCGACATATCATCTCCGTCCTGCTCGAAAACGAAGCCGGCGCGCTGTCGCGCGTCGTGGGCCTGTTCTCGGCACGCGGCTACAACATCGAGACGCTGACCGTGGCGCCGACCGAAGACGCCACCTTGTCGCGCATGACCATCGTGACCACGGGCTCGGACGACATCATCGAGCAGATCACCAAGCACCTGAACCGCCTGATCGAAGTGGTGAAGGTGGTCGACCTGACCGAAGGCCAGCACATCGAGCGCGAGCTCATGCTGATCAAGGTGAGGGCGGTGGGCAAGGAGCGCGAGGAAATGAAGCGCACCGCCGACATCTTCCGCGGCCGCATCATCGACGTGACGGAAAAAACGTACACGATCGAGCTGACGGGCGCGAAGACGAAGCTGGACGCCTTCATCGACTCCATCGACCGCGCCTCGATTCTCGAGACCGTCCGCACGGGTGGTTCAGGCATTGGCCGCGGCGAGCGCATCCTCAAGGTTTGACGCCGGTGGTGCGTGGGCAGGTGCCCACGCTACGGCGTCCATTGCGCCGGCAAATGAACGTAGGGTGGGCTCCCCGAGCCCACCAAACACATAACGAAACACATAAAAGTACAGGAATAATCATGAAAGTTTTCTACGACAAAGACTGCGACCTCTCCCTCATCAAAGGCAAGAACGTCGCCATCATCGGCTACGGCTCGCAAGGCCACGCGCACGCCCAGAACCTGACCGAATCGGGCGTCAATGTCACCGTCGGCCTGCGCCGCGGCGGCGCGTCCTGGGGCAAGGTCGAACAGGCCGGCATCAAGGTCGCTGAAGTCAACGAGGCAGTCAAGGCCGCCGACGTCGTCATGATCCTGCTGCCGGACGAGAACATCGCCGAAGTCTACAAGAACAACGTCGAGCCGAACATCAAGCAGGGCGCCGTGCTGGCGTTCGCGCACGGCTTCAACGTGCACTACGGCCAGGTCGTGCCGCGCGCCGACCTCGACGTCATCATGATCGCACCGAAGGCCCCGGGCCACACCGTGCGCGGCACCTACCGCCAGGGTGGCGGCGTGCCGCACCTGATCGCCATCTACCAGGACAAGTCGGGCTCGGCGCGCGACATCGCCCTGTCGTACGCGATGGCCAACGGTGGCGGCAAGGCCGGCATCATCGAAACCAACTTCCGTGAAGAAACCGAAACCGACCTGTTCGGCGAGCAGGCCGTGCTGTGCGGCGGTACCGTCGAGCTGATCAAGGCCGGCTTCGAAACGCTGGTGGAAGCCGGCTACGCGCCGGAAATGGCCTACTTCGAGTGCCTGCACGAGCTGAAGCTGATCGTCGACCTGATCTACGAAGGCGGCATCGCCAACATGAACTACTCGATCTCGAACAACGCGGAATACGGCGAATACGTCACCGGCCCGCGCGTCGTGACCGAAGACACGAAGAACGCGATGCGCCAGTGCCTGAAGGACATCCAGACCGGCGAATACGCCAAGTCCTTCATCCTGGAAAACAAGGCCGGCGCCCCGACCCTGATCTCGCGCCGCCGCCTGACGGCCGAGCACCAGATCGAAGAAGTCGGCGCCAAGCTGCGCGCGATGATGCCGTGGATCGCCAAGAACAAGCTGGTCGACCAGTCGAAGAACTGATCGGTTAGTTAGCTGTTGATCCGTCGCCCCCGCGCCGGGGGGGGCCCAATCCGGCGTTGTCGCAATGCTGGAACTTGGGCCCCCGCCTGCGCGGGGGCGACGTTTTTTGGGGTTCGCTTAAATTCGCTGTCGTCGCGCCACAGCGCCCAGCAACCCCACCCCCGCCGCCAGCATCGCCCACCCCGCCGGCTCGGGCACCGGCGCCGGTCCGCCCTGGACCTCGCCCGAGACGCCCACGTCATAGATCACATGCCCCTCGATCCACGTGTCGCCGGTGTTCGCCCAGCTCACCGTCGCGGTCCGCGTCAGGTCGAACGGCGCGAAGACGCCGGCCTGGCTCGTCCCGGCCGAGCCGAACAGGCCGTCCACGATCGGCGCGCTCCAGGCGCCGGACGCGGTCCGGTAGTACAGCGTCGCGAAGGCGTTGGCGCCGCCGTATTCGCTCACGTTCGCGCCTTCGTCGAGGGCCATGGCGATGGCGACGTCGAACGAGAACGCGATGCCCGTGTGCGGCGCCAGCGTGAAGTACCACGGTGCCAGCGTCGCCGTCGCGCTGCCGCGCGTGAACGCGTCGGGCACAGTGTCGACGGTAAGCGCCGTGCGCACGCCGAGCCGGCCCAGGCTGGCGTCGACTTGTACCTCGGGCGTCCAGTTGCGCGACAGCGTCGTGGGCGCGGTCGCGGTGACGTCGGCGATGTGCTCGTCCGGGCGCGTGCCGGGCGCCATCAGCAGGCTCTGGACGCTCAGCGCGACGGCTTGCCCGTTCGTGAAATTCACGGCCGGCGCGAGGCCGTCGGCGGGCGTGAGGTCGGTCAGGGTGTAGCGCAGGTTCGTGGCTTCCGCGGTGCCCTGGACCTGGGCCAGGGCGGGCGGGGACGCGGCCAGTGCGGCCAGGGCGGCGAGCAGCGGAAGGGCGATGCGCATGGTCTTCTCCTCGATGCGGGCGGCATGACGATCGGGCTAACTTAGCACGCTCGCGGCCGCGCGCGTCGACCCGTGTATGGCGTGCGCAACTGCACTCCTTTGCAATCAATTGCAACTTTCCATTACACAAACTCGACTTCCGCGCAAAACCGGTTATCGTTCTCGTGCCGCGGCACCACGCCGCGCATGCCTTCAAGGAGAACAACGATGTCCATCAAAAAACTCGTCCTGCTGTCCGCGCTGACCTGCGCGTTCGCGGCCCAGGCGCAAGTCCAGGCCGCACCGGCCGTTGCCACCACGAGCGGCACGCTGGTCGTCGTGCCCGCGTTCGGCGAGGTGAAACATGCCAACGACGAAGCCACCGTCACGTTCGCGGTCGAGGAACAGGACAAGGACCGCGCCGCCGCCACGGCCCGCGTCAACCAGAAGATGAAGCAGGGCACCGACACCGTGCGCCGCGAGGACCCGCAGGCGGAACTCAAGACGGTCGGTTACTACACCTACCCCGTCTACCCGGAAGTGCCCGACGGCCCGCGTCCGCTGGCGCATCCCGCGGCCCGCCGCGTCCCGATCGGCTGGCGCGTCGGCCAATATCTCGAAGTCAAAACGCGCAACCTGCAGGCGCTGCCGAAAACGGCCGCGGCCGCGCAGAAGATCCTCAACCTGAACGGCATCGATTACCACCTGAGCCCGGAACTGTCGAAGCGCCTCGACGACGAGCGCATCGCGGCCACGTACCGCAACCTGAACGAGCGCATCGCATCGATCGCGCGCGCGATGGGCCGCAACGTGGCGGATGCCGTCATCGACACGGTCGACTTCGAAGGCAGCGGCAATTACGCGGGCGGCCAGGCCGAGGCGGCGCCGATGATGATGCGCATGGCGGCCAAGCGCGCCGACGCGGCCGAGATGCCGGAACCGAGCTTCGAACCGGGTGAGACGACGTTGCAGATGCGTCTCGTCGGCAAGGTGAAATTCCGCTGACGATAGTGGTTCGCTAACACGGGGGTGCGGACACTATAATGGCGTGGTCCCGCGCCCCTGCGCACTGTTAAGAAAAAGAAACCTATGCCGACTCTTCCCCGACGCCGCAAACCCGGCGCGATCAAGGCACCCCGCTTCGCCCGGTTCAGCCGCGTCCGCAAGTCCGACGCGGGGCGCCCGCGCCGGGGCATCTATCTGCTGCCGAACGCTTTCACGACGGCCGCGCTGTTCGGCGGCTTCTACGCGATCGTGATGGCGATGAACCAGCGTTTCGACCACGCCTGCTGGGCCGTGTTCATCGCGATGGTGCTGGACAGCCTGGATGGCCGCGTCGCGCGCCTGACGAACACGCAATCCGAATTCGGCGCCCAGTACGACAGCCTGTCGGACATGGTCTCGTTCGGCGCGGCGCCGGCCCTCGTCATCTACGAATGGTCGCTGCGCGGGCTGGGCAAGCTGGGGTGGATCGCCGCGTTCGTCTATTGCGCCGGCGCCGCGCTGCGGCTGGCCCGTTTCAACACGAACATCGAAGTGGTCGACAAGCGTTTCTTCCAGGGCTTGCCGAGCCCGGCCGCCGCGGCGCTCGTCGTCGGCTTCGTCATGATGATGACGGACCCGGACATCAACGTCAGCGCGCGCAAGGTCGACTGGATCTCGTGGGGCATCGCGCTGTTCGCCGGCCTGACGATGGTGACGAACGTGCCGTTCTACAGCTTCAAGGACGTCAATTTCCGCAAGTCCGTGCCGTTCATCGTCGTGTTCCTGATCGCGCTTGCGCTGGCGCTGCTGGCGATCGACCCGCCCAAGGTCTTGTGGCCGCTGTTCGTCGTGTACGGCCTGTCCGGCTACGCCGTGTACCTGTGGCGTCTCGCCAAGGGCAAGCCCGTCAGCATCATCCAGACGGATGAAGAGACGTTCGACCCGAGCGAGCGGCGCTGAAACGGCGGAAGTCCACCAACGACAACGCCCCTTCCGGGGCGCTGTGTCAGTAATCCTTCCGGCCGGCGTCAGCTGGCCTTGGCCGACTTGCCTTGCGGGCCCTGTTGACCGGCCTGCTGGCCACCCTGGACATTGCCGCGGAACGTGCCGTCACGCGTATCGGCTTCGACGTGCATGCCGGCCTCCGAGCCGTTGCCGCCGCTTTGCAGATTGCCGCGATGCACGCTGCTGCTGGCGCCGGCGTGCTGGAACGGATCGCGGAAGTTCTTCAGCGTGTCCTGCTGGGTGCGCAGGCTGTTCTGCGTTTCTTCGGAGGCGACGCGCGCCACCTCGTCGGCCAGCGTCTTGGCCGTGCGCGAGGTCTCGGGGACGTGCTGCTCGGCCACGCGGGCCATCTCGACCTGGGAGTCGGCCATGACGCGGGACAGGTGCTGCTGGTAGGCGCGCAGCTTGTCCGCGGCGGGCTGGGCGCGCGACGCGGCGGCCGAGATGATCTCGGTCGGATGATTGGTGGTCAGCAGTTGTTGGCCGGCGATACTGCTCTCTTCGAGCAGTGTCTGGCTCAACTGGATGTTGGCCTCGACGATGTTCTGGATCGAACGCGACCACGATTTCGACATGTCGTTGAGGAAGGCGACCTGGGCGTCCAGGTGCGAACGAATTGCGGGCGTAACGGATTGCGAGAATAGGAACATGGATGACCTCATTAAAGTGTATCCGGTCTATGAAATGCGATGCCCTGGCATGAAGATGCCAAAAATCAATAGACTTCGATAATTTTGCATCGCACAATCGCGCTGCTGCGCAAAATGCGTTCTAGCGCGAGTTCGGTAGACTAGACCATTTCGATGACATTTCAACCGCTTTTTCAATCGTGCGGACGAAATAAATGACTTGCATCAGGGTTTTCCCTCGCAGGCGGCCAATTGTTTTTTTGTACAGTATCCTGATGGATTTTAAGCGGAATTGCTGCGACGCAGCAGGTCTGTCGCGGGGGCATGGCGAACGACGTCAATCCCGCGCCGTGCGCCATTCCTGCCCGTTGGCCGTCGATTCATGCTCCGGGCAATTGGTTTGTCTCCACTTGCCGTGCTTTTCGACCATGTCGATGCTCGTCGCGGGCGAGCGCTCGGTCATGCAATAGGTGCCGCCGCCCGTGATGACGCGCGTGCGGCGGGCGCCGTCGCCCGTATTGTTGACCAGTTCCGCCGTCTTGGGCGCTTCATACCACGCGTTCGGCGCCATGTCGGCCGCGGCCTGGATGCCCTTGCGCAGGCGGATCTGCGGGCTGTCCAGCGGCGCCACGATGTACGGGTGGTTTTCCTTGCGCAGCGCGCGGTCGACCGCGCCCGCGTCGCGGCGCGCCCGTTCGAGCAGCGCGGCGGCGGCGGACGGCGCGGCGGGCGCCAGTGCGTCCACTGCCGGGGCCGCGTTCGCGGCGGGGGCGCTCGCGGCCGGCGGTGCGGCGGGCCGCGCCGGCCGCACCAGGGTGATCGCGTTCGTCCCCGGAGCCGCGTGCGTCCGGGGCGGCGCCGCGCGCTCGTCCGCGCGGTGCGGCCTGGGCGCGGCGGGCGCCGGCAGGCGTATCCACTGGATGGTCGTGCGCGGCGGCTCGGGCGCGACGGCCGGCACATGGCGCGTCGCCTGCCAGCCCAGGATCAGGACGGCGTGCACGAGGACCGTGGCGGCGATGCCGGCAGGGCGGCGGTCGCGCGGCGGAAGGAGGGCGGGGGCGGTGGCGATCATGGCGTCCCAGTATAGCCAGCGCCGGGCGCGCCATTCTCACACATTGTCGCGCGCCGTCAGCGGCGGTGGAAGCGGTCGTCGTACATCGGGTCCGGCCCGTTGAGCATCTGGCGCACGACGCCCTGTTCGTCGAAGTGGACGTTCATCATCGAATTCCACACGCCGGCTTCCTTGTAGCGGTAGGACCAGACTTCGTAGTTGTGCGCGTACACGCGCGAGACTTCGGCGGGGCGGCCGAAGTGGCGCAGGATGTCGTCACGGGTCCAGTGGTCGACCTTGACCTGGGCGAAATTCTCGCTGGTGAGCACCTGGTCGTACGAGACGAGGCGGCCGTCCGGGCCGATGTGCGCCATGTACTGGAACTGGCCCATCGGCTGGCCGCGATATTCGAGCATCTGCCCGCCGTCCGGCAACGGGTAGGCGGCGTTCGGCTGGCCCAGCTGCGCCGTGACTGTCGCCAGCGGCGCGCCCGCGGGCGGCGGCTGGCGGAACACCGTCGTGCAGGCCGACAGGGCCAGCGCGGCGGCGAGCGCCGCGCCGGCCGGCCGCAGCGTCGAATGGAATCGGGTGGTCATCGCAATCCTCCGTTGGCGGTCAGACGCCTTTCGAGCGGTCGTCGAGGAGCGGATCGGGGGTGTTGTCCATGTGGTGCACTTCGCCCCGGCCGTTGAAATAGATGTTCATGAACGAATCCCAGACCCCGTCCTGCTTGTAGCGGTACGACCAGACTTCGAAGCCGGTCGCGCGCGCGTGCCCGACCTCGGCCGGGCGGCCGAAGTTGCGCAGGATGTCGTCCTTCATCCAGCGGCCGGGCTGCACCTTCGCGAAGTTTTCGCTCGTCAGCACCTGGTCGTACGAGACCAGCCGGCCGTCGGCGCCGATGCGCGCCATGTGCTGGTACTGGCTCATCGGCTGGCCGCGGTATTCCAGCACCTGGCCGCCGGCGGGATCCGGATACACGGCATCCGGCTTGCCCAGTTTCGCGGTCACTTCGGCCAGCGGGGTGCCGGCGGGCGGCGTGCGGCTGAAGGTCGCGCAGGCGGACAGGGAGAGGGCGAGTGCGAGGGCGGCGGCAACGTTCTTGGTCGGATTGTTCATGGTATGGTCGCGTCATCGGGCGTGCCGGAACGGCAACGCCAACCCGGGGATTTTAACGGAAGACGACGAAACACTGGCTCCTGGCGGCGTTTTCACCTATACTTCCCGGTCTTGGCCTTCCGGCCAGGTTTTTTATCAATTCACGGTGCGCTGGGTTCCGACTCTTGCACCGCATGTGAAAGGCAACATCATGACCGTAGAAAACATCAACAAGGCCGCGATCATCGCGGACAACGCACGCGGCGACAAAGACACCGGTTCGCCGGAAGTCCAGGTTGCACTGCTGACCGCCCGCATCAACGATCTGAACGGCCACTTCAAGCAACACCAGAAGGACCACCACTCGCGTCGCGGCCTGATCATGATGGTCAACCGTCGCAAGAGCCTGCTGGCTTACCTGAAGCGCAAGGATCTGAACCGTTACCGCGACCTGATCTCCAAGCTCGGCCTGCGTAAGTAATCAGCAGTTCCTGAGCATTGCGCCAGACGGCACAAGCTTCGAAATGCCTGCGTCAGTTTTACTGTCGCGGGCATTTTTCGTTTTTGAAGTCAGTCGGGGTCAGAGCACACCCGTGAACACCGTGCTCTGAGCCCAAAGGAAAAAAATGTAGTTGAGGTGAACGACAGCGCCTGAAAATCTGTCGGCAAATAGAAAGGGATTACCCATGTTTAACAAAGTTACGAAAACCTTCCAGTACGGCGACCATACCGTCACCCTCGAGACCGGCGAGATCGCCCGTCAAGCCAGTGGCGCCGTCCTCGTGTCGGTCGAAGACACCGTCGTCCTCGCGACCGTGGTGGCCAGGAAGGACGCGAAGCCGGGCCAGGATTTCTTCCCGCTGACCGTCGACTACATCGAGAAGAGCTACGCCGCCGGCAAGATCCCGGGCGGTTTCTTCAAGCGCGAAGGCCGTCCGTCGGAGAAGGAGACGCTGACGTCGCGCCTGATCGACCGTCCGATCCGTCCGCTGTTCCCGGAAGGCTATCTGAACGAAGTCCAGGTAATCATCCACGTCCTGTCCGTCAATCCGGAAATCGATCCGGACATCCCGTCGATGATCGGCGCCTCGGCCGCCCTGTGCGTGGCCGGCATCCCGTTCAACGGCCCGATCGGCGCCGCCCGCGTCGGTTACTCGAACGGCCAGTACATCCTGAACCCGACCACCACCCAGCTCAAGACGTCGCAGATGGACCTGGTCGTGGCCGGTACCGAACACGCCGTGCTGATGGTCGAATCCGAAGCGCAGCAGTTGTCCGAAGAAATCATGCTGGGCGCGGTCGTCTACGGCCACGAGCAGATGAAGGCCGTGATCGACGCGATCCACGCGCTGGTCGAAGAAGGCGGCAAGCCGGAAGTCGAATGGGCGCCGGCTCCAAAGAATGAAGCTCTCATTGCGCAAGTTGCGCAACTGGCCGACGCGAAGATCCGCGACGCCTACCAGACCCGCGAAAAGTCGGCACGCCAGCAAAAGCTGAAGTCGCTGTCGACCGAAGTGATGGCAGGCCTGGCCGGGCAGGGCGTCGAAGCCGACTCGGCTGAAGTCGGCAACATCCTGTTCGACATGGAAGCCAAGGTCGTGCGTTCGCAGATCCTGGAAGGCGAGCCGCGCATCGACGGCCGCGACACCCGCACCGTGCGTCCGATCTCGATCCGCACCAGCGTCCTGCCGCGCACCCACGGTTCCGCCCTGTTCACCCGCGGCGAAACCCAGGCGCTCGTGATCGCGACGCTGGGCACGGGCCGCGACAGCCAGAAGATCGACGCGCTGATGGGCGAGTACACCGACGACTTCATGATGCACTACAACATGCCCCCGTTCGCCACCGGCGAAACCGGCCGCGTGGGCACGCCGAAGCGCCGCGAAATCGGCCACGGCCGCCTGGCCAAGCGCGCGCTGGTCGCCGCGCTGCCGGCGCCGGAAGAGTTCAGCTACTCGGTCCGCCTGGTGTCGGAAATCACCGAATCGAACGGTTCGTCGTCGATGGCATCGGTCTGCGGCGGCTGCCTGGCGCTGATGGACGCCGGCGTGCCGATGAAGGCACACGTGGCCGGCATCGCCATGGGCCTGATCAAGGAAGGCGGCAAGTTCGCGGTCCTGACCGACATCCTGGGCGATGAAGACCACCTGGGCGACATGGACTTCAAGGTCGCCGGCACCGCCAACGGCATCACGGCGCTGCAGATGGACATCAAGATCCAGGGCATCACCAAGGAAATCATGCAGGTGGCGCTGGCGCAAGCCAAGGAAGGCCGTCACCACATCCTGGCCGAGATGCAGAAGGCCATGCCGACCGTGAAGACCGAGCTGTCGGACTTCGCACCGCGCCTGATCACCATCAAGATCAACCCGGAAAAGATCCGTGACGTGATCGGCAAGGGCGGCGCCGTGATCCGCGCGCTGACCGAAGAGACCGGCACGCAGATCGACATCACCGACGAAGGCATCGTGACCATCGCCTCGGTCGACGCCGCCGCCGGCCAGGAAGCCAAGCGCCGCATCGAAGAGCTGACGGCATCGGTCGAAGTGGGCAAGACCTACGACGGCACCGTGCTGAAGCTGCTGGACTTCGGCGCGATCGTGCAAGTGATGCCGGGCAAGGACGGCCTGCTGCACATCTCGCAGATCGCCAACGAGCGCGTCAACGCCGTGGCCGACTACCTGAAAGAAGGCCAGCAAGTGCGCGTGAAGGTCCTCGAGACCGACGAGCGCGGCCGCCTGAAGCTGTCGATGAAGGCAGCGGCTGCGGACGACGCGGCAGCGGCGCAGTAAGCCGGTTGTGGGACGCTGCGGCGTCCCGCCAGACAAAAAACCGCCAGTGCGTGAGCCTGGCGGTTTTTTTTATCGGTACGGACGATGTGCTAAATTCGGTGCTTAATTTGGTCACGTCATGGTAGGATACCGTCATTGACCATGGAGGCCCTATGAACCTTGTCGAAAATGTCCAGCCCATCAGCTACCTGAAAACGAACACGAGCGATGTGGTCAAGCAGGTCCAGGAAACCCGCGAACCCGTGCTGATCACGGTGAACGGCAAGGTCCAGGCCGTCATCCAGGATCCCTTGAGCTATCAGAAAATGCACGATCAACTCATGATGCTGCGCGTCCTTGCCCATGGCCAGAAACAAATCGAAGAAGGCAAAGTGACCGATCATGATGATCTGTTTGCCCGGCTCGACGTAGAAGACAAGGAAAGCTGAACGACTTCATGGACATCATCTGGACCCATGCCGCGCGCGACGATCTGCTCGAACTTCGTGCCTACCTCAAGATGCATCAGTCAGCGGCGTTCGTCAAAAAGGTGATCGAACATATCCGCGACGAGGTCGAATCGCTCAAGCACTGGCCATCCAAGGGCGTCCATGTGCGGGAACTGGAGGAGCTTCAGCTGGACCAGTATCGGGAGCTCCTCGCGGGCCAGCAGCGCATCATTTTCGAACGCGCGGGCGACGCGTTCTACATCCACATCGTTTGCCATACGGGCCGCGATCTCGAATCGCTCTTGCGCCGCCGGCTGTTGGCTGCTTAGGCCGCCAGTTCGGCCTTCTGCGCGGCCGTGAGGCGCTTACCGACGATGACGATCGTGATGGCCGGTGCGGTCGGCACGGCCTGGACGACTGGCCGGGCGGCCACTTGCAGGGGTGCGGCGGGGGCGGCGAAGGTGTTCGAGATGCTCACTGCCACGACCAGGGCTGCAAGAAAGACGGCTTCCATGTTTTTTGCGATGTTCATTTTCTTCTCTCCGTTTCGTTTCGTTTGACTGTACGGACATTATCGGAACGGATGAGATATAAATCCAATTTCAAGTTCAAATACTCGGCATTCCCCTGGCAAATATCTTGCTGGCCGGACAGCGCTGTGATATCACCGTAGCGAATAATTTAATTGGAGTCCATGAATGAGGTGGCGCGGGATTTTCGCGCCGGGCGCGGAACCGTTGGCCTGTGTCCATGCACATATGCCCAGGGCCGATCAGGCAGCCAACGACTGGATATCATGGACAAACTATTCTTCATCCAGCATTTCTTCTACAAGAACCCGCCGGGGAAGCCCGACCGGCACCCGGCCTGCGCGTCGTTGAGCGACGGGCAGTGGGTCGTGACGTCGCGCGGGCCCGCCGCGCGGCACCTGATCGACGACGTCGACTGGGGCCACATCCGGGGCCTGGCGCGCAAAGGCGGAGAGACGGCATAAGGGGGACACTTGCAAAATGATGCCGGCACTGCCCCTGGCACGCTTGACGGTTCGCTGGCGCGGATCACGGCGCTGCTGCGCGAACTGATCGAACTGACCGGCCACGACGAGCGAGACGTCCACGCGCTCGAGCTCCGGTTCGGCGACATCCTGACGCGTACCGCCCTGCATGCGCCGGACGGGAATCACCTCGCGATCATGGCCATGTTGCCGCCGTGCGGCGACGGCGGGTACCGCACGCCGCACGGGCAGGACATGGAATTCCTCTGGGATGCGGACGAGGGCCGCTACATCGGCTTGCGCCTGGTGCCCATCGGATCGCTGCGCGACGAACGCAGCGTGATGGATGCGATCCTGGCGACGGCCGACATGGCGGCGGCCTGGTTGACGGCACGGCGCCTCGGCGCCTAGCCGGCCGGGTCGGCAAGGCGGCTCGCGAAGCGGACCCGCGCCTCCAGTCCGGTGACCGCGCCCGCCGTGCCGCAGTTGCACAAGGTCAGCCCGGCGTGCATCGAATCGGCAATTTCGGCGCAGATCGCGAGCCCCAGCCCGCCGCCTGTCGAGTTGTGCGCGGCGGCGAACGGTTCGAACACGCGCATCTCCTGCTGGTCGGCGATGCCGGGACCGGAATCCCAGACGCACAACAGGGCGCCCCCGTCGAGGGGCGCGACGCGAATGCCGAGGCGGGACTCGGCCGGTGTGTGGCGAATCGCGTTGTGCAGCAGGTTCGACACCATTTCGGCGGCCATCCAGTGGCGGCCCTCGACCCAGACGCTGCTGGCGTCCAGCTCGAAATCGAGGTTCTTGTCCGAGATCAGGGGCGACAGGTCGATCGCCACGTCGCGCGCCACGTCCGCCAGGTCGCACCGCTCGCGCGTGGGCTTGCCGCGCAATTGCTCGATCCTGGCGAGCGACAGCAGCTGGTTGGCCAGCTTGGTGGCGCGCTCGACCGTTGAACGCATTTCGCGCAGTGCCAGTTCCGGCTCGATGTCGCCGCTCAGTCCCGATTGTAGCTGCGTCTGCAGGACGGCCAGCGGCGTGCGCAGCTGGTGCGACGCGTTCGCCACGAAATGCTGCTGCAGGTCAACGGTGCGGTGCAGCCGGCTCATCAATTGATTCAACGCCGCCACCACCGGTCGCAGTTCGCGCGGCGCGGACGCGCAGTGGAGGGCCGACAGGTCGTCTTCGTGGCGCGCATCGAGTTGCATGCGCAGGCTGTCGAGCGGGCGCAGGGCCAGCGCGACGACGGCCATCGTCACCGCGGCCGCGACCGCCAGCAGCAGCGCCTGTCCGAGCACGGTGCCCCACAGGATGCCGCTCACCACCTCGCGCCGATACGTCAGCGGTTCGGCGATCTGGATGATGAGATCGTCTTCTCCGTGCTGCAGTTTCGACGGTTGCGCCAGCGCGGCGACGCGCACGGGGGCGCTGCCATACGTGCTTTCATAGACTTTCAGCAGGGTCGGCACTTTCGGCCACCGGACGTTGTCGTTCCGGAAGGTCGGCAAGTCCTCGTCGCCTGCGACATACCTGCCGTGACGGTCGCTGATCTTGTAGATCATCCGGGTGGAAAACCCCGCTTCGTAGACTTCCAGCGTGGCGAAGGCCACCTCGTTGCGTAGGTGACCGTTCTCCATTACAAGATCGTTGCCGATCGAATACGCGGTCGTCACCAGCATGCGGTCGTAGGCCGTGTTGGCCGAATCAAGCGCGCGCTCGTACAGGCGGAAGGCATTGAGGACGATGAACAGCGCGATCGGCGCCAGGATCCCGGCCAGCAGGTAACGGCGCAGCGAGCGGTCGCGCAGCGCGAACTTCATGCCGGCCGCGCGGTCTCGGGACGCAGCAGGTAACCGACGCCGCGCAGCGTCATGATCTCGGTCCTGGTCGCCATCAGTTTCTTGCGCAGGCGGTGGATGACGACCTCGATGGCCTCGACCTGGACGCTGGCGTCTTCGGGAAACACCATTTGCAGCAGGCGCTCGCGATTGACGGCGTGGCCCGGGCGGGCGATCAGCGCCTTCAGCAATGCCTGCTCGCGGGGCGTGAATTCGAGCGGTTCCTCGCCGTTGTAGAACGCGCCCGAACTGCGCTCGAAGCGCAGCCGCCCGCATTTCTGCATCGACTCTTCCCCGTTCCCCTTGCGCCTCAGCTGAGCGTGGATGCGCGCCTCCAGCTCTTCCAGGTCGAACGGCTTGGCGAGGTAGTCGTCGGCGCCGGCGTTCAGGCCCGCGACCCGGTCGCCGACCGCGCCGCGCGCCGTCAGCACGATGACCGGGACCTCGATCGACAGGGCGCGGGTGCGCTGGAGGATGTGCAGGCCGTCCAGGGAGGGAATGTTCAGGTCGAGGATGACCAGATCGTTCGTTTCTTCGCGGATCTGGCGGAAGGCTTGGGCGCCGTCGGCGCACGTGGTGACCTGGAAACCGCGTTTGTCGAGGGCGCGGGCCAGGGCTTTCGACATGTCGGCGTCGTCTTCCACAAGCAGGATTTTCATAGATCGTCGGGTCGTTGAGTAGTCGGAGTACCGCGAACACTGCTGTTACATCCGCGAATTTACTTGTGCACGAGAAAAAATGGAAGGCGAATGAACTTTCCGGCCGGAAAAAGGTACTTACTGAAAGCGAGTTGAAAGGAGGCTGAAAGCCAGCCGCAAGATTGGCGGGTTTTTGCGGCACTGCAATATCGCAATTCATAAATTGCTTCAATACACTGCGCCCAAGTCGAGCGTCATGCCACCCCCCCCCGGCGGGCACATCGGCACAGGGCCCGGCTGTGTGAAGGTTCGCACGGCCGGCTTCCATAACAAGGGATGGGCGCACATGCGAGCGCCCTACAGGAGATGAAATGAAGAAGAAGGTAATCGGCGGTATCGCTTTGGCTGTTTCGATGGTGTGCATGTCGGCGGCGTACGCCGAGTCGGCCGTGGCGGCGGGTCCGGTGCACTTGGCGATCTCGGGCGTGGGTGATGCCCAGTTCGAGTACGTCGACGCGGTCGACGCCGCGGTGCCCGCCCAGGACAAGCCAGGCCGCTTCCGGGTCAGCAACGTCAGTTCCGAGCTGGCCTTCCGCGCCTCGGTGGACCTGGGCGACGGCATGACCGGCCTGGTCAACTACACCACCGGCATTTCCGTCGACAATGCCAACGCCAATACCAGCGGCGGCATGTTCGGCAGCGCGAAGGACGTCTACGTCGGCATCGCGTTCGCCAACGTCGGTACCGTGAAGCTGGGCCGGATGACGGCGGCGGCGCGCTGGAACAGCGGCACCGCCGACTTCTCGCCGATGGGCGCGGGCCTGCAGGACGACCAGGGCATGCTGTCCGGCGCCAGCGGCCAGTCGGCCGTCGGTCCGCAGTTCAACGTCCGCTTCGACAACACGCTGGCGTTCGAATCGGCCAGTTTCGGCGGCCTGTCGGCGCGCGTCTATTACAGCACCAACGAAGGCAAGAGCGCCACGGGCACGGCCAACAGCCCGCACCTGAACGACGGCAGCTTCAGCCTCGGCCTGCAGTACGTCCACGGTCCGCTCGAACTGCGCGTGTCGGGAGAGCAGCGCAACGACAAGGGCACGCTGAACGGCACCACCGACCACAACACGCGCGACCGCGATTTCCGCTTCGGCATGCGCTACACCCTGCCGGACGGCACCATCATCGGGCTGGGCCACGACCGCATGCGCCTGTCCGACGCCGACGCCACCGGCACGGCCAAGAGCCTGCTGAGCAAGCATGGCACCGTCATTTCCGCCCGCCACGCCTTCGGCAAGCATGTCCTGTACGGCGGCTTCGGCGTGGGCAGCGACGTGCGCTGCGAGTACGGCAACGGCAGCGCCTGCAACGGCAACGACACGGGCGCCCGCAACGCGGTCATCGCGTACCAGTACGTGTTCAACAAACAGATGATGTTCGAAACCTTCGCCGCCATCGTCAAGAACGAGGCGCGCGGCCGTTACGACTTCGATTCCGGCGGCGTCGGCGTCGCCACCGGCGCGCAGTCGCGCGCCATCGGTGCCGGCCTGCGCTACGCCTTCTAAGCCATTCCGGCAATACTTAAACGGAGACAACATGAAACGATTTATCGCGGGGGCCCTCGCGGCTCCCCTGCTGGCGCTCGCCGCCGGCCCGGCCAGCGCGTCCGGCGGCACGCTGAACGTGATCTGCGGCGTGCAGGTCGAATGGTGCAGCCTGGTGCAGACCACGTTCTCGCGCGCCACCGGCATCAAGGTCAACATGGTGCAGAAGGGCGCCGGCGAAGCGCTGGCGCAGATCGCCGCCGAAAGCGCCAATCCGAAGACCGACGTGTGGTTCGGCGGCACCGGCGACCCGCACCTGCAGGCGGCCGAGAAAGGCCTGACCCTGGCCTACCAGTCCCCCAACATCAACCTGCTGCGCGACTGGGCGGTGGAGCAGGCCAAGGCAGCGAAGTACAGGACCGTCGGCATCTATTCCGGTCCCCTCGGTTTCGCCTACAACACCGAACTGATGGCCAAGAAAAAGCTGCCCGTCCCGATGTGCTGGGCCGACCTGATCCAGCCGCAGTACAAGGGGGAGGTGCAGATGGCCAATCCGAATTCCTCCGGCACCGCCTACATGGCGATCGCGACCCTCGTCCAGCTCACGGGCGAAGACAAGGCTTTCGAGTACCTGAAGAAGCTGCACCAGAACATCAGCCAGTACCCGAGGTCCGGTACGGGGCCGTTGAAGAACGTGTCGCATGGCGAGAACACGATTTCGATCAGCTTCGTGCACGACGTGCCGGGCGAAGTCATCCAGGGTTTCCCGGTGAAGAGCGTCACGCCATGCGAAGGGACCGGCTACGAAATCGGGTCGATGTCGATCGTCAAGGGCGCGCGCAACCTGGCCAACGCCAAGCGTTTCTATGACTGGGCGCTGACCGCGCAGGCGCAGGAACTCGGCGCCGCGGCCAAGCAGTTCCAGCTGCCGTCGAACAAGGCCGCCAAGGTCGATCCGCGCGTGCCGGATGTCAGCCACATCAAGCTGATCAGCTACGACTTCGAGAAATACGGCAAGGCGACCGAGCGCAAGCGCCTGCTCGATCGTTGGGAAAAAGAAGTCAACGGCGATTAGAACGAGGCGCCATCCATGGCGCGGTGCCGAGCCGGCACCGCGCCGCGTGCAACATCAGGCTCCGGCCTGGGACGGGAAGACAATCATGAAACAAAAAAACTGGTTCGGCGGTGTCCCGGAATGCTGGGCCTTGCTCGCCATCGCGGCTGCCGCGCTGCTGCCCTGGTACGGCGTGCCGGACGACTTCAACTGGCTGCGCGACTTCGGGACGGTTCTCCACGACGACACCGCGGCCAACGCCTGGATGCAGGCGGCCGCGTTCCAGCGTCCGTGGCTGTTCCTGCCCCTCATCGCGCCCTTCGTCGCGCTGGGCGGCCTGTTCCTCGGCGCGCGCCGCGCGCAGGCTTTCGTATTGCTGGGCAGCGCAGGCGTGGGGCTGGCCGGCATGCTGGGCGCCGGCTACGCGATCGGTCCGCAAGGCTGGGTGTGGCCTTCGCTGCAGGCGGGCGCGCTGGCGCTCCCGGTCGGCCAGTTCGGATTCGGCTGGGGCGCGACGATCATGCTGCTGTCCCTGCTGGTGCTGCTGGGGGTCGGACTGGCCCGCCTCGGCTATTTCCAGGGTAACGAATTCGTCGCCGGCGCCGTCGTCCTGTGCGCCGCCGCGCTGATCCTGTTCATCGCGGCGCCGGTTCTTAAGTCACTGAGCGCCGCCCTGTTCGACGATGCCGGGCAGGTCAGCGCGACCGAGGCCTGGGCGCGCCTGTCCAGTGCGCGCGTGTGGAGCCTGCGCTGCGTCACCGGGGAACAAAGCTGCGGCGTGGCGTGGAATACGCTGGGCCTGGCATTGGCCACCGCCACCGGCACCACGATCCTCGGCACCCTGCTGGCGCTGCTGACCGAGCGCGCGCTGGTGCGCGCCAAGCCGCTGGTGCGCGTGATGTCGATCCTTCCCATCGTGACGCCGCCGTTCGTGGTGGGCCTGGGGCTGATCCTGCTGTTCGGACGCGCCGGCCTCGTCAACGAGGCGCTGGAACAATTGTTTGGATTGGAGCCTTCGCGCTGGTTCTACAGCGCCAAAGGGGTGTGGCTGGCGCAGATGATCGCGTTCACGCCGATCTCGTACCTGATGATGCGCGGCGTCACGCAAGCCATCGCGCCCACGCTCGAGGAAGCGGCGCAGACCCTGCGCGCCCGGCCGATGTACGCCTTCATCACCATCACGCTGCCGCTGCTCGGCCCGGGCCTGGCCAACGCCTTCCTGGTCGGCTTCATCGAATCGATGAGCGACTTCGGCAATCCGATCGTCGTGGGCGGCCAGTTCGCCGTGCTGTCGACCGAGATCTTCTTCGCGATCGTCGGCGCGCAGATCGATCCGGGCCGCGCCGCGTCGCTAGCCCTGATCCTCAGCGGGTTCGCGCTCGCCGTCTTCGTCCTCCAGCGCAAGGCGCTCGGCAAGGGCAGCTATACCAGCATGTCGGGCAAGGGCGACAACGGCATCCCGCCCGTGCTGCCGGCGCCGGTGCGGCGCGTCGCCATGGGCGTGGCCGTGCCATGGCTCGGCTTCACCGCCATCATCTACCTGTTCGCGTTCGCCGGCGGTTTCGTCAAGCTGTGGGGGCGCGATTTCAGCCTGACGTTCCAGCACTTCCACACCGCGTTCGGGATCGACTGGCACGGCGGCATCACGCTGACCGGGGCGGCGTGGCAATCGCTGCTGACGACCGTGCGCCTGGCCGGCGCGGCGGCGCCCGTGACGGCCCTGTTCGGCCTGCTCGTCGCCTACCTGCTGGCCCGCGTCAAGTTCCGCGGACAAAACATCTTCGAGTTCGGCGCGCTGCTGGCCTTCGCGGTGCCGGGCACCGTGCTGGGCGTCGCCTACATCACGGCCTTCAACGTGCCGCCGTTCGAGCTGACGGGCACCGGCCTGATCATCATGGTGTGCTTCGTGTTCCGCAACCTGCCGGTCAGCATCCGCGCCGGCACGGCCGCGTTCAAGCAGATCGACAAGAGCCTCGACGAGGCATCGAGCATGCTGGGCGCGTCCACACCGACCACCCTGCGCCGCATCATTCTTCCCCTGTTGCGGCCGGCGCTGGTGACGTCGCTCGTGTATTCGTTCGTGCGCGGCATGACGACCGTATCGTCCGTGATCTTCCTGGTGAGCGCCGAAAACGAGCTGGCCACCACGTTCATCATCGGCCGCGTCGGCAACGGCGAGTACGGCGTGGCGCTGGCCTATTGCACGGTGCTGACGCTGATGATGCTCGCCGCCACCTGGGTCATCCAGTGGCTGGTCGGGGAGCGCTCGCTGGGACGCCGCAAGCGCCAGCAGGAGCAGCAGCAGGACAAGGTGCAGGCCGCGCCGGTGATCTCATAACGAACAACAACGAGGAGCAATCATGAAGCCCGGAATCGAATTCAAGAACATCACCAAGGCCTACACCAAGGACGGCGCCCTGGCGGTCAAAGGCATCAATTTTACGGTGCCCAAGGGGACCCTGACGACGTTGCTCGGGCCTTCGGGCTGCGGCAAGACCACGACCTTGCGCATGATCGCCGGACTGGAAAGCCCGAGCGGCGGCCAGATCCTGATCGACGGCGTCGACGTGACCACGCTGTCGGCGGCGGAGCGCAACGTCAGCCTGGTCTTCCAGAGCTACGCGCTGTTCCCGCACATGACTATTTTCGATAACGTCGCCTACGGCCTGAAGGTGGCCGGCGTGGACCGCGCGCGCACCAGAGAACGCGTCGACGCCGCGCTCGATACGGTGGGGTTGAAAGGCTTCGGCGCGCGCTGGCCGGGCGAGCTGTCCGGCGGGCAGCAGCAGCGCGTGGCGCTGGCGCGCGCCCTCGTGCTGGAGCCGGCCGTGCTGCTGTTCGACGAGCCGCTGTCCAACCTGGACGCGCGCCTGCGGCGCCAGATGCGCGACGAGATCCGCGCGTTGCAGCAGCGCCTGCAGCTGACCGTGGCGTACGTGACGCACGACCAGAGCGAAGCGCTGGCGGTGTCGGACCAGATCATCGTCATGCGCGACGGCCTGATCGCCCAGGCGGGCTCGCCGTCGGACTTGTACGAACGTCCCAACAGCGAGTTCGTGGCCGGCTTCATGGGCGAGGCCCTGCTGTTGCCGGCCAACGTGACCCATGGCGGCGACGTGCAGCTGGGGCCCTTGAGCTGGCGCGCGCCGGATGCCGTTCCGTCCGGACGCGCGCTCGTGGCCGTGCGACCCGAGGCGTGGATGGTGGGCGACGCCGGCCAGTACGGGCTCGCCGCCAGGGTGCTCAAGGCCACGTACCTCGGCGGGTTCTACGAGTACACCGTGGCCACCGACATCGGCGAACTGTTCGTCGTCTGTCCCCACGTCGACCGGTCGCGCAACGTGGCCGACGCGGTCAGCCTGGGCATGCACCAACGCGGCGTGTCGGTGCTGCGCGCGTGATGGTCCGCTGACATTCCGCCGGCACCGGGAGGGTATTCATGCGCGCAATCGTCAATCTTCATATCGGCGCGAGGCTGGCGCTGGGTTTCGGCCTCGTCCTGTTGTGCGCCGGCGCCATGCTCGGCGTCGGGCTTGGCAACATGGGCGTCCTGCAGAGCGATACCGAGCAAATCGTCGGCAGCCGCCTGGTCAGCCTGAACGGCGCGCTGCGGATGCGGCACGTGGGCGCGGAGATCGCGCTGAGCATGCGCCGGATCGCCGCGCCCACGGATGGCAAAGAGGGCAGCGACGCGGGCGCCGCGCTGGTGCGCCTGCTGGCCGACTACGACCGGGCCGAGCTGGCCCTGCAGCATGCGGCGATCGATGCGGCCGCCCTGGCCGAGGTGCGCCGGCGCAAGGAGGCGTTGATGCCGGTGGTGCGGACCATCCAGTCCACGGTCGCGGCGGGGAATATGTTCGACGCCGCCGTGATGCTGAAGACCGATTTCGGCCCCAGGTACGCCGACTGGATCCGCGCGCTCGACACGCTGGCCGCCGCCGAGCAGGGCGCCATGGCGCAAACGCGCGACCACTCGCGCACGCGCTACCGGACGGCGCAGATCCACATGCTCGGCGCCGGCCTGGCGATGCTGTTTCTCGGCGCCCTGTGCGCGGTGTACATCACGCGGTCGATCACGACGCCTCTGCGGCATGCGGCGCGTATCGCCGACACCATCGCCGGCGGCGATCTCGACGTGGCGATCGACATCGGCGGCAGGGACGAGGCCGGCCAGTTGATGCGGGCGCTGAAGCTCATGCAACACAATCTGTCCACGGCGATCGCGCAGATCACCGAGGGCAGCGAGCACGTGCTCGTGGCGTCGCGCGACATCGCCGCGGGCAACCTGAACCTGTCGGCGCGCACCGAACAGCAGACGGGCACGCTCCGGCAGACGACGGCCGCCATGGCGCGCCTGGAGGACACGGTCGGGGGCAACGCCGAGAATGCGCGGCAGGCGCGGGAATTGAGCACGGCCGCGTACGCCGACGCGATGCGCGGCAGCGAGGTGGCCGCACGCGTGTCGGACACGATGGGGGCGATCAAGTCGAGCTCGGACAAGATCGTCGACATCATCGTGGTGATCAATTCGATCGCTTTCCAGACCAATATCCTGGCCCTCAACGCGGCGGTCGAGGCGGCCCGCGCGGGCGAGGCCGGCCGCGGTTTCGCCGTGGTCGCGGCGGAAGTCCGCGAACTGGCGCAGCGTTCGGCCGCGGCGGCGCGGCAGATCGATACGCTGCTGCGCGATTCGGCGGCCCAGGTCGACGCCGGCCATGCGCTGGTCGGCGAGGCCTCCGTGACCATGAACCAGATCGTGAAGGCGGTACGGCGCGTCGCCGAACTGGTCAGCCTGATTTCCACGGCCAGCGCCGAGCAGGGCGCCAGCATCGGCGGGATCAGCGTCGCGATCGGCCGAATGAACGGGATGACGGCGCAGAACGCGGCGCTCGTCGGGGAGGCCGCAGCAGCTGCGGAAAGTTTGCGCAAACAATCGGCCCGGCTGGTCGACGCAGTGGCCCGCTTTCACATGACCGGCGCGAGCGGAACGCAGGCGCCGCCACAACGCCGGATTGTGTCACGGCGACCGGATGCGGATATGGTTGATTATCCTGTCGCGGAATAAAAACCGGTATCGGCGAATAGTATGCGATTTGCCGATCGACAAAAAAAGATGTCAACATTATCTCGCGGAAGATGACGAATTTATATCCTCTGATATTTAAAAGTATATATAAAAACAAATTATGGGGAGGGCGGAAGCTATTCAGTCATCTAGACAAGGACATTCCGCTTCGGACGCGTTGTGGCGAGTCCTGGGAACTCAGTGGATTGCCGTCGGACGATTCGGTGGTGAAAAATGGGGCATTGGCCGGGATTTCGCTCTCGTGTTTGCTGAAGGACTATCAGGAAATCCTTGTCGGGAAATCCTTATATACGCGCTTTGGTAATCGTTTTCCCCTGCTCGTCAAATTCATCGATGCCGAAGACGATTTATCGATCCAGGTGCATCCCGACGATGTACCGGCCGGGATAAACTACGATTCGCCGGGAAAAACGGAAATGTGGTACGTGATCCAGGCCGATCCCGGCGCGACGCTGATTGCCGGTTTCAGCCGCCCGGTCAGCGCGGCAATGTGCCGGGAAAGGTTCCAGGCCGGGCAGGTCGACGACATCCTGAACCGCCACGCGGTCGCGGCGGGCGACGTGTTCTTCCTGCCCGCCGGCAGGGTCCACGCCATAGGGAAGGGCGTCCTGATCGCCGAGATCCAGCAGGCGTCCGACGTGACCTACCGGATCCACGACTACGACCGCATCGACGCGAACGGCAGCCGGCGCGCGCTGGACATGGACAATGCCATCGCCGCGCTGGACCTCGGTGTCGATCAGGACTGCAAAATCCCGTATCAGGCGATTCCGAATGCGCCGACCCCTCTCGTGCAGTGCCGGCATTTCACGACCAATCTATTGACGTGTTTCGAAACGGTCGTGCGGAATTACGTGTTCGATTCCTTCGTCATCCATGTTTGCGTGCACGGATCCTATGCGATCGATTATGGCAGGGGGCGTCTGGAGGTGCGTAGGGGCGATTGCGTGTTAATCCCGGCGGCAATTGAATCCGTCAATTTGGAAACCGAATCCGGATTCACGGTTCTGGAGTGCTTTATCGTTTAAATAATCGCCGTTTCCCTCTTTTTTGGTCGTTCTCGACCATGTCCATTATTATCGCTCTTGCCGGCGAGGTGCCCCTGTTTGCTAAACAAACTTCGTGCTGTGGTTGGCAGGCGTCATTCGTTAAAAAGTACTGACGTATATCAAAAATTCTTGTGATTTTTTATCTGCTCGGGGTAGACTACGCATCGAATTAAATTGTTTCATCGTCGAACGTTTCTTGTTTTCGACATCGCTAATACCTTGTCGATGGCGGAGTGGATTCCGGCGAATGGCGAGCCGGTCGAATCCCGCACGGCGTTATTGCCGGCGCGGCGTGGATCGGCGTTTTGGTGGTAACAAAATGGTAATGGGTAGGCCTATGTTTAGCGCTAACATTTTCTACTCCGTGCTCAGGACGGCCTCATTGCGGCGAACGGCGCATGGGGCGCCACCGAAGGGGACTGCATGAGAGTTTTGCGACACGGGACGCTGGCGCTGGTCGCGGCGACCACGGTGGCGGCGTCGTTCTGGACGCCGGCGGCGTGTGCCGCGGTGCCGGCGGGATGGACGAACCACGGCTTCACGCTCGATACCGCTGGCATGCCGCTGCACGAGGTGCTGGACCGGTTCGCCCGGGAGTACGGCGTGGAGGTCGTGTCCGACGTGCCGGACCGGGCGGTGAAACGGGAAACCTTGCGCGCCGCCGGCGGCGGCGGCCTGCTGGAGCGGCTGGCGCAGGCGTATCGCTTCCGCTGGTTCGTGTACGGCGACACGCTGCACGTGGTCCCGCGCGAAGACAATGTGTCGATGCGCCTCGACCTCGGCGCGAACGGCGTGCGGGATGCCAAGGGCGTGCTGGCCGGCGTGGGCCTGTTCGACAGCCGCTTCGGGTGGGTGGAGCTGCCGCGCGAAGGCGCCGTCATCGTCAGCGGGCCGCGCGAATACGTCCGCCTGGCGCGCGAGGTCCTGTTGCCGGCCCGGCCCGGAGACGCCGCGGACGACATGCAACCGATGGTCTTCCGCCTGAAATACGCCGGCGCGACCGACCGCGTGATCGCCGCCCGCGGCAAGACGGAAACCATCCCGGGAATGAAGACGATCCTGTCGAACCTGCTGGTTGGGCAGCCATCCCAGGGCGGGAACGCCGGCCGTCCGCGCATCGATGCCGATCCTTCGCTGAACGCCATCATCATCCACGACTCGGCCGGCAGGCGCGCCATGTACCAGGCACTCATCGAGCAGCTCGACGTGCTGCCCCGCCAGATCGAAATCGATGCGCTGATCGTCGATGTCGACCGCGCCAAATTGCCCGGGCTGGTTTCCGGCGCGGCGCCGGCCGGACCCGGGGCGACATTGCTGGTCAACGACGCCGCCGGCCTGCTCGCCAGGCTGAAAGGCCTGGAAGCCAGCGGCGATGCGCGCATCGTGGCGACGCCAGGCGCGCTGACGCTGAATAACGTGGCCGCCGTGCTGGACCTGCGCCAGTCCCGGTATATCCCGCTGGTCGGCGAGCGGGTCGCCGACGTGGCCGAGGTGAGCGCGGGGACGCTGCTGCGGGTCGTTCCGCGCATCGTGGACGACGGCGCCGCCCGGGTGCGGCTGGACGTCGACATCGAGGACGGCAACCTGGGCAGCGGCGCCGACGCGCAGGTGACCCGCTCGACCCTCAGTGCGCTGGCCATCGTCGATTTGCAGCAGATGCTGATGATCGGCGGTTACGGGACGGAGGCGATGTCCGGCCACAAGGACGCGGCGGGTGCGCGGCGCGAGCGCCTGTACCTGATCACGCCGCGCCTGGCCGGCGGCGGCATGCCGGCGCAGGCCGCCGCCGAACCGGCCGTGGCGCCGCAACCGCAACCGCAACCGCAACCGCAACCGCAACCGCAGTCGCCCGCGCCGGCGGCATCGGTGCCGGCACCGGTCGCAACCGCCGTCGTGCCGGTGCGTGCCGCGCCCGCCGCGCCGGCCGCGCCCCCGCCGGAGCCGACCTGGGCGGTGCTGCAAAGCGATAAGACCCTGAACGGCACCCTGCAACGGTGGGCCGCCGGCGCCGGCTGGCAACTGATGTGGGAGCTGCCCGTCGATTACGCCGTCGCGGTGCGCACCGAACTGCACGGTTCCTTTGCCGACGCCGTCGGCATGGTCGTGAAGAGCATGGAGGGCGCGGACATACCGATGAAGGCGATTTTCTACGACGGCAACAAGGTGCTGCGGATCGTTGCGAAAGGAAGCGAACCATGATGACCACGCGCTTGCGTGCGGTAGTGCCCCTGCTCCTGCTGTCGGCATGCGGCGGCATGTCGGCCAGGCTGGACAAGAAGATCGACGACACCGGCGGCCAGGTGGCCAACCTGGTCAGGGACACCGGCCATACCGCGAACGGCATCGTGGCGAGGACGCCGTCGCCGGTCAGTCACGAATCCGGCATCTGGCTGGGCAAGGACGTCGTCAAGCTGGCGCAACCCGCGTTGCCGAAGATTTTTTACGAGAACGCGGTGTTCGACAAGACGGTCGCGTCGCTGCCCGAACTGGCGGAACGGATCGGCGTGCGTACCGGGCTGCCGGTGAAAGTGACGCCCGATGCGCTGGAGGTGGCCGCGACCATGTACGGTGCGGCATCGTCCCCGGGTCATGCCGTGCCCCTGCCGCCGGGAGGCGCGGGCGGCGTGCCGCCGGCCCCGTCGGGCGCGCGCGGTGCCGGGGTCCGCATCTACTACGCGAACGGCAACCTGCGCGGCCTGCTCGACACGGCGGCGGCGCGCTTCGGCGTGTCGTGGAAATATGCCGACGGCGCGATCCGGTTCTTCCATACCGAATCGCGCACCTTCCAGATCAACACGCTGCCCGGCGATTCGACGTTCAACGCCAGCGTCACCAGTGGCGCCACGTCGAACCCGGGCTCGAGCGCCGGGGGCGGTGCCGCGGGGGCGGGCGGCGGCGCCGGAACGACGAACGGCGTCACCGCCAACAACAGCCAGAACACGGCGGTGGCGTCCAAGCTGTCGGTCTATGGCAGCATCGAAAGCGTGATCAAGGCCATGTTGTCGAGCTATGGCAAGGTCGTCATCTCGCCCGCGACCGGGTCGATCACGGTGGTCGACACGCCCGACTCGCTCGACCGGGTGGCCGCGTACATCGACAACGAGAACAAGACCCTCGAACGCCAGGTGGTCATCAACGTCACCGTCCTGTCGGTCAGCCTGAACGACAGCGACGACTACGGCATCAACTGGAATCTCGTGTACACCACCCTGCGTCAGAAGTACGGGCTGACCAGCGCGGTGCCGGCCACGCTGGACGCGACCCGCTTCTCGGCCGGCATCGTGGGCGATTCGCGCTTCGCGGGCAGCACGGCGATCATCGACGCCCTGTCGAAGCAGGGCAAGGTGCGGCGCCAGACCACCGCGTCGGTGATCACCTTGAACAACCAGGTGGTGCCGCTTCAGGTGGCGAAGCAGACCTCTTACCTGCAGCAGTCGCAGACGACGGTGGTGCCCCAGGTCGGCACCACCACGACGCTGATTCCGGGAACCGTCACGTCGGGTTTCAACATGAGCATCCTGCCGCACGTGCTGGCCAACGGCACGGTGCTGCTGCAGTTCTCGACCGACATCTCGGCCCTGAACACCATCCGCGAAGTGCAGAGCGGCACCAGCAAGATCGAAACGCCGGAGATCGATACCCGCAACTTCCTGCAGCGCGTGGCGATGAAATCGAACGAGACGCTGATCATCAGCGGGTTCGAGCAGACGGACGACAACCTCGACCGCCAGGGCGTGGGCAGCGCACGCAACGTCGCGCTCGGCGGCGGCGTCAAGGCGGCCAGCGCCAAGGAATCCATCGTCATCCTGATCACGCCCACCACGGTTGGCCCCTGACGCGAAGCGATCCGGCATCATGGCCATCCACATCATCCAGATCGACAAGCACCGGTTCGTGTGCGGCCTGTTCTGGCAGTCGCTGTCGCGGCCGCGCGAACTGGCCAGGGAGGCGCGCGAACTGGGCGCGAAGATCGAATCCGACCTGTACGTGCTGCGCACCGACCAGTCGACCGCGCAGGCCGGCTTCGGCCAGAGCGCGGACGGGGCGCGCCGCGGCATGTTCTCGCTGGGCGCGATCATCTCGAAGACGCTGGCGCTCGAGGGCGCGTACTACGACGGCGACAAGCAGCGGGTCCACAACTGGCTCGCCGCGCTCAGGCTGCCCGACGGCATGTGGGCCTATTTCGCGGCGCGCGATGCGAACTTCCTCCCCAACGGCGATTTCGCCGGCACCCGCGAGGAAGTCATGGAGCGCCTGCATGGCGACTACGGCCTGGGCGGCTGGAACGTCGTCCTCGGCGATGCGGAACTGGCCGACTACGGCTTCCACAATTTCGAGGCGCGCACCGTCGAAAGCTTCATCCCGCACCGCAAGGACGGGCGCATCCGCGCGCACCGCTGGTGGGGCCTGCAACCGGTGCGCACCCGGCGCAACCACTGGCCGTGGCTCGCGGCGGCCCTCGTCGTGCTGGCGCTCGCCGGGGGCTGGGGCTATCTGCAGCGCGTGCGGCGCCAACAGGCCGAGCAACTGGCCGAGGAGGCGCATCGCGCCGAGCGCATGCACGTGCTGCAGCGCGCGGCGCCGTCGGTGCAGCCGCCGCCGTGGGGCGGCAAGCCCAGGCCGGCGAGCCTGGCAAAAGCCTGCGTGGACAAGCTGGGCTTCCTGGCCGCCGGGGGCTGGCTGCTCGACGAGTATGTCTGCACTGGCGACAAGGTCAGTTATGCGTGGTCGCGCCACGGTTCCACGCTGGCGCTGCTGCGCGCCGAGGTGCCGGACGCCGTGTTCGACCTGAACGGCGAGAAGGCCAGCCTGGTCGTGCCGCTCCGGCTCGAACGGGATGCGCCCGAGGCGCTGCTCGACCGCAAGGCATTGATGGAACCAATCATCTCCGATATGCAACACATTGGCATCGGTTTCAGGATCGCCAGCCTGGCGCCGCCCGCGGCGGCGGCGCGAACGCCGGTGCCGCAGTGGCAGGCGTATTCGTTCAGCTGCGACAGCCGGGCGCTGGCGCCGACGGCGGTGGCGGGGTTGCTCGACCGGCCCGGCGTGCGTATCGACCGGATCGCTTACCGGACAGGTCAATGGTCAATCGAAGGAGTCATGTATGTCAAATAAGTCCCTCTGGTGTACGGTGCTCGTATCGATGCTCGGCTGCGCGCACGCCTACGCCGATCCCACCGCCGAAAAGCTGAGCCGGATCGAAGGCGAGACGCTGCTGCTGAAGGCGCGCGAACGCCAGCTGGACGTACAGGGCAGCATCCTCATGAAGCAGAACCAGATCGCCGCGATCCAGGCGGCCACCAGCGCGTTCGCGCATGCGCCCGGCGCGGGCGATCCGCAGGTACGCAGCGTGGAGGGGATCGGGCGCGCAGTCTTCGCGACGCTGCAGCTGGGCGACGGCGCCGTCATCGAGGTGCAGCCCGGCGACATGCTGCCGAAAGGGATGCAGGTGGTGTCGATCGCGCCGGGCAACGTCGTCGTCAGGAAGGGCAGGCGGCGGGTCCGCCTCGCGCAGGCGGCGCCCCAGCCGCAATCCGGTCCCACGCTGCCGCCGGTCGCCGCCATTCCCGGTCCGCCGCCCGGCATGCCCACGGGAGCAGTGCGATGAACCTGCTCGCGTTGGACCGGCCGGAACAGCGCGCCACCGGGCGCAACGAGCAGCAGGCCGGTGCCGGCGACGTCGGCACGGCCGTCGTCCTGAGCAGCGCGGGCACGTTCGAGGCCAGCGCTGAGGAGCGCAAACTGCTCTGCCTGCTGAGCGACGGGCGCCTGCTCGTCGCCGAAGGGCAGAGCCTGAACCGCCACGTGCTGTCGTATATCGGGCGGCTGGAAAAGATGCGCCGGCCGTTCCAGGTGACGTACACCCGCATCGAGGTCATCGCCCGCGCCTACCAGAGCGGCGGCGCGGGCGCGCAGCCCCAGCACGAGCACTCGCTCATGCAGGTGACGGCCAAGGACCTGCTCAACCGGGCCTGCCTCGCGCGTGCGTCCGACATCCATATCCGCGTCCGCAAGGATTGCACCGAAACCTGGTTCCGCATTCATAACGACCTGGTGGCGATCGGCGTCCAGACGCGCGAATATGGCGAGCGCCTGCTGGCGACGCTGTATGGCGCGATGACCTCCGTGTCCGACAATTCGTACAAGCCCATGGAGCGCCAGGACGCGGCGATTTCCGACCGCGACAAGCTGCCGCCCAGGCTGTACGGCGTGCGCATCGCCACCGCGCCCACCAGCGAAGGCGCCGTCATGGTGCTGCGCCTGCTGTACAACGACGCCGGCGACAACGTCGACCTGCGCCCGCTCGGCTTCAGCGACATCCACGCCGGCCAGCTCCAGCAGATCAAGGAACAGCCGGTCGGGATGAACATCATCAGCGGTCCCACCGGATCGGGCAAGTCGACGACCCTGCAGCGCATCCTGACCGGCGAAATCATCGAGGCGGGCGGCAAGCTGCACGTGCTGACCGTCGAAGACCCCGTGGAATACCCGATCGAGGGCGCGGTGCAGACGGCCGTGACCAATGCGTGCACGGAAGCGGACCGCGTGCGCCAGTTCTCGGCCGCGATCTCGAATGCGATGCGGCTCGATCCCGACGTCATCATGATCGGCGAGATCCGCGATGCCGCATCGGCGCAGAACGCCCTGCGCGCGTCGATGACGGGCCACCAGGTGTGGACGACGGTGCACGCCAACAGCGCGCTGGCGATCGTCGACCGCCTGGTCGATCTCGGCCTGCCGTTGAGCCTGGTCGCGGACCACACGATCATCACGAGCCTGATCAGCCAGCGCCTCGTCAAGGTGTTGTGCCCTCACTGCAGCCAGCTGCTGGTGGACATGCCGGACGCGTTGCCGCCGGCGATGTACGCCCGTGTCCGGCAAGCGGTCGGCGGCGCGTTGCCGCGGGTGCGCGTGACCGGCGGCGGCTGCGAGCATTGCGCCATGCATGGCACGGTGGGGCGGTCGGTGCTGGCGGAAGTCATCGTGCCGGACGATCAGTTCTTCAAATTCATCCGGGCCGGCGACAAATGCGCGGCGGTCGCGTACTGGCTCGAGCACCTGGACGGGCGCACGATGCTGGGCCATGCGATCGACAAGATCGCGGCCGGACAGATCGATCCGCGCATGGCGGAAAAAGTGGTCGGCCACCTCGTGGGACCGGCGAGCCGGCTGGAGGCGATCCATGCGGTTTGACGTCACGCGCGCCTGGGCGAAGACCCAGTTCCCGGCATCGGCGCGCGTGCGCCTGTATCGCAAGATCGCCAAGATGCTCACCAACGGGCTGCCGTTGCTGCGCATCCTGGAAGTCTTGCGCGAACGCGCGTCGGACAATGGGCGCAAGCCGCAGGAACCGCTGGCGATCGTGCTCGACGATTGCCGCAGGCAGGTGCAGAACGGCAGGATGTTGTCGGAAAGCCTGGAAGGCTGGGCGCCCCGGACCGAGCGCATGATCCTGCTGGCCGGCGAACAGTCCGGCAACGTCGAGACCGCGCTGCTGGCCGTCGTCGACGTGGTGCAGGCGCAGCAGCGCATCAAGGCGGTCATCGTCGGCGGGCTCGTCTACCCAAGCTCGCTCCTGGCGCTGATCCTCGCCTACGTCTACCTGTTTGGCACCCGGGTGATTCCCGAGTTCACCCGCATCACCGACCCCACGACGTGGCATGGCGCGGCCCGGTCGCTGTATCTGATGTCCGAGGTGGTCCGGCACTGGATGTTCGCCATCGTCGGCGTGCTGCTGCTCGTCGTGGGCGGCATCGCCGCGGCGCTGCCGCGCTGGCGCGGCAACCTGCGCGTGTTCGCCGACCGCTTCGCGCCGTTCTCGATCTACCGGCTGGTCGTGGGCAGCGGCTTCCTGCTGGCGTTCTCGGCCTTGCAGACGGCCGGCGTCACGGTCGAGAAGTCGCTCAGCCGCCTGTCCGACATGGCCGACCCCTGGCTGCGCGAACGCCTCGACGGCGCGCTGCTGGGCGTGCGCTCCGGCCTCAACTGCGGTGAGGCCATGCGCAACGCCGGCTACGGCTTCCCGTCGGCGGAAGTGATCGACGACCTGTGCGTGTACGCCGAGTTCCGTGGATTCGGCGAGGCGCTCAAGGTGCTCGCCGACGAATGGCGGGAGGAGGGTATCGAGCAGATTTCCAATCAGATGAAGATCCTGAACGGCGTCGCCATCCTCGTGATGGCCGCCGTGATCGGCTGGCTGGTGACGGGCTTTTTTGGCATCCAGCACGAACTCGCAACGATGACACGCGCAGTACATTAAATCCAACAAAGGAGATACGACATGCCTGCTACCTTGCCCCAACGCCGTGCCCGCCTCGCCAGCCTGCATCGCCAGCGCGGCGCCTCGCTGCTGGAAGCCATCGCCTACCTGGGCGTCGCCGCCCTCGTCGTGCTGGCCGCGGTATCGCTGCTGCAGAACGCGTTCGGCAGTGCGCGGTCGAACCAGACCACGGAAGAGATCACGGGCCTGCGCACCAATGTGCGCAAGATGTATGCGGGGCAGTCCTATGACGATGCCACCATGCTGGCCAACATGGTCACGGCGAAGGCCATCCCCGGCACGCTGACGGTCGACGCCAACAATGCCATTAAAAACACGTGGGGCGGCGCGGTAACGATAGCGAAGGTGGACGCGGGAACCTTCAAGATCACCTATGCGTCGGTGCCGCAGGATGTGTGCATGAACATCGTCAGCGGTGCGACCGGCTGGACCCAGATTGACGACGGCGCCGGAAACAATCCGATCACCGTGTTTCCCGCCGCCGCGGCCAGCGCCGCGAAGCTGTGCGCTGCGGCGACGAATACGGTCGCGTTCATTGCGGACTGAGCTGATTAAATGTGGGCTGTCCTGATCGTGGTCTTCGTGGCCGCGCTCGGTGGCTGGTACGGCTGGCCGGCCGAACGCGGACGCGAGGCCGTGGTCCGGCAGCAGGCCAGCGAGGATGCCGGGAGCATGGGGATCTACCGGGAAGCGGTGATGGCCTGGTTCAAGGCGAACGACGTCACCGATACCAGCGTGAGCCTGGCCGACCTGAAGCTGGCGGGCGTTCTGCCGGCGTGGTCGAAGCTGGCGACCGCTCCCACGGCGGCCTGGATGAATTACCGCGACGGCGCGGGCCGGATCTACATCTTCCCCGCCGCGGCGGGCACGCGGCCGATCGTCGCGGAACTGCTGGCGCTGTCGCGCAACTCACTCAACGTCGGCATCTACCGTGCGGCCGACCACACCCTGGCGTCGCCGGTGGACGGGACGCGCATCGCGCTGCCGCCGCTTGGCGATGCCGTGATCCCGGACGGCGCGCCGGTGTGGCTGGCGCATTGCGATTGAGGAACGAACGATGAACACGATGCGGCGGCAGCGCGGCATGACCCTGGTCGAAGTCCTGGCGGCACTCGCCATCGCGTCGGTGCTGCTGGTCGGCCTGTCCAGCATGATCGGCGATTCGATCGACGAACTGAAGGAACAGCAAACGGCCCTGCAGCAGGCCCAGGTCGTGGCGGCCGCGTCCAGGTATGTCGCGGCGAATTACAGCGACCTCGTCGCCGGCACGGGCGGGGGGGCCTTGACGGCCGTCACCGTCGCCCAACTGAAAACGGCGGGCTTCCTGCCGGCCGGCTTCGCCGCGACCAATCCTTACGGGCAATCGGCCTGCGTGCTCGTGCGCCAGCCCACGCCGGGCCGGCTCGACGCGCTGGTGGCCGGCTACGGCGGCAGCGCGATACCGGACCGCGCCATCGCGGCGGTGGCCATGATGGCGGGGCAGGGCGGCGGCTACGTCAGCGCCGCGCAGCCCGGCATCGCGCGCGGATCGTCCTGGGAACTTGTCACCACGGCATACCAGGGCGTGGCGTGCGCCGGCACGACGGTGCTGGACGGCGCCGCCGCCCACGACGGCGGCCACCTCGTGTCGGGCCTGTTCTACGACGGGCCGGGCCAGTTGTCGACCGATTTCCTCTACCGCGACACCGTGCCGGGACGCCCGCAACTGAACCAGATGAACACGGCGCTGGGATTCGCCGGGGCCGCGCTCGTGACGCCGGGCACGGCCTGCGGCAGCGCGGCGGCGATCGCGATCGACAGCGCGAGCCGGACGGTGGTGACCTGCGGGGCCGACGGCCTGTGGCAGGCGGCGTCGACGTGGAAGGCGCCGGTGGCCAATTTCGCCGACCTGCCCACGACGGGCAATACGGCCGGCGACGTGCGCATGGTCACCGCGCTGAACCGCGGCTTCACCTACAGCGGCAGCGCGTGGGTGGCGCTGGCGGTCGACGAGAGCGGCAACCTGCGCGTTCCCGCGACGGTGTACGCGGACACGGTAGACACGGCCACGGCCATCGTCACGGCCGGCACGATCACGGCGGACAAGACGATCTCCTCGACGAACGGCGGAATCGCCAGCAACTGGGTGGTCGGCAGGAACTGGATGGAGGGCCCCACGCTGTATCTCAACGACGCCATCGCGCCGGGCACGCCCTGCAATATCCTGAATCCGGACGGCAGCACCACGTACAACATCGGCTCGTTCAAGAAAGATGCCAACGGCTTCCTGCTGTCGTGCCAGCCACCGGACAACGTCTTTAAATATTCGAATGGAACGTTGACCCCATGAGCGGCACCTTCACACCGGGCCGGGCGGCGGCCGTGCTCGCGTGCGTGCTCGCGTGCGGCCATGCGCACGCGTGCTGGGACGATGCCGGCGCGCGCTACGGCGTGAACCCCTACCTGCTGTACGCCATCGCCAAGACGGAATCGAACCTGAACCCCGCCGCGATCGGTCCAAAAAACAAGAACGGTTCCTACGATATCGGGCTCATGCAGATCAACAGCAGCTGGCTGCCGACCCTGCGCCAGTACGGCATCGGTGAGGCCGAGCTGATGGATGCCTGCACGAATATCGAGGTCGGGGCGTGGATACTGTCGGGGAAGATGCAGCAACTGGGCAATTCATGGACGGCCGTCGGCGCCTACAACGCCGGCAAGCCCAAGCTGCGCATCGCCTATGCGCAAAAGGTCTATCGCAACCTGCCGCGCGCGGCCATCGAGGCCCAGCGTTGATCGGTTTGCGCCGCATACATCATTGTTGAGACGTCCGCGCGGCTGCGCGCATGACCTTGGAAGTTGATATGAAAACGATTTCATCGACAGTGGCGCCGGTCAGCGACAGCCCGGTTGCCGAGACTGCGTCCAATGCCAGGCCCGAGACCAGCCGCGCGCCCAGGCGTACGTTCGGATTCTCCCTGCCGGCGCTGGGCCGGCGCCCCAGGACGCCGCCGCCGGCGGCGCCCGTGCAGGCGCCGTTGCAGCGACTGGAACAGTTCAGCGCCCGCCACGCGCAGGCGCAGGCGCCGGAGCCGGCGCGGGTCACGCTGGCGCAACTGATGCGCGCGCCGGAGCATCCGACGCTGGCGGACCTGATGCGGGCGGATGACGAAGCGCGTGCCGCGTCCGCGTCCGCACCTGCGCCCGCGCCCGTGCGCACGGAGGCCGCGCCGGCCGCGCGCCCGAAGACGTTCGGCAAACTGGCGCCGGGGCCGAAGATCGACTGCATGGCGGACACGCTGACGTCGATGCATCGCCTGGACGACCAGCAGGTGTCGCAGATCACGGAAGCGCTCGGCATGGGACCCGCCGCCGCGCCGGGCCGCGAGCGGGATGCGCAACTGAAAGCCGCGGGCAAGTTGCTGCGCGCACCGCTGGATCTCGATCCGCCCATGCCGGACAGCGCGTCGATCGGCCGGACGCAATTCGGCAGAGGGATGCCGCCCGACGTGCTGGCGTCCCTGTCGCGGGCGGCCCGGGCGGCCAATTGCTTCATCGGCGAGCGCCAGGTCACCGGCCCCGACGGGAAGACGGTGAACATGTTGCAGGTGCATTTCGCGAACCGGGCCGACCAGGAAGGCGAGCCGCTCGCGTCCCAGCCGGACTCGGCCAGCTTCATTGCCGTGCAACGACTGGCGGCGCGCTTTGCCGAAGCGCTGTCGCCGATCCTCCGGACCGACGACAAGGAATACCGGATCGAGTACGTGGCGTGCCTCCGCGCGCAGGGCGGCAGCGCCGACGTGTTCGCGGATCAGCTCGCCCGGCAGATGCCGATGACCTACCGGCCCGCCCGCACGGAACTGACTTCCCGGCACTACATGGACGCGACGATACGCACGTCGCGCCTGTTCAGCCTGCTGCCCGAGGGCGAGCGGGAAAAGCTGGTACGTGCGGCCCACGTCGCGCACATGGTCTGGGATGAAAAAATCGGTACGGATGAGCACGGCAACCAGCGGCTCGAGGTGCGCGTGATGTTCGGCGGCACGCAGAACATGCGCGACGTCGGCCAGGCCTTCAGCAGCATCGGCCAGTCGGTGGGCAAGGTGTTCAAGGCGAACCACGAGGCGGCCGTGCTGGTGGCGAAAGCGGTCGAAGACGCCTACGGCAAGGGGCGCAACGTGAAATTCGACTTCATCGCCGGCGGATCGATGGGCGGCGCGAGCGCGCAACTGTTCGCCGCCGCGGTCGAGAGCCGCGTGAAACTGAACGACCCGGCGCCGCTGATCCTGTTCGATCCACAGCTGCCGAACGAGACCCAGGCCAGGCATGCCATCAAGGACGGCAAGCTGGGCTATGACTACGCCAAGCCGCGCGGCATCGCCATCACGCTCGACTATGCGGAGCGTTCGCGCAAGAGCCTGATGGGGCGCATGAAGGGGCTGGGCTTCAAATCGCCAGGACTCGTGCGCCTGAAGCTGGGCCTGAGCGCCTACGACCGGACCAAAACCCTGCCCGACGGCGGGACGGAACTGCGTCCGCCGCGCACGTCCGGTCCGCCGGGCATGGGCTACCATGCGGATCCGGGCCTGTACAGGATGGCCATCAACCGGTTCACGGGGCTGGTGGGGTTGCGGCGCTGAGTTCGGCGGCGCCGGATGACTGGTCAGTAAAAGGCAGCCGCGCTATACTCGAACAAGTCCTACATTACCCAGGTGCACCATGTCCGACGATTTTTCGATATCCCGTGAATTACTGGAGGAGCTGATCTCCCTCGTCAATTCCGGCCAGAGCTTCTCGGATATTCATATCGAGCAGGACATGCCCGTGATGATCAAGTCGCCGCGCGGGTGGCGCCAGGTCGGCACCGAACCGGTCACGCTCGAGGACATGCTGCCCGTGCTGAACGCCATCGACGAGGATTGGGAGGACAAGATCGTCGAAAGCGCGATCGACCGGCCGTTCATCCTCACCGACTACCGGCTGCGCTGCAACGTGTTCCGCTCCTCGTCCGGCTCGAAGACCACCATCTCGATCCGGCGCCTGCCGCTGCGGCCCATCGCGCTGGAGCACACGGGCCTGCCGCATTACGTCAAGACCGTGCTCGAGGCGACGCGCGGCGTCATCCTGATCACGGGGCCGACCGGCTCGGGCAAGACGACGACGATCGCCTCGATGCTCGACCAGATCAACGCGACGCGCAGCGCCCACATCATCACGATCGAAGAGCCGATCGAATATCAGCTGCGGCGCAAGCAGTCGATCGTCTCGCAAAAGGAAGTCCCGACCGACACGGCCACGTTCTCGTCCGGCCTGCGCGAGGCGCTGCGCCAGAAGCCGGACGTCCTGATGGTGGGCGAGATCCGCGATTTCGACACCGCCGACACCGTCCTGCACGCGGGCGAATCCGGCCACCTCGTGCTCGCGACGATGCACACGAACAGCGCCGTCAGCGCGATCTCCAAGCTGCTGGGTTTCTTCCCCGCCGAGCAGCGCGAGCAGCGCGCGGCCGCGCTGTCGAATTCGCTGGTCGCGGTGGTTTTCCAGACCCTGCTGCCGACCGAGCAGGGCGACGACGTCGTGCTCGCCTACGAAATGGTGTTCAACAACAACCAGCAGGTGGCGCAGTACGTCGCCGACCCCGGCAAGCTGCACCTGATCGCCGACTTCATGCGCCGCAAGGAAGACAGCATGTCGCGCAGCCTGAACGACGTCCTGGCCCAGCTGATCGCGAAGAAGGCGGTCAACGTCAAGGATGCCATGCGCGCCGCCTACAACCGTCTCGAGCTGCACGAGATGGTCAACGCCAAGCGCTGACACCCGCGCCCGCTTCGCACGCGGGCGCGCCGCTTCGCCGGCCCCGCCCGCCGGCGGCGCATGTGCCGTCATCCTGTAGAGGGACCCTCCCTCAACCAACCGTACAGGTACCGACATGAGCACGTGCGTGCATGCCCATTATCCCCCACAGAGTTTTCCCGACTTCCCCAAGCCCCCGGCCGGGCCGTCCCCGCAGCAGCAGACGGACGAATGGGTCAGGCGGCTCGACCACTTGTCCGTCAAGCTGAAGCAGCAGGCCAGGGACGACGACCACGAACACCGGCCCAAGCGCACGGCCAGTGTGCCGGCGGCGCCCTATAACGATGCGGACGGCGAACCTGAAACCAAGCGGAAGAAGACGTCCCGGCCGCCGGTGCACACCCACGTGCCCGACGGCGCCAGGCCGGAACGCGGCCAGCCGATGCCGAAGCCGACCGGCGTCGTCGACGTCGACAAGCCCATCATCGTGAAGGCCGGCGAGACCTTCGACGGCGGCGGCAAGTACTACCGGCCGACGAAGGCGCTCGGCGACGGTTCCCAGGGCGAGCACCAGCAGCCGGTGTTCATCCTCGAACCGGGGGCGACGCTGAAGAACGTCCAGTACTCGGGCGCCGACGGCATCCACCTGATCGGCAGCGCCAACCTCGACCACGTCGTCAACCGCGACATCGGCGAGGATGCCATCACGATCGACGGCGCGAAGAACCGCATCCACGACGCGAAGCTGTCCGGGATGTCGGTCGACGACATTCCGAAAGGGCCGGCGCAGGTCGTCATCACGAACAGTTCGTTCTACAACGGTTCCGACAAGGTGGTGCAGGACAATGGCGACGCCGAGGTGCTGATGAGGAACGTCTACGTCAACGGCGCCGGCAAGGTGTTCCGCACGAACGGCGGCCAGCCGATCACGACGAAGCTGACGGTGGAGGATTCGACGTTCGAGAACGTCAAGGAATCGCTGTTCCGCACCGATTCGAAGACGTCGAGCGCCAGTTTCTCGGGCATCGACGATGGCGGCATGAAGGTGGATGCACTGACGCCGGATGCCGCGCGGATCAGTGGCACCGGCAAGGTCTCGTACAAGCCATATTCGGGGTGAGGTGGAAGCGGGCGGCGCGGCAGCGTCGCCCGTGCCGGGCGGGATCAGAAGGCGTCGGGATCGTCTTCGTTCATTTCGGCGCGGCGCCGCTTGGCGCCTTGCAGGACCTTCTGCAGCATCATGATGCCGAGCGTGCCGATGGCCTGGTCCAGGGCGTCCTGGTCGGCCTTGTCCTTGTCTTTGTCCTTGCTCTTGTCCTTCGTCTTGTCGGTCTTCTCCGGCGGCGAAGGCGGTTTGCTCCCGGTCCTGCTCGTGGATGTCATGTCGTTCTCCTGAAAGTGTCGGTTGCCGGTGGAGGGGAAAGGCGGCTCATGCGCGCAGCCAGACGTAGTCGCCGCGTGCGAGGTTCTCGAACATGTCGTCGCGCGCCTTGAAGATGTTGTCGCGCCAGTAGCGCCCGTGTTCGACGTAGTGCTCGATCATGGCGAGCAGCCACTTGCCGTCGACCTCCTCGTTGAGTGCCACGCGGGCAATCAGGACGATGGCGCCGGTGTCGACTTCCAGGCCGAGCTGCGCCTGGTCCTGGGCGTAGACGGCCAGGTTGGCTTCGAGCAGCAGGCGGAACACCCGCAGCGTCCGGCCCGCCGTGACGACGCCGTACTGGAACGTCACGTACACCGCGTCGCCGTCTTCCTCGAAATGGTCGATCGCCACGTCGAAGCTGTCGATGTCGAGCACGCCGCGCGCGAGCACCTCGTCGGCGCCGGGCACGTCGCGCAGCGCGCAGATTTCGTGGATCAGTTGATCGCGTCGTTCGAGGCTCATCGTTCTTTTCCGTCGCACCGGTGAAATAAAAAAAGCCGGCCGGGAGCGGGTTGCGGCTCCCGGCCGGCGCGCCATGCGCGGCCCGATGGCGCGCCGTCGACCTTACTGGACGATGTCCTTGGCCGCCTTCAGGCCCATGGTGCTGATCTTGGCATGCAGGGTGGCCAGGTTGATCGCATTTTCGGCTGCGGCGGCGGCCTCGATCGCTGCGATCTGGGCGCCGGTGTTCAGAGTGACGGGTGCGTCTGCCATGATGTTTCTCCTGAAAGTAAGTGGATTACTGCTGGATATGTGTGCGGTATTGCCGCACACGCTGGTTTGCCGGCCGTGCGCTTGGCACATGGCTGGCGGAACTACTGGATCGCCAGGCGGCACAACTGGGCCGCGGCGCGGAATCCATCGGCCACCGCGCGCCCGGCCTGGGCTTCGGTGCTCGCCGTGTCGGTCGAGCGCGCGGCGCAGGCGTCGGCCAGGCTGTCGAGGGCCTGCGCCGCGGCGCGGACCTCGTGGTGGCGCCTGGCCTGGGTGCCCGCCTGGGGCAGGTCGTCGAGCACGTCGATCAATGCTTCGGTCATGACTTCGTACATTGCGGTCTCCTATTGCAAGGTGGTGTTGCCGGAAGCGTCGGCCAGGAAGTTCTTGGTGCCGTCGCTCGATTCGATGTAGCGCACGCTGTCCGCATGCAGGGCCGAATCGACCTTGCCCGCGACGGCCAGTTCGTCGATTCGCTCGACCTTCACGCCGACCGTGAGCGCCAGCGGCGCCATGTCGTTGCGGAAGCGCTCGACCACGTCGCGCACCGCGGCGGGCTGGCGCGCCGTGCCGGCCACCTCGAAGCGCGCGGCGCCGGCGTAGCGCACCGTGACGTGCGGCTCGTGCAGCGATTCGGCCAGTTCGCGGGCGATGTCGTCGGCCGGCTTGACCTGCCAGCGCAGGCGGCTGCCGGCGACGCTGCGCAGGCTGGCGTGCGCCTTGCGGGCCGCCGCGGCGTTCGCCACGATGCCGCTGGCGACGAAGCCGTCCGGCTGCTCGCGCAGCTCGATGCCGGGTTCCTGCAGGCGGTCGAGCGCGCCCCGCACGTCGGCGATGCCGACCCGGGCGAGCGGATGCGTGGCCGCCTGCGACGTCTTGCCCACGGCCAGCGCCAGGGCGCCGGCGCCGACCGAGCCGACCAGCATCGCCACCAGCCCGGTACGCGTCCACGAGGCACGCGGGGCGGGCGGTACGCGCACAGGTTTGTCCGTGGCGGCATCGGCATCGGCGGCGGCCGGCGCGGCGAGCATCGTTTCGAGCAGCTGCACGTCCGACGGCCACGGCGCGTCGGACGGTCCGGCGCACAGCACCACGTCGCCGAAGCGGCGTGGCGTGAAATCGTCCAGCGTCGACGGGGCGCCGGCCGTGCCCGCGGCGGCGATCGTTACCCGGTCTTGCGTGTCGGTTGCCAGTTGCATGGTGCCCTCGTTCCAGTCCTGGATCAGGATGTCGGCCGTCGTTTCCGCACCGATCGACATCGTCGCTGGATTCAACTGTATCCGGGCGCCGGCGTGGAAGCCGGTCAGGATGCGAAGTTCTTTGGTCATGAACGAATCTCCTATTCAGTGTGATGCGGTTGCGGCAGCCGGATCACCAGCCGCGGCCGCGGCGGATCAAAGCGGCGAGCGCGGACATGCCGAGCGCGCGGCCTTCGCGTGTCCGGTGGCGCCCCAGGTTCAGCAGGACGATCGGCAGCAGCAGGTTGATGGACTCCTCGGCGTCCGACGGCGGGCGTCCCGCGCCGGCCGGCCTGGCCGCGGCCAGCAGGCGGTCGCGCACGTCCGCCAGCGTGGCGGGACGCGTGCGCTCGGTCTCCGGGATCGCGAGGAATGCGCGCACGATGGCGAGGATCGGGTAAGTCGGGCTGGCGGCCGGGCCCGCGCCCGGCGCCGCGGCGCGCTTCACCACCGCGGGCAGCGCCAGCAGCGCGCGTTCGGCGCGGGCCCGGGAGTCCTTGGCCGTGGCCGCGGCCCGCCACTGGGCGAGCAGGCGGTTGTCGTCGCGCGCCGGACGCGCCACCGCGCGCATCGTCCAGCGGGGGCGGTGCGCGGCCCGGCATCGGCGGCGGCCTGCTGCCGGCCGAAGCCGCCGGCGCCGCCGGGGTCGCGCCCCTGCGACGACGACTGCTGGTCGCGCGCGTTGCGTTCGCCGGTCTGCGCCACCTGGCGGTCGTCGTGCAGCAGGTGCTGCTCGAGCATCATGAGCAGGTCTTCGCTTTCGGCGCCGGGATCGGCGCCGTGCGGATTGTCGGCGTCGCGCTTCTTGCGGCTGGCCGCGCGGCGCCGGGCCGCCAGGCCGGGCCCGTGGCGGCGCAGGTGCGGCAGCAGCGGCAGCGGCTCCTGCGCCGCCGGCTGGTCGGTCTGGGTGGCCGGCCGGGGCGTGTCCGGCGCGGCGGGGAGGGACGGCAGCCAGCCGCCGCCGATGCGCGGGATGCTCATACGAACATGACCTCCCACAGGCTGCGCGCGAAGCTGAGCACCGCCATGCCGCCCCAGGGCGCGCTGACCATGATGGCGACGGTGACGATCACCAGCTTCACGCTTTGCGAAATGCTCGAGTCCTGCAGCGACGTGATCGCCTGCAGGAAGGCGACGGCGAGGCCCGTGAGCGCGGCCACGGCGACGGCCGGCAGGGACACCATCAGGCACAGCTTCAGTGCCTGGGCGGTCAGGTGGGTGAGGTTATCGTATTCCATGACGTCACTTGTAGGTGGAGATCAGGCCGTGGACCAGCATCGACCAGCCGTCGAGCGAGACGAACAGCAGCAGCTTGAACGGGATCGCCACGTTCGTCGGACTGACCTGCGACAGGCCGAGCGCCATCAGCACGTTTGCGACGACGAGGTCGATCACGATGAACGACAGGTACAGCAGGAAACCGATCTTGAAGGCGGCGGTCAGCTCGCTCAGGATGAACGCCGGCGCCAGCACGATCAGGTCGTCGTCCTTGAGTTCGGCCGCGCGCGCCGGCGGCCAGATCTGGCGCGCCGAACGCAGGAAGAACGCCTTCTCGCGCGCCGTCGCATGGGCTTGCAGGAAGGCGCGGAACGGCTCGCGCCCGGCGTCGAGCAGCGGCATGACCTGGGCCCCGGCCGCGCCTTCGCCGGACAGGTGGGCGCGGTGCATGGCGTCCATGCCGACCGGCGCCATCACGAAGCACGTCACGATCAGGGCGACGCCGTTGAGGACCGAGTTGGGCGGCACGCCTTGCAGCCCGAGCGCATTGCGCAGCAGGCCCAGCACGACCACGATCTTGGTGTAGGACGTGACCACCATCGCCACGAACGGCAGGACCGCGAGCGCGAGCGCGGCGATCAGCAGCGAGCCGACGTCAGGCGCGGCGTTCATCGGCGCTCGCGATACGGCGGATGTGCAGGCCGAGCTGGTCGCCGATGGCGACGAGCTCCCCGAAGGCCAGGGTCTGGCCGTGCGCCACCAGGCGGATCTCGGCGTCGGCCAGCGCGACCGGCAGGGTGAGGAGATAGCCCGGCTGCAGGGCGGCGATCTGCCCGATCGGCAGGTTCACCGTCACCACTTCGATGTGGACCGGCAGTTCGACGTCGCTGACGTCGATCGGGGTGGAGGCGGCGTCCGGCGCGGCGCGCAGGGACAGGTCGGGATCGTGGCTCATGGTGGCGGGATGGCTTTCCAGGATGACGTTGCGGGAATCGATGCGCGCGCGCGCATGGACGGCGTGACCGTTGGCGGCGCCCCACAGCAGGGTCGCCCGGTCGAGTGTCGCGTGCGGCGCGAGGCCGGGTGCGGCCGGCCAGCCGAGCAGCACGTCGCCCGCGCGCAAGGTGCGCAGCAGCGCGGGCGTGGCGTGGCGGGTGCGCAGGCGCAGCGTGGTCGGCAGGGTGAGCGTGGCCAGCGCCGGGGGCAGGGCGGCGCGGCCGCGCGGACCGATGCGCTCCGCCAGCGCGGCGGCCAGCGTGCCGGACACCGCGGCCACGGTGGCCGTGGCGGTGGCGCCATCGTGGTCGTATTCGAGGTGCAGCACGCCGGTGCGGCCGGCCGGCGGCGCGGCCAGGCGCAGGTCCTGCACGGCAGGCCGCGTCATGCCATGGCGCGCCAGCGCTTCCAGCGGGCCCGCCAGGTACAGGCTGGCCACCGCGGCGCGGCACGCTGCCTCCGGTTCGAGGGCGATCGCCTCGAAGGCGGCGCCGGCCTCGACGTGCACGTGCAACTCGCCCTGGCCGCTGGCGATGGTCAGCTGCGCCGTCTTGCCGGTGCGCGGCTGCCCGGCGGGCACGGCCCGCACGCTCCCGTGCAGCGCGCCGCGGGCGTCGTACAGGGCGCGCGCCAGGCCGGCCAGCGCCGGCGTGTAGTGGCGCAGCCTGTCCGCGAGCGCAATGGTTGCCGTTGTGGTTTGCATGGGCTTCCTCAGTTCACTTCCACATGGACCGTGATGCGCGCGCCGGGGCGCGCTTCAAGGTGAGCTTCAAGTCGGCTGCGCAATGCGCTGCCGTGGTCACAGATTAGCTGGCGGGCCCGGGCGTCGCGGGCGTCGAAGCGAAGCGCTAGCGTGCCGTCCGAAAGCAGCAGGTGGAGCCGGGTGTGCGGCAGGATGGCCGGGTCGAGTTCGACCACGACCTCCCAGCGCCCGCCCGCGTGCTCCAGCGCTGGGCTGGTGCAGAAGCGGGCGATGCGTTCGGCCAGGTGATCGGCCACCAGCTCGGCCTCGGCGGCGCGGGCGCAGTGGGCGACGAGCCGTGCGCCGATGGCGCGGGTCGAGACGTCGCGCGCGGCGCCGGGCACCCGCGGGCGCGGCGGCGGAGGCAGGGCGCCGACACGGTCCGGCGCATGGCCGTCGCCGCCGTGGCGTTCCTGGCCTGCCTCGTCGCCGTCGTCGCGCGCGCCGTCGTCGCCGGCGGGCGCGCCCCGGTCCGGCGGGTCCAGCGCCTGGCGCGCCTGGTCGAGCAGCTGGCCGAAGCGCGTGCCGGCGGCCGGCGGTTGCGCCACCACGATGCGCAGTTCGCGCGGCGAGCGGATGCGGGTCATCGGGGCCTCCCGTTACAGGCCGAGCTGGCCGACGGGGCGCAGGTCGATGTCGCCCAGTTCCTGGAACGAATACACCTGCAGCCAGTGCAGCCGCTGCGCGATCATGCGGCGGAAATAGCGCCGGATGTCCATCGACGTGACGACCGCGAGATTCGGCGGCGGATTGGCGCCGACGAGGTGTTCCAGCGACGCCAGCAACTGGTCGATCTGCTGCGGTTCCAGAGTCAGGTAATTGCCGGCCGGGGTCTGCTTGATCGCCTGGCGGATGGTCTGCTCGACTTCGACGTCCAGCACGATCGCCGCCAGCTGGCCGCCGCCGGCGGCGCGGTGGGCAATGAAGCGGCCGAGGTCGCCGCGCACGTATTCGGTGAGCAGCAGCAGGTCCTTTTCCTTGGCGCCCCAGTTCACGAGGCTCTCGAGGATGGCGCGCTGGTTGCGGATCGGGACGTGTTCCTCGAGCAGGCGCTTGAGGACCTCGGCGATGCGCAGCACCGGCATGACTTTCTGGACTTCCGCGACGAGGCCCGGATACTCGGTCCCGACCCGGTCGAGGATCCACTGGGTTTCCTGGACGCCGATGAACAGGTGGGCATGCGCCCGCACCGCCGCGCCCACGGCGTCGGCCAGCGCGCGTTCGGGACGCTCGGGCCGGGCCGGCAATTCGGTCGCCGGCTGCGGGACGTCGTGCAGCATGATCTCGTACGCCAGGCCGGCGAGGGCGTCGGCCGTCCACACGGCGGCGCGCGGGAACGGCAGGCCCAGTTCGTCGACCAGCGCGGTGCGGGCGATGTTGAATGCGCGGTTCAGTTCGGCGGTATCGAGGCGCTGCGCGAGCGCGGGGGAGAGGCGCACGGACAGCGGCGCGGAGAATGCCGGCGCCTGCGCGCCGATGGTCGGCGCCTGGCCCTTGGCGCCGTCGGCGCGCAGCGCGGACAGTTCCGGGCCGGCGGCCGGTTCGCGGTCGAGGACCCGCTTGCCCATGATGCGCGCGCCGGCGAACAGCGCGGCCGCGAGCACGAGGAACATCGGCCACGGGAAGCCCGGCACGAGCGCGAAGCCGAGCAGCATGGCCGCCGCGCTGTACAGGGCGCGCGAATTGGTGCCCAGCTGCTTGACGATCTCCGTGCCGAGCGAACGCGGCTTGCTGTGTTCGTCGGACACCCGGGTGATGAGCACGCCGGCCGCGACGGAAATCAGCAGCGAGGGAATCTGCGACACCATCGCGTCGCCCACCGACAGCACGGCGAAGCGGTCGGCCGCTTCGGCCGCCGACATGCTGTGATAGGTGACGCCGATGACGATGCCGGCCACGATGTTGACCATGGTGATCACCAGCCCGGCGATGGCATCGCCCTTGACGAACTTCATGGCACCGTCCATGCCGCCGTGCAGCTGGCTCTCGATCGACAGCATGGTGCGGCGGCGCTGCGCCTCCTCGGCGGTCAGGTTGCCGGCGCGTACGTCGGCATCGATGCTCATCTGCTTGCCCGGCATCGCGTCCAGCGTGAAGCGGGCGCCGACCTCGGCCACCCGTTCCGACCCCTTGGCGATGACGATGAACTGGACGATGGCGATGATCAGGAACACCACGAGGCCGACGACCAGGTTGCCGCCGACGACCAGCTCGCCGAAGCTTTCGATGATGTGGCCCGCCTCGGCGTGCAGCAGGATCGACTTGGTGGACGCGATGTTCAGCGACAGCCGGAACAGCGTGGTGAACAGCAGCAGCGACGGGAACGAATACAGCGACGTCGCGTTCGGGATGTACAGCGTGACCATCAGCAGCAGCACGCTGATCGTGATGTTGAGCGCCAGCAGGCCGTCGATCAGGACGGTCGGCAGCGGCAGGATCATCAGGGCGATCACCGCGACGATGAGCACGGCGATCGAGACTTCCCCTCCCAGGTCGTTCAGGCGGAATGATTTCATGGGCGTCCTCTTTGTCATGGGTTGGGGCTCGGGGCCCGCATGTCCTCGACCCACGCCAGCACGGCGGCGACCGAATCGAACAGCGGTTCCGGAATGGCATCGTTGACCGCCACGAGGTACAGCGCGCGCGCCAGCGGCGGGTTGCCGACGATCGGCACGCCGAAGCGCATGGCCTGCTCGCGGATCACCCTGGCGTCGCCGTCGACGCCCTTGGCGATCACGCGCGGCAGGCCCGTCTCGCCGGGGTCGTAGCGCAGCGCCACCGCATAGTGGGTCGGGTTGACGACCACCACGTTGGCGTTGGCCACCGGTTCGTTCGGCGCGGCGTTGGCGAATTCGCGCCCGAGCTTGCGGCGCTCGTTCTTGATGTGCGGGTCGCCCTCGGAATCCTTGTTCTCGCGCTTGACCTCGTCCTTGCTCATCTTGTGGTCGCGCACGAACAGCCAGTGCTGGATGCCGTAGTCGGCCACGCCGACGATCGCGTACAGCACGCCGGCCACGCCGAATACCTTGCACAGCACGCCCCAGGCGACGTCGGCCAGGCCGCCGACCGGCTGGTACACCACCCCGAGCACCAGCGGCACCAGCAGCATGCCGGTGCGGTACAGCACGGCGCCGATCAAGAGGGCCTTGAGCACCGACTTGAGCAGGTCGATCAGGGAACGCAGCGAAAAGATGCGCTTCAGGCCCGACGCCGGGTTGATGGCGTCGAACTTGAGTTCCAGCGGCTTGAACGACGTCTGCAGGCCGACCTGGGCGACCAGCGCGCCCACCGCGGCGAGCGCCGCGACGGCCACGACCGGCAGCACCAGGATCAGCCCGTGGGTGGCCGCGGCGACGAGCGCGTCGGCCACGCGCAGGTCGTTTTGCGCGCGCTTGACGTCGAGTCCGTCGAGGAGCAGCAGGCGCAGTTGTTCTGCCATGCGCCCGCCGGCGAGCGAGAAGCCCAGCCAGGCGCACAGCAGGATCGCGGCGAACGGCAGGTCGGTACTCTTGCTCGTCTCGCCGTCGCGGCGCGCGTCGCGCAGCTTCTTGTCGCTGGGTTGTTCGGTTTTTTCGTCGGACATGGCGTCCCCCCTTCCGATCGGCATTGTCGGCGCCGCGGCGCGGCCGGCCGGCGGCCGCGCGAAGCGGCGGCGGCGCATGCGAAGTCCGGCGCGGCGAAGGCGGGTCTTCGTTTGGCGCGCGGGGATTTCGGCTCCGGCCCGCGGGAACGGCCGGCCGGCCGGTAAGGTGTCGGTCATGCCGCGCCGTGCGGCCCACCCAACAGGAGCGAACCATGCCCGTGTCCCAATGCAGTAACCGCCTGATAGCGGCGTTGATCGAGGTCTTGATGTTCGGCGCCAAGCATGGCCATCTCGAGCAGTCCGAACGGGTCCTGACCGCCTTGCACATCCTGCGTCCGAATTTCGTCGAGCTGCACGCCTACGACGCCTGGATGCTGATCCGCCGCCACGACTTCGCCGGCGCCCTGCGCTACCTGCGCGACCTCGAACAGCGCCCCCTGCGCGGCGCGTTCGGCCCCTACGTCAGCGCCCTCCTGGCCGTGGCGCTGTACGGGCTGCAGGATCCGTCGTGGCGCTCGTACGCCAACGACGTCATCAACCGCAACGAGGACCAGGATTCCGTCGACATCGTCAATGCGCTGCTGGGCAAGGCCAGCACGCGCCGCGCCGCTGCCAGCGCCGAGGCGCCGGTCGACCTCGCCGAATTGCAGAAGATGATGCAGCAGCGCCACCTGCGTGCCTAGGAGCCCGCCATGACGATCCCCATCCAGCCCCTGCCGCCGATCTCCACCCTGGCGCCGCCGTCCGCGCCGCAGCCGGCAACCCCGGCGGGCCCGCGCGCGCAGCCCGCCAGCGAACTGGTCGACCTGTTCCGCAGCAAGCTGGACGCCGCGCGCCTGGCGCCCCCGGAGGCGTCGCGCGCGCATGGCCCGTCGGCGATGACCGAGGCCGTCACGCGCCAGGACCAGGCCTTCGCCGAATTCGGCGGGCGGGTCGACCGGTTCGCCGCCGAGGCGCCCTTCATGTCGCAGCAGGAACTTGTTGGCGCCACCACGAAGATCCAGTTCGAGGCGGCGCAGATGGCGTGCAAGATGTACGGCGGCCAGATGGTGGCCCAGGGCGTCAAGACGTCGGTGCAGACTTTGATGAAGAACCAGTGATATGGCCACCCATGTGAAAGTGCTGAAGGCCGGCGTGCTGGCCTGCGCCACGGCCTTGCTGCTGAGCGGTTGCAGCAAGCAGCTGTTCGCGCACCTGCCCGAGCGCGACGCCAACGAGATGCTGGCGGTGCTGCTCGACGCCCAGGTCGACGCCTCGAAGCAGTCCGACGACGGCGGCAAGACCTGGAACGTGGAGATCGACGGCGACCAGTTCGCCCGCGCGATGGACGTGCTGCGCGCGCACGGGCTGCCGCACCAGCGCTTCCAGAACCTGGGCGACATGTTCAAGAAGGACGGCCTGATCTCGACGCCCACCGAGGAACGCGTGCGCTTCATCTACGGCGTGTCGCAGCAGCTGTCGGAGGTCCTGTCGCGCATCGACGGCGTGGCCTATGCCAGCGTGCAGATCGTCCTGCCGAACAACGATCCGCTGGCCGCCACGGTCAAGCCGTCGTCGGCGGCGGTCTTCATCCAGTACCTGCCGGGCACGGACGTGGCAACGCTCACGCCCAACCTGAAGAACCTGGTGGTGCACGCGGTCGAGGGGCTCACCTACGACAACGTCAGCGTCACGATGGTGCAGGGCATGGCGGCGCCGGAGGCCTTGCGCGAGTCGAACAAGGGCTCCGCGGCCTGGCGCTGGGGTGGCGCCGCGCTCGGCCTGCTTGCGCTGGCCGCCGCGCTGGCGCTGCTGGCGCGCCGCTTCGGCATCTCGCTCAATGGGGCCGTCCAGCGCGTGCTCAAGCGTTCCGGGACCCACGCCGTATGAACTCCGTGCCGCTGCCGCCGGAACGCCTGGCCGGCTGGCTGGCCGCCTACGAGCGGCGGGTGGCGGCGCTGGCGGCCGCGCTGGGCGAACGCGCCTGCCGCCGCCTGGGCGTGCCCGTGCCGTCCGGCGCGGAACGACCCTGGTATGGCGCGCGCGCCGACTGGCTGGGTGCCCCGGCGCCCCTGAGCAGCTTCGCCCCGCACGCCAACCGCCTGGCCCTGCTCGACGAGGACGCGTTGCGGCGCGTGCTGTCCGCCTTGCGCCTGTATCCCGCGCGCGGCGCGCTGCGGCGCATCGTATCCGGCGCGCAGCGGCGGCTGCTCGCCGGCGCGGTCGGCGAACAGGCTTTCGACACGCTGGTGCGGCTCGGCCTGCAGGCGCCCGGCGCCGGCGCGGCGCCGCCCGACGGGGCCGATGCGCTGGCCGCCGGCGGCCACGCGATGCTCGTCGCGGACGGGGCGTTGACCCTGGACGTCGCGGCGCGGCTGGTTGCCTTGACCCTGCAGGGCGCAGCGGACGCGCGCCCCGCCACAACCGGCGCGAGCACGCCTTTCCTGGCGGACGCCGCGCTGATTTTTCCGGAGTTCACATGGTTATTTGGTTGAGATCGCCGCGTGGCGGGATCGGCGTTGGACAGGATGTCCTGCGTGCCGGCGACATGGCCGGCCTGGTCGCCCTCGACGGCGCCGCCGAGCAGTGCCGCCGGCAGGTGGAAGAGCTGATCGCCGCCGCCGAAGAGGAAGCCGAGGCGCTCCGGCAAGCGGCGCGCGCCGAGGCCGTGCGGATGATGGAGGCGGCGCGTGCCGAGTACGACACGGCGGAGCAGCGCGGCTACGAGGCCGGACGGGCGCGCGCGCTGGAAGCGGCGCAGGAAACCATGCTGCGCGGCGCGGAGGACGGGCATGATGCGCTGCTGGCGCTGCGCGACCGCATCGCCGACGTCGTGCTGCGCACGGTCGCGCGCGCGCTGGGCGACGCCGACAGCGAGGCCCTGTTCGCGCGCATCGGCGCCGACCTGTCGCGCCACCTCGACGATGCCTCGTACCTGTCGGTCCGCGTGGCGCCGGAAGACGTCGCCGCCGCGACCCGGGCGTTCGGCGCCGTGTGCGCGGCGCACCGCTGGCAGCTGAACCCGGCGGTGACCGCCGATCCCGACGCGGAAGCGGGCAGCTGCGTGTGCGAATGGGACCATGGCATCGTGACCGGCGGCCTGCCGCTGCTGCTGGACGCGCTCGAACGGGCCGTCGGCGCGCTCAGGGCCGGCGGCGCGGCGCTCGACGTGGACGCCGCCGAGGTGGGCGAGGAAGAGGAAGAGGAAGAGGAAGACGAGGAAGAAGACGAAGCTGCGTACGGCGGCGCCGATTGGGACACGCCATGAACGACGCCATCGCCTTCCTCGACGCGCTGGGCGGCGCGCTCGATAACGCCGCGGCGGTCGTCCGGCACGGCAAAGTGGTCGAAGCCGTCGGCACGCTGCTGAAGGTCGGCGGCATCGACGTCATGCTGGGCGAACTGTGCGAACTGCGCGACGCGCACGGCACCCTGCTGCAGCGCGCCGAGGTGGTCGGTTTCACGCGCCAGTTCGCGCTGCTCGCGCCGTTCGGCGACGTGACCGGCCTGTCGCGCGCGACCCGCGTGGTAGGCCTGGGCCGCCCGCTGTCGGTGCCGGTGGGCGAAGCGCTCCTGGGGCGCGTGCTCGACGGGCTCGGCCAGCCGATCGACGGTACGCCGCTGCCGCCGGACGCGCTGCTGCGCCCCGTGATGGCCGCCGCGCCCGATCCGCTGACGCGGCGCATGGTCGACACGCCGCTGGATACCGGCGTGCGCGTCATCGACGGCCTGCTGACGGTCGGCGAAGGCCAGCGCTTCGGCATCTTCGCGCCGGCCGGCGTCGGCAAGAGCACCCTGCTCGGCATGCTGGCGCGCGGCGCGGCCTGCGACGTCAACGTGATCGTCCTGATCGGCGAACGGGGCCGCGAGGTGCGCGAATTCATCGAACTGATCCTGGGCGAGGACGGCATGGCGCGCAGCGTGGTCGTGTGCGCCACGTCCGACCGCTCCGCCATCGAGCGCGCCAAGGCGGCGCACGTCGGCACCGCCATCGCCGAGTACTTCCGCGACTGCGGCCTGCGCGTGCTGCTGATGATGGATTCGCTGACCCGCTTCGCCCGCGCGCAGCGCGAAATCGGCCTGGCGGCCGGCGAGCCGCCCACCCGGCGCGGCTTTCCGCCGTCGGTCTTCGCCGAACTGCCGCGCCTGCTCGAGCGGGCCGGCATGGGGCCGGACGGTTCCATTACCGCCTTTTATACGGTGCTGGCCGAGGACGAGGAGGGCAACGACCCCGTCAGCGAGGAAGTGCGCGGCATCCTCGACGGGCACATGGTGTTGTCGCGCAAGGTGGCGGCGCGCAACCGCTATCCGGCCATCGACGTGCTGCACAGCCTGAGCCGGGTCATGACCCTGGTCGCCACGCCCGAGCACTGCGCCGGCGCCGGGCACGTGCGCAAGCTGCTGGCGAAGTACGACGACGTCGAGCTGCTGCTGCAGATGGGGGAATACCAGCAGGGCACGGACCCGCTGACCGACGAGGCGATCGCGCAGCACGACCCGCTCGACGACTTCCTCAACCAGCGCACCGACGACTTCGCGGACGGCGCGGACACCCACGAATTCGTCGCCGGGTTCGCACCGCAATGAGCGCGGCGGCCATCGGCAAGTGGCGGGCGATCGTCGCCGCCAAGACCCGGCGCCGCGAGCGCATCGAGGAAGAAGCCGCGCGCGACCGGCGCGCGCTGGCCGAGCGCGAGGCCGCCCGCGACGCGGCGCGGCGCGAGGTGGAGCAGGCCCAGGCGCGTTGCGGCACCCACGCCGACGGCATGGCCGCGCGCTTCCGCGGTGCCGCCGCGCTGTCGGTGCCCGACTACGTGCGCCACGAAAACTGGCGCGTGGCGCTCAAGGACGCGCTCGACGCGGCCCGCAAGGAAGAGCAGAAGGCGGCCGGCGCCGTGGAGCGCCACCAGGAAAGGGTGCGCGCCGCGGAAGCCCGGCTGGCGCGCGCCGGCGCGGCGCTCGACCGGTGCCGGGCCAGGCTGGACGAGGTGCGCCGCGCCGCTGCCCACGCCGCCGAACTGGCCGCCGACGAGGAAGCGGTGGACAACCTGCTGGCCCGACGTTATGCGAGCAAACGATGACCTACGATACCCACGCCTGGCTCCGGGCCCTGATGGACTGGTACGGCGCCTACCACACGCTGATCGTGCTGGTGCTGCTCACCGGCATCCGCATCATGGTGGCCTTCATCGTGCTGCCGGCCACCGGCGACAGCGCGTTGCCGGGCACCGTGCGCAACGGCGTCGTCTACGTGCTCACCTTCTTCGTCGCGTCCGGGCAGTCGCCGCAGGCGTTCGAGACGGCCGGCAGCGCGATGCTGATCGTACTGGCCTGCAAGGAGGCCTTCCTTGGCCTGGCGTTCGGCTTCGCGGCCGCGCCGGTGTTCTGGATCGCGCAAAGCGTCGGCACGCTGATCGACGACATGGCCGGGTTCAACAACATCCAGATGACCGATCCGCTGCGCGGCGAACAGAGCACCCCGGTCTCGAACCTGCTGCTGCAACTGGTGACGACGCTGTTCTATGTCGGCGGCGGCATGAGCTTCCTGCTCGGCGCGCTGTTCCAGTCGTACAAATGGTGGCCGCCGCAGGTGATGCTGCCCACGCTGGCCAGTACGGCCGAGGCGTTCCTGATCGGTCGCACCGACACCGTGTGGACCGCGCTCGCCAAGCTGGGCACGCCGGTGATGCTCGTACTGGTGCTGGTCGACGTCGGCCTCGGCATCATGGCCCGCTCGGCCGACAAGCTCGAGCCGAACGCACTGAGCCAGCCGTTGCGCGGCATGATCGGCATGGTCATGCTGATCGCGCTGGTGGCCGTGTTCGCGTCGCAGGTCGTGGGCGACGTGCTGCTGGGCGATCTCGGCTCCCAGCTGGCGAAGGGCATGCTCGGCGCGCCCGGGCAGTGAGGAGTTGAGGTTTGTTGTGATTTGCGCTGCGGTTTGTTGAGATTTGTCGAGGCGTATCGCGCTTACCATGATCTTGTCGCCGGGATAACCCGGCCGCAAACAGATCAACCGGGAGGTGCACCATGTTTTCGACCATTTATTTCGCTCTGTGTTCCGGACTTGCGCAACGCGGCACCTTGCCCGGCTATGCGGCCGCCATCCTCGACGGCGCCGCCGAGCGCGCCTACTGCACCGTCGACGAGGTACTCGACAGCGCGGCGCGCAAGCTGGGCGAAGTCGACGTCGCGCGCCTGGTGGCGGCGGGCGACGCATCGCTGCTGCTCGGTTACGACGAAGACGCCGAGGACCTGTACCGGCGCGCGCAGAAATTCACCGTCAACGACAACGACCGCCTGCGCATCATGTCGTGCCGGAACACGGGCTGGCAGCTGATGATGCGCGACCGCTATGCGACGACGGCGAAATGCTTCGCCCGCATCGTGCAGGACGGCGCCGCCACGGCGGGCGAGCGCATCGAGGCCCTGATCGGCGTCGCGCTCGTGCAGCACCAGCTCGGCCTGCAGCGCGACGCCGACAATGCCTTGCTGGAGGCCGCCACGCTGGCCGATGGCCACGCGGAGCCGGGCTGGCGCATCGTGATCGGGCTGCTGGCGCGCGAGTTCGACGTCCAGCTGCGCATCCGCACCTCCACCACCTTGAACGACCACGCCTTCTGGAGCTCGGCGCAGCTGGTCCAGACGTACGCCGGCAACCAGCGCGCCGACGTCACGCGCAGGCTCGCCGCCACCACGGCCATCCTGGCGCCGCTGCCCGCCCTGATCACGCAGCGCAACGATTATCTCGAGCGCCTGGCCGCGCTGGCCGACGGCGACCGCCTGGCCGCCGCGCCGCTGATCGCCATCGCGCACCACGGCCACAATTTCCGCAGCGGCATCCAGGGCCTGCTGACCAAGATCGATATCGCGCTGGCGGCGTTCGCCGGCGGCCTCGACGACGTGGCCGAGGCCGTGATGGGTAAGCTCAACCGCACCGAAACGGAGCTTGGCACGCGCCGCTGCAACTTCGACTACCTGTATTGCGTGGCACGGATCGCCGCGCGCCAGGGCAATCCGGTCCAGGCGCTGAAGCTCTACGCCAATTACACGGCCGAGGCGCTGCGTTGCCTGCGCAGCGAGGCGCCCGAATCCGGCGCGATCCATCCGCAGCCCGGCCGTGCGCTGGCCGTCGACGACCTGTCCGCCCGCCTGCCGGCGAAATACCGGCGCGCCTACCGCCACATCGTCGAGAACCTCGAGCGCGCCGACCTGAGCACGCGCGAAGTCGCCGCCCAGATCGGCGTGACGGAACGTGCGCTGCAGATGACCTTCAAGAGCTCGATCGGCATGACGCCGGGCGGCTTGATCCGCAAGCTGCGGCTGGAGGGCATCCGCGACGAATTGCTCAGCGACGCACGGGTCAACGGCTCGATCGTCGATACCGCCAGCCGCTGGGGCGTGAAGAGCCGCTCCGTGCTGGCCAAGGGATACCGGCGCCAGTTCCACGAGTCGCCGTCCGAGACCATCTACGGTTGAGGTGCCGCCGTCATGAGCCCATCGACTCCCGCACGCCGGCGCCGGCCCTCGCGGCTCGCCATGTTCCTGGCGGTCGCCGCCGCCGTCGCGGCCATGACCGCGTCCGCTCCCGCCCACGCCGAGCGCATTCCGTGGCAGGGCAACCGTTTCGAATACGTCGCCGACCGCAAGGACCTCAAGGACGTGCTGCGCGATTTCGGCGCCAGCCAGCACGTGATGACCTGGATCTCGCCGCAGGTCGAGGGCAACGTCACTGGCCGCTTCAACAGCGCGCCACAGCAATTCCTCGACAAGATGGTCGCGTCGTTCGGCGTGCTCTGGTACTACGACGGGGCGGTGCTGCGCATCTACGGCGCCAACGAGGCGCGCAGCGCCACGCTGGGCCTGCAGCATGCGAGCACCGCCGACCTGCGCCAGGCGCTGGCCCGGCTGCAGATCGACGACCCGCGCTTCCCGGTGCGCTACGACGACGTGTCGCGCACGGCCGTCGTGTCGGGGCCGCCGCACCTGGTCGACCTGGTCAACGACGTCGCGCGCCTGATCGACCATGTCCAGGTCTCGGGCGATACCGTGGTCGTGAAGCGCTTCCCGTTGCGCTACGCGTCGGCCACCGACAAGACCATCACGATCAACGGACGCAGCGTGAGCGTACGCGGCGTCGCCGGCCTGTTGCGCGGCCTGTACGGGCAGCAGACCCCTGGCACCGGCGCCGAACCGGCACCGGTGCGGCGCGACACCTACCGGTTGCCGAGCATGCGCGAAACCCAGGACGACGCGGCTGCGCGCCTGCCGAGTAACCGGGTGCCGCCGCTGCCCGCGCTGTCCGGACTCGGCGCCATGACGCCGCCCGGCGCGCCCGCCGCCGCTCCGTCCGGCGTTGCTCCCGGTCTGCCGCCCGGGGCGCCGCCGCTCGCGCGCGCACAGGAGGAGGAACGCGCGCCGGCCGCCCAGGCCGGGCCGTCGATCGAAGCGGACCCGCGTGGCAACGCCATCCTGGTGCGCGACCGGGCCGGGAACATGGCCGCCTACGCCAGCCTGATCGAGTCGCTCGACATGCGTCCAGGCGTGCTCGAAATCGACGCGACCATCATCGAAATCACCGACAACGCCCTGAACGAACTGGGCATCGACTGGCGCCTGCACTCGGGCCACCTCGACCTCCAGACCGGCAACGGCCAGCTGCCGCAGGCGGCCAATCCCGACTCGCTCAACCCCGCCGGCTTCGGCGTCGTTCCGGTATCGGGCGCCTTGCCGGCCACGCCCCAGGGCGCCGTGCTGACGACGGTGATCGGCAACGCCGGCCGCTACCTGCTCAACCGCATCAGCGCCCTGCAGCAGAAGGACCAGGCGCGCGTGACCGCCAGCCCGCGCGTCGAGACGCTCGACAATGTCGAAGCGCTGATGGACAGCAAGAAGACGTTCTACGTGCAGGTGGCCGGCTACCAGTCCGCCGACCTGTACAGCGTGTCCGCCGGTGTGTCCCTGCGCGTGCTGCCGTCGATTATCACGGCGCCCGGCGGGGCCCAGCAGATCCGCATGGACGTGCACATCGAAGACGGCAAGCTCACCACCCAGCAGGTGGGGCAGCTGCCGGTGGTGAGCAACAGCACCATCGACACGCAGGCCCTGATCACCGAAGGCGAGAGCCTGCTGATCGCGGGCTATTCCGTCACCCAGGACGACAATACCGAAACGGCGGTGCCGGGCCTCTCGCGGCTGCCCGTGATCGGCGACATGTTCCGCTATCGCAAGCACGAAGGGCAGCACTATCAACGCATGTTCCTGCTGACCCCGCGGGTGCTGTCGCCGGCCATCGGGGGCATCGGCGCGACGGAAAGCGCGCGCCAGGCCGTGTTGCCGGCCCCCGTCAAGAAGCCGCGCCTGGCCTGCCGCATGAAGCGCGCAGCCGTGCCCGCGGCCGCGCCCTGACACGCTGCCGGCCAAACGAAAACGGCGCCCTCGCGGGCGCCGTTTTCATGTCGGCCGCAGGCTTTTACACCCGCTTGACGTTGCGCGTGAACGCATCGCTCTTCGTCGGCAGGACGAAGATCCTGGGCGACTTGTCGCTGCCCTTGTCGTCGTCCTTGCCGTCTTTTTCGTCCTTCTTGTCCTTCTTGTCCGCTTTCTTGTCGTCCTTGTGCCCGGTCTTGTGCTCGCCTTTCGGCGGCTTCGACGGCTCCGTCGACACGCGACTCGTCGTGTGGCCGCCTTTCTTGCCGCGTCCGCCCGGGACGAGGGACGCCGCCGTCAGCACCGCGGCACCGCCGAAGATCGCGTCGCTGGCGGTGCCGTTCGCCAGCGCGGTCGCGCCCGCGTTCGTGCCGGTTTCCACCGCCGACTTGACCACCTTGCCCACACTGCCATGCATCAGGCCGGCAATCGCGCCGTTGATCTTGTCGTTGCCGATGTGCAGGGCCGACAGGGTCGAGGCCGCGATCGTGGTGCCCATGCCTTCCGGGGTCAGGTCGGCGGCCAGGTTGAGGGCGTCCTCGCCGACGTGGCCGAGTTCGCCCATCATGCCCTTGAGGTCGCCATGGGCCAGGTCCTTGACGGCGCTGAGCGAGTGTTCGACGATGCCCTCGGCCGAATTGACCAGGTCCTTCAGGCCGGCGTCGGTGCCCTTGTTGATCGCATCCTTGACGGTCTCCAATCCTTTTTCGACATCCTCGACGAGATGGTCGAAGCCTTTGCCGAGGTGGAGGTCGCCGAGCGTCTTGAGGGCCATGTCGGCGGTGCCGGTGGCAGCATCCGCCGCCGTCTTTTCCAGGTCCGAGCCGAGCTTGGCCAGGTCCTGCAGCGCCAGTTTCATGTTGCCCTCCATGAGCGCTTCGGTCAGGTCGAGCGCATCCTTCAACACGTTCAGGACGTCGTGCGCCAGTTTCTTCGCGAGGTGCTCGACGCCGTGGGCGACCGCGCCGGCGGCCTTCTCGATATCGTGGCCGAGATGCTGGAACGCGTGTTTCATCTTTGTAAATATACTGCTCATGCTGTGCTCCTCGATGCGCAGGCGCGCGTTGGGTTACGGGAGAATGAAAAGGTCTGGCCGCGCAGAATCGCGAACGCGATCCTCCTGGACCATAGCGTAAGAGAACGGTCCTTCCCGGCCGGGGCGGGATGCGAAGACGTGCGGTTGGCGCCGAAGTCCGGCCGGCGCTTCGTCGAACGGCCCGTCGACCATGCCGGCTGTCTGCGTTCGTCGAGGACGAGCCGCGCGCGAGGGAACACGGCCGCGGCAGCGACGCGGGGCGTGGATGCGGACGGCGCGTCCACGGTTTGACCGCCGGCTCAGACGCCGCCGTTGCCGCGTCGGCGCGGCAGGAACCGGTTGGGCAGCCCGGTCAGCAGGTTGGTCATCCGGCCCGCAAAGTACGAATGACGGTTCGCGCGCGCGAACGGGTCCGCGTAGACCGGGTTCGGATTGTGGTTGAGGTAGTAGAGCGGCTGCTGGGGCGCATGCGTTTGCGACGTGTGATTGAGGACGAACTGCGGCTGCGGCTGCGGCGGCGTGGCCGGCGCGGGTTCGGCCGCTGGTGCCGGCGCGGGCTGCGTCATGTGACTGAGGACGAACAGCGGCTGCGGCGGCGTGGCCGGTGCAGGTTCGGCCGCTGGTGCCGGCGCGGGTTGCGTCATGTGACTGAGGACGAACAGCGGCTGCTGCGGCGTGGCCGGTGCAGGTTCGGCCGTTGGTGCCGGCGCGGGTTGCGTCATGTGACTGAGGACGTACGCCGGCGCCGGCGGCGCCTGTTCGCGCCGCATGCGTTCCGAGAACGCCGCGAGCTTCGCGCCCAGGTCGGCGCGCGCGTGGCCGCGGTTCACCGACCCGGTCGAATAGGGCTGCGGCGCGCGCGCCTGCAGTTCCGGCGCCACCGGGCCACCGGGGGCGGGACGCGTGGCGCGGGCGGGCGGGGGGCCGGTGCCGGGGACGACTGGCCCGGGTCGTTCACCGGTCGAAAATAATCCGTGATGCGGGTTTGTGGCATGGGGACCCCAGGTGGTTGGTCGGTACGTCCAGCTTGGGGCGCCGCGTGCGCGGGGTGCGGCGGGGAAGCGATCCGGCCGCGCCGCCAGCGAAGTTTCGCATTCCCGCCGCCGCGCTTCGCATCGACGCGGCCGGCCGCCCGCCGGCGGGGCTATCGTGGCGCCACTGCCGACCAGCGCGGCCCACCCGAGAAAGCGAGAAACCCCATGAGCGCAGCGACCGACCCCCGCGTGCAATCCCTCATCGAGACGATCGACACCTGCCTGGCGCAGGCCGAACGCCTGCCCGGCGCGGCGGCGCACGACGCGATATTCGACAGCGTGCCGGCCCTCAAGGCGCGCATCGTCGACACGCTGGCCGGCGACGCGCAGGCGGAGGCGCAGGCCCTGGCCCACCTGGCCGCCATGTTCGAGCGCTTCAAGCAGCGCCGTCCGGTCGCGCGGCTGCCGTATTCGCCGCTCCTCGACGGGCGCTACCCGTTCCGCGACGCGGGGCACCGGCCCATCCACATCGTCGCCGTGGCGGACGGGCCGGACCGGTTCGGCGCGTGCGAGGACCCGCGCCGCGAGGCGGTGCTGCCGTTCCTCGATCCCGACGCGGGCGCGGCGGCGCTGGCCGCCGCCTACCACGACCGCCTGGTCTGCCGCGCCATCACCGGCGCCGACCTGGCCGATCCGCGCGAGCGCGTGCTCGTGGGGCAGCTCGGCGTCTTCGCCGCGCGCGACCTGCGCAGCGGCGAATGCCTGGGCGTGTACGGCGGCCAGCTGCTGACGCCGGCCATGTACTTCGCGTGCGCCGACGACGCGTTCATCCTGTCCGCCGTGTCGGGCGGGAACTTTGCATTCGTCGACGGCGAGAACATCCTCGCGATGGCCAACACCCGGCTCGCCTACGATGCCGCCGGCCTGCCGGTGGCCCAGGCGGGGGACGGCTACAACATGACGGTGGCGCGCTTCCACGTCATTGCCGAAGGCGGCCGCCGCTTTTCGATCGGCGCGTTCTTCGCCGCCGGCGACGTCGCGGCGGACACGGAACTGCGCTGGAACTACGGCCACCCGGCCGAGACCATCGCCGCCGTGTACCGCCCCATGTACCTCGCCGGCTAGCAATGCCCCACGCATTCAGCCTTGTCCGCGACCTGCTGGACGAACTCGTGTCCCTGGTGAATTCCGAGCAGAGTTTTTCGGACATTCACCTGGAGCAGGACATGCCCATGATGATCAAGACGCCGCGCGGCTGGCGCCAGGCCGGCGCCGAACCGGTCACGCTCGAAGACATGGTCCCGGTGCTGGGCGCGATCGACGAGGACTGGAAGAACAGGATCGCCGACCGAGCCATCGACCGGCCGTTCGCGCTGACCGACTACCGGCTGCGCTGCAACGTCTACCGGTCCGCCGGCGGCGCCAGGGTCACGGTGTCGATCCGGCGCCTCCCGCGGCACCCCATCCCGCTGGCGCAGACCGGGCTGCCGCCCCACGTCCGGGTGATGGTCGAGGCGACGCGCGGCGTCATCATGGTCACCGGCCCCACCGGCTCGGGCAAGTCGACGACGATCGCGTCGATGCTGGACCACATCAATGCCACGCGCAGCGCCCACATCGTCACCATCGAGGAACCGATCGAATACCAGCTGCAGCGCAAGCAGTCGATCATTTCGCATAAAGAAGTGCCGACCGACACGGCGACCTTTTCGTCGGGCCTGCGCGAAGCGTTGCGCCAGAAGCCGGACGTGCTCATGGTCGGGGAGATTCGCGATTCGGACACGGCCGAGACGGTCCTGCACGCGGGCGAATCGGGCCATCTGGTGCTTGCGACGATGCACACCAACAGCGCGGTCGGCGCGCTCAGCAGGCTGCTCGCCTTCTTCCCGGCCGAGCAGCGCGACCAGCGCGCCGCCGGCCTGGCACGCTCGCTGGTCGGCGTGATTTTCCAGAGCCTGGTGCCGAGCGAGCAGGGCGACGCCGTCGTGCTGGCCCACGAAATCCTCTTCAATCACAACCAGCAGCTGGCGCGCTTCATCGCCGATCCCGACAAGGTGCACCAGATCGAGGACGTCCTGCGGCGCCGCGAAGACACCATGTCGCGCAGCCTGAACGACGTGCTGGCGCAACTCGTGGCGCAAAAGACGGTCGCGGCGCGGGACGCCATGCGCGCGGCCTACAACCGTCTCGAGCTGCACGACATGCTGGGCGGCATGCGCTAGCCGAGTCCGGCCTCCGCCTGCGCCAGCGCGACGCGGTTGCGGCCCGCGTGCTTGGCGTCGTACAGGGCCGTGTCGGCCAGGCGGAACAGGCCGGCGGGATCGGCGCCGCCGCCGGCGGCGTCCAGGTCCGCCACGCCGGCGGAAAAGGTGGCGTGGAATATCGTCTCGTCGGCCTTGAGGGACAGGGTGCCGAACAGTTCGCGGATGCCGTCGAGCACGCGGGCCGCCGCCGCCGCGGTCGTCCCCGGCATGATCACGGCGAACTCCTCGCCGCCGTAACGGCCGATCAGGTCGCCGTGGCGCAGGCGCTGCTGCAGCATGTGGGCGATCGCGCGGATGACCTGGTCGCCCACCGGGTGGCCATAGGTGTCGTTGATCTTCTTGAAGTAATCCAGGTCGACCAGGGCGAGCGCCAGCGGGCTGCCGTCGCGTTTGCCGCGCGCCATTTCGCGCAGCAGTTGTTCCTTGATGGCGACGTGGTTGTACAGGCCGGTCATGCCGTCGCGCATGATCAGGTCGCGCAGCGCGCGCGAACGCTCGACGCGCAGCATGACCGCGAGCGCCAGGTCCGCCCGCGCGCAGGGGGGCGCCAGGAAGTCGTCCACGCCGGCCGCCACGGCGCGCCGCCGCGCGGCGGGATCGCCGTCGTCCGACAGCACCAGCACGGGCAGGTCGAGGAAGCCGGGGTCCTGGCGGATCAGCATGGCCAGGTCGATGCCGCTGCAGGCGGGCGTGTCGACGTCGATCACGATGGCGTCCGGATGATGCCGGCTGAGCGTGGCGACCAGGTCGAGCGGCTTGTGCAGGCGCAGCGCTTCCATCCCGGCCTGCGCGAGCGCCCCTTCGATGCCGTCGAGGCGGGCCGCATCGCTGGCGACGACCAGCACCCGGCAGGGCGGCCGGTCCAGGCGCTGCACCAGCGCCTCGATCCGTGCCTTCAGTTCGTCGATCTCCAGCGGCTTGGCAAGGAAGCCATCCACGCCGGCGCGGGCCACGGCGAGCCGCGTCTCGAACTTGTTCAGCGGGGCCAGCCACAGGATCGGCACCGGCACCGCGCACTGCGCGCGGATGGCCGCCGCGCAGGCCGGATCGCTGAACCGGCCGCCGCGGCCGGCCGGGTCGACGACGATGCAGCACAGGCCTTGCTGCGCGGCGAGCTGGTCGATCCGCGTCGCGACCGCCACGTCGAAGCCTGCCGCGCGCAGCTGCAGCGCGGTGTCGCGGGCGAGGAGGGCGTTGTCGCCGAGCAGGCAGATGCGCCTGGCCGGCTTCGGCGCAAGCGCCGGTGCGTCGGAAAGATGCGTCATGGAAGCTCGGCCGGTGGAGCCGGACGCTCGGCGCGCAGCACGCTCAACTGGTGCGGATGCGCGACCTCCGACACTTGCTGGCCGGTCACCATGAAGTTCGGTCCGACCGCGCGCGACTGGCCGGTGATTTCCAGCGAATAGAAAAAGCGCTTGTCCCAGCTCCGGTCCGATTCGAGCAGGGCGCTGATCTGCGCATTGCGCATGGCGATCTGCGCCGCCTGGTCCTGGCTCGGCTGCGCGTGCGGCGCCACCAGCGCGTCGCGCAGTTCGCGCAGCACGTTGACCTGGCGGGCCGCATCCGGGCGCAGCCATACCCGCTCGGCAAACACCTGGTTGCCTGCCGTCGCATCGCCCTCCACGCGGGCCAGGTACATGTCGATCGGCTCGGCCGGATCGGGCGCGTCGGGCGGCTGGTTGGGGTAGACCGCATCCCAGCCGGCGCGGCGGCTGTCGACGTAGCGCTTCATGTCCTTCATGCTGGTAAAGGTCGTGTCGCGGTAGGTCAGGGCCGGATCGATGTGCCCGTCCTCCTCGGCGATGCGCCATACCGAGCCGGTTTCCGACTGCAGGATCGTGGTGCCGAAGCCGATCACCGACGCGCTCGGCAGCGACATCGAGGCGACATGCCCGGTCTCCCCGGAAAAGTCGCCCAGCGGCGGGGCGGCGGCGACCAGGGTGGCCGCGACGCCGACCTGGCGCGCGCTCGCGCTGCTGGCATATTCGGCGCGCAGCGGTCCTGGTGTTTCCTGCCGGCGCACCCGCGTCGACCAGGTCTTGGTGGCGCCGGCCTGGAGATTCGGCCCCACCTTGTAGCCGTTATGCTGGAAGCGCGGGCCCGCGGAAGCGCCGATCGAACTCGATACCGAGCTGGCGCGCGACTCGAGCCAGTTGAGCGACACATCGGGGTCCTTGTAGAACGTATGCGACAGCGCATCCCACATGGCGTTGACGTCGGTCGGCAAGCCACCGCCCGGTCCGCTTGCGGTGGCGGCATCGACCACCGACAGCAGCTTTGCACGCCACGGATCGGGATGGCCGGCCGGCGCCGGGCCGATCGGCTGGAAGCGGCAGCGCACCATCACCCCTTTCGGGCTGGAGGCGTCGACCATGAGCGGCAGCGCCTGCAGCGTGCCGCTGGCCACGAGACGCTTGCCCAGCAGGGTGACGCCGGCGGTGGCGCTGGCGCCCAGGTGGCCCGAGACCCGCCGGTCGCTGCCGATGAACAATTGGCCGTGGTTGGCCGACGAGCCGCCGTTGATCATCGCCATGCGGCCGTGCATCAGCTTGACGTCCGGACCCGCCAGCACGAAGGGAACGAACGGGATGTGCTTGATCACCGGGAGGTTGAGCATTTCCGCCACGTTGAAGTTGATGCCGTACTGGCCGCCGTTGGTCAGCCGCACGTCATACGTCATGCGCGGCTCGGTGATCACGCGCTTGAAGTTCTGGAGCACGGTCTGCGGGGTGGAGGCATCGAGCGGCACTTCGCCGTTGTGCTCCAGCGTGGCCAGCTGGTCGGCACCGGCGTGCAGGGCGGCGGCTTCGTCGGGCGCGGCGCCATCGGCGACGTCCGGCGCGCACTGCCCGATCCACCGGCGCAGGGTGGCCACGTCGAGCTGCGCGCCGCCGCGCGGGCGCAGCACGGAGCGGGTCCCCTTGAGCTCCCGATAGGTGGGATTGAGTTTGACTTCGCTCACGCTGACGCCGGCCAGCTCGGCGGCGCGCGCGGCGATGGCCTTGCGCATGGCGGGCGTGACGGTCGTCTTGTCGCGCCAGCCCTTGTGCGCGGTGCGCGTGTACCACTGTTCGAGCGCGGCGCCCTTGAGCGCATCGCCGATACGGGTTTCGAGCGGGGCGGTGCCGCGCGCCTGCGCCCGTTCGGTCAACACGTCGCCCAGGTCCTGGATCACCTTGGCCTTGAGGAAGTCGTCCTCCGGCTGGCGCAGGCTGGCCCCGCCGGTCCCCATGGACAGGGCCGACATGGGCGACTTGTTGAAGCCGAATGCGCGCCGCAAGGCGCCCAGCATGCCGGGATTGCTGGCGCGCCGTGCATAGCGCGACAACTTGAACATGCGCGCCTGGGCCCGCGCCAGCGGGGTGCCCGGGCCTTCTTCCGTGAAGCCGCAGCGCCACGAGAAATATGCGTTCTTGAGATGGCGTTCGGGTTCGGCTTCCGGGTTGGCCGCCAGTTGATGCGCAGCGAGGAAGGCCTTGGCCGCCAGGCTGACGTTGCCCTTCATCGGCGCCGGCGGCGCCTGCGACGGCGTGCCGTGCGGCCGGTCGTGCGGGGCCAGCGCCGCCACGGCAATCGCGCTGACCTCGGCCAGGCTGGCCGGGCGCGGCGCGCCCTCGGGCAAGGCATCGATCAGGGTGTTCGCGGCCGTGAAGGCCAGGCGCTGGGCGTCGTTGCGCATGGCTGCGTCGAGCGCGGTATCGGCGGGCCGCGGGCGGTCCAGCGCGCACAAGGCGTTCAAGGTCGAATGGCCGAGCGCCGTGGCGGCCAGCCGGCGCGCCAGCTCGAACGCGCCATCCTCGACGGCCAGCGGCGCGGGAGCGGCCACCAGTCCGTCCAGCGCAGCGCGCGCGGCGGCGGCGTCGTTGCCGAAGGCCTGGGACATGCGCCGCAGCACCAGCTCCTGGCGCCCGGCCGCTTCGGCCGCCACATCGGCGCCGGCGTGCGCCGGCGCCGCCAGGTAGAGGCGCAGGTCGGCCGCGATCCGGGCCGGCAGCACATGGCTGTCGCCCACGCCGGCGCGATTGAACAGGGCAGCGGCCACGGCCTCGGTGCCGCCCGGTTCGACGATGGGCATGTCCGGTGCCACCCGCGCCGGACCGGTCTGGGCGGCGCCGCCGACGGTCTGGGCGACGTTGCGCCCGTGGCGCAGGGCGACCGCCTGGGTGGTGGCGCGCGGGTCCGGCTTGTGCGCTTCGTCGGGCGCGAGGCCGAGCTTGGCGCGCGCTGTCATGGGGCGCGCCTTGGTGACACTGCCGAGCACGGAGCTCGACGTGGTCATCGGGCGCGGGGCGAGCTTGCGCTTCATGGCCGCGATCCAGCCGTCGTTGCGGCGGCTGGGCGAGGGTCGGGTCGGCTCGGGGCGCGTGGGCTGCACCGGCGTGTCGTTCGGGTGGGCGATCTCGTGAATGTCGGATGAGCTGGCGCCGGAAAGTCGGGTCGGGGTTGGCATGAGCGTCTCTGGAAAGTGGGCGGCGCGTGCACGGGGCAGGCTGCCGAGGCAGGCCAAGTATGGGGCGGCGCCGCGCGCGGGCGGCGGGGCGCGGCGAACTCCCGTGTCCGCCAGCGAAGCGCCGCGCGAGCCTGGCCGGCGCTTCGCTTGCGGTGGCCCCGCTTCGCTGGCGGCGCCGCGCGCACGCCAGTGCCTGATTAAGCTTTCCCCGCGCCGCACAGCCGTTGTGCGGCTCTTATTTAAGGAAACCAAATGACACGCGTTAACGAAGCACACTCGCATTCGTCCCTGCCGACACTGGACCCGGCAGGAAACCAGCCATCCACCTCGCGTCCTCCGCGCGCCTCGCGCAGCAAGGGCGGCTCGGCGCTGGCCGCGCCGGGCGCCCCGGGCACCTCGGCGCCGAAATCCTCCGCGGGTGCGGGCAACCGGGTCCGGATCGCCACGACCCGCATTTTCGACGACCTGAGCGCATCGGTGAAGGTGGCCGAGCTGCCGGCGCAGGCCGAGGGCGCGCACCCGGGCTCCCCGCGCAAGTCGGCCGAGCTGGTCGGCGTCGTGACCACCACGCTCGAGAAGATGAAGCAGGGCGACGTGCAATCCCGCCTGCCCGGCGCGCATGCCGACAGGCTCACGACCGGCCACTGGATGTCGGATTCGCACTTCCACCCCACCAACTACACCCAGCAAGGCATGGTGCCGCGCCAGATGCTCGAGATGATGGACCAGGTGGGCATCCACCGCTCCGTGATGTCGCCGATTCCGACCGACGTCATGCCGTGCGGCGACCACGGCGATCACAACCACATCCCGGCCGAGTCGTACTATGTGCCGGCGCAGTTCGCCAACATCAAGCCGCAGGAATTGACGGCCGAGGTCGAGCAGACCATCAAGGGCAGCGCGCACCTGATGCTGAACCAGCAGGTCGATGCGGACACCGCGCTGTTCATGAATATTTCCAGGCTGAGCCACGCGGAGCGCGACCGGCTCGATCCGATGGTCACCGGCCTGCACCTGGGTTCGCCGTTGAGCCCGCAGGCGCTGCTGTTCAAACTGGCGACGCATCCGGGCATGTTCACCGGCGTGGGCGAGGTGACGATTCACAAGGAACTGGTGCAGAGCCAGTACGAAGGCGCGCGCCAGGCGAACCTGACCGATAACGTGCAATCGTTCAAGAACCTGGTGGCGACGGCCGGCGTGGTCGGCATGCCGGTGGTGCTGCACTGCGACGTCGACTCGACCGCCAACCAGCGCGCCAACGGCGTTGGCCAGCCGGAGCATCTGGACAATCTGAAACAGCTGTTCGCCTCGCCCGAAACGCGCGATACGACCATCATCTGGGCGCACTGCGGCGGGGTCGGACGCTTCGTCCAGAAGCCGGTCGACCATGCCAACAACCTGCGCGCTATCCTGTCGAACCCGGAAATGAAGCACATCAACATCGACATTTCGTGGTCGCGCGTGGCGCGCCAGATCGTGCTCAAGACCGACGCCGAGGGCAAGGAAGTGCCGGATCACGAATCGGTGCAGGCCTGGGCGCAGCTGATCAACGATCATCCCGACCGCTTCCTGTTCGGCTCGGACGCGCTCAATCCGCAGGAAAAGGCGACCTGGGAAGAGACCGGGGTTCTCTACCAGCCCCTGCTGGACAAGTTGACGCCCGAGGCGCGGATCGCCGTCAAGACCGGGAACTACGAGCGCCTGCTGGTCGACGCGCGCCCGAAGGTGCGCGCGTTCGAGCAGCACGTGCTCACGCCCGAATTCGTCGAGCAGCGCCTGCGCGCGTCGGGCGACAGCCGTGTCAATGCCGGGCCCCACATCGATCCGGGCGCCTTGCGCGCGGCGCGCGACGCGGCGTACGCCGGCGCCGGCGTGGACGTGAACGGGAAACGGCTTGCCGCCGCGCCGCGCCCGAAGGAGACGCCGGCCCAGGTCAAGGCGCATCTGGAGAAGATCAAGGCCCAGCAGGATGCGCGGGTGGCGGCGCTGACCGCCACCGATAAGAAATCGCGGCCGTCCCGTCTGCGCCGGATGTTCGGCGCCACGTAAGCACGTCGCCGCCGTTGCCCTCGTCCCGCAGTCCCAGATCAGGAGAGTCAGATGACCAAAGTTAAGGCCCCAACCACGGCGAGCCTTGCCGCCCAGCCGGGCGGCTTGCCGTCGGCACGGACGATCAAGCCGAGCAACAAGATCACGATCAGCAAGCTGGGCGGCACCATCGGCCTGAACATCCTGGGGACGAAGGGCACGGAGAATACGTGGAAGTTCAACGGCGACAAGAAAAAGATCAGCTCGAACTGGCGCACGTACGACCTGCCGCCCGCCAGGACCGGCATGTCCGGCACGAAGAGCCTGGACACGATGCTGGCACGCGCCGAGCAGCGCAACCGGACGCGCGTGCCGGACCAGGCGCGCCAGGTCGTGGCGCAGACGGACGCCGTCGTCGAACGGCTGGCCGTCCTGGAATCGCGCTTGAAAACGGCCAGCGAGATCGCCGATACGGCGCCGTCCGATTCGCCCATCCATGCGACCGTCGCCACGCTCAAGGGGCAAGTGGCCGAGCTGCGCCAGCAGTCGCAAACGCCCCTGGCCCAGCGCGGCGTCGCGCAGCGCGATATCGCCGCCGACGCCATCGACGACGTGCGTGCGGCGGCCGACCATGCGCTGGCGGCGTTCGCGCACGCGCCGTCCGAGGCGACGAAGACGGCTTACGAGAGTGCGCGCCTCGACCTGATCGGGGCATCCGTGCAAAAGTTTTTCCACGGCTACCGAACCCTCAACGATCACGTGAGCGACCAGGGGCGCGCCAAGGGCATGGCGTTGATGATGCCGGCACTGGCCCGCCAGCTGGAGCTGCCCGCCAAGTACCTGGAGGGCGTGGCCGCGATGGAGGTCGCCGGGCCCAGGCTGGAGAACCGGTCCGCGCCGGGCGAGCTGGACGAGAACCGGGCGGCGGTGCGCGATGCGCTGGTGGGCCGCCGCGTGCGCGACCTCACCGCCGGGCGCGCGTACGAGCTCCCCGGCACGGCGCCGCTGCCGTCGGAAGCGCGGCACTGGCAGGGCGAAGCGGTCAAGCTGCGCGACCTCGGCGACAAATTCTCGATTGCCGACAAGCTGCTCGGCGACACCGTGCCCCCCCTGAAGGCGCGCGTCGTGACCATGCAGCAGACCTGCATGGACGACCTGGTCGCGCACCTGCCCGCGCTGACGGCGATGAATCCGGCGCAGCGCACGGAAACCCGCCAGGTGCTTGCCACGCTCGCCGGGAAGCTGCGCCAGAGCGCGGGCGATACGCTGCACAAGGATGCGGAACTGGCGCCGGCGCAGCTGATGCACATCGTCGACATGGCGGAGAAAGTGACCGGCGGGGATCCGGACCGCTGCATCGACGTCTACAAGTCGCTGGCCGACGACAGCGTGCACCGGATCATCGGTGCCACCGTCGCGAGCCGGACCGCCGGCACGCCGCCCACGCAGGGCGAGCAGGATCTCGTGGCGATCTGGCAGATGGGCGCGCACCAGCTGCCCGATGCCGTCAACTCGCTGCTGGCGGCGAACCCGGAGCACCGCGCCGCCAGGGTCGACTGGCGCGACGTGCAGACGTTCTTCCGCTGCACCCGGGAGCACCAGCGCCTCGCGGCCGAGCCCAGCGGCGACGCGGCGCACAAGGCGCGCATGCTCTCGGCGATGACCTCCATGCGCAACGAACTGGCGACCGGCGCGAAACCGGCCGTCGGCACGCCCGAGCGGCGCGACTGGGCCATGGTCAAGAGCGCGGTCTGGCACCACGACAACCTGCAGAACGTGGTGCAGGCGTTCGAAGGCTTCAAGACGACGATGGCGTTGCCGAGCACGATGGTCGACCAGGTCCACCAGCATTTCGACGCCAAGGGGCGCGGCGTGGTGGCGGACGAGGCCAGGGCGCAGTTCACCCAGGTGCTGGCCGATTTCAAGGGGCTCGCCCACGCCACGCTGGCCCGGCCCGGCGCGCCCCTCGCCCAGCAGGGCAATGCCAGGTTGCTGGCGGCGCTGTGCGACTACATGAGCAAGCACCGCGGGTCGGAGAAACTCCTGACCACCGCCAAGCGCGCATTCACGCGCAAGGAAGGCACCTTCAATTCGGGCAGCGAAATCTGGTCCAATCCGCTGAAGGCCAAGGAAAAGAAAGCCATCCTCGAGGCGGCCGGAACGGACGTCTCGGTGGCGCGCGCCGCCGCGCCGCTGCTGCGCGACCTGGAGACGGGGCACGGCGCGCTGGCGCTGTTGCAGGATGCGGTGAAGGGCGTCCTGCCCGAAGAGGAACGGGGCGACACCATGCAACGGCTGGCGTCGCTGGGCAACCTGGTGCGGCTGGCCGAGGGCCACGCGCTGGAGGGACCGGAGCAGATCCGCACGTTCCTGCACGATGCCATCGACCGCACCGCGCTGGGCGACCGCACCGATACCATCAACGCCAGGCAGTTCAAGATGGCCATTCCGCTGGTCCTGCCGATCCCGTTCGCCAGCCTGAGCGCCACCTTCGGGAGTTCGAAGAGCGCCGGCACCATCGTCAACGTGCAGGCCAATAACGACTGCGTGCAGTTGACCCTGGGGCGCATGTCGGAAAAGGCGGCCAGCACCAGCCTGGGCGCATCGATGGCGCCGGAGATCCTGAGTGCGCACGCGGAAAAGGCACTCAAGAAGACCTGCCTCGACGTACGCTTCCCCGGCATCAGCTGGAAGAAGGAGGAGAAGCAGCGCACCGACCCGGCGGTCGTGCTGAAGTTCTCGATCGAGCCGGTCAAGGGCTTGCGCGACCTCGACGAAGCGCGCACGCAGCTCAAGAAGGCCGTCGACATCCTCGTCGACTGGGACCCCCAAAAGCCGGAATACCAGCAATACGGGTCGGCCTATGAAGCCTTGTGCGACAAGCTCGATTCGCCCTTCACGATCGACGACGAGGTGCGCGAGTACTCGACCGTCAGCAACGAGAATGCGTTCACGCCCGGCCGCGTGGCGCTCAAGTACAACAAGGAACAATTCGGCGCCTCGCCCAAGGGGAAGAACGACCCGGTGCGCACGGGCGTCGGTGCGACCATGAAGTTCACCGTGAACGAAGACAAGATGGAGTCCAGCAACCAGCAAGAGGCGCGCGAATTCTACGACACCGTCAAGAAGACCTTGATCACGGACGCCTTCTTCGGCATCAATACCCGCCATACCACCGCCGAGGCGAAGAAGAAGACCGGCATCACGGACGGCAAGAAGCTGCTCAGCGTTCCGGTGCAGGCCGGGGCGACGGGCTCGCTCACGGCGAACGTCGGCGGCCGCGAATACAAGGACAAGAAGCCGGTCGGCACCGACAAGCTGAAGGCCTACAAGTCGGAATACGGCGATTACAGCCGCGACATGAACAAGGCGATTGACGTGCTGCTCGAAGCGATGCCGTCGGTCAGCAACCGCGTCCAGGAAGTCGTCGACAAGGGATTCCGCGACCAGCTCATGGCCCGGCTGGCCGAGCCCGCGCAGGCGAAGTTCGCGGAACGCCAGCAGGACATCGCCCGGTTGCAGGCCGAGATCGCGGTGCTGCAACGCCGGCTCGCCGGCAGCGATCCGCATGCCGAGATCGAGGAAGAACCGTTGCCGGCGTCCGCGGCGGCGGCCCTGGCCACCGAGCTGTCGCTCAAGCAGGACTTGCACACCGCCCTCGTGGCAAAGCTCGCCGGCACGACGGTCGACCAGGTGAAGACACAGATGGTCGACAAGGAAATCGGCAAGATGTGCGGCGAAGTGCTGATGAACTTCGTGCGCGCCCTCATGGAAAACAAGACCGACCGCTTCTCGGTGAAGCTGGAATCGAAGCAGCAGTGGGCCCACCGCGGCATCGACGCGGCCATCGCCAATGCCGAGGCGGCGGGACACCATGGAATGGCGGTCGTGATGCGCGCGGTCAATGCGGACATGTTCGAAGGGCAGCGCGACCAGGCGGTCAAGTACCTGGTCGCGGCCGGGGACATGAACAACAAGGCCACCCAGTTCAACTGGAAGACGCCGCTCGTCTTCAAGCGCCGGGAAACCAAGGGCATGACCGAGGACCCGATTCCCGACACCCGCACCGCGACGCTGCAGCCCACCGCCGACCGCCTGGTCGACGTGCGTCACGTCGGCACCCCGCTGACGGATCTCCAGGCCGCGATCGTCAACGAAAGCCTGGCGGAGGTACGCGCGCAGGCGCGCGAGCGCGGGCAGGCCGCGACGACCGGCGGCGCCGCGTGAAACAGCCGGCGCACGGGCGAACCGGATGCGGCGTGGCGCAACTCATCGTGAGTCCGTCACCACTGAACAAGGAGTCCATCATGCATCCGGTAACCCAACCATCGCGCGCCCGCGGCACGCTGTCCGCCGTCGTACTGGGCGCCGCGCTGTGCCTGGCCGGTGCCGGGGCCCGCGCCGCGGGTCCCGCGCCGGCCGCCGGCGCGTTCTTTTCGACCACCCCTGTCAGGCCGCAGGCGCTGGACGACGACGATTGCGACGACGCCGCCGCCGCCGCGCCGCTTGCGGCGGCGGTGTCTTCGTGGGACGTCACGCCGGCCGACAGGACGCTGAAGGCCGCGCTGACGCGCTGGGCCGAGGCGGCGGGCTGGCAGCTGGTGTGGGAGCTGCCGGTCGACTACGCGGTGTCGGCGCGCACCGAGATCAAGGGCAGCTTCACCGCGGCGGTGGAGGCGGTCGCCGGCAGCATGTCGACGGCCGACACGCCCATGAAGGCGATTTTCTACGACGGCAACCGCGTCCTGCGCATCGTCGCCAGGTAAGGCCAAAGCTCAACAATTCTCAATGTCTCAGCAATCCTCACGGATCGGCTTTTTGCGCGAAATCGACGGGTATCTTTGATCCATCGCAACGTTACTGGAGATCGAACATGACGATGGATCCGAATGGCGCCGCCGGCGCACCGCCCGCCCTGGACATGGACCAGCTGTTCCGCACGCATCACCGCCATCTGCTGCGGTTCGTCCAGCGCTACATGCGCAATGCCGAGGACGCGGAAGATGTCGTCCAGCAGACCTTCATCGAAGCGCTGCGCTGCGCGGACCGTTTTGCCGGGCTCTCCAAGCCGTCGACCTGGTTGTTCGGCATCGCCCTGAACCTCGCGCGGCACCAGGTGCGCCGCACCTGCGCCCAGGCCCACGACGCGCTCGACGAAGCGGCGCTGGCGCAGGTGGCCGACGTCCACGGGGATCCGGCGTTGGCGCTGGAGTGGCGCCAGACGGCCGCCATGGTGGACGGGATGCTCGCCGCGCTGCCCGACGGGATCCGCGCGACGTTCGAAGCGGTGCTCGATGGCGGCTCGACCTATGAAGCGGCGGCCTGCGAATTGCAGATTCCCGTGGGTACTGTCCGTTCGCGCGTGTCGCGCGTCCGGGCCGCGGTGCGCGCGGGATGCGGCCGCTAACCGGGCATTGTCATGCTATGCCGGCACGTCCGGTCCGGGTTCGGCGCCGGCGGGGAGGGCGCCGGCCTGCTGCCCCGACAGTTCCAGTCGATACCCCTGGCCGTACGCGGTACGGATGCTGACGCCGCGTTCGACGCCCAGCTGCAGCTTCTTGCGCAATTTGTAGACGTGTTGCTCGATCGTGCGGCCGGCCACCTCGCTGTCCGAACTCCAGATCGACGTGCCGATCGTCTCGCGCGAGATATAGACGCCGGGCGAAGAAAAAAACATCCACGCGAGACCGAACTCGCGCGACGTCAACATGATCGGCGTGCCGAGGTAGGCAAACTTGCTGCTCTCGCGGTCGAGCGAAAAACCGGCCAGCTCGATGCGGCGGCGTGCGCTGCGCGGATTGCTGCGGCGGACCAGCGCATGCGCACGCGCCAGCAATTCGACCGTTTCGAACGGCCTGACCAGCAGGTCGTCGGCCCCGGCATTGAGCACCAGTGCGGCCATGTGGGCATCGCGTACGGGCGACATGGCGAGGACCGGCGTATCGTTGCCGGAGCGGCAGTTAAGCCAGGACACGATCGCGTCATCCGGCGTCGGCGCGACGTCCAGGTCGATGAAGATGAGGTCGAATTTTTGCCGCAGCAAGGCACGGAACAGGACGACCTCGGACGTAAAATGCACGCATTCGGCACCGGCTTGCATGAATGCGGTACGGACCACTTTCAGAACGGCTGTGTTGGTTATGAGACATGCAATATTCATTCGCATCTTTAACTGAGCCCGATTGTTCGGTAGGGGCGACGCCGCTTGATGCGTGCCGGATGGCGAGGTCGACGTGAATGATGACTATCATAATTGCAAACGGTTATTTTGTCCTGTTGAATGAGTCGCCGGCCCCTGTCCAATCGTGCCTTGTCATCCAGGAAATGAATGGTATAGTCGGTCATTTGACAGAATTGCCCGGAGAGTAAATACCTCCAAAGGGCACAACCTTTCACGACCCAAAAAGGACGAAAGATGACGACTCAGGACTACGCCAACCGCATCAGCCAGCTCATCCAGGATCACGAGGCCGACATCGGCGCGGAATGGGGCGAGCAGCTGGAGGCGCTGACCGTGCGGTCGAACGTCGTCTCGAAAGACCAGTTGCGCAAGCACTGCCAGCAGTTCCTGGCCGCGTTCGCCCACGGCACGCGCGGCGGCGAGCTGCAGAACATGGAACATCGTTCGTGGGATGAAGTGCGCGACATCCTGAGCGAGATCTCGTCGAGCCGCGCCAGGAACGGCTCGACCCCGAGCGAGACGGCGACGTTCGTGTTCTCGCTGAAGCAGCCGCTGTTCGTGCGCCTGAACCAGGAATTCGCCGGCGATCCGGCCGCGCTGGCCAATGCGTCGTGGACCATCAGCTCGCTGCTCGACAAGCTGGGCCTGTACACCATCGAGGTGTTCCAGCGCGCCCGCGACCAGATCATCGTGCGCCAGCAGCAGGAATTGCTGGAGCTGTCGACGCCCGTCGTGAAGCTGTGGGACGGCATCCTCGCGCTGCCGCTGATCGGCACGCTGGATTCGGCGCGTACCCAGGTCGTGATGGAAAACATCCTGCAGAAGATCGTCGACACCGGCGCCGCGATCGCCATCATCGACATCACCGGCGTGCCGACCGTCGACACGCTCGTCGCGCAGCACCTCATGAAGACCATCGCGGCCGCGCGCCTGATGGGCGCCGACTGCATCATCAGCGGCATCCGTCCGCAGATCGCGCAGACCATCGTGCACCTGGGCGTGAACCTCGAGGACGTCATGACCAAGGCCACGCTGGCGGACGCGTTCGTCGTCGCGCTCGAGCGCACCGGCACGTCGATCGTCAAGCGCCACGCCACGGCATAAGGACCGCGTATGGAACGCATCCCGATTCTCCGCATGGGCGACCTGCTGCTGGTGACGATCCAGGTCGACATGCACGACCGCCTGGCGATGACCCTGCAGGACGACCTGACCGAACGCATCGTGCGCGACCGCGCCAAGGGCGTGCTGATCGACATCTCGGCCCTCGACCTGGTCGATTCGTTCATCGGCCGCATGATCAGCAACACGGCCGCCATGGCGCGCGTGCTCGATGCGCAGACCGTGGTGGTCGGCATGCAGCCGGCCGTCGCGATCACGCTGGTCGAACTGGGCCTCACGCTGCATGGCGTGAAGACCGCGCTCAACGTCGAGAAGGGCATGGCCCTGCTGGGAAAGACTAATTTTTGATGAGCGCGGCTCTCAACAACCCGGTGAGCTTCGAGTCCGACCTGTTCGAGCGGCACCGCCAGCATCGCACCGAACGCACCGCGTTGCCGCTGCGTTCGGACGAGGACGTCGTCGCCTTGCGCAAGCACGTGCGCGAGCGTGCCGTCGCGATCGCGCTGTCGCTCGTCGACCAGACCAAGCTGGTGACGGCGGCCAGCGAGCTCGCGCGCAACACGCTCAAGTACGGCGGCGGCGGCATGGTCTACCTCGACGCGCTGACGGACGGCTTCCGCAAGGGCGTCGGCCTGATCTTCGTCGATGACGGACCGGGCATTCCCGACCTCGAGACGGCGCTGCGCGACGGCTACACGACCGGCGGCGGGCTCGGGCTCGGCCTCGGCGGCTCGAAGCGGCTCGTCGACGAATTCGACATCGATTCCCGTGCGGGAGAGGGCACTGCGGTGTCGGTCGTCAAATGGAAACGCTGATCAGCTCGCTGTATCCGCAGCTTAACTTCCCGATCACCCACGCCAGCGACGTCGCGGCCGCGCGCCGCGCCGGGCAGAAGCTGGCGGACGCCCTCGGCTTCGACGACGTCAAGGCCGGCCGCCTCGCGATCATCATCACCGAAGCGGCCACCAACATCCTCAAGCATGCGGGCGAGGGCACGGTCACGATCATGCGCACCCAGTCCGGCGTCGCGATGCCGGGCGTGGACGTGGTCGCCGTCGACAACGGGCCCGGCATCGGCGACCTCGAATTTTCCCTGCGCGACGGCGTTTCGACGGCCGGCACCGCCGGCACCGGCCTCGGTGCGCTGCGCCGCCAGGCCGACGAATTCGACGTCTGGACGCAGCACGGCCGCGGCGCCGCCTTCTTCATGCGCGTGTGGCGGGGCGCGGCGCCGCCCGAGCCGTGCGGCATGGAGATCGGGGCGCTGTGCACGCCGCTCGCGGGCGAGGACGCCTGCGGCGACGGCTGGGCCGTCAGTTGCGATCCGGACGGCGCGACGGTGCTGGGCGTGGACGGCCTCGGTCATGGTCCGGAAGCCGCGAAGGCCGCCGCGGGCGCGATCCACGCGCTGGAAAAGCGGCCGTCCGCCGCGCCGGAAGAGGTGCTGCGCACGGCGCATGAGCTGCTGCGCCTCACGCGCGGCGCGGCGCTGTCGGTGGCGCGCATCGATTACGGCGGCGGCGACGTGCGCTTCGCCGGCATCGGCAACGTGGGCGGTCTCGTCTACGACGGCACGGCGCGCCGCGCGCTCGTCTCGCACAACGGCATCGTCGGCCACAACATGCGCAAGGTGCAGGAATTCGCGGCGCCGTTTCCGCCCGGCGCGCTGTGCGTGCTGTATTCGGACGGCATCCAGTCGCAGTGGGACCTGGGCGATTATCCCGGCCTGCACGTGCGCGCGCCGGCGCTCGTGGCGGCCGTGCTGATGCGCGACTTCATCCGCCGCCGCGACGACGCGATGGTGCTGGTCGCGCGCCGGAGGATGTCGTGAAGAACGTGCAGCGCATCCTCGCCATCGGCCTGGGCAACGAGCAGGACGTCGTGCTCGTGCGCCAGCGCGCGCGCCAGGTGTCGCACCTGCTCGGGTTCTCGCAGCAGGACCAGGTGCGCATCGCCACCGCCGTCTCCGAGGTCGCGCGCGGCGCCTGCCAGGTCGCGTTCGGCGGCCGCGCCGGGTTCCTGATCCGCGACGTCGAGCGGCGCCAGTACCTCGAAGTCACGATCGGCGCGGGCACGGGCGCGCAGGGGCAGTTGCCGGACGACGCCGTCGTGACCGCGCACCGCCTGATGGACGACTGCGAGGTGGCGGACGGCATGATCACGATGCGCAAGCTGCTGCCGCCGCAGGCCTGGGTCGGCAGCGGGCGGCTGTCCGAGATCGCGGCGCAGCTGGCGAAGGACAGCCCCGTTGCGAACACGTACAACGAGCTGCAGCTGCAGAACCGCGAACTGGTCACCACGCTGGCCGAGCTGCGCGAGCGCCAGGAAGACCTGCTGTCGCTGACGCGCGAGCTGGAAGACACGAACCGCGGCATCGTTGCGCTGTACGCCGAAATCGAGGACAAGGCCGAGCGGCTGCGCCGCGCCGACGAGATGAAGTCGCGCTTCCTGTCGAATACGAGCCACGAGCTGCGCACGCCGCTGTCGTCGATCCGCGCGCTGGCCAAGCTGCTGCTGGACCGCATGGACGGCGACCTGACGCCGGAGCAGGAGCGCCAGGTGCGCTACATCGAGGCCGCCGCCGCCGACCTGTCGGAACTCGTCAACGACCTGCTCGACCTGGCCAAGATCGAAGCGGGGCGGGTCGAGGTGCACGTGGCGCCGGTCGTCGTCGACAATCTGTTCCGCGCGCTCAAGGGGATGCTGCGCCCGCTCGTCGACGAGGGACGCGTGGAGCTGGTCTTCGAGCCGGGCGACTTCGGCGCGCCGTTCGATTCGGACGAGGGCAAGATCTCGCAGGTGCTGCGCAACTTCATTTCGAACGCCCTGAAATTCACCGAGCAGGGCGCGGTGACCGTGGCGGCCTGCCACGACCCCGGCGCCGACACCATCACCTTCACGGTGGCCGATACCGGGATCGGCATCAGCCCGGACAACCTGCAGCTGATCTTCGAAGAGTTCAGCCAGATCGAACATCCGCTGCAACGGCGCAGCAAGGGCACGGGCCTCGGCCTGCCCCTGTGCCGCAAGCTGGCGGAACTCCTGGGCGGCCGCGTGGACGTGGTCAGCCAGCCGGGCGTGGGCTCCACCTTCAGCCTCGTGCTGCCGCGCCTCTTCCCGGCCAACCCTGCGCCGCGCAACGATGGAATCTGAGGAACGCATCATGACTACCCCGACTTTGATCCTCAACGTCGACGACAACGACGGCGCCCGCTACGCCAAGACCCGGATCCTGCAGAGCGCCGGCTTCGAGGTCGTCGAGGCGAGCAACGGCACCGACGCGCTGAACGTCGTCAAGCGCGGCGGCGTCGCCCTGGTGCTGCTCGACGTGAAGCTCCCGGACATCAACGGCATCGAGGTGTGCCGCCGCATCAAGGCCGATCCGGACAGCGCGATGGTGCTCGTGCTGCAGACGTCGGCCGCGCTGACGGGACGCGCCGACAAGATCCGCGGCCTGGAGGGCGGCGCCGACAACTATCTCGCCGCGCCCATCGAGGCCGACGAACTGATTGCCAACGTCAACGCGCTGCTGCGCATGCGCCAGACGCAGAGCGCGCTGCGCGACAGCGAGGAGCGTTTCCGCCAGCTGACCGACAACATCGAGGACGTGTTCTGGATGTTTTCCGTGCCGGCGCGCGCGCTCGAATACGTGAGCCCCGCCTATGCGACGATCTGGGGCCGCCCCGTCGAGACGCTCGAGCGCGAGCCGTCCAGCTGGATCGCGGCCGTCCATCCGGACGACCGCGCGTATGTCGTGTCGCTGTGGGACGCGTTGCCGTCCGCGCCGCATTACGAAGCCGAGTTCCGCATCATGATGCCGGACGGCTCGCTGCGCTGGGTGCGCGACCGCCTGTTCCCGGTGCGCGACAGCCGCGACGAAGTCTATCGCGTGGCGCGCGTGACGAGCGACATCACGCGCCGCAAGGAGATGGAGGCGCTGCTGCGCGCGGCCGACGCCAACAAGAACGAATTCCTCGCGACCCTCGCGCACGAACTGCGCAATCCGCTGTCGCCGATCCGCAATGCGGCTGCGCTGCTGGGCGCGTCCGGCACCGGCGCCATCGAGCGCCAGGCACGCGCGCGCGAAGTCATCACGCGCCAGGTCGACCATCTGGCGCACCTCGTCGACGACCTGCTCGACGTGGCGCGCATTTCGGAGGGCAAGATCGCGCTGCGCCAGGAAGAGGTCGAGCTGGGTGGCGTGATCGCGCAGGCGCTCGAGACGGCCGGCCCGCTGATCGCGGCGCGCGAACACACGCTGGAACTGGTCCAGCCCGAGCGCCGCATCTGGCTGATGGGCGACCCGGTGCGCCTGGCGCAGTCGATGGGCAATCTGCTGCACAACGCGGCCAAGTTCACGCCGAAGGGCGGCAGGATCAAGGTCGAAGTCACCTTGTTCGATGCCGTCGTGCGGATCGCCGTGCAGGACAACGGCATCGGCATCGCCGAGGACAACCTGTCGCGCATCTTCGGCATGTTCGCCCAGGCCGCCGTCCCGCCCGACCGCGCGCCGGAAGGCCTCGGCATCGGGCTGTCGCTCGTCTCGCGCCTGCTCGAGATGCACGGCGGCCGGCTGGCGGCGACGAGCCCCGGCATCGGGCTCGGTTCCACGTTCACCGTCGAGCTGCCGGTGCTGCGCACGACGGCCCCGGCGGGGCAGGGCGCGGATGCGGCGCAGGCGGCGGCCGGCCAGCCGGCGCCTGCATCCGGCGGCCGCAAGGTACTGCTCGTCGACGATAACGTGGACGCGATGGAGATGATGGCGTTCCTGCTGGCCGAGATGGGCTACGAGGCGCATACGACGGCGGACGCGGGCAACCTCGTGCAGATGGCGTCGGACCTGCGCCCGGACGTCATCGTGCTCGACATCGGCCTGCCGGGCGTGGACGGCTACGAGCTGGCGCGCATGATCAAGCGGCAGCCGCAGCTCTCGGCGATCCGCCTCGTGGCGCACACGGGCTACGGTTCGCCGGAGGACCGGCGCAAGGCGCATGAGGCGGGGTTCGATGCGCACCTCGTCAAGCCGGCGGAGCTGGAAGACCTGGAGAAAGCGCTCCAGGGTTGACGTCCGTTCGGTGGGCGGAGGCCGCCCACCCTACGGCAAACGACACGTAGGGTGGGCACCCCGTGCCCACGAAGCGCTTGCCGCGCAACGTGCGTCATCGCACGAACATCCGCACGCGATCGGCCTAATCTGGCGCCATCAATGCACCGATGGAGGCCATCATGCCCAAGGGAGCCAGCCCGAAACGCGAGCGCGAGTTCAAGAAGCTCGAGACCGAATTCAAGAAGGAACACCGCTATCCCGGCCGCGAGGAAGAAGTCGCGTCGCGCATCGTGAACAAGCAGCGCGCCGAGCATGGCGAGACGAAGCAGTCGTCGAGCGGCGGTTCGAAGCAGTCGGCCAAAAAATAAGCGCGCCCGAATGAAACAAGCCTCCCGGGCGCGCACCCGGGAGGCTCGCGCGCGTCCGCGCCTGCGCGCCAGCGCTTACTTGTCGGTCACGGTACAGTCCCCGAACGCCTTCAACTGCTCCCCGACGGCCTTCGCATCGCCGCCGACGACGATCGACTGGTTCTCCGGCGCGCAATACTTCTTCGACACGTCGCGCACCTGTTCCGGCGTCACCTTCTCGATCAGCGGCACGTACTGGCCCAGGAACTCGGCCGGCAGGCCCACGAGCCGGTTGCCGGTTCTTCAGGGTGGCCGGGTTGAAGTCGAGGGTCTTCATGCGGTCCGCTTCGAGCCGCAGGGATGGCATGCATTGTTGGTGCATACATCGATGACAAACCGTGACAAACGGAGACATTTGGAGGGTATCCGGCGCGCGATAATGACCGGCTCGACTATGCATGCCAGCCACGTCCCTGTGTCGCTCAGGTGGTCATTCTTGCAGTTCGTCGCAATCCCCTGGGTGGAGAGGGCCAGTCCGTTTATCCTGTTTTCAACACGCACCAACCTTTACAAAACAAAAACAGGAATTCGGAGAATCGGATGAACAAGATTTTCGCGCTGGCCCCGGTGGGCGTCGCCCTGTGTGCCGTCCTCGGGGTGGCGCATGCCGCGCCCGACGTCGTGACCGAGACCCGCCCCGTCGACGCCCGCGTCGTGCGGGTCGACGTGGATGGCGCCGTCGACCTGAAGATCCGCCAGGGCGGCACGGCGGCGCTGACCCTCACCGGGGAATCGCGCTACCTGGAGCGGACGGTCACGTCGCAGAACGGCGACACGCTGCACATCGACACGGACATCCGCGGCCACGTGCGCACCGGGTCGCTGCGTGCGGAACTCGTGCTGCCGGCGCTGCGCGCGGTGACGTCGGAGAGCCTGGGGACGACGGACGTGTCCGGCTTCACCGGCGACGAGCTGGAACTGACGCTGGACGGCGCCGGCTCGATGAAGATATCCAGCAACTACCGGCTCGTGCGCGCCAGCCTGGGCGGCATCGGCAGCATGCAGATGCAGGGCCTGAACGGGGAGGGGATCGAACTGAACCTGCAGGGCGCCGGCTACATCTCGCTCAGCGGGCGCGCCAAATGGCTCAAGGCGGACCTCGGCGGCCTCGGCAACCTGGACGCCCAGCAGTGCAGTGCGGACTCGGTCGACATCGACCTGTCCGGCCTGGGCAATGCGCGCGTGACGGCGCGCCAGAGTGCGAACCTGAACCTGTCCGGCATGGGTTCGGTAACCGTGTACGGCAAGCCCCAGAACCGCAAGGTCGCGGTCGACGGGTTGGGCAAGGTGAGCTGGAAATAGCCGTATCTCGAAAAGAAGCAGAAGAATAAAGTCTGAACGAGACAATGAGAAAACTGACCGTTGCGATCCTGTTCGCGCTCGGCCTGCACGGTAGTGCGATGGCGGGCCTCACGGAAGGCGCCAATGCCTACAATGCCCGCAATTACGCGCTGGCCCTGAAGGAAATCACCCCGCTTGCCAGGGCCGGCAACGCGGACGCGGAGCATTTGCTCGGCCTGATGTACTACATGGGCCGCGGCGTGCCGCGCGACTACAAGCAGGCATTTTCGTGGCACTACAAGGCAGCCGTGCAGGGCAAGGCCGATGCGCAATACGTCATCGGCGCCATGTATTACACGGGCAATGCCGTCCCCCAGGACCAGAAACTGGCCGTGCAATGGTTCCGCAAGGCCGCCGAGCAGGGCCATCCGGACGCCCAGCACGCGCTCGGCCTGATGTACCGCTACCACGTGGCGGGGATGCCGCAGGACTTTGTCCTTGCCTATATGCTGTGGAATCTGGCCGCCGCCAACGGCCACCGCAATGCCATCGAGCAGCGCGCCTCGCTCGTCAAACAGATGACCCAGGAACAGGTCGACGAAGCGCAGGCGATGTCGCGCAACTGGAAACCGGGGACGCCGCTGCCGACGTCGTCGCGCACGGGCGGCGGTGGTTCCTGAACAGTTAAGTTGCCGCGTGATTGTAAGGGCAAAACTGACGTCCGCGTAAGGCAATGTCCTACGCGCGCATGGCGAATCCTTGGTGTTCCGGTCGTCTCGGCGGGACTAGGATGATGACCTCTCAAGCAGTTTTCATGAGCTGTACGACAACTCAACCATTGGAGGCAATCATGGCAAACCAGGGTAACAACCAAGGCGGCAACAAGGGCAACAACCAGAGCGGCGATACCAGCAACCGCGGTTTCGCATCGATGGACCCGCAGAAGCAGCGCGAAATCGCCTCGGAAGGCGGCAAGGCCGCCCACGCTTCGGGCAACGCCCACGAGTTCACGTCGGAAGAGGCACGCCGCGCCGGCTCGATGAGCCACAAGAACGACAGCGGCAGCCAGCAAAGCCAGGGCGGCGGCAGCCAGCAGAGCGGCAACAGCACCCGCGGCGGCACGCCGGAGCAGCACGCCAAGGCAGGCTCGCAAAGCCACAAGAACGACAAGAAGTAACGCGCATGCGCTGAACGCCGCAGGCAGGCGTCGGGGCGGCTCTACCGGGCCGCCCGCAACGGAGTTCGCGTGCACCGGCATTGCCGGCGACATCGCATTCCTGCCTGTGCCGTTCCGCCACCGTCACCGCCAGCCTTCGGGCTGGCGTTTTTGCGTCAGGCCAGGCCGTGGCGCTTCAGCGACCAGTCCAGCGCATCTTCGACGCCCTCGGCCTTCTTGAATTGCGACATGCGGCTGGCGAAATAACCGCCGAGGCCGGCGCGCATCGCGGGCCCGAGCGGATGATTCGGCGCGGCCGCCAGCGCGCACACCCACTGGATCTCGAACAGATAGGCGTTGCGTTCGGTGTTCGCGAAACCGCATTTTTCGGCCCAGGCGTGCGCGGACTCGTGCAGCAGGACGCCGTAGAGCAGCGGCACGTCGTCCATCTTGCTTTTGTTGACCGCGACGCTGTTGCCCTGTTCGGCATCGACATTGCCGATCTTCGCCCGATTGACCCATCCGACCACGCGTGCCTGGGCCGCCAGGCTGTTGAGATAGATCGCGGGATTCCCATTCGTCAAAGCCATGCAGTTCTCGACGAGCACGTAACGGAGGCCGTCGAGCGCCGTGCTGACTTTCGGGTCCACGACCAGCATCAGCTGGTCGACGATGGTCTGCAACGCAGGCGTGCTACAGATTGGCATGGTTAATCACCTTTCATGATTGGCGTGCGGCTACGGCAATCGAGGCCGCAAGGGGAGAGTCTGGACTTTCGGCAACATTGGTTCTTTGCGCTAGATCAAGCATGGCGCGCCGGCATGCCCGGCCGGGGCGTTTAGCGGGATGGCCTGCTGTGGCGCTAAACATACTGAAATGATCATGCAACTGAGCATTTCATTGCTCTTTGTTAGCGTTACCAGCCATTTTCTAGCGCAACTCGGCTTGGGCGATCCCGACCGCTGGCGTACAATTGCTCATTATTTAACTAGGGTAAGCCATGCGTGCAATCGAAATCACCCAGCCCGGCGGGCCCGGGGTGCTCCAGCCGTGCGAGCGCCCCGTGCCGCAGCTGAAGCCGGGCGAAGTCCTCATCCGCGTCCTCGCGGCCGGCGTCAACCGGCCCGACGTGTTCCAACGTCTCGGCCAGTATCCCGTGCCGCCCGGCGCGTCCGATCTGCCGGGCCTCGAAGTGGCCGGCGAGATCGTCGACGGCGACCTCGGCGCCAGCGGATTCCATATGGGCGACCTCGTCTGCGCCCTCGTGCCGGGCGGCGGATATGCCGAATACTGCGCGGCCCCGCTGGCGCAATGCCTGCCGGTGCCCAAGGGCCTGTCGCCGCTCGAAGCGGCCGCGCTGCCCGAGACGTATTTCACCGTGTGGAGCAACGTGTTCCAGCGCGCCGCGCTGGCCGCGGGCGAATCGCTGCTGGTGCAGGGCGGCAGCTCCGGCATCGGCACCACGGCGATCCAGCTGGCGAAGGCGCTCGGCCACCGCGTGTTCGCGACGGCCGGCAGCGCGGACAAGTGCCGCGCCTGCGAAGACCTGGGCGCCGAGCGGGCGATCGATTACAAGACCGAGGACTTCGCGACTATCGTCAAGGAATTAACGAACGGGAACGGCGTCGACGTCGTGCTCGACATGGTGGGCGGCGACTACGTGGCGCGCGAGATCGGCTGCCTGGCCGACGACGGCCGCATCGTCGTCATCGCGCTGCTGGGCGGGGCCAGGGCCAACGTCGACCTGGGCCAGGTGCTGCGCCGCCGCCTGACGATCACGGGATCGACGCTGCGTCCGCGCCCGGTGGCGTTCAAGGCACAGATCGCGCGCGAATTGCGCGAGCGCGTGTGGCCGCTGCTGGAAGCGGGCACGATCAGGCCGGTCATCCATAAAACCTTCCCGCTCGAGGAAGCGGCCGCTGCGCACACGCTGATGGAAAGCAGCGCGCACGTGGGCAAGATCATGCTTCAAGTCGCCGCGAACTGACAAAAATATAATGAATAATCAATCGACCTACCATGCCATGCCCGGTTTGACCGGTTTTTCAACGCCCGTTACAATAGCGGGTTATTTGACCGTGGGGTTGTGATGCGTGCCAAACTCATCGTAGGCAACTGGAAGATGAATGGCAGCCGCGCAGCCAACGTGACTTTGTTGAACGGGATCGTTGCCGGACTGGATAATGCGCGCGCTTCCTGCGCCGTGTGCGTGCCGGCACCGTTCCTGCAGCAGTGCGAAGACCTGCTGGCCGGTACGCCGGTCGCATGGGGCGCGCAGGACGTCTCGATCCATGCGTTCGGCGCCTACACGGGCGAAGTGTGCGCGAAAATGCTGTCGGAGTTCGCCTGCCGCTATGTGATCGTCGGCCACTCCGAGCGCCGCGCCTACCACCGCGAAGACAGCGCGCTGGTGGCAAAGAAGGCGCTGGCGGTGCTGGCCGAGGACATGACCCCGATCGTCTGCGTCGGCGAAACGCTGGAGCAGCGCGAGGCGGGCGAGACGGCGCAGGTGGTCGGCGCCCAGCTCGACGCCGTGCTGGAAGCGCTCGACGCGGCGGCGGTGGAAAGAATCGTCGTGGCCTATGAGCCCGTATGGGCCATCGGCACCGGCAGGAATGCGACGCCGGCCATGGCGCAGGACGTGCACGCGCAACTGCGCGCGCAGCTGAAGGCGCGCAATGCGGAGGCGGCGGACATCGTGCCGATCCTGTACGGCGGCAGCATGAAGCCGGAGAATGCGAAGGACCTGCTGGCCCAGCCGGATATCGACGGCGGGCTGATCGGCGGCGCGGCCTTGAATGCGGAAGATTTTCTTGCCATCATTCACGCGGCCTGATCGGCCTGGTTCGTTGTCCAGGTTGGCCGCAACATGAACGTCGTTCCCGCGCAGGTGGGAACCCGGGTTTCAGGCGCAGCGGTAACGCTTGCAAACTTGGGCCCCCGCCTGCGCGGGGGCGACGTTTCGCAGTTCGCAGCAAAGATTTTTGCAAACGTAGTAGTCAACCTTGGAATGGAATAAACAATGAACGTGTTGTTCAATCTGATCGTCGTCGTACAGGTCGTCTCCGCGCTGGCCATCATCGGTCTCGTGCTCGTCCAGCACGGCAAGGGTGCCGACATGGGCGCCGCCTTCGGTTCCGGCGCGTCCGGCAGCCTGTTCGGTGCCAGCGGCTCGTCGAACTTCCTGTCGAAATCGACGGCCGTCGCGGCCGCGATCTTCTTCGCGTCCACGCTGACCCTGGCCTACTTTGGCAGCAACCGTCCGCACGCGAGCGTGGGCGGCGGCGTGATGGAACACGTGACCGTCCCCGTGCACAAGGCACCGGCCGGCGCCGGCGACGCCGTTCCGGCGACCACGCCGGCTCCCGCGCCTGCCGCAGGTGCGCCGGCCGCACCCGCGCCGTCCGTCACGCAGGACGTGCCGGGCGTCGCCACGCCTGCAGCACCGGCCCCCGCGCCCGCCAAGTAATTTTTGCGGCGCGGCCACTTCCTGCAGGCGCACGCAGGGTGGTGTAGTATTCGGCGGGCTTCGGTCCGCCAGCGCCGGCGACCGGCTTCTCGACTCGGTTGCTGTAAACACGAATTATTGAAAAGTTGAGAAAAAGAGTATTTTTTCTTGGTTTAGCGCAATTTGAGCATTGAAAAATGCTGCTAAGTCAGAGTAGAATACTTGTCTCCAGCCGACGTGGTGAAATTGGTAGACACGCTATCTTGAGGGGGTAGTGGCGCAAGCTGTGCGAGTTCGAGTCTCGCCGTCGGCACCAAGATACAAGAAGCCAGCTAGGGCGCATGAGCTTCCGCTCTGAGGCCTAGCTGGCTTTTTTACGAGGATCTGTCGGAGGCTTTGAAGAACCGTCCCCGCGGCGGCGCTTCTGGCCCGAGAAGCCCGGTCGTACGAACGTGCGGCGAGCCTCGAAGGTCGGGATCGACAATGCGAAACGGATGATTCAGTGTCTCCAGTCGTACGATCCTGGTGTAGGCAAATAGCCAGGATTGCGCGATGCGGTACTGCAGCCCCTGCAGTGTTTTTTTCAACCGATCGTTCAACTAAGGCTTCATCGTGAACCTCGAGAATTACTTCCCCGTCCTGCTCTTCATTGTGATCGGCACCGTCGTCGGCGTCGCCTCGCAACTCCTCGGCCGTGTGGTCGGTCCCCATCGCCCGGATGCGGCAAAACTTTCCCCGTATGAATGCGGCTTCGAGGCCTTCGAAGACGCGCGCATGAAGTTCGACGTCCGGTACTACCTGGTCGCGATCCTGTTTATTTTGTTTGATCTGGAAACGGCATTCTTCTTCCCTTGGGGCGTTTCGATGCGCGACCTGGGCTGGACCGGATTCGTCACGATGATGGTGTTCATCGTCGAATTCGTCGTCGGCTTCTGGTACATCTGGAAGAAAGGTGCCCTTGATTGGGAATAAGCCATGGCTATTGAAGGCGTTTTAAACGAAGGTTTTGTCACCACCACAGCCGACAAGCTGATCAACTGGGCGCGTACCGGGTCGATGTGGCCCATGACGTTCGGCCTGGCTTGCTGTGCGGTCGAGATGATGCACGCGGGTGCCGCGCGCTATGACCTCGACCGTTTCGGCGTCGTGTTCCGCCCGTCGCCGCGCCAGTCCGACGTGATGATCGTGGCCGGTACCCTGTGCAACAAGATGGCCCCGGCACTGCGCAAGGTCTACGACCAGATGGCCGAGCCGCGCTGGGTCATTTCGATGGGCTCCTGCGCCAACGGCGGCGGTTACTACCACTACTCGTACTCCGTCGTGCGCGGCTGCGACCGCATCGTGCCGGTCGACGTCTACGTCCCGGGCTGCCCGCCGACCGCCGAGGCCCTGCTGTACGGCATCATCCAGCTCCAGAACAAGATCCAGCGCACCAATACCATCGCGCGATAATCCAAGCCGGTTTCAACCATGACGACAAAAATCGAAGCCCTCGAACTCGCCCTGAAGAATGCTCTGGGCGAGGGCGCTGCCATTACCGTGGCGCTGGGCGAAGTAACGGTAGTAGTGAAGGCCGCCGAGTATCTGGCCTCCATGCGGAAGCTGCGCGACGACCCCGCGCTGCGTTTCCAGGAACTCGTCGACCTGTGCGGCGTCGACTACTCGTCCTACGGCGAAGGCACGTGGGACGGTTTGCGTTTCGCCGTCGTGTCGCACCTGCTGTCGATCGAGCACAACTGGCGCGTGCGCGTCCGCGTGTTCTGTCCGGACGACGACATGCCGCTGGTCGAATCGGTCACCGGCATCTGGCGCAACGCCAACTGGTTCGAGCGCGAGGCGTTCGACCTGTACGGCATCCTGTTCGAGGGCCACGGCGACCTGCGCCGCATCCTCACCGACTACGGCTTCATCGGCCATCCGTTCCGCAAGGACTTCCCGATCTCGGGCTATGTCGAGATGCGCTACGACCCCGAGCAGAAACGCGTGATCTACCAACCCGTGACGATCGAGCCGCGCGAGAACATCCCGCGCGTGATCCGCGAAGAAACCTACGGGATGAAATAATGGCTGAGCTTAAAAACTACACCCTGAACTTTGGTCCGCAGCACCCGGCAGCGCACGGCGTGCTGCGTCTCGTGCTGGAACTGGACGGTGAAGTCATCCAGCGCGCCGACCCGCACATCGGCCTGCTGCACCGCGGCACCGAGAAACTGGCCGAGACCCGTACCTACCTGCAGTCCGTGCCGTACATGGACCGCCTCGACTACGTCTCGATGATGTGCAACGAGCACGGCTACGTGCTGGCCATCGAGAAGCTGCTGGGCATCGAGGTGCCGGTCCGCGCGCAGTACATCCGCACGATGTTCGACGAGATCACCCGCATCCTGAACCACCTGATGTGGCTCGGCGCGCACGCGCTGGACATCGGCGCCATGGGCCCGTTCCTGTACGCGTTCCGCGACCGCGAAGACCTGTTCGACGTGTACGAGGCCGTGTCGGGCGCGCGCATGCACGCGGCCTACTACCGTCCGGGCGGCGTGTACCGCGACCTGCCGGACGTGATGCCGCGCCACCGCGAATCGCCGCTGCGCAGCAAGAAGGCCATCGACGAACTGAACGAGACCCGCCAGGGTTCCGTGCTGGACTTCATCGAATCGTTCACGAAGCGCTTCGACGGCTATGTCGACGAATACGAGACGCTGCTGACCGACAACCGTATCTGGAAACAGCGTACCGTCGGCATCGGCGTCGTGACGCCGGAAGACGCGATGGGCATGGGCTTCTCGGGCCCGATGCTGCGCGGTTCGGGCGTCGCCTGGGACCTGCGCAAGCTGCAGCCGTACGCGGCCTACGACAAGGTGGAGTTCGACGTCCCGGTCGGCACCAACGGCGACTCGTACGACCGCTACCTCGTGCGCGTGGAAGAAATGCGCCAGGCCAACCGCATCATCAAGCAGTGCATCACCTGGCTGCGCGCGAACCCGGGCCCGGTCATGACGAGCAACCACAAGGTCGCCCCGCCGTCGCGCGTGGACATGAAGACCAACATGGAATCGCTGATCCACCACTTCAAGCTGTTCACCGAAGGCTTCCACGTCCCGCCGGGCGAGGCCTACGCGGCCGTCGAACACCCGAAGGGCGAGTTCGGCATTTATATCGTCTCGGACGGCGCCAACAAGCCGTACCGCCTGAAGATCCGCACCCCGGACTATGTCCACCTGCAGAGCCTGGATGAAATGGCGCGCGGCCACATGATCGCCGACGCCGTCACCATCATCGGCACGCAGGACATCGTGTTCGGCTCGATCGACCGATAAGAAGGGTAGAAAAAGATTATGTTATCTGAGCAGTGCTTGAAAAAAATCGACCGCGAGCTGGCCAAGTATCCGGCCGACCAGCGCCAGTCGGCCGTGATGGCCGCGCTGGCCCACGCGCAGGTCGAACTGGGCTGGCTGTCGCCGGAAACGATGCACGAAGTGGCCGACTACATCGGCATGCCCGCCATCGCCGTGCAGGAAGTGGCCACCTTCTACAACATGTACAACCTGAAGCCGGTCGGCAAGCACAAGATCACCGTGTGCACCAACCTGCCGTGCGCCCTGTCGGGCGGCGAGCGCGCCGGCAAGCGCATCAAGGATGCCCTCGGCATCGACTGGCGCGAAACCACCGCCGACGGCCAGTTCACGCTGCAGGAAGGCGAATGCATGGGCGCCTGCGGCGACGCGCCGGTCATGCTGGTGAATAACCACCGCATGTGCTCGTTCATGTCGGACGAGAAGATCGACGCCCTGCTGGAGGAACTGAACAAATGACCAGCCTGCACGACCGCCACATCAATCCGCTGATCCTGAAGGATCTGAACGGCGCCAACTGGCACCTGGAAGACTACGTCAAGCGCGGCGGCTATTCCGCGCTGCGCCGCATCCTGGAAGAGAAGATCACGCCCGAGCAGATCATCGCCGACCTCAAGACGTCCGGCCTGCGCGGCCGCGGCGGCGCGGGTTTCCCGACCGGCCTGAAGTGGAGCTTCATGCCGCGCCAGTTCCCGGGCCAGAAATACCTCGTCTGCAACACCGACGAAGGCGAGCCGGGTACGTTCAAGGACCGCGACATCATCCGCTACAACCCGCACTCGCTGATCGAAGGCATGGCCATCGGCGCGTACGCGATGGGCATCACCGTGGGCTACAACTATATCCACGGCGAGATCTTCGAGGACTACCTGCTGTTCGAAGAAGCGCTGGAAGAGGCGCGTGCCGCCGGCTTCCTGGGCGACAGGATCATGGGTTCGGAATTCTCGTTCCAGCTGCACGCCCACCACGGCTACGGCGCCTACATCTGCGGCGAAGAAACCGCGCTGCTGGAATCGCTGGAAGGCAAGAAGGGCCAGCCGCGCTTCAAGCCGCCGTTCCCGGCCTCGTTCGGCCTGTACGGCAAGCCGACCACGATCAACAACACGGAAACGTTCGCGGCCGTCCCGTTCATCCTGAACATCGGCGCCGAGAACTACCTGGGCCTGGGCAAGCCGAACAACGGCGGCACGAAGATCTTCTCGATCTCCGGCGACGTCGAGCGTCCGGGCAACTACGAAGTCCCGCTGGGCACGCCGTTCGCCAAGCTGATGGAACTCGCGGGCGGCATGCGCGGCGGCAAGAAGATCAAGGCCGTCATCCCGGGCGGTTCGTCGGCGCCGGTCGTGCGCGGCGACGTCATGATGCAGACCGACCTGGACTACGACTCGATCGCCAAGGCCGGTTCGATGCTGGGTTCGGGCGCCGTGATCGTCATGGACGAGACCCGCTGCATGGTCAAGTCGCTGCTGCGCCTGTCGTACTTCTATTACGAGGAATCGTGCGGCCAGTGCACGCCGTGCCGCGAAGGCACCGGCTGGATGTACCGCATGGTCCACCGCATCGAACATGGCCAGGGTCGTCCGGAAGACATGGATATGCTGAATTCGATCGCCGACAACATCCAGGGCCGCACCATCTGCGCGCTGGGTGATGCCGCCGCGATGCCGGTTCGCGCCATGATCAAGAACTTCCGCGAAGAATTTGAATATCACGTCGAGCACAAGCACTGTCTGGTGCCGACTTACCTCTAAACCAGGTCAGGTAACGATCAAATGGTTGAAATCGAATTAGACGGCAAGAAAGTCGAAGTCCCACCAGGTTCGATGGTGATGGACGCCGCAAACAAACTGGGAACGTACATCCCGCACTTCTGCTACCACAAGAAGCTGTCCATCGCGGCGAACTGCCGCATGTGCCTCGTGGAAGTGGAAAAAGCACCGAAGCCGCTGCCTGCCTGCGCCACGCCGGTCTCGCCGGGCATGATCGTGCGCACGCACAGCGACAAGGCCGTGCAGGCGCAGAAGTCCGTCATGGAATTCCTGCTGATTAACCACCCGCTGGATTGCCCGATCTGCGACCAGGGCGGCGAATGCCAACTGCAGGATCTGGCCGTCGGCTACGGCAAGAGCGGCTCGCGCTACGAAGAAGAAAAGCGCGTCGTGGCACCGAAGGAAGCCGGTCCGCTGATCTCGATGGAAGAGATGAGCCGCTGCATCCAGTGCACCCGCTGCGTGCGCTTCGGCCAGGAAGTCGCCGGCGTGATGGAATTCGGCATGGTCGGCCGCGGCGAGCACTCGGAAATCACGACGTTCGTCGGCAAGTCGGTCGACTCGGAAGTGTCGGGCAACATGATCGACCTGTGCCCGGTCGGCGCGCTGACCAGCAAGCCGTTCCGCTACTCGGCCCGTCCGTGGGAACTGCAGCGCCGCCGTTCGGTGTCGCCGCACGACTCGCTCGGTTCGAACCTGATCGTCCAGGTCAAGGGCGGCAAGGTCATGCGCGTGCTGCCGCTGGAAAACGAGAACATCAACGAGTGCTGGATTTCCGACAAGGACCGCTTCTCGTACGAAGCCCTCGATAACGCCTCGCGCCTGACCGTGCCGATGCTCAAGCAGGACGGCAAGTGGATCGAGACCGACTGGCAGACGGCGCTGGAATACGTCGCCCACGGCCTGCGCAACATCCGCCACGAGCACGGCGCCGACAGCATCGCCGCCGTCGCCACGCCGCACTCGACCGTCGAAGAACTGTTCCTGCTGCAGAAAGCCATGCGCGGCTTCGGCGTCGAGAACGTCGACTTCCGCCTGCGCCAGACCGACTTCGCGCTGGATGGTGCCGTCGTGCCGCACCTGGGCATGCCGGTCGCCGAACTGTCGAACCTGAAACGCGTGCTGGTCGTCGGCTCGTTCCTGCGCAAGGACCACCCGCTGGCCGCGACGCGCCTGCGCGCCGCCGTCAAGTCGGGCGCCAAGCTGTCCATCGTGCACGGTTCCTTTGATGACAACCTGATCCCGACCGCGAACCGCCTGATCGCCGCACCGAGCGACTGGCTGGCTGCCCTGTCGGAAATCGCCGTCGCCATCGCCGCCGCAAAAGGTATCGCAGCCCCGGCCGGCTTCGAGAACGTCACCGCCGGCGACGTCGCCAAGGGCATCGCCGCCACGCTGGCCGTCGAGCACGCCGCTGACCTGCCGGGCGCCGTCCTGCTGGGCAATGCCGCGATGTACCACCCGCAGGCATCGAAGCTGCACGCCGTCGCGCAGTGGATCGCGGAACAGACCGGCGCCAAGTTCGGCTACTTCGTCGACGCCGCCAACACGGTCGGCGGCTACCTGGTCAACGCCACGTCGAAGAATGCCGCCAACCTGTTCGCGCAGCCGAAGAAAGCGTACGTGCTGCTGAACGCCGAGCCGGAACTGGATGCCGCCAACCCGCAGCAAGCCGTGAAGGCACTGAACGGCGCCGAAATGGTCGTCGCGATGTCCGCGTTCAAGCACGGCATGGACTACGCCGACGTGCTGCTGCCGATCTCGCCGTTCAGCGAGACCGCCGGCACCTTCGTGAACTGCGAAGGCCGCGCACAGAGCTTCAACGGCACCGTCAAGCCGCTGGGCGAGACCCGTCCGGCCTGGAAAGTGCTGCGTGTGCTGGGCAACCTGCTGGGCCTGCAAGGTTTCGATTACGAGAATTCGGAAACGATCCGCGACGAAGCCCTCGGCAAAGGCAACACGGACCTGTCCGCGAAGCTGAACAACGTGGCGAAGCTCGCGCCGGCGGCGGCCTCGTTCGGCAACGGAGAGCAGGTGGAACGCCTGGCCGACGTGCCGATCCACTTCGCCGACGCCGTCGCGCGCCGTTCCGAACCGCTGCTGCGCACGGCCGACGGCCAGGCGCCGCTGGCGACCTTGTCGGCCAAGCTGGCCGACAAGCTGGGCGTCAATGCCGGCGACAAGGTCACGGTATCGCAAGGGCAGGGCAGTGTGGTCTTGACCGCCAATATCGACGCGCGCCTGCCGGCGAACGTCGTGCGGGTCGCGGCCGCCCACGAATCGACTTCGGTACTGGGCGACATGTTCGGTCCGATCAACGTAGCTAAAGCATAAAGCAGGGGAGCCCAAGCAAAATGTCGGTACCTGACATGATCAACAACCTGAACAGCGGCGGCGCGAGCCTGCTGGGCCCTGCGGCCTGGCCCCTCGTGTGGACGCTGCTGAAAATCGTCGTCGTCCTGCTGCCGCTGATGGGCCTCGTCGCCTATCTCGTGCTGTGGGAGCGCAAGCTGATCGGCTGGATCCACATCCGTATCGGCCCGAACCGCGTGGGCCCCGGCGGCCTGCTGCAGCCGATTTCCGATGCCCTGAAGCTGCTGCTCAAGGAAATCGTGATTCCGGCGAAAGCCACGCCGAGCCTGTTCGTGATCGGCCCGCTGATGACCATCATGCCGGCGCTGGCCGCGTGGTCCGTCATCCCGTTCGGCCCGCAAGCCGCGCTCGCCAACGTGAATGCCGGCCTGCTGCTGCTGCTGGCGATCACGTCGATGGAGGTGTACGGCATCATCATCGCCGGCTGGTCCGCCAACTCGAAGTACTCGTTCATGGGTGCCATGCGCGCATCGGCGCAGATGATCTCGTACGAAATCCCGATGGGCTTCGTGATGGTCGTCGTGCTGATGGTGTCGGGCTCGCTGAACTTCTCGGACATCGTCGGCGCACAGGCCCGCGGCTGGGCCGTCGACCACGGTATCAACCTGCTGTCGTGGAACTGGCTGCCGCTGCTGCCGCTGTTCGTCATCTACATCACGTCCGGCCTCGCGGAATGCAACCGCCACCCGTTCGACGTGGTGGAAGGCGAATCGGAAATCGTGGCCGGCCACATGGTGGAATATTCCGGCATGTCGTACGCGATGTTCATGCTGGCCGAGTACGCCAACATGATCCTCGTCGCCACGCTGGCATCGATCATGTTCCTGGGCGGCTGGGCCGCACCGTTCTCGTTCCTCGAATTCGGCGGCGGTTTCGGCGGCTTCTTCTGGCTGTTCGCCAAGATGTTCCTGATCGTCTCGCTGTTCATCTGGGTCCGCGGCACGTTCCCGCGCTACCGCTACGACCAGATCATGCGTCTCGGCTGGAAAGTGTTCATTCCGCTGACCCTGATCTGGCTGGTGCTGGTCGCCGGCTGGATGCAGACGCCGTGGAACATCTGGAAGTAAGGAAGCACACAAAATGACACGAGTTAAAGAGATCCTCGGCAGCCTGATGCTGTCCGAGCTCATCAAGGGCCTGGCCCTGACCGGCAAGTATGCGTTCAAGCGCAAGATCACGGTCCAGTACCCGGAAGAAAAGACCCCCATCTCGCCGCGCTTCCGCGGCCTGCATGCGCTGCGCCGCTACCCGAACGGGGAAGAGCGCTGCATCGCGTGCAAGCTGTGCGAAGCCGTGTGCCCGGCGATGGCCATCACGATCGAGTCGGCGCAGCGCGAGGACGGCACCCGCCGCACCACGCGCTACGACATCGACCTGACCAAGTGCATCTTCTGCGGCTTCTGCGAAGAATCGTGCCCGGTCGATTCGATCGTCGAGACGCAAGTGCTGGAGTACCACGGCGAAAAACGCGGCGACCTGTACTACACCAAGGAAATGCTGCTGGCCGTGGGCGATCGCTACGAGAACGACATCGCCGCCGCGCGCGAAGCCGATGCCAAGTACCGCTAACAATAAAAGGGCTCCTGCGTAAGTCATGGATTTCACAACTGTTCTGTTCTACGTGTTCGCGGCCGTGATGGTGCTGGCCGGGTTGCGCGTCATTACCGCCAAGAACCCGGTGCACGCCGCGCTGTTCCTGGTGCTCGCGTTCTTCAACGCTGCCGGTATCTGGATGCTGCTCAAGGCCGAGTTCCTGGCCATCGTGCTGGTACTGGTCTACGTCGGCGCCGTCATGGTGCTGTTCCTGTTCGTCGTGATGATGCTCGACATTAACATCGACCGCATGCGCGAAGGCTTCTGGGGCTACCTGCCGGTGGCGTCGGGCGTCGGCGCGCTGATCGTGCTGGAGATGGCCGCCGTCCTGTGGCGCGGCTTCCTGGGCCAGGGCGATGCGCCGGCGGAAAGCGCCGTGGGCCACATCGGCGGCACGCGCGAACTGGGCCGCCTGATCTATACCCAGTACATCTACGGTTTCGAGATCGCCGGCCTGATCCTGCTGGTCGCCATCATCGCCGCCGTGGCGCTGACCCTGCGCAAGCGCAAGGACACCAAAGCCATCGACCCGGGCCTCGCCGTCCGCGTCAAGCGTAACGACCGTCTGAAGATCGTCAAGATGCAGACGGTGAACCAGAAGGCGATCGACGACGCTGCCGTTGCCGCCGCCGCGAACAAGGAGACGCAATGACTTTATCGCTCGCTCATTACCTGATCCTGGGCGCGATCCTGTTCGCGATCTCCGTGATCGGCATTTTCCTGAACCGGAAGAACATCATCATCCTGCTGATGGCCATCGAACTGATGCTGCTGGCGGTGAACCTGAACTTTGTGGCGTTCTCGCATTATCTGGGCGACGCGGCAGGGCAGATCTTCGTGTTCTTCATCCTGACTGTCGCGGCCGCCGAATCGGCGATCGGCCTGGCGATCCTGGTGGTCCTGTTCCGTAACCTGGACACGATCAACGTGGAAGACCTCGACAGCCTGAAGGGCTAAGCGGTTTGTCTGTCAACCTCCTGATAAATAAACAAAAGGTTCAATATGGCGGGGCAAATTAACCCTAACCTCTTGCTGGCGGTGCCACTCGCGCCGCTCGCGGGCTCGGCGATCGCCGGCCTGCTCGGCACCAAGTTCTTCGGCAACGTGGTCGGCCGGGTCGTGTCGCATTCCGCGACCATCCTGGGCGTCTTCATCGCCATGGTCATCTCGATCATGACGCTGAACCAGGTCATCGACGGCGCCACGTACAACGGCGACATCTACACCTGGATGACCATCGGCACCATGAAAATGTCGGTCGGCTTCAAGATCGACGCGCTGTCCGCGATGATGATGTGCGTCGTGACCTTCGTCTCGCTGATGGTCCACATCTACACGATCGGCTACATGGCCGAAGACGAAGGCTACAACCGCTTCTTCTCGTACATCTCGCTGTTCACGTTCTCGATGCTGATGCTGGTCATGGCCAACAACTTCCTGCAGCTGTTCTTCGGCTGGGAAGCGGTGGGCCTGGTCTCGTACCTGCTGATCGGCTTCTGGTACACGCGTCCGACCGCGATCTTCGCGAACATGAAGGCGTTCCTCGTGAACCGCGTCGGCGACTTCGGCTTCATCCTCGGCATCGGCCTGCTGCTGGCCGCCACCGGCACGATGAACTACGACGAGACGTTCGCCAAGGCCGGCGCGCTGTCGGCCATGTTCGTGCCCGGCACGACCTGGCCGCTGCTGACCGCCGCCTGCATCTGCCTGTTCATCGGCGCGATGGGCAAATCGGCGCAGTTCCCGCTGCACGTGTGGCTGCCTGACTCGATGGAAGGCCCGACCCCGATCTCGGCACTGATCCACGCCGCGACGATGGTTACCGCCGGCATCTTCATGGTGACCCGCATGTCGCCGCTGTTCGAGCTGTCGGACACCGCGCTGTCGTTCATCGTCGTCATCGGTTCGATCACCGCGCTGTTCATGGGCTTCCTGGGCATCATCCAGAACGACATCAAGCGCGTCGTCGCGTACTCCACGCTGTCGCAGCTGGGCTATATGACGGTCGCGCTGGGCGTGTCGGCGTACAACGTCGCCGTGTTCCACCTGATGACCCACGCGTTCTTCAAGGCGCTGCTGTTCCTCGGCGCCGGCTCCGTCATCATCGGCATGCACCACGACCAGGACATGCGCAACATGGGCGGCCTGCGCAAGTACATGCCGATCACCTGGATCACGTCGCTGGTGGGTTCGCTGGCACTGATCGGCACCCCGTTCTTCGCCGGCTTCTACTCGAAGGATTCGATCATCGAAGCCGTCCACGCCTCGCACCTGTGGGGCACGGGCTTCGCGTATTTCGCCGTCGTTGCCGGCGTGTTCGTGACCGCGTTCTACTCGTTCCGCATGTACTTCCTCGTGTTCCACGGCGAGGAGCGTTTCGGCAAAGCGCATGCGCACGACGACCACGCCCATGGCGACGCGTCGCACCGCCACGACGCACATGACCAGGCTGTCGCGGCCCACGGCCACGACGCCCACGCCGAGCACGATTCGGACGCGCACCACGAAGAAGAGCACGACGACCATGGCCACCACGGCCTGGCCCCGGGCCAGAAGCCGCACGAGTCGCCGCTGGTCGTCACGCTGCCGCTGATCCTGCTGGCGATCCCGTCCGTCATCATCGGTTTCTTCGCGATCAAGCCGATGCTGTACGGCGGCTTCTTCAACAACGTCATCACCATCAATGCCGAGCGCCATCCGGCGATGGAAGAGCTGGCGCACGAGTTCAGCGGCCCGGTCGCGATGGGCGTGCACGCGTTCACGTCGCTGCCGTTCTGGATCGCGCTGGCCGGCGTCGTCGCTGCGTTCTACTGCTACATGATCAATCCGCGCGTGCCGGCGGCCTTCTACAAGGCGCTGCGTCCGATCCACACGCTGCTGGACAACAAGTACTACATGGACAAGTTCAACGAGATCGTCTTCGCCGGCGGCGCACGCCTGCTGGGCAAGGGCCTGTGGCAAGTGGGCGACCGCGCGCTGATCGACGGCCTCGTCGTCAACGGCTCCGCGAAGCTGGTGGGCTGGTTCTCGACCATCGTCCGTACGTTCCAGACTGGTTACATCTACCACTATGCGTTCGTGATGATCCTGGGCGTGCTGGGTACGCTGCTGTACTTCTTCCCGTTCTGGCACGCTTAAAAGAGAGAAAAACAAGATGCAGTCTACGATTTCTACCTTTCCTCCTTACCTGAGCCTGTCGGTCTGGTTGCCGATCCTGTGCGGCATCATCGTGCTGGCAGTCGGTCGCGACAGCAAAGCGGGCTTCACCCGCCTGCTGGCGCTGGCGGGCGCGGTGGTCAGCTTCCTGCCGACCATCCCGCTGATGACGCAGTTCAGCAACACGGCCCACGGACCGCAGTTCGTGGAGAAGGCCGCCTGGATCGAACGTTTCAACATCCAGTACTACCTGGGCATCGACGGCCTCTCGCTGTGGTTCGTGCCGCTGACCGCATTCATCACGATCATCGTCGTGATCTCGGCCTGGGAAGTGATCCAGGAACGCGTGGCCCAGTACATGGGTTCGTTCCTGCTGATGTCGGGCCTGATGATCGGCGTGTTCGTCGCGCTGGACGGCCTGCTGTTCTACTTCTTCTTCGAAGCCACCCTGATCCCGATGTTCATCATCATCGGCGTGTTCGGCGGCCCGAATCGCGTGTACGCGTCGTTCAAGTTCTTCCTGTACACGTTCATGGGCTCGCTGCTGACGCTGATCGCGATCATCTACCTGTACAACAAATCGAACGGCAGCTTCGACATCCTGGCCTGGCACAACCTGCCGCTGACGATGAAGGAACAGGTCCTGATCTTCGTGGCCTTCCTGATGGCGTTCGCCGTCAAGGTCCCGATGTGGCCGGTGCACACATGGCTGCCGGACGCCCACGTGGAAGCGCCGACCGGCGGCTCCGTCGTGCTGGCCGCGATCATGCTGAAGCTGGGCGGTTACGGCTTCCTGCGGTTCTCGCTGCCGATCGCGCCTGACGCGTCGCACTACCTGGCACCGCTGATCATCGTGCTTTCCTTGATTGCCGTGATCTACATCGGCCTGGTCGCGATGGTGCAGGTCGACATGAAGAAACTGGTCGCGTACTCGTCGATCGCCCACATGGGCTTCGTCACGCTCGGCTTCTTCATCTTCAACGAGATCGGCGTGCAGGGCGGTATCGTGCAGATGATCTCGCACGGCTTCGTGTCGGGCGCCATGTTCCTGTGCATCGGCGTGCTGTACGACCGCATGCACTCGCGCCAGATCGCCGACTACGGCGGGGTCGTCAACGTGATGCCGAAGTTCGCCGCGTTCTCGGTACTGTTCGCGATGGCCAACTGCGGCCTGCCGGCCACGTCGGGCTTCGTGGGCGAGTTCATGGTCATCCTGGGCGCCGTCAAGTTCAACTTCTGGACGGGCCTGCTGGCCGCCACCGCCCTGATCCTGGGCGCGGCGTACTCGTTGTGGATGGTCAAGCGCGTCGTGTTCGGCAAGATCGGCAACAAGCACGTGGCCGAGCTGGTCGACCTGAACGGCCGCGAGTTCTTCATGCTGGGCGTGCTCGCGATCCTGACGATCTACATGGGGCTGTATCCGGCACCGTTCACCGATTCGATGCAAGTGTCGGTGGCGGACCTGTTGCAGCACGTCTCGGTCAGCAAGCTGCCGACGGCAGTGGCTGCGGTCGCCGCGCACTGAGTCGATAGAGGCTACAACAACGATATGAATCCGATGATTAACACCCAAGCCGTGCTGGCCGCCAACAACCTGGGGCCGGTCTCTGCAGAAATCTTCCTGGTCATCGCGTCCTGCGCCATCCTTCTGATCGACATGTTCCAGAAGGACGGCAAGCGTACGCTGACCTACATCCTGTCGCTGCTCACCCTGGTGGGCTGCGCGGTGATCACCTATGCCGACTTCAAGGCCGGCACGACGACCTACACGTTCTACAACATGTTCGTGTCGGACCCGATGGCGAACCTGCTCAAGCTGTTCACCTACCTGGCCGTGGGCGTCACGCTCGTGTACTCGCGCCAGTACACGGCCGAGCGCGGCATGATGTCCGGCAATCTGGGCGGCGAGTTCTACGTGCTCGCGCTGTTCACGATGCTGGGCCAGATGGTCATGATCTCCGGTAACAACATGCTGCCGATCTACCTGGGCCTGGAACTGATGTCGCTGTCGCTGTACGCGCTGGTGGCCCTGCGCCGCGACCACGCGATCTCGACCGAAGCCGCGATGAAATACTTCATCCTGGGTTCGCTCGCGTCGGGCTTCATGCTGTACGGTATTTCGATGATCTACGGCGCCACCGGTTCGCTGGACATCACGACGATCGCCAAGCTGGTGTCGAGCAACGCCGCCAACCACACGATCCTCGTGTTCGGCCTCGTGTTCGTCGTGGCCGGCATGGCCTTCAAACTGGGCGCCGTGCCGTTCCACATGTGGGTCCCGGACGTGTACCAGGGTTCGCCGACCGCCGTCACCCTGCTGCTGGGCGCCGCGCCGAAGCTGGCCTCGTTCGCGATGATGATCCGCATCCTCGTCGAAGGCCTGCTGCCGCTGGCGATCGACTGGCAGCAGATGCTGCTGGCGCTGGCCGTGCTGTCGCTCGTGATCGGTAACCTGACCGCGATCGCGCAAGCCAACCTGAAGCGCATGCTCGCGTACTCGACCATCGCGCAGCTGGGCTTCGTCCTGCTGGGCATGATGGCCGGCGTGGTCGGCAGCCGCGACGCCGCGAATGCCGCGAACATCGCCACCGCCTACAGCGCCTCGATGTACTACACGATCACCTACGTCCTGACCACGCTGGGCAGCTTCGGCGTCATCATGATGCTGGCGCGCTCGGGCCACGAAGCGGAACAACTGGCCGACTTCAAGGGCCTGGCCAAGCGCAGCCCGTGGTACGCGCTCGTCATGACCGCGCTGATGTTCTCGCTGGCCGGCGTGCCGCCGATGATGGGCTTCATGGCCAAGTGGGCCGTGCTGGACGCCGTCGTCGGTTCGGGCCAGCTGTGGCTCGCGGTCGTCGCCGTCGCCGCGTCGCTGGTGGGTGCGTTCTACTACCTGCGCGTCGTGAAAGTCATGTGGTTCGACGAGGTGGCCGATGCGTCGCCGATCTCGACCCCGCTGGACATGCGCGTCGTGCTGTCGCTGAACGGCATCCTGGTCGTGATCCTGGGCATCCTGCCGGGCCCGCTGCTGGCGGCTTGCCTGTCGGCCATGACCCTGACCCTGAAATCCTAAGGCCGCGGTGGACGTCTCCCTGGCCAGCTGGTTGGTGATCGCGGTCGCACTCGCGTTCGCCAACCTGCCGTTCCTCAACGAGAGCGTGCTCGGCTTCATTCCCGTGAAGCCGGCACAGAACAAGGCGCACGCGAAATACTTCGTCGTGCGCCTGCTCGAGTTGATTGTTTTATACTTTATCGTCGGCGCGCTGGCCCACGCCCTCGAATCCCGCATCGGTACCGCGTTCCCCCAGACCTGGGAGTTCTACGCGATCACCGCCTGCATGTTCCTCGTGCTGGCCTTTCCGGGTTTCGTCCTGCGCTACCTCCGCAAGCGCCGCGGCTGACGCCGCGCGCGACTGGTACTCGGTGCACAAGATCACGCCTTCCGGCGTCGACAGCGTGATCGCCGGCGCGCCGCGCGCGTACGGCGTGCGCCTGGGTGCCCCGGGCAGCCTCGGCGCCATCGATGCGCTGACGGTGGGCATGGACGACAACATCTACGTGATCAGCGAGAACGCGGTGCTGCGCATCGTGCCGTAGCGCGCGGGCACCGGTCCGGGTCGTTTGCCTTATACTGCGGGCTCACGACCCAACCGGACCGCCCATGGACGATCATCTCAAAGAAACCAGAGTCGACGGCGAACTCGCCTACGACGGTCACTTCCTCAAAGTCTCGCGCGACCGCGTCAAGCTCCCTGACGGCAAGATCACGCAGCGCGAGTTCATCCGCCACCCCGGCGCCGTCGTGATCCTGGCCTTGTTCGACGACGGCCGCGTGCTGCTCGAACGCCAGTTCCGCTATCCGAACGAGCAGGTGTTCATCGAATTCCCGGCCGGGAAGATCGATCCGGGCGAAGCCTCGCTCGCCTGCGCCAAGCGCGAACTGGAAGAAGAGACGGGCTACACGGCCACCGACTGGCACTTCGTCTGCACCATCCACAACGCCATCGCGTATTCCGACGAGCACCTCGACCTGTTCCTCGCGCGCGGCCTCAATGCAGGTGAGGCGAAGCTGGACGACGGCGAATTCCTCGAGACCTTCACCGCGACCATTCCCGAGATGCTCGACATGGTCAGGAAAGGCGACATCACGGACGTGAAGACCGTGATCGGCACGTTCTGGCTGGAGAAGTTCGCCGCCGGCACCTGGACGCCGGCGTAACGCTCGCCGCGTGCGTGTGCGACGAGATACTTGCGCACGAAATGCGCCATCTCAAGTCCTGCCCGGACGATCTGCCGAAAGTGGAAGGGCGGGCGCTTCGCCGGCAAACCGTTGTATGCGCGCGCCGCCGAGTCGCGGATACTGCTGCAGCGCGACGTCGACCGCGGCCGGATGCCGTACATTAGGGTAAGGCCGAGAAGGCAAGGCCGAGACAGGCCGCGATCGACTGTCCGCGGGAATACGCGCGTCCCAGCAAAGTTTGCCAAGGTGAGGTACAGTCTATTATTGGATCGACAAGACGTTTCCGATCGTAGCGTAAAATTTACATGACTCAAGCACCACGTTATTTCGCCCTGATTCCCGCCGCCGGCGTCGGCGCCAGGATGGGGGCCACGAGCCCCAAGCAGTACCTGAAAATCGGCGGCAAACCGATGCTCAGGCATACGCTCGACGCGTTCCTGTCCAGCGAGCTCGTCGCGCACACCTTCGTCGTCGTGAGTCCGGACGATCCCTATATCGACGCCGTCGCGCCCCATCACGGCGTGACGGTCCTGCGCTGCGGCGGCGCCAGCCGCATGGAATCCGTGCGCAACGGCCTCGCGGTGCTCGCGAACACGCTGTCCGGCCCGGACCTGGTGCTCGTGCACGACGCGGCCCGTCCCGGCCTCACGGCCGAACTGATCGAAAAGCTGATCAAGGACACGGGCGACCACCCGGCCGGCGGCCTGCTGGCGCTGCCGGTCGTCGACACGGTCAAGCGCGGCATCGACGGTGAAGCGTGCGGGACCGTACCCCGCAGCGGGCTGTGGCTGGCCCAGACCCCGCAGATGTTCCGCTACGAACTGCTGCGCGAGGCGCTGTCCGCGGCCACCGACCCCGATTCGATTACCGATGACGCCAGTGCGGTTGAAGCCCTCGGATTGAGCCCAAGATTGGTGGAAGGGCATCCCCGCAATCTCAAAGTGACGCTGCCGGACGACATCCGGATCGCCGAGATGTACCTGGCAGTGTCCCAACCCGAATTCGTCTGACGTATAACGTATAAAGCGTGTAAAGAACATCATGGCTCTCGCATCGTACAACCCGACCCCGCCGTTCCGCATCGGTACCGGCTATGACTGCCACGCCCTCGTCGAGGGCCGCAAACTGATCGTGGGCGGCGTCACCATCCCGCACCGCCTGGGCCTGCTCGGCCACTCGGACGCCGACGTGCTGCTGCACGCCATCGTCGACGCCATGCTGGGTGCCGCCGGCCTCGGCGACATCGGCAAGCACTTCCCGGACACCGACCCGATGTTCGCCGGCGCCGATTCGCGCGTGCTGCTGCGCGAAGCGGCCAACCGCGTGCTGGGCACCGGCTACACCATCGGCAACATCGACGCGACCATCATCGCCCAGCAGCCGAAGATGGCGCCGCACATCCCGCAGATGGTGTCGCGCATCGCCGAGGACGTCGGCGTGTCGCCGCAGCAGGTGAACATCAAGGCCAAGACGAACGAAAAGCTCGGCTTCCTCGGCCGCGAGGAGGGCATGGCGGCGCAGGCGACCGTGCTGCTGATCCGCGCGGCGGGCTGATATCACGGTCGGGTGGCGGACGTTCGCGGTCCGCATGCAGTCGCGTGGGCGCGGGGCGCCCACCCTACGATCGTTTCCGTTGTAACATCGTTGGTTCTGACCAACCAACGGGGACGACATGACAACGACCACGCCGCGCGCCGCCTGGGGCCTGATCCTCACCGCCAGCGCGATCCTGATGATCACGATGGCCGCGCGCCTGACGACGGGCCTGTTCCTGTCGCCGCTGAACACGGCGACGGGCCTCGGCGTCGCGTCGATCAGCTTCGCGATGGCCATCGGCCAGTTCATGTGGGGCGCGTCGCAACCCATCTTCGGCGCCGTCGCCGACAAATACGGCGCGGCGCGCGTCATCGTGCTGGGCGCCGTGCTGCTGGCCGGCGGCCTCGCGGCCACGCCGTTCGTGTCGACCGAATGGGGCCTGCTGGTCACGCTCGGCATCCTGTCGGCCAGCGGTGCCGGCGCCGGCAGCTTTTCGATCCTGATCGGCGCCACGGCGCAGCGCCTGCCGCCCGAGCGGCGCGCGTTCGCGTCCGGCTTCATCAACGCGGGCGGCTCGTTCGGCCAGTTCGTGTTCGCGCCGCTCGTGCAGGTGCTGATCGCGACGGCCGGCTGGATCACGGCGATGCTGGCGCTGGCCGCGACCACCTTGTTCACCATCCCGCTCGCGTGGCCGCTGCGCGGCAGGCCGCCGGCGCACACCGGCGCCGGCCACGGCGCGCCGTCGTCCGAGCCGACGCTGGGACGCCAGGTGCGCGCGGCGCTGCGCGACCGCAGCTACCTGTGCCTGCACGCCGGCTTCTTCACCTGCGGCTTCCACATCGCCTTCCTCGTCACGCACCTGCCGGGCGAAGTCGCGCTGTGCGGCCTGCCGGCGGGCGTCTCCGCGACGGCGCTGGGCCTCATTGGCCTCTTCAACATCGCCGGCTCGCTGACGGCCGGCGCGCTCGCGCAGCGCTGGCGCATGAAATGGCTGCTCGCGCTGATGTACGGCAGCCGCGCCGTGATCATCGCCGCCTACCTGCTGGCGCCGAAATCGGCGTGGACCTTTTATGTGTTCGCGGCGGCCCTCGGCTTCACGTGGCTCGCGACGGTGCCGCCGACGGCGGGCCTCGTCGGCAAGCTGTTCGGCACCCGCTACCTGGCGACCCTGTTCGGCCTCACGCTGCTGTCGCACCAGATCGGCGGCTTCTTCGGCGCCTGGCTGGGCGGCCTCGCGTTCGTGCGCTTCGGCGACTACACGTGGATGTGGTACGCGGACATCGCGCTGGCGCTGGCCGCGAGCCTGGTCAACCTGCCGATCCGTGAAGCGAAGCCGCACGCCGCGGCCGCGGCCGCGTAGCGCCGATGGCGCGCGATCCGTGGGCCTACCGCGACGTGGCCGTCGAATCCGTGCCGGACGCGCGCACGGGCCGGCTGCGCATCAAGCCGATGGCGGGGCAGGCGTACGCCACGTCCATGCGCGTGCAGTGCGCGCGCGCGCTGTCCGACCCGGAGCGCTATCCGGCCGGCACCCGCTTCCTCATCCGCGCCAGATTGACGGACCGCGCGGGCGGGCCGCCGTTCCTGTATGCGTGGCACGGGGACCCCGTGCGGGTGCTGACGCCGCGCGCGGCGCGCACCTTCCTCGACGAATACCGGCGCCGGCGCATCTGAACGGCGCGTCCGCACGGTCCGGGCGGAAAGTCGTTACACTTTGGACTCCGTACGACCCATCAAGAACGAAAGGACCGTCATGGCAACTCGCAAGATCGCAGTACTCGTCGGCAGCCTGCGCAAGGACTCGTTCACCCGCAAGCTGGCCAGGAGCCTGATGCTGGTGGCGCCGCCCACGCTCGAACTGGAGATCGTCGACATCTCCCAGCTGCCGCTGTACAACCAGGATGACGAGACCGAGACCCCGCCCGCCACGTGGACCGAATTCCGCAACCGCATCCGCGAAGCCGACGGCGTCCTGTTCTGCACCCCGGAATACAACCGTTCGCTGCCGGGCGTCCTGAAGAACGCCATCGACGTCGGTTCGCGCCCGTATGGCCAGGCCGCGTGGACGGCCAAGCCGTGCGCCGTCGTCAGCAACTCGCCGGGCGCCCTGGGCGGCTTCGGCGCCAACCACGCCGTGCGCCAGTGCCTCGTCTTCCTCAACATGCCGTGCATGCAGTCGCCCGAAGCGTATATCGGCGGCGTCGGTGCCAAGTTCGACGGCGACAACCTGACCGACGAGGGTTTGAAAACCTTCCTGCAGCAGTTCATGGAATGCTTTGCGACGTGGGTGGAGCGCCATGCCGACTGACTTCGTCCGCACGCCCATCGCGATCCGCGAGATCGATCACATCGTGCTGCGCGTCGTCGACCTCGCGCGCATGCTGAAATTCTATGGCGACGTGCTCGGCTGCCGCGAAGTGCGGCGCCAGGACGAGATCGGCCTCGTGCAGCTGCGCGCCGGCAGCTCGATGGTCGACCTGATCCCCGTCGACGGCAAGCTGGGTGCGGCGGGCGGCGCCGCGCCGGGGCCGGAAGGGCGCAACGTCGACCATTTCTGTTTCCGCGTCGAGCCGTTCGACGAAGCCACGATCCGTACCCACCTGGCCGCGCACGGCATCGAGGCCGGGCCGGCGGCATCGCGTTTCGGCGCCGAGGGCGAAGGACCGTCGATCTACCTGCAGGACCCGGAAGGCAATACGATCGAGCTGAAAGGGCCGCCCACCTCGCCGCACGGATCATGACGCACGAGGGCGACGACGGCGACGGCGCGCGGGCATACGTGCCGCAGTCGCCCGCCGAGTACGGGAAGCCGCCGGCCGGGCTGCGGCGGCGAATGTACGACGTCATCTTCGAGGCCGACACGCCGGCCGGCCGCCGCTTCGACATCGCCCTCGTGCTCGCGATCCTGCTCAGCATCCTCGTCGTCGTGCTGGACAGCGTGCCGTGGCTGCACCGCGACCACGCCGCGCTGCTGAACGGCCTCGAATGGGGCTTCACGGCGCTGTTCACGGCCGAATACGCGGCGCGGCTCGCGTGTGTGCAGCGACCGTGGCGCTACGCCACCGGGTTCTACGGCGTGATCGACCTGCTGGCCGTGCTGCCTTCGTATTTCTCGCTCCTGATGCCGGGCACGGAACTGCTGCTCGACATCCGCATCCTGCGCCTGCTGCGCGTCTTCCGCATCTTCAAGCTCACGCTCTACATCGAGGAATACACGCGCCTCGGCGAAGCGCTGTCCGCCAGCCGGCGCAAGATCCTCGTGTTCCTGTCCGTCGTGCTGATGGCGATCCTGATCCTCGGCACGATCATGTACGTCGTCGAGGGACCGAAGAACGGCTACACGAGCATCCCGGTCGCGATGTACTGGGCGACCGTGACGATGACGACGGTGGGCTATGGCGACATCACGCCGCACACGAACCTGGGGAAGGCCATCGCGTCGTTCATGATGCTGCTCGGCTGGGGCATCCTCGCCGTGCCGACCGGGATCGTGACCGCCGAACTCTCGGCGCACCGCAACGATCGCCGCCGCGGCGCGGCGCGGCCCGCGCGCGCCTGCGCCGCCTGCGGCAGCAAGGGCCACGAGGCCGATGCCAGGTTCTGCAAGGATTGCGGGGCGGCACTGTCCTGAAGTCTTCGTTGTCTCGATGTCAGAATTTGTTAGAATCTAGTTGCAAGCGTGTGTCCCTGCGAGTGTTGTTGTCAGTGGACGGATTCGATTATGGCGATCTCTGTCGTGCCACCGGATGTGGACACCCCAACCGTCCTGATCGTCGACGATACGCCCGCCAATGTCGGCATCCTGGTGGAGTATCTCGAAGGTCGCCGGGTTCGGGTGGCGGTCGCGCAGGAAGGCGAGGAGGGATTGGCGCGTGCCGAATTCGTCCAGCCCGACCTGATCCTGCTCGATGTGATGATGCCCGGCATGGACGGTTTCGAGACCTGCCGCCGCCTGAAGGCCGCCACCGGCACACGCGACATTCCAGTCATTTTCATGACCTCGCTGTCCGAGACCCACGACAAGCTCTCGGGCTTTTCGGCCGGCGGCGTCGACTACATCACGAAACCGTTCCAGCTCGACGAAGTGTGGGCGCGCGTCACGACGCACCTTGCCCTGCGCAGTGCGCAAAAGCGCCTGGCCCAGCAAAATACGCAGCTGCAGCAAGAAATTGCCATGCGCCGGCGCGCGGAAGCGGACTTGCAGGCCGCGAACGATGCGCTCGAAGCGCGGGTGGCCGAACGCACCGCCGAGCTGGTCCGCACCAATGCCAGCCTGGAGCAGAAGATCGCCGAGTACAACCAGGCGGAGCGGCGGATCGACTACATGGCGCACCACGACGCCCTGACCGGGCTGCCCAACCGCCTGCTGCTGGAAGACCGGATCAACCAGGCGATCGCGCAGGCGCGCCGCCACCAGCATGAAATGGTCGCGCAGCTGCACATCGACCTGGACCACTTCAAGACCATCAACGATTCCCTCGGCAACCAGATCGGCGATCGCATGCTGCAAGCGGTCGCCACCCGGCTCCAGCAATGTACGCGTGAAGGCGACAGCCTCGGCTGCCTGGGCGGCAATGCGTTCGGGGTCTGCCTGTCCGCCCTGCCGACCAGTAACGACGCCGCGCTGGTGGCCAGCAAGATCCTGGATTCCCTCAGCCGGCCGTTTGCCGTCGACGGCCACGAGCTGCACGTCAGTGCCAGCATCGGCGTCAGCCTCTTTCCGTCCGATGGCGGCGACGCCTCCGCGCTGCTGCACGCGGCCCATGCGGCCATGTACAAGGCCAAGCAAAAGGGGCGCGGGAACTACCAGTTCTTCACGGCGGCCCTGCACGAAGCGGCCAGGCGGCGCATGGCGGCGACCAACCAGTTGCGCCAGGCGCTCGCCCACGACGAGTTCTCCGTGTACTACCAGCCCCAGGTGGACATGGAAAGCGGGCGGATCTTTTCGGCCGAAGCGCTGCTGCGCTGGACGCCGCCGGGCAAGGCGCCGCGCTCCTGCGTGGAGTTCATCGCCATTGCGGAAGAGACCGGCATCATCGTGCCGATCGGCGAATGGGTGTTGCGCCAGGCTTGCGCGCAGCTCAGGCGCTGGCGCGACGGGGGGCATCCCGAAATGCGGATCGCGGTCAACCTCTCGGCCCGGCAATTTGCCCAGGCCAATCTGACGAACTTCGTGGCGCAGGTGCTCGAGGAAACGGGCATCCCGGCCGACGCGCTCGAGCTCGAAATCACCGAAAGCGTGACGATGCAGCCCAGCGACGACAATATCGCGGTCCTGCACCAGCTGAGCAATATGGGCGTGCAGTTGTCCATCGACGACTTCGGCACCGGCTATTCGAGCCTCGCCTATCTGCAGAACTTTCCCATTCACGCGCTCAAGATCGACCGCTCGTTCGTCATCGGCATCAACGAGGAAACGCACGATGCCGCGATCGTCGCCGCCATCATCGCGATGGCGCACAGCCTGCACCTGAACCTCATTGCGGAAGGGGTCGACAGTGCCGAGCACGTCTCCTTCCTGACGGCGCACGGCTGCCTGGCCGCGCAGGGGTTTTATTACAGCCAGGCGGTGCCGGCCGAAGCCTTGACCGCACTGTTGGACCAAAGTAGTTTGACGCCGACGGCGGACGGCAAGGGAAACGCGACGATGCGCCGGAGCCTGTCGAAATAAGCGGCGCGTCATTGCTGCGGATTCCCGGTCCGCAGCGCGCCGTGCGCCGCGCGACACCGCTCGACAAGGGCGAGAATGGCTTTCGACTGGTAGCTTTCCGCCAGCGCGCGCAACTGCTGGGCAAAGGGGGCATAGCGTGCGTCCAGGTCGTTCAGGTAGTCGGCCCGTGCGCACAGGCTTTGCATATTGCCCGCCCGCGCGAGCTGGTACAGCGTCTCGATCTCGTCCGGCGGGGGCACGATGACGTCGGCCGCCTGTCCGGGCTCCCGGGCTTCCGGCGCCCGTTCCGGGGCGGTGATCCACGCCAGGGACAACAGGTCGCCCATGGTCTTCAGCAGCAGATCGTTGTCGATCGGCTTGGGCAGGAAGGCGTCGGCGCCCGCCGCGTAGCATTGCGCTTCGTCCTCGCGGGTGGCGCTGGCGCTGGACACGATGACGGGTATCCCGGCACGCTGCGGGCGCTGCCGGATCCTGCGCGTCGCTTCCCGCCCATCCATCACCGGCATCATCACGTCCATCACGATGAGGTCGGGGTCGACGGCGTCGAGCAGATCGAGGCATTCCTGGCCGTTCCCGGCCTCGAGCACCTCGAACCCCAGCGGCCGCAGCGCATCGATCAGGAGGACGCGGTTCTGCGCCAGGTCGTCCACCACGAGTACCCGCTTGCGCGGGCCTTGATACCCGACGATCTGCGGGGCGGGCAGGACGGCGCGCGCCGCCGGGACGGCCGGCAGGTCCAGCTCGAACCGGAACAGGCTGCCCTTGCCCGGCTGGCTCGCGACCTCGATATTCCCGCCCATCATGCGAATCAGTTGCTGGCTGATGGCGAGGCCCAGCCCGGACCCGCCTTCGCGCCGCCGCATGTCGCCGGCCTGTTCGAAGCGCTCGAAGATGCCCGCCATCTGTTCGCCGGTCATGCCGATGCCGCTGTCGGCCACTTCGAAGCGCAGGCGCACCATGCCGGCGGGGGCGGCAACCTTCAGCACACGCAGGCTGACCTCGCCGTGGTCGGTGAACTTGACGGCATTGCCCAGCAGGTTCAGCAAGACCTGGCGCAAGCGTTTCTCGTCGACCGTCACGGCGGCCGGCACGTCCGGCGCCACGCACCTGAACGACAGGTGCTTCTCCTTGGCCTTCACGCGGATCATCTGCGTCACCAGATCGAGCAACGCGGCGAGGTCGCAGTCGGTCGGATACAGGCTCAGTTTGCCGGCCTCGATCCGCGCCAGGTCCAGGATGTCGTTGATGAGGTTGAGCAGGTGCTGGCCGCTCTGCTGGATGGTCGCCAGGCCGGCGGCCTGGCGCCCGCTCAGCTGCTGGGAGTCGCGCCGCAGGATCTGTGCATAGCCGAGGATCGCGTTCAGCGGCGTGCGCAGTTCGTGGCTCATATTGGCCAGGAAGGTGCTCTTGACCTGATTGGCGATTTCCGCCTTTTCCTTGGCGATCTGCAGGTCGTGCGTGCGCTCGTCGACGATGCGTTGCAGCTTGCGCGCCTGCGCCTGCAACTGGCGCACGCGCATCCGGTAGAGCGCGTAGGTCAGCGTCAGCGCCAGGACCGCCATCAGCACGCGGAACGTCCACGTCTGCCACCACGGCGGGGTGATGGTGATGGCGAGCGCCGCGCCGGTGTCGTTCCAGACCCCATCGTTATTGGACGCCTTGACGCGGAAGACGTAATTGCCGGGAGACAGGTTGGTGTAGGCCGCCTCGCGATGCGCGCTGTCGACATAGGTCCAGCCCCGGTCGAAGCCTTCGAGCTGGTAGGCGTACCGGTTCTTGGCGGGCCAGCGGTAATTGAGGGCGGCAAACCGGAATCCGATGCTCGACTGGCGGTAATCGAGCGTGACGGCCTTGGCGAGGTGGACGCTGGTGGCGAGCGGGGAGTCGGGGCCGGCAACGACCTTGTGCTTGAACAGCGATAACTCGGTGATGTACACCGGCGGCGCATCCGGATTGTCCCTGAAGGAATCGGGATGGAAGCTGGTCAGGCCGTCGGTGGTGCCGAAATACATGGTGCCGTCCGCGGCGCGGTAGGCCGAATGGTTCCAGAACTGATTGCTGGGCAGGCCGTCGCGCGCATCGTAGACCCGGATCTTGCCGGAAGACGGCGCGATGCGCACCAGGCCCTTGTCCGTGCCGGCCCAGATATTGCCCTGGTCGTCCGGTTCGAGCGACATCACATAATTGCTCGGCATCCCTTGCTGCACCGTGTAGGCGGTGAACCTGCCGCTGTGCGCAGCGTAGCGGTTGACTCCGACGTCGGTCGCGACGAGGATCGTGCCGTCGGGCAGCTCGGCCAGGTCATTGGCGATCTGGGTGCTGAGACCGTCCCGTTCCGTAAAATTGGTGAACTTGCCGCTGGCGGGATCGAAGCGGCTCAGGCCCGCATCGGCCGCCACCCAGATCGACCCGTCCCGGGCCGCCAGCACCGCATTCGTCAGGTTGCTGGCCAGGCTGGCCGGCGCGGCCGGGTCGTGGGTATAGATGGTCAGCACCTTGCGCTTCGGGTCGAAGCGCTGCAGCCCGACGCCATAGACCGACATCCAGAGGATGCCGTTGCGGTCGATCGCCAGGTCGCTGATGGTGCTGTCCGACGTGGCCCCCTGCGGTGCGTACCGGCTCAGCGCGACCCGCTCGAAACTGTCGGTGCGCTCGTCATAGCGGTCGAGGCCGGCCCGGGTCGTCAGCCAGACCGTGCCGTCGGCGTCGACGGCGATGGCGGTGATCGCCACTTCCGACAGGCTGCGCGGGTTGCCGGGCTCCGGCAGGTAATGGCGCGACGTACGGGTGGCCGGGTCGTAGCGCACGGCGCCCGCGTCCTCGCTGACGGTCCACAGGCGCCCGTGGCGGTCGGTCGCCATGCCCGACACCAGCATGCGCCCGGACGTCGAGGACAATCCCGTCTGCTGGAACATGGAGTGGAAGCGCCCGGATTCCTCGTCGAAGCGGACCAGGCCGTTGAAGGTGGCGATCCACAGCGCGTGATCGCGCGACTCCGTCATGTATTCCGTCATGTTCGACGCCACGCTCAACGGGTCGCCCGGATCGTAGCGGTAGTGGATGAATTTGCCGGTGCGCGGGTCCATGCGGTGGATGCCGCCGCCCCAGTGCGACGTCCAGAGCTGGCCGCGGCTGTCGCGCATCACCTTCAGCACCGCATTGTTGGCCAGGCTGCCCGGGTCGTTGGGATCGTGCCGGAACAACGTGAAGGTGCCCGCCCGCGGATCGAAATGGTCGAGACCGCCATCGGTAGCGATCCACAGCGTGCCGTCGGCATCGAGGAACAGTCCCTCGACCGAATCGTTGGCCAGCGAGTTGGGGTTGCTGTCGTCGTGGCGGTAATGGCTGAACTTGCCGGTGGCCGGATTCAGCCGGTCGAGTCCGCCGCCATAGGTGCCGACCCACAGCATGCCGTCCTTGTCCTGCACGACCTGGGTCGGGATCGGATTCGCCAGGCTGTCGGGCCGCAGCGGGTCGTGCCGGTAGACCGTCGCCACGCCCGTCTTCGGATCGAGGCGGGACAGCCCGCCCTGGCTCGACACCCACATCATGCCGTCCCGGTCCTCGAACGCGAACCAGACGTTGTTGCCGGCGATGGTATCCGGCTTGCGGTCGTCGTGCCGGAAGAACGTGAATCGCTCGGTGGCGAGGTCGAGTTTCAGCAGCCCGTTCCCCCACGAGCAGAACCACAGGTTGCCGTCCCGCGAATGGGCGATGGTCTGGTAGAACTGGGCGACGCGCCGCTTGGCGTCGGGCGGCACCGGGCGGTAGACGGTGAAGTCCGAGCCGTCGAATTTCGCGATGCCGTTGCGGGTGGTCACCCAGATGAAGCCGTACTTGTCCTGCGCGACGTCGAAGGCCACGTTGTTTGCCAGGCCGTCGCTGACGCCGAAGCGCTGGAACGCTTCGGTATAGCGCGTCGTGCCCCCGGCACCCCACGCCGGCAGGGCCGTCAGCATCGCCACGATGACCCATCCGTATCCGGTCGGGTGCTTGTCGCGGTCTGCATGCATAGGGGCTCCGGTGTTCAGAAATCGTGTTTCAGACCGACGTTGAAGGTTCGGCCGATCGCACCGCTCAGGTGAAAGGACGGATTGAAATTCAGGTTGATGTAGGCACTCGGGTCCAGCGGCGCGATACGGTCGAACACGTTACCGATGGAAACGTACATCTCGGTGTGCTTGCCGAACCGGTGGCTGCCGTGGAGGTCGACGGCGGTGAACGACGCGACCCGGCAGCCGGCCGGCGCCGGCGCGCCGTCGGCGAACTGGTTGAAGCAGGGGGCGGCGAGGTTGTCCTTGTTGAGGTAGCTGCCGATGTACGACACGGACGCGGACAGGCGGTTGGCCGCCCGTTCCCAGCTCAGCACGGCATTCACCCGGTTTTTCGGCGTGCCCGTGTTGCCGCTGACGACCATCGGCCCATGGGTGCCCGCATAGTCGACCGTCGGTCCCCCGGCAAACTGCTTCTTGTAATAATCGAGGTAGGTCCACGTGAGCCTGGCACCCAGCGTGCCGAAGCGGCCGATCGGCCGGCGGTGGCTGACGTCGACATCGATCCCCTGCAGCCGCGAGCGCGAGTTGTTCTGGAAGGGCGCGCTCACCTCGAGCACATTGCCCTGGGCATCGCGCACGACGGACGCGCCCTTGAACGCCGCGCTGTCGGCCAGGATGGCGTACGGATCGGCGCCGTTGATCTCGTCGCTGCGTTCGAGCCACCAGTACGTCGCGCCCACGGTCGTCGCGCGCCGTGGCTCGTAGATGGCGCCGAGGGTCACCATCCTCGACGTTTCGGGTTTCAGGTCGGGATTGCCGATCGTCCTGACGACGCTCAGGAAACCGTGCCCGGCCAGGTCGAGCGCCGCGGCGTTCGTATTGGCGGCGCCCTGCTCGACTTCGTTGGGCGCGCGGAATCCGGCGGCATAGGTGCCACGCAACACCAACTGGCGCCATGGGGTCCACTTGACGCCGAACTTGGGTGTGACCGATGTCTCCGAATCGCGCACCTTGTCGACGCGCACCGCGCCGTCGAGTTCCAGCTGCCTGGACACCGGTGCCAGGGCTTCGGCGAACGCCGAGGCCACCGTCTGCTTGCCGCTGTAGACATAGTAGGGCCAGCCGACGATGTCGCCGGTATCGGTGTACGGCGGGGCGGGCGCGTCCAGCGTTTCGTGCCGGTATTCCGCGCCGACCGACAGCGCCAGCGGGCCGCCCGCCAGCGCCATCAATGCGCGCGAAGCCTTGAAATCGAGCATCGTCAGCGTCGACACGTTGTCGGTCGAGATCTCGGGCGACAAGGCTTGATAGAACGCGGGCGGGTTGAGGCCGGCATTGGCGCCGAGACGGTAGTAGCCGAACGGCCCCGTGCCGGCCAGCCCCGCCCGCAACACGCTGTCGCGGATGAACCCGCGCAGGACCCGCGTGGTCGTGGTGCGGCCATACAGCAGGCCCGTGTCGTAGCGCCAGCCGGCCCACTCGCCCCCGACACCGACCAGCGCGCGCCAGACCGTGCTGTCATGCTCGAAGCTGCGCGGCCCCGCATCGGCGGTCAGGTAGCTGAGCAAGGCGTCGGCGCCCAGCGGGTTGTCCGGGTGCGCAGCCGGCAGCGGCAGCCGGGTATTGTCCTTCACCGCATCGGTGGCGGGATCGATCCACAATTCGTTGACGCCGGTCGGACCGAAGACCCACGTCGACCTCGTATCGGATGCAAACCTGCCGAGCTCGACATAAGGCTCGACATTGCCCGCCAGCCGCATCGTCCCGCGCAGGTAAAGATTCAGCTTCCTTTCCTCGGGCAGGACGGCGCCGTATTCCCTGACGCGGTCGTAGGGACAGCCGCCCAGGCCGGCGGGCAGGGCGATGGTCGACGTACAGCCCGGCAATTGCCGCCACGCGAGGGGCCCCGTCGCCGGGCTGACCGCGCCGAAGCGGTTCGGGTTCGCCGTCCCGCTCGCATTGTCGAACCAGCCGCCGATATTCGGGCCGATGCCGCCCGCCGTGAAGCCATAGCCGTACGGCCGCAGGTCGCCGTTGCCGATCCATGCGCGGCCGGTCCTGTCTCCGCTGGGCACGCCGTTCCGGCGCGAGGCTTCGACGTTGGCGAACACGTTGTAGCCGTCGGTGTCCAGGTTGCCGGTGCCGCCCGTCAGGCTGGCGCGCGGCATGGCGCCGCCGCCGCCTTCCGTCCACCCATAGCTGACGTCGGCCGACGCGCCCTGGTACTGCTTGCGCAAAATAATGTTGACGACGCCGGCGATCGCATCGGAACCGTAGATCGCCGAGGCGCCGTCTTTCAGCACTTCGATGCGGTCGACGACATCGAGGGGAATCGCGCTCAGGTTGACGAACGTGCGCTGCACGTCGTCGGCCAGGCCGTAGTGCACCATCCGGCGGCCGTTGACCAGGACCAGCGTGGCATTGACCGCCAGCCCGCGCAAGGCGACGCCGCTCGATCCCATGGCGAATCCGCTGACGTTGCCGAGGCCGATCGACCCGTTGTTGTCGACCGTGAGGGCGCGCACCACGTCGGACAGGTTCGTCTTGCCCGACTGCGCGATGTCCGCGCGCGTGATGATGTCCACCGGCGACGGGGTTGCGGCATCGGTGCGCATCAGGCGGGTGCCGGTGACCTCGACGACCGCCGTGTCGCGCGCACCGCCGGCCTGTGCCTGGTCCGCCTGGGCACACGCAAGCGCGGCCCATGACACCAGGCTCGTTGCGAGTGTGAATGCGGCAATGTTCCGGAGAGTCAGTTGATGCTTCAACATGTGCCCCTCGTCGTTGAACGATACCGATGACGGCGCGATGCAGATCATTATAGTCCGCGTTCGTCAATACGCGCTTTGGGGTCCGCGATCGCCGCCGCCTGGACGCATGCAAGCCCGCGCGATTAGTCCAGATCAAATGAAGTCTGCCTCGCGACCTTAGTCTGTGAGCTTCGTGCCGCGGCGGATGCTGCGGCCCGTTCAACCGACTCTTTTTGCGAGGCACACCATGTATCCATTTCCACAAACGATCGCGCCGGCGGTGCGAACCCATATCGATGCCCAGACCGCATTCCTGAACGACATGTCGAAGTCGCTGTTCAGGTCATTCCAGCAGATGTGCGACCTGAACATCCAGCTGGTGCAGACGATGCTGGAGGAAACGACGCTGGCCAGCAAGCACGTGCTGAGCACGGATCGCCAGTCCGAGCTGCTGAGCGCCGCCGCCGCGCGCACCCAGCCCGCGGCCGACAAGCTGCGCGCCTACCAGCAGCACATTGCGCGCCTGGCGGCCGATGCCCAGGTCGAGATGGCCCGCGTCACCGAACAGCACGTCCAGAACACGACCCGCACCGCCCGCGCCCTGGCCGACGAGGTGGCCCGCGACGCCACCGAGCAGACCGAGCGCGGCCTGCGTGCCCAGCAGGAAGCCGCGCGCCAGTTCAGCGATCCGTTCATGCGGCCGGGTAACGGTGCCGCCCAGCCGCAATCCACATCCCAGCAACACGTGCCGGCGGGCGCCCAGCAGGCCGGCCAGCAGGGTGGCCAGCAACAGCGTTCCGCCACCACGCACTGACACCGCATTGCGGCGCGGCGGTCAGGCCGGCGTGGTCGCGCCTGCTGCGGTGCCGACTGCCGTGCCTGCTGCCTCGGCCGGGGATGCCGTCGGGGCACGCGGCCCGAGGCCGAACAGGGGCCGCAGCAGCGGCACCCGGCGCACGAGCTCGAAGCCGGTGAAGCTGAGCACCGTCACGAGCACGACCAGCAGCATGGCTTCCAGGCCGGGCGCGCGGTGCAGGGCTTTCAGCGCATGGGCCAGCACGACGATCAGGGTCTGGTGCAGGATGTAGACGGGGAACACGGCCTCGGTCAGGTAACGCCGGGCCGGGCCGTCGCGGTCCAGGTGGCGCTGTGCGAAGCCGCACGCGGCCAGGATCGCGCTCCACGCCATCAGCACATACACGGCGCGCATCGGATAGACGAGCAGCTCCCAGCGCGTGCCCGCGATGGCGCCGTGGTCCAGCGCGTACCAGATGATGATGGCTGCCCAGCCGGCCAGGGCGAGCGCCAGGCCCGGCCAGCGCACCCCCGCGACACGCGGCCAGATGCCCGGCACGCGCGCCATCAGGGCGCCGAGCAGGAAGACGGTCAGGTAGTGCGCATGGTTGTACCAGTCGTCGATGAGCGCATGGGTGATCGGAAAGCGGTCCAGCATGACCATGCGCGCCAGCGCGAGCACGGCGGCCGGCAGCACGACGAGTTTCCAGCCCGTCAGCGCATGGCCGAGGCGGGCGGCGAGGCGGTCGAAGCGCGGCCCCAGCACCAGCATGAGCAGTGCGAGCACGACCGTGTACGCCCACAGGTAGGCGACGAACCACAGGTGGTTCCAGGTCGGCAGGATCAGGCAGCCGTCCTTGCAGAAGCCGTGGTAGCCGTGCACGTATAAACGCATGAAGTCGCCGTAGCTGCCCGCATAGCCGAGCTTTTCGATGACTTCGCAATACGACTGCGGCGGCACGATGACGAGCATGCCGAACGCCAGCGGTATCAACAGGCGCCAGCTGCGCTTGCGCAGGAACACGAGGGGTTTCAGCTTCGCCAGCATGCAGCTGGACGCGACGCCGGACACGAGGAACAGCAGCGACAGGCGCCACGGCGACGACAGCGCCATGTACGGTTCGAGGAATTCGCTCGCATGGGGGCTCTTCACGTGCCAGTCCCACGTCACGTAATACATGCCGACGTGGTAAAGGATCAGCAGGAAGAAGGCGATGATGCGCACCCAGTCGAGGAAGTGATAGCGCGGCAGCGGGCGGGTAGTCGTCATGATGGATCGTCCGTGGTTGGTTGTGGAGATGACGACGTCAGACTAGTGGCCCGCGTTCGCACGGGCGAGCGGAATGTGGCGAGGCGGGAGCGGGACGGGGCGAGTCGGAAAAATCGATGCCTGCGCGCCCCGACCGGTTCGGACGGGACCACGGGCGGTCCCGTTCAGGGGCGGCCGTCGCACGACGGAGCATTCCCGTTCAATTTCCATATTGCACTAGAAATAATAACAATCTAAAATTGCAAAATGGAAAATTTGGGGAAAAGAATGCAACATAAATGGTCGAGGAGTAAATTCATATGCGGTGCCACCGTCATCGGCTTGCTGGCCGGTTGCGGTGGCGGCGGGTCGAACGGCAATGCGCAGATGAGCGGTACGCGCCTTCTGGCCGCGACCGGGAGTGCAACGACTGCGGCCGACTACACGGATGTGTTGCAGCGGATCTACGTGGGTTACTTCGGCCGACCGGCCGATCCCGCCGGACTGGCCTACTTTGCTCAGCTGTACAAGGCAGCGGGAGCGCCGACGACGATCGACGGCATCACGCAGGCCTACGACGGTAACACCGCACTCAAGGCGTTGATCGACAGTTTCGCCACGAGCGCCGAATCGCAAGCACTTTATCCTGGCGATAACGCGACGTTCATCAGCGCGATCTACAAGAACCTGTTCAACAGGGCGGCGGAGTCTGCGGGCGTCACGTACTGGGCGGGCATGCTCGACAAAGGCGCGATCACGCGCGCGAACGCGGCGCTCCAGATCATGAACGGTGCGATGGGCACGGACCGGAAATCGGTCGATAACAAGATCTCGGTGGCCACAGCCTATACGACGGGACTCGATTCCAAACAACTGTCCGACGCCTATTCCGGACTGGATGCCAATGCGACCATTCGCGCCATGCTGGGCGATGTTTCGTACTCCACGGATGCGACCGCGTTCGCGACGACGGTCGAGCGGATGAAGCAACGTCTCCTCGGCGCCGCGCCCGTGCAGACGTACCTCGGCCAGGCCTACCAGGCACGCAACGGGCTGTTCGTGACACTCGACTCCATCGAAACGAGCGACCAGGGAACACAATACAAGAACTACAAGGTGAACTACACGCAGACCAATAACACGACTGCGGCGATCGACGAGGCGACTTTCAAGATGTATTTCGCCAACGACGCGGCAGTGCCCCAGTACGGCTTCTTCGACAAGGTCTATCCGGGCGTGCCGGTACACCGCAGCTATACGTTCACGGCACCGGCCGCGAGTACCCCGTCCGTCCTCGAGTACGATGCCGACAACTTCTCCCGCACCACGCCCATGGCCGACTCCCTGAAGTGGACCTTCCCGATCACGACTGCCAGTGCGGGGGCCGGTTCGCTGTCCCTGATCGAAAATTCGCTGTTCGGAGACACGCGCGACGCTTTCCCGTATTCCAGCACGATGTCTTTCAATCAGATGATCGTGGGTGTGACGGATGCATCGATCGGTGACTACAAGCTCGCGGCCCAGGGGGGCAATTTCACGATCGTGAATCTGACCGCGAAGGACAGCACGGGCGCCGTCACGCCGACGATCTCCGGTCTGGCGAATGGACAGGTCATCAAGGATGGTGCCACGGTATCGTTTTCGTTGCGGACGCCGCTCACCGGAGGCCGCACCGTCAATCTGACGTATGCATTCGCGGTCAAGGAAACGGCCAGACGTTCCTAGTGAACGCAACGGGCAAAACCAACTGATCCTGGCATGACGAGGGCCGGACGGTCATTGCGCCGCCGGCCCTGCACGGCGCTCATCCGGACGGGCAAAAAAAAGCCCGCACGGGGCGGGCTGAATCTATTTTCTTGGAGGAAGATAGAGGAGACGGTTCGGATTATCCGGGGATGGCGGAAATAAATCCAATTGGGATTTCACATATCGATTATATAAATCGCAAATGATGCGGCTGAGCTGCCGCAGCCGTCGCAATAATTGGTGACTATTTCGGATATGCATGCGATCTAGAATGGCGGCATGAATAATCCTTTTGCCACATTCCCCTTGCGCCACCTCACCCGCGCGCTGTCCATCCTGTTCATGGTGATACCGCTGGCGCACGCCAGCGATGCGAGCGATCTCGTCGACAAGGACTGGATCGAAATCGACAGTCCGAATTTCCGGGTCGTCACGGAACAGCCGGAAGCCGTCGCGCGCCGGATGATCGTCGACCTGGAAAACCTGCGGTATATCTCGAATCGCGTGCGCGGCGCGCAGTCGCTGGACGGGCCGCCGCTGACGATCGTGGCGATGGGCAGGAGCAGCTTCTCGACACTGGGCCTGCACAAAAACCTGGCCGGCGTATTCAGCCTGTCGCGCTACGGTTACGCGGCACTGGCCAGGATCGAAGATTACGCCACGTCGGCCGATACGAGCGATTGGGCGCGCGCGACGATCCTGCATGAGTATCACCATTTCCTGATGCATTATTCGCCCGAAACGACGTCTTATCCGCGGTGGTATGACGAAGGGATGTCCGAATACTGGTCGTCGCTGGTGATCCAGGACGGCATGGCGTGGTTCGGCCATCCGGTGGAAGGCAGCGGGCGCGAAGCGTGGCTGGTCGACCGGATGGGCAGGGTCGATCTCGACACGAAATGGCTGTTCAATACGACCAGGCTGAAATTCGACGAGACAAGGAGCGGCACCGCCGATACGGCGCGCTTCTACGCCCGTGCGAAATACGCGATCCATTACTTCAATTCGAGCCCCGAGCTGCGCCGGCAACTCGCCCATTATCTGCGCTTGCATAATATGGGGTTGTCCGAGGACCAGGCCGTCCGTTTCGCATTCAAGAAGTCTTATGCTGAACTCGACAGCGACATGCGGAATTATGTGCAGCGCCACCTGACGGCGCGCGGTTTTTCGACCGGCAAGGACGGGCTCGATCTGCCGCAAGTGCCGGTGAAGGTCACCAAACTCGATCGTGCCGCCACCTATGCCGTGCTGGCGGACGTGGTGCCGCGCTTCGCGAAGGGCGATCGCAAGGTGGCGAAGGAGCTGATCGAGACCAATCTCAAGCTCCATCCGGACGATGCGAAGGCCAACGCGATCGCCGTCAATCGCGGCGTCGTCGACGATGGCATGGCGCGTCTGGCGACGCTGCTGCAACGCTACCCGAACGATCCCGTGCTGCTGGCCGCACGCGCCGAAAGCCTGCGCATGACGGCGGTCGCCATGCGCGACACCGGAACGCCGGGCTGGGAAGCCTTGCTGGAGGAGGCGCGCCCGCTGTATCGCCGCGCCATCCAGGCGGACCCGGGCAATTCGCTGGCCTACTATGGCCTCGGTTACCTGTACACGCTGGCGCCCGACAGCGGGCCGGCGCAGGAAGGCATCGCTGTCCTGGACACCGTGGTCATCTATGAACCGGCGCCGGGCAGTTTCCGCGCGCTGGCGCAACTCTACCTCCGGAACCATGTGTTGCCGGAAGCGCTCAAGAGCATGCGCAGCGCCGTCGCGTTCGGCGCCGCGGGCGACCATCCGCTCGACGCGCTGTGGATGGAAAACCTGGAAATCCTGGCCGACATGGAGAGCAGCGCGACCCCGGCGGGCGCGGGATTGCGCTACAAGAGCGAGGCCGTGTACGAAGGCGCGCTGGCCGATGGCAAGCCGCACGGCAAGGGCAAATGGACGCGCCTGAACGGCAGCTACTACGAAGGCGATTTCGTGCACGGCCTGCCGTCGGGCCACGGCAAGCTGGTGAGCGAGCGGGGCGTCGCGTACGAAGGCGAATTCGTGGAGGGCATGGCGCACGGAAAAGGTCGCATCACCTTCCCGGCCGACAGCAAGATGGTCTCGTATGAAGGCGGCGTCGACGACGCGCTGCCCGCCGGGGCCGGCGTCCTCGTGACGAAGGAGGGCCGGCTGGAGACGACGTTCCTGCGCGGCGAGGCGCATGGCGAGGGCACCTTCGTGCCGGCTGGCGGCAGCGCACCGATTCGCGGGAAATGGCTGTACGGCGACTATCAATGGCCGGCAGCGGACAACGTCGTGTTCACCGGCGGCATCGATGCGGACGGCCGGCGCCACGGCATGGGCTGGTGCCATGCGGCGGCGTCGCCGAAGATCGAACCATGCCGCTACAAGGACGATCGCCGGGTTGCCGAGGACGCGGAGGACGACTGACTACATCGCGGGTCGGACAAGCGCTACAATGAATTTCTCCGACCATCGAACGAAAGGCATCCCATGCAGCTCCGCACCGTCCTCGCACTTTCCGGCCCCCTGCTGGCGCTGGCCTGCGCCGCCGGCGCCCACGCCGCGCCGGCCTGCGGCCCGGCGCCGTCCGGCGAACTGCGCGCCGAGCGCATCGTGGCCGTGCGGCCGTCGCGCAGCGAGGCCGGCCTGTACGAGGGACCCGTGTGGATCAAGGACGCCCTGTATTTTTCCGATTTCAGCTTCGCGCCCGGCTTCCCGTCGCGCATCCGCAAGCTGGCGCTGGACGGCACCGTGAGCACGGTCGTCGAGGACAGCGGCAGCAATGGCCTGGCCGTCGATGCGCATGGCGACATCGTCGCGGCCACGCACAAGTACAAGGCCTTGTCGCGCTATGCGCTCGCGGACGGCAAGCGCACGACCATCGCCGGCAACTACAAAGGCCAGGTGTTCGATTCGCCGAACGACATCGCCATCGCCAGGGACGGCACGATCTATTTCACGGACCCGGATTTCCAGAAGGCGGCGGCACCCGGCGGCCAGCCCGTCACGGGCGTGTACCGGGTCGGCACGGACGGCAAGGTGACGCTCGTCGACGGCAGCCGGCCGAATCCGAACGGCGTCTCGCTGTCGCCCGCCGGCGATGTGCTGTACGTGAACGCGGGCGACGGCTTCCTGCGCGCCTACCCGATCGTGAACGGCGTGCCGGGGCAGGGGCGCGACATCGTGAAGGGACTCGACGTCCCGGACGGCATGGCCGTCGACTGCCACGGCAATCTCTACGTGAGCGAGCACCCGGCCAGGCGCGTGCGCGTGTTCTCGCCGGAGGGAAAAGAGCTGGCGACGATCCGCACGGACGCCAACGTCACGAACGCCGCGTTCGGCGGCGCCGACGGCAAGACGCTGTTCCTGACGGGCGCCGGCGCGATCTGGCGGATCCGGCTGGACGTCACCGGATCGCCATATTGATGCCGTTCAGGCCTTGAGCACCACGCGCTTCTGCTCGCGCGCCGAGCGGTAGATCGCTTCGATGATGCGCAGGTCGCGCAAGCCTTCCTCGCCCGCGACGATCGGCTCGCGGTCCTGCAGCACGCATTGCGACATGTGGTCGAGCTGGCCGGCCCATTGCGTGGCGCCGGGGCCGGGCCGCGGGGTGATCTCGTTCTCGCGGCCGTTGCCCACCCACAGCCGGTTGCCGTGGTAGCCGGTGGCCGGTTCCATTTCGATGCGTCCCTTGTCGCCCATCAGCAGGATGTGGTTCTGGTTGGCGCTGTACATCGACATGCACGAGCCGACCACGCCGGACGGGAATTCGAGCTGGAAGCCGATCATGTCTTCCACTTCGCGAAAGCGCGGGTCCTTGCGGTCCGTCGTTTCCTGGGCGTAGACGGCGGTTGGCTCCTCGCCCGTCATGTAGCGCGCCGCGTTGAGGGCGTAGATGCCGATGTCCATCATCGACCCGCCGCCCGCCAGCGCCTTTTTCAGGCGCCACGCGTTCGGGTCGCGGAACGTGTAGCCGTGCTCGGAGCGGAAGTAGCGCAGCTTGCCGATCTCGCCCGCGCGCGCGCGGCGCACGGCTTCCAGGTTGTACGGCTCGAAGTGGCAGCGGTAGCCGATCATGAGCTTCTTGCCGGCCTGGCGGCAGGCCGCGATCATCGCCTCGCATTCGGCCGACGACACGGCCATCGGCTTTTCGCACAGCACGTGCTTGCCGGCCTTGGCCGCGCGGATCGTGTACTCGGCGTGCATGCCCACGGGCAAGCAGACGTAGACGACGTCGATGTCGGGATTGTTGCGGATGTCGTCGTAGTTCTGGTAGTTATAGATGTTCTTTTCCGGGACGCCGTATTCCTGCGCCACGCGCTTCGCCTTGGCCGGATCGCCGCTGACCAGGGCGACGAGGCGGCTGTTCTGGCAGTTCTTGAATTGCGGGATGATGATGCCCAGGCCGTACGAGCCGAGGCCGACGATCGCGTAGCCCAGCTTGCGATCGGGCGGGGCCGCCCATGCCATGTTGCCCACCGCACCCGCCGCCAGCGCGCCGCCGGCGGCAAGGATCAGATCACGCCGATTCCTGTCGATCATCATGTCTCCTTATTGATATGTTAGCGCTCACAGTCGCGCGATTATTTTAATACGAATGCAAGCTCGTGCGGTGATGTCATCGCACGTCAGCATTCGGAATTATCGCCAATCAATAAGCAGATCCGGCCCGCGCGCACACTGGCAGATGGTGCCCGGACCCGCCGGGCCGTCTTTCAACGAGGTGAATCATGGTCAAACTCCAGGGCAGCGTGCCCGCAACCATCGCCGACTTGCGGTCCCTCGGACCGGCACCGGCCAACGAACGCTTCGAGATCACCGTCCTCGTGCGCCGGCGTGCACCTCTGGCGGCGCATCCGCTCGATACGAAACCCGGCCAGCGCAACTACCTGACGCGCGCCGAGTTCGCCGCACGGCACGGCGCCAGCGACGCCGATCTCGATGCCGTCGCCGCCTTCGCGCAGCAGGCCGGCCTCGTCGTCGTCGAGCGCCGGCCGGCGGCGCGCAGCATCGTGCTGTCCGGCACGGCCGGCCAGGTCAGCGCCGCGTTCGGCACGACCATCGAACACGTCGAGCACGCGGCCGGCATCTCGCGCCGCCGCACGGCGCCCGTGCACCTGCCGCCCGAGCTGGACGGCATCGTCGAAGGCGTGTTCGGCATCGAGGACGTGCCCATCGCGCGGCCGCATTTCAAGTTCTCGAAAGATTCGGCGCAGGCGGCGCAGCTGGCGTCGATGCCTTCCGGCGCGGCGCCATCCGACGCGCAGGCGACGTCGGGCTACACCGGCGTCGACCTGGCGAAGCTGTACGACTTTCCGGCCGGCCTGGACGGCAGCGGCCAGTGCATCGCCATCGTCGAGCTGGGCGGCGGCTATCGCAGCAAGGATCTCAAGGCCTACTTCAAGAGCCTGAACCTGGCGACGCCCAGCGTGACGACCGTCTCCGTCGACGGCGGCAAGAACAGCCCGTCGCTGCCGTGGAGCGCGGATGCCGAAGTGATGCTCGACATCGAGGTCGCCGGCGCCGTCGCGCCCAAGGCGCACATCGCCGTGTATTTTGCGCCGAACAGCGAGCAGGGCTTCGTCGACGCGATCGCGGCCGCCGTCCACGACGACGTCCACAAGCCGTCCGTGATCTCGATCAGCTGGGGCGCGCCGGAATCGGAGTGGACCGAGCAGGGCCTCGCGGCGATGAACCAGGCGTTCGAGTCCGCGGCCGCGCTGGGCGTGACGGTGTGCTGCGCGGCGGGCGACGCCGGCAGCGGCGACCAGAACCCGGACAACGGCACGCCGGACGGCCTCGCGCATGCCGACTTCCCCGCGTCCAGCCCGTACGTGCTGGGCTGCGGCGGCACGCGCCTGACCGTCGGCGGCAGCACGATCGAGAGCGAAACCGTGTGGAACGACGATCCCACCAGCAGCGCCACGGGCGGCGGCGTCAGCGACGTGTTCGACCTGCCGGCCTGGCAGGCGGATGCGGGCGTGCCGGCGTCGGTCAATCCGGGCGGACGGGTCGGGCGCGGCGTGCCCGACGTGGCCGGCAATGCGTCGCCCGCGACGGGCTACCGGGTGCGCGTCGACTTCATGACGTACACGATCGGCGGCACGAGCGCCGTGTCGCCGCTGTGGGCGGGCCTCGTCGCGCTGCTGAACCAGAAGCTGGCGCAGCCGGTGGGCTGGCTCAATCCGCTGCTGTACGGTCCGCTGGCGGGCAGCGGCGCCATGCGCGACATCACGAGCGGCGACAACGGCGCTTATCCGGCCAAGGCCGGCTGGGATGCGTGCACGGGCTGGGGTGCGCCGGTCGGATCGAAGCTGCTGGCCGCGCTGGAAAGCTGAGCCGCGGCCGTCCTATAGCCGCGCCATCACGTCGGCGCGGTACTGGCGGCTGCACGGCACCCGTGCGCCGCCGCGCAGCTGCAATTCTCCGTCGCCCTTGTCCAGGGCGACGATCCGCTCGATCCAGCCCACCGCCACGGCTGCGCGCCGGTGGCAGCGCACGAAGCCGGCACCCAGCCGTTCGACGAGGCCGGCGAGGGTCTGGCGCAGCAGCGGAGCGCCTTCGGCCGTGTGCAGCACGACGTAGTTGTCGGCCGTCTCGATCCACTGGATGTCGGCGACGCGCACGATGCGCGTGACGCCGCGTTCGCTCACCAGCAATTGTTCCAGCGGCGCGGGCGGCAGGGCGGCCTGTCCGTCCGGCCGCGCCTGCAGTTTTTTTCGTAATCGGGCCAGTGCGCGGCCCAGGCGTTCGCCATCGTAGGGCTTGAGCAGGTAGTCGATCGCGTCGGCGTCGAATGCCTGGCACGCATAGCGCTCGTACGCCGTGACGAACACGACGAGCGGCGCCGGTTCCGGCAGCGAGGCGGCCAGTTCGATGCCGGACAGCTCGGGCATCTCGATGTCGAGCAGCAGCGCGTCCGGGCGGAAGGCGGCGATGCGCTCCAGCGCTTCGATGCCGTCGGCCGCTTCGTCGACGGCGGCAATGCCGTCCTGCTGCGCGAGCAGGTGGCGCAGCTTGGCGCGCGCGGGGCGCTCGTCGTCGACGATCAGGAGGCGCACGGCACTCTCAGCTCCGCGCGCACGCCGCCCTGCGGCCGCGCCGTGATGTCGAGCCGGCCCGCGTCGCCGTACAGCGCCTGGATGCGGGCGCGCAGGTTCGACAGGCCGATGCCGCCGGGCCGCTCCGACGCCGTCAGCTTGCCGGCATCGTCCTCGACGCCCAGCACCAGCGCGTTGCCGTCGCGGCGGGCGTAGACGTCGATATGGGTCTGGCCGCGGCGCCGTTCGACCGTGTGCTTGAACACGTTTTCCAGCAGCGGCTGCAGGCTCATCACCGGAACGTCGCGGTCGAGCAGCGTGTCGTCGACCTGCCAGGCGATGTCGACGCGGTCGGCGAAGCGCTCGGCCATCACGTCCGCGTAGCCGCGCGCGAGGCGCAGCTCGGTCGCGAGCGGCGCGGCGTGGCGGTCGCCGAGGGCCAGCGTTTCGCGCAGCACGTCGGCGAGCTGCGTCAGCGTGGCGTCGGCGCGCGCGGGGTCCGTCCAGATCAGCGCCGACACCGTGTTCAGCGCGTTGAACAGGAAGTGCGGCTGCATCTGCTGGCCCAGGCGTTGCAGCTGGGCCTGGCGCAGCAGGGTGTTCGACCGTTCCGCCCGCAGCCGCGCGTCGAGCAGGGCGCGGTACGAGAGGACGCCGAAGCGGATCGCCATGAACAGCCAGAAGAAGATCGTGATCTTCATCGATTCGTACAGGAACAGCTGCGGCACGGGATCGTGGCGATACGTCTGGCCGACCAACGCGTACACGGCGTCGCGGATGCCGAAGGCCAGGGGCACGAAGGCGATCCAGTACATCAGCAGCCAGCGCGCCTGGTGCGCGAACCAGCGCCGCGGCATGCCGAGCAGCGCCTCGTCCCCGTGCGACCAGCGCAGCTGCATGAAGGCGAGCACGCTGATGACCAGCGCCGACGAGCCTTCCCACAGGAGCGGTTTCCAGATCGCATGGCTTTGCTCGTTGCGCATGAAGTCCTGCACGGCGACGAGCATCATCAGGATCCAGAACAGGACCCAGGCGGAGACGAAGACGGCATTGCGGCGCAGGAAGGTCATGCGGCGATGATCGGTCATCCTTGTGCGATTGTCAAAAGGCACGGCGGCGGCATCCGCGCCGCGCTTCTGCTAACGTCGAGCCGAAGCCACCAATCACAGGAGGAAGTCATGGAACGTTTCCTGTTCGTGTACCACGGCACGCCCGGCCCCGATGCGGCCACGCGCCACGACCGGTCGCGCTGGTCCGCCTGGTTCGACGGACTCGGCTCGCGCGTCGTCGACCGCGGCAGCCTCACGCACAGCGCTGTCGAGGTGCCGCGCCGGCTGCTGGGGCCGAAGGAATCCGCCAGCTCGCTGTGCGGCTACTCCATCGTCGAGGCGACGGATTTCAACGAGGCCGTCGCGATCGGCGAGCGCTGTCCCATCTTCGACGAGGACGGGTCGGTCGAGATCGCGCGGCTGACGATCCCGCTCACGTAAGCGTCAGCCGCGGCTCAATACCACGTGCGTGGCCGCCCGGGTGGGCACGTGTTCGGTGCATTTGAAGCCGAGCGCGGGCAGGTCGATCCCGGCCAGCAGCGCCTCGCCGGCGCCCAGCAGCACGGGCGCGACGGCCAGGTGCATCTCGTCGACGAGCCCGGCCTGCAGGTACTGGCGGATGGTGGACACGCCGCCGCCCAGGCGCACATCCTTGCCGCCCGCGGCTTCCCGTGCGCGCCCGAGCGCGGCCTCGATGCCGTCGGTGACGAAGTAAAACGTCGTGCCGCCCTTCATCGCGAGCGGCGCGCGCGCGTGGTGCGTCAGGACGAACACGTCGCAGTGGTAGGGCGGTTCGTCGCCCCACCAGCCTTTCCACTCGTCGTCGGGCCACGGCCCGCGGACCGGGCCGAACATGTTGCGGCCCAGGATCCAGGCGCCGATGTTCTCGAAGCCGCGCGCGGCGAAGTCCTCGTCCGGGCCGTCGGTCCCCTTCGTTTCGTCGCCCAGCATGCGCTGGAAGGTGCGCGTGCCGCGGAACCACTGGTGCAGTTCGCCGCCACGTTCGCCCAGCGGGTTCTGCAAGCTCTGGTTCGGGCCGGCGCCGAAGCCGTCGAGGGACATGGAAAAGCAGTGGACTTTGAGTCTGGACATCTCGTCTCCTGGTGGGTGAAGGTCTGTTGATACGACGAACCGTGCGGCCGATTTCGACAATATGCCACATTAATTTTCGATGTCGTCGTCGCCCGGCTTGCGCCCCCGGCTGCGATCGAGCGGCCCCTTCATCGCCTCCACCTCGCGCATGAACTCGTCCACGCCATGATCGGGACTCAGCCGGACGGCCGGCGGCAGCAGCACCGGCATGTACAGTTCGTCCGACCAGCGTCCCGTGCGCTGCACGTTGCCGGCCAGGATCAGGCTGGAGCTGAGCACGGCGAGGCCGGCGCAGATCCAGCGGTAGCGGACGCGGTTTTGCGGGCGGATCGTGCACAAGTGAAAATAAATCATCCCGGCCAGCAGCAGCGTCGCCACGTGCGACGCGTAATGCGTGAACCCTTCGGCCGAGAACGCGTAACCGAGCGTGCTGCCCAGCAGCGCATAGCCGGCGATGGCCGCCGCACCGCAGCCGGACACGAACAGGTGGCGCCCGAGGCGCGCGTGGCGGCCGAACAGGCGGTTCGCGAACGCCCACACGCCGCCCCACAGCAGCGCCGCGGCCAGGCCGCCCGCGAGCGCCTCGGCGTAGCGCGCCCACGCGAAATAGTCGGTGTCGCCGAGCCAGCGCGCCAGCAGCGCGACGGCACCGGCGAGCACCAGGCCGACGCTGCCCGGCAGCACGCCTTCCCAGCCGTGGAAGGTGCGGTCGAGGAGTTCCGGCGCGACCGGAAAGTCGGCCGCGCGCACCCGCAGCGGGGTGTGGCCGATGCGTACGACCGTGTCGCCGGACAGCGCGGCCTCGTGCAGGCGACGGCCAGCGACGACGATGCCGTTGCGGCTGCCGAGGTCGCGCAGCAGCAGGCGGCCGGCCGCATCCAGGTCGACGACGGCATGCGCGGCGGCCGCGTAGTCGTCGTCCAGGATCACGTCGTTGTCGTAGCCGCGCCCGATGCGGATGGGCAGGCCGGCCACGCACTGGCGCTGCAGCACGTCGCCGTTGCGGGCCAGCAGCTCGACGAACCAGGGCCCGTTCATCGGCGGCTGCGCCCGAGCGCGGACAGGAAGGCGCGCGTGGCGCGCAGGCCGTTGTCGTACGAGACGCCGGCCAGGTCGAGGCGGCTCTGCAGGCTGGCGTGCGGATCGTCCGTGCTGGCGGCCAGCAGGGTGAAGTTGTACAGGCCCGCGAACTTGCGGTAGGCGCGCACGCACGTCACCGCGCGCACGGGCAGGGTGGCCGTGTGCACGAACATCTCGGTGCAGGCCGGGCGCGTGAGGCGGGTGTCGCGGCCGGCGCCGATGCTGTCCACGCGGAAGCGGCTGCTGGCCAGCACGGCGAACTGCAGCGGATGCAGGGCGCTCGAGCGGAGCACCTGGTGCGTCATCGACACGTGGCCCGTCTGCTGGCTGTCCGACACATACACGGCCGCTTCCATCGCGCAACTGACGGCGTCGAGCGTGTACTCGGCCTCGGCGCGGAAGTTCGAGCGGCCCCAGCAGCGCAACTGCTGCGATTCGCGCACGGGCACCTGGTACGGCCCCATCGCGCGCATCGAGAGCGGTTCCGCCAGCAGGCGGTCGATCAGCGCGCGCTGGTGCGCCAGCAATTGCTGGCCGATGAGCGGGTTGAAATCCTTGGGCGGATGCGGCTGCTGTTCCGCCTTGCGCAGCAATTCCTGGGCATACCTGACGGGAACGAGGAAGCTGACCAGTTCGCCGTCGCGCCGCTTGGAGACGTTCACGCCCGCCACGACGCCCGCCGCCGTGACCGTGGGACCGCCGCTCATGCCCGAATTGATGGGCCCCGTGAAGATCAGCTGCTCATAAAAGCTGCGCGTGACGATGCCGTTGTACGCCCCTTCCGAGATGGCGAAGCCGAGGTCGAGCGGGTTGCCGAGCGAATACAGGTACTGGCCCTGCGCGAGTTTCACGGGCTTGTCCGGCACCTTGAAAAAGCCCGTGCCGTCGCGGTCGACGCGCACCACGGCCAGGTCGTGCAGCACGTCGACGGCCAGCAGTTCGACGGGGCCGCTCTTGCCGTCGGTGTCGACGTATGCGCCGACGTAGACGTCCGGATCGAGGGCCATCTGCGACACGACGTGGTAATTGGTCAGCACGAGGTTGCCGGTCCCGACGAGGAAGCCGGAGCCGACGCTGGACTGGCTGCGACCGTTCCTGAGCAGCATGCGGATCTGCAGCAGGTCGGCCCTGGCGGCGGAATACAGGGTTTGCGCGGCGCTGGACGGCGTGGGCAGCGCGGCCGTCTCGTCCGTCTCGCCCGGGCCGGGCGCGGGCGGCGTCGTGGCGGGCGGCGTGGCGGGCGGGATCACGAGGGGCGGCTGCGGCGCCGGTTTCGCGCGCTGGGCGGCGGTGCCGGCCTTGCCCGCGGCAACGGCAAGCGATGCGGCGGCGCCGAGGATGACGGCGGTGACGGCGAAGGCGCGGACGGCGGACGGGAAGCGCATGGCATCCTCGGGCTGGCAAGAGGTTGGCACCATCTTGCCAGAACCGCGCGCGGCAGGCGCTTACGCTTCGCTGTCGAGCGCGGCTTCGGTGACCGGGTTCATCATGTGGCCCAGCTTGGCCTGCTTGGTGTTCAGGTAGTTGTCGTTGTAGACGTTGCGGTTGACGAGCAGCGGCACGCGCTCGGCGACCTTGATGCCCAGCTTGCCGAGGGCGTCGATCTTGCGCGGGTTGTTCGTCATCAGGCGCACGGATTCGATGCCGAACTGTTCCAGCATCGGCAGCACCAGTTCATAGTTGCGGGCGTCGGCATGGAAGCCCAGCTGCAGGTTGGCTTCGACCGTGTCGGCCCCCGCTTCCTGCAGGCGGTAGGCGCGGATCTTGTTGACGAGGCCGATGCCGCGGCCTTCCTGGCGAAGGTACAGCAGGATGCCGCGGCCCTCGTCGGCGATGCGGCGCAGCGCCGATTCCAGCTGGGCGCCGCAGTCGCAGCGCTGCGAGAACATGACGTCGCCCGTCAGGCATTCCGAGTGGATGCGCGCCAGCGGGGCGTCGCCCGTCGCCAGGTCGCCCAGCGTCATCGCCAGATGCTCCTTGCCGGTCGCATGCTCCACGAACGCATGCAGGGTGAACTGCGCCCACGGGGTCGGCAGGCTGCACGACGTGACGTAGTCGACGAGGTTGGAAGGCGCGGGGGCATTGTCTTGCATGGCTTTTCCTGGTGCGATGGCGTAAAAACTGATCAAGTAACAGGCGAGTTTACCGGAAATCGGGCATGGCCGTGCGTTAGGCCTCGGCGCCGGCCCATTCGATATGGGTACTGCTGGCCAGAAATACAACAGCCTGGCCGAAAGCCGGCACAATGTTCACTTGAAGCAACACTTTTCCCGCGCGGAATGTGACCTGTGCTAGGCTGGCACCAGTGTCCATACGACGCGCGTTCTTGTCCGTTTGCCATGCCGAATCCCCTGAAACTCTTGCGCCGCCTGCTGCCGCGCGCCCTTGGCGCCTGGCTTGCGCTGGCCTTCGTCGCGCTGTCCATCGTCCTCACGCTGGTCCTCACGTCCCTCATCGAACGCAAGTCGTCCGAGCAGGTCGAGACGAGCATCGGCCACGGCCTGGCCGAACTGGCCATGCAGACCTCGGACAAGCTGGAGCGCGGCATGTTCGAACGCTACCGCGAGGTCGGCCTGCTGGCCCGGCGCCCGCTGCTGGGCGAGGACCAGCCGCCCGCGCGCCGCCGCGCGACGCTGGACGGCATCCAGAAGAGCCTCGGCTACTACAGCTGGATCGGACTGGCCGGCCTGGACGGCAAGGTGCAGGTCGCGGCGCAGGGCGTGCTCGAAGGGGCGGACGTATCGCAGCGCCCCTGGTTCCGCAACGCGCAGCGCGGCGTCCACGCGGGCGACGTGCACGAGGCCATGCTGCTGGCGCGCTACCTGCCCAGGCAGAAGGAACCCTGGCGCTTCGTCGACGTCGCCTTCCCCTACGTCGACGAGCACGGCGTCACGCGCGGCGTGCTGGGCGCGCACCTGTCCTGGCAATGGGCGCGCGACGTCGAGCGCTCCGTGATGGCCGGGATCGCCGCCCGGCGCCAGGTCGAGGCCCTCATCGTCGATACCGACGGCAACGTGCTGCTCGGGCCGCACGACGTCGTCGGCACGCGCCTGACCCTGCCGAGCCTCAAGGCGGCGCACGCGCAGCGTCGCGGCGGCTATGTCGTCGAGACGTGGCCGGACGGCCGCGCCTACCTGGTCGGCTACCAGCTCGGCCACGGCTACGGCGACTACCCGGGCCTGGGCTGGACCGTGCTGGTGCGCCAGAACGCGGACGACGCGTTCGCACCCGTGCGCCGCCTGCGCGAATACGGCCTGGCCAGCGGCGTGCTGCTGGCCCTGCTGTTCTCGCTGGCCGGCGTGATGCTGGCGCGCCGCATCACGCGGCCGCTGGGCGATCTCGCCGATGCCGCGCAACGGATCCGGGCCGGCGAAACCGTCCGCATCGAAGTGAGGCGGGGCGGCTATGCCGAGGTGCGCGCCCTGGGCACGACCCTGAACGCGCTGGTGGCGAACCTGGTGCGCCGGCGGCGCGCGCTGGAGGAGTTGAATGCGACCCTCGAGCAGCGCGTCGCGCGCCGCACGCACGAGCTGGAACAGGCGCTGGCCAGCGTGCGCACCAACGAGCAGCGCATCGCCACCATCATCGAGACGGCGCACGATGCCTTCATCGGGATCGACATGCGCGGCCGCATCTGCGACTGGAACTCCGCGGCCGAACGGATGCTCGGCTGGTCGCGCGACGAAGCCCTCGGCCGCGCCGCGTCGGACCTCGTGATCCCGGAACGCTTCCGCGCCCGTGTGCGCGCGTTGCTCGCCGACTTCCGCGCCACGGGCACGCTGGAGCTCCTGGGCCGGCGCGTCGAACGCCTGCTGCTGACGCGCGACGGCATCGAGATCCCCGTCGAGCTGACCCTGGGCCTGGCCGGTACCGGCGACGACCTGTTCTTTTCCGCCTTCGTGCACGACATCTCGGCGCGCAAGGAGGTCGAGCGCATGAAGGACGAATTCGTGGCGACCGTGTCGCACGAGCTGCGCACGCCGCTGACGGCGATCTCGGCGTCGCTGGCGCTGCTGGCGGACGGCATGGCGGGCGAGCTGCCGCCCGACGCGCAAGGCCTCGTCGACGTCGCCAACGCCAGTTCGGAGCGGCTCGTGCGCCTGGTCGGCGACGTGCTCGACATCCAGAAGATGGACGCCGGCGGCATGGCGTTCGAACGGGCGGTGCAGCCGCTGCTGCCGCTGGCGGAAGACGCCGTCGCGGCGATGCAGAGCTTCGCGGCCCGCTCCGGGATCGCGTTGTCGTGCGTGGCCACGCCCGGCGCCGAAGGGGCGCGGGTGGACGTCGACGGCGACCGCCTGGCCCAGGTGCTGACCAATCTGCTGTCGAACGCGATCAAGTTTTCCGGGCCCGGATCGACGGTGCGCGCGCGGGTCGAGGCGCGCGGCGATAGCGCGCGGCTGGCCGTGGCCGACGAGGGCACGGGCATTCCGGAAGCGTTCCGCGAGCGCGTGTTCCAGCGCTTTGCCCAGGCCGACGGCGCCGATTCGCGCCGCCGCGGCGGCACCGGCCTCGGGCTCTCGATCTGCCGGACGATCGTCGAGGAGCTGGGCGGCAGCATCTGGTTCGACAGTGCCGAGGGCATCGGCACCACGTTCTACGTCGAGCTGCCGCTCGCCGCCTGATACGCGCCCGCGTTCGGGCGGCCGTAGTGGCGCTCGAATTCGTCCAGCGCCACCGGCCGCCCGAGCAGGTAGCCCTGCATCACGTCGCAGCCGTGCGCCGTCAGGAACGCCTGTTGCGCATCCAGTTCCACGCCCTCGGCGATCGTCGCCAGGTGGAGCTTGCGCGCCAGCGCGATGATGGCTTCGACGATCGACGACGCGTTCGGATCGTTGTCGACGTCCTGCACGAACGAGCGGTCGATCTTGAGCGCCGCGAGCGGAAACCGCGCCAGGTACGCCAGCGACGAATAGCCGGTGCCGAAATCGTCCAGCGCGAAGTGCACGCCCAGCCCGCGCAACTGCTGCATGCGCTCGACCAGGTCGGCCGGGTTGCGCGCGAACACGCTCTCCGTCAGTTCGAGCGTGAGGCGGTCGGCGGGGGCGCCGGTCGCGGCCAGCAAGGCGGCGACGGCGTGCGGGAAATCGGGGTCGCGCAGCTGGTGCACGCTGATGTTCACGGCCAGCTTCAGCGCGCGCAGGCACGGCGCGCGGGCCCAGCGCGCCAGCGCGTGGCAGCCCTGTTCCAGCACGTCCATGCCGAGTGCCGCGATCAGGCCGCCCGATTCGGCGGCGCCGATGAATTCGCCGGGCGCGACCAGGTCGTTCGCGCCGCGCTGCCAGCGCACGAGCGCCTCGCCGCCCACCAGGCTGCCGTCATGCCCGAACTGCGGCTGGCAGTACAGCACGAACTGGCGGTCCGCGATGCCCGTGCGCAGCGCGGCCGCCAGCGCGGCCTGGCGGTCGACCGCCGCCTGCATGCCGGGATCGAAGAAGCGCAGCGTGTTGCGGCCTTCTTCCTTGGCGCGGTACATCGCGAGGTCGGCCTGGCGCAGCAGGGCGTCGATGCTGGTGGGGGCGCCGTCGAACAGCGTGGCGCCGATGCTCGGGCTGCTGGCGCACTGGCGCCCGGCCAGCTCGAACGGCTCGGCCAGCACGTCCAGCAGCTTGCGGCCCACGGCATGGACCTCGGTCGTCGCCTCGGCCGGCGACTGGCCGAGGTTTTCCAGCACGATCACGAATTCGTCGCCGCCCAGGCGCGCCAGGTGGTCGCCTTCGCGCAACGTCCGGCGCAGCCGCCGCGCCACCTCGCGCAGCAGCAGGTCGCCCACGTCGTGGCCCATCGTGTCGTTCAGCAGCTTGAAATTGTCGAGGTCGAGGAACAGCAGGGCGCCGTGGCGGCCGGCGCGGCCGTTGCGCGCGAGAATCTGGCCCAGCTCGTCGAGCAGGAAGCGCCGGTTCGGCAGGCCCGTGAGCTGGTCGAAGTACGCCAGCTCGTGGATGCGGTGCTCGACCTGCTTGCGCTCGGTGAGGTCGGTGTTGGTGCCGGACAGGCGCACGGCCTTGCCGGCGCCGTCGCGCAGGATGAAGCCGCGGCTCAGGATCGGGACGTAGTGGCCGTCGTGGTGGCGCAGGCGCAGTTCCATGCTGTAGGCCTGGCGCGGCCCGGGCAGCAGTTCGTCGAGCAAGGCGAGCACCCGCAGCCGGTCCTCGGGGTGGGTGAGGCGCACCCACGCGTCCACGTCGGCCTGCTGTTCGTCCGGCACGTAGCCGAGCATCTCCCACCAGCGCGCCGAATAATAGATTTCGCCGGTGGCGAGGTCCCAGTCCCACGGCGCGTCGGTCGAACCCTGCAGCGCGAGGCGCATGCGCTCCTCGGACTTGTGCAGGGACTGTTCGGCGTACTTGAGGGCCGTGCAGTCCGTGAAGCAGACGACGATGCTGCGCACGTCGCCGCGCTCGTCGCGTTCCGGATACGCGTTGCAGATCGCCCAACGCACGTCGCCCTCGTCGGGACGGGGCACGCCGACGACGAGGTCCGACACCTTGGCCCCCGTGCGCAGCACCGCGTTCGCGGGATATTCCGCCGGCGGCATGCGGGTGCCGTCGGCGCGCACGAAATGCCACGCCGCGTCGCCGCCCTGCGTACCCTGCAGCTGATGGTCGCTGCGCCCGAGCAGCGCCAGTGCCTGGCGATTGGCGGCCACGACCCGGCCGGCCGCATCGTGCATCACGACGCCGGCCGGCAGGTGGGCAAGCAGTTCGTCGAAGCGGCGCTGGGCGTCGTCCAGGACGGCGCCGGCGGCGTTGATGCATGGCGGGTTCGCGTGCATGTAGACTTTTGGTTACGATCTTCCCGCATGCTAGCAGTTCCCGAACGGCCGTGGCGCGCGCTCAGGCGGTCATGTCGCCGTCAGTGCACGGTAGCGGAAATCGCGCAGCCGCACGGTGCCGGCGCCCGCCGCGTACACGCCCACTTTCAGGCTCAGGAAGCCGCCGAACACGTTGTGGTGGATCCCCGACACTTCCATGCGCGTGCCGTGCAGCGTCCATGTCCTGCCGCCGTCGAACGAGTAATGGAACGTGATGACGTTGTCAGCGTTGGTCAGGCGCACGCGCACGCTGGAGATGGCTTGCGGACGGCGCGCCCACGGCTGTTCCTCGGCGTACTGCCAGGTCTTGACGGTGTCGGGCGTGAAGCCGAGGCCGACGAACGCCTTCGGGTTGTAGAACAGCAGCAGGCCGCCTTCGGCCGCGCCGACGAGATCGAGCGTGATCTCGGCCTCGTACGACCGGTCGCCGACGCCGCACGTGAGCGGGGCGCAGTCGGCGGGCGACGTGCCCTTGCCCCTGATTTCCAGGCCGCCGCCGGCAAAGCGCACGCGCGTCATTTCATCCGGCGCCGGGTCGTGGAACGCCCACTGCACGCCGAAACGGTCCCGGGTGAAATCGTCGGACAACGCGAATCCGCTCGGTCCGGCCTTGCCGCCGCGCGGCTTGGGCAATGCCTTCGATAAATCGCCGCCTTTGGCGCGGAACCAGCCGTCGGCCGTCCACTCCATCGGCTCCAGCAAGGTCTGGCGGCCCAGCGTGCGGAAGCCGTTCTCGTAGCCGTGGTAGACCATCCACCAGTCGCCGCCCGGGCCCTCGACGAGCGACGCGTGGCCGCGCGACCACCACGGCTCCCCGGTGCCCGTGGTGCGCACGAGCGGATTGTGCGGGCAGTGTTCCCACGGTCCGTGGATCGATTTCGACCGGGCCGCGATCACCATGTGCCCCGTCACCGGACCGGCCGTGCCGCCCACCGCCGTGATCAGGTAGAAGTAGTCGCCGTGGCGCAGCAGCTTGGGGCCTTCGGGCGCGAAGTTCTCGACGACCCAGTCGTCCGGATAGCGCCACGGCTGGTACGCGGGTTCGACGGGGCCGGCCGCCGCCAGGCCGTCGTCGGCGAGGCGCACGCGGCGGATGCCGTTGACGAACAGGTAGCGCTTGCCGTCCTCGCCGACGACGTGGCCGGGGTCGATGCAGCCGGAGATCTTGAGGTCGACCGGATCGCTCCACGGTCCCTCGATATGGTCGGCCCAGATGGCGTAGATCGACCACGCGTTGCCGTCCGGCGCGGCCGGGATGTAGATGAAGTAGCGGCCGTCGTGCTTGCACAGGTCGAGCGCCCAGATGGTGCCCAGCGGTTTTTTCAGGGCGGGGCCCACCGGCGCCCAGTTCACGAGATCGGTGGAATGCCAGATCACGATGCCCGGATACGAAAAGAAGGACGAGAAGGTCATGTAATAGTCCTTGCCGTCCTTGAGGATCGTCGGGTCCGGGTGGTCGCCGGCGATGATCGGATTGATGTACGTGCCGTCGCCGCGGTCGGCCTTGCGCTGGCCTTCGATGCCGCGGCCCCAGCGCGGGGCGGCGGGCGGGCAGGCGGCGGCCGTCGGCGCGGCGGCGGCCGGGGCGATGGGAAGGGATGCGGCGCCGGCGCCGGCCAGCAGGGTCTTGAACGCGGTGCGGCGGGATTGGTTGGTCAAGCGGGTCTCCAGTGTCGTGCGTGATGGGCGATTCCAAGCGTATATGAAAACGATTTCACGAGCAAGGCGAAGGGGCATGTCCACGGGCGCCGCATGGTGAATTTCATGGGCGGCGTTGGCGGTTTTCGTAATTGCGGCGCGCGGCGGCGGCTTTCAGAATCGATGACGATTGCCATCCGACCTCTCGAACGATTCCATGACCATCTCGAATATCGCCGCCGCCTGCACGCTGGCACTCGCGGCGCTCGCTCCTGCCGTTTCCCGGGCGCAAAGCGCCGATGGCCATCCCGGGTGGCCCGGCGCCGGCCAGCTTTTCGTCGGCACCAATTACCAGCCCTTCGACCGCACGCGCGCGCAGATCGAGCACGACATCCAGCGCATGAAGCAGGCCGGCTTCAAGGTCGTGCGCATGGGCGACCTGTCGTGGGATTCGTTCGAGCCCGCCGACGGCAAGTTCGACTTCAGCCTGTTCGACTGGATCATGGACCGGATGCAGGCCGCCGGCCTGAAGGTCCTCATGGACATCCCGGGCCAGCCCGCGCCGATCTGGCTGCACAAGAAGTACCCGGGCGTGGACATCGTCGACCAGCACGGCGTGCGCCTCGATCCGGCCGAACGCTATATGGACGACACCAGCGATCCCGATTACCGGCGGCTGCTGGTGCGCCTGGCGGACACGATGACCCGGCGCTACGCGAAGCATCCGGCGCTGTTCGCCATCGGCTACAACAACGAGAGCGGCAACGGCATGGTGTCGTACTCCGAGGCCGACCGCCAGCGCTTCATCGCCTGGCTCAAGCACAAGTACGGCACCGTGGCGGCGCTGAACAAGGCCTGGGCCACGCAGCGCTGGTCGCGCCGCCTCGACAGCTGGGACGAGGTGCGCCTGCCGTACATCGAAGGCGTCGGCCCCTATGAGCGCTACCTCGACATGCGCCGCTTCTGGTCGGAGCAGACCATCCAGGTGCTCGAACTGCTCGAGGCGGTGCGCGCGAAGAACGTGCCGGACAAGCCGGCCATCTCGAACCTGTGGGACAGCGCCGGGCGCAAGGGCTTCGATTACCTGGCCACCTACCGCCATTACGTGAGCTATGGCGCGATGGGTTTCTACCCGGGCGATCCGCTCGGCGCCGCGTTCGAGTCGACGATGATGCGCGCCGGGATGAACGCGCCGATCTGGTTCAACGAGTTCACCGCCGGCGGCCCCGGCTACTACGGCACGCCCGGCCGCTCGCGCATGTGGGCGTACTTCGGCCTGCTGATGGGCGCGCAGGCGGTGATGCCGTGGACCTGGCACAGCCACCACGGCGGCGAGGAACAGGCGCTGTTCGGCCTGATCGACCACGACGACCGCGCCTCGTGGAAGCTCGACGAATTCGCGACGATCGCCAGGGAATTCGCCACACTGGAAAAACTGGGCTTCCCGCGCCTGCAGCAGCCGAAGGTGGCCATCGCCTACGCGTTCGACAACATGATCGCCACCAACCTGCCCAAGGAGGGCGTGAACAACACGGTGCGGCCCTACATCAACCCGGGCTCCATGAAGCAGGCGCACGGCGCGTACGAGCCGCTGTTCAAGGACAACATCGACGTGGCCGTGATCCACGTCGGCCACGAAGACCTGGGCCGCTACAAGCTGGTGATCGTGCCGGGCCTGTACCTGCTCGACGCGGCGTCGCGGGCCAACCTGCGCAAATTCGTCGCGGACGGCGGCACGGTGATCATGACCGCGCAGTCGGACAAGGTGAACGACGACAACCAGTGGTTCGACACGCCGCTGCCCGGCGGCCTGACCGACGTATTCGGCCTGCGCACCAATGCGTTCTACAGCGCCGGCGCGCTGCAGACCACGATCGGCGGCGTCGGCATCAAGGCCGACCTCGGCCCCTACGAGGTGCTGGAGCCGTCCACCGCCGAGGTGCTGGCGCGCTTTGCGAACGTCGACGGCAAGGTGCCCGCCATCACGGTCAACCGCTTCGGCAAGGGGCGCGCGATCTACGTCGCCACGGCCGCGCAGCCGCAGATCATGGGGCCGTTGTACCGCCAGCTGTACGCGAGCCTGGGGCTCGCGCCGGGGCCGAAGACGCCCGACGGGGTCTATGCGCGCGTCGTCGACGGCCGTACGCTCTACGTCAACACGACCGCGGAACCCCGCGACGTGGCGCTCGACGGCACGATGAACGGCGTGCTCTCCGGCAAACGCTGGTCGGGCGTGCTGCGCCTGGAACCGTTGGGCGTCGATCTGCTCGAGAAGTGACCCGCCGTCAGGAAACGACGAGGTAGCGGCGCAGGCGCGCGAGCAATTCCTGCGGCTGGAACGGCTTGATGATGAAATCGTTGGCGCCGGCGTCGAGGGCGCGCACGGTGTCGCGTTCCGTGTTCTTGGCGGTCAGCATGAGCACGGGAACGCCGTCCCAGCCGGCCTGCGCGCGGATCAGGCCGATGATCTCGAACCCGTCCACGTAGGGCAGCATCACGTCCAGCAGCACGAGATCCGGCGCCGGCTGCGACACGACGTGCTGCACGGCCGCGCGGCCGTCCGCCACGTGGATCACGCGATACCCCTGGCGCTCGAGCATGAAGCCGAGCACGTGGGCGATGTGGACGTCGTCCTCGACGACGAGGACGCTGGGTTGTGCACGCATGCCGGCAAGCCCGTGAGTTGCTTTTGGGCTTCATTATATCGAGGCGATCCGGCATGCGACGCGCGGTTGTTGCCGGTCAGGCGGGCAGGTCGAAGAACAGCAGTTCCGCCGCCTCGGCCTTGTCGAACACGATCCTCTCCTCGCCGCTGATCTTGAGCGCGTCGCCATCCTTCAGCGGCACGCCGTTGACGCTGACGTCGCCGCGGATCACGTGCACATACGCCAGCCGTTCACGGTCGAGGGCGTGTTCGACGGTGTCGCCTTCGTCCAGGATGGCGGCGTAGATCGATGCGTCCTGGTGGATCAGCACGGATTCCTGGCGGCCGTCGCGCGAGGCGATCAGGCGCAGCTTGCCCTTCTTGCTGTCCGGCGAAAAATGCTTTTCCTCGTAGCTGGGCGGGATGCCTGTCGTGTCCGGCTGGATCCAGATCTGCAGGAAGTGCACGGGTGCCGTCTTCGAACCGTTGAACTCGCTGTGGCGCACGCCGCTGCCGGCGCTCATGCGCTGCACGTCGCCGTAGTGCAGGACGGAGCCGGTGCCCATGCTGTCCTTGTGCTCCAGCGCGCCGTCCAGCACGTAGGAGATGATCTCCATGTCGCGGTGGCCGTGCGTGCCGAAACCGGCGCCGGGCGCGACGCGGTCTTCGTTGATCACGAGCAGCGGGCCGAAGCCGCTGTGGCGCGGGTCGTAGTAATCGGCGAACGAAAAGCTGTGTTTCGACCTCAGCCAGCCGTGGTCGGCGGCGCCCCGTTCTTCGCTCCTGCGGACTTCCATCATGATGTGCTCCTTGTTGTTTGCCTGTCGATGGAAGCCAGTATAGGGACGCCGGGCGGCAATGAAAAACGAGTAGTTTTACGGCCTGGGATCGAAAAAATCGATCATCGCATCGGGCGGCCCCGCAGCGGGTCCAGCAGGCTGCGCAGATTGTTATGGTCGAGCTCGTACATGAGGGCCAGCAACTCGCCCAGTTCGCCCTTCGGAAAGCCTTCGCGGGCGAACCAGCCCAGGTAGTGGCCGGGCAGTTCGGCGATCGTGCGGCCCTTGTACTTGCCGTAGGGCATTTCGCGGGTGAGGAGGAGCGTGAGGTGTTCGGGTTTCATCGTGGCGCCACTTTAGCAAATCCCGCGATCGGCGTAGCATGCGCCGGAGAGGAGAGAGACCATGGCATCCGACTTCAACCTGGAACGCTTCATCGAAGCGCAGAACGGCGTCTACGACACGGCACTGGCCGAGCTGCGCGCCGGCCACAAGCGCACCCACTGGATGTGGTTCATCTTCCCCCAGGTCGAGGGCCTGGGGCACAGCGCGATGGCGCAGCGCTACGCGATCCGGTCCGCCGACGAGGCCGCCGCCTACCTCGCGCATCCCGTGCTGGGCCCGCGCCTGCGCGCCTGCGCGACGGCCGTCGCGGGCCATCACGACCGCGGCGTCGACGAGATCTTCGGCCACCCCGACAACCTGAAATTCCAGTCGTCGATGACCCTGTTCGCCGACATCGCGCCCCATGAAGCGATCTTCCAGGCCTGCCTCGACCAGTTCTTCGACGGCCGCGCCGACCCGGCCACGCTCGAGCGGCTGGGCTGAGCGTTTTCGCGCCGGACGCGTCCGCGGCGGCGTTGTCAACGTTGTTGCGTATAATCGCTGGTCAGCTTGTCCACAACCACACAACAACACACATGGCTTCATCTTCAGACAATATCAGCATGGCGGTGTTCTGCGACTTCGAAAACGTCGCGCTCGGCGTGCGCGATGCGAATTACGAGAAGTTCGACATCAAGCCCGTCCTCGAACGCCTGCTGCTCAAGGGCAGCATCGTGGTCAAGAAATCCTATTGCGACTGGGATCGCTACAAGGGCTTCAAGGCGACGATGCATGAAGCGAACTTCGAACTGATCGAAATCCCCCACGTGCGCCAGTCCGGCAAGAATTCGGCGGACATCCGCATGGTCGTGGACGCGCTCGACCTGTGCTACACGAAGTCGCACGTGAACACCTTCGTCATCGTGTCGGGCGACTCGGACTTTTCGCCGCTCGTCTCCAAGCTGCGCGAGAATGCGAAGCGGGTGATCGGCGTGGGCGTGAAGCAGTCGACGTCCGACCTGCTGGTCGCGAACTGCGACGAATTCATCTTCTACGACGACCTCGTACGCGAGCAGCGCCGCGCCGCCGCCAAGCGCGACGAGCGCAAGGCCCAGCCCGCGCCGGGCCGCCGTCCGTCCGACGAGAACAACCGCAAGCGCGAAGAGATGGAAGCGCGCAAGCTGCAGGCGCTGGAGATGGTCGTCGAGACCTTCGACGCGCTCGTCTCCGAACGGGGCGACACGGGCAAGATCTGGGCGTCGCTGCTGAAGGACACGCTGAAGCGCCGTCGCCCGGATTTCTCCGAGACCTATTACGGCTTCCGTACCTTCGGCAACCTGCTGGAAGAAGCGCAGACGCGCGGCCTGTTCGAATTCGGCCGCGACGAAAAATCCGGCACCTATGTCTACCGCGGCGCGAACGCGCAGGCGGACCTGCAGGCGGTCGATGCCGCCCCGGTGGAAGCGGCGGGCGTCGCCGACCTCGAGCCGGCACAGCCCGCGTCCGAGGCCGGCGACGAGCTGGCCGCCGAAACCCAGGGCGAGCAGCCGACGGAAGTGCCGGCGGCGGCACGCGAATCGCGCCGCCGCGGGGGCCGTGGACGCAAGGGCCGCGACGCCCAGGCAGGAAGCGCCGACGCCGCCGCACCGGCATCCGAAGATGCCGCCATGGCGACCTGGCCCGCACCGACGCCGGACCTGGCCGAGGCGATCGAACCGGTGGCCGCGGCCGAGGCCGACGATGTGGCCGCGGTCGTGCCGGCCGCCGAAGAGGTACCCGCGCCCGTGAAGGAACGCCGCCGCCCCGCGCGCGCGCCGCGCAAGCCGGCCGCGCGCAAGGACGCGGCACCCGCCGCGGAGGCGCCGGCATCCGGCACGGCCGTGACGCCGGACCAGGCGGCGCAGGAAGGCAACGCCGCGGCGGCCGACGCGCAGGACGCCGTCGCGGAGCAGGCGGCGATGCCGGCCGGCGACGGTGCCGCACCGGAAGGCGAGGACGAGGGCGACGGCGCGAAACCGGCCCGCAAGAAATCCAGCCGCCCGGCGCACAAGGCCCCGTCGCGCAAGCCGGCCACGCGCGCGCCGCGCAGGCCGGCCAAGCCGAAGACGCCGCCGGAAAACGGCTGACAGCCCGTTGCGCGCCGGTACGGCGCGCTCGGGCCGAATCCGGAAGCGGCTGGGGCACCCCAGGCGCGATGAAGCACCACAGTTTGCGTCGCAAGCTGTGTCGTAATCAGCCAATCCGCTCGACCTGCCGGACGATATGCCACATCTTGTGACGGATCGTCTGGCCGGTCGACGCCTGTCGTTTCGCTCCCGCAGCCTGGTCGACATGTCCGAACACGCCGATTGATAGGGCCCAACTCTTGTGGCTCGGTTCGGCGCAACAATCCTCGATCGAGCCTGCCGACCTTATTGGAGCCGCCTTGCGCACGAACGGGAAGCCAACGTCGGTCGTTTTGGCCGTCGTGGCATCCACGGGGCTCCACCGTCGGCGTGCTCGCCGGGCCAGACCGCGGCAGGGCATTCCGCATCGGAAACGCCAGTGCCAATGAGTCGGCGCCACTCATCTTCAACCGGAGACAATCAATGGCAATCGACGTGTACCTGCAAATTGACGGCATCAAGGGCGAATCCCAGGACGACAAGCACAAGGACTGGATCGAGGTCACCGGTGTCCACTGGGGCATCCACCAGCCGCGCAGCGCCACGGCGTCGACCGGCGGCGGCCACACCGCGGAGCGTGTCGACATGTCGGACATCTCGTTTTCCAAGCTCACGGACCTCTCCAGTCCCATCCTTGCCCAGACATGTGCGATGGGCAAAACGATTCCAAAGGCGAAATTCGAGTTCTTCCGCGCAGACGGCAACGGCGACCGGGTAAAGTACTTCGAGGTCGACATGGAAAACGTCCTCATCGGCATGGTCAAGCCGCACATGGGGGGAGACGAGTCCTTCCTGACCGAGAACGTCAACCTCAAGTATTCGAAGATCAAGTGGAAGTACACCCAGCAAAAGATCGGCGGGGGTAGCGGCGGGAATACTGCCGGCGGCTGGGATCTTGCCGCCAACAAGATCGCGTGAGGTGCGCGATGCCGGTTGACATCGACAAGTTCACCAAGCATCTCTATGACGCAGCCGACAAGCACATGCATAGCCACAGGAAATGCGGCGAGTACGTGAGAAAGGCGCTGCAAGCCGGCGGTGCGAACTTTCACGGCGTTTATCCGCCTACCGGAAAGGAGTTTGGCCCGGCCCTCGAGATGTTGGGTTTCCATGAGATCACCGTCAAGGACCCGGACAAGTTCAACTTCATCAAGGGCGATGTGATGGTCATGCAGCCGCATACGGACAGCACGGCGGGTCATGTTGCCGGCTATGACGGAAAGCACTGGGTGTCGGATTTTGTCCAGCGTGACTTTTGGGCAGGCAAAGCGTATCGAAAGGAAAAGCCGCATTATGCCGTCTACCGTTATTAACACATTCGCCGCAGCCGCCTTGCTGGCGCTCGGCGCGACTGCTGCGGCATCGAGCAGCGACCAGCCGCCCCGGTCCTTGACCGTTCCGGTATTGGGCCTGCGCTTGCCGCTCGATCGGATCAACGTCGAGAAGTTCCCGGAAGGCATACGGGCGACGTGCGACCAAATCGCCGATGACGAGATGTACACCGGTCAGGTGTGGATTTTCGGCAGGGTAAACGATGCAGCGTCGGCTTATTACATCGTGACCGGGATTTTCAAGCGGCGCAGTCCTGACCCGGCAGGAGAAAGACGGCTTTATGAGAGTTGGGATAACGGCCTAGTTCTTACCGCGAAGGACGGCAAATGCGGTGGTGACGATGCGGCGGAGACCTTCGACGTGCACGACCCGAATGCCGAGAACGACGGCAACGTGCCCGACCCGATCCTGCACGCGCTGGCCCGCGATCTTGCCGCGCGAACCGTTCGGGCGTTCGGTGGCCCCGACCGGCTCCGTGCCGAAATCAGGAACCAGCGCATCGACTTCAACCAGCTGCCGTCGGACGTGCAGGAGGCGTTCAAGCCGTACTTCGGGCCCGCAAAGTAGCGGGCGACACGGGCGCCGCGCAGGCCGGCCAAGGCGAAGACGCCGCCGGAAAACGGCTGATAATCCGTCAATCCCGGCATTGCGGGGATTGACGGCCTCAAACCCTTGAACCGTCGCCCCCGCGCAGGCGGGGGCCCAAGTCCAGCCCGCATCCACGCGGCGTAATCGGGCTCCCGCCGAGGCGGACAACCCGTCCGGGAACGACGCTGTTCCGCGCGCGCATCCCGCATTTGCCTGTGCAATAATGACAAGCCCCCGCGCTTCCCGCACCGTCATGCAAAGGCCCATCATGCGCACGCTTACCGGACTGTTCGCCTGCCTGTCTGTTGCAGCCTCCCTGTCGGCACACGCCGCCGCGCCGTCCGCCGCGCATCCGCTGCTGGGCATCTGGATCCTCACCATCCCGCAACTCGGCTGTTCCGAGACGTACCACTTCCGCGGCGACGGCACGACGCTCGTGAAGAGCGCGGACGAAGTGTCGGAAAGCGAGTTCACGGTCGCGGAGCAGCCCAGCGCCAAGGGCTTCTACAAGCTCGACGACAAGATCGTGAAGGACAACGGCAAGCAGGATTGCTCCGGCGAGATCATGAAGCCGGGCACGCGCGCCACCAACTACATCCGCTTCCACCCGTCCGGCGCCCGCTTCGTGATGTGCCGCAACGAGACGATGGAGGCGTGCATCGGCCCGTTCGAACGGGCGCCGGGGCAGGGGATCTGACTCCCGCGCTTCCTTGGGTGTATATTGCTGGGCGATCAGACAACATTCTGGATTTTCAATGTCCCCGGCTTTACTTTTCTGCATCCTCATCGCCTATTTCGCGCTGCTGCTGGGCGTCGCCTGGGTCACGTCGCGGGGCGCCAACAACGACAGCTTTTTCATCGGCAACAAGAGCAGCAACTGGATGCTCGTCGCCTTCGGCATGGTCGGCACGACCCTGTCCGGCGCCACCTTCATCAGCGTGCCGGGCGCCGTCGGGACGGACGGCTTCGGCTATGCGCAAATCCTCATCGGCTACGTGATCGGCTACATCGCCGTCGTCTACCTGCTGCTGCCGCTGTACTACCGCCTGCGCCTGACGTCGATCTACCACTACCTCGACGTGCGCCTGGGCCGGCGCGCCTACCAGAGCGGGGCCGGGTTCTTCATCCTGTCGCGCCTGTTCGGCGCCACGGCCCGCCTGTACCTCGTCGTCGCGGTCCTGCAGGACATCATCCTCGACGGCCTCGGCATCCCGTTCTGGCTCACGACCTTCATCGTCCTCGGCATGATCCTGCTGTACACCTACCAGGGCGGCGTGAAGACCATCGTCTGGACCGACACCCTGCAGACGACGTGCATGCTCGCCGGCCTGTTCGCCTGCGTAATCTTCATGCTGGGCCAGCTCGACCTGACGATCCCGCAGGCCTTGCAGCGGATGCAGCAACAAGGCCTCGCGCGCGTGTTCACGCACGACGTCGACAGCCCCGGCTTCTGGCTCAAGCAGGTCGTGGCCGGCGTCTTCATCGTGCTGACGATGACCGGCATGGACCAGGAAATGATGCAGAAGACCATCTCCGTGAAGACCTTGCGGGATTCGCAGAAGAACCTGTTGAGCCTGACGGCCGTGCTCGTCGTCGTGCTGTGCGCCTTCCTGTTCCTCGGCGGCCTGCTGTACCTGTACGCGCCGGCGGCCGGCGTCACGGCGACGGGCGACAAGATCTTCCCGGCCGTCGTCATGGGCCACCTGCCGGCCGTGGTCCAGATCGTGTTCCTGATCGCGCTGATCTCGGCGCTGTTCCCGAGCGCGGACGGCGCCATCACGGCGCTGACGTCCACGTTCTGCATCGACATCCTCGGCATCCGCCGCCGCGACGACCTCACCGAAGCCGCGCGCGTGCGCGTGCGCCGCCACGTGCACCTCGCGTTCGCCCTGCTGTTCCTGGCGATGGTGCTGGTGTTCAAATGGGTGGACAATCCCAGCATGATCGTCGTGATCCTGAAGCTGGCCAGCTATACCTATGGGCCCTTGCTCGGCCTGTTCGCCTTCGGCATGCTGACGACGCGCACATTGTGCGACCGGCTCGTGCCGTGGGTGACGGTCGGCGCGCCCCTCCTGTGCGCACTGCTGGAATACCACCAGCACGCGCTGCTGGGCAGTTACCGCCTCGGCTTCGAACTCCTGATCGTGAACGGCGCCCTCGTGTTCGCCGGCCTGTTCGCGATCTCGCGCCGCGCCGGGGCCATGCCTCTCACCGAACCGAATTTCAACTAGCCGGAGCCCTAATGCCATTCAAGCCCCTGTCATCCATGCGCCGCGGCGCCGGCGCGCTCTGGCGCGGCCTCGACGCCACCCGCCGCTTCGTGCTGAACCTGATCTTCCTGCTCATCCTGGTCGCCCTCGTGTGGAGCATGTTCGGCGGTGGCCTCAAGCCGCTGTTGCCCAAGACGGCCCTCGTGCTGGATCTCAAGGGCGAGCTGGTCGAGGAGCGCGCCGGCAGCGTGCGCGACTCCGTCGTCGCCGGCCTCTCGGGCAACGGCCGCCGGCTCGTGCGCCTGCCGGACGTGCTCAAGGCGCTGGACGGCGCCGCCAAGGACGCCAACGTGAGCGAGGTCCTGCTGCTGCTGGACGAGATGAGCGGCGGCGGCCTCGCTTCGGTGCGCGAGATCGGCGCCGCGGTCGAGCGCGTGAAGGCGGCCGGCAAGCGCGTCGTCGTCTGGGGCGGCAGCTTCGACCAGAAGCGCTACCTGATCGCCGCGCACGCCAGCGAAATCTACCTGCACCCGATGGGCATGGTGCTGATCGAAGGCTTCGGCCGCCACCGCAATTATTATCGCGATGCGCTCGACAAGGTCGGCGTCACCGTCAACGTGATCAAGGTCGGCACGTACAAGAGCTTTGCCGAGCCGTTCATCGGCAACGGCCCGTCGCAGGCCGCGCAGGAGGCGGACGCCTTCCTGTACAACGGCCTGTGGAGCAGCTACACGGCCGAAGTCGAGAAGGCGCGCAAGCTGCCGGCGGGCGCCATCGCCAAGGGCATCGACGAACTGCCGCAGCGCCTCGACGCGGCGCACGGCAACGCGGCCAAGGTGGCGCTGGACTGGAAGCTGATCGACGGCATCAAGACCCTCGACGAAGTGCGCGCCATGTTCATCAAGCGCGGCGCCTACGACGACCATATCAAGAGCTTCCGCCAGGTGGGCTTTGCCGACTATGTGTCGCGCCATCCGGACAAGCCGTTCGGCGACGCGGTGGCCGTCGTCGTCGCGGCCGGCGACATCACCGAGGGCACCGGCGGCCCCGGCATGGTGGGCGGCATCTCGACGGCGAACCTGATCCGCAGCGTGCGCGAAGACAAGTCGGTGAAGGCCGTCGTCCTGCGCATCAATTCGCCGGGCGGCAGCGCGTACGGATCGGAACTGATCCGGCGCGAGCTGGAACTGACGCGCGCCGCCGGCAAGCCGGTCGTCGTGTCGATGGGCGACGTGGCCGCGTCGGGCGGCTACTGGATCTCGCTTGCGGCCGACGAAGTCATCGCCGACCCGGATACCGTCACCGGTTCGATCGGCGTGTTCGCCATCCTGCCGACGGCCGACAAGGTCGGCGATAAACTCGGCATCCACACGGCCGGCGTGACGACGACCTGGCTGGCCGACGCCTACAATCCGCTGCGCCCGCTCGATCCGCGCTTCGGCCAGCTGATCCAGTCCACCATCAACCACATCTACGACGAGTTCACGACCAAGGCCGCCATCGCGCGCAGGACGACGCCGGCGAAGATCGACGAGGTGGGCCAGGGCCGCGTGTGGACCGGCACGCAGGCGAAGGAGCGGGGCCTCGTCGACCGCCTGGGCAGCTACGGCGACGCGCTGCGCTCGGCGGCCAAGCGGGCGAACCTGGGCGACGACTTCCGCGTCACGTACGCCGAGCCGCCGACCACGCTGGCCGAGCGCCTGCTGGAACGCATCGGCTTGTCGGATGCGCAGGCGCTGACGGTGCAGGTGAAGCTGGGCCTGTTGCCGGCCGACATCGGCGCGGCGGCCCTCGGCGGCACCACGCTGGCGCCGATCGGCAAGGACCTGGGCTGGCTGGCCGGCGTCGCCGACCGCCGGCAACCGTTCGCGGCGGTCACGCACTGCCTGTGCGCGGTGCCCTGAAACCTTTCCGGGCCGTTAAGGTTTGTAACAGCTTGTAGTTGCGCATCCATACGCCGAAACATGGCGGCAGCGATGAAATACGGGCGTGGGGCCTCTCCCACGCCCGTTTTTGTTTCGATCTCCCGGGAAGTGGAAGGCTTCTGTGTAAATCCGCGTAAAGAAGAAAATCCGGTTGCCCGGCGGGACGCCCGCTCATGCGGCTGAGGAATTTCTCGTCTGTACGTTACGAAACATAAAGCGATGGGGTGACGTGCTACATTGCCAGGGAACTTTTATTGTGCTTTTGATTACCCGGCCGCCAAGGACTAGCATGGATTCGACCGTCACACCCGACAAGAACAAAACCCCGACCCAACCCAGGCGTTCGCGCCGCACCCGCGTCATCGGCACCGTCGTCGCCGTGCTCGCGATGGCCGGCCTGGGCGCATTGGCCTGGCACCTCGTCCACCAGCAGCCGCAGGGCGGCCCCGGCGCGGGCAGGCCGGGTGGGGGCGGGCGCGGCGGCCCGGGCGGCGGCCGCGGCATGCCGGCGACGACGGTCGGCGTCGGCAAGGCCGAGCGGGCGGATATCCCGATCCTGCTGGACGCCCTCGGCACCGTGACCCCGGCCGCGGTCGCGACCGTGCGCCCGCAGACCGGCGGCGTGCTGCAGAAGATCCTGTTCACGGAAGGGCAGCTCGTCAAGCAGGGCCAGGTGCTGGCGACGATCGATCCGCGGCCCTCCCAGATGGCGCTGCTGCAGGCGACCGGCCAGCGCCAGCGCGACGAAGCCCAGCTCGAGACGGCCAAGGTCACGCTGGGCCGCTACCAGACGCTGCTCCAGCAGGACTCGATCGCGCGCCAGGACGTCGACACCCAGGCCGCCCTCGTCAAGCAATTGCAGGGCACCGTCACGACCGACAAGGCGGCCGAAGGCATCGCCCGCATCAACCTCGGCTACACCCAGGTGCGCGCGCCGATCGCCGGCCGCGTGGGCCTGCGCACGGTCGACATCGGCAACCTCGTGGGCAGCAGCGACGCGAACGGGATCGCCGTGATCACGCAGCAGTCGCCCATCGACGTCGAATTCGCCGTGCCGCAGGACCGCCTGCCCGCGATCCAGCAGCGCATCAACGGCAACGCGAGCCTGCCGGCGACGGCGCTGGACCGCACCCGCACGCGCGAGCTGGCGCAGGGCCGCTTCATGGCCCTCGACAACCAGGTCGACACGCAAACGGGCACCGTCAAGGCCAAGGCCCGCTTCGGCAACGAGGGCGCGCAGCTGTTCCCGAGCCAGTTCGTGAACATCCGCCTGCAGGTCGACGTCATCAAGAACGCGATCACCGTGCCGGTGACGGCGCTGCGCCACGGCGTCAGCGGCGACTACGTCTACGTGCTCGATCCGCAGACCCGCACCGTGGTGCAGACGAACGTGAAGCGCGGCGAGGAGAATGCCGAGCGCGTCGAGATCACGAGCGGCCTGTCGGGCGGCGAAACGGTCATCACCGAAGGCGCCGACCGCCTCAAGGATGGCGCCAAGGTGACGCTGCCGGGCGACCATCCGGCACGCGGTGCCGGTGCAGGCGCCGGCGCCGGCGCGGCGGGCGGCCAGGGCAACTGGAAGGGCCGCCACGGCGGGCAGGGCGGGGCCGCGCCAGCGGCCGGCGCGGCCGCACCGGCCACGCAAGCCGCGCAGCCCGGCGCCCAGCCCGCGCAGGACGGCGCGCAGCGCCAGCACCGCCGCCGCCAGCAGCAGGAAGGGGCCGCGCAATGAGGGCGTTCGCCACGGCACGCGGCAACAGCCCGTCGTTCCCGCGCAGGCGGGAACCCAAGTCCTGCACGCGCCGCGTCGGCGCGACGAAATTGGGCCCCGGCCTTCGCCGGGGCGACGAGTGCATGCTTCGCGGAGGTGCTTCATGAGTCCATCCGCCCCCTTCATCCGCCGCCCCGTCGCCACGTCCCTCCTGATGCTGGCGATCGTGCTGGCGGGCCTCGTCGGCTATAAATTCCTGCCGCTGTCGGCGCTGCCGCAGGTCGACTTCCCGACGATCCAGGTACAGACGCTGTACCCGGGCGCGAGCCCGGAAGTGATGGCGCGCACCGTGACGGCGCCGCTGGAACGCCAGTTCGGCCAGATGGCGGGCCTGGCGCGCATGAGTTCCAACAGCGCGGCCGGCGTCTCCGTGATTACCCTGCAGTTCACGCTCGGCCAGACGCTCGACGTGGCCGAGCAGGAAGTGCAGGCCGCGATCAACGCGGGCGGCTCGCTGCTGCCGACCGACCTGCCGGCGCCGCCGGTCTATGCGAAGGTCAACCCGGCCGATGCACCGGTACTGACGCTCGCCATCACGTCCGACTCGATGCCGCTGACGGAGGTGCAGAACCTCGTCAACACGCGCCTCGCGCTGAAGATCAGCCAGGTGTCGGGTGTCGGCCTCGTCACGCTGCAAGGCGGCCAGCGTCCGGCCGTGCGCATCCAGGCCGACACGAAGGCGCTCGCCGCCAACGGCCTCGGTCTCGACACGCTGCGCACCGCGATCACGAGCGCCAACGCCAACAGCGCCAAGGGCAGCTTCGACGGCCCCTCGCGCGCCTACACGATCAACGCCAACGACCAGCTGGTGACGGTGCCCGACTACACCAACCTGATCGTCTCCTACAAGAACGGCGCGCCGGTGCGCCTGGGCGACGTGGCGAAGGTCGTCGACAGCGCGGAAAACGTCAAGCTGGGCGCCTGGGCCAACATGAAGCCGGCGATCATCCTGAACGTGCAGCGCCAGCCGGGCGCCAACGTGATCGCGACCGTGGACGCCATCAAGCAGCGCCTGCCCGACCTGCAGGCCAGCCTCCCGCAGAGCATCCACATGGCCGTGCTGTCGGACCGCACCAACGGCATCCGCGCGTCGGTCGAACACGTGCAGATCGAGCTGGTGCTGGCCGTCGTGCTCGTCGTGCTCGTGATCTTCGCGTTCCTGCACAGCGTGCGCGCGACCGTCATCGCCAGCCTCGCGGTGCCGATCTCGCTCGTCGGCACGTTCGGCGTCATGTATCTGCTGGGGTACAGCCTGAACAACCTGTCGCTGATGGCGCTGACGATCGCCACCGGTTTCGTCGTCGACGACGCCATCGTCATGATCGAGAACATTTCGCGCTACATCGAGGAAGGCGAACCGCCGATGGAGGCGGCGCTGAAAGGCGCCACGCAGATCGGCTTCACCATCATCTCGCTGACGGTGTCGCTGATCGCCGTGCTGATCCCGCTGCTGTTCATGGGCGACGTCGTGGGCCGGCTGTTCCGCGAATTCGCGGTGTCGCTGGCGATCACGATCCTGATCTCGGCCGTCGTCTCGCTGACGCTCGTGCCGATGATGTCGGGCCGCTGGCTCAAGCACCACGACAAGGCCCATGAAACCAGGTTCGCGCGCAAGTTCCAGTCCTTCTTCGACTGGACCGTCGGCCATTACGACCGCGGCCTGAACTGGGTGCTCGAGCGCCAGGGCCTGACCCTGCTCGTCGCGCTGGGGACCCTCGTGCTCACGGCGCTGATGTGGGTGTTCATCCCGAAAAGCCTGTTTCCCACGCAGGACACGGGCCAGCTGCAGGCGCGCGTGGAAGCGCGCCAGGCGATCTCGTACGGCGCGATGGCCGACATGCAGCAGGCCGCCGCGCGCGAGATCCTGAGTGATCCCGACGTCGAATCGCTCGCGTCGACCGTGGGCGTGGACGCCGCCAACAACACGATGCTCCACACGGGCACGATGCTGATCAACCTGAAGAAATCGCACGACGACCAGCGTGCCATCATGGCGCGCCTGCGCGACCGGGTGGCGCGCAACGTGGCCGGCGTGACCTTGTACCTGCAGCCGACGCAGGACCTCACCATCGATGCCGAGACCGGGCCGACGCAATACCGCCTGTCGATCGAGGGCGCGGACACGAAGACGGTGACGACGTGGGCGAACAAGATGGTCGAGGCCATGGCGCGCCGCAAGGAGCTGGCGAACGCCGTCACGGACGCCGGCGCCACCGGCGCGGCCGCATACGTCAACATCGACCGCGACAGCGCGTCGCGCCTGTCCGTGACGGCGTCGAACGTCGACGACGCCCTGTACAGCGCGTTCGGCCAGCGCATCGTGTCGACCATCTTCACCGAGACCAACCAGTACCGCGTGATCCTGGAAGCGCGGCAGGACGACGCGATGTCGCTGGACGCATTGCAGAACCTGCAGCTGCGCACGGGGTCCGGCGCGCCGACGCCGCTGTCCGCCATCGCCTCCATCACCGAGCAGGCCGCGCCGCTGCAGATCACGCACGTGGCGCAGTACCCGGCCACGACGATCGGCTTCGACACGGCATCCGGCGTCAAGCTGGGCACCGCGGTCGCGGCGATTAAGGACGTCGCCAGGGAGATCGGCCTGCCGGCCTCCGTCAGCATGACCTTCCTCGGCGCGTCCGGCGCGTACCAGGCGTCGCTGTCGAACCAGCTGTGGCTGATCCTGGCGGCCGTCATCTGCGTGTACATCGTGCTGGGCGTGCTGTACGAGAGCTACATCCACCCGCTGACGATCCTGTCGACCCTGCCGTCGGCCGGCGTGGGCGCGCTGCTGGCGCTGGGTGTCACGGGCCAGGGCCTCGGCGTGATCGGCATCATCGGCATCATTCTCCTGATCGGCATCGTCAAGAAGAATGCGATCATGATGATCGACTTCGCCATCGAGGCCGAGCGCGACGAGGGCAAGGACCCGCGCACCGCGATCCACCAGGCCGCGATGCTGCGCTTCCGCCCGATCATCATGACGACCCTGGCCGCGCTGTTCGCCGCCGTCCCGCTGATGTTCGGCTGGGGCGAGGGCGCCGAGCTGCGCCGGCCGCTGGGCCTCGCCATCTTCGGCGGCCTGATCGTCAGCCAGCTGCTCACGCTGTTCACGACGCCCGTCATCTACCTCGCCTTCGACCGCCTGGCGCGGCGCCGGGGCCGTGCGGAACCCGCGCAGCCGCGCACGGAACCGAAACCCGGCGGAGCCGGCGCATGAGCCTTTCGCAACCGTTCATCCGGCGGCCCATCGCGACGGTCCTCTTGACCATCGGGATCGCGCTGGCGGGCATCGGCGCGTTCTTCGTGCTGCCGGTGTCGCCGCTGCCGCAGGTCGACTTTCCGACGATCTCCGTGTCCGCCAACCTGCCGGGCGGCAGTCCGGACACGATGGCGACGTCGGTGGCGACGCCGCTCGAACGGCGGCTCGCGGTCATCGCGGGCGTCAACGAGATCACGTCGAACAGCGGCAACGGCTCCACCCGCATCAACCTGCAGTTCGACCTCAACCGCCAGATCGATTCCGCCGCGCGCGAAGTGCAGGCCGCGATCAACGCGTCGCGCGCCGACCTGCCCGCGACGCTGCGCAGCAACCCGACCTACCGCAAGGCCAATCCCGCCGACGCGCCCGTCCTGATCCTCGCGCTGACGTCGAAGACGCGCAGCCCCGGCCAGATCTACGACGAGGTGTCGAACATCGTGCAGCAGAAGCTCGCGCAGGTGAAGGGCGTGGGCGACGTGGAGATCGGCGGCGGCTCGCTGCCGGCCGTGCGCGTCGACCTGAACCCTTACCAGCTGAACCAGTACGGCCTGGCGGCCGAGGACGTGCGCGCCGCGATCCAGGCCACCAATGCCAACCGGCCGAAAGGCGCGCTGGAGGGGCAGGGCATGCGCCTGCAGATCTATTCGCAGGCGAACACGCCGACGAACGGACGCACGGCGGCCGACTACAAGGGCCTCGTCGTCGCCTGGCGCGACGGCTCGGCGATCCGCCTGCAGGACGTGGCCGACGTCACGGACGGCGTCGAGAACATCAACACGCTGGGCCTGTTCAACGGCCAGCCCGCCGTGATCGTGCTGGTGACCAGCCAGCCGGGCGCCAACGTCATCGAGACCGTGGACGGCGTGCGCGCGCTGCTGCCGCAGCTGCAGGCCCAGCTGCCGCAGGACGTGAGCATGCAGGTCGCGTCGGACCGCACCAATTCGATCCGCGCCTCGCTGCACGAGATCGAGTTGACCTTGATGATCTCGATCCTGCTCGTCGTGCTCGTGGTGAGCCTGTTCCTGCGCAGCGTGCGCGCCACCGTCGTGCCGGCCGTCGCCACCGTCGTCTCGCTGCTGGGCACCTTCGGCGTGATGTACCTGCTGGGCTTCTCGCTCAACAACCTGTCGCTGATGGCGCTCACGGTTGCCACCGGCTTCGTCGTCGACGACGCCATCGTCGTGCTGGAAAACACCAGCCGCCACGTCGAGCAGGGCATGGACCGCATGAAGGCGGCGCTGCTGGGCGCGCAGGAAGTGGGTTTCACGGTGCTGTCGATCAGCCTCTCGCTCGTGGCCGTGTTCATCCCGCTGCTGTTCATGGGCGGCCAGGTGGGACGGCTGTTCCGCGAATTCGCCGTCACGCTGTCGGCCGCCGTGATGATCTCGCTGGTGATCTCGCTGACGACGACGCCGATGCTGTGCGCGATGCTGCTGAAGCCCGGCCAGAAGCTGCACGGACACGTACAGCGCAAGCAGGGCCGGCTCGCGCGCTGGGCCGAGCGCGGCTTTGACGCCGTGCTGAAATCGTACGAGCACGCGCTCGACTGGGCGCTGGACATGAAGCCGCTCGTCATGCTGATCCTCGCCTTCGTCGTCGCCCTGAACGTCTTCCTGTTCTCCGCCGCGCCCAAGGGCTTCTTCCCGCAGCAGGACACGGGCCAGATCAACGGCGGCATGCGCGCCGACCAGAGTATCTCGTTCCAGGCCATGCAGGGCAAGCTGCACCAGCTGGTGAACATCATCAAGAGCGATCCCGCCGTGGACACGGTCGTCGGCTTCACGGGCGGTTCGCGCGCGGGCGGCGGCTTCATGTTCATGAACCTGAAACCCGTGAGCCAGCGCGCCGAGGGCGAGAGCGGCCAGGCCGTGATCGCGCGGCTGCGGCCCAGGCTCGCGCGCGTGACGGGCGTGCAGCTGTTCCTGAATCCCGTGCAGGACCTGCGCATGGGCGGGCGCCAGTCCAATTCCACCTACCAGTACACCCTCAAGAGCGACAACCGCGCCGACCTCAAGACGTGGGCGACGAAGCTGGCCGACGCGATGAAGGGCCAGAAGGCGCTGACGGACGTCGACACCGACCAGGCGGACAACGGCGTCGAGACCTACGTCGACATCGACAAGCAGACGGCCGCGCGCCTGGGCATCAGCGCCAAGGATGTCGACAACGCGCTGTATGACGCCTTCGGCCAGCGCCAGGTCGCGAACATCTACGACGAATTGAACCAGTACCACGTGATCATGGGCGTCGCGCAGAAGTACGCGCGCTCGCCGGCCGCGCTGGACGACGTCTACGTGCCGGCCAAGAAGGCCAGCGTCACGGCGGCCGCGCCGGCCAACCTGACGGCCGCGCGCGACCCGGCCAGCGGCGCCGCGCTGTCGACCGGGGCCACGACGATGGTGCCGCTGTCCGCCATCGCGCATTTCGCCGAACGCTCGACGCCGAGCTCCGTCAACCACCAGGACGGCGAGCTGGCGACGACGATCTCGTTCAACCTCGCACAGGGCTATTCGCTGTCGGAAGCGCAGCAGGCCGTGATGCAGGCGGAGGCCGACATCGGCATGCCCGTCAACGTGCGCGGCAGCTTCCAGGGCCAGGCCAAGCAGGCGCAGGACTCGAACAAGCAGCAGCCGCTGTTGATCCTCGCGGCCATCGTCGTCATCTACATCGTGCTGGGCATCCTGTACGAAAGCCTCGTGCACCCGATCACCGTGCTGTCGACGTTGCCGTCGGCCGGCGTGGGCGCCGTGCTGGCGCTGCTCCTGTTCCACATGGAGTTTTCCATCATCGCCCTGATCGGCGTGTTCCTCCTGATCGGCATCGTCAAGAAGAACGCGATCCTGATCATCGACTTCGCGCTCGAAGCGGAGCGCGCGCGCGGCCTGTCGGCCACCGAAGCCGTGCGCGAGGCGTGCCTGCTGCGCTTCCGCCCGATCCTGATGACGACGCTGGCCGCGGCGCTGGGCGCGCTGCCGCTGGCGATCGGCTTCGGCGAAGGGTCCGAGCTGCGCCAGCCGCTGGGCATCGCCATCATCGGCGGCCTGGTCGCCAGCCAGCTCCTGACCCTGCTCACCACGCCGGTCGTCTACGTCTACCTCGACAAACTCCGCCGCCGCAACGCCGACGAGCACCACCTGGTCCGCCATCCGCTGGACGACCAGCCTTCGACTTCCCAGCCATGAACAGAACCATGCGAACCACCGTCATCTTTCGTTCCCTGAACGCCGCGTTGTTCGGCGCCGCCATGCTGTCCGGCTGCGCCTTCACGCCCACGTACGAGCGCCCGGCGACGCCGAATCCGGCGGCCTTCAAGGAGCTGCAGGGTTGGGCGCCCGCCGCGCCGGCCGACGCGCTCGAACGCGGCCCGTGGTGGAACCTGTTCGGCGATCCGGTGCTCGACGGCCTGGTGCGCCAGGTCGAGGTCAGCAACCAGAACGTGGCGGCCGCCGTCGCCGCGTACGGCCAGGCGCGCGCCATCGTGGCCGGGCAGCGCGCCGCGCTGTTCCCGACCGTGACCCTGGGCGCGGGCGCCAACCGCAACGGCAGCGGCGGCGGTTCCGGCAACAACAGCAACAACAACGGCAACGACAACAACGGCGGCGGGCGCACGTCGAACAGCTATCGCCTGAACATCGGCTCCAGCTGGGAGCCGGACGTGTGGGGCCGCCTGCGCGCGGGCGTCAGCGTGGCCCGGGCCAATGCACAGGCCAGCGCGGCCGACCTCGCGTCCGCGCGCCTGTCCGCGCAGGGCGAGCTGGCGACGGATTACTTTTCGCTGCGCTCGGTCGACGCCCAGCGCGCGCTGCTGGCCACGACGATCGAAGGCTACCAGCGCGTGCTCAAGATCACGCAGAACCGCTTCGACGTCGGCATCGTGCCGCACTCGGACGTCTACCAGGCCCAGACCCAGCTCGCCAGCGCCCAGAGCGACGACCTGACGCTGGCGCGCCAGCGCGCGCAGTTCGAGCATGCGATCGCCGTCCTGATCGGCAAGGCGCCGGCCGACTTCACGCTGGCGGGCGTGCCGTGGAACGTGACGGTGCCGGAGGTGCCGGTCGGCGTGCCGTCCACGCTGCTGGAGCGCCGGCCCGACATCGCCGCGTCCGAGCGCGCCGTGGCCGCGGCCAATGCGCAGATCGGCATCGTGCGCGCGGCGTACTTCCCGCAGATCGGCCTCACGGCGTCGTACGGTCCGTCGGCCAGCGCCATCGGCGACCTGTTCAAGGCATCGAGCGTGGCGTGGGCGCTGGGCCTGTCGGCCACCGAGACCATCTTCAACGGCGGCGCCAACCGCGCCGCGGTGCAGGGCGCGGACGCGGCGCGCGAGCAGGCCGTCGCGCGCTACCGCCAGACCGTGCTGACCGCGTTCGCCGACGTCGAGGACCAGCTGGCCGCCACGCGCGTGCTGGCGCAGCAGCAGGACCTGCAACGCCAGGCGTCGCAGGCGGCGGACAAGGTCGAGGAGCAGGTGCTGAACCGCTACAAGGCCGGCCAGGTGAGTTATTCGGAAGTGGTGCAGGCGCAGGTCACGGCGCTGAACGCGCGCCGCGCGCTCGTGCAGACGCAGGGCAACCGCCAGACGACGGCCGTGGCGCTGATCCAGGCGCTGGGCGGCGGCTGGCACGCCGACCGGCTCACCGCGCAGGAGTAGCGGCCATGCCCGGATGGACCGCGCTGTACCTGGCCGGCGACGTCGCGCTGTCGGCCTGGATGCTGCGCCGCGACTTCCGCCGCCGCGGCCGCGCCGCCGTCATCGCGACGGCCGAACTGCTGGGCAGCGTGTGCCTCGCGCTGCCGGCGCTGGCCTACCTCGACACGGACTTCGCTGCGCTGCTGGACGATGCGGCGCGGTGGTCCTTGTTCGCGCTCGGCCTGCTGGCGCTGGGATGCTTTGGCTGGCGCGACGTCCGCGCGAGCCTGGCCGACCCGCGCACCGCATGGCTGCCGCCGCGGCGGCGCTGGCTCATCACGGCCCTGGGGCCGGGCATGATGCTGGCGGCCGCGCTTCCCGAAGTGTGGTGGGGCGGCCTCGCGCTGGCCAGATAAACCGGGGTCAGAGCCCCGATTTTGGCAACGTCCTCAAAGAAATTTCCAAAAATCGGGCTCTGACCCCGGTGTTATTCGCGGCCCCATTTTTGCGCCAGCACGGCGCAGACCATCAGCTGGATCTGGTGGAACAGCATCACGGGCAGGATGACCATGCCCAGCGCGCCCGGCGCGAACAGCACCTTGGCCATCGGCACGCCGCTCGCGAGGCTCTTCTTCGAGCCGCAGAACACGATGGTGATCCTGTCCTCGCGGTTGAAGCCCAGGCGCCGGCTCGTCCACGTGGCGAGGCCCAGCGCGATCGCCAGCATCGCGCAATTGATGACGACGAGGCCCGCGAGCGATTGCCCCGACAGCTTGTGCCACAGGCCCTCGTTGACGGATTCGGAAAACGCCGTGTAGACGACCAGCAGGATCGAGCCCTGGTCCACGATCTTGAGCATCGGCTTGTGGCGGTCCACCCAGCGGCCGATCCACGGACGCAGGAACTGGCCGGCGAGGAAGGGCAGCAGCAGCTGTTCGACGATGGCGACCACGGCATCCAGCGACGAGCCGCCCGCCGCGCCGCGCACGATCAGCGTCGACACGAGCAGCGGCGTGACGAAGATGCCGACGAAGTTCGACGCCGACGCGCTGCACACGGCCGCGGCCACGTTCCCGCGCGCCATCGACGTGAAGGCGATCGACGATTGCACGGTCGAGGGCAGGGTGCACAGGAACAGGATGCCGACGTACAGCTCGGGCGTGACGATGCCGCCCGCCAGCGGCTTCAGGGCGAGGCCCAGCAGCGGAAACATGACGAAGGTCGACGCGAGCACCAGCAGGTGCAGGCGCCAGTGCGTGAAGCCGGCGACGATCGCCTCGCGCGACAGCTTGGCGCCGTGCAGGAAGAACAGCAGGCCGATGGCGGCCGTGGTGACCTTGCCGAGGACGACGGCCGTCGGGCCGCCGCACGGCAGCACGCTCGCGAGGGCGACGGTGCACAGCAGCAGGATGGTGAAGGTGTCGATCGACAGGCGGCGCAGGGTGGCGGAAACGGGGGCGAGGAAGCTGGGCATGATGGATTCGGCGGAGTCTCCGGGCGGCGCCGGACCCGTCATTCTATCTGCATCCACGCCCTCCGCTCAAGCGCGTGATTCTTTGCTGCCGGCGCCGTGCGCCCGGTTGACCCGGCGCGCGCAGGCCGTCAATACTTGTGTGCTGATACGGCAACGATGGACTCGACGATCGGGCCGGACGTCCCCGGCCTACCCAACAATCAGGAGACAGACGATGCACATGTTCTTGCGCAGGACCCCGTTCGCGCTGGCGACGACGTTATGTGTACTGGCCGCCGGCTGCGGCGGCGATGGCGGCGGCACCGCAACCGCCACCGGCGGGGGCACCCGGATGCTGGCGGGCACCGCCACGGTATCCTCGTTCGGCCTCGCGCAAGACGCGAATTTTTATACGATCGACACCGGCGCGGGCCTCGTCTTCAAGATTCGCCGGCTGGACAACGGCGTCAGCACGCAGTCGGCCGGGGACATCGCCTCGATGGTCTACAACGGCGCCGAGTACCAGGACCAGGCGCGCGGCACGCAGGTCAATTCCGGCTTCGACTACCTGTACAAGGGCATCTCGGCGGTGGACGTGGCCGCGCAGACGGTCGGCAGCGACGTCGTCAAGGTGACCGTCAGGGCGGGCAACCTGACCCATTACTACATCGCCCGCCGCGGCGAGGCGAAGATCTACATGGGGACGTATTTCACGAGCGAGCCGGACACGCTGAACCTCGCGCGCTTCATCGTGCGCGTGCCGATCGCGCGGCTGCCCAACGGACCGGCGCCGTCCGACCTGCGCGGGAACACGGGCGCGATCGAATCCGGCGACGTGTTCGGCATGGCGAACGGCGAGACGCGTTCCAAGCACTACTCGAACATGCGCCTGAAGGACTGGCAGTACATCGGCGCGACGGGGACCAACGCCGGCCTGTGGATCGTCCGCGACAACAACGAGGGCAATTCCGGCGGCCCGTTCTACCGCAGCCTGCTGAACCAGGGGACGAGCACGGACCAGGAGATCACGTACATCATCAACTACGGCGAGGGCCAGACGGAGGCGCTGCGCACGAACATCCTCAACACGTACACGATGGTGTTCAATGACGGCTCGGCGCCGGGACCGGTGGACACGTCCTGGCTCGGCACCCTCGGCCTCACCGGCTGGGTGGCGCCGGAAGCGCGCGGTGCCGTCAGCGGCGCCGCCATCACGGGCCGCGACGCGCGCTTCGCCTACACGGTGGGCTTTTCCAATGCGGCGGCGCAGTACTGGACGACGGCGGACGCCCTCGACGGCCACTTCACGAGCGCCGGCATGATCCCCGGCACCTACACGATGAAGGTCTACAAGAACGAGCTGGCGGTGGACACGCGCACGGTGACGGTGGGCGCGGGCGCCACGACCAACGCCGGCACCGTCGCCGTGACGGGCGATCCGGGCAGCGCGGCGGCATTGTGGCGCATCGGCGACTGGGACGGCTCGCCGGCGGAATTCATCAACGGCGGCAAGGTGACGACGATGCACCCGTCCGACGTGCGCATGGCGTCGTGGACGCCGGGCGACTACGTGGTCGGCACGTCGGCGCCGGCGACCGGCTTCCCCGCCTACCAGTGGAAGGACGTGAACGGGGCGCTGACCGTGCGCTTCAACCTGCGCCAGAGCCAGATCGTGCCGCTCACGCTGCGGGTCGGCATCACGGACGCATTCGCGGGCGGGCGGCCGAAGGCGCAGGTGAACGGCTGGGTGTCGGCGAATCCGCCGGCGTCCACACAGCCGAAATCGCGCACGCTGACGGTCGGCACCTACCGCGGCAACAACACGATGTACACGTTCGACATCCCGGCCAGTGAGCTGGTGGTGGGCCAGAACGTGCTGACGCTGACGGCCATCAGCGGCACCAGCGGCACCCGCTTCCTGAGCCCCGGCTACAGCTACGACGCGCTCGACCTGATCCCGACCCCATGATGGAGACAACGATGCAACGCAAGATCCGACTCATGTCCGCGGCCGCCGCCGCCGCCGCGCTGGCGCTGGCCTGCCACGCCGCCGGCGCCGCCGTGCTGCAGACCTTCGGCACCGGCACGGCCGTGGGCGTCGCGACCAACACCGCCCATTTCGACCTGAACACGACGCTCGCCAACGACTGGGTCGAAGACGGCCTGCTGTTCCACTTCAGCGGGTACGGCGCCAACAACGGTTGCGGCTATGCCGGCGTGGATTGCTACGACGCCGTGTCGGACCTGAGTCCCGCGTTTGCCGGCAACTACATGGCGACGTCCGGCATGAACGCGTACATCAGCGTGCGCAAGGCGGACGGCGCCGACTTTTACCGGATCGAGTTCGCGGCCGGCAGCGGCTACCAGGCCCTGAACGGGTACTGGGCCACATACGACGACGGCCTGCGCACGGGCAGCGGCAACTTCAGCATGGCGCGCGGGACGGTGCTCGGCCTGGGCGACGGCGCCGGCTTCGACGAGGTGCGCTACTTCGCCTTTTCGGCGCCGAACCGGCAGGCGGGCTACAGCGCGCCGGCGCTGGACGAGGTACGCGTCGGCCTGCCCGAACCGGCGTCGCCGGCGCTGTGCGCGGCTGCCCTGATGGGCATGGCGGTGCTGCGGCGGCGCAAACGTAAATACGCCTGATTGCGGAATTTGCGGGATGTGGTGTCCGTGCGACGTCAATATACGGGCTGTACATACTCCCGCACGGCGGATGGTGACAATTTTGTTTCCGTAACAAGACGGACAGACGATATACTGATGTTTGTTTTTTTTGCATCTGAGGTTTGTCTTGTTCAAATCCGTCGTCCTTCCCGTCGCCCTGCTGGGGGCCAGCGCCTGTGCGTTCGCCGACGAGGGCCAGTGGCAGCCGCACCAGCTGCCGCAACTGAAATCCGAGCTCAAACGCATCGGCATCACGATCCCGGCCGAGCGTCTCGCCGACCTGTCGAAACACCCGATGAGCGCCATCGTCGCGACGCCGGGCTGCTCCGCATCGTTCGTGTCGCCGGACGGCCTGGTCGTGACGAACCACCACTGCGGCTACGGCGCGATCCAGCGCAATTCGACCCCCGAGCACAACTACATTGCCAGCGGCTTCCTCGCCAGGACGCGCGCCGACGAACTGCCGGGCGGCCCGAACACGATGGTCTACGTGACCGAGAAGGTCGAGAACGTGACGGACCGTGTGCTGAAAGGCCTGGCGCCCAGCCTGTCCGGCCGCGAGCGCCATGAACAGGTCGAGGCGCGCATCAAGCACCTGATCGCCGAATGCGAGAGCGACAAGGCGTTCCGCTGCTCGGTCCCCGCGTTCAACCGCGGCGGCGCGTACTACCGCGTCAAGCAGCTGCTGATCCGCGACGTGCGCCTCGTCTACGCGCCGGCCAACAGCGTCGGCGACTTCGGCGGCGACATCGACAACTACGAATTCCCGCGCCACGTCGGCGACTTTTCCTTCCTGCGCGCCTACGTTGGCCGCGACGGCCGCCCGGCCGATCCGTCGCCGGACAACGTGCCGTACAAATCGAAGAGCTTCCTCGTCGTCTCCGCCGAGGGGCTGAAGGCGGGCGACCCGATCCTGCTGGCCGGCTACCCGGGCCGCACGAGCCGCTACAAGCTGCCCGCCGAGATCCGCTTCGCGCGCGACGTCGACTATCCGGCGAAGGTGGCGTCGATCACGGCCGACCTGTCCGTGATCGCGGCCGCCACGATGGGCAACCCGGACTACACGGTGCGCTATGCCAGCGTGGCGAAAAGCCTGAACAATGTGTTGAAGAAGACGCGCGGCCTGCTGGACGGCTTCGCGCGCAAGGACATCGCCGCCATCAAGGATGCCCAGGACGCCGAATTCCGCGCCTGGTACAAGCATCACGGCACGGGGCCGAAGAACCTGATGGCCGACCTCGACGCCGCCATCGCCGCCGACATGGCGACGACGACGCAGGAAACGGCCTGGCACGAAGCCACGCACAGCGACCTGTTGACCAGCGCGCGCACGCTGTACCGCCTCGCGCTCGAACACCAGAAGCCGGACGCCCAGCGCGACGCCGGCTACCAGGACCGCGACGTGGCGTTCATCAAGGCGCGCCTGACCCGCCTCGAGCAATCGTTCGTGCCGAGCGTCGACCAGGCCCGCTGGCAGTCCGCGCTGGTCCGCTACGGCAAGATCGATCCGAAGGTCCGCCCGCACGGCCTCGACGCGCTGCTGCCTTCGCAGAACGCGCTGGCGCCGTTGTACAAGGGGACGGAGCTGTGCGACACGGCGAAGCGTCTCGCGTGGATCGGCCGCGATGCGGACGCGTTCCGCAAGTCGAACGACACGTTCATCCAGCTGGCCGTGCGCCTGCACGACGTCGGCATGGCGCTGGAAGAGCGCCGCAAGGAAGTCGACGGCAACCTGGAGCGGGTCGTGCCGCAGTACATGGACGCGGTCATCGCGTGGAAGAAGTCGCAGGGCAAGCCGGTCTACCCGGACGCCAACGGCACGCTGCGCGTCACCTACGGCACGGTCGCCCCGTACAGCCCGCGCGACGGCATCCTCAAGGGGCCGTTCACGACGGTCGAAGGCATCCTCGAGAAGCAGACCGGCAAGGCGCCGTTCGACGCGCCGCCGGCGCTGCTGCAGGCGATCCGCGACAAGCGCTATGGCCAGTTCAGGGACCCGGTGCTGGGCACGGTGCCCGTGAACTTTTTGTCGAGCGCCGATACGACGGGCGGCAACTCAGGGTCCGCCGTGATGAACGGGCGCGGGGAGCTCGTGGGCCTGAACTTCGATTCGACCTATGAGTCGATCACGAAGGACTGGTATTTCGATCCGGTGATCACGCGTGCCATTCACGTCGACATCCGCTACATGCTGTGGGTGATGAAGGAAGTGGACCATGCGGACAACCTGCTGCGCGAGATGACGATCAAATATCCGAAGAGCTGATGGCGTGCATGGTGGGCACGGGGTGCCCACCCTACGCGGTCGGATCGATTCGTGTTCTACGCGCGATCGCCGGCATCATCCGGCCGGGAACCAGATATCGAACCGCGTCTCTCCCGGCGCGCCCGGCGCCAATGAATACGTGCACCCGTGCCGCTGCAGCACCTCGCGCACGAACATCAGACCGATCCCCTGGCCGCCTTTCCTCGTCGTGAAGAACGGCGTGAACAAGGGCCGCGCCGGCCCGGTCGCCAGCAGGTTGCCGGAATCGACGACGGACAGCCGCACGCGCCGCCCTTCGTCCGCGAGCTCCAGCCTGACCGTACCGTGCGCCTGGCCGGCCGCCTCGATGGCTTCCATCGCATTCTTGACGATGTTCATGAGCGCCTGCTCGATCAGCTGCGCATCCAGCGCCAGCGGCGCGACCGTGTCGCAGCGGTGCCAGCCCAGTGCGATGCCGCGGCTGTTGCACTGTTCCCGGTTCAGCCACAGGATGTCGTCGACGACGGCTTTGAGGTCAGTCGGGCGCGGCTCCGGCGGCGGCATCTTGACGACCTTCGTGAAGCGGTCGATGAATTCGCCCAGGCTCGCATTGCGGCGTTTGACGGCGACGATGGCCGTGGCGAAGTCGCCGGCGTCCGGCTCCGCCAGCTGGCCGCGGTAGAACAGCAGCGAATCGAGCACCGACCCCGTCGCCGCCACCGTGTTGTTGACTTCGTGCGCGAGCACGCGGATCAGGCGCTCGTAGGTGGCGCGCTCGGAATCTTCCAGTTCGGCCGTCAGTTCCTCGACCATCAGGAAGTGGCGCGCGAAACCGCGGTCGTAGAACTGGCCGCGCTGGGCGCGGTAGCGGCGGCCGTCGAGGTCCGTCAGCAGCCGCGACTCGCCCAGCGGCAGCGCAACCAGCTGGGCGACGAGTTCGCGGCCGCGCGCGCGGCCGCGCGCATCGAGGCCTGGCGCGAAGCCGGCGTCGGCGCCGGCCCATGCGGACAAGGGCTTGCCCTGCGGGTGGTCCAGGCCGAGGAGCGCGCCCGCGCTCGCATTCGCGAGGCTGATCGCGCCGTCGAAGTCGAACACGAGGACGGCGGCCGGCGTCGCTTCCAGCAGGCGGTCGAGAAACCCCTGCTGCTCGCCGATGGCCAGGCGCTCGCGGTGCAGGGCGGCGAGCATCGTGTTGAACGTCCCCACGAGGTCGTCCAGTTCGGACGACGCGGGGGCGGCCAGGCGGTTGGCGTACTGCTGGTCCTGCAGCAGGTCGTGGAACCGGCGCGTGTAGCCGAGCGGCTCCAGCGCCTGGCGCACGAGCCACCAGCCCAGCGCGAGGCTGGCCAGCAGCAGGCCTTCCGCGCCGACGAACCACAGCGGCCGCGCCGGCAGCAGCAGGGCGGCGCAGCCGAACAGAGGCAGGTGCAGCGCCACGACGTAGGTGCCGAGCCGGATGCGCATCATTCGACCGGCGGCGCGCCGTCGCCGAGGCCGTGGCGTTCCAGCCGGCGGTACAGCGCGGTGCGCGACAGGCCGAGCGCCTTGGCGACGCGCGAGATATTGCCCGCATGCTGGCGCAGCGCCTGCTCGATCATCAGGCGCTCGACCTGCTCCAGCGTCATGCCGTCGACGCCGAGCCGCGTGCCGGGCACGTTGTCGTCGACGGCGCTCGTGGCCTGGAAATCCGCCTGCGTGAGCACGTCCTTGCCGGCCAGCAGAAGCGTGCGTTCCAGCGTCTGTTTCAGCTGGCGGATGTTGCCGGGCCACGGCTGCGCGGCGAGCCAGTCCAGCGCCTGCGGCGCGAGGCCGACGGTGCCCAGGCCGTAGCCGTCGGCCACGGCGGCCACGATGTGGCGCGCGAGCAGCGGGATGTCGCTGCGCCGTTCGCGCAGCGGCGGCAGGCGGATCGTGATCAGGTTCAGCCGGTAGAACAGGTCTTCGCGGAAGTCGCCGCTGGCCACCAGTTCCGCCAGTTCGCGATTGGTGGCCGAGACGACGCGCACGTCGGCCTGTTCCGCGCGGCTCGCGCCCACGGGCTGGTAGCGCTGGTCCTGCAGCACGCGCAGGAGCTTGACCTGGTCGCCGCGGCTCAGCTCCCCGATCTCGTCGAGGAACAAGGTGCCGCCGTCGGCGCTCGCCACATGGCCCTTGCGGTCGGCCTTGGCATCGGTGAACGCGCCGCGCACGTGGCCGAACATCTCGCTCTCGAACAGCGACGTGGCGATGGCCCCCATATTGATCTTGACGATGGGAGCAAGCCCGCGCGGGCTGTTGCGGTGGATGGCGTCCGCGATCAGTTCCTTGCCCGTGCCGCTCTCGCCCAGCACCAGCACGGGCGCGCGCGTGGCCGCGACCTGCGCGATCGTCTCCAGCACCTTCAACAGTTTCGGATGCTCGCCGACGATGCCCGCGAAGTCGTACTTCGCATCGAGCGCGGCGCGCGTGCGGCAGGCCGGCGCGGCGGGCGCGCCCAGGTCCAGCGTCGCGCCGATCAGGTCGACCAGCTGGGCGTTGTCCCAGGGCTTCGTGAAGAAGTTGGCGGCACCCGCTTTCACGCCGCGCACGGCCAGCGCGATCGAGCCCCAGGCCGTCATCAGCAGGACGGGCAGCGCCGGATGCATCGCCTTGATCTGCGCGAGCAGGGCGAGGCCTTCCGCGCCGCTCGTCTGCAGCGAGAAGTTCATGTCCTGTAAAACGAGATCGAAGGCGCCCGATTCGAGCTGCGCCAGCGCCTCGCGCGGACCGTCCGCGCATGCGGCGTCGAAGCCGGCCTGCTTGAGGAGCAGGGCCAGCGAGACCTGGACGGCGTGATCGTCGTCGACGACGAGCACGCGCCGCCTGCGTTGTGATTCCATGGATGCCTTTTATTCGTAATGCAGCGCCGCCGCCGGAGCGAGCCGGCTCGCACGCCAGCCCGGGTAGAGCGAGCACGCCAAGGATAGCAGATAGATAACGGCCATCGAAAGGAGGACGGCACCGGCGAACACCTGCCAGTTCAGGGTCTCGCCCAGCGCGCCGGTCAGGGGCAGCTGCACGAGCAGCACGAGCGCGGCGGCGATGGCCAATGAACACAGCAGCAGCTGTTCGAACACGATCTGCCGGTAGATGCTGGCGGCGCTGGCGCCGAGCGCGCGGCGCAGGCCGATTTCGGGAATCCGGTGCGTCGTGTTCTGCCACAGCACACCGAACAGGCCGAAGGCGACCATGACCAGCATGAACGCGGCGATGACGGCGACGACGGCCAGCGGCACCAGTTGCTCCTTCAGCAGCGAGGCCCGCATCGAGGCCAGCGGCGCGATCTCGTACGACCAGTCGTTGCGGACCGCCTTGAGCCGCTGGTTCAGCTTCGCCTCGAACGCGCGCGGCGTGCCCGGCGCGACCTTGAGCAGGATGGTACGCACGCGCGACTGGCTCGTGTGCGGCGCGAAGCGGGCGATGACGAAGTTCGTCGGCGTCATGAACGGGCCCTTGTTGCGGAAGGCGTCGACCAGGCCCACGACCCGGTACGTGCGGGGCGGGCCGTCTTCCGCGCTCGTGAAGCGCTGGCCCAGCGCCGGCCGGCCGGGGAACAGCGCGGCCGCCATGCGCCGGTTCAGCACCGCGGGAAGCTCGCTGCGGCCTTCGTCGGTGGCGTCGAACCAGCGCCCGGCCACGAGGTGCACGCCCAGCGCGGCGGCGACGTCGTCGCTCACTTCGATGGTGTCCGTGTCCACCCTGGCGCCGGTCTGCGGCGACTTGAAGCTGGTGGTCCAGGTCGACAAGGTGTACGGCGAGTGCGTGGCAAAGCCGACGGCCCGCACCTCCGGCAACTCGAGCAGGCTGCGGCGCAGCAGGTCGTAGGTGTCCGGCGAAATCGCATCGGCCGGCACGTCGGAGAACTGCATGGCGGCCGACCATGCGTCGGTGCCGTCGAAACCGATCGGTTCGCGATACAGCTGCCAAAAGCGGAGCCCGAACGCGGCGATGCCGAACACGATGGCGAACGCCAGCAGGATCTCGAGGCTCAGCATCAGATTCCTGGACTTGCGCTTCCAGGTGAGTTGCAGCAGGTGGCGCAGCATCACGCGGCTCCTTTCAGGGCATGGACGGGATCGAGGCGCGACATCTTCCACGCGGGCAGCGCGCCGGACAGCAGGCCGAAGACGAGGGACAGCAGCATGCCGCAACCGAACACCGCAAGGTTGATGTCGACGTCGAGGTAGGGGATCAGCTGCGACGCTTCGAGCCACCACAGCACGAGGCGCGCGCAGGCAAGGCCCAGCAGGCCGCCCGCGAGGCACAGCAGCACATTCTCGACGACCAGCTGGCCCGCCAGTTGCAGGCTGGTGGCGCCGAACGCCTTGCGCACGCCGATCTCGGCGCTGCGTTCGAGGATGCGCCCCATGTTCAGGTTGACGAGGTTCAGCGCGGGCAGCAGCATGAACAGCAGCATGCCGCCGCCTATCATCAGCAGCAGCCGGGCGGCGCCGGAATCGGCCTCGCTCTGCCGGCTCAGGAGCACACGTGCGAACACGTCCAGCTTGCTGTCGGCCCAGAACCGCGTGGTCGGGTAGGTGCGGGGGTCGTCGCTGACGAAGGTCGTCGCGATGCGCGCGACCTCGCGCCGGATGCGCGGCAGATCGTCCTTCGAGCGCGCCAGCAGCAGGGCGGCGAAACTCCCCGTGAGGTCCTGCTGGTAGTCGGTCGACGGGAACGTCGTCAGCGGCGCCCAGATGTCGGCGTAGGCGTTGATGTGGATGACGTCCGCGACGACGCCGATGATCTCGAACGTCTGTCCGCTCACGCTGATGCGCTGCCCCACCGCGGCGGCGCCGGGAAACAGGCGGCGCGCGGTCGACGCGTTGACGACGGCGACGAGGCGCCCGAGGCGGTCGTCGTCTTCGTCCGGCAGGCGGCCGGCCAGCAGGTGGAAGTCGAGGATCTTCCAGTAGTCGGCGTCGACGCGGCGCAGGTCCAGCTGGCTCACGCGGTCGCCCTGGTAGACGGACACCGTGCCCGGCACGGTGAACGCCGACACGCGTTCGACGCCCGTCATCGGCTTCAGGTATTTGTCGACGGTCTTGTAGCCGAGCAGGGTGGTGCGCGTGTTCTTGCCGTCCCGGTCCTCGCTGCGGATGCCGTACACCTGCAGGAAGCGGTCGCTCCTGCCTTCCACGCCGCGCGGCCAGAACGTCGTCTGCAGCAGTGCGGTGATCACCATCAGCACGACGAGCGTCAGCACGATGCACGCCAGGTTGATCGCCGTGAACAGCTTGCGGCGCATGAACACCTTGTAGGCGGTCAGCAGGTAGTTACGCAGCATGGAGACGCTCCGGTTCCACCAGCTGGCCGTCGAACACGCGCACGATGCGGCCGACGCGGCGGGCGTCAATCTCGTCGTGCGTGACCATCACGACCGTCGTGCCCTCGGCGTTCAGCCTGAGGAGGATGTCGATGACCTCCGCGCCCATCTTGCTGTCCAGGTTCCCCGTCGGTTCGTCCGCGAGCAGGACCAGCGGCTCGCCGACGATGGCGCGCGCGATCGCCACGCGCTGCTGCTGGCCGCCGGACAGCTGGTTCGGATAATGGTCCATGCGCGCGCCGAGGCCCACGCGCTCCAGCGCCGCGCGCGCGAGCCGGCGCCGTTCGCCGCCGGACACGCTGCGGTAGAGCAGGGGCAGCTCGACGTTGTCGATCACGCGCAGGTCGGGGATCAGGTGGAAGCTCTGGAACACGAAGCCGAACGTGCGGTTGCGCAGCCGCGCCACGTCCTTGTCGCGGTACGAGGCGATCGCCGCGCCGTCGATCTCCACGCTGCCCCGGCCCGGCCGGTCGAGCAGGCCGATGAGGTTCAGCAGGGTGCTCTTGCCGCAGCCGCTGGGGCCCATCATGGCGACGAACTCGCCGCGGTCGATGGACAGGTCGATGTCTTTCAAGGCCAGCGTCTCGACCTTGTCCGTGCGGTAGGTCTTGCTGACGTTATGCAGTCTGATCATGGCGTCCTCGTAGGGTTGGATAATGCGTCAATTCGAAATGCGGATGGTGTCCAGGTCCTTGAATGCGTGCGTATCCGAGACGAGCACGCGTTCGCCCGCGCGCGCGCCCGCGACGACTTCGACCACCTTGCCGTCGCTGGCGCCCAGCGTGATCGTCCGCTTGCGCGCCACGCCGCCGTCCACGACGAACGCCGGCTGCGGCCCGCGGCCGTTGAAGGCGGCGCCGTTGTCGACCACGAGCACGTGCGCGCGCCGTTCGGTGATCACGTCGACGTCGACGCGCATCTTGTTGCGCAGATGCGCGTTGCGGGGCTGGGCCAGGTCGACGAGCAGCTTGATCGTGCCGTTCTGGATTTCGGGCAGGATCGTGTGGACGGTGCCGGCCAGGATCTCGCCGTTCTGCGCCACGCGCACGGCCTGGCCGGGCGCGAGCTGGCGTGCGTGGAAGTCGGACAGCGTGGCTTCGACGCGGTAGTTGTTCGATTCGGAGACGCGCGCCACGAGCTGGCCCGCCGCCACGCTGGCGCCTTCGTCCTCGACCAGCCAGGTCAGCATGCCCGCGAACGGTGCGCGCACGCGGGTGCGGTCGAGCAGCTGTTCCTGCTGTGCGATCTGCTTTTGCAGGATCGCTTTCTGCAGGTCGGCCGCGGCGACGTTGCTGGCGGTGCCGCGGCGCGTGTCCTCGAGCAGCGCGCGCTGCTGGCGCAGCTGGATCTCGGTGCGCTTGACGTTCAGTTCCGCCGTCAGCAGGTTTTCGCCCGACACGAGGCCGCTGCTGCGCAGTTTCTGGCTGCGTTCCAGCGTGGCGCGCGCGGCCTGCAGGTCGATTTCCAGCAGCTCGATGCTGCTAGCGATCTGCGTGCGTTTCTGCTGCAGTTCCTGCGCCAGGGTCGCGATGCGGTTGTCCTGTTGCGCCAGTTGTTCCTTCAACGCTTCCAGTGCGAGGCGGATCTCGCGGTCGTCCAGTTCCAGCAGCAGGTCGCCCGCCGCGACCCGCTGTCCGGGCTTGGCGTGCACCCTCGCGACCCGGCTCGCACCCGGACTCGCCACCACTTCCTCGCGCACGGGGATGACGATGCCGGACGCGTTGATCGTGTTGTCGACGTTCCCGCGCCGGACCTGCGCGATGACGACGTCGTCGGCGGACACGCTGGGACGCAGCACGCGGTTCAGGCCCCACGCACCGGCGCACAGGCCGGCGAGCAGCAGGAGCGTGGTGGCGGCGCGCAGGCGGGTGCGGCGGCGGATGATGTCGAGACTGAGGGCCTGGTCCATGATTGACGGCGATAATTGCGATGCTGCCTGTATTGCAAGCCGCGTGCCAGCATGCTTTCCCGGGCGGAGAAGGGCGCATGGACGCGCGGCGCTGCCCGCTGGCGGGCAACGGTGTCCGGAAACGGACACTCGTCCGCAGGTTGCATAAACGGGCCGCACCTTCCATAATCGCCGACTCGCCCGCATCTCTTCTTCCATGAACGATTCCCTGGCCCTGCTTGGCTTTACCACCACGCCGCTCGAACTGCTCGGCTTCGTCCTGTCGGTCGCGACGGTCGTGCTCACGATCCTGCGCAACCACTGGGGCTGGTTCTTCGCCATCGTGTCGTCGGCCACGTACGGCGTCGTGTTCTTCGATGCGCGCCTGTACGGCGACGCCGGCCTGCAGGGCGTGTTCATCGCGGCCTCGATCTGGGGCTGGTGGCAGTGGCTGCGCGGGGCCGAGGGCAAGCCGCTGCCCGTGACGCGCCTTGCGCGCGCGGGCTGGATCGCGGCGCTCGCCGGCTGGGCGCTCGGCTTCGTCGTGCTGTCGGCGTTCCTGAAGGCGTACACGGACACCGACGTGCCGCACATGGACGGCTTCCTCACGTCCGGCAGCCTGCTGGGCCAGCTGCTGACGGCAAAAAAGAAGATCGAGAACTGGCACACGTGGATCGTCGTCGACGTGCTGTATGTGGGCCTGTACGTGTACAAGGGCCTGCACCTGACGGCGATCCTGTACGCCGTGTTCGTCGTGCTGGCCGTGCTGGGCCTGCGCGCCTGGACGGCGGCCGCGCGCGCGGATGCGGCGCCGCACGGCGGCGTGCCGCTGGCCGAGGGCGCGTGATGGCGCCGCGGCGGATCGCCCTGCTGGGCGCGGAATCGACCGGCAAGTCGACATTGGCGGCCGCGCTGGCGCGCCGCTACGGCACGTTATGGGTGCCGGAATACCTGCGCGAATTCGTCGAGGTCAACGCGCGCGTGCCGCGCGAGGACGACCAGGGCGGCATCGCCCGCACGCAGCGCGAACGCGAGCTGCTGCTCGCGCGCGACGCGCGCGTGCGCGACTTCCTGTTCGTCGACACGACGCCGCTGATGACGGCCGTGTACAGCCGCATCTACTGGGGCCGCGTGCCGCCCGACCTGCTGGCCCTGGAAGCGGCGCACGATTATGCGTGGACGCTCGTCGCGGCGCCCGACCTGCCGTGGGTGCCGGACGGGCTGCAGCGCGAATCGGAACAAGTGCGCCAGCGCGTGCATGCGCAGTTGCTGGCCGTGCTCGACGAGCGCCGCATTCCGTTCACGTTGTTGACGGGGGAGCTGGAGGAGCGGTTGCGGCAGGTGGAAGCGTTGATCGGCGGCCCACCCGTCGTTCCGGCGCAGGCGGGAACCTGATTTCTGCCGACCTGGATACAAACTTGGCCCCCCGCCTGCGCGGGGGCGACGGTGGTTGAGAATCGAACTGCGCCGGCTTCCGCGACTTCGTACCGACACTTGGGCCCCCGCCTGCGCGGGGGCGACGGTGGTTGAGAATCGAACTGCGCCGGCTTCCGCGACTTCGTACCGACACTTGGCCCCCCGCCTGCGCGGGGGCGACGGTGATTAGAAATCGAACTGCGCCGACACGCGGAACGTGCGCGGTGCGCCCGGCAGCAGGTAGCCGCCCAGTTCCGGCGTCACGTCGCGCCAGTAGAACTTGTCGAACAGGTTCTCGGCCCGCGCGCGCAGCGTGACGTTCGTCGCGCCCCATTTCACGCCATACGACGCGCCCACGCCGAACACGTGGTAGTCCGGCACGAACACCGTGTTCTCGGGGTCGAACGCCTTCTTGCCCGAGTACTGCCACGTGCCGTCCAGCTTCAGGCCCGGGACTGCCGCCACCGCGTACTGCACCCATGCCATCGACTTGAACGCGGGGACGTCCGTCACGCGCTTGCCGTCGATGCCCGCCTGGCCCGTGCCTTCCTGGCGCGTGTTCAGCGCCATGAGCGACAGGCTCCAGTCCAGCGCCGGCGTGGCCCGGCCCTGCGCCGTCAGTTCGATGCCGCGATGGGTTTCGCGGCCGTTGCGCACGAAGGTGTTGCCCGCATCGGTGTACTCCAGGCCCTGGCGGATCTGGAACAGCGCGGCCGACAGATCGAGGCCGTTCGCCAGTGCGGCCTTGGCGCCGATCTCGACCTGGTGCGAACGCTGCGGCGCCAGCACCTGGTTCTCGTTCGTCGTCTGCATCGGCGCGACGCCGCCGTGCTGCAGGCCGTGGCTGATGGTGCCGTACACGTTCCAGTCGCGCGCGGGGCTGAACACGAGGGCCACGCTCGGCAGCAGGAACGAATCGTCGCTGTGCACGTAGCCGGTCGCCTCGTCGATGAATTCGCTGCGCTTGATCTGCACATGGCGCAGGCCCGCGTGCAAGGTCAGCTGGTTCGTCAGGCTCACGATGTCCTGCGCGAACAGGGCGCGTTCCTCGTCGCTGCGGCGCTCGAACACGGGGCCCGTCACGCGGTCGGCCGCGACGTGCGGCGTCACGAGCGGGTTCCACAGATTGCTGTAGCCGACGTAGTCGTACACGTAGTCGCCGAAGCTGTCGTGGCGCTCGGAATACGACGTGCCGACGGTCAGCGCATGGCGGATCGTGCCGGTCGCGAACTTGCCCTGCACCTGCGCCTGCACGCCCCACGGCGACTTGCGCTCGCCCGTGCTCTGGTAATCGTAGACGTCGTAATCGCCATTCGAGCAGTAGCCCGGATAGAAGCCCGCGCCCTCGTTGCTGCAGCCGTAAGGGAACGCGGTGAAGTCGTCGCGCTTGAACCAGTGCTTGTTGCCGGCCACGGTCGCGAGCCAGCCGGGGGCGAGCTTGTATTCGAAACGCAGACCCAGGTTGCTGTCCCTGGTCGTGACGGGACGCGTCCACGGCTGGTCGTTCAGCAGCATCCTGGGCGATACGCCGGTCGGGAGCACTTCGTTGCGGATCAGCTGGAAGCCGGGCGCCGTGATCTGGGCCTTGCGCTGGTAATCCATGTCCAGCTGGAGCAGCGCATCCGGCGTGATCTGCCAGTCGAAGGCGGCCGATACGAACTGGCGGTCGCCGTTGGCGCCGCGCACGTAGGGGTGGATGTCGGCGGCGGCCGCGTTGATGCGGTAGCCGAAGCGGCGATCCTCGAAGCGGCCGCCGAGATCGACCGTGCCGTACAGCGTGCCGCGTTCGGAGACTTCCACGGTGGCCGAGCGCAGCGGCGCGGCCGTCGGACGCTTGGTCACGTAGTTGACGATGCCGCCCGGCGTCGCGACGCCGGACGTCAGGCCCGCGAGGCCTTTCAGCACTTCGAAGCGTTCCTTGTTCTCGAGCGGGATCTGGGTGTCGCCCGGGATCGCGAAGCCGTCCTTGCGGTAGCTGTAGTTGTTGTCCAGCGCGAAGCCGCGGATCGAGAATTGCTCGGCATAGCCGACGGCGTTGTAGGCGTCGGCCACGGACGCGTCGAAGCGCATCGCCTCGGTCGTGGAGCGGATCGACAGGTCCTGCATCTGCGTGCGGCCGATGGCGGTGATGGAGGCCGGGGTGTCGAACAGCGACGCCTCGCCGAAGCCGCCGACGCTGGCGCGGTCGACCACGATGAAGCGGTTGCCCGTGACGACGACTTCGGCGACCGGGTGGGTGGTGTCCTGCGCCTGCGCGTTCGCGATGAAGGCTTGCGCGATGGCGCCGGCCAGGATGGTGTACTTCAAATGACGGTTCATGGTTTGCTCGTTTTCGCGCGCCGACGCTCGGCGCGCTGCTTTTTCTTAAAAGCCGGAGCCAACGGGGGGAAGGGCAAACAAGGATGGGAACTGCGTTGCGCTTTCCTTCGCTGGCATTATCCAGATCAGGTACGAAGGGTATCTCTCACCCGGGAAGCGAACTCCCAGGACCCCTAGCGAAGGCGCGAGTGTAGCACACCGCGCCCTAATGTGGTGCGTCTGTCAATGGCCTCGTTCAGGCCGGCTCGGGAATCGCCGCCGGATGCGCCACATGGGCCCGCGCGTGCAGCAGGTGGCGCTGCACGATGGCGCGGGACGATTCGCCGATCAGGCGCCAGTGCTCGCGCCGCAGGGCCGCGCGCTTGCGGTGCTTGGACGGCATCTCGGACAGCGGCTTGACGTAGAAGGGCAGCGCGATCAGGTAGCCGTCGCGGCCCGGCATCTCTTCGCCGCCGAGGATCTTCCAGAAGCCGTCGTAGGCGTTGGCGAAGTGTTTGTCGGGGTCGGGATCGTAGGCGACATGCGCTTCGCTGCGGATGGCGACGACCTTGTCCATGCCGAGCGCCAGTGCGATGCCCTGCATGGCCGCGAAGCAGAAGAAGCTGGGCGAATTGTTCGGGAAGATGCGCTCGAACGCCTCGAACGCAGTGCCGGAATCGACCCAGCGGCCCTGGTTGCGCGCGATGAAGGGGACGACGGGCATGTCGACGCCCACCATCTCGCCTTCGAGCCAGCTGAAGGACAGGCGGTGCAGGCATTTGCCGTCCGCGACCAGCGCGACGGTGAGGTCGCCCTCGGCATTGCTGCGCGACGCCATTTCCAGCTGGATCATGAAGCTGCTGCCTTCGGCCTCGTGCTGCCACAGGGGCAGGCAGCGCTGGCCGTAGACGGCTTCCAGATAGCCTTCGTTGAACGTCGTTTCCTCGAAGCGGTAGTGGCTCAGCACGGCCTGCACGCGCTGGCGCGGCGTCAAGCCCTTGATCAGGTAGTCACGGTGGCTGAGGTGGTGGAACAGGTCGTCGTTGGCCGGTCCCGCGACGTGCTTGCGGTAGACGCCGAGCCGGCACAGCGCGCGGTGGTCGCGGTAATAGGCCAGCACGCGCAGGCTGCGCGCGATGCACAGGACCCACGACGACAGGCTGTACTGGCGCCGGCGGGCCATCCAGTGTTTGGTCAGGTGAGCGAAAATCATGGTGCGCTCCGGGTACGGTATCGGTGGATTTATCTCGTTAGTTTTTTGCTAAACGGTAATTGATCTTTCGGCAGATTAAGATCGATGCCATCGATTACGCATTCTCCCCGTATTTCTTATTGTCTTCATGTCTCTCTTTGTTGATCTTTTGTCAGGCAAGTGCCAGACGCAAGACTAGCACGATTGCCGCGCCGAACATCGAAAAGCTGCTCAATAATTGAGTCAGACCGAACAAGTTGAGGAGCGTGGCATGGTGTATGAACTTTTTTCCGCCGGTCAGAATCATTCACCTTGAAGCTGGGCAATCGAGACAAGGCACATCACACCCGGGTCATTATTGTTAGTCGATGATATTGGCCGGCAGCTCCGTCTTCCGGTCGCGTTGATCTGTTTCTTTTGCCTGCCTGACTCTCGCCAACGTTGGCCGTAAGCTGCCGGGCAACAATCGTTCATTTGCTCAACTGGAACGGAGGCGAAAATGGCGGTCGACGCATATCTGCAAATCGAGGGCATTAAAGGCGAGTCGGCCGACTCTGCCCATAAGGATTGGATCGAGATTTCCGACGTCGCTTTCGGTGTAAATCAGCCCCGAGCCATGTCTGTGTCCACAGCAGGGGGCCATACCAGCGGCGCCGCCGATCTGTCCGAAGTCAGCTTCACCAAGCTTGCTGACATCTCGTCCCCGGTGCTGTTCCAGCACTGCGCGATGGGCAAGACACTGCCCAGGGCGAAGCTGGAGTTCATGCGCGCTGACGGGGACGGCAAGCCGATCACGTACTATCGGATAGAGCTGGATAACGTCATGTTGTCCAACGTACACCCGAGCAGCGGTAACGGAGGCATACTGACAGAGCAAATTCACCTGACTTACTCGAAGATCAAGCTCACCTACACACAGCAAAAGATCGTCGGCGGTACAAGCGGCAATTCTTCGGGCGGGTGGGATGCTGCGTCGAAGAAGCCGGCCTGACGGGAGGCCGGGATGCCACATGCAGTCGTCTACAGCGGCAACATGAACGCGCTGATCAAGGAATGGGACGAGAAATACAAACAGGCTTGGAAAGAGAACAGACAGGCAGGCCTGGACGCTTTGATGATCGCCAACGGAGAGTGCGCCCGGCTCCCACAGGAACTCACTAATGTGGGCTGGACCGGACGATGGCAGCGTGGCGATCGTGTTATCGACGTGGCAAAAACGCTCAAGCCGGGCACAGTTATCGCGAACTTCAAACTCATTGATGGGAATTGGCAGTATCCGCACGGGCCGGGAGTCAACGTGCACGGATACCATGCCGCTCTATTCATAAGTGGGGATACATTCAGCACGTCAACAGGCAAGGCCGGGGGCATTTCGATGTTCGATCAGTGGCATACCGGCAGACCGAAGCCGCCCGGGCCTCGTCATGTCAATGTCTGGCCTGCGTCATCGCTGAAGAAACCGTGCGATCGTGCGGAAGAGTTCTACGTGGTGCTCGTTCCATGAAGCGAACTCTCATCGCGGCGCTTATCCTGTCGTGCTCCGTTGCCCGTGCGGGAGACTATCGCTGTCCTCCGACCTACCCCGGCAAGGATGCACCGGCAGACCCGCTGACCAACGCCTACATGATGTGGGGAAAGCGGCCCAGCAGCGGCCCGCCGTTCCCCTCCGGCTGGGACCATCCCGACGAGCGGGCGGCGGCAGAAGGCACAGACCTGCGTTACGAGCTTCCAGCGAACGAGGAGGGCTGGTTCATCTGCGAATATGGCTCCCGCAAGCGGATCAAAGGCCGGTTCCATGGCGGGCACGAATGGGGGCAACACATGGCACCGCTCGGAGAACAGCCGTGGTTTATCAAAGTCTCCCCCAACGATACACGCTGTGTGGTGCGTATCCGGGAAATCAAGGGCTGCGATCCCGGCAAGAGCACGTGGACCGTGACGGCCACTTGCCTGTGATACACCGGTGTCAAGTTTGGAAATACAAGAGAGCAGGATAAAAACGTCGTTTCGTGCCTCCCAAAATGGCTGTACGGTCTACTATGTCGTCCGACAGACACGGGAAAATCATCATGGTGCAACCTTACGAACTTTTTTACTGGCCGAGCATCCAGGGCCGCGGCGAATTCGTCCGTCTGGCGCTGGAAGAAGCGGGCGTGCAATACGTGGACGTGGCGCGCGAGCCCGGCGGCATGGCGCGCATGATGGCTGCGATGGACGGTGCCGACCATCCGTCGTTCGCGCCGCCGTTCCTGAAGGCGGGCGACGTGACAATCGGGCAGACCGCCAACATCCTGATGTTCCTGGGCGAGCGCCACGGGCTGGCGCAGCAGGACGCGCAGGGTAGATACTGGGTGAGCCAGATCCAGCTGACGATCGCCGACATCGTGGCCGAAGCGCACGACACCCATCATCCGATCGCCACGTCGCTGTATTTCGAGGACCAGCGCCCGGAAGCGAAGCGGCGCGCGGCCGACTTCATCGACACGCGCATCCCCAAGTTCTTCGACTGGTTCGAGAACATCCTGGCCCGGCCGGAGCCGAAAGACTATCTGCTGGGCGCCGCGGTCACGTATGCCGACCTGTCGCTGTTCCAGCTCGTCGCCGGCCTGCGCTACGCGTTTCCGAAGGCGCTGGCGCGCATCGACGCGGGCTATCCGCTGTTGATGGCCCTGCACGACAGGGTGGCCGCGCGGCCGCGCATCGCGGCCTATCTGAAATCGAAGCGGCGGCTGCCCTTCAACGAGGAAGGGATCTTCCGCCATTACGCGGAGCTGGACAAGTAAGCGGAGCTGGCGGGAACGGTTCTAATCCCAGCGCGGCGCGAAGTCCGGGTCGACGAGGCGTTCGCCTCGGTCCAGCGCATCGATGGCGGCGATATCCCGGCTCGACAGGACCAGGTCGCGCGCGCGCAGGTTGCTCTCCAGGTTCGCGCGCTGCGTCGACGACGGGATCACGGCATGGCCCTTCGCCATCGACCACGCCAGCGCCACCTGGGCCGGCGTCGCGCCGTGTTCCCGTGCGATGCGGACGATCGTCGCGTCGTCCGTCACCTTGCCGTGGGCGAGCGGCATGTAGGCCGTCAGGCGGATGCCGGCGTCGGCCATGAACGCGGCCAGCGGCCGGTTCTGCAGGAACGGATGCAGCTCGACCTGGTTCGTCGCGATATTGTCCGCGCCGACGGCGGCGATGGCCTCGCGCAGCCGCGCAATGGGGAAGTTCGACACGCCGACGGCGCGCGTCAGGCCCGCCTCGCGCGCCGCCAGCAGCGCGTCCATCGATTCGGCCACGGCGACCGCGCCGCCCGGCGACGGCCAGTGGATCAGCGTGAGGTCGACGTGGTCCGTGCGCAGCTTGTCCAGGCTTTGTTCGAGGCTGGCGCGCAGGCGGCACGCGGACAGGTTCTCCGTCCAGATCTTGGTGGTGACGAAGACGTCGCCGCGGGTAACGCCGGATGCCGCGAGCGCCTGGCCGACCTCGGCCTCGTTGCCGTAGATCTGCGCGGTGTCGATGTGCCGGTAGCCCAGTTCGAGGCCGTTTGCGACCGAATCGATGGCGGCGCGGTCCTGCAGGCGGAACGTGCCGAGGCCCAGGCGCGGGAGGGTGTTCATGGTGACTCCTTGTTAAAAGCTTGACGAATTCAGTGCATGGCGACGGCGCGTTCGCCGCATGCCGCGTGGTCCGGACGCGGCACCGGGTCGCGCCGGTCCAGCCAGCCCGCCAGCGTGGTGAGGGCCAGCGCGCCGACGACGATCAGGCCGCCGATCCACGTCGTGTGCATCAGGCCGAGGTGCGCGACGATCAGGCCGCCGCCCCAGGCGCCGAGGGCGATGCCGACGTTGAACGCGGCGATGTTCAGGCCGGACGCCACGTCCACGGCGCGCGGCGCGTCGATCTCGGCGCGGCGCACGACGTAGACCTGCAGGCCCGGCACGTTGCCGAAGGCGACGGCGCCCCAGGCCAGCACGGTGACGAGGACGGCGACCTTGTTCGCGGCCGTGACGTCGAGGACGAACAGCACGGCGGCCAGCAGCGCGAACACGATCTGCAGGGCGCGCACGGGGCCCTTGCGGTCCGCCAGCCTGCCGCCCCAGATATTGCCGAAGGCGACCGACACGCCGTACACGAGCATCACGAGGCCGACGCTGCCCGGCGTGAAGCCGGCGACCTGTTCGAGGATCGGCGCCAGATAGGTGAAGGCGATGAACGAGCCGCCGTAGCCCAGGGTCGTCATGGCGTACACGAGTAGCAGACGCGGTTTCTTCAGCACCGACAATTGCGTGAGCAGGCCCGCGGGCGCGCTGCCGGCAATGCCGCGCGGGACGAGCAGGGCGATGCCGGCGAAGGCGATCACACCGAGCAGCGCGACGGCCAGGAACGTCATCTGCCAGCCGAGACGCTGGCCGATGAACGTCCCGAGCGGCACGCCCGTCACGAGCGCCACGGTCAGGCCGCTGAACATCAGGGCGATGGCGCTGGCCGCCTTTTCCTTGGGCACGAGGCTCGTCGCGATCGTCGAGCCGATCGAGAAGAAGACGCCGTGCGCGAGGCCGGTGAGCACGCGCGCGGCCATCAGCGCGGCGTAGCCGGGAGCCATCCACGCGGTCAGGTTACCGGCCGTGAACAGCAGCATGAGGCCGAGCAGCAGCGTCTTGCGCGGCACGCGGCCGGTGAGCGCCGTCAGCACGGGCGCGCCGACGGCGACGCCCAGCGCGTACAGGCTGACGAGCAGGCCGGCCGACGGCACCGACACGTGCAGGCTGCCGGCGATGGTGGGAATCAGGCCGACGATCACGAATTCCGTCGTGCCGATGGCGAATGCGCTCAATGTGAGTGCCCATAAGGCGAGTGGCATGTTTTGCTCCTTGAAGACCGTCGTGGTTGATCGATGGCGCATTCTGGACGCCTGGCCCGCAAAGAAAAACCCGCCGCCGTACAATAGACTTTTGACCTGGGAGCAAAAATGCTGGACGTGGGAGCGTTGATCGCGTTCGTGGCCGTGATCGACACCGGCTCGTTTTCGGGCGCCGCGCAGCAGCTCGGGCAGACGCCGTCCGGCGTGTCGCGTACCATCGCGCGCCTGGAGCAGCAGCTCGGCATGACCCTCATCCACCGCACGACGCGCCGCCTCGACCTGACGGAGGAAGGCGCCTGGCTGCTGGGCCGCGCGCGCCGCATCCTCGCCGAACTGGAAGAGACCGAGCGCCAGGCCGCCCTCGCGCGCGCACTGCCCGCGGGCCTGGTGCGCGTCAATGCCGCCACGCCCGCGCTGGACCACCTGATCGCGCCGCTGCTGCCGGACTTCCTCGACGCCTATCCGCAAGTGCAGCTGGAGCTCACCAGCGGCGAAACCGTCGTCGACCTGATCGAGGAAAAGGCCGACGTCGCGATCCGCATCGGCCAGCTGCCCGACTCCACGCTGAACGCGCGCCGTCTCGGGTCGAGCCGCATCCGCGTGCTGGCCGCGCCGGGCTACCTCGAACGCCACGGCACGCCGGCGCAGGTCGGGGACCTGGCGCGGCACCGGCTGGTCGGCTTCGTCGCGCCGGCGTCGTTGAACACGTGGCCGCTGCGCGCGGGCGGCGAGGACGGCTGGCGCGGCGCGCCGCACGTGACGGCGACGAGCGGCGAGACAATCCGGCATCTCGCGCTCGCGGGCGCCGGCATCGTCAGCCTGTCGGACTTCCTCACGCGCGCCGACGTGGCCGCGGGCCGCCTCGTGCCGCTGCTGGAAGACGCCGCGCTGCCCTGGACCCAGCCCGTGTGGGCCGTGTTCTACAAGCAGGGCGCGCTGGCGCCGCGCGTGCAGGCGCTGGTCGACTTTCTCGCCGCCCGCCTGGCCGGCGTATTGCAACCCTGACGCTTTTCCACCCACTTCGCACAGGACAACGATGACGACCGTAACGACAAACGACATTTTGCGCATCGCCGCGTTCTCGGACGGCGACGCCGGCGGCAATCCGGCCGGCGTCTGGATCGGCGCCGCGCTGCCGCCGGCGGACGCCATGCAGCGCCTGGCCCACGCCGTCGGCTATTCGGAAACGGCGTTCGCGGCAAGGCAGGGGGAGGGCTGGCGCGTGCGCTATTTTTCGCCGGCGTCCGAAGTGCCGTTCTGCGGCCACGCGACGATCGCGCTGGGCGCGGCGCTGGCGCGGCGGGAGGGCGACGGCGTGTTCGCGCTGTCCCTGAACGGGGCCGCCATCACGGTCGAAGGCCGGCGCGACGGTGCGCGCGTGGCCGCCGCGCTGCAGTCGCCGCCCACCTGGAGCCGGCCGGCCGCGACCGACCTCGTGGCGGACGCGCTGGCGTTGTTCGGTTACCACGATGCCGACCTCGATCCGCGCATCCCGCCCGCCCTCGCGCATGCAGGCGCGAACCACCTCGTGCTGGCGCTGGCCAGCCGCGACCTGCTGGGCGCGATGCGCTACGACCTGGAAGCGGGCCGCGCGCTGATGCAACGGCACGGCCTGACGACGATCGTGCTGGCCTGGGCCGAACATGCGCGCAAGTTCCACACCCGCAATCCGTTCGCCAGCGGCGGCGTCTACGAAGACCCGGCCACCGGGGCGGGCACGGCGGCACTGGCCGGCTACCTGCGCGACCTCGGCTGGCCGCACGGCGGCGCCATCGACGTCGTGCAGGGCGAGGACATGGGCATGCGCTCGCTGTTGCACGCCGACATCGGCGCGGAAGCGGGCGGTTCGATCCGCGTCAGCGGCACCGCGCGAACGTTGTCAGAAGATAAAGGTTTATGATGATGTTTTAATGAAAATTGAATTAGGGGCAAAAGGCACGCCTTTTCGACAATTAGTACACCCCTGCAACGTTGATAAAGTTCAATACGGAATTTACATTTCTGAACATCAACTCAGGAGTCAACATGGAAATGCGCTACCCCGGCGTCCTGCGCCCCACCCACGTCCCCTATGGGGTTCCGGGCAAGCCGACCGAACGCCTGCCCTTCACGATCCGGCGCGTGAGCAACGAGGCCGACCTGTGGAAGGCCGTCCGCGTGCGCCATGCGGCCTATGCGCGCCACGTCCCGGACTTCGCGCGCCAGCTCGTCCGGCCCGAGGCCTGCGATTACGGCGACGACGCAATCGTTTTCCTGGCCGAATCCAAGCTGGACGGCGCCCCCCTGGGGACCGCCCGGATGCAGACGAATCTGCACGAACCGCTGCACGTCGAGGAATCCGTCGCGCTGCCGGACTGGCTGCGCGGCCAGCCGCTGGCGGAGATGAGCCGCCTGGGCGTGGACAATGGCCGGATCGGCCGCATGGTCAAGACGGCGCTGCTCAAGGCCGGCGTGATGTATTGCCAGGAAAACGACATCGACTGGGCCCTGGCGACCGGCCGCGCGCCGGTCGACCGCCAGTACGAACAACTGACCTTCGTCGACGTGTTCCCGGATCTGGGTTTCGTGCCGCTGCGCCACGTGGGCAATATCCCGCACCGCGTGATGGCCTTCGACATCACGACGATCGAAGCGCGCTGGACGGCTGCGCAACACCCGCTGCTGAACTTCTTTTGTCACATCCACCACCCGGACATCGACGTCGGCGGCCGGACGGGCGTGCGGCCGCCACAGCCGAGTGCGAAGGGGGCAAATGTTGCGCAGCATGCATCGGAAATGTACGAACTGGTTGCTTGATTCAATAATTGCATGACGGCACTACTGTAAAGCTGTATCCTTGCGAGACGATAACGGCCGCCCGCGCCGCCGGGCCGCGATACCAGCTTCGCAGATACTCATGCAATTCACATCATCCGGCCGCTGGAAACTCCCGGGCCTCGCGCAGTTCGCGCTGGACCTCACGTTCCGGACGTTCGCTTACTACCTGATTCCGATCGCGATCGGCGTCGTCTCCATCCTGGCGCTGCTGTGCTGGGACAGCCAGTACATGTCCGGCAACGGCGATGCGCGCGACATCCGCGTCGTGCGCGAAACGGCGCCGCTGACCCTGGCCGCGGCCAACGCGCGCCTGCGCGACGCCATCCCGGTCTCGTACTTCGACACGCATTTGTCCGAGGCGCCCGTGTGGTTCCGTTTCAGCACGCGCCCGCGCACGCCCGGCAGCATCGCCGGCGACGTCATCGAGTTCCCGTCGCGCCACGCGGTCGACGTCAGTTGCTGGGACGCCACCACGCTGCAGCCCCTCGGCGCGGCCACGCGCGAGGTGGACACGCCGTCGCTGCACACGGCCAAGGCCGGCTTCGCCCTGCAACTGGCCGAGCTGCCGCGCGAGATCCTGTGCCGCGGCCGCTTCGCCGGTCCCGCGCGCGTGAACGTCGTGCAATGGCTGGAAACCCAGTTCGACCAGTCCGTCGAGGCGTTCCACCGCAAGTCGGGCCTGCTCGACGGCGGCATGATCGTGCTGGCGCTGTTCGTCCTGATCACGGCCCTCATCAACCGCCAGCCGCTGTATGTGTTGTTTTCCGGTTGGCTGATCCTGAACCTGCGCATCGCCGGACTGTCGGCCGGCTGGGACATCCAGTGGCTGGGCATGACCGTGCCGCCGCAATGGATGCTGCTGGGCCGCTCGCTGACCATCGCGCTGTACGGCGTGTCCACGCTCACGCTGTACCAGGCGCTGTTCCGCGAAGAACTCGTCAAGACGCGCTGGGCGATCCCGCTGCGCATCACGCAATGGGCCTGCATCCCGCTGCTCATCGGCGCCGTGACCCTGCCGTACGGCACGTTCCTGCCGATGCTGTGGGTGATCATGGCCTTCGGGTTCTCGCTGATGACGCTGGGCCTCCTCACGATCATCCTGCGTTCGCGCAACCGCGTGGCGGGCTGGTTCGCGGCCTCGTTCGCGCTGACTTATGTGGCGTCGCTGGCGGAGGTCGTGTCGGCGGCGCTCGGCATGCACCAGGTGCTGAACGTGATCAACAGCGTCACGGCGGCCCTCGCGTCGAGCCTGCTCGCCGCGCTGGCCGTGGCCGAGCAGATGCGCATGGAAACGCAGAAGCGCAGGGAAGCCCAGGACAAGCTGGAGCATGCCTACGAGGCGATGCCCGTCGGCCTGTTCACGCTCGACATGTACGGCACGATCGTGAGCGCCAACCCGGCCATGCGCAAGATGCTGGGCATTACCGAGATCGCCCCGGGCCGCACGGCATGGAAGCAGTTCTTCGCCGACAGCATGTGGACGGAACTGCTGGAACAGGTGCACGTGCGCAGCGAGGCCGAGATGCAGATCGTCAGCCGCGACGGCGCCCAGCGCTTCATGGTCAACGCCACGCTCGCGCGCGGCCGCGTGGAGGCCGTGCTGCAGGACGTGACCGAACAATACCGCGCCACGGAGCAGCTGCGCTTCATGGCCAACAACGACCCGCTGACGAAGGTCTTCAACCGGCGCGGCATCGAAAAGGTGTTCGAGGGCGCGTCCCAGCTGCTGAACGCGGGCAAGCCGCTGGCGCTGGCCTACATCGACCTCGACCGCTTCAAGCTGATCAACGACCTGTTCGGCCACGCGGCCGGCGACGAAGTCCTGAAGCAGGTGTGCGAACGCATGGAGCTGACGCTGGCCGGCGGCCAGAAGATCGGCCGCGTGGGCGGCGACGAATTCGTGATCGTGATGCCCGACACCGCGGTGCCGCTGGCGTCGCTGATCTGCCGCGGCATCGTCGACCGCATCGGCGGTACGCCGTACCGCGTGGGCGACAAGGCGTTCCACGTGCGCGGTTCGGTCGGCCTGATCGAGGTGTCGCCGGGCATGCCGATGAAGGACGCCGTATCGACCGCGGACCGCGCCTGCCGCGAAGCGAAGGGCGGCCACAGCGACGGCCTCGTCGTCTACGAGCGCGGATCGAACGCGTTCCAGGAGCGCGCCAACGAACTGAACCTGGTTGCGCGCCTGTCCGGTCCGGACGCCACCGAGGGCATGTTCCTCGAGATGCAGCCGATCATGTCGCTCACCGCGCCGTACGAATCGCTGAACTTCGAGGTGCTGCTGCGCATGCGCGAGGCGGATGGCCGCGTGTCCCCGGCCGGTCCGCTGATCGCCGCCGCCGAGAAGAGCGGGCGCGCGGGCGTGATCGACCGCTGGGTGCTGTCGACAACGCTGTCGTGGATCGAGAACCACCTGGAATCGCTGGTCAACACGCGCTTCGTGTGCATGAACCTGTCCGGCGCGTCGCTCAACGACGAGCGCTTCGTGCAGGACACGCTGGAAATCCTGTCGCGCTACACGCACGTGGCGAGCCGGCTGTGCATGGAGATCACGGAAAGCGTGGCGCTGCACGACCTGGACAACACGCGCCGCTTCATCGACCAGGTGCGCGCGTTCGGCGTGAAGGTGGCGCTGGACGACTTCGGCGCCGGCTACACGTCGTTCTCGTATCTCAAGGAATTGCCGGCCGACGTGCTCAAGATCGACGGCAACTTCATCGTCAACATCAACGCCCACCCGGCCAACGTGGCGATCGTGGAAGCGATCGTCAACCTGGCCGCCAACCTGGGCATGCGCACGATCGCCGAATGGGCCGAGGACGCGGCCACGATCCGCACCCTGGCCGAGATCGGCGTCGACTACGTGCAGGGCTATGCCGTGGCGCGTTCGCAGCCGCCCGAAAAACTGCTGGCCGCGAGCTCGTCGGCCAGCTTCATCCAGGGCGACGACGTGCTGCAGCTGGTGCGCACGCTGGGTTCGTCCGCCAACGAGCCCGAGCTGCTGGGCTTCGCGTCGCTCGACGACCACCTGCTGTAGGGTGGGCACCGTGTGCCGACGCGGACGTTTGCAAACCGCATACGTTACGCGTGGGCTCGGGGAGCCCACCCTACCTGATTCGGTCCGTAGGTGGGCGCTTCGTGCCTGCCAGCCGTTTGCGTGATGCGAACGTACGCTTAATTCAGCCCCGCCAGGCGCGGCCGCGCGTCCTGCAGCATCAGCATCCGCCGCGCTTCCTTCAGCGTCGCGACGTCGCGCGCGAGCCGCACGGGCGCCGCGAGGTTCGGGCGTTTCCAGGCCGCGTGGGGCAGGTCCGCCGCGGGCAGCACGTGGCGCTGGGGCGGCGCCGCCCCGGTGTGGCGCGACACCGGCACGGTGGCCGAGCCGGATGCGCAGGGCTGGTCGGTCAGGGTGATGTGGCCATTGCTGTCCACGCATTTGACGATCTCGCCGGCCAGTGCCGGTGCCGCCAGTACCGCGGCGGCAACGATGCTCAGCAGTCTAACTGGGCGCTTCATGATGTTCTCCTGTGCTAGGCTCGAATGGTGCCCGTCGCGACTGGTTCCATCTGTTCGTTGCCTCACCCTGTCCGCAGCAAACATCGACGGGCCCGGCCGAACCTTTGGCCAGTGTGCGGTTCCAAGCGTTGGGCCATTCTGTCTCGCACGTTCGAATAATCCGGAAAGGACCGACGATGGAGAAACTTACCCGGCGCACCTTCTTCAAGGCCGCGGGCGCCACGGCCGCCGCGCTCACGGCGAAGGCCCATGCCCTCGCGCCCGACGCGGCGCAACACGGCCACGGCGCCGCCCCCGCTACCACCACGACCACCACCGGCGCGGCCGCGCACACGGCCTATCTGTTCTTCCGCCCCGACGAGGCGCGCTTCGTCGAAGCGGCCGTGGCGCGCCTGATCCCGCTCGACGCCAACGGTCCCGGCGCGCTCGAGGCCGGCGTGCCGAACTACATCGACCGCCAGCTGGGCGGCGCGTGGGGCGCCGGCGAGCGCCTGTACCGCAGCGGCCCGTGGCAGGCGGGCGTGCCGGGCCAGGGCTACCAGCTGCCGTTCACGCCGGCCGAGCTGTTCCGCAATGCCCTGCGCGCCATCGACGGCGACGTGAAAAAACGCCGCAACACGACGTTCGACAAGCTGCCCGGCGCCGACCAGGACGCCTACCTGGAAAGCTTGCAGACCGGCAGCCAGGACCTGAACGGCGTGCCCGCGCACACCTTCTTCGAATCGCTGCTGGCGCTGACGATCGAAGGCTTCTTTTCCGACCCGATCTACGGCGGCAACAAGGACATGGCGGCGTGGAAGATGATCGGTTTCCCCGGCGCGTACGCGAGCTTCTACCACCTCGTCGACCAGCACGGCATCCTGTTCACGCGGGCGCCGATGAGCATGGGCGAGGACAACCGGCGCATGATCCACATCCAGCCCGTGGCGGACCAGCCGAAGGCCGTCGGTCCGAATCCCGTCAAGAAAGGAGGCAAGTGATGGCGACCCGCCTCAAGGAAGTGGATGCGGTGCTGGTCGGCGTGGGCCTCGTCGGCACGATGCTCGGCCGCGAGCTGACCAGGGCGGGCCTCAAGGTCGTCGGCCTGGAGCGCGGCAACGCGCAAGCCACGGTGCCCGATTTCCAGGGCCCGCACATGCACGACGAACTGCGCTATTCGGTGCGCAAGGCCCTCATGCAGGACAACACGAAGGAAGCGATGACCTTCCGTAACAACGTGAACCAGGTCGCGCTGCCGATCCGGCGCTGGGAAGGCTTCCTGCCCGGCACCGGCCTGGGCGGTGCGGCCGTGCACTGGAACGGGCAGACGTACCGCTTCCAGGACGACGAGTTCAAGATGCGCAGCCACAACGAGCAGCGCTACGGCGAGGGCTTCATCGACGCCGAACTGAACGTGCAGGACTGGGGCGTGACGGCGGCCGACATGGAGCCGTACTACGACCGCTTCGAATACCTGCTGGGCACGAGCGGCCTGGCCGGCAACGTCAAGGGCCAGAAGATCGCGGGCGGCAACCCGTTCGAGAATCCCCGCTCGCGCCCGTATCCGACGCCGCCCATGAAGGAACCGTACGGCTCCGCCATCTTCCGCAAGGCGGCCGCGAGCCTCGGCTACCATCCGTTCCCGCAGCCGTCCTCGAATCTCAGCCAGCCGTACACGAACCCCGAGGGCATGACGCTGCAGAGCTGCATGTTCTGCGGCTACTGCGAGCGCTACGGCTGCGAGCACTATGCCAAATCGTCGCCGCAGACGATCCTGCTGCCGGTGCTCCTCAAGGACAAGAACTTCACGCTGCGCACGCAGTCGCAGGTATTGCGCATCAACCTCGCCAAGGACAAGAAGACGGCGACGGGCGTCACCTATGTCGACGCGGCCGGGCGCGAATTCGAGCAGCCGGCCAAACTCGTCATCCTCTGTTCGTTCGCGCTCAACAACGTGCGCATGCTGCTGTTGTCCGGCATCGGCCAGCCTTACGATCCCAAGACCGGGCAGGGCGTCGTGGGGCGCAATTATGCGTACCAGACGATGGGCGCGGCGCAGGTGTTCTTCGACGAATCCGTCAACATCAACCCGTTCATGCGCTCGGGCGCGAGCGGCACCGTGATCGCGGACTTCGTCGGCGACAACTTCGACCACGGCCCCCACAAATTCATCGGCGGCGCCTACATGGGCGAGGTCATGTCGCACGGGCGCCCGATCGAATTCCACCCGACCCCGCCCGGCACGCCGGCCTGGGGCGCGAAGTGGAAGGAAGCCGTCGTCCGCCACTACAACCACACCGCCGTGCTGACCGTGCACGGCACCTCGATGTCGAGCCGCAGCAACTACCTCGACCTCGACCCCACGTACAAGGATGCGTGGGGCCAGCCGCTGCTGCGCATCACGTTCGACTTTCCGGCCAACGACCTGCGCATGTCGGCCTTTATCACGGACAAGGCCGCCGCGATCGGCCGCGCGATGGGCGGACGGCAGGTCGTGGCCTCGCCGCGCAAGGGCCCGTACACCGTCACCCAGTACCAGACGACGCACAACACGGGCGGCACCGTGATGGGGCTCGACCCCGGGACCAGCGTCGTCAACCGCTACCTGCAAAGCTGGGACGTGCCGAACCTGTTCGTCATCGGCGCCTCGAACTTCCCGCAGAACGCCACGTACAACCCCACCGATACCGTGGGCGCGCTGGCGTACATGGCGGCCGAGGCGATCGTCAGCCGCTATCTCAAGGCGCCCGGGCAGGCGTTGGTGCAAGCATGAAGACGACGACCCTGTACCGGTACGGCCCCGCCGTGGCGGCGCTCGCGCTCCTCGCGGGCTGCCACCGCGGCGGCAACGATGCGCCCGCGCCGAAGGTCGAGCCCGCGCAGGCGGCCGCGAATCCGTCCTCGAATCCGCCCGCGAGTCCGGCCGCAAATCCGGCCGCAAATCCGGCCGCGGCGCAACCGGGCGCCCAGGGCGGCGCCGGCACCCTGGCCCAGCAGAACGCCGGCGGCGGCGTGGCCAATGCGCTCGGCTTGCCCGGCGCGTCGGCGGCGCCCGCCCAGGGCCAGGCCAGCCTGCAGGCGGGCCAGCAACTGGCCATGAGCGGCGCGCCGAACGGCATCACGGCCTGCGCCGGTTGCCACGGCGCGCAGGGCGAGGGCAATGCGGCCGGCGGCTTCCCGCGCATCGCCGGCCAGTCCGCCGCCTACCTTGGCAAGCAGCTGGGGGCGTATGCCAACGGCGCGCGCGTGAACCCGATCATGCAGCCGATCGCGAAGGCGATGAACGCGGAGCAGATCCGCGACGTCAGCGCCTATTATGCGTCGCTCGGCGATGCGCCCGCGGGAGCGACGGCGGCGGCCGCCAAACCGTATGCCGCAGGGATGGACCGCGGCGCCACGCTGTCGGCCATCGGCGACGACGCGCGGGGCGTGCAGGCGTGCGCCAATTGCCATGGTCCGGGCGGCGTGGGCAACCCGCCCGTGTATCCGTACCTCGCCGGCCAGCACGCGAACTACCTGACGGCGGCGATGGCGGCATGGAAGAACGGCGCGCGCAAGACGGACAGCAGCGGCCAGATGACCCACATCGCCCAGTCGCTGCCCGACGCCGACGTGGCGGCCCTGTCGGCATATTTCAGCGCCCAGCCGGTGCCGCCGTCGGCGGCCAAGTGGATCAACATTCCGGCCGGTTCCAGCCAGCGCCCGGCCGTCGCGGCTGCCGCCGGTGCGCCGGGACCGCGCGGCGCGGGCGGATCGCCAGTGCGCGCGACCGGCACGGAGCAGGGCGCACCGACCACCGGCGGCAGCCAGGGTGGGGGCGCGGGCGGGGGGACGCAGCCGCAGCAGGGGACGCAGCCGCCGGTACGCCGCTGATACGGCGAGGGTCACGCAGGAGCCGCGTGTGTGGTGCACACGGCTCCTGCCGCTGCGTGAGCCTTTTCGTTGAACAGGGTAGCCGAAGTGATCGCCACCATGGCAAGGCAGGCCAAGCCGCACTCGCTCGCTTCGGTCTGTAATATGGTCTTCATAAGCTACCCAGCGCGGAGCGCACGCGGTCGAACCAGGAAGGCGACAGGAACGTTGCGCTGATGTCACCTGCCCCGTCGATGCGGGTGACCGAAAAGCCCTGCTGGCGCAGCAGGCTGATCAAACCAGGCTCGACCCGTTTGCCAACTCGCAGGTCGGGAAGGTGCAGCGCACCGACGATGACGAAGCTCCTGCGGTGTTCTGAAACGGTTTTGGCGATGAGCGGAACCCAGGCACGGGTGCGTTGTTTGATCATGATCTCAAAAGTGCCCGAGCTATAGTGCATCGTCCATCCCTTGTCCTGCAAGATCTGCTCCTCAGGAGAAACTTGATCAATGGCACAGGGCACCGCCTGGTCGACACAGTGGATCATCTCGTCAGTAACGTCACCGACGACGACTGCCAGTTTGCCGAGGGAGGTAAACGACGGGTCCGATTGCTTCAGGCGCAGCAGGCGCGAAACCTGCAGGGCTTTATCGGCAACGAAATCCGCTCTGTCGGCGGCACTTGCACTGCAGAAATGCGTTCGCCGGTCGATGAGCTTATCGAGGCCAATCGTCTTTTTCGATACCGCGCCCTTGCCGCGCAGGCGGAAGGAAACGCCTGTTGCGAAGGCGACGCCGTATGCCGGCCCGAGGGACTCTGTCGTAAAAGTGTCCAACAAGGTCGAAGCCAGGTATTGCGGCACGAGTTCCCAGCTTTCGAGCCAGTTCGGTACGTCAAGATGGCTATCCCGTGTCGTCCTGATCAGGGCGTCAATGGCAAGATGCAAGCGCTGCGTGTGCAAACCCTTCGGATCGTCAAAGCATGGCGCGCCGACCGCGAACGCGCCGTTCTGGAGCTGGTCCGGGCCGAAGTAGGTCTCCATGACGGCCACCTCAGCCACCGCGTAACCCGGTTTGACGACGGTCTCAAAGTAACGGTCGTTCTCGACCGGCGTGCTGGTGTGAGACTCACCGACCAGCACGGCCTGTGCATTGCCTTTGCTGACTAGCCATGCACGCGGCGTAGTGGCAGCAGCCGCGGCGGCAGTTGAGAGTAACGTGGCGAACACGGCGGCATACACCACATAGCGTCGAATGCAAGAGATCATCATGGTTGCGGGTTCGGTCATAGGCGCTACGCATAATCGCTTCAGGAATCAGGTCAAGGGACCACGCGATCCAGTGTAGGGGACGCCGATCGTGGTCGTGTTGACTGATGGGAATTTCGATTATCGTTCAGATGGAAATACGGTCGCCGCCTGGCTGGTCAAGTCCTGTCCGAGTGGCATGCTGAGCTGATCTTGAGGATTTGGCCGCAATCAATTTGCGTCCTTGATCGTCAATCCGGCCGTAGATGTTATTCGGGCGCCGTACGTCCGGTTCACGTCCGCGCCTCCGCCACCGCTTCTACTGGCATGCGCGCGGCCCCTGTCTCCTCGCGATGCGCCCGCGCGCACATCACGACGCCCGCGACCAACAACGTCAGCGCGAGCCCTTCGAGCGGCGTCGGCCAGCGGCCTTCCCACAGGTAGCCGTACAGCGATGCGAAAATGGTTTCGAACACGATCATCTGCCCCGTGAGCGCGAGCGGAAGCGCGCGACTGGCGATATTCCACAAACCATTGCCCAGCACGGAGCAGAACACGGCCATGGCGCCGATGAGCCCGGCGAAGCGGAGCCAGTCCGCGCCGCTGTGGACGAGCGTTTCGCCGCAAAAGGCGGGCACGGCCAGCACGATGGCTTCCAGGCCCGTGACCGCGCCCGTCAGCAGGCTCCAGTCCTGCGCCGACACGTGGTCGAGCCGTGCCAGCCAGCGGCTGTTGCTGACCGCATAGGCCGTCCACGAGACGAGGGCGCCGGCCGCGCACAGTAACCCCGTCAACGAACCCGGACCGGACGCGGCCAGCGATTGCCAGCTGATGCACACGAGTCCCGCCGCGCTGCAGGCCAGCGAGGGCAGCAGCGCGCGCAGCGACGGCGCATGGCGCGTGCGGCTGCCGACGATGGTGACGGCGAGCGGCAGCAGGCCGATCACGAAGGCCGTCATCGCGACGCCGCCCGTCTGCACGGCTTTCGCGAGCAGCACGTAATACAGGATGTTGCCGATGAAGCTGAGGCAGGCGAGGGCGCGCCATGCGCGCCAGCCGAGCGCGCCCTTGAGCCGGCGCCAGGACGGCGCGACGAGCACGGTGGCGACGAGTCCGTAGGCGAGGTAGCGTCCGGCGGACAATTGCAGCGGCGGGAATCCGGCGGCCAGCCTGGGCGCGAGGAAGACGAGTCCCCAGAAGGCGCCGGCGACGATGCCGGACGCGATGCCGAGGTGGGTTTTGTTGACGGACACGGGTGCTGCTCCAGTGCGGAAAGCCGCCATTGTCCGGGATGGGGCGGCGGCTCGTCTTGGCGCGGACTCCTGGAATGTTGACCGGGACTCGCGTCGCATGCTCGCCGAAGGTGTAGAATATTTCCACGTGGAAATGTTAAGATTCCGCATCGCCCCCCACATTGCCATCAGCTTTTACAATGAATATGCAAGTCAAACCAGCCGGTTCCGATACAAAGGCACGCTTCAACTATCTCGTCTGCCTCGACATCGTGGTCGTGGCCTGCATCCTCGTGATTGCGGGTCGTCCGGACGGGCTTGCCATTACATTAACCGCCATCATCGTGGCAATCTGCGCGGTGCTCTACCGCTGTTCGGTGAGCCTCGGGTCATTCGTGACGAGCCGGCCTCCCACGCCGGCACCGCCGCCGCAAGACGTCGATCGCAAGTTCAAGCCGGCCACGTATGAGGCGCCGGAACAGGCGCCGTCGGGCGGTGGGGCGAAGAAGTCGTCCTGGTTGCGCGAATCCGACTAGAAAAACCCGGCATGCGGGCCCGCGGGCCGCTGCGGTAAAATCGGCGCAGGATGGATCGCGCGATTCGTCCAATTACGTGATAGCAGAGGAAACGACATGGCCAAGAAAGAAGAACTCGACGAAGAAACGCTGGCATTCATCCACTGGTGTATTGAGGTGGAAAAGTTTCTCGTCGCCGGCGGCGCCACCGTCCAACAGGCGCAGGACCATATCGAAGAGCAGGTCGAATGGTTTACCGATCAGTATTACGACGACCTGACGCCGGAGGAGGCCGCCAAGGCAGCGCTGGCCTGACAAGCGTCGGCACTGTCGGACGCCGCTGCGGCCTGGGCGTCAGCATTATCGGATCAGAATGACCGGGCGCCGGGCGCCGGGCAACTGGGCGTTGAACGGCCCGTGCGGTGGGCTGAATGACCTCGTTCGTTTGCCCGAAAGGTCCCTTCCACCAAAACGTATCCCCCGCTGAGCTTCCTTGACGATTTTTCCTGCTGGTCTGTGAGCGATATCCACATCGCGTTCGAGGAGAGCGACTTTTCATAGTCTTCGCGGTGGAGGTACAGCGCATTTCCTTCAAACTCCAGGTTCAAGAAGGCAATCAGCCGTATGGGCGAACCGTCATACCGGTCAGGGTTGGCGATGAGCTGAATCATGGAGACATCGCGAATTTCGGTCGATCTTGCGGGCGCCGATAAAAGAGCGAGGGCGGTGAAAAGCATGAGCAAGATCTTATGCATGTGTGAACCATAAGTGAAATGCGTTGGGCCGGTCACAACAGGGCGTTTTGACCAAAAGCGGACGCTGCCGAACGTCCACAACCAACCCAAAACGGCCCGTCGGGTCCTTGCTGAACAACAGAGTTCTTTTGACGGTCAAATGTAAAGTTAGCGCCGGAACTTCGACATCAGGGCGCCCATAACCACGCCAATTGCCACCCCCGGACCAATGCCAAGAGCAAGGTTGCCGATTGCGATGCCAATTCCGCATCCAATCGCTACGCCAAAACACATGCCAACGCCGATGAATTTGCTGTCTTTTCTGTCGGGTGAATCGCTCATAAAACCCTTTATTTCCGCATGTATCGCAGAATGGAACTTTTCTACTCGTTCAGCGCCTGAGGCGAGAAGCTGACAGGCTGAGTATCCCGATGCGCTCAGAAGTGGACTGAGTCCAGCGTACGCACTGGGACACCTCCATATTGGTCAAGCCCGCCAGTGGACGAACATCGCCCGCATTGCGGGCGTTTCATTTCAGACGGCGCGGGGCTTCGTACGCTTGCGCAGGCGGCCCATCAGGCCCAGGCCGGCCGCCACCAGCGCCAGGCTGGCCGGTTCCGGCACGCTCCCTGGCACGGGGGCTGGCACGACTTCCTGAAAGCCCGAGTTGCCCGATTCGAGCAGCGCCAGCAGGCCCGGATCGATCTGGCCCAGTTCGACGCTGCCCGACTGGATGGCGTGGGTTCGCGGCAGTTCGCCCGGCTGCGCAAACAAATACGTGCTGAACTCGCGGCCCGACACGGTATAGCTGGCCGAGCCCGGGTCGAAACGGAAATCCAGGTAGATATCCCCATGGTAGTCGCCGATGTTCTCGGACCAGGCGTCAAAGCTGGTCGGGCCGCTATTGGTCGTGATCAAAGCCGTCGTCACGTTCGAGTCGAAGGCGGGGATATAGTTTTGGTAGCCGGTTTGAAAGTCGTAGAACGCGATGGCCTGGTTGGTCGTGTTCTGGACGAACCAGCCGGTCAGCGGCATGCCGTCATCGAACGTCGCGTTCTTGAAATCGTACTGGATAAAGGCGGCCGACGCCGACATCGAGACGCAGCCTGCGAACGCGAGCACGAGTAATTTTTTGAGCATGGTTGACTCCGTGGTTGGGGAGCCGGGAACGATGCAAGAACCGTGCCGAAAAAAAATTCCACCAAGAATCAACCACCTAATCGGCAAAAACGGTTGCGGATGCAGATAACTGTAAAAACCGCCGACATTCCTATTGCATGACAGCTGCGCCGGCGCCCTATTGCCACATCTTTTTATTCGTCCACCGGCAGTGGACAATCGCGCCCACTTCACTTCTGATCATTTCATTTTTTACGGATGAAAGAAAGACGATTCGATTTGCCTTGAATGCATAGCAGACGGTCAATATAGCTCAGCGTACGAGCTTGTTGCTAACAGGATAAGTCGCCGGGCGCAGTCGCTCTCGGTTGTCGTGGCGGACTTCATTGGTTTGTGGCGAACTTTATTCGCGCGCCGCAGCTGACGGCAATGTTTCCCGGCCTTTTCGCCGGTACGCCCCCGGCGTCATCCCCGTCACATCCCGCAACGCCCGCGTCAACGCGCTCTGGTCGGAAAATCCGGCCGCCAGCGCGATGTCGGCGATCGGGCGCGTCGTGTCGACCAGCCAGGCGCGGGCGCGGGACAGGCGGACGCCGCGCAGCCACGCGTGCGGGCTCGTGTCCAGCTCGGCGCGAAACAGGGCGTGCAGGCGGCTGACGCTCAGGCCGGCGCTGCGGGCCATCGAATCCGTCGACCATGGAAGACCGGGCTCGGCCTCGATGCGGGCCAGCAGGGCGGCGAGGCGCGAGGCGGGCCGGGGCGCGTCCAGCGCGAGGGTGTCGAGCAGCAGCGGCATCCAGCCGCGCAGCAGGACCGGCTGCGCGCGCATCGCGCCCATGAACTCGACGAGCTTGCGCGCGCCCGGGCCGAGCGGCATGAACGGCCGTTCCAGCAGGCGTTCCCAGGCCGGATGCGACATGGCCGTGGTGGCGACGTCGAGGATCAGCGATTCGTTGGGGCCGACGCCGGTCTGCGCATGCCAGGCGCCCGGCGCGACGCAGGCGCCGCGCAGCGGGTCCAGCCGGTCCTGCCGGCCGTCGATGTCGAGCAGCACGGCGCCGCCGAGGGGCAGCACGAGCTGGGCGAAATCGTGGCGGTCGGCGCCGAGGTCGGCGCCGTAGCTGCGCACGTGGAGGGAACAAGCGTCCATGGGCGCCAGTCTAGCATCGATGCTGCCGGGTGATCGTCCGACCAGGCCTACACGTCGACGGGAAAAAATAAAGTCGCCGCCCCCCTTGCAGACGCGGCCGCCGTCCCAATTTGCCATCCTGTTACAGCGCTCCGGCGCTGGTCTCCTCTGTCTCCTCCAAGTGCGAACTTGGATTTACCGCCTGATGCAGCGATGCGCAGGCGGTTTCTTTTTGTGCCGTGCGGTTGGCGGGGCAACGTGGGCACGGGGTGCCCACCCTACGGCGTATCGTTGGGCAGGCACGGTGGACACGGGGGCGCCATGCGGCGCGCTGTCGCGTACATAAGCAAAGCGCCGTCCGCGCCAGTAAAACCGGCACGGACGGCGCTTCGGATGCGGTGCCCGGTCAGCCTGTGCCGGGCGCGCCGCGGCGATCAGCCGCGGTTCGGATTGTTCGGATGGGCGTCCTCGCGGTTCGGGATGCCGTCGCCGTCGCGGTCGCCGCGGCGCCAGCGGCCCGGCTCCATCACCCAGTGGCCGTCGCGCTCGACCCAGGTCGGCGCATGGTAGACATAGCCGCGGCGCTCGCGCAGCCATTTGCCGCTCACCCAGACGTGATGGTGGTGGCGCCACTCCCAGTGACCCGGTGCCCACACATAACCGTGGCGTGCCTCCGGCACGCGTTCTTCGCGCGGCGGCGGCGGCGCGGTGCGGACGATGACGTCGGCGCTGGCCGGCAGCGCGACGCCGCCGAACGAGCCGGCGATCAGGGCAGCAATGAGCAGTTTTTTCATCTTGGCCTCCTCGAAAGTGGTTGTAGGCCGACTGTACCGCCACGTCACGGGCGCGACCGTGCGGCGGCGCGCTTAGCGGCGCAATTTGACGTGCCGTGGAGAAAAGATTTAGTTGGCCAGCGGCAGGGCGAATTGCAGCACCAGGCCGCCGCCGTCGCGGTTGCGCACGTTCAGCTCGGCGTTGTGGCGGCTGATCACGCGCTCGACGATCGCCAGGCCCAGGCCGGCGCCGTTGGCCTGGCCGCGGGCGCTGTCCAGGCGCGTGAACGGCCGCAGCAGTTGCTGGATCTGGTCGTCCGGCACGCCGCTGCCGTGGTCGTTGATCTCGACGACGGCGCGGCGGCCGTGGCCCGTCATCTTCACGTGCAGGGCGATGTCGATTTCGGTCACGTCCGCGCCCGGGGTCTTGCCGTAGCGCCGCGCATTCTCGATGATGTTGTTGATCACGCGGCGCAGGTCCGTCGTGTTGCCCATCACGTGGATGTCCGGATCGATGTCCGTCGTCGTGCGCACGTCCGCCAGGCGGCCGGCCTCGCGGGCGCAGTCTTCCAGCAGGTCGGACAGGTCGACCGGCACGAACGTCGCGCTTTCGGTGGGACGGGCGAAGTCGAGGAACTGGCCGATGATGGCGTCCATCTGGGCGATGTCGGACTGCATGCCGGTGCGCGCTTCGTCCGACAGCGGCGCCATTTCCACTTCCAGCTGCATGCGCGCGAGCGGCGTGCGCAGGTCGTGCGAGATGCCGGCCAGGATCACGGCGCGGTCCTTTTCCAGCTGCTGCAGGTCTTCGATCATCTGGTTGAAGCTGCGGTTCGCTTCGATGATCTCGCGCGAGCCCTTTTCCGGCAGCGGGGCGGGGCGCTTGCCCTGGGCGATCGCGCGCGCGGCCGCCGTCAGGCGCGCCAGCGGCAGGTTGACGAGGCCCGAGATCAGCGCGGCGCCCAGCAGCGACAGCGCGCCGACGACGGTCGCCCAGCCGAGCCACTGCACGCGCGTGAGGCCGGGCAGCTTGTCGCGTTCGAGCATCAGCCAGTACTTGTCGCCGTCGATGTCGAAGCTGACCCAGAAGCCGGGGATGTCGTTCACCTGGCGCGAGAAGCGCGTGTCCGGCCCGAGCTTGTCGCGCACGATGGCGGCCACTTCCGGCATCAGCGAATTCGGCGGCGGCGGCTCCACGGTGTCCGTCGGCTTCACGTCGTAGATGCGGATGCCTTCGTTCGACACGAGTTCGAACAGGAGTTCGCGCCGCAGGTCGGGCGCGGAGTGCGTCAGCGCGGCCTTCGTGATGGTGACGACGGAGACGAGCAGCTCGGCGGTCTGCTCGACCTGCGGGCCGCGCTGGAACACGTTGAGCATGCCGATCCACGAGGCCATCGACAGCCCCGTGAGCACGGACAGCAGGAAGAAGGTGCGCCAGAACAGGCCGCTCTTCATCCTGCCGAGGAGACGCGGCGCGGCCTGTTCCTTCGGGGTCGGTGCGAACACTAGCGCGGCTGGCCTTCAGGAATGAATACGTAGCCCAGGCCCCATACGGTCTGGATGTACAGCGGGCTCGAAGGATCGGGCTCGATCAGCTTGCGCAGGCGCGAGATCTGCACGTCCAGCGAGCGGTCGAACACTTCGTATTCGCGGCCGCGCGCCAGTTCCATCAGCTTTTCGCGCGACAGCGGCTGGCGCGCATGGCGCGCGAACACCTTGAGTACCGAGAATTCGCCCGTCGTCAGCGGCACGGTCTCGCCGTTCTTCTTGAGGGTGCGGGTGCCGAGGTCCAGCACGAAGTCGCCGAACTCGAAGGTCTGCGGCGTCTCGCTGGGCGCGCCGGGGATTTCGTCCGGGCCCTTGCGGCGCAGGACCGCGTTGATGCGGGCCACCAGTTCGCGCGGGTTGAACGGCTTCGGCAGGTAGTCGTCCGCGCCCATCTCGAGGCCGACGATGCGGTCGACGTCCTCGCCTTTCGCGGTGAGCATGATGATCGGGGTCTGGTCGCCGGCGCCGCGCAGGCGGCGGCAGATCGACAGGCCGTCCTCGCCGGGCAGCATCAGGTCCAGTACGAGCAGGTCGTAGCGCTCGCGCAGCCACAGCTTGTTCATCGCGGGTGCGCTTTCCGCCGTCACGACCTGGAAGCCCTGTTCGGTCAGGTAGCGGCGCAGCAGGTCGCGCAGGCGCACGTCGTCGTCGACGACCATGATCCGGGCGGCGTGGCCACCATTCGCGCCGGACGTGCCGGTATTCGAGCTTGTTGCATTCATCGTTCTGTAATTTGTCAGATTAATGTCGCTATGGTAACGTCTTATCGCTCGACGCCAAGGGGGTATCGTTGAGCCATTACATTGTGTTACAAACTTTACCCATTTCGCCTTATGCCTGGAGCTGATTCCTCATACACTGGCCTCATCGAATCGCAGTTGAATCTCAGCTCACGCTACAGCTTACTCCTAACAAGGCAAAGCGAAAGAGGAACACCATGAACAGTGCGCTCACACACCACCACGCAGCGAAAAAGGCAGGCCGCCTGGCCCGCTTTGCTGTGCTGGCGTGCGCCCTGGTGCTGGGGGCCGGCAGCGCGTTTGCCCAGCAACACGGTGACCGCCGGGACGACCGCGACGACATGCCGCAATCGTCGCGCTTCCGCTTGCCCCCGCAGCAGGACCGCGACCAGCGCGACGACATGCGTGCCGCCTACGACGATCAGCGCCGTGCCCCGCGGCAGGAGCAGCGTGAACAGCGCGAGCCCCAGCACGAGCGCCGCAGCGGGCGCATGACGCCTGACGAACGGCGCGACCTGCGCCGCCAGATCAACGAAGCGGGCATGGACCTGTACCCGCAGCGCCGCTGACCGGGATGTCGCGAGTTTCCCGACATCAACTTTGTTGCTTGTTGTTTATTTTCCGCTGACAACATGATACGCTAGCCGGATTCGCCCCGGCCCAGCCCTTGCCGTGGCATCAACCGCACGGAGCGCGTATCGTGACTACAGACTCTCCCGCAGCACCGCAGGCGCCGGCGCAGGCTTCGGCGACCCGGATCGCCGCGACCGGTCCCGAGCATTGCATCGCGCAGCGCGACGACGGGGTGTATGCCGATCCTACCGTGCTCGGCACCACGCTGCTCGCCGCCGTCGACAACGTCTACCGCGCGGGCAACTACCTCGTCGGCGTCGACTACCCCGTACTGATGAAAGCCTTGTTCGGCCACGGGCCGGACCTGCCGCGCGGACCGGACGGCATCGCGGTCGTGCGCATCGCCGCCGACATCCGGCCGTTCGACGCGGACCGGCGCGCGCTGTACCGCGCCGCCAAGGTCGGCCGCGGTTATGCCGAATACTATTTCGAGCCCGTCCGGCTGCCCGACCCGGCCGATCCGGAAGGCGAAGGCCTGCCGACCCGCCTCGACGTCGACGAATTCATCGCCGACATGTGGGGGAAGGGAATCCGCTTCGGCCTCGACCTGGACGCCATCCGCGCCGCGATGGCCTCGAACAAGGCCGACCGCATCACGTTCGCGCGCCAGGCCGATCCGGTGCCGGGCGAGGATGCCCACATCGTCGAGATCTCCGACGACATCCACCGCAACGACGCGCCGCTCGAGCTGGCCAACGGCCGCCTCGACCTGAACAGCTTCCAGAACCGCTTCCCGCAGATCCAGCCCGGCGTCCGCCTGCTCAAGAAACAGCCCGCCACGCCAGGCACGATGGGCTTCGAGATGTCCGGCACGCCGCTGCACCCCACGCCGGGGAGCGACGCCGACCTCGCGGCGTACGCGGGCACGGGCACGAAGGTCGAGCGCATGCCCGACGGCGAATTCCTCGTCTCCAGCCAGGCCGGCTTCCTGATGGTCGATGCGAAGACGAGCCGGATTTCCATCGACGAGAAAGTCGTCAGCCGCGACGGCGTCAGCGCCAAGACGACGGGCAACCTGAGCCTGGCGGGCGATTACGAGGAGTTCGGCGAAGTCCAGGAAAAACGCGTGATCGAGGCCGACAGCATCACCGTGCACGGCGACGTGTTCGGCAGCCTCGTGTCGCGCGGCGGCACGATCGTCGTGCGTGCGAACCTCGTGAGCGGCAGCGCCCACAACGCGCGCGGCGACATCCACGTGCGCGGCGTCGCGTCCGCGGCAGTGCTGAGCGCGGAGGACGGCAGCATCGTCCTGGAGCGCGCCGAGAACTGCGTCATCGCGGGCGTGCGGGTCGAGGTCGCGCATGCCGTGAACTGCGAGATCGTCGGGGACGAAGTCGTCGTCAAGATGGCCGAGGGCTGCGCGCTGGCGGGCCGGCGCGTGACGGTGGAGTGCACCGTGCCGCGCAAGCAGAGCGAGATGCTGGTGGCCGTGCTGCGCGCGGAAGACCGGCAGATCCACGAGGTCATCGCGGCCGTCGGCGAGCGCGTCGCCAGGTTCGAAGCGCTGGCCGCGCAACTCCGGGCCGCGATGGACGCCATGACGGGCAAGCCGGACGTGCGCCGCTACCTGATGCTGGCCACGCGCGTGCGCAAGGGCGACATCACGCTGTCGCCCGAGCAGGCGCGCCAGTTCCAGAAGATGGCGCAGGACATCGGGCCCGCGCTCAAGACGATCGCCGACATCTCCGCGAAGATCAAGGTGGCCGAGGCCGAGCAGCAGGCCGGCACGGGCATGCTCGCGAACCTGGAGGCGCAGCGCAGCGACGCCGCCACCATCTCCGGCGTGGCGATCCAGTCGGTGCAGGGCGAGACGCAGGTGCGCATCCTCGGCTACAGCCCGGCGGACGGGCCGCCGCATCGCTGGACGCCGCGCGACATCCGCACGCGCCTGCGCGGTCCGCAGGCGGGCGAGCTGCTGTTCATGGGCGCGGCCGGCGACTTCGCATGGAGCAGCGACGCGGTGCCCGCGGCCGCGTAAAGCCCCCCGGCGCCGGCGCGAGCGCATATACTTGTGGGCGGCCGCGAGGCCGCATTCGACAGCATCCAACCACAAGACCAGAGGGGAAACCTTGAACAACATGCGTCCCATCCACCAGCGCCGCCCGATCGGCGCGCTGGTTGCCGCCATGTGCGCCGGTGCGCTGCTCGCCAACCCGGCAAGCGCAGCAACCAAGGCCGCGAACACCAAAGGCAAGCCGACCGTGGCGGAGGCAGAGCGCTTCGTCGCCGACGCCGAACAGAAACTCGACCAGCTGGGCCTCGACGCCGGCCGCGCCGAGTGGGTAGCCGAGAACTTCATCACGCTCGACACCGAGACCCTGACCGCCCGGGCCAACGAACAATACCTGACCGTGAGCGGCGACATCGCCCTCAAGGCGCGCCGCTACAACGGCCTGAAGGTGTCCGACGCCAGCGCGCGCAAGCTGATGCTGATGCAGCAGTCGCTGATGCTGGAAAACGCCGACGACCGTGCCGACTACGCGCGCCTGGCCGCGAGCATGACGGGCGCGTACGGCAAGGCGAAGTACTGCCCCGCGGCCGCCGCCGGCGCCGCGAAGCCGGATTGCATGCCGCTGGGCGAACTGGAAAAAGTGCTGGCCACGAGCCACGATCCGGCGCGCCTGAAGGAAGTCTGGCTCGGCTGGCACGCCCAGTCGCCGGCCTACAAGCAGGATTACGCGCGGTACGTCGACCTGTCGAACAAGGGCGCCCGCGCGATGGGCTATGCCGATACCGGCGCCTTGTGGCGCTCGCGCTACGACATGGCGCCCGATGCCTTCGCGGCCGAGATGGAACGCCTGTGGCAGCAGGTGAAGCCGCTGTACGAATCGCTGCACACCTACACGCGCTACAAGCTGCGCCAGGCCTACGGTCCGGACCTCGTTCCGGCCGACGGTCCGATTCCCGCCCAGCTGCTGGGCAATATGTGGGCGCAGAGCTGGGACAACCTGTACCCGATCCTCAAGCCGGCCGGCCTGGAAAAGGGCGAAGACCTGACGGCGCTGCTGGAAGCGCGCAAGGCCAGCGCCGCCGAGATGACGCGCTATGCCGAAGGCTTCTACACGTCGCTGGGCATGCGGAAACTGCCGGCCACGTTCTGGGAGCGCTCGCTGCTGACCAAGCCGCGCGACCGCGAAGTCGTGTGCCACGCGTCCGCCTGGGACCTGGACGGCAAGGACGACGTGCGCGTCAAGATGTGCATCACGCCGACGGCCGAGGATTTCCGCACGATCCACCACGAACTGGGCCACCTGTACTACGACCTCGCGTACAGCGTGCAGTCGCCGATGTTCAAGAACGGCGCCAACGACGGCTTCCACGAAGCCATCGGCGACACCGTCGCGCTGTCGATCACGCCGGCCTACCTCAAGAAGATCGGCCTGATGAACACCGACCCGGACCCGAAACAGGAAATCGGTCCGCTGCTGTACACGGCGTTGCAGAAGGTCGCGTTCCTGCCGTTCGCGTACAAGGTCGACAAATGGCGCTGGCAGGTGTACGGCGGCCAGGTCAAGCCGGCCGACTACGACAAGGCCTGGTGGGCGCTGACGGAGCAGTACCAGGGCGTGGCGCGTCCGGCCCCGATCGTCGACGGCGGCTTCGATGCCGGCGCCAAGTTCCACGTCGCCAGCGACACCCCGTACGCACGCTACTTCCTGGCCCACGTGCTGCAGTTCCAGTTCCACCGCGCGCTGTGCAAGGAGGCGGGCGACACGGGACCGCTGTACCGCTGCTCGATCTACGGCAACAAGAAGGCCGGCGCCAAGTTCCAGCAGATGCTGGCGATGGGCACCAGCAAGCCGTGGCCGGAAGCGCTGAAGGCCATCACGGGGTCGGAGAAGATGGATGCGACGGCGATGCTGGAATACTTCGCGCCGCTCAAGACCTGGCTGGATGAGCAGAACAAGCAGCTGGCGATCGAAGACGCGAAGCTGACGAAGCGTTGAACCGTCTGGCGGGCTCCCCGAGCCCGCCGGATGCATGCGGCGCGGTCACGCATCATGGGCACGGGGTGCCCATCCTACGCGGCTTCCGCAGCCGTAGGGCGGGTTCCCCGAGCCCGCCGGATGCATGCGGCGCGGTCACGCATCATGGGCACGGGGTGCCCATCCTACGTGGCTTCCGCAGCCGTAGGGTGGGCTCCCCGAGCCCGCCGGATGCATGCGGCGCGGTCACGCATCATGGGCACGGGGTGCCCATCCTACGCGGCTTCCGCAGCCGTAGGGTGGGCTCCCCGAGCCCGCCAGACGTCAACCATCCCCGGTCGCCGCCAGCGCCGCATAACACGGCGCGGCTTCGGGCGGCAGTCCCGCGAACAAGGCCTCATCCGCCTCGTCGAGCAGCCCCTGCTCGACGAGCATGCGCACCTTGCCCAGATAATCCGTCAGCTTGAGCAGGCGCCCCAGCGGCGATACCGCCGCACCGCGCCGCAACGCGCCCTGTTCCAGCAGCGCCTGGGCCACCGAGTCCGGAAAATTCCATTCGCGCGCGATGCTCGCGCACAGGCGGCGCGTGTCGCGCGCCAGCTGGGCCAGGAACACGTCGGAGCCGAGCCGTTCGCCTTCCTGCGCCATCTGGTCCATGATGCGCAGGCTGACGATCAGGCCCACGTTCTGCAGCAGCCCCGCCAGGAAGGCGTCGAACGGCGCGATGCCGTCGCCGGCCGTCCGGCGCGCGGCCAGCGCGCAGCGCTCCGAATGCGCCCACAGGTGCGGCGCCAGCCGGCGCGTATAAAACCCCGAATGCATGTCGATGATGGGACGGAACGCGACCGTCGTGATCAACTGGCGCAGGCCTTCCTGGCCGATCAGGATCACCGCGTGCTCGACGCTCGTGATGGCGTTCCCGGTCCCCTGGTAGCAGCTGTTGGCGAGGCGGACGACGGCGGCCACTAGCACGGGATCGGACGCGATCGTGCGCGACAGCGCGCTGCCCGAGAAGGTTTCGCTGCGCAGGCTTTGCAGCAGTTGCGGGACGAGCCCCGGCATGCGCCGCACCAGCGCCGCGCCGGACTGCTGCGACGCGACGATCGCGGCCAGCGCGTCCAGCACGCGGGTTTCGGTGCCGGTGAGTTCCAGGCCGCCGCCGGCGTGATCGAACAGCCAGCCGTTCCACGCGCCGTTGATCCGTTCCAGCTGTTCGAACGACACGGCCGCCGTGGCCGCCAGCCGCCGCGCCGGCTCGGCCGGAGCAGCGGGAGCAGCAGGAGCCGCCGGAGCCGCTGGAGCCGCGGGGGCGCGAGCAGGCGCCGCTGCATCGGGCACGGGCGCCAGATCGGCGACAGGCATGGCGGCCGGCTGCGGTTGCGCGGCGGCCGGGCCGGAAAAAAGGCGTTGCAGCCACCGGAACATCGTCATCCCCTCTAGGTCAATTCCGAACATTGTACGGGCGCAGGTGCCGAACGCAAGGTAGGAAATGTCTCATAATTTGTTGACTGTACTCAACAATTTCCAGGCGTCATCGCCGTAGCATGGCGATCTTGAGAAAGGATCCGCCATGCACATGACTACGACCACCCAGTTCCTGAGCTTTACCCTCGGCGGCCTCGAATACGGGCTCGATGTCGCCAAGGTGCAGGAACTGCGCGTCCTCAAGGCCCTCGAGCGGTTCGCCGCGGACGGCGAGATGGTCAAGGGCGTGGCCGTCTCGCGCGGCGTGATCATGCCGCTCGTGGACATGCGCGCCGCCTGCGGCCGGGCACCCGGCGCGCCCGACCCGATGACGGACGTGATCATCCTCAGGCTGTCGAGCTGCGTGATGGGGATGGTGGTGGACGGCGTCACGGGTGTCGTGTCGCTGGCGCCCGAGCAGGTGTCGCCCGTGCCGGGCGCGGACCGGGCCCAGGTCGATTACCTGATCGGCCTGGGGCAGGCGGGGACGCGCCGCCTGATCCTCGTCGACATCGACCGGCTGATGTCGGTGCGCAGGCCGAAGAAGGATGGAGCGCGGCAGGTGGCCTGATCAGGCGACGAGGCTTTCCAGCTGCTCCTGCAGCTCCAGCCACTCGTTCTCCAGGTTGCCCAGGTCGCGCGTGAGAAACGCCTGGTCGGCCACGAGGTTCTTGAGCTCTTCCTTCTTGTCGGCCTCGTAGATGCCCGGCTCCAGCAGCCGGGCGTCGACGTCGGCCCTCTTCGCGTTCAGCTTGGCCATCTGCTCTTCGAGCCGCTTGATGCGGTTTTCGATCGGCTTCTTCAGCGCCGCCACGCGCTGGCGTTCTTCCGCTTCGAGGCGCTTCTGTTCCTTGCGGTCGACGGCTGCGACGGGCGCCGCGGCGGCGGACGCGGGCAGCAGGGCGCTCGCGCCGGCGTCGCCTTTCAGCTTGGTCTGGAACAGCCAGTCCTTGTAGTCGTCCAGGTCGCCGTCGAACGGCTGCAGGCGGCCGTCGGCCACGATGATGAACTGGTCGGTCGTCGCGCGCAGCAGGTGGCGGTCGTGCGAGACGACGACGAGCGTGCCCTCGAACTGCGCCAGCGCCAGCGTGAGCGCCTCGCGCGTTTCCAGGTCCAGGTGGTTCGTCGGTTCGTCCAGCAGCAGCAGGTTGGGGCGCTGCCACACGATCAGCGCGAGCGCCAGGCGGGCCTTCTCGCCGCCGGAGAACGGGGCGATGGAACTCGTCACCATATCGCCCGGGAAGTTGAAGCCGCCGAGGAAGTTGCGCAGCTCCTGCTCGCGCGTCGTCGGCGCGATCTTTTGCAGGTGCCACAGCGGCGATTCGTCGTGGCGCAGCATCTCGACCTGGTGCTGGGCGAAGTAGCCGATGACGAGGCCCTTGCCCAGGGTCGCCGTGCCGGCCAGCGGCGCGAGGTCGCCCGCGATCGTCTTGATCAAGGTGGATTTGCCGGCGCCGTTCACGCCCAGCAGGCCGATGCGCTGGCCCGTCTGCAGCGAGAAGGTCACCTTGTGGACGATGGTCTTGCCGCCGACCTTGTCGCCATGCGCGTCGAGCAGCGGATAGCCGGCGTCGACGTCTTCCATCACGAGCAGCGGGTTCGGTGCCGACAGCGGATCGCGGAATTCGAACGAGAACTCGGCCGCGGCGCGCAGCGGGGCCAGTTCTTCCATCTTCGCCAGCGCCTTCATGCGGCTCTGGGCCTGGCGCGCCTTGGTGGCCTTGGCCTTGAAGCGGTCGACGAACGATTGCAGGTGGGCGCGCGTGCGCTGCTGTTTTTCGTACGCGGCCGCGGCGAGGACCAGGTGCGCGGCGCGCTGGCGCTCGAACGCGGAGTAGTTGCCCGAGTAGCGTGTCAAGCTACGCTCGTGGATGTGCACGACGACGTTCACGATTTCGTCGAGGAAGTCGCGGTCGTGCGAGATGATGATCAGGGTGCCGGGATAGCGCTTGAGCCAGTCCTCGAGCCAGATGATGGCGTCCAGGTCCAGGTGGTTGGTCGGCTCGTCCAGCAGCAGCAGGTCGGAAGGACACATCAGCGCCTGCGCGAGGTTCAGGCGCATGCGCCAGCCGCCCGAGAAGCTGGCGACGGGCTGGCGCATCTGCTCCAGCGAGAAGCCCAGGCCGAGCAGCAACTGCTCGCCGCGCGACTGCACCGTGTAGGCGTCGGCATCGGCCAGCGCCGCGTGCACGTGGCCGATGGCGAGGCCGTTCTCCGTCGTGTGCGGCAGGTGTTCGAGGCGTTCCAGCTCGCCCTGCAAGGTGCGCAGGTGGGCGTCGCCGTCGATGGCGTACTCGATCGCGGGGCGGTCCAGCGCCGGGGTCTCCTGCGCCACATAGGCCATGCGCCAGCGCGCGGGAAAGTCGATCTCGCCCTGGTCCGGGTGGAGCTCGTTGCGCAGCATCGCGAACAGGCTGGATTTGCCGGCGCCGTTCGCGCCGATCAGGCCGATCTTGTCGCCGGGATTGAGGGTGAGGTCGGCGTCTTCCAGCAGCGGCTTCGTGCCGCGCATCAGGCTGACGTTGGAGAATCGGATCATGTGGGAACTAAGTTATCGTATCCAACGTCGCCCCTGCGAAGGCAGGGGCCCAAGTTCGTGGCGGCTTGCGCAGACTTGGGTTCCCGCCTGCGCGGGAACGACGGTGTTTTTTTATTTGGCCAGCTGCTCGGCCGTCAGCAGAAATACCGCATCGTCACCCTGGCTGGTGGTCAGCCACGTCAGCCCCAGATGGCCGAACGCCGCTTCCGCATACTCGCGCTCGTTGCCGATCTCGACGATCAGCACGCCTTCCGGGCTCAGGCGCTCGGCGGCGCCGTCGACGATCTTGCGCACGAGGTCCATGCCGTCCTCGCCGCCGGCCAGGGCGATTCTAGGTTCGCGCAGGTATTCCGGCGGCAGCTTGCCCATCGAATCGCTGTTCACGTATGGCGGATTCGTGACGATCAGGTCGTACTTCTTGAACGGCACGTGCTGGTACAGGTCGGACTCGATCGGGTTCACGCGGCCTTCGAGCTTGTAGTCGCGGATGTTGCGCTCGGCCACGGCCAGCGCGTCCTGCGAGATGTCGACGGCGTCGACGACGGCGTTCGGGAACGCGTCCGCCAGCATGATCGCCAGGCAGCCGGAGCCGGTGCACAGTTCCAGCACGTTCTCGACGCCGTCCGGATCGGCCACCCACGGGCTGAACATGTTCGGAATCAGCTCGGCGATGAACGAGCGCGGCACGAGCACGCGTTCGTCGACGTAGAAGTTGTAGCTGCCCAGCCACGCTTCGTTCGTGATGTAGGCGGCCGGCACGCGTTCGGTGACGCGGCGCTCGATGACGGCCATTACCTGCAGCACTTCTTCCGGCAGCAGGCGGGCGTCGAGGAAGGGCTCGAGCTTGTCCAGCGGCAGTTTCAGGGTGTGCAGGATCAGGTAGGCGGCCTCGTCGAAGGCTTCGGCGCTGCCGTGGCCGAAGAACAGCTTGGCACCGTTGAAGCGGGTGACGGCGTAGCGCAGCAGGTCGCGCGGCGTGCAGAAATTGGTCGTGGTCATGGCCAGGTCTCGTTATGCCGCGGACGGCGGGATGGTCAGCAATCGTTCCAGCGTGCGCCGGTAGATGTTCTTGAGCGGATCGATGTATCGCACTTCGATGTGCTCGTCGATCTTGTGGATGCTGTCGTTGGGTGGCCCGAATTCTATCACCTGGGGGCAGATGCGCGCGATGAAGCGCCCGTCGGAGGTGCCGCCCGTCGTCGACAATTCGGTCGTCACGCCCAGTTCCTGCTTGATCGAGCCGCAGATCGCGTCCGACAGCGTGCCCTTGGGCGTGAGGAACGGGTGGCCGGACAGCGTCCACTTGAGGTCGTAGTCGAGGCCGTGGCGGTCGAGGATCGCGTGCACGCGCGCCTGCAGGCTCTCGGCCGTGCTCGCGGTGGAAAAGCGGAAATTGAAATCGACCTTCAGTTCGCCCGGGATCACGTTCGTCGCGCCCGTGCCGGCCGCGATGTTCGACATCTGCCAGCTCGTCGGCGGAAAGTACTCGTTGCCTTCATCCCATTGCTCGGCCGCGAGCTCGGCCAGGGCCGGCGCGGCCAGGTGGATCGGGTTGCGCGCCAGGTGCGGGTAAGCGATATGGCCCTGCACGCCCTTGACGACGAGGCAGCCCGACAGCGAACCACGGCGGCCGTTCTTGATCATGTCGCCCAGCACGTGGCTGGACGTGGGCTCGCCCACGAGGCAATAGTCGATCGTCTCGCCCCGGTCTTCCAGCAGCTCGCACACGATGACGGTGCCGTCCGTGGCGGGGCCTTCCTCGTCCGACGTGATCAAAAAGGCGATCGAGCCGATGTGTTCCGGGTGCATTGCCACGAATTCCTCGACGGCGACGACCATGGCGGCGATCGACGTCTTCATGTCCGACGCGCCGCGGCCGTACAGCCTGCCGTCGCGGATGGTCGGCGTGAACGGTTGCGACGCCCACTGGCCGGCGGGGCCGGTCGGCACGACGTCCGTGTGGCCGGCGAACACGAACACCGGCGCCGCGTCGCCGCGGCGCGCCCACAGATTGGTCACGCCGTTCGATTCGATCGTTTCGCACCGAAAACCGAGGGGCGCCAGCAGATCCTTCAGTTTCTGCTGGCAGCCCTTGTCCTGCGGCGTGACGGAATCGAGCGCGATCAGCGCTTCCGTCAGCTTGTGGGTGCGCGAGGGCTTCATGCGGGCCAGTCGCCGAACAGGTCTTCGTACTGCTCGGCGGAAAAACCGACGGACAATTTACCGGCGCCTTCCAGCACGGGACGCTTGATGACGGACGGATTCTCCAGCATCAGGTCGAGGGCGCTGGCCTTGTCGACGACCTGCGCGCGGCGCTCGTCGGACAGCTTGCGCCACGTCGTGCCCTTGCGGTTCACGAGCGTTTCCCAATCGATCTGCTCGAGCCAGTGCGCGACGGTGGCGCGCTCCAGGCCTTGCTTCTTGAAGTCATGGAATTCGAACTCCTGGCCGTTGTCGGCGAGCCAGGTGCGGGCTTTCTTGACGGTGTCGCAGTTGGGAATACCGTAGAGGATATTTTTCATGGCGGGATGGGTCTTGCCGTTCGGGAAGGCGCGAAGGATAGCACAGGCCGGCTATCCGGCAGATAGTTTAGCAATGGCGGGGCAGGAGCAGCGCGCGGGCGCGGCCGCTCAGTTATCCAGCGTAAATTCCGTGAACGACGCCCCGTCCGGCTCGGCCGGTTTGGGCGCTTCTTGCTCCCGCGCCTTGCTGTCCGGTCCGTTGTTGATCAGCCAGAGCAGGTTGGTGGCCGAGTCGGCATTGGCCAGCGCTTCTTCCTGCGTGATGAGGTCGGCCTGCACGAGTTCCAGCAGCGCGGTTTCGAACGACTGCGAACCCGGCGACAGGCTCTTGTCCATCGCTTCCTTGATCTGGCCGATGTCGCCCTTTTCGATCAGGTCGGCGACGTAGCGCGTGTTGACCATGATCTCGACCGCGGCCTGGCGCCGCCCGCCCGCCTTCGCGCGCACGAGGCGCTGCGACACGATGGCCTTGACGGCGGACGACAGGTCCTGCAGCAGGGCGGGGCGGTTTTCGATCGGGTAGAAGCTGATGATGCGGTTCAGCGCGTTGTAGCTGTTGTTCGCGTGCAGGGTCGCGAGCACCAGGTGGCCGGACTGCGCGTAGGCGAGGGCGGCGGCCATCGTGTCCTTGTCGCGGATCTCGCCGATCAGGATGCAGTCGGGCGCCTGGCGCATCGAATTGCGCAGCGCGACGTCGAAGCTCTTCGCGTCGCTGCCGATCTCGCGCTGGTTGATGATCGATTTCTTGTTCTTGAACAGGTATTCGATGGGGTCTTCCAGCGTGAGGATGTGGCCGTGGCGCTGCTCGTTGCGGTGGTCGAGCATCGAGGCGATCGTCGTCGACTTGCCCGATCCGGTCGCACCGACGATGAGCAGCAGGCCCCGCTTTTCCATGATCAGCTCGGACAGCACCGGGGGCAGGCCCAGCTCGGCCAGCGGCGGGATCGTCGCGGGGACGAAACGGAACACGGCGGAAATGCTGCCGCGCTGGCGGAAGGCGGACAGGCGGAAGCGGCCCAGGTTCGCGACCGAGATGCCCATATTGAGCTCGTTGTCGCGTTCCAGCTCTTCCATCTGCTCGGGGCTCGCGATTTCCGACAGCAGGACGCGGATGTTCTCGGGCTCGAGCTTGTTCTGGTTGATCGGGATGAGGTTCCCGTTGATCTTGATGTGGACGGGTGAATTGACCGCGAAGAACATGTCGGACGCGTTCTTTTCCTTCATCAACTGGAACAGGCGTTCCATCATCATGGTGCTCTCCCTTGCTTCGCGGTAATTTTTCGCGTTTAAGGGATTCTAACCTGAGGGGGGGAGGTTGGGCAGCGCGGTGCGGAAAATGCTGTGGAGATGGTCAGCCATGGCACGTCGTCCCCGCGGAGGCGGGGACCCAATTGAGTGCGCGGTATGCAAACGTACTTGGGTTCCCGCCTGCGCGGGAACGACGGTTTTCAGGCCGCAGCGTGGGCGCGTGCCCACCAAATGCCGGATCAGATCCCGCGCAGCAGCTCGTTGATGCCGGTCTTCGCGCGCGTCTTGGCATCGACCTGCTTGACGATCACGGCGCAGTACAGGCTGTACTTGCCGTCGGCCGAGGGCAGGTTGCCCGACACGACGACGGAACCGGCCGGGATGCGGCCATACGTCACTTCGCCGGTCTCGCGGTTGTAGATCTTGGTCGACTGGCCGATGTACACGCCCATCGAGATCACCGAGTTTTCTTCGACGATCACGCCTTCCACGACTTCCGAGCGGGCGCCGATGAAGCAGTTGTCTTCGATGATGGTCGGGTTGGCCTGCATCGGTTCCAGCACGCCGCCGATGCCGACGCCGCCCGACAGGTGGACGTTCTTGCCGATCTGGGCGCAGGAGCCGACGGTGGCCCACGTGTCGACCATCGCGCCTTCGTCGACGTAGGCGCCGATGTTCACGTACGACGGCATCAAGACGACGTTCTTGCCGATGAACGAGCCGCGGCGGGCGACGGCCGGCGGCACGACGCGGAAGCCGCCCTTGGCGAAATCGTCGGCGGTGTAGTTGGCGAACTTGGTCGGGACCTTGTCGTAGAACTGCATGCCGCCGCCTTCGACGGGTACGTTGTTTTCCAGGCGGAACGACAGCAGGACGGCCTTCTTGATCCACTGGTTCACGACCCAGCTGCCGCTGTCTTTCTGGGCGACGCGCAGGCTGCCGTCGTCAAGGCCGGCCAGGACGTGGGCGACGGCGTCGCGCACTTCCGCGCTGGCGCCCGCCGGGCTGATGTCCGCGCGCTGTTCCCACGCGGTGTCGATGATGGTCTGGAGTTGTTGGGTCATGATGGTCTATCGTTGGGTTGGTGTCTGATTCAGGACGAAGCCTTGAGGTCTTTGCAGAACTGGACGATGCGGTTCGCCGCTTCCAGTCCTTCGTCCACTTCGGCGACGAGCGCCATGCGGATGCGGTTGCGGCCCGGATTGCTGCCGTGCGCGTCGCGCGCCAGGTAACTGCCGGGCAAAACCGTTACATTATATTCGGCGTACAGGCCCCGTGCGAACTCCGTGTCCGACAGGCCCGTGCGGCGCACGTCGGCCCACAGGTAGAAGCCGGCGTCGGGCAGTTCCACGTCCATCGCCTGCTTGAGCAGCGGGGTGATGAGGTGGAACTTTTCCTTGTACAGGTTGCGGTTCTCCTGCACGTGGTGTTCGTCGTTCCACGCCGCGCAGGACGCGGCCTGCACCGGCGGCGACATCGCGCCGCCGCAGTAGGTGCGGTACAGCAGGAATTTCTTCATCAGTTCCGGATCGCCGGCGACGAAGCCCGAGCGCATGCCCGGCACGTTCGAACGCTTGGAGAGGCTCGAGAACACGATCAGGTTGGCGTACGGACGCGCGCCGCCGCTCCGGCCCAGCTGGTGCGCCGCTTCCAGCGCGCCCAGCGGGGGCGTGGCGCCGAAATAGATCTCGGAATAGCACTCGTCGGCCGCGATGACGAAGCCGTGGCGGTCGGACAGCGCGAACAGTTCGCGCCAGTCGTCCAGCGACAGCACGGCGCCGGTCGGATTGCCGGGGGAGCACAGGTACAGCAGCTGCACGCGCTGCCACACGGCGGCTGGCACGCTGGAGTAATCGCAGGCGAAGTTGCGGGCCGGCTGGGAATTCACGAAATACGGCTCGGCGCCCGCGAGATAGGCCGCGCCTTCGTAGATCTGGTAGAACGGATTCGGGCTGACGACGAGGGCGCCCGGCTTCGACGCATCGACCACGCTGTGCGCGATCGCGAACAGCGCCTCGCGCGAGCCGTTCACGGGCAGCACCATCGTGGCCGGGTCGAGCGGCGGGATCGCATAGCGGCGCTCCAGCCAGCCGGCGATCGCGGCGCGCAGCGGCTCGCTGCCGTGCGTGGTCGGATACGTGGCCAGGCCGGCCATCGCGTGCGTCAGGGCCTTCTGGATGAAGGCGGGCGTCGGGTGCTTGGGTTCGCCGATACCCAGGCTGATGGGTTTGTAGTCGGGATTCGGCGTGACGCCGGCGAACAACTGGCGCAGCTTTTCGAACGGATAAGGGTGCAGGCGGTCGAGATGTGGATTCACGGCGATGTGTTTTCTTGGCGATATGCGGTGTGAGAAGGACAATTATAGCCAGATCCGGTGCCGCGGCGACCTTTCCGGACGCCCCGGGTCGGCGTAGTATTGACGACAGGAATCCTTACAGGCCCACCGATCATGCAGCGCTCCGTCGACTACGTCCGTACCCTGACCGCCCAGGCCCGCAGCGCGCGCGCCAACCGCCACCTCGGCTTCGCGCTGGCCGGCGTGGCCGGGGCGACGAATGCCGGCGGCTTCCTGGCCGTGCACCAGTACACGTCGCACATGACGGGCATCGTGTCCTCGGCCGCCGACAATCTCGCGCTGGGCGCCGGCGATCTCGTGCTGGACGCGCTCGGCGCCATCCTCTCGTTCCTGCTGGGCGCGGCCAGCACGGCGCTGCTCGTCAACTACGGACGGCGCCGCAGCCTGGCCAGCGAATACGCGCTGCCGCTGATGTTCGAAGCCGTGCTGCTGCTGGCGTTCGGGGTGCTGGGCGCGCGCCTGTCCAGCGTCCGGGGCCTGTTCGTGCCGGCCACCGTGATGCTGCTGTGCTATACGATGGGCCTGCAGAACGCCCTGGTGACGAAGCTGTCGCACGCCGAGATCCGCACGACGCACATGACGGGCATCGTCACCGACATCGGCATCGAACTGGGCAGGATGTTGTACTGGAATGCCGACGAGACCGCGCGTCCGCGCGTGGCGTCCAACCACGCGCGCCTCGCGGTGCTGTGCGGCCTGCTGGGCAGTTTTTTCGGCGGCGGCGTGGCCGGCGCGCTCGGGTTCAAGGTCCTCGGCTATGCGGCGACGGTGCCGCTGGCGCTGCTGTTGTGCAGCCTCGCCATCGTGCCGGCGCTGGACGACCTGCGCGCACGCGCGCGCAGGTCTTGACCCCGTTCAGCCGCCGCAGTGCGGCAGCGCGACGGAGGCGGCACGGCCGTCGTAGTCGACCTTGACGACGTCGCCGGCCTGCGGACCGCAGCGCACGGCGAACGCCTGGCGTGCCGGCATGCCGTCGTAGCGGCCCTCGCGCGGCGCGATGTCGAGGCGTTTCGCGCCGTCGTGCCACGTCATCCGCACCAGCGCATGCGCGCCTTTCTGGTAGGCGTAGCCGTCGCCGCCGTCGTCGTACAGCGCGTAGGCGCCGTCCTTGCCCGGATAGACGACGAGGTCCATCGGCGCGTCCGACTTCTCGTCCGCGAACTGTTTTACTGGACCCAGCGGCAGGATGCTGCCGGCACGGACGTAGACGGGGATCGTCGCGATGTCGGCCTTCGCCGTCACCACCTGGCCCGCGTCGAGGCGAGTACCGGTCCAGAAGTCGAACCACGCGTCCTTGCCGGGCAGGTAGACCTCGCGCGCCTGCGCATGCGCCTGCACGACGGGCGCCACGAGCAGGGCCTTGCCGAACATGTACTCGTCCGGGATGTGGAGCGCCTGGTCATCGTCGCGGAAGTCGAAGGCGAGGGCGCGCATCATCGTGCCGTCGTTGTGCGTGACGTCCCACGAGGCCGAATAGATGTACGGGAGCAGGCGGTAGCGCAGGTCGATGTAGTCACGCATGATCTTCTGCGTGGCGGCGTCGAACTGCCAGATCTCCTTGCCGTCGCCGGTGCCGTGCACGCGGAACATCGGGTTGAAGACGCCGAACTGGAACCAGCGCGTGAACAGTTCCGCATACGCCGGGTCTTTCGGCTTGCCGCCGAAGAAGCCGCCGATGTCGGCCGACCAGTACGGGATGCCGGTGAGGGTGAAGTTCAGCGCGGCCGGCACCTGGCGGCGGAACGTGTCCCAGTTGCCCATCGTGTCGCCCGACCACGTGATGGCCGCGTTGCGCTGCTGGCCGGCGTAGGCCGAGCGGGTCAGGATGAACGCGCGCTTCTCGGGCTGGTCGCGCACCATCCCGTCATGCACGGCCGTCGTGTGCAGCAGCGGGTAGGCGTTGTAGACGACGCTGCCCTGGCCGGCGGCCGTCTTGACGTCGCGCATCTGGCCCCACCACCCGCCCAGCTCCGCTTCCGACGCGTCCAGCCACCAGCCGTCGAAGCCGAGCGTGCCCAGGTTGCGCATGACCTGGCGCCAGTACAGGTCGCGGGCGCGCGGGTTGTACGCGTCGTACCAGCGTCCCTTGCCGGCCGGGTAGACGTTCGGATACGTGGCCGGATACAGGCCGCCGATGGCGTCCAGCGCGCGCGTGTTTTCCGTGTCCGGGTCGAGGCGGGCCCACACGGAAATGATGGCGTGGATGTTCTCGTCATGCAGTTTTTTCACCATCGCCGCCGGATCGGGGTAGCGGGCCTTGTCGAACTGGTGGCTGCCCCACTGGCCCGGCGTCCAGTACTGCCAGTCCTGGATGACGGCATCGAGCGGGACGTGCATCGCCCGGTACTTCGCCGCGACGCCGAGCAGCTCGTCCTGCGTCGCGTAGCGTTCCTTCGATTGCCACAGGCCCCACGTCCAGCGCGCCATCATCGGCGCCGTGCCGGTCAGCCGGCGGTAGCCCTTGATCACGTCGTCGAGTTCCGGACCGTACATGAAGTGGTAATCGACGCCGCCCGCTTCCGAACGGATCAGGATCGCCGGTCCCGAGGCCAGGCCGGCTTCCACGTCGGTGACGGCCGCGTTGTTCCACAGGATGCCGAACCCCTTGGGCGACACGAGCATCGGCACGGCCACGTCGCGGTTGGCCTGCTGCAGCCGCGTGATGGTGCCGTTGTAGTCGAGCAGGCCGTTCTGGTGCTGGCCCAGGCCGTACAGGATGGTCTCCGTCTGGAAGCGCTGCGTGACGCCGTGCGCCACGTCGCGGCCGCCCTCGCGCAGGATGTCGTGACCGTCGGCCGTCTGGAACGTGATCTCGCCGCCGGGGCGCGCCACGCGCACCCGCAGGTCCGCCGTCGACAGCGTCCAGGCGTCAGCCGCCTCGCCGATCTTGAATGCGATCTTCTCCGGCTGCGCGATGACGGCCGGGTTGTAATTGCCCGCAAAGCCGGCCGGACCGAAGCGCACGTGGACGACGCGCGGCGCCACCGGTTCGATGGTCAGCACGCCCGTGTCCGTGCGCACCTGCATGCCTGTGCCCACGCGCTGCATGGTCAGTGTGGCCGCATGGCCCGTCAGCGCCCACACGGACGCCCCCGCGATGAATAACGACTTCCACATTGTTGTTTTTCCTGTTCGTGTTATTGAACCTGCCGGTTGTCCCCTGATTGGCAAGCGCGTTGCAACGTCATGTTGACGTTCTTTCAAAGTCTAACATGAAATGTTATCGCGAACATTCAGAAATGATGGCCGTCATGGCGCAGCCAGCGCCCGCTCGCGCCAGGCGCCCGGATTCATGCCGGACCACTCGCGGAACGCGTGCGTGAACGCGCTCTGTTCCTGGAAGCCGAGCAGGAAGGCGATGTCGACGAGCGACAGCCCGTCCTGGCGCAGATAGTCCATCGCCAGCGCGTAGCGGGCCGCGTCGAGCACTTGCTGGAAGGTCGCGCCGGCGTCGGCCAGCTTGCGCTGCAGGGTGCGCGGCGACAGGTCCAGCGCGGCGGCGATGCCGGCCAGCCGCACGGGTCCGGTCGCGAGCCTGCCCGCGATGGCCGCGTGGACCTGCGCGACGATGCCCCCTGGCGCCTGCGCCCGTTCGCGCAGCAGGCGCTCGGCGTGCTGCTGCAGCAGCGGATACATGGCGGTGTCCGCGGCGGGCAGCGGCAGGGCGAGGAGGGCGGCATCGAAGTCGACGGTGTGCGCGGGCGCATCGAAGTCCGGGACCATGCCGAGCACGCGCGCGTATTCGGCCGGATCGGCGTCGGGCGGGCGCGCATGCGCGAAGGCGAGGGCGCGCGGCGCCAGCGGCCGGCCCGCGAGCCAGCAGCCGAACGTGCGGATGCCGGCGAAGACGCTTTCCGCCAGGTGGCGGCTCGCCGCCGGATAATGGCTGGCCCACGTGTAGCGCGCCAGGCTGCCTTCGGGTTCGAGGCGCGAGCGTCCGAGGTCGTGCGCCAGCTGTTCGTAGCGTTGCGTCTGTTCCAGCGCCTGGCCGATGTCGCGGCAGGCCAGCAGCACGAGGCCGTACACGCTGTACGTGCCGGGCCGCACGCGCTCGCCCACGTGCAGGCCGAAATGCGGATCGCCCGCGAGGCGGCTGCCGGCGTCCAGCAGGGCGATGTAGTCGCATGCCGCCAGCGCGTCCGGCAGCGGGTCGAGCAGCACCGGCGCGAGCCCGGCCGCCTGCGCCAGCGCGGCCGGCGCGATGCCCCGTGCGGCGGCCGCCTCCAGCAGCGGCTGCAGATAGGCCGCGGTGACGCGCGGCGGCGAGGCTGGCATGTTCGAACAAGCGCTTGGCATGAATCCGCAATACTCGGGTCGTCGTTTTTCTTAAAGTGGCAGCAAACGAGTATAGCCGCATAACACACTGGGGAGAACGGAACGATGCGACGCTGGAACGGTTGGGGAGACGATGCGGTCGACGTGGCGCTGGGCGAGCCCGCGCTGGCATTCCTGCGCGGGCGCATCGGCGCGGGCACGCCCCCGCGCGACGCGGCATTCGAGGCGTCGTGCGCGGCGCTGCCGCCCGGCCGGCTGCCGGCGCACCGCCTCGCCGACGCCAGCGCGCAGGCGCGCCTGACGCATGCGACGGGCCAGAGCCTGCACGACTGGCTGCGCCTGCGCCACGGCCGCATCGGCGCGGCGCCGGACGCCGTCGCCTTTCCGGAGAGCGCGGACGACGTGCGCGAGCTGCTGCGCTGGGCGCGCACGGTCGATGCGGCCGTCGTGCCGTACGGCGGGGGCACGAGCGTCGCCGGCCACCTGGACGCCGTCGGCGCGCGGCCGACCGTGTGCGTCGACATGGCGCGCATGCGGGCCCTCGTCGCCATCGACCGCGAAGCGCAGCTGGCCGTGTTCGAAGCCGGCGTGGCGGGGCCCGACCTGGAAGCGCAGCTGCGCGCGCACGGCTACACGCTGGGCCACTTCCCGCAATCGTTCGATTACTCGACCCTGGGCGGCTGGGTCGTCACCCGCTCGTCCGGCCAGCAATCGCTGCGTTACGGCCGCATCGAGCAGCTGTTCGCCGGCGGCCGCGTGGAGACGCCGGCCGGGCCGCTCGTCATCCCGACCTTTCCCGCGTCCGCCGCCGGTCCCGACCTGCGCGAACTGGTGCTCGGGTCGGAAGGGCGGCTCGGCATCCTGACGGAAGCGGCCGTGCGCATCACGCACCTGCCGCCGTTCGAGGCGTTCCACGCCGTGTTCTTCCCCGACTGGACTCGCGCCGAGCAGGCCGTGCGCACCATCGTGCAGGCGCGACTTGGCCTGTCGATGCTGCGGCTGTCGAACGCGGAGGAGACGGCGACGATGCTCACGCTGGGCGGCCATGGCCGCCAGGTGGCACTGCTGGAAACCTGGCTGAAGCTGCGCGGCGCGGGCGCCGGCAAATGCATGCTGCTCGTGGGCGCCAGCGGAGAAAAGGCGCAGGCGCGCGCCGCGCTGAAGGCCGCGCTGGCGCTGGCGCGGCGCGACGGCGGCGTGCACGCGGGCCGCGCGCTGGGCGACGCTTGGCGCCGCAACCGCTTCCGCAACGTCTACCTGCGCAACAGCGCGTGGGCGCACGGCTATGCGATCGACACGGTGGAGACGGCGCTCGACTGGCCGCGCGTCACGCCCGCGATGCGCGCCATCGAACGCGCCGCCCACGACGCGCTCGCGCGGGACGGCGAACGCGCGCACGCCTACACGCATCTGTCGCACCTGTATCCGCAGGGCGCCAGCGTCTACTCGACGTTCATCTGGCGCCTCGCCGGCGATTACGACGCCGACCTGGCGCGCTGGCGCATGCTCAAGACGGCCGTGTCGGAGGCGATCGTCGCGAGCGGCGGCACCATCACCCACCAGCACGGCGTGGGCCGCGACCACGCGCCGTGGCTGGCGCACGAAAAGGGCGAGCTGGGGATGGCCGCGCTGCGCACGCTGTTCACGCATTTCGATCCGGACGGGCGCATGAACCCGGGCAAGCTGGTGACGCCATGAGCGGACAATTTTCCGCGCTGTGGCAGCGCGGCGGGCGCGCGGCCCTGCCCGACGTGCTGGCGCGCGAGTGGGACGTGCTCGTGATCGGCGGCGGCATCAGCGGCGCCGGCGTGCTGCTGGAAGCGGCGCGGCGCGGATTGAAGGCGCTGCTGGTCGATCGCCACGACTTCGCATGGGGCACGTCGAGCCGCTCGTCGAAACTCGTGCACGGCGGCCTGCGCTACCTGAAGGGCGGCCACGTGCGGCTGACGGCGGAATCCGTGCGCGAGCGCGAGATGCTGCTGCGCTGTGCGCCGGGCCTCGTCGAGCCGCAGGGCTTCGCGTTCGCGCAGTACGAGGGCGCGCGTGGCCGCCGCAGTTTCCTGGCGGGCCTCGCGATCTACGACGTGATGGCGGGCCGGCGCGAGCGCCACTGGCTGGCTGCCGACGACTTCCTGATGGCGGCGCCGAACGTCAAACGGGACGGCCTCGCGGGCGGCATCGTCTACACGGACGCGCGCACGGACGACGCCAGGCTCGTGCTGCGCGTGCTGCGCGAGGCGCTCGACCACGGCGCGGCGGCCGTCAACCGGCTCGGCGCGCGCGCACTGCTGCGCGAAGGGGGCCGGGTCTGCGGCGCGACGCTTGCCTGCGCCGTCGACGGTACGGAACACGCCGTGCGGGCGAAGGTCGTCATCGATGCGACGGGCGCATGGTCGGGGCCTTTGCACGGCCTGGGCCCGCGCCTGCGCCCGCTGCGCGGCAGCCACCTGATCCTGCCCGCGTGGCGCCTGCCGCTGGCGCGCGCCGTGAGCCTGATGCATCCGCACGACGGGCGGCCCGTGTTCGCCTTTCCGTGGGAGGGCGCGACCCTGGTCGGCACGACGGACCTCGACCACGACGAGGGCATGGACCGCGCGGCCCGCATCACCCGCGCGGAGGTCGATTACCTGATGGCGGCGCTGCAGGCGCAGTTCCCCAATCTGCAACTAACCGACAAGGACATCATGTCGACTTACGCGGGCGTGCGGCCCGTCATCGCGGGCAAGGACGGCAGCGCGCCGTCGCAGGAAGGGCGCGAGCACGTCGTGTGGAGCAGCGCCGGCCTCGTCGCCATCGCCGGCGGCAAGCTGACGACGTTCCGCGCCATCGCCCTCGATGCGTTGCGCGTCGCGAAGGCGCAGCTGCCCGGCTGGAATGACCCGCTCGACGCCTGCGCCGTGTTCGCGCCCGTCCCGCCGCCGCAGGCGCCGCACCTCGATGCGAGTCTGCTGCGCCGCCTGCATGGCCGCCACGGCGCCTGTACCGCGGCCCTGCTGGACGCGGCGCAGCCGGGCGAACTGGAACGGATTCCCGGCACGGAAACGGCGTGGGCCGAGTTGCGCTGGGCCGCGCGCTGCGAAGCCGTGCAGCACCTGGACGACCTGCTGCTGCGCCGCACCCGCCTGGGCCTGCTGCTGCGCGACGGCGGCGCGGCACACCTGGAGCGCATCCGCGCCATCTGCCAGCCGGAACTCGGCTGGGGCGCCGCGCACTGGGCGCATGAAGAAGCGGCGTATCGCGCATCATGGACTCTTCAACACGGCCTGCCTCATGAAGACTGATACGACCATCCTCGCCATCGACAACGGCACCCAGAGCGTGCGCGCGATCCTGTTCGACCTCGCCGGGAACATCGTCGCCAAATCGCAGGTGATGCTGGACCCGTATTTTTCCACGCAGCCCGGCTGGGCCGAGCACGACCCGGAGGACTACTGGCAATCGCTGTGCCGCGCATGCCAGGGCCTGTGGACGCAGCCCGGCGTGCGCCGCGACTCCATCGCCGGCGTGGCCGTGACGACGCAGCGCGGCACCGTCATCAACCTCGATCGCGCAGGACGGCCGCTGCGGCCCGCGATCACGTGGCTCGACCAGCGCCACACGGACACGGTGCCGCCGCTGGCGTGGTGGTGGCGCGCCGCGTTCAGGCTGGCGCGCGTGGACGGCACCATCGATTATTTTCGCGGCGAGGCCGAGATCAACTGGATCCGCGCGCACGAACCCGACGTGTGGGCCGCGACCGACAAATTCCTGCTGCTGTCCGGCTACCTGAACTGGCGGCTGAGCGGACGTTTCGCGGATTCATCGGGCTCGCAGGTCGCGTATCTGCCGTTCGACTACCGGCGCCGGCGCTGGGCCGGGCCGCGCGACTGGAAGTGGCAGGCGCTGGCCGTCGAACCGCACATGCTGCCGGAACTCGTCGATCCCGGCGACCGTCTCGGCGAGATCGGGCGCGCCGCCGCTGACGCCACCGGCATCCCGGCCGGCACGCCGCTGCTGGCCGCCGCCGCCGACAAGGCGTGCGAGGTGATCGGCGCCGGCTGCCGCGAGCCGCATGTCGGGTGCCTCAGCTACGGCACGACGGCCACCATCAACACGACGGGCACGCGCTACGTCGAAGTGACGCCCTTTTTACCGCCGTATCCGGCCGCGATCCCGGGCGCCTACAGCAGCGAGGTCCAGGTGTTCCGCGGCTACTGGATGGTCAACTGGTTCAAGGAGCAGTTCGGCCACCGCGAACAGCAGCGCGCGCTCGCGGAAGACGTGGCGCCCGAGAAGCTGTTCGACCAGCTGGCCAGTTCCGTCCCGCCCGGATCGATGGGCCTGATGCTGCAGCCCTACTGGACGCCAGGCATCCGCGTGCCGGGCCGCGAGGCGAAGGGCGCGATCGTCGGCTTCGGCGACGTGCACACGCGGGCGCACGTCTACCGCGCGATCCTGGAAGGCCTCGCGTATGCGCTGCGCGAAGGGAAGGAGCGCATCGAAAAGCGCAGCGGCGTGGCGATCACCGAGCTGCGCGTGTCGGGCGGCGGCTCGCAGAGCGATTGCGCGATGCAGCTGACGGCCGACATCTTCGGCCTGCCGACGGCGCGGCCGCACGTGTACGAGACGTCGGGCCTGGGCGCCGCCATCGATGCGGCCGTGGGCCTGGGCCTGCACCGCGATTTCGCGGCGGCGATGGCCGCGATGACGCGGGTGGGAAGGGTGTTCGAGCCGGTGCCGGCGCACCGCGACGTGTACGAGCGGCTGTACCGGCAGGTCTACCTGAAGATGTACCGGCAGCTGGCGCCGCTGTATCGGGAGATCGCGGAGATTACGGGCTACCCGAAGAGATAATGCGTCGCGCCCGTGCACGCTGGCATCCAGGTGTTACGCATCGCGGCAGCGCCGGCGAGATTGGGTCCCCGCCTTCGCGCACTGCTGTCCGGAATAATTTGAGGGGAAATCGCTGAAGGTGTTGCAGGGACTGGTTTACGGGCGTATACCCGAGTCGCCAAACTCAAAAAACCAAAACCCCGCAACATGTTCAGCATAGCTACCTTTCAGGAATTATTAAAGGGCCTGCCCCGCTCGGAGTTCGATCGGCTGGTAAAAAGACACAAGGCCGACAAGTACTCTAAAAAATTCGGGCACTGGCAGCACCTGATCGCAATGATGTACGGGCAGCTCAGTGAAGCGCCGGGCTTGCGGGCGCTGGAGACGGGCTTTAATCATCACCGCTCTCACCATTACCATTTGGGCGCCGGGATGATCAAACGTACGACGCTGGCCGATGCGAACGCCAGGCGCTCCGATACCGTGTTCAGTGATGTCGCCAATTGGCTGATGGGACAGGTGTCGCGTCAGTTGCGCAGCGATAGTGCTGAATTGATGTATCTGCTCGACTCGACGTCGTTGACGCTCAAGGGACGGGAATTCGAGCGCTGGACACAAGAAAACCGCACCCGCAACACCCAGGGTATCAAGGTCCATGTCCTGCTCGATGCCGAGACCCGGACGCCAGACTGGATTTCGTTCAGCGCGGCCAACGTCAACGACGTAGAGAAAGCCTGGAGCGTACCGCTGGTTCGGGGCGCCCTTTACGTCTTCGACAAAGGCTACTGCGACTACGCCTGGTGGAACGCCATCAGTCAGGCTGGGGCGCAGTTCGTTACCCGGTTCAAACGCAATGCCGGCCTACAGATAATCGAAGAAAGAAGCATTCCCGCCGAAGCCGCCGGGGTCGTGCTCAATGATGAAATCGTCCGGCTCAAACATAAGCGTCCCGGAGGACGAGACAACCCATATCTGGCATCGCTACGGCGTATCACGATCGCTCGCCCGGAAAAGGACACGCCGCTTGTCCTGGCCACCAACGATCTGGACAGCGCCGCGTTCGAGATCGCCCAGCGTTACAAGGAGCGCTGGGGAATCGAACTGTTTTTCAAGTGGATCAAGCAGCACCTGAAAATCAAAAAATTCCTCGGGCGGAGCGAAAACGCAGTGCGCATCCAAGTGCTTACAGCGTTGATCAGCTATTTGCTCGTGGCGCTCTACAAGCAGCGGCACTCGCTCAAGATCAGTCTCTGGGACTGCCTCGTGCTGATACGCGCCACCTTGTTTCAGCGCCCCGAGATCGAAGCTTCCCGCTATCGACAACGACGGCGACTTCAGCAAGAAATGGCAGAGCTCCAGCTGAGCCTCATCTGATGAAACTGTCAAGAATTTTATTCCGGACAGCAGTGCGCCTTCGCGGGGACGACGTGGATATGACCCGTCGTTCCCGCGCAGGCGGGAACCCAAGTTTACGGCGCGCGAGGGCACCCGGGTGTTACGCACTGCGGCAGCGCCGGCGAGTTCGGGGCCCCGCCGTCGCGGAGACGACGACGCATCCTATGTTGTCGGGTCGGCTGGCGCCGCCCGCCCCGCTCAATACACCGCCGCGTCCCGCACCACATCCCACGCCGCGCCGACGATGGTCGACTCGACCCGGTTGCGGCCCCCGGCCTTGGCGGCATACATGGCGCGGTCGGCGCACACGAACAGGTTTTCGATGGCGTCCAGCTGCGTCGGCACGATCGTCGCGACGCCCACGGACACCGTGAGCCAGGTCGACGTCGTCGAGCGCGGGTTCGGCATCTGCAGGGCTTCGACGGCGGCGCGGATCGTTTCCGCGACGTGCGCCGCGTTTTCCGCCGGGGTCTCGGCGAACAGCAGCACGAATTCCTCGCCGCCGTAGCGGGCCGCGAGGTCGGTCGGGCGCGCGGCGTGGTCGCGCAGCGCCTGCGCGACCTTTTGCAGGCAGACGTCGCCCGCCGCGTGGCCCAGCGTGTCGTTGTACAGCTTGAAGTGGTCGACGTCGAGCACGACCAGCGACAGCGGCTGGGCGCTGCGGATCGCGCGCTGCCATTCCTTGTCGAGGAAGGCGTCGAAGTGGCGGCGGTTGGCGATCTGGGTCAGCGGGTCGAGCATCGCGGCGCGCTGCAGCGCGTCCTCCGACTGCTTGTGGTGGGTGATGTCGTGCAGCAGCGCGACGAACAGGCCGTCCGCGGCGTGCATCGGCGTCATCGTCAGGTCCATCGCGCGCAGGCCGCCGTCGCGGTGGCGGATCTTGACCTCCCGCGTGCCGTAGCTGATGGCGTCCAGGCCCTCGCAGCAGCCGGGCTCCTTGCAATCCAGCAGATCCTTCAGCGACCGGCCGACCAGGTCCTCGGGCGCATAGCCCAGGTAGCGGTCGCAGGCCGGGTTGGCGTACTGCACGCGGCCGCAGCGCTCGACGATCAGAAGGCCCTGGTCCATGCTGTTGACGATCATGCGCAGGCGGTCGGCCTGTTCCGACTGCGTGTCCGTGCTGGTGCGCAGGCGCAGCTGGGCGCGCACGCGCGCGCAGACTTCTTCCAGGCGCAGCGGCTTGGGGATGTAGTCGGCGGCGCCGGTGTCGAAGCCGGCGACGATGTCTTCCGTGTCGCCGCGCGCGCTCATGAAGATCACGGGAATGCGCATGGTGGCCGGATGCGCCTTGAGGCGGCGGCACGTCTCCAGGCCGTCGATGCCGGGCATCACGACGTCGAGCAGGATCAGGTCGGGTTTTACGCGCAGGGCGATCTCCAGCGCGCGGTCGCCGGAAGTGGCGACGAACGTCTGGTAGCCTTGGCGCAGCATCATCGAACGCAGCACCCCGAGGTTGTCGGGCGCGTCGTCGACGATGAGAATGGCGGGCTTGCGTGGGTCGGCAAGCGGCACGGTCGCAGGGTTGGTCATACGGTGCTTGGCGGGGACTGCACGTTTAGATTGCGTGCAAAATCATACACCCCGCAGCACTGGCCTGGGCAATAACTTCTTTTACCGATGGAAAAATCTGTAACTTTTGCGCAACTGACAAGTGTTTGGCTTGTTCAACAATTGTTTGAGTCCGGCGGCAACGCGTGCCGCCGGACGCGGACCCGTCTTACATCTGGTCCTTGATCAGCTTGCCGAGGGTGGCGATGCCTTCGCGGATGCGTTCCGGCGGCACCGTCACGAACGACAGGCGCAGCGTGTTCGTGACCGGTTCGTTGGCGTAGAACGGCGCGCCCGGGACGAACGCGACGCGGGCGGCGATCGCCTGGTCGAGCAGCTTCATGGCGTCGATGTGCTTGGGCAGCGTGACCCAGATGAACATGCCGCCTTCCGGACGGGTCCACGTCACGCCTTCCGGGAACTCGGCGTCCATTGCGTCCAGCATCGCCTGGCACTGGTTCGCGTACAGGTTGCGGATGGTCGGGATGTGCTCGTTCAGGAAGCCGTCCTTGACGACTTCGTGCACGACCATCTGCGTCAGCGTCGCGGTGTGCAGGTCGGCGGCCTGCTTGGCCAGTTCAAGGCGGCGCACGAGCGGCAGCGGGGCGACGACATAGCCCAGGCGGATGCCCGGCGTCAGCACTTTCGAGAACGACCCCATGTAGATCACGCCGTCCGGGTTCATCGACAGCATGCGCGGCATCGGCTCGCCCTTGTACGACAGCGCGCCGTACGGATCGTCCTCGATCAGCGGCAGGCCCAGGCGGGCGCAGGTTTCGACCAGCTCGCGGCGGCGCTCGATGGACAGCGAGCGGCCCGTCGGGTTCTGGAAGTTCGGCAGCGAGTACAGCAGGCGCGCACCCTTGGCCAGCGGTTCGATCGACGACGGCACGAGGCCGTGGTCGTCCGTCTCGACCGACCGGAATTCCGGACGGTAGACCGAGAAGGCCTGCAGCGCGCCGAGGTAGCTGGGGGTTTCCACCAGCACGCGCGAACCTTCGTCGATCAGCACCTTGCCCAGCAGGTCGAGGGCCTGCTGCGAGCCGGACACCATCAGGATCTGCTCCGGCACAATTGTCGAACCTTCCGTGGACAGGTAATTCGCCACCCATTCGCGCAGCGGTGCGTAGCCGTCCGTCGGGCCGTACTGCAGCGCCTGCTTGCCGTTTTCGCTGAGCACCTTGTCGTAGGCCGCCTTCATGCGTTCGACGGGGAAGGTGGCGGGCGAAGGCAGGCCGCCGGCGAAGGAAATGATTTCCGGACGCTGGGTGATCTTCAGGATCTCGCGGATCGCCGAGCTTTGCAGCTGCTGTGCGCGCTCCGAGAACTGCCACTGGATGGGATTGGGATTTTCGATTTTCATACTGGTCTCACAGGAAGGGCCACGATGGTGCGCCGGTCATTATAAAGCACGCCGGGTAGGCTGCTCTCTCAAGAGGAGCACGCCTGTTGGGCATGCTCCGGTTAAATAAGTGCTGCGGAGCGATAGCTTACGCGACTTCGGCGATGAGTTCGATCTCGACGCAGGCGCCGAGGGGCAGGGATGCCACACCGAACGCCGAGCGCGCGTGCTTGCCCGCGTCGCCGAACACTTCGCCCAGCAGTTCCGAGCAGCCGTTCGTGACGAGGTGTTGCTCGGTATAGTCCGGCGTCGAGGCGACCAGGCTCATTACCTTGACGATGCGTTTTACGCGGTTCAGGTCGCCGCCGACGGCCGCCTGCAGCGTGCCCATCAGGTCGACGGCCACGGCGCGCGCCGCCGCCTTGCCCTGTTCCGTCGTCTTTTCCCTGCCCAGCAGGCCCGCATTGACCGTACCGTCCGCATTCTTGGCGATATGGCCGGACAGGAAGACCGTGTTGCCGGTCTGCGCATACATGACGTAGGCGGCCGCCGGCGTCGCCGGTGCGGCCAGGGTGATGTTCAGTGCTTTGAGTTTGTCGTAGACGGACATGAATTCCCCAGGGTTGTGTGAAAAGAAAGCCGCTATTGTAAGCCTTGCCGGCGGGCGTGCCCATCGCAGGGTGCATACCCATTATCGCCTCACCTGCATGCGGCGGCCCAGCGCCACGGTCGCGATCACGGCCAGCGCGAAGCCGACATTGGCCGCCGTCAGCGCCTCGCCCAGCAGGACGGCCGCGCCGGCCAGCGACAGGAAAGGTTGCAATAATTGCACCTGGCCCACGCGCGCCACGCCGCCCAGCGCCAGGCCGCGATACCAGAAAAAGAAGCCGATGAACATCGAGAACGTCGTGACGTACGCGAACCCGAGCCAGCTGGCCGGGCCGACGGCGCCCAGCCGGCCGAACTGGTCGCTTTCGAACGCCGCCAGCAGGATTGCGGCGGGGACGGCCGCCAGCACGAGCGCCCAGCAGATCGTTTCCTGGCCGCCCAGCGTGCGCGCCAGCCGCCCGCCTTCCGCATAGCCGGCCGCCGCGGCGGCGATCGCGCCGAACATCAGCAGGTCGGCCTTTTGCAGCGTCCCGCCGCCCTGGCCCAGCGCGAACGCGAGCACGAGGCTTGTGCCCAGCAGGGCGACCAGCCAGAACCCTGTCGAGGGCCGCTCGTAGCCCCGCAGCGCCGCGTACAGGGCCGTCGCGAGCGGCAGGACGCCGCCCAGCACGGCGCCGTGCGACGCCGGCACGCTGCGCATCGCAATCGAACTGAGCAACGGAAACCCGAGCACGCAACCAAGCGCCACCACGGCCAGCGGCCACAGCGCGGCGCGTCCCGGCAAGGCGGCGCGGCGCATGCGCAGCCAGCCGGCCGCCAGCACGGCGGCGCCGAGCGCGCGGCCCAGCGTGAGGAACAGCGGATCGAGCTCGCGCACCGCCAGCCGCGTGAACGGCAGGGTGAGGCTGAAGACGGCGACGCCGGTCAGGCCGAGCAGCATGCCCCGCGCTTCGTCGGATGCCGCCGCGGGGACGCCGGCCGGGGTGAGGGTGGTGGGACGCATGGGTTCTCCGGTTATCGTTGCAGCACGCCTTGGTCAGAGGTATGCTAGACCGGACGAGCAGTACAGTCCCTATACACTTACCGATATCCTTTTGCGTACTGTGTTGCAAAAATGACCGATACAATCATGCCGACGCTGCTGTCGCGCGATTCCGGCGAACCGCTGGCCGACCAGATCGTCCGCGCCGTCACCGCGCGCATCGACGACAGGCAGCTGCGCGCGGGCAGCCGCATGCCCTCGATCCGCCGTTTCGCCGCCGACCACGGCGTGTCGCCGTTCACCGTCGTGGCCAGCTACGACCGCCTCGTCGCGCAGGGCTACCTGGAATCGCGCCGCGGCGCCGGCTTCTTCGTGCGCGAGCGCGCGCCCCTGAACACGGCATTGCGGCGCGCCGAACCGCATGCCGACCCGGCCCTGGAAGCGCGCGCGCTGGACGTCGTCTGGCTGATCCGCCACATGTTCCGGCAGATGCCGGGCCAGCCGTCGAGCGCCGCGGGCGTCCTGCCGACGGCCTGGCTCGATGGCCCCGGCGTGTCCAACGCTCTGCGCGCCGTCAGCCGCCAGAACAGCAGCGTGCTGCTCAACTACGCCGCCCCGCAGGGCTATGCGCCGCTCCGCGAACAACTGCAGCGCAAGCTGGCCGAGCTGGAAATCGCGGCCGCGCCCGAACAATTCGTGACGACGCTCGGCGTGACGCAGGGCCTGGACCTCGTCGCGCGCGAATTCTGCCGCCCCGGCGACACCGTGTTCGTCGACGATCCGGCGTGGTTCCTGATGTTCGGCTCGTTCGCCGCGATGGGCCTGAAGGTGGTCGGCATCCGCCGCCTGGCCGACGGTCCGGACCTGGCCCAGCTCGAGGCGCTGGCGGCGCTGCACCAGCCGCGCCTGTACATCATCAATTCGGTGCTGCACAACCCCAGTTCCACGTCGCTGTCGGCCGCCAAGGCCTTCCAGATCCTGCGCATCGCCGAGCGCCACGACATCACGGTCGTCGAGGACGATATCTATTGCGACCTGCACCCGGGCGGCGCCCAGAGCGTGACCCGGCTGGCGGCGCTGGACCAGCTGCAGCGCGTGATCTACCTGAGCGGCTTCTCGAAATCGCTCGCGGCCAACTTGCGGGTCGGTTTCATCGCGGCCTCCGCGGACGTCGTGCAGCGCCTGGCCGACCGCAAGATGCTGGCCACGCTGAGCACGAGCGACCTGGGCGAGCGGATCGTCTACAAGATCCTGTGCGAAGGCGTGTACCGCAAGCACCTGGACCGCATCCGCGCCCGGCTGGACGCCGTGCGGCCGCAGGTGCTGCGCCGCGCGGAATCCCTCGGCATGACGCTGGAACCCGCGCCGACGGCCGGGATGTTCGCGTGGGCCGACTGCGGCCGCGACACCAACGTGCTGGCCGCGCGCGCGATGGACGAGGGCCTGCTGCTGGCGCCGGGCAGCCTGTTCTCGCCGGACCAGCTGCCGTCCACCAAGCTGCGGCTGAACGTGGCGGCGCTGGAGGACGACGAGGCGTGGCGGGGGCTGGAGCGGGTGCTGGGGTGACGGTCGCCCGGGCTGGCGCCGTGGCCGGCTTGACAGGCATGCGCCCTTACCCTACGCTGCGCGGCACCAGGCTCCGGCCACTACGGACAGATGAAGGAGATTCATGCGCGCGGCAGCGTTTTGCAGGGTTTGCATGCGACCCGTCGTCTTGGCGGGCCTGCTGACGGCGGTACTGGCGCCGGCACAGGCCGGCCGGCTGGACGACATCGCCGCGCGCGGCGTGCTGCGCGTGGGCAGTACCGGCGACTACAAGCCCTTCAGCTACCTGCAGCCTGGTGGCGAGTTCATCGGCATGGATGTGGCGCTGGCGGGCGCGCTGGCGCAGGCGCTCGGCGTGCGGCTGCAACTGGTTCCGACCGGTTGGCCGACGCTGATGGCCGACCTGGATGCGGACAAGTTCGATCTCGCAATGAGCGGCGTGTCGGTGACGGCCGAGCGGCAACGGCGCGCGCTGTTTTCGGTGCCCTATCTACACGATGGCAAGACGCCGATCGCACGCTGCGAAAACGTCGCCCGGTTCCAGACGCTGGCGCAGATCAACCAGCCGGAAGTGCGGCTGATCGTCAATCCGGGCGGCACGAACGAACGCTTCGCCCGCGCCTGGGCGCCGCGCGCCCAGCTGACCGTGTACCCGGACAATGTGACCATCTTCGGCCGGATCGTCAGTGGTGCGGCCGATCTGATGATAACCGACGCCGTCGAAACCCGTTTGCAGCAGCGCCTGCATCCGCAGCTGTGCGCGGTGCATCCGGACGCGCCGTTCGACCAGGCGGAGAAGGCCATCCTGCTGCCGCGCGATACGGCGCTGAAGGCGTATGTCGACCGCTGGCTGCAGCACCGGCTGGACAACGGCGACGTGTCGAAGAGCCTGGATCGGTGGCTGGCGTTTCCTTGGGGACTGGAGCCATTGCGCCAGGCCATCGACCAACGCCTGCTGCTGGCGCGGGACGTGGCGCGCGCCAAGTGGAACGCGAAGGCTGCCATCGAAGACCGGCCGCGCGAAGAACAGGTCATCGCCGCCGCGGTGCGTCAGGGGCGTGAGCTGGGACTGCCGGAGGCATGGATACGCAGCGTGTTCCGGGCGCAGATCGAAGCATCCAAGACGGTGCAGCGCGAACTGTACCGCCGCTGGCGGGCAGAGGACGCCGGCCGCTTCGACGACGCGCCCGACCTCGCCAACACCATCCGCCCCGAGCTGGACCGCCTCACCGCCCAGCTGCTCCGTTCCATGGCCGACAACCAGGCCCTGTTGCACGACGGCGGCCGTACAGCCGACGTCGCCGTCGCCATGCATGGGCTGCAGGCACGCGCCATCAATCCGGCCGCGGCCGACCAGGCACTGGCGCCGTTCCTGTCCCCCGACTGACGCCAGTTGTCACGCCATCGGTTGGCGGATGATCGTCTTCCACCGGCTGGCATCGGCGCGCCGGATGTCGCTCAGATAGATTTCGTGGTGCTTGCCGGCGAGGGCGGCGCGGGTCTCGATGAAATCGTGCACGCGCCGGATCGTCGGTCCTTCCGCGGTGAACGGTCCGACGTGCAGCGTCTGCGCGCACGGGCCTTCCGTGAACGATTCCAGCCGCAGCGCCTCGACGGCGGCCAGGCCTTTCTTGCGCTTCACTTCCGCCATCGCGTCGCGCAGCACCGACTCGTCGGCGTACGGCGGCTGATGGATCATCATCGTCCATTGCCACTTCGACCTGTCGTTGGCCACGAATGACGACAGGTCGTCCGACCACCACAGGCCTTCCAGCGGCATCACCGCGTAATCGATGCCCGACGGTCCCTTTTTCACGATGAACTTCGCCGTATAGGACACGGAGAACAGGGCTTCCACGGCCCGGGCATACAGCGGCGACGTATTGGGATCGCCCGCGCCGTCGATCATGAGGAAGCGCAGGGCGGGGACGTCGACCTGCACGACTTCCCGCGCGGGCGCCTGGTAAAGATGCTTCAGCTCTTTCTTGAGGTCGATTTTCGGCACGCGTGCTCCCGATGAATGTTCACTCGCCGCGCGCGAGCCGGGTCTTGCTCGTCCCGGCCCGCACCAGCAGCAGTTCGCGTTCCCGCTCGTTCTGCGTCATGCCCGCCGCGCGCTCGAATTCCGCCGCCGCCTCGTCGTGGCGCCCGAGCTTCGCCAGCAGGTCGCCCCGCACGCTGGGCAGCAGGTGGTAGTTGCGCAGCGCCGGCACGTCCCGCAGCGCGTCGGCGAGGGCGAGGCCGGCGGCGGGGCCATAGGCCATGCCCAGCGCCACCGCGCGGTTCAGCTCGACGACGGGCGAGGGCATCAGCTGGGACAGCGCGTCGTACAGGGCGGCGATGCGGGCCCAGTCCGTCGCGTCGGGCTTGAGCGCGCGGGCGTGGCAGGCGGCGATGGCGGCCTGCAGCGCGTACGGTCCGAGGGCGCCCAGGCGGCCGGCGCGGTCCAGCGCCGCCAGGCCGCGGCCGATCAGCAGGCGGTCCCAGCGGGAACGGTCCTGGTCCATCAGCAGGATCGGTGCGCCGTCCGGCCCCGTGCGGGCGCGCTCGCGCGAGGACTGGATTTCCATCAGCGCGACGAGGCCGTGGACCTCGCCTTCGTCGGGCATCAGTTCCGCCAGCACGCGGCCCAGGCGCACTGCCTCGCGGCACAGCGTGGGCCGCAGCCACTCGTTGCCGGCGCTCGCGGAATAGCCTTCGTTGTAGATCAGGTAGATCACCTGCAGCACGGACGCGAGGCGCGGCTTGAGTTCGTCGCCGCCCGGCACCTCGAACGGCACGCGCGCTTCGGCCAGCGTCCGTTTGGCGCGCACGATGCGCTGGGCCACCGTCGCTTCCGGCACGAGGAAGGCCCGCGCGATCTCGCCCGTGGCGAGGCCGCCCAGCAGTTTCAGCGCCAGCGCCGCGCGCGCCTCGGCCGACAGCACCGGGTGGCAGCAGACGAAGATCAGGCGCAGCACGTCGTCGTCGATCTCGCCGGCCGTCTCCTGCGCCAGCGCGGCCAGCTCGGCGGGATCGCGGAAGCTGCCGCCGTCGGCCAGCATATTGTCGAACTCCCAGCTCAGCTCGCCTTCCTTGCTGGCGTGCATGGCATGGTGGCGCAGGTGGTCGAGCGCGCGCCGCTTGGCCACCTGCATCAGCCAGGCGCCGGGACGGTCGGGCACACCGTCCGCCGGCCAGCGCTCCAGCGCTTCCAGCAGCGCGTCCTGGGCGAGTTCCTCGGCCCGTCCCAGGTCGCGCAGCATGCGCGTCAGCGCGCCGACGATGCGCGCCGATTCCATGCGCCACACCGCCTCGACGACGCGGCCCGTGTCGGCGCCGCCCGTCATGCGTGCCGTCCCGCCCGGACAGGCGTCACGGCCGGTCCCACGCCGGTTGCGGCGCCAGCTCGGCGCGCAGGGCGGCGTCGAGCTGTTCGGCGCGCACGCTGGCATCCTCGCGCAGCCGGTCCGGCGCATCGGCCGCCACCGCGGACGCGCCGGGCGGCGCGATCAGGGCCACGCGCCGGATCTCGACGTCGACCTCGGGCCCCGTCGGGTAGGGCAGCGTACGCGCCCAGTCGAGGGCCGCTTCGATCGACGGCGCGCGGATCATCCAGAAGCCGGCGATCAATTCCTTGGCTTCCGCGAACGGTCCGTCGATCACGCTGGCGCCGCCGTTCGCCACGCGCACGCGGGCGCCGCGCGCGGTCGACTTGAGGCCGTCGCCGGCCAGCAGCGTGCCTGCCGCCGCATGGATGGCATTGAAGGCGTTCAGGCGGTCGAGCTTTTCCTGCGGCGGGATGGCGTCGCGCTCCGTGCCGGCGTCGGAACGCAGCAGGATCGCGTAGCAGGCGTCGCCGCCGGCCGCGCCGGGCGGGACGCCGGCGCAGCCGCCCGGGCAGCCCGTCTCGAGCAGTTCCAGCGTGGCGGTGCCGGCGGCGTGTCTGGGCATGTGGTCGCGCAGCCATGCCAGCGCGGCGGCGTGCGATCGGGCCTCGAACACGGCGAAGCCGGCCGGCAGGCGTTCGTCGGACGGGAACGGTCCGGCCGTCACGGCCTCGCCGCCGGGCCACAGCGTGAGGCGCAGCGCTTCCGCGTCCGGCGCGAATGCCAGCGCCAGCGCGGGCGCGCGGGGAGCGTCCGCGCCGGCCCCGGCGCCGCCCGGCAGCCGGCGCAGCAGATCGTCCAGTACCGCCTGCGGGTCGGCCGTCGCGGCGCGGTCGTCGTTGTCGGTGCGAATGAGCATGAACTGCATGGCCGGCCTCCTCAGCGTGCCGCGAGTTGTTCGCGCATGCGGTCTTCCTGCGCGCGCACCTCGGAGGGCAGGTCCGTGCCGAAGTCGTCGGGGCCGAACAGCTGGCGGATCTCGATCTCGCTCGCCATGTCCTCGTGCGGGTTCGGGCAGCGCTTGAACCACTCGATGGCTTCTTCCTTCGAGCCGACTTCGATCATCCAGAACCCGGCGATGAGTTCCTTCGTTTCCGCGAACGGACCGTCGATGACGGTGCGCCGGTCGCCGTCGAAGCGGATGCGGGCGCCCTTCGAGCTGGGCATGAGGCCGTCGGCGGCCAGCAGGATGCCGGCCTTGACGAGTTCCTCGTTGAAGTTGCCCATGTCGACGAACAGTTTTTCGCTCGGCATGATGCCGGCTTCCGAGGCCGCGCTGGCCTTCACGATGACCATGAATTTCATTGTTGTGCTCCCGCGCAGGTTTGATCCATCGAGTTGCCCATCGCTTCCCGCATCTGCTCGGGCGTCATGTCGCGCTTGCGGGTGGCGATCGACCAGCGGTGGCCGAACGGGTCCTCGATCTGGCCGTAGCGGTCGCCCCAGAACATGTCGGCCATCGGCATGACCGGTTTCGCGCCCGCTTCCACGGCGCGGGCAAAGACGGCGTCGGCGTCCTCGACGTACAGGTGGATGTAGACGGGCGTGTTCTTGAGCGCGAGCGGGCCGACGCAGCCGGAATCCGGAAAGTCGTCGGCGAGCATGATCAGCGAGTCGCCGATGCGCATCTGGGCATGCATGATCTTGCCGCCCGGGCCCGGCATGCGGCTGTTCTCGACGGCGCCGAAGGCCTGCTTGTAGAACGTCAGCGCGTCGGCCGCGCCGCTGCAGACGAGGTGCGGGGTGATCGTGTGGAAGCCTTCGGGGATGGGACGCACTTGTTCGGTCATGATGATCTCCTGTTCAGTGAATGGTCTGCGGCGGCCGGCATGGAGGTGCCGAACCGGTGCCGCTGTCCGTACGACGATCGGGCTTCCACGTTTTCGACACGCCCGCGCAAAAAAATTTCGATGGATCGACACGGTATGCCGACTCGGTCAAAAAGTCGAGAACCTTGTCGTATGCATAAGAAGTGCGACCGGGAAAAAATAACTCTTGAAATCCTTGTTGGTATCCCAATATCGAACCGGTCTGTCCAACCCTGATACGAACGAGGATATAAGATGGCTGTAGCCGAAAAAGAAACCCTTGGGTTCCAAGCAGAAGTCAAACAGCTGCTGCAACTGATGATTCACTCCTTGTATTCCAACAAGGAGATTTTCCTGCGGGAACTTATTTCCAACGCGTCCGACGCGGCCGACAAGCTGCGCTTCGAGGCGATCAACAACGACAGCCTGTACGGCAACGACCATGAGCTGAAGATCAAGGTCCTGTTCGACAAGGATGCGAAAACCGTCACCATTTCCGACAACGGCATCGGCATGAGCCGCGACGAGGTGATCTCGCACCTGGGCACGATCGCCAAGTCGGGCACGAAGGAATTCTTCAGCAAGCTGTCGGGCGACCAGCAGGCCGATGCCGCGCTGATCGGCCAGTTCGGCGTGGGCTTCTACTCGGCCTTCATCGTGGCCGACCGCGTCACCGTCGAGACCCGCCGCGCCGGCGCCGCCGCTGCCGACGGCATCCGCTGGGAATCGACGGGCGAGGGCGACTACACCGTCGAGCAGATCGAGAAGACCAATCGCGGCACGGACATCATCCTGCACCTGCGCGAAGGCGAGGACGAGCTGCTGTCGTCGTGGAAGCTGAAGTCCATCATCCGCAAATATTCCGACCACATCTCGCTGCCGATCGAGATGAAGAAGGAAGAGTGGGACGAGGAGAAGAAGGAAACCGTCGTCCGCGATGAATTCGAGACCGTCAACCAGGCGTCCGCGCTGTGGGCCCGTTCGAAGTCCGACATCACGCCGGAGCAGTACGAAGAGTTCTACAAGCACGTGTCGCACGACTTCCAGCCGCCGCTCGCGTACACGCACAACCGCGTCGAAGGCCGCAGCGAATACACGCAACTGCTGTACGTGCCGGGCCACGCGCCGTTCGACCTGTGGGACCGCAACAAGCGCGGCGGCATCAAGCTGTACGTGAAGCGCGTCTTCATCATGGACGACGCCGAGCAGCTGATGCCGGTCTACCTGCGCTTCGTGAAGGGCGTGATCGATTCGAACGACCTGCCGCTGAACGTCTCGCGCGAGATCCTGCAGGAGTCGCGCGACGTGCGCGTGATCCGCGAAGGTTCGACCAAGCGCGTGCTGGGCATGCTGGAAGAAATGGCGAACAGCGACGAGCAGGAAGGCCGCGACAAATACGTGACCTTCTGGAAGGAATTCGGGCAGGTGCTCAAGGAAGGCATCGGCGAGGATGCCACCAACAAGGACCGCATCGCCAAGCTGCTGCGCTTCGCGTCCACGCACACCGATTCCGCCGACCAGACCGTGTCGTTCGCCGACTACATCGGTCGCATGAAGGAAGGCCAGGACAAGATTTACTATGTTACCGCGGACAACTACAACGCCGCGAAGAACAGCCCGCACCTGGAAATCTTCCGCAAGAAGGGCGTGGAAGTGCTGCTGCTGACGGACCGCGTCGACGAGTGGATGCTGTCGTTCCTGAACGACTTCGACGGCAAGGAACTGGTGTCCGTCGCCAAGGGCGGCCTGGACCTGGGCAAGCTCGAGGACGAGGCCGAGAAGAAGGAACACGAAGAGACCGAGTCGCAGTACAAGGACCTCGTCGAGAAGATGAAGGGCGCCCTGAGCGACAAGGCCAAGGACGTGCGCGTGACGCACCGCCTGACCGACTCGCCGGCCTGCCTCGTGGCGGACGAACATGAGCTGTCCGCGAACCTCGTGCGCATGCTGAAGGCGGCCGGCCAGGACGCGCCGGAAACCAAGCCCATCCTCGAGATCAACCCGAACCACCCGCTCGTCACGCGCCTGAAATACGAAGACGCGGCGAACCCGCGCTTCGCCGACTGGTCGCACATCCTGTTCGACCAGGCCATGCTGGCCGAGGGCGGCAGCTTGGCGGACCCGGCGGCGTTCGTGAAGCGCTTGAACGAGATGCTGCTGGCGACGGCGGCGAAGTAAGCACAAGCGCCGCAGCGCGGCGCGATCGCAACAGCAAGGAGCCGGGCACTGCCCGGCTCTTTTTCTTTGTGCTGTATCAAAAAAACAACTCTAGTTCATCTCTTTTCATGCGCAACCGATAGTTAAGGCGCGGGGGCTGTCGTCGTAAATATCGTTCGAGTACAGTGAAGTTCAGAAAACGCTAAAGCTGTGTTGAGCAACCACAAGCATTAGACGATAACCACCCTATGGGAGTCCTGATGAACCATCTGCCTCGGCATGGCGGACGCATGCGGCTGCTCGCCTGCGTCACCGCCTTCGCGACGTCTGCCTGCTCGACCCTGATGAATCCCTATCTCGATACGAGTGCCATGAACAAGGGACCGGCGTGCGCGCAGACCCAGGCGTGCAGCGCGACCCAGCGCTTCATCGGCATCCGCGATGCCGTCGTCACGGCACAGGAAGGGCCGCGCACGGCTTACGTCGAGCGGGCGAAACTCAATTCCTGGTCGTCGGCGCTGGCGTTCCCGCTGAGCGGCCTGTTGCTGTACGGCGCGGCGACCCGGTCGTCCGAAGGGGCGCGCAAGGGCATCCTGGGCGGTGGACTGCTGATGGGCTCGGCTTACGAGACGCGCAATGCGTTGATGTCCGGGTCGCCCGAAAGCACGTATCTGCTGGCCGAGGCGCGGCTGGCGTGCGTGGTCGATGAGGCGGCCAAATACAACCTCCAGCCCGCCGCTCCTGCCTGCACGGGCAAGCTGCAAGCGGTAACCCAACAGCTCGCCGTCGTCCGGGGACTCAATCCCGCGGCCGACCTGCGCACCAAACGCGACGACGACGTCGCGAAAGCCGAGGGTGCGATCGCGCAATACCTGCAGCGCGAGCAGAGGATTTCCACGGCCGCCGACCATATGCAGTCGGCGGCGCGCGCGATTCTCGTGAACACCAACGCCCAGATCAGGACGGCCAGCGTGTCGCCGGCCACGGCGACCGCCCTGATGAAATCGGAAATGTCGCTGTTTCAACCGGTGACGAAGCTCGATGCGGGGAAGGTGGTCGTTGCGACCGGGGCGGGCGAGACGCCGTATCCGACCGTGGCCAAGGAATTGAACGACCTCAGCGACAAGTTGACGGACTTCGCCGAAGCGTGCGTGCGGCCGCAACCCCAGTCGCCGGCCCCGTTCGACGGTTGCGTCACGTATTCCCCCGCGGCGCCGGCCCTGCCGACGATCACGACGTCGCTGGCGGGCAACCAGTTCGACATGTCCCCCGGCGCCAGCAAGACGTTCACGGTGACCAGCGCACCCAGCGGCACGCCGTGGGCCGACTACGGCGGCGATCCCGGTGCCGCCAACGCCGCCCTGGGCCGTCCGCAGATCGTGACGCTGACGCCGACCCAGTCGCAGGTCACGCTCAACTACGCGAAGGCCGTCGCCAAGGAAACGCCCATCACGTTGAGCCTGTACACGATCGGTGTCGCCGGCAATGCGCTGCCGCTCACGATCACGTTGAAGCCGGACGCGCCGGGGAAGGACCAGGACGGCACCGCCGCCGCGGCCGCGGCGCCCGGCGGCAGTATCGATCCCAGGATCGTGGCCCTCGCGGCGACGGACAAGTGCCTGATGAAGTCGATGCAGCCGTACCCCACGGATGCGGTCCAGCTCGATCACATGTTGCGCGTGCAGTGGAATAATCTCAAGCCGCCGGGCGCCGCGCCCACGCCGGAGCAGTTGACCGGCAAGGCGTTCATCCAGCAGGTCAAGGATGCCGCCAAGCCGCCGCCGCCCGAGTGCGCCGCCAAATGACCGCGGTCAGGATCCGTAACCTGGCCGTGCCGGACGACTTCGGTACGCTCAGCTGCCTGGTGCACCGGAACGGCGAGTACGCGGTGCTGTGCGTCGCGCACGTGCTGGCGCCGCCGCTGCTGGGCGTCGATCCTTCGATGCAGCCGGTCGTCGCATGCGACGTCGGGCAGTCCTCGGAGGTGGGTTTGCTGCGCAACTGGGACATGCCTGTCAGCAGCAGCGGCGTCCCGTACGGCCCCTCGCTCGACGCCGCGGTCGCAGGCGTCAGTGTCCGTACCGCGCAACTGCTGGGCAATCTGCCGGATTTTCTCCCCAGCGCATTGCGTACCGCACCCCTGGCGTTGCAGGAAACGGTCCATTTCACCGGTGCGTCCAGCGGCTTGAGGCATACGACCGTCGTGCACGATACGGACGCGCGGGCGGACGTCAGCTATTTTCTGTACGACCTGGGGCGCGGCGCCGCCATGACGTCGGTGGACGTCTCGCTGCGCGGGCTGATCCAGACCGACCTCACCACCCAGGTGATCGGCGGTGACAGCGGTTCCCTGCTGCGCGACGGCGACGACCGCGCGGTCGGTATCCTCGTCGGTACGGACATCGTCCGCAATTACTGCTATTTCTCGCCGTTGGACAAGATCCTGCACGAGTTCAATGCCACGCTGTGGCCGGCGGGGCGACCGATCGCATGATGAAAGGAAAACGATGCCAAGCGCCTTGAACTTTATCTGCAGCATGGTCCTGGTGTTCTTCGTGTTCTCCGTTCTCGTCAGTACCGTGACCGAAGTCTTCAACACCGCCCATAACCGTCGCGGGAAATGCCTGTGGGCCGGCATCGACAGGCTGCTGGGGACGGAGGAGATCGGCCTCGAACTGGCGCGGCTGTTGCGCGCGCACCCGGCCATCGCGTCGTTGGCGAGCAACGACGCCGACAAGGCGTCCTACTTGCCGTCGCCGGTATTCGCGTCCGCCCTGGTCGACGTGTTGATCGGCATGATGAAATCCAGGGTGACGCAGTCGCCGTACGGCATCGGCGAGGCCATCGCCGCGCTCCCGGGTACGGAGCGTATCGGCGGCGTGCTGCGCTTCCTGTGGCGCCAGGCGAATGGCGATGCCGCCGCGTTCGAGCGCAACCTGGCGGCCTATTTCGACCAGTTGATGGACCGGGTGTCGGGCTGGTACAAGCGCGGTGCGCAGCGGCGCTGCTTCCTTGCCGGACTCCTGTGCGCCGTCGTCCTCAACATCGACGCCGTGCACGTGGCGCGCGCCCTGTGGAACGAGCCGCACCTGGCGGAACAGGTCGCCGGCGACGGGCAGCGCGTCCTCGTCAGCTATCAACCGAACCAGCCGCCGGGAACGCCGCCCGACCGGGCCGTGTCCGCCGTCGGTCACGGGCTCGCCGCCGAGCTCCCGATCGGCTGGCCGGCGCGCTGGTACCGGAACATGGTCCACCCCACGGGCCTTGACCTCGCCGCCGAAATGATGTGGACAGCCATCGGCTTCCTCGTGATGGCTTGCGCCTGCCTCGTCGGGGCGCCGCTGTGGTTCCAGCTGTTGGGCACCTTGTTGCCCCTCAGGCTGGCGGGACCCGTGCCCGATCGCGTCACGCCCGTCGCGCCCGCGGCCCCGGCCTACCCTGGCGCACCGGCGGCCCAGGCGCCGCAGGTCGTCGCCAATGTCCGCCAGGGGCCCCTGAACTTCGTCGAGGAGCGGATCGTCGCGAACGGAAAGGTCAAGGCGCTGCAGCAGGCGCTCGGCGTCGGGCAGACCGGCGAGTTCGACGTGGACACGCGCGGCGCCATCGTGCGCGAACAGGCCGCGCGGGGATTCGCCAGGACGGGGCAGGTGACGACCGCGCTTCTGCAGGGACTGGGCGTCGACGCTTAGTTCGGCTTCATGCCCATCCGCGTCCCGAGCGCGAGCCCGGCCTCCAGGGCGCGCCGCAACCCGCGCTGCAGCGCTTCGGTGACCGGATTCAACGCCAGCGCCACCACGGCGATCGCGATACCGATGGCGACGATCTCATGCGCCGCCCCGCGCTCGATCGGCAGCACCGACTGCCACAGCCCGATCACGATGCCGTGCGACAGATACAGCGTGAACGTGTGCCCGGCCAGGAAGCGGATGGGCCGCGCCAGGCGCAGCACGACGTCGAACCGGGCCTGGCGCGCGCACGCGAAATTCAGCAGCACGAGCCCCATCACGGCGTAGTCGGCCAGCACCCGGTCGGCGCTGCCCATGCGGATGTGCGCGAACGGCCACAGGCCCTGTGCGACGCCGCGCAGCCAGGGCTCCGGATCAAGCCAGCCCCACAGCCCGATGAGGACCATGCTCAGCGCCCAGCCCGCCCGCGCGGGGCCCGGACCGAACGTCAGCCGGCCCTGCAGGCGGTACAGCGCGACGCCGGCCAGCCACACGGGCAACAGGAGCCACAGCCGCGGGCCGACGAGGGCGAGGACGGCGCCGGCCGCGAGCCAGCGGCGCCGGCCGGGGACGAAGTGAACGACGCCGAACAGCACGTAGTACCACGCTTCGTAATCGAGCGACCAGTACGGGATCAGCCAGGGCGGACGTTCGACGAAGTGCCAGACGTCGCCCAGGAAGGCCAGGTGGAACGGGATGTACAGCCAGGGGCGGCGCAGTTCATAGCCGTCTTCGACCGGCATGTGCAGCATGTCGTGCACGCATGTCGCGAGGATGAACGACAGCGCCAGCACCGGCAGCACGACGGAAAACAGGCGCGCCGCACGGGCGATGAAGTAGCTGCGCGCCGTGAGGTTCTTGTGTTCCGCGCTGTAGGCGATGACGAAGCCGGACAGCACGAAGAACGTGATCACGGCCTCGCGCCCGAAATCGGGAATGCGGGCGATTTGAACGTCGTCGAAGATGCGGAAGTAGCCGAAGTGCGCCACCACGACGGCCAGCGCGGCGCAGGCGCGCGCGAGGTCGAGGTAGAGGGAAAAGCGCGCGTCGAGCGCGCGGGGCGGCGTCATCGTGCCGTCCGGGCGTTCAGGGGTTCAGGTCGCGGCAGAATTCGTCGAGCAGCGCCAGGCCCTCCGGCCACGGGCCGTAGCCGCTGCCGCCGTTGATGTGGCCCGCCGGACCGATCTCCACCAGCTTGCTGCCCCACGCCCGGGCGAACGCGCGGGCGCGTTCCGGCGCCACGTATTCGTCGTTGCTGCTGGCGACGACGAGCGACGGGAACGGCAGCGGTGCGAGCGGGATGGGCTGGAAGCCGTTGGCGGCGATCGGGTAGGACGGCGCTTCGACGTCGCTGGGCGCGACGAGGAAGGCGCCGGCCACTTTCAGCTTCGACCCGGAATGCGCCCACTGCGCCACGAGCATGCACGCGAGGCTGTGCGCCACGAGGATCGGCCGGCCCTCGCAGTCGGCGATGGCGGCATCCAGTTCGGCCACCCACTCGGCGCAATCCGGATCGTTCCAGTCGCGGTGCGGCACGCGGGTCCAGCACGGGTGCCGCTGTTCCCAGTGGGTCTGCCAGTGCTGCGGGCCGGAGTTCCACAGGCCGGCGAGGGTCAGGATGTCACAGTTCATGGTCGCTCCAGTATGCTCGTGCCGCCGATTGTACGATGGCGCGGCGTTACAGCGCCGTGCGCAGCGCAAACAGCTCCGGGAACAGCACGACGTCCAGCATCTTGCGCAGGTAGCTGACGCCGGCCGTACCGCCCGTGCCGGTCTTGAAGCCGATGATGCGCTCCACCGTCGACACGTGGCGGAAGCGCCAGAAGCGGAAGGCCGTCTCCAGGTCGACGAGCTTCTCGGCCAGTTCGTACAGGGCCCAGTGGTGCTCGGGGTCGCGGTACACCTCGAGCCACGCGGCCATCACGGAATCGTCGTGGGCGGTCGGCTGCGTCGGATCGGCGTCCAGCCGGCCCTGCGCGATGGCCAGGCCCGAGCGCGCCAGCAGGCGCACGGCTTCGTCGTAGATCGACGGCGCCCGCAGCTCGCGTTCGAGGAGGTCATGGTGCTCGGGCGACGTCTTGTGCACGGCCAGCATGGCGGCGTTCTTGTTCCCGAGGATGAATTCGAGTTCGCGGTACTGGAACGACTGGAAGCCCGACGACGACGCCAGGTAAGGGCGGATCGCGCTGTATTCCGGCGGCGTCATCGTGGCCAGCACGTCCCACGCGTGCACCAGTTGGTCCATGATGCGCGCCACCCGCGCCAGCATCTTGAAGGCGGGCGGCAGGTCGTCGGCGCGGACGTGGGCGCGCACGGCCTGCAGTTCGTGCAGCATCAGCTTGATCCACAACTCGCTCGTCTGGTGCTGGATGATGAACAGCATCTCGTTGTGGTTCGGCGAGAGCGGGTGCTGGGCCGACAGGATCCGGTCCAGCCCCAGGTAGTCGCCGTAGCTCATGCTGCGGCTGAAATCCATCTGCGCCCCGTGCCACTTCGGGTCGGTCTTGTCGTCGTCCATATGCCCTCCTCAGGTCACGGCGGTGCGCGCGGCGCGGGTGTCGTAGGCCTCGGCGTCGAGGATGTCGCGCAGTATTTCCACGGCGTCCCACACGTCCGCGAAGCGCGTGTACAGCGGCGTGAAGCCGAAGCGCATGATCGCCGGTTCGCGATAGTCGCCGATGACGCCGCGCGCGATCAGCGCCTGCACCACCGCATAGCCGTGCGGATGCGTGAAGCTCACCTGGCTGCCGCGCTGCGCATGCGCGCGCGGCGTGACGAGGCCCAGCGGATGCGCGGCGCAGCGCGACTCCGCAAGCGCGATGAACAGGTCGGTGAGGGCGAGCGACTTGGCGCGCAGGGCCGTCATGTTCGTCGCTTCGAAGATCTCCAGCCCGCATTCGACGAGCGCCAGCGACACCACCGGCTGCGTGCCGCACAGCGCGCGCCCGATGCCCTCGGCGGCCTCGAAGCCGTGCGCCATCGCGAACGGCGCCGCGTGGCTCCACCAGCCGGTGAGCGGATGGCGGAACGCGGCCTGGTGCCGCCGCGGCACCCAGATGAAGGCCGGGGCGCCGGGGCCGCCGTTCAGGTATTTATAGGTGCAACCGACGGCGAAGTCGGCATCGGCGCCGTTCAGGTCCAGCGGGACGGCGCCGGCGGAATGGGCGAGGTCCCACACGGCCAGCGCGCCGCGCGCATGCGCGAGGGCGGTCAGCGCCGCCATGTCGTGCTGGCGGCCGGTGCGGTAGTTCACGTGCGTGAGCATCAGCACGGCGCAGTCGGCGTCGATGGCGGCATCCAGCTCTTCCGGCGAATCGACCAGGCGCACGCGGTAGCCGCGGTCCAGCCAGCGGGCGAGACCGTCCGCCATATAGATATCGGTGGGGAAGTTGCTGCGCTCCGTGACAAGAACCTTGCGGACGGGGTCGCGCCCGGCCTGGATCGCCAGCGCGGCGGCGAGCGCCTTGAACAGGTTCAGCGACGTCGTGTCCGTGACGACCACTTCGCCGGCCCCGGCGCCGATGAGCGGGGCGATGCGGTCGCCCAGCCGGCCGGGCAGCGCGAACCAGCCGGCCGTGTTCCAGCTGCGGATCAGTCCCTGTCCCCATTCCTGGGCGACGACGTCGCGCGCGCGCTCGAGCGCCGCGCGCGGGCGGGCGCCCAGCGAATTGCCGTCCAGGTAGATGACGCCTTCGGGCAGGTCGAAGCGTTCGCGCAGCGGGGCGAGCGGATCGGACGCGTCCAGGGCGAGGCAGGCGGCGCGCGTGGCGGCGCCGGCGATGTCGTACGTGGCAGTGTTCATGCGGCCACCTTGGTGGGGCCGGCAGCCGAGATCGTCGGGCTGATGTCCCAGGGGGTTGGAGCGGGCATGTGGTTTCCTGAAGGGTAGAGGAGCGGGAAGTGTAGCAAAATTGCATCGAACTGCGGCGGCCGAAAAATTTTCAAAAAATTGTCGGGGCACCCTAAAGTTCTCCAAAAGCCGTCCGATAACCTGACCAGATGACCGGGATCGGGTCTTGAAATTTTTTTTTGCAGGAACCCTAAAGTTTCGCAAAAGGCATCCGATAACCCATACAGACGACCGGAATCGGATCGAAAAAAAGTTTGTCGAAACCCTAAAGTTCGGCAAAGACCGACCGATAACGAGTCTGAAGGGGATGCTGGAAAACAAAAAAATTTTCTTGCGGCACCCTAAAGTTCCCGAAATTGTTGACGTAAACCAACACAGCAATAAGTAGTTCGTTGCGTCACCGGGCTGCAAAACGCCCCGTAGTTACATCTCGCCTTCCGCCCCTTTTCATAGGGGCGCGACCACGATCCGGCAGGGTTTGTCAGACAAACTCCTACGGGTCGCTCTCGTCTTTGCCGGACGAAAAATACAGACACTCTCCAATACACTAAAAGTTTCCTCACGGTCAGAATCTATCTCAACGGCAACACACAACGCCTCACAGATACGATCAACCGGAGAGATGGAAATGACTGCGAACGACATGATGGCTGAAATTCGTGATGCGAACCTGAGCTACCTGATGCTGGCACAGCAGATGATCCGCGCAGACAAGGTCACCGCAATTTTCCGCCTCGGCATCTCGGCCGACATCGCCGACCTGATCGAAGGCATGAGCAACGCCCAGATCCTGAAACTCGCCGGCGGCAACATGATGCTGGCCCGCTTCCGCTTCGACGACGCCGCCATCCTCGGCATGCTGACGAGCCACACCAAGGACCGCGCCCTGGCCCAGTCGCACGCCGCGATCCTGATGGCCGGCCAGCCCGCCGAAGAAATCGCGTAAGAGAACCCCGGTTCTCAGCCCGTCAAGTCAATCGCAAGTCACGGAGAGCAGCATGACCAAGAAAAGCGTCGTCTCGGAAGCACAGGAAATCCAGCTGGCCATCGAACTGATCCAGCTCGGCGCCCGTCTCCAGCTGCTGGAAAGCGAAGTCTCCCTGTCGCGCGAGCGCCTGATCAAGCTGTACAAGGAACTCAAGGGCGTGTCGCCGCCGAAGGGCATGCTGCCGTTCTCGACCGACTGGTTCCTGACCTGGCAACCGAACATCCACGCTTCGCTGTACATCAACATCTATAAATTCCTGGTCGAATACGCCGGCGCCACGGGCGTCCAGGCCGTGATGAAGGCCTACAAGCTGTATCTCGAACAGATGCCGCCGGCGCCCGGCGAAGAGCCGCTGCTGTCGCTGACCCGTGCCTGGACCCTCGTGCGCTTCTTCCAGGGCAATATGCTCGTGCTGGCGCCGTGCGGCAAATGCCAGGGCAAGTACGTCGTCAACGCGCTCGACCTGAACAACGATTACCAGTGCGGCCTGTGCCACATGCCTTCGCGCGCCGGCAAGACCCGCAAGGCCAAGGACGCCGCGCTCGCCGCCGCCTGAGTTTTTCGGCCGGGCCGTTTCGCTCCTCCGTGATCTCCCGTTTCGTTCCCGCGCGGGGCAGGCCATGAATGCGCCCGCCCCGCGTTCTGTTTTCGGCGCGCCGTCCGTGCGTGCGCTGCTGGCCCAGGCCGGCGCCTTTCCACTCACCCTGATCTGCGTCTGGCTGCTGGCCCGCGTGGGCATGCCCATGTCGTGGGAAGCCGTCGCGCTGATCCAGGGGGCATTGGCCGCGCTGCTGGCCTGGCGCCTCGGACTCGCCGTCTGGTGGCGCGCCATCGAACTCGCGTTTCCCTCCGGCGTGCTGCTCGCGCGCGGGCTCGACCTGCCCCCGACCCTGTTTCTTGCGCTGTTCGTGCTGTTCCTGCTCGTGTACTGGTCCACGTTCCGCACCCAGGTGCCGTATTACCCGTCCGGGCGTGGTGCCTGGGATGCCGTGGCGGACGTGTTGCCGGCCGACCGTGCGTGCGCCGTCGCCGACGTGGGCAGCGGCCTGGGCGGCCTTGTGCTCGACCTGGCGCGGCGCCGGCCCGATTGCCGGGTGGACGGCATCGAACTGGCGCCGCTGCCGTGGTTCGTCAGCCGGCTGCGCGCGACACTGTCCGGCAGCCGCGCGCGCTTCGTGCGCGGCGACTACGAATCGTTGAATTTTGGTCACTATGACGTCGTGTTCGCCTATCTGTCGCCGGCCGCGATGGCCGCGCTCTGGCGCAAGGCCGAGAGTGAAATGCGGCCCGGCGGCATCCTGTTGAGTTATGAATTCGACATTCCCGGGAGAATGCCCGACCGTCGCATTGTGACGACTAACAGTAAGAAAATTCTCTATCTTTGGCAATTTTGACGGTCATCGGGGCACTTTTACTTGCCCGTGGGCCATTCTCAAGCTAATCTAGTTCCCTACGTAAATATTTCTCTTTGGATTCATCAACTTGGATCCAAACCGGGCCAGTCCCGGATTCACGCATCGGGAGTCCCGTGTTTGTCATTGTTGGTTACGTTGTAGTGCTCGCCGCCGTGTTCGGCGGCTTCGCGATGAACGGCGGTCACCTGGCGGCGCTGTGGCAGCCGCTCGAGCTCGTCATGATCGGCGGTGCCGCACTGGGCGCATTCTTCGTCGGTAACAACCCGAAGGCCGTGAAGGCGACGCTGGGCGCGCTGCCCACGCTGTTCAAGGGTTCCAAGTACACGCGCGAGATGTACATGGAACTGATGTCGCTGCTGTTCGACGTGCTGTCGAAGGTGAGGAAAGAGGGCCTGATGTCGATCGAAGGCGACATCGAGGCGCCCGAGCAGAGCCCCGTGTTTTCGAAGTACCCGGCGGTGCTGGCGGACCATCACATTGTCGAATTCATTACCGATTACCTGCGCTTGATGGTTTCGGGCAACATGGACGCGTTCCAGATCGAGAACCTGATGGACAATGAGATCGAGACCCACCATCATGAGGGTGCGGTCCCGGCACATTGCATTGCCAAGCTGGGCGACGGCCTGCCGGCGTTCGGTATCGTGGCGGCCGTGATGGGCGTCGTGCACACCATGGAATCCGTGGGCCTGCCGCCGGCCGAGCTGGGCATCCTGATCGCGCACGCGCTGGTCGGCACGTTCCTCGGCATCCTGCTGGCCTACGGCTTCATCGGCCCGCTGTCCAGCCTGCTCGAACAGAAGCTGGAGGAGTCGACGAAGATGTTCCAGACCGTGAAAGTGACGCTGCTGGCCAGCCTGAACGGTTATGCGCCGGCGCTGGCCGTCGAATTCGGCCGCAAGGTGCTGTACTCGACCGAACGTCCGACCTTCGCCGAACTCGAGGACCATATCAAGAAAGCCAAGAACAAGTAATGGTGCGTAATATCCACATCAGCGCGGGAGTGCGGCATGGCTGACGAAGGCCAGCGGCCGATCATCGTCAAGCGCGTCAGGAAGGGCGGCCATGGACACCATGGCGGCGCCTGGAAGATCGCGTACGCCGACTTCGTGACGGCGATGATGGCATTCTTCCTGCTCATGTGGCTGCTCGGCTCGACGACCAAGGGCGACATGGAAGGCATCGCCAACTATTTCAAGACGCCCCTCAAGGTCGCCATGCAGGGCGGCACGGGCGCCGGCAGCACCAATTCGATCCTGCAGGGCGGCGGCAAGGACCTGACGCGCCGCAACGGCCAGGTCAAGAACGGCGACATCGAGCGCAACAAGAAATCGATCGACCTGAAATCCGCGCGCGAAGCCCTCGAGAAAGAGGAAGCGGCGCGCCTGGAAGAGCTCAAGCAACGCATCGAACAGACGATCGACGCCAATCCGCTGCTGCGCAAGTACAAGAACCAGCTGCTGCTCGACGTGACGAGCGAAGGCCTGCGCATCCAGATCGTCGACGAAAAGAACCGGCCGATGTTCGCGTCCGCGAGCGCCCAGCTGCAGCCATACACGCGCGACATCCTCGACGTGCTGGGCCTCGTGCTGAACGACGTGCCGAACCGCATCGGCCTGTCGGGGCATACGGATTCCACGCCATATTCGACGCCCGAGGGTTATACGAACTGGGAACTGTCGGCCGACCGCGCCAATGCCTCGCGCCGCGAACTGGTGCACGGCGGGCTGGGCGATGCGAAGATCCTGCGCGTGGTGGGCCTCGGCTCGGCCGTCCACCTCGACCGCGACGACCCGTTCAACCCGATCAACCGACGCATCAGTATCCTGGTCATGAATAAACGTACCGAGAACGCCGTGCTGCACGACGGCACGCCCCTGGATGTGCCGGGCGAGAGCGCGGACGCGGCGGTGAAAGCGGTCGCCGAGGCGACGGGTGCCGGGGTGGCGGCACCCGTCGAAAAGGGTGGTGGTTTGGCGCAGCCGGCGGCGACGCCGGCGGGAAAAAAATAACGGGCGGGATGTTCTGGAGGATTCCATGACGACAAGAAAAAAGATTCTCGGGTCACACGTCAAGCGCCTCTTGTCGGGCGTGTCCGACCATGGCCGGCGCCACCTGTCCGAAGTCGAGACCGACCTGGTGCAGACGACGTTGTTGCTGGAGGAAGCCGTCGAGAAGCTGACGAGCAGCTTCATGGCGATCCACCACGTGGTCGATTCGCGCCAGGAGGCGATCAACCGCCTGCTGGCCGGCCAGGCGCCGACGGCGGAGGAGAGTGCCTGCCTGACCGGCATGTCGGGCGAGATCGCCGGCCATGTGAACGCGGCGGTGACGAGCATGCAGTTCCAGGACATGACGAGCCAGCTGCTCGATCGCACGCTGCGCCGGGTGACCGGCCTGCGCGATTTCCTGACCACGCTGTCCGAGCACGGTGACGATATCCTGCCGGAGAGCGACGGCGAGGAGATCGTCGAACGCCTCGGCAAGGTCAGCATGGCGCTGGCGATCCAGTCGCTGGAGCTGCGCAGCATGTTGCGCAAGTCGGTCGAGCAGCGCCACCTTGAAAGCGGCGACGTCGAATTGTTTTAATTCATGGGGTCGGAGCCGGGTGTTCCAGGTGGGCTCCGACCCCGTCTGACCAGATATACGAGTAGCCGGTACAACGGCAAACGGAAAAAACAGCAGGAGCATAAAGATGGCAAAAACTATTCTCGCAGTCGACGATTCCAGTTCCCTGCGCCAGATGGTGGCTTTCAGCCTGAAGGCCGCCGGCTACCAGGTGGTGGAAGCCGTCGACGGACAGGATGGCCTGGAGAAGGCGAAGCTGCAGACCGTCGACCTGGTCCTGACCGACCAGAACATGCCCAAGATGGACGGGCTCACCCTGATCAAGTCGCTGCGCGGCCTGCCGGGCTACCAGAAGACGCCGATCCTCATGCTCACGACCGAATCGTCCGAAGACATGAAGACGAAGGGCCGCGCGGCCGGCGCCAATGGCTGGCTGGTGAAGCCGTTCGACCCGCAGCGCCTGATCGAGGTGGTCAAGAAAGTCATCGGCTGAGCGGCCCCCGGGCCGCCGCGCCGTTCGTACCAGACGGATATTCAACATGACCATCGACATCAGCCAGTTTTACAAGGTCTTTTTCGACGAAGCGGAAGAGCTGCTCGCCGAAAAGGAGCGTCTGCTGCTGGCCGTCGATATCGATTCGCCGGACCCGGAAGACCTGAACGCGATCTTCCGCACCGCCCATTCGATCAAGGGCGGGGCGTCGACCTTCGGCCTGACCGACATGAGCGAAGTGACGCACGTGCTCGAGTCCCTGCTTGACCGCATCCGCAAGGGCGAGATGGCACTGACGGCCCAGCACGTGGACGCCTTCCTGGCCGCCAAGGACATCCTCAAGATGCAGCTCGACGGCCACCGCAACGGTGCGGACGTCGACCAGGAAGCCGTCGCCAACGTGCGCATGATGCTGCACGACCTGTCCGAAGGCGTGATCGTGCCGACGCACCAGCCGACCGTGCCCTCGTTCCTGCACGCCGAACAGAAACAGCAGATCACCGACGGCGCGCACCGCTACAAGATCGAGCTGCCCGACCTCGCCAAGCGCGACGTCGACGCGCTCGTGGACGAGCTCGGCCTCCTGGGCCGCGTGTCCGTCGTGCCGCTCGCGGCGGGGCGCACGGCGCTGATCATCATGACGCACGAGAGCCTGGACGACATCATCGCCATCTGCTCCTTCGTGCTCGACCCGACCGATCTCAAGATCTTCGAGGCGCCCCCGCTCACGCCCGAGCAGCGCGCGCGCGAGGCGGCGGAACGCGCCCGCATCGAGGAGGAGCAGGGCTACGGCTTCTTCGACCCGGCCGACCCGCTCGACGCGGCCGCGGACGAGGCGTCCGAGGACGAAATCGGCTACGGCTTCTTCCAGCCGATCGAACAGATCCGCCGCGAGGCCGGCATCGTGGCCGAGGCGCCGCCGCCGGCGCCGGTGCGGCCGGAGCCGCTCGAGGTCACCGAAGTGGCGGCGGAAAAGAAGGCGGCCAAGAAGGCCGGTGAAGGCGCCCACGCGCAGGGCGGCGAATCGTCGTCGATCCGCGTGTCGATCGAAAAGGTCGACCAGCTGATCAACCTCGTCGGTGAACTCGTGATCACGCAGGCCATGATCGAGCAGCGCAGCTCCGGCCTCGATCCGATGCTGCACCAGCGCCTGCTGGCGTCGGTGTCTCAGCTGACGCGCAACACGCGCGACCTGCAGGAAGCCGTCATGTCGATCCGCATGATGCCGATGGACTTCGTGTTCTCGCGCTTCCCGCGCATGGTGCGCGACCTGGCCGGCAAACTCGGCAAGAAGGTCGACTTCATCACGAACGGCGCCGCGACGGAACTGGACAAGGGCCTGATCGAGCGCATCGTCGACCCGCTCACGCACCTGGTCCGCAACTCGATCGACCACGGCATCGAGCTGCCCGCCGCGCGCATGGCCGCGGGCAAATCGGAATCGGGACGCCTGTTCCTGTCCGCCGCGCACCAGGGCGGCAACATCGTGATCGAAGTCGCCGACGACGGCGGCGGCCTGAATCGCGACCGGATCCTGGCCAAGGCGAAGCAGAACGGCCTGCCGGTATCGGACACCATGAGCGACGCCGACGTCTGGCAGCTGATCTTCGCACCGGGCTTCTCGACGGCGGAAATCGTCACCGACGTGTCGGGCCGCGGCGTCGGCATGGACGTCGTCAAGCGCAACATCCAGGCGCTGGGCGGCACCATCGACATCCGCTCGGCGCGCGGCTTCGGCACGACGATCCTGATCTCGCTGCCGCTGACGCTGGCGATCCTGGACGGCATGTCGATCCGCTGCGGCGACGAGATCTACATCCTGCCGCTCGGCTTCGTCGTCGAATCGCTGCAGCCCGCGCGCGCCGACGTCAAGGAAATCGCGGGGCAGGGCCGCGTCGTCAAGGTGCGGGGCGAATACCTGCCGCTGGTCCCGCTGTACCAGATGTTCAACATCGAACCGCGCATCACCGATCCGTGCGAGGGCATCCTCGTGATCCTCGAGACGGAAGGGCGCAAGGCCGCGCTGTTCGTCGACGAACTGGTCGGCCAGCAGCAGGTCGTCGTGAAGAACCTGGAAGCGAACTACCGCAAGGTGACCGGGATCTCCGGCGCCACCATCCTCGGCGATGGCGGCGTGGCGCTGATCCTGGACGTGGCCGCGCTGCTGCGCTCGTCGCGCCAGCTGTCCGACGAATCCGTCGTCTTCTGATTGATTTAACCCGTTACTTTTGCTCCGATAAGGAACCGACATGTCCACCCAACCGACGAACAAGCCGAACGATGCCCACGACGGCAGCGGCAGCGAATACCTCGCCTTCACCCTCGGGTCCGAGGAATACGGCATCGACATCCTCAAGGTGCAGGAGATCCGCGGCTACGAGGCCGTGACCCGCATCGCCAACGCGCCCGAATTCATCAAGGGCGTCATCAACCTGCGCGGCATCATCATCCCGGTGGTCGACATGCGCATCAAGTTCAACCTGGGCACGCCGACCTACGACCAGTTCACCGTCGTGATCATCCTGAACATCGGCGGCCGCATCATGGGCATGGTGGTGGACAGCGTGTCGGACGTGACCACGCTGACCCCGGACCAGATCAAGCCGGCGCCGGAGATGGGCAGCGCCTTCAACTCCGACTACCTCACCGGGCTCGGGACCGTCGACGAGCGCATGCTCATCCTGATCGACATCGACAAGCTGATGTCGTCCAGCGAGATGGGCCTGATGGACCGGTTGGCAGCTTAAAAAAACGCAGCGCGGCGCAAGGGGCAACCCGGACCGCACGCGGTCCGCAGAACTAACACAACCCATGGCTAACAACGTGCCGCCCAATACGACCAAACAGGAAACCGGCAAGGAGTTCGACTTCACGCGCGCCGATTTCGAGCGCGTGCGCGGCCTGATCTACCAGCGCGCCGGCATCTCGCTGGCCGACAGCAAGCAGGAGATGGTCTACAGCCGGCTCGCGCGCCGCCTGCGCGCCAACGGCATCGCCACGTTCGCGTCCTACCTCGACGCGCTTGAAGCGGGCCGCATGCCGGCCGAGTGGGAATCGTTCACGAACGCGCTGACGACGAACCTCACGTCGTTCTTCCGCGAAGCCCATCACTTCCCGCTGCTGGCCGAACACGCGCTCAAACGACGCGCGGGGCACGGCGGACCGCTCACGATCTGGTGCTCGGCCAGCTCCACCGGCGAAGAGCCGTATTCGATCGCCATGACCGTGTGCGAGGCGTTCGACACGCTCACGCCGCCCGTCCAGATCATCGCCACCGACATCGACACGAACGTGCTGGCCACGGCCGGCGCCGGCGTCTACCCGATCGAGCGGGTCGACAAGATGGAGCAGGCGCGCCTGCGCCGCTTTTTCCTGAAGGGGAAGGGCGCCCAGGAGGGGCTCGTGCGGGTGCGGCCCGAATTGCGCCAGCTGATCACGTTCCGCCAGCTGAACCTGCTGGCCGACGGCTGGGACCTCAAGGGCCCGTTCGACGCCATTTTCTGCCGCAACGTGATGATCTATTTCGACAAGGCCACGCAGCGCAAGATCCTCGCGCGCTTCGTCCCGCTGATGAAGCCGGAGGCCCTGCTGTTCGCCGGCCATTCCGAGAACTTCCTGTACGTCTCCGATGCGCTGCGCCTGCGCGGCAAGACGGTCTACGAACTGAACCACGGCTGACGCCCACGCACCCGATCATGGATACGAACAGCCATTTCGCCACCAACGTCTATTACGACCGCACCTTCGACTGCGACGCGGCCAAGATCCTGCCCGGCGAGTATTACTACACGGGCCGCGACATGCTGATCGTGACGGTGCTCGGCTCGTGCGTGTCGGCCTGCATCCGCGACCGCACCAAGGGCCTGGGCGGCATGAACCACTTCATGCTGCCGGACGGCGGCGATCCGGCCAACCCGGTCTCGGCCTCGATGCGCTACGGAACGTATGCGATGGAAGTGCTGATCAACGACCTGCTGAAGGCCGGCGCCCGCCGCGAGCATCTCGAAGCGAAGGTCTTCGGCGGCGGTGCCGTGCTGCGCGGTTTTTCCGCGATGAACGTGGGCGAACGCAATGCCGCGTTCGTCATCAACTTCCTCAAGACCGAGCGGATTCCCGTGCTGGCCGAGGACCTGAACGATATCTACCCGCGCAAGGTGTATTTCTTCCCGCGCACTGGCAAGGTGCTCGTCAAGAAACTGATGCAGACCCATAACGATACGCTGGCGAAACGCGAACTCGACTACGCCAGCCGCCTCAAGGTCACCCCCGTCTCGGGCGCCGTCGACCTGTTCTGACCAGAAAGGCAAAGGATGACCTTAAACCCGATTACAAAGATCAAAGTGGTGATCGTGGACGACTCCGCACTGATCCGCAGCGTGATGACCGAGATCGTCAATTCGCAGCCCGACATGGAAGTCGTCGGCGTCGCCCCCGATCCGCTCGTCGCGCGCGATCTGATCAAGCGCACGAACCCGGACGTGCTCACGCTCGACGTCGAGATGCCGAAAATGGACGGCCTCGACTTCCTCGAAAAACTCATGCGCCTGCGCCCGATGCCGGTGCTGATGGTGTCGTCGCTGACGGAGCGCGGCTCCGAGATCACGATGCGCGCGCTGGAACTGGGCGCCGTCGATTTCGTCACCAAGCCCAAGATCTCGATCCAGAGCGGCATGCGCGAGTACACCGAGCTGATCGCCGACAAGATCCGCGCCACGGCGCGCGCCCGCGTCAAGGCGCGCACGCTGCAGGCGCCTGCCGGCGGCGGCACCGTCCCGCTGCCGCAGCTGAGGAGCCCGCTGACGTCGTCGGAAAAGCTGATCATCATCGGCGCCTCGACGGGCGGCACGGAAGCCATCCGCGAATTCCTGATGCAGATGCCGTCCGACTGTCCCGGCATCCTGATCGCCCAGCACATGCCGGAAGGCTTCACGAGTTCCTTTGCGCGCCGCCTCGATTCGCTGTGCAAGATCAGCGTCCTCGAGTCCGCCGGCAACGAACGCGTCCTGCCGGGCCACGCCTACATCGCGCCCGGCCACTCGCATCTGCTGCTGACCCGCTCCGGCGCCAACTACATGACCAGGATCGAGCAGTCCGAACCGGTCAACCGCCATCGCCCGTCCGTGGACGTGCTGTTCCGTTCAGCGGCCCAGGCGGCCGGCAAGAACGCGGTCGGCGTGATCCTGACGGGCATGGGCAAGGACGGCGCACAAGGTATGCTGGAGATGAAGACCGCGGGCGCCTACAATTTCGCCCAGGATGAAGCGTCGTGCGTCGTGTTCGGCATGCCGCGCGAAGCGATCGCCATCGGTGCCGCCCACGAGGTGGCCCCGCTGACGGCACTGCCGGGCCTCGTGCTTGGCCATCTGGCCACACACGGGGGCCGGGCGTTGCGCGTTTGATCCGCATATGGTGCGTTCACCGCGGTTTTATCGCCGTAGAGCAACAAAAATGCTATGCTTCAGTTTGTATCGTAGTGCCGAACCCAACCAACACAGTGAGGCGTGCGACCGGCAAAAGGTTGAACAAAGCCTCATAATCAGAATTAGAGAAACAACGGAGTAATTCATGGCTGATCCAAAGATGCGTTTCCTGGTGGTTGACGATTTCTCGACGATGCGACGCATCGTCAAGAATCTGTTGAAAGAACTGGGTTACGGCAATGTCGACGAGGCGGAAGATGGTGTCCAGGCACTGGCCAAGCTGCGCAGCGAACAGTTCGATTTCGTCGTATCGGACTGGAACATGCCGAACATGGACGGCCTGACCATGCTGCAGAACATCCGTGCCGATCCCGCACTGGCCAAGCTGCCGGTGCTGATGGTCACCGCCGAAGCCAAGAAGGAAAACATCATCGCGGCGGCGCAGGCCGGCGCCAACGGCTACGTCGTGAAGCCGTTCACCGCGGCCACGCTGGACGAAAAGCTGAACAAGATTTTCGAAAAGATGGAAAAGGCCGCGTAAATGACCGAGTACACTGCCGACTCGACCTCGCCTGACGAGGTCCTGAGCCGGATCGGGCATATGACCCGCGCGCTGCACGAAAGCCTGCGCGGGCTCGGCCTGGACAAACTGATCGAAAAGGCGGCCAGCGACATCCCCGATGCGCGCGACCGCCTCGATTACGTGGTCCGGCTGTCCGAACAATCGGCCAAGCGTGTGCTCGATGCGACCGATGCCGCCAATCCCCTGCAGGACGGTATCGATGACCGTGCCGCCGAACTGAGCCGTTCCTGGGAGGCCCTGCTGGCCGCGCCGGGCGACGGCGCCTGGCGTGCGTTGGCCGAGCGCACGGTGGCCAGCCTGGCGGAGTCGCGCACTGCCGCCAACGCCACCAAAGGCCATCTGATGGACATCATGATGGCCCAGGACTTCCAGGACCTGACCGGCCAGGTGATCTCGCGCATCACGGGCATTGCCCAGAACCTGGAAAAGCAGCTGGTGCAGGTGCTCGTCGATTTCGCCCCCAGCGAGATCAAGCGCGAGCTCGACAATGGCTTGCTGAACGGTCCGCAGATCAATCCGGACGGCAATAGCGAAGTCGTGGCCGACCAGGGCCAGGTCGACGACCTGCTGGACAGCCTCGGTTTCTGATCCCGCGCGGCGGCCGTTGCGCCGCGCGATTTCGTTTCATCCCGGGATCGTTACACACATGCACCAGACTAATTTTATCGTCCGTGAACCGCTGCTCGATCCCAAGCAGCGCGTGATTGGATACGAGCTCTGCTGGCAACGGCGGGACGGCCAGGCAGTCGTCGACGCCGACCTCGAAAGCCTCGTCGCCTTCGTGGCCGGGCACGTGGTCGACGACGAGCAGGGCTGGCTGCTGCGCGACAAGATCCTGTTCCTCGACGCCGTGCCGGCCATGCTGTCGCTGGACGCCTTGCACGTGCTGCCGCCGGAACGCACCGTGCTGTCGCTGCGCGTGCGCGACCTCGCGAACGCCGACACCCGCGCCGCCGTGCAGGCGCTGCGCGCCGGCGGCGTCGGCATCTCGATCCGCGACGCCGACCTGGCCCTGCTCGGCAAGAACCTGTCGCCCTACGCTTCCTACGCCGAAGTGCGCTTCACCGGCGCCGACGTGGCGGCCCAGGCGCGCGCGTACGCGGCCGCCAGGCAGTCGGCGCTGCGCCTGGTCGGGCGGCCGGTCACGACGTGGCAGGATTTCGACGCCTGCGCCGCGCTGGGCCTGGACGCCTTCGTCGGCAAGCTGCACCTGACGCCGCGGCCGGGCAACCCCGTCAAGGGCATGAACCCGGCCCAGACCATCATCCTGCAACTGATGCAGATGGTGCAGAACAACGAGGACGTGCCCAAGATCGAGGCCGTGCTCAAGCGCGACCCCGCGCTCATCTATAAACTGCTGCGCTTCATCAATTCGGCCGGCTTCGGCAGCGGGCGCGACATCCAGTCGCTGCGCCAGGCGATCGCCATGCTCGGCTATGCGCCGCTGTACCGCTGGCTCGTCCTGCTGCTGGCCACCGCCAGCGCGAGCGGGTATTCGCCCGTGCTGATGGAAACCGCCGTCGTGCGCGCGCGCCTGTGCGAGCTGCTCGGCCAGACGGCCCTGCCGCGCAGCGAGGGCGAGCACCTGTTCGTCGCCGGCATGTTCTCGCTGCTGGACCGCCTGCTGGGACTGTCGATGAAGGAGGTGCTGGAGACGATCCAGCTGCCGGAACAGGTCGTGCAGGCACTGCTGGGACGCGAAGGCACCTACGGGCCCTACCTGGCGCTGGCCGAAGCGTGCGAGCTGGATTCGGACCTGGTGGCGTCGCTGGCGGCATCGCTGGACATCAGCCCGCACGACGTCAACAAGGCGCATCTGTCGGCGCTGGCGTGGGCGCAGAACGTGGCGGCGTGATCCCGGCGTCGCCGCGGGTGGAGGGCGCGCCGGGAAGCGCGCGCCGTTCCGGTCAATAGATCGACGCCCTGGTGGCCGTATTGGCGATGCCGTACTGGCCGTACCACACGGTGTTGCCCCACGTTGTCGTACCCGACCAGTCAGTCATCAGGTCGAGCCAGGCATTGGGCGTATCGTTGCCGGCCGTCGACCAGGCCACGTAGCCGACCCCGAACTGCTGGGCCCATTGCATCAACAGCGACGCGTCGACCTTGCAACCGAGGTTGTTGTTGCCGTTGTCGTAGTCATAGCCGAACTCGCCGATCAGCAACGCCAGGTTGTTGTTCCGGTAGTTGTACATCGCGTTATAGATGTCGTTCGCGTTGTTGAACGTGCTGTAGGCGTGGACCGAGAACAGCAGATTGTGCCGGGGATCGTAGTTGACCAGGTCCCAGCCGTACCAGAGCCCGCCGTTGGCATTGCCGCCATAGTTCGGGTTGTCGATCACGAGCGTGGTGGTCAGGCCCGTGTTGCGGATCGTCGTGATCGGCCCTTTGTAATCCTCGCGCCATTGCAACGGCGTCTTGCCGGCATCGCCCCATTCGTTGGCGATGTTGACCATCGTGGTGCGTTCGTGTTTCTTGAGGACGGCGACGACGTCGCTGCGTGCCCAGTAGTTGGCCATGGTCTGCAGCAGTGCGGCGTCGTTGCTGCCCGTGCCGTCGTGCAGTTCGACGATGGACACCATTTTCCGGGCTTCGATGGCCGTCAATATCTGGTCCAGGCGCGCCGCGGTGCCGCTGGTGGTCCACACGACCCGAATGAGATTGGTCTTGCGCGCGGCGAGGTTGCCGAGGACGTCGTACGCCTGGGTGTCGTACCACGCGTGCGGGTTATTCACGCCGCGCGCGATGAAGGCATTGCCGTTGGCGTCTTTCAGCACGGCGCCGTCCACCCGGAATCCCTTGAACACGACCTTGCACGACGCGTTGTTTTCCCAGCCCCAGCCGTCGCCATCCGGATCGGACGCGGCGTTCGCGCAATCGGCCCAGGCCAGCGCTTTCCCTGCCGACATCGACAGGATCGCGCCCACGACCAGCAGCCGCCTCATATCGCTGTTCATGACTGTCTCCTTAATCATTTTCAGGGGGAATTCCCTGAAATGATTATAGGAATGCGGTCACGCGGATTTTTTTGGCGGGTCTTTTTTCCACGCAGTTTAGTGCCCGGCGCGATAAACGCGCCGGCTTACCTGCGCTTCTGCATCTTGCCCACCGCCCGCTCCAGCGTCTGGCGCATCTGCATGGTGATGTTCGAGATCCGGCACCCGACCTGGACCTGCGGGCCCAGCAGGAAGGTGCGGAATGGCCGCAGCAGGCGGACTTCGAGGTCGGCCGACACGATGAGCGACGAGCCCAGTTCCAGCAGCACGCCTTCCAGCTTCTTGCCCACGTACAGTTCGAGCGCCTGCTCCGGCGTTGCCCGCAGGCCGACGCCGCCGCGCGAGAAATCGTACAGCGGCATCTCGAACACCTTGCCCATCATCGAGAAGCGGGCGCCGTAGTTCATGCCCAGCGGCGATTCGAGGCGGGGCTCGGCGCGCCGGTTCAGCACGAGGCAGGCGGCCGGCAGGGGGAATTGCACCAGGTCCGGGCGGTCGGCGACGGCGCCGGGCGCCGCGTCGAGCTCGAACTGGACCTTGGCATTGCTGCCGAGCGCCGCGACGAACACCGTCTTGCCCTTCGGTAAAGTACCGTGTTCCGCGAGGTCGAGCGTGAAAACCTTGCCCTCCGGATCGACGCTGTCGATGCGCGCCATGGCGAAGTCCTGGCCGAACGGATACACGGTGACGGGCTCGCCGGTCAGGGCGAGTGTCGTCAGCGCGTCGCCGATATCGAACGGATCGCGCATTTCATGAGCGGCCGGGTTCTGGGTAATCCGGTCGACGGCGTCCGCCAGTTTGGGCGGACCCTTACGCATGAGCGGCATTGAAAGGTCAGTCAAGGCGCTACTCCTTCTTTTTACGTGGGTTGGGTAAAAAGCCAAACCCCGAGTCTAGCAAGAAGTGTTGACAATTCCTACAGCACATTTGCAACAATGGAACGTTTAGAGTCAGATCTCAAGATTATCGATCAGACGCGTCGCGCCAAGCTTGGCGGCGGTCAGGACGACGAGCGGTGCGCCCGCTTCGTATTCCTCGCGGCTCGGCGCCTGCAGGTTCATGCGCTTGCGGATCGACACATAGTCCGGCTGCCAGCCGTGCGCGGCCAGGCGCGCCATCGCGTCGCGTTCCAGCGCCATCAGGTCGGCGTGGCCGGCGCGGGTGCGTTCGGCCACGTACTGCAGGGTCTGGTACAGGAACGGCGCCTCGGCCCGCTCCACGGCGCTCAGGTAGCCGTTGCGCGACGACAGCGCCAGGCCATCCTCGGCGCGGAAGGTTTCGGCGCCGATGATTTCCGTCGGCAGGGCGAACTGGCGCGCCATGTTGCGCACGATCATTAGCTGCTGGTAATCCTTCTTGCCGAATACGGCCACGCGCGGCTGCACGCAAGAGAACAGCTTCGTCACGACGGTGCACACGCCGTTGAAGAAGCCGGGGCGGAACTCGCCTTCCAGGATATTGCCCAGGTCGTCCGGCGGCTGCACGCGGTATTCCTGCGGCTCCGGATACAGGTCTTTCTCGGTCGGCGCGAACAGTACGTACACGCCTTCCTTCTCCAGCTTGGCGACGTCCGCTTCGAATGTGCGCGGGTATTTGTCGAAGTCCTCGTTCGGACCGAATTGCAGGCGGTTGACGAAGATCGAGGCGACGACCGGGTCGCCGTGGCGCCGCGCCAGGCGCATCAGCGACAGGTGGCCCTCGTGCAGATTGCCCATCGTCGGCACGAAGGCGGTGCGCAGTTGTCCGCGCAGTTGGTCGCGCAGTTCGTCAATGGTGGAGATGATTTTCATGGTATCGGATGCGTGGAGGCGTCATGCCGGTGAATAGGCGAGCCGCACATAGATGGGGGCGAAAGGTTCGGCCTGGGTGATTTCGATTAACGTTTCTTTCGCCAGTTCGAGCATGGCGACGAAGTGCACGACGACGACGGGCACGCTGGCATGGCCGCCGAACAGGTCCGCGAACTCGACGAAGCGGGCCGACTGCAAGGTGCGCAGGATGGCCGACATGTGCTCGCGCACGGACAATTCCTCGCGGCCGATGCGGTGATGCTGGGTCAGCTTCGCGCGGCGCAGCACGTCCATCCAGGCGCGCTGCAGGTCGTGCGGGTCGACGTCCGGCCAGATCGGCCCCAGCGCCTGCTCGATGTGCAGCTGCGGCCGCGTGAAGTCGCGGCCTTCCTGGGGCAGGGCGCCCAGTTGCTGGGCCGCGAGCTTGATCTGCTCGTAGTCCAGCAGGCGCCGCACCAGCTCCGCGCGCGGGTCGTCCGCTTCCTCGACGAGCGTATCGACGCGCTTGGGCAGCAGCATACGCGACTTGATCTCGATCAGCATGGCCGCCATCAGCAGGTATTCCGCCGCCAGCTCCAGGTTGCTCTTGCGGATCTGCTCGACGTATTCCAGGTACTGCAAGGTGACCTGGGCCATCGGGATGTCGAGGATGTTGAAGTTCTGCTTGCGGATCAGGTACAGCAGCAGGTCGAGCGGACCTTCGAAGGCGTCCAGGAAGATCTCGAGCGCATCGGGCGGGATGTACAGGTCGGTGGGCAGGTGCAGCAGCGGTTCGCCGTACAGGCGCGCGATGGCGCTCTCGGCGTGGGCCGCGGCGGCATCGAGGTCAGCGCCCGCCGCGGTGCCGTCGCCCGTGTCGGGATCGGCGCGCCCACCGGGCGTCGCCTGCTCGGGCGCCATCGTCGTCGGCCTCGGATAAGCTCAGGTTGCGCTCAGATCTTGGTCTGGTACGGATAGGCCTGCTGGCGCAGGCGCGATTCTTCGATGCGGCGCTGCTCGTCCAGCGAGAGCGGGGCCTTGTCCCACAGCAGGGCGCGGCCGGCTTGCTGGCGCTCTTCCATGCCCGGGGTCTTGTCTTTCAGTTGCTTGATGAACTTGGTGTGCTCGGATTCGTACTGGGAGTGTTTCATGGCTTTTCTAGGCGAGTCCAAAAAGCGGCGGCCTCATTTATGGAGGGCCGCCGCATCATAAAAACAAGGAATGATACTGCGTGTCAGCGCTTATTGGTGCAGCGCATTGAGCTGGCGCGCGATGATGTCGTGGTTGAGCCACAGCACCGGTGCGATCTTTTCGGCCGCGCCGTGGAACATCAGCGGTCCGGCGCTTTCCAGCACGAGGGACGACAGGTGGTCCGTGATCAGCGCCTTCTTGTCCTTGTGCAGGGAGGTGATTTCTTCCGACGTGCCGATCATCAGGTCGGCCAGTTCCGGCGTGTTGTCCATCGGCCAGGCGTCGAAGTTGCGGAACGACGCGCTGGTAGCGGTCTGCAGATAGGTTTCCAGCTTGTCCAGGATCGATTGCAGCGAGACGCCGTCGGCCAGCAGGCCCTGGCAGATGTCCCATTGCTCCTGAGCCCAGGCGCCGCCACCCTCTTTCTTGAGGGCGAGAAGCAGGGGGAACAGCGACAGTTCCACGCCGACGAAGATGTCGGACGAGTTCGTGCGGATTTCCGGGCAGTTGAACACGGTGGCGCTGACGCCCCTGGCCCAGGCGGCTTCGGCGATCGACTCCAGGCGCATCTTGGCATAGCCCTGCGTGTAGTTCGTGTAGGTCTGCCACAGGTATTCGTCGCCGATCAGGATCTCGGTGCCGTGGTAGCCGTACGCCGTGTAGCGCACCTGGCCGCCTTTAGACTCCACGCGGGCGCGGATCGCGGCGGAGGCGTCGATCAGGTATTTCAGCGTGTTCGCCGTGACTTCGTCGAAGTTCATCAGGATCAGCTTGCCCAGATCGCTGTCCAGCAGGGCGCGCGAGGACATGAATCGGTCGCCGCGGCCCTTGTAGATGCGGTTGGCGATGGCCAGGAAGGCCTTGATCTTGGGGATGCCGCCGGCCATCGTGTGCGCGAAGAACACGTTGGCGCCGTCCGGGATCAGCTTGTCGATCTCGGCCATGACGGCCTGGGCGGACTGGGTGAAGCGCTGCACGCCGGCGGCGCGGCAGGCTTCGATCTTGGTCCAGTCGAGCTTGTCTTCCTGCCAGCCCTTGAGGGTAACGCCGGACAGCATCTCGGTCGGATTCTGCTCGCCCGGGGGCGCATCCATGTCGAAACCGGCCATCAGCGGCACGTTGACGATACGGCCGCCGAGTTTTTCTTCCGCTTCGGCATGCTCTTCCGGCGTCAGCGCGCGCAGGGTGCCGTCGTCGTTGCGGCGGCCGACGGTGATGCCGAGGATCGTCATGCCGGCGGCGCGCGCCTCGTCGATCAGGCCGTTCACATAGCCGCGGCCGAACAGTTCGCCGAACAGGACGAAGACGTCACCTTGGCGGTACAGGGTCGCTTGCGGGATGTGCCTCAGGGCTTTGTATTCGGTCATATTTTTCGCTACCACTTAAAAGTGAATTTATTGATGGGTCGGCGTACGGATTTTCCGTGACTGCTCCGGCCGTATCTAATTAAAAAACAGCGCATTATACTGCCACTGGCGCGCGGAAACTGATGGCATTCTGGCAAGGTATCGACGCTCTTTCCATGCCGGCCCACGGCAGGCGATCCATGAAAACCGCCTGCATTGCGCTGCGCTTCCCGTTGCCGTTTCAATCGCCGGGCCGGACGCGGCCGCCGGGATCGGCGGCCAGGATTACGAGGGCAACAAGAGCGCGTTGCCGTCGCCCTGCGGAGCAACCGGACGCTCAGCGAATCCGCATGCCCGGCTGGGCACCGCTCGCCGGCTCGAGCAGGTACAGGCCCGGATTCGTCTTTTCATCCTGCGCCGATGCGCACAGCACCATGCCTTCCGACACGCCGAACTTCATCTTGCGCGGCGCCAGGTTCGCAACCAGCACGGTCAGCTTGCCGATCAATTGCTCCGGCTGGTAAGCCGACTTGATACCCGAGAACACATTACGATAGCGGCCTTCGCCCACGTCCAGCGTGAGGCGCAGCAGCTTGTTCGAACCTTCGACGTGCTCACAATTGACGATCTTCGCGACGCGCAGGTCGATTTTGGTGAAGTCGTCGATCGAGATTTCCGGCGCCAGTGCCTCGATGTCGGAAGGTGCGGCGGTCGTCACCGCGTCCGCGGCGTCCGCAGCGGCCGCAGCGGCCGCCGGGTCGGCAGCGGCCGGCTTGTCGAACAGGTCCTCGACCATCTTGGCATCCACGCGCTGCATCAGGTGGCTGTAGGCGTTGATGGTGCGGCCCAGCAGCGGCGCGTAGACGCGCTCACCCTGGGTGTCGTCCCACGAATAGGCGTCGTCGCCGAGGAATTCGCGCACGCGCGCGGCCACGTGCGGCAGCACCGGCGACAGCAGGATCGTCAGCTGGCGGAACAGGATCAGCGCGGCGGTGCACACGTCGTGCAGCTCGGCCGTCTTCGTCTCGTCCTTGGCCAGGAGCCACGGCTTGTTCTCGTCGACGTAGCGGTTGGCGACGTCGGCCACTTCCATGATCTCGCGCAGCGCCTTGCCGAACTCGCGCGACTCGAAGTTCGCGGCGATGGACGCCTGGCGCTCGCCGACGTTGCCATTAACTTCGCCGTTCAGGGCACGAGCGATCCATTGTTTGGCGTCATCCGACAGCGCGGACGCCAGCTTGCCGTCGAAGCGCTTGGCGATGAAGCCGGCGCAGCGGCTGGCGATGTTCACGTACTTGCCGATCAGGTCGCTGTTCACGCGCGCGACGAAGTCGTCGCCCGTGAAGTCCAGGTCTTCGACGCGCGCGTTCAGCTTGAACGCGAGGTAGTAGCGCAGCCATTCCGGATTCATTTTCAGATCCAGGTAGCGCAGCGGCGAAATGCCGGTGCCGCGCGACTTCGACATCTTTTCGTTGTTCACGGTCAGGTGGCCGTGGACATTGACCTTCAGCTTGTCGATGATCGGGTGGCCCGAGAAATTCAGCATCGCCGGCCAGAACAGCAGGTGGAACGAGACGATGTCCTTGCCGATGAAGTGCACTTGCTCGGCGGCCGGATCTTTCAGGAAGGCTTCGTAATCGAGGCCTTTCTTTTCGAAGTAATTCTTGAGGCTGGCCAGGTAGCCGACCGGCGCGTCCAGCCACACATAGAAGAACTTGCCCGGCGCGTCGGGAATCGGGATGCCGAAATAGGGCGCGTCGCGTGAGATGTCCCAGTCGGCCAGCTTCTCGCCGTTTTCGCCCAGCCATTCCGACACTTTGTTGACCATCTCCGGCTGCAGGCGGCCCGGCGTGTTCAGCCACTCCTTGAGGAATTGGAAGCAGCGCGGGTCGGACAGCTTGAAGAAGTACTGTTCGGACGGCTTCAGGATCGGCGTCGACCCGGTGAACACGGAGTATGGATTGATCAGCTCGGTCGGCTGGTAGGCGGCGCCGCAGACCTCGCAGTTGTCGCCGTACTGGTCCTTCGCGTGGCAGACCGGGCATTCGCCCTTGATGTTGCGGTCGGCCAGGAACATGCCTTTCGCCGTGTCGTAGAAGCGGTCGACGGTCTTCGTGTAGATGAGGCCGTTGTCGCGCAGGCGGCGGTAGATGCTCTGCGACAGGTCGACGTTTTCCGGCGAATCCGTCGAATGCCAGTTGTCGAAGGCGATGTGGAAGCCGTCCAGGTATTGCGCGCGGCCGGCCGCGATCTTCGCCACGAATTCCTGCGGCGTCACGCCTTCCTTCTCCGCGGCGATCATGATCGGCGTGCCGTGCGTGTCGTCGGCGCCGACGAAGTGCACGGTCCGCTGTTCGCCGGCGTCGCGCTGCATTCGCTGGAAGCGGACCCAGATGTCGGCCTGGATGTACTCCATCATGTGGCCGATGTGGAAGGCAGCGTTGGCGTAGGGCAGGGCAGTGGTGACGAACAGCTTGCGTGTCATGGTCGGTGGTTGCGTGGGATGTAAAAAAAGGCATTTTACCAGCGGATCACCTCGACGCGCAGCGGACAATCCGCGCATTTGCCAGCCTGGCAACAGTCGAACCCCCGTTTTGCGCTAAACTTGCGCATCACATCCGGAGAACCCAATGAGCATCACGCCTGAAGACGTCAAGTCGGCCCTGGCCGCTGTCGTCGATCCCAATACCAATAAAGATTTCGTCTCGTCCAAGGCAGTCAAGAACATCCAGATCGACGGCGGCAGCGTCGCCCTCGACATCGAACTCGGCTATCCGGCGAAGAGCCAGGCGGCAGGTATCCGCGCGGCCGTCGTCGACGCGCTGCGCAAGCTGCCCGGCGTGGAGAACGCCAGCGTCAACGTCACGACCAAGGTGCTGTCGCACGCGGTCCAGCGCGGCTTGAAGGTGATGCCGAACGTGAAGAACATCATCGCCGTCGCCTCCGGCAAGGGCGGCGTGGGCAAGTCGACGACGGCCGTCAACCTCGCGCTGGCGCTGGCCGCCGAGGGCGCCGCGGTCGGCCTGCTGGACGCCGACATCTACGGCCCGTCGCAGCCGATGATGCTGGGCGTGAACGGCCGTCCGCAAAGCCTGGACGGCAAGACGATGGAGCCGCTGGAAAACCATGGCGTGCAGGTGTCGTCGATCGGCTTCATGATCGATCCGGACGAACCGATGGTGTGGCGCGGCCCGATGGTCACCCAGGCCCTGCAGCAACTGCTGGAACAGACCAACTGGAAGGACCTCGACTACCTCGTCGTCGACATGCCCCCGGGCACCGGCGACATCCAGCTGACCCTGTCGCAGAAAGTGCCCGTCACGGGCGCCGTGATCGTCACGACGCCGCAGGACATCGCCCTGCTGGACGCGCGCAAGGGCCTCAAGATGTTCGAGAAGGTCGGTATCCCGATCCTCGGCGTCGTGGAAAACATGAGCACCCACATCTGCTCGAACTGCGGTCACGTCGAAGCGATCTTCGGCGCGGGCGGCGGCGAAAAGATGTGCGCCGACTTCCACGTGGAATTCCTCGGCAAGCTGCCGCTGCAGCTGTCGATCCGCGAGCAGACGGATTCCGGCACGCCGACCGTCGTCGCCGAACCGGATGGCCCGGTCGCCGCGATCTATAAGGACATCGCGCGCAAGGTGGCCGTCAAGGTGGCGGAGCAGGCGAAGGATATGACGGCGAAGTTTCCGACGATCGTCGTCAAGAACGACTGAGCAGCGACCGTCGTCCCCGCGGAGGCGGGGACCCAAGTTGCGCGCATTGCAGCGACGCATGCAACACTTGGGCCCCCGCCTGTGCGGGGGCGACGTTTTTGGGCAAACTATGAGAATTGAAGCAATCCGCAGCCGCCTCCGTGCGCTGGGCGCTCGACCCCTGCACGCAGACCGCGTGCTGCGCGACTGGGTCCGCGTGATGGACCACGACCGCGGCCGCCGCCGCCCCGACGATTTTCTCCCGAAGCCTGTCCGTGAAGCGCTGCCGCAGCTGGACGCCGAACTGGATGCGCTCGCGCGGGTCGTCAGCGAGCACCCCGCCGACGACGGCTCGGCCCGGCTGCTGGTGGGCCTCGCGGATGGCCAGACCGTGGAATCCGTGCTGCTGCCGCGCGACGGCGTGTGCGTGTCGAGCCAGGTCGGCTGCGCGGTCGGCTGCCAGTTCTGCATGACGGGGCGCGATGGCCTGATCCGGCAGGTGACGAGCGGCGAGATCGTCGCCCAAGTCGTGCTGGCGCGGCGCCTGCGTCCCGTGAAGAAAGTCGTGTTCATGGGCATGGGCGAGCCCGCCCACAACCTGGACAATGTCCTGGAAGCCATCGACCTGCTCGGCATCGAGGGCAATATCGCGCACAAGAACCTCGTGTTCTCGACGGTGGGCGATCCGCGCGTGTTCGAGCGCCTGCCCGTCGGGCGCGTGAAGCCGGCGCTGGCGCTGTCGCTGCATACGACCAGGGCCGACCTGCGCGCGCGCCTGCTGCCGCGCGCGCCGCGGTTTTCCGCCGCCGAACTGGTCGAGGAGGGCGAGCGCTACGCACGCCTGACCGGCTATCCGATCCAGTACCAGTGGACGTTGCTGGACGGCGTCAACGACGGGCCGGACGAGCTCGAGGCCCTCGTGGCCCTCTTGCGCGGCAAATATGCCGTGCTGAACATGATTCCCTACAATACGAACCCGGGCCTGGACTTCCGCCGTCCCAGCTGGGACAAGGCGCGGACGATCGCGGCGTGGCTGTTCGAGCGCGGCGTGCTGACCAAATTGCGCGATTCGGCCGGGCAGGATGTCGACGGCGGCTGCGGCCAGTTGCGGGCGCGGGCGGCGGGGGAGCAGCCTGTCACGTTACGGCGCGCGGCCGGATAACGTCCACGTCTCGACGGTTTCCACGGCCGCGTTCGACATATACCAGTCGTTCACGACGAGCTGCAGCGTGTCCACCCGCATCGTCCCGAGCGGCAGCGCGCGCAGCCCGGCCAGCACCGCGGCCAGGCGCGCCGGGTCGGGCGGCGGCGCGACGAAGCGCAGCAGCGTCGAATGCGCCGTGACGAGCCGGTAGCGCTGGTCCAGCGAGCCATCCAGTCCGCTCGCGCGCAACGCGTCGCGCAGGCGCGCGCGCAGCAGTTCCAGCGTACCGTCGCGCGGAAAACCGCGGGCCAGCACGGCGCCGCGCGAGATCGTGATGCCGTCGAAATCGATGTCGAACGCGGGCAGGCCCGCCACCGCGGCGCGCACGGCCGCGGCGTAGTCCGCGCGGCGCGCCAGGTGCGGGGCGTAGTCCGCGGTCACCGTGAACAGGGACAGGATCGTCACATGCAGGTCGGCGCCGGGCTGGCGGTACTGGCGCGGGTCGGCGTCGAGCAGGCGCTCCTGCAGCGCGCCGAAGCGGGCGGCCAGGGCCGGTCCGGGGCGCGCGGCCAGGGTCAGGCCGCGGCGCGGGTCGAGACCGCCGGCCAGGTGGGTGTCGCAGTCGACGTCGCCGCTCGACACCGCAGGCCAGGCGCGGTGCCACATGGCGTCGTAGTGGGTGTGCAGGTCGGGAAGGTCGCTCATCGCTGCGATTATCGCCCGCGCGTCGCGTCTACGCCACCCGCGCGAGGCAAGGGTCCAGGTGGCGCGCGCGCACCCGGTTGCGGCCGCCGCGCTTGGCGTCGTACATCAGTTCGTCCGCGACGGCAATCAGGCCCTGCGGCGTGATGGCCTCGCCGGCGCCGAAATCCGCGCCGACGACGCCGAGCTGGCGGTCGTGGCCAGCACGGCGTCGCCGTGTTCGACGCGCCGGGCGGCGAAGGCCGCGCGGATGCGTTCGGCCAGTTCGACGGCGCCGTCCAGCCGGGTTTCCGGCAGCAGGATCAGGAATTCCTCGCCGCCGTAGCGCACCACCGTGTCGACCGCCTCGCGCGTCATCGCCTGCAGCAGGTGCGCGAAGCCGCGCAGCAGCGCGTCGCCGGCGTGGTGGCCGTAGGTGTCGTTGATCGCCTTGAAACCGTCCAGGTCACACATGATCAGCGACAGGCTGAGCCGGTAGCGCCGGGCCCGCGCGATCTCGCCGTCGAGCAGCGCGGCGTTCAGGTGGCGCCGGTTGTAGCAACCCGTCAGCGGATCGCGCACGGACAGGTTCGTCAGCACCTGTTGCGTACGATATTGCTCGCGCCACAGGCGGGCATGGCGGTTCGCGGCGACGGCGCCGAACGCGTTGGCGAACAGGATCAGCATCGTCATCGACACGAGGTGGCGCGTCGATTCGAGGTGCCGGCACCAGGCCAGCGCAATGAAGACGAGGCTGGAGCCCAGTGCGATGGCGGCAGCCGTGCGCAGGCGGTTCGGAATGAAGATCAGGATCACGACCGCCATCAGGCCGACGGAGGTGCCGTGCAGCAGGGTGTCGGCCGGACGCCGCCAGACGACGACCATATAGGTGAGCATCCCCAGCAGCGTGAACGTGCTCGCCACCCGGTACGCGGCCGCGACGGGCGCCGCCGCTTGCCATGCGTGGCGCAGGCCGGCGTATGCCAGCACGGGTACGGCGCAGCGGGCCAGCAGGGACGGCATGGCGCCCGCCAGGCCGAGGGCGAGCACGTCGCTCACGCTGAACATCATGTAGAACAGCGAGCACAGGATCAGGGCGCGGCGCAGGTCGCGCAGGATCGTCCTGGCCTGCGCGTGCAGGAAGCCGGCTTCCGTCGCCGCGCAGACGAATTCCCCGCGCAAACGCGCGATGGCAGCGGTGCTCGGATCGGTGGGCATGGACAGGGGAGGGGCGCGGGGTGGGAAGACCAGCGCGAGACTCTAGCCAAAAACTTAATTTCTGTAAAGTAATTTACGGCCGTCCGGGGTAGCGATGGCGGGGGCTTGCGCGTCTCGCCCGTTGGCGGGGCAGGCTGTAAAATAGCTGCTTGACCAACATCCAGGCAGTATCCGACCATGACCGTCCGTACCCGTTTCGCCCCCAGCCCGACCGGCTACCTCCACCTCGGCGGCGCACGCACCGCGCTGTATTCGTGGGCCTTTGCCCGCCACTTCGGCGGCACCTTCGTCCTGCGCATCGAAGATACCGACCTGGAGCGTTCGACGCCGGAAGCCGTGCAGGCGATCCTGGAAGGCATGCAGTGGCTGGGGCTCGCCCACGACGAAGGTCCGTTCTACCAGATGCAGCGCATGGACCGTTACCGCGAGGTGGTCAAAGGCATGCTGGAAGCCGGCACGGCGTACCTGTGCTACTGCTCGCCGGAAGAAGTGGAAGCGATGCGCGAGCGGATGCGCGCCGCCGGCGAGAAGCCGCGTTACGACGGCACTTGGCGCCCGGAGCCCGGCAAGACGCTGCCGCCCGTGCCGGAAGGCGTGAAGCCGGTCGTGCGCTTCAAGAATCCGCTGGACGGCGAAGTCACGTGGCACGATGTGGTCAAGGGCCCGATCACCATCGCCAACAAGGAAATGGACGACCTCGTGATCGCCCGCCCGGACGGCACGCCGACGTATAACTTCTGCGTCGCCGTCGACGACTGGGACATGAAGATCACCCACGTGCTGCGCGGCGACGATCACGTCAACAACACGCCCCGCCAGATTAATATCCTGCGCGCGCTGGGCGCCGAGCTGCCGCAATACGGCCACTTGCCGATGATCCTCGGCGCGGACGGCCAGAAACTGTCCAAGCGCCATGGCGCCGTCAGCGTGATGGACTATCCGGAGCAGGGCTATCTGCCGGAAGCGATGCTGAACTACCTCGCGCGCCTCGGCTGGAGCCACGGCGACGACGAAATCTTCTCGATGCAGCAGTTCACCGAGTGGTTCAACCTGGAGCACCTGACCGCGTCGGCCGCGCAGTTCAATCCGGAAAAGCTGGGCTGGCTGAACAACCATTACATCAAGCTGGCCGACAACGAGCGCCTGGCCGGTCTGGCGCGTCCGAAGATGGAGCGCGAGGGCGCCGCGTTCGACGCCGCGCCGCCGCTCGCCGCCGTGCTGGGCCTGATGAAGGAGCGCACCAACACGATCAACGAACTGGCCGACGCCGCCATGCTGTTCTATCGCGCGCCGAAGCCGGATGCGGCGCTGCTGGCCCAGCACCTGACCGACGCCGTGCGTCCGGCCCTGGCCCAGTTCGCCGAGCGCCTGCGCGACGTCGAGTGGACCAAGCCCGCGCTGTCCGCCATGATGAAGGAAGTGCTGGCGGCGCACGGCCTCAAGATGCCGCAACTGGCCATGCCGCTGCGCCTGCTGGTCACGGGCCAGCTGCAGACGCCGGCCATCGACGCCGTGCTGGAATTGTTCGGCCGCGACACCGTATTGGCCCGCGTGAACAAAGGTTTGTGATTCCCTCTGGGTATTTGCGAAATGCAAGTGCGTCCGCTATAATGCTCGCACTTCAGCACTGCGGGGGTATAGCTCAGCTGGGAGAGCGCTTGCATGGCATGCAAGAGGTCAGCGGTTCGATCCCGCTTACCTCCACCACGTTCTGAAGTAGATTGCGAAGTTCAGGTCCCCATCGTCTAGAGGCCTAGGACATCACCCTTTCACGGTGAGTACCGGGGTTCGAATCCCCGTGGGGACGCCAGATTCGCGATCGCGGCGTTGAAAAACGACGTAAGCAGTAGTTGTAGTGTGTTATAGTGCTGTTTTTCCGCCGGGGGTATAGCTCAGCTGGGAGAGCGCTTGCATGGCATGCAAGAGGTCAGCGGTTCGATCCCGCTTACCTCCACCAAGCAGGAAAAACAGAGTAACGCATTGCAGTCCAGGGTCCCCATCGTCTAGAGGCCTAGGACATCACCCTTTCACGGTGAGTACCGGGGTTCGAATCCCCGTGGGGACGCCAAGAATTTGGTTTTGAATTGCAAGGAAGCCGCCTTGAAGCGGCTTTTTTATTGAGTGCGGACACCAGCATCCGTATTCAGACGAGGTCAGAGCCCAACCGGGAAATCCGGTCTCTGACCCCGGAAGTAAAAATTGGGGGGTATAGCTCAGCTGGGAGAGCGCTTGCATGGCATGCAAGAGGTCAGCGGTTCGATCCCGCTTACCTCCACCACGTTTAGGTAGTAGCGAAGTTCGGGTCCCCATCGTCTAGAGGCCTAGGACATCACCCTTTCACGGTGAGTACCGGGGTTCGAATCCCCGTGGGGACGCCAGGTTTTGGTGTATTTTGGTGTATGATGCCGCGATCAGGCATAGCAGCAGGAAGTTCCGAGGTCCCCATCGTCTAGAGGCCTAGGACATCACCCTTTCACGGTGAGTACCGGGGTTCGAATCCCCGTGGGGACGCCAAGAATTCGGCAACACAGCAGCACACAGTTTTAGGTCCCCATCGTCTAGAGGCCTAGGACATCACCCTTTCACGGTGAGTACCGGGGTTCGAATCCCCGTGGGGACGCCAGTCAAAAGCCGGAGCAGACCAACGCGCATGCGCGGACAGGTGCTCCGGTTTTTCTTTTGGGTCCGCTAACCATGCATCTCGATCAACGCTCCACGACACTCGCCATCTTCTGCAAGGTGGTCGACAACTTCGGCGACATCGGCATCTGCTGGCGCCTCGCGCGGCAGCTGCATGGCGAACATGGCATCGCGGTGACCCTGTGGGTCGACGATCTCGCCAGCTTCCGGCGCATCTGGCCGTCCGTCGCCATCGATGCCGATACGCAGATCGTGGACGGCGTGCGCGTCGTCCACTGGCGCGGCCAGGACGATGCGTTCGCGCCGGCCGACGTGGCCGACATCGTGATCGAGTTCTTCGGCGTCGACATCCCGCCGGGCTATATCGCCGCGATGGCGCAGTGCGAGCCGCGTCCCGTGTGGATCAATTACGAAGGGCTCAGCGCCGAGGCGTGGGTCGAAGGTTGCCACACGCTGCCGTCGATGCACCCGCGCCTCAAGCTGACCAAGCATTTCTTCTTTCCCGGATTTACGCCGCAGACGGGCGGCCTGCTGCGCGAGCGCAACCTGCTCGCTGCGCGCGACCGGTTCCAGGCGGACCCGGCGGCGCGCGCCGGTTTCCTCGCGCGGCTCGGCGTCACGGCGGACGAGCAGGCGGCGCCGACGGTCAGCCTGTTCTGCTATCCGCAGGCGCCGCTGGCGGACCTGTTCGCGGTCTGGCGCGACGGCGGACGGCCGCTCACATGCCTCGTGCCGCAGGGCGTCGCGCGCGCGCAGGTGGGCGATTTCCTCGGTGCCGAACCGGTGCCGGGCGCACACGCCACGCGCGGCAGCCTGAGCGTCCGCGTGATCCCGTTCCTGTCGCAGGAAGACTACGATCGCCTGCTGTGGTCATGCGACCTGAACTTCGTCCGGGGCGAGGATTCCTGGGTGCGCGCGCAATGGGCGGGACGGCCATTTATTTGGCACATTTATCCGCAAGATGAAAACTTGCATCATGTTAAACTCCGCGCGTTCCTGCACAAGTACGCGACGAACCTGCCTGGCCTGATCGATTTTTCCCTGCGCTGGAATGGCGTGGAAGAGGATGTGCCGACCGATTGGCCGGCCCTGTGGACGTCCTTGCAAGCCGGATTGCCCGCAATTGCCGAACGCAATATCGAATGGCAAACGCTGATGTTGGCGAATGGCGACTTGGTGAGCAATCTGCTGGATTTCGCCCGGTCGCTGCGGTAGGCGACGGGCGAGGAACATGGTATCATGCTTGATTACTGCAACTCATTTTTAGGTTAAAACCCTCCCTATGAAACCCGCAAAAGAAATCCGTGTCGGCAACATCATCATGGTTGATGCCAAGCCTTTCATCGTGCTGCGCTCCGACGTCAATGGCTCGAGCCGCACGGGCTTCACGTACAAGTGGAAGATGAAGAATCTTCTCACCAACGCGCCGCTGGAAAACGTGTTCCGCGGCGACGACAAGTTCGACGTCGTCGTCCTGGACAAGAAGCCGGTGACCTACTCGTACTTCGCCGACCCGCTGTACGTCTTCATGGATGAAGAGTACAACCAGTACGAAATCGAAGAAGAAAACATGGGCGACGCCATCAACTACCTGAAAGACGGTATGGAATGCGAAGCCGTGTTCTACGACGGCAAGGCCATCTCGGTCGAACTGCCGATCACCATCGCACGCCAGATCATCTACACGGAACCGGCCGTCAAGGGCAATACCTCGGGCAACGTCCTGAAGGAAGCCAAGATCGAGAACGCCATCGAAGCCAAGCAGTTCACCATCCAGGTGCCGCTGTTCGTCAACCAGGACGACACGATCGAGATCGATACCCGTACCGCCGAATACAAGCGCGTCGTCCGCAACTAAGCCGACCCGCTCCCGAAAAAAACGCTGTCCGCCGGGCAGCGTTTTTTTTCGTCCGTGCGTCCGGCTCGGCTGTTATGCTGGGGCATTCTCGGGGGAGGTCACATGGATCGCAGGGATTTCGTTCGACTGGGACTGGCGGCCGGCGCCGCGGCCGGCATGCCGACCGCGGCCGGGGGCAAGGCCCTCGACGCCGTGCTCGACGCCGACGTGCGCGCGCAGCAGGCGTTGATGGAACGGGGCAAGCTGACGTCGAAGACGCTCGTGCAGCGCTACCTGGCACGCATCGCCGCCCTCGACAAGGCGGGGCCGCGCCTCAACGCCATCATCGAACTGAATCCCGACGCCCTGAACATCGCCGCCGACCTCGACGGCGAGCGCCGCGCGGGCAAGGTGCGTGGGCCGTTGCACGGCATCCCCGTCCTGCTCAAGGACAATATCGCGACGGGCGACAGGATGAGCACGAGCGCCGGCTCGCTCGCGCTGGACGGCGTGCGCGCCACGCGCGACGCGTTCGTCGCGGCACGCCTGCGCGCGGCCGGCGCCGTCATCCTCGGCAAGACCAATCTGTCCGAATGGGCGAACATGCGGTCGACGCATTCCGTCAGCGGCTGGAGCGGACGCGGCGGCCAGACGCGCAATCCGTATGCACTGGACCGCAACACGAGTGGTTCCAGTTCGGGCGCCGGCGCCGCGATGGCGGCCGGGCTCGCGACGCTCGCGATCGGCACCGAGACGGACGGCTCGATCGTGTCGCCGGCGTCGATCTGCGGCATCGTCGGCATCAAGCCCACGCTGGGACTCGTCAGCCGCAGCGGCATCATTCCCATCGCCCATTCCCAGGACACGGCCGGCCCGATGACGCGCACCGTCGCCGACGCCGCGCTGCTGCTCGCCGCCATCGCCGGCGCCGATCCGGACGATGCTGCGACGCAGACAGGCGAGGACAAGCCGGGCGATTATGCCGCGGCCCTGCGTACGGACGGTCTGCAGGGCAAGCGCCTGGGCGTGGCGCGTAATTTCTTCGGGAACCATCCGGCGGTCGATGCCGTCATTACCGCCGAGCTGGCCGTCCTGCAGGGCCAGGGCGCGACGCTCGTCGACGTGCAACTGCCGAACGCCGACAAGTACGGCGACACCGAACTGGAAGTGCTGCTGTCCGAATTCCGGCCCGACCTGGAGGCGTACCTGGCGCGCTACGCGGCGCATGCGCCGATCAGGACGATGACCGACCTGATCGCCTTCAATGACCGGCACGCCGCGCAGGAATTGCGCCACTTCGGCCAGGAACACTTGATCGCCGCCCAGGCCAGGCCGGGCCTCGACGCCAGGGCCTACCGCGACGCCCTCGCCAACAACCGCCGCTACAGCCGTGCCGAGGGCATCGACCGGATCCTGCGCGAGGAAAAGCTGGATGCGTTCGTCGCGCCGACCGGCGGCACGGCCTGGCTCACCGACTACATCAACGGCGACCACGACGGCCCCGGCTTTTCGTCGCCCGCGGCCGTGGCCGGCTATCCGCACGTGACGGTGCCGGCCGGCCAGGTGCACGGCCTGCCCGTCGGCTTGTCGTTCGTCGGCGGCGCCTGGAGCGAGGCGGCCTTGATCGCGATGGCCTATGCCTACGAGCAGGCCAGCCGGCGCCGCCGTCCGCCCACGTTTCCCGCCTCGGTCAATGTGAAGGCTTGACGCCGTCGCTCCTGACCCAGAGGAAGGCGCAGACGGACGAGGCCAGCGCGCTGGCCGCGCACACGACCATCGCCGCGTGGAACGGCGCCAGCAGCGCGCGGCCCTGCGCCGTCAGCACGACGCCCAGCAGCGCCGTCGCGATGAGCCCGCCGCCGCGCGCGACGGCGCTGTTGAAACCGGACGCGATGCCCGTGTGGCTGCCGTCGACGGACGACAGCACGGCCGTCGTCAGCGGCGCCGCCACGCACGCCATGCCGACGGCGATGACGAGGATCGCGGGCAGTACGGTCGCCGCATAATGGCCGGGACCGATGCGCGTGCCCAGCAGGAATCCGCCGGCGACGAGCAGCGCGCCGATCGACAGCGGCAGGCGCGACCCGTGGCTGCCGGCCACGCGGCCCATCAGCGGCGAGCCGATCGCCAGGACGATCGGGAACGGCAGCAGCGCCGCGCCCGCCTGCTTGGCCGTGTAGTGCAGGGCCTGGATCAGCACATAGGGCACGAGCAGCATCAGCGCGCCCAGCGCGCCGTACAGCAGGAACGTCATCAGGTTCAGGCCGGAGAAACCGTGCGACCCGAACAGTTTCAGCGGCAGCATGGCCTTGTCGCCGGCGCGCCGCTCGACCCACAGGAACGCGAGCAGGACGACGACGCCGGCCGCCACCGCCAGGCTGGACGTCGTCGTCACGCCCTTGTCGGCCGAGGCGGCGGCCAGTCCCCACGTCAGGCAGCCGAGGCCGGCGCTGGCCAGCAGGGCGCCGGCCGGATCGAGCGCGACCGGCTTGTCGCCGCGCGGCACGCGCACGTAGCGCCAGCCGAGCAGCATCGCCAGCGCCGCGATGGGCAGGTTGATGTAAAAGACGGCGCGCCAGCCGACCGTGTCGATCAGCCAGCCGCCGAGCAGCGGCCCGATGGCGCCCGCGGCGGCGCCGGCCGCGGCCCAGATCCCGATCGCGCGGCCGCGCGCCTTGCCTTCGAATGTGGCGCCGAGGATGGCGAGGCTGTTCGGCAGCAGCAGGGCGGCGCCGACGCCCTGCAGCACGCGCCCGCCGACGAGCAGCCACAGGCGTGGCGCCCACGCGCACAGCAGCGAGGCGAGCGCGAACGCCGCGATGCCGGCAAGCAGGATGCGGCGCCGGCCGTAGCGGTCGCCGGCGGCGCCGCCCAGCAGTAACAGGGAACTCAGCGGCAAGAGATAGCCGCTGACCACCCACGACAGGTTCGCGCCCGCACCGCCCAGGTCGTGGCCGATGGCGGACAGGCCCACGTTGACGACCGAGCCGTCGATGAACGCGAGGCTGCTGGCCAGGATCGACGTGGCCAGCACGAGGTTCGGATGCGCGGCATGGCCGCTGGCCGGGGTGCTGTCGGCCAGCGGGCGGTCGCAGTGGGCGGGCACGGTGCTCATGTGGCGCGCGGTCCGGGGCCGGGCGCGGTCAGCGCGGCGTGGCCGCCTGTTTGGCCTTGGTGAACACGGGCCCCCACAGCGGATGGCCGTGCTCGCCCGGCGCCAGGTCGAACGACGGATCGAGCCGCAACGCGCGGTCGAACGCCTGCCGGCACGGGCCCGGCCGCGACGTCACGCAATAGCTGAAGGCCATGTATTTCAGGGCCGTGAGGCGCGTGGCGAGCGGGCCGTTGTTGACGTCGCGCGCGGACAGGCGCCGGATCGCGCCGTTGTAATCGCCGTCGTTGTACAGGCGGATGCCTTCCTGCAAGCCGGCGCTTGGGGCCGGCGTCTCGTCGCGGTCGCGGTCGCGCGGCCTTTCCCTGGGACGCGACGGCGGTTCGCGCGGCGGCGGCGCCTCCCGTTCCACCGGCGCGACCGCCTTCGGATGGCTGGGCGTGCGCGCCGGTTTCCTGTCGAAGCCGGGAAAGTCGGCGCACCCGCCGAGCAGGGCGGCCGTGACGGCCAGCAGCACGGCGTGGACGAGGGGACGGGCGGGGCGCTGGATAGTCATGGGTCTCCGGGCGGTCATCGGGACTCGTCGTTGAAGTCGACGCCGATCAGGCCATCGCCGCTCGCCGTGTCGACCTCGAGCACGCGGTCGTGGAAATTCGGGTTCGTGACGCGGATCGCGTGGCGGCCGGGCGTCAGCACGAGGCGTTTGACGGGCGGGCTGACGCCGCGGTCGACGCCATCCACGTAGACGATGCCCCAAGGCTGGATTTGCAGCCTGTACAGATTGCCGTTCGGCGTCACGACGACACCCGGCAGGCGGCTCGCAGGCAGCGGGTGGTCTGGCGCGCCGGCAGCTGCCAGGGCGGCTGCCGGCGCCGCGGCGGCGCCGTCGGCGGTGGGGCCGGCCGCGTTCGCGTCGGGCGCCACCGATGCCTGGGGCGCCGGCGCGGGATAGTCCGCGCTGCTTTCCGTCGCGTTGCGTGCCGGATTGGGACCATTGTCTGCGGCGCGTGTCCCGTCGCCTTGCTGCGGCAGGGTCAGCACGATGTGGTCGAAGGAGCCCGTGTCGCGCATTTCGGCGAACATGGTGACGACGAGCGCGACGAGGACCGCGCCGCCGCCCGCCGCCACGGCCCAGCGTTGCCAGCGGCTCAGGCTGAATGCCCGGCGCGGCCGTTCGGCGCCCTGCATGAAGGCGGGCAGGCCGGCGCCGCCGGACGCCGCCGCACGCAGGGTGCCGGCGTCAGGCGCGACGGCATGTGGATCTGCGGGGCCCGGCTGCGGCGCGACGGCGTCCGGTGCCGCGTGCATGTGCGGTACCGCCGCGGCGCCCACGGCCGGCCCGAGCGGGACGATGCCGAGCAGGTCGCGCAATTCGCCGATGCTGCGCGGACGGCGCGCCGGGTCGGGATCCATGCAGCGGTCCACGGCCGTGACGAGGGAGTCGCTATAGCCCTCCGCCCGGCCTGCCAGCGGTCCGGCGGGCGCGAGCTCGTGCGTGATCGCGTAATGGACGATGCGCGCCAGCGCGTTCAGGTCGTCGCTCTCCTGCGCGTCCGGCGGGCCGACGTCGGTGGGGATGAGCAGGGGCTCGCCATTTTCGTGGAACACGATCGTGTCGGGCGTGATGGCGCGATGCGGCATGTGCATCGCGTACTGCAATTCGAGCGACTGCAGGATCTGGCGGAAGATCTTGCGGCACCAGACCTCGTTGACCTGCTCGGGACTGTATTCGACGATGTCCCTGACGGTGCGGCCTTCGAGGTGATGCTGCTCCGGTCCGATGGTAGTTAGGCTGGTCATTTTGCTAAGGCATGGGCTTGGCAAAATCATGCCAGATTTGGAGGTCCCATGCCCCGCGCTCTGCTCAACCGTGCGCGCCTGTTACAAATGTTACAAAGTGGCCGGCCGCGCAGGCGGCCCCGGCTCAGTCTTCGATGAAGCGCATCTTGAAGTTGCGGCCCTTGATGACGCCGAAATCCGGGCCCAGCGGATTGCCGTCGTTCAGCCGGTCGAATGCCTGGTGCGCGATGCGGCGGTCGAGCGCGACGTAGCTGACGAATTCGAAGATATTGATCTTGCCGACCTGTTCCTTCAGCAAGCCCGCATCGCCGGTCAGCGCGCCCAGCAGGTCGCCGGGCCGCAGCTTGTCCTTCTTGCCGCCCGACACGCACAGCGTCACCATCGGCGCCGGATCGACCACAGCGTCGGCATCGTCGCCGAGCTCGGCGAGGGCGTGCCACTCGGCCGTGAAGCCCTGCGCGTCCTCGATCAGCCGGACCCAGCGCTTTTCGTTCGGCGCGCACAGCGACAGCGCCAGGCCGGCCGCGCCCGCGCGTCCCGTCCTGCCGACACGGTGCACGTGCACTTCCGGGTCCTTGGAGACGTCCACGTTGATGACCGCCGCCAGCCCGGCGATATCGATGCCGCGCGCCGCGACGTCGGTGGCGACGAGCACCGCGCAACTGCGGTTGGCGAAGCGCACGAGCGTCTCGTCGCGCTCGCGCTGTTCCATTTCGCCGTACAGGGCGAGCGCGGAAAAGCCGCGCTCGCGCAGCGCGTCGGCCACCTCGCGGCAGCGCGCCTTCGTGTTGCAGAACGCGATCGCGGACTCGGGCCGGTGATGCCGCAGCAGCTGCGCCACGGCATCCACGCGCCCGTCGAAGCCGATCTCGTAGAAGCGTTGCTCGATGCGGGCCGGCGCGTGCGCGATGTCGACCGCCACGTCGAGCGGATCGCGCAGGAAGCGTGCGGTGGCGACGCGGATGTCGTCGGGATAGGTCGCGGAGAACAGCAAGGTCTGGCGATGCGCGGGGCAGGCGTGCACGATCGCGGCGATCTCGTCGTAGAACCCCATGTCGGTCATCCGGTCGGCTTCGTCCAGCACGAGGGTGCGCAGGCGCGCGAGGTCGAGCGTGCCGCGCTGCAGGTGATCGCGGATGCGCCCTGGCGTGCCGACGACGATGTGCGCGCCGAATTCCAGGCTGGCGATCTGCGGACGCATCGGGATGCCGCCCGTCAGCACGACGACCTTGACGTTGCCGATGCCGCGCGCCAGCCGGCGCAGCTCGTTCGCGACCTGGTCGGCCAGCTCGCGCGTCGGGCACATGACGAGGCCCTGCACTGCGAACAGGGTCGGATTCAGTTTCAGCAGCATGCCGATGCCGAACGCGGCCGTCTTGCCGCTGCCCGTCTTTGCCTGCGCGATCAGGTCGCGGCCTTCGAGGGCCAGCGGGAGCGTGGCCGCCTGCACGGGCGTCATCTGTTTATAGCCGAGCTGGTCCAGGTTGGCCAGGAAGGGGGCTGCCAGCAGCAGCGAGGAAAAGGCGGTGTCGGACATGTCGTCGGCCGCGCCCGAGCGCGGCGGTTGGTTTGCCGCGTCGGGCGGCGTTTGGTTGCCGCTCAGGCCGCCGGCTTCCAGACAGGCAAGCCGGTCAGGTCGAGATCGGGATCGTGTTTCCAGACCGGCAGACCGGTCGCATCCGTGTGCGCCAGGTCGACCAGCATCAGTTGTTCCTGCTTCGGCAACGTGCGCCGCGCGCGGGTGCGTTTGGGTGCCGGCGCAGGGTCGGCGGAAGGATCGAACGGCGCAGCGGCAGAGACAGCGGCGGTATCGTCGTGCGGCGCCGGCTCGAAGCCGGGCAGGTCGAAGGTCGCGTTGTCTTTCTTGTCTCTCATGCGCTGCACTGGCCCAGAAAACAAAAGCCCGGCTGCAAGAGTCGGGCTTGTTGTTACGGTATTTGGTTGCGGGGACAGGATTTGAACCTGTGACCTTCGGGTTATGAGCCCGACGAGCTGCCAGACTGCTCCACCCCGCGTCTGAGAACGCTATTCTAACCGGTTCGGCGCCGAAGCGCAAATCGGGTTGCACAGTTGCCCATTCGGCGCGTGCGTGCACGGCGTTCGGCCGCGCGCGTCATCCTGCGTTTGCGCATGGCGCTTCGGCCACGCCCGTCATCCGGCACCTGTGCACGCGGCGCTCCGGCCACGCCCCTACTGCATTCATGCCGCGCGCAGGCGCCACAGCGACGTCACCTCGGCCATGCGCGCCGCCGCCAGGGGATCGTCGGGATCGCTGGCCTTGGCATGCGTGGGACGGATGTCGTGGCGGCCGGTGACGTCCAGGCCCGCATCGCTTATCCACCCGAGCAATTGATCGCGCGAACGCAGGCCCAGGTGCTCGGCCAGGTCGGACAGGATGAGCCAGCCTTCGCCATTGGCGCGCAGATGCGCCTTCAGTCCGGCAAGGAAGCCCCTGAGCATGCGGCTGTCCGGATCGTAGACGGCGTATTCGATGGCGGAACTCGGCTTGCCCGGCAGCCAGGGCGGATTGCAGACGACGAGGTCGGCGCTGCCCTCCGGATACAGGTCGGCCCGCACGACTTCCACCTGCCCGGCGAGGCCGAGGCGCTCGACGTTGGCGCGGGCGCAGCCGAGTGCGCGCTCGTCCATGTCGGTGGCGAGCACGCCTTGCAGGCCGCGGTGCGCCAGCACGGCCGACAGCACGCCGGTGCCGGCGCCGATGTCGAACGCGAGCTTGGCGTCCGCCGGCAGCGGCGCCTGCGCGACGAGCTCGACGTATTCGCCGCGCACGGGCGAGAACACGCCGTACCAGGGGTGGATACGCTCGTCGAGGGCCGGGATGAGCACGCCCTTGCGGCGCCATTCGTGCGCGCCGATCACGCCCAGCAGTTCGCGCAGCGACGCCACGTACGGCTCGGCCGCCGGCCCATACGCTTCCGTGCACGCCTCGTGCACGTCGGGCGCCCGGCGCAGCGGAATCGCGTGGCCGGCATCGAACGGGATCAGGAGCATCGCCAGCGTGCGTGCGCGCTGCAGTTGCGCGAGGCGGTGGCGGTGGAATTGTTCGGTGAGCGACGTGGCGGCCTTGCCGGGCTTGGCGCGCCGGGCCCGCGGGCCTTTGTGGTCGACGCGGCGCACGAGCGCCTGCAGCAACTGGCGCGCGTTCTGGAAGTCGCCGCGCCACAGCAGCGCGGTGCCGTCCAGCGCGAGACGCCAGGCCGTGTCGGCATTCATCGTGTCGTCGGCGAGCACGACCTTGCGGGGCGCCGGCCAGCCGCTTTCCGAGCGCCAGTGCGCCGAGCGTTCCTCGCCGTGTTCGATCCAGTGGATGCGCGCCGCGCCGTCGTGAGTCGTCATCGCCGTTCCGATCAGTGGTGGTGATGCCAGTGGAGTTCGTTCGACTCGACGAAGGATTTCACCGCATCGGGGTTGCCGGTCGCGTGGCGCTTGATCTCGCCGCATTCGCAAATGCCCTGGTAGGGCTGGATGTGCGAGCAGGCGGACACTTTCTGCAGGGTGAGCTTGACCGGCTTGGCGCATTTGGCGCACTTGAAGGTCAGGAAGCGGGCGGGTTTGGACATGATGAGTAAGAACAACGGGTCAATGGAAGGCGCGCATTTTAGCATTGCACCGTCACGGCGCTGCTGCCGCCACCCGCCGGGCGCACGAGTACCTTGGTGGCGATCCGCTCCGTCATTTCCTGCACGTGCGAGATCACGCCGACCTTGCGGCCCAGCGATTGCAGCGCGTCCAGCGCATCCATCGCCACGCCCAGCGTGTCGCTGTCCAGGCTGCCGAACCCCTCGTCGATGAACAGGGACTCCACCTTCACGCGATTCGACGACAGCGACGCCAGGCCCAGCGCGAGCGCCAGCGAGACGAGGAACGATTCGCCGCCCGACAGCGAATTCACGGAGCGCACTTCGCCGCCCATGTCCTGGTCGCGCACCATCAGCGCGAGCGACGGACCGGCCATGTTGACGACGCGCTCCAGCCGGTAGCGCCGCGCCAGTTGCGCGAGGTGGGTGTTGGCATAGCCGAGCAGTACGTCGAGCGTGAATTGCTGGGCGTAGTTGCGGAATTTCCTGCCGTCGGCCGAGCCGATCAGCTCCGCCAGCTTCGCCCACCGGTCTTCGACGGCTCGCTGGCGTTCGATCTCGGCCATCATCGAGCGTGCCCGTTCGCGCCGCTGCTCGTCCTCGCGGATGCGCATGGACAGGCCGGCGGCCGACTCGTGCGCCGCGTCGCGTTCGGCCTGGGCACGGCGCAGCGCGGCCGCGACCGTGTCGACGTCGTGTGGCGGCGCCTCCCTGAGCGTCTGCCCGAGCGCCTGCGCCGGCGCGGACGCGTCGTGATCTCCCCCCGCGTCTGGTTCTGCATTGGCCGCGTGCATATCGGTGTTCGTATCCGCGTTCGCATCCGCATCCGCCGGCGCCACCACCTCGCGCAGGCTCTCGTGCTGCTCGCGCTGTGTGCGGCGTTCGGCCAGCACGGCCGTCGCCTGGCGCACGGCCGTGTCCAGTTCCTGCAGGACGGCGCGCTCCTGGGCAATCCAGCCGGCGCCGACCTGGAGCAGGGCGGCCAGTTGCTGTTCGTTGGATACGCTCTCCAGCGCCGGATCGCTGCCGTCGAATTCCTGGATCCACAGCGCCAGGCGCTCGCCGGCATCGGCCAGTTCGCCTTGCAGGTCGGTGATGCGCGCGGCGGCCTGGGTTTGCGCCGCGCGCACCCGCGCTTCCGCCTGGGCCGCCTGCAGGCTCGCCGCCTGGCATGCGTTCAATGCGTTGCGCGCGGCGCTCACCGCGGCGGCGTGCAACTGTTCGACGTCGCGCGCGGCACGGCCTTCGAACAGTTCTCCGCGCTCCGTGCGGCGCGCGGCCAGTTCCGCGTCAAGGCGGGCGAATTCGCCGTCCGCTTCCGCGAGGCGTTCGGCGGCGTGCTGCACGCGCGTTGCCAGCGCCGCGTGTTCGGCCTCGAGGGTGCCGATGGCGCCCTGCAGCCGGGCCTGGCGCGCGGCCTGGTCGTTCCACTCGCGGGCTTCCTGGGCGCGGGCCTCGCGCCAGCCGGCCGGATCGCGCTGCCAATGGTCTTGCCAGCCGTCGCCGCAAGCCTCGGCCAGGACCGGATCGAGTTCGGCCAGCAGCTCGGCCAGCGCGGCGGCGGCAGCTTCGCGCCGCGCGGCCAGCGCCCCGATCTCGGCATCCAGCCGGGCCAGCGTGCCCTGGGCCGTCTGGGCCGCGTCGAGCAGGCGCGCGTGTTCACGGTTGGCATGGTCCCAGGCCTGCTGCGCGGCATCGCGCGTCAGCACGGCGCGGCGCAGGTCGGCGTCGCGCGTTTCCAGGCTTTCGTAGGACGTGCGCAGCGCGGCCAGTTTGGCCGCCAGCCAGCGCCCGCGGGCGTCGAGGCCGTCGTCGTCCGGGGCTTCGGCCGCGAGCGGATTGTCGGCCCATTCGGCATCCAGCTGGGCGAGCGCGGCGCACAGCCCGTCGCGCTCGCGCGCCAGCGTCGCCAGCCGTTCGCCGGCTGCGTCGAACGCCGCGCGCTGGCCGGCCTGCCGGTCGACGTTGGCGCGCTGCTCGGCGCGGCGCCCGGCCAGCTCGGCGGACAGGTTGTCGAGGACGGCGTGCAGCCGGTCGTCCTGGTGGCGGTAAGGATGTTCGGTGCCACCGCACACGGGACAGGCGTCGCCGTCCACGAGCGTGGCGCGGAGTTTTTCGACGCCGTCGGCGCAGGCCAGCTGGGCCGCCTTGAGCATGCGTTCGGCCTGGGCCACGGCCGCGTCCAGCGCGATGCCGGCGCCGCGTGCCGCGTCGAGGCCCTCGTGCGCGCCCGTACGCGCCTGCGAGGCCTGGGCCGCCTGCGCATCGAGGTCGGCCAGGCGGCCGCGGTTGGTACGCAGCGCCTGCCACGTGTGGTCGAGCGAAGCGAGGTGTTCGCGCCGCTTGTCGAGCGTGCGGCGTTCCGCGCGCAGGGCGTCGGCGTCGATGCCGTCCAGGGCCTCGGTCGCATGGCGGCGCGCGGCCTCGCGCACGTTGAGCAGTTCTATCGACGCGGCCAGTGCGTGCGCGGTGCGCTGGGCCATGGCCGCGGCCTGCTCGGCGCCGGCCCTGGCGTCATCCAGTGCCCGGGCGCTGGCGCCGTCCTGGCGCGCGGCCTGCTCGGCCTGGGCCAGGCGCTGGTCCCAGCGCGTCCATTGCGTGGCCTGCGACGCGCGACTGCCGTGCGCGGCGAGCCAGGCGCCCGTGTCGTGCAGGGCGCGCCGGCTTGCCTCCAGTTCGGCCGCCTTGGCCTGCAGGGCGGCCTGGGCCCGGGTCGATTCCGTGCGCATGCCGTCCAGCGCCGCGCGGGCCTTGGCGTGGGCCGGCGCCAGCGTGTCCAGCGTGGCGTCGAGGGCTTTCGCGCGGTCCAGTTGCGGGGCGGCGGCGCGCTGCGCATCCTCGGCCGCTTCCAGCTTGCGCTCCGCGTCCATCAGGCCGCGCGCGGCCTGCTGCTGGGCGTCGAGGGCGCGTGCCAGGTCGTGTTCGCTGGCGGCCAGTTGCGCCTGCACCTGGCGCTGTTCGCCGGCGAGGCGGTTCAGGTCGGCCACGAGGGCGCGCGCCGGCTGCACGGCGTCCAGCGTGGCCAGGCGGCGCCGGCGCTCGGAGGCCGCATCGACCGCGGCGCGGGCGTGCGCGAGCGCGCCGTCCGCCTGGGCTTCGGCAGTACGCAGGCGGTCCAGCTCCTGGTGCCAGCGCAGTTGCCGCTCGAGACCGGCCCGGCGCGTTTCGGCAGCCGCCAGCGTGGCTTGCGCGGCGGCGTGCCCGGCGTCGAGTTCGGCCCGTGCGTCCGGGCTCAGCGGTGCATGGTCCTGCAGGCGCGCGGTGAGGCGGCGCATGGCTTCCTGCTCCAGCCGCCAGCGCTCGTAGGCGCGGCGCGAGATGTCGCTGTAGACGGCGCTGCCCGTCAGCGTCTCGAGCAGTTCGCCGCGTTCGTTGTCGTCGGTGCGCAGGAACGCGGAAAACTCGTTCTGCGCCAGCAGCACGGAGCGGGTGAACTGTTCGAACGACAGGCCGATGCGGCGCTCGACCTCGGCCAGCACCTCGGTCTTGGTGCCGCCCAGCGGCTGCAGGCCGGGCAGTTGCTGCAGGCTCATCGTGGACGGCTGCAGGGCGCCGGCGGCGCGGTTGCGCGAGCGCCGCACGCTCCAGCGCGCGCGGTAGCGCTGCTCGTCGTTGCCGACGAAATCGACCTCGGCGAAGGCGTCCGCCGTGCCGCGCCGCATCAGGGTGCGGCGGTCGGCCACGGACAGCGTTTCGTCGCCGACGTCGGGCAGGTAATTGCCCACGCGCGGCCCCTTGATGAGGCGCGGGGTCGCGTCGTACAGGGCCAGGCACAAGGCGTCCAGCAGGGTGCTCTTGCCGGCGCCGGTCGGGCCGCTGATGGCGAACAGGCCGGCGGTCGCCAGCGGTTCGCTCTCGAAGTCCACCTCGAACTCGCCCGCCAGCGAGGCCAGGTTCTTGCCGCCGATGCGCAGGATCTTCATGCTGCCTCCCGGTTCCTGGCGGTGCCGTCCGCCGGCAGCAGCAGCTCGGTGAACGCGGCCAACTGATCGTCCGGGGCATCGTCGCCGAAGCGCTGCTGCCACAGGCGGCGGAAGATATCGTCCGGCTGCAGCTGCGCGAGCTGGTCCAGGCTCAGTGCCGGCTCCACGCCGGCCGTCGTCGCGACGCGGCGCGTCGGTTCGATCTTCGCCAGGCGCACCGGCTTGCCTTCCAGCGCGGCCTCGACCTGGGCACGCAGGCCCGGCTCGGGCGCGTCGAGCAGCACGCGCACTTCCAGATATGGCCAGGCCTCGCGCGGCAGGTCCGGCAGGTCGAGGGCGACCAGTTCCGCGATCGCCTGCTTGACGGGCGCCGGGCTGGCCGGCACGCGCAGCAGCTCGACGGCGCGCGGCACGTGCAGGGGCGCGATGGCGGCGGCGCGCGTGCCGTCGAGGTCGATGCGCAGCACCTGGTGCTTGTAGCCGACTTCGGCGAACGACAGGGGGAGCGGACTGCCGCAATAGCGCAGGTGATCCTGCTGTCCGACGCGCTGGGCCAGGTGCAGGTGGCCCAGCGCCGCGTAGGCGATGTCCGGGCCGAACATGGATGCGGGCAGGGCCTCGGTGCCGCCGATGACGATGCGCCGCTCGGAGTCGGGCGACGCGTCGCCGCCGACCATGTGGCAATGGCCCATCGCCAGGATCGCCTGCCCCTCGCCGGCGCGCGCGCGCGCCAGTTCGCAGGCCTGCTGGTAGAGCAGCCGGATGCCGGCCAGGTAGGCGTCGAACGCGTCGTCCGTTGCCGGCGCAGCGACGCGGGGCACGTCGCCGGGACGCAGAAACGGGATCGCCACGCACCAGGCCCGCACCTGGCCGTCCGCGCCGGTCAGCGGCACGATGAAACGTTCGAGGTCGATGCTGCCTTCGGCGTCGCGCGTGACGTGGCCGACGACGCGCGTACCGTGCGCTTCCAGCAGCGGCCCGGGCGCTTCAAGCCGGCCCGGCGAATCGTGGTTGCCGGCGATGACGACGATGTCCAGCCGGGGCGAGCGCGCCCGCGCCTGCTGCAGGAAGCGGTACAGCTGGCGCTGCGACGCGGCGGACGGGTTCGCGTTGTCGAACACGTCGCCGGCGATCAGGAGGACGTCCGCTTCCTCGGCGACGATCGTGTCGAGCAGCCAGTCGAGGAAGCACTGGTGCTCGTAGGTCCGGTCGAAATTGTGCAGGGTCTGGCCGAGGTGCCAGTCTGATGTGTGCAGCAGCCGCATGATCGTTAGGAAATCCGCAACAGGGTTGAGCCAGGGCGCCAACTATAGCGCAGACGGCGGGATACTGTAAAAAAAACCAGTACTTTTTCTCGGCGACCCGTACAAATGTTGATGGGATGTCACTAGAATGTGCGGATGAGCGAACCAATTTTGACTCCCGCTGTCGCCCGATCCCTGCACCTGGCGGCCCAGGGCATGTTGCAGGCGAAGCGCGCCCGTGCCACGAAGGACGACGTGCTGGCCGCGATCCGGCGCATGGGCGTGTTGCAGATCGACACCATCAGCGTCGTCGCGCGCAGTCCCTATCTGGTGCTGTGGAGCCGCCTGGGCGACTACGATCCCTACTGGCTCGACCAGTTGCTGGCCGAGGGCCGGCTGTTCGAGTACTGGGCGCACGAGGCGTGCTTCATTCCGATCGAGGATTATGGCCTGTACCGGCACCGGATGGTCGATCCCGGCTCGCTCGGGTGGAAGTACGCGGGGACGTGGCTGGCGTCGCACCGGGACGAGGTCGAGCGCGTGCTGGCCCACATCCGCGCGAGCGGTCCGGCGCGCTCGGCCGACTTCGAGCGCACCGACGGCAAGGCCGGCGGCTGGTGGGAATGGAAGCCGGAAAAGCGCGCGCTGGAAGTCCTGTTCACGACGGGCCGGCTGATGATCGCCCGCCGCCAGCAGTTTCATCGCGTGTACGACCTGGCCGAGCGCGTGCTGCCGGGGTGGATTGATGCCCGCATGCCGCCGGTCGAGGCGACGCGGCGCGAGTTCGTGCTGCGGGCCGTGCGCGCCCTGGGCGTCGCGAAGGCGGCCTGGATCCCGGACTACCACCGGACGAAGCCGCCGCACCTCGATCCGCAGGCGCTGGCCGACGAAGGCCTGCTGCTGCGCGCCCGCGTCGAGGGGTGGAAGGAGCCCGTGTACGTCCACCCGGACCACGCCGGATTGCTCGAACAGGCGGCGCACGGCGCCGTGCAGGCGACGCTCACCAGCGTCTTGTCGCCGTTCGATCCCATCGTCTGGGACCGCCGCCGGGCGCTCGACCTGTTCGGCTTCGACTACCGGCTGGAGTGCTATACGCCGGCCGCAAAGCGGCGCTACGGCTATTTCACGTTGCCGCTGCTGCGGCGCGGGGCGCTCGTCGGCCGCGTCGACGCCAAGGCGCATCGCAAGGCCGGCGTGTTCGAGCTGAAATCGCTCGTGCTGGAGCCCGGCGTGCGCGTCAGCGAGCGCTTCGTGCGCGACCTGGCCGCCGCGTTGGGCCGGTGCGCGCGCTGGCATGGCTGCCCGCAGGTCGTGCTCACGCAGGCGGAACCGGCCGAGGTTGCCGCGCCGCTGGCCGCCGCGCTGGACCCGACGCTCGCGGCCCCGCTGGCCGCAGCCTAGCGGCGCTGTCGGCATGCAAAATGGGCAGAGCTCCATTTGTCATAGATCAAACAGGTGCCCGTCCGGCCTCCTTACACTAGACCTTCCTTCAGGCCGATGACAACGATAGGGCACGCCGATGCCCAAGAGCACCACAGGCCTGTCAACAACGCTCCCACGGACTCTGCATCGCGCCGCGCTTGCCAGGCGGACGGACGGTTTTTGATGGGGCGGAACTCACTCGTGAGAAAAAGGTGGAGACCGAATGCTGACATCGACTTATACCCTCGTCGCCCTGTCCGTCGAACAGACGACCGTGCGCGCGGCCCTGCAGTCGCTGCTCGACGAACTGAGCGCGCTGCCGGGTGACTTCAGCACGCTGGCCGCCGGCCGGGCGGCGCAGCTGTGCGCCACCCTGCGCCAGGCCTATGACAACTGTCATTGGCGCAAGCTCGACAAATTCCTCGTGCCGGCCCTGCGCCGCAGCACGGCGGCAGCCGACGGCTTGCTGGCGGAGCTCGAACGGCTCAGCGGCCAGGCGGCCGCCGCGATGGGCGCGGCCGAAGCCTGTGTCGGCGCGGCTGACCATCCGGTGCCGCGCGACGTGTTCTGCGACGCCGTCGAGTGCTGCGTCGCGGCGCTGCGCAGCCGGCTGGAGCGCGAGGAACACGAGCTGTTCCCGCTGGCGCGGGCGGCGGTCGGCGGCGACGCCTGGTTTGCGGTCGCCAACCAGATGCTGGCCCACGATGCGTATGCGCAGGAACACCGCGGCGACCCGCGCCGCCCGCGCCGCGAGCTGGTCGGGCATGCCGGCCAGGCGGCCCACGGGCGCGATCCGCTGCAGCCCGAATTCGGCCGCCGGCACGAGATACTGACCGCCGCTCACTGAGATCGAGAGGCGATGGCGAACATGTTGCTCGCACGCCCAGGGCTGGCGTTACGGGGCCATCAGGGTTCTTTGCTATGATGGCGATTTTGGAAGTGCGATTTCATCATGTTCGAGTTCCTATTCAAGCGGCCGGGCGACAAGCCCGGCGACAAGCCGGCCGGGCAGGGAGCACAAGCGGGGGCGCAAGCGGAACCGTCCGCATCCGCCTCCACGCAGGCGTCCAATCATCAACGAACGGCCCAGGCTGAAAAGCTGAGCCGCCTCGGCGATGACGAAGCCGCCGCGGTGGAATTCATCCTCCAATGCGAATTTTCCGAACTGCGGCTTTCCGCCGCCGAGTTCGTCCATAGCCCGGCGCAGCTCGAGCGTGTCCATACCGCGATGCGCAATACCGATCGCCGCGTCGCCAAGCTGATGCAGTCGCGCCTCGATGCGCACCGTCACCGCGAGGCCGAGCACCGGCGCGCCCAGGGCGCCGTCGAGCACGCCGAGTCGCTCCTCAAGGATACCTTGCTGACGCCGAACCACGTGGCCGACCTGGACCGCAAATGGTCCGTGATTTCCGCGCCCGAGCTCGATGCCGCCTTCCAGGCCGCGCGCGCCGCGCTGGCCCGGCGCCTGGAAGCGCAGGTGGCCCTGCAGCGCGCCATGATCGACCGCGTGGCCGCGTTGCGCCAGCTGGGCGCGGCCGGACTGTCCGCGGCCGAACTGGCCCGGCGCCTCGACGCGCTGGCGCAGGAACAGGACGCCGCCATGCGCTCGCCCGAGCATCCGTCGCTGCCGCGCACCCTCGTGGCCGAGGTCACGACCGAGATGCAGAAGCTGCGGGCCGGCTTGCAGGTGCAGGAAGCGGGGCAGGCCGCGCTGGCGGCACGCGGCGCGTTCCTCGACGCCCAGCAGGCCAGGCCGGTAGCCGAACTGAACGCGGAGGCGTTGCGGCGCGAATGGAAGGCCCTCCCGCCGCCGCCCCAGGTGGACGAGGCCGCCGAGCTGCAGCGTCGCTTCGACGCCTTGCTGGCCACGCTGCCGCAGCCCGAGCCGCGCAAGCCGAAGGAAGCGCGCGCGCCAGCGCCGGAAGGCGGTCACGCCGGCGGCAAGGCGATCGGCAAGGAAGGCAACAAGGACAATAAAGACAACAAGGACAACAAGGACAACAAGCCGCGCGGCGCCGACCAGCACTTCATCGATACGATGGATGCGATGGAAGCGGCCTTGCAGCAGGGTTCGCTGGGCGCCGCCGCCGACCATGACAAGACGTTGAAGGACGCGCGCGAAAAGGGCATGCGCCTGAGTCCGGCCCAGTCCGACCGCCTGACCCATCTGCGTGCCGAGCTCAAGCGCCTGTCCGACTGGGCGCGCTGGGGCGGCAACGTGTCGCGTGAAGAACTCATCAAGACGGTCGAATCCCTGTCCACGCAAAACCTGGCGATGAGCGAGCTGGCCAAGAAGGTCGGCAGCATGCGCGACCGCTGGAAGGCGCTCGACAGCCTGTCCGGCGCCGCGCCCAAGAGCTTGTGGGAGCGTTTCGACGCCGCCTGCACGGCCGCCTATGCGCCGGCCGCGGCCCACTTCCGCCACCTGGCCGACGAGCGTCATGCGAACGCGGCGCGCGGCCAGGCGCTCGTCGACGAAGCGCAGGCCGAGATCGCGCGCCTGCGCGACGGCAGCGCCGAATGGAAGCACGTGGCCGGCACCGTCCAGCGGCTGCGCCTCGCGTGGAGCCACCTGGGCGCCATCGACCGCAAGGAAAAGAAACGCCTGGATGCCCAGTTCACGGATGCGCTGAACGTGCTGCAGGGACCGCTCGAAGAGCAGCGCAAGGCGGAAATGGCCGAGCGCGAAGCCATCATCGAGGAAGCGGCCGCCATCGATCCGCACGACCGCCATGCGATCGACGCGATGCGCGCGCTGCAGCAGCGCTGGCAGGAGCATGCGCGCGCGCTGCCGCTCGAGCGCAAGAGCGAGCAGGCGCTGTGGCAGCGTTTCCGCGCCGTGTGCGACGACGTGTTCCAGCGCCGCAAGGAGACGATGCACGAAGCGGACATCGAGCGCCGCGCCCACGAGGCCGCCAAGGAAGCGATCAGCGCGCGGCTGGAAGCGGCCGCCGCCGACACCACCCCGGCCGCGGCCGCGAAGCTGCTGCGCGAGGCGCAGGCGGAGTGGCAGGCGATCGGCCCGGTGCCGCGCGCCCACGAGGCCCGTGTCGAAAAACGCTTTCACGCGGCCGTGGCGCACGTTCAGCAGCATGTCGACCAGGCCCGCCGCGCCGCCGGCGTCGCCCAGGCGGGAATGTTGCGCGACAAGCTGCGCCTCGTGCAGGAGGTCGAGAATGCCGTCGCGTCGGCCGCCGCCTTCGACACCGACTGGGAGGCCCGCTGGACCGCGTTGCCGGCGCTCGACGCCGAGATGGAACGCGTGCTCCGGACCCGTTTCGACGCCGCCCTGGCCGCGCTGCTCGGTAGTCCGGAAGCAAAGGCCGCCTATGCGCGCGAGCTGGAAGACAACCGCGCCACGCTGTTGCATGACCTGCTGCGCCTGGAGATCGGCGCCGGCATCGACAGCGGTCCGGAATTCGCGCGCGAGCGCCTGAAATTGCAGGTCGAGGTGCTGCAATCCTCGCTCAAGGCCGGACACGGCGCGGGCCGCGGCGCCCAGGGCGGCGCGGGGACCCGCCTGCGCGACCTGTACGCGCTGCCGGCCCTCGTCGACGCGCGCACGGCGTCGCGCATCGAGCAGCTGGCGCTGCGCCTGGCCAAGGAGGGCAAGTGAACGCGCAAATGAGCGGGCAAATGCGGGACGCCACCGAGATCCGCGTCGAGAGCGCCGACTTCGACGTGAGTACCGAGCTCGCGCGCCTGCGCGCCGGCGACGCGCGCGTGGGAGCCGTCGTCAGCTTCGTCGGCACGGTGCGCGACATGAACGACGGCGACAGCGTGGCCGAGCTCGAGCTGGAGCATTATCCCGGCATGACGGAACGGGCCCTGCACGACATCGTCGAGCAGGCGCGCGGCCGCTGGCCGCTGTACGGCGTCGTCGTCGTCCACCGCATCGGCCCGATGCGGCCGCTGGACCAGATCGTCCTCGTCGCCTGCACGGCCGCGCACCGTGGCGAAGCGTTCGCGGCCTGCGAATTCATCATGGATTACCTCAAGACGGACGCGCCGTTCTGGAAGAAGGAGCAGACGCCGAACGGCGCGCGCTGGGTCGATGCGCGCGTGACGGACGATACGGCCCGGGCCAAGTGGGCCAGCCGCTGAGCTGGATCGCGGTCGCCGTCGGGGCGGCCCTCGGCGCCTGGCTGCGCTGGGGCCTCACCATCCTGCTCGGGCAACTGCACGCCCACATCCAGCTGGGGACGCTCGTCGCCAACCTCGTCGGCGGCTACCTGATCGGGCTGGCGCTCGGGTTCTTCGATACGCTGCCCGCATTGTCCCCGGCGTGGCGCCTGTTCGTCATCACGGGCTTCCTCGGCGGCCTGACGACGTTTTCCAGCTTTTCCGGCGAAGCGATGGTGTTGCTGCAACGGGGCCATTACAGCTGGGCATTGACGCATTCGGCACTGCACCTGCTGGGGTCGATCGGGTTCTGCATAGCGGGATATGCTACCTGGCGTGCCATCGCCTGATACCTCGTGCGTGTTGGCTTGCGCGCAAGGTGCTGGCGTTGCAATCTGGCAAAGTCCTATTTTCATTTAAAAGGAGAACGCCATGAACCAGCATCCGTCCGCACGTCCGAGCCCCGCCTTCGTCGGCGCATCCTGGTGCGCCATGATCGTCGGCATCCTCGCTTATCTTGCCGGTCTGTGGAATGCACAGATGCAGCTCAACGAAAAAGGGTATTACCTGACCATCCTGCTGTACGGCTGCTTTGCCGCCGTGTCGCTGCAAAAGACCTTGCGCGACCGCGCCGAGAGCCTGCCGGTGACGGGTATGTACGTCGGGCTGTGCTGGGTCTCGCTGATCGCGGCTGTGGGGTTGCTGACGGTCGGCCTGTGGAATGCCACGCTGATGCCGAGCGAGAAAGGGTTTTATGCGATGTCGTTCGTGCTGACCCTGTTCGCCATCGTCGCCGTGCAGAAGAACGTGCGCGATCTCGCCGCGGCGGGCGAGGCCCCGCTGGCGCAGCAGGCCTGACCGGGTCGAGCGTGATGCGCGGTCAGGACGTGCCCGGCGGCTGACGGTGCGCGGCCAGGTCGGCGAGGCGCGTGTCCGCCGGCGGCGGCGCCGCCCGCCACCGATGCTTTGCCTGGCCGATGCGCTGGGCCCGGTAAATGCCCGTGTGGCCGGAAAACAGATAGGCCAGCACGCACCCGACGGCCGCATACACGCCCACGTCCGCGCCGAACAGCTCGATCGCCATCAGGGTCGACGCGATCGGCGTGTTGGCCGCGCCGGCGAACACGGCCACGAAGCCGACGCCGGCCAGCAGCGCGATCGGCAGGTGCAGCAGCGGCGCCAGTGCATTGCCGAGCGTGGCGCCGATGTAGAACAGCGGCGTCACTTCGCCGCCCTTGAAGCCGCTGCCCAGCGACGCGACCGTGAAGACCATCTTGCCCGCGAAATCCCAGGGGGCCAGCGGTTGCGTGAACGCGGCCTGGATGGTCGGGATGCCGAGGCCGATGTAGCGGTCCGCGCCCAGCGTCAACGCACAGGCCGCGACGACGATGCCGCCCAGCAGCGCACGTAGCGGGCCATACGATATGCGCCGCTTCATCCAGCCCGACAATGCGTGGGTGCAATCCGCGAACAGCTTGCCCGCAAGCCCGAACAGGGCGCCCGCGCTGGCGACGGCCGCCAGCGGCCAGGCCGCGAGCACCGGCACGGTGGCAATCGCGTAATGCGTGTGGTGGATGCCCAGCGGCTGGCTCCACAGCAGGCAGACCTGGTCGCCGGCGACGGCGGCCACGAGGCAGGCGAGCAGGGCGTCGTAGCGCAGCCGTCCGATGGCCAGCACTTCCAGGCCGAAGATGGCGCCCGCCAGCGGCGTGCCGAACACGGAGGCGAAGCCGGCGCTGATGCCGGCCATCAGGACGATGCGCCGGTCCTCGTGTTTCAGCCTGAACACATGCGTGAGCTGGTCCGCCAGCGCGCCGCCCATCTGCACGGCCGTGCCCTCGCGCCCCACGGAGGCGCCGAACAGATGCGAGACGACGGTGCCGCCCAGTACGAGCGGCGCCATGCGCAGCGGAATCACTTTTTTCGGATCATGGATCTCGTCGATCAGCAGGTTGTTGCCGGCCTCGACGGCGCTGCCGAAGCGCAGGTACAGCCAGGCGACGCCGAACCCGGCCAGCGGCAGCAGGGCGATCAGCCAGCGGTGGGCGATGCGCGTGCCGGTCGCCCAGTCGAGCGCGAACAGGAAGAAGGCGGACGCGGAGCCGGACAGCAGCCCGACGGCAAGGGCGAGCAGCAGCCACTTCGCCATGTATGGCAGCAGGCGCAGCGGTTCGTCGACATGTCTGGATAAGAAGGAGGGGGGCATGTCGAACATTTTATCGCAGCAACATTAAACGACCCGTGGCCGCGTGTTCACATCTTGAAAAGTCGCTATGGCATCCCTAACTGGGTGTCAATCCGAAATCCAACCCGAACACACAGGGGTACTGAATATGCGACAAGATAAATTGACGACCAAGCTCCAGGAAGCGCTCTCCGACGCGCAGAGCCTGGCGGTCGGCAACGACAACCAATACATCGAACCCGTCCACCTGCTGTCCGCCCTGCTGAGCCAGAGCGACGGCGGCGCGCGCTCGCTGCTGCAGCGGGCCGGCGTCAACGTCGGCGGCCTGCAGACGGCGCTGCGCTCGGCGTTCGACCGCCTGCCGAAAGTGTCCGGCACGGGCGGCGACGTGCAGGTCGGCCGCGAGCTCGTCTCCCTGCTGAACCTGGCCGATCGCGAATCGCAGCGGCGCGGCGACCAGTTCCTGTCGAGCGAGATGGTCTTGCTGGCCTTTACGGAAGACAAGTCCGATGCCGGCCGCCTCGCGCGTGAGAACGGTCTTGCCCGCAAGGCGCTGGAGTCCGCGATTTCCGCCGTGCGCGGCGGCGAATCCGTGAATTCGCAGGATGCGGAAGGGCAACGCGAGGCCCTGAAGAAATATACGCTCGACCTTACCGAACGTGCCCGCAATGGCAAGCTCGACCCGGTGATCGGCCGCGACGACGAGATCCGCCGCGCCATCCAGGTCTTGCAGCGCCGCACCAAGAACAATCCGGTGCTGATCGGCGAGCCGGGCGTCGGCAAGACCGCGATCGTGGAAGGCCTCGCGCAGCGCATCGTCAACGGCGAGGTGCCGGATTCGCTCAAGGGCAAGCGCGTGCTGTCGCTCGACATGGCCGCGCTGCTGGCCGGCGCCAAGTTCCGCGGCGAGTTCGAGGAACGCCTGAAAGCCGTGCTCAAGGAACTGTCGCACGACGAAGGCATGACGATCGTCTTCATCGACGAGATCCACACGATGGTCGGCGCCGGCAAGGCCGAAGGCGCGATGGACGCGGGCAATATGCTGAAACCGGCGCTGGCGCGCGGCGAGCTGCACTGCATCGGCGCGACCACGCTGGACGAGTACCGCAAATACGTCGAGAAGGATGCCGCGCTGGAGCGCCGCTTCCAGAAGATCCTGGTCGACGAGCCGAGCGTGGAGGCGACGATCGCCATCCTGCGTGGCCTGCAGGAAAAGTACGAGCTGCACCACAAGGTCGAGATCACGGACCCGGCGATCATCGCCGCGGCCGAACTGTCGCACCGGTACATCACGGATCGCTTCCTGCCGGACAAGGCCATCGACCTGATCGACGAGGCCGCGTCGAAGATCAAGATCGAGATCGACTCCAAGCCGGAAGTCATGGACAAGCTCGACCGCCGGCTGATCCAGTTGAAGATCGAGCGCGAAGCCGTCAAGAAGGAAACGGACGAGGCCTCGCAGCGCCGTCTCGAACTGATCAACGACGAGATCGCCCGCCTGGAGCGCGAGTACGCCGACTACGAGGAAATCCTCAAGTCGGAGAAGGCGGCCGTGCAGGGCACGACGCACATCAAGGAAGAGATCGAGCGCATCCGCCTGCAGATGGACGAAGCGAAGCGCCAGAGCAATTGGCAGAAGGTGTCGGAACTGCAGTATGGCCGCCTGCCCGAGCTGGAAAAGCAGCTGAAGGACGCGGAGGCCGCCGGCGAGCAGCCGGAAGACGCGAACGGCAAGCCGCGCCTGCTGCGCACGCAGGTGGGGGCCGAGGAAATCGCGGAAGTCGTGTCGCGCGCGACCGGCATCCCCGTCGCCCGCATGATGCAGGGCGAACGCGACAAGCTGCTGCACATCGAGGAGAAGCTGCATGAGCGCGTCGTGGGCCAGGACGAGGCGATCGAGGCCGTGTCCGATGCGATCCGCCGTTCGCGCGCCGGTCTCGCGGACCCGAACCGGCCGTACGGCTCGTTCATGTTCCTGGGCCCGACGGGCGTCGGCAAGACCGAGCTGTGCAAGGCGCTGGCGAACTTCCTGTTCGATACCGAGGACGCCCTGATCCGCATCGACATGAGCGAGTTCATGGAGAAACATTCCGTGGCCCGCCTGATCGGCGCGCCGCCGGGCTATGTCGGCTACGAGGAAGGCGGCTACCTGACGGAAGCCGTGCGCCGCAAGCCGTACAGCGTGATCCTGCTGGACGAGATCGAGAAGGCGCATCCGGACGTGTTCAACGTGCTGCTGCAGGTGCTCGACGACGGCCGCATGACGGATGGCCAGGGCCGCACGGTGGACTTCAAGAACACCGTGATCGTGATGACGTCGAACCTGGGTTCGCACAAGATCCAGTCGATGGACAGCGACGAGCCGGCCGTCGTCAAGATGGCCGTGATGGCCGAGGTGCGCGGACACTTCCGCCCCGAGTTCATCAACCGCATCGACGAGATCGTCGTGTTCCATGCGCTCGACGAAAAGAACATCGGCGCGATCGCGAAGATCCAGCTGCAGGGCCTCGAGCAGCGCCTCGGGAAGATGGAGATGTCGCTCGACATCAGCGAGGAGGCCTTGCAGAAGATCGCGGAAGCGGGCTTCGACCCGGTGTACGGCGCCCGGCCGCTCAAGCGTGCGATCCAGCAGCAGATCGAGAATCCGCTGTCGAAGGACATCCTGGCCGGCCGTTTCGGGCCCAAGGATACGATCCGGGTCGGCGTGCGCGGCGGCCAGCTGGTGTTCGGCGAGGAACCTGCCGTCGAGCTGGCGAAGTAAGCCCGCGCGGCTGCGTGGAATGGAAACGCCCTGTCGGCAAGTGCCGGCAGGGCGTTTTTGTTCGTGCGCGCCGCGCGTCAGCGCTTGCGGCGCCGCGCCATCAAGCCCATCAGGCCGAGGCCGCCGAGCAGCATCGCATAGGTCTGCGGCTCGGGCACGGCCGCGACCGGGAGCTGCGCGCCCATGAGGCTGCCGACCTTGCGGTCGCCGTCCGCGCCGAACATATTCACTTTGAGCTGGGGCGCGATGGGGTTGGGATTGCCGCCGGAAAAGGTGAACTGGAACACCATATCGTCCGTCAGCGCGACGTGCGCGCCCGAGAAGCACAGCCCGGTGCCGGTGTGGCTGCCGCCGGTGCAGCCGTTCGCGTTCAATTCATTGCTCGACAGCGTCCAGTGCGTCGCGCCCTGCGGCGCCGACGTGAGCGCCACGCTGTCGAAGTTGCCGAGGTCCTTCAGCTGCAGCGCCCCAAGGGTGGTGGCGTCGGCCCAGCTGCCGGTCGGGTTCGACGCGTCGATGGCCAGGGTCAGCACGTTGCCGGACCAGGACGACGTGAAGTCGACGCCCTGGTATGCCAGCGTGCCGGCCTGGGCCGACACGAGCGTGCCGGCGCCCAGCAGCGCGCCCAGCAGGGTACTGCGGATAAGCGATTTCATGTGTTCTCCTTCTCACGAACCAACAAGGACCCGACGGCTCGCGTCCTGCGAGACCGCCGGGTACATACGGATGAGATCCGTGCCGCAAGGGTAGGAGGTGGTGCGATATGGCTCTGTTAGCCGACTAACGCATCACCGGTAACAACGGCTGAGCCGGGCAAATGCCTGGGCCGTTTGATGCATGTCGTCGTTAATGATTCTCTTCGGCATCGGCGCACTGCCCCGTCAAGGAAAACTGCGGCATTTGCGGCAGCATAGGCGACGTGCCTCGCGGAAATATCACTCGACATTCCACATCATGAAAATCTGTTCGCAGATGTGAAAAGCGCACAAGAGCGCCGCACCCGACGGTTTCCATTTTGAGAAATATGTTTTCGTATCATGAAAACAAGATTATAAGCATATGATTTTCAAGGGGATAAAAACTGTCCTATGTCTTATATAAGAGTATTGGTGCTGCGCACAACCGGCGCTATCATATTTTTAACGGAATCACTGTCCAACCCAGCTATTCAATCAGGAGAACGCCATGGCAACTCGTGAACAGCAAATCGCCGCCCTGCAACAGGATTGGGAGTCCAACCCCCGCTGGAAAGGTGTCGTCCGCAATTACACCGCGGAAGACGTCGTACGGCTGCGGGGCTCCGTCCAGATCGAACATACGCTCGCGCGGCGCGGCGCCGAGAAGCTGTGGGACCTGGTCAACAACGAACCGTATGTGAACGCCCTCGGCGCGCTGACGGGCAACCAGGCCATGCAGCAGGTCAAGGCCGGCCTGAAAGCCATCTACCTGTCGGGCTGGCAAGTCGCCGGCGACGCCAACCTGGCCGGCGAGATGTATCCGGACCAGTCGCTGTATCCGGCCAACTCGGTGCCGATGGTCGTTAAGCGGATCAACAACACGTTCCAGCGCGCCGACCAGATCCAATGGTCGGAAGGCAAGGATGACGTCGATTATTTCGCGCCGATCGTGGCCGACGCGGAGGCCGGCTTCGGCGGCGTGCTGAACGCGTTCGAGCTGATGAAGGCCATGATCGAAGCGGGCGCGGCCGGCGTGCACTTCGAAGACCAGCTGGCCGCCGTCAAGAAATGCGGCCACATGGGCGGCAAGGTGCTCGTGCCGACGCGCGAAGCCGTCGAGAAGCTGACGGCGGCCCGCCTCGCGGCCGACGTGATGGGTACGCCGACGATCCTCGTCGCCCGTACGGATGCCGAAGCGGCCGATCTGCTGACGGCCGACGTCGACGCCAACGACCAGCCGTTCTGCACGGGCGAGCGCACGGTCGAGGGCTTTTTCCGCGTCAAGCCGGGCGTCGACCAGGCGATCGCGCGCGGCCTGGCCTATGCGCCGTTTGCCGACCTCGTGTGGTGCGAGACGGGCAAGCCGGACCTGGAATTCGCCAAGCGCTTCGCCGACGCCATCCATGCGAAATTCCCGGGCAAGATGCTCGCTTATAACTGCTCGCCGTCGTTCAACTGGAAGAAGAACCTGGACGACGCCACGATCGCCAAGTTCCAGAAAGAGCTGGGCGCGATGGGCTACAAATTCCAGTTCATCACGCTGGCCGGCTTCCATGCGCTGAACTACAGCATGTTCAACCTCGCCCACGGCTATGCGCGCCGCGGCATGTCGGCCTTCGTCGAGCTGCAGGAAGCGGAATTCTCCGCCGCCGACAAGGGCTTCACGGCCGTCAAGCACCAGCGCGAAGTGGGCACCGGCTATTTCGACGCCGTTACCCAGACCATCCAGCAGCACCAGAGCTCGACGACGGCGCTGCACGGCTCGACGGAGGACGAACAGTTCTTCGACGAAAAGAAAGTCGCCTGACGCCCGCCAATCAACGTTTTCCTCCACCCATCCTCGCGATGGTCAGCCGCAGTGGCCACAAGCCGCTGCGGCTTTTTTTTACTCGTCAATTCGGGGTCAGAGCCCTTTTTTGGGCAATTGCTGAGCCGAATGTGGTTCTGCGCCGGGGCGCTGTTGGGCGGCGGCCCTATCTGGTGGATAATGACGGTTGGCCCGCATTCGCGATCGCACCGCGGGCACCGCATCAATCAGATTGGAATCCTCTATGTTCAGCTACCGCCACGCCTTTCACGCGGGTAACCACGCCGATGTCCTGAAGCATTTTATTCAGGTTCAGTTGCACAAATACATGAACCAGAAAGACACGGCCTACACGTATATCGACACCCATGCCGGTGCCGGCGTGTACGCGCTCGACAGTGCGCAGGCGGTCAAGAGCGGCGAATACGTCGACGGCATCGCGCGCCTGTGGGGGCGCGACGACTTGCCGCCGGCGCTGGCCGAGTACGTGGACGTCGTGCGCAAGCTGAACCCGAGCGGCAAGCTGCGCTGGTATCCCGGCTCGCCGTGGGTCGCGGATGCCGAGACGCGGCTGGAGGATCGCCTGCGCCTGTTCGAGCTGCATCCGGCCGACATCCGGGTGCTGGCGGAGAACGTCCGCAAGCTCGAAGCGCACCGTGCGGAGCAGGGCGCGCGGGCGCGCGGGCGCCGCATCCTCGTCGACCACGCGGACGGCTTCCACGGCCTCAAGGCACTGCTGCCGCCGCCGTCGCGCCGGGCGCTGGTGCTCGTCGATCCGCCGTACGAAGTCAAGCTCGACTACAAGCACGTGCGCGACGCGCTCGAGGAGGCGATCAAGCGCTTCCCGGCGGGCACGTACGCCGTCTGGTATCCGGCGCTGCAGCGCATGGAATCGCGCCAGTTCCCCGACCGCCTGAAGCGCCTGCCGGCCAAGGAATGGCTGCACGTGACATTGAGCGTGGCGGGCCCGCGTGCCGACGGCAACGGGCTGCACAGCAGCGGCATGTTCATCCTGAACCCGCCGTACACGCTGGAAGCGACCTTGCGCGAGACGATGCCCTACCTTGTGCAGGTGCTGGGCCAGGATGCCGGCGCGACGTTCCGCATCGAGAAGGGCACGCCGGTCACGGGCGCCGTGGCGGCACGCGGCGGCATCGCCGGCGCGCCGCGCCAGCCCGTGGGCAATGCGCGCCGCGCGAGTCCGCTGTCCGGCGGCGGCAGCCTGCGCCTGCCGGGCCAGGCGTTCGGCGACGGCGCGCGCCCGCCCGCAGACCGCGAAGGCGAGCAGGGCGGCACCGCGGGACGCGCGCCGCGCGCCCAGGCGGCGGGCCAGCGTGGTCCGCGCAACGAGGAAACGGGGCGCGGCGAACGCGCTGCCGCCGCGCCGCGTGGCTCCGGCACGGGCAGCCGGACCCAGGCGCGCGGCCCGCGTACGGAGACGGCCGCCGTGCCGCGCGGGCCATCCAAACGCGGCGGATCGGGCCGTTCCTGACCCCGTTTGCATGGATCGTTTCGGGCTGGAACCTCTGGTCTGAAACGATTTGATACGATGTCGAAATGTAAAGACTTCCCGTCTGTAGTATAGTCGGACCGATATACCGGCCAGACCGGGCGCGGTGCGCATGGTGCGCGCCGTGCGTTTCAGGAGTTTTTACATGCATGCGGTAGCAACGGCAGCCACGTCCACGCCGTCCGACGAATTCTTTTTGGCGCGCCAGCCCATCCTCGGACGCGACCAGAAACTGGTGGCGTTCGAGTTGCTGTTCCGCGCCGCCCCGGAGCATGAGGACGCGCAGCTGACCGATTATGCCGCCGCCACCGCCGCCGTGATTTCCCATGCGTCGCAGCTGGGCATGAAGCAGGTGGTGGGCGAACAGATCGCCTTCGTCAATGTCGACGAGGTCGTGTTGATGAGCGATTTCGTCCGCTTCCTGCCTCCCGATCAGGTCATCCTGGAAATCCTGGAAACCGTCCGTCCCACGACGCAATTGCTGGCGCGCATCAGGGAGTTGAAAGAGCTCGGTTTCAAGTTCGCTCTCGACGATGTTATAGGCCATTCCGAGCAGGTAAGCAAGCTCAGGAACCTCGTCGACGTCATCAAGATCGACTTGCAGGGCGTCGGCCGCGACGAGCTTGCCGGGCTCGTGCACGCATTGCGCGGGCCGCACCAGAAGTTGCTGGCGGAAAAGGTCGAGACGGTCGAGGAATTCCAGCTGTGCCTGGAACTCGGCTTCGAATATTTTCAGGGCTATTACTTTGCCCGTCCGGCCATCCTGTCCGGCAAGAAGATCTCGCCGTCGGAGCTCGTGCTGCTGCGCCTGACGGACCTGATCCACTCGGACGCCGACAACGAGGCCATCGAAGCCGCCGTCAAGCGCGACGCGCTGCTCAGCCTGAACCTGCTGCGCCTCGTCAACGGCCACCTGACGGGCGCGGGCGCGCCGCGCGTGGAATCGATCTCGCAGGCCCTCGTCCAGCTCGGCCGCAGCCAGCTGCAGCGCTGGGTGCAGATCCTGCTGTACAGCGGCCCGGAAGGGCAAGTGGAACTGAATTCGCCGCTGCTGCAGATGGCCACGACGCGCGGCCGCCTGCTCGAGCTGATGACATTGACGCTGCGTCCGGGCGACGTCGCCGGCGCCAACACGGCGTTCACGGTCGGCATCATGTCGCTGATGGATGCGCTGTTCGGCGTGCCGATGCGCGAGATCCTCGACAAGGTCGACATCTCGCGCGACGTGCGCGCGGCCCTGCTCGAGCGCGACGGCGACTACGCGGCCATGCTGAGCGTGGCGGAATCGCTGGAGCACGCGGAGCCGGGCCGTGAGCTGGGGGCGGCGCTGGGCCGGCTGGGGCTGTCCGTGAAGCAGGTGCGCGAGATCGAACTGGCCGCGTTCGGCTGGGTGCGCGAACTCGGCGCCGAGGTGCACTGATTCTTATTGGGCCAGGAACAGGAAGACGGTCGGTTTCTTGTGGAAATCCGGCGCCTTGCCGGCAGCCAGCTGGGCCTTCCACTTGGCGGCCGTCTGCGTGCGCACGGTTTCCGTCGCCAGCGACAGGTCGGTCGCCACGCACACGAGCGTACCCGGCTGGCAGCCGGCAACGAGCGCTTCCAGCATCGCGCCGTTGCGGTAGGGCGTCTCGATCAGCAATTGCGTCTGCTTGTCGCTGCGCGAGCGCTGTTCCAGCTGCTGGATGCGCTTCGTGCGCTGGGCGGCATCCGTCGGGAGATAGCCGTTGAACGCGAAGCTCTGGCCGTTCAGGCCGCTCGCCATGACGGCCAGCAGCAGCGACGAGGGGCCCACGAGCGGGCGCACGTTGACGCCGTGCTGGTGCGCCAGCCGGACGAGGTCGGCGCCCGGGTCGGCGACGGCCGGTACGCCCGCTTCCGACACGAGGCCGGCGTCGCGTCCTTCGAGCAGCGGCGCCAGCAGCGCGGCCAGCGCCTGCGCGGGCGTGTTCACGTTCAGCTCGGCGATCTGGATGTCCTGCAATGGGCGCGCGAGCGGATGGTCGATGGCGACCAGTTTCAGGAACGCGCGCGCCGTCTTGGCGTTCTCGGCCACGAAATAATCGAGCTTGCTGGCGATGTCCTGCACGTGTTCTGGCAGGATGTGGGACAGCGCGTGCGGCGCCGCTTCGGTCGGGCCAAGGGTGTTTGGAATCAGGTAGAGCGTACCGGGCATATTGTTTATTGTTGGGTAGTAAAGAACGGCATGCCGGCACGGCGCAGCATGCCCGTCAGGGCGATCAGCGGGAGGCCCGTGAGGGCGGTCGGGTCGCTGCTGTCGATGCGTTCGAGCAGGGCGATGCCGAGCCCCTCGTTCTTGGCGCTGCCGGCGCAGTCGTACGGCTGCTCGATGCGCAGGTAGGCGTCGAGCTCGGCATCCGGCAGGTCGCGGAACGTGACGAACACCTGCACATTATCCAGTTGCGCGGCCTGCGCCGCGGCGTCGAAGGGCAGGCGGCCGTCCCACAGGCACAAGGCCGTGTGGAACACGACGCGGCGGCCGCGCATCATTTGTAGCTGGGCGAGGGCGCGGGCGTGGTCGCCGGGCTTGCCGATCTGGACGCCGTCCAGCGTCGCGACCTGGTCCGAGCCGATCACGAGGGCGTCCGGATGGGTGCGGGCGACGGCCGCCGCCTTCTCGCGCGCCAGCCGCAGCGCCGTCGCTTCCGGGGCTTCGCCGGGACGCGGGGTCTCGTCGATGTCGGGCGCGACGGCGTCGAACGGCAGGTGCAGGCGACCCAGCAGCTCGCGCCGGTAGGCGGAACCGGAGGCCAGGATGAGACGCGGGAGGGTGGAACTCGGCATCGATTTTTGTAAATAAAACAGGAAGATAGCGCTTTTGCGACGGAGTCTTTGACTGCGCGGGGCGAAGCCTGTTATTATCGCAGGTTTTCCGGGGATGTTTTTCCAAATGAGCGCTTTTGTCATCGACGCTTTTGAATTTTGTCGGAACAACGGCTATCGTGAAGGCGTCACGCCGGTGGCGGAAATGACCCGCCTGGCGACCGAATGCGCCGACCGGTCCGGTGAGATCGCCTGGTCCATCCAGGGCGGCCAGACCCGGCAGGGGTATCCGATGTTGACGCTGTCCGTCTCCGGTACCGTGCAGCTGGTCTGCCAGCGTTGCCTGACCCCGTTCGGCTATCCGCTCGATTCGTCGACCGTGCTGGTGCTGGGCAAGGACGACGCGGAAGCGGACGAGATCGAGGAAATCCTCGACGACGAGAGTATCGACGTGATCGTCGGCAGCCATACCTGCGACATCCGCGATCTGCTGGAAGATGAAGCCCTGCTGGCCTTGCCGCAGGCACCGAAACATGAGGTGTGCCCCGATACCAAGCTGCTGGACTCGATCAAGTCCGAGAAGGTGTCGCCGTTCGCGGCATTGAAGAGCCTCAAATCTGAATAAAAGAATTGCGGTGGGTGCTACGTACAGGTAGCATTCGCAGCGTCAAAACGTGTCAAACGCGTGCAGCTCGAGTATTGAGTCATCGTTGTAAGGCAGCGTTAAGCATGTCGGCAATGGCGTTCCCAAAGTTATTGCCGCTGGGATACTCGATGCGCATGTACTTGCAAGTCGAATGTGTTAGAATTTTAGAACTTATGTTTAGGAGTCATCATGGCAGTTCAACAGAATAAGAAGTCCCCGTCGAAGCGCGGCATGCACCGTTCGCACGATTTCCTGACCGCCCCGAACCTGGCAGTCGAGCCGACCACCGGCGAAACGCACCTGCGTCACCACATCAGCCCGAACGGTTTCTACCGTGGCCGTAAAGTGCTCAAGACCAAGAACGACGAGTAATCGACGTCTTGCTGTTTTGTTCCATGAAAGCGGTGCAACGTATGTCGAATGCGTGGCGCCGCTTTTTCTTTCGCGGTAACTCCGTCATTTACCATCCTGCTGACTCGGTCCGTTGTGTACCCCGCCGAGAACACGCCGCCGTCGGCCGACCTTGAGCCAGCGGTCCATCCCGACAAATGACAATCAAAATTTCCATCGACTGCATGGGCGGCGACCACGGCCCCACCGTGACCATCCCGGCAGCCCTCGCATTCCTCAAGCGCGAATCCGATGCCGAACTGATCCTCGTTGGCCAGGAAGAGCAGATCCGTGCTGAACTCAAGAAACATCACGCGGGCGACAATCCGCGCCTGACCGTCCGCCATGCGTCCGAAGTGGTCGCCATGGACGACCCGATCGAAGTCGCCCTGCGCCGCAAGAAGGATTCGTCGATGCGCGTGGCGATCGAGCTCGTCAAGGACGGCAGCGCCGCCGTCTGCGTCTCCGCCGGCAATACCGGTGCGCTGATGGCCATTTCGCGCTATGTGCTGAAAACCATGGCCGACGTGGATCGGCCGGCCATCTGCTCGATCCTGCCAAACCAGAAGGGCGGTCCGACGTACATGCTCGACCTGGGCGCGAACGTCGACTGCGAGCCCCACCACCTGCACCAGTTCGCCATCATGGGCGCCGTGCTGTTCGAGGCGATGGAAAAGCGCCGCCCGAGCATCGGCCTGCTCAATGTGGGCACGGAAGAGATCAAGGGCAACGAAGTGGTCAAGGCCACCGCACCCCTGCTGCGGGCCGACCACGAACGCGGCGTGCTGAATTTTCACGGCAACGTCGAAGGCAACGACATCTTCAAGGGTACCGTGGACGTCGTCGTGTGCGACGGTTTCGTCGGCAACGTGACCCTGAAGGCGATCGAAGGCCTGTCCCGCTTCGTCAAATCGGTGTTCCTCGAAACGACGATGTCGAAGATCGGCGCCCTGTTCGCGCGCAAGTCGCTCAAGAAGCTGAACCCCGAAAGTTATAACGGCGCCGGTCTGCTGGGTCTCAAGGGCCTGGTATTCAAGAGCCATGGCGGCGCCAATGCCTACGCCTACGAGTGGGCACTGCGACGCGCTTTTGACGCGGCGAAATATAATGTGCAGGCGCAACTCTCGACCTTGATCGCCGAAATGTTGCCGCAAGCTCCCGACCCGGAAGCGCCAGGCTCAACTATTCAGCAGGGTTAGTAATGACTTACAGCAAAATTATCGGCACCGGCAGCTATCTGCCCGAGCAGCGTGTCACGAACGACGACCTGGCGGCCCAACTGGCCGTCAAGGGCATCGAGACGTCGGACGAGTGGATCGTGTCGCGCAGCGGCATCTCCGCCCGCCACTACGCCGCACCCGAGGAAAACGCGTCGGACCTCGCCGTGAATGCGGCGCGCAAGGCGCTCGAAGCGGCCGGCCTCGAAGCCGAGCAGATCGACCTGATCATCGTCGCCACGTCGACTCCGGACTTTTTCGGCAGCTTCCCCAGCACCGCCTGCATCGTCCAGAACAAGCTCGGCATGCGCAACAACAGCGCCGCGTTCGACATGGGCGCCGTGTGCAGCGGCTTCGTCTACGCCATGGCGACGGCCGACGCCTTCATCAAGGCCGGCAACGCGAAGAACGTGCTGGTGATCGGCACGGAAGTGTTCTCGCGCATCCTCGACTTCGACGACCGCAGCACCTGCGTGCTGTTCGGCGACGGCGCCGGCGCCATCGTGCTGGCGGCATCCGAGGAACCGGGCGTGCTGGCCGTCAAGCTGCATGCCGACGGCAGCCACGGCGACATCCTGTGCGGCCCGTCGAACCCGTCGAACCTGGCCGTCAACCAGAAATTCCTGTACATGGACGGCCCGGCCGTCTTCAAGTTGGCCGTCACCGTGCTGGAAAAGGTCGCCAATGAAGCGCTGGTCCATGCGCAAATGCCGGCCAGCAGCATCGACTGGTTGATTCCGCACCAGGCCAACCTGCGCATCATGACGGGCACGGCGAAAAAGCTGGGCCTGCCGACCGACAGGATGATCGTCACCGTCAACGAACACGGCAACACGTCGGCCGCATCGATCCCGCTGGCGCTCGACGTGGCCGTGCGCGACGGCCGTATCAAGCCCGGCCAGAACGTCATGATGGAAGGCGTGGGCGGCGGCTTCACATGGGGCGCCGTGCTGGCGCGCATGTGATTACAGTCAAGCTCGACTGAACAATCCACCGGGCGCCTGGCCGAGCCGGCGCCCGGCAACGAACAACAATCAAGGAGAACTTGATGAGCAAATTCGCATTTCTTTTCACCGGCCAGGGCGCGCAGGCCGTCGGCATGCTGAACGGCTTCGCCGGCAACCCGGTCGTCGCACAGACCGTCGCCGAGGCGTCGGACGCGCTGGGCCAGGACATCGGTAAGCTGATCGCCGAAGGCCCGAAGGAAGACCTGGACCTGACCACCAACACGCAGCCCGTGATGCTGACGGCCGCCGTCGCCGTGTACCGCGCGTGGATCGCCGCGGGCGGCCCCAAGCCGGCCGTCGTGGCCGGCCACAGCCTGGGTGAATACTCGGCCCTCGTCGCCGCCGGCGTGATCGACTTCAAGGATGCCGTGCCGCTGGTACGCTTCCGTGCCCAGTCCATGCAGGATGCCGTGCCGGTCGGGCAGGGCGGCATGGCCGTGATCCTCGGCCTCGCGGCCGACGACGTGCGCGCCGTGTGCGCCGAGGCAGCCCAGGGCGACGTCGTGGAAGCCGTCAACTTCAACGAACCGACGCAGATCGTGATCGCGGGCCACACCGCGGCAGTCGAGCGCGCCTGCGACATCGCCAAGGCGAAAGGCGCCAAGCGCGCCATGAAGCTGGCCGTGTCGGCGCCGTTCCACTCGTCGCTGCTGAAGCCGGCGTCGGACCGCCTGCGCGAGTACATGGCGAACCTGAATTTTGCCGCACCGCAGATTGACTTGATCAACAACGTCGACGTGGCTATCCTGAACGATCCGGCCGCGATCAAGGACGCGCTGGTGCGCCAGGCTGCCGGTCCCGTGCGCTGGGTCGAGACGATGCAGAAGATGGCGGCCGACGGCGTGACGCAAGTCATCGAATGCGCGCCGAGCAAGACCCTGATCGGCATGGCCAAGCGGATCGACCCGGTGCTGGTGGGCGAAGCCCTGGTCGACCAGGCTGCGCTGGAGCGCGTGCTCGCCGCCGTCAAAGGCTGAGCGCAGCAAAATCCCGTTAGAAAAAAAGAGGACCAAATGAATCTGCAAAACCAAGTCGCCCTCGTCACCGGCGCCTCGCGCGGCATCGGCAAGGCCATCGCGCTCGAACTGGCCCGCCAGGGCGCGAAGGTGGTCGGCACCGCCACCACCGGCGCCGGCGCCGAAGCCATCAGCGCCTACCTCGCCGAATTCGGCGGCAAGGGCGTCGTGCTGAACGTTACCGACGCCGCGCAATGCGCCGCCGTCATCGACGACGTCAGCAAGAACGTGGGCGCCATCGGCATCCTCGTCAACAATGCCGGCATCACCCAGGATCAACTGGCGATGCGCATGAAGGACGAGGAGTGGGACAACGTGATCGCCACCAACCTCACCGCCGTCGGCCGCTTGTCGCGCGCCGTGCTGCGCGGGATGATGAAGGCGAAGCAGGGGCGTATCATCAACATCACGTCCGTCGTGGGCGCGTCCGGCAATCCGGGGCAGATGAATTACGCGGCCGCGAAGGCCGGCGTGGCCGGCATGACCCGCGCGCTGGCGCGCGAGATCGGCAGCCGCAACATCACCGTCAACTGCGTGGCGCCGGGCTTCATCGACACCGACATGACGAAGGCGCTGGGCGAAGGCCAGCACGAGGCGCTGCTGACGCAGATCCCGCTGGGCCGCCTGGGCCAGCCGGAAGACATCGCGCATGCGGTCGCCTTCCTGGCCGGTCCGCAGGCCGCCTACATCACGGGTACCGAGCTGCACGTCAACGGCGGCATGTACATGGGCTGATGGCCCGACGTGCCGGCAGGGCGTCGAATGGCGCAGCCGGCACGTTTTGCAAAGAAATCTCGGCAGTTGGCGGTAGTTTCAGCCGATTTAGCGTCAGACGCCGAAAATAGTTTTTCAACGCGCAAACCCTGATAAAATGCGCGCACTTTCCGCAACACATACCTAATGGAGCCATAACATGTCGGATATCGAACAACGCGTTAAAAAAATCGTCGCTGAGCAACTGGGCGTTGCCGAAGCAGACATCAAAATCGATTCCTCGTTCGTTGACGACCTCGGCGCTGACTCGCTGGACACCGTGGAACTGGTGATGGCCCTGGAAGACGAATTCGAAATGGAAATCCCGGACGAGCAGGCCGAGAAGATCACGACCGTTCGTCAGGCTATCGAGTACGCACAGGCACACGTCAAGGCCTAAGCTTTCAGGATTTCAGGAGAAGCGCTTGAGTTCACGCAACCGCCGTGTCGTCGTTACCGGCCTGGGTTGCATCTCTCCGATCGGCAACACCATTGCCGAGGCGTGGGAGGCAGCACTGGCGGGCAAATCGGGCATTGCCAACATCACCAAGTTTGACGCAGCGCCATTTTCGACCCGCTTCGCGGGCGAAGTGAAGAACTTTAACGTCGAGGACTACTTGCCGGGCAAGGAAGGCCGCCATATGGATACGTTCATCCATTTCGGCATGGCCGCCGGCATCCAGGCGATACAGGATTCGGGCCTCGTCGTCACCGAGGACAATGCCGACCGCATCGGCGTGCTCGTGGGCTCCGGCATCGGCGGCCTGCCGATGATCGAGGAGACCAAGGCCGAGTACGACACGCGCGGTCCGCGCCGTATTTCGCCGTTCTTCGTCCCCGCGTCGATCATCAACATGATCTCGGGCGACCTGTCGATCAAGTTCGGCCTGCGCGGCCCGAACCTGGCCATCGTGACCGCCTGCACGACCGGCCTGCACTGCATCGGCCAGGCCGCGCGCCTGATCGAATACGGCGACGCCGACGTGATGATCGCCGGCGGTGCCGAATCGACCATGTCGCCGCTGGGCCTCGGCGGTTTCGCCGCGGCGCGCGCGCTGTCGTCGCGCAATGACGATCCGGCGACGGCATCGCGTCCGTGGGACCGCGACCGCGACGGCTTCGTGCTGGGCGAGGGCGCCGGCGTCATGGTGCTCGAAGAGTACGAACACGCGAAGGCGCGCGGCGCCAGGATCTATGCGGAAGTCGTCGGCTTCGGCATGAGCGCGGACGCCAACCACATCACGGCACCCCTCGAGGACGGCAGCGGCGCATCGCGCTGCATGGTCGCCGCGATGCAGTACGCGGGCATCAACCCGGACCAGGTGCACTACGTGAACGCGCACGGCACGTCGACCCCGGTGGGCGACGTGGCGGAAGTGAAGGGCATCAAGCGCACCTTCGGCGACCATGCCGGCAAGCTGGTCGTCAACTCCACCAAGTCGATGACGGGTCACCTGCTGGGTGGCGCGGGCGGCCTGGAGTCGGTGTTCACCGTGCTCGCGATCCACAACCAGGTGTCGCCGCCGACGATCAACATCTTCAACCAGGACCCGGAGTGCGACCTGGACTTCTGCGCCAACACGGCGCGTGACATGAAGATCGATTACGCGGTGAAAAACTCCTTCGGTTTCGGCGGTACCAACGGTACGCTCGTCTTCGCGAAAATTTAATCGATTTCCGAAGATAGTCGAACTTTCAGACGCCCATTCCTGTCCAAGGAATGGGCGTTTGTCTTTTCTGGCCGAGCGGTCACGTTAACCCAACGAGTATTCCCATGTCGATCGCGGTTTCCGCGCTCGTCAGGCCGTCACGCATCCAGCGTTTCCTGTGGGGCGGTTGCGGCGTGGCGCAATGCGCATCGGCGCTGGCCGTCGGGCTGTTGGCGCCCGGACGTTTCCTGCTGACGCCCGTCGTGGCGTTCGCGCTGGCCGGCGCCGGCGCGGCCGTGCTGGGCGCCGCGGCCCGCCGTCCAAAGATGCACCAGATTGATATTTCTGGAACCGGCGCCTTACGCGTGACGGTACAACAGGACGTGGGCGGCCCGCAGGACGGCAACGCGGTCTTGCTGCCCGGCTCGGTCATCTGGCCGATGCTGATGTTGTTGCGGTATGCCGCGCCGGGCACGGGGCCGCGGGTACTGGCCGTGTGGCGCGACAGCGTCGACGCCGCTTCGTGGCGCGCGCTGGCCGTCGCGCTGGTAGTGGTCGGCCGGCGCGGAGATGCAGACGAAGGATGCGAAGAATCGACGAACTTATTGCAGCGGACCAACTCTTAAAAAAGAAACGTCGTCCCGTCGCGCGTGTCGGCAACGCTCGGCGGGGTGTCCACGTTTCCGTATAACAGGGACGCCGCCGCAGCCAACGGGGCATTGCAGTGACGACCGAACGCGAATGTGATCAACTGCTGGTTGAGCGCGTCCAGGCGGGCGATCGCCGGGCGTTCGACCTGCTGGTGGCGAAATACCAGCGGCGCCTGATGCGGCTCGTGTCGCGTCTCGTGCACGATCCGGCCGAGGCGGAAGACGTCGTGCAGGAAACCTTCATCAAGGCGTTCCGTGCACTACGCCATTTCCGCGGCGATTCCGCGTTTTATACGTGGTTGTACAGGATAGGAATCAATACGGCAAAGAATTTTCTTGTTACGCAAGGCAGGCGGGCGCCGACCTCGACGGAAACCGATGCCGAACGTGCGGAAGGATTTGACGACGCGGATAGCTTGCGAGACATTAATACACCGGAATCGGTGTTGGCCAGCAAGCAGATCGCCTATACCGTGAATGCGGCCATGGAAGCCCTGCCGCTGGAATTACGGACAGCGATTGTCCTGCGCGAAATAGAAGGTTTAAGCTACGAGGAAATCTCCGAAGTGATGGCGTGTCCAATCGGTACGGTGCGGAGCCGGATTTTTCGGGCGCGCGAAGTCATCGCCGAGAAATTGCGGCCCCTGCTCGATATCTCGGCGGACAAGCGTCGGTAGGTAGCGATGATCGTGAAGGAATCTCGCACGACCGGAGGCGGCTGGCGGCCGGCCGGATCGAGGTTCCCGATGTTGGAGACCAGGGATCACATACCGGCGTGATGGAACGACGATGGACACGAACAAGAAAAACCGCGAACTCATCTCGGCGCTGAGCGACGGCGAGATCCCGGATGCCGACCAGGAACTGGCGCTCGCCGCCCTGGACGGTCCGGATGGCCAGCAGGCCTGGGTGCTCTTTCACCAGATCGGCGACGTGCTGCGCGCGGCGCCCGCGCCCGACCTGTCGCCCGGCTTCGCGGAACGGCTGGCGGCACGCCTCGCGGCCGAGCCGCTGCCGGGCAAGCGCGCGGCCGTCGCAAGCGATGCGGCCGGTCCGGCGGCGCAGTTCGACCAGACCGTGGCCGGTCCCACCTGAGCCGCCGGCGCATTCCCCGGCGCGGCCATGCACCGGCCACGCCGTCCCATGCCGGATCGCCGGATCGCCGGAGCGCCGGCGCGCCGTCACCTCCGCCCCGTCCGCCACGGACGTGCCAACGCGACAACAATGCACTTTTGTCTTACCATACCATTCATTCAAGCACAGACCTTATCGATCCTATGACAAGCAAAACCGGAAGCGCGATCCTGTCCGCCCTCGTATTTGCGGGCGCGAGTCTGATGTTCTCCCCGGCGGCCCACGCGGCCGCGCCCGTTGCCGTCCCGGCTGTCACCGGCCTGCCGGACTTTGCCGACCTCGTCGACAAGGTCGGTCCAGCCGTCGTCAACATCCGCACCACGGAACGCGTCCGCCTCGACCAGGGCGGGGGCGACGAGGAGATGCAGGAATTCCTGCGCCGCTTCTTCGGCGGCCAGATGACGCCGCGCGGACGCCGCGGCGGGCCCGTGGAGCAGCCGCAGGAAGAACGTGTGCAGCGCGGCGTCGGCTCCGGCTTCATCATTTCGGACGACGGGTTCGTGCTGACCAATGCCCACGTCGTGGAGGGTGCGGACGAGGTCGTCGTGACCCTGACCGACCGGCGCGAATTCAAGGCCAAGGTGCTCGGCTCGGACGCCCGCAGCGACGTCGCGCTGCTCAAGGTCGACGGGCGCAACCTGCCCAGCGTGCGCATCGGCGATTCCAGCCGGATCCGCGTGGGCGAGTGGGTGATCGCCATCGGCTCGCCGTTCAACCTGGAGAACACGGTGACGGCCGGCATCATCTCGGCCAAGGCGCGCGATACGGGAGAGTATTTGCCGCTGATCCAGAGCGACGTGGCCGTCAACCCCGGCAACTCGGGCGGGCCCCTGATCAATATGCGTGGCGAAGTCATCGGCATCAACTCGCAGATCGCGACCTTGTCCGGCGGCTACAACGGCATCTCGTTCGCCGTGCCGATCGACGAGGTCATGCGCGTGTCCGACCAGATCCGCAAGACGGGCAAGGTCACGCGCGGGCGCCTCGGCGTGCAGATCAGCGAAGTCACGACCGACGTGGCCGAATCGCTGGGCCTGGGCCGCGCACGCGGTGCCGAGGTCGCGATGGTCGAGCCGGGCGGGCCGGCGGACAAGGCCGGCGTCAAGGTCGGCGACATCATCCTGAAGTTCAACGGCAAGGACATCGACCGGTCGTCCGACCTGCCGCGCCTCGTCGGCGGCAGCGCCGTCGGCAGCCGTGCCACCGTCACCGTGTGGCGCCGCGGCAGCCAGCTCGACCTGCCCGTGACCATCGTCGAACTGCAGGAGGAAAAATCGCCCACGGCACGCGCGACGCCCAAGAAACCGGCGCCGGACCAGGCCCCGAACGCGCTGGGCTTGCATGTCTCGGACCTGTCGGCCGTCCAGAAGCGCGAGCTCAAGACGGAAGCGGGTGTGCTGGTCGAGTTCGCCGAAGGGCGCGCGGCGTCGGCCGGCATCCGCCAGGGCGACGTGATCCAGCAGATGAACAATGTCGAGATCACGGGCGCCGCCCAGTTCAACGGGCTCGTCGCCAAGCTCGACGCCAAGAAGCCGGTGGCCCTGCTGGTGCGGCGCGACAATGTCTCACGCTACCTCGTCATTCGACCGCGCCCATGAACGGCGCACCGCGCTTCACGCTGTATTCGAGGTCGTACTGCCACCTGTGCGACGACATGCTGGCGGCGCTGCAGGCCTTCATGGCGCGCCAGGGGCAGGCCTACACGGTGGACGTGGTCGACGTCGACGCCGACCCGGCCCTGGTCAGCCGCTTCGACGAGCTGGTGCCCGTGCTGGCCGGCGACCCGGCCGGCACCGAGATATGCCACTATTTCCTCGACGAGGCGGCGCTGCGGCGCCATCTCGGCCTGCAACCGGTGGCCGCGCTCTGATATCCATGGCAATTGCCATAACATTCCTATCGTGTCCCCGGATCGATTCGGCGGCGAACTGCGATAATCGGCGTCATCGATTCCTGAATGACGCATATGGCTGACGGCCCCGACACTACGCTCGACCCCGAGGACTGGAAGGACATCCGTGCCCTCGGGCACCGGATGCTGGACGATATGTTCGACCACCTGGAAGGCATCCGCGCGCGTCCCGTGTGGCAGCAGATGCCGCCGGAAGCGCGCGCGAGCCTGCATGCGCCGCTGCCGCGCGGCCCCGGTTCGCTGGCGGACGCCTACCGGACCCTGCAGGACAATGTGATTCCCTATACCGTCGGCAATCCGCATCCGGGCTTCATGGGCTGGGTGCACGGGGCCGGCACGCCGGTCGGCATGCTGGCCGAGATGATCGCCGGGGCGCTGAACGCCAATGTGGGCGGACGCAACCAGGCGCCCGTCGAGGTCGAGCACCAGGTGTCGGGCTGGATGGCGTCCCTGTTCGGCTTTCCGGCGAGCGCACGCGGCGTGTTCGTCACCGGCACGTCGATCGCCAACTTCATGGGCGTCGTCGTCGCGCGTACGAGCGCGCTCGGCCGCGACGTGCGCGCGGAAGGGCTCGCCGCCCACGCCGGCCTGCGCGCGTACGCGTCGACCGAGGCGCACGGCTGCATCGCCAAGGCGATGGACATGGCCGGCTTCGGCACCGACGCGCTGCGCAGCGTGCGCGTGGACGCCGCCGGCCGCATGGACCTCGCCGACCTCGCCGCGCAGGTCGAGGCCGACCGCAGCGCAGGGCTGCGTCCGTTCCTCGTCGTCGCCAGCGTCGGGACGGTGAACACGGGCGCCATCGATCCGCTTCCCGCGCTGGCCGATTTTGCGCGCGCGCATTCGATGTGGCTGCACGTCGACGGCGCCTACGCGGCACTGGGCATGCTGGCGCCGGACGTCGCGCCGCTGCTCGACGGCATCGCGCGGGCCGATTCGATCGCCTTCGATTTCCACAAATGGGGCCAGGTGCCGTATGACGCCGGCTATTTTCTCGCGCGCGACGGCGAACGCCTGCTGGACGCCTTCGCGGCGCCGGCCGCTTACCTGCAGCGCGCGGGACGCGGCCTCGCGGCGGGGACGGCCTGGCCGTGCGACGTCGGCCCCGACCTGTCGCGCGGCTTTCGCGCGCTCAAGACGTGGCTGACGTTCCAGGTCTACGGCGCCGATGCCATCGGCCGTTCGATCTCGGCCACGTGCGCGCTGGCGCGCCTGCTGGCCGAACGCGTCGCGGCCGAGCCGGAGCTTGAGCTGGCCGCGCCCGTCACCCTGAACATCGTCTGCTTCCGCTATGTCTGCATTGACCCCGAACGCGTCAACCGCGAGATCGTGCTGGCGCTGTACGACGAAGGCCGCGTGGCGCCGTCGGCGACGACGCTCGACGGCCGCTATGCGATCCGCGCCGCGATCGTCAACCACCGCACCGGCCCCGCCGACATCGACGCGCTCGTCGACGCCGTGCTGCGGGCCGGCCGCCGTCTATCCTTACCTCCCACAGCATGATCACTCCTGAACTCGTCGACGCCGCCGCCACACCGCACGCCCCCCTGATCGGTGCCGCCGCGCTGATGCGCTGCGCCTTCTATCGCGCCGACCTGCGCCCGATCGGCGAACTGTTGCTGGCGCGCGCCCAGGCGAATCCGGACGATGCGAACGCCTGGCTCGATGCCAGCTTCGTCCTGCAATTGCTGGGTCAGCGCGCGGCGGGCCTGGACGTGCAGGCCCACGCGCTCGCCACCCGGTCGCTGTACGCGTTGCCGGCGCCGGCGCGCACGCCGACCCTGAACCTGCTCGTGTTGATGGGTCCGGGCGACTTCATGGCCAACACGCCGATCGAATTCCTGCTGCAGACGTCGGACATCGCCGCGCACGTGCAATACGTGACGCTCGACCTGCCGCTGCCGGAACAGGTGCCCGACCACGACGTGCTGTTCGTGGCGCTCGCGCAATCGGACGCCAACGTGCCGCTGTTGCGCGACGTGGCGCAGATGCTGGACGGCTGGCCGCGGCCCGTCGTCAACCGGCCGGAGCAGATCGCGCACCTGTCGCGCGACGGCGCCCATGCTAAGCTCGACGGTGCGGCGGGCGTGCTGATGCCGCGCACGGTGCGCGTGGCGCGCGCGACGGCGGCGCAACTGGCGGACGGTGTGCTCGACGTGCAGACGCTGTTGCCGGGCGCCGCGTTTCCCCTGATCGTGCGGCCGCTCGATTCGCACGCCGGCACCGATTTGCAGAAGGTGGCCGATGCGGCCGCGCTGCGCGACTACCTGGCGGCGCAGCCGTCGGGCGAGTTTTATCTCGCGCCGTTCGTCGATTATTCGGGGCCGGACGGCCAGTTCCGCAAATACCGCATCGTGCTGATCGACGGCCAGCCGTTCATCTGCCACCTGGCGATCTCGTCGCACTGGATGGTGCACTACCTGAACGCGGGCATGGACGACAGCGCCGCAAAACGGGCGGAGGAGGCGGCCGGCATGGCCGGTTTCGACGCCGGCTTCGCGCGGCGCCACGCGGGGGCGCTGGCGGACATCGATGCGCGCATCGGCTTGCCCTACCTCGGCATCGATTGCGCGGAAACGCGGGACGGCCGGCTGTTGATCTTCGAAGTGGACAATGCCATGGTCGTGCACGCGATGGACGACCCGGGCAAGTACCCGTACAAGGGACCCGCGATGGAGAAGGTGTTTCGCGCGTTCGAGGCGATGCTGCACCGGGCGGCAGGCGCGGCGCCAAACGCGGCCCCCGACTAACCGTCGCCCCCGCGCAGGCGGGGGCCCAGGTTTATTTCACATCTACGCAACGTAATTGGGTTCCCGCCTGCGCGGGAACGACGGCATTTACGCTACGGCGAGTGCGCGCGCATCGTTGGCGACGGGCAGTACGGCCGCCGGCGCCAGCAGCGCGCGCATGAACGCCCGCTTCGCCGCGCTGCGCGGGCTGGCCCAGAAGCTGTCGAGGGTCGCCTGCGGCACGCCGTCGTAGTCGACGCGCAGCAGGTACGGCCGGCCCAGCAGTTCGCTGTGGACATAGCTCGCAAAGCATTCGGCGAAATCGTCGTAGGGATTCGTCGCGCCGTACAGGCTGGGAAAGTCGCTGCCTTCCAGGCCCGAGTACGCTGTCAGGATGGCGTCGCTGTCCAGCTTGTTGGTGCCGTAGAAATCGACGACGCCGCGCAGTTCGAAATCCGAGCCGTCCCACGGCACGAAGCGTCCTTGCGCATTGACGCCCCAGCTCAGGTCGAGGAAGGGGAAGGATGCGGCCGGCACCGGTTCCCACCAGCGCGGCAGGAACGTCCCGCCCGCCGTCACGACGTGGCCGAATTCGTGCAGCAGCAGGAATTGCAGGGCGTGCGCGCGGGTGTCGTCGTGCGGGTCCGCGATCGTCGCGGCCAGCGAAAAGCCGGGGCCGCCGAACGGCAGGTTTTCCTTCCACGTCGCCCAGGAATTGGCGGTGTGGGTTTCCAGCAGATCGATGTCGAGCAGCACGATGCAGCCGAGGATGCGGCCGTCGACGGCATCCGCGACGATGTCCGTCACGCCCGACGAGCCGAGCCCGCGGCCCACGCAGACGCCCAGCAGCAGCGGGCTCACCATGTCGCGCACGGCGGCCGGCATGCCGGCCAGCGCGGCGCGCAGGTCCGCCTGCAGCGCGCCGTCCGGCGTGCACGGGGCGGGCACGGCATCCATGCCGGAGGCCATGTTCACCTGATGCACGAATTCGCGCACTTCGTCGGGCAGGGGCAGGATACGGGTCTCGATGGGCTGGCCCAGCAGGGCGCTCCATTGCTGCGGATCGGACGTGTAGATCATGGTGTCGACGTATCGGGATGGCGGCGGGCCGCCGATGTCCCATTAACGGCGCTTCCATCGCCAACTTGACGGTTGGAAATTAATTTCCGAGAGCCGTTGACAGCACGACAAGACCGCACGCGCGCCCTTGCGGCCCGTGTTTCGCACCGCATCGATCCGCGCCATCGTGCGGGTTCCCGGGAGGCGCCCCCCGGAAACCGGGCTTTCTGGCTCGAAATCCGGTAAAATGGGCAGCTTACGGGTGAACCTGCGGCGCTTGGGCGCCCGTTTCGCTCGATAAGGCGCTCGCCCGGGGAACGTCCCGTCCCCCAGACGCGGCGCTTTTTTCGTATTGCGCCGGCGGGCCCTCGGCTGTTATCCGTCCGCACCGGCCTGGCCGCGTGCCGCTCTTTTTGGTTTTGAGTTTGTTAATGAAAAACATACGTAACTTTTCCATCATCGCCCACATCGATCACGGTAAATCGACGCTGGCCGACCGCATCATCCAGCTGTGCGGCGGCTTGTCGGAACGTGAAATGGATGCGCAGGTCCTCGACTCGATGGACCTGGAGCGCGAGCGCGGCATCACCATCAAGGCGCAGACCGCGGCGCTGCAATACAAGGCGCGCGACGGCCAGACCTACAACCTGAACCTGATCGATACGCCGGGCCACGTCGACTTTTCCTACGAAGTCTCGCGCTCGCTGTCCGCCTGCGAAGGCGCGCTGCTGGTCGTCGACGCGTCGCAGGGCGTGGAAGCGCAGACCGTCGCCAACTGCTACACGGCGCTCGACCTGGGCGTGGAAGTCGTGCCGATCCTGAACAAGATCGACCTGCCGCACGCCGATCCGGACAACGCCAAGAAAGAAATCGAGGACGTGATCGGCATCGACGCGTCCGACGCCACCACCTGCTCGGCCAAGACCGGCCTCGGCGTGGAAGACGTGCTCGAGACCCTGATCGCCAAGGTCCCGCCGCCGGAAGGCGACCCGGACGCGCCGCTGCAGGCGCTGATCGTCGACTCCTGGTACGACTCCTACGTCGGCGTCGTCATGCTGGTGCGCGTGGTCAACGGCACGCTGCGCCCGAAGGACAAGATCCTGCTGATGGCGACGGACTCGGTGAACCTGGTCGAGAACATCGGCGTCTTTACGCCGCGCTCGGTCTCGCTGCCGGAACTGTCGGCCGGCCAGGTGGGCTTCGTCATCGCCGGCATCAAGGAACTGACCGCCGCCAAGGTGGGCGATACCGTGACCCTGGCCAACCGTCCGGCGCCGGCGCCGCTGCCGGGCTTCAAGGAAGTCCAGCCGCAGGTGTTCGCCGGCCTGTTCCCGGTGGAAGCGAACCAGTACGACGCGCTGCGCGACTCGCTGGAAAAGCTGAAGCTGAACGACGCCGCCCTGATGTACGAGCCGGAAGTGTCGCAGGCGCTGGGCTTCGGCTTCCGCTGCGGCTTCCTGGGCCTCTTGCACATGGAAATCGTGCAGGAGCGCCTGGAACGCGAATTCGACATGGACCTGATCACGACGGCGCCGACCGTGGTGTACGAGGTCGAGATGCGCGACGGTTCCATCGTCCGCGTCGACAATCCATCGAAGATGCCGGAGCCGTCCAAGATCAACGAGGTGCGCGAACCGATCGTCGACGTCAATCTCTACATGCCGCAGGAATACGTGGGCGCGGTGATGACCCTGTGTAACGGCAAGCGCGGCATCCAGATGGACATGGCCTACCACGGCCGCCAGGTCAAGCTGCACTACGAAATCCCGATGGCCGAGATCGTGCTGGACTTCTTCGACCGCCTGAAGTCGACGTCGCGCGGCTATGCCTCGATGGACTACGAGTTCAAGGAAAACCGCGCGGCCGACGTCGTCAAGGTCGACATGCTGATCAACAGCGAGAAGGTCGATGCGCTGGCGATCATCGTGCACCGCGCCAACGCGCCTTACCGCGGCCGCCAGGTGGCCGCGAAGATGCGCGAACTGATCCCGCGCCAGATGTTCGACGTGGCGATCCAGGCCGCGATCGGCGCGACGATCATCTCGCGCGAGAACGTCAAGGCGCTGCGCAAGAACGTGCTGGCCAAGTGCTACGGCGGCGACGTCAGCCGCAAGAAGAAGCTGCTGGAAAAGCAAAAGGCCGGCAAGAAGCGCATGAAGCAGGTCGGCTCCGTGGAGATTCCGCAAGAGGCCTTCCTGGCCATCCTCCAAGTGGAAGAAAAGTAAGGAAAGAATAACAAGCGATGAACCTGCAACCGATCCTTGGCAACTTTGCCTTAATCCTGTTCGTGGCCATGGTCGTCACGGGCGTCATCTGGTGCCTGGACGTGTTCGTGCTGGCCAAGCAACGCCGCGCGAAAGCGGATGCGGCCCTGGCCGAGTACGACGCGCGCCTCGCCAAGCTGACCGCCGACGGCATCAAGCTGGACAACGGCAACCGCGCCGTGCTGGAAGCGTCGATCCTGCGCCAGCCGACGTGGGTCGAGTATTCCGGCAGCTTCTTCCCCGTGATCGCGCTCGTGTTCGTGCTGCGGTCCTTCCTGTTCGAGCCGTTCAAGATCCCGTCGTCGTCGATGGTGCCGACCCTGCTCGTGGGCGACCTGATCCTCGTGAACAAGTTCGACTACGGCATCCGCCTCCCGGTGATCAACAAGAAGATCGTCCAGATCGGCAACCCGCAGCGGGGCGACGTCATGGTGTTCAAGTACCCCAAGGATCCGAGCCAGGACTACATCAAGCGCGTGATCGGCGTGCCGGGTGATAAAATCACTTACGAGAACAAGCGCCTGACCGTCAACGGCCAGCCGGTCGAGTACCAGCCGCTGGACGATTACCTGGACGACGAGCGCCCGGTTTACCACAAGCAGTTCCTGGAAAAGCTGCCGGCCGCGCCGCACCGCATCCTGAACATGGACGGTGCGCGCACGATCAACCTGAGTGCCGTGGAAGAGTTCCCGCATCACGAAAATTGCACCTATTCCTACGATGGATTTACCTGTATCGTACCGGAGGGCAATTATTTCATGATGGGCGATAACCGCGACAACAGCGCAGACAGCCGCTACTGGGGCTTCGTGCCGGACAAGAACATCGTCGGCAAGGCTGTGTTTGTTTGGATGAACTTCGGCAACCTGAAGCGCATCGGCGGTATCCACTGAGCCGGACGCGGAGGGTGAGATGAAGAGCAGCAAGCAGTATCGGATCGGCGCGGAGAGCGGTGTGTCGCTGTCCGGCCTGATCGTCGTGTTGATCGTGCTGGGCGCGCTGGCGCTGGTGGCCATCAAGGTGGCCCCGGCGTTCTTCGAGTACCGGGCCGTGAAGGATTCGATCGTCAAGGCGAAGGCGGAAGCCGGCAGCGGTACGGTGCGCGACATCCAGCAAGCCTTCGACAAGAATGCCGGCGTCAACGACGTCGACGCCATCTCCGGGCACGACCTGGTGATCACGCGCGACGGCGGCGATACCGAAATCAGCTTTTCCTACGAGAAGCGGATCCCGCTGACGGGCAACGTCAGCCTGCTGCTCGACTTTGCCGGCACCACGGACCCGAGCGGCGTCGTCGCCGCCAAGGCCGATACGAAGTAACACAGCCGGGAGGGCGCGCGATGGGATCGGCGCGCGGCGCCGGCCCATTAGATTGGTACGACAATGAATCTTCAGTTATTGCAAACCCGCCTAGGCTATACGTTCCGGGACCCCGGCCTGCTGCAACAGGCGCTGACCCACCGTAGCCACAGCAGTGTGCATAACGAGCGCCTCGAATTCCTGGGCGACTCGATCCTGAACTGCGTCGTCGCCTCGATCCTGTACGACCGCTTCAACAACCTGGCGGAAGGCGACCTGTCGCGCCTGCGCGCCAACCTCGTCAAGCAGCAGTCGCTGTTCGAGATCGCCCAGAAGCTGGAACTGTCGCAATTCCTGCGCCTGGGCGAGGGCGAGCTGAAATCCGGCGGCTTCCGCCGGCCGTCGATCCTGGCCATCCAGCAGCCTGCAGTATCTTCCTCAGCAACACAGCCACAACAAATAAAAAATAGAAAAAAAAAAAAAAAAAAAAACAACACAAAACCAAAAAAAAAAAAAAAAAAAAAAAAAAAAAAAAAAAAAAAAAAAAAAAAAAAAAAAAAAAAAAGACTCTGTTCACCTCGTTCATCGACCCACGCACACATGGCAGTCTCAGACCCTGTTGCAGGGAGCTGCAGGCAGATCTCACCTGGCATACAGCATGGTCTGCACAGCCTGCACAGCCAATTCAGATCCGTCCCCTCAGCCCCAGCTCAGCATCAAGTCATTCAGCCTGGCAGCCCTTGCATAACAGGCAGGCACAGCACTCTAACTAAGGCTGTCCAGCAGCTCATTTGAAGAGCCCATCCAGCACTGATCACATTTATTCATGGCCAGCTGGCAGGATCTTCTCCTGGGCTGTTGGCTGTGACAGCGTGAGGCTCCTGTCCTGTGGCTCCATCTGGCCAGAAGTCAGGAAGCACTTGGCATGGTTTGACCTCCCCAGCAGCTGCAGAAGGCTGCCTTGGAGGCCTGCTACCTTCCCATCATATCATCAGCCGTCCATTCATCAGCCAGTCAGCATCTTGAGCATTGTGATCAGCTTAAGGTGTGATCACGTGTTCAGCTGACGACATACCTCTGATGGGACCACTGACAGCCTTGGTCTGTATCCCGTCAATTACTTGAGTTCAATTCCTACATGAACGCTGAACAAGACGCTGAACAAGACCGTGTCGAACACGCTGACGGCATCCGACGTGATCCTGTTCCTCGTCGAGGCCGGCACGTTCGGCCCGGCCGACCAGCAAGTGCTCGACCTGTTGCCGAAGAACGTGCCCGTCATCCTCGTCATCAACAAGTCCGACCGCATGAAGGACAAGGCCGAGCTGATGCCGTTCGCGGCCAAGGTGGCCGGCCTGCGCGATTTCACGGCGGTCGTGCCGGTGTCCGCGAAGCTGCGCTTCCAGGTCGACGCGCTGGAAGGCGAGATCAAGCGCCACCTGCCGGAAAATGCGCCGATCTTCGGCCCGGACGACATCACCGACCGCAGCGAGAAATTCCTCGCGGCCGAGATCGTGCGCGAAAAAGTGTTCCGCCTGCTGGGTGACGAGCTGCCGTACACGAGCACCGTGCTGATCGAGCAATTCCAGCAGGAAGGCAATCTGCGCCGCGTGTTCGCCGCCATCCTCGTCGAGCGCGACACGCACAAGTCCATGATCATCGGTAACAAGGGCGCGCGCCTGAAAGAGATCTCCACGCAGTCCCGCCTCGACATGGAAAAACTGTTCGGCGGTCCGGTCTACCTGGAGATCTGGGTCAAGGTGAAATCCGGCTGGGCCGACAACGAAGCGGGCCTGCGCGCTTACGGCTACGAGTGAAGCCGGGGTAAGATAGCCCGCATGCCCAGCCGCGACGACGAACTCATCGACAACGACCAGGACGCGCATTCCCCGGCGACGGTGAGCAAGCGTCGCGCGCCCGTGCGCGAAAGCCGCGTCAACGGCCAGCCGGGGTTCGTGCTGCACAGCTATCCGTACAAGGAAACGAGCCTCATCGTCGACATGTTCACGCGCGACCACGGCCGCATCGGCGTCGTGGCGAAGGGCGCGAAACGGCCGACGTCGAAACTGCGCGGCGTGCTGCAGACCTTTCAGCCGCTGTCCGTGTCGTTTTCCGGCAAGTCCGAGCTGCGCACGCTGATCGACGCCGAATGGGTCGGCGGCATGCTGCCGCTGGAAAAAGCGGCGCTGCTGTGCGGCTTCTATCTCAATGAATTGCTGGTGAAACTGCTGGCGCGCGACGATCCGCATCCGGCGCTGTTCAACCATTACGTCTCGACCCTCAACGAACTGGCGCACGGCGAACCGGCCCCGATCGCCTTGCGAAAATTCGAACGGGCCCTGCTTAAAGAGACCGGCGTCGCCGCCGACCTCACGCGCTGCACGACGACGCGCGCGGCCGTCGAGCCGGACGGCCTGTACGTCGTCGATCCCGAGCGCGGCGCGCGCACGGCGGCGGCCGTGGAATCGTGGCCGATCGTGTCCGGCAAGACGCTGGTCGACATGGAACGCGAACACTACGCCGACCCGCAGACGCAGGCGCAGAGCAAACAGCTGATGCGCTTCCTGCTGGCCTATCACCTGGGCGGCGCGCCGCTGAACACGCGCCAGATTTTGATCGACCTGATGCAGCTTTGACAAAGAATACGAGAATACGACCATGAGCTTCCTGCAACCCGCCGGCCAGGTGATCGACCTGGGCGTGAACATCGACCACATCGCCACCGTCCGCAATGCGCGCGGCACCGTCTATCCCGACCCGCTGCGCGCCGCGCTGATCGCCGAGCAGGCGGGCGCCGACCTGATCACCCTGCACCTGCGCGAAGACCGCCGCCACATCAAGGACGCCGACGTCCTCGCCATCCGCCCGCAGCTGGCGACGCGCATGAACCTGGAAGCGGCCGTCACGCAGGAGATGATCGACTTCGCCTGCAAGGTGAAGCCGCAGGACGTGTGCCTCGTGCCCGAGCGCCGCGAGGAAGTGACGACGGAGGGCGGCCTGGACGTCATCCGCTACCAGAAAGAGGTGGAAGCCGCGGTGCGCCAGCTGCAAGGCGAGGGCATCCGCGTCTCGCTGTTCATCGATGCGGACGACGCGCAGATCGCCGCCGCCGCGCAGGTGGGCGCCACCGTCATCGAACTGCACACGGGCCGCTACGCCGAGGCCGGCAACGCCGCCGAACTGGCGCGCGAACTGGAACGCATCAAGCTGGGCGTGCGCGCCGGCGTGAAGCACGGCCTGCGCGTGAACGCCGGCCACGGCCTGCACTACACCAACGTGCAGCCGATTGCGGCGATTCCCGGGATCCACGAACTGAACATCGGCCATGCGATCGTCGCGCACGCGCTGTTCGCGGGTTTCGAAAACGCCGTGCGCGAGATGAAGGCGATCATGGTCGCCGCGCGCCTGGGCGTGTCCTACGCCGCGCATGGAGCCGGGCAGTGACGATCTACGGGATCGGCACGGACATCGTCCAGATCTCGCGCGTCGAGGCGGCCCTCGCGCGCAGCGGGCCACGCTTCGCCGAAAAAATCCTCGGCCCCGAGGAACTCGTCAAATACCACGCCCGCCGCGCCAAGAACGAGGTGCGGGGGCTGCGCTTCCTGGCCACGCGGTTCTCGGCCAAGGAGGCGTTCTCGAAAGCGATCGGCCTGGGCATGCGCATGCCCATGACGTGGCGCTCGGCCCAGATGCTCAACGCGCCCAGCGGCAAGCCGGTGATCGTGTGCAGCGGGGCGCTCGACGAATTCATGCGGACGCACCGCCTCACGGCCCAGGTGACGATCAGCGACGAGGCCGACTACGGCGTCGCGTTCGTGATCGTCACCCAGGCCCCGGAAGGAGCGTCCGCGACGTAGCAGGTGCAGCGGAAGTGAAAGACGAAGTCGTAGTACCGGCCAGGCCGAAGACGCCGCGGCGCACGCCGCGGCCGGCCCCGCCGAACATGCCGCGCGCCCGCCCGGACGCGTGGCAAGCCATGAAAGAGGAATTGATCGCGACGATGACGAAGGATGCGGAATCTCCCGTGCGCCCCAGCGAGGAAGCGCGCGAACAAGTCCTGGCGACGGTGGCCAGGCTGCCCGACCTGCCGGGCGTCTATCGCTATTTCGACGGCGAGGACAAGGTCCTGTACGTGGGCAAGGCGCGCAACCTCAAGAAGCGCGTGTCGAGCTATTTCCAGAAGACGTTGTCGAGCCCGCGCATCGCGATGATGGTGTCGCAGATCGCGCGCCTCGAGACGACGGTGACGCACAGCGAGGCCGAGGCCCTGATCCTGGAAAACAACCTGATCAAGAGCCTCAAGCCGCGCTACAACATCCTGTTCCGCGACGACAAATCGTACCCGTACCTGAAACTTACGGGCGGCGCCTTTCCGCGCATGGCCTATTATCGCGGCGCGCTGGACAAGAAGAACCAGTACTTCGGACCGTTCCCCAGCGCATGGGCCGTCAAGGAATCCATGCAGCTGCTGCAAAAGGTGTTCATGCTGCGCACGTGCGAGGACAGCGTCTTCGCCAATCGCACGCGGCCGTGCCTGCTGCACCAGATCGGGCGCTGCAGCGGCCCGTGCGTGGAGCTGATCGCGCCCGAGGACTACCAGCGCGACGTCGACAACGCGGCGAAATTCCTGCGCGGGCGCCAGACCGAGGTGCTGGAAGAACTCGAGAAGAAGATGCTCGCCTATGCCGAGGACCTGAAATTCGAGCAGGCGGCCAGCGTGCGCAACCAGATCCAGGCGCTGTCGCGCGTGCTGCACCAGCAGAGCATGGAGACGACGGGCGACGCCGACGTCGACATCATCGCCGTCGTCGTGCAGGGCGGCCGCGCCTGCGTCAACCTGGCGATGGTGCGCGGCGGCCGCCATCTCGGCGACCGCGCCTACTTCCCGACGCAGGTGGGCGAGGCGATGGATGAATGTCCCATCGAAGTGGAGGTGCTGGCCGCATTCCTGGCCCAGCACTACGGCGACAAGTTCGTGCCGGGCACGTTCATCCTCAACATCGAGTTCGACCAGCCCGAGCTGATGATGGCGCTGACGGAGCAGTGCGGCCACCGCATCAACCTCGTGTTCCAGCCGCAGGGCCAGCGCCGCCAGTGGCTGGAGCTGGCGCAGAAGGGCGCGGAGATCTCGCTGGCCCGGCTGCTGTCCGAACAGGGTTCGCAGCAGTCGCGCACGCGCGCGCTGGCCGACGTGCTCGGCCTGGACAGCGAGGATCTCGACGCGCTGCGCATCGAATGCTTCGACATCAGCCATACGGCCGGCGAAGCGACCCAGGCGTCGTGCGTCGTGTTCCACCACCACCAGATGCAGAACGGCGAATACCGGCGCTACAACATCACCGGCATCACGCCGGGCGACGACTACGCCGCCATGCGCCAGGTCTTGATGCGGCGCTACGAAAAGGTGGCGAACGGCGACGGCGTGATGCCAGACATCGCGCTGATCGACGGCGGCCGTGGGCAGGTCGAGATGGCGCGCCAGGTGTTCACGGAACTGGGGCTGGACATCGCGTCCATCGTCGGCGTGGCGAAAGGGGAGGGGCGCCGCGTCGGCCTGGAGACGCTGATCTTCGCGGACGGCCGCGGCCCGCAGGAACTGGGCAAGGAATCGGCCGCGCTGATGCTCGTGGCGATGATCCGCGACGAGGCGCACCGCTTCGCCATCACGGGCATGCGTGCCAAACGCGCCAAGACGCGCCAGGCGTCGCGCCTGGAAGAGATCGAGGGCATCGGCGCCAAACGCCGCCAGAAGCTCCTGGCGCGCTTTGGCGGGCTGCGCGGCGTGGTCGATGCGAGCGTCGAGGACCTGATGTCGGTGGACGGGATTTCGAGCACGCTGGCCGAGGAAATCTATCGCCAGCTGCACTGAACGTCACACTCGTTTGTATTGACCGGGGCGCGCCACGGCTGGGCTCAACTGGTTTAAACGGCAAGAGCCATGTAGACTAGCGCGCACGAAACTCAACAAGTCCAGCACCGATCAGCCTCACCCCATGCCTTTCAATATTCCGATTCTCCTGACCTGGCTACGCGTCGCACTGATTCCGCTGGTCGTCGGTGTCTACTACCTCCCCGATCACTGGCTGCACGTGGCCGACCGCAACCTCGCCTCCACGCTGGTGTTCATCGTCGCCGCGATCACCGACTGGTTCGATGGTTACCTGGCCCGGCGCTGGAACGAGACGTCGGCCTTCGGCGCCTTCCTCGATCCCGTGGCGGACAAGCTGATGGTGGCGGGTGCGCTGCTCGTGCTGGTGCAGCTGGACCGCGTGAGCGCCATCATCGCCTTCATCATCATCGGCCGCGAGATCACGATTTCGGCGCTGCGCGAATGGATGGCCGAGATCGGGGCGCGCAAGTCGGTCGCGGTGAGCTCGCTCGGCAAGATCAAGACGGCCGCGCAGATGGTCGCCATCCCCATGCTGCTGTTCCACGACCCGCTGTTCGACGGCACGCTCGATATCCACCGCTGCGGCGAACTGCTGCTGTGGGTCGCGGCCGTGCTGACGGTCTGGTCGATGTTTTATTACCTGCGCCGCGCCTGGCCGCTCATCAAGGAAAAGTCCGGCGCCGTATAGCTTTACGACATTCATCCTTGACACATAGCTCAGCATCTCTATAATGCCTGCCTGTTGCGAACGACATCGCGGCAAACGGAACGAAGCGGGAGTAGCTCAGTTGGTAGAGCGCAACCTTGCCAAGGTTGAGGTCGAGAGTTCGAGACTCTTCTCCCGCTCCAGAGTTTGCAGGTGATTGATGGTCGTAACGAAAAGGTTGTCTTGGAAATCAGTAAAAAATCTGAGATAATCGCAAGTTCCAGCGACGCGGGAGTAGCTCAGTTGGTAGAGCGCAACCTTGCCAAGGTTGAGGTCGAGAGTTCGAGACTCTTCTCCCGCTCCACTCATCGGCAGATGATGCTGGGGCAGCAGTACAAGTAAGACTCCATGCGGGAGTAGCTCAGTTGGTAGAGCGCAACCTTGCCAAGGTTGAGGTCGAGAGTTCGAGACTCTTCTCCCGCTCCAGTGTTTTACGGCAGTGCGTGATGAACTCCTAAGCGGGAGTAGCTCAGTTGGTAGAGCGCAACCTTGCCAAGGTTGAGGTCGAGAGTTCGAGACTCTTCTCCCGCTCCAGCGATTCACGAAACGTAGTACCGATGCGGGAGTAGCTCAGTTGGTAGAGCGCAACCTTGCCAAGGTTGAGGTCGAGAGTTCGAGACTCTTCTCCCGCTCCAGTTACAGAGAAGCCAGCCTTCTCGTGTCGTTGCGACAGCTAACCGGTCGCTTCGATAGTCAAAGTCTTCCTCCGGCGAGGTAGCAAAGCGGTTATGCAGCGGCCTGCAAAGCCGTGTAGATGGGTTCGACTCCCATCCTCGCCTCCATCCCATCTCCAGATTTGCGCTCCCGTGCTGGCCAGTATCAGGTCGAGTCACAAGTCGCTGGACCGTGCCGCTTCGCGTGCCCACTCACCTGAACCTTGTGCCGGTGCGGCCGGCAACAGGCCGGGCGCCCTGATGATCCTGCGGCTCCCGCAGGTGCTCGACGAGAAAGTCGATGAACGCCCGTGCGCGGATCGTCTGATTGCGCTTGCTGGGATAATAGACAAACAGGTCTGCGGCAGGCAGGTCGAACTCGGGCAGCACGATTTTCAGCCGTCCGCTGTCGAGGTATTTCGCAAGGTCCCATTCCGATCGGATCAGGATACCGTGGCCATCCAGCGCCCAGCCGAGCACGATGTCGCCGTCGTTACTCGACAGCATGCCGTGCACCTTGACCACTTCGCTATGGTCGTGGTGCATGAAGCGCCAGATGCCATAGGCGTCGTCGTTCTGCCGGTGGATGATGCAGCGATGGTTGGCGAGGTCCGCCAGGTTCATCGGCGTGCCATGGCGCTCCAGGTAGCCTGGAGAGGCGCACAGGAAGCGCCGGTTCGACATGATCTTGCGGGCATTGAGCCGTTTGTCCGGTAAGGCGCCAAACCGGATCGCCAGGTCGAAGCCGCTCTCGACGAGGTCGATGGGCTTGTCGGTGACTTCCATCTGGACTTCCACTTCCGGATAGCGCGCACCGAACGCGGACACCAGCGGTGCGATCGTCGTGCGCCCGAAACCCAGGGTCGCGTTCACACGCAGCAATCCACGCGGCGTGGACCGCGCTTGCGCCACCGCGTCCTCCATTTCCGTGATGTCGGCCAGGATGCGCGTCGCATGCTGCAGATAGGTCTCGCCTTCAGTTGTCAGGCTGAGCGTGCGCGTGGTCCGGTTGAGGAGCCGGACACCCAGCCGGCTCTCGAGCGTGGCCAGCCGCTTGGTGGCCGCCGGCGGCGTCAGGTCGATGGCCCGCGCCGCCGCAGCAAGACTGCCGTGCTTGGCCACGAGCACGAAAAACTGCATGTCGGAGGTCGGATCATTCTTCACTTGAACGCATTTCATAATTGAATCCGGGAGAATTATAGGCGCTTCCAGGCACCTTAATCTACGGTTTTCCGACACCTGATCGCATCCACGACATGCGATTGTCCTCAGGAGACTCCCGTGAGAATCGTAGAAATCCGTGAAAAGACCGTTCCCATCAGCTCGCCGATCCGGAACGCATACATCGACTTCAGCAAGATGACGCTGAGCCTTGTCGCCGTGGTCACCGACGTGATCCGCGACGGCAAGCCGGTCATCGGCTACGGCTTCAACTCGAACGGCCGCTACGGCCAGGGCAAGCTGATGCGCGAGCGCTTCATCCCCCGCATCCTGGAAGCCGACCCGGCTTCGCTGGTCGACGACGCCGGCACCAACCTCGATCCGCACAAGATCTGGAACTGCATGTTCACCAACGAGAAGCCGGGAGGCCACGGCGAGCGTTCGGTGGCCATCGGCACCATCGACATGGCCGTGTGGGATGCGGTCGCCAAGATCGAAGGCAAGCCGCTGTTCCAGCTGCTGGCCGACCGCTACGGTAACGGCAAGCCGGACCGCAAGATCTTCGTGTACGCAGCCGGTGGTTACTATTACCCGGGCCAGGACCACGACAAGCTGAAGGATGAAATGCGCAGCTACATCGACCGCGGTTACACGGTCGTGAAGAAGAAGATCGGCGGCGCGTCGCTGGACGAAGACCTGCGCCGGATCGACAGCATCCTGTCGGTGCTGAAAGATGGCCAGAAGCTGGCGGTGGACGCCAACGGCCGCTTCGACCTCGATACCGCGATCGAGTACGCAAAAGCGCTGTCGCAGTACGACCTGTTCTGGTACGAGGAACCGGGCGACCCGCTCGACTTCGAACTGCAGGCGACCCTGCGCAACTACTACAAGAACCCGATGGCGACCGGCGAGGACCTGTTCTCGATGCAGGACGCGCGCAACCTGATCCGCTACGGCGGCATGCGCGCCGACCGCGACTGGCTGCAGTTCGACTGCGCGCTGTCGTACGGCCTGGTCGAGTACCTGCGCACCCTCGACATGCTGCGCGAGCACGGCTGGTCGCCGAGCCGCTGCATCCCGCACGGCGGCCACCAGATGTCGCTGAACATCGCGGCCGGCCTGGGCCTGGGCGGCAACGAGTCCTACCCCGACCTGTTCCAGCCGTACGGCGGCTTCCCGGACGGCGTCAGGGTCGACGACGGCCACATCACGATGCCGGACCTGCCGGGTATCGGCTTCGAAGGCAAGGCCGACCTGTACGCCGAGATGCGGAAGCTGTCGGCGTAGTCGTCGCGTGACCATCGGTGGCCGGCAAAAGACGCGCTGTCGACGCCATTCGATCGGCAGGGCAGCGGCCATCGCCGGTTGACACCCCGGCATCAAGCCTACACCGGCAGCAGCTTCAGGTCGAACAAGCGCTCCCCCAGCCACACGGCGGCCACCAGCATGATCATCCCCGACCCGCCCACCAGGACGACGCGCCGGTAGAACCAGGTGCTGCGCATCAGGTAGGCGAGGGGGAGGAACGCGGCGACGATCGCCAGCTGGCCGATCTCGACGCCCAGGTTGAAGCCGACCAGGGACGCCGCCAGCGCCCCCGGCTGCAGCCCGAGGTCGGCCAGGACGCTGGCGAAGCCGAAGCCGTGCACGAGGCCGAACAGGAAGGCCGCGGCCCAGCGCCGCCCGCGTGCGACGGGCAGCACGTTGTTCAGCGCCGCCAGCAGCACCGACAGGGCGATCGCCGACTCGACCCAGCGCGAGGGCAGCGCCACGATGCCCAAGGCGGCGAGGCTCAGCGTGATCGAGTGCGCGACGGTGAACGCCGTCACGATCTTCAGCACGTCGGTCAACGCCGCGCGCATGCCGCACACGGCGCGCCAGCCGCGCCCGTCGCGCACCAGCACCGCCGGCAGCAGCAGCGACACCAGGAACAGGATATGGTCGTAGCCGACCCAGATGTGCACGATGCCGTGCCGGACGTAGGCCAGGAAACCGCTGGCCGCGCCGCCCGCGCCCTCGTCGACCGTGGCGCGCGGATGGTCGCTGCCGAGCACCAGGGTGCGTACGCTGTCGCCGTCGCGCACGCTGGCCAGGCCCTTGTGCTGCGGGTCGACGTCGGCGAACAGGCGATATTCGACCGTGAGCGGACCGGCCCGCGGGCAACGGGCGGCGAAGGCCAGCACCGTGTAGGTGCCGTCCGTGTGGGTGTCGACCAGCTGCGTGCCCGGCACGAGTGCGCAGGCGGCGCCGCCGCGCGCCAGGTGCAGGCGCGCCAGCGCGTACGCGGCGATCGCGGCGTGGCGGTTGCGGACTTCGTCCCAGGTCAGCTGGCCGTCGTTGTCGGCGTCGAGGCCGATGGCGTAGTCCAGGTCGCGCAGCGCGATGTCCCACTCGCCGCGCACGTCGGCACCGGCCTTTTCCGTCGTCAGGCGCAGGTAGGCGTCGCTCGGCTTGTGCGCGGCGGCGGGCAGCGACCACGCCGCGCCGGCGAGGAAGATGCAAAACAGGACCCACAGGCGTTTCATGCCTTGCCTCCGCGCCGGTTGGACTGCGGGTTGAATTGCGTGTCGAACTGCGCGGCGAGGCGCGCGAGCCGGACGTCTTCCACGCGCGCGCTGCGCATCCAGTCGAGTACCGGACGGGCGCTCGCGGCGTCATGGGCGGCGAGCGCCGCCTCCAGCAGGATGCGGGCGTCGGCCGTCTCCTTCTGCACGCCCCAGTTGCGCCGCGCGATCGCCAGCGCGCGGCTGGTGTCGCCGCGCAGGGCCAGCTCGAAGCGGGCCTGCTCGCGCAGGTGGACGCCGTCGCCGCGCCGTTCGCCCGCGTCGAAGCGCGCCGCCAGCTCCGCCAGTTCGGGTGCCAGGTCGCGTGCGCGGCCGGCCCCGCGCAGTGCGAGCGCGTGGCGCAGCAGCAGGCCGTCCACGCGCGCGTGCGGCGCCAGCAGCGTGGCCGCCTCGGCATGACGGCCGGCGTCCAGCAGGAAGTCGGCATAGGCGCCCAGCAGATAGGTGTCGCGCGGCGCCTCGCGCAGCGCGGCGCCGAAGCGCGCGTCGGCGATGGCCGCGGCACCGCGGCGCTGCGCCATTTCGGCCAGCATCGTGAGCACCCAGGCGTCGACGGCGGGCGCCTCCACGCCGGCGCCGGCGCGCGCGCGCACCGCCGCGAGCAGGCGTTCGCTGGCCGCCAGCCGCCCGTTCACGGCCCCCACGTTGGCGATGCAGGCCGTGGTCACCAGTTCGTCGGCGAGGCTGGACAGGCGCGCGCAGCTCCGCGTGGCCGCGGCGTAGTCGGCGCGCACGGTTTCGATGGTGGCGCGGGTCAGCCAGGCCTGGGCGTTGTCCGGCTGCCGGGCCGTCAATCCCGCGAGGTCGGCCAGCGCCTCGGGAAACCGGTGTTCGCTCTGCAGCAGCGTGGCGCGCAGCAGGCGCACTGGCGGCGGCGGCGCGGCCAGGCGCCACCACGGTCCCAGCGCGGCTTGCGCATAGCCGTAGTAGCGCGGGTCGGCTTCGCGCCGCCCGGCTTCGATGTAGCGGCGTGCGACGTCGACCGCGCGCGCCTGGTCGCGCGGCGCTTCCCGCAGGCGCGCGCGCAGCGCACGCAGTTCGCGCTGCTGCGGGTCGGCGCGCCAGGGCAGGACCTCGAGCACCTCGGCGCCGCTGGCCGGCAGGCGCGGGGCGGCGGCGGCCCCGGCGCCGGCGCAGGCCAGCAGCGCCGCAGCCAGGGTGCGGATGGCGGCGCCGGGCTTCATTGCACCGCCTGCGGCTCGGTGTCGTCGGGCATGGCCGGCGCCGCGTCGTCGAGCGCCGCCGGTTCGGCGTCGTCCGGCGCGCCCGCGACCAGGCTGGCGACCTGGACCGTGAACTTGTCCGCGGCCGGCGTGCCGCCACCGGACGCGGGCGGCGGCGGCAGCGGGGACATGGCGGCGCCGTCGTCGTGGTCGCTGCCGCCGCACGCGGCCAGCAGCCCGCCGGCCAGCATCATGCATGGCAAGAGTTTCCTCATGATCGTCTCCTTCGCGGGCTTATTGTTGCGGCGAACCCGGCAGCGGGGTCTTCAGGTACGGGAAGCCGTTCGTGAAGAAGCTGTCGTCCAGGTACGCGCCATCGGTGAAATGCAGGCCGCCGGCCGGCGCATCGGACGGGGCGCAACCCAGGTTCAGCGTGCACAGCTTGCCCATCACGACGCGCAGCGCGATGTCGACCACGTCATCGCCCGGACGGCGTCCGTTCGGGAAGCCGGCGTTGTCGCCGTCGATCACGCCCAGGCGTTTCTGCGAACCCATCGCGGCCGGGGCAATCGACGTGTTCAGGCGCAGCATCTCGGCCGGCGTCACCTTGATGGGCTGGTTCAGGCCCTTCACCCCGGTCAGGAACGCGGTCACGAGGTCGTTGCGCGGGAAGTTGGTCGGGGCCTTGGCACCGGCATTCCCGTACAGGATCTCGACCAGGGCGGGCAAGGTCGGATTCGTGACGTAGTCGGCAAACTGGGCATCGTTCATCGGCTTGCTGGCATTGAAGCGGTCCTTGTCCTTCAGGCCGATCACGACTTCGTTCACGAGCGGCATGCCCAGGCGCGACACCTGGGTCCAGGCGCCGCCTTCCTTCGACGCGCCGGCGCCGGCCGGGACCGGATTCAGCAGGCGCGCCTGGCGCATGCTGGCCGTGGTCCAGCCGCCGATCACCGGGTCGCCGCCGGCCATGAGGCAGGCGGCGGCGACTTCGAGCTCGATGCTGGTCACGTTCTTGTCGGCCAGGTCATCCTTCGCCGCCTTTTCGGCGTTGGCCGCGAACTCGGTGGCCGGCGCCTTGATGTTGATGAGGTCGAAAGTCTCGCCCAGGTTCACGACGAACGGGTCCTTGCGCTGGCCGACGAACATGCGCGCCGGCGTCGAGCAGCCGGGCACGTTGACCGTGTAGACGTGCCTGGCCGCGTAGGCCGCGTAGTTCGGGATCGACTTGTTGCCGATGTTGTCGAGGGGTTTGTCGAAGGCCGCGCCGCCGCCGGTCGCATTGGTCACCGGACTGCGCTGTCCGGTACGGCGGTCGCCGCGCACCACGTTGACGGTATAGGTCTCGCGCACGTTGGCGCCGGGCGCGTTCGGGTCGGCGATGGCGCCGCCGTTGATCACGAGCGGGATCGACACCTTCTTGCCGCCGACGGTCAACTGGGCATCCTTGTTCGCGTTCTGGAACCTGAACTGGAAGGTGATGTCTTCCCTGGCGTCGCCGTTATTGTCGATGTGGATCTCGTACAGCGCGTCCGGGTCCATCATGAAGTAGTTCGGGCCGCCATACGCATCCTGCAGCGGCACGTAGTTCGCGATCAGCGTCACGAAGCCCGCGCGGCCCGGTTCGTAACTGCGGAACATGTAGAAGTCGGTGGCGTCGACTTTCGGCTGCCTGGTGATGAACGGTGCTTCCCGGTGGCTGGACGCCTGCACGGGCACCTGGATCGCGGCGCCGGCACAGATGGCCGCCACCAATACGCGCAGCGTGACGCCGCCGGCGGTTTTTGATATCTTTTCTTGCAACATGATTCCCCCTCTGCCTGGTCAAGGTTGATGATTGAGCACGAATGCATTCCTTATACGGAGCCGGGAGGCGGGTGGATTCAGGGTTTCGAAAAAATAGTCGGCGTGTCGCGCGAACCGGCGCGTTGATGTTGCAGTCGGGCAATTTGTGCCGCGGCGTTTGCGTCCGCGCGATATGTCGGCCAGCGCGACCGCGGACGGGACCACGTGGGAAGAGTCGTTGCGACATGGGAAGTCCGCGCCTGCGGCCCATGCCCGCCACAAAAATGATAAACGGTATTGGCCATTTTAAGAATTGGGTCCGACCTATAATCGAGGCGGTTTGTTATCGATATCTAAAACGGCGGCCGGCATCCGCGCACACCGCGGAGCAACGCATCGGACGTATAACGAGGCCATGCGTATTACTTGGAGAAGAAGATGAATCGGAAACACAGCATCGGGCCGCGCATGGCGATCGTCGCCATGGCCTCGGTCCTCCTGTGCATGGCGGCCCATGCGCGGGCGGCGGATGCGTTCCGGCCGGGCGAGCTCTGGCCCGACGACGAGGGCGTGCACATCAATGCGCACGGCGGCGGCATTCTCGAAGACCGGGGCGTGTATTACTGGTTCGGCGAGCACAAGGTCGCGGGCGAGGCCGGCAACCGCGCCCAGGTCGGCGTGCACGTGTACAGTTCGCGCAACCTGACCGACTGGCATGACGAAGGCATCGCGCTGGCAGTGAGCAGCGATCCGGCCAGCGACATCGCCAGGGGCGCGATCATCGAACGGCCGAAGGTGGTCCGCAACGCGAAGACCGGCAAGTTCGTGATGTGGTTCCACCTCGAACTCAAGGGACAGCGCTACGATGCGGCGCGCGCGGGCGTCGCCGTGGCCGACCGCGCGGCCGGACCGTATGTCTACCAGGGTTCGTTCCGCCCGGACGCCGGCGCCTGGCCGGTGGACGTGGCGCCGGCGGACAAGGATCCCGCGGCGTCCTTCCTCGCGCGCGACCACGCCGGCGGCCAGATGGCGCGCGACATGACGTTGTTCGTGGACGACGACGGCAGCGCCTACGACATCTACGCGTCCGAGGAAAACCATACGATGCACGTGTCGCGCCTGAGCGGGGACTACCTGCGCAGCAGCGGGCAGTATGCGCGCGTGGTGCCCGGCGGCGACGACGAGGCGCCGGCCATGTTCAGGCATGGCGGCAGGTACTACCTCGTGACGTCGGGCCTGTCGGGCTGGAAGCCGAACGCGGCCAGGTCGTACGTGGCGGACAACGTCTTCGGTCCGTGGCAGGCGCTCGGGAATCCCGTGCGCGGCACGCCGGCGCAGCGCAACACCACGTTCGGCGGCCAGTCGACCTATGCACTGACGTTGCATCGCAACGGCTGCGCGCGGCACATCCTGATGTTCGACGTCTGGCGCCCGAAGGACGCCATCGATGGCCGCTACGTGTGGCTGCCCGTGGAATGGGAGGGCGACCGGCCCGTCGTGCGCTGGCGCGACAGCTGGACGCTGGACGACCTGGACAAGCTGCCGTGCGACGGCCCCGGCGACGGGCATCCCGGGCAGCGCTCCGCACAACGAGCGAATCGTGGCGACGGCGCCTGACGCACGCGCGACGGTATGGGACGTCGCGCAACGGGCCGGGGTGTCGGCGATGACGGTTTCGCGCGTCATCAACGGCACGCCCACCGTCAGCGCCGGGAACCGTGAAAAAGTCATGCGCGCCATCGAGGAGCTGCATTATCGGGTCAACGTGGCGGCGCGCGCCGCGCGCATCGGCACCTTGCGCGTGGGCCTCCTGTACAGCAACCCCAGCGAGGCCTTCCTCAGCGCCTTTCTCGTCGGCGCGCTGGGCGAGTGCGGACGCAGCGGCGCCCACCTGATCCTGGAGAACTGCGGTGACCTGCGCGGCCAGCGCGTCGCCATCGACCGCCTGATCGCGAACGGCGCCGACGGCATCCTCGTGCCGCCGCCCCTGTGCGACTCGAAGGCGGCGATGCGGCAGCTGTCGGCGCTTGGCATGCCCACGCTGGCCGTGGCGACGGCCCGGCCGTCGCCGCGGATGTCGGCCGTGCGCATCGACGACTACGAAGGCGCGCGGACGCTGACGAACTACCTGCTGTCGCTGGGCCACGTGGACATCGGCTTCATCAAGGGCGACCCCGAGCACACGCCGGCCCAGCTGCGTTACCAGGCCTTCATCGACACCATGCGCCACGCCGGCCACGAGGTCCGGGCCGAACGCATCGCCCAGGGCATGTTCACCTACCGTTCCGGGCTGCTGGCGGCGCGCGAGCTGCTGGCGCGGCCGACCCGTCCCACCGCCATCTTCGCCAGCAACGACGACATGGCGGCGGCCGTGGTCGCCGTCGCGCACGGCATGCGCCTGCATGTCCCGGGCGACGTCGCCGTCTGCGGCTTCGACGACACGCCCCTCGCCACCGCCGTGTGGCCGGAACTGACCACCATCCGCCAGCCGATCACCGACATGGCGCGCGGCGCCGTCGCGCTGCTGATCGAGCACATCCGCTCGCAGCGCCGGGGCCGCGCCTGCGCGCCGCGGCACCGGCTGATGCCGTATGCGCTGGTCGTGCGCGACTCCACCGCCGGGACCGGGTGACCGCACCGCCGCGCGACGCGGCCGTCAGGTTTCGACAGGCCGCATCGCCGCCCGCTGCGGACAATGAAACGGCAATTCCCCGCTGTTTCATTGACCAAGGAGGCAATATGGCATTCGTACACCAGCAAGGTATCCTGGACAGCAAGAGCAGTCCGCACGCCGACGGCGACGTCATCATGGCGGCCGCGATCGTGGGCCACGCCTACACGCGCCTGTCGAAGAACCTGAACTGCTCGTTCGAGACGGAGGCGCCGCTGAACATTCCGCCGCAGCGCATCCAGGAGACGCCGGAAATCAGGAAGCTCGCCGCGGTCGTCGGCGCCATCAACCTGGCGCTGCAGAACGCCGGCGCCGATTTCGGCAAGCCCACGGGCCGCAAGGTGGAAGCGCGGATCACGCCGACCTACGACAAGAACGGCAACGTGCGCATCATCGGCGGCAGCGGCGACCTGCCGCCCGACTCGCCGCTGCGCTACGACCCGCCGGCGCCGGCCACGCAGGCGGCGAAGGACCTGCTGGCGCTGGCGCTGCGCCAGCTGACGCCGAACGGTGCCGACCGGCCGCTGGAGATCGGCTACCAGGGCGCCGGCGCGTACACCGGCTTCGTCGACGGCCGGGCCGGCGGGCAGTCGAACCTGTTCTGCACGTATCGGCACGTGATCCCGAACGATCCGGCGTCGCGGCGCTGGGTCCCGAGCGCGCCGGTGGACGGCGTCGCCGTCGGCAAGGACGCGAAGCAGAAGATCTGGGGCATGATCGGGACCAACGAGTTCCAGGCGACGCTCGCGGCGCAGGGCATGTACTTCCAGGACGCGGACAAGCGGCGCAACCCGGTCGCGCTGGACGGGAATGCGCTGGTCGGCTACACGCACGGCATGATCCAGGCCATCTACGACGTCAAGATGCACGAGATCGCGGCGCCCGGCCAGCCGGCGGGCAAGCCGTACGAGATCGCCGTCGGCCAGGTCGACGGCCCGCCGCCCGCGAAGACGACCAAGCTGGCCTCGTGCATCTGCTGCGCCGTGTTCATGGAGGCCACCGGCTTCCCGGCGTCATGCACGCACCTGGGCCGGGCCGATTGCTGGGCGCCGCTGTATCCCGAGAGCCCGACCGGCGGCGCGCCGGACATGGCGACGGCGCAGAACAAGGCCCGCGCGACGGCCAACAGCGCGTGGGCCACGTACTGCGCCACGATCATCAAGGCCGGCATCCCGCTGATCGAAAAGAACCTCGTCGGCGACGATCACAAGTCCAGCTTCGACAAGCTGAAGGCTTACGTGAGCGGGCGCCAGCCGATGGACTTCGCCAACCTGATCCTCGACGCGGTGACGCTCGGCCAGAACGAGACCGAGCGCCTGGGCCGCACGCTCAGGCCCGCCGCGTAGCGCGCACTTCGACCGGAATCGTGACGACGACCCGCTGCCGGCATGCCGGCAGCGGGTTTTGTGTCAGCGGGGGAGCGGGCGTTGGTGCCAGGGCGAGACGTCGCCCGTGCCGAGCGCGTGACCGTCCCAGGCGCGCAGGGTGACGTGGTTGGGGCGGAAGCTGCCGTCCATGACGAGGACGGCGTTGACGCCGGCCGCCACGCTGTCGAAGCGCAGGGCTTCGCTGACGACGATGATCAGGCGCGCCAGGCTGTCGCGCAATGCCTGGTCGAGCGGGCGGCCGGCGTAGGCGGCGAGGGCGGCGACGTCGTGGCCCAGGTCGGCGTTGGTCAGGGCAGGCAGTTCGTGCGGATGACCGAGGCCGGCGTAGGTGCCGGTGCAGCCGCCCGGGATCAGCGCGTCCGGCAGGCTGGCCACGCCCGGGACGTGGAAATGCCAGGCGCCGTGCTCGTTGCGCCAGCCCAGCACGCACAGCGAGGCCGCGGGGCGCGGCCGCGCGGCGTCCGGTTCGTGCGCCAGGTTCAGGTAGACGTCGACATGGCCGGCGCTGGCCGGATGGGTGATCGTGACGGGCAGGATGGTCGTGCGCGGCCCGTTGGCCTCGACGAGACGGCGCAGCGTGTTCAGGTCGGCCAGGTAGGCGCCGCCGCGGCGCAGACGGATGGACATGGTGGAACTCCGGGCGGCGCGAGGCGGATCTAGGCGCCGGCGCCGAGCGCGTTGCGCGCCCGCAGCCAGTAGGCGCGGCGTACGTCCAGGCCGAGCGTGCCGCCGTTGATGCGCCGGGTGATCTGTTCGAAGCGCTGGTCGGCCTGGGCGCCATCCAGCTGGTCGGCCAGCTCGTTCAAGCCCTTCGACTGCCAGAACCAGGCTGCCGACAGCGCGGCGCCGGCCGGCTCGAGCAGCAGGTCGGGATTGGCGACGGCATCGACCTGCATGGCCCGTGCGAACGCCGCGTAGTTGTCGCGCCCGGTCAGCTGGATCAGGCCGCGACCGTGGAAGCGCCAGCCGTCGCCGCTCGCCTCGTCGCCGTTGCCCATCCGGCCGGCGTAGACGTAGTTGGCCAGCGCGCGCGGGTTGCGGGCATAGCGCTCGGCCACTTCGTCGCTCGGAAAGCGCGGCGGCCACACCTGGCGCAGCCGCTCCGCCGTGTAGCTGAGCGCCTCGTCGACACGGCGCAGTTCGGACGATTCCACCATCACCTGCGCCAGGAAGGCGGCCTGGCGCGCGGCGCCGGCGATCGCACCGGCGCGCATGCAGTCGTTCAGTGCGGCGACCCAGTGGCCCGCGCGCGTGTCGGCGTCGGGTGCGATCATTATCGACCGCAACTGCTGCTGCGTGATTTCGTTCATGATCAAGCTCCTCGGAGGGAAGGGAAGGCGCGGACGGAAGGCGGTGCCGCCCGTCCGCGGCGCGGACGCGTTACGACGCGTTACCGCCGGCGGCAGGGGCCGGCGTGACGGACGGCTGGATCGCGGAATGCAGGATGTCCAGCACGCGGGCCAGGCCTTCGGGCATGCCGGTGTCCTCGGCCAGCACCTGCACGTGGTACTTGGCCGAATTGTCGGAGCTGCGCGTGTTTTCCTTGTGGCTGGCGACGGAACCTTCGAGGTGAACGGTCGCGCTGAACGGGCCCCAGCCGAACTTCATGTCGGCCGACATCTTCGCGGACGCGTCGGTCGATTCCTTCGAGGCGAACGACGATTTCACCTCCATGTCGAACGTGATGTCGACCTTCGTGATCGACAGGCTCGGCACCTTGACGATGGCCAGCAGCGGCACGTCCAGTTCCACGTGCTGCTCGACGGTCTTGCTGGCGTCCGACGGATCGGGGGCCAGGCGCTTGAAGCCGAAGCTCGCCACGCGGGTCGCGCCGATCCCTTTCGGATCGTTCGCGCCGGGCGGCAGGAAACCGACGTACTTGATGAAGTCCGCGGTGGCATTCGCCAGGCGCACCTGCGCGTCGCAGGCGGCCGTCAGCGGACCGCCGATCAGGTCGCCCATCGGCAGACCCTTGAATTGAGATGCCATGTCAATCAGTTCACCAGACATAATCTACTCCCTTGAAATGGATTGGGACCACGGGATGCCGTGGAGGACATCGCCGCCGCGCCGGTTGCGCGGCGGCGATGGAAGTAGATTACGGCCTGGAAAAACGCATTTCGTGGCGGTTTCTGGCGCCGGTTTCCGGGGCGCGCCGGGCGCGGCCGCCGGTCGCGCGCTTCAGAACGACGGCTTCCACTCCAGCACGCGGACGAGGCTGGGCGGGCGCACCGCCTGGCCTTCGCCGTCGACCTGGGACGTGTCCTGCACGAACAGGTGGAGCTCGGCCTTGTCGCGCCACAGTTCCGTGTCGAACGTCGGTTCCCAGGCGCCGACGGACGCATCGTCCAGGTCGCGGATCGACCAGCTGGGGCGGTCGAAGTCCGTGATCGTCACGACCGACACCTTGTTCCCGCGCTCCGCGTCGCGGAACACGAGCACGCCTGCGGGCCGCGGCCGGGTCTCGTCGATCATGATCTGGGGGCGCGCGATCGGAATCGCCTTGGTGCCGCCGCCGGCGAGGCTGAACGGCAGGTGCCGGAAGCCGAGCGTGGTCACCTGCCAGCCGGCGGCCGTGCGCCGCACGATCCGGTACTGGGGCACGTGGCTGTCGCGGTCGCGCCAGTACGTGGCGATGTAGGGCCGGCCGTCGCGGTCGGCCGCCATCGAGGTCTGGTTGATCAATTCGCTGCCGGTCGGGATGCGCGCGGCGTATTCCGCGCTCGCGGCGGTGATCGGCAGATCGTAGCGCGCGCCGTCCGATTTTTCCCAGGTCAGGCCGCCGTCGCGCGAACGGGCATAGGCGAGGTCGTGGTTGCTGCTCACGTCGGGCGATTCGCGCCAGACCCAGGACAGGTGGATCGTGCCGCGCCGGTCGACGAACGCCTGCCAGTACGCGCTGCGCTCTCCCTCGCCGCTGATCAGGTTGCTGAACAGGCGTTGCCAGCTGCCCGTCCGGACATCGTAGCGGTTCACCACGAGATTGCCTTCGCCGGACGCGCCGTTACGGAACAGGAACAGCAGGTTCCCGTCCGGCATGCGGTGAAATTCCGGATACGTGACGGCGTCCTCGTCGTGCCCCGTCATCGGCTGCTTCTCGCCCAGATCCAGGGCGCCCGGACGGACGCTCTTCGCATAGTGCAGCCGGTTGTTGTGGTGGTCCCAGGCGACGTGCAGGTAGCCGGCGCCGTCGACCATGATGCTGATCGTGTTGTGCGCATCGGCCGCATTGCCCTGGTATTGGGTGCGGTGCAGCGTCCAGTCGCGGGTGCCCAGCTTGCGCCGGCCCAGTACGACGTAGCGGTCGCTGTCGTAGAACGCGACGTATTGCGTGTCGCCGGCCGTGACCAGCGAGTTCTTGCGGAATACGACCGTATTCACCGAGTTGTCGGCCCACGCCGGCCCGACGTCGCTGAAATGCGCCGGCGCGGTCGGCAACTGGGCGCAGCCGGCGAAGGCGAGCGCGGATACGGTGGCGGCGAGCAGTCGTGCATAACGGGTTGGAGCGGGAGTGTGCATGGTGTCGTGGAGGGTGGTGTTACCGTATTGTAGGTGCGTGGCCGGCCCGCAGCGCGTCCAGGTTCAGATAGCGGGCCAGCCGCTCGATGGCGAGGCCCGCGTGCCCGCGCCCGAGCGCGCAGCGCGCGCCGGTGAAGCCGCCCGGCGGCGCGTCGAGGGCGATGTCGCAGCGGCCGTCCGGCCCGTCGACGATCACGCCTTCGGCGAACTGCAGGACGAGCGTGCCGGGCGCCGGCTCGACCAGCGCCAGCGCCGTGACGGGGCCGGCGGCGATGGCCTGCGTCACCCGCAGTTCCCCGTCGATCCGGGCGCGGCGCGCGCCTGCCAGGTGCCGGTGCGGGACGTCCACGGCCCATGCCGTGGTCCCGCGCCGGGCGTGCGTGCCGACCGGTTCCGCGCAGGCGGCCGGCGCGCCCAGCGCTTCCAGCACGCAGCGCGCCGCGACCGCGTTCACGCCGCCCCGTCCGGCGACCGGCAGCCCGCGGCCGTTCAGCAGCGCGGCGCCGGCGGGGAGCGTCCGTTCGATCAGCGCGTGCCCGGCGCCGGCGTGCGTGCCGGGGCAGTGGACGATGGCGCCGCAGCGGTGGGCCCAGACCATGTCGTCCAGCGCGCAGGCGGTGCGCAGGACGGCGTCGATGGCGGCGGGCGCGCAGCCGATGTCGATCGCGCCGTCGAAGTCGGCCAGCTTGCGGCGCAGGCGGAACCGCGAGACCGCGCCGCGGCGCCGCGCGAGGTCGGTGCTGTCCAGCGCAACGAAGCGCAGGCCCAGGGCGTTCGACAGCACGGGCAGCCGAGCCGCCGCGCGCGGCATCCCGTCGGCGGCCGCGTGCAGGATGCCGACGTCCGTGCCGGCCAGGCGCCTGCTCGCGCCCAGCGTATCGGTCCAATGCAGGATGCGCGCCAGCGTGGCCGCGCAGTCGCCGCGGCCGGCGACGACGTCGACGTTCGCGCGTTCCGCACGCAGCGTGAAGGCCAGTTCCGCGACCAGCGTGCGTGCGCGCCGCACGGTGGCGGCGCCGCCGGCGGCCGTGTCATCGTCCGGTTCCGTGCCTTCCGCCGCAAGCGACAGCAGCAGCGCGGGCTTGTCCACCAGGCGCAGGGCGGCGCGCACCTGATGGGGATGCGCGGTCGATTCGACGCACAGGATGACGCCGTCGACGTCGCCGCGCCGCAGGCAGGGTGCGGCGCGGCGGGCGAAATCCGCCGGGCCCGCGGCCCCGGCGGATGCCGCCGCGACGGCCGTGGCTTCGAACCGCGCCAGCAGGGCCGCAGCCGCCGTCCGCGGGCCGGTGGCCGCTGCGGCGGCCGCATCGTGCCGATCCAGCCCGGCGATCGCGATCCTCGGCATGCCGTTCAGAAGAACGTGTAGCGCAGCGAGGCCTGGAACGTGCGGCCGTCGTAGTCGGCGCGGCGCAGCTTGGCCATCGTGCCTTCGTACTCCTGGCGGAACGTGTCGCTCAGGTTGAAACCGTCCACGGCCAGCGACAGGTTCTCCGTCAGCTTGTACGACGCCGACAGGTCGAACTGGCCGCGCGCCTTGACCGAGCGCGCCGCGCCGCTGAACGTGCCGCCGCTGGGCAGGTTGTAGTCGTCGCGGTAGTTGTAGACGCCGCGCACGCCCCACACCGGCGTCTCGTAGTACAGGATCAGGTTGGCCGAGCGGGGCGAGACGTTGTTCAGGAAGGCCGGCGAGCCGTCCGGCGACTTGCCCTTGGTGCGGGTGTACGAATAATTGAAGACGCCGCCCATGCCGTTGAACGGCGCCGGCAGGAAATCGAAGGTCTGCTGGACCGTCAGTTCGGCGCCCTCGGCGATCAGGTCGTTCGGCGAGTTGACGGCGCCGTTGACGTCGATCGTGTACTTGCCGTTCAGGCCCTTGCCGGCCGGTGCCGCGATGTCGCTGACGCAGCGGTCGCCCGCCACGCTCCAGGTGCCGAGGCCCAGGTTGTAGCCGTCGGCAGGGCACAGCAGCGCATCGCGGTTCTCGCCGACGATCATGCCGTGGATCTTCTTGCGGTACACGGCCAGGCCGATCAGGCCGTTCGGGCGGTTGTAGTATTCGAGCGCCAGGTCCTGCGAATCGGACGTGTACGGCGTGATGTTCACGCGTCCCAGGCTGACGGTGAAGCCGCCGTTCACCGCGTCTTCCACGACGGTCGTCGAGATCGGCGAGATGTCGCGCGGGTTCGGCCGGATGAACGTCTTGTAGTTGCCGTAGCGGAGCACCAGCTTGCTGGTCAGGTCGGCCGCCAGCAGCATCGAGGGCAGGTTGTTCTTGTAGGTCGTCTCCCTGGTATTGGTGTGGAACGTGGCCGTGGCGCCGGTGCCGGTGCGGTCCATCGAGACGACGGTCTGCTTCGTTTCCTCGTGGCGCACGCCGATGTGGCCGCGCACGCGGATGCCGGCGATCTTGCCGTCCAGCTTGCCCATCAGGTAGAGCGCCTTGATGTCGTCGTCCACGCTGAAGTTGTTGCTGGTGAAGCCGCCGTCGGCCGGATCGTTGACCCAGCCGCTGGCCGTGCGCAGCAGGTTGGCGGCGATGGTCGGCTGCAGGGTCGAGCTGGCCAGGTCGTAGTTCACCGTCTGCCAGTTGGTCAGGTAGTTGCCGGCGTTCCCGCCGAAGAAGTCGTTCGCGAACGCGCTCGGCGCGACGAAGTTCGTGCCGATCCTGCCGTAGTCGATGCCCGCGGCGCTGGAGCGGTAGGCGCGCGAGTCGTACGTGTTCTTGTTGTACTGGGCGCCGCCCTGGACCGACTCGAGCCACGCCAGGTCGAGGAAGCGCTCGGCGTCCAGGCGCAATGCCTTGACGCGGTTGTCGGCGTAGTTGTCCGAGCCGGCCACGATGAACACGTCGCCGGCGGCATTGGTGACGGTCGGGGTGTTGCCGGTGCCGCCCCAGGTCCAGGGGCCCGTCAGCTGCGCGGCGCCCAGTGCCGGCGCGCTCTGGTTGAAGCCCATCGTGAAGTGGTCGAGTCCACCCGACAGGCCGACCTGGCCGGTGATGCCGTTGCCCGTGCCGCCGGCGCCAAGGGCCTTGGCGGTGTTGCGCACGTCGAGCTGGCCCTGGTAGCCGTAGTTGGTGGCCTTGGACAGCACGCCGGCCGCCTCGATGCGCCAGTCGTCGTTGGTGAACGATCCCTTCAGGTTCAGGCCGTCCGCCTTCTGCTGGAACGGCTGCTTGCGCATCGAGCCGTACACGCGCGGGTTCGTGAACTTGTAGTCCATCGCGTAATAGCGCCCGTCGGACAGCTTGACCGGGGCCGAGGTCGGATCGAGGATGGTGTTGGCGTCGCGGTAGTCGATGTCCAGGATGTCGAGCGCGGTGCCCTTCATCTCGCGGTCAGTGAAGAAGTAGTTGCCGCCCACCTTGACGTGCGGGGACACCTTGAATTCGGCGCCGAACGCGCCCGACGTCAGCGTGCCGTCGTTGACCTGCGCCGCCTGGCGGATGTCGGTGGGCGCCGTGACGCCGGCGTTGGAGAGGGCGCCCGTGCCGCCGGGAGCGGCCACGCACGGGGACGCCTGGCCCGTGCAGTTCGCGGCGTAGTAATCCTTGTAGCGGTTCGCGAAGTCCGGCGTCGTGGCGGGACTCAGCTGGGTGAACTGGTTGATGTACAGCGAGTCGCGGCGGAACTGTTCCTTCTTGCGCGACAGGATGGCGAACACGCCCAGCCTGCCGTCCAGGTATTTTTTCGCGACGTTCAGCGACAGCTTGGGCGAGGTGTAGTTGCCGAGCGTGTCGTGCTCCGCCGTGACCTTGACGGACGCGCCTTCCTTGCGCGACAGCGCGGGCGCGATGACCATGTCGATATTCCCGGCGATGCCGCCGCTCTGTTCCGCCGCGGAGACCGATTTGATGACGGTGAAAGCGCTGAAGATATCGGAATCGAAGGCGCCCATCGGCGTGGCGCCGCCCAGCACGGGCGCGGCGAAGTCCATGCCGTTCATCGTGACCTTGGCGAAGGCGCTGGGCAGGCCGCGCAGGTTGACGGAGGCGCTGCGGCCGTCCTCCTCGCGATTGACCTGGATGCCGGGAATGCGCTGCAGGGCCTCGCCCACGTTGAGGTCGGGGAAGCGGTCGCCTTCGGCCGAAATGCTGTCCGACACGCCGATGTTCTGGCGCTTCATGACGAGGGCGTCGGTATAGCTCTTCTTGTAGCCGGTCACCACCACCTGGCTGGCCGCCGCCGGCGCGTCGCCGCTGGTGTCCTGCGCATGCGCGAACGCCGGCACGCACATGGCGGGTATGACCATGCAGCCGAGCCGCCGGGTGCGGCTCATCTTTTTCAGTGTCTCCATCTTTTTATCGCCTTATCAAAGTATTGCGCTTCAAACCGGGTGGATATGCGTGGCCTTTGTGCGAGACAACGTTGTCTCAGCGGCGCGATATTACTGCGTCCGTATTTGCGCAGTCACCCTCCGGGCGGGCCGAAAATTGCCGACGTATAAAGAAAAAGGCGAAAGTGGCCGGACCGGTTGAGGGAACGCAGCCTTATCATCGCGGCCGCAACCGAAATTGGCATGACCAATACGGCGTGCGCCACAGCCTGCGGAGGTCAGACGGATGCAGCGATTATTTCCGCGAACGTCATCGAAGATCGCTCATCGTCTAAATATTTTGCGTGAACGCGTGTTTGCGCGGCGAAGGCGACACCGCCGATCTTCACGGGCGCCGCGGCGCGACGAGTCGCCGCCGTCCGTGGACCCCGGCAAGGAGCGATCAAGTTGATGAGTGTTTACGCATGTGGTAACGTAACCGCAAAACTGCCCATGAGACCACGATGAAAATCCAATATCTGCTGTTTGCCGGCGCGCTCGCCGCGAGCCACGCCCTGGCGCTTGCCGCCGACCGTCTCGTCGTCGACGTCGCCCACGACCTGGACGCGGCCCGTCCCGCCGAGACCATCGCCGTCCCGTGGGCCGACGTGAACAAGGCCTTGCCCGGCGCGCTGCTGCAGCACATCGTCGTCAAGGACGCGGCGGGGCATGTGCTGCCTTACCAGGTGACGAACGTGAATCCCGAGGCCAAGGACCCGGACAACAAGGGCGTCGCCTACGGTGAGCTGATCTTCCAGCACGACTTCGCCGCGGGCGAGCACCATGCCCGCTTCACCGTCGAAAAGTCCGCCGCACTCAGTCCACCGTTCGAGACGCGCGCGTTCGCCCGCTACGTGCCCGAGCGCCTGGACGACTTCGCGTGGGAGAACGACAGGATCGCCCACCGGACCTACGGCCAGGCCCTGGCCGCGCCCGCGGCGCCGGGCAGCGACAAGGAGGTGCTGGTGACCAGCGGCCTCGATATCTGGTTCAAGCGCGTGAGCTATCCCATCGTCGACCGCTGGTACAACAAGGGCCACAACCATTACCACAAGGACGAAGGCGAAGGCCTCGACATGTACGGCGTCGGCACGACGCGCGGCGCCGGCGGGACCGGCATCTGGGACGGCAAGCGCCTGTACGTCAGCCGCAACTACGTGGGCTGGAAGGTCATCGCCAACGGGCCGATCCGGGCCATCTTCGAACTGACGTACGCGCCGTGGGACGCGAACGGCGTGCAGGTGTCGGAAGTGAAGCGCTTCACGGTCGATGCCGGCCACGCATTCGACACGGTCGACAGCACGTTTTCGTTCGCCGGCCCGGCGCAACTGCAGGTTGCCGTCGGCTTGAACAAGACGCCGGCCTACGACGAGCAGCATCCGGTCGTGAAGACGGAACGCCTGCCGGCCGCGCATGCGCTGGCGCAGTGGGTCACGCAGCGCAGCAACGGCGACTTCGGCGCGGCGATCATCCTGCCTGCGGCGGGCGCGCAAGCCTATGCCGAGGATGCGCAGAATGCGCTCGTCTACGCGCAGGCGAAGTCCGGCCAGCCGCTGCGCTACTACCTGGGCGCGGCGGCCGGCTGGTCGGCCGACGTGCACGACCGGCGCGACTGGCAGCGCATGGTGACGGCCGAAGCAGCACGGCTGGCGGCGCCGCTGCGCATCGTCCTGTCGGGCGGCACGCAGTGAGGCGCGATTCCGGATGGCGTCCATACACGCCATCGCAATCACGTTTCTGAGCACTTCGACGCGGCGCGGCGCCCCATAATCGATGTCGGCAGTTTTCTTTTCGACGACATCGCATGGAGTATTTATGTTCAGGTCCCGCACGTTGCGCGCGTTGGTGTTTCTGGCCGTTGCCGGTATCGGAAGTCAGGCGTGCGCCGCTTCGATCCCGTCCACCTGGGTCGACAAGGACACGGGACACCGCGTCTGGCGCCTGACGCCGGAACCGGATTCCGCTTCGCTCTATTTCAATTACACCGCGATCAGCCCGGACGGCAGGTGGATGGTGTACAACGCCCCCGACGGCATCCACGGCCTGGACCTGGCCACCCGCAAGACGAAGCTGCTGGTGCCGAACGGCGGCGACCGCATGGCGGCGCGCACGATCGCGGTGGGCCGCAAGACGAATTCCGTGTTCTACCTGAGCGACGACCCGGCGACGAAGCTCACCTCGATCAACCGGGTCGACTTCGATACCGGCGCGCGGCACAAGCTGGTCGACGTCCCGGCCGGCTACAAGATCGACAGCATCAACGCCGACGAGACGCTGGCGGCCGGCACCTACGAGCCGCAGCGCGCGCCGCGGGCGCGCCAGGATGCGCCGGGCGGTCCGCTCAACCAGCCCCGCAACAAGGGCGAGATGATGGAGCGGCGCCTGGCCGCGCGCATTCCGCTGGTGCTGTTCGCGCTCGACCTCAAGAGCGGCAAGGAGACCACGCTGCTGCGGTCGACCGACTGGATCAATCACCTGCTGTTCTCGCCGACCGATCCGACGCTGCTGATGTATTGCCACGAAGGGCCGTGGCAAAAGGTCGACCGCATCTGGACGATCCGCACGGACGGCTCGGCGAACACGCTGATCCATCACCGGACGATGGCCATGGAAATCGCGGGGCACGAGTTCTGGGGGCAGGACGGCAAGACGGTCTGGTACGACTGGCAGTATCCGAAAGGCGCGAGCTTCTATGTGGCCGGCTACAACCTCGCGACCGGCCAGCGCACCGCCTATCATCTCGAGCGCAACGACTGGTCGATCCATTTCAACGTGTCCAATGACGGCAGCCTGTTCGCGGGCGACGGCGGCGATCCGGGCCAGGTGGCGCATGCGCCGGACGGCGAGTGGATCGTGCTGCTGCGGCCACAGTCGGTCCTCGGAAAGGGCGCCATGAACGGCAAGGACTTCTGGCAGCCGGGCGTGTTCAAGCCGGAACGGCTGGTGAACATGGCGCACCACGATTATCACCTGGAGCCGAACATCCGCTTCACGCCCGACAAGAAGATGGTGGTCTTCCGCACCAATATGTTCGGTCCGACCTATGTGCTGGGCGTCGAGGTGGAGAAGGCCGCCGCCGGCGCGGCCGACGTGATGTCGACGCCGGAGCTGGCGCGCAGATTCAAGCCGGACCAACCCGTCGCCACGAACGTGGAACCGGCGAAGTAGTCCCTTGCCGATGGTACAATCTTTCAACCCGGCCGCCGCCAACCGGCGGCCGTTTTCCCTGAAAGAGCCATGCCAAAAAAAGACGCCCGTCCCGAGTCCGCCAACGCGCCGGCATCGACCCCGTCGACCCCGTCGAACGCTTCGCAGCGCCGCCTGCAAATGGCCGACGTGGCGCGGCTGGCCGGGGTCGCGACATCCACCGTGTCGCGCGCGCTCAACGGCAGTCCGCTGGTCAACGAGGAGACCCGCGAACGCATCCTCGAACTCGCGCGCTCGCTCAACTACACGATCAACGTCGGCGCGAAGAACCTGAGGCAGGGGAATATCCGCACGATCGCGGTCGTGATTCCGTATGACGAGGAAAGCCGCCAGCACCTGTCGGACCCGTTCTTCCTCAGCATGCTGGGCACGCTGGCCGACGCGCTGACGGACCGCGGGTTCGACATGCTCGTCGCGCGCGTGAGCTCGCAGCACCTGGACGCGGCGGCGCATTACTACGAGACCGGGCTGGCGCTGGGCATCATCCTGATCGGCCAGTGGCGCCATCACGACCAGCTGAACCAGCTGGCCGCGCGGCGCGTGCCGCTCGTCGTGTGGGGCGCGAAGATGGAGCAGCAGCTGTATTGCACGGTCGGCAGCGACAACGTGCACGGCGGCGACGTGGCCGTGAGCCACCTGGTGGCCCTCGGCCGGCGCCGCATCGCATTCCTCGGCGACGTCAAGTTCCCCGAAGTGGCGCAGCGCTGCGACGGCTACCGCGCGGCCCTGGCGCGGGCCGGCATCGCGTACGACCCGGCGCTGCAGGTGGCGGTGCCGTTCAACGCCGAGGACTGCCGGCGCGCCGTCCAGCAGATGGTCGACGCGGGCCTCGACTTCGACGCCATCTTCGTCGTCAGCGACCTGCTGGCCATGACGGTCATTAACACCTTGCGCGAATGCGGCCGCGACGTGCCGGGCGACGTGCCGGTGGTCGGCTTCGACGACATCGCGCTCGCCTCGTACTTCCACCCGCCGCTGACGACGGTCCACCAGAGCATCGAGGATGCCGGTTCGGCGATGGTGGAATCGCTGCTGGCGCAGATCGCGGGCGAGGCGGCGCCGCCCCGCCTGCTGGCGACGCGCCTGATCGTGCGCGGCAGCAGCGCCGCCGGCTGAACGCCCGTCAGGACACCTCGTCGCCGGCCAGCGCGCCGGCGCTCGATGCCGGCGCCTTGGCCGGCACGCCCACGAACAGCGTCGCCACGGCCGCGCCGAGCAGCAGCACGCCGGCCAGCGCCACGACGTGGCCCGGGTCGCCTTTCAGCCAGCCGTGATAGATGAAGGGCAGCGTCACGCCCTGGATCAGCATCGGGATCACGATGAACATATTGAAGATCCCCATGTAGACGCCGGTGCGCTCCGGCGGAATCGAACCCGCCAGCATCACGTACGGATTGCCCATGATGCTGGCCCAACCCAGCCCCACGCCGATCATCGGCAGGAACAGCATGGCCTTCGTCGTGATGGCGGGCAGCGCCAGCATCGCCGCGCCGGCCGCGCACAGGCACACGCAGTGCACGATCTTCGGGCCGACGCGCCGGGTCAGCGGGATCATGGCGAACGCGCCGAGGAAGGCGACCGTGTTCGAGAAGCCGCCGATCTGGCCGTTGACGAGGACCGCGTCGCGGAAGCCGTCCGAGTTCGGGTTCGCCGTGTGGAACAGGGTGCGGCCGATCATCAGGGTGAGGAATTGCCAGTAGCAGGCCATGCCATACCACTGCAGGAGCTTCATCAGCGCGAGCTGGCGCATCGCGCGCGGCATCTCGACGATGGCGTCCCACACCTCGCGCAGGCTGGCGCGCAGCGACATCGGCTTCGCCTCGAGCTCCGCGCGCTGCTCCGTCGTCAGCGGCAGTTCCGGTACACGCAGGATCGACCACGCGATGGTCGTCAGCGACAGCACGGCGCCGATCAGGAACGTGATGCGCGTGATGACGGGGATGTGGTTGCCGTCGACCGCGTACTGGCTCATCCCGAAGTACACCATGATCGACGGCGTGAGATAGGACAGCATCTGCGCCAGGCCCGTGAACGCGCTCTGCGTGAGGAAGCCGAGCGAGTGCTGGCGGCTGTCGAGGCGGTCGCTGACGTAGGCGCGGTACGGCTCCATCGTGACGTTGTTGCCGGCGTCGAGCATCCACAGCAGCGCCGCAGCGGCCCACAGCGTGGGGCTGTACGGCATCAACAACAGGCCCAGGCTGCAGATGATCGCGCCGATGAGGAAGTAGGGCGTGCGCCGGCCCAGGCGCGAATGCGTGCGGTCGCTCATGGCGCCGATCAGCGGCTGCACGAGCAGGCCCGTGATCGGTCCGGCGAGCCACAGCAGCGGCATGCTGGCTTCGTCGGCGCCGAGGTAGCTGTAGATGGCGCTGACGTTGCTTTGCTGGAGGCCGAAGCTGAATTGCAGGCCGAAGAAGCCCAGGTTCATTTCGAGGATCTGGCGCAGGGTGAGGCGCGGTTTGGTGTAGGGGATGTTCATGCGAGCTGCCAGAGATCGAGGGACAGGAGGTCGACGCCGCCGCCGGCGGCGTACAGCGCCAGCGCGGCGGCGGGCGTGGCCGGGAAGACGAGTTCCGTGATGACGGCCGCGCCGTCGTTCACGAACACCTCCACCGAACAGTTGTCGACGAGGATGCGCAGGCGCAGTTCGGACGACGGCCCGGCCGGGGCCCGGCGGCGGCCCGGGAAATCCGGGTGCTCCGTCATGAGGCCGGAACGCGAGCGGTCGACGAACACGGTGCCGGCCTCGTAGCCGATCAGCGTGTGGTCGCCGTCGGCGTCGCCCAGCCGCAGGCCGAATTCACGGGCGTCGCGCAGGGCGAAGCGGGCGTCGATTTCGCACTGCATGCCCGTGAGCGGCCACGCGTGCGCGGCGTTGTCGAGCCGCATGCCGGCGTGGCGGACGTGGCCCGCGCGGCGCGCGGCCAGCTGCGCCACCGGTTCCTGCACGAGCAGCAGGCCGCGCGCGTCCTCGCGCAGCGACAGCCGGCGCGGCTGCGACAGCGCGCCGCGCCACGGCTGCGTGGGCGTCGTTTGCGCATAGCGGTGATTGTTCATCCATCCGATCCAGACAGGGCCCGCCGCGTGATCGGGCAGGCCGTTCCACGACAGCGCCGCGTAAAAGTCGGCGCCAAAATCGCTCCAGCGCGCCGGCTGGCCGGGGCGCGGCGTGAAGCGCTCGCCGTCGAACCGGCCGACGAAGTACTGGCCACCCGTGCTGCCGCTCACGTGGCCGTCGAACACGTCGACCTTCAGCACCCAGGCCGTGCCGCCTTCCCATTCTACCGGGAACAGGTCCGGGCATTCCCAGATGCCCTTGACTTCGCCGGCGGGGCCGAAGTCGCTCAGGTGGCGCCACGACTTGAGGTCGGCGGACGCGTAGAACGCGACGCGGTGCAGCTCGGGCAGCACCACCGCCATCAGCCAGAACCCGCCTGGCGCGTACCACTGGACTTTCGGGTCGCGGAATTCGGCGATGCCCAGGTCGAGCACGGGATTGCGCGCGTACTTCGTCCACGTGCGGCCGCGGTCCGTGCTGTACGCGAGGTGCTGGTTCTGCAGGCCGCCGGGGTTGCGCCGGGCGGCCGTGTAGATCGCGACGAGCGCCGTCTCGCCCGGGCCGGCGAAGCCGCTCGTGTTGTGCGTGTCGACCACCGCGCTGCCGGAAAAGATCAGCGTGTGCTCGTCCGCATGCAGCGCGACGGGGAGCTCGTCCCAGTGCTGCAGGTCGGTGCTGACGGCATGGCCCCAGCCGATGTCGCCCCAGACGTCGCCGTTCGGGTTGTACTGGTAGAACAGGTGGTATTCGCCGTCGAACCAGAGCAGGCCGTTCGGATCGTTGATCCAGTTGCGCCGGGGCGTGAAATGGTAGCCGGGGCGAAAGGCCGGCGTGGTGTCGTGCATGGGGTGTCTCCTTGGCGTGTCGCGCTTTTTTATATCGATCAGGATAGCGTCGATTGCAAACGTTTGCAATCGTTTCCCATGGTCGCGAGCGCATGCGGCGCGTTGTTGTAATTTTGTCGCAACCGCAGCGGGTCGCGCCGCACGATGGTGCCGCTATCATTGGATGGCCTCTCTATATTGCAGAGCTGGCGTTTGCCTCAACGAAAACATTTTCCCCGCGATGGGTAGCTAAAAAAGTTTTATTACAATCGATTGCAATTGCTTGCGGTCTTGATTACCATGGTTTTAGCGCTGAAGCATCGCAGGCGTTCACATCCGAATAAGAGAACGAAGGAGACCTCATGAAGCACTACAACAAGCGTGCGCTGTGCGCCGCCGTCCAATCCATCTTCGCCGCGTCCGCCGTGGCGGCACTGACGGCCCCGGTGGCGCAGGCACAGGAAGCGGCAGCGGTGCCGGCCAGCGCGCCGCCGGCAAAGCAGGGCGACGCGCTGGGCCTGAACACGGTGGTGGTCACCGGCGTCTCCGGCGGCAAGAGCAAGATGCGCAGTTCGATATCCGTCACCGACGTCGACGCGCAGCAGATCGCCGACTTCGCGCCGCGTTCCGAAGCCGAGGTGCTGCACCTGATCCCCGGCATCCGCGCCGAAAGCTCGGCCGGCCCGGGCGGCAATTCCAACATCACGGTGCGCGGCCTGCCGATCGCGTCCGGCGGTTCGAAGTACGTGCAGCTGCAGGAAGACGGCCTGCCGGTGGTCGAATTCGGCGACATGAACTTCGCCAACAACGACTACTGGCTGCGCTACGACGCCAACGTCGATCACGTCGAGACGGTGCGCGGCGGCTCCGCGTCCACGTTCGCATCGCACGCGCCGGGTGCCATCATCAACTTCATCAGCAAGACGGGCGACGAAGACGGCGGCACCGTCGCCCTGTCGCATGGCCTGAACTACGCGGAAAACCGCACCGACCTCGAATACGGTGGCCATATCCGCCCGGACCTGCGGTTCCACATCGGCGGCTTCTACCGCGACGGCGAAGGCCCGCGCGCCAGCTCGTACAACACGGAGCGCGGCTACCAGATCAAGGGCAACATCACCAAGACCTTCAATAACGACAAGGGCTGGTTCCGCGTCAACTTCAAGGCCCTGGACGACCACGCGCCGACCTATACGAGCATGCCGGCCCGCGCCGACATCAGCGGCAACACGCTGTCGGGCTTTTCCACGATCCCCGGCGTCGACGTGCTGCGCGATTCGCAAAACTCGATCTACAACACGAGCGCGCCGAAAGTCGGTCCGGCCGGCACGGCGGCAGGCGTGGCCGACCTGACGAAGGGCATCTCGGTCAAGTCCAACGCGATCGGCTTCGAGTTCCACAACCAGTTCGACGGCGGCTACACGGTCGACGACAAGTTCCGCTACACGTCGCAGAGCGGCGCGTTCCAGAGCCAGTTCTGGGGCCTCGACACGCTGGCCGGCACCCTGGCCGGTTTCGGCACGGGCGCCACGGCCGTCTACGCGAACGGCGCGAAGGCCGGCCAGGCGGTGACGCAGGCGAACCTCGCCACCGGCTATATCTCGAACGGCGCCGCCATCGACGTGCACACGCCGGACATCGGCCACTACGCGAACGATCTCTCCGTCGGCCGCAACTGGAAAGTGGGCGGAGCCACCGTGGGCGGCAAGGCGGGCTATTACCACGCGAGCCAGAACATCGTCGAGCAGTGGTCGATCAGCGGCCGCCTGATGGAAGTGGGCCGCGACGGCGCGCTGATCGACATCCGCGATGCCGGCGGTGCGGCGCTGACGACGATGGGCCTGACCGGCTACAACGACCAGTGGGGCGGCTGCTGCGCGCGCAACTACGACGCCCACTACATGACGGACGCGCCTTACCTGGGCCTGACCTATGCCAACGGCCCGCTCGACGTCGACGCCAGCGTGCGCCGCGACAGCGTGAAGGCGAGCGGCAGCTACACGGGACCGATGCAGGTGGCGGGCGGCGTCGACGTGGACGGCAACGGCGCCATCACGGGCGCCGAGCGCAACGTGTACGTGATCGACACGGCGCATCCGCACCCGATCAACTACAAGGTCGGCTACAACTCGTACTCGCTGGGCGCCAACTACCAGTTCGACAAGGACGTCAGCTCGTTCGCCCGCGTCAGCCGCGGCGGCCGCGCCATCGCGGACCGCCTGCTGTTCTCGAGTAACATCGACCCGAACACGGGCGCGCTGGCGGCCGGCGCGGATGCCGCGGCCGTCGCCCAGGTCAAGCAGATGGAGATCGGCCTGAAATACCGCGGCCACCGCGACTGGGGTTCGTTCGGCCTGTTCTCGACCTTGTACCACACGACGGTCAGCGAATTCGATTACGACCAGACCCGCACCATCGGCCCGAAACTGAACCAGACGGGCTACCGCTCGAATGGCGTCGAACTGGAATCGGTGCTGCGCATCGGCGGGTTCGCGCTGAACGCCAACGCCACGTACACGGACCTCAAGATCACGTCCGACCTGGTCGGCCAGGCGACCGGCAACAGCACCGTCGGCAACACGCCGCACGGCACGCCGCACTGGCTGTTCTCGATCTCGCCGCGCTACGATTTCGGCGTCGCGCAGGTCGGCTTCACGGTCGTCGGCCAGACCAAGGTATGGTCGGATGACGCGGACACGCTGCAAGTGGAAGGCCGCAGCCTCGTCAACGCGTTCGCCAACTACAACGTGGCGCCGAATACGACGGTGAGCCTGAACGTGAACAACCTGTTCAACAAGGTCGCATTCTCGGGCGGCGTCGACCAGGGTTCGCTCGCGCAGATCCGTGCGCTGGGTGCCGCGATCGGCGCGCAGGGCGTCGTGTCGTCGCGGCCGGAAGCGGGACGCACGGCCAGCGTGTCGATACGCTACGCTTTCTGAACGTTGGTAGGGTGGGCACCACCGTGCCCACGCGTAATGCCACCATACCGCATGCGTCACGCGTGGGCACGGGGTGCCCACCCTACGGGGACAGGCGGCATCCACAGCCCGGACAGCGGGCGGCATTTCCATTTCCGGACTGGTCGAACATGTACGCGAACACACCCGATTCACCCGCCGATTACCTCGTCCTGCACGGCACCCACAGCTCGCTCGTGCTGGAACTGCATGCGGACGAAGCGCCGCTGTGGCGCTACTGGGGCCCGCGCCTGCCCGACGATGTCGTCCCCGGCGCCCCGCTGCGCGCGGGCCGGCCGCTGCCCAGCTTCATGCTCGACTTCGACCAGCCGTTGACCGTGCTGCCGACGTTCGGCGTCGGCTGGTTCGGGCAGAGCGCGCTGCTCGCGCACCGCGCCGGCACGGCGTTCGCGCAGGCGTTCACGGCCTGCACGGTGGCGTGGATCGAGCCTGGGCGCGCCGTCGTGCTGCGCCTGACGGACGACGCGGCGCAGCTGTGCGCCGACATCACCCTGCGCCTGGATGCCGCCAGCGACGTGCTGGTCGCGCGCACGGCGCTGACGAATCTCGGCACGACGCCGCTGGACGTGCAGTGGCTGGCGGCGCTGACCCTGCCGCTGCCCGGCGATTGCGCGGCGGTGCGGTCGTACGCGGGCCAGCACCTGCACGAATTCATGCTGCAGGTCGACCCGCTGTCGCGCAGCCTGTGGCGGCGCGAGAACCGGCGCGGCCGCACGTCGCACGACTGCTTTCCCGGCGCCGTCGTGTGCGCGCCGGGCGCGGGGGCCGACAGCGGCGCGGTCTACGGCGCCCATCTCGCCTGGTCGGGCAACCACCAGCAGACCATCGAATGGCTGCACGACGGCCAGTACCAGTGGCAGCTGGGCGAATGGCTGGCGCCCGGCGAAGGCTGGCTGGAACCGGGCCGCACCTTGCAGACGCCGGAGGTCGTGGCCTCGTTTTCGAACGCGGGTTTGAACGGCCTGGCCGCGAACTTCCACGCCGAGCTGCGCGCGCGCCTGGACTGGCCGGGCGGCCGCATGCGTCCCCGTCCCGTGCACCTGAACACGTGGGAAGGCTTTTATTTCGACGTGCATCCGGAACCCGTCAAGGCGCTGGCCAGCGCCGCGGCGCAGGTCGGCATCGAACGCTTCGTGCTCGACGACGGCTGGTTCCACGGCCGCCACCACGATCGTGCCGCCCTGGGCGACTGGTGGCCCGACGAAACCAAATTCCCCGACGGCCTGGGCGATCTCGTCGCGCACGTGAATCGGCTCGGCATGGAATTCGGCCTGTGGTTCGAACCGGAGATGATCAATCCGGACAGCGACCTGCATCGCGCCCATCCCGACTGGCCGCTGCGGCTCGCGGGCCGGCCGATGCTCACGGCGCGCAACCAGCTCGTGCTGGACATCGCGCGGCCCGAGGTGGCCGACTACCTGTTCGACAAGATATCGGGGCTGCTGGCCGCGCATCCGATCCGCTACATCAAGTGGGACCACAACCGCGACCTCACGACGGCCGGACTGCACGACGGCCGGCCGGGCTACCGCGCGCAGGTGCTGGCGTTCTACGCGCTGCTGGCGCGCCTGCGGGCCGCGCATCCGGACGTGGAAATCGAAAGCTGTTCCGGCGGCGGCGGGCGCATCGACTTCGCCGTGCTGCGCCACGCGCACCGCGTGTGGACGAGCGATTGCATCGATGCCGTGTCGAGGACAAGCATCCAGCGCGGCTTCCTGCAATTCTTCCCGCCCGAGATCATGGGGGCGCACGTGGGGACGGCGCCCGCGCACACGACGGGCCGTAGCCAGGCGATGGCCTTCCGCGCGGCCGTCGCCCTGCCGGGCCACCTGGGCGTGGAGCTCGACGTGCGCGCGCTGGGCGCGGCGGAGCAGGGCGAACTGGCGGCCTGGATCGCGCTGTACAAGCGGCTGCGCGACCGGCTGCACACGGGGCGCGTCTGGCTGGGCGAGGGGCAGGACGGCCTGCTGTGGCAGGCGCACGGCGATGCCGGCGACCTGCTGCTGTTCGTGGTCCGGCGCGAGCCGGGCACGCACCGCTACACGCCGCCGCTGCGCCTGGCCATGCTGGACGCCGGCGCGCGGTACCGCGTGACGGAGATCCGGCCCGACGGCGTTCCGGAGACGGGCCACCGCGCGCCCCTGCTGGATGCGATCGGCGGCGCGGACCGCGCCTCGTTCAGCGGCGCCTGGCTCGCCCACGCCGGCCTGCCCGTGCCGCGCGGCCAGGCGGAAACGGCGTGGATCGTGCGCCTGCAAAAGGAGGATCGCCATGACGGCCAATGACCGGAGGCTGCGCGGCATCGTCATCGTCGGCGGCGGCTCGGCGGGCTGGATGGCGGCGGCCGCCCTGTCGGCGGTGGTCAACGACGGTTGCACGGTCACGCTGATCGAGTCGGAAGAGATCGGGACCGTGGGCGTCGGCGAGGCGACCATCCCGCCCATCAAGGTCTTCAACCAGACGCTGGGCCTGGACGAAGCGGAATTCCTGCGCCGCACGCAGGGCACGTTCAAGCTGGGCATCGAGTTCGTCGACTGGGCCAGGGTGGGGCGGCGCTACTTCCACCCGTTCGGCCCGCACGGCATGCAGTTCGACGCCGTGCCGCTGCACCAGTACTGGCTGCGCGGCCGCACGGCGCCCGGCGCGCCGGCGCTGGACGAGTATGCGATGGCGTGGGCCGCGGCCAGCCGCGGACGGTTCGACAAACCGTCGCGCGACCCGCGCCACATCGCGTCCACGTTCGACTACGCCTACCACTTCGACGCCGGCCTGTACGCGGCCTATCTGCGCGAGGTCGCGCAAGGACGCGGTGTGCGGCGGCTGGAAGGCAGGATCGTCGGCGTCGACCTGCGCGGCGCCGACGGCTTCGTCGAGGCGGTGCTGCTCGCGGACGGCCGGGCCGTCGCGGGCGACCTGTTCATCGACTGCTCGGGCTTTCGCGGCCTGCTGATCGAAGGGGCCCTGCACACGGGCTACGAGGACTGGAGCGATTTTCTGCCGTGCGACCGCGCCATGGCCGTGCCCAGCGCGCCGGATGGCGACCCCGCGCCGTACACGCGCTCGACGGCGCGCGCGGCCGGCTGGCAATGGAAGATCCCGTTGCAGCACCGGGTCGGCAACGGCTACGTCTATGCCGGCAAATACCTGTCGGACGACGAGGCGGCGGCCACGCTCCTCGCGAACCTGGATGGTCCGGCGCTCGCGGAACCGCGCGCGCTGCGCTTCGTGACGGGGCGCCGCAAACGCTTCTGGAACCGCAACGTCGTGGCGCTGGGCCTGGCGAGCGGCTTCATGGAACCGCTGGAGTCGACCAGCCTGCACCTCGTGCAATCGGGGATATCGCGCCTGCTCGCGCTGTTCCCCGACCGCGACTTCGACCCGTTCGTCATCGACGAGTACAACCGGATCGGCGTCAACGAGTACGAGCGCATCCGCGATTTCCTGATCCTGCACTACAAGCTGACGGAACGCGCGGACACGCCGCTGTGGCGCGCCTGCGCCGCGATGGACATCCCTGACACGCTGGCGCGCAAGATCGAGCACTTCAGGCGCTACGGGCGCCTCGTGAGCGAGGGACTGGAGCTGTTCGGGAACGCCAGCTGGCTCGCGGTGCACGCGGGGCAGCTCAACTGGCCGCAGCGCCACGATCCGCTGGCCGACCTGCGCGGCGTGGACGGCGCCGCGATGCTGGCGCGCCAGCGCGAGGCGATGGTGCGTGCGGCGGACGCGATGCCGACGCACGCGGATTTCATCGCGCGCTACTGCGCCGCGCCGCGCCGGCCATAGCCGTAGGGTGGGCGGCCCTCCGCCCACGCGTGACGTTTGCGCCGTGTTGGCGTCACGCGTGGGCACGTTTCGTTTGAGGCCCCCGGCCTCAAACGCCCACCCTACCGGCGCAGGTGCCAGGCCGTGCTGAGGAAGTCCGCGTTCATGGCGGGGAGGATCAGGCCGGCGTACATCAGCTGGTCGCCGCCGTATGCCTTGCCGTCCGCCGCGCAGACGTAGCGCGCGGCCGGATCGAGCCCGCGCAGGCGCAGCCAGTCCAGCGGCGCGTTCGCTTCCGCCAGCACGTGCACGTACACGACGAACGCTTCCGACTTGTCCTTCGCGACGACCATCCACGCCGTGTCGTTGCCTTCGAACGGGCTGCGCAAGCGATAGAAATCGCCGAACTGGATCAGGCCCCGCAACGCCTTGTACTGCGCCACCTGGCGCTTGATCTCGGCCTTGTCCTCGGACCCCATCCTGGTCAGGTCGAGCTCATAGCCGAAATTGCCCGACATCGCCACGTTGCCGCGCGTGCGCAGCGGCGTGACGCGGCCGACCTGGTGGTTCGGCACGGCCGACACGTGGCTGCCCATGGCACTGAGCGGGTACACGAGGCTCGTCGCGTACTGGATGCGCAGGCGGCTGACGGCGTCCGAATTGTCGCTGGTCCAGGTCTGCGGCATGTAGTACAGCATGCCCGGATCGAAGCGGCCGCCGCCTGACGCGCAGCTTTCGAACAGCACGTTCGGGAAGCGGCTCGTCAGCGTTTCGAGGATGCCGTACAGGCCGAGCATGTAGCGGTGCGCCGTCTCGCGCTGGCGCGCGGGCGGCAGCAGGCTGGAACCGATCTCGCTCATGTTGCGGTTCATGTCCCACTTCACGTAGGCGACCGGCGCCGAGCGCAGCACGGCGCTGACGGCTTCCAGCACATGGGCGCACACGTCCTTGCGGCTCAGGTCCAGCACGAGCTGGTGGCGCTGCTCGGTGCGGTCGTGGCCGGGCACGTGCAGGCACCAGTCGGGGTGGGCGCGATACAGGTCGCTGTTCACGGAAATCATCTCGGGCTCGAACCACAGCCCGAACTGCATCCCCAGCCTGTTGACGCGCCCCGCGAGGTCGGCGAGGCCGGCCGGCAGCTTGCGCTTGTCGACGACCCAGTCGCCGAGCGAAGAGTGGTCGTCGTCGCGCTTGCCGAACCAGCCGTCGTCCAGCACGAACAATTCGATCCCGAGGTCGCTGCCCGCCCTGGCGATGGCTTCCAGCTTGGCCGCGTCGAAATTGAAGTAGGTCGCCTCCCAGTTGTTGATCAGGACCGGGCGGGTCTTGTCGCGGAAGGTGCCGCGCGCCAGCCGGCTGCGGTACAGCCCGTGATAGGTGCGCGACATCGTGCCGAGGCCCGCGGCGCTGTAGACCATCACCAGCTCCGGCGCCTGGAACGATTGGCCCGGTTCGAGCAGCCATTCGAAATCGAAGTCGTTGATGCCCATCGAGACGCGCGCCGTGCGGTACTGGCCGACCTCGACGCGGGCCGCGAAGCTGCCGCTGTAGACGAGCGAAAAGCCGTAGACGTCGCCGTGGTCTTCGCCGGCGCCCGGCGCGAGCAGCGCGATGAACGGATTGTGTTCCAGGCCGCTGGCACCGCGCCGGCTCTCGATCCCTTGCATGCCCGGCTCCAGCCGGCGCCGGATCAATTCACGCTCGCGCGCCCAGTCGCCGGACAGGTGCAGCAGTTCGAAGTTCGCGTGCGGGAAGTCGACGGCGGCGCTGCAGGCGCGCGCCAGCCGCAGCGGCGCGTGGCCGTCGTTCGTGAAGCGCACCGAGCGCGCGATGGCGTCGTGGCCGGCGAATGCGGTGTAGCTCAGGATCGCCACGAGGCCGGACGGCGCGTCGCGGAGCGTGATTTCCAGCGTCGCCGCTTCGCCATCGCCTTCGACGTAGGTGGCGGGCAGCCCTTCCAGCCGGGGCTTGCCGGCGACGATGCGGTGGCTCACATAACGCAGATCGGTGACCGTCGTGCCGTTGGCGAGCCTGGCCTGGTAGGCCGGATGGCGGAAGTCGCCGGTGCCGTAGCCGGGGAATTCCTGCGGCTGCGTATTCGGCGAAAAATCGCGGTCGCCGAGGTCCGCATGGGCCGGCGCGACGGCGTCCTCGTGGCCGTTGCGCATGCCGGGCCAGGATGCCGAATGCAGGCGGCGGCCCCAGTACACGTGGACCGGCATGCCGCCCGCGAGCACCTGCAGGATGTAGCTGGTGGACGGCGTGCGCAGGTGGAAGGTCCGCTGCTGCGCATCGTACGTGATCGTTGCCGCGTCGGATGCGTCGGATGCGCCGGCCGCGCCGCCGGCGGGCGCGGGCTGGCCCGTATTCGCCAGCGCAGCGCGCGCGTTGACCGCGCCGAGGCCCGCGAGCATCGCTTGCAGGACGGTGCGGCGGCGGGGCCGCGCGGGTCCGGTGGGGGGAGTCGTCGTTGTGATCTGGTCCATGCAGTGTCCTCGTGTCAGGCGGCGAGCCAGCGCTCGATGAAGGGGCGATAGAAGTCCAGGCCGGATGGTACCGCACCTGCGATGCAGCACGCGGCGCCGGCGAATTCGTTGGCGCGCACGAGCGTCTCGCCCAGCGGCCAGCCGCGCGCGCGGCCGACCAGGAACACGGCGGAAAACGCGTCGCCCGCGCCGACCGTGTCGACCAGGGCGCCGGGCATGCGCGCCGGCGGCGCCTCGACGAAGGCGCCGTCCGCGCCGAAGAACACGGCGCCGCGCGCGCCCAGCGTGACGATCAGCCCTTGCAGGTTGAAGATCCGCAGCAGCGTGGCGCAGGCGCTCTGCGCTTCGGCGTCGCGCATGTCGTCCGTGGACGGGCGCAGGTGGGTGTACCAGCCGAACAGGTCCTGCAATTCCTCTTCGTTGACCTTGACGACGTCGGCCGCGTGCAGCGAGCGGTACACGCAGCGTTCCGTGACGTGGCCCGCGCGCACGTTCAGGTCGAGGTAGCGCAGCGCGGTGTCGGTTTCCAGCAGCCGGGCGAGGGTGCGCTGCGATTGCGGCGCGCGCTGCGCCAGCGTGCCGAAATACAGCATGCCCGGCGCGGCCGCGGCGACGGCGGCCAGCGCGGGACCGGCCTCGATCGCGTCATACGCCTGGTCTTCCAGGATCGTGAAGCGGTGGCTGCCGCCGTCCGCGCTGCGCTCGACGAGCACGCGGCCGGTCGGCCGTTCCGCGTCGGCCTGCACGCCGGCGAGGTCCATGCCGAAGCGCGCGCAGTCGGCGCGCACGCGGCCGCCGTTCGCATCGTCGCCGACCCGGGTCAGCATCAGCACGGCCTGGCCGAAGGCCGCCAGGTGCCGCGCCACGTTGAACGGGGCGCCGCCCAGCACCTGGTGGTCGCCGAAATCGTCGACCAGCGCTTCGCCGAACACGGCGATCGTTCGTCTCGAGTGCTCCATCTCCATCCCCATCTTTATCTCCATCCTCGTTGTCGTTGTCAGATCAAGGGTTCGCCGCTCTCGCGGTCCAGCCAGACGCACTCCCACGGGCGCAGGACATGGCCGCCCGGCGCCGCCACGGCGCGGTCCGAAAAGTTGAACAGGCCCAGGAAGCGCGTGCCGCGGGCCAGCGCGAGCAGGGCCGGATCGGACGTCTCCAGCGCCGTGCACGGCACGCCGGCGGCGAGATCCGGATGCCGGCTGCGCAACGCGATCAGGCGCCGCAGGCCGTGGTAGATCGGCCCGGCGGCGGCGGCGGCGTCGGTGGGAAACGCGGCGCGCTGCACCCAGCGGCTGTCGTGCGCGCGGGCGGGATCGAGGAGGTAGCCGTGGTCGTTGACCATGCCCAGTTCATCCCCCATGTACAGCATCGGCAGGCCGCCGAAGGCCAGCGCCAGCGCGTGCAGCAGCAGTACGCGGCGGACGGCGGCCTCGGGGTCGCCATGCCGCAATCCGCACAGCGAGGCCGCGGTGCCGTTCGTCGCCAGGCTGCCCTGGAACGCGACGCCGTCGGCGAAGCCGCGCGCGCCGTTGTAGAAATCGGCGACGGCCGCCAGCCGGCCGATGTCGCCCGCCTCGGGCAGCAGGTGCTTCCAGCCGATGTCGTCGTGGCAGCGCACATAGGTGAGCCAGCTGGTATGCGGCGGCAGCGCCGGCGTGCCGTCGACGACGGCGCGCACGAGCTGCGCGTCCTGCTCGGCCAGCGCGGCCCATCCGGCCGTCATCAACGTGCTGTGGTAGGCGAGGTGGCACTCGGGCGCGTCGGCCGTGCCGAAGTAGGCGGGGAGTGCGCGCGTCGGTACGATCGCTTCCGCCTTCAACAGCACGCCGGGCGCCGCGATGGCGACGAGGGCGCGCAGCGCCTGCAGCAACGTGTGGGCCTCGGGCTGGTTCATGCAGTCGGTGCCGAGGCGCTTCCACAGGAACGCCGTGGAATCGAGCCGGAAGACTTCGATGCCGCGATTCGCGAGCCGCAGCAGCGCCAAGGCCACCGCCGCGAACAGCGCCGGGTTGGCGTAGTTCAGGTCCCACTGGAACGGATAGAACGTCGTCCAGACCCAGCCGCCCATCTCCGCATCGAACGTGAAGTTGCCGGGGGCGGCCTCGGGGAACACCTGGCCCAGCGTGCGCTCGTAGGCGTCGGCCTGTTCCCGTTCCGGCAGCACGTGGAAGAAGCCGCGCAGGCGCGCGTCGCCGGCGCGGGCACCGGCGGCCCATGGGTGGTCGTCGGCGACGTGGTTCAGGATCAGGTCCGAGCACAGCGAGATGCCGGCCGCGCGCAGGCGGGCCGCGAGATCCTCCAGGTCGTCCATGGTGCCCAGGCGCGGATCGACGTCGTCGAAGCTGGCCACGGCGAAGCCGCCGTCGCTCTCGCCGGTGCGCGGCTTCAGGAAAGGCAGCAGGTGCAGATACGTCACGCCCAGCTCGCGCAAATGCGGGATGCGGGCCGCGACGCCGCGCAGGTCGCCGCCGAAACGGTCGACGTACGCGCTGTAGCCCAGCATGGCCGGGGCGCAGAACCAGTCGGGCTGCCGTTCGCGCGTGGCGTCGAGCGCCTGCAGCGCCGCGGGACGCGCGGCCATCAGGCGCCCGACGTCGGCCAGCAGCGCGGCATACCACGCGTCGTGGCCGGGCAGGTGGCCGTACAGGCGCTGCAGGCGTTCGCGCAGGATGCCTTCGTGGCGATCGAGCCGCCGTTGCAGGGTGTCGTGGAGCCCGGCAGGCAGTGCGTCCAGCATGGCGGAAAACGGATCGGACATCGTGGTCATGGAACTCGCATCAAGAATTGGATGGGCAAGAGGGGCGCGCATCGACGGTGTGGCAATTATTTCCTAAAAAAGAAATAATTACAATCGATTGCAATGCGAATTGCACGAAGAATTATGTAAGCTAGCGTGCTATGTGGCATTTTTAATGCAAACGATTGCATGCGGCACCGGCGAAATTGCCGGGTTGATATCGTGCGATGCACGGTCCGGCGTACAATCCACCCGACGGTACGTACGAGCGTCTACTTACGAGGAGTTGCCATGGAAACGACGAAGCGCATTCCCGCGACGGGCGACGCGGGCAGGCTGGTCCTGCGCGTGGTGCTGGCGGTCCTGCTGCTGTTTCACGGCGTGTCGAAGGTCATCGGCGGCGTCGGTTTCGTCACCGGCATGCTCGCGAAGGTGGGCCTGCCGGCCGGCCTGGGCTACCTGGTCTATATCGGCGAGGTGGTCGCGCCGGCGCTGATCCTGGTCGGCCTGTTCACGCGGGCCGCCGCGCTGATCGTCGTCGTCAACATGATCGTGGCGCTGCTGCTGGTCCACACGGGCCAGTTCTTCTCGCTGTCGGACACGGGCGGATGGGCGCTCGAGCTGCAGGGGATGTACCTGGGCAGCGCGGTGGCGCTGGCCCTGCTCGGGGCGGGGCGCTACAGCATCGGCGGGGCGGGCGGGCGCTGGAATTGACGGCCTGGCGGTTCAGCGGGCACGGGCCGGCTGCAGGGCCGCCACGTTGTCCATGCCGGTCGGCGTGAGATCCGGCTCCCAGCCGCCGCCGAGCGCCTTGTAGGCCGCCACCGCGGCGCGTGCCGCATTCGTCTGCGCCTCGGCGCGGGCGTCGGCCGTTTGCAGCAGGGTCTCGTCGGCGCGCAATACGTCGATCAGGCTCGCGGCACCCCGCCGGTAGGCCGCGAACGACGACGCGCGCGAACGCGCGAGCGCATCCTCGCCGCGCACGAGGACGGCCGTCTGCCGCGTGCGGTTGGCCAGGGCCGAGAAGGCATTCTCGACGTCTTCCGTCGCATGCAGCACGGCGAGGCGGTAGGCGGCGAGCGACTCCGCTTCGCGGCCTCTGGCCTGGGCGATTTGCGCGTCGATCCGGCCGAAGTCGAACAGCCGCCACCGCACGCCGAGCGCGGCCGCGCCCTGGCTGGCGCCGCCGCTGAACAGGTTGCCGCTCGACAGGGTCGTCGCGCTGCCGAGCAATGTCCCGAGCGACACGTGCGGATAGTATTCCGCCATCGCCGCGCCGATGCGCGCATTCCCGGCGGCCACGCGGCGCTCGGCGGCGATCAGGTCGGGCCGGCGCTGCAGCAGGTCGGCGGGCGAGCCCATCGCACCGATGGCCGGCACCGACGGGATGGCGGCCGGCGCCCGCAACGCGTCGCGATGCGGGCCGGGCGGCGTGCCGAGCATGACGTCCAGCGCGTTCAGCGCCGCATCGAGGCCGGCCTGGAGCGCGGGCACGCCGGCCTCGGCCTGCGCCAGCTCGCCTTCCGACTGGCGCACCTGGTATTCGGGCGCCACGCCCTTGTCGTGCAACAGCCCGACCTTGGCGAGCAGATCGCGGCGCGTCCGCACCTGGCGCTGCGCGATGTCGAGGCGGGCCTGCAGGCCGCGGATGCTGATATAGATGTCCGCCGTCTGCGCCGCGACGGCGAGCCGGGCGGCGACGGCATCTGCCTTCGATGCCTGGTAGTCGGCCAGCGCCGCCTCGCGGCCGCGGCGCAGGCCGCCGGACAGATCGATTTCCCAGCTTGCCGCGACGTTCGCGTCGTAGGCGTTGCCCCACCGGTCAGTGCCGGGCGTCGCGGCGAGGACACGCCCGAGCGGAGTCTCGGCGGACTGGTACGCGCGCGCGGCGGAGCCGGTGACGGTCCCGGACGGCAGCAGCGCCGCGTTGGCCGCGCCCAGTCCGGCCCGTGCCTGGGCCACCCGGTCCGCGGCCTGGGCCAGGTCGAGGTTCCGCGCCAGCGCCTGGGCAACGAAATCCGCCAGTTGCGGGTCGCCGAATGCATGCCACCACGCCGCCAGTTCCGTTGCCGGCCTCTGCGGGACACCGGCCTGGCCGAGGTAGTGGTCCGGGAGGGGCGCCTCCGGACGCCGGTAGTCGGGGCCGACGGCGCAGCCTGTCGCCGCGGTGGCAATCGCGGCTGCCGTGAGCAAGCGGATCGGGAACATGGAGTATCCTTCGAAATATGGTGACTAGTGACCATAATACGCATTAGTCACATTTTGTCAAACTCCCGAGCTACGCGTTAAGCTATCGCCATGAACAAACCTGCCCACACCGCACCCCCGACCCGGGGCCCGTCCGATCACGATGTCCGTACCCAGATCGTCGCGGCCGCCACCGAGTACTTCGCCCGCTACGGCTATGAAAAGACGACCGTGTCGGACCTCGCCAAGGAGATCGGCTTCTCGAAGGCGTACATCTATAAATTTTTCGACTCGAAGCAGGCGATCGGCGAAGTCATCTGCAGCAACCGCCTCGACGACATGCGACGCGCCGTCGACGCCGCCATCGTGGACGCCGCCAGCGCCTCGGACCGCTTCCGCCGCATGTTCCGGGCGTTCGTCGACGCCGGGACGCAGCTTTTCTTCGGCGACCGCAAGCTGTACGACATCGCGGCAACGGCCGCCCTCGAGCCCTGGCCGTCCGTGCGCGCCTACGAGCGCTACGTCGAGGAACTCGTCGTGCGGATCGTCAGGGAAGGGCGCGAGTCCGGCGAATTCGAACGCAAGACGCCGCTGGACGAGACGGCGAACGCCATCTGCCTCGTCATGAAGCCCTATATCAGTCCCTTGCTGCTGCAATACAACCTGGACGGCGCCCAGGACGCGACCGTGCACCTGTCCAACCTCGTCCTCAGGAGTCTCGCGCCATAATTCATCGATGTGACCATTGACTTATTTGGTCACTGGTATAAAAATGGGGGCTTTCTTGCCAAAGGAGCTCCCATGTCCATTCGCCCACGGGGTACGCATCTGATGTATGCGTTACCGCTCATCCTGGCGGCGTGCGGCGACAAGCCGCCTGCCGATCCGCGCACGGCGGCGCCGCTGGTCGAGACCGTAGTCGTCCAGGGCGCATCGTCCACCGCGCTGTCGTTCTCCGGCATCGTCGGCGCGCGCGTCCAGAGCGATCTGGGCTTTCGCGTGCCCGGCAAGGTCGTGCAACGCCTCGTCGACGTCGGCCAGACCGTCCGCCGCGGCCAGCCCCTGATGCGCATCGACCCGATCGACCTCGGCCTGCAGGCCCGGGCCCAGGCCGAGTCCGTCGCGGCCGCCCGCGCCCGCGCGCGCCAGGCGGGCGACGACGAAGCCCGCTACCGCGACCTGGTGGCGGAAGGCGCCGTGTCGGCGTCGGCATACGAGCAGCTCAAGGCCGCGGCCGACTCGGCCAAGGCGGCGTTGCGCGCGGCCGAGGCCCAGTACGACGTCGCCCGCAACGCGGCCGGCTATGCGCTGCTCGTGGCGGACGCGGATGGCGTCGTCGTCGACACGCTGGCGGAACCGGGCCAGGTCGTCGGTGCCGGACAGACCGTCGTGCGCCTCGCCCACGCCGGCCCGCGCGAGGCGGTCATCCATCTGCCCGAGACGGTGCGCCCCCGCATCGGCACGCAGGCGCAGGCCACGCTGTATGGCGGGCAGGGCGGTGGCCTGGCCAGGCTCAGGCAGCTTGCCGACGCGGCCGACCGCGTCACGCGCACATACGAGGCGAAATACGTGCTGGACGGACCGCTGGCCGACGCGCCGCTCGGGGCGACCGTGACCCTGCGCCTGGACGGGAACGGCGCGGACACGGCCAAGGCGCTGCAGGTCCCGGCTGCGGCGGTCCTGGACGCCGGCAAGGGCAGCGGGGTCTGGGCCGTGGCGGGCAATCCGGCGCAGGTGACGTGGCGCCGCGTCGACGTGCTCGCGATCGGCGACGACATGGCCCGCGTGCGGGGCGACCTGAAGGCCGGCGAGCGCGTGGTCGCGCTGGGTGCCCATCTGCTGCACGAGGGTGAGAAGGTGCGCGCCAGGGCGGACGTCGACCGCGCGCCGCAGCAGGTGGCCGCCGCCGCGCCGGGAGGCGTGCGATGAGCCGCTTCAACCTGTCGGCGCTGGCCGTGCGCGAACGGTCCGTCACGCTGTTTCTCATCCTGCTCGTCTCGCTGGCGGGCGTGCTGGCCTTTTTGAAGCTGGGCCGCGCGGAAGATCCGCCTTTCACGGTGAAGCAGCTGACGGTGATTACGGCCTGGCCCGGGGCCACCGCCCAGGAGATGCAGGACCAGGTGGCGGAGCCGCTCGAAAAGCGCATGCAGGAATTGCGCTACTACGACCGCGCGGAAACCTATACCCGTCCGGGCCTCGCGTTCACGACGGTCACGCTGCTCGACAGCACGCCGCCGTCCGCCGTGCCGGACCAGTTCTACCAGGCCCGCAAGAAGCTGCAGGATGTGCAGGGGACGCTGCCGGGCGGCGTCATCGGCCCGATGGTGAACGATGAATTCGCCGACGTCACGTTCGCGCTGTACGCGCTGAAGGCGCGGGGCAAGCCCGCGCGCCTGCTCGCGCGCGATGCCGAGACCTTGCGCCAGCGGCTGCTGCACGTGGCCGGCGTCAAGAAGGTCAACATCATCGGCGAGCAGGCGGAGCGCATCTTCGTGTCGTTCTCGCACGACCGCCTCGCCACGCTCGGCATCGCCCCGCAGGAGATCTTCGCGGCGCTGAACGCGCGCAACGTGCTGACGCCGGCCGGTTCGATCGAGACGAAGGGTGCGCAGGTCTTCGTGCGCGTGGACGGCGCCTACGACGAACTGCAGAAGATCCGCGACACGCCCGTCGCGAGCCAGGGCCGTACCTTGAAGCTGTCCGACATCGCGACGGTGGAGCGCGGCTACGAGGACCCGGCCACGTTCCTCATCCGGAACAACGGCGAGCCGGCGCTGCTGCTGGGCGTGGTCATGCGCGACGGCTGGAACGGGCTGGACCTGGGCAAGGCGCTGGATGCCGAGGTCGCGTCCATCAACAGGGACGTCCCGCTGGGCATGAGCCTGACGAAAGTGACCGACCAGGCCGTGAACATCAGCGGCGCCGTCGATGAATTCATGGTCAAGTTCTTCGTCGCGCTCCTCGTCGTGATGGTCGTCTGTTTCCTCAGCATGGGCTGGCGCGTGGGGCTCGTCGTCGCGACGGCCGTGCCGCTGACGCTGGCCGCCGTGTTCGTCGTCATGGCGGCGACGGGCAAGAACTTCGACCGCATCACGCTCGGCTCCCTGATCCTCGCACTGGGCCTGCTCGTCGACGACGCCATCATCGCCATCGAAATGATGGTCGTGAAGATGGAAGAGGGCTACGACCGCGTGCAGGCATCGGCGTATGCGTGGAGCCACACGGCGGCGCCGATGCTGTCCGGCACCCTCGTCACGGCCATCGGCTTCATGCCGAACGGCTTCGCGAAATCCACGGCGGGCGAATACACGAGCAATATGTTCTGGATCGTGGGCATCGCGCTGGTGACGTCGTGGATCGTCGCCGTCGTGTTCACGCCCTACCTGGGCGTGAAGCTGCTGCCGGCGATACCGAAGGTCGAAGGAGGTCATCATGCCATCTATGACACGCCCAATTACAACCGGTTCCGGCGCCTGCTGGGCACCGTGATCCGGCGCAAATGGCTGGTCGCGCTGATCGTGATCGGCACGTTCGTGCTGGCCGGCGCCGGCATGGCCGTCGTGAAAAAGCAGTTCTTCCCGACGTCCGACCGTCCCGAAGTGCTGGTCGAGGTCCAGATGCCCTATGGGACGTCGATCGAGCGGACGTCGGCGGCGACGGCGCAGGTCGAGGCGTGGCTCGCCCGGCAGAAGGAAGCGCGCACCGTCACGGCCTACGTCGGACAGGGCGCGCCGCGTTTCTACCTGGCGATGGCGCCCGAGCTGCCCGACCCGTCGTTCGCCAAGATCGTGATCCGCACCGACGGCGAAGCGGAGCGCGAGGCGCTCAAGCTGCGCCTGCGCGCGGCCGTCGCCGATGGCCTGGCGCCGGCCGCGCGGGTGCGCGTCACCCAGCTCGTGTTCGGCCCGTACTCGCCGTATCCGGTGGCGTTCCGCCTGTCCGGCCCCGATCCGGACACGCTGCGCGCCATCGCGGACAAGGTCGAAGCCGTGCTGCGCGCCAGCCCGCAGATGCGCACCGTGAACACCGACTGGGGCACCCGCGTGCCGACCTTGCATTTCACCCTCGACCAGGACCGCCTGCAAGCCGTCGGCCTGACGTCGGCCAGCGTGGCGCAGCAGCTGCAATTCCTGTTGAGCGGGATTCCCGTCACGACGGTGCGCGAGGACATCCGGTCGGTGCAGGTGGTCGCGCGCGCGGCCGGCGCCGTGCGCCTGGACCCGGCCCGGATCAATGCCTTCACGCTCGTGGGCGCGGCCGGGCAGCGCATTCCGCTGGCGCAGGTCGGCGTCGTCGACGTCCGTCCGGAAGCGCCGGTGCTGCGCCGCCGCGACCGCGTACCGACGATCACGATCCGCGGCGACATCGCGGAAGGCCTGCAGCCGCCGGACGTGTCGGTGGCGATGGAGAAGGCGCTGCAGCCCGTCGCCGCCGCGCTGCCCGCCGGCTACCACCTGACGATGGCGGGGTCGATCGAGGAGGCCGGCAAGGCGAACGCCGCCCTGTTGCCGCTGTTTCCGGTCATGCTCGCGTTCACCCTGCTGATCATCATCTTCCAGGTGCGTTCGATCGCGTCGATGGTGATGGTGTTCGCGACCAGCCCGCTCGGCCTGATCGGCGTCGTGCCGACCTTGCTGCTGTTCCGCCAGCCGTTCGGCATCAATGCGCTCGTCGGCCTCGTGGCGCTGTCCGGCATCCTGATGCGCAACACGCTGATCCTGATCGGGCAGATCGACCACAACCGGGCGGAAGGACTCGGCCCGTTCGACGCCGTCGTCGAGGCGACGGTACAGCGGGCGCGACCCGTCATCCTGACGGCGCTGGCGGCGATGCTCGCCTTCATTCCGCTGACCCATTCCGTGTTCTGGGGCACGCTGGCCTACACGCTGATCGGCGGCACGTTCGCGGGCACGATCATGACGCTCGTGTTCCTGCCGGCCATGTACGCGATCTGGTTCCGGATCGTGCCGGCCGCCGAGCGGACGCCCGAACTGGCGGCTGCCGCGGCCTGAGGGCGGTAAAAAAAAAGCCCGGGAGGGCCGGAAGGCCGCGCCCGGGCTGTTTGCAGCGAGAACCGGTCAGAACTGGTTCATGGTGTTGTGCTTGCCGCCGGCCTTCAGCGCGGCGTCGCCGCTGAAGTAGTCCTTGTGGTCGTCGCCGATGTCCGAACCGGACATGTTCTGGTGCTTGACGCAGGCGATGCCCTGGCGGATTTCCTTGCGCTGCACGCCGGCCACGTAGCCCAGCATGCCCTGGTTGCCGAAGTAGTCCTTGGCCAGGTTGTCGGTCGACAGGGCGGCCGTGTGGTACGTCGGCAGCGTGATCAGGTGGTGGAAGATGCCCGCATCGCGTGCCGCGTCGGCCTGGAAGGTGCGGATACGCTCATCGGCGACCTTCGCGAGGATCGAGTCGTCGTACTCGGCGCTCATCAGGTGCGCGCGGTCGTAGGCCGAGACGTCTTCGCCGCGGTCCTTCATGCCGTCGTACACCTGCTGGCGGAAGTTCAGGGTCCAGTTGAACGACGGGCTGTTGTTGTACACGAGCTTCGCGTTCGGGACGACCTTGCGGATTTCCTTCACCATGCCGCCGATCTGGCCGATGTGCGGCTTCTCGGTTTCGATCCACAGCAGGTCGGCGCCGTTCTGCAGCGAGGTGATGCAGTCGAGCACGCAGCGCGCTTCGCCGGTCCCTTCGCGGAACTGGAACAGGTTGCTGGGCAGGCGCTTCGGACGCAGCAGCTTGCCGCCGCGCTGGATCACGACGTCGCCGTTCGCCAGCGCCGTCGGTGCCACTTCTTCCACGTCCAGGAAGCTGTTGTACTGGTCGCCCAGGTCGCCCGGCTCGCGGGTCACGGCGATCTGCTTGGTCAGGCCGGCGCCCAGCGAGTCGGTACGGGCCACGATGACGCCGTCGTCCACGCCCAGTTCGAGGAAGGCGTAGCGCACGGCGCGGATCTTGGCCAGGAAGTCCTCGTGCGGGACCGTGACCTTGCCGTCCTGGTGGCCGCACTGCTTTTCGTCCGACACCTGGTTCTCGAGCTGGATGCAGCAGGCGCCCGCTTCGATCATCTGCTTGGCCAGCAGGTACGTCGCTTCCGCGTTGCCGAAGCCGGCGTCGATGTCGGCGATGATGGGCACGACGTGGGTCACGAAGTTGTCGATCTTGTCCTGGATGGCGGCGCGGGCGGCGCCTTCGGCGTTGTCCAGCTGGCGGAACAGGCCGCCCAGTTCACGCGCGTCGGCCTGGCGCAGGAAGGTGTACAGCTCCTTGATCAGGGCCGGGACCGCGGTCTTTTCGTGCATCGACTGGTCCGGCAGCGGGCCGAATTCCGAGCGCAGGGCGGCGATCATCCAGCCCGACAGGTACAGGTAGCGGCGGTCGGTGTTGTTGAAGTGCTTCTTGATCGAGATGAGCTTCTGCTGGCCGATGAAACCGTGCCAGCAGCCCAGCGACTGCGTGTACTGGGACGGATCGGCGTCGTAGTTCGCCATGTCGCGGCGCATGATGGCCGCCGTGTAGCGGGCGATGTCGAGGCCCGTCTTGAAGCGGTTCTGGGTGCGCATGCGGGCCGCGGATTCGGGATTGATGGCATCCCAGCCGCTGCCGTAGCGCTGCTTGAGGGTGGCGATGGCCTGGATATCGTTTTGGTACTCGGACATGTCGAACTCCATGAAAAGTGAATCGAAGTGGGTGAATCGCATGGGTTCATCATAAGAGATCTGTGTGCATAGATCTTCTGTCTTATATAAGACATAGAACTAAAAATACATGAGTGAATTCAATGGGTTAAGACTATCGTTCCGCAATGCGGCAAGCAATTTTGCTGACTGGAATATTGGAACGATCTTTTGGATGGTCGAAATCCCACATCGTGGAACGGTATTCAGCCGAGTGAAAAATGCCGGGATCGGCCTGCGCGACATGCAGGGCGAAATGGATGGGCGAAAAAAAAGCCCGCTGTTTGGCGGGCTTGAATCTATTTTCTTGGAGGAAGATAGAGGAGACAGGAAGCATGATGCTGCATTGCGTCATTTCCGTCCAATGATGAGTGGTGATAGCAGTCATCCGGATGGCGCATGTCTCCCCGATGCCGCAGGGAATGATGATGCGATCAGCCCGGCTGGTATGATGCCCCCGTATCGATACACCATGTAATGAATCGGGAGCGCACCGGTGAGCCGCCAATTCGACGACATCCTGCTCGGCAGCATCGAGCTGTTCTGCTCCGCCGCGGAACTGGGCAGCTTCACGGCCGCGGCGACGGCGGCCGCGGTCACGCCGGCCGCCGTCAGCCGGGCCGTGTAGCGGCTCGAAGCGCGCCTCGGCGTGCGGCTGTTCGTGCGCACGACGCGAACCCTGAACCTGACCGAAGCGGGCCGCGAGTACTTCGACCAGTGCCGCCAGGCGCTGGCCCAGCTGGTCGAGGCCGAGCGGGCCGTCACCGGGCGCCAGAGCGCGCCGTCCGGCCTGCTGCGCATCAGCATGCCCACGCCCTATGGCCACTACCGCGTGCTGCCGCTGCTGCCGGCGTTCACGCGCCGCTATCCGGACGTGAAGGTCGATTTCCACCTCAGCAACCGCAACATCGATTTCGGCGACGAAGGCTTCGATCTCGCGATCCGCGGCCGCGCGCCGGCCGATTCGACGATGATCGCGCGCGCGCTGGAAGACGCGGAGCTGGTCGTCGTCGCGGCGCCCACGTACCTGAAGCGCGCGGGCACGCCCGCGACGCCGGACGCGCTGCGCGACCATAACTGCATCCAGTTCGCGCTGCCCAGCACGGGCCGCAACATCCCCTGGCTGTTCAAGTCGGACGGCGAGGACGTCGAACTGCCGACCAACGGCCTGTACGGCTGCGCCGAGGACATCCTGGGCGCCGTGACCCTCGCGCGCGCGGGCGGCGGCATCTTCCAGACCTACCGCTTCATCGTCGACGCCGACATCCGGGCGGGCGATCTCGTGGAACTGCTGCCGGCCCACGGCGGCCGCACGCGTCCGTTCTGCCTCATCTATCCGCACAACCGCCACGCGCCGCTGCGCGTGCGCGCCTTCGTCGATTTCCTCGTCGAGCACCTGCGCGGCCCCCGCCTTGCCGGCAAGCGATTCATTACATGATGTATCGATTGTCTTTCTTGAACCCATCTTTTTCCACGTTCGGCTTGTTCCTATAGTTGTCTCCATGGACGGCGCAACCGGCGCCGCCCGGACAACCAAGGAGAAGAGCATGAACGCAGCAGCACATCGACGTCGTACGGTCGTCATCACGGGCGCCTCGAGCGGCATCGGCCTCGCGCTGGCCCGCGCCTACCTGGAGCGGGGCGACAACGTCGTCGGCAATGCCCGCGGCGCGGCGCGCCTGGACGCCGCCGCGGCCCAACTGGGCAACCCGGCCAACTTCGTCGGCGTCGCCGGCGACATCGCCGACCCGGCCACCGCAGCGGCCCTGTTCGCGACGGCGGTCGCCCGCTTCGGCCAGGTCGACATCCTGATCAACAACGCCGGCATCTTCACGGCGAAACCGTTCCACACCTACACGCCGGAAGAAGTCGACCGCCTCGTCGACACGAACCTGAAAGGCTTCTTCTACCCGTCGCAACAGGCCGCGGCGCACATGGCGGCCCGTGGCGACGGCCATATCGTGACGATCACGGCCAGCATCGCCGTGCAGCCGAACGCCAGGGTGCCGGCCCTGCTGCCGGTGCTCGTGAAAGGTGGCCTGAACAGCGCGACCCGCGCGCTGGCGCTGGAACTGGCGGCGCACGGCGTCAAGGTGTCCGCCGTCGCGCCGGGCATCATCGAGACCCCGCTGTACGCCGACTACGAAGGCACGCGCGCCTTCTACAACACGCTGGCGCCGAGCGGCACGACCGGCACGACGGACGACGTCGTCGACGCCGTGCTGTATTTGACGGACGCCCGCTTCACGAGCGGCGTCGTGCTGGGCGTGGACGGCGGCGCGACCGCGGGCACGTGGTGACCGGCGCAGCGACAAGGAGACGAGCATGCCCTACATCCTCATCCAGGTGACCGACGACGGCGTCACGAAGGAACAAAAGGACGCCCTGATCGCCGGCGCGACCGACCTCATGGTGAACGTCTTGAACAAGGACCCGGAAGCCACGTTCGTCGTCATCGACGAAGTGAACCCGGACAACTGGGGGCACGGCGGCGAGGCCGTGAGCAGGCGCCGCCGGCGCGCGGCGGCCGGCTAGCACGTTGCCCGCGCAGACGTATCCATCGAAAGACGGAGCCGCAATCGGGGGCGCGGGTGTAGATTCGGGCGATCCGAATCCACCGCAAAGGAATATCCATGACGACTCCCGAACTCGACCTCACCCGCGCCCCCGCCGCGCGCGCCGCATCCGCGCCGGCCTTCGACCACACGGTGCGCACGGCCGGGCGGATGCTCGTCGGCGTGCTGTTCCTGTGGGCCGGCATCGACAAGGTGACGGGCTGGCAGGGCGCGCTGCAGGAAGTGGTGGCGGGCGGGCTGCCGGCGCCCACCTCGATGCTGGCGCTGACGATCCTGCTGCAGGTGGCGGGCGGCGCGGCGATCGTCGCGGGACGCTGGCTGCGGCCGGGCTGCTGGGCGCTGGCCGGGTTCACGGCGCTGGCGACGGTGCTGTATCACGGCTTCTGGCACGCGGCCGGCGCGGCGCGGCACGCGGAGCTGATTCCGTTCATGGAGCACGTGTGCATCGTGGGCGGGTTGCTGGTGGTGTCGACGTTGGAGACCCGGCGCGGCTGACCATTGCGTCGACCGCTTGCCGTCCACGCGTCCGACGTCCGCCGGCGCGGACGCGATTCATTCCACGGCACGTATCACCGCGTGGGCGGAGGCCGCCCACCCTACCCAATATGCCGCATCCCGTAGGGTGGGCACTCCGTGCCCACGCGATGCAACCGCCGACGCGGCCGCAACGACGCCGCATGCGGTAGGGTGGGCACCCCGTGCCCACGCGATGCAACCGCCGACGCGGCCCGCAACGACGCCGCATGCGGTAGGGTGGGTACCCCGTGCCCACGCGATGCAACCGCCGACGCGGCGCGCAACGACGCCGCATGCGGTAGGGTGGGCACCCCGTGCCCACGCGATGCAACCGCCGACGCGGCCCGCAACGACGCCGCATGCGGTAGGGCGGGCACCCCGTGCCCGCCGATTCAATCGGCCAGCGCCGTCCGCCACACCACCCGGTTGCGGCCTTCCTGCTTGGCGCGGTACAGGTGCTCGTCCGCCGCCTCGAACAATTCGGCCGCGCTTTCCGGGCCGTGTCCGCCGAGCGTCACGCCGCCCACGCTGACCGTGAGCACCGACGCCACCTGCGACGCCGCGTGCGGCAATTCCAGGGCGGCGATCGTCGCGCACACCTCGTCCACCACGTGGCGCGCCTGGACGGCGTCCGTGTCCGGCAGCAGCAGCACGAATTCCTCGCCGCCGTAGCGCGCCGCCAGGTCGGCCGGGCGGCGCAGGCCCGCGGCCGTCGTGCGCGCGACGGCGCGCAGGGCGCGGTCGCCGGCCGGGTGGCCGTAGTAGTCGTTGTACTGCTTGAACGCATCGATGTCGAGCAGGGCCAGCGACAGCGGCCAGCCGTTGCGCTGGGCGCGCTGCCACTCCTGCGCGTACAGCTCGTCGAAGCGGCGCCGGTTGGCCAGCTCCGTCAGGCCGTCCACGTGCGCCAGGCGTTCCAGCATGCGGCGCTGGCGCACGAGCTGCAGGTGCAGCGCCACGCGCGCCATCACGACGGTGGCGTTGAACGGCTTGGCGATGTAGTCCGCGGCACCCAGCTTGAGGCCGTTCGCCTCGTCTTCCGGGCGGCCCAGGCCCGAGATGAAGATGACGGCGATCTGCTCCAGCTGCGGGTCGGCGCGCAGCCGGCGCAGCACTTCGTAGCCGTCCAGGTCCGGCATCATCACGTCGAGCAGGATCAGGTCCGGCGCGTGGCGCGCGGCCCGTTCCAGCGCCTGTTCGCCGTTCTTCGCCAGCAGCACCGTGTATTCCGGCTTGAGCAGCTCGGCCAGCACCTGGCGGTTGATCGGGTCGTCGTCGGCGATCAGGACTTTCTGCGGTTCGACGTGGTTCACGATGCGGCCTCCATCTGGGTGTCGACGGCGCGCTCCAGCGCGTCGAGGTGGACCAGTGCGCGCTCGTACTCGATCTCGTCGACCGCGGCGCGGATGGCGCAAAGCGGCGCCGCGTGGCGCGCGTCGGTCAGCACGCCCTGCAGTTCGGCCAGCGCATCCTCGGCGCGCGCGTCGTCCGTTTCCAGGAAGCCGCGCAGGCGCGCCAGCAGGGCGCCGGCATCGAGGCCGCTGACGGCAGGCGCCTGGGCGGCGCCGATGCGGGAGAGGCCCAGCAGCACGCTGTCCAGCGCCACGATCAGGTCCGGCGCCAGCACCGACACGCGTTCGGCGCGGCCCGAGCGCAGGTCTTCCTCGAGCGTGCCGGCCAGCAGCGCCAGCGGCGCCGCGCCGATGTAGGCGGCGCCCGATTTCAGGTTGTGCGCCAGCGCCTGCAGCGGCGCGTAGTCGCCGTGCGCCAGCGCGTCGCGCATCGACTGCGGCGCGTTCACGTATTCCTGCAGGAAGCCGGCGATGCGGCGGCGCAGGCGCTGCTGCTGGCCGCCGGCGGCCGCCAGCGCGCGGTGCCAGTCGACGCCGCGCACGGCCGGCAGGCTTGCCGCCGCCGCGCCGGCCGGCGCCGGTTCGGCGCGCGCCGCTTGCGCCGGCACGCGGCCGGCCAGGCGGGCCGGATCGATCCATTTCACCAGGGTGCGCAGCAGCAGGTCCGGGTCGATCGGCTTGACGACGTGGTCGATCATGCCCGCGGCCAGGCTCTTTTCGCGGTCGCCGGCCATCGCGTGCGCCGTCATGGCGACGATCGGCAGGGCGGCGCAGCCGGGCAGGGCGCGGATGGCGCGGGTCGCGGTGAAGCCGTCCATCCCGTGCATCTGGATGTCCATCAGCACGAGATCGTAGTCGCCGTCCTGCGCCATGCGGATGGCCTCCGGGCCGCTGGTGGCGGCGTCGACCCGCATGCGCGCCACGGCCAGGAAGTCGAGCGCCACCTCGCGGTTGTTGGCGTTGTCGTCCACCAGCAGGACGCGCGCGCCGGCCAGGCGGTCGGCGTCGGGCCGCTTGCCGAAGGCGGGTTGCGCGGCCGCGCCGCCGGCCGGCGCGGCCAGGTCGGGACGCAGCACCTGCAGCAGGCTGTCGTACAGCAGCGCCGGACCGACGGGCTTGGTGAGGAAGCCGGACAGCGGCAGGTCGCCTTCCTGCTGCAGCACGCCTTCGCGGGTGCAGGCGCTGACCATCAGGATCGCGGGCGGCGCCGCGAAGCGCGCGTCGGCGCGGATGCGGCGGATCGTCTCGACGCCGTCCCAGCCCGGCATCATGTAGTCCATCAGCACCACCTGGTACGGAGCCTCTTCCTGCACGGCCTGCGCCAGCCGGGCCAGCGATTCCTCGCCGGACGCGACGGCGTCGGCCTGGATGCCGAAGCCGTCCAGCATCTCGACGAGGGCGTCGCGCGCGCCGGGGCTGTCGTCGACGACCATCACGCGCATGCGCTGCAGCGCGGCGCCGGGTGCCGGCGCGGCCGTGCTGTCGGCGTCCGCGATGCTCAGCGGGACCGTGAAGGAAAAGCGGCTGCCCACGCCCGGCGTGCTCGTGACGGCGATCGTGCCGCCCATCAGTTCGACGAGCTGCTTCGAGATCGACAGGCCCAGGCCCGTGCCGCCGTATTTGCGGGTGATCGAATTGTCGGCCTGGGTGAAGGATTGGAACAGGCGCGCCAGCTGGTCGGCGTCCATGCCGATGCCGGTGTCGCTGACGGAGAAGCACAGCACGATGCGGCCGGCCTCGCGCTCGACCACGTCGACGGCGACGACGATCTCGCCTTCCTCGGTGAACTTGACGGCGTTGTTGGTCAGGTTGATCAGCACCTGGCCCAGGCGCAGCGGGTCGCCCACGAGACGGGCCGGCACGCCGCGCGGCACGCAGAACACGAGTTCAACGCGCCTGGCGTCGGTCTTGATGGCGGCGATGCTGGACAGGTGTTCGAGCATGTCGTCGAGGTCGAACGGCACGGCGTCGAGCGTCATGCGGCCGGCCTCGATCTTGGAAAAGTCGAGGATGTCGTTGATGATGCCCAGCAGGTGCTCGCCCGCGCCGAGGATCTTCCCGAGGTAGTTGCGCTGCTTCGGCGTCGGATCGGCCATCAGCGCGAGGCGGCTCATGCCGATGATCGCGTTCATCGGCGTGCGGATCTCGTGGCTCATATTGGCCAGGAATTCCGATTTCATGCGGGTCGCCGCCTCGGCGCGCAGCATGGCGTCCTGGATGCTCTTCGTGCGCAGGCCCAGGATGCGCATGAACACGAGCATGTCGAACGTGCCGCCGAACTGGGTGGAGTTCAGCGTCCAGTAGGTCGCGTCCAGGCCGCCCTTGATGACTTGCGCCTGGATCGCGGAGCTGACGAAGCTCGCGGCCCAGCCGACGAGGAAGTAGATGCCGACCGTGTCGCCGCGGCGCGCGCGGTTGAAGGCGCCGGGGAGGCCCAGCAGCATCGGCATGATGCCCAGCGAGCCGATGATGGCGACCAGCGCCCCGTCCTCGATCAGGCCGAAGCCGAAGGCGGTGGCGGCGATCACGCACAGCACGGCGCCGGTCTGCATCAGGCGCGGGAAGATGCGGTCGACGCCGGGGCGCGTCAGGGCTTCGCCCACGAACAGGTAGCCGCCGCAGGCCGTCATCAGCGAGATGATGCCGGTGGCGTGCACCGTCGCCCACCGGCTGGTGCCCCACAGGTATTCGGCGCCGAGGCCCCACCAGGCGATGTTGTACATGGCCAGGCCGCCGATCAGCAGCGCGTACTTGGCGAACAGGATCTCGCGCAGGTTGACCCATTGGGCAAGGCTGTACAGCAGCAGGCACAGGAACAGGCCCGTGAGGATGCCCTGCACGAGCCGGTCGTGCAGCGCGTCCTCGTAGAACGTGCCCGGCTTGTCGAAGCTGATCGGCAGGATCTTGGGGCCGTTCGTGTCCACGCGCAGCAGCACGTCGTAGGTCACGCCAGGGTCCAGGTGCAGGAGGAATGCCGGCACCGGGCCCCCGCGCGCGATCGTGCCGCGCTCGCCCGTGCGTTCGGAGCCGCCCTGCGCATGGCGTTCGACGTGGCCGGCGCGCACGAGCCAGACGTCGACGCGGTTGAGCAGGCCGAAGTCGACCTTGAGCGCCCATGCGCCGTCGGTGCCCGCCGTCGCCTGCACGGGAACGCGCACCCACACGACGCCTTTTTCCATGCCCAGCGTGGCATAGGCCGCATTCGGCGCCGTGAAGCGCCCGGGCGCCGCGATGAGATCGGCGGCGTCGAAGCGGCCTTCCGGATCGCGCAGCAGCGTGACGGCGGGCCAGGCTTCGACGTGGGCCGCGGCGTCGTCCAGCACGAGCGGCGCCTGTACGGCATGCGCGATGCCCAGCACGGAGAGCAGCGCAAGCAGCAGCGCGAGCGCGAACCGGCGCGGGCCGCGCGATGGGGTCGATAAAGGCAGTGCGAACATCGTTTTATCCTTGACGGGCGGCGGGCGCGCCGCGCCCGGTGAGGCGGCGCTCGAGGGCGTTCACCCAGCGCGGCGCCCTGGCGTCGTTGTGCCACGACTGGACGGCGTCGCTGACTTCCTTGCGCAGCGTGGCCGGCAGTTTCAGCGGGCGGGTTTCGTCCATCAGCAGCTTGGCGGTGAGCTGGTAGCCGAGGATGCGCGTGACGAGGCGCGAGATCGAGAAGCCGGGGAACACGAGGCGCCCGATGGCGTCGATGCCGCGCACGAAGGCAAAGCCCAGCACGAACAGGCCGCGCGACAGCAGCGACACACGGCCGTCCAGGCCCAGGTCGCACGACGCCTTCTTGCCGACCAGGTGGCGCGTCAGCAGCACGGGGAAGGGTTTCAGCACGCGCGGCGGAATATAGCGCTGCATCGTCGCGACGAGCGCGCCGGCCAGCGCCGGGCGCGGGTCGGATTTGCGAACCTGGCGGCGCGCGCTTGCCTGCAGGTCGTCGAACATGCGGGCCGCATCGGTCATCGTGTCCGTCATCAGGCCGGGCTCGATGCCCAGCACCCAGCCCAGCACGTTCCACGTGTGCATGTACGCTTCCTCGTCGCCTTTGGAGAGGCCGAGGCCGAGGCGGCGCAGGCCTTGCAGGAACACGTAGTTGAAGGTCAGCAGCGTGTACGCCAGTTCTTCCTGGTTGCAGGGCAGGCCGAGGCGGTCGACGTCCCAGCCGTGCGCATACAGCACCTGCGGCATCGTGCCGCCGAGCGCCAGGAGGCGGGGCAGGCGGCGCGGCGCGACGAGCGCGTCGGCCACGTGGCCGCGCAGCACCAGGTAGCGGATCATGGCGTGGATCAGGCGCACCTTGATGGCCTGGGCGACGCCGCCGCCGGCGGGGGCCGTGAGGCCGCCGTGCATCATGACGGGGAAGATCATGGCGGCGGTGGCGCGCACGCGGTAGTCCGTGTGCTGTTCCAGTTCGCCGGCCGCGTGCAGCACGGCGGCCAGGTCGGGCATCACATAGCATTGCGGCAGGCTGGCGCAGAACAGCAGCGTGCACGAGGCCATGCTCATTTCCATGAACAGGACTTCGGCCCGCGCGATTTTCGAAGCGATGGCCCAGTCAGGCAGCACGCGCGCCTGTTCGACGTAATCTTCCAGCGCGGCGGCCATCTCCGGGGGCAGGCCGGGGCTGGCGCGCCAGCCGTCCAGGTCCCCGTTCAGCTGCCAGCGTGCGATCTCCTTGTTCAGGACACCGATCGTCGCCATGTCCGGACCGCCGCTCTGGCCGGGGCCGAGGATGCGCCCGATGGTGGCGTCGGCCAGCGGATCGGCGCGCAGGGTCGGATTGTCGGCCAGGCCGGGTTCGAGGTCGTCGCGTTTCATGCTGCCTCCTTCAGTGCAGCGGCCGGCAGCGCGGCGGCGGGTTGGACGTCGGCGGCCGGACGGGCCAGGACGCCTTGCCAGCGCAGCAGGCCGGCGACCGCCGCCAGCAGCGGGAAGCCCATCGCGAACAGGGCGATCGTGCGCGCTTCGACGGGATAGCCGAGCAGCACCTGGAACACCATCAGCCCGGCATACACGCCGAGCGGCACGAGCACGTGGCGCGCGGTCGGCGGAACGGCGGCGGCCGGGCGCACGCGCGCGAGGCGGCGGAAGGCGAACAGGATCGCGAACGACACGGTCATCCAGCCGGCGAAGCCCTGCACGGTCTCGCCGAACCACCAGCCGTCCGTCTTCGCCATGATCCAGGCCTTGAGCACATACACCATGTACGGATCGACGCCCAGGTCATAGCACGTGACGACCGTCGCGCCCACCAGCGCCAGGATGGCGTCGTGGCCGGGCGACGCGGGCGCGTCGACGGGGTCCTGCCACACGATCAGGTTGGACACCACATAGCCGATATACGCGAGCGCGAACCACATCATCGGGATCACGACGGGCACGTCGCCCAGGCGCGGTCCGAGCACGGGCGTGTACGCGTAGCTGCCGAAGAACCAGCCGTACGAGGACCCCAGCTGTTCCGCCAGCCAGCCGAAGCCCGTGGCGATGGCGACGAGGCGCAGCGCGGCCCCGGCGCCGAGCAGGTGCGCGGCGCTGGCCCAGCAGCAGCCGAACATCACGAGCGAGCTGGCGACGAGCAGCATGGTGCTCTCGCCGCCGATGCGTCTGGCGAGGACGAGGAGGAAGATCGCGAGAAGGATGGCGGAAACGACAGGCAGACGACGGTGCAGCAACGGGGGCATAGTAGGCTCCAGGGGCACGACGTAACGATAAATGCGGCCGCCGGGGTGCGGCGGCCGCGGCAGGATCAGAAACGGTAATCGAGGCGGACGTCGGCCGTGCGCGGTTCGGTCGGCACGGCCAGGCCGGAGGAACTGATCGTCATCGGGCGCACCTCGTTTTCGAGGTTGCGCACGCGCGCCAGCACGCGCCAGCGGGCGCCGTCCGGTTCCCAACCGAGGTGCAGGTCGGATTCCGTGTGGCCGGGGACGCGGTACTTCAGCCCCGCCTGCGGCACGGCGAGCAGATAGCTCGCGCTGGCGCGGGTGCCGACGCCGCCCGACAGCAGGCCGCCGGCGAGATGCAGGCTGTGTTCCCAGCCGAGCGACAGGGTGCGCGCCGGCGTGCGATCGAGCTTGACCCCGGCCCAGGAATGCACGCCGTCCGGCGCGTAGCTGGCGTAGTGCGCGTCGAGCAGCGTGAGCGCGTACGTGAAGCGGTCGGCGCTCGTCGCGAGCACCTGGCCGTCCGCTTCCAGGCCGCGGATGCTGGCCTGGCCGGCATTGGTCGTCTCGTAGCGCGGCCGGCCGTTCACGACGACTTCGTTGGACAGCTGCAGGTTGCGGTAGTCGTAGTGGAACACGGCCACGTTCAGGCTCGCCCGGCGGTCCCAGAAGCGGGTCTTGACGCCGGCCTCGTAGGCGCGCACGGTCTCGGGCCGGTACGTGAGGCTGGCGGCCGGCAGCGCGCTGGCCGCGGGACAGCCGATGCCGCCGCGGTTGTCGCCTGCCGCGCAGCCGTCGTTGAAGCCGCCGGCCTTGTAGCCGGTCGCGATCGAGCCGTAGACGAGGGTGGCCGGTGCGAGATCGTAGTCGAGGCCCAGGCGCCACGTCGTCTTGTCGGTCGAAATGCTGCCGGCGTTCAGCTCGCGCAGGTCGGTGGCCGCGTTGAACGTCGGGGTGCCCTGGTAGCCGATGTAGCCGGTGCGCGACTTGTCGTCCTCCGTGTAGCGGGCGCCGGCCGTGGCGCGCAGGCCGTCCGCGAGGCGGTAGGTCGCCTGCCCGAACACCGCCTTGCTGCGCGACTGGACCGGGTCGTTGCCGAACACATAGTAGGGCGGCAGGCCGACCGCTTGCAGATCGCGGAAATAATAGACGTCGCGCGCGCGTTCGCGGAACCAGTACACCCCGCCCTGGGCGCTGAACGGTCCGGCGCCGTTGGTGGCGAGGCGCAGTTCGTGCGAGTCCTGGTTGTAGCTGCCGTCGAACGGCTGGCGCACGCCGAGCGCGAACGTCGGCGCGACGCGGTAGTAGAAGTTGTACAGGTAGTCGTGGTCGAAGCTGCGGTGCGCACCGAGCCACGACAGCGTCGCCGGTCCGAGATTCCAGTTCAGTTCCGCCGTCAGGGCGGACGTCGTCTTGTGCGAATGGCCCTGTTCGAAGCGCGTGTTGGGGGGATTGAAGCGGTAGGTCAGCTGGCGGTTGGTCGAATCGCCTTTCCACACGGGGTTGCCGGTCGCGATGCCGTCGTAGAAGTTCGAATCGGGGACCGTGCCGTCGTTGTTGCTGTCGTCGCGGCTCGCTTCGTAGCGCACGAGCAGGGACGCCTTGTCGCCCAGCGCCAGCTTCGCGGACAGGCGCGCGGCGCGGTCGTCGCGATCGAGACCCAGGCCGCGCGGCGTGCCGGCGCCGTTCTTCAGGTAGGAATCGTGTTCGTTCCAGGTGGCCGCGGCGCGCAGCGCGAGCATGGCGTTCACGGGCACGTTGACCATGGCGCCGACCTTGCGCTCGCCCCAGTTGCCGAGGGTGGCGTTGACGTCGCCTTCGAAGCGGTTCACGGGCGCCTTCGTGATGACGTTGACGACGCCGGCCGTCGTGTTGCGCCCGTACAGCGTGCCCTGCGGACCGCGCAGGACTTCCACGCGGTCGACGTCGTACAGTGCCACGTTCTGGCTCTGCGGCCGTGCGACGTACACGCCGTCGACCATGAACGCGGCCGACGGATCGCCTTTTTCCGTGACGTCCGCATTCGACACGCCGCGGATCGTGATGCGCAGCCCGTCGTACGAGTTTTCCAGATAAGTGTTGGGCAGCCGGGCGGCGAGCGCGCCCGGCTGGTCGGCGCCGATCTTGTCCAGATCGTCGGCCGTGAGCACGCTCAGCGCCACCGGCGTCTTCGATGCCGGCGCGGCCGTGCGCTGCGCCGTGACGATGACTTCCTGGATGCCGCCGGCCTGTGCGCCGGCCGTCTGCGCGCACGCGGGCGCAACCGTCGTGCCCCATGCGATCGCCGCGATCGACATGGCGAGCAGGCTAGGGGTCAACCGACCCTGCTGTTTCTTCATGAACTACCCCAGTTTTATATGCGTAAGCTTGGTTCGCCGTGCACCGGGCACGGTCGCCGCCTGCGTGAATTTTCGTGAGATTGTATTGCAGGCGGGTGAAACGGAAGAGTCTAACAGGTAGTGCGAACGGGCAATAGTGTTGAGTTACCACAAAGTGATGCAAGAATGTTCACGGACCGTATCTTTTAAGCCACTGCTGGGACGGTCGTCCTCGAAGCCCTGACGCGCCAGTGTGAATATTCTGCTGAGTTGAGTCAGGCGTGCCCGATGAACTGCACGCCTGGGCCCGGTTTACGCCTTGATTGTATTTAATATATACTACACAGTGCGCGAGCCGCCGCCAGCGGTCTGAACTTGATTTCGAAGCGCCGATACACACACGGGAGCGAGTTTGAAACGACGACAATTACTGAAGCATTTGGGCGCGGCGGTTCCCGCCGTCGCCCTGTCGCCTTATGCGCGCGCCGCCGACGCCCTGACGCAAACCGGTACGGGCACGATCGCGGCCGGCCCGTTCGCGCCGACCTGGGATTCGTTGTCGACCTACCAGACGCCGGACTGGTTCCGCGACGCCAAGTTCGGCATCTGGGCCCACTGGGGCCCGCAGTGCGAACCGGAACATGGCGACTGGTATGCGCGCGGCATGTACGTGGAAGGCAGCGATCACTATCGCTACCATGTGCAGAAGTACGGCCACCCGTCCAAATTCGGCTTCAAGGATGTGATCCACCTGTGGAAGGGGGAGCGCTGGGATCCGGACGCCCTGCTGGCCCTTTACAAGAAGGCCGGGGCAAAATATTTCATGGCGCTGGCCAACCATCACGACAACCTCGACCTGTACAACAGCCGCTACCAGCCCGAGTGGAATTCCACCAGGGTCGGTCCGGGCAAGGACTTGATCGGCGGCTGGAGCCGCGCGGCGCGCGCCAACGGCATGCGTTTCGGCGTGAGCGTGCATGCGGCGCGCACCTGGACCTGGTTCGAGGATGCGCAGGGCGCCGACAAGAGCGGTCCCTACGCCGGCATCGCCTATGACGGCAAGTCGACCCGCGCCGACGGCAAGGGCACGTGGTGGGAAGGGATGGATCCGCAGGCGCTGTACGCGCAAAACCATGTTCGGGGCGTCCCCATTCCGGACCAGGCATACTGCGAGAAATTCTTCAACCGTACGCGCGACCTGATCGACAACTATGATCCGGACATCGTGTATTACGACGATGCCGTGCTGCCCTTGTTCCCGTTTAGCGACGCCGGCTTGCGCCTGACGGCACACATGTATAACCGCAGCATCGCCAAGAAGGGCCGGAACGAGGCCGTGGTCAACGGCAAAATCCTCAATGAACAGCAGCGCCGCAGCATGGTGTGGGACATCGAGCGCGGCCAGAGCCACCAGATCGAGCCGCTGCCATGGCAGACCTGCACCTGCATCGGCAACTGGCACTACGACCGGCGGCTGTACGAGCGCAAGGGCTACAAGAGTGCGCAGACGGTGGTGCATACGCTGATCGACGTGGTCAGCAAGAACGGCAACCTGCTGCTGAGCGTACCGGTGCGCGGCAACGGCACCATCGACGAGCAGGAGCGCGCCATCGTCGAGGAAATCGGGCGCTGGATGGCGGTCAACGGCGAGGCCATCTACGACACCCGCCCCTGGGCCATGTACGGCGAAGGGCCGGTGGCGCTGGAGGGGGCCACGTCGAAGACGGGCGCCAGCTTCAACGAGGGTAAGGGCAAGCCGTTCTCGGCGGACGATGTGCGCTTCACCGCCAAGGGCAAGACCGTGTTCGCCTTCATCATGGGCTGGCCGGCATCGGGCAAGGTGTCGATCGCGGCCCTGGGCAGCGCCAGCGCGCACCTGGCCGGGCGCATCCGGCGGGTCGAGCTGCTCGGCGCCAAGGGTGCGCTGGCGTTCGAACAAACCGCACAGGGTTTGCAGGTCACGCTGCCGGCCGACATCCCCGCCCTGGCTTACGCCAACGCCTTGAAAATTTCTTGAGGAAAACGGCATGAACACCGCGGCCTGCGTGCTTGCCGCATCGATGGCAACCCCGGTGCTGGCGCAGCCGGCGGCGCCGGCCATGCCGTGCTGCGGCGCGGCGACGTTTTGACCGTGCGGCCCCGAAAAACCAAAGGATTAGACATGTTACCTGCACGCAGAAATTTCCTGACACGGGCCGTTGCGCTCGCTTCCGTACTCCCGGCGTGCGCGCTGGCGGCGCCGCCCATACCAACGAGCTCGCTGTTCGACGTCAAGCGCTTCGGCGCCAAGGGTGATGGCCGCACGCTCGACTCGCCGGCGGTCAATGCTGCCATCGCTGCCGCCGCGGCCGCGGGCGGGGGCACGGTGTATTTCCCGCCGGGGCGCTACCTGTCGGCGTCGATCAGGCTCAAGAGCAACATCACGCTCTACCTGGAGGCGGGCGCGGTGATCGAAGCGGTCGACGCGAGCGTGGCGCGCTACGATCCGCCCGAGCCGAACGAGGCCGGCGGCAACTATCAGGACTACGGCCACAGCCACTGGCAAAACAGCCTGATCTGGGGTATCGGCCTGGACCACGTGGCCATCGTGGGCGGCGGCTTAATCCATGGCAAAGGCCTGAATAGCGGTCACGACAAGTACACCGGCAACTACACCGACAAGCCGGACCAGCCCGGCGAAGGCGACAAGGCGATCGCGCTGCGCGAGTGCCGGAACGTGACCTTGCGCGATTTTTCGATCTTGCATGGCGGCCATTTCGGCATACTGGCGACCGGTTGCTCCAATATGCTGATCGACCACCTGACCATCGACACCAACCGCGACGGCATGGACATCGACGCGTGCAGCAATGTGCGCGTCACGAATTGCAGCCTGAATACGCCCTGGGACGATGCGATTTGCCTCAAGGCCAGCTACGGCCTGGGCCGCATCCAGCACTGCGAAAACATCACGATCTCCGATTGCATGGTATCGGGAAATTTCGACGAGGGCAGCCTGCTCGATGGCACGTTCAAGCGCAGCACGCCGGATTACCGCTCGGGGCTATACGGCCGCATCAAGCTGGGCACCGAATCGAATGGCGACTTCAAGAACATCACGATCACCAACTGCATTTTCGACACGTGCCGCGGCCTGGCGATCGAGAGCGTGGACGGTTCGCACATCGAGGACGTGTCGATTTCCAACATCACGATGCGCAACGTGGTGAACGATCCGATCTTCATACGCTTGGGCGCGCGCCTGCGCGGACCGAACAAGCCGGCGGTGGGCACCATCAAGCGCATCAATATCAGCAATATTGTCGTCTCCGGTGCGTACCGCAATCACGCCAGCACCATTGCCGGGCTGCCGGGGCATCCGATCGAGGACATTCGCATCAGTAATGTGCAGATAGAAACGCAGGGTGGCGGGGATGCGGCCTGGAGCGCGCTGGTGCCGCCCGAACTTCCCGGTGGGTATCCGGAGCCGGGCATGTTCGGCAAGGCGCCGGCGTATGCGTTCTACCTGCGTCACGTGAAGGCAATCGAGGTTCATCACGTCAAGGTCGGCTACGTCCAGCCCGAGGGGCGAACCGCGGTCGTGCTGGACGATGTCAGCGATGCCAGCTTCCATGCCGTCAATCTGCAGCGCGGGCAAGGCGGGGCGGCGCTGTTCGCGCTGCGCGACGTCAGCCAGTTCTCCGCCAAGGACGTGCGCGGCATGCCGGACCGCGAGGTCACGGGGCATGTGAATGCGCTGACATTGTAGATACCGGGACGACAGAGGGACTCGCGGCCGGCCGGTCGCTGTGTTTGTTCCCGGTTCTCGCGCCAGTACCGCGTCCACCTATGGCTAACGTCTGGTTCGGGCCGGTAACGAGCGGCCGGACGGCATGATCGCCCGGCGCTTGCACGATGCGCAGCTCAAGGCTGCCGCAACAGGTCGCCACGGGGATACCCCCAGCCCGGCACGGCATGCGGACAGGGCGCCGACGCGAGCCCGGCATAGTCGATCGTCGAGAAATTGGGACTGCCAGGCGGGCTCCAGCGCGCATCCGTGGCCGTCGTTTCCGCGACCGACGGCGCGCGCGCGAAACGCATCCAGGCGTCGAAGTGGCAGTTGGCCTGTTGCAGCCAGCGCAGGTGCGCCAGGCTGTCGCGCTCGTCGCTTTGCCAGGCCAGCCCGGGGTCGCGACCCATGGCCCGGCCGGCGATCGGCGCGGGGCAGGCCGCGGCCCGGCTGACGCCCGGGGCGATGCTGAGCAGGCCGCGGCGCAGGTGGTAACTGGCGTGCGCGGCATCGGTCGCCACCGTCACGAACGACCAGCACAGCGGATTGGCGGGATAGGCGGACAGGGCGGTGTCGAGCAGGCGCTCGCCCGGGTCCAGGCGCGCAATCGCCGTCGCGATGGTGTCACGCGCCGTGTGCATGGCGACGGCCTGGACGGCGACGAAGGCGAGCGACGCGACCAGCCCGGCGGCGAGCGCCGCGCGCGCGCGTGCGCCGCCGGGCCGCCGCGCCTGCCCGCGCGCGATCCACGCGAGCACGCCCGCCAGTGCCAGCAGGCCCGCAAGCGAACCCCACTGCAGGAAACCGGCGAACGTCACGCCGGCGGGCACGGCCACCAGCAGCGCCAGCAGCAGGCCGCGCGGCACGCGTGCGCGCACCATCAGGGCGAGCGGGATGCCGAACGCGATCCAGAACACGGGCTCGACGATGAAGATGAGGTCGCCGTAATACCAGCGCGCATCGAACGGCCAGAACGGATGCACGCCGTAGACGTTGAGCCCGTCCATCGCGATGTGCAGCAGCAGCCCGGCGCCGGTCGCGACGAGGGCCGCCAGGCGCGCGCCGCGGCTGGTGCGCAGCAGGCCGCGCGCGGCCGGCCACAGCAGCCAGACGAGGCCCAGCAGCAGCGCGGCTTCAGCGAGCGCGCCCACCAAGGTGTGCGTATGGCCGCGGTGGTGCAGCAGATAGCCCAGCGGCGCTTCGAGCAGGCGCGTCAGCACGAGATCCAGGTCGGGGAAATTGCTGGCGAGGCAGCCGATGGTCAACAACATGCGCGTGCGTACGCGCTGGGCGTCGGGCAGGGGCTCTGGCGCCACGCTGCGGTCGACCAGCGCGCCGATGCCGAGACCGACGAGGGAGTGGGTAAGATTGTCCATGCTGCAATCTTACCCAAATCGCAAGCCGGAAGCGGGCGCGTGGAGGCGGATCAGTCCGGTGGCAGCGCCACGCTGCCCACGTAACCGTCCGGCACCGCCAGCGGCCAACAGGCGCATGCGGCCAGGCGTGCATCGTCGTCGGCGCGCCATTCCGCCAGCGCCAGGCCGCGGCACTTGAGGCGCGCCTCGCGCACGCTCCACGCGCGCGCGAACGCGGCGGCGCGCGCGGGCGCGGGCATGCGGGCGAGCGCCGCCGCGCACGCGGGGCCGAGGTAGTCGCGGGCGACGGCTTGCCAGTCCGGGACGTCCGTCACGCACATCAGGTCGATGCCGACGGCGCCCCCGCCAAGGCGCACGGCCGCCACCGAGAGGTCGCCGTCGTGGCTGATCGACAGCGCGACGCGCCGGCCGTCGCCGAGCAGCGCATACGGCGCTTCGCCCGGCGCGCCGCACAGCCGGACGCGATCCGGCGGCAGCGCGCCCGCTGCCGCCAGCGCCGCCAGCACGGCGGCGCGGATCGTCCGGCGCGCCGTGGCGCGGTCCGGCTGGCCGCGCACGCCGACGACGTGCACGGGCCCGATGCCAGCAGGCGCCTCGCCGAACCCGCCATCCGCCCACCAGCGCACGGGCAGAACGTCCATCACACCCGCTGCGGCGCCGCCGGCAAGCCGTCCCAGGCGGTCGCGGCCGGGATGTGCTCGCCCTTCATGACGAGGGTCAGCGGGCCGAGGCGGGCATTGTCGCCCACCTTCGCGCTGTACAGCACGGCGCTGCGCGGTCCCATGTAGACCTTGCTGCCGATGTCGACGTGGTCGATCTTCATCACCCGGTCCTCGAACAGGTGCGTCTGCGGGCAGGACAGCGCGTTCAGTTCGCTGTGGTCGCCGATCGTCACGCAATCGAATTCCGTGATGTCCGTCGTGTCCATGTAGACGCCGCGGCCGATGCGGCAGCCGAGCAGGTTGAACGCGATGGGCAGCCACGGCGTGCCGCGCAGGTAGCGCATGAAATTGGGCACGGCGATGCCTTCGTACATATTCGTCACGCCTTCGGACAGCCACACGAACGGCGTCCACATCGGTTCCGCGCGCTTTTCATAGCGGCCCAGCAGCAGCCATTTGAAGGCGAGCACGAAGACGTAGTTGCCGATGCCGTAGGCGAGGCCGACGAGGGCCAGGTCCCAGATCACTTCGCTCCAGCGGCCCGCGCCGGCGATCGGCATCAGGTCCAGCACGACCGTGTAGCCGACGGCGATGACGACGGCGTGCGGCGCGACGATGCGGAAGGCTTCGACGAGCGCGCGGCCGAGGCGGCGCGTCGCGGACGGGCGGTAGGTCAGGTGTTCCGGATAGCCGCTGACCTGTTCGCGCGCCGGCAGGTGGATCGGCGGCGAACCGAGCCACGTGTCGCCGCCCGTCATGCGTTCGTTCGCCGGCGCGTGCGTGTGCACGCCCACGAGCACGCCCTCCGGCAGCACGGTGCCGTCCGGGATGTAGCTGCCGTTGCCCACGAAGCTGCGATTGGAGACGACCGTCGCCTCCATCGTCATCCAGCCGCCGTCGATCTGCTCGTCGCCCAGCATGACGGCGTCGGCGATGAACGTCTCGTCGCCCAGGGTCAGCATGTCGGGCACGACGCCCAGCGCCGTCGAGATCTCGGCGTCGCGGCCGACCTTGGCGCCCAGCAGGCGGTACCAGAACGGCGCGAACACGGTCGCGTAGATGCCGTGCAGGACGTTCAGACTCGATTCCTGGATATGGCTCACGAGCCATTTCTTGCAATACGCGTTGCTGTGCACGGCCGAGCGGCCCGGCATCATGCGCGGCAGGAAGCCCCAGCGGATGGCGGCCGACACGAGCATCGTCAACGCGATCAGCACGGCGGAGGCCGGCAAGGCCAGCACGAAATAGCGCAACAGCTGGCCCTGGATCGAATTCTGCGCCAGCACGGGCAGCGTGCCCCGTTCGTCGAACCAGTCGATCAGCACGAAGCTCGGAAAGACGGGCATGAAGAACAGCGTGGCGACGAGCAGCATGCCGAACACGAAGAACAGGCCTTCGCCCATCAGGCGGGCGCGGCTGACGGACGGGCGCGGCGGCAGCGTGGACGGATCGAACGCGCCGGCGTCGCGCGCGGGCGAGCCGCTCCACACGCGCCCGTCGGGCACGGCGGCGCCGTCCGGCAGCGCGGACTGGCCTTCCAGGTGGCCGCGCCGGCCCACGCGGGTATTGCCTTCCAGGATCGCGTACGACGACACGCAGGCGTCGTCGTCGAGGGCGATCGCGCCGAGCAGCAGGCGGCCCCGTTCCACGCGCGCGTTCTCGAAGTTGACGGCATTGCCGATGCTGACGTTGTCGCCGATGGCGAGCAGGTCCGGCGCGCGGATCGTCAGCGAGCCGATCACGACATCGTGCCCGACCTTCGCGCCGAGCATGCGCAGATACCAGCCGTACAGCGACGAGCCGGCCAGCAGATAGGTCGGGGCGGCCTCGACGAGACGGTCGGCCAGCCACCAGCGGAAATAGGTCGTGCCCCATAACGGATAGTTGCCCGGCTTGAGGCGGCCCGCGACGAGCCATTTGCCGGCGACCGCGACGGCGAATTCGAGCAAGGTCGCGAGCAGGAACACGACGATCGACAGGGCGATGGCGCGCGGCACCGAATCGCCCGGGTCGCCCGTGAAGAAGTGGTAGGTGAAGAACGGTGCCAGCCACTGGGCCATCCGCAGCGTGATCAGTACGGGGACGGTCGCCAGCTGGGCCGCGCCGCACAGCCAGCGGCGTGCGCTGGCGGGCGGCGTCCAGTCGGGGAGGGCGGCCGTAGTGCCGGCGGCCTGGTCGAGGCTTGACGCGATGGCGCCGACCTGGCGCTGCGAATAAATGTCGCGCACCGTCACGTGGGCAAAGCGCGGATCGGCCCGCAGCGCCGTCGCCAGGCGGGCGGCGAAGAACGAGTGGCCGCCGAGGTCGCTGAAGAAATCCAGCTCGCGCCGGATCGGCTGGCCCGGGAACAGCTTGCCCAGCGCCGCGAACAGCGCTTCCTCGCCCGGCGTCTCCGCGACGTCGGATTCGGCCGGATCGCTCGGCAGCGGCGCCGACAGGGCCATCGCCTTCAGCGCCTTGCGGTCGATCTTGCCGGACGTCAGGCGCGGCATCACGGACAGTGTCTCGAACCGGCTCGGCACCATGTACGGCGGCAGCTTGCCGGACAGCGCGCGGCGCAGGGTCGCCGGCGCCAATTGTTCGTCCGTCGCGCCGGCGGCCGGCACGAGGTAGGCGACGAGGCGGTCGATGCCGTCATCCTTGCGCAGCAGCACGGCCGTCGTGCCGACACCTGCCTGCTGGGCAAGCTGGACCTCGATTTCGCCCAGTTCCACGCGGAAGCCGCGGATCTTGACCTGGTCGTCCGTGCGGCCCAGGCACACGACCTGGCCGTCCGGTTCGATGCGGGCGAGGTCGCCCGTGCGGTACAGGCGCGGGTCGTCCGGGCCCGCGCTCCACGGGTTCGCGAGGAATTTCTCGGCCGTCAGGTCGGGGCGGCCGAGGTAGCCGGCCGACAGGCCCGGGCCGATGATGCACAGCTCGCCCGTGTCGCCGCGCGGCAGCAGTTGCAAGCCCTTGTCCGTCTCGGTGTGGATGACGAGCAGGCCATAGTTCGGCAGCGGCTTGCCGATCGTGATCAGCCGTCCCGGTTCCAGCCGCGCGAGGCTGGCCGACACGGTCGCCTCGGTGGGGCCGTAGGTGTTGAACATCTGCCGGCCCGGCCTGGAAAAGCGCTCGACCACGGTCTCCGGGCACATTTCTCCGCCCAGGTTGATGATGCGCAGGCTCGGCACGTCGTCGGCGAACAGCGCGAGCAAGGTCGGCACGGCGTGCAGCACGGTGACGCCGTTCTCCGCCAGCAGGCGCGGCAGGGCTTCCGGGTCGCCGGCCGTTTCCTTGGGACCGAGGAACAAGGTGGCGCCGACGAGGTAGGAAATCCAGATTTCCTCGAACGACATGTCGAACGCGACGGAAAAGCCCTGATACACGCGGTCGGCGGCCGTCACGCCCAGCACTTCGTTTTCGCTGCGCAGGAAGTGGCAGATGCTGCGCTGGTCGATCAGGATGCCTTTCGGCTTGCCCGTCGAGCCCGACGTGTAGATGACGTAGGCCGGCGCGTCGCCCGGCACGGCACCGCGCCGGCGCAGCTGGTAACCGTCGGGCGCGGGCGCGAGCAGCGCCTCCGCCGTGTGGATGGGCTGGGTGACGGCACCGAGGCGGTCGCGCATCCGCTCGCTGCTGACGAGGGCCGGCGAGCCGGCGTCGTCCATGCACACGAGGAGGCGTTCGACGGGCGTGTCCTCGTCGACGGGCAGCCAGGCGGCGCCGGCCTTGGCGATGGCGGCCTGCATCACGAGCAGGTCGATGCCGCGCGGCATCCACAAGCCGACGATGGCGCCGGGCTGGATGCCGGCGTCGATCAGGCGCGACGCGGCCAGGCTGGCTTGCTCGTCGAGCTCGCGATACGTCAGGCGGCGGTCGCCCGCGATGAGGGCGGGGTGGTCGGGCGTGCGGCGTGCGCTGGCCTCCAGCAGGTCGGCCAGGATTTCGTCGCGCAACAGTTCGGGTTGGTGCGGACCGTAGAGGACATCGGGATGCCGTGTCAGAGGAGAGATATCGTTCATCAACGGCGACTTTGGGATTTCGAGAGGTTTATTATCAAGGCAAAAACGGCGGTTCTGGCGGTCACGTGCGCGCAGCGTACCGCATTTTAACGGTCGGGCGGCGCGTCTGTTTTTCTGCTGAAGTTCTGCTGAAGAACCGGTCGGCAGGGCTCACGACATCGTCCGCCGCCCGGATATACCGGCGGCGGCGTTCGCTGACCTGTGGCAAACGCGGCAGGCCGGCGATCGGTGGACAGGACGCATCAAAAAATCGCCGCAAGAACGGCGATTTCCACGGAATGCAGTCCCCATGCAGGCGGGACAGCTGTCAGCGGTGTCCGGGCCCGGCCGCCGGCCGGCCGCGCATATCGCTTACATGCTTGGCCCGCGTCCCGTGCGGCGTTCGTGTTCGATCCGCTCCTGGCATGCGACGCATGTCTGCACCGTCGGCGTGGCGAGCAGGCGCGCTTCCGGGATCTCGCGGCCGCACGACACGCACACGCCGATCGCGCCCGATTCCAGGCGCCCGATGGCGGCGTCGATCTCGTGCAGCAGATCGGAATCGTGCTCGGCCCGGTGCTCCTCGTTATGGCTGAGCATCTCGGCGGTCGGGGCGTCGTCGTTCTGCCCCATGTGGGCGGTGGGCGAGATCGCCGGGCGGTCGTCCGTGTCGCCATCCGTGCGCGCACGCACGGCGGCCTGCACGTCCGCGCGGCTCTTGCGCAGGCGCTTGCCGAGTTCCTCATGGAGTTGGGGTGAGATTGGCGGCATGGTCATCGTCCTGTTCGTTGTCTGGATGCTTCCGCACTCTAATCCATAACGACGGGACCGCGCGCCGGCTTGCCGGCCGCCGCGCCGGGCGTTCACGCCATCGGATTCGCTGCGCCGTCCTGGCAGCCGTCAAGCGTGCGCGCCCTCGCGTTGTCAAGGACTACACTTCCCATGAAAATTTGCTAACGGGAGAATTATGTCGGCCGAGCAGGATTCAGCGTTATCCGGATTGCATGACGGCGACGTCCCCGACGGTGTTCCCGTGCCTCCGCCGCTGGCCGGCGAAGACCAGGCCCGCGCCGACTTCTACGGCCTGTTCGCGCATCTGCTGCTGGCTCCGCCCAATGCGGCGCTGCTGGCGGCGCTGGCCGCCGCCGAGCCGATCGCGGCCGCGGGCGAGTTCGCCCTCGAGGACGCGTGGCTCAAGCTCACGCAGGCCGCCGCCGCCGTCGATGCGGCCGCCGCCCACGACGAATTCGCGGCCATGTTCATCAGCACCGGCACGCCGCCGCTGAATCCGTACGCCTCCGTCTACCTGACGGGCCACCTGAACGACGCGCCGCTGGCCGGCCTGCGCCACGATCTGGCGCGCCTCGGCCTGGCGCGTGCGCGCGGCGTGGGCGAATCCGAGGACCACCTGGGCGCCCTGTGCGAGACGATGCGCGTGCTGATCCAGGGCGGCCCCGGCATGCCGGCGCGCGGGCTCGACGCGCAGAAGGCCTTTTTCGAAGCGCATCTGCGGCCCTGGTACGCGGCCTGCCTGGCCGACGTCGCCGCCAGCCCGGATGCGAATTTCTACCGGGTCGTGGCGGGCGTCGTCGACGCCTTCCTGTCGATCGAAGCCCAGGCCTTCGCCGTGCTCGACGCCGCCGACCCGATCGCCGCATGAGGACGACCATGGACAAGGACACCGACCCGCACCCCGATCCGGCCCGCCGCAGCTTCCTGAGGGCGGCCCCGCTGGGTGCGCTGGCGATCGCCGCCGCCGCGCGTGCGCGTGCGCCCGACGCACCTGCGGCACCGGCCGCGCCGGCGGCGCCGCGGCAATCGCAGGGCTATCACGAGACCGAACATATCCGGCGCTACTACCGCACCGCGGCGTATTGGTAGACGAACCGGTGGACGAACCGGCAGACGAACCGGCAGACGAGAGGAGACAGGCATGACCCTGGTGAGACAATCGCGCGACGGCGGACTGAAACGGCGCCGCTTCCTCGTCGGCGCGGGCGTGACGGCCGGCGCCGGCGCCCTCGCGCGCCATCTGCCGCTGAACGTGATCCGACCCGCGACGGCGGCGGACCCCGTGCCGGCGCAAGCGCACACGGAGGTCAGGCACACCGTGTGCAGCCACTGTTCCGTGGGCTGCTCGGTGGAGGCCGTCGTCAGCAACGGCGTGTGGGTCCGCCAGGAACCGGCGTTCGATTCGCCGCTCAACATGGGCGCGCACTGCGCCAAGGGGGCGTCGGTGCGCGAGCACGGCTTCGGCGAGCACCGCCTGCGCTATCCGATGAAGCTCGTGAACGGCAAGTACGAGCGCATCACGTGGGACCAGGCCGTGGGCGAGATCGGCGACCGGCTGCTGAAGCTGCGCGCGCAGTCCGGGCCGGATGCGCTGATGGTGATCGGCAGCTCGAAGCACAACAACGAGCAATCGTACCTGCTGCGCAAATGGGTGTCGATGTGGGGCAGTAACAACTGCGACCACCAGGCCCGCATCTGCCACTCGACGACCGTGGCCGGCGTCGCCCAGACCTATGGCTACGGCGCGATGACGAATTCGTTCAACGACCTCCATTACAGCAAGGCCGTGCTGTTCATCGGCTCGAACCCGGCGGAGGCGCACCCGATCTCGATGCTGCACTTCCTGCACGCGAAGGAACTGGGCGCGAAGATGATCGTCGTCGACCCGCGTTTCACGCGCACGGCGCGCTTCGCCCATCACTACGTGCGTATCCGGCCCGGCACCGACATCGCGTTCGTGTGGGGCCTGCTGTGGCACATCTTCAGCAACGGCTGGGAAGACAAGGCATTCATCGCCGCGCGCACCCACGGCATGGACGACGTGCGCAAGGAGGTCGCCAAGTGGACGCCGGACAAGGTGACCGACGTGACCGGTATCCCGGAAGCGTCGGTGCGCATGGCGGCCGAGATGCTGGCGACGAACCGGCCGTCGTCCGTCGTCTGGTGCATGGGCATCACGCAGCACCACGTGGGCACGGCGAACGTGCGCGCGCTGTCGATCCTGCAGCTCGCGCTGGGCAATATCGGCGTGCAGGGCGGCGGCGCCAACATCTATCGCGGCCACGACAACGTGCAGGGCGCCACCGACATCGGCCCGAACGGCGATTCGCTGCCCGGCTACTACGGCATCGCGGAAGGCGCGTGGAAGCACTTCGCCACCGTGTGGGGCGTCGATTACGACTGGATCAAGTCGCGCTTCGGCTCGAAGGAGCTGATGGAAAAGCCGGGCATCACGGTGTCGCGCTGGTTCGACGCGGTGCTCGAGGATAACCAGTACGTCGACCAGCCGACCAACCTGCGCGCCGTGTTCTACTGGGGCCACGCGCCGAACAGCCAGACGCGCCTGCCCGACATGAAGGCGGCGATGCAGAAGCTCGACTTCATGGTCGTCATCGATCCGTATCCGAGCATGACGGCCGCGATGCACGGCCGCTCGGACGGCGTCTACCTGCTGCCGGCCGCGTCGCAGTTCGAGACGCAGGGCTCGGTGACGGCGTCGAACCGGTCGATCCAGTGGCGCGAGCGCGTGATCCAGCCGCTGTTCGAGTGCAAGACCGACCACGAGATCATGTACCTGTTCGCGCGCAAGCTGGGCTTCGGCGAGCAGCTCGTCAAGAACATCAAGGTCGTCAACAACGAACCCGTCATCGAAGACATCCTCCGCGAGATCAACCGCTCGTGCTGGACCATCGGCTACACGGGATGTTCGCCCGAGCGCCTCAAGCTGCACATGGAGCACAAGCGCGACTTCAATCCGACGACGCTGCTCGCCGAAACCGGTCCGTGCAAGGGCGATTACTACGGCCTGCCGTGGCCGTGCTGGGGCACGCCGGAGATGAAGCATCCCGGCACGCCGATCCTGTACGACCTGCACAAATCGGTGGCGGAGGGCGGCCTGCCGTTCCGCGCCAACTGGGGCGTGGAGCACAACGGCGAGCCTTTGCTGGCGGCCGACGGCTCGTTCACGAAGGACAGCGAGATCGACACGGGTTATCCGGAATTCGACCACGTGTTCCTGAAAAAGCTGGGCTGGTGGGCCGAGCTGACGCCGGAAGAACAGGCGCAGGCCGAGGGCAAGAACTGGAAGACGGACCTGTCGGGCGGGATCATCCGCGTCGTCATCGCGCACGGCTGCGCGCCGTACGGCAATGCGCGCGCGCGCTGCAACGTGTGGAATTTCCCGGACCCCGTGCCCGTGCACCGCGAGCCGATCGTCACGCCGCGGCGCGACCTGGTCGCGAAGTACCCGACCTACGACGACAAGGCCGCGTTCTGGCGCCTGCCGACCTTGTACAAGTCGGTGCAGGAAGTCGATTTTGCGAAGGACTACCCGCTGATCATGACGTCCGGCCGCCTCGTCGAATTCGAGGGCGGCGGCGACGAGACGCGCTCGAACCCGTGGCTGGCCGAACTGCAGCAGAACATGTTCTGCGAAGTGAACCCGGCGGACGCCGCGCAGATCGGCGTGAAGGTGGGCGACTTCATGTGGGTCGAGACGCCGACCGGCGCGCGCCTCAGGCTGATGGCGATGGTCACGCCGCGCGTGCCGGAGGGCCTCGTGTGGATGCCGTTCCACTTCGGCGGCTGGTGGATGGGCGAGGACCTGGAAAAGCATTATCCGGAGGGCGGCGCGCCCGCCGTGCGCGGCGAGGCCGTGAACACCGGGTGGACGTACGGGTATGACGCGGTGACGATGATGCAGGAGACGAAGGTGTCTTTATGTCGCTTGGTACGCGCGTAGGGTGGGCGGCCCTCCGCCCACGCGCGGCGCCAACATACCGCGAACGTCTGACAACGAATGCATCAACGACGAACACATAAATACCGTCGTTCCCGCGCAAACAACGTCGTTCCCGCGCAGGCGGGAACCCAAGTTCGGGCGCAACGGAACGCTTGCAAAATTGGGCCCCCGCCTGCGCGGGGGCGACGGGAGAGCGCCGGGGCGACGGGAGAGCGCCGGGGCGACGGGAGAGCGCGGGGGCGACGGGAGCGCGCGCGGCGACGTGGGAGAGCGCGGGAGCGACGAGGAGAGTGATATGGCAAGAATGAAGTTCATCTGCGACACCGAGCGCTGCATCGACTGCAACGGCTGCGTGACCGCCTGCAAGAACGAGAACGAGACCCCGTGGGGCGTCAACCGGCGCCGCGTCGTCACCATCAACGACGGCGTGCCGGGCGAGCGCTCGATCTCGGTCGCGTGCATGCATTGCAGCGACGCGCCGTGCCTGGCCGTCTGCCCGGTCAACTGCATCTACCACACGGAAGACGGCATTGTCCTGCACGACAAGGACCAGTGCATCGGCTGCGGCTACTGCTATTACGCGTGCCCGTTCGGCGCGCCGCAGTTCCCGTCCACCGGCCTGTTCAACCACCGCGGCAAGATGGACAAGTGCACGTTCTGTGCCGGCGGGCCGGAGCCCGACACGTCCGAGGCCGAATTCAAGAAGTACGGCCGCAACCGCATCGCCGAAGGCAAGCTGCCCGCGTGCGCGGAGATGTGCGGCACGAAGGCGCTGATCGGCGGCGACGCGACCGTCATCGCGGACATCTACCGCCAGCGCGTCGAGACGCGCGGCTACGGCCCGGAGCTGTGGGGCTGGAAGATCGCCTACGGCAAGCCGAAGCGGGGCGGCGACATCAAGGCGACGGGCGACGGCCCGCGCGAGAACCAGAATCTCAAGGATACGCAGAACGACCCGGGGAGGCTGCCGACATGAGACGCCTCCTCGCCTTGTGCCTGCCCTTGCTGCTGCTGACGGGCTGCCTGGAAGTCGACCAGCATCCGGACTGGGTGCACGGCATGTACGCCGGGAAGAAGGACGACCGCCCGATGCACCGGCTCTTCCACGACGACAAGCTGTCGTGGTGGGGCGCGATCGGCAACCGCAACATGAAGCAGAACGAATACAACCGGGCCAACCCGTAACAGGAGCCGACCATGTCCTTCACCCTTCCATCAGCGCGGACGCTGTGGGGCTTGTTCCTCGGGCTGTGGCTGATCGGCGCCGCCCACGCCGCCGTCCCGAACAACCGCGCCGAACCGGCGTACGCCGAGGAACAGACCATCCTGCAGGCCGAGCAGGATACGCGTGCGCCCGAGCCGGGACTGGCGTCGTCGAGCTCCGGGCGCGTGCACATCGACCGCCACTACCTCGGCCAGTACGGCTCCAGGGAAGGCACCGTCATCGTCCAGCGCGGCGGCAACCAGTGGCGCACGTGGCGCAACGGGCCGTTCGCCACGGCGATGGGGACGGTCCTCGTCGTCGTGCTGGTCGCGATCTTCCTGTTCTACCGTGCCGTCGGCCCGGCGCGCGTCGAGGCGCCCGAGACGGGCCGGCGCATCCGCCGCTTCACGAGCTGGGAGCGCGGCGTGCACTGGGCCACGGCGATCAGCTTCATCGTCCTCGCCGTGACGGGCCTCGTCATCATGTTCGGCAAGAAGATCCTGCTGCCGCTCGTCGGGCACGACGTGTTCGCCGCCATCGCCTACGTCTTCAAATACCTGCACAACTTCACGGGGCCGCTGTTCATCGTGTGTTCCGTGCTGATGTTCTTCACCTTCCTGCACCGGAACTTCTTCCGCCGCATCGACTGGCGCTGGGTCAGGCAGGGCGGCGGGATCGTGGCGCACACGCACGTGCCGGCGGGGTTCTTCAACGCCGGCGAGAAGGCGTGGTTCTGGCTGGGCGTGACCCTGCTGGGCCTCGTGATGTCGATCAGCGGCCTCGTACTGGACTTCGTCGATTTCGGCCAGACCCGCTACGTGCTGCAGGTGGCGAACTATCTGCACATCGCCGGCGCCACGTTCTACATCGCCGCGGCCATGGGCCACATCTACATCGGCACGTGGGGCACGCCGGGCGCGTACGAGGCGATGCGGCACGGGACCGTCGACGAATCGTGGGCCAAGGCGCACCATGCCGTGTGGTACGAGGAAGTGCAGGCCGGCGTCGCGCCGGGCACGTTCGACGACCGCCTGCCGCCGGACCAGCGCCCGCCCACCGGCAATCCGCCGCCGCGGCCGGCGCACTGAGGGGACAGCGATGAAGCCGACGACGACGATCGTGGCGCTGGCCGTGCTGCTGGCCGCGACGGCCTGCAAGCAGCACGGCGACAACGCCCAGCGCAAGACGAAATTCCCCGGCATGGTGACGGCCGACGGCGGCACCAGCGGCCAGGTGATGGCCGCGCATGCCGGCCCCAAGACGGACGCCGGCTATGCGGGCGGCACGCCGGGCATCGCGGGCGGCAGCGGCGGCAACACGGCCGGCGCGGCGATGGGCGGTTCCGTGCGCGAGACGGGCCAGGGCCCCAGCCAGGGCGTGACCCCGCCAGGCGGCGCCGGCACCCAGGGCACGACGCAGACGCAGCCGGGAGACAACGGCAGGCCGGCCGCGCCGACGCCGGCCGAGGTGGGGCCGCAGCCGGGGGCCGTCAACCGCGATCCCAACCATTCCGCGGCGCCGGGGCGATGACATGGACACGATGAACCCCATGAACCGGATGAACAGGATCGCTGCCGCGCTGGCGCTCGTTCTCGCCGCCACCACGGCCCACGCCGCGCTGCCGGCGCCGACGCCCGCGCAGCAGCAGGCCGCCGCCGCCAAGAAGGCAAAGGCGGACGCCCAGGCCGCGCGGGCCAAGCAGGCGCTCGCCGCGTCGATGGACGCCGTCGCGGCCCGCTGGCGCACCCGCGCCGCGGCGCAGGGCTGGAAGGCGCATGCGCCGGTCGCGATTGCCGCCGCCGCGCCGGCCGCCGCCCCCGCGGCCCCGGCCGGACAACCGGACGGCAAGCTGACGCCCGCCGGCGCCGCGGCCCCGATCAAGAGCGAGAAACTGGGCACGGCGCCGCCCAGCACGGATGTCAAGGCCGGCCCGACGAAGGCCGAACCGGCCGGCACGCCGCCCACCGTCCAGAAAGGCACGCCGAAGGTGCACAACCAATGAAGATGGGATCCATGCCGATCGCCGTGCTGATGCAGCGGCGCACCGTCCAGCACCGCTGGGCCGACGAAGCGTGGGAAGCCGTCGGCGTCGTGCCCGACCGCGGCGACCTGCCGCCCCTGCGCGTGCTGAGCGAGTCGCCCGAGCGCGACTACTACCTCGTCTCCGGTCTCGAACTGGAACTCTATCCGGACGAGAACGAGGGCTATTACGAGAACTGCGTCGCGCCCGAATCGAAGGTATTCGTGCTGTGGCGCATGCAGGACGGCCGCGCGATGCCGGTGCGGGCGTCGGTCAGCTACGTCGAGGGCACGCGCATGTTCGACTCGGGCGAGCACGCGGACGGCGTGACGATGCCGGCCGAGGTCTACGCCTGGCTCGCGGGCTACCTGCGCGAGCACTACCAGCCCAGGCCGCGCCGCGGCCGCCAGCACGGATGACGGGACCATGACGGAACGTGCCGTGCCGGACGAAGGCTTCCTGCGCCGCTGGGCGCGCCGCAAGACCGAAGCGCGGGGGGAACCGGCGCCGGTCGCGGCCAGCGGGGCGGCCGCGTTGCCCGCGGCAGCCGGCGTGGCCGCAGCGCCGGCGGCCGATATCGCCTCCGCGCCCGTGCCGCTGCCGACGATGGACGACGTCGCCCGCCTGACCGGCGACTCCGATTTCTCCGCCTTCGTCGCGCGCGGCGTCGACGCGGCCGTGCGCCGCACGGCGCTCAAGAAATTGTTCGCCGACCCGCACTTCAATACGATGGACCGGCTCGACGTCTACATCGACGATTACACGAAGCCGAGTCCCGTGTCCGAAACGATGCTCGCGTCGCTCGAGCATGCGAAGCGGCTGTTCCGGCGCGCCGTCGATGCGGACGATGACGCCGACAATGACGCGGCCGGCGCCGACGATCCCGGCGCCGACCTCCCGGCCGTGGCGGACCACACCGATAACACCGACAACACCACCTGAAACCGAGACACGATGAATATCCGCTTGATCGAAGGGCAGGGCGTCCCCCTCGACCCCGTCCAGGACGAACGCGACCGCGTCGCCCGCCGCGCCGCACTCGATGCGCTGGCCGGCATCCCGTCCCCTGAACCGTTGGACACGGTCGGCTACCGGTCGGCCGGGCGCACGCTCGTCGTCGGCACGCGCGCGGACGCGCTGCCGTGGGCGGAGCGCGTCGCGGCCGTGCTGCCCGTGACCGTCGTGTTGCTTGACGAAGACGGCGACGGCGGCGACTGGGCGCCGCGCCTGTTCCCCGTGTTCGCAGCGCGCGCGCTCGTCGTGACGGGCTGGCTCGGCGCGTTCGACGCGACGTGGCAGACAGGCGGCAGCACGCCGGAACACGCGCTCTTCGACCTCGTGCTCGACCTGGGCGCGACGCCGCGGATCGCGACGCACCAGCGACCGCACGGCTATTACGCGCCGGGCCCGGACGCGGCCGCGCGCCAGGCCGCCGCCGCCGAACTGGCCGACATGGTGGGCGAGTTCGAGAAGCCGAAATACTTCGCCTACAAGGAGCGCCTGTGCGCCCATGGCCGCAACCGCAAGAGCGGCTGCAATGCCTGCATCGAGATCTGCTCGGCCGGCGCCATCGCCGGCGCGGGCGACCTGGTCGCCGTGAACCCCTACCTGTGCGCCGGATGCGGCGCGTGCACGACCGTCTGCCCGACCGGGGCGCTGGGCTATGCCTACCCGAGCGCGGCGCACACGGGCATGCGCATCAAGGCGCTGCTCGCCGCCTTCGCGCAGGCGGGCGGGCGCGAGCCGGTGCTGCTCGTGCACGGTGCGGAGGGCGCGGCGCTGCTCGCGCAATGCGATGCCGTGCCGGGACGCGTGCTGCCGCTGGGCGTGCATCACACGGCGTCGGCGGGCATCGATCTGTGGCTCGCGGCGCTGGCCTGGGGCGCGGCCGGCGTTACCGTCTTGACGACGGATGCCGAGGCGCCGCAGTACGCGGCGGCGCTCGACGAGCAGGCGGCCGTCGCGCAGGCGATCATGACGGGCCTCGGCTATGCGGGGTCGCACCTGCAGCTGCTGCGCGTGACCGGTGCGGACGAACTGGCGCTCGCCTTGCGACACGCGCCGCGCGGCGAGGTGCCGGCGCGGCGTGCCGGCTTCAACGTCGCGGCGGACAAGCGCAACACGCTCGACTACGCGCTCGAGCACCTGCTGCGCGAGGCGCCGCGGCCGGCCGACGAGATCGCGCTGGCCGCCGGCAGTCCGTTCGGCGCGCTGGATGTCGATGCGTCCAAATGCAGCCTGTGCATGGCGTGCGTGGGCGCGTGTCCGGCGTCCGCCCTGCAGGACGGGCAGAACGCGCCGCAGCTGCGCTTCATCGAAAAGAACTGCGTGCAGTGCGGGCTCTGTGCCACGACGTGTCCGGAAGACGCGATCCGGCTCGTGCCGCGGCTGTCGCTGCGCGAATCGCGCAAGCAGCCCGTCGTGCTGAACGAAACGCAGCCGTTCCACTGCATCCGCTGCCAGAAGCCGTTCGGCACGGTGCGCATGGTCGAGAGCATGCTGGCGCGCCTTGCGGGCCACCCGGCCTTCGCGGGCCACCTCGACCGCATGCGCATGTGCGGCGACTGCCGCGTGATCAACATGATGACGCCCAGCGACGAGCAGACCATCGACCAGGCGCACGAGCTGCGCCGGCGCTGACGGCGCGTCGTCCCTTTGCGGCTCGGGCGTGGCAGAATGGGCGCGGGTGCTCACGAGGCGCCCGTGCCGCAACCACGACAAAGGAGACGACCGATGGCATCCCCGTACGAGCGCTTCATCCGCGCGCGCGACTTCCTGCAACGGCATCGCACCGATTACGCGACGGCCTACCGCGATTACCGCCAGCCCGAGCTCGACGAATTCAACTGGGCCCTCGACTATTTCGACGCGCAGGCCAGGGACAACGCCACGCCCGCGCTGTGGGTCGTGGACGAAGACGGCAGCGAGCGCAAGATCGGCTACGCCGAGATGGCGGCGCGCTCCAGCCAGGTCGCGAACTGGCTGCGCGCCTGCGGCGTGCGGCGCGGCGACCGCGTGCTCCTGATGCTGCCGAACCGTGTCGAGCTGTGGGAGATCATGCTGGCGGGGATCAAGCTCGGGGCCGTGCTCGTGCCCACGACGATGCTCGTGTCCAGCACCGATCTGCAGGACCGCCTGCAGCGGGGCCGCGTGCGCCACGTGATCGCCCAGGCGTCGGAAACGCACAAGTTCGCGGACCTGCCCGGCGATTACACGCGCATCGGCGTCGGCCCCGGCGCGGGCGTCGCCGGCTGGCGCGACTATGCGGACAGCGCGGCGGCCCCCGCGGCGTTCGCGCCGGACGGCGTCACGCGCGCCACCGATCCGCTGCTGCTGTACTTCACGTCCGGCACGACGGCGAAACCCAAGCTGGTGCTGCACAGCCAGCAGAGTTATCCGGTGGGCCATCTGTCGACGATGTACTGGATCGGCCTGCGTCCCGGCGACGTCCACTGGAACATCAGCTCGCCCGGCTGGGCGAAGCACGCGTGGAGCTGCTTCTTCGCGCCGTGGAACGCGGGCGCCACCGTGTTCGTCTACAACTACGAGCGCTTTTCCACGCGCGCCTGCCTGGACACGATCGTGCGCTGCGGCGTGACGTCGCTGTGCGCGCCGCCGACCGTGTGGCGCATGATGATCAAGGAAGACCTCGCGCAATGGCGGCCGCCGCTGCGCGAACTGGTCGGGGCGGGCGAGCCGCTGAATCCGGAAGTCATCGAGCAGGTCGAGCGCGCGTGGGGTATCCGCATCCGCGACGGCTTCGGCCAGTCCGAGACCACGTGCCAGATCGGCAATTCGCCGGGCCAGCCCGTCAAGCCGGGATCGATGGGCCGGCCGCTGCCCGGCTACCGCGTGGCGCTGCTCGACATCGACGATGAGCCTGCCGCGGAAGGCGAGATCGCGCTGGACCTCGACCCGGCCCCGCTGGGCCTGATGCTGTGCTACGAGAACGACGAGGCGAAAACGCGCGACGTGATGCGCGGCGGGCGCTATCACACGGGCGACACGGCGCGCGTGGACGAAGACGGCTATTATTTTTACGTGGGCCGCAACGACGATGTGTTCAAGTCGTCCGACTACCGCATCAGTCCATTCGAGCTGGAGAGCGTGCTGATCGAGCACCCGGACGTGCTGGAAGCGGCCATCGTCCCGAGTCCGGACCCGGTGCGGCTGGCCGTGCCGAAGGCGTTCATCGCGCTGCGTCCGGGCGTGGAACCGACGCCCGAACTGGCCGCCGCCATCTTCGCCTTCGCGCGCGACCGGCTGGCGCCGTACCAGCGCATCCGCCGCATCGCGTTCACGGAACTCCCGAAGACCATCTCCGGCAAGATCCGCCGCGTCGAGCTGCGCAAGGCCGAGGCGCGCGGCGACCACGCCGCCACCGAGTTCCGCGAGGAGCATTGAGCCCGGGGGGCTCAATGCGAGCCCGCGGGCCTCAATGCGAGCCCGCGGCGCTCAATGCGAGCCCGCGGCGCTCAATGCGGGCCTGGCGGGCTCAATGCGAGCCCGGGGCGCTCAATGCGAGCCCACGGGCCTCAATGCGAGCCCGCGACCGACCCGGCGGCGCCGACACGGACCCGACAACACGGTAAGATGGTGGCGTGCGGCAGCCCTGCCGCGATCCGATCAATAATAAGTCCGTGTCCCCCAACCGAAACGCCGAGCCAATGAGCACCTCCGTCCGACCGTCCCCCTCGAAGCAGACCACAAGCAAGGCGGCCGACAAGGCCGTGCAGCCCGGCAAGACGAAGCCGGCCCGGCCGGCCATCTGCGAGGTCCGAAAATCGCCCGTGCACGGCAACGGCGTGTTCGCGCTGCGTCCGATCGGCGCCGGCGAGCGCATCATCGAGTACCGCGGCGAACGCATCACGTGGGACGAAGCGACGCGCCGCGCCGCCGAACGGGGCGGCCCGGTCAATCACACGTTCTATTTCAGCCTCGCCGACGGCAACGTGATCGACGGCGGCCGGCGCGGCAACGACGCCCGCTGGATCAACCACGCCTGCGATCCCAACTGCGAAGCCTACGAAGAAGACGGCCGCGTGTACATCCACGCGCTGCACGACATCGCCGCGGGCGAGGAACTGAACTACAACTATGCGCTGGTCTACGACGAGCGCCATACGCCGGCGCTGAAACGCCTGTTCGCCTGCCGCTGCGGCACGCCGGCCTGCACGGGCACGATGCTGGCGCCGAAGAAGCGCAGCCGCAAGGCCGCCGGCGCTACGACCTGAGGCAACCGCCGCAACCCTACGGACGAACCCGACACCACCGACAACACCGATAACATCGACGCCACCGATGCCGCCGCCGACTCGGACGCCGACGCCGACGCCGCCACCGAATACCGAATACCGAATACCGACAACATCAACGACACCGACAATCGCGACCCGCCGAACCGCCCATGAAACCAGTCGTCCAAAGCCTGCTCGAAACCGATCTCTATAAATTCACCATGTGGCAGGCCCTGCTGCACATGCACCCGAACGCCACCGGCGAATACGAGTTCAAGTGCCGCAATACCCCGGCCTATCCGCTGGCCGAACTGAAAGAAGAAGTCGAACGCGAGTTGGACCATCTGTGCACGCTGATGTTCAGCGAGGACGACATCGAATACATGAGGTCCCTGCGGTTCATCAAAAGCGACTTCGCCGACTTCCTCACGCTGTTCCGTTTCCAGCGCAAATTCATCCACGTCGAAACGGACGGTCCGCACCTGCGCATCCGCGCGAGCGGACCGATCGTGCACGTGATGGGCTTCGAAATTTTCGTGCTGTACATCGTCAACGAACTGTATTTCCGCCGCTTCAACCGGCAGGCCGCGCTGGTCGTGGCGCGCGAGCGGCTCGCGCAGAAAATCGCCGAGTTCCGCGCCTTCGAGCAGGAACCGAAGCGCGCCAATCCGTTCGAGTTCTTCGATTTCGGCGTACGCCGCCGCTTCTCGGGCGACTGGCATGAGGAAGTCGTCGCCACGCTGGCGCGCGAGCTGCCGCAATTCTTCAAGGGCACGTCGAACGTCTACCTCGCGAAGAAGTTCAACCTGGTGCCGATCGGCACGATGGCGCATGAATACATGCAGGCGTTCCAGTCCTTCGACGTGCGCCTGCGCGATTTCCAGAAAAAGGCGCTGGAAGACTGGGTGCAGGAATACCGCGGCGACCTGGGCACGGCGCTGACGGACGTCGTCGGCATGGACGCCTTCCTGCGCGACTTCGACCTGTATTTCGCCAAGCTGTTCGACGGCCTGCGCCACGATTCCGGCGATCCGGTCGAGTGGGGCGAAAAAGCCATCGCCCACTACGCCAAGCTGCGCATCGACGCCCGCACCAAGCGGCTCGTGTTCTCGGACGCGCTCACCGTGCCGAAGGCGCTCAGCCTGTACCGCCACTTCGCCGACCGCGTCATGACGGGCTTCGGCATCGGCACCAAGCTGACCAACGACACGCAATTCGAGCCGCTGAACATCGTCATGAAGCTCACGCGCTGCAACGGCCAACCCGTGGCCAAGCTGTCCGACAGCCCCGGCAAGGGGTTCAGCACGGACGAGACCTTCATCGCCTACCTGCGCCAGGTGTTCGACCAGCGCATCTGAACGGTTTCCGCCGGCTGCCGGCGCTCACGTTGTCGCATCGCTGCCACGGCCTCTCTGTCGGTTGTTTCGCGACAAAGAATCGCGTGCATTTTTATTGCATCCGGTCTACTATTGTTTTGACATTGCTCACAGTTTTAACAATTTATCAGGGCATCGCGCGGCCCTGACAGCCACATATACCTGGAGCGCTCGTTTGAAGATGTTCTGGCAACTACATGCATGGCGGGCGGGGTGGTCGCGCGCCAACGCAACACGGCCCGGCGCATGCGTTTCCGGGCTGACCGGCCTGTTGTTGGCAATAGCCGCGCTGCCGTGCCGTGCGTTACCGCAAGGCGCCCAGCTGCTGGACCTCAGTTTCGACCAGCTGGCCGACATCCGCATCACCTCCGTGTCCAAGAACAGCGAGCGCCTGGCGGAGGCGGCCGCCTCCGTGTTCGTGATCACCAGCGACGACCTGCGCCGCAGCGGTGTCGCCAGCCTGCCGGAAGCGTTGCGCCTGGCGCCGAACCTGCAGGTGGTCGAAGCGAGCGCCTATGGCTACACGATCAGCGCGCGCGGTTTCAACAGCAGCGCGGCCAACAAATTGCTGGTGCTGATCGATGGCAGGTCCGTATATACGCCGCTGTTCTCGGGCGTGTTCTGGGACGCGCAGGATGTGATGCTGGAAGATGTCGAGCGCATCGAAGTGATCAGCGGGCCGGGCGGGACGCTGTGGGGAACGAATGCGGTCAACGGCGTCATCAACATCATCACCCGTGCTTCCGGGGACACACAGGGCGGCGTCGCCGTCGCCGGCGCCGGCAACCGCCGGTCCGATGCCGCCGTGCGTTACGGCACGAGGCTGGACAACGGACTGACTTACCGCATCTACGCGAAATACGCCGACCTCAAGCACACGTCGCTGGCGACGGGCGGCCCCATCGACGACGCCGCCTACCATGCGCAGGCGGGTTTCCGGGCCGACTGGCGGCGGGGCGCCGACCAGTTCACCGTGCAAGGCGACGCCTACCACGGCACCGAGAACCAGCCCCTGCCGGGCATGATCGCGATCTCCGGCATCCAGTTCGCGCTGGGTCCGATCACGCTGGCCGGCGCCAATCTCAACGCCCGCTGGGAGCGCCAGCTGGACGGCGGCGGCCACCTCGGCCTGCATGTGGTCGAGGACCACACCGAACGCACCGTGCCGCCGACCTTCGGCGAGGTGCTCGATATCGTCGATGTCCAGTTCCAGCACAACCTGGCGCCGATCGGCATGCATGCGCTGGTGTGGGGCGCGGGGTATCGTTACAGCATCGATCGGGTCCGCAACAGCCGCTACGTCGCCTTCCTGCCGGCGGACCTGAACCAGAACTGGGTCAGCCTGTTCGCCCAGGACGAGCTGGCGCTGCGTTCCGACCTGCGCCTGACCGTCGGCACCCGCCTCGAACGCAACGGCTACACCGGCATGGAAGTGTTGCCCAACGCCCGGCTGGCCTGGACGCCGGCGCCCGGCCACGCATTCTGGGGCGCGCTGTCGCGCACCGTGCGCGCGCCGTCGCGCTTCGATCGCGACATCTACGTGCCGGGCGCGCCGCCGTTCCTGCTCGACGGCGGATCGACCGTGAAGTCCGAGTCGGCCCGGGTCGCGGAACTCGGCTATCGCGGCCAGCCCACCGCGACGCTGTCGTATTCGGTCACGGCCTTCCATGCCCGCTACGACGACCTGCGCACGCAGGAAGTCGCGGCCAGCCGCACCTATGTTTATTACGCCAACAAGATGGAGGGCAGCACCAACGGCATCGAGATGTGGGGCACCTGGCAGGCCATGCCGCACCTGCGCCTGAACGCGGGGATGAACGCGCTGCACGAGGGACTCCGATTGAAACCCGGCAGCAACGACGCCGGGTCCCCCGCGACGGCCGGCCTGGACCCCGCGCACAAATGGCTGCTGCGCTCGTCGCTGGACCTGGACGGGCAGAGCTCGCTCGATTGCACGCTGAGCCGCGTGGCCGCGCTGTCCAACCCGGAGGTGCCGGCCTACACCAGCGTGGACGTGCGTTATGGCTGGCGGCCGCGGCCGGACTGGGAATTGTCGATCGCCGCGCAGCACCTGAACGGGGGCGGACATGCGGAATTTACCGCGGCGGCGACGCGCAGCGACTTCGGCCGCGGCGTCTACGCCAAAGCCGTCCACCGCTTTTGAGCCGTCCGGGCCAAGACGACGATGCTGATTTCCTGGCTAGAGCGTAAGGGGCGGCGGTGCTGGCTGGCGGGACTGGCGTGTGTCCTCGCCCTCGCGGCCGGCGCCGCGCGCGCCGACACCCCGGCGAACGGGCGCAGCGACCAGATGCTGCGCCAGATCGAGGCCGCCTATCTGTACAAGTTTGCCAGCTACGTCGAATGGCCGCCCGAGGCGTTTGCCGGACCGGACAGCAACTTCACGATCGGCCTGGCCGGCGCGGACGCCTTGGCCGACGACCTCGAGGCGAGCCTGGCCGGGCGCACCGTGAACGGGCGTAAAGTGGTCGTACGCCGGCTGCGGCGCGGCGACCCGGCGGCCGACGTGCAGATGCTGGTCGTCGGCGATCTCGACGCCCGCTGGGCGCGCGAGCTGTATGCGGCCACCAAGGAGCGGCCGGTGCTGACCATCGCCGAACCGGGCGCGGGCGGCGGCTTCGGCAGCATGATCAGCTTCGCCGTCGTCGACGACCGCCTGCGCTTCGAAGTCGCGCTCAGTCCGATCAAGCCGAGCCGCCTGAAGGTCAGCGCGCTGATGCTCAGTGCGGCATATAAAGTGGAGAAGGGGATTCCATGATGCGGCGCTCGCACTCCATCCGGAACAAGTTGTTCATCATCGTGCTGTCGACCACGCTGGTGGCGCTCGCCATCGCGCTGGTCGGCAACGTCGCCGGCGACGTCTGGACCTTCCACCGCGGGCTGGTGGCCGAGATGACGACCCAGTCCACGCTGCTCGGGCGCATGACCGCGCCGGCGCTGGCGTTCGACGACCCGAAACTGGCGACCAACAACCTGCACTTGTTCGACGCCTGGCCGAACATCGAGGCCGCGGCGATCTACGACGACCAGGGCAAGCTGTTCGCGTCGTACGTGCGTCCCGGCCTCGTCAAGGACTTCCCCGTCCAGCCGGAGGTGGACGGCGCACGGATCGACGGTGCGCGCCTGAACGTGTTCCGCCGGATCGCCGGCGAGAACGGCACCCTCGGCACCGTGTACCTGCGCGCCACCTACGATCCGACGAGGACGATCCTGGTCGACGTCGGCATCGCCGTGGCCGTCTGGCTGGTCGCGATGGCGATCGCGCTGCTGATGGTCGTGCGCATGGAGGCGCTCGTGAGCCGTCCGATCTCGGCGGTCGCGGAGACGGCGCGCGACGTGGTGGCGCAGCGCGACTATTCGCGCCGTGTCGAAGCCAGCAGCGGCGACGAAGTCGGCATGATGGTGGGCGCGTTCAACGACATGCTCGGCGAGATGGAACGGCGCACCGGCGAACTGGAGTCGTCGAACCTGGCGATCATGCGCGAGGTCGAACAGCGCGAGCGCGCCCAGCGGGAAGTCATGCGCCTGAACGTCGACCTCGAGCAGCGCGTGGCGGAGCGCACGTCGGAGCTGGCGCTGGCCAAGGCGGCGGCGGAAGAGGCGAACCAGGCAAAGTCATCGTTCCTGTCGAGCATGAGCCACGAATTGCGCACGCCGCTCAACGCCATCCTCGGCTTCACGCAACTGCTCGCCAACGACGCCCAGCCGAACAATGTCGAGCGCAAGAAGGAATTCACGGGCTACATCCTGAAGGCGGGCCGACACCTGCTGACCCTCATTAACGAGGTGCTCGACCTGGCCAAAGTCGAGTCCGGCGCCGTCACGCTGTCGCTCGAGGCGGTCGCCCTCGACGAGATCGTGCAGGAATGCCGGGCCATGCTCGAACCGCTGGGCGAGCAGCGCGGGTTGCGCATGACGTTCCCCGCCGCGCCGGGCATCACCGTGCTGGCCGACCGGACGCGCCTGAAGCAGATCCTGTTGAACCTGCTGTCGAACGCGATCAAATACAACCGGGCCGGCGGCGTCGTGGCGCTCGACTGCGTGCTGGACGCGGCGGGGCGGGTGCGCATTGCCGTGCGCGATTCCGGGCCCGGCCTGAGCGCGGCGCAGATGAAGGAGCTGTTCCAGCCCTTCAATCGCCTGGGACAGGAAGCGGGCGCCGAGGAGGGAACCGGTATCGGCCTGGTCGTCACGAAGCGGCTGGTCGAGCTGATGAACGGCGGCATCGGCGTGACGAGCACGGTGGGGATCGGCAGCGTGTTCTGGATCGAGCTCGACAGCGTGGCCCCGGCCTTGCCTGGCACCGGCACCGGCGACGTTGCCGCCGCGGCGTTGCCCACCGCCGCGGCGGCGGTGCCGGCACCGCGCGGCGGCGGCAACGGTTACACGTTATTGTACGTGGAAGACAATCCCGCCAACCTGAAGCTGGTCGAATCGATCATCGCCCTGACTCCCGACCTGCGCCTGCTGTCGGCGCCGGATGCCCACCTCGGCATTGCGCTGGCGCGCACCCATGCGCCCGACCTGATCCTGATGGACGTCCACCTGCCCGGCATGAGCGGCATCGACGCGCTCAAGGTCCTGCGTGCCGATCCTTCGACGGCGGGCATCCCGGTGATCGCCGTCAGCGCCAGCGCGATGTCGCATGACATCGCGCTGGCCATGAGCAACGGTTTTTTCCGATATGTAGCCAAACCGATCGATATCGCAGAATTTTCCGCCGCGATCGACAGTGCGCTGGAGGCCAACGGCGCCGTTCGCGGTCAAGCCACAGCGGACCGAAAAGAGGTGCCATGATTTCCTTATCCGACATTCACCGGGCCCGCATCCTGATCGTCGACGACCAGGAAGCGAACGTCAAGCTGCTCGGCTACATGCTCGAAGACGCCGGCTACACCTGCGTCACGCTCGTGACCGACGCGCGCACCGTGCTCGACCTGCATCGCGCCAACCGCTACGACATCATCGTGCTCGACCTGAACATGCCGTATATAAACGGGTTCCAGATCCTCGAAGGCCTGCGGCCGCTGGAAAGCGAGGGCTATCTGCCGGTGCTGGTGGTCACCGCCGAGCCCGCGCACAAGCTGCGCGCGCTGGAAGCGGGGGCCAAGGATTTCGTCAGCAAGCCGTTCGACCAGGTCGAGGTGCTCACGCGCATCCGCAATATGCTCGAGGTGCGGCTGCTGTACACCGAGACGCGCGAATACGGCCTGCGCCTGGCCCGCTTCGACACCGTCACCGGCCTGCCGAACCGCATGCTGCTGCACGCCTCGCTCGACCAGGCGCTCGCGCAGGCGCAGTGCGCGGGCGAGGCGGTCGCCGTGATGGCGATCGACCTGGACCGCTTCAAATACGTCAACGATACGCTCGGCCACGTCGGCGGCGACGAGTTGCTGTGCCAGTTCGCGCAGCGCCTGAGCGACTGCGTACCCGTGCGCACCGCCCTGGGCCGCGTCGGCGGGAACCAGTTCGAACTGGTACTGACGGGACAGCAGTTGCAGCATGAGGTGCTGCAGATCGACAATCGCATCAGGACGGCGCTGCAGCGGCCCTTCGCCCTCGAGACGCAGCACTTCACGATGACGGCCAGCATCGGCGTCGCGCTCTATCCGGCCGATGCCACCGACGCGGCGACCCTGCTCAAGTATGCCGATATCGCCCTGCACCAGGCGAGGGCCGAGGAACGGGGACGATGCCACTTCTTCACGGATGAAATGAATGCCCAGGCGCGGCACCGGCTGACGCTCGAGAACGCATTGCACGAGGCGATCGGCAACCGGGAGTTCGTCCTCCACTACCAGCCCAAGGCCGAGATCAACACCGGCCGCATCACGGGCGCGGAGGCCCTGCTGCGCTGGAACCGCCCGGGGCAGGGCCTGATATCGCCGGGGGAGTTCATTCCCGTGCTCGAGGAGACCGGCCTGATCGTCGACGTCGGCAACTGGGTGATCGACGCCGCATGCCGCCAGATCGCCGCGTGGGCCGGCATCATGTCGGCGCCGATGCATATCGCCGTCAACGTCTCGGGCCGCCAGTTCGCGGGCGGCGGCCTGGACAAGGCCGTGCTGGATGCGATCGACGCGCATGGCATCGACGCCGGGATGCTGGAGCTCGAAGTGACCGAAAGCGCGCTGGTGGACAACGTGGAATGTGCGATCGCCACCCTGCACCGCCTGCGGGCGCGGGGCGTGCGCGTGTCGATCGACGACTTCGGCACCGGCTACTCCAGCCTGGCCTACCTGAAACGGCTGCCGCTCGATACGCTGAAAATCGATATCACCTTCATCCGCGACGTCACGACCAATCCCGACGACGCCGCCATCACCGAAGCGATCATCGGGATGGCGCACAGCCTGAAGCTCGACGTCATCGCCGAGGGCGTGGAAACCGTGGCCCAGTTGTCCCTGCTCAGGCGCTATCGCTGCGATCAGATCCAGGGCTTCTACTTCAGCCGGCCGCTGCCGGCGCCGCAGTTCGAGGCGATGCTGCGCCAGGGCGCCGGCCTGGCGCTGCCGCCGGACCTGCTGGCCGCGGTGCCGCGGCGCACCCTGCTCATCATCGACGACGAGTCGAGCGTGCTCGCCGCGCTCAACCGCCTGCTGCGCCGCGACGGCTATCACATCCTGACGGCGTCGGGCGCGGCCCAGGGGTTCGAGCTGCTGGCGCTGCATCCCGTGCACGTGATCCTGTGCGACCAGCGCATGCAGGGGACGAGCGGCACCGAATTCCTGGGCAAGGTGAAGGAGATGTATCCCGACACGTTCCGGATCGTGCTGTCGGGCTACACCGACCTCGACACGATCATGGAGGCGATCAATCTCGGGGCGCTGTATCGCTTCTTTACCAAGCCATGGGACAACGAGGTGCTGCGCGAAAGCATACGCGCCGCGTTCCGGCACTACTGGCAACTGCATGGCATGGTGCCGGACGACGCTGCGGCGATCCCGGCCCCGGAACTCGCGGGCCCGCCCTGACGGCGTCGCCTCAGGCGGGCGCCGCGCCGGGCCGGCCCGCGGACTCGTCCGCGTCGGCCGCCAGCGCCCGCCGCAAGTCGTCCACGCTGGCCGGCTTGGTCAGGTGCAGGTCGAACGCGGCCGCGTCGTCCGGCGAGTGGGCGACGACGCCGGCCTGGCGGCCGTAGCCGGTGAGGGCCGCCAGCCGCAGCGGCCGGTGCGCCGCGCGCCGCATGGCGGCGGCGAGGGCGTAGCCGTCCAGGTCGGGCAGGCCGATGTCCAGGATCGCCGCGTCCGGCGGCCACGCGGCCTGCACGTCGAGCGCGGCCAGCGCCGTGTGCGCGGTCCTGACGTCGTGGCCGAGCTGGCGCAGGACGGCGGCCGTGAGCGTGGCCGCGTCCTCGTTGTCGTCCACCACGAGCACGCGCAGCGGCCGGGTTTCGGCGCGCACGGCGGCCGGCGCGGGGGCGGCCGCGGGCGTGCCCAGCGGCAGCCGGATCTCGAAGCGGCTGCCCATGCCGGGACCGTCGCTGTGCGCGCTCACGCGGCCGCCGTGCAGCTCGACGATGCGGTGCACGATGGCGAGGCCGAGTCCGAGGCCGCCATGGCGCGCCAGCGGCTGCGGCGCCTGGTAAAACGGTTCGAACACGCGCCCGGCGAGCCCGGCCTGCATGCCGACGCCGTTGTCGCTGACGACGAGGCGCGCCGTGCCGTCGGCGCCGTCGAGGACGACGTGCGTGTCCGTGCTGCCGAAGCGGGCCGCGTTCGACAGCAGGTTGCCGAGCACCTGCGCGAGCCGGTGTTCGTCGCCGTCGACCCACAGCGCCTCCGGCGCCTGCAGCCGGATGGGCTGGTCGGGCAGGGCGGCGACGGCGTGGCGCGCGACGGCCGCGAGGTCCACCGGCGCGAGGTCGATGCGCAGCTTGCCTGACGCGATGCGGGAGACGTCGAGCAGGTCGTCGACAAGGTGCTTGAGGTGCGCGACCTGGCGCCGCATGATGCCGCGCTCGCGCCGGCTGCCCTCGTCGTTGCGCAGGTCCATCAGGTCGAGCGCGCCGGCGATCGGGGCCAGCGGATTGCGCAGTTCGTGGCCCAGCACGGCGAGGAATTCATCCTTGGCGCGGCCGGCCCGGCGCGCCTGCTCCAGCGCTTGCTCGCGCGTGGCGAGGGCCTGGGCCAGCGTGTCCATCAGGCGGCCGCGTTCCTGTTCGTGCGCGGCGCGGTGCCCGGCCGCCGCCCGCAACGCGGCGCCCATCGCGTCGATTTCGCGGATGCGCGAATGGGGTACGGCGAGATCGGCACCGGCGCCGAGCGCGGCGGCGCCCGTCTCGAGGGCGGCGATGCGGCGCACGATGCGCCGCGCCAGCACGGACGCGAGGCCGATGCTCAGCGCCAGCGACAGCACGATGCCGGCCGCGTACCAGATGAATCCCTGCGCGGCGGCGCCGGCCCAGCCCGCGGGCGGCGCGCCGACGGCGACCGTCCAGCCGTAGCGCGACAGCCGGGTATAGGCCGTCGTCAGCGCGTCGCCCTCGATGGTGACGGTGGGCCCGACGCCTTCCGGGCCGTTCAACCGGGCCAGCCGCGCCAGCGTCGGGGCCGGCGCGGCGCCGACGTCGTCCTGGCCGCGCGAGCGGGCGACGAGCGTGCCGTCGCTGTCCAGCACCGTGATCATCGAGCCGGCGGGCACCCGCTGCCGCTCGACCACGCGCATGATGCGGTCGGGCCGGACGACGGCCGTCAGCACGTAGGAATGGCCGGCCGCGTCGCTCACCGGATAGCGCACGGGCACGGCGGGACGGCCGCCCTTGCCGCGCGCGACGTGCCCGATCACGGGACGGCGCAGCGCGAGCGCCAGGTGCAGGCTGGAGGGATCGGCGATGGGTTGCGCCGGCGCGTCGAACGGCGCCGTCGTGCGGAACAGCATGCGGCCGGTGCCGTCGGCCAGGATCACGCCCAGCCATTCCTGCTGCGCCAGGGCCTGGTCGCGCGCGATGGGGTAGAACGCGCGCACGTCGCCGGTGTCGAGCGCCGGGGTGCGCGCCATGCTGGCGAGCGTGGCGACGGTGCCGTCCAGTTCCGCGTCGACGGCGCTCGACAGCGCCCGCGCCAGGTCCAGCAGCGCGCGTTCCTGTTCGCTCTCGTGGTATTCCGCGGCCAGGTGCACGCTCCAGGCGCCGAGCGCGGCCAGCGGCAGCAGGCCGATCGCGGTCAGCAGGATCAGCAGGTGGCGCAGCGACAGCGTGGGCCCGTGGTGAGCGCGCATGGGGGTGTCCGTCAATACCAAGTGATCCATTATACGTGCGGCAGCGTCCGGCCGGACGGCCGCCGCCGCTTGCACATCCCGCGCCGCGGCCTATGCTGCAAGAAGGCGCGGGCCGGATGGCGGCCGCCATCCGCCGGGCGCGCCGGTCGGAGGCCGCGATGATGCAGTTGAAACCTGAAGTGCTGGACGGCCTCGCGGCCGCCCTGCGGGGACCGGTGCTGCAGCCGGGCGACCCGGACTACGACGCCGCGCGCCGGATCTGGAATGCGATGATCGATCGCCGGCCGGCGCTGATCGTGCGCTGCGCCGGCACGGCCGACGTGTGCACGGCCGTCGCGTTCGCGCGCGACCACGGCCTGCCGCTGGCCGTGCGCGGCGGCGGCCACAATATCGCCGGCAACGCCGTCTGCGACGACGGCCTCGTGATCGACCTCTCCGGCATGCGCGGCGTGCACGTCGATCCGGACGCGCGCCTCGCGTACGTCGACGGCGGCGCGCTGCTGTCCGACGTCGACCACGAGACGCAGGCGTGCGGACTGGCCGTCCCCCTCGGCATCAATTCGACGACGGGCGCGGCCGGCCTCACGCTGGGCGGCGGCTTCGGCTGGCTGTCGCGCATGCTGGGGCTGACGGTGGACAGCCTCGTCGGCGCGGAAATCGTCACGGCCGACGCCCGCCGCCGCCACATCGGGCCGCGCCAGGAACCGGACCTGTTCTGGGCGATCCGCGGCGGCGGCGGCAACTTCGGCGTCGTCACGCGCTTCGAGTTCGCGCTGCACGCCGTCGGGCCGCAGGTGACGGCCGGGCTGCTCGTGTTTCCGGCGGCGCAGGGCCGGGATGTTTTGCGCCAGTACCGCGATTACGTCGACACGCTGCCGGCCGACGTGTCGATCTGGGCCGTGCTGCGCCAGGCGCCGCCGCTGCCGTTCCTGCCGGCGCCCGTGCACGGCCAGGACATCGTCGCGCTGGCCGTGTGCTCGCCGCGCACACCGGAAGACGCGGCCTCCGTGATCGCCCCCGTGCGCGCGTTCGGGCACGTGCTGGGCGAACACGTCGGCGCCATGCCGTACGCGGCGTGGCAAAAGATCTTCGACCCGCTGCTGGCCCCGGGCGCGCGCAATTACTGGAAGTCGCACAACTTCACGACCCTGTCCGACGATGCGATCGACCTCGTGCTGCGCTATGCCGCCGGCGTGCCGACGCCGCAGTGCGAGATCTTCATGGGCCTGATCGGCGGCCGCGCCAACGAACCGGCCGCCGATGCGACGGCCTACCCGCACCGCAACGTGACGTATGCGATGAACGTGCACGGGCGCTGGCTCGAAGCGGCCGACGACGCCCGCTGCGTGGCCTGGGCGCGCGAATTCTTCGCGGCCGTGACGCCGTACGCGGCGGGCAGCGTGTACATCAACTTCCTCACCCAGGACGAGACGTCGCGCATCCGCGAGGCATACGGGCCGAACTGGGACCGGCTCGTGCAGGTCAAGCAGCGCTACGACCCGGACAACCTGTTCCGCTTCAACCACAACATCGCGCCGGCCGGGTGAGCAATGCTGCGCTCAGGCGGACGGCGCCGGGCCGCCGGTTGGCGCGGGCCAGCGCATCGATGCCCGCACGTCGTCGCGCGCTTCTTCCCTGAAGCCGAGGGAGCGGTACAATCCGAGCGCCTGCGTATTGTCGTGCGCTACGCTGAGGACCACGTCGCGGCCGCATTCGCGCGCCTGTTGTTGCAGTTGCCTGAGCACGGCGCCCGCGATGCCGCGTCCGCGATACGGCGGTGCTACCGCGATATCGACGAGGCGCACATGAAGGCTCTGCTCGTCCAGCACCAGCCTGCCGGCCGGCGCGCCGCCGGCCTCGATGACCAGCGTGCGTGCGTCGGGAAAAGCGCGGCGGTAGCCCATCTCCTGCAACTGTTGCTGCTGCGCGATGAGCATGTCGGCCAGCCCGTCCGGCAACATCGCCAGCTCGGGCCGGGTGCTGCGGAACAGGCTGGCCAAAAAGGCGGCGTCGTCAGGCGCCGCCGGGCGCAAGGTCCAGACGTCGTCCATCAAGGGCGCTGCGGAAATTCACCGTTCAGGCAGATGATGAAGTTCAGGCTGAGGCAGGGCTGCATGTTGTTGTGCGGCTGGCTCGAACCGCTGGGGGCCAGCGCGACTGGCGACATCGGCGTGTTCGGCGTCGGGTCGAACAGGCTGATCGGTGTCTTGCCGTGCCGGCTCTCCACGCTTGCCTGCGCCCACACATTGCTGGCCGGCGCGCTCGTCGTGCCATCGGTTGGGTAACCCATCGGGAAATGGTTATGCGCGGGGATCTCGTTCGTGTTCAGCGTGACGGTCGCGCTCCCTCCGGTGTCGCCGACCATGCGCGTCGTCAGCCCGGGGCCGGTGCCCTGGCCGATCGGCACGGCGCCCTGCAGGTTCGGCAAAGCGAAGTTCGTGGTGCCGTTCCCGCCGTACTGTACGCCAAGGAGCGAAAATAACGCCGCGTACTGCGAGATCGGAAGAAGTTGGCCATTGCAAAACATCCAGTCTGCAGGCGCGTAATTGCCTGCAAATATGCGGATTTCTCCGAGAAACGGGTCAGCCATATTGTCTCCTTAACTGCGCGATGGGAAGAGGCCCTGCGTGGCGATGTAGAAGCTCATCGCCAGATAGGGCTGCATGTTTTCGTGGGGCTGGCTGCCGCCGGTTGTCGAGATCGCGGCGGGGGACATCGCGACGAGCGATGCCGCCGGGCCGAACGCATTGGTTTCCTGTGCCCACACGTTGCCGCTCAGGTTTGCGCTGGATGCAGTCGCGGTCGATGCGCCGACGGTGTGCGTATGCGCCGGGATTTCGCTGGTGGTCAGGGTATGCGTCGGCGTGCCGGTCGCCGTGCCCAGAGGAAGGGTGGCGTCGAAGTGCACCGGCACCCGTCCGCGCAGGTCCGGAAGACCGAAGGTATTGACGCCGTTGCCGCCGTACGTGGTGCCGAGCAGGGAGAATAATGCCTGATTCTGCTGGATCGGCAGCAACTGCCCCTCGCATGGCACCCAGCCCCTCGGGATGCCGTTGAAAGAAAACAGTCGAATTTCTCCGATATAAGGATCCATGCTTCGCTCCTTTAGTTGAAGGACGGGTAGATCCCGGCCGTGCAAATGATGTAGCTGAGGGCCACGAACGGCATCATGTTGTCGTGCGGCTGGCTGCCGCCCACTGCGGCAACCGCCTGCGCGTTCATCCTCGCTGCCGGCGCCTGCGCCGTGGAAAAGGACGGGTAGGTGGACGTGGCCCAGACGCCGCCCGTCGGCGTGGGGGTGACGCCGGCTGCCGTGCTCGCCATCGCGGTATGGGAGTGCGCCGCCAGTTGAGTCGACGTCAGCGTGACGGACTCGACACCTCCCTTGCTGCCGATCGGGTAGCTGGTGGACTTGTGGAGCGGCGCCCGGCCGCGCAGGTCGGGCAGCGCGAACGTGTTTTGTCCGTCACCGCCATACGTCGTTCCGATCAGCGTGTACAGGGCCTCGTTCTCCGCAATCGGGACGAGACTCCCGTCGCATTGCGCCCAGCCGACCGGGGCAAAGTTCCCCGCAAACATTCGGACCTCTCCGAGATAAGCTTCTGACATTCCCTTCCTCCATGTTTCCGCGCCACGTGGCGGCTGTTGATTATTTCAGACAGATATTGAGCGGATTCTCACCAATTGTTTCACTCGAGAAAAAATTCTTCACATTCGACGTTGCATTTCACTATTTAAAAAGTTACGGTAGTGATAGTTTTGTAGGCCGTATCCTACAGCGAACTCTTTTATTTAGGTGACATATCTCATGGACATCCAAGCTGCGCAACAAGCCGGTTCCCAAGTCGCGTTCGTCTTCAATAACGTTGCGGACTACCAGGACCTGGTGGCGGCGTTCCGCCCGGACGTCGAGGTGCATGTGCTGGATGCGGGACAGGATGGCCTCGCGCAGATGGAAGCGATTCTCCAGGGGCGCACCGGCCTGGCGGCGCTGCACGTGATCGGGCACGGCTCGGAAGGCGCACTGAACATGGGCAGCGTGACGCTCGACAGCGGCACCATCGGTAGCCACGGCCAGGTGCTGGCGGAGATCGGCAGCGCGCTGGCGCCGGGCGGCGATATCCTGCTGTACGGTTGCGATGTCGGCGCCAGTGCGGCCGGCGCGCAGTTCGTGGGCCAGCTCGCGCAGCTGACCGGAGCGGATGTGGCCGCGTCCACCGACCTGACCGGCGGCGCCCAGCTCGGCGGCAACTGGACGCTCGAATACCGCACCGGCGCGGTGACGGCCGACAACGCGTTCGATGCCGCGGCGGTGCACGGCCTCGACACGCTGCTGGCGACGAACGAAGACGTGACGGCGACCATGAGCACGGGAGCAGGCAACTTCGTTCCGGGCTTTACGCTGACCACTGCCCAGAACGTCTACGGCGATCCCGACAACGGCGTGAACGGCGGGATCTACTTCGACACCCTGAGTCAAAGCGAGACCTTCACCGTCACCGCGGACGGCACGTCGGTCGGAGCGTTCGACCTGACCGGCATGACGTGGGTGAAGGCATTCACATTCGGTGAATTCACGCTCACGGTCACCGGGCACAAGGTGGGAGGATCGACCGCCACGGCGGTGATCTACACGGCGCAGAATGCGGCCACGTTCTCCGTCACCGACAGCTTCAGCGACATGACGGGCCTGACCAGCTTCGACGTCACCATCACCGGCACCGCCACCGATGCGGGGGCAGGCTCGACGCCGGCCGACCTGACGCTGGATGCCTTCACGGTCGACAATATCGTCCCGCCGGCGCCGACCACGCCGGACCTGACGGGAGCCAGCGATACCGGCACGAGCAACAGCGACAACCTCACCAGCGCGAACTCGGTCGCGTTCACAGGCCTGGGGCCGGCGGGTGACAACAGCAGCACGGCGCTGGTGTTCATCGACACGAACAACAATGGCGCGTACGACGCCGGCACCGACGTCAGCGGCACGGCCACGTTGAGCGGTGGCAGCTGGACGGTCAGCGGCCTGTCGACGGTCGGGCTGTCGGGCGTCTACAAGGTGTATGCGCAACTCAGCAACGGCGGCGGATCGAGCCCGCTCAGCTCGCCGCTGAACATGACGGTCGACCACACCGCGCCGACGGTCGCGATCACCAGCGACCACTCGGCGCTGACCGCCGGCCAGACCGCCACGGTCACCTTCACGTTCAGCGAAGACCCGGGTTCGACCTTCAGCTGGAACGGCAGCAGCGGCGACGTCGCGGTGAGCGGGGGGACGCTGTCGGCCATTTCGGGTGCCGGCACCACGCGCACCGCCGTCTTCACGCCGACCGCGAACACGAATGGCGGTACCGCCAGCATCACCGTCGCCGCCGGCGCCTACACCGATGCCGCCGGCAACAATGGCGGCGCCGGGACCACGCCCAGCCTGGTCTTCGATACCAGGGCGCCCACGGTCGCCATCACCAGCGATCACTCGGCGCTGGCCATCGGCCAGACCGCCACCGTCACCTTCACGTTCAGCGAAGACCCGGGTTCGACCTTCAGCTGGAACGGCAGCAGCGGCGACGTGGTCGTGAGCGGGGGGACGCTGTCGGCCATTTCGGGGTCCGGCACCACCCGCACCGCCGTCTTCACGCCGACCGCGAACACGAATGGCGGCACCGCCAGCATCACCGTCGCCGCCGGCGCCTACACCGATGCCGCCGGCAACAACGGCGGTGCCGGGACGACGCCCAGCCTGGTCTTCGATACCCAGGCGCCGACGGTCACCATCACCAGCGACCACTCGGCGCTGACCGCCGGCCAGACCGCCACCGTCACCTTCACGTTCAGCGAAGACCCGGGTTCGACCTTCAGCTGGAACGGCAGCAGCGGCGACGTCGCGGTGAGCGGGGGGACGCTGTCGGCCATTTCGGGTTCCGGCACCACGCGCACCGCCGTCTTCACGCCGACCGCGAATACGGACGGCGGCACGGCCAGCATCTCCATCGCGGCCGCGGCCTATACCGACGCGGCCGGGAACAGCGGCGGCGCGGGCTCGACCCCAGCCATCAGCTTCGACACCAAGGCGCCGGCGCTCACCATCAGCAGCGACCACTCGGCGCTGGCCATCGGCCAGACCGCCACCGTCACCTTCACGTTCAGCGAAGATCCGGGTGCAACCTTCAGCTGGGACGGCAGCAGCGGCGACGTGAGCGTCAGCGGCGGCACGCTGTCGGCGATCTCGGGCACCGGCACGACGCGAACGGCCGTCTTCACTGCGGGCAGCGGCGGCAGCGCCACCATCACGGTCGGTGCCGGCACTTATTCCGACGCCGCGGGCAATGCCAATGGGGGCAGCGCCTCGACGACGATAGCGCTCGACACCACGCCGCCGGCCGCGCCGTCCGCGCCCGCGCTGGCGCCCGCCAGCGACACCGGCACCGGGTCGGGCCATGACGTGACGAAGTTCGCGACGCCGGTCCTGAAGGGCACCGCGGAAGCCGGGGCGACCGTCGACCTGTACGACGGCGCGACCCACATCGGGAGCGGCAGCGCCGACGGTGCCGGGAACTGGTCGATCACGTCCACGACGCTGGCGGAGGGTGCCCATACCATCGTGGCCGTCGCCACCGACGCCGCCAACAACGTCGGCCCGGCGTCCGGCCAGTTCGGCCTGACCGTCGACACGACCCGGCCGACCCTGTCCATCGTCAGCGACAGCGGCGCGCTCAAGGTCGGCGAAACGTCCACGATCACGTTCACGTTCAGCGAGGATCCCGGCTCGACCTTCACCGGCGGCGGCATCGTCGTCAGCGGCGGCACGTTGAGTGCGATCACGGGCACCGGGACCACGCGCACCGCCGTGTTCACGCCGACGGCCCACACCGACGCCTCCACCGCCGTGATTTCGGTCGCGGCCAGCGCCTACACCGATGCCGCCGGCAACAACGGCGCCGGCGCCGCCTCGACCAGCATCGGATTCGATACGCTCGCGCCGGCGGTGACGATCACCAGCGACCATGCCGCGCTCACCGCCGGCCAGACCGCGACCATCACCTTTGCCTTCAGCGAAGACCCCGGGGCGACGTTCACCCTGGGCGACGTGACGGTCGGCGGCGGTACGCTGTCGTCCCTGTCCGGCACCGGTACGACCCGCACCGCCGTCTTCACGCCGGCCGCGAATACCAACGGCGGCACCGCCAGCATCACGGTCACCCACGACAGTTATGCCGATGCCGCCGGCAACACCGGCGCGGCCGGAACGACGCCGAGCCTGGTCTTCGACACGCTGGCGCCGACCCTCGCCGTCAGCAGCGACCACGCGACGCTCAAGGCCGGCGAGGCCGCGACCGTCACGTTCACGTTCAGCGAAGATCCGGGTGTCGACTTCACCCTCGGCAGCGTCACCGTCAGCGGCGGCACGCTGAACAGTCTGTCCGGCACCGGGGTCACGCGCAGCGCGGTGTTCACGCCCGACGCGAATACCACCGGCACGGCCACGATCGCGGTCGACCCGAGCCAATACCACGACGCCGCGGGCAATACGGGCGACAATGCAGCCAGCGTCGACATCGCGTTCGACACGGTCGCGCCGTCGATGTTGATCATCAGCGACACGCCCGTTCTCAAGGCCGGCGAGACCGCGGCCATTACGTTCATTTTCAGCGAAGACCCGGGCAGCACGTTCAGCTGGGACGGCACCAGCGGCGACGTCACCGTCAGCGGCGGCACGCTGTCGGCGATTTCCGGCACCGGCAACACGCGCACCGCCGTGTTCACGCCGAGCGCCGGCATCAACGCCGGCACGGCCAGCATCACGGTCGCAAGCGGCAGCTACACCAACGCCGCGGGCAACGGTGGCGAGGCCGGAACGACGCCGACCATCCACTTCGATACGCTGGCGCCGACCGTAACGATCGGCAGTGACATGGCCGCACTGAAGATCGGCCAGACCGCGAACGTCACCTTCACGTTCAGCGAAGACCCGGGCAGCACGTTCACCAGCGGCGATGTCGCGGTCAGCGGCGGCACCCTGGGCGCGATATCGGGCACGGGCACGACGCGCACCGCGATCTTCACGCCGGATGCGAACACCAACGGCGGCACGGCCAGCATCACCATCGCCGCCGGCACCTATACCGACGCCGCCGGCAACGCGGGCCACGCGGGCACGACGCCTGGCGTGGCCTTCGACACGCTGGCGCCCGCGGCGCCGTCCGCGCCGGTGCTCGATACGGCCAGCGACAGCGGCGTCTCGCATGCTGACAACCTGACCAGGTACGGCACGCCTACGCTGTCCGGCCAGGCCGAAGCCGGTGCCACGGTCAAGCTGTACGACGGCGCGACGCTGGTCGGCACCGGCACGGCGGACAGCGGGGGCGCCTGGTCGATCGTCTCCAGTACGCTCGCGGAAGGCAATCATGCGCTCACGGCCATCGCAACCGACGCCGCCGGGAACACGGGCGCCGCCTCGGTGCCGCTGACGATCTCGATCGACCAGACGGCACCGACGCTCACGATCAGCAGCGACAAGGCCGCGCTCACGGCGGGCCAGACCGCGACGGTCACGTTCACGTTCAGCGAAGACCCGGGCAGCACGTTCGGCTGGGACGGCACCAGCGGCGACGTCACCGTCAGCGGCGGCACGCTGTCGGCGATTTCCGGCACCGGCAACACGCGCACCGCCGTGTTCACGCCGAGCGCCGGCACCGACGCCGGCACGGCCGGCATCACGGTCGCAAGCGGCGCCTACACCGACGCCGCCGGCAACGGTGGCGAGGCCGGAACGACGCCGACCATCCACTTCGATACGCTGGCGCCGACCGTGACGATCGGCAGCGACATGGCCGCACTGAAGATCGGCCAGACCGCGAACGTCACGTTCACGTTCAGCGAAGACCCGGGCAGCACGTTCACCAGCGGCGATGTCGCGGTCAGCGGCGGCACCCTGGGCGCGATATCGGGCACGGGCACGACGCGCACCGCGATCTTCACGCCGGATGCGAACACCAACGGCGGCACGGCCAGCATCACCATCGCCGCCGGCACCTATACCGACGCCGCCGGCAACGCGGGCCACGCGGGCACGACGCCTGGCGTGGTCTTCGACACGCTGGCGCCCGCGGCGCCGTCCGCGCCGGTACTCGATGCCGGCAGCGACAGCGGCGTCTCGCATGCTGACAACCTGACCAGGTACGGCACGCCTACGCTGTCCGGCCAGGCCGAAGCCGGTGCCACGGTCAAGCTGTACGACGGCGCGACGCTGGTCGGCACCGGCACGGCGGACAGCGGGGGCGCCTGGTCGATCGTCTCCAGTACGCTCGCGGAAGGCAATCATGCGCTCACGGCCATCGCAACCGACGCCGCCGGGAACACGGGCGCCGCCTCGGCCCCGCTGACGGTCTCGATCGACCAGACGGCACCGACGCTCACGATCAGCAGCAACAAGGCCGCGCTCACGGCGGGCCAGACCGCGACGGTCACGTTCACGTTCAGCGAAGACCCGGGCAGCACGTTCGGCTGGGACGGCACCAGCGGCGACGTGAACGTCAGCGGCGGCACGCTGTCGGCGATTTCCGGCACCGGCAACACGCGCACCGCCGTGTTCACGCCGAGCACCGGTATCAACGCCGGCACGGCCGGCATCACGGTCGCAAGCGGCGCCTACACCGACGCCGCCGGCAACGGTGGCGAGGCCGGAACGACGCCGACCATCCACTTCGATACGCTGGCGCCGACCGTGACGATCGGCAGCGACATGGCCGCACTGAAGATCGGCCAGACCGCGAACGTCACGTTCACGTTCAGCGAAGACCCGGGCAGCACGTTCACCAGCGGCGATGTCGCGGTCAGCGGCGGCATCCTGGGCGCGATATCGGGCACGGGCACGACGCGCACCGCCACCTTCACGCCGGATGCGAACACCAATGGCGGCACGGCCAGCATCACCATCGCCGCCGGCACCTATACCGACGCCGCCGGCAACGCGGGCCACGCGGGCACGACGCCTGGCGTGGTCTTCGACACGCTGGCTCCATCCCTGACGATCAGCAGCGACAAGGCCGCGCTGTACGACAGCCAGGCCGCGAACATCACCTTCACGTTCAGCGAGGATCCGGGCAGCACGTTCAGCTGGGACGGCACGAGCGGCGACGTTGCCGTCAGCGGCGGCACGCTCTCGGCGATCTCGGGCACCGGCAACACGCGCACCGCCGTGTTCACGCCGAGCGCCGACACGAACGCCGGCACGGCCGGCATCACGGTCGCCGCCGGCGCCTACACCGATGCCGCCGGCAACGCCGGCGGCGCCGGCATCACACCGGCCATCCACTTCGATACGCTGCACCCGACGGTGGCGATTACCAGCGATAAGACCGCGCTCAAGGTCGGCGAAACGGCGCAGCTCACCTTTACGTTCAGCGAAGATCCGGGTACGAGCTTTGCCTGGGATGGCACGAGCGGCAGTTTGTTCGTCACCGGCGGCACGGTGTCGGCGGTCACGGGAACGGGGCTGACCCGCACCGCGGTGTTTACGCCGGACGCCAATGCCGACAACTTTGTCGCGGACGTGATGGCTTCCCCCTATACGGACGCCGCCGGCAACTATGGCCTCGCAAACAGCGTCACGTTCAGGGCCGACACCCTGGCCCCCGCCAGGCCGGTGCCCGCCCTGATCGACAATATGGGCTTCTCATCAAGCGATCACCTGGTCGGCTCTTCGGCGGTGCAACTGGAAGGCACCACCGAGGGCGCTTCGACCGTGACAATGTTCGACGCGGACGGCGTCACCGTGCTCGGCACGGCGCCGGTAACTTTTGACGGTAATTGGGTGGTCGGCCACCCGTTCACGGAAGGGGCCCACACCGTCACGGTCAAGGTGACCGATGCCGCCGGAAACGAATCCCCCCTGTCCGCCCCGATCTCCTTCGTGGTCGACACGACCGCGCCGACGATGACGATCACGAGCGACAAGACCGCGCTTCACGCCGGCGAGACGGCAACCGTCACCTTCACTTTCAGCGAAGATCCGGGAACGACCTTCAGCTGGGATGGCACGGCCGGCGATGTGACCGTCGGCGGCGGCACGCTGTCCGCGATTTCGGGAACGGGACTCACGCGCACCGCCGTGTTCACGCCGCAGGCCGACGTCAACGCGGAAACGGCCATCATCGACGTCAGATTTTTCCCGTACACGGACGCCGCCGGCAACCCCGGCTCGGGTACCACGACGGGGCCCGAGAACGATCATCCCACGCTCATCGCCGTCGACACGCTCGCGCCGACGGTCACGATCGGCAGCGACACGGCCGCGCTGAAGGCCGGCCAGACCGCGAACGTCACGTTCACGTTCAGCGAAGACCCGGGCAGCACGTTCGGCAGCGCCGATGTCGCCGTCAGCGGCGGCACCCTGGGCGCCATCTCGGGCACGGGCACGACCCGCACCGCGGTCTTCACGCCGGACGCCGCCACCAACGGCGGTACGGCCAGCATCGCCATCGCCGCCGGCACCTATACCGACGCCGCCGGCAACGCGGGCCATGCGGGGACGACCACGAGCCTGGTGTTCGACACGCTCGCGCCCGCGGCGCCGTCCGCGCCGGTGCTCGATGCGGGCAACGACAGCGGCGTCTCCAGCTCGGACCATGTCACCAATGCCCAGACCCTGACCTTCACCGGCACCGCGGAGGATGGCGCCACCGTCACGCTGATCGACAGCGGCACCGGCGCCGTGCTGGGAACCGGTACCGCAACCGGCGGGAACTGGTCGATCGCGGTCGGCGCGCTGCCCGACGGCCAGGCCGGCGTCGCCGCGTATGCCACGGACGCCGCGGGCAACGCCGGCACGGTGTCCGGTCCGCTGGCCGTCACCATCGACCGCACCGCGCCCGGCACGCCGGCGCTGGCGCTGGCGCACGGAGGCAGCAGCGGCAGCGTGGTCAACGACGGCACCGTCAAGGTCCTGAACCTGACCAGCGGCGCGGCGTGGCAGTACAGCCTGGACGGCGGCGCGCACTGGCAGGACGGCAGCGGCGACAAATTCGTGGTCAGCGGCGACCGAAGCTACACGGCGATCGCACGCCAGATCGACACGGCGGGGAACATCGGCGCAACCAGCGGCGACATCAGGTTCACGCTCGACCAGTCCGGTCCGACGTCCGCTGTCACGCTCAACGACACGACGCTGACCAGGGGCGAGACCGCGACCGTCACCGTGACGTTCAGCGAGGCGGTGACCGGCTTCGACCTGTCAGACCTGCACGCATCCGACGCGACCCTGTCGAACCTGGCCACGGCCGATGGTGGCCGTACCTGGACCGCGGCCGTGACGCCGAAGGACGGCACCGTCTCGACCTCGAACGTGATCAGCGTGGACAACACAGGCGTGATGGACCGGGCCGGCAACGCCGGCGCCGGTTCCAGCAGCTCGCCCGATTACAGCGTCGTGACCAGCGGCCTGGGCGCCAGCATCGCCCTGTCCGACACGAGCCTGACTGCCGGCGAAAAGGCCGTGGTGACGATTCACTTCAGCGAGCCGGTGCGCGGCCTCACGCTGGGCGATCTCGGCGTCCAGAACGGGCGGCTGTCCGACTTGTCGAGCAGCGACGGCGGGCAGACCTGGGCGGCCACCCTGACCCCGACCGCGGGCGTCAACGACGCCACCAACGTCATCACGCTCGCCAACAGCGGGGTGACCGGCGCAAGCGGCCAGCATGGCGACGGTGTGTCGACGTCGGCCAACTACAGCGTCGAAACGATCCGCCCGACGGCCGGACTCTCCATCGCGGACCATCTCGTCGTGCCGGGCGCGCGCACCGCGGTCACCATCAAGTTCTCGGAAGCGGTGAGCGGTTTCGACAGCGCGGACGTCGCGGTCACCCATGCCGCGTTGTCCAATCTGTCGTCGGCCGACGGCGGCGTCACCTGGACCGCGACCCTGACCGCGGACGCGGGTGCCACGTTCGCGGAACCGGGCGCGATCACGGTCGACCTGGGCGGCGTGCATGACGCGGCCGGCAACACCGGCCAGGGCAAGGTCGGCGCGCAGTTCGTGGTCGTGCCCGGCCATGCGACGGTCGGCAGTGTCGACGGCGCGTCCGTGATCACGCAGGCCATCACCGGCACGGATGGCACGGCGCAGCAGGTCATCACGATTTCCGAAGTGATGGACAGCCGCGTGGACGATCCGTCGACGCCCAACCACGGCCTGGCCGATATCCCGATCGCGGCCAACCCGGCCGGCGGCGCCGCGCCGATCCTCACTGCCAGCCTGCCGGCGGGCGCCAGCCTGCAGGCGACCGGTTCGGCCGCGCCGCTCGGCGTCGGCGCCGCGACCACGGATCTCGTGGGCCGCGTCGTGGACAACACGGCGCACGACGCGACCAGCCAGGCCGACCTGACCAGCCACGCGCAGGAATTCCTCGCGAGCCTGGGCAGCGGCGCGACCGTGGAATCGCAGACGATCGTTCCGCTGGTGGCCGCGGACACGGCGCACGGCCAGCCGATCGTGATTGCGGGCGCGCAGCCCGGCAGCGCCGGGGCGGACGCGCCGGTCGTCGGGCTGGTCATCGACGGCACCTCGCTCCCGAGCGGCACCACGCTCCAACTGGACAACGTCGATTTCGCGGCGGTGGTTGGCGATGTGCGCCTGATCGGCGGCCTGGGACGCAACTACGTCGTCGGCGACGGCGCGTCGCAGACGATTTATCTCGGTCCGGACGACGACGTGCTGAATGGCGGCGGCGGCAATGACTTCGTCGGCAGCGCGGGCGGCAACGACCGCCTCAATGGCGGCGACGGCAACGATCTGGTCGCGGGCGGCATCGGCAACGACACCGTCGCGGGCGACGCCGGCGACGACATGGTCAACGGCGGGCGCAGCACGGTCGGCGACTGGAACTTCCACATCGCGGCCAACGGCACGATCAGCGCGATCCACGACAACGCGGTGTTCACGGCGAACGGCACCGAAACCGTGCAGGGCGCCGAACTGGATGCCACGCAGGCCGACCTGCGTTTCCTGCAGGCGGAGCCGCAGAACGTGCAAGGGATCGCCTTGCTGTACGCTGCGCTGGACCGCGCGCCGGACCTGGCCGGCCTGTCGTTCTGGGCCACCAGCGGCGCCAGCCTGCACGACATCGCGGCCGACGTGCTGGCGTCGGCCGAATTCGGCGGTTCCGCGCTGGACCAGACCGACGCCGCGTCGTTCGTCACCGGGATGTATCAGCACGTGCTGGGACGCGCCCCGGAACAGGCGGCGCTCGATTACTGGACCGGCCGCCTGGCCGGCAGCGACGGCAAGCCCGCGGCCAGCCGCGCCGACGTGCTGATCGCGGTGGCGCTGAGCGACGAGCACAAGGCCGCCGCGACGACGGCCGACGGCATCACGATCGCCAAGGGCAGCGTGCAGCACGACACGGCATGGTTCAGCGGCAGCGGCGACGACGTCCTGAACGGCGGCGCCGGCAACGACCTGCTGGTGGGCGGCGACGGCACCGACACGGCGGTCTACAGCGGCAACCGGTCGCAGTACCACATCCTGATCGGCGCGGACAACGCGCTGCACGTGCTCGACACGGCCAACGGCGATGTGGACACCATGTCCGGCATCGAGGCCGCGCAGTTCCAGGACGGCACCATCGACGTCAGCTTCCTGAACACGGATCCGGCGCAGCTCGAACGGGTCGGCCTGATGTTCGAGGCGGTGCTCGACCGCGCGGCCGACGGGGCAGGCCTGAAGTGGTGGACCTCGCTGAAGCTGGACGCAACCCAGCTGGCGCAGGCCTTTACCACGACGGCCGAGTACCAGGCGCACTATGCAGGCATGAGCGATGCCGGCTTCGTGCAGGCGTTGTATGCGAATTCAGGCCTGGATGCGAGCGCGGCCGGCGGCGAGCAAGCGTGGCAGGACTACCTCGGCCAGCACACACGCGCGCAACTCATCGCCGCCTGGATCGGCCAGGACGACGTGATGCATGCGCAGTTCGACGCGAACGGGCTGTGGCTGATGTAACGACGTCGCTGCATGCGCCGGCCGGGTGAGCGTCGGATGAGCGTCAGATGAGCGCCAGGTCGACGGCCGCCGCCGCGTGCAGGCCCGTCGTGTCGAACAGCGGCACGGGGCTGTCTGCCGGCGTCACGAGCAGTACGAGTTCGGTGCAGCCGAGGATGACAGCCTCGGCGCCGGCGGCGACGAGCCGTTCGATCACGCCGCGGCAGGCCGCGCGCGACGCCGCCTCGATGCGGCCTTTTACCAGCTCGTCGTAGATGATGCGGTGGACCGTGGCGCGGTCCTCGGCGTCGGGCACGAGCACGTCGAGGCCGTGCTCGTCCGCCAGCCGTCCCTTGTAGAACGCCTGCTCCATCGTGAACGCGGTGCCGAGCAGGCCGACGCGCCTCAAGCCTGCCGCCTTGATGCGTTCGGCCGTCGGGTCGGCGATGTGCAGCAGCGGCAAATCGACGGCGGCCTGCAGCTGCCCGTAGGCCTTGTGCATCGTGTTCGTGCAGATGATGAGGAAGTCGGCGCCGCCCCGTTCCAGCCGCTGCGCCGCCTCGATCATCAGCGCGGCGGCGGCGTCCCAGCGGTCGCTGCGCTGCAGCACCGCGATGTCGTCGAAGTCGAACGACCACATGAGGCAGCGCGCCGAATGCAGCCCGCCGAGGCGGTCGCGCACACCCTCGTTGATGAGGCGATAGTATTCGGCCGAGCTGGCCCAGCTCATCCCGCCCAGCATACCGATGATCTTCTGCGTCATGCACGCCTCCTGTCGATGTCGAGCCGTCCAGTATAGCCAGAATGTCAGCGGATCACCGTCAGCGCCGCGAATTCCGCCACCGCGAAATCGACGAACGCGCGCAGCCGCGGCGCCATGTGGCGGCTGCTCGGCAGCACGAGGTGCACGGGCGCCGGTTCCGGTTCGTAGTCGACGAGCAGGCGGCGCAGCAGGCCGGCCCGCAGGTCCGGCTCGACCTGGTACGACATCGCGCGGGCGATGCCGAAGCCGTCGCGCGCGGCCGCCAGCACGGCCTCGACGTCGTTCATGCGCAGGCGCGGACCGTAGCGCACGACGTGCTCGCGGCCGTCCGCGCGGAAGCGCCACTCGGCCATGGTGCGCACGGACGTCGACATGATCAGCTCATGCCCCGCGAGGTCGGCGGGCACGTGCGGCGTGCCGCGCCGGTCGAGGTAGGCGGGGCTCGCGACCGTCACCTGGCGCACCTCGCCCAGCCGGCGCGCGACGAGGCTCATGTTGGACAGGGCGCCGATGCGCAGGCCGGCGTCGATGCCTTCCTCGATCAGGTCGACGTTGCGGTCCGAGAGCGCCAGGTCGACCTGGATGTCCGGGTGGAGCGCGAGAAAGCGCGTGACCACGGGCGCCACGTGGCGGCGGCCGAACACGGTCGGCGCCGTGAGCCGCAGCAGGCCGCGCGGCGCGCCGGCGCCCGGCGGCTGAAGCGCGGCGTCGTAGTCGGCCAGCAGGCGGCGCGCCTGTTCCGCCAGGCGCAGGCCCGTCTCCGTCGGGGTCAGGCGGCGCGTGCTGCGCTCGAACAGGCGCGCGCCGGCGCGGGTTTCGAGCAGGGCGAGGATGCGCGTGACGGCGGCCGGCGAGCGCCCCAGCTTGCGCGCGGCGGCGGCCATGCTGCCCGCGTCGAGGATGGCGATGAACACGTGCAGCTCGTCGAGTCGGTCCATGATTATTTCGGAAACTGAAATGCTGAATTGCCATTATGCCGGATTCCGGTGTGAATGGAATCGCATTACGATGCAAGCAATCCCCACCCACCACGAGACGACCATGCCCCAGACCCGCATCCTCCACGGCACCCGCCTGTCCGGCCACACGCACCGCGTGATGCTGTTCCTGCACCTGCTCGACCTGCCGTACGACTTCGCCGACAGCCCGGCCGACGTGCGCCGCGCGCCGGCGTTCCGGGCGCTCAATCCGCTGGGCCAGATTCCCGTGCTGCAGGACGGCGACGTCGTGCTGGCCGACAGCAACGCCATCCTCGTCTACCTCGCGAAGCGCTATCCGGCCGGCGCGGCCTGGCTGCCGGAAGACCCCGTCGGCGCGGCCCTCGTGCAGCGCTGGCTGTCGCAGGCGGCGGGCGAGATCATGTTCGGGCCGGCCGCCGCGCGCGTCTCCGCCCGGTTCTACGATACCGGCGTGCCGGCGGGGCTGTCGCAGGCGCTGGCCGCGCGGGTGCTGGGCCTGATGGAAGGCGAGCTGGCCGCGCGCGACTGGCTGGCGGCGGCGACGCCCACCATCGCGGACGTCGCCTGCTACAGCTACGTCGCCCACGCGCCGGAAGGCGGCATCGCGCTCGATCCGTATCCGCGCGTGCGGGCCTGGATCGGCCGCGTGCAGGCGCTACCGGGTTTCGTCGCAATGCCCGCCGAGTGAGGCGATCATGGACGGAGACCGCATTCCCATGCCGTTCCACGCGGGCGAGCTGCGGGCGCAGGAACTGGCGGGCATCGAGCCGTTCAACGCGCCGATCCGCAACCGCATGCCGGACCAGCACCGCACCTTCTTCCCGCTGCTGCCGTTCGTCTGCGTGGCCGTCGCGGATGCCGACGGCTGGCCGCTGGCGACCGTCGTGCAAGGCCCGCCGGGCTTCGCCAGCTCGCCCGATCCGGCGCGCCTGGACGTCGCGGCGCTGCCGCCCGCCGACGACCCGGTGCGCGCGCGCATCGTCCACGGCATGGCGACCGGTGCAGCGGTCGGCTTGCTCGGCATCGACCTCGGCACGCGCCGGCGCAACCGCCTGAACGGCGTCCTCGCGCAAGTTGGCGCTACCGGGTTCGGCGTCGACGTCGCGCAATCGTTCGGCAACTGCCCGCGCTACATCCACGTGCGCTCCCTGGCGCCGGTGGCGCGCACGCCGGGACCGGCGACGGCGTTCGGCGCCGACCTGCCGGCGCGGGCGCGCGCGCTGCTGGCGGCGGCGACGACGCTGTTCGTGGCCAGCGCGAGCGGCGCGGACGCGCCCGACGCCGCGGCCGGCCTGGACATCTCGCACCGCGGCGGGCCGGCCGGCTTCGCGCGGCTGGACGGCGACGTCCTGTGCGTGCCGGACTACGCGGGCAACCGCTACTTCAACACGCTGGGCAACTTCGTCGCGGAGCCGCGCGCGGCCATCGTGCTGGCCGACGTGGCGACGGGCGACGTGCTGCAGCTGCAGGGCATCGTCGACATCGATTGGACGGCCGCGGACCCGGACCGCGTGCCGCCGGTGGAGCGCATGTGGCGCTTCCGGATCGTGCGCGGCTGGCTGCGTCCGGGCGCGTTCGGGCTGGCGGAGCGCGCCGCGTAGTCAGGCGGCGCGCCGCTTGACCGCGAGGTCGGCGTGCGCCGTCTCCTGCGCGAGGCGCCGCTCCAGCATCGCGAGCACGGCCGCTTCCTCGGGTTCGAGCTCGCGCAGGTCTTCGACGAGGCTTTCCTCGGCGCGGGCGCGCAAGCCTTCGAGCATCGTGCCGTCCAGGTAGGCGTCCAGCACGGCCGGGTGCACGTAGCACTTGCGGCAGACGGACGGCGTGTTGCCGAGCCGCTGCGCGACGGACTCGATGGCGCGCACGATGTTCTTCTTGGCCTGGGCGTCCGAATCGACGGCTTCGAATTCCTGCAGCGCCATCGCCGCCAGCACCGTGCCGGACCACGTGCGGAAATCCTTCGCGGTGTAATCCTCGCCCGTGATCGTGCGGAGGTAGTCGTTGACGTCGCTCGACCCGACCGTGTGCCGTTCGCCGGCCTCGTCGAGGTACTGGAACAGGTCCTGGCCGGGCAGGTCGCGCGTGCGCTGGATGATGCGCGCCAGGCGCCGGTCGTGCACCTTGACGTCGTGGTACACGCCGCTCTTGCCGCGGAAGCGGAACTCGACGTCGCTGCCGTCGATCTTCACATGACGGTTGCGCAGCGTCGTCAGGCCGTAGGACTTGTTCTCGCGGGCGTATTCGTCGTTCCCGATGCGCATCATGGTCGCTTCCAGCAGGTAGACGATCGTCGCCAGCACCTTGTCGCGCGGCAGGCCGGGGAGGGCGAGGGCGCGGTCGACTTCCTTGCGGATCCTGGGCAGCGCCTTGCCGAAGTTGATCATGCGCTCGTACTTCACCTCGTCGCGCACTTCGCGCCACTTGGGGTGGTAGCGGTATTGCTTGCGGCCGCGCGCGTCGCGGCCGGTCGCCTGCAGGTGGCCGTTGGCCTGCGGGCAGATCCAGACGTCGGTCCACGCGGTCGGAATAGCGAGCGACTTGATGCGCTTGAGCGTGGCGTCGTCGTCGACGGGCGCGCCGCCGGCGTCGAGGTAGCGGACACTGTCGCCGGCCGCCTCGCGGCGGATGCCGGGACGGTCGTCGTGGACGTAGCGCAGGCCCGCGGCCTTCGCGGCGGCGGGCGGATCGGTGTTCGGCACCGGACTCGCCGGCGCGGGGTCTTCGCTCTTCATCGGGTGCTCGTCGTTCGCAAGGGTGGGCTGGCGCCAGTCTACGCCGGCGCCCGGCGCGCACCGTTCGGGAACTAACGCAGGCCGCGCCCGTTACAATGGCGGCATGCCCGGCAAATCACCCATCTTCCCCGGACCGCGCACCGCGCGCGGCATCGTGCTCGCCGTCCTGCTGTCGAATGCCGACCAGGCGGGCGCCGAACCGTTGCGCGGCCGCGTGACCCTGGCGGCCATCGTCCGCGCCCTCAAGCGTAAATATCACTGGCCCATCGAGACGACGAGTTTCCCGTCGAACGCCGCGGACGGGCGCGCGACGTGGGCCACGGTGTACAGCCTGCCGGCCCACGTCATCGACAAGGCGCTCGATGCGCGCGGGCGCGACTGGCTGCGCAGCAGCCTGGGGGACCAGGCTGCCCGTTGAGCCGTCAGTGCACGGCGACGTAGCGGACGGCGCCGCTGGCAAGGACGTCGTACACCGACGTATCGACCGTGTGCGTGCCCGCAATGCGGGGCGCGCCCTGGATCTTCTTGAGGTCGATGACGGCGAGCCAGCTCGGCGTGCCGGTCGCCCAGTCGGCGATCACGCCGTAGGCGCGGCCGTCGTTGGGGCTCGTGTAGGCCGTGATGGTGTGCGGGTCGAAACCGGCCGTGAAGGACGCGCCGTCCGGCGTGTTCGGCAGGTTGTTGACGACCGCGTAGTCGACGAGGGCCGGGACCGTGCCGCCGGTGGCCGGCGTGGCCGGCAGCTGGAACACGGCGAAGCTCTGGCCGCCGAACTCGCCGGTCAGGATCCCCATGTGCTGGCCGCCCGGCGCCACCGAGATGCCGGAGATGCCGGCCGCGAAGGAGCCGTCGAGCGTCACGACGTTGTGCGGCGACGTCCAGCTGCCGATCCCGCTGCCGGAACCGGGTATGAAGCTGGCCTGGTTCAGGTCGGCCATCGACACGTTCGACGTGAACTCGTTCGACGCGAGCGCGATGCCGGTCGTGCAGTCCGATGCGCTCGAGTCATATTCGCCGCCGCCGCCGATCGTGCTGTTCTCGAATTCCGTCAGCAGGTCGCCCGCGCTGGAGAGCCGCACGAGGCCATAGCTGTTGTCCTCGCCCGGGGTCAGCAGCAGGTTGCGGCCGGCGTCGACCGAGATGTTTTCGGACACGATGTGGCGCAGGCGCAGCGGCGTGCCGAACGCGTTGGTGGCCAGGTTCAGCGCCTGGATGCCGGAGCCGGACGCGCTGTCGGACAGGCCCACCGTGATGTAGGCGGTGTTCGTCAGGCCGTTCACGGCCACGCCGCAATTGCGGCAGCCGCCGCCGGAGAAGAACGCGTTGCCGGTGGCGCTGCTGAGCAGGGTATTGGTCAGCGTGTGGCCGTTGATCAGGTACACGTCGTTCGTGTTGGCGGTGCACACGGCCTGGCCGGTGCTCGGGTTGGACGAGCAGGAATTCACGATGCCGGCCGTGGAAATCGACGTGGGTGCGCCGGCGCCTTCGATCGGTACGACCTGGATGCCGGTCGCGCCGCCGCCCCACCAGCCGTTCGGCACGTAGGCGGTGACCGTCGGGCCGAGCGCGACGGCCAGTGAGCTGGTCGGCAGGCACGAGTTGAGCGTCGTGTTCGACGTCGTCACGTTCAGCACGGAGCAGTTGGTGCTGGCGAACGCCCCGGCGCCGCTGCCGCCGGACAGCGAGACGTAATACGTGCCCTGGTTGAGCGCGGCCGGGATCTGGAAGCGGACCTGGGACGTGCTGCCGATCACGGGAATGATGGACGACGCCGGCGTGATCGCCTGGCCCGCCACCGGGCCGCCGACGGCACAGGTGGGGGCGATCGTCACCATCACGCCGGCCGGCGCCACGGCGGGCAGGCCCATCGCCGTGACCTTCACGAACGACACGCCGACGACGCCGCTGCTGGGAATCGACGCGGCCGCGAGCTTGACGGGAATCGCGGCCGACGCGGTGCCCGCGCCGGCGAGCAGGGCGACCAGCGCGGCCGAGCGGGCGCGCCGGCGCAGGCCGAACGCGGCGGCGCCGATCAGGACGAGCCAGGCCGACGACGGTTCCGGCACGGTCACGGTGCCCGGTTCGTGGACGTAGATGACGCCGAGCGCGCCGTCGTCCAGCGCCGGACCGTGGATGTCGCCGAGCATCACGGGGCTGAAGGCGGCGTCGATGTCCATCATGGTGCCGGTGCCGGGATCGATCGAGGTCGGACCGACCAGCCCCGACAGCGTCGCCGCCACGGGCAGCGTCGTACCGCCGATCGCGACCGTCGGACCGTCGAGCGACATGCCGTCCACGCTGAGCGTGAAGTCGGACAGGCCGAACGTGTGGGTGGTGCCGTCCGAGAAGGTGACGAGCAGGTTCAGTGCGTTGAAAGCGAGCGGCGTGGCGACCGGGAAGTCCGGGGCGAGCGCGTTGGGACCGGTGAGGTTGGCGATGTCGAACTGGGCCGTGGTGCCCGAGGTGACGTCGAACGACATATAACCGATTGCGATGGGGCCGGCCGCGGCCCACTGCGAGAACAAGAGCACGACGAGCGCGCCCAGCCATCTGACGCTGAGACTGAGTTTCCCAAACATAGTGATCTCCCTATTTATTGGTATGAGCGAAATCAAAGACTTGGTACGGTCCTGCGGTTAATTATTGAGCAAGATTCACACCATGTTGGATAACTGAATGTAATCAGCGTCTTACAAATATCGGGAATGTGCGTTGTAAAGACAGTCGACAGTGCGCCATGCGGGCAGGGTCGCAGCGAGGCCGGGGCGGTTCAGTCCAGCTGGTAGCGCGCTTCCAGCAAGTCGATCTGGCGCAGCAGCTTGCGCGCCGTCTCGTCCGAGATGTCCATGCGGCGCGCGAGGCGCAGCACGGTGTCGCGCTCGGCGTTCAGCGCGAGCAGCCGGTAGGCGCGTTCCGTGCGCAGCTGGGCCTGGGCATCGCCGTTGCCGCCCGCCGCGCCGGCCGCGTCCAGGCGGTGCCGGTACAGCCGCAGCACGTGGCCGACGGCCTGGTCGCGCGCAGCGGGAGCGGCATCCGCGCCGGTCCGGCCGTCGGCCTTTTGCGCCTGTTCCAGCGCGGCGACGGCGGCCAGCGTGGCCGCGCGGCGGGCGTCGTCCTCGCTGCACGGCGCGTCCGGTTCGTCCGGCATCCCGAGGCCGCGCAGCAGGGCGGGCAGCGCGGCACCGGCGACCAGCAGCGAGACGACGATCACGCTGGCGGCGAGGAAGATCGCCAGCTGGCGCGCGGGGAACGGGGCGCCGTCCGGCAGGGCGAGCGGCAAGGTCATCACGCCGGCCATCGTCAGCGCGCCGCGCACGCCGGACACGGACGTCGCCAGCATCACGCGCAGCTTCGGCGCAAACGCCTGGCGGCCGAGGCGGCGCCGGTTCAGGAGGGTCAGCTGCAGCGAGATCCACACCCACGCGAAGCGCAGCAGCAGGAGGCCCAGGCTGAACGCGAGGGCGCGGCCGGCGAGCCACCACGGGTCGAACGGCTGGCCGCCGTCCGGGTGGAGGGCGCCGCGCGCGATGTCCGGCAGTTGTTCGCCCAGCAGCACGAACATGGTGCCGTTCAGGGTGAATTGCAGGGCGTCCCAGATGACGTTGCGGCGGATGCGCGTGCCGGGCGTGGCGCCGCCCGACAGTTCCAGGTAGCTCATCGTGACGCCGGCCGCGACGGCCGCCAGGATGCCGGACGCGTTCAGGCGCTCGGCCACGAGATAGGCGCCGAACGGCGTCAGGAGGTTGATCAGCACCGGCACGCCGTCCTCTTCGCCGAAGCGGCGCTGCAGGATGCCGTGCGCGCGCGTGATGGCGAACGTGATCGCCACCCCGGCCGCGATGCCGGCCAGCGCGATCCACAGGAACGACAGGCCCGCCCGCGCCAGCGAGAAGTGCCCCGTCACGGCGGCGGCGACGGCGAAGCGGAAGCAGACGAGGCCACTCGCATCGTTGAGCAGGCTCTCGCCCTCGATGATGTGCTGCAGGCGCGGCGGCATGGGCACGCGCGCCGTGATCGACGCGACGGCCACGGGGTCGGTCGGCGCCACGATGGCGGCCAGCGCGAACGCCACCGCGAGCGGCATCGCGGGGATCATCCAGTGCAGCAGGTAGCCGGCGCCGACGACGGTGAACACGACGAGGCCGAGGGCCAGCTCCAGGATCGTGGCCTTGTCGCGGAACAGGCCGATCTTGGGGATGCGCCAGCCGTCCACGAACAGCAGCGGGGGCAGGAACAGGAGGAAGAAGATGTCCGGGTCGAGCGCGACGCCGTGGCCGAAGACGCCCGCGATCACGGCGCCCAGCACGATCTGGATCAGCGGCAGGGGCAGGGCCACGGGCAGCACGCGCGCCACGTAGCCGCTGGCGATCACGGCGACGAGCATCGCCAGGACGACTTCGACGGTCTCCATATCATCTCCTCGGTCAGGACCGATGATAAGGGATGGGGCGGATGAGCGCGGCACGGCAGGCCGGCGAACCGGCGTATAGTTGCCGGTATCGTTGTCGGATCAACCGACCGGAGAACGACCATGGACATCCGCATCGCCGCATTGCTGGGCATGGGCCTCGTGGCCGGCGCAGGCGCCGCATCGGCCGCCGTCACCGTCCACTACGTCCAGCCCGAACGCTTCACCGACCTGCCGCGCGCGCCGTGGCAGCGCACGCAGGCGCTCGACGATTTCAGGAAGCATTTCGAGACGCTGGGCGCGGCTCTGCCGCCCGGGCAGGACCTCGCCATCGACGTGCTCGACATCGACCTGGCCGGGCGCGAGCAGCCAAATGGCCTGGGCAGCGACGAGCTGCGCATCATGCGCGGCGGCGCCGACTGGCCGGCCATGCGCCTGCGCTACACGCTCAGCGAGGGCGGCAAGGTCGTCGCGAGCGGCACCGCGCAGCTCAGCGACAAGGGGTACGCGGACCACATCAACACGTATCCCCGCGACGCGCGCTGGCCGTACGAGATGCAGATGATCGACGAATGGTGGAAGAAGACGTTCGGGGCGCCGCGGCGGTGACGTGCGGAGGCCGCCCACCCTGCGCGATTTACGTAACCGTAGGGTGGGCACCCCGTGCCCACATGACGCCGGCATCCCGCGCACCTAGCGCCGGATGTTCGCCTCCGCGGCGGCGGCCAGGATGTCCGCCAGCTGCGTCGTATTCACCGGTTTGACGAGGTAGTGGTCGAAGCCGGCCGCCATCGACGCGTCGCGGTCCTGCTGGCGGCCGTAGCCGGTCATCGCGATCAGGGTGGCGCCGGCCGCCTGCGGCAGCAGGCGCAGGCGGCGTGCCAGTTCGTTGCCGTCGAAGTCGGGCAGGCCGATGTCGAGCAGGCAGACTTCCGGCACGAACGACTTCGCCAGTTCCAGCGCGTCCGTGGCGGAATACGCGACTTCCACGCGGTGGCCGCCGGAACGGAGGAACAGCTGCAGCGTGTGCACGGCGTCCACGTTGTCGTCCACGAGCAGGATGCGCAGCGGTACGGCGCCGTCGCCATGCGGTCCGCCGACGATGGGCGCCGCCGCCAGCACGACGTCCTGCGTGTAGCGGGGCAGGCGCACGGTGAACGTGGACCCCTTGCCCAGGCCGGGACTGTACGCCCTCACTTCGCCGCCATGCAGCTCGACGAGGCTTTTCACGAGGGCCAGGCCGAGCCCGAGGCCGCCCTGCGAACGGTCCGGCGTGCGCTCGGCCTGGGTGAACAGGTCGAACACGCGCTCGACGAGCGCCGGCTCCATGCCGATGCCGTCGTCGGCCACCGTCAGCACGTAGTCGTTGCCGTCGGCTTCCACGCGCAGCTGGATGGTGCCGCCTTCGGGCGTGTACTTGGTCGCGTTGTTGAGCAGGTTCGCGCACACCTGCACGAGGCGCTTGTGGTCGCCCTTGACGTAGGCCGGCATGGGCGGCAGTTCGATCACGACGCGGTGGCGCCGCGCCGCGATCAGCGGGCGGATCTGCTCGGCCGCGTCGTCGACGACGCGCTTGAAATCCAGCACCTGGGTCGACAGCGAGACGAGGCCGCGCGTGACCCGCGACACGTCCAGCAGGTCGTCGACGAGACTCGTCATGTGGTCGACCTGGCGCACGATGATGGAACACGTCTGCGTGATCTGCGCATTGTCCGAGTGCAGGAGCTTGAGCAGGTGGGCGCCCGTGCTGATCGGCGCCAGCGGGTTGCGGAGCTCGTGCGCGAGCATGGCGAGGAATTCGTCCTTGCGCTGGTCGGCGGCGCGCAGTTCGCGCTCGGCCAGCGAACGGGCCGTCTCCTTCTTCTGCAGCGCGGCGGCCATGCGGTCCAGCGCCTGGGCCAGGTTGCCGATCTCCTCGTGGCCGTAGGCGATGCCGGAGCGCGCTTCCAGGTCGCCGGCGGCGATGCGCTCGGCGGTGCCCATCAGCTTGCGCACGCGCTGGACGATCAGGACGTCGCCCACGAGCCACGCGGCCAGCATCGCGAGCAGCGTGGTCGCCGCGAGGCCGAGCAGGGACATGATCTGGTCATGGCGCGCGGCCGAGAGGATCGTCTCGGTGGGGATGCCGATCGTGACCGTGTAGTCGGTCAGCGCGGGCGCGCCCACGCGGGCGAAGGTGTGCAGGCGCTCGACGCCGTCGTCGCCGCGGATCGTCACGGCGCGCTGGCCGGCCGTGTTCAGCGCGTCCAGCGTGGCGGGCGACAGCCTGGTGCCGAAGAAGCGTTCGGGATCGGGGCGGCGCGAGATGATGGTGCCGCGCGCGTCCGCCGTCGCCAGCACGGAGCCGGGCGGCAGGTTGATGTCGTTGATGAAGGTGTCCAGGCCTTCGAGGTCCATCGCCGCGAACACGACGGCCAGCACCTTGCCGCTGCGGTCGATGACGGGGTAGGTGAGGTTGATCGTGTGCTTCTTGATGACGCGCCCGAACACGTAGTCGCCGGCAATGAAGCGGCGTTCCGAGATGGCGCGGCGGAAGTGGCTGCGGTCGCCCAGGTTGACGGGGTGCAGCAGCGGCACGGCGCTGCAGGTGACGTCGCCGTTCAGCTGGATGAGGCCGAAGTTGACGAAGCCCTCGTTGCGGTCGAGGACGTCGGACAGCAGCGACGTGCACTTGGCCGTGTCGCCCATCAGGTCGGGGACGCTGGCCAGGTCCACGAGGATCTGGCGCGCGCCCTCGATCGACTGGGCTTCGTTGGCGGCCGCCATGCCCGTCAGGCGGCGCAGGTTTTCTTCCGATGCCTTGATGGCATGTTCGCGTTCGCGGATCCCGGACAGGATCGTCATCACCGCCAGCGGCGTGATCGCCAGCGCAACCAGCAACATGAGCCGGCTGCGCAGGCTGTTCAGCCGGAAGCGGCTCAAGCCAGATGTCATCTTATCTATCTTCTATCTGCCGCCTTGTGGGCAGCAAACGCATCACCAAATTCGATTATCCTGCGGATGCCTTCGCGCAATGTCGCCACGTCGTCGGAAATATAGCCGAGCCGGATATGGCCCGGCACGCCCAGCGCCTCGCCCGGCATGACGGCCACTTTATGTTCCTCCAGCAGCGCATCGGCAAAGCCGACGGTGTCCAGCGTCAGGCTGCGCACGTCTCCCCACAGGTACGGACCGGAGGCCGGCGCGTGCATGACGATCCAGGGGACCTCGGCAAACAGCCGCACCACCAGGTCGCGCCGTTCACGGTAATCCGCCATCATCGCGCGCGGCGCACCGGTCGCGAATGCGACCTCGAGAGCGACCTGCGACAAATGGGGGGCGGCAGCCGTGATCGGACCTTGCAGCGTCTGCATCGCGTTGACCACTTCGGCGGGCGCCAGCGCAAAGCCGACCCGCCAGCCCATCATGGCATAGCTTTGCGAGGCCGAAAACAGCGTCACCACGCCGATCTTCCGCCAGTCGCACAATGCCGCCAGGCTGGTGTGTCCGCCGTCGAAGATCAGGTGTTCGTAGCTTTCATCCACGATCACCCGGGCCCCGATGCGCTCCACCCATGCACGAAGGTGTTCCAGTTCCCGGCGAGTGTACACCTTGCCGGTGGGATTGTGCGGGTTATTGATGATGACGATGTCGGGCTTGCCCAGCCCGTCCAGCAGCGCGGGCGTGATTTCCTCGGGGAGGTCGACGAGGATGGGGCGCAGGCCCAGCAGTTGTGACGTAGCAACATAGGCCGGCCAGTGCGGCTTGAACACGAGCACGGTGTCGCCGGGGTCGCTCAATGCATACAGCGCTTCGTACAACCCCTGCTTGGCGCCATTGGTGACGATGATCTCGTCCGTGTGGACCTCGAGGCCGTTTTCCTTGCGCAACTTGTCCGCCAGGCTGACGCGCACGTCGAGGGCGCCGACCACGCTCGTGTACGGCATGATGCGGCGGCGCTCGATCGCCGCGGCCACCGCGTCCAGCACCGGCCGGGGCGCCGGGAAGTGCGAGATCGCAATCGAAAAATCGATCACTGACTGGCCCTCGCTGCGCAGCGTTTCCACGCGCCCGTGCATGGCGGTGGTGGCGAGGGGGCGGGATGAAGCAATCCGGGCTGAAATTTTCATTTTATTCTCTTGGGAGTGATGTTATTGAAAAGTCATGAAGCGCGGTGCTACGGCTGGGGTGTTGCCAGATTGTACTAAATTGGCGGAATCATGCCGCACGTGTGGAAAATAGCGCGGGAGAACCTACGATTGGAACAGGGTACGACATCCGGGCCGGTCGCGGCGGGCGCCGTGCGCCACGGGATTCTGGTACGGTGATTGCAAGCGCATATCATGCAGGAGGACACCATGCAGCAAGCCATCATCCGCACGTTCAAGCACGTCACCGTCGCCGAGGCGGCGCGCATCGAGCTGCTGGCCGCCGGCATCGCGGCGGACGATGTCGCGATCGACGTCCGCGTCGACGAAAGCGGACCTGTCCAAGGCAATTTCACGGTCGGCGACGCGCCCTCGGTGACGGGCAAGACCGCCTATTCGCACACCTACGCGCCCGTCGCGCAGGACGACGTGCGCGACTGCCAGGTCACGGTGAACGCAGCCGACGCCGCGCTGGCCGAACGGGCCGCGGCCATCCTCGACCGGCTCGGCGGGCACGATCCCGACCCGGCCGCCGCCGCCGCCATCGCCGCGCGGGAGACGCGGCACTGAAGTTTGCGCGACAATAGGGCATCGCGGCTCGCCCGCTTTATCTGGAGAACAGCATGAGTGCGATCCACCTCGACAAGCGTGACGCCTTGCTCGTGATCGACATGCAGGCCGATTTCCTGCCCGGCGGCGCGCTCGGGGTGGCGGGCGGCCACGAAGTCGTCGCGCCCATCAACCACCTGATCGAGCTGTATCGCGCGCAGCAACTGCCCATTTTCGCGTCGCGCGACTGGCACCCGGGCGACCACTGCTCGTTCCAGGCCCAGGGCGGACCGTGGCCACCGCACTGCGTGGCGGACACGCCGGGGGCCGCATTCGCGGCCGAACTCGCGCTGCCGGACGACGCCGTCGTCATCTCCAAGGCCGCCACGGCGGCGGCCGACGCCTATTCCGCGTTCGGCGGCACCGACCTGGCCGCGCAATTGCGCGAGCGCGGCGTGGAGCGCGTCACGGTGGTGGGCCTGGCCACCGACTACTGCGTGCTGAACACCGTCACGGATGCGCTCGAAGAGGATTTCACGACGCTGGTCGTGCCGGAAGCCATGCGCGCCGTGGACGTGCGGCCGGGCGACGGCAGCCGCGCGCGCGACCGCATGGTCGCGCGCGGCGCCGTGCCGGTGCGGCTCGGCGAGTTCGGGATGGTGGCCTTGTCCGTCGCGTAGGGTGGGCACCCTGTGCCCACGCGGTGATACGCGAGGCGCGATATATCGTGTCCGTGCCGGCCGGAGGGTAAAGATACGTCGTGTCCGTGCCGGCGGACGCTGAACGCGTGGGCACGGCGTGCCCACCCTACGACAGCAAGATCAGGTAACCGGGAACGTCGCGTCCATGGTCGCGGCGCAGCGTCGCCGCTTCGGTCGCAATGACGTCGAACCCGGCCGCCCGCGCGGTGCGCCGCACGTAATCCGGCGCATGCGCGAACCGGTTCGAGGGCTGGAGCGCATAACCACGACCGCCGCCGCCGTCCAGCGCCTCGCAGGAAAATGCGAACAGCCCGCCCGCGCGCAGCACGCGCCGCACGCGCGCGAACAGCGGCGCCAGGTCCCCGATGTACACCAGCACGTCGGCCGCGACGGCGAGGTCGCACGACGCGGGCCGCTCCGCGAGCCAGTCGACGATGTCGGCGCACGCCAGTTCATCGTACAGGCCCAGGTCCGCGGCCTTGTCCAGCATGCGCTGCGACAGGTCGATCCCGGCGAGATGCCGCGCCAGCGGCCGCAGGAACGGCGCGCACAGGCCCGTGCCGCAGCCGAGGTCCAGTACCGATGCCAGCGGCGGCGCCGCCAGGCGCGGACGCAGCAGCGCCTCCAGCAGCGCCGGCGTGCGGTAGGCGAGCACGTCGACGAGGTGGCGGTCGAACCGTCCGGCATACTGGTCGAACAGGCTTTTCACGTAATCGGCGGGCGCGGCGTCCGGCTGGTCGGCCTCGCCCAGCGCGGCCAGCGCGAAGCGGACCTCGTTCGCGTTCGCACCGAGCGCGAGGGCGCGGCGGTACGCGTCGACGGCCGCGTCGCGCTGGCCCAGCGCGCGCAGCGTGTTCGCGCGGTACTGCTCGGCCAGCGCATAATCGGGACGCGCGGCCAGCGCCCGCTCGTAGCTGTGCAGCGCGCCGGCGAGGTCGCCTGATTTTTTCAACGCCGTGCCGCGCGCGCACCACGTTTCCGCCGCCTGCGGGGCCAGCGCGAGCGCGCGGTCGTAGGCCTCGACGCTGGCCGCGTGGTGGTCCAGCGCCTGCAGCGCATGGCCGAGCGCGACGAGGGCGTCCGCGTGCGCGGGCCGCGCCGCCCGCGCCTGTTCGGCGCTCGCCGCCGCGTCGGCGTGGCGGCCCAGGTCGTGCAGCACGATGGCCCGGTGGCACCACGCATCCGCCATCGCCGGGCTGATGCCGAGGGCGCGCTCGTAACTGTCCAGCGCTTCCGGCAGGCGGCCGAGCCGGCGCAGCGTGTTGCCGCGGTTGTCCCACGCGAGCGCATAGCCCGGATCGATGCGCAGCGCGGCCTCGTAGCTGGCCAGCGCCGCGTCGACGCGGCCGAGGTCCTGCAGCGCGGCCCCCAGGTTGCAGTGGGCGCGCGCCTGGTGCGGATCGGCGCGCAGCGCTTCCTGGATGAATTCGACCGCGCGCGCTGGCTGGCCGCGCTGGCGCTCGATCACGCCCAGCAGGTGCAGCGCATCGAACTGGCGAGGGGCCGCCGCCAGCACGCGCCGGTACAAGGCCTGCGCGTCCTCGAGCCGGCCCTGCTGGTGCAGCCGGACGGCCTGGCCCAGCAGGTCGGACACGTCGCCCGTCGTCACGCCGTCAGCTCCAGGACAGGTCCGCCTTCGCGAGCGGCAGTTCGCGCACGCGCTTGCCGGTGGCGGCGAAGATCGCGTTGCAGACGGCCGGCGCGAGCGGCGGGAACGCGGGTTCGCCCAGGCCCGTGACGGGATAGGCCGTCTTGAGGAAGTGCGCCTCGACCTTCGTTGGCGTGTCCGGCATGCGCAGCAGCGGATAGTCGTGGAAGTTGCTCTGCACGACGCGGCCCTTGTCGATGTCGAGCGCCGGATACATCAGTGTCGACAGGCCGTCGATCACGGCCCCCTGCACCTGGTTCTCGGCGCCGGACAGGTTGACGACCTGTGCGCCGATGTCGGCGACCACGACGACGCGGTCCACGCGCAGCCGGCCTTCCTTCGACACCGTCACCTCGGCCACTTCGGCCACGTAGCCGCGGTGGCTGAAGTGGAACGCGACGCCGGCGCCCTGGCCGCGCGCGAACGTGCGCTGGCCCCAGCCGGATTTCTCCGCGACGGCTTGCAGCACGGCGCGCATGCGCCCCACGTTGTACGGCACGCCGCGTTCGCCGGTGCCGGCCACGAGGTCCTTGTCGCCCAGCAGGTCGAGGCGGAACGCTACGGGATCGCGTCCGGCCGCATGCGCCAGCTCGTCGATGAAGCTGTGGAACACCCACGCGAACACATTGCTGCCCGGCGCGCGCCACGGTCCCATCGGGATGCGGCATTCGAGCGGCGTCTGTTCGATCAGGCAGTTGGCGAGCCAGCGGCCGGGGAATTCGTCGCCGGACAGGTTGGCGCCGCTGCCCGCAAGCAGCACGCTGGCCGTGCCGCCGTCGCTTTCCTTCCTGTCGACGCGGTTGGCGAACGTGACGAAATGGTCGTGCCAGGCGACGACCTTGCCCTGCGCATCGACGCCGCCGCGCAGGAAGTGGAAGCCGCCGGCGCGGAAGTGGTCGTGCTGCAGGTCGTCCTCGCGCATCCACGTCAGCTTGACGGGCGCCTTGACCCGTTGCGCGATCGCCGCCGCCTCGACGATGAAGTCGGACGACAGCCGGCGCCCGAATCCGCCGCCGCTGCGCGTGATGTGGAGGGTGATCTTGTCCTTCGGGATGTTGAAGGTGGCGGCCGCGAGGGCCTGGCCCGCGCCCGGGTTCTGAGTCGGCGCCCACAGCTCGAGCGTGCCGTCGGCCGGCTTGAACCACGCCGTGCAGTTCTGCGGTTCCATGCTCGCGTGCGAGATGAACGGATAGACGTAGTTCGCCTCGACGGTGCGCGCGGCGCCGGCGAGGGCGGCATCGACGTCGCCGTCCTTGCGCAGCACGGCGGCGCCGGGCTGGCCGCTGGCGGCCTGCGCCTGGGCGACGAAACCCGCCCAGCTGTGGCGCGCGCCTTCGCCTTCGTCCCACGTCACCTGCAGTTTTTTGCGGGCGCGGAAGGCGTTCCACGTCGAGTCGGCGACGATGGCGACGCCGGGCCGCAGCCCGTTCAGGTTTTCCGTGCCCTCGACGATGAACGCCGCCTTCACGCCGGGCATGGCCTTGACGGCGGCGAGGTTGGCGTCGACGGGACGGCCGCCCGGCACGGGGCATTTCACGTACGTCGCATACAGCATGCCGGGCAGGCGCGTATCGATGCCGAACAGCGGCCGGCCGCTGACGACGAGCGCGTTGTCGACGCCGCCCACGCGCGTGCCGAGCAGGCGGTACGTGGCCGGATCCTTCAGCACGACGCCGGCTGCGAGCGGCACGGGCAGGGCGGACGCGGTGCGCACGAGCGCGCCGTACCCCAGCGTGCGGCCGCTGGCGCCGTGCACGACGGCCCCGTTCTCCGCGCGGCACTCGGCCTCCGCCACGTTCCACGTCTGCGCGGCCGCGCGTACCAGCAGCGTGCGCGCGGTGGCGCCCAGGCGGTGGAAGTTGTCGTAGTTGGCCGGCGTCGACGTCGACCCGCCGGCGCCCTGCGACCCGTAGATCGGATTCAGGTCGCCCTGCACGACGCGGACCGCTTTCCAGTCGACCTCGAGTTCCTCGGCCAGCACCATCGGCAGCGACGTCTTGATGCCCTGGCCGATTTCCGGCTGCTTGGAGACGAGCGTGACGCGCCCGTCCGTGCCGATGCGGATGAAGGCGTTCGGCATGAAGTCGCCGGCCGCGGCGCCGGCCTGGCCGTCGTCGGACAGCGCGGCGACGGCGCCGTCGGCCTGCACGCCGAGCAGCAGGGCCACGCCGGCGCCGGCCGAGCGGCCGAGGAAGCGGCGGCGCGCGGGGGAGGCGGGCCGGCTCATGCCTTGCCCTTGCCGGCGCCGGCGATGTCCGCCGCCCGGTGGATGCCGGCACGGATGCGCACATAGGTCGCGCAGCGGCACAGGTTGCCCGCCATCGCGTCGTCGATCTGGGCGTCGGTCGGACGCGGATGCTGTTTCAGCAGGGCGCACGCCGTCATGATCTGGCCGGCCTGGCAATAGCCGCACTGCGGCACGTCCAGTTCGGTCCAGGCCTGCTGCAGCGGATGCATGGCGCGCGCGTCCAGCCCTTCGATGGTGGTGATGCGGCGCTTGCCGACGCTGCTCACCGGCAACTGACAGGCGCGCGCCGGCTGGCCGTCCACGTGCACGGTGCAGGCCCCGCAGGCGCCGACGCCGCAGCCGTATCTCGTGCCGACGAGACCGAGGGTATCGCGCAGCGCCCACAGCAGCGGGGTATCCGCCTCGACGTCGACGGCCTGGGCCTTGCCGTTGACGTGCAGTGTGTATTTACTCATGTCCTCGCGGGATCGTTATCAAGTTGCCGGGCCTAAAGTGCAATGCTAAACCAATCCGCCCGGTCAAGAGCAAGGGAATTGATGTTTTGCTTCGTATTAGTAGAAATTCAAGCGGTATGACATACTGGTACGGCCCGATGCGTAGCGGTGCACTCACCCATGATGCGACGACCCATCTCTTTTCCGACCACCCTGCGCAGCCGCCTGGCCGGCGCCGTCGGCGTGCTGGTGCTGGGCGCCACGCTGCTGGCAGGCCCGCTGGCCGTGGACGTGGCCGAACACGACCTGCGCGCGGTCCTGGGCGGGCAGCAGTATGCGCTGCTGTCCGGCGCCGCCGCCTTCCTCGACGACCAGCTGGAAGCGCGCCTGCGCCAGATGGCCGCGCTGGCCGCCGCGTTGCCGGTGGACGCCCGCCACGACCCGCGCCGCCTGCAGGCCTGGCTGGCCGAGCGCACGGCCGACGCCAGCGAGGACTTCGTCAACATCGCCGCCTTCACGCGCAACGGCGAACTGGTCGCGTCGGGCGCGACCATGCCGAGCGCCCAGCCGCTGACGGCGGCCGGCCGCCCGTATTTCGAAGAAACCCTGCTGCGCGGGCGCGGCATCGTCTCCGACCCGTTCCAGAGCCGCCTGTCCGGCGCGAAAGTGGTGGTGGTGACGGCCCCCGTGTTCGACGACCACGGCGAGATCCTGTACGTGCTGGCCGGCCGCATCGACCTGCAGCATGCGCGGTTTTTGCGCCAGGTCGACGCCCTGCGGCCGGGCGGCGGCTACCTGTTCCTGATGTCGGCCGACGGCGTGCTGATCGACGCGCCCCCGAAGGCGCGTGCGCCGGAGCGCCTGGACGAGAGCCCCGGCACCCAGCCCGGCCTGGCGCGCGCGCTGCACGGGTTCGAGGGCTGGCTGTACGGCGACGACCGTGAAGGCCCCGCCATCGTCACCTACCGGCGCCTGGCCACGACGGGCTGGATCCTCGGCGCGCGCAACCCGGAGGCCGCGGCGTTCGCGCCACTGGCGCGCGTGCGCCGCACGGTGCTCGTCGTCGCGGCGGTGCTCGCGCTGGTGGCGGGCATCCTGGCGTGGTGGCTCGTGCGGCGCGGCCTGCGCCCGCTGGACGCGCTGCGCCGCAACGTCGCCGCGGTCCGCCACGAGGGCGTCGACATCGACGTGCTGGCGCTCGCCCGGCATGACGAGGTCGGCGAACTGGGCCGCGCCTTCCACGACCTCGTGCACGCGCGCGAGCGCGCCAGCGCCCGCATGCGCGCGATCGCCGACAATGTCCCGGCCGTGATCGCCTACGTCGACCGCGACGAGCGTTTCGAATTCACCAACGCCGGCTTCGACCGCATGATCGGCACGCCGCCGGACTGGGCGCTCGGGCGCACGGTGCGCGAGGCGCTGGGCGAGGCCGGCTACACCCGCCTGGAACCGCTGATCCGCGCGGCCCTGTGCGGCGAGCGCGGCCACATCGAGGACGTGCGCAGCGACGACGCGTCGCGCCACCAGATGATCGACACGATCCCGGACGTCGACCAGGAGGGCCGCGTCGTCGGCTTCACCGTCATGGCGATGGACATCAGCGAGCGCAAGGAAGCGGAGCTGGCCCAGGCCGCGAGCGAGCAGCGCCTGCGCCTGATCGCCGACAACCTGCCCGTGCTGATCTGCTACATCGACCGCAACCACCGCATGGGCTTCGGCAACGCGACGTTCCAGGCCTGGCTGGGGCTGGAACCGGTCCGCCTGCCCGGCATGCACCTGGCCGAGGTCCTCGGCAAGCCGGCCTACGACGCGGCGCGTCCGCGCCTGAAGCAGGCGTTCGAAGGCGTCGGCGCCACGTTCGAGATGCCGTTGCAGGCGCAGGGCCGGCACCGCATCCTCGAATGGACGTTCGTCCCGGACGTGCAGGCGCAGGGCCGGGTGACGGTCGCCGTCGCGGGCGTGTATGCGCTGGCGCACGACATGACCCGCGTGAAGGAGGCGGAAAGCCGGCTCGTGCAGATGGCCCGCTTCGACAGCCTGACGGGCATCGCCAACCGCCGCCTGTTCGGCGAGCTGCTGGGCCTGGCCCTGGAGCGCGTGCGCCGCCAGCGCCAGGTGCTGGGCGTGGCCTATATGGATATCGACCACTTCAAGACCATCAACGACACCTGGGGCCACGGCGTCGGCGACGAGGTCCTGAAGGAGTTCGCCCAGCGCCTGGCCGCCTGCGTGCGCGTGACCGACACGCCGGCCCGGCTGGCCGGCGACGAATTCGTCGTGCTGCTGGAAGACGTCAAGGGCCTGGACGAAGCCGAGCGGATCGGCGCCAAGATCGTGGCCACCATCCGGCGGCCCTTCGCGACGGGGGCGGGCGAGCTGGCCGTGACGGCCAGCGTCGGCATCGCGCTCGTGCGCGGCACGGATGGCCCGCTGCCCACGCAGGACCAGGTGCTGGGCTGGGCCGACGGCGCGCTGTATGCGGCCAAGCACGGCGGGCGCGACCGCTGCGTCGTGCGGGCGGCGGGCGATGCGCCCGCCGTCCCCGCGCCGCGGGCCGACGCGCAGGTCCGCTGAGACGCTGGCTTACCGCGGTGCCGGCTGCGTCGCCACCAGCGTGCGCTGGACCCAGCCGCCCGACACGTTTTCGCCGTCGATCTTGACGAAGCCGTCGCGTTCTTCGCCGGTGGCGATCGCTTCTTCCGCGCGCTTCAGCGTCCCCATCACCTTGCTGCCGGCGCGTGGTTCCGTGTACACCTTGACGGTCGCGAGGCGCGCATACACGCTGGCGCCGGCCGACACCGGCACGCCCTCGCGCGTGGATGCCTGCGCATTCGCCTTGCCGGCCGCACTGGCCGTGCGCACGAGGCTGGGCTCGTTGCGGATCTTGAGCACGATGCGGTTGTAGTTGTCGAGCAGGCTGGCCGCGACCATCTTGCCTTCCGGCGTATTCGTATAGCCGCCCAGGCGCGAGTAATCGCCGCCGCCCCAGCTCCAGCCGGAAATGCCGAAGTCGGTCTTCGTCGCTACGCCTTCTTCCGCCGCGACCTGGATGCCGGAACGGACATCCGCGATCAGCAGGCTGGTCTGCGCTTCCTTGAACTTCAGGTTGCCGGCGATGCCGCCCGCGATCCGGCCCAGCCCGCCGAGCAGCCGTCCGCCGTAGTCCGAGATCGCGCCGCCGATGCCGCCCGTGTTGTTGGCGGCGAATTGGACGTTCGGCGTCATCACGAAGTCCGCCGCCTGCAACTGGCCCTTGCCGACATTGCTGCCGGCCAGCGTCTCGCCATTCGCGGCCAGTGCGCGCTCCTGCTGCAGGTTGGCCATCGCGGCACCGCGCTCGACGACCTGGAAGCAGTTCGATTGCTGCACCATGATGCGCAGCAGCGCAACCGGCGAGCCCAGTCCATAGCTCTGCAGCGCGTGCGCGCTCTCGCTCTGGGCTTCGGTCACCGCGAGTGTGCCGAGCGGACGGTCGCAATGTTCCACGTTGGAATTGGTTTCCTGCGCGTGCAGGCCGGCGCTGCCCGCGAGCAGGGCAGCAAGAATGGATACCCGGATTGGTTTCATAGCCCTCGATGAGTGAACAAATGACTGTTGACGATTGCACGGTTGCGCGACCGACTCATGACGGCGCGCAACACTCGCAAGACATTTGTTCATTTTACAATTGTGCAGGCCGTTGCATTCTCGCCAATTTTCACATTGACGCGCCTGGGATACACAATTGTCGATACATGACCGGGGGGCTTAGATACCGGTCGGATAAGTCTCCGGCGGCTCGTCCGAATGCCAGCCGCCACCCGGATCGAGCGGCTGCACTGCCGTCGTGTGGTCGATGTGGATCACGGCATCGAACTGGCGCGCCATTTCGGCCGCAAAATAATGGCTGTGGCGTTCCGTGCGCGGCAGGTAGATGACGCCGATGGCGCGTTCCAGCTTGCGTTCCAGCATCGTGTCGCGCACTTGATCGTCGCCGTCGCGCAGCGGCAGCAGGAAGCGGGGGATGCCCGTCGCGTGCAGCAGCTCTTCGTAGCTGCCCGGCATGCCCGGCCTGACGCGCTTGTGCTCGGCCGGCGCGTCCCATTCGGATGCGGCCGTAACGAAGCCGTCGTAGGTGGAAAAGCCGATCAGACGCGTCTGCCCGTCATATTCCTTGCGCGCCAGTTCGCCGACGTTCCACTCGCCCATCTCGCCCATCTCCGTCGCGCGCGCGTCGCCGATGTGGGAATTATGTTCCCAGACGATGATTTTGCTGGGCGGTTCGTCATCCTTCGACAAGTGGCGCGCCAGCGCGTCCAGGGTCTCTGCCATATGGCTGTCGCGCAAGTTCCAGGACGACACACGACCCCGGAACATGGTCCGGTAGTATTCCTCGGCATTCTTGACGAGCCGCGCGTTCTGCTCGGCATAGAAGAACGCTTCCTCGTCGCCGTCGCGGTACATATAGTCGGCGGCGCGTTGCTGCAGCTGCTTCAATTGTTCGAGGACGCCTTGCTCGCACGACGCGGACAGGTCGAGGCTCGCCGTGTAGCCGTAGTGCTGGCTGTCCTCGTGGTAATGGTCGAAGCAGGCATAGCGTTCGCGGGCCTGGCGCGCCGCGTTCGGGTCGACCTCGTCGAGGTAGCGCAGCACTTCCTCGATCGACGAGAACATGCTGTACAGGTCGAGTCCGTAGAAGCCGACCTGCTGGCCCGCCGCGCGCGCATTGTGGTGGCGCAGCCACTCGACGAAGCCGGCGACGTCGGTGTTCCGCCACATCCAGTTCGGGAACCGCTTGAAGCCGGACAACGCATCGTTGGCGTCGCGGTCGGCGCCGCGGCCGCGCACGTAGCGGTTGACGCGGTAGGCGTCCGGCCAGTCGGCCTCGACCGCCACGGCGTGAAAGCCCTTGTCCTCGATCAGGCGCCGGGTGATGCGCGCGCGTTCCTCGTAAAACTCGTGCGTGCCGTGCGTCGCTTCGCCCAGCAGGACGAAGCGCGCGTCGCCGACGAGGTCGAGCAGGGCGTCGTAATCGCGTTTGCCGCCCGTCAGCGGGCGGGCGGCGGCGCGGATCGCGGAAACGGCATGCGGGGTTGCCATGACGGCCTCAGTGCAGCCAGCGGCTGCCGGCGCGCGTGCGCGCGGCGTCGCGCGGCACGGCGCCCCGTTCGATGAAGGCCTTCATGCGCGCCAGGTCGTCGTCCATCTGGGCCTTGGGATCGGAGCCGAGCAGCGTCGCGAGGCCGTGGCCGAGGACGCCCGCCGGCGGCGTGTACGACATGTGGACGGTGACGAGCGTGCCGCCGCGCTGCGGTTCGAACTGGATCGAGCCGCTTTGCGGGATCTCGGCGCCGGCCTCGCTGCGCCAGGCCAGGCGGTGCGGCCGGCTCTGCTCGGTGAGCACGGAATTCCATTCGAACTCGCTGCCGCCCGGTCCGCGCACGATCCAGTGCGAGCGCCCGCGCCCGAGGTCGCGCACCTCGACGACGTGGGACATGAAGTGCGGGAAGTTCTCGTAATTGGCCCAGACGTCGTACACGTCGTCCGGCGCGGCGTCGATGACGATGGACTTGCTGAAGTCGATGGTCTGGTCCAGGCCCATGCCGCGCCCGCGCAGCATGCCCGTCAGGGGCTGGTTGGCGGCGCCCCGCGCCAGCAGCGCGGCGCCGGCCAGGCCGAGCAACAGGCCCAGCGGCGAGCGCCGCGTCAGGGCATACAGCGCCAGCAGGCCGCCGCCGGCCAGGGCCGAATTGCGCGCGGCCGGCGTCCATTCGCCGTCCGGTCCCGCCTGCAGGGCGTCGCGCATGCGCGCGCGCAGGCTGCGCGCGCCATACGATTCCTCGATCGCATCGCCGGCCTTGTCGAGGCCGTTCCCGATGCCTTGGCCGCCGCGGCTCAGTGCACTCCTGGCCTTGTCCATGCCGTCTTTCGCCTTGTCGAGGCCGGCGTCGAGCGCGTCGCTGGCGGCGCGGCCCATGCGCTCGATCGCCGAGCCCGTCGCGGACGCCGCGCCGTCCGTCCGGAGATCGTCCGCCAGGCCGGCCGCGCCGTCGCGCAGGGTGTCGGCGGCAGCGCCGATGCGCGCGCCGGCGCCGTGCCACACATTGCCCAGCGCACTGGACGTGCGCGACCCGGCGTTGCGCACCGCCGCGGCCGATTGGGCGCGCCGCGCGCCGCCGCGGTCGGGGTCGAGCATGTACATCAGCAGGGCGCCGGCGGCGGCGCCGCCCAGCCATTTCGCGATTTCAAAGCCTGTGTCGGTCGTTTGTCTCATGATTCGCTCCTCCGGTTGGTCTGGCCCCGGCCATCGCCTCGTCGTGCCAGGCGGTGGCCAGCAAATCCTGCACTTCCTCGTCGCTGGTCTGGCCGAACGTGTCGTACCACTGGCCGACCGAGCGGAATTGCGGCGGGGTCGACAGGCAGACGAGATCGTCGACGCGCGCCGCGAGCGCGGCCGCCGTGTCGGGCGGCGCGACGGGGACCGCCAGCACCAGCGTGCGCGGCCCGAGCCTGCGCGCCACTTCGATCGCGGCCAGCATCGTGGAGCCCGTCGCGACGCCGTCGTCGACGAGGATCGCGCTGCGCCCCGCGAGGTCGAGCGGCGCCCGGCCGCCGCGGTAGGCGCGCTCGCGCCGCTGCAGCTCGGCCAGTTCGCGCGCCGTCACGAGGTCGACGTCGTGCGCGCTGACGCCCATCAGGCCGGGCACGCCGGACTGGAGCACGCGCACGCCGCCGCTGCCCACCGCGCCCATCGCGAATTCCTCGTGGCCCGGCATGCCGAGCTTGCGGACGATGAGGATGTCGAGGGCGATCCCGAGCCGCTGTGCGATCGCGAACCCCACCGGCACGCCGCCGCGCGGCAGCGCCAGCACGACGGCATCCGGGCGCCGGGCGTACTCGCCGAGCCGCCTGGCCAGCAGGCGGCCCGCCTCGGTGCGGTCCTTGAAATGACGGATGTCGGCCATGATGCACGGTTCCTGAGGTTCGCCGCGTGGCGGCGGCGCGAGCGCGGCCACGGGCGGCCAGCGGGCCGCCGGGCCACGTACGCGTGCCGCGCGCGCTGCGGCTTACTGGATCGTCAGCTGGCGCGCCGTGCCGCCCTGTTTCTTGGGTAGCGAGAGCACCAGCACGCCGTCCTCGAGGCGGGCCTGGGCACTGGCATCGTCGACCTCGGCGGGCAGCGTGAAGCTGCGCTGGTACTTGCGCGTCGAGCGCTCAGAATACACCACCTGTTCGCCCTGGCGCTGTTCGTTTGCCTGCTGACACTCGCCCTCGATGGTGACGCGCTGGCCGTCGATCGAGACGTGCACGTCGTCCTTCTTGACGCCCGGCAGCTCGGCCCGCACCTCGAAGGTTTTTTCCGTCTCGCTGACGTCCAGGCGCGGCATGCCGACGTCGTCGCCGGACCAGCGGCCCTGGGCGAGCGGGGCGAAGAAATCCTGGAACATGTTCTCGACCATGCGTCCGAACTGGTCTTCCATGGCGCCGGGACGGTAGGTGGAGAGCGGCGTCGCGCCTCTTCTGATCAGGTTCATGATGGACCTCCCTTTTAACAAGACTGACGTTCAGGAATGGCGTTCGGCGACGCACCGGACGCCGCCAATCCCATTTATAGGGCGGGCGAAACGGGTTTGCAAGGGGCGTCCCGATACGTGCGCGGGTGGCCGGACGGGACGTTTGATCCGGGCCAGCACGCGCGGGAAAACGGGGAATTTTACGGAACCGCCCGGGTCCATGACAGTGTGGCCCACGTCGTTTCGCATGACGCGACGGGACGTGGACCGGGGCGGCGTCAGCCGAGGTTGCGGCGGTGGAAGCGCAGGTGGTCGTCGACGAAGGTCGAGATGAAGTAATAGCCGTGGTCGTAGCCCGGATGGCGGCGCAGTTCGAGGGGCTGGCCGACGGCGCGGCAGGCTTGCGCGAAGGCGTCCGGGTACAGCTGCTCGGCCAGGAATTTGTCGTCCAGGCCCTGGTCGATCAGGATGCCTTTCGGGAACGGAGGCGCGTCGGCGCACGCCATCAGCTCGGTCGCATCGTAGGCGCGCCACGCGTCGCGATCGGGGCCGAGGTAGCCGCCGAACGCCTTTTCGCCCCACGGGCAGCAGGACGGCGCGGCGATGGGCGCGAAGGCCGACACGGACCGGAACAGGGCGGGATTGCGCAGCGCCAGCATCAGGGCGCCGTGGCCGCCCATCGAGTGGCCGAAGATGCCCACGCGCGCCGGATCGGCCGGCAGTTCGGCCAGCACCAGGTCGCGCAGTTCGAGGATGTGGCTGTACATGCGGTAGTGGGTGGACCACGGTTCGCGCGTGGCGTCCACGTAGAAGCCGGCGCCGGCGCCGAAGTCCCAGCTGTCCGTCTCGCCCGGCACGCCGGCGCCGCGCGGGCTCGTGTCCGGCGCGACCAGGATCAGGCCTTCCTGCGCGGCCACGCGCTGGGCGCCGGCCTTGGTCATGAAGGTCTCTTCGGTGCAGGTCAGGCCGGCGAGGTAGAACAGCACGGGCAGGCGCTTGCCGTGCGCACCGGGCGGGAGGTACACGGAAAAACGCATCGGCAATCCGATGGCGGCGGAATCGTATTTGTAGAAGCGCTGGACGCCGTCGAAACAAATGTGTTCGCTGAGGAGTTCGGGCATGGCTCGGTCCGTCGGAAGTATGGATGATCAAAAACGCAAGTATGCCCGGTCCGAGGCCGGGTTGCCAATGCGCTTCAGATCAGGCCGAGGGCCCCCAGCACGGCGCCCGCCGCCAGCAGCCACAGCAGGTGGATGCGCGTGCGCCAGATGACCAGTCCGCTGACGATGACCGTGAGCCACAGGGGCCAGTGCGCCAGGAGCTCGCGCGCGGCACCCGCAACGGCTTCGACGCCGCTGGCCGCGGCGGGTGGCGCCACGGCGCTGGCGGAACTGGCCATGATCCAGGCCGTCGACAGCAGCAGCGCGATGACGATGGGCGCCATGCCCTGCTTGAAGGCGCGGACGGCGCGCAGGTCGCGGTTGCGGTGGCCCCAGCGGGCCGCCGTGTACGTGATGATCGTGGAGGGCGTCATGATGCCGACCATCGTCACGAGGACGCCGAACAGGGCGGCGCCCGTGCTGCCGGCGTTCATGCCGACGTGCCACCCCATCAGGGCGACGAACAGGACGTTCGGCCCGGGGGCGGCTTGCGCCAGCGCGATGGACTGGTTGAACTGTTCCTGGGTCAGCCAATGGTGTTGTTCGACGAGGAAGCGGTGCATCTCGGACGTCGTCGAGATGGCTCCGCCGACCGACATCATCGACAGGGTGAGGAAATGGCCGAACAGGTTGAGCCAGTCGGCCCAGGCCAGCGTGAGGTGCAGGGGCGCGCTCATGCTTTCAGGCGGCGGTAGGTGAGAACACAGCCCAGGCCGCCGAGGCCGAACAGCACCCAGGCGAGCGGACACTTCAGCAGCGCCACGAGCACGAAGCCGGCCGCGCTGATGGCCACGCACCAGGACAGCGGCATCGGGCTCTTCTTCAGCGCGCTCACCAGGCGCAGGCCCGCCGCGCCGATCAGGCCGGCACAGACGGCGGCCATGCCGTGCAGCGCGCCCGCCACGACGGGGCTGGCGGCGAAGCGGTCGTGCAGTACCACCAGCCCGAGAACGAGCACGAGTGGCACGGCCAGCAGTCCGGCCAGCGCGGCCAGGGCGCCGGCGATGCCGAAATAGCGGCCGCCGATCATCAGGGACAGGTTGACGACGTTCGGCCCGGGCATGATCTGGGCGACGGCCCAGTCTTCGATGAATTCCTCCTGGGTCAGCCAGCCCTTGCGGTCGACGACTTCGCGCTGGACGATGGCCAGCACGCCGCCGAAGCCCTGCAGGGCCAGCAGGGTGAAGGACACGAACAGGTCGGTGAGCGAGCGGGGACGGGGGCGGTCGGGCAGGGCGGCGCTGGCGGAACTGGGGGTATCGGGACTATTGAAACTATTGGAACTATTGGAACTATTGGAACTATTGGAACTATTGGAACTATTGGAACTACTGGAACTATTGGAGCGGAGCGTGTTCATCTCCCGATTATCGCGCCGGCGCCCGGGTCTGTCCATGCTGGACGGGCGCCGCGCGGGCGGGCGCGATGGCGGACGGCATCAGCCGCCGCCGATACCCCGCACCACGCGTCCCGTCCCTTCGCATTCGGGACAGGTCTTGCCGTCGGCCAGCTTGCCGCTGCCGCCGCAGGTTTCGCACAGGTCTTCGCCTGCGCCGGGCGTGCCGGGTTCGGCTTCGTCGCCGGGTTTCAGGTCGGGATCGGGCATGGCGCTCATGGATTCCTCGTGACGGTTGGATGACGGGGCCATTCTAGGCGCAGCGGCAAGCGGGTGGCGCACGGCGCGGGACAGTTGGTATACCATGAAGATTAAAAATAAACTTGACTTTGGCCAAAGGTGGGAAATACTCGTTAGGCGGCAATCCCTTTCAATCCATCAAAGTCAGGAACTGCGATGAACCAAGACTCCCCCGAGCTCGAAGACGGTCAGGCGACCGTCCCCTATCAGCGGCGCGATGCCCAACAGACGGACATCGTCGACCTGGGTATTGCGCTCCAGCAGCGCAGCAATACGATGTCGGCCGTGGAATACATGCGTTCGCAAAACGTCGGCAACGACGTCATCGAACGCGTGCTGACGGAGCCGGGCCGCAGGCGTTCGTGGTGCAGGTAAGGGAGGAGACGCAGGACACTTATGCACGATATTTTCTTTCTTTTCATCTTGCATATTGTGTCGATTTATGTTCCGCTTGACCTCGTAAGCCATTGATTTTGCGAAGGTTGAGTTCTGCCCACGCAACGGGCAAATTGTTGAAACCCGCATTCCAGCTTGGTTTTGACATGTCAAGAGGGTGTTTTTCCACAACCTTATACACAGATTTTGTGGATATCTGAGCAAGCTTTGATAATCAGGCAAGTCAAGCGGGCGCGGTCGCCGTGCCGTCGGCCCGCTTTCTTTTTGCCGGCGACATTGACGTGGTTTTGCTACATCGACATCATCCCGCTTGCATTTAGATACTGGACAAATGTACAGTTGAGCATCAACGCTCAACCGCCATGTCCAACGCCGCCACCGCCATCCCCGCCGCCGCCACCCCCATGTCGAGGCCATCCGCGCCCGCCGATCCGTTCGCCGGTCTGAACCCCGAGCAATTGGCTGCCGTCGAGCACGACATGGGCGTGGACCCCGTGCGGCCGCTGCTCGTGGTCGCGGGCGCCGGCTCGGGCAAGACGAATACGCTGGCGCACCGGGTCGCGAAGCTGATCCTGGCGGGCGGCGATCCGCAGCGCATCCTGCTGCTGACCTTTTCGCGCCGCGCCGCCGGCGAGATGGGCCAGCGCGCGGCCGGCGTGCTGCAGCGCGTGCTGGGCACGTCGTCGGCGGCCGTGGGCAGCCTGCCGTGGGCCGGCACCTTCCACGGCATCGGCGCGCGCCTGCTGCGCGAGTACGCCGGGCGGATCGGCCTGGAAGCCTCGTTCACGATCCACGACCGCGCGGATTCCGAAGACCTGATGGGCCTCGTGCGGCAAGAAGTCGGCCTCGGTGCCGCGTCCGGCCAGAAGCGTTTTCCGCTCAAGGGCACGTGCCTGGCGGTCTACTCGCGCGTCGTCAACAGCCGCGAGCCGCTCGCCGACGTGCTGCAGTCGACCTTTCCATGGTGCAGCGAATGGGAAGAGCAGCTCAAGCGCCTGTTCGGCGCCTACGTCGACGCCAAGCAGGAGCAGAACGTGCTCGACTACGACGACCTGCTGCTGTTCTGGGCCGAGATGGCGTCCGACCCGGAGCTTGGGCCGGAACTGGGCGCGCTGTTCGATCACGTGCTCGTCGACGAATACCAGGACACGAACCGGCTGCAGGCCGCGATCCTGCAGGGCATGAAGCCGGACGGACGGGGCGTGATGGTCGTCGGCGACGATGCGCAGTCGATTTATTCGTTCCGCGGCGCGACGGTGCGCAACATCCTCGATTTCCCGCAGCAGTTCGCGCAGCCCGCCCGCATCATCACGCTGGACCGCAACTACCGGTCCACGCAGCCCATCCTCGACGCGTCGAATGCCGTCATTGGCGCCGCGCTGGAGCGCCACGCGAAGACGCTGTGGACGGACAAGGTCGCGACCGCCAAGCCGCAACTGGTGCTGATCCCGGACGAGGCCGAGCAGGCGCGCTGGGTCTGCAACCGCGTGCTGGAGCAGCGCGAGGCCGGCATCAAGCTCACGCAGCAGGCCGTGCTGTTTCGCGCCGCCAGCCACAGCGCGGCGCTGGAGCTGGAACTGGTGCGGCGCAACGTCCCGTTCGTCAAATTCGGCGGCCTCAAATTCCTGGAAGCGGCCCATATCAAGGACGTGCTCGCCATGCTGCGCTTCGCCCAGAATCCCGCGGGGCGCGTGGCGGGCTTCCGGGTCGTCCAGCTGATTCCCGGTATCGGTCCCGCGACGGCCGCCCGTTTCCTGGACGCGGTGGCGCAGGCGGCCGAGCCCGTCGCGGCCGTCGACGCGTTTCCCGCGCCGGCGCGCGCGCAAGGCGAGTGGGACCAGTTCACGGCGCTGTTCCGCACCCTGCGCACGACCGGCCTGCGCTGGCCGCTGGACGTGGAACTCGTGCGCGACTGGTATGCGCCGCATCTCGAACGCCTGCACGACGACGCGCCCGTCCGTGCCGCCGACCTCGACCAGCTCGTACAACTGGCCGCCGGCTATGGCTCACGCGAAAACTTCTTGACCGAACTGACGCTCGACCCGCCGGAAGCGACGAGCGACCGCGCCGGCCCGCCGCTGCTGGACGAGGATTACCTGATCCTGTCGACGATCCACTCGGCCAAGGGCCAGGAGTGGAAGGCCGTGCACGTGCTGAACGTCGTCGACGGCTGCATTCCGTCCGACATGGCGACGGGGAGTGCCGAGGACATCGAGGAAGAGCGCCGCCTGCTGTATGTCGCCATGACGCGGGCCAAGGAACACCTGCACCTCGTCGTCCCGAACCGCTTCTTCATCAAGCAGCAGGCGCAGATGGGCGACCGCCACGTGTACGCACAGCGGACGCGCTTCGTGACGCCCGTCATGCTCAAGCATTTCGAGGAATGTGTCTGGACGAATGCCGATACGTTGCAAACCCGTAAGCCGATGCCGGACAGCGTGCGGATGCTCGTGCGCGACCGCGCGCGCAATGCCTGGAAATGACGCACCGCGCGAAAATGACGGCAAGATGACAGGAAAAGTGGACAGAAGCGGAACAGCGGGGCAAAGTTATCCCCGCCACGGCGGTTTTGTAGGAATTAGCCCCGTTTCCAGTTCCTGCTTAAAACACGAGCAACTGTAAGTCCTTGATTTTAAGGGCATTCGTTTTTGCCTGTTCAACGGGCAGTTTGTTGAAACCCGCACCAATACTGCGCTTCCGGCTTGTCAAGAGGCGCTTGTCCACACAGTTATCCACATTTCTTGTGGATATTAAAATTAATCCCGTCGAATCAATATCTTAGGTCATTGAGTTGATACGTCGTCGAGTATTTTCGCGCCGCGCAGGGCCGGTTTGCGCAGGTAAATATTGCCCGGCGGGTGCGTCAGTCCAGCAATGCACGAAGGGTGAGCAAGGCCTCCAGCGCGCCCAGCGCGATGCCGGCGCCCTGGCCCGGCGCGACGTGCGGCGCGCGCGGATTGATGCGGATCAGCGGCGCGCCCTGTCCCTCGCACATGCGCCTGACGGAAGGCACATCGGTGCCGGCGCCCAGTTCGATGACGACGGGCTTGCGCACCCGCGCGCGCCAGCGCCCGAAGCGGGCGTACTGGTCTTCCGTGCGCGCGTCCAGCCAGCGGCCGTCGCCGAACATCAGGATGTTCGGTCGCGCCAACGCGCCGCAGCGGGGGCAGCGCGGCAGCGGCGGGGCCATCAGGCAGGACGCCGGATCGACGATGGGATCGACGGCGCCGGCCGGCCAGATGGCGTCGCCGCACGGGCGCGTGCATTGCAGGTGATGAATGGACCCGTGGCATTCGACGATCTCCCCGTCGCCGAAGCCCGCGCGCTGGAACTGGCCGTCGACGTTGCTCGTGAAGACGAATGCGCCGTGCGGCAAACGCGCGCCGATCTCCCGCAGGACCGCGAAGCCCGCGTGCGGCACCGTGTTCCGGTACAGGGCGAGCCGGTGGCCGTAGAAGCCCCAGGCCAGCGCGGGATGCGTGTCGAAGCTGTGCGGATTCGCGATCTCGACGAAGCGGATGCCGGCGGCGGCGAGCGGCGGATAGGCGCGCCAGAAGCCGTGGTCGCCGCGGAAATCGGGCAGGCCGGAATCGACGCCGATGCCGGCGCCCGCGCCGATCATCAGCCCGTCCGCGGCGCGCAGCAGCGCGGCCGCCCGGGCGAGGGTGGCATCATGGTCCGGATTCACGCGGCGTCGCCTTCGTCGATCCGCCGTTGCAGATGTTCCAGTTCGCCCAGGAAGCGTTCCGCGGCCAGGCCCGGCGGCCACGGTTCCCAGGGCGGGCAGCCGTAGGCGTCGACCAGCGGATCGCGTTCCAGCACGGGCGAGCGGATCTTGAGCGTCGTGCGCACTTCCTGCTCCGACCAGCCGGCCACGTGCACGGCCTCGCTGGCGGCGGCCAGGCGGTCGGCCCGTTTGTGCAACTGGTGTTCGGCCGGCGTCCAGGCGGGCAGGCGGTAGCGCAGGAAGACGGCCTGTTCCAGCCGGCGGGTGAGGGCGCGGAAACCGTCGCCGAGGAAGGGTTTGATGGGCGAGACGGCATCGAAGCCGAGCAGGCCTTCCTCGGCGTCGTGCAGCAGTTCCCGCAGTTCGACGACGGGGGCCAGCGGGGCCGGCGCCGCCGCGCGGCGCAACAGCATGACGGCGATCGAGTGCTGGGCGACGGACAGCGGCAGCGGCCAGGCCGAATGTCCGCCCCAGCGGTAGGTGCGGGCCAGGCCGAGGGCAAGGTCGCTGTCGTCCCAGTCGAACGGGGTCGGATTCAACAGGTCGAGCCGTTTACCGGACGGCATGCGTACCCAGGCGCGCATATCGGGCGCCATTCAAGGATCTCGGGAAACAGTCGTCATGGTCCGATTCTACACGGCCCACCGGCCGATCCCGGCCGGATTGACGTGGCCGAACACAGGGCCCCGTTCGCGGATTATAGTAGGCTGCGGCCGGACGCGGGTCCGGGCGAACAGGAGTGTGGTGGACATGGGAGAACTTGCCAAACGTATCGATTGCGACGTCCTCGTCGTGGGCGGCGGCATCAACGGCGCCGGGATCGCGCGCGACGCGGCCGGGCGCGGCCTGCGCGTCGTCCTGTGCGAAAAGGACGACCTCGCGCAGCACACGTCGTCCGCTTCCAGCAAACTGATCCACGGCGGGCTGCGCTATCTCGAGCAGTATCACTTCGGGCTCGTGCGCAAGGCGCTGGCCGAGCGCGAAGTGTTGCTCAAGAGCGCGCCGCACATCATCCGCCCGCTGCGTTTCCTGATGCCGCAGGCGGCCGGCGCGCCGGGGCAGCGTCCGGGCTGGATGATCCGCGCCGGCCTGTTTCTCTACGACCACCTGGCGCCGCGCGATTTCCTGCCGCCGTCCGGCACCGTCTCCCTGCACGGGAGCCCGGCCGGGGCCACGCTGCAGCGCCAGTTCGTGAAAGCGTACGCGTATTCCGACGCCTGGGTCGACGACGCGCGCCTCGTCGTGCTGGCGGCGCTCGACGCGCGCGAGCGCGGCGCCACCATCCTCACGCGCACGCGCTGCGTGCGGGTGCGGCGCGAAACAAAACGCTGGGAGGCCGACCTCCAGGGGCCGGGCGGCGACGTCCACGTGCACGCGCGCTGCCTCGTGAACGCGGCCGGGCCGTGGGCGGCCAGCTTCCTGCAGGCGGCCGGCGCGGGCCCGGCCCGGGCCATGCGTCTCGTGAAAGGCAGCCACATCGTCGTGCCGCGCCTGTTCGACGGCGACCACGCCTACCTGCTGCAGCAGCCCGACGGCCGCATCGTGTTCGCGCTGCCGTACGAGGGCGCGTTCACGCTGGTCGGCACGACCGACGTCGACCACGATGCGAAGGACCTCGACCGGGTCGCGATCAGCCCCGCCGAGACAGCCTATCTGTGCGATGCCGTGAACCGCTGCTTCGAGCGCCGCATCGGACCGGACGACGTGGTGTGGAGTTATGCGGGCGTGCGGCCGCTGATCGGCGACGAAGGCGGCTGCGCCTCGTCGGCCAGCCGCGACTACCGGTTCGAACAGGACACGGCCGGCGGCGCGCCGCTGCTGTCCGTGTTCGGCGGCAAGGTCACCACGTTCCGCAAACTGGCCGAGCAGGCCGTCGACTGGATCGGCCCCGTCCTCGGCCGGCGGGTAGAAGCGTGGACCGCGCACGCCTGCCTGCCGGGCGGCGACTTGTACGGCAAGGTGCCGATCGCGCGCGCGGTGCTCGAATACGACGCGTGGGTGCGCACGCGCCGCCAGCAATTCGCCTGGCTGCCGGAAGGCCTGTTGACGCGTTATGCCCGCAGCTACGGCACGCGGCTGTCCGCGCTGCTGGCCCATTGCCGCACGCGCGCCGACCTGGGTGCGGAAATCGTGACCGGGCTGTACGAGGTCGAGGCCGACTACCTCGTGCGCCAGGAATGGGCCACGTACGCCGACGACATCCTGTGGCGGCGCACGAAGCTCGGCCTGCACGCGGCGCCGGGTGCGGCCCGGCGCCTCGATGCGTGGCTGGCCGCGCGACGCCGCGGCACGGTCACCGTGCCCTGAAGCCTGGCGTCATTCGGCGTTCTTCGCCAGCCACGCATCGATCTCCGGCAGGCGCGCCGCATTCACCTGGATGCGGTCCTTGATGGAGGCGACGGCCGCCTCGACGTCGCCGCGCGAGCTCGGCGCCAGGTTCGCCTGCGCATAGGCCTCCAGCTTGCCGACCATCGCCGGATCCGACGAGCCCATCGCGAGGCGCGCCAGGTAGCGGCTGCGCGAGCTGGCGTCCACGCGCTCGTTGATCCGGGCGAGGTTGGCGAGGGCGAAGTCGAACGCCATGTCCGGATAGCGCCGTGCGACTTCCGAGATCATCGTCGCGCTGATCGTCAGGCCCGGCTCGTCCGTGAGCGCGAGTTGCAGGGCGCGCATGGCGAGCGCGCGGTCGTCCGCCGCGGCCAGCAAGGTGTAGCGCTGGTCGCGCACGAGCGGGTTGGTCTCGCTGCGGGCGGCCGCGTGCAGCTGGTCCCACATGGCGGCGTCGGCGTGCTGGGCGACGACGCCCATGACGGTCTTGCGCAGCGGTCCCGGCACGGCGTTGGCATTCGTCGCCAGCGCGGCGTAACGGCGGCGCGCTTCGGCGATGATGGTAGCGTCGCCCAGGTCGCCCAGCACGACGATCAGCTGGCCGCGCAGATTCGCCACGGCCGACGGTTCGCCCGGCCGCGCCGTCCAGCCGACCTGCGCCATCAGCGGGGCCAGGCGCGCGACCGCAAAGGTGTCGAAGCGCCGCATGCGCGTGGTGTCGCCGCCGGCGGCCTGGTCGCGGTAGCGCGTGTGGAGGTCGGCCAGCATGCCGCCGATGCGCGACCACACGGCCGGATCGGCGCCGGCCGGCGTCGCTTTCACGAGGTCCATCACGTCGGACGCCGGTTGCTGGCCCGCCAGGCCGAGCGCGCCGCTGTCGGCCAGCAGGCCGATCTGGTCGATCGGGGCCAGGCTCGCGAACCGCTGCGCCAGTTGCGCGAAGTCGGCGGAGGTGTACAGCGTGCGGTAGTAGCCGGTCTGGCCGGCGTTGACGATGACGGCGCCGCAGCCCGGCACGGTGATCGTGCCCTTGCCGCCGGTGACGAGCGTCGTCGCCTGCTTCGCGTTGCCGGCGATCTGCGCGATGACGGGCACGCGCCACGCGAGCGGCGCCTTGCCGGCCCGGTCGCGCGTGAATTCCGCCTGCGTCAGCGCCACGGTCGTCGCGCCGTTGCGGCACACCGGCTCGCCCACCTTGATCAGCGGGATGCCGGGCTGCAGGGTGAAATCGTGGGCGATGGCCGTCACGGGCTTGCCGGCCGCCTTCTCGATCTGCTTCCACAGGTCGTCCGACACCGTGTTGCCGTACGCATGCGCCTTCATGTACGCGCGCACGCCGCTCTTCCAGGCGTTCTCGCCCACATAGGCTTCGAGCATGCGGATCACCGATTCGCCCTTCGAATACGTGATCTCGTCGAACGCCTGGTTGGCCTGCTCGACGGTCTCCACGTGCTGCACGACCGGGTGCGTGCCGGCGACGGAATCGCGGCGCATGGCGCGCTCGCGCGTGGCGACGGCGCCCAGGTGGGTGTTCCATTCGGGATGCAGGCGGGCGGTCGTGCGGCTCTCCATCCACGAGGCGAAGCCCTCGTTCAGCCACAGGTCGTCCCACCAGCGCATCGTCACGAGGTCGCCGAACCACTGGTGCGCCATCTCATGCGCGGCGGTCTCGAAGATCTCTTCGCGGTCGTGCTGGGTCGCGATGGCCGGGTCGAGCAGCAGCGCGTATTCGAACGTGAAGATCGCGCCCCAGTTTTCCATCGCGCCGAAGAACTGGCTGCGGCCGGCGCCGGCCACGTTGTCCAGCTTGGGCAGCGGGTAGCGCACGCCGAAGTAATCGTTGTATTCGCGCAGGATCGACTGCTGGGCGTCGAGCGCGAACCGCGCCTGCGGCAGCGCGCCGCGGCGGGTGACGACGCCGACCTCCGTGCCCTCGACCTTCGCGGCCGCCCGTTCGAAGTCGCCGAGGGCGAAGAACAGCAGGTAGGTCGACATCTTCGGCGTCGTCGCGAAGCTGATGTGGCGGCGGCCGTCCGGCAGCGTCGCCGTGGCCGTCGCCGGCATGTTGCTGACGGCCATCTGGCCGGCCGGCACGACGACGTCCAGCGCGAAACTCGCCTTGTACGCCGGCTCGTCCCACGAGGGGATCATGCGGCGCGCATCCGAGTTCTCGAACTGCGTGTACAGCGCGCGCTGCTTCTTGCCGTCGGCGCCCGGGTAGTCCAGCGAAAACAGGCCCACGGCCTGGGTGCCGATCACGCCCGTGTAATCCATCGCCAGGTGGTACATGCCCGGCGCGACGGGCTGCGCGAAGGTGAACGTCGCGGTCTGCGCGGCGGCGTCGACGGCCACCGTCGCATCGCGCGCGGCGCCGCCGGCGGCCGGCGCCAGCGTCACGTGCGCGAACTTCAGGTCGGCCGCGTTCAGCGTGATGCTGTCGGTGGCCTTGGTGACGTTGATCGTGACGACGGCGCGGGCCCCGAACGACGCGGCGGCCGCATCGGGCGTGAGCGAGATCTGGTAGTGGGTGGGGACGACGTTGCGCGGCAATTGCGTCGTGGTGTCGACGGTGGCCGCCGCGCCGGCGTGGGCGCGGGTAGGCGCGGCGCTGGCGTGGACGGTGGGCAGGGCCGCCAGGGCGAGGATGACGGCGGCGGAGAGCAGGCTGCGTTGCATGGGATTCCTATCGAGTATGTACGTCGAACGCGCGCGATGGTTGGGGTAGTGCGCGCGGCCAGTCTGGCAATCTACGGTCAAACGGCGCGGCCTGTCAAATGAACAAGTGGACAGAAGGGGCCGCGGCGTGGAGTATGATCGGCGACGCATGACGAGACGAGGAGCAGACGCATGAAACTGTACACGAGCAGCCGGGCGCCGAACCCGCGCCGCGTCCTGATGTTCATGGCCGAGAAGGGCATTGCCGGCATCCACACCATACAGATCGACCTGGGCAAGGGCGAGCACCGCGGCGCGGCGTTCATGGCCCTCAATCCGATGGCCCAGGTGCCCGTGCTGGAACTGGACGACGGCCGCACGCTGGCGGAGACGCGCGCCATCTGTACTTACCTGGAGGGGATGTTCCCGCATCCGAACCTGATGGGCGAGGGCTTCGAGGAACGCGCCTTCATCGAGATGATGGACCGCCGCTGCGAGCTGCAGCTGTTCCTGCGCATCGCCAACTGCGTGCGCCACACGCACCCCGGCCTGGCCGCGCTGGAGCAGCCGCAGTTCGGCGACTTCGGCGCCGCGCAGGGCGCCAGGGTGCGCGAGTCGGCGCGCTGGCTGGACGGCGTGCTGGCGGACCGCGACTACGTGGCCGGCGACAGCTTCACGATCGCCGACATCACGGCATTCTGCGCGCTGGAATTCGCGCGCGGGCTGATGCGGTTCCGGCCCTCGGATGAGGGGTTGGCGAATTTGCAGGGGTGGCGCGACCGGATTGCGGAGCGGCCGGGCGCGAAGGTGTACTGACCGTCGTTCCGGGACTGGCAGTCCGGTTTGGAGAGAACCCGGGTTGCGTGCGTTGCCGGTGTGCGTGCAAAGTGTGTTGCCGATGCGCGTGCGAAATTGGGCCCCCGCCTTCGCGGGGGCGACGTTTTTGAGCCAACGTTCGCGGAGCGTGCGAGCGTGCGAGCGCCCGAGCGCCCGAGCGCCCGAGCGCGCGACGATCCTTTGACCGTCGTTCCCGCGAAGGCGGGAACCTAAGTAGCACGTGTTGCCGATATGCGTGCGAAATTGGGCCCCCGCCTTCGCGGGGGCGACGTTTTTGAGCCAACGTTCACGGAGCGCCCCAGCGCGCGACGATCCTTTGACCGCCGTTCCCGGACTGGCCGTCCGCTTGGCAGGAACCCAAGTAGCACGCGTTGCCGATGCGCGTGCGAAATTGGGCCCCCGCCTTCGCGGGGGCGACGTTTTTGAGCCAACGTTCGCGGAGCGCGCGAGCGCGCGACGTTCCTTTGACCGTCGTTCCCGGACTGGCCGTCCGCCTTGGCGGGAACCCAAGTAGCACGCGTTGCCGATGCGCGTGCGAAGTGTGTTGCCGATGCGCGTGCGAAATTGGGCCCCCGCCTGCGCGGGGGCGACGGTTATGCGCTGACGTACATCGCGCTTATCCGACCCGCTTGTACCACGGCCGGTCGCCCTCGATCGCCTGGTACGTCCCCGCATAGGCATCCGACACGGACAGCGGCCGGTCCAGGCACAGCACGCCGAAGCGCGCCAGGCTGTCGTGGAACAGCCGCAGCACGCGCTGGCGCAGCACGGGCCCGAAGTCGGACAGCGCGCTGCCGCACAGGATCGCCTGGAACTCATTGAACGAGGCATCCGTCACGAGGCTGTACTGCGACCACGTGATGCGCCGGCGCAGGTGCGGCTGCAGGCGCGCGCGGCCGTCGCGCACGTCGAAGTACGACGGCAGCGCCGCCTGGCCGCCGCCGGCCGCGTAACGCGACTGCGCGGCGTCGAGGTCGGCCACGGGCAGCCATGCGTCCTGGTGCTGCGCCACCAGATCCTCGTTGGCGAGCGTCGCGTGGATGTCCAGCTTGCCCAGCACGCCTTCTTCCGCCAGCACGACGGCGAGCGTCCACGCTTCGCCCACGCCCGCGCATTCCGCGATCCACACCCGGGGCAGGGGCGAGGCGCGCAGCGACGGCGCCAGCACGGTGCGCAGGCGCTGCGTGTGGTCCGGATCGTCGAACAGGGCGGCAGGCTGCGGCGACAGCATGCGCAGCAGTGCGGCCGACGCGGCCGGATCGTGCAGCACCTTTTCCTGCAGGCCGGACAGCGTGGCGGCGCCCTGCGCGCGCATGGCGTCCGCCAGCCACATGCGCAGGACGTGGCGGTCGTAGGCGCGGAAATCGTGGCCGAAGCGCTGGAACAAGGCTTCCAGCAGCAGCTGCGTTTCCAGTTCCTCGATCGCCAGCCCGGCCGCCAGGCCGGTCCACGCATTCGATGTGCCGATTACCGCAGCCATCAATGCAACCACACCCGCATCATCGACAGCAGCTGGGCCACGTCGACCGGCTTGGTGATGTAGTCGGACGCGCCGGCGGCGATGCACTTGTCGCGGTCGCCCTTCATCGCCTTGGCGGTCAGCGTGATGATCGGCAGCGACTTGAACTTCGGGATACGGCGGATGGCGCGCATCGTGTCGTAGCCGTCCATCTCCGGCATCATGATGTCCATCAGGACGATCTCGATGCTCGGGTCCTTTTCCAGCACCTCGATGCCGTCGCGGCCGTTCTCGGCGAACAGCACCTGCATCTGCTGGCGCTCCAGCAGCGAGGACAGCGCGAAGATGTTGCGCAGGTCGTCGTCGACGATCAGCACCTTGCGTCCCGCGAGGCCGGAATCGAGCGCGTGGATCTCTTCCAGCATCTTGCGCTGCGTCTCCGGCAGGCTGGCCTGCGAGCGGTGCAGGAACAGCGCCGTCTCGTCGAGCAGGCGTTCGGGCGAGCGCGCGTCCTTGACGACGATGGTCTTGGCGTAGCGCTTGAGTTTCGTGACCTCCTTGCGCGACAGTTCCTGCGCCGTGTAGATCACGATCGGCAGGTCGCGCAAGGCCTGCTGCTTGCCGATCTGGTCGAGCAGGTCGAAGCCCGAGATGTCGGGCAGCGTCAGGTCCAGCACCATGCAGTCGAAGTGCTGCTGGGCCAGCGCGTCCAGCGCGGCCTTGCCGTCTTCCGCCGTCACGATGCGCACGTCGGAGTCGCCGATCAGGCCCACGATCGATTCGCGCTGCGCCATGTCGTCCTCGACGACGAGCAGCGAACGCTTGCCGCCCATGAGGAATTTCTGGATGCGCTTGAATTCCTCCTGCAGCATCTCGCGGCTCACGGGCTTGTTGATGTACGAGATGGCGCCCTGGCGCAGCGCGCGCTCGCGCTCGCGCAGCGACGACATCACGTGCACCGGGATGTGGCGCGTGCTCGGATCGCGTTTCAGGCGGTCGAGCACCGTGAAGCCGTCGATGTCGGGCAGGTCGATGTCGAGCAGGATCGCCGACGGCAGGTAGTCGCGCGCCAGCGACAGCGCGGAATCGCCGCGGTGCGTGACGATGCCCTTGAAGTTCTTTTCGCGGGCGAATTCGAGCAGGGTCTTGGCGAAGCGCTCGTCGTCCTCGACGATCAGCACGGACGGGTCGCCCGGCACGATCAGGCCGCGGTCGTCCAGCATGGTCGCATATTCGACGAGGCTGCCGGACGGATCGGACAGCGCAAGGCTCGTGACGGCATTGCCGGCATCGGTATCCGTCTCGGCCTCGAGCAGCAAGGTGCGCGCAGGGACGACGGACGATTGCGACGGCGGCGGCGCCAGGCGCGCCGGTTGCGGCTGGCGGGTCTGCTCGTAGTTGATGAAGCCGGCGCGGTTGTACGGCAGGTACAGCGTGAACGTGGAGCCGATGTTGACTGTCGACTCTACCCTGATTTCGCCGCCCAGCAAGCGCGCCAGTTCGCGCGAGATCGACAGGCCCAGGCCCGTGCCGCCGTATTTGCGGGCGGTGGAACCGTCGGCCTGCTGGAAGGCCTCGAAGATCAGCTGCAGCTTGTCGGACGGGATGCCGACGCCCGTGTCGCGTACCGAGAACGCCAGCACGGCGTCCGCATGCAGGAGGTGCGGGTGGTCGGCCGTCCAGCCGCTCGTCACGAGGCTGATCATCAGCGACACGTTGCCGTGGCTGGTGAACTTGAACGCGTTCGACAGCAGGTTTTTCAGCACCTGCTGCAGGCGCGTCGTGTCGGTCATCACGGCGGTCGGCAGGTTGTCCGCCAGCTCCACCGTGAAGCCCAGGTGCTTCGCCTCGGCCATGTGGCGGAACGTGCGGTCGACGTAGTTGCGCAGGTTCGAGAAGCGGTATTCCGAGACGTCCAGCGTGACGGTGCCGGACTCGATCTTCGACAGGTCGAGGATGTCGTTAATGAGCGTCAGGAGGTCGGAGCCGGAGCCGTGGATCGTCTTCGCGAATTCCACCTGCTTGGACGACAGGTTGCCCTCCGGGTTATCGGACAGCTGCTGCGCGAGGATCAGGAGGGAGTTCAGCGGCGTCCTCAGCTCGTGCGACATATTGGCCAGGAACTCGGACTTGTATTTCGACGACAGCGCCAGCTGCGTGGCCTTTTCTTCCAGCGCCAGCTTGGCCTGTTCCACCTCGCGGTTCTTGCGCTCCACCTCGATGTTCTGCTCGGACAGCAGGCGCGCCTTTTCCGCCAGTTCCTGGTTGGTCTGCTGCAGTTCCTGCGCCAGCGATTGCGACTGGGTCAGCAGCGATTCCGTGCGGCTGTTCGCCTCGATGGTGTTCAGCACGACGCCGATCGATTCCATCAGCTGGTCGAGGAACGACAGGTGCGTTTCCGTGAAGCGGTCCAGCGACGCGATCTCGATGACGGCCTTCACCTGCTGTTCGAACAGGATCGGCAGGACGACGATGTTGGTCGGCGGCGCCGAGCCGAGGCCGGACGACACGACGATGTAGTCGCGCGGGACGTCCGTCAGCCAGATGCGGGTCTTCTCCAGCGCGCACTGGCCCACGAGGCCTTCGCCCGGCAGGAACGACGTCGGCAGCTTGCGGCTGGAGCGGTAGCCGTACGACGCGATCATGCGCAGGCGCGCGTCGGCTTCCTGCGAATCCATCATGTAGAACACGCCGTGGTGCGCCGACACCAGCGGCGCCAGTTCGGACAGGATCAGCTTCGTCACGGCCTGCAGGTCGCGCTGGCCCTGCAACAGTCGCGTGAAGCGCGCCAGGTTGGTCTTCAGCCAGTCCTGCTGGGCGTTCTTCTGCGTCGTCTCTTTCAGGTTGCGGATCATCTCGTTGATGTTGTCCTTCAGGTAGGACACCTCGCCGCGCGCTTCCACCTGGATGGAACGGGACAGGTCGCCGCGCGTCACCGCCGTCGCCACTTCGCCGATCGCGCGCATCTGGTTGGTCAGGTTCGCCGCGAGCTGGTTGACGTTCTCCGTCAAGTCCTTCCACGTGCCGGCCACGCCGGACACGTTCGCCTGGCCGCCCAGCTTGCCTTCCGTACCCACTTCGCGGGCCACACGCGTCACTTCCGATGCGAACGACGACAGCTGGTCGACCATCACGTTGATGGTGTCCTTCAGTTCGAGAATCTCGCCCTTCACGTCCACCGTGATCTTCTTCGACAGGTCGCCGCGCGCCACGGCGGTGGTCACCGCCGCGATGTTACGCACCTGGCCCGTCAGGTTCGACGCCATGAAGTTCACGTTGTCGGTCAAGTCCTTCCACGTACCGCCAACGCCCGGCACGTACGCCTGGCCACCCAGCTTGCCTTCCGTGCCGACCTCGCGCGCGACGCGGGTCACCTCGGATGCGAACGAGGACAACTGGTCCACCATCACGTTGATGGTGTTCTTCAGTTCGAGAATCTCGCCCTTCACGTCCACCGTGATCTTCTTGGACAGGTCGCCGTTCGCCACGGCCGTCGTCACCTCCGCGATGTTACGCACCTGCGCCGTCAGGTTGCCCGCCATCGAGTTCACGCCGTCCGTCAGGTCTTTCCACGTACCGGCGACGCCCGGCACGTTCGCCTGGCCACCCAGCTTGCCTTCGGTACCGACCTCCCGCGCCACGCGGGTCACCTCGGACGCGAAGGAGTTCAACTGGTCCACCATCACGTTGATCGTGTTCTTCAGTTCGAGGATCTCGCCCTTCACGTCCACCGTGATCTTCTTCGACAGGTCGCCGTTCGCGACGGCGGTCGTCACGTCCGCGATGTTGCGCACCTGGCCCGTGAGGTTGCCCGCCATCGAGTTCACCGAGTCGGTCAAGTCCTTCCATGTGCCCGCGACGCCTTTCACCACCGCCTGGCCGCCGAGCTTACCTTCCGTACCGACCTCCCTTGCGACGCGCGTCACCTCCGATGCGAACGACGACAGCTGGTCCACCATCACGTTGATGGTGTTCTTCAGTTCGAGGATCTCGCCCTTCACGTCCACCGTGATCTTCTTCGACAGGTCGCCGTTCGCCACCGCGGTCGTCACCGCCGCGATGTTGCGCACCTGGCCCGTGAGGTTGGACGCCATGAAGTTCACGTTGTCGGTCAAGTCCTTCCACGTGCCCGCGACGCCCGGCACGTACGCCTGGCCCCCGAGCTTGCCTTCCGTACCGACCTCCCTTGCCACGCGCGTCACCTCGGACGCGAAGGAACGCAGCTGGTCCACCATCACGTTGATGGTGTCCTTCAGCTGCAGGATCTCGCCGCGCACGTCCACCGTGATCTTCTTCGACAAGTCGCCGTTCGCCACGGCGGTGGTCACCTCCGCGATGTTACGCACCTGCGACGTGAGGTTACCCGCCATCGAGTTCACGGAGTCGGTCAAGTCCTTCCACGTGCCCGCGACGCCCGGCACATACGCCTGGCCGCCCAGCTTGCCCTCCGTACCGACCTCGCGCGCGACGCGCGTCACCTCGGACGAGAACGACGACAGCTGTTCCACCATCGTGTTCGCGGTGGTCGCCGCGCGCAGGTACTGGCCCTTGAGCGGGTGGCCGTCGACTTCCAGCGCCATCGTCTGCGACAGGTCGCCCTTCGCGACGGCGCCGATGACGCGCGCCATTTCCGTCGTCGGGCGCACGAGGTCGTCGATCAGCGTATTGACCGAGCTGATGATGGTCGACCAGCCGCCCGCCGCGCCCGGCACGGAGGCGCGCTGCGTCAGGTGGCCCTCGCGGCCGACGACGCGCGACACCTCGGTGACCGCTTCGACCATCTTTTCCTTGGTCTCGATGATGTCGTTCAGGGTATCGGCGATCTTGCCGGACACGCCGGTCCAGTCGGACGGCATGCGCACGGAGAAATCCCCCTTTTTCAGCGCCATCAGCGTGGACAGCAGCAGCTTGACGTCGAGCTGTTCAGCCATGTCGGTCATATTATTCATTGACTAAAGATCCTCGAGTAGGGAAAGAAGGGAAGGGCAGGGCGCCGGCGGGCGCCGGTAGCGCGCGGCCGCGGGGGCCGCTGTAATCCGGATGGGTATCGCGAACAAGATTTTGGACGAGCGCGTATTGTTAAATGTCTAGAAAATGCAAAGATACTCCGGTGTCCAGTCAAGTCAAGCATGGGCGGCGACCGCTCGGCGAGATTGTTACGGATTCCATAGAAAAACTTGCATTTTTGAAATTTTAAACGGACAATTCGCGCGAGGATAATCGAAAAGCGTAGAGGCTGGCGCACGATTCGATGGCGGGCCGCGTTCGGCGTGTATCGGAACGACAACTGAGCAAAAGCCAGTGCTCTGCCATAATGAATAAAAGACTAATTTTTCGTGCTTTTTGGTTACAACTCATCTAGCATACCGGGTGTCGTTACATCCCACATCAATAGCGCGAGGCAGCCATGAAGACCGTCGATTTGGACGAGTTGTTACATACCGACACCGCGTCCAGTTGGGGCGAAGCGCTGTTCGCCCTGGGCCGGCAGTATGGATTCGACAAGGTCTTGTTCGGCATGTCCGGCTCGCGGCATGCGCGCCTCGAAAATGCATTTATTCAGAGCAATTATCCGACGAAATGGCGGGAGCGCTACGACGCCGAGCGGTTCGCCTATGTCGATCCGGTCGTCAGCCATTGCATGGCCACCACGCTGCCGCTGGTGTGGCAGCCCGAGCTCTTCCGCAGCCCGGCCCAGCGCGCCTTGTACGAGGAAGCGTGCACCCATGGCATCCGGGCCGGCGTGACGTTTCCCATCCACGGTCCGAACGGGGAGTTTGGCCTGCTGAGCTTTGCCGTCGACGCGGCGGCCGACGGCGCGTTCGTGCGCGACGTGGCGAGCATGCTGCCGGATCTGGCGCTGGTGCGGGATTATGCGTTTGCGTCGGGCGTGCGTTTCTGCCCGCCGCCGACGCAGGAGGCGGCGCCGCGCCTGACCCCGCGCGAGCTGGAAGTGCTCAACTGGGTCATGGTGGGCAAATCGTCGTGGGAGATTTCAAAAATCACCGGCTGCTCCGAGGCGACGGTAAACTTCCATATGGGTAATATCCGGCAGAAGTTCAACGTCAACACCCGGCAACAGGCGGTCGTGCGTGCAATTTCCTTGGGTTTGATCACCCCAGAAGATCACCATCGTTGAGCTTGCCGTTGACATACAGCTTCAACAGCAGGGCGACCGGGGCCGGTATGGCCAGACCCGTTTCGAAGCGGCTGCCGCTGGACTGGGTGACGCCGAAACGGCCCCAGAATTTTTCCTGACTCTCGCGTTTGCTGATCCGATATTTCTTCAGATCGCCGATGGAGGGCGACAGTGAAGCGGGCGGCTTCACCAGGGTGCCTGCCAACGGTTCACGCAGGCTTGCTTCGGTAACGAAATCATTAGCCATCGCAGCTCCTCCATGGAAAGATGTGTGAGAAACAAGTATTCCATGCAACATTCATTTAGCGTCCTAGCAACCCTGCTAGTTCCCTATCCTATCTTTCGGTAACGGTCGTGCGATAACCGGTGGTTACTGTCGAAATGCGCCACCGGCCATGGCAATCCTTGCGGTTTACTTGAGCTGGCTCAACAGGAACGCATACGTCATGGCCCACATGGTCGCCGTCTGTTCGTTGTTGGCCGCGCCGGCATGGCCGCCCTCCATGTTTTCCCAATACAGCACGGCATGGCCCTGTTCCCGCATCCGCGCCGCCATCTTGCGCGCATGGCCGGGGTGGACGCGGTCGTCGCGCGTGGACGTCGTGAACAGCACGGGCGGATAGCGTTTGTCCGCGACCACGTTCTGGTAAGGCGAGTAGCGCGCGATGTAGTCCCATTCGTCCGGCTCGTCGGGGTCGCCGTACTCGCCGATCCACGAGGCGCCGGCCAGCAATTCGTGATAGCGGCGCATGTCCAGCAGCGGCACCTGGCAGGCGACGGCCCCGAACAGGTCCGGCCGTTGCGTGAGCGCCGCGCCGACCAGCAGCCCGCCGTTGCTGCCGCCCATGATGCCGAGGTGGCGCGGACGCGTGACGCCGCGCCGGACGAGGTCTTCGGCGACGGCCAGGAAGTCGTCGAATGCCTTCTGGCGGTTTTCCTTGAGCGCGGCCTGGTGCCAGCGCGGGCCGAACTCGCCGCCGCCGCGGATGTTCGCCAGCACGTACGCGCCGCCCTGGTCGAGCCACGCCGTACCCGTGACGCCGCTGTAGAAAGGCGTCAGCGACACTTCGAACCCGCCGTAGCCGTACAACAGCGTGGGGTTCGAGCCGTCCAGCGGCGCGTCCTTGCGCATCACGACGAAATAGGGGACGTCGGTGCCGTCGGGCGAGCGCGCCGCGAACTGGCTGACGGCATACGGCGCCGCGTCGAAGAACGCCGGCATGGATTTCAGGGGCTCCAGCCCGTCGCTGCCGGCTTCCATCAGATACAGGCTGCTCGGCGTGAGGAAGTCGGTGACGGTCAGGAACACCTGGTCCGACGCGTAGTCGTCGACGCCCGACACGTGCAGCGCGCCCATGGCGGGGGCCTGCACGTCGCGGCGCTGCCAGCGCCCGTCCGCGCGGCACCACTCGACGATGCGGTTCTTGACGTTGTCGAGGATGGTGAGGAACAGCGCCGTGCGCGTGGCCGCGATGCCGTCCAGCGACGTCGTCGGCGACGGTTCGAACAGGATATCGAAGTCGCGGCTGCCTTCCATGAAGCGGTCGAATCCGATGGCGAGCAGGGCGCCCTGCGGCCACGTGTTTGTGCCGAGCGTCCAGTCCGAGCGCAGTTCGACGATCAACTGGTCGCGCAGCGCGAACGCATTGGCGTCCTGCGGCTTGTCGATGCGTTCGAGCCGGCCGTCGGCGGGATCGCGCAAGAACAGGTCGCTGGTATAGAAATCGATCTGGCGCTGGACGAACTGGCGCGCGTAGCCGGGCGTCGGGTCGTGCCAGGCGGAGACCGACAGATCGTCGGGCTGCGCTTCGTACACGAGCGTCGCCTCGTCCAGCGGCGTGCCGCGGCGCCAGGCCTTGACGATGCGGGGATAGCCGGACGTCGTCATCGAATCGGGGCCGAAGTCGGTCGCGACGAAGAGCAGGTCCTGCTCGATCCAGCCGGCGCTCGTCTTCGCTTCCGGCAGCGTGAAACCGCCGGCGACGAAGGCGCGCGCCGCCACGTCGAATTCGCGCACGACGTGGGCGTCGCCGCCGCCGCGCGACAGCGAGACGAGGCAGCGGGTGCCGTGCGGTTCCAGGAACGCCACGCCCGCCCAGACCCAGTTCTCCGCCTCGTCCCGCGCGAGCGCGTCCAGGTCCAGCACCGTTTCCCAGGCAGGCAGGGGCTTGCGGTATTCGGCGAGCGTCGTGCGGCGCCAGACGCCCCGTTCGTGGTCGGCGTCGCGCCAGAAATTATAGAAGCGGCCGTCGTGGTGGCCGACGTAGGGAATGCGGTCGCGCGAATCCAGGATCGTCTTGAGGCGCGCGCGCAGGCCGGTGTAGCCGCGCAGGGCGGTCAGTTCGCGTTCGCTTTCCCCGTTGCGTTCGCGCACCCAGGCCAGTGCGCGATCCGAATCGACGTCTTCCAGCCACAGCCAGGGGTCCGGATTGTCATGATGTGTTTCGCGCATACGCATTCCTTATTGTTAAGCTCGCCATTTTGTTCCGATTCGGACATACTAGCAAACATCTAAAAATTGCCGTACGACAATACTCATTGTCATTTATCGGACCGGTGGACATGGCTGACATCGCAATGCGCAACACGGGAAGGACGGCCGCGCCGTGGGTGGGCGGCGTGACGCTCGCCCTGCTGGCCGGTGTCGGCCTGTACCTGGGCGCGGCCCGCGCGGTCGCGGTCGACGCGCAGGCGCGCTTCGACCACCTCGCGCGCACCGGGCGCCAGCAACTGGACGGCGCCGTGCACGAGTACGCGGACGTCGTGCGCGGACTGGCGGCCCTGTTCCAGGCCAACGGCGGCACCGTCTCGCGGCTGCAATTCCACCGCTATGTCGAGACGCTCGGCGTGGCACGACACTACCCGGCGATCGAGTCGATCAACTATGCGCAATACGTGGACGACGGCGCGCGCGACGCCTTCGTGGCTGCGGTCCGCGCCGACCGCGGCGTCGCGCCGGCCGGCTATCCGGACTTCGCGATCCGCCCGGCCGGGCACCGTCCGTCCTATACCGTGCTGTCCTACCTGGAGCCGCACCTGCCCGAAAAATTCGGCGTCGACCTCACGGGCGGCGCGCCTGCCGTCGCGCAGACGATGGACCGGGCGCGCGACAGCGGCCGCATGGCGGCGTCGGGCAAGCCCATCGTCGTGGAGCACCCCGTGCGCCACCCGGCCCTCGGCCTGCGCGTGCCCGTCTACCGCATCCCGGCCGGCGGCGCCGCGCCGCGCGACGTGGAAGGACGGCGCGCGGCCTATGCGGGCTCGGTCGGCATCGGCTTTTCCATCCCGGTCTTCGTGCAGGGCGCTCTGCAAGGCGCCATGCGGGGCGTGGATGCCCGCGCCATCGCGCTGCAGTTGTACGCGGCGGCCGATGCCGCGGCGGCCGACGCCGGCGCGCCCGGACCGCTGCGCGTGAACGGGGCGGACGCCGTGTTGTATGACGGCGCGCCGCCGGCGCTGGCCGGCGCCGACCTGCTGGAAACCGTGCTGCCCGTGCGCTTCGACGACAATCTGTGGAAAGCGCGCTTCGTCGCCCGCCGCGCCGACCTGGCCGGCGGCTTCGGGCGCATCGTCCCGTGGCTGGCGGGGGCGGGCGGCTTCGGCGCCACGCTGCTGGTCTACGCGCTGTTCCTCAACCTGGCCCGGTCGCGCCGGGCGGCGGTGGAACAGCGCCGGCTGCTCGGTCTCGTGCTGGACAACGTCGACGCCTACGTCTACCTGAAGGACCGCGACCGCCGCTACCGCTACGTCAACGCGAAGATGGCGGCCGCCTGCGGCCGCGCGGCACAGGACGTCGTGGGCCGGCGCGACCACGATGTGATGCCGCCCGCGCAGGCCGACGCGTTGTGGGCGCTGGACCGTCCCGTCTTCGAACTGGGCGAGAAACGCGCCGTGCAGAACCCGTTCGCCGGCGCCGACGGCGTCGTGCGCCAGTTATGGAGCGTGAAGGTGCCGGTGCGCTTCGACGGCGACGCCGACGGTGGCGTCGATGCCGTCCTGTGCGTATCGACCGACGTCACCGAGCTGCACGCGCTGAAGGCCCGGGCCGACGCGGCCGGCCGCGCCGGGAACGACTTCCTGTCGACCATGAGCCACGAGATCCGCACGCCGATGAACAGCATCCTCGGCATGGCGTACCTGGCGCGCAAGCATGCGGACGAGCCGAAGCAGCGCGACTACCTGGACAAGATCCACCACGCGGCGCAGCACCTGCTGGGCGTCCTCAACCGCGTCCTCGACCGTCCCCGGACCGAGGCCGGCAAGGTGGAACTGGAACGGCTCGACTTCACGCTGGACGCGCTCGCGCACGATGTTGCCGGCCAGTTGGGCGCGCAGGCGGCGGCGCGCGGCCTCGTGCTCGAATTCGACGTGGCGCCCGAGCTGCGGCGGCCCTTGCGCGGCGATCCGCTGCGGCTGGAACAGGTGCTGCTGAATTTGATCGGCAACGCCATCCGGTTTTCCGAACAGGGCACCGTGCACGTGCGCGCCCGCGTCGAGCGCACGGTGGGCGCCGACCTGCTCGTGCGCTTCGAGGTCGAGGACCACGGCATCGGGATCGCGCACGACGACCTGGCGCAGCTGTTCGCGCCCAGCCACGAGGCTGACCCGGCGCCGCCGCGGCGCCACGGCGCCGGCCTGGGCCTCGTCATCGGCAGGCAGCTGGTCGAGCTGTTGCAAGGCACGGTCGGCGCGACGAGCACGCCGGGGCAGGGCAGCACGTTCTGGTTCACGGCGCGCCTGCAGCCGGTGCCGGTGGCGCATGCCGCCGCCGAGCCGCAACCGGCGGGGCCCGGGGCGCTGGACGGCATCGCGATCCTGCTCGTCGAGGACAATGCGTTCAACCAGCTGGTGGCGCGCGACCTGCTCGAAGACGCCGGCGCGCACGTGACCGTCGCCGGCAACGGCGCCGACGCGCTGGACCGGCTGGCGGAGCGTCCCGTCGACTGCGTGCTGATGGACGTGCGGATGCCGGTGATGGACGGTCTCGATGCCACGCGCCGCATCCGGCGCGACCCGGCGCTCGCCGACCTCAAGGTGATCGCGATGACGGCGAACGCGGGCCCGGACGACCAGGCGCGCTGCCTCGCGGCCGGCATGGACGAATTCCTGACGAAGCCGGCCGCGCCCGAGACGCTGATCGCGACGGTTGCCCGCGCGCTCGGCCGCAACGTGCGGCGGCCGGACAACGGTGGTCCCCGGGCGGCCGATGCCTTGCTCGACGTCGGCGTGCTGTCCGACGCGTTTGGCGGCCAGCCGGACCAGATGCGCAAATACGCATTCCTGTTCCTGGACGCCGCGCGCGACGGCACGCAGGAGATCGAGCGCGGGCTGGCGGCGCACGAACCGGCGCGGGCGGCCGCGGTGGCGCACCTTCTCAAAAAGGCGGCGCGGACGGTCGGCGCCCTCGGCTTCGGGGACATGTGCGCCGAGCTGGAACGCCAGCTCGAGCCGGGCGCGCCGGGCCAGGCGCGCACGCTGGCGGCCCGGTTGCGCGGCTTGCTGGCGCGGCTGGAACGCCACATCCACGCCGAACTGGGCGCGCGCCAGCAGGATCACCAGGCGTAACGACTCGCCAGCTCTACCGCCCGGGGGCCGGAAGTAGTATGCTGCGCGAGTCTTCCCGTCACGTCGCGCCATGCCATCCCCGATCCGCCCCGGCCTCCTCATCCTGCACGGCAACCAGATGGAATTGCTGCGCGCCGCCGTCTTCGACTGGCTGCGCGCCAATCCGCTCGGGCCGCTGGAGGAAGAAATCATGCTCGTCCAGTCCAACGGCGTGGCCGAGTGGCTCAAGATCGCGCTGGCGGAAGAACTGGGCGTGTGCGCGGCCACGCGCGTGGCGCTGCCGGCGCGCTTCCAGTGGGAAGCCTACCGCGGCATGCTGGGCCCGGAACGCGTGCCGCGCCGCTCGCCGTTCGACAAGGACGCGCTGACATGGCGCCTCATGCGCCTGCTACCCGAGGTGCTGGACAAGGCCACCTTCGAACCGCTGCGCCACTTCTTGAACGATGGCGACGCCGAGCGCCGCCTGCAACTGGCCGAGCGCCTGGCCGACCTGTACGACCAGTACCAGGTGTACCGCGCCGACTGGCTCACCGACTGGGCCGACGGCATCGACCAGCTGCGCCGTCCCGGCGGCGAACCTGTGCCGCTGATGCCCGACCAGTGCTGGCAGGCGCAGCTCTGGCGCGAGATCCACGCGAGCCTGCCGCCCGAGCGGCGCTGGTCCGGGCGCGCGACGATCCACGCGCAATTCATGGCCGCCGTGCTGGAAGACCGCGAACCGGTGCTGCGCCTGCCGCGCCGCGTGATCCTGTTCGGCATGTCGACCCTGCCGTACCAGACGATCCAGGCGATGGCGGGGCTGTCGCGCCACACGCAGGTGCTGCTCGCGGTGCCGAACCCCTGCCAGTTCTACTGGGGCGACATCATCGAAGGCCGCGAGCTCCTGCGCGCCGCCTACAAGCGCCAGCAGCACCGCAACGGCAGCGACCTGGCCGACATCCCCGTCGAACAGCTGCATGCGCACAGCCATCCGCTGCTCGCGAGCTGGGGACGGCAAGGCCGCGACTTCGTGCGCATGCTCGACGAATTCGACAACGGCGAGGGCGCGCAATTCGGCAATATGCGCATCGACCTGTTCTCGGACGAGCCGGGCGATACGCTGCTCGGCCAGGCGCAGGCGGCCGTGCGCGACCTGCTGCCGCTGTCCGAGCATCCGCACACGCCGCCGCCGGCCGCCGACCGCTCGATCGAATTCCACATCACCCACAGCGCCCAGCGCGAAGTGGAGGTGCTGCACGACCAGCTGCTGTCGTGGTTCGCCGAGGAGCGCGACGATCCGCTGCGCCCGCGCGACGTCGTCGTGATGGTGCCCGACATCGAGACGTTCTCCGCGGCCGTGCACGCCGTGTTCGGCCAGCACAAGCGCAGCGACCCGCGCTACATCCCGTTCGAGATCGGCGACGTCAAGGACCGGCGCACGAATCCGCTGCTCGTGGCGCTGGAATGGCTGCTGCGGCTGCCGCAGCAGCGCTGCCGCCAGAGCGAGGTGCGCGACCTGCTCGACGTGCCGGCGCTGGCGGGCCGCTTCGGCCTGCTTGACGCGGACCTGCCCATCCTCGGCCACTGGATCGAGGGCGCCAGCGTGCGCTGGGGCCTGGACCAGCACCACCGCGCCGGGCTGGGCCTCGGGTCCGCCGGCGAGCAGAATTCCTGGCTGTTCGGCGTGCGCCGCATGCTGCTCGGCTATGCGACCGGCCACGGGGCCAGCTTCCGCGACATCGAACCGTATCCGGAAGTGGGCGGGCTCGATGCCGCGCTGGCCGGCTCGCTGACCGAGCTGGTGGAAGCGCTGCTGGCGTGGCGCGAGGACCTCGACCGCACGTTGCGTCCGATGGAATGGGGCAGTTGCGCGCGCGCGCTGCTGGCGCGCTTCTTCCGCGCGGCGAACGAGGAAGACCGCCTGACGCTGCAGCAGCTGGAAGAAGGGCTGCAATGCTGGCTGGAGATCTGCGAGAACGCGCTGTTCGACGAACCCGTGTCGCTGGCCGTGATGCGCGAGGCGTGGCTCGGCCAGCTGGACCAGCCGGCGCTCTCGCACCAGTTCGTGTCCGGCGGCGTCACGTTCTGCACGCTGATGCCGATGCGCGCCGTGCCGTTCCGCGTCGTCTGCCTGCTCGGCATGAACGACGGCGATTTCCCGCGCCGCGGCCATCAATCGGACTTCGACCTGCTGGCGCTGCCCGGCCTGGCCCGCCCCGGCGACCGCTCGCGCCGCGACGACGACCGCTACCTGATGCTGGAAGCGGTGCTGGCCGCGCGCGAAAAACTGTACGTCAGCTGGGTCGGCCGCAACGTGCGCGACAACACCGAGCAGCCGGCGTCCGTGCTCGTGTCGCAGCTGCGCGATTACCTGGCCGCCGGCTGGAACCTCGACCTCGCCGAGCGCACGACCGTGCACGCGCTGCAGCCGTTCTCGCGCCGTTATTTCGAGCGCGGCGGCCTGCTCACGTACGCGGGCGAATGGCGTTCGGCGCACGGGGCCGACGCGGTGGGCGCCGGCGCGGCGCTCGATGCCGATCCCTTGCCGCCGTTCGAACTGGACGCGGACTACCGTCTCACGCTCGGTGAACTGGCGAGCTTCCTGCGCCAGCCGGCGCGCTTCTTCTTCCGGCGCCGCCTGGGCGTGACGTTCAACGACCTGGAAGTCGTCGGCGAGGACGAGGAACCGTTCTCGCTCGATGCGCTCGACCGCTACTTCCTGGAAGACACGCTGCTCGACGACAGCGGCACGCCGGAAGCGCAGCACGAGGTGCGCCAGGTGCTGGAATCGCGCGCGGCGCGGCTGGCGCGCGAAGGCGTGCTGCCGATCGGCCTCGTGGGCCGGCAGTGGCAGCAGCAGCTCGTCGACGATCTCGTCCCCGTGCGCAGTGCCTGGCTGGCGCTGGGCAGCCGCTATCCGCGCCCGGCGCCCAAGCTCGTCGTCAGCGTGGAAGTCGGCGGCTGGCGCCTCGAAGACTGGATCGACCGCCTGCGCAGCAACGACGACGATACCGTATGGCTGCTGCAGATATCGTCGAAAGTCCTGGACCGCAAGGGCGAGCCGCGCGGCGACAAGTTGATGGGCCCGTGGCTGCGCCAGCTGGCCGCCGCCGCGATGGGCGAGCGGGTGGGCGGCGTGCTCGTCGCGCGCGACGCCAGCCTGGCGATGGCGCCTTTGGCCCGCGCCGAAGCGCTCGCGCAGCTGGAGACGCTGGTGACGCTGTGGCGCTCGAACCTCGACCGGCCGTTGCCCGTCGCGTGCAAGACGGCGCTCGCGCATTTCGCCGGCGGCGACGCGCGCGAGACGTACGACGGCGGCTTCGAGATCGACGGCGAAGTGATCGATCCGTGCCTCGCGCGCCTGTGGCCCGAATTCGCGCTGCTGCGCGCCGCCGGCGGCTGGCCGCTCGTGGCCGAGGCGTTGTACGGACCGTTGGTCGCCTGGCTGAAGGACAGCGTGACGGTCACGCGCTTCGACGGAGGCGAGCCATGAGCCAGCTGCTCGACGCCTTGCGCTTCCCGCTGCACGGCTCGCGCCTCATCGAGGCCAGCGCCGGCACCGGCAAGACGTGGACCATCGCCGCGCTGTACCTGCGCCTCGTGCTGGGCCACGGCGGCGAGGACGGCTTCGCGCGTCCGTTGATGCCGCCCGAGATCCTCGTGATGACTTTTACGCGCGCCGCCACGCGCGAGCTGTCGAACCGCGTGCGCGAACGGCTCGTGCAGGCGGCGGCGTGCTTCCGCGGCGAGGCCGAAGCCGACGATCCCTACCTGGCGGCGCTGGCCGCCGCGTACGGCGATGAAGCGTCCCGCCTCGTGGCCGCGCACCGCCTCGTGCTGGCGGCCGAGACGATGGACGAAGCGGCCATCTTCACCATCGACGCCTGGTGCCAGCGCATGCTGCGCGAGCACGCGTTCGACAGCGGCAGCCTGTTCGACGAAGAACTCGTCAGCGACGAGCGCGCGCTGTTCGAGGATGCCGCGCACGATTACTGGCGCCAGCACGTGTACCCGCTGTCCGGTGCGGCATTGGGTAGCCTGTTATCGTGCTGGAGCGACGTCGAAGCCCTGAAACAGTCCGTGCGCGAACTGGTGCAGCGCGCCGGCCGCCTCGACGGCGGCAGCGAGCGGCCGCTGGGCGACGTCATCCTCGATGCGGAACGCACGCAACGCGAGGCGCTGGCGCGGCTGAAGGACGGCTGGCAGGCGCGCGCCGATGCGATGGAAGCGTGGATCGCCGCGCAGCGCGGCGTGAATGCCAAGGCGTTCAACGGCACCAAGATGCGCCCGGACTCGCTGGCGAAAGCCTTCGACGCGCTGCGCCGCTGGGCCGTCGACCCGCAAGCGCACTATCCGCAGCTGAGCGACGCCATGTGGCAGCGGCTGACGCCTGGCGGCATCGCGGACGCGTTCAGCAAGGACTACAGCGCGCCCGTGCCCGAGTGCTTCGGGCACACCGATACGTTGAAGGAAGGACTGGATGCCGTCGCGCCCGTGGCCCATGCGCTGCTGCGCCACGCCGCGTGCGCCATCGCGCGGCGCATGGCGGAGCTCAAGCGCCGCAACCGCCAGTTCGGGTTCGCCGACATGCTGGCGCGCCTGAAGGCTGCGCTCGAGGGCGCCAACGGCGACGCGCTGCGCCGGCGCATCCTCGACCAATATCCGGTGGCGATGGTCGACGAATTCCAGGATACGTCGCCCGACCAGTACCGCATCTTCGACCTGCTGTACCGCGTGGCCGACAATGACCCGGCACGCGGCCTGTTCCTCATCGGCGACCCGAAACAGTCGATCTACGGCTTCCGCGGCGCCGACATCCACAGCTATCTGTCGGCGCGGCGGGCCACGCACGGCCGCCACTATCAACTCGGCACGAACTACCGCTCGACGCGCCAGCTCGTGGGCGCCGTGAACCGGCTGTTCGTCCACGCGGAAGGCACCTATGCGGCCGGCGCGTTCCGCTTCCGCAAGGGCGCGGAAAATCCGCTGCCGTTCGACGCCGTCGACGCGGCCGGACGCAAGCAGCGCCTGGTCGGCGTGGACGGTCCGTTCCAGGCGCTGGCCGTCGGTATCGCGGAGATCGAGGACATGCGCGCGGACGACTACCGCGAATTCTTCGCCCAGCACTGCGCCGAGCACATCGTGCGCCTGCTGAACGATCCGCGCGCCGGGTTCGAAGACGATGCCGGCCGCTTCGCGCGCCTGATGCCGGCCGATATCGCGATCCTCGTGCGCGACCGGCGCGAGGCGGCGGCGGTCCGCCGCGCGCTCGTGCAGCGGCAAGTCGCCAGCGTCTACCTGTCCGACCAGGACTCGGTCGTGGAAAGCGACGAGGCGCGCGACGTCTTGCGCTGGCTGCAGGCCGTGGCGAATCCGCTCGACGTCACGCTCGCGCGCGCCGCATTCGCGACCGCGACGTGCGCGTTGCCGCTGGCCGAACTGGCGCAACTGGCGAGCGACGAACTGGCGTGGGAAGCGCGCGTCGAGCAGTTGAAGACCCTGCACCAGGCGTGGCAGCGCCAGGGCGTGCTGGCGATGCTGCGCCGCTTCATCCACGAACTGGGCCTGCCCGCCAAGCTGCTCGGCGCGGCGGGCGGCGAGCGCCGCCTGACGAACCTGCTGCACCTGGCCGAGCTGCTGCAGGAAGCGAGCCGGGAGCTGGATGGCGAACAGGCGCTAATCCGCTGGTTCGCCGAGCAGACCGAGGGCATGGGCGAGGGCGGCGACGAACGCGTGCTGCGGCTGGAGTCCGACGCGGAACTGGTCAAGGTCGTCACCGTGCACAAGTCGAAGGGCCTCGAGTATCCGCTCGTGTACCTGCCGTTCGCCGTCACCGCGCGCAAGACGGACCGCCGCAACCGCGCCTTCTTCGACTACGCGGAGGACGACGGCGAGCGCCGCATCGATCTCGCGCTGTCCGACGCGGCCCTGGCCGCCGTCGACCGTGCGCGCCTGGAAGAGGACCTGCGCCTGTTGTACGTGGCGCTGACGCGGGCGCGCCATTTCCTGTGGCTCGGCGTCGCGGCCGTGGCGGCGCGCAAGAAGGGCGAGAACCAGCTGCACGAATCCGCGCTGGGCTATCTGCTGACCGGCGGGACGCCGGTGCCCGCCGGCGCCGTGCGCGAGCGCTGGGAGGCCTTGCGCGGCGACGCCGACGGCATCGAGCTGCATGCGCTGGCAAGCCCGGACGGCTGCACGGTGCTGCGCCGCGCCGACGTGCGGCCGGAACTCGTGGACCCGCCGCGCTTCGAGGCGCGCTTCGAGCGCAACTGGGCCGTCGGTTCGTTCACGTCGCTGACGAAAAACACGGTGGCGCCGCCGACGCGGCCGCAGGAAGAGAACCTGCTGGAAGAGGACGACCCGGGCGTCGTGGCCGTCACGCACAGCGAGGACGCGCCGTGGCACCGCTTCCCGCGCGGCGCCGGCCCCGGCAACTTCCTGCACGAGCAACTGGAATGGATGGCCCACGAGGGCTTCGGCCAGGTCGACGACGAACAGTTCCGCGCGCGCCTCGCGCAGCGCATCCAGCGCGCCGGCTGGGGCAACCGCCTGGACGATGCGCTGGCCTGGCTGCGCATGATCGCCGTCACGCCGCTGCCGCCCATCGGCTGCGCGCTGGCCGACATCGATGCGCCGCTGGCCGAGATGGAATTCTGGTTCCCCAGCCGCCAGCTGGACGTCGCCGCGCTCGACCGCCTGTGCCGCCGCCGCATGCTGGGGAACACGCCGCGTCCGACGCTGCCTGAGCGCCAGCTGCACGGCATGTTGAAGGGCTTCACGGACCTCGTGTTCGAATGCGATGGCCGCTATTGGGTGCTCGACTACAAATCGAACGCGCTCGGACCGGGCGATCTGTCGTACACGCAGGCCGCGATGGCGGCCGGCATGGCGGCGCACCGCTACGATGTCCAGGGCGCCATCTACATGCTGGCCGTGCACCGCCTGCTGCGCGCGCGCCTGGGCAGCGATTACTCGCCGCGCGAGCACCTGGGCGGCGCCGTATTCCTGTTCCTGCGCGGGGTCGGCAATCCGGCCACGCACGGCTGCTATTTGATCGAGCCCGACCTGGAACTGCTGGACGGCCTCGATCGCCTGCTGGGAAAGGACGCGCATGAAGCCTGATGCCAACGCCAACGACGTCGACGCGTCCGCGTTCTGGACCGAGGTCGAACGCCTGACCGAGGCGGGCGAGCTGCGCCGCCTGTCCGGCGTGTTCGCTCGCTTCGTCGCCACCCTGGGCACGGCTGCATGCGCCCGTTCGGTCCCGCTGCAGCTCGCGGCCCTCGTGCTGTCCGAGCTGGAAGGGCGCGGCCACAGCTGCCTGCTGCTGGACGACCTGGCGGCCGATCCGGCCGGGCTGCTCGGCTGGGCGGACGAGGACTGGAAGGCGCTGGCGCGCGCGGCGAAACCGCTGCCGCGCGGCGTCAAGGGATGGATGACGCAACTGGCCGCGTGCGAGCAGGTGTGGCGCGTGGGCGACCTCGATTACGACCAGCCGCTCGTGCTGGACGACAGCCGCCTGTACCTGCGCCGTTACTGGCGCGACGAAACGCTGGTCGCCACGTGCGTGCGTGCGCGTGCGCAGGAGCGCCGCGCCGTCGACATCGACCAGGCGCGCACGTGGCTGGAGGCGCTGTTCGGCGCCCAGCGCGCGGGTGAATCGCCGGACTGGCAGCGCATCGCCTGCGCCGTCGCGCTGCGGGGTTCGTTCGCCGTCATCACGGGCGGACCGGGTACCGGCAAGACGTACACGGTAGCGCGCCTGCTGGCGCTGTTGTTCGCGACGGCACCGGACGCCGCGCGCCAGCGCATCGCGCTCGCCGCGCCGACCGGCAAGGCCGCGGCGCGCCTGAAGCAGGCCATCGACAAGGCGCTGGGCGAACTGGCCGAGCGCGTGGGCGGCGCGCTGCCGCTGCGCGAACTCACAGGCAGGATGGGCGCCGCGCGCACCCTGCACAGCCTCCTGGGCGCGCGGCCGGACACGCGCAGCTTCGCCCACCACCGCGGCAATCCGCTCGACGTCGACGTGCTGATCGTCGACGAGGCGTCGATGGTGCACCTGGAGATGATGGCGTCGCTGCTGGATGCGCTGCCGGAAGGGAGCACGCTGATCCTGCTGGGCGACAAGGACCAGCTGGCGTCGGTGGAAGCGGGCGCCGTGCTTGGAGACCTGTGCCACGACGCGCAGGCCGGCCGCTACGACGCCGCCACGCTCGACTACGTGCGGGCGGCCAGCGGCGAGGCGATTCCGGACCACTACGCGGGCGCGGGCGGCCCGCTCGCCCAGCAGACCGTGATGCTGCGCCACAGCCGCCGCTTCGGCGGCCCGATCGGCAGGCTGGCGCTGGCCGTCAACGCGGGCGACGTCGACGGCGCGGCCGCCGCGCTGCGCGCCCCGGAAGCGGCCGGCGTGCTGCGCTGGATCGACCACGCCCACCAGCACCACGTGATCCAGCTGGCCGTCGACGGCTACCGTCCGTACCTGGAACTGCTGCGCGCCGGCAGCGACGGCAGCGACGGCCAGGGCGGCCACGAAGACTGGGTGCGCGCCGTGCTGCAGCGCTTCGAAGCCTTCCGCGTGCTGTGCGCCGTGCGCGAGGGCGAGTGGGGCGTCGGAGGCCTGAACGACGCCATCGAACAGCGCCTCGCGCACGCGGGCCTGATCGCGCGCGGCGACTGGTACGTCGGGCGCCCCGTCATGGTCACGCGCAACGACTACCCGACGAAGACCTTCAACGGCGACATCGGCCTCGCGCTGACCGACCCGGCCCGTCCCGGCTCGCTGCGCGTGTGGTTCCTGGAAGGCGACAACGTGCGCAGCGTGCTGGCGACGCGGCTGCGCCACGTCGAGACGGCATACGCGATGACGGTCCACAAATCCCAGGGCTCGGAATTCGCGCACACGGTGCTGGCCTTGCCGAAAGAAGGCGGCGCCGTGCTCGCACGAGAACTGGTCTACACGGGCATCACGCGCGCGAGCCGGCAATTCACCCTGACGACGCCGGCGCCGGCCGTGCTGGGCGAGGCGATTTCGCGGCGCACGCACCGGGCCAGCGGGCTGCGGGGGATGGTGGAGCGGTAGGCCCCGCGTGCGGCGCCGGACGGTGCGCTGTGCGCCGCGCGTCCATGCGAAAATGGAGGCACAACGACCGCGAGGGATGCGCATGGAACCCGTCTGCACCATCGGCCATTCGAACCGTACGATAGCCGACTTCATCGGCCTCTTGCGCCAGAACGGGATCGCCTGCCTGCTCGACATCCGCACGGTGCCGAAATCGCGCCACAATCCGCAGTTCGGCCAGGACCAGCTCGCGGCCTCGCTGGCCGCCGCCGGCATCGAATACCGGTACATGAAAGGCCTCGGCGGCCTGCGCCGGCCGCACAAGGATTCGCCGAACGCCGGCTGGCGCAACGAATCGTTCCGCGGCTACGCCGACTACATGCAGACGGAGGAATTCGCGGCCAACGTCGATGCCGTCATCGAACTGGGCCGCGCCACATCGTGCGTGCTGATGTGCGCGGAAGCGGTGCCGTGGCGGTGCCACCGTTCGCTCGTGGCCGACGCGTTGCTGGTGCGCGGCGTGCCGGTCGACGACATCATCGATGCGCGCCAGCGCCGTCCCCACAAGCTGACGCCGTTCGCCCACGTCGAGGGCCTGCGCATCACGTATCCGCCGGAGCCGGACGCGCAGGGGCAGCTCAGCCTGGATTGACCACGCGGGCGACGGCCGCGCTCAATTCCGCGAGCTGGAACGGCTTGCGCAGCACGGCATGGGTGCCGATCGCGTTTTCGATGGCGCCCATGTCGGCATAGCCCGTCGCCACCAGCACCGGCAGGCGCGGGAACAGTTGACGCGCGCGGACGGCGAGTTCGACGCCCGTCATGTCGGGCATCAGGTAATCGGTCAGCAGGAGTCCCGGCTCGCCGGACGCGAGCACGGCGAGGCCTTGCGTGCCGCCGCCTGCCTGCGACACGTTGCACCCGAGGGCCAGCAGCGCATCGACGATGCCCGCGCGCACGTCGCCGTCGTCCTCGACCACGAGCACCTTGAGACCGGCCAGGCCCTGGCGGTCGATGGCGGCCGCGCCGTCGCCGGCGGCGTCGCCGTGGGCGGCCTGCAGCCAGACCTCCACGGTCGTGCCTTTCCCCGGGGCGCTGTGGATGAAGGCGCCGCCGCGCGATTGCTGGGCCATGCCGTAGACCTGGCTCAGGCCCAGTCCCGTGCCTTTGCCGACGCCCTTGGTCGTGAAGAACGGTTCGAAGACCTTGGCAGCGATTTCCGGCGACATGCCGGGGCCGTTGTCGGACACCGTCACGCACACATAAGTGCCCGCCGGCAGCACGCCGGCGGGCGGCTGCGCGCGCGCGGCGCGCACGTCGATGCGGCCGTGGCCGGCCATCGCGTCGCGCGCATTGATGACCAGGTTCAGCAACGCCATCTCCAGCTGGCTCGTGTCCGCGAGCACGGCGTCGACGTCGTCGCCGGCCGCGACCGTGAGTTCGATGCCCGCGCCCAGGATCGGTTTCGCGAGTTCCTCGACGTTCTCGAACAGTGTCCTGACTGCCAGCGGCCGCAGGTCGAGCAACTGGTTGCGCGCAAACGACAGGAGCTGGCTGGTGAGCTTGGCGCCGCGCCGGCACGCGGCTTGCGCCGTCTTCGCGCGTGCCCGCGTCGAGTCTTCGCGCGAAAACATGTTGATGAGTTCCATATTGCCTTGGATGACGTTCAACAGATTGTTGAAGTCATGCGCGATGCCGCCGGTAAAGCGGCCGAGGAACTCGAGCTTTTGCGCCTGCGCCATGGCCTGCTGCGCGCGCTCGCGCTCCATGATCTCCGCCGTGAGCCGGTCGTTGGCGCGCGCCAGCGCCCAGGTGCGCTCGTCGACGCGCGCTTCCAGGTTCGCGTTCAGCGACGCCAGCTCGTCGGCGACGGTTTCGCGCTGCGCCAGCACCTCGCGCGCCTGGTACTGGCGCCGGCGCGCCCGCAGGGCCGAACCCGCCGCCGTGGCCAGGGTGTCCGCGCTCAGCGGGCGTTCGAGCAGGATCACGTTCCCGAGCGCGGCCAGCGTCGTCTTCAACTGCGCGGGCGCCGCGCCGAAGCGCTTGGCCAGCAGGACGACGAACGGAAAATCCGACCAGGCGTCCTGTTTGCCCAGCCATTCCGCGATGCGCGTCAACGCATGCGGCGACAGCGCCTCTTCGGAGACGATGGCCGCCGCCGCGCCCTGGCCGACCGCATCGACGAGGTCGTCGGCATTGGCGACGATCGCGCAATCGACGCCGTCGCGCGCGACGACGCCCGCGATGACTTCGGCGTCGCGTCCGTGCGGGGCGACAATGAGGACACGCTGTTCGCGGCGGTCAGCTGTTGGCATCGATTGCGACCATCATTGGGGTCGCCCCGCGATAGGTCGGAAGGCCCGTCAGCACGCCCTCGAAACCTTCCAGCGCGGCGCCGACTTCGATGCCGCCGGCGCCGAGCAACAGTTCGTGGATCGTCAGCGCGTGGCTCGTCGTCCTGCTCTTGGACACGGTAATCGCGCGGCGCAGCTTGCCGCCCGCCTCGAAGTAGCGGAGCAGCATCGTCGAGTCGCTCAGGTAGCTGAGATCGACGTCGCGGACGACCTCGCCGATGATGCCGTGCTCGCCCAGGATCAGCGCGGTGGTGACGCCTTTCTGGTTGAGGTAGGCGAGCAATTCATGCATCTGGAGAATCAGGAATTGTTCGCCGGGCATGGCTTGCAGATAGGCATTCAGGCTGTCGATGGCGATGAAGACGGCGCCGTCGATCTCGACGGAATCGCGCAGCATCTGGGCGAACTGGCCCGGCGCCAGCTCTGCCGGATCGATATGGCGTACGGTCAGCAGCCCCGTCGCCAGGTGCGGCCGCAGGTCCAGCCCGAGCGCGGTGGCTCGGGCAAAGAAGGTGCCCAGGCCCTCGTCGAACAGGTAATAGGACGCGCGCTCGCCGCGGTTCAAGGCCGACAGCATGCAGCGCACGACCACCGTCGTCTTGCCGACGCCGGACGGCCCGACGAACAGCGTATTGGTGCCGGACACGAGGCCGCCGCCGAGCAGGGTGTCGAGCCCGCGCGAACCCGTCGAGCGCGTGATCGGCCGGAACTCCGCGCTGTGCTCGGCCGCGATCAGCCTGGGAAATATGCGGATGCCGCCGGTGTCCAGGATGTAGTCGTGGTAGCCGCCGCGGAAGGCGATGCCGCGCATTTTCATCACGTTCACGCGGCGCCGCTCCTTGCCGAATTCCTTGGCCAGTTGTTCCAGGCAGACGACGCCGTGGGCGATGCTGTGCAAGTGCTGGTCGGACTGGCTCGTCTTGTCGTCGAGCATGAGCACGGTACAGGCGCGCGACGCAAAGAATTGCTTGAGCGCCAAGATCTGGCGGCGATAACGCAAGGGGTTCTGGGCCAGCAGGCGCATTTCGGACAGGCTGTCGAACACGACCCGCGCCGGCTTGACCTTGTCGACCTGCTCCATGACGCCCCGCGCCGTCTCGCCGAGTTCGATCTCGGCGGGATGCAAGATCGACTGCTGCGTGTCCGGGTCGAGCGCCTCGTCGCTGGCGAGCTCGAAAATGGCGAGCTTGTCGAGCGACCAGCCATGGCTGTCGGCGACGGCCCGCAACTCGTCCGCCGTTTCCGACAACGTGATGTAGAGCCCGGCTTCGCCCTTGGCGGCGCCGTCGAGCAGGAACTGCATGCCGAGCGTCGTCTTGCCGGTGCCCGGCGTTCCTTCGACCAGGTACACCCGTTCGGCCGTCAGGCCGCCGCCCAGGATATCGTCCAGGCCGGAAATGCCGGTCGATATGCGGCGGGCGGGCTTGTGCGGTGTTGCGGGCGTGGGCGACGGTTCAAGCATACGGGACATCCGAAAAAGGCGGTAGAGCGCGCCCGGCCGGGCGCGATGACGGTCGCAATTGACACGACAGTTCGATTATAAGACCAACCCGCCGGCCGCCGGCGCGAACAAGGAATGCACACGATTCGGCCCGACTTTTGCGCCCGGCTTTGCTTTCCCCGCAGCAACAATGTTAAAGTTGCGATCTGGAAAAAGTTATCGGAGCGGTATCATGCTGATTGTCGTGGGTTTCGTGATCGTGCTGCTGGCCGTGTTCGGCGGTTTCGTGCTGCAGGACGGACACCTGGCCGCGTTGTTCCAGCCTTACGAACTGCTGATGATCTTCGGCGGCGCGCTGGGCGCGTTCGTCATCGCCAACGACCGCAAGGCCATCGGTCTCACGTGGCGGAGCCTGCCGATGCTGTTCCACGGCTCGCGTTACACGCGCGAGCTGTACATGTCGTTGATGGCGCTCATGTTCGACCTGTTGACGAAGGTCCGCCGCGAAGGGTTGATGGCGCTCGAGAACGAGATCGACGCGCCCTACGAAAGCGCGATCTTCACGAAATACCGCGCCATCCTGCTCGACGACCATCTGCTGGAATTCATCACGGACTACCTGCGCCTGATGGTATCCGGGACGATGAACGGCTACCAGCTGGAAAACCTGATGGACAACGAGATCGAGACGTACCAGGAAGACGCCGACATTCCCGTGCAGGCCATCCACAAACTGGCGGACGGCATGCCCGCGTTCGGCATCGTGGCGGCCGTGATGGGCGTCGTGCACACGATGGGCGCCATCGGCCGTCCGCCGGCCGAGCTGGGCGCGCTGATCGCGGCCGCGCTCGTCGGCACCTTCCTCGGCATCCTGTTGTCGTACGGCCTCGTCGCGCCGCTCGCGAGCCTGCTGCACCGGCGCCACCAGGAAGCCGCCAAGGCGCTGCAGTGCGTGAAGGTGACGCTGCTGGCGTCGATGAACGGCTATGCGCCCGCGATCGCCGTGGAATTCGGCCGCAAGGTCATCTCGGCCACCGAGCGCCCGACCTTCGCCCAGCTGGAAGGCCATGTGCGGCAGCTGAAGTCGCGCTGACCGGCGTCAGCGGCGCGGCGCCATCTCGATGCCGGCCAGTTTCCAGCTCCACAGGCCGGCGCGGCGGAAGACGAAGCTGCCGCCGTCCTGCGCGGTGACGGCAAAGCGATTCAAGCCGCGGTAGGCCAGCCGATAGCGCGGCGTCTCGCGCACCGGTTCGGTGGCGGCGGCTTCCGGGGACCGCTGCGGCTGCGCGATCTCGATCCGGCCATGTTCGACCATGGCGCCGACGCCGGCCGGCGACACGACCGCGTCGATGACGGGATTGACGAGGGCCAGCGCGAACGCCGAGCCGATCGTGGCAAACGGATTGGCGTCCTTAACCTCCCCGGCATCCCGGCCCATCGCGGCGAGCAACTGGCCTTTCACGCTGGCGCGCAGGGCGGGAAAGTCGACTTGCGCGGACACGGCCTCGGCATCGCGGCGGGCGACGGCTGACTGCAGGCGGTGCAGCGTCCACCACGGGCTGGCGGCGCTGGTGGCGAGGACGACGAGGAGGGCGCCGGCGGCGAGGGCTCGGGTGCGGTTCATCATGAAATCTTTGCTTTCTGGAAAAGCGCCATGATAGCGGACACAAACGACGAGGCCGGAACGGTTGCCCGTCCCGGCCTCGCATGCTCCGTCAGCCGCCTGGCTCAGTGATGCCGGCGATGCCGCGTCACCGTCACGTGCCTGCGGCCGTGGCGGGTGCTGCCGCCGACCGACGCGCGGATGCGCGGGCCGCCGGCGGAAGCGCGCACGCGCGGGGATTCGGCGCTCGTCGACACGGGGCCGGCGTCGCCCAGCACGTGACGGCGGATGTTCAGGGCATCCAGGAAGCGCACGGACGAGGCGCCCGCATTCAGCAGCACCATGGTCGCGTTCTTGCCGGCGGCCTTGATGCGCATGATCAGGCAGCGGCCCGCTTCCTGCGTGTAGCCGGTCTTCGACAGGCCGATGTCCCAGCCCTTCGCGCCGACGAGGCGGTTCGTGTTGTGGTACTCGACTTCACGGCCCTTGATGTTGATCAAGTCCTTGGGCGACGTCGTGATGCGGGTGATTTCCGGATAGTTCGAGGCGGCCGTGGCCATCTTGACGAGGTCGGCGGCCGTCGAACGGTTGTGCGGGCTCAGGCCGGTCGGCTCCTCGAGGACCGTCTGGGTCATGCCCAGCGCCGCGATCTTGCGATTGACCGCGCCGTGGAAGGCCTCGATGCCGCCCGGGTAGGTGCGCGCCAGGGCGGCGGCGGCGCGGTTGTCCGAGGACATCAGCGCCAGCTGCAGCACGTCGCGGCGCGGAATGGTCGCGCCGACGGGGACGCGCGACGAGCTGTGCTTCAGCATGTCGACGTCTTCCTTCTCGATCTCGATCGGCTCGTTCATGTCCTGGTGGGCATCGAGCACGACCATGGCGGTCATGAGCTTGGTCAGCGAAGCGATCGGCGCGACGGTACCGGCGTTCTTTTCGAACAGCACTTTGCCGGTGTCGTCTTCGACGACGAGCACGGATTGCGATCCGAACGGCACGGCGAGGGCCGCTGCGCTGGAGATCGTCATCACTACGGCAGCGAGAAATTTTTTGATCATGGATGGTGTCTTGTACGGTTAATGGTCGGGCGCCGGACGGCGACGGAACATCAGCGTCGGGTTGGCAGATAGCGTCTAGCTATACAGCAACAAATAAAGTTGGAAGATAGCACTAAAGATTGACATATGTCCATGTCCCTTAGTGAAATATCGAGTCCAACGGAAAGATTCTACAAGAAAAAAAAGCCCCGCGTTGCCGCAGGGCCTTCTTTTTGAACGGAATTTTCTAATGTGTCTTATTTTGACTGGTAGATTTTGTCGAATTCACCACCATCGTCGAAATGTCGTTTCTGCGCGGCACGCCATCCGCCGAACACCTCATCCACGGTGAACAACTTGATCGGCTTGTAGTTCGCGGCGAACTGCTTCATGACTTTTTCGTTGCGCACGCGCAGATAATGCTTCGCGCCGATGGCCTGGCCCGTTTCCGAGTACAGGAAGTTGAGGTAGGCCGTGGCCTCCTTGCGGATGCCCTTGCGGTCGACGACCTTGTCGACGACGGCCACGGGCGACTCGGCCAGCACGGAGATCGACGGGTACACGACTTCGAAGTCGTTGCCGAATTCGGCGCGGACGAGGTTCACCTCGTTCTCGAACGTGACGAGCGCGTCGCCGATCTGGCGTTGCGTGAACGTGGTGGTGGCGGCGCGGCCGCCGGCATCCAGCACGGGCACGTTCCTGAAGATCTTGCCGACGAGATCGCGCGCCTGCGCTTCGTTGCCGCCCTTCTTGATCACGGAGCCCCATGCGGCCAGGTAGGTATAGCGGCCGTTGCCGGCGGTCTTGGGATTCGGGATGACGACTTTCACGCCCGGCTTGGCCAGGTCGGCCCAGTCGTGGATGCCCTTGGGATTGCCCTTGCGGACCAGGAACACCATGGTCGAGTAGTAGGGCGCGGCATTGTCCGGGAATTTCTTCGCCCAGTCCTTCGCGACGAGGCCGCGGTCGGCCAGCATGTCGATGTCGTTGGCCTGGTTCATCGTGACGACGGACGCTTCCAGGCCGTCGGCGACGGCGCGCGCCTGTTTGCTGGAGCCGCCGTGCGATTGCTTGATCGTGATGTTTGCGCCGGTCGTCTTTTTCCACTCGGCGACGAAGGCGGGATTGATGTCCTTGTACAACTCGCGTGCCACGTCGTACGACACGTTCAGCAGTTCGACGTCGGCGGCCTGGGCGGTGAACGGCAGCACGGCACTGCCGAGTGCCAGCGCCAGCAATGCGCGGCGCAGCGAGGAAACGGATGGGATCGCCATATTGTTTTTCCTTGTAAAGACTCTCTTGGGGTGATGGATGATCCGTTAAAAAATAGCAAAACAAAAGTACATTTTTATCATATGCTTAGACGCCGTATGAAGCATGCATACGTTTGGAGCCAGCGCAAAGCAGGTAAATCGCGTTTGGGTTATAGTCCGGCCTTTGCTGTTCGGGCCGGCTTCCGGTCCGCTGAATCATCGTTCGTTCCAGGTTGATGCTGAAAAACAATGGGTATCGAAATTCGCCACGCAACACCCGATGACGCGCCGGCGGTCTGCGAGCTGCTGCGCCGTTCGATCGAGGAGGGCTGCGTGCTCGACCACGGCGGCCGTCCCGAGATATTGCAGGCATGGCTCGGCAACAAGACGACCCAGAACGTGCTCGGCTGGCTGTCGTCGTCCAGCAATTTCGCCCTTGTGGCGGAGGGCGGCGCGGCCGGTGCGCGTGACGTGGTCGGGTTCGCATTGCTGAACCAGGCCGGCAAGGTGCCCCTGTGCTATGTCCGGCCGGACCTGTTGCGCAACGGCGTCGGGCGGGCGCTGCTGGTCGCGCTGGAAGCGCAGGCGCGCGCCTGGAACATCAGCAAGGTGTACATGCAGAGCCCCGGCTCGGCCAGCGGCTTCTTCGAGCGCCTCGGCTATGTCAACGCGGGCAAGGACAAGGCCTGCTATGGCCTCGAATGTGACTTCCTGTGGAAGCACCTCGACGCCGAAACGGTGCCGGCGCGCAAGCGTTTTTGCAATTGCAGCCAATGAGCTGCGTCATGCTTCGATCGTTGTTTAACATTACATAACGTGAACTCATCTTTTTTCCCGCGTGCGCTTGCGCTATAGTAGGCGGGTTGCAATGATGAGTTCGTTATGGCTTCCCGCAGAGATTTTCTTCACCAAGGCTTGCGCCTGACCGCACTGGGGCTCGTCGCCGTCCCGGCCATCGACGCCCATGCGGCCCGCGCCGCGTCCGGCCGCGACCAGCTTGACGCCCCCGGCACGGACCTGGAACCGCCCCCGGACCTGTTCGATGCCCAGCTCCTCGACATCGACTTCTGGGTCAAGCCGCGTACGCTGTCCGTGGTCCGTCCGGCCAGCGGCGAACGCGCCAGCGTCATGTACTGGAAGGATGGCGAGGTGATCGACTCGGCCTACCAGGAATTGTGCCATCTGTTGCGCGACGTCAACGGCAAGGCGTCGATTGCCATCGACCCGAAGCTGATCGAGACGCTGTGGGCCTCGCAGGCGTTCGTCGCGCGTTACGGCCTCGACCGGCCGCTGGAGATCCTGTCCGGCTACCGCACGCCCGCGTCCAACAACCGCTTGATCGAGCAGGGCGTGCCGGCCGCGCGCCAGTCGCTGCACATGTCCGGCAAGGCGGCCGACGTCCGCATCGCCGGCCTCACCGAGGAAGTGCTGGGCGGGCTCGTGAAGAGCTTCCGCAAGGGCGGCGTCGGTTTCTATTACCGCGGCGGCCCGAAAGGCGGCTGGATTCATACGGACACGGGCCTCAACCGTACCTGGAAGGGCTGAGCACGCTCTGGCGCCGCCGGATTCCCGGGCGGATAGGCGGCGCGCGCATTCCCGCGTTTTTGCTATCGTGAGCACACCAACCTTTTCACGAAGGAGGACATGATGGCAACCATGAATGCACCCACGATGGAACGCCGGCACCTGCCCGAACGGCGCGCCGCCGTGCGCGAGGGCGCGACGGCGCTGTCCGCGCTCGATTACACCGCGATGGTGCTCCTGATTATCGGCGGCCTGAACTGGGCGATGGTCGGCCTGCTCGACGTCGACGTCGTCGCCACGCTGTTCGGTCCGGGCAGCCCGGCCAGCCGCGTCGTGTACGTCATCGTCGGCCTCGCGGCCCTGTATTCGATCTATACCGCGGTCAAGATGGGTCGCCACAGGCATTGAGCCTCATGCGCGTCGGCCTCATTTCCGACACGCACGGCCTGCTGCGCCTCGAGGCGCTCGATTTCATCGACGGGGCCGACCACATCATCCACGGCGGCGACATCGGCAGTCCCGCGATCCTCGAGCGCCTGGCGGCCATCGCGCCGCTGACGGTAGTGCGCGGCAACAACGACACGGCGCCGTGGGCGCATGCGATCCCGGAGACGGCCCGCGTCGACTTCGGGCCGGTGGCGCTGTATGCGATCCACGACCTCAAGCTGCTCGCCATCGACCCGCGCGCGGCCGGCGTGCGGATCGTCGTGTCCGGCCACTCGCACCGGCCCGCATGCGTCGAACGGGACGGCGTGCTGTACGTGAATCCGGGCAGCGCCGGGCGCCGCCGCTTCACGCTGCCGATCGCGGCCGCCGAGCTCTTCATTGACGGCGACGCCGTCCGTGCGCGGCTCGTGACGCTCGTCCCGTAAGCGCGTTCTGGCCGCGGCGCCGGAAATGCCGTAGCATACGCGCCGTCCTCAAGCTTGATCGATCCCATCCATGACGTCTGACCAGAACACCAACGACCGCGCGGCCGACAGCGCCGAACGTCCCCGTTTCCGCCCCGTCCCGTGGACGCCGCTGGAGACGCCGCAAGACGTCGAGCTGTGGATCGACGAGCACAACCGCACCATGCAGGAGCTCGTCAAACCGCAGGAAACAGGCGTCGGCGTGCGTTTCCGCCTCGCGCCCGGCGGCGACGTCTATATGCAGACGACGGCGGATGCCGTGATCCTCGACGTTGAGCCGGACGCGGGCTGGATCGCGCCCCTCATCATGGCCGCGACGGGCGCCGAACAGCCCGCCGGCACCATCTGGGTGCTGCCGGACGACAAGCTCGTGCAGTTGCTGCTGGGCCTGTCCACGCTCGTCGAGCACTCGCTGATCGTCACGGGCCACAATTTCGGCAAACACGCTCGTAGAAACTTTTAGCATATATTTACGACAATATTTCCTTTGCGCATAGTCATGATTCGGTGTTAAATCAGCACTGTCCCGAACGAAGAGCTGAGCCGATGCACACTGGATTCCCGAATACCACGCGGCGCGCGCTGCTGTCCGCCGCGGCGCTGACCCTGGGTCTCGCGGCCGTGTCCGCGTCGGCCCGCGCGGCCGACCTGCTCGACACCGTCAAGGCGCGCGGCCAGCTCCGCATCGCACTGGAAGGCACATATCCCCCATTCAATTTCAAGGATGGGAAGACGGGCCAGTTGGCCGGCTACGACGTCGACGTCGCGAAACTCGTCTGCGCCCGCCTGGGCGTGAAGCCGGAATTCGTCACGACCGAATGGGCGGCGATCCTCGCGGGCCTCGGCGCCCGCAAGTACGACGTCATCGTCAGCCAGGTGGGCATCACGCCGCGGCGCCTGCAGGCGTTCGATTTCTCCCAGCCTTATACCTATTCCACGCCGCAGCTGATCGTGCGGCGCAACGAAGGCGCCGCGTACAAGAGCCTGGCTGACCTCAAGGGACGGACGGTCGGCGTGGGGCAGGGCAGCGTGTTCGAGCAGCAGGTCCGCGCCGTGCCGGGCATCGAAGTCAAGAGTTATCCGGCCGCGCCGGAAAACCTGCAGGACCTCGCGTTCGGCCGCATCGACGCCGCCCTCAACGACAGCCTGATGGTCGCATACCTGCTGAAGAACTCGCAGCTGCCGATCCGCGCCGGCGCGCGCGTGGGCCAGGTCGAGCGCATGGGCATCGCCTTCCGCAAGGGTAATCCGAAATTCCACGCGGCCATCGACAAGGCCCTGGACGAGGCACGTGCCGACGGCAGCCTGAAGCAGGTGTCGGTCAAGTGGTTCGGCACCGACGCTACCCACGCGCCATGACGGCGTCATGGCCGCGCTGACCGAACTCGTCGAGCTGCTGCGCGAAGCGGCGCCCGTGATGGCGAAGGGCGCCGGCACCACGCTCGCATTCGCGCTGGCATCGATGGTGGGCGGACTCGTGCTGGGCTTTCCCACGGCCGTGCTGCGCGTCGCGCCCTGGGCGCCCCTGCGCTGGCCGGCCGCGCTGTACGTGAGCGCGTTCCGCGGCACGCCACTGCTGGTGCAGTTGTTCGTCATCTATTACGGCCTGCCAGGCATCGGCATCGAATTCACGCCCGTCACGGCCGGCATCCTGGCGCTGTCGCTGAATGCGGGCGCGTACCTGTCCGAGAGCTTGCGTGGGGCCATTCTCGGCGTCGGACAGGGGCAGTGGAATGCCGGCTTCAGCCTCGGGCTGACCTATCCGCAGACGCTGGCCCTCGTGATCCTGCCGCAGGCGCTGCGCATGGCCGTGCCGGCGATGAGCAATACGCTGATCAGCCTGATCAAGGACACGGCGCTCGTGTCCGTCATTACCGTCAGCGAACTGATGCTCGTGACCAAGGAACTGATCTCGGTGACGTTCAAGCCGTTGCCGCTGTACGCGGCGGCGGCCGCCGTGTACTGGCTGCTGAGCCTGTTCTTCGAGGCCGTGCAGCGCCGCGCCGAGCGCCATTTCAACCGCGCGCATCGCTGAAAAGGCGGTGTAGGCGTTGGCGATGAGACGGTACGCGCGGGGCAGAGGACGCGCGGGTTCCGGACGTCCTGCCGGCCGTTCGCGAAGTCTTACCTCATGCGTTCAAACGGCCAGGCCTTTTTGCAGCAACTCCGCCACCAACTCGCCCAACTCGACGCCGCGCTCCTTGCTCAGCGCCTGCAATTGCTTCACCAGGTCGCCGTTGAGCTTCACGGCAAACGGCACCAGTCCCAGCGCGCGGTCACGCTCACGCTGCTGGCGCCGGTCAGGCGCGGCGGCGGCGGCCGTTGCGCCGAAGGCGGCGCCCTTCGCACCCATCTGGTTCATCAATTTCTTTGCATCGCTCTTGGCCAGGTCGGTCTTTTTCATTGTCTGCTCTTGTGTTATTTAACTGGACTAAAAAGGAACATCGGGACCGCATATCGAATAACGGGCCGGCGCCAGGTCAGCTTTCAGGGTCGTAGTAGAACTCGCGGAGTTCTTGTGCACAGCGGCAGGCCGCAGCGATCCTGGCCGCCCATTCAACGGCAACCGCCCGGGACGGAAGCTCGAGCACACAAAAGCCCCCGTCGAACTCTCTGGTCTGGCGGTAGGTCCCGGTCGTGCAGCGCCCGTCCGCCGCAACCATGACCGGTTCGACTTCGTCGTTGATGCCGCCGCCAAACACATAGACCCCGGCGGCCTTTGCCTCGCGGATCACTGCACGCGCCGCATCGCCGACGGCCGGCATGTCCTCGGCAGGCACATCCATCGCACTCGCGGGGAAGGAGATAAGAAATTTCGTCATGATGCGATGCTCGAGATGGGGGCCCCGCAACCTTTGCCGGCCGGGCCAGGGCGTTCAGTGTACGGTAGTTCTCGCCCCAAAGCGGCGATCGGATGCCGCCGTCAATCGCATCTCGATCCGCGAGCGGATCGGGACCGGCGGCAATCCTGTGAAAACGGCGGATTGCTCCGCCGTTTTGATCATCACATGTTCGGGTAGTTCGGCCCGCCGCCGCCTTCCGGCGTGACCCAGACGATGTTCTGCGTCGGGTCCTTGATGTCGCACGTCTTGCAGTGCACGCAGTTCTGCGCGTTGATCTGCAGGCGGTCACGGCCCTCGTCCGTCTTCACGAACTCGTACACGCCGGCCGGGCAGTAGCGCTGTTCCGGACCCGCGAACTTGGCCAGGTTGACCTCGACGGGGATATTCGGATTCTTCAGCGTCAGGTGCACGGGCTGGTCTTCCGCGTGGTTCGTGTTCGAGATGAACACGGACGACAGGCGGTCGAACGTCAGCTTGCCGTCCGGCTTCGGATAGGCGATGGGCTTGAAGTCCGATGCCGGACGCAGGCATTCGTGGTCCGCGTGCTTGTGGTGCAGGGTCCACGGGGCCTTGCCCTTGAACACGATCTGGTCGATGCCGACCATGATGGTGCCAGTGATCAGGCCCTTGCTCATCCATGGCTTGAAATTGCGCGCGACGTGCAGTTCCTCGTGCAGCCACGACTGTTCGAACGCGGCCGGGTAGCTCGCCAGTTCGTCGTGCTGGCGGCCTGCGCCCAGCGCGGCATGGGCGGCGTCGGCGGCCAGCATGCCCGTCTTGATGGCCGCGTGGCTGCCCTTGATGCGGCTCGTGTTGAGGAAGCCCGCGTCGCAGCCGATCAGCGCGCCGCCCGGGAACACCGTCTTCGGCAGCGACTGCAGGCCGCCGGCCGTGATCGCGCGCGCGCCGTACGAGATGCGCTTGCCGCCTTCGAAGAAGTGGCGGATGGCCGGGTGCGTCTTATAACGCTGGAATTCCTCGTACGGCGACAGGTACGGGTTCTGGTACGACAGGCCGACGACGAAGCCGACCGCGACCTGGTTGTTTTCCAGGTGGTACAGGAACGAACCGCCGTACGTGTCGTTGTCCAGCGGCCAGCCGGCCGTGTGGATCACGAGGCCGGGCTGGTGCTTGGCCGGATCGATTTCCCACAGCTCCTTGATGCCGATGCCGTACGTCTGCGGGTCCTTGCCCTTGTTCAGGTCATATTTCGCCATCAGCTGCTTGCCGAGGTGGCCGCGCGAGCCTTCCGCGAACAGCGTGTATTTCGCATGCAGTTCCATGCCCAGCTGGAATGCGTCGGTCGGCTGGCCGTGGCGGTTGACGCCCATGTTGCCGGTCGCGACGCCCTTCACGGAGCCGTCGTCGTTGTACAGGATCTCGGCGGCGGGGAAGCCCGGGAAGATCTCGACGCCCAGCGCTTCCGCCTGCTGGCCCAGCCAGCGCACGACGTTGGCCAGCGAGATCACGTAGTTGCCGTGGTTCGTCAGCGCTTTCGGCACCATGAACGACGGCGTCGCGTACGACCTGGTCTCGGTGAGGAACAGCACGCGGTCTTCCGTGACGGCCGTGTTCAGCGGTGCGCCCAGCTCCTTCCAGTTCGGGAACAGCTCGTCCAGCGCGCGCGGATCCATCACGGCGCCCGACAGGATGTGCGCGCCCAGTTCGCCGCCTTTTTCCAGCACGCAGACCGACACGTCCTGGCCCTTTTCGGCAGCCAGCTGCTTCAGGCGGATCGCTGCGGACAACCCGGCCGGGCCGCCGCCGACGATGACCACGTCGTATTCCATTGCTTCGCGGGGGCCGTATTCTTCGAGGAGGGAGTTGGGCTGAGTCATGTCTTATAGTAGTTAAAAAAATTTAAGCACGAGTGTGCACTTTTTTGCGCTCGTTGGCAACGTCGAGCGCCATTGTAGGGCAACTATTAGACGCGGCAATCTAATCGGTGTGAAATAGGTGAAGTGTGTAATCATTATGACTTCGCAACAGAATTTAGTTCGGGGACAGGGGGCGTAACGTGGGGATTGAAGTCAATTTCGAAGGAAAAATCGCGATGGTCACGGGCGCATCCAGCGGACTGGGCGCGCGGTTCGCCAAGGCCCTCGCCGGTGCCGGTGCCCAGGTCGTGCTGGCGTCGCGCCGCATCGAACGCCTGAAGGAGTTGCGCGCCGAGATCGAGGCGGACGGCGGCGCGGCCCACGTCGTGGCGCTGGACGTGACGGACCTGGCCAGCATCAAGGCCGCGATCGCCCACGCCGAGACGGAAGCGGGGCCGATCGACATCCTCGTCAACAACTCCGGCGTGTCGACGACACAGCGCCTGCTCGACGTCAGCGAGGAAGACTACGGCTACGTGATGGACACGAATCTGCGCGGCGCCTTCTTCATGGCCCAGCAGACGGCCAAGCGCATGATCCAGCGCGCCAAGGGCGACCCGAAGAAGCAGCACCGCATCGTCAACATCGCGTCCGTCGCCGGGCTGCGCGTGCTGCCGCAGATCGGCGTGTACTGCATGAGCAAGGCCGGCGTCGTGCAGATGACGAAGGCGATGGCCGTCGAATGGGGCCGCTACGGCATCAACGTGAACGCCATCTGCCCGGGCTATATCGCCACCGAGATGAACGAGGATTATTTCGACACGGAGCAGGGGAAAAAGCTGATCGAGATGCTGCCGCGCCGCCGCACCGGCAAGCCGGAAGACCTCGACGGCCTGCTGCTGCTGCTCGCGGCCGAGGAAGCCCATTTCATCAACGGCGCCATCATCACGGCCGACGACGGCATGACGGCGCAATAACGTTGCGATGACAGCGCGATGACAGCGCATGCGCGGCCGCGGCTGCTGCTGGTCCACGGCCTGCTGGGCTCGTTGAGCTATTTCGAGCCGCAGCGCTACCTGCCCGGCGTCGACGTCGTCGCGCCCGACCTGGCCGGCTACGGCCGGCGCCGCAGCGACGACACCGGTCTCGCATTACCCGATCAGGCGGCAACGCTCGCGCGCTTCCTGCGCGACGATGCCGGCGGCCCCGCTTGGGTGCTGGGCCACAGCGTGGGCGGCGCCATTGCGATGCTGCTGGCGGACATGGTCCCCGATCGCGTGCTCGGCCTGATCTGCGTGGAGGGCAACTTCACGCTGAAGGATGCGTTCTGGACGGGCCGCATCGCCGCGCTGACGGACGCCGATTGGGCCGCCGAATATGGCGCGATGGAAGGGGCGCCGGCCGCCTGGCTGGAACAGAGCGGCATCGAGGCGAGCGACGAGCGCGTCGCGTGGGCGCGCGAGATCCTCGCCAATCAACCGTACACGACGGTGCAGAAGATGGCGCAGTCCGTGCTCGACACGACGGGCGCGCCGGACTACCTGGGCTGCGTCGGCCGCGTGCTGGCGCGCGCCACGCCTTTGTACCTCGTCGGCGGCGAACAGTCGGCCGCCGGCTGGGACGTGCCCGACTGGGTGCTGTCGCAGGCACGCCGCGTGTGCGTCCAGCCCAGGGCGGGGCACATGATGATGCTGGAAGACCCGGCGACATTCTGCGGCATCGTCGAGGGCATCCTCTACGACGGGGACTGCCGTTCCGGCGCCTGACGCCGTATCATTGCGCCTTTTGGCAACGACACAGACGCAATAATGAGCGACAAGAAGCAAGTTCACGCCATGCGCCAGGCCATCCGCTGGGGCGACATGGATGCATTCGGACACGTGAACAACACGGTGTATTTCCGGTACATGGAGAGCGGGCGCATCGCCTTCCTCGAACAGGCGGCGGGCGGCCTCGACGTCCAGCACGAAGGCCCGGTGCTCGTCACCGCCTACTGCACCTTCATCAAGCAGCTGAAGTACCCGGGCGAGATCGAGATCCGGACGTTCGCCGGTCCGGCCGGCCGGTCCAGCTTCGAGGTGACGCACGAGATCCGCATGGTCGACGAGCACGGCAATGCCGACGTGGTGGCGGCGGAGGGCGGGGGCAAGGTCGTGTGGATCGATTTCGCGGCCGAGAAATCGGTGCCGCTGCCGGCGCAGTTGCGCGCGATGCTGCCCGCGGACTAGCAGAGCCCGGCGGGCACCCGCGCCCACCGTTCATTCTCGTGACATGCCCACCAGCTTGTGCACGAGTTCCGACGACGTCGACGCCGAGAACTTGCGCATCAGCTTGGCGCGGTGCATCTCCACCGTGCGCGGCGACAGGTCGGTCTCGCGCGCGATCACCTTGCTCGTCTTGCCTTCGACGAGCAGGGCCGCGATCTCGCGCTCGCGCGGGGTCAGCTCGGCCGTCACGGGACGCTTTTCGCTGACGTCCTCGAACGTCCACACGCCGGCGCCCAGCGGCTCGGCCGGGTCGAGCGCGCGGCCCGTCACGTGGCACCAGAACAATTCCCCATTGCCCCGCCGCATGATGCGCTCGTCCGAGTAGCGGCCCTTCGCGTTCATGATCGGAATGATGCGGTCGCCCGTGCGCAGGAACTCGTCCATGGTCGGGTAGAGTACCGAGAACGACTGGCCGTCCAGATGCGTGCGTGGATAGCCGAACATCGCCGCGAGGGCGTGGTTGCAGGACTGGATCACGCGGTTCACCGAGATGCACATGCCGACCGGCGCGTGCTGGAAAATCATCTCGTAATCGATGGCGTATGATGCGTTCATTTGATGGTAGTCGAGTGTCCCCGCAGGAAACGCTTGCCGGTATTTCTACGGTATTGTGCTTTGGAGGGGCGTATTCTATTCTCGAATTCTACTCTGCTGTAGAGCAGCATAACCACGCTTGAAGCTCAATAACCAAAGGGACGGGTATGAACAAAGTGTATCCTGATGCGCGCGCCGCGCTGGAAGGGGTCGTCGCAAGCGGCCAGACCATTGCCGTGGGCGGTTTCGGCCTGTGCGGCATTCCTGAGGCGCTGATCCTCGCGCTGCGCGATTCCGGCGTCAAGAACCTGACGGCGATCTCGAACAACGCCGGCGTCGACGACTTCGGTCTCGGCCAACTGCTCACGACGCGCCAGATCAAGAAGATGATCGCTTCGTACGTGGGCGAGAACAAGGAATTCGCACGCCAGTTCCTGGCCGGCGAACTGGAACTGGAATTCACGCCGCAGGGCACGCTGGCCGAGAAGCTGCGCGCCGGCGGCGCCGGCATCCCGGCTTTCTTCACCAAGACGGGCTACGGCACCATCGTCGCGGAAGGCAAGGAGACCCGCGAATTCGACGGCGAGATGTACGTGATGGAGCGTTCGCTCGTGCCCGACGTGTCGCTCGTCAAGGCCTGGAAGGCCGACCGCGCCGGCAATCTCGTGTTCCGCAAGACGGCACGCAACTTCAACCCGAACGTGGCGACCGCGGGCAAGGTCTGCATCGCGGAAGTCGAGCAGCTGGTCGAGATCGGCGAAATCGATCCGGACCAGGTGCATACCCCGAGCATCTTCGTGCACCGCATCGTTCACAACCCGACGCCGGAAAAGCGCATCGAACAGCGCACCGTGCGTCAAGCATAAGACCAGGGAGACAGACATGGCATGGACTCGTGATGAAATGGCCGCGCGCGCGGCCAAGGAACTGCAGGACGGTTTCTACGTGAACCTGGGCATCGGCCTGCCCACGCTGGTGGCGAACTACGTCCCCAAGGACATCGAAGTGTTCCTGCAGTCGGAAAACGGCTTGCTGGGCATCGGTCCGTTCCCGACCGACGCTGAAGTGGACGCCGACCTCATCAACGCCGGCAAGCAGACGGTGACCGCGCTGCCGGGCGCCGCCTACTTCAGCTCGGCCGATTCCTTCGGCATGATCCGCGGCGGCAAGATCAACCTGGCGATCCTCGGCGCGATGCAGGTATCGGCCAAGGGCGACCTGGCCAACTGGATGATCCCGGGCAAGATGGTCAAGGGCATGGGCGGCGCGATGGACCTCGTGGCCGGCGTCAAGCGCGTCGTCGTCGTGATGGAACACGTGGCCACAAGCAAGGACGGCTCGGTCAGCCACAAGATCCTCAAGAAATGCGACCTGCCGCTGACGGGCGTCGGTGTCGTCGACCGCATCATTACCGACCTCGGCGTCATCGACGTCACGGATACCGGTCTCAAGCTGGTCGAACTGGCGCCGGGCGTCAGCAAGGATGACGTCGTGGCCGCCACGTCGGCGGAACTGGACGTTTCGGCCGTCTGAGGCCGCTGCGGGCGGCGCCGCAATGCCGCCGCCCGTTTCTCTTCCAAACGCTTCCGTTCAGCGCAGGGTCCACACGTATTTCACGCTGGTCCATTGCTGCACAGGCTTGCCGTTGTCGAGCGCGGGGCGAAAGCCGCATGTCGCCAGCGCCGTGCGCGCGGCCTCGTCCAGTGTCGCAAAGCCGCTCGATTCCATGACCTTCGAATCCTTCACCCGGCCGTTCTCGTCCACCAGAAAGCCCAGGGTGACCGCGCCCTCGTGGTGGCCCTGCAGGTCGGCTTTTGGGTACTGTGGTTTGGCGCAGCTCCTAAACTCGAGTGTCGCCCTGGCGGTTACGGCGCTGTCGTCGGCCGGCGGACTCGACGCGGCCTGTGCCGCAGCAGCGCAGGCGAACGCGACGCCGGCCACGTAGAACGATGCCGGGACGGGCCGGCAGCCCAGGGTGGAACGGACACTGCGGACGATGCTGAACATGGATTCTCCTTTGGGCCGAGGCCCGGTTGAATGGGAACTGATGACCTCCAGTTCGGGAAGGCGCCGCCTCATGCGAGCGTCCAGATGTACTTGACGGGTGTCCACGTCGGTACGGGCCGGCCGTGGCTCAGTGCGGGCTTGAACCGGCATCGATGCAGCGCGCCGCGCGCCGCCTCGTCCATACTGGCGTAGCCGCTCGACTGCAGGATCTTCGACTCCATCACGGCGCCGGCGGCGTCGACGCGGAATCCCACGATGACGGCGCCTTCGTGTCCGGCCGCGATGTCGGCCTTCGGGTATTGCGGCTTGCGGCAGGAGGTGAAGTCCATGATGGCACGGCGCGACACGTCGGCCGCCGCGATGGCTGGCGCCGCGATGGCTGGCGCAGCGACGGCTGCCGCAGCGACGGCTGCCGGGCGGTCCGTGCCGCTGCGCGATGACAACGCGTGGGCACCGGCGGCGCAGGCCACCACGAGACCCAGCACGAGGCTCAGCCCGGGCAGCGCGGTATGCCAGTCCAGCGCCTGCCGATCGGGACGCAGCAGGCGGCGGATGCGCGAAGCGAGGTCGCCACCTGTCGCGGCCTGGGCCAGGTGGTGGCGCGAGAACTGCAGGCGCTCCAGCTCGGACAGCGCCCGCGCCAGGCGGCGCGGTTCGCCAAGCAGGCGCGCGGCGAAATCGTCGGCAATCTGCTCGCGCTCGTGGCGGATGCGCCGCGAGATCCACCACACGGCCGGATGATAGAACAGCAGGGCCTCGATCACGTTCTGCGCGAGGTTGACGAGGTAGTCGTGGCGCCGCACGTGGCCCAGTTCGTGCACCAGCAGTGCCTCGAGCAGGGCGGGCGGCATGCCCGTCACGAGCGCGGCCGGCACGAGAACGACGGGCCGCCAGCAACCGGCCGTGATCGGGCTCGCAAGCCTGTCGACGATGCGCAGGCGCAGGTGGCGCACCATGCCTGCACGGGCGGCAAGTTGCGACAGGCGGGCCTGCCAGGTGCGTTCGCCATCGCGACGTTCCGAAGCGTCGCCTCGTGCCGTGTCGTCGTCCGCGCCCGCGCCATGTCCGATCCACAGTAGCCCGAGGGCCATGCGCAGCACGAATGCCGCCGCGCAGACCGCCCACGCGCCGACGATCGTGTCGAGATGGCGCTGCAGCCAGCCGAACACGCCGGCCGCGTCCGGCAGTGCCGCGTCCGGCGCGGGCACCAGCGGCAGCAGGCGCGCCGCCGGGATATCGCGGCCGTCCTGCAGCATCAGCACGAGGTCGGCCACCGGCCAGGCGATGCAGAGCAGCAGCGCGCCGCACCCCAGGGCATAGCGGCTTTCCGGCCGGGCGTTGCGCAGCGCTACGAGCAGCACGGCCGTCGCGCAGCCGACCAGCGTCCCTTGCCAGACGAAGTGCAGCAGCGTCCAGCCGAGGCTCGCCACGAAGGCGGGAGCTAGCGCGGGCAGGTGCAGCGGCGCGAGTAGATGCGTGGGCAACAGCATGGTCAGCAGCCCACGGGCAAACCCGGCGCTCATTGCTCGTCCTCGTCTTTCAGCAGTTGTTCGATCTCATCGCGCTCCTTTTTCGAAATGCCGCTCTTGAGGGCGGCCAGTACGAGCGCTTTCGCCGAGCCGGCGAAGGCGCGTTGCATCAGGTCCTTGAGCAGATTCGTCTGCAGCGCGTCCTGCGCCTGGGCTGGTGCGTAGACGTGAGACCGTTCGCTCTCGTCGCGGATCAATAAACCTTTGGCGTGCATGATCTGCATCAGGCGCAGCACGGTCGCGTACGTGACGTCCGGGCGTTCCTTGATGATGTCCTCGTGGACCTGGCGCGCCGTGGCCGAGCCGAGCGGCCACAACACTTGCAACAGGTCGAGTTCGGCCGGCGTCGGCCTCGGCAGGGCGGGGGATGTGGTCATGGCAGTCTTGCGGAACGTGGTCGATAAATCTAGACTAGCTTGTCTAGAACGACTTGTCTACAAGTTTATTTTCCGCCGTTTCGCTTGCCATGGGCTTGCTTGGCGCACTAACATAGACATGGTTGTCTACATATCGCCGAGCCCATCCACCGTTGGAGCCTTCATGCTGAAAACCCGTCTGCGCATTGCCGTTCTCGTCCTCCTGCTGGCCACCGGCGCGGCCCGCGCCACGCCCGTCCCCGCGTACCCGTTCGTGCATGTCACCGGCAGCGCCTTCCAGGCCGTCGTGCCCGACATCGGCAGTCTCGACTTCGAAATCGTGGCCACGGACGCCGACCCGGCCGCGGCCCGAACCGTTCTCGAAACGCGCGTGGGAGAAGTGCGTGCCCTGATGGGGCGCCTGGGCATGGAGGACAGTGACGCCGCCGTCCGCGAAGTGCGCCAGAGCGTTCGCAAGGACGACCGGGCCGCGAACGGCGCGCCCGTGTACGAACTGCGCTGCGACGTCCATATCAACGTGCGCAACCTTGCCAACTGGGCGCCGCTGGCCGGCGGCCTGCTCGGCAAGCCGAACCTCGACGGCTTCGCGTCGGCCTTCGACCGCAGCGACATGGACCGTATCAACGACGAACTCATGACGCAGGCGATCCAGGACGCGCGCCGCCGGGCCGAGGTGATGGCGGCCGCATTCGGGCGACGCGTCGGCGGGGTGATGGCGGCGACGCCGGATATGCTGAAGAACCTGGGTACGGCGATGGGCCTGGAGCGCGACGATTTCCGCCACGCGCGCACCACGGGCGATGCGCGCGCCCAGGACGTGGACCGCGAACAACTGCTGGCGGTCCCGGCGCTCAAGCTGCGCCAGCCCGTCGACGTCATCTTCCGCCTGGAAAATGCGCCCAGGCACGCACGGTGACACGAGGGGATGTTCCGGCGCGCCGCCATGAATGCGCGGCGCTAAAAAAAACGCCGGGAGAACCCGGCGTCTGAACGAGGAATCGTCGTTGTGGCGTGCGGCTTATGCGGCTTCGCGGACCGGGTGCAGGTCGGCGGCGGCGTCGTCCGGGCTCGGATTCTTGAGCTCGGCGGTCAGGCGTTCCTGGTCCAGCTCACCTTCCCATTTCGACACGACGATCGAGGCGACGCCGTTGCCGATGATGTTGGTGAGGGCGCGGCATTCGCTCATGAACTTGTCGATGCCGAGGATCAGGGTCATGCCGGCCACCGGGATCGTCGGCACGACGGCCAGGGTCGCGGCCAGCGTGATGAAGCCGGCGCCGGTGATGCCCGAGGCGCCCTTCGAGGTCAGCATCGCCACGAACAGGATCGTGAGTTCCTGCGTCAGCGTCAGGTCGGTGTTCGTGGCCTGGGCGACGAACAGGGCCGCCATCGTCATGTAGATGTTGGTGCCGTCCAGGTTGAACGAGTAGCCGGTCGGGACGACGAGGCCCACGACGGATTTCGGGCAGCCCATCTTTTCCAGCTTGCGCATCAGGGCCGGCAGGGCGCTTTCCGACGAGCTGGTGCCCAGCACGATCAGCAGCTCTTCCTTGATGTAGGCGAGGTAGCGGAAGATCGAGAAGCCGGTCAGGCGGGCGATGGCGCCCAGCACGATCACGACGAACAGGAAGCAGGTCAGGTAGAACGAACCGACGAGCGATGCCAGCGGGATCAGCGCCTTGACGCCGTATTTTCCGATGGTGAAGGCCATGGCGCCGAAGGCACCGATCGGGGCGGCTTTCATGATGATGTTCACGACGCCGAAGATGGCGTGCGACATGTCGTCGATGAAGCGGGTCAGCGGACGGCCGCGTTCACCCATCATCGACAGCGCGAAGCCGAACAGGATGGCGATGAACAGCACCTGCAGGATTTCCCCTTTGGCGAACGCATCCACGAACGTGTGCGGGATGATGTTCATGAGGAAGTCGACGGTGTTCAGCGACTTGGTCTTGTCGGTGTACTGGGCGATCGAGTGCGTGTCCAGCGTGGCCGCGTTGACGTTGAAGCCGGCGCCCGGCTTGATCACGTTGGCGACGATCAGGCCGATGGCCAGCGCGAAGGTCGAGACGACTTCGAAATAGAGCAGGGCCTTGCCGCCGACGCGGCCGACCTTCTTCATGTCCTGCATGCCGGCGATACCGGCGACGACGGTGCAGAAAATGACCGGGGCAATGATCATCTTGATCAGTTTGACGAAGCCGTCTCCCAGCGGCTTCATCGCGGTTGCGACGCCCGGATCGTAGATGCCCAGCAGGACGCCCACGATAATCGCAAACAATACCTGGACATAAAGGACTTTATAGAATGGTTTTTTCATGACGAGGCTTCATGCGTTATTAGTAACACCGTCATCATTACGCAAAATATCTGGGTCGGCTATTGTGGAAAACCGCAACGGCGGGACAGATATCCGGACCTCGGCTTGCTGAATAACGGGCCGGGGCCAGTAAGCCAACGTCGTTCCCGCGAAGGCGGCGACCCAAGTCCTGTGCGCGGTCGGGAATCATGTCAACGGTCCGGACATTGGGCCCCTGCCTGCGCAGGGGCGACGGGAGGCGGGCGCGCCGGTCTCTACTGATTCCGGTACACCGTCCCGCCTTTCATGACGAACCCCACCTTGCGCAGCACCGCGATGTCGCCCGTTGGATCCCCGTCGACGGCCACCATGTCCGCCAGCATCCCGGTGCCGATCGCGCCCAGGTCCTTGCGGTCGAGGATGCCTGCCGCGACGACCGTGGCCGCACGCAGGGCGTCCGTCGGGGTCATGCCCAGGCGCACCATCCACTCCAGTTCGCGCTCGTTCGTGCCGTGGGCGAACACGCCGACGTCGCTGCCGTTGCCGATGGTCACGCCCAGCTTGCGGGCCAGGCGGAAGGCGCGCTCGGCCTGCTGCATCGCCGGCGTGGGCGTGCCGCCGCGCACGTGGTGCTGGAAGTATTCGCCGATGGCTTCCGGCGCGGTCAACGTCGGGACATATGCGGTCTTGTGTTCCAGCATCAGCCGGAACGTGGCCTCGCTGGCGCCGTAGCCGTGCTCGATGGTGTCGACGCCGGCCAGCACGGCCAGCCGGATCGCGTCGTCGCTGCTGGCGTGCGCGGCGACTTTGCGGCCGCTCACGTGCGCCGCCGCGACGATCGCCTTCATTTCGTCGAGCGTGAAGGTGGGCCGGGTGCTGCCGTCCGGGCCCGTGCGGTAGTCGGCATAGAACTTGATCCAGTCGGCGCCGTGGGCGGCCTGTTCGCGCACGGCCCTGGTCGCCTCGTCGGCGCCGGTCGCCTGCTGGGCGCCGTAGGGGATGTCCATGTCCGGCCGGTAGGTCCGCTCCGCGGGGCCGTAGCTGGCCGTCGCGACGATGGCGCGGGTGGCGACGAACAGGCGCGGGCCCGGCACCTGGCCTTCGTCGATGGCGCGCTTGATGCCGACGTCGGCATAGCCGGCGCCCTCCGTGCCGAGGTCGCGCAGCGTGGTGAAGCCGGCCTGCAGGGTGTCGGCCGCGTGGCGCACGGCCAGCGCGATGCGGTAGGCCGGGGCTTCCTTGATTACCTGGTCGTCCCACGTCGTTTCGTTGTACGGATGCAGCAGCACGTGCGAATGCAGGTCGATCAAGCCCGGGATCAGGGTCTTGCCGGGTAGAGAGATGCGGTCGACGTCGGCCGGGACCGGCAGGCTGGCGGCCGGCCCCACGCCCTGGATACGGCCCTGTGCGACGAGCACGCTCCAGCCCACGTGCGGGGCACCGTCGCCGGTCCAGACCTTGTCCGGCGTGAGCAGCATGGGGCGCTGGTCGGCCGCGTGCGCGCCGGGCACGGCGCAGGCCAGCAGGGACAGCGCGGCGATGAAGGTCGTCGTCCAGGTGCGCATCGGTCGTCCTCGATGTCTCGATGATGAAGACGCGATCATAGCCGAGGCGCCATGCGGTGGGGGACGGGCGCGGGCGGATGGCTTATCATGGCCGGCATCCCGACAACAAAGGCCGATCCGATGACATTGCGATCCCTCGTCCCGCTGCTGGCGGGGCTGTGTGCGTGCACCGCGGCCGCACAGGAACCCGCGCAACTGATGGACAAGATGGCGGGCGTCTACAAGCAACGCTTCATGAGCGCGACGATCACGCCCGGCAAGGGGCCCGGCGAAGCGGACGTGCCCTACCAGGCCGAAGACGTCATCGAGATCGTGCCCTACGACGCCGGCCATGTGTACGTGCGCGCCCATCTCGATTTCTACAACGGCCACATGTGCGACATCGCCGGCATGGCGCGCTACGAACAGGGCGCGTTCGTGTACCACGATCCCGCGCCGTCGCCGCTGCCGCAGGATCCGCAGTGCGCGCTGAAGGTGAGTGTCGAGCACGGCAAGTTGACGATCACGGACCGGGCGGCGCCCGATGCCCCCGCAAGCTGCCGGGCCTATTGCGGCGCGCGCGGCGCGCTCGAGTATTCGATCGGCATGGACAAGCGCCGCGCGATCCGCTACCTGGACCGGCTGAAGGCGTCGCGGGAATACGGGAGGGCGATCGACGATCTGCACCGGACCGAGCCGCAAACGGCATCCGGTCGGGCGCGCTGAACGTCCGGCTCAGTCCAGGTCGTGCAGCGACTGCGCGATGCCGGTCTCGACGTCGTGAAGAAACGCCGCGCCCTTCGGCGACAGCGCGATGCCGGGCACGGCCAGTTCGACGAGGCAGGCGAGGGCCTGGCGGAACCATTCCATGTCCGTGCCCATCAGCGGCAGCGCGTGGGCGTCGGCGAGGTAGTGCACGGCGCGGGCCAGCAGCGCCGTGTCGCGCCCGGCGTTGCCGACGACCAGGGCGAAGTCGGCCGCTTCGCGTTCGAAGCGGTCGGCCAGCGTTTCGAGGATGTCGCGCGACACTTGCGGCTGGCTCGAGGCCAGCACGACGTGGGCGAGTTCCAGGCAGGCGTCGTGCAGGCCGGCGATGTCGAAGTCTGACCCGTCGATGGACTCATCCATTTATTGCGCGACCCAGCCGCCGTCCATGTTCCACGCGACGCCGCGCACCTGGTTGGCGGCAGGGCTGCAGAAGAACACGGCCAGCGCACCCAGCTCTTCCGGCGTGACGAATTCGCCCGACGGCTGCTTCTCGAGCAGCAGGTTTCTCTTGGCCTGTTCGTTGCTGACGCCTTCGCGCGCGGCGCGGTCGTCGACCTGCTTCTGCACGAGCGGCGTCAAGACCCAGCCCGGGCAGATCGCGTTGCAGGTGACGCCGGTCGGGGCCGTTTCCAGCGCCGTCGATTTGGTCAGGCCGACGAGGCCGTGCTTGGCGGCGACATATGCCGATTTCTGCGCCGATGCGACGAGGCCGTGGGCCGACGCCAGGTTGATGATGCGGCCCCAGTTCTTCCGCTTCATGTAGGGCAGGGCCAGGCGGCTCGTGTGGAAGGCCGAGCTGAGGTTGATGGCGATGATCGCGTCCCATTTCTCGACGGGGAAATCCTCCACGTTCGCGACGTACTGGATGCCGGCGTTGTTGACGAGGATGTCGACGCCGCCGAATTTTTCGCCCGCGAACGCCATCATGGCCGCGATCTGGTCCGGCTGCGACATGTCGGCGTTGTGGTAAGCGGTCTGCACGCCGAATTCCTGGCCGACGTCGGTGTACAGCTTTTCGATCTGCTGCGCGTCGCCGAAGCCGTTGAAGACGATGTTGGCGCCTTGCTCGGCCAGCGCGCGTGCGATGCCGAGACCGATGCCCGAGGTCGAGCCGGTGACGAGCGCAGTCTTGCCGCTTAACATGGTGGATTTCATTCGATCCTCTTTCTCGTGGACAGTTTCTATGAAGTGCCGGGTGGTCCCGGGCCAGACTTGGTAGAATTCTAATCGGTCCGCCGGGTAAAATGTTGGCGGCCCCCCGGGACGTTGATATGTTCCGGGCGGATGCATGGTGAACGTCGGGACTGGAAAATGAGCGAACCGAGGATGAAATCCGTGCTGTGCAGTTCGCCCGCCGGCCTGCACCGCATGGCGTACAAGGAGTGGGGCGACCCCGGCAATACGAAGGTGCTCGTCTGCGTGCACGGCGTGACGCGCGTGGCCGACGATTTCGACGCGCTGGCGCGGGCGCTGTCCGACCGTTACCGCGTCGTGTGCCCGGACGTCGTGGGGCGCGGGCGTTCCGGCCGGCTGCGCGATCCGGCGCTGTACGTCATACCGCAATACGTGGCCGACATGGTGACCCTGATCGCGCGCGTCACGGCGGGCGCGGACGACGAAGGCGTCGAGTGGTTCGGCACGTCGATGGGCGGCCTGATCGGCATCGGCCTGGCGTCGCTGGAAGGCAGCCCGATCCGCCGCATGGTGCTGAACGATATCGGCCCCGTGCTGGACCCGGCGGCGATGGCGCGCATCGGCGACTATATCGGCCAGGCCCTCCGCTTCCGCACCTTCGGGGAAGGGGCCGCGTTCGTGCGGGCGGTGTCGACGCCGTTCGGTCCGCACAGCGATGCCGAATGGGACAAGCTGGCGCGCGACGTGCTCGTCCAGCAGCCGGACGGCCAGTGGATACTCCACTACGATCCCGGCCTGGCGGCGCCGTTCAAGGCGCTGACGCCGGAGACGGTGGCCAGGGACGAGGCGCAGCTGTGGGCCGCGTACGACGCGATCCGCTGCCCGACCCTGCTGGTGCGGGGAGAACTGTCCGACCTGCTGTCGCGCGCGACGGCGGAAGAGATGACGCGGCGCGGGCCGCAGCCGCGCCTTAGGGAAATCGCAGGCGTGGGGCACGCCCCCACGTTCCTGCAGCCGGCGCAGATCGCGATCGCAAGGGAATTTTTGACCGGCTGATGCAAGCCGGAGGTGTTCGGCTCCACGGCCGGGCGAAACGGCCGCAAGGCCACGTTTTACATTTAGAGAAAAGCATGGAAATCAAACGACTGCACGTAGGCAAACGACTGTCCGAAGTCGCCATCCACAACGGTACGGTGTACCTGGCCGGCCAGATCGCGAGCGACACCACGCAGGACATCATCGGCCAGACGCGCGAAGTGCTGGGCCACGTCGACCGCCTGCTGGCCGAGGCCGGCAGCGACAAGTCGCGCATCCTCTCCACCCGGATCTACATCACCGACATGGCCAACTTCCCGGCCATGAACACCGTGTGGGAAGCATGGGTCGTGCCGGGCGCCACCCCGCCGCGCGCGACCGTCGAAGCCAAGCTGGCCGATCCGGCCTGCCTGATCGAATTCGTCATCGTTGCCGCCCAGGCGTAAAGACCGTCGATGGTATCGATTGTCGCGCTCGGCGACGCCACCACCCAGCTGGTCCACGGACTCGGCCCCGACGACTGCGCGCGCGTAACGGGCGCGCTGGATTTCGCCGCCGCGTCGTATGGCGAACGCACGGCCGCAACGGGCCAGAGCGCGTTCGAGTTTTCGCTGGGGGTGGGCGGTACGCTTGCATTGCTCGGCAGCGATGCCGAGACCCGCATGGCCGGCCTGCTGTTCGAGCTGGCCATCGTGGAGCCGGGCGTGGCCGAGGCGCTCGAGGAGCGCTTCGGCAAGGAAGTGGCGGACATGGTGCGCGGCGTGCACCAGCTGATCCGCCTGCGCGACCTGACGGCGGCCCAGGCCCCCGTCGGGCGCGGCAAGAATGCGGCGCAGGAGGCCATGGCCCAGGTCGAGACCCTGCGCAAGATGCTGCTGGCGATGGCCAGCGACATGCGTGTCGTGCTGATCCGCCTCGCGTCGTGCGTGATCGCGCTGCGCTTCTTCGCGGAGCACAAGCGCTTCGACGACGTCACGCGCAACTACGGCCGCGAAGTGCTGGACCTGTACGCGCCGCTGGCCAACCGGCTCGGCATCTTCCAGCTGAAATGGGAACTGGAAGACCTGTCGTTCCGGATGATGGAGCCGGACACGTATAAACGCATCGCCAAGATGCTCGAAGAGAAGCGCATGCTGCGCGAGAGCTTCGTGCAGTCGTCCATCGAGCGCTTGCAGACAGAGCTCGCGGCGGCCGGCATCAAGGCCGAGGTCTTCGGCCGGCCCAAGCACATCTACAGCATCTGGAAGAAGATGCGCGGCAAGGAGCTCGACTTCTCCGAGCTGTACGACGTGCGCGCGTTCCGCGTGATCGTCGACGACATCAAGACCTGCTACACCGTGCTGGGCGTCGTCCACAACATCTGGACGCCGATCCCGAAGGAATTCGACGACTACATCTCGCGCCCGAAAGCGAACGGCTACCAGTCGCTGCACACGGTCGTCACCGCCGAGGACGGGCGGCCGCTGGAAGTGCAGATCCGCACCCACGAGATGCACAACTTCGCCGAATACGGCGTGGCCGCGCACTGGCGCTACAAGGAAGAAGGCGGCTCCAACTTCAAGAGCCAGGAATACGACGCCAAGATCGCGTGGCTGCGCCAGCTGCTGGCGTGGAAGACCGAGGTCGCGAGCGCCGTCACCGGCCAGGAAGAGCTGCAGCGCGAATGGGTCGAGAAGCTGAAATCCACGACGCTGGACGACCGCATCTTCGTGCTGACGCCGCAGGCGCGCGTGCTCGAGCTGCCGGTCGGCGCGACCCCGATCGACTTCGCCTACCACCTGCACAGCGAGGTGGGGCACCGCTGCCGCGGCGCCAAGGTCGACGGCGTGATGGTCCCGCTGAACACGCCGCTGAAGAACGGCCAGACCTGTGAAGTCATCACGGCGAAAGGCCCGGCCGGCAGCCAGGGGCCGTCGCGCGACTGGCTCAGCCCCGGCTATACGGTCAGCAGCCGCACGCGCTCGAAGATCCGCGCCTGGTTCCACGCGCTGGAACTGGCCGAGACGCTGGGGCACGGCCGCGCGCTCGTCGAGAAATCGCTGCAGCGCGAAGGCAAGACCGCGGTCAACCTGGACGCGCTGGCGCACAAGCTGGGATTCGCGAAGGTCGACGACCTGTTCATCGCCGTCGGCAAGGAAAAATTCAGCCTGCGCCACGTGGAAGCGGCGCTGCACGACACGGGCGCGCCGGCGGCGCCCGTCGCCGACGAGGCGGTCGTCAACAAGAGCCGCGCATCGAGCGTGGAGCAGGGCGCCAAGTCGGGCGTGCTGGTGGTCGGCACCGAAGGCCTGATGACGCAGCTGGCGCGCTGCTGCAAGCCGGCGCCGCCGGACCCGATCGTGGGCTTCGTCACGCGCGGCAAGGGCGTGTCGATCCACCGCGCCAGCTGCAAGAACTTCGCCGAGATGGCGTCGCGCAATCCGGAGCGCGTGCTCGAGACGGAATGGGGCGCGACGGGCCAGGAGACGGTGTTCCCGGTCGATATCTTCATCCACGCGAGCGACCGCCAGGGCCTGCTGCGCGACATCTCGGAAGTGCTGGCCATCTCGAAGATCAACGTGACCGGCGTGAACACCCAGAGCAGCAAGGGGTTCGCGCGGATGGTGTTCACGGCGGAGATCAGCTCCACCGGCCAGTTGCAGAAAGCCCTCGCCGCGATCGGCGAGGTGAAGGGTGTGCACGAGGCCAGGAGGACGTAGGGTGGGCACCCCGTGCCCACGCGTGACGTATGGGGTCCGTTCGCGTTACGCGTGGGCGGGGGCCGCCCACCCAACAATGCAGACATGTCGATGACTTCGCTCTTGTACATCAAACCGCGCCTGTGGGGCGTCATGGCCGCGCGCTACGCCGCCAGCTGGTGGGCCATGCTGCACCTGGGCGCCGTGGCGCTCGTGATGGCGCTGACGCCGTCGACGTACCACCGCGCCAACCGCCTCGCGACGTCGCGCTACATCTACGCGAGCACGTGGCAGGTGCTGCCCTGGTTCACGCTGCTCACGGCCCTCGTGAGCCTCGTCATCATCCGCATCGTGCTCGTCACGGCGCAGAGCTATGGCCTGTCGCGCTACGCGCTGGAGATGGTCGTGCGGGTGCTCGTGCTCGAACTGCTGCCGCTGTCGGCCGCGATGTTCGCCGCGCTGCGCGCCGGCATGGCGTTCGACGCCGGCGCCATGGGCCTCGCGCGCAGCGGCGTGCCGGCCGGGGAGGCGACGGCCGAGACGCTGCGCCGCCTGCGCCGCGACCTCGTGCCGCAGGTGATCGCCAACGCGTTTTCCGTGCTGAGCCTCGCGATGGTGTCGAGCACCATCGTCCTCGTGCTGGCCTACCTGAACGTGTACGGCCTGTCGCCGTGGGGCCTGCCGGACTACACGCGCACGGTGGGCCGCGTGTTCGACCCGACCGTGACCCTCGGCTTCGTGCTCAAGACGGTGCTGTTCGGGCTCGCGGTGGCGGTGATTCCGAGCGCCGCCATCCTGGAACTGCTGCGCCGCCCGCGCCGCCTGCGCACGAACGTGCAACCGGGCGCGCTGCGGCTGCTGTTCGTGCTGCTGCTGATCGAGGCCAGTTCGCTGGCCGTGAAATACATCTGATGACGACCCATGACCGATAACGACAAAGACCGCATGGCGGACGCCCCGCCGGACGAACCGAAGCACGTGGAAGCCAAGGCCCTGATCCTGCTGGTCGTGATCGGCGCGCTGATCGCCGCCTTCTTCCTGTACGTGATGTACGCGCGAGGCGTGTTCGAACAGACGCAGGAACTGGTGCTCGTGGCCGACGATTCCGAGGGCGTGATCCCGGGCATGGACATGAGCTTCGCCGGCTTCCCCATCGGGCGCGTGCGCCAGGTCCGGCTGGGCCGGGACGGCAAGGTCGACGTCATCGTCGACATCCCGAAGGACGATGCGAAATGGCTGCGCACGACCAGCGTGTTCACGCTCGAGCGCAGCGTCGTCGGCGAGACCCGGCTGCGCGCGTACAGCGGCGTGCTGACCGATCCGCCGCTGCCCGACCACGCCCGCCGTCCCGTGCTGCGGGGCGACGCCGCGGCCGAGATTCCGCGCCTGCTGGCGACGGCGCGCACGCTGCTGGAAAACCTGGAGACCATGACGCGCTCCGACTCCCACATCGGCAACACGCTCGCCAACGTCGACGCGCTGTCCGGCCGCCTGTCGGGCCGCTACGGCGTGCTGGGCACGGCACTGGGCGGCGACGCCGAGGCGGAAAAACTGCTGCAGACCCTGCACCGCGTGGACACGCTGCTGGCCAAGACGGACCAGCGCGTGTTCGGCAAGGACGGCGTGATGGACGATACGCAGGGCGCCATCCGCGAACTGAACGGCCTTCTGGCGGACGCGCGCGGCACCTTGCAGAAGGCGGACGCCGTGCTGGCCGAGGCCCAGGCCGTCGGCAAGAACGCGCACGCCGCCACCGAGGACCTGGGCCGGCTGCGCGGCGAAGTCGATGCGAGCCTGCGCAAGGTGAACCGCCTCGTCGACGAGATCAACCGCAAATGGCCGTTCAAGCACGACACGGAGATCAAGCTGCCATGACCGTCAAGCCGCTCATCATGATGATCGCCGCCGCCGCGCTGGCCGGCTGCGCCAGCAAGACGCAGCCGCCCGCGTGGGAAGGCGAGGCCAGGAGTTCGCTCGACGGCTTCACGGACGACTGGCTGCGCGGCGACTCGCCCGCCGCCGACGCCGAGTTCGCGCGCGCCCGCCGCGCGAGCGCCAGCACGGGGCGCTTCGACGTCGTCGCCCAGGCCGAGCTGGTGCGCTGCGGCGTCAAGGCGGCGGCGCTCGACTATGACTGCGCCGGTTTCGCGGCGCTGGCGTCCGACGCCACGCCGGCCCAGCGCGCGTACGCTGCCTACCTGGACGGCCGCTGGCAAGGCCTGGACGCGGCCCTGCTGCCGGAGCAGCACCGCGCCGTCGTGACGAGCGGTTCGCTGGCCGGGGTCGCCGATCCGCTCGCGCGCCTCGTCGCGGCCGGCGCGCTGCTGAAGGCGGGCCGCATCACGCCGGCCGACATCGCGACGGCCGTGGACACGGCGTCAAACCAGGGCTGGCGCCGGCCGCTGCTGGCCTGGCTGGGCGTGCAGGAACAGCGTGCCCGTGCGGCCGGCGATACGGCGGCGGTGGAACGCATCCGGCGCCGCATCGAACTGGCGGGGCAGGGCTGATAAGTCAACGCGGCCGCGTTCGCTGTGCAAGGGCGGGTCGGCCAGGTCCGGCAATGCATGGTGGGCAGCGGCAAAATATTTTCTCGTCGCCACGGCGCCGGCCATCCAAACGTGCCACTATCGCTTAGACTCGCAGTTCCTCTACCGAGAATGAACCCCATGACCGAGATGCCCAACGTCGCCGCCGTCGGTATTGCACCGCACCTGACCTTTCCGGTCGTCGGCATCGGCGCATCGGCGGGCGGCCTGCCGGCACTCCTCACCTTGTTCGGCCACATGCCCGCCGACAACGGCATGGCATTCGTGGTGATCCTGCACCTGTCGCCGAAGCACGAGAGCAGCGCCGACCAGGTCCTGCAGCGCGTCACCCGCATGCCGGTCCTCCAGGTCACGGAAGCGGTCAAGATCGAGCCCAACCATGTCTACGTGATCGCGCCGAGCAAGCAATTGAGCATGTCGGACGGCAACCTCGTCGTCAGCGAGATGCGGCGGCCGCGCGGGCAGCACATCGCCATCGATGCATTCTTTCGCACCCTGGCCGAGGCGCAGAAGGAGCGCGCGATCGTGCTCCTGCTGTCGGGCACCGGCGGCGACGGCGCGACCGGCATCGGGCGGGTCAAGGAAATGGGCGGCGTGATCATCGTCCAGAGCCCGGCGGACGCGGAACACGACGGCATGCCGCTGGCGGCGATCAGTACCGGGCAGGTCGACTTCATCCTGCCGGTCGCCGAGATGCCGCAGAAGCTGATCGATTTATGGCGCAATGCGAGCGTCATCGAATTGCCGCCGGCGGAAGGCGGCGAAGGTCCGGCACTGGTCATCGTCGACGACGGCGCCGCTTCGGAGCAGGCGCTGCAGCGCATCCTCGGATTGCTGCGCATGCAGACCGGGCACGACTTCCGCCAGTACAAGCGCGCGACCATCCTGCGCCGCCTCGAACGCCGCATGCAGGTGCGCGCGACGCGGTCGCTGCCGGACTACCTGCGCCTGCTGGAAGCCGACGCGAGCGAGCACAAGCTGCTGCTCAACGACCTGCTGATCGGGGTGACGAATTTCTTCCGCGACCGCGAGGCGTTCGAGGCGCTGGAGCGCGACGTGATCCCCGCCGTCTTCCGCGACCGCAAGGCCGGCGACGAGGTGCGCGCCTGGGTGGCCGGTTGCGCCACCGGGGAGGAAGCGTATTCGGTGGCGATGCTGCTGGCCGACCAGGCGGCGCTGATGACGAATCCGCCCGCCTACCAGGTCTTCGCCTCGGACATCGATGCGAACGCGATCGCCGTCGCGCGCGCCGGGCTGTATCCGGTCTCGATCGTGACCGACGTGCCACCCGGCCGCCTGCGCCAGCATTTCACGCGCGAGGACGGCCGCTACCACATCCGCAAGCCGGTGCGCGACCGCATCCTGTTCGCCGAGCACAACCTGCTGCGCGATCCGCCGTTCTCGCGCATCGACCTCGTCACCTGCCGCAACCTGCTGATCTACCTGAACCGCGACATCCAGCAGCGCGTGCTGGAGACCTTCCACTTCGCGCTCAAGCCGGGCGGCTACCTGTTCCTCGGCTCGTCGGAGTCGGCGGAGGCGCTGGACGAACTGTTCGTCCCGGTGGACAAGAAGAACCGCATCTACCGCGCGCGGGCCGCCGTGCGCACGTTGCCGCAACACCGGGCGCAACCCGGCGCGCCACTGCACCTGCACTTGCCCGAGCCGCGCACGCTGGTGTCGACGGCGCGCCGGCTGGCGCCCCCCGCCGCGGTGCACCGGCGCGCGCTGGCCCAGTTCGCGCCGCCCAGCGTGATCGTCGACACCGACCACAACATCGTCCACATGTCCGGGCACGCCGCCCGCTACATGCGCATGGTCGGCGGCGAGCCGTCGCGCGACATCCTCACGCTGGTGCTGCCGGAATTGCGCATCGACCTGCGCAGCGCCCTGTACCAGGTGCAGCACACCGGCGCGGCCGTGGAGGGGCGCCAGGTGTCGATGGCGCGTGCGGGGCACCAGTGCGTGGTCAGCATGTCGGTGCGGCCGTTCCACGACGACGAGGCCGCGCAGGACTTCCTGCTGGTGACGTTCGCGGACGTCGAGCGGGAGTCCGACCAGGACCGGAACGACGGCAAGGACCATGGCGACGAAGCGGTGCTGTCGCAGCTGGAGGCCGAACTCCAGCGCAAGAAGCAGCAGCTGCAGGAAACCATCGAGCATGCCGAGGTCTCGAACGAGGAGCTGCGCGCCGCCAACGAGGAACTGCAGGCGATCAACGAGGAGCTGCGCTCGGCCACGGAAGAGCTGGAAACCAGCAAGGAAGAGCTGCAGTCGGTCAACGAGGAACTCGTCACCGTCAATTACGAGCTCAAGCTCAAGGTCGAGGAGACCGGCAAGGCCAACGACGACCTGAACAACCTGATCGCCGCCACCGACATCGCCACGATCTTCGTCGACAGCGGCCTGCGCATCAAGCGCTTCACGCCGCGCGCCGCCGACATCTTCTCGGTCATCCCGACCGACGGCGGGAGGTCGCTGCTGGACCTCACGCACCGCCTCGACTATCCCGAGCTGGCCGACGACGTGGCGCTGACCTTCAACACGCTGCGCATGGTCGAGCGCGAGGTGCGCAGCCAGGAAGGCCGCTACTACATCGTGCGCGTGCAGCCGTACCGCACCACCGAGGATCGCATCGAAGGCGCGGTGATGACCTTCATCGACATCACGGGCCGGCGCGAAGCGGAGGAAAAGCTGCGCGCGGGCGAGGCGCGCATGCGCCTGGTGGCCGCGAGCACGGAGGATTATGCGATCGTCACGATGGACCAGGATGGCCGCGTGACGAGCTGGAACCGCGGCGCCGAGCGCATGTTCGGCTATCGCGAGAGCGAGGTGATGGGGCTCGAGCTGGACTTCCTGTCCACGCCCGAGGAACGCGGACACGGCGCCCCGGCCGACGAGATCGAGCGCGTGCGCCGCGACGGCCGCGCCATCGACGAGCGCTGGTACCTGCGCAAGAACGGCGGCACGCTGTTTTGCCGGAGCGAGATCATCCAGATCCGGAACGTCGAGTTCCAGGGCTATGCGATGATCGCGCGCGACGAGACCGAGCGCGTGCGCCAGGAGCAGGAGCGGGAACAGACCCTGACCGCGGAGCAGCGCAACCGTACCGACGCGGAACTGGCGCTGGGGCTGAAGGACGAGTTCCTGGCGATCATGGCGCACGAGCTGCGCCACCCGCTGAATCTCATCCACATCAACGTCGAGCTGCTGTCGCGCCTGCCCGACCTGCGCGGCTTGCCGGTCGTCGCGCGCGCCACCGGCGTGATCCGCCACGCGGTGCTGAGCCAGGCAAAGCTGATCGACGACCTGCTCGACATGTCGCGTGTGCGTACCGGCAAGCTGACGATGCAGATGGCGCCGGTGCAGCTGCTGCCGCTGGTGCAGGGCGCCGTCGACGCGGTGCGCGCCGATCCCGTCGCCGGCCGGCTGGCGATCGACCTGGAGGCGGACGATCCCGGCCTGGGCGTGATGGCCGACAGCGTACGGATCGAACAGGTCGTGATGAATTTGCTGAGCAACGCCGTCAAGTTCACGCCGCCGGGCGGCAGCGTGTCCGTGCGTCTCGGCCGCGAGGACGGCCTGGCCAGGATCGACGTCAGCGACACCGGGCAGGGCATCGCGCCGGGTTTTCTGCCGCAGGTCTTCGAAATGTTCGCCCAGCCCGGCTCCGTGACCACGCGCGCCAAGGGCGGGCTTGGCATCGGGCTCGCGCTGGTGCGCGAGATCACCACGCTGCATGGCGGCCGCGTCGAAGCGTTTTCGGAGGGCGTCGGCAAAGGGGCGCGTTTCTCCGTCTGGCTGCCGCTGCTGGGCCGCGACGGCGGCCTCCCGCTGGCCGGGAAAGGCACGGTCGCCGCGGGTATCGCAGGCGTGCGCATCCTGCTCGTCGACGACGCCGAGGACGTGGTCGTGACGTGCAAGGCCCTGCTCGAGATGCACGGTGCGTTCGTGACGGGTGCGACCAGCGGACCGCAGGCGCTCGAGATCCTCGCGGACAGCGACGTCGACCTGCTGATGTCGGATATTTCCATGCCGGGGATGGATGGCTATGCGCTGCTGAAGGCTGTGCGGGAGATGCCGCGCCATGCCGCGCTGCCCGCGATTGCCGTGAGCGGGCTCGCGCGCCCGTCCGACATTGCACGGGCCCGCGCGGCCGGCTTCGATGCGCACGTCGGCAAGCCGATGTCGGTCGAGCGGCTCACGGAAATCATCCGCGACCTGCTGGCGGTCCGGCGCGCGGCGTCCGCATGAGCCGTCCGCGGCGCCCGCGGGCGGATCACGACGTGGTCCGCAGGGCGGCCGGACCTTGCGCCGGCGGCCGCAGCGCGGGCGGCAGCTGGTTGTGGATGCGCACGGCCGCGCGCGCGGCCTGGCCCGTCGCGACCGCGATCTGGTTCAATCCCACGACGACGTCGCCGATCGCGTACAGGCCGGGCACCGTCGTCTCCTGATGCTCGCCCACGACGATCTCCTCGCATTGCGCCGTGCGTGCGCCCAGCGCCGCGGCGAGGCCCGAGCGCGCGGTCTCGCCCAGCATCGGATAGAACACGTCCGCCTCGTGGGCCCGGCCGTCGTCGGTGTGCAGCACGGGCTTCATCGCCGCATCGAGCGTGACGGACAGCAGCGGGGAATCGACGTAGCGCACGCCGGCAGCAATCAGGCGGCGGCGGTCGTCGGCGCTCAGCATCGACGGCGAGCCGCGTTCGAACAGGGTCACGTCGGCGCTGAACGTGCGCATGAACAGCGCGTGGCCGACCGGGTTCACGGCCGCCGTCGCGACGGCGATGCGCTTGTCGATCACGTCGAAGCCGTCGCATACGGGGCACAGGCGCACGGACCCGAACGCGATGGCTTCGCGCCAGTTCTCGACCGGCAGGCCGGTGTCGGTGACGCCCGTCGCCAGCACCACCGTGTGGGCGCGGATCGTGACGGCGTCGTCCCCGCCTTCGGGCACGTAGTCGGCCGCGAACAGGCCGTCCTCGATGCGCAGCCCGTTGATTTCGCCCGGCATCACGCTGCCGCCGTAGCGCGCCAGCTGCGTCGTGAGGTTGCCCAGCAGGATGTGGCCGGGCACGCCTTCCGGAAAGCCGGGATAGTTGTGCGAGACGGGGATCAGTCGCAGGCGGCTGTTGCCCTTGTCGACGAGGGCGACGTTGCGCGTGAAGCGGCGCAGGTAGATGGCGGCGGTGAGGCCGCCCGGGCCGCCGCCGACGATCAGGGTGTCGTAAACCTTGGCGGTGGCGAGATCGGATGGGGTAGGCATGGGCCGATTATCCACATGGTGCGTGCGGCTGGGCTATCGGCGTGTGCCCCGAGGCCGGGTCGGAAGCGGCTTACAGGACGTCGGACTAGTGCACGGCCTCGGGCTGCAGCGTGACGTGCTCGATGCCGTGCTTGTCGCGCAGCATCTCCTTCACGGCGCGCAGGATGGCGGGCCAGGCGTTCAGGTCGTCGATTTCCAGGTGGCCGATGAGCGCGGGCTCGCCGGGCGACATGTCCCATACGTGCAGGTCGTGCACGGAGCGCACGCCGGCGATGGCGGCCATGTCGGCGCCGATCTGCAGGTAGTCGATGTGGTGCGGCACGCCTTCCATCAGGAAGTGGTAGGACTCGCGCAGGATGCCGACCGTCGACTTGAGGATCAGCAGCGACACGAAGATCGACAGGATCGGGTCGATGCGCACCCAGCCCGTGAAATGGATGACGGCGCCGGCCGCGATGGCGGCGATCGAACCCAGCAGGTCGCCCAGCACGTTGACGAGGGCCGCGCGGGTGTTGATGCTCTGCTCGTCGCGCGACAGCACCCACGCGACGGACATATTGATGCAGGCGCCGATGCCGGCCACGATCAGCACGGTCTTGCCGGCCACGTATTCCGGGTGCGCGAGACGCTGCGCGGCCTCGTACACGATCCAGCCCACGAGCAGGAGCATCGCGAGGCTGTTGACGAAGGCGGCCAGCGCTTCCGCGCGCACGAAGCCGAACGAATGGCGCGCCGACGGCGGCCGGCGCGCAATCAATTGCGCCAGCAGCGCGAGGCCGAGGGCGGCGGCGTCCGTCACCATGTGGCCGGCGTCCGAGATCAGCGCGAGTGAGTTCGACATGAAACCGCTGACGACCTCGACCACCGCATACAGCAAGGTCAGCCCGAGCGCGATGGCCATCGCTTTCTGGCTGCGGCCTTCGATCGTGTGGGCATGGCGGGCGTCGCCGTCGAGGTGGGCGTGGAGGTGGGCGGAGGAGCCGGACTGGTCGGACATGTAGGATGGAATGAAAGGAAACAGGCGGGAGTATACCGGTACGGCGCCCGCGCCGTCCCCACCTTGCGCATATCCGGCCGACTCCTTATAATGGCGGCATACGGGCGGTTAGTTCAGCTGGTTAGAATACTTGGTCGACATCCAAGGGGTCGCAGATTCGAATTCTGCACCGCCCACCAGAACACAAAAGACAATGCGGGGAACTTCGGTTTTCCGCTCTTGTCGTCAGTAAGAGCGAGAAAGGCACAAACGGTTATGACACCGCGAACTACAACGACGTTGTGGGGGAATCGCTAGACGCGGTAGGGTGTGCTTTTGTCCGGAAAACGACCGGAGCTCGACGACACTGAAAAAACGCGCCTGGTGCGCGTTTTTTTTCGTCCAGAATTTTCCAGTATCAAACTTAATAAACGCAACGGGCGCATGGCGCCGATGGAGCTCACAATGTTGAATGTTCGCCTCCCGGACGGCTCGAGCCGTCAATTCGAAGGTCCGGTGACGGTCGCCCAGGTGGCGTCCAGCATCGCGCCGAGCCTGGCCAAGGCCGCGCTGGCCGGCAAGGTCGACGGCAAGGTCGTCGACACCTCGTTCCTGATCGAGAACGATGCCGACCTGGCCATCGTCACGGACAAGGACCCGGAAGGCCTGGACGTGATCCGCCACTCGACCGCCCACCTGCTGGCCTATGCCGTCAAGGAGTTGTTCCCGGAAGCGCAGGTCACGATCGGCCCCGTGATCGACAACGGCTTCTACTACGACTTTTCGTACAAGCGTCCGTTCACCCCGGACGACCTGCAGGCCATCGAGAAGAAAATGGCCGAGCTCGCCAAGAAGGACGAGCCGGTCACGCGCAAGGTGCTGCCGCGCGACGAAGCCGTGGCGTACTTCAAATCGATCGGCGAAGACTACAAGGCCGAGATCATCGCGTCGATTCCGGCGAACGAGGACGTGTCGCTGTACACCGAAGGCAAGTTCACCGACCTGTGCCGCGGCCCGCACGTGCCCTCGACCGGCAAGCTGAAGGTGTTCAAGCTGATGAAGCTGGCCGGCGCGTACTGGCGCGGCGATTCGAAGAACGAGATGCTGCAGCGCGTCTACGGCACCGCCTGGACCAAGAAGGAAGACCAGGAACAATACCTGCACATGCTGGAAGAGGCCGAGAAGCGCGATCACCGCAAGCTGGGCAAGCAGCTGGACTTCTTCCACTTCCAGGACGAGGCGCCGGGCCTGATCTTCTGGCATCCGAAAGGCTGGACCATCTGGCAGCAGATCGAGCAATACATGCGCAAGACCTACCAGGTCACCGGCTACAACGAAGTCAAGGCGCCGCAGATCATCGACGTCACCCTGTGGCAGAAGACCGGTCACTGGGACAATTATCGTGAAAACATGTTCACGACCGAGTCGGAAAACCGCACCTATGCGCTCAAGCCGATGAACTGCCCGGGCCACGTGCAGATCTACAACGCGGGCCTGCGTTCCTATCGCGACCTGCCGCTGCGCTACGGCGAATTCGGCCAGTGCCACCGCAACGAATCGTCGGGCGCGCTGCACGGCCTGATGCGCGTGCGCGGCTTCACCCAGGACGACGGCCACGTGTTCTGTACCGAAGCGCAGATCGCGCCCGAAGTGGTTGCCTTCCACGCCCAGGCGATGAAGGTGTACGAGGACTTCGGTTTCGAGAACATCGACGTCAAGATCGCGCTGCGCCCGGACAACCGCATCGGTTCCGACGAGGTGTGGGACCAGGCCGAGGAAGCGCTGCGTTCCGCGCTGCGCGGCTGCGGCGTGACCTGGACCGAGCTGCCGGGCGAGGGTGCGTTCTACGGTCCCAAGATCGAGTACCACCTGAAGGACAGCCTGGGCCGTCCGTGGCAGGTCGGCACGATGCAGGTCGACTTCTCGATGCCGGGCCGTCTCGGCGCTGAATATGTCGCGGAAGACAATTCCCGCAAAGTGCCCGTGATGCTGCACCGCGCGATCGTCGGCTCGATGGAGCGCTTCATCGGCATCCTGATCGAGAACTACGCCGGCGCGCTGCCGCTGTGGCTGGCGCCGGTCCAGGTTGCCATCCTGAACATCTCGGATGCGCAGGCCGACTACGTCAAACAAGTCGAAGCGAAGCTGAAGGCGGCCGGCCTGCGTGTTCACGCTGATTTGCGGAACGAGAAGATTACCTATAAAATTCGGGAGCATTCCGTCCAAAAACTGCCGTACATCCTAGTTGTCGGCGATAAAGAGCGGGATGCCAACACTGTGGCCGTTCGCGCTCGCGGCAATGTCGACCTTGGCGTCATGTCGGTCGATGCGCTGCTGGAACGCCTCCAAGGCGAGGTAGCATCCAAGGCAAAGTGATCAAGCTGACGCCTTGAGACGGCACTATCCATCTTACTTTCAAAGGAAACAACATAGCTACTGACAAGTCGGGACATCGCATCAATGGCGAAATCAACTATCCGGAAATGCGTTTGAACGGGATAGACAACGAACCGCTGGGCATTGTGAGCCTGGCCGACGCGTTTCGTCTGGCTGAAGAGGCGAACGTGGATCTGGTGGAAATCGCGCCGAACGCGGTTCCCCCGGTCTGCCGCCTGATGGACTATGGCAAGTTCAAGTATTCGGAGCAGAAGAAAGCGCACGAAGCGAAGCTGAAGCAGAAAATCATCCAGGTCAAGGAAATCAAGTTCCGTCCGGGTACGGACGAGGGTGACTACAGCATCAAGCTGCGTAACCTGATCAAGTTCCTGGAAGAAGGCGACAAGACCAAGATCACGCTGCGCTTCCGTGGCCGCGAGATGGCTCACCAGGATATTGGTCAGCGCATGCTGGAGCGCCTGCGCGGCGACCTCGAGCCGTATGGCCAGGTCGAGCAGTTTCCGAAACTGGAAGGCCGCCAGATGATCATGGTGGTTGCGCCCAAGAAGAAGAAATAATTCTTCGCCGCTTCGCCGCGGGTTCGATCTCGCCGTGACAGTCAAGCCGGGCCAGGCCCGGGCCCGGGTTCGCCCGCGGCCCGGGCCTGGCCTATTCCATTTTGACGTCGTCGCGGGATTGAAATTGCCGTAGGGTGGGCTCCCCGAACCCACCAGGCCAATAAAACTGTGCTAGAATCTGCGGTTCCCATGCTCAACGGCACGGGAAGCAAGACTGTAGTGGACCCGCTTCCGCTGCAGAGACAAGTGAAAGCAGGCATCCAAGAGCAGCGTTGCTGCCACCTGCAATCCTGTCACATATGAGGCTGCCTGTAAGAGGGCAGAAGACTATGCCGAAAATGAAAACCAAAAGCTCCGCGAAAAAGCGTTTTCGCGTGCGCCCGGGTGGTACCGTCAAATCGGGTATGGCGTTCAAGCGTCACATCCTGACCAAGAAGACCACCAAGAACAAGCGCCAGCTGCGTGGCACCCGCAACATCAATGCGTCCGACGTCCAGAGCGTCTACCGCATGATGCCGTCTGCTTAATCTCACATCACACTAAGGAGCTAATATGCCTCGAGTAAAACGTGGGGTTACTGCACGTGCCCGTCACAAGAAGGTTCTTGCGCTTGCCAAAGGCTACCGTGGCCGCCGCAGCAAAGTATTCCGTATTGCCAAGCAAGCCGTCATGCGCGCTGGCCAGTACGCATACCGCGACCGCCGCAACAAGAAGCGCGTTTTCCGCGCACTGTGGATCACCCGTATCAACGCAGCTTCGCGTTCGCACGGCATGACCTACAGCGCATTCATGAACGGCCTGAAGAAAGCCGCGATTGAACTGGACCGTAAAGTCCTGGCCGACATGGCTGTCAACGACAAGCCGGCTTTTGCCGCTATCGTGAACACCGTCAAGGCAAAGCTGGCTGCTTAATTCAGACAGCGAACGCAAGACCAGCATCGCGCCGCCCCGGGGTGGCCGATGCGCAAAGGACGGGGCAAAGGTTTCACGACCGATGCCCTGTTTTTGTTTCTGGCGCCTCCCGCCATCAATAGGAAAAGAACACGCATGGATCTCGCAAACCTCGCGCTGGAACAACTCGTTACGTCGGCCCAGTCCGACTTTGGCGCCGCACAAGACGCTGCCGCGCTGGAAAACGCAAAAGCGAAATACCTGGGCAAGACCGGCCAGGTGACCGAACTGATGAAGGGCCTCGGCAAGCTCGACCCCGATCAGCGCAAGGCGCAAGGTGCCCTGATCAACGCCGCCAAAGAAAAAATCGAACAGGCGTTGACGGCCCGCCGCGAGGATCTCGCCAATGCGCAACTGCTCGCCCGCTTGAACGCGGAAGCCATCGACGTCACCCTGCCGGGCCGCGGCCGTGCGACGGGCGGCATCCACCCTGTCATGCGGACCTGGGAGCGGGTCGAACAGATTTTCCGCTCGATCGGTTTCGACGTGGCCGACGGCCCCGAGATCGAAACGGACTGGACCAATTTCACGGCGCTGAACAGCCCGGAAAACCACCCGGCCCGCTCGATGCAGGACACGTTCTACATCGAAGGCAACGACAGCACCGGCAAGCCGCTGCTGCTGCGCACCCATACGAGCCCGATGCAGGTGCGCTATGCGCGCACGCACACCCCGCCGATCAAGGTGATCGCACCGGGCCGCACGTACCGCGTCGACAGCGACGCCACGCACTCGCCGATGTTCCACCAGGTCGAAGGCCTGTGGATCGGCGAAGACATCAGCTTTGCCGACCTGAAAGGCGTGTATCTCAATTTTGTGAAGGCATTCTTCGAGACGGACGACCTGCAGGTGCGCTTCCGCCCGTCGTACTTCCCGTTCACGGAACCGTCGGCCGAGATCGACATCGCCTTCGGTTCCGGTCCGCTCAAGGGCCGTTGGCTGGAAGTGTCGGGCGCCGGCCAGGTGCACCCGACGGTCGTCCGCAATTTCGGACTCGATCCGGAAAAATTCATCGGCTTCGCGTTCGGTTCGGGCCTGGAGCGCCTGACCATGCTGCGCTACGGGATCAACGATTTGCGCCTGTTTTATGAAGGCGATCTTCGCTTCCTGAAGCAATTCAACTAAGCAGCACACGTCCGATAAACACCAAGGCAAACGAATATGCAATTCTCTGAAAACTGGCTCCGTTCCATGGTCGATCCGAAGATGAATTCGGACGAACTCGCGCACCTGCTCACGATGTTCGGCCTGGAAGTGGAAGAGGTCGAACCGGTCGCGCCGCCGTTCTCCAACGTCGTCGTGGCCCAGGTCAAGGAAGTGGCCAAGCACCCGAACGCGGACCGCCTGAACGTGTGCCAGGTCGACGTGGGCACCGGCACCTTGCTGAACATCGTCTGCGGCGCGCCGAACGTGCGCGCGGGCATGAAAGCGATCTGCGCGCAAGCCGGCGCCGTGCTGCCGCCGGGTGCGGATGGCAAGCCGTTCGAGATCAAGGTCGGCAAGCTGCGCGGCGTGGAATCACAGGGCATGATGTGCTCGGCGAAGGAACTGAAAATCTCGGAAGAGAGCAACGGCCTGATGGAGCTGCCGGCGGACGCGCCCGTCGGCCAGAACATCCGCGACTATCTCGGCCTGAACGACCTGAAATTCACGATCAAGCTCACGCCGAACAAGGCCGACTGCCTGTCCGTGCTGGGCGTGGCGCGCGAAGTGTCGGCCCTGACCGGCGTGCCGATGGTGCTGCCGCAATTCCGCCCCGCGCAAGTGAACACGGACGAAGTCCTGCCCGTGAAAATTTCCGCGCCGGACCTGTGCGGCCGTTTCTCGGGCCGCGTCATCCGCGGCCTGAACGCGAAGGCGGCGACGCCCGAATGGATGAAGCGCCGCCTCGAGCGCAGCGGCCAGCGCTCGGTGTCGGCCCTCGTCGACATCTCGAACTATGTGATGCTGGAAGTCGGCCGTCCGTCGCACGTGTTTGACCTGGACAAGATCCACGGCAGCCTGGATGTGCGCTGGGGCCGCAAGGGTGAATCCCTGAAGCTCTTGAACGGCAACACGGTCGACGTCGACGACTGGGTCGGCGTGATCTCCGACGAGAAAGAGATCGAGTCGCTGGCCGGCATCATGGGCGGCGATTCGACGGCCGTTTCCCTCGACACGACGAATATCTATCTGGAAGCGGCATTCTGGTGGCCGAACGCCATCCAGGGCCGCGCCCGCCGTTACAACTTCTCGACGGATGCCGCGCACCGCTTCGAGCGCGGCGTCGACTACGCGACGACGGTCGAGCACCTCGAGCGCATCACGTCGCTGATCGTCGAGATCTGCGGCACGCCCGAGACCAAGATCGGCCCGGTCGACGACCAGGCGCCGAACCTGCCGCAGCGCAAGCCGGTCACCCTGCGCACGGCGCGCGCCGCGAAAGTCATCGGCGTGCCCGTCACGGACGAGATGGTGGCCGACATCTTCACGCGCCTGCACCTGCCGTTCGAACGCGAGGACGGCCTGTTCCACGTGACGGCGCCGTCGTACCGCTTCGACATCGAGATCGAGGAAGACCTGATCGAGGAAGTGGCCCGCGTGTACGGCTTCGAAAACATCCCGACGCTGCCGCCCGTGGCGCCGTCGGCGATGCTGATCGAGCCGGAAAGCACCCGTTCGCTGTTCGCCATCCGCCACCAGCTGGCCGACCTCGGCTACCAGGAAGTGGTGAACATGAGCTTCGTCGAGCAGCAGTGGGAGACCGATTTCGCCAGCAACACCGATCCGATCCGCCTGCAGAACCCGATCGCGAGCCAGATGAGCGTGATGCGCTCGACCCTGATCGGCAGCCTCGTCGCCAACGTTCGCTACAACCTGAACCGCAAGGCCGGCCGCGTGCGCGTGTTCGAAGTGGGCGGCGTCTTCCTGCGCAACCCGCAGGCGCAGGACGGCCCGCTGGCCGTGGCCGGTTTCGACCAGCCCAAGCGCGTCGCCGCCATCGCCTACGGTCCCGCCGCGGACGAGCAGTGGGGGCAGCCGACCCGCGCCGTCGACTTCTTCGACGTCAAGGCCGACGTGGAAGCGCTGTTCGCGCCGCGCGCCGTGCGATTCAGCAAGGCCGAGCACCCGGCGCTGCATCCGGGCCGCTGCGCGTCCGTCGCGGTGGACGGCAAGGTCGTCGGCATCGTCGGCGAGCTGCATCCGCGCTGGTTGCAGAAGTACGACCTGCCGCAGGCGCCCGTACTGTTCGAGATCGACGCCGACGCCTTGCGCGCGCGCGACGTGCCGCGCTACGCCGAAATCTCGAAGTTCCCGGGTGCCACGCGCGACCTGGCGCTGGTCGTCAAACAGGACGTGCCGGCCCAGGCGCTGCTCGACGCTTTCCAGTCGGAACTGGCGTCGAACCCGCTCGGCAAACTCGTGCAAGCCGTTGTTTTGTTTGATGAATACCGCGGCAAGGGTCTGGAACAAGATGAAAAAAGTCTTGCTTTCCGCTTTGGCTTGCAAGATACTCAATCGACGCTGCAGGACGATGCGGTCGAGGCCATCATGGCCGCGCTCGCAGCCTCGGCGCAACAAAAACACGGCGCAAAGTTGCGTTCGTAATAAGGGCGACATGCCTGACAGGGGCATCGGGAAACCGCCTCGGTTTCTCGAGCCCCCATCACAAATCCAGAACAAGGTAGGGCTTAAAATTAACAACAACGACGTTGATTCCGCCGTGCTCCAGGAAGCGCTGGCCGCCGATCTGCATCGTGCGATGCAGGTGGCCCGGGTACGGCAGGAAGCGGAAAAGGCGTTGCCGACCCTGACCAAGGCGGAGCTGGCTGAACTGCTGTTCGAGCAGGTCGGCCTGAACAAGCGCGAGGCCAAGGACATGGTCGAGACGTTCTTTGACGAAATCCGCAACGCGCTCGAGCGCGGCGAGGCGGTCAAGCTGTCCGGTTTCGGCAACTTCCAGTTGCGCGACAAGCCGCAGCGCCCCGGCCGCAATCCGAAAACCGGGGAAGAAATCCCCATCACGGCGCGCCGCGTCGTGACGTTCCACGCCAGCCAGAAACTCAAGGGCATGGTCGAAGAGGCGAACCCGGGTAATCCGGGGAGCCCGGGTCGTCCTTCCCTGGCGCGGGCCGCCTGATAAAGCCGTCAAGGCTTGTGAGCGATGAACGACCGACCGAACAAGATGGACCCGACCGTGCTGCCGCCGATCCCGGCCAAGCGCTATTTCACGATTGGTGAAGTCAGCGAGTTGTGCGGGGTCAAGCCGCACGTGCTCCGCTACTGGGAGCAGGAATTTACCCAGCTAAAACCGGTCAAACGCCGTGGAAACCGCCGCTATTACCAGCACCACGAAGTGCTGCTGATCCGGCGCATCCGAGAATTGCTGTACGAGCAGGGCTTCACCATCAGCGGTGCGCGCAATCGCCTGGACGGGCGGAGCCAGCACGACGCCGAAGCATTGCCGGAACCACCACCGCCGGCCGTGCCGACCATCGAGCCGGAAGCGTTGCGTGCCGAGCTGCACGCGATTCTCTCCCTGCTCAAGCACGGCTCGCCGCCAGCCTGACCGGCTCGCCGACGCGCAGCGGTCGACGCAGCCAGCTCAGGCGTGCGCTCCTATTGTTCTGCACCCCGGAGGTGCTAAAATGTCACTTGCAGTTTGCTGACTCAAACGCATGACCTGACCGGAGGCGTGAGGTGTCAGCCTCGGCTCTTTCCTGTATCGGGAAAACTTAAGGGAAGACAATGATACGCGTTGCCATTTGTGACGATCACCAGATAGTTCGAGCAGGTTTCAAACAGATTTTTTCGTCGTCGGGCGAGTTCGAAGTCGTTGCCGAAGGCGCGACAGGACGCGAAGCCCTCGATATCGCACGCCGCGAGATTTGCGACGTGCTTCTGCTGGATATCGCCATGCCGGATCAGAGCGGCATCGATATCCTGCGCACCATTCGCCAGGGCCAGCCCAATCTGCCGGTCCTGATCCTGTCCGGCTATCCAGCCCAGCAATACGCGCTGAACCTGTTCAAGATGGGGGCCAACGGCTACCTGAACAAGGAATGCGATGCCGACGAGCTCAAGACGGCCGTCCGTACCGTGTACCAGGGCCGCCGTTACGTCAGCTCGCAGGTCGGCGAACTGCTGGCCCAGAGTTTCGATCGCGATCCGAACACCGCGCTGCACACGGAATTGTCGGACCGCGAATTCCAGGTGTTCCTCCGCCTGGCGAAGGGGGCGACCGTGTCCGACATCGGCAATGCTCTGTCGCTGTCGATCAAGACGGTCTCGACTTATCGTACTCGCATCATGGAAAAGATGGGGCTGCAGTCGAACAGCGACCTGACGTACTACGCCATGAAAAACAACCTGCTCGACTGAGCAGGGCAGGCAGGCGGCAGCCGCGCGCCCGCGCGTGGCTGCCCATGCGCCTGCAACTGTATTAGCAATTTGTCATTTGCTGTGCAGGATTGTTAATTGCGCGTCGTCATCCCGCCACATTTTCTCGTCCGCACGCCTAATCGAACTCCATGGCAACTTTTCCCAGTCTATAATGACTCGGACAGGCCAAGCTGCGCGAAAGGAACGACCGAGGATGTTTTTTACCACCGACCCCAAGTTCAGGCCGGTTCGCAGCCTTCCGTTGTACCAGACCCTGCTGTGTGTCGTGTGTGTCCTGATCCTGGTCCTCAACGGCGTCAGCCTGGTCCGCAACCTGGACGGGCTGAAGACTGCCAACGCGCGCCAGGCCCAGGCCGATCGCGTGACGGCCAAGCTGCAATACCTGAACCTGCTCGTGACCGATGCGGAAAGCGGTCTGCGCGGCTATTACCTTTCGGGGTCGGAAACCTATCTCGGTCCGCTGCGTACGGCCGAACGTGAGCTGGACGGCCAGTTCGACAGTCTCAAGGCCCAACTGGCCGACAGCCCGTCGCAGCTGAAGAACCTGGCCCAGCTGCAAACACTCGTCACCCGCCGCATCAACCTGATGAACCAGGGCCTCGACGTGTATCGCCACGGCGGCCTGAGCGACATCGTCGCCATCGCCCAGACCCAGGAAGACAAGACCCACATGGACGAGATCCGCCTGCAGGTGGTGATCATGACGGGCGAACAGAACGAATTGCTGGCGGCGCGCAGCGCCGTGTTCTACGACCGCTACCGGCTGGCCGCGCTGCGCGGGCTCGGCATCAACGTGGCGGCGCTGGTCGTGCTCGTGCTGTTCTATAACCTGATCCGGCGCGGCTTCCGCGCGCGCCTGAACGCCGAACGCGCCCTGCAGCAGACCAACGACCACCTCGAATTGCTGGTGGCGGAGCGCACGGAGCAGCTGTCCGTACTGTCGCGCCACCTGATCCGTGTGTCGGAAGAAGAAAAGGCCAAACTGGCGCGCGAACTGCACGACGAGATGGGCGCCAACCTGACGGCCATCGGCCTGCACCTGGCGACGGTGGGCGACCAGTTGAAGATCACGCATCCGGCCCAGGCCGCCACGCTGGCCCGTGCCCGCGCCACGCTGATCGAGACGGTCGAGCTGAAGCGCCGCATCGTCGAAGACCTGCGCCCGAGCCTGCTCGACAACCTCGGCCTGTCCGCCGCGCTGCAAAGTTATTGCGAGGATTTCGGCCGCACGACGGGCGTCGATTGCGAGGCGCTCATCGAGGGCGACGTCGACGGCGCCGGTCCCACGCAGGCGATCGCGCTGTTCCGCATCACGCAGGAATCGCTGAACAATATCGCCAAATATGCCCAGGCCCGCCACGTCGTGGTGCACCTGGCGCGCGAAGGCGAGGCGTTCACGCTGGAAGTCAGCGACGATGGCGTCGGCATCCCGCCGGATGCGATGCGCCGTCCCAAGTCGCATGGTCTGCTGGGGATGCGTGAACGGGCGCTGCTGTTGGGAGGGACGCTGCGGGTGGATCGCGGCGTGAACGGGATCGGAACCGCTGTCCACGCCTGCGTTCCCGTGGTCGCGCCGGGCTTCGACTCCGGTGGGTCCGCGTCAGGCGGTGCCCTGGATATTGCGGCGCTGTCCGTGGCTGGATCGGAGGCGCCGGCAAGCGATACCGGACCGGAACATACCGACGTGACCGACCATCAATTACATCAACACTTGCGGGCAGCCCAGGCCCAGTCGCCGCTCGTGACGGCAGGCAGGGATGCCGCCACGCTCATGCGCGCGATACATCCATCAGCAGACGGTCGTACTCGCTTTTAGCGACCTTGTAGCACTCTCCCGCATAGTCTTCCAGGCCCTGGCGGTTCAGCACGGTGATATTGCCGCGGCGGTACTGGATCAGGCCTTCGTCCTGCAGCTTGCCGGCTGCGGCCGTGATGCTTTCGCGGCGCACGCCCAGCATGATCGAGATGAGTTCCTGCGTGACTTTCAGTTCGTTGCTCGGCGAGCGGTCCAGGCGGTCCAGCAGCCAGCGGCACAGTTTCTGTTCGATCGAGCTGTGGCGGCCGCCGACGGCGTTCTGGGCCATCTGGGCGAACAGGGCGTTCGTGTAGCGCATCAGGAGCTGGGGCAGGGCGCCGCCCTTGTTGAAGGCGTCGCGCAGGTATTGCGTTTTCAGGCGGTAGCCGTAGCCGGCGCTCTGGACGACGGCGCTGCAGGTGGCGCGCTCGCCCATGAACAGCGACACGCCGACGGCGCCTTCGTGGCCGACCACGGCGATTTCCGTCGTCGCGCCGTCTTCCATCACGTACAGCAGGGAGACGATGGCGGTGGTGGGGAAGTAGACGTATTCCAGCTTGCTGCCGTATTCGAACAGTTCCTTGCCGAAGGGCAGGGGAACGAGTTCCAGGTGCTCAAACAGGCTTTCCAGGTCTTGGCGCGGCAGGGCCGCGAGCAACTCGTTTTGTTGGGTGCCGCTGTAGCTCACAACCGGTCGGGCGGCCAGTTTGATTTCTTCGCTGGTCGAGGGGATCTGATTCACCGATTGCGCTTTCTTCTGAGCGGCGTTACCGAGTTGGGCGTTATTCATATTTTCCTCGTTATCTCTGACATACATCACTGGGGCGATTGCTTGGATGGGTTTCCTCATCGCGATGTGTGTACATTAATGCCATAGTCTCTTGCCGAACATAAGACTAGCTGTCGCCCCCATGTAGGTTCCATGCATGATGTTTTGTCAGTCCAGTCCTACTAGAGAGAAACTTTCGGTTGAGCCCTTCTTTTGTCACTTCAATAATGGTTTGGCGGCACTAAAACGTTTGAATGCCCGGCCGTTCCCGCCATTTCGGCCACATCCATACGCTCGATGCGGCCGCCGCCATTGCGTTTCGTCCCGCCGAACTTGCCCATCCGCACATCCCGCGCCCGAATGCTCCTACACGAAGCCCGCTCCGGTGCGCCAGGAATTGGTTCACACAAGGTACGCCGGACCCGGTAAAATCGAGAGTTTTGCAAGCGCCCCACGGCGAGACCATGTCCAACGAAATCGACGCAACCACCACCGACCTCCAGGACGGCCAAGACGCTGGTGCCACCAGCAAGCCCGCCGCCACGATCGCGCGCGAAGTCGCGCGCCGCCGCACCTTCGGCATCATTTCCCACCCCGACGCCGGCAAGACGACGTTGACCGAAAAACTGCTGCTGTTCTCGGGCGCGATCCAGCTGGCCGGCACGGTCAAGGGCCGCAAGAGCGGCCGCCATGCGACGTCGGACTGGATGGACATCGAAAAGCAGCGCGGCATCTCGGTGGCGTCGTCGGTGATGCAGTTCGAATTCCGCGACCACGTGATCAACCTGCTCGACACCCCGGGCCACCAGGACTTTTCGGAAGACACGTACCGCGTGCTGACGGCCGTCGACTCCGCGCTGATGGTGATCGACGCGGCCAAGGGCGTGGAAGAACAGACGATCAAGCTGCTCGACGTCTGCCGCATGCGCGACACGCCGATCGTCACCTTCATGAACAAGCTCGACCGCGAAACCCGCGACCCGCTCGAACTGCTCGACGAGGTGGAATCCGTGCTCAAGATCGAGTGCGCGCCCGTCACGTGGCCGATCGGCATGGGCAAGAACTTCCGCGGCGTGTATCACCTGCTGAACGACGAAGTCATGCTGTTCAAGGCCGGCGAGGAAAAGGCCGACGGCGCCTACGAGATCATCAAGGGCATCGACAATCCGCGCCTGGCCGAGATGTTCCCGCTCGAGATGGACCAGCTCAAGATGGAAGTGGAGCTGGTGCACGGCGCGTCGCATCCGTTCGACCTGGAGCGCTTCCTGGCGGGCGTGCAGACCCCCGTGTTCTTCGGCTCCGCCATCAACAACTTCGGCGTGCGCGAGATCCTGTCGGCGCTGATCGACTGGGCCCCGGCCCCGCGCGAGCGCGACGCCACCGTGCGCGCCGTGCGCCCGGACGAGCAGCCGTTCTCCGGCTTCGTCTTCAAGATCCAGGCCAATATGGACCCGGCCCACCGCGACCGCATCGCTTTCCTGCGCGTGTGCTCGGGCCGTTTCGAAAAGGGCATGAAGGTCAAGCACCTGCGCCTGGGCCGCGACGTCAAGCTGTCGTCCGTCGTGACGTTCATGGCGTCGAGCCGCGAGCAGGTCGAAGAGGCGTACGCGGGCGACATCATCGGCCTGCCGAACCACGGCAACATGCAGATCGGCGACAGCTTCTCGGAAGGCGAGATGCTGACGTTCACCGGCATCCCGTACTTCGCGCCGGAGCTGTTCCGCACGGTGCGCATCCGCAATCCGCTCAAGACCAAGCAGCTCCACAAAGGCCTGCAGCAACTGGGCGAAGAGGGTGCCGTGCAGGTGTTCAAGCCGGTGATGGGCAGCGACCTGATTCTCGGTGCCGTCGGCGTGCTGCAGTTCGAGGTCGTGGCGAGCCGCCTGCTCAACGAATACGGCGTCGATGCCGTGTTCGAGGGCACCAGCACCAGCAGCGCGCGCTGGGTGTCGAGCGACGACAAGAAGGCATTGTCCGACTTCGAGACGCAGCTGGCGCACAACGTCGCCTACGATGCGGCCGGAAATCTCGCCTATCTCGCCACGTCGGGCGTCAACCTGCGCCTCACGCAGGAACGCTGGCCGAAGCTGCAGTTCCACGCGACGCGCGAGCACGCGGCGAAGCTGGATTAACGCGGTCGGCATGCATGGTGGGCTCGGGGAGCCCACCCTACGCAAAACACGGCCGTAGGGTGGGCACCCCGTGCCCACCGCGCGTGTCCGCAGCGCATGCGCACCGCGCGTGTCCGAAGCGCGTGCCCACCATGCATGCGCTTCCGTCACCCCCGCGGCTTGACGACCAGCGCCTCCACGATACTCCCCACGTAACACAGCACGAACACGATTTCGGCCAGCGTGGCGCTGACCGGCGTCGGCGCGCTTGCCAGCTGCGCCTCGATCGCGGCCGGGTCGGCCGCCAGCTTGCCGCTCAATAGCTGGTCCGCCATCGTATTCGCCGCGTCGAGCGCGAAATTGAAATACACGATCGCGGCCACGACGGCCGGCGCCAGGAACAGCAGGGCGCGCGTGCGCCGCCCCAGGTAGTACTGGCCCGCGCCGGGAAATACCAGGGCCGACAGCAACGCGCCCACGCTTTTACGTCTCATCCAATCTCCTTGTCACGATTACAGGATTGACCCATCACAAGGGACAACCTGCGGGGCGGCGTACATTCACTTAATGCACGCCGGAAATATAGCTCAGCCAGGAGGAGACCATGACGCCAGCATTCTCCCTCGACCCACTCCACCGGACCGCGTCCTAGCATGCTGGCCCGCCTGCGCATCGGTCCCAAGCTGCTGCTGGCGCCCGGCGTCGTGCTGGTGCTGTTCGTGCTGCTGTCCGCGGGCAGCTATTACGCGATGGTACGCCAGAACGACTCGCTCGACAGCATCGTGCAGCGCCGCGCCGCCAATATGCGTGCCGCGGCCGACCTGTCGGCGTCGGCACGGACGGCCAACGCCCAGGCCTACCAGGTCCTGACCTGGATCAGCGGCAGTTTTCCCCGTTTCCGCGTCGATCCCCTCGCGCAGGACCTGCAGGCCCAGCACGCGGCCGTCGACCGCGGCCTCGCCCAGCTGGCGCGCCAGACGGCCGACAGTCCGGACGAGCAGCGCTACGTCGACCAGGCCCGCGCGGCATGGGCGCAATACGTGCCGGCCGTGCGCGACGTCATCGAGATCGCCCGGATCGACCAGTCGATCAGCGCCAACGCCATGGTCAAGGCGGAGCGCGCGTTCGCCGTCGTCGCCCAGCGCCTGGCGGAACTGGCGCGGCGCGAGCAGGCGCTGTCCGAACAGGCCTCCGCGGACGCGGCCGACGATTTCCGCCTGGTCGCGATCCTGATGCCGGTGGTGATCGCGCTGTCGATCGCGGCCTCGCTGGCCATCACGATGGCGGTGCGGCGCGCGCTGCTGGCCGATATCGGCGCGATCGGCGCGGCCGCCAGCGGCCTGGCCAGCGGCGACCTGACGATCCGCGCGCGCGCCTACGGCGACGATGAAATCGCCCAGGCGGCGCGGCAGCTCGACGCCGGCATCCGGGGCCTGAACGGCCAGCTGCGCACCGTGCTGGACTCGGCCCGTTCGATCGGCGCGGCGTCGCGCGAGATCACGCTGGGCCGGGCCGGCATGCCGCCGCGCGCGCACGTGCGCGAGGCGATGGAACGCGTGACGGCGTCGATGCAGGCGCTGGCGGACGCGCTCGGCGACGGTGCCGCCGGCGCGCGCAGGGCCGACGCCCTGGCCGCGCGCGCCGGTGTGGTGGCGGAAGAGGGCAGCGGCATGGTGCATCGCGTCGTGACGACGATGGAGCAGGTGCGGCGCGCGGCCGTGCGCATGGAGCGCATCGGCGCCGCGATCGAGGGCACGCTGGCGCGGGCCGGCAGCGCTGCTTCGGATGTGGACGGCGGCGCGCGGGAAGCGCGCGCGCTGGCCCGGCGCGCGTATCACGCCGCGCGCGAGGCGCGCACGCTCGCGCGCGAGACCGTGGCCGCGATCGACGACGGCGGCGCCTGTGCGCTCGACGCCGGCGCCTCGATGGCGGGCCTGGCGGGCGCGGTGGAAGACATGGCCCACATCGTCGACGGCATGGGCAACGAAGGCAGCAAACGGGCGCACGACCTGGCCGACGCCACCCAGGCGATCGTGCGCATGGACGAACTCACGCAGCAGGGTTCGCGCATGGTCGAAGAGGCGGCGCTGGCCGCGCGCGCGCTGCAACAGCAGGCGCTCGCCCTGGCACGCACGGTGGCCGCGTTCCGGCTCGACGAAGCCGTGCAGGGCGCACACGAAACGGCCCCGCCGGGGACGCATGCGCTGCGTCCCGGCAGGGCCGGGCGTCCCTACCTCCGGCTGGCGTCCAGCCGGGGCAAGAATCGCTGATTACTCGCGGCGTCACGCGTGGGCACGGGGTGCCCACCCTACCGGATTCGTGGCGTCACGCGTGGCACGGCACGCCGCCCGACGTGACACGTGGCGTCACGCGTGGGCACGGGGTGCCCACCCTACCGGATTCGTGGCGTCACGCGTGGCATGGCACGCCACCCGACGTGGCACGTGGCGTTACGCGTGGACACGGGGTGCCGACCTTGCCGTAGGGTGGGCGGCCTCCGCCCACGCGTGACGCCGGCGCTACGCGAACGCTTTTACTCGTAGTCCTCGATCGGGGCGCAGCCGCAGAACAGGTTGCGGTCGCCATACGCGTTGTCTGCGCGGCCGACCGGCGGCCAGTACTTCTTCTTGCGCAGCGACGGCACCGGGAAGGCGGCCACTTCGCGCGAATAGGTGTGCTGCCAGTCGTCCGCCGTGACCACTTCCGCCGTGTGCGGCGCGCCCTTGAGCGGGTTGTCCATGCGGTCGTACTCGCCACGCTCGACCTTCACGATCTCGGCGTGGATGCAGATCATCGCCTCGATGAAGCGGTCCAGCTCCGCCTTCGATTCCGACTCGGTCGGCTCGATCATCAACGTGCCCGGCACCGGGAAGCTCATCGTCGGGGCGTGGAAGCCGAAGTCCATCAGGCGCTTGGCCACGTCCTCGTTGCTGATGCCCGTGGCGTCCTGCAGCGGGCGCAGGTCGATGATGCACTCGTGCGCGACGAGGCCGTCGTGGCCCGTGTACAGCACCGGGTAGTGCGGGGCCAGGCGGCGCGCGATGTAGTTGGCGTTCAGGATCGCCATTTCCGTCGCGGCGGTCAGGCCGTCCGCGCCCATCATCGCGATGTACATCCACGAGATCGGCAGGATCGACGCCGAGCCGTAGGCGGCCGAACTGACCGCGCCGATGCCCTGCTCGCCGCGTCGGTAGCCGGTCGACGCCTGGTTCGGCAGGAACGGCACGAGGTGTTCGGCCACGGCCACCGGACCGACGCCCGGGCCGCCGCCGCCGTGCGGGATGCAGAAGGTCTTGTGCAGGTTCAGGTGGCTGACGTCGCCGCCGAACAGGCCCGGACCGGCCACGCCGACCAGCGCGTTCATGTTGGCGCCGTCGACATATACCTGGCCGCCGTGCGCATGCACGATCTCGCACAGTTCCTTGATGCCTTCCTCGAACACGCCGTGCGTGGACGGGTAGGTGACCATCACGCAGGCCAGGTTGGCGCTGTGTTCCTCTGCTTTCTTCTTGAGGTCCGCGAGGTCCACGTTGCCGTTGGCGTCGCACGCGGTCACGACGACCTTCATGCCGACCATGTTCGCGGACGCCGGGTTCGTGCCGTGCGCCGACGACGGGATCAGGCAGATGTTGCGGTGGCCTTCGCCGCGCGACTGGTGATACTTCTGGATGATCAGGAGGCCGGCATATTCGCCCTGCGAGCCGGCGTTCGGCTGCAGCGACACGCCCGCGTAACCCGTCACGGCGCACAGCATCGCTTCCAGCTGGCCGATCATCTCGCGGTAGCCGACGGTCTGCTCGTCGGGCGCGAACGGGTGGATGTTCGAGAACTCGGGCCAGGTCACCGGGATCATCTCGGACGTCGCGTTCAGCTTCATCGTGCACGAACCGAGCGGGATCATCGTGCGGTCGAGGGCCAGGTCCTTGTCGGCCAGCGCGCGCAGGTAGCGCAGCATCTCGTGCTCGGCGTGGTAGCGGTTGAACGTCGGGTGCGTCAGGTAGGCGCTCGTGCGGGACAGGGCGGACGGCCAGGCGTCGGCGGCATCCTTGTCCAGCGTGTCGACGTCGACGTCGGCGCCGCCGAAGATCCTTACCAGCAGCGCGATGTCGTCGCGGGTGATGGTCTCGTCCAGCGAGATGCCCACGTGGCGCGCGTCGATTCGGCGCAGGTTGACGCCGTTGTCATTGGCCGCGCGGTGGATGTCGTCGGCGTTGTCGGCGATGACGGTGATGGTATCGAAGTAGGTGTCGTTGGCCAGCTGGAAGCCCAGCTGCTGGAGCGCGGCCGCCAGGATGCCGGTGTAGCGGTGCACGCGGCGCGCGATCTGTTCCAGCCCCCGCGGGCCGTGGTAGACGGCGTACATCGACGCCATCACGGCCAGCAGCACCTGCGCCGTACAGATGTTGGAGGTCGCTTTTTCGCGGCGGATGTGCTGTTCGCGCGTCTGCAGCGCGAGGCGGAAGGCCGGGTTGCCCTGGGCGTCGATCGTGACGCCGGCCAGGCGGCCGGCCATGCTGCGCTTGTACTCGTCGCGCGTCGCCAGGTAGCCCGCGTGCGGGCCGCCGAAGCCCAGCGGCACGCCGAAGCGCTGGCTGTTGCCGACGACGACGTCCGCACCCCATTCGCCCGGCGGCGTGAGCACGGCCAGCGACAGCAGGTCGGCCGCGACGACGACCATGGCGCCCGCCGCATGCAGCTTCTCGCACGCCGCGCGGTAGTCGCGCACGTCGCCGTTCACGCCCGGGTATTGCAGCAGCACGCCGAAGCACGATTCGGTCAGGTTCTCGATGTCGCTTGCCGCGACGGTGCGCACTTCGACGCCGATCGGCAGGGCGCGGGTCTGGATGACTTCCAGCGTCTGCGGCAGCACGTCGTCGGCCACGTAGAATACTTTCGACGACGACTTGCCGACGCGCTGGATCAAGGTCATCGCTTCGGCCGCGGCCGTGCCTTCGTCCAGCATCGATGCGTTGGCGATGCCCATGCCGGTCAGGTCGGTGATGACCTGCTGGAAGTTCAGGATGGCTTCCAGGCGGCCCTGCGAGATCTCCGGCTGGTACGGCGTGTACGCCGTGTACCAGGCCGGGTTTTCGAAGATGTTGCGCAGGATGACGGGCGGCGTGTGCGTGCCGTAGTAGCCCTGGCCGATCAGCGACTTCATGACCTTGTTCTGCGCCGCGATGCCTTTCAGCTTCGCGAGCGCGGCCTGCTCGGGCAGCGGCTCGAAGAACTGGCCCAGGTCCAGCTTGTCCTTGCGGCGGATGTTGGCGGGAACGACGGCGTCGATCAGCGCGGCGCGCGTGGCGTAGCCGAGGGCGGACAGCATGGCCGCCTCTTCGGATGCGGACGGGCCGATGTGGCGCGGGATGAAGCCATCGCGTGCTTCGAGTTGGGTCAGGCTGGTGCGGGTCATGGTAGAAGCCAAAAAAGAGAGTCAGCGTGAAGAGCTACTGATAAGCGTTACTTACCGTCGCCCCCGCGCAGGCGGGGGCCCAAGTTCAGCGTGCGCGGCAGCCCGAAATTGGATTCCCGGCAAGGCGGACGGCCAGTCCGGGAATGACGTTCAATCAGATCAACCTTCAGTGGCCTTGCCGTACGCAGCCGCGTCGAGCAGGTTGTTGAAGGCGGCAGGATCCGACGGCTGCAGCTTGAACAGCCAGGCGGCATACGCATCCGCGTTGATCGAATCCGGCGCGTCGGCGGTCGCCTGGTTCACGGCGGTCACGGTGCCCGACACCGGCGCATAGATGTCGCTGGCTGCCTTGACGGATTCCACGACGGCGGCGTCATCGCCGGCGGTGAAGGCCTTGCCGACCTGCGGCAGTTCGACGAACACGATGTCGCCCAGGGCGTCCTGCGCGTATTCGGTGATGCCCACGGTCAGGGTGCCGTCGGCCTCCTGGCGGATCCACTCGTGGGACTCGGTGTACTTCAGGTCGGCTGGGATGTTCATGTGCGTAACTCCGTAGTGATGGATGGTGCGGTAAGTATAGTGTTGTTCGATCAGGATGCCAGGATCTTGCCGTTACGCACGAACGGCAGTTTGACGACCGACGCGGCCAGTTTCTTGTCGCGGATTTCGACGTGGACGGTGTCGCCGACGGCCACGTCCAGCGGCACGCGCGCGAGCGCGATCGCCTGCTGCATCGAGGGGCTGAAGGTGCCGCTGGTGATCTCGCCGGCATTGCCCGAGCTTGCTACGACCTTCTGGTGGGCGCGCAGGATGCCGCCTTTTTCGCGCAGGATCAGGCCGACGAACTGCTGCGTCTGGCCGGCTTGCTGCAGGGCCGCCTTGCCGATGAAGCCGTCCGGGGCACCGGCGCGCTCGGACACGAGGTCCACTGTCCAGGCGAGGCCGGCGTCCAGCGGCGAGACGTTGTCGTCCATGTCCTGGCCATACAGGTTCATGCCCGCTTCCAGGCGCAGCGTGTCGCGCGCGCCGAGGCCGGCCGGCTTGACGCCGGCGGCGGCGAGGGCGTTCCACAGCGCGGCGACCTGGGCGGCCGGCACGCCGATCTCGAAGCCGTCTTCGCCCGTGTAGCCGGTGCGCGCGACCATCAGTTCGCCGAACGGCGTGTCGTTCACGATGACCGCATTGAATGGCTTCAGACCTTCCGACGGCGCCTGCGTCTGCGGCACGACCTGCCAGACTTTCGCGCGGGCGTTCGGCCCCTGCACGGCGACGAGGGCGATGCCGTCATCGCTCAGGTCGGCGCGGCGCGGCGTGATCGTGAGCCCGCTGGCGGTGGCGTCGTTCTGCTGGCGGATCCAAGCGATGTCCTTTTCGGCCGTGCCCGCGTTGACGACGAGGCGGAACCAGTCTTCGGCAAAGTAGTAGACGATCAGGTCGTCGATGACGCCGCCTTGGTGGTTGAGCATGCACGAGTACAGGGCCTTGCCCGGCGCCTGCAGCTTGTCGACGTTGTTCGCGAGCAGGCCGCGCAGGAATGCGCGCACGTTCGCGCCGCGCAAGTCGACCACGCACATGTGGGACACGTCGAACATGCCGGCGTCGCCGCGTACGGCATTGTGTTCTTCGATCTGGGAACCGTAGTTGACGGGCATGTCCCAGCCGCCGAAGTCGACCATCTTGGCCCCGAGGGCACGGTGTACGGAATTGAGCGGGGTCGCTTTGAGCGTCATGGGTGGATCCTCGGCAGAAAATGGGGTCGCGCATGCGGATGCCCGCATGCTCTCACACCCCTCTGTCCTCGGTACCTGAGAGATAGCGGCGCATTCTGGTTGCGTTCCGCCTGCCCCTTCGGTGGGCCATACGGCCGCTCTCCAGAGTTGGTCCGCCGCGCCATGCGCGGCAGCCCCCGACCGGTCCGGTTGCCTGAGAGTTTTTGGGTGATGCCCCTTCGGCGGCAGCCTGTGCTGCGCTCTCCCGATCAAGAGTGCGAAGTCTATGTCAGTGGTGACGGGAAGTCAATCCGAAGGCCTGCCGGTCCGGGTGCGGAAGAGGGTGCGCACACGATTGCGGCAAGGCTACATGGGCCTGCGGACGTGTTTTGTTACACTTGCCTCACGACCCCCTTGTGACAGAAGAGACCCACTATGAGCGAAGATCAAGCAAAACAGAAGGAGGGGTACTTCACCCTGTCCGGCGACGTGAACAGCGACATGGTGCATCGCGTCTTCGAGGCGGTGGCCGGCATGAACGACGACGGGATCGAGACGGCGCACATCCTCCTGCAGTCGAACGGCGGCTACGTGAGCGACGGCCTGTGCCTGTACAACTTCCTGGCCAACGCCCCCGTCGACTGCATCATGTACAACGGCGGCGCCGTGGCGTCGATCGCGGTGATCCTGTTCCTGTCGGGCAAGCAGCGCTATGCGAGCGAGACGGCACGCTTCATGATCCACAAATCGCATGCGACGGCGTCGCCGGGGTCGCGTCCGGATGCGCTCAACATCATCGTCGAAGGCTTGCGCGCCGACGATGCGCGCACGGAGTCGATCCTGCGCAAGCACATCGAGCTGACCCCGGAGCAGTGGGGCATCCACCAGTACGGCGACCTGCACCTGAACGCGCGCGACGCGAAGGCGGCAGGCATGGTCGACGACGTCGTCGATTTCGCGCCGCCCAAGGGCGCGTACCTGCGCAATATCTGATCCGTCGCGCGCCCGCAAAAACAGACAGAGCCCGCAGCGGTCTTCCCGCCCCAGGCTCTGTTCGTACTTCCTGTGCCGCTACCGTTCGCGGCCGCGCCCGGAAACCGGCGCCGCCCGGCGTGCGCTGCGATCAGCGCTTGTTGTCGTTCTTGTGGCTTTGACGGCCAGCCTCGGCATGTTGCTCCGGGGTGCCGCCGCGGCTGCCGCCCGAACCGCCCGAGCGCGAGCCGGACTGCGAGCCCGACTGCTGGTTGCCGGACGACTGCGACGACGACTGCAGGTTGCCGTCGTTCTTGTGGCTTTGCTGGCCGGCCTTGACGTGTTGTTCGTGGGTGCCGCCCTGCTTGCCCGAGCGCGATTTTTTGTTCGAAGCCATGATCATTCCTTTCGATAGTGGAGATGTCTTGCTTGCCGATAGTTGCATCCAAACATTGATATTTGGTAGCGATTTCGGTATCGCAATGATGCGAGCCCGGCAATTAAACGGGTATCGGATCACCCCTTGAGCGTTTGTAGGACTGGACGCATTTCGAGAGCAATAATCTTCTCCGCTTGCGGGGCATTCGCATATTCTTATTCGTCGGCAAGCGTATTTTGCGGCGCAGCATAGCGTTTTACGCTGTCGAGATGGCTCGTCAATAGCATAAGCATTTTCCTTTCGCCGGCACTGGCGGCGGCGCGTCCATGTGGCGAAACGGAAGAGCGAATCGATTTTCATTGCCAGTTGGAAATTATGTGCCACAATACGTGGCATTCGTTTCCATTGCCATCATGTCCTCCAGCCAAGTCCAGATGCCGGCCGCCAGCAAGGCCGCGTCGCCGCAGCAGGCGACGCTGGATGCGCTCGCCGGTATCGCCGGCGACTACGTCAAGGAACAGCTCACCGCGATGACGGCGCGCATGGCCGCGGCGCTGGGCGACGTCGGCCAGCAGCAGGGCGACCCGCAGGACATCTACCGGCGCGTGAAGGCGGCCCGGCTGCTGAAGGACAACGCCTACGCCTTCTTCCACGTCGCATCGGGCGCGATCGACCTGGCGCTGCGCCGCGAACTCGGGCGCCTGGCGCCGGAGGCCGCTGCGAAGCGCACGCCGGCCGCCGCGCTGAGCCTCGTCCCGCTCGAGGAAATCGACAGCCGGCTCGCCCTGGGCGCGCTCGCGCGACCCTTCGACATTGCCCATTCCGACGCCCTCGCGACCCTCGCCGTGCGCCTCGGCATGCTGCTCGGGCGCGGCGTGCTGCGCGCCGACAGCAATCCCTTCCGTCCCGACGTCTTCCTCGGCGCGATCGAGGCGGCGTGGCGCGAATTCGAGCCGGAAGCCGATGCCCACGGCCTCGTCCTGCCCCTGCTGCGTCCGGACATCGTGTTCGATTTCGCGCCCCTGTTCGACGCGCTCATCGGCGCGCTGCGCAAGGGCGGCCAGCCGGGCTCCGTCGACGCCTACCGCATCCAGAAGACGGATGACGCGGCCGCCGCGAAGGCGGCCCGCGCCGGCCAGCGCGCGGCCCTCGCCGACCAGTTGCGCAAGCTGTTCGGCGACGACGGCGGCGACGATGGCGTGCCGCTGATTCCCGATCTGCCCGACCTGCCGTCCAGCGGCGGCGGCTGGCGGCCCAGCGGGGCGGGCGCGTTTGCGGCGCCGCCCGGCACCGCGCTGCCGCCGGCGGCGCAGGGCGCGCCGGTGGCCGCCGCCGATGGCGCGACGGCATCCGCCGCTCACGGCGCGACGGCATCTGCCGCCCATGGCGTGCCGACTCCCGCCGTCCACGGCGCTTCGATGGCTCCCGCCCATGGCGCTGCCGGCGCCGCGCTGGCGCAGGCGGTGACGGGCGCTGCGCATCCCGCCGCCGGCTTCGCGCCGTCCACCGCACAAGCCGGGCCGGGCGTGCCGATGGGGGCCGGCGACCCCGCGCCGGCCGGCTGGTCGGCCGCCCTGCACGGCACGCTGGCGCAGTACGGCGGCGCGGCGCCGCTGCTGGACCTGCTGGCCCGCATCGAGCCGGCGCTGGCGCAGGCGCCGCACACGGGCGCGTCCGGCGCCCAGCCGCACAACGTGTTCTACCTGCCGCGCCTGAAGCAGAGCCTGCCCCAGGGCAGCCTGCCGCGCGGCGACGAGCACACGCTGGACCTGCTGTCGCGCGTGTTCGAGACCGTACTGCTGGACGACGGCATCCCGCCGCGTACGCGCGAACTGCTGCAACTGCTGCAGGTCCCGGTGCTCAAGGCGGCGCTGCTCGACAAGAATTTCTTCTTCGAGGAAGCGCACCCGGCGCGCCGCCTCGTCGACCTCGTGTCGCGCGTCGGCTGGGAACAGCGCCAGAACGTGAACGACCCGCTGTTCCAGGCCATGCAGCGCAGCGTCGCGCGTGCCGGTGAAGCCAAGCCGGATGCCTTCGCCAGCGCCGTCGCCGAGCTGGAGGCGGGTATCGCGGCCGACGAATCCGCGCAAGAGGCGGCGCTGGCCGCCCCCGTCGCGACGGCCATCAAGCAGGAACAACACGAGGTCGCGGGCCGCCACGCGCGCGACGCCGTGGCGCTGCGCGTGCGGGCGGGCGACGTCATCGACGTCGTCAGCGGTTTCCTGGAGCAGCGCTGGACGACCGTGCTGACCTTCGCCCACACGATCGAGGATGCGCGCCCGGGCGCCGTCGGCAACGCCACCCGTGCCATGGATGACCTGATCTGGAGCGTCAAGCCCAAGGCCACGCCGGAGCAGCGCAAGGCCCTGATCGCCCGCCTGCCGCGCCTGCTCGCGACGCTGAACAAATGGCTCGATGCCATCAAATGGCAGGACGCGGAGCGCCTGCAATTCTTCGCGCGCCTGGCCGAATACCACGCGTCCATCGTGCGCGCGCCCATCGAGCTGGCGCCCGAGCGCCAGCTGGAACTGGCGGTGGAGGCGGCCCAGCAGGATGCGCTGCGCCGCGTCGAGCTGGAAAATGCGGCCGCCCTGCAGGCCGCGGCGCGGGCGGCCGAGGTGTCCGCCGTCGACGGCCTGGAGCGCGGCATGTGGCTGGAATTCCGCCTGGGCGAAGGCGTGCGCAAGGTCAAGCTGGCATGGGTGAGTCCGCTGCGGACCTTGTTCATTTTCTCGGGCGCGGGCCGGCGCGAAGCGTTTTCGCTGGCGACCGACAAGCTGGCCGCGGCGCTCGACGACGGCAGCGCGCGGGTGCTGGCGATCGACGGCGTCGTGGGGCAGGTATTGTCCGAAGCGATGGCGCAGGGAGCCGTCAACGACGCGTCGATCGCGCCGTCCGCGCGTGTTGGTGCTCATCCGGCTGCCGGGTTATAGTCGAGCCGTCGCATCCCTCGTCCCACGTATCATGCTCTGGTGGTCCCATCTCTCCGCGCTGGGCGGACTCAACGTCACCTCATTGCTCGCCGCCGGCGTGACGGCCTGGCTCGTCGCCGCGCGCTGCTGGCGCCTGGCGCTCGCCTGGTGCCTCGTGTTCGCCGGCGCCATGCTCGTCGCGGCCGCGAGCCAGGTGGCGTTCATCGGCTGGGGAATCGGCGTGCGCGCGCTGTCGTTCACCGGCTTCTCCGGCCACGCCGCGCGGGCCGCCGCCGTGTTTCCCGTCGCGCTGTTCCTGCTCGTCGAGCGCCAGCCGCGGCGGGTGCGGGTGGCGGCCGTGGCGGCGGGCGGCCTGCTGGCGGCGGCCGTCGCGCTGGCGCGTGTCCGGGTGGGCGCCCATGCGCCCAGCGAGGCGTTGTCCGGCTGCATGCTCGGGCTGGGTGCGGCCGCGCTGTTCCTCGCGCGCGCCCGCGCCGCGCAGGACTGCTCGCCCAGGCCGCTGCTGCTGGGGCTGCTCGCGGCGACGATCCTGCTGCCGCGCGCCGACCCGGCCTATTCCCACCAGTGGCTGACGGCCGCCGCGCTGGCGCTGTCCGGGCGCGACCGGGTGTACCTGCGCAACGACTGGCAACCGGCGCAGGGGCCGTATGTGCCGCCGTGCGCGCCGGACCGGGTGCGCTTCGCCGTCCTCTGCACCTGAAGCCGCGCGCGCGACGGCCAAAACTTGGCCGAAAAGCAAGGCACAGATGGTATGATGCAGCCTTTATCGACTTCCCCCTTACCGTAAGCGAACGTGCGTCTATCCTCCATCAAATTGTCGGGATTTAAGTCTTTCGTCGATCCCACCAATTTCCAGGTGCCGGGGCAGCTGGTCGGCGTGGTCGGCCCGAACGGATGCGGCAAATCGAACATCATCGATGCCGTACGGTGGGTGCTGGGCGAATCGAAAGCGTCCGAGCTGCGCGGGGAGTCGATGCAGGACGTGATCTTCAACGGCTCCACCAACCGCAAGCCGGCCGGCCGCGCGTCCGTCGAACTCGTGTTCGACAACAGCGCCGGCAAGGCGGCCGGCCAGTGGAGCCAGTACGCCGAGATCGCCGTCAAGCGCACATTGACCCGCGACGGCACGTCGACGTACTACATCAACGGCCAGCCCGTGCGCCGGCGCGACATCCAGGACATCTTCCTCGGCACGGGCCTGGGACCGCGCGCCTACGCCATCATCGGCCAGGGGATGATCTCGCGCATCATCGAATCGCGCCCGGAAGAGCTGCGCGTGTTCCTCGAGGAGGCGGCCGGCGTGTCGAAATACAAGGAGCGCCGGCGCGAGACCGAGAACCGCCTGTCCGACACGCGCGAGAACCTGCTGCGCGTCGAAGACATCCTGCGCGAGCTGAACGCCAACCTGGACAAGCTGGAAGCGCAGGCGGCCGTCGCCAACCGCTTCCACCAGCTGCAGGCCGACCAGGAAGAAAAGCAGAAACTCTTATGGCTCCTGCGCCGCAACGAGGCGAAGGCGGAGCAGACGCGCTGGTTCCTCGAGATGGAGCAGGCGCAGACCGGGCTGGAAGAGCAGAACGCGAAGATGCGCAGCCTGGAGCTGGACCTCGAGCGCATGCGCCAGGCGCACTTCGACACGGGCGACCGCCTGCACGTGGCGCAGGGCGCGCTGTACCAGACCAATTCCGAGATCGGCAGCCTGGAAGCGCAGATCAAGTTCGTCGTCGAGTCGCGCACGCGCCTGCAGAACCAGATCGGCACCCTGACCGCCCAGCGCGAGCAGTGGCTGAACCAGGCCAACGAAACGCAGGAACAGATCGAGGAAGCGGAATTCCGCCTCGAAGAACTGGCCGCGCGCGTGGAAGGCGCGCAGATCGCGTCTGAAACCCAGAACGAACGCCTGCCCGACCTGGAAGCCGCGTGGCGCGAGGCGCAGAACAAGTCGACCGAATCGCGTGCCCGCATCATGCAGATCCAGCAGCGCATCGAACTGTCGTCCGCGCACCAGCGCAACGCGTCGAACATCCTCGCGAACCTCGCCACCCGGCGCGAGCGCCTGCAGCAGGAACGCGGCGGCCTGAATCTGCCGGACGCCGGCCACCTCGACAACCTGCGCTTGCAGTTCGAAGAAAAGCAGCTGGCGCTGGAAGAGCAGAACCTGATGCTGGAAGAGGCGGCGAGCCGCCAGGAAGCCGTCGAGCAGGAACGGCGCGACGCGCATGCGCAGGTCCAGCAGGAGTCGGCATCGAACGCGAAGCTGGAAGCGCGGCTGTCCGCGCTGCGCCAGTTGCAGGAACGCGTGCAGACGCAGGGCAAGGTCCAGCCGTGGCTGCAGAAGCACGAACTGGACAAGCTGCCGCGCCTGTGGCAGAAGCTCGACATCGAGACGGGCTGGGAGACCGCGCTGGAATCCGTGCTGCGCGAGCGCACGGGCGCGCTGGAAGTGTCGAACCTCGACTGGGCGCGCGGCTTCTTCGGCGATGCGCCGCCGGCCCGCCTCGCGCTGTATTCGCCGGCCGCGGGCAGCGGCGCGGCGGTCGACCACCACGGCCTGAAGCCGTTCGCGAGCCTGCTGAAGCTGAACGACCCGGGCCTGCGCGGCCTGCTGGACGACTGGCTGTTCGGCGTCTACGCGGCCGACGATCCCGGCACGGCGCTCGCCCAGCGCGGCAAGCTGCCGGCGGGCGCTTGCTTCGTCACGCCGCAAGGCCACATGGTCACGAGCGGCAGCGTGCGCTTCTACGCGGCCGACGCCGAGCAGGACGGCGTGCTCGCGCGCCAGCACGAGATCGACAACATCGGCAAACAGTTGCGCGCGCAGGTGCTGCTGCTGGACGAGGCCCGCACCCGCGCCACCCGCGCCGACGCTGCCGTGAGCGATCTGCAGCGCCGCCTGCAGGACGGCCGCCAGAAGGTCGCGACGTTGCAGCGCGAAGTGCATGCGCTGCAGATCGAGGTGGTGAAACAGGCCGAGGTCGAGGCGCGCTTCAACCAGCGCAGCGGCCAGATCGCGGCGGACCTCGACGAGATCGCCGCGCAGGAAGCGGAGCAGCGCCAGGCCAAGGCGGAAGCGGAAGCGCAGTTCGAAGAGCTGGACATGGAACTGGCCGAGCTGCAGGGCGCCCACGAGGATGGCCAGGTCGAGTTCCAGGAACAGGAGCGCGTGCTGGCCGAAGCGCGCCAGCGCCTGCGCGACCTGGAGCGCGCCGCGCAGGAAGCCGTGTTCGCGGAAAAGACGCAGCGCACGCGCATCGAGGAATTGCGCCGCACGATCGCCACGGCGCAGCAGCAGGCGGCGCAGGTCCTGGAGAGCATCGGCGCCGGCAAGCTGGAACTGGAAGCGCTGGAATCCGGCGCGGCCGCCGAGGGCCTGCAGGGCCTGCTGGCGCGCCGCACCGAACAGGAAAAGGCCCTGGCCGATGCGCGCCACGAACTGGACCAGCTCACGCAGCAACTGCGCGCGGCGGAAGAAGCCCGCATGCAGGCGGAGCGCGGCCTGCAGCCGCAGCGCGAGCGCATCACCGAGATGCAGCTCAAGGAGCAGGCCGCGCGCCTGAACCAGGAACAGTTCGCGGAAGCGCTGTCCGCCACCGGCGCCGACGAGGCGGTGCTGGCGGAAAAGCTCGATCCCGAAATGAAGCCGTCGTACCTGCAGGGCGAGGTGACGCGCCTGACGAACGCCATCGCGGCGCTGGGCGCGGTCAACCTGGCCGCGGTCGAGGAACTGGCGCAGGCGACGGAGCGGAAACGCTTCCTCGACGCCCAGAACAACGACCTGCAGGAGGCGATCGCCACGCTGGAAGGCGCGATCGGCCGCATCGACCGCGAATCGCGCGACCTGCTGCAGGATACGTTCGACCGCGTCAACGCGAACTTCTCCGAACTGTTCCCGATCCTGTTCGGCGGCGGCACGGCGAAGCTCGTGATGACGGGCGAAGAGATCCTCGACGCCGGCGTGCAGGTGATGGCCCAGCCGCCGGGCAAGAAGAACGCGACGATCCACCTGCTGTCCGGCGGCGAAAAGGCGCTGACGGCGACCGCGCTCGTGTTCTCGATGTTCCGCCTGAACCCGGCGCCGTTCTGCCTCCTCGACGAGGTCGACGCGCCGCTGGACGACGCCAATACCGAGCGCTTCTGCCGCATGGTCAAGCGCATGTCGGACCATACCCAATTCCTCTTCATCTCGCACAACAAGATCGCGATGGAGATGGCCAACCAACTGATCGGTGTGACGATGCAGGAGCAGGGCGTGTCGCGCATCGTGGCGGTGGACATGGAGTCCGCCGCGAATTTCGCTACTGAGGCACAAGCAGCATGACAGACTTTCAAATGAGCCTGATCGCGGCCGGCGGCGTCTTCGTCGTCGGCGTCATTAGTTACAACAAGTGGCAGGAATACAAGGCCCGCAAGAGCGTCGAGCGCGCGTTCGCGCACGACCACGACGACGTGCTGATGAAAGGCGGCGCCGCGCCCGAGCGCGATTTTTCGCCGGACGCCCTGCGCCAGGAGCCTGTGCTGGACGGCGCGCCGGAACCGAGTCACGACGTGCTGACCGAACCGGCGATTTACGCGGAGCCGCTGCAGCATGCGGCGCCGGGCCCCGCGCCGGCCGCCGCGCCGGTGCCGGCGGCGGCCGCCGCGCTGGACCCCGTCGCCGAGCTGCCGGCCGTGAAACCGGACACGCCGCCCGCGCAACTGGCCGAGAACCTCGTCGATCCGCTGATCGATTGCCTCATCCCGCTGAATTCGGAAGGCCCGCTGCGCGGCGACCGCATCCTGCCGGCGCTGCTGCAACTGCGCCGCGTGGGCAACAAGCCGGTGCACTTCGTCGGCCTGGCCGTGAACGGCGACTGGGAACCGATCGTGCACGGCGGCGTGTACACGAAGCTGCAGGCCGGCGTCCAGCTGGCCACGCGCACGACGGCCCTGAACGAACTGGAATACTCGGAAATGGTCACGCGCCTGCGCGCCGTCGCCGACGAGATTGGCGCCGAGCCGGAAGTGCCGGACATGATCGAAGTGATGAGCGAGGCGAAGACGCTGCACCGCTTCGTCGCCGGCCACGACGCCCAGCTGGGCGTGAACCTGGCGTCGAAAGGCGCGCCGTGGGCGATGGCGACCCTCATCGGCGCGCTGGAAAACGCGGGTTTCGACGTGCGCCCGGACGGCAAGTTCGTCATGGCGGACAAGGAGGAGGGCAGCGGCACCCTGTTCACGCTGTCGACCAACGTGACGCTGGGCGCCGACACCACCTCGCGCCTCACCCTGCTGCTGGACGTGCCGTGCGTGGCCCCGGCCCGCGACGGCTTCGGCAAGATGGTCGCCTGTGCGAAAGACCTCGTGCAGCGCCTGGACGCCGCCGTCGTCGACGATTTCGACCAGCCGCTGACGGACGAGGCGCTGGAAGAGATCGCGGGCCAGGTGCGCGAGTTCTACCAGGAGATGGACGCGGCCGACATCGCGGCCGGTTCCACGCGCGCGCTGCGCCTGTTCAGCTGAGGTGACGATGGGCGATTTGGACAATGCGCTGGAACGGATGGCGTGGCTGGTCAAGGAACTGAACCACCACATCTACAACTACCACGTGCTGGACGCGCCGACGATCCCGGACGCCGAGTACGACCGCCTGTTCCGCGAGCTGCAGGAGCTGGAAGCGCAGCATCCGCAGGCCGTGTCGGTGGACTCGCCGACGTCGCGCGTGGGCGCCGCGCCGATCCCGGAATTCAAGCAGGTCACGCACGCCGTGCCGATGCTCTCGCTGAACAACGGCTTTAGCGACGACGACATCGACAACTTCGACCGCCGCGTGCGCGACGGCCTGGGCCACGCGCACGTCGCCTATGCGGCCGAACTGAAATTCGATGGTCTCGCGATGAGCCTGCGGTACGAGAACGGCGTGTTCGTGCAGGCCGCCACGCGCGGCGACGGCTACACGGGCGAGGACGTCACGGCGAACATCCGCACGGTGCGCGTGATCCCGCTGCGCTTGCGTGGCGAGGAGGTGCCGGACGTGCTGGAAGTGCGCGGCGAGGTCCTGATGTTCAAGGAAGACTTCGAACGCCTGAACCAGCGCCAGCGCGACGCTGGCCAGAAGGAATTCGCGAACCCGCGCAACGCGGCCGCGGGCAGCCTGCGCCAGCTCGACGCGCGCATCACGGCGCAGCGCCGGCTGCGCTTCTTCGCCTACGGCATCGGCCTCCTGGAGGGCGCGGCGCTGCCCGAGTCGCATTCGAAGGCGCTCGACTGGCTGGACAGGCTCGGCCTGCCCGTGTCGAAGGAACGGGCCGTGGTGACCGGGTGCGAAGGCATGCTGGGTTATTTCCGCGACATCGGCGCGCGCCGCAAATCGCTGCCGTACGAAATCGACGGCGTCGTCTACAAGGTCGACCGCCTCGCGGACCAGCGCGAACTGGGGTTCGTGTCGCGCGCGCCGCGCTTCGCGCTGGCCCATAAATTCCCGGCCGAGGAAGCGCTGACGACGGTGTCCGCCATCGACGTGCAGGTGGGCCGCACGGGTGCGATCACGCCGGTGGCGCGCCTCGTGCCCGTCTCCGTCGGCGGCGTCACCGTCACGAATGCGACCCTGCACAACGAGGACGAAGTGCGCCGCAAGGACGTGCGCGTGGGCGACACGGTGGTCGTGCGCCGCGCCGGCGACGTGATCCCGGAAGTGCTGTCCGTCGTGCTGGAACGCCGTCCGGCGCCGGAACCCGCCGTGTACGTGCTGCCGAAGACGTGTCCGGTGTGCGGCTCGCACGTGGTGCGCGAAGAGGGCGAGGCCATCGCGCGCTGCTCCGGCGGCCTGACATGCGCCGCGCAGCGCAAGGAAGCGATCCGCCACTTCGCGGGCCGCCGCATGATGGACATCGAAGGCCTGGGCGACCGCTACATCGACAGCCTCGTCGAATGCGACCTGATTCACGGCGTGGCCGACCTGTACCGCCTCACGCTGGACGACCTTCTCAAGATGAAGCGCCTGGCGGATGAACGCGACGGCACGACGCCGGAGACGGTCAAGCAGGGCAAGGTCGCGACCAAGTGGGCCGACAACCTGCTCGCCGCCATCGCCGCGAGCAAGAACCCGCCGCTGGAACGCCTGCTGTTCGCACTGGGCATCCGCCACGTGGGCGAATCGACGGCGAAGACGCTGGCCGACTGGCTCGGCAGCCTGGCCCTCGTGCGCCGCGCGCCGGCCGCGCTGCTGCGCGTGCTGCCCGACATCGGCGGCACGGTCGCGGAAGCCATCGCCGACTTCTTCGCGGAGCCGAAGAACCAGCAGGCGTTGAACGACCTGCTGGCGGCCGGCGTCGCGCCGCAGGGCGAACACGCGCCGCGCGCGCAACTGCGCGAAAAACTCGACGACGTGGGCCTGTTGACGGCACTCGCGATCCCGAAACTGACGGAGCCGCGCGCGCGCCAGCTGCTGGCCGACGGCCGCACCCTGGACGACCTCGCGCACCTGAAGATCTTCAGCGTGTTCGGCCTGCCGGACACCGTGGTGACGGCGCTCGAACAATGGATGGCGCTGCCCGCCAACCGCGACCTGCTGGCCGCGATAGCCAGCCTGCGCACCGAGCTGCTCGCGCTGCTGCCTCAGGAGGCCGCCGATGCGGCCGGCCCGCTGGCAGGCAAGACGTTCGTGCTGACGGGGACGTTGCCGACGATGTCGCGCGACGCGGCGGGCGCGCTGATCGAACAGGCGGGCGGCAAGGTGTCCGGTTCCGTGTCGAAGAAGACGTCGTACGTCGTCGCGGGCGCGGAGGCGGGCAGCAAGCTGGAAAAGGCCGAGGCGCTCGGGGTGACCGTGCTGGACGAAGCCGGATTGCTCGCGCTGCTGGGCGGCGCACAGAATTCAACCCAATCAATTTGACGGAGCACGAATGACCGTAATCAAGAAAGCCGTATTCCCGGTCGCAGGCCTCGGCAGCCGCTTCCTGCCGGCCACCAAGGCGCAGCCGAAGGAAATGCTGCCCATCGTCGACAAGCCGCTGATCCAGTACGCGGTCGAGGAGGCGGTCGCCGCCGGCGTCACGGAACTGGTGTTCATCACGGGCCGGAACAAGCGCGCCATCGAAGACCATTTCGACAAGGCCTACGAACTGGAATCCGAGCTGGAAGCGGCCGGCAAGAATGAATTGCTGAAGCTCGTGCAGCAGGTGATCCCGAAGAACGTCAACTGCATCTACATCCGCCAGCCGGCCGCGCTGGGCCTGGGCCACGCCGTGCTGTGCGCGCGTCCCGTGATCGGCAACGAGCCGTTCGCCGTGCTGCTGGCCGACGACTTCATGGACACGGCCGAGGGCCACAAGCCCGTGCTGGCGCAGATGACGGACCTGTACGGCTACGAGAAATGCAGCGTGCTCGCGGTGCAGGACGTGCCGCGCGCGAACACGCGCCAGTACGGCGTCGTCAGCGCGAGCGCCTACCGGCCGGACCTGGAGCTCGTCTCCGGCATCGTCGAGAAGCCGAAGCCCGAGGACGCGCCGTCGACCCTGGCCGTCGTGGGACGCTACGTGCTGTCGGGCGCGATCTTCGAGCACCTGGAAAACCTGGGCACGGGCGCCGGCGGCGAGATCCAGCTGACCGACGGCATCGCCTCCTTGATGACGCGCGAACGCGTGCTCGCGTACCGCTATGCCGGCACCCGCTACGACTGCGGCTCCAAGCTCGGCTACCTGAAGGCCACCGCCGCCATCGGCATGAAGCACCCGGAGACGGCCGAAGGCTACCGCGAATTCCTGACGCAGTTGTGCGCGGGCCTGCCGACATGACGATCCGCGATATCCTCAAGATGGGCGACCCGCGCCTGCTGCGCGTGGCCGAACCCGTGCGCGACTTCGACACGCCCGAGCTGCACGCGCTCGTCGCCGACATGTTCGAGACGATGCACGCCGTGAACGGCGCGGGCCTCGCCGCGCCGCAGATCGGCGTCAACCTGCAGCTCGTGATCTTCGGCTTCGGCAAGAACCAGCGCTATCCGGACGCGCCGGCCGTGCCGGAGACGGTGCTGATCAACCCTGTGCTGAAGCCCTTGTCGGACGAGATGGAAGAGGGCTTCGAAGGCTGCCTGTCGGTGCCGGGCCTGCGCGGCAGCGTGCCGCGCTACACGCGCCTGCACTACGAGGGCGTCGACCAGTACGGCCGGCCGATCAGCCGCGACGTCGACGGTTTCCATGCGCGCGTCGTGCAGCACGAGGTCGACCATCTGCTCGGCATCCTGTACCCCATGCGCATCCGCGATTTTTCCCGCTTCGGCTTCACCGAAGTGATGTTCCCCGATCTCGACCCGAAGGCCGACGATTGAAGCCCCACCGCCTCATCGCCGTGCTGACACTGGCTTGCGCCGGCGCGGGCGCGCACGCCGACGACCTGTTCACGAAGATCCCGGCCGACCCGCAGCGCGAGCTGTGGGTCGACAGCGGCTTCGCCACGTATCACTTCGACCGGGACAAGAACCTCAACGGCGGCAATCGCGGCATCGGCGTCGAATACCGGTTTTCCGGCACGATGGCGGCCGCCGCCGGGCGCTTCGTCAACAGCGACCGCTTTTATTCGAATTACGCGGGCGTGTTGTGGCAGCCGTACGCGCTGGGCCCCGTGCGCCTGGGCGCGGCCATCGCGGCATTCGATGGCTATCCGAAGATGCGCGACCGCGGCTGGTTTCCGGCCGTCGTGCCGACGTTCACGTACGAGTACCGGCGCGTGGGTGTCAACGTGGGCGTGATCCCCAGCTACAAGGACCGCCTGTACGGCGGGATTTCCGTGCAGTTGAAGGTCAGGTTATTCTGACGATCGCGTGTCGGCTGGATACGGCGACTTGCCGCCTTCCGCGATGAACGTATCGATCCGCGCCTGCAACACCGGCAACGGCACGGAGCCCAGCTGCAGCACCGTGTCGTGGAAGGCGCGGATGTCGAATTTCCCGCCCAGCGCCGCCTCGGCTTTCCTGCGCGCTTCCATGATCGCCATCTCCCCCAGGTAGTACGACAGCGCCTGTCCCGGCCAGGAGATGTAGCGGTCCACCTCCGTCTCGATCTCGTGGTCGGACAGCGCCGTATTGTCGTGCAAATATGCCTGCGCCTGCGCGCGCGTCCAGCCCATCGCGTGGATGCCCGTGTCGACGACGAGGCGGGCAGCGCGCCAGGCCTGGTAGCTCAGCATGCCGAACGTTTCGTACGGCGTTTCGTACATCCCCATCTCGCTGCCCAGGCGCTCGCAGTACAGGGCCCAGCCTTCGCCGTACGCCGAGATGTATGCGCGGCGGAACGGCGGCACGCCGTGCTGTTCCAGCGCCACCGGCATCTGGAACGCGTGGCCCGGCGCCGATTCGTGCAGGGTCAGCGCGGGAAGGCTGTACAGCGCGCGCGCCGGCAGGTCGTACGTGTTGACGAGGTAGATGCCCGGCCCGCCGCGCGCCGACGTGTAATAGGGCGCCTGGTCCGGCGGCACGGGCACGATGGAAAAGCGGCGGCGCGGCAGGTAGCCGAAGTACTGGTCGGCCTTGCCGTCGAATTTCTTGGCGATCCAGGCGGCGCGCATCAGCAATTCCTGCGGCGTCTTCGCGTAGAACTGCGGGTCGCTGCGCAGGAAGGCGAGGAACGCGGGCAGGTCGCCCTTGAAGCCGGCTTGCTCCATCGTGTGCTGCATCTCGGCGCGGATCTTCGCCATCTCGCTCAGGCCGATGGCGTGGATCTGCTGCGCGCTCAGCGACGTCGTCGTGTACTCGACGATCTTCGACTGGTAATACGCTTTCCCGTCCGGCAGGCTCTCGGCCGCGAGGGTCGTGCGGGCCCTGGGGACGTACTCGTCGCGGAAGAATGCGAGGGCCTGCGCATAGGCCGGTTTGACGGCGCTCTCGATCAGCGCGACGCCCTGCGCGCGCAGGCGCGCCTGTTCGTCCCCGGGGATCGTCGCCGGCATCGCCGTGAATGGCGTGTACCACACCGTGTCCTCCGGGTTCTTCGCGTTCACGATGTTCAGCAGCGGTGCGTCGCGGCCGGCCAAGGTGACCTGCGGCGGCGTGAAGCCGCGCGCGAGGCCGGCCCGCATATTGTCCAGTTCCTCGCCGAAGTAGCGGGGCAGGTCGCCCAACTGGCCCAGATAGGCGCGGTATTCCTCCGCGGTCTTGAGCGGGCGGCGCGCGATGTAGGCGATGTCGGACCAGAACGCGCTGTCCGCGTTCACGGGCTGTTCGAATTCGCGGAAGCGCTGGGCCTCCACGAACGCGGCGATCTGCGCGCGGTACACGGCGTAGTTGATGCGTTCAAGCGGCGACAGGTCGGCCGCGCGGACGCCGTCCAGCCGCCGCAGCACGCCTTGCCACTGCGCGAGGCGCGCGGCCTGCGTGCGCGCGTCGACCCGGGGCAGTTCGGCGCCGGCGTCGCGCGGCTCGTCCTCGTCCCACGCGAGCCGCTGCTTGACGCGCCATTGCCACTCGGCCCGGTAGATGGCCTGGAACTGCTTGTCGGCCCGGGTCGCCGCTTTCGCGGAAGCGGGCGCCGGCGCGGCGAGTGCCCGCGCCGCGATCGGGGGCGAGAGGGCGAGCAAAAGGGTGGCGGCAAGCAAGGTCTGCTTCATGGATGTCCTGTGGTCGAGGTCGTGTGCGAGGCATGGTATTGCCTCATCACACGATATTACCCGGCCGGCCCGGCCGCCGCCAGTCTTGCTCATCGTTTGGCGCACTGCGGCCGCTCAACCGCGGCCCGCGCACCGCATGCCAAGATGGCGCGTCCCAATCCGCGTCCGAACGATCGCCGCCGTCGCCATGCGCGAACCGACCAGGCCCTTGCCCCCTTTGATCCCCACGCCCGATGGCGGCTGGCGGACCACCACTGTCCTGACGCCCGTCTCGTTCACGACACGCGGCCTGGCGTTGATGCCGCCGAGCAGTGTTATCCCCGTCATCGTGGTTCCGGGGATCATGGGCACGAATCTCAGGGCGAAGGCGCAGCCGCGTTCCAGGGACGAGCGGAACCTGGAAGTTGGTCCCGGCGAGCCAGCGTGGCGGCCACCTAATACGATGCCAAGCGGGCTGTGGGACGCACTCGTCTGGGACCGCTTTACGCCCGCGCGGCGCCAGCATCTGCTCGATGGGGACACGTTGGAAGTGGACGACGACGGTCCACCACATATTCCGCACGGCGACGGTTGGCTGCATATCCATCCGACTTTGGCCCGTCAGCGCGGCTGGGGCGAAGTGCACGCCGATTCCTACATCGGCCTGCTGTGCGCGCTGCAAACGCAGCTGAATCAAACTTTCTGGTACAACGAGCCCGAGAGCGAGCGCCGGATACGGCCACATTGGCAGGCCGTGATGGCGTGTGATCCCAAGAAGTGGGGCATGCCGCGCATGAAGCCGCTGACCGAGGCCGACCTCGACAAGCACGCGCGCCACCATTACCCGGTCTATGCGGTGGGCTACAACTGGCTCGAGTGCTGCGACAAGGCGGCGCGCCGGCTGGAGCGGCGCATCGTCGAGATCATCGAGGCATGGCGCGGCATGCAGCGCCAATGCGACCGGGTCATCCTCGTTACGCACTCGATGGGCGGGCTGGTCGCACGCGCGTGCGCGAAGCGCATTCCAGACCGGATCGCCGGCGTGATCCACGGCGTGATGCCCGCGCTGGGCGCGCCCGCCGCCTACCGCCGCATGACGTGCGGCACGGAGGCCCAGGACATCGTGGGCAAGTTCACGGCCATGATCCTCGGGAAGACCACGTACGACACCACGCCGGTGCTGGCCACGTCGCCGGGCGCGCTGGAATTGCTGCCGACTCATTCGTATCCGGGGCCGTGGCTGCATGTGGGCGTGGCGCAGCCGTCGGGGCGTGGGGATGGGGGTGAGACCGTGCATGATTTCCTGCATTTGCCGAATGAGGAGCAGCCCGATCCCTATGTCATGTATCAGGATATGCAGCCTTGGTTTCGCCTGGTCGATCCAGCGCTGGCTGATCCGGCCGGTAAATTTGCGCAAAGAAAGGGGGGGGTTGAAAAGGCCATTAAAGAAGCGATCGGCGTCGCGGGACAATTTCACCGGAACTGTCTCGGCGATTATTACCATCCCAACACCTACGCATTTTATGGTGCCGATCCGAATCAGCTCGCCTTTGGTCACGTACGCTGGGTCGGACGGAAGGAGTCTGGATCGCACACGGTTCTTACCACGGCAAATGTCAGCAAGGCGAGGTTCGCACATAACGCTGATGCAGGCGGACGGCGCGTCGACATCGAACCCGGCTGCACGATCTGTTTCCATCCCGAGCCGCCTGAGGCCAGCGGTGATCGCACGGTGCCGCACCAGTCCGGCGCCGGGCCGGCGGGCAAGGTCGAGCACCTGTTCGAGACGCGCGGCTATGACCACCAAGGCTCGTACAACAACGACGACATGCTGATGCTGACGCTTCGGCTGGTCGTCAGGATCGTCCAGGGAATGCCATGAACAGAGATTTCAAACGGAAATGGATTCGGGCCGTCGCCGCCGTGGTTGCAGCCCTGGCAGCCACGTGGGCCACCGGCGCCGTGTGGGATACGTACAAGGTGATGAAAATGACCGGAGAGATGAAAACGGTGTGCGTCGGCAGGATGTTGATCGATTTGCCGAAAGAAGCGCAGGTGGAACTGTACGGGCAATGGATCGAGGGCTTCGACATCGATGCGTTTGCCGAAAGCGAGGAAGCGTTCACCAAGCGGGTGGCAGCGCGCGAAGCGGAAATTCGCGCCAAGCCCGACCGGCTGGGCGGGAACAAGAACATGGAAGCGGTCAGGGCAGTCCGAACGGAAAGCGGCTTGACCGGAAAAATTTTCGTGCACAGCCGGAATGTCACTGAAGGCATGGAAGGATATAGCCGCGAGACCTTGAGACGCTACCACTACGAAGGCGTCGCCCTCGAAGCCCACGTCCACGGCAACGGCGTCAGCATCGACCTCACGGCAAAGGACTACGATCCCGATCTCGCGGCGAACCTGCCCAGGCTCGTCGCCCAGCTCGTCCCCAACCCCGCCAACCGTATCCCCACCGACCCCGGCTTCTGCCTCGACCGCGCCTACGTCCGGGAACCCCTCACCGCGAAGCAGGGCGAGCGCATCACGATGGCCGTCGGCCTGCCCGGCCACCCGGACATCGGGATCAACGTCGACACCATCGCCGGCACCAGGCCCGATCCCCGTACGCTGCTCGAACGTAATGCCGTATCGCGCGCGCGGCGCCCGGCCGCGTTGACCCTGCTCGCCACGGAACTGCGCGCCGCGCCGCGCACCATCGGCGGTTTCGCCGGCGACGAGCTCGTGCGGCAGGTGATCGAGTCGAACGGCGTGTTCGTCTATGGCTTCGAATGGGAGCTGAACGGCACCGACGACAACGTGCTCGTGCCGGACATCAGGCTGGCGATGGTGACGGGGCGGGGCGACGGCGGGCCGGCCCCGTCGTCGCTGTCGGCGCCCGCCGCGATGGCGTTGTGGGACCGGATCGCGTCCAGCCTGCGCGTGCGGCCGGCGGCACGGCCGCACTGACGTCAGCGTTTGACCTTGCCGTACGCCTCGCCTGCCTTCCACGCCGGCATCGACGGCGCATTGGCCACCGCATAGCCGAGGTTCAGCGTGAATTGCGCCTGCTGCACCATGCCCGACAAGTCCCACGCCGGGTCGTACTGGTCGCTGACCTGGTGGTAGTCCTTCGTGAAGGCGCGCATCTTCGCGCCTCCCGCCGCCTGGTCGTGCTCGAACTCGAAACGGCCGTCGCCGGAAAACACGGCGGAGCCGACGTTGAAGGCGGGGACGCCGGCCTTGGCGAAGCTGAAGTGGTCGGCACGGAAATAGGCGCCGCCGAGGTCCGGCACAGGCGCGGCCAGGTGCAGGCCCATCGCCCTGGCCACCCGTTCCGACGTCGCATACAGCGAGCTGCGCTCGGCGCCGGCCACGCCCATGTCGCGCGTGCGGCCGACGAAGTTCATGCTGTCCAGGTTCAGGTCGGCGGCTGTCCTGGCCAGGGCCCACACCGGATTGCGGACGTAGGCGAGGCTGCCCAGCAGGCCTTGCTCTTCCGCGCAGGGCCACAGGAAGATCTGGGTGCGCTTCGCCGGATGCCTGACGGCGGCCTGGGCCATCGCGAGCAGGGCGGCCGTGCCGGAGGCGTTGTCGATGGCGCCGTTCCAGATGTGATCCGGCTTGCCGTTGTCCGGGTCGATGCCCAGGTGGTCCCAGTGCGCGGAATAGATGACGGCCTGGTCGCGCAGTTTCGGATCGCTGCCGGGCACGATGCCGGCCACGTTGTACTCGACGATCGTGCGCACGGCGCTCTGTACGTCGGCGTCGATGCGGGCGTCGAGCGGCACCGGCCTGAAGCCGCGCACCTCGGCGCGGGCACGCAGCGTGTCGAGGTCCTGGCCGGCCTGCGCGAACAGCGTGCGCGCCATGTCTTCGCTGATCCAGCCCTGCAGCGCGTTGCCGGGGCCCGCCAGGTGGAATTGCTCGTGCGAGAAGCTGTTCACGGGCACGCTCCACGGGTAGGAAGCGGATGCGGTCGTGTGGATCAGCAGGATGCCCGCCGCGCCCTGGCGCACGGCTTCCTCGAATTTATACGCCCAGCGCCCGTACCACGTGAGCGACTTGCCGCCGAAGCGGTCGGGCTCCGCGGCCGTGGGCTGCGGATCGTTGACCATCGCGACGAGCAGCTTGCCCTTCACGTCGGCGCCGTCGAAATCGTTCCAGTGCTCGCCGGGGGCGTCGATGCCGTAGCCGACGAAGACGAGGGGCACCGTCACGTGCGTGGCCGTGGTGCCGGCGGCGTTGGCGTACACGACGTCCTTGCCGAACGTCGCGGGCAGGGTCTTGCCGCCGGCCTCGAAGCGCAGCGTGCTGGCGGGCAGGGTCTTCTGGCCGACCAGTTCGACCTTCTGGCGGTAGCCGCCGTCGGCCAGCGGGCGCAGGCCCAGCACGGCGGCCTGGGTCTCGAGGTAGCGCACGGTGAGCGCGCCGCCGCGCTGGCCCGTGCCGCGGCCTTCCAGCAGGTCGTCGGCGAGGAAGGACAGGTGGGCACGCAGCGGGGCCTCGGCCACGGGCGGCGCGGATTGCGCCCGGGCGCCCGCGCTCGCGGCGCCCAGCAGGAGCGCGGCGGCAAGGGGGGCGGCGCAGGTACGGAAGAGGGAAGCGGGCATCGTGGACGGCTCCTGAGTGGTACGAGGGTGCGATGGTAGCACCGCCCACCACGCGGCGGAAAGTGGGCGCGACGACGGGATGTGCTGGCAGTATTGACAACAATTTAAAGAATTTAACGTTGCGTCTCACGTTATAATCCCGGTGACTATAATCCCGGTGACGCGCGTGCCAGCCGAGGCCACGCCGCATGGCATGAGAACCCCGACATCACCCTGCATGGATAAAGACGAAAACAGAGCGCAGCCGGTTGCCGCCGATACGACGTCCGGCAGGAAGGCCGACATCGCGCGTCCCGGCCATGCCCAGGCGCTCATCCGACCCTGGTCGAGGCTGGGCCGGCAACTGGTGCCGCTGATCGGCGAAGGCGGGTTCGTCGCGTTGTTCACCCGCTCGGCGCGGCTGCTGGCGCCGCCCCGGCCGTGGCTCAGCGTCGACCTCGGGCGCCGGACGAGCACGCTGCTGCTGACCGCCCTCGAGAACGACCTGGCGGGCGCCGACCCTGCCGAGGCGGCCGCGACACACGAGGAATTGATGGGCATTTTCGTGCGGCAGCTGGGGGCCCTCATCGGCCCGGCATTGACGACACGGTTGCTGACCGAAACCGGGGCGGGCGGTACGCCGCAGAAGAATCAAGAGGAGCAGAAGCAATGAGCGGAAAAGTAACCCTGGAGAAATTGTGCACAGGTGTGCCAGGGCTCGATGTTCTTCTCGGCGGCGGCCTGACCGAGTTTTCGTTCACGCTGATCGCCGGCGCACCCGGCAGCGGCAAGACGACGCTCGCGCACCAGATCATGTTTTCGCTCGCGACCCCGGAGCGGCGCGCCCTGTTCTTCACCGTGCTGGGCGAGCCGCCGCTGAAGATGCTGCGCTACCAGCAGCAGTTCTCGTTCTTCGACATGGACAAGGTCGGCCCCGCCATCCGCTACGTCAACCTGGCCGACGACCTGCGCGCGGGCGATTTCAGCGGGGTGCTGGAACGCATCATGCGCGAAGTGGAGGATTTCGCGCCGAGCCTCGTGTTCGTTGATTCGTTCCGCTCCGTCGTGCAGACTGCCCGCAGCGGCAACGAAGGCCTGTGGGACCTGCAGCACTTCGTGCAGGAACTCGGTTCGCGCATGGCGACGTGGCAGGCGACGACGTTCCTGATCGGCGAATACACCCAGGCCGACGTCGAGGCCAACCCGATCATCACCGTCGCCGACGGCATGATCGCGCTGTCGCACAACCTGGACGAGGATTCGGTGGTGCGCAAGATCCGCATCATCAAGATGCGCGGGCAGGCCCACATGTCCGGCGCGCACACGCTGCGCATCACGGACGACGGCATCCGCGTCTATCCGCGCCAGCTGACGCCCGCGGGCGACGCCTACCGGACCGTCGCCACCTCGGCGCGCCCTGTCCCCACCGGCGTGGCGGGGCTGGACGACATGCTCCACGGCGGCCTGCCGCAGGGCCACACGATGCTCGTGTCCGGGCCCACCGGGATCGGCAAGACGATCCTCGGCACGCGCTTCCTGCAGGCCGGCGCGGCCCAGGGCGAGAAGGGCGTCGCCGTGTTCTTCGAAAAGCATACGGCGCGCCTGCACAACGCGGCCCTCATCGAGCTGGTGCAGGACGGCCAGGTGACGGTGCTGGAATCACTGTCGCTGTCGCTCACCGTCGAGGAACTGCTCGACCAGTTGACGGAAGCGATCGAACGCACCGGCGCGACGCGCGTCGTGATCGACTCGCTGTCCGAGATCGGCCTGTACCTCGCGCCGGAATTCCGCTACGACCTGCGCCTGGCCGTGTTCCGCACGCTGTCGCTGCTGTCGCGGCGCGGCGTGACCGCCCTCGTCACGGTCGGCTTCGAAGACAACGCGCCGAACTGGCGCTTCTCGATCGACAACCTGTGCTTCCTGGCGGACGCCGTGCTGTCGATGCGCTTCGCCGAAGTGGAAGGGCATGTCTGCAAGTTCATGACCGTCATTAAGGTGCGCGGCACCGGCCACAGCAACGAGCTGCGCGAATACCGCATCACCGATGACGGCATCGAGGTTTCGCCGCACGTGACGAACCTCGATGCCCTGATGACGGGCTACCCCACGCGGCGCGAGCCGCACAAGTAAAGGACGACGATGGGAACGTACCGACAAGAGCCGCCCGCCGCGGCACCACGTTCCCGGGAGGATGTCGTGCGCGACGGCCTGGACGACGCGCGGTCCGACGCACACCTGCTGCGCCGCATCCGCGCGCTGGAGGCCGAGGTGGACGCCGCGCAGCTGCTCGCGCGGCGCGAGGCCGAGGAGCGGCTGGCGCTGGAAGACGCACTGGCGCGGCTGCGCGAGGCCAACGAACACCTGGTCCTCGCCACCGTCAACGCCGAATACCAGCGCGAGGATGCCGAAGCCGTCAACCGGCGCCAGAACGAATTCCTCGCCATGCTGGCGCACGAACTGCGCAACCCGCTGTCGCCGCTGGCGATGGCGGCGTCGCTGCTGGAGCGCGACCCGGGCGCCGCGCCGCAGCAGCTCAAGCTGGCGCGCGTGATCGGCCGCCAGGTCGACCACATGGCGCGCCTGCTCGACGACCTGCTCGACGCGGCCCGCATCAGCAGCGGCAAGATCACGCTGGACGTCGAATCGCTGGCGCTGGCCGACGTGCTGCGCCACGCCGTCGAGACGGTGCAGCCGCGCATCGCGGAGCGCGGCCAGGCACTCGACGTCGCACTGCCGTCCGCGGACGTCGCCGTGGCCGGCGACAAGGTCCGCCTTGCCCAGGTGTTCACGAATTTGCTCGGCAACGCCTCGAAGTACACGGGCGACGGCGGGCGCCTGCGGCTCGCGGCGCAGGCCGGGCCCGACGACGTCGTGGTGACGATCGCCGACAACGGCACCGGCATCGCGCCCGACGTGCTGCCGTACATCTTCGACCTGTTCACGCAGGGGCCGCGCTCGCTGGCGCGCTCGGAGGGCGGGCTCGGCGTGGGCCTGAACGTCGTGCGCAACCTCGTCGGCATGCACCGCGGCGTCGTGGAGGCGCACAGCGACGGTCCCGGATGCGGCAGCCGCTTCACGGTGCGCCTGCCGCGCGCCGCCGGCCTGCCCGCCGCGCCCGTCCGGTCCGAGCCGGCCCAGGCCACGCGCCGCCGCCGTATCCTGCTCGTGGAAGACAATGCGGACGCCTGCGCCACCCTGGCCGACATCCTGGCCGTCGAAGGGCATGACGTGGTGTGCGCGGCGGACGGCCGCGCGGGCCTGGCGCACGCGCTCGGCGAGCGCTGGGACGTGATCGTGTGCGACATCGGCCTGCCCGAACTCGACGGCCTCGCGCTGATGCAGGCGCTGCGCGCACAGCAGGACGGCGCGCGTCCGTACGCCATCGCGCTGACGGGCTACGGCCAGCCGGCCGACGCGGCGCGCGGACTGGCGGCCGGCTTCGACCGCTATCTCGTCAAGCCGGTCGGCGCCAGCGCGCTGCTGGCCGTCGTCGCCGACGCGCCCGCGCCGGACGCAACCATCAACGCCTGAGCAGGCGCGCCAGGCGGTCGACCGCCTGTTCGATCCGTTCGTATTTCGTGGCGTAGGAAAAGCGCACGTGCCGCTTCGGGGCGGCGAAGCCGAAGTCGTCGCCCGGCACGATCGCCACCAGCGCATCGCGCAGCACGGCCATGCCGAACGCGCTGCTGTCGTGCGCGTCGCGGTGGGCGACCTGCGCGATGTCGGCATACACGTAGAACGCGCCGTCCGGCAGCACGGGCACCTGGAAGCCGAGCTCGCGCAGCGCGGGCACGAGGAAATCGCGGCGGCGCCGGAATTCCTGGCGCCGTTCCTCGAACACGCCGATGGCCTCGGGGTCGAACGCGGCCAGCGCCGCATGCTGGGCGATCGCGGGCGCGCAGATGAACAGGTTCTGCGCCAGCTTTTCGACGGCCGGCACGAGCGCTTCCGGCAGCACGAGCCAGCCCAGGCGCCAGCCGGTCATGCTGAAGTACTTCGAGAAGCTGTTGACGGTGATGACGTCGTCGCCGAACGACAGGGCGCTGGTCGCGCGGTCGCCCGGCTGCGCGCCATAGTAGAGGCCCTGGTAGATCTCGTCGACGATGGAAAAGCCGCCGCGCGCACGCACGGCCGCGACGAGGTCGCGCGTCTGGTCCGGTGTCATCGAGGTGCCGGTCGGGTTCGAAGGCGACGCGACGATCACGCCGCGCGTGCGTTCGGTCCAGCGCCCGGCCACCTGGGCGGCCGTCAGCTGGTAGCGCTCGGCCGGACCGGACGGCACGAGCACGGCCCGGCCGCCGAACGCGCTGACGAAATGGCGGTTGCACGGGTAGCTCGGGTCCGGCATCAAGACCTCGTCGCCTTCGGCCACGAGCGCCGCGCAGGCCAGCAGCAGGCCGGCCGACGCGCCGGCCGTCACGACGATGCGCTGCGGCGCCACGTCCAGGCCATGGGCGCGGGCGTAGTGGGCGGAGATGGCGTCGCGCAGGGCCGGGAGGCCGAGCGATTCCGTGTATTGCGTGGCGCCGCGCTGGATGGCGTCCACGGCGGCGCGCGCGACGATGTCGGGCGCCGTGAAGTCGGGTTCGCCGACGCTCATGCTGATGACGTCCTGGCCGGCGCGCGCCATCGCGGCCGCGGCCTTGACCATTTCCATCACGCGGAAGGGTTCGATGGCGTCGACGCGGCGCGCCACCTGGATTCGATTTTCTGGCATACCGCTATCTTAGCCGATTCACGCCGCCGCCACCGCCGCCCCGGTCAGCAGCGCCGCGCACCCCTGGGCCGGCAGCGGGCGGCTGACGTAGTAGCCCTGGATCTCGTCGCAACCGTATTGCTCCAGTGCGCGCAGCTGCGCCACGTTCTCGACGCCCTCGGCCACGACCTTCAGGCTCAGGGTGTGCGCCAGCCGGATCACCGCATTCGTGATCGCCGCATCGTCCGCATCGTCCGGCAGGTCGCGCACGAAGGTGCGGTCGATCTTGAGCGCGTCCAGCGGGAAGCGCTTCAGGTAGGCCAGGCTCGAATAGCCGGTGCCGAAATCGTCCACCGACAGGCGTATGCCGAGCGTCTTGATGCGGGTGAGGATCTCGACGGCCGCTTCCGGGTTCGCCATCAGCATCGACTCGGTCAGTTCGAATTCCAGCAGCGCGGGGTCGACGCCGGCGCGGACGACGATGCGCTCGACGGCCCCGGCCAGGTCGGCCTGCTGCAACTGGCGCGCGGACAGGTTGATCGCCACCGGCCGCACCGCCATGCCCTGCGCCTGCCACGCCTTGAGCTGGCGGCAGGCCTCGCCGATCACCCATTCGCCGACGGGCAGGATCAGGCCCGTGTCTTCGAGGATGGCGATGAATTCCAGCGGCGGCACGAGGCCGCGCTGCGGATGGTTCCAGCGCAGCAGCGCCTCGAAACCGCTGATGATGCCGGTGGCCAGGTCGAGCTTGGGCTGGTAGTGCAGCAGGAATTCGCCGCGCTCGAGCGCCTGGCGCAGCTGGGCTTCGGTCTGCAGGCGCTGCGTGGCATTCTCGTGCATCTCGGCGACGTAGAACTGGTAGTTGTTGCGGCCGCCGTTCTTGGCGCCGTACATGGCCGTGTCGGCGTTCTTGAGCAGGCACTCGGCGTCGCGGCCGTTCTCGGGATACGTGGCGATGCCCACGCTGGCCGACACGAACAGCGGCTGGCCCTCGAGATAGAAGGGCTGCGCCAGCGCCTCGATGACGCGCGCGGCGACGGCCGCGGCGTCGCCGTCGCTGGCCAGCGCGGGCAGCACGAGCGCGAACTCGTCGCCGCCCAGCCGCGCCACGACGTCGGCGTCGCGCGCGCAGCCCAGGAGGCGCTTCGCGGCCTGCACGAGCAACTGGTCGCCCACGCCGTGCCCCAGCATGTCGTTGACGTTCTTGAAGCGGTCCAGGTCGATGAACATGACGGCCGCGCGGCCGCCGTCGTTCCCGGCCCGGGCGATGGCTTCCTCGAGGCAGTGGGCGAGGCGGCGCCGATTCGGCAGGTTCGTCAGGGGATCGTACTGGGCCAGCCAGGTCAGGCGGTTGCGCGCCTCGTGGCGTTCCACGGCCGTCGCCAGGATGTTCGCGACGCCGTGCAGGAAGTTGGCGTCGTCGGTGCTGAAGCGGCGCGTGCCGTCGGCATAGACGCCGAGCACGCCGAACATCCGCTCGCCGCACACGATCGCGGTGTCGATGCCGGCCGCGATGTTGTGCACGGCCGCCAGCGGCGCGAACCACTTGCGGCGCGCGGCGCGCTCGCCCGCGGCGAGCGGTTCGCCCGGCACGTCGCCCAGCTGCAGGCCCGCGGCCGGCGCCAGCCAGCCGGCGCCGGCGCGCAGCAGCATCCCGTTCGCCGTGATCTCGAACAGGCCGGCGCAGGGCGCGCACAGGCCGCGCGCGGCGGCGGCGGCGGCGTCCGCGAACAGTTCCTCGAGGCCGTTGGCCGCCAGCGCCTTGCGCCCGAGTTCCGCGATCAGGGTCTGGCGCTGCGCGTTCTCGACGATCGTGCGCTCGAATTCCTTGCGCTCCGTGATGTCGATGTCGATGCAGATGTAGCGCTCGACGCCGCCGGCCGCGTCGAACATCGGCACGATGGTGCGATACCAGTGGCGCCGGCCATGGCGCCCGGCGATCACGACTTCGCCGTTCCAGACGCGGTCCGACGGCTGCCACGGCAGGCGCGCGCCGGCCGGGCGGCCGACGTCGGCCAGGCGCTGGCCCACGACCTCGGGGCGGGTGAAGCCGCTGCTCGTCACGAACAGGTCGTTCACGCCGTCGATGACGCCGGCCGCGTCGGCCTCGCACACGATCGCGGCCTGGTCCATCGCGCTCTTGTGCTGCATGAGCGAGTTCATCAGCGAGTCGATGCGCTGGCCGAACTGGTCGCGCAGGCTGGCGGCGCCGCGGTTGACGGCGCGGATCGCTTCCTGGATTTCCGTCGGCGCGTCGGCCAGCAGCGCGGCTTCGGCGGTGACCCGGCCGGCCGCCACGTCGTTCTCGAACGAGCGCAGGCGGCCCAGGCTGTCGAGCCAGCTGCGCACGAGCGTGCGCATCAGCGCGAGGCTGGCCATGAACACGACGAGCGCCACGCCCGCCGTGTCGAGCACGAGGCTCCACAGCTGGGCCGCGAGCTTCTCCTCGTCGAACTGCAGGCGCACGACCCCGTAATCCTTGCCGCCCACGTTGGCGATCCGGTTGACGTCGTACAGCTTGTCGGCGATGAGGGCCGTCAGCCAGCGCGGGGCCAGGGCGCGCGTCACGCGCGGCGCGTCGACGCGGATCGTGCTGCCGGCCACGTCGATGAATTCGGCGCGCTTGAACGGCGACTGGAACAGCATCTTGCCGAGCGTGCGCTTGACCGTGTCGTAGTCGCCGATCACGACGCTGTCCTCGATCGTCTGCGTGGCCACCTCGACCAGGGTCAGCGCGGTGTCCTGCGTTTCTTCGACGTGCTGCAGGAACTGGTAGCGGTAGAACAGGCCCAGGCCCGTGCCCATCGACAGCAGCAGGGTGAGGCTGAAGACGGTGAACACGCGGCCGACGAGGGAGCGCGGCAGCAGGCGCGCCAGCAGTTCCTGGACCGGACGCAGCCGGCGCGGGAGCGGGGATGGACGGGGCAGGTTCATCGTACGTCGAGCGGCGCGTTCGTGTAGAACGCGCGGTAGGCCGCGTAGTCGGCGTCGCTGGCGGCGACGAACGAGAGGGGTGTCTGCGAGTGCACGAGCTCGGTCGCGGCGGCGAGGATGCGACGGCCTTCCGGATCCTTGTCCATGCCGAAAAAGGCCTGGGCGACGGCGCGTACCTGGCCGGCCGGCACCCGTGGCGAGGCCATCAGCGCCAGGTCGTTGAACGGCTCGGAACTCCACAGCACGCGGAACGATTTGTGCTCGCGGCCGTAGTAATTCTGCACGAGCTGGGAATTCGCGCCGGCGGCCTGTGTCTTGCCGGCGACCAGCTGGGCGAAGGCGGCGTCCATATTGCCGGCGAAGACGACGTCGACGGCGATGTTCCGGCGCAGCAGCTGGGCGTACGACACCCGGTACGCGAGCAGCGCTTCCGGACCCGGAAAGACGACGGTGGTGCGGGCCAGCTCGTCCAGGCGCCTGATGGGCGAATCGGCGGGCACGACGATCTGCGCCTGCACGGGCGGCGCGTTGCGGCGGCCGAACACGGTCCAGCCCATCCTCGTGCGTTCCGGGCTGAACAAGTGGTTCGTGAACGCGAAGTCGACCTCGCGCGCCAGCACGTAGCTCGTCGTGTCGGCCGACGTGCGTCCCAGCTTGAGGTTCAGGTGCACGCCGCTTTTCTGCGACACGTAGCGGATGACCGGATTCCAGAAGCGGGCCGACACCTGCAGGTTGTACTGATTTACGGGCGAAAAGTTATAGGCCGGCGCGTCCGCGCGCGCGGCGCCGGCCGCGAGCAGGGCGGCGACGACGGCCAGAACGGGACGTATGGAAAAAAGTCGGTGCATGGGTCGTTGACGTAGCGCCGGCGGGACGTCCGGCCGGACGGGTGGACTATAACATATTACTAGTTTGCAATAATACGAAACTTTTTGCCAATGTTATTGCTGCACTGTCCGTACGACGCGCATGGCATGAAAATCCGGTAATGCCGTGTAAGCGGGCTGTGCTGTCGTGCCGAAGGCGCAATCGCGTGCCGGGTATCGGCCGGACGCCGCCGCGCCGGGATGCCCCATCCGGAACGGCCGGCGCCACCCGGCCTCCCGCGGCGGCTTGCCGCGCCGTTCAGGCCGGCATGCGGCACACCGGGCGGGCGCGCTTCAGCACGCCCACCAGGCCCAGGCCGAGGGCAAGCATGGCCCAGCTGCCGGGCTCCGGCACGGCCGAGATGAGATCGAGGCGCACGGCGCGGCAGTCGCCGAAGACGCCGCCGTAGCAGGCCGTCGCCGCGATCTGCTGGGCGTCGTTGATGCCGTTGGCGCTCGTGATGACCCAGCCCGACGCCGGATCGATCAGCGTGTTCAGGTCGACGAGGCCGGCGCCCGTCCACAGGAAGCCGTGGTAGCCGTAATGGTCGGGGTCGATCGTCACGGCGGCGCTGCCCACGATCTGCTTGAGGTTGTTGATGTCCCAGGCGATGCTGTCGTCCTGCGCCGGATCGAGGATGCCGAGGTCGGTGATCGTGCCGTGGTCGTACAGGAAGGCGTGGGAGGCGTGGATCATCGTGGACATCGGGATGCCGCCGACGGCCAGACCGTCGTCGTTCAGGCCGTAGATCGCGCTGTCGCCCAGGTCCGACGCGCCGATCGAGTGGGCGGTGCCGCCGCTGAACGTGACGGCGTGAAACGGATATTCCGGCACGGTGAACGGCCCCTCGAACGACGAGCCGCCGATCATGCCCTTGTTGTTGATGGCATAGGCGGTGCTGCCCAGTCCGCCGGGCAGGGTGCCCAGGTCGGTCATCGTGCCGCCCGAGTAGCGGAAGGCCTGCGCGAAGCCCATCGTCGCCGGGTCGCCGTTCAGGGCGTCGCCGACGATCACGCCGTGGTTGTTGATGCCGAATGCCTCGCTGCGGTCGCCGCCCAGCGTGCCGAGGTCGCTCATCTTGCCGACGGCGTAGGAGAACGCGTGGAACTGGCCCGCGCCGTTGTCGGACCCGCCGACGATCTGGCCGTAGTCGTTGATGGCGTTCGCGCTGCTGTTGGTGCCGCCCAGCGTGCCGAGATCGGTGTACGTGCCGCCGGCGTTGACGAAGCCGTGGGTGACGCCGGCACTGGTGATGCTGCCGACGACGTCGCCCCAGCGGTTGATGTCGCTGGCGGAACTGCCCGTGCCGCCCAGCAGGGTCAGGGCGTACAGCGGGTCCGCCAGGGCCGCCGCGCCGGGCAGAGCCAGGGCCGCGGACAGGATCAGCCGGGAAATTTTTGATGACGTGCGCATGCTAGCCTCCGGGATGGGTTGTTGGATTCCGAGGCCAGCTTAGGGGAGTCGCCGCATCGCGCCCTGATGAGAATCAGAGGTATGCGTGATGGGTATGTGGCGTGTGCCCCACAGGATGCGTCAAACGCACGCCGCGCGCCAGTCCGCGCGCGCCAGTTCGTGCACGGGGACCAGTGCGCCATCCCATTCTTCGATGCCGGTAAAACGCATGCCCAGCTTGTCCATCACACGCAGCGAGGCCGTGTTGTCCGGGTGGCGCACGGCGCATAGGCGGGGAGCGTCCAGCACCGTGAAGGCGTAATCGGCCAGCGTGCGCGCCGCTTCCGTCGCCAGGCCCAGCCCCCAGCTCGCACGGCGCAGGCGCCAGCCGATCTCGTGCGGGTTGGCGCGGTCGCGGCCCAGGTGCTGGATGCCGCCGGCGCCGACCAGCTCGCCGCTTGCGCCGTCGATCAGCGCCCACCACGAATAGCCCCACTCGGCCCAGCGCGTGCGCACGCGGGCGATCATGGCGCGCGTCTCGTCGGGCGTCTCCGGCCGGCCGAGGAGATAGCGCATCACGTCGGCATCGCGGTTCATTGCATGCAGCCCGTCGAAGTGCCGGTCGGCGATGGGCTCGTAGCGCAGGCGGCCGCTCGTGAGGATCGTCATGGCGGCCGGCGCTCAGTTGTGCGCGTGGTGCGTCGCCGACAGGCGGCGCATCAGCGGCAGGACGGCCAGCGCGATGCCGGTGCATACCAGCGCGCCGACGCCCAGGTGGTTGAACAGGCTCGTGTAGATCGGCAAGGTCTGCACCGGGTTCGTCACGTCGCTCGGCACGCTGGCCAGGTTGGCGACGACGCCGCCCAGGTATTGCGAGATGCCGGTGGCGACGTAGTAGGCGCCCATCATGAAGCCGCTCATGCGCACGGGCACGTAGCGCGCTACCATCGCCAGGCCGAGGCCCGACACGAGCAGTTCGCCCAGCGAATACAGGCCGTAGCCCGCGACCATCACCCACGACGAGGTCTTGCCGTCGACGGCGAACAGGCCGGCCACGCCGTAGGCGAAGAAGCCCAGCGCCACGGCGAAGAAGCCGAGCGCGAACTTGCCGGCGATCGACAGGTCCTTGCCGCTGCGGCCGGCGGCCGAATACGCCCACGCGAGCACGGGCGACAGCACCATGATCCAGATGGCGTTCAGCGCCTGGAACTGGGCCGGCGCCCAGTCGAACAGGTGCGCGCCGAACAGCGAGAATTCGAGGTCGACGTTGCGCAGCGCGAACAGCGACAGCGACGTCGACATCTGCTGGTAGAAGATGAAGAAGAACACGGACTGCAAGGTCAGCACGAGGGCCGCCGTGAGGCCGGCGCGTTCGTTCGGCGCGCTCTTGCGGATCAGGTGGATGAAGATGCCCAGCACGACGAAGCCAGCCAGGTAGACGAAGATGCGGGCCAGGGTCTGGTACTCCAGGATCACGGCCGACATGCCGACCATGACCACGCCGCCCGCCAGCACGGCGCCGAGCTTGCCGACGTCGAGCGGACGCTCGTCCGGCAGCGAGCCCACGTGGGAAATGGTGGCGCGCATGATGAAGACGTTGAACAGGCCGACGACGAGGCCCACGCTGCAGGCGCCGAACGCGATGTGCCAGCCGAGCTCGCCGCCGTAGGTGGCGTTCACGTAGTCCTTGATCCAGGGCGTGGCCAGCATCGAGATCGTCGAGCCGACGTTGACGGCCATGTAGTACAGGGTGAAGGCGCTGTCGATCTTGGAATCGTCGCCCTCGTAGATCCGGCGCACGAGGTTCGCCGTGTTCGGCTTGAACAGGCCGTTGCCGACGACGACCACGCCCAGGGCGCAGAACAGGAACCACGTGTTTTCTGTAGGCACGGCCATCAGCGCGTAGCCGACCGTCAGCACGAGGGCGCCCAGCACCATCGAGCGCTTGGTGCCCAGGACCTTGTCGCCGATCCAGCCGCCGATCGCGGGCGACACGTAGATCAGCGCCGCCGCGGCGCTCCAGACGAGGTTGGCGCGGCTGTCGTCGAAGCCGAGGCGCTGGACCATGAAATACACGATCAGCGCCTGCATGCCGTAGTAGCCGAAGCGTTCCCACATCTCGATCAGAGCGATGGTGAGGAACGAACGGGATTGGGTGGGGAGGGGTGGGATTTCGGGTTTCATGACTTTCCTGAGGGGCTGCCGACGGCCTCGTGAGCCCGGCAAAGCGTGGATGCTACGCCAGAGAAAGGGATCGTGCAACAAGGGAAAAGCCTGTACTGACAGGGCGTATGCAATTATTTCAATTCCCATGATCCAATCAGATCTTGCTGAATATACAATCGGAAGATTCGGATTTCCGACATCGGACACCATGAGAGTGCGTACGCATCTGGCCCTGCTGGCCGCCGCCGTCTTCCTGCCCGTGATCCTCGGGTCGGCGATCGCCATCCGGCTGCTGCTCGATGCGGAACGCCAGGCGGTGTTGCGCAGCATGCAGGAACTGGCGCGCGCCACCGCGTTGACGATGGACCGGGAGCTCACGGCCGCGCTGGCCAGCGGCCAGGCGTTGACGACGTCGCTGACCTTGTTCCGCGGCGATTTCGCGACGTTCTACAGCCAGGCCAGGAGCGCCAACGCGGGCACCGGCCGCGATACGGCCCTGCTGCGCGCGGACGGCGAGCAGGTGTTCAACACCGCCCGTCCGTACGGCGCGCCGTCCGCCGCACCGTCGGCCGCCACGCGCCTGCGGGTGCGCACGGTGCTCGAGGGCGGCGTGCCGGTCGTGTCGGACCTGATCGTCGGCAGCACGGCGCGCCGCTTCGCCGTGGCGGCCCAGATCCCCGTGACGCTGGGCGACGGCCGCGCCATGGTGCTCGGCCAGCGGATCGACGCGCGCCGCCTGAACGCCATGCTGCCCCGCGACGTGCCGGGCTCGTGGCTGATCACGGTATTCGACCGTGTGGGCCGCACCATCGCGCGCAACCGCGGCTGGGAGGCGTACGTGGCGGAGCAGCCGCGTCCCGCGGTGCTGGCGGCCCTGCGCGCCGGCACGGCGATCGTGCGCAGCGAAAGCCGCGAAGGCACGCCGATGTACGCGGCGCTGGTCCGCTCGCCCTTGTCCGGCTGGACGGCCGCCGTCGGCGTGCCGGTCGCGGAACTGGAGGCGACCGCCGCGCACGCCGTCTCGCTCACGGCCGGCACGCTGTTGTGCGCGGTGGCGCTGGCGTGCCTGGGCGCGCTGCTGTTCGCGCGGCGCCTGCTGGCCGCCACGGAATACCTGGGCGCGGCGACGGAGGGCATGGTCGACGGCCGGCTGCCGCCGCCGGCCGACCTGCGCATCACGGAGCTGAACGCCCTGCAGAAGGTATTGCACGCCGTGTCCACCCGCCTGATCCGGCTCGAGAGCGCGCGCCAGCGCCACCTGGCGGAGGCGCAGGCGGCGCGCAGCCTCGCCGAGGCGCAGAACCGCGCGAAGGACGAATTCCTCGCCATGCTGGGCCACGAGCTGCGCAATCCGCTGGGCGCGATCAGTTCCGCGATCGCGCTGATCCAGATGGGCGCCAGCGGCCAGGCGGCCGAGCGGGCGCATCAGATCATCGGGCGCCAGAGCCGGCACCTGGGCCACCTCGTCGACGAACTGCTGGACGCGAACCGCGTGCTGAGCGGCCGGGTGACCCTGGCGCCGGTGCCGCTCGACCTGGCCGCGGCGGTGCGCGACGTGGCCTCGACGTTGCAGACGCAGGGCACGACGGCCGAGCACACGGTCGAACTGGACCTGGAGCCGGTGTGGGTCCACTGCGATCCGACGCGGCTGCAGCAGGTGATCGGCAACCTGATCGAGAACGCGGCCAAGTACACGCAGGCCGGCGGCCGGATCCGCGTGTCGGTCCGCGGCGCGGGCGGCATGGCGGAGCTGGCGGTGGCCGACGACGGCAAGGGCATCGACGCCGACCTGCTGCCGCGCATCTGGGACGTGTTCGTGCAGGGCAAGGTGCTCAGCCGCGCGAAGGGCGGCCTCGGGATCGGCCTGGCCGTCGTCAAGTCGCTCGTCGAGCAGCACGACGGCAGCGTGGCCGTCGCCAGCGGCGGGGCGCAGCAGGGCAGCACGTTCACGATCCGCCTGCCGCTGGCCGGCGCCGCACGGCCGTTCCCGCGCCGCCGCCGGGCCGGCGCGTGCTGCTGGTGGAGGACAACGACGACTTGCGCGACATGACCTGCGCCCTGCTGCAGGCGCGCGGCTGCACGGTGCTGACGGCGGCCGGCGGCAAGGCCGCGCTCGCTCTGGCCGCGCGCCACCGGCCCGACGTGGCGTTCGTCGACATCGACCTGCCGGACATCTCCGGCTATGACGTCGCGCGCACGCTGGCGCGCCAGGGCGGCATCCGGCTCGTGGCCGTGACCGGCTACGGCCAGCCCGACGACGTGCGGCGCGCGCTGGACGCCGGGTTCGACCTGCACCTGAAAAAACCCGTGCGCCTGGACGAGCTGGAGCGCGCGCTGGGCGAGGCCGATCCCGTGCGCTGAACGCCGGCTCTTTTGATTATGACCGCCATGTGATCGCGCGACGTGGTTGTTATCGCTATCTGTTTTGTAACGGTGAAATGGAATGCTGGTCACGCGGCCAGGGCTATTTGGCGGCTTCGCCACAATTCCGGCGGGCGCCGGCGCCGAATTCTTTAAATTTTGTTAAACATGGCGAACACGATTGAAATTCGATTGGCGGTGATCGGATTGTCAAGTAATCTGGGGTTGCAGAGCGCAGGCAACCAATAATCGACAACCATGGCCGACTCGACACCCGACGCACCGACCGGAGCCCGCGACGACGGGATCGTGGACGCCGTCCTGCGCGAACGCACCGCACACCTGCCCGCGCACGACGGGGCGGAGGAAGCCGGTGCGCTGGCCGGGTTGGCCCAGGCGCTGGCCGACGACCCCGCGCACGCCATGCAGCGCCTGGCCGATGCCGTGCGCGCGCTGTGCGGCGCCGATGCCGTCGTCGTCGCGGTGCGCGATGCGGCGCCGGACGGGGCGGACACGGTGCGCTGGTGCGTCGTGTCCGGCGCGCTCGCCGGGCGCCAGGGCGAACGCTGGCCGCTGGATGTCTGCGCCTGCGGCGCGGCCATCCTGGCCGACGGCGCCGTCCTGTTCGCGCACCCGGCCGACCGGTTCCCCTCGCTGCGCGCCGCCGGCCCGGTGCCGGGCGAATTCCTCGGCGTGCCGTGGCGCGTCCACGGGGACGTCGTGGGCGCGCTGGGCGTCGTGCTGGGCGAGGACGGCGGCGCGCATTTCGACGCCGACGACCTGCGCCTGCTGCGGGCCTGCGCCGCCTTCGCCGCGGCCGCCCACCAGGCCGGCGGCAGCAAGGCCGTCGACGGCGTCGAGATCGAACGCAAGGTGGAGGAGCGCCTGCGCCCCGTCCTCGAAAGCAAGGAACACCTGGAGCGCGAGGTCGAGGAGCACCGCGCGGCCGAGCGGCTGCTGCGCGAGCACAAGGCCCTCATCGACGCCACCCTCAGCATCAGCACCGTCGGCGTGCTGTACTTCGACATCGACGGCACCGTCCGCGACGTCAACGCCGCGTTCGAACGGATGACCGGCTACACCTGCGCCGAGCTGCGCACGATGCCGAACTGGCGCGACATGACGCCGCCCGAATTCCGGGACGCGTCGGCGCGTGCGCTGCGCGACCTCATCGAGCACGGCGTCACGCTGCCGTACACCAAGCAGATGACGCGCAAGGACGGCAGCCGCTGGTGGGGCCTGTTCGCGCCCGCGCGCATCTCGGGCGAGGGCGCGCAGGGGCGCTGCGTGCTGTTCGTGATCGACGTCACGGCCAACAAGGAGACCGAGGCGCGCCTGGCCGAGAGCGAGGAGCGCTTTCGCGCGATGGTCGAGGGCTTCGCGCAGACCGTGTGGGAGACGGATGCGCACGGCCGCCTCAACATGGGCTCGCCCAGCTGGACGACCTACACGGGGCAGTCGGAGCCGGCGTCGCTGGGCGTTGGCTGGATCGACGCCGTGCACCCGGACGACCGCGCCTACGTGCTGCGCGAATGGCGCGCGGCCGTCGGCACGCGGCGCATATTCAACGCCGAGTTCCGCGTGCAGGCGGCGTCCGGCGGCTGGCGCTGGAGCAATGCGCGCGCGGCGCCGCTGTTCAACCCCGACGGCAGCGTGCGCAAATGGGTCGGCATGCACATCGACGTCGACGAGCGCCGCCGCACCCAGGCCGCGCTGGCCGAGAGCGAACGGCGCTACCGCATGCTGTTCGAGGCGATGGACGAGGGCTTCCTGCTGGCGACGGTGCGCTTCGACGACGCGGGCAAGCCCGTCGGCCTCGATTACGCCGAAGCGAATCCGGCCGCCGTGCGCATGGCCAACATCGCCTACGTGGGCCCGGGCCAGTTGCGCATGCGTCCCGAGCACGAGCCGTGCTGGCTGGACGCCTGCGCGCAGGTCGTGCGCACGGGCGTGTCCAGCCGCTCGCAATGCTTCTCGCAGCCGCTGGCCAGCTGGTACGACTTCTTCGTCTACCCGGTCGGCGGGCGCCAGGTGCCGCGGGTGGCGATCCTGTTCCACGACATCACCGTGCGCAAGCGTGCCGAGGATGCCCTGCGCGAGAGCGAAGGCCGGTTCCGCGCGCTGGCCGACGCGTCGCCCGCCCTCGTGTACCAGTTCGACGTGGACGGCAACGTCATCTACCTGAACCAGCGCTGCGTGACGCACGAGACGGCGGCCGGGGAAGACAAGGGCGGCTGGAAGGACATCGCCCGCCCGGACGACATGGATGCGTATCTGCGCGACGTGTACGACGGCATCCGTGCGCGCGGCGCCTTTACCCAGCGGCTCCACACGATGGTCAGGGACGGCAGCTGGCACTGGTTCGAATCCCATGCGTCGCCCTGGCATTCGGGCGACGGCGAACACCGTGGCTACGTCGGCATTTCGCTCGACATCACGGGGGCCGTGCAGGCCGAGGAGGCCCTAAAGGAGGCCGATCGTCGCAAGGACGAGTTCCTTGCGACGCTGGCCCACGAACTGCGCAATCCCCTGGCCCCGATCAGCAACGCGGTGCAGCTGATGCGCCGTCCGGACGGGCGGCGCCAGTCCGACCGCGTCGTCGAGATGGTGGGGCGCCAGGTGCGCCAGATGGCGCGCCTCGTCGACGACCTGATGGAGGTGTCGCGCATCACGCGGGGCAAGATCGACCTCAAGCTGGAGCGCGTGCCGTTCGCCGAGATCGTGGCCAGCGCCATCGAGACGAGCCAGCCGATGATCGACCGGGCCGGCCACCAGCTCGCCGTGGCCCTGCCGGAGCAGCCCCTGTTCCTCGACGCCGACCGCGTGCGCCTGACGCAGGTGTTCTCCAACCTGCTCAACAACGCCGCCAAGTACACGGACACGGGCGGCCGCATCTGGTTCGACGTGCGGCGCGACGACGGCCAGGTCGTGGCCACCGTGCGCGACACGGGCATCGGCATTCCGGCTGACGCGCTGCCGGGCGTGTTCGACATGTTCACCCAGGCGCACCGCTCCGCCGGGCGCGGGCAGGGCGGGCTCGGTATCGGCCTGACGATGGTGCGCAGCCTCGTCGAGATGCATCACGGCACCGTCGAGGCGCACAGCGCCGGGGCGGGCCAGGGCAGCGAATTCATCGTGCGGCTGCCGCTCGCGTCCGACCATGACATCGGGAACGACGTGCCGCAACTGGGCCAGGCGCGCCCGGCCGCGCCGTTCCACGGCCAGCGCATCCTCGTCGTGGACGATAACCGCGATGCCGCGGATACGCTCGGGCTGCTGCTGGAAGCGGACGGGGCCGAGGTGCGGGTCGTGTACGACGGCCGCGCCGCGCTGGCGATGGCGGAAAATTTCCTGCCGACCAGTGTCCTGCTCGATATCGGCATGCCGGGCATGGATGGCTACGAGGTTGCCCGCCGGCTGCGCCAGGACGAGCGCTTTTCCGGCCTGCGCATTGCGGCGCTGACGGGCTGGGGCCAGGACGCGGACCGGCGCCAGACCCGCAACCGGGGTTTTTCGCACCATCTCACCAAACCCGTCAGCATCGAGGAGCTGCACAATATTCTTGTCTGAAACTGTTGGCATGAGATTGCCGAAACAATCGGTTACAAATTTGTGACATATGCGCCCTGCATTTTGTTCCGCTCTGTGCGTTAGCGAACGTCAATACCAACATCGCCTGAGTAGACTGAACTCAACGTCAACCGATGTTGGGAGGCAGCGATGGCGTGGATTTCACAATTTGTCAGATACCTGGGCGTCTTTGGCGACCCACAGTCACACCCGGAAACGATTTCGGACCTCCCACCATTCGCGTTGCGCCAGACACTCGAGGCGTTATTGCGTACCGGCTGGATGAAGACGTTCGAATACGATGCGGACGATGCCTGGGTCGACTACGCGCGGGTGGACTTGCGCAGGGGCCGATCGAAGCTGAGGCTGGAGTGGGACCAGGACAGCGGCGGCACCGTCGAAGGGCCGCGCGCCGTGCTGGATGGGTTGCGGGTGCTCGATCCGTGGACGCAGATGCGGCACGCGCATTGACGGTCAGAACTGCTCGTCCGCCCCGAGGTAGCGCCACTGTCCCGGGGGCAATTCACCGAGCTTCACGCGCCCGATGCGCACGCGCTTGAGGCCGATGACCTTGAGGCCCACCATGTCGCACATGCGGCGAATCTGGCGCTTGCGGCCTTCCTTCAGGGTGAAGCTGAGCTGGTCGTCGTTCTGCCAGCGCACCTTCGCGGGCAGCAGCGGCTTGCCGTCCATCCACAGGCCGTGGTTCAGTTTCCTGAGGTCGGCGTCCGGCAGGCGGCCCGGCTTCGTGTACTGCACGCGCACGAGGTATTCCTTCTCGATGGACGTGGCCTCGCCGATCAGCTGCTTGGCGATGCGGCCGTCCTGCGTCAGCACCAGCAGGCCGACGGAATCGATGTCCAGGCGGCCGGCCGGCACGAGCGATTTCAACTGGGTCGGGTGGAACTGTTCGGGCGACGGATCGTCGGCCCAGCGGTTTTCCGGCTTCACGAGCACCACGGCCGGCTTGTAGCCATCCTCGGCCTGGCCGCTGACGAAGCCGACCGGCTTGTTCAGCAGCACCGTCACGCGCTTCGCCTGCTGGGCGGCGGCCTGGCGCTCGACCGTGATCTTTTGGTGCGGCAAGACTTTGCTGCCGAGTTCGGACACCACCTGGCCGTCGACGCGCACCCAGCCTTTCGCGATCCATTCGTCGGCCTCGCGGCGGGACGAGAGGCCAAGTTCGGACATGCGTTTGGAGAGGCGTACTGGTTCAGTCATGGTCATTCAAAAAATTACGAAAACAAGACACGTCGTTCCCGCGCAGGCGGGAACCCAATTTTGCGAGCGTTATCGCGGCGCATGAAAAACTTGGGCCCCCGCCTTCGCGGGGACGACGGGCTAACTCAGATTTTCACGGCATCCAGCAGCTCGGTCTCCAGCTGCACCTGCACGCGCTGGTTGTTCAGCGCCTGGCCGTCGATGAGGAACACGTCCTCGACGCGCTCGCCGAGGGTCATGATCTTCGCGGTGTGCAGGTTGATGCGGTAGCGCGCGAGCACGCTCGCGATTGTGTACAGCAGGCCGTTGCGGTCGTTCGCGCCGATGGACAGCACCCAGAACTGGCCGCGCTCGTCCGGGCGCATGTCGACCGTCGGCGTGATGGGAAAGTGGCGCGACATGCGCGACAGCCGGCCCCGCAGCGGCGGCGACAGCGGCTCCTGGTGCACGAGCACTTCGCACAGCTCGTGCTCGATCAGGTTGATGATGTCGCGGTAGCTGTTGGCGAAATGCTCGTCCGTGATGAGGAAGGTGTCGAGCGCATAGCCGTCCTTCGTCGTGTGGATCTTGGCGTCGAGGATGGAAAAGTTCTTGCGGTCGAAATAGCTGCAGATGCGCGCGAACAGGTCGGGCTGGTCCTTCACGTACACCGTCACCTGCAGGCCTTCGCCGATCGGCGCCAGGCGCGATTTCACGACGGGTTTGTCGCGCCCCAGCTTGTCGACCAGGCAGCGGGTCTGCCAGGCGATGTCGGAGGCGTCGTGGCGCAGGAAATACGCCATGTCGAGCTGCTTCCACAAGGCCTCGTGCGCATCGGCCGGGAGGCCGAACAGGCGCAAGGTCGCCAGCGCTTCCTGCTGGCGCGCGCGCAGTTCGCGGTCGGCCGACGGCGGCTCGCCGCCGAGCACGCGCAGGGTCATCTTGTACAGGTCTTCCAGCAGCTTCGCCTTCCACGCGTTCCATACCTTCGGGCTCGTGCCGCGGATGTCGGCCACGGTCAGCAGGTACAGCGCGGTCAGGTGGCGCTCGTCGCGCACGAGGCGCGCGAAGGCCTGGATCACGTCCGGGTCCGACAGGTCCTGCTTCTGCGCGACCACCGACATCGTCAGGTGGTGCTCGACGAGGAACACGACCAGTTCCGTGTCTTCCTCGGACAGGGCGTGGTCGCGGCAGAATTCGCGCGCGTCCGTCTTGCCCAGTGCCGAGTGGTCGCCGCCGCGGCCCTTGGCGATGTCGTGGAACAGCGCGGCCACGTACAGCAGCCAGCGGTCGCGGAAATTGGCGATCAGCTGGCTGCAGAACGGGTATTCGTGCGCATGCTCCGTCATCGTGAAGCGCCGCATGTTCCGCACCACCATCATGATGTGCTGGTCGACCGTGTAGACGTGGAACAGGTCGTGCTGCATCTGGCCGATGATGCGGCGGAAGTTCGGCAGGTAGCGGCCGAGGATCCCCATGTCGTTCATGCGGCGCAGCGCGTGCACGAGGCCGGCGGGCGCCTGCAGCACGCGCAGGAACAGGGCGCGGTGCCGCGGGTCGGTGCGGAAGGCGTCGTCGATGAGGGTGCGCGCATGCCACAGCGCGCGCATCGTGCGGGCCGTCATGCCCTTGATGTCGGGGCGTTCCGTCATCAGCACGAAGATTTCCAGCACGGCGGAAGGCAGAGCCTCGAACGTGTCGTCGGCGGCGATGTCGATGAAGCCGCCCACCTCGTTGAAGCGCGGGTTGATCGCGACCGGCTGCGACGGCGTGGGGAACAGCTGGGCCTCGATGTTCTGCAGCAGGATCGTGTTCAGCTGGGTGACCGTCTTCGCGGCCCAGTAATAGCGCTGCATCAGGAATTCGCTGGCGCGGCGCGCTTCCAGGCCTTCGCCCGTCGACGTGAGGCCGAACGTTTCCGCGATCGCGGTCTGGACGTCGAACACGAGGCGGTCTTCGCGCCGGTTCGTCTGCAGGTGCAGGCGGATGCGGATGTCCTTGAAGGCGCGCTCCTTTTCCATCAGCTGGCGCGCTTCCTCGCGCGTGATCAGGCCGCGGATCGCGAGCTGGCTCCACGAATTCGCGAGGCCCGCCGCCTTGGCCACCCACAGGATCACCTGCAGGTCGCGCAGCGCGCCCGGGCTTTCCTTGACGTTCGGCTCCAGCGAGAACGGCGTGAATTCGTACTTGGCGTGGCGCAGCCGCATCTCGGCCGTCTTGGCGTGGAAGAACGCCTGCGCATCCATCGCGGCGTCGTAGCGGTGCAGCAGCGCGTTGAACGCCGCCTCGCTGCCCGTCACGAGGCGCGCTTCCAGCAGGCTCGTCTGGACCGTGATGTCGGCGGCGGACTCCGTCATGCACTCGTCCACCGTGCGGATGCTGTGGCCGATTTCCAGGCCCAGGTCCCACAGGAGCTGCACGAAGTTTTCCAGCTTCGCCTGCACGATCGCGTCCGGCGCGCTGCCCAGCAGGATCAGCAGGTCGACGTCGGAATGGGGGAACAGTTCGCCGCGGCCGTAGCCGCCCACGCCCACGAGGGCGGCGTTCTGCGGCAGCCCGGCCGCGTGCCAGGCATCCGTCAGCACGCCGTCCACGCTGTGGCGCAGGCCGCGCAACAGTTTTTCCGGCTTGCCGTTCTCGCGGAACTCGGCGATGACGAGCTGGCGCTCGGCCTTCAGGCGCTGCTTGAGTTGCAGCGGCTGCAGGGGCTGGGGCGGGGCGATGGTGGCGGTCGACATGGCGGCGCGGGCGGGCGGTTCGCGGTCAGGCCGCGACGGTGTCTTTCGGCCGCACGATGGCCGGCGGCGGCGGGGTCCCGGCCGACGTCGTCAGCACTTCATAGCCGGTCTCCGTCACCAGGATCATGTGTTCCCACTGGGCCGACAGGCTGCGGTCCTTCGTCTTGATGGTCCAGCCGTCCGGCATTTCGCGGATCTCGCGGCGGCCGGCGTTGATCATCGGCTCGATCGTGAAGATCATGCCGGCCTTCAGCTCCTCGCCGGTGCCGGGGCGGCCGTAGTGCAGGACCTGCGGCTCTTCGTGGAAGACCTTGCCGATGCCGTGGCCGCAGAATTCGCGCACGACCGAATAACCCGCGTTTTCCGCATGCTGCTGGATCACGTGGCCGATGTCGCCCAGGTGCGCGCCCGGTTTCACTTTCGAAATACCCAGCCACATGCATTCGTAGGTGATGTCGGCCAGGCGGCGCGCCAGCTTCGACGGTTCGCCGATGAAGAACATCCGGCTGTTGTCGCCGTGATAACCATCCTTCGTGATGACGGTGACGTCGATGTTGACCACGTCGCCGTTCTTGAGGACCTTGTCGCCCGGAATGCCGTGGCAGATCACGTCGTTGACGGAGGTGCAGACGGCTTTCGGGAACGGCGGGTAGCCCGGCGGCGCGTAGTTCAGCGGGGCGGGGACGGTGCCTTGCACGTTGACCATGTATTCATGGCAAAGGCGATCCAGCTCGCCCGTCGTGACGCCCGGTTTGACGAAGGGGGTGATGTAGTCGAGCACCTCGGCACCGAGGCGGCCGGCGATGCGCATGCCTTCGATGTCTTCCTGGGTCTTGATGGAGATGGTCATGGTGATCCGTTCTGCAATATGTTCTGTATCGGCCATTATATGTGATTCGGAAGCCGGTCGGGCCGTGGGGCGGCCGGGCCGTGGCCGCCCCACGGCGTGCGGCCGGCGAAGCGCACGCGTGCGCAAGCTTGAAATCCGCGTCGAATCCCGCTAGAATCTCGGGTTGCTCGTGTTCGTATCGGGCAAGCTTGTGAAATCACGCTTTTTTTAAATCGCGAATGCGGCCGACAAGGGTGCCCGGAAGGGTGGCTGGCCGTCGTTCAAGAACCAACCCTGGAGAATTACAATGTCTGTCACTATGCGCGAAATGCTGGAAGCCGGTGTTCACTTCGGCCACCAGACCCGTTTCTGGAACCCGAAAATGGCCCCGTTCATCTTCGGTCATCGCAACAAGATCCACATCATCAACCTGGAAAAGACCATGGCGATGTATCAGGATGCGATGAAGACCATCAAGCAGATCGCCGCCAACCGCGGCACGATCCTGCTGGTGGGCACCAAGCGCCAGGCCCGCGACATCATCGCCGCCGAAGCGCAGCGCGCCGGCGTGCCGTACGTCGACCAGCGCTGGCTGGGCGGCATGCTGACCAACTTCAAGACCATCAAGACCTCGATCAAGCGCCTGAAGGACATGGAAGCGCAGATCGAATCGGGTGAAGTCGAGAAGATGAGCAAGAAAGAAGCGCTGATGTTCTCGCGCGAACTGGAAAAGCTGCAGAAGTCGATCGGCGGCATCAAGGACCTGCAGGGCGTGCCGGACGCGATCTTCGTCGTCGACGTCGGCTACCACAAGGGCGCCATCACCGAAGCCGGCAAGCTGGGCATCCCGGTCATCGGCGTGGTCGACACCAACCACTCGCCGGAAGGCGTGACCCACGTCATCCCGGGTAACGACGACTCGTCGAAAGCCATCACCCTGTACGCACGCGGCGTCGCCGATGCGATCCTGGAAGGCCGTGCGAACGCCACCAACGAAATCGTCGAGATGGTCAAGTCGGCCGACGACTTCGTCGAAGTTTCCGAGCAAGCTTAAGTTCCGGCGGGCGCTGGCCCGCCGAGCAGCAAAGGGGCGCCGAGCCTAAGTCGAGCGCCCCTTTTTGCAAGCAATTCCTGGATAGATTAACAATATGCAAGACGTCGCAACCGACGGCTTGTTCCGCTTTTAGGAGAAATGACATGGCAGCGATTACTGCAGCGATGGTTGGCGAACTGCGCGCCAAGACCGACGCCCCGATGATGGAATGCAAGAAGGCACTGAACGAAGCCGAAGGCGACATGGCACGTGCCGAAGAGATCCTGCGCGTCAAGCTGGGCGGCAAGGCCTCGAAAGCCGCGTCGCGCATCACCGCCGAAGGCGTGGTGTCCGCTTACGTCGCCGGCAACATCGGCGCGCTGGTCGAAGTCAACAGCGAAACCGACTTCGTCGCCAAGAACGACGACTTCCTGGCCATGTGCAACCTGGCCGCCAAGCTGGTCGCCGAGAACAACCCGGCCGACGTCGCCGCCCTGGCCGCCCTGCCGGTCGACGGCAAGACCTTCGACGACGTGCGTACGGCGCTGATCGGTAAAATCGGCGAGAATATGACCGTGCGTCGTTTCCAGCGCTTCGAAACCACCGGCAAGCTGGCGTCGTACCTGCACGGCACCCGCATCGGCGTGATCGTCGACTACGACGGCGCCGACGAGCAGGTCGGTAAAGACGTGGCCATGCACATCGCCGCGATGAAGCCGGTCGCCCTGTCGTCCGAGCAAGTGCCGGCCGAGCTGATCGAGAAAGAGCGTTCGGTTGCTCAGCTGAAAGCCCAGGAAGACGCCGACAAGGCCGTCGCCGAAGGCAAGCAGCCGCAATCGGCCGAGATCGTCGCCAAGCGTATCGACGGTTCGGTGCAGAAGTACCTGAAAGAAGTGTCGCTGCTGAACCAGGCGTTCGTGAAGAACGACAAGCAGAGCATCGAGCAGATGCTGAAGGCCGCCAACACCACCGTGAAGGCATTCACGATGTACGTGGTCGGCGAAGGCATCGAGAAGAAGGTCGACGACTTCGCAGCGGAAGTGGCAGCACAGATGGCTGCTGTCAAGCAGTAATAAAGAGAACGGGCCGCAAGGCCCGTTTTTGCAGGAACAGCGCGCCGGTGGCCTGCTGTTCCGTAGGGTGGGCACCTGTGCCCACGCGTGACGCCGGCGTTGCGGTGGCCGGCGAAGAGCAGGCGAGACGCAACGTTCCGCGTGGGCACGGCGTGCCCACCCTACCCGAAGGCAACCCCTCGGCGTAGTACCGAATTCGAAACATCCAATGACCTCAGGAGCCCCATTCATGACAAAACCAGCCTACCAACGAGTCCTTCTCAAACTGTCTGGCGAAGCGCTGATGGGCGACGATCCGTTCGGCATCAACCGCGCCACCATCGAACGCATGGTCGCCGACGTCGCGGAGGTGTCGAAGCTGGGTGTGGAACTGGCAGTGGTGATTGGCGGCGGCAACATCTTCCGCGGCGTGGCGCCTGGTGCGCAGGGCATGGACCGCGCGACGGCCGACTACATGGGCATGCTGGCCACCGTGATGAATGCGCTCGCGCTGGCCGACGCCATGCGCCAGCAGGGCATCACCGCGCGCGTGATGTCGGCCATCGGCATCGAGCAGGTGGTCGAGCCGTACGTGCGTCCCAAGGCGCTGCAATACCTGGAAGAGGGCAAGGTCGTCGTGTTCGCCGCGGGCACGGGCAACCCGTTCTTTACCACCGACACGGCCGCCGCGCTGCGCGGTTCGGAAATCTCGGCGCAGATCGTGTTGAAGGCAACCAAGGTCGATGGCGTATATACTGCCGATCCCAAGAAGGACCCGCACGCGACCCGCTACGAGTCGATCTCGTTCGACGAAGCGATCGCCAAGCACCTGCAGGTGATGGACGCCACCGCGTTCGCCCTGTGCCGCGACCAGAAGCTGCCGATCAAGGTGTTCTCGATCGTCAAGCCGGGCGCGCTCATGCGCGTGATCATGGGCGAGGACGAGGGTACACTGGTACACGTTTAACTCAATATTCAGAAACACAGGAGAGCAGCATGTCCGTCGCTGACGTTAAAAAAAGTGCCCAGGACAAGATGGCGAAGTCCATCGAAACCCTGAGAGGCAACCTGGCCAAGGTTCGCACCGGCCGCGCCCACACCGGCATCCTGGACCACGTGATGGTCGATTACTATGGCTCGCCCACCGCGCTGCCGATGGTCGCCAACCTGACCCTCATCGACGCCCGCACCATCGGCGTTCAGCCCTACGAAAAGAAGATGCTGAACGTCATCGAAAAGGCGATCCGCGAATCCGACCTGGGCCTGAACCCGTCGACGTTCGGCGAACTGGTCCGCGTGCCGACCCCGGCCCTGACGGAAGAGCGCCGCAAGGAAATGGTCAAGCTGTGCAAGTCGGAAGCGGAAGATGCGAAAATTGCCGTGCGTAACGTGCGCCGCGATGCCAACGAACAGTTGAAGAAACTGGTCAAGGACAAGGCGATCTCGGAAGACGACGAGCGCCGCGCCCAGGACGATGTCCAGAAGATGACCGACAAGGCCGTCGTCGACATCGACAAGCTGGTTGCCGAAAAAGAAAAAGAAGTCATGACCGTGTGATCCGTATTGCGGCGCCCGTTGCGGCCGCGTATCGTTGTGGACGTCGGACCGGCAGGCAAGGCCTGACCGGTCCGTTCCACCTTTTGTCGCAGTTCATTTGCAGTCCGTTAGACCACCGCCGCCATTTGGCCAGATTTATGATTTTCAAAAGTTCGACCACCGCAGTCCCGGAAGCGCCCAAGGTGCCGCGTCACATCGCCATCATCATGGACGGCAATGGCCGCTGGGCGACCAAGCGCCTGCTGCCCCGCGTGGCCGGCCACGTCAAGGGCGTGGACGCCGTGCGCAAGATCGTCGAAGCCTGCGTGGATCGTGGCGTTGAATACCTGACGCTGTTCGCGTTTTCGTCGGAAAACTGGCGCCGTCCGGCCGACGAAGTGTCCTACCTGATGGGCCTGTTCGTCACGGCGCTCGAGCGCGAAGTGTCGAAGATGCACGCGAATAACATCCGCCTGAAGGTCGTGGGCGACCTGGCGCGCTTCGATGCGAAATTGCGCGACATGATCGCCAACGCCGAGCGCCGCACCGCCAACAACACGCGCCTGACCGTCACCGTGTGCGCCAACTACGGCGGCCGCTGGGACATCATGCAGGCGACCGGCAAGATGGTCGCCGCCAACCCGGGCACGACCGACTACACCGAAGAGATGCTGGCCCCGCACCTGGCCATGGCCTATGCCCCCGAGCCGGACCTGTTCATCCGCACCGGCGGCGAGGAACGCATCTCCAACTTCCTCCTGTGGCAGCTCGCGTATTCCGAGCTGTACTTCACCGACACCTTCTGGCCGGACTTTTCGCCCCAGTCGCTCGACACGGCGATCGCGTCCTACCAGAGCCGCGAGCGCCGCTTCGGCCGCACCGGCGAGCAGGTCGCAAACAAGGCCAAGACAAACTGATGCTCAAGACCCGCGTCATTACCGCCGTCGTGCTGCTGGCAGTGTTGCTGCCAGTCCTTTACTTCAACAACTACACGGCGTTCGCGGTCGTGGCGACGGCGTTCTTCGGCGCCGCCATCTGGGAATGCTTCCGGCTGTTCAATCCGGACACGCACAATGCCCACGTGATCGCCATCGTCTGGGCCAGCGTGTTCGCCATCTCCGTGTTCACGGGGCACACGAACCTGTCGTTCTGGGCCGCGCTCAGCGTGGCCCTGTGGATCGCCCGGTTCGCGCCGTCGCTGAAGACCGGCCTGCCGCCGCTGGGCACGCCGGCCAACACGCTGCTGTCGCTCGTGTACGCGTTCGCGGTGGTCGGCTGCTTTGCCGCCATCGTCGACCTGTACTCGCACTCGCCGCTGTTCCTGCTGTCCGTGCTCGCGATCGTCTGGGTGGCCGACATCGGCGCCTATTTCTCCGGCAAGGCATTCGGCAAGCGCAAGCTGGCACCGTCCATCTCGCCGGGCAAATCGTGGGAAGGCGCGATCGGCGGCGGCATCGCCGTGCTCGTGCTGGCCGGCCTCTCGGTCCAGTTCGGCGGCGACGCCTTTGCGAACACCTTCGCCGCGCGCGTCCAGCACCACTACGGCTGGCCGGCGCTGGTCGTGGTGCTCGTGCTGATGGTTGCCGCCAGCATCGTCGGCGACCTGTTCGAATCCCAGCTCAAGCGCCGCGCCGGCATGAAGGACAGCAGCAACCTGCTGCCCGGCCACGGCGGCGTGCTGGACCGGATCGACGCGCTGGTCCCCGTGCTGCCCCTCGCGGCCCTGATCGGCTCGCGCCTCTGATAAAGCTGGACAACGGGTCGTTCGACGCGGGCGGGCGCCGTCGCGGCACGCGCCGTGCAAGAATGCCATCATGCCGGCGGCCAGCGCCGCGCCAGCCCATGTTGGAACGACCTTGACAATGGAACGCAACATGCAACGCATCACTATTCTGGGCGCCACCGGTTCGATCGGCGTCTCGACCCTCGACGTGCTCGCCCGTCATCCCGGCCAATACCGTGTCCATGCGCTGAGCGCGCACGAACGCGTGGACGCGCTCGCCGCGCAATGCCGCGTCTTCCTGCCGCAGCGCGCCGTCGTCGGCACGCCGGAAGCGGCCGCGCGCCTGCGCGACCTGCTGGCCGGCCTGCCCATCGACGTCGCCCACGGCGAAGCGGCGCTGTGCGAGATCGCGTCCAGCCCGGAGACGGATACGGTGATGGCCGCCATCGTCGGCGCCGCCGGCCTCGCGCCCACGCTCGCGGCCGCGCGCGCGGGCAAGAAAGTCCTGCTGGCCAACAAGGAAGCGCTCGTCATGTCCGGCCAGCTGTTCATGGACGCCGTCAAGGAGCACAAGGCGACCCTGCTGCCCATCGACAGCGAACACAACGCCATCTTCCAGTCGCTGCCCGGCACGTACGGCCGGTCGCCCGACGCGGCCGGCGTGGCCAGGATCCTGCTGACGGCATCGGGCGGCCCGTTCCTCAACCGCGCCGTCGAGACGCTGGAGGCCGTCACGCCGGAAGAGGCGTGCAAGCATCCGAACTGGTCGATGGGCCGCAAGATCTCGGTCGACTCGGCCACGATGATGAACAAGGGCCTCGAAGTGATCGAGGCACACTGGCTGTTCGGCGCGCCGGCCGACCGGATCGAAGTCGTGATCCACCCGCAAAGCGTGATCCACTCGATGGTGTCGTACGTCGACGGCTCCGTGCTGGCCCAGCTGGGGAACCCGGACATGCGCACGCCCATCGCCCACGCGCTCGCCTACCCGGAGCGCATCGCGTCCGGCGTGGAGCAGCTCGACCTGACGCAGTGGGCCGCGCTGCAATTCCACAAGCCCGATTTCGACCGCTTCCCGTGCCTCGCGCTCGCGTTCGACGCCTTGCGCGCGGGCGGCACGGCGCCCGCATTGCTGAACGCGGCGAACGAAATCGCGGTCCAAGCCTTCCTGGAGCGCCGCATCGGGTTCCGCGCCATCGACCGCGTTGTCCGCCGCGTGATGGACGAGAACCCGCACGGTGCGGCCAGCAGCATCGAGGCCGTGATGGCCCAGGACGCGCGTGCCCGCGCCGCGGCCGAACGCATCGTGCATGCGCTGTAATCCGATCTTGAGCGGGCCCTGACGGGAGAAAGTCATGAACCTGATCCACACCCTGCTGGCGTTCATCCTGGCGCTGGGCCCCCTGATCATCTTCCACGAACTGGGCCACTACGCCGTCGCGCGCCTGTGCGGCGTGAAGGTGCTGCGCTTCTCGATCGGCATGGGGCGCATCGTGTGGTCGCGCCGCTTCGGTCCGGACCAGACGGAATGGGCGATCTCCATGCTGCCCATCGGCGGCTACGTCAAGATGCTCGACGCGCGCGATCCGTCGACGGCCCCCACCGACGACCGCGACCTGCCGCGCGAATTCACGCGCCAGAACGTGTGGAAGCGCATCGCCATCGTCGCGGCCGGCCCGATCGCCAACTTCATCCTCGCCATCGTCCTGATGGCGGGCCTGTTCATGCACGGGAAAGAGGAGCCGGGCACGCGCCTGCGCGCGATGGCGCCGACGTCCGCCGTGTACGTGGCCGGCGTGCGCGGCGGCGACGTCGTCACGGCCGTCAACGGCCGTCCGGTGCAGTCGTGGACGGAGCTGCGCTGGGAGATCGTGCGCGCCGCCATCGACAAGCGCGCGGCCGAGCTGACGCTGCACGGCCCCGGCGCGACCAGCGGCGCCGCCTACCGCGCCGTGCTGCCGGCCGACCGCATGGCCGGCCTGGACGTCGACGGCGACGTGCTGGGCATGCTCGGCATGCAGATGTGGCGCCCGCGGGCGACCATCGACAAGGTCCTGCCGGGCGGCGCCGCCGCGCGCGCGGGCCTGCGCCAGGGCGACCTCGTGACGTCCATCGACGGCAAGCCCATTCTCGACGGCATCGCCTTCATCGACGCCGTGCGCGGCGCGGCCGGCAGGACGCTGCAGGTCGGCGTGCAGCGGGGAGCGGAGCAGCTCGTGCTGCCCCTCACGCCGGAGCGCGAGCCGCAGTCGGGCAGGGGCCTCGTGAAGCTGATGATCGCCCAGGCGCCCGAGTTGGTGACGGTGCAGGCGGGCCCGCTGGCCGCCTTTGCGAAGGGCGCGCAGCGCACGTGGGAGACGAGCGCGCTGACCGTCAAGATGATCGCCAAGATGATCGTCGGCGAGGTCTCGCTGAAAAACGTGACGGGCCCGATCACGATCGCCGACGTGGCCGGACAGACCGCGCGCTCGGGCCTCGAGCCCTTCCTCGAGTTCATCGCCTTCATCTCGATCAGCCTGGGTGTAATGAATCTGTTACCAATTCCCGTTCTGGACGGTGGCCATTTGCTGTATTATTCGCTGGAAGTTTTGACCGGGCGACCCTTGCCCGCGCGGATCGGCGAGATCGCGCAGCGTGCCGGGGTGGGCCTGCTGTTCATGCTGATGGCGCTTGCCGTCTTCAACGACCTGGTGCGACTGCTCTGAACACACGGCACTCCGATACGTACGCTGCGCCTGCGGCGGGCGCCGGAGTGTCCCGCTCAAGCGGTACAAGCCCCGGCGAAGAATACGTAACGTTGTCCTATGACTGACCCATTGATCTAACCGATGAATCTACAACCCGAACGTTTTGCCCAATCGCGTTTTGCCTTGCCCTCCCGTCGCAGCATGATCGGCGCAGCCGTGCTGGCCCTGTGCGCGGGCCACGCCGCCGCCGTCACTCCCTTCGTCGTGAAGGACATCCGGGTCGAAGGCATCCAGCGGACCGAGGCAGGCACGGTGTTCAGCTACCTGCCGGTGCGCGTGGGCGAGACCTTCGACGACGAAAAGGGCACCGCGGCGATCAAGGCGCTGTATGCCACCGGCTTCTTCAAGGACATCCGCCTGGAAGAGGAAAACGGCGTGCTCGTGGTGCTGGTCGAGGAGCGTCCTGCCATCGCCGCGGTGGACTTCACCGGCACGAAGGAATTCGAAAAGGACATGCTCGTCAAGGCGCTGAAGGAAATCGGCGTCGGCGAGACCAAGATCTTCGACAAGGCATCCGTCGACCGCGCCGAGCAGGAGCTCAAGCGCCAGTACCTGTCGCACGGCCTGTACGGCGTCAAGATCACGACCACCGTCACCCCGATCGAGCGTAACCGCGTGAACATCATGTTCAACGTGGACGAGGGCGACGTCGCGAAGATCAAGCAGATCAACATCGTCGGCAACAAGGCGTTCTCGGACAAGGAGCTGCGCGCGCTGCTGCAGCTGAACACGTCCGGCTGGTTCACCTGGTATTCGAAGGCCGACCAGTACTCGAAGCAGAAGCTGACGGGCGACCTGGAATCGATCAAGTCGTGGTACCTGAATCACGGCTACCTGGAGGTGAACGTCGAGTCCACGCAGGTCTCGATCACCCCGGACAAGAAGGACATCTACCTCACCATCAACATCACGGAAGGCGAGAAGTACACCGTCTCCGGCATCAAGATGGACGGCGAGATGTTCGGCCGCGAGCAGGAACTCAAGAACCTGATCCTGCTGAAGCCGGGCCAGACCTATTCCGGCGACCTGCAGGAAGCGTCGAACAAGCGCATCGCCGACCGCCTCGCGAGCTTCGGCTACGCGTTCGCGAACGTTACCGCGAACCCCGAGATCAACCGCGAGAAGCGCGAAGTCGCCTTCACGTTCTTCGTCGATCCGGGAAAGCGCGCCTACGTGCGCCACATGACCATCTCGGGCAACACGATCACGCGCGACGAAGTGATCCGCCGCGAATTCCGCCAGTTCGAAAGCTCGTGGTACGACCCGAACCGGGTCAAGCTGTCGCGCGACCGCGTCGACCGCCTCGGCTACTTCAAGGACGTGACGGTCGAGACGCCGGAAGCGCAGGGCACCAACGATGCCGTGGACGTGAACATCGCCGTCGTCGAAAAACCGACCGGCAACTTCATGGTCGGCGGCGCGTTCTCGCAGGCGGAGAAATTCACCTTCACGGCGTCGGTCACGCAGGCCAACTTCGCCGGCAGCGGCAATACGGTCGGCGTGGAACTGAACACGAGCCGCTACAACCGCACGATCTCGTTCGCCCAGACCAACCCGTACTTCACCGACGACGGCATCTCGCGCGCGTTCCAGCTGTACTTGCGCACGTCGCGCCCGCCGGCGCTGAACATCGGTTCGTACACCGTGCGCCAGCAGGGCGGCAACCTGACGTTCGGCGTGCCGTTCTCGGAAATCGACACCGTCTACTTCGGCGCCGGCCTGGAACGCACCAGGCTCGAGACGGACGAGAGCTCGCCGACCCTGTACAAGCAGTTCGTGATGCAGAACTCGAAGGACGCGGTCGCGAAGAGCACCGGCGTGGGCACGGCGACGACCAACGCGATCCCGCTGACCGTGGCATGGGGCCGCGATTCGCGCGACTCCGCCATCACCCCGACCCGCGGCCGCTACCAGCGCGCCAACTTCGAGATCGATGCCGTCGGCGACGCCAAGTACTACCGCATCATCTACGAACACCAGTGGTATCGTCCGATCACGCGCTGGATGACCCTGGCGCTCAAGGGTGAGCTGGACTACGGCGCGGGCCTCGGCGGCCACTCGTACCCGGTCTTCAAGAACTTCTACGGCGGCGGCATCGGCTCGGTGCGCGGCTACGAGAGCTCGTCGCTGGGCATCGTCGACCCGTTCACGTACGACGCCCTGGGCGGCGCCAAGCGCGTGATCGGCAACGCCGAGCTGCAGTTCCCGTTCCCGGGCAGCGGCCAGGATCGTTCGCTGCGCTGGTTCACCTTCGCCGACGGCGGCCAGGTCTACCAGGAACATGAGCCGATCCGCACGTCGCAGCTGCGCTACTCGGCGGGTATCGGCCTGTCGTGGATTTCCCCGGTGGGGCCGCTGAAGTTGAGTTATGCTAAGCCCTTGAACGCGAAGCCGGGCGATCGCCTGGAGCGCTTCCAGTTCCAGATGGGTACCGGTTTCTGATACGGCCCATCGCCGAGACAAGGATTGCGAAGAATGATGTTGAAAAAATCGTTAGCCTCGCTGCCGCGTAGCCTGGTGCTGGCGCTGCTCTGCGCCGGTGCGATGGCGCAGGCGTCCGCGCAGACCGCGGTGCCGAGCCGCATCGGCTTCGTCTACACGGAACGCCTGATGACCGAGTCCAAGCTGGCCAAGGCGGCGGACGCGAAGCTGCAGGCGGAATTCTCCAAGCGCCAGAAACAGGTCGACGACATGCTGGCGCGCTACAAGCAGAGCCGCGAGAAGTTCGACGAGGAAGCGCCGAAACTGTCCGACGTCGACCGCACCAAGCGCACGCGCGAGCTGCTCGACATGGAAAAGGACGTGCAGCGCATGCAGCGCGAGTACAACGAGGACCTGTTCCAGCGCAAGAACGAGGAGCGCGCCGCCATCGCGCAGAAAGCCTATAAACTGATCGAACAGGTGGCCGAGCAGGACCATCTCGACGTCGTGCTGCAGGAAGCCATCTGGACCAGTCCGCGCATCGACATCACCGATCGCATCCTCAAACTGCTCGACAAGTAAGCCGCCAACGGCTTGCTGGATGCCGGCCGGCTTGATGAGCGGCCGGCAGTTTTCAATTCTTTTACGGAACGACCACGATGGGCACTCGACTGGGTGATTTGGTCGAACGCTTCGGTGGGCAGCTGGTGGGTGACCCGAACCTCGAGGTTCAGGGCATCGCACCGCTCGACAGCGCCGACGCTTCGCACATCAGCTTTCTCAGCAACAGCAAATTGCGCGCGCTGGCCGCACAGAGCGGCGCCGCGGCGCTCATCGTCTCGCCGCTCGACGACGCCACCGTCGCCACGACGTATGCCGGCGCACGCATCATCACCACCAACCCGTACGCCTACTTCGCCCGCGCCGCCCAGTATTTCGTGGCGCTGGACGAGATCGTCCCGCCGGCCGGCATCCATCCCAGCGCCGTCGTGCACGAGACGGCGCGCATCGACCCGTCCGCGCACATCGGCCCGAACGTGACGGTGGAAGCGGGCGCCGTGATTGCAGGGGGCGTCCGCGTCGACGCCGGCTGCTTCGTCGGCCGCGACGCCGAGATCGGGGAAGAGACGCACCTGTTCGCGAACGTCACGTTCCACGCGCGCTGCAAGGTCGGCAAGCGCGGCATCCTGCACTCGGGCGCCGTGATCGGCACCGACGGATTCGGCTTCGCGCGCGAGAACGGCGTGTACATCAAGATCCCGCAGACGGGCCGCGTGCTGCTGGGCGACGACGTCGACGTCGGCGCCAACACGACCATCGACCGCGGCGCGCTGGCCGACACCGTGATCGAGGACGGCGTGAAGCTCGACAACCAGATCCAGATCGGCCACAACTGCCACATCGGCGCGAACACGGCGATGGCCGGCTGCGTGGGGGTAGCCGGCAGCGCGAAGATCGGCAAGAATTGCACGTTCGGCGGCGCGGCCATGGTGCTGGGGCACCTGGAAATCGCGGACAACGTCCATATCTCCTCCGGCAGCATGGTGTCGCGCTCCGTGCTGGAGCCGGGGCAGTACACGGGCTTTTATCCGCTGGCCAAGAACGCCGAATGGGAAAAGAGCGCCGCCATCGTGCGCAACCTGTCCGCGCTGCGCGAGAAGATGCGCAACCTGGAAAAACAGATCAAACAACTGACCGGACCTACAGAACAAAAATGACGACCGAAGCCATGACGAATAAAACCCTGGGGATCAACGAGATCAAGGAATACCTGCCGCACCGCTATCCGCTGCTGCTGGTGGACCGCGTGGTCGACTACGAAATCGGCAAGACCATCACCGCCATCAAGAACGTGACCGTCAACGAGGAATTCTTCAACGGCCACTTCCCGCACAAGCCGGTGATGCCGGGCGTCCTGATGATCGAGGCGTTGGCGCAGACGGCCGCGATCCTGTCGTTCATGACCATGAACGTCAAGCCGGACGAGAACTCGGTCGTGTACTTCGTCGGCATCGACAACGCGCGCTTCAAGCGCCCCGTCGAGCCGGGCGACCAGCTCAAGATGGACGTCGAGATCCTGCGCACGTCGCGCGGCATCTGGAAGTACAAGGCTGTCGCCAGCGTCGACGGCAAGGTCGCCGTCGAGGCGGAACTGATGTGCACCATCAGGGCAAACGAATCGACGCAACCGCGCGCGGGGGAGTGATGAGCAAGGTCCACCCGAGCGCGATCGTCGACCCGAAGGCGGAGCTGGACTCCACCGTCGAAGTCGGCCCGTATTCGATCATCGGTCCCGATGTGCGTATCGGCGCCGGCACCGTGGTGGGGCCGCACGTGGTCATCGAGGGCCATACGACGATCGGCCGCGACAACCGCATCTTCCAGTTCGCGTCGCTGGGCGCCGCGCCGCAGGACAAGAAGTGGGCCGGCGAGCCGACCCGCCTGGAAATCGGCGACCGCAACACGATCCGCGAATTCTGCACGTTCAACCTCGGCACGGCGCAGGACGCGGGCGTGACGCGCCTGGGCAGCGACAACTGGATGTCGGCATACACGCACCTGGCGCACGACTGCCAGGTCGGCAGCAACACGATCTTCTCGAACAACGCGCAGCTCGCGGGCCACGTGCACGTGGGCGACTGGGCGATCCTGTCCGGCTACTGCGGCGTGCACCAGTTCTGCAAGATCGGCGCGCACGCCTTCATCGGCATGTACACGAGCCTCACGCAGGACGTACCGCCGTTCGTGCTCGTCTCCGGCAACCCGGCCGAGGCGCATGGCGTGAACATCGAGGGCCTCAAGCGCCGCGGCTTCACGCGCGAGCAGATCAACGCGATCCGCGCCGCGTACAAGCACATCTACCGCTCCGGCCTCACGCTGGAAGAAGCCAAGGCCAAGCTGGCGGAAGAGGAAAGCGCCGCCGGCGACGCGGCGCCGCACATCCGCGCGATGCGCGACTTCCTCGACACCACGAGCCGTGGCATCGTCCGCTGATCCGACGGCGGCCCCGGTGTCGCTCGCCCTCGTGGCCGGCGAACTGTCGGGCGACCTGCTGGCGGCGCGCCTGATGGCGGGCCTCAAGCCGCACCTGCCGGGCGTCGCCTTTTCCGGCATCGGCGGTCCGCGCATGCTGGAGCAGGGCCTGGCTTCCGACGTGCCGATGGACACGCTCACCGTGCGCGGCCTGCTGCCCGTGCTGCTGCGCTACCGCGAACTGAAGGGCATCCAGAACCGCCTGCGCGACCGCCTGCTGGCGCAGCAGCCGGCCGCGTTCATCGGCGCCGACTACCCCGGCTTCAACCTCGGCCTGGAAGAGCAGCTGCGCGCGGCCGGCATCCCGACCGTGCACTTCGTCGGCCCGCAGATCTGGGCGTGGCGGGGCGGCCGCATCAAGAAGATCCAGCGCGCCGTGTCGCACATGCTCGTGATCTTCCCGTTCGAGGAAGAGATTTACCAAAAGGCCGGCGTGCCCGTCACGTACATCGGCCATCCGCTGGCGGAGACGATCCCGCTCGTGCCGGACGTGCGTGCCGCGCGGCGCACCCTCGGGCTGCCGGAGGATGCGCGGGTCGTCACCGTCATGCCGGGCAGCCGGATGTCGGAAATCAAATACCTGACGGAGCCGTACGTCCGCACGGTGAAACTGCTGGCCGCGCGCGACCCGTCCGTCCGCTTCATCGCGCCGATGGCGGGAGAACGCCAGAAGGCGTATTTTATGGAGCTGATGGCGAAAGCCGGTCTGCAGGACGTGCCGCTGCAGCTCGTCGACGGCGAGTCGCACGCGTGCATCGCGGCGGCCGACGCCGTGCTGGCGGCATCCGGCACGGCCACCCTGGAAGTGGCGCTGTTCAAGAAGCCGATGGTGATCGCGTACAAGGTCTTGCAGGCCGAGTGGCTGCTCATCCGGAACATGGGCTACCTGCCGTGGATCGGGCTGCCGAACATCCTGGCGCGCGAGTCCGTCGTGCCGGAATTCCTGCAGCACGCGGCGACGCCCGAGGCGCTGGCGGATGCCGTCTGGTTCCAGCTGACGGACGAGAACAACCGGGTGCGGCTGCGCGAGCGCTTCACCGAAATGCATCACAGCCTGCTGCGCGACAGCGCGCGCGAAAGCGCCCGCGCCGTGCTGCAGGTGATAGGCAAAGCATGAGAAACACGAGAAAAAAGGCGGTCGATTTCTACCCCGGCCTGCCGCCGAAGAACCGGCCGTTCACGCTGGACGACATCGTCTGCGGCGTGGACGAGGCCGGGCGCGGCCCGCTGGCCGGTCCGGTGTACGCGGCGGCCGTGATCCTCGATCCGGCGCGCCCGATCGAGGGCCTGCGCGACTCGAAAAAACTGACGGAAGCGCGGCGCGACGAGCTGGCCCCGCTCATCAAGGAACATGCGCTGGCCTGGGCCATCGCCGAGTGCTCGCACACGGAAATCGACACGCTGAACATCCTGCAGGCGACGATGCTGGCGATGCGCCGCGCGGTCGAGCTGCTCGCGACCGTGCCGACCATCGCGCTCATCGACGGCAACCGCTGCCCGCAGTTCGCGCCGCACATCCGCGCGCATGCCGTGGTGGAGGGCGACGACAAGGTGCATGCGATTTCGGCCGCGTCGATCCTTGCCAAGACGGCGCGCGACGCCGCCCTGGTCGCGCTGCACGCAACGTATCCGCAATACGCCTTCGACCAGCACAAGGGCTATTCGACGGCGCTGCACCTCGCGCGCCTGCGCGAGCACGGTCCGAGCCCCGTGCACCGGCGCAGCTTCGCGCCCGTGCGCGCGCTGATCGAGCCGGACCTGTTCGGGGAGCCCGCATGACGAGCGCGATCAAGAGCGTCACGTCGCGCGACAACCCGTTCTACAAGGAGCTCAAGCACCTCGCGGGCAGCAGCCAGGCGCTGCGCAAGGCGGGGCGCTCGCTGCTGGACGGCGTCCACCTGTGCCAGGCCTACCTCGACCTCGTGGGGCAGCCGGTGCATTGCGTCGTGTCCGAAGGCGCGCTGGCGAACCCGGAAGTGGCCGCCATCGTCGACCGCGTGCAGGGGCCCGCCACGGCGCTGCCGGATGCGCTGTTCGGGGCGCTGAGCCAGGTCGAACACGGCATCCACCTGCTGTTCCTGGTCGACACGCCGCGGCCCGCGCGGCCCGCCGCACTGGCCGGATCGGCCGTGCTGCTGGACGGCGTGCAGGACCCGGGCAATGCCGGCTCGATCCTGCGCAGCGCCGGCGCGGCCGGCATCCGGCAGGTGTATTGCAGCCCCGGCACGGCGTCGATGTGGTCGCCCAAGGTGCTGCGCGCCGCGATGGGCGCCCATTTCGTGCTGGAGATCTTCGAGAACGTCGACCTGGCGGCACTCGTGCGCGCGGCGCGCGTGCCCGTGCTGGCGACGAGCGGCTATGCGAGCGAACGGATCTACGACGTCGACCTGTCCCGCCCGGCCGCCTGGCTGCTGGGCCACGAGGGGCAGGGCGTGTCGGCCGCGCTGCTGGAGCTGGCCACGCACCGCGTCGCCATCCCGCACGCGGGCGCGGTGGAATCGCTGAACGTGGCCGCCTGCGCGGCCGTGTGCTTTTTCGAACAGCTGCGCCAGCAACAGCGAGAGCGCCAGGCATAGACGCGACAAGCCCGTTCGGTTACGCTTCGTGCAGGTAACGACGGAGTCATGATGGACATGGGGCAATCGCAGTTGCAGTCTTTGCACTTTCTGGTGGCGGAAGCGGACCCGGTGCAGCGCCGCGCGCTGATCGAGGCGCTGGCGCAGGTGGGCGCCACGCGCGTCACCGACGTGCCGGACGGCCCGATGGCCCTGCGCACGCTGCAAGCCAGCTTCACGCCCAGGGTGGACGTCGCCGTCATCGACCTCGACCTGGGCGGCATGGACGGCCTGGAACTGCTGCGCGCCATCGCGGCGCTGAAGTCGAGCGTGCGCCTGATCGTCGTCGGCGCCCAGCCGTCCAGCGTGCTGTTTTCCGTCGAGAGCCTCGCGCAGGCGCACGGCGTGGACCTGCTCGGGACGATCGCCAAGCCCGTCACGAGCACCAAGCTGCGCGCCCTGCTGGACAATTACCAGCCGCCGAAGCCCGCGCGCGCCGCCACGCCGGGGCCGAGCTTTTCGTTCGCCGAGGTGGGCGTCGGCCTGCAGAAGCGCCAGTTCGAACCCTTCTTCCAGCCCAAGATCGAGCTCGCGACGGGCCAGGTGAAAGGCCTCGAGACCTTCGCCCGCTGGCGCCATCCCGAGCACGGCATGCTCGGACCGTCGTCCTTCATCGGCGCGCTGGAGCAGAACAACCGCATCGACTTCCTCGACTGGACGATGCTGGAGATGTCGGTGGAGCGCTGCCGCCGCTACCACGACCAGGGCATCCCGATCTCGATCTCGCTGAACCTGGCGCCCGAGACGCTGGCGCATCCGAACTTCATCCGCCAGGTGGCGTCGACGATGAAGCGCCACGGCGTGCTGCCCGACTACCTGACGTTCGAGATGACGGAATCGGCGATCCTCAGCTTCGACGCCGACTTCATCGAACGCCTCGTGCGCCTGCGCATGATGGGCTTCGGCCTCGCGATCGACGACTACGGCACGGGGCGCTCGAACCTGCAGATCCTGGCCCGCATCCCGTTCTCCGAACTCAAGATCGACCGCTCGTTCGTGGATGGCGCGTCGAAGAAACGCCCGCTGGGCACCGTGCTGAAATCCTGCCTGGGACTCGCGCACAGCCTGGACCGCATGTCAGTCGCGGTGGGGGTGGAGACCCGGCAGGACTGGGATTTCCTGCAGGGCCTCGGGTGCACGTATGCGCAGGGCTACCACATCGCCAATCCGATGGCGGCGGACGAGTTTCCGGGGTGGCTGGAAGACTGGCGGCATTTCTTTTGAGGATGGGTCAATACTCGCGCCGGTCCGGCTTGATCTCCTGGAGGATCGTCGTCGAAATCTCCTCGATCGACTTGGTCGTCGACGACAACCACCGGATTCCTTCGCGCCGCATCAGCTGCTCGGCCTCGTTCACCTCGTAGCGGCAATTCTCCAGCGACGCATACTTGCTCCCCGCGCGCCGCTCGTTGCGGATCTCGGACAGCCGCTCCGGCGTGATGGTCAGGCCGAAGATCTTGTGCTTGAACGGCGGCAGCGCCGACGGCAGCTTGTTGCGTTCGAAATCGTCCGGGATCAGCGGGTAGTTCGCCGCCTTGATCCCGTATTGCATGGCGAGGTACAGGCTCGTGGGCGTCTTGCCCGAGCGCGACACGCCCACGAGGATCACGTCCGCGTCCGCCAGGTTCTTGTGCGACTGGCCGTCGTCGTGCGCCAGCGAGAAGTTGATGGCCTCGATGCGGTTCTTGTACTCCTCGGTATCGACGACGTTGTGGATGCGGCCGATCGTGTGCGTCGACTTCACCCGCAATTCCTGCTCGAGCGGGGCGACGAAGGTCTGGAACAGGTCCATGTGCATGCCCTGCGCGGCGCGGATCACCGCGGACAGGTCGTGCTTGACGAGGGTGGAGAACACGATCGGACGCTGGTTGTCGGCGATGGCGACGTCGTTGATGCGGCGCGCGGCCTCGTAGGCTTTTTCGATCGTATCGATGAACGGCAGGCGGATCTGCCGGAAGCGCATTTCGAACTGGCTCAGCACCGCGTGGCCGAAAGTTTCCGCCGTGATGCCGGTGCCGTCGGACACGAAGAAGACGGTGCGCGCGGCGTCTGGACTCGCTGGAGTGCTCGGGAGGGACATGATGTTTTTTTGGACAGATAATGACAAAGTTGCAGCCCCAGGGCTGTGAAACCCAGTCGCACGGGGTAAAATGTTGGGCAACGGGTTGTGAGATTGTGCTGTACGACGCCAAGAATAACAAGAAATCCCCCGGAAACCGACCAGCCTGCCGCGCGAAGCCGGCCAGGAGCACGCGTGTGTTTCATGCGCAGTGCCCGGCCCGCCGCCGCTGCCTCGCCAGGCTCGTCCGTCATCCGGCCGTCGGCCGATCCGCCGTGCAGATTTCCATCATCACAAAGGTGTTTTACCATGACTAACCTGTCGAATGCAGTACTGAAGGCGCCCGACCCAACAGCGTCCGCGGAAAGTGTGTACGTCGCGTCGTTCGAGAACCTGCGCATGACCGACGTCGAGTCGGTCGGCGGCAAGAACGCGTCCCTGGGCGAGATGATCAGCCAGCTGGCCGAAGCCGGCGTGCGCGTGCCGGGCGGCTTCGCCACGACGGCGCAAGCCTTCCGCGACTTCCTGAACCACGGCATCGACGGCGGCCCATCGCTGGGCGACCGCATCGCGACCCGCCTGGAAGGCCTGGACATCGACGACGTCCGTTCGCTGGCCGCCGCCGGTGCCGAGATCCGCCAGTGGATCGTCGACACCCCGTTCCAGCCGCGCCTGCAGCAGGAAATCGAGGCCTTCTACGACCGCCTCGTCGCCGACTCCGGCACCGAAGTGTCGTTCGCCGTGCGCTCGTCCGCCACGGCGGAAGACCTGCCGGACGCCTCGTTCGCGGGCCAGCAGGAGACGTTCCTGAACGTGGTCGGCATCGACAACGTACTGGAAGCGATGAAGCACGTGTTCGCGTCGCTGTACAACGACCGCGCCATCTCCTATCGCGTGCACAAGGGCTTCACGCACGCCGAAGTGGCCCTGTCGGCCGGCGTGCAGCGCATGGTCCGTTCCGACACCGGCGCGGCCGGCGTCATGTTCACCATCGACACGGAATCCGGCTTCAAGGACGTCGTGTTCGTCACGTCGAGCTACGGCCTGGGCGAGACCGTCGTGCAGGGCGCCGTGAACCCGGACGAGTTCTACGTGCACAAGCCGATGCTGGAGCAGGGCAAGAAGCCCGTCATCCGCAAGAACATCGGCTCGAAGCTGATCAAGATGGAATTCACGGCCGAGGCCAAGGCGGGCCGCTCGGTGCAGACCGTCGACGTGCCGATCGAAATGCGCAACCGCTACTCGCTGCTGGACGAGGAAGTCGTCGAGCTGGCCAAGTACGCCGTCATCATCGAGAAGCACTACGGCCGTCCGATGGACATCGAGTGGGGCAAGGACGGCCGCGACGGCAAGCTGTACATCCTGCAGGCGCGCCCGGAAACCGTGAAGTCGCAGCAGAAGGCGACCGACTCCCAGCAGCGCTTCAAGCTGAAGGGCACGGGCACCGTGCTGACGTCGGGCCGAGCGATCGGCCAGAAGATCGGCGCCGGCCCGGTCCGCGTGATCCACGATCCGTCGGAAATGGAGCGCGTGCAGCCGGGCGACGTCCTCGTTGCCGACATGACGGACCCGAACTGGGAACCGGTCATGAAGCGCGCCTCCGCCATCGTGACGAACCGCGGCGGCCGCACCTGCCACGCGGCGATCATCGCCCGTGAACTGGGCGTGCCCGCGGTCGTCGGCTGCGGCGACGCGACCGAAACCCTGAAGGACGGCACGTTCGTCACGGTCTCCTGCGCCGAAGGCGACGAAGGCCGCATCTACGACGGCCTGCTGGAAACGGAAGTGACGGAATCCGTGCGCGGCGAGCTGCCGAAGATCCCGACCAAGATCATGATGAACGTCGGTAACCCGCAACTGGCGTTCGACTTCCAGGCGATCCCGAACAACGGCGTGGGCCTGGCCCGCCTGGAGTTCATCATCAACAACAACATCGGCGTGCACCCGAAGGCGATCCTCGAGTACCCGAACATCGACAACGACCTGAAAAAGGCCGTGGAATCGGTCGCACGCGGCCACGCGTCGCCGCGCGCGTTCTACGTCGACAAGCTGGCCGAAGGCGTGGCGACGATCGCCGCCGCGTTCTGGCCGAAGCCGGTCATCGTGCGCCTGTCCGACTTCAAGTCGAACGAGTACAAGAAGCTGATCGGCGGTTCGCGCTACGAGCCGGACGAGGAAAACCCGATGCTGGGCTTCCGCGGCGCCGCGCGCTACCTGGCCGACGACTTCGCCGAGTCGTTCGAGATGGAATGCATGGCCATGAAGCGCGTGCGCGAAGAGATGGGCCTCACGAACGTCGAGATCATGATCCCGTTCGTGCGCACCCTGGGCCAGGCCGAGAAGGTCATCGCGCTGCTGGGCAAGTATGGCCTGAAGCGCGGCGAGAACGGCCTGCGCGTCATCATGATGTGCGAGGTCCCGTCGAACGCCATCCTGGCCGAGCAGTTCCTGCAGTACTTCGACGGCTTCTCGATCGGTTCGAACGACCTCACGCAGCTCACGCTGGGCCTGGATCGCGACTCCGGCATGGAGCTGCTGGCCAAGGACTTCGACGAGCGCGACCCGGCCGTGAAGGCGATGCTGTCGCTGGCGATCAAGGCCTGCCGCGCGCAGGGCAAGTACATCGGCATCTGCGGCCAGGGGCCGTCCGACAATCCGGACTTCGCCGTGTGGCTGGTGGAGCAGGGCATCGAGTCGATGTCGCTGAATCCGGACTCGGTGATCGATACGTGGCAGAAGCTGGCGGCGCTGTAAGCGGCTGAACGCCCGATGAAAAACCGCTGCGGGGTCGATGGCCCCGCAGCGGTTTTTTTATGCGCGCGCGATACGTTCGCATGCTCCGGGACGCCTCGGCCTTGGGCCCCTGCCTTCGCAGGGGCGACGGTCTCGCTGCTGGCGAACGAAGTCAGTCAGCTCGACCCTGGCGCCCGGGGCAGGACCGTGCATGCTGCGGGACGCATCGGCCTTGGGCCCCTGCCTTCGCAGGGGCGACGGTCTCGCTGCTGGCGAACGAAGTCAGTCAGCTCGACCCTGGCGCCCGAGGCAGGACCGTGCATGCTGCGGGACGCATCGGCCTTGGGCCCCTGCCTTCGCAGGGGCGACGGTCTCGCTGCTGGCGAACGAAGTCGGTCAGCTCGACCCTGGCGCCCGGGGCAGGACCGTGCATGCTGCGGGACGCCTCGGCCTTGGGCCCCTGCCTTCGCAGGGGCGACGGTCTCGCTGCTGGCGAACGAAGTCAGTCAGCTCAACCCTGGCACCCGAGGCAGGACCGTGCATGCTGCGGGACGCATCGGCCTTGGGCCCCTGCCTTCGCAGGGGCGACGGTCTCGCTGCTGGCGAACGAAGTCAGTCAGCTCGACCCTGGCGCCCGGGGCAGGACCGTGCATGCTGCGGGACGCATCGGCCTTGGGCCCCTGCCTTCGCAGCGGCGACGGTCTCGCTGCTGGCGAACGAAGTCAGTCAGCTCGACCCTGGCACCCGAGGCAGGACCGTAGTCGGCATCACACGGGCGCCACGGTCCCGTGCAGTTGCCGGAACGCCCGCTGGAACTCGTCGAGGTGGCGCGTGAACGGTGCCGGCGCGAGCGGGCGCAGGCGCGCGAGCAGCGCTTCGCCCTCGGCCACGCGCTCCGTCTCCAGGCAGGCGCGCAGCAGGTTGAAGCCGGCCTGCGGACCGTGCTTGGCCGGTTCGTAGACGGGCCCCACGAGCGTGACGATCAGGCCCGTGTGGCCGTGCCGGGCCAGGTCGGCGGCCATCGTCATCAGGGCGCCGCCGTCCACCTCGGCCGCGGCCAGCACGGCCGTGTACTGTTCGCGCGCCGCCGGCAGGTCGCCCGCCGCCAGGTGGTGCCGGGCCAGCAGGAGCTGCGCGCGCCAGCTGCCCGGCAAGCCGCACGCATCCCGCAGGGCCGCCAGGAAGCCCGCCTCGCCCGCGCGCTCGCGCTCGAAGGCGAGCCAGCCGTTCAACGCGTGGTCGAAGTTCGGATCGAGCCGGACCGCGCGCCCCAGCAGGTCGGACGTCGCCGCAGCAATGCCCCGGTCATGCGTCACCTTCGCCAGATTGGTCAGCAGCGCGGCCGTTTCGCCGACGGCCCGGATGCCGGCCCGCAGCGCGGCTTCGGCGTCGTCCAGCCGTCCGCTTTCCAGCAGGACGATGCCGTGCGCGACGTGGCTGCGCTCCGGCAGGCCGTCGATCTCGACGAGGCGGGCCGCCGCCGTCATCAACTCGGGCGCGAAGCCGTCCGACAGGGCCGACATGATCGTGGCGTACAACGCGTCCGGGCTGTTCCAGTGCTGCCTGAGTCGCGGGTGCAGCACCTTGTCGCGCCATTCCGCCCGCGGCATCATCACCTGGCGGCCGTGTTCGTCGTAGGCCGTGATGGCGTCGTGCGTGGCGGGGGCCGGCAGCGCGGGTTTGCGGGGATGGAAAGCGGCAACAAGGCGTCGGAACATGGCATTCTCCAGGTGGGCAATACAGCGCATTATCGATTTCATTTCCACTTGGAAATTGATTTTCCCCGGTGGCCAGATCGCGATCCGATCTGGGTCAATATCGGGGCGGCGCCGGATAACGGGAATACTTAATGCCCGTACAACAACAGTTACGTTCTGCAAATATCTCTGCCATGGAAGTCGTTGAGCCAAGAGCAACAAATAGTTGACGTGGGGCGCAAAAACGTTACACTTTGGCAAACTTGTTTTGACGGAGACCGTTGATGAAACGCTTGGCCTTGTTGTCGATCATGGCAACCGCGATGTGGGCGGGCGCCTGCCAGGCCGCCGAGCCCAGCCTGTGCAAATCCCTGTGCGACGCCGACAAGCGCGAATGCCGGGCGAATGCCCACGAGTTGGCCGCGGACGACGGTTCGCCGCCGCTCGAGATGCCGGAGAAAAACCCGCTGGCGCGCGCCGCGCAACTGCAGGTGCCTACCGAATCGTCGCGCGCGATCGACAATGCGGGGACGCAAGCGCGCAGGATCGGCCATGCCGGCGCGTGCGACGAGACTTACCTGCGCTGCACCCGCGCCTGCGCCGCGCCGGGCGCTTCGTCCGTGGTGAAGCCGGCGTCCGGCCAGCGCGACGGCATCTGACCGGCGCCTGCCCGTTGACTCCGCGCGCAGACGCAGTAGACTGGCGATATCGCCCATGCAACCCTCGTCACCCGGAGCGGGCGGCGGGGGTTTTTCGTTTGTTCGCTCCGACATGGAGGAAACCATGGCTGACTGGATGGGCTGGCTGGTGGCAGCCGGCGTGCTCGTGATCCTGGAGCTGTTCACCGGGACCTTTTACCTGTTGATGATCGCCAGCGGCCTCGCGGTGGGCGGCGTCGTCGCGCTGGCCGGCGCGGCGGCGCCCGTGCAGGCGATCGGCGCCGCCGTCGTGGGCGTGCTGGCGACGGGGCTGCTGCATCGTTCGCGTTTCGGCCACCCCGCGAAGACGGACGCCCGGCGCGACCGCAACGTCAACCTGGACATCGGCCAGCGCGTCACCGTCCCGGCCTGGGACAACGGCCGCGCGCGCGTGATGTACCGCGGCGCGCTGTGGGACGTCGAGCTCGGGCAGGGCGTCGCGCCCCATGCGGGCGAGTTCCGCATCGTCGAGGTGCAGGGCAGCCGGCTCGTGGTGGCGAATCCATGAAGACGGCGCACGTCCTCGTCCTGCTGGTCGCGGTGACGCTGGTGGCCGGCGTCGTCGATGCGCGCGCCATGGCGCTGCACATCCAGTCCAACGGCTGGACCGTCCTGTCCACGCTGCTGTTCAGCTTCCTGAGCTTCTGCTGGTATCGCATCGACAGCGAGGCGCGCCGCTACCGGCGCTCGCGCTGGCTCAACGTCGGCATCGTCATGCTCGCGATCGTCGCCGTACCGTACTACATCGCGCGCAGCCGTCCGGCCGGGCAGAAGGGCCGCGCCCTGCTGCGGCTGGCGGCGTTCTGCGTGCTGCTCGGCGTCGCGGGGGCGCTCGGCGGCATTGCCTACGAATGGCTCGGCCCGTCCCCCATCTGATTCATCGCTCAACCGTCAACCAAAGGATGACCATGGAATTCTCGTTTGGAACCCTCGCGCTGGTGATCTTCATCGTCGCCCTGGTGTTCGTCTTCAAGACCATCAACGTCGTGCCGCAGCAGCACGCGTGGGTGGTCGAACGGCTCGGCAAATTCCACGCCACGCTGGCGCCGGGCCTGAACATCGTCGTGCCGTTCATCGACCGCATCGCCTACAAGCACAGCCTGAAGGAGATCCCGCTCGACGTGCCGCCGCAGGTCTGCATCACGAAGGACAACACGCAGCTGCAGGTGGACGGCATCCTGTACTTCCAGGTGACGGACCCGATGCGCGCGTCGTACGGCTCGTCCAACTATATCCAGGCCATCACGCAGCTGGCTCAGACGACGCTGCGTTCCGTGGTCGGCCGCATGGAGCTGGACAAGACCTTCGAGGAGCGCGACCACATCAACACGACCGTCGTCAACGCGATCGACGAATCGGCCGCCAACTGGGGCGTCAAGGTACTGCGCTACGAGATCAAGGACCTCACGCCGCCGGCCGAGATCCTGCATTCGATGCAGCGCCAGATCACGGCCGAGCGCGAGAAGCGCGCGCTGATCGCCGCGTCGGAAGGGCGGCGCCAGGAAGCCATCAACATCGCGAGCGGCGAGCGCGAGGCCGCCATCGCCCGTTCCGAAGGCGAGAAGCAGGCCGCCATCAACCGCGCCCAGGGCGAGGCCGCGGCGATCATCGCGCTGGCCGACGCCAGCGCCAGCGCGCTGCGCCAGGTGGGCGAGGCGATCCGCGCGCCGGGCGGCATCGACGCCGTCAACCTGCGCGTGGCCGAGCACTACGTCGACGCCTTCGGCAAGCTGGCCAAGACGAACAATTCGATCATCGTCCCGGCCGACATGGGCGATATGAGCGGCCTGATCGCCTCGGCGCTCACGATCGTGAAGTCGCAGAAGACCTGAGTGTGACGATGATCAACGGCAATTTCAGCGGGTTCCTTAAGCTGTTCGTCGACGTCAAACCGCGCTGAGGGGGTCTCCCCGCGGCGCACGGGAGCCGCGATGAGTCACCAGCGTGTCGTGTTGTGGATCATGGCCTTGATGGCCGGTACGGGCCTGCTGGACGCCGGCCATGCCGACGACGCCGCCCAGCTGCATCCGCTGGTGGGCGTCGTCGTCAGCTACCTGTGCTTCTTGTGGTACCGCGGCGACAGCGACGCGCGCGGCTACCGGAGGTCGCGCTGGCTCAGCGTGGCCGTGGTGGCGTTCGCGGTGGGGACGATCCCGTACTACCTCGTGCGCAGCCGGCGCGACGGCGAGCGCGGGGCTGCGTTGATGACGTACGCCGCCTACCTCGCGGCGGCGGCGTTTGCCGTGTGGGTCGGCATGGCCATCCACATCGGGCTGGCCTAGCCACAACCCGCCTATCCGCCGGCCGACCCCGACGATCGCGTCCCGGCGCATCGTCCGCGCTTTAATTCTCTGTTAAGCCTGCACCCGGCGAAGCCGCGTATAACATCGCCAGAATGACCACAGGCGAGGAGTCCTGAATGAAGAACTGGGTGCGCAACAACAAGGGTTTCCTGGCGTTTCTCGTCCTGTTCGGCATGTTCCGCACGGCGGTGGCGGACTGGAATCCGATCCCGTCGGCGTCGATGCATCCGAACCTGCTCGAAGGCGACGTCGTGCTCGTGAACCGCCTTGCGTTCGACCTGAAGGTCCCGCTCACGGACGTCGTGCTGGCGCACCTCGGCGAGCCGCGGCGCGGCGACATCGTCACGTTCCGCTCGCCGCGCGACCGCACCCTGTTGATCAAGCGCGTCGTGGCGCTGCCGGGCGACGTCGTCGAGATGCGCAACGAGCGCCTGTTCATCAACGGCCGCGGCGCCGACTACCGGGTCGTCGAACAGTCGCTCGATTCGGTCGGCGGCACGGCGATGCGGGCGCTGCAGCTGGCCGAATCGTGGGACGGCAAGACGGCGCAGCCGCGCCGCCACATCCAGATCATGCCGGACGTGATGGCGCCGCGCACCTTCGGCCCCGTCACCGTGCCGCAGGGCGAATACCTGATGCTGGGCGATAACCGCGACAACAGCGCCGACTCGCGCGTGATCGGCCTGGTGCCGCGCAAGCTGCTCGTGGGCCGCGCCGAGCGCGTGCTCGTCTCCGCCGACTACCAGGGCAACTGGATGCCGCGCACCGAGCGCTTCGGCATGTCGCTGTACCGCCCCGACTGATCGCGTGCGCGCAGGCGGCACTGGCTGCGCCTGCGTGCCCTCGGTGTTCGAGCGCCGCCGCCATCCGGGCGCGGCGGCGCGGCGGGGCGTCGAGACGTCGAGACGGCGTTGGCGTTTCCCGCTACAATTTCGTCCCTCGGACGCTCGCATGGTGCAGTGCCGATGTTTTGATCAAGGCATGCATATGCAAAGACTCCTGACCGTCATCCTGGCCTGCCTCGGCATGGTGGGCGCCCTCGCGATCGATACCTACCTGCCGTCGATCCCCGCCATCGGGCGTGCGTTCGACGTCGGGCCCGTCGCCGTGCAGCAGACGCTGTCGGTGTTCCTGTTCATGTTCGCGTTCATGATGCTGTTCTACGGGACGCTGTCCGATTCCTTCGGCCGCCGTCCCGTGATCATGGTCGCGCTGACGGTCTACACCCTCGCGTCGGCCGGTGCCGCGCTGGCGCCGACGTTCGGCGCTCTGCTGCTGTTCCGCGCGCTGCAGGGCATGTCGGCCGGCGCCGGCTCCGTCATCGGCCAGGCCATCGTGCAGGACCGGTTCACCGGCGCGGACGCCCAGCGCATCATGTCGCACATCATGATGGTGTTCGGCCTCGCGCCCGCCATCGCGCCGGTGCTGGGCGGCTGGCTCCACGTGACGTTCGGATGGCGTGCGACGTTCGTGTTCCTCGCGCTGTTCGGCGCCGTCATGCTGCTGGCGACCTGGCGCCTGCTGCCGGAAAGCCTGCCGGTCGAAAAGCGCCACGCGTTCCACGGCGTGGCCATCGCCCGCAACTACCTCAAGGTGCTGGGACATCCGCAATTCCTGCTGCTGTCGCTGTCCGTGGGCCTCGCGTTCGGCGGCCTGTCGCTGTACATCGGCTCCGCCGCCAACTTCGTGATGGAGATCCTGCACCTGCCGGAAACGGCGTTCGCGTGGATGTTCATCCCCCTGATCAGCGGCATGGTGATCGGCTCGGCCTGGGGCGGCAAGCGTGCGACGCGCGTGGCGCCCGCGCGCATGCGCGCCATCGGCTTCGTGACGATGGCGGCGGCCTGCGTGCTGAACGTGGGCTACACGGCGCTGGCCGACGATGCGGTCGACGTGCCGTGGGCGGTGCTGCCGCTGATGGTCTACACGTTCGGCCTCGCGGTGGCCATGCCCGCGATCCAGGTGGCCGCGCTCGGCCTGTTCCCGGACAACCGCGGCCTCGCGTCGTCGATGCTGGCGTTCATCCAGATGATGTCGTTCGCACTCGTCTCCGGCCTCGTGGCGCCGCAACTGTTCGGCAGCGCGTTCAAGCTCGCGTGCGGCGTGGCGGTCGGCCTCGTCGCCAGCTTCGTCGCATGCCAGCTGGGCAATGCGATGGCGCGGGGCAGGGTGGCCGCGGCCTGACCGGCGCCGCGCACGGAACGGATCAGCGCGCGCGTGGTCTGACGATCATCGCGTGCCGGTTCGTCCGGCGACAGGAGGCGCAAATGCGTTCGTTCGCACCGTGGAAGGCGTTGGCGGCAGGGCTTGGTCTCGCGTTGGCGGGCTGCGCGACGCAGGCGCCCGGGGGCGCGTGCCGGCGCGCCAGCGAGCAGGATGTCGCGGCCCTGTTCGACCGCTGGAACGCCTCGCTGCAGACGGGCGATCCGCACCAGGTCGTCGCCAATTATGCCGAGCGGTCGATCTTGTTGCCCACCGTGTCGAACCGGCCGCGCCTGACGCCGGCGGACAAGGAAGCGTATTTCGAGCACTTCCTGCAAAGCCGGCCGTCCGGCAAGATCGACCTCCGCTTCGTGGACACGGCCTGCGACACGGCGGTGGACGCCGGCCTCTACACATTCACGTTCGGCGCGACGGGACAGGTCGTGCACGCCCGCTACACCTTCACGTATCGCTGGGAGCCCGCATCGGGCGGCGGCAAGTGGCTCATCACGAGCCACCATTCGTCAGCCATGCCGGAGACTGCGCCGCACTGAGCCGCACTAAGCCGCACTGAGTCGCGCTAAGCCGGCCTCAACGGCGATGCTGCTTCATCGCCTTGTCGACCTCGCGCTTGGCATCGCGGTCGCGCTCGGTATCGCGCTTGTCGTGCTGCTTCTTGCCCTTGGCGAGGCCGACTTCGCATTTCACGCGGCCGCCCTTGAAGTGCAGGTTGAGGGGGACGAGGGTGTAGCCGGAACGTTCGACCTTGCCGACCAGCTTGTCGATTTCCGCCTTGTGCAGCAGCAGCTTGCGGGTGCGCAGGGCTTCCGGATGGCTCCAGGCGGAGGCGGTCGTGAGCGCGCTGATGTGGGCGCCGAACAGGTACAGCTCGCCGTTGCGCACGACGACGTACGCTTCCTTGATCTGCACGCGGCCGTCGCGGATCGCCTTCACTTCCCACCCTTCCAGCACGAGGCCGGCCTCGTAGCGGTCCTCGATGAAGTAGTCGAAAAAGGCTTTTTTATTGTCAATAATACTCATGAAATCGCTAATTTCCGCGCGTCGGTTAAACTACCGTTGTCGCGCTCTTGAAAGGATTCCGCGAGCGCAAAATGCAACGTAACCAACATCATAACAAACGGTTGACCAATGGCAGTAGTGCACAAATCAGTTTTCCTCGGGTATAGCGCCGAACAGATGTTCGATCTGGTCGCAAAAGTCGAGGACTATCCGAAATTCCTCCCCTGGTGCAGCGGCGTGAAATTGCTCGAACGCGGCGACGACAAGCTGGTGGCCTGCCTGCAGATCAATTTCCATGGCGTTAAGCAGAGCTTCACGACGTCCAACCACAACCAGCGTCCGGGCCAGATGAAGATGCACCTCGTCGACGGTCCCTTCAAGATGCTGGAGGCCACGTGGAGTTTCAAGGCGCTGCGCGCCGACGCCTGCAAGATCGACTTCGACATGCAGTACGAGTTCTCGAGCATTATCCTCGAACAACTCGTCGGGCCCGTGTTCGGCATGATCGCCAACACGATGGTCGATTCGTTCTGCAAGCGCGCCGAGGTGATTTATGGCTGAGCCGGCGGAATTGCAGGTCGCCGTGATGTATGCGCTGCCGCAGCAGGAATTCATCCGTCCGCTGCGCGTGGCGCCCGGCACGACCGTCGGCCAGGCGATCGAGCGGAGCGGCGTGCTCGCCAGCTTCCCCGACATCAACCTGGTGACGCAGCCGGTCGGCATCTACGCCAAGAAAAAGTCGCTGGACACCGTGCTGCGCGACGGCGACCGCGTCGAGATCTATCGCCCGCTCGTGGCCGATCCGAAGGATTCGCGGCGCAAGCGCGCGGCCAAGAAGCAGTCCGGGCAGGCGGCGCCGGTCGCGTAGGGTGGGCACCCCGTGCCCACGCGTGACGTGTGCAGCGTGTTGGCGTTACTCGCGGGCATGGTGACGTATGCAGTGTGTTGGCGTTACCGGCGCGCACAGTGACATGTGCGGCGCGTTGGCATTACGCGCGGGTACGTTTCATTCGAGGCCGCCGGCCTCGAATGCCCGCCCTACCGGCAATCGGCCAGCACGCGCCTGGCCTGCGCCAGCCGGCGCGCCTTTTCCTCTTCCGTCACGACGACGCGTTCGCCCTGGTCGTCCACGTCCGTCAGGCGCCTGCCCGAATTCAGATTCGCTTCCACGCGTCGCGCCGACGCGCATTGCCCGGCCAGGTCGGCCTTGCGCCGTGCATCCTCGGCCGCCTTGTGTTCGTCCGCGTCGCGCTGCGCCGCGCGCTTGCGGAAGTCGGCGTCGCGCTCGGCCAGCGAGGGCGGTGTGGGTTTCGCGGGCTCGGCCGGCGCTGCCGGCGCGGGCAGGGCATACGACGAGGCGGAGGCCGGCGGATGCGGCGCCTTGAGGATGCGCGACGGCGGCGTGCCGGGCGGCGGCGGGCGGTCGGAGAACACGCGCGTGCCGTGGTCGTCGATCCACGAGTACTGGGCATGCGCGGGCGCCTGCACGGTGAGCGCGGCCAGCAGCGGGAATAATAAGCGTTTCGAATCCATCGGTCTGTTTCCTTACGTCATACACCTGATTTCGCCACGGCTGGCGGCTGCTGTCAATCGCCGGATTCCTCGCGGTTCCGGTCGTTTTTAGGCAAGGCGGCGACGTTTTCCTGGAGTTTCTGTATAATTCGCTTTTGCGCCTATAGGAAATCAACTATGCGTCTTCTCCAGAAAGCACTCACGTTCGATGACGTGCTGCTCGTCCCGGCCTACTCCAACGTCCTCCCGGCCAATACGTCCCTGCGCACCAAGCTGACCCGGAATATCTCGCTGAACATTCCGCTGCTGTCCGCCGCCATGGACACCGTGACCGAAGCCCGCCTCGCGATCGCGATGGCGCAGGAAGGCGGTATCGGCATCATCCACAAGAACCTTCGTCCGGCCGACCAGGCGCGTGAAGTGGCGCGCGTCAAGCGTTTCGAAGCCGGCGTGCTGCGCGACCCGATCACGATTCCGCCGACGATGAAGATCCGCGAAGTCCTGGCCCTGGCCCAGCAGCACGGCATCAGCGGGTTCCCGGTGGTGGAGGGCAAGCAGGTGGTCGGCATCATCACCAACCGTGACCTGCGCTTCGAAGAAGACCTGGACGCCGAGGCGCGCGCCAAGATGACCCCGCGCGACAAGCTCGTGTACGTCAAGGAAGACGCCGGCACGGAAGAAGCGAAGCGCCTGATGAACAAGTACCGCCTGGAGCGCGTGCTGGTCGTCGACGACGATTTCGAACTGCGCGGCCTCATCACCGTCAAGGACATCCTGAAGTCGCACGAGCACCCGAACGCGTCGAAGGACGCGCAGGGCAAGCTGATCGTCGGCGCAGCGGTCGGCGTGGGCGACAAGGACAAGGAACGCGTGGACCTGCTGGTGAAAGCCGGTGTCGACGTGCTGGTGGTCGATACGGCGCACGGCCACTCGCAAGGCATCCTCGACCGCGTTAAATGGATCAAGGACACGTATCCGCACGTCGACGTCATCGGCGGCAACATCGCGACGGCCGCCGCCGCACTCGCGCTGGTGGAAGCCGGCGCGGATGCCGTGAAAGTCGGCATCGGCCCGGGCTCGATCTGCACGACGCGTATCGTGGCCGGCGTGGGCGTGCCGCAGATCACCGCGATCTCGAACGTCGTGGAAGCACTGGCCGGCACGGGCGTGCCCTGCATCGCCGACGGCGGCATCCGCTACTCGGGCGACATCTCGAAGGCGCTGGCCGCGGGTGCGCACACCGTCATGATGGGCTCCATGTTCGCCGGCACCGAGGAAGCGCCGGGTGAAGTGATCCTTTACCAGGGTCGCAGCTACAAGGACTACCGCGGCATGGGTTCGCTGGGCGCGATGGCCGAAGGCTCGGCCGACCGCTACTTCCAGGAAGCGTCGAGCAAGGCCGACAAGTTCGTCCCGGAAGGCATCGAAGGCCGCGTCGCCTACAAGGGCAGCGTGCTGGCGATCATCTACCAACTGGTCGGCGGCGTGCGCCAGTCGATGGGCTACTGCGGTTGCGCGACGATCGAAGAACTGCGCGAGAAGGCGGAGTTCGTCGAGATCACGTCGGCCGGCATGCGCGAATCGCACGTGCACGACGTGCAGATCACCAAAGAAGCGCCGAACTACCGTACGGAATAATCGATCGGCCAAGGTGGGCACGTTTCATTTGAGGCCACTGGCCTCAAATGCCCACCCTACGAATACCATCTGACGTAGGGTGGGCACCCGGTGCCCACCATTCAACCATCACCATTACATGCATTCCAAGATCCTCATCCTCGACTTCGGTTCCCAGGTTACCCAACTGATCGCCCGCCGCGTGCGCGACGCCGGCGTGTTCTCCGAGGTCTATCCCTACGACATCGGCGACGACTTCGTGCGCAACTACGGCGCGTCCGGCGTGATCCTGTCCGGCAGCCACAACTCGACGCTCGAAGGCGATTCGCCGCGCGCCCCGCAAGCCGTGTTCGAACTGGGCGTGCCCGTGCTGGGCATCTGCTACGGCATGCAGACGATGGCCGCGCAACTGGGCGGCAAGGTCGAGAACGGAAAGGTCCGCGAATTCGGCTACGCCGAGGTGCGCGCCCGCGGCCACACGCAACTGCTGAACGGCATCAACGACTTCGTGACCAGCGAAGGCCACGGCATGCTGAAGGTCTGGATGAGCCACGGCGACAAGGTCCTGGAAATGCCGGCAGGCTTCAAGCTGATGGGCAGCACCGATTCCTGCCCGGTCGCCGCGATGGCCGACGAGGAACGCCGTTTCTACGCGCTGCAATTCCACCCGGAAGTGACGCACACGACGCAGGGCGAAGCCATCATCGGCCGCTTCGTGCACGAGATCTGCGGCTGCAAGAGCGACTGGAACATGCCGGACTACATCGGCGAAGCCGTCGAAAAGATCCGCGCCCAGGTTGGCAGCGATGAAGTCATCCTCGGCCTGTCCGGCGGCGTCGACAGCAGTGTCGCGGCAGCCCTGATCCATCGCGCCATCGGCGACCAGCTGACCTGCGTTTTCGTCGACCACGGCCTGCTGCGCAAGGACGAGGGCAAGATGGTCATGGACATGTTCTCGAAGAACCTCGGCGTGAAGGTGCTGCGCATCGACGCGTCCGACCAGTTCATGGGCCACCTGGCTGGCGTCAACGATCCGGAGCAGAAGCGCAAGATCATCGGCCGCGAATTCGTCGAAGTGTTCCAGGAGCAGGCCAAGCAACTGACTGCGGCCCGCTGGCTGGCGCAGGGCACGATCTACCCGGACGTGATCGAATCGGCCGGCAAAGGCAAGAAAGGCCAGACGATCAAGAGCCACCACAACGTAGGCGGCCTGCCGGAAACGCTGAACCTGAAGTTGCTGGAACCGCTGCGCGAACTGTTCAAGGACGAAGTGCGCAAGCTGGGCGTCGCCCTGGGCCTGCCGCACGACATGGTGTACCGCCACCCGTTCCCGGGCCCGGGCCTGGGCGTGCGCATCCTTGGCGAAGTGAAGCGCGAGTTCGCCGACCTGCTGCGCGAAGCCGACGCGATCTTCATCGAAGAACTGCGCAACACCCCGTTCGAATCGCCACGCGTGCCGGGCATCGACGCGGGCAAGGCACCGGTGAACTGGTACGAAGCCACGTCGCAGGCCTTTGCCGTGTTCCTGCCGGTGAAATCGGTGGGCGTGATGGGCGATGGCCGCACCTACGAATACGTCGTGGCGCTGCGCGCCGTGCAGACGCTGGACTTCATGACGGCGCAGTGGGCGCATCTGCCGCACGAACTGCTCGGGAAGGTGTCGAATCGCATCATCAACGAAGTGCGCGGGATTAATCGCGTCGTGTACGACATTTCCGGCAAACCGCCGGCGACGATCGAGTGGGAATGAAGGGATGTTTGTAAGTAGTTGATTTTTAGGTGGAAATAAGCGGGCCGTTGATCTTTTGAACCAAATGATCAACGGCCTTTTTATTTCCACTTTTGAGTATGGTCCGCAAAGGACGGCGTCTCGGCTTTAAGCATATGAATTAAAATTCGCCTCACACGTTGAGACGGTCGAGTTGACCGGGTCGTTGCATCGAGCTAGCAATCATCGAGATGGATGAGAACGTGTTCTTGCTGAAAGCCTAATCAGACATCACCGGTGAACCGCCCCGGCTTTCGTGGAGGCGGCTATGTGCGCCTGGCCGGCAACAGATCGTCCGCGATCCAACGTACGGCTCAACGGCCGGAACAGTGGGGATCAGCGAGATAATGGCCCTGGTTGCCGGCTCAAGGATCGATGACCTCGGCATGGTATCGTGAATGGTGCTGAAGTCGTTGTCGATCGCCGTCGAGAGGACGGGATAAGTTTTGCAAGGCGGTCAGCGGCTCCCGGAATGTGTGTATACTCGGAATTTTTCTGATGTGGTCCCATGCCTGCTGATCAACAAGACAGAACATCGCCCTTGGCCAGCCGCGCCCGGCGCGTGTCTTCCCGCGACGTGGCAGCGGCTCTGCTTTCCCTGGCTGCTGTGCTCGGCGCCAGTCCCGTGTTGGCGCAAGCAACCAAACCGTCACCGCCAGCGGCCACAGCCGCATCCGCACCCGCACCCGTCAAGCTCGACACCGTCACGGCGCGCCGCGGCGACATCCAGCAAACGGTCGACGCGGCCGGCAAGGTTCAGCTCCACAAATGGGCCGACGCGTACGCCCAGATTGGCGGACAGGTGAAAGAGGTGTTGGTCGCCGTCGGTGACACGGTCCAGGCCGACCAGCCCCTGCTCGAAATCACGCCGATCCAACAACCCGCCAAAGTCGAAAGCAATCGTGCCCAGATGGCCCGACTGCAGGCGGATCTGGCTGACCAGCGCGCGCAACTTGAATTCGCCCAGCTTCAGTTCAAGCGCCAGACCCAGTTGAAAGCGCAAAACGCGACCCGCGAGGAGGCCTTCGAATCGGCGCGGATGAACGCGTCATCGGCAACCGCGCGCGTCGATGCGATCACGGCGCAGATCCACGAACTCGAAGCAACATTGAAAATCGACGAGGAAGCGCGTCAGAAAACGCTGGTAAGGTCGCCGATTTCCGGCACCGTGGTGTCGATGGCGGTTCGCACGGGACAAATGCTGGCTGCCGCGCAACCCGCCGCACCGCTGCTCCGGATTGCCGACCTGTCGGACATGACGGTCGCCGCGCGCGTTGCGGAAAACGATGTGACGCGCTTGCGGCCCGGCATGGCAGCGAGTTTCACGACCCCTGGCTATCCAGGAAGACACTGGTCGGGAAAGCTGCGCCAAGTTATTCCCATCCCGACCGACGGCACGGGCGAGCAGGGCAAGCAGGCCTTTTATACCGTCCTGTTCGAGGTCAGGAATCCGGATCATGAACTGATGAGCGGCATGAGTGCGCAGGTGCAGTTCGTCGTCGCGCAGGCGCGCGATACATTGCTGCTGCCGGCGAACGGCCTCGGTGCGCAGGACGGGGACGGCCAGTACAAGGTCAATGTGCTCGACGCCGGCCAACACGTCGGCGCCCGCACGGTGAAGGTCGGATTGCGCAATGCGCAGCAGGTGCAGATCCTGTCCGGCTTGGCCGCAGGCGACAAGGTACTGGTCGGCCCCGTGCCCGACGTGTTTCCGGCGGCGGCCGCAGCGGATGCCGGCACGAAGTCCGCTACGGCATCGGGCTCCTGAGGCATGCCGATGACACACCGCGCCTTGACGCTGACGTTGTTGGCTTGCTCCGTGCTGACGGGATGTGCCAGCCATGCACCAATCGCCGAGCCGCCGCCCAAGGTCGACCTGCCTGCCGGTTGGACCCTCGCCGGAGCGCCGGCCGCCGGAGCGCCGGACCATCAGGAGTGGCCTGACAAGAATTGGTGGCAGCGGTTTGGTAGTCCTGAACTGACGCATCTTGTCGATGAAGGCCAGTCCAGCAATCTGGAACTCGCGGGCGCACTGGCACGCGTGAAGCAGGCCGAGGCCGAGGCGCGCATTGCCGGCGTGTCTTTGCTGCCGACCGCAAATTTTTACGGCGACGCCAGCCGCGCCATGCCGATCGGAAGCGGCAGCGCGAGTACTTCCGCCGGCGGTTCGCTGCAGGTGTCCTACGAAGTCGATTTCTGGGGCAAGAACAAGGCGAGCGTGGCATCCGCGGAAGCGTCGCTCGAGGCGAATCGTTTCGACCGTCAAACCGTGGCATTGACGGTCACCAGCGGCATCGTTTCGACCTATCTGCAGGTGTTGTCGCTGCATGACCGGCTTGCCGTCGCGCGCGAGCACGTTGCGAACGCCGAACATGTCCTGAAGCTGGTCGAGGTACAACAAAGCGCGGGTGCCGCCTCGACGCTCGATCTCGCGCGCCAGCGGTCCGCCGTGGCGCAGCAAAAATCGGAAATACCGGACTTGATGCAGCAGGAGCGCGAAGCGCAGTCGGCGCTGGCAATCCTGCTCGGTAAAACGCCGCAGACATTCTCCGTCGGCCAGTATGGACTGGACACGATTACCTTGCCCGAGGTGTCCCCGGGCTTGCCGTCCGAGCTCCTGTCGCGCCGGCCCGATGTCCGCCGCGCCGAGGCCAACCTGGCTGCCGCCGATGCCAACGTCGCCGTCGCTCGGGCGAACCTGTTCCCCAGCATTAACCTCACCGGGGCGATGGGCGCGCAAAGCAGCGCCTTGCTGTCGCTGCTCAATGCCCCGAATCTGCTCGCCAATGTCAGTGCCTCGTTGATGGCGCCGATTTTCGATGGCGGCCGGCTGAAGCGGGAACGCGACCTCGCCATCGCCCGAAAACAGGAACTGGTCCAGGTGTATCGCGCGACCGTGATCGCCGCCCTGTCGGAAGTGGATACGGCGCTGGGCCAGATCCGCAGCCTGGATGAGCAGTGGCGCTTGAAGACAGCCCAACTGGAGCAGGCGCGCCGGGCGTACGACCTGGCGGAAATCCGATACAAGTCGGGCGCCGAAGATTTGATGACGGTTCTCGATACGCAGCGCGCATTATCGGACGTGCAGGACGATATGGGGAAATTGAAACTGAAGCGCCTGCAGGCGACGGTGTCTTTGTATAAGGCACTCGGCGGCGGTTGGAAGGACGATCAACGCCCAGGCAATTCGCCTGCCGCAAGAACTTGATCAAGGACGGCCGGGACGCCTGGCCAGGACTGACACCCTCGTCGATCGCCAGCTCGGCGATCACGCTCCTGAGCCACTGGTTCCCCGGCTCGTTGTGTTACTTCGCATGCACCGGATGCGGCAGATAACGCAGTTTGAACGGCGCCATACCTTCGCGCGCGTAGCCCTCGGGCACGGTGGCGATCAGGTGGGGGTTCGACAGGATACCTCACAGCGCAACAAAGTGCGGAACACTAAGCCGGACATTGCGAAATACCTGTTATTGCCAGCTGCGGATCAATGCCCTTCCACAGCGACACGGTCAGGTCCCTCGGCGCGATCGGCTTGAGCCCAGGTTGGGATTGATGGGTTGCTGACGTTGACCGGGCAGGGCTGGGCGGGGCGCTTCGCGCACGCAAAGATTTTAATTACTCACAATAATAGTTGTTGGAATGTTGTGCATGGTGGCGACCCGAACGTGTTCGTGCCCCAGCCATTCCAAAGGCATATACCTATTTATAACAATTAATGTTGATATAAACAAGAAAACCCATCAGTATTGTCAAGTTACCAGGCGTTTTAGCAGCCGCACTTGCAGGCGCGCACCTTGAGGAACTGACCAATGATATCGATGATGAAACGATGCGCCGCGAATGCGCTGACTGTAACCCTGCTTCTATTGGCGGGAGCGTTCCCTGCCGCCGCCGCTCCGGACTCGCATTGGACCGACCGTGGCGCGTCATGGACCCATGAAGGCGACCGCCACGGCGTCGCCGCCGGCGCGGTCTCCAGGACGCTGCTCGACGGCGCCGTCTACCAGAGCCTGAGCATGGAGGCCGATGTGGAAGTCGGCGCCGGCGGCGATGCCGGCTTCGAGTTCCGCACCAGCGGCAAGGCGGACGGCGGCGACGCCAATCCGGCTGGCTACCACGGCTACTATGTCGGATTGAGCACGGCGCGCAACAGCGTGGTGCTGGCCCGCCTCGGCTCAGGGCAGTACAAGGACAAGACCGACCCGCAGGCTGAGGGCAAGAGCTGGACCGAGATGATCGCCTATCCGCTGGAACTGGAGGCCGGCAAGTCCTACCACCTCAAACTGGTCTCATCGGGCAAGAGCATCGATGTGTACGTCGACGGCAGCCACATGCTCAGCGCCGGAGACGACATGTACATGAACGGCGGCGCCGGCCTGCGGGCGGACGGCGCCGCGGCCAGGTTCAGCCATGTCGCGTTGCGCGACCTGGGCACGGTGCCCGTGCCCGTCTACGACTTCTCGCACGTCAAGGGCGCGGTGTACGTGCCGACGAACGTGGTCAACTACCTGGAGTGGTGGCAGAACTATGACGCCGCCATCGTCGACCGCGAGCTGCGCTACGCTCAAGTCTACGGCATCAACACCCTGGCCGTGTATCTGCACTATCTGGAATGGGAGCGCGACCGCGTCGGTCTGCTCGCAAAATTCGAGAACTTCGTCGCCAGCGCGGCCGCGCACGGCATGCGCGTGGCGCCAATCTTCTTCGACGATTGCTGGGACCCGAATCCGCATCTGGGCGAGCAGGGTGCGCCGATACCCGGCCGGCACAACAGCCGCTGGGTGCAGTCGCCCGGCGCCTACGTCAAGAATAACTACTACAAAGTCTACAAGGACAAGGTGCGCGCCTACGTGCAGGACATCGTGCGGGCGCACCGCGACGACCCGCGCATCCTGACGTGGGAGCAGATGAACGAAGCGGGATGCAATTCGGCCAACCGCGAGCGCGCGATGAACGTGGTGCTGATGAACGACGCGCGCATCGCCATCAAGGACACCGGCAGCACGATACCGGTCGGCTCCCCGTCGGTGCAGCAGTGGGAGCCCTGGTATTTTTCTGATTTCTTCTCCTTCCATTCCTACGACGCCGCCTATCCGGGACCTTTCGGCCCGACGGTATTCAATTCGGAGAGCATGAACCGCGGCACGCAGACGGTGCCCGGCATCGTCGCCCACTACGGCGCCACCAGGACCGGCTTCGTCATCTGGGAGTTCGGCATCGGCCGCAGCAACACACGCTTCGCCTGGAACAATCCGGACGGTGCGCCGGAGCCGGCCACGCCCTTCCATGGACTGGTCTATCCGGACGGCCACCCGTGGGCGATCGCCGACGTGGAAGCGCTCAATGGGCCGGTTGCCAGGATGCCGGTGTTTAAGGTCGAGTACTACAACGGCAACTTCGACACGCTGAAAAAAACCTCGGTCACGCCGCTCGTGGATTTCGACCTGAACACGGAGCGCGGCACGGCCTCGCCCGACGCATCGGCCGGTGTCAGCGAGACCAATTACGCGATCCGATGGCGCGGCACGCTGGCGCCGCCGGCAGGCGGGGTGTACACCGTCTACGTCGACAGTGACAACGTGGCCCGGGTCTGGATCAACGAGGTGCTGGTGCTGAACAAGACTGCCGCCGGCCGCGCGACGGTCGACGGGCGCATCGCGCTGAAGGCGGGCCGCGGCTATCCGATCCGCGTCGAGTACGTTCACGCCAGCGGGCCGTCCAGCATGCATCTGAGCTGGGCCTCGGCCGGCATGCCGCGCCAGCCGGTGACGGTGGTGCCGGACTAGTTTCGGGCGCGCTCAAACCGCGCCACACGACAGCAGCTTGCGCACGAAAACGCTCGACACCTAAAGGGGCATTTTCTGTTCCGCGGCACGAATGAAGATGATGTTCCGACTGCGTGGATGACGAACCGTGGTTGGCGGATCAGGTAAGGGATGACTGCGTGAAAATCAGAACGTATGACGTACCCCCGTCTCCTGCCCGGTCACCAATTCACCGGACGTACACCTGTCAGGCCTATGAACTCAACGGTTTCACGTAAACAATGGAGACATGTATGACGCTCACTCGCCGCGCCTTCCTGGGCGCAACAGCCGGCACCGCCGTGGCGGCAATTTCCTCGCTAAGCACCGCGCGGACACTCGCCGGGATCACGCACGCGCCGTTCGGCACTTTGCCCGACGGCAGGCATGTCACCCAGTACACGCTCAAGAACAAGAACGGCGTGCTGGTCAAAATCCTGGATTTTGGCGGCATCATCACCGAGATCCACGTCCCCGATCGCGCCGGCCGCTTCACCGACGTGGCGCTGGGCTTCGATACGCTCGAACCCTACCTCGTGAAAGGCCCCTATTTCGGCGCCCTGATCGGACGTTACGGCAACCGCATCGCACATGGACGTTTCGCGCTGGACGGCAAGGACTACGTGCTGGCGACCAACGATGGCGATCACCACCTCCACGGCGGCAAGCAAGGTTTCGACAAGCGGTTATGGACGGCGGCCATCGAGGGCGACAGCCTGGCGCTGCGTTACCGCAGCCCGGACGGCGAGGAGGGCTATCCCGGCAACCTGGACACTACGGTGATCTACAGCCTGACGGACGCCAACGAAATCGTCGTGCGATTCCATGCCGTGACTGACAAGGCGACCCCGGTCAACCTGACTCAGCACAGCTACTTCAACCTGCGCGGCGCGGGCAACGGGGATATTCTCGGCCACGACATGACGATAGCCGCCGACCGCTACCTGCCGGTCGACGCCGGCCTGATTCCGCTCGGCCCGCTCGCCCCCGTGGCGGGTACGCCGTTCGACTTCCGCCAGGCGCATCCGATCGGTAAGTTCATCGGCGAGGCGGATCAGCAACTGCGCAACGGCAAAGGGTACGATCACTGCTTCGTGCTGAACCGGGCAGGCGGCGACCGCAGCCTCGCGCGCGCGGTGCGTGTGCGCGAGCCACACTCCGGCCGGGTACTGGAGCTGTTCACCCAGGAGCCCGGCGTGCAGTTCTACAGCGGGAATTTCCTCGACGGTTCGCTCCACGGCAAGGGCCACACCTATGCGTACCGCAGCGGCTTCGCGATCGAACCCGAACACTTCCCGGACTCGCCCAACCGTCCGGACTATCCGACCACGATCCTGCGCCCGGGCCAGGTGTACGAGACGGAGATGCGCTTCCGCTTCTCGGTGGGCTGAACGTCGTGACGTAACCCAAGTCCCTGATTCCAGGGGCTTTTTCCTTTTCTCGGGCGGCATGGTCCGGCAATGGCTGGCACCATCCGGCACGGCCTTCTGATGGTATCGGCCATGGCGCGACTTCAGGGCGGTATCATCGTTCACATGCCATACCATGTCCTGCGCCGCTTGGCGTACCGATCAGGGCTTGCTTGTTCCAGTCGTGGTGAACGTCGGCAGGGATTGGCTGTCCTGAGAACAGATTTGTATGACACCGGAAGATCGGCAGCCTGCCGGATTCCGGTTGATCCGCTGCAAAAATCCCTGGGATCGTCCATATCCCGCCTGTTATGATGCCGGGACCGTAGCCATCAACAGGTGTGCGCGGCGGCAGTTTAATACCCGACCTATATGCAAGAGTTCCATATTCGCTGGTACGCGGCTTGACCGCTAAGCTACCGACACGACGAGAAGCTCATGGAACAGCGAGGCATGCCAGTGCACGATCGGCGGCGTCGGCACGTCGGTTGCCGGCCGATTTTACGCGCTGGCGGGACTGGTCAGTCGAGCATAAGCCGGGGCCATGCCCGGCACGGAAAAATACGTCTGGCGCTCAACGATGCGACAGAACCCGTGCGTCGGTTCGCCGCTGTCGGACCCGCCAATTTTCATTGACATGCGTTCGCTATATTCAAAAGCATTGGTCCGGCTGATCCTGCTTCTCGGTATGAGCATACTGACCGGGTATTTTTGCGTCAGCCGCAGCTATCACCGCGTCCCGTTGTTTGGGCAGGAAGATTTTTCCTGGCAGTTGCGAACGCACAAAGGCAACGACGCGACAACCAGCCTGAATGCGAGAGTCGATGGCGCGCGTCTGATCATGGAATTCGTCCTGTCGGGCAGCAATTCCAGACCCTATGTATCGAGCGGCCTGCTCTTCAGAGACAGGAACGGCAAACCGGCATTGCTCGACTGGTCCAGATTCGGCAAGATCAGTTTCGAGGCACGCTGCTTCCCCGCCGGTACCATTCGGGTCAGTCTGACCACCTTCGATGACAAGCTGTCCAAACTGGATGAGCTGATGACCTACCGCTCGCCGTCGGCATACATTAACTGCGATCAGGACGGGGCTCATGCCGAACTCGATCTGGCGCATTTGACTGTTCCGCAATGGTGGGTCGACTTCAACAAGCTCAACCCATCCGACCTGAGCTACTCGCTGGCCAAGGTTGCGCAGATCGAAGTGGGCACCAGCACTGCCAGCCGCGTCGGCATCCCGTCGCGTATCGAAATCGCGGACATCGAAATGCACGAGCGGAAATATGGCTACCTGTATTTTCTCGCCGCGTTCCTGGCGGTAGCCTGGGCGGGTTTCGGGTTGTGGTTCGTCAGGCAGTACGCGGTGACCCTGGCCAATGACCTTCATGCGCGGATGCAGAAAGACTTGCCGCTGGTGGCGTACCAGCAGTTGGCGCTGGAGACGCATCGGGAAAAAGGAAAATCCGTCATTCTGCGATTGCTGGCGACACGTTATGCGGATCCGGAACTGGATCTGGAGACCGTGGTGACGGAAACCGGCGTCAACCGCAATAAGGTCAACGACATATTAAAGGCGGAAATGGGGTACACCTTTATCGGTTACTTGAACAAGCTCAGATTGACCGAAGCATCGCGCCTGTTGGTGGAAAACACCGGTGCCAGTATTGCGGAAATTGCCTATTCGGTCGGCTACAAAAATTCCTCGTATTTCATCAAGCTCTTCAAGGAAGCCTACCAATGCACGCCCAAGGCATTCCGGGATGCATGCAAAAAGGACGCGCGCGAGCCGGCGCCGTAAAGGCCATTTTCCGCTGGCGGCGCCGAGCGCGGCCGCTTTCTCGAAGCACTGCGCGCCATCCACAGGCGTCTTCGCCGGCGGGGCGCGCATTCAGTCCAGCGTGAGGCGAAGAGGCGGGCGGCGGTCAGCGGGAGACGCCGCTTTGACCGATCCGGTAGTAGTCAAAGTCGACGCGGCCGCCTGCGGTCTTCGTCGAATAATAGAAGAGCGCGTAGCGGTAACCCATGAAGTGCGGGAAAGTATAGACAAGGCGCGAGGGACGCCCGATCGGGGTCCAGGATTTGCCGTCGAGGCTGTAGGAGAAGCGGGCGACTTCAGGCGCCCCTGGTATGCCGTAGATCTTGGCGCCCCCCTCGCCGAGGCTGAAACGGGCTTCTTCAGGCGCAGACTGAAATACGCATTCGACCTTGAGGTGAACGGTTGTGCCGGAGAGGGGAAGGGCGGCGACCTCCTCGGGCTGGCCGGAGTCGGCGCTCACCATGACGAGAGATCTGGCGCCGGCGCTCATCTTTACACCAACAAAACCATACATTTTCTGAAAAGCTGCCACGCCGGCCCAGTCGCCGTCTTTCATGCCGCTCACGTCGATGCTGGTCGTGGCGAAACTGTCAGGGCCAAAGGTGCGCTGGGTGAGGGTATTCCTGGCCTCGAGCAGGCTGGAATCGACCCGGCCGGTGACCAGGCTCAGGTAGCCAGGGCGCTTGGTGAGCGACCAGTGACGCGGGTCGGGATTGTGATTCCATTGCCAGGCGAGGGGCAGGGCCGGGGCACCGGGCGAGCGGTCGAATTCGTCGGACGCGACGATGCCGGACGCGCCCGAGGGGCCCTGTCCGCCGGCGGGGATGTCGAGCGACATGGGCACCTCGCCGTCTTTGCCGAGCACGGGCCAGCCGTCCTTCCAGGTCACGGGCACGAGGTAGGGGACGCGGCCGACCGCGCCGTTGTCCTTGAAAAGATAGGCATACCATTTACCTTCCGGGGTGTCGATGAGGCCACCCTGGGCGATACCGCGATCATCGAGCGCGATGCGGCCCTCGTAGGGACCGTCGATGGTGTCGGCGCGGTGGACGATGACGGTGCGTGCCCAGCGGGTCTTGGGCGAGGCGATGTTGAAGAGGTAGTAGCGGCCGTTGATCTTGGAGAGCTGCGAGCCCTCGGCTTTGAGCCCGCCCTGGTCGGCGCCGAAGAGGGCGTTGACGTTTTCGATGATGACCTTGTTCACGCCGCCGGGCTTGAATCCGGAGAGATCGGGTTTCAGCTCGATGAGCGAGATGCGACCGCCCCCGAAAACCATGTAGACACGACCGTCGTCGTCGAAAAACAGGCTGTGGTCACCCAGCGCAGGCTCGAAACTCGTCTCTTTCCACTGGCCGCGCCCGGGATCGCGCGTGGCGAAGATGTAGGTGCGTCCTCCGGCGGTGGCGGAGAAAGTCGAGGCATAGAACATGCCGTCGTGGTAACGCAGGCTGCTGGCCCAGGAGCCCTGACCGTAAGCGTTCTTGCCGTTTTCGAGGCGGAACGCTTCGTTGTCGGCCAGGGTGTCATAGGCGTAGGAGGCCATGCTCCAGTTGACCAGGTCCGTCGACTTCATGATCGGCAGGCCCGGGCTCATGTGCATCGTCGTGCTGCTCATGTAGTAGGTTTTCCCTACCCGGATGATTGCGATGTCCGGGACGTCGGCCCAGATCAGGGGATTATGGGCACGATTCGCCCGTGCCGCCGGAACGGACCGAAACGCGCCGAAGGCGCGGTCCGCGGGCAGGTCATGATGGGAGAATTGCCAGTAATCGAACTTGAACAGTTCCTCGCCGGCCGCACCGCGGAACACGAAGAAGACATCCTGGACGCCGGAGGCGCCGGAGACCCGGACAGACTGCGGCTTCCATTGGCCGCCGGTTCCCGCGACCGGCAGCGTGCCGATCAGCTGGCCGTCGAGCTTGCCCAAACGGATCTCGATCTTCGCCCCGGTGGCCTGCTTCGGCTTGGCCGTGCTGGAGAGGCTGGCCATGAAGGCGCGCGCGCCGGCTGCGCCGAAATCGACATTGCGCACCTGGATGTAGGCCCCGTCGTGGATGTCTCGCACATTCTGGCCGCCGGCGCTGCTGGGTTCGATTTTGACACCGGAAGACCACGCAATGGTCTCGGCTTCGACGCGCTGGTAGGGATCGAGGGTGGCGACCGGTGCCGGGCCTTCCCTGGTCGGCTGGACCGTCCGGACCGAGCCATCCGGGTTGAACTTCAACTCATCGACGGCCACGGAACGCTTGAAGCCGTCGCCTCCCGGAAGCGCGGCGTTGTGGTAGAAGAGGTAGGTCTTGCCCTTGAAATCGACCACGCCCGGGTGATTGGTGAACGCGCTTTGCGGGTTCATGACGACGCCGCCGTAGGTCCATGGGCCTTCGGGCGTGGGTCCGGTGGAGTAGCCGAGATGTTCAGGGATGGGACCACCTGCAAAAAACAGGTAATTGAGATTCTTGCGCTTATAGAGCCAGGGACCTTCTTCGTAGGACGTGCCGCGCAAAGCGGGCTTCGGGAGCGTCGTGCCTTGTGTGTCCGGAGGATTGCGCTCGCCCAACGCCTTGACGGTCATCGGATGGCGAATGATGCCATTCTCCCCGACGCTCGTGTCGTAGGAAATCATGTCCTTGTTCAGCTTCACCGACCACAGGTTGGGATTGCCCCAGGCGAGATAGGCCTGGCCCTTGTCGTCGATGTAGACGGTCGGATCGATGCTGTCGTACAGGCCTCCGGCGTGGCCGGCGATCAGTGGTTTCTTGATGGGATCGGTGTAGGGGCCGAGGGGATTGTCGGCCACCAGCACGCCAATGCCCCGGCCTTGCACCGGGGCGTAGAGATACCATTTGCCATCCCTCTCTATCACTTGCGGAGCCCAGGCGCCGTTGTCAAAACCGTCCCAGCCGGAAATCTCCTTGGCGGCCCAGGCGAAATCCCGGAGGGAGGCGATCGCGCCATGCTGGGTCCAGTTCACCATGTCCGTCGTCGTGGCGAGCACCCAGTCCTTCATGTTGAAGTTGTTTTTTTCGCCGACATCCTGATCGTGGCTGGAAAACAGGTAGAGCGTGCCCTTATTGACCATGGGCGCCGGATCGGCGGTATACATCGTCTGAATAACCGGGTTGAGCGCGAATGACGCCGCGGGCAGCGAAGCCAGTACGGACAAGAGAACGAGAGCGGAGCGGTGTGTCTTTTTCATGAAGGTCAGAAAACGAGGTGTGGAAGTGGAGCGGGACAGGCGATTGATGCCTGGCCCGCCAACCGGTGGCGCCGATCACTCCTTCGGGTGGATCGGCGGCAGCGTGCCGGCAGGCGGCCGCCCTATCAGGCTGCGCGGCAAATTACAAGGTTAATTCATTGAGGCTTGGCGCCCTTGCGGGGTCCGCTGCAGCAGCGGTGAGCCGCCGCTCCTGTTCAGGATGGGCCACATCGGTGCCATCGGACATGAAGGTGATCGCCAGGCGCCTGCGCGCGGCGTTTACTCCTCCAAAGCGACCACCATCACGGCCTTTGCGGGCACCTTGATCGACAGCTTGCCGCCCGCGGCACGCGCGCTGAACGCCGCCGGCTTGATGACCTGCGGATTCTGGAACGTGTTGTGCGCATCCATCGTGGCCGAGGATCAGGCCGAGAACGGCGAGGCTGTGTTTGATGATGTTCATGCAGTCGTATCCATTAAAGCTGTGTCCGTCGGCCGGCCGCACGTCGCCTTCGGCGCCGGGTATGACGGCCAGCGCGGCGTATGGACAACCTCGGGACGGGCCCACCGCGGAGCGCTGGCTGCGTGGAGAGTGTCTCTTTGTCATTACGTGTTCCGGAAGCGGACAGGGCGCGGCCCGCTGGCAGTGCGGGCGAGCTCAGGCTTGCGGAACGGGGACCAGGCCCGCCGGTCCAGCAATCCGGCGAAGTCTATCCCAGGGATTCGGGAACAGTAAGGATCGAAATTACGCTAGCGGTGAAGACATTTACAAGGTGCAGATAATTGCATTGATACTGCACTTCCTTGCATGCGACCTGCGGCGACGGCGGCAATCTGTGACGGAACGGATGCAGGCGCGGCTTGCGCGGACACGCGTAATCGATCGCGTCGTGTTATCGGGCTTACGCAGCATGACGATCCGCTCGCCCAAGCCGTAGCTGTAAATCCCCAAGTTGTGCAATTTTTCGCATATTGCAAGCAATTTCGGGGGAAGCGATAACGGCCGTGGCGGGGACCTCGGTAATGTTGGCGCTTGGCCGAAAAAATATTCGAGGCCAACGGGTAATTTGTCAGCATGAATATTTCGGGGTTACTTTGAAGCTCAGCCGTGTACTCATATTAGTTGGAATTCTGTCATTAAACGTTGGCTGTGGCGGCGGCACGGCCGGCACGAAGCCTGCGGCGCCCGCGTCAACGACGCCAACCGCGACGACGCCAGCGCCAAGCACGCCAGCCCAGCCGACGCCAGTCCCGACGACACCGGCTCCAACGACGCCGGCCGCGGGTCTCTATCCGGACTACAACCAGAATCCGATCGCGCCCGATGCTGCCGGCATGGGCAGCACCGCTGTCCAGCTCGCCAGCAAGATTCGTTTGGGGTTGAATATTGGCAACACGATGGAGGCGATCGGCGGAGAAACCGCGTGGGGCAATCCCAGGATCACCGAGGCGATGATCAAGGCGGCCAAGGCGGACGGATTCAACGCCATCCGGCTGCCTGTTGCCTGGGACCAGTACGCCAACCAGCAGACCGGCAAGATCGACCAGGCCTGGATGGACCGCGTCAAGCAAGTCGTCAAATACTGCGTCGACAACCAGATGTATGTGCTCCTGAACATCCATTGGGACGGCGGCTGGCTCGAAAACAACGTCGTGCCCGACAAGCAAATAGCGGTCAATCAGAAGCAGAAGGCGTTCTGGACCCAGATCGCCACGCAAATGCGCGACTTCGACGAGCATTTGATGTTTGCCGGCGCCAACGAGCCGGCTGTCAAGACGGCCGACCAAATGCCGGTGCTCATGTCCTACCACCAGACCTTCATCGACGCGGTGCGGGCCACCGGCGGCAAGAATGCCTACCGCGTCCTGGTGGTGCAAGGACCGTCCGTGGACATCGATAAATCAGCGACGATGTGGACGGCCATGCCGACCGACACCGTCAGCAACAAGCTGATGTATGAGGTGCACTTTTACCCCTGGCAATTTACCCTGCTGGATAAAGATGAATGGTATGGCAATGCATTCTATTACTGGGGCAAGGATAATCATTCGACCACGGACACCGCCCATAACCCCGACAAGCAGGAAGAGGCCTATGTCGATCAGCAGTTTTCGTCGATCAGGCAGCAGTTTGTCGACAAAGGCATTCCGGTGGTGCTCGGCGAGTACGCCGCGATGCTGCGTATCAATCTGACGGGCGATGCACTGGCCCTGCATAAGAAGTCGCGTGTCTACTATATAAACTACGTCACCAAGTCGGCAGTGGCCAACGGTGTGCTACCGTTCTATTGGGACGTGGGCGGCCTGATCGACCGGGGCAACGATAATGCAGTCCTCGATCCGAACCTCCTCGATGCGCTCGTGAAAGGCGCGACTCCGTAGGCTGGCGCACCCGCAATCGCATGACAGACTGCGCGGCAGTTCACCGCATCGTCAGTGGCTTGCAGCGGATGCGGTCCGGCTCGGCGCGTTCCTCGCCGAGCCGTTTCGTTTGGCCGGGTTCAGTCGCCGGTCGTGCGCATGACCCCGGCCCGCGAGACAGGCCCCCCAATTCAATACAGAGATAATGATGCGACTACTTTCAACTACAGCGATGCTGGCGGCCTTACTGGTTTGCGTGCCTGCCCTTGGCGTCGCCGAACCCAAACACCGCCTGATTGTCCTCACCGATATCGAGGCCGATCCCGATGACAGCCAGTCGCTCGTGCGCCTGCTTCTCTACGCGAACCAGATCGATATCGAAGGCCTCGTCGCCACGACCTCCACCCATCAGAAGTCGCGCATCGCCCCGGAATCCATCCGTGCGATCATCGACGCCTACGGCCGGGTACAACCCAACTTGTTGAAGCACGAACCGGGGTTTCCGAAAGCGCAGGCGCTCAAAGCGGTGGTGCGCTCCGGCTCGCAAGTCTACGGCATGCAAGGTGTCGGCGACGGCAAGGACTCGCCGGGATCGGACGCCATCATCAAGGCCCTGGAGAAAAATGATACGCGTCCCCTATGGGTTTCGGTCTGGGGCGGTGCCAATACGCTTGCTCAAGCGTTGTATCGGATCAGCCACGACAGAACACCGGAGCAGGCCGCTCGCCTGGTGAAGAAGTTGCGCGTCTACACGATCTCCGATCAGGACGATTCCGGTTTCTGGATACGCACCCACTTTCCCGATCTGTTTTATATCGTCAGCCCCGGCGGCTATGGCAATGGCACCTGGACTGGCATGCACGCGACCGAGCCTGGCTTCGACAACACGGAAGTGAGCAACGGCTGGATCGCCGCGCATATTCAACAGGGGCATGGGCCGCTGGGTGCGGTGTATCCGGATGTTTCCTTTGGCGTTGAGGGCGATACGCCATCCTTCCTGTCCTTGATACCGAACGGCCTGAACGCACCCGAGCATCCGGACTGGGGCGGCTGGGGTGGGCGCTACGAGTTCTACACGCCTGCGTTGAAGGATACGAATCCGGAAGGCTTCACCGGCAACGTACCTGTATTGCAAGAGCCTCATGCCATCTGGACCAACGCAGTGGATCGTTACAGGCCGATGGTCCACAGCGACTTCGGCCGCGCCGTGCACGCCGGCGACAAGGTCTCCACTGGGTACAGGACCACCATCTGGCGCTGGCGCAAAGACTTCCAGAACGATTTCGCAGCGCGAATGGAGTGGAGCACCAAGCCATACAAGGGGGCGAATCATCCGCCAGTCGTAAAGCTTACCCCTGGCGATCGGCTGACCGTCAAATCGGGAGAGGGCTTCATGCTGAGCGCGGCCGGCAGCTCCGACCCCGATGGAGATAGCTTGAGCTACCTGTGGTTTCAGTATCCCGAAGCTGGCAGCTACAGGGAGGAGATCAAGCTGGGGTATGCCGAAAACCATCATACCGTTTGGGGGCAGGCGCCCGTGGTAAGCAAGACGGAGACCGCCCACTTCATCGTCAAGGTGACTGACAAGGGCAGTCCGGCACTGACGCGTTACGGACGCGTTATCGTCACTGTCGTGCCGTCTGCGCCCTGAGCATGCAGATAATCTCACCGTAAAACGAGGTGCAGCCGGTGACGATCGAATGGAGCCGTAATCGTAAGGAAATGAACGTCGCTGCCGTTCCAGCTGAAGTCTCTCGGGTTGTGGGTTACGACGGGAGTGCCACAGGCTCAAGCGGTGGCGGCGGATTGATCGTAGCTGCCTGGCTCGGACGTCGGTTCGGGGACGCCGTTGAGCATGTCGACGAAGATGTTGGTATCGAAAAGGACCAGCGCTTTCCCGTCGCCGCCACTGGCACGATCGCTTTGCCGGGCTGCCCTGAAGCCTTCGGCGAGGAGCGGTTCGTCTTCCTGACCGAGGAAGACGAGCCGCACCGCGTGATCCCGATCGCCGCGCCGCGGACGCATGCCCACGCCGCCACGTCTGGCGATGACGCAGGGTAAGTGGAAACCATGAGCGCGGGAACCTGACACGACGCGCCTGGTGAAGTCGTCACGCGCTTGCCGGTCAAGGTCAAGAGAGGGCGATCGAGCGCCTGCATTTAGTTGTTGTATGGAAATTAAATGGCTACACTACTTGTATCTCTAACAACCGTACAGCAGCGCATTCATGAAAATCGAACACGCTTTCAGCAGCGACCTCGAGGAAATCGTCGACATCGACACGGCTTACGAACTGTTCACGGCCGGACGCATCCTCGACAAGCACAATTTTTTCTGCTTGTACCCGGGCTGCGCGGGCGACATCACGGCAGCCAACCTCGACAAGCTGCGCCAGGACATGGCCGTCGACCCATATTTCCGCCGCGTCGGCGACGAGCATACGGCCGAGTGCGACGATCACGGCGGCTGTGAAGAGATAGCGTCCGCGCGCGATGAGGAAGCACGACGCGAGCGCGGCAGGAAGGACGAGACGCTGCCCGACCAGTTTGTGCTGACCCGTCCGCCTTCGCACGAGGTGAAAGTCCAGGCGGTGCCGGTGGGGCCGGATGGGGCGGTTCAGACCAAACGCAAGCGCCGCGCCGGAAGCCCGGGTGATGGGTCTTCGCGTCCGGCCACGGCCTATTCGGTCGGCAGCCTTGTCAGCCGCTTTGCCAAATATCGCAAGCAGGGTGTCGACGCCGTGAAGATGCTGTCGATAAGAGGATTTCGACTGTCGTACCGCGACATGTTCGTGCCTTTGGCCAATCTGGATCTGGAGGATGTGGCATCGCATTGGCGCGTGTATTTCGGCCGCGCCTTCGTCGACCGCAAGGATACCGGCTATGCCATTACGTTCGTTCCACAGTGTGCCGTCGTGTTGAAGGGGAAGAAGTACCGGCCGTCCTTGTTCGTACCGGACCAGCGTATCGCCAATGCGTATTCGCGCACGCTGTTCGACCGCAAATTCAAGGACTTGAGCGAGCGAGGCCGCCCGGATGCCTGGTTTTTCGTGTACGGCAAGCCCGAGCGCGTCGAACGTGCCGGCAAGACCTACGTCAACTTCAACGTATATAACCTCGACTACATCGACTTCCGGGAAGGTTTCGAGCCGTGAGCCGCGCGACAGCATCCGGTCGCGCTCGGGTTCGCCCACGGCTGCGATGTCCGCCGTCGCCCGGGGCGCTGCCAGGTCTCGGCACCGCCGGGCTGTTCGCAGCCATTGCACTCTTCACGCGCCCGGTGGCGGAACTTGTGCGGGCACGTCGATTGCACGTGGCTTACTGCTGACTTGCGCGCGGACGATGGCGTCGTCCGGCGCGATGGGCAGGATATCGCGGGATTGTCTCTACAGGTCGCACCGTCAAAAAACGATAGGTCGTTGATGATGTGGATTTCATCATCAACGACCTTCTTGCTGGCGGCCAGGGCGGCACGCCCCGGCCAACGCGATTTCGCGTGCCCTCAGCCTTCCATCTGCTCCAGTTCCTTGCCGCGCGTTTCATGCACGTAGCGCAGCACGAAGTAGATCGAGATCAGCGCGGCCAGCGTGTACAGGCCGTAAGCGCCCGCCAGGCCGATGCTCGTGAGCAGCACGGGGAAGGTCACCGTGATCAGGAAATTGGCCGTCCACTGGGCCGCGCCGGCGACCGCGAGGCCCGAACCGCGGATCTGGTTGGGGAACATCTCGCCCAGCATGACCCACATCACCGGACCCCAGGAGATGTTAAAGAAGATGACGTAGATATTCGCTGCCGCCAGGGCCAGCACGCCCATCGTGCCGGACAGGGCCAGTTTGCCGTTGGCGTCGAGGTTGGCGCTGGCGAAGGCGATGGTGACGAGGCCGAGCGTCACCGCCATGCCGACCGATCCGATCCACAGCAGGGGCTTGCGGCCGATGCGGTCGATCAGGAACACCGTCACGATGCAGGCGCCGATACTGAGGCCGCCGGACAGGACGTTGATCAGCAAGGCATCGCTCTCGGAAAAGCCCACGGCCTGCCACAGCACCGCGCCGTAATAGAACACCACGTTGATGCCGACCAGCTGCTGGAACGTCGCCAGGCCGATGCCGACCCAGACGATCGGGCGCAGCTTGCCGGTGGCCTTGTTGACCAGGTCCGACAGGCGCGGACGGTGGTGGTCTTCGGCCAGCGACACGTCGATCGCGGCGAACTTCGTGCGCGCCGCGGCCGCGCCGTACAGGCGTTCCAGCACGGCCAGCGCCTCGTCCTTGCGCTTCTTGGCGACGAGGAAGCGCGGGCTTTCCGGGATCGTCAGCAGCAGCAGGAAGAACAGCACGGACGGAATCGCCATCATCCAGAACATCCAGCGCCATGCCTCCTGACCGAGCCACAACACGCCGGTCGATGCGCCGGCCGCGTGCGCCAGGGCATAGTTGCTCAGGAAGGCGCAGAACAGGCCGCTGATGATGGCGATCTGCTGGACCGTCGCCAGCCGGCCCCGGTAGCGGGCCGAGGCCACCTCGGCGATGTACGCCGGCGACATCACGCTGGCCGCGCCGACCGCGAAGCCGCCCAGCACGCGGGCGGCGATGAAGACGGCCGAGGTCGTTGCAAAGCCCGCGCCCAGCGCCGACGTCAGGAACATCAGGGACGAGATGATCAGCACGGTACGGCGACCCCAGAGGTCGCCCAGGCGGCCGGCGCAGAAGGCGCCGAGTGCGCAGCCCAGCAGCATCGACGCGACTTCGAATCCGAGCTCGGCGGAGGTCGAATGGAAGGCCTGCTTCAGGCCGTCGACGGTGCCGTTGATGACGCCGCTGTCAAAGCCGAACAGGAAGCCACCGATGGTGGCAACGCAGCTGATCAGGACGATGAGGCGGGTGTTTTCCGCCGCCTGGATGGTATGTGTGCTCTCGACGGCACTGCTGTTCATAAAAGTCTCCTTGGTTTGTCATTGCATCTGCGGCGCGCTTGCTTCTCCTCGTCCACAGGGGAACGAGGGTTCATAACATCCTGTATCATCAAACAAATAGCGCTAACATATCTGGCGAGTCTGGCTGATTTCCGTGCGTGTGTCAATGCATTGCGACGGGGTGCAAAAGGTTCGCTCGTGACGCCAGCCCGTCGCCGGGGAAAATTATGGAGAAATCCCGGTAAAAATGCACCGCCGCGGCGTTGGTGGGGCCGGCCAGTCCGGCAATCTCGAGCATCAGAAGTGAAAAGAAGCCCCTGACTGCAGGGGTTTTTTCGTTTGCGATGCCGGCAAACCCGGGATGCAACCAATACCGATGGGCGCCGCCGCGACGTCAAGCCTGCGCCAGGCGCCGCGCCATCGCCTGGGCGCTCGCGCCCGTCATCACGCCGTGGTGGTCACCCGGCAGCATGACCAGCTCCAGGCCGCCTTTGGCCAGCGCACCCCAGCCGAGGTCCGGCTCGCCGAACTGCGGCGCGAACCCCTCGGTGCCGCAGAACAGCAGGACCTGGCCGGCGTAGACCTGGGGCCGGTAGGAACGCAGCGCTTCGTCGTTGGCGTCGGTCACGGCCAGCAGGTGCCGCACCTGCGCATGCCCGGTGCCGGCCGGCAGCAGGCCTTGCCGGACGATGGCGTCCTGCGCCAGCGCGCGGTGTTCGCCGGCCGGGCGGTCGCGCAGGCCTTCCCAGTCCATCTCGAGCTTCGGGAACAGGATCCCCAGCATCACCGCCTCGTCGCTCAGCCAGTCGCGGCTGGCCATGCGGCCGTAGGCGCTGTTGCGGTACAGCGGGCGTTCGCTGGCGTTCTGCGCGCGCGAGTCGAACAGGGCGAGCAGCTCGACGCCGGCGCCGGCGCGGGTGAGCTGCTGTGCCATTTCGTAGGCGATGCAGCCGCCCATCGAGTGGCCCGCCAGGCGATAGGGGCCGGACGGCTGGCGCGTCCTGATCAGGGCGATGTAGTCCTCCGCCATGGCCTCGATGGTGCGCAGCGGCGCGCTTTCGCCCTGCAGGCCGCGCGCCTGCACGCCGTACACCGGCTGGTCCGCGCCGAGGTGGCGCGCCAGCTCGACGTAGCCGGCGGTATGGCCGCCGTACGGGTGGATGCAGAAGATCGGCGCGGCGCCGTTCCCCGGACGCAGGCCGACCAGGCGCGCGTCCGCCCGCGCATCCGCCCGCACGTCCGCGCGCAGGGCCCGGGCCAGGGCGCGGACCGTCGGATTTTCCAGCAGCAGGCCATTGGACGGCGCGCGTCCGGTGATCCGTTCCAGGTCGATCAGCACGCCGAGCGCCGACAGCGAACTGCCGCCGAGCTCGAAGAAATCGTCTTCCGGCGCGACCGTATCGAGGCCCAGCGCGTCGGCGAACGCGCGGCCGACCTGGTGTTCGAGTTCGTCCTCGGCGCGCGGCGCGGCAACCGCGGACGCGGGCGCCGCCGGCTGCGCCTCGTGGTCCGCGCTCGCGGCGGGGGCGGCCGCCAGGGCCGCGGCCACGCTGCGCTGCGCGGGCGCCGCCTGCGGCCAGTAGCGATGGCGGTCGAACGGATAGACCGGCAGCGGGACGCGGCGGCGCGCCCCAATCGCATGCAGCGTGCGCCACGCCGGGGCGGCCGCGTGCGCCGCCCACAGCTGGCCCAGCGCCGCCAGCAGGGCCGCGTGGTCGGAAGGGTGGGCCGGAGACGCGAGCGTCGGCAGGGCCAGGCGCAACGCATCCTTGCGCGGATGGCGCTTCAGGATCGCGCTGAAAGTCTGGCCCGGGCCGACTTCGAGATAGGCGCCGTCCGGGGTCTCGAGCAGCAGGTCGAGGCCTTCGGCGCAGCGCACGGTCTGGCGCATGTGCCGCACCCAGTGCGCCGGATCGGTGGCCTGCTGCGCCGTCACCCAGGTGCCGGTCACGTTGGTGATGTAAGGGATGCGCGGCGGGTGGAGTGCGACCTCGCCGACGTGCGCCAGGAAGCGCGCCAGCACCGGGTCGAGCATGGCGGAGTGGAACGCGTGCGAGGTCGGGATGACCCTGGCGCGCAGGCCGGCCGCCGCCAGCCTGTCCTGCAGCGCCGCGATCGCTTCGTGGCTGCCGGCCAGCACGCACGACTGCGGGCCGTTGACCACGGCCAGGTCGACACCGGCACCCACGAAGGGCTGCAACGCCTCCGGCGCGGCCTGCACCGCCAGCATGGCGCCGGTCGGCAGATGCTGGATCAATTGGCCGCGCACGGCGACCAGCTTGAGGGCATCCGGCAGCGACATCACGCCGGCCAGGCAGGCCGCGACATATTCGCCCAGGCTGTGCCCCATCATGGCGTGCGGCTGCACGCCCCATGCCATGAGCTGGCGCGCCAGCGCATACTCGACCACGAACATGGCCGGCTGGGTGAGCGCCGTCTGCGCCAGCCGGCGCGCCGCTTCCGCCTCCTGGCCGGGCGCGGGGTAGAGCACGGCGCGCAGGTCGCATCCGATCAAGGGCTGCAGCGCGGCGGCGCATTCGTCGATGCAGGCGCGGAATGCGGGCACGCCGTCGTACAGTTCGCGTCCCATATCGACCTGTTGCAGGCCCTGGCCCGGGAACAGGAAGCAGACGCGCGCGCCGCCCGACGCCGCGTGCGGCGGGACCGGCTGCGCCGGGCGCGCCAGGGCGTCGGCCGCCTCGGCACAGCTGGCGGCGACCACCGTCCGGCGATGCGGCAGCTGGGCGCGTCCGACCTGCAGCGTGTACGCGAGGTCGGCCAGGTCGGCGTCCGGATGCGCCGCGAGATGGCGCGCCAGGTTCGCGCCCATTGCGTCCAGCGCGGCGGCCGAGCGGGCCGACAGCGTCAGCAACTGCGGCGCGCCGTCCCCTCGCGCGCCCGGCGCGGTGGCCGGCGGGGCCTGCTCCAGCACCACGTGGGCGTTGGTGCCGCCGATGCCGAACGAGCTCACCGCGGCGCGGCGCGGCATGTCCGCGGCCGGCGCCGGCCACGGCGCCAGGCTGGCGTTGACCGTGAACGGGCTCGCGGCCAGGTTCAGTTTCGGATTGGCCGAGCGGAAATGCAGGGTGGCCGGGACCACGCCATGGTGCAGCGCCAGCGCCGCCTTGATCAGGCCGGTGACGCCGGCCGCGGCGTCGAGGTGGCCGACGTTGGTCTTGACCGAGCCGAGGAAGCAATAGCCGCGGTCGGCCGTGTATTTCCGGTAGGCCTGGGTCAGCGCCGCGACTTCGATCGGATCGCCCAGCGGGGTCGCGGTGCCATGCGCCTCGACCAGGCCGATGCTGCGCGGATCGACGCCGGCGCGCTCGAGCGCCAGGCCGATCACCTCGGCCTGGCCGTCCACGCCGGGCGCCGTGTAGCCGACCTTGGCCGCGCCATCGTTGTTGATGGCCGAGCCCTTGATGACGGCCCAGACGGTGTCGCCGTCGCGCACGGCGTCATCGAGGCGCTTCAGCACCACGACCGCGCCGCCGCTGCCGCGCACGGTGCCGGCGGCATCGGCGTCGAACGCGCGGCAGCGGCCGTCCGGCGACAGGATGTGGCCCTCCTGGTACAGGTAGCCGCTGCCGTGCGGCGCCTCGATCGACACGCCGCCGGCCAGCGCCATGTCGCAGTCGCCCTGCAGCAGCTGCTGGCAGGCCACGTGCACCGCCACCAGCGAGGTCGAGCAGGCCGTCTGCACCGTCAGCGCCGGCCCGCGCAGGTCGAGCTTGTGCGCCAGGCGGGTGGACAGGAAGTCCTTGTCGTTCAGGATGGTGGTCTGGAACAGCTCGGCCGCCGAGGCCGGGTTGGTGTCCAGCAAGTGCAGCATGTACGAGGCGCGTCCGGTGCCGCCGACCACGCCGATCCGGCCGGCGTACGCCTGGCTGTCGTAGCCGGCGTGCTCGAGCGCCTGCCAGCCGACTTCGAGGAACAGGCGCTGCTGCGGGTCCATCAGCAAGGCTTCGCGCGGCGGATAGCCGAAGAAGGGCGCGTCGAAGCGGGCGACGTCGTCCAGGATGCCCTTGCGCCGCACATAGCGCGGCTGCGCCGTCATCTCGGGCGCGCCGCCGGCGCCGCGCAGCTGGCGCTCGCTCAGGTCGACGATCGATTCGACGCCGCCACTGAGGTTGCGCCAGAACGCGTCGACGTCCTCGGCGCCGGGGAAGCGGCCGGCCATGCCGACGATGGCGATGCCGGTGGTGGTGGTGGCGGCGCCGCGCGCGGATGCCGGCGCCGGGGGCGGCGGCGCATGCGCATCCTGGTCCGCACCGGACAGGCCGCGCAGGTGCTGTGCCAGGGTGCGGATGGTCGGGAAGCGGAACAGGTCCATGGTCGGCACGGCGAGTCCGAGCTGGCGTTCGAGCGCCACCTCGACCTGCACCAGGCTGAGCGAATGTCCGCCGACGTCGAAGAAGCTGTCGTCGATGCCGACCGCGTCCAGGCTCAGCACCTCGCGCCAGATGGCCGCGACCTGCTGTTCGAGTGCGTCGCGCGGCGCTTCACGGGACGCGCCGGCGTGCCCGGCGGCCGGGTCGGGCAGGGCGTTGCGGTCGATCTTGCCGTTCGGCGTCATCGGCCAGGCGTCGAGCAGGACCAGGCCGGCCGGCACCATGAAGTCGGGCAGGCGGCCGTGCGCATGCGCGCGCAGCGCCGCCGGCGTGAGGCTGGCGCCGTCGCGGGCGATCACATAGGCCGCCAGGGCCTGGGCCCCGCTCGCGTCCGGGCGCGCCAGCACCAGCGCGTCGCGCACGTCCGGGTGCGACGCGATCACGGCTTCCACTTCGCCCAATTCGATGCGGAAACCGCGGATCTTCACCTGGTGGTCGAGGCGCCCCAGGAATTCGAGGCTGCCGTCGGGGAGGCGACGCACGAGGTCGCCGGTCTTGTACAGGCGCTCGCCGGACGGATGGACGATGAAGCGTTCGCGGGTCAGGTCGGGACGGCCGAGATAGCCGCGCGCCAGACCGACGCCGGCGATGTGCAGCTCGCCGGGCACGCCCAGCGGCGCCGGCTGCAACTGCTTGTCCAGCACGTAGGCGCGGGCGTTCGCGACCGGATGGCCGATGCTGACGCGCTCCAGGTCCGGCCGCAGCACCTGCAGCGTGGCGCACACGGTGGCCTCGGTCGGGCCGTAGGCGTTGATCATGCGGACTTCTCCGCTCCAGCGCCGCGCCAGTTCGAGGCTGCAGGCTTCGCCCGCCGTGACCACGGTCTTCAGGCTCGGCAGATCCTGCGGGCGCAGCAGCGCCAGCACCGACGGCGGCAGGATCACGACCGTGACCGCGTGCGTGTCGATGGTGTCGACCAGGGCCGAGCCCGGGATCACCGCCATCTTCGACGCCAGGCACAGGCAGGCGCCCGCGCACAGCGCGGTAAAGATGTCGGCCACCGAGGCGTCGAAGCTGCACGACGCGAACAGCAGCAGGCGGCTGTCCGGCCCGACGGCGAACGCGGCGGCCATCAGGTGCGCCAGGTTGGTCAGGCCCTGGTGCTCGAGGAGGGTGCCCTTGGGGCGTCCGGTCGAACCCGAGGTATAGATGACGTAGGCGAGGTCGGTCGACCCCGGGGTGTCGGGCAGGTTGTCCGCACTTTCTTGTGCGATGGCGGGCCATTCGTCGTCCAGCAGCACGAGGCGCGCCTGGCTCGGCGGCAGCTGGCCGCGCAGCGTGGCCTGGGTCAGCAGCAGTTCCAGGCCGGCGTCCTCGACCATGAAGGCGAGGCGGTCGTGCGGGTAGTCGGGATCGAGCGGCAGGTAGGCGCCGCCCGCCTTCATGATGGCCAGCGCGCCGATCACCAGGTCGGGCGTGCCGCGCGCCACGCTCACGCCGACGATCTGGCCCGGTTGCAGGCCGAGCCGGCGCAGGTGGCGGGCCAGCTGGTTGGCGCGCCGGTTCAGTGCATCGTAGCTCAGCGTGCCGCCCGCATGGCGCAGGGCGTCGGCGTGCGGCGCCTGCGCGGCGTGGCGCTCGAACAGCCGGTGGGCGCAGGTCTGGGGAAACGCCGCGCAGGTGGCGTTCCAGGCCGCGACGAGTTCCTGCTCGCGCGCGGTTTGCATGGGCAGGCGCGCCAGCGCGGTGGCGGGGCTGCGCAAGGCCGCGCGCAGCAGGACCTGGTAATGCTCGACCAGCCAGGCGATGCTGTCGCGGTCCCAGAGGCCGGTGTCGTACCAGCACACGCCGCGCAGGGAACCGTCGACCTCCTCGACGACGAAGTCGAGATCGAACTTGACGCTGCGCTGCTCGAGCGGATACGACTCGAGCGCGAGGCCCGACAGGTCGAGCCGTGCGCCGCCCAGGCCCATGCGCGCCGCCGCCAGGCCTTGCATGTGCGCCAGCTGCGCCTTCTGGTACGTGAACGCGACCTGGAATACCGGGCTGCGGCTCGGGTCGCGCGGCAGGCCGAGGCGTTCGACCACCAGCGGGAACGGAAAATCCTGGTGCGCCTTGGCGCCGACCAGCACTTCGCGCACCTGCTGCAGGAAATCCGAGAAATTCGCCGCGCCGTCGACCCGCGTGCGCAACGCGCACGGGCTGGCGAAGTACCCGACCGTGCGTTCGTAGCCTTGCGGCGGGCGCCCGAAGCGCGGCGAGCCGACCACCAGGTCGTCCTGGCCCGTATAGCGGTGCAGCAGGACGTAGAAGGCCGCCAGCAGCACGGTGTAGAACGTGACGCCTTCCGCGCGTGCCAGCGCGCGCACGAGCGCCGTCAGCTCCTCGTCGAGCGTGAACGGCATGCCGGCGCCGGCGTGGCGCTGGACCGCGGGGCGCGGACGGTCGGTCGGCAGGCCGAGGGTGGGTGGGGCAGACAGCTGTTCCTGCCAGTATGCCCAGTGCGCGGCGCCGCGCGGCGAATCCAGCAGCTCTTGCTGCCATGCGACGTAATCGGTATAGGCCAGGCCGCGCGGCGCCAGCACGGCGGCCTGCTTCGCGATCCTGGCGCGGTACAGGATGCCCAGTTCCTCCAGCATCACGATCAGCGACCAGGTATCGGTGGCGATGTGGTGGCTGTTAAACAGCAGCACGTGCTCCTGCTCGCCGCGCGAGAACAGGTGCGTGCGGAACACCGGCCCATGTTCCAGGTCGAACGGCAGCGCGGCGGCCTCGGTCAGGCGCGCGTCCAGCGTGTGTTCGTCCCATCCGGACGCGTCCACCGGTTCGAGCGCCGCCGCCATGTGCGCGTGGATCACCTGCGCCGGTTCGCCGGCCGGCGCGGCATACGTCGTGCGCAGCACCGGGTGGCGGTCGACCAGGTCCTGCAGGGCGGCGCGCAGGGCGCCGGCGTCGAGCGCGCTGCGCAGGGTCCATGCCATCGGCAGGCCGTATTCCGCGCCGTCGGGCGCCAGGTTCCACAGGAACCACATGGCGCGCTGGCCGCGCGACAGCGGCGGTCCGGGCCGGCTTGCGGCCGGGGTGGACGTGGTCGAAGGATGAGTCGATGAGGTGCCGTTGTTCATGGTGTGTCCGATGGGTCGGGATGACGGGAGGTGATGGTGCAAATTGCGAAAGGAACGGCGTGCGATGCGTGCACGCCGGCGCGCGGCATGCGGGCCCGGTCGGTGCGATCGTGCCGGCTCACTCAGGGCAGTGTCGGAAAGGCGTTGGTCACGGCATTCGCCCGCGGTTCGGTAACGCGCCTGCCACCTTGGCGGCGCTCGAACCGGGCTTTGCATTATCGGGAAGTGTGGTCAGGCAAGTAAGTGACGTGCAGCAGATCTTGCGTCATTACGGGCAGGCATTCTAGCATGCGCTCCATGACCCTTCGATGACATTCGCGCGGCGCCGGATGCGGTTGGTTTCGGTTTCGCCACACGCTGGCGTACCGATCCGATCGCCGGCTTCGCGCTCGCACGCAAGGCTGTCGGCGACCACGACGATACATGGCGGCAGCCGTGGTGCCTTGTCGCTCACCTGCGCGCGGCACACAGCCCGTCGATATAGACATCGAGATGCCGATGGGCGAGCGCGCGTTCCTCGGCCGCCGGCAGCCCGACCGCCAGCGGTCGCGCAAAGCGGATCATGGCGAACACGACGTCCCGCTCCGAGAGGTCGCCGCGAACGCGGCCTGTCTGCACCGCGCGTTGCACCATGCTTTGCAAAAGCGAGCCGGCGCGCGCGCGCAGATCGGGCCAGTCGCGCCGTTCCAGGAGCGGGTGGACGATGTTGACCACGCCAATGCCATTTTCCAGCGCCGCGTGCATGTACTGGCGCAGCAGCTCGACCCCGTCCGGCACCTCGGCGAGCAGGGTTTCGCCGGCGGCGATGCTCGCTTCCAGCACATGGCGCACGGCCGCGTGCAGGAGCGACTGCTGGTCCGGGAAATGGCGGTACAGCGTGCCGATGCCGACCCCGGCACGTTCCGCGATGGCGTCGCGCGCCGGGTCGCCACCCACGTCGAGGATCAATTCGATCGCGGCCTCGATCAGCCGTTGTCGATTCTTCAGTGCGTCAGCCCGCATGGTGTTCACTCGTCCACTGTCCAGATCCGAAGCATACGGGTGCGGCGCTCCTGTTGTGAAGCCTCGCGTTTCCGCCGTGGCCGTTCTTGACATGTTTCATAAGCGGAGTATATTCCTCCGTTTAAACGTGTCAAGTTGTTCGAGGAGATACCATGAACGTCATCGTTCCTCTCGCTGAAGTCGATCGGCACCGGACCGCGCTGGCTGGCGGCAAGGCGGCCAACCTGGGCGAACTGGCCGGCATCCCCGGCGTCGCGGTGCCGCCGGGATTCTGCGTCACGACCCGCGCATTCGCGACGCACGTCGAGAGCGCGCCCGACATCGCCGCCGCCGTGGACCGGCTGGAGAGCCGGCCGCCGGGGCAAGCCGGCCCGGATGCCGGGCTGTGCGCCGACATCCGCTCGCGCATCGAACGGCTGCCGGTGCCGGATGCGCTCGTGCGTGCCATTGCCGACTGCCTGGCCGCGGGCGGGGACGAGGCGGCCTGGGCCGTGCGCTCCAGTGCGACGGCCGAGGACATGCCCGCGGCCTCGTTCGCGGGGCAGCACGAGTCGTACGTCGACCTGCACGGGGTCGACGCCGTGGTCGCTGCCGTCCGTCGTTGCTGGGCTTCGCTGTTCACCGAACGTGCCGTCGCGTACCGCCAGCGGCACGGCATCGCGCACCGCGGCACCGCGATGGCGGTCATCGTGCAGCGCATGGTGCCCGCCAGCGCGTCCGGCGTGATGTTTACCGCCGACCCCGTGACGGGCGACAGGACGGTGGTCGCGATCGAAGCGTGTGCCGGCACGGGCGAGGCGCTGGCCGCGGGCGTCGTCGTGCCCGACAGTATCAAGCTGCGCGATGGCCGGGTCATCGGAGCGGCAGGCCGCGCCCGGCCGCTGCTGAGCGACCGGCAGGCGCACGCGCTCGCCGAGCTGGGCCGGCGCATCGCCGCCCATTTCGGCGGCCCGCAGGACATCGAATGGTGTCTCGCCGACGGCGGGTTCTGGATCGTACAAAGCAGGCCGATCACGACCCTGTTCCCGGTCCCCGACCGGGACGACGGGCAACGCCGCGTCTACCTGTCGGTCGGCCATCAGCAGATGATGACCGACGCGATGAAGCCGCTCGGCCTGTCGTTCTGGCAGGCGGTGGCGGCGCGTCCCATGTTCGAAGCGGGCGGGCGGCTGTTCGTCGACATTACCGCCCAGCTTGCCTCATCGGCCAGCCGGACGGCGCTGCTCAAGACGCTCAACCGCGACCCGTTGATCAAAAGCGCGGTGAACACGCTGCTGGAACGCGGGTTCATCGCGACGCTGCCCGATCGGGATGCCACGCCGTCCGCGCCCGCGCCGTCGCCGGCGGACGTACCGGACCCGGCGCTCGTCGGCGAGCTGATCAGGGAAAGCGGGAACGCCGTCGCGGAAGCGCGGCGCAGGCTCGCGGACCCATCCGGGAGCCAACTCGTCGACCTGATTGCCGAGGACCTGGCCGCACTCAAGCAGCAGCTGGCGGCGCCCCGGAGCAGGCTGGCGCTGATGGCGGGCATCGACGCGCTATGGTGGCTGGACGACCATCTCGGCGAATGGCTCGGTGAACGGGGCCTCGCCGACGTGCTGACGCAATCGGTCGACAACAACGTCACCTCGCGCATGGGACTGGACCTGCTCGACGTGGCCGATGCGATCCGGCCGCATCCCGCCGCGGTGTCGTTCCTGCGGCGGCTTGGCGCCGGCGCGACCCTGGCCGGTCTCGAACGCGTCGAGGGCGGCCGCGACGCGCTCGCCGCAATCGACGGCTACCTGGAAACATACGGCATGCGCTGCGCCGGCGAGATCGACCTGACGCGGCCCCGCTGGCGCGAACGCCCGGCCGCGCTCGTCCCGATGATTCTTGCCAATGTGGACCGGTTCGAGCCCGGCGAAGCGCGGCGGCGCTTCGATGCGGGGCTGGCCCGCGCCAGGGCTGCCGAGCGGGACGTCCTGCGGCGGCTGCGTGCGGGGCCGGATGGCGAGGCGAGGGCGGCGCAAACGAAAGACGCGATCGACCGCCTGCGCGCTTTCATCGGCTATCGCGAATCCCCGAAGTACGGCTGGATGTGCCGCTTCGATGTGTACAAACAGGCGCTGTGGCGCGAGGCGGGGCGCCTGGTCCGGGGCGGTGTCCTCGACCGTCCCGACGATATTTTCTACCTGCGCTTCGACGAGCTGCGCGAGGTCGTGCGGGCCGGGCGGGCCGATCGCGGTCGCATCGCGGCCCGCCGCGCCGAATTCGCGGCGCACGAACGGCTGGTGCCGCCGCGGGTGCTCACGTCGGATGGGGAAGGGTTGTTCGGTACAGTCGACCACCCCGGCCTGCCTGCCGGTGCGCTGGCCGGATTGGCGGTCTCGGCAGGCACCGTCGAAGGCCGCGCCCGCGTCGTCACCGACATCGCGGCGGCCGACATCGCGAGCGGGGATATTCTCGTCACCACCTACACGGACCCGAGCTGGACCCCGTCGTTCCTGACGGTCGCCGGACTCGTCACGGAGGCCGGCGGGCAAATGAGCCATGGCGCGGTCATCGCGCGCGAATACGGCTTGCCCGCCGTCGTCGCCGTGCATGACGCCACGCGGCGGATCGGCGACGGCCAGCGCATCCGCCTGGATGGCACGCGCGGCGTGGTCACCATCCTCACGGATTGAGGAGATTCAATGTGCCAGCAGTACCGGCACCGTCGGGCGGCGCAGGACGGTGCGGCTGACGCCGCCGAGCAGGATTTCCCGATAGCGCGAATGGCCGTAGCAGCCCATGACGAGCAGGCCGGCTTTCCGGTCCTCGGCCAGGACCAGCAACGCGTTGCCGACCTCGCCGCGCGGATGATGGCGGGTGACGGTGGCGTTGACGCTGTGCCGGGCCAGGAACCGCGCCACCTCCGCCGCGTCTTCGGGCGAGCCGGCGCTCGAGGCGTCGTCGTCGAACACGGCGACTTCCACCTCTTTTGCGCGCGCGAGCAGCGGCAGCGCCGCGCGGACGGCGCGCGCGGCTTCCGGGCTGGCGTTCCAGGCCACCATCACGCGGTCGAACGCGCCTGTGTGTGCGCCCGCGTGCGTGCCGGGATGTGGCAGCACGAGCACGGGGCAGGGCGAGTTCATCGCGACGTATTCGGGCAACCCGGCGACGCCGGACAGCGCGGGCGTCCCTGGCCGGGTGCGCCCGACGATCACGAGGTCGGCATACAGGGCCTGGAGCGCCAGCGCCAGCCCCGGCTCCTCGTCGTCGATCCGGTGCTCGAAGGAGGCGAGGCCCGCGTGGCGCGCCATCGCGTCGAAATTGGCGGCGCGTCCCTCGGCGACCGCGCGCAGGTCGTGGAGCAGGGCCGTCAGATCGCCGAGATCCACGCCGGGCAGCGTGGTTTCGCGGATGACGCGGGAGATGCCCGTCTGCGTCATTCCGACCAGGTGCGCCCCCTGCGCCTGCGCCAGCCTGACTGCCGAGGCGACGAGGTCGGGGGCCTCGGGCGAATCGTCGACGTGGACGAGAATCGTCTTGTATTCCATGATGCGCTCCTTCGTATGCTTGTCGGTTGTCAACGCGGCGTGGCGAGGGCGAATTGCAGGATTTGCCGTTGCGGCGCGTTCATCGGGTACGCGATAGCCGAAGGGTCCTGTAACGGATTGATGCTAGTCCTTCGGAATGCCGCTTCGATATGACCCGGATCAAGAAAGGTGTAGTGAATATCCGAATGTGCGCGAAGAGCCTGGTGGATGCCCCGCTTCAGGGCAACGCCAGGTCGTCGCGCAAGGCCGCCAGTACCGCGTCGCGCTGTCCGTGCACGAAGAAGTGATCGCCGTTGAACCACCGGGTGCGGCAGGTCGCGCTGGTCTCCACGTCCCAGCCCTTGACCGTGGCCGCGGACAGCAGCGGGTCGTCCTTGCCGACGTAGACCGACAGGGGCAGCGCCAGCGGGGGCTGGACGCGGTAGGCGTAGCGTTCGCTCAGCGCGAAATCGGCGCGGATGGACGGCAACACGAGGGCCATGAGGTCCGCATGCGCCAGCACCTGCGGCGGCGTGCCGTTATAGGTGCGCAGCGCCGCGATCAGGTCCGCGTCGGGCAGCCGGTGCATGCCGCCGCCGGTCTCGCGCTGGTTGGGCGCGTCGCAGCCCGAGACGATCAGGCGTTGCGGCAGCGGCAGGTAGTGGCGCCGGCAGTAGCGGGCCAGTTCGAACGCGATCAGCGCGCCGAGGCTGTGGCCGAACAGGGCGAACGGCAGCGCGCGGTCCTGCGACGTCAGCTGCGCCAGTTCGGCCAGCAGTTCCGGCAGCGTGTCGAGTGGCGCTTCGCGAAAGCGGATGCCGCGTCCGGGCAGTTGCACCGTGCAGACTTCGACGCCGGGCAGGGCGGCGTGCCAGCCGGCGTAGATCTCGGCGCCGCCGCCGGCGTAGGGCAGGCAGTAGAGCCGCATGCGCGGGGTGCCGACGCATTGCCTTGTCAGCCAGGGAGTTTGTTGCATGGGAGAGTCCTTGGAACGGTACGATCAGGTGGAGGAGGAAGCGGCTTGCGCGGCCGCGCGGCGCGCCGCGGCCAGGGCGCGGATCGCGTGGCACGCGAGCCCCATCGTCAGCAGGAAGATCACGCCGGCGCCGGCGAACAGGTCGTGCATGGCGGAGGTGTCGGCGTAGCGCTGCAACTGGTCCACCATGGCGGCGACGTCGGTGCCGATGCCGCCGTCGGTGCTGCCGTAGCCCTGCGCCAGCAGCGATTCGGACGCGTGGCCGCTGAGCAGCTGCGACATGCGCACGCCGATCGCCACGATCAGGTTGGCGAAGGCGACGCGCAGGAACATCGACATGCTGATGGCCGCGGTACTGTCCGATTCCGGCAGGTCGGCCAGGCTGAGGAAGGTCGCGGGCGAGAACAGCGCCAGCCCGAAGCCGAGCACGATACGCGGCAGCATCAGGTCGGTCATGCCGGAATACGGCTGCAGGCGCACCGTCAGCCAGCAGGACAGGGCGAACACCGCCAGCGACGCGGCGACCGTCAGCGGGTACAGCCCGGGCATCTTGAGCCTGGCGAGCAGTGGGCTCAGCACACCGGCGATCAGGCCGCCGGCCGCGATGACCCACGCCACGTTGGGGATGGACAGGCCGTATCCGGTCTGCAGCCAGATCGGATAGCACACCATGGTCGTCATCAGGAACGCGTTGACGGTGGTGATGATGGCGGTGTAGAGCCGGAAATTGGCATTGGCCAGCAGGCGCCACTGGAACAGGTCCTCCTTGCCGCGCCGCGCCAGCAGCGCGCAGCTGAGCGCCAGGGCCAGGCCCGCCCACGGTGCGGCGGCGTCGGGCGCGGGCGCAAAGACCGCGTCGGTCAGGACCTGCAGGCTGACCAGCGCGATCGCCAGCAGGCCGAACGGCGCCAGGCGCGGGCGCGCCGCCGCCGCCGCCTCGGCAACGGTGAAGCGCAGGCCGTCGCCCAGCATCAGCATGGCGAGCGCGATGATCGGGACGTTCATCCAGAACAGCCAGTGCCACGACATCCGTTCGAGGATGGCGGCGGCGGCCAGCGGGCCGACCACCGGGGCGATGGACACCGCGCTGGTCCACATGGACAAGCCGAAGGCCCGGCGCGCCGGACCGACCGCGTCCAGGATCAGGCGCTGGCCCAGCACGATGATGCAGCCCGAGGCGAGTCCGTGGACGATGCGAAAGAGCACCATCTCGGCGAAGCCGCCGGCGCAGCCGCAGCCCAGCGACGCCAGTGCGGAGGCCAGCAGGGCGTAGCTGAAGACGGTCTTCTCGCCCGCCCAGCCGGACAGCCTGGGACCCACCGCCACCGCGATGGCGGTGCCGATGCCGAAGGAGGTGACGATCCACTGTCCCTGGTACAGCTCGATGTGGAAGTCGCGGGCGATCGTCACCAGCGACAGGTTGGCGATGGAGCCGTCGAGCACGTGCAGGAAGAGGATCACGTACAGCAGTGCGAAGCGGCCCATGTCACTGATCGGCCTGGACGGCCAGGCGCTGCGCCGGGGCGCGCGGCACGACGTGGACGCTGCGCTGGCTCGCATCGAGCGCGGCGAGGCATTTCAGGTCCTGCGGCAGGGACGCCGGCACCAGCCGCCGCTCGGCATCCATGATGCGTCCCATGTGCTGGGCCAGCTCCTGCGTCAGCTGCTCGTCGGCGCGGCGGCGCGGCGCGGCGGGCGCGCGCGGTGCCTGCGCCGGCGCGTGCCCCGCGCCCGCATGGATGACGACTTCCGCCGAAGAGCCCATCGGCGGGCGGTCGCCCGCCGCCAGCGTCTCGTCGAGCGTGATGATGACGGGCACGCGCTGGCTGACCTTGATCCAGTTCGAGTCGGTGTTGGCGCGCGGGACCGGCGAGAAGGCGGCCGCCACCGCCGGCACGAGCGCGCTGACGCGGCCGTGGTAGGTCTTCTGTCCGGGGGCGGCATCGAAGCGCACGTCGACGGGCTGGCCGATGCGGACCTGGCGATACTGCGATTCGAGCACGTTCGCCTGCACTTCGACGGGGCCCGCCGGGACCATCGTGGCCAGCAGCGTGCCTTCCGAGATCGACTGGCCGCGGGTCACGAACACGTCGTAGATGTAGGCGTCGTCGTCGAGGCGCAGCGTGGAGCGCTGCTTGGTCGCCAGGGCCGCGCTCAATGCCTGGATCGCCGCGGCGACGTTGGAACGCATGGTCAGCGGCGCGACCAGCTGGTAGTCGACGTTGGCGCCTTCGAGCTGGGCCAGCTTCTGGTTCAACAGCGCCTGTTTTTCACTGGACTGGCGTTCGAGCAGCGCGTCTTTCGGCAGGTAGGCGTTGCTGACCAGGTTGCTCGCCTGTTCCAGCAGGGTATGCGAGCGGTCGAGCGCGACGTCCGCCTGCTCGATGCGATAGCGCGTGGCCTGGCGCGACGAGCATCGCAGCAGTTCGTCGCGCAGCGCGGCCCGCAGCTGCGTCGACGCCTTGGTGATCGCGAGCTCGTATTCGGGTTTGTTCAGGATGAACGCCACGGCGTCGCGGCTGGCGGCGGCGTGCGGCGCGAGCGCGAGTTCGTCGACGGCGCCGTTGGTCGGGCTGACGAGACGGGTCACGTGGCCGAACACGAAGGCGTTGTCGGTGCGGATGGTGTCGGCCTGCTGCGTCTCCCACCAGGCGATGCCGGCGACGGCGGCGGCGCAACCGGCCAGCGCCAATGCCAGGCGGGCTTTCTTGAATACCGTTGTTACTGCCTGCTTCATGCGTACTTCCTCGTCGTCGGCCTAGTGCAGGTTGGCGGCGGCGCGCAGGGACAGCGGACGCATGTCGGTCCACTCGTCCTCGATCCGGGCCAGGCAGTTCGCGCGGGTGTCCGGCTCGCCGGCGGCGGTCCAGCCGGACGGAACGTCGCGGCCGGCGGGCCAGATCGAATACTGGCCTTCCTGGTTGATCACGACGCGGTACAGTACTTCGCTGGTGTTATCGGAGCTCATTGCGGTGTCCTTCAATCGGCTGTTGTGTGGTGCGCCAGTTCGGCGACGGTGGGGTAAAGGTAAAGGTCCTTGATGCTCAGGGCGACGCGGTCCGGGCCGCCGTCCAGCACCGCGAGCAGCTTCACGGCCAGCAGCGAATGGCCGCCGATGGCGAAGAAGTTGTCGTGGATGCCGACCTGCGGCAGTCCCAGCACCTCGCACCAGACGGCGCAGAAGCGCTCCTCCCGCGGCGTGCGCGGCGCGGCATAGCCGTCGTCGCCGCGGCTCAGGTCGGGCGCCGGCAGGGCCTTGCGGTCGGTCTTGCCGTTGGGCGTGAGCGGCATGCGCTCGAGCAGCACGTAATGGGCGGGCACCATGTGCTCGGGCAGCGTCGCGGCCAGTGCCGCGCGCAGGGCGGCCGCGTCCAGCGCGGCGCCGTCGTCGACCACGGCGTAGGCGACGAGGCGCTTGTCGCCGGGGACGTCCTCGCGCGCCAGCACGGCCGCTTCGCGCACGCCGGGCAGCGCGGTCAGGGCGGTTTCGATCTCGCCCGGTTCGATGCGGAAGCCGCGGATCTTGACCTGCTGGTCGATCCGGCCGAGGAATTCGATGGTGCCGTCGGGACGCTGGCGGGCCAGGTCGCCGGATTTATACATGCGCGCGCCGGGTTCCGCGCTGAACGGATCGGGGATGAACTTCTCGGCCGTCATGCCGGGCCGGCGCAGATAGCCGCGGGCGACCCCGGCGCCGCCGATGTGCAGCTCGCCGGCCACGCCGACGGGCACCGGGTTGAGCCACGCGTCGAGGATGTAGATCGCGGTGTTGGCGATCGGACGGCCGAGCGGCAGCGGCAGGTTGAAGTCGTCGCGCGCCGTGACCGGATGGTGGCAGGCGAAGGTGGTGGTCTCGGTCGGTCCGTAGCCGTTGCTGAGCAGGATCGATGGGTTGGCATCGCGCAGCGTGCGCGCGTGGCCCGGCGACAGCGCTTCGCCGCCGGCGAGGATGTGGCGCATCGACGCGAGCGCGGGCAGCTGGTGCTCGACCATCTGGTTGAACAGGGCCGCCGTGAACCATGCGGTGTCGATGCGCTGGGCGGCGATGAGGCGGCCCAGGTCGGCCACCGAGCACGGGCCGGGCGGCGCCAGCACGAGGCAGGCGCCGCCGAGCAGCGTGCTCCAGATCTCGAAGGTCGACGCGTCGAAGCTGACGGGGGCGAACTGCAGCACGCGCTGTTCCGGCCCCAGTTCGCAATAGCCGCCGTGGACGAGGCGCAGCACGTTGCGGTGGCTGACGGCCACGCCCTTGGGCTGGCCGGTGGAACCGGACGTGTAGATCACGTAACACAGTCGCTCGGGATGGACGGCGAGGTCCAGGTTAGTGTCGGCGTCCACCGCGTCGTGGCGGGTGTCCAAACAGAGTACGGGCAGTTCCGGCCCGACCGGCAGCCGGGCCAGCAGCTTCGTATCGGTCACCAGCAGCGCCGGGGCCGAATCGGCCAGCATGTGAGACAGGCGCGCGGCGGGATAGGCGGGATCGAGTGGCACGTACGCCGCGCCGGCCTTGAGGATCGCGAGCAGGGCGACGATCAGGTCCGGCCCGCGGTCCAGGCACAGCGCGACCTGGGTGTCCGGCGCGACGCCTTGGTGGCGCAGGCGGCGCGCCAGGCGGTTGGCGCGCGCATTCAGTTCGGCATAGGCGAGCGTGCCGCCGTCCCACGCCAGTGCGGTGGCTGCGGGCGTGCGGGCAGCCTGCGCCTCGAATGCCTGGTGCACGCCGGGGTGCGCCGGATAGGTCGTGGCCGTGTCGTTCCATTCGACCAGTTGGCGGCGTCGTTCAACGTCGTCCAGCAGCGGCAGCAGGGCGACCGGCGTGGCCGGGTCGGCGGCGACGGCGCGCAGCAGGTGCAGCCAGTGGTCGCGCAGGCGGTCGATGGTCGTCGCGTCGAACAGGTCCGTGTTGTATTCGAAGGCGCAATCGAAGCGGCCGCCGGTTTCGGTGACGCTGAGCAGCAGGTCGAAGCGCGCGGTGCCGGTGTCGGTGGCGGTCGTGTCGATGCGCACGCCGGGCAGATCGAGTTCGCCGGTCGGGGCGTTCTGCAGCACGAGCGCGACCTGGAACAGCGGTGCGTGGCCCAGGTGGCGCTCGGGCTTGAGGGCTTCGACCAGCATGTCCAGCGGCAGGTCCTGGTGGGCGTAGGCGTCCAGCGCCGTGGCGTGGGCCTGGGCCAGCAGGGCGCTGAACGGCGCCGCGGGGTCGATGCGGGCGCGCAGCACCAGCGTGTTGACGAAGAAGCCGATCAGGTCCTCGGTCTCGCTGCGGTTGCGGTTGGCGATCGGGGCGCCGATGCAGATGTCGCGCTGGCCGCTGTAGCGGTGCAGCAGGACCTGGAAGGCGGCGGTGAGCACGACGTACAGCGTGGTGCCGGCCCGCTTGACCAGGTCGTACAGCGCGGCGGCCGCGTCGGCATCGACCGCGAAGGCCAGCGTCGCGCCGTGGTGGCGCTGCACCGGCGGGCGGGGACGGTCGGTCGGCAGTTCGAGCAGCGCCGGCGCCCCGGCGAGCTGGCCGGTCCAGTAGTCGAGCAGGCGGCGCTTGACGTCGCCGCCGAGCCACTGGCGCTGCCAATGGGCGAAGTCGGTGTATTGCAGCGCCAGCGGCGCCAACGGCGACGGCAGGGCGCGGACGTACGCGGTGTATGCGGCCGTGAGTTCGCGCAACAGCACACCCATCGACCAGCCGTCGGAGACGATGTGGTGCATGGTCAGCAGCAGCACGTGTTCGGCGGCGGACAGGCGCAGCAGGGTCCAGCGGATCAGGCGGTCGGCGGCGAGGTCGAACGGCGCGGCCGCTTCGGCCAGCGCGAGGCGGCGCACTTCGGCGCTGCATGCCTCGCCGTCCAGCGTCGACAGATCGATGGCGGACAGCGTCACGGCGGCATGCGGCACGACCTGCTGCTCCGGCGTGCCGTCGACGACGACGAAGCGGGTGCGCAGCGCGTCGTGGCGTTGTACGACGGTGTCCAGCGCGCGCCGCAGGTGCTCGATATCCAGGTCGCCGCTGAAGCGGATCGAGAACGGCATGTTGTAGAACGGGCTGCCTGGCTCGTACTGGTCCAGGAACCACAGCCGCTGCTGGGCGAACGACAGTTGCAGTGCGCCCGGCGGCGCCGGCAGGATCGGTGCGAGGGATGCGTCCGTGCCGTCGCGCACGGCAGCATCGACGCGGGCCGCCAGCGCGGCGACGGTCGGCGCCTCGAACAGCGCGCGCACGGGCAGTTCCAGTCCGAACGCGGCCCGCACCTTGGACATGACTTGCGTGGCCAGCAGCGAATGCCCGCCCAGCGTGAAGAAGTTGTCGTCCGCGCCGACGCGGTCCAGGGCCAGCGTGCCGGCCCAGATGGCGGCCAGCGCCTGCGCGGTGGCACCGGCCGGGGCCACGTAGCCGGTGTCGCCGCGTTTCAGGTCGGGCGCGGGCAGGGCCTTGCGGTCGGTCTTGCCGTTGGGCGTGAGCGGCATGCGCTCGAGCAGCATGTAATGGGCGGGCACCATGTGCTCGGGCAGCGTCGCGGCCAGTGCCGCGCGCAGCGCGGGCGCATCCAGCGCGGCGCCGTCGTCGACCACGGCGTAGGCAACGAGGCGCTTGTCGCCGGGGACGTCCTCGCGCGCCAGCACGGCCGCTTCGCGCACGCCGGGCAGCGCCGTCAGCGCGGTTTCGATCTCGCCCGGTTCGATGCGGAAGCCGCGGATCTTGACCTGCTGGTCGATCCGGCCGAGGAATTCGACGGTGCCGTCGGGACGCTGGCGGGCCAGGTCGCCGGACTTGTACATGCGCGCGCCGGCTTCGCCGCTGAACGGGTCGGGAATGAACTTCTCGGCCGTCATGCCGGGCCGGCGCAGATAGCCGCGCGCGACGCCGGCGCCGCCGATGTGCAGTTCGCCGGCGACGCCGACGGGCACGGGGTTGAGCCACGCGTCGAGGATGTAGATCGCGGTATTGGCGATCGGGCGGCCGAGCGGGAGCGGCAGGTTGAAGTCGTCGCGTGCCGTCACCGGGTGGTGGCAGGCGAAGGTGGTGGTCTCGGTCGGACCGTAGCCGTTGCTGAGCAGGATCGATGGGTTGGCGTCGCGCAGCGTGCGCGCGTGGCCGGGCGACAGCGCTTCGCCGCCGGCGAGGATGTGGCGCATCGACGCGAGCGCGGGCAACTGGTGCTCGACCATCTGGTTGAACAGGGCGGCCGTGAACCATGCGGTGTCGATGCGCTGGGCGGCGATGAGGCGGCCCAGGTCGGCCACCGAGCACGGTCCGGGCGGCGCCAGCACGAGGCAGGCGCCGCCGAGCAGTGTGCTCCAGATCTCGAACGTGGACGCGTCGAAGCTGACGGGGGCGAACTGCAGCACGCGCTGCTCAGGCCCGAGTTCGCAATAGCCGCCGTGGACGAGGCGCAGCACGTTGCGGTGGCTGACGGCCACGCCCTTGGGCTGGCCGGTCGAACCTGACGTGTAGATCACGTAGCACAGTCGCTCGGGGTGGACGGCGAGGTCGGGGTTGGCGTCGGCGTCGGCGTCGGCGTCGGCGTGCCCTGAAGCGTAGGCATTCGTCGAGCGGTCGGCGTCCGTGGCGGCGTCGTGGCCAGCGTCCAGGAGAAGCACCGGGAGCTCGGGCCCGACCGGCAGCCGGGCCAGCAGCTTCGTATCGGTCACCAGCAGCGCGGGCGCCGAATCGGCCAGCATGTGAGCAAGCCGCGCGGCGGGATAGGCGGGATCGAGCGGCACGTACGCGGCGCCGGCCTTGAGGATGGCGAGCAGGGCGACGATCAGGTCCGGCCCGCGGTCCAGGCACAGCGCGACCTGGGTGTCCGGCGCCACGCCGTGGTCGCGCAGGCGGCGCGCCAGGCGGTTGGCGCGCGCATTCAGTTCGGCATAGGCGAGCGTGCCGCCGTCCCACGCCAGTGCGGTGGCTGCGGGCGTGCGGGCGGCTTGCGCCTCGAATGCCTGGTGCACGCCGGGGTGCGCCGGATAGGTCGTGGCCGTGTCGTTCCATTCGACCAGTTGGCGCCGCGCTTCGGCGTCGTCCAGCAGCGGCAGCAGGGCGACCGGCGTGGCCGGGTCGGCGCCGACGGCGCGCAGCAGATGCAGCCAGTGGTCGCGCAGGCGTTCGATGGTCGTCGCGTCGAACAGGTCCGTGTTGTATTCGAACGCGCAGTCGAACTGGCCGCCGGTTTCGGTGACGCTGAGCAGCAGGTCGAAGCGCGCGGTGCCGGTGTCGGTGGCGGTCGTGTCGATGCGTACGCCGGGCAGATCGAGTTCGCCGGTCGGGGCGTTCTGCAGCACGAGCGCGACCTGGAACAGCGGTGCGTGGCCCAGGTGGCGCTCGGGCTTGAGGGCTTCGACCAGCATGTCCAGCGGCAGGTCCTGGTGGGCGTAGGCGTCCAGCGCCGTGGCGTGGGCCTGGGCCAGCAGGGCGCTGAACGGCGCCGCCGGATCGATGCGGGCGCGCAGCACCAGCGTGTTGACGAAGAAGCCGATCAGGTCCTCGGTCTCGCTGCGGTTGCGGTTGGCGATCGGGGCGCCGATGCAGATGTCGCGCTGGCCGCTGTAGCGGTGCAGCAGGACCTGGAACGCGGCGGTGAGCACGACGTACAGCGTGGTGCCGGCCTGTTTGCCCAGGTCGTACAGCGCGGCGGCGGCGTCGGCGTCGACCGCGAACGACAGCGTCGCGCCGTGGTGGCGCTGCACCGGCGGGCGGGGACGGTCGGTCGGCAGTTCGAGCAGCGCCGGCGCGCCGGCCAGTTGACTGGTCCAGTAGTCGAGCAGGCGGCGCTTGACGTCGCCGCCGAGCCACTGGCGCTGCCAATGGGCGAAGTCGGTGTATTGCAGCGTCAGCGGCGCCAGTGGCGCGGCCAGGCCGCGGACGTACGCGGTGTACGCGGCCGTGAGTTCGCGCAGCAGCACGCCCATGGACCAGCCGTCGGAGACGATGTGGTGCATGGTCAGCAGCAGCACGTGTTCGGCGGCGGACAGGCGCAGCAGGGTCCAGCGGATCAGGCGGTCGGCGGCGAGGTCGAACGGCGCGGCCGCTTCGGCCAGCGCGAGGCGGCGCACTTCGGCGCTGCATGCCTCGCCGTCCAGCGTCGACAGATCGATGGCGGGCAGCGTCACGGCGGCATGCGGCACGACCTGCTGCACCGGCGTGCCGTCGACGACGACGAAGCGGGTGCGCAGCGCGTCGTGGCGTTGTACGACGGTGTCCAGCGCGCGCCGCAGGTGCTCGATATCCAGCTCGCCGCTGAAGCGGATCGAGAACGGCATGTTGTAGAACGGGCTCCCTGGCTCGTACTGGTCCAGGAACCACAGCCGCTGCTGGGCGAACGACAGTTGCAGGTCGCCCGGCGGCGCGGGCAGGATCGGCGCGAGGGATGCGTCCGTGCCGTCGCGCACGGCGGCGTCCACGCGGGCCGCCAGCGCAGCGACGGTGGGTGCCTCGAACAGCGCGCGCACCGGCAGTTCCAGCCCGAACGCGGCGCGAACCTTGGACATGACTTGCGTGGCCAGCAGCGAATGGCCGCCAAGCGTGAAGAAGTTGTCGTCGGCGCCGACGCGGTCCAGGGCCAGCGTGCCGGCCCAGATGGCGGCCAGCGCCTGCGCGGTGGCACCGGCCGGGGCCACGTAGCCGGCGTCGCCGCGTTTCAGGTCGGGCGCGGGCAGGGCCTTGCGGTCGGTCTTGCCGTTGGGCGTGAGCGGCATGCGCTCGAGCAGCACGTAATGGGCGGGCACCATGTGCTCGGGCAGCGTCGCGGCCAGTGCCGCGCGCAGGGCGGCCGCATCCAGCGCGGCGCCGTCGTCGATCACGGCGTAGGCGACGAGGCGCTTGTCGCCGGGGACGTCCTCGCGCGCCAGCACGGCCGCTTCGCGCACGCCGGGCAGCGCGGTCAAGGCGGTTTCGATCTCGCCCGGTTCGATGCGGAAGCCGCGGATCTTGACCTGCTGGTCGATCCGGCCCAGGAATTCGACGGTACCGTCGGGGCGCTGGCGGGCCAGGTCGCCGGACTTGTACATGCGCGCACCGGGCTCGCCGCTGAACGGGTCGGGGATGAACTTCTCGGCCGTCATGCCGGGGCGGCGCAGGTAGCCGCGGCCGACGCATACGCCGCCGATGTGCAGCTCGCCGGCCACGCCGATCGGCACCGGGTTGAGCCAGGCGTCCAGCACGTAGAAGCGCGTATTGTCGATGGGGAGGCCGAGCGGCACGTTATCCTGCGCCGCGCGCGGGTCGAACTGGAAGCTGCAGTTGATGTCCGACGTCTCGGTCGGGCCATAGGTGTTGTGGAACAGGGGGGGCTGCGCCACACGGCGGAACGACTCGGCCAGCAGCTGCGAGTTGACCACCTCGCCGCCGATCAGCACCTGGCGCAGTCGCAGCGGGCGTTCCGGGGTCTGGTAGGACAGCAGTGGGTAGAAGGCGCGCGTGGCGCAGTTCAGGATGGTGATGCCATCGTCCTCGATCTGGCGGAATGCCAGGTCCGGCGCGTAACCCTCGGCCGGCAGGTGTACTTCGGCCCCCACCGCGAGCATGGCGAAGATGTTCTTCTGGGTCAGGTCGAAGCTGATCGACGAGAATATCAGCGCCTTGTCCGCGGGCGTCACGTCGTAGTGCCGTATGTACCAGCGCACGAGGTTGTGCAGTCCCTGGTGCGCGACGGCGGCGCCCTTGGGCTGGCCCGTGGAGCCGGATGTGTAGATCACGTAGCACAGGTGCCGCGGGTCGCAGGGGGCGGCCAGGTCGGCGCCGGAATGGGCTGCCAGTGCGGGCCAGGCGGTATCGAGGCAAAGGGAAGGCGCGTCCAGCGCGGGCAGGCGCTCGAGCAGGCGTTCCTGCGTCAGCAGCATGAGCGGCCTGGCGTCTTCCAGCATGTAGCGCAGCCGTTCGGGCGGATAGCTGGCGTCCAGCGGCACGTAGGCGGCGCCGGATTTCAGAATGCCCAGCAGGCCGACGATCATCTCCAGCGATCGTTCCACGCACAGGCCCACCAGCGCGTCGTTGCCGGCGCCGGCCTGGCGCAGGTGGCGCGCCAGCTGGTTGGCGCGGGTGTTGAGTTCTTCGTAGGTGAGCGTGGCGCCGTCGCACACGACGGCCACGCGCTGCGGCGTGCGCCGGGCCTGCAGTTCGAACAGCTCGTGCACGGTGTGCGGTCCCGGCTCGACCGTCGCGGTGTCGTTCCATTCGACCAGTTGGCGGCGTCGTTCAACGTCGTCCAGCAGCGGCAGCAGGGCGACCGGCGTGGCCGGGTCGGCGGCGACGGCGCGCAGCAGGTGCAGCCAGTGGTCGCGCAGGCGTGCGATGGTCGTCGCGTCGAACAGGTCCGTGTTGTATTCGAACGCGCAGTCGAACTGGCCGCCGGTTTCGGTCACGCTGAGCAGCAGGTCGAAGCGCGCGGTGCCGGTGTCGGTGGCGGTCGTGTCGATGCGCACGCCGGGCAGATCGAGGTCGCCGGTCGGGGCGTTCTGCAGCACCAGCGCGACCTGGAACAGCGGCGCGTGGCCCAGGTGGCGCTCGGGGTTGAGGGCTTCGACCAGCATGTCCAGCGGCAGGTCCTGGTGGGCGTAGGCGTCCAGCGCCGTGGCGTGGGCCTGGGCCAGCAGGGCGCTGAACGGCGCGGCCGGGTCGATGCGGGCGCGCAGCACCAGCGTGTTGACGAAGAAGCCGATCAGGTCCTCGATCTCGCTGCGGTTGCGGTTGGCGATCGGGGCGCCGATGCAGATGTCGCGCTGGCCGCTGTAGCGGTGCAGCAGGACCTGGAAGGCGGCGGTGAGCACGACGTACAGCGTGGTGCCGGCGCGTTTGCCCAGGTCGTACAGCGCGGCGGCGGCGTCGGCATCGACCGCGAAGGCCAACGTAGCGCCGTGGTGGCGCTGTACGGGCGGGCGCGGACGGTCGGTCGGCAGTTCGAGCAGCGCCGGCGCGCCGGCCAGTTGACTGGTCCAGTAGTCGAGCAGGCGGCGCTTGACGTCGCCGCCGAGCCACTGGCGCTGCCAATGGGCGAAGTCGGTGTATTGCAGCGCCAGTGCGGCCAGCGGCGACGGCAGGCCGCGGACGTACGCGGTGTACGCGGCCGTGAGTTCGCGCAGCAGCACGCCCATGGACCAGCCGTCGGAGACGATGTGGTGCATGGTCAGCAGCAGCACGTGTTCGGCGGCGGACAGGCGCAGCAGGGTCCAGCGGATCAGGCGGTCGGCTGCGAGGTCGAACGGCGCGGCCGCTTCGGCCAGCGCGAGGCGGCGCACTTCGGCGTCGAGCGCCCCGCCATGCAGCATCGACAGATCGATGGGGGGCAGCGTCACCGCGGCATGCGGCACGACCTGCTGCGCCGGCGTGCCGTCAATGACGACGAAGCGGGTGCGCAGTGCGTCGTGGCGCTGGACGACCGTGTCCAATGCGCGCCGCAGGTGTTCGGTGTCCAGGTCGCCGCTGAAGCGGATCGAGAACGGCATGTTGTAGAACGCGCTGCCGGGCTCGTACTGGTCCAGGAACCACAGCCGCTGCTGGGCGAACGATAGTTGCAGCGCGCCGGGCGGCGCCGGCAGGATCGGCGCGAGGGATGCGTCCGTGCCGTCGCGCACGGCAGCATCGACGCGGGCCGCCAGCGCGGCCACGGTGCGCGCCTCGAACAGCGCGCGCACGGGCAGTTCCAGCCCGAACGCGGCGCGCACCTTGGACATGACTTGCGTGGCCAGCAGCGAATGGCCGCCCAGCGCGAAGAAGTTGTCGTCGGCGCCGACGCGGTCCAGGGCCAGCGTGCCGGCCCAGATGGCGGCCAGCGCCTGCGCGGTGGCACCGGCCGGGGCCACGTAGCCGGCGTCGCCGCGTTTCAGGTCGGGCGCGGGCAGCGCCTTGCGGTCGGTCTTGCCGTTGGGCGTGAGCGGCATGCGCTCGAGCAGCATGTAATGGGCGGGCACCATGTGCTCGGGCAGCGTCGCGGCCAGTGCCGCGCGCAGCGCGGGCGCATCCAGCGCGGCGCCGTCGTCGACCACGGCGTAGGCAACGAGGCGCTTGTCGCCGGGGACGTCCTCGCGCGCCAGCACGGCCGCTTCGCGCACGCCGGGCAGCGCGGTCAGCGCGGTTTCGATTTCTCCCGGTTCGATGCGGAAGCCGCGGATCTTGACCTGCTGGTCGATCCGGCCGAGGAATTCGACGGTGCCGTCGGGACGCTGGCGGCCCAGGTCGCCGGATTTATACATGCGCGCGCCGGGCTCGCCGCTGAACGGGTCGGGAATGAACTTCTCGGCCGTCATGCCGGGCCGGCGCAGATAGCCGCGGGCGACGCCGGCGCCGCCGATGTGCAGTTCGCCGGCGACGCCGACGGGCACCGGGTTGAGCCAGCCGTCGAGGATGTAGATCGCGGTATTGGCGATCGGACGGCCGAGCGGCAGCGGCAGGTTGAAGTCGTCGCGCGCCGTGACCGGGTGGTGGCAGGCGAAGGTGGTGGTCTCGGTCGGACCGTAGCCGTTGCTGAGCAGGATCGATGGGTTGGCATCGCGCAGCGTCCGCGCGTGGCCCGGCGACAGCGCTTCGCCGCCGGCGAGGATGTGGCGCATCGACGCGAGCGCGGGCAACTGGTGCTCGACCATCTGGTTGAACAGGGCGGCCGTGAACCAGGCGGTGTCGATGCGCTGGGCGGCGATGAGCCGGCCCAGGTCGGCCACCGAGCACGGACCGGGCGGCGCCAGCACGAGGCAGGCGCCGCCGAGCAGCGTGCTCCAGATCTCGAACGTGGACGCGTCGAAGCTGACGGGGGCGAACTGCAGCACGCGCTGTTCCGGTCCCAGTTCGCAGTAGCCGCCGTGGACGAGGCGCAGCACGTTGCGGTGGCTGACGGCCACGCCCTTGGGCTGGCCGGTGGAACCTGACGTGTAGATCACGTAGCACAGTCGCTCGGGATGGACGGCGAGGTCCAGGTTAGTGTCGGCGTCCACCGCGTCGTGGCGGGTGTCCAAACAGAGTACGGGCAGTTCCGGCCCGACCGGCAGCCGGGCCAGCAGCTTCGTATCGGTCACCAGCAGCGCGGGCGCCGAATCGGCCAGCATGTGAGCAAGGCGCGCGGCGGGATAGGCAGGATCGAGAGGGACGTACGCCGCGCCGGCCTTGAGGATCGCGAGCAGCGCGACGATCAGGTCCGGCCCGCGGTCCAGGCACAGCGCGACCTGGGTGTCCGGCGCGGCGCCGTGGTCGCGCAGGCGGCGGGCCAGGCGGTTGGCGCGGGCGTTCAGTTCGGCGTAGGCGAGCGTGCCGCCGTCCCACGCCAGCGCCGTGGCCGCGGGCGTGCGGGCAGCCTGCGCCTCGAACGCCTGGTGCACGCCGAGGTGCGCCGGATAGGTCGTGGCCGTGTCGTTCCATTCGACCAGTTGGCGCCGCGCTTCGGCGCCGTCCAGCAGCGACACGTGTTCCCAGCGGGTGGTGCCTGACACGATCTGGTGCCCGACCCGTTCCATGTGCCGCAGGAGGCCGTCGCCGTCCAGGCCTTTTTCCGCGTGCTCCAGTTCCAGCCGGACGCCGTCCGCGCCGACGTGCGCGTGGAAGCGGGCGTTCGCGTCGCCCGCATCCATGGCCGGCGCGGCGTCGCGGCGCAGCACGGTGCCGATGTCGCCGGCCGGGCCGTTGTCCGTGCAGTCGATCGGCAGCGGACCCGCCGCCGTCATCATGGCGAAGGGCGCGCGATGGCCGACATGGCGCGCGAGCAGGAAGCCGCACAGCACGTTCAGGAAGCGGGCGGCGGGGATGGCCTGGCGCTCGCAGTAATCGACGATCTTGCGCCAGCCGTCGCCGGACAGGGTCTGTTCGTGACGGCGCATGCTGCGCTGGCCGCTGGAGTTGGCACTACTGTTGACGCTCTTGCTCATGTGTGATTCGGGTGCGCTGATCGTGGATGGACGTGACTACAGGAATAAGCGGTAAGCCGGGTTGGATGTCTCTTCCCGGTAGCGGAAGCCGCCGCTCTCCAGGAAGGACTGGAACGCCGCGTCGTCGCCGGCCGGCACGTGCAGGCCGGCCAGCACCTGGCCGACGTCGCCGCCCTGGTTGCGGTAATGGAACAGGCTGATGTTCCAGTCCGGCGCCATGCGCGTGAGGAACCGCAGCAGCGCGCCGGGGCGTTCGGGGAACTCGAAGCGGAACAGGCGTTCGCCGCGCGAGGCCGCGCTCTGGCCGCCGACCAGGTGACGCAGGTGCAGCTTGGCCAGCTCGTCCTGGCTGAGGTCGCGCGCCTCGTAACCGTGTTCGGCCAGGTGGCGCACCAGCGCGGCCGCGTCGCCCCGGCGCGCGATCTGCAGTCCCGCGAGCACGTGGGCGGGGCCGGACTCGCGCATGCGGTAGGCGAATTCGGTGACGCTGCGCGTGCCGATCGACTCGCAAAAGCGGCGCAGGCTGCCCGGCCGTTCGGGAATCGACACCGCGAGCAGGGCTTCGCGCTGCTCGCCCATCTCCGCGCGCTCGGCAACGAAGCGCAGGCGGTCGAAGTTCATGTTGGCGCCGCAGGTGACGGCGACCAGGTGTTCGTCGCGCAGCGGCGTGCCCGCCTGGGCGGCGCGCTCGACGTAGGCCTTGGCGCCGGCCACGGCCAGCGCGCCGGCCGGTTCGACGATGGCGCGCGTGTCCTGGAACACGTCCTTGATGGCGGCGCAGACCTGGTCGGTGTCGACCAGGAGGATCTCGTCGACGTACATGCGGGCCAGGCGCAGGGTCTCCGCGCCGACCTGGCGGACGGCGGTGCCGTCGGCGAACAGGCCGACGTCGGGCAGCATCACGCGTTCGCCGGCTTCGATGCTGCGCCGCATGGCGTCCGAATCGGCGGCCTGCACGCCGATGACGCGGATGTCGGGCCGCAGCGCCTTGACGTAGGCCGACACGCCCGCGATCAGGCCACCGCCGCCGATCGCGCAAAAGATGGCGTGGATGGGGCCCGGATGCTGGCGCAGGATCTCCATGGCGACGGTGCCCTGGCCGGCGATGACGTCGGGATCGTCGAACGGGTGCACGAAGGTCAGGCCCTGGGCCTGCTCCAGTTCCAGCGCATGGGCGTAGGCGTCGCTGAACGAGTCGCCGTGCAGGACCACCTCCGCGCCGTGCGCGCGGACGCCGTCCACCTTGACCGGCGGCGTGGTGGTCGGCATCACGACCACGGCGCGGCAGCCGAGCTTCGCGGCGCACAGCGCGACGCCCTGGGCGTGGTTGCCGGCCGAGGCGCAGATGACGCCCTGGTCGAGCTGCGCGCGCGGCAGGGCGGCCATCTTGTTGTACGCGCCGCGCAGCTTGAAGCTGAACACGCTCTGGGTGTCTTCCCGCTTCAGGTGCAGCGTATTGCCCAGGCGCGCGGACAGGGCGGGCGCCTGCGTCAGCGCGGTTTCCTCGGCGATCTCGTACACGCGGGCGGTGAGGATGCGTTTCAGGTAGTCGAATGCGGTCTGGTCCATGTGGCGGGCTCCGGGTTCAGAAACTGTGGTCGATGTCGCGCGCGCCCACGGCGTGCCACATGCTGATCAGGCGGTCCGACAGCAGCCGCGTGTCGCGCGTGCTGTAGACCCGTTTGAGCCAGCGCCGTCCCTCCACGGCGCCGCGGCCGTGCATGCAGCGGTAGTTGTTAAACAAAAGCAGGTCGCCCGGCTCGAGCACCAGATCCAGCGCCACCGCGTCGGCGGCGCGCTTCCAGGCGTCGACGGCCGCCTGGGCCGCCGGATGCAGGCCGTCGACGTAGACGCCGCAGCGGGTCTCGTCGCGCCCGTCGATCTCCTTGAGCAGTGCGCTGTCCACCGTCAGGGTGTAGCCGTTGACGTCGAAGGACTGGTCGTGGCGCAGGCGGAAATCGGGCTGGCGCAACGCCACCAGGTGGGCCGCCGACAGTTGGCGCTTGACCAGGTCGACCGTGGCGATGCGGGTCGGCGCCGCGCTGTCGTTGTTCAGGCAGATCAGCGCGCCCACCTCCGGCCGCGCCGCGCGCGGCAGGAACGGGCTTTCCACGTGCATGTGGAAAGCGACCCGGCCGGCGTTCGACTGGGTCTGTTCGGCGCCGCCGATCGGATGCACGTCCTGCAGGATGGCGCCGTTCTTTTCCTCGACGTAGCCGAAGTTGGCCAGCCCCAGCGCGGCGGTCACGCCCACCAGCAGGCTTGACGCCAACGGCGCCGGGCCGACGGCCCAGTCCCGCGCCAGCGCGTCGACGGGCAGGTTGCGCAGCAGGCAGAACGGAACGTCGCCGCCGAACAGGGTGGCGCCGATCCGCTCCAGCGGCAAGGCCGAGGCCTCGACCGCCTCGCGGCAGGCGCTCCCCGCCGGGGCGGCCTGCAGCCGTGCACGCAGGGCGTCGCGCCCGGCGGCGTCCAGCGTATATACCAGTCCGAGGCCCTGACGCGGGACGGCCGTGTTCTGTTGTTCGGAAATCGTTGTCATGGTGACCCGGTGATGGTTGTGGATGGGACCGTGCCGGCAGGCGCCGGCGCGGGTGGCGCGTCAGCGCAAGGCGCGCTGGTCGTGCAGCGGGCCGTAGCAGCGGTTCTCCCAGCGGTTGATCTCGATCACCCAGATGTCGCGGTAACCCGGCGCGCCGTCACGCGACTCGATGTTGGTGGCGTAGTGCACGAAGCGCTCGTCGTCGATCGCGATCGCTTCGTTCTCGGCCAGGGTATGGCGGAACAGCGGCGTGTGATCGTGCGGGAGCATGACCTGCGTTTCGCCGCCGACCACGTTGGCGCGCCTGGCGACGCCCACCACGCTGAATTCGTGGCCGTCCCGGTGCGGCCCCTCGGGCACGGTCACGCCTTTGTAGTCGGCGTCGACGATGACGCGGATCTGGTTGACGTTGATGTGGTATTGCTGCGCGCGGTCGACCGGCAGCTGTTCCATCACCGACGTGATCAGCTCGGACGGGTCGATCTCGAGCTGTTCGCGGTGGCGCGCCACGCCGCCGGCCTCGGCGATGCGGATGTATTCGGCCGACTGCACGTAGCGGCGCCGCGGCAGCAGCGCGTAGATCCACTGGCCGTTCTCGCAATAGCCGAAATACTGCGACAGGCGGATGCGGCGATGGCGCGACAGGCTGTGCTCGTCGCGCGGCAGGCGGTTGAAAGAGTCGAGCACCTCGTCGGACAGGGGCGCGGTGCGGATGACGGCATAGCCGGTCTGGACGATTTCGTCGACAGCGGCGGACGGGGCTGATTCGAGAACGATCATGTCATTGCCTCAGTGATGAATGGATGGGTCAGTTGGGAGCCAGGTCGAACGTGGCCACCTCGTAGGGCGCGATCGCTTCGATCAGCTTGCGCGTGATGCCGCGGTACATGTCGCAGGCGGACGGCTCGACCGACGCCACGTCGCCGAATTTCTTTTCCAGCGGTCCCAGGCAAAGACCGGCGCAGAAACCCTCGATCTCGCAGCCGCCGCAGAAAGCGGGGTTCTGGCGGCGCAGGCTGGCGTGCTGGCGGTAGATGTCGGTGTCCAGCAGTTCGGTACCCTGCAGGACGTTGCCGTACAAGCCGGAGCCGGCCTTGCACGAGAACACCGAGCCGTTCGGTTCGATGCTCAGCTGGGCGCCCTTGGCGGAGCAGTTCTTGAAGCCGCGGTGGCTGACGGCGTCGAAGCCCAGCAATACCTGGAAGATCTGGTGCCAGTAACCGGTCAGTACCACGCCGCGCGTGCGGCCGTATTCGATCACGCCCCACAGCTTTTCGACGATCGCGGGCGCCCCGAACTTGGAATAGAAGGTCGGGTCGAAGTCGACCACCACGCCGATCTCGCGCGCACCGTAGTCAACCGCCAGGTCGACGATGGAATTGTCGAACTCGTCCCAGGTATCCGAGGTCAGCGCGGAGTTGATGGCCACGCGGTTCTGGTATTTTTGCAGCATGCGCAGCCCTTCCATCACCACCGGCGCGCTGTCGCCGCCGTTCTTCAGGGGACGGCTGGTGCTCTTGGGCGAGTCGAAGCTGACGCACACGGCCACCTTGTGGCGGGCAAACGTCTCGGCCACTTCCTCGGAAATCAGCGAACCGTTGGTGACGGTGGAGTAGTTGATGACGATGCCGTGCGCGGCGCCGTTGCCGTAGGTGTCCAGTACGGCCTTGATGGCTTTCCAGTTCAGCAGCGGCTCGCCGCCGAAGAACTGCAGCATCACCTCGGTCACGCCCGTGCTCTTGGCGATTTCCAGCGCCTTGTCGACGTAGGCGATGGCGTCCTTCGGCTTCATCAGGCGGTTCTTCGGGTCGTACTGGTGCCCGATGCGGGCTTCCGACGCATAGATCGATTCGTTGATGTTGACCTTGATCTCATTCGGCGAATTCAGCCGGCTGATGTCGATTTTCTTGTATTGCTCGGCCACTTCTTCCTGCGGCAATTCCACGCCCTGCACGCCCTCGAAGCAATAGGTGCAGCCGAAATTGCAGGCATTGGTGAGAATCAGCTGGATGATGTTGACCTTATTCTGCGGCACCGGTGCATATTCCGGACCGGCGTCCACGCGGTCGAGCGGCACGAGCAACTGGCGCAATACCAGCTGCTGGATCAATTCCTCGCGGCGGGTGATATCGTCGCCTTCCAGGACGTTCGCCGCAATTTCCGTGGGCTCGGAAAACTGGCCCAGGATGCCGCTCGCGTCGGCATCGAGGAAACATAAACCGCCCAATTGGCGATGATATACGGCGACCCGGTCGCCGACCGGGAAATTAACTGCGTCTGGCGACAGGATGTATTTTTGAGCGTTCATTTTTGATTTATCGTCGGCGTTCAATTGTTGGGGCCGGATGGGCCGCCGGAGCGGCCCATGTCAATCGCGCCTGGGTATTACTTGCTCAGGCTGTGCTTCAGCATTTTGGAGCCGTGGATACGGCCGCTGGTGCCGCCCACGGTGCCGCCGACGGTGCCACCGACCGTGCCGCCGACCGTACCACCGACGGTGCCGCCCACCGTGCCGCCGACGGTGCCGCCGACCGTGCCACCCACCGTGCCGCCAATGGTTTGAATGTTCAGTTTATTCACGTGATTTTCCTTATTGAGATTAAAAACCGCCGCCGGCACTTGCCGTTGGCTTCTGTCCAGCCGCAACAGGCTGGCGAAAAAATCACGTAGGGGCGCCTCCGGGGTCGAATACCGGCATGACAAACCCATGGCTTCGGCAAATGCCGCAGCACGTTCTTTTTCCGCAAGGCCGCTAAGCCTGGGTTTTATTTCACGAATAACAAAGAATGAACGCCATGCAGGCCGGGAATGCCGGTGTGTGGATAGCGTTAAATATTGCCGAGGATATTCGACGTGAGTGGGAAAGGTATTCCCACAAGTGAGTTCCCAAAGTGATAGCAGCTGGGAGGGGTGTAATACGCAGGGATGGCCGCGTTATTGAGTGAATGCTAATGTCGTAAATATCATTTGTCAACTTTTTGTCGACACAAAATTGACCCAATTCGCAGCGCCCGATTTATCCCGGCGGCTCGACGGGCCGATAAAACAAGCCTTTCGCGAATTATAACGACGGGCCCGGTGGACGAATCTATCATATTGTCACCAATATCCGGCGCGGATTGCGGCCCGATTATTCAGGCTCGCCCGCCTGATAACCATTTTCCCCGGCGGATAATAGAAATGCCATGTCCGGGATTGTCGACGGTAATAATTATTTCCGAAAAAAATCTCTCGCATTCTCACTGTGTCCGCATGCACGCATGCGCATCCGTTCGCAATGCCGGGGGCGTGGACACCCGGGCGACGCGCATGCAACGGTCCGCGCGGACGAGGTCGCACCATATCGATCGTCCCTGCATGCCATGCGCATAAAGCGGCCCGGCCGCCGCCTGGCCGGGCCTGCCCGTCCAACTGTGAAATGACGAAACTCCCTCACTTCATGGGGGGCTTTTTTTCTTGTCATCCGTGGCAAGATTTTGGCTTGAAATGTGAAATCGCATCGCCGCCGCGGCGGCCCGAAGCGGACATCGGTCCCGTCCGCCGGCCGCCGGGCGGACATGCGCGGTGACGCCGCGGCCGCCGCGTCGCCCGAGGGGCACGCATGGTGGGTACTGATTGCCGGACCCTGCAGTGAAACCGAAAATATGCCAGATAGTTATATTGATCAAAAACAAATTTCATCTTTGTAACTTACGTTAAATATCAAAGTTGTACATTATTTCTCGTTCTGGTTTGACAGAGCGCATAACGCGGCAAACAGGAGATTGTTACATGGGTATTGATGATGTCCATCAGCAGCTCATCGGCAGAGTCATGCGGATCAGCGAGAGCGCCAGTTTCAGCCACGTCAACGACGAACTCGAGGAGATCAGCAGCCTGCTCGGTTTCGACGGGTTTTATTACTACGGCAGGTTCTACACGGGGAGCACCCGCTACATCGAGCAGGTCGAGTCCAACTACAGCGCCGCGTGGCACGAGCGCTACGACAAACTGCACTACGCGCAAATCGACCCGGTCGTCCATCACGCCCAGCAATCGCTCTGTCCGCTGATCTGGACCGACGACCTGTACAAGACCGAATGCCAGCGCCGGTTCCGGGGCGAGGCGCGCATGCACGGGCTGGCGGAAGGGGTCACGCTGCCGGTCCACGGCAGGAACGGCGACGTGGCGTTCCTCAGCCTTGCCGTGGCGCGCTCCGACGACGAGGCCAGGCGCCACGTGCGCGACATGCTGAACTGGGGCTCGCTGCTGGCCACGTTCACGCACGAGGCGATGCGCCGGATCGTCAAGACCCAGCGCATGGCGCCCGCGCCCAGGCTGACGAGCCGCGAAGCCGAAGTCCTGGGCCTGGTCGCGGGCGGGAAGAGCACGTGGGAGATTTCGCGGCTGCTCAATATTTCCGAGCATGGCGTGAGCCACCACGTGCGCAATGTCCTCTTCAAGTTCGACGTGGGAAGCCGTCATCAGGCCGTCGCGAAGGCGGTCGCGTTCGGGCTGCTGTAACACGGCCGGGACGGCTCACCTGCATGGTCAAGTACTACATCTTTGCGTAGTTCTTCGCCGGTTCGAACCGCGTTAGATTGGTCGGCGCAGTACATGTTTCCGCTGATCGATGCGGTGGTTGCCCGGCGTCGGCGGGCTGTTCATGCCGGGCCAGATATCCTGAGGAGTGTCACATGTTCGAGAGCGAGTGTCGGGTCAATCCCTGGCTGGTCCTGCGGACCAAGAGCCATCATGAAAGCGTCGTCGAAAGCGTCCTGCAACAGAAGCAGGTGCCGACCTACCTGCCCAAGCGCGCGGTCGTGCGCTGCTGCCAGGGCCGCAAGCGCAAGGTCGAAGTGCCCCTGTTTCCCGGCTACGTCTTCGTACGCCCGAGCGCGAGCCAGTACGAAGGCATGCGTTATATCCGCGGCTCGTGCGGGTTCGTGCTGGCCAGCGGCCGGCCGGCCGCGCTGCCCGAACAGGACCTGGATGCGGTCAAGATGCTGGTCGACAGCGGCGCCGACTTCACGGTCGATCCCGAGCTCGTTGCCGGGACGAAGGTGCGGATCGTGTCCGGCGCCTTGAGCGGCGTGCACGGCGAACTCGTGCGGATCAAGAACCAGCAGATCCTCGTCGTCAACGTCGACGTCGTCGGCAGCAGCGTCCGGGTGGAACTGGACCGCGGCGCCATCGAGGCGCTCTGAACGGCCATGCGGGCGGGCGCCATCCGCATGCGCCCCGCCCGCAGCGACTACATGTTCGTGTAGTTCTCCACGCCGCGGGGGCAGGATACAGTGCCACGCGGCATTCCCGGGCGCACATCGCCTTGTCCCTCGAGCCGTAACGCACAGGACGTGACGTTACGCGGCGGAGCCTGTCCGCCCGTTTTCGAAAGCGCCGGCCCAGGGCCGCACAACAACCTTGAGCATCTTCCCGACCATGAACTCCCAGCCAGCGATGCCGGCTTCCTTTCGTCTTCTCCTCGTGGCCGCGCTCGGATTCGTGCTGGACGGCCGCCTGGCGCAGGCGCAGGAGGTGGCGGGCCTGCAGCTCGAGCCGGCCGGCGCGGCGGACAGCGCGGATGCGGCCGATACGTCCGATTCGCCGCTGCGCGTCACCCTCGCCCAGGAAGCGGCGTACAAGGCCGAACAGCCGGACCGCCTGATCAAGAACCGCACGTCGGTCCGGCTCGAATATTCACAGTATTTCCTGGATCACTTCGTCGTCCAGTTCAGCGGCAAGACGATCGCCTTCCTGCAAAAAGACCATCGCCACGACGCCGAGCGGACGGACACCACGGTATCCCAGGCCTATGTGCAGACGAGCGCCGGCCAGACCAGCGTGCGCGCCGGCATCCAGGCGTTGGCGTGGGGTGAATCGCTGCTGGCCCCGATCACGGACGTGGTCAGCCCGCGCGACAACCGGGAGCTATTCAACTTCAACCTCGAAGAGCTGAGGATCGGCCAGCCGATGCTGGCCGTCGACCAGTATTCGTCGTTCGGGCGCTGGAGCATGTTCTGGATACCCAAGCCGGCGTTCAACAAGAATCCCAAGCCGGGAACGGCGTATTCGTTCGACCCGTTCAGGTACCGGAGCAGGATCGAAGGCGACGACGGCGGCGAATACGGCGCGAGCTGGAAGAAGAATTCCGAAAACGCGGACATCACGCTGATGGCCGCCAGCCTGGTCGACAACGACTACGGCCTGGCGATGAATGCCGACGGCACGGTGACGCGGGTGAAGGAGCGGTATGCGCTCGCCGGCCTCTCGTTCACCTACGCGCTCAAGAGCTTCGTGCTGCGCGGCGAGGCGGCGCTGAAGTCGTCGAAGGCATTCAACGACGCCGCGCTGCGGATCGTGAAGAAGCGCGCATTCGACAGTTACCTGGGGCTGGACTACCGCTACAGCGCCACGCTGACCGTGGGCGTGGAACTGGTCGACCAGCACATCGCCGGCTGGACCGGCGCGATCCAGGGCTATGCGCGCGACAACCGGTCGCTGTTGCTCAACGTGAGCAAGACCATGATGAACGACGACCTCACCGTCAACCTGCTGCACTTCCAGAACCGGCCCTATCGCGCCAGCGTCACCGTGCTCGAGTCCACGTACAAGTGGGACGACCACGTCACCCTCGGATTCAACGCCAGCGTGCCGGACACGAACGACCGCCGGAGCGCCCTGTGGAACGTACGCGACCAGAAGCAGGTCGGTTTCAAGATCCAGTACCAGTTCTAGCTTTCACGCCACGACAAGGAGAGAAAAATGACCCAGCAAGACATCCTCGGACTGATCGCCCGCCACGCGGGAGACGTGCTGCCGCGCCTGCAGGACCATGCGTTCCAGCGCAGCGACTCGCTGAAAGAACTCGGCGCCAATTCGGTCGACCGGTCGGAAATCATCATGATGACCCTGGAATCGCTGTCGGTGCGCATCCCGCTGATCGAGATGGCGAAGGCCCGGAATGTCGGCGAACTGGCGGACATCATCCATGCCAAATGCTGAGGCCCCGCGGATCGTCGTCAGCGGGCTTGGCGTAACGAGCGCCATCGGGCAAGGGCAGGCCGCGTTCACGCGCGCGCTGCTCGACGGGCGCCATCGCTTCGGCGTGCTGCGGCGCCCGGGGCGGCAGCTGCCGGTGCCGGACCAGGGGCCGCGCTTCATCGGCGCCGAGATCGACGGCCTGGCGCTGCCGGACGCGATCGCGCCGGGCCTGCTGCGCACCGCGTCCTGGTCGGCGCAGGTCGCGCTCGCAACCCTGCACGAAGCCTGGCACGACGCCGCGCTGGACCGCGTCGCGCCGGAACGGATCGGATTGATCGTCGGCGGCTCCAACGTCCAGCAACGGGACCTGGTGGCCGCCCACGACGCGTACCGCGGGCGCGAAGCGTTCCTCAGGCCGACCTATGGCCTGGCGTTCATGGACAGCGACCTGTGCGGCCTGTGCACGCAGCAGTTCGGCATTCGCGGCCCGGCGTTCACCGTCGGCGGGGCGTCCGCCAGCGGCCAGGTGGCCGTGATCGAGGCGATCCATGCGGTCGCGTCGGGCCGGGTCGACGCCTGCATCGCGATCGGGGCGCTGATGGACCTGTCGTACTGGGAGTGCCAGGGCCTGCGCACGCTCGGCGCCATGGGTTCGGATCGCCATGCGCTCGATCCCGCCGCCGCCTGCCGTCCGTTCGACGAGGATCGCGACGGCTTCATTTTCGGCGAAGCGTGCGGCGCCATCGTGGTCGAGAAGATGGAAACGGCCGTGCGGACGGCGCGTGCGCCGTATGCGCGCCTCGCCGGCTGGGCGATGCGCATGGACGCCAACCGCAATCCGAATCCATCCACCGAAGGCGAGGTCGCCGCGATCGAAGCGGCCCTGGCCGCCGCCGGCCTGGCGCCGCGCGCGATCGACTACGTCAACCCGCACGGCACCGGCGCGCCGCTCGGCGACACCACCGAGCTCGATACGCTGCGCCGGTGCGATCTGGAACACGCCTGGATCAACACCACCAAATCCATCGTCGGGCACGGCTTGTCGGCCGCGGGCGCCGTGGAACTGATCGCCGTGATGCTGCAGATGAAAGCCGGCAGGCTGCACCCGACGCGCAATCTCGACCACCCCATCGACCGCGGGTTCCGATGGGTCGGGCCGGAAGCGGTGCCGCACCGGATCGACAACGCCATCAATCTCAGCATGGGCTTCGGCGGCGTGAATACGGCCATCTGCCTGCAACGCCATTCCTGAACCAGACACTCGAGGAGTACTCATGAAGATCCATATGTTTCCCGGCCAGGGTTCGCAGTCCAGGGGGATGGGCGCCGACCTGTTCGACCGCTTCCGGCACCTGACCGAACAGGCCGACGCCATCCTCGGCTATTCGATCAAGGAACTGTGCCTCGACGACCCGCGCGAGGAGCTGGGCAACACCCGGTTCACCCAGCCCGCGCTGTATGTGGTCAATGCGCTGTCGTACTACCGCAGGATGGAGGACACCGGCCGCGCGCCGGATGTCGTGGCCGGCCACAGCCTGGGCGAATTCAATGCGCTGCTCGCCGGCGGCGTCTTCGATTTCGAGACCGGTCTCAAACTGGTGCAAAAGCGCGGCGAGCTGATGGCGCAGGTCGCGGGCGGCGCCATGGCGGCCGTGATGAACGCATCGAAGGACGAGATCGAACAAAAACTCCGCGCCGCGGGCCTGCACGACGTTTATCTCGCCAATTACAACACACCGTCGCAGATCGTCATCTCCGGGGCGGTCGACGAGATCGCCGCGGCCGAGGAGCTGTTCCGGGAAGGGAAAATGCGCTACTACCCGCTGGCCACCAGCGGCGCATTCCATTCCGCGTTCATGGCCGACGCGATGGTGCAGTTCAAGGCGTTCATCGAGGGATTCGAGTTCGCCGCGCCGGCCATTCCCGTGATCGCCAACGTCACCGCGCGGCCGTACGCCGTCGAGACCATGGTCGACACGTTGTCGGCCCAGATCGCGAGCACCGTGCGCTGGTCGGAGAGTATGCAGTACCTGCTGGCGCTGGGCCTCGCCAACGGCGAAGAGGTCGAGTTCGAGGAACTGGGCAATGGCGATGTCCTGACCCGGATGGCTTTCACGATCAGGACGCAGACCCCGGAACCGGTGCTGCGCGCCATCGTCGGCGCACCCGTTCCGGCCGCGGCCGCGGCGACGTCGGTGCACGACAAGGTGGCGGCATGGAACCGGTCGCACCGGGTCGGTACGCGGGTGACCTCCACGGTCGCCGATTACGACGCGCTGGAGACGCGCACCGAAGCGATGGTCCTGTTCGGCCACCGCGCGGCCGTGTACATGAAGGGCTACAACGGCTATTTCGACCTGGACGAACTGGCCCCGGCCAGCCCGTCCGCATGACACGGGAGCTGTCACCGATGTCCGCCAAGACGGTGTTCATGTTTTCCGGCCAGGGATCGCAGTACTACCAGATGGCACGCCAGCTGTTCGACGAGAACCGTGTATTTCGCGCCTGGATGACCCGGCTGGACGATCTGGTGCTCGAGATCTCGGGCCGGCGCGTGGCGGCCGGCATCTATGCGCGGCCGAAGTCGGACGTGTTCGACCGCCTGGCGCTCACGCACCCGGCGATCTTCATGGTCGAGTATTCGCTCGCGCAATGCCTGATCCACGAGGGGATCGAACCGGACGTCGTGCTCGGCGCCAGCCTCGGCGCGTTCGCGGCCGCGGCGGTCGGCGGCTGCGTGCGCGTCGAGCACGCCCTCGAGGCGGTGCTGCAGCAGGCGCAGGTGGTCGAGCGCTGCTGCGAAGCGGGCGGCATGATCGCGATCCTGGACGATCCCGCGCTGTACAAGGAGCCCTTCCTGGCCGGGCGCAGCGAACTGGCGGGCGTCAATTTCGACGGCCATTTCGCGGTATCGGCCCGCCGGTGCGATCTCGAACCGATCGAGGCCGCGCTGAAGGAGCGGGGCATCATGTTCCAGCGGCTGCCGCTGGGCTTCGCGTTCCACTCGCGCTGGATCGAGACCGCGTACGAGCCGTTCGCCGCCCTCATGCGCGCCGTCCCCACGATGCGGGGACGCGTGCCGCTGGCCTGCTGCGAACGGGCGGCCCTGCTGAACGGTCTGGGCGACGGCTATTTCTGGAACGTCGCGCGCAATCCGATCCGCTTCATGGACACCCTGCGCATGCTCGAACGCGGCGGGCCGCACCGGTACATCGATGTCGGCCCGTCCGGCACCCTGGCGACCTTCGCGAAATACGCATTGCCCGCCGGCTCGGCGTCGACAGTGCATCCCATCCTCACGCCCTACGGACGGGACGCACACAACCTCGACGCCGTGCTGGCGAGCACCCGGCCCGTTCAGCCTTCCGACGTTTTTTCGACGCGGCTGGCGAAGGTCTCGTAGCCGGCGGTCGGGACGATCGTGCGCGTCGTGACGACCGGCGCCGTCCGCGCCGTTCTTTCGGCGCACAGCGCGAGCAGGTAGTCCGCGCCCGGACGGTATTGCCAGAAGCGCCAGCGGTCCGCGTGGTCGTCCAGCGCGGGGTCGATGTCGATCCGGACCGCGCGCGCATGCGGAAAATGGAACGTGAACTTGTCGAGCGGGAGCGACAGGCCCATGCCGCGCGCCTTGATGTACGACTCCTTGAACGTCCAGTACTCGAACAGCCGGTCGTGCATGCGCGCGGCCGGCGTTTGCGCGACGTCGGCAGCTTCGCACGGCGCAAAGAAGCTGGCGGCGATGTCCGGCGAAATCTTGCGCGCCACGATGTTTTCGACGTCGACGCCCAGTTCGCGCTGCCTGCCCACGGCCAGCGCGACCAGGCCCCGCGTGTGCGACACATTGAACCGCAGGCCCTGCGCATGCGGGTGGGGATCGTGGATGAACGGGCGGCCATAGGCGTTCTCGGCAAACGCCCACGCGCGCGGATCGACCGGCGCGTAGTACGAGAGCACGCTGCGCACCAGCGCCCGCGTGACGAGATAGCGCTTGCGGTCGTCGGCGAAATGAAAGCGCCCCTGCCGCTGGCTCTCGGTATCGCTCAGCAGCGCGCGCATGTCGGCCAGCACGCGCTCGTCCCCGATGGCGTCGTAGAACGCCAGCCAGAGGTCGATGTCGTGGTCGTTGATCTGCAATGGCGGAAGGGTTGACATGGTGTGCGCGAATGCTGCCGTCGCCGGCATTCCTGGTGTGAACGGCACGATTATGCGTCATCGCGGCGTGCCTGGCGCAGCAACTACACGTTCGTGTAGTTCTCCGTGTATTGATGGCACGCTAAAGTGGTGACGCTGCAGACCTTCCGGCGGCAGCGAGCTTCAGTTCACGTTTGACGCACCGGCTGGTGACGTCACACGGCGGAGCCTGTCCGCACCGCGGCGACAGGCCATTCCCCTCCCAAGACAACCCAAGAACGGCGCCGGCCGCGGCCATCGTCCGTTCCAGCGAGACCACATCATGACCGATCAGGACCGGCTGTCAGCGTTCACCGAAACGTACCTTAAGTCCCTGATATCCGAGGCGGCGGGCACGGTGGGCGCCGAGTTCGATTCCTTCGCACCGTTCGGCGAGCTCGGTATCGACTCGTTCCGCGTGCTGAAGATCGTCAAGGCGCTGGAAGCGGATTTCGGCACGCTCCCCAAGACCCTGCTGTTCGAGAATTTCAACATCAACGACCTGGCCCGCTACTTCGTCGACAGGCACGCGGCGACGATGGCGGCCAAGCTGGCGGGCGAGGGCGCCGCGGCGACCCGCCATGCGGCCGTCACGCCGGCCGCCGCGCACCGCATCGCCGCGCAGCCCGCGCTCGCCGCCGCAGCCGCCGCCGCGCCGGCGCAGCCGATCCTCCTGCCCGAGAAGGACGCGCGCGCCGACCCCGAACTGGGACCGCTGGTCAAGGCGCTGTTCGACCGTTACAAGAACGACGGCTCGGTGTCGCGCGGCACGCGCAACATCGCGCCCAACCTGTTCATCGGCAGCGCGCGCAAGGGTTATTTCCATTACAGCCGCAGCCGCAACATCATCCTCGCCTACGGCTACACCGGCCCCGCCGATTATTTCGAGCCGGCCGCCAGGGAGCTTTACGAGCACTGCGCCCGGCACCGCCTGGAGCTGAACCTGCTCGCGGCCGACGAGCTGGCGTCGATCGGCGGCGTGGTGTTTTCGTCCACGCCGTTCGGCGTCCTGCAGCGCGTCGTCGACCTGCCTGGCTTCACGCTCGACGGCAATGCGATGCGGCGGCTGCGTTACCAGGTCTCGAAATTCCAGAAGGCCGGCACCGGCCGTACCGACGAATTCCGCTGCGGTGCCTGCCCGGAGACCGCCCGCGGCATCGCCGCCATGATCGACAGCTGGTGCGCCGGGCGCACGATGGTCAACCCCCTGATCCACATCGTCAGGGACGAGATCCTGGCCGGCACGCTGGACCCGGAACACCGCATCTTCCTCACCTGGCTGGATGACGTGCTGCAGAACGTCATCCTGGTCTCGCCACTGTGCGCGGAACTGAACGGCTACCTGATGGACCTCGAGTTCTATCACAAGGACATGCCGCTCGGAGGCCTCGAATTCGCGATCGTGAACATCGTGCGCGCGCTGGTCGCGGAAGGGTGCCACCTCCTGAGCCTGGGCGGCACCTACGGCTGCAAGCTGGAGAATTCGGCGAATGCCGATCCGGAGGTCGACAAGATCCTGGACGAGCTGCGCATGCAGAACATCTTCAACGACGAAGGCAATCTGCAATTCAAGAACAAGTTCCGTCCCGAGACCAGGGCGATCTACCTGTGCCGGCCGGTCGGACAATGCGACCCGCACAACGTCATCGACGTCATCATGATGATCGCCGATCCGATGAAGATGCAGACCTCGGACGAAGAGCACCAGCGCGGCCGCGCGTCCGTGGCGCCCGCGCCCGCGAGCGCGGAGGCGGCCGGGCGGATCGTCGGCATCGAACACGAAGCCCGCTCGTTCGTGCTCGCGCGGTCCGGCTTCAACCCGCTCAACCTCCCGCACAAGGAGGTCGACTTCGACCTGAAGACGGATTCGTGGGCGCAGCTGCAGATGCCCGCCATCGACAACCAGCTCGGGCACCTGAACGCGCAATTGCAGCACGCGCCGGCCGGCGAGCGGGAGCTGCAGGAGGTATTCCCGTTCGCGCACGTCGTGCTGACGACGTCCGGCCGCAGCGCCGAGCGCGTGTTCTACCGCGCGTGGCCGAAGAAGGGCCTGGTGCCGCAGAACCTGCTGTTCCCGACCACGCTCTTCCACCAGATCGACCAGGGCTTCACGCCGCAGGAAATGCCGGATCCCGCCGTGTTCCAGCCGGATGCGCCGGCGCCGTTCAAGGGCGGCCTCGATCTCGCCGCGCTGGCGCAGGTGCTCGAGCGCGACGCCGCGCAGGTCGCCATGGTGTGCATCGAAGTGGGCAACAACGCGGCCGGCGGCTGTCCGGTCGCGCTGGGCCATCTGAAACAGGTCAGGACGATGCTGGCCGATTATGCGATCCCCCTGGTCCTCGATGCGACCCGCGTGCTGGACAACGCACACGTCCTCATCGCCCACGAACCGGAATGCGCGGGCCAGCCGCTGTGGCAGGTCGTGCACGACATCCTGGCGCAGGCGGATGCCGTCATCGCCAGCCTGCCCAAGAATTTCTGCGTCAATCGCGGCGGCCTGGTCGCGACCAATGATCCGGCGCTGTTCGCGCGGCTGCAGGCGGCCGCGCAGGAAGAAGGATGCGGCCTGCCGGCGCTCGACCGCAAGCGCCTCGCGCTGGCGCTGCGCGACCGCGACTTCATCGAGGCGCAGTCGCGCCGCCGGCAGGACGTGGCGGGGCAGGTGTGGACGACGCTGCACACCGCCGGCGTGCCGGTTGCGCAGCCGGCCGGCGCGCATTGCGTGCTGGTCGACGTGAAACGCATCCCCGAATTCCAGGCCCTGGCGCACCCGGTGGCTTCCTTCCTCGCCTGGCTGTACGTGGCCACCGGCATCCGCGCCGCCGGGCACAACGCCGGCATGCAGCAACACGGCGCGCTCGGTGGCATGGTGCGGCTCGCGATTCCCCTCGGGCTCAAGCGCGAGCAGGCCGACGACCTCGCGCAGCGCATCGTCGCCGCCTTCGCCGCGAAACGGAATATCCCCGACATCGATGCGGCCGGCGGCACCGGCGACATCCACGCCGCCTACCGGCTGAACGGCTACCGGGCCGCGTCCGGCCCACTGGTGGCCGAGCAGCCGGCACCGGCCGCCGCGCCCGCGGCCGAACCGGTGCCACAGCCGCGCCAGGCGCCGCGTGCCGCGGCCCGCGACATCGCCATCGTCGGCATGGCCGGCCGGTATCCGAAAGCGGGCGACCTCGCGCAACTGTGGGACAACCTGCTCGGCGGCGCCGACTGCATCGAGGCCATCCCGGAACAGCGCCTGGCGCAGCGTGCCCACAACGCGTTCACGCGGCGCTACCGCGGCGGCTTCATCGACGGCGTCGACTGCTTCGACGCGCCGTTCTTCGGCATTTCGCAGCGCGATGCCGAGATCATGGACCCGCACGAGCGCCAGTTCCTGGAAGTGGCCTACGAGGCCGTCGAGGATGCCGGCTACTATCCGGAGCTGCTGGGCGGACCTGGCGGGACGCGCGACGTCGGCGTGTTCGTCGGCGCGGTGTGGTCGTCGTACCAGATGATCGGCCAGGAAGAAAAGGCCCAGGGCCGGGACGTCAATCCGAGCGCCTTCCTGTGGAGTATCGCCAACCGCGTGTCGTACTGGATGAACCTGTCCGGCCCGAGCCTGACCCTCGACACCGCCTGCGCCGCCAGCCTCACGGCGATCAAGCTGGCGTGCGACGCCATCGCCAGCGGCGAATGCGTCGCCGCGATCGCCGGCGGCGTCAATCTCGACCTCCACCAGAGCAAATTCGACATCAACGCCAGCGGCGGATCGCTGTCGCCGGACGGCGTCTGCCGCTCGTTCGGCCAGGGCGCCAACGGCTATGTGTCGGGCGAAGGCGTCGGCGCGGTCCTGCTCAAGCCACTGGCGCAGGCGATCGCCGACGGCGACCAGATCCACGGCGTGATCAAGAGCGCGGTGGTGACGCACAGCGGCCGGACCAGCGCCTACACCATTCCCAACCCGCGCCCGCAGGCGGCCTTGATCGCCAAAGCGCTGGAGCAGGGCCGCATCGACGCGCGCACCATCGGCTACGTCGAAGGCCATGCCACCGGCACGGACCTCGGCGATTCGATCGAGATGGCGGCCCTCATCGACGCGTTCGGCCGCCACGGCGCCGGCCGGCAGCAATGCGCGCTCGGCTCGGTGAAGACCAATATCGGCCATCTGGAAGCCGCGTCCGGCATCGCGGGGCTGCACAAGATCCTGCTGCAGATGAAGCACCGCACGCTGGTGCCGTCGCTGCATTCGTCCGCATTGAACGAGAACGTCGACTTCGCGAACTCGCCCTTCCACGTGCAGCAGCAGGCGGCCGCGTGGCAGCCGAAGGACGTCGACGGCATCCGCCATCCGCTGCGCGCCGGGATCAGCACCATCGGCATCGGCGGGGCCAATGCGCACGTGATCGTGGAAGCGTTCGAGCCCGCGCCGTGCGCCGCGACGGGGCAGGGCGACCGGATCTTTCCGCTGTCGGCACGCAGCGGCGAGCAGCTCAGGCTCGCGGCGCAGCGCCTGCGCGCATGCGTGACGCGCGCCGACGCGCCGGACCTCGACGACGTCTCGTACACCCTGCGGTTCGGCCGCAAAGGCTTCGACCACCGGCTGGCCGTCGTCGCCGGCTCGACGGCCGCGCTGGCGGCCAGGCTCGCGGCCTTCCTCGCGGGCGAGGCCGACGACGACGTCATGCCCGGCCACGTGAAGAACGCCAGCGCCGTCACGGGCCTGCTCGACGCGCGCGAAAGGCAGGATTTCGTCAACCTGCTGGTGCAGAGCCGCGATCCGCGCCGCCTCGCGAAGCTGTGGAGCGACGGCGTGATCGGCGACTGGCAGGGCGTGGACATCGGCCATGGCGGCAGGCGCGTGTCGCTGCCGACCTATCCGTTCGCGCGCGAGCGCTACTGGATCACGGCGCGCCAGCCGGCCGCGCTTTCCCTGGTGCCGGCGCCGGCGCCGCAGCCGCCCCCGGAGCCGGTGCAGGCCATCCCGGCGCGGCAGGCGGAGGAATACCTGTTTGCCGCCGCCGGCGACGCTTTGCCGTCCGGCGGCAGGCGCCTGGAGCTGGACGCCGGCGCGAAGTCGCTGTTGTTCGTGCGCCAGGCGTTCGCCGGGCAGCTCGGGGTGCCCATCGCGCAGGTGAGCGCCGACGCGCACCTGATGGAGACCGGCGTCACCTCGCTGGACATGGCGCAGATGACGCAGGCATTCAAGCAGCGCCTCGATCCGGCGTTCTCGCCCACCGCTTTTTTCGAGTGCACGACGCTGGACACGCTGGCCGCGTCGTTGTGCCGCAGGTACGGCACAGCGTTCGACGCGATGACCGTGGCGCGGCTGGCGGCCGATGGCGCGGCGCCCGTCGCGCGGGAGCATGCGCAAGCGCCGGCCATCGCATCGCATGTCGACGACGCCGCATCGGCATTGCCGGCGCCCGGCGCGGATATCGCGCCCGTGTACGAGGGCATGCCCCGTTGCGTGCTGCTGACCGGCGCCACCGGCTTCCTCGGCATCCACGTGCTGTCCGAATTCCTGGCCAGCAGCCCGGCGCTGCGCGTGGTCTGCCTGGTGCGCGCGCAGGACCCGGCACACGGCCTCGAACGCCTCCGCCGACAGGCCGGGAAATACGAGCTGGCGCTCGACGCGGGCCGCATCGACGTGCTGTGCGGCGACATCAACCGGCCGGCCCTGGGCCTCGCGCCGGACGATTGGGCGCGCTGCGCGCTCGACGTCGACCAGATCGTGCACGCGTCGGCCCACGTGAACCATATCGAGGGTTACGCGACCTTCCGTGCGTCGACCGAAGGGATGAAGGAAATCGTCCGGCTGGCGTTCAGCGGGCGCCTCAAGCTGGTCCAGTTCGTGTCGAGCACCGCGGCCTGCTTCCACAAGGCGGGCGCCGAATTCTCCGTGTTCGAGCAGGAGGCGTTCATCGCCGACGGCGCCGCGGTGTACGGCGGCTACGGCCAGTCGAAATGGGTGCAGGAGACCTTCCTCGAGCGCGCCGCCGGCGCCGGCCTGCCGTACGTGATCTATCGCTTCGGCGAGCTGTCCGGGTCGAGCCGCACCGGCATCGGACAGACCGACGACATGCTGCACCGCCTGCTGCAGATGCGGCTCGCGATCGGCTGCCGCGAAAAGATCGCGAGCGACGTGCTGGACATGGTGCCGGTCGACTTCGCGGCGCGCCTCATCGTCGGCACCGGCAACGCGCCGCCGCTGTGGAACCGCATCGTGCACGCCACCCACCTCAAGCCGTACAGCTTCGCCAACCTGTACCGGCGCGCGCAGGCCAGCGGGCTGCAGTTCGCGCCGGTCACGCGCGAGCAATACCTGGCCCGCTGCTACGACTTCGTCCGGTACGTCGAATCGGTCAATCCGGTGCACGGGTTCGTCCTCGAATGCGTGCTGCGCGACGCGGAAGGGTCGGTACGCAAGCGCAAGATCATGGATGGCTACTTCGCCGTGCTGTTCCCGTTCGCGCAAGACAATTTCAGGCGCTCGCTCCAGTTCCTCGGCCTCGCCTTGCCCGACTGGCCGTCGCTGCTGGACGGTTACTTCAGCTGGTGGAACCGCGCCGACTGCGGGTTCCTGGCGCGCATCTACGATTATCAGAAACGGGACCAGGCGGCCCAGGCCGCGCCGGTCGCCGACACCGAAACACCACTGGAGGACGTCAGTGAAGCGTAACAAAGTTCTGGTCACCGGCGGCAACGGCCATGTCGGCAACACCCTCGCCAAGCGCTTGTGCGAGCGCGGATACGAGGTCCGGGTCACGGTGCGCAATCCCGCGGAGGCCGCGGACTTCGGCATCTTCGACGGCTACCCGGTGGAGGTCCACCAGGCCGACATCCGCGACGAGGCGGCCGTCCGCGCCGCGATGGACGGCGTGGCCGGCGTGTTCCAGGTCGCCGCGCTCTACCACTACGACGAGCAGGGGCACGGACACGGCATCGTGGCCAACAATACGGAAGGCAGCCAGACCGTGCTGCGGCTGGCGCACGAACTCGGGGTGCCGCGCGTGGTCATGACCAGCAGTATCGCCGCCGTCGGCTTCGGCGGCAGCGCGGCGCAGCCCCTGACCGAAGAGGACTGGGCCGATCCGGCCGATCCGTACTGCCGCTCGAAGCTGGAGAGCGAACAGGCGGCGTGGACCTACGCCGGGGAGCACGGCCTGGATCTGGTCGCCCTGTGCCCCGGCATCATCCTCGGGCCGAACTTCTACAAGCACACGCCGAGCACCGTCAACATCGGCGCGCTGGTGAACAACCAGGTGCCGTTCCGCGTGCCGCTGCAGATCTGCGCGGTGGACGTGCGCGACGTGGCCGAGGCCCACATCCTCGCCTACGAGACGCCGGACGCGCGCGGCCGCTACCTCGTCACCGGGACGCACGTGCAGGACCTGGTCGACGCCGTGGCCGCGCTCGACCCCGAGATGCTGGTGCCGCAGCGCACGCTCACGCTCGACGAGGCGCGGGCGCTTGCCGAGAAGGCCGGCATGCCGGTGGAGCTGGTCGGCCAGGCCTACCGCTATTCGGACAGCCGGATCAGGACCGAGCTGGGATGGCAGCCCAGGCCGATCGAGGAGACGCTGCACGACACGATCGCCTGGATCAAGAACAGGGAGCTGTAGGACATGGACGCCATGGACAACAACGAATTCGACGTCATCGTCGTGGGCTCGGGCGCCAGCGGCGCCACGCTGGCCCGGGACCTGAGCCGGCGCAGCCTGAAGGTGCTGCTGCTCGAACGCGGGGCCGACCGCCCCATGGCGGAAACGCTTTCCGCCATCGCGGCGATCGCCCGGGAGTTCCCCGTGGCCGAGGGCCTGAAGGCGACGACGGCGTACACCGTCGGCGGCGCGACCAGCATCTACTTCGGCGTCTGCAAGCTGCCCACCGCCGACACCTTCGACAAGCTGGGCATCGACCTCGCGCGCGAGCTGGACGAAGTGCGCCGCGAGCTGCCGGTCGTCGAGGTCTCGGACGCATTCCTGCCGCCGCAGTCGGTCGCCGTGCGCGACAGCGCGCGCGCGCTGGGCTATCCGATGAAGACGCACCCGATGCTGCTCGATACGTCGAAGTGCCCGGACGGGCGCTATTCGTACGAGGCCAAGTGGAAGGCCACGGCGTTCATCGAGGAGGCGGTCGCCAACGGCGCGGTGCTGGCCGCCCGGGCAAAGGTCGCCAAGGTGATCGTCGAGGACGGGCGCGCGGTCGGCGTCGAATACCGGCAGGGCGGGACCGTGCGCAAGGCCTACGGCAAGAAGATCGTGCTGTGCGCGGGCTCCCCGGCCACGCCCAGGCTCTTGATCGATGCCGGCATCGACAACGTCGGCAGCCGCGGCTTCTTCTGCAAGCCCGCATTCATGATGTTCGGCAGCGTGCCGGGCCTGGCCGGCCGCGACGCCTTCCTCGGGATGACGGAATGCGACCTGGGGAACGGCGTCACCCTGGGCGACGGTGCGATGACGGCGTCCCTGTTCAAGCTCTTCATGCTGTCGAACCTGAAGCTCACGCGCCTGTTCTCGCATGCCGGCACGGTGTCGGTCGCCGTCGCGCTGAACGATGCGCCGGGCGGGCGGATCGACGCCGACGGCAGCTACCACAAACGCCTGGCGCCCGCGGAACTGGACAAGCTGAAGGCGGCCGAAGGCATCGCCCGCAAGATCCTGGAGAACGCCGGAGCCCGCCGCATCTTCCGCTCCAGGTATGTGGCCGGCACGCCCGGCGGCGTCCTCTGGGTCGGCGAACACCTCGACCACGATCTGCAGACCCGCATCCCCGACCTGTACGTGTGCGACCAGTCGCTGATGCCGGACGTGAGAATCACGCCGCTGGTCATGCTGGTGTGCCTCGCGAGGCGGCTGGCGAACCACCTGGCGCTGTCGCTGCAGGCGCAGCCCGCAACCGCGCCGGCGCCGTCCGGCGAGGTCACGGCATGAGCCCCGAATCCAATCGATCAGGAGAACGAAAAGCGATGAAAACGATATTGGGAAAGCTGTTCAGGGCAGTACGCAGATGGTTCGTGCCGGGCGCGTTGGCGCTGCTCGCGCTCGGATGCATCGCCCATGTTGCGTGGAAGGCCTCCGGCTCCGGACAATGGCAGCAGGTCCGCGACGAAGACGGCGTCCAGGTCTTCACCCTGAAGGAACCCGGCGCCACGCTGCTCAAGTTCCGGGCCACCACGCGGGTGAAAACCAGCCTGGCGAGTTCGGTGTTCCTGTTCCGCGGCGACGAGTCGACCAACGACGACTTCGGCGGCAAGCACTTCCGCATTTTCGACCGCATCGAAAAGCCGTCCGTGTACCGCGCCTACTTCAAGGTCGAGCAGCCGATGCCGCCGCCCTTCGGCACCAAGGAACTGGTGTGCCTGCTGAACTACGCGCAGGACCCGAAGACGAAGGAGGTGCTGATCAACGTGCAGGCGGCGCCCAGCAGGATTCCGCCGACGCCCGGCACCACGCGCGTCACGCACCTGAACAATATGTTCCGCCTGACGCCCCTGCCGGATGGCATGGTGCAGTGGGAAGTCACGGGCGACGTGGACATGGGCCTGTTCTATCCGCTGGCGAACCTGGCGATGCCGCAGTTTATGTTCCAGGGGATTCGCGACCAGCGCAAGCTCGTGTTGAATGACAAATACCAGAAGGTCAGCCTGGTCTCGGTGCAGGAACTGTAAGCCGCCGCGGCCCATTCACAGGGGAAAACCGGAAATGAACGATGCAAGCGCAAAAGACAAGGGCAGGGAACAGGGCCGGTTCGCCCGGCGGGCCAGGCGTGGCGGCAAATGGGTGCTGGGCATCGTCGCCGTCCTGGCCGTGGCCCACGTCGCGTGGGTCGATTCGGGGTCGAGCCGGTGGAAGCTGGTCAGCGACACCGACGGCATCCGCGTGTCGAGCATGAAGACGCCCGGCTACAGCCTGTTGAAATACAAGGTCGAGATGCACCTGGACTCGAAGCTGTCCGACATCGTGTATTACATGAGCGACCTGAATACCGGCTACGACGTGGGCGCGTCCGATATCCACCGGCTGGAGCAGGTGACGGCCGATCCGATGTTCTACGCCTACGACACCTACAAGCTGGACCTGAAACCCTTCGGCAAGCTGGACGTGATGATCGTGAACGAATACGTGCAGGACCCGGTCACGAAGAAGGTCAACATCAACGTCTATGCGGCGCCGAACAAGCGCGCCGCCGATCCGGGCATCCCACGCGTCGTGCACCTGAGCGACAACTTCACGCTCACGCCGCTGGCCTCCGGCGGCGTCGACCTGCAGCTGCTGTCCGAAATGGACCTGGGCCTGCCCTACATCGTGCAGAACCTGGTGATGCCGGGCGTGGCGCACGACGAGTCGGCGAAGATGCGCGCCATGCTCAAGAAGGACAAGTACCGCAACGGCAGGCCCGCGTTCATCACCGAACTGCACGACGACCGCAAGCTGGCCCGCAACTGACGTCCCGTTTTGAATCCGCACGCGCGCCGCCGGCGCATCCCTCAGTTTCGCAAGGACAGAAGCATGAGTGTCTCGATCAACAACGATTACGTGGCGCGCCAGGCCACCGATAACGATCTGCCCCGTCTGTACGAGCTGGAGGCGCTGTGCGCGCAGCCCGGCCGGGCCTCGCGCCAGCAGATCCGCGCGCGCCTGAAAAAATGCCCGGAAGGACAGTTCGTCGTCGAACACGGCGGCCGGGTGATGGGGGTGCTCTACAGCCAGCGCATCGCCGGCGTGGACGCGCTGGCGGGGCGCAGCGCGGCCGACGTGCACCAGTTGCACAAGGCCGCGGGCACGGTGGTGCAGGTGCTGGCGCTGAATGCCGATCCGCAAGCACCGGACGGCGCCGCCGACGCGCTCCTTGCCGCGCTGCTCGACGCCTGCCGGCGCGCGCCGGACGTGACGCAAGTGGTCGGCGTCGTCGACGAGGCGGCCCTGGCCTGGCACGTGGCGCACGGCGCCGGCGTCGTCCGCACCGTGCCCGGCTACCGGACGCACGATGTGGGCAATCCCGGGCCCGACACGCTGGTGTCCTACGCCGCCGAGCACCACCTGTTCGTGCTGTCCGCCGCCAACCGGGAGCGCCTGGAGGCCTACGCGGCCCGGGTCGCGCAGTGGCTGGAAGCGCCGCCGCCCGGGATCACGCTGGCGGACGCCATCCACACCTGGCAGGCGGCGCGCACGCCGATGAAGGCGCGCCTCGCGATCCTCGTGTCCGGGCTGGACGACCTGCGGCACAAGCTGCAGCGCTGGCTCGTGCAGGACGCCGCCGCCGGCACCTGGTCGGGCGCGGCCAGGCCGGGCGCGGCGCAGGCCGAGGCCGGACAGCAGCGGGTGCTCGATGCCTGCGCCCGCGCGGACTGGGCGCAGCTGGGCGAGCTGTGGGCGGCCGGCAGCGACATCGACTGGCGCAGCGTGCGCGCCGCCGGCCGCCGGATCAGCGTGCCGACCTATCCGTTCGCGCGCGAGCGCCACTGGATCGAGGAGACGGCGGAGGACGCCGGCGCGATGTCCCGCACCGCGCCGTGCGACGCTCCCACGCACCTGTTCGTCAATCCCGTCTGGGAGCCGGCGCCGGCGACGACCTGCAACGGCACCGCGCCGGCCCTGCCGGTGGGCGAGCATCACGTGATGCTGTGCGAGATGGCCGACGTCAGCGCCGAGCACCTCGCGGCGCTGGTGCGCGGCGCCGATTGCGCGCACCTGCTGCAGGCGCCGCCGTCCGGCATCGGCGAACGCTATACCGCCTATGCGCTGGCCTGTTTCGAGAAGGTGAAGGCCATCCTCGCCGCGCACCCGCGCGAACGGGTCCTGCTGCAGCTCGTCGTGCCCAACCATCCGGAACCGGCGCTGCTGGCCGGCCTGTCCGGACTGCTCAAGAGCGCGTCCGACGAGAACCCGCAGTTCATCGGCCAGGTGATCCTCACCAACGGCCGCGCGCCGGCCACGCTGGCCGAGCGCCTGCGCTTCGAGCGCGAACGTCTCGACAATGCGGTGGTCATGTATGTGCGCGGCGCGCGCCACGTGCTGCGCTGGCGGACCGTCGCCCGCGACGCGGCCGCGCCGGACCCGTGCATCGCGTTCCGGGACGACGGCGTGTACCTGGTCACGGGAGGCCTCGGCGGACTCGGTGTCCTGTTCACCCGCGAGATCCTCGCGCGCGCGCCGCGGGCCAGGGTCATCCTCACCGGCCGCGCGGCACCGGCGGGCGACAAGGCGCAGCGGCTCGCGCAACTGGCGCGGCAGGCCGCCCGGCCGGAGGGCGCCGCGGTGGTCTATCGCGAGGTGGACCTCGAGGACCACGAGCAGGTCGCGCGCCTCGTGGCCGGCATCGTGGCGGAATACGGGCAGCTCAACGGCGTGCTGCACTGCGCCGGCATGGCCCGCGACAACCTCGTCCTGAACAAGAGTGCCGCCGAGTTCCTGCAGGTGCTGGCGCCGAAGGTGCACGGCACGCTCAACCTCGACGAGGCCACGCGGGACGCGGGCCTCGACTGGTTCGTGCTGTTCTCGTCCGCCGCCAGCGTGTTCGGCAACGCGGGGCAGGCCGACTATGCGGCGGCCAACGGGTTCATGGACCAATTTGCCGCCCACCGCAACCGACTGGTGGACGGCAAGGAGCGCCGCGGCCGGACCCTCGCGCTGAACTGGCCGCTGTGGCAGGACGGCGGGATGGCGGTCGGCCCGGCCGTCCTCGCGAGCCTGCACCGCACCACCGGCCTGTTGCCGCTGTCGACGGCGACCGGCCTGCGCATCTTCCACGAGAGCCTGGCGGCCAGGTGCGGGCAGGCGATGGTGCTGGAAGGCGACAGCGACAAGATCGGGGCGATGGCGGCGGCCGCGCCGCTGACCGCGCGGGTGCACGCGGCGCGCCGTGCGCAGCCGGCGCTCGACGCGGGCCGGCTCAGGGAGGCGACGCTCGAGCGGATGCGCCAGCTGTTCGCCGAGACGACCCGGCGCGCCGCGGCGAAGATCGACGTCGACGAAGAGCTGATGGTGTACGGCATCGACTCCATCATCATCGGCAACCTCAATCTCGCGCTGGCCCGGGTCTTCGGCGACATCGCCAAGACCCTGTTCTTCGAATTCAAGACGCTGGCCGAGGTCACGGACCATTTCGTCAAGGCGTATCCGGCCGAATGCGCCGCGTGGACGGGCATGGCGGCGCAGGAGCCCGCCGCGCCGGCCGCGGCCAGCCTGGCGCAGGCCGTCCCGGCGCCGGCGCCTGCGCCCGCCGCCGGCGCGCAGGAACCGATCGCGATCATCGGCATCAGCGGCGTCTACCCGCAGGCGGCCGACCTGGATCAGTTCTGGGCCAACCTGCAGGCCGGGCGCGACTGCATCGGCGAGATACCCGCCGACCGCTGGGCGCTCGACGGGTTCTACGAGCCCGACGTGGAACGCGCGGTCGAGCAGGGCAAGAGCTACAGCAAGTGGGGCGGCTTCATCGAGCAGTTCGCCGATTTCGATCCGCTGTTCTTCAACATCTCGCCGCGCGAGGCCATGAACATGGACCCGCAGGAGCGCCTGTTCCTGCAGGAGTGCTGGCGTGCGCTGGAGGACGCCGGCCATACCCGCGCCGACCTGAAACACAGGTACGGCCGGCGCGTGGGTGTCTTCGCGGGCATCACCAAGCCGGGCTACAACCTGTACGCGATGCATGCGCCGCATGCGGGCGAGCCGTTCCTGCCCTATACCTCGTTCAGCTCCGCCGCCAACCGCGTGTCGTACTTCCTCGACGTCACCGGGCCGAGCATGCCGGTCGATACCATGTGCTCCTCGTCCCTCGTTGCGATCCACGAGGCCTGCGAGCATATCCGGCGCGGCGAATGCGAGGTCGCGTTCGCCGGCGGCGTGAACCTGTACCTGCATCCGTACACGTACAAATGGCTGTCGTCGCACCGGATGCTGTCGCGCGACGGCGCCTGCCGCAGCTTCGGCGTCGGCAGCAACGGCTTCGTGCCGGGCGAGGGCGTGGGAACCGTGCTGCTCAAGCCCTTGTCGCGCGCGGTCGCCGACAAGGACCCCATCCACGGCGTGATCCTGGCCACGCACGTGAACCACGGCGGCAGGACCAACGGCTACACGGTGCCGAGTCCCAGGTCGCAGGCGGAACTGATCCGCGCGGCGATCGACAAGGCCGGCATCAAGGCCGCGGACATCGGCTACATCGAGGCGCACGGCACCGGCACGGAGCTCGGCGATCCGATCGAGATCGCCGGGCTGCAGCAGGCCTTCGCGGCGGACGGCGGTGCGCCGGGCGAATGCAGGATCGGCTCGGCCAAATCGAATATCGGCCACCTGGAGGCCGCCGCCGGCATCGCCGGCCTGACCAAGGTGCTGCTGCAGATGAAGCACCGGCAGGTGGCGCCCAGCCTGCACGCGGACGTGCTCAACCCGAACATCGCGTTCGGGCAGACCCCGTTCCGCGTCAATACCCGCCTCGGCGCATGGGATGCGCCCGCGGCGGGCCGGCGCGTGGCCGGCATCTCGTCGTTCGGCGCCGCCGGCGCGAACGCGCATGTGCTGGTGCAGGAATACCAGGCCGTCGACGCGGCCGCCGCCGCGCCGGGCGACGGCAAGGCCGTCGTCGTGCTGTCCGCGCGCAGCGCCGCCCAGACCAGGCAGCGCGCGCGCGACCTGCTGCGCTTCATCCAGGCCGCGGACCAGCCGCCCGACCTGGCCGCGCTGGCCTACACGCTGCAGGTGGGGCGCGAAGCGATGGCGTCGCGCCTTGCCATCCTGGCCGGTTCGACCGGCGAGCTGGCGCAAAAGCTCGAGGCCTGGCTCGACGGCGGCACGGGCATCGTCGAGCTGTACGAGGGCCAGGCGACGGACGGCGGCGACGGCCTGCACCTGTTCGGCGGCGACGAGGACTTCCGCGAAACGCTGGAAAAATGGATCGCGCGCCGCAAGCTGGCCAACCTCGCCGAACTGTGGGCGCGCGGCATCGACATCGATTGGGCCAAGCTGTACGGGACGTCGCACCCGGCGCGCATGGCGCTGCCCACCTATCCGTTCGAGAAGAACCGGCTGTGGGTCGATGCCATCGTCGACACCGCGCCCGCACGCGCGGCCGGCGCCGCCGTCCTGCACCCGCTGGTGCACGCCAACACGTCCGACTTCAACTGCCAGCGCTACCGTTCCGTCTTCCGCGGCGACGAGCCGTTCCTGCGCGACCACCAGGTGCGGGGCGAGAAGATTCTCCCGGCCGTGGCCTACCTCGAAATGGCACGGGCCGCGCTGGTGCTGGCCGCGGGCGAGCCGGCGCAAGGCATGGTGCTGGAGCTGCGCGACACGGCCTGGCCGCAGCCGCTGGCGGTGAGCGGCGCGCACGAAGTCGGCATCGCGCTGCATCCGGGGCAGGCGGACGGGCAGATCGAATTCGAAGTCCGCGGCGGCGGCGCGCAGGTGCTGCATTGCCAGGGCCAGGCCGCGTTCGTGCCGGCCGCGCCAGGCGCTCGCATCGACCTGGCAGCGCTGAAGGCCGCGCTGAACGAAGGCGGCGAGGAGGGCGCGGGCATCTACGACGACTTCCGCGGCATGGGCGTGGACTTCGGCGCCGCGCACCGCGCGGTCGAGCGGATCTGGCGCGGTCGCGGCCAGCTGCTGGCCGAACTCCGGTTGCCCGCTGTCGTCGAGCATGACGCGGGCAGCTACTGCCTGCATCCGAGCCTGATGGACGGCGCGCTGCAAGCCTCCATGGGCCTGATGGACGACGCGGTTCGCCGGTCGCGCCAGCCGTTCCTGCCGTTTGCGCTGGACACGCTGCGCGTCTTCGCACCATGCAGCGGCGCGATGTTCGCCTGGCTGCGGCGCGCACCCGGCGCGGCGGACGGCCCCGGCGTCGTCAGGTTCGACGTCGACCTCGTCGACCGGAACGGGAATATCTGCGTTCAGATGCACGGGTTCACGTCGCGCATCCAGGACGCGGAGGGTGTACCGCGCGCGGCCGCCGCGCCGGCGCAGTTGCACGGCCTGGCGCCGGTGTGGAACCGCGTGACGCCGCCGGCGTCCGCCGCGACGGCAAAGGTGCTGCTAGCGGGCGGCGACGACGCCGCGTTCGATTGGGTGCGCGCCTCGTACCCCCACGCGCGCCGGCTGGACCTGTCCGCGCATGCCGCCATCGAGACGCTCGCCGCGCAGCTGGACGAGGCATCGTTCGACCACCTGCTGTGGGTCGCGCCCGCCGAGGAACCCGGCGCGGACGGCATCGCGGCGGCGCAGGAGGCCGGCGTGCTGGCGGTCTTCCGGCTCGCCAAGGCCTTGCTCGCGCTGGACTACGGGCACAGGAAGCTGCGCTGGACGCTCGTGGTGCGCGGCACGCAGGCGGCCGCGCCGGGCGACCGCATCGCGCCGGCCCACGCGGGCGTGATTGGCCTGGCGGGCAGCCTCGCGAACGAATACCCGGACTGGGACATCGGCGTGCTCGATGTCGACGGCCGCGGCTTGCCTGCCGCCGGCCAGTGCCTGGCCTGGGCCGGCGCAGGCGACGACCGGCGAGGCGTGCTGGCCTGGCGCGGCGGGGAGTGGTTCCGGCAGGGCCTGGCGCGCGTGGCCGCGCTGCCGCAGCCGCCGGCGCCTTACCGCCAGCGCGGCGTGTATGTGGTGATCGGCGGCGCGGGCGGCATCGGCCAGGCGTGGAGCCGCTTCATGATCGAGCACTACGACGCACGGCTGGTATGGATCGGCCGCCGCCCGCTCGACGCCGCGATTGGCGCGGCCATCGAAACGCTCGGCCGCTGCGGGACGGCGCCGGTCTATCTGTCCGCCGACGCCGCGGACCCGGACGCGCTGCGCGCCGCGCGCGACCGGATCCTGCAGGCCTGCCCGGCGATCCACGGCGTCGTGCATTCGGCCATCGACCTGCAGGACCAGAGCGCCGCGCTGATGGACGAATCGACGTTCCGGGCGAGCCTGTCGGCCAAGCTGGACGTCAGCGTGAATCTCGACGAGGTCTTCGGCGGCCTGGACCTCGACTGCATGCTGTTCTTCTCGTCGCTCATTTCGTTCACCACCGGCGCCGGGCAATCGAATTATGCCGCCGGCTGCACGTTCAAGGACAGCTTCGCGCGCGCCGTCGCGCAGCGCCGTCCTTACCCGGTCAAGGTGATGAACTGGGGCTACTGGGGCAACGTCGGGGCGGTCAGCGGCGCGTTCTACAACCGGCGCATGGAGCAGATGGGGATCGCGTCGATCGAGGCCCCCGAGGCGATGGACGCGCTGCAGCGGTTCGTCGGCGCCGCATTGCCGCAGATGGCCGTGGTCAAGACGCTCGCGCCGGACGTGCTCGACACCATCGCGCTGGCGGAGACCGTGGCCTGCTACCCCGGGCATGACGCGGCCCTGTTGCCGCAGGTGGCGCACGCCGTGCGGGCGGCGTTCGCCGCGCGTCCGGCCGCGCAACTGCGGCAGGACCTGCCGGGCGAGCGGACGCGCGCGCTGGCCGCCGACATCCTCGCGTCCACGCTGGCGAGCCTCGGCCCGCAGACCGTGACGGGCGTGGACGGCCGCTGGCTCGCGTCGAGCGCGCAGTACGTGCGCGAGCATGCATGCCGCGTCATGCCGCTCGACGAGGCATGGGCCGCATGGGAGGTCGGCAAGCGGGGCTGGCTGGTCAACCCGAACCTGCGCGCGCAGGTCGCGTTGCTGGAGACCTGCCTGCGCGCGCTGCCGGACATCCTGACGGGCCGCCGCCGCGCCACCGACGTCATGTTCCCCGACTCGTCGATGGCCCTGGTGGAAGGCGTCTACAAGGGCCATGCGCTGGCCGACCATGCCAACGACGTGCTGGGCGCCGCGCTGTGCGCCGGCATCGAGCGCCGGCTCCAGGCCGACAAGGGCGCGCGCATCCGGATCCTGGAGATCGGCGCCGGCACCGGCGGCACGACGGCGCGCATCCTCCCCGCCCTCGAACGCTTTGCCGCCTCGATCGACGAATACTGCTATACCGACCTGTCGAAGGCGTTCCTGATGCACGCCGAGGAACACTACCGGCCGCGGCTTCCGGGCCTGCGCACGGCGCTGTTCGACGTGTCGCAGCCGCTCGCGGGGCAGGTGCCGGCGCCGGACAGCTACGACTTCGTGCTCGCCACGAACGTGCTGCACGCGACCCGCGACATCCGCGCGACCCTGCGCAACGCCAAGGCCCTGCTGAAGCGCAGCGGCGTCCTGCTCATCAACGAAATGTGCGGCTGGTCGCTGTTCAGCCACCTGACCTTCGGCCTGCTGGAAGGCTGGTGGCTGTACGAGGACGAGGCGCTGCGCCTCGCGGGCAGTCCCGCGCTGGCGCCGGAAAACTGGCAGGCCGCGCTGGAGCAGGAAGGGTTCGAGGCGGTCGCGTTCCTGGCCGCCGACGTGCACGAACTGGGCCAGCAGGTCATCGCCGCCAGCAGCGACGGGCAGGTACGGCAGTCCATCGCGGCCTTGCCGCCCGCCGCTGCCGGCGCCGCGGCCGTGGCGGCGCCGGTGCCGGCGCCGGCGCCCGCCTCGACGGGGGGCGCCCCCGCCCCCCCATCGCAGCGCGAGCAATGCGTCGCCTACCTGCAGGGCGTCGTCGCCAGGACCCTGAAGATGGACGCCGCGCAGGTCGCGCCGGGCCGCCCGCTCACCGACTTCGGCCTCGATTCGATCCTGGTCGTCGGCCTGACCAACCAGCTGCGCAAGGCCTTCCCGGGCATCACGAGCACGCTGTTCTTCGAGGTGCGGAACATCGCGGCCCTGGCCGACCACCTGCTGGCGCACAAGCGCGAGCACGTGGATGCGCTGTTCGGCGCCGCGCCTGCGCCGGCGCCCGCCACGGCCGCCGCGCATGCCGGCATCGGTCCGATCCGCACGGCCCGGCCGGCGGCCGCGCAGCCCGTGGCGGCGGGCGGCATCGTCGACGTGGCGATCATCGGCGTCAGCGGGCGCTATCCGCAGGCGCCCGACCTCGACGCGTTCTGGCGCAACCTGGCCGACGGCCGCAACTGCGTGACCGAGATCCCGGCCGAGCGCTGGGACTGGCGCGACTGGTTCGATCCGGAGAAGGGCCGGCCCGGCAAGACCTATACACGCTGGGGCGGCTTCCTGCGCGACATCGATTGCTTCGACCCGCTGTTCTTCAGGATCTCGCCGAAGGAAGCCAAGCTGATGGACCCGCAGGAGCGGCTGTTCCTGGAAACCTGCTACCACGCGATCGAAGACGCCGGCTACACGCCCGACACGCTGGGCGCCGTCGACAAGGTCGGCGTGTTCGCCGGCGTGATGAATGCCCGCTACAACGCGCAGCCGCTGTACTACTCGATCGCGAACCGGGTGTCGTTCGCGCTGAATTTCCAGGGCCCGTCGATGGCGGTCGACACCGCATGTTCGTCGTCGCTGACGGCGATCCACCTGGCGCTCGAGAGCCTGTACAGCGGCCTGTCCGAATGCGCGATCGCCGGCGGCGTGAACCTCATCATCGATCCGGTCCACTACCTGGAACTGTCGTCGCTCACCATGCTGTCGGAGGGACGCGCGTGCAAGTCGTTCGGCGCCGGCGCCGACGGCTTCGTCGATGCCGAAGGGGTGGGCGCGGTCATCCTCAAGCCGCTCGCGCAGGCGGAACGGGACGGCGACCATATCTACGGCGTCATCAAGGCCAGCGCCGTCAACGCCGGCGGCCGGACCAACGGCTACACGGTGCCCAATCCGGTCGCCCAGGCCGCGGTCGTGGCCAAGGCGCTGGAGCGCGCGGGAGTCGATGCGGCGGACGTCAGCTATATCGAGGCGCACGGCACCGGCACCGCGCTGGGCGACCCGATCGAGATCGCCGGCCTGGCGCGCGCCTTCGAGCGCGCCACGCACGAGCGGCAGTTCTGCGCGATCGGCTCGCTCAAGTCGAACATCGGGCACTGCGAGTCGGCCGCCGGCATCGCCGCCCTGACCAAGGTGCTGCTGCAGTTGAAGCACCGGCAGCTGGCGCCGTCGCTCCATGCGGAGGTGAGCAACCACGAGATCGACTTCGCGCAGACGCCGTTCCGACTCCAGCGCAGCCTGCAGGACTGGCAGCGGCCGCGCCGCGATGCCGGCGGCGTGCGGCGGGAGGTCCCGCGCATCGCCGGCATTTCGTCGTTCGGCGCGGGCGGCGCGAACGCACACCTCGTCGTGCAGGAGTACGTGGCGCCGCACGCCCCGGCCCCGGCGCCGGCGCCGGGCCAGGTCGTCGTCCCGCTGTCCGCCCGCACGGCGGAGCAGCTCGCCCACAAGGCGCGCGACCTGCTCGGCTTCGTCCGGCGCGCCGGGCCCGACCTCGCCGCGCTGGCCTACACGCTGCAGGTGGGCCGTGAGGCGATGGAAGAGCGCATGGCCGTCCTGGCCGCGTCGCCCGCGGAGCTGGAGGAGCGCCTCGAGTCGTGCCTGCGCGGCGACGCCGGGAACGGATGCGCGTGGCGCGGGCGGGTGAAGCGCGGCCACGAGACTGCCGGTCCGGCGGCGGACGAGACCCCCGCGGCGCTCGCCCAGGCCTGGATCGCGGGCGTCACCGTCGACTGGAGCCCGCTCCACCGGGGCGGCCGGCCACGGCGCATCGGCCTGCCGGTCTATCCGTTCGCGCAGGAGCGCTACTGGCGCGCGCGGACCGACGCCGTGCGCGTGCCGGCCGGCGCGGCCGGCCGGTGCAAACCGGACGTGCTGCATCCGCTCCTGCATCGCAACGTATCGGACATCCGCCAGCAGCGCTACCGCTCGGATGTCGGCGGCAGCGAGTTCTTCGTGGCGCAGCTCGGCGCCGTGCGCGTGGTGCCGCCGCTCGTGTACCTCGAGATGGCGCGCGCCGCCGTCGACGACGCGCGCACGCCCGTGCCGGAATCGATCCGTGCGCAGCAGGCGATGGAATTGTTCGATGTCGCCTGGGCCGAGCCGATGACGGTCGAACCGGGCCGGCAACTGTTCGTCGCCTTGTTCGCGCAGGATGACGACCGGCTGGGCTACGAAATCTACAGCGCGGGTGCCGGCATGGACGAGATCATCCATTGCCAGGGACAGGCGCTGCTCGCCGCCGCGGCGGCACCGGCGCCGGTCGACCTGGCGCGGCTGAAGGCGCGGATGCGCGAACAGTCGCCGGGCCTGCATCTCGGCGCGGGTGAGTTGCTGGCCGAGCTGGCGCTGCCTGCCGCCGTCGCGGACGACCCGGACGCGGCGCACGCGGGCCTGGTCCTGCATCCGGCCGTGCTGGACGCCGCGCTGCGGGCCGCAGCCGGGCTGCTCGGGCCGGGCATCGAGCCGGTGCTGCCGGCGGCGCTCGAATCGCTGCGCATCCTGGGGGCCTGCGGCGCGGGGATGGCGGCGTGGGTGCGCCGCGCCGGCGGGCCCGCGAGCGCCAGTGTGGATGTCGACCTGTGCGACCGGGAGGGCAGGGTCTGCGTGCAGATGCGCGGCCTTGGCTATGCAGACGCGGCGTCCGCGCCCGCACCCGTGGCAGCGGCAGTATCGCCCGCGGCAGCGGCCGCGGCGGACGGCGGCATCGTGCTGGCCGCACCTGCCGCGGCCGGGTTCACGCCGGCCGCGCCGGCGCAGCCGCCGCAGATCTCGCTCGCCATGGACTGATGTCCGCGCGAAGGAAACCTCGATGAAAAACAAAGCTGACTGGCTGCTGCCGGCCGCGCTGCTCGCCCTCAACGCGATACCGTTCGCGGCCAGCGTGCGGCGGCTGCTGGAACTCGGCACGGGGGCCGCGGTCACGGCGGACAACGCGCGCTTCCTGGCGGCGCCGGCGCCGACGGTGCTGCACCTGCTGTGCGCGAGCACGTTCGGCATCGTGGGCGCGTTCCAGTTCGTCGCGACCTTCCGGCGCCGCCGGCCCGGCTGGCACCGCGCGGCGGGACGGGCGCTCACGGCGTTCGGCCTGCTGGCCGCGCTCTCGGGCCTGTGGATGACCGTGTTCTTTCCCCGCGTCGACGGCGACGGCGCGCTGCTCGACGCATTCCGGCTGGCGTTCGGTGTCGCCATGGCGGCGTGCATGGTGCTCGGGTTCACGGCGATCCGGCGCCGCGACGTCGCCGGCCACCGCGCCTGGATGACCCGCGGCTACGCGATCGGCATGGGCGCAGGCACCCAGGTGGTGGTGCACATCCCGTGGCTCCTGTTGGGCGGCAAGCCGGGGACGCTCGCCCGCGCGCTGCTGCTGGGCGCGGGCTGGGCGATCAACCTCGCGCTCGCCGAATGGATCATCCGCCGCCACGGCGCGCCCGTCGCACGGCGCACAGCCGTCCCCGAATCGCAACGCATCCGGTAACCGCAACCAGCGTCCACGAAAGAGAAAACGACATGAACAATGAAGCCGACCCGGCCACATTCCACAAACTGTATGGGACCAGGACGTCGCGCCTCGTGTACCGCGGCGACGACTTCCCGGACTATCTCCTGATGACCGCGCTGGTCTGGCTCGTCGCCGCCTGCGCCTTCGGCCCGCGCCATCCGCTGGCCTGGATCACGCTCGGCCTGTGCGCCTGGATGGTCTGGGCGTTCCGGGTCCGGCACGGCTGGGAACTGGCCGTGCCGAAGATCGCGCGGCGGCCGCAGGACGCGCTCTACATGGTCGTCTACAAGCTGCGGAACATGCGGCTGCCCTGGATCGTCGCCGCGGCCGCGCTGCTCGTCGAGAACTACGTGATCTGGCGTACGCCCGGCCTGCCGCACCACACGGCGCTGATGCGCCGCATCGCCTTCGGCCTGTTCTACACGCACCTCGCCGTGCTGACGGTCTACCGCAGCGCGATCCTCGTGGCCCACCTGCGCGAGAAGGCGCATGTGCGCGCGTTCCTGATGGAGACCAGCTGGAAGGCGGCGCTGGCGCGGCAGCCGAGCATCGCCATCGAGATCGTCCACGCCTATTGCACCGGCCTGCTGACGCACATCCTGCTGCTCGCGCCCTGGTATCTGGCCATCAGGTACTTCAACTTCTCGCTCGTCCTGCTGCCGCTGACGGTGCCGCTCGGGTTCTACATCCACTCGCGCTTCCTCAAGGTGGTCAACCTGTGGTTCTACCGCGACCACTGGCTCGCGCACCACTCGGAACTCGAATTCCTGTACCTGCACGGCCCCCATCACGACGCCATCCCGAGCGGCTTGATCGGCGTGTCCGGCAACGGCTACCTGGAAGGCGTGCTGCGTCACACGATGGGCGGACCGGGCATCTTCTACAACCCGGTGACCACGTTCCTGATCCACTGCTTCGACGTCAAGGTCGACATCGACGGCCACCAGTTCATCCCCGGCGTCTATCCGCACGTGCCGACCAGCGTCCAGCTGATCAACCAGCATTCCACCCACCACTTCGGCAAGCTCGAGCCGTACAGCCTGGGCCTGAAGCTGGACCAGCCGGGCGTGCCGGAAGAGCTGCTGCGCCGCGCGCGCGTCTTCACCAAGGAGCAGCAGAACTCGGCGGAGCTGGACGAACGGCTCACCGGCTTCAAATGGGACAACCCGCGGTTCCGCCAATACATCGACCTGTACGAGAAATACCTCGCGGTGAAGTCGCGCGAGTCGATTTCCGAGCAGCCCGCGTCTCTTGAACCGTAGAGTCCCGCCATGACACCGATCGACCTGTCTCCCACGCACGGCGCCGCGCCCGCGGTCACCGTCCACGACCGCGGCAACGGCGTCTGCGCGATCCGCATCGGCGCCGCCGATGGCGCCAACGTCCTGACCCGACGCCTCGCCGCCGCGCTGGCCGGCGCCATGGGCGAGATCGAGCGCGCCGGCACCGCCAGGGTGCTGGTCCTCGAAGGCAGCGCGCAAGCGTTCCTGGATGGCGGCAGGGACCACGTCAACGACGCGGTCGCCGAAGGGCTGTTCGCGGCCATCGCCGCGTTTCCCGTCCCGGTGATCGCGGCCATGGCCGGTGCCGCCGGCGGCCCGGGCCTGCTGGCCGGCGCGCTGTGCGACTTCATGGTCTGCAACCGCGACGCCGTGTACCGCTACACGCAACCCGAAGCGGGCCTGTATCCCGGTCCTGCCGAGGACAGCCTGTTCAGCGCGCGGTTCGGCCGCGCCTGCGCGACCGACTTCCTGTATTGCGACACCGGCGCGACCGGCGCGCAGCTCCAGGCGCAGGGCTGGACCTGCGCGTTCCTGCCGCAGGACGAGGTCGAGTCGCATGCGCACGAACTGGCGCAGCGGCTGGCCGACAAGTCCCGCGACAGCCTGCGGCTGCTCAAACGGCATCTTGCCCAGCCTTTGCGCGCGCTGGCCGATGCGCTTGGCGCGGTGCCGGTGCCGACGCCGGCGGAAACGCCCGATCGCGGCCGCGCGGAGATCGTGTTCCCGGTCCGGCACCTGCGGCTCGCCATGCCGGCCGCGGATGTGCTGCACGTCAGCGTCGATCCCGATGCGGACGGGCAGGCCGTGCTGGACGAACTGGGCGCGCTGTTCGGACAGCTCAACGACGGCGCCGCAACCGGGCGCTTCGCGGCGCGCGCGCTCGTCCTGGACAGCGCATGCGACGATTTTCTCCCGGCGCCCGGCACCGGACTTACCGTCGAAGCGGCACTGCGCTTCCACGCGATGCTGCGCGAATCGGCGCTGCCCGTCGTCGCGGTGCCGCGCGCCGGCGCTGGCGGCAAGGCATGGCTGGTCAGCCAGTTCTGCGACGGCGCGGTGTGCGCGCGGGAGGACAGCCATGGCGTATCCGGCCTGCCGCGGGATGCCGGCTGGGCCGCGCTGGCGGCCCGCGTCCTGTCCGCCCGGTTCGGCGACCAGGCCGGCCGCGACATCGCCATGGCGGGCGGCTGCTACGGCGGCGCCGAACTGGCGCGCCACATCGGCCCGATGCCGGTCGCCGCGCGGGACGAGGTCCTGGCGCAGGCGGTCGCACTGGCCGGCCGCTGGGCCGCGTGGCCGCCGGGGACCGTGCTGCTGCGGCGCCTGATCCACGCTGCCGGCGACGACGCACCGGCGGCGTGTGCGCCGGACATGCAGGCCAGTCGGTTGCAGGCCGGCCCGCTGCCGGCCGGCTCCGCGGTGATCCGCGCCACGGTCGACGACGACGGCATCGTGGTCGTGCGCATGGAAGACCGCGACGCGAAAAACCTGTTCTCCCCCGAGTTCGTGCGCGGCATGGACGACGTGTTCCGGCATATCGGCCGGAACCCGGACTACAAGGCCGTGGTGCTGGTCGGCCACGACCGCTACTTCGCCTCCGGCGGCACGCGCGAGGCGCTGCAGGCGATCCAGGAGGGCAGCGCCAGGTTCACCGACCAGCAGACTTACCTGCTGGCGCTGGCCTGCGAGATCCCGGTCATCGCCGCGCTGCAGGGGCATGGCATCGGCGGCGGCCTGTCGCTCGGCCTGTTCGCCGACTTCGTGCTGCTCTCGGAAGAAAGCAAATACCTGAACCCGTACATGGGCTACGGCTTCACGCCCGGCGCCGGCGCGACGCTCATCGTGCCGGACAAGCTGGGGCGCGACATCGGTCTCGAAAGCCTGTTCACGGCGCGCGAAAGCTCGGGCAGCGAATTGAAGGCACGCGGCCTGCGCCTGCCCGTCCACCCGCGCGCCGCCGTCTTCGATGCCGCCATGGCGCTGGCGCGCAAGGTGGCCGCCCATCCGCGCGCCAGCCTGGTCGCGCTCAAGCGCTGCCTGAACCGCGCCATCGCGGAACGCATGGAGCGCAATACCGCGCAAGAGATTGCCATGCACGAGCAGACCTTCGTCGGCCACGCCGGCACGCTCCAACAGATCCAAGCGAACTTCAATCCCATGGATATTCCACAGCCCACCCACGCCCCCGCCGACATCGGCGCCACCATCCGGCAGTTGCTGGCGCAGGAGCTGCACATGCAGGCCAAGGACATCGACCCGGACACCGCGTTCGTCGACCTCGGCCTCGATTCGATCACCGGCGTCACCTGGATGCGCCGGATCAACGAGACGTACAAGACGTCGATCCAGGCGACCAAGGTCTACAGCCATCCGACGGTGAACCAGCTTGCGGCCTACGTTGGCGAGGCCGTCGCGGCGACGGATGCGCCGGCGCCGCAGGTCGCGGCGCCACAGCCGGCGGTCGTGCCGGTGGCGGCGCCCGCGCCCCAGGCGCCTGTCCATGCGCTGCCGCCGCCGCAGGCCCGGCCCAGGCTCATGTCGTGGCGCGACCGCAAGCCTTCGCGCCCCGGCGCCGGCACGCGCACCGCGCGCGAGCCGGTGGCCGTGATCGGCATGGCGGGCATGTTCCCGCAGGCGCGAAACCTCGACCAGTACTGGGACAACATCGCGCACGGCCGCAACTGCGTCGGCGAGATTCCGCCGGGCCGCTGGGACATCGACGCGTATTACCAGGCAGGCGATCCGGCGCCCGGCAAGACCAACTCGCGCTGGATGGGCCATCTCGACGAATACGACCTGTTCGATCCGCAGTTCTTCGACATCTCGCCCAGGGAAGCGCTGAGCATGGACCCGCAGCAGCGCGTGTATCTGCAAACCGCCTGGCATGCGATCGAACACGCCGGCTACGATCCGCGCGCGCTGTCGGGCAGCCGGTGCGGCGTGTTCGTCGGCTGCGGACCGGGCGACTACCACCTGCTGTCGCGCGACCTGCAGACGAGCGCCCTCGGCTTCACCGGCGGCGACACGGCCATCCTCGCCGCGCGCGTGTCCTATTTCCTCAATCTGCAGGGGCCGTGCCTGTCGATCGAGACCGCGTGCTCGTCGTCGCTGGTCGCCATCGCGACCGCCTGCGACAGCCTGGTCTCGGGCGGCAGCGACCTGGCGCTGGCCGGCGGCGTGGGCGTGATGAGCGGGCCCGAGCTGCACATCAAGATGGCGCAGACCGGCATGCTGTCGCGCGACGGCAGGTGCTTCACCTTCGACCGGCGCGCCAACGGCTTCGCGCCGGCCGAGGGCGTGGGCGCCGTGCTGCTCAAGCGCCTGTCCGACGCGGAGCGCGACGGCGACAACATCCTGGCCGTGATCCACGGCTGGGGCGTGAACCAGGACGGCAAGACCAACGGGATCACCGCGCCGAATCCGGATGCGCAGACGCGGCTGCAGCAGGAGGTCTACGACAAGTTCGGGATCGACCCCGCCGCCATCCAGATGGTCGAGGCCCACGGCACCGGCACCCGGCTGGGCGACCCGATCGAAGTCGACGCGCTGAAGGCGTCGTTCGGCAAATACACCGACAAGACGGACTACTGCGCACTGGGTTCGGTGAAGAGCAACATCGGCCACTGCTTCACCGCGGCCGGCGTGGCGAGCGTCATCAAGGTCGTGCTGGCGCTGCGCCACAAGCAGCTGCCGCCGACGATCAACTACGAGCAGCGCAACGAGCACATCGACCTGGCGGGCAGCCCGTTCTACGTGAACGACCGCCTGCGTGCCTGGGAACCCGGCGCGGCCGCGCCACGCCAGGCGGCCGTCAGCGGTTTCGGTTTCGGCGGCACCAACGCGCACCTCGTCATCGGCGAATACACGGCCGCCGCCGCGCGGCCGGCGCCCGCCGTCGTCACGGACAACGGCAAGGTCATCTTTCCCTTGTCCGCGCGGACGGCCGAGCAGCTGCGGCAGCAGGCCGCCAACCTGCTGGACTTCATCGGGCGGCACGGCCGCGCCCTCGATCCGCTCGACGTCGCGTACACGCTGCAAGCCGGCCGGGATGCGATGGACGAGCGGCTCGGCATCCTGGCCGCGTCGCTCGACGAGCTGGCCGCACAGCTCCAGGCCTGGCTCGCCGGCGGCGCCGGCGACGGCATCCTGCACGGCCGCGCGAGCGAGGGCCGGGAAGCCACCAGCCTCCTGCGGCGCGATGCCGACATGCGCGAGACCATCGTCGACCGGCTGGTCGGCCAGCGCCAGCTCGCGAAACTGCTCGACCTGTGGATCAAGGGCCTCGACTTCGGCTGGCAGCGTCTCTACGGCAGCACCACGCCGCGGCGCATCCCGCTGCCGGCCTATCCGTTCGCGAAGATGCGCTACTGGATCGACGGCGCCCGCTCCGGCGCGGAGACGAAGCCCGCCGCCGGCGCACCGGCGGCGGCGATCCACCCGCTGCTGCACCGGAATACCTCGAACCTGCGCCAGGTCGGCTACGGCAGTGTGTTCCGTGGCGACGAGGCCTTCGTCACGACGCTGCCGGACGGCGCGAACGCCGTGTCCGGTTCCGCCTGCCTGGAAATGATCCGCGCGGCCGTTGTGCAGGCGTCCGGCGCCGGACCCGCCGCCACCATCGACGTGCACGACCTCGCATGGGGCCAACCTTTCGTCCCCGGCGCGGGCCGGGAGCTGACGGTTGCCCTGTGCGCGGAGGCGGACGGCGCGATCGACGTCGAGATCTATAGCCAGGACGGTGTGGCGGAAACCGTCCATTGCCGGGGACGGGCGATGGTCGGGGGCGCCGCTGGGCCGGATGCCGTCGCGGGCGGCATGCGCGTCGCGCTGCCCGCGCCGGGCGGCGAGGGCTTCGTGCTGCATCCGCTGGTCGTCGAAACCGTCCTGGCGGCGTGGATGGATCGGGAGCACGGCGGGCCGGCCGCCCACGCGTGGCTGCTCGCGGGCGCGCGGCGGGTGCGCATCGCGGGGCCGTGCGTGGGCGCGGCCACGGCGCGCGTCCGCCCGCATGCGGGGGACGCCGCGCTGTTCGATATCGAAGTGGCCGACGAGCGCGGCAACCTGTGCGTCGACATCGCCGGCCTGGCGCTGCGCGTGCTCGCAGGCCGGGCCGTCCAGCCGGCAGCGCCGGCGCCGCAGCCGGCGATCAGCGAAGCGCGGCTGCTGCAGGCGCTCAAGCAGAGCCTCGCGGACGCGTTGTTCCTGGACGTCGCGGACATCCGCGTCGACAAGCCGTTCATCGAACTGGGCCTGGACTCGATCGTCGGCGTCGAATGGGTGAATGCGCTGAACAAGGCTTACGACATCAAGCTGCCGGCCGCGCGCCTGTACGACTACCCGAACCTGGCCGAGCTGGCGGCATACCTGCACGGCGGGATAGCACCGGCCACGCCGGCCGCACCCGCCACGCAACCCGCGGCGCCGGTGCCGGCAAGCGCCGACAAGCCGCTCCAGTCCACGCTCCAGCAGGCGCTGAAGGCCAGCCTGGCGGGTGCGCTGTACCTGCCGGAATCCGAGATCCAGGTCGACAGGCCGTTCATCGAACTGGGCCTGGATTCCATCGTCGGCGTCGAGTGGATCAACGAGATCAACAAGACCTACGGCATCAAGCTCCCCGCGACCCGGCTGTACGACTACCCGAACATCGCCGCGCTGGCCGCGTTCCTGGCGCAGCAGGCGGCGGCGCCGCCCGAAGCCGCCCCGGTCGCGAGCGCGCCCGCGCCGGCGGCCGCCATCGCGCCCGCTGCGTTCCCGGTGCTGGCGCGGGCCGCACGCGCCGCGCAACCGGCGCCGCGCCCGTGTGCCGGGTCTGGCGGCAGGATCGCGGTGGTCGGCATGTCGGGCCGCTACCCGCAGGCGCAGGACCTCGACCAGTTCTGGCAGAACCTCGTCCAGGGGAAGAATTCCGTCACCGAGATTCCGCCGGCGCGCTGGGACGTGAACCAATACTACGACCCGGACCCGAAAAAGGACGGCAAGATCTACTGCAAATGGATGGGCGTGCTCGACGACATCGACTGCTTCGATCCGCTGTTCTTCCGCGTGTCCCCGGCGGAAGCCGAGAACATGGACCCGCAACACCGCCTGTTCCTGCAGGAGGGCTATCGCGCGTTCGAGCACGCGGGCTATTCGGGCAAGGCACTGAGCAACACGAAGTGCGGCGTCTACGTGGGGAACATCGGCACCGAATACGCGGACCTGGTGTCCACATCGGTGGACATCACCGGCAACAACCCGGCGATCGGCGCCGCCCGCATCGCGTACTTCCTCAACCTGAAAGGGCCGGCGATTTCGATCGACACCGCGTGTTCGGCGTCGCTGGTGGCGATCCACCTGGCCTGCCAGGGCCTGCTGAACCACGAGACCGACATGGCGCTGGCCGGCGGCGTGAGCGTCTGGCTGCGTCCCGAAACCTATATGGGGATGTGCAAGGCGGGCATGCTGTCGCCGGAAGGCCGCTGCAAGACCTTCGACAATTCGGCCGACGGCTTCGTGCCCGGCGAGGGCGTGGGCGCGGTCGTGCTCAAGCGCCTGGAGGATGCCGAGCGCGATCACGACGTGATCTACGGCGTCATCGCGGGGTCGGCCATCAACCAGGACGGCAAGACCAACGGCATCACGGCGCCGAGCGTGAACAGCCAGATCGAACTGGAGCGCGACCTGTACGCGCGCTGCGGCATCGACCCGGCGACCATCGGCTACGTGGAGGCCCACGGCACCGGGACCCGGCTCGGCGACCCGATCGAGCTCGAGGCGCTGGCCACGGTGTTCAAGGAGAAGACGGACAGGAAGCGGTTCTGCGCGCTGGGATCGGTGAAGAGCAATATCGGCCACACGTCGGGCGCGGCGGGCGTCGCCAGCCTGCACAAGGTCTTGCTCGGCATGCGGCATCGCACGCTGGTGCCGACCCTGCACGTGGCGAAGGAGAACGCCCTGTTCGATTTCGACGATTCACCGTTCTACGTGTCGAAGCAGGCGCGCGCATGGGACGCGGCCGGCGGCGCGCCGCGCCGCGCGACGGTCAGTTCGTTCGGATTCAGCGGCACCAATGCCCATCTGGTGGTCGAGGAGTATGTGCCGCGGGCCCGCACGCCGGTTGTGGGCGGCGCGGGCACCCACCTCATCCCGCTGTCGGCGCGGACCGGCGAACAGCTGCGCCAACGGGCGCAGGACCTGCTCGCGTTTCTCCGCGCCGGCACGCAGGCGCCGGACCTGGCCGCGCTGGCCGCCACCTTGCTCGCGGGCCGCGATGCGATGGACGAGCGTCTGTGCCTGGTGGCCGGCTCGGTCGCCGAGGTGGCGGCGGCGCTCGACGCCTGGCTCACGGGCGCGCAGGCCGCCGCGCATGCGTACCACGGCAAGGTCGAACGCAGCGCGGACGGCGTCGTCCTGCTGGCGCAGCAGGGCGGGATGGACGCTCTGGTGCGCGACTGCGTGGCGCGCGACGACCTGGCGCAGTTGGCGCAGCTGTGGGTGCGCGGCCTGGACCTGGAATGGCGCCAGCTGCACGGCGCGGCGCAGCCCGTGCGCATGGCCCTGCCGACTTATCCGTTTGCGAAGAAGCGGTGCTGGGCCAACCCCGGCGCCGTGCCGAAGCGTGCGGCCGCGGCGCCGGCGGGCTACCCGCAACTGCGGCGCAATACGGCGGCGCCGGGACAGCCCGGCTACAGCTGCACCGTCGACGCGCATGCCGGCTGCCTGGTCGAGCAGGCGGGCCGCAAGGTGCTGCCTGCCGCCGCGTGTCTCGAGATGATCCGTTTCGCGATGACGGATGCCACCCCCGCCGCCGCGGATGGCGGGCCGCTGCGGCTGGAGTACCTGGCGTGGGGCCGGCCGCTGGTGGCGGGCGACAGGCAGCTCGACATCGCGCTGATGCGGCAGGGCGACGGCGTGGTGAAGTTCGAGGTCTACAGCCTGGGGCTCGACGCCGGCGACGAGATCGTGCATTGCCAGGGACAGGCCAGGTTCGCGCCGGCCGCCGCGGAGCGCATCGATATCGGGCGCCTCCAGCGCCGCGCGGCACAGGAGGCGGACGGCGGATTGCTCGTGCCCGTCGGTCCGCTCACCGGCGCCGCGACGCCGGCGGACGCACTGTTCGACGCCGCGCGGCGGCTCACCGAACGCGCGGATCGCCGTCCCGTGCACCCCGCGCTCCCGTTCGCGCTGGACCTGCTCTGCATCGGACCGGATGCCGCGCGCGCCGCGTTTGCGTGGGTGCGCCATGCGGACGGCGCGCGGCATGACGTCATCCGGCTCGACATCGACCTGTGCGACGCGCAGGGCGAGGTGCTCGTCCAGGCGCGCGGCCTGGCGTTCGACGCCGTCCGCACGGGCGCCGACGTGCCGGCCGCGCCGCCGGTCGCGGGCCGTCCGGCGATCGTGCTGGACGATCCGAAAGGCCCTGGTGCCGCGGCACCGGCCGCGCGTGCGCCGGTGCAGATCACGCTGCACTGAACCATCCCCACCTCCAGTCCGGGCACGCTTTTCGAAGCACGGCCCGGACCCGTGTCCGCATCGCCGTCCAGGAAACTACATGTTCGTGTAGTTCTCCTTCCGCACAGCGCGCGATACAGTTTTCGCGTCGCCTCATCAAACCGCTCCCGAGTGACGCACGCAAACGTGACGTTACACGGCGGAGCCTGCCCGGCTTCCGGCCCGCTCCCGACGCCACCGTCGGCTCTCTCAAGTTCTCACATGACTCCTGACGATCTCCAGCAAGGAAACGGTACGCCTTCCGCCGTCACGCTCGAACACGACGGCAACGGCATCCTGTCGCTTCGCGTCGCCGGCCGCGATGGCTTCGACGCCGAACTGGCCGCGCAACTGGCGGCGGCACTGGACACGGCGCGGCATGACCCGGCGGCGAAGGTGCTGGTGCTGCGCGCCGGCGGCGCGAGCCTTGCCGGCGGCGGCCGCGCGGCCGTCGACGACGCGCTGGCGCGGGGCCTGGTGCGGGCCGTCGCCGCCTTTCCGTATCCGCTCGTCGCGGCCGTGCGCGGCGACGCCATCGGCGCGGGATTCCTGCTCGCGGCCCTGTGCGACTTCCTCGTGTGCAGCGACACCGCCAGCTATGGCTACGCCTGCCCGGACGGCGCCACGTTCCACACCGCCGGGGAAGACCGGCTGCTGGTCGAACGTTTCGGGCCGGTGCACGCCACGCACCTGCTGCGGCGGCGCACCGGCCAGGAACTCGGGGCGCTGGGCTGGCCGTGTCCCGTGCTGGCGGACGGCGACGTGGATGCGCACGCGGACAAACTGGCCGCGCAGCTGGCCGCCAAGACCCCGGAAAGCCTGCGGCTGCTGAAGCAGCACTTGGGACGCGACCTGCTGGCGCTGGCGGATGCGCTGGCGCCGGCGCCGGAACATGCGGACGCCGAAGATGCGCCGAACGCGCGGATCGCGGCGCCGGGCAAGCACATACGGCTGGACACCGATCATGGCGCGACGCTGGTCGTCCGGGTCGGCATGAAGAAGAAGTACACCGGCCGTGCGCTCGCCGCCGACCTGGGCGCCGTGTTCGCGCAACTGGAGCCGGCTTCGGGCTACCGCGCGGTGGTGCTCGCGAGCGACTATCCCGGTTTCCTGCCGGAGGCCGACGCCGACACGGACCCCGGCACGGTGGCGGCGCTGCGCGACGTGTTCCTGCTGGCGCCACTGCCGGTCGTCGCCGTCCTGAACCCCGCCGCCCACGGCAAGGCGTGGCTGGTGGCGCAGTGCTGCGATCGCGTGGTGTACCACGACGATGGCCGCCACGGCGCCGCGAGCCTGCTGCACGGCGACGCAGTGTCCGGGCTTGCCGCCTGCATGTTCGCGTGGCGTCTGGGCACGGACGCGGCGCGGAACATCCTGCTGCCCGGCGCGGCCTGCGCGGGCAGCGAGCTGCGGCGGCATGCCGGGCCGCTCGCCGTCGCGCCCGCGCACGAGGCGCCGGCGCGCGCGCTGGCGCTGGCCGGGGACTGGTCGGCCTGGCCGTGGACAGCCGTGCGGTCGTGGAAGGAGTGGGCCAGCGCGATCCTCCGTGAGCACATCGGCGCCTTGCCGGCGCCGGCAGCGGCACCGGTCGCCGACGGGGAGGCCACGGCCGCCGGCCCGATCGCGCTCGCGTCCAGCGTCGTCTCCGCCGTCGCCCATCCCGGCGGCATCGTGGAAGTGACGATGCACGACCGCGCATCGAAGAACATGTTTTCCGAAGCGTTCGTGCGCGGCATGGCCGAAGCGTTCGCGCACATCGACGCCGGGGATTACAAGGTCGTGGTGCTGACCGGCTACGACACGTATTTCGCATCCGGCGGCACGCGCGAAGCGCTCGAAGCGATCCAGCAGGGCACCTTGAAATTCACCGACGACAGGACGTTCCGGCTGGCGCTCGACTGCAGGATCCCCGTGATCGCCGCGATGCAGGGACACGCGATCGGCGCGGGCCTGTCGATGGGCCTGTTCGCCGATTTCCCACTGCTGTGCGAGGAAGGCAAATACGTCAGCCCCTACATGGCGTATGGTTTCACGCCGGGCGTCGGCGCGACGCTGGTCCTGCCCGATCGCATGGGCCGCGACCTGGCGCGCGACAGCCTGTTCACCGCTTGCGAACATGACGGCGCCGAACTGCGCGCACGGGGACTGGCGCTGCCCGTGCACCCGCGCGCGGCGTTGCGCGATGCCGCCATGGCGCTGGCGGCCACGCTGGCGCACAACCCGCGCGCAAGCCTGGTCCGGATGAAGGATCACCTGTGCCGGCACCTGCGCGGGCGGCTGGACGAGACGTGCCGGCGCGAGCTGGCGATGCATGAACACACCTTCGTCGGCCAGGCGGAGACGCTGCAGCGCATCCAGGCCGCCTTCGGTTCGGGGCAGCAGGCCGGCGGACTGGCGGTGGCGCCGGCAGGTGCAACGGCCGCGCAGGCGGCGGACGTCGTGGGCACGCTCAAGCTGCTGCTGGCGCGCGAACTGCACCTGGAACAGGACGAACTCGACGAGCACACCCAGTTCACCGACCTGGGCCTGGATTCCATCACCGGGGTCACCTGGATCCGCAAGGTCAACCTGGAGTACGGCCTCGCGCTCGACGCGACCATCGTCTATGGCTTTCCCACGCTCGCCCGGCTGGGCGCGCACGTGAAGGAGCAGGTGGAAACGCGCGGCACCGCCGGCGGCGCGCCCGACTTCGCGGAGATCGAGGCGGGCAAGCTCGGACGCGGGAGGCCCGCGCCGGACAGGCAGGTGACGGTGTCGCTCGCGCCGATCGCACCCGTCGCCGCCGCGGCGCCCGAGGACGCGCCGGCCGCCGTCGTCGCGACGATCCGGCGCCTGCTGGCGCGCGAACTGCACCTGGACGAGGCGGAACTCGACGAGCACACGCAATTGTCCGACCTCGGCCTGGATTCGATCACCGGCGTCACCTGGATGCGCAAGGTGAACGAGCACTTCGGCCTGTCGCTCGACGCCACCATCGTCTACAGCCATCCCACGCTCGCGAAGCTGGGCCGCCACGTGCGGGAGGTCGCGCACGACCGCGGCGCCGCCGGCGCCATGCCGGACTTCGCGGAGCTGGAGACGAGAAAGCTGCGCACGCCGCTATCCGCGGCACCGGAGGCCGCGCCTGCGCCGGCCGCGCCCGTGCGCGAACTCGTCTCCTGGCGCCGGCAGGCGCCTGCCGCCGCGCCGGCCGCGCCGCGCGCCGCGGGCGTGCCGGAACCGGTCGCCGTCATCGGCATGGCCGGCCAGTTCCCGATGGCGAGGAACCTCGACGAATACTGGCGCAACATCGCCGAAGGCAGGGACTGCATCAGCGAGGTCGCGCCGCAACGCTGGGACGTGGCGAGGTGGTTCCAGGCCGGGGAACCCGCGCCGGGCAAGACGAATTCGAAATGGCTCGGCCAGCTGGAAGACTACGACCGGTTCGATCCGCTGTTCTTCAATATCTCGCCGGTCGAGGCGAAGGCGATGGATCCGCAGCAGCGCCTGTTCCTGCAGGCGTGCTGGCAAGGCATCGAGCACGCCGGCTACAACCCGAAGGCGCTGGCGGGCAGCCGCTGCGGCGTGTTCGTCGGCGCCGCGGGGAACGACTACGGACTGCTGTCGCGCACGAGCCAGTTGAGCGCGCACGGCTTCACCGGCAATGCGAGTTCGATCCTGTCCGCCCGCATCGCCTACTTCCTCGACCTGCAGGGGCCCTGCATGGCCATCGACACGGCCTGCTCGTCGTCGCTGGTGGCGATTGCGACCGCCTGCGACAGCCTGGTGTCCGGCGCCAGCGACCTGGCCCTGGCGGGCGGCGTGTACGTCGGCGCCGGCCCGGCCATGCACATCATGACCGCGCAGTCGGGCATGCTGTCGGCCGACGGCAAGTGCCATACCTTCGACCAGCGCGCGAACGGCTTCGTGCCGGGAGAAGCGGTGGGCGCCGTGCTGCTCAAGCGCCTGTCCGACGCGGAACGCGACGGCGACGTCGTGCACGCCGTGATCCGGGGCTGGGGCGTCAACCAGGACGGCCGGACCAACGGCATCACCGCACCGAATCCGCTGTCCCAGGCGCGGTTGATGCGGGACGTCTATCGCCGGCACGCCATCGATCCGGCCGGCATCCAGCTGGTCGAAGCGCACGGCACGGGCACCCCGCTGGGCGACCCGATCGAGGTCGAGGGATTGAAACAGGCGTTCCGGGACCATACGGGCAAGACCGGATACTGCGCCCTCGGATCGGTGAAATCGAATATCGGCCACTGCCTGACCGCCGCCGGCGTGACGTCGTTCATCAAGACGGTCCTGGCGCTCCAGCACAAGCAGTTGCCGCCCACGATCCACTTCGAACGCCTGAACCCGCACATCAGGCTGCAGGACAGCCCGTTCCACGTCAACGACCGGCTGCGCGACTGGACGCCCGAGGGTGGCGCGCGCCGCCAGGCGGCCGTCAGCTCGTTCGGCTACAGCGGCACCAACGCGCACGTGGTGGTGGCCGAATACGCCGCGCGTCCCCGTCCGCAGGCCGCGCCCGCGGCGCCCGTGGCGCTGGTGCCGTTGTCGGCGAAGACCGAGGAACAGTTGCGCCAGCGTGCGCGCGACCTGCTGGCCTTCCTGCGCGGCGCGGGCGAGTCGTGCGCGCTGGCGGACGTCGCCTACACGCTGCAGGTGGGCCGGGAGGCGATGGAGGAGCGGCTGGGCTTCCTGGCCGAATCGACGGCGCAGCTGGCGGAGCAAATCCAGGCCTGGCTCGACGGCCGCGAGGACGGCGCGCATGCCTGGCGCGGCAGGGTCCGGGCCAACAAGGAAGGCTTGACGCTCATCAGCGACGACGACGAGCTGAAACAGACCATCATCGCGAACTGGTTCGCCCACAACAAATTCGCCAAGCTGGTGGCGCTGTGGACCAAGGGGCTGGACCTCGACTGGCACCTGTTTTATCGCGACGCCACGCCGCGGCGCATCGTCCTGCCGACCTATCCGTTTGCCAGGGAACGCTACTGGATCGACGCCGGCGACGAACAGGCCCTGCTGCACCCGCTGGTGCACCGGAATACCTCGACGCTGAGCCGCCAGCGCTATGCGTCGGTGTTGTCCGCGCCGCTGACGCGCGACGACCTGCTCGACATGGCGCGCGCCGCGGTGGCGCTGGCCTCGCCCGAACGCGAAGGGGAGGCCGTCGAACTGTCCGACGTCGCCTGGGATGTGCCCTTTGCGCCGGCGGGAAGCACCGAGATCCGGATCGAGCTCGCCCCGCACGCGGCGGATCGTGTCGGCGTCGAGATCGCGAGCGCCGCCGGCGTGCATTGCACGGGCCAGGCGCGGTTCGTCGAACAGGCGGCCGCCACGGCGGATCCGGCCGGCGCGCTGTATTTCGAGGAGTACTGGCGCGCCGAAGAGGCGGCCGCCGGCGCGGCGCGGACGGCGGACGCCGGCGCCACGGTAATCTTCGGCGACGCCGGTTCGGCGGCCGTTCCCGGCGCCAGGCTGGTGGTGGATCGGACGGCCGATATCGAGGCCGCCATCCGCCAGGCCGCGGGCGCCGACGCGCAACCGGTCGCGGTCGTCCATGAGTGGGCCAGGGGACGCGGGCAGGAAGGCGTCCACCTGCTGTTCGAGCTGTTCCGCGCCGTGCAGGCCTGCGGCGCCCTGGTGGAGGACGTCGTGCTGGTCGGGCAGTACGATCCGGCGCAACGCGATACGGCCTGGGATTACGCGTGGATCGGCTTCGAGCGTTCGCTCCGGCTGGTGCTCCCCGACGTGAAGATCGCGCTGCTGTACACGGACGGACCGGCAGCCACGCCGGCGCAGCTGGTCGACGCGCAGCGCTCGGGCGGCGTGATCTGGTACCGACACGGGCAGCGCAGCGTGCTCGCCTTGCGGCCGGTGCAGGCCGGTGCGCAGCAAGCGCCGCTGCTCAAGCAGGGCGGCGCCTACCTGATCACGGGCGGCTGCGGCGCGCTGGGCATGAAGTTCGCCCGGCACCTGGCCGGCGAGTACAACGCGAAGCTGGTGCTGCTGGGCAGGCGGGCGCCGTCGCCGGACATCGACGCGCAGCTCGCCAGCCTGCGCCAGGCCGGCGCCGCGCACGCGGAGTACGCGGCGGTCGATGTCGGCGACGCCGCGCAGGTGCTGCGCTGGGCGGGGGCGCTGGGCTTGCCGCTGTCCGGCGTGTTCCATGCCGCGGGCATCGAGGCCGCCCGGCCGTTCCGCCACAAGGCGCGCGCCGAGATCGATGCCGTGCTGCTGCCGAAGACGGCCGGCACGATGCTGCTGGACGAGGCGTTGCGGGACCAGCCGCTCGATTTCGTGTGCCTGTTCTCGTCGTCCGCCGCCATCCTTGGCGACTTCGGCGCGTGCGATTACGCGATCGCCAACCGCTTCCAGATGGCGTACGGCGAGTGGCGCCGGCAGGCCCGGTGCGCGGGGAAGACGGTCGTCGTCAACTGGCCCTTCTGGGCGCAGGAAGCGGGGCAGCGCGGCGGCATGGGCGCCGGCGATCCGGCGCAAGCGGCCTTCTACCTCAAGAGCAGCGGCCAGCAGGCGCTGGGTGCGCGGGACGGGCTGCGCATCTGCGAGGACCTGCTGCACGCCGAGCGCACCCAGACCCTGGTCATGCGTGGCGAGCCGGCGCGCGTGGAACGGTTCCTGGCCCGTGCCTACGGCGCCGCCGAGCCGCGGCGCCCGCTGGCGGCAGCGCTGCCGGCACTGGCTCTGCCGGCGGTCGCCGGGGGCGCCCCGGTCCGCGAGCGCCTGCGCGCCGAGTTGCGGCGGCTGGTGTGCGCCAGCGCGGGCATCGATCCGGCGCGGCTCGACGACAGGACCAATCTGGCCGACGTCGGGTTCGATTCCATCAGCCTGGCGGGCTTGGCGAAGCTGTTGTCCAGCCACCTGTCGCTGGACGTGACGCCGGCCCTGTTCTTCAACCATGCCACCGTCGGGCAGCTCGTCGATCACTTCGCGCAAGACCACGAGGCGCACTTCGCGGCCTTGTACGGCCAGGGGCAGGGCGCGCAGGCGCCGGTGCCTGCGCCCGCACCGGCCGCGCCGAGCCGGCCGGCGGCCGCGGGACGGTTCGCGCCGGCGCCGGCGCCGGCGGACCGGCGGCAGGAACCGATCGCGATCGTCGGCATGGCCGGCCGCTTCCCGCAGGCGGACGACGTGGACCAGTTGTGGAACCTGCTGGCCGAGGGCAGGAGCGGCGTGACCGAAGTGCCGGCCGCGCGCTGGGACTGGCGCGACTACTTCACCGCGCCCGGCCACGTCGGCAACGTCATCAGCACGAATATGGGCGGCTTCGTCAACGGCGTCGACGAGTTCGACCCGCTGTTCTTCGAGATTTCTCCGGCCGAGGCGGAGGAGATGGACCCCGCCGAGCGGCTGCTGCTGATGGAGGCCTACCGCGCCATCGAGGACGCGAGGACGTCGCCGGGTGCGCTGCGCGGGACCAATGTCGGCGTGTTCGTCGGCATGGAGGAGAGCCAGTACAGCCTCGTCACGGACGCACAGGGCGTGACGACGGCCGGCGCCGCGATGATCTCGTCGCGCCTGTCCTATTTCCTCGACCTGCACGGGCCGGCGATCGCCACCAACACCGCGTGCTCCTCGGGCCTGGTCGCGCTGCACCAGGCCGCGATGAGTTTGCGCCAGGGCGAATGCGACGCGGCGCTGGTGGCCGCGGTCGCGCTCAACCTGTCGCCCAAGGCGTGGCTCAGGATGAGCGAGGCGCGCATGCTGTCGGCGCATGGGCAATGCCGCAGCTTTTCGAAGGATGCGGACGGCATCGGCGTCGGCGACGCGGTGGTGGTCCTGATGCTCAAGCCGTTGGCGGCCGCCATCGAGGCCGGCGACCATGTCTACGGCACCGTGAAAGCCAGCGGCATCAATTTCGACGGCAAGACGAACGGCGTCACCGCGCCGAACGGCCGGGCCCAGGCCAGCCTGATCGAGCGCGTGTATGCCGGCAGCGGCATCGACGTCGGCGACATCTCCCACGTCGTCGCGCACGGCACCGGCACCCGGCTCGGCGACCCGGTCGAGATCAATGCCCTGAACGACGCCTTCCGGAAGCTCGCCACGGCGCCGCGCCGGACGAAGTGCGCCGTCACCAGCTGCAAATCGAACCTGGGCCACACGATGGCCGCCTCGGGCCTCGTCAGCGTGGTGGCGCTGTTGAAGGGACTGGAACACGGCCGGATACCCGCGAGCCTGCATTGCGATGAAGAGAACGACTACATCGACTGGGCGGCCAGCGACTTCTACGTGAACAAGACGACCACCACGTGGCAGGGCATCGACGGCAAGCCGCGCATGGGCGCCGTGAGCGCGTTCGGCCGCAGCGGCACCAATGCCCACGTCGTGATCGAGGAGCACGTGCGGCCGGCTGCGCGGCGGCCGGACGGCGAAGCGGGAGACGCGACGGTCATCGTGCCGCTGTCCGCGCGCGGGCAGGACCCGCTGCGGCAGAAGGTGCGCGACCTGCTCGATGCGATCCGCACCCGCGCCATGCGCCTGGAAGACATCGCGTACACGCTCCAGGTGGCGCGCGAGCCGATGGAGGAGCGCGTGGCCTTCGTGGCCGGTTCGCTCGACCAGCTGGCACGCGGCCTTGCCGCCTTCCTCGACGGGACCCCGGACGGCGCGTCGGTCTTCCGCGGCAGGGCGGACGGCAGGAACGGGGGCCTGCAGGTGATCCAGCACGACGAGGACATGCAGGCCGCGATCCTGAACTGGGTGAACGGCAACAAGCTGCACAAGCTCGCCGCGCTCTGGGCCCGGGGCCTGGAGCTGGACTGGCGCCTGCTGTACGCCGGCCGCCGCGCGCTGCCGGACCGGATCGGCCTGCCGCTCTATCCGTTCGCGCGGGAACGCTGCCGGATCGACGGTCCGGCCCCGGCCGCGGCGCAGGGCGACCTGGCGTCGATCGCCGGCATCCTCGACCAGGTGGAGCAGGGCGCGCTGGCGGCGGACCTGGCAAGCGCGGTGCTGAAGAAGATCGCCATCTAGGCCATCCCGGAACAACGATATAGCGAGAGTGTGATGATCGATTTTGTGGACTATGTGGTCGGGGAGTTGTCGGGCAAGCGGCTGTCGAAAGCGGACGCCCTGGCGCTGATTGCCCAGTTTCGCGGGCAGGCGCAGGGCGCGGCGCGCGCAGGCGTGCTGCATCCGCTGCTGCACCGGAATACGGCCGACCTGAACCAGCACAGCTACGGCACCACGCTCGACGCGGGCGCGTTCTATCTGCGCGACCACGTGGTCGGCGGACGCAAGGTCCTGCCCGGCGTGGCCTACCTCGAAATGGTCCGCGCCGCGCTCGCGGCGGCGCTGCCCGGCGAGGACGGCGATATCTGCCTTTCCGACGTGGTGTGGGCGCAGCCGGTCGTCGTCGACGACAGCGCGCAGGTCACGCTGGCGCTGTATCCGGGCGACGGACAGGTCGACTATGAAGTCTGCAGCCACGCGGCCGCGGCCGGGGGCGGCGCGCAGGCGCTGGTCCATTCGCAGGGCCGGGCCGCCGTCCTGGCGCCGGCGGCGCAGCCCCGGCTCGACGTCGCGCAACTGCAGGAGGAGATGACGCGCGGGCAGCTGGATGCGGCGCAGGTGTATGCGGCCTACGGCAGGATGGGGATCGTCTACGGCCCGTCGCACCGGGCCGTGACGGCGCTGCACCAGGGCGCGGGGCAGGTGCTGGCGCGCCTGGAACTGCCGGCCGTGGTGGCGGACACCCTCGGCGACTACGTGCTGCATCCGAGCCTGCTGGACGGCGCGGTGCAGTCGGCCATCGGCTTCATCGACGACATCGACCACGTGCCGGCGCGGCCGAGCCTTCCGTTTGCGCTGGAATCGCTGCGGGTCTTCGCGCCGTGTACGCCCAGCATGTTCGCGTGGCTGCGGTTCGCGCCGGGCAGCGCGCCCGCGGACAAGGTGACGAAGCTCGATATCGACCTGTGCGACGGGGACGGCAAGGTCTGCGCGCAGCTGCGCGGCTTCACGTCCCGGGTCTTGCAGGAGGAAGCCGATGCCGGCGTGTTGTACGCGGCCCCGCAATGGGAGGCCGCCGCGCTCGCGCAGGGCGGGCCGCAGGCATGGGCGCAGCGCCACGTCTTCGTCAGCGCGGCGGTGGGCGCCGACGTGGCGGCGCTGCAGGCCGCCAGCGCGCGCGCGCGCTGCGTGCGCCTGCCCGGCGCCGCGGACGGCGACCTGGCGGACTATTACCGCGACGCCGCATCCGCCTGCTTCCTGCACGTCCAGGCGCTGCTCGCCGCCAGGCCGCAGGGGCGCACGCTCGTGCAGCTCGTGCTCGCGCACACGCCGGCCGACGAGCTGCTCCTCGGCCTCGTGGGCCTGCTCAAGACCGCCGCGCTGGAAAATCCGCTGCTTGCCGCCCAGGTCATCGTGCTTGACGCCGCGGCCGATGCGCGGCAAGCGGCGCGCCAGCTGGAGGCGGAGGCCGCCGGTGCGCAGGCAGGGGTCGTGCGCCACGTGCAGGGCGAGCGGCAGGTGCTCGCATGGCGCGAGCTGGACATGCCCGCCGAAGAACCCGCGCCCGCGTTCAAGGACGGGGGCGTGTATCTCATCACCGGCGGCACGGGCGCGCTGGGCGGGCTGTTTGCGCGCGCGATCCTCGACCGGGCGCGCGGCGCCACGGTCGTCCTCACCGGCCGCGCCGCGGCGTATGCGCCGGCAGACCTGCCCGCGCACACCGGCCAGGTGCACTACCGCCAGCTCGACCTGTGCGACGCGGACCAGGTGCGCGCGCTCGTCGCGGGCGTCGTCGCGCAGCATGGACGCCTCGACGGCATCCTCCATGCCGCGGGCATGACCGGCGACGGCTTCATCCTCAAGAAGACGGCGGCGGAATTCGAACAGGTGCTCGCGCCCAAGGTCGCCGGCACCGTCAACCTGGACGCGGCGACGCAGGACGTCGCGCTCGACTTCCTCATGCTGTTCTCCGGCGGCGCGGCCGTGACGGGCAATGCCGGGCAGGCCGACTACGCCGCCGCCAACGGTTTCATGGACCGCTTTGCCGCATACCGCAACGCGCTGGTGCGGCAGGGACGGCGCCAGGGCCGCACGCGCGCAGTCAACTGGCCGCTGTGGGAAGACGGCGGCATGGGCGCCGACGCGGCGACGCAGGCGCAACTGAAGCGCGCCGCCGGCCTGGTGCCGATGCGCAGCCGTACCGGCCTGCGCGCATTCGACCACAGTCTGGCGCTGGCGCACGACCAGCTGCAGGTCGTGGAGGGCGACCTGCGCCTCGTGCGCGCGGCGCTGTTCGCCCCGGAGCCGGCGGCCGAGGCCTCCGCGCCGCAGCCCGCGACGGTCAATGGCGGCCAGGCGGGCGGCGCCGACCTGCGGGCGCGTACCGAAAGCTTCCTGAAGAAGCGGCTCTCGTCCCTGCTCAAACTGCCCGCCAACCGGATCGATGCCGCCGCGCCGTTCGAGAAGTACGGCATCAATTCGATCATGACGATGGACCTGACGGGCGAGCTGGAGACCATCTTCGGTGCGCTGCCCAAGACCCTGTTCTTCGAATACCAGACGCTGTCCGAACTGGCCGGCTACTTCGTCGCGCAGCATCGCGGCCGGCTGGAAGCACTGTTCGACGCTGCGGCGATGCCGGCCGCGCCGGCGCCGGCGCCCGCGCTCGCGCTCGCGCTCGCGCCGTCGCAGCCGGTGGTCGCCGGTCCGGCCCGCGCCCGCGCCGCCGCCCGCCGTCCCGTCGCGCGCGGCGCGGCCGCGGACCTCGACGCGATCGCCATCGTCGGCCTGAGCGGACGCTATCCGGGCGCGGCGGACGTCGATCAGTTCTGGCGCAACCTGCGCGACGGGAAGGACAGCATCGTCGAGGTTCCGCCGGAGCGCTGGAACTGGCGCGACCACTTCAGCGAGGACCGGTCCGCCGGCGGCCGCCATTACAGCAAGTGGGGCGGCTTCATCGACGGCGTCGACGAGTTCGACGCGCTGTTCTTCAATATTCCACCCGTCGACGCCGAGCGCATCGACCCGCAGGAGCGCCTGTTCCTGCAGCACGCGTGGATGGCGCTCGAGGATGCGGGGTGCACGCGCGCCAGCCTGCAGATGCCGCACGGGGACGACCAGGCCGGCCAGGTCGGCGTGTACGTCGGCGTGATGTACGGCGAGTACCAGATGTTCGGCGCCGAGAGCAGCCTGCTCGGCGAGCGCATGGTGACGCCGTCCAGCTACGCGAGCATCGCCAACCGCGTGTCGTACTTCCTGAACCTGCATGGGCCGAGCATGGCAGTGGACACCATGTGCTCGTCCTCGCTGACGGCCATCCACCTGGCCTGCCAGGACTTGCGCCAGGGCCGCACCGACGCGGCGGTCGCCGGCGGCGTCAACGTGACCATCCATCCGAACAAATACCTGTTGCTGAGTTCCGGCCAGTTCATCGCGAGCGATGGCCGCTGCCAGAGTTTCGGCGTGGGCGGCGACGGCTATATTCCGGCGGAAGGGGTGGGCGCGGTCATCCTGAAAAGGCTGTCCGACGCGGAGCGCGACGGCAACCACATCTACGGCGTGATCAAGGGCAGCGCCCTGAACCACGGCGGCAAGACCAATGGCTATTCGGTGCCCAATCCCCAGGCCCAGGCCAGCGTCGTCGCCCGTGCGTTGAAGGAATGCGGCGTCGATCCGCGCCACATCAGCTATATCGAAGCGCACGGCACCGGCACGAAGCTGGGCGACCCGATCGAGATCGCGGCGCTCGCGCAGGTCTTCCGGCGCAGCGCCACGGAGAACGGGTCCTGCCTGATCGGCTCCGCCAAATCGAATATCGGCCACGCCGAATCGGCGGCGGGCATCGCCGGCCTGACCAAGGTGCTGCTGCAGATGCGGCACCGCCAGATCGTGCCGTCGCTGCATTCGTCCGCGCTCAACCCCAATATCGACTTCGACGACTCGCCGTTCGTCGTCAACCAGGAATTGCGCGAGTGGGAGCAGCCCCAGGTCGACGGCAAGCGGCTGCCGCGCATCGCCGGCATCTCGTCGTTCGGCGCCGGCGGCTCGAATGCCCACCTCGTGGTGCAGGAATACGTCGCGGCCGACCCCGCGCCGCACGCGGACGGTGAACCGGCGGCCGTACTGCTGTCCGCGCGCACCCCGGAGCAGCTGACGCAAAAAATGCAGGACCTGCTTGCGTTCGTGCGGCGCGGCGAGGCGAAGGTGGACCTGCATGCGGTGGCCTGCACGTTGCAGACCGGACGCGAAGCGATGGAAGAACGCCTGGCCCTGATCGTGAGCTCGGTCGGCCAGCTGGAGCGCGACCTGCAGGCCTGCCTGGACGGCGACGAGACGCTCGACAACTGCTATCGCGGACAGGCCACGGAAGGCTTCGATGCGGTGGCGCTGTTCAAGGCCGACGCCGACCTGCAGGACACGATAGGAAAATGGATCGCGGCGCGCAAGCTTGCGCGGCTGGCCGAGTTGTGGACCCGCGGCCTGGAGCTCGACTGGAACCGGCTGTACGGCGCGCGCCGGCCGGGTTTCGTGAGCCTGCCGGCGTATCCGTTCGCGCGCGAGCGCTGCTGGATCGAGCGGGCGGCGGAAACGCATGCGGGACGGGGCGCCGTGCTGCACCCGCTCCTGCACCGGAACACGTCCGATTTCGCGCAGCAGTGCTATCGGACGACGCTCACCGGTTTCGAGTTCTTCCTGGCCGACCATCGCGTGACCATCGGCGCCGCCGCGGGGCAAAAGGTGCTGCCCGGCGTCGCCTTCCTCGAGATGGCGCGCGCCGCGGTCGCACAGGCGCTGCATGCCGCGGACCCGGCGCCGGCGCTGGAGATCCGCAACGTCGCCTGGGCGCGGCCGCTCGTGGTGGACGGCCACACGCAGGCGGAGATCGCGCTGTCGCCGGACGACGACGGCCAGGTCGATTTCGAGATCTGCGGCGAGTCCGGGGGCGAGCGCATCGCATATTGCCAGGGCCGGGTGGCCGTCGCCGCGCCGGCGGGCGCGCAGCAGATCGACGTCGCGCAGGTCCGGCAGCCGCTGCGGCGCGGCCGGCTCGACGCCGCGCAGGTCTATGCGGCCTATGCACGCATGGGCCTCGATTACGGCCCGGCGCACCGCCCGATCGAGTCGATCCTGCTGGGTGATGGCCAGGCGCTGGCCGAACTGCGCCTGCCGACGGCGCTGCAGGCCGGCGCATCGGACTACCTGCTCCATCCGAGCCTGATGGACGGCGCGCTGCAGGCAGCGATCGGCCTGCTGGACTGGCAGGACGAGCCGGCCGGGCAGGCGCGCGTGCCGTTCGCGCTCGGCGCGCTGCACGTGCTGGCCCCCTGTGCGAGCGAGATGCTGGCGTGGGTCCGGTATGCCGAGGGCAGCGGGCCGGGCGACGCGGTGGTCAAGCTCGACATCGACCTGTGCGACGGCGCGGGCCGCGTCTGCGTGCGGATGCGCGACCTGTGCTCGCGCGCCCTGGGCGGCCAGCCGGGCGCCGTGGACGACGGCGTCGGCCGCCTGTTCGCCGTCCCGGCATGGGAGCCCGCCGCGCCGGTTGCCGCGGCCGATGCGCCGGCGGAGCATCACGTCCTCCTGTGCGACCTGCAGGGCGTCGACGTCGCTGCGCTCGAAAGCCTGTTGCCGGGCGCCCGCTGCGTGGCGTCGAACGCGCCGGACGACGACTCGCTGGCCGCGCGTTACCTGCACCATGCGTCGGCGCTCCTCGGCCAACTGCGCACGCATCTGCAACGCGGGGCGCAGGGCACGGTCCTGCTGCAGGTCGTCGTGCCGGGCCGCGACGGCGGCGAGATCCTGGCCGGCCTGTCCGGCATGCTCAGGACGGCGAGTCTGGAAAATCCCGGCTTCGTCGGGCAACTGATCATGGCGGCGCCGGATACGCCGGTTGCCGGGCTGGCGGCGCAACTGCGGCAGGACGGGCGGTCGGACGGCGTGCTCGTGAGGTATGAACAGGGCGCGCGCCAGGTCCTGCGCTGGCGCGAAGTGCCGTCCGAGGGGGGCGCCGCCGACGTGGCGTTCAAGGACCATGGCGTGTACCTGATCACGGGCGGGCTGGGTGGACTGGGCCTGTTGTTCGCGGGCGAGATCGTGAAGCAGGCGTCGCGGGCCAAGGTCATCCTGACCGGCCGTGGCCCGCTGGACGCGCGCAAGCAGGCGCAGCTCGATACGCTCGCGGCACGCGCGGGCCGGGTCACGTACCGGCAGCTCGACCTGGAGGACCCCGCGCAGGTGACGCAATTGGTCGCCGCCATCGTCGCGGCGCACGGTCGGCTGGACGGCATCGTGCACGGCGCCGGCATGACCGCGGACAGCTTCATCCTGCAGAAGTCCGACGCCCAGCTCGGCGCCGTGCTGGCGCCCAAGGTGGCCGGCACCGTCCACCTGGACCGGGCGGCCGCCGAGGTCGATCTGGACTTCTTCGTGCTGTTCTCGTCGGTGAGCAGCGCCCTGGGCAATGTGGGACAGGCCGATTACGCCGCGGCCAACGGCTTCATGGACCACTTCGCGGCCTATCGCAACCGCCTGGCCGGCAGCGGGCAAAGGCGCGGCCGGACCGTGGCGATCAACTGGCCGCTGTGGCAGGAAGGCGGCATGCAGATCGACGCGGCGAGCCGCGAGCTGCTGTTCCAGGCCAGCGGCGCGCGGCCGCTGCGCACCGGCACCGGCATCGCCGCGTTTTATCGCAGCCTCGCCTCAAGCCACGGCCAGGCGCTGGTGCTGGAAGGCGACCTGCCGCGGTTGCGGCGCGTGCTCGCCGGCCCGGTGCGGCGCACGCCCGCCGCGGCCGTGCCGACGCCCGTCGCCGCGGTGCCGGCTGCGGCCGGCGGCGACGCGCGTCTGCCGGAACGGACCGCGGACTACCTGCGCAGGCAGTTCGCGGACGTGCTGAAGGTTCCCGCACAAAAGATCAACCCGCGCGCACCGCTGGAAAACTACGGCATCGATTCGGTCGTTGCGATGAAGCTGACCAATGTGCTGGAGCAGACCTTCGGTTCGCTGCCCAAGACGTTGTTCTTCGAATACCAGACGATCGCCGCTCTCGCCGGCTATCTGCTCAATTCGTTCCCGGAGACCGTGCGCCGGGTGCTCGATCCCGCCGGCGCGGCCGCGGCCCAACCGGCTGCCGCGGCCGCGGCCCCGCCGGCGCTGGCCGTTCCGCACCGCGCCAGGCGGTTCCCCGCGCCCGACGCACGGCGCGAACGCGACGTGGCGATCGTCGGCGTGAGCGGCCGCTATCCGATGGCCGGGAACCTGGCCGAGTTCTGGGACAACCTGAAGGCCGGCCGCGACTGCATCACGGAGGTGCCGCCCGAGCGCTGGGACCATGCGCGGTATTTCGATCCCGACCGCAGCAAGGCCGGCAAGAGCTATGCCAAATGGGGCGGCTTCCTGGCCGACGTCGACAAGTTCGACCCGCTGTTCTTCAACATCTCGCCGCGCGAAGCGGAGATCATCGACCCGCAGGAGCGCCTGTTCCTGCAGACCGCCTGGCAGACCATCGAGGACGCGGGCTACAGCCGCGAGAGCCTGGCGGGCCGGCACGTCGGCGTGTACGTCGGCGCCATGTGGGGACACTATGAGCTGTACGGCGCGGATGCCGCGTCGGGCGCGATCCCGACGTCGTCCCACGCCTCGATCGCCAACCGGGTCTCGTACTTCTTCGACCTGCGCGGCCCCAGCATCGCACTCGACACCATGTGCTCGTCCTCGCTGACGGCGATCCACCTGGCCTGCGAGGAGATCCGGCGCGGGAACATCGATGCGGCGCTGGCCGGCGGCGTGAACCTGTCGATCCACCCGCAGAAGTATCTCAACCTGAGCCAGGGAAAATTCGCCGCGAGCGATGGCCGCTGCCGCAGCTTCGGCGCGGGCGGCGACGGCTACGTGCCGGGAGAGGGCGTGGGCGCGGTCCTGCTCAAGCCCCTCGACGATGCGCTGCGCGACGGCGACCAGGTCTACGCCGTCGTCCGCGCGAGCGCCTTGAACCACGGCGGCAAGACGAATGGCTACACCGTGCCCAATCCGACCGCCCAGGGCGACCTGATACTGGACGCCATGAAGAAGGCGGGCGTCGAGCCGGACAGCCTCGGTTACGTGGAGACGCACGGCACCGGCACGTCGCTGGGCGATCCGATCGAGATCGCCGGCCTGCAACAGGCGTTCGCCACCCACGCGGGCCGCAACGGCCGCCTGCCGATCGGTTCCGTCAAGTCGAACATCGGCCACCTCGAAGCGGCGGCCGGCATCGCCGCGGTGACCAAGGCGCTGCTGCAGCTCAAGCATGGCCAGCTCGTGCCGTCGCTGCATGCCGAGCCGCTCAATCCCAACATCGATTTCGCGAACTCCCCGTTCCACGTGCAGACCACGCTCGCCGACTGGCAGCGCAGCGGCGCGCAGCCGCGGCGCGCGGCGGTGAGTTCCTTCGGCGCGGGCGGCGCCAACGCGCACGTGATCCTGGAAGAACATGTCGATACCCGGCCCGCGCGCCGGGTCGCCGATGCCCGCACGCCCCACGTGTTCCTGCTGTCCGCGCGCGATCCGGCCGGGCTGGCGCGCCATGCCGCCGGCGTCGCCGCCTTCCTCGCGGAGCGCCCGGACCTGCCGCTGGGCGACATCGCCTACACGTCGCAGGTCGGCCGCACCCACATGCCGGCGCGCCTGGCGCTGATCGCGTCCAGCGTCGCGCAGCTGCACGACAAGCTGGTGGGCTGGAGCGCGTCGCGCGAGCCGGACGACGTGTTCCATGCGAATGCGAACGACCGGGCCTACGACGCCGGCCAACTGATCCAGGGTGAAGCCGGCGAGGCGTTCCTGCGCGGCCTGCTGGCCAACGGGGACCTGGCGAAGGCCGCGACGCTGTGGACCATGGGCGCCGCCATCGACTGGGCGCCGCTGCACGCCGGCGCCGCGCCGCGCAGGGTGAGCCTGCCCGCCTACCCGTTCGCGAAGGAGCGCTACTGGGTCCAGGCCGCGGCCGCGCACCCGGTGGCGCCCGCCGTCGCGGAGGCGCCGCGCCGGCTGTACTACCGCCCGCAGTGGACGGCGCGGCCGCTTGCCGGCGCGACGCCGCCGGCCGGGCCGCTGCTGGTCCTCGACGGCTCGGACGCGTTCTTCGCCGTGCTGAAAGGGCAGGTCGAGGGCAGCGGCATCACCCTGGCGCTCCCCGGCAACGCGTTCGCCGAAATCGCGCCGGGCGTGTTCACGCTCGATCCGGGCAGCGAAGCGCAGTTCGGCCAGCTGCTGGCCGCGCTCCAGGACCGGGACCAGCTCCCGCGCGCCGTCCTGCATCGTCATGCATCGCCCGATGCCGGCGAGGCGCTGCGGCTCGGGGTCGGCGCCTTGCAGAACCTGTGCAAGGCGCTGATCGGCCGGAAGGCCGGCGGCAAGGTGCGGTTCCTGTCGTTCTTCGACGGCGGCGACGATGCCGGCATGCCGTTCGGCGCCGCGCTCGCCGGTTTCTACAAGAGCCTGAGCCTCGAACATCCCGGCTACGACGCGAAGGTGGTGGACATGCGCTCCGACGCGGCCGGGCCGGCGGAGCAGGTCCGCATCGCGATGGCGGAGCTGGGCGGGGACGATTGGGCCGCCGGAGAAATCGGTTACCTCGGTGCCGGTGTCCGTCACGTGCGGGAATACGTTGCGTACGAAGCCAACCGGGCGACGGACATGCCGCTCCGGCAGGGCGGCGTGTACCTGGTCACGGGCGGCCTGGGAGGACTGGGCTGGATCGTCGCGGGCTACCTTGCGCGCCATGTCGGCGCCCGGCTGGTGCTGGTCGGCCGTTCGGCGCTGTCGGCCGCGAACGCGGCGCGTGTCGCGACCCTCGCGGCGACGGGCGGCGAAGCCGTCTACCTGCAGGCGGACGTGGCGCGCCAGGACGATGTCGAGTCGGTCGTACGCCAGGCGAAGGCGCGGTTCGGGCGCATCGATGGCGTGTTCCATGGCGCCGGGACCACGCGCGACGCCTTCCTCCTCAAGAAGACCCCGGACGACCTGGACGCGGTGCTGGCGCCGAAGGTCCACGGCACGCTCAACCTCGAGCGCGCGACCCGCGCCGAGGCGCTCGACCTGTTCGTGCTGTTCTCGTCGGTCGCCGGCGCGTTCGGGAACCTGGGCCAGTGCGACTACGCCTATGCCAATCGCTTCCTCGATGCGTTCGCCGAGCAGCGGGAAGCCCTGAGGCTGGCGGGCCGGCGCAGCGGAAGGACGCTCGCCATCGACTGGCCGTACTGGGCAGAGGGCGGCATGACCGTCCCGGCCGAGGCGCTCGCGTTCTCCGCCAGCCGGATGGGCATGCATCCACTGCCGACGGGCGAGGGCATCCGCTGCCTCGAGGACCTGCTGGGTTCCGGACTGGCACAGGCGATCGCGCTGTACGGCATCCCATCCAAGGTCGGCGCCTACATGGCGCGGCGCGCGGCACCCGTCGCCGTCGCGGCTGCAGCGGTCCGCGTCGGTGGGGCGCCGGCCGATCCGGTGCCGCGCCTGGCGCAGATGCAGGACTACCTCAAGGGCCTGCTCGGCGCCGAGATCAAGCTCGCCCCGGACCGGATCGATGCACGCGAGCGCTTCGAGGCATTCGGGATCGACTCGATTGCGGTGGGCCGCCTGAACGAGGCCCTGGGCCGCGCGTTCGGCGCGCTGCCGCAGACGCTGTTCTACGAATACGAGACCATCGACGACCTGGCGCGGTATTTCGTGCGCGAGCACGCGGATGCGCTGGCGAACCTGTTCGGCGACGCCGCGTCCGTGCCCGTGGCCGTCGCCGAAGACGCGCCGGCCGTACCTGGTGCGGCGCAGCCGATACGCCCGGCGGACGGCGCGGAACCGGTCGCGATCATCGGCGTGCACGGCTACTATCCGCAATCGCGCGACCTGGACGATTACTGGGACCACCTGCGCGCGGGGCGCGACCTGGTCGGCCCCGTGCCGGCCGAACGCTGGGATGCGCAGCGGTTCTACGACGCCGACCCCGCCCGGGCCACGGACGGCAAGATCTATTGCAAGTGGGGCGCCTTCCTCGATGACGTCGACAAGTTCGACGCGCCGTTCTTCAACGTCGAACGCGCGGAAGCGGCCGCGATGGACCCGCAGGAACGGCTGTTCCTGCAGTCGGTCTGGTCCGCCTTCGAAGACGCCGGCTACACCCGCGAGAGCCTCAAGCGGCGGTTCCCGAAAGCGCGCAGCGCCGGCGTGGGCGTGTTCGTCGGCGTGACGACCAATTCGTACCAGTTGCTGGCGAGCGAAGGGACGGCGGCGAGCGCGCTGCCGTGGTCGATCGCGAACCGCGTGTCCTACTTCTTCGACTTCCAGGGACCGAGCATGCCGGTGGACACCGCCTGTTCGTCGTCGTCGGTGGCGATCCACCTGGCGTGCGAAAGCCTGCGGCGCAACGAGTGCCAGGTCGCGGTGGCCGGCGGCGTGAACCTGTATCTCCATCCGTCCAAATACCAGGGCCTGTGCCGGAAACGCATGCTGGCGCGCGAAGGCAAGTGCCGCAGCTATGGCGCCGGCGACGACGGATTCGTGCCGGGCGAGGGCGTCGGTACGCTGATCCTCAAGCCGCTCGCCCGCGCGATCGAGGATGGCGACACGATCCACGCGGTGATCCGGGCCAGCGCGTTCGAGCACAGCGGCCGCTCGAACGGCTATTCCGCGCCCAGTCCGAACGCGCAGGCGGGCCTCATCGGCCGCACGCTGGCCGCGGCCGGCGTCGCGGCGGCGTCGATCGGCTATGTCGAAGGACACGGCACCGGCACGCAGCTGGGCGACAGCCTCGAAGTCGCCGCGCTCGCGCAGGCATTCGGCCGCGAGACCGACCGGCGCCAGTTCTGCGCGCTCGGCTCGGTCAAGGCCAACGTGGGGCATGCCGAATCCGCGGCGGGGGTCGCCGCGGTCACCAAGGTCCTGCTGCAGATGAAGCACCGGCAACTGGCGCCGTCCATCCATGCCGATGTCGCGAACCCGGACATCGAGTTCGAGCGCTCGCCGTTCTACCTGCAGCGGCGGCTGGCCGACTGGACGCCCGCGGCCGCGCATCCGCGCCGCGCCCTCGTCAATTCGTTCGGGGCCGGCGGCGTGAACGCGTGCGTGCTGCTCGAAGAATACGTGCAGGCGCCGGCGACGCGGCCGCTTGCCGCCGGTCCGCAGCTGATCGTGCTGTCCGCGCGGACCGGCGCTAGCCTGCGCGAACTGGCGGCGCGCCTGCTGGCCCACCTGCGCAAGCACCACGCGACCGGATTGGCGGACGTGGCGTACACCCTGCAGACGGCCCGCGAACCCATGCCCGAGCGCCTCGCCTTCGTGGCGCAGGACCTGGCCGGCCTGGCCGCCACGCTGGAACGCTGGACGGCCGACGAGGCGTGTGCCGGCATCCATCGCGGCAGCGTCGATCCGCGCAGCGCGGCAAAGCGCCCCGACAACGCGGCCGAGGCGCGCGACCTGGAAGCGCTCGCGCAGGCCTGGGTGAAGGGCCGCACGATCGCCTGGGACGACCTCGATCCGCACCGCGCGGCGCGGCGTGTTCCGCTGCCTGCCTATCCGTTTGCGCAAGAACGGCATTGGGTGGACGAGGCCCCGCGGCCCGGCGCGCAACAACCTGCCGCATTGCATCCGCTGGTCTCGCACAATTCGTCCACGCTGCGGGAAGTGAGCTTCACGTCGATGCTGTCGGGCGACGCGTTCTATGCGCGCGACCACCAGGTGAACGGGCGGCGCGTCTTCCCTGGCGCCGGACTGCTCGAGATGGCCTGCGCGTCCGGGGCGCTGGCGGCGGGCAGGAACGTGCGCCGCATCCAGAGCGTCGTCTTCGTGCAGCCGCTCGTGTTCACCCACGCGCAGCAGCCGGTCCAGGTGTCGCTGCAGCCCGCGGACGGCGATGCCGGGTACATCATCACCTCGTACGATGCGGACCGCGAGAAGGTCGTGCATTGTGAAGGCGTGCTCCGGTTCGACGACGGCGCCGGCGAATCCGGCCGCGACGACCATCTGCCGGTCGCGGACCTGATCCGCGCGTCGTCGCGCACGGTGGACGGCAGCGAGTATTACCGGCGGTTCGCGCAAGCGGGCATCGGCTACGGACCTGCCTTCCGCACGATGCAGACGCTGCATGCCGGTGCGTCGTTCGCGCTGTCGATCCTGTCGGTCGCGGACGACTTGAGCGAGGGCTTCGATGAATACACCCTCCATCCGGCGATCATCGACGGCGCCCTGCAGACCGTGGCCGGCCTGGCGGGCGGCGGCGAAGCGTCGGTGCCGTACCTGCCCTTTGCGATCGACGACGTCGAGATCCTGCACCCCCTGGCGCGCACCTGTTACGTGCACGTGGAAGAGGCCGGGCCGCAGTCGACGGGCAGCACGGACATCAGGAAATTCAACATCAGGATCGCGAACGAAAGAGGCCTGGTCCTGGTGGTGCTGAAACAGTTCTGCGTACGGGCCTTCAAGTCGCAGCCTGCCAACCATCGTTCACCGCACCGCCCGGAACGTATCACGGGTGCCAACTTAGCCTAGAGAATGCCATGAAAAGAGTACTGAGCTGGACGTCGCACTACCTTACCGGTGTCCCCGATTGGGTCCGGAAACGCAAGGCGCTCGTGTTGTTGATGCTTGCCGCCGCAACCGCCTTTTTCATCGTCGGGATGTCGAAGCTGCAGTTCGACTTCACGATCGAACGATGGCTCAAGCAGGATGACGCCGCGTTCGTGGCGTACAACCAGTTCCACGACCAGTTCGGCAGCGACGACGGCGTGGTGATCGTGTATCGCCCGAAGGACGGGAATGTCTTTTCCGCCGCGTCCCTGAAAGCGGTGAAGGGCATCCGCGACGAGCTGCTCAATTATCACGCGAAGGTCAAGGCCGGGGAGAGCTCTGCCCTCGACCACGTCCTCAAGGTCGATACGCTCGTCAACGCCCCGGTCCTCACGGTCAAGCAGGACGCGATGGTGTCGCACTGGCTGGTCGGCGACACGGTTCCGACCGCCGAACCGGCACTGGCCGCGATCCGCAGGACCGCCTGGTCGGAACGGGATTTCGTCCTGAAGTATTTCTCGAAGGACGAGAAGTACGGCGCCATCTACATCAAGACCGATTTCGGCGCCATCCCGATCAATGCCGGGGAGGCCAGCGCGGCCGGCCAGACCGTCAACATGACGGTGGGCGATCCGCGGGCAAGGGCGGGCGGGGCGGAAGAACCGCTGCGCTTCAAGCCGACCGACATGGCCGACTACGTGGCCCTGAACGCCGCGCTGAACGAGATCCTGGCCCGGCCGGAATATGCGGCGCACCTCGAGTACTACAAGGTCGGCAATACCATCGACTCCGACAACCAGGTCAAGATGGGCAAGGAAATGGGCCTGCTCTACATGGTCGGCCTGCTCATCATGCTGACCACCCTGTTCATGATTTTCCGCTCGTTCGCGGGCGCCCTGTGGCCGGCGGTGATCATCGTCCTGTCCACCATCTGGACGTTCGGCATCGCCGGCTGGACCGGCATGTCGATTTCGCCGTTCGTGATCCTGACCATCCTGCTGATCCTGACGATCGGCATGGCCGACGTCACCCACATGACGTCCAGCTACCTGTACTTCCGCGCCGAGGGCCATGACACGGCGGCCGCGATCCGCGAGGCCTATGAAAAAGCGGGCCTGGCGTGCTTCCTGACGACGATCACGACGATCGCCGGCATGCTGTCCCTGTTGTCGGGCAGCCTGGTCCCGGTGATTAATTTTTCGCTGATGTCGGCGATCGGCGTGGGCGTCGTGTTCTTCCTCACGATGCATCTGCTGCCGGTGCTGCTGGATATCTGGTCGCCGGCGCCTGATCCGGCCAGGCGCAACACCGGCCTGGCGGCGCTGATCGCAAGGCTCACGCCGAATTTCGTGCCTGCGCTGCAGCGTGCGCTGGACAAGATCGTGCCGATGGTGGAACAGAAGCCGTGGGCCTTCATTACGCCGTTCCTGCTGCTGTTCGTCGCCTCCGTCTGGGGAGCGCTGCACGTCAAGGTCGACTACAGCGTGTACGACCAGTATTCGAAGCAGTCGAACTTCTACCAGGCCATCAAGCTGCTGGACCAGAAGATGGCCGGTTCGTCGCAGATGTCGCTGTACGTCGACCTCGGCGAGGACAACGGCTTCCAGGACCCGGCGGTATTGCGCGTCATCGACGACCTGCAGCACAAGTTCGAAAAGGACTACGGCAAGTACGTCGTCAGCACGGGGTCGATCGTCAACGTGGTCAAGGACGCCTACCAGAAGCAGAACGACGGGCGTCCGGACATGTATGCGATCCCGTCGAAACGCGAGGTCCTGTCGCAGACGCTGTTCACGTTCAACGTGGCCAATCCGGAGGAACGCGAAAAGCTGGTCAGCGAGAGCTACCGCAAGGCCAACATCACCGTGACGCTGCGCGGCTACGGATCGTCCGAGTACACGAAGGTGTTCGAACGCATGAAGCAGGATATCCATGCCTCGCTCGACCTGATCAGGAAGGACTACCCGAACGCCAGGGTGTCGATCACCGGCCTGTTCGCGATGGGCATGAAGGCCGCCGATTATCTCGTCACGAACGAGCTGCAGAGCTTCGGCCTCAGTCTCCTGGTCATCTCCGGCATGCTGCTGGTGATCTTCAATTCGTTCAAGGCCGGCGCGGTCTCGCTGATTCCGAACGTGGTGCCGTCGTTCCTCGTGCTGGGCGTGCTGGGCTGGCTGAACATCCCGCTCGATTTCTACACGATGATGCTGGCGCCGATCGCGGTCGGCATCGCGGTCGACGACACCATCCATTTCGTCTCCGTGTACCGCACCGAAGTCCTGCACGACGGCGATATCCGGCGGGCGCTGGTCGACACGGTGAAGGAGTGCGGACAGTCGACGGTGTTCGCGTCTATGATCCTCGGCTTCGGTTTCGGCATCATGTCCGTCGCCACCACGCCGGGCCTGGCCAGCCTCGGCAAGCTCGGTTTCCTCGCCATTTTCTCCGGCCTCGTATGCGAATTGTTCCTGACCCCGGCCTTGATCCTCGTGTTCAAGCTGCGGTTCCAGGCGAAACAGGACGAGGTGGCCGCACCGCTGGCCGCCGCACCTCAACCGTGACATCGAAAGGATCAGCCATGAAGTCTGCTTTTGGCGCGCGTGCGCGCACCGCCGCGATGGGGGCCCTGCTGGCCATGCCGGGCATGCTGTATGCGATGACGGCCACCGACATCATGAAATCGTCGGACGACGTGTACCGCAAGGCCTTCACCACCGCGGTCATCAAGGTGAAGCTGTCGACCTGCCGCTACGTGATCGGCAACGGCGGCACGAACTGCAAGGAACAGCCGCGCGTGACGGTGCTGGAAGTCGGCGAGAAAAAATGGGGGAGCGACAAAAAGGATTCGCGCGCGATTTCCCTGGTGCTCCAGCCGGTCACCGACAAGGGCATCGGCATGCTCACCTACGAATACGCCGATTCGGACCGCGAGAACGACGTGCTGCTCTACCTGCCGGCGCTGGAAAAGGTGCGGCGCGTGGTGTCGGGCGGCGACGGCAACGAAGACGGCGGCAGCTTCTTCGGGACCGAGTTCTTCGTCGACGACACCCAGTTGAAGAAGGTCGACGACTACACCTACACGATGGTCGGCGAAGACGTGCAGGACGGGCGGCCGGTGTGGATCGTCGAATCGACGCCGACCGAAAAACGGGCGCACAAGACCCAGTACGGCAAATCGCGGCTGTGGGTCGACAAGGAACGCAAGCTGATCCTGCGCGAAGACATCTACAACCGTGCCGGCAAGCTGTATCGCCAGCGCCTGAACAAGGCGTTCGCCCTGATCGACAACGTCTGGATCGCGCGCGAGCAGACGATGAACAATCTGTCCACGAACCGGATCACGGTGATCCAGAACCTGTCCGCGGCGTACAACAAGGAGGTGCCGGACGAGCTGATGACGGAACGCAGCCTGACCGATTTCACCTTCAAGGAAAAAATCCTGGCGACCCTGCGCAGCCATTACAAGTAAGCCGCAAAGGACGATCATGACGACTACCAGGAACATGGACGACGACATCGCGGTGATCGGGATCGATTGCCGCTTTCCCGGCGCCGCCGACGCGGCGCAGTTCTGGGACAACCTCGCGGGCGGCGTGAACAGCATCCGCGAAGTCCCGCCCGGGCGGTTCGACTGGCGCCGCTATTTCGGCGACCCGCGCGAACCGAACAAGACCAACAGCAAATGGGGCGGCTTCATCGAGGACGTGGACAAGTTCGACAATGATTTCTTCCACGTCTCGCCCACCGAAGCGCAGCTCATGGACCCGCAGCAGCGGCTGATGCTGGAACTGTGCTGGGGGTGCCTGGAGGATGCCGGCTACCTGCCGGGCAGCCTGGCCGGCAGCGATACCGGCGTCTTCGTGGGCGTGGCCGGACTGGATTACCGCGAGCTGCTGGAGGCCAGGGTGCCGTCGGTGGAAGCGCACCGGTCGACCGGCAACTACCTGTCGCTCGTCGCCAACCGCGTCTCGTATTTCCTCGACCTGCGCGGACCCAGCATCCCGTACGACACCGCCTGTTCGAGCGCGCTGTACGCCCTGCATTACGCGGCGCAATCGATCAGCAGCGGTGAAACGGGCATGGCGCTGGTGGCCGGCATCAACATCATCCTCACGCCGTCGACCTTCATTTCGTTTTCCAAGACCGGGATGCTGTCGCCGACCGGGCAATGCCGCACGTTCGATGCGGGCGCCGACGGCTACGTGCGCGGCGAGGGCGGGGGCGTCATCCTGATCAAGCCGCTGAAGAAGGCGGTCGAGGACGGCGACCATATCTACGGCGTGATCAAGGGTTCGGCCATCAACCACGGCGGCCGCGCGCAGACGCTGACGTCGCCGAATGCGTTCGCGCAGTCGCAGGTCATCCAGGACGCGTACAAGCGGGCCGGCATTTCGCCCGACCGCGTCAGCTATATCGAGGCGCACGGCACCGCCACGCCGAAGGGCGACCCGCTCGAGATCACCGGCCTGAAACGCGCGTGGCGTTATCTCGAACGGCACTTCAACGTCAAGGCCAGCGAGGGGACGTGCGCGATCGGTGCGCTCAAGACCAATATCGGCCACCTGGAGACGGCGTCCGGCATCGCGGGAATCATCAAGGTCCTGCTGGCGTTCCAGCACCGCCAGTTGCCGCCGCTGGTCAATTTCAGCCAGCTCAATCCGAACATCGAGCTGGGCGGCTCGCCGTTCTACCTGGTGAAGGCACTGCAGGACTGGCAGGCGTCCGGGCCCGCGGGCGGCGCGGCGCGGGCGCTGGTCGCCGGCGTCAGCTCGTTCGGTTTCGGCGGCACCAACGCGCACGTCGTGCTGCAGTCGTACGAGGCGGTTCAATAAACCCGGCATGACCGGATCCCGAGGGGCAGGTATGAAAACAGTCAACGCAGAAAAATTCCATCAATTGTATGGCGCAAGAAAGCAGCGGATCAATTATCAGGACAAGGACCTGCTCGACTACGCGCTCATGATCGTCGTGTGCGCGGCGCTGATCTGGTTCGCGTACGGGCCGCGCCACGTCATGACCGTGATCGGCCTGCCGCTCTGCGGGTTCATGCTGGTCACGTTCCCGCTTCGCCACGGCGTGAAATGGAAGGTGCCGCTGGCGCTCAGGCGTCCGCAGGAGATCGTGTATTCGCTCGTGCACAAGGTCCGGAACATCAAGCCGCAGTACTTCATCGCGCTGGCCCTGCTGGCGCTCGAGAACTACCTGATCGCGGTGACCCCGGACCTGCCGCACCACGTGGCGTGGACCCACCAGGTCGCGGTGGGGCTGTTCTGGGCGCACTTCATCTTCATCGCCGGCTACCGCAGCGTGATCCTCGCCGCGCACCTGATGAAGAAGGACCACGTGCGCAACGTGTTGATGGAGTCGGTCTGGAAATCGAACGTCGAGCGCGAATCGCGGGTGGTGCCGGAGATCGTCCACGCCTACTGCACCGGGATGCTGACGCATATCGTGTACCTGATACCGTGGTATCTGGTCATCCGGTGTGCCAACTTTTCGCTCGTGTTCATGCCGCTGACCTGCGTCCTCGCCTTCGTGGTCCAGAAGCGCAGCGTGAAGAACCTGAACGACTGGTTCTATCGCGACCACTGGCTCGGCCACAACTCGGAATTCGATTTCGTCTATCTCCACGGCACCCACCACGACGCGCTGCCGTGCGCGTTGATCGGCGTGGCGGGGAACGGCTACCTCGAGGGTTTTTTTCGCAGCGCGCTCGCGTTTCCGATCCCGTTCTACAACCCGCTGGTGGCCGCCTTTTTCTACACGGCGGACGTGAAGGTGGACATGGAACTGCACCAGTACATTCCGGGGGTGTATCCGAAGCTGAGCCGCGAATTCCTGTCCGTGATCCAGCATTCGCTCCACCACTACGGGCGGCTGGAGCCGTACGGGTTCGCCATCAACCTGGACCAGCCGATTTCCGCCGAACTGAAAAAGCGCACCAGCGTGCTGCCCGATGAACTCAAGTATTCGATCCGGCTCGACGAGCAGCTGAACGGCTACGAATGGGACGGCCCGCGGTTCAGGTGGTTCATGGACCTCGTGCACAAATACCACGATATCCCGGATGCGCCGCCGCGGGAACCGGCGGATGGACTCGATGTCCAGGCACAGGGCTGACCGGCGACCCGCATGGGAGGGGAGATGAAAATCGACTGGATCGCGGAGATGTTCGCCGCGCTGCGCGACTGCGGCGAGAACATTTCGATCGTGTTCGGGGAAGAGCGTGCGCCTGCGGCCGACGGCAGGCCGCGCTGGTTCGAACTGCCGCATGACCGCTACGACGGCGTCAGTGGGCTCGCGCATCTGCTGGCCGAAGGCGGCGCGGCGCCGGGGCCGTTGCCCGAATGGCGCGGCGAGCGCTTCACGTTGTGGGGCGGCCTGCGCGGATTGTCGTCGGTCCTGGATGCGCTGCCGGTGCGGCGGCAACGATGGAAGAGCGCATTCCACTGGACCCGCCCGGTGGCGTTTCTGCCGGTCGGGCAGCGCCTGGCGTGGCGGCTGTTCACGCCCGGGGAGACCGCGCGGATCGCCGCCGCGGCGCGGGCGGCCGGGGTGACGGTCAACAGCTACCTGCTGTGTCACCTGGACCGGGCCGTGGCGGCCGAGCTGGTGGCGCCCGGCGCGGCGCGGCGCTGGATGGTGCCGGTGAATCTGCGCGGCGCGGTGACGCGCCCTTCGGTGCAGGCGCCGCACATGTCGTTCCTGGCCGTCGACCTCGAAGGCGACGCCGCGCCGCAGGCGGTCCAGCAACGCGTCGACCGCCTGAAGCGGCGTGGCTGTCACTGGGGCATGTGGCTCATGCTCCACCTGGGCCGCTTGCTGGGCAAGGAAGGCATGCGCAAGGACATCCGCAAGCGCGAGCGCCAGAAACACGGCGTGACCGGGATGTTTTCCAACCTGGGAAGCTGGCACGTCGACGGGGCCGGCAGCTGGCTCTTTTGTCCCGCGATCACCCGCGTCTATCCGGTCGGCGCCGGCTGCGTGACGATGAATGGCCGGATGGCCCTGGCGATCCAGCTGCACGACGCGCTCGGCAGGGACCTGCACTGCACCTGGTCGCTATTGAACACATGGAGCGACGCGTGCCTGCCGCAACCCGCGCACGCACGGCTCGAAGTCGTCTCCTGATTTTTTTGCCAACCCAAACCTTAACAATCCATCGAGGCACCCGTCATGGTCAAAGCAGGAATCGAAGCAATGAACGTATTTGCCGGCACGGCGTTTCTGGACGTCGAAAAGCTTGCCGCGTACCGGGACCTGGACCGCACCAGGTTCGACAATCTGATGATGCGGCAGAAGAGCGTCGCGCTGCCGTACGAGGACCCGATCACGTTCGCGGTCAACGCCGCGAGGCCGATCATCGACAGTCTCACGCCGGAAGAGAAAAACCGGATCGAGATGGTGATCACGTGCACCGAATCGGCGTTCGATTTCGGCAAATCGATGAGCACCTACTGCCACGACCTGCTGGGACTGAACCGCAACTGCCGGCTGTTCGAAGTGAAGAACGCCTGCTTCTCCGGCGTCGCGGGGCTGCAGAACGCGATCAATTTCGTCCTGGCCCAGGTGTCGCCCGGCGCCAAGGCGCTGGTGATCGCGACCGATATCTCGCGCTTCATCCTGGAAGGAGGCGGCAACGCGTTCAAGATGGAATGGGCGTTCGCCGAACCGAGCGGCGGCGCCGGCGCGGTCGCCATGCTGGTGAGCGAAACGCCGTACGTCTTCCAGGTCGATGCGGGTGCGAACGGTTCGTACGGCTACGAGGTGATGGATACCTGCCGCCCGTCGACCGACTCGGAAGCGGGCGATTCGGACCTGTCGCTGCTCTCGTACCTGGACTGCGCCGAAAACGCCTTCCTCGAATACCAGAAGCGCGTGCGCGGCGCCGACTATGCCAATACCTTCGGCTACCTCGCCTACCACACGCCGTTCGGCGGCATGGTCAAGGGCGCGCATCGCAACATGATGCGCAAATATGCGCGCGGCTTTTCGCCGGGCGATATCGAGGCCGACTTCAAGCGCCGTTTCGGTCCCGGCATCACCTACTGCCAGCGGGTCGGCAACATCATGGGCGCGACGGCCATGATGGCGCTCGCCAGCACCATCGACAACGGCGATTTCGGGACGCCGCAGCGCGTCGGCGTGTTTTCGTACGGTTCCGGGTGCTGCTCGGAGTTCTTCAGCGGCGTGGTGAACAAGGAGGGCCAGGAACGGATCCGCCAGTCGCGGATCGGGCAGCACCTCGACAACCGCTACGAACTGACGATGGACGAATACGAGAACCTCCTGCGCGGCAGCAAGGCGGTGCGCTTCGGCACGCGCAACGTCGTGCTGGACACCGATTTCGTCCCGCAGGCCAGGAAGGCGCACGGCAGGCCGGTGCTGTTCCTGAAAGAGATCAAGGAATACCGCAGGATCTACGAATGGATCTCATGACCGGCGCGGCGCCGCGCGAGACGCTCGTGGTCCGGTTCGAAGACGATATCTGCTTCATCCGGATCCACCGCCCCGGCGCCAGCAACACGATCGACGACCTGCTGGTGCGCGAGTTCACCGAGGTCCTCGACCTGTGCGAAGCGAGCGTGAAGATCGTGGTGATCGAGGGCTCGCCCGAGGTGTTCTGCTTCGGCGCGGATTTCAGGGCGATCCAGCGCCGCGTGGAGAGCGGCCAGTCCGGGCAGATCTTCGATCCCGGCCCGATGTACGACCTGTGGCTACGGCTGGCGACGGGGCCGTACGTCACGGTCGCGCATGTGCGCGGGCAGGCGAATGCCGGCGGCATCGGCTTCGTCGCCGCCTGCGACATCGTGCTGTGCGACGAGGGCGCGAGCTTCGGCCTGTCGGAACTGCTGTTCGGCCTGATGCCGGCCTGCGTCATGCCGTTCCTGGCGCGCAGGATGGGTTTTGCGAAGGCCAACTACATGACCCTGATGACCGAGCCGGTTTCCGCGCGCTGCGCGCACGAGTGGGGCCTGGTCGACGAGTGCGCGCCCGACAGCCAGAACCTGCTGCGCAAGAAGCTGCTGCGCCTGCGCCGCCTGTCCAAGCCGGGCATCCTCCGCTACAAGCGCTACATGAACGCGCTGGACGATTCGCTGGCCGCATCCAAGGCCAGGGCACTGGCGGCGAACGTCGAGGTGTTCGGCGACCGGGACAACCTGCAGAAGATCGCCCGCTACGTGAAGACCGGGCAGTTTCCCTGGGAAGGAGGGTGACCATGCACGAGCAGGCAGTCGTGACGACGGCGATCGAACCCGGCATCGTGCAGGTCACGATGCAGGACCGGGCCAACAAGAATACGTTTTCGCGCGCGCTGGCGGATGGCCTGATCGGCGCCTTTGCGGAGGTCGGCGCGGACGCCCGTCACCGGGTCGTGATCCTGACCGGCTACGACAGTTATTTCGCCAGCGGCGGCACCAAGGAGGGCTTGCTGTTCCTCTCGGAGGGCAAGGGACGCTTTTCCGACCGCGACTTCTACAGCCTGGCGCTGAACTGCCCGATTCCCGTGATCGCGGCGATGCAGGGGCACGGCGTGGGCGGCGGGTTCGTGCTCGGGCTCTTTGCCGATTTTCCGGTCCTGAGCCGCGAGAGCGTCTACACGGCCAACTTCATGAAGTACGGCTTCACGCCGGGCATGGGTTCGACCTTCGTGTTGCCGCAAAAGCTGGGGATCGGCCTGGCGGAGGAAATGATGATCACCGCCCGGACGTATCGCGGCGAAGAGCTGCAGAAGCGCGGCATGCCGTTCCCGGTCCTGCCGCGTGCCGAGGTCATGGCGTATGCGCTCGAGCTGGCGCGGACGATCGCGGAAAAGCCGCGGGTGTCCCTGGTCACGCTGAAGGACCACCTGGTGGCCCCGCTGCGCCGGGGGCTGCCGCCGGTGATCGACCAGGAACTGGCGATGCACGAAGCGACCTTTCACCAGCCCGAAGTCAAGGCGCGCATCGAGGCATTGTTTGGGAATTAGTGTGGCGACAAAGGAGGCCAGGCAGGGACGCGGGGCGGGAGTTTTTTGCGACGTACTGTTCATTCACGAGGTGATCACATGGACACTGGAAGCTATTACGTTTTTGGCCTGGGCTCGGGCGCCGATGACCTGCACTACATCGGCTGGACCGAAAAATCGCCGGGGCGGGAACCGCAGCAGATCTATTCCGACCTGGCCGGCAGCGGCCGGGACGATGTCGCGCGCTGGGTCACGCAGGCGCTCGACAGCGGCGCGATCGACATCTTCGAGATCGAGACGGCAGGCTCGGCCGAGGATGCGCGCGAATGCGCGCAGTTCTGGGGGGAGTATTACCGCTGGCTCGGACTGGAGGTGAAAGCGGTGCTGTGCTGACCGGGTGCCGGGCGCCGCGGCGGCGTCCGGCGTACCGCTTTCCTAGAAATGCAGCGCGACGCCGACGGTGAGCGCCTCGATCTTGTAGCCGACGCCGGCGCTGTCCGTGCCCTTGAGCACGCGCGCCCACTCGGCATTGGCGGAGACCGATTTCGTGATCGGCACGTCGATGCCGATGCCGTAGGAAACGCCATGGTCGGCCGCCGACATGCTCACGCCGAGCGCCTTGATGCTCGCCGTTTCCTTGCCTTTCGAATAGCCGAGCAGCACGTACGGCGCCGCGGCCGCCAGCGGCAGCCTGCCTTTTGCGTACAGGCCGTACACATAGTCGAGCTTGAGGTCGAGGTTCATGCCGGAAAACATCGTGTCGTCGCTCTTGACGCCGGCCCCGTAGCGGCCTTCGATCGCAAAATTCGGCGTCAGCTCGATGCCGCCCTTGATGGCCAGCGCCAGCGGATGGATCGCCGACGCCTGGTCGCCCTTGTCCGTCATCCGCGAGAAATCCGCGCCGACGTAGAGGTTGTCGGCGGCCTGGGCGGCTGGAGCAAGCGCCAGGACGGCGGTGCCGGTGGCGATTGCGCTGATAAACATCTTTAGCATGAGACATTCCTTCGCTGTTGGTGAACAGGCGGAATATAGCTGCCGAAGATCAGCGGGGAAACTACACAAGAATGTAGTCACGGTGGCGAGCCCGGCGGGAGAACAGCGGTATGCGATCGGTCGTGCCGGCACGGCGAAGTCCGCCACGCCGCCGGTCGTTGCCTTATAATGGCCGGCTCGCCTGCGTGCGTCTCGTGCGCGGCCCGCCGCGTCGCAACGCCGTCGTTCGACGCGACCGGACGCGCCTGTCGGGCGCGCTGCGGTCTTCCGTCCGCCGCGGCCCGCAAAGCCCTGTTCCCGCAGGGCTTTCTATTTTTGAATCGGTATTAGAGGTCCCCCATGGAAATCAAGGTCAACTTTCTCGACAAGCTGCGTCTCGAAGCCAGGTTCGACGACTTCACGGTGATCGCCGACCAGCCCATCCGCTATAAAGGCGATGGCTCGGCGCCCGGTCCGTTCGATTATTTTCTGGCCTCGTCGGCCCTGTGCGCGGCGTACTTCGTGAAGTTGTACTGTTCGACCCGGAACATCCCGACCGAAAATATCCGGCTCTCCCAGAACAATATCGTGGACCCGGAAAACCGGTATCAGCAGATTTTCAAGATCCAGGTCGAGCTGCCGCCGGATATCTCCGACAAGGACCGCCAGGGCATCCTGCGCTCGATCGACCGCTGCACCGTGAAAAAAGTCGTGCAGGCCGGGCCCGAGTTCGTGATCGAGGAGGTCGAGAACCTGGATGCCGATGCGCAGGCGCTGCTGACGTTGCAGCCCGCCGACGGCGCGCGCACGTATATCCCGGGCAAGGACCTGCCCCTGGAGCAGACGATCGCGAACATGTCGGCCCTGCTGGCGGGGCTCGGCATCAAGATCGAGATCGCGTCCTGGCGCAATATCGTTCCGAACGTGTGGTCGCTGCACATCCGCGATGCGCACTCGCCGATGTGTTTTACGAATGGCAAGGGCGCGACCAAGGAAAGCGCGCTGGCGTCCGCGCTGGGCGAATACATCGAGCGCCTGAGCTGCAACCACTTCTATGCCGGCGCGTACTGGGGCGAGGAGATCGCCAACGGCCCGTTCGTCCATTACCCGAACGAGCGCTGGTTCCAGCCCGGCCCCGACGGCGCGCTGCCGGCCGGCATCCTCGACGACTACTGCCTGGCGATCTACGACCCCGACGGCGAACTGCAAGGGTCGCACCTCTACGACACCAACTCCGGCAACGTGGCGCGCGGCATCTGTTCGCTGCCGTTCGTGCGGCATTCCGACGGTGAAACCGTGTATTTCCCGTCCAACCTCATCGAAAACCTGTACGCCAGCAATGGCATGAGTGCCGGCAATACGCTGGCCGAAGCGCAGGTGCAATGCCTGTCCGAGATCTTCGAGCGGGCGGTCAAGCGTGAAATCCTGGAAGGCGAACTCGCCTTGCCGGACGTCCCGCAGGACGTGCTGGCGAAGTACCCGGGCATCGTGGCCGGCATCCAGGCCCTGGAAGAGCAGGGCTTCCCGGTGCTGGTCAAGGATGCGTCGCTGGGCGGCATGTATCCGGTGATGTGCGTGACGTTGATGAACCCCAGGACGGGCGGCGTCTTCGCCTCGTTCGGCGCGCACCCGAGCTTCGAGGTGGCGCTGGAACGCAGCCTCACGGAATTGCTGCAGGGGCGCAGTTTCGAAGGCTTGAACGATTTGCCGCAGCCCACCTTCGCAAGCCATGCGGTGACCGAGCCCAACAACTTCGTCGAGCACTTCATCGATTCGAGCGGCATCGTGTCGTGGCGCTTCTTCAGCGCCAGGGCCGACCACGATTTCGTCGAGTGGGATTTTTCCGCGCAGGGCGACAACGCCAATGCCGAGGAAGCCGCGACCCTGCTCGGCATTCTCGAAGAGCTGGGCAAGGAAGTGTACATGGCGGAGTACGACCAGCTCGGCGCCGTTGCCTGCCGCATCGTGGTGCCCGGCTATTCCGAGATCTACCCGGTGGAGGACCTGGTCTGGGACAACACGAACAAGGCATTGCTGTTCCGCGCCGACATCCTGAACCTGCACGGCCTGGACGATGCCGCCCTGGCCGCGCTGCTCGACCGCCTGGAGAACAACGAGCTGGACGAGTACTCCGACATCGCCACGCTGATCGGCATCGAATTCGACGAGAACACGGAGTGGGGCCAGTTGACGGTCCTCGAGCTGAAGCTCCTGATCCACCTCGCCCTGCAGCAACTGGAGGAGGCGCACGAGCTGGTGGGTGCCTTCCTGCAGTACAACGACAACACCGTCGAGCGCCGCCTGTTCTACCAGGCACTGAACGTGGTGCTGGAAGTGCTGCTCGCGGACGACCTGGAACTGGACGACTACGTGGTCAATTTCCGCCGGATGTATGGCGACGCACGCATGGACGCGGTGCTGGGATCGGTGGACGGCAGCGTGCGCTTCCACGGGCTGACGCCGACCGGCATGGCCCTGGAGGGGCTCGACCGGCACCAGCGCCTGCTCGACAGCTACAAGAAACTGCTCAAGGCGCGGGCGAAGGCCGTTCGGCCGCTGTGACGGCGGCAGCGGGGCGGTTCGCGCGGTCCCGTGCGCCATCCGCCGTGCGTATTCGTTATATTTAATTCAACAGCCGGCAGCCGCCGGACGACTGTCTGGATGAATGTAGCGAGGACATGAGGGTATCGAACGACTGGTACGTGCGCCTGCGCCTCCACGCGGCGCTGCTCCTGCCCCTGCTGCTGGCGGCCGGCGCCGCCGGGGCCGCGCCGGCCGCCGCCGACGATCCGCTGGGTACAAAAGTGCCGGCCAGGAGCGACGGCGACCGTCCGTACGAGAGCTATGGCGCGGCCGCGCTGGAGATCGTCGCTTTCCAGGCCGCGTTGAACCGTGTCGACCATGCGTTCGTCCGTCCGGACGACTATGGCGTGAGCGTGGGATCGGTCCGCCGCAACCTGCGCAGCAGCTGGGTGGTCGACCGCGACCCGTTCGAGATCAACCAGCTGGGCCATCCGTACCAGGGTTCCATGTATTTCGGCCTCGGGCGCAGCAACGGGCTCACGTTCTGGGAATCGCTGGGCGCCGCGTTTGCCGGCAGCGCGGTGTGGGAGCTCGCCGGCGAGACGACGCCGCCGTCGCGCAACGACCAGATCACCACCAGCTTCGGCGGCAGCTTCCTGGGCGAATCGCTGTACCGCATGGCGAACCTGGTGCTGGAGCAGGGTTACGGCCTGGCGCCGCCATGGCGCGAAGCCGCGGCGGCGGTCGTCTCGCCGCCGCTGGGATTCAACCGCTACGTCCGCCCGGGGCACGGGTCCGGCATCTGGAACAGCAACGACCCGGCCGTGTACGCGCGGCTGCAACTGGGCCTGGGCGGCATCTCGCGCCGCATCGTCGGGCCGTCGCTGGCACCGCGGCGCAACGAGGTCGCGGCCGACTTCGCGCTCGACTACGGCCTGCCCGGCAAGGCCGGCTATACCTATCGCCGGCCTTTCGATTATTTCCTGTTCCGCCTCCGTCTGTCGAACGTCCAGGGCGTCGAAAGCCTGGCGTCGCGCGGCCTGCTGTTCGGCGCCCCGTATGCGGCCGGCCGCGACCTGCGCGGCATCGTCGGGTTGTACGGCAGCTACGACTATCTGGCGCCGGAGGTGTTCCGGGTCGCCAGCACGGGGCTGTCGCTGGGCAGCAACGCGCAGCTGTGGCTGGCCGACGGCGTCGCGCTGCTGGGGCACGCGTCGGCCGGCGTCGGCTATACGTCGACCGGCACCGTCCGCGCCAGCACGGGCGGGCAATACAATTACGGCTTCGCGCCGCAGGCGATGGCGACGCTGCGCCTGACCGGCGGCGACAGGATCGCGCTCGACCTGGCCGCGCGCGAGTTCTTCGACGGCAAGCTGACCAGTCCCGAGACCGCCGGCACCGACCGCGTGTTCCGGGGCGACGCCTCGCTGACGTACCGGCTGGCCGGCCGCCATGCGCTCACGCTCAAGTACATCACGTCGCGCCGGACGCTTGCGTTCACGAACGTCCCGGAACGGCAGCAGCGGCGCGATACGGTCGGCCTTTATTATTCGTACCAGCCGACGCGCGGCTTCGGCGCCGTGGACTGGTGAGCATCCCGTCCGGAACGGCGTGCCGGCGCGCATGGGCGCCTATAATGCGGCGATGAAAGACAATCTATGGGAACTGCTGCCGGCGCGCCGGCAGGTCGGGTTGCGCCGCCTCGAGGCGCCGGGTCCGGACGCCGCCGCCCTGGCGCGCATCCTGCACGCGGCCGCGCAGGCGCCCGACCATGGCCTGCTGCGGCCGTGGCGCTTCGTGCTGATCCCGCAGGGCAGGCGCGCCGACCTCGGCGCCGCCTTCGAGGAAGCGCTGGCGCGGCGCGATCCCGGCGCCGACGCTGCCGCGCGGGCCGCCGCCCGCGAGAAGGCGCAGCACGCGCCGTGCCTGCTGGTGGCGATCCTCGTCGACGCCCCCGCCACGCCCATCCCGACCGCCGAAAAACTCGTGTCGCTGGGCTGCGCCGTCCAGAACATGCTGCTGGCGGCGCAGGCGCTGGGCCTTGGCAGCGGCCTCGCGAGCGGCGCGGCGCTCGACACGCCGGGCATCCGGCGCCTGCTGCGTCTCGAGGCGCACGAGCAGGCCGTCTGCTTCATCGGCCTCGGCACGGCCGCCGTCACGAAACCGCCGCGGGCGCGTCCGCAGCCGGACCAGTTCTTTTCGAGCCTGTGACTTGGCCGCCCGGCCGCGCCGGCGTCGGCCGTGACAAATGTGACATCGCCTGGCGGGCGCCGGGCCGCCAAGTGTCTTCGTTATGACACAGTTTCCGCAAATTAGACGAACATTCCGTGCGGCAATGTTTTATAGTCTAAGGTGTAGAGCTTGATTTTTCTAAAGCTTCCGTCGAGTATTTCGGGTCACTGCCATGAATGCAGCCAAATCACAACATGCCGCGTCCGCGGACCACGGTAGCGCGTACCGGTCGGCCAGGTCCGGCGCGGTTGTCGTGCCGCCTTGCCCCGAGGGTTACGTGGCACTGGAATGGCTCGAACATGCGCCGGGCTTCGTCGCCTGCCTCGTCGGTCCGGATCTCGTGTTCGCCCATGCGAACGACGCCTACAAGCGCCTGGTGGGGCGCGAGGAACTGGTCGGCCTGCCGTTCCACGTCGCGCTGCCGGACGTGGCCGAGCAGGGCGTGTTGCCGCTGTTGAAGTCGGCCCTGGCGACGGGCGAACGGCTGATCCAGTCCGCCCGCCCGGTGCGCCTGGCCAGTTTTGGCGGCGGCACGCAGCTGCGTTACGTCGATTTCGTGGCCCAGCCGATTCCGCACGTCGAGGGCGGCGGCGGCCTGCTGATCCTGGGCAGCGACGTGACGATGGAAACGGTGTCGCAGCGCGACCTGCAGTTCAGCCTGACGCATGACGTGCTCACGGGGCTGCCGAATCACGCGCTGTTTCGCGACCGGCTCGAACACGCGCTGCGGCGCGCCGCACGCGCGCAACGGCCGTTGCAGGTGGCGGCCCTTCACCTCGACCTGTTCAAGCGCGTCAACGCGCTGGTCGGCCACGAGGGCGGCGAGCGCATCCTGCGCGAGATCGCGGGCCGCATCGAACGCGCCGCCGGGCCGGACGTGACGGTCGCGCGCGACAGCGGCGACAAGTTCCTGTTGCTGCTGGAAGGCGACCCGCAGCCGAACGCGGCGGCCAGGATCCAGGACGTGGTCCGGGCCGTGGCGGAACCGTTCGAGCATGCCGAACATGCCATCTACGTGACCTGTTGCGTGGGCGGCGCGGCATTCCCCCTGAGCGGCCAGACGGCCGACAGCCTGTTGCTGGCGGCCGACCGCGCGCTGGCCTGCGCGCAGGAAGCGGGCGCCGGCATGCAGCGCTGGGACGATACCTTGCCCGACGACGCCGGGCTCACGCGGCTCCAGCTGGGCTTCGCGTTGCGCGAAGCGCTGGCGGGCGGCGGCCTGTCCGTGCATTACCAGCCCCGGGTCGACCTCGTCAGCGGCGAGATCTGCGCCGTCGAGGCGTCGGTGTGCCTGGACGGGGAGGGCGCGGCCGTATCGTCCGCCATGTTGAACGGCATCGCGGAAGAATGCGGCTTGAGCGCGGAACTGGGCGACTGGGTGCTGCGCGCCGCCGCCGCGCAAGGCGCGCGCTGGCACGCGATGGGCTATACCGGATTGCGGGTCGCCGTCAACCTGTCGGCGCGCCAGTTCGGCATGCGCGACCTGGAAGGGGCGATCGTGCGCGCGCTGGCCGATGCGGGCCTGCCGGCGTCCTGCCTGGATCTCGGGCTGACCGAGAACCTGCTGGTGGAAGACGTCGACCGCGTGGTCGAAGGCCTGCACGCGCTGCGGCACCTCGGCATCCGCCTGTGCCTCGACGATTTCGGGACCGGCGCCTCCAGCCTCGTCAACCTGCAGCGCCTGCCGGTGGACGTGCTCAAGATCGACGGTTCGTTCCTGCGCCGCGTGCCCGACGACGACGGCGCCGCGGCGGTCGTCGATGCGATCGTCACGATGGGCCACAGCCTGGGCATGCGCGTCGTGGCCGACGGCGTCGAGCGCGAAGGCCAGTGCGAATTCCTGGCGCGCCACATGTGCGACGAGGTGCAGGGCGACTTCGTGTCGCAGCCGGTCCCGTTCGAGGCCATGGCCGCCCTGCTGCAGACCGGGCCGGGGCTGGCGCCGCGGCTGCTGCGCTTCAACCGCACGCAGCCCACGCTGCTGCTGGTGGACGACGAACCGAGCATCCTGTCGTCGCTGCGCCGCCTGTTGCGCGGCGAAGGCTACCGCATCCTGACGGCGAACAGCGGCAGCGAGGGCTTGCAGGTGCTGTCCGAACACACCGTCGACGTGATCGTGTCCGACCAGCGCATGCCGGAGATGACCGGGGTCGAATTCCTGCGCACCGTGCGCCAGTCCTATCCCGATACCGTACGCATCGTCCTGTCCGGCTTCACCGAACTGCAGACGGTGACGGACGCCGTGAACGCCGGGGCGATCTACAAATTCCTGACCAAGCCCTGGGACGACGAACAGCTGCGCAGCCACATCCAGGAAGCCGTGGCCTATGGCGCGATGGCCAACGAGAACCACCTGCTGACGCTGGAGGTGCGCACGGCGAACCAGAAGCTCGCCGCCGTGAACCGCCAGCTCGAGTCGGTGCTGGCGCGCCAGCAAAGCGAAATCGAACGGGGCGAGATCAGCCTGGACATCGTGCACGAGGCGCTCGACAACGTGCCCGTGCCGGTGCTCGCGAGCGACGACCTCGGCATGATCGTGCTGGCCAACCGGGCCGCGCTGACCCTGTTCGCCGGACGGGGACAGGTGCTGGGCTGCGACGTCCGGCAACTGTTCCCCGGCCTGCCGGACCGGTTGCCCGCGGGCGAGGTGTTGTCGTTCGAGCACCATGTGGGCGGCAAGCGGTTCGCGGCCGACCTGCGGCCGATGGGCAGCGGCAGCCAGTCGCGCGGCTGGCTGATCGCCTTCGCCGCGCCCGAGAGCGATGGCGGCGCCGCGCAGCCGGCGGCGTGAACTTCCGATCGATCCATAGAACAGAGAGCGTCAGAATCCATGAAACGTTTCCGTGTAGTTCCCATCGACGAGGCCCGCGAGGGCGTCCTGCTGTCCGATGACGTCCGGGACGACGACGGCAACATCGTGCTTCCCCGGGCGACGGCGCTGAGCGGGGCGATGATCCGGACCCTGGCGCGGCGCGGCATCGGGGCGGTGCGGATCGTCGACGAAGCGCTGACGGAGGAACAGCTGGGCGCCGAGCGCCTGCGCGTGCAGGCGCGGCTGTCCTGGCTGTGCCGCCATGCGGGCGACGGCCGGGCGATCGGCCTGTTGCGCACCGTGGTCGAACAATACCGGATGGCGGGGCTGGCATGACGGCGGTCGACCTCGCCCCGGTGGTGACGAGCCTGCGCGACCTGCCGGTGCTGCCGTCCATCGTGCTCGACCTGATCCATTCCTTCGAGCGCGACGACGTCGACGTGACGACCCTGGCGGAAAAGATGTCGCGCGACCAGGCCCTGGCCGCGAAGCTGCTGCGCCTGGCGAATTCGTCGTTCTACGGCCTGGCCGCGAAGGTCAAGACGGTCAAGCAGGCGATCGTCGTGCTCGGCTTCGACAGCGCGCGGGCGCTGGCCGTGGCCAGCCGCATCATCGACGGCTTCAACGGCAGCGGCTGCCCGCGGGTCGACGTGGCGGATTTCTGGCGCCATTCGATCGCGACCGCGCTGTGCGCGAAAAACCTCGCGCGCCAGGCCGGCCTCGACCAGGACGCCGCGTTCATCGCCGGCCTGTTGCACGACATCGGCCGGCTGGTGCTGGCGATCAGTTTCCCTGACCGGTATGCGGAGGTGCTCGACGACTGCGAGCGCAACGACGCGACCATCTACGCGGCCGAGCTGCGCGTGTTCGGCCTGGACCACCAGCGCGCCGGCCAGATGCTGGCCGAAGCGTGGAAGTTCCCGCCCCTGATCCAGCGCGCGATCGGCCAGCATCATGCGCCGGCCGGCGCCGACCTGGGCGATCTGCCCGGCGTCGTGCACGCGGCCAACGCAATGGTCCACGCGCTCGAGCTGGGCGGGGGACGGCATGTCGCCGTGCCGCGCCTGCTCGACACGGCCTGGGACAGCCTCGGCCTGACGCCGGAGCACCTGCTGGCCGTCTGCCGCGAGACGGAAGGGCAGTTCGACGAAGCATGCCGGCTTTTAATGTAGGACCAGATCATGAACGACAACGTCGATATGGTGGCGATGAACCGCGAATCGGTCGAGGCGGAACTGCTGCGCCGCAACCAGGAACTCACCGAGCTGAACGAGAAGCTCTCGATGGCGCAGGCGCAACTGCTGCAATCGGAAAAGCTGGCGTCCATCGGCCAGCTCGCGGCCGGCGTCGCGCACGAGATCAACAACCCGATCAGCTTCGTGTTTTCCAACTTCGGTACGCTGGGAACCTATGTCGACAACCTGTTGCGCATGCTGGTCCGCTACGAACAGGCCGAGCGCTTCATCGCCGATCCCGGCGTGCTGAAGGACATCGCCGCCCTGCGCGAGCAGGTCGACCTCGATTTCCTGCAGGACGACATCCTGGTCCTGATGTCGGAGTCGCGCGAGGGCATCGACCGGGTGCGCAAGATCGTCCAGGACCTCAAGGATTTCTCGCGCGTGGACGCGCACCAGGAATGGCAATGGGCCGATCTCCATCACGGCATCGACTCGACGCTCAACATCGTCAATAATGAAGTCAAGTACAAGGCCGACATCGTCAAGGAATACGGGGCCATCCCCGAGGTCGAGTGTCTGCCGTCCCAGATCAACCAGGTCATCATGAACATCGTCGTCAACGGCGCCCAGGCCATCGACGGGCCGCGCGGGCGCATCACGATCCGCACCGGCACCGTCGAAGATCACGTGTGGATCGAGATCGCCGACAACGGCTGCGGCATCCCGCCCGCGATCCGGTCGCGCATCTTCGATCCGTTCTTCACGACCAAGCCCATCGGGACCGGGACGGGCCTCGGCCTCTCGTTGTCGTACGGCATCATACAAAAACACCGCGGCCGCATCGACGTGCAGAGCGAGGAAGGCGCCGGTACGGTCTTCCGCATCGAGCTGCCGATCCGGCACGTCGAGGACGACGACGCGACGGAGGCGCAGCCATGAACATGACCGCCACCATGAGGTCGGACGAGCCCGCGGGCACGATCCTGTGCGTCGACGACGAACCGAACATCCTGGCGTCGCTGCGGCGCCTGTTCCGCCGGGAAAATTACAAGGTCCTGTGCGCGGGCAGCGCGGCGGCCGGCTGGGCCGTGCTGGAAGAGGAACACGTCGACATCGTGATTTCCGACATGCAGATGCCGGAAGTGAACGGCACCGAATTCCTCGAGCGCGTGCGCCAGCGCTGGCCCGGCACCCTGCGCCTGCTGCTGACGGGCCACGCCGACCACGAAGCCACCATCGGCGCGATCAACCGCGGCGAGGTCTACCGCTACATCACGAAGCCGTGGAACGAGGAAGCCATCCTGCTCGTGGTGCGCGACGCGCTGGAACGCCAGGCGTTGCAACGCGAAAAAGAGCGGCTGGAAGAACTGACCAAGCAGCAGAACGACCAGCTGCGCGACCTGAATGCGACGCTCGAGCAGCGCGTGCGCGACCGGACGGCGGAACTCAGTTCGGCCCAGAAATCCCTGCAGGCATCGCACGAGCGGCTCAAGACCAACTTCCTCACGCTCATCAAGGTGCTGTCGGGCCTGGTCGAGACGCGCGGCGGCGCCGTGCCCGGACACGGCCGCCGGATCGCCGACCTCGGACGCCGCATCGCCCTGCGCATGGGCTTGTCCGCGCGCGAGGCACAGGACGTGTTCGTGGCCGGCCTGCTGCATGAAATCGGCAAGACCGGGTTTCCCGACACGCTGATCGGCGTGCCGGAATCGGTGCTGAAAGGGGATCACCTGGGGCAGTACCGCAAATATCCCCACCTCGGCGAGCAATTGCTTATGCCGCTCGAGGAATTACGCGAACCGGCGCGCATCATCCGCGCCCACCGCGAGCGCTTCGACGGCGCCGGCTTTCCGGAAGGCGTGGCCGGTTTCGACATTCCGCTCGGCGCCCGCATCCTGGCCGTGGCCCACGATTTCGAAGCGCTGCAGCAGGGCGTGCTCGTACAGCGGCGCACGGACGCCGCGGCGGCAACCGAACTCGTGGCGGAAAGCCGCGGCAAGCGGTACGATCCCGCCGTCGTCGAAGCGTTCTACGACATCCGGACGGGACGCAGCGTCGCCGAGGAAATCGCCGACGTCGCCATGGGCGTGGCGCAGCTCAAGCCGGGCATGGTGCTCAGCCGCGACCTGCTGTCGCCGGACGGCGCGCTGCTGTTGTCGGCCGACCATGTCCTCTCCGACCGCATGCTGAAACAGCTCACCGAATTCGAGCGCCGCTCGGGCAATCAATTGCAACTCTTCGTGAAATCAGGAACCGCCGATGCGCCGCATTCTCATTCTTGACGACGAACCCTCCGTGCTGAATGCCCTGCGCCGTACGCTGCGCGCGGCATTTCCGGAGGACGTCGTCATTGAAGCCTTCGACGAGCCGGAAGCGGCCGTCCACCGCGCCGGCGAGCAGGACTTCGACGTCGTCATCTCCGACTACCGCATGCCGGGCCTCAACGGGGCCGACGTGCTCCAGCTGGTCAAGGGACTGCAGCCGGACGCGATCCGCGTCGTCGTCAGCGCCACCACCGAAGTCCTCGACGTCCTCAATGCCGTGAACCGCGCCGAAGTGTTCCGCTACCTGGCCAAGCCATGGCTGCAGGAAGAATTGGTCGCGACGGTCACCGAAGCGTTCGCGCGCCGCGACGGGCAGCTGCGCGCGAAGCAGCCGGCGGCCGCCGTGCCGGCGGCGCCGGCGGCCGGCGCGCACGACGACGTGCTGCGCCAGCTCGAACGGGATGAGCCGGGCATCACCCGGGTCGACTGGGACGAACACGGGAACATCCGCCTGTTCTGACCCGACGGCGTCGGCCGGCAGCAGGCCGTTTCTCCGGGCATTGGCATATCAATGTTTCAGGGGTAATATGTGTTGCATCAGGGAATTTTGTTTAAATGCGGCGGAGTGACATCTCATGGGTTTTTTTTCTCGTTTAGTGGGCGGATCGGATGGCGGCGCCAACCAGGCTGCGGCTGCGGCCGCCAGTGCCCAGGAGCAGGAGCAGCAGGCGGAACGCATCAGTCATGACATCGACGCCGCCTACTACCGCTGGCTGACCGGGTCCGCCAGGTTCGACGCGCCCGCCGAGGTGCAGACCGCGATCCTCGACCAGGTCCGCGCGCTGGCCGCGCGTCCGGCCGATGCGGCCGAACTGGTGCCGCGCGTGCCGGAAGTGATTCCCAAGCTGTTGCAGAGCCTGGCCGAGGAAGACGTGTCGGCCTCGGAGCTGTCGCGTCTCGTCGTGCAGGACGTCGTGCTCGTGGCGGAAGTGATCCGCGAAGCCAACAGCGCGTATTACCGTCCGATGACGCAGGTGAAAACGGTCGAGGCCGCCATCATGATGCTCGGCCAGAACGGCCTGCGCATGCTGCTGGCCCGCGTCGCGTTCCGGCCCGTCATCAAGATGCAGGCCGAGGGATTCTCGAAACGGGTGGCGCCGCACGTGTGGGGCCAGTCCGAGCGCTGCGCGCTGGCCGCGAGCCTCGTCGCGCCCGGCCTCACCGCCGGCGTGTTCGAAGCCTACCTGGCCGGCCTGATGCAGAACGTCGGGCTGATCGTCGCATTCCGCCTCGCCGACCGCCTGTGCCAGAACGGCACCATCCCCGGGTCCACCGACTTCGGCATCGAATTGCTGGCCTGCGGGCGGCAGATGTCGGCCGGGATCGCGCGCCACTGGGAATTTCCGCCAGAGGTCACGGATGCGATCGCGCAGGCGGGCGACCCGGACGGGCCCTACCTCGCGCAGGCGCTCAGCCTGGGCGACCGCATCGCCAAGCTGCGCCTCCTGCTCGACGCCGGCGTCGTGGCCGAGGACGACGCGCTCGTGACGGAGGGCCTGGACAGTTTCCAGCGCCGCTGCCTGGGCAAGCTGAGCCACGTGGAAGGCTGAGTCCGGATTGCACCGGTAACCGCAGTTGCGGCCAGGAATGTCAATTTTTCGCAACAATATATCGATAACGTTTGTCGTTTAATTTACGACACAAACGCCGGTTTTGACGCGCCTCTATGCGCTCATCTGCAATTTATTGTCAGAAATTTCATGAATTCAGCGGATTCTGGCCCCCGCCGGGCGGGCGCGGGCCGTACGTACGCGTGCGGCGCGCACGGACTCGGTGAGACGCGGGCGCCAAGGTCCGCTACGATCAGACTCAGGTGAGACAGTGCCATCGGTCGCATGGCCCTCACGTCGACAGGAGTGCACCATGATTTCCTCCGCTTTTGCGCCCGAAGCGGCCCGGCAACCGGACACGGCCCCGGCAGGACTGCAGGTCCTCGAATTCATTTGCCGGGGACAGCGCTTCGCCGTGCCGCTGGCGTCCGTGCGGCGGGCCGTGCTCAGCGCGCGGCCGGTGCCGCTGCCGGGGGCGGCGGACATCGTGCTCGGCGTGCTCGACGTGGGCGGCGAGACCGTGACCGTCCTCGACTTCGCGCGCCGCGCCTGCGGCCGCCCGACGGCCATCACACCCACGCAACAATTCCTCATCGTCGAGTCGAACGGTTTTCCGTGCGCACTCGTCGTCGACAGCATCGTCGGCCCGGGCACGGCGCCAGCGGCGGCCGCCTGGCCCGCCGCCGCGGGTTCGGCCGGCTTCGTAGACCGCGCGCTCCACTTGCCCGACGGCCTGTGCCTGGTGATCGAACCGGCGCGCTTCCTGTTCGACCACGAACGGGCGCAACTGGCCCAGGCGCTGGCAGGAGCCGCTGGTGAACGCCACTGAACACGCCGTCCCCATGGCGGGCGTCCCGGCGGCGGGCGCGCCCGTGGCCGGCGTGCTGGACCTGGCCGCGCAGCGGATCGAGGCCGAGACGGGCCTGGCCTTCGCCGGCGCCAAGCGCAGGCAGTTCGACGCCGCGCTGGGCCGGATGGCCGAGGCGCTCGGCCTGCCGGGCGCGCCGGCGTGCGCATCGTGGCTGCTGGCCGGTCCGTGGGACGACGCCCGCAGCGCCCTGTGCGCGCGCTTCCTCACCGTCGGCGAAACCTATTTCTTCCGCGAGCCCCGCGCCCTCGACCTGGTCTGCGACTACGCGCTGGCGCACCTCGCGCGCGCCGAGGCCAGGCCCCTGCGTATCTGGAGCGCCGGCTGCTGCACCGGCGAGGAACCGTATTCGATCGCGATGACGCTGCGGCGCCGCGTGCCGCGGCTTCCGCCCGCCGACGTGACGATCCTCGCCACCGACCTGAACGAGGCGTTCCTCGACTTCGCGCGCGAAGGCAAGTATCGGCGCTGGTCGTTCCGCCGCAGCGACCCGGCCGACCTGGCGGCATTTTTCCGGCCGCTCGCCGACGGCCGCTTCGAGATCGACCCGCAACTGCGCGAGCAGATCCGCTTCGCCGGCCTGAATCTCGCCACCGGCGCGTATCCGTCCGCCGCCACCGGAACGCTGGCGATGGACGTCATCTTTTGCCGCAATGTGCTCATGTATTTCGGGCCGGAGCAGGTCAAGCGCGTGATCGAGCGCCTGCGCGACTGCCTCGTCGACGGCGGCTGGCTCGTGGTCAATGCGAGCGAGGCGTCGACCCAGTTGTTCGCCGGTTTTACGCCGGTGTACCACGAGGATGCGGTGTTCTTCCGCAAGGGTGCGCCGCCCGCGCCCGCGCCCGCGCCGGTGCCGTCCACGGTCGCGGCGCCGGTTTTCACGCCGCCCGTCGCGGCGCCCGCCGCGGCACAAAGGCCGCATCCCGCGCAGCCATCCGCGCCGCTGATCGCGCCGGTCGTGGCGGCGCCCGATTCCGCCATGGCGCGCGTGCGGGCGCTGGCCGACGCGGGCCGGCGCGAGGAAGCGCTGCAATGCCTGCGCCGCGCCGTCGAGGCGGAGGCGTCGTCGGCCCCGCTGCAGCAGGACGCGGCGCTGTTCGCGCTCGAACACGGCGACCGCACGCTGGCGCGGCATTGCCTGCGGCGCCTGCTGTACCTCGAACCGGACAGCGCCATCGGCCATTACCTGGCCGCGCTGATCGAAGACGCCGCGGGCCGGCGGCCGCGCGCACGCAGCCTGCTGCGCGATTGCGGCCGGCTGGCGGCCGACCCCGACCTGCGCGGCGCCGTCCAGCATTGGCTGGAGCGCCTGTCATGACGGACCTGCCGAACGACATCCCCGCCTTCGACTGGGCCGCCTTGTCGCGCCGGCTCGAGGCGGCCGCCGCCGCGCTGGCCGCGCTCGACCGCGCCGATCCGGCCGCCCAGGAACGCCTGCTCGCCGACCGCGCCGCCGCGCTGGCCGCCATCGCCGCCGCGCCGGCGCAGGAACCGGCCGGCGGCGTGGAGGTGCTGGCATTCCGCTGCGGCGGCGAGCGCTATGCGTTCGACACCGCGTGGGTCGCACGCGTGCTGCCGTTGCTGCCCCTGACCCTGCTGCCCGGCGTGCCGGATCACGTGGCCGGCATCACGATGTGGGAGGGCGAGGTGCTGGCCGTGCTCGACCTGCGCGTGCTGCTTGCCCTGCCGTTGTCCGAACTGGCCGAACCCGGCGCCCTCGTCGTGCTGCGCGGCGAGGACAACCGGTTCGCCGTGCTGGCCGACGCGATCGACGGCGCCCGCCGTTTCGCCCCCGAAGACATGGGCCACAGCCTGCCGATGCTGGCCGACCCGGACGCCAGCTATCTGCTGGGCGTCGCCCGAGACCGCACCGCGCTGCTCGACGCGCGGCGCCTGCTTGCCGATACCACCCTGGTCGTGAATGCGGACCACTGATACTGGAGATTTTTCATGCCCACGCTTGCCGACCTGTCCACCCGCGCGAAACTGATGCTCGGTTTCGGCCTGCTCGTCGTGGCGATGGCGCTGACCAGCGCCTCGTCCTACGCCGGCCTCGCGCGCCAGCGCGCGGCGCAGCAACAGCTGTTCAATGACGACCTGGCGATCGTGCTCAAGGTGCTGGAACTGCGCGGCGCGATCAACCGCGAGCGCGTGGCCCTGTTGTCGACGCTGGTCGCCGGCAGCACCACGCAGGCGGGCTTCGGGCGCCAGCTGGAAGCGGAAGAGGCCACGATCCGCGGCCTGCTGGGCGACCTGGCTGCATTCACGCAGACGGACCAGGGTTTTGCCGCCGACTATGCGCGCCTGGCCGGCGCGTACAAGGACTACGGCGGCGTGCGCGACAGCGACGTGCTGGCGGCCGTCAAGGCGGGCCAGCGCGCCACCGCCGGGGAAGCGGCGACGGGGCGGCTCCAGAACACGTTCGACCGGCTCAAGGGCATCGCCGACGACATCGGCGCGAAGCAGCTGGCGCAGGCGCAGGAGCGCATGCGCGACGGCGCGGCGCTCGTGGAGAACGCGGGCGCCACGCTGATCGCCGTGAACCTGGCGGCCGTGCTGCTGGCGATCGTCCTGGCGTACTGGCTCAACCGCGCGATCGCGACGCCGCTGCGCCAGGCGACGGTGGTGGCCGCGCGCATCGCGACCGGCGACCTGCGTGTCGACGTGCCGGCCAACGGCAGCCGCGACGAGGTGGGACAGTTGCTGCGTGCGCTGGACGGCATGGTCCGGTCGTGGCGCGGCCTGGCCGCCGAGACCACCAGCGGCGTCGCCACGCTGACCGGCGCCGCCAGCGAGATCATGTCCAGCAGCGCGCAGGCGGCGGCCAGCACGGCCGAGACGGCGGCCGCCGTCAGCGAGACCACGGCCACGGTCGAGGAGGTCAAGCAGACGTCGCTGCTGGCGTCCGAAAAATCGCGCGCCGTGTCCGACGCGGCGCAGCAGGCGGCGCGCACGGCCGCCGACGGCCGCCGCGCGCTGGAGGAGAGCATGAAGGGCATGCAGACCATCCAGGAAAAAATGGAAGCGATCGCCGGCACGGTCGTGCGCCTGTCCGAACGCAGCCACGCGATCGGCGAAATCACCGCGACCGTCGCCAGCCTGGCCGAGCAGTCGAACCTGCTGGCCGTGAACGCGGCGATCGAGGCCGCCAAGGCCGGGGAGCACGGCAAGGGGTTCGCGGTGGTGGCGCAGGAGGTCAAGAGCCTGGCGGAGCAGTCGCGCCAGGCCACGCGCCAGGTGCGCGAGATCCTCGGCGAGATCCAGAAGAGCGTGGGCGCGGCCGTGATGATCACGGAGCAGGGCGCCAAGACGGTGGCGCAGGGCGTCGAGCAGACGACCCAGGCCGGGCAGGCGATCCGCGGGCTGACGGACAACATGACGGAGGCCGCGCAGGCGGCCGTGCAGATCGCCGTGTCGAGCCAGCAGCAGCTGGCCGGCATGGACCAGGTGGCGCTGGCGATGGAGAACATCCAGCAGGCCAGCGCGGAAAATGCGGCCGGCTCGCGCCAGGCGGAGGCGTCGGCCCGCAACCTGCATGCGCTGGGGCTGTCGCTGCGCCAGACCATGGACCGCTTCCAGCTGTGACCGCGCGATGACCGACGAGCAGTTCCAGCAGCGATTGCGCGGCATCTTCACCGAAGAGGCGCGCGAGCACCTGGCGCAGATCGACGTCGGGCTGGTCGCGCTCGAGCAGGCGCCCGAGCCCCAGCGCGCCGCGCTGCACGAGCGCGTCCTCAAGGTGCTGCACACGCTCAAGGGCGCGGCGCGCACCGTCGACGAGCTCGAACTGGAGCGGCTGTGCCACGCGCTGGAAGGCGTGCTGGCGGCGGCGCGCGAGACCGGCGCGCACGCGACGGCCGAACAGTTCGACCTGCTGCACAAGGCCGCCGCCGCCGCGCGCCAGGTCGTCGATGCGCCGGGCCTGCGCAGCCGCAAGGTGGCGGGCCTGCTGGCGGCGCAGGTCGATGCCGCCGCGCGCGCGCTGCCGGCGCAGGCGTCCGCCCGGCCGGCGCCGGCCGACGCGCCGCTGCCCGCTGCCGCCGCCGGCGTGCCCGTGCCGGCGGCGGCGCCGGACCACGGTGCGGACGACGAACCGGACGACGAACCGGACGACGAACCGGACGACGGCACCGCCGACGCGACCGACGAAGACCCGGGCGAACGCATCCGCGTCGACGGCCGCTGCATCGATTCGATCCGCGCCCACGCCGAGGCGCTGCTGCCGGTCGAACTCAAGCTGCGCCACCACGTCGAGGAATTGCGCGGGATCGCGGCCGGGATCGCGACCCGGCGGCGCGAAGGACCGGCCGCCATCGGCGCCGACGACGGCGCGGACCTGGAACTCGCGTGCACCCGGCTGGCCGCGCGACTGGAACACACGGGCAAGGAGCTGCACGGCGTGCGCGCGCGCCTGTTCGACGCCGCGCTGGAAACGGCGCTGGTGCCGTCCGCCGCGGCGCTGAACGAGTTGCCGGCGCTCGTGCGCAACCTGGCGCGCGGGCACGGCAAGGAGGTCCGGCTCGAGACCCGGGGCGCCGACGTGGACATCGACCGCCGCGTGCTGGGCGTCGTGCGCGAAGCGCTGATCCACCTCGTCACCAATGCGGTCGACCACGGGATCGAGGCGCCCGCGCAGCGCACCGGGGCCGGCAAGGACCCGGTGGGCCGCATCGAGATCGTCGTCGCCCAGCGCGATGCGCGGATGGTGTCGGTGCGGGTCGCCGACGACGGCGCGGGCATCGATATCGAGGCCGTCGCGCAGGCGGCCGCCCGGCGCACGGGGCTGACGGACGCCGAGCTGGCGCAGATGAGCGAGCAGCAGCGCGTGCACCTGGCGCTGCGCGCCGGCGTGTCGACCCGCGCCGAGGTCACGCCCGTGTCCGGACGGGGCGTGGGGCTGGCGATCGTGGCCGACAAGGTGGCGGCCAGCGGCGGCCAGCTCGTGGTCGCGACGGCGCCCGGCGCCGGCGCGTCGTTCGAACTGCTGCTGCCGGTGGGCGTGGCGAGCCTGCGCGCGCTCGTCGTCGACGTCGCCGGCGCGCGCTACGCCGTGCCGCTGGCGGGCCTCGAAGCGGTGCGCAGCGAGGCGCAGGCCGAGATCCGCACGGTCGAGGGCAGGGAAACCGTGCTGGCGGGGACGCGGGTGCTGCCGCTCGTGCGGCTCGCCGCGCTGTTCGGGACGGCCCGGCCCGGGCAGGAGGAGGGCCGCGGCGTCGTGATCGTCGCGACGGCGGGCGGCCAGTCGTTCGGCATGCTGGCCGACGCCATCGTCGCCGAGCAGGACCTGCTGCCCAAGAGCTTCGGCCCGCTGTTGCGCCGCGTGCGTTATTTCAGCGGGGCGGCGCAACTGGGGGACGGCATGCTGGCGCCCGTGATCGCGCTGGACGACGTCGCCGCGCGCGGGCTGACCGGCACGTCCGGCGCGCCGGCGGCGGCGGCGCCGGTGGCCGGGCCGCGGCGCGTGCTCGTCGTCGAGGATTCCGTCACGTCGCGCCTGCTGCTCAAGCACATCCTGGAAGGCGCCGGATGCGGCGTCGACACGGCGGTCGACGGCCTGGACGCGTTGTCGCGGCTGCGCGCCGGCCATTACGACGCGGTCGTCAGCGACGTCGAGATGCCGAACATGGACGGCCTGGCGCTCACCGCCGCGATCCGGGCCAATCCGGCCACGGCCGAGCTGCCGGTGATCCTGGTGACGTCGCTGCAGACGCCGGAACAGCGCGAGGCGGGTCTGCGCGCCGGCGCGGACGCCTATTTCACCAAGGGCAGCTTCGACCAGGACCGCCTGCTGGCGACCGTGCGCCGGGTCGCGGGGATGGAGGCGCCATGATCCGGGTCCTCGTCGTCGACGATTCGAATTCGGTGCGCGAACTGCTCGTGCACATCCTCGGCACGGCGCCCGGCCTGGCGGTGGTGGGCTGCGCCGCCGACGGCGAGGAGGCGCTGCGGATGGCGCACGAACTCAGTCCGGACGTGATCACGATGGACCTGCAGATGCCGCGCATGGACGGCTACGAGGCGATCCGCCGCATCATGCAGGCGTGCCCGACGCGCATCGTCGTCGTCAGCGGCAGCGACGACCGGGCCGAGGTCGACGCCAGCTTCCGTGCGATCGAGGCGGGCGCGCTGGTGCTGGTGCGGCGTCCGTACGGCGTCGGCAATCCGGCGCATGCCGACAGCGCCCGCGCGCTCGTGCGCACCGTGAAGGCGATGGCCGAGGTGCGGGTGGTGCGGCGCTGGGGCGATGCGCGGCGCGCGGCGCGGCCGCTGCATGGATCGGCGCGGCGGCTGGTCGCCATCGGCGCGTCGACCGGCGGACCGACCGTCCTGCGCGACATCCTGGCCGAACTGCCGGCCGGCTTTCCGCTGCCCGTGGTGATGGTCCAGCACCTCGCACCCGGCTTCATGGACGGCCTGGCCGCGTGGCTGGCCGACGCCGCCGGCTATCCGGTGGAGGTGATCCAGGACGGCATGCCGCTGGCCGGCGGGCGGGCCTACCTCGTGCCCGAAAGCTGGCAGGCGGCCATCGGTCCGGGACTCGTGTGCCGGCTGCTGCAGGCGCCGCCGGAACACGGCATGTGCCCGTCCGTGTCCTACCTGTTCCGCAACATCGATGCCGAACTGCGCCCGGCCACCGCGGCCGTCCTCCTGACCGGCATGGGCAAGGACGGGGCGGCGGAACTCAAGCAGCTGCGCGAGCAGGGCGCGCTGACGATCGCCCAGGACCGCGCCAGCTCCGTCGTGTACGGCATGCCCGGCGAAGCCTTGCGCCTCGACGCCGCGATGCTGGTGCTCGAGCCGGCGGAAATCGGCAAGGTGCTGGCGCGCCTGCCCGCCGAGCCGTTTCCGTCCACCGTTTTTCCAACGAATGGAGACCCCCCATGAACCCGTCTCCCGACAACGCGCATGACATCGAGATCCTGGTGGTGGAGGACAGCGCCACCCAGGCCCGCCAGCTGGCGCAACTGCTGGCCAAGGCCGGCTTTCGCGTGCGCGTGGCCGTCGACGGCCGCGCGGGCCTGGAGGCCGCGCGCGAGCGTGCGCCCACGCTGATCGTGACCGACATCGCGATGCCGCGCATGGACGGCTTCGAGATGTGCCAGGCGATCAAGAAGGACGAGGCGCTGCGCGACATCCCGGTGATCCTGCTCACGTCCCTCTCCAGCCTGTACGACGTGATCAAGGGCCTGGACTGCGGCGCCGACAACTTCATCCGCAAGCCGTTCGAGGCCGACTACCTGCTGGGCCGCATCCGCTTCATCCTGGCCAACCGCGCGCTGCGTTCCAACGAGCGGGTGCAGCTGGGGATGAAGATCAGCCTGGGCGGCCAGACCCATTTCATCACCGCGGAACGCCAGCAGATCTTCGACCTCCTGATCTCGACGTACGAAGAAGCGATCCACATGACGGAGCAGCTGCGTACCCAGCAGGAACGCATCAAGCATTCCTACCAGTCGCTCGAAGGGCTGTACCGCGTCGCCGAGGCGATCAACCCGGTGCTGTCGGAACAGGACGTGGCCGAGCGCGCGCTCGACCGCGTGCTGGACCTGCCGGGCGTGACGGGTGCGACGATCCGGCTGCTGGGTGTCGACGGCCGGCCCGCGTTCGCCGTCGCCCGCGACGCCGCCGGCGCCGCGGTGGCGCCATGCGAGTGCACGGTCGTGCCGGGCCAGCCGGCCGGCTGGCGCGCGCCACGTGCCGTGGGGAGCCCAGCCTGCGCGTGCCGCTCACCACCGGCGTGCGCAGTCGCGGGATGATGTGCCTGACCCTCGGCGACGGGGCGCTCGCCGACGACGACCGCCAGGTGCTGGAGACGGTCGGCAGCCAGATCGCCGTCGCGATCGAACGCGCGCACCTGTACGGGAACATGGAACGGCTGGTGGACGAACGCACGGCGGCGCTGGAGTCGGAGCGCGCGCTGCTGTCGGCCGTCGTGAACCTGTCCGGGGCCCTCGTCTGCGTGTTCGACGGCGACGGCAATATCCGCCTGTTCAACCCGGCCTGCGAACAGAGTTCTGGCTGGCGCGCGGACGAGGTGCTGGGCCGGCCGTTCCGCGACCTGTTCCGCCGCGCCGACAACGCGCCCGTGGAATTCAACGCGTCGCCGGCCGGCGCCGTTCCCGTGCAGCAGAGCGGCGAATGGCTCGCGCGCGACGGCAGCGTGCGTTCCGTGATCTGGTCCTCGACGATGCTGCGCCGCGCCGACGGCTCGGTGCAATACGTGGTCACGACCGGGATGGACGTGACGGAGCTGCGCCGCGCCGAGGAAAAGCTGCGCTACCTTTCCAACTTCGACCGCGAGACCGGCCTGCCGAACGACGTGCTGCTGCGCGACCGCGTGCGCCAGATGCAGGCGCGCGTCGCCGACGGCAAGCCGCTGCTGGGCTACATGCTGCTGCGGATGACGCGCCTGCAGGTGATCCGCGCCAGCCTGGGACTGGAGGCCGAACAGGCGCTGCTGCGCCAGGCCGCGTCGCGCCTGAGCGAACTGGCGCACGGCGATCTGACGGTCGCGCGCACGGGCGAGCGCACGTTCGCGCTCGCCGCGCTGCGCACGAACGAGGCGGAGCTGGCCGCGCTGGCGCGCCAGGTGCTGGAGACGATGGACGGGATCTACGTCTACGGGGACGAAGAGCTGCACCTCGATCCGTGCGTCGGCATCGCGCTGTTCCCGAACGACGCCGACGACTACGACGGCCTCAACCAGGACGCCGAGGCGGCGCTGCAGCGCGCGCTGGCCAGCAAGGACGAGCGCTACGCCTTCTATCGTCCGGAACTGAACGACGGCGTGTACGAGCGCTTCCGCTTCGAAAACGCCTTGCGGCGCGCGCTCGAACGCGGCGAGCTGACCGTGTACTACCAGCCGCAGGCGAGCCTCTCCACGGGGCGGATCGTCGGCTTCGAGGCGCTGCTGCGCTGGCAGCATCCGGAACAGGGGCTGATCCCGCCGGGGCGCTTCATCGCGCTGGCGGAAGAGACGGGCCTGATCCTGGCCATCGGCGAGCGCGTGCTGCGCCAGGCCTGCGAACAATGCCGCGCGTGGCAGCGCGACGGGCTGCGCGCGGTGCCGGTCTCGGTCAACCTGTCGGCGCGCCAGTTCTCGGAACGGATCGTGGACACGGTCGGCCGCATCCTCGCGGAGACGGGGCTGGAGCCCCGGCTGCTCGAACTGGAGCTGACCGAAAGCGCGTCGATGGAAGATCCGCAGAAGACCGTCGACATCCTGTGCAAGCTGAAGGACATGGGCGTGCGCCTCGCGATCGACGATTTCGGCACCGGCTACTCGAACCTGAATTACCTCAAGCGCTTCCCGGTCGACCGGCTCAAGCTCGACCAGTCGTTCGTGCGCGACCTGACCTCCGATCCGGACGACCTGGCGATCTCGCGCGCCGTGATCGCCATGGGGCACGGCCTGCGGCTCGACGTGATCGCGGAAGGCGTGGAGACGGAAGGGCAGCTGGCGCTGCTGGCGCAGAACGGCTGCGACGAGATCCAGGGTTATCTGTTCGGACGCCCCGCGCCCGCGGACGACTGCGCGCGCATGCTGCGCGAGGACAAGGCGCTCGCGCTGGACGCCCTGCAGCCGCAGCCCTACCATCGCACGCTCCTGTACGTGGACGACGAGGTCAACCTGCTGGCCGCGATCCGGCGCGCCATGCGCCACAGCGGCTACCGCGTGCTGGTGGCGGCCAGCGCGCGCGAGGCGTTCGAGCTGCTTGCCACCACCGAGGTCGGGGTGATCGTGTGCGACCAGCGCATGCGCGGCATGAGCGGCACCGAATTCCTCGCGCGCGTGAAGCAGATGTATCCGCACGCGGTGCGCATGGTGCTGTCCGGGTACACGGACCTGCAGTCGGTCACGGATGCGGTGAACCGGGGCGCGATCTTCAAGTTCCTGACCAAGCCGTGGATCGACGAGGAGCTGGACGAGGCGGTGCGCGAGGCGTTCGCCGAATTCGAAGCGAAACGGGGGACGGCGCCGGCCCATCCGTGAGGCGGCGGGGCGTGCTATCGCGCTTTTGGATACCGGCCCGGCCAATTCATATAGCTGGGCGCGGGAGGGCTGGCCCATACTAGGGGTTTCCCTTTCGACATCCTCGACAACGACCGATCTCGTGACCATGACGCTCATTCCCCGTTCCCTCTCCATCATCGCGTGCGGCGTGGCGCTGCTGTGCGGCGCCGCACAGGCGGCCGACATGCCCGTGCGCGAACGCCTCTCGTTCGACGCCGGCTGGCGCTTCGCGAAAGGCGATCCGGCCGGCAGCGGCCAGCTCGACGACGCCAGGCTCAAGGACCCGGCGACGGCCATTCCCGCCGCGCAGCCGGGTTTCGACGACGCCGCGTGGCGCAAGCTCGACCTGCCCCACGACTGGGGCATCGAGGGACCGTTCAAGCAGGCATACCCGGGCGAGACGGGCAAGCTGCCGTGGTGGGGCGTGGGCTGGTACCGCAAGCACTTCACCTTGCCGGCGGGCGACGCCGGCCGCCGCGTCTACCTGGACATCGACGGCGCCATGTCGCACGCCGCCGTCTGGGTCAACGGGCATTACGTCGGCGGCTGGCCGTACGGCTATGCGTCGTGGCGCGTGGACCTGACGCCGTATGCGAAGCCGGGCAGCGACAACGTCGTGGCGATCCGGCTCGACAACCCGCCGGATTCGTCGCGCTGGTATCCGGGCGGCGGCATCTACCGCAACGTCTGGCTCGTCAAGACGGCGCCCGTGCACGTGGCGCAGTACGGCACGTTCGTGACGACGCCGCAGGTGACGAAGGACTCGGCCACCGTCTCCGTGCAGACGACGGTGGAGAGCGACGGCCAGGCGGCGCAGGTGCAGGTCGCGACCGAGATCTACCTGCTCGACGCGGCCGGCAAGCGCGGCGCGGCGCCGGTCGCGCGCCAGACGGCGTCGGCGCCGGCCAAGGTCGTGGCGGACCGCGAGGCCCAGCTCACGCAGACCTTGACGGTGCCGCAGCCGCGCCTGTGGAGCATCGCGACGCCGCAGCGCTACGTGGCCGTCACGACCGTCACCGACAACGGCAAGGTGACGGACGTCGTCGAGACCCCTTTCGGCATCCGCACCGCCGTGTTCGATCCGGCGCGCGGCTTCATCCTGAACGGCAAGCGCGTGCCGCTGCAGGGCGTGTGCATGCACCACGACATGGGCGCGCTGGGCACGGCGATCAATGTGCGCGCGCTGGAACGCCAGCTTGAACTGCTGCGCGAGATGGGCACGAACGCGATCCGCACCAGCCACAACCCGCCGGCGCCCGAGCTGCTGGACCTGGCCGACCGCATGGGCTTCGTCGTGCTCGACGAAGCGTTCGACATGTGGCAGATCCCCAAGAAGCCGAACGACTACCACCTGCTGTTCGACGAATGGCACGAGAAGGACTTGCGCGCGCAGATCCGGCGCGACCGCAGCCACCCGAGCGTGATCGCCTGGAGCATCGGCAACGAGATCCCGGAGCAGGGCAAGCCGGAAGGCTGGAAGCTGGCCGCGCGACTGGCCGAGATCGCGCGCGGCGAAGACCGCACGCGCCCCGTCACGATGGCGGACAACCACGTCGATTCGGCATATAACGGCTTCCAGAACGTCGTCGACCTGTTCGGCTACAACTACAAGCCGGGCCTGTACGGCAAGGTGCATGCGGCCGCGCCTTACCTGCCGCTGTTCGGCAGCGAGACGGCATCGACGATCAGCTCGCGCGGCGAATACTTCTTCCCCGTCAGCGACGACAAATCGAAAGGCGCGGCCAACTTCCAGGTCAGCAGCTACGACCTGACGGCGCCGCCGTGGGCCACGACGCCCGACGCCGAATTCAAGGGCCAGGACGACAACCCGTTCGTGGCCGGCGAATTCGTGTGGACCGGCTTCGACTACCTGGGCGAGCCGACGCCGTACAACGACGACGCGTCGAACCTGCTGAACTTCACCGACCCCGCCCAGCAGGCGCGGGCCGCGCAGGAACTGGCGACGATGAAGAAGATCGCGATGCCGTCGCGCAGCTCGTACTTCGGCATCATCGACCTGGCCGGCTTCAAGAAGGACCGCTTCTACCTGTACCAGGCCCGCTGGCGCCCGGACCTGCCGATGGCGCACCTGCTGCCGCACTGGAACTGGCCGGAGCGCGTGGGCCAGGTGACGCCGGTGCACCTGTACACGTCCGGCGACGAGGCGGAGCTGTTCCTGAACGGTAAATCGCTCGGCCGCAAGAAGCGCGGTCCGCGCGACTACCGCCTGCGCTGGGACGACGTCGTGTACCAGCCGGGTACGCTGAAAGCCGTCGTCTACAAGCACGGCAAGCGCTGGGCCGAGGACACCGTCGCCACGACCGGCAAGCCGGCCAGGCTGCTGCTGTCGGCCGACCGCGCCAGGCTCGCGGCCGACGGCAAGGACCTGGCGTTCGTGACGGTCACCGTCGCCGACAAGGACGGCCACCAGGTGCCGCGCTCGCACGACCGCATCACCTTCACCCTGTCCGGGCCGGGCGAGATCGTCGCGACCGACAACGGCGACGCGACGAACCTGGAGCCGTTCCAGTCGCATGAGCGCAACGCGTTCAACGGCCTGGCGCTGGCGATCGTGAAGACGCGCGCCGGGGAGGGCGGCAAGCTGACCCTGACGGCCAGCGCCGACGGCCTGGCACCGACCCAGGTGACGCTGGACAGCCAGCCGCAGTAAAGGCGGGAGCGTGCGCGGACGCCCATTCATGCGGCGTCCGCGCTCGGGTTTGGCTACAATCGTCTTCCATCGCGAGGAGAGAGCCATGCCACGACAGCACGATCAGCACGATGATTTCGACGCCTTCATGCGCCGGCGCATCCAGGCGTCCGACGCGTTCGTGAACGGCGACTACGGCCCGCTCGGCGCCATGGCGGCGGACAAGCCACCCGCCACCCTCTTCGGTCCGAAGGGCGATTGCGTCGCGGGGCCCGACGCCGTGAATGCCGCGAACCGCGAGGGTGCCGCGCATTTCGGTCCCGGCAGCGACAACCGCTTCGAGGTCATGCACAGCGCGGCCGATGGCGATCTCGCGTACTGGACGGGCATCCAGCGCTCGGTCGTCAACGTCAAGGGCCAGGCGCAGCCCGTGCCCATGGATTTGCGCGTGACCGAGATTTTCCGGCGCGAGGACGGCGCCTGGAAGCTGATCCACCGGCATGCCGACCGCCTGGGCGGCGGCAAGCCCGGCTGACGCCGTCGATCCGGCGCGAGTGTTGTAATCCGGAGATAGTGACTGAAACTCTTGCATATAAGAGTTTCAACAAAGCACCATTTGTTGGCGTTTCCTCCGGATAATGTAATCTCCCGCCATACGTCGAGCCACCGCCATGGAATTTGAAGTTTTCGAATCGTTGACGTCGAGCCCCGCCCCGGGCGACGCCACTTCGCCGCTGGTCCGGCTCCAATATCTGATCGACAACACGCCGGGCATCATCTACGCGACCGTGCCGAGCGGCGACTTCAAGATGACGTTCGTGAGCAACAACGCGTACCACGTCCTGGGCTATCGCCCGGAAGAGATGCTGGCGGATCCGAACTTCTGGTTCGACCATATCCATCCGGACGATGCCCCGAGCATCTTTTCGAGCCTGGCCCAGCTGTTCGTGGAAGGCGAGAAAACCTATGAATACCGGTTCCGTACGGCGAGCGGCGAATTCCTGTGGATGCACGACCGCCTGCGCCTGATCTACGACGACCGCGGCACGCCGGTCGAGGTGATCGGTTCGCTGACCGACATCACCCAGCGCAAGCGCATGGAACAGAAGCAGGAGCAGTTGATCGCGCGCCTCAGCGAGGCCCACGACCAGCTGCTGCAATCGGAAAAGATGGCGTCGATCGGCCAGCTGGCGGCGGGCGTGGCGCACGAGATCAACAATCCGATCGGCTTCGTGAATTCGAACATGGGGACGTTGCGGCACTACGTGGGCACCTTGCTGTCGGTGGTCGACGCGTACGGCGAGGCCGTGCAAAAAGCGGCGCCCGGCTCGGCGCTGGCCGCGGAGATCGAAGCGATCAGCCGCAAGGCCGACCTCGGTTACCTGAAGGACGACATCGCCGACCTGGTGAGCGAGTCGATGGACGGGCTCAAGCGGGTGAAGGATATCGTCCAGGCGCTGAAGGACTTTTCCCACGTCGGCCAGAGCGACTGGCAGTATGCGGACGTGCACGCGGGACTCGATACGACGCTGAACATCGTCGCCAACGAAATCAAGTACAAGGCCACGGTCGAGAAGCACTACGGCAAGCTCCCGGAAATCAAGTGCCTCGCGTCGCAGCTGAACCAGGTGTTCATGAACCTGCTCGTCAACGCCGCCCAGGCCATCCAGAGCCGCGGCGTGATCACGATCGCCACCGGCGCCCAGGACGGCTGGGTGTGGGTGAAGATCAGCGACAACGGCTGCGGCATTCCGCAGGAAAACCTGAAACGTGTGTTCGAACCGTTCTTCACGACCAAGCCGGTCGGCAGCGGCACGGGCCTGGGCCTGTCCCTGTCGTACAGCATCGTCAACAAGCACGGCGGCCGCATCGACGTCGCCTCGAAGCCGGGCGTCGGCACCGTCTTCACGATCCGGCTGCCGCTCGTTCCGCCGGCGTCGACGGCGGAGCCGGATGCGCCGCAGGCCTGACGGCCCCTGGACGCGCGTGCACCGTCATGCCCGTCTGAATGTCGTGCATATGCTACAGATTGATACATTGTGATAGAATTTCCGTGTAGAAACATGTAGTGTTGGCCCATGCGCCGCTTGCGGCGATGCGCGCCACGAGGTTCATCATGTCTTACCGTATGCTCAAGTCCCGCCCGCGCGGCTTTACCCTGGTCGAACTGCTGGCCGTCGTCGCCATCGTCGGCATCCTGTCCGCGATCGCCTATCCCGCCTATGGGGCCTACCTGGTGCGCGGCAATCGCTCGGCCGCGCAGGGGTACCTGCTGACCCTGGCGCAAGCGCAGGCGCAGTATTTTGCCGACGCGCACAGCTATGCGGCCACGCCGGACGCGCTCAGCCTGCCCGTGCCGGACCAGGTCGCGGCCAACTACGACATCACCATCGATGCGCCCGACGTCGCGCCGCCGTCGTTCACCATCACGGCCAGGCCGAAGGGGACGCGCCAGACCGGCGACAGCGTGCTCACCATCGACAACAGCGGCGCCCGCACGCCGTCCACCGTATGGTAAGCCGGCGCCGCGGCCGCGGGTTCACGCTGATCGAGCTGCTGACCGTCGTGGCCATCACCTCGATCCTCTCGGCCGTGGCCGCGCCCGCGTTCAAGAGCATGGTGGCGGGGCAGCGCGCGCGCGTCGCCGGCACCGAGCTGTACGCGGCCCTCGTGCTCGCGCGCAGCGAAGCGATCAAGCGCGACACCCAGGTGACGTTGCAACCGGTCACCGGCGGCTGGCAGGCCGGCTGGCGCATTCCGAATCCGTCCGATACCGGCCACCCGGTCGCGAACCACGGCCCGGTGACGGACGCCACCATTACCGGACCGGACTCGGTCGTGTACCTGCCCAACGGCCGGGTGGCCAGCGATACGGCGCCGTCGTTCGACATCGCCGTCGACGGCGCGTCCAGCCACCGCTGCGTGCAGGTCGACCTCAGCGGGCGTCCGCGCATGCCCGCCACGGGGTGCTGACATGAAGCGCATGCCGCGACGCCACGCCAGCGCGGGCCTGAGCCTCGTCGAGGTGCTCGTCACGGTCATCGTGCTCGCCTTCGGCCTGCTGGGCATCGCCGCGTTGCAGGCCAAGGTGCAGGTCGGGTCCATCGAATCGTACCAGCGCGCCCAGGCCGTCGTGCTGCTGGACGACCTGCGCGCGCGCATGCTCGGCAACGCCGCCCACGCGGCCGACTACGTGACGGCCACGCCGCTCGGCCCCGCCGACGGCCAGCCGGCCGACTGCACCACGCTACCCATCGGCAGCGCGCGCGACCTGTGCGAATGGAGCCAGGAACTCAACGGCGCGGCCGAGCAGACCGCCGCCGGCGCGGCCAACGGGGCCATGGTCGGCGCGCGCGGCTGCGTCGAGCAGTTGCAGGCGCCCGACCCGACGGCCGGCATCTGCCAGCCCGGCATCTACCGCCTCAGCGTCGCATGGCAGGGCCTGCATGCGACGCGGGCGTCGTCGCTGACGTGCGGCGCCAACCAGTATGGCCCGGACGCCAACCGGCGCGCGATCGCCGTGCAGGTCGCGATCGGCCTGCCCGACTGCAGTTAGGACCCATGATGGCCGCCCAACCCTTGCTTCACCGCCGCACCGCCGGCTTTTCCCTGCCCGAACTGCTCGTGTCCGTCACGATGGGCCTGTTGATCGTGATTGCCATGGTCACGCTGTTCTTCCACAACAGCCGCGCCCAGGCCGAGATCGAGCGCGCCAACCGCCAGATCGAAAGCGGGCGCTACGCCGTCGACCTGCTGTCCAACGACCTGCGCAACGCCGGCTTCTACGGCGAATTCGATCCGACCCTGCTGCCCGACCCGGCCGCCGTGCCCGATCCGTGCGCCGCGACGCTGGCCGCCCTCAAGGCCATGCTGCCGCTGCACGTGCAGGGTTTCGACGACGACGACGCGCGGCCGTCCTGCGTGTCCGACGTGCGCCCGGGGACCGCGCTGATCGTCGTGCGCCACACGCGCGCCTGCGTCAGCGGCGATCCGAACTGCAGCGCCAACGATCCCGCGGGCCCGCTGTTCCAGGCTTCGCTGTGCGACAACGCGAGCGAGCTGGGGTCGGCCAATCCGGCCGACTGGTATGCGCTGGACGTCGACCCGGCACAACTCACGCGCCACCAACGCGACTGCACGACCACGGCCGGCAGCGGCACGCTGGCGGTGACGCGCCGCTTCCAGACCCACATCTATTTTGTCGCCAACAACGACGTGGCGGGCGACGGCATCCCGACGCTGAAACGCGCCGAGCTGCGCTACACGGACGGCCAGCTCGACTTCGGGACGATCGTGCCGCTGGTCGAGGGCGTCGAGAACCTGCAGTTCGAATACGGCATCGACACCCATGGCGACGGCACCGTCGGCCTGTACACGAGCGCCCCGGCGAGCGCGAACGGCTGCGCCGCGCCGGCCTGCGCGGCCGCCAACTGGCGCAACGTGGTGGCCGTGCGCCTGCACGTGCTGGCGCGCAGCCCGAGCGCGACGCCGGGCTATGTCGATACGAAGACGTACAGCCTCGGCACGGCCGCCGACGGCAGCGCGCGCACGGCCGGGCCGTTCAACAACGGCTACAAGCGCCACGTGTTCCAGACGCTCGTCACACTGGCGAACCCGGTCGGAAGGAAACAGCCATGACGTACCCACGCCGCCAGCAGGGCATCACGCTGGTGACCGCCCTGATCATGCTGCTCCTGCTTACGATGCTGGCGCTGGCCAGCGTCAACCTGGGCAACTCGAACCTGCAGGTGGTCGGCAACATGCAGCGCCGCGACCAGGCGCTCGCCGCCGCCCACGCCGTGCTGGAGGAGACGATCAGTTCGCCCCGGTTCACGACGACGCCCGGCAGCGCGCTGTCGAACCCGTGCGACGGGCCGAACCAGCGCTGCGTCGACACGGACGGCGACGGCAAGACCGACGTCAAGGTCACGCTCAGCCCGCCCCCCAGCTGCGTGAAGGTCCAGGCGATCAAGAATTCCGACCTGGACCTCAACAACAGCGAGGACGCCGGCTGCGCCGTCGGCGCCGGCCAGAACTTCGGCGTCGCCGGCGCGTCCGACGGCAATTCCGATTGCGAGAACAGTGTCTGGGACGTCAGCGCCGTCGCCACCGACACCGCGACGCAGGCCTCCGTCAAGGTCGTCCAGGGCGTCGCCGTGCGCATCGCCAAGGACGACGTCGCCACCAACTGTCCGCAACCCGGAGCAAGCCCATGACCCGTTCCCGTCCCGCCGCCGCCCTCGCGCTGGCGCTGTCCGCGAGCCTCGCCGGCCTGCCGATCCGCGCGGCCGCCGACGACATCGACATCTTCACCGGCGCGTCCGGCGGCAGCGCCGTCAATCCGCGCATCCTGATCGTGCTCGACAACACGTCGAACTGGTCGCGCCAGAGCCAGAAATGGCCGGGCGGCCTGCAGCAGGGCCAGTCGGAGTCGCGTGCGATCAGCAGCCTGCTGCCCACGCTGGGCAGCACCGTCAGCATGGGCCTGATGGAATTCGTCACCGGCGGCAACGCCAACATGGACGGCGGCTTCATCCGCTCCGCCATTCGCCCGCTGGACAGCACGGCCAAGGCCAGCTTCGCGAGCCAGCTGGGGACCATCTACGGCAACGTCACGTCGCCGGACGAGAAGCGCAACTCGAACACGCCGTACGGCGATTTGATGTACGACGTGTACAACTACTTCGCGGGCGCCGACGCGTATTCGCCGGGCGGCGTCATCGCCAGCATCGCGGACAGCGGAGGCTACACGACGCCGTACTCGACGTTTCGCTCGCCGCTGACGGCCGCGAACACCTGCGGCAAGAGCTTCGTCATCTTCATCGGCAACCCGAACTCCAGCGGCCCGTCCAGCGACAGCGCCGCCAATACGGCGGCCCTCAACGCGCTCAACGGCACGCCGACGACGCAACTGGGGTTGCCGAACTTCACGAGCCAGAACGCGACGAACACCAGCAACCTGGGCGTCACCGGCGCGTGCTACGCCAGCCCGACGGCCGCGGCGGCCGAGTTGAATGCGTACGCGACGCAGTGCGCCAACTTCACCGAAGGCTGCTCGATCGGCGCCGCGACGGCCAACGTGCAACCGGTCGCGTGCCCGGCCGGGAGCCTGTCGTACACCGTCACGCAATCCGTCTACCACCCGGCCACGACGAGTCCGGGCCAGCCCGTGCAGGGCACCGTCACGACGTCCACCGGCACCACGACCGGCTATTACGCGACGGCCGGCGACGTGCCGGCGAGCGACCACGGCAACCTCACGTGCCCGTCGTCGTCGACCGCCACCAGCGGCACCACGACGACGGAAACGAGCTACAGCTGCACCTATTCCGTCGGCGCCGCGATCGGCACGGCGGGCACCACGACGGACAGCGCCACGGCAAGCCAGAATCCGAACCACAAGGGCGCGGGCTGCTATACCGGCGTCGGCACCGCGTCGGGCAACTGGAATCCGGCGACGACGAGCGACTTCGGCGGCCTGTCCTGCCCGGCCAACAGCAGCTGCACGTATGCGGGCAGCCTGGCCGGCAATGCCAGCGGCTGCACGGGCAACGGCTACCGCCAGGTGACCGTGACCCAGACCGCCACGAGCAAGCGCCAGTACACGATCACGCAGACGGTGACGCCGACCACGGTCAGCAACGCTACCACGCCGGGCTCCACGACGACCACGAACCTCGGCATGACGTCGCAGTGCTATTCCAGCGCGCCGGCGTCGACGTCCGATTACGCGTCGTCGTGCACCGGCACGAACATCAGCTGCACGTACAACAATGCGCCGACCAGCAGCACGCTGGCGTCGTGCCCGGCGGGCACGAGCGCCTACAACATCGTCGGCACGAACATCGTGCTGACCGACGTCCCGACCGGCACCACGACGCCCGACACGGGCCCGCGCAACGCCGACGAGTGGGCGCGCCTGCTGCACGACCGGGGCGTGCCCGTCACCGGAACGACCGTGCGCTCGCCGGTGACGACGTACACGATCGATGTCTACAACGCCCAGCCGAACGCCACGCAGACGGCACTCCTGATGAGCATGGCCAAGGCCGGCGGCGGCAAGTATTTCGCCGCCAGGAACGAGCAGGCGATCCTCGACGCGCTGCGCCAGATCATCATCGAGATCCAGGCCGTGAACACGACGTTCGCGTCGACCAGCCTGCCGGTCAATGCGACGAACCGTTCGCAGAACGAGAACCAGGTGTTCATCGGCATGTTCCGTCCCGATCCGGACGCCCGCCCCCGCTGGTTCGGCAACCTCAAGCGCTACCAGCTGATCAGCAGCGGCGCCGACATCGAACTGGGCGACGTCAACGGCCACGTCGCCGTCAACACGCTCACCGGCTTCGTCACGCCGTGCGCGGCCAGTTACTGGACGTCGGATTCGGGCAGCTACTGGAGCGGCCTCGGCATCAATCCCGATCCGGCGGGCGCCTGCGCCCCGGACGGCGCGAGCCCGTATTCGGACTTGCCGGACGGTCCGCAGGTCGAGAAGGGCGGCGCCGCCGAGATCCTGCGCCAGGGTAACGTCGCCGGCGCGTGGAGCGGCGCACAAGCCGTCAACCGCAACATGCTGACCTTGTCCGGGACCGCGCTGACGGCCTTCAACACGGCCAGCACGGGCCTCGCCGCGGACGTCGTGAACTTCATCCAGGGTGCGGACGTCGACAACGAAAAGGGCACCGGCAGCACGACGACGACGCGCCCGTCCATCCACGGCGACGTGATCCACTCGCGCCCGCTGCCCGTCAATTTCGGCGGCACGACGGGCGTGCGCGTGTTCTACGGCGCCAACGACGGCGCCTTGCATGCCGTGAACGCCAGCAACGGCACCGAGAGCTGGTCCTTCGTCGCGCCCGAGTTCTTCGGCCGCCTGCAGCGGCTGATGGACAACACGCCGCTCGTGAGCTATCCGAACATGAGCGCATCGATCACGCCGGCGCCGGCGCGCAAGGATTATTTCTTCGACGGCTCGATCGGCCTGTACCAGAACGCCGACGACTCCAAGGTCTGGATCTTCCCGGCCATGCGCCGCGGCGGCCGCATGCTGTACGGGCTGGACGTGAGCAATCCGGACAGCCCCGTGTTCAAGTGGAAGGCCGGCTGTCCGAGCCTGGGCGACGACACCGGCTGCACGGCCGGCATGTCCGGCATCGGCCAGACCTGGTCGACGCCGAACGTCGCCTTCGTCAAAGGCTATTCGACCACGACGCCGGTGCTGGTCGTGGGCGGGGGCTACGACGCCTGCGAGGACGCCGACACGGCGGCGCCCGCGTGCGGCAGCGGCAAGGGAGGCTTCGTGTACGTGCTGGATGCGAACACGGGCACCGTGCTGCGCGCCTTCCCGACCGACCGCGCGGTGGCGGCCGACGTGGCCCTCGTCGACGTCGACAACGACGGCTATCCCGACTACGCCTACGCGGCCGACACGGGCGGCGGCATCTACCGGATCGACTTCGTGGGCAGCTACGCGGGACGCGTGCCCGCCGCGCCCGACGCCTGGACCTCGCGCAAGGTCGCGTACACGACGGGCGGCGGCCGCAAGTTCCTGTTCGCGCCGGCGCTGCTGGCGACCCAGGGCAAGGTCTATGTGGCGCTCGGCAGCGGCGACCGCGAACATCCGCTGCAGGCGCAATACCCCTACAGCGGCGTGACGAACCGTTTCTACGTCTACCTGGACGACCTGGCGGCGGCCACCGGCACGCCGGCCACGAACCTCGATGCGATGACCGACTACAGCACGGCCACCGACTGCGCGACCGCGAAAATCCTGCCCAACGCGGGCGTGAAGGGCTGGTACATGGACCTGAACCAGTACGGCCAGGGCGAGCAGGTGGTCACGTCCGCGCTGATCGCCAGCGGCATGATCACGTTCAGCACCAACCGTCCGGTCCCGCCCGACGGGGCGAGCTGCTCGACGTCGCTCGGCGAGGCGCGCGGCTACTGGGTCAACCTGCTGAACGGCTCGGGCGCGATCAACGTGCCGGGCCTGTGCGGCGGGACGCGCTCGTCGATCTTCGTCGGGGGCGGGCTGCCGCCGTCGCCGGTCAAGGCCAGCAGCGTGCCGATCGGGGGCAAGGCGGTGTCCGTCGTGCTGGGCGCCGTGCAGAAGGGCAGCAACGGTTCCTCCGGGGCCAGCGTGGCGATCTCGCCGCAGCGCATCCGGCCGGCTATCGCGTCCAAGCGCAAGCGCGTCTACACCTATACGGCCGGGGATTGATGAACACGCTTCATAACGTCATTGAACGACCGCGGGGTATTCGGCCGGGCGAGCGACCGTTATATTGGGTCCTTTACCGAAAGGACTCCCATGGAACTCAAGCGCCCCGGCTCCCAGCCGTCGATCAAAGGCCCGGAGCAATATTTCACTGGCACAGTCCGCATCGATCCGCTGAACGCGCCGCCCGCGCCGGCGCGCGTATCGGTGGCGAGCGTGACGTTCGAACCGGGCGCGCGCTCGGCCTGGCATACGCATCCGCTCGGCCAGACGCTCGTCGTGACGGCCGGCTGCGGCTGGACGCGGTGCGAGGGCGGGCCGAAAGTGGAGATCCGTGCCGGCGACGTCATCTGGTGCCCGCCCGGCCACAAGCACTGGCACGGCGCGACGGCGACGACCGCCATGACCCACATCGCCATCCAGGAAGCGCTGGACGGTGTGAATGTCGTGTGGATGGACAAGGTCGGCGACGAGGATTACCTGGGCCAGTGAGGTTGCGCGCGGATTTGGCCGAAGAACTTGGGTCCCCGCCTGCGCGGGGACGACGGGACGCCGGGCGGTATTCTTGCCGTCAGCCCGTCTTTTCCACGGCCTTGACCATGCACTTCGACAGCTTGTCGAAGTGGGCCAGCGCGGCCTGCGTGAGCGTGACCTGCTTGCGCCGCGTGTCCTCGGTGTCCGTCAACATGATCCAGCCCTTCTCGCGCATCGACGTCAGGCGGCTGTGCACGGTCGCGGGCGCGCCGAGCTCCTTCTTGGCCATCATGTCGCGCACGCACAGCCGCTGGCCGTCCTGCATGGCGCGCGCGACGGTGCCGAGGATGCGTTCTTCCAGCGGATCGAGGGAAGGCAGGGACGGCAGCCCGCGCAAGGCTTCGGCAAGTTGCAGAAAGCGCAGATAGATGTCGGCGGGCCGGGTAGATTTGCTCATGCGCAGATTATAATGCGAGTGCCCACCGAACTCCATCCATCGTCGACGATCCCGCCATGCCTATCCCAACTGCTCCACGCAACGATGTCGTGCAGGGCGTGGCCGAACGGGCCGGGATCGCGTGTGCCGGCGTGATCGGATCGGCCGTGTTCTACGTGGCGCTGGCGCGCTTGCAGGACTGGGTGTTCCCGCACGTCGAATTCGTCCGCGGCGTCGGCTGGCTCTACCTGCCGGCGGGCGCGCGGCTGCTGTGTCCACTGCTGCTGGGCCTGCCTGGCGCCATCGGCGTGCTGGTCGGGTCGTGGTGCGAGTGCTTCTTCCACCTGTACCCGGACGACCCCGTGCGCTCGCTGGCCGGCGGCATCAGCTCGGCCCTGGCCCCTTACCTCGTGTACCTGTTCGCGCTGCGCGTGCTGGGCATGCAGGCGTCGCTCTCGAACCTGACGTCGCGCCGGCTGCTGCTGCTCGTGCCGCTGTTCGGCGTCGCCAGTCCGCTGATGCACCACCTGTGGTTCTGGCTCCACGGCGACCCCGTCAACCTGGCGCAGGGCTTCACGGTCATGGCCGTCGGGGACATGGTCGGTGCGCTGCTCGTCCTGTACGCCCTCAAGGCCATGCTGGTCCTGCTGCCGGCGCCGCCACGCCGCCGCTGACCCGTTTCATGACGCGGCGGACATGATTCCACCGCCGATACATGAACGGCATTCATAAGGTCAAGCAATCCCGACCGGGTTATCCGCCCGGCGTTTGCCGTTACCATCGTCGACCATCGATGCAACGACCAACGTCACGAAAGGATCGCACCCATGACCGTCAAAGCCTATGGCGCACATGCCGCCGACAAGCCGCTCGAATCCCTGACCATCGCCCGCCGCGCGCCGGGCCCGCACGACGTCCAGATCGAGATCGCCTATTGCGGCGTGTGCCACTCCGACCTGCACACGGTGAAGGCCGAATGGGCCGGCACCCTGTATCCGTGCGTGCCGGGCCATGAGATCGTCGGCCGCGTGTCCGCCGTCGGCGCGCACGTGACGGGCTTCCGGACCGGCGACCTCGTCGGCGTCGGCTGCATGGTCGACAGCTGCCGGCACTGCGCCGATTGCGAGGCCGGCCTCGAAAACTATTGCGACGCCATGGTCGGCACCTACAACGGCGCCACCGGCGACGCGCCGGGCCATACGCTGGGCGGCTACGCCGAACGCATCGTCGTGCACGAGCGCTACGTGCTGCGGGTGCGCCATCCGGAACACCAGCTGGCGGCCGTCGCGCCGCTGCTGTGCGCCGGCATCACGACGTATTCGCCGCTGCGCCACTGGCACGCGGGTCCGGGCAAGACGGTCGGCATCGTCGGCATCGGCGGCCTGGGCCACATGGGCATCAAGCTGGCGCGTGCCATGGGCGCCCACGTCGTCGCCTTCACGACCTCCGAATCGAAGCGCCGCGACGCCGAGGCGCTCGGTGCGCACGAGGTCGTCGTGTCGCGCGACGCCGCCGCGCTGGCCGCGCGGGCGCGCAGCCTGGACCTGATCGTCGACACGGTCGCCGCCCCGCACGACCTCGACGCCTATCTCGCCCTGCTGAAGCGCGACGGCACGCTGGTGCTGGTCGGCGCGCCGGCCACACCGCACCCGTCGCCGCAGGTGTTCGACCTGATCATGAAGCGCCGCGCGCTGGCCGGCTCGATGATCGGCGGCATTCCGGAAACCCAGGAGATGCTCGATTTCTGCGCGGCGCACGGCATCGTCGCGGACATCGAGCTGATCCGGGCCGACGGGATCAACGCCGCGTACGAGCGCATGCTGGCGGGCGACGTCAAGTACCGCTTCGTGATCGACAACGCCACGCTGGCGGCCTGATTCATGCAGCCACAAGTGTCATCGATCGACGCCGGCGCGGCGCCGCATGTGCCCGCCGCGCCCGCGGCCTGGGGCGCCGTGTTCGCGCTGGCGCTCGCCGCGTTCGCGCTGGTCGCGTCCGAGTTCATGCCCGTCAGCCTGCTCACGCCGATCGCCGCCGACCTGCACATCAGCGAGGGACAGGCGGGGCAGGCCATCGCCGTCTCGGGCGCGTTCGCGCTCGTGACCAGCCTCGCGATCGCGCGGCTGGCCGGCCGGCTCGACCGCAAGATCCTGCTGCTGGGCCTGTGCCTGACGATGATCGTGTCGGGCACGATCGCCGCGTTCGCGCCGAACTACACGGTGTTCATGGTGGGGCGGGCGTTCATCGGCGTCGCGATCGGCGGGTTCTGGTCGATGTCGGCGGCGACCGCGATGCGGCTCGTGCCGGATCACCTCGTGCCGCGCGCGCTGGCGATCGTCAACGGCGGCAATGCGCTGGCGACCGTCGTCGCGGCGCCCGCCGGCAGCTTCCTCGGCGCGCTGGTCGGCTGGCGCGGCGCGTTCTTCTGCGTCGTGCCCGTCGCGGCGCTGGCATTCGCCTGGAAGTTCGTCAGCCTGCCGCCGCTGGCCGCCGCGCCGGGGGCGCGCTCCGGCAACGTGTTCGCGCTGCTGAAGCGGCCCGCCGTCGCGTACGGCATGGCGGCCGTCAGCGTGTTCTTCATGGGCCAGTTCGCGCTGTTCACGTACCTGCGGCCATTCCTCGAAACGGTCACGCACGTGAGCGTGAACACATTGACGGGCATGCTGCTGGCGATCGGCGTGGCCGGCTTCGTCGGCACGACGGCGATCGGGGCGTTCCTCGACAACCACCTGTACCGCACGCTGGTCGTCATCCCGCTGGCGATGGCCGTGCTGGCCGTCGCGCTCGTCGCGTGGGGCGGCTCGGCGCCCGTCGTCGCCGTGCTGCTGGCCGCGTGGGGCCTCGTCGGGACGGCGGCCCCCGTCGGGTGGTGGACCTGGCTCGCGCGCACGCTGCCGCAGGACGCCGAGGCGGGCGGCGGCCTGATCGTGGCCGTCGTCCAGCTGGCGATCGGCCTCGGCGCGACCCTGGGCGGGGTCTTGTTCGATGCCTGGGGCTACCGCGCCACGTTCGGGCTGGGCGCGCTGCTGCTCGTCGTCGCCGCGGTGCTGGCCGGCAAGGCCGCGCGGGCTTAGAATCAGGGGATGGCACGCGATAACCTCAGCGACATCCTCGTCTTCCTCGCCGTCGCGCGCGAGCGCAGCTTCACGCGCGCGGCCGCCAAGCTCGGCATGACGCAGTCGGCGCTCAGCCACACGATCCGCGCGCTGGAAAGCCGGCTCGGCGTACGCCTGCTGACGCGCACCACCCGGAGCGTGTCGCCCACCGAGGCCGGCGAGCGCCTGTTGCAGAACGTGGGGCCGCGGCTGGAAGAGATCGACGCCGAGATCGCCGCCGTCAGCGAACTGGGCGACACGCCGTCCGGCACCGTGCGCATCACGGCCACGGACCACGTGATCGACAACGTCCTGTGGCCGCGGCTGGCCGCCGTGCTGCCGCGATACCCGGACATCCAGGTCGAGATCAGCGCCGAATACCGCATGGTGGACGTGGCCGCCGAACGCTTCGACATCGGCGTGCGCTGGGGCGACCAGGTCGAGAAGGACATGATCGCCGTGAGGCTGACGCCCGACACGCAGACGATGATCGTCGCCGCGCCCGCGTATTTCGCGCACCGTCCGGTGCCCATGTCCGCGCAGGACCTCCTGAAGCACGACTGCATCCGGCTGCGCCTCGCCGGCGGCGGCCTGTATGCGTGGGAGCTGCGCCATGACGGCGCGGACGTCGAAACGCGCGTGCGCGGCCAGTTCATCTTCAACGGCGTCTACCAGATGGTCGGCGCGGCCCTCGCCGGCTGCGGCATCGCGTTCGTCACCGAGGACATGGCGTTGGCGCATGTGCGCGCGGGACGGCTGGTGAGCGTGATGGCCGACTGGTGCCCCAAGTTTCCCGGCCTGCATGCCTATTACCCGAGCCGGCGGCATGCGTCGCGCGCGCTGGCCGTCGTGCTGGATGCGATCCGCCACAACGGGTGACGGCGGTGCCGGCGTGGCTTGATTTCTGCGGGGCTTTTTCGTGCTTACCATGTCTCTGCAGAGGGTGGCGCACGGTTGAATCGCATGCCTGAACGGATGGCCCGGATGTTCTAGAATGGTTCGCCTGCGGTGCCTTCGCACGCCGCATGGAGGACCGCATGGACCTGCTCGAGGCAATCGACGATCCGGCCGCATTGCGCGCGCTGCCCCGCGCGCACCTGCAGCCGCTGGCGCAGCAGCTGCGCCGCTTCCTGCTCGACACGGTGGCGCGCACGGGCGGCCATCTCGCGTCGAACCTGGGAACGGTGGAACTGACGATCGCGCTGCACTACGTGTTCGACACGCCGCGCGACCGCATCGTGTGGGACGTCGGCCACCAGAGCTATGGCCACAAGGTGCTGACGGGGCGCCGCGCGCAGATGCACACCTTGCGCCAGGCGGGCGGCCTGTCCGGCTTTCCGCGCCGCTGCGAGAGCGTGCACGACACGTTCGGCACGGCGCATTCGTCGACGGCCATCTCCGCCGCGCTCGGCATGGCGCGGGCCGCGATGCTGCAGGGCGACGGCCGCCACGCGGTGGCCGTCTGCGGCGACGGGGCGCTCTCCGCCGGCATCGCGTTCGAAGCCCTGAACAACGCCGGCGCCGATCCCGGCCTGCGCCTGCTCGTCGTCCTCAACGACAACGGCATGTCCATTTCGCCGGCCGTCGGTGCCCTGAGCCGCCATCTCGCCGACCTCGCGGCCGGCCGCATCGGACCGGGCGCGTCGCTGTTCGATGCGCTGGGCTGCGTCTACGCGGGGCCCGTCGACGGCCACGACCTCGACGCGCTGGTGCCCGCGCTCGACGCGGCCCGGCGCCGCACGGGCCCGCAGGTGCTGCACGTCGTCACGCGCAAGGGCAAGGGGTATGCGCCGGCGGAAGCGGCGCCCACGCTGTACCACGGCACGGGGCGCTTCGATCCGGCCCGCGGCCTGCCCGACGCCGTGCGCGGGCGGCCCGCCTACACGGACGTCTTCGGCGACTGGCTGTGTGACATGGCGGCGCACGACGCCCGCCTGGTCGGCATCACGCCCGCCATGCGCGAAGGCTCCGGGCTCGTGCGCTTCGCCGAGCGCTTCCCCGACCGCTACGTGGACGTGGGCATCGCCGAGCAGCACGCGCTGACGTTCGCGGGCGGCCTCGCCGTCGAAGGCATGAAGCCGGTCGTCGCGATCTATTCGACATTCCTGCAGCGTGCCTACGACCAGTTGATCCACGACGTGGCGCGGCAAAACCTGGACGTGACGTTCGCGCTCGACCGCGCCGGCCTCGTCGGGGCGGACGGCGCCACGCATGCGGGCAACTACGACATCGCCTACCTGCGCTGCGTGCCGAACATGGTGTTGATGGCGGCGTCCGACGAAGCCGAGTGCCGGCGCATGCTCACCACCGCCTACCGTCATCCGGGACCGGCCGCCGTGCGCTATCCGCGCGGGCCCGGCCCCGGCGCGATCCCTGCGCCCGACCTCGACGCGCTGCCGTTCGGCCGCGGCGAGGTGCGCCGGCACGGGGCCGGCATCGCCATCCTCGCGTTCGGGCCGATGCTGGCGCCGAGCCTGGCAGCGGGCGCGGAACTGGGGGCGACGGTGGCCAACATGCGCTTCGTGAAACCGCTCGACGCGGAACTCGTGGCGGCGCTGGCGCGCGATCATGCGCGGCTCGTGACGGTGGAAGAGGGCGCCGTCATGGGCGGCGCCGGGGCGGCCGTGGCGGAGACGCTGGCAGCGGCCGGCATCCACCGGCCGCTGCTGATGCTGGGCCTGCCCGACCTGTTCATCGAGCACGGCGACCCGGCGGCCCTGCTCGGGGCCGCCGGGCTGGACGCGGCCGGCATCGCGGGCGCCATCCGCCAGCGTTATCCGGTCGACGCGCGGCGGCTCGTCGCCAGCAGCAACTGAATGGCAACCAGGCGCAACCGAAGCGAGGCCCACATGCTTGACGATACGCAGGTGCTCGCCGTGCCGGCCCGGACGCCGGCCAGCTCGTTCGGCATCGCGATGCGCCTGCTGCCGGCGGACCGGCGGGCGGCCATGTTCGGCATCTACGCATTCTGCCGCGCCGTCGACGACATCGCCGACGGGCCCGCGCCGGCCGCCGAGCGGCGCGCCGCCCTCGAGCGGTGGCGCGCCGACGTCGACGCCGGCTACGGCGGGGCGGCGCCGCCGCGCATGCGCGCGCTGGCGCCGCATATCGCGGCGTACGGTCTGGCGCGGGCCGACTTCCATGCCGTCATCGACGGCATGCTGATGGACGCGCAGGACCGCCCCCTCTGCGCGCCGCCGGCGGACACGCTCGACCTGTATTGCGACCGCGTGGCCGCCGCCGTGGGGCGGCTGTCCGTGCGCGTATTCGGCCTGCCGCCCGACGACGGCCTGCTGCTCGCCCACCACCTGGGCCGCGCGCTGCAGCTCACGAACATCCTGCGCGACATCGACGAGGACGCCGCCATCGGCCGCGCCTACCTGCCGCGCGAACTGTTGCTGGCGGCCGGGGTCGAACCCCGCGTGTGCGCGGCCGGCGCCGGAGAGATCGCCGCGCACCCGGCGCTGCCCCGGGCCTGCATCGACCTGGCCGCGCAGGCGCGCCGGCACTACGCGGCGGCCCGCTTCGTCCTGCGCGGCCACCGGGGCGCCGGCGGCCGCGCGCCGCGCCTGATGGGCGCCGTCTACGAAGCGTTGCTCGCGCGGCTGGCGGCGCGCGGCTGGGGCGGTCCGCGCACGCCGGTCCGGCTGGGGCGGCTTGAGCGCATCGGCATCCTGCTCAGGCACACGATCCTGTAGACACGGGAGGTGGACCATGCGTTATGAGACTTTTCGTGCGGCGGCCCAGGCCGGCGCCATCGAAGCGGAACGCACGCGGACGGCGCGCGCGCGCCTGCAGCCCGCCATCGACGCGGCGCTCGCGGCCGTGCTGGCCGAGCAGCGTCCGGACGGTCACTGGGTCTACGAGCTGGAAGCGGACGCCACCATCCCGGCCGAATACGTGCTGATGGTGCACTATCTGGGCGAAACGCCGGACGCGGCGCTGGAGCGCAAGATCGCCCGCTACCTGCGCCGCCGCCAGGGCGGGCACGGCGGCTGGCCGCTGTTCCACGGCGGCGCCTTCGACACGAGCGCCAGCGTGAAGGCCTATTTTGCCCTCAAGCTGACCGGCGATGCGCCCGACGCACCGCACATGGCGCGCGCCCGGGAGGCGATCCGCGCCCACGGCGGCGCCGAACGGAGCAATGTCTTCACGCGCATGCTGCTCGCGCTGTTCGGCGAGATGCCGTGGACGGCCGTGCCCGTGATGCCGGTGGAAATCGCCTTGCTGCCGCGCTGGTCGCCGTTCCACATGTCGAAGGTGTCGTACTGGACGCGCACGGTGCTGACGCCGCTGCTCGTGCTGGGCGCGCTGCGGCCGCGCGCGCGCAACCCGCGCGCCCTGGGCGTGGGCGAATTGTTCGTCGCGCCGCCCGCGAGCCTCGGGCTGGCGCCGCGCGCGCCGCACCAGCACCGCCTGTGGTTCGCGCTGTTCCGGACGCTCGAGGCGCAGTTGCGCCTGCTCGCGCCGCGCCTGCCCGCGCGCCTGCGCCGGCGCGCGATCGAGCACGCGGCCGCGTTCGTGCGCGCGCGCCTGAACGGCGAGCACGGCCTGGGCGCCATCTTCCCCGCGATGGTCAACGCGGTGCAGATGCTCGACGTGCTGGGCCATCCGCCGGACGCGCCCGAGGCCGCCGCCGCGCGCCGCGCCATCGACCGCCTGCTCGTCGACCACGGCGACGAGGCGTATTGCCAGCCCTGCGTGTCGCCCGTGTGGGACACGGCCCTGATGTGCCACGCGCTGCTGGAAACGGGCGTGCCGGCCGCGATCGATGCCGCGCGCCGCGGCCTCGACTGGCTGCTGCCGCTGCAGATCGTCGACCGGCCGGGCGACTGGGCGACGCGCCGGCCGGGCGTGCGGCCGGGCGGCTGGGCTTTCCAGTACGAGAACGCCTGCTATCCGGACGTTGACGACACGGCCGTCGTGGCGATGGCGATGCACCGGGCCTCGCATCTCGAACCGCAGCCGGTGCCGGACCGCTACTCCGATGCCGTCGCGCGCGCCCGCGAGTGGATCGTCGGCATGCAGAGCCGCGGCGGCGGCTGGGGCGCGTTCGAGGCCGACAACACGCACCACTACCTGAACCACATCCCGTTCGCCGACCACGGCGCGCTGCTCGACCCGCCGACGGCCGACGTGTCCGCCCGCTGCCTGTCGATGCTGGCCCAGCTGGAGCCGGGCGCATTCATGCGCCGCCGGGCGCCGGCCGCGCGGGCGCTGGGCTGGCTGCTGCGCCGGCAGGAAGCCAACGGCAGCTGGCACGGACGGTGGGGCGTGAACTATGTCTACGGCACCTGGTGCGCGTTGTGCGCGCTGGCCACCGCCGGCCTGCCGCCGGATGCGCCGCCCGTCGCGCGGGCCGCCCGCTGGCTCGCGTTCGTACAGAATCCGGACGGCGGCTGGGGCGAGGGCGGCGAGAGCTACCGGCTCGACTACAAAGGCCACGCGTGGGCGCCGTCGACGGCGTCGCAGACGGCGTGGGCGCTGCTGGGCCTGATGGCGGCCGGCGCCGTCGACACCCCGGCCGTCGCGCGCGGCATCGCCTGGCTCGTCGACCGCCAGCGCCCGGACGGCCTGTGGGACGAACCGCAGCACACGGCCACGGGCTTTCCCCGCGTGTTCTACCTGCGCTACCACGGCTACGCCCGCTACTTCCCGCTGTGGGCGCTGGCGCGCTACCGCAACCTGCGCGCGGGCGGCAGCGGCCGGGTGGCGTTCGGGATGTAGATCGTGGATGCGTTGCCGCACGCGCGCGTGCTGGCCGTCTGCGGGATGCCGTTCGAAGCGGCGATCGCGGACGGGCCCTGCGTCGTGACCGTGTGCGGGCCGGGCCCGTGGCGGGTCGCGCACAGGCTGCACGGCGTGCTCGACGTGCCCACGCCGCCGCATGCGGACGGCGCGCCGCGCCCCACCGGCATCATGAGCTTCGGCTGCGCGGGCGGACTCGACCCGGGCCTCGCCTGCGGCACCTGTATCGTTGCGACGGGTGTGCTGACGCCGGACGGCATCGTCGCGGCCGATCCGGGCTGGACGCGCGCGCTGCTGGCCCGCCTGCCCGGCGCCCGGCTCGCGCTGCTGGCCGGGGTCGATGCGCCGCTGGCCACGAGCGCCGCCAAGGCGTCGCTGTGGCGCGCCGGCGGCGCCGTCGCCGCGGACATGGAATCGCACGCCGCCGCGCTGGCCGCGCGCCGCCACGGCATCCCGTTCGCGGCCTGCCGCGTCGTGCTCGATCCCGCCTGGCGCAGCCTGCCAGCGTGCGTGCTGGCCGGCATGGACGGGGACGGCGTCGCCGCGCCGTGGCCCGTGCTGCGCGCACTGGACGCGGCGCCGGCGCAACTCGGGGCCGTGTGCGCGCTGGCCCGCGACGCATGGGTGGCGCGGCGGACGCTGCGGCGCGTGCGTGCATGTCTCGGCGCCGCGCTGGCCCTGCCGCCGCCGTGAGCGCGGCGTCAGCGGTCGTTGCCGTACGCCGGCAGCGGCGTTTCCTTGCCCCGGTCGAGGAGGGAGCGGCGCCGGCCGAGATACGCGTCGCGCACGAACAGGTAACGGTCGAGGGCGGCCTGCTCCAGCAGGTTCGTCGCATTCAGGTAGCGCGCCCGGGTGCTGACGAAGTCGACGCCCCACAAGGTGTTGCGTACTGCCGGGCGCGTCCGGTTGACGGGCGCCGCGTACTGGTCGACCCCGACGCCGGCCGCGTCGCGGAACGTGCTCGGCCCGAACAGCGGCAGCACGAGGTAGGGGCCGCTGGGCACGCCGTAGTGGCCCAGCGTGAGGCCGAAGTCCTGGTCGTGCCTGGCGATGCCGGCCGGCGTGGCGATGTCCAGCACGCCGAGCAGGCCGAACGTGCTGTTGACGGCCACGCGCATCAGGTCGTTCATGCCGTCCATCAGGCGCAGCTGGGCGAAATCGTTGAACATCACGGTGACGTCGCCCAGGTTCGAGAAGACGTTGTCGACGCCGGTACGGACGGGCCGCGGCACGACGCGGTTGTACGTGCGCGCGACCGGTTGCGCGATGTGGCGGTCGAGCGCGTCGTTGAAGCGGAAGGTGGCGCGGTTGAGCGGCTCCAGCGGATCGGCCGGATCGCGTTGCGGGCCGGAGGCGCAGCCGCACAGGATCAGGAGCGGCAGAGCGGCCAGGACGCGTCGGCGTGACGGGCAGCGAGACATGGCGGTCCTCGTTCAGGAAGGCGGGGGCGGCGGGCGAGGCTGCCCCAGCAGGACGGGCTGGAAGAACACGGCGCCGATCAGCGTGCAGACGAGCGCCAGCACCAGCAGCTTGCCCATGCTGGCGGTGCCGGGATGGTGCGACAGCCACAGGCTGCCGAACGCGGTGCCGGTGGTGGCCGCGCTGAGGACGATGGCTTGCGTGAGCGGATGCTCCAGCCGGGCCGGCTGGCCGGCGCGCCACGCCACGATGTAATAGATCTTGAACGCGACGCCGACGCCGAGCAGCAGCGGCAGCGCGATGATGTTCGCGAAATTCAGGTGGATGCCCAGCAGCACGCAGGCCTCGAGCGTGGCCAAGCTCGACACGAGCAGCGGCACCATCGTCAGCAGCACGTCGCCGACCCGGCGGAACGCGAGCAGCAGGAGCAGCGCGATGGTCGCGACCGCGAGCAGCGCCGCCTGCACGAACGCGGCGATGACCAGGTCGGCCGCGTGGCGCACGGAGATCGGGCCGCTGGTGGCGTCCGGCGCGATGCGCAGCACGGCGTCGGCGAAGTGTCCCAGCCGGCTGTCGGCGCCGACACGCGTGCCCGTGGGCCGTTTCGGGCCGATGTCGACGAGCGCGCGGCCGTCCGGTGCGATCCAGGCGCGCCGCATGGCGGCGGGCAGTGCCGCGAGCGTGACGGGCTGCGGCCGCAGCGCGAGGCGCAACGCGTCCAGCGCCAGCCGCAGCGTGCCCGCGAGCGCGTGGTCGGCCCGGTCGCGCGCGGCGGGCGCGGCGCGCGCCAGCGCGGCGAGGGCCCGCGCGAGGCGCTCGGCCGCGTCCGCCCCCGGCCCGGGATGGTCGAGCGCGGCATTGCGCAGCGCCAGCGCGGCCGTGCGCACGGCCGCCACGCGCTGCGGGTCCGTCGCCGGCGCGGCCGGAGGCCGGTCCAGCACGGGCAGCAGGCGCGCCGCGGCGGCCGCGATGCGTTCCAGCTTTTCCGGCTGCCGGTCGGGGACGAGGCTCGCCGCCGTCAGCGCGTGCGCCACGTCGGGCAGCCGTTCCAGGCGCGCGGCGAGCGCCGCCGCCTGCGCGACCGATGGAGCCAGCACCTGCACGTTGTCGAGGCCGACGTCGGTGCCCTGCGCGAGGGAGGCCAGCGTCGCCATCGATTCGCTGCCGGGATTTTTCAGGTGCAGCGGATCGAAGTCGAATTCCAGGCGCCACAACAGGGGAATGCCGCCGAGGACGAGCGCCAGCGTGACGGCGAGCACGGTCTTGCGGTGGGCCTGCAGCGCGCGGTCGACGCCCGCCAGCCAAGGGTAGCCGGGCGCGCGCGCGCCGGCGGGCGGGTCGGCGAGGCGGATCAGCGCCGGCAGCACCGTCACGCATGCCGGCAGCGCGACGCACAGGATGCCGACGCCGGCGATCTGCCCCAGCTCGGCCACGCCACGGTAGGCAGTGGGCAGGAACGCGAGGAAGCAGAGGGCGGTCGCCGTCGCCGAGAGGGTGATCGGCAGCGCGAGCGCGCGCGCCGTCGCCAGCAGCGCCGTGCCGGTGCCGGGCCGCACGCGCCGCAGTTCGCGGAAGCGCATGCCGAACTGGATGCCGAAGTCGATGCCCAGCCCGACGAACAGGATCGCGAACGCGATGGAGATGAGGTTCAGCGCGCCCACCATCATGAGCCCCAGCGCGGCCGTCAGCGCGAGGCCGCCGAGCATCGTCGCGCACAGCGCCAGCACCAGCGGCGCCGAGCGCAGCGCCCGCCACAGCAGCACGAGCACGATCGCGACGGGCACCGCGCCGACGAGCGGCGAACCTTCCTGCAGCGACGCGAATTCGTCGTCGGACAGCGGCACGGGCCCCGTCAGCGCCACGTGCGCCCCGTAGCGTTCGGCCAGGCGCAGGCTTGCCGCGGCCGCGCGGATCGCGTCGCTGGACGCGGCGCCCGGCAGCAGGGCGTGGTAGTCGAGCACCGGCCGGACTTCCACGAGGCCCGCCTCCGCGGCGGCCGGCGCATCGTCCGCGAGATGTTGCCAGGACAGCGCGGCGGGCCGCCCGGCGAGGACCGCCTCGACCGTGGCCGCGCTCTGCGCCAGCAGCGGCGCCATCTGCCGGAGCGTGACCTGGCCCGTCAGCAACGGCGTCCCCAGCGTGACCGACAGCAGGTTCGCCAGGCCGCGCAGCGACGGGTCGCGCGCGAGGGCGTCGAGCAGGGGCCGCGCGGCGGCGAGCCGGTCGGTCAGGAAGCGCACCCGGGCGGCGTCGAGGTAGAGCAGGCCGTTGCGCCGGAAAAAATCGTCGCCGGGACCGAGGTCCACCGTGCGGAACAGGGCGGGCTGCCGGCGCAGGCGGCCGGCCAGCTCGCGCGCCGCCCGGGCCGCAAACTCGGGCGCGGGGGCGCGGACGACGGCCAGCGTCGTGTCGCCCCGGTTCGGGAACGCGGCGGCGATGGCGGCGTCGCGCCGGGCCCATGGCGCATTCGCGTCGATCAACTGTCCGACGTCCGTATTGATCGCGAAATGGCGTGCGACATAAAGCCCGGATGCAATTACCAACAGTGCGAACGCCCCGACCACCGCCCACGGATGGCGGCATGACAGGTGGACGAGTCTGGCGATCGGGTTAGTCAGCATGGTGCACCGGGAAGCTGCCTCCATTAGACCGGAGAACGGCGCCGCGGTCCCGTGATCCGGCGCATGTGTGCGCGGATTGGCGCAGCGGCCCGTGTTTCCTGCCGCCGGCGTCGCGCGCAAGGAACAGCGGCGGGAACATGCGCGACGGATGCATGGTCTTATGCCTGTGCCGAACGGAGACCGTATGAAACCGACCCCATGCCTGCTTGCCCTTGCCTTGTCGATGCCGCCGGCGGCCTTTGCCCGGCAGGTGGACCCGCGCGGACCGGAGCAAATGCTCAAGGGCACGATCGACAAGGTCATGGGCGCCATCCGCAGCGACCCCGGCGCGCGCGCCGGCGACCCCGAGCGGACGCTCGAGATCGTCCGCCGCGACTTCCTGCCGTCCACCGACTTCATGCTCACGACGCAGTACGCGGTGGGCAGCGCATGGACGCACGCGACGCCCGCCCAGCGCGACGCCCTGTTCCGCGAATTCCAGACGCTGCTGGCCCGCACCTACGCCATCCAGTTGACGCAGATGCGGCAGGACGACACGCAATTCCGCTACGCGCCGGCCGACCGTCCGGCAGCGGACGCCGACGACGCCGTCGTCAGGACGACCGTGGTGACCGGCGGCGACACCATGGCCATCGATTACCGGATGCGCCGGACGGCGGCGGGCTGGAAGATCTACGACATCGACATGATGGGCGCGTGGCTGATCCAGGTGTACCGCCAGCAATTTGCGGCGCGGCTGGCGTCCGGCGGCATCGACGGCCTGATCAGTTACCTGGCGGCGCATAATCGCGGACCCTGAGGGGACGCCGGCGCAGTTCGAACCACTGCCACGAGACGAGGGCGGGCACCCCGGTCGCGAGCTCGCGCATCCGCTTGACGAGCGCCAGCGACAGCGCGACCTCCCCGCCGACGCCGGCCAGCTGGCCGAACAGCAGCACGGCGGCTTCCTGCACGCCCAGGCCCGCCGGCACCATGAAGCCCGCGTGGCGCACGGCCTGCGTCAGCGCCTCGATGGCGAGCGCGGCTTGCAGGCCGACGGGATGGCCGAGCAGCATCAGGGCATACCACGTCTCGAACGTGCCCAGCGCATACGCCAGCAGCGACCACAGCGCCGCGCGCGCAAGACGGGTTCGTTGCCCGAACAGGCGCTTGACGCCGGCGTCGATGTCCATGCCGTCCAGGCGCGCCCCGCCGAGCTCGTGCAGCGCGGGCAGGCGCCGCGCCCACCGCGCGAGCCGCGCGAACGGCGCGCCCCGCGCCAGCCACCACCACGCGAGCACCGGCAGCGGCAGCGACAGCAACAAGGCGGCCGCGACGACCCCGACCGGGCCCGGGCCGGCGGCGAGCCGCAGCATCAGCACGGCGCCGAGACCGCAGAACAGATACAGCACGACGATCGTCAACAGGACCTCCACGACGACGCTGGCGGCGACGCCCGCCTTGTCGGGAATGCGGCGGCACGCGAGCCGCACTCCGACCACTTCACCGCCGATATTCGCCACCGGCAGCAGGCGATTGACGGCCTCGCGCACGAAGGCGACCCACAGCAGGAACAGGGGCCCGGCCGCGCGGGCGCGATCGAACGGTTCGAGGAGCACCCGCCACGCGCGCATGTCGAGCGCCTGCGTGGCGATGCGGGCCGGCACGATCAGCAGCAGCGCCCAGCCGGCGCGTCCGACGGCGGCCGCGATGCCGGACCCGCCCTCCGCATGGATGAGCATGGCAAGCAGCGCGAGTCCGGCCGCCGCCGCCAGCCAGGTCATCGTGCGGGGCCCGCTCATGGCGTGCCCCTGTCCTGGCCGTCGGCGTGTGCCCCGACGGTGCCCGCCGGCGGGCCGGTGGCCCTGGCCGCGCGCGGCGCGGCGTCCGTACCGCCTGATGCGGGGACGAGGTCGGCAAATCCACCCATGCGCCAGCCGCGCGCACGCAGGGCGTCGCACGTGGCGCGCACGCGCGGCGCGACGAGCGCGGCGAATTCGGCGGCGTGGCGGTAGCCGCGCATCGACGGCGCGATCGCCGCACCCGAGTCGAGCGCGGGGTGCAGGTAGAGTTCGCCGATGCCCGATGCCGGCAGGCCGCGCAGCGCCGCCAGCAGGGCCGGCTCATCGAAGCGGCCCGACTGGCGGATGCCGATCACGTAATCGTTATGGGCGATGCGCGCCGCATCCAGCCGCGCCTCGAGCAGCGCCAGCCATGGACGCAGCCATGCCCCGGACTGCCACGGCGGCCCCGTCTCGCGCGGCAGCCGCACGGCGCGCAGGCCGAACTCGCGGCCGATGCGGATGACGAGCAACAGGATCGTCGGATGCAGGTGAAAATGCTTGTGGGCGTTGACGTGGTCAAGCGCCAGGCCGCTGGCGGCGAACGCGTCGAACTGGGCGCGGATCTCCCGCGCCAGCTGGCGGCGCACGCGCGGCAGGCAAAAGAAGCGCATGCCGGCGCTTGCCATCCGTGTGCCGAAGCGTCCGCTGCCGTCCACCAGATCGGGGATCGCCCGGGGCGGCAGCACGGCCGGTCCGTCGGCGAGGACGAGGTGCAGCCCGACGCGCAGGCCCGGCAGGGCGTGGGCGCGGGCGATCGCGTCGGCGGACGCGGACGCGCCCACCATCAGGCTGGCGGCCGTCAGGATGCCGTCCCGGTGCGCGCGCTCGACGGCCGCGTTCACGCTCGGGTGCAGGCCGAAGTCGTCGGCCGTGACGATCAGGCCCGGCGGGCGCAGCGCCTGCGGACCTGCCGCCGTGCCGGCCCGGCCGTTCATGACTGCGCCGCGCCGTGGGTGCGCAGGAAGTGAAAGAATTCGATGCCTTCGCGCAGGCGGCGCCGGGTCATGTCCCAGCTGTGCAGCATGTCGCTGACGATCTCCCAGATCTTGGAAGGACGAAAGTAAAAGCTGCGGTAAAACTGTTCCACGCCATGGTAGATCTCGTCGCGCGACAGGTGCGGATAGCTGAGCGCGGCCAGTTGCACGCCGCTGCCGTCGACGAGGGGGATCGTCCTGTGCGGCGGTATCCAGTCGTTTTCCAGTGCCTGTTCGTACAGCCGGGTGCCGGGATACGGGGCCGCCAGCGATACCTGGATCGTGTGCGGGTTGATTTCCTTGGCGAACGCGATCGATTTCGCGATGGTCTCCCGCGTCTCGCCGGGGAGCCCGAGGATGAACGTGCCGTGCACCATGATGCCGAGCGCGCGGCAATCGGCGGCGAAGCGGCGCGCGATATCGGTGCGCAAACCCTTTTTGATGTTCAGGAGAATCTGGTCGTCGCCGGATTCGTAGCCCACGAGTAGCAGTCGCAGACCATTTTCCTTCATCACCTTGAGCGTCGAATACGGCACGTTCGCCTTCGCATTGCATGACCACGTGACGCCCAGCTCGCCCAGGCCCCGCGCGATGGCCTCGGCGCGGGGGCGGAAGTCGGTGAACGTGTCGTCGTCGAACATGATCTCCTTCACTTCCGGCATGTTCTCCTTGATCCAGCGGACCTCGGCCAGCACGTTTTCCGCCGAGCGGGTGCGGTAGCGGTGTCCGCCGACGGTCTGCGGCCACAGGCAGAACGTGCAGCGCGACCGGCATCCGCGCCCCGTGTACAGCGAGACGTACGGATAGTTCAGGTAGCCGATGAAGTAGTTGCGGATGTTCAGGTCGCGCCGGTAGACGGGCGCGACGAACGGCAATGCATCCATGTCTTCGAGGATGGCGCGCGGCGGATTGTGGCGGATTTCGCCGGCGGCGTCGCGCCAGCTGACGCCCGCGATGTCCGCCAGCGGCAGGCCCTGGGCGATGTCGCGGCAGGTAAAGTCGAATTCCTCGCGGGCGACGAAATCGATGACGGGGCCCGCCCGCAGCGAACCGCCGGGATCGACGGCGACCTTGGCGCCCACCATGCCGATGCGTACCGCGGGGTGCGTGGCCTTGAGCATGCCGGCGAAGCGCACGTCGCCGGGAAACGAGGGCGTGCTCGTGTGGATGATCACGAGTTCGTACCGTTGCGCGATCTCCAGCGCCTGCGCGACCGTGAGGCCGTCCGCGGGGGCGTCGAGCAGCCGGCTGCCCGGCACGAGGGCGGCCGGCTGGGCCAGCCACGTCGGATACCAGAACGAGCGGATTTCGCGCTTCGCCTGGTAGCGCGAGCCGGCGCCGCCGTCGAAACCGTCGAACGAGGGCGCCTGCAGGAACAGGGTCTTCAGCATCGCTGTCTTCATGATCGCTGCCTCCATGATCGCTGCCTCCATGATCGTTGGCGCCAGGACGGTCGTGCGCCGGGTTCCGCGGCGGGTGCGCGTCCCGTGTCGATGGGCAGGTCGTGCCGGCGCCAGCGTGCCGTCGTACCGGCGAAGCCGCTGAGCCATTCCAGCAACAGCAGGCAGTCGCGCAGCGGCGCGTAGCGGGCATGACCCGGCGCCGGCACGCCGGGAGCGGGCTGGCGCCAGTGCAGGCCGAGGCGCGCGGCGGTGCCGGCGAGGGCCAGCGCGCCGTTCCATGCCGTCGGCGCCAGCGCCAGGCCGAGCGCCAGCATCGGCAAGGTGAACGTGATGAAGGAACACGCGTAGCCGGGCGGGTTCAGCGAGCGGATGGTCTGCATCCAGCGCCGTTCCCGTGCCCACAGCGCGCGCAGGCTGTTCTCGGTCACGTCGGTGCCGACGCAGACATCCGACAGGACGGTCGCGAGACCCAGGCCCCGCGTGAGCTCGCCGAGGCGGTAGTCGTCGGCCAGGCGGTTCTTCAGGACCTCGATGCCGCCGATCGCGCGCAGCGTCGCGGCGCGTACGGCGATCGTGGCGCCGAACGCGAAGGCGCGGCTGCCGCCGCTGGCCGCGACCTCGACGGACGGCGTGAACCAGGTATCGATGAAGAGTGCGCCGATGCGGGGCCAGAATCCGTCCAGCGGGCGCCCGTGGTACAGGCAGGTGACGATGCCGACGGCCGGCTCGGCCAGCGGCGCCGTCACGCGCGCCAGGTAATCGGGCCCGACGGTGATGTCGCTGTCGGCCAGCACGAGCCAGGGATGGCGCGCGGCGCCCATCATGTTGATCAGGTTGCTCACCTTGAGATTGCTGCCGTGGACGCGCGGATCGACGACGAGCCGCATGTCGACGGCGGGGAAGCGGCGCGCCAGCCGCTCGACGACGGCGATGGCCGGATCGTCCGGATCGCGGACGCCGAACACGAGCTGGTAATGCGGATGATGTTGCATGCACAGGCCGGCGAGATTGGCCTCCAGCCGCGGCTCGGCGCCGCACAGGGGCTTGAGTACGGTAACGGGTGCCGGGGCATGCGCCGCACCCGTTCGGGCGCCGCGGCAGAACAGCGCGGCCAGCGCGTACAGCGCCGCCAGCAGCGTCAGCGCCGTGCCGGCAACGGCGGCGAAGGACGGCAGGGCCGGCGCGATCATTGCGCCCCTCCGTTCATCCCGGCCTTGCGGCCCCGGATCTCTTCCAGCCGGATGGCCACCTGGTGCGCATGCACGTGTTGCGCGGGACGCTGGTCGCGCAGCGGAATGTCGGGCGCCATTGCCCCGCTCGTCGCCACGCCCCGCAGCGCGACCCTGGCGGCGGCCAGCGGGTGGGCGAGCGTATCCTCGACGGCGCTGGCTTCGTAGCCGCTGTGCACCATGCAGTCCGCGCATTTTTCGTAGCGGCCCGTGCCGTAGGCATCCCAGTCGGTCTCGTCCATCAGGGCGCGGAACGAGCGGGCATAGCCTTCGCCCAGCAGGTAGCAGGGGCGTTGCCAGCCGAATACCGTGCGCGTCGGGTTGCCCCAGGGCGTGCAGCGGTAGGTCTGGTTCCCGGCGAGGAAGTCGAGAAACAGGCTGGACTGGCTGAACGCCCAGCGGCGTCCGCCGTCGCCGTGCGCCAATATGTCCCGGAACAATTGCTTGGTGCGGCTGCGCGCGAGGAAATGCTGCTGCTCGGGGGCGCGTTCGTAGGCGTACCCGGGCGACACGGTGATGCCGTCCACCTCCATGTTCTTCAGCGTGTCGAAAAAGCCGGCGACACGCTCCGGCCGCGCGTCGTTGAACAGCGTGCAGTTGACGTTGACGCGGAAACCCGCCGCCTTGGCGCGCCGGATCGCGGCGACGGCGCGCCGGTAGACGCCCGACTGGCAGACGGAGCGGTCGTGCATGTCTTCGTCGCCGTCGAGGTGGACGGACCACGTGAAGAACGGGCCCGGGCGGTACTCGTCGAGCTTTCGTTCCAGCAGCAGGGCATTGGTGCACAGGTAGACGAATTTGCGGCGGGCGACGACGCCGGCGACGATCGCGGGCATGTCCTTGTGCAGCAGCGGCTCGCCGCCAGCGATGGAGACGACGGGCGCGCCGCATTCGTCGACGGCGCCCAGGCATTCGTCCACCGACAGGCGCTGGTCGAGGATCTCGCCCGGATAATCGATCTTGCCGCAGCCCGCGCAGGCCAGGTTGCAGCGGAACAGCGGCTCGAGCATCAGCGCGAGCGGATAGCGGCGCTCGCCGGCCAGGTGCTTGCGCAGTACGTAGGCGCCGACCAGGGCTTTCTGCAGGAACGGGATCGCCATGACGTCTCCTCTCGAGCGGGTCAGCCGGGACCGGGACCGGGCCGGGCCGGCGCGTCCGCGAGCGCGCGCGGCAGCTTGAATTCGATGTGCTCCTCGATGCCGTCCATCGTCGAGACGTCGACGGGCCCGAGCGCGCGCAGCGCATCGATCACGTGTTCGACCGTGGCTTCGGGCGCGGACGCGCCGGCCGTGATGCCGACGACGCCCGCCTGCGCGACCCAGGCGGGATCGAGCTCGCCGCCATCCGCCAGCAGCCACGTGGGCGTGCCGGTCGCGGCGCCGATCTCGCGCAGGCGGTTCGAGTTCGAGCTGTTCGGCGCGCCGACGACGAGCAGCACGTCGACCTGGCGGCACAGGTCGCGCACGGCGCGCTGGCGGTTCTGGGTGGCATAACAGATGTCGCGCACGTCGGGGCCGACGATGTCCGTGAAGCGCCGCCGCAGCGCGGCGATGACGCCGCGCGTGTCGTCCACGCTGAGCGTCGTCTGCGTCACGTAGGCGAGGGGCGTGTCCGGCGGCAGGTCGAGGGCGTCGGCGTCGCGCTCGTCGCGCACGAGCAGGACGCGGCCGTCGATCCGGCCCATCGTCCCCTCGACCTCGGGGTGGCCCGGGTGGCCGATCAGGATCACGGTCCGGCCGCTCGCGGCGTACTGGCGTCCCTGGAGGTGGACCTTGGCGACGAGCGGACAGGTGGCGTCCAGCACGCGCAGGTCGCGCGCCCGGGCGTCGGACTCGACTGTGCGCGCCACGCCATGCGCGCTGAACACCGTCACCGCCTGCCGCGGCACGTCGCCCAGGTCCTCGACGAAGACGGCGCCCTTGGCGCGCAGCCCGTTCACGACGGCCTGGTTGTGGACGATTTCGTGGCGCACATAAACAGGCGCACCGTACCGATCGAGCGCGTGCTCGACGATGTCGATGGCCCGGACGACGCCCGCGCAAAACCCGCGCGGCTGGGCAAGGATGACGTGCATGACGGTTCCCGGCGGTGCTTTCCGTTTGGTGCAGGTTGGAGTCGGCGCCGGCCCGCAAGTTCGGTCGGCGCGTTTGATCCAGATGCGTATGCGGATCGCATACCAGACTAGAATGCGACGCAGATGGACGCCGGAAGGAGGCAACGGTGGCGGGCAGGGACCTCGTGCTGGTCACGGGCGCGGCCGGATTCGTCGGCGCCGCCGTGGCGCGCGCGGCGCTGGCGCGGGGCTACGCCGTCCGCGCCCTGGTGCGCGCAAGTAGCCCGCGCCGTAACCTGGCCGGGCTCGAGGCCGAGCTGGTCGAAGGCGACCTGCGCGACACGGCGGCCGTCGGGCGCGCGCTGGCCGGTGCGCGCTTCCTGCTGCATGTCGCGGCGGATTACCGGCTGTGGGCGCGCGAGCCCGGCGAGATCGTGCGCAACAACCTGGACGGGACCCGGGTCGTGATGCGGGCCGCGCTGGCGGCCGGGGTCGAGCGCGTCGTCGTCACCAGCAGCGTGGCCACGCTGCGCGTCGGCCCGTCGACCGTGGCCGCCACGGAAGACGAGCCGCTGGCGGAACACGAGGCCATCGGCGCGTACAAGCGCAGCAAGGTGGCGGCCGAACGGCTGGTCGGGCGCATGGTCGCGCAGGACGGCTTGCCGGCCGTGATCGTCAATCCGTCGACGCCGGTGGGCGCGCGCGACGTGCGTCCGACGCCGACCGGGCGCATCGTCGTCGAGGCAGCCCGCGGACGGATGCCGGCGTTCGTGGAGACGGGCCTGAACGTCGTCGACGTCGAGGACGTGGCGCGCGGGCACCTGCTCGCGCTGGAGTGCGGGCGCGTGGGCGAGCGCTACATCCTCGGCGGGCAGAACGTGACGTTGCGGGACCTGCTGGCCGAGATCGCGCAGGCCGCGGGCCGCGCGCCGCCGCGCCTGAGGCTGCCGGCCGCGCCGCTGGTGCCGCTGGCGTACGCGGCCGAGGCCCTCGCGCGCCTGCGCGGGCGGGAGCCGTTCCTGACCGTGGACGGCTTGCGGATGTCGCGCAACCGGATGTTCTATTCGTCCGCGAAGGCGGAGCGGGAACTCGGCTACCGGCCCGGACCGTACGGCGCCGGTGTGCGGGAGGCGGTCGCGTGGTTCGGGCGCGAGGGCTATCTCGACTAGCTCAGCGCCGGCGCCAGAACGGCCTGGACGGGCGCGGCGCGAAACGTGGCACAAACCGCAGGACAAAACGCAGCACAAGACGCGCCAGGCGCGGCATGGTCGCGGGCCGCAACAGCCGTTCGTCGTAGCCGGCGAAGCGCCGGTCGTTTTCCGCGAGGCACAGTGCGACCAGGTCGCGGAGCCGGATGCCGTCGTCCGCCACCGACTGGGCGCCGTGCAGCGTGAAATTATTGTCCGGTTCGCGCGCGCCGCCGCGCGGGTCGACGGCGCGCGCGAGGCCGATCCGCTCCCACGCGAGGAAGCACCAGACGGCGGCGACCCTCGCTTCGAAGCGCACGCGGCGCCGGAAGGGCAGACGGGCGCGGTGCCAGGCGGCCCAGTTGGCGAAGAACAGGATGTGGCGGCACTCTTCCTGCATCACGGGTTCGAACGTATCGACGAGCGCCGGCGGGAACAGTCCGGAACGCCGCGCCAGTTCGAACAGGCCGAAGGCGAAAAAGCTGTCGATGCATTCGCTGTAGCCGGTGACGAGATAGGCCCATTCCCGGTCGCGGGGCAGGGGCGGCGCCGGCTCGGGCGCCAGTTCGATGCCGTACGCCGCGGCCATGCGCGACAGGACTTCCTTGTGGCGCTGTTCTTCCCACGCGTTCAGCGCGAGCGCGTCGCGCATGCCGGGCTCGTCGAGCGTGCCGGCATAGGCCGCCATGCGCAGGCGCGCCTTGCCTTCCGTCTGGACGGCGATGTCCCAGATCGGCAGTGCCACGATGCGCGCGCGGGTGGCCGGGGCCAGGACGGGCCAGTCCAGCACGGCGGGACGATAAGGATTGAAGGTCTCGCGAAACATGCGACAGCTTGCGTCCGCGTGCCGGTCCGAGCCGGGCACGAGCGGACCGTCGGCGGGATAGCGCCAATGCCGCATGCGGGCGTCCGCCGCGGCCAGCCGGGCGGCCGCGCCGGGCAGCGATGCGTCGGCCGGATCCGGTTGCGGTGGCGGGCGGAAGCCCGGCACCAGCGTGGCGACGTCGAACGTGTCCGTGGCGTGGTCGTGCATGCTGCTCCCGTCGGTCGGCAATGATGCGCAAGGCATCCCTTCATCTCTGGACAGGTTTCGACCCGGAAGGTTCGCGTTCCGACGCAACCGCTTGCGCCGGAACGCGGCGCGCGACGATGGCAGTCACCTCATCCGTCGGCCAGGCAAACCATCTTGATCTCCATCTGCAAGGCCACCAGCAACGTGGTCTGAACGAAGCTGAGCTCGCCCCTGACGGGATGCCTGAACTGGCGCTCGCCGCCCTCGCGATGCAGCACGTCCTGCTTGTCCCAGCACTGCGCAAAGGGTTCGCTGTCCCGGCGCAATTGCTCGACGAGCGCCTGCATGTCGGCATCCGCCGGCCGCCGGTGGAAGTCGGCGCGGAACTCGGCCGCCAGGCGCCGCGCCCGCGTGTCCCAGTCCACGATGAGTTCGCGTGCGGCGGGGTGCAGGAAGACGTAGCGGAGCAGGTTGCGGTCGGTCGCGTCCGGGGCCAGCCAGCCGACGAACAGGGCGGCCGCGGCGTCGTTCCAGGCGCGCGCCGTCCAGGTGTGATCGAGCAGGTAGGCCGGCGCGGACATCAGCCCCGGCAGCGCCAGCAGGGCGGGCGGCAGGTCGTTGGCGTGCTCGGCGCCCGCGCGCGGGTCTTTCTTGCCGGCGAGGTCGAACAGCGAGGCGCGCTCGGCCGCGGACAGCTGCAGCGCGTCGGCCAGGCGCGCCAGCGCGGCCACGGACGGCTGGACGTCGCGGCCCTGTTCGAGCCACGTGATCCACGTGACGCCCAGGCCGGCCGCGTCGGCCAGCTCTTCGCGCCGCAGGCCGGGCGTGCGGCGCCGGCTGCCGGGCCTGGCGGGCGTCAGGCGTGCGCGATGGGCGCGGATGAATGCGCCGAGCAGCCGGCGCTGGTGAGAGTCGGTCATGGTGGTCGTAATACCAGTATAAACAGGCTCCTTGTAACAGGAAAACCTGTGGCCCACAATGGGTTTTTCACGTTCAAAGGAGCAAGCATGACGACCGCCACCCACGATGCAACCGTTCTCGAACAATACGATTCCCGCGCGCAGGCCTATCTGGCGAGCGCCGTGCATGCCAGCGGCGCCGACCTGGAACGCATGGCCGCCGTGATCGGCAGCCGTCCGCACGCCATCGCACTGGACATGGGGTGCGGTGGCGGCCACGTGGCGTTCCGCATGGCCGGCCTCGTCGAGAAGGTCGTCGCTTACGACCTGTCGGCCGCGATGCTGGAGACGGTCGCCGCCGAGGCCCGCAAGCGGGGCCTGGACAACATCGTCACGAAGCGGGGTGCGGCCGAGGCGCTGCCTTGTCCGTCCGGGTCGTTCGACGTCGTCGCCACCCGCTACAGCGCGCATCATTGGGGCGCGTTCACGGACGGCCTGGCGCAGATGCGGCGGGTGGTCAAGCCGGATGGCCTGGCGCTGTTCATGGACGTCGTGTCGCCCGGCGTGTCGTTGCTCGACACCTGGCTGCAGTCGCTGGAACTGCTGCGCGATCCATCGCACGTGCGGAACGGGACGCTGGCCGAGTGGAAGGCGGCGCTGGCGTCCCTCGGCTTCGCGGTCGGGGAGGTGGCGACGTACAAGCTGCGGCTCGACTTCGGCGCGTGGATCGAACGGATGCAGACGCCCGACGTGCACGTCGCCGCGATCCGGTCGCTGCAGCGGCGCGCGTCGGCCGAGGTGAAGGACTATTTCGCGCTCGAGGACGACGGCAGCTTCACCATCGACTCGGCCCTGATCGTCGCGCGCCCGGTCTAGGCCTGCAGCCGGTCGACGCGCAGCCGCTGGCGGCCGTCGCTCAGCGCGCGCACGGCCAGCAGGGCGGCGCCGCTCGCCGCCAGGCCGCTCGCGCCGGCCAGCAGGAACATCAGCAGGATCTGGTACTTGACGGCGTCCATCGGGTCCATGCCGGCCAGCAGCTGGCCCGTCATGATGCCCGGCAGGGTGATGATGCCGGCGGCCGACATCTGGTTGGCGACGGGGATCATGCCGCGCCGCGTCGCGCTGCGGACCAGTGGGGCGATGGCGTCGCGGAACGGGGTGCCGAGGGCCAGTCGCGCTTCGATGCGGGCGCGCTCGCGCACGACGCCGTCGAGGATGCCGTCCAGTGCGAGGCTGGCGGCGTTCAGCACGCTGCCGAGCACGATGCCCATCAGCGGAATCGCGTAGCGCGGTTCGTACCACGGCGTCGGGCGCACGGCCGTCGTCAGGGCCAGCAGCACCGTCGCGAAGCCGGCGCACGACACGACGGCGGCGCTGATCCGGTAATTCATGTGGCGCCCGAGGCGCTGCTTCGGCCGCGTCGCGACCTCGCGCGCGGCGGCGGCGATCATGAACACGACGACGGCCAGCGTCGTCGCCGCGGACGCCGTCGCGAACACGTGGCGCAGCACGACACCGACGATCGTCAGTTGCGCCGTCATGCGCACGGCCGCGACGAGGATCTGGCGGTGCAGCCCGAGGCGCAGCGCCAGCGACAGCGCGGCATCCAGCACGATCAACGTCGCGGCCGCGAGCAGGTCCCAGGCGCCGAGATGGATGGCGTTCATGGCGCGACGAGCTGCCCCTGTTCGAGGCGGAAGATGCGGTGCGCGAGGCGGCGCGCCTGTTCGCCGGCGTGCGTCGCGATCAGCACGGCCATGCCGCGCGCGAGGCCGTCGCGCAGCAGCGCTTCCACGCGCGCGACCGCGTGCGGGTGGAGGGCCCCCGGCGGGTGGGCGAGCAGCAGCACGCGCGGGCGCCGGGCCAGCGAGCGGACGAGGGCGAGGCGCTGGCGTTCGCCCGTCGACAGGCGGTCGAGCTCCGCGTCCAGTAGCCGGGCCGGCAGTCCCAATGCCGCGAGCGCGGCGTCGACGGCATCCTGGTCGCAAGCCGTGAAGTGTGCACTGGCCGTCGCCTCCCACCATGCCGGCTCGGCCGCCTGGTAGACGACGGCGGCGCGCCAGGCCGGGGCCGGCATCGACGCGGCGGGGCAGCCGTCGAGCAGGGCGGCGCCGTCGTGCGGGTCGAGGTCGGCCAGCATGCGCAGCAGGACGCTCTTGCCGGCGCCGGACGGGCCCTGGATGGCGATGCATTCGCCCGCGCGCACGTCGAACGTGAACGGACCGCCGAACGGCGAACGCAGGTCGCGTGCGGACAGCAGCACGGGCGCGGCGGTGCGGGCGGCGGCGTCGGTCACGAGCGTGCGGCGGCCCGGATCATGTCGAACGGAGAGGCGTCGGGCAGGGACGAGCGCGAATTCAGCAGGCTGCTGTCGAAGTGGCCGAACCCGCCCGCGGCGCTCTGCCGGTCGTGCCAGTGGCGCAGGGGCGTGTCGTCGCCGCCGGACTGCGCTTCCGCTTCCAGCTGCTGCACGCGGGCCGTCAGCGTGGCGACGGTGCTGCGCAGCTCGGCCAGTTCGTGCTCGCGCTCGCGCAGCGCGGCGTCGTGGGCGGCGCGCAGCAGGCGCACGCGCTCGTCGAAATCGGCGTGCAGGCGGTCGGCCAGCTCGTCGACGAGGGCGTGCAGGGCGCGGCCCGTGTCTTCGCGCCTGATGCCGGGGGCGGCTTGCGCGGCCCCTTCTTCGCTGCGCAGCTCCTTGAGGTATTTGTGGATGGTCGACTTGGAGCCGCTGTCGCCCAGCGCGTGGCGCAGCGCGTCGACGGACGGGTGGCGCCCCGCCGCCAGCAGGCGGTCGCGGGCTTCCCTGACCTGTGATTTCGTGAGTCCGCTGCGCGCCATGTCGTCTCCGTGTCGTCGTGCCGGATCAGAAACCGGCGTGGTTCACCCGTCCGCGGTGCCGCACGCGATGCCATTGCCCACGCGCGGCGGGGACGGTCAGCATTGTACTGCCGACGGCGATCGTCGTGCTTCCCTGGTGTTCGCAGGCCGCCTGTGGCATCAGGTAACGATGCGATGGCCGGCACGCGGCCGTAGCGGCAGTTGAACATTTGAAAAGGAATGCCTGCCTGCCGTGCGCGGACGTTTGCCGGACTGGCAAGCATCTGCCGCCACGGCGCGACACTCTGGCGCCGGTCGCAAAAAAATCCGCCCGCGCCGCCCGTCCGCCGCGCCGCTATGCTCTACAATAGGTGCTCGGTCGCGCGGCGAATGGCGTTCGTGCCAGGCGCGCGCAAGCATCAGGAACACGGATCAATGCTTCACCTGCACAACTCGTGGCGCCGCAAGGCGCTGGTGGTCGCCGGCCTGGCCCTGGCCGCGGCGGTCCACGCGTCGGCGGCACCTGCCGCGGCCGACCGCGCCGGCCCCGGCGTGTATATCGAAGAGATGACGTCGCCGGAACTGCGCGACCGCATCGCGGCCGGCGCCACGACGGCACTCGTGCCCATCGGCGGCACCGAGCAGAGCGGCCCGCACATCGTCCTCGGCAAGCACAACGTGCGCGCCCGCGTGCTGGCGGGGCGGATCGCCGCGCGGCTGGGCGATGCCGTCGTCGCGCCCGTCGTCGCCTATGTGCCGGAAGGGTCGATCACGCCGCCGGCCGCCCACATGCGGTTCGCGGGCACCCTGTCGATTCCCGATGCCGCGTTCGAGTCCCTGCTCGAATCCACCGCGCTGAGCCTGTGCCGGCACGGCATCCGCGACGTGTTCTTCCTGGGCGACCACGGCGGCTACCAGCGCAACGAAGACAAGGCCGCCGCGCGCGTGAACCGGGCCGGCGGTTGCCGCGCCCATGCCCTGGGCGCGTATTACGAGGCCGCGACGACCACGTTCAACGCCGACCTGAAGCAGCGCGGCTTCGCCGACGCCGAGATCGGCACGCACGCGGGCCTGGCCGACACGGCGCTGTCGCTGGCCGTCGACCCCGCGCTCGTGCGCCCGGCCCAGGTGGCGGCGGGCGCCCGCGGCGGCGTGCGTGCGGGCGTGCACGGCGATCCGACCCGCGCGACCGCGGAACTGGGCCGCATCGGCGTCGAGCGCATCGTGGACGCCTCCGTGGCCGCGATCCGCGCCGCCCGCCAGGGCGCGCCAGACCAGAATCCGAATCCTTCCCATCGAAAGTAAAGAAGCCATCGTGTCATCCAAAACTACCGTTGGTGCCGTCCTGGCCCTGTCCGTCCTGGCCGGCGGCGTCGTCGCGTCGCGTGTCGTCGCTGCGTCCGCCCCGATCCCCGTCCCGGCAACGGCGACCGCCGCCGTCGCGACCGTGCCGGGCATGCCGCCCGTCGTCGATCCGCGCAATGTGTACAGCGAGATCGGCCCCACGCACCTGAGCCCCGTCGTGAAAGGCGATCTGGAACGCGTGTACGTGCCGAACCTGCGTTCGAACGACGTCAGTGTCATCGATCCCGCGACGATGAAGGTCGTGGACACCTTCAAGGTCGGCCGCAGCCCGCAGCACGTGATCCCGTCGTGGGACCTGCGCACGCTGTGGGTGGCGAACAATGCCGAGCGGCGCGGCGACGGCAGCCTGACGCCCATCGACCCGCGCACCGGCAAGCCGGGGCCGAACGTGACCGTCGACGACCCGTACAATATGTATTTCACGCCGGACGGCAAGTCGGCGATCGTCGTGACCGAGGCGCGCCACCGCCTCGACTTCCGCGATCCGCACACGATGGCGATGCAGTACGCCATCGAGGTGCCGCAGTGCGGCGGCATCAACCACGCCGAATTCTCGATCGACGGCCGCTACGCGCTGTTCACGTGCGAATTCGACGGCAGCCTCGCGAAGATCGACATGGTCAACCGCAAGGTGCTCGGCTACCTGAAACTGTCGATGCCGTCGACGCGCTTCCGCGAAGGCGTCGACCCGACGGCGCCGGGCGCCAGCGAGATCTGCACGGCCAAGAAGGGCATGCCGCAGGACGTGCGCATCTCGCCCGACGGCAAGCGCTTCTACGTGGCCGACATGGATGCGGACGGCGTGCACGTCGTCGACGGCGACAACCTGAAGCAGATCGGCTTCGTCCCCGTCGGGATCGGCACGCACGGCCTGTATCCGAGCCGCGACGGCAAATACCTGTACATCTCGAGCCGCGGCACGCACCGCATCCACGGCAAGCGCAAGGGACCGGGCAGCGTGGCCGTGCTGGACTTCGCGACCGGGAAGATCATCGCCAACTGGCCCGTGCCGGGCGGCGGCAGTCCGGACATGGGCAACGTCAGCGCGGACGGCAAGTGGCTGTGGCTGTCGGGCCGCTTCGACGACGTCGTCTACCGCATCGACACGAAGACGGGCGACATGCAGAAGGTGAAGGTCGGCGGCGAGCCGCACGGCCTGACCGTGTGGCCGCAACCGGGCCGCTATTCGCTCGGGCACACGGGCAACCTGCGCTGACCGCGCGGGGCGCCGGCCCCGCCGCTCAGTGAATCGACCCGGCGGCGCGCGCCGCACGCGGGCGCCGCATGCCGGCCGGAGGCGCGCGCGGCGCGTCCGTGCCGGCATCCCACGGCAGCGACAACACGGCCCCCAGCGCATCCGCGACCTGGCGGCCCAGCACGACGTCGCCCCCTTCGATCTGCGCCAGCGTGCGGTGCAGCGCGCACAGCACGACGGCGTAGTCGGCGCGGCGCGGATGCAGGCAGGCGTCGCCGAGCCGCTCGAGCAGCGCCTCCTCGCGCCGGAAATCCGTTTCGACCGCCGCCACGACGGCGGGGAAATCCTGTACGAAGATGTCGTCCGATTGCGCCTGCAGGGCGGCGATGCGGGCGCACAGGCGTTCGCGGCTGTCGCGCACGGCTGCGCAGGCGGCGTGCGGGTCCGCGTCGGGTTGGTGGAAGTGCATGATCTGCCTCAATCTCGTCGATGATGAAGAGCAGTGTCTTTGGTGCGCTTGGTTTGTTGTTTGATTTATCGCAAACGCGGCGGATTCCGTCGCTCAGTGTGCGAGCAATAGCGGCACGCGGGCCCGTTCCAGCAGTTCGCGCGTGACGCCGCCGAGCATCCATTCGCGGTAGCGGCCGTGGCTGTAGGCGCCCGTCACCATCAGGCCTGCGCGGCAGTCGTGCGCCAGGCCCATCAACGCGTCGCCGACGGTGGCGCGGGTGCGTTCGACGACCACGTCGACCCGCGCCCCGTGCCGGGCCAGGTACAGCGCCATGTCGGCGCCGGGCTGCTGGCCGTGCAGGTCTCCGGACGCCTCCGGATTGACGAGGGCCAGCCGCACGATGTCCGCACGCACGAGCAGCGGCAGGGCGGCGGCGATCGCGGCAATGGCCTGCATGCTGCCGTCCCAGCCGACGACGGCGGTGCCGGGCAGCGGCGCGTCCGCATGATCCGGCGGCACCACCAGCACCGGACGGGCGCCGTGCAGCGCCATGTGATCCGGCAGGGCGCGCGCCCGTACCGGCCGCGCGGGATCGGCCTGGGCGCCGCGGCTCAGCACGACGAGGTCGGCATAGCGCGACTGCAGCAGCAGCGCGTAGCGGGCCTCGTCCTCGATCAGGCGGGCTTCGAAGGAGGCCACGCCCAGGCGGCGCGCCGCGTCCTCGAAGCTGTCCAGGCGCGCGCGGGCGGCGGCGCGCAGGTTCTCGAAATCGGGGCCCGCCGTCGTCGCGGCCACCGCGCCCGTCAGCAGCGCGTAGTCGAGCCAGCCGATGCCCGTGTCGGCGCTGCCGACGAGGTGGGCGTCGAAGGTGTTGGCGAGCAGGGCGGCGGCGCGCAGGCGGCTGTCCTGCGCGGGGCCGCCGTCGACATGCACGAGGATGGTCTTGATCATGGTGCCGCTCCCGGGACGGGTATGCGGTGAGTGTAGGCCGGGGCAGCGGGGACGTCAGGAATTCGTTTGATTCGCGTCAAGCCGAATGCAGATAACGTCGTATCGTTTGCTAGACCAGAACTTTTCAGTTTATGTCAGCACGACAGAATGGCAAATTGATTCCGTCAATCTCATCGGTCCGCGCGATCAGAAAAATCATCGGCGGAGCGTCTTGCATGAGCATATGCTTGAAACGTATATACATATACGGAGACAACGATGAAATTCGGAATCGCGCCCGCCCGCATGAAGGCTCATCTGCACCTGTCGCACGTCCACCGGCCGCACTTCCACATGCCGCACGTCCACCGCGACTGGCATGCGTTCGAACCCGTGCTGCGCGTCTGCCAGATTATCCTGCTGGTCCTCCTGGCCCTGCCGTTCGCGCAGTTCGTGGCCAAGACCATCGTGTGGGCGTTCGAATCGCTGTTCGGCTGAATCGATCAGCGGATTGATCCGCGCCGGCGGCGCGGGTGCTTTAGCATGAACCGGATCCCGACTTCCGATCCGGAACATCATGCCTGTGCCTTTTTCGTCCCGCCGCCGCGTCGTCCTGTCGTTGTTGTCCCTCCCTGCCTGGCACCTTGCGGCCCGTGCCGCGGCGCCCGCAAGCAAACGCCTGTCCATTCTTGACGCCGGCGCCGTGGCCGATGGCGCCACGGTCAATACGCGCGCCATCCAGGCCGCCGTCGACCGACTGGCGGCGCAGGGCGGCGGCACGGTCGTCGTGCCGGCCGGCGTGTTCGTCAGCGGCGCGTTGTTTCTCAAGCCGGACGTCCATCTGCACCTCGACCGGGGCGCCGTCCTCCGGTGTTCGACGGACATGCGGCATTTCCCCGTCCAGCGCACGCGCATCGAAGGCCACTTCGAAGAGCGCTTCAATCCGGGCCTGATCAATGCCGCGGGCTGCGACGGCCTGCAGATCACGGGCGAAGGCACGCTGGACGGCGCCGGCCGGCCGATCTGGGACCGGTTCTGGGCGTTGCGCAAGGCGGCCAGGGACAAGGGGAGCTTCCGCAACCTCGACCTGCCGCGTGCCCGGCTGGCCGTGATCGAGGCGTCGCGCGGCGTGACGATAGACGGGATCACGTTCAAGGATTCGCAGTTCTGGAACCTGCACCTGTACAGCTGCCGCGACGTGGTGGTGCGCAATACGAACTTCCAGGTGCCGGACGATTACGTGCAGGCCCCCAGCACGGACGGCATCGACATCGACAGCTGTCAGGACGTCCTCGTCGACGGCTGCCATTTTTCCGTGACGGACGACTGCATCGCGGCCAAGGGCTCGAAGGGCCCGCGCGCGCTGGAGGACAAGGACAGCCCGCCGGTGGAGCGCATCCGCGTGCGCAACTGCGTGTTCCGGCGCGGCCACGCGATGTTCACGCTGGGGAGCGAGGCGACGGTCGTGCGCGACGTCGTCGTCGAACATTGCCGCGTGCAGGACGTGGGCAGTGTCGCCCACCTGAAGCTGCGGCCGGACACGCCGCAGCGCTACGAAGACATCCACTTCCGCGACCTGGTGCTCGATTCGGACAAGGGCGAGATCGTGTCGGTCCGGCCGTGGAGCCAGTACTTCGACCTGAAAGGCGAGGCGCCGCCGCATTCCACCGTGCGCGGCGTCACGCTGGAAGGCATCCGCGGCCGTTTCGGCGCCTTCGGCACCATCGCGCCGAATCCGGGCCAGACCGACATCGCGGCCATCGTGCTGAGGAACGTCGATGTGCAACTAACCGACACGCGGCTGCGGGTCAAGGGCGCGGCCGCCCCGGTGCTGGAGAGCGTCGTCGTCAACGGCAAGCCCTACGCGGCGGACGCGCAGGGCTGAGCCGTTCGTCTGCCTGCCGGGGATCAGCGCACCAGGCAGGGACGCTTGTTGTCGAACTTCCAGTTCGGCACCAGGAACTGCATCGCGACGGCGTCGTCGCGCGCGCCCAGCCCCATGTTCCTGTAGGCCTGGTGCGCTTTTTCCAGTTCGGCTTCATCGAGCTCGATGCCGAGGCCCGGTTTCGCCGGGACGTGCACGAGCCCGCCTTCGATCTTCAGCGGCTCTTTCGTGACGCGCTGGCCGTCCTGCCAGATCCAGTGGGTGTCGATCGCGGTGACCTTGCCCGGCGCCGCCGCGCCCACGTGGGTGAACATGGCGAGCGAGATGTCGAAGTGGTTGTTCGAGTGCGAACCCCACGTCAGGCCGAACATCTGGCACAGCTGCGCCACCCGCACGGAACCCTGCATCGTCCAGAAGTGCGGGTCGGCGAGCGGGATGTCGACGGACTGCAGCTGGATCGAATGGGCCATCTGGCGCCAGTCGGTGGCGATCATGTTGGTGGCCGTCGGCAGGCCGGTGGCGCGGCGGAATTCGGCCATCACTTCGCGGCCCGAGAAACCGTTCTCGGCGCCGCACGGGTCTTCCGCATACGCGAGGATGCCGTGCTTGTCGCGGCACACGCGGATCGCTTCCTGCAGCGACCAGGCGCCGTTCGGGTCCAGCGTGATGCGCGCGTCCGGGAAGCGCTCGTGCATCGCGACGATCGCTTCCATCTCTTCGTCGGCGGACAGCACGCCGCCTTTCAGCTTGAAGTCGTTGAAGCCGTAGCGCTCGCGCGCGGCCTCGCACAGGCGCACGACGGCTTCCGGCGTCAGTGCCTCCTCGTTGCGCAGGCGGAGCCAGGCGTCGGCGGCGTCCGGCTCGCTGCGGTAGGCCAGCGGCGTCTTTCTGCGGTCGCCCACGTAGAACAGGTAGCCCAGCATCTCGACGGCACTACGCTGCATGCCTTCGCCCAGCAGCGCCGCGACGGGCACGTTCATGAACTGGCCCAGCAGGTCGAGCAGCGCGGATTCCACGGCCGTGACGGCGTGGATGGTCGTGCGCAGGTCGAACGTCTGCTGGCCGCGCCCGTCGGCATCGCGGTCGGCGAAGGCGCCGCGCATCGCGTTCAGGACGTTGTTGTACTCACCCAGCGTCTTGCCGACGACGAGGGGCCGCGCATCCTCGATGGTCTGGCGGATCTTCTCGCCGCCCGGCACCTCGCCCAGGCCCGTGTTGCCGGCGCTGTCCTTGAGGATGACGATGTTGCGGGTGAACCAGGGACCGTGCGCGCCGGAGAGGTTGAGCAGCATGCTGTCCTGGCCGGCGACGGGGACGACGCGCAGTTCGGTGACGACGGGGGCTTTGGTGCCGATAGTGTTCATGGTGAAAGACGTTGGGTGGGATGAATGGAAGAGTCTACTGGTTCACGAGCGACTTCACGAGCTTGACGCGCTTGATGTCGCCGACGATGAACAGGTAGCACACGATGGCCAGCGCCGCGTTGGCGCCGACGAAGAGCAGGGCGCCGGCGAACGAGCCGGTGTTCTGGACGATGTAGCCGATGACGATGGGCGTCGTGATGCCGGCCGTGTTGCCGAAGGTATTGAACAGGGCGCCGGACAGGCCGCCCGCTTCCTTCGGCGACGTGTCCGACACGACGGCCCAGCCCAGCGCGCCGACGCCCTTGCCGAAGAACGCGAGCGACATGGCGGCGACGACGAGCGTATCCGCCTCGATGTAGTTACACGCGATCATGGTCATCGACATCAGCATGCCCAGCACGATCGGCACCTTGCGCGACACCGACAGCGAATAGCCGGCGCGGCTCAGGCGGTCCGAGATCCAGCCGCCGGTGATGCCGCCGAGGAAGCCGGCGATGGCGGGCAGCGACGCGACGAAGCCGGCCTTCAGGATCGTCATGTGGCGTTCCTGCACGAGGTAGACGGGGAACCAGGTCAGGAAGAAATAGGTCAGCGTCGTGATGCAGTACTGGCCGATGTACACGCCCAGCAGCATGCGGTTGCCCAGCAATTCCTTGATGCAGGCGAACGTGTCCACCTGGCTCGGCTGGGCCGTGCGGCTGCCGCTGTCCAGGTCGACGAGCGCGCCGCCGTCCTGGATGTATTTCAGTTCGCTGCTGCTGACCGACGGGTGGTCCTTGGGACCGTAGATGGTCTTGAGCCAGACGAAGGCCATCACGATGCCCAGGCCGCCCATCACGTAGAACACGCTGTGCCAGCCGTAGCTGTGCACCAGCCAGCCCATGATCGGCGCGAACAGCACGGTGGCGAAGTATTGCGCCGAATTGAACACGGCGGCGGCCAGGCCCCGTTCGTGCGTGGGGAACCACGCGGACGCGATGCGGCTGTTGCCCGGGAACGAAGGCGCTTCCGCCGCCCCGACGAGCAGGCGCAGCGTGAATAGCGTGGCGACCGCGGCGCCGCCCGCCACGAATCCCACCGTCCCGGTCAGCATGGTGAAGACGGACCACAGGAAGATGCTGCAGAAGTAGGTGATCTTGGAGCCGAAGCGGTCCAGCAGCCAGCCGCCGGGCAGCTGGGCGATGACGTAGGACCAGGCGAACGCGGAAAACACGAAGCCCATCTGGACCGCGTCCAGGCCGAGTTCCTTCTTGATGCCGGGCGCGGCGATCGAGATCGTCGCGCGGTCGGCGTAGTTGATGGTCGTGATCGCGAACAGCATCGCGAGGATCATCCAGCGCGTCCTGGTCTGGACCTTGGCCGCTGCCGCGGCTTGGACGGATCGGGATTGTTCCACGGTAGTCTCCGGTTGTCGGTTATCGTTGGTCATGGAGGTCAGAACCTGTGGCGGATGCCGAGGTTGTAGCCGGTGTTGCCGGCGCCGGCGGCGAGCGCGGCGAGGAGGGCTGCTGTTTTGTTCATAATCTCTTCCATTGTTGCGTTAAAGAAGAGAGACATGCTGTTACCTGGCCGGCCGACCGCAGTGAGAGTGTCTCCTGATGCTACCCGGATCGATGGTCCGGGTGGCTTATGTTCTGCAAATGATCATATGTCTTGATCGATTCACGAACAAGCCAAACTGTGATGCGTAACATTCAGGAATTGAATCAATCAGCGATGGAAGGTCGGCAGGACGTCGCGCAGGAACAGCCGCAGGACGGGATTCTCGTTGTCGCGCCGGAACGTGCAGATCATCTCGACGGGCTCCGTCGCCATCTCGCGCATGACGATCCCGTCGAATTTCAGGTTGGCGGCGCCGGCCGCGATGAGGGCGGCGCCGACGCCGGCCCGGACCAGCGCCAGCATCGTGTGCACCTGCCCGATGTGCTCGACGACGTCGGGCACGACGCCGGCGCGGGCGAAGCGTTCGCTCAGCATCTGGTAGAACGGGCGCGCTTCGTACGGGGAGTACATCACGAACGGCCGGCCGTGCAGGTCGGCGAGCGTGGGCGCCAGGGGCCAGCGGTCGGCATCGTCCGCATGGACCGCGAGCATCAGCGGTTCGGTCAGCAGCGGCCGGCTTTCGAGCTCGCCGTTGATCGTGTGGGGCCGCATCAGCCCCAGGTCCAGTTCGCCCGAGTTGAGCGCCTCCACCTGCGCGGTGCTGACGAGTTCCTTGAGGTTGAGCGAGACGCCCGGCGCGCGCTCGCGCAGCCGCCGCACGACTTCCGGCAGCAGGCTGTAGCCCGAGGCCGACGTGAAGCCGATGGCCAGCGTCCCTTGCTCGCCCTTGGCGGCGCGGCGCGCGGTGAACGTGGCTTCCTCGGCGATGCGCAGGATGCGCGCCGCCTCCGGAAAGAACGCCTTGCCGGCCGCGGTCAGCCTGACGGTGCGGCTGTTGCGTTCCAGCAGGCGGGCGCCGACGTGGTGTTCGAGCAGGCGGATCTGCCGGCTCAGCGGCGGCTGCGTCATGTTCAGGCGCTCCGCCGCGCGGCTGAAATGCAATTCCTCGGCGACGGCCACGAAGCAGCGGAGCTGGCTGATCTCGAACATGATGGTTTTTCCTGTGACGATCGGGGGGCGACGAGCGCGATTATGACCCATGCGCCGGGGCCGCGGGCACCGTGCTATCGTTGGGCTCGAGCCTAATGCGAAGGAGACCCCATGAGATTCGACCAGCGCATCGCCATCGTCACCGGCGCCGCCGGCGGCATCGGCCTGGCCACGGCGCGCCGCCTGCTGGGCGAGGGCGCCAGCGTGATGCTGGCCGGCCACCACCAGGACACCGTCGACGCCGCCGCCGCCGGACTGGCGCGGGAAGCGGACGCCGAGCGCATCGCGACCATCGCCTGCGACGTGGCGCGCGAAGACCAGGTGATCGCCACGGTGGACGCCACGATCAAGCGCTTCGGCGGCTGGGACCTGGCCGTCAACAATGCGGGCACGATGTCGTTCAAGCCCATCGAGCAGCAGACGGAACAGGACTGGCGCGCCATCCTCGACGTCGACCTGCTCGGCGCCTTCTTCTTCACCAAGCAGGCCTTCCTGCGCATGCGCCGGGGCGGGGCCATCGTCAACGTGTCGAGCGTGCATGCGGTCGAGACCGAGCCGCTCGTCGCCCCGTATGCGGCCGCGAAGGCGGCGCTGCTGTCGCTCACGCGGTCGGCGGCGCTGGAGGGCAAGGCCAAGGGCATCCGCGTGAACGCCGTGCTGCCCGGCGCCGTCGACACGCCCATGCTGTGGGATAACCCGAACGTGAAGGCCGGCGTGGAAGTGATCGACAAGGCCGACGTCGGCGCCGCGGAAGACCTGGCCGCGGCCATCGCCTTCCTGCTCGCGGACGAAGCCCGCTTCGTCGACGGCACCTCGCTGCGGGTCGACGGCGCGCGGCTGGCGCGCTTGTAGCACCACACGCCGTCGCCTGCCCCGTAGGGTGGGCACCCCGTGCCCACGATTGCGTTCGAAGGACGCATACGCCTGGTGGGCGGAGGCCGCCCACCCTACCGTCGCGCACGCCGCCGTAGGGTGGGCAACCCTTGCCCACGCGGACGTTCGCGTCGCGTCGCCGTCCGGTCGCGTCGCCGTCCGGGTCACGTCACCGTCCGCGTCGGCTCGCCGGAATACGCCCTCAGTGCCAGCGCACCGGCATCAACATCTTCGACCGGAACCAGCGCGCCAGCAGGTTGCCGCACATCCGCACCGGCCCGAGGTGGCCCATCACGTGGCGCTGGTACGTGAGGCCGTACATCGCCAGCGCGAACGGCCCCTTGACGTGCAGGTGGCGGTTGCCGATCGCGCGGCGCAGGATGCCGACCGCGCCCGCCCGCCCCAGCGACACGAGCGTGCCGTAGTCGCGGTACTGGAAGCCCGGCAGCGTGTCCGGCGTCTTGTGCGCCAGCAGCTTCGCGAGATAGACGGCCTGCTGGCGCGCCGCCTGGGCGCTGGGCGGCGCCATCGCCGTCTTGTCCGGATTGAGCAGCGTGCAGCAATCGCCCATCGCGTGGATGTCCGGGTCGGTCACGCTGCGCAGCCGGGCGTCGACCACGACCTGGTCGTTGCGGTTCAGCGCCACGTTGAGGCCCGTGCTGAATTGCGGGCCTTTCACGCCGGCCGCCCACACGGTGATCGCGGCGGGGAACACGCGGCCGTCCGTCGTTTCGACTTCGTCCGCGCGCACCTCGGCGATCGCCGTGCCGGTGCAGATCTCGATGCCCATCGCGCCCAGCTTGCGCACGGCCAGTCCGGACGCTTCCGCATCCAGCGACGGCAGCACCTGCGGGCCGCGTTCGACGATGCGGATGTGTACCTGGTGCGGCGATTCCAGCCCGGCGAGGCCGTAATGGGCGAGCGTGTCGACCGTGTGGCGCAGGTCGGCCGCCAGTTCGATGCCGGTCGGGCCGGCGCCCACGATGACGATGTCGAGCAGCGGCGCGCCGGCGTCCGTGCGGGCATTGCGGCGGCGTCCCGCCTGGGCGCACAGGCCGAGGAAGCGCTGGCGGAAGGCTTCGGCGCCCTTCACGCTGTCGAGCGCCAGGCAGTGTTCCTGCGCGCCGGGGATGCCGAAGAAATTCGTCACGGAGCCGTAGGCCAGCACCACGCGGTCGTAGGCAATGACGGTGTGCGCGTCCGGCGCGTCGCTCATGTCGTACGTGCGGCTGCGCACCGTGAGCGTGCGGCGGGCGCGGTCGACGTCGACGACTTCGCCGCACACGAACGTGAAGTGGTTGTCGATGGCCTGGCGCGCATAGTCGATCATGTGGTCGGCCGGATCGATGGTGCCGGCGGCGACGGCGTGCAGCAGGGGTTTCCAGAAGTGCGTGGGCGCGCTGTCGATGAGGATCACGCGATCCTTGTGGCTGCTGCCCAGGCGGCGTCCGAGCCGGGTGGCGAGTTCGAGGCCGGCGACGCCGCCGCCGACGATGACGATGGATTGCATGGTGTGCTCCCTTCTTTTTCGAATCGATGTGGGCGAGGGCGACCCGGCCGAGCGGGACTCCCGGCTTCGCTGCGTTCGCGCATCCGCCGGGAGCAGCGCCCGCGGATGCCGGGAAGACTGCTCAGTGTGTCGTGGTGGGCATGCTTACCTTGCGCACGTCCTTGCGCATGACGACCGCTTTCGGTGTCTGTACGCCGATGTGCGCGGTGCGGGCCGCGGCGATGGCGCGCGGCGAGGTCGTCACGGCCAGCGCTTCGTCGGGCGGCACGCCCAGCTGGCCCAGTACGACGGAGTACGGCGCCTTGTGGCCGCGCGCGCCGAAGTCGGCGCCGGTCAGCACGACGGAAAAGATGTGGTGGGCGGTGTCGCCGAAACGGCGGCGCAGCTGTTCGCCGGCCTGTTCGTGCGGCAGTTCGGAGATCAGGGCGCACGGCAGGCCGTTCTCGATCGCCTGGTCCAGCAGGCGCACGGCGTCCGCAGCCGGCACATTCGCCGCGGTCTCGGCCGCGCGTGTGCTCGGGAATGCGGATAAGTCGAAGATGAACGCTTGTGCCGTCATGATGATCTCCTTTTGTGGGCCGTTGTCGCTTGAATTATCTTTACTATACGGCTGGGACGGATAAAATAAAAATAAATAATTTTTAAAATCCGATAAGGGATCACTTATGTATCCAGCCAGCTTCAAACAGCTGCAGGCCGTGATGCTGGTGGCGCGCCACCAGAGCGTCTCGCGTGCCGCCGAGGCGATGCACGTGACGCAGCCCGCGGTGTCGCTGCACCTCAAGCTGCTGGAGGAGGCGGCCGGCGTGCCGCTCACGCGCCGCCAGGGCCGCAACATCCAGATGACGGCGGCGGGCGAGCTGCTGGTGAGTTACGCGGAGCGCATCCTCGGCCTGTGGGAAGAGGCGGGCGACGAGATCGCGGCGCTGAAGGGCGTGACGTCCGGCACGCTGCGCATCGGCGCCGTGATGACGGCGGAGCACCTGCTGCCGCCGATGCTCGTGCGCTTCACGACCGGACGACCGCACGTGCGCATCAAGCTGCAGGTGGGCTCGCGGCCGGAGGTGATCGGCATGCTCAGTCGCGACGAGATCGACCTGGCCATCATGGGTACGCCACCGCGCGAATTCCCGACCAGCGCCAGCCGCTTCGCGCGCCACCCGATGGCCTTCTTCGTCGCGCCCGGCCATCCGCTGCTGGCCATGGAGGCGGTGACCCTGGCCGACATCGCCGCCCACAACCTCCTCGTGCGCGAGCGCGGATCGGGCACGCGCGCGGCGATCGAACGCCGTTACGAGGAAGAGGGCGTGGCGCTCGCGATCGGGTCGGAGTTGTCCAGCAACGAGGCGATCAAGCAGATGACGGCGGCGGGCCTGGGCGTCGCTTTCCTGTCGGTGCACGCCTGCACGCTGGAAGTGCGCAACCAGCTATTGAGCGTGCTGCCGGTGCCGGGCGTCGTCGTGCAGGGCGAGTGGCACGTGATGCACAAGGCGGCACGCGCGATTCCGACCGTGGCCGCGTCGTTCCACGAGTTCATGGTGGAGCATGGGCAGCAGGTCATTTCGGACGAGCTGGAGAGCATCGCCTGGAGATGACCAACGTGCGCTCGACGACCGAACGCCATCGGCCGAGCCTTTCGCGCGACTCCACGCCGTATCGCGAAGGGCGATCGGCCGTCGCGGTCTTTCGGCAGCGCGCGGCGACACCAGGTTGTCACTCAACCGCATCTTCGCCCCGGTTCCCGTCATCCTGCGAAGGTGGAATCAACGAGGCTTCGCCGGCGCCAGGTCGACGCGGGTGAATTGCAGGTTCCATGCCCTCCCGGTGCTGAGTGAGAACCCCGTGCAGCCGGACGTTGGGCTGCATTGATAGTCGAGGTTGACGCCCCCGAAGCGGAAACTGGCGCCGAATTCGTCCTTGCCCTTGGCGTCGAGGGGAGCCGTGCCGCGCGGGTAAGTCAGAGTCAAGCCGTCCTTTCCTAACGCGACCGTGTACAGCACGTGCAGCTCATCGCTGTAAAACTCGCCCTCGAACCTGGCCAGCGTTTCCGCCGGCGGAGTTTGACGCGCCATCCGCGGCGCGGGAATATCATGTCCGCCCTGGTGGAGGACACCGCCTGCGACGATGCCATCCTTGCCCGGTGCATCGAAGGTGAACTGGGCATTGATCGCCTTCGCAAAGAAACTGCGTTGACCATAAGCGAATACAGGAATCCGGGGCTGGCCCGTTCCTTGTGCCCACAAGTGGCCATCTTCTTTTGTGAAATGGACGCCTTGGACGCCTGCTTGCGGCGACAGCGCGTAATAGCCGACCAGCGCATCCAGCCCTGCCGGGTCGAATGCGACTTCCCTGAACATTTTGTCTGGCGACATCGGTGCGGCAGGCGCTGCAGGCACTTCGTGGTCCAGGTAGATGTCGGCGACTTTGCGCACCAGCTCGTCTTTGTCGAGGTCGGGCGAGTTGGCCAGCACCACGACGGAGAAATGCTGGTCGGGAAAGCGTGTCAGCTGGGTGTGAAAGCCGCTGATGTCGCCGCCATGCTCGACGATGCGCCGGCCCCGGTAGGAATCGATCAGCAGACCGGACGCGTAGTTGTTGGGATGGCCGTTGCCGAGTATGCCGGGCACTTGCATTTGCGCGAGCAGGTCCATGCCGCCGACCCGGCCGTCATAAAAATTCCTGTCCCATCGTGCCAGATCGCCGGCTGTCGTGACGACCCCGCCTGCGCCATCGGCCGCCTCGCAGACGGCCACGTAGTCGTAGCCGCCGGCCCCGGACGGCAGATAGGAAAGAACACGCTGCGGCACGAGCGTGCCGTAGCCATTCAGGAATTGCGTGTGCTTCATCCCGAGTGGTTCGAAGATGCGCATTCGTGCGAACTCGGCCAGCGGCATTCCAGACACACGCTCGACGATCTGCCCCAGCAGCAGATAGCCCGTGTTGGAGTATAAAAATTGCTGGCCGGGCGAAAAGTTCAGCGCGCGCTGACGTTTCACTAGAGCGAACACGTCTTCCTGCGTAACGACCTCGTCGATGCGCGCTCCCTTCAAGAACATCAGGTCGAAGTAGTCGCGCAGGCCGCTGGTATGGTGCAGCAATTGGCGGATCGTGATGGTCTTCCCGAAATCCGGCACTTCCGGCAAGTACTTCCGGACGTCATCGTCCAGCGCCAGCTTGCCGTCTTGCGCCAGCAGGTAGATCGACAACGCGGTGAACTGTTTGGAGTTCGAACCGATGGTGAAGCTCGCGGCTGGCGTCATCGGTACGTTGTGCTCCAGATCGGCGTACCCGTAGCCCTTGCTCAGCACGACCTTGCCCTCACGGATCACCTCGACCACCGCGCCCGGCATGCCTGGCCGATTCCAGGCGGCGAACAGCGAGTCAACCGCTCGCTCCGGCGCTTCACCCGGTTGGGCGCTCGTCGCAGGCGCTGCACCAGCCATGGCTGACGGCGCCAGTACGGCCAACATGGCCGCAAGCAGGGCGATATGCTTCATCGTGATGTCCTTTCGGTAGCTCGATGGTAGCAGTATGGCAGAGTTATTGAAGAAATATGTAATTTATAAGGAAATTATCTTTCCATGCAATGGTAGCTATGAGTTCCTTCAAGTGGCACCCCGGGTGCCGCATCAGGGGGGCGGACGGCGCCACGTTCGGGACCTTCATCAGTTAATCCGGGCCATGCTCCGGCGACCACTTTTTCCATGGTCTAGTGAAGCCATTTGAGACCGAATTAATGCATGTTTGCCAATTGGGGAGCGCAGTGATGCAGCACGTGGGTCCGCTTCTTGCACCGGTAGCGGACGGTCTGCACAGATCAGTGCAGCCGGCTGTTGTCTACTGAGCAACTAGAGGGTTTTGTTAGGCGTACGGTGATCAGAGCCCATTTTCCGGCGAAGGTGTTCACTGGTTCTTTCGACATCCTTCTCTTCCTCGACTCTTTGATCAGCATATGAGGCTCGGCCACATTCTCGATCGGAACACCCGCCCATCCTTTCGACCGGCGACGGCTTCGCGAACCTGTGCGGTCGCCGCATCCGGAAAGGCCTGATCGGTCGCTCCCCGGGACGGCATCTGTCCTCTCAAACCAGCATCGATTGCTGGGCGAAGATACCGGCCATCGCGCCCTGCGATGATGCCTGGGTGACCGACGGCAAGAAGGGCGTGGCGAGGTCGCCGGCGGCGTAGATGCCCGGCATGCTGGTTTGGCGGCGCTCGTCGACTTTGAGGGCGATGCCGACGGGCGTATCCATCGTGGCGAGGCCCAGTGATTCATGCAGCCTTGCGGACGGCTTGTTGCGCGGATGGGCGAACAGGATGTCGACCGCGATTTTGCGGCCTGTATCGAGATCGACGGTTGTGATATGGCCCTTGTGATGGGCGATCTCGACGATCCGGCCATCGACCACAGGGATGTTGCGGTGCGCCAGATCGGCCTGGATATCGGGCGGAATGTCATGACCATCGGCGAAGACAGTCAACTTGTCAGTCCAATCGTGGAACAGCTTGACCGACTGGTGCGACTGCGGGCCGGACCAGACGAGGCCCCAATGCTGGCCGGCGACTTCAAAGCCGTCGCAATAGGGGCAGGGGACGATGGACGTGCCCCAGCATTCGGCAAAGCCGGGAACATCAGGCATCTGGTCGGCGACGCCATAGCTCAGGATCAGGCGGCGCGCCCGAAGGCTTTCGCCATCGCCGGTGAGGACGGAGAAATCGTCGATGGCGCCGGAGACACTGTCGGCCCGGGCGCTGACCAGGCTGATCGTGGGATAACGCGCCAACTGCTGCCGCGCCTGGGCCAGGATGTCCAGCGGTGGCTTGTGATCGTGGCCGAGCAGGCCATGCGAGTGGCCGGCGAAGCGATTGCGCGGCAGGCCGGTATCGAGAACGGTGACCTTGCGGCGGGCACGGCCGAGCTGCAGCGCGGCGGCGAGGCCGGCAAAGCTGCCGCCGATGATGATGACGTCATTCATGGTAATGAACTCCGTGTCGTGGATGGATGGATGGGGCTGGGCCTGGTGCATTGGCTTGCACATTTCAAATACTGCGTGGTATCGTAATACCTGAATTTGAATACTGTCAAGTACTGGAATTATCGTGACCGAAAACAACCAGGGCCGGCGCGGCCGGCCCTCCAATGACGCGCTGGGCCAAACGATAGTCGATGCCGCATGCGAACTCTTTGTGGAATTGGGTTTTCAAGCCACGACAATGGACAAGGTCGCCCAGCGGGCGAAGATATCCAAGCTAAGCATCTATCGGCACTTTGAGAATAAAGAGGCGCTGTTCAGCGCGGCCATCGCGGCCCGCTGCCATCAGTTTGCGCCACAGGCCCTTTTTGAAGGCGTCGATGGTTCGGCCGAAGAGCAACTCATGGCGGTGGGATCATCCCTGCTTCGCACGCTATTGAGCCCGGACGTCAGCGGTGTCGAAGCCATGATCATGGCCGACAAGACGAATCAAAAGTCGTTAAGCAGGCTCCATTACGAAGCCGGGCCCGCGCATGTCATTGCGCAAATCGAGACCCTGTTGCGTCAGTTGCACGCGAAGGCCGTTCTGAACGTGCCCGATCCTCTCGGGTCCGCCCGATTGTTTGCCGCGCTTTTCAAAGGATCCGATCTCCTGGCTATCGCACGTTTCGATGAAGCGAGAGCAGAGGACAACAACGAAATCGAATCCTATTGCCGGTCGGCCGTCGCCATGTTCATCCGCGCGCACGGTGGCAACGACCGACGACACGCGACGATGTGATCGCTTTATTCGATCGGATCGAGATCCTGTGGAAGCTTGCCGAGCATTTCTGGCGTCGCTTCGTTGCCAGGAACGGCGCAGATTTGCTCGACGCGTTCATTCCCTGATGAGAGGTTGCGGCAGCAAGTTCGCGATAAATTTTGCCTGATGAGTTAGCTGATATATAATTCGTATACGTTCTATATATGGAGTATATGATGGGCATCGTTAACATCGAAGACGAGCTGCACGACCAGATTCGCAAGGCGAGCACCGTATCGTGCCGATCCATCAACGCGCAGGCCGCGTTCTGGGTCCGCATCGGCATGCTGTGCGAACTGCATCCGACCCAGAGCTTCAACGAGATCATGGCGCGCGAACTGCGGGCGGCGGGCGTCGTCCCGCAAGCCCTCAAGGTGGCGTCATGACGAAGCGGCCGGAAGAAATCGCGCTGATGGCGGCGGCGGGCAAGCTGCTGGCGGAGGTGTTCGGCCACCTCGACCGCCTGGACCTGATCGGCATGACGACCATGCAGGTGAACGACCTGGTCGACGACTTCATCGTGCACACGCTGGACGCGCGCCCCGCCAGCAAGGGGCAGTACGGCTTCGCCTACGCCATGAACACGTCGCGCAACGACGTCGTGTGCCACGGCGTGCCGTCGGCGACGGAGGTCCTGCGCAGCGGCGACATCGTCAATTTCGACATCACGCTCGAAAAAGACGGCTACATCGCCGACTCCAGCAAGACCTATCTCGTGGGCGACGTGGCGGCGGAGGCACGGCGGCTCGTGCAGGTGACGTACGAGGCGATGTGGAAGGGCATCCGCGCGGTCCGTCCCGGCGCGCGGCTGGGCGACGTGGGGCATGCGATCGAGCGGCATGCGCGACGCCACGGATATGCCGTCGTGCGCGAATACTGCGGCCACGGGATCGGGCGCGAGATGCACGAACCGCCGCAGGTGCTGCACTGGGGCCGTCCGCGCACGGGCCTCGTGCTGCGCGAAGGGATGGTATTCACCATCGAGCCGATGCTCAACGCGGGCCGGAACGCCGTGCGCACCGAGGACGACGGCTGGACAGTGGTGACGTGCGACGGGGCGTTGTCGGCGCAGTTCGAGCACACGGTGGCCGTCACGGGCAGCGGCGTGCGCGTGCTGACCTTGCGGGCCGGCGAAAAGATGCCGAACTAATACGTTTCCGTGGGTCAATTAATACGTTACAACTTGATTTGTAGAATCTGACGTTTCCCGGTGTTACTATTTGGGGCTACGTTTGGAGGAAGCATGGTTGTACGCCGGTTATTTTTGGGCCTGCTGCTCGTCTGCCAGGCGGCCGTGGCCCAGCCCGGCGATCCGCATGCGGACTTCACCCGCGAACTGACCGCCATCCGGGAAGAGGCCTACGTCACGCCGCGGGCGGCGCTGCGCCGGCTCGACGTCCTGAGGCAGGGCCACACGGGCCGCGAACTGGGCCAGGTGCTGGTCGTGACGAGCGGCGCCTATTGGTGGCTCAAGGACATGAACCGGGCCGTCGACGCCGCCCTCGGCGCGGAACGCCTCGGCCGCGAACTGCATGACGACGACCTGCTGGCCCAGGCGATGCTGCACCATGCGTATGCGCTGTCCAAGTACGTGCACGACCAGGAAGCGGCCCGCCGCCTGGTGCAGGGCGCCGCGCGCCTCGCGGACGACACGGCCGATCCCTATCTGAAAACCGAGGCGCTCGTCACGCAGGGCATGCTGGCTGAAGAGGATGGCGACACGCCCGGCGGCATCGAACTCGTGACCCGCGCGGTGGACGTCGCCCGCGCCGGCAACGATCCGGACGCGTTGCAGATGGCGTTGCGCGAACAGGCGCGCCTGCTGGCCGGCGTCGGCAAATTCACCGAGGCGCTGGCGCGCACCGACGAGATGATCGCCGCCGCGCGCGCGCGCGGCATTCCCGGCCAGCTCGCGCACGCGCGCCTGGCCGAGTACGCGACGGCCGCGCGCGCGGGCAATCCGAAGCGGGCGGAAAGCGCGCTGCGGGCCGCGGTCGACCTGCTCGAGAAGCTCGATGCGCAGGAGCGGCTCGCGGTGCCGCTGGCGAACCTCTCCGAACTCTACATGCAGGGCCGGCGCTACGGCGAAGCGGAGCGGGCGGCCACGAAGGCGCTGCGCATCTCGCGCGCGGTCGGCGACGACTACGGCATCCGCCTCGCCACGTTCGAACTCGGGCTCACGCAGATCTATTTCCGCAACATCGCCGAAGGCAGGGCCATGGCGGACAAGGCGCTCGAGGCCCTGAAGAACGACGACCAGTACGTCCGCATGCTGCTCAATTACGGCCATGCGCTGGGCCAGGTCGGCTTCGGCGAGGCGGCCCTGACGATCTACGAGAAAGCCGGTTCCGTGTCCCTCGCCGCGTGGCGCAAGGAAAAGGAGCTGTCGTACGAGGCGCTGCAGCGCGCGCGCGACAACCAGAAGAAGCAGTCGGAGCTCGCCGCGCTCCACCACGAGAGCGTATTGAAAGCCGCGGAATTGAAGGGCGCGCGGCGCCAGCGCAGCCTGTGGGTGGCCCTCAGCGCCACGACGTGCGTCGCCGTCGTCCTGATCGCCTTCCTGTACGGGCGCGTGGCCAAGGCCAACAAGGCGCTGAAGCAGAAGAACGAGCAGCTGTTCATGCAGAGCACGCGCGATTCGCTGACGGGGCTCTTCAACCGCCACTATTTTTACGAGCAGGTCGTGCCGCGCCATCACCGCCAGGCCGGCGCCGCAACGGACCGGCGCGCCGGCGGCGAGGGCCGCACGGGCGGCGTGTTCCTGCTGATGGACATCGACCGCTTCAAGTCGATCAACGACACGCTGGGCCATGGCGCGGGCGACGTCGTGCTGAAGAACGTCGCGGCGCGGCTGGCCGCCACCTTGCGCGAACAGGATGTGCTGATCCGCTGGGGCGGCGAGGAATTCCTGGCCTACCTGCCCGGCATCGGCACGGAGGAGGCGCGCCAGGTCTGCGCCCGCGTTCTGGCGGCCGTGGGCGGCACGCCGATCGCGCTCGACGACCGCGAACTCACGGCGACGATCTCGATCGGCTTCTGCCCGAAAGCCCTGCATCCGGACGCCCACGATCCCGACTGGGAGCAGCTGGTGCACCTGGCCGACCTGTGCCTGTACGCGGCCAAGACGGGCGGCCGCAACCAGGCCGTCGGCATCCTCGACGCCGGCGTGCTGGCGCCGCACGTGATCGCCGCGGCCGACGCGGACCTGAAGCGCTCGGCGACCGACGGCCACCTCGCGCTGCTGACCGTCAGGGGCCCGGCCGTCGTGCCGGCCCGGGCGGCCGCCTGACCATCGTCATCCCGCGCCGAGCTGCCGTTCCCAATACCCGGGCGTGTTGTACACCGCCTTGAGGTGATCGATGAAATGCCGGATCTTCGCCGGCAGGTAGCGCTGCTGCGGGAACACGGCCTGGATCGGGTAATTGCCGACCGCGTACTCGTCCAGCACCGTCACCAGTTCGCCCCGTTTCAGCTCGGCCTGGATCTCCCACGTGGAGCGCCAGCCGATGCCCAGTCCCTGCTTGACCCAGTCGAACAGCAGCTCGCCGTCGTTGCAGGCGAGGTCCCCGTCCACGCGCACGGCGAACAGCTTGCCGTCGCGCCGGAACGTCCACCCGCGCTGCTGGCCGCCCTGCAGGTTGAAGGCCAGGCAGTTGTGCTGCGCGAGGTCTTCCGGCGTGCGCGGCACGCCGTTGCGCTCGAAGTAGTCGGGCGTGCCGCAGACCACGCGCCGGTTCGGGAACAGCGGGATCGCGACGTAGTTCGGGTCCGTGACTTCGCCGATGCGGATCGCCATGTCGTAGCCTTCCCGCACGAGGTCGACGACGCTGTCCGTGAAGTTGAACGACATCTTGAGTTCCGTGTGGATGGCGCGGAAGGCCGGTGCCTGCGGCGCCACATGCTTGCGCCCGAACGCCGCCGGGGCCGACACGACGAGGTGGCCGCGCACCGTGCTGCGGCCCGCGCTGATGCTGTTTTCCGTGATGTCGAAATCGCGCAGCAGCTGGCGGCACGGTTCGATGAACTGTTCGCCCAGCGCCGTGAGCGTGAGGCCGCGCGTCGAGCGGTGCATGAGGCGCACGCCGAGGCGCTGTTCGAGGGCGTCCAGGCGCCGGCCCATGACGACGGGCGTCACGCCCTCCGCGAGGGCGGCGCCGGCGAAACTCCCTTTTTCCGTGATGAGGACAAAACTCCGTATTTCGGTGTAGCGATCCATGCTGTCTTTCTCATTCAATACTTAAAGTATCGACAGTGCCGATAATAGCAGCAATTCATCTTGTGCTGGGTAATCGATATGCTGGGTCGTCAGTCAAAACCAACCAATGAAACGGAGGAGAACATGGCCCGAATGAGAGCGATCGACGCCGCAGCGGAAGTGCTGCGCAAGGAAGGTGTGAGCACGGTGTTCGGCGTGCCCGGCGCCGCGATCAACCCGTTTTACTCGGCAATGAAGAAAAACGGCGGCTTCGAGCACGTGCTCGCCCGCCACGTGGAAGGCGCCTCGCACATGGCCGAGGGCTACACCCGCGCCAAGGCCGGCAACATCGGCGTCTGCATCGGCACCTCGGGTCCGGCCGGCACCGACATGATCACGGGCCTGTACTCCGCCCTGGCCGATTCGATACCTATCCTATGCATCACGGGCCAGGCACCGCGTGCCCGCCTGTACAAGGAAGACTTCCAGGCCGTCGACATCGAGTCGATCGCCAAGCCGGTCACCAAGTGGGCCGTCACCGTGCGCGAGCCGGACCTCGTCCCGCGCGTGTTCCAGCAAGCCTTCCACATCATGCGTTCCGGCCGCCCCGGCCCGGTGCTGATCGACCTGCCGTTCGACGTGCAGGTGGCCGAGATCGAATTCGACATCGAGACCTACGAGCCGCTGCCGGTCTACAAGCCCGCGGCGACCCGCGCCCAGGCCGAGAAGGCCCTGGCCATGCTGAACGCGGCCGAGCGTCCGCTGATCGTCTGCGGCGGCGGCGTGTACAACGCGGATGCCGCGGCGCGCCTGCAGGAATTCGCCGAGATCGTCGGCGTGCCCGTGATCCCGACCCTGATGGGCTGGGGCGCGATTCCCGACGACCACCCGCTGATGGCCGGCATGGTCGGCCTGCAGACGTCGCACCGCTACGGCAACGCGACGATGCTGGAATCCGACTTCGTCATCGGCATCGGCAACCGCTGGGCGAATCGCCACACCGGCTCCGTCGACGTGTACAAGAAGGGCCGCAAGTTCGTCCACATCGACATCGAACCCACGCAGATCGGCCGCGTGTTCGGTCCGGACTACGGCATCGTCTCCGACGCCGGCGCCGCGCTGGACCTGATGATCGACGTCGCCCGCGGCATGAAATCGATCGGCGGCCTGCCGGACCGCAGCGCCTGGGCCGCGCAATGCCAGGAACGCAAGCGTACCATGCTGCGCAAGACGCACTTCGAGAACTCGCCGATCAAGCCGCAGCGCGTGTACGAAGAAATGAACCGCGCGTTCGGCAAGGACACGACGTACGTCAGCACGATCGGCCTGTCGCAGATCGCCGCCGCGCAGTTCCTGCACGTGTACAAGCCGCGCAACTGGATCAACTGCGGCCAGGCCGGCCCCCTGGGCTGGACCGTGCCCGCCGCGCTGGGCGTCGTCGCCTCGGGCGCCAAGACGGACGTCGTCGCGATCTCGGGCGACTACGACTTCCAGTTCATGATCGAGGAACTGGCCGTCGGCGCGCAATTCAAGCTGCCTTACCTGCACGTCGTCGTGAACAACGCCTACCTCGGCCTGATCCGCCAGTCGCAGCGCGGCTTCGACATGGACTACTGCGTCCAGCTGGCGTTCGAGAACATCAACGCGCCGGACCTCGGTGCCTACGGCGTCGACCACGTGGCGGTCGCCGAAGGCCTCGGCTGCAAGGCGATCCGGGTGCGCAACGTCGACGACATCCAGCCGGCGTTCTCCGAAGCGAAGGCCCTGATGGCCCGGCACCGCGTGCCGGTGATCGTCGAGATCATCCTGGAGCGCGTGACCAACATCTCGATGGGCACGGAGATCGACGCCGTCAACGAGTTCGAGGCGCTGGCCGAACAGCCGGGCGACGCACCGACCGCCATCCGCGCCTGAACGCGGCCGGCACTGAAAGAGTAGGAGACAAACATGCCAAGATTTGCAGCCAACCTGACGATGCTGTTCAACGAACTGCCGTTCCTCGACCGCTTCGAGGCCGCGCACGACGCGGGATTCAAGGGCGTCGAGTATCTGTTCCCGTACGGCTTCGAGAAGGAAGCGCTGGCGGAACGCCTGCAGCAGTTCGGCCTGACGCAGGTCCTGCACAACCTGCCGGCCGGCGACTGGGACAAGGGTGAGCGCGGCATCGCCGTGCTGCCCGGCCGCGAGGCCGAGTTCCGCGAGGGCGTGGCCCGCGCCATCGAGTACGCCAGGGCGCTCAACTGCCGCCAGGTGAACTGCCTGGTCGGCATCGCCCCGGCGGGCGTCGATGCGGGCACCTTGCGCCGCACCGTCATCGAGAACCTGCGCTACGCGGCGACGCAACTGAAGCAGGCCGGCATCCGCCTGCTGATCGAGCCGATCAACACGTACGACATCCCGGGCTTCTACCTGAACACGACGCAGCAGGCGCTGGACCTGATCGAGTCGGTCGGCGCGGACAACCTGTTCGTCCAGTACGACGTCTACCACGCCCAGCGCACGGAAGGCGAACTGGCGAAGACGGTCGAACGCCACCTGGCCAAAATCGCGCACATCCAGGTCGCCGACAACCCGGGCCGCAACGAGCCGGGTACGGGCGAGATCAACTACCCGTGGCTGTTCAAGCACCTGGACCGCATCGGCTACGACGGCTGGATCGGCTGCGAATACAAGCCGGCCGCCGACACCCGCGCGGGCCTGGACTGGATCGCCAGGCTGGCCGCGCAGTAAGCCCTGTCACCAAAAAACTGAAGGAGAATCATCATGGCAAACATCGGATTCATCGGCCTGGGCATCATGGGTGCCCCGATGGCGGGTCACCTCATCAACGACGGCCACACGCTGTTCACGAACACCGTCGGCCCGACCCCGTCGGCCCTCGTCGAAGCGGGCGCCCGCGTGTGCCTGAACGGCGCCGAAGTGGCATCGCAGTCGGACATCATCTTCATCATGGTCCCGGACACGCCGCAGGTGGACGAGGTCCTGTTCGGCAAGGACGGCGTCGCCTCAAGCCTGAAGGCCGGCAAGATCGTCGTCGACATGAGCTCGATCTCCCCGGTCGCCACCAAGGACTTCGCCAAACGCGTCAATGCGCTGGGCTGCGAATACCTGGATGCGCCGGTGTCGGGCGGCGAAGTGGGCGCCAAGGCCGCGAGCCTGACCATCATGGTCGGCGGCAGCGAGGCGGCCTTCGCGAAAGTGAAGCCGCTGTTCGACAAGATGGGCAAGAACATCACGCTCGTCGGCGGCAACGGCGACGGCCAGATCACCAAGGTCGCCAACCAGATCATCGTCGCGCTGACCATCGAAGCGGTGGGCGAGGCGCTGCTGCTGGCCGCCAAGGCCGGCGCCGATCCGGCCCGCGTGCGCGAAGCGCTGATGGGCGGTTTCGCCAATTCGCGCATCCTCGAAGTGCACGGCGAACGGATGGTCAAGCGCACGTTCGCGCCGGGCTTCCGCATCGACCTGCACCGCAAGGACCTGAACCTGGCGCTGACCACCGGCCGCCAGCTCGGCGTGCCGCTGCCGAACACCGCCACCGCGCAGGAACTGTTCAACACCTGCGCCGCGCACGACGGCGGCAGCTGGGACCACTCGGCCATGGTGCGCGCGCTCGAGATGATGGCGAACTTCGAGATCGGCCAGAAGCAGTAACGCCAACACAACGCCAACGTGCGCGTGGGCTCGGGGAGCCCACCCTACCGTGGGGTGGGCGCCGCGTCCACGCGAACGCCAACGTGACGCGAAAGCGTTCGAGATGTGTAGGGTGGGCGGCCCTCCGCCCACGCGTTCAACCGGCGTGTGATTGGCCGCGATGCCCCTCCATACCGGAGCCGCATGAACGCGTGGGCACGTGGTGCCCACCCTACGACAAGCCGTCCGTTTCGAGGCGGTATCGGGAACCGAACAGGAGACTTTGATGACTACGATGAATCCGCGCGAACTGCTCGCCAGCATGTTCACCGCCGCCGTGGATGCGGCCCAGCCTTCGCTGTGCATTCCGCGCAACCTGCCGGCGCCGCCCAGGGGCCGCACGGTCGTGATCGGCGCCGGCAAGGCGTCGGCCGCGATGGCCCAGGCGCTGGAGCGGAGCTGGCCCGGGCCGCTGTCGGGCCTCGTCGTCACGCGCTACGGCTATGCCGTGCCGTGCGAGCGCATCGAGATCGTCGAAGCCGCCCACCCGGTGCCCGACGCCGCCGGCCGCGAAGCCGCCCAGCGCATGCTGCGCACGGTGCGCGGCCTGTCGGCGGACGACCTCGTGATCTGCCTGATCTCCGGCGGCGGCTCGTCGTTGCTGCCGCTGCCGGGCGAGGGCGTCACGCTGGAAGACAAGCAGGCGATCAACCGCGCGCTGCTCGCGTCCGGCGCCAGCATCACCGAAATGAACTGCGTGCGCCGCCACCTGTCCGCGATCAAGGGCGGCCGGCTGGCCGCGGCCTGCCACCCGGCGCGCGTGGTCAACCTCCTGATTTCCGACGTCCCGGGCGACAACCCGATGGACATCGCATCCGGCCCCACCGTGGCCGATCCGACCACCTGCGCGGACGCGCTGGAAGTCGTGCGCCGCTATGGCATCGACTTGCCCGAGGGCGCGCGCCGCCTGCTGGAATCCGGCGCAGGCGAGACGGTCAAGCCGGGTGCGCGCCGCCTGGAACACGTCGAAACGCACATCGTCGCCTCGCCGCAGATGGCGCTGGAAGCGGCGGCGCAAGTCGCCCGCCAGGCCGGCGTCACGCCGCTGATCCTCGGCGACAGCATCGAAGGCGAAGCGCGCGACGTGGCCAAGGTCATGGCCGGCATCGCCCTGCAGGCCAAACGCCACGGCCAGCCGGTGGCGGGACCGTGCGTGCTGCTGTCCGGCGGCGAGACGACCGTCACCATCCGCGGCGACGGCCGCGGCGGGCGCAACGTCGAATTCCTGCTGGCGCTCGCCGTCGCGCTGGACGGCGCTGCCGGCATCCACGCGCTGGCGGGGGACACCGACGGCGTCGACGGCGCCGAGGAAATCGCCGGCGCGTTCGTCACGCCGGACACGCTGGCACGCGGCTGGGAGCGCGGCATGCCGCCGCGCGCGAGCCTCGAGAACAACGATGCGCACACGTTCTTCCGTGCGCTGGGCGATTCCCTCATCACGGGTCCCACGCTGACCAACGTGAACGATTTCCGCGCGATCTACGTGGCCTAGATGTGATGTTTCAATAGGTTGTTCATTCGGATTGGAATTGAGAAACTGGAAATCGCCAAACCCCCAGTTCTCAAGGAAGCCAACCGAATGAACATCCATAAGAATGCCCGATTGACCTTCGTTCGTCGAGTCGAAATGGTCCAAGACGTCCTCAAGGCCCGCCTGCCGGCCTGTCACGTGGCGCAGCTATACGGCGTCAGCGCCCCGACTGTGCGCAAGTGGGTGGGACGGTTTCTGGCTGAAGGCAAGGCTGGATTGACCGATCGTTCATCGCGTCCGAATCACAGCCCACGTGCCATCGACGAATCGAAGGCGCTGACGATCGTCGAACTGCGCAAGAAACGGTTGACGCAGGCACGCATCGCCGAGTATCTGGCGCTATCGAAAGCGACCGTGAGCCGGGTGTTGGCGCGCGCTGGGCTGGCGCGACTGTCCGATCTGGAGCCGGCCGAGCCGGTGCAGCGTTATGAACATGAAAAGCCGGGTGATCTTATCCATATCGACACGAAGAAACTTGGGCGTATCGAAAAGACCGGACATCGCGCCACCGGCGACCGGCGTGATCGCAGCCGTGGTGCCGGATGGGAAGTGCTGTTCGTGGCAGTCGATGACCATGCGCGTATCGCGTACACCGAGCTGTATCCTGACGAATCGCAGGAAAGCGCCTGTCGCTTCCTGGCCAACGCCCACGCGTATTACTGCTCGCTGGGGGTCAGGCCCAAACGTCTACTGACCGATAACGGCTCACCTTTCCGGGCAAAGAGCTTTGGCCGGATTTGCGCAGGCCTGGAACTGAAGCATCGCTTTACCAAGCCCTACCGGCCACAGACCAACGGCAAGGCCGAGCGCTTCATCCAGTCAGCGCTGCGTGAATGGGCTTACGGCTTCGTCTACAAGACCTCAAGCGAGCGCGCCAACATGCTGCGCGACTGGATCCATCACTACAACTGGCATCGCCCGCACCAAGGCATCGGCGGCAAAGCACCGATGTCCAGGCTCTCAACCAACCGAAACAACCTCTTGCAACTTCACACCTAGACCACGTTCGCGCACCCGAGACTTCCCTTTAGCGGGTACGCCGCGGCGGCGGCGTACCCGTTTTTTTTTTATTCCAAGACTAGGACTGATCCCATGCTACGCCAACGCCGCGCCCGCATCCTGGCCACACTCGGCCCCTCCAGTTCCACCCCCGATCAAATCTATGCGCTGGCATTGGCCGGCGCCGACGTCTTCCGCCTCAACTTCAGCCACGGCAGCCACGACGACCACGCCGCGCGCTTCAACACGATCCGCGCCGTCGAGCGCGACATCGGTCGTCCCATCGGCATCCTGATGGACCTGCAGGGACCCAAGCTGCGCGTCGGCCGCATGGCCGGCGGCAAGGCGATGCTGGAGACGGGCAGCCGCTTCCGCCTCGACCTCGACAGCGCCGAGGGCACGGCGGCCCGCGCCGGCATGCCGCACCCGGAAATCTTCGCCGCGCTGCGCCCCGGCACCGACCTGCTGCTGGACGACGGCAAGCTGCGCCTGTGCGTGGACGCCTGCGGCCCCGACTTCGCCGAGACGACCGTGATGGCCGGCGGCGTGCTGTCGGACCGCAAGGGCGTCAACGTGCCGGGCGTCGTGCTGCCGATCTCGCCGCTGACGAGCAAGGACCGCGCCGACCTGGCGTTCGGCCTGGCGCTGGGCGTGGACTGGGTCGCGCTGTCGTTCGTGCAGCGCCCCGAAGACATCGTCGAGGCGCGCGCCCTGATCGGCGACCGCGCGTGGATCATGGCCAAGCTGGAAAAGCCCGCCGCGATCGATGCGCTGGAGGGTATCGTCGCGCTGGCCGACGGCATCATGGTGGCGCGCGGCGACCTGGGCGTGGAACTCCCGCCGCAACAGGTGCCCGTGCTGCAGCGCCGGATCGTGCATGCCGCGCGCGCCGCCGGCCGGCCCGTCGTCGTCGCCACGCAGATGCTGGAATCGATGACGTCCGCGCCGGTGCCGACGCGCGCCGAAGTGTCCGACGTCGCCACCGCGATCTACGAGGGCGCCGACGCCGTCATGCTGTCGGCCGAATCGGCGTCGGGCCAGTATCCGGTGCAGTCGGTCACCGTGATGGACAACGTGATCCGCGAAGTGGAGCAGGACCCGCGCTGGCGCGACGGCCTGGACGCGAGCCACAAGCCGGCCGACAGGACGACGGCCGACGCCATCTGCTGCGCGCTGCGCCGCGTGACCAACCTGCTGGCGCCCGCCGCGACGGTGACGTACACGGCCAGCGGCGCGACGTGCCTGCGCGCGAGCCGCGAGCGGCCGTCCGCGACTATCCTCGCGCTGACGCCGCGCGCCGAGATCGCTCGCCGCCTGGCGCTCGTGTGGGGCGTGCATCCGGTGCCGTTCCAGGAAGCCGAGGGGTTCGAGCGCATGGTGGCGGACGGCGTCGCGGCCGCGCAGCAGCACGGCCTGGCCGACGTGGGCGACGACGTCGTGGTGGTGGCGGGCTTCCCGTCCGGCCGCCCGGGCCGCACGAACCTGCTGCACGTCGTGCGCGTGGGCGAGGAACCCGGCATGTGACATTCCGCGCATCTTCCCGCGTGGCGTGTCTGGTAACGTAGCATCCCACCACCGACAGGAGATGCGCACCATGGAGCACATGAAGACCCAGTTGGAAAAAGCGCAGGCGTTCGTCGACCTGCACCGGCGCGGCAACTGCTTCGTCATCCCGAACCCGTGGGACGCGGGATCGGCGAAGCTGTTGCAGCACCTGGGTGTGCCGGCGCTCGCCGGCACCAGCGCCGGCTTCGCGTTCTCGCAAGGGAAGACGGATCCGACCATCACCGTGCAGGACATGCTGCCGCACCTGGCCCAACTGGCCGCGGCGACGGACCTGCCGCTGTCCGCCGACCTGCAGTCGGGCTTCGGCCCATCCGCCGACGATGCGGCCCGTACGATCATCGACGCGGCGGCGACGGGCATCGTGGGCGGCTCCATCGAGGATGCGACCGGCGATCCGGACGAGCCGCTGTACGACATCGGCCTTGCCACCGACCGCATCCGCGCGGCGGCCGAGGCGGCACGCTCGCTCGGCTTCAAGTTCGTGCTGACGGGCCGCGCCGAAAACTTCCGCGTCGGCAGGCCGGATCTCGGCGACACCATCCGCCGCCTGCAGGCATACCAGGAGGCCGGCGCGGACGTGCTGTTCGCACCGGGCCTGCGCACCGCGGACGAGATCGCGGAAGTCGTGCGGTCGGTCGACCGGCCGGTCAACATCATGATGGGCATGCCCGGCATGCCGCTCACGGTTCCCGAACTGGCCCGTCTCGGCGTCACGCGCGTGAGCCTGGGCGCGTCGCTCGCGCGCGCCGCGTACGGGGCGCTCGTGCGCGCCGCGCGCGAAGTCCTGGAGCAGGGGACCTTCGCCTACGCGGACGATGCGCTCGACGCCGCGACGCTGAATCGCATCTTCGCGCCGGCCTGAGTTGTACCGGAACGGAACACCCGGGTGATCCGAAGTGGCGCAGTGGCGTGCGTGCGGCCGTCGATGCCGTAGCGCCTGGCCCTGGAATGGTTCCTGCAGTGATAGCAGCGACAAACTATCACGGAGACAGGGACCCCACCGACCATGGCACAACGTACGAACCTGCGCGCGGCCGTGCTGGCGGCCGCCGTCGCGGCCCTCTGGCACGGAGGCGCTGCAGCCGATCCATTGCCGGCCGTCGTCGAAATCGTCGGCACGTCGCCGCTGCCGGGCCTGGGCGTCGCGCGCGAACGGATCGCCGCGAACGTGCAGACCCTGGACGGCGCCGCCGTCAACGCTACGGACGGCGCCACGCTGCCGGACGCGTTGAACCGCCGGCTGGGCAGCGTCTTCGTCAACGAAATCCAGGGCAATCCACTCCAGCCGGACGTCAACTACCGCGGCTTCACGGCGTCGCCGCTGCTCGGCACGCCGCAGGGACTGTCGGTGTACATGGACGGCGTGCGCATGAACCAGCCGTTCGGCGACGTCGTCGGCTGGGACCTGATCCCGCGCGCCGCCATCGCGTCGGTGACACTGATGCCGGGCTCGAATCCGCTGTTCGGACTGAACACGCTGGGCGGCGCGCTCGTCGTCCGGACCAAGGATGGCGAGCACGATCCCGGCACGGTGCTGGATGCGCAGGCGGGCGGCTACGGCCGCGCGGAGACCGGATTCGAGCACGGCGGCCATGACGGACGCGGCCTGCACTGGTACGTGACCGGCACCGCGTTTCGCGACCACGGCTGGCGCGACGATTCGCCCACGCGCCTCGGCCAGTTGTTCGGCAAGGCCGGATGGCGCGGCGGGTCGAGCGACGTGGCGCTGAGTGCCGCGTTCTCGTCCAGCCACCTTGCCGGTAACGGCTTGCAGGAGGAGCGGCTGCTCGCGCGGGACGCCGCCAGCGTCTACACGAAGCCGGACGTGACCAGGGACCGCGCCGCGCTGCTGAATCTGACGGCCAGCCGCGACGTCGGCGCCGGCGTCCAGTTGTCCGGGAACGCCTACTACCGCCACATCCGCACGTCGACCGTCAACGGGGACCTGAACGACGATGCGCTCGTAGACGACGCGCCGAATGGACTCGTCAACCGCACGGCCAGCACGCAGACGAGTGCGGGATTGAGCGGACAGGCGTCCATGTCCGGCGGGCTGACGGCCGGCGCGGCGTTCGACGCCAGCCGCGTGGACTTCCGCCAGAGCGTGCAATTCGGCGCCGTGAATCCGGACCGCGGCATCGCGCCGGTCGGCGTGTTCGACGACGACAGGGCGGTCGACCTCGACGGCCGCGCGCGCACGTGGAGCGTGTATGCGACGGACACGCTGCGCCTGCGCGACGGCCTGCACCTGACCCTGTCCGGCCGCTACAACCGCACGGCCGTCCACAACCGCGACCGCATCCATCCCGGCGGCGGCAACGGTTCGCTGGACGGCGACCATCGCTACGGCCGCTTCAATCCCGCGGCCGGCATGACGTGGTCGCCGTCGCGGCAACTGAATGCCTATGCCGGCTACGACGAAGGCAGCCGCACGCCGACCGCGGTGGAACTGGGCTGCGCCGATCCGGCGAATCCATGCAAGCTGCCGAACGCGATGGCGGGCGACCCGCCGCTGCGGCAGGTCGTCACCCGCACGTGGGAAGCGGGCGTGCGCGGGACGATCCGCGGCGTGCGCTGGAGCGCCGGCGTGTTCCGCGCGACGAACCACGACGACATCCTGTTCGTCGCCGACGACGCGGCGGGCTTCGGCTATTTCCGCAACGTCGGCCGCACGCGCCGCCAGGGCGTCGAGCTGGGCGCCGACGGCCATGCCGGCACGGTGGCGATGTCCGTGCACTACACCTACCTGGCCGCGACGTTCGAAAGCGGGGAGACCATCAACGGTGCCGGCAACAGCAGCGCGGATGCGGACGGCAATATCGCGGTCCGCCCCGGCGACCGCCTGCCCCTGATGCCGCGCCACGTGGTCAAGGCGCGCGCGGAATGGCACGTCACGCCCGCGTGGTCGGCGGAACTGGGCGTGCAGGCCGTATCGGATTCGACGGCGCGCGGCAACGAGAACGGCCTGCATCGTCCGGACGGCACGGGGTTCCTGGGCAGCGGCAGGACGGCGGGCCATGCCGTGTTCGACCTCGGGGCGACCTTTGCGCCGGCGCCGCGCCTGCGCCTGTTCGCCCAGGTCGACAACCTGTTCGACCGGCGCTACGCGACGGCGGCGCAGCTCGGCGCCACCGGCTTCACGGCGGACGGCACGTTCATGGCACGGGGCGGCGATGCCCGCGTCGTGCACTCGGCCTTTTATGCGCCCGGCGCCCCGCGCACGATCCGCTTCGGCGTGCGCTGGACGTTCGACTGAGCCTGCACACGCTTCACACCCACAGCCGGTACATCCAGAACGACTCGTCGTCGACGAAGCGGCGCGCGAATTCCGCCGGCGCGAACCCGGTGATGCGGCGCACGGCGCGCGTCATGTGGGCCTGGTCGGCGAAGCCTTCGTCCAGCGCCATCGCGGCCCAGTCGAGCCGCTGGCCGGCATCGTGGCGGTCGCGCGCGGCGAAGAACAGGCCTTCGGTGCGCACGATCGCCTGCCATTCGCGCAGCGAGCGGCCGCTGAACGACTTGATGCGGCGCTCGACGTGCCGCGGGCTGTGTTCGCGCCGCCACTCGTGCGCCTGCCACGCGAGGCGTTCGACCCAGTGCCGGCCGAGCTGGCGCAGCGACGCCTGGCCGGAATCGCGCCCGCGCAGCGCCTGCCAGCGGCGCGCGAGGTGGCGCTCCAGCACGCCGGCCAGATCCTCGTCGGCGCTGGCGCGCAGCGCGTCCCAGAACGGCGTCCATTCGGCGCCCATGACGTCTGCCGCCGGCACGAACCGGTCCTGGATGCGCGCGAGATCGAGCCCGAACAGGGCTTGCGCGGCGTCGGCGCGGAAGAGCGCCATGCAGCCGTGTCCCGTCGTCGGCGCCCAGGTCGTGCTGGGATCGGCCTGCGTGCCCGAGACGACGCAGGATGAGCCGAACGGTTGCCATGCCAGCCCGTGCGCGCCTTGCGTGACCTGGCCGATGTCGACGTCGCGGAACCACGACAGCGTGACGAGCGGCGACGACGGGAAATGCGACAGGCGCTGGACATCGTCGAGGTGCAGGCCGCGGGTATCGCGCCCGGCCAGCGCGACGAGCGCGCCCTGCAGCGAGGGCGGGGGCAGGCGCAGCCAGTCGGTCGGCCGGCCGGACGGCGCGGCGCGCGGCGCGCGCGCGAGCGGGTCGGGGCAGGTCAGGGGTTGGGTCGGCATCATGGCGTGCAAGTATAGCAACGATGTCATTTCGTTCACAGGACTGCCCGCAGCCATGCCATGGCCCGTGTGCACGCTTTTTATATGGATTCAAGTTTGCGGATTAATAAATTCAATCTTGAACCGAATTAAGTTTTCGTTACCTGGTTTCTCGATGTGTGTAAATTATTGTATCAATCGGCTGCGGCTCGACGTGAAACCGGCCATCAATAAAAGAACTTGATCCTGGAAACAAAGACGGGATTAGACCGTGCGGAAGTGCACGCCATGCGAACGTCGACCTGAAAGGACACATCATGGTTTCCATCACAGGCCAGCTGTTGAGGGAAAAGCTGCCGCAATGTCAGGATCCGGACGGTTGGGCCGAAACACTCAACCAGGTCATGCCCGAATTCGACATCACGACCCCGTCCCGGGCGGCGGCTTTCATTGCACAAACCGGCATCGAGTCGGCCGGCTTCAGTGTATTGGAGGAAAATCTTTTCTTTACCACGGCGCTACGACTGGGCAAGGTCTGGCCCAGCCGCTTTCCCGGCGGCGCAAACGCCGCCGCTTATCTGCGCAACCCCGAGGCGCTGGGAAATTTCGTGTACGCGAACCGGATGGGAAACGGCGACGTGGCATCCGGCGACGGTTTTCGCTTCCGGGGACGCGGCCTGCTGCAGATTACCGGGCGAACCAATTATGGCCAGGTCGCGAAGCAGATCGGCCTGCCATTGCAGGACAAACCCGAAATGCTGGGAGAACGCGGCAATGCCGCGCGCAGCGCAGCGTACTTTTGGCAGGCGCATCATTTGAATGCCCTGGCGGATTCCGGTGCGGGCCATCCCAGGGAGGAAGACTTCGTTCGGATGACCATGATCATCAACGGTGGAAAACAGGCGCTGGCGCAGCGCGAGGCGCTGTTTGCGCGATTGAGCGCGGCATTGGGCGCCTGACGTATGGAAAATCCCCCGCAGGTCGACCGCTTGCTGGTCGAACGGTTTGTACGCGGCAACGGCACGATCTTCGTCGGTGCGGGGGTGTCGCTTGCTTCCCGGCTGCCCACCTGGAAAAAGCTGATGGCGCCCCTGAAAGAGGAACTCGGTCCCGATGCCGACGACCTCGATCTATTACAGGTCGCCGAGCTGTATGAAGTCAAGCATGGGCGCAGTGCACTGGTCCAGCACTTGAAAGAACAGTTGGGCCACGTGAAATTCCGGGTCAATAAAACCCACGAGCTGCTCGTGTCGCTGCCGGTTCAACGCATCTATACGACCAATTTCGATAACCTCCTCGAACAGGCGTCCCAGAAAAAACAGATCAACCGGCACGTCATCTACAACGCGTCGCACGTCGGTTTGTCCGACACGTCCATGCTGTCGATCATCAAGCTCCACGGGGACCTGGCCGATCCGAATTCCATCGTGCTGACGGCGCGCGACTTCTACAGCTATGCGGCCAAGAACCCGGCGGTGGCGGACCTGTTGAAAGTCGAACTGCAGACGCGGACCGTCCTGTTCATCGGCTACAGCTTCAGCGATCCGAACCTGGCAATGATTCTCGGAAATGCGGTCTTCCAGACCGGCACGACCCCGCCATTGATTTATGCGATCCAGTTTCAACCGACGGAATTGTCCATCCTCGCCATGAAGGCGCGCGGGGTCACGGTGATCCCGATCGACGCAAGGCCCGGGACGTCCGATGCGGAAAGGAAGATCGAAGAATGGCTGCAGCAATTCAGCAGGTCGCTGAACAGCATGGAACGCCGACGCCAGCAGGTACTCGGGACAAGGAAATTTCCAGCGAGCAGTCCCTTGCTGATGAGGCACCCGTATTCCGTGAGGAGCGAGCGCGTGACCGATCGGATCAGGAGCGGGCTGTCGTCCGAATTCCGTGTCATCGTGGTGAGAGGGGAAGCCGGCGTCGGTAAAACGCATCTGGTGGCCGACGCCGCCAAGAAGAAGCTCCAGCCCAGCAATCGCTCGCTCTGGATAGAGGGTTTCGAACAGATTATCTGGATCCGCCCGGTCTTGCGGAAGAACGGCGGCTTCCACACGCTGGACCAGATCTTCAGTTCGATTACATCCCAGCTGGACGGCAACGTACAGTTGGACGACAGCGAATCGGAACGGCTGCGCCACAAGATCGAGGCGCTGCTGCAGGAGCGCCGTGTGCTGATCGTGATCGAGGATCTCGACGATCCGCGCGCCGATCAACATCAATCGCGGGCGGAGGAGCAGCGCGACGCGGAGGCCACGCGCTTCGACGATATCAAGGCCTGGCTGGAAGACATCGGGAATTTCTCCTATGCCCGCAGCAGAATCGTCGTGACGACGCGAACCGCCGTCGTGGCGGGATTCATGGTCGAGGTGACGCGGCTCGGCGGCGCCGATGCGGTCAAAATGGTGCACGAACACGCGCGCGCCATCATGCTGCGCCGCCATTTCGATGCGCTCGCCACCGTCGAGAAAAAGGTGGTCGATCTGACGATGGGGAATCCCCAGGCGATCCGATTGGCGCTGGGCCTGATCAACGGGGCGCCGAAGGACGATTGGCTCGACGCGGCAATCGAGCGTTCCCGCGCCGGCGGGAGCCAGGGAATCGAACCGGTCTTCGATTCGATCACGGCCGCGATCTGGGAAAAACTGCCGGTGGACGGGGAAGCGCGCCGCGTGGTCGAAGCGATGGCGGCGTTTCCCGCCGAAGAATGGGTGCCGTCGGCATTGTTGAAATGCGCGGCGAAAACCGCGGACGACAATGTGCTCCAGCAGGCCCTGCAGACTTGCCTGCGATTCGGCCTGCTCGGCTATGACGCACTGTACGACAACTATTTCATGCACCGGACGATCAAGGAGGCGCTCAGCCGTCAAAATCTGATCGACCAGGTGCAGCTGAATCATGCCCGCACCGAGCTCGCCCGTCATCTTCTCGCCTTCCTGAGCGCGGACGGCGTCGTTTGCCGGCCCGAGATTCCCGAACGATACTGGAATGCGCTCGTCCGGGAAGAGTTCGTAAAGATCGATCCGTATTGGCCCATCATCGAAAGCCTGATGTGGTGGGCCGAAGATCAGCCGATCATCGTGGACTTCCTGCTTCTGCTGGTCCACTACATGGACAGCCGTTTCCTGAACGGTCACCGGCTGTATTTCGTCAATAAGGCGATGGCGATGGCCAGCGACCTGGACAAACGCACGCGGGCGCTGCTGAACATCGATGCACTGGGCTGGACATATATCGAAGAGGGCTCCGACATCCAGGCCATGAAATACATCGACCAGGGTTTGCAGTTGCTGACGGACCAGGACAACGACCTGCGGGCGCTTGCCAGTGCCTGGAAAGCGCGGATCTGCGCGAAGCAGGACCGTATCTTCGAAGCCCGGATCCACATCGGTAACGCCAAGCGGTTCGTGAAATCCTGTCCGAGGAAATTCTGGATCAAGGCCCGTGTGTGCATGATGGCGGGCGACGTGAAACTGATGGAGAAGAAGCCGAATGCGGCGGAAAAGCAGTATCTCGATGCGGAAGCGAACGAAGAACGGTATGGCGGCGAACTCGGCTATCAAACGGATCCCCGCATCGGTTTCGCATTGCTGCGTAAAGCCGATGCGGAGCCAAAGAACGCCGGGCCCGTCATCGACAAGGCGAGGCAGCGGTTCACGCGGCTTGCCGAAAACGAGCACGTCCCGACCGGCCGCCTGTATGGGGAATATGGTCTGGCATTGATCGCTTCTCGAGAAAATTCGACCGACGACGCGCTCCTACAACTGAGAAAAATCCTCAAGGAGATTTCGGCCCGCCAGGGCGAAAATAACGTGCTGTTGAAACTGGCAAAAGAAAGTTATGAAAGCCTTGCCAGCTCGAAAGTGCTATCGCATTGAAACGCAGGGCAGGCGCTCGCGTTCGAACGAGACGCCATTTTCAAATACCGTTGCCGTATCGAGCCATGTCGTTTCCGTTCAATACCGCGCCGCGCCCCCGGCCGACAATGCATGGCATGAAAACGACCACGCCCCCATCCTGCCCCTTCCATGCCGGCGCGACGCATGCGGCCCCGGCATCCCATCCACCCGGCACCTGGCCTCCCGGCCCGCCGGCCGGCCTGACGGGCTGGCGCTTCCTGCGCCAGATGTCGGGCGACATGCTCGGCACCTTGTCGGGCTGGCGGCGCGAGTACGGCGACATGGTGCACCTGCCCATCTGGCCCGAGCACCAGGTCATCGTCACCCATCCGCAACTGGTGCGCGATCTGCTCGTCGACCAGCACGACGCGCTGGTCCGCTGGGAACGCGGCATCGAGGTATTCGCGCAGGTGCACGGCCACAGCACGCTCACGTCCGAGGGCGCCGCGTGGCGCACGAAACGCCAGGCACTGCAGCCCGCGTTCAGCCCGAGGGCCGTGCAGGCGTTCATGCCCGCCATCGCGTCCGCCGCCGACGCCGCGTTCGCGCACTGGCCGCGGGCGGACGATGCATGGCCGATCGAGAGCGCGTTCACGTCGCTGGGCATGGAGGTGATCGTGCGGATGATGTTCTCCAGCGGGATCGCGGCCGACGCGCGCGAGGCCGAGTGGGCCGTGCACGTGTGCTCCGTCGCCGGCAATGCCGAGATGTATTGGCCCGCCAGCTGGCCGGACTGGATGCCGTGGAAGCGCACCAAACGCCGCGCCCGCGCCACGCTCGACCGCCTGATCGACCGCCAGGTCGACGCGCGCCTGAAGATGGCGCGGGAGGACTGGCCGCAGGACCTGCTCACCCGCTTGTTGACCTTGCACGTCGAGGACCCGGCGGCGTGGCCGCTCAAGGCCGTGCGCGACGAGTGCATGACGGCGTTCCTGGCCGGCCACGAGACGACGGCCGCGACCCTGACGTGGTGGTCCTGGTGCATGGCCGCGCATCCGGACGCGCAGGCGGCCGCGCGCGCGGAGGTCGACGCCGTGCTGCAGGGCAGGGCGCCCACGGCCGCGGATCTGCCGGCGCTGGATTACCTGGGGCGCACCCTGCAGGAGACGCTGCGCCTGTATCCGGCCGCGCCGGTCCTGATCTCGCGGCGCGCGCTGCGGCCCGTCACGCTGGGCGCCTGGCAGCTCCCGGCGCGGACGATTTTCGCGGTGCCGCTGCACCTGATGCACCACGACGCGCGCTGGTTCCCGGAGCCGCAGGCGTTCCGCCCCGAGCGCTTCGCGGAAGGCGCCCCGGCCATCCCGCGCGGCGCGTTCATGCCGTTCGGGACGGGGCCGCGCGTGTGCCTGGGCCAGCATCTAGCGCTGGCCGAGATGACGCTGCTCGCGGCCATGTTCCTGCAGCGCTACTCGGTCGCCGTGCCAAGCGGGATGGCGCCGCCGCGGCCCGTCTTCAACATCACCCTGCGGCCGGAGACGCCGCTGGCGCTGCGCCTGACGGCCCGGTAGGGTGGGCACCCCGTGCCCACGCGCAGCCGGCTCCGACACGGACGGACCCCGGTCATTCACGCGCCGGTTGAACGCGTGGGCGGGGGCCGCCCACCCTTGTATCTTGAGCGTGTTGGTGATTAGCTACCACTAACTGAGGTGAAGACCAGCTTGTGCCCACCCTGAAGGCGTTGACCTTGTGGAGTAGATTAGGCCCTTCACCTCTCCCCACCCCATGACTGAACACTGGACGGTATCCGAGGGCTCTGACCCTGCATGTACAAGGCGAGTGTGGAGTGGATAGGGAAAATCAAGAACACAAGGAAGATCAAATGTTTTATCTTGGCGTAGACGTTTCGAAGAAAAAACTGGACTGCATGCTGCTCGATACTAAGAACGGCAAGTTGAAGTCCAAATCGTTATCCAACACAAAGGCTGGATTCGAAGAACTGATTGAATGGCTGGCCACAAACAAAGCGCCTGATGCGCATGTGATCATGGAGCCGACCGGTGTGTATCACGAACCGGCCGCGCTGGCGCTGACCGATGCGGGCTTGAAACTGTCACTGGCTAATCCGGCCCAGCTGCGGCAGTTTGCCCAAGGACTGGGCGTCAAGAACAAGACCGATAAAGCCGACAGTACCGTACTGGCGCGCTACGGCGAGACATTGAAACCCGTAGCTTGGCAACCGCCGTCGAAATCTGCGCGTCACCTGAAAGCCCTGCTGACGCGCCGTGACGCTATTGCCGATGATTTGCAGCGCGAACAAAACCGTCAGGAGGCCATCGATTTCGGTGTATCACCGGACGAGGTCAAGCAGTCGATCATGCAGTCGCTCAGGTTTTTGCAGGCTGAGCTCAAGCGTCTGGAACAGATGATCGAAGAGCATATCGACAACGATCCTGATTTGCGCAACAAGCAGGATCTGCTGGAGACGATTCCTGGCGTGGGCGAGCGTGTCTCGAGTAACCTGACCGCGCTGTTTGCCGCTAAAACCTTCGACACTGCCGAGCAACTGGCCGCTTATCTTGGCCTGGTGCCGGTACAGTGGGACTCAGGTTCGTCGGTGCATAAACGTCCTCGCCTATCCAAGGCTGGCCCATCGCACCTGCGCAAGCTGCTTTACATGCCAGCCGTGGTGGCCCGCCGCTGGAACCCTCACATCAAATCCTTCAGCGACCGTTTGCTCGCCAAAGGCAAGACCAAGATGGCCGTCATCGGTGCCTGCATGCGCAAGCTGGCCCACCTGTGCTTTGGTGTTGTGCACTCAGGCAGGCCATATGACCCGAATTACGCCATGTGAAGCTTGACGCACAAGACGGTATCTACGACATCGTGCGCATATGTGACGTTCGCGTGTCGCATGCGTGCGCGTGGGCGGGGGCCGCCCACCCTACGATACCGTGCGCATGTGTGACGTTCGCGTGCCGCATGCGTGCGCGTGGGCTGGGGCCGCCCACCCTACGACATCGTGCATGCGCCCGTAGGGTGGGCACCCCGTGCCCACGCGCAGCCGGCTCCGACATGGACGGGCACGCCGGTTATTCATGCACCGGCTGAACGCGTGGGCGGCGCGACAATGAAAACGGGCGCCGGAGCGCCCGCTGCCACGAGAGCGGAGGACGCCTTAGTCGAGCAGGTCGAACAGCGTGCGCGCGACGACCTTGGTCGCGCGGCGCAGGTCTTCCAGGTCGATGTGCTCGTCGGCGCGCTTGGCGTTGCTCTCACCGACCGTGCGCGGACCGCAGCCGTACAGCACGGCCGGGACGCCCGCCTCGCCGAACAGGCGCGCATCCGTGTACAGCGGCGTGCCGGCCGCGCCGATCTCCTCGCCGAACACGCTGGTGGCGTGGCGCGACAGGGCGTCGACCAGCGGCTGGTTGCCGTCCAGCGGCTTCAATGCGTTCGCCAGCAGCATGCGCTTGATCTCGATGGTGATGCCGGGGCAGTCGGCGACGGCGTCCTGGATCACCTTGTGCAGCGTCGCTTCGACCTCGAGCGGGTTCTCTTCCGGGATCATGCGGCGGTCGAGCTTCAGCACGACCTTGCCCGGCACGACGTTGGTATTGGTGCCGCCTTCGATCAGGCCCACGTTCAGGTAAGGGTGGTTGATGCCCTTGACCTGGCTCTTGACCTGCTTGTACTGGGTGTTCTGGTCGTACAGCGCGACGAGGATGCGGGTCGCGGCCTGCAGCGCGTCGACGCCCGTTTCCGGCACGGCCGCATGGCCCATCTTGCCGTTGACCGTCACTTCCATCTGCAGGCAGCCGTTGTGCGCGGTGACGACCTGGTAGCTGAAGCCCGCGGCGATCAGGAGGTCGGGCTTGACGAGGCCTTGCTGCAGCAGCCAGCCCGGGCCCAGTTCGCCGCCGAATTCCTCGTCGTAGGTGAAGTACAGTTCGACGCCGCCCTTGAGCGGGGCGCCCAGCGCTTCCAGGGCGCGGGTCGCGAACGTGAAGGTCGCGAAATCGCACTTGCTGACGGCGGCGGCGCGGCCGAACAGCTGGCCGTCGACGACTTCGCCGCCGTACGGATCATGGCTCCAGCCGTCGCCCGGCGGCACCACGTCGCCGTGCGCGTTCATCGCCACGGTGCGGCCCGCGCCGTATTTGCGGCGCACGACCAGGTTCGTGATCGTTTCCAGGCCGGCCGCCTTGACGGTCGGTGCCGGCACCGAGTGCTTCTCGGCGTCGAAGCCGAATTCGCGCAGCAGGTCGGCGGCGCGCTCGGCGTGCGGGGCGTTGTTGCCCGGCGGGGTGTCGGTCGGCACGCGCACGAGCTCCTGCAGGAAGCGCACTTCCTCGTCGAAATGGGCGTCGATCCAGGAGTCCAGCGCTTCGTAGGGGGCGGCAGTGTTGTTGGTAGCGGTCGTGGTCATGTCAGAAGTCCGATGCGAGTTGGTCGAGAAGGGCTTGGTACGCCTGGACGCACAGTTCGGCGTCGTCGTTGGTGATGGATTCGAGCGGGTTGTGGCTGATGCCCGCGTTCAGCCCGCGCAGGAACAGCATGGCCTGCGGCATGATGTCGTGCAGTTTCATCGCGTCGTGGCCGGCGCCGCTGGGCATGCGGAATACCGGCAGGCCGAGCGTCGCGACGGCGCGCTCCCAGCGCTGGCGCCAATCGGCGGCGCACGGGGCGGCGGCCGCGCGCATCGTTTCCTCGAGCTTGTACTGCAGCCCGCGGCGCTCGCAGATGGCCGCCAGTTCCGCCTGGATGTCGGCGGCCGCGGCGTCGCGCACCTCATTGGTCGTGGCGCGCACGTCCAGCGAGAAGCGGCAGCGGCCCGGCACGACGTTGATCGAGCCGTTCGGCACCTCCAGCATGCCGACGGTGGCGACGAGGTCGGCGACCGCGCCGCCGCGCTTCTCGGCGAACAGCACCAGTTCGGCCGCCGCGGCCGCGGCATCGCGGCGCATCGTCATCGGCGTGGTGCCGGCGTGGCTGGCGACGCCGACGATCTCGCCGACGAAACGCACGCTGCCGTTGATCGATGTGACGACGCCCAGCGGCAGGTCGAGGTCGTTCAGCACCGGACCCTGTTCGATGTGCGTCTCGACGAAGCCGAGGTAGCGCGCCGGATCGCGTTTCAGCGCGGCGATGTCGTCGACCCTCAGGCCGGCGTGCTCGATGGCGGCGCGCATCGTGATGCCGTCGGCGTCCTTCTGATCGAGCCAGTTCGCGTCGAACGAACCGGTGAGGGCGCCCGAGCCGAGGAACACGGCTTTGTAGCGCTGGCCTTCCTCTTCGGCGAAGCCGACGACTTCGATGCCGTAGGCGAGGCGCTTGCCCTGGCGGTGCAGTTCGCGCACGCAGGCCATCGGCACGAGGATGCCCAGGCGGCCGTCGTACTTGCCGCCGTTGCGGACGGTGTCGTAGTGGGAGCCGGTCAGCAGGCGTTTGGCGGCGGGATCGGCGCCGTGATAGATGCCGACGACGTTGCCGACGGCGTCGATGGTCACGTCGTCGAAGCCGCATTCCTCGCGCATCCACTGCGCCAGGTGAAGCGCCGTGGCGCGGTGCGCATCGGTCAGGTAGGTCACGCACAGCTCGCCGCGCTCGGCGTAGCCGGGTTCGGTGTGGGCGGCCAGCTGTTCGTGCCAGTCCCACACGTCGTTGCCGAGCGTCGGGTGCTGGTCGAACTTGTCGTCCAGGCGGATCTCGGCGATGCGGTGGATGTTGCGCAGCGCTTCGGCGAACTCGAAGTCCGGCCCGTTGCCCAGGCGGCGCGCGAAGGTGGCGATGATCTCGGCCTTCTGCAGGCCGAGGCCGCGCGGGCCGCGCACCGCGAGGATGAACGGGAAGCCGAACTTGGCGTTGTAGTCGGCGTTCAGCTTCTGGATCGTCGCGAATTCCTCCGGCGTGCAATTCGTCAGGCCGGCCTTGTTCTGTTCATTCGTCGATTCCGCCGTCAGCGATTTGCTGACCATCGCCTTGCCCGCGAGCTCCGGGTGGGCGCGGATCAGGCCCAGTTGTTCGTCGCGCGAGGCGTCGCGCACGGCTTCGACGAGGCCGCGCTTCAGTTGCGCGAGCGTCGCGAACGGGCGCCTGGCCCAGGCGCGGCCGGCGATCCACGGCGAGTGCTCGTAGACGCCGTCCAGCAGCGCGGTGAAATGCGCCTCGTCGGCGGCGTTGAGTGTCTCCAGCGTTAACATTGTCATTACTCCCACGCGAATGCGGTGTCGGGGTTGTAGGGGTGCACGTTCTTCCAGTGGCGCGCGATGTCGATGCGGCGCGCGACCCACACGCGGTCGTGCTGTTCGATGTAGTCCAGGAAGCGCTGCAGCGCGCGGAAGCGTCCCGGCCGGCCCAGCAGGCGGCAGTGCATGCCGATCGACAGGATCGACGGGCGGTCGCCGCCTTCCTGGTAGTGGACGTCGAACGCGTCGCGCAGATACGCCAGGAACGGATCGCCGTGCGAAAAACCCTGGGGCAGCGCGAACCGCATGTCGTTCGTGTCCAGCGTGTACGGCACGACCAGTTGCGGCGCCTGCGTGCCGTCCGTCTTGCGCACCTTGAGCCAGAACGGCAGGTCGTCGCCGTAGTAGTCGCTGTCGTATTCGAAGCCGCCGTAGTCGGCGACGAGGCGGCGCGTGTTCGGGCTGTCGCGGCCCGTGTACCAGCCCAGCGCGCGTTCGCCGGTCAGGCGTTCGATGGCGTCCATGCCGCGCGCCATGTCGGCGCGCTCCGCCGCTTCGTCCATGTTCTGGTAGCTGATCCAGCGCCAGCCATGGCAGGCGATCTCGTGGCCGAGTTCCTTGAACGCGCTCGTCACGTCCGGGGAGCGTTCCAGCGCCATGCCGACGCCGAAGATCGTCAGCGGCAGGCCGCGCTTTTCGAATTCGCGCAGGATGCGCCAGACGCCGACTCGCGAGCCGTATTCGTAGATGCTCTCCATCGACAGGTGACGGGTCGGGAACGACGCCGGGTTGAACATCTCGGACAGGAATTGTTCGCTGCCGGCGTCGCCGTGCAGCACGCTGTTCTCGCCGCCTTCTTCGTAGTTCAGGACGAACTGCACGGCGACGCGGGCGCGTCCCGGCCAGTCGGCGTACGGCTGTTCGCGGCCGTAGCCGGCGAGGTCACGTGGGTAGGGTTGGGTCATGATGGCTCGTTCGTGGTTCACGGGTGAAGGATGTCGGCCAGGTCCACGCGCTGCGGATCGAGGTGCAGGTTGTGCTGCACGTTGGCCAGGTGTTTCGAGACGAGGCGCATGGCCGCCTTGACGTCGCGCTTTTCGAAGGCGTCGACGATGGCCACGTGCTCGTCCAGCGATTCCTCGGCCGACTGCGACGACTGGCGCATCAGCGCGATCAGCGAGGAGCGCGTCAGCAGCTCGGACAGCATCTGCACCAGCACCTGGTTGCCGAGCATCTGCGCCAGCACGAGGTGGAAGTCGCCCAGCAGGCGGGTGCGGCCCGGGACTTCGGCGTTGGCGACGGCGGCCTGTTCCAGCTGCAGGTGTTCGCGCAGCTGCTTGATCTGGGCGTCGGTGATCGTCGCGCACAGCTGCTTCGTCACGGCCGTCTCGAGGATAGTGCGCACTTCGAACACGTCGTTCGCTTCCTCGGCCGTGGGCGTGGCGACGAACGCGCCGCGCGCCGGTTCCAGCACCACGAGGCGGTCGCGCGACAACTGGTTGAACGCCTGGCGCACGACGGTGCGCGACACCTTGAAGATGTCGCCGATCTTCTGTTCGGACAGTTTGGTGCCCGGCATCAGGCGGCGCTCGGCGATCGCGGTGGTGATGGCGTCGACGATGCGCTGCGTGGCGCCGCCGGCCGGCGCGCCCGCGGGCGTATCATGGGTCAACGGGACGATCTTCAGGGGCGTTCGGGCTCGGCTCATGGTCGCTTTACACAATAAGTGATTGACATCGTTCTTGGAGTGTATACACTTTTCCAAAAAAAGAAAACACAAAGTGTATGCAATTTTTTCGCCAACCAAGAAAGGAAAACAGATGGGACACCTCAGCACCCACGTGCTCGACACCATGAACGGCTGCCCGGCGGCCGGCATGCGCGTGACGCTCGAAGCGCTCGACGGCAACGGCGCGCGCACGATCAGGACGCTCACGCTCAACAGCGACGGCCGCAACGACGGCGGTGCGCTGCTGAATGCGGAAACGATGGCGGTCGGCCGCTATCGCCTGACGTTCGCCGTCGCGGCGTACTTCCGCGAGAAGGGCGTCAGCCTGCCCGAGCCGGCCTTCCTCGACGTCGTGCCGCTCGAGTTCGGTATTTCGGACGCGGCCGGCCACTATCACGTGCCGCTGCTGGTCAGCCCGTGGTCGTATTCGACCTACCGTGGCTCGTAAGCATCAAGCCTTGTTCTTGTCATAAAAAATCTCCCCATTTTCGACAAGATCGTATACAGTTGTAGATGTCGCCGCGGAGCACATCGGCAGAAGGGCCCAGCCCGACGCCGGTGGTTGCGATGATTTGCCCCTCACAGAGCCCGCTGTGGTGATGGGACAGTACGTGCAGTCGTTCATGCCGTACTTCCTTTCGTAAGAGGCTCTATGGAATCCTATCTGCTCGACTGGGCCAACCTGCTGTTGCGCTGGACCCACGTCATCACGGCGATCGCCTGGATCGGCGCATCGTTCTACTTCGTCTTCCTCGACAATTCGCTGACCAGGCCGACCTCTCCCGACCTCGTGGAGAAGGGCGTCGACGGCGAGCTGTGGGCCGTGCACGGCGGCGGCTTCTACCACCCGCAAAAATACCTCGTGGCGCCGAAGTCGATGCCCGAAGGCCTGCACTGGTTCTACTGGGAGAGCTACGCCACGTGGCTGTCCGGTTTCGGCCTGTTCACGGTGCTGTACCTGTTCAATGCCGGCACCTTCATGGTCGACAAGCAGGTGCACGACTGGACGCCGGGCGCCGCCGTCGGCACCGCGCTGGGCTTCCTCGTCGCGTTCTGGCTCGTGTACGACACGATCTGCCGCACGTTCGGCCGCAAGAAGAACGGCGACGCCATCGTCGGCGGGATCGTCTTCGTGTTCGTCGTGTTCGCCGCCTGGCTGGCCTGCCAGCTGTACGCGGGCCGCGCCGCCTTCCTGCTGGTGGGCGCCATGCTGGCCACGTCGATGAGCGCGAACGTGTTCTTCTGGATCATCCCGGGCCAGCGCAAGGTCGTCGCCCAGCTCAAGGCCGGCCAGCCGGTCGACCCGATCTACGGCTGGCGCGCCAAGCAGCGCAGCGTCCATAACACCTATTTCACGCTGCCGGTGCTCTTCGCGATGTTGTCGAACCACTACGGCTGGCTCTATTCGGGCGACAACAACTGGGTCGTTCTGGTACTGATGATGCTGACGGGCGCCCTGATCCGCCAGAGCTTCGTCGCGCGCCACAAGGCCATGGTGCACGGCAAGCGCGTGCCGTGGGAATTCGCCGGCTTCGGCGTCGCCGCCCTGATGGGTCTCATCGTCTACCTGGTCCCGAAACCCGAGATCGATGTGCCGGCCATCGCGTCCGCCGCGCCCACCGCTGCCGTCGCCAACAGCGGCGCCGCCGCCGGCGCCAGCGCGCAGAACGTCAGCTTCGAACAGGTGAAAGGCGTCGTCGCCCAGCGTTGCTCGATGTGCCACTCGGCCGCCATGGCGTCGAAAGGCATCTCGTTCGATTCGCCCGAATCGATCAAGCGCCACGCCCAGGAGATGTACCAGCAGGCCGTCGTGCTCAAGCAGATGCCGCTGAATAACGCGACCCAGATCACACCCGACGAGCGCAACCTGATCAAGCGCTGGTACGAGGAGGGCGCCCCGGTCAACTGATCACCAGGGGCCCCGTGCCCCGGCCGGCCGCGTCACGAGCGCGGCCGGCGCCCGGCGGGCAGCATGCATCCTTCGTTTCGAACGCAGTAACGCAGTACGCAGTACAGGCAGTACACGCAGTACGGCAGCACCGGCAGTTCTAAAACCAAAGGGGGACCACCCCCGACCAGGAGACAAGCATGACCCAAACTTCCCGCCATCCCGTGGATGAGCGATTGCCCCTCGGGCGCCTGACCGCGCTCGGCCTGCAGCACGTCCTCGTCATGTACGCCGGCGCCATCGCCGTGCCGCTGATCGTCGGACGCGCCCTCAAGCTTCCCCCTGAACAGGTCAGCATGCTGATCTCGGCCGACCTGTTCTGCTGCGGAATCGTGACGCTCATCCAGTCCCTCGGGCTGACATCCTGGTTCGGCATCCGCCTGCCGGTGATGATGGGCGTGACCTTCGCGGCCGTCGGCCCGATGGTCGCCATCGCGAACGCGGTGCCCGGCGTCGACGGGGCGCGCGCGATCTTCGGCGCCGGCATCGGCGCCGGTGCCGTGGCGCTGCTCATCGCGCCGTTGATGAGCCGCCTGCTGCGCTTCTTCCCGCCCGTCGTCACGGGCACCATCATCCTGATCATCGGCGTGACCCTGATGCGGGTCGGCGTGGGCTGGGCCATGGGCGGTCCGGACAACACGGCGCAGAGCGTCGACACGGTCAAGCTGGCCGCGATGGTCGACGCGGCGCGCGCCAGCGCGGCGCAGGCGGCAAGCGCGCTGCCGCCGGGCAGTGCGGCGCCCGCGCTGAAGCTGGCCGGCCCCGTGCCGATGACGCCGAACCCGAACTACGGCGCGCTGGACCACCTGGGCATCGCCGCCTTCGTGCTGGCCGTCGTGCTGTGCCTCGTGCGTTATACCCGTGGCTTCCTCGCCAATATTTCCGTCCTGCTGGGCATCGTCGCCGGCTGCATCGTGACGTTCGCGTTCGGCGAGATGAGCTTCGCCAAGGTCGGCCAGGCCGCCTGGTTCCGGCTCGTGACGCCGCTGGCATTCGGCGCGCCAACGTTCGATCTCGTCATGATCGTCACGTTCGCCGTCGTCATGATCGTCGTGATGATCGAGTCGGCCGGCATGTTCCTCGCGTTGTCCGAACTGACGGGCAAGGACCTCGACCGCAAGCAGCTCGCGGCCGGCCTGCGCACGGACGGCCTGGGCACGCTGATCGGCGGCCTGCTGAACACCTTTCCGCACACGAGCTTCTCGCAGAACGTGGGCCTGGTCGCCGTCACCGGCGTCAAGAGCCGCTGGGTGTGCGTGGCCGGCGGCTGCATCATGATCGTGCTGGGCATGCTGCCGAAAATGGCGGCGCTCGTGGAGGCGATCCCGCAGTTCGTGCTGGGCGGCGCAGGCCTCGTCATGTTCGGCATGGTTGCCGCGGCAGGCATCCGCATCCTGACCCGCGTCGACTTCCGGAGCAACCGCTACAACCTGTATATTGTCGCCCTGTCGATCGGCTTCGGCCTGATCCCGCTGGTGGCGCCGCGCTGGGCCCAACAGATGGCCCACAGCCTGCATCCGTTGCTGGAGTCGGGCATCCTGCTGACCGCCGTCGCCGCGGTCGCGCTGAACCTCTTCTTTAACGGAACCCGCGACATCCCCGCCGAGAGCCACGGGGACGCGGGCGCCACCAACAACCACCAATCAATCGTCCAAGGGAGCAAAGCATGAAAAAAACCGTCCTGACCATGGCGCTGTGCGCGTGCGCGGCAACGTCCGTCCAGGCCGCCGAGTGGAGCGACACCTCGATCGGCTACCGCACCGGCGGCCGTTTCCGCGAGCCGTTCAACGGCGCCGACATCCACAAGGACATCCTCGACATCAACCACGTGAGCGGTTATGCCTACGGCACCAACTTCTTCAACCTAGATGTCCTGCTGTCGAACAAGACCGATCCGTCGGCGCCGGGCGCGAGCTCGGGCGCGCAGGAATTCTACCTCCTGTACCGCAACACCGTCTCGCTGACCAAGGCGACCGGCAATCCGTTCGCCTACGGCCCCGTGACCGACGTCGGCATGACTTTCGGTTTCGACGTCAACACGAAGGACGACGCCGGCTACAACTCGAAGAAGCGCATGCTGGTCGTCGGCCCGACCTTCTCGTTCAAGGCGCCGGGCCTGCTGAACGTGGGCATCTACGGCCTGTGGGAGAGCAACGCGCCGACCAACGAGTTCTCGGGCGTCTCGACCCCGCGCTACCGCTACGACACGCACCCGATGCTGGGCGCCGTGTGGGCATTCCCGGTAGGCGCGACAGGCTGGTCGTGGGAAGGTTTCGCGAACTGGATCGCCTCGAAGGGCAAGGACGAATTCGGCAACCAGACGGCGCCGGAAACGAACATCGACATGCAGCTGCTGTACGACGTCGGCCCGCTGCTGGGCGCGAAGCCGAAGACCTTCCGCGCCGGTTTCGAGTATCAGTACTGGCACAACAAGTTCGGCAACGACAGCAAGCACGTGCCGGGCGCATCGGCCAGCACGCCGATGGTGAAGGCCGAATACCACTTCTGATTTCCGAGTAGGACGGGACGGCACGGCGGTGCCGGCCTGTCGTTGCCACCGGCGCGCTTGCCTTCGGGCGGCGCGCCGTTTTTTTTGCCACCGGGGTCAGAGCCCGGTTTGGATCAATGTCCCGATGCGCAACGACCGCCAACGTCGGCGCCCGCACGAACTTACGCGGAAGCACTTGCACCAAAACGTGCTCTGACCCCGAATTGTCGACTCCGGATTGTCGACTCCGGATTGTCGACTCCGGATTGTCGCCTCGTTTGCGGGCATGCGTGCCATCGGTATTTACCACGCTGGTGCGGCCTTGCACCAGCAGACGGCGCGGGCACGAAAGCAGTGCGCCGGTGCCCGATCGGCCGGCGCTTCGCCGGCCCGGCCGCCATCCCGGCAGCGGGCCCGTTTCTTGCATGACTCCCTTCGACGGCGCGACCGACGCCGGATCACCGATCAATCCATGCCGCCTCAGCGCGGCCCCTAGGGAGAAGTTTCATGGCGTACCTGGTGCCTTCAGAATTCGTGACCAAGATGGTCGACGCGGGCGAATCCAAGATCTATATGTCCACGCGCGATGCGCTGATCCGCGCCTACATGGCGGGCGCCATCCTCGCGCTGGGGGCGGTGTTCGCCGTCAGCAGCTCGGTGGCGACGGGCGTGCCGCTGATCGGCGCGCTGCTGTTCCCGGCCGGCTTCTGCATCCTGTACCTGCTCGGTTTCGACCTGCTGACCGGCGTGTTCGTCCTGACGCCGCTGGCGCTGATCGACAAGCGCCCCGGCGTCACGCTGCCGCGCGTGATCAAGCACTGGGGCATCGTCTTCCTCGGTAACTTCCTCGGCGCGTTCACCGTGGCCGTGCTGATGTCGTACATCTTCACGTTCGGCTTCCACACGGACGGCGGCGTGCTGGCCAAGACGATCGGTTCGATCGGCGAGAAGCGCACCCTCGGCTATGCGGAATACGGCTTCGCCGGCATGGTCACGCTGTTCATCCGCGGCATGCTGTGCAACTGGATGGTGTCGACCGGCGTCGTCGGCGCCATGATCTCGACGACCGTCGGCGGCAAGGTCATCGCCATGTGGATGCCGGTGACGCTGTTCTTCGCGATGGCGTTCGAGCACTCGGTGGTCAACATGTTCCTGTTCCCGTTCGGGATCCTGACCGGCGCCCACTTCACCTTCCTCGACTACCTGCTGTGGAACGAGATCCCGACCGTGCTCGGCAACCTCGTCGGCGGTCTCGCCTTCACCGGACTGACCCTGTATTCGACGCACGTGAAGACGGCGCCCAAGCGTTCGTTCAACTGAGCGGCGCGGCGCACGGGCCGGCGTCCATGTCGCAACCATTGACCCTGTCCGTCGGCCAGCACACGGACCGGGGCCGCAAACCGTCCAACCAGGATTGCCACGGCGCGGTGATGCCGCCCGCGCCGCTGCGCGCGACCAAGGGCGCGGCGCTCGCGCTGGCGGACGGCATCGGCAGCAGCGCCGTGAGCCACGTCGCCAGCGCCACCGCCGTCGCGTCCTTCCTCGAGGATTACTACGCCACGCCGGACGCGTGGTCGGTCCGGACCTCCGCCGAGCGCGTGCTGGCCGCGGCCAACGCCTGGCTGTACGCGCAGACGCGCCAAAGCCAGGAGCGGTACGACCAGGACCGCGGCTATGTCTGCACCTTTTCGGCGCTGGTCATCAAGTCGAACACGGCCCACCTGTTCCACGTCGGCGACGCGCGCATCCATCGCATCCACCTCGGGGAGCAGGGCGCCAGCCTCGAACAGCTGACGACGGATCATCGGGTCTGGGTGTCGCCCGAGCGCAGCTACCTGAGCCGCGCGCTGGGCGTGCAGGACCGGATCGACATCGATTACCTCGCCGTGGCGCTGGAGGCGGGCGACCTGTTCATGCTGGCCACGGACGGCGTGTACGAGCATCTGACCGGCGCCGACGTGCACGCCGCGCTGCACGGCGCGCCGGACCTGGACGAGGCGGCGCGCCGCCTGGTGGCGCGCGCGCTGGACAACGGCAGCGCCGACAATCTCACCGTGCAGCTGGTGCGCATCGAATCGCTGCAGGCGCGCGAAGCGTCCGAGCTGCTGCGCCAGATGGCCGGGCTGCCGCTGGCGCCGCTGCTGGCGCCGCGCGCGGAACTCGACGGCTACCGCATCGTGCGCGAGGTGCACGGCAGCAGCCGCAGCCACGTCTACCTCGCGCTCGACCCGGACAGCGGCGCGCACGTGATCCTCAAGGTGCCGTCGATCGACCTCGCCGCCGACCGCGCCCACATGGAACGGTTCGTGATGGAGGAGTGGATCATGGGGCGCGTGCACAGCGCCCACGTGGTCAAGCCCGCGCTGCCGGCGCGCCCGCGCAGCTGCGTCTACGTCGCCACCGGGTACATCGACGGCGTCACGCTGGCGCAGTGGCTGCGCGACCATCCGCGCCCCGGCCTGGACGCCGTGCGGCGCATCGTCGACCAGGTGGCGAAAGGCTTGCGCGCCTTGCACCGTCTGGAGATGCTGCACCAGGACGTCCGTCCGGACAACGTCATGATCGACGCCGACGGCACCGCCACGATCATCGACCTGGGTTCGGTGAGCGTGGCCGGCGTCATCGAGATGGCGCCGCACGCGCCCGACTGGACCCTGCAGGGCGCCGCCCTGTATGCCGCGCCAGAATACTTCCTGGGCGAACGCGGCACCGTGCGCTCCGACGTGTTCGCGCTGGGCGTGCTGACCTACTGGATGCTGACCGGCGCGCTGCCGTACGGCGTCGGGATTCCACGCGCGGCCGGGCGCGCAGCGCAGCGCAAGCTCGCGTACACGTCCGCGCGCGAGCACGAGCCGGCGCTGCCGGCCTGGGTCGACGCGGCGCTGGCGAAGGCGCTGCGGATCGACCCGCGCCGGCGCTACGAGGACGTGGCCGAATTCGTGTACGACCTGCACCACCCGAACCGCGCCTTCCTCGACCGCACCCGCGCGCCCCTGATCGAACGCAGTCCGCTGCTGTTCTGGAAGGCGCTGTCGTTCGCGCTGGTGCTGGTGCTGCTGGCGGACCTGGCGTTGCGGCGCTAGGGCCTATCTGATTGACTAAGGCCAGCGGCATCAATCTTTACGTCGTTCCCGCGGAGGCGGGAATCCAGGTTTGAGAGGCCGCCCGCGCAAAATTGGGTCCCCGCCTGCGCGGGGACGACGTGCTAATGACGACGTGCTAAGGATGCCGGAAACAGCGCTTTTCACGTCGTATCAGTCAGATGGACCCTAGCGCCCTCCGATGTGACGATGTGCGCATTTTCGCCGTCGAACACGCTGTAGACTCCGGAATCGCCTACCCGACTGGAGTTCGAATGAAACCGCTTGCCTCGCTTTTCGTCGTTGCCGCCATGCTGGCGCTGGGCACATCCGGCAGGGCAGCAGCGCAAGCCAACGATGTTTCCTTCGTGGCCGGTGTGTACAGCTCAGCCCACACGATCACGATCGGTGGCGTCAAGGTCGAGACCAGCGGCTATGTCGACATCGACCGGTCGGGACGTATCACGGCCTTCGAGCAACAGGGCGAGGGGCCGGATGCGGCGGGAAGCGGGTGCTACGTGCTGGCACGCGGAACGGCGACCAACGCCGGACTGCAGGGGCGGCATCTGACGTTCGGCGTGTCGCCGACAGGGGCCCCGGTCTTTCAGACGCTTGCCGGCGACAGCGATATCTTCGGCATTCTCGTCGAGCCGGGCGCGCACGGGACGATGCGCTGGTTTTTTCATTGGGGCAGACCAAACAGCACGGCCACCATCGAGGGGAGTCATAACGTCGTGACCGCGTCGAACGGGGCGACGTATGCCATCAACGGCCCGGCCCTGGCGTCGCCGACGCCTGAGGAGTTGCAGGGCATGCGCTGCCGCGCCGACCGGGACTGATTCATTGACGGGCTGCGGCGGTCGCCCGCGCGAACGCCGCCGCGAATGCGCGCCCGGCCGCCTGCGCGCGCGGCGCGCCGACGTCGAACGTGCAATGGCGCAGCGTCGGCGTGCCCGCCAGTCCGGCGTCGGCCAGCATGTGCTCCGCGCGCAAGGCGCCGAGCATCCCGTCCAGCATGACCTCCTGCATGTCCAGCGCCGCGTTGTCGGTGTGGCCGGCATCGAGCACGCTGGGCGCGAACGCCATCGACGTCGCGCCGTGGCGGATCGCCTCGCGCATCGCGACGCGGCAGGCGCGCCGCAGCAGGTCGCCGTCCAGCGCCGCGGGATCGCCCATGCCGATCACCAGCACGGCACGCGGCGTCACGCCCGGCGGCGGCGTCGTGACCAGCAGCGTTTCCATCGGCTGCGCCCGGAACGCGCCCGCCGCGCGCAGGCGCGCCAGTTCGCCGCCGAGCGCCTGGTCCAGGGCGAGCAGCCCACCGCCCATGGCGCCGCCCAGTTCGTGCTCGAACATGCAGGCCACGCTGAAGTCGACGTCGGCGTGCGCCGGGCCCCAGGCGACGACGTCGAACGCGACGCCGTCGAGGGTGCCGATCGGCAGGCGGGTGGGGGCGGAGGCGGCAGCGGTCATGGTGGTGCAATGCTAACGCGGATCGCGCCGCGCCGCATCCGCCAAAGGTCAGGGGCAGCGGACATATAATGCCGGACGCAGCGATAAATCGGACAGGGAGAACACACGCGTGAACGCAGTAGAAAAAGCCAGCGCCTTCGTCGGCAAGACCTTTTCGGTGTGGGTCCTCCTGTTCGCCGCCCTGGGATTCTTCGCGCCGCCGCTGTTCACCGGCTACAAGACCTGGATCGCGCCGCTGCTCGGCATCGTCATGTTCGGCATGGGCCTCACGCTGTCGGCGGCGGATTTCCGCGAAGTCTTCCGGCGGCCGAAGGATGTGGCCATCGGCGTCGTCGGGCACTACCTCATCATGCCCGGCATCGCCTACCTGCTCGCGCTCGCGCTGCGCCTGCCGCCCGAGATCGCGGTCGGCGTGATCCTCGTCGGCTGCTGCCCGAGCGGGACCGCGTCGAACGTGATGACCTTCCTGTCCAGGGGCGACGTCGCGCTCGGGGTGTCGATCGGGTCGGTGTCCACCTTGATCGCGCCGTTCGCGACGCCGGCCCTCGTGTCGCTGCTCGCGGGCGGGTGGATGCACATTAATACGACCTCGCTGTTCGTCGACATCGTGCAGGTCGTGATCCTGCCGATCGCGCTCGGCATCGCAGCCAAGACGCTGTTCGCCCGGCAGGCGGCGGCCAGCGTCAAGGCGCTGCCGCTGGTGTCCACGGTGGCGATCGTGCTGATCATCGCGATCATCGTCGCGCTGAACCAACCGAAACTGTTGACGAACGGCCTGCTGATATTCGCGGCGGTCATCCTGCACAACCTGCTCGGCTTCGCGCTGGGCTATGTGTTCGCCAGGATGTTCGGCATGAACCTCGCCAAGCGCAAGGCGGTGATGTTCGAGACGGGCATGCAGAATTCCGGACTGGGCGCGGCGCTGGCGTCCGCGCATTTCAGTCCTCTCGCCGCCGTGCCGAGCGCGCTGTTCAGCGTGTGGCACAACCTGTCCGGCTCCGCGCTGGCGACGTGGTTCGCACGCAGAACGGATTAGCCGCCATGGCCCGGGCGGAAACGGTCCGACTGCCGCGATCCTGTCGTGCCTGGCCCGAATCCGGTGCAGAACACCGCCATGGAACGGCGACGGGAATGCTTGGCATCGGCATCGTGTCGATTGGCAAAAATTTATCGGTCAGCGGTATATTGACGGTACACGGCTGTGCAATCGTTTACAATCTCGTCAACATTGCAGCGCGCTGACGTGCGGGAGCCAAGGCCACGTTCCCGTCGCGCAACCGATATTGGCGCCGCCGCGGCCCCCGTCCAACGACAACCAACCATCGTATGCACATACGGATTCTCGGACTCGAACGATCTATCCGCTTGCCGTCATTTGCCGGGTTCCAGCGGACCGTGGCTTCTGGCGAAGTCGAGGCGGGGGGCGAGTGCGGGCACATTGCACTCACGGACGGCCCGGCACGCGCTGGCGATCCTGTCGTCGAAGGACTGCCGTGCTCCTGATCCGCGCGCGCCAGCAATCGATTCTCGAAGAAGACCAGCGTCGGGCCTTCGCGCAGCGCTTGTTCGAGGCGCTTGCGGCGCTGCGGCCTGAGGCGATCGAGGCGAGGGGGAGGGCGGCCGTCCGCGCGCACGTGAGTACCGGCCTGGATCGGGCCCTGGCCCGCGGGTTCGTGTCGGAACAGGCGCTCTGGCAGTGGGCGCAGATCGTCCTCGTCCACGGCGCCGAGTTCGATTCGATGTCCTGGGCCGGGCCCCTGCTCGAGCCTGTGCCGCGTTCGATCACCGACGGCAACGACCTCATGACGGCACTTTATGCAGAAGCGGCGCGACGTGCGGCCGGCACGGGAGAGGTCGAGTGAAGAAGCGGATCGAGGCGTGCCTTCTCCAGCTTTGCCTGGCCATCAAGACGTTCATGGAAGGGAATGTCCTCGACCGCAAGGACATCGAAGCCTTCGAGTCAGTGCTCCAGAAAATGTCGTCCCTGCTGCGCGCGCTCGGGCGGGACCTCCTGCAAGCGCAAGCCAACCACGGCTTGCCGTTGCTTCCGGCAGAGATCAAGGAAAACGCGTTGTTCGAGGCGCAGATCACGGCATTGATGACGCTGCGCAGCCACGCCGCGTTCGGGGCGCGCGTGGCCCGGCGCACCCGGTTGCTCGCGCAGACGGCCTCCCGGTATGTCAACGGCGGCCTGGTCGACCTGGCGACCGGTCAGCAATTGCTTGGAACGATTGCCTACCATGGTCACGAACTCAAGCAATTTCATCAACGATGCAGGTCGATCGCAACGAGCGAGGCGCTGGAGTTAATCTACAAGAACGCTGGCAAGAATCCGGCGGTTTGGTTGAGGAAAATTGCTTCTCGGCTGCTCGCGGCCGAGACGACATGGACGCAGAAGGTCACGGACTTCGAGAAGAAGACGGTGCAGGCCGGGCAGTCCTTTTCCTCCAGCAAGTCCGCCGTGACCAGCATCATCCCCTGTGGCATGCCGGGCATGGCCGGTTTGCCGGATACGACGGAGCAAATCGAATGCATTGCCGTCTATCGGGGCCTGCATTTTCGCCGCGACTACTTCAGCGATTTCGATATCCTGAACCAGAGTCTTGCCTCGCTGGACCAGATTCCGGCCTCGAGCGAAGAGGCCCGCCACCGCGCGAACGTCGAACCGGGGCTGGTCGAATCGCAGGCGCAAATGGATCAACTCGACGAGGAAGCCATGGGCATCGCCCGCAAGTTGCGCGCCGTCGAGGGCGAGGCGGTCAAGCAGCACTGGAGCGGGAACAAGCAGGGCGACCAGTACTACAGCCTCATCCAGCGCTACATCAATACGTATGGTGCCTTCAGCACCGAAATCAAACAGGCCGACAAGGCGCCCGCACTGTATCGAGGTCTCGACTTCAGCCTGACGCCCTTCGTATCGTTCTCGTTCAATCCCGTGCACTCGATCCGCTACGTGCTGGGCATAAAAACGCCGGAAGAGCAGTCCCAGCAACGGCGCCGTCAGGGAACGATGGGCGAGCTCTACATTTATCTCATTCCACTCGTCCCTGACAACATCCTGCGCCTTAACAACGTGCTGCAACTCGCGGCGCAGAAGAGCCTGTCGATCAAGGCGCGCATCCTCAACGAGGCCGAGGTGAACGTTCTCGGAGGTATGTCGTCGGCCTGCCTCGTGGGGCGTCTCCTCGTCGGTGCGTCGGGGGACGACTTCTATGCGCCGGACGAAGAGGGTGGCAATCCGATGAAGCAATCGAAGCTCGACAACTGGCAGGAAGAATTGGCGGCGCGCGCCATCGGCTGTGCGGCGAGCGAGGCCCAGCAGCTGCGCTGGAAGATAGTCGGCTACGAGTCGCTCCCGACGATTTCTTCCGCTGCCCTGACAGATCCCTATTTCGGCGTGGCCAATATGCCGACGGAGAAAGCCCGCCTCAACTCCGGCGAGAAACGTTCGGTCCAGGCCCAGCGCGCGTTGGCCCGGAAGGTTACGGCATTCAACAAGGGCTTTTCCTCGGTCGGCGGTACCGCCGCAAGCCTTTCGTGGGGCGCGGCGTCGGACGAGTTCGAGGACGAGGGCGAGGACGAGGACGAGGACCCACAAGGCCCCGGCTCGGGCAATCCGGACGACATCGTCATGTTCGAACCACTGCAAGTGCCCTCGTATCCGAAATCGGTCGCCGAGTTTCTCCAGCAACAAGGTGTTCAGACGCCCGATGCCTCGCTTGCGAACCTGTTCGAACACTTCAACGAGGGCCAGGCCACGCCTGAAGGACACAATTGCCTCATCCATACCCTCGCTCAGCTGGAAGCCAATGATCCGAACGTCATGCCTGACTTCGGCCAGGAGCGCCTGGCCTACGGTCTTCCGACCGGCGCGACGATCGACGTAGGCACGACCGGTCACCGCATGGCGGTCACGCGTGGATTGCACGTCCAGATATACGCAATCGGATACGGCGGGGCAGTTCAAAACATGACTTCGGTCGGCAACGCGGCGGGAACAAATTGCACGATCCTGCAATTCGGCGCCCACTTCGTGCCACTGTGGCCAAAGTAGGACCGCTCGCCACGCGTCGTCCGGCACGCATGCCTACTGCCCGGCGAGAATCGCCTCCACCGCCGCGATCTCGTCCCCGCTGAGCGGCGCCATCTGCACGGCCCGCACGGCATCGAGCACCTGTTGCGGCCTGCTGGCCCCGATCAGCACCGACGCGATGGCCGGCTGGCGCTTCACCCACGCGAGCGCCAGCTGCGCGAGCGTGCGCCCGCCCGTGCGCGCGACCTCGTTCAGCGCCGCGACCATGTGCAGGCGCTGCGGCGTGATGTGTTCCGGCTTCAGGAACCCGACGGACCCCGCCGCGCGCGAATCGGCCGGCAGCGCGCCGCCGAGATAGCGGTCGGTGAGGAGGCCCTGCGCCAGCGGCGAGAACGCGATGCCGCCGATGCCTTCGCGTTCCAGCACGGGCAGCAGGTCGGTCTCGGGCTGGCGCGCGAGCATGTTGTAGCGCATCTGGTGGATGACGAACGGCGTGCCCAGGCGGCGCAGTTCGGCCGCCGCGGCGGCCGTGCGCTCGCCGCCGTAGTTCGAGATGCCGGCGTACAGCGCGCGCCCGCTGCGCACGATGTAATCGAGCGCCGCCATCGTTTCCTCGAGCGGCGTGTCGGGATCGGGACGGTGGTGATAGAAGATGTCGACGTAGTCCAGGCCCATGCGCGTCAGGCTCTGGTCCAGGCTCGCGACGAGGTATTTGCGGCTGCCCCAGTCGCCGTACGGACCCGGCCACATCGTGTAGCCGGCCTTCGTGCAGACGACGATCTCGTCGCGGTGCGGCTTCAGGTCCAGCTCGAGGATGCGGCCGAAATTCGTCTCGGCCGATCCGGGCGGCGGACCGTAGTTGTTGGCGAGGTCGTAGCACGTGATGCCGTGGTCGAACGCCGTGCGCACGATGTCGCGCTGGCGTTCGAAGTCATCATGGCCGCCGAAGTTGTGCCACAAGCCCAGCGCCACGGCGGACAGCCGCAGGCCGCTGCGGCCGCAGTGCGGATACGGCATGGTGCCGTAGCGGCCGGCGGCCGCCTGCCAGCTCATGGCGTCACCGTGCCGGCGCCTGCGGCCGGGCGGCAGACGTAGATCGTGGCCGGCTTGCCGTCCGGCGAGCGGTACTCGCGCTCGACCGCCGCGCGGGCCGCATCGACCAGCGCATGCGGCACCACGGCCACGACGCAGCCGCCGAAGCCGCCGCCCGTCATGCGCACGCCGCCCTCGAGGCCGATCACGCCCTTGACGATGTCGACCAGCTTGTCGATGGGCGGCACGGTGATCTCGAAATCGTCGCGCATCGATGCGTGCGACGCGGCCATCAGCTCGCCCAGGCGCGCGAGGTCGCCGCCGGCCAGCGCGTCGGCGGCGGCCAGGACGCGGTCGTCTTCCGTCACGACGTGGCGCGCACGGCGCAGCACGACCGGGTCCAGTTCGGCGCCGCGGGCTTCCAGCGTCGCGAGGTCGAGGTCGCGCAGCGCGGGCAGGCCGAAGTGGCGGGCGGCCGCCTCGCACTGTTCGCGGCGCACGTTGTAGGCGCTGTCGACCAGGCCGCGCGTCACGTTCGAATTGAAGATCATGATGGCGGCGTTGTCCGGCACCGGGACGGGCTTCACGTCGAGCGAACGGCAGTCGATCAGCAGCGCGTGGCCGGCGACGCCGCAGGCGGAGCTGATCTGGTCCATGTTGCCGCACTTGGTGCCGACGAAGTCGTTTTCCGACGCCTGCGCGATCAGCGCGATGTCGACCGGGGACAGCGCCTCGAAGCCGGGCAGGGTCGCGAACAGCCGGCCGACGGCGACCGACAGCGAGGCCGACGACGACAGGCCCGCGCCCTGCGGCACGTCGCCGGCGATGGCCAGGTCCATGCCCTGCATCGGCAGGCCGCGCGCGACGAACTGCGCGACCACGCCGCGCACGTAGTTCGCCCACATCGGCGCCGCCAGGCGGGCGATCGGCGCGTCGAGGTCGTATTCGTCGAGCGCGTCGGCATAGTCGGCGGCCACCACGCGCACCTTGCGGTCGCCGCGCGGACGCGCCGCGATGGCGGTGCGGTAGTCGATGGCACAGGGCAGCACGAGGCCGTCGTTGTAGTCGGTGTGTTCGCCGATCAGGTTGACGCGGCCGGGGGCCTGGACGAAGAGCGTCGGCGCGGTGCCGAAGGCGGTTTCGAAGGCGGCGGCAGTACGGTCGGTGCGGGAAATGAGGCGGTTATCGGTCATGTCAGGTCGATTGAGGGGATGCGGTTTCAAGGTAGTGCACTTCGGATTGCGCGCGCAGGCGTTCGGCTGCCTGTTCCGGGGTCAGGTCGCGCTGGGCCTCGGCCAGCATCTCGAACCCGACCATGAACTTGCGCACCGATGCGGAACGGAGCAGCGGCGGGTAGAAGTGGGCGTGCAACTGCCAGCCGGCGCCGTCTTCGGTGCTGGCGCCCTGCACGGGATACGGCGCGCCGTGCCAGCCCATCGAGTACGGGAACGAGGTCTGGAACAGGTTGTCGTAGCGGGTCGTCAGGCGTTTCAGGAGGACGGCCAGGTCGGCGCGCTGGGCCGGTTGCAGCTCTTCCAGGCGGCGCACGGCGAAGCGCGGCAGCACCAGCGTCTCGAACGGCCACGCGGCCCAGTACGGGACGATGGCGACCCAGTGCTCGGTCTGGACGACCACGCGTTCGCCGGCGGCGATCTCGCGCTCGGCCACGTCCAGCAGCATGCGGCGGCCGTGTTCGGCGTGGTAGGCGGCCTGCTGGCGGTCTTCGGCGGCCGGCAGGTTCGGCACGTAGCTCGTGGCCCAGATCTGGCCGTGCGGGTGCGGGTTCGAACAGCCCATCACGGCGCCCTTGTTCTCGAACACCTGGACCCAGCGGTAGGTGGCGCCCAGTTCGGCGGCCTGCGCGCACCACGTGTCGATCACGCCTTCGATGGCCGGCAGCGACAGCTGGGGCAGCGACTTGGCGTGGTCCGGCGAGAAGCAGATCACGCGGCTCGTGCCGCGCGCGCTCATCGTGTGGAACAGCGGGTCGGCGCCCGGCGCGGCTTCCGGGGTGTCCGGCATCAGCGCGGCGAAGTCGTTCTCGAACACATAGGTGCCCGTGTAGTCGGGATTCTTTTCGCCGTTGACGCGGGTATTCCCCGGGCACAGGTAGCAGGTCGGATCGTGCGACGGGCGCGCCGAGCGGTCGATGGCTTCCTGCTGCCCCTGCCACGGACGCTTGGCGCGGTGCGGGGACACGAGGACCCAGTCGCCCATGAGGGGGTTGTAACGGCGGTGCGGATGGTCGGATGGATTGAACATGGTCTTCTTCTGCGATTCGGATGGACGGAAAGCCGCAGCCGGCCGGGCGGGAAGCGGCGCGCAGGCCGGCGGTAGCAGAGGCTGGCGCCGGCGTTTGCGGCCATTCTACCGTCGGTCGCGGCGCGCACGGCTGCCCTGGCGTGCGGACTTTTCCTGAGGCAAGAAGCTTAGCGTGACGCCGGGAAACGAGTTATGCCCAATGCTGGGGGATATATCTTGTTTTGATATGGTAAAGGTATGTTAAGTCAGCGCGGCCGCTGCAGACGCAGCAGCAGCCAGGCGATGGCGCCCGTCACCAGGGCCGTAAAGCCAAGCACGACCCAGAACCCGTGCGGATGCTGCGCCAGCGGCACCCCGCCCACGTTCATGCCCAGCAGGCCGGCGATCAAGTTGATGGGCAGGGCCATCACCGTCACGATGGTCAGCAGGAACAGGCTGCGGTTGTTGTCCTCGTTCACCTGGGCCGCGATCTCTTCCTGCAGCAGCTTGATCCGTTCCTGCAGCGCGGCGAGGTCGGACAGCACGACCGTGAATTCCTCGGTCGACTGGCGCAGCTCCTGGCGGTCTTCCGGCGCCACCCAGGCCGGCGGCCGCTGCAGCAGGCGGAACAGGGCGGCCGGTTCCGGCGCCAGCAGCCGTTGCAGGCGGACGAGCACCCGGCGCAGCGCGCCCAGGTCCTCGCGCCGGCGCGTGACCCGGCCGGCCAGCAGCTGGTCCTCGGTGGCGTCGACCCGTGCCACGGCGTCGCGCACGATGTTGACGAGGACGTCGGCCTGGTCGCGCAGCAGGTGCACGAGCAGCTCGACGCTCGAGCGCAGCGGCGCGCCCTGCAGCACGTCCTGGCGCAGGCGCTCGATCGATTCCAGCGGCTTGCGGCGAGCAGTGATGACGCCGCGCGGCGTCACGTGCGCCCACAAGGTTGAGATCTCGGCCGCGTCGACGGAAAAATTATGCAGCACGTCGTTGACGACGGCGATCAGGGCGTCGTCCGCGATCTCGATGCGGGTCGAGCGCGAGCCCTGGTGCAGGGTTTCGTAGAATTCGTCCGGCAGGCCGGCGTGGGCGCGCAGCCAGCGCTCGCTGGCTGCGTTCGAGAGATTGAAGTGCAGCCAGACGAACTGGCCGGGCACGGGGGCGCGCAACCACGCCTCGGCTTCCCCCGCGTCGACCGGCAGCGCCGGCCCGGCGCCGTTCAACAGAAAGCCCCAGACGAGCCCCGAGATGTCGGAGCCGTAGTTGAACGCCGGTGTCGCCATCATCCATCCCATGCAGAGTGAGGTGACGGCATTGTAGTGCAAGCGTATGACACCGTCGTTCCCGCGGAGGCGAGAACCCAGGTCGCGTGCATGGCGCCCACGTCAAACGCGGACGATGTGCGAAAAAATGAGGTTCCCGCCTGCGCGGGAACGACGGCTTATGGACAACGGGCCGACAGCGCTCCGTCGCAGCGCTTGGCGCGGATTGTGCTCACACGTCGTTCCCGCGGAGGCGGGAACGACGGCCTCTGTTTACGCCGACAGGACCGTGTCGTAGCGCTTCCCGCCGATGGTCACGTTGGCCAGTTTCAGTCCCCGCACATTGTACGTGTACCACGGGTGGTCGGCGTCGACGGGCGTGCCGAAGTCGCAGTCCGCGATCGTCACGTCGCGCACCGGCAGCACGGCGGGCGCCGGCGCCGGGCCGTTGTAGTCGGAAGCGACGGGGCCGAGGATGACGAAGGCCTGGTAGCACGACGCCTGCCTGCCGTCCTTCGTCTTCACGTTGCCCACGCTGACCTTCGAGATGTGGACGTTGCGCACCTCGGGCGGACGCACGCGCACGTTATCCGCGCGCGGCGTGTAGTCGCAGTCGAAGGTGACGACGGCGCCGGCGGCCGTGGCGACCGTCTTCGACGCGATCGGGGACCCGGGCAGCGACGCGTAGAACGAGGGGCTCGTCTGCACGCCGTTCGGGATGCTCACGTTGCGCACGTAAAAATTGCGCAGGAAGCCGCCGCGGTTCATGTTCGTCTTCAGCCGGATGGCCGTGTTCAGCGGATTCGTCGCCCAGTTCATGTTCTCGAACACGAGGTCCTGCGCGTACACGTTCTGGATGCCGCCGGCCATCTCGCTGCCCAGCGTGACGGCGCCGTGGCCGCTCTGCATCGTGCATTTCTGGATGACGATGTTCTGCGACGGGCCGTATTGCGTATCGAGGTTCTTGCCGGCCTTGATGGCGATGCAGTCGTCGCCCGTGTTGAACTGGCAGCCTTCGACGAGCACCGTGTCGCAGGCTTCCGGATCGAAGCCGTCGCTGTTCGGGCCCAGGCTGTTCGCATGCACCTTGCGGATCGCGAGGTTGCGGCACGCGACCGGGTGGTGCTGCCAGAACGGCGTGTGCGTCACCTGGTAGCCCTCCAGCAGCACGTTCGTGCACCCGATCAGCTGGATCATCGGCGGGCGCAGGTAATGCCCCAGGCCGAACACGCGCTTCTCGAGCGGCACGCCGGCTTCCGACAGCGCGGGCAGGTAGGCGTCGTCCGCGCGCCACTTGTCGCCTTCGCCCTGGATCAGCCGGCGCCTGTCCTCCGGCACGTTGGGCGCGACGTCCGCCAGCGACTTCGGATTCAGTTCGTTGACGTGGTTCTGCGCCAGCTTGCCGGGCACGTAGTTCGGCGATTTGTCCTGAGCGACGGAGTTGACGGTCGCGTTCTTGCCCTTCCACGTCCACCAGCAGTCGGCGCGGCCGGCGAACGGCACGCCGCCCTGGCCGTCGAGGATCGCGGTCCAGTCGTCGCCGGTGAGGGCGATGTTGTCCTGGTTGCGGGCGTAGATCATCGAGGAGAAGTTCAGGCAGTCGTTGCTCTGCCAGCGCGACACGACCAGCTTGCCGTTCGGTCCGCAATCGACGTCGCCGTATTTGGCATAGTCGGCCGGGTCGTTGCTGAAGTAGACGTGGGCGCCGCGCGCGAGGTGCACGTTCACGTTCGACAGCAGCACGATGGGACCGGCGCAGAACCAGTCGCCCTGCGGGATGACGACGCGCCCGCCGCCCTCGCCGTGGCATTTTTCGATGGCGGCCCGGATCGCGGCGTAGCAGTCGTGCGCACCCGGCGCGGGCGTCTGCACGGTTGCCTGGTCTTCGAACGAGATCCACGCCTTCACGGGCACGAGCTTGCACGGCGCCGCGCCGAAGTCGGTCACGGGGTAATCGGCCTTGCGGAATTTGACCGGGTTGGCGAGGCGCCGCGCGATGGCCGCCGCTTCCCGCCACGGATCGCCGGCGCCCGCGGCCTTGTTCGCCGCGGCCAGCGCGTGGGCGGGACCGGACAGCGCGAGGCCCGCGACGGCGGCGCTCTTCAAGAAGCCACGGCGGGCGTCGAAGGGATGCTTCATGGTGTCTCCGTCATTCATTGGTGTTGTCGTATTCGCCGAGATAGACGTCGGCGGGGACGGGGCGGGGCCCGTCGCCCAGCGCCGCGGCCGGGTCGAAGGCGGTGCCGGCCAGGTTGTTCCAGTAATCGTCGGAGCTGAACTGCGCGGGGCGGTGCGCCAGCGTGCCGTTGCGGTTCCATTCCGACCACGGCGCCGTCTTTTCGAAATACGGGCCGATGCGCGAGCGCAGGATCACGGCCTTGCCGACCGTCTCCAGCGTGCGCTTGCGGATCGTGCCGTTCGGGGCCTTGTACACGTCGACGTCGCCCAGCCGGCACGTATAGCCGTCGACGGGAACGAAGCCGTACGGCGTGCAGCGCTCGTTGTGGAACCACTGGCGGGCGAAATGGAACCGGGTGTGCGCCGCGCCGGGCGCATCGCTGGTGAAGCGGCAGCCGTCGAACACGAAGCCGTATTTCGCGCGCCGGTTCGTGTCCGGCGCAGCCACGTACGACGCGGCGCGGCCGCCGACGGCGTGCACGTCGCAGTCCTTGAAGACGGCGATGGTGTCGCCGAAGATGAAGTCGACGTCGCCCTCGATGTGCGCGTCGTGGAAGAAGCTGCGCACCGTCGCGCTGCCGTCCTTCGAGCTGAGGAACAGCGTGTCCTGGAGGCCGAGCAGGCGCACGCGTTCGAACTGCGCCTTGTCGGCGCCGTCCACGCGCAGCGCGACGGCCTGGTGGTGCACGCGGCTGCCGCCGGTCGTGTCCGGGCAGTTGTCGCCGCTGCACTCCGGATGCGCCATGGCGCCGTCGCGGTTGTACGCATTCTCGATCGTGAGATCGCGGGCCTGGAAGCCGTCCGCGCGCACCCACACCGTGGCGGAGCCCGTCGTCTGGAGGGCAGGCAAATCCTTCAGCGCGTCGTACATCGCACGGATTGACGCCGGCGCGTGTTCGAATTCGGCGCCATGGCTGGCGCGGTAGGCGGCGCCCGTCGTCGACGCGTCCAGGGCCGCGCTGATGCGCACGGCCTGCGCGTCGGCCCCGGCCCCGAGAAGCGTGATCGGCGGCGCGCCGGGCGGCACGTAGACGAGTTCACGGTAGGTGCCGGGGTTGACGCGGATGACGATGCGCCGCGTGCCGCCGGCCGCCACGGCGCGCCCGACCGCGGCCTGCACGGTGGCGAAGCGGGTGGCGCCGTCGGCCGGCGCGCGCGGGTCGACCGTGTAGTCGGCCTTGACGTCGGCCTTGCCCGCGAGCGGGTCGGCCAGCGGATCCCACGGGTCGACGCGCTCGTTGCCGATGGGGCCCACGTATTTCAGCACCTCGCGGTAGTCGTAGGCGCGGGCTTGTGCGGCCGTCAGTTGCGGGCGCGGGTCGCGGACCGCCCGCTCGGGAAACGGCGCGAACCGTCCCGCGCAGTCGGACGCCGCGCCGAACGCGCCCTGCAGGCGCGCGTGTTCCTGCTTCACCTCCGACCCGGCGGCGATGGCCACGTCCTGCAGGGCCAGCACGAGCGGATGCGCGTCGTCGTAGCCCTGCAGCAGGATGCGGCCCGGCGTCGTGCTGCGCACCCGTTCCAGGCGGATGCCGGCATAGTCGGGCACCAGGCTGCCCGGGTGCGCGGGCTGTTCGTAATGCGTCGTGATCTCGATCGGCGAGCGGACATCGCGCAGGCAGACGTCGCGGTAGACGACGTCGTCGACCTTCCCGCCGCGCATGTCGTTGCTCTTGATGCGCAGGCCGGACGTCGTCCCGTCCATCGTGAGGTCCTCGACGAGCATGCGGTGCACGCCGCCGTTCGTCTCGCTGCCGATCGACATGCCGTGGCCGCTGTAGAAGCGGTTGTGCAGGATCGAGATATTCTCGGTCGGCCCGGCGCCGCCGGCCTTGACGGCCACGTTGTCGTCGCCGGTGCGGATGACGCTGTGCGCGATGGTGACGTTGCGCGACGAGATCGGATCGATGCCGTCCGTGTTGCGCGCGTCGTGCGGCGTGTCGATCGTGACGCCCCACGCCGTGAAGCCGTCGACGCTGTTCAGCGTGACGTGGAAGTTCGGTGAATTCTTGAGCGTGATGCGGTACAGGGTGAAGTCGCGTGCCTTGTCGAGCTGGATCAGGCGCGGCACGTTTTGCCGGGTCTTTTCCTTTTGCGCGCGGCGGGCGATCTGCCACCAGGTCTCGGTCTTGCCGTCGATGCGCTGGCCGCCCTGGCCGTCGATGGTGCCGGCGCCCATGATGCCGGCGCCGCGTACATTGTCCGCCGTGATGAACGGACGGCAGCCGCGGCCCGATGCGTCGTTCGTGCCGCACGTGCCGGCGCCGCGGTCGAACAGGCGCGGATCGGTGCTCGCGTACAGCGTGGCGCCCGCGTCGACGAGCAGGGTCACGCCGGCGCGCAGCTGCAGGGGGCCGGACACGAAGCTGCGGGCGTCATTGCTGGGCGCGAGCACGACGGCGTGGCCGGGCGCGCACTTGTCGATGGCGGCCTGGATGCGCGCGGCGTCGTCGCGGCCCGTGGCGGTGGCTTCCCCGGTCAGCACCGCGCACGCGGGCGGCACGACGGGCTCGCGCACGGCGCGCGCGTCCTGGGCGTGCGCGTGCGCGGCCGCGAGCGCGCACGCGAGGAGCGCGCCGCGTCTCAAGGCTTGCCTCCGTCCTTGAAGTAATGGGCCGTCTCGGGCCGCGCGGCGACCAGTTCGCGCTCGACCATGCGCGCGAAGAAGTCCGCACCCTTGGCGCCGAGATGGGTGCGGTCGAACGCCGTCTTGGCGGGGCCGGCCCGTTCGACCTTGCTGAGATCGACCGGCTCGCCGTAGCCGGGCGGGCGCGGCACGACGGCCAGGGTGTCCGCCTCGTCCTGGCCCATGGCCTGGACGGCGGCGACGCTGTCGGCGTTCAGGTCGAGCAGCGCCGCATGTTCCTGCGCGGCCGCGGCGCGCGTGGCGGCGGCCCACGGCGCCAGGTCGTCCGCGAGATACGCGCCCTTGAAGGTGCGGCGCGTCAGCGGCGTGACGAGGACGGGGATGCCGTTCGCCGCGCGCGTCTCCTGCGCGTAGCGCGCCATGTTGGCGGGGAACTGGGTCACGAGGTCGGTGGCGCGCTTGCCCTTGCCCGGCTGGTCGTTGTGACCGAACTGTACGAGGACGTACGTGGCCTTGAACGTGCCGCCGTCCTTGAGCATGCGCTGGACTTCGTCCCAGCGGCCTTCGTAGCGGAAGCTGCTGGAACTGCGGCCGCCGCGCGCGAGGTTGACGCAGGTGACGTCGGGCGTGAAGCGGGCGCACAGCGCGTCGCCGTAGCCGCTCTTCGTGGCCATGGTCGAGTCGCCGACGAGGATGACGCGGATGGGGGCATGCGCCGCGTCGGCCGCGGCGGCGTGGCCGGCCACGACGAGGGCGGCCAGTGCGAGACGATTGAATTGCATCGATGTCCTTTCGGTGGAATGACGTGCGCCGCAGCGCATGCCCGGCGGACCGGGCACGCGCTGCGGCGGTTGACGGCGACGATCAGTCGAAATCGTAGCTGACGCGCAGGTTCCAGGTGCGGCCGGTCGGATTCGCCACGCTGCTCAGGTAGCCGTTGCTGTAGATCGTGTTGTTGGTGATCGGCGGGGCCTTGTCGAACAGGTTCGTGACGCCGGCCGTGATGCGGACCTGCTTCTGCACGACGACCGAGCCGGTCAGGTTCCACGTCGAGAACGACGGGATGTCGCGGAAGTACTGCGACGTGACGGCCGTGTTGGCGTCGCGGTAGGCGCTGTTGAAGTTGTTCGTCAACTGGGCCGAGTAGTCCCCGCTCTGCCACTTCAGGCGCAGGTTGTGCTTCCAGCGGAACGTGATGATCGGGTAGCTCGACGTGGTGCCGTTGCTGGCCCAGCCGAACTGGCCGACGTTCGACATCCACGGGCCGTTCGGCACGAGCTGGTTGTCGAAGCGGGTCAGGTAGGTGCCGTCGATGGCGGCGTCGAACTTGCCGTAGCGGTTGTTCGCGATTTCCCAGTTCGCCGACACGTCGACGCCGGCCGCGATCTGGCCGCCCAGGTTCATCGTCGTGTTGTTGATGTAGGCGAGCGAGCCGTCGGGGTCCCGCACGAACAGGTTCTTGTAGTCGGCGTAGTTGGTGAAGTAGACGTTTTCCGGCAGGTTGGCCAGCATGTCCTTCATGTTGACCTGCCAGTAGTCCAGCGATGCGGTGAACGCGCGGGTCGGTTCGAACACGACGCCCAGCGTGCCGCCCTTCGAGCGTTCCGGCTGCAGGGTGTTGTTGGAACCGGTCAGCTTGTTCAGCTTCGCGTTGCAGACGTCGGCCGCGACGGCGCCGGGGACGGCCGTGCCGGTGCCGGGGATCAGCGGCGTCGCGCTCGGGCACTGGACCGGATCGTCCCAGCGTCCGGCCGTCGTCGTGTTGGCGACGGTCGTGCGGTAGCCGTAGCGGTCGAACAGGGTCGGCGCGCGGAAGCCCGTATTGGCGGAGCCGCGGAACATGATGGTCTTGGTCGGCTGCCAGCGGAAGCTGATCTTCGGCGTGACGGTCGAGCCGACGTCGCTGTACTTGTCGATGCGCAGGGCGCCGTTCAGGTCCAGGGTCTTGGTGACGGGTGCGTCGATCTCGGTGTAGATGCCGGCCACGTTGCGCGCGCTTTCGCCGTGCGCCGCGACGGCCTTGGCGTACGTGATGTCGACGGCCTGCGCCAGCTTGGTGTCCTCGTTGGTGTCGCGGTGCACGTCGGCGCCCAGCGCGAGCGCGAGGTCGCCGCCGGCCAGCGCCATCAGGCTGCGGCTGATCGTGCCGTCGAAGCCGTAGTACGAGCTCTTCGAACTGCGGTTCTGCATGCCGTCGGCGGCGATCGATTCGAGGTAATCGCGGCCCGCCTGGTCCTGCAGGCCGAACGGGTTCAGGACGCCGTTCGCCAGGCCGTTGATCAGGCCGATGCCGGAGAAGTAGCCCGATTTGTAGTAGCCCTTGCGCAGCGACAGGCCGTAGCTCATGCCGGCCTTGTAGTCCCAGCCGGCGACGGTGCCGTCCGCGGACAGCAGCAGGCGCTGGTTGAGCTGGTTGTCGCGCGTGACGGCCGGGCCGAAGTCGGCCACGGCCCAGGAGACGGTCAGCGGCTGGTTCGTGATGCCGGCGACGGCCGGCACGCCGCCGCTCTTGCCCGGATACCACGGGCTGGTCGACGGCAGGATCGCCTTCGCGCTGCCGACCGCCACCGCCTGCGTCGGGTTCTTCTGGCCGAAGATCGATTCGTCGCCGCGCGTGTATTCGACCGTGATGGTGTTGTCGGCGTCGATCTTCTTCGTCGCCTTCGCATACATCGTCAGCTGCTTGTTCGGGTGCAGCGCCGAGCCGTACGTGTCGTCGTTCAGGACGCAGGTGTTCTTCGCGCCCTGGATCGAGTACGGGCTCAGGCAACCGCTCGCGTAGTAGGGGTTCGCCGCGTTCTTGTTGGCGGAGCTGGTGAAGTTGGCCGGCGTCGCGTAACCGCCGCTCGCGGCGCTGCGCGGCAGGCCGATCGCGGCCATCGCCGCGTCGTCCGGAATGAAGCCGGCGCGGTCGGACAGCAGCAGGCGGCTGCGCTGGTGGAAGTCGACGGTGCCGTAGACGTTCCAGCCGTCGCGTTCGAGGTTGCCCTTGCCGAAGGTGGCCTGGATGCGCTGCTCGTCGCCGCCGCCGTGGCGTTGCGGCTGCACCAGCTGCACGGTGACGTTGCCGCCCTCGACTTCGCGCTTGGTGATGAAGTTGACGACGCCGCCGATGGCGTCCGAGCCGTAGATCGACGATGCGCCGTCGCGCAGGATCTCGACGCGCTGCAGGGCGCTGATCGGGATCGTGTCGAGGTTGGCGTAGCCGTCGGCGATGGCTTCATTCGCGAGGCGGCGGCCGTTCAGCAGCACGAGGGTGCGGTTCACGCCCAGGCCGCGCAGGTTGATGTTCGTGCCGGAGCCGGCGTTCGACGGCTGCAGCGACGCCGACTGCGGCAGCGCCATCATCACGTCGGCCAGCGTGGTCATGCCTTGCTTGACCAGTTCGTCGGCCTTGATCGTCGTGACGGGCAGCGCTTCCTCGGCGGCCAGGCGCTTGATGCTGGAGCCGGTGACTTCGACGCGCTGGATCGCCCCGTCGGCCTGCTGTGCCCAGGCCTGGTGGGTGAGGCTCAGCACGGCGAGGGCGATCGAGGACAGTACGAACTGGCGGGTGTGGTGACGGGGCGGGGTGCTGCTGGGGTATTTCATGAAGCTGTCTCCTGTTTATTATCGATGACGTTTCGGCGTCGCCTTGGCGGTCGCGCCGATGGGTGCTTCCTGCAAAACCAGACCTGGCTAGGCGAAATCCGCACGTGCTTGCGTGCGGCTCTTTGGTGGAATCATTCTAAAGTGGTCTGACCACAAGATCAATGTGGTCAGACCAGATTTGCCAAATAATGTGTTGGGAAATTGACACGCCCCGGGGCGCGGGCGTCAGTTCGGGCCGGCGTCGAGCGCAACGTGCACGGGATGCGCGATGCGCCGGGCCTCGGCCGCCACGTACGCCTGCCATGCCGCCTTCGACGTGATGCGGCCGGCGCGGTCCCAGGCGGCGCCGACCCAGTAGCGCAGCGGCTTGCCCGATTCGACTCGGGCCAGCACGAGGTCGTTCAGCGCGTCCTCCGCATAGCCGGAAGCTGCCGGCAGCACGACGGCCGTGCCGAACGCGCCGTTCGTCGCCTGCTCGACCCATTGCAGCAGCGCGTGGTCGGCGTCGTCGCGCACGAGGGTGACGCGCGCGGCCTGCTTCTTGTCCGCCGGGGTCTTGTTCAGGCCCACGGCCACGGTCAACGCGGCCGGCCCGGAAAACGTGAACGTGCTGTCGATCCGGTCCAGCTGGTGGCCGGCGTCGACGGTGAAGCGTTTCACTTCCGTGACCTTCGTGCCGGCGGCATCCCAGGCGTCGTACGCCAGTTCGAACACGGCGCGGACCGGGCCGTTGGCCAGCACTTTCCAGGTCGCGTAATTGCCGCTCGTGGCAAGGCGCGCGCCATCCCACACGCCCGTTCCGCCGGCCCCGCGCGAACGGCCGACGTTGTACATGTCCATGCCTTCGCCCTCGTCGTGGTGGTAGTGGTCGTGGCCCTTGTTGTACCAGCGGTCGACGATCGGATAATCCACGCGCTTGAACCAGATATCGAGGCCGCTCGTCTCCAGCACTTCCTTGCCGCTGCCGGGCGGCGCCGGCGCGGCGAGGGCCGGGCCGTAGGTGCGGTGGCCGATGACGTCGTTCTCCCACGCGAAATCGTCGAGGCGTTCCGGCACGTAGCGGGCGAACGCCCTGGGCGCGAACGGCGGCGAGAGCGCGGCGTTCTTTTCGACGATGAACGTGGCGGTCTTCTCGCCGGGCGCGAAGTCGTGCTGGAACAGCAGTTCGCCGTACGCGACGCCGATGCCCTTCGGATCCTTCGCTTGCGGCGCGACGTTCGTCACCTGATAGGGCAGCACGTGGCCGGCCGCATCCTTCACGACGATGTGCTGGATCAGCGCGCCGGGCAGCGCGGCGTTGACGTCCTTCCACGGGATCTCGATCGTCTCGGACGGGCGCGCCGCATCGAGGTCGTGGGTGACGGTGACGGTGAGGCGTTCGGCAGCGCCGGCGCCGGCGGGGAGCAGCGCGGCGGCCGCGCAGAGCAGGAATCGGGTGCGCATGATTCGGGCTTCCATGTGGGTGCTCAAGGATGTTCGCGGTAACTGGTCTGCCCGCCGTCCCTGGGCACGTAGTGATAGGTGCGGACGCGGTACTGGATGTCGATCGCCGGATTGTTCAGCAGGCGGATCATCTCGGCGCCGGCCAGCAGCGTGGGGCCGTAGCCGTGCAGCGCGGCCGTGCTGGTGGGGCGGTGGTAGTAATAGACCTGGTCGCTCGCGAACGTCGTGCCCACGCACGTGCCATCGACGCGGCCCTGCGCGTCGATGCGCGCGGACAGGGCGTTCCAGCCGGCCTGCGCGATCGATCCCCAGGTCGCGGGGCTGATCCAGCCTTCGTTGACGGCGTGCGCGATCACGTAGACGAAGATGGCGCTGGCCGATGTCTCGAGGTAGGAATCGTCGCGGTCGATCATCTGGTGCCACAGGCCGGCGCCGGACTGGCGTTCGGCGATGCCGCGCAACGATTTCTTCAACTGCGCCATCACCTGCGGATAGCCAGGATGGTCGTGCGGCAGCACGTCGAGCAGGTCGGACATCGCCAGCACCGCCCAGCCGTTCGCGCGGCCCCAGTAGAAGCGCGGCGCGTCCGGGTTGTTCGCGTTCCAGCCGTGCGTGTACAGATTCTTCTGCGGATCGAACAGGTAGCCCGACATCTGCAGCACGTTCTTGACGGCGTCGTCGAAGTAGGCGCGCTCGCCCGTCATGCGGCCGAGTTCCGCCAGCGCCGGAATCCCCATGTACATATCGTCGGCCCACAGCGACACGGCCTGCGGGCGCTGGCGCGCGAGGGTGCCGTCGGGCAGGCGGAACTGGCGTTTCGCGACCCAGTCGCCGCACACGCGGATCTGGGCCGCGAGGTCGGGCCCGACGCCTTTGCTGCGCGCGCGCATCATCGCGGCGCACATCGAGCCGGCGTCGTCGAGCGAGCGCGGGTCGATGAAGCGCGCGAAGCTGTTGGCGCGTTCGAGGTGGAAGCGCTGTTCCTGGGCGCGGAAATACGGGAGTTTGTCGGCGAAGAACTGCAGGTGGCGGGCGGTGAGGGCGGTGTAGCTCTTGTCGCCCGTGACCGCGGCCGCCTTGAGCAGGCCGGCATGCACGACGCCCATCTCGTAGGCCTGCAGGCTGAAGCCGGCGTCCGCCGTCGCGACGACCGCGTCGGCCACGGGCGTGCCGAAATCGGTGATGGGGGCGCCGCTGCCCTTGTGGACGACGCGGGTCGGCGTCTGGCTGTCGAGGTAGCCGCGGACGCGCTGCAGCGCCGCCGCGATCTCGGCCACGACGGGCTTCTTGTACGGCACGGGATACGTACCCTCGCCGGCGTCGTTGCGGTTCTTGTTGTCGGGGTTGCGAATGGGGCCGTCCGCGTGGGCGGGTGCGGCGAGGCATGCGAAGGCGGCCAGGATGGCGAGCAATCTGGTTGGCGGTTGCAACGTAGTCTCCAGTCGTTTTTATCGGATGGACGGTCCTCGCGCCGTGCGGCCGGGTCGTTCTTAATCTGGTCGGACCATTCTAGGTTGGTCTGACCACTTTGGCAAGGCGGACTAGCCGCGACGTGTTGTTCCGTGGCATACTGGGTCGACTCGGGAGGCGGTGGAGACGGCATGGCGGGATCGGAACGCAGGAGGGTGTGGGTGGCGGCAGGCGTGGCGCTGTTGCTCGCCGCGTGCGCGCAGCAGCAAGTGAAGGCGCCCGCGCCCGAGAGTTACACGGCGGCGACGACGTACGCGAAGCTGGCCCCCAAATATCCGTTCATCCGCATCGCGAGCGGCGCCGTGCCTGCATCCGTGCGCGCCGTCATGAACGTCACCTACGCGCGCCGCGAGGAGGGCGCGCAGCCACATGATCTCAAGCTCGATCTCTACCTGCCCGCGGCCGGCGGCCCGGTGTCGCGGCCCGCCATCGTGTTCGTGCACGGCGGCGGCTGGCGCGCGGGCGTGCGCGCGAACTTCGCGCCGATGGCGATCCGCATGGCCGAACGGGGTTATGCGGCCGCCACCATCGACTACCGGCTGGCGTCGGACGCGCCGTATCCGGCGGCCATCCACGACGTCAAGGCCGCCGTCCGCTGGGTGCGCGCGCATGCGGCCGACTATGGCATCGACCCGGCCCGCATCGCCGTCGCGGGCGCGTCGGCCGGGGGCCAGATCGCGGCGCTGACGGGCGTGACGAACGCCGAGTCCCGCTTCGATCCGGACGCGCGCCCCGGGGACGTGTCGAGCGCCGTGCAGGCGATCGTCAACATCGACGGCCTGTCCGATTTCACGTCGGAGGAAGCGCGCAAATACGAGGACGATCCGGCCAAGCAGCCGTCATCGGCGGGGGCGTGGTTCGGCGGGCGCTATGCGGAAAAGGCGGCGCTGTGGCGCGACGCGTCGCCGCTGTTCCACGTGGGGCCGGGCACGCCGCCGATCCTGTTCATCGGCAGCGCGCAGCGGCGTTTCAGCCTGGGGCGGGAAGAGGTCGTCGCGAAGCTGAAGGCGCTGGGCATCGCGACCGGCGTCGTGCTTGTGCCGGATACGCCGCACAGCTTCTGGCTGTTCGATCCGTGGCTGGCGCCCACGGTGGAGGCGACGGATGGCTTCTTGCGGGAACATCTCGGCCGGGGGCGCCGAAACTGATCGGCGACATGCCCGCGGCGCGGGCATCCGGCACGAAAAACTACTTTCTCGGATCGGGGATGATGCGAGCGGGGGAGCCGTACAAGACCAATACCTTGTCATTGACGGCAAACGTCGGATTCGCACCTTGAACGATCGTCATCAGATTATCGTTTTCGGTTTGCACGACATATTCGAAGCCGGACTGGTGCGTTGCGCCCTGCTCGATTGCCGCCCCCGCGACCGCGCCCACGACCGCGCCGGCGATCGCGCCCGCGACGTTGGCGCGATCGCCATGTCCGATTCCGGAGCCGGCGGTCGCGCCCAATGCGCCACCGGCCGTCCCGCCCGCGCCCGTCGTTCCGGCGATATCGACAGGCCGCACGCTGATGACCTTCGCGGCGACCGTTCGATTTACCTGGCCGACCGAACCCACCGAATACGAGGTAGGCGATATATTGGAAGCGCAGCCGTACATGCCCAGGATCGCGACACAAGCGGCTGCGATGAGTTTTTTACCCATCATTTCTGACTCACCTTTACGGGGAACATGGGTTTCGACACGTCCACGGTCTGCAGGGCCTGCAGGAATTGGGTGATATTGTTTTGTACGGATCGGTTAATCGATTCGCGGACCCGCGTCACACCGGAAAACGCGTAATCGTAAGGTACTTCGCCCTTCGAGTTAATGTCTTGCGTATAGATCACGGCCCCGTTCTTGCGGTCGAGAAGTTCGTAACGGGCCGCGACTTCGGTCGTCATGCCGGCTCCGAAACTCGGAATGTCGAGCTTCAGAATCTTCACCGTCAGGTTGACCTTGTTGGAAGCATCATCGTTGAAGATCGCCATCTTGTTGAGCGCTTCCTGCAGCGAGGTTTGCCAGAGCTGCGGGACGAGAGTTTCCATGCCGGCCGGCAGGTCACCTGTTTTCTCGTCGGCGCGGGCAATGCCGACTGTCATCGATTTCAGTTCCGCATCGATTTTTTTTGTGCTGTACCCGACATTCGGTACGGAGAAATTGATAGGAGGCGCAGATTGGCAGCCCGCCAGTACGAAGGCCACGCTCAGGATTGCTAATGTCTTTTTCATGATGTTCCCCTAGGACGGCATCTTGGCGTGCCGTGTCGCAATAACAAGTATAGCCTGCAGGAAAGTATCTAAAACTCACCAATTATTGCGAATCCTGATGGGGACATTCACCTATTTGAGCTCGTCACCTGCCCCGAACGGATCCTCCAGGCTCGCCGCCGGCTCGGTGAACCACTTCGGCCCGGATGCCGTCATGTAGAAATGGTCTTCCAGCCGGATCCCGAATTCGCCCGGCACGACGATCATCGGCTCGTTCGAAAAGCACATGCCCGGTTCGAGCGGGCGGCGTTCGCCGCCGACGAGGTACGGGCCTTCATGGATGTCGAGGCCGATGCCATGCCCGGTCCGGTGCGGCAGGCCGGGCAGCTTGTAGCCGGGCCCGAACCCGTTCGCTTCGAGCGAGCGGCGGGCGGCCTTGTCGACGTCTTCGCAGGGGACGCCCAGCCGCGCGGCCTCGAACGCCGCGCGCTGCGCCGCCTGTTCCGCGTTCCACACGAAGCGCTGGCGCTCGGACGGCGCGCCGAACACATAGGTGCGGGTGATGTCGGAGATATAGTTGTGGACCTTGCAGCCCGTGTCGATCAGCACCGTATCGCCGCGTTTCAGCGTCTGGACGTAGTTGACGCCATGCGGATACGACGTCGCCTCGCCGAACAGCACGATGCAGAAATACGAGCCGCTCGCGCCGGCCTTGCGGTGTGCGAGGTGGATGAATTCCTCCACGTCCGCCGTCGTGATCCCTTCGTGCAGGATCGACGCGGCCGCCACGTGCACGGCCATCGTCATGTCCATCGCGCGCTGGATCAACGCGATCTCCGCATCCGACTTGCGCATGCGGCAATGGGACGTGACCGGATGCGCGTTCCGGACGACGTAGCCGGACGTCGCGGCGCGGATGGCGTCGAACAGGAACAGCGGCGTGCTCTCGTCGACGGCCAGCGTGGCGCCGTCGGCTGCGACGCCGAGCCGCGCCAGCACGGCGCGCAGCAGTACGGCCGGATTCTCGTGCTCGTCCCAGCAGGCGATTTCGCCTTCGACGGCCATGAAGTTGCGGATCGTGTTTTCCTCGAACGCGGGCGCGATGTACACCAGGTCGCCCCGCGCCGGCAGGACCGCGCCGACCATGCGTTCGCTGGGACTCCATCGCGTGCCCGTGAAATACGTCAGGTTGCTGCCCGCGTTGAGATACGTCGCCGCGATGCCCTGCGCCTGCATGAATGCCTGGGCGCGGGCGATGCGCGACCGGTATTCGTCCGGCGCGATCGGCACCGCGCCTGCCGTCATGTTCGTCAGCGCATCGAGTGCGGCCTGCTTGTTGGTGCCACCGATAGTCATGGTTCTCCCTGGTTCATTCGATCTGCGACAATGCCCGCGCCGAGGCGGGCATGATCGGTATCCGGACGTCGTGTTGCGGCCATCCGTACAAAAATTCGCATGCCGGGCCGCACGTCTTGCCCTGGCACGGCCCCATGCCGACGCGGGTCGCCAGTTTCGCTTCGCGCCAGTCGCGGTGCGGCAGCAGGCTGGCCGCGGGGACGTCTTCGCAGCGGCACACGATGGTATCCGGCTGGCACATCGCGCGCAGCGCATCGTCCGGCGCGAACGTGCGCGCCAGCAGCGCGGCGAACGCGCGCGCGGTGCGCAGCACGGGGATGTCCCGTGCGACCGGGCGCAGGCCCAGCGCGGCGAGTGCCGCGATCCGTCCTTCGGCCACCGCCTTGTCCACGCCGCCGATTCCGGTGCATTCGCCCGCGGCCCAAATGTCCGCGCGGCTCGTCTTCAGCAGGCCGTCGACGCGCACGGCGCCGTCGCCGATGTCGCAGCGCAGCGCGCGCGCGAGGTCCGTGTTCGGCACGAGGCCGAAGCCCGCGGCCAGGAAATCGCAGGCGTATTCCGTTTGCCTGCCCCCGGCCTGGACGACCACGCTGCGGAGCATGTCGTCGCCCCGCGCCGCGACGATCTGCGCGCCCGTCACATATGGCACGCCGCGCAGGCCCGCGAACAGCGACGCCGCCTGCAGAAACTTCTTCCTGTGCCGCGACAGCAGCTTGACGCCGAACGCCGACAGGCGCGACAGGGGCGGGTGCTCGACGACGGCCGCCACCTGCGCGCCGGCCCTGACGGCCGTCAGCGCCGTCGCGAGCAGCAGCGGTCCGGAGCCGGCGACGACGACGCGGCGTCCGGCGACCGGCATGCCGCCCTTGATCAGGGCTTGCAGCCCGCCCGCGCCCGTGACGCCGGGGAGCGTCCATCCCGGAAACGGCAGCGACAGTTCGCGCGCGCCGGTGCAGAGCACGAGGCGCGCGAAGCCGACGGGCACGCCGCGGCCCTCCGTCTCCAGCAACAGCGTGTTGGCGTCGACGCAGCCGATGACCTGGGCGTCCTGCATGTGCGTGAAGCCCGGGTGGTCGTGCAGCGTCTTCCAGAAGGCCTGCGCGCGGGCGTCGGTCCATTGGGCCGGGCCGCCGCGCCAGATCTGGCCGCCCGGCGCGTGATTATCGTCGATCAGGCACACCCTTGCACCGGCATCGAGCGCCGTCTGCGCAGCGGCCAGGCCCGCCGGGCCGCTCCCGACGATGTGCAGCAGCTTGTCGGTGGTCACCGGCCGCCTCCCGTCACGATCGCCATGCCGGGCCGGCAGGCCGTGCGGCAGGCGAGACGGTCGTCGTGGCCGTCGACCGTCACGCGGCATTCCTGGCACTGGCCGATGCCGCAGAACGCGAAGCGGCGCCGGCCCGTGACGGAGTGGCGCGTGCACAGGGATCCGGCGGCGACGATGGCCGCGACGACGGACGCGCCCACGGGGACGCCGACCGCGACGCCGTCGACGGTCACTTCACAGGTCATGTCAGGCTGGTTCATGGGCGAATCTCGCGGGCGAATAGGGCGTGGCATCGACGGGGGCGGGGCATGCCAGCATCAGGTCGGCCAGCAGGCGCGCCGTGCCGAACGCCGTCGTCACGCCCAGCCCTTCGTGGCCGGCGGCGAGCCAGACGTGTTCCAGCGCCGGATGCGGCCCGATGACCGGGCGAGCGTCGCGTGTCGCGGGGCGCAGGCCGGTCCAGCTGCGGATGATCGTCATGTCCGCGAGACAGGGCAGCAGCGCGATGGCCGCGCGCAGCACGTGGGCGAGCACGCGCGGGTCGACGCCGGTGTGGTCGATCCCGTCCTGGCGGCACGACCCGATCAGCCATTGGCCCGTGATGCGCGGCTGCACGTTCGCGGCGACGGCAAGGGCGTCGCTGCCGGCCTCGGTCTGGCCGTATCCCATGCTGACCACCTGGTGCGACAGCGTGCGCGGATAGCGCGCCGTGATGGCGAGGTGGCCCTTGCGCGGAAAGACGGGGATGTCGGGCAGCAGGCGCGCGACACCCGGCCCCGCCGCGACGACGACGTCGCCCGCGTCGATGCGTTGGCCGGACGACAGCGTCACGGCGCCGCGGCCGATGCCGGCGACCGTCGCGCCGAACAGCGTCCGTCCGCCTCGGGCGACCAGCTGCGCGGCCAGGTCGCGGGCGACCGCGGGCGGGTACACGACGCCGTCCCGCGCGACCCGCACGCCGCCCGCGAGGCCGGCGCGCAGCGCGGGCTCGGTCCGGGCAAGCTGGCTACCCGTCAGCGCTTCCGCATCCCAGCCGCGCCGGCCCAGGCGTTCCGCGCGGGCGAGCGCGTGGGCCATCTGGGCGTCGTCCTCGGCCACCCACAGCGTGCCGCAGCGGACGTGTTCCGCGAGGCCGGCGTGCGTGGCCAGGTACTCGTCCCAGCGCGCCAGCGACAGCAGGCACAGGTCGAGTTCATCCTCGGTCTCGTCGAGGGCGACGAGGTGGCCCATGCCGGCCGCCGTCACGCCCGCGCCGGGATGGCGCCCGTCGACGAGCAGCACGTCGCGCCCGCGCGCCTGCAGTTCCAGCGCGCAGGCGGCACCGACGATGCCTGCGCCGACGACGATGACGTCCGGCGATTTCACGCGAATGCGGGGAGCGCGGGACGGCAGGCCAGGGCGGCGCGGATCGTCTGCTCCACCTGCGCGCGGCGCGCGCCCGCGAGCGGCAGGCGCGGCGCGCGTACGCGCTCGTTCGAGCCGATGGCCAGGTGCTCGGCGAGCTTGATGTTCTGGACGAGGAAGGTCGAGACGTCCAGGTCCAGCAACGGCCGGAACCAGCGATAGATGCACAGGGCCTCGTCGTGGCGCCGTGCCTGGACGAGGCGCCAGATCGCCACCGTCTCGTGCGGGAACGCGAGGCCCACGCCGGCCACCCAGCCGACCGCGCCGACGGCGAGCGCTTCGAACGCGAGGTTGTCCACGCCCGTCAGCAGGTCGAAGCGGTCGCCGAAGCGGTTGATGATGTCGGTGCTGCGGCGGATGTCGTCCGACGATTCCTTGACGGCGACGAAGCGTGCGTCGTCCGCCAGCGCTTCCATGATCTCGACCGTCACGTCGACGCGGTAGGCGAGGCGGTTCGAATAGATCATGACCGGCAGGTCGCCGGCCGCGGCGACGGCCTTCAGCGTCGCCACCGTCTCGCGCGGATCGGTGTGGTAGATCGTGCTGGGCACGACCATCAGGCCGTCCGCCCCCGCCTTGGCGGCCTTCTTCGCCAGCGCGCATGCGTCCCGCGTCGACGCTTCGGCCACGGTGAGCAGCGCCGGTTTGGCGCCGCTCACCTGCTTGCACAGCTTGAAGACCTCGATGCGCTCGTCCTGGGACAGCATCGGCCCTTCGCCCAGCGAACCGCAGGCGATGAGCCCGTCCACGCCGGCATCCATCTGGATCTGGAAGCAGCGCAGCATTTCGTCATGATCCAGCGAGTCGTCGTCCTTGAACTTGGTGGTGACGGCCGGAAGAACACCTTTCCACATATTGTCGGTCTCCTTGGGTGGGGCGATTGAAAGCATCCATGCTAGGCCGGAATGCCGGCCGGGTCTTGCGTGAACCGCGCGCCGGGCGCGCCGAAATCGGCACAGCATCCCGCAGCCGTTTGCCATGCCGGCGCGTTGCGCCTATATTGTCGCCATGGAGGGAAACATGATCGACACCATCGGCACGGAAGCCGTCGAAGCGATGTTCGATGCGCTGGACGACATCGCATTTTTCGTGAAGGACCGGGACGGGCGCTATCTCAGCATCAACCGCACGATGGTGCGGCGGTGCGGAGTTCGGCACAAGAGCGACGTGCTCGGGAAGACGGCGCTGGAACTGTTCCCGCGCGCGCTCGCCGAGACCTATCTGGCGCAGGACCGGAAAGTCATCGACCAGGGCGCCCCGATCGACAAGCAGCTCGAGCTGCACATCTATCCCGGGCGCAGCCGCGGCTGGTGCATCACCAAGAAAGTGCCGCTGTTCGGCACGGACGGCGCCGTCGTCGGCCTGATCGGCACGTCGCAGGATCTCGGCCTGCTCGACGACCTGCATCCGGCCTACCGGCAGATCGCCCGCATCGCGCAGCACATCAGCGAACACTATCGGCACAACATCTCGCTCGCGGCGCTGGCGGAAGAGGCGGGCCTGTCGTTGTCGCGGGTGGAGCGGCTGTTCCAGAAGGTCTTCCAGCATTCGCCGCGCCAGCTGCTCGTGCAATGCAGGCTGTCCGCCGCGCGCGCGCTCATCGAGCGCAACCCGGCCGCGAAGATCGCGGACATCGCGTACGAATGCGGCTACACGGACCACAGCGCCTTCAGCCGCCAGTTCAAGTCGTATGTCGGCATGAGCCCGACCGAATACGGCATGCACATGAAAAAAAGCGCATGAGGCTATCCCGCGGCCGGGATGCCCCATGCGAACGGATCGTCGTCGTCGAACAGCAGCGTCGATTCGCCGCTGATCCATGCGGTGCCGCGGATCGTCGGCGCGATACGGTCGCCGTCGCGCCGGTAGCTGCCTTCGAACACGCTGCCGATGATGCTTTCCTGGCGCCAGACGGCGCCTTCCGCGAGTTTGCCGTCGGCCGCCAGGCAGGCCAGTTTCGCGCTGGTGCCGGTGCCGCAGGGCGAGCGGTCGTAGGCCTTGCCGGGGCATAGCACGAAATTCCTGCTGTCCGCGGTATCCGACGCCGCGAACAATTCGACGTGGTCGATGGCCGCGCCGTGCGTGCCGGTGATGCCTTGTTCGCCCAGTGCCGCCATGACCGCTTGCGCGAACGCCGTCAGTGCGGGGATATCGGCCGGACCGACCCCGAATGCGTGGCGCTCGACGAGAAAAAACCAGTTGCCGCCCCAGGCGACGTCGCCCCGCACCGTGCCGTAGCCGCCGACGTCGACTTCCACGCCGCGCTGCGTGCGATACGACGGGACGTTGTCGATGCTCACCGAACCGTCCGCGTGGAGTTCGGCCGTCACGACGCCGACGGGCGTGTCGATGCGGTGGCGTCCCGCCGCGATGCGTCCCAGGTGGGCCAGCGACACGACCAGGCCGATCGTGCCGTGTCCGCACATGCCCAGGTAGCCGACGTTATTGAAAAAGATGACGCCCGCGGCGCACCCAGGCGCATGCGGCTCGCACAACAGCGCGCCCACGAGCACGTCGGAACCGCGCGGTTCGCATACGGTGCCGGTGCGGATGTGGTCGTGGTCGGCGCGCATGCGCGCGAGCCGCGCGGCCAAGGGGCCATGCCCCAGATCGGGGCCGCCGTCGACGATGAGCCGGGTCGGCTCGCCGCCAGTGTGTGAATCGATGATCGCGATTTTCTTCATGTGCGTGTCTGCCGTCGGAAGCGTCGAACGCAAGGTTAAAGCGGCGGGGCCGTGCGGTCTTGTCGTTTCTAAGCCGGTCCGGCGGGGAAACCGGCATACCCGGCAGGGGCGCGTCGATACCAATGGACGGGCCGAACTGCTAGAATCCGCGCTGCCTGTCGAAACCCGTCCATCGGCATGGCACCGTATGGAACGACGAACCATTGAGTATCTATCGACCGCCGCGCCTCGCTGCCGCACTCCTCATATCGTATGCGGCCATGGTCCCGGGCGCGCGTGCGCTGGATGGCCATTTCCGCATCGGCGACTATCATCACGACGTCTGGGGCCCGAAGGAAGGCGCTCCGTCGACCATCCTGTCGATTGCGCAGGCCAGTGACGGCTGGCTGTGGATCGGCACGTACCGCGGCCTGTATCGTTTCGACGGCGTCCGGTTCGAACGCTTCGTGCCGTTCCCGGGCGAGTCGCTGACCTACAGCGCGATCTCCACGCTTGCCGCCGCGCCCAACGGCGACCTGTTGATCGCCTACCTGACCGGCGGTTTCAGCATCCTGCGCAACGGGCATCTGCTGCACATGACGTCCGTGCAGGAACAGCCTTTCGCGAACACGTTCACCGTGCTGGCCGACGTCGACGGGACGTACTGGATCGGCGCCATCGACGGCTTGATGCACCTGGCTGGGCGCACGTGGGAACACGTCGGCGCGGCGTGGGGTTATCCGGGGACCCGGACCGACAACCTGGCGCTCGATCGCTACGGCCGGCTGTTCGTCAGCGACGGCGCGAACGTGCACGTGCTGGACCGCGCCGGCCGCAGGTTCCGTCCCACGGGGCTGCGCAGCGTGGAAATGGGCGCCGACTTCGTCTACGATCCCACCGGGGCGCTGTGGATCGGCACGGACGACCGGATGACGCCCGTCGCCGTCGACCCGGGCGGCGTCAAGCCGACGTACAAGGTGAACACGCCGCCGGCCATGACGATCCGCAGGCTGTTCGACCGCGACGGCAATCTCTGGCTGGCGCCGGACGACAACGACGTGTGCATGCTGCCGCGCGACCGCCTGCCGGCAGCGGGCGCGTTTTCCACGGCCGCGCTGCGGACCGCGCAGGACTGCACCGGTGGGCGCCGCGCCGACCAGAAAGTCATCGGGTTGCTGGAGGACCGCGACGGCAACGTCTGGATGGCGACCATGAACGGCCTCGAACGCTTCCGGCACAATCGTCTGCGCACGATTCCTTACAGCGGTCCGTCGTTTCGCACAGCGCTCGCGCGCGATCCCGGCGGCGCCGTCACGGCCGTCGCGGGCGGGGTCGAAACCCGCTACTACGCGATCGAGGGCACGGGCCTGCAGCCGGCGCGGCGGCACGCGGACGCCACGCTGCAGCGGTCCGGCATCGACGGCACGGTGGTGCTGGCGACGCCCGCGGGCCTGGTCGTGCGCGAGCGCGGGCGCGAGCGCACGATCCCTTATCCGGTGCCGGCGCCGGCGCCGATGGACCCGATCCGGCGCCTGCTCCAGGAAGGACCCGATGCGTTCTGGGTCGGGTGGACCCGGCATGGGCTGTGGCGCTATGCCGGCGGCGCCTGGAGCAAGCCCGCGGACTACGGCACGCCGGTGGCCAGGGCGGGCGACGCGGCCGACGGGCGGGGTAACGTCTGGCTGGCGTATGCCAACAACACGATCGTCAGGCTCGGCCCGGCGGGCGCGCGCAAGTACGATGCGCGGGATGGCGTGGACGTGCGCGTGGCGACGTTCATCGACGTGCAGCGTGACGTCCTCGCGGCCGGGGACGGCGGGTTGCAGGTATTGTCCGGCGGGCGCTTCCGCCATGTCCGTGCCGCCGACCCGGACGTCCTCACCGGCGTCAACGGCCTCGTGATCGCGCCGGACGGCGACCGCTGGTTCAACACGCACCGGGGCGTGCTGCACGTGCGGGCCATCGACTGGCACGCGGCGATGCACACGCCCGCCGCGCTCCTGCGCTACGAATTGCTGGACCGGCTCGACGGCTTCCCGGACGGCGCCCAGATCGGCATCGTCGCGACCGCGGCCGGCGCACCGGACGGCCGCATGTGGTTCGCGGCCAGCACCGGCATCGCCCTGTACGACCCGGCGCACGACCACCTCGCGACGGCGCCGCCGCCGCCGGTCATCCGCGCCGTGACCGCCAACGGCAGGCGCTTCGATCCAACCGAAACGATCCGTCTCGCGCCCGGGACGGATCACGTGGGCGTGGAATTCACGGCGCTCAGCTACACGGTGCCGGAGCGCACCGTGTTCCGCTATCGCCTCGACGGCGTCGAGCGCGACTGGCAAGGTCCGTCGGACCGGCGTTACGCGTCGTATGCGAACCTCGGGCCGGGCAGGTACACGTTCGAGCTCCAGGCCGCACTCCGGGGCGGCGGCTGGAGCGGACGGACGGCCCGGATCGGCGTCGAGATCCGTCCGTATTTCACGCAGACCTGGTGGTTCCCGGTGCTGTGCGCGCTGGCGGCGGCCGGCGCGGCCGTGCTGTTCTACCGCTGGCGCCTGCGCGAGGTGACGGCGCGCCTGCACCTGCTGTTGCGCGAGCGCCAGCGCATCGCGCGCACGCTGCACGACACCTTCCTGCAAAGCCTCCAGGCCCTGGTCTGGCGGTTCGAGCAGATCATGGACAACCTGCCCGCGCAGCACCAGGACAGGGCGCTGCTGGACCTGACGCTGGCGCAGGCGAACGAGGTGATGACGGAGGGCCGCCACCAGATCGTCGGACTGCGCCCCGGTAGCGACGGGAGCACCGCCCTGGAAGCGCGCGTGGCGGCCATGCTCGAGTCGTTCCGGCTGCGCTTCCCGCAATCGATCGAACTCACCGTCGTGAATCCGGACGGCGCGATCCTCGTGCCGATCGTCGCGGACGAGGCGTTCCATATCGCGCATGAAGCGCTGCGCAATGCCCTGCACCACGGCCAGGGCACGCGGGTCCGCGTCGACCTGCACTACACGGCGGCGGCGTTCGTGCTGCGTGTCGGCGACGACGGCCGGGGCATCGAGGCGGCGGTGCTGGCCAGGGGAGGGCGCGACGGCCACTGGGGACTGACCGGCATGCGCGAGCGGGCCCGCGTCGTCAAAGGCGTGCTGCGCATCGAGAGCGGCGCGGCGGGGACGGTCGTCACCCTGCGCGTGGCCAAGGGGGCGGCTTACGGCCGCTCGCGCCGGGCCTGAGTACGCGCCAGTTCGCGGTCCAGCGCATTCGCGAACCGTTGCCGGTCCGCCTGGCTGAACGCGGCCGGGCCGCCCGTGTCGACGCCGCTGCCGCGCAGCTCTTCCATGAACGAGCGCATCGTGAGCTGCTGGGCGATGGTGTCCTTCGTGTACCACTCGCCGCGCGGGTTGAGCGGCAAGCCGCCTTTTTCCAGCACCAGGGCGGCCAGCGGAATGTCGCCGGTCACGACGATGTCGCCGGGCTGCACACGCGCGACGATTTCGGCGTCGGCGGCATCCGCGCCGGCCGGGACCTGCAGCGCGCGGATGAAGCGCGAGCCCGGCACGCGCATCAGCTGGTTGGCGACCAGCGTGACGTCGATCTGCAGGCGGTCGGCCACCCGGTACAGGATGTCCTTGATGACGGCGGGGCAGGCGTCGGCGTCGACCCAGATGTCCATGACGGCGCCCGTCACCCGCGCGAGAACGTGCGCGTGACGCGATCGAGGTGGGCGCGCATCGCCTGGCGCGCGCCGGCCACGTCGTGCGAGGCGATGGCGGCCAGGATGGCGCGGTGGTCGAGGAGCGTCAACTGGCGCAGTTCCTCGGTCTGGAAGTGCTCCGTCAGCTTGTGCCACAGGCTGCCGCGCTGGGCCCACAGGTATTCGATCACGCCGACGAGGGCGCTGTTGCCGGCCGCGCGCGCGATCGCGAGGTGGAAATTGCGGTCGGCCGATTCGTTCTCGCCCAGGTTGTCCTGGTTCTGTTCCATCTGTTCGACGGCGACGAGGATCGCGTCCACGGCGGCCGGCGTCGCGTTCTTCGCGGCCAGCGCCGCGACTTCGACTTCGATCACGCGGCGCGCGGCCAGCACTTCGAACGGACCGGGGCCGGCGGCCGGCCGCGCGGACTTGGGCGCCGCCTGTTCGCTGACGTAGACGCCGGACCCGCCGCGCACTTCGACGACGCCGCCCAGCTCCAGCGCGATCAGCGCTTCGCGCAGCGACGTGCGCGAGACGCCCAGCTTCGTCGCGAGGTCGCGTTCGGCCGGCAGGCGTTCGCCCGGCTTGATGTTCTCTTCCCGGATCAGCGCTTCGATCCGGCTCGACACCACGCGATACAGTCGCGGTTCGGTCGCAATCGCATCGGGTGGCGCGGGCATTTTTCTCATTGTGTGCAGTCCAGGAAAATGTGGAGGCGATTGCCAAGGTCGCATCTTAGTTTGGTCCGGATAATGTTGCAAGTGGTCAGACCAAAGTGGTCATTTGGGCTGATCGCGCGGGCCATTTCGCAACAGTTGGACGCGGCGCGACGGTCCGCCCGGGGGCTCGCTGCCACGCCACTGTGCACACGCATGTACAATGGAAATATTGCCATGCAGATCACGCGCACGGCACCACCCCGACAGCCGATGAATCGAACCATGACGACCGCCTACCCGAGCCTGAGCCATGCCCAGCGCATTCCGCTCGCCGCCGAAATCCATTCGCGTCCCTTCCTCCGGCTGGAAGCGCCCGAAGCCATCACCCACCTGGCCGTGTACCGCGCCAGCGAATCCGGCTCGCGCAGCGCGCACGGCCCGAACCAGCATGCGCTGCTGGCCGCGCTGTGCGGTCATTTCGGGGTGGCCGCGCCGAACGTGACGGCCAATCACTTCTACCACGACTTCGGCCGCTTCCGCCTCAAGTGGGAGTGCCACACGGAGTTCGCCACCTACACGTTCACGGAAAAGGCCGCGCCCGGGCCGTCGCTGGCCGACGCGTTCGCGCGCATGCCGCTAGCGCACCTGCCGCAGGCGTGGATACTGGGCCTGCACGGCCACCTGATGTCCGCCGCCCACGTGCTGCTCGAACGCGGGGCCGCCGATCCGGCCGTGCTGCAGGAGAGCTTCGCCGGCAGCCACCTGGTGGGCTCGCGCGTCATGCAGGGCGGCGAGGTGTGGACCGACTTCGTGATCCAGTCCGACGGCTTTTCGCGCTTCGTGCTGCGCGACGTCGACATGCGCGCGCAGCAGGCCGGCCGCCTGGCGCAGCGCGTGCTGGAGATCGACACCTATCGCATGATGGCGCTGCTCGGACTTCCGGCCGCGCGCGCCGTGTCCGCCGCGCTCGACGACATCGAGGCCGAACTGGCGCTGCTCGCCGAGCGCATGGTCGCCGGCGAAGCGGTGGCCGGCGACCAGGCGCTGCTCGAACAGATCACGCGGCTGGCCGCCCGCCTCGAAAAGCTCTCGCTCGACAATGGCTACCGCTTCTCGGCGTCGAAAGCGTATTACCGGCTCGTGAAGGCGCGCATCGAGGAATTGCGCGAGGCCCGCATCGAGGGCGTGCCGACCGTCGAGGAATTCATGGACCGCCGCCTCACGCCCGCCATGAACACCTGCGAGGCGACGGCCGCGCGCCAGGAAGCGCTGGCGCGCCGCATCGCCAACGTCAACGACCTGTTGCGCACGCGCGTCTCGATCGTCCAGGAAAACCAGAACCGCCAGATCCTGCAGTCGATGGACCGCCGCGCCGCCCAGCAGCTGCGCCTGCAGCAGGCCGTCGAAGGCCTGTCGGTGGCGGCGATCTCGTACTACGTGGTGGGCTTGTTGGGGTATGCGGGCAAGGGCCTGAAAAGCGTGGGCGTCCCGGTCAATCCGGACATGCTCACGGGCGTGCTGGTGCCCGTCGTGGCGGGCGTCGTGTGGCTCGCGCTGCGCCGCATGCACAAGCAGATGCACAAGCGCGGGCACTGATCCATGCTGCTCGACCTGCATCTGGTGCCGACCTTCGGCGCGCTGGCGCTGGCCATCGTGCTGCTGTGGGTGCCGGCGCCGCCCGTGCGCGGCAACCGCGAGTGGGCCTGGTGCGCCGGGCTGCTGCTCGCATGCGGGGCCGGACTCGCGTCCGGTGTGCTGGACTGGCGCGGCCTGCTCGCCATCGCCGCGTATCTCGCGCTGGCGTTCGGCGCGCGCGCCAGCGAACGGGCGTGGCTGCGCATCCTGCTCCTCGTGCTGACGGGCGTGTGCGCCTTGCTGCTGGCGCTGCACCGCCTGCCCGGTTTCCACAACCCCGTGCTGGCCGACCGCGTGCAGGTCTCGGCCGGCGCGATCCCGTTCACGCTTTACGCGAACTTCGACAAGGCCGTCGCCGGCATCGTGCTGGCCGGCGTGTTCTGCGCGCCGATCCGCACGCGGGCGGAATGGCTGCCGATGCTGCGCCGTACGCTGCCCGTGCTGCTGGCGACCCTCGTCGTCGTCCTCGGCGCCGGCATGGCGCTCGGCGTCGTGCGGCCGGACGTCAAGTGGACGGCGCTGACGCCCTGGTTCCTCGCCAATAACCTCCTGATCACCTGCGTGACGGAGGAGGCGTTCTTCCGCGGCTTCCTGCTCGGCGGACTGGCGCGCGGGATGGCCCGGTGGCGTTACGGCACGGCGGTCGCGGTCGTCGTGTCGACCGTGCTGTTCGGGCTCGCGCACGCGCCCGGCGGGGCGCTGCTCGTGGTGTTCGCCACCCTGGCGGGCCTCGGCAATGCGGCCGCGTACCTGCGGTCCGGGCGCATCGAGGGCGCGATCCTCACGCACTTCGCGCTGAACGCCGTCCACTTCGTCGCGTTCACGTATCCGGCCCTCGCACACCGAGCCGCATGAAACTTCTGTAACACGGTGTGACACCGTACCGTGCGCGCGGGGTGCGCGGACTATGATCGGTCATCGTCTTCACGTTCATCGACCATCATGACCGCACGTACATCGACATGGCCGGTCGGCGTCGGCCTGGCGCTGGTGTTTGCCGCCGCGCCCGCGCTGGCGCAGGACCCGCCCGCGCGCGTGGGCCGCATCGCGTATCTCGCCGGCCCCGTCAGCTTTTCTCCCGCCGGCGCCGCCGACTGGGCCCAGGCGCCGCTCAACCGTCCGCTCGTCCCCGGCGACCGCCTGTGGACGGATGCCGGCGCGCGCGACGAGGCCGAGTTCGGATCGGCCGTCGCGCGCATGGACGCCGGCACGCTGTTGACCGTGCTCGGGGCCGACGAACGCACGACCCAGCTGCAGGTGTCGCAGGGCCGCATCGACCTGCACGTGCGCCGCCTCGCGGACGGCGAAACGGTGGAGGTGGACACGCCCAATCTCGCCTTCGTCGCGCGCCAGCCGGGCGATTACCGCCTTGCCGTCGCGCCGGACGGCGGCACGACGGATGTCACGGTCCTGCGCGGCGCCGGCGACGTGTATGGCGACGGCACGTCGCTCGCCCTCGCGCCCGGACAGGGCTACCGCTTCGGCGGCCAGGACCTGAACAACTACGTGCCGCTGCAGCCGGCTCCGCCGGACGATTTCGACCGCTGGGCGCTGGCACGCGATGCGCGCTACGAGCACGCCGTCGCACGCCGCTACGTGCCGCAGGGCGTCGTCGGCGCCGAGGACCTCGACGACTACGGCAGCTGGCGCAGCGTGCCCGACTACGGCACCGTGTGGGTGCCCGACCGCGCGCCGCGCGACTGGGCCCCGTACCACGACGGCCACTGGGCGTGGGTCGATCCGTGGGGCTGGACCTGGATCGACGACCAGCCGTACGGGTATGCCGTGTCGCACTACGGACGCTGGGTCCGCACGCCGGACACCTGGGCATGGGTGCCCGCGCCGGCGCAGGCGCGCCCGGTCTATGCGCCCGCGCTGGTGGCGTTCGTCGGCGCCGTGCTGACGCTGGGCGGGCGGTCCGGCCCGGGCGTCGGCTGGTTCCCGCTCGCGCCGCACGAGGCGTACCGGCCGCCTTACCACGCGAGCCCGACCTACATCACGAACGTCAACGTGAGCAATACGGTGATCCGCCGGACGCAGATCGTCAACAACATCAACAACGTCACCAATATCCGCTACGTGAACCGCAACGTGCCGGGCGCGATGGTGGCGATGCCCGCGCAGCAGTTCGCGCAAGCCACGTCGACGCGCCGCGCCGCGCTCCTGCTGCCGCCCGGCGTGGCGCGCGCGGCGCCCGTGCTGGCCGCACCCCGGGCGCGGCCGCTGCCGCAGAGCCGCGTCGGCACGGCGCCGGCCGGCCGGCTGCCGCCGGCGCCGGTCATGCAGCGCGTCGCCGTGACGCGCGCGCTGCCGCACGCCGTGTTCGCGCCGGCGGGTGCGCACGGCGTGCATGGCGCGCACGGCGTGCCCGCGCCGGCGCGGCCGGGGGTGCAACTGGCCGCCCACGGCCCGGTGCCGCCGCTGCGCGTGCTGCGGCCCGCGCTCGGCCAGCCGCGCGTGCCGCAACCCGCACACGGCGCCGACGCCGCCGGCCGCCGGTTCGTCCAGGGCGCCCGCGGTCCGGTCCCCGCGGCCGTCCAGCCGATGGCCGCACTGCCGGGCGCGCGCGAACCGCGGCCGGATCATCCGGTGGCGGCGCTGGCGGGCGTGCCGCCGGACGTGGTGCCGGGGCGTCCCGGCGCGCCGCTTGCGCCGCATCCGGGCGCGCGTCCGCAGGCGCCGGACTTTGCGCACGGTCCGGCGAACGGTCCGCTGCATGCGCCGCCGGCCTCCGAATTTGCGCACAGCCCGGCGAACGGTGCGCATCACGCGCCGCCGGCACCGGTGCCGGGTGCGGCGGCGCGGCATGAGCAGCGCGGCCCCGTTCCGCTGGCGCCAGTCGCGCCGGCGGAACAGCGCCTCGCGGCGCACGGCATGACGCCGCAAGCGCAGGCCCCGGGCGCGCCGCCGCGGCCGGACGAACGTCGCGCGATGCCGGCGGCGCACGGCCAGGCTCCGCAGCCGGCAGCGCACCGTGCCGCGCCGCAGCCGCCGGCACATGCCGAGGCCGCGCAGCGGGCTGTCCACGTGCAGGCGGCGCCACCGCACGCGCCCGCACCGCATCCGCAGCCGTCGGCTCCGCAGCCGCATCCATCCGTGCCGCATCCGCAGCCTGCGCAGCATGCCGTACCGCAGCCGGCCCCGCAGCCGCATCCGCCGGCGCCGCATCCGCAGCCGCATCCGTCAGCGTCGCAGCCGCATCCGCAGCCCGCACCGCATGCCGCGCCGCAGCCGACCCTGCATCCGCCAGCTCCGCATCCACAGCCTCCGGCGCCACGGCCGCATCCGCCCGCACCGCATCCGCAGGCTGCGCCGCAGCCGGCCGCGCACGCGCCGCCGCATCCGGCACCACCGGCGCCGGCGCACGGCGGCGGCAAAGGCGGCGACCACGGGCACAAGCACGAGGAGCAGGGCGGTCACTGATCGCGCGGACCCGTGCGCGCCGGCGGTGTAAGATGAGCTTCCCCGAGTTCATCGCCGGCCCGTGCGCGCCGGCCGCGCCATGCCGACACCACACCGCCCAGCCACCGCCATCGATCATCGACACGGAGCGGCATCATGATGCTGCTGCTCCTCTTCCTGGCGGGGCTGTGGGCCGGCGTGCAGAACGCGCTGGCCGGCGGCGGGTCGTTCGTCACGCTGCCGGCGCTGATCGTGTCCGGCATGACGCCGCTGGCCGCGAACATCACGTCCACCGTCGCGCTGTTCCCCGCGCAGATCACGTCGGGATTCGCCGGACGCCGGCTGGTCAGCGGCGCGGGCGGCCTGCCTTTCTGGGCGCTGTTCGTGCTGAGCATCGCCGGCGGCGCGGTGGGCGGGCTGTTGTTATTGCATACGTCGCCGGCCGTCTTTGCGCGGCTCGTGCCCTGGCTCGTGCTGTTCGCGACGGCCGTGTTCACGTGGGGGAGCTTCTTCCGCAAGCCCGGCGCCGCCGGCGCCGTGCACCTGGGGCCTGCCGCGACGGGCGTCGCGCAATTCCTGATCGCCGTGTACGGCGGCTATTTCGGCGGCGGCATCGGCATCCTGATGCTGGCCGCGCTGACGATGGCGGGCCTCGCCGCGCGCAATGCGGGGGCCACCAAGAACGTGCTGGCCGGCGTGATGAACGCGTCCGCCGTCGTGCTGTTCCTCGCGTCGCCCCAGCTGCACTGGCTGCAGTGCGGCGTGCTGGCGGCGGGGGCCGTCATCGGCGGGCTCGCGGGCGCGTGGGCGCTGCATCGCGTGAACGAGCGGGCGCTGCGCGTGGCGATCGTGTGCATCGGCGTCGCGCTGACCGCCGGGCTGTTCCTGAAGCCGATCTGACGCACGCGCGCGGCGCGCGCTGGACACCGCCCCCGGCTTGGTCTACAGTGGAATCATGCGGTATCGCCATGAATGATGCCGCCGGGAAGGTAGGTGCGCCATGCTGGATTTTCTATACGGCCTCGAACCGGATCTCTCGCTGCACGCCGTCGTGCTCGCGGCCGGCTGCGCGACGTTTTTCGTGGTACTGCTGTGGCGGCGTTGCCCCAACTGCAGCTGGCAGGAGTGGTCCAGCGAGTTGCTGGGCCGCGACAACAAGGACGACGCACCGGAGGAGTGATTCCCTGCCGGTCAGCGCTGCTTCAGCATCGACGGCACCATCGCGGCCTTCAGGACGACGCCCGGCTCGCCGTCGTGCGTGCCGCTGCTCAGCCACAGCGCGCCGGCCTTGCACAGCCTCATCGCGAACGGTCGGCCCGCCAGCAGCCTGCCGGCCAGCTCGCTGATGGCCGGGTTGTGACCGACGAGGATGACGACGCCGTCGCCCGCGGGCCAGCCCGTGGCTTTCAGCAGGTCGTCCGCGGCGCGGCCGGGTGCGATCTCGTCGCGGATGTCGTAAGGGAGGGCGAGGGCATCCGCCGTCTGGCGCGCGCGATTGGCCGGGCTGCATAGAATGCGCGCCCGGGCGGGGAGGTAGCCGTGCAGCCAGTGCGCCATGCTTCGGGCTTGCTCCCGGCCCCTGCCGGTCAGGTTGCGTGCCAGGTCCGGTTCGATGTCTTCCGCCTCGGCGTGGCGCCACAAGATCAGATCCATGTCCGACTCCTCGTTCCGTGCGCACCGGTGCGCGCGGCCCATCTTAGCCTGTTTGCCGCGGCGCCGTCGTCCCGCAGTCGATCGTCGGCGGCCGCGTTCCTCGTCCGTCAGGGCAGCAGCATCGCCAGTTCCTGCGCGCCCTGGCGCAGCACCGGCAGGAATTCCTCCACCATGCGCTCCGGCGTCGCGCGCGACGCGTGCGCACCCACGTTCAGCGCGGCCAGCACGCGGCCCGACGCGCCGCGCACGGGCACGGCGATCGAGCGCAGGCCCAGTTCCAGTTCCTCGTCGTTGACGGCGTAACCGTCGCGGCGTACCTGCGCCAGCACGTCGCGCAGGCGCGCGGGGTCCGTCACGGTGCGCGCCGTCATGGGCGCGAGGGTCGTGCGGGCCAGGTAGGCATCCAGCTCGTCCTGCGGCAGCTGCGCCAGCAGCACGCGGCCCAGCGAGCTGCAATACGCGGGCAGGCGGCTGCCGGCGGACAGCGACACCGACATCACGCGCGACGCCGCCGCGCGCGCCACGTACAGCACCTGGTCTTCCTCCAGCACGGCCAGCGAGCTCGATTCGCCCAGCGCCTTGCTGACGCCGTTCAGGCACGGCTGCGCGGCGGCCGTCAGCGGCGTCGAGGACAGGTACGAATACCCCAGGGTCAGGACCTTCGGCCGCAGGCTGAAGTTGTTCAGTTCCGCATCGACGTAGCCGAGCTGCCTGAGCGTGTGCAGGCAGCGGCGCACGGCCGCGCGCGGGATGCCCGTCTGCTGGCTGATCTGGGCGATGGTCTGCGGCTTGCGCGTGTCGGCGAACGCGCGCAGCACGGCCAGGCCGCGCGCGAGCGAGGTCATGAAGTCGGGATCGGCGAGGGCGTCGATGTCTTCCGCGATGGTGCGCGGCGCGGCTGGGGTGGCGGTGGTTGATGACATGTTGAAATTGTAATCGATCGAGATCGGCCCTCAGGAAGCGCTTGACCGGCGGCGGCACGCAGGCGTACACTTTTTGTGCGGTAAACGAATCATTGTGCGATTATCGCACAACACAACCAAGGTGACATCCCATGATCGATAAAACTTGTGCATCGCTGGAGCGCGCCGTGGCCGACATCCACGACGGCGCCACCGTCATGATCGGCGGCTTCGGCAACGCCGGCATGCCCTCCAGCCTGATCGACGCGCTGATCGCCCACGGCGCGCGCGAACTCACCATCGTGAACAACAATGCCGGCAACGGCGACACGGGCCTGGCCGCGCTCATCAAGGAAAAGCGCGTGCGGAAGATCGTGTGCTCGTTCCCGCGCCAGTCCGATTCGTGGCATTTCGACGCGCTGTACCGCGCCGGCGCGATCGAGCTGGAACTGACGCCGCAGGGCAATCTCGCGGAACGCATCCGCGCGGCCGGCGCCGGCATCGGCGGCTTCTTCACGCCCACCGGCTACGGCACCCTGCTGGCGGAGGGCAAGGAGACGCGCGTCATCGACGGCAAGAATTACGTGTTCGAGACCCCGATCCACGCCGACTTCGCGCTGATCAAGGCGCTGCGCGGCGACCGCTGGGGCAATCTCGTGTACCGCAAGACGGCGCGCAACTTCGGCCCGATCATGGCGATGGCCGCGAAGACGACCATCGCGCAGGTGCTTGACATCGTGCCGCTCGGCGACCTCGATCCGGAAGCGATCGTCACCCCCGGTATCTTCGTCCAGCGCGTCGTCAAGGAGGCAGTATGACCATTACCAGCCGTTTTACCCGCGACCAGATGGCCGCGCGCGTCGCCCGGGACATCCCCGAGGGCGCCTACGTCAACCTGGGCATCGGCCTGCCCACGAAGGTCGCCAACTACCTGCCGCCCGAGCGCGAAGTGTTCCTGCACAGCGAGAACGGCCTGCTCGGCATGGGCCCCGCGCCGGCGCCCGGCGAGGAAGACGAGGACCTGATCAACGCCGGCAAGCAGCCCGTCACCCTGCTGCCGGGCGGCGCCTATTTCCACCACGCGGACTCGTTCGCGATGATGCGCGGCGGCCACCTGGACATCTGCGTGCTGGGCGCCTTCCAGGTGTCGCACACGGGCGACCTCGCCAACTGGCACACGGGCGCGCCGGACGCGATTCCCGCCGTCGGCGGCGCGATGGACCTCGCGATCGGCGCCAAGCAGGTGTTCGTGATGATGGAACACCAGACCAAGACGGGCGAGAGCAAGATCGTCGAGCGCTGCACGTATCCGCTGACGGGTGTCGAGTGCGTCAGCCGCATCTATACCGACCTGGCCGTGCTGGACGTCACGCCCGCCGGCCTGCGCGTGCGCGAGATGGTTCCCGGGCTCACCCTGGCCGACCTGCAGGCCGTCACGGCCGCGCCGCTGCTGGCGCCCAACGAATAAAAGGAGAATGAACATGACCGACGCATTCATCGTCGACGCCATCCGCACCCCCATCGGCCGCTACGGCGGCGCGCTGAAGGACGTGCGGGCGGACGACCTGGGCGCCATCCCCATCCGCGAACTGATGCGGCGTAATCCGGACGTCGACTGGTCCGCCGTCGACGACGTGATCTACGGCTGCGCCAACCAGGCCGGCGAGGACAACCGCAACGTGGCGCGCATGGCCCTGCTCCTGGCCGGCTTGCCGCAGGACGTGCCGGGCTCCACCGTCAACCGCCTGTGCGGTTCGGGCCTGGACGCCGTCGGCATTGCCGCGCGCGCCATCAAGAGCGGCGAGGCGCGCCTGCTGATCGCGGGCGGCGTGGAATCGATGACGCGCGCGCCGTTCGTGATGGGCAAGGCGGAATCCGCATTCTCCCGCAGCGCCAACCTCTACGACACGACGATCGGCTGGCGCTTCCCGAATCCGCTGATGCACGCGCTGTACGGCACGGATGCGATGCCGGAAACGGCGGAGAACGTGGCGGACGACCACGGGATCTCGCGCGCCGACCAGGATGCGTTCGCGCTCGCGAGCCAGGTGAAGGCGGCGCGCGCGCAGCAGGACGGTACGTACGACGCCGAGATCGTGCCGGTGCTGGTCCCGCAAAAGAAAGGCGATCCCATTCGTTTTGCGCAGGACGAGCATCCGCGCGCGACGAGCCTGGAAACGCTGGCGAAGCTGAAACCTGTCGTGCGGCCCGGCGGCACGGTCACGGCCGGCAATGCGTCCGGCGTGAACGACGGCGCCTGCGCGCTGCTGCTGGCGAATGCGGAAGCCGCCGCGCAATACGGCTTGAGGCCGCGCGCCCGCATCGTCGGCATGGCGACGGCCGGCGTGGCGCCGCGCGTGATGGGCATCGGCCCGGCGCCCGCCGTGCAGAAGCTGTTGCGCCAGACCGGCATGACGCTGGACCAGTTCGACGTGATCGAGCTGAACGAGGCGTTCGCCGCGCAGGGGCTGGCCGTCCTGCGGCTGCTGGGCATCGCGGACGACGATCCGCGCGTGAATCCGAACGGCGGCGCGATCGCGCTCGGCCATCCGCTCGGGATGAGCGGGGCGCGGCTCGTCACGGCGGCCACTTACCAGCTGCAGCGGACCGGCGGTCGGTTCGCGCTGTGCACCATGTGCATCGGCGTGGGGCAGGGGATCGCGGTGGTGATCGAGCGCGTTTAAATACGTTTACGTTACGCATGCCGTCCGGTGGGCACTCCGTGCCCGCCATTTACGATGCGTCCCGACCGTCCAGCCAGTCGAAGATCTGCGGCCAGATTTTTTCGTGCGCGCTGCGCCCCACGAGCACGCCCACGTGCTGCAGGTTGACGCCGACGTCGCCCTGGTAGTGCAGCACCTTCTTGCGGGGGCTGGCCGTCGCGTCGTGGAACGGGATCAGGGCATCCGGCGGAATCAGCTTGCTGCGCGGATCGACCACGCTCAGCAGCGGCGAGCGCAGGTCGTGCGGCCCGATCGTGCGGCTGCCGATGGCCAGCTTGCCCTGCATGAACGCGTCGTGGCGGTACAGCGATTCGACGATCTCCGTGAACAACCGGCCGGGCAGCGGGAATTCGTCGTGCGTCCAGCGCTCCACGCGCATGTGCGTGACCATGGCTTGCAGGTCCGCCATCGACAGCCAGCGGTCCGTCCAGCGCTCCCACTGGAATGCCTGCGGCTCGGCCATCGCGCTCATCATGTTGAGGAAGACGCCGGGCACCTGGCGGAACGTGTCGGCGATGGGGCGGGCGTGCGGCGTCGCGTCGATCAGGCGCGCGAAGCAGCTCGACGCCGGCGTGAAGTGCAGCGGCGACTCCAGCAGCATCGTCGCGCTGACGGCATCCGGGTGCAGGCAGCCGTGGATGGCGGCCAGGATGCCGCCCAGCGAATGGCCGGCGAGGACGACCTGGTCCGGCCCGCCGTCGGCCGCGATGGCGCGGCGGCAGGCGGCCAGCAGGTGGTCGCCGTAGTCGTCCAGGCCGAAATGGTCGTGGGTGTCCGGCAGCGCCACCCATTCGGCCAAGTAGACCCGCCAGCCGCGCTCCAGCCAGCGCCGCACGACGCTGACGTCGGGTGCGAGGTCCCAGATATACGGGCGCTTGATGGGCGCCGGCACGATCAGCACGGCGGCGCCGCCGTTCGCCGTGATGTCGGCAGGCGCGCCGTAGCGGCGCACGTTCAGGCCGGGTTCCGCGTGCAGGACCGTCGAGGGCGTCTGCTGCGGGCCGTAGCCCGCGCGGTCCAGCATGTCGCCGCGTGCCCGGCGGCTGCGGTCCATGTTCTTGAGGGCCTGCGCACCGAGCATGCCCATCGTGGTGTTCCAGTTGCTTGCCTGCATGGCGATTCGTCCGAGGTCAGAGTGGAAGACACCGCACTCTACGCCACCCGGTCCCGGGCTCCAATCGCGCGCGACTGGAATCTGGCCCGGGTTTGCGAAGCGTTAAACAGGGAGCGTTGACGATGCCTGCAGGCTATTGTGCATGATTAAAACAGGTGGCGGCGCACCGTCCGCCACCCGTGCCGGGCTTACTCGACCCAGCTGTGGCCGTCGCGCGCGAGCAGCGCGAACGACTCGGCCGGACCCCACGAGCCGGCCGCGTACGGATGCGGCTTCTCGTCCAGCGTCTGCCAGCCTTCGATGATCGGGTCGGCCCATTCCCACGCCGCTTCCAGTTCGTCGCGGCGCATGAAGTGGGTGAGGCGGCCGCGCACGACGTCGATCAGGAGGCGCTCGTAGGCTTCGGCGCGGCGCTGCTGGAACGCGGACTGCAGGTCGAGGTTCAGCGCGACCTGCTGCATCTCCATGCCGCTGCCGGGCTGCTTGGCCATGATCTGCAGCTTGATCGCTTCTTCCGGCTGCAGTTCGATGACGAGGCGGTTGGCGACGGCGCCGGCCGACTGCGGGAACAGCGGGAACGGCGGATTCGCGAACTCGACCACGATCTTCGACGAGCGGCGCGCCATGCGCTTGCCGGTGCGCAGGTAGAACGGGACCTTGGACCAGCGCCACGTATCGATGAAGGCGCGCAGGGCGACGAAGGTTTCCGTCTTGCTCTCTTGCGGCACGTTCTTTTCTTCCAGGTAACCAGGCACTTCCTGGTTGCCGGACACGCCGCGGATGTACTGGCCGCGCACCGTGTCGCGCGCGATGTCGGCCAGGGTCAGGCGGCGCAGCGAGCGCAGCACCTTGAGTTTTTCGTCGCGCACGGCGTCCGGCGACAGCGACGTCGGCGGTTCCATCGCGACGATGCACAGCAGCTGCAGCAGGTGGTTCTGCACCATGTCGCGCATGGCGCCGGCGCCGTCGTAGAAGCCGGCGCGGCTGCCCACGCCCACTTCCTCGGCCACGGTGATCTGCACGCTGGAAATGTTCGGCGCGCGCCACAGCGGTTCCAGGATCGAGTTGCCGAAGCGCAGGACCATCAGGTTCTGCACGGTTTCCTTGCCCAGGTAGTGGTCGATGCGGTAGATCTGCGATTCGGCGAAGTGGCGGCCGACGTCTTCGTTGATGGCGATCGCGGACGCCAGGTCCGTGCCCAGCGGCTTTTCCAGCACGACGCGGGCATTGGCGTCGACGAGGTTGCTCGCGGCCAGCTTGTCGCAGATGGTGGTGAACAGGGACGGCGCCGTCGACAGGTAGAACACGCGCTGCGCGCCGGCGCGCGAGGCGCTGGCCAGTGCCGAGAAATCGGGCGCGGCCTGCACGTCCAGGCGCACGTACTCGAGCAGTTTCAGGAAGCCGTCCCAGGTCTTCTCGTTGAAATTGCTGGCGGCGATGAACGAACGCGAATTCGCTTCGATGTGGGCAAGGTAGGCGTCGCGGCCGAAATCCTGGCGGCCGGTGGACAGGATGCGCGTCGTCGGCGGCAGGTTGCCGTGCAGGAAAGCCATATACAGCGCCGGCAGCAGCTTGCGCATCGCAAGGTCGCCCATGCCGCCGAAGATGATCATGTCGAGGGGGAGGCCGTTGTCTGTCTCTGTCGAGTGGGTCTGCATGTTGTTCTGAATCTTCGAAGTTGAGATGGTTGCCCGGTACGCTGTCACGGCACCGAAGGGAAAACGTGGCCGGGCAGGGCTGGGCGGATGCAACCCGTTGCGCGCCCGTGTGTCGGTGCGGCATGCGTGCGGCGGCGGACGTCGTGCGCCGGCTTGTGGCCGGTCGGCGACGCCGCGGTCGGGCGGGATGGATACGCCTGTGTCCTGGAACCGACGATTGTACACCGGGCCGGCACCGGGGTTCGCGTGGCGCCGGTGCCGGTTCGGTCTATATTAAAAACTGATAACAAATGACGAATAAGTGATGGCCCCGGCATGCGCCGGCGCGTTAACATGGCAACTCGTGCGGTGGCGTGGTGGCCACCAGCACGGCCTCGACTTACTTACTCTCGATATCACTTCAGGGCGCCTTCGCGGCGCCCTTTTTTTTTACGCGGCGGGCGTGCCGATCATCCAGCCGTGCGGCGCCAGCGTGGCGGATTCGCCCTGCCAGCCCGACGCATAGAGCGGCCGCACATGCGCGAGGCCGGCATCGAACGCCAGCGGCGCCGCCGACAGGTTCGCGAGCACGACGATGCGCTCGCCGTCGTATGCACGGACGAAGCCGACGGCGCCGGCCGGCACGCCGTCCAGGAACGTCGTGGCGCCCCGGCGCAGCGCGGCGTGGCGGCGGCGCAGGCCGATCAGGGTCTGGTAATGCGCGTACGCGGCGGCGTCGAACGCATCCCAGTCGAGCCGCCAGCCGTCGAACAGCACCTGCCAGCCGGTCCACGTGGGCTCGTTGAATTCCTGCCCCATCAGGATGTGCGGCACGCCGTCCAGCGCCAGCAGCACGGCCGCCGCCGGACGGTGGGCGGCGCGGCCCAGGAAGGCGGACGCGCGTCCCTGCTCCTTGTCTTCCAGCCAGCGCATGCGCAGGGCGCCGCGCGGGAAGCTGTACGTCGATTCGTTCCAGTAGCGCGCGAACGCGGCGCCGTCGGCCGTGCCGTGCGCGCAGCGGCGCAGCATCTCGCGCGTGCCGCCTTCGTACGTGAGGTCGCATGCGGCCAGGTGGTGGAATTCGTCGTACGACTGGGACACGAGGGCGATGTCCGGGCGCACCGCCGCCAGCGCCGCGCGGATCTCGTCGAGGAAATCGCAGGGCGTGATGTCGGAATCGTCGAAGCGCAGGCCGTCGAAGCCGAAGCGCTCGATCCAGCCGCGCATGCTGTCGATCAGGGTGCGCCGCAGCGCGCGGTCGGCGAAGTCGAACCCGGCGAATTCGGTGCGGTTGGGGACGGCGTAATAAATGCTGCCGTCGGCGCGCCGCGTGTACCAGTGCGGATGCGTGCGCGTGAAGGGATGGTCGATGCTGCTGCGGTTGAGCGTCCAGTCGAGCAGCACGCGCATGCCGCGCGCGTGCGCGGCGTCGACCAGCGCGCGCAGCGCCGCCGCGTCGCCCAGGTGCGGCGCGATGGCGTCGAAATCGCGCACCGCGTACGGGTCGCCCGCCGTGCCGCGCCGGCCTTCGATGCCGACGGGGTGGATGGGCATGATCCAGAGGATGTCGACGCCCAGCTCGCCCAGGTAGGGCAGCCTGGCGCGCACGCCGTCGAAGTCGCCGCCGAACGCGGGCACCGACAGCTGGTAGATCACGCCGTCGCGCAGCCAGTCGGGGCTCGCCAGCGCGGCGCGCGCATGCAGCGGGCCGGGCGCTGCGGCACACAGGCCGGCCTGGCGCATCAGCACCGATCCCGCGTCGTCGACCGTCAGGCAGGAGTTGTTCTGGCCGTCTTCCGAGATCCACGGATTGGCGGGATCGACGATCCAGTCCGTGCCGTCGACGACGAATTTATACAGGTGGCGTCCGGCCGGCACGGGCAGCACCGCCTGCCAGCGGGTGGGCGAGACGCGTTCCAGCATGCAGGCGTCGCCCACCCAGCTGTTGAACGTGCCTGCCAGCGCGACGGTGCGGATGCCGGGCGCGGCGTCGCAGGTGAAGCGCACGCCGCCGGGGACGGCGTGCGGCAGCAGGGCCGGGTCGGGGCGGAATTGCAGGTCCATGGTTGTCCTTTCAGGGTCGTTCGTCGGCCGGCGCGAGCGCGATGCGCAGCAGGCCGGTGTTGGCGCGCATGGACGGCAGCGCGAGCGCCAGGCGGCGGCGCTGTCCGTCCCATTCGAACGGCAGGGCGCGTCCGTCCAGGCTGACGCCGGCGGGACGCGTGCCGATATTGTGGATGATGACGCTCACCTCGCGCGGGGCCGGCGTGTAGTGCTTGCCGGTTTCGTCGCTCAATTCGATGGTCAGCGCGTTGCCTGACAGCCGGCTGGCGAAATGCAGCACCTGGTATTGGCCGCGCTCGAACGCGTCCGGCGTGCTGCCGTCGTCGTCGTAGATTTTTCCGTGGCCGGCATGCACCGCGGGGTCGTGGTAGTAGTGCACGGCCAGCTTCGCGAGCGAATAGTCGCGCGTGCTCTGCACCGGTTCCACCTCGCCGATGAAGGCGCCGGCCCGCACGAACACGGGAATGTGGTCGGGCACCAGGTCCACCATGTGGATGGCGCCGCCCGCGTATTCGCGGTCGGTGGCGAAATCGAACCACGGGCCGCGCCTGGGCAGGTAGACCGGCTGGCGCTGCGCGTGCGACGTCAGCACCGGCGACACGAGCATGTCGTCGCCCCACAGATAGGTGTCCGAGACGAGGCGCAGCGCGGGGTTGTCCGGTTCGTCGAACATCAGGGGCCGCATCAGCGGCATGCCGCTGACGTGGTTGTCGAACGCCAGCGTGTAGTTGTAGGGCAGCAGGCGGTAGCGCAGGCGCGCCGCGGCGCCATCGGGGCGGGGGCGCGGTACACGGGTTCGGACGCGACTTCCTCCTGGCCGTGCGGCCGGAACACCGGCTGGAACGTCCCGTATTGCATCCAGCGCGCGTACAACTCGTCGTCCAGGTTGGCGCCGGCGAAGCCGCCCAGGTCGGAATGCATGTAGGCCACGCCCTGCATGCCCATCTGCAGCGACAGTTCCGGCTGTCCCTGCAGGCCGCCCCACGTGCGGTTCGAGTCGCCCGACGACGGAATCAGGCCGTAGCGCTGGGAGCCCGAGTAGCCAGCGCGCGCCAGGATGAACGGGCGCTCGTTCGGGTAGTCGCGCCGGTAGCCGTCGGCCATCATGCGCGCCCATTCGTGGCCGTACAGGTTGTGCACCTGGTCGGCGCTGCCGGTCTGGTGGCGCATCGCGGACGGATGGCCTTCCGGCTCGCCCAGGTCGCAGAAGCAGCCGGCCACGCCCTGCGCGTGCAGGTCCTTGTAGCGTTCCCAGAACCAGTCGCGCGCGGCCGGCTTGAAGATGTCGATCAGGCCGGTGCGGCCGAAATAGACGTCGTACACGAGCGGCTTGCCGTCCGGCCCCTTGGCCAGCACGTCGCGCCGCAGCGCTTCCTGCCACCGTTTCGAGGCCGTCATCACATACGGTTCGATGCTGACGATGGTCTTGACGCCCTTGGCCGCGAAGTCGGCCATCATCTTGCGCGCGTCGGGGAACCGCTCCTTGGTGAATTCGAGGTTGCCGACCTGGCCCTTCATGTCCACGCCATACCAGTAGATGTCGAAGATGATGGCGTCGAGCGGGATGCCGGCCGCGATGTATTTGTCCACCGTGGCGCGCGCCTCGGCTTCGGAGTGGTAGCCGAAGCGGCTGGCGAAACTGCCCAGTGCCCAGCGCGGCGGCATCGGCTGGCGGCCGGTCAGCGCCGTGTAGTTGGCCAGCAGTTCGGGCCAGCTGTCGGCCGCGATCACCTGGTAGGTGCTGCGTCCGCCGCGGACCTCGAAGGCGAGGGTGTCGTCGTGGCGGCTGTCGATGTCGACGTCGCCGCGCTGCGGATTGTCGAAGTGGATCGCGTACAGCCGGGACGACAGCACCAGCGGCAAGGCGTAGGCGACCTGCTCGGAATGGGTCTCGTAGCCGTAATGCGCCTTGTTGTACAGCGGGAGCCGGTAGCCGCGCCGGTTCATGCCCAGCACGCGGCCGCCCGCGCCATAGATCGTTTCGTCCGGCGTCAGCGTGAAGTCGATGCGCTCGCCTTGCGCCGTGCGTGCGTAGCCGTGCTTTTCCGCCGTCAGCGGCTGGCCGCGATACGTGTACGAGATCGCGAACGGCGCCCGGCGCACGGTGACGCCGAGCGCGCCCAGGTCGAATTCGAGGCCGCCGTCGTGCTCGCGCACGGCCGCGCGCGCGGGCAGGGCCGCCGGCTTCAGCACGACCGCGTGCGAGACCGGATCGAAGCGTTCGCCGGCCGGCACGAAGGTGGTTTCCACGATCTTGTCGGTGTACGGCTGGATGCGGACCACGCCGTCGCTGACGGTCAGGTCGAGGCGGCCGTCATGTTGACTCCAAGAAATTAAATGGCGGTCGGCCGCCAGGGCGGGCGTGAGTGTTGCGGAAAGGATAAGCAACAAGGTGCAGCGGAATGGCATGGTCGTCACGGGGGTCCGGTGGAGTGAAATTTTCAACGAAGCAAGTCTATGTATGTAATTAAACTACGACAATTACATAAAGTAAACATTGTTAGGACAAAATGCCCGTGATATGCTTTCTCGTTGTATTTATGTCTATTCAGGTTATACGTAACTTTGCTACACATGACGGGATCGCAATGAGAACAACTTTCCGCGCCGCCACGCTTTTGCTGGCATGCGCACTATCGGGCGCGGTTGCCGCCCAGGACGAAGAGGGCTTCCACGGGTATTTACGCGCCGGCTTCGGCGGCAGTTCGACGGGCGGGCCGCAGAGCTGCTACAGCCTCGGCGGCAACACGCTGAAATACCGGCTCGGCAACGAGTGCGACGCCTACACCAAGTTCGGCTACACCAAGCAGGTGGCGCAGGCGGACGACGTGACCTTCTTCGCCACGCTGTGGCTGGCCGCGTACAGCCCCCATTCGGATTTCGACGGCGCCCGGACCGAGATCAACAAGGCGTATGTCGAGGCGCGCGGCCTGCCGTTCCTGAACGGCGGCACGGCCTGGATCGGCAAGCGCGATTACCTGTGGAGCGACATCCACATGCTCGACCTGTGGTACGTCATCCCGACCTACAACAGCACGGGCGCGGGGTTCGACCGGATTCCCGCGGGCCCCGGCAAGTTCTCGTATGCCGTGTTCAAGGACAACGACCACAACATCGCCAGCCGCACGACCGGCGCGGTCGTCGACACCTCGGCGGCCATGCGCCACAACTTCGTCTACCAGGACCTGCCGGTGAACCCGGGCGGCTCGCTGAACGCGATCGCCACGCTGGTGCAGGCGCAGGGCGGCCCCGGGCGGCATGGCGGGTGGCAGATGACGGTCTTCCACAAGCAGTACGGCGTGGCCGGCGGCGTCAACACGGCGGTGCTGCAGTACGGCGTCGGCCCCGGCACCGGGGTGGGGCCGGGCGCGGACGAGGGCGTCGCGCTGTTCGGCCCATCCGGCAGCACCATGCTGGGCCACGACGTGAGCGAAATGCGCGCCTTCGATTATTTGTGGATCCAGCCGCGGCCCGATTTCGGCATGTCGTTCGTCGTGCTGATGCAGCGCGATAAGTCGAATGCCCAGGGCAGCAGCACCTGGGCCACCATCGGCGCCCGTCCCGTCTTCGGCCTGGGCCGCTACGTCAAGCTGCAGTTCGAATTCGGCACCGACCGCCTGACCGATCCGGCCGGCGGTCCCGCCAGCCGGCTCACCAAGTTCACCGTCGCGCCCACGATTTCTGCCGGACCGGGGCTGTGGTCGCGCCCGGAATTGCGCGCCTTCGTCACGTACGGCAAGTGGAACGGCGCGGCGACGCCGCTGGTCAATGCCGCCAACGGTTCCGGTCCGGTCTACGGCACGCGCACGAGCGGGCTGTCGTCCGGGATCCAGGTCGAGGCCTTTTTCTGAAAGCGCGGGGAAACATGATGCGTAAAACGCTGGCGCTGGCCGTGTCCGGCCTCGCCCTCGCGCTGGATGCCCGGGGCCAGGACTACGCCATCCGCCACCTCGAACCCCTGTCGTGGTGGACGGGCATGAAGAATCCGCACGTGCAGCTGATGGTGCACGGTGACCGCATCGGCGAGCTGACGCCGCGCGTGGCGTACGACGGTGTGCGGATCGCGCACGTCGAGCGCGTCGCCAATCCGGACTACCTGTTCATCGATCTCGACATCGGCGCGCACGCGCGGCCCGGCGAGTTCATGCTGCGGTTCGCGAAGAACGGCAGGGACGTGCTGAGCCACCCGTACCGGCTCGACGCGCGCGCGCCGGGTTCCGCCCGGCGCCGCGGCTTCGGGCCCGCCGACGCCATCTACCTGCTGGTGCCGGACCGCTTCGCGAACGGCGACCCGGGCAACGACAGCGTGCCGGCATTGACGGCGGAAGCGACGGACCGCGCCGACCCGGACGGCCGCCACGGCGGCGACATCCGCGGCATCCGCGACCATCTCGGCTACATCGCGGACCTGGGTTTCACGATGCTGTGGCCGGCCCCGCTCAACGAGAACGACATGCCGAAGTACTCGTACGCCGGCTATTCGATCACCGACTTCTACCACGTCGACGCACGCTTCGGCAGCAACGAGGACTACCGCCGGCTGGTGGCCGACGCGAAGGCGAAGGGGCTGGGCGTGATCCACGACATGGTGTTCAACCACGTCGGCGCCGGGCACTGGTGGATGAAGGACCTGCCGGCCGCCGACTGGGTCAATCCGGCCGGCAGGTTCAACCGCCATGCGCACGTCACCGTGGAGGACATGCACGCCTCGCTCGACGACCGCGGCAACTTCACCGACGGCTGGTTCGACGCCAACAAGCCGGACCTCAACCAGCGCAACCCGCTGCTCGCCACCTACCTGATCCAGAACACGATCTGGTGGACCGAATATCTCGGCGTGGCCGGCATCCGCATCGACACCTACTCGTATTCCGACAAGGCGTTTCTCGCGCGCTGGGCCCGGGCCTACCGCGCCGAGTATCCGAACCTGACGATGGTGGGCGAGGACTGGCACGACAGTCCGGCCGTCGTCTCGTACTGGCAGCAGGGCAAGCGCAATCGCGACGGCTACCGTTCGCCGCTGCCCGCCGTGATGGACTTCCCGCTGCACTATGCCTGGCTGGCGGGCATGACGCAGGCGCCGGGGGAGCACACCGGCCTGGCGCGGATCTACGAATTGCTGGCCCTCGACTTCCTGTATCCGGATCCGGGCCGGCTGGTGATCTTCCCCGGCAACCACGACACGCCGCGCTTCTATTCCTCGCTGGGCGAGGACTTCGACCTGTACAAGATGAGCATCGCCTGGTACGCGACCACGCGCGGCGTGCCGCAGCTGTTTGCCGGCGACGAGATCCTGGCGACCAGCCCCCTCGAGCGCGCCGACGGCCTCGTACGCGCCGATTTCCCCGGCGGCTGGGCGGGCGACCCGGTCGATGCCTTCAGCGGCCGGGCCTTGTCGGCGCGGCAGCGGGAAGCGCAGCGGCTCGTGCGCACGCTGTTCAACTGGCGCAAGCATTCGGCGGCGGTCGGGCAGGGCAGGCTGGTGCACTTCACGCCGGAACACGGCACCTATGTGTATTTCCGCTGTCACGGCACCGACAAGGTCATGGTCGCGCTCAACGAGAACCGGGCCGAGACCGTGCTCGCCACCGCGCGCTTCGGCGAGATGCTGGGTGCGCATGCCACCGGGACCGACGTCGTGACGGGCAAGACCTACGATCTCGCCGAGCGGATCACGTTGCCGCCGCGCTCGGCGCTGGTGCTGGAGATCCGGCAGTAGCGGTCGAGTAACGCATTCTTTTCAAATGGAGAATCAAATGAACAATATCGAACCAACGTTGGGACAGGATGTGCCCGCACCGCTGGGCGGCGCCTTGCCGCTGCGCGCGCTGCGGGAAGCGGCCGGCCGGCTGCTCCTGCCGCTGTGGCGCGGCGACCTGAAGTTCAGGCGCACGGGCTGGCAGTTCGCACTGCTCGTCGCGGCCGCGGCGGCGGCCGTCGTCTACGGCGCCTGGCAGCAGGACGTCATCCACGACTTCAGCGCCATGGCCGGCGCCAGGGTCGCGTACGTCTTCTACATGGTGCCGGCCCTCGACCTCGGCACGCAGGACCGGCCGCTGGCCGAACTCCTCGTCTGGATCGCCATCGGGCGCGCGCTGTTCGACATCCTGTGCGCCTGGCTCGACATGGTGTTCCACAAGCGGATCACGGGCCGCCCGTTCGACTGGGAATCGATGATCAACGTCGCGCTGGTGAACGGCCTGTTTTCGTGCGCCGCCTTCTTCGCCGTGCTGAACCAGCCGGTGCGCCGCTTCCTGGCGCATTACGACGCGCTGGTCGCCCAGGTGCCGACCCTGGTCGACCTGAACGGATCGGTGGCGCTGGCGGCGGCGGTGCTGATCGGCGATTTCTGCTTCTACTGGTCGCATCGCCTGTGCCACGAGACGCGCTGCTTCTGGAACCTGGGCCACATCAACCACCACCGCAACCGCAACCTGACGCAGATGACCTGCGCCATCGAACCGGGCTGGCTGCCGCTGCAGGCGGCCGGCGGCGCGGCGCTGCTGCTGTTGCCCGTGCTGTCCAAGCTGTTCACCGCCGATATCCGCGATGCCGGCGCCGCGCTGGCCGTGCTGATGGTGATCGATGCGCTGGTCGACCCGTCGCACTCGATCTTCATGTACTGGGTCGAGTCGAAATCGCGCGTGCTGCGGGCGCTGCGCCATGTGTTCGTCACCGTCGGCGTGCACTACATGCATCACTCGTGCGAGGTGACGGGGCCGCACGGCACGGGGGCCAATTTCGGCGCGCGGCTGAGCATCTGGGACCGCCTGTTCGGCACGTATGTCGAGCCGACCGGGCAACTCCCGCGCACCGGCCTGTTCGATCCCCACGCGGACCTCTGCGTGAACCCGCTGCGCTACGTGGTGCTGCCGTATCTGCGCATGGGCCTGGAGCTGCGCCGCAACCGGGTGAGCGACTGGCCTTTCATCCTGTTCGGCAGCACGGACTACGAGCCGCCGAATCCTGTCCCGCTGAGCCGCTAGGCCGGAGCACCCCATGCTGAACGATACCGCACTCGCTACGCTGTTTTATGCGGCCCGCACCCACCACGGCTGGCAGGACCGCGACGTCACCGACGCCCAGCTGGCGCGCCTGTACGACCTGCTGAAATGGGCGCCGACCTCGGCCAACGGGGCGCCGGCCCGCTTCGTGTTCGTGAAGTCGCGGGCAGCCAGGGACAAGCTGGCGGCCTGCATGGCGCCCGGGAACCAGGCCAGGACGGCGCAGGCGCCGGTCACCGTCGTCGTCGGGATGGACATGGCGTTCCACGACAAGCTGCCGCAGTTGTCGCCGGCCGTGGATGCGCGCGCCTGGTTCGCGGGGAACGACGCCCTGATCGCGGCCACCGCCTTCCGCAACTCGTCGCTGCAGGGCGCCTACCTGATCATGGCGGCGCGCGCCATCGGCCTGGATTGCGGTCCGATGTCCGGCTTCGACCACGCACAGGTGGACGACGCGTTCTTTGCCGGCACCGCCATCCGCTCCAATTTCGTGTGCAGCATCGGCTATGGCGACGCGTCCTGCCTGCGTCCGCGCGCGCCGCGGCTGGGCTTCGGGGAAGCGTGCCGGATCGCCTGAGGCCGGACGTCAGGTGCTGTCCCGCTCCACGATGGTGAAGCCGATGTCGCGCACGACCTCGGGAATGTCCTTGCCCGCGATCCGGTCGATGAGGAAGTTCGCCGCGATGCCGCCCATCGCGCGGCCGTCGATGCGCACGGTGGTCAGGGCAGGGTACAGCTCGGCCGCGAACGGGTGGTCGCCGAGGCCGACGACGGCCAGCCGGCCCGGCACGTCGATGTCCAGCACGCGCGCTTCCGTCAGCACGCCGAGCGCGACCATGTCCGAACTGCAGAAGACGGCGTCGATGTCGGGATGCGCCGCCAGCAGCGCGCGCAGGGCGACGCGGCCGTTCGCGGCCGTGCCCGGCGCGGGGATGGAGTGGAACGGCACCTGGCCGTCCGGACCTTGCATGTCGAGGCGCACGGCCGCCTGCGCGAAGGCGTTGTTGCGGCGCTGGGCGCGTTCGTCGGACGCGCTGATCACGGCCACGCGGCGGCGCCCGCGCTGGTACAGGAATTCCGCCACCGCCTGGCCCGCGTCCTCGTGCGAAAAGCCGACCAGCATGTCGGCCGGCGTGGGCGTCAGGTCCCACGTCTCGACGAGAGGAATGGCGCTGGCCTGCAGGCGGCGCCGGCCCTGCGCGGACCGCATGATGCCGGCGAGGACGATGCCGTCCGGCCGGCGCCCGATGATCGCTTCGAGCAGTTCGTCCTCGCGCGAATTCACATAACCCGCCTGCCCCAGGATGAGCTGGTAGCCGGCGCCGGCCAGCGTCTCCGTCAGCGACTGGATCATGTCGAGGAACACGGAGCCCGCGATGGTGGGCAGGATCGCCGCGATCATGCGGCTCTTCGTCGACGCCAGGCTGCCGGCGAGCAGGTTGGGCACATAGCCGGTGCGCTCGATCGCCGAGCGCACTTTCTGCACGAGGTCGGCCGATACCTTTTCCGGTGAATTCAGCACGCGCGACACCGTGATCGGCGCCACGCCCGCGACGCGGGCCACGTCCACGAGCGTGAGTCCGCCTTTCGTGCGGCGAGTCTTCTTCGGCGGTTCGGCCGGCATGTTCATGCAGCCTCCGGGCGGCCTGCGCGGCAAATGCGGTTCGGGAACTTTTGAAAATCGGTCATGTCTATTATTGCGCTCTTTTTAAATGGGTCGCATAGCGAAGGGAATCGATAGGACTCTACGTGCTCTCATGGATAGCAACAAGATACCATTTCCCTTTTCCGCAAAAGTGGAGCGGGAAGGGAAATGTTTTTCATAATTCATTTAGAGATTTAATTGATTGCGCTACCAAAACAATGTTCAGAATTGGGCCACCGAGAGAGTTGTTGTTTATAGGCAAAACTGCGCCAATTAGATATAGCGGATTATTGTGATGGTAGCGCTATCTAAAATAGCCTGAAATCGTGCACCCCGGATCAGGCAGCGAACGCCTGATAACCGCTGCGATTTGCCCGCAACCGCGCGTTCGTGAAGAGCGGCGCGTCACGTTTGCCGGCCTGCGTCCCTCTGCGGATTGGATTTATCGCTCGTGTCCTGTTCAATTTTCTTCCGCCACATTTCGGCCCGAAACCACCACCTTGCACAAGCGTGTTGCGCTTTTCGGACGAATTGTCGAGCTATCAAATTTCAGCATACTTTTTCGCAAATAAAATATACATACGATGTTAGCGTACAACAGTGATGTTATGGCGTTTGACAAAAATCACGCTAAATCACTACACTCATGAAACCGATTACAAGACCATAACGACTACATCGCCTGTGCAATAAATAAAGCATGGAGACAACAATGCCAACCTCCGCCGGCCATCGCCGATCATTCCGGACCGGGACCATGATCCCGACCTCTCTACAACGCCGATCCGGCCGTGCCGCGTTCCGGCAAGCAGCCCCGAATTCGCACTGACCCATTATTGCGGCCGCCGCAGGGTGGCCGTATTCATCCGCAGTCGTAACCAGCCCCGCCGTTGAAGCGGGGCACCACAAACAGAGCACAGGAGACTACATGACTCGATTCAAGAGAACCGCGATCGCCGTCGCAGTGGGCCAGATCGCATTGCTCGCCGGCGGCACCGCGCTGGCGCAGACCCAGGCAACCCAGGACGCCAACGTCGTCGTCGTGACGGGCCAGCGCGCCGCGCTGCAGTCCGCACAGAAGATCAAGCAGAATTCGGACGAGATCGTCGACTCGGTCGTGGCCGACGACATCGGCAAGCTGCCGGACCGCTCGGTGACGGAAGTGCTGCAGCGCGTCGTCGGCGTCACCATCGATCGCACGATGTCCAAGGGCGACCCGGAACACTATTCGGTCGAAGGCTCGGGCGTGAACGTGCGCGGCCTGTCGTACGTCCGCTCGGAACTGAACGGCCGCGATTCGTTCTCCGCCAACGGCGGCCGCGCGCTGAACTTCGAAGACGTGCCGCCCGAACTGATGGCCGGCGTCGACATCTACAAGAATCCGTCCGCCGAACAGATCGAAGGCGCCGTGGGCGGCCTCGTGAACCTGCGCACGGCGATGCCGTTCGACTACAAGGGCCGCAAGTTTGCCTTGACGGTGGAAGATACCTACTCGGAACTCAAGAAAGGCAAGCGCCAGCCGTCCGCCTCCTTCATGTTCTCGAACCGCTGGAAGACCGGCTTCGGCGAAGTCGGCGCCCTCGTCGACCTCGCGTATTCGGAGCACGGCGACCGTACCGACGCGTTCCAGGTCGAGCCCTACTATCCGCGCGCCGACGTCGTGGCGGGCAAGACCGTGTGGGTGCCGAAAGGCTCGCAATGGCGCACGCTGCAATTCGAACGCAAGCGCGAAGGCGCTTACGGCGCACTGCAGTGGAAGAAGGACAGCACGCTCAGCTCCTCGCTCACCTTCTTCAAGTCGCGCTACAAGATGCATTGGGACGAGCAGGCGATCTTCGCCCAGTCCAGCCCCTACAACATCAAGGTCAGCCCGGACGCCACGTTCGATTCGAAGGGCGCGCTGCTGACCGGCACGCTGACCGATCCGCAGGACAACGGCATCAACTTCGGCGGCGACACGCGCTCGGCCGACCGCAAGTCGGACACGACGGACATCGCGTGGAACGTGCGCTGGCGCCCGAACGACCGCTGGACCCTGAGCACGGATTTGCAGCGCATCCGCGCCACGACCAGCAGCTTCGACTCGACCGTGGCCACCGGCGTGCAGATGCCGAGCGAGACCATCGACCTGCGCGGCGACGTGCCGACCTTGTCGTTCACCGACGCCGACCGCGCCTACCTCGCGAATCCGAACAATTACTACTGGGCGTTCACGATGGAACACCAGGACCGCAGCAAGGCCGGCGAGTGGGCCTGGCGGACGGACGCGAAGTACGACTTCGACCATCCGGTGCTGCGCGACATCCGTTTCGGCGTGCGCCTGACGGACCGCGACTCGCGCAACGAGAACTCGAACCCGAGCTACAACTGGGCGGCCATCACCCAGACCTGGCAGGTGCCGGGCACGCTCACGGGCCTGGCTTACCTGGGCGATCCGCGCTTCTCCAACCAGACCCAGATCCACTCGTTCAACAACTTCTTCAACAACGACACCAACGTGCCGGCACTGGTGTTCCCGGCCGTGTCGCTGGCGACCGGCTATCCGGGCACGTACGCCCAGCTGCACACGTATCCGAACATGCTGTGCGCAACGGGCCCCAACTGCACGGCGTGGAGCCCGGCGACCTTCGGTACCGATCCGGCCGGCGTGAACGACCAGAAGGAGAAGACCGGCGCGCTGTACTCGCAACTGCGCTTCGGTTTCGACGACCTGAAATACCCGGTCGACGGCAACATCGGCGTGCGCTACGTACGGACCGACATGACGGCGCACGGCTACACCGTGCTCAACCCGAGCACGTCGACGGGCGCCGGCATTCCCGTGTTCACCGCGTTCTCCCAGAAGCAGGACTTCAGCAACATGTACAACAACGTGCTGCCGAGCCTGAACCTGCGCATGAAGGCGACGGACAAGCTGCAATTCCGCTTCGGCCTGTCCACCGGCATCTCGCGCCCCGATTTCAGCGACCTGCAGGGCTACACGACGCTGTCGCAGAACGTGGACAATGCCAGCGGCCTCGTTACCTACACGGGTACGGGCACCGGCAATCCGAACCTGCGCCCCGTGCGTTCGCACCAGTATGACTTGACGGCCGAGTGGTATTTCGCGCCGTCCGGCTCGCTGACCTTCGCGCTGTTCAACAAGCAGCTGAAGGACGTCATCATCAAGCAGTCGTACGGCTATAACGTGTCGGACAACACCGGCAAGCCGTACACGTTCACCGTGACGGGCCCCGTGAACGGCGCGGACGGCCATGCGCGCGGCGCCGAGATCGCGTACCAGCAATACTTCGACATGCTGCCGGGCTGGCTGTCGGGCTTCGGCGTCCAGGCGAACTTCACCTTTGTCGACAGCAAGATCGACCTGCACACGCCGGTGCACTCCGTGTATTGCTCGGGCGGGAATACGGCCGACAACTACAACCTGAACCTGAACGGCTGCGACATCGACGGCAAGACGTTCGGCGACCTGCCGTTGATCGGCCTGTCGCGCCAGACGTACAACCTGGCGCTCATGTACGACAAGGGACCGCTGTCGGCACGCCTGGCCTGGAACTGGCGCTCGAAGAACCTGCAGAACGTGAACGTGAACGGCACGCAGGGCACGGACGGCACCGATACCAACCCGAGCAGCCCGACCTATGGCCAGCACAACGTGGCGTGGGCGTTGCCGGTGTGGTCCGACGGCTACGGCCAGCTCGATGCCTCGGTGTTCTACAACATCACGGAGCGGCTGGCGTTCGGCGTGGAAGCGCAGAACCTGACGGACTCCAAGACCCGCCAGCTGATGCAGCAGGGCGTCGGGTTCAAGGGCCGCGCATGGTTCGTGTCGGGGCCGCGCTATACGGCCAAGATGCGCTACAGCTTCTGATGTAACACCGTCGTCCCTGCGAAGGCAGGGACCCCAGTTCTGCGGGCGTCTCGTCGGCGCATGCAAAATAGGGCCCCCGCCTCCGCGGGGGCGACGTTCATACGATCACAGTCCTTCCAACCCCAACGCCTTCGCGTTCGTCCGCAGGAACGCCACCTGCGCCGCCCGCGTGTCCGGCCCGTCGTAAGGCAGCAGGGTCCACAGCTCCGACGCCTGCATGTGCCGCCCCGGCGCCAGCCGGACGTACGGCGCATGCACTTCCATCTCCATCAGTCCCTTGTCGGGCGCGTCCGGCTGCCAGTCGTTGTACAACTCGATCTGGCCCTGGTCCGGATGGATGGCCGCGCGCGGCTGGTGCGCGAACTGGATCACCAGCACCTGGCCGTCGTGGAAGCCCGCCATCCAGCCGCCCGACGGCTGCAGCAGCATCTTGCCGTTGCGGTGCGGCTGGCCTTTGCCGGCCGGGTAGGCGTCGAGCGAGAACAGCCCGTCCGCCAGCGTCCACGTGAGCGGCACCATGTCCGGTTTGGGTTCGATGGCCTGCTGGCGCACGTCCTCGCGGCGTGCGACCGGCACATAGACCCGCGTGTCGGCGTGGGCGCGCGTATTGAACCAGATGTCCCAGGCCACCTGGTTCGTGCGGATGTTCGCCGCGTCGACGTCCAGGCGCAGGCTGTGCGGCTTGCCGGCGACGAGGCTGTAGCGCTTCACGAGCTGCAGGCCGTTCACGGGGCTGGCCGGGCTCGCGAGCGTGATGGCGTCGGCGCGCTTGTCCTCGACCTTGTAGCGGGCGAGGCTCAGCCAGGGATCGGGCGGCCAGGGCGCACCGGCGCGCGCGGGGTTCACGTCCTGGTGCGACCACCATTCCTTTTGCGGTCCGACCCAGATCTCGTGGCCGAGATACCCGACGTTGTCGGTGCTCGCGTCGACGGGCGCGCCGGGATCGCCGGCCCGGGTATCGACTTTGAGGAAGTTGGGTTGGCCGGCCAGCCCGAACGACAGCAGGCGGCCGCCGATGGCGTCCGTGACGGTCGCGCGCACGCTGCCGTTGTCGAGGGTGTGGACGGGAATGTCGGACGCCGCGTGGGCGGCGGCCATGAGGGCGCAGGGCAGGGCCAGCGCGAGGGCGGTCTTGCGTGGAGTGGGCATGATATGTCGGGCTGTGTGAAATCGGTTTCAGCCTGACAGCTTAGCAAAGAATCCGGCACTCGGGGGCGCGTCCCCGAGTGTTTGCCGGGCTTCTTTTCGCAGTTTCCACCCCCAAGTTCGCATGCTGCGAGATGCGACGATCTTGGGCCCCTGCCTGCGCAGGGGCGACGGTCTTACTGCTGGCGATACGAGCCAGTCAAATGGACGCTGGCGCGCTTCTTTTTGGCAGAAGGTCCTAGCGCGCTTCTGCCACCGCCAGCGCCGTCATGTTGACGATGCGGCGCACGGTCGCGCTCGGGCTCAGGATGTGTACGGACTTCGCCGCGCCCAGCAGGATCGGGCCGACCGTCACGCCCTTGCCCGACGTGACCTTGAGCACGTTGAACAGGATGTTGGCGGCGTCCAGCGACGGCATCACGAGCAGGTTGGCGCTGCCGGCGAAACCGTCATCCGACTGGTACACGCGGCGGATGTCTTCCGACAGCGCGGCGTCGCCATGCACTTCGCCCAGCACCGGCAGTTCCGGCGCGCTCGTGGCGAGCAGGGCGCGCGCGTCGCGCATGCGCTGCGCGGACGGACGCTGGGACGAGCCGAAGATCGAATGCGACACCAGCGCCGCCTTCGGTTCCACGCCGAAGTGGCGCATCTCGGTCGCGGCCAGCTTCGTGATCGCCGCCAGTTCCTGCGCCGACGGATTGTCGTTGACATAGGTGTCGGTGATGAACAGGGTCATCTTGTCGAGCACCAGCGCGTTCATCGCGGCCAGCACGTCGGCGCCCGGCGCGAGGCCGATCTCGTTCTTCACGTGCGCCAGGTGGGTGTCGTAGCTGCCCTGCATGCCGCAGATCAGCGAGTCGACCTGGCCGGCGTTCAGCAGATGGGCACCTTGCAGGGTCGTGTCGCCCTCGGCCTCGACGAGCGTGTAGTCGACGTCGCGCTTCAGGCGCAGGCCGGACTGCTTGATCGCTTTTTCCACGTCGCCCGCGCGGCCGATCAGGACGGGCTTCGCGAGACCCTCGTCGACGACGGTCTGCACGGCGCGCAGCACGCGCGGCTCGCTGCCGTCGGCGTAGGCGACGCGTTTCGGCGCGGCCTTGGCCTTGGCGAACACGGGCTTCATGAAGAAGCCGGTGTGGTAGATCATCTCGCCCAGCTTGTCGCGGTAGGCGTCCATGTCGGCGATCGGACGGGTGGCGACGCCCGACGCTTCCGCGGCCCTGGCGACGGCCGGCGCGATGGCGGCCATCAGGCGCGGGTCGAACGGTTTCGGGATGATGTAGTCGGGGCCGAAGGTCAGGTCCTGGCCGGCGTACGCGGCGGCGACGGCGTCGTTGGCTTCCGCCTCGGCCAGTTCGGCGATCGCGCTCACGCACGCCAGCTTCATCTCGGTCGTGATGCGCGTCGCGCCGCAATCGAGGGCGCCGCGGAAGATGTACGGGAAGCACAGCACGTTGTTGACCTGGTTCGGATAGTCCGAACGGCCGGTCGCGACGATGCAGTCCGGCCTGGCGGCCTTCGCCACTTCGGGACGGATCTCCGGCTCCGGGTTCGCGAGGGCCAGGATGACGGGGCGGTCGGCCATGGTCTTCACCATGTCGCCGGTGAGCACGCCCGCCGTCGAGCAGCCGAGGAACACGTCGGCGCCGTTCACGATGTCGGCCAGCGTACGCGCGTCCGTATCCTGCGCGTAGCGGGCCTTGTTGGCTTCCATGTTCGCTTCGCGGCCCTGCCAGATCACGCCCTTCGAATCGGCGACGAACACGTTCTCGCGTTTCACGCCCAGGCTCACCATCATGTCGAGGCAGGCGATGGCCGCCGCGCCCGCGCCGGACGCCACCAGTTTCACCCGGCCGATGTCCTTGCCGACGACCTTCAGCGCGTTGAGCAGCGCGGCGGACGAGATGATGGCGGTGCCGTGCTGGTCGTCGTGGAAGACGGGGATGTTCATCCGCTCGGACAGCTTCTTCTCGATGTAGAAGCACTCGGGCGCCTTGATGTCTTCCAGGTTGATGCCGCCGACGGTCGGCTCGAGCATCGCGATCGCTTCGATGAGTTTATCGGGATCGTTCTCGGCCAGCTCCAGGTCGAACACGTCGACGCCGGCGAATTTCTTGAACAGGCAGCCTTTGCCCTCCATGACGGGCTTGCTGGCCAGCGGGCCGATATTGCCCAGGCCGAGGACCGCGGTGCCGTTCGAGATCACGGCGACCAGGTTGCCCCGCGACGTGTATTCGGCGGCGGTGGCCGGGTTGGCGGCGATCTCCTCGCAGGCGTAGGCCACGCCGGGCGAATAGGCGAGCGACAGGTCGCGCTGGTTGGACAGGGGTTTCGTCGCCACGACCTCGATCTTGCCGCGCACGGGGCTGCGGTGGTATTCGAGCGCGTCGGCGCGTAACTGGGTGTCTTTAGCCTCGTTCAGGCTGCTTTCGGTACTCATTGCTTCTCCTATGCCGCTTGGCGCGGACGATGTTGTGTATTCTTTGCTGCCGTCCCGTGCGCGGCAGGGACCGCGGGGGTGACGTGTGCCGGGACATGCGCCGCGTTTCGAGTCGAAAGCGGTGCCGCGGGCACCGCCCGTCGCCCGCACGGCGCGGATGGCCGGGGCTGTACGCGCGCTCCTGGCGCAGGCGTAGACGGGGGCACCGTGGTCGACGGCGATACGCGATCATACGTGATCGCGGGCTTTGTTGCTTAGTTCGCCAGATATTACGTATATCACTGCGGCCTGAACATGCGGAACAGTTGCGCCGGCCCGACCTCGAAATAGTCGGCCGGACCGCCGCCGCGCAGGATGTGGCCCGCGCGCGCCGTGTCGTAGACGCCGTCCGTGAGCAGCGCCCGGTCGATGTGCACGCCGACCACTTCACCCAGCACGAGCCAGCTCGGCACGGCCTGCCCATCGGCGCCCTGCAGCCGCACGACCTGGGTGAGCCGGCACTCGAACGAGACGGGCGCTTGCAGTACGCGCGGCACGTCGACGAGCCGCGACGCCACGGGTGTCAGGCCGGCCAGCGCGAATTCGTCGACGTCGGGCGGCACGGCGGCGCAGGTGGCGTTCATGCGGTCGGCGAGGGCGCGCGTGGCCAGGTTCCAGCAGAACGCGCCCGTTTCCTCGACGTTGCGGACCGTGTCCTTGTAGCCGATGCTGGCGAATCCGACGATGGGCGGCGTGTAATTGAAGGCGTTGAAGAAGCTGTACGGCGCGAGGTTGAGGGTGCCGGCGCGGCTGCGCGACGAGATCCAGCCGATGGGACGCGGCCCGACGATGGCGTTGAAGGGATCGTGCGGCAGGCCGTGGCCGGCGCGCGGTTCGTAGAAATGGATGCTGTCGTTCATCGGGACTCCTGTGTGCGGCCGTCACGATACCGCATCGGGCCGCGGGTGTGGGCAACGCCATCGTTTCCCGGCCGTTTGCAACTAACCGACGCGTCGCGACACCAAAACTCGTAGGGCGGGCACCCCGTGCCCGCGCGGAAGGTTCGCATGTCGCACGCATCCGCGTGGGCGGGGGCCGCCCACCCTACGATACCGTGCGTACGTGTGACGTTCGCGTGTCGCACGCATGCGCGTGGGCGGGGGCCGCCCACCCTACGATACCGTGCTTACGTGCGACGTTCGCGTGTCGCACGCGTGCGCGCGGGCGGGGGCCGCCCACCCTACGACATCGTGCACGCGCCCGTAGGGTGGGCACCCCGTGCCCACGCGTGACGCTCGCATGTCGCTTGCATCCGTGTGGGCGGAGGTCGCCGACCCCGAGCGTTCCACCGGCACTTGAATGGACACCGACATCGTTCCATCGAACGACGTCATCCCGGTCATCCGCCGAACGCCACCTCCGCCACCCCGCACACCCCCGGCCGCACGAGCAGCACCGCACCCGCCAGCGGATCGTCCTCGCGCCCCGGCTGCACGATCGAGGTGACGAGCAGGGTATCGAGCGCCGGCCCGCCGAAGCACGGCATCGACGGCTTCGGCACCGGCAGCGCCAGTTCGCGGTCCAGCTTCCCGTTCGGCGTGAAGCGCAGCAGGCTGCCGCCGTCGTTCCCGGCGACCCAGTAGCAGCCGTCGCTGTCCATCGTGGCGCCGTCCGGCCGGCCCGCGTACGCGGCCATGTCGGCGAACAGGCGCCGGTCGTGCGGGACGCCGGCGTCCACGTCGTAGTCGAACGCCCACACGCGGCGGCGCGTGGGATGCGAGTCGGACAGGTACATCGTACGGCCGTCGGGCGACCAGGCGAGACCGTTCTGCGTGACGAGGCCGGAGACGAGCGGCGCCGACAGCCCGGCCGCGTCGTAGCGGTACAGGCGGCCGATCGGCAGCGCGGCGGCCATGTCCATCCACATCGTGCCGCTCCAGAAGCGGCCCTGGCGGTCCGTGCGGCCGTCGTTGAAGCGCATGCCGGGCGCCAGTTCCGGCGGCGCGGCGAGGCGCTCGGCGCGCACGGTGCCGTCATCCTGCAGGTCGACGGCGAAGACGCCGGTCTCCATGCCGGCGATCAGACCGCCCCTGGCGCGCGGCGCGATGCAGGCGACCATCTCGGCCGCCGTCCAGTGGCGCGTGCTGCCGGTCGCATGATCCAGGCGCCAGATGCGGCGCGCGGGGATGTCGACCCAGTACCAGGCCTGCTCGGCCGCGTGCCACACCGGGCTCTCGCCGACGGTGCAGCGCACGCCACTGATGCTTTCCACGACCGCGTCAGGCATGCGCCAGCTCCTCCGGCAGGCGGGCCGTCGCCTGGGTCGGCACGAGCATCTTCATGATGATCCACGCCGCCAGGTACGCCAGCGCGCAGAACGCGAACATGATCATGTAGCCGGTCTGGATCTGGCCCAGGCCGCCGTAGTAGTCGAACAGCCTGCCGCCGACCTTGGTGACGAGCACGCCGCCGATGCCGCCCGCCAGTCCGCCGATGCCGACCACCGACGCGACGCAATGGCGCGGGAACAGGTCCGACGTGATCGTCAGCAGGTTGGCCGACCACGCCTGGTGCGCCGAGGCCCCGACGCCGATCAGGATCACGGGCACCCAGTAGCCGAAGTGGCCCAGCGGCTGCGCCAGCAGCACGACGAGCGGGAAGAAGGCGATGATGAGCATGGCCTTCATGCGGCTGTCGTACGGCGCGTCGCCGCGGCGCATGAAGCGCGTCGGCAGCGCGCCGCCGCCGATGCTGCCCACCATCGTCATGCTGTACAGGACGGCCAGCGGCAGCACGAGGTCGGACGTGGCCATGCCGTATTTGTCGGTCAGGTATTTCGGCAGCCAGAACAGGAAGAACCACCACACGCCGTCCGTCAGGAATTTACCGACGATGAACGCCCACGTCTGGCGCAGGCCGAGCAGCGTGCGCCAGCCGGGCGCGGGGCCGGTCGCGGCCACCGGCGCGGCGCCGGCGTCGTCGCTGCGGATGTAGTCGAGTTCCGTGCGCGACAGGCGGCGCTGGCGTGCCGGCTCGTCGAACAGGAACACCCAGAACACGACCCACAGGAAGCCGATGCCGCCGATCCAGATGAACGCGGCCTGCCAGCCCCAGATCGCGGCGAGCACGGGCACCGTCAGCGGCGCCAGGATCGCGCCGATGTTGGCGCCGGAATTGAAGATGCCCGTCGCGAACGAACGCTCGGACTTGGGGAAGTATTCGGCGGTGGCGCGGATCGCGGCCGGAAAGTTGCCCGCCTCGCCGATCGCGAGGATCGTGCGCGCGACGATGAAGCCGAGGACGGAGGCCGGCACGGCGAGGCCGAGAATGGCCTTGAGGCCGGCGCCGAGTTCGATCGAATACGCGTGGGCGACGGCGCCGCCCGACCAGATGACGATGGCGAGCGTGTACGCGGTCTTGGTGCCGAGGCGGTCGACGATGCGGCCCGCGAGCAGCAGGGCGATCGCGTACACGAACTGGAACGCGGCGGCGATGTTGGCGTAGTCGGTGTTCGACCAGCCGAATTCCTTCGACAGCGAAGGGGCGAGAAGACTCAGCACCTGGCGGTCGAGGTAGTTGACGGTGGTGGCGAAGAACAGCAGCGCGCAGATGGTCCACCGGAAGTTGCCGCCGGCGGTCGGGGCGGCGTCGCTTGTGCGATTGCGTGTCATGGTCAGGCCTTCTATCAGGTTGTGCCGACTTGTGCGCGGCCGGCGTCTCCTCCGGCCGTTGCCGTCGCCGCCGGATGGGCGGGCGACGGCGGGGTGGCCGGCACATCGTACCAGCCACCCGGTGCTGCTAAACGTCTACATGATGATTATTTTGCGACCTGCAGCGTGCCGTCGACCATGCGCGCGAGACCCAGCGGGTTGTCGTCGCGCAGGGCTTCCGGCAGCAGGTCGGCCGGCACGTCCTGGTAGCACACCGGACGCAGGAAGCGTTCGATGGCGGTGGCGCCCACCGACGTCGAGCGGCTGTCGGACGTGGCCGGGAACGGGCCGCCGTGGACCATCGCGTGCGACACTTCGACGCCGGTCGGGAAGCCGTTGAACAGCACGCGGCCGGCCTTGCGCTCCAGCGTCGGCAGCAGGCCGGCGGCCAGTTCGCGGTCGGCGGCGGTGGCGTGCACGGTGGCCGTCAGCTGGCCTTCCAGGTGGCGCGCCACGGCCAGCATCTCGGCTTCGTCGCGGCACGCGATCACCAGCGACGCCGGGCCGAAGATCTCTTCGTCCAGCGCCGGGCTGGCGATGTACGTGGCGGCGTCGGTGGCGTACAGCGCGGCCTGCGCGGCGCAGCCGGTGCCTTCGGCGCTGCCTTGCGCGACCAGTTCCACGTTGGCGATGCCGGAGCGGCGGCCGACGGCGTCGACGTAAGCCTGATGGATGCCGGCGGTGAGCATCGTGCCCGCGCCCTTGGCGCCCAAGGCCTCGGCGGCGGCGGCGCGGAACGCGTCCAGGTCCTTGCCGGCCAGGGCGATCACGAGGCCCGGGTTGGTGCAGAACTGGCCCACGCCCAGCGTGAGCGAATCGACGAAGGCGCCGGCCAGTTTGGCGCCGCCGGCGGCGAGGGCGCCCGGCAGCATGAACACCGGATTGATGCTGCTCATTTCGGCATAGACGGGGATCGGCTCGTGGCGCGCGTTCGCCGTGCGCACGAGGGCAAGGCCGCCCTGGCGCGAACCGGTGAAGCCGACCGCCTTGATGGCCGGATGCGCGGCCAGCGCCTGGCCGGCCACGCGGCCTTCGCCGATCAGCATCGAGAACACGCCGTCCGGCATGCCGCAGTCCTCGGCCGCCTGGCGCACGGCCTTGCCGACCAGTTCCGAGGTGCCCAGGTGGGCGCTGTGCGCCTTCACCACGACCGGGCAGCCGGCCGCCAGCGCGGACGCGGTGTCGCCGCCGGCGACGGAGAATGCGAGCGGGAAGTTGGACGCGCCGAACACGGCGACGGGGCCCAGGCCGATCTTGCGCATGCGCAGGTCGGAGCGCGGCGGCGTGCGCTGCGGCAGGGCGGAATCCAGCGTCGCTTCCAGGAAGTGCCCGTCGCGCACGACCTTGGCGAACAGGCGCAGCTGGTTGCAGGTGCGTCCGCGTTCGCCTTCCAGGCGTGCCGCCGGCAGGCCGGATTCGGCGGACGCGCGCTCGATCAGCAGCGGGCCGATGTCCATGATGCGGTCGGCGATGGTTTCCAGGAAGCGTGCGCGCTGTTCGAGCGGCAGGCTGCGGTACGGGTCGAACGCCAGTTCCGCCTGCGCGCACGCGGCGGCGACGTCGTCTTCCGTCGCGAGGCCGAATTCCGGCTCCATCTGCGCGCGGGTCGACGGATTGAAGGCACGGGTCGTGCCGGCGCTGCCGCGCACGACGCGGCGGCCGATGATCATTTCACCTTGGATGCTCATGTGTCTGTTTTCCTGGTCGTAGCGGTGGTTATTGGGCGCCCTGGGCGATGATCAGCTTGTGCAGCATGTCCGATTCTTCCGGCGTCAGGTCGGTCAGCGGTGCGCGCACCGGGCCGCCGTCGTGGCCGACCAGGCGCGCGCCGGCCTTGACGATCGACACGGCGTAGCCGGCCTTGCGGTTGCGGATCGCCAGGTAGGGCAGGAAGAATTCGTCCAGCAGGCGGTTGGTCGTCGCGTGGTCGTCCTTCGCGATCGCGTGGTAGAAATCCATCGCCAGCTTGGGCATGAAGTTGAACACGGCCGACGAATACACGGGCACGCCCAGCGCTTTATAGGCGGCGGCATAGACTTCCGCCGTCGGCAGGCCGCCCAGGTAGCTGAAGCGGTCGCCCATGCGGCGCCAGATCGAGACCATCAGTTCGATGTCGCCGATGCCGTCCTTGAAGCCGATCAGGTTCGGGCAGCGGTCGGCCAGCTTTTCCAGCGACTCCGGCGTGAGGCGGCACTGGGCGCGGTTGTACACGACGACGCCGATGTTCACCGATTTGCAGACTTGCTCCACGTGGGCGACGAGGCCGTCCTGGCTCGCTTCGGTCAGGTAGTGCGGCAGCAGCAGCACGCCCTTGGCGCCGAGGCGCTCGGCTTCCTGGGCGAACGCGATGGCGCTGCGGGTCGGGCCGCCTGCGCCGGCCAGGATGGGCACCTTGCCGGCGCAGGTGTCGACGGCGGTCTTGATCACTTGCGAGTATTCGTCGTGCGTCAGCGAGAAGAACTCGCCGGTGCCGCCGGCCGCGAACAGGGCGGTGGCGCCGTACGGCGCGAGCCATTCCAGGCGCTCGATGTACGTGCTGGGGCGGAAATTACCTTCGGCATCGAAGTCGGTGATGGGGAAGGACAGCAGGCCGGACGACATGACCTGTTTCAGTTCTTGCGGATTCATGGAGGCTCCAGGAAAAGGGCGATGGCACGACGCGCAGGATGCACGCACTACAATTGTCAGTCATCGTACAAGTGGCCGTCGAAAAGGGCAAGAGGAAATTCGGCGCGCACCGGCGCCGCGCTCGCCGTGGCATAGGATTCGATGCGATTCTTGCATTGCACGATTAATAAAAGTTATTGGACGCATATTTACGGAACGGTTCAAAATCCGGGCGGTGCGGTGATAGCGCTAACAGATAGCGTTATCACCGCACAATGTACCACCGAGGAACAGCAGCAGAGGCAACAAACGATACCGATACAATAAAACGGAGACAATATGCCAACGCAGTTTCGCAAGACCCTGATCCATCTCGCCGTCACCGGTGCGTGCGGTGTTGCCGCCACGCCGGGATATGCACAGGACGGCCAGAGCGCCCCGGCCGGCCCCGAGGCCGTGACCACCGTCGTCGTGTCCGGCTCGCGCATCGCCGCGCGCGGGTTCAGCCAGCCGACGCCGACGACGACCCTGACGGCGGACGATCTCGCCAAGGCCGCCAAGCCGAACCTGTTCGAAACCCTGACCGAATTGCCGGCCCTGCAGGGCAGCACCGGCCGCACGACCTTCACGTACAGCACGTCGAGCGGCGTGCAGGGCCTGTCGTCGTTGTCGCTGCGCGGCCTGGGCACGATCCGCACCCTGACCCTGCTGGACGGCCAGCGCGTCGTCGGCGCCAACGTGACGGGCGTGACGGACGTGAGCCAGTTCCCGCAACTGCTCGTCAAGCGCGTCGACGTGGTGACGGGCGGCGCGTCGGCGTCGTACGGCTCGGATGCCGTGGGCGGTGTCGTCAACTTCATCACGGACAAGAAGTTCAACGGTTTCAAGTTCAATGCCGAAGGCGGCATGACGCAGTATCACGACGACAAGAACGGGACGCTGCAGGCGGCATGGGGGCGCGGCTTCGCGAACGACCGCCTGCACGTCGAGGCGAGCGCCGAATTCACGAAGGAGAACGGCGTCGATTCGCCGGGCTTCGGCGAAGTCGGCGCGAACGGCCGCAGCTGGTACATGAACCCGGCGCTGCAGGAATCGACGAAGGCGATGCAGGCCGCGGGCGCGCCGCGCTACAAGAGCATCCTGCACGCGCAGCACGTCCAGTACGCGAAATACGGCCTGATCACGGACGGTCCGCTCAAGGGCACGGCGTTCGGCCCGGGCGGCACGCCGCAGCCGTTCCAGTACGGGACGAATTGCGTCGGCAACTTCTGTGTGGGCGGCGACCTGGCCGGCAGCGTGGGCGCGGGCACGAACCTCGCGATGAATTTCCGCCGCGAGGTCGCGTACACGCGCGTGTCGTGGGATCTCGACGCGGACAACGAAATCTACGTGACGGGAAACTGGGCGCAGGTGACGTCGGTGTTCTCGCCGAATCCGGGCGCGGCCAAGCAGGCCAATCTGGGCATCAAGTGCGACAACGCCTACCTGCCGGCGTCGATCGCGGCCGGTTGCGCGTCCGGCTATCCGAACGGCGTCATGCAGGTCGGCACCGCGAACGCGGAATTCCCCGCGAATATCACGGTGCACCCGACGCGCACCCAGCGCCGCGTCGTGCTGGGCGCGGACGGCCGTTTCGCCCTGTTCGGCAAGGACTGGTCGTACGACGCGTACGCCGAGCATGGCGAGAACACGACCGTGATCCACGTGCAGGACATCACGCTGAACCGCCGCTACAACTACGCGATCGACGCGGTGCGCGACGCCGGCGGCAACGTCGTCTGCCGCGACGCCGCCGCGCGCGCCAACGGCTGCCAGCCGATCGACATTTTCGGCGACGTGCCGATCAATATGGCCGGCTGGTCGTACATCGCGCCGCTGAACGGTCCGATGCAGCACACCGATTCGAGCCAGAACGTCGTCAGCGCCAACGTGCACGGCGACGTGCTCGAGGCCTGGGCCGGACCGGTCTCGATGGCGGCCGGCGCCGAATGGCGGCGCGAGGACTACTCGGTGTACGGCGACCCGTACGGCGCCGGCGTGGACCTGCAATCGCGCTACGGCCCGGGCTATCCGCTCGATACGACCCTCGCGGCAGGCGGCGACAACTGGTTCGCGGGGAATTACCACAACGGCCGCGGCGCGTTCAACGTGAAGGAAGCCTACGTCGAATTCAACATCCCGTTCCTGAAATCGGCGACGCTGGGCGAAGCGAACCTGAACATCGCCGATCGCCAGGAAAAGTACAGCACGGCCGGCAACGCCAACGCGTGGAAGATCGGCGCGACGTGGAAGACGCCGATCGACGGGCTGCGCCTGCGCGCCGTGAGTTCGAAGGACGTGCGCGCGCCGAACCTGTCCGAGCTGTACGCCGCGATGACGGTCACCAACCAGGCGGTGAACAATTCGCAGGGCTCGTCGGTGCAGGTCCAGCAGCGCAACGTCGGCAATCCCGACCTCGCGCCGGAAGTCGCCCGCAACAATTCGTTCGGCATCGTGCTGAGCCAGCCGGCGTGGGCGCGCGGCTTCAACCTCTCTGTCGATTACTACGACATCAAGGTCCGGAACGTGATCAACTCGCTGGGCCCGCAGCAGGAAGTCGACCTGTGCTACGCCGGCTACCAGAACGTGTGCTCGGCCGTGTCGATCAACGGCCCGGCCGGCACGAATTACGTGCTGGCCCAGAGCTTCAACTTCGCGTCGCTGCACACGCGGGGCGTCGACGTCGAGACCGCGTACCGCATGAACCTGCGCGACCATGGCCTGCCGGGCGCGTTCACGCTGCGCGGCATGGCCACGCGCACGATCCACGCGGTGTCCGATCCCGGCGTGCCCGGGACCGCGCCGAGCGAAGGCGCGGGCAACATGACGGGCAGCACGCCCAAGTGGAAAGCGCTCGTAACGCAATCGTGGGACGACGGCAAGCTGGGCGTCAGCCTGACGGAGCGCTGGGTCAGCGCCGGCGTGTTCAGCAATGAATTCATCGAATGCCAGGCCAGCTGTCCGTTGCCGACGGCGGCGCATCCGACCATCTACGACAACCATATCGCGGGCGCCACCTACGTCGACTTCGGCGCCACGTACCGTTTTGCCAAGGAATCGATGCTGTATTTCAAGATCGACAACCTGGCCGACCGCGGCCCGGTGCTGGTGCCGCAGACCAACCTGAGCATCGGCATCAACCCGGCCCTGTACGACGTGATCGGCCGGACCTACCGGGCCGGCGTGCGCATGCGCTTCTGACAACCGGCCGGCGGCGCGGGCGACGTGCCGCGGCGCCGGCCGCCCATTGCATGCTGCGCATCATATGTTGCGTCAAGAAAACATTTGGAGCTTCTGTTCAAGTTTTGCTGTTTTCCGTGGATAGATTTGGATAGATTGTAAGTGTCCAACGAGGAGACATCATGCGGCACCTTACGATCAAACAAACCTTCATCACCCTGCTGGCCCTGACGCTGCTGATGGCCGGCCTCATGCTGGTCGCGTTGTCGCGGGTGTCGTCGGCGCAGAGCCGCGCGACCGAGGCGAGCGACGCGCGCTACCGGTCCTACCTGCTGGCCGACGAACTGCGCCAGAGTTCCGACGACCTGACGCGCCTCGCCCGCACCTATGTCGTCACGGGCGACGAGCGCTACGAGCAGCAATACATGGACATCCTCGCCATCCGCAACGGCACCAAGCCGCGGCCCGAGCACTACGAGCGCATCTACTGGGACCTCGTGGCCGGCGGCGTGGCCGTCCCGCCGTCGAGCGGCCAGACGGTCCCGCTGCAGCAGCTGATGCGCCAGGCCGGCTTTTCCGACCAGGAGTTCGCCAAGCTCAAGGAAGCCCAGGACGACTCCGACGCGCTCGTCAAGACGGAAGTCATCGCGATGAACGCCGTCAAGGGCCTGTTCGACGACGGCCACGGCGGCTTCACGCGCAAGGCCGACCCGAATCCGGAATTCGCCCGCACCATCATGCACGACGCGGCCTACCACCGGAACAAGGCGCGCATCATGGTGCCGCTGAACGACTTCCTGCGCCTGCTGGACGAGCGCACCGGCGCCGCCGTCGCCGCTGCCGGGCACGCGACGGGCACCGCCATGACGGCCGCCATCGCGCTGATGATCGTGTCGCTCGTGTTGACGACGACGGCGCTGTACATGGTGTACCGCTACATCATGCGCAACCTGAACAAGGCCGTCGACGCCGCCGACCGCATCGCCGGCGGCGACCTGTCGGGCGAGATCGCCGTCGAATTCGACGACGAGGTGGGCCGGCTGATGGGGGCCATCGCCACCATCAACGGCAACCTGCACGACATGCTCGCCAAGATCCGCACGAGCACGGAAAGCATGGCGTCGGCGACGGATGAAATCGCCACCGGCAACGCCGACCTGTCGGCGCGCACGGAAGCGCAGGCCGGATCGCTGGAGGAGAGCGCCAGCGCCATGGAGACGCTGACGCAGACCGTGCAGCGCAACGCCGCCAACGCCCAGAACGCCAACGAGCTCGCCGCGCGCGCCACCACCGTGGCGGGCAAGGGCGGGGACGTGATGGCGCAGGTCGTGTCGACGATGGGCCAGATCAAGGACGGCTCGGCGCGCATCAGCGACATCATCGGCGTCATCGACAGCATCGCCTTCCAGACGAACATCCTCGCGCTGAACGCGGCCGTGGAGGCGGCCCGCGCCGGCGAGCAGGGACGCGGCTTCGCGGTGGTGGCGCAGGAAGTGCGCGGCCTGGCCCAGCGCAGCGCGGGCGCCGCGAAGGAAATCAAGGGCCTGATCAGCGACTCCGTGCAGAGCGTGGAGACGGGCAGCCGCCTCGTCGACCAGGCCGGCAACACGATGGACGAGATCCTGGACGCGATCCGGCAGGTGTCCGGCATCCTCGCCGACATCGCCCGCGCCAGCAACGAGCAAGGCCACGGCATCGCCGAAGTGAGCACCGCGGTGCACCAGATGGACGGCATCACGCAGCAGAACGCGGCGCTCGTGGAGGAGGCCGCGGCCGCCGCCGAGAGCCTCAAGGTGCAGGCGCAGTCGCTGCTGCAGGCCGTCGGCATCTTCACGCTGGAGCGCGATGCGGCGCCTGCGCCGGCGCCGCGCGCGGCGCGTCCCACGCTGACCGTCGTGCGCAACGCCGCCCTGCAGTACCGTTGATCCCGTCGGGCGGGCACCCCGTGCCCGCGCGACGGTTGCGCCGTCAGGCCGCGGGGTGGTCCTGCAGGCGCTGCTGCGCTTCGCGGAGCCGCTCGCGGCTGTTCGACAAATGGGTGCGCATGGCGGCGCGCGCCGCCTCCGGATCGCGCCGCAGGATCGCCTTGTAGATGTCCTCGTGCTCGCGGTTCACGCGTTCGAGGTAGTCGGCCGGCTTGTCCTCGCCGAGCCCCGGCGTGTTCAGGCGCGCGCGCGGGATGATCGCGCTGCCCAGTTGTCCCAGCAGTTCGACGAAGTAGCGGTTGTCGGTCGCTTCCGCGATCAGCTGGTGGAAGCGCACGTCGGCCTCCACGGACGTGCGGCCGTTCACCAGCGCGCGCTGCATCTCGCCCAATGCCTCGCCCATCCGCGCCACCTGTTCGTCGGTGCGGCGCGACGCGGCCAGCCACGCGGCCTCGGTCTCCATGCTGATGCGCAGTTCCAGGATCGCGAGCACGTCGCGCACCGTCACCACGCTGTCGGTGCCGATGCCGAGCGTCGTCGCCGGCGGTTCCAGCACGAAGGTGCCGATGCCGTGGCGCGTCTGCACGAGGCCGCCCGCCTGCAGCTGCGAGATCGCCTCGCGCACCACCGTGCGGCTGACGCCGTATGCCTCCATGATGGCCGATTCCGGCGGCAGCTTGTCGCCCGGGTTGAATTCCGAGCGGCGGATGCGCGCGCTCAGTTCTTCGACGACGCCCTGGGCGAGGTTGCGGTATTTCTTGCGGGCGGGCAGCAGGGCGGTCGGCGAGTTCATGCGCGTGTGGTAAACAGTGGGTCCAGGCCACGATTATAGCCGTGCGGACTCGGTCGTCTGACAAGTCTGCAAAAAAATGTGGGCCGGTACGAGAACGCCGTAGTTCCCGCGCGGGTCGGGGCATCTGGCGGGGCGGGCCCGTTTATTCGGGAAGTCCGCAACGAACACCCCCGTCGCCCCCGCGCAGGCGGGGGCCCAAGTCAACCGTGCTCCGACGATACTTGGGTTCCCGCCTGCGCGGGAACGACGGTATGTAGCTGCGCGGGAGTGACGGAGTGTAGATGCCCGGGAACGACGGCGTTGAGATCGGACGTCAGACGACATGTGACGTGCCGACCCGTGCCTCAGGGCCGTGTCACGCCTTGTACTTCGGCCCATTGTGCAGGAAAACGCCGCCTTGATAAAACGTGGTGATGTCGTCGGCCGGCGGATACTCGACCGTCTGCGGCAGCTTGTGCGCGAACTGCGCCGAGCTGTCCTTGGGTTGGTAGCGCAGGAAGGCGGCGTGGCGGTCGTCCCACCAGCGGCCCTCGTTGTCGGAGATGCCGAACGTGATCGTGTGGCCCACGCGCGGTGTGACCAACGAGCGGTGCAGCAGCTGCACGAGGTCGTCGAGCGAGAGCCACGTCACCATCTGGCGGTAGTTGGTCGCTTCCGGCCAGCAGTAGCCGATGCGGATGCACACGGTCTCCACGCCGAAACGGTCCCAGTAATAGCGCGACAGCGTCTCGCCGAACACTTTCGACACGCCGTAGTAACCGTCCGCGCGCGGCGGCATCGTGGCGTCGACGAGGTCGGTCGTCTTGTACATGCCCATCGTGTGGTTGGTGCTGGCGAAGACCACGCGCCGGATGCCGAGCTTGTGCACGGCTTCGTACAGGTTGACCATGCCGAGGATGTTGGCCTGCATGATCGGCGCCCATTCCTCTTCGGTGGAGATGCCGCCGAAGTGCAGGATGGCGTCGACGCCCTCGCACATGCGCATGACGGCGTCGCGGTCGCCCAGGTCGCACAGGACGATTTCCTCGTGCGGCGCGGCCGGGCCGACATCGGCGACGTCGGACAGGCGCACGATGTCGGCGAATTCGTGCAGGCGCTCGCGCAGGCGGCGGCCCAGGTTACCGGCGGCGCCGGTGAACAGGATGCGTTTGAATGGTTTCGTCATCGCTCTTTACTGTTAATTACTTGATACGGGAAGGGAAGGCGGACACGCGGTCGGCCCGCGTGCCGCAATGCTAACAGCGTTCCCGTCCCGTTGACCAGCCCGTCCGCTTCAGGCGCGCCGGCGGCGGGCCAGCCCGAGGAGCGCGAGACCGGTCAGGCACAGCGCCGGCGCCGGCGCTTCCGGCAGGCGCACGGCGGCCGTCGCCGTCACGACCGGCGCCGCGCCGGGCACGGTGGCGAACGCCAGCGCGTCGCCGTCCTGGTCCAGGTAGTTCAGGCCAGCGTCCAGCAGCGCCACTTCGAGCGTGCTGCCGGCGCCGGGCAGCGGGTCGATGTCGAAGGCGACGTCGAACGCCAGCTGGCCCGTGAAGCGGGTCCAGAATCCGAATTCGTTCCAGCCGGTGCCGTTGCCGAGCACCACACCGGTCGCCGCCGAGCCGCTCACGTCGCCGGCGGCGATGTCCGCGGCGCCGCCATCCGGAGCGATGCCGGCAAAGCCGCTCAGGGTCGCGTGCACGGGGCTGGCCGCGGCCTGGCCGAGGATCAGGAAGTCGAGGTAGCCGGACTGGCCGGCATGGTCCTGCGTGTCGATGGCCACGTGGTACGTCGGGCCGGCGGCGGCCGCGGCGCAGGCGCACAGCAGGGACAGGGCGAGTGCGAGCCGCTTCATGGCCGGCCCGCGAACAGGCGCGGCGTGTAGCCGATGGCGACGTGCGCCGGGTTGGAGAAGACCAGCGGGAACGTCACCGTCTGCCCCGGTGCGAGATGGGCCGACGTCACGGTCAGGGTCGGCGCGCCGCCCTGGCTGCCGCTGCGGTTGGCAAGCAGGACGCCGTCGCTCAACGTGTCGAGGCGCGCCATCAGCACGCCGTCGTAGGTCGTGGTCGACCGGTTCGTGAAGCTGAGCGTGCCGCTCATCTGCTGCGTCGTGCGGTTCAGCGTGAGGCCCGACTGCGTGACCGTCATGTTCGCACCGGCGTCCGTGAACAGCGTCACCGGCGCGCTGCCTTCGAACGCGCCCAGGTCCGGCGCGGTGCCGCTGTACGGCAGGCCGACGTTGACGCCCTTGTCGAGCAGGTCGCTGCCGCTCGCCAGGCGCAGGTAAGGGAGCGGGGGCAGGCTGCCGTCCGGCAGGCGCGGCGCGTCCCAGCCGGTAAGCAGAGTGCTCTGGAAGTCGGCGCTCGTGACCGACACGCTGGCGAGGTTCCAGCTGTTGTTGGCGACGTCCGCGCCGCCCATGTTCATCACGAGCGTGCCCTGCCACGCGAGGTTGTTGCGCAGGATGCCGAGGCTGATGGCCGCGCCGCTCGGGTCGATGCCGAGCATGTTGAAGTCGGCGTGGTTGGCGACGCCCGTGTTGTTATAAAAGTAGTTCGCGACCGGATGATGGTTGGCGTAGAAGCCGTAGGCCTTGTTCTTGAAGGCGACGTTGAAGCGCGCGGTGTGCTGCGGCGCGTTCGCGACGTACACGCCGCCGTAGCCGCCCAGCTTGAAGCCGTTGCCGTTGCCGGCCGGGACGGACGTCGTGGTGCCGGGATAGTAGCCCATCATCCACGCCCACGAGTTCTCGATCAGCACGGGCGAATACGCGCTGATGGTGTCGTAGCCGTCGTCCGTGTTCGCCCACGCGCGGCAGCCGCGGATCACGTTGCCGGGCTGGTTGGCGCCGATGTGGACGCCGAAGCCGTCCGCGTTCTGCCCCGGGCCGCTCTTGCTGTACGGGTCGTAGTTGTGGTGCGAGTCGACGTTCAGCACGAGGTTGTTGCTGCCCTTCGCGATGAACATGCCCGGACCCATGTGGTGGTGCGTGTTCAGCGCCTCGAAGGTGTTGTTGCTGCCGCTGTTCCACACGCCCCACGATTCGTTGTTCAGCAGATTGCCCGGCTGCTGCGGGGCGCCCGTCACTTCCAGGCCCTTCAGGTGGATCCAGCTGCCCGTCACGTTGAAGCCTTTCACGCGGCAGTTGTCCTTCATCTGCGAAAAGTCGAACACCGGCGTTTCGCCCGGATACGCCCAGTAGCGGATCGTCTTGCCGGATGCGCCGCTCTTGTTCAGGGTGATGACGTTGACGGTGTCCGTCATGCTGGCGCACTGGTTCAGGCCACCGTGGTAGACGTAGGCGCCGCCGCGGAAGTACACGGTGTCGCCGGCCACGGCCGCCGACTGCGCCCTGGCGAAGCTCGCCCACGGCGCCGCCTGCGTGCCCGCGTTGGCGTCGTTGCCGGCAGGGGCCACGTAATAGGTCGCCGCCGCCGCGCCGCCCGCGCCGGCCAGGATCGCCAGCGCGAACGCGCCGCGCACGAGGTACTGCTGCCTTGATTCCATGCCGTCTCCTTGATTGCTGTTGTTGTTGGACCGTCATTACCTGCCCAAACGGCAGGGGCGTCAATCCGGGCGCGGCGAACGCTCAGCATGTTGAGTAATTGGCGGGACCCCGCAAAGGTCGAATACTGGACTGCTAATATTTCAGTGCCCACTTTCCCGTTGACTGGACCTCCATGAACCTCCGTTTTGCCCTGGCGATGGCGCTCGCCGCCGCCGCGCCGGCCCACGCGGCACGCGCCCTGTACGACTTCAACCCCGGCTGGAAACTCGTCGTCGGCGACCCGCAGGAAGCGGCGCGTCCCGGCTTCGACGACGGCGCGTGGAAGCCCGTGAGCCTGCCGCATGCGTGGAACGAGGACGACGCCTTCCGCAAGGACATCGCCGACCTGGCGACCGGCGTGGCCTGGTATCGCAAGCATTTCCGGGTGCCCGGCCTGAAGCCGGGCCAGAAGGTGTTCCTCGAATTCGAAGGCGCGCGCCAGGCCGCCGAGGTGTTTGTCAACGGCCGCGCCGTCGGGCTGCACGAGAACGGCGTCAACGCGTTCGGCGTCGAGATCTCGGGCGCGCTCCTCAAAGGCGACAACGTCGTGGCCGTCCGCACCGACAACAGCTGGGACTACCGCGAGCGGGCCACGGGCCAGCGCTTCCAGTGGAACGACAAGAATTTCTATGCCAATTACGGCGGGCTGTCGAAGAACGTGCGCCTGCACGTGACGGAGCCCGTGTACCAGACGCTGCCCCTGCTCGCGAGCCTCGGCACGACCGGCGTGTACGTGTATGCGCGCGACTTCGACATCGCGCACGGCAAGGCGACCGTCCACGCCGAATCGCAGGTGCGCAACGCATCGGGCAGGGCGCGCAAGGTGGAATACGACGTCGAGCTGCGCGACCGCGACGGCAGGCGTGTCGCGCATTTCGCCGCACCCGCGCAGGCCATCGCGCCCGGCGCCACCGTCACGCTGAAGGCCGACGCGCCCGTCGCCGGCCTGCACTTCTGGAGCTGGGGCTACGGCTATCTGTACGACGTCGTGACCACCCTGAAGGTCGACGGCAGGCCGCTCGACGCGGTCACGACCCGCACCGGCTTTCGCAAGACGGCGTTCCGCAACGGAATGATCGCGCTGAACGACCGCGTCATCCAGGTGCACGGCTATGCGCAGCGCACGACCAACGAATGGCCGGCGGTCGGCATGTCGGTGCCCGCGTGGCTCTCCGATTACAGCAACGGCCTGGCACTGGCCGGCAATGCGAACCTGTTCCGCTGGATGCACGTGACGCCGTGGAAGCAGGACGTCGAATCGCTCGACCGCCTGGGCCTGATGGAGGCGATGCCGGCCGGCGATTCGGAAGGCGACGTCAAGGACCGCCGCTGGGGCCAGCGCCTCGAGGCCATGCGCGACGCCATCGTCTACAACCGCAACAACCCGAGCATCGTGTTCTACGAAAGCGGCAACAAGGGCGTGAGCGCGGACCACATGCGGGCGATGAAGGCGCTGCGCGACGAGTACGATCCGTACGGCGGGCGTGCGTCCGGCAGCCGCGAAATGCTGAGCCGGGAGCTGAAGCAGGTCGCGGAATACGGCGGCGAAATGCTGTACATAAACAAGAGCGCGGACATGCCGATGTGGGCGATGGAGTACGCGCGCGACGAGGCGCTGCGCAAATACTGGGACGATCTCAGCCCGCCTTACCACAAGGACGGCGACGGGCCGCTGCACAAGGGCCAGGACGCGAGCGCCTACAACCGTAACCAGGACAGCTTCACCATCGAGGACGTCAAGCGCTGGTACGACTACTGGCGCGAGCGGCCCGGCACCGGCACGCGCGTGTCCAGCGGCGGCGTGAACATCGTGTTCTCGGACTCGAACACCCACCACCGCGGCGCCGAGAATTACCGGCGCAGCGGCGAAGTGGACGCCATGCGCATCCCGAAGGACGCGTGGTACGCGCACCAGGTCATGTGGGACGGCTGGGTCGACGTGGAGCACCCGCGCGTCCACATCGCCGGCCACTGGAATTATCCTGCGGGGACGGTCAAGCCGGTCGCCGTCGTCTCCAGCGCGGACACCGTGAAGCTGTTCCTGAACGGGAAAGAGCTCGGCCCCGCGCAGCAGAGCGCGCGCTTCCTGTTCACGTTCGGCGACGTCGCCTGGCAGCCGGGCGAACTCAAGGCCATCGGCTATGACGCGCACGGCAAGCAGGTCTGCGAGACGACGCTGGCGACGGCCGGCGCCCCCGTCGCGCTGCGCCTCACGCCCATCGTCTCGCCGCACGGCCTGCGCGCCGACGGCGCCGACATGGCGCTCGTGCAGGTGGAGGCCGTCGACGCGGCCGGCCGCCGCAATCCGCTCGCGCTCGATACCGTCGACTTCGACGTGCAGGGCCCGGCCGAATGGCGCGGCGGCATCGCGCAGGGCCCGGACAACGACATCCTCGCGCGCTCGCTGCCGGTGGAGGGCGGCGTGAATCGCGTGCTGCTGCGCACGACGCCGACGGCCGGCCGCATCGTCGTCCGCGCCCGCGCACAGGGCCTGGCGCCGGCAGAACTGGTGCTGGAGTCAAGGCCGGTGGCCGTGCAGGACGGCCTGGCCGCGCTGCCGCCCGCGCCGCCGGCGCACCTGGACCGCGGCCCCACCCCGGCCACGCCGTCGTTCACCGTGTCGCGCGTGGCCGTGCCCGTCGCGGCGGTCGATGCGCCGGACGGGAACAAATCCATCGACGACGACGAGACGACCGCCTGGACGAGCAAGCCCGGCGCCACGCCCGAGATCACGTACACGCTGGCCAGGGCCGCGCGGCTGGCGGAAGTGGTGCTCAAGCTGACGGGCTGGCGCGAGCGCAGCTATCCGCTCAAGGTGTACGTGGACGGCCAGGAAGCGTGGAGCGGTCTCACACCCACGAGCCTCGGTTATGTGACGCTGCCGTTGAAGCCCATCCAGGGCCGCTCGGTGCGCATCGCGCTGGACGGCCGTGCGCAGGAGGGCGGCGGCATGCGCCTGACGGAGGTCGCCAACCAGGCGAATACGGCGACGGGAACGAAGGGCGTGTCGACGTCCACGCTGTCCATCGTGGAGGCGGAGTTCTATGAACGGCCGTAAGCGATGAGCGCCCTCGACGTCCCGTTCCGCCTGGACCGCTCGCGCAACGCGACCGCGCAGGTGTTCGAGCACCTGCGCGCGCGGATCGTCGGCCTCGCCCTGAAACCGGGCACGGTGCTGGCGCGGCCCGCGTTGTGCGAGTACTTCCAGCTGTCGCAGAGTCCCATCCGCGAAGCGCTGCTGCGGCTGGAGGAAGAGCGCCTCGTCGACATCTACCCGCAGCATCAGACGCGCGTGCGCGCCATCGACCTGGCCGCGGCGCGCCAGGCGCATTTCTTCCGCCTGTCCGTCGAGCTGGAGATCGCGTGGGTGCTGGCCCGCGAGCCCCGCCCGGAGCTGGGCAGGCAACTGCTGGACCTCGTGGCGCGCCAGCGCGGCTGCCTGGCGGCGGGCGACCTGGAACAGTTTACGCGCGTCGACATGGAGTTCCACAAGCGCATGTACGACGCGTCCGAATTGCCCGATCTGTGGGTATTGACGCGCCGCTGCAGCGGCAACCTGGATCGCCTGCGCCGCCTGCACCTGCCGCTGAACGGCAAGGCGCAGTCGATCCTGCAGCAGCACGGCCGGATCGCGCGCTGCGTCGCGCGCGGCGACGCGGCGGGGGCCCAGCGCGCCGTGCGCGATCATCTGTCGGGCACCCTGCAGGCGCTGGACGTATTGCGCGAGCGCTTTCCCGACATGCTGCTGCCGCCGGACTATCCGCCGGCGTAGGCAGGCCGTCAGTGCGACGCGGCGACCCGCGGATGCAGCACGGCGTCGGCGCGCTTGCGCTCGTCCGCGGTCAGCGTCGGCGTCAACGCCTTCAGCGCGCCGGCGGCGCCGTCGTAGCCCGCCTGGGCGGCCAGGTTGAACAGCACGTAGGCCGCGGCCGGGTCCTTCGCGCCGCCTTCGCCGTTGGCCGTCATCGCGCCCAGGTTGAACAGGGCGTCCGGCTGGCCCTGGCGCGCCGCGGCGGCGAACCACTGCCTTGCCGTGGCCGGGTTCTTGCCGACCACTTCGCCGCTGTAGAAATACGTGCCGAGCGCGAACTGGGCGTCGCGGTCGCCCTTCAGCGCCGCATCCTTGTAGTAGACGATGGCCTTGGCGGGATCGGCCTTCACGCCTTCGCCCAGGTCGATCATGTGCCCGGCCGCGAACATGGCGGCGGGGATGCCGGCGTGCGCGGCGGCTTCGAAGTAGGCGCCGGCCGTCCTGACGTCGCGCGGCACGCCGTCCGCCGCGTAATAGGCGCGTGCGAGATGGTACTGCGCGGCCGGGTAGCCCGCGTCCGCCGCTTCCTTCAACTGCGCCAGCCCCTTGACGGGGTCGCGCGGCTCGTCCCTGCCGGCCAGGGCGCGCGCGCCCAGGATGTCGAGGGCGGGCACGAAGCCGTAGCCGGCCGCCTTCCCGTACCACAGGCGCGCCTTGCCGGCGTCGCGCGCCACCCCGATGCCGCGGTCGTACATCCGCGCCAGCATGAAGGCGGCTTCGATGCGCGGGGTCATCGCGTCCGGGTGCGCCGGATCGAAGTGCAGGCGGTCGGCGGGATCGTAGCGCTGGTTGTCCACCTTTTCCAGCCACGCGACGGCTTGCGCGCCGTCCTTCGGCGTACCGAGGCCGTACAGGTGAAGGCGCGCCAGCATCAGCGCCGCCTCGTCGTAGCCGACCTTGTTCCACGCGGTGGTGAACTGCTCCAGCGCACGCGCGTAGTCCTTGTTGTCGTAGGCTTCGTAGCCGAAGGCGAGCGACTTGTCGTTGCGCGCGATGCGGTTGCGGCCCGCCGCGAAGCGCCGGTCGGCGGGACCGCAGCCGGACGTGTTCGTCGGCGCGATCTGGCCGGACATCCCGGGGTCGCGGGCGATGCCCGACGAATCGACCGCATTCGACACGTCGCCTCCCGGCGCCAGGTCGGAGAAGTGCGGCACGTCGTTGGACAGGCTGTCGTCCAGCCCGAAGTCGCTCATGTACGTCGTCATGACCGGATCGTAGGCCGGGTTGTGCGGGTCCATGAACGCGCACGACGACGCCGACCGGCCGTTCAGGATCCGGTCCTTCGCTGCGTTGATCGCATGGGGATCGCCGGCGCGCGCCTTCGTGCCGTTCACGATCACGGTGCCCGTCTGGGCGTGCGCCGTGGCCAGCAGCAGGAGCGAAAGCAAAGCAGGGATGGTCTGTGATCTCGTCGTCTTCATCGGGTCTCCTCGTGGGTGGGCGCGGCTTGCGCGGGCAAGGATAGCGCAGGGCGATCGCGCCGTGCGCCCCCGCACGATTCGCTCACCGGATTGATCGTTTCGGCGGCGCGTGGGCCCGGCCCGCGGCGTTGCGATAACCGTTCGCAGGGCGCCGGCGTCATCCCGCGCAAAAAATGGCATCGCAATCGCGGTTTTGATCGGTGTGTGTGGCCATTCGAGCACACGCTTCGCTCATGTGGATGAGTATTTCCCGCTGATATATCACGATGGGCGCCCGCAACCCTACACTGTCCCTGAGTCGAAGAGCCAACGACCGCAGCACCAGACCTGCGGCGTCACCGCGAAAAAAGACAGACCGCTCACCACGGTCCACCAAGGAGACAGAAAAATGCACGACATCCGCAACGTCATCCGTCCCACCCGCCTTGCCTATGCCGTCTCGCTGGCAGTCTCGCTGATGGCGAGCCACGCCGCGCTGGCGCAGGACAATCCGCCGGCGCAGGACGCCACCAACACGCAGGCGCCCGGCACCGGCGCGAGCGCGGCCCCGAAGGGCAACAACGAGATCGCGAGCGGCATCGCGACCGTCGTCGTCTCGACCCGCAGGTCGCAGCAATCGTCGATCGCCCGCAAGAAAAACGCCGCCACCGCGCTCGACTCGATCGTCGCCGAGGACGTCGGTTCGCTCCCGGACCGCAACATCGGCGAGGCGATCTCGCGCATGGCCGGCGTCGCGCTCGACCGCGGCGACTTCGGCGAGGGTGTGACCGTCGCCGTGCGCGGCAACGGCCCCGACCTGACCCGCGTCGAGATCGACGGCATGGCCGTGCAGTCGGCCAACAGCGACCTCGGTGGCCGCGGCAGCGAGTTCCGCCAATTGTCGGCGGACCTGATCAAGAGCGTGGACGTGGTCAAGGGTTCGACGGCCGACATGGTCGAAGGCTCGCTGGGCGGCGGCATCGTCATCAAGACCCGCACCGGCCTGGATTTCAAGGAGCCGTTCGCCGCGGTGCGCGTGTCCGGTACGACGAATAACCTGAACAAGAAGTGGGAGCCGGACACCAACGTCATCCTCTCGCGCAAGTTCATGAACGACCGCCTTGGCGTGATCTTGAACGCGTCGAAGTCGACGACCGCCAACGAACAGCACCAGATGCAGGTCGCGACGAGCGCGAACACCGGTTATGCTCGCGCGATCGACTTCGACAACTCGCCGGAAAAGACCTTCACCTACAACCCGGCCACGTTGAACATGGCGGATCCGGCGTCGACCACGCCGGCCGGGCCCGCGGTCGGATCGGTGGGCATCTACCCGTACACGAGCGGCACCGGCAGCTACATGACGGCGACGCCCCAGGAGATCCTGACCAAGTCGGCCGCGGCGAAGACCAAGGCCGAATGCTACGCGGCGTTTCCGCAGCTGACCTCGGCCGACGCCGCGCTGAAGAACCTGAGCACGAACAACCGCAACAGCGCGTTGAACGAGCGCCAGAACGAGTTGATCAGCTGCCTGAACCAGTGGAACGACTACACGCCTTCGCTGATCCGCAACAAGATCCAGACCGAGACCGACAAGCGCCAGGACCTCGACCTGCGCGGCGACTTCAAAGTCAACCGCGAGCTGACCGTCTACCTCAAGGGCAGCTATTCGAAGCGCGCGACCGAGAACCAGACGTCGTTCCTCAACCTGGGCGGCATGAACATCAATCTCGCCAAGACGTTCACGGACACGAACGGCGTGCGCGCCGTCGCGGCGGGCGCGGACGGCTACTACCTGTATCCGGGTAACGCCAGCTACCTGGCCAACGGCCCGGCCGTGCAGGGCGCGGTCACCAACGTCGATCCGTCGACCGTCAAGGTGGACGCGAGCCACCACGTCACCAGCTTCGGCATCAGCGACGGCAGCGCCGGCGTCGACCAGATCTACCAGAAGAGCAACACCGTGACCCGGTATTTCCAGAGCGGCGGCGAATGGCGGCACGGCGGGCTGACGGCGGAATGGCTGGTCGGCGACGCCAAGTCGAAGTACACGAGCGAACAATTCCGCACGACGTTCGCCACCAATTACGGCGCGGCGCAACTCACCGTGCAGCCGAACGGGCTGTGGGCCTACAGCTTCCCGGCGGGCTCGAACTTCAACCTGTACAACCCGGCCAACTACGTCCAGCTGGTGTCGCAGGCGGCGTCCAAGGCCGTCACGGGCGGCGGCGGCAACATCCACGACGTTCCGGCCTACACGGCCAACCAGCAGCCACTGGTGACCTTTTCGCAGCCGCAGCTGACCTACAACCCGGTGGTGCGCGAAACCGAGGAGCGTACCGCCAAGGCGGACTTCACGTGGGCGACGCCGGAATCGGTGCCGTTCTTCACCCGGTTCAAGAGCGGCTTCACCTTCCGCGACACCCGCTACCACAATCCCGGCAACTACGGCAACGGCTACCAGGCGAGCACGGACCCGAACGTCTGGGTCCAGCCTTCCATCGTCCGCAGCACGCTGGTCGGTTGCCAGGACACTGCCGGTTCGCTGGGCGCGGGCGGCAACAAGTGCCAGTACGGCTTCGTGCCGGGCAATTCCTACAATCGCCTGGGTTCGGGCACGGTCACCCTGACGCCCCAGCAGTTCCAGGACGTCATCGCCAAGTCGATCACCGGGAACATCACCCCGACCCGGTTCTTCAACGGCGCCAACGGCGAGTTCGGCAGCGCCCTGACCAACTGGCCGAACATCGACGTGCAGAAGGTGTTCCAGCTGTCCGGCGTCCCGAACGCCAACCTGAATTGCGTCTATTCGTGCGTCGGTTCGGACGGCAAGACCTATGAGCAGCCGGGGACGCGCATGAGCGAGCGTTCCGAGGCGCTGTACGTCATGGGCGACTTCAACGTCGACCACATCCCGTTCACGCAACGTGCGCTGCCGTTCGGCTGGGAGATCGAAGGCAACCTGGGCTACCGCTATATCCGCACCAAGGTGCACGGCGTCGGCCAGATGTCGTTCGAGTCGATCACCAAGAACGCTTCCTTCGACCCAGCCAACCCGGGCGCGGAGGCGGGCATCAACGACGTCACCGTGACGACCAATACCGCGGTCGACGCGACCACCCACGACTTCCTGCCGATCTATAACCTTGCCATGTGGGTGGTGCCGGATCAGGTCGTGGTGCGCTACAACCGTGCCCGCACCGTGGCCAGGCCGCCGGTCAGCTACCTGCTGCCCCAGGGCCTGTGCCGCTACGACGAGCGCCTGGCCGACGACGACACCCAGCGTTGCACGTCGAAGATCGGCAACCCGGCCCTGCAGGCCCAGAAGAACCTGAACCAGAACTGGAGCGTGGAGTACTACCCGAGCAAGGACACCATGTTCTCGCTGTCGTACTTCAAGCAGCAGGGCATCGTCGGCCCGTCCATCGTGCAGACCGCCAACGGCACCCTCGGCATGGCGTTGACCGATCCGACCACCGGCCAGGTGCTGTCGAACCTGCCGTTCTCGTTCTCGACCTACCAGAACGGCGTACCGACCACCCGCACGGGCTGGGAGTTTGGCACCAAGACTGCGTTCACGTTCCTGCCGTGGCGCCTGCGTTACCTCGGCTTCGACGGCAACTACACCAAGCTCGGTTCCGTCACGTCCACGCAGAACATCGTCGACCTGCTGACCGGCACGCCGATGCCGCCGCTGCGCGAATCGAAGTTCCAGTACAACTGGGCGATCTGGTATGACGACGGCCGCCTGTCGGCACGCGTCGCGGTGCAGGGCGTGGCCAGCTACTTCGCCAACATCGCGGGCTGGACCGGCACCGGGGTGAACAACTACCCGAACGCCAGCGGCAACACCCGGCCGCCGGCGTACAATCCGGGCTCGCCGAACTTCAAGGACGCCACCCGCTACCTCGACGCGAAGATCGCCTACAAGGTCACCCCGAACGTCGAGGTGTTCGTCGAGGGCCGCAACCTGGGCAACGCCGCGACCAGCGACAGCCAGGGCTCCTACGTGCCGTTCTCGAACGGCGCGCCGAGCATCCTGGACTACAGCTATGCCGGCCGCCGCATCATGGCCGGCGCGAACTTCCGCTTCGGCGGTTGATGAGCGAGACGCCGCCCGCGCCCGGGGGGGGCAGGAGCGCGATCCGCCGGGCGGGTCGCGCTCTTTTTATTCACGAACACGGAAACATCGCATGAAGGTTCGCACGACGCTCGTCGCGGCCGGCCTGCTGGCCGCCGCCGCCCAGGCGCGGCCGGCGCCGGACTGGATCGCCGCCTGGGGCACGGCGCTGATGGCCCCGAACGACAAGGTGGCGCTGGCGCCGGCCGCCGCCGCGCACGCGACCTTGCGCCAGGCCATGCGCCTGTCGCTGGGCGGCACCGCGCTGCGGGTGCGCATCAGCAACCGCTTCGGTGACGAGCCCCTCGCGATCGGCGCCGCGACCGTCGGCCGCGCGCGTGCCGGCGCGGGCGACCTTGCCGGACCGCCGCTGCCGCTGCGTTTCGTGGGCAAGCCCGGGGTGACCGTCGCGCCGGGCGCCGAGATCGTGAGCGATCCGCTGGATTTCCCGAGCGTGGCGGGCGATCTCGTCGCGGTGTCGCTGGCCGTCGAGGCGCTGCCGGCGCGCCAGAGCGTCCACATCGCTGCCCACGCGACGCAATTCCTTGCGCCGGGCGACCAGGCCGCGCGGCCCGCTCTCGACGGCGCGCGGGCGCTGACGTCGTGGTATCAGGTCGACGAGATCGACGTGCTGCCGTCCGCGCCCGCGGCCGAGCTGGTGGCGATCGGCGATTCGATCACGGACGGCACCGGGGCGGGCCTCGACCGCGACGAGCGCTGGCCGGATTACCTGCAGCGGCGCCTGGGCGCCACGCATGCGCCGGTGCTGGCCGTCGTGAACGCAGGCATCGGTGGCAACCGCATGCTGGCCGACGGGAACGGTCCGAAGCTGGCGGCGCGTTTCGCGCACGACGTACTCGATCGTCCCGGCGTGACGCATGCGCTCGTGCTGATCGGCGTGAACGACCTCGGCGTCCAGCATCGTGCCGGACGGGATACGCCGGACGCGCGCCGCGCGTTGCTGCACGACCTGGAAGACGGGTGGACGGCACTGGCCGCACAGGCGCACGCGCGTGGCGTGTGCCTCATCGCGGGGACGATCGTCCCATACGGCGGCAGCCGCATCTACCAGCCCGGCCCGGACAACGAGGCGGACCGCCTGACGCTGAACGCCTGGCTGCGCGCCAGCCCGCTGTTCGACGGCGTGGCCGACTTCGACGCCGCCCTGCGCGACCCCGACGCGCCCGGCCGGTTGCGTGAAGCCTTCGATTCCGGCGACCGCCTGCACCCGTCGCCGGCCGGTTATCGCGCGATGGCGGCCGCCGTCCCGCTCGACCGCCTGGCGGCATGCCGCTGGCGTCCGCAACCTGGCGGCACGGCGCCGGCGGACGCGGGCACGCATGCCACAATGCACGATCACGACACCGAATGAAGAACCGCATGAACTTCCTGTCCCGCTTACGTTTTGCTCTGGCCGCCGCCATGCTGTTCGGGGCCTCCGCCGCCTCCGCCACCGCCGCCGACACCCTCGACCTGGCCGGCACGTGGCGCTTCGCGCTCGACCCCGCCGACACCGGCGTGGCCGAGCACTGGGATACGCGCACGCTGCCCGACCGCATCCGCATCCCGGGCATCCTCAACGCGCAAGGTTACGGCGACGAGATCACGGCGCACACGCCCTGGGTACTGTCGCTGTACGACAAGCACTGGAACCTGCGCGAGGACTACAAGGCGTTCACGGCGCCGGGCCAGGTGAAGGTGCCGTTCCTGAGCCAGCCGCCGCGCCACTACCTCGGCGCGGCCTGGTACCAGCGCGACGTCGAGGTGCCGCGCGGGTGGCGCGGCAAGCGGGTCGTGCTGCACCTGGAGCGGCCCCGCTGGGGTTCCAGCGCCTGGATCGACGATCGCGCGCTCGGATCGAACCTGAGCCTCGTGGCGCCGCACGACTACGACATCGGCATGCTGGCGCCGGGCAAGCACCGCGTCACGGTGCGCGTGGATTCGCGCGTGCTGATGGCCTACCGGCCCGATTCGCACAGCATCTCGGATTCGCTCGGCATGAGCTGGAACGGCATCGTCGGCCGCGCCGAGCTGCGCGCCACGTCGCCCGTGTACATCGACGACGCGCAGGTGTTCCCGGACGTGGCAACCCGCAGCGTCCTCGTGAAGCTCAAGGTCGGCAACGGCGGCGGCAAGGCGGGGCAGGGCACGATCGAGGCCAACGGCAGGCGCGTCGCCGTGCGCTGGACGGCGGCCGGCGGCAGCGCGGAATTCCGCGTGCAGTACCCCGGCGATACGCAGACGTGGGACGAGTGGCACCCGGCACTGCAGTCGCTGACGCTGCGCCTGCGCGGACCGGGCGCCGACGATGCCCGGAACGTGTCGTTCGGCTTCGTGCAGGTGGCGGCGCGCGGCACCGACATCCTCGTCAACGGCCGCCCCGTGTTCCTGCGCGGGACGCACCACGGCGGCGATTTCCCGCTCACCGGGTATCCGCCGACCGACGTCGCGTACTGGAAGAAGATCTTCGCCATCAACAAGGCCTGGGGCATCAACCACATCCGCTTCCACTCGTTCACGCCGCCGGACGCCGCGTTCCAGGCGGCGGACGAAGTGGGCATCTACCTGCAGATCGAACCCGGCATGTGGAACCGGTTCGAACCCGGTTCGCCCATCGCGGTGATGCTGGTCGACGAGACCGAACGCCTGATCCGCGCCTACGGCAACCATCCGTCGTTCCTGCTGCTGAGCCCCAGCAACGAGCCGTCGGGCCGCTGGAAGGAAGTCTTCGCGAAGTGGATCGCGCGCTTCCGCGCCGAGGACCCGCGCCGCCTGTACACCAACGGCACGGGCCACACCGAAAAGGTCGTGCCGGACCTCGACAAGGACACCGACTACCTGGCCGTGCAGCGCATCGGCCCCAAGCCGCTGCGCAACAAGACCGGCTGGTTCGGACGCGATTACGCGGCCTCGCTGGACGGCATCAAGGTGCCGGTGATCGCGCACGAGATGGGGCAGTGGGTCGCGTATCCGGATTTCTCGGTCATCGACAAGTTCACGGGCTATCTGCGGCCGGGAAATTACGAGATCTTCCGCGAGTCCGCCCGCCGCCACGGGGTGCTGGACCGCGACCACGACTTCGCGCTCGCATCCGGACGGTGGCAGGTCGCGTGCTACAAGGAAGAGATCGAGGCGGCGCTGCGCACGCGCGGCATGAGTGGCTACCAGCTGCTGGACCTGCACGACTACCTGGGCCAGGGCACGGCGCTGGTCGGCATCCTCGACACGTTCTGGGAATCGAAGGGGTATGCGACGCCGGAAGCCTTCCGCCGCTTCAATGGCGAGACGGTCCCGCTGGCCCGCCTCACGCGTTCCGTCCTCACGACGCGCGACGCGTTCGACGTGCCCGTCGAGATCGCGCATTACGGTCAACAGCCGCTGGCCGGCGCGCGGCCGTGGTGGCGCATCGAGGACGATGGCGGGCGCGCCGTCGTGCAGGGCCGCTTCGCGCAGCTCGACATCCCGATCGGGAAGAACATCCCGCTGGGCCGGGTGGCGACGGATCTCGCGCGGTTACCGGCGCCGGCGCACTACAAGCTCGTCGTCGGGCTCGACGGCACCGCCGTCGCCAACGACTGGAACTTCTGGCTGTATCCGGACAAGGTCGACGCTGCCGTCCCCGCCGGCGTGCTGGTGACGCGGGCGTGGCCGGAGGCCGAGGCCAGGCTGGCGCAGGGCGGCAGCGTGCTGTACCTGCCGCGCAAGGCGGACCTGGACTGGACCTCGCCGCCGCTCGCGGACGTGCCCGTGTTCTGGAACCGCCTGATGAATCCGGGCTGGAGCCGCATGCTGGGCCTGTGGGTCGACCGCGCGCATCCCGCGCTGGCCGGCTTCCCGACGGCCGACCACATGGACTGGCAGTGGAGCGACCTGGTGGCGGGCGCCCGCGCCTTCAACCTGGCGCGCCTGCCGGCCGGCCTGCGTCCCATCGTCCAGCCGATCGACGACTGGAACCGCAACTACCGGCTGGGCGCCGTGTTCGAGGCGAAGGTGGGCAGCGGCCGGCTCGTCGTGTCGACGTTCGACCTGGAGAACCGGCTCGACGAGCGCCCGGCCGCGCGCCAGCTGCGCCGCTCGCTGCTCGACTACATGGCCGGCGCACGCTTCGAGCCGGCGACGGCGGTCGATCCGGCCGCGCTGCGCGCCAGCCTGTTCGACACGCGTGTGATGAAAAAGCTCGGCGCGACGGCGAGCGGCTGGCCCGACGCGGCGAATGTCGTCGACGGCGATCCGAACACCTATGGCCTCGTCGCCGTGAAGGGCGACGCGCCGCGGCCGCAGCCGCCGCTGACCATCGAATTCGCGCAGTCCGTGCCGTTCGACGGCCTGGTGCTGATGCCGCGCCAGAACCACCGCGACCACGAGGGCGACGTGCACGAATGGCTGATCCAGGCGAGCGACGACGGCGCCAGCTGGCGCGACGTGGCGCGGCCCGTGCTGGGCTCCACGTTCGATCCGCAGACGGTGCGTTTCAGCCGGACCGTGACGGCGCGCCGGCTGCGGCTGACGCCCTTGTCCGGCTTCGGCGACGACCGCGCCAGCGCGCTGGCCGACGTGGCCGTCCTGTACACGGGCCCCGCGCTGCCGGAGGAAGCGGGCGAACTCGAATACAAGCGCTCGCGCTCGACGTCGGCCGACGTCGACGAGGCGGGCATGGACGACCGGCCGCGGCACCGGCGCCCGCCTGCCCGGTGACGCGGACGCGTACAAAACGTATCGGTGGCGCGAAAAATTTCATTGGTCGGCAGGCCACGCCGGCTTTATCATCGCGCCATGTCGACGGCGGCTGAAGACCGTCCGGGAAAAGGAGACGATTTGTTGTCCACGTTACGGCCGTTCGCGGCCAGGTCGGCGTGCCTGTTGCTGGCACTGTCCGCGCTCGCCGGCTGCGCCATCGAGCGGACCGCGCCGCCGGCCGCCGCGACTGTCGCCGCAGGCGGCATCGCCGCCAAGCCCCTGTTCCGCGACCCCGTGTATGACGGCGCCGCCGATCCGACCCTGATATGGAACCCGGCCCGCGGGCGCTGGTGGATGTTCTACACGAACCGGCGCGCGACCGCGCAAGGCCTGCCGGGCGTGACGTGGGTGCACGGCACGCGCATCGGCATCGCCGAATCGCCCGACGGCGGCGCGCACTGGACGTACGTCGGCACGGCCGACATCGACCTGCCGCCCGGCCTGGGCGGCAAGGACGCGACGCACTGGGCGCCCGACATCGTGCGCGCCGGCGACGGCACGTTCCACATGTTCCTCACGGTCGTGCCGGGCGTGTTCGAGGACTGGAAGCATCCGCGCGTGATCGTGCACCTGACGAGCACTGACCTGCGCACCTGGCGCCATCCGGCGATCGTGCCGCTGGCGAACGACAAGGTGATCGACCCGTCGCTGGCCCGGCTGCCCGACGGGACCTGGCGCATGTGGTACAACAACGAACTCGATCACAAGAACACGTATTACGCCGACAGCCCGGACCTGGAACACTGGACGGACCGGGGTCTCGCCGTCGCCCAGCGCGGCGAAGGGCCCAAGGTGTTCCGCTGGCACGGCGCATGGTGGATGATCGTCGACGTGTGGCATGGCCTCGCCGTGTTCCGGTCAAGCGACGCGCTGGCCTGGCGCAAGCAGGACACGACGCTGCTGGAACAGCCGGGCCACGGACCGGACGACGGCGTGATGGGCGGCCACGCGGACGTCGTCGTCAGCGGCGACCGGGCCTACCTGTTCTATTTCGTCCACCCGGGGCGCCAGGGGCCGGATGCGAAACGCGACGGACCCGAACAGCGGCGCAGCCTGATCCAGGTGAGCGAATTGATCGAGGAGGGCGGTGTCGTGCGCACGGACCGCGACGCGAAGGTCGCCATCCGGCTCGACCCGCCTGTCTAACCAATTGGGAGAACCGATGTCCAGCTTTTCCGTCCGCGCCTTGCCGGCGCTGGTGCTGTGCCTTGCCGCCGCGGCGTCGTCCGCCCGCGCCGCCGAACCCGTGTTCCACAATCCGCTGGTGCGGCAGCGCGCCGACCCGCAGGTGTCGCTGCAGCCCGACGGCTGGTACTACTTCACGGCGACGGTGCCGGAGTACGACCGCATCGAGATCCGGCGCGCCCGTTCGCTCGACGGCCTGGGCGCCGCGCCGGCGAAGACCGTGTGGCGCAAGCACGCGACCGGCGCGATGGGCGCGCACATTTGGGCGCCCGAGATGCACCGCATCGACGGCAAGTGGTACATCTATTTCACGGCGGGCAGCGCCGAGCATCCGTGGGACATCCGCCTGTACGCGCTGGAAAACGCGTCCGCCGATCCATTCGCGGGCGAGTGGGTCGAGCGCGGCCAGGTCAAGACGGGCTGGGAATCGTTCTCGCTGGACGCCACCACGTTCGAGAACCGCGGCCAGCGCTACCTCGTGTGGACGCAGACGGCGCCCGACTCCAGCCCCGGCACCAACATCTACATCGCGAAGATGGACACGCCGCTGACGATCAAGGGACCGGCCGTGATGCTGTCGAAGCCGGAGTATGCGTGGGAGAAGGTGAAATTCGCGGTCGACGAGGGCCCGGCCGTGCTGGTGCGCCACGGCCGCGTGTTCGTCACGTTCTCGGCCAGCGCCACCGACGAGAATTACTGCCTCGGCATGACGAGCGCGCCGGACGACGCCGACCTGCTCGACCCCAGGTCGTGGACCAAGCTGGCGCAACCCGTCTTCAGGAGCAGCGCGAAGAACGGCCAGTGGGGGCCGGGCCACAACGCGTTCACGACGACGCCGGACGGCAAGACCGACGTGCTGGTCTACCACGCGCGCAACTACCGCGAGATCCAGGGCGATTCGCTGCACGACCCGAACCGCCATACGCGCGCCCAGGTCATCCATTGGCGGCCGGACGGCATGCCCGATTTCGGCGAACCGGTGGCGGATGCGCCGCGGCCTGTCGTGGCGCGGTAAAACATTCGCGCCATCACCGCCGGGCACAGTAGCAAGGTGACCGGAAATTCTGGTATTGTTGTCGCCGTCGCAACAAATATAAAGACGGAGGACACGATGAACGGTGCGGGCGGAACGAGCGGCGGGACGGGCCGGTTTTTTCTCGGGCTCATCCTGATGTGCGGCGGGTTTTACCTGCTGCTCAACAGCGTCGTGGTGAGCTCCAGCTTCGGGCTCGGCACGCGCCTGTTCGGCGTCGGCGGCTACGGCATCACGGGCGGGATCGTGCTGATTCCCCTCGTGATCGGCATCGCCATGATCTTCTACAACGCCCGCAGTGCGCTGGGCTGGCTGCTTGCCGTCGGCGCGTTCGCCGCGCTCGTATTCGGCGTGATCGCATCCGTGAACATGTCGCTGCGCACGATGTCGGCCTTTGAACTCATCTGCATCCTGGCGCTGGCCTTCGGCGGCCTGGGACTGTTTTTGCGCTCCCTGCGCGGCGCAGCGCAGGACGACGGGCCGGCGCCGGCACGCCGCCTGCGTTCCTGATCAGCGGAGACCCGCCTCGGTTTCCTGGCGCAGGCGTGCGCGCCAGGCGCCCAGGGCGGACAGCGCGGCGTGGAATTTACGTTCGATCAGGTCGGCCTCGACCGGGGTGACGGTGCCGTCGAGCAGGGCGCTCGACACCGCCTCGGCCACGGCCCCGACGTCGCTCATCACGCGGCAGACGGTCTGCGACAGGTCGTCCTGGCGCGCCGATTCCGGCTGCGGCACGACGAAGGCCGCCATCCCGTGGCGCACGAGCAGCGCGTGCAGCGGCAGGTGCGCATCCGCCACGCCCGCCTTGTGGCAGCACTCGACGATCTGCGACACCTCCTCGAACGACGGATAGTGCGATGCGATCGTCGGCGCCAGCTTGTTGCGCAGGACATTGGCCGACATGTCCAGCTCGCGTGCCAGCGCGTCGATGCCGCCCGGGTATTTGCGCGCCACCGTGTAGAGGGCGTCGTGCTGGTTCATGTCGAGGTAACGGCGGGTCATGGTAATCCTTTGCTAATTTAACCGGTGCGTGTCAACATTCCGGTCGTTACACTAATTCTAACTTTCGATCGCCCTCCTGACCATGTTGAAGTCTTATCAAGTTGCGTTCGTGCTGGCGCTGCTCGTGCCGCTGGCGCATGTCGGCAGCGCCGATGCCAGGCCGACGACATCGTCGCACTCCTTCAAGAGCGGCTTTTCGTCGCACCGGTCGTCCTCGTCGTCGTCGATGAAGCCGTCGTATTCGTCGGCGAAGTCGGGCGGTTTTGGCTCGTTCAGCCGGCACGCGTCGTCCGCTGCGCCGGCGCCGGCGCCCGTCCAGCCGTCGAACGCGGGCCGGCCGTCCGGCGGCTTCGGCTCGTTCGGCGGCGGGGCGGCGGCGCCGCAGAAATCGGATTCCGCGCTGTCGCAAAAGCTGAACAGGAACGCGTCCGAAGCGAATGCGCTGCGCACGCTCGATGCGCGGCGCCAGGCGCAGGAGCAGGCGCAGACACAGGCGGGGCGCGACACGCGGCCGGTGCCGGGCTACGAACACGGAGGCAACGCCCAGCCGGCGCCGCCGCCACAGTACGGCCAGGCGCAGCAGCAGGCCCCGATCATCGTCCGCCAGGACAGCGGCCTGGGTCATGTGATCGCGGGCGCCGTGCTGGCGAACATGGCGCGCGGCGCGCATGCGAACAACAACGGCTATCCGGGCGCGTACCCGTCGACGCCGGGCGGCGCGCCGATGGCGCCGGCGCCGGCGCGGTCGGGCGGCACCTCGTTCCTGGGCGTGTTCATGACGCTGTGCGTGCTGGCGCTCGTCGGCTGGGCCGTGTACTTCGCGTGGCGCCGCGTGCGCCGCAGCCGCGCGGCGAAGAAACCGAATTATTCGTTCGAAAGGAATTGAACAGATGGCCTGGAAGGATGTTTTCAGCTACGTGCGTGCCGTCGCGGCCAACAAGGGCATCACGCAGGGCGGGCACCATGCCGACGCCGCCGCGCCGATGGGCGCGCGCATCGGCAGCGTCGTGCAGCTGCAATGCTCGCCGATCATCCGGGCGCAGGCGGGCGGCTCGCTGATCGCGACGCTGTCCGCCGCCGACACGCGCATCCTGGCCGTGTCGCAGATCCGCCTCGAGCCGCACACGGAGCTGTACCGCCTGTACCTCGACAAGGGCGACGACGACGCGAAGGAAAAATTCTTGCAGGTGTTCTGCGGCGACGACGGCAAGGTGGCCGAGGTACTGTACTGCACCCAGCTGGCGCGCGTGATCCCCGAGACGGCCGACGACCAGGATGCGTACACGGGCGCCGCCGGCCATGGGCTGGGCGATCCCGGCTATACGCTGTGGCGCGAACAACTGGCCGACATGCTGGACGCGGCCACGCTGGAAACCGTGTTCGGCGCGCTCGATCGCGTCGATTACACCCGCGACGCGGGCGCGCCGGACGCGCAGTTCGTCAAGCCGTTCGAGGGCCGCGAGACGCGCATCGACGATGCGGCGGGCGTGCACGGCCTGCGCCAGCAGATGTACTTCATGCCGTACGTGCGCACGCTGGCGGACGGCGGGCGCGAATATTTATTGATCACGACGGAGATCGTGGAGAGCGTCGACGGCGATACGAACCGGCGCGGGATCCACGTCGATTTCGTCATCGGCGTCCCGGTCGAGCAGGAACGCATCGTCATCCAGTAACCGTATCAACCGTTTCATCACCGCACTTCATCACCGCACGAAAGGAACAACAATGAGCAACGCTAGTGGATGGGGCCTGACCGCACGGCTGGTCACGAAGCATTTCGGCGCACTGGGCAACCGCATCGCCGAAGCCATCGCCAACTTCGACCCCGAGACCGCGACCGAGGCCGACCGCGACCGCCTGGTCGCCACCCTGCGCGAGACGGCGCAACTGCTGGCGACGGCGCGCGCGTCGTTCGACAAGGAACACGGCGACGTCGCCAACCTGCAGAACCTGATCGCGGGCGACGAACGCGCGGCCGAGAAGCTGGCCGAGCGCCTCGCCGCCGGCACGATTTCGGAAGCGACGGTCACGATGTTCTGCGACGAGCTGGAAGCGAACAAGGCGCGCCTGCCGCAGGAAATCCAGGAAGAGGCGGACGCGAAGGCGTACATGGACGAGCTGCAGAAGATCGTCGACGCGCTGTCGAAGCAGCTGGCCGAATTCGACGCGCAGGCGAAAAAGGCGATGCAGGCGCTGGCCGCGGCCAAGGCCCAGAAGGACCTGCAGGAAATGCGCCTCGAACGCCAGGACCAGCTGAACGGCCTCGCGAGCATGCGCGGCAACTCGACGGCATTGTCGGCGTTGACGCGCCGCGCCGAAGCCGTGACGAACGAAGCGCAGGGGCTGCGCATCGTCGCGGACATCGGCCAGAAGCCGCTGGACCAGCAGGCCGAACTCGATGCGATCCGCAAGTCCGTGAGCCAGCCGGAGACGGCCGGCGAGAGCGCGCTGGAGCGGCTCAAGCGGCTGTCCGCCAAGACGCCGGCCTGAGTCGGTCCCCGGTCAACGTGACCCGGCCACCGTGGCCCGGTCAACGTGACCCGGCCACCGTGACCCGGCCACCGTGGCCCGGTCAGTCGTTCGGCTGGCCGGGCGCGACCGGCACCTGTTTGATCGTGCCGTCGGCGCCGTATTCCAGCGGCGCGACGGCGATCGAGCGGCGGAAGCTGCCGCCGCCCGGCAGCAGCGCGTCGTGGTAGAAGATCCAGCTCTTGCCGCCGTGTTCGAGGATCGCCTGGTGGTTCGTGGAGATCTTGAGGTAGTCGATCACGACGCCCCGGTATGTGAAGGGGCCCAGCGGCGAGCTCGCCGTCGCGTACAGGATCTGGCCCGGCCAGCCGGACGAGAACGTGAAGTAGTACGTGCCGTCATGCTCGTGCATGAACGGCGCCTCGCCGTACTTCTTCTTCGTGTCCGATGCGGACAGGCCGTTGATCGTGACGATCCGGATCGGACCGTCCAGCGAGATCATGTCGGCCTTGAGCTTCACGACCTTCGGCACGCGCGTGCCGAAATACATATAGGCTTGCCCGTCCTTGTCGATGAAGACGGCCGGGTCGATCGGCTCGTCGCCCGCGTTCACGTCGCGTTCCCGGTCGACGAGGGGAGTCTTGCGCGCATCCACGAAGCCGCCGTCCGGGCGGTCCGACACGGCGACGCCGATCTTGTCGCCGCCGACCGGCGCATAAAAATAGTACTTCCCGTTGCGGTAGGCGGCTTCCGGCGCCCAGGCCTTGGCGTCCGGCCGCGCCCATTTGAACACGGTGACGGCCAGCGGCACGCCGGCGTCGCGCCACGTCTTCATGTCCGGCGACGTGTACAGCCGCCACGTGACGGAATCCCAGTATTTGCCGGAGTTCGACGCGTCGTCCGTCGCGTACAGATAAAAGCCTTTCGCGGCCGGGAACCAGTGGGGCGACGGGTCGGCGTTGAATCGTGTAGCGATCGGCGTGCCCGCCACCGGCGTCGCCGCGTGGGCGGCGCCGGCGACCAGAAAGGCGGACATCAGGGCGGACAGCAAGGTGGCGAGGGGGCGGGCAGGAACGCGCATCGGTTGTCGTGGTCGGGTTGAAAGCCGCCATGCTAGCACACGTTGCGCGAACAATGATATCGATAACTAAAAATCAGCCCGGCGTCCGTTTCGCACGTGGCGCGGCGGGCTTCTTCGGCTTGGGCGGGGGCATGATCGCCGCGGTCTCGAGCAGCAGCTGGCGCAGCGCCTGCGGATCGTCGAGCAATTCGTCGGCGACCGGATAGTCCTTGGCGCCGGGATAGGGCGGCCCTTGCGGCAGGTCGGGCGCGAGCCGCGCGGCGGCTTCCGACGGCTTGACGAACAGGCTGCCGTCGCACGCGAAGGCGACCACCTTGTCGTCCACGTACAGCGCGTACTCGCCGAACATCTTCTTGTGCGTCAGCCGCGCGCCCAGTCCCACCACTTCCGCGACGTAGTCGATGAAGCTGCGTTCCGTTGCCATGTCGTCCTTCCGGTGTCGTGATCGAAGCCGCCAGCCTAGCCTGAACGTGCGTGCCGATCAAGCGCGATCAGAAGGTCAGGTGGCCGTCCACGCAGGTGACGGCGTTGCCGCCGACCTTGACCGCATCCGCGCCGATGGTCAGGCGCAGGATGCCGGCCCGGCCCACGGCGGCGCCCTGGCTGGACAGGAAGTCGCGTCCGAACGCCTCGAGCTGGCCCGTGTGGCGCAGGTAGGCGGCGACGGCGCCGTTGCCGCTGCCGCAGACCGGGTCCTCGTCGACGCCGTGCGCGGGGGCGAACGCGCGCACCTCGATCCGCGCGGCGCGGCCGTCCGGATGCGGGCCGAAGACGAGCACGCCCGTGTGTCCGCTGACGCTGTCGCGCGCCTTCATGCGCTGCAGGTCCGGGGCCGCCGCCAGCACGGCGCGCGCATCGGGCAACTGCGCGACGACCCAGCGCGCGCCCGCGTCCACGAGGCACGGCGGGGCGACCGGCGGCGTGCCGAGGATCTGCGCCACCTCGGCGGCGGCGGCGGCATCCAGCGGCGTGATCGTGTGCGGGGGAAGTTCGAACGACAGCCAGCGCGCGCCATCGTCCGCGTGCCGCACGTCGAGCCGGACCAGGCCCGCCGCGCACTCCTGATTGATGCGGCCGTCGCGCGCGGCGATCGCGCCCGCTTCGAGCAGCGCGTGCGCCGTGCCGATCGTGGGGTGGCCCGCGAACGGCAGCTCGGCGCCGGGCGTGAAGATGCGCACCCGGTAGTCGGCGCCGGCCTGTGTCGGCCGCAGGACGAACGTCGTCTCGGACAGGTTCGTCCAGTTGGCGATCCGCTGCATCTGCGCGGTGGAGAGGCCGTCGGCGTCGAAGACGACGGCGAGCGGATTGCCCTGGAACGGGATGGCGGTGAAAACGTCGACGGTCTTGAAGGGGTGGCGTGCCATGGGGGTCTCGCGATGTGAAGATGCGACGAGTCTACGCGGCGGCGCCCCGCGCCGACAGGAACAGTCGGCGGATTGTTACCGGCACTGTATTGCCGGCCCGGCGCAAAGTGTACCGGTCGCCCCGGATCATGGACGAGTGGTATGCGGCGCGCCGTCAGGCGCCGGCGGCAACCGGTTCTTCGAACGACAGCCGGTTGGACGACGGATCGCGGATCGTCATCTCGCGCGTCCCCCACGGCATCGTCTGGATGCCGGGGCGCGCGTACTTGAATTCCTTGGCGAGCAGCGTGGCCTGGTAGCCGTCGAGGTCGCGCACGGCGATGCGGATCGATGCGCCCGGGCTGCCGTCGCCGTAGTGCTCGGACAGGTGCAGCACGCAGTCGCCCAGCGATACCTGCATGTAGACGGGGAAGTCGCCGCCCTCGAAGCGGTGCTCCCAGTCGACCTTGAAGCCGAGGAAGTCGATATAGAATTCGCGCGCCTTCGCTTCGTCGAAGATGCGCAGGATCGGGGTGACGCGGGACAGGGTGTACATGGTGCCTCCTGGGTGGATTCAGGAACCGCCGTCCCGGCCGGCGTCCGCCAGCCGCATGGCTGCGATGGGCAGCCAGCAGGCGGGGACGATGAAGCGTGGGTCGCGTGTAGCGAAAGCCATGTCGCAGGACGGGATCGTGGTCGAATCGGCAAGCATACCAGATCGCCGTCCGCTGCGGTACGGCCGTCAGTACTTGTAGTTCAGCCCCAGCACGAACGAGCGGCCCGAATGCACGTACAGCAGCGTGTCGTTGCGCTGGGTGTCGCGGCCGTAGCGCAGCGGCGTGTCGGTCAGGTTCTGGCCCTCCAGCGACAGGCGCAGTTGCGGCGTGAGGTTGTACGACAGGCTCATGTCGATGTTGGTCGAGCCGTCCACCATCGTGTAGTCGGCGCCGTTGACGTCGCCCAGCACGGCATAGATGTAGCTGGAGCGGTGCGCCGCCGACACGCGGGCGCTGAACTTCGCGTCCTCGTAGTACAAGGTGAGGTTGTGGGTGCGCGGCGACAGGCCCGTGAAGTCGGCCACCTGGGTCAGCTGCTCGTTGGCCGGCGTGGCCGGGTTGTCGACGCGGGTGATGTACGTGATCTTCGACTTCACGCGCGTCGCGTTCGCGAGCAGGCCGAAATTGCTCCAGAAGCCGGGCAGGAAGCTGAACGGCGCCTGCAGGTTGAATTCCCAGCCCTTGAGCGGACCGCCGGCCGTGTTGACCTTGCGGCTCACGTTGACTTCCGTCGTCGGCAAGGTCTGGCAGATGGGCGCGCCCGTCAGCGAGCAGCCGTTGAGGATCAGCAGTTCGTTCGGCAGGCCGAGCGTGTTGTAGGGCACGCGTTCGTTGACGCTCTGGATGAAGCTCTTGATGTCCTTGCGGAAGTGACCGAGCGAGATCATCGCGTTCTTCGCGTAATACCATTCGGCCTGCAGGTCGTACGTGTTGGCGCGGATCGGGTCGAGGTTCGGATTGCCGATCGAGACCGACTGCGAGATCGGCGACACGGTGGCGTTCGGGGCCAGGTCCGTGTACTCGGGGCGCGACAGCGTCTTGCCGGCCGAGAAGCGCAGGAACACGTCCTTCGGCAGCTGGGCCGTCAGGTTGAAGGCGGGCAGCCAGTCGCGGTATTTCTTCGTGCCCGTATTCGGCTGCAGCTGGCCCTGCACGTTGATCATCGCCGTGGACGTGGCCTTGGTGTCGGCGCCGCGCACGCCGACGTTGCCGCGCCAGGTGATGTTGGCGAAGTCGTAGTTGAAGTCGACCATGCCGTACAGCGCGTCGATGTCTTCCTCCACGCGGCGGTTCGTCTGCGCCAGGTAGTTGTACTGCGAACCCGGCACGGCGTCGCAGTGGCACTCGGTGTTGACGACGCCGAGGAACTTCGGCAGGTCGACGGCCGCCCACGACGACGGCACGCCGGTGCCGCCGAGGCCTGATCCGAACCCGCTGATCTGGCGCGAGATGTCGGCCATGGTGACGCCGGCCGGCAGCGACACGGCATTGGCGCTGTTGCCGATCTCGTAGTTGGTCCAGATGTTCTTGCGGCTCGAGAGGCCGAAGTGGCTCGTCAGGTGGTCGTTGAGTTCCCAGTGCAGGTTGACGGCCTGCGTCTGCAGCTTGTTGGTCGTGTCCAGGTAGCGGCCCACGAACATGCCGCGCACGTTGCCGGCGGCGTCCTGCGGGGCGAACTGGAAGTTGGCCGGATCGGCGACGTCGATGCCGAAGTTCAGCGCCGGGACGTTGCGGTTGTTGCGGAAGTCCCACGAGAAGCCATCCACGTTCGGCGCGTCGAACTGCACGGTGGCGCGCATCGGCTCGTTCAGGTTCGAGTTCGAGTTACCGGCCATGAAGTCGGCCTTGACCGTGTCGCTGAACCGGTGGCTGCCGGACAGCACGTGCTGGCGGAACTTGGTCGTGTAGACGTCCAGCAGGCCTTCCGTGCGCACGTCGACGCCGTTGAACTTGCCGTAGTCCCAGCTGCCGTTCTGGTCGAAGTTCGCATCGAGGATCGAGGTCTGCGGCTTGCCGTTCGACCCGAGGTTGCGGCCGAACGAGATCGCCTCGATGTAGTTGTCGTAGCGTTTGTTGGCGAACTTCCCGTACATCAGGTCGAGATTCAGCTCGCTGTCGGCATTGCGCCACTGGTAGGAGTTGGTGATGCCCGTGCGCTGGTAGTCCGTCTGCGAACGGCGGTAGCGCGGGATGCGCGGCGCGAACGCGCCCGAGCCGGCCGCCGGGTTGGCGACCGTGCCGCCGTAATTGTCCTTGCGGCCCATGACGTTGTTGTACGCGGCCGGATCGGTCGCGCGCGCCATGCCGGTGCCGCACGTCGTCGCCGTGATGCCCTTGACGGCGCTGTCGGCCGGGTTCTGCGGCGCCACGCCGACGGGCGAGCAGAAGCCGCCGTCGTTGCTGGCGCTGAGCAGCTCCACGGCCTCGTAGCCTTCCTCCGTCGCGCGACGTTTCGAATACGCGGCGGACAGCAGCGCGCCGACCTTGCCGTAGCCTGTGTCCCAGCGGTCCGACAGCAGCGCCGTCACCCGCGGCTGCGTCTTGCCCGAGAGGGAGTTGTGGCTCTCCTGGCCGCCGATGCTGAACGTGCGGCCCTTGAAGTCGAACGGGCGGGCCGTGCGCAGGTCGACGGTGGCGCCGAGCGAGCCTTCCTCGATGTCCGCTTCGGACGTCTTGCGCACTTCCAGGCTGTTGAACAGCTCCGATGCGAACACGGAAAAGTCGAAGCCGCGGCCGCGGTTGGTGCTGCCGTTGATGTCGGACGCGCCCGTCGCGGCCACGCCTTCGATGCCGTTGATGCGCACCCGGGTGAAGCCCGCGTTCAGGCCGCGCACGGTGATCTGCTTGCCTTCGCCGCCGTCGCCGCGCGCCAGCGCGACGCCGGGCACGCGCTGCAGCGATTCCGCCAGGTTCGCGTCGGGGAACTTGGCGATGTCCTCGGCCTTGATGACGTCGACGATGCCGTCGCTGTTCTTCTTCGTGTTCAGCGCGCTGTTCAGGCTCGCGCGAAAGCCCGTCACGACGACGACGCTTTCCGGTGCCTTGCCGTCGGCGGCGGTGGCGGTGGCGGTGGCGTTCGTGGCCGTGGCCGCGGCCGCGCCCGCGGCGGGGGCGGCCTCCTGCCCGTGCGCGTGCAGCGACGCGAGCATGGCCAGCACGCCGATGCTGATGCGGCTGCGGCGTGCCAGCGGGTGCAAGGTTCCAGGGTGTCCAGTGAAACTCATCGTTGTAGTCTCCATGTTGTTATCAATGACTCATGACTCGTTCGGTCATATTGACGGGGGCATGGTAGCGCCAAGCTTCGCGGCGCGAATCCATCTTCCGTACCGTTCGCATGAATAATCACGTTGTTGAGTGCTTGCATGGCGAATCGACAACAGCGCACGCACAGGCGGCACAATACGGGCGGCGCGCATGCGTCTGCGCTCATCGCGTGCGCGATGCACAATCAAAGGAGACAACCGGTGTCCAGTTCCATCTCACGGCGCGCGCTGCTGCGTGCCGGCCTTGCCGTGCCCGTGCTGGCAGGCTGCCAGTCGTTCGGGCAGGTCCCGCGCGCACTCGCGCGCACCGACGTGCGCGTGGCCGCGCCGTTCGCGATGCCCGTCATCGCCGTGCCCGATTTCTCGGCTTGTCCGCGCTTTGCCATCGCCGCATTCGGCGCCGCCCAGGACGACCAGGCGAAGACGAGCGCCGCGATCGCGCGCGCCATCGCACAAGCCCACGCGGCCGGCGGGGGCGTCGTCGTCGTGCCGCCGGGGACGTGGCCGACGGGCCCCATCCACCTGAAGAGCCACGTCGCGCTGCACGTGGAGGAGGGCGCAACCCTGCTGTTTTCCGCCGAGCCGCGCGATTACCTGCCGGCCGTGCCCACGAGCTGGGAAGGGCTGGAATGCATGAATTATTCGCCGCTCGTCTATGCGTACGATTGCGAGAACGTGGCCGTGACGGGCCGCGGCACGCTGCGCGCGCGGCTGGACGTGTGGCGCCGGTGGTATGCGCGGCCGAAGGCGCACATGGACGCGCTGGTGGCGCTGTACAACATGGCGTGCCGCGACGGCGTGCCGGTCGAGCGGCGCGACATGACCACGGGCCAGGCCAACCTGCGCCCGCACTTCATCCAGTTCAACCGCTGCCGCCACGTGCTCGTCGAGGACGTCCACATCGTCGACAGCCCGTTCTGGGTGCTGCATCCCTACCTGTGCCGCGACGTCGTCATCCGGCGCGTCGACATCGCCGCCCACGGCCACAACAACGACGGCGTCGATCCCGAGATGAGCCAGAACGTGCTGATCGACGCATGCGTGTTCGACCAGGGCGACGACGCCGTGTCCGTGAAGTCCGGGCGCGACCGCGACGCCTGGCGCATCGGCATCGCGAGCCGCAACATCGTCATGCGCCGCTGCCGGATCAAGAACGGCCACCAACTGATGGCGATCGGCAGCGAGCTGTCGGGCGGCGTGGAAAACGTGTTCGTTGACGACTGCCACTTCGACCATGCCGATTCCACCGTCGCCAGCACCATCAACAACCTGCTGTACGTGAAGACCAACGAACGGCGCGGAGGGTTCGTGCGCAACATCCACATGACGAACGTGAGCGCCACGAGCATCAAGGGCGGCGTGCTGGCGGTGGAGACGGACGTGCTGTACCAGTGGAAGACGCTGGTGCCGACACTGGAGCGGCGCCTGACGCCGATCGAAGGCTTGCACGTGGCGGGCATCCGGGTCGACGAGGCCGGATTCGTCTGCCTGATCAAGGGCGAGGCCGAACTGCCGGTGCGCGACGTCGTGCTGCGCGACGTGGCGGTGCGCACGGTGCGCGGCACGCCCGTCGTCACGGAGAACGTGCTGGGCTTCGACAACCGCGCGGAGGTGCGCGCATGAACGCGACCCGTTTCCTCGGCGCGCTGCTGGCGGCCGCCATCGGGACCGCGGCGGCGCAGGAGCCCGGTGATCCGCAGGCGTCCGGCGCGGCTGCGCGGGCGAGCGGCGTGCACGATGCGGCCGCCACCGTATGGCTGATGGCCGCCGTCGCGCCGGGCCTGCCGGACCGTTTGAGCGTGTTCCGCTCGGACGACGGCACGCGGTTCGTCACGCAGGCGTCGGAAGCGTATGCGCCGCCGCGCGGCATGCTGCGCGACCCGGCGCTGATCCGCCACGACGGCGCGTACTGGGTCGCGTACGCGGGCGGCGCCGGCAATGAGGTCGGGCTGGCCCGTTCGTCCGACCTCAAACACTGGACCTTCGTGCGCGCGGTGCCGCTGCCGGGGCGGGTGCGCGCGCCGCGCTGGCTGCGCACGCGCGACGGCGGCGTGACGCTCGTCGTGGCGCTGGCGCGGGGCGGTGCCGCGGCGCCGTTCCAGCCGTGGCTGGTGGAAGCGGATGCCGCCCTCGCGCACTGGTCAACGCCGCGCCCGCTGGCCGGGCTGCAGGAAGCGTACGAGGACGCAGCCGTGGCCAGCGATGGCGACGGTTACGTGGCGCTCGTGCGGCGCCGCGGCGACGGCGTGCTGGCGCTGGCGCGCGCGCGCGATCCGGCCGGTCCGTGGACCGTGGAGCGCGCCGTCGGCGCGTTCGGACCGGCCGCCGCGGGCGCGGACCTCGTGCGCCTGCCCGACGGCGGCTGGCGCGCCGTCTGCGCCGACGCGGCGGGCCACGCGTGGCAGGCCGACAGCCATGACGGGCTGCGGACGTGGACGCCGAAGCGGGCCCTGGCCGGTGTCGCGGCGGGCGTCGCCGCGCCGGACCTGCTGGCCGAACGGGCCGCCGACGTGGCGGCCGCCGTGCGCCCGCCGCGCGCGCCGCAACGCGTCGGCTGGGACCCGTACTCCTTGACCATCGGCGGCAAGCGTGTCGTCGTCTGGTCGGGCGAGATCCACCCGTTCCGCCTGCCGGATCCGGCGCAGTGGCGCGACGTGATCCAGAAGATGAAGGCGCTCGGCTTCAACGGCGTGTCGTTCTATTTCGACTGGGCGTATCACTCGCCGGCGCCCGGTGTGTACGATTTTTCCGGCGTGCGCAACGTCGAGCGGGCGCTCGAGATCGCGGAAGAAGAGGGCATGTACGTGATCGCGCGCACGGGACCGTATGTGAATGCGGAGCTGTCCGGCGGCGGCTTCCCGGGCTGGATGTTCCGCAACCGCGCGGAAGCGCGCACGGACGATCCGGCCTATCTCGCGGCCGTCGACGAATGGATGACGCAGATCGACGCCATCGTCGCGCGCCACCAGGTGACGACGGGCGGCGGCACCGTCATCGCCTACCAGATCGAGAATGAGCTGGGCAAGGTGGAGCCCAAGCACGCGCGCCAGATGGCGCACCTGGCCGCGAAGGCGCGCGCCGACGGCATCACGGTCCCGTTCTTCCACAACGCGGCCGGCCGCCTGCCCGACTGGACGCCGGCGCAGTCCAGCGCGCCGTGGGCGAATCCGGGGCCGACCGACCTGTATGCGTTCGACGGCTACCCGGGCGGCAGCTGCGACGTGCATGCGAATCCGGCGGGCCCGAACAAGGCGCCCGACTGGGGCATCTACGCCGCGCCGGGTCCGAAGGCCGGCGCGCTGTCCTCGCCCGGCACGCCGGGCTTCGCGGCCGAAGTGGGCGCCGGCTGGTTCGATTACTGGGGCTCGAACGGCACGTACGGCTGCACGGCCGAACGCCAGGGCAAGGGCTACGAGCGCGTGTTCTACGGCACGAACCTCATCAACCGCATCACGATCCACAACATCTACATGGCGTTCGGCGGCACGTCGTGGGGCTGGCTGCCGGGGCCGATCGTGTACACGTCCTACGATTACGGCGCGCCGATCGCGGAAGACCGCGGGCTGCGTCCCAAGGCGCTGGCGCTGAAGCAGCAGGGGATGTTCGTCCAGGCCGCCGGCGCCGTGCTGGCGCACATGGACAAGGGGCCGCCGATCAAGACCACGTCGGCGCGCGTGCGGCTGTACCACAACGTCAACACGGAGCTGGGCACCCACGTGCTGTTCGCCGTGCACGGCCCGTCCGACCTGGCGACGGACGACGCGTTCTCGTTCGACCTCGAGACCCGCGACGGCCGCTACACGATCGCGTCGCGCCTGAATGGCCAGGATGCCAAGATGCTGCTGGCCGCCTACGACATGGAGCGCCAGCATCTCGTGTATTCCACGTCGGAGCTGCAGGCGCAGATGCGCGACGGGGCGCGCGACGTCGTGCTGCTGCAGGGCCGCGGCGGCGAACAGGGTGAAACCGTGCTGCGCTACGCGTCGGCGCCGAAGGTCGAGGTGGTGGAAGGCAGTGTCGGTGCGACGTTCGACGCGGCGCGCGGCGACCTGAAACTCGCGTATGCGCACACGGGCCTGGCGCGCGTGCGCATCACGGGCGGCGGGCGCGCGCCGCTGCTGCTGCTGATCGCCGACGAGGCGACGTCGCAGCGTTTCTGGACGCAGGACACCCCGGCGGGCCGCGTGCTCGAACTGACGCCCGCGCTCGTGCGCACGGCGCGCATCGACGATGGCGTCCTGCGGCTGACCGGCGACACGGACGCCGCCAGCCCGCTCGAGATCTGGGGGCCGGGCATCGCGGCGGCCACGTTCAACGGCGCGGCGCTCGTGCTCACGCCGCAGCCGGACGGCAGCCTGCGCGCCGGCACGCTGGCGGGGCCGGCGCGCGTGACCGTGCCGGACCTGGGCAAGCTGGCGTGGACGCGGCGCATGGACAGCCTCGAGGCGCAGCCCGGCTTCGACGACCGCGACTGGGCGCAGGCGGACGGCCGTCCGTCGGCGGCGCAGACGTGGACCCAGCCGGAGCGCGGCCAGCCGACGCTGGCGATGAGCGACTACGGCTTCCACCACGGCGACGTGTGGTACCGGGGCCGCTTCGACGCGGCCGATCCGGCCGCGAACCGGCTCGACCTGTTTTATGGCGGCGGCGGCGCGGGCATGCTGCAGGCCTGGGTCGACGGCCGCTTCCTCGGCCAGCACGAACTGGACACCGGCCGCTCGTTCCCGGAGACGACGGACAGCGTGCGCTTCGACCTCGGCAAGCTGGCGCCGGGACCGCACGTCGTCGCCGTCATGGTGCGCAACGATTCGCACAACTGGGACTTGATGGCGGACGATGCGCACCGCGAGGCGCGCGGCCTGATCGCGGCGTCGCTGACGGCGAAGGGCGGACGCCGGTTCGCGGTGCCGATCCACTGGCGCATCCAGGGCAACCGCGGCGGCGAGGACATCGCCGACCGCATGCGCGGTCCGCTCAACGACGGCGGCTTGTACGGCGAGCGGGCCGGCTGGCACCTGCCCGGCGCGCCGGCGCAGGCATGGACCAAGGCGCACGTCGGCGACTCGCCGCCCGGTCCCGGCACGTACTGGCTGCGCACGCAGGTGAAGCTCGACCTGCCGCGCGGGCACGACGTCCAGCTGGGTCTCGCGTTCGGCGACGCGAGCAGCCCGCGTTCGGACCGCGACAACCGCGCCCTCATCTTCGTCAACGGCTGGAACATGGGGCAGTTCATCGCCAACGTTGGGCCGCAACGGGTGTTCGTGATCCCGCCGGGCATCCTCGACGCGCATGGCGAGAATACGATCGCCCTCGCCGTGACGACGGACGGCGAGCCGGCGAATGCGCTGGAACCGGTGCGGCTCGTCGTCTTGCGCGCGGCACGCGGCGGCGTGGCAGGCGACGCGGGAAGCGGCGAGATATTGAACTATCAGTCACACTCGCGCAACACCTCGAAGTAAAGAAGTGACAGGTCCGGGGCCCGGCCTTTACAATGTTTCCTTACGAGAACATTGGCCGGACCGGATCCTCCTCCGGGTGCGCCGCGAGGAACAGTTTGATGCAAGGCTTCGACGATATCGCACAATGGCGCGCGCGGATCTTCTCGCGGCTGTTGTCGATAGTGCTCGTCCTGGGCACGGTAGCCGCCATCCCCAGCGTGATCGTCGTGTTGCGCCACGGTGTCTGGACCGTGGCCGTGATGGACGCCGTCGCGCTGGCGTGGCTGTTCGTGCTGTGGCGCCTGGAGCGCCTGCCATACACCTTCCGCGTCCTGAACTTCCTCACCATCATCTACATGGTGGCCATCTGCCTGATGCTCAAGGTGGGGCCGGTCAGCCAGAACTACCTGATGGCGCCGCCCGTGCTGGCGGCCATCCTGCTCGGGACCGCGCCGGCGCTGGCGGCGCTGGTCGCCAGCGCGGTGATCCTCGTTCTCGGGATCGGCCACTTCCACTCAGCGCTGGTGGACATGGGCCACGACCCGCTCGTGACGGCGCTGCTCGTGGCGCTCAACTTCACCTGCGTGGGCGCGCTGCTGACGCTCACGTGCGGCACGATGCTCAAGGGCCTTTCGCGTTCGCTGGACGAGGTGCGCGGCTTCGCCAGGTCGCTGGAGACCGGCCAGGACGCGCTGCAGGCGCTGAACGCCGAACTGCGCCTGACGTCGGCCGCGCTGGCGCGCCTGAACGACATGGTGCTGATCGCGCGCGCCGTCGACACGCCCGACCGCGACCAGCCCATCATCTTTTCCAACGAAGCGTTCCAGCGCCGCACGGGTTACACCGACGCCGACATCGTCGGCCGCAGCATGCGCGTGCTGCACGGCGCGGGCACCGATCCGGCCGTCGTGGAACGCATCGTCGAGTCGATGCGCAACGGCCAGGCGGTGACGGCGGAACTGGTCAACTACACCAAGTCCGGCGATCCGTACTGGGTCGAGATGGAATTGATGCCGTTCACCGACGACGCGGGGCGGATCAGCCACTGGGTCGTCGTGGGCCGCGACATCACGGAGCGCCGCCACTCGGCCGACGCGATCCACCGCCTCGCGTACTATGACGTCCTCACGGGCCTGCCGAACCGGCGCCTGATGACGGAGCGGCTCGACGCCATGGTCGCCGCCGCGAATTCCGGCCGCGGGCTCGGGGCCGTGCTGTACATCGACCTGGACAACTTCAAGCACGTGAACGACGCGCGCGGCCACGCGACGGGCGACGCGCTGCTCAAGCACACGGCGAAGCTGCTGGCCCAGGTGGTGCGCAAGGGCGACACGGTGGCACGCCTGGGCGGCGACGAATTCGTCGTGCTGCTCGACGGCCTGGGTACGGATGCTGCCATCGCCACGAACGCCGCGCTGGCCGTGTCGGACAAGATCCGCGCCGCGCTGGCCGACGCCATCACCATCGACGACCAGAGCTACCATTCGACCGCCAGCATCGGCGTGGCGCTGCCCACGCGCCCCGGCCAGTCCGTCGCCGACCTGCTGCGCGACGCCGATCTCGCCATGTACCACGCCAAGGCGGCGGGCCGCGACGGCGTGGCCGTGTTCGAGACGCCCATGCTGGCCGCGGCCGAACGCCAGCTCACGCTGGGCCGCGACCTGTCCGCCGCGCTCGACAACGGCGAGCTGTCCATGCACCTGCAGCTGCAGGTCGATTCGGCGGGCCGGCCGGTCGGCGCCGAGATGCTGATGCGCTGGCGTCGCGGCGACGGCACCTTCGTCCCGCCCGACATCTTCATTCCCGTGGCGGAAACGACTGGGCTCATCGTTCCCCTCGGCCTGTGGGTGTTGCGCCAGGCCTGCCAGGCGCGCCTCGCGCTGGAGCGGGCGGGGCATCCGCTGCAGCTGTCCGTCAACGTCAGCCCGCGCCAGTTCCGCCAGCCCGAATTCGTCGCGCAGGTGCAGGCGGCATTCGCCGAATCGGGCGTGGCGCCGCACGCGTTCGTGTTCGAGGTGACGGAGGGCCTGCTCGTCGAGGACTTCGACGTCATCACGGCGAAGATGCGCGAACTGGCGACGTTCGGCATCCGCTTCTCGATCGACGATTTCGGCACCGGCTATTCGAGCCTGGGCTACCTCAAAAAGATGCCGCTGTACGAACTCAAGATCGACAAGAGCTTCATGCGCGACACCCCGCACGACGCCAACGGCACGGCGATCGTGCAGACGATCCTCGCGATGGCCGACCACCTGGGCCTGCGCGTCGTCGCGGAAGGCATCGAGACCGAGGCGCAGGCGCGCTTCCTGGCGGAGAACGGCCGGCCGTGCATGCAGGGTTATCTGTATTGCCGGCCAATGCCGCTGGCGGACCTCATTGCGCGGCTGGAGCGCGACGCGATCGCTGCGCCCGTGTAGATGTTCGCGCGGTGCCTGTGTTCGCGCGGGCACGGGGTGCCCGCCCTACGTGAACGGCAGTAGCCGCCATCGGGACGCGTGCGGTTGGCGGGCACGGTGGATCGATTTCGCAAGGTAACCCCGGCATATCGTAGGGTGGGTACCCCGTGCCCACGGCGCGAAATCAGCAAGATAACCTCGATATGTCGTAGGGTGGGCACCCCGTGCCCACGATGCGCTCAGGCGGCGACAGCCGCGTCCTGGGCCACGTCCACCCACGCCGCCTGCGTGAGGACGGCCAGCCGCTCCGGCGTCATGCGCACGGCCGCATCGGGCGCGCCGGCGGCGGGAAACACGACGTCGAACGCGCGCAGCGACACGTCGCAGAACACGCGCAGCGGCCGCGCCAGGCCGAACGGGCAGACGCCGCCGACCGGATGGCCGGTCTCGTGCTCCACCTCGTCCAGGCCCAGCATGCGGGCCTTCTGGCCGAAGCGCTCCTTGTATTTGCGGTTGTCCAGCCGGGCGTCGCCGCGCGCGACCAGCAGCACCACCTCGTCGTCCAGGCGCAGCGACAGCGTCTTGGCGATCTGTCCCGGCGCCACGCCCAGCGCCTCGGCGGCGAGGGCGACGGTCGCGGTGCTGGTGGCGTAGCGCTCGATCGCGATGTCGGGCGCGTGGGTGGCGAAGAAGGCGGTGACGGAGGCGAGGCTCATCGTGGATTTTCGTGGCGTGAAATCCGGCCAGTCTACCACCGGCGCTAGGCGAGCGCGGCGCGCCAGCGGGCGCGGTAGGCGTCGAAACCGGCAGGCGCCCGGGCCGCGATCGCCGTGCTGGTGCCGGGCGGCGTGGCGTCGCGGTAGCGCAGCATCCAGCCGCCGCATGTCGTGCCGCTCGCGTCGTCCGAATAGGACACAGGCTGTTGCGGCCGCAACGCCGCGAGCAGGGGGCCGAACCACGGGTTCGCCGTGAAACTGCCTTCGACCGCGAGCGGGCCGGTGGCAGCAAGCGCCTCGAGACAGTAATCCGTCATCAGCACGCAGTACAGCGTGGCCAGCGCATAGCGTTCGCGCGCGTCGACCGGCGGCGGGCCGTCGATGCTGCCCGCGCGGCCGGCGAACGGGCCGCCCGTCGCCGCGAAGCAGGGCAGCGCCAGCGTGCCCTGCGCGACGAGGCGTTCGATGTCGTCGAAGCCGCACGGCACCGGCGCCGCGCCGGCCAGTTCGCCGAATTCGCGTCCGCCCATGAAGCGCATGCAGGCGACCGGCCGGCCCAGCGCGTTCGTGTTGGCCAGCATGTCGGCCTGTTCGCGCAAGCCGGCAAGCGGTGCGCCGAATGCGGCGGCGATCATCCACGTGCCGGTCGACAGCACGGTGCCCTCGTCGGTGCCGAGGTAGCGCAGCAGCGACGCGTTGCTGTCGTGGATGCCGCACAGGACCTCGCAGTCGGCCGGCAGCCCGGTGGCGGCGGCGATCTCGGGACGGAGCCGGCCCAGCGCCGCATGCGCCGGCACCAGCGGCGGCATCAACGCGGTCCAGCCCATGCGCTCGACGAGGCTCGAATACGTTTGCCGGCACGGATTCCACAGGTCCGTGTGGCAGCCGAGCGACGTCGCTTCCGACGCGGCCGCGCCGGACAGCCGCCAGGCCCAGTACTGCGGATACATGAGGATATGGCGCGCGCGCCCGAATTCGGCCGGGAAGCGGGCCTGCAGCCAGGCGAGCTGGCGGCCCAGGTTCAGGCCCGCGGGCAGGCCTGGCGACAATGTCTCGTCATACGGCGGACGGAGCGCCGCGTAGTCCAGGCCCGGCAGCTCCGCCTCGTAGTCGAGCACGGGGAGCACGAGGCCGTCGCCGTCGACCAGCGCGGCCGTCGCGCCGTGCGTGACCGGCACGATGGCCGATACGTGCGCCTGGGTGGCGAAGTCGCGGCACGCGGCCAGCATCCAGTCCCACAGGCCGTCGGTGTCGTGGCGGGCGTACGGTCCGTCCGTCAGCACGGCGTTCGGCCGGCGCCGTTCGGCGAGGACGGTGCCGTACGCGTCGATCAGCGCCAGCTTGGCGTTCGTCTTGCCGATGTCGAGGACGAGCAGGGCGTCGTTCATGGTGCTCATCGCGCGCGCCGCATGCGCAGCAGCTTCGGCAGCGCGATCGTCACCAGCAGCAGCACGCCGACGACGATGGTCATGTAGATGCCGGGGATGTTGGCGAGCGACAGCCCGTACGTGACGGTGCCCATCGTGAGCACGGCCAGCATGACGCCCGCGATCGTGCCGGCGCCGCCGGCGATGGACACGCCGCCGAGGATCACCATCGTGATCACTTCCAGTTCCCAGCCGGTGGCGATGTTCGGGCGCGTGCTGCCGATGCGGCCCGTCAGCAGGAACGCTGCCAGGCCGGCCATCGCGCCCGTCAGCATGAACAGGGCGAGGCGGTAGCGGTCGACGGCGATGCCGGAAAAGCGCGCCGCTTCGGGGTTGTTGCCGATGGCGTAGATGCGGCGGCCCCAGCTCGTCGTGTGCAGCAGCACCGCGAACAGCGCGGCGCACACGAGCAGCACGACGAATTCGCGCGGGACGATGCCGAAGAAGTAGCCCTGGCCCCAGTCGGCCATCAGCTGCGGGTAGCCGGTGAACGCCTTGTCGCCGAGGACGACGCTGGCCAGGCCGCGGAACAGCGACACGGTGCCGATGGTGACGACGATCGACGGCAGCGCGAAGCGCGTGACGAGCACGCCGTTCAGGAAGCCGCATGCGGTGCCCGTGGCCAGCGCGACGAGTGCAAGGCTTTCCGGCGGGAAGCCGGCGCCTTGCGCGAGACCCATCGCGACCGACGACAGCGCGAGCGTGCCCGCGACGGAGATGTCGATTTCGCGGCAGATGATCAAGAGCGCCATCGGCAGCGCGATCAACGCCTTTTCGCTGAAGTTCTGCGTGCCGTCCAGCAGGTTGTACAGGTCGAGGAAGTTCGGCAGCGCGATGCTGTTGGCCACGAAGACGGCGATGAACAGCATCGCCAGCAGGCTTTCCCAGCGCCCGAGGAAGGTTTTCAGGCGCGGCGTTTCGCGGTCGAGGATCGTGTAGCGCGACGTCGGGGCCGGGTTTTTTTCAGTTTGCATCGTGGTGGTGGGGTTCACGCGGCACTCCGGTGGGTTGGGGCGGCGGTGCCGTGCAGCGGCAGGATCTGGCGGCTGCGGCGGCCGGCGCCGCGGGCGTTGATCAGGACGGCGACGAGGATCACGAGGCCGGTGAGGGCGCTCTGCCAGAACGGCGAGACCTGCAGCACCGGCAGCGCGTTGCCGATCACGGTGAGGAACAGGGCGCCCAGCGTGGCGCCGAGCACCGTGCCGACGCCGCCGCCGATCGAGACGCCGCCGATCACGCAGGCGGCGATCACGGTGAATTCGAAGCCGTAGGCGATTTCGGTATAGGCGACGGCGTAGCGCGCGACCCACAGGTAGCCGCACAGGCCGGCCACCGCGCCGGACAGCGCGTACGTCCACAGCAGGCGCCTGTGGGTGGGGATGCCGATATAGCCGGCGCATTGCGGCGCGTTGCCGATGGCGTACAGGTCGCGCCCGAAGCGGGTGCTGCGGGCCACCCAGGCCAGCGCCGCCAGCGTGGCGGCGGCGATCCACACGAGGTGCGGCAGGCCGAGGAGGCGGTCCAGCGGGAACGCGATGAAGTGCGGCGGCATCTGGTGCGCCGACACCCAGGCGCCGCCCGACAGCACGAACACGGCGCCGCGGTAGACGCTCATCGTGCCGAGTGTGACGACGATCGGCGGCAGTTCCAGCCGGCCGATCAGCCAGCCGTTGACGAGGCCGAGCCCGAGGCCGACGGCGACGGCGGCCAGCATGATCAGCGCGAGCGGCATGCCGGGGTAGTGGGCGCCGAGCATCGCGGCGACCATGCCGGACAGCGCCAGGTTCGATGCGACCGACAGATCGACGCCGCGCGTGACGATGACCAGCATCTGCGTCAGCGCCAGCATCACGAGCAGCGTGCTGTCCGTGACGACGTTGGCCAGAGAGTCGGCGGACAGGAATGCCGGTTCCTTCAGGCCGACGGCCACGACGAGCAGGACGACCATCGCCGCCAGCAGCGGTTCGCGTTGTTTCAGCAGATTCATGCGGCCTCCGTCGCGCGCGTGTTGTCCAGAGCCAGGCCCGATGCGGCGGCGACCACCGATTCCGGCGTCGCCTCGGCGCGCAGGAATTCGCGCTGCACGCGGCCGTGGTGCATGACGACGATGCGGTCCGCCATGCCCAGCACTTCCGGCAGTTCCGACGACACGAGGATCACGGACAGGCCGCGCGCCACGAGCTGGCCGATGAAGCGGTGCACGGCTGCCTTCGAGCCGATGTCGATGCCCTTGGTCGGCTCGTCGAGGATGATCACTTTCGGGTCGGTGGCGAGCCATTTGCCGAGGACGACCTTCTGCTGGTTGCCGCCCGAGAGCTCGGCCACGTGCTGCGTGAGGTGGCTCGCCTTCAGTTCCAGCTGCTCCGCGAAGTGGCGCGCGATCGCGGTCTCCTGCCTGGCGTGGCCGCGCAGGAAAAGCCCGATGCGCGACAGGATCGGCAGCGTGATGTTGTGCTGGATCGGCATGGTCAGGTGCGCGCCATGGTGCTGGCGGTCTTCCGGCACGTAGGCGATGCCCAGGCGGATCGCCTCGGCCGGGGAGCGCGCCGCCACGGGCTTGCCGTCCAGCGTGACGTCGCCGCGTACGCCCGGCGTGAGGCCGAACAGGGCCTGCATCACTTCCGACCGGCCGGCGCCGACCAGGCCGTAGAAACCGAGGATCTCGCCACGGCGCAGGGTGAAACTGACGCCGTCGAATTCGGTGGGGTGCGACAGGTTCTGCACGACGAGCAGCGGTGCGCCGATCTCGGCTTCGAGCTTCGGATACGCCTGGTGCACGGCGCGGCCCACCATCAGCGCGACCAGTTCCTGTTCCGTGATGTCGGCCAGGCGGCCCTCGGCCACGAACTGGCCGTCGCGCAGCACCGTGTAGCAGTCGGCCACTTCGAAGATCTCGTCGAATTTGTGCGAGATGAAGATGACGGCCGTGCCGGCGGCCTTCAGTTGTTCGATGATGCGGTACAGTTCGCGGATCTCGCGCTGCGACAGCGCGGCCGTCGGTTCGTCCATGATGACGACGCGGGCATCCTGGGCGAGGGCGCGCGCGATCTCGACGAAGTGGCGCTGCGCGACCGACAGGTCTTTCACGCGCGCCTTCACGGGCAGCGCGACTTCCAGGCGCGCGAACAGGGCTTCGGCCTCGCGCTCGATGCGGGCCCAGTCGATGCGGCCGGCGCGCACGGGCTGGCGGCCGACGTAGATATTTTCGGCGACCGACAGTTCGTCGAACATGACGGTTTCCTGGTGCACGGCCGTGATCCCCGCGGCCATCGCTTCCTGCGGGCTCGCGAACGATACGGGACGGCCGTCCAGCGCCATGGTGCCGGCGTCCGGGCGGTAGATGCCCGTGAGGGTCTTCACGAGCGTGGACTTGCCGGCGCCGTTCTCGCCGACCAGGGCCATGCATTCGCCGGCGCGGATCGTGATGTTCACGCCGTTCAGGGCGTGGATGCCGTTGAAGCGCTTGCTGATGCCGGTCAGTTGCAGGACCGGCGGCGCGTGCGATTCCGAGCTTGTGGTGTGGGTGTGTGGCATAAGGTCTTGCTGCAAGTTTGCACATGAGCCGTCGTTCCCGCGCAGGCGGGAATCCAAGTGCACCGGCGCAGCGCTGGCGTACATTGGGTCCCCGCCTCCGCGGGGACGACGGTCCCGGGGTAACACTCAACGACGCGCCGGTGTCGGTCCGGCGACGTCGACAACGTCAGAACAGCTTCGCGAACTTGTCGACGTTCGTCGCGTCGTACGTGTACGGCGGCCCGAGCGCGGCTTCGCGGTTGGCGTCGAGCGTCACGCTGCCCAGGCGGCCCACGGACACGCTGGCGCCCGGTTTCGCTTCGGCCTTGCCCTTCACGAACTGGTCGGCCGCATAGGTGGCCGCGTAACCCAGGTCGATCGGGTTCCAGATCGCGAATTCCTTCACGGCGCCGCTCTTCACGTGGCCGGCCATCTCGGACGGCAGGCCGAGGCCCGTCACGTAGACCTTTCCGACGAGGTTCTCGTCGGAGACGGCCTTGCTGGCCGCGACGATGCCCACCGTCGTCGGGGCGATGATCGCCTTGAGGTCAGGATGGCTGCGCAGCAGGCCGATGGCCTCGCGGTAGCTCTTGTCGGACTGGTCGTCGCCGTACACGGTGGCCACCAGCTTGATCTTCGCGTACTCCGGCTTTTGCAGCACCTTCTTCATCACGTCGATCCAGATGTTCTGGTTCGTCGCCTGCGCCGACGCGGACAGGATCGCGATCTCGCCCGCGCCCTTGATCTCGTCGGCCGCCATCTGGATCTGCTTTTCGCCGATCAGTTCAGCATTCGACGGGTTCAGCTGCATCTGCCGGCCCTCGGGCGCGATGCCGCTGTCGAACGAGACGACCTTGATCCCGCGCTGCATCGCCTTCTTCGCGATCGGCACCAGCGCGTTCGGATCGTTGGCGGAGATGACGATGGCGTCGACCTTTTGGCTGATCAGCGAGTTGATGATCTCGATCTGGCCCTCGGCGCTCGGCGTCGTCGGACCGGTATAGATCACTTCCACGTCGCCCAGCTGCTTGGCCGCTTCGTCGGCGCCCGTGTGGGCCGCGTCGAAGAAGCCGTTGCCGAGGTTTTTCACGACCATCGCGATGCGCGTCTTTTCGGGCTTCTTCTGGCCGCAGCCGGCGGTGCCGGCCAGGATGCCGACGGCCGCCAGCGCGACGAACAGGTGTGTTGGCTTCAATGCGCTGCCTCCAGTTGCGAATCCAGCCGCGGGTCGAGCTGCGCGTCCAGATGGAACAGCGCGGCCGACTGCAGGTCGAACTGCGGGTTAAAAAAAGGTGCACCGACGTTCGGCGCCACTTCGTCGGGTTCGACGGTGACGACCTTGACGCCGTATTGTTCGAGCGTCTGGACGGCTTTCTCCGAGACGCCGGTGTCCGTAATGACGGTCGAGACGCGATCGAGGCCGCACAGGATCAGGCCCGCCTTGCGCGCGAACTTGGAACTGTCGGCCAGCACGATCAGTTCCTCGGCCTGGCTGATCAGGCGCTTCTCGGCCTGGATCAGGAGCGGGTCCGCTTCCATCAGTCCGAGCAGCGACAGGCCGTAGACGCTCATGAACATCTTGCCGGCGTAGTGGTGCTGGGTGATGTCGTTGTCGAACGGCGACAGGATCACGTTCTGCTCGCGGTAGACCTTCCCGCCGGGGACGATGATCTCGTTCTCGCTCGACACGAGCAGGCGCTCGGCCATCAGGAACGAATTGGTCAGGATCTTGAGGTGCTTGTCGGCCAGGAATTCGGCCATCATGAACGTCGTCGTGCCGCCGTTGATGATGATCGTTTCGCCCTCGGCGCACATGCCGGCCGCGTGGCGCGCGATGGCCCGCTTGCGCGCCGCATAGCACTGGATGTTGTTCTGGAACGTTTCGCTCGACAGCGGGAACTGCCGTTTCTTCGGCAGCAAATTCTCGGCGCCGCCGCGGGTGCGGGTGAGCAGGTTGCGGGCTGCGAGCCAGCTGATGTCGCGCCGGACCGTTGCCGGTGACGCATTGAGCCATTCGACGAGTTGCTGGACCGTCGCCGTCTGATGCTCGGCGAGCAGTTTCAGCAAACGCTTGCGGCGTTTGTGATTCACCATTTGTCTCCTCCTAATGCCGTCTGTTTTTGTGATGCGGCGGGACAACGTCATGCCGGAAGCCGCGTTGTCTGGGAAAAAGAGTAAAGAGGAGTTGCAGCGGCGTCAATCGTTAAATGATCAACCAATTGATTATTTGGGCGCGGTGTGGCGCTCAAATGCGCGTTTCGATCAACCGGATGATTAAATCGCTCTTGCTCACGATCTTGATCGGTTCTGCGTTGACACTGCTCGGCCCCCTGAATTCTACTGTGCCCGGATGCCGTGACCGTGGATCGCCGCGGCGCAGGTGAAGGAGACGGGATCCCCGCCCTCCGACGACAGATAACGCATATGGAGATTTTTTAATGGGTGCAATGAGCGACACGAAGCAGAAGGAACCGATTACGTCGCGCTGGGACGACCAGCACGCTGCCTCGCTGAGCGAGCCGGAATTGCTGCTGTACCGTTCCAACCTGCTCGGTTCGGACCTGCGCATCACGAATTTTGGCGGCGGCAATACGTCGGCCAAGATCGCGATGACCGATCCGCTCAGCGGCGCGCAGGTCGAGGTGTTGTGGGTGAAAGGGTCGGGCGGTGACCTCGGGTCGATCAAGCTGGACGGCTTTTCGACCCTGTACATGGACAAGCTGCAGGCGCTGAAAGCCCGCTACCGCGGCCTGGATCAGGAGGACGAGATGGTCGGCTACCTGCCGCACTGCACGTTCAACCTGAACCCGCGCGCCGCCTCGATCGACACCCCGCTGCATGCCTACATCGACCGTAAACACGTCGACCACATGCACCCGGACTCGGTGATCGCGATCGCCGCCTGCAAGAACAGCCGCGCGCTGACCGAAAAGATCTTCGAAGGTGAGCTGGGCTGGCTGCCGTGGCAGCGTCCCGGCTACGACCTGGGCCTGAAACTGGAAAAACTGTCGCAGGAACAGCCGCAGCTGAAGGGCATCATCCTCGAGGGCCACGGCCTGTTCACCTGGGGCGACACGGCCAAGTCGTGCTACGAGACGACGCTGGCGATGATCAAGCGCGCCGACGAATGGCTGGCCGCGAACGTCAGGCAGCCCGTGTTCGGCGGCCAGGTGGCCGACGCGCTGCCGGCGCAGGAGCGCGCGGCCCTCGTCGCCCGCCTGATGCCCCTGCTGCGCGGGAAGATCAGCCAGCAGGAATACAAGCTCGGTCACTTCGACGATTCCGACGCGGTGCTGGAATTCGTCTGCAGCGCCGACCTCGCGCCGCTGGCCGCGCTGGGCACCTCGTGCCCGGACCACTTCCTGCGCACCAAGATCCGCCCGCTGGTCCTCGATTTCGACCCGGCCGCGCCCGATTTCGATCGCCTGGTGAATGGTCTCGATCAGGCCCTGAGCGATTACCGCGCCGATTACACGGCCTACTACGAGCGCTGCAAGCGCGCGACGTCGCCGAAGGTCCGCGACGCCAATCCGATCATCTACCTGATCCCGGGCGTCGGCATGCTGTCGTTCGCGAAGGACAAGGCCACCGCGCGCATCGCCGGCGAATTCTACGTCAACGCGATCAACGTGATGCGCGGCGCGAACGGCGTCGACGAATACGTCGGCCTGCCGGAACAGGAAGCGTTCGACATCGAATACTGGCTGCTCGAGGAAGCCAAGCTGCAGCGCATGCCCAAGCCGAAGAGCCTCGCGGGCCGCATCGCCCTCGTGACGGGCGGCGCCGGCGGCATCGGCCAGGCCGTGGCGCGCCAGCTGCTGCAGGAAGGCGCGTGCGTGATGCTGACCGATATCGACGCCGAAGCGCTGGAAGGCGCAAGCCAGGATCTCGTGAAGGTCGCCGGCAAGGACAGCGTGGCGACCGTGCAGGCGAACATCACGAGCGAGGACGAGGTGGCCGCGATCCTGGCGGCGAGCTGCTTGCGCTTCGGCGGCGTCGACCTGCTCGTCTCGAACGCCGGCATCGCCTCGGCCGCGCCGCTGGACGAGACGTCGCTGGAAGTCTGGAAGCGCAACCAGGACATCCTCGTCACCGGCTACTTCCTCGTCAGCCGCAACACGTTCCAGATCATGAAGCAGCAAAAGCTGGGCGGCAGCATCGTCTTCGTCGGCAGCAAGAACGGCCTCGTGGCGTCGGCCGGCGCGGCCGCGTACTGCACCGCGAAGGCGGCCGAGATCCACCTGGCCCGCTGCATCGCGCTGGAAGGCGCCGAGCACGGCATCCGCGTCAACGTCGTCAATCCGGACGCCGTCATCCGCGGTTCGCGCATCTGGGACGGCAAGTGGAAGGAAGAGCGCGCGGCCTCGAACAAGATCGGCGCCGACGACGTCGAAGAGTTCTACCGCAAGCGCAGCATGCTGAAAAAGAGCGTGTTCCCGGAAGACATCGCGGAAGCCGTGTACTTCTTCGCCAGCGAAAAGTCCGGCAAGAGCACGGGCAACGTGCTGAACGTCGATGCGGGCAACGCGGCAGCGTTCACGCGCTGACCGCTCGCCAGTCCATGCGGGCTGGGTTACTATTTAAAAGATGAGCGGCACCGCCGGACGCGGTGCCGCCGACGACAGGAGACAGGTATGACGACCCTCATCGACGCCGGACTGGTGGCCGAGCACAATGCCAAGGCCGCAGCCCGGCTGCAGGCCGACTATGACGCACTGGGCGGGATGCTGGCGCGCCGCGGCCGCGATATCGAAGAACTGACGGCGCTCGCGCAGCGCTTCGCCGTGGCCGTGCCCAGCTGGGGCGTGGGCACGGGCGGCACCCGCTTCGCGCGCTTCCCGGGCCGCGGCGAACCCCGCAACGTGTTCGAAAAGCTGGACGACTGCGGCGTGATCAACCAGCTCACGCGCGCCACCCCAAGCGTGTCGCCGCACTTCCCGTGGGACAAACCGACCGACGCGAAAGAGCTGCGCCAGCACGCGGATGCGCTGGGACTGGCGTTCGATGCCGTCAACTCGAACACCTTCCAGGACCAGCAGGGCCAGGAACACACGTATAAATACGGCAGCCTCACGGCGCTGAACGCCGCGACGCGCGCGCAGGCCGTCGCGCACAACATCGACTGCATCGAACTGGGACGCGAGCTCGGGTCGAAGGCGCTGACCGTGTGGGTCGGCGACGGCGCCAACTTCCCCGGCCAGAGCAATCTGCGCGGCGCGCTGGAGCGCTACCTGGAAAGCATGCGCGGCATCTACGCCGCGCTGCCGGACGACTGGAACGTCTTCATCGAGCACAAGCTGTTCGAGCCGGCGTTCTACGCGACCACGATCGCCGACTGGGGCACCAGCTTCGCCTGCGCCACCGCGCTCGGCCCGAAGGCGAAATGCCTCGTCGACCTCGGCCACCACGCGCCGAACACGAACATCGAGATGATCGTCGCGCGCCTCGCGCAGTTCGGCAAGCTGGGCGGCTTCCACTTCAACGACAGCAAATACGGCGACGACGACCTGGATTCCGGCTCCATCAACCCGTTCCAGCTGTTCCTGGTCTTCAACGAGCTGTCCGACGCCGCGCTGCGCGAAGGCCCGACGTTCGCGCCGGCGTACATGCTGGACCAGTCGCACAACGTGACGGACCCCGTCGAGAGCCTGATGAACAGCGCCGTGGAAGTGCAGCGCGCCTACGTGCAGGCCGCGCTGGTGGACCGCGCCGAGCTGGCCGCGCTGCAGGAGTCCAACGACGTGCTGCTGTCGGCGCAGGCGCTGAAGACGGCGTACCGCACCGACGTGTCGGCCATCCTCGCGATGGCGCGGGTGCGCGCGGGCGGCGCGGCCGACCCGGTGGCGTGCTACCGCGCGAGCGGCTACCGCGACCGCGTGGCCGGCGCGCGTCCGGCGAAGGCGGGGGCGAGCAGCAGCGGGATCGTGTAAAGCCGAGGTAGAAGAGCGTCGTTCCCGCGCAGGCGGGAACCTGAGTTTTGCGTGAACGCACACAGACTTGGGCCCCCGCCTGCGCGGGGGCGCCGGGGTTATGCAAGCGCCAGCAGCGCTGGCGCGTTTCGCCCACCCGCCCCAGGAGTCCCCCGCATGAGCCAGCGCTCCCCGCGCATCGCTTTACTGGCGGCCGCGCTGTCGTGCGCCTTCGCCGCGCACGCCGCCGGTCCGTCGGCCGCCTTCGCCGACGTCGCCGCACACCTCCAGGCGCCGCCGCCCGACGCCGGTCCCATGATGCGCTGGTGGTGGTTCGGCCCCGCCGTCGCCAAACCCGAGCTGGAACGCGAGATCCTCGCGATGAAGGCCGGCGGCATCGGCGGCTTCGAGATCCAGCCCGTGTATCCGATGGAACTCGACGATGCCGCGCGCGGCATCCATAACGTCCCGTACCTGTCTCCCGAATTCCTCGACGCCGTCGGCTTCGCCAACCGCACGGGCCGCGCCAACGGCCTGCGCGTCGATATGACGCTGGCCAGCGGCTGGCCGTACGGCGGGCCGCACGTCACGGTCGACGAGGCCGCGGCGCGGCTGCGCCAGGCCGTCGTCGACGTGCCGGCCGGCGCCTCCAGCTTCGCGCTGCCGGCCGTCATGAGCGGCGAAAAGCTCGTCGCGACCTTCATCGGCGCCGACGTCGACCCGGCGGCGTTGCGGCCGCTTTCCGCCGCGGCCGGGGCCGACGGCCGCGCGCCGGTCGCACCGGCGAACGGGCCGCGCAAGGTCGTCGCCTACATCGCCAGCCGCACGGGCCAGCAGGTCAAGCGCGCGGCGCTGGGCGCGGAAGGCTTCGTGCTCGACCACCTGAGCCGCAAGGCCATCGACCATCATCTCGCCACCGTCGCCGAGCCGCTGATGAAAGCGTTCGGCGACGCGCCGCCGTATGCCGTGTTCTCGGACAGCCTGGAAGTCTACAGCACCGACTGGACGGACGATTTCGTGGCCGAATTCAGGAAGCGGCGCGGCTACGACATCGTGCCGCACCTGCCGGCCGTGTTCACGGGCCAGGGGCCGGATGCGGCGGCCGTGCGCCACGACTGGGCGCTGACGCAGACGGAGCTCGTGGAGGAGCGTTATCTGATGCCGATCGACGCCTGGGCGAAACGACACGGCACGCGGTTCCGCTCGCAGACGTACGGCGAGCCGGCCGTCTCGCTGTCCAGCAACCGCCTCGTCGCGCTGCCGGAAGGCGAGGGGCCGCAGTTCCGCGAATTCTCGTTCACGCGCCTCGCGACGTCGGCCGGCCACCTGTACGGCCGTCCCGTGATCTCGGCCGAGACGTGGACGTGGCTGCACTCGCCCGCATTCGCCGCGACGCCGCTGGACATGAAGGCGGAAGCGGACCGCATGCTGCTCGAAGGCGTGAACCAGTTCGTGGGCCACGGCTGGCCGTACACGCCGCCGGGCACGCTCGAACCGGGCTACGCATTCTATGCGGCTGCCGTGTTCAACGACCACAACCCGTGGTGGAACGTGATGCCGGACGTGACGGGCTATCTGACGCGCATGAGCTGGCTGATGCGCCAGGGCGAGCCCGCGAACCAGGTCGCCGTGCTGCTGCCGAACGATGACGTGTACGCGGCCCTCGTGCCGGGCAAGGTGTCGCTGTCGGCGGAGATGCACAAGTACGTGACGCCGGCGCTCACCGCGCAGATCCTCGACGCGGGCCAGAACCTCGACTACATCGACGCGCAGGCGATCCTCGCGCTCGGTGTCAGGCATCCCGTGCTCGTGATGCCGCACGTGACGCGGCTCGCGCCCGACGTGATCGACAGGCTGGCGGATTACGTGCGCGGCGGCGGGAAGATCGTCGCCGTGGGCGGCGCGCCGGCGCTGGCGCCAGGATATCTGGATGCGGCGCGCATCTCGGCAAGCGTGGCGGCGAAGGCCAAGGCGCTGTTCGCGAGCCCGAACGTGCGCGTGGTGGCGGACGACAACGCCGTCGGCGCCGCGCTGCAGGCCGTGCTGGCGCCGGACATGAAGCTCTCCGCGCAGGCGGCCGACGTCGGCTTCGTGCGGCGCCGGCTGCGCGACGCGGACGTGTATTTCATCGCCAACACGAGCAACCGCCCCGTGCATGCGGAGGCGAGTTTCGCGGCCGTGCGCAAGGCGGCCGCGTGGATCGATCCGGACAGCGGCCGCATGACGGCCGCCACGCTGCCGGCGCGGCTCGACCTGGCGCCGTACGAATCGCGCGTGCTCGTGCTGGCCGATGCGCTGCCGGCCGCGCCGGCGCCCGCGCCCGCCGCGGCCACGACCGAGATCGCCGACCTCGGGCGCGGCTGGAACCTGACGTTTCCGGGCAGGGCGCAGGCCGTGCGGCTGGACGCGCTGCGTTCGTGGACGGACATTGATGCGGCCCGCTATTTCTCGGGCGTCGCCACGTACGACAAGGAGGTCGAGCTCACGGCCGCGCAACTGAAGTCGCGCCGCATCGTGCTCGACTTCGGCCCCGGCACGCCGCTCGCGTCGACGCCGAAAGTCCCGGCCGGGATGCGCGCGATGTATGAGAGCCCCGTGCGCGAAGCGGCCCAGGTGGTCGTGAACGGACGCCGCGCGGGCGCCGTCTGGCATCCGCCCTATGCCGTCGACGTCACGGCATTCCTGCGGCCGGGCCGCAACCGCATCGAGGTCCAGGTGGGCAATCTCGCGCTGAACGCGCTGGCGGGCCACGCGCTGCCGGACTACCGGCTGCTGTGGGCGCGCTACGGCCAGCGCTTCGTCCCGCAGGACACGGCGCTGATCGCGCCGCAGCCGGCGGGCCTGCTGGGCCCCGTCAGGCTGCTGGGCGAGGGCGGGCAATGATCACTACGCAGAACAGGACGATAACGACATGAAGACGATCCGACGACTTTCCCTGCTGGCCGCGGGCGTCGCGCTGGCGCTGCCGGCGTGGGCGCAGACCATGGCCGCCTATCCGCTGCCGACGCCGACCATGCAGGCCATCATCGACAAGGACATCGCCCGCCATTTCGGCGACGCGCCCCTCGACGCCGGCCCGCTGGCGACCGACCTGTCGCCCGAGCTGACGCCGGGGGCGATCGACAAGGTCCTGCGCCGCGTGGCCGACTGGCAGCTGGCGCGCGCCCAGCCGTGGTTCTCGCGCATCTGGACCGAGAGCGTGATGTACACGGGCTTCATGGCGGCGTCCGAGGCGACGGGCGATGCAAAATACCGCGACGCGATGCTCGCGATGGCACGCCACTTCGACTTCCAGGAACGCTCGCGGCTGCCGAACGCGGACGATCTCTCGATTGCCCAGACCTACCTCGACCTGTATTTCCAGGAGAAGAGCCCGGGCATGCTGACCTTGACGAAGGCCGAGATGGAAGACCTGCTGCCGCTGGCGACGCTCAAGCCCAACGACGCGCGCATTCCGTGGTGGTGGTGCGACGCGCTGTTCATGGCGCCGCCCGTGTGGGCCAAGATGTACAAGGCGACGGGCGAGCGCAAATACCTCGACTACATGCACGTGAACTGGAAGCGTACGTACGACCTGCTGTACGACAAGGACGAACACCTGTATGCGCGCGACGCCAGCTACAAGGACAAGCGCGAGCCGAACGGCAAGAAGATATTCTGGTCGCGCGGCGAAGGCTGGGTGATGGGCGGCCTCGCGCGCGTGCTGGACTACGTGCCGGCGGACGATCCGCAACGCGGCTTCTACGTGCAGCAGCTGCGCGAGATGGCCGATAAAATCGCTTCGCTGCAGGACGCGAACGGCCTGTGGCACGCGGGCCTGCTCGATCCGAAGACCTACCCGCTGCCGGAGCTTTCGGGCTCGGCGCTGTTCGTGTACGGCATGGCGTACGGCGTGAACCACGGCCTGCTCGACGGCGCGAAGTTCCGGCCCGTGATCGCGAAGGCGTGGGCCGGCATCCTCAGGAACGTGTATGCGGACGGCCGCGTCGGCAATATCCAGCAGACCGGCGCCGAGCCGGCGTTCTACCGGCCCACGTCCAGCTACGACTACGGTGTCGGCGGCGTCATGCTCGCGGCCGCGGAACTCAAGCGCATGGCCCAGGGAGGCGCGCGATGAGCGGCCAGGCCGAAACCCGTGCATTCGTCATGCGGCTCAAGCCCGGCAACGTCGACGAGTACAAGCGCCGCCACGACGCCATCTGGCCCGAGCTGGCCGACCTGCTGCGCGCCGCCGGCATTTACGACTATTCGATTTTCCTCGATGAGGACACGCTGCAGCTGTTCGCCGTGCTCAAGCTGCGGCCCGGCCACACGGTCGCCGCGTTGCCGGAGCATCCGGTGATGCGGCGCTGGTGGGACACCATGGCGCCGCTGATGGAGGTGGAGCCGGGAAACCGGCCGAGGGAATGGGCGTTGAAGCAGGTGTTTTACCTGGCGTGAGCCGGCCGCGGCATCGGCCCGCTGCTTCGATACGTCGCCCCGCGGAGGCGGGGGCCCAATGCCGAAGCTCGCTGCATTACAACGTCGCCCCCGCGCAGGCGAGGGCCCAATGTCGAAGCTCGCTGCATTACAACGTCGCCCCCGCGGAGGCGGGGGCCCGATTTCACACGGTGCGGCAGTGCCAAACTTGGGTTCCCGCCTTCGCGGGAACGACGATTGTTATCACGGGAACGACGGTTGTTATCACGGGAACGACGGTTGTTATCACGGGAACGACGGTTATTATCACGGGAACGACGGTTGTTATCGCTGGAGCGACGGTTGTTATCGCGGGACCGACGGGGTTTTATTTCGCCGGATCGAGCAGCCCCCGCGCCTTCAGCCATTCCTCCGCCCGTTTCGGCCAGTCGGACGCGGTCCCGAGTCCGGCCTTCATCCCCATGCCGTGACCGCCATGCTCGAACAGATACATCTCGGCCGGCACCTTCGCCCGCGTGAGCGCCTGGTAGAACAGGATGCTGTTCTCGACGGGGACCGTCCGGTCTTCCTGCGTGTGGATCAGCAGCGTGGGCGGCGTGGCGGCCGTCACCTGCTTCTCGACCGACATCAGGCGCACCTCCGCCGCCGACGGGTTCGCGCCCAGCAGCGCCTTGCGCGAGCCCGCGTGCACGGCCGGGCCGTCCATCGTGATGACGGGGTACAGCAGCATGAGGAAGTCGGGGCGGGCGCTGACCTTGTCGAGTTCCGCGCCCGTGCGGCCCAGCGGATGGTCGAACAGCGTGCCGGCGCTGGCCGCCAGGTGGCCGCCGGCGGAGCTGCCCATCACGCCGATGCGGTCGGGGCGGATGTGGTACCGTGCCGCTTCGGCGCGCACGATGCGTACCGCGCGCAGCACGTCGCGCAGCGGGGCCGGATGGCCGAACTCCTGCATCCGGTATGTGAGCACGAAGCTCGTGACGCCGAGCGTGCCGAGCCATGCCGCGTACTGCTCGCCCTCGCGCTGCGTGGACAGCCGCACGTAGCCGCCGCCCGGGCAGATGATGACGGCCGTGCCGTTCGGACGGTCGACGGCGGGGCCGTAGACGGTCAGCGTCGGTTCACTGACGTTGGACGTGTGGCCGTTCTCGACGTGTTCGGGGCCGAGTCCCGGCTTCGCGTCCGGCACGCCCTCGGGCCACAGCGGGATCACGGCGGTGGCCGGGATTTGCGGCGCGGCGCGGGCCGCGTCGACGGAGCCGGCGAGGAGGGCGCCGGCGACGAGTTTCATGCAAAGTCTCCTGTTTTCATTCGAACGATTCATCATGAGGTCCTGACATGGTAAAGCTTGGGTGGTTCGGCGGCGCGCTGTTGTGCGCGGGCCTGCTGGGGTGTGCGACGACGACGGCGCCGGTGGCCGGCGCGCTCGGCGCACTGGATATCGTGACGACGCCGGCGGCGCGGCTGGACGGCGTCTGGCAGGAACGCGCGGACGGCGTCATCGCGGTGGCGGGCAAGCCGTCCGGTTTCATCGCCACGCGCGACGCGTACACGGATTATCGCTTGCACGTGGAATGGCGCTGGCCCGGCAAGCCGGGCAACGGCGGCGTGCTGCTGCACGTGGCGTCCGGACCGAAGGATGGCGTCTGGCCCTACAGTATCCAGGTACAGACGAAGCACGGCGCCGCGGGCGACCTGCTGCCGATGGCGGGCGCCACGTTCAGCGAGCCGCTGACGAGCGCCCCGGGCGCCTACCCGGCGATCAAGGCGCACACGGCGCCCGACAGCGAGCGCGCGCCGGGCGAGTGGAACAGCATGGACGTGCTGGTGCGCGGCGGCTGCATCGACGTGACGATCAATGGCGTCCGCCAGAACAGCGTCACCATCGCGCAGCCGGCGACGGGCCGCATCGGCTTCCAGCTCGAGGGCACGCCGTACGAGCTGCGCAACCTGCGCGTCGAGCGCCTGTAACGCGCCGGCGCGGGCTGGTGGTGGGCGCATGGGTGGCTTCCCGGTTGTTCGGATCCGCCCATTGTTGCAGCCGCGGTGATCGTCAACCGATCATTTTCCTGATTCTTTGGCTGGACCGGTTTTGACGGGCGACGCCGCTCGCATAGAATGGGTCGCAGAACAACGAGACCGGACCCCCGCCATGCCGCTGCTTTCCCCGCTGTTTTCCCCGCTGTTTTCACGGTTGATGCGCGCCGCCGCGCTCATCTTCCTTTCCATCGCCTGTGCCCAGGCCCAGACCCTGCCGCCGGCCGTCAATACGGACCCGGCGCGCGCCCAGGTCACGCTGCCGGAGCCCGCGAATCCTCAGCTGCCGTCGCTGATCCTGATCGGCGATTCCACGGTCCGCAACGGCCGCGACGACGGCCAGGGCAAGGGCGCGGCGGGCCAGTGGGGCTGGGGCAATCCGATCGCCGCCTGGTTCGATCCGGCCAAGGTCAACGTCGTCAACCGCGCCGTCGGCGGGCTGTCGAGCCGCACCTACATCACGAGCGGCCACTGGGAGCGCACGCTGGCCTTCGTCAAGCGGGGCGACATCGTCGTCATGCAGTTCGGTCACAACGACGCCAGCCCCGTCAACGACACGAGCCGCGCGCGCGGCACGATCCGCGGCACCGGCGACGAGACGCAGGAGATCGACAACCTCCTCACCCACAAGCACGAGGTGGTGCACAGCTACGGCTGGTATCTGCGCAAATTCGTGGCCGACATCCGCGCGAAGGGCGCCACGCCCGTCATCTGCTCGCCGATCCCGCACAAGCAGTGGGACGCGGCAGGCCACGCGAAGCGCGACAAGGACACGTACGGCGGCTGGGCCGCTGCCGTCGCCAAGGCCGAAGGCGTCGGCTTCATCGACCTGAACGAAGGCATCGCGCGCCGCTACGACGCGCTGGGCATGGAGGCGGTCAGGCAGCTGTTCCCGCAGACGGTGCCGGACGAGCACACGCACACCAACTGGGCCGGCGCCGTGCTGAATGCGCAGGTCGTCGTACAGGGACTCGAGGCGCTGGGCGATCCGCGCATCGCCGCGTGGCTGAAGCCGCAGGCGCCGGCCAACCCGCAGCCGCCGGCGCGCGAGGACGACCGCCCCGTCGTGGATGCCCGCACCGTGCACGACGAAGCGCCGCGCGACGCGAGCCTGCCGACCTTGTACCTCGTTGGCGATTCGACGGTGAAGAGCGGCGGCATGCGCGGCATGATCGGCTGGGGCGAGCGCATCGCGCCTTACTTCGACGCCCGCAAGATCAATGTGGTGAACGCCGCCATCGGCGGCCGCAGCAGCCGCACGTATTTCACGGAAGGCCGCTGGGACAAGGTGCGCGACCAGCTCAAGCGCGGCGACGTCGTGCTGGTCCAGTTTGGGCACAACGACGGCGGCCGCATCGGCGACCCGGCGATGAAGAACCGCGCGTCGGCGCCGGGCATCGGCCCGGAGACCGTGGAAGACACGCGGCCGGACGGCAGCAAGGAACAGGTGCACAGCTTCGGCTGGTACATGGCGCGCTACGTGGCGGACGCGAAGGCGAAGGGCGCGACCGTGGTCCTGCTGGCGCCCGTCCCGCACCGCGACCGCTGGCAGGAAGGCCGCGACTTCGCAACGTTCGCCGACTGGGACCGCCAGGTGGCCGCGGCCAGCGGCGCGCAGTTCATCGACTTGACCCTGCTCGTGGCGGACGGCTACAAGCGGCTCGGGCCGGAGCGCGTGAACGGACTGTTCGCCGACGCGCGCACCCACACGAATGCGGCCGGCGCCGAGTTCAACGCGGAGCGCGTCGTGGCCGGGTTGAAGGCGCTGCCGGGCAATCCGCTCGGGCCGTATTTTGCCGACCGGGCGGTGGCGGCGCAATGAGGCGCGGCCTCGCCGCCCTGGCGGCACTGACGGCGCTCGCCGGGCAGGCCGATGCAGCCGCACCCGCGGCCTGCACGGACTGGGGCAGGCCGGGCGCGGTGCTCGTCCGGGACGATTTCAGCGGCCCGCTCGCGGGCTATGTGGCCGAGTATGCGCGCAAGCCAGGCAACGTCGTCGAGAACCGCGACGGGCGGTTGCTGATGGACGTCGACTCGGGCGCCACCGTGTGGCTCGACAAGCCGCTGTCCGGCAATCTCCTGATCCGCTTTACGCGCCGTGTCGTCGTCGCCGGCGGCAAGAACGACCGCCTGTCCGACCTGAACGTGTTCTGGATGGCGCGCGATCCCGCGCGCGCCGACCTGTTCACGCGCAGCGGCAAGTTCGAGGACTACGACGATCTCGCCATGTACTACGTCGGCATCGGCGGCAACCGCAACACGACCACGCGCCTGCGCCGCTACGGCGACGGCGAGCGCAAGCTAGTCGGCGAATACGGCGATGCCCCGCACCTGCTCATGCCGAACCGCGACTACCGCATCGAGATCGCGGTGTACGGCGGCTGCACGCGCGTGCGCGTGGACGGCGCGGACTGGTTCACGTACCGCGACCCGCATCCGCTCACGGCCGGCTACCTGGGTTTGCGCACGACGTGGTCGCGCCAGACGGTGGACGACCTGACCATACAACGACTCGAATAAGCAGGAGACTTTTGATGAACCGATCGAAGCCGCGCCACAGGCTGGCGCTGGCGCTGGCCGCCGCCGTCGCGCTGGACGCATCCGCCCAGCAGGCCCCGGCGCCGCAGGAAAAGGGCCCGGTCGCGGCCGACGCCATGCTGCATGCGCTGGCAGTGCATTACCCGACGCCATACCGCGCGATGGACGCGGCCGAGGTCAAGGCCGTGCTGGACCGCGTGTTCGACTACCTGGACAAGGTCACGCCGGCCGAGGTGATCGACAAGACGACGGGCGCACCGATCGCGGACCTGACCCGGCCCGATCCGAACGCCGTGTTGAAGCCGGGCGACTTCCGCCTGACGAGCTATGAATGGGGCGTCACGTACTCCGGCATGCTGGCCGCGGGCGCGGCCACGGGCGACCGCCGCTACACCGACTACGCGATCAAGCGGCACCAGTTGCTGGCCGCGCTGACGAAAACGTATCTGCCGGGCGTCATGGCGGACCGCGAACATGCGCCGGCGCCGATCAAGAGCTTCCTGAACCCGCACGCGCTGGACGACGCCGGGGCGCTGTGCCAGAGCTTCCTGAAGGCGAAGCTGGGCGAGGGTGGCGTACGTTCGCCCGTCGATTACACGCAGATGATCGGCATCTGCGGCGACTTCGTCGCGAAGAAGGAATACCGGCTGAAGGACGGCACCCTGGCGCGGGGCGGCCCGGACGGCCATGGCGGCGCCAGGATGCGCCCGCTGCCGGACACGCTGTGGCTGGACGATATGTTCATGGGCGTGCCGACCATCGCCTACCTGGGCAAGGCGACGGGCGACCGGCGCTATTACGACGACGCGGCGCGCCAGGTGCTGCAGTTCTCGAAGCGCATGTTCAATCCGCGCCTCGGCATCTACATGCACGGTTACGTCGAGGGCTTGCGCGACCACCCCGAAATGCACTGGGCGCGCGCCAACGGCTGGGCCGTGATGGCCATGGTCGAGGTGCTGGAGGTGCTGCCGAAGGACCACAAGGATTACAAGGCCGTGCTCGACCAGCTGCGCGCCCACATCAAGGGCCTCGCCAGCTACCAGACCAAGGATGGCTTCTGGCACCAGCTGATCGACCGCAACGATACCTACGAGGAGACGTCGGCCACGGCGATCTACGCGTACGCCATCGCGCGCGCCGTCAACCGCGGCTATGTCGACGCGCAGGCCTACGGGCCGATGGCGAACCTGGCGTGGGATGCCGTCGCGAGCCGGGTCAGGCCGAACGGGCAGATCGACGGCATCTGCGTGGGGACGGGCATGGCGTTCGATCCGGCGTTCTACGCCTACCGGCCGACCAGCGTGAAGGCGGCGCACGGCTACGGTCCCACGCTGCTGGCGGGCGCCGAGATCATCGCGTTGAACCGCAGGTTCAAGTTCGGGATGAACGACAGCGCCCTGATGTACCAAGGCGCGCGCGACTGACCGTCAGACCTCGATCACGAGGTCGGGCCGGAACGCCGCCTGCTCGCCCTTGTTCGCATAGCCGAGCGGATTCGCGACGACGCGGCAGCGCCAGCCAGTGCCTTCGACGACGTAATCGTTCGCGCAATGCAGGTGGCCGTGCATCCACACGTCCGCGAACGGCAGCAGGTCGTCCAGCGCGTTGCAGAAGCCGGCCGTGCCGGGCGAGACGCCGTAGCGCGGGTCGGCGCTGCGCAGGGTCGGGGCGTAATGGGTGACGGCGATGGTGGTGCCGTCGAACGGCGTCGCCAGCGCGGCGCGCAGCCAGGCCTGGCATTCGAACGACAGTTCGCGCTGGCCCTCGGCCAGCAGCGGCTCGCCGTTCACCAGCGTCGTGTTCCCGCTCAGGTAGTAATTCGCGGCGCGGAAGGCTTTTTCGCGCTGCTTGAGCTGGCGCGTGATGTCGGTCTCGCCGGACGCCAGCGCGTCGAAGTCGGCCCACAGCGTGGTGCCGATGAAGCGCACGTCGCCGATCGTGACTGTGGCGCGGTCGAGCCATGTGATGTCCAGCGCGGCGCACGTCGCGCGCAGGCGCGCCTGCGTGGCGTCGAAGTCGAGGCCATCGAATTCGTGGTTGCCGGGCACGTACAGCACGCGCGCGCCGGCGCCCGTGTGGGCCCGGGCGAAACGGGCGAGCCCGAAGTCGTCGGTGGCGAGGCGCGAACGGGCCTGGTACGAGCCGATGTCACCGGCCAGGACGACGACGTCCGTGTCGGCAAGGATGGTCGGCTGGAACCCGGGATCGCGTTCGAGGTGGAGGTCGGAGAAGAGCTGGATGCGCATCGCCGGAGTATACCGCCTTCCGGCAGGCCGCCGCCGCGCGCATCCGGGCTGCTGGATTACTTGTGGGCGGCGTCCTGCATCTTCTCGCCCGCGCGCTCCAGGCCGCGACCGGTGGCGGCCGTCGCGTCCTTGGCGCCTTCCTTCACGTTCTGGGCGGCTTCGTGCGATTCCTGGCGGACTTCGGCACCGGCCTGCTGCAACTGGTCGCCGGTACGGTCGGCCGCGGCCTTCACGTTCTCGTTGGCCTGCTGGGCCGCTTCCTTCGCGTTCTGGCCGGCCTGCACGGCGGCGGCATTGGCGTTGGCGGCGGCTTCCTTGGACTCGGCGGCCGCCTTGGCGCCGGCGTCGTCGAGGGCCTTGCCGGCTTCCTGGGCCGGGCCCATGCCGTTCTTGTCCTCGGCCTTGTGGCAACCGGTGACCAGCACGGCGACGGCCAGCATGATGCTCGAAATGGTGGTGGCTTTCATGAAATTCTCCTGTAGGAAGTTGTCACTTAGATTACACAATCCCGGAAAGATGCGGCGTACGATACGCCCGCGCCGGCCCTGCAGCTTGTCATGGCGCCGCGCCGGTGGCACGATGCCCCCTTGCGGACAACGACCAGGAGAACACCGTGAGCGACACGACCACATTGAAAGAAACGGCGACCGCCTTCCTGCGGTTGACCGCCGGCGGGCAAGTCGACGACGCGTTCGCGCGCTACGCGGCGCCGGGTTTCCGGCACCACAACCCGTATTTCGCGGCGGACGTCGCGACCTTGCGGGCGGCGATGAAGGAGAACGCGGTCCGTTTCCCGCACATGGTGTACGAGGTGCAACGCGCGATCGCCGAGGGCCCGCTGGTGGCCGTGCATGCGCGTGCCGTCATGGAAGAGGGGGGAATGGAGCTGGCGACCGTCCACATCCTGCGCTTCGAGGAGGGACGCATCGCCGAGATGTGGGACATCGCCCAGGCGGCGCCCGTCCCGATGGCGAACCGGGACGGGATGTTCTGACGCGACTCAGATCGCCCAGCCGCCCGCGTAGAACACGGCCAGCGCGACGGCGATGCTGACGGTGCCGAAGTTCAGCTTGCGCCACTCGCCGGCCAGCACGCGGCCGATCACGAGGGTGCAGAAGCCCAGCATGATGCCGGTCACGATATTGCAGCTCAACAGGATGAACACGGCGCACACGAGGCCGGACAGCGCGTCCAGCTTGTCATCCATGTTCATGTGGGCGACGCTGCTCAGCATCAGCAGGCCCACGTACATCAGCGCCGGCGCGGTGGCATACGACGGCACGAGGCCGGCCAGCGGCGAAAAGAAGATCAGCACGAGGAACAGCAGGCCGACGACGGTCGCGGTCAGGCCGGTGCGGGCGCCGGCCGCGGTGCCGACACCCGATTCGATGTAGGCCGCGGCGGGGGCGCCGCCGACCAGGCTCGAAAAGATCGAACTCAGCGAATCGGCCGTGAGCGCCTTGCCGCCGTTGTGGATGTAGCCGCGCGCATCGACCTGGCCCGCCTGGCCGGCCACGGCGCGGATGGTGCCGGTGGCGTCGAACACCGCGGTCATCACGAGCGCCAGCACGCTGGGCAGCACGGCCGCGGTCAGCGCGCCCTTGATGTCCATCGCGCCGATCAGCGACGCATGGCCCGGCGCGCTCAGTTGCGGCCAGGAGAAGATGCCCGTGAAGTGCACCTTGGGATCGAACGCGAGGCCGAGGGCGGAAATGCCGATCACCACCAGCAGGATACCGCCCGGCACCTTGCGCTGTTCCAGGCCGAAGATGGCGGCCAGGCCGAGGATGCTCATCAGCACCGGGAATGCGGTGACGTGGCCCAGCGCCACCGGCAGGCCGGGGCTGGCGTTCTTGACGATCAGGCCGACGTCGCTGGATGCGATCATCAGCAGGAACAGGCCGATGCCCACGCCGGTGCCGTGCGCCACGCCGGCCGGCAGGTTCTGCAGGATCCACGAGCGTACGCCGGTCACGGAAATCGCCGTGAAAATGAGGCCCATCAGGAACACGGCGCCCAGCGCGACGGCGGGCGTGAGGCCTTTGCCCAGCACGAGGCCGAAGGCCGTGAACGCGGTCAGCGAAATGGCGCAGCCGACCGCGATCGGCAGCCGTGCCCACAGGCCCATGAGCAGCGAGCCGAATGCCGCGGTCAGGCACACGGCGACGAAGACGGCGCTGACGTCGAACCCCGCCTGGCCCAGCATGCCCGGCACGACGAACACGGAGTACACCATGGCGAGGAAGGTGGTGACGCCGGCCACGACCTCCCGCCGTTGCGTGCTGCCGCGCGCGGTGATCTGGAAGTACTGGTCGATTTTACCGGCAGTGGCAGGTGGGGATGTGAAAGCATCTTCGCGCTCGATGCGCTGGAGTTGAGGCTGGGACATGCGGCTGCTCCTGTGTTATGGCCCGTCGCGCGCCGCGTGGACGCGTCGTCGGGTGTCTCGTCGTTATGAGTCTAGAAGCTTAGGCCCGAAGTCAAGCGGCAGGACATGCGGCGGGTGCATAGGGACTATAAGGAAATCCGTATTGCCTTTGGCCGCAATGGACTTTTTTGCATGCCTTTCCGGCATCAGGCGAGACGCACGGACAGCTCGACGTCGGTCCCGAACGGCATCGACAGGTAGCCGTTCGCCGGATCGCGCACGCGCGCCAGGTAGGCCGGACTGTGGTCGGCGTTGTCGGCCACGATGGCGGCCCCCGGCCGCAGGTGCGCTTCCAGCAGGGTGAGGATCTCCGGATACAGGGCCTTGGCGCCGTCCAGCAGCACGAGGTCGATCGCGGCGGGCAGGCCGGCGGCGAGCGTGTGCAGCGCGTCGCCGGTGCGGATCTCGACGAGGTCCCCGAGGCCCGCCGCCGCCAGGTTCGCGCGCGCCCGCTCGACCTTCTCCGGCTCGAATTCGCTCGTGATGAGCCGGCCGCCGCCATTGTCGCGCAGCGCCGCGGCGAGGTGGATGGTCGAGATGCCGAACGACGTGCCGAATTCGACGATCGTCCGGGCGCGGCCGGTGCGTGCCAGCATGTAGAGCAGCGCGCCCGTGTCGCGCGCGACCGGCAGCGCGAGATCCTTGAGGCGGGCGTACAGGTCGCGGTAATCCGTCCTGCTGCGCATGAGACGCGTGACTTCCGCGTGCGGGACGTCGCCGAAGAGCGCCTGCGGCGACTGGGCGTCCGCCTCGGCGAACAGGCGCGCGAGCAGCGGCGCGACGGGCGGCGTGGCGAGGGTGTTCGTGATCTGCATGGTGGTTCCTTGTGGTGGGTGAGTGACCCGGTTATTATGCGAATAATCCTTCAGGTTTTCTATTCGCATTTCGGAACACGCCCATGACCGCACGCCGCCGCCCCCAGATCGCCTCGCGCAAGCTGCCCAAACAGGCCCGTTCCAGCGACCTCGTGGCGGCCGTGCTGGAAGCGGCCCTTCAGGTTCTGGCGACCGAAGGCGCGCAGCGCTTCACGACGACGCGCGTGGCGGAAAAGGCGGGGGTGAGCGTCGGCTCGCTGTACCAGTACTTTCCGAACAAGGCGGCGATCCTGTTCCGCCTGCAGAGCGACGAGTGGAACCGCACGACGGCGATGCTGTGCGCGATCATCGAAGACGCGGGCAGGCCGCCACTGGACCGGCTGCGTTCGATGGTGCACGCGTTCGTGCGGTCGGAATGCGAGGAAGCGGCGATGCGCGTGGCGCTGAACGACGCGGCGCCGCTGTACCGCGACGCGCCCGAGGCCAGCGAAGCGCGTGCGGCCGGCGAGGCGGCCATCGCGGCGTTCATGCGCGAGACGCTGCCGCGCGCATCGCAGGCGACGCGCGCACTGGCGGCCGACCTGTTGATGGACACGTTCACCGCGGTCGGCAAGCAGTTCTCGGAGCGGCCGCGCACCCCGGACGAGATCGCGGCCTATGCCGACGCGCTGGCGGACATGCTGTGCGCGTGGCTGGAGCGGCTGGCGGCGCGGTAGGGTGGGCGTTCGAGGCCGGGGGCTCCGAACGAAACATGCCCACGCGGGCGTCAGCGCCCCAGCACCTGCGCCAGATAGGCCTCGTGCGTGGACACCGGCGCGACCGCCTCGGCCAGCTGGCGCGCGCGCTCGCGCACCCATTCGAGCGACTTCTCGGCGGGCAGCTGGTTGAACGTCGGATCGCTGCGCTCGGGCCAGTGGTGCATGCCGGCGTGGATCGCGAGCCAGCTGTGGCCGTCGAAGCCTTCCTCCTCGTACTGGTGCAGCGCGCCCGTATGGCGCCACGCGTGCAGCTTGTACGCCAGCGTTTCCGGCAGTTCCGTGGCGGCCATCGCGGTCCAGAACGGCGTGTCGCGGCGCGCCGTCAGGCAGTAGTGCATGAGGATGAAGTCGCGGATGCGTTCGAACTGGCGCACGAGGCCCGTGTTGTACGCATCGATGGCCGCCGCCGGTACGGCGCCGCCCCGCTGCAGCAATGTCATCAGGCGGCCGATCCCGACCTGCACGAGGTAGATGCTGGTCGATTCCAGCGGCTCGAGAAAGCCCGTCGCGAGGCCGATGCCGACCACGTTGTGGGACCAGAAGCGGGCGCGGTGGCCGGTCGTGAAGCGCAGCAGGCGCGGTTCCGCCAGCGCTTCGCCGTCGAGCTGCCGCAGCAGCTGTTCGCGCGCCTTGTCCTCGTCGATGAAGCGGGTGGAGAACACGTGGCCGTTGCCGGTGCGGTCCTGCAGCGGGATGCGCCACGCCCAGCCCGCATCCAGCGCCGTCGCGCGGGTATAGGGCGTGAGGGCGGTGCCGACGCGCGCGGACGGGCACGCCCATGCGCGGTCGACGGGCAGCCAGCGGCTGAAGTCGACGAACGGTTCGCCCAGCGTGCGGCCCAGCAGCAGCGACGTGAAGCCGGAACAATCGATGAACAGGTCGGCCCCGACGACACGGCCGTCGTCCAGCTTGAGCGACGCCACGCCGCCGTCCTGGCGGCGCGCCACGTCGACGACCTTGCCCTCGGTGCGGCGCACGCCGCGCCCGATCGCGATGTCGCGCAGGAAGCGGGCATACAGGTTGGCGTCGAAGTGGTAGGCGTAGTTGAAATGGGCGGCGTCCTTGCCGGGCGCGCAGAAGCGGTCGTTCAGCGCCATCACCGTCGGCAGGCATTGTTCGCCGAACGCGGGCAGGCCGGCGTTCACGTGGCGGCGATACTGGCCCCACAGCGCGTTGGGGCCGTCCAGCTGGCCGAAGTCGCCGAACGTGTGGTAATAGTCCTCGCCGCGCACGCGCCAGTCGCAGAACTTGATTCCCAGCTTGTATGTGCCGTTGGTGGCGCGCAGGAAGTCGGCTTCCGGGATGCCGAGGATCTGGTGGTAGGCGCGGATCGACGGGAAGGTGGCTTCGCCGACGCCGACGATGCCGATGTCCTCCGACTCCACCAGTTCCACCGTCGTGCCCTTGAGGCCCGTGGCCAGGGCCGCTGCGGTCATCCACCCGGCCGTGCCGCCGCCGAGGACCACGATGCGTTCGTAAGTCATGCTGTCTCCTGATGATATGCATAACGATTGTACTGATGTGTTTACGGCGCGCAAGAAACTTTTAGCGCTCGGCAGCAAGTTTTCGCCGAGTGTTGTGAAAACGGTTTCATGTCTGCGGTATCATGAGGATGTTCGCGCTAACAAAAAACGTTTACACAAGGAGACACGCATGCAGACGAACATGATCCGCGCCACGGCGCTGGCCGCCGCCCTGTGCGCTTGCGCGGCGCTGCCGGCCCGCGCGGCCGGCTACCCGTTCCAGGACCCGAACCTGGCGCCGCAGCAGCGCATCGCCAACATCCTGTCCCTGATGACGCCCGACGAAAAGATCGCCGCGCTGTCGACGGATTCCGGCGTGGCGCGCCTCGGCATCCCCAGCTTCGGCAGCACCGAGGGCATCCACGGCGTCGTGCAGCGCGGCGAGAGCAAGCGCCAGCGCGAGCCGATCACGACGACGCAGTTCCCGCAGCCGCCCGGCATGGGCGCGAGCTGGGACCCGGACCTCGTGCGCCAGGCCGGCGCCGTGCAGTCGACCGAAGCCCGCTACATCACGCAGAGCACACGGTACAAGCATCCGATGCTGATGCAATGGGGCCCGCAGTCCGACCTTGCGCGCGACCCGCGCTGGGGCCGCAGCGAGGAGGTGTACGGCGAAGACCCGTTCCTCGTCGGGACGATGGCGACGGCGTTCACGCGCGGCATCCAGGGCGACGACCCGAAGTACTGGCGCGGCGCCGCGCTGCTCAAGCACTTCCTCGCCAACAGCAACGAGAACGGGCGCGGCAACTCGTCGTCCGATTTCGACGAGCGCCTGTTCCACGAATACTATGCGGCCCCGTTCCGCATGGCGTTCCAGGAGGGCGGGGCGCGCGCGCTGATGGCGTCGTACAACGCCTGGAACGGCACGCCGATGGGCGTGCATCCCGTGCTGCGCAAGCTCGTCATCGGCGAATGGGGCGCGGACGTGATCTCCAGCGACGGCGGCGCGATCGGCAACCTGGTGAAACTGTATAAACGGTATCCGGACCAGAAGGCGGCGGCCGTCGCGGCGCTGAAGGCCGGCATCAACCAGTACCTCGACAAATACCAGGACGAGCTGCGCGCCGCGCTGAAGGAGGGCACCATCACCGTGGCCGACCTCGACGACGCGCTCGCCCGCAAGTTCCGCACGACGATCAAGCTGGGTCTCATCGATCCGCCGGCCGGCAATCCGTACGCCGCCATCAAGGACGGTCCGGCCCCGTGGGACAGCGCGGCGCACAAGGCGGTGTCGCTGCGCATGGCGCTGGAATCCATCGTGCTGATGAAGAACGACGGCCACGCGCTGCCGCTGGCCAGGGAGCGCATCAGGCGCATCGCCGTGATCGGCCCCCACGCGGACAGCGTGCACTGGGACTGGTACGGCGGCCTGCCGCCGTACAAGGTGACGGCGCTGGAGGGCATCAAGGCCGCCGTGGGGCCGGATGTGAAGGTGACCTATGCGTTCGACAACGCCGGCGACGCGGCCGTGAAGGCGGCGCGCGACGCGGACGTGGCCATCGTCGTCGTCGGCAACGATCCGACCTGCGGCCCGAACATGGCGCACGAGTGGACCGACGCCGGCACCAGGCCCTGCGCCGACCCGGGCGACGGCCGCGAGGGCCGCGACCGCGCAACGCTGGCGCTCGCGCAGGAAGGGCTGGTAAAACAGGTGCTGGCGGCGAACCCGCATACGGTGATGGTCCTCGTGTCGAGCTTCCCGTACACGATCAACTGGTCGAAGGCGCACGTGCCCGCGATCGTGCAGATGGCGCATGCGTCGCAGGACCAGGGCACGGCGCTCGCGCAGGTGCTGTTCGGCGCCTACAACCCGGGCGGCAAGCTCGTGGCGACCTGGCCGGCGGCCGAGTCGCAGCTGCCGCCGATGCTGGATTACGACATCCGCCACGGCCGCACCTATATGTATTTCAAGGGCGCGCCGCTGTTCCCGTTCGGGCACGGCCTGTCCTACACGACGTTCCAGTACGCGAAGCTGCGCACGAGCGCGCCGGCGCTGGCGGCCGACGGCAGCGTGGAGGTCGACGTCGACGTCCGCAACACCGGCAAGGTCGCGGGCGACAGCGTCGTCGAACTGTACGCGGCGTGGCCGCAGTCGAAGGTCGAACGGCCGCGCCAGGCCCTCGTCGGCTTCCGGCGCGTACACCTCGCGCCGGGCGAGACGCGCACCGTGCACATCCCGCTGGCGGCGCAGCGCCTCGCGTACTGGAACACGCAGGCAGGCCGGTTCGAGGTCGAGGCGGTGCCCGTCAAGCTGATGGTCGGCGAGTCGTCGGCCGACATCAGGCTGACGGCGGCGCTGCCGGTGCGTCCACGCTGAGCGCGTAGTCCGCCATCCCGGCCAGGTGGCGGCCGAGGCGCCAGCCCAGGCACAGCAGGGTCAGGGTCGGCGGCAGGCCCCACGGGTCGGGAATCGCGGACGCGTCGCACACGTACAGGCCGGGCGCCGCCGTGCGCAGGTCCCCGTCCAGCGCCCGGCCGATGCGCACCGTGCCGCCGGGATGCGCGGCGAAGTGGTGGCTGGCGAAGACGTGGCGCGCGCCGGCCTGTTCCAGGATGCCTCGCGCGATGGCGATGCCGTGGTCGAGCCGTTGCCGGTCGGCTGCGTCGAGGGTCTTGTCGACCCAGCGGGGGCCGACGTTGCCGCGGATCTCGTCGCGGATCTTGACCATGACCGTGAGCGTGCGGCCGTGGGCGAGCAGGCGGTCGACGCGGCCTGCCTGCGCCGCGAACGCCTGGTACATGGGACGCGGCAGCGTGAGGTCGGCCAGCGTGACGCCGGCGTCCGGATCGCCCATGCCGGCCGCCATCGGCACCTCGGCGCCGCCGCCCTCGATGCCGTCGACGGTGCCCATCACGGCCACGACGGGATCGCTGAAGAACGGGACGGGGCCGGCCAGCAGCCTTGAGGCCTGGAGGATGCGCGGACTGCCGATGCCGCCGGCCGCCAGCACGACGAGGCCCGCGCGGAAGGCCTGCGTGCGGCCCTTGATGACGGCTTCGACGCCGGCCGCGCGGCCGCCGTCCAGCAGCACGCGCGTCACGCGCGCGTCCGTCAGCAGGGCCGCGCCGTGCGCGCGGGCGTCGTCGACCAGTTCGCGCGCCGACCACTTGGCGCCGAACGGGCAGCCGTAGACGCAGCGCCAGCATCCCGTGCGGCACGCGGCCGGGCGGATCATCTTGTCCAGCTTGCGCCACGGGAGGCCGCGGGCCTGCGCGGCCGCCATGATGCGCGCGGCCATTGGGCCGACGAGGCCATCCGGCAGCGGCGCCATCGGCAATTCCGCGCGCCACGCGGCGAGGGCGGGCGCCAGGTCGATGCCGTGCGCGGCGAACATGGCGGCCGGCGGCGGCGCGGCGGTGGCGAAGTTGATCGTCGACGTGCCGCCCGTCGTCAGCGCCCGCACGAGCAGCGACAGGTCGCGGTGCAGGAACGCGCCCTTGCCGGGGACGGCGGCCATGCCGGCCATCTGCGCCAGCGTGCCGGCGAGCGGGGCGTCGCCGCCCGCTTCCAGCATCAGCACGCGCGCGCCGGCCCGCGCGAGCTCGCGCGCGACGCTGGCGCCGCCGGGACCGGTGCCGGCCACGATGGCGTCGAAGGAGGAGGGTGGGGAGGGTGGCGGCCGCATCATGACATTGTACTGCGGCCCGCCGTGCCGGCGACGGTGCGGCCGGCCTGGCGCCGGGAGGCGGCGCCAGGCATTGCTGCGGCTCGATGCCGCCTGCCCGTCAGGACGTCATGCGGTCCCACCCGGAGCGTACGGCCGCCTTCATCCGTTCCCACGTCGACGAGCCGCTGCTGCCGTAGCGCGTATCCCAGTCGCTGCGCAGGTCGGTTTCGACGTCGTCCCAGCTGCGGTTCTTGTAGCGGACATCGCGCCGCATCTCGTTGCCGTAGCGGTAGGCCGGCGCATAGTCGTCGTAGGTGCCGCCGAGGCGCGCGTAATTCGTCTGCCAGTCGTTGCGGTAATACGTGTCGTCGTCGATGCTCGTGCCCTGCAGCGGCTGCACGTCGACTTCCGTATGGCGCACGGTGTCCTTGACCTGCTGCTTGCGCTGGCTGACTTCCTTGCCGACGACGACTTCCTCGACGACGCGCGCGGATTTCTGCACGACGGCTTCCTCGGCCGTTTCGCGCAGTTCGATCGTCTTGTCCTTGAACGCGGTGGTGTCGCGCGGGTTGACCGGCTGGTCGACCGGACGGCGTTCCACGCTGACGTGTTCCTCGCGCAGCGCCACGGTCTCGTTCACCGGCGTCTCGACGACGCGCGAGAACACGCGCACGCCGCCCCGTTCGACCACGCGCTTGCCGACGTGGACCTCTTCCCGCACGACCGGGATCGAAGCCTTGTCCGACCGGGCGGTGCTCGTGTCGCGCTGCAGCGAATCGGTGCGCAGGTCGGCACGGGTGTCGGCGCGGGTGTCGGCCAGGTTGCCCGACAGGTTGCCGGCCTGGGTGCCCGACTGCATCGAGCCCGCCTGCACGGAAGGCGACGTGGCCGGCTGGTAGGCGCTCGCGCCCAGTTCGGCGGCATTGCCGGCCAGGTCGTGGCGCTCGTCGATGTCGACGGGGCCGAAGCGTTCGATCACGTCGGCGGCCCGTTCCACGTCCGGCTCGGAGGCCGTGGTCAGGGTCAGCACGTGCTGGCCGCCCGTCACGACGTTCGAATAGCGCGTGGCGTGTTCGTCGTGGTCGGTGCCGAACAGGTTCTCGAAGAAGTGCTTGATGGAGGCGCCGACGCCTTCCTCGTGGGTGGTGCCGAGCGTGGCGCCCGTGGTGGTCGTGGTGCCGGCCAGGTCGGCGCTGGAGAGGTTGACGTTGTCGCGCGTGAAGCCCGCTGCGAGCAGTTCGTCCATCGCGCTCTGGGCATCGCTGCGGTTGTCGAAAACCGCGACTAGGGTATGTTGCATGATGCGTCCTCCGGTGATTGTCACGTTGTTGAGGTGTCGCCGTGCTCGTCGAAGCGCTCCACGCTCACCTGCTCGGACTTGAGCACGACGGTGTCGACGTGGCGTTCCTCGCGCCGGGTGCGGGTGATGTGGAGCTCTTCCTTGATGCGCAGGCGCCGTTCGACGACGAGCACTTCCTCGAGGATCGGGACCACGAGCGTATCCCCTTCGTAGCGGGTCGCGGGCGCCTGCTCGAGCGGGACGATGCGGTCGACCGGCACATGGCTGACCTGCACGTCGTCGCGGAACAGGCTTTCGTCGATCCGGCAGGGGTGTTCGGCGACGGTTTTATGGATGCGTACGCCGCGTCCCGTGTCGACGATCCGTTTCTCGACCCAAGCCTCCTCGCGGACAACGGGAACCCGGACGAGCTCCTGCTTTTCCTGTTCGGGTTCTGCTGGGTTCATCGACACGGTCCGCCTCCGGGATCACGACACTGGAGGACCGAGCGTACTCCAACCGGCAGACTTTCCGCGCACCGTTGCCCTTCAACAAGCGGTGCCGCGCCCCGGTGCTCAGCGTGCGCGCAGCGCGTCCAGCACGTCGGCCGGCACCCGCAGGGCCGTCCCGTGGCGCATGCGCTTCGGCGTTCCTTCGTCCGGGAAGCGCATCCGTGCCGTCACGTCTTCCCAATGCACGAGGTCACGCGAGCGCAGCGCGCCGTAGTGCTTTGCCGTGTAGGCGTCGTAGTAGACGATCACGTCGTCGCCCACCTGCAGCGCCGTCGGGCCTTCCGTCCACAGGCCGGCGGGCGTGATCGGCGCGGCCAGCGGCGCGAACGGCCCTTGCAGGCTGGCGGCATGGGCCAGCTGCAGGTATTTGCGCGGCGGGTGGCGCGTCTCGTCCTTCACGAGCAGCCAGTCGCCCCGGCGCGTGCGCACGAAGGTCGCGTCGATGACGGAGAAGCCCGGATCGTAGAACAGGCGCGCGGGCGTGAAGGTCGCGAAGTCGCGCGTCGTCGTCGCGTAGATGCGGTGGTCGTACTTGTTCGCGCCGGCGTCGTCGCCGGCCGCTTCGGACTGCGCGAAACGGCCGGGGATGGTCGACGACCAGAAGATCAGGTATTCGCCGCGCCGCTCGTCCCACGCGATTTCCGGCGCCCACGCGTTCAGCGCGGTCGGTTCGTGCGCCATCACGGGCAGCTCGCGCTGCGGCGACCAGTGCACGAGGTCAGGCGACGAGGCATAGCCGATGCCGGTCTCGTTCCAGCCGCTCGTCCACACCATGCGGTAGATGCCGTCCGGGCCGCGCAGGATGCACGGGTCGCGCATCAGCTTCGCCTTGCCGGCCGTGGGCGCAAGGAAGCTGCGGCCGCCGTTCAGCGCGTCCCAGCGGTAGCCGTCGCGGCTGCCCGCCAGGTGCAGGCCGTCCTCGCCGTTGCCGATGAAGTAGGCGAAGACGTAGGCGTCGCCGGGCGGCGCCGGCGCGGTGCCCGCGCAGCCGGCCAGCGCGCCCGCGGCGAGGACCGCCAATGCCGCGCGGCGTTTCATTTGTGGCCCTCGTCGCCGAGCGGGCGCTGGTCGGTGCGGCGCGGGCTCGGGGGCACGGCGAACGTCGCGACCGGGTCCGGGTGGGCCGGATCGAACGCGAAATCGTCGACGATGAACGCGGCCGCCGGCACGTGCGCCCGGCGCAGGCCCAGCACGACGGCCTTGGCCAGCTCGTAGCTGCCGTAGCTGTCGTGGTGGGTGTTGTCCAGGCGTCCCGGCGCCGGCTCCGCGAACGCGGCCTTCGAGCCTTCCGGCCCGAGCGCCTCGTAGAAGGTCTTGCTCATCGCATTCAGGTCGATGAACGGCACGTCCAGTTCTTTGGCCGACTGGCGCGCCGCCTCGGCATAATCCTTGAGCGACGGGATCACGTGGCCGTCGGCGTCGAAGCCGCGCCGCTCCATCGACGACACGATCACGGGCAGGCCGCCGTGGGCGCGGACGGCATCGACGTGGGCCTTGATCTCCGCCTTGTACGTCGTGAACGGGCCGCCCTTGCCGGACTTGATCTGCTTCTGGTCGTTGTGGCCGAACTGCATGAGCAGCATGTCGCCCGGCTTCATGAGGCTGACGATCTTGTCGAGGCGCCGGCGCGCGAGCGAATCGCGGTAGGTCTCGCCCGATTCGCCGTGGTTGGCGACGGCGATGCCCGGCTTGAAGAAGCGCGGCAGCATCTGGCCCCAGCTGTTGTAGGGTTCCGCCGGCTGGTCGCACACGGTCGAATCGCCCAGCAGGAACAGGGTCGGCACGCTGGCGGGCGCGATCGCGATCGTGCGCACGGCCGGGTGCGCGCCGTTGATTTCCAGCGTCAGGCGCGGGTCCCAGTTCCACGCTTCCTCGACCGTTTCGCGCGGCGCCTTCAGCTTCACCTCGCCGGCCGCCACGCCCGCCACGGCGGCGATCCGCGGCGTGCGCACGTTGACGTCGAACGTCTTCGTGACGGTCGCGCCGGGCGCCGTGCGGACGTTCTCCAGCATCAGGCGGCGCAGCTCGGATTTCACGGTCGTCACCGCAGCCGCCTTGTCGTCGCCCAGCGTGACCGTCACCGTGTAATTGCCTTCCGGGAGATCGACGGAGAAGTAATACGGATGGACGCCGTCCGGCCCGCTGCCCGGTTCGAGGCCGTAGCCGCGTGCGGCCGTGTAGACGGCGTCCGCGCCGACGCGGGTATAGCCGGCCGGCGCCGCGCCGGGGCCGAAGGCGAATTTCCACGTGTCGGCCGCGTGGACGTGGGCCGCGCAGGCGGCGAGGAGAAGGGCGCCGGCGGCGCCGCGGATGGATCGGTTCATGGGTCTCCGTTCTTGGTCTCGGTTCAGCGCTCGAAGGCGCCCAGGTCCGGCGCCTTGCCGTGGTAGGGCAGCCCGACGTCGACGCCCTTGTCGATGACGGCGCTGGCGGCGCTCGGATGGAACATCGGCACGTCGGGCAGGCTGCCGTCCGGCTTGCGCGGCGCGTCCCAGCCGGTTGCCGCCACGCTGTCGAAATCGGCCGCCGACAGGGCGAGGTGCAGGTCCCAGGAATTGGCGGCGCTGTCCGCGCCCGCCACCTTGAGCGGCGCGCCCGCCGGATACGCGAGGTTGTTGCGCAGGGTGCCCAGGTAGACCGGACCGCCGTCGGGCGCGATGCCCAGCATGTTGAAGTCGACGGCGTTGCCGAACGCCGTGTTGTGGAAGAAGTCCAGCGCCAGCGGGTGGTGGTTGGCATAGAAGCCGGACACCTTGTTGCCGAAGGCGACGGAGAAGCGCACCACGTGTTTCACGCCGTTCGGCACGTACCTGCCGCTGTAGCCGCCGGCCTTGATGCCGTTGCCGTTCCCGGCCGGGAGCGACGTGTGCGTGCCGGGCAGGTAGCCCTGTTGCCAGGCCCACGACTGCTCGATGGTGACCGGCGAATAGGCGTTGATCAGGTCGAAGCCGTCGTCCGAGTTGTCCCACGCGCGGCAGCCGCGGAACACGTTGCCGGGATGGCCGGCGCTGATGTGGGCGCCGAAGCCGTCCGCGCTCTGGCCCGCGCCGTTCGACGTGTACGGGTCGTAGTTGTGGTGCGAGTCGCTGTTCAGCACGAGGTTCCAGCCGCCGTCCTTGATGAACAGGCCCGGCCCCATGTTGTGGTGCAGGTCGAGCCGTTCGAACACGTCGTGGTTGCCGTTGACCCACACGCCCCACGACTCGTGGTTCAGGCGGTTGTCCGGCTGTTGCGGCGCCCCCGTGATTTCCAGGCCTTTCAGGTGGATCCAGTCGGCGACGACCTCGATGCCCTTGACGCGGCAATCGTCCTTCATGCCCGCGAAGTCGAACACCGGGGTCTCGCCCGGATACGCCCAGTAGCGGATCGGTTGCGCCTCCGTGCCGCTCTTGTCGAGGACGATGGCGGACACTGTTGCGCGGCGCGACGCGCAGTTCGTCGTCGCCCGCGTGTAGGCGTAGCGGCCGCCGCGGAACCAGACGGTGTCGCCGGGCTGCGCCACGGCCTGCGCGTGCGCGAACGATTGCCAGGGCGCCGCCTGGGTGCCGGCGGCCGTGTCGCTGCCCGCGGGCGCCACATAATAGGTCGCGGCGAATGCCGGCGCGGCGGCGCAGGCCATGGCCGCGGCGATGTAACGTGACAGGTACAAGGTGTTCTCCTAGGTGCGGGGCAGCGCGGCGCCGATCAGGGCCAGGTTCTGGATCGCGGCCAGGCCCCATTGCGCCGTTTCGTTGGTGCTGGCCCACGGGACTTCGTCGACGGGATTGAGTGCGGCCGGTCCGGCCACGTGGACGGTGCGGAACGGCCGCGGCTTGCCTTCGCCGGCGAATTCGCGCCACGCGCGCCGCGCCAGTGCGGGGTCGTTGCGCTTCCAGGCCGCATACGCCGTCAGGCGCGAGTGGCCGACGTACAGCGCGTGCGTGGCGCCGTGCGGCATGCCGAGGCGGCGCCGCTGTTCCTCGACCGGGGCGTTGAACAGTTCGCAGTAATCCAGCCACGCGGCCTCGAACGCCTTGTCGCCCGTCAGGCGGATGAGTTCATCGAAGATCTCGACCGCGCCGAAGACCGCGTTCAGGTGCAGCGCCTTCACGTTCGTGCCGATCATGTTGTGCAGGTGGCCCGTGTCCGGCTCGTAGCCCATGCGGTCGCCGTTGAAGAAGCCGTGCGGCATGGCGGCGATGTCGCGCATGCCCGTCAGGATCTTGTCGCGATAATGCGCGCTGCCGCTGCGCTCCCATTCCGTCAGCCAGTTGGCGACGAGCGACGCCCAGTCGGTGCCGAAGCTGATCCGTGCTGGATACGGCCCCTTGGGCGGCTGGTTCGCCAGCTTGCGGACCGGGTCCACCGCGTCCAGCTTGCGGTCGGCGTCCAGCACTTCGCGCATGATGTCGCCGATGCGCTCGTCGCCCGTCAGGTAGTAATAGAAGCGCCGGTACACCGCGGTGCTGATGCGTACCTGCTTGGCGCTGCAGCCCCAGTGCTGCACGTTGTGGCGCGAGCCGAGGCCCGCGAACCGGCCCAGGTGGTAGGTGTCGACCTCGCTCGTGTGGCGGATCATGGCCTCGCCCATGCGGAAGATGTCGGCGCGGCCGGTGCGCAGGAACGAATACCAGAGCCACAGGTCGGGCGACAGTTCCGAATTGTCCCAGGCGAAGCCGCCGACGTCGTAGCGCCATTCGTGGCGGTCGGCGTCGTAGGTGTGGCGGATGTCGCCGTAGTCCCAGAAGCCGTACCAGTGACGCTGCTCGACTTCGCGGCGGTAGAAATCGAAGCGGGCGTCCAGCTGGTCCTCGATGGCGGCGCGGGCCGGCGTGCTCCTGTCGGGCAGCGACCACAGCGTCCCGAAGACTTCGGTGGCGAGGATGTGCGCGGACGCGGGCGCCAGCTGGGGCGGCGTCTGCACGGCCCGCGCGATCTGCACGAGGCGCTCGCGCGGCGGCGTCGCCTCGAATGCCCACAGCGTGATCTCGCTGCTGCGCGCGACGCCCGCCGGGGTGCCGAAGCCTTTTTCGTAATCCTCGTACGTGATGTCGAGGCCCTGCAGTTCCTGCGCGTGGGTTTCCATGCCCATGCCGTCGTGGTAGAAGCGCAGGTCCATCGCGGGCGCGTCCGGGGACCACATCCAGACGGTGGCGCGGGCCACGTCCGTGTGCGCGTCGCGGATGTCCAGCTGCGTCGGGTGGCGCTGCCAGAAGTCGCGCAGGCCGAACGCCATGCCGCCCGAGACGCCGCCGACGTAGCCGCATCCCGGCGCGCGCCGGCCCCACGCGGCCTCGATCCAGCCGCAGCCGGCCTTGGTGCGCTTGCGGATGCGGAAACCGTCGGCCGACAGCTGCGCCAGTGAGACGTCGCCCCAGGCAGGCACGAGGTGCAGCAGCGGACGCACCCTGTCGGAGACCGGCGGGCAGCGCAGGCCCGCGAGCTGCGCGCGGCGCACGTCTTCGCCCGGATCGCGGCGCAGGCCGGTGAGATTGCGCACGCCTTCCGCCCACAGGCCGCCGTTCTCGCCGGCGAAGCGCACGTGGCGGTCGTGCATCTCGTCGCGCATCGGCACGTCGAGCGTCAGGCCGATGCCGCGCACGAAATCCTTGTGCTCGTCGCCGTCGAAGACGAAGGTGTGCATGACGCGGACCGATTCCGCGCCGGCATGGAAATACAGGCGGACGGTGAAGGGCAGCCAGCCGCGCGCCTCGTTGCGGTGCCTGCCTTGCAGTTTGAGCACGCTGCGGACCGGTCCTTCCTGCTCCAGGGTCACCTGCTCGACCGCGCTTTCGAATTCGGACCGGCGCGTGCTGCCTTCCGGCTGGTCGTCGCACAGCGCGACGAGGCGGACGTCGTGCGCGATGTCGCGGCCGCCGCGGCGGATCGTTTGCACGAGCGCGGGACCGCGCAGCGGCACCACGCACTCGATGACGCCGGTGCCGACGACATACCCGTCGGCGCCGCGCCGCACGGTCACGGCCAGGTCTGCGCGGGCGCGCGCCGTGCCCGGGCGCACGCGCAGGGCCGCATCCGGATGGGCGCCCGCGCCCAGGGCATGGGCCGTCCATTTCAGCGAGCCGTCCGGCCAGTACGCCAGCGGCCAGCCTTGGGCCGGCAGCTCGCCCGATTCGCCCTGCACGATGAACGGCTGGTCCGGCTGGAACGCGCCGCGCGGCCAGGGCACGCCGAACGTCGTGCCGGCGATGAAGTCGGGCCGGCCTTCGAGCCAGGCCAGCGACGCCCCATCCGCGGGCGCGGCGGCAGGCGACGGGGTGGGTGCCGCGGGTGCGGCGGGCGCGCTGCGGCCCAGCGGCAGGGCCGCCGCCAAGGTGGTGGCCCGGAAGAAGTCGCGGCGCGTGTAGCCTTTTGTGGCGCTGTCCATGGTCAGTGCGCGGACAGGCTCACGTGCACCGGCGCGGCCACGCGCGCGGCCTCGTCGGCCACGGTGCGCTGCCACTGCTGCGCCGACCTGATCTCGCCGGCGCGCGTCCAGGCGGCGCCGACGTAGTAGCGCAGCGGCTGGCCGGACGTGGCCGGGGCCAGCATGAACGCATTGCGGGCGTCGGCGCCGTACGCGCTGGCGCCGGCCGACGGCAGGATCACGGCCACGCCGAAATCGCCGTTCTGCTTTTGCGCGACCCATTGCACGAGCGCTTTCGACGCCTTGTCCTCGACGAACGTGGATTTGGCCTGCTCGCCCTTGTCGGCCGGTTCCTTGTTCAGGCCCACGGCCACCTGCAGCGGATGGCCGCCGGCGAACGTGAAGGTGCTGTCGATGCGGTCGAAGTAGTGGCCCGCGTCCACGGTGAAGCGCTTGACTTCCGCGACCTTGGTGCCGGCCGCGTCCCAGCCGTCGTAGGTGAGCTCGAAGATGGCGCGCACGGGGCCGTTGGCGAGGACGTTCCAGTGCGTGAAGTTGATGCCGGAATAGAGCTTGCCCCCGGCCCAGATACCGGTGCCGCCGGCGCCGAGGGTCGTGCCGACGTTGTACATGTCGATGCCTTCGCCCTCGTCGTGGTGGTAGTGGTCGTGGCCGATGTTGTACCAGCGGTCGACGATCGGGTAGGGCACGCGCTTGAACCAGATATCGAGGCCGCTCGTCTTGAGGACTTCCTTGCCGGAGCCGGCCGGCGCCGGGGCGGCCAGCGCGGGGCCGTAGGTGCGGTGCGCGATCTTGTCGTTTTCCCACGCGAAGTCGTCCAGGCGTTCCGGCACGATGCGTGCCGAGACCCTGGTCGGGAACGGCGCCACGACGGCGTCGCTTTTCTCGACCGTGAACGTGGCGCTCTTTTCGCCGGGCGCGAAGTCGTGCTGGAACAGCAGTTCGCCGTACGCCACGCCGTTGCGCTGCGGGTCCTTCGCTTCCGGCGCCACGTTCGTCACCTGGTGCGGCAGCACGCGGCCGGCGGCGTCCTTCACGACGATGTGCTGGACGCCGGCGTGCGGCAGCGCGTCGTTGACGCTCTTCCACGGCACGGCGATGGTCTCGGACGGGCGCGCGATGGCCAGGTCCTGGGTGACGGTGATGGTCAGGCGCTCGGCGGCGGAGGCCGCGGTGGCGACGGCGGCGAGTGCGAACAGCGACAGGCGAAGGTGCATGGGAAGGTTCATCGTTCGTTCGGTGGCGGTGGAGGGTCTCACGGGAGTATGCCCGACGAGTATCGATTCGGCGCGGCGCGGGTGTCAACGACCGGGCGGCGGAGCGCGGCATTTAGTCAGCGCGTTGAGCGGAGGTATTGACGGCGCTGACCCGCAAAGCCAGTGTTTTGGCTCGCAAGGACAGGGCGCCGCACCCTGGGCGGCGCGTGCTTTCCATTACTCTAATGGTGCTTGCCGTTCATGCAACGGTCTGGCACCGGGAGACACGCGGTAAAAAACAAAGGTCGGAAAGACCGGAAGGGGCAAACATGAGAGACAAGTACAAGTTCGTGGGGCCGATCTACGACTGGCTCAGCGCTTTCTACAGCGGCAAATCGATCCACCGCTGCAAGGTCGCGATGCTGGACAAGCTGCGACCGGGCGACCGGGTGCTGTTCGCCGGGGTCGGCCACGGCAGGGACGCGGTCCATGCGGCGCGCCTCGGCGCCGACGTCACGGTGGTCGACCTGTCCGCCACCATGCTGAAGAAATTCCAGGCGAACCTCGACCGCGAAGGCGTCGCCGTGCGCATCCGCCAGGTGCACAGCGACATCATGCTCGTCGAGGAATTCGAGCAGTACGACATGGTCGTCGCGAACTTCTTCCTGAACGTGTTCGACCAGGACATGATGCTGCGCGTGCTGGCGCACCTGATCCGCCAGGGCCGCCCGGGCGCCCACATCGTCGTCGGCGATTTCTCGTTCCCGACCGGGAACGTGGTGACCCGCGTCGTCAAGACCCTGTACTGGTACGGGGCCGTCGGCTTCTTCTGGCTGTTCGCCGGGAACGCCTTCCATAACATCTACAACTATCCGGAGTGGATGAAGAAGTTCGGCCTGCAGGTCAGCGAGCAGAAGCACTACAAGCTGCTGGTGCTCGACTGCTACTGGTCGGTTTTGGGCCGCAAGCCGGCCTGAGAGCAACCGTCGCTCCCGCGCGAGCGGGAGCCCAAGTTTGATCGACCGGTGACGCGTCGTCCTTGGGTCCCCGCCTGCGCGGGGACGACGGTGCGGCACGTCCATCGATTCCAACCGGAGCCCACATGAGCCAACACGCTGCCGCGCTGGAGCGGCGCATCGTCGCCGACCTGTCCCATCACGATACGGCCAGGCGCGCCGCCTGCCTGCGGCAGTTCGGCAGCCATGCGCTGTCGTTCTGCACCATGCAGCCGGGGATGTCGTATTTCGACGTGCCCGGCGTCGGCTATATCGCGTACGCGAAGTACTGGGGCATGCGCTTCGCGCTGGGCGAGCCGGTGTGCCCGCCGGACCTGCGCGACGCGATGCTGGACGCCTTCCTCGACCGCCATCCGGACGCCGTCTTCGTCCAGGTGGGCAAGGGCGTCGTCGACCACCTGCACGCCCGCCACGGCTATTACGGCACCCAGTTCGGCAGCGAAGCGCGCATCGACCTCGCCGGCTGGTCGCTGCGCGGCGCGCGCAAGCAGGTGATCCGTACCGCGATCAACGCGGCGCGCCAGGACGGCATCGAGATCCGCGAGGGCGGCTTCGACCACGACGTGCGCCGGATTTCCGAGGCGTGGATCCGCACGCGCCGCTGCAAGAACAACGAGATCCGCTTCCTGATCCGGCCGATGATCGTCGACTACCGCGAAGGCACGCGCTACTTCTACGCCTATCGCGATGGCGAGGCCGTGGGCTTCGTGTTCTTCGATCCGTTATACCGCGACGGGCGCCTCGCCGGCTACGTGCCGAACATCTCGCGCTCGTCCGCCAACTTCCGCCAGGGCCTGTGGTATGCGCTGATGGCGCATGCCATCGCGCGCTTCCAGGAAGAAGGCGTGCCGTTCGTCGACCTGGGCCTGACGCCGCTGATGCTGTCCGATCAGCTGGAGCCGCAGGAATCGCGCCTGCTGCGCGCGACCCTGTCCGTGACCCGCGAGCGGATGGACTTCCTGTACAACTTCAAGGGGCTGGAATTCGCCAAGTCGCGCTTCCAGGGGCGCGTCGAAAAGACGTATTGCTGCCACCGGCACGCGCTGCCGGCCCTCGCCATGACGGCCATGTTCCGCCTGACGCGGATCATCTGAGCCAATATTCACCGGAGACGCCATGACGACATCAATCAACGAGACCGCCGCGGCCGTGCCGGACGTGCGCGCCGCCTATGCCGGCAAGTGCATCCTGCTCACGGGCGCCACCGGCTTCGTCGCGAAGGTCCTGCTGGAAAAGCTGATCCGCACGGTGCCCGACCTGGGGCGCGTCGTGCTGCTGGTCCGCGCGGGCGGGCACGGCGACGCCCGCGCGCGCTTCGAACGCGAGATCGCGCCGTCGACCGTCTTCGACCACCTGCGCGGCGTGCGGCCGGCCCGGCTGGAGCGCTTCCTGGCCGAGCGCGTGGAATGCGTGACCGGCGAGATCACGGAGGCCGGCTTCGGCCTGCCGCCCGCGCGTTTCGAGGCGCTGGCGCGCGAGGTGGACGTCGTCGTGAACGCGGCGGCCAGCGTCGATTTCCGCGAACCGCTCGACCAGGCGCTGGCCATCAACACGCTCAGCCTGCGCCACGTGACGGCCTTCGCGCGCGTGGCCGGCGCGCCGCTCGTGCACGTCTCGACCTGTTATGTGAACGGCTACAACCGCGGCGAGATGCGCGAAGAGGTCGTGGCGCCGGCCGGCGCGGCGCGCGACGCGATCCCGCGCCACCGCGACGGCTGGTACGACGTCGACGCCCTGATCGATTCGCTGCAGCGCAAGATCGAGCGCGTGCGCTCCAGCTGCGCCGACCCGGAACGGCTGCGCCGGCGCCTGACGGACCTCGGCATCGCCCAGGCCCAGCGCCACGGCTGGAACGACACCTACACGTTCACCAAATGGCTCGGTGAGCAGGTCGCGCTGCGCGTCATGCACGGGCGCATGCTCACGATCGTGCGCCCGTCCATCATCGAAAGCACGCTGCGCGAGCCGGCGCCCGGCTGGATCGAGGGCGTCAAGGTGGCGGACGCCGTCATCCTCGCCTACGCGCGCGGCAAGACGAGCTTCTTTCCCGCGCGGCGCGACGGCATCATCGACATCGTCCCCGTCGACCTGGTCGCCAACGCGATCGTGCTGGCCGGCGCCGAAGCGCTGTCCGGCGCGCCGCGCCACCGCATCTACCAGTGCTGCAGCGGCTCGACGAATCCGCTCGCGCTCGGCGAACTGATCCGCCTGCTGCAGGCGGAAGCCAAGCGCAACTGGCGCAACTACGACCGCCTGTTCCATGCCGAGCCGAAGCACGATTTCCGCACGGTCGGGGAGGGCACGTTCCGCTTCGTGCTGGGCGCGTTCGGCCTCGGCGCCACCGCGTGGAACGGCCTGCGCCGGCTCGCGGGCGCGCCGGGCGCCACGCGCGCGCTCGACAAACTGCGCACCACGCGCCTGCTGGCGCTGACGTTCGCCTTCTACGCGCATCCGCGCTACCGCTTCCACAACGCGGGGCTGCTGGCGCTGGCCGCGCGCTGCGGGGAGGAGGCGCGGCGGCTGTATCCGGTCGACGCGCGCCTGATCGACTGGGAAGACTACCTGTGCCGCGTCCACATGGCGGGACTGAACCGCTATGCGCTGCGCCGGCGCGATGCCGTGCCGGACGAGGCGGCCGCCGCGCAGGCGGACGGGGGCGCCGGCGCCGCGACGCTGGCGGCGCCGCAGGCAGTGCGCTGACGGAGGCCGGACCGGGCGTCCGGCGTCCGGTCCGGAGGGGCCGGTCCCTGCCAAAATTATGCAACTAACCGACATGTGTCCGCCACCAAAAACAAAACCCGCAACCAGGCCCGGCGGGACCTGGCACCTTGCAGCCTGAATATGGCGCCCCATACTTTACGACTGCGCTATGATATTTGCCCGCCGGACGACATCCGAAGCAGCCCCGGCAGGTTCTCAGGAGGAGCCCGTGAACCTTTCGCCTTTGCCCCTCGCGGTATTCGTCGTCGACGCGACAGGGGCCATCACGAGCTGGAACCGCGCCTGCGAAAAGCTGGCGGGCTACGACGCATCCGATATCCGCAATCGCGGCCTCGACACCATCATCGCCTTCGACGACGCGTCCGCCGTGGCGGCCTTGCGGGACCGGGCCAACGCCGATTCAACGGGCGAGCTGATCTGCGCGGACGGGCACCGGGTGCCCGTGCGGGTGACGGTGGCGCCGCAGTCGCTCGATCCCGACCAGCCCGGCAGTTTCAGCGTGATCATCGTGCCGCGCTCCGGCCTCGCGCCGACCCGCTACGCGCTGATCCAGGACCTGCCCATCGCCGACATCATCGAAGAACTGCCCTGCGTGTTCTACGTGGTCGACCAGAGCGGTCATCTGCTCCTGTGGAACCACCAGCTGGAAGCGGCGCTCGAACTGTCGAGCGAGGATCTGCCGACGTTTAACGTCAAGAATTTCTTCGACGAGCGGGCCCAGGCGGGCATCGTGCAAAAGATCCTGGAAGCGTTCGACCGCGGCGCGTCGTCCCACGAGGCGGAACTCGTCGGCCGCCAGGGCAAGCGAACGCCGTTCCTGTTCCACTGCGCCCGCGCGAGCCTCGGCAGTTTGCCGGTCGTGTTCGGCACCGGGCTGGACATCTCGGCGCGCAAGGAAGCCGAGCACGGCCTGCGCGTGCGCGAGCGTGCCATGTATGCGAGCGTCAACGCCATCGTGATCACGTGCTGCGTCGACGCCGACAATATCATCGAGTACGTGAATCCCGCGTTCGAACAGATCACGGGCTACACGCTGGCCGAGGTCAAGGGCAAGAATCCGCGCTTCCTGCGCGTCGACGACTGCGACGTGGAGGAGCGGCAGCGGATCCACGGCGCGCTGGCGCGCCAGGAAAGCGTGCGCGCGATCGTGCGCAACCGGCGCAGGAACGGCGAGATCTTCTGGAACGACCTGCGCATCGACCCGGTCGCCAGCATCGACGGCGAGGTCACGCACTTCGTCGCCGTGATCAACGACATCACGGAGGCCCGGCACTACGAGCGCCGGCTGCAGCACCTGGCGCACCACGACGGGCTCACGGGCCTGGCCAACCGGACCTTGCTGCAGGAGCGCCTGAAGGCCGCGATCGATGCCGCCGCGGCCCACCACAAGCAGGGCGCGCTCGCCTTCCTCGACCTCGACAACTTCAAGCACATCAACGACACCTTCGGCCACGAAGCCGGCGACGCCGTCCTGCGCGAGATCGCGGCCCGCCTGCGCGACAGCATGCGCGAGGACGACACGGTGGCGCGGCTGGGCGGCGACGAGTTCGTGCTCGTGATCGCCGAACAGCCCGACGTGGCGCAGCTGGCCGGGCTCGTCGAGCGCATCCGCCAGAGCGTATCGGCGCCGATCCACGTGGGCGGCAAGGAGATCCTGCCCGGCACGAGCATCGGCGTGAGCCTGTTTCCCCAGGACGGCCGCACGGTCGACCACATCATGCGCGCCGCCGACGCCGCCATGTACCACGCCAAGACGCTCGGCCGCAACAACGTGCAGTTCTACTCGGTCGAGCTGAACCAGGTCGTGCACCAGCACCTGCTGCTGGAAGCGAGCCTGGCCCGCGCGATCCGCAACCGCGAGCTGGTGCTCGGCTACCAGCCCAAGGTCGACCTGCGCACCGGCAAGGTGGTCGGCGCGGAGGCACTCGTGCGCTGGCAGCATCCGGTCGACGGCATCATTCCGCCGGACGTGTTCATTCCCGTGGCCGAACAGACCGGGCTGATCGTCCCGCTCGGCGACTGGGTGCTCGATGAAGCATGCGCCACCTTGCGCACGCTCGGCGCGCTGGGGATCGACGATTTCACGATCGCGGTGAACCTGTCGGCGCGCCAGTTGCGCCAGCGCCGCTTCGTGCACCGCCTCGCGGACACGCTCGCGCGCTACGGCGTGGCCGCCCACCGCCTGGAACTCGAAGTGACGGAAAGCCAACTGATGGACCACCCGGAGGAAGCGCTCGAAGCGCTGGCCCAGCTCAAGCTGCTGGGCGTGCGCCTGTCGATCGACGACTTCGGCACGGGCTATTCGAGCCTCAGCCACCTGCAGAAATTCCCCGTCGACTGCATCAAGATCGACCGGTCCTTCCTCGGCGGGTCCACCGATCTCCACAACGGCCACGCCGTCATCACGCGCGCCATCATCGCCCTCGGCCACAACCTCAAGCTGCAGGTGATCGCGGAAGGGGTCGAGACGCACGAGCAGCTGAAGTTCCTGCGCGACCACGACTGCGACCAGATGCAGGGCTATTACTTCAGCGCCGCCATCGCGCAGGACGGGTTGCAGGAGATGCTGCGGCGCGATACCCGCCTCGCGCTGTAGCCGGCGCCGGCGGCGGGTCAGACGTATTCGCCCATGTGCAGGATCGCGTAGGTGTGGCGGCCCGCTTCCTTGGCCGCGTACAGCGCGCGGTCGGCCGTTTCCATCAGCGCGCGCGGGTCGAGGCCGCCGCCCGACGCCAGGCCGACGCCGATCGTCGTGCCGACCTTGAGCGTGTGCGCGCCCAGCACGAATGGCTCGGCAACGGCGTCCAGGATCTTGCGCGCGACGCGCTCGACGTCGGCCTCGCTGCGCACGTCGTGCAGCAGCACCGTGAATTCGTCGCCGGCGAGGCGCGCCACGAGGTCGGACGCGCGCACGGCGGCGCGCAGGCGGTGCGCGAATTCGACGAGCACGTCGTCGCCCGTCGCGTGGCCGTAGCGGTCGTTGATCTGCTTGAAGAAGTCGATGTCCAGGTACAGCAGCGCGCAATCGCGGTCGCCCTGGCGCGCGCGGCCGGCGGTGCCGGCCAGCGCCTGCTCGAAGCGGCGCCGGTTCGGCAGCTGCGTGAGCGGGTCCGTATGCGCCAGCGCGTGCAGGCTGCGCTCGTGCATGCGCGAGGCCGTCGCGTCGGTCGTCAGGATGTACACGCCCACCACGCGGCCCGCGCGCATCTGCGGCAGGAAGGTCGAATGGACGATGCGCGTCTGGCTCTTGCGCACGATCTCGTGCTCGCATTGCGACGCGGTGCCGAGCCAGGCCTGTTCCAGCGCCTTGGCCTGCGGGGCGTGGAAGGCCGGGCCGAACGCCTGTTCGACGGTCAGCCCGATCACCTGTTCCGGGCGCACGCCGAGCCACGACGCGTGCACGGCGTTGGCGAAGGCATAGCGGCGGTCGGCGTCGAGGTAGGCGATCAGCACCGGCACGTTGTCCGTGATGGTGCGCAGCCGCTCCTCGCTCTCGGCCTGGCGCAGCTCGCTGAGCTTGCGGGCGGTCATGTCGAAGGCCATCGCGTAGTAGCCGTCCGGGGTGCCGTCCACCGTCCGCTGCGGCACGAACACGCACTGGTAGTACAACTGGCGGCCATTCACCTCGATGACGTCTTCGAACGTGCTGCGCTCGCCCGCGTGGACGCGCCGTAGATGCGGTTGCAGCTTGGTGTACTCGGCCTCGGAATACGCGTCGCGCACGTCGTGGCCGATGAGGGCCGCGGCCGATTTGCCGTAGAACTGGATGGCGCGGCCGTTCAGGAACACGAATTTGCCGGCCGCGTTGACCTTGCCGATCAGCGCCGGCAGGTTTTCCGTGACGGCGCGCAGCCGTCGTTCGCTCGTTTCCATCTGTTCGCGCGCGGTGTTGCGTTCCGTGATGTCCTGCATGGCGACGACGGCGCCGAGCGCGCGGCCGCTCTTGCTGCGCAGCGGGCGGCCGCTGGCGAGCAGCGTGGCGGCGGGGCGGCCGGCCGGCGCGACCGTCATGGCCTGTTCGCGCACCACCTCGCCGCGCAGCACGCGCGCCAACGGCACCTCGTCGGCCGGCAGCGGCGTGTGCCCGTCGGCTTCGAACAGCGAGTAATACGTGGGCCAGTCGGACGACGTGACGCATTCCTGGCCCAGGCCGTGCAGCATGCGGGCCTTCTTGTTGAACAGCGTGAGGTTGCCTTCCGCGTCGCAGGCGACGACGGCGACGTCGATCGATTCCAGCACGGCGTCCAGCAGTTCCTGCTTTTCCTCGAGCTGCTGGCGCGTGCGGTTGCGTTCCGATACGTCGTCGAGGAACGCGCCGACGCAGCGCCGGCCCTGCCATTCGTAGGCGCCGACCCGCATCTCGACGGTGAGGCGGCGTCCGTTCGCCGTCAGCGCGGGCAGTTCGATCCGGCGGTCGACCACGGTGCTGACGCCGGTCGCGAGGAAGCGCGCCATGCCGGCTGTGTGGGCGGCGCGCAGTTCTTGCGGCACGATCAGTTCCGCCAGCGGACGGCCGACGGCCTGGCCGCGGCTCCAGCCGAAGATGCGCTCGGCCGCGGGGTTCCATTCCATGATCCGCCCCTCGCCGTCGGCGCCGACGAAGGCGCTGTACGACGTCGCGACGATCGTGTCGTTCCACGACTGGGCATCGCGCAGCGACGTTTCGGCGGCCTTGCGCTGGGAGGCTTCGGCGGACAGTTCGGCGAGGCGGGTTTCCAGTTCGGCCGTGCGCTGCGCGACCCGCTGTTCCAGTTCGGCGTTGAGCGACTTGAGGCCCTGTTCGGCCATCACGCGCGCCGTCGCGACCCGCGCCTGGTTCAGTTCCACTTCGACCAGGTCGGCGAGGTCGCGCAGGCACTGGCGCTGGCCATCGTCGAAGCGGCGCGGGTTGCGGTCGGCGATGCACAGCGTGCCGACGGCATGGCCGTCGCAAAACAGCGGCTGGCCGGCATAGAAACGGATGTGCGGTTCGCCCCGGACGAGGGGATTGTCGGCGAAACGCGGGGCCAGCGCCGTATCCTCGACGACGAGCATGGCGCGCTGTGCCACGACGTCGCCGCAGAACGCGACGGAGCGGGGCGTTTCTTCGACGTCCAGCCCGCAGCGCGACTTGAACCACTGGCGGTTCTCGTCCACGAGCGTGATCAGCGCGATGGGTACGCCGAACGTCAGCGCGGCCAGGCGCGTGAAGCGGTCGAAGCGGGGCTCCGGCCCGGTGTCGAGCAGGTCGAGCGCGGCCAGGGCCGCGAGGCGTGAAGTTTCGGGTGTCGTCGAGGTCATCAGCATGGCCGTTCCGGAAATATGAACGGCGGCGGGGCAGGGGCCGCAAAAGAAGGCGCCGTCGGGGATTGGGACGGACGCCAGTGAGGAATCGTAACACGTAATGCCTTACAGAAAGTTCAGCGATTGGGCGAATTGTGGCGCGCCGGCTACGTTGCAGTTCACATATCGGCGCGGCCGCAACAGAGTAAAATGGAGCTCCGCGCAACTTTCCTGGCAAAGGACTACCGACCCATGGCGCCGATCGATCTCACCGGTTATGACCTGGCCGAACTGAAAGGTTTGTACTTCGATATCGGACAGGAGCTCCAGCGCCGCGTCCGCGAGGAGCGCGAACAGGCGCGCGCCCGTATCCACGCGCTCGCGGCCGACGCGGGCATCCCGCTGGACGCGCTCGTGCAGAAGGCCTTGCCGCGCTACCGCAACCCGGCCGACAGCGGCCAGACCTGGACGGGGCGCGGACGCCAGCCGCGCTGGATCGCCGAGGCGCTGGCCAGCGGGCGGTCGCTGGACGAGTTCAAGATCTGAATTTCAGGCAGGCGCCGCCCGGCGGCAGGGTCTATATCGGAACTGTATAGGTCTCCCGCGATTGCGCATGCATGCGACGGCACGACCGCGGCTACACTGGCCGCCATGAAAATCACCCGACTCACCACCTACCGCGTCCCGCCGCGCTGGATGCTGCTCAAGATCGAGACCGACGAGGGCGTCGCCGGCTGGGGCGAACCCGTCATCGAGGGCCGCGCGCGCACCGTCGAGGCGGCCGTGCACGAGCTGTCCGACTACCTGGTCGGCAAGGACCCCGCGCGGATCAACGATCTGTGGCAGACGATGTACCGCGCCGGCTTCTACCGCGGCGGGCCGATCCTGATGAGCGCCATCGCCGGCATCGACCAGGCGCTGTGGGACATCAAGGGCAAGGTGCTGGGGCAGCCGGTCTACGAGCTGCTGGGTGGCCTCGTGCGCGACCGGATGAAGACGTACAGCTGGGTCGGCGGCGACCGTCCGGCCGAGCTGATCGCCGGCATCCAGGCGCTGCGCGAAGCCGGCTTCGATACGTTCAAGATGAACGGCACGGAGGAACTGGGCATCGTCGACAGCGCGCGCAAGGTCGACCAGGCCGTCGCCCGCGTGGCCGAGGTGCGTTCGAAATTCGGCTACGAGATCGAGTTCGGCGTCGACTTCCACGGACGCGTGTCGGCGCCGATGGCGAAGGTGCTGCTGCGCGAACTGGAGCCGTTCCGCCCGCTGTTCGTCGAGGAGCCGGTGCTGGCCGAGCAGGACGAGTACTATCGCGCGCTGGCCGACGCCACCGCGATTCCGCTGGCGGCGGGCGAGCGCATGTACTCGCGCTTCGACTTCAAGCGCGTGTTCGACCGGGGCGGCCTGGCCATCGTCCAGCCCGACCTGTCGCACGCGGGCGGCATCACGGAATGCGTCAAGATCGCCGCGATGGCCGAGGCGCACGATATCGCGTTCGCACCGCATTGCCCGCTCGGGCCGGTGGCGCTGGCGTCCTGCCTGCAGGTCGACTTCGTCGCCCACAACGCCGTGCTGCAGGAGCAGAGCATGGGCATCCACTACAACCAGGGCGCGGAGCTGCTGGATTATGTGAAGAACAAGGACGATTTCCGCTTGAGCAGCGGCTGGATCCGGCCGCTGCCGAAGCCCGGCCTCGGCGTGGAGATCGACGAGGAACGCGTGATCGAGGCGAGCCGCCAGGCACCGGACTGGCGCAATCCCGTCTGGCGCCACGCCGACGGCAGCGTCGCGGAGTGGTAGACCTGCCGGCCCGTGGTGTACGATGCATGGTATATAAAAACATGCATCACCGGGGAAGCGGCAGGAAGAGATGAACGGACGACTCGAAGGGAAGGTGGCGATCGTCACCGGCTCCACCATGGGCATCGGCGCGGCCGTCGCGCGCCGGTTTGCGCGCGAAGGCGCGCGGGTGGTCATCAACAGCCACGTGATCGATGCCGCCGCGCGGGCGCTGCAGGAGGAACTGGGCAGTGCGCGCAGCCTGTTCGTGCAGGCCGACATCACCGACAGCGCCGCGGTGGAACGCCTGGCCGGGCGCGCGCTGGCGCACTTCGGACGCATCGACATCCTCGTCAACAATGCGGGCGTGAACGTATTCGCCGACCCGCTCGAACTGGACACGGAAGGCTGGCGGCGCTGCCTGGGGCTCGACCTGGAAGGCGCCTGGAACGCCTGCCGCGCCGTGCTGCCGGCGATGCTGGCGCAAGGCGGCGGCAGCATCGTGAACATCGCGTCCGTGCACGGCCACAAGATCATCAAGGGCTGTTTTCCGTATCCCGTCGCGAAGCACGGGCTGATCGGGCTCACGCGTTCGCTCGGCGTCGAGTACGCGGCGCGCGGCATCCGCGTGAATTCGATCTCGCCGGGCCTGATCCTGACCGAGCGCATCGAGGCGTGGCTGGCCGGCTTCCCCGATCCGGAAGCGGAACGCCGGCGCCAGGCCGCGCTGCTGCCGTGCGGCTGGATCGGCGAACCGGACGACGTCGCCAACGCGGCGCTGTTCCTCGCCAGCGACGAAGCGCGGTTCGTGAACGCGACCGACCTGCTGGTGGACGGCGGCCGGAGCCAGGTCTATCACGATTGAGCGGCGGACAACCGCATATCGCCCAGGACCTTGTCGACCAGTGAGCGCGCGAGCGACTGGTTGATGCTTTGCGCACGCCGCGCCGCGGCCAGTTCGTCGAAGGCGCCGCGGTCGTCGGCTTGCCGCGTCGCCGCCTCGTCCAGGCGCGACGTAAAGATGCACACGACGGCGGCGAGGAACTGCAGGTAGGTCGCGAGTTCCTCGTTCAGGGCCAGCACGGTGGCGTCCTGCGCCGGCCGGGGCGCAGGCGCCGCGCGGAACCAGCGCCGTCGCGCGGGCGCCGGCGGCAGCAGCGCGCGGTGGCTGTCGTACAACGCCGCGGCCGTGGGCGCGACGCTGGCGATGCGGTGCACCTGCAGCAGCAAGGCCGCGCGGTCCGGGGACGGCGGCAACCGCTCCGCCAGCGTGCGGAACGCCGCGACCTTGGCGCCGATCTCCGCCTCGACCAGCCGCCTGGCCACGTCGTCGAGCGCGACGGGCGTGTTGCCGCCCGCGTCCTTGGCGGCACGCACCAGGTCCCGCAGTGTCCGGACCAGCTCGCGCGCCAGTCCGGCCGACATGACGTGGCACAGGGCCTGGAACTGGACCGGCAGCGCCACGATGCGTTCTTCCAGCAGGCGCCGAGATTGGGTGAACCGCAGATGGTCGACGATGACCACGTCGTCGAACGCGGAGTCGAAGGCATCGCGGAACGGGAGCCCGCGGCGCTCGAACTGGCTCATCGCGTTTTCGGAGACGGACACGAGGAAAAACACGTTGTAGACGCCGAACACGACCTTGATATCGTTGAGGAAGCGCTGCGCCTTCTCGTCCGATTCGATCTTGTCGAGCTCATCGATGCCGATCACCACGGTGTCGCGCGCGGCGACCTTGGCGAGGAACCGTTTGTAGGCGTCGACCAGCTCGGGCAGGGTGAGTTGCTGCTGCGCCAGCGAGCGGGCCTGCGTGAGCGAGCCTTCGACGCCCAGCGGCATCTTCAGCGCGCCGGTCCAGCCCAGCGTATAGCTCTGCTGGAACTTGATCTCCTGCAGCCAGTTCAACGCTTCCTGCACGATGTCCGACGGCGGCAACGCGTCGGCCTGCGGCGTCAACGCCCGGCGGATCGAGGCATGCCAGCGCAGCAACCGGCGCCAGGGCAGCTCGAACCTGCGCGGCGCGTCCCCGGCGGGAGACGGGTTCGCGGCCGGGGCGCGGGCGGGCATGGTCCGGTGCGCCCGGATGGTCACGGCCACCAGCGCCACCCCGCCGCCGCACAGCAGCGCGAGCGATGCGCCCAGCAGGCTGGCGGGCGTCAGGCCCAGCTCCGCGGCGACCGATAGCCGCTGGGGCGGGGCGGCGCCGGCCGCTGCCGCCGCCGCGACCGGCGATCCGGCCGGTACGGCGGCCGGCCCGTAAGCGCGTCCGATGGCCCACGCAACGCCGATGCTCCAGACGATCGCGCCGGCGAGCAACGCCGTCAGCGCCGCGGTGAACAAGGCGCGCCACACCTCGGCCCCCGAGGCGAGCGCCGGCGCCACATGCCGTTTCCAGTCGGTGCGCTCGTAGCCGGGCGCCAGGCGTTCGATGGTGCGGTGGCACAGCGAGGCGAACAGATGCAGCAGGAAATCCCGCGTCTGGTAATCGACCGGGGCGGCGGTCAGCACGGTCAGGACGTCGCGGTTTCCCAGCCTGGTCTGGCGGTCGTCGCAGACCCACTGCAGCAGGGTGGACTTGCCCGCGCCCCGCGGGCCAGCCACGCCGATGGCACCGCCGGTGAGGTTTTCCAGCATGAACATCAGGTTGGCGTAGGCGGGCGTGCGGACCATCTGGCTGCGCTGGATGGCCGCCTCCAGCGTGAAGTCGGCGACGAAACCGTGCTCCGTCCGGTAGACGGGACGGAGCCGCTCGTTGATGACCTTGCGCCAGACGTGCGCCGCCGCGTCGACGCCGCGCTGGCGCAGCTTGAGCCTGATGGCGTCGATGCGGGCCTGGGTGCCGGCGATGTCGAGGGTGCCGCGCAAATTGACCTGTTCTTTCTTGACGTTGGCGTCGTGGCGGGACGAAAACCAGATCCAGAGGGCGTGGACGACGGCGATCACGGCCGCGATGCCGGCCACCAGCGGCCAGCCGCCGGCCGCGAGCAGCGTGGTCCAGGGCAGTCCGAAGCTGGTGAAAAAGATGGCGTTGATCGGATAGACGACCAGGAAGGCCACCCACCATAACGTGACCAGCGTGCCGCTGCCGTAATAGACGATCGCGAAGCCGAGCGGCTTCTTCCAGCCGGCCGACCGGACCTTCTCGCTGTCGTCCGCGCGCTGCTTCAGCAATTCATTCCACGTCGCGAACTCGTCGCGTGCCGCATCTTCGATCTCGTCGCGGCCTTTCAGTACCGCTTGCAGCACGCGCCGCTTCGGCGCATCCTCGAGCCCGTCGACGGCGTCGGCGATGTCCTGGTTCGCCTTTTTCGCATCCTCGACAACGCCAAGCAATAAATCGTCGCTCCACTGGCCGGCCATGGGGTGCCTCCCGAAGTTGGTGCTGCGTGATGGTGGATTCATTGTCGCACGAGGTCGCCGGCACCAGCGTCCGGCGACGCCGGAGGCGTGCGGCGCCGATGTTGTTTGACCCTGAACGGATGGGCAACTATCATTACGGAAACTTACGAGGCCCACGCCGCACCGCCATGTCCGATCCCCGTTCCGACCGCTTCGTCCGCGCCTACCTCAAGACGCGCCACCTCGTCCTGCTCGTCGAACTGGGCAGGCACGGGTCGATCATGCAGGCCGCCCAGGCCGCGAACCTGACCCAGCCGGCCGCGTCGAAGCTGCTCGGCGAGCTGGAACACGCGCTGGGCGTCACCCTGTTCGAGCGCCTGCCGCGCGGCGTCGAGCCGACGTGGTACGGCAAGGTGCTGATCCGCCGCGCCGGCGCCTCGCTGGCGGAGATGGACGCCGCCTACCAGGAAGTGATGGAACTGATGTCCGGCCTGCGCGGGCGGGTCGCGGTCGGCGCCATCCTGACGCCGTCGACGACGCTGGTGCCCGCCGCCGTCACCCTGCTCAAGACGCGGCATGCGCGCCTGAACGTGTCGATCGAAGTCAACAGCAGCAAGCAGCTGGTCGAGCACCTGCGCGCGGGCGACCTGGACATCGTGATCGGCCGCGTCGTCGACGGCGCCATCGCCGACGAATTCCATTTCGAGCCGATCACCGACGAGCCGCACTGCTTGATCGTGCGCGCCGGCCACCCGCTGCTGGGCGCGCGCGGCCTCGACCTGGCCGACCTGGCGCGCCAGGCGTGGATCGTGCCGCCGGCCGGCAGCATGGTGCGCGACCGGATCGCGTCGCTGTTCCTCACGCAGGGGCTGGAGCAGCCGGCGGAAACGGTGTCGACGGCCGAACTGCCGGTCGTGACGACGCTGCTGCTGGGCAGCGACATGGTGGCGCCGATGTCGGTGGAACTGGTCAAGCCGTACCTGGACAACGGCCTGCTGGCCGTGCTGCCGTACGAGCTGAACCTGCGCATGGACGTCTACGGCATCATCACCCGGCGCCACCACCAGCTGTCGCCGGCGGCGGAAGCGATGCTGGGCGCGCTGCGCGAGACGGCCACGCGCCCCAAGCCGACGGCGCGCGTCACGTATATCAAATCGGGATAGCAGGGCGCGCACACGCGATGGGTCGGCGCGGCGCATAGCGGGTAGCATGGCGCCATGGATACCTGCGCGCCGACTTCGACCCGCCGCCTGCTCGGCATCGACTGGGGCACGAGCAACCGCCGCGCCTACCTCGTCGATGCGGCGGGCGCCCGCCTGGCCGAACGGGCCGACGACCAGGGCATGCTGGCGGCGCGGCCCGATTTCGCCGGTTCGTTCGCACGGCTGCTGGCGGTCATGGACGTCGATGCCGACGTTCCCGTCGTCGCCTCCGGCATGGTGGGCAGCGCCCAGGGCTGGCGCGACATCCCTTATCTCGACATCGGCGTGCCGCTGGAAGCGCTGCCGGACCGCCTCGTTTGCATCGACGACCCGCGCGCCGGGCGGCCCTGCCTGATCGTGCCCGGCTACGCCCAGCGCGGCGCACACGTGGACGTGATGCGCGGCGAAGAAACCCAGCTGCTGGGCGCCGTGGCGCTGGGCCGGCGCGACGGCTGGTTCGTCCTGCCCGGCACGCACAGCAAATGGGTGCTCGTCGAAGACGGCATCATGCGCCGCATCGCCACGTTCATGACGGGCGAGCTGTTCGCGACGCTGTCCGCGCACGGCACGCTGGCGCCGCTGATGACGGGTGACGACGACGACGCGGCCTTCGTCGCCGGCCTGGACGAAGCCCGCCTTGGCGCGCCGCTGTCGAACGCGCTGTTCGGCGTGCGGGCCCGCGTCGTCACGGGCGCCATGCCCGCCGCGCAGGCGCGGTCGTTCGTGAGCGGCCTGCTCGTCGGCGCTGAATTCGTCGCGGCCGGGCGCGCCGCGCCGCTGACCTGCATCGGGTCGCCGGCGCTGCAGGCCCGCTACGCGCGCGCGGCCGGCCACTTCGGCGTGACGCTCGCCGGGCTCGATCCCGACCGCGTGTACTGCGCGGCGCTGGCGCGCTTCCTGGACCGGATACCCTCATGAATCTCCCTGACCTGCCCCTCGTCGCCATCCTGCGCGGCCTCGACCCCAAGGACGCCGCCACCGTCGGCCACGTGCTGTTCGACGCCGGCTGGCGCCTGCTCGAAGTGCCGCTGAACCGGCCGGGCGCGCTGGCCGCGATCCGCATCCTCGTCGACATGGCGCCGCTTGACGCCATCGTCGGCGGCGGCACGATGCTGAACGTGGCCGACGTCGACGCCGTCGCGCAGGCCGGCGGCCGCCTGTTCGTCGCGCCGAACTGCAATCCGGCCGCGATCGCGCATGCGCGCGCGGCGGGCATGCTGTGCGCGCCCGGTGTCGCCACGCCGACGGAGGCGTTCGCGGCGCTGGACGCGGGGGCGCATGCCCTGAAACTGTTCCCGGCCGAGTCCATCGGCCCCGCCGGACTGAAGGCGCTGACATCCGTGCTGCCCGCCGGGACGCCGTTGTGGCCCGTGGGCGGCGTGACGCCCGAGCAGATCCCCGCGTGGAAGGCGGCCGGCGCGACGGGGGCGGGGATCGGCGGCCAGTTGTTTGCGCCGGGCGTGGCCCCGGACGCGCTGGCCGCGCGCGCGGCAGCGTTTGCGCTGGCCTGGCGCACCTAGTTCTCCTGTGAGGTTGACCTGCCGGACAGCGCTCGTTAGCCTGCTGTTTCAAGCAGTCCAGGCAAGGGCGATCAGCATGGAGGGGAGCCGTTTTGTTCAGAGTGTCCGATGCAGCCAAGCAGGGCTGCCGGCGGCAAGGGCGTACGACCCGCAAACGTGCAGGCCGAGCATTTCATACCCAATTCATGCTTCATCGCCGGCACCGGGCGTTCCGGCGCCACGGTCCACGGCGCCGGCAAGTATTCGGAAGGCAAGGCCCTGACCTACTGGGTCGAAGACGACCAGATGGCGGGCACCGAGCACAAATACCTTACCGACCGCGAACGGGCGTTCTGCAACGAGGTCGCAAAAAAGGGGCAGTACCCGACGATCGGGCAGTGGTGCGATTTCATGCAGGCCGTCACGGCGGAGTCGATCGCGGCGCACCGTACCTACGCGGGTAACGTGTCGAACCTGACCACGCAGGAGATCGCGAACAGGCAGGTGCTCGCGGCGCAGCAGGCTGCGTATGCGATTCGCTACAAGATGCAGGCGCATTTCGAGAATAATCTCAAGGCGAGTACGCAAACGTATCTGGCGAACGGCATCGTGGGCGGCAGCGCGCCGCCCAAGGTCGTCACCAAGGCCCAGATATACAAAGACATCTAACCGGAGAATCCATGGCTGAAGACGATTGGATCAGGAACAGCCTGTCGGTGACGTACGCGGAACACCACGGCCTGTTCGTCCTGACCACCGCCTATCGCGAGTCGGACCCGCTCAATGCGGGTGGACAGTTACTCCTTCACAGCCTGAGCGGTGACCGGGAGACACGCTCCGTCCTGAGCACCGGCAGTCCGTTGGCTGCGATGTGGCAATCGCCGCGGCACAATCTCTGGCTCGGTGGAAGCGACGGCTCGGTGTGGACGACGGCGCAGGTCAACTGGCCTGCCGGCGGCCCCGCCTTCGACGTGCACGACGCCGGGCTGCGCTGGACGGCCATGTGGTTGCCGCCGCTGGCCGGTTGCGGCCTGCCGCCGAACGTCACCGCCGTCTGGTGCCCATCGGACGATGCGGTGTTCCTCGCGACCGCGTCCGGGTCGGTCTATCACTGGAATGGCCGCGCGTGGCGGGAATTCGATGCCGGGACGGGCGCGAGCCTGACCAAGGTGCACGGCTTTTCGCAGGACGATGTGTATGCCGTGGGATACCGCGGCACCATCCTGCACTGGAACGGCGGGCGCTGGTCGGTCGTCCCCGCACCGGACATGATCGACGCCGTCACCATCGTCACCGGCATCGTTGCGCTGCGCGCGACGGGCGAGGTGTTCGCGGTGACGAATCGTGGGGAATTGCTCAGGCGCGAACGCGACCGTTTTGCGCTGGTGGAGAAAGCGGAGGGCGCCCGCTTCATGGGGCTGGCGCCGTGGCGCGGCGGGCTGGCGGCGGCCAGTGCCGACGGCGCCTGGTTCTACGATGGCCACCTGACCCATGTGCGAGGCACGTTTGCGGCCACGGACGTGCGTACGGCCGGGGGGCGTCTCTACTTTATCCAGACCGAGCAGCCGCGCGGACCGGGCTGCATCGAATATTCGCACGGCCCCGCCGGCGGCGAGTGGAGCCGGATCGTCTTCTGATATGACGGCGGAGGCGTTGCTGGAATGGAGCCCATGACCCGATCCGACCGACCGCGCGCGCACCAGGCCTTCTGGCGCGACCCCGCCCTGCCGTTCATCGAAGCGCGTTGCGTGGCCGACGGGCGCGGCCTGGATTACGGGCGGCACTGGCACGAAACGCATTCCATCGGCGTCATCACGGGCGGCCGCAGCACCTACGTCAACGGGGCGCATGCGGAAGTGGTGGAGCAGGGCGCCGTCGTCGTCGTCAATCCGGGCGACGTCCACGGCTGCAATCCGGTCGGCGACGCGCCGTGGTCGTACGTGATGTTTTATATCGATCCGGCCTGGCTGGGCCGCGTGCAGGCGCGCCTGCGCGGCGACGCGGATCGTGCGTTTCGACCGTACGACCTGGCGGCGCTGCGCGCGCCGCATGTCGTCGACGCCGGCGTGCGGCTGCTTGCGCTGCTCACGGATGCACGGCGCGGCGCGGCAGCGCGCGAGGCGGCCGTCGTCGACTTCGTCGCGCTGCTGGACGGCGAGCTCGCGCCGGGACGGCATCCGGAGGCCGCCGCCACGCCGAAGGTCGAACGCGTCGCGCGCTACATCGATACGCATTTCGCCCATGCCCTGCCGCTGCAGGACCTGTGCGCCGCCGCGCACCTGTCCGGCTCCTACCTGATCCGTGCGTTCAAGAAGCGCTACGGCGTCGCGCCGCACGAATACCAGACCAACCGCCGCATCCAGTACGCGAAAGCGCGGCTGCGCGCCGGGGCGCCGATCGCCCAGGTGGCGCTGGACGTGGGCTTTTCCGACCAGGCCCATTTCCAGCGCGTCTTCAAGCGCATGACGGCCGCGACGCCCGGCCAGTACCGCGATTGAATCTCAGCTTGCCGCCAGATAGACGACGCTCATCACGAGCATGCCGGCCATCGTGCGGTTGAAGACGCGCACCCGGTGCGGCGTGCGCAGGCAGCCCTGCAGGCGGCTGCCGGCCCACGCCCACGCGGCGACCGACAGCCAGCACACGATAAAATAAATCAGCGCGAACAGCCGGACGGCCGCCGCGTCGCCGTCGGATGCGTACGTGCCCATGCCCGCCAGCGCGGCCAGCCATGCCTTGGGACTCAGCCACTGCATGGCGGCTCCCTGCAGCAGCGACGGGCGCGCCGGGGTCTGGCCGGCGCCCAGCTCGCCCGTGTCCGCAGCCAGTTTCCAGGCCATGTACAGCAGGAAGGCGACGCCGGCCCAGCGGACGATGGCGGTGACCTGCGGCCAGGCGGCGACGGCTTCGTGCAGGCCGAGGCCGGCCAGCACGAGCAGCAGGCAAAAGCCGGCCGTGGCGCCGGTGACGTGCGCCAGGCTGGCGGCAAAGCCGTGGCGCGCGCCGCTGCCGAGGGCGACGACGTTGACGGGGCCGGGAGAAATGGAGGTGGCGAGGGCGAAAGCGGCCATCGAGGCGATGATGTTCATCTGCGTTTCCTTTCGTGGTGAGGGATGCGGCAGACGATAGCGGCCGGCCCCAAGCCGGTATTGAAGAAAATTACCCTGCCAACCGCTCAGCAACTTGCGCGTTCGGTGCCGCGCGGCGGTGTTATGTTTGTGCGTATCATGAAAAATGAATATCCGATGACCCCCACCGCCGCGGCCCGGCGCCGTCTCCTGCTCGCCCTCGGCGCGGGCGCCTGCGCCTCCACGTTCGGTCCCGCCTTTGCCGCCACGTCGTCAGCGGGGTTCGACGTGCGCGCGGTAGGCGCGCGCGGCGACGGCACGACCCTCGACACGGACGCCATCAACGCCGCCATCGCGGCCGCCAGTGCGGCGGGCGGCGGCACGGTGCACTTTCCGGCCGGCCGCTACCTGAGCTTTTCGATCCGGCTGCAAAGCCGCGTCGCGCTGTATCTCGACGCGGGCAGCGTGATCGTCGCGGCCGATCCGGCCCGGGCCCCCGGCCGCTACGATCCGGCCGAGCCGAACGCGTACGACGCCTACCAGGACTTCGGCCACAGCCACTGGCACAACTCGCTGATCTGGGGCGACAACCTGGAAGACGTCGCGATCCTCGGGCCGGGCCGCATCTGGGGCCGCGGCCTGACCCGTTCCGGACCGGGCGCCAACCGGCCGATGAAGGCGGGCGACATGCCGTCCTCGCTCGGCGGCAAGGACCCGATGGGCGAGCGAGCGCGCGCCGGCACCGTGTTCGGCGCCGAGATGGACGGCAAGGGAAACAAGGCGATCGCGCTGAAGAATTGCCGCAATGTGCTGCTGCGCGACTTTTCGATGCTCAAGTGCGGCCACTTTGCCGTGCTGGCGACCGGCGTCGACAACCTGACGATCGCGAACCTCACCGTCGACACGGAGCGCGACGGCTTCGACATCGATTGCTGCCGCAACGTGCGCATCAGCGACTGCGCCGTGAACACGCCGAACGACGACGCCATCTGCCTGAAGAGTTCCTACGCGCTGGGCCGCGCGCGCTTCACGGAACACGTGACGATCACCGGGTGCCAGGTGTCCGGCTTCGACCTGGGGAGCTACCTCGAGGGCACGTTCAAGACCACGCAGGTCAAGGCGCCGGACGAAGAGGGCGTATGCGGCCGCATCAAGCTGGGCACCGAGTCGAACGGGGGTTTCCGCAACATCGCGATTTCGAATTGCGTGTTCGAGCATTGCCGCGGCCTCGCCATCGAAAGCGTGGACGGCGCCGTCATCGAGGACGTCACCGTCGACAACCTCGCCATGCGCGACCTGACGACGGCCCCGCTGTTCATCCGCCTGGGCCGGCGCATGCGCGCACCCGCGGGCACACCCGTCGGTGCGATCCGCCGCGTCAACATCAGCAACGTCGTCGTGTCGCAGGCGAACGCGCCGTATGCGTCCATCGTCGCCGGGCTGCCGGAGGCGCCGGTCGAGGACGTGCGGCTGTCGAACATCACCATCGTGTACGGCGGCGGGGGCACGGCCGCCGACGCGGCGCGGGTGCCGCCCGAGCAGCCGGACCACTATCCGGAGCCCAGCATGTTCGGCGCGACGCCCGCGTACGGCCTGTATTGCCGCCATGCGCGCAACGTCGAGGTGCATCACGCCGACCTGCGGACGGCGGCGCCGGATGCGCGGCCGGCCATCGTGCTGGACGACGTGGCCGGCGCGCGTTTCGATCACGTGCGGCTCGGCCGCGCCGCCGGCGTGCCGTCGCTGCGGCAGACCGGGGTGCGCGGCCTCGCGCTCCAGGACGTGGACGGGATGGCCGACAGCGGCCGTTGACGTGTCGAAGGCGCGCGTGTCGACAGGCGCGCCTTCGCCTTACTTCCCGATCTCCACCCGGTACACCGGCACCACCTTCACGGCGTTCACCTCGGCCAGCTGCGGCTTGCCGCCGAAGTCGGGCCGGTGCTCGCGCGGCAGGTAGATGGGCGCGTCCGCGCGCAGCGGCAGCACGGTCAGCGTGAGCGGACCCTGGCGCTGTGCCGGCAGGTTGGCGAGATCAAATTGCCAGCGCTGGCCGTTGTAATACCAGTCGTCGACCATGCGCGTGCCGTCGAACAGGCGGGCCACGTCGCCCGTGAAGTCGATGTCGAGCAGCAGGCTGTCCACGTCCTTCGACCGGCCGGCCGCGCCCACGTCCAGCTGCCATGCGGCCGAGGCGCCGAACGCTTCCGGATCGGGCTCCACCGCCGCCCTGGCGTTGCCGCCGATGCGCACCGGCCGCGCCGTCCCGGCCGGGCGCAGCGGCTTGACGGCCACCGCCACGTCGCGCGCCGGCAGCGCGGCTTCCAGCACCTGGAACAGGCCGTCGCGCCCATCGCTCCCGAGCGTGCTGCTGGCCTGTGGCGACGCCGCCAGCGGCGGGTAGACGGCCGCCCGGATGTGCGGCTGGCCCGCGCTGCGCAGCACGAGCCGGCCATCCGTGAAGTACGCCTGCGCGTCGCTGAGCACGAGGCGGCGCCGGCCCTCGAACGTCCCCAGCGCCGCCTGGCGCGCCTGTGCCTGCGACAGCACGAGCACCGTGAGCGGCGCCTGGCCCTGGCAGCGCAGCGTGAACGCCGCGTCCAGGCCGGGCTCGATGCGGTCGACGACCACGCCTTCCGTTTCGTCGACGTGGGCGCGGCCGGCCCGCACGCAGCCGCGGGCGCGATCTCCGAACGCGAATTCGACGGGCACGCCGTCCTGCGCGGCGAACACCCACGTGCCGTCGTCCAGCTTCGCCAGCGGCTGCGCCGTCGCATAGGTCAGGCGCTGGCCGTCCATGTCGAAGTTGACGGGCCAGGCGAAGTAGGCGCCGGCCGGCAGGTCGACCGGATGGCGCGGCAGCGTCACCGTCCCGCCGGGCAGCTTGATGCCGAAGCGGACCTGTGCACGCGCCGGCGTCGGGTACTGGCGGATGTGGCCATCGTAGAACAGGAACGCCGCATCGCCGCGGCTGCGGACGGACCAGCGCGGCGGGCCCAGGTCGGCCGGATCCTTCGGCACGACGTCGGGCCTGCGCACGGTCATCGGCGCCAGGCGCGCGCCGAAGTCGTGCAGGAACCAGTGGAACGGCCGCAGCGCCGCCAGCACGGGACGCTGCTGGCCGTCCGGTCCGAGCGGCGCGTTGAAGTCGTAGTTGATCGCGGGGACGTCGTTGTAGCCGCCGCTCTTCGTACTTTCTTCCAGCGTCGTGCCGCCCACGGGATTCCTCCCGCCGTGGAACATGTAGTAGCCCATCAGGTTGACGCCGGAGCCCAGCTGCACGGGCAGCATGGCCGCGATGTCGTCGCTGGACACCAGCGTGCGGCGGCGGTACATCGCCGGCAGGCCCGCGCCGTATTCCGCGCCGAGGAACGGGGTCTTGTCCATGTCCGTTTCCGCCGTGCCCTGGTGGCTGGCGCGCGTTTGCGCACCGAGGTCGCCGCTCACGCGGGTGTCGAAGCGGAAGGCGTACGTCTCCTTGGGCGGCAGTTCCTTCGTACTGGTCGCCCACGGTTCGTCCGGATAGCCGCCGAACACGGGCGTCACTTCGCCGGACGGGTACAGGGTCTGGTCCCAGCCCGTGACCGTGTAGTAGGGCACGTCGATGCCCGCCTTCACGGCCAGGCCCTTCAGCGTGCGGATGTGCTCCGCGCCGTGGCCCGGGCCGGCCAGGTTGTACTCGTTCTCGATCTGCGCGCCGATCACGGGGCCGCCCTGCTTGTACAGGAGGCCGTCGAGCTGGCGTCCGATCTCGCGGTAGAAACGCGCCACGTAATGCAGGTACGTGGGGTCGTTGCCGCGGGTCGGCATGGCGTCGACCACCCAGTCCGGGAAGCCGCCGTAGCGCACTTCCGCATGCGACCACGGACCCACGCGCACGACGACCGACAGGCCGTGCTTGTGGGCCAGCTGGACGAAGCGGCGCAGGTCGCGGTTGCCGGACCAGTCGAAATGGCCTTCGCTGGCCTCGTGGTGGCTCCAGATGACGTAGCTGGCGACGATGTCGATGCCGCTTGACTTCATCTTCGCGAGTTCCGCATCCCAACTGGCCGCCGGGCTGCGCGAATAATGGAATTCGCCCATCACCGGCAGCCACGGTTTGCCGTCGCGCGTGAGGTACTGGTTGTTGATGCCGAGCGTGTGGCCGCCCGGCGCCATCGCCGTGCCCAGTTTGATGTAGCCGGTGCGCGGTTCGGGCGCGGACGCGCTCGCGTCGACGTTGAGGAGTTGTTCCGCGCCTGCCATGCCGGGGCCGGCGAAGGCCAGCAGCAGGGCGGTGCGCAACAGTGTGGGTCGCGTGAATGTCATCGTCAGAACTTGTAGCTCAGGCCGACATTATAACGGCGGCCGTATTCCATCACGTTCTGGTTGTACTGGTTGCCGGCCTGCGTGTAGACGACCTTCTGGTTCGTGATGTTGTCCAGGCCCACGCGCAGTTGCAGCTGCGGCGTCAGGTAGTACGAGAAGTTCGCGGTGACGTACGTCTCCTCGCCGTTTTCCGCCATGTAGCCGGCCGTCCACTTGGGCATGCGCACGAACGGGCTGTGGTAGTTGGCCGAGAGGCGCGCCTCGAAGCCGTTCTTCTCGTACCACAGCGTGACGCCGCCGTTGTTGCGCATCAGGCCTTCCATCGGGTAGTTGTTGGTGTACTCGTGGATGTCGCTCTCGTTGTACGACCAGTTCGCGGCGACGCCGAGGCCGTCGAACGGTGCCGGCAGGCGCGTGAACGCGTGCTGGTACACGAGCTCCAGGCCGCGCACGTAGCCGCCTTCGCCGTTGACGGAGCGCGTGATCACGGCCTGGCGGCCGTCGATGGTCGTGTTGTCGGTCGTGATGCCGATGTAGCTGCCGATCTGCTTGTAGAACAGGGCGGCCGAGAACAGCGAGCCTTTGTCGAAGTACCACTGGTACGCCAGGTCGGCCTGGTTGGCCATCATCGGCAGCAGGCCCGGATTGCCGGCGCTGCCCGTCAGCGGTTGCTGCGAGCCCGGCGTCGTGTCGATCGAAATCTGGCGTGACGCACGCATCTCGTCCATCGGTGCGCGCGACATGGCGCGGGCCAGCGAGAAGCGCAGCTGGTGCTGCTGTTCCTGGTCGAGGCTGAAGATCAGGTTCGTGCTCGGCAGGGCCTTCGTGTACGATGCGCCGCCTTCGAGCGGCGTCGGCGCCGCGCCGTTGACGGATTCCATGCCGCTGCCCGTCTGGTGCGTGTGCACGAGGCGCACGCCCGCGTTGCCGCGGTATCTGAGGCCGAACAGTTCGCCGTCCAGGTCGGCCTGTGCGTACAGGGCGCTCGTGCGTTCCTTGACCTTCCAGCCTGCCAGCAGGTCGTTCGCCGTCTGCGTGCGGCCGCTCGGATCGAGGGCGCCGCCGCCGAATGTCGAGGACACGGTGCCTTCGAAATCGTTCAGCATCAGCGCGGGGAAGTAGCCCGGCACGTTGATGGTCGTGTAGGCCGATCCCGGGATCGCCGCGTTCGCCGGCGAGATGTTCCACGTGGTCTGGTGGTACGACTTCTCGCGGTCGGCGAAGCGGGCGCCTACCTTGATGCGGCTCAGCGGCCCCAGCTCCAGCGGCAGCGCGGCGCTCAGCTGGGCCGAGTCGAGGCGGTCGTGCACATGGCCGTCGTTGTCGATATAGAGCTGCGGCGCGCCGAAGTTGGCCAGGTTGCCGGTGTCTTCGCTGAACGAATACGATTGCTGTTCGTTGCCGGTGAAGGCCCAGGACAGCGTGCCGTTGTTCGCGGTGGAGTTGCGCACGTCGGCCCACTGGCTGGCGCGGCTCGCGCGCGACGTGGCGACGTCCGCCTCGACCTTCCAGTCCCCCACGTTGAACTTGCCGTTCAGGCCACCGGCGACGTTGTCCATGTCCTGGATCCAGCGCGTGCTGTGCGTCGACAGGCCCACGTCCTTGACGGTCGCGCCGACGACGTAGCCGTTGCGGATGTCGGCGTTCGCGTAATTCGCGGTCTGCCAGCCGTCCCAGTTGCCGACGTCGCCCGTCCAGTGCTGCACGCTCGGCTCGCGGATCTTGTCGCGGGCGAAGTACAGGTCGGCCGTGATCAGCGCGTCCGGACTGGCCTTCCATTCCAGCTTGCCCAGCACGCTGCTGCGTTCATTGGTGCCGCGCTTGAGTTCATCCTCGAAGCCCCACGGGGTCTTGTCGACCTTGCCGTCGCCATTCAGGCCGGCGGAATGGTCTTCGTTGAAGCCCCAGTGGTTCTTGCGTTCCTCGATCGACGGCTGCTTCTGGTAACTGAACGCCAGCGCCGCGCCGATCGTCCTGTCCGCGAACTGGTCGATCCAGTTGCCGCCCAGGCGCGGGCGCACCGACTGCGCGTCGACGTCCTTCGCCAGCGGATAGTACAGCGCGTCGGCCTTGATCGATGCCTGGCGGCCGTGGTACTTCAGCGGCTGCACGGTCTGCAGGTCGATCGTCGTCGCGACGCCGGCTTCGACGAGGTCGGCGTTCTGCGTCTTGTAGACGATCGCGCCGGACAGGGACTCGGACGGGAACTGCTCGAAGCGCACGGCGCGATTCGGCTCGGACGACGCGAGTTCGCGGCCGTTCAGCGTGGCGCCGATGAAGCGCTCGCCCATGCCGCGCGCGACGATCTGGCTCGCGTTGCCGCGATCCAGACCGGCAGCGAGGCCGGGCAGGCGCGCGAGCGATTCGGCGATGGTGGTGTCGGGCAGCTTGCCGATGTCTTCGGAAGCGACCACTTCGACCATGCTGTTGGAATTCTCCTTGACGGAGAGCGCGCTGCGCACGGACGCGCGGATGCCCGAGACGACGACCTGCTGCACGGCCGTGTCGCCGCCCGCGGCGGTTTCGGCCGGTGCGGTCTGCGGCGCCTGCTGGGCGAAGGCCGCCGGCATGGCGGGGAGGACGAACAATGGGAAAAGCGAGCGTACGAGTACGCTCAGGGTCTTTGGCTGCATGTAATCTCCTTGCTTTTGTCGTTTAGACTTATTGGTGTGTGTCGTCGTTGGTGCGCGCAGCGAACCAATCAGGCGACTGACCGGCATTCTGTCGCGTTGTCGCATGCACAACCATTAGGATTTTTGGTCGTGTGTATACGAAGTTCATATACGTAAAAAACGTCGTCCCCGCGGAGGCGGGGACCCAAGTTTTGCGCGCATCGAAACGCTTGCAAGATTGGATCCCCGCCTGCGCGGGGACGACGGGTTACAGTACGTAGGGTGGGCACCCTGTGCCCACGCGTAGCGTATGCGTGACGCGAACGTCCGCGCGGGCTCGGGGAGCCCGCCCTACGACGATCGGCGGATCGTTACCACCACATCCCGTAGATCGTGGCCAGCGCCACGCAGATGACGGCCGAGCCGAAGGCGAACGCGCCGTCGACCTTGAACAGCTTGGTGTCGACGATCAGCGCTTTCACTTTGCCGCGGGCGAACACGGTGCTGAGCAGCACCATGCCGGCGACGACCAGCCAGAACACGATGAACATGCGGTCCAGGAACGGGATCTCGTACACGCCCGTGCCGTTGTCGACGGCGAAGCCGATCGGCGCGAGGAAGTGCAGGTCCATCATCGTCGGCAGGAACTTCAGGATGATCGAGAACACCAGGCCGCCGACGGTCGCGAACATCGCCGCGTCCGCCGTTGTCTTTTTCCAGAAGAAGCCCAGCAGGAACATGGCCAGGATGCCCGGCGAGACGAAGCCCGTGTATTCCTGGATGTACTGGAAGCCGCCCTTCTTGTCGATGCCCATCAACGGGGCGATCACGATGGCCAGCAGCATCGACACGATGACGGTCATGCGGCCGATCCACACCATCTTCTTCTCGCTGACGTCCGGATGCAGGCGCTTCTGGTAGATGTCGAGCGTGAAGATCGTGGCGATCGAATTGGCCTTGCCGGCCAGCGACGCGACGACGGCGGCCGTCAGCGCGGCGAACGCGATGCCCTTGATGCCCGACGGGAGCATCGCCAGCAGCGTGGGGTAGGCGCGGTCCGGATTCAGTTCGCCGCCGACGCGCATGGCGTCGCCCAGCACGCCGGCACGGTCCAGCGCGAACGCGGCGATGCCCGGCATGACGACGATCATCGGCATCAGGAGCTTGAGGAACGCGGCGAACAGCAGGCCCTTGCGCGCGGTCGGCAGGTCGGCGCCGAGGGCGCGCTGCGTGATGTACTGGTTGCAGCCCCAGTAGTTCAGGTTGACGATCCACATGCCGCCGATCAGCGTCGACAGGCCCGGCAGGTCCATGTAGTTCTTGTTGTCGCGGCCCAGCACCATTTCGAAGTGGTCGCGGGTCGTGTTGTACAGGGTCGAGAAGCCCTGCAGCGCGCCGTGGCCCTGGCCCAGCTTGGCGACGAGGTCCAGCGCCAGCCACGTGGTCACGAGGCCGCCGATGACGAGGCAGGTCACCTGGATGACGTCCGTGTAGCCGATGACCTTCATGCCGCCCAGCGTGATGATGGCGGCGAAGACGGCCAGGAACAGCATGCAGGGCAGCACGCCGACGCCGGTGACGCTGCCGATGGCCAGCGCGCCCAGGTACAGGATCGAGGTCAGGTTGACGACGACGTACAGGCCGAGCCAGAACAGCGCCATCGTCGTGGCGACGGCCTTGCCGTAGCGCTGTTCGAGGAACTGCGGCATCGTGTAGATGCGGTTCTTCAGGTACACCGGCATGAAGAACACGGCGACGATGACGAGCGTGGCGGCGGCCATCAGTTCGTACACCGCGATGGCCATGCCGATGCGGAAGCCCGAGCCGCTCATGCCGATGAACTGCTCGGCCGAGATGTTGGACGCGATCAGCGACGCGCCGATGGCCCACCAGGTGAGGGAGCCTTCGGCCAGGAAGTAGTCGTGCGAGGCGGACGTGTTCGCGCTCTTCTTGCGGCGGTAGACCCACAGGCCGTAGCCGGCGACGACCATGAAGTAGAACAGGAAGACAATTAAGTCGAGGCGGGAAATCAGATTCATAGAGTTTGTCTCGTCAAACGGAGAAACGTAAATGGCGCGCCGGGGATCAGCGCTCCAGGAAGGCGTCCATGATCGCGGTCGGCTTGCCGCCGCGGTCGAAGGCGCCCATCGGATAGCCCTTCCAGTCGTAAGCCTCGGGCTCCCAATAAAACACGCCGCCCGCGCCGCCGCCATCGACGGCGCGGGCCTTGGCGATCAGGTCGGCGATGACGGCCTTGCCGTCCGGGTGGTCCCACGGCACGCCGACCTCGGACAGGATCACGGGTTTGCCGTAGCGGTGGACCATGTCGTTCAGGTTGGCCAGGCACGCGGTCGTCGCCTGTTGCCACGTCAGGTTCTTCGCCGTCGTCGGGTACGAGGACGCGCCGATCATGTCGAAGCGCGCGCCGTGCGCCCTGAGGCCGTCGAAGTTCCACCGGAACGTGGCGTTGTCGTGGCAGTTGTCCACGTGGACGATCACGATCGCGTCCGGGAACACCTGCTTGACGGCGCCGTAGCCGCTGTCGACGAAGCGCGCATAGTTGTCCATGTGCCGCGTCGCGTCGCCCTCGGGCCACAGCATGCCGGTGCGCGTCTCGTTGCCGACCTGGACCCACGTGGGCGCGACGCCGGCGTCGCGCAGCGCGCCGAGGGTGGCCCGCGTGTGCGCCGCGACGGCGGCGGCCAGCTGCGGCGCGGTGTAACCGGCCCAGGCCCTGGGCTTCGTCTGCTGTTGCGGGTCGGCCCAGGAATCGCTGTAATGGAAATCGATCATGATGCGCATGCCGGCGGCCTGCGCGCGCTTCGCCTTCGCCACGACGTCGGCGACGCCGTTCCAGCCGTCCTGCGGATTCACCCACACGCGCAGGCGGATGGCGTCCATCCCTTGTTCCTTGAGGATCGCGTACAGGTCTTCGGCCTTGCCGTCACGGTTGCGGAAGACGCGTCCCGACGCTTCCATTTCGCTGACCCAGCCGACGTCGGCGCCCTTGGCGAACGTCGGGTGCGGGTCCGCGTGCGCCGGGGCGGAACCCAGCGCCAGGCCGGCCGCCAGGGCGGAAAGAAAATGCTTCATCGGTCTCCGGGATTGTTATTGTCAAGCCACTAAGCCCCGGATTCTAGGCAGGAATCGCGCCGCCGACCCCATTCATTTTTCGCGTCTCCTATGAAATATTCGTATGGCGGCGTTGTTTCGGTTGAAACTTCAGCTGTTTATTTGACAAGAGGAAAGGAACGCAGGTCATCCGCCCGCTGGCACTATACTGAACCCGTGTTTCGGTTGACGCCGTCCGGCGTCGCTTTTTCTACGGTATCAGGAGGTCGAGATGAGTAAAGCATCAAGTATCCTGCGGGGCGCGTGGATCGCATGCGCGCTGTGCGCGGCCAGCGTGCCCGCACTGGCCGACAGTCACCCCAAGGCCGCGAAAGACCCGGCGCGCTGGACCACCGGCGACAAGACGAAGGCCCAGCGCATGGCCACGCTGAAGAAGGAGATCAACGCCGCGTACGCGGAGCAGCAGTCGGCGTGCAGACACAAGTCGTCGGGCAGCCGCGCCAGCTGCCTGAAGGAAGCACGCCAGGTCTACCAGCACGACATGGCGCACGCGCCGCAACTGCTGGCCGCGGCGCCCAGGGGTGAGGTGACGGAGCGCGTCGTGTCCACGACGCCGGCCACGCCCGCGACGACCGCCGAGCCGGGCGCCACCGCCTACGGCAGCTCGAGCACGGGCGCCACCGGCTCGGGTGCGGGGAGCGTGAGCGGCAAGGACGACGCGGTCCCGCCGAGCAGCGGCCAGACGAGCGGCCTGCCGCCGCCGCGCATGGACGAGCAGGACATGCAGGCACCGGCGCAGCCGCCGCAGGGCAATTCGCCGGCCGTGCAGCAGCAGTAGGGGGCCGTCCTCGCCCCGGCGGGCGCCGGGTGGTAAACTGCCGGCTTTTGTCGCAGGGGACCACGATGGCGCTCACTTTGGCGCTGCGCGTACGCGCGCTCGAGTTGTTGATCGAGACCGATCCGGTCGCCAAGACGCAGGGCGTGGCGCAGCTTGCGGAAGGCTGCCGCGCCGGCGCCTGCACGCTGGACGCGGCCGCGGTCCTCGACGCGGACGCCGCCGCCATCCCGGGCCGCCCCGCGCGGCCGGAGCTGGTGCCGCCGCGCCTCGTCGGCCGCCGCTCCATGGTTACGCCGGAAGGCCGCGCGATGCTCGTCCACGCGCTCGCCCACATCGAATTCAATGCCGTGAACCTCGCGCTGGACGCCGTCTGGCGCTTCCCCGGCATGCCGGACGATTACTATGGCGACTGGCTGCGCGTGGCGTCCGAGGAGGCCCATCATTTCACCCTGCTGGCGGCGCACCTGCGCACGCTCGGCTGGGCCTACGGCGACTTTCCCGGCCACGACAGCCTGTGGGAGATGGTCGAGAAGACGAGCGGGGACATCCTCGCGCGCATGGCCCTCGTGCCGCGCACGATGGAAGCGCGCGGCCTGGACGCCATCCCGCCGCTGCGCGCCAAGCTGGCGCAGGCCGGCGACGAGGCGGCCGCGCGCATCCTCGACGTGCTGCTGCGCGACGAGGTGGGCCACGTGGAGATCGGCAACCGCTGGTATGTTTACCTGTGCGCGCTGCGCGGCCTGGAGCCGGTGGCCACGTACGACGCGCTGACGGTGCAGTACAGGGCGCCCGTGCTCAAGGGACCGTTCAACGTCGACGCCCGCCGCCAGGCCGGCTTTACCGAAGCGGAACTCGCCCGTTTCGCGGGTGCCTGACGTCATGGACGCGCAGGGCTTCCTGCTGACGCGCCACTGGCGCGACACGGACGCCGGCGTCGAGGTCGAGTTCTGGCTCGCGACGCCGGACGGGCCGCGCCGCGTGCGCCTCGCGCCGCAGCCGGCCGTCGCGTTCATCCCGGTGGAGCAGGGCGACACCGCGCGCCTGCTGCTGCAGCGCGAACGGGGCGCCGAACTGCGCGAACTGGCGCTGTGCGACTTCCGCCACCGTCCCGTGCTGGGCCTGTACTGCACCCAGTACCGCCACCTGCTGCGCCTGGAAAAACGGCTGCGCGAGCATGGCGTCGACGTCTACGAAGCGGACGTCCGCCCGCCCGAGCGCTACCTGATGGAGCGCTTCATCATGGCCCCCGTCGCGTACGCGGGCACGCTGGATGCCGCCGATCCGCGGCTCCTCGTCGACGCCCATCTGAAACCCGTGGACGACTACCGGCCGGCGCTGTCGACGGTCTCGCTCGACATCGAGACGACGATGCAGGGCGAACTGCGCTCGATCGCGCTGGAAGGCTGCGGCCAGCGCCAGGTGTACATGCTGGGCCCCGCGAACGGCGACGCGTCCGGCCTCGACTTCGACTACGAGGTGTGCGCGACGCGGCGCGACCTGCTCGACCGGCTGGAAGACTGGGTCCGCCGCCACGACCCGGATGCCATCATCGGCTGGAACCTCGTGCAGTTCGACCTGCGCATCCTGCAACAGCACGCGCAGCAGATGCAGCGCCCGCTGCGCCTGGGCCGCGACGGCAGCGCGATCGAATGGCGCGAGCACGGCGGGCGCCAGGAACACTGGTTCGCCGCGATCGCCGGGCGCCTCGTCATCGACGGCATCGAGGCGCTGCGTTCGGCCACGTGGAGCTTCCCGTCGTTCTCGCTGGAGCACGTGGCGCAAAGCCTGCTGGGCGAAGGCAAGTCCATCGACAACCCGTACGACCGCATGGCGGAAATCGACCGCATGTTCGCCGAGGACAAGCCGGCCCTGGCCCGCTACAACCTGCAGGACTGCGTGCTCGTCACGCGCATCTTCGCCAAGTCCGGGCTGATGACCTTCCTGCTGGAGCGCGCCAGCGTGACGGGCCTCGCGGCGGATCGCAGCGGCGGTTCCGTCGCCGCGTTCGAGCACGCGTACATGCCGCTGATGCACCGCCTCGGGCGCGTGGCGCCGAACATCGGCGACGTGCCGGGCGCGGACAGCCCCGGCGGGTTCGTGATGGATTCGCGCTCCGGCCTGTACGACTCGGTGCTCGTGCTGGACTACAAGAGCCTGTACCCGTCGATCATCCGCACCTTCCTGATCGATCCGGTGGGCCTCGTCGCCGGCCTCGAGGAGCCGGAAAGCGACACGGTGCCGGGCTTTCGCGGCGCGCGCTTTTCGCGCACGCGGCACTGCCTGCCCGGCATCGTCACGCGCGTGTGGCAGGGCCGCGACGCCGCCAAGCGCGAACGCAACGCGCCGCTGTCGCAGGCCCTCAAGATCATCATGAATTCGATGTACGGGGTGCTGGGCACGACGGGATGCCGCTTCTTCGATCCGCGCCTCGCGTCGTCGATCACGATGCGCGGCCACGAGATCATGCACCGCACGCGCGAGCTGATCGAGGCGCAGGGCTACCAGGTGATCTACGGGGACACGGATTCGACGTTCGTGTGGCTCGGGCGCGCGCACGACGGGCCTGAAGCCGAGCGCATCGGGCGCGCGCTCGTCGACCACGTGAACGGCTGGTGGCGCGACCATCTGCGCGCCGGACTGCAACTGGAGTGCGCGCTGGAGCTGGAATACGAGACCCACTTCCGGCGCTTCCTGATGCCGACCGTGCGCGGGTCGGAGGAGGGCAGCAAGAAGCGCTACGCGGGCCTCGTGCGCCGGGCGGACGGCAGCGAGGAAGTGATCTTCAAGGGCCTGGAGACGGTGCGCACGGACTGGACGCCGCTGGCGCAGGCGTTCCAGCAGGAGCTCTACGGCCGCGTGTTCCGCGGCGAACCGTACGAGGAGTATGTGCGCGACTATGTGGCGCGCACGTTGCGGGGGGAGCTCGACGAGCAGCTCGTGTACCGCAAGCGGCTGCGCCGGCCGCTGGTCGAGTACGAGCGCAACGTGCCGCCGCACGTGCGCGCGGCGCGCGCGGCCGACGAGTTCCACGTGCGCCAGGGCCGGCCCGCGCCTTACCGCAACGGCGGCTGGATCCGCTACGTGATGACGACGGCGGGCCCGGAACCGCTGGACACGCTGGACACCCGCCGCACGCCCATCGACTACGAACACTATCTGACGAAGCAGCTGGAACCCGTCGCGGACGGCATCCTGCCGTTTTTGGACGACAGCTTCGCACGGCTGACCAGCCCGCAGGGGGCGTTGTTCTGATCAGTTGGGCCGACGAATGGTCCGGCCCCGAACCGGACGGGCACCTTCGCTTCGAGCCGGCTTACCCGCCGACGCGCTTCGCATGAAGTCCGTGTTTTCCGAGCACTTCCATGATGAGGTCGCAGTGGTCGCCCTGGACCTCGATCGCGCCGTCCTTCACGGTCCCGCCGCAACCGCATGCCGTGCGCAACTGCTTGCCCAAGGCCATCAGCGCGGCGCCATCGAGCGCGAGTCCCTTGACGAGCGTGACGGTCTTGCCGCCGCGGCCCCTGGTCTGGCGCGACACGCGCGCGACGCCGTCGCCGGTCGGCACGACCGCGGCCTTGCAGGCACACGCCGCGACGGGGTGGCGGCAATCGGGGCACATGCGTCCGCCGTCGGTGGAATATACGAGGCCGCTGTTTGTATGCTTCATGTTGTTCGGGTATCGATGACATTTGACGCGCACGAGTTTATCCGCAAGGCGGTCCGGATGCTACTATCCTGCGCAGTCCGTACAACAAGGGAGCTGCCATGCATCATGCCGGGATCTTCGACGCCGTTTTCATCGCAATGTTCGCGCTGTGTTTCATCATCCGCGCGCCGCTGGAATACCGGAACAAGAAGATCAAGGCCGTCGAATCGCGCGAAGGCGCATTCGGCAAATTCTGCCTGATCCTGGTGTTGACCGGCTCGACGACCATGCCGTTGTTATACCTCTTTACCCGCCTGTTCGATTTCGCCGACTACGAAGTCGCAACAGGTCCCGGCCTCGTGGGCAGTGCGCTCGCAGTGGTCGGCATTTTCCTGTTCTGGAAATCGCACCGCGATCTCGGCCGCCAGTTTTCGCCGACGCTCGAGGTCAAGGAAGCGCATCACCTCATTTCAGACGGCATCTACAGCAAGATCCGGCATCCGATGTACACGGCCGTCTACGCCATCGCGGCCGCGCAACTGCTGTTGATCGGGAATTTTGTCGTGGGTCCGGCTTTCCTGATCGCGTTCGGGCTCCTGTATTTTTCCAGGATCGATCGTGAAGAAGACATGATGCTGGCCCATTTTGGAAACGCGTACGCGGACTATAAATTGCGCACGAATCGTTTGTTTCCGTCGTTGCGGCGCTAGCGTCCCGGGCGATTCATGATGGATGCCACACCCGCCACGCCGCCCGGATTGACGCATGTTCTTGCAGAATTGCGCCTGCTCGAACCGTTGTTCCACACCGGACACGATGCGGAATGTATCGCCGCGCCCACGTTCTGGGAAGTCGGCGCATCGGGACGGCGTTATGGCAGGGAGTATGTGCTCGGCGTCCTGCGCGAGCGCGCCGCCGGGCCGGAGCCGGAAGACTGGCGCGCCGAGGATTTTCATGTCGCACCGGCCGGCGCCGATCACTATCTGCTCACCTACACGCTGCACCAGCCGGGCCGCGTCACGCGCAGGTTGACCGTATGGCGCCGCAGCGACGGGCAATGGCAGGCGATCTACCACCAGGGGACGATCGTCACCTGAGCAGGCGGGCGTCGGCCGTCGCCCGCACGATATGATTTGACGCCTCGACAAAACAGGACTATATTTTCGTTTCCGCGTTGGAAACGTTTCCAACTCCAGTCTCCACAAGAATCCCAACAAGACCGGCGACCGAGCCGGCCCGGCGTGGTGCGTCCGGCAAGGGCGTCCACAATTCTTCGCAGTGAAACAGAGGAGTCGAAGTGAATAAAGAAAACCAGAAATATCACTTGAAATGGAAAGCTTTCCACGCGGCGACGGCCGGGCTGCTGCTCGCGTGCGGCATGCACGCATCGGCGAGCGTCACCAGCCCGGCCATCGGCCAGTTGCTGTGGTCGGAAGAATTCAACGGCCCGAGCCTGGACACGTCGCGCTGGACCGCCACCGACGGCAACGGCTGCCAGATCAACCTGTGCGGCTACGGCAATGCGGAACTGGAGTACTACAGCCCGAACAACGTCTCGATCGCCGACGTGCCGTTCGAACCGGGCACGCGCGCGCTCGCGATCCGCGCGCAGAACCAGACGGTGGGCAGCAACGTCTTCACGTCCGGGAAGATCGACAGCCACGGCAAGGTGCAGGTGCAGTACGGGATGATCGAGATCCGCATGAGCACCCCGAACGTCGCGACCGGGCTGTGGCCGGCCGGGTGGATGCTGGGCACGAGCCCGCAGACGTGGCCGCGCAACGGCGAGATCGACATCATGGAGATGGGCCACAAGGCGTCGGCGCGCACGGCGGCCGGGTCGCCGCCGGCCAACAACTTCGTCGGCTCGAACGTGATCACGTGGCAGCAGGCCGCCTGCGTGCCCGGCAACGAGAGCTGCGCCGCCTCGACCGCCTGGCAGACGAAGAACTGGTACGTGCCGGCGACGTCGCTGGCGAACCGCTTCGTCACCTACCGCCTGTACTGGACGGAGAGCCAGATGCGCTTCACGACGGTCGACAACGGCGTCGAGCACGATATGTACGACGCGCCGCTGCCGGTGAATTCGACGGCGCTGCAGGCGCCGTTCTACCTGCTGCTGAACCTCGCCGTCGGCGGCAATTTCACCGACGCGGCCACGCCGGGCCAGGTGACGGCGCCGCTGCCGGGCACGATGTACGTCGACTACGTCCGCGTCTATCAACTGGACGGCAAGGGCACCGTCAAGCTGGGCAACCAGACCGTCCCCGAGGTGGCGGGCAAGTTCGGCGTGTTCACCGACACGACGGCCGTGAACGGCAAGCTGGTGGCCGGCACGAGTTCCGACATCTTCCTGTGGAACAGCGCCTCGTCCGGCGCCGGCAACACGCCGCCGTACGAGGGCGCCAACGTCATCGCCTGGAATTACACGGCGCCCGGCCAGTGGTTCGGCGGCGGCGTGCAGGCGCGCCAGGCGCACGACCTGACGAACTACCGCAACGGGACCATGAAGTTCCGCATCAAGATCCCGGCCAACGTCTCGTTCAACATCGGCGTGGGCGACACCTACACGAACCAGAACTGGGTGAACTTCCCGGCGAACACGACGCAATATGGCCTCGTGCGCAACGGCGACTGGGCGCAGGGGAGCATTCCCGTGTCGACGCTGATCGGGCCCAAGGTGGCGCTGCAGTCGCTGCTCGACGTCTTCATGATCTCGAGCGACGCGAACAAGCTGCCGGCATCGACCTTCCAGTTCGCCATCGACGACATCGTGTGGGATTCCGGCACGACGGCGCCGCCGCCGCCGCCGTCCGGACCGACGTACGCGACGCAGACGTCGGCGACCACGCTGCAGTTCACGACGACGACGGGCAGCTGGGCCGACGTCCACTACACCGTGAACAACGGCACCCAGCAGAACGTGCGCATGCGGCTCGACGGCACGACCAATACGTACAGCGCGGGCGGGCTGAAGATCGGCGACGTGGTGCGCTACAGCTTCACGTACTGGGACACGGCACGCAACTACGCAGTCGATACGGCCCTGCAGACCTGCACGATGCAGTGACCGCCGGCCCCGTCACGGCCCCGGATTCGGGTTGTCCGGCAGTGACGGGATCGCGCGCAGGTATTCGTAGACGGCGTACAGGTCGCGCGTCGTCAGCTTGCCGACGGCCGGCCACGGCATCACTTGCAGGATCTGGCCGGCCGGGTCGTGTGGATTGTGGCCGGTGCGCAGCGTCCGCACGAATTCGTCGCGCGTGAGGCCGGCCGGGCGGCCCGCGTTGTCGGGCGTGAGGTTCGGCGCCGTGAAGGGACCGAACTGGCGTCCGCCCGACATGTACTGTTCCGCGTTGACGCGCTCGGGCTGGCCCTGGAACGGATCGCCGCCGGGCGAATAGCTCGGATGCGTGTGGCAGTCGATGCAGCCCGACGTGTTGACGATGTAGCTGCCCTGCCACACGAGGTTGCGCTGCTTGCCCTTGAGGTTCAGGATCACGCCGGGCGGCACGATCTCGCGCCCGCGCATGGCGCGGCTGTTGGTGTCGCTCAGGGCCGAGGCGGCGTCCGAGTCGATGTCGGGCGCGGCCGCGGCGGGTGCCACGACGGCGAGGGCGAGTGCGATCGCCGGCCAGGTGGGACGGCGGGTCGGGTGGGTGGCGTGCATGCTGTGTCTCCTGTGGGAAAGGACAAGCGCCGCGGTACGGCCGGCGCATCCGCAACGGACGAATCTACCCAGTATAGGCGGCGGGCCCGGCGGCGCCAGCACGGCGGGCCCGTCGATTCTGATAGGGCGGGCGTGACAATGCGCGCACTTTGCCGGTGGCTGCCGTGACATCATGGCGGTTTCGACATCGGGAGACAGCATGACCGCATCCTCCAGGCCGTGGATCCTCCTGGCTGCCGCCATCGCGACCGTCGGAGCGCTCATCCACGTGGCGGCCATTCCGGCCGGCCCGTCCTGGTACGCGTATTTCGGCGCGCCGCCGGCCGTCGTGGCGTCGGCGCGGGCCGGCACCTGGCCCGCGCCGGTGGGCGCCGTCGCCATCGCCGGCCTGATGGCGACCTGCGCGTGGTATGCGTGCGCGGCGCTGGACATGGTGCGCCGGCCGCCCCTGCTGCGCACCGGGCTGGCGGTGATGGCCGCGATCTGCCTGGTACGCGCGTTGCTCCTGCCGCCGCTGGCCGTGCTGCATCCCGCGCTGCGCAACACATTCGAGGTGGTCGCCGCGATCGCCTGGGGCCTGGCCGGCATCGGCTTCGCGCTGGGCTGCGCGGGCGCGCGGCGCGGTCGCAACTGACGCCCCCATGCACCTGTACCGCGAATTCCCCCCGCATCCCGCGCTCGCCGGCCACGTGGCCTGCCTGTGGACGAGCCACGCCGTTCCGGACGGCGCACGCGTGCGCACGCGCGTCCTGCCCGACAATTGCATCGACATCCTGTGGCAGGACGGCGCGCCGCTGGGCAAGGTGGCGGGCATGATGTCGCGCCCCCACCACGTCGAGATGGCCGCGCCGCTGCTGACGGTCGCGGTGCGCTTCCTGCCCGGCGCCGCGCGCGCCTTCTTCGACCTGCCCCTGTGCGAGCTGCAGGACGGCCATCCGGCGCTGGCCGACCTGTGGCCGCGCGCGCAGGCGGAGGCGCTGGCGGCGCTGCTGTGGGAGCGCGAGCGGACGGCGGCCGAGCGGCTCGGCATCATCGAACGGGCACTGCTCGCGCGCGTCCGCACGCACGCGCCCGTGCGCGCGGACACGCTGGCGCGGGCGGCCGTCGCGCGCATGGAAGCGACGCGCGGCGCCGTCCGCGTCGAAGCGCTGGCGTCCAGCCTCGGCGTCACGCGCCAGCACCTGGCGCTGCTGTTCCGCGAACGCGTGGGCTTGAGCGCCAAGACGTTCGCGATGGTGTGCCGCTTCCGCGCGGCGCACGCCGCGGTGCGCGGCCAGCCGGCCGCCGTCGACTGGGCGCGGCTGGCCGGCGATTGCGGCTACTACGACCAGTCCCACCTCATCCACGCGTTCCGCCAGTTCGCCGGCGCGCCGCCGCAATCGTTCGTCAGGCCGGCACGCTGATCGCAAGCCGGGCGCGCCGGCGTCCTGTGAAATTTCATTCAGCGTTCTGGCGGTCTTGATAATTGCGGACGCATGCGGCGTCTCGCACAATGCCCGCGACGACTGGATGCCGTCATCGCGCCAAAGCCGGATTCCCCGACGGCCGATTACTTTTCCTCTGGGAAGTGACATCATGAACAATTACAGGAAACGTGTCGTCGTCGTGGCGATTCTCTCGATGACCATTGCCGCGGGTTGCGGCGGCGGCTCGGGCGGCACGGGAAGCGCGCCCGCGACGGCCGGCACAGGCCCCGCGGCCAACGCGGGCGGCAGCGGCGCGACGGCCGGCACAGGCAGCACGGGCACGACAGGCGGCACGGGCAGCACCGGCACCGCGACCGACCCGGCCGGCACGGCCGCGCAGGGCGGGACGAGCGCCGCGGCGGCCACCTGGACGAGCGTGAAGTGGGGCGGCGGGGGCTACGTCACCGGCCTGGTCTATCATCCGACGTCCGCGAACGTCCTGTATGCCCGCACCGACATCGGCGGCGCGTATCGCTGGAACCAGGCCACGATGTCGTGGACGCCCATCACCGACGGCGTGGGCTTCAGCGGGGTCGAGAGCCGGTTCCACGGCGTCGAAAGCATCGCCCTCGATCCGAACAACGACCAGCTCGTCTACATGGCCACCGGCATGTACACGTTCGAAGGCAACGGCCGCATCTACGTCTCCAGCGACCGCGGCACCACCTGGACCCACTACGACCTGCCGTTCGCGCTGGGCGGCAACAATCCCGGCCGGGCCCTCGGCGAACGCCTGATGGTCGACCCCAACAAGCCGTCGACGCTGTTCTACGGCTCGCGCACGGCCGGCCTGTGGAAGAGCACCGACGCGGGCCGCACCTGGGCGCAGGTCACGTCGCTGTCGTCCGTGACGATGACGCAGGACCAGATCAATGCCGCGGGCGGCACCGCGATGGGCGTCGAGACGATCGTCTTCGACACGGGCACCAAGGGCGGCGGCACGGCCACCCAGGCCATCTACGCGGCCATCGCGCCCGACTACGTCGCGGCGGCGGGGCTGGCCTCGAACCTGTACAAGTCCACCGACGGCGGCACGTCGTGGAAGCCGGTCGCGGTCCCGGTCTCCGGCTACCACATCCCGCACATGGTGCGCGCCGCCGACGGCATGCTGTACGTGCCGTTCAGCCAGGGCGCCGGCCCCTCGGTCGCCGGTCCCGCCAAACTGTACAAGTTCGACGGCACCCACTGGACCCTGCTCGCGAGCAACGATTCCGCGGGCTACGGCGGCCTGTCGGTCTACGGCAGCGGCGCCACGACCCGCATCGCGCTGGGCGTCTCCAACACCTGGGGCTTCGGCCAGGTCGTCCAGCTGTCGGACGACGGCGGCAGCACCTGGCGCGAAATCGAGGCCGGCATGCCGCACACGCCGGCCGGCACCGGCGGGGGCTGGGTGGACGACATCGAGATCGATCCGGCCAACCGCGACCACATCTCCCACATCACCGGCGGCGGCGTCACGGAAACGAGGAACGCCTCGTCGGCCACGCCGAGCTGGAGCGACGCGGTCGCAGGCCTCGAGGAGACCGCCACCCAGGCCGTCGTCACGCCGCCGGCCGGCGCATCGTACAAGTTCGTCAACAGCGCCGGCGACATCGGCACATGGGTCCAGACGGACCTCGCGGCGAAGCCGGCCAAGGGCCCCACCACCCAATGGAGCAACGGCAATTCGGCCGACGTGGCGTGGGCCGACCCGCTCTACATCGCGGGTACGGGCGTCTTGAACGGGTCCTCCACCGCCTTCGGCTTCTGGTCCGGCGACGGCGGCAACACGTGGTCGAACTTCGCGGCCCTGCCGGCCGGCGCCCAGTCGAACCGGGGCGGCACCGGGAACCTCGTGGTCACGGCTCGCAACAATGCCGTCTGGGCGCCGGCCAACTCGGTGCCGTCCTACACCACGAACAATGGCGCCAGCTGGGTCCCGACCAACCTGCCGTCGCTGCCCAGCGTCGCCTCCGGCTGGGATCGCGCCTATCGCCTGGCGGCCGACCGCAAGAACCCGAACAAGGTCTATGCGTACGATTCGGGCGGCGCATCGTGGGGCACGGCGGGCAAGGTCTACGTCTCGACCGATGGCGGACACACCTTCACGGCGAGCCAGGGCGCGACGACGGCGAACCTGGCGCCCAACGCCTGGTGGGCCACCTCGATGGCGGTCAATCCGAACGCCGAGGGCGACGTCTGGCTGGCCGACGGCAACACCGTCTACCACTCGGTGGATTCGGGGGCGACCTGGACGAAGCTGAGCGGTTTTGCGACCGGCGCCGGCGCGCAGGGCGCCAGCGTGATCGCCCTGGGCAAGGCCAGATCCGGCGCCAGGTACACGGCCGCGGTGTACGTGGTGGGCACGATGAACGGCGTGTGGGGCGTGTACCGCTCCGACGACGCCGGCGCAACGTGGACGCGCTTCAACGACGACGCGCACCAGTTCGGCGGCATCGGCGTGATGGCCGGCGACTGGAACACCTACGGCCGCATCTACGTCACCGGAACGGGCCGCGGTCTGCTCTACAGCAACTGAGGCCGGCCGATGTGAAGGAACGCATCTTCCATTTTTCCAATCCACGGCCGCGCGGAACAGGCATCATGTCGGTTTTCGACAGGAGACTTCCATGATCAAGGGACTGCGTACCGTGACCTACCCCGTGGCCGACCTCGGCCGCGCCAAGACCTGGTTCGCCGCCGTGTTCGGCGTCCAGCCATATTTCGACCAGCCGTTCTACGCCGGTTTCGCCGTCGGCGGCTTCGAACTGGGCCTCGTGCCCGACGGTACGCCTGGCACGGCCGGCTCCACGACCTTCTGGGGCGTGGACGACATCGCGGCCGAGGTCGAGCGCATCGTCGGCCTGGGCGCCACCGTCCACGCGGCCATCCAGGAAGTGGGCGAGGGCATCAAGGTGGCGGAATTGAAGGACCCGTTCGGCAACGTCCTCGGGCTCATCGAGAATCCGCTGTTCGACGCCGCGACCGTACGCTGATCACATGCCGGCCGGCGGTTCGACCGGGATCTGGGTGCGCACCGACAGGTTGATGGCGTTCCAGCCGCGGATGACGGCGATCGTATAGCCCAGTTCCGCGATCTCGTTCTCGGTGAAATGCTCGCGCAAGGCCGGCCACGCGGCGTCGGTGTCGTCGCGGCGGGGCAGGGCGTTGACGGCGTCGGCCCAGGCCAGCGCCGCGCGTTCGCGCTCGCTGAAGAACGGCGATTCGCGCCAGGCGGCCACGCTGTTCAGGTGGCGCGGGTCGGCGCCCTGCTTCACGAGGTCGCGCCAGTGCATGTCCACGCAGAGGCCGCAGCCGTTCTGCTGCGACACGCGCAGGTTGACGAGTTCGACGAGGCGCGGCCCCAGCGCGCCCTGCTTGACGGCCTGGGACAGGTTGATCATGGCCTTCAGGCCGGGCGTGGGCAGGGCGAACAGATTGAGGCGGGCAGCGTGCGACATGATGGTTCCTTTCGAATGGACGGGGTGCGAAATGCAGCCTCCTGTCCATTAGACGGAACGGGCCGGACGTTTGTGACAGGTCCGGCCGATCGGAAGCGCACGCTCAGGGCTTCACGTGCGGCTGGATGGCGCCCGGGTTCAGGATCTGGTTGGTGTCGATCTGGTCCTTGTTGATCACCTGTGCATTGTTGGGCGCGTGGCGGCGCGGCAGCATGCTGCCGGTCGGCGCCTCGCGGTCCTCGCGCGAGAGCTTTTGCCCCTCGGTGCCCGGGTCCTGGGCGCACGCGCTGAGGACACATGCCGCGCCGGCGGCGATCAAGAAACGCTTCATCATGCTGGAAGACTCCTTTGTTGTCGGGAAAATGGAATTGCGTGGACGACAATATAAACCGGATCGTGTCCGAAATATGTAAGGATAGTTCGTCGATTTGCACTTGGGTCGACTCATGGCCGCAACGGGTCGGCGTTGCTTCCGGCACATCTCTTTGTTAGTATCGTGTCATGAACCGAGTACGTCTTACCCCTCAAGCGATTATTACCACCATCAACCGGATGGTGGGTTAGCGCTTTTTATTGCAACCCGCCTGGAGGCGGGTCTGCAGCAAGCCAGTCTCCACGGCCCGTCCACAAGGAGACACCATGGCTTCCCATCCCCTCGAACACGTCATCCGCGCCGCCGATGCCGCCATCACGGCGGAGGATTTCGACGCGCTGATGGATTTTTACGCCGACGACGCGACGCTCGTCGTCAAGCCCGGCCTGCACGTCACGGGCAAGGACAAGATCCGCGCGGCGTTCGTGAAGATCGCCGAGCACGTCCGGCACAGCCTCGTGGTCGGGCAGGGGCGCATCGACGTGATCGAGGGCGGCGATACCGCCCTCGTCATCATGGAGTCGACGCTCGATTATCTGGAAGCGGGGGAGAAGGTGAGCGCCAGGCGGCGCGCCACCTATGTGTTCCGCAGGGATGCCGGCGCGCGCTGGGTGTGCACGGTCGACAATTCCTACGGCACGGACATCCTGGATCAGCGCATCGGCGAGTAGCGCCGTTCGAAGCGGCTGCCCAGGCGCGTCAGCACCTCGTACCCGATCGTCCCGGCGTCGGCCGCGACCGCGTCCACGTGCTGGTGCGCGCCGAGCAGTTCGACCGTCATCCCCGGCTGCAGGCGCGCCTCGGGGATGCCGGTGACGTCCAGCGTGATGCTGTCCATCGAGACCGTGCCGGCGATGGGCACGCGCACGCCGTCGATCCAGGCGCAGCCGCGGCCGGACAGCGCGCGCAGCCAGCCGTCCGCGTAGCCGACGGCGATGGTGGCGATGCGGCGCGTGCCGTCCGCCACGTAGCGGGCGCCGTAGCCGACGGCGTCGCCGGCCCCGATCGTCCGCACCTGCACGATGCGGGCATCCAGCGACACCGCCTGGCGCAGCGGATTCGCATGTCCCGGTTGCGGATTGATGCCGTACAGCGCGGCGCCGGGACGCACGAGGTCATGGCGGAAGTCCGGCCCGAGGAAGATGGCCGACGAATTCGCGAGGCTCGCCGGCATGGCCGGGAACCGCGCGCGGATGGCGTCGAAGCGCGCGCGCTGGCGCGCGTTCAGCGGATGGCCGGGCATGTCCGCGCAGGCCAGGTGGCTCATCAGCAGGACCGGCTCGAATGCGGCCAGCCAGTCGCGCGGGTCGCCCAGCGCCTCCAGGTCGGCGGGAGACAGCCCCATGCGCGACATGCCGCTGTCGACCTGCACCGCCGCGGCGAGGCGCCGGCCCGCGCGCGTGCACGCGGCGCTCCACGCGCGCACCTGGCCGGGGTCGTTCAGCACCGGGATCAAACCGTGTTCGATGAAGTCGGCCGCGGTGCCTGGCGGCGGCCCGTGCAGCACGTAGACGGTGAGGTCGGGCGGGACGATGGCGCGCAGCCGCATGCCTTCCTCGACGTGGGCCGTGAAGAACACGCGGCAGCCCGCGCGCACGAGGGCCGGCGCCACGTGCGCCATGCCGAGGCCATAGGCATCGGCCTTCATCACGCCGGCGACGACGGCGCCGCCGGCGCGTTCCACCAGCAAGCGATAATTGGCCGCGACGGCATCCAGGTCGACCGTCAGCACGGCGCCGGCCCGCGCAGCCCGGGCCACGTGGGCGGGGTGTGCGGCCGCGTTCATGCCTTGGCCAGCGCCGGGCGCATGGCGGCCGTGCGCGTGCCGGCGTAGCGGAACACGGCCAGGTCGTCGGCGTGGATCGCGGGGACCCTGCCGCTGACCAGGTCCGCGATGACGCTGGCCGAGCCGCATGCCATCGTCCAGCCCAGCGTGCCATGGCCCGTGTTCAGGAACAGGTTCGACAGCGGCGTGGCGCCGACGATCGGCGTGCTGTCCGGCGTCATCGGACGCAGGCCCGTCCAGAACTTGGCGCGCGACACGTCGCCGCCGCCCGGGAACAAGTCGTTCACGACCAGTTCAAGCGTCGCGCGGCGGCGCGGATTCAGCACGCGGCTGTAGCCCGCGATCTCCGCCATGCCGCCCACGCGGATGCGGTCGTCGAAGCGGGTGACGGCGATTTTATAGGTCTCGTCGAGGATCGTGGACACGGGCGCCCTGGCCGCGTCGACGATCGGCACGGTGATCGAATAACCCTTGAGCGGGTAGACCGGCACGCGGAACCGGCCCTGCAGCAGCAGGCGCGAATAGCTGCCCAGCGCCAGCACGTAGCGGTCGGCGGTCACGCGGCCCTTGTCCGTCTGCACGCCGACGACCTGGCCGTGCGCGATGTCGAGGCGTTCGATCGCCGTGTCGAACTGGAAGCGCACGCCGAGGTCGCGCGCCATCTGCGCCAGGCGCGTCGTGAACAGCTGGCAGTCGCCCGTTTCGTCGTTCGGCAGGCGCAGGCCGCCGACCAGTTTGTCGCGCACGTGGCCCAGCGCCGGCTCGGCATTGGCTAGCTGGTCGCGGGTCAGCGCCTCGAACGGCACGCCGGCCTCCTTCAGCACCTCGATGTCCTTGGCGGCGCCGTCGAACTGCGCCTGCGTGCGGAACAGCTGCAGGGTGCCTTGCTGGCGGCCTTCGTACGCAATGCCCGTCTCGGCGCGCAGCGCACGGATGCAATCGCGGCTGTACTCCGCGAGGCGTACCATACGTTCCTTGTTGACGGCATAGCGGCCGGCGTCGCAATTCCTGAACATCTCCCACATCCATTGCAGCTGGAAGAGGGAGCCGTCGGGCTGGATGGCCAGCGGCGCGTGGCGCTGGAACAGCCATTTGAAGGCTTTCAGCGGAATGCCCGGCGCGGCCCAGGGCGACGCATAGCCCGGCGAGATCTGGCCGGCGTTGGCGAAACTGGTCTCGAGGGCCGGACCCGGCTGGCGGTCGATGACGGTGACGTCGTGGCCGGCCCTGGCCAGATAGTAAGCGGTGGTCACGCCGACCACGCCGCTGCCGAGTACGATGACGCGCATAGCTTTCCCTGTGTCTCTAGTTGTTTAGGAATTAGAATATGTTTTCATTTTAGTTGTGGGACTGCCATAATAGTTTCGGTTTGCGATTTACTTTTTAGTGAAAAATCATGCGCGTGCAAAAAGACTCGAACCGTGTGCTGGACCGCATCGACCTGCACATCCTGTCCATCCTGCAGGACGACGGCCGCATCGTGATGAAGGACCTGGCCGAGCGCGTCGGCCTGTCGCTGACGCCCTGCATCGAACGGGTCAAGCGGATGGAGCGCGACGGCGTCATCGCCGGCTACCACGCGCGCGTGGCGCCGCGCCTGCTCGGGCTGCAGATCCTCGTGTTCGTGGAGATCACCCTGCGCCAGAAATCGGAGCAGGCGTTCGAGCGCTTCCGGCGCGCGATGCTGGCGCTGCCCGAGGTGATGGAGTGCCACCTCGTGTCGGGCGATTTCGATTACCTGATCAAGGCGCGCATTCCGGAGATGACGGAATACCGCAGGCTGCTGGGCGAGATCCTGCACGTGGCGGACGGCGGCCAGTCGAAGAGTTATGTCGTGATGGAAGAGGTCAAGGAAACGCTGGCCGTGTCGATCGCGCGCTGAGCGTCATTCGACGCGGTACAGCGGCAACGCCAGCCGCACCGGCCGCACGTCCATGCGCACGCGGTACACGGAATAGGTGTCGGCCCGGTTCGACTCCCAGCCTTCGCTCTCCGGCGTGCGCGTGAAGGTGAATTCGAAACCGCGCTCGGGCGCGGCGCCCGCCGGGTCGCCGAACGCGATGCCGGTGGCCCGCACCTGATCGCTGTCGCACAGCTTCATCAGCAGGTCGACGACCGCCGTGTTGCCGAGGATGTCCGGGGCGAACAGCGGGCCGCGGTACGACGGGTCGGCGGCGTCGACGTGCTCCTTGTCCGGGCCGGGCGTGAAGCGGCCGCTGGCCGGGTCGTAGCGGTCGCCGCTGTCGAGGTAGCTGATGCGGGCGCCGGCGACGTTGAAGCCGGCGTGCGCCGGGTCGACGCTGGCCTGGCCGAGGTCGAGCAGCAGCGCGCCCTTGTAGCCGATGACCGCGATCGAGCGGTCCGGCGCGACGACGGCCGCCGTGTTCTCGTCGATGCCCAGGCCGAGGCGGTAGTGCTTGGCCAGCATCGCGGGCAGCATGCGCGCGAAGCGGCCGCGGATGAGCAGGTGCTGGTCGACGAACACGTCGTCGCCGATGAAGCCGAGGCCCGGCGCGATGTCGCGGCCGTCCGTGACGCCGTCGCGCAGCGTGGGCAGGGGCGCGCGGCCTTCGTAGAACATCGTCTTGCTCATGATGGCCGCGCCGGCGCTCGTGCCGGCGATGACGCCACCGCGCCGGTACATGTCCCACAGCGCGTCCAGCAGGGCGCTGTCGGTGCCGTCGGCGTGGCGCAGCGCGGCCGTGATGCGGCCCTGGTCGCCCCCGACGAAGAACGCGCCGCCGGCCGCGCGCACGCTGGCCGCCAGTTGCGGATCGTCGGCGGCGCGCCGTACGTCGGTGCCGGCCAGGTGCGCGGACACCGGCACGACGAAGGCCCGGGCGCCGTAGTCCGCCAGGATCGCGGCCGTGGCGCGGCCGGAGCGCTCCGGATTCGCGGACGCCGTCGGAAACACGGCGATGCGCGCGCCGGGGCCGCCGGCCAGCTCGACGATCTTTTTCCAGACCGGGGCGTTGTCGGCGCGCAGGGCGCCGCCGGCGATCACGAGCGAGCCCTTCGCCGCGCCGGCGCCCGCCTGCGCGTCCGCGCGCGCGGCGGCGGGCGCCAGGCCGAACGCAAGCATGAAGGCGAGGGGCAGGACGGGTAAGCGGATCGGCATGGCGCCTCCTTTGCTGTCATCATACCCGTGCCCGGCCTTGCGGCCAAAGCCGGTATCATCTGGCATGCGGTGCGCATGCCGGGCGTGTGCACGACGGCGCGGTGCCGGGCATTCACACTGGAGCAAGCATGTTGATCGTGACCCATGGCGGCAAATTCCACGCGGACGATGCGTGGGCGGTGGCCGTCCTGATGTTGTTGTACCCCGAGGCCGAACTCGTGCGCACGCGCGACCCGGCCATCATCGCCAAGGCCGACGTCGCGATCGACGTGGGCGGCGTGTGGGACCCGGCCGCGGGCCGTTTCGACCACCACCAGAAAGGCTTCGACGGCGCCCGCGTCAGCGGCGTGCCGTATGCCAGCGCCGGCCTCGTGTGGCGCGAACACGGCGCGCGCTGCGTCGCCCTGCTGGCCGAGCGCCACGCGGGCCACAGACTGTCGGACGAGGCCGCCCAGCAGATGGCGTACGCGATCGACGCCGACGTCGTGCAATACCTCGACCTGTCCGACGTCGGCGCGGCCCGCAACGCGCCCGGCAGCTACGGCCTGTCGGCCATCGTGTCCGGCTTCAATCCGAACTGGATGGACGAGCAGCGCCTCGGCTATGGCGCCGCGGCGGAAGCGTACCGCGACGCGCAGTTCCGCCGCGTGCTGGGCCTGCTGACGGACCTGATGATCAATGCCGTCAAATACCGCGTGGGCGCGGTGCTCGCGGTCGAGCAGGTGCGCCATGCCGAGGTGCTGGAGGGCGGCCGCGTGCTGTTCCTCAGGAATGCGGCGCTGCCGTGGACGGCCGTCGTGCGCAAGGAGATGCCGAAGGTCCTGTTCGTCATCAGCTACAACCTGGCCGAGCAGCGCCACATGATCCACACGGTGCCCGTCAGCGCCGAGAGCTTCGACGCGCGCGCCGACCTGCCGGCGGCCTGGGCCGGCCTGCGCGACGCCGACCTGGCGGCCGTCACGGGCGTGCCGGACGCGGGCTTCTGCCATAACGGGCGCTTCATCGCGGCTGCCAAATCGTTCGACGGCATCCTCGAGATGGCCCGGCAGGCGCTGCGCGAGGTCGATGCGGGCAGCGCCGTCGGGTCCGCGGTGTGACAATGTGTGCAACTTTTCGGTGGCGCCCGATGTAACAATGCGGGTCTTCGCGCCGTCGCGCAACACGCATATCGGGAGGATCCATTGATCAAGGTGACATTAGGCGGCATTCCTGCCGGCATGGTTTTCGAGAACTCGGCGTTGACCGCCAGCCTGACGACGGACGGGGAGGATGTGCGGACGGTCCGCTATCAATGGCTGGCCGACGGCCAGGTCGTCGCCACGACGGACGGCGCCACGTTCTACCCGGCCGAGCAGCAGGTCGGCAAGGCGATGTCCGTCAAGCTGCTGTACACCGACCCGGCCGGCGCGGCGCATCAGGTCGACGGCAGCAACAGCCTGTCCGTGCTCGACGTCAACGACCGGCCGACCGGCGTCGTCTGGGTCGTGCCTGCCGAGACCGATCCGAACCTGGTGCATGTCTTCAACGGCCTGGACGACGCGGACGGCGTCGGAACGGTCAGCTGGCAGTGGAAAGTCGACGGCCAGGCGATCGCGGGTGCCACCGGCACGGACTTCACCATGACGCCCGACCAGGTCGGGAAGAAGGTCACGGTCGTCGCCAGCTACGTGGATGGCCGCGGCCACGCGGAATCCGTGGCGAGCGACGACGTCCTGAACATCTACAACAATCATTGGGGCAGCGTCGCGATTTCCGGCACGTATGCGCCGGGCCAGACCCTGCACGCCGCCGCGACCGATGCGGACGGGCTGGGCACCGTGTATTACGGCTGGGAGAGCAGCACGGACGGCAAGACCTGGACCGCGCTGCCCGGCGCCACCGGCCCCGATTTCGCCGTGGGCGCCGCGGCGTCGGAACTGCTGCGCGCGCGCGTCGAATACGCGGACAACCGCGGCTACGTCGAGGATCACCGGCTCGTGTTCGGCGGCGCCGCGGCCGATACCGTCGCGTTGAACGCCGGCGACACCATCGACCTGGGCGCCGGCAACGACACCATCCTCGAGAGTGGCGGCACGCTCGGCACCGTCGACGGCGGCAGCGGCGTCGACACGTTCATCGGCGCCGGCCTGTACATGCTGCATACGCCCGGCCCGGGCGTGGGCACGACCAACGTGTGGGACGAAGGCGGGTACGGGGCCAGCCTCGTGAACGTCGAGCGGGTCGTGCTCGGCACGACGGGGACGGCATTCGACGTGGACGGCGCCGCCGGCGAGGCGTACCGGCTGTACCAGGCCGCGTTCGACCGGACGCCCGACGACTTCGGCATCGGCTTCTGGATCAGCCGGCTCGACATGGGCGTCGCCCTGACCGACGTGGCGAACGCGTTCGTCGCATCCGACGAGTTCAAGGCCAGGTACGCGTCCCTGAGCGGCAACGGGGCGCTGGTCAACCAGTTCTACGCCAACATCCTGCACCGCGCGCCCGACGCGACGGGGCAGGCGTTCTGGACGAACGCGCTGGACCAGCACCTGGCCACCGTCGCCGAGGTGCTCGTCAAGTTCAGCGAAAGCCCGGAAAACGTGGCGGCGCTCGTCGGCACCCTCGAAAACGGAATCAGTTATCTGCCTTACACGGGGCATTGAGCGGAAAGCCGGGGCCGCCGCGCCGGCCCGTTACGATTTCGTCAAATGTGTGTGGTTTTTTGGAACGGAATCGCCAGAAAGTTACCAAGATTCAAGCTGGTCTTTACACCGCCGGCCGGTTCACGTCTAAAATTTCCCAAAAGAATCAACCTTTTTGGGATGGGACATGAAATCGGTTCAGCAGGAAGTCGACGAGCGCAGCAACCTTACGGGCACGAACAAATTCGAGCTTTTGCTCTTCCGTCTCGGCGGCGACGCCAGCGGCGAGCACAGCGAGCTGTTCGGCATCAACGTCTTTAAAATCCGGGAAATCGTCGCCATGCCGACGATCACCAAGGTGGCCGGCGCACCCGACCACGTGCTCGGCGTGGTCAACCTGCGCGGCCAGATCATCCAGGTCCTCGACCTGCCCGGCATCGCCGGCGTCACGCCCAAGACCGGCCTGAACATCATGCTGGTGACGGAATTCGCGCGCACCACGCAGGCGTTCGCCGTGGAAAGCGTGGAAGAGATCGTGCGCCTCGACTGGACCCAGGTGATGTCGGCCGAGAAGAGCGCCGGCAGCGGCATGGTCACGAGCATCGCGCGCCTCGAAGCGTTCGACGGCCAGCCGGCCCGCCTCGCCCAGGTGCTGGACGTCGAGACGATCCTGCGCAACCTGAATCCGGAGTCGGAGGGCGAGAACATCGAACAGGCGGTCGGCGCCAAGATGAAGCTCAAGCCGGGTGCCGTGATCCTGGCGGCCGACGACTCCGTCGTCGCGCGCGCGCTGATCGAGCAGGGCCTCGACGCGATGGGCCTGCCGTTCGTGATGACCAAGAGCGGCAAGGAATGCTGGGACCAGCTGAACCACATCGCCGCCGCCGCCGAGGCCGAAGGCAAGACGGTGCACGACAAGGTCGCGCTCGTGCTGACCGACCTCGAGATGCCGGAGATGGACGGCTTCACGCTGACCCGCAACATCAAGTCCAACGCGCGCTTCGGCAACATGCCGGTCGTGATCCACTCGTCGCTGTCCGGCACGACGAACGAGGAACACGTCAAGAACGTGCGCGCCGACGCCTACGTCGCCAAGTTCTCGGCCGAGGATTTGTCGCGCACGCTGCGCACGCTGCTGCGCCAGTAATCCCTCCGCCACGCGGTGCCGGCCCCGGTGGCCGGGCCGCGCCTCTCCACGACGCCTCCCTCCGACCGGCCCGCGCCGTCGCGCCGGCGGGCGTCCGCGTGCCTTGCCTGTTGAGTTGTAGCCGGGCAACAGCTTCCACAGATTCTCGGTGAGAGTTTTCATGCGGCAACATCCCTGCCGCATAATGGTGGCTAAAACCTCCGGTTCCCACCTTTTTCGAATCCCATGGCACAGCCCACATCGTTCATCGCGAGCATCTGGACAACGGATCTCCACGGCAACTGCACGTCGGTCGTCGACCACCGGCCGGACGTGCTGCCGCCGTTCGCCGCCGCGGCGAGCCTGCTGGACTGGCTGCGCGGCTGCGGCGACGCGGCCGGGGACGAGGCCGCGCGCGGCGTCGCGGATGCGCTGGCGCGGCATGCGCCGTTCGATCACGAAGTCCAGGTCCGGTGCGGGGACGGGCGCGCGCGCCGGGTCGTCGTGTCCGGCCTGCCGCGCGTCGCAGCCGACGGACGTTGCGCGGGTTTCAGCGGCGCCTTCGCCGACGTCACGGAACAGAAAGCGACGCTCGACCGCGCGCTCAGGAGCGAGGCGGAACACCGGCTGATCGTGGACCACAGCATGGACCTGATCGCGCATTGCGGCATCGACGGCCGCTACATCTACGTATCGCCGTCGTACGAGACCGTGATCGGACGCGAGGCGGCCGAGATGGTGGGGGAGCTGGTGACGTGCTTCCTGCATCCCGACGACCGGGGCGCGGCCACCGCGGCGCTCGCGCGCATCCTTGCCGGCGGCGACATCGACGACGTGATCGAGGTCCGCAAGCAGCACCGGGACGGCCACTACGTCTCGCTCGGCACGAAGGTGCGCAAGGTCACGGACCCCGCGACCGGCGCCGTGTTCGGCGCCGTGCTGGTCTCGCGCGACATCACGCGCGAACGGGAGATGCTGCACCGGGTCGAGCACGCGCATGCGCACGTGCGCACGGTCCTGGAAAGCATCGAGGACGGTTTTTTCTCCGTCAACCGGAACTGGGAGATCACGTACGCGAACACGCTGGCCGAGGTGTTCGCGGGCGTCACGCCCGGCACGTCGACGGGCCGCGTGTTGTGGGACCTGGCCGAAGGACTGGCCGGCACCGGGATCGCCAGCACCTACCGGCGCGCGATGGAGCGGCGCGAGAACACGTCGTTCGAAGCGTTCTACGACCCCGCCGGCGTGTGGCTCAGCCTGCGCGTCTATGCGCGCGAGGACGGCTTGTCCGTGTTCTTCCACGATATCTCGGACCGCAAGCGCGCCGAAGAGCGCCTCGAGCAGCTGGCCACGCGCGACGACCTCACGGGCCTCCCGAACCGCGCCTGGCTCAACGGCCACCTGAAGGCGATGCTGGGGCAGGCGCGCAGCCAGGCGGCGACGACCGTGATGTTCATCGACCTGAACCGCTTCAAGGAAGTCAACGATTCGCTGGGCCACGCGGCCGGCGACGTGCTGCTGCAGCAGGTGGGCCAGCGGCTGCAATCGTGCATGCGGCCGGGCGACGTCGTGGCGCGGTTGGGCGGCGACGAATTCGTCGTGGCCGCCCACTGCGCCGGCCGCGAGGCCGCCGCCGGCATCGCCCAGCGGCTGCTCAAGACGCTGACCGTCCCGTTCTACATCGACGGCCTGGAGATGTGCGTGGGCGCGTCGATCGGCATCAGCCTGTCGGGCCAGGATGCGCCGACGCCCGAACTGCTGTTCCAGAACGCGGACACGGCGATGTACAAGGCGAAGGCGCTGGGCGAGAGCTCGTACCAGTTCTTCGAGCGCGAGATGAGCGTGGAGGCGCGGCGCCGCCTGCAGATCGAGGCCGCGCTGCGGCGCGCGCTGGAACTGGGCCAGTTCGAACTTCATTACCAGCCCCGCATCGACGTGCGCACCCTGCGCCTGCGCGGCGTGGAAGTGCTGCTGCGCTGGAAGCATCCTGAGCTCGGCCAGGTGTCGCCCCTCGAATTCATCCCGATCGCGGAAGAGCGCGGCCACATCGAGGCGATCGGCAAATGGGTGCTGGTCGAAGCCTGCCGCGTGGGCAAGCGCCTGGGCGACAAATACGGGACGCAGCTCCACGTGTCCGTGAACGTGTCGGCCCGCCAGCTGCGCACGGCGAGCCTGGTGGCCGAGGTCGAGCAGGCGTTGCGCGAATCGGGTTTCCCGGCGCGCGCGCTGGAGCTGGAGCTGACGGAAAGCGCGCTGATCGAGGACACCGAACAATCCGTCGACGTGCTGCGGCGCCTCAAGGGGCTGGGCCTGACGCTGGCGCTGGACGATTTCGGCACCGGCTATTCGAGCCTGTCGTACCTGAAGCGTTTCCCCGTCGACGTGCTCAAGCTGGACCGCTCGTTCTTCCTGGAGCAGTCGCAGGACGCCAACGGCGACGAAATCGTCGCGGCCCTCGTCCACATGGCCCATGCGCTCGGCCTGAAGGTGGTCGCGGAAGGCATCGAGACGGAAGAGGTGATGGAGACCCTGCGCGACTGCCGCTGCGACGAAGCGCAGGGCTATCTGTTCGCGCGCCCGATGGCCCTGCCGGAATTCGACAAATTCCTGCAGTGCGAAGTCCCCGGCAGCATGGCCGCCTGAGTCATTCCGCGCGCGTCCGCCTGCCCGGCCGGGCCGTGGCCAGCGCCAGCAGCGGCAGCAGCGTGGCCAGCGCGAACGTCGCGTGGGCCGCGGCCGCGACTTCCAGCGCCGTCCCGCGCGGACGGGCCGCGAACGCGGCGCCCAGCAGGGCCGACCCGGCGATCAGACCCAGTTGGCGCGCGAGGTTCAGCAGTCCCGCCGCCACGCCGCGCCGGGCGCCGCCGGCGGCTTCCATCACGGTCGTGTTGTTCGCGGCCTGGAACAGCGCATAGCCCGCCGTCAGCACGGCCAGCGGCGCGATCCAGCCGGCGACGCCGGCCGCGAGCGGCGCCAGCGCCAGCAGGCCCGATCCCAGCGCCATCGCCGCGAGCCCCGCCACGCACACCGCGCGCGCGCCGCGCCGGTCCACGAGGCGCCCGGCCGGCACGCCCGCCAGCGCCGCGACGAACGGACCGGCCGCCAGCGTGAGCCCGACCCCGCCCGGCGCAAGCCCGAGCGCGTGCCCGAGATAGAACGGGCCGACGAGCATCGTCGTCATCATCAATGCCATCGCCAGCGCGCTCATGGCGAAACCCGACGCCAGCACGCGGTCGCGCAGCAGCGCCAGCGGCACGAGGGGCGCCGCGGCGCGCGCCTCGGTCTGGACGAACAGCCCGGTGCCCAGCGCGGCGGCGCCGAACAGCCAGCCGCGCGACAGCGTGCCGGCGCCGGTGGCCGCGAGCGCGAACGCGAGCAGCGCCGCGACGAGCAGCAGCAGGCCGGCCAGGTCGAACGGGGGCCGCGGCGCGGACGCGCGGCCCGGCGCGTCGTCCGCCAGCCGCCGCACCAGCGCAAGGGCCAGCACGGCCGGCGCCAGCGTCGCGCCGAAGACGGCGCGCCAGCCCGGACCCGCCAGCAGCAGCCCGCCCAATGCCGGCCCGAGCGCCGTGCCGACGGCCGACATGCTGCCCAGCAGGCCCATCGCGCTGCCCGTGCGGCCTTGCGGGAGGCTGGCGGCGGCCAGCGCCATGCCGAGGGCCAGCATCACGGCGGCGCCCAGGCCCTGCAGCGCGCGTGCGGCCACGAGCAGCGGCAGCGTGGGCGCCAGCGCGCACAGGCCGGATGCCGCCGCGAACAGCGCGATCCCGCCGAGCAGCACGCGGCGCCGGCCGATCATGTCGCCGAGGCGGCCCGCGCCGACGGCGGCGGCCGTTGCCGCCAGCAGGTAGGCGAGCACGATCCATTGCACGGCCGCGAAGCCGGTGCCGAACGCGCGCTGCAGGGCGGGCAGGGCGACGTTGGCGCTGCTCGCGCCGAACGACGCCAGCAGCACGCACAGCGCGAGGCCGGGCAGCGGTGTGCGTGTCCGGACGGGCAGGGAAAGGGTGGTCGAGGTGGGCATGAAGGCTCCTGGTCTGCGATGGCCTCTAGCGTAGGCCACGCGGCGCGCGGGCGGAAGGCGCGCCCGACGCAATGACACCGTGCGTGCGGCGCCATGTGGCCGCCGCGGCGCGGCGGCTGTGCTATCGTGCGCGGATGACGATGCCCGACCTGAACCTGCTCCTGACCCTCGACGTACTGCTGTCCGAGGGCAGCGTGGCCGGCGCCGCGCGGCGCCTCAAACTGAGTCCGTCGGCGATGAGCCGCGCACTGGCCCGGCTGCGCGCGGCGACCGGCGATCCGCTGCTCGTGCGCGCGGGCCGCGGCCTCGTGCTCACGCCGCGCGCGCTCGCATTGCGCGAACAGGCCGGCCGGCTGGTGCAGGAAGCCGGCCACATGTTGCGGCCCTTCGACGACGTCGATCCGGCCACGATCGTGCGCGTGTTCGCGCTGCGCGTCACCGACGGCTTCGTGGAAAACTATGGACCGGCGCTGCTGGCGCGGCTGGACCGCGACGCGCCCGGCGTGCGCCTGTGCTTCCTGCAAAAGGTGAACAAGGACAGCACGCCGCTGCGCGAGGGTCTCATCGACCTGGAAATCGGCGTGATCGGGGAAGAAACAGGACCGGAGATCCGCACGCGCGCGCTGTTCCGCGACCGCTTCGTGGGCGCCGTGCGGGGCGGCCATCCGCTGGCAAGCGGCGCGCTGACGCCGGCGCGGTACGCGGCCTGCCGGCACGTCTCGGTGTCGCGCCGCGGGCGCGAGCGCGGCGCCATCGATGCGGCGCTGGCGCCGCTCGGGCTGGAGCGGCCGGTGGCCGTGATGGTCGGCTCGTTCGCGACGGCGCTCGCGCTGGCGCGCGCGTCCGACCTCGTCGCCAACGTCCCCGAGCGCCACACGGCCCGGCTGCGCGACGGCATGCACACGTTCGACCTGCCGGTGGCGACGCCGGCGCTGACCGTGTCGATGATGTGGCACCCGCGCATGGAAGCCGACCCGGCGCACCGCTGGCTGCGGCGCTGGGTGTACGAGCTCTGTGCCGGCGCGCCGGCCGGCGCGGCCTAGCGCGCGAAGCTGGGCTTCTTGGGATCGTACGTCCAGCCGGGCACGAGGTAGCGCATCGCCATCGCGTCGTCGCGGGCACCGCCGGCGACCTTCTTGTACAGCGCGTGCGCTTCCTCGATGCGCGCCATGTCGGGCGCGACGCCGAGGCCCGGCGCCTCCGGCACGGCGACCTGCCCGCCGACGATCCGCAGCGGCTCCGTGGTGAGCCGTTCGCGGCCCTCCTGCCAGATCCAGTGCGTGTCGATCGCCGTGATGGCGCCCGGCGCGGCCGCGGCGCAGTGCGTGAACATGGCCAGCGAGACGTCGAAGTGGTTGTTCGAGTGCGAGCCCCACGTCAGGCCCCAGTCGTGGCACAGCTGCGCGAGGCGCACGGAGCCCTGCATGGTCCAGAAGTGCGGGTCGGCGAGCGGGATGTCGACGGCGCCCAGCAGGTGCGAATGGGCCATCTGGCGCCAGTCCGTGGCCACCATGTTGGTCGCCGTGCGGATGCCGGTGGCGCGCTTGAACTCGGCCATGATCTCGCGGCCAGAGTAGCCGTTCTCCGGCCCGCACGGATCTTCCGCATACGCCAGCACGTGGCCGTGGCCCTTGCAGGCGGCGACGGCTTCCGCCAGCGACCACGCGCCGTTCGGGTCCAGCGTCGCGCGCGCGTCCGGGAAGCGCCGCTTGATCGCCGCGACGGCGGCCACTTCCTCTTCCGGCCGCATCACGCCGCCCTTGAGCTTGAAGTCGCGGAAGCCGTATTTGTCGACGGCGGCGGCGGCGAGGTCGGCGATCTGCTCCGGCGTCAACGCTTCCTCGTCGCGCATGCGATACCAGCCGTCCGGCGCGGCGCCGCCGTCGTAGGGCAGGTCGGTGCGCGCGCGGTCGCCGATGTAGAACAGGTACGCCAGCATCGTCACGTGGGTGCGCTGCTGGCCGTTGCCGAGCAGTTCGCACAGCGGCACGCCCAGGTGCTGGCCCAGCAGGTCGAGCAGCGCCGCTTCCACGGCCGTGACGACGTTTTCCAGCCGCAGGTTGATCTCGTGCGGCTGCTTCATGACGGCTTCCTCGGCGCTCGACGTCACCTGGTGGCTGACGCCCGAGATGGCGGCGCGCAGCGTGTTCAAGGTGCGGTTGTAGCGCGCCACTTCCGTGCCCGTGACGAGCGGCACGAGCTTTTCCAGCGCGCGGAGGATGCCGTCCGATCCGGGCACTTCGCCCATGCCGGTGTTGCCGGCGCTGTCCTTGAGCAGGACGAGGATGCGGGTGAAGTAGGGTGCGTGGGCGCCGCACAGGTTGAGCAGCATGCTGTCGCGGCCGGCCACGGGGATCACCTGCATGGCGGTGATGGTCGGGCTGGCGGCGCGCTGGATCGGGGTCATGGGGGTCTCCTGGTAATAACCGGCATAAATGATCGATATATCCGGTTGCTCGTAACATTTATCTACACTAGAATGGTAGCGCAACCATTTTTTCCCAGTGTGAAGGAATAACGATGTCGCGTCAATCGATTCTGGCTGCCAGCCTCCTGTCCGTATCCCTCGCCGGCTGCGCCGCCCTCGCTGGCGGAACGGCTTCCCAACCACCCGCCGGCGAGCATTGGGTCGCTTCCTGGGGCAGTGCGCAACTGGTGCCGGAGGGCCAGAACGAGCTGCCCGCCGCGCAATGGCAGGACGCGAGCCTGCGCCAGGTCGTGCGCGTGTCGCTGGGCGGCCGCCAACTGCGCGTCAAGCTGAGCAACGCGTTCGGCACGGCGCCCCTCGTGATCGACGCCGGCAGCGTCGCGCTGGCGACGGCACCCGGCCGCGCCGACGTCGACGCGGCCAGCCTGCGCGCGCTGCGATTCGGCGGCGGCGCGAGCGTGACGATTCCCGCCGGCGGCGAATACCTGAGCGATCCGGTGGACCTGCCGCATGCGGCGGGCGCCGATCTCGCCATCTCGCTGCACTTCGCCCAGGCGCCGGCGCGCCAGACCGGCCACCCCGGCGCGCGCGCGACGAGCTTCCGCGTACCGGGCAACCAGGTGCAGGCCGCGAGCTGGCCGCATGCCGACACGTTCACGCGCTGGTACCAGATTGCGGGCGTCGAGGTGCTGTCCGGCCCCGCTGCGCACACGGTCGTCGCGATCGGCGACTCCATCACGGACGGCTACGGCGTCCAGCCCGACACCTATGCCCGCTGGACCGACGGCCTCGCCACGCGCCTGCGCGCCGCCGGCATGACGGACGTCGGCGTCGTCAACGCGGGCATCGGCGGCGGGCGCATGCTGCGCGACGGCCTGGGCCCGAATCTCGTGTCGCGCTTCGAACGCGACGTGCTGGCGCGGCCGGGCGTGTCGCACGCCATCGTCATGATCGGCGTGAACGACTTCGGGGTGCAGCACCGGAACAAGGAAGACAGCCCGGCCGAACGGGCGCGCCTGGTGGGCGACCTCGAACAGGCGTACCGCCAGATCGTCGCGCGCGCCCACGAGCGCGGCGTGTGCGTGCTGGGCGCCACGATCACGCCGTACGGCGGCAGCGGCTATTACGCGCCCGGTCCCGACAACGAGGCGGACCGTCTCGCGTACAACCGCTGGATCCGCAGCGCCGGCGTCGTCGACGGCGTCGTCGACTTCGATGCGGCGCTGCGCGATCCGGCCCGCCCCGACCATCTGCGCAAGGCGCTGGACAACGACGGTCTGCATCCGTCGGCGCCGGCGGGCTACCAGGCGATGGCCGACGCCGTGCCGCTGGAGCAGCTCAAGGCATGCCACATCGGCGCGCGCTGACCGCCGCACGAACACCCATCACATCAGGAGACTTATGAAATCACTCGTCGCCGCCGCCGTGCTGGCGCTCGTGGCCGCGCACCCGGCATGGGCGCTGGGCGAGCACCCCTTCGTGACGTTCGATGCGGGCAAGGACGCCGTCGTGCTGGCGCGCGCCGGCCAGGCCGCGCGCATCGTCGTCGACCGCAACGATTTCGCCGGCGTGCGCCGGGCGGCGGCCGACCTGCAGGGCGACATCGCGCGCGTGTCGGGCACCCGTCCCGCGCTGCTGGACGCGGGCGGCGCGGTGGCGCGCGGCAGCGACGTCGTCATCGTGGGTACGCTGGGCAAAAGCGCGCTGGTCGACCGCCTCGCGCGCGAAGGCAAGATCGACGCGAAGCGGCTGCGCGGCAAGTGGGAAGGCTATCTCGTGCAGACCGTGCGCAATCCGCTGCCGGGCGTCGCCCGCGCGCTCGTCGTGGCGGGCAGCGACAAGCGCGGCACGATCTACGGGTTGTACACGGTGTCCGAGCAGATCGGCGTCTCGCCGTGGAACTGGTGGGCCGACGTGCCGGCGCCGCATCACGACGTGCTGGCCGTGGCGGCCGGCACGCGCGTCGCCGACGCCCCGGTCGTGCGCTACCGCGGCATCTTCCTGAACGACGAGGCGCCGGCGCTGTCCGGCTGGGCCAAGGAAAAATTCGGCGGCTTCAATCACAAGTTCTACGGGAAGCTGTTCGAACTGATCCTGCGCATGCGCGGGAATTACCTGTGGCCCGCGATGTGGGGCAATGCGTTCTACGACGACGATCCGGAAAACGGCCCGCTGGCCGACGAAATGGGCATCGTGATGGGCACGTCGCACCACGAACCGCTGATGCGCGCCCACGCGGAATGGGCCAGGTACGGCAAGGGGCCGTGGGACTACAGCCGCAACGAGCAGGTGCTGCGCGAATTCTGGCAGCAGGGCCTGGACCGCTCGAAGGACTTCGAGAAGGTCATCACGCTGGGCATGCGCGGCGACGGCGACGAGCCGATGTCTGAACAGTCCAACGTCGCGTTGCTGGAAAAGATCGTGGCCGACCAGCGCGCGATGATCGCGAAGACGACGGGCAAGCCGCTGGCCGCGGTGCCGCAGGTCTGGGCGCTGTACAAGGAAGTGCAGGAGTACTACGAGAAGGGCATGCGCGTGCCGGACGACGTCACCCTGCTGTGGTGCGACGACAACTGGGGCAATATCCGCCGCCTGCCCACACCCGACGAGCGCAAGCGCAGCGGCGGCGCCGGCATCTATTACCACTTCGATTACGTCGGCGGCCCGCGTTCGTACAAGTGGATCAACGTGACGCCGCTGCCCAAGGTCTGGGAACAGATGCACCTGGCCTGGCGCCTCGGCGCGGACCGCCTGTGGGTCGTGAACGTGGGCGATCTCAAGCCGATGGAAGTGCCGACGGAATTCTTCCTCACCTACGCGTGGAACCCGGCCGCGTGGCCGGCGGCGCGCCTGCCCGAGTACCTGAAGCTGTGGGCGACGCGCGAGTTCGGCGCCGACGATGCCGCCGAAATCGCCGACATCGTCGCGACGTACACCCGCTACAACGGCCGCCGCAAACCGGAGCAGCTGGAGCCGGGCACGTACAGCGCGACGAATTACCGCGAGTCCGAGCGCATCGTCGCCGACTGGCGCGACCTGGCCGCACGCGCGGAGAAAGTGAAAGCGAAACTGGCGCCGGCCCAGCGCGACGCCTTTTTCCAGCTCGTCGAACATCCCGTGCGCGCGGCCGGCACGCTCGGTGAACTGTATGCGACGGTGCAGGCCAACCGCATCCACGCCGCCCAGGGCCGCGCCGACACGAACGACCTCGCGGCGCGGGCCCGCGACCTGTTCGCGCGGGACGCCGCGATCTCGCGCGAGTACCACGAGATCAACGGCGGCAAGTGGAATCACATGATGGCGCAGACGCACATCGGCTACACCAGCTGGCGCGATCCCGCGACCAACATCATGCCGGACGTGCGCGAGATTGCGCTGCCCGCCGCGGCGGCACTGGGCGTGGCGGCGGAGGGCAGCGAGGCCGCGTGGCCGGCCGCCCCCGGCCTGCGCCTGCCGGCGTTCGAGCCGTTCGACAAATCGGCGCGCTACATCGAGGTGTTCGACCGCGGCGCGGCGCCACTGGCCTGGAGCGCCCGTGCGGACCAGCCCTGGATCGTGCTGGGCGAGTCCGCGGGGACGACGGCCGGGACGAAGCGGATCCCGGTCGACGTGCGCTGGGACCAGGTGCCGGCGGGAGCGACGGCCGGCCACGTGATCGTGAGCGGCGCGGACGGGCAGAGCGCGAGCGTCGACGTCGTGCTGCGCCATGCGGACCAGCGCGGCGCCGACGTGGCCGGCTTCGTCGAGACGGGCGGCACGGTCGCCATCGAGGCGGAGCACTACAGCCGCGCGTTCGCGCCGAACGGCCGCGAATGGCTGCGCGTGCCGGGCCTGGGCCGCACGCTGTCCGGCATGACGACGCTTCCCGTCGATGCATCCGCGGCCACGCTCGCCGACGGCATGCACCTGGAATACGACGTGTACCTGTTCGAAGGGGGCAAGGTGAACGTGCAGGCGACGCTGGCGCCCACGCTGAAATTCCGGCCGGGCGCGGGCTTCCGGTATGCCGTCTCGATCGATGGCGACGCGCCGCAGATCGTCGACGTGCATGCCGACGAATCGCAGCGGCACTGGGAAAGGATCGTGTCGGACGGCGTGGCCCAGTTCACGACGGCGCTCGACGTGAAGGCGCCGGGCCGCCACACGCTGAAGTTCTGGGCGCTCGACCCCGGCCTCGTGCTGCAGCGGCTCGTGATCGACGCGGGCGGCCTGAAGCCGAGCTATCTCGGGCCGCAGGAGAGCCCGCGCGTCGGCGCGAATTGATCCGCGCGCTTAATCGGAACTCGCGATGCGCAGGCCGCCCTTGCGGTCGGGCAGCCACACTTCGCCGAGGTCGGAACTGACGTCGAAGAAGCCCAGTTCGTGCTTCGCCGCGAGGCGATGCACGGCCTCCCAGGCCGCGTCCACCCGGTCCCAGTCGACGAAGTTCATGTAGATCAGGGCGGGGGCGATCGTGTAGTCCGCTGCCCCGTCGGCGTCGGTGCCGTCGTCCGTGATCGGCGGGAATTCGGCGGCCAGGTCGGCGTAGAACGCCTGCAGGGCCGGTGTGGCGACGGCCGGGTCGTCGTAGGCGAGATCGTCGTCCCACTCCGTCTGTTCGTCATACCAGTCGAGGAAGTCGGGGCGCTTGGCCGGCGCGGCTTCCGGGGCAAATACCATCAGGTCGTAACTCATCGTGTGGTGCTTTCGGTGAAAAATGGGGCCAGACGTGACGATACATCGAAACGCTGGTTCCAACGGTATGAAAAAGATAATATGCTGGGCCTGCCAACCACACGGAGCCCGCATGACATCCAATCTCAGAACGAAGGCCGGCCAGGTATTGCTCGCGGCTGTGCCGTTCCTCGCCATCCAGCCCGCCGTCGCCGGCTCGACCTACACCTACAGCTATCTCGGCACGCCGTCCGCGCCCGTGAGCGCGAAGCCGGCGTCGTGCTGGGGAACGGCCTGCACCCCGTCCGTCGTGCTGATGGGCGGCGGCTACGACGTGGCCGAGGCGTTCCGCTGGATGATCGCCCGGGCGGGCATCACGCGCGCCACGGGCGGCCGGTTCGTCATCATCCGCGCGACGGGGACCGATGCGTACAATCCGTACATCTACAGCCGGATCGGGCAGGTCGATACGACGACGCCGAGGAATTACGAAACGGTCGGCGGCATCGACCTGGGCGTGACGTCGGTCGAGACGCTCGTGATCCCCACCCGCAAGGCGGCCGCCGACCCGTTCGTGCTGGGCGTGATCGCCAGGGCCAGCGCGATCTTCATCGCCGGCGGCGACCAGGCGGATTACTACAACAACTGGCAGGGCACCGCGCTGGACACGGCACTGCAGCAGGCGGTGAACGCCGGCATTCCGGTCGGCGGCACGAGCGCCGGCAACGCGATGCTGGGGCAGTACGCGTTCGCCGCGTTGAACGGCAGCGTCACGTCGGACCAGGCGCTGGCCGATCCGTTCAACAAATACATGACGATCGATCCCCTCAATACTTCGTCGAAGAAGTTCGTCCAGACCGGAAGCTTCCTCGCCATCCCGACGCTGGAAAAGACGATCACGGACGACCATTTCAACACGCGCGACCGCCTGGGCCGGCTGTTCGGCTTCGTCGCGCGCATCGGCAACGGTTGCCCCGGCGGGCTGGAGGCGTCCGGTTCGGTGCTGGGCATCGGCATCGACGAGGAGACCGCCGTGCTGGTGTCCGGCCCGCGCGGGAGCGCCAGGGCGCAGCTGGTCGCCAACCCGTACAACGCGGAGAACACCACCGCGCCATACACGCCGCAGAACTCCGCCTACTTCGCCAGGATCGTCCGCGCGCCGTCGCAATGCGCCGCCAGACTGCCCTTGAACGACAACAGCGGCATCCAGGTGTACCGTCTGAGCGCCCAGCCCACGCAGCCGTCGCCGTATCCGGCCGCGCCCCTGTACAGCTTCAAGGTGCAGGCGGCATTCAACCTGTCCGACTGGACGCAGCAGAGCGCGCAGACCTTCGGCGACGGGTCGTCGCTGAACGGCCCGTACGTCTACGGCACGGCGAACGGCGCGGTCCTGGGCACGCAGGTTCGTTGACGCGCGGGACCCGGGCATGGCCATCGTGATCGATCCGGACGACGTCGAGTTCAGCGCGATCCGTGCCCAGGGCCCGGGCGGCCAGAACGTGAACAAGGTGTCGAACGCCGTGCAGGCGCGCTTCGACATCGGCGCGTCGTCGCTGCCTTCGTTCGTGAAAGAGCGCCTGCGCGCGCTGGCGGACGCGCGCATCACGCGCGAGGGCGTCGTCGTCATCAAGGCGCAGCGCGCGCGCAGCCTGGAGCGCAACCGCGAGGATGCGCTCGCGCGGCTGCAAGCCATGGTCGACGCGGCGGCCGAGGTGCCGACGGTGCGCAAGCCCACGCGTCCCACGCGCGGCTCGCAGCGGCGCAGGCTCGAGGCCAAGTCGCGCAGCGGCCAGGTCAAGGCGCTGCGCGGCAAGGTGCGCGAGTAACCGTTCCATTCAGCCATATCGAAATCCGCATTTGCCATACGAAGATGGCATGCCTCGATGATAGCGGTTAACAAAACTGTTAGTTCGATTGACTCCCCGTATCAGTGTCCTTACGATGAAATCGATATCATAAGAATGCGGCGCCAACGCCCCCGACGCCGCCCGCGGATACCGGCACGCCCGGTCCGCCCTATGCGGGGCGAACATCAAGGAGACTATATGAAGAAGACATTTTGCATGTCCGCAGTAGTACTTGCAGCCATCCTGGCCGCCCCGGCGCAAGCGGCAACCTGGGCGACTTCCGCGCAGTACGGGTCGACCACGATGGGCGCGTACAGCTTCAACAACGACGTGTGGGGCGCGGGGGCCGGTCCGCAGACGCTGTGGGCCAACTCGCCCACCGACTGGGGCGTGTGGTCGAACCAGCCGAACACCGGCGGCATCAAGTCCTATCCGCATATCGGCTACTACGTCGGCAAGTCATTGAGTTCGCTGTCGCGCCTGACGTCCGTCGTGTCGGCCACGACGCCGTCCGGCGGCGCATGGGAATCGACGTACGACATCTGGGACTCGAACCACGCCAACGAGATCATGCTGTGGCTGAATTACACGGGCACGTCGGCCGGCTGCGGCAACGTCAAGCCGGTCTCGTACAACTGGACGGCGCAAGGTTGTGCGATCCCCGTGTACACGAACGTGAACGTCGGCGGCGCCACGTGGAACGTCTATCGCGGCAATAACGGCGGCAACATGGTGTTCTCGTTCCTGCGCACGTCGAAGACCAACAACACGACCGTCGACGTCCTGGCCATCATGCGCTATCTGCAGAACCTCGGCTGGATGGGCAACGTTACCGTCGGCGACGTCCAGTACGGCTTCGAGATCACGTCGTCGTCGGGCGGCATGGATTACGCCGCGCGGAATTTCTCCGTCACCGCCTATTGACGGATCCGGCGCGGAGCGGCGCGGCCCGGCCCGCGCCGCCGTCGCAGACGCAGCGCGCGTGCACGCGGTCGCGTCCTCCGCGCTTGGCGTCGTACATCAGCTTGTCGGCCGCGGCGATGAGGTCGCGCACGACGTTGTCGCCTGCGCCGGCCGTGAGGTCGGCGCAGGCGACGCCGAAGCTGGCGGTCGTACGGACCTGCGCCGTGCCGTCGTCCGTCGCGACGCTCGTGCCGGCGAAACGCGTGCGCAGGCGCTCGGCGAGGCCGATGCCGCCGTCGAGATCCGTGTCGGGCAGGATGGCGAGGAATTCCTCGCCGCCGTAGCGCACGACGCTGTCCACGCCGTCGCGCGTCATTTGCGTCAGCAGTTCGGCGAACGTGCGCAGCACGGCATCGCCGCTGGCGTGGCCGTAGGTGTCGTTGATGCGCTTGAAATTGTCGATGTCGCACAGGACGACCGTCACCAGGCCGCCGCCGTGCGGCGTGCGCACCTGGCCGGGCCGCATCAGGTTGTCGTGCAGGTGGCGCCGGTTGAAGCAGCCCGTGAGGTGGTCGCGCGCGGCCGCGTGCTGCAGTTGCGCGCGCGCCAGGTATTCCTCGCGCGACACCTGGTTGAAGCGCCGCGCCGCGAGCGCGCCGAAGGCGTTCGCCAGCACCAGCAGCATGATCATCGTGACGACGTCGGCCGCCGTCAGCCGCCCGTATTTCAGGGCCAGGCCCAGAAACGCGACCGTCGCGATCGAGGCCAGCGCGAGGGCGCCCGCGAAACTGTTCGGGATGTACAGGTAGATCACGATCAGCATGATCGCCAGCGACATCGCGTGCCAGTGGAATTCGCCGGGCCGCTGCACCGCGATGAACATGAAGCACGCCAGCGCGACGGCTTCCGCGGCGGACGCCGCGCTGCGCGTCGCGGCGACGGAGAGCGGCCGGCGGTAGGCGAGCCAGGCGCAGGTGCCGGCCGTCGCGGCGACGACCGCGCGCGCCGCGCACAACCGCACGAAGCCCGGACCGTAGCCCAGCGCGGTCAGGTCCGAGACGGTGAACGCCAGGTAGAACACCGTGCAGAACACGAGCGTGAACACGAGCAGGGCGCGGGTCTGCGGCAGTTTGTGGACGAGGAACGCGGCTTCGTTCGCGGGCAGCGCGAACTCGCCAGTGAGCGGGTGGAATCTCATGAGTCGACGGACGGAACGGTGATGGCCGGGTGATCTTATCAGGGGACGGTGTCCCGCGCAGCCATCATGTTCTAATTTTTATACCGTCGCTATTCTCCCACGCTCATGCGGCGCGGATATCCACCCTTTGTCACTCAAGCCGTGATGCCCAGCAGCGTCGACCCGTGCGGCGGCAAGGTCGCGCGGATCGCGCCCTTGACCTTGCCCATGTCGCGCCGCGCCCACAGATCGCGCACGCCAACGGTGCGGCCGCCCAGGTCGAGGCGCGACAGGTCGAACACGATGTCGGCCGGCGCATCGGCCGTGTTGAACAGCGCCAGGTACTGCAGGCCGCGCTTGTCCACGGGCCGCGCGCTCCAGATGCGCGTGCCGGCATCCGCGCGGTGCGGACGGTTCTCGCGGCTGCGCTGGTTCACGGCCAGCACCTCCGGGTTCGTCAGCAAGGCGAGCGTCTTCGCGTCCAGGTGGCGCAGGTCGCCGCCCATGATCAGCGGCGAGCGGGCGATGCTCCACAGGGTCATCAGGGTCTGCTGCTCGTCGGGCGTGAACTTGGTGTCGCGCGCGCCGAGCGCGAGACGGCCGAGCGGCAGCATGTCGGCGTCGGGCCAGGCGTTCTCGCGCATGGTCGGGTTCCAGTTTTCCAGGCGCTGGAACTGTTCGGCGAGCAGGCGCCACTCGTCCCAGAAGTCGTCCGAGATGCGCCACATCTGGGCGTAATGCGGCACGTGGCTGGCCCAGCGCAGGTCGGTCTCGCCCGGCGACAGCGACAGGACGATCGGGCGGCCGCTGGCCACGATGGCCTTGTGCGCGCCCTCGATCTCGCGCCAGTTCTTTTCGTACGGGCGCGACATGTCGTCCATCTTGACGAAGTCGACGCCCCACGCCGCGAACTGCTTGAACACCGAGTCGTAATAGGCCTGCGCGCCCGGCTTCGTCATGTCGACGCCGTACATGTCGCGGTTCCACGCGCAGATCGATTCGGTGTCGGCGATGTCGCGCGCGTGCAGGTTCGTGCCGAGGATCGGCGTGTTCAGGCGCACGGCCTGGCGCGGGATGCCGCGCATGACGTGGATGCCGAACTTCATGCCGCGCGCGTGGATCTGGTCGGCGAGCTTCCTGAAGCCCGCACCGTCGCGGGCGGACGGGAACCGGTTCGGCGCGGGCAGCAGCCGGCCGTACTGGTCCATCGTCAGCTCGGCATCCTTGCGGTATTCATAGCTGGTCGCGTTCGGCTCGTACCACTGGATGTCCACGGTGAGCACGTTGTACCCGAACGGCAGCAGCTTGGCGGCCATGATGTCCGCGGTTTCCAGCGTCTGCGCTTCGGTGATCGTCGTGGCGAACGAGTTCCAGCTGTTCCAGCCCATGGGCGGCGTGGGCGCGAGACCCGCGCCGGATGGCGCGGTCCTGGACGCGGCGGCGGCGATGGAGGGCAGGCTCGCGACGGCGGCGGTGGCGAGGGAAGCGGAGAGCAGGCGGCGGCGGTTGGAATCCATTGGCAGGTCAGGTGGTTGAAAGGGTTCGCGCGAGTATAGGGACGGATCGGCCGGCGCACCAATCACTTGTTTGTGCCGACCGATCCCAAAACCGATATCGCGCCGCTCAGGCCCGGCGCGCCGGCGCCGCCTTGATCGCGTCGATGATGGCCTGGCGCATCGGCTTGGCCTTGAGGTGGTCGTCGAACGGCGTCGGGCGCATCGGCAGCTTGTCCTTGCGCGGCGCCTCGTCCCAGGTCTGGAGCCAGCTGACGTTGTCGGCCAGGCCCCACACGAGGATGTCGCGCAGGCGCGGGTAGGACAGCGTCACGTCCAGGTAGTCGCGGGTCGCGGCGGCCACGCCGGCGTCGCGTTTGGCGATGTCGCCCGGCAGGCGGCGGTCGTTCACGTCCAGCTCCGTGATCAGGAGGTCGTAGCCCATCGCGCTCGCCTCGTCGAGGAATTTGCGCCATTCCACGAGGTCCGCACGGCCGCGGTCCGTTTCATCCCACGAGCCGATGTGGCTCTGCAAGCCCAGCGCGCCCACCGGCGTGCCGCGCTTTTTCAGTTCGGCGAGCAGGGACAGGACGCCCGCGCGATGGCGCGCGCTGCCGGCGTCGCCGCGCATGTAGTCGTTGTAGACCAGCTGCGCCTGCGGCGCGTATTCGCGCGCCAGGCGGAATGCCAGGTCGATCTGTTCGACGGCGCCCAGCGGCCGCGTGAGCGCGTTCTGGCGCAGCTTGCCGTCGGCCGGGTCGACGGCTTCGTTGACGACGTCCCAGCTCTTGATCGCCTTGCCGAAGTGGCCGCACACGGTGCTCACATGCGTGCGCATCAGCTGCTCGACGGCCTTGCCCGGCTGGGCGCCGAAGTTCTGCTTGGCGACCCACGCCGGCAGCCATTTTTCCGCCTGCCAGAACAGGTTGTGGCCGCGTACGGCGATGCCCTTGTCCTTCGCCCACGCGATCACGTCGTCGGCCGGGCCGAAGTTCGGCTTGCCCGGCGCCGGCTCCACGGCCTGCCACTTCATCTCGTTTTCCAGGACGATCAGGTTGCATTCGCGTTCGACGAGGGCGCGGTAGGCCGGGTCGCCGAACTGGTTGCGTCCGTGGCTGATGGCGGTGCCGAAGCGCATGCCCTTGCGCGCGGCGGCGTCCTTCAGCGTCTCGCCCGCCGGCCCCTGCGCGCGCGCGAGGGGCGCCGCGGACGGCAGCAGGGCGGCGCCGGCGAGCGCCTTGATGATCTCTCGTCTCGATGTCATTGTGTGTAGTCCTTCTGTTTTGTGTGGTGGTATGACGGTGGCAATTGCGTGTCTATCCGTGGCCGGGCGCGAACGGGAATTCGAGCTTGCGGTAATAGTCGAGCGATTGCGCCGGCGCACGCACGCCGGCCGGCAGCGGCAGGCCGGACTGGTGCTGGAAGTAGGCGATGCACGCGTCGCGCCACCACTGCGCTTCGCGGCGCTGCTGGGCCAGGCGCTGGGCGACGTCGGCGAAGCGGCGCGCGTCGACGAACGGGCGCAGGCGCTGCCACTCGGCCTGCATCGCATCCACCTCGGCCACGCCGTGGTCGTAGCGTGCGACCAGCTCGTCCCACAGGGTGCGGCCGGACGGCATGCGGTAGTCCCACGGCAGGTGGTGGAACCACAGCAGCAGTTCGGGCGGCGTCGTGGCCGGGTCGGCGAAGCGGCGCGCGACTTCCGGCGCATACTGGGCCACGGCATTGCTGCCCGTGGCCGTGCGGTCGAAGCCGATGCCGTCCTTGCCCGCACGGTGGTAATACACGGGGTTCCAGTCCGCCCGCGCCAGGTCGTCGACCCACGGCGCGGGGCCGTAGTGGTGGCCGGTGCCCATCATGTGGTGCAGGCCGAGGGGCGTCATGTAGTCGACGGCCGCTTCGCGCGACCGCATCATCATGTCGACGACCGGATCGACCACGCGCGCGTCCGGCGCGAACGTCTGGCCGGCCCATTCGCGCGCGATGGCGCGGCTGTCGAGGTCCGGGTTCCAGGCGAGGCGGCCGTAGGCGTACCAGTTGGCCTGGTCGAACGTGGAGCCCGTCCAGTTACGGCTGCTGCCGATGTTCGCGACGCCGGCGATGCCGCCCACGCGGCCGGCCTGTGCGCCTTCCAGCACGCGCGCGACCGTCATCGGCTTGTTGCCGGCGCGGGTGTCGAAGCGCAGCGTTTCCTGGAACAGGGCGCCGAGATAGACGAGGTGCGTGGCGAAGCCGAGGTATTCCTTCGTCACCTGGAATTCCATCATCAGCGGCGTGGCCGGCATGGCGCCGAACAGCGGGTGCGCCGGTTCGCGCGGCTGGAAGTCGATGGCGCCGTTCTTCACCTGCACGAGCACGTTCCTGTCGAACTTCCCGTCCAGCGGCTTGAACTGGTCGTAGGCCTGCGCGGCGCGGTCGCTGACCTGGTTCGGTTGCGCCGGCGGGCTGTAGACGAAGGCGCGCCACATGACGATGCCCTTGTGCGGCGCGAGGGCGCGCGCCAGCATGTTGGCGCCGTCCGCGTGGTTGCGGCCATAGTCCTGCGGGCCGGGCTGGCCCTCCGAATTGGCCTTGACGAGGAAACCGCCGAAGTCGGGAATGCTGCGGTAGATCTCGTCGGCCTTGCGCGCCCACCAGGCGGCGACCGCCGGATCGAGCGGGTCGGCCGTCTTCGTCTCCTTGAGTTCCAGCGGCGTCGACCAGCGCACCGACAGGTACACGCGGATGCCGTATGGCCGCAGCACGTCGGCGATGGCGGCCGTCTTGGCGATGAACGCGGGGCTCAATACCTCCGCCTTCGCGTTGACGTTGTTCAGGACCGTGCCGTTGATGCCCAGCGACGCGTTGGCGCGCGCGTAATCGGTGTAGCGCGGGTCGACGATGTTGGGGAGCTCCCACCAGTTCCAGATCGATTCGCCCGCGTAGCCGCGTTCGACGGTGCGGTCCAGATTGTCCCAGTGGTCCAGCACACGCAGCGGCAACGCCGGCTTGTCGACGAGCGCGATACGGGCCGGTGCGACGCCGAGCTGCAACTGGCGCAGCCATGCGAAGCTGCCGTACAGGAGGCCGATGTCCGTGTTGGCGGCGACCAGGGTGACGGGGGCGCCTCCGATGTGCGCCGGGCGCACGACATAGCCTTCGGCGCCGAGCGTGGCGAGCTCGCGGCGCACCGCGTCCGCCTCGCGCAGGCCAGCCGGCAGGGCGGCGCGGGCGAGGACGATGGCGCCGGCACGCGGCTGCGTGGCGGACGGTATCGCGTCCTGCGCGCGCCCGAGCAGGCCCGCCAGGCCGCGCCGCAGTTCGTTCGCCGCCGCGTGGACGGTCGGGGCGTCGTCCGCCGCGACGATGCCGGTGGCGGACGCCGCCAGCGCGGCCTGCGCGGCGGGGGGAAGGGGGCGGTAACGCAGCCACAGGTCGTAGCCGTCTTCGTCGGCGGCATGGGCGAGGTGGGCGCAGGGCAGCCCGAGGAGGGCGGTCAGCGCGAGCGCCGCCGTCAGCCATGCGCGGGCATGGCGCAGGAAATGCTGCATCGTAGTCTCCGTTGTATTTATGGTTGCCGGATGCGGCGGCCCGTCCGGCGCAAGAATGTTAGCGCAAACTTTCGAAATGGGAAATCGATTTCTGGGTGTTTACGTCTATCTTTACAGCTATCCTTGCGTGCCCGTGAAGTGTTAAGATAGCGCAAACAAAAGGATGGGGAACCGGGAGAACATGACCAAAGCCAAAGTAGAGTCCGTCCAGGAAGAGGCGGAACGCCGGGGTCAGCCGACGATGGCCGACGTGGCCAAGCTCGCCGGCGTGTCCGCGATGACGGTGTCGCGCGTCATGAACGGCAAGGGCCTCGTGCGCGAAAGCACGCGGCGCAAGGTCGCGGAAGCCGTGGCTGCGCTGAACTACACGCCGAACCAGGAAGCGCGCAATCTCGCCGGTTCCAAGCCGATCCGCGTCGGCTTCTTGTACAGTAACCCGAGCGCGGCCTACCTGAGCGAGTTCCTCGTCGGCCTGCTGAGCCAGTCCGGCCTGAACAACGTCCAGCTGTTCGTCGAAAAATGCGAGGCCGGCGAGCACGAGGCGGAGCAGACCCGGCGCCTCGTCGAGAATGGCCTGGACGGCATCATCCTGCCGCCGCCCCTGTGCGACAGCGAAGAGGTGCTTGCCGCCATCGCGGACGCGAACATCCCCGCCGTCGTGGTGGCCTGCGGCCTGCCGGACAGCCGCGTCGGCGCCGTCAGCATCGACGACTTCGAGGCGGCCCACGCGATGACGCGCCACATGATCAACCTGGGGCACCACCGCATCGGCTTCGTCGTCGGCCATCCGAACCAGACGGCCAGCGCGCGCCGCCTCGAAGGCTATCGCGCGGCGATCGCGGAGCAGGGCGCGGACGCGTCCGAAGAGCTCATCGTGCAGGGCATGTTCACCTACCGCTCCGGCCTCGACGCCGCGGAACACCTGCTGGCGCTGGAAGAGCGCCCCACCGCCATCTTCGCCAGCAACGACGACATGGCGGCGGCCGCCGTCGCCGTCGCGCACCGCCTGGGGCTCGACGTGCCGGGCGACCTCACCGTCACCGGCTTCGACGACACGGCCCTGGCCACCACCATCTGGCCGGAGCTGACGACGGTGCGCCAGCCCATCGCCGGCATGGCGCGCGAAGCCGTGCAGTCGCTCGTGCGCCGGGTGCGCGCGCTGCGCGAAGGCGAGGCCGCGGAGCCGGAACAGGTGCGCATGGACTTCGAGCTGGTGCGCCGCCAGTCCGACGCCGCGCCGCGCACCCGCCCGTCGGCGCTGTTGCCGCTGGCCGCCGGCAAGCGCGCCGGCTGATTTTCCGGGCCGGCGGCGCCGGCCCGTCTCCTTCATCACCCATCCCGCATGATGCGCGGCGCCCGCTCGGGCATTGCCGCTTGTTCACGCTAACATCCCGTTTCGCCGCATTCCCACCCGATTCTGCCATCGCGCGGGTCCCCGGGCGCCTGTATTGCACCCGTCACGTCGCCTCTGGCGGACATCTTCCGAATAATTGATTGACAAGGCCTAAATTTGCCGATTAGACTGGAATGGTTGCGGTAACATTTCTGTTATTGGAATGTTGAGCGCATGCCAGGCAAACCAGTCCGCCGGCGCCGACGGCGGCACCTACAAAAACAAGCAGGAGACACAAGTCGATGGGTATCAAACGCAGGGAGTTTCTGGCCACCGTGGGCGGTGCGGCCGGCATGGCCGTCGTGCCGGGCGCGATGGCGGCGAAGGCCGTGAAGGGTGGCGCGGCGGTGTACAAGCAGGCAGGCGCGCCCGTCGCGGCGCGCGTGGAGGATCTGCTGGGGCGCATGACGCTCGACGAAAAGATCGCGCAGATGCAGTGCGTGTGGCTGACCAAGAAGGACCTGCAGAATCCCGACACGAGTTTTTCGCACGAGAAGGCGAGCCGCGTGCACCCGAACGGCATGGGCATGTTCGCGCGCCCGTCCGACCGCCAGGTCGGCGCCGACAACAACGCCGGCAACTCCGGCGCCGTCGGCAACCGCGGTCCGAAGGAAACGGCGGAATACGTGAACGCCGTGCAGAAGTGGGCGCTGGAACAGACGCGCCTGGGCATCCCCGCCTTCATGCACGAGGAATCGCTGCACGGCTACGTGGCGCCGGAGGCGACCAGCTTCCCGCAGGCGATCGGCCTGGCCTCCACGTTCGACCCGGAGCTGGTGCAGCAGATCTTCTCGTTCGCCGCGAAGGAAATGCGCGCGCGCGGCGCCAACCTGGCGCTGGCCCCGGTCGTCGACGTGGCGCGCGAGCCGCGCTGGGGCCGCATCGAGGAGACCTATGGCGAAGATCCGCACGTGTGCGGCACCATGGGCAAGGCCGCCGTGCTGGGCTTCTCCGGCGACACGCTGCCGCTGGCCAAGGATAAGGTCTACGCCACGCTGAAGCACATGACGGGTCACGGCCAGCCGGAAAGCGGCACCAACATCGGCCCGGCGAACGTGGGCGAGCGCGCGCTGCGCGAGGACTTCTTCCCGCCGTTCGAAAAGATTATCAAGGAAACGAAGATCGCGGCCGTGATGCCGTCGTATAACGAGATCGACGGCATCCCGTCGCACGCCAACCGCTGGCTGCTGACGGACGTGTTGCGCAAGGAATGGGGCTTCCAGGGCCTGACCGTGTCCGACTACATGGCCATCGCCGAACTGGGCAGCCGCCACCACCTGGTCGCGTCCGTGCAGGAAGCGGGCCTGCGCGCGTTCAAGGCGGGCGTCGATATCGAGACGCCGGACCCCGCGGGCTACGCGGCGCTGGCGCAACTGGTCAAGGAAGGCAAGATCACGGAACGCGAGATCGACACGGTGGTGCGCCGCATCCTGCGCCTGAAGTTCGAGGCCGGCCTGTTCGAGAATCCGTACGCGGACGCCGCCCAGGCCGACGCCCGCACGGCAACGCCGGAAGCCATCGCGCTCGCGCGCAAGGCCGCCCAGCGCACCGCCGTGCTGCTGAAGAACGACCAGGGACTGCTGCCGCTGGCGCCGCAGAAGGTCGGCAGGCTGCTGCTGGTCGGCACGCACGCGAAGGACACGCCGATCGGCGGCTATTCGGACAAGCCGCGCCACGTCGTCTCGGTCTACGAGGCGTTGCAGAAAGAGGCGCAGGCCCACGGCTTCCCGCTGGCGTATGCCGAAGGCGTGCGCCTGACGGAAGGCCACGTGTGGGGCCAGGACGAGATCGTGTGGACCAAGCCCGAAGTCAACGCGCGCCTGATCGCCGAGGCGGTGGAAGCGGCGAAATCGGCCGACACCATCGTCATGGTCCTGGGCGACAACGAACAGACGGCGCGCGAGGCCTGGGCCGACAACCACCTGGGCGACCGCACCACGCTCGACCTGATCGGCCAGCAGAACGACCTGGCGCGCGCCATCTTCGCGCTGAACAAGCCGACCGTCGTGCTGCTGCTGAACGGCCGTCCGCTGTCCGTGAACCTGCTGGCCGAGCGCGCGGGCGCGCTGCTGGAATGCTGGTACATGGGACAGGAGACCGGCAATGCCGTCGCCGACCTGATCTTCGGCCGCGTGAGCCCGGGCGGCAAGCTGCCCGTGACCATCGCGCGCGACGTCGGCCAGCTGCCCATGTTCTACAACCGCAAGCCGAGCAGCCGCCGCGGCTACATCGACGACGTGACGACGCCGCTGTACCCGTTCGGCTACGGCCTGTCGTACACGCGCTTCGAGATTTCCGCGCCGCGCCTGGAGAAGGAGCGGATCGCGGCCAGCGGCAGCACCCGCGTGCAGGTCGACGTGCACAACACCGGCGCGGTCCGCGGCGACGAAGTCGTGCAGATGTATATCCGCGACGACGTCAGCTCGGTCACCCGCCCGCTGCTGGAACTGAAGGGCTTCCAGCGCGTGACGCTCGAACCGGGCGAAAAGCGCACGGTTACGTTCGACATCAAGCCTTCCGACCTGTGGTTCTACAACGCCGACATGAAACGCGTCGTGGAACCGGGGACGTTCACCATTTTCGCAGGACCGAACAGCGCCGACCTGAAAAAAACGACGCTGACGGTGGCATAAACCTAGAGAGAACAACATGACAGCTATCCAAGCCAATCCGCTGCCCCAGGACCTCGACCAGGCCCTGATGGTCGGCCGCGTCTGGCGCGCCGCCCAGAACGACAACGGCATCGCGGGACCCGCCGTGGTCGCCGTGCGCAAGGGCCGCGTGGTCGACATCACCCGCCATGTCCCGACCGTGTCCGAACTGCTCGAGCGCGACGATCTCGTCGCCATCGTGCGCGGCGCGGAGGGCGAGGACCTGGGCGACGTGAACGCGCTGGTCGCGGCCGCGCTGCAGGGCGACGACGGCGCACCCGTGCGCCTGCTGGCGCCGTGCGACCTGCAGGCGATCAAGGCCTGCGGCGTGACGTTCGCCGTCAGCCTGCTGGAGCGGGTGATCGAGGAACAGGCCAAGGGCGACCCGGCCCGCGCCAATGCGCTGCGCGCGCAACTGCAGGCGACGATCGGCACCAACCTGTCGGAGCTGGAACCGGGCGGCGAGGCCGCGATGCGCCTGAAGGCCGAACTGTCGGAACGCGGCCTGTGGTCGCAGTACATGGAAGTGGGCATCGGCCCGGACGCCGAAGTGTTCACCAAGTCGCAGCCGATGTCGGCGGTCGGCCACGGCGCGGCCGTCGGCCTGCATCCGAGTTCGCACTGGAACAACCCGGAACCGGAAATCGTCCTGGCCGTGAACAGCCGCGCGCAAGTGGTCGGCGCCACGCTGGGCAACGACGTCAACCTGCGCGACATCGAAGGCCGCAGCGCGCTGCTGCTCGGTAAAGCGAAGGACAACAACGGTTCCTGCGCCATCGGCCCGTTCATCCGCCTGTTCGACGGCGATTTCGATATCGACACGCTGCGCGGCGCGGAAGTGCGCATGCTGATCGAGGGCGTCGACGACGGCTTCGAGCTGGAAGGCCGCAGCTTCATGCGCGAGATCAGCCGCGACCCGCTCGACCTGGTCAGCCAGACGTGCGGCAAGCACCACCAGTACCCGGACGGCTTCATGCTCTTCCTCGGCACGATGTTCTCGCCGATCAAGGACCGCGATGCGCAAGGCGGCGGCTTCACCCACCACCCGGGCGACCGCGTGAGTATCTCCACGCCGTCGCTGGGGACCCTGGTCAACACCGTCCACCGCAGCGACGCGATCGCACCGTGGACCTTCGGCGTGCGCGCGCTGTACGCCAACCTGGCCCAACGCGGCCTGCTTTGAACCGAATATAACGAGAACTACATGTCTGAACAAAACCAAGCATTCGTCTACGCGACGTACCCGGACCTCGCCGACAAGCGGGTCGTGATCACCGGCGGCGGCAGCGGCATCGGCAGCGAACTGACGACGGCGTTCGCCGGCCAGGGCGCCCGCGTGTACTTCCTCGACATCGCCGAGGAAGCGTCGCGCACGCTGGAAGCCGCGCTGGCGAACTCGCGCCACGCGCCGACCTTCATCAAGTGCGACCTGACCAATATCGACGAGCTGAAGGCCACCTTCGCCCGCATCGAGAAAGAGGCGGGCGGCGTCGACATCCTGCTCAACAACGCCGCCAACGACGACCGCCACGACATCGAGAACGTGACGCCGGCGTACTGGGAAAGCCGCATGAACGTGAACCTGCGCCACCAGTACTTCTGCGCGCAGGCCGTGATCCCGGGCATGAAGGAACGCAAGTACGGCGTGCTGCTGAACTTCGGTTCGATTTCGTGGCACCTGCCGCACACCCAGCTGGGCCTGTACATGATGGCGAAGGCCGCCATCGAAGGCATGACCCGCAGCCAGGCGCGCGAATTCGGCCCGCACGGCATCCGCGCCAACACGGTGGTGCCGGGCGCCGTCGTGACGCCGCGCCAGAAGGCGCTGTGGCACAACCCGGACGAAGAGGCCCGCATCCTGGCCGGCCAGTGCATCCCCGAGCGCGTGGAAATGGAAGACGTGGCCGCGCTGGCGCTGTTCCTGGCATCGAACAACGCGCGCCACATCAGCGGCCGCGAATACTTCGTCGACGCGGGCTGGTACGGCGCATGAGCAGCATCGCCACCGTACCCACGCCGCTGTGGGAAGTCGAGGCCACGCTGGGCGAGGGCGTCCTGTGGGATGCCGACCACCAGCTGGTCTGGTTCGTCGACATCAAGGGCCGCCGCCTGCACTGCTGCGCGCCGGACGGCAGCGCGCGCCGCAGCTGGGCGGCGCCCGGCCAGGTGAGCTTCGTCGTGCGCGCCGACGACGGCGGCCTCGTTGTCTCGCTCGAGGACGGCCTGTACCGCTTCATCGAAGCGAGCGGCGAATTCGTCCCGTTCGCGAAGGTCGAGGCCGACGTGCCCGGCAACCGCTTCAACGACGGCCACGTGGACGCGCAGGGCCGCCTGTGGTTCGGTTCGATGGACGACGGCGAGGCCGAGCCGACCGGCGTGCTGTACCGCTTCGACGGCAAGCACGTCGTGCGCATGGACGACGGCTACATCATCACCAACGGCCCGGCCGTGAGCCCGGACGGGCGCACGCTGTATCACACCGACACGCTGGACAAACGGGTGTATGCTTTCGATCTCGCGCTTGATGGCAGCCTGTCGAACAAGCGCCTGTTCGCGGACATCACGGACGGCGGCCATCCGGACGGGATGGCGGTCGACGCCGACGGCCACGTATGGATCGCGGTGTTCGGCGGCTGGCGCATCGAGCGCCGCGACGCCGCCGGCCGCAAGGTCGGGGAAGTGCGCTTCCCGTGCTCGAACATCACCAAGCTGGCCTTCGCCGGCGACGACCTGCGCACCGTGTACGCGACGTCGGCGCGCAAGGGCCTGTCGGCCGAGGCACTGGCCCAGCAGCCGCTCGCGGGCGCGCTGTTCACCTTCCGCGCCGAGACGGCCGGATTGCCGCACCACGTGCTGGCGCTGCAGGAGTAATACGGAATGACACAACAGAACAGCAAACCGAAGCGCTTCCGGTCGCAGGACTGGTTCGACAACGAGGAGCGCATCGACATGACGGCGCTGTACCTCGAGCGCTTCATGAACTACGGGATCACGCCCGAGGAACTCCGCTCCGGCAAGCCGATCATCGGCATCGCCCAGAGCGGCAGCGACATCTCGCCCTGCAACCGCATCCACCTCGACCTCGCCAAGCGCGTGCGCGACGGCATCCGCGACGCCGGCGGCATCCCGATGGAATTCCCGCTGCACCCGATCTTCGAGAACTGCCGCCGCCCGACCGCGGCGCTGGACCGCAACCTCGCGTACCTGGGCCTGGTCGAGATCCTGCACGGCTACCCGATCGACGCCGTCGTGCTGACGACCGGCTGCGACAAGACGACGCCGGCCCAGCTGATGGCCGCCGCCACCGTCGACATCCCCGCCATCGTGCTGTCCGGCGGTCCGATGCTGGACGGCTGGTTCGAGGGTGAACTGGTCGGCTCCGGCGCCGCGATCTGGAAGGGCCGCCGCCGTCTGGCCGCGGGCGAGATCGACGAGAAAAAATTCATCGACATCGCGACCGCGTCGGCGCCATCCGCCGGCCACTGCAACACGATGGGCACGGCGTCGACGATGAACGCCGTCGCGGAAGCGCTGGGCATGTCGCTGACCGGCTGCTCGGCCATTCCGGCGCCGTACCGCGAGCGCGGCCAGATGGCGTATGAAACGGGCAAGCGCATCGTCGGCATGGCGTTCGAAGACCTGCGCCCGTCGCAGATCCTCACGCGCGAGGCGTTCATCGACGCCATCGTCGTCAACGCCGCGATCGGCGGTTCCAGCAACGCCCAGCCGCACATCGTCGCGATGGCGCGCCACGCCGGCGTCGAGATCACGACCGAAGACTGGATGGAATACGGCTACGACGTGCCGCTGCTGCTGAACATGCAGCCGGCCGGCAAATACCTCGGCGAGCGTTACCACCGCGCCGGCGGCACGCCCGCCATCATGTGGGAACTGGAGCAGAAGGGCATGCTGCGCTCGCAGCGCCCGACCGTCACCGGCAGGACGATGGCCGAGAACCTCGTCGGCCGCGAGAGCATCGACCGCGAGATGATCTACCCGTTCGACGCGCCGCTGAAGGAAAAGGCCGGCTTCATGGTCCTCAAGGGCAACCTGTTCGACTTCGCGATCATGAAGACGAGCGTGATCTCGGAATCGTTCCGCCAGCGCTACCTGTCGGAACCGGGGTCGGAAAACGCGTTCGAATGCAAGGTCGTCGTGTTCGACGGTTCGGACGATTACCACCACCGCATCAACGATCCGGCCCTGAACATCGACGAGCGCACGATGCTCGTGATCCGCGGTTCCGGCCCGGTGGGCTGGCCCGGTTCGGCGGAAGTCGTCAACATGCAGCCGCCCGATGCGCTGATCAAGAAAGGCATCACGGCGCTGCCGACCCTGGGCGACGGCCGCCAGTCCGGCACGTCGGACAGCCCGTCGATCCTGAACGCGTCGCCGGAAAGCGCGGCGGGCGGCAACCTGGCGCTGCTGCGCACGGGCGACGTCGTGCGCGTGGATCTGAACACGGGCCGCTGCGACGTGCTGATCGCCGACGCCGAACTGGAAGCGCGCCGCAAGGACGCGCCGCCGGCGATCCCGCCGAACCAGACGCCGTGGCAGCAGATCTACCGCGCCACCGTCGGCCAGCTGCACACGGGCGCCTGCATGGAGCTCGCGCTGCCGTATCGCGGCGTCGGGCACGACATGCCGCGGCATAACCACTGATCGTCCTGTTCAACACCAGGGCCCGTTCGCGGGCCCTTTTTTTATATCGGATATTCGCATGCGCGCTTTCGCGATTCGCATCTGCCGGCTCCTCGCGCTGACGCTGGCCTGCACCTGGATGGCCGCCGCCCACGCGGCGGCACCGATCCCCGCCGCATCCCTGCGCGCCACGGTCGCGCTGGACGACGGCTGGGAATTCATCAAGGGCGACGCGCCGGACGCGGTCGCGCCGGCGCCGGGCAGCTGGACAAAGATAACGCTGCCCCACACGTTCAACGCGGACGACGGCACGACGCCGCATCCGTACCGCGGGCCCGGCTGGTATCGGCGCACGATCGTGGCACCGGCCGCCGGGGCGGGCCGCGTGTACCTGGAATTCGACGGCGCCGCGCTGACGACCGACGTGTGGCTGAACGGCGCGCACATCGGCCGCCATGAAGGCGGGTTCGCGCGCTTCCGCTTCGACGTCACGGCGCACCTGAAGCCGGGCGCCAACGCCTTGTCGGTGCGGGTCGACAACGCCCGCCAGCCGGACGTGGCGCCGCTCGGCGGCGACTACACGCTGTACGGCGGGCTGTATCGCAGCGTGCGGCTCGTGACGACGTCCGACGTCCACATCGACATGCTGGATGCCGGCGGGCCGGGCGTCTATTTCAGCACGCCGGACGTGACGGACAAGCAGGCCCGCCTGCACTGGCGCGCGCGCGTGGCCAACGAGCGCGCGCGGGCCGAGCGGGTGGTCGTGACGGCGCGCCTGCGCGACGCCGCGGGCGCCGTCGTGGCAACGGCGCGGCAGGCCGTCGCCGTGCCGGCGCACGGCGTCGCGCCGGTGGACATGGACGCCGTGCTGGCCGCGCCGCACCTGTGGCAGGGCGTCGACGATCCGTATCTGTACACGAGCGACGTGACCGTGGCGCGGGCCGGCGGCGGCGCGCCGCTCGACCGCGTGGACGACGAGGTCGGCGTGCGCACCGTGCGGCTCGACGCGGAGCGCGGCCTGTTGCTGAACGGCCGTCCGTACCGCGTCCACGGCGTCAACGTGCACCTGACCTGGGCGCCGGGCAAGGGCACGGCGGTGGCGGACGCGGACATCGATGCCGACTACCGCATCCTCGAAGACCTCGGCGTGACGGGCCTGCGCTTCGCCCACTACCAGCACAATGCGCACAGTTACGCGCTGGCCGACCGCAACGGCATCCTGGTGTGGACGGAGCTGCCGCTGACGTCGGAAGTCGGTGCAAGCGCGGCGTTCGCGGCCAACGCCGCCCAGCAGGCGCGCGAACTCGTGCGCCAGAACTTCAATCATCCGTCCGTGTTCGTCTGGGGACTCGGCAACGAGATCTACAAGGTGGACGACGTGAGCGGCCGCCTGCTCGACGCGATGCAGAAGCTCGTGCACGACGAGGACCCGAGCCGGCCGACCGTGTACGCGAACTGCTGCGTGCCGCTGGACGGACCGCAGGCGATGCACACGGATGCCATCGCGTCGAATGTGTATTTCGGCTGGTACGACAAGGAGTTCGCCGACCTCGCACCGTTCCTCGCGTCCAATCACGCACTGCGCCCGCACACGCCCGAGGCGCTGAGCGAATACGGTGCCGGTGCGAGTGCGCAGCAGCAGGAAGACCCGCCGCGCCGTCCTGTGGCCAACAGCCGCTGGCATCCGGAGCAGTACCAGGCCCTGTACCACGAAGCGGCGTGGCGCCAGATCGAGGCGGCGCCGTGGCTGTGGGCGACCTTCGTGTGGACGGGTTTCGATTTCGCGTCCAGCGGCCGCAACGAGGGCGCGGCGACCGGCATCAACGACAAGGGCCTGGTCAGCATGGACCGCCAGGTCAGGAAGGATGCGTATTACTGGTACCAGGCCAACTGGTCGAAGAAGCCGATGGTGTACATCACGTCGCGCCGGGCGGTGCGGCGCACCGTGGCCGACGTCGAGGTCAAGGTGTACAGCAACCAGCCGGGCGTGCGCCTGCGCGTGAACGGCGTCGACCTGGGCGAAAAGGCCGTCGACGGCCACATCGCGCGCTGGCAGGTGCGCCTGGCGCCGGGTGCGAACCGGATCGAGGCGCAGGCCGGCGCGCTGGCCGACGACGTCGAGTGGAACCTGGCGCCGGGCTCTCAGTGATGCCGGTTGAACGAACGCCGGCCGCGTACGAACCCCAGCATGCAGAGCGCGGTCAGCGCCAGCAGCGGTGAGGACGGCTCGGGCACTGCCGCAGCCTGGGTGACGTTCGCCAGTCCGGTCGGGGACGACGCCAGGACCGCGCCTGGAATACCGCCCAGCTGCGGTACGAGGACGAATTCCGCGAAACTGCCGGTGCCGCCGAGGTAGGCGGTGAGGTCGTCGTTGTAGAGCGTCGCGTCGAACTGCGATTCGTCGATATTTTCGGTGGTGGCGAAATCGCCGTCGAAGCGGACGTCGAAGCTGAACAGGCCGCCCAGGTCGACGAACTGGGTCAGGTAGTCGCCGCCGTTCTGGTTGCCCAGGACGATGCCGTCCGGGATGCCGCCGGTGGCGCCGGCCGTGCGGTCGAACGTCGCGCCGAAGGCGCCGCTGAAGTTGTTCAACACGGCGGTTGCCGGCGTCGCCCCGGCGTTGGCGAGGAAGGTGAAGTCCATCAGTCCGTGGCCGGCCAGGCCGGCCGTGTCGATGCTGACGTGATAAGTGGGAACGGCGTGGGCGGCATGGCTCGCGAGCAGGGCGAGCCCGCAGCAGCATTGCGCCAGGAGAGTCTTCAAATTGAACATGGTCCGCATCCTGATCTCAAAAAGTACCGGCAAATATCGTGTTCGTGTAACCGATCGCAATCTTGTTGGGATTGCTGTAGGTGAGCGGCACGGTGAACGAGGCGCCCGCGGCAATCGGCGTGCCCGTCATGGCGATATAAGGCGCCCCGTCGCGCACGCCGCTCGCATTGTCGAGCGTGACGCCTGCCGTGAGGTTGTCGAAGACCAGCTGGAACGGCCCGTCGAGCGTCGCGCCGCTGGTGTTGGTCAGCGTGATCGACGCGCTGTATTTGTTCGTGATACGGTTCCAGGCCAGGCCGGAACGCAGCAGCGAGAAACTGGACGTGGCGTCGACGACAGTGGGCGTCGACTGTTTGCTGGTCGCGCTGCCGGACACCGTCACACCGTAGACGGCAAGCGTTTTGCCGGTGACGCCAGCCGAATTCCACGGATAGACGCGGACATACAGGGTTGCCGCCGGGGGAACCTGAACGACGACGGGGTAGCTCAGTTTCGCCGTGAACGTATCCTTCACAAACGATAGCGGACTGGTATTCAGCCTGGTCGAACCGGAAAAGTCCGGATTCAGCGAATACTCGATGTCGGCCACCACGGTCGAACCGCCGCTGCTGGTGAGATAGGCGGAAATCGTGTCGACGGACAGTGTCGCCGTCCCGGCGTGGACGGCGAATTGCAGGTACTGGTTGTTGTCGCGCGTGGGGGAATTCGCCACGTAACGGGCGACCGTCGTGTCCTGCCCATCCACCGCGATGACCTTGGCCGTCGACGCCGCCAGTCCGTGCACGACGGCGTCGTCCGCGCTCACCAGGCCGTCCGTCGCCGGCGCCAATGCGAATCCGGCCTTGAACCAGCTGGCATACGAGGCGATGCCGCCGGCGGCCGATACGCCTTGTCCGTGCAGGGCGATGGTCGTGGGCAGGGCGGCGCCGCCGATCGCAAAGCTGACGCTGCCGCTGTAAATCCTTGCTTCGCTCGGGGTGAAACGGACATACAGCGCTTGTGTAAAAGCGCCATTCGTATAGTCGACGGTCACGTTGCGCGACCAGACGCTGTTATCGAGCGACAGGTCAAAATTGGCCGGGGCGGATATCGTCATCGTTCCCTGCGCCGGCATCAGGTCGAATGCGGACAGCGTGACCGTCCTGGTCGTCGGCATGCCCACGTAGCGCGTCGACCAGTCGAGCGTGCCGGGACTGGGAATGAGCGAGGTGACGGGCACCATATGGTTGGCAAGGATGTTCAGCCCCCGCATGCCTTCGACGGCGCGCTTGGCGATCAGGTTCGCAAAAAGCACTTGCGGGTGAGTGCTGTCGGCAGCGATGTACAGGTTTGCCGTCGCCGCCGCGTTGCCGTAGCTTTCGACGATCTTCTTGGTCTCGGCGGTGATGTCGACGAAAGCAACGCCATACCTGGTGGCGACCGCCTTCATCGCGGCGACATAATCGCCGCGCGCATAGGCCTCGTTTGCCGTGATACCGACATTGTGCTGGCCCTGCGGCGTGATCGTCGTGCCGCTGAAATATTTGCGCACGATCGGCGACATCAGAATCGGCGTCGCCCCTCTGGCGCGAACCTGCAGGACGTATTTCTTCAGGAACTGGTAATAAGAGTGCTCTGAAATATCGACGGTGGGATCGACCTTGTCCGGCCGGCCCGTACAGGCCTCGCCATTACTCGAGCCGTCGCTGCAGAACGCATAGGTGCCGAACTGGGCGTAGTCGCCCCCGGCTTTCTGGTCGTTGTGGGCAAACTGGATGATGACGTAATCGCCCGCGGCGATTTTCGGCAGGATGGCGGGCCAGCGCGTCGCCTCATAGTAGAAACTTCGCGAGCTGCGGCCGCCAAGGGCCCAATTGTCGACCTTGACGCCGGCGTCGAAAAACTGGGGCATCGCTTCGCCCCATCCCATTTGCGGACGGCGGTCTTCCGTATAGGCCGTCATGGTGGAGTCGCCCAGCATATGAATGGTCGGGACCGTCGACGCCGAGACCGAACCCATCGTCGATAACAGCCTGGTACCGCTCGCGGAGCCGTCGTCCCGGGCGCCCCCGCCGCATGCCACCAAACCGCTTGCGAGGACCAGCGTACCGATCCAGGCGGATAACAATCTTTTCATCTCTCCTCCTTTTTGTTTCTGGTTGATACAGCAAGATCAGAACGTGTACTCGGCGCGATAAACCCAGGTGCGGCCGATCGGCTTGGCGATGTTCTGGGCGAACACCACGCGCGACGACAGGCGCTGGTTCGACAGCGGTGGATCGACGTCGAACAGGTTGTTGATGCCGAACGTGCCTTTCAGGTGCCTGTTGAACTTGTAGTTCGTGCTCAGGTTGTACAGCTTGTACGGCGAGATCACGTGGTAGAACGGCTGGCCGGGTTTCTGGGTCGGCAGCGCATTGGTGTCGATGTAGTGTGAGGTCCACTGCTGCGTCAGCGTCGCGCCGAAGCCGCCGAGGGTCCAGGAGAAGCGCAGGTTGTGGCGCCAGCGGAACACGTAGGTATTGGCCGAGGTCGAGCCGGTCGCCAGCGCGCCGGGCTGGCCGACGCTGTCTTCCCATGGACCGCCCGCATCGTTCTGGCCCTCGTACTTGCGCACGTAGGTGCCGTCCAGGGCGATGCCGAACTTGCCCATCGCCGCGGTCGGGATACGGTAATTGAAGCTGGTGTCGATGCCCTGGGTGTGCAGGCCGCCCATGTTCTGGCGGGTGACGACGATGTAGTCCAGCCGCCCGTCGGGCAGGCGCACGAACAGGTTCTGGTACTTCGCCACATCCCCGAAGATGGTGTCCTCGGTCTGCTGCGCGATCGTACCCTTCATGCGGATGTCCCAGAAGTCGAAGGAGACCATTGCGTTCTTGACCGGCTCGATCACGACGCCGGCGGTGAACGTACGCGACTTCTCGGGATCGAGGCTCGGGTTCGCGCCCGTGAGGATCGGCAGCGTCGTGTTGCAGACGGTTGCCGGGTCGAGGTTCAGGCCCGCGTACCGGGGATCGGTGGTCACCGAGCCGGTGTTCGGCTGCGACGGCGTCGCGCTCGGGCACAGCAGCGGGTCGTCCCAGCGTTGGGTCGACGGGGTTTTCACGCGCGGGGTGCCATACAGTTCCGGCAGGGTAGGGGCGCGGAAGCCGGTACTGGCCGTCGCACGCAACATCACCTGCTTGTGCGCTTCCCAGCGCACGCTCAGCTTCGGGTTGATCGTCGAGCCGAAGTCGCTGAAGTGGTCCACGCGCACGGCGCCGGTCAGGTCGATGCCCTTGGTGATCGGGGCATCGACTTCGGCGTACAGGCCGGCCACGGTGCGTGCCCCCGACGGGCTGGCGCCGGGGCTGCCGGAGACCTTGTACGTGACCAGGTTGGCGTCCATGCTGGTGCTGTCCTCGTACATCTCGCGGTGCAGGTCGCCGCCGACGGCGACCGCCAGCGCACCGCCGCCCAGATCCATCAGGGAGCGCGAGAGATTGAAGTCCGGGCCGAAGTAGCGCACGCGCGCGCTGCGATAGGTCTGGCCGTCCATGCTGATGCTGTCGAGGTACTGCTGGCCGGCCTCGTCCTGCTTGCCGAACGGGTTCAGGATGCCGTTCTCGACTCCCGCGTACAGCCCCGGGGTGGATGAGAAGCCCGTCTTCCAGCCGACCCGGCGGCGGCTCATCGCGGCGTTGAAGCCCACGCGGTAGTCCCAGGCGCCGATCACGCCTTCGTCGTTGACGACGATGCGATGGGTGTTCTGGCGGTCGTCGGTGCCGGCCGGCCCGAGTTCGTCCATGCTCCAGGTCAGCGCGAGGTCCTGGCCGGTCACGCCGGCGACGGCCGGCACGCCGCCGCTGCCGCCCGGGTACCACTTGCTGCCGCTGCGGATGAACAAGGGTTTGCGCACGCCCGGATGGAGCTTGTCGTAGTCGGTCTGGGCGCCGAACACTTGCGGCGGGTTGAGCGCGTCGATATACGACTCGGTCGTCAGCAGCTCGACCGACAGCACGCCGCTGTCCCCATGGCGCAGCGAGGCCCTGGTCATCAGGGTGGTCTGCATCGCCTCGGGCAGCAGTTGCGGATACAGGGTCGGGTCCAGGATGCAGGTCTTGGTGCCCGAGCCCGAGGCCTTGGTCGAGGCCAGGCTGTACCGGGCGTCGTAATTGCTCGTGCAGCCGGTGGCGAAGTAAGGATTGCCGGTGGTGCTGGTGGCCTTGCCTTTGTTATAGACGGTGAAATTGGCGGGCGCCGAGGACGAGCCGGAGGTGTTGGTGGAGAACGCCGTGCCGCCCAGGGCGACGATGTCCTGCGGGTTCCAGATGTTCGGGCGGTCGCGCTGCATCAGCGTGTTGCGCCGCTGGGAATCGATGGCGGCATAGACGTTCCAGCCGTCCTTCTGGAGGTCGCCCTTGCCGCCGATGACGGAGAGCTTCGGCTGCTGGCCACCGCCGTGGCGCTCGGGGTCGACGTAGCCGGCGACGACCTTGGCGCCCGTGTAGCTGCGCCTGGTGATGAAGTTGACGACGCCGGCGATGGCGTCGGTGCCGTAGATCGAGGAGGCGCCGTCGCGCAGCACCTCGACGCGCTCGACGGCGCTCATCGGCACGACGTCGACGTTGATCGAGCTGTCGCCGATCGCCTCGTTCGGGAGGCGGCGTCCGTTCAACAGCACGAGGGTGCGGTTGGTGTTCAGGCCGCGCATGTTGATCATGGTGCCGCTGCCACCGCCGCCGACCGGTTCGTTGGTCGACGCGGTCACCAGCGAGACCGCGACTTCGGACATCGTCGTCAGGCCTTGCGCCTCGAGTTCCTCGGCCTTGTACGTGGTCAGGGGCAGTGCGTTCTCGGTCGCGATCCGCTTGATCGAGGAACCCGTGATCTCGACGCGGGTCATCGTCTCCTGGACCTGGGCGCCGGCCTGGTCGGCGAGGGTCAACGCCGCCAGGGCGATGGAAGTCAGCGCCAGGCGCGTGGTCGTGAAGTGGTTGGAACGTTTCAACGTGGTCTCCGGTTTTTTTATATTGGTTGTGTCGCCGTGTGCAGGCGCCGGCGCGGATTCCGCATGGCCTGGGGCGTCGACCAGCTTCCATCGTTGAAAATTGGTCGGACCTGCCTCGTGAACTGGTCCGACAAGATAATTACACCGTTTAACAAAGACGGCAATTGGTCCAACCGCTTCTAGTTGTTAATTCGTCACGTCGACGTAAGGATCGTGCAAGCAAATCGTGCAAGGTGGCCGGGACAAGGCGTAAGGACCACGCGGACGCCACTGATGGCTGCGTCGAATCCCCAAAAGCCGGCGTCCGGCTTTTGGGGGCGGTTCACTGAAGTGGGCGCCTGCCGTTACCGGGGCCGTCCCAGCGCGTCCCGATCTCGTCGATGTCCGGTCCGTCCTGGCCGGTCGACTGGATCTGGCCGAATTGGTCGTGCCGCTGTTGAGCGGGGTCGAGAGGGGCATCTGCTGGTAGTCGTTCCACGAGCCGGTAACCGGGAAGGCGACGTTGCTAGCGACGTCGTTGAGCGTGACGCTCACGGTGCGCGCGGCCGTGCCGCCGTTCGCGCAGCGGATGACCAGCGAGCGCGTTCCGGACGAAGAGGCCCGCATCCTGGCCGGCCAGTGCATCCCCGGGCGCGTGGAAATGGAAGACGTGGCCGCGCTGGGCGAGGGCGTCCTGTGGGATGCCGGCCAGCAGCTGGCCCGGTTCGTCGACATCAAGGGCCGCCGCCTGCACTGCTGCGCGCCGACGACGGCGGCTGCGTGGTCTCGCTCGAGGACGGCCTGTACCGCTTCATCGAAACGAGCGGCGCATTCGTCCCGTTCGCGAAGGTCGCGCCCGATGTGCCCGGCCACCGCTTCAACGCCGCGCCGTGAGCCCGGCGCGACCGCCGCCGGTCATGCGCTGGTGTCGCGATCCGCGCCGGCGGCCAGCGGCGCGCCATGCCACTTCAGCCAGGCGAATCCGGCCAGGCCGGACGCCAGCGACGCCAGCAGGATGGCCATCTTCGATGCGGTGACGACGCCGGCCTGGTCGCCGAACGCGAGGTTGGTAATGAAGATCGACATCGTGAAGCCGATACCGCCCAGCAGCCCAGCGCCCAGCACGTGCCGCCAGGCCAGGTCGGACGGCAGGCGGCACAAGCCCGTCGCGACCGCCCCGGCAGTGGCGGCCACGATACCGACCGGCTTGCCGACGGCCAGGCCGAGGACGATGCCGAGACTGTTGGACGAGACCAGCGCCTGCGCCCAGCCGGGGCCGATGACGACGCCGGTATTGGCGAGCGCGAAAATCGGCAGGATCGCGAAAGCGACCGGCTTGTGCAGGACATGTTCGAGGCGATCCGACAGGGAGGGAGCGTCGCGCGTGGCCGCGTCGGGCAGCGCGAACGCCAGCAACACCCCGGCGATCGTCGCGTGCACGCCCGACTTCAGCATGAAGAACCACATCAGCGCACCGCCGGCGAGGTAGAGGGGCAGGGACCTCACGCGACCCAGGCGGTTCAGCCCCGCCAGCAGCACGAACACGGCCAGCGCCGCAGCGAGATAACCGATCGACAACTGCGCCGTGTAGAACAGCGCGATCACGACGATGGCGCCCAGGTCGTCCATGACAGCGAGCGCGGTGAGGAAGATCTTCAGCGACGCCGGCACCCGATTGCCCAGCAGGGCGAGCACGCCGAGTGCGAAGGCGATGTCGGTCGCCATCGGGATGCCGAGGCCTGCCTGCGCCGGCGTGCCGTGGTTCATGCTGAAATGAATGCATGCCGGTACGACGATGCCGCCCGCGGCCGCCACGATCGGCAGCGTCGCATTCTTCAGGTCCGACAACTCGCCGTTGCGCAGCTCCCGTTTCAGTTCGAGCCCGATCAGCAGGAAGAACACGGCCATCAGGGCGTCGTTGATCCAGTTTTCGATGCTCAGGCCGGCGAGCGGCAGATGCCAGACGTCGAGGTAGGCATGGCCCAGCGGCGAATTGGCGAGCACCAGCGACGCGAGCGTGCAGAAGATCAGCACGGCGCCGCCGGCCTTGCCCGACGCGGCGAATTCCTTGAAGGCTTCCGATAGCGGGAGGTCAATCGCCATGACGGCTCCCGTTGAAAAACGTGGAGCGCGGTCCCGGACGGGAAGCGGGTGACTGGGCAATGAGTAAGTGAAAGATGGACATGCGGTCGTGTTCGAGCCGCGTGGCGGCCCGACCAGCGCAAATCCTGTCATACCGGAGCAGTATGATCACCCTTGCAACATTGTAGCGCATCGCCTGGTCGGCGGGAAGGCGGTCGCCGCGCCCACGCACTTGCGGCGGTGAATGTTATATGCATTTGTGCAAATGCTGTTAACTTGCTATAATCCAAGCTTCTAACCGGGAATCCTGTTCCCGTCCGGATGCGGCGGCGTTGCCCTTCGCGTCCATCCCCCTGGCAGTCGCAGGTGCAGGCGCAAGCGCGCCATGCCGCACCCGACTGTGTTCGCCTTGTGCCGGCAGCGCCGGCACCCACCAGGTCGGCGCGCCAGCGCCGAGCACATCGATCCGAAAGGCCGAAGACGATGACTCTTCCATTTCCGCCCAGGCTGGCCCAACGCCTGTCTCCCGATAACTTTGTTCTTGCGACCGATCTCGACGGCACCTTGCTGGCGGGTGGCGTCGAGGCCCGGCGCCGCGTGCGCGAGCTGTTTTCCGCCGCGGAATCGACGCGCGGCGCGCGCCTCGTGTTCGTGACCGGCCGCGGCCTCGAATCGATCCTGCCGCTGCTGAGCGACCCCACGATCCCGGCACCGGACTACATCATTGCCGACGTCGGCGCCACCATCGTGCGGGGCGACCTGAGCCCGGTCGACGAATTGCAGCAGGAAATCGCCGCACGCTGGCCGGGGTCGCAAGCCGTGTTGAGAGCGCTTGCCGGTTTTCCGGGCCTGCGGCGCCAGAGCGTGCCGCAGGAGCGGCGCTGTTCGTTCCTCGTCAGCGAAAGCGACGTCACGCCCGAGTTGCATGCCGCGGTCGACGCGCTCGGCTGCGATCTGCTGTTGTCGGCCGGCTGCTACCTCGACGTGCTGCCGCGCGGCGTCGCCAAGGGCCAGGCCGTGCTGCGCCTGGCGCAGGCGGCGGGGATCGCGCCCGCGAACATCGTCGTCGCCGGCGATACGCTCAACGACCTGTCCATGTTCGAGACCGGCCTGCGCGGCATCGTCGTCGGCGGCGCGGAACCCGCACTGGTCGAGCGCGTGCGCAAGCGTCCGCTCGTCCATATCGCGGCGGGGGAAGGCTGCGACGGCATCCTGGAAGGCCTGGCGCACCACGGCGCGCTGCGCGAGGAACGGGCCGAGGCGGCGGCGCAGGTCCCGTCCGGCAAAGCCGAGCTCGTCATGGTCTACCACCGCCTGCCCTACGACGAAGCGGTCGAGGACGGCGTGCTGCACCACCGCCGCCCGAAGAGTCCGAACGGGATCATCCCGACGCTGCTGCGCTTCTTCGCCGGCAGCCGCGCCGGCTCATGGGTCGCCTGGTCGCAGCAGGACAGCCGGAGCCCGGAAGGCTTCGTCTCCCACGTCCATGTCGACCGCGAACGTTACCCGAATCTGGAGGCGGCGCGCATCGCCCTGACGGCCGACGACGTCGACGTGTTCTACAAGAAGTTCTCCAAGGAAGCCTTCTGGCCGATCATTTTCTCGTTCCCCGACAAGGCCGAGTTCCGGCAGGCGCACTGGGAACGCTTCCTGGAAGTGAACCGGCTGTTCGCCGAGCAGACCGCGCGCGAGGCCGCCGACGGCGCCGTCGTGTGGGTCCACGACTATAACCTGTGGATGGTGCCGGCCTACCTGCGCCCGCTGCGCCCGGACCTGCGGATCGCATTCTTCCACCACACCGCATTCCCGTCGAGCGACGTCTTCAATATCCTGCCGTGGCGGCGCGACATCATCGGCAGCCTGCTCCAGTGCGACTACATCGGCTTCCACATCCCGCGCTACGTCGAGAATTTCGTCGACGCGGTGCGCTCGTTCGCGCCGGTCGAGGTGTGCGGGACGGCCGCCTGCGCGCCGCGTTTCCTCACCTATGGCTGCGCGCTCGGCGTCGACACCATGACGACCGCCGTGGAAGTGGGCGGACGCCGCGTGAGCCTGGGCGCCCATCCGGTCGGCACCGATGCGGCGATGGTCGCGCGCGTCGTCGCGACGCCCGACGTACGACAGCGCACGGCCGCCATCCAGGACTACCTGGGCGGCGCCACCGGCATCGTGTCGATCGAACGGCTCGATTACGTCAAGGGCACGCTCGAGAAGCTCCAGGCCTTCGAGCGCCTGCTCGAGTCGCACCCGGAACATATCGGCAAGGTCACGCTGCTCAACATCATCACGCCCGCCGCGCAAGGCATGGAAATCTACGCAAGCCTGCGCGAGGAAGTGGACCGCACCGTGGGCCGCATCAACGGCCGCTTCTCGACGCTCGACTGGGTGCCGGTACGCTACTTCTATCGCTCGCTGCCGTTCGACGAGGTCATCGCCCACTACGCGGCCTGCGACGTCGCCTGGATCACGCCCCTGCGCGACGGCCTGAACCTGGTGGCGAAGGAATTCGTCGCCGCCAAGAGGGCGGCCGGCGCGTCCGGCGTGCTGGTCCTGTCCGAGTTCGCGGGCGCGGCGGTCGAACTGCACGGCGCGCTGCTCACCAATCCCTACGACGCGAACGCGATGACGGCGACGCTGCACCAGGCGTTGACGATGGGCGCGGACGAGCGCGCCTATCGCACGGCGCGCATGGGCATGATCGTGGCCGAGCACGATGTCGCCCGCTGGGGCGACGACTTTCTCGCGGCCGTTGCCGCGGCCGGACCGGAGCCGGACAGCGTGTTGCGCGAACGCGAGGCGTGACGCTGCCGGGAGCAGGCAGTGCCAGGATTCGCGCTGTCGACGCGGGAAATGATGACAAAATGGCTGTGGCGCGCACGCGGCGCCATTTGCCCGTGGGCACGAAAACGTTTGTGCCCCTGCGGAATCTCGGTGAAAATTGCCGCTCAACGACTCCTCGGCTGAATTTTTCAGCCGCCAACCGAAGTTCATGAACGCACCCGAGCACTCGACCAAGCCCAGTCACCCGTCCCTGCGCGCCGCCATCGCGCACCGCTTCAGCCTCCTCGACGACAAGGCCGACGATGCCGACATCGACCGCAGCCTGCGCGCCGGCGTGGAGCTGAGCGGCGCGACGCCGTGGATCCTGATGCTCGCGATCGTGATCGCATCCGTCGGCCTGAACACCAATTCGACGGCCGTGATCATCGGCGCCATGCTGGTGTCGCCGCTGATGGGCCCGATCGTCGGGGTCGGGTACGGCATCGGCATCTTCGATTTCGCACTGATTCGCCGTTCCCTCGCGAACCTCGCGATCGCGGCCGGTATCAGCCTGCTGACGTCCACCCTGTATTTCATGGTGACGCCCCTGGCCGAAGCCCAGTCGGAATTGCTGGCACGGACCACGCCGTCGTTGTGGGATGTCCTGATCGCGCTGGCCGGCGGCCTCGCCGGCATCATCGGCCAGACGCGCCGCGAAAAATCCAACGTCATTCCCGGCGTGGCCATCGCGACCGCGCTCATGCCGCCGTTGTGCACGGCGGGTTTCGGGCTGGCGAACGGGAACTGGGCGGTGTTCGGCGGGGCGTTTTACCTGTTCTCGATCAACTGCGTTTTCATTGCCTTCGCCGTCGTGATCGTCATCGAATTCCTGCGCCTGCCGCGGCACGAATTCGTCGATGGCACCAAGGGGCGCCGGGTCAAGCGCGCCTTGTTGTGCATCGTGTTGCTGACTGGCCTGCCGAGCATATTCCTGGCCGCGCGCCTGGTCGACAACGAATTGTTCAGCAGCCGCGCACGCGAGTTCGTGCGCAGGGAATTCAAGGCGGCGCCCCAGGTGCATGTGCTCGAGACGCGCGTGGCTCCGGGGTCGCGCGACATCGAAGTCACCCTGATCGGCGCACCCATGCCGCCGGCGGCGATCAAGGCGATCGAAGGGCGGCTCGCCGCGGGCGGATTGCAGCAGGCGCGCCTGCGCGTGCACCAGGCCGAACCCGGCGACACCAACAAGATCGACGTCGGCAGCCTCAAGGCGGACATCCTCGCCGAGATCGTACGCAGCAGTCAAGAGACGGTGCAGGACAAGGATGCGGAAATCGCCGCCCTCAAGGGCAAGCTGACGACCCAGCAGGATCACGTGCAGCAGGCCGCTGCCGTGACGCGTGAATTCGAAGCCCAGTATCCGCAGTGCGGGAACGTCCTGTTCGGTACCGCCGTGCCGCCCGACGCCAAGGAGGGCGGGGTTCCCATCCTCAGTGCCGACTGCCGCCGGCTGCCGCGCGCGAGCGAGGTACGGCGCATCAACGAGTGGCTCAAGGCGCGGACCGGCAGCGCCACGGTGCGCGTGGCCCTTGCCGCCAGCCGCGGCCAGATCGTGCACCTGGCCGACGCCGCGCCGGCGGACGCTGTGGCGCCGGGCGCCGTGCACTAGTTCCTTCCGGCCGACTGGTGTCGCCGGAAGCAGGACCGTCGCCCCTGCGAAGGCAGGGGCCCAAGGCTGCTGCGTCTCGCGGCATCCCGGGATGCCGCGCCGCGCGTCACGCCACCGCGTCGACGGATGACGTCACGCGCGCAGGCGCCTCAGCGCGCGACCTGCAGCGTCCCGTCCACCATGCGCGCCAACCCCAGCGGATTGTCGTCGCGCAGCGCGTCCGGCAGCAGCTCGGCCGGCACGTCCTGGTAGCACACCGGACGCAGGAAGCGCTCGATGGCGGTGGCGCCCACCGACGTGGTGCGGCTGTCCGACGTGGCCGGGAACGGGCCGCCGTGCACCATCGCGTGGCACACTTCGACGCCGGTCGGGAAGCCGTTGAACAGGATGCGGCCGGCCTTGCGTTCCAGGGTCGGGATCAGCCTGCCGGCCAGTGCGCGGTCGGCCGCCGTCGCGTGGATCGTCGCCGTCAGCTGGCCCTCGACGTGGCGCGCGACTTCCAGCAGTTCGTTCTCGTCCTTGCACGTCACGATCAGCGAGGTCGGGCCGAAGATCTCTTCTTCCAGCGCGCTGTTGGCGAGGAAGGTCGCGGCGTCGGTCTCGTAAAGGGCCGCCTGGGCGGCGCAGCCGCAGCCGTCGGCACTGCCTTGCGCGACCAGTTCCACGCCGGCGAGCCCGGAACGGCGCGTCACCGCGTCGACATAGGTCTGGTGGATGCCGGCCGTGAGCATCGTGCCCGCGCCCTTGGCGGCCATGGCTTCGGTGGCGGCGGTGCGGAACACGTCCAGTTCGGCGCCGGCCAGGCCGATCACGAGGCCCGGGTTCGTGCAGAACTGGCCCACGCCCATGGTCAGCGAATCGACGAAGCCTTGCGCCAGTTTCGCGCCGTCCGCGGCGAGGGCGCCCGGCAGCAGGAAGAACGGGTTAATGCTGCTCATCTCGGCGTACACCGGGATCGGTTCCTTGCGCGCGCCCGCCGCGTTCACGAGCGCGAGCCCGCCCGCGCGCGAGCCCGTGAAGCCGACCGCCTTGATGGCCGGGTGCGACACGAGGGCCTGGCCGATCTCGAAGCCGGTGCCGATCAGCATGGAGAACGTCCCTTCCGGCATGCCGCAATCGACGCCGGCCTGGCGGATGGCCTTGGCGACGAGCTCCGACGTGCCCAGGTGGGCGTTGTGGGCTTTCACGACGACCGGGCAGCCGGCCGCCAGCGCGGACGCCGTATCGCCGCCGGCGACGGAAAACGCGAGCGGGAAGTTGGAGGCGCCGAACACGGCGACGGGGCCGAGGCCGATCTTGCGCATGCGCAGGTCCGGCCGCGGCGGCGTGCGCTGCGGCAGGGCGGAATCCAGCGTCGCTTCCAGGAAGTGCCCGTCGCGCACGACCTTGGCGAACAGGCGCAGCTGGTTGCAGGTGCGTCCCCGTTCGCCTTCCAGGCGTGCCGCAGGCAGGCCGGATTCGGCGGACGCGCGCTCGATCAGCAGTGGGCCGATGTCCATGATGCGGTCGGCGATGGTCTCCAGAAAGCGTGCGCGCTGCTCGAGCGGCGCGGCACGATAGGCGTCGAAGGCCTGCTCGGCGAGCAGGCAGGCGGCCGCGAGGTCGTCCATGGTGGCCGCGCCGAACACGGGTTCGATCTCGGCGCGCGTGGCCGGGTTGAAGGCGCGCAGCGTCGCGGCGGTGCCGCGCACGGCCTGGTTACCGATGATCATTTCGCCTTGGATGGTCATGAGGACTCCTTGTCTGTCTCTAAAAAAAAGCGCCGCCGGGGCCTTGTCGGCCGCGGCGGCGGTGCGGTGCGATCGAACGTCGATTGTATCGAATCAGGCGGATTCCCGTCGGCGCGGGAATCGTTTCATCAGAACGAGTACTGCGCCTGGATCGTGTAGCGCGGGCCGCTCATGAAGACCTGGCGGGTGAAATTGCCCGCGTGTTGCTCCATGATCTGGCGCGTGTACGCATTGGTCAGGTTCGTGGCTTCCAGGCCGACGCGGAACTTGTCCGTGAAGTCGTAGAAGATCGAACCGTCCAGCTGACCGTACGGCGCCTGGTACAGCGGCAGGCCGAATGCCTGGTCGTTGACGGTCGTCGGGATCAGGTACTTGTCGGCCGGTGCGTCCGGGTTCGTGTTCAGGCCGTTGTTGCCGCGGCTGCCCCACTGGGTCACGCCCAGCAGGTAACGCGAACGCCAGTTGTACGCGAGGCGCATCGACAGGCCGTGCTGCTCGTACATGACCGCGAGGTTGATCGTGTGGCGCGACAGGCCTTGCAGCGGCGTCTTGCCGAACGCACGTCCGTCCGTGTCGCAACCGTTGATGAACAGGTTGTAGTTGGACGACGCGTCGTTACCCTGGCACCAGGCGTTGTACACCGGATGATTCAACGTGCGCTCGCTCGACACATAGGTCCAGCTTGCCTGCGTGCCGATGCCCTTCAGCCAGTCCGGGACGAAATCGTAGTATTGCTGGTGCGCGATCTCGAAACCGCGGGCGAAGCCCTTGGCGCCGTTGACCGGACCGGTGACGACGAAGGTCTGCGGCTTGCCCGCCACGTCGGTCGCCGTGTAGTTGTACGCCTGCGTGGTGATGATGTCCTTCAGGTCCTTGTTGAACACCGCGAAGGTCAGCGAACCGGCCTTGGCGAAGTACCACTCGGCGGTCAGGTCGATGTTGGTCGACGTGGTCGGCTTCAGCATGGCATTGCCGTCGCTGGTGCCGGTCAGGCTGGTGCCGTCGATATGGACCGCGGTCGTCTTGCCCGAAGCGTCCTTGGTGGTCGTCTGGAGGTTCGTGGCATTCAGCGTCGTCTGGACCTGCAACTGGCCGAAGTCCGGGCGCGACATCGCCTTGGCGATGGCGAAGCGGAACTGCAGCTTGTCGCTGTACTTCAGGCGCAGGTTCAGGCTCGGCAGCCAGTTGCTGTACGAATTGTGGACCGACATCTGCTGCGCGAACGGGGCGATGGTGATCAGGTTTTCCTGGCCGGACAAGGCGGCACCATCCGTCGCCGTGATGGTGGACGGCGGCGTGTACGCGACGTAGCCGCTGCCGGAGTCGTTCGTCCGCACGTAACGCAGGCCGATGTTACCGTCGATCGGGTACTTCAGGTCATCCCAGCCGAAGCGCAGCTGCCCGTAGGCGGAGCGGGTCTTCTCGCTCTGCGTGTTGGTCGCGGCCGGATCGTTGAAGGTCGCCGCCTTCCACGGGTCGCAGGTCGAACCCTGTTCCTTGCACAGCACGTCGTGGTAGGCGTGGATCTTGGCCCATTCGTCCGGGAAGCCGCGCACGGTCGACTCGTCGGCGAACAGCATCGGCGGGAGGTTGTATTTGCCGCCGAAGAAGTTGTCGATCTGCTGCAGCGACGCGCCACCGGCGAAACGCGGATCGCCGAGGCGGGCAACGTGGGGGATCTGCCAGCCTTCCATCCACGGGAACGTGATCGCCTGCCAGTTGTAGAACTTCTGGGCCTTGTGGTTCTCGCCCTCGCGGTTGGCGAGGCGTACGCCGAAGCGCACGTCGCGCAGCACCGGGTTGTCGAAGGTGTACCTGAAGTCCGACTTCCATGCGTTCTGCGTCGCCAGGGCGTGGTCCAGCGCCTCCTGGGTATAGGCCCAGTAGTAGTTGTTCGGATCCGCCATGTAGGCGGCCGAACCGAGCGTGATCTGCGGGACCCTGCCGGTCATGTCCATCGTCTGGTTCGGCATGATGAAGCCGGTCGAGACGTCGGCGTCGAAGCCCTCGGTGGTCGAACGGACATGCTGGAAGTCGTTGGTCCAGGTCAGGTCCGGCGTGACGCGCCACTGCAGGTTCAGCGAGGTGTCCGCCGTGCCGTTGACACGCTTGTTGATGCGCTGCGAGCTGTTGAACGGCGAACCGCCATAGGTCGGGTTCGAGATGGTGCCGCTCTGGAACACGCCATTGCTGTTGAAGACCGCGTCGGCGCTGGCAACCTGCTGGTACCACTTGTCCTCGGACGAGGAAACGACGTGCTCGTCCAAGTCTTCGGTGTAGTGCGTCTTGAAATAGGTGAGCGACGCCGTCAGGTCCTTGTTCGGACGCCACTGGAAGGCGGCATAGTCGCCGCGGCGGTCACGGTCGAAATTCTGCGAGCGGTAGCCGACGCCCAGCGGAATCCACTGCGTCTTGGAACGATCGTACTTGGCCGGATCGGTCGAATTCACGTGCGGCCAGTACGGGTCGACGCCCACGCCGTCCGAACGGGTCGGGCTTTTCGCCTTGGCGAAATCGACCAGCGCGCCGAATTCGCCGAACGTGTCGCTCTTCCAGCGGTTCGACAGCAGGATCGTGCCGGTCGGGGACGGGGCGCCCTTGCGCAGCGTGGAATACGTCTCCGACGCGCCCAGCGAGCCCTTGAAGCCCTTGTAGTCGAACGGCATCGCGGTGCGCAGGTTGACCAGGCCCGCGACGGCGCCTTCGATCTGTTCCGCGGACGGGTTCTTGTAGACGTCGACGCCGGCCATCAGCTCCGGCGCCACGTCGGCGAAGCCGAGCGAGCGGCCGCCGCCGGCCGAGAACGCGTCGCGGCCGTTGATTTCCGAACGCACGTAGGTCAGGCCGCGCACCGACACGCCGGAGCCTTCGACGGACTGGCGGTTCGGGTCGCCCGCCATGTTGCGGTCGATGGTGACGCCGGCGATACGCTGCAGCACCTCGGTCACCGAACGGTCCGGCAGCTTGCCGATGTCTTCGGCGACGATCGAGTCGACGACTTCGTCCGCATCCTGCTTGAGTTTTTGTGCCGACTGCAGCGCGGCGCGCTGGCCGCTGACGACGACGACGGCAGCCTTGGCGGCGTTCGGATCGGTGTTGGCGTCACCGTTCGTCTGGGCCCATGCCGCGGCGCTGGAAAGGACGGCTACGTGCGCAACCGCAGCCGCGATTGCGGTCTTCTGGAACTTCCTCATTGTCTCCCCCGATAACAGGTAGTGTTTTTATAACAAGCTCTAACAAAGCCAGGGTTGTTGTGATGCCTAACACTGGTTGTTGTACGCTACCATAAATCTTTTCCCCTTAGCTGACGTGCGTGTATGTTTTATGACAACGCAACACGCTGTTGCCTGCGTGTGGTGGAAAAGACAGCACCGCAAGGTCCTCGCTCTGGTGGGCGGCGCGGTGGGGAGGGCGCGCCGCCCGACCGCTGGCAAGGTACTGAATTTGCGAGTGAAAACGGCAATTTTCAGATGGCGGCCCTGATAGCGTACACAATCGTTCCCAGCAGTAAGATCACGATTCAATGTTATACGCAATCGATTTCATGGCCGTCAAAAAAATTTTCCGTACGTGAGATAAATACAACAATTGTGACCTGAAAGCGCTATCTTTTTACAGCGTCGCGCAGTGTATCCGGGGAGGACAACTAAACACACTAAACACAGCGCCGGGAGACGTTACGGCTTGTTAGCGCGAACATTTTCCTTGCGTCGCTAACATCGATTCGCTTAGCATAGCAATAAGTAGTGCTCGAAAAATATACGGAGACGCCATGCGCACCACGTTCACCCGCCTTGCCGGCGCCACCGCCGCCGCGCTGGCCCTGCTCGCCGCAGTGCCTGTCCAGGCTGCCGCCGCCACCGGCACCGGTCACTACAAGCACTTCAGGACCGCGATCTACATCCCCGTGAACGTCACGCAGAGCCTCGCCGACCCGCAGGTCTTCGAGCACCAGTTCGCGCGCGCCATGAGCCAGGTCCCGTTCGACAAGGTGTATATCGAAGGCTACCGCGACCGCCACTTCGCCAGCGACGCCGAGATCGAGGCGGTCAAGCGCCAGTTCCAGGCGAAGGGCATCGAGGTCGCGGGCGGCGTCACCCTGGCGGCGGGCGGCTTCAATGGCCAGTTCATGACCTTCGACTACGAATCGCCGCAGGACCGCGACACCTGCAAGCGCGCGATGGCGCTGATGGCGCGCCACTTCGACCACGTGATCCTCGACGACTTCACGTTCTACACGTCGAAGTCGGACGCCGACATCAAGGCCAAGGGCGCGCGCACGTGGACGGACTATCGGCTGGCGACGATGCGCAAGGTGTCGCAAGACCTGATCCTCGCGCCGGCGCGCGCCGCCAACCCGAACGTCAAGGTCGTCATCAAGTACCCGAACTGGTACGAGCATTTCGAGGGCCTCGGCTTCGACCTCGCGCAGCAGCCAGAGATGTTCGACGGGATCTACGCCGGCACCGAAACGCGCGACCCCGTCATCACGGACCAGCTGCTGCAGCAATACGAGTCGTACAACATCATCCGTTATTACGGCACGCTGCGTCGCGACGGAAAGAACGGCGGCGGCTGGGTCGACACGTATTCGATCCGCTACGTCGACCGCTACGCCGAGCAGTTGTGGGACACGCTGCTGGCAAAGGCGCCCGAGATCACGCTGTTCAACTGGCACCCGGCCGCGCAGGATACCCCGGCCGTCGCCGGCGAACGGCCGTGGGCGCACGAGGACACGAGCTTCAACTGGGACCGCATCGTCGCCGACTGGACGTCCGCCCATCCGGACGCGAAAGCGCCGCCGGGCTGGGGCCTCGCGGCCGGCGCGGCGCTGAAGCAGATCGACGCCGCGCTCGACCAATTGGGCAATCCGACCGGCATCCCGACCTACCGCCCCGCCAACTCGTCGTCCGCCGAGGACTTCCTGCCCAACTACCTGGGCAATGTGGGGATCCCGATCGCGCTGACGGCGCGCTTCCCGCACGATGCGCAGACGATCCTGCTGACGCAGGCCTCGGCCAGCGATCCGGACGTGCTGAACGAAGTGAAGCGCCAGCTGGAAGCGGGGAAGTCCGTGTTCGTGACGTCGGGCTTCGTCAAGGCCACGCAGGACCCCAGGCGCAAGGACCGGGGTTTCCAGGACCTCGTCGAGGTCTACGCGACGGGCAACCAGGTGCTGCTGAACGACTACTACAACGGCTACGGCGCGGGCAACGGCGAATCGCTGCGCGACGATCCGAAGGTGGCGCCGCGCGACGTGCTGTTCCCCGAGCTGCATTACTTCACGAACGACGCCTGGCCCATCGTGCGCGGCGTGGCGGGCGCGCGCGGTTTCCCGGTGCTGCTGATGAACCGGTATTCGAAAGGCATTCTCTACATCCTGTCCATTCCCAGCAATATCGGCGACCTGTATAGTATGCCGCCAGGCGTGATGAACAGCGTGAAGAAATACCTGATGGCCGACGCACCCGTGCGCATCGAGGCGCCGGCCGGCGTGAGCCTGTTCACTTACGATAACGGCGCGTATGTGATCGAGTCGTTCCGCGATACGGCGACGACCGTGAAGGTGGTGAAGCACGCGGCGCCGGGCGACCGGCGTCCGGCGGCGGAGCGGGTGCCGGGCGCCGGCCGCGACACCGTGAGCGACGTCGTGATCCCGGCGCACAGCTTCCGGGTTTTCAAGAGCTAAAAAGGTGTATGTACGCGTGATGGAGACGGTTCGATGAAGTCGCTGAAGCTCGCCCCGCATTTGTCCGCGCTGGTCGCGGCGCTCGCGCTGGCATTGCCGGCGGGCCGCGCGGGCGCGCAGCAGGCGCCGTACGCGTGGGACAGCGTCGTCATCGGCGGCGGCGGCTTCGTGACGGCCGTCGTGCCGAGCCGCGCCGCGCCCGGCGTCGCGTACGCGCGCACGGACGTGGGCGGCGCCTACCGCTGGGACCCGCGCCGCAAGCGCTGGTCGGCGCTGCTCGACTGGGTGGCGGAAGGCCAGACGGGCTACCTCGGCATCGATTCGCTGGCCGTCGATCCGCGCGACGCCGACAATATCTGGCTCCTCGCCGGCATCGCCTACCTGAACGGCGGCCGCACCGCGATCCTGCATTCGACGGACGCGGGCAAGACCTTTTCCGTCGTCGACGTCACGCACCAGTTCAAGACCCACGGCAACGGCATGGGCCGCCAGGACGGCGAGCGCCTCGTCGTCGATCCGGGCAACAGCAGGATGCTGTACGTCGGCACGCGCCGCGACGGCCTGTTCAGGAGCGTCGACGCGGGCCGCACGTGGACACGCGTGGCCGGCCTGCCGGTCACGATCACGCCGAACGACGTGGGCATCGATCTCGTCGTGCCCGATCCGGCCAGCGTGCGCGACGGCCAGGCGCGCCGCGTGTTCGCCGGCGTGTCGCGCTTCGGCGCCGTCGGGCCCAACCTGTACCGCAGCGATGACGGCGGCGCCACGTTCGCACCGGTGGCCGGCGCGCCCGTCGACCTGATGCCGCAGCGCGCCGTGCCGGACGGCGCAGGGAACCTGATCGTCACGTTCGCGAACGGCGCGGGTCCGCATCCGGACCGCAGCGGCCGCGAACCGATGGACCGGGGCCAGGTCTGGAAGTACGCGATCGGCAGCGGCGCGTGGACGAACATCACGCCGGCCGGCTGGACGCGGCCGTTCGCCGGGATCAGCGTCGACCCGAAGAATCCGCGGCGCCTCGTCGTCTCGACCATCAACACGTATTTGCCGCAGGGCGACGCCAAGGGCGACCGCATCTTCCTCTCGCACGACGGCGGCGCCTCCTGGACCGACGTGATCGCGCGCGGCTTCGTGCGCGACGCGGCCGGCGTGCCGTGGCTGAAGGGCCATGCGATCCACTGGGCCGGCTCGGTCGAATTCGATCCGGCCGACACCCACGCCGTGTGGGTTACGTCCGGCAACGGCGTGTTCCGCACCGCGGACATCGATGCGGCGCCCGCGACGTGGACCTTCACGGTGGACGGCCTGGAAGAGACGGTGCCGCTGGACCTCGCCAGCATTCCGGGCGGACCGCTCGTGTCGGCGATCGGCGATTACGACGGCTTCCTGCACGACGACCCGGCGCGCCACGGCCGCATCCACGATCCGCAGATCGGCACCACGACCGGCCTCGCCGTCGCGGCAAAAGACGTTCGCACGATGGTGCGCGTGGGCGACAGCATGCTCGTCACGCACGACGGCGGCGCCGGCTGGAACAGGACGGCCGCGCTCATGGGCCGGCGCGGGCACGTCGCGCTGTCGGCCGACGGCGCCGTCATCCTGCACGCGCCCGAAAAGGCGAGGGACGTCTGGCGTTCGGGCGACGGCGGCGCCACGTGGACGCGGGTGGCGGGCCTCGCGAAGCCGGACATGCGGCCCGTGGCCGACCCGCTCGACGCGCACGTGTTCTACGTCTACGACGAAGCGGCGCTGCTCGCCAGCACGGACGGCGGCGCGACGTTCGCGCCGCGTGCCGGCCTGCCCGCGGGCGGTTCGCACCGCGTGCGCGTCGCGCCCGGCCGCAAGGGGGACGTGTGGGTCGCGCTCAAGAACGGCGGCCTGGTACGCTCGGTCGACGGCGGCGCGCACTTCGCTTCCCTGGGCCCGGTGCGTTACTGCGGCGCCGTCGGTTTCGGCAAGGCCGCACCGGGACACGATTACCCGGCCGTCTACATCTGGGGCGACGTCGGCGGCGTGCGCGGCATCCACCGGTCGATCGATGCCGGCGCCAGCTGGATGCGCATCAACGACGACGCCCACCAGTACGGCGGACCGGGTGACGGCCAGTTCATCGTGGGCGACATGAACCGCTACGGCGTCGTCTATATGAGCACGGCCGGCCGTGGCATCGTCTACGGCCGACCCGCCGCGCATTGACGGCGCTTGCACAGCGATTTTTTATGGCCTTTCTTTGTAATCGATTTCATAACATGATGCCAACTCGAATGCTCACGGTCGCGCGCAAGGCCGCGCACAAGACGATTCTCGCGCTGGCGCTGGCAAGCATCGGGTGCGCGGCACTGGCGGCGCCCAGCCTCGTGCTGCGCTACGACCGCCCGGCCCAGGACAACGACCAGGGCTGGGAACGCGAGGCGCTCCCGATCGGCAACGGCCGCATCGGCGCGATGGTGTTCGGGGGCGTGGCGCGCGAGCACCTGCAGTTCAACGACATCACGCTGTGGTCGGGCGACGCCACGACGATGGGGGCGTACCAGCCGTTCGGCGACGTCGTCGTCGACCTGCCGGGCCATGACGCGGACGCCCGCGACTATCGCCGCACGCTCGACCTCGAGCACGGCATCCACGCCGTCACGTACACGCACGGCGGCGTCCACTTCCGCCGCGAGACGTGGGCCAGCCACCCGGCGCAGGTGATCGTCCTGCGCCTGACGGCCGACCGGCCCGGCCAGTACAGCGGCTCGATCGCGCTGTCCGACCGCCACGGCGCGCACCTGGCCGCCGCGCACAACCGCCTGTACGCGACGGGCACGCTCGCCGGCTGGACCTTGCCGGGCCAGGCGCCCAGCACGAACGCGCTGGATTACGCGAGCCAGGTGCAGGTCGTGAACGAGGGCGGCAAGGCGGCCGTCGAGGGCGACCGCGTCGTGTTCAGCGGCTGCGATGCGCTCACCGTGATCCTCGGCGCGGGCACGAGCTATGTCGCGGACGCCGCGCGGCACTTCAACGGCGAGGCGCCGCTGGCGCGCGTGACGGCCCAGGTCTCGACCGCGGCCGCGCGGCCCGTCGCCGACCTGCGCGCCGAACACGAACGCGACGTCGCCGGCCTGCTGGGGCGCGTGACGCTCGATCTGGGCGCCAGCGCGCCGGAACGCCGCGCGCTGCCGACGGATGCCCGCGTGCTGGCCTATACGAAAGCGGGCAACGATCCGGAACTGGAGGCACAGTACTTCCAGTACGGCCGCTACCTGCTGGCCTCCAGTTCGCGCGACTCGCTGCCGGCCAACCTGCAGGGCCTGTGGAACAACAGCCTCACGCCGCCGTGGAATTCGGACTACCACACGAACATCAACATCCAGATGAATTACTGGCCGGTCGAGGTGACGAACCTGTCCGCGCTGGCGCAGCCGTTCTTCGGCTTCGTCACGAGCGTCGCGCCGGTGTGGCGCCAGGCGACGGCGGCCGAATTCAAGACCAGGGACGGCAAGCCGGTACGCGGCTGGACCCTGCGCACGGAATCGAATCCGTTCGGCGCGATGGGCTATTTGTGGAACAAGACGGCGAACGCCTGGTATGCCCAGCACTTCTGGGAGCACTACGCGTTCACGCAGGACAAGGCCTACCTGGCGAACGTCGCGTATCCGATGATGAAGGAAGCCAGCGCGTTCTGGCAGGACTACCTGAAGGAACTGCCGGACGGCCGCCTCGTCGCGCCGCAGGGCTGGTCGCCCGAGCACGGCCCGGTCGAGGACGGGGTCACGTACGACCAGGAGATCGTCTGGGACCTGTTCAACAATACGGTGGAGGCGGCCGGCATCCTCGGCGTCGACAAGCCGCTGCGCGCGCGCCTCGCGCAGATGCGCGACAAGCTGGCGGCGCCGAAGGTCGGCAGCTGGGGCCAGCTGCTCGAGTGGCTCGACGAGAAGAAGGACCCGGTACTGGACACGCCGGGCGACACGCACCGCCACGTCTCGCACCTGTTCGCCCTGTACCCGGGCCGCCAGATCAGCCCCGCGCGCACGCCCGCGCTGGCCGCGGCCGCGAAGCGCACGCTGGAAGCGCGCGGCGACGCCGGCACCGGCTGGTCGATGGCGTGGAAGATGGCGTTCTGGGCCCGCCTGTACGACGGCGACCACGCCTATACGATGCTGCGCGGCCTGCTGGCCAGCCCCGGCGCCCGCGCGGCCCAGCAGGCGGGGCCCGGCTCGGAGCACAACAATGCGGGCGGCACCTATCCGAACCTGCTGGATGCGCACCCGCCGTTCCAGATCGACGGCAATTTCGGCGCCACGGCCGGCATCGCGGAGATGCTGCTGCAGTCGCAGGCCGGCGTGATCCAGCTGCTGCCGGCGCTGCCGTCCGCGTGGCCGGACGGTGAAGTCAAGGGCTTGCGTGCACGCGGCGGATTCGAGGTGGACATGCGCTGGCAGCGCGGCCGCCTCGTCGACGCCGCCGTGCGTTCGGTCGCGGGCGGCGGGACCGCGAAGGTGCGCTACGGCGACCGGACCGTGGGGTTGACGCTGCGGCCGGGCGAGAGCCGGCATCTGGACGCGGCGCAGTTTTAAGAAGTTCAAAGGCAGACCCCGAGAGGTCGCCTTTTTGCAGTGAGCGGGCGCCGTCATTCGATGGGCCCTGTTGTTTGTCAAGAGGAGATGTGAATGTATCAGTTCAAGAAAACGGCCATCGCGCTGGCGGCCACGCAAATCGCGTTGCTGGCCAGCGGCATGGCGGTCGCGCAGACGGGACCCGGGGCGCCGACGGCAAGCAATGTCGTCGTCGTGACGGGCCAGCGCAAGGCGCTGGATTCGGCGCAGGCGATCAAGCGCGATTCCGACGAGATCGTCGATTCGATCGTCGCGGACGACATCGGCAAGCTGCCGGACCGCTCGATCACGGAAGTGCTGCAGCGCGTCGTGGGCGTCACCATCGACCGCACGATGTCCAAGGGCGACCCGGAACACTATTCGGTCGAAGGTTCGGGCGTGACCATCCGCGGCCTGTCGTACACCCGTTCGGAACTGAACGGCCGCGACTCGTTCTCCGCGAACGGCGGCCGCGCGCTGAACTTCGAAGACGTCCCGCCGGAACTGATGGCCGGCATCGACATCTACAAGAACCCGTCGGCGGAGCAGATCGAAGGCGCCATCGGCGGCCTCGTGAACCTGCGCACGGCGCTGCCGTTCGACTTCAAGGGCCGCAAGATGGCCGCGTCGCTGCAGGACACCTATTCGGAACTCAAGAAGGGCAAGCGCCAGCCGTCCGGCTCCTTCATGTTCTCGGACCGCTGGAAGACCGGCTTCGGTGAAGTCGGCGCCCTCGTCGACCTCGCGTACTCGGAAAGCGGCACCCGCACGGACGCCTTCCAGGTCGAGCCTTACTACCCGCGCAGCGACGTCGCCGCCGGCCAGAACGTGTGGGTGCCGAAAGGCTCGCAATACCGCACGCTGAACTTCGACCGCAAGCGCGAGGGCATCTACGGCGCCCTGCAGTGGAAGAAGGACGCCACGCTGAATTCCACGCTCACGTACTTCAAGTCGAAGTACCGCATGCAGTGGGACGAACAGGCGATCTTCTCGTCCGCCAGCCCGTACAATATCGGCGTCACGAACGGCATCTATGGCGCCAACGGCCAGCTGCTGACCGGCACCCTGACCGACACGGCCGACAAGGGCATCGACTTCGGCGCCGACACGCGCGCCGCGAACCGCAATTCCGCCACGACCGACATCTCGTGGCACCTGACCTGGCGTCCGACCAGCGACTGGCAGATCGACACCGACGTGCAGCGCGTGCGCGCGACGAGCAAGAGCTTCGACTCGACGGTCGCCACCGCCGTCAAGATGCCGTACGAGAACGTCGACCTGTCCGGCTCCGTGCCGAAGCTCACGTTCGATCAGTACCAGACGGCGTACCTGGCCGATCCGAACAACTACTACTGGGCGTTCACCCAGGAGCACTTCGACGACAGCCACGCGGGCGAATGGGCGTGGAAGACGGATGCGAAGTACACGTTCGACAGTCCGGTCCTGCGCGACGTGCGTTTCGGCGTGCGCCTGACGAAGGCCGATTCGACGACGACGAACTCGAATCCGAGCTTCAACTGGGCCGCGGTCAGCCAGCCGTGGCAGGGCGACGTCAACGGCAAGCTCGCCTACCTGGGCGACCCGCGCTTCTCGAACCAGACGCAGCTCCACCAGTTCACGAACTTCTTCAACAACGACACGCCGGTCCCGGCGCTCGTGTTCCCGAACGTGGCGCTGGCCACCGGCTATCCGGGCAGCTACGCGACGCTGCACAGCTACCACGACATCCTGTGCCAGCAGGCGAACAAGGATACCGGCTCGTCCAACCCGTGCACGCCCTGGGCGCCGGCGACGTTCGGCACCGATCCGGCAGGCACGAATGACCTGTCCGAGCGCACCGGCGCGTTCTACACGCAGTTGCGCTTCGGCTTCGACGACCTGAAGTATCCGGTCGACGGCAACATCGGCGTGCGCTACGTGCAGACGCTGCTGAAGGCACGCGGCTACACGGTGTTCAATCCGACCTACACCCAGCCGTCCGCCGGCACCACGGTGGTCGGTCCGGCCATCCCGAACATCGCCGGCTTCTCGGCCGCGCAGGATGCGAGCAACAGCTACCACAACATCCTGCCGAGCCTGAACCTGCGCATGAAGGCGACGGACAAGCTGCAATTCCGCTTCGCCGCTGCGATGGGCATCTCGAAGCCGGACTATTCGCAGCTCCAGAGCTATGCGACGCTGTCGGAAAACGTCGATTCGACGATGGACACGCCGACCAACACGCTGCACGTGAATAACGTCACGCTGACCGGCACGGGCAGCGGCAATCCGAACCTGAAGCCGATCCAGTCGCGCCAGATGGACCTGTCGGCCGAATGGTATTTCGCGCCGGCCGGTTCGCTGACGTTCGCCGTCTTCAACAAGCAGCTCAAGGACATCATCATCAACCAGTCCTACGGCTACAACGTGACCGGCACGGACGGCAAGCCGTACACGTTCACGGTGACGGGCCCGGTCAACGGCGCGCGCGGCCATGCGCGCGGCGCGGAGATCGCGTACCAGCAGTACTTCGACAAGCTGCCGGGCTGGATGTCGGGCTTCGGCGTGCAGGCCAACTACACGTATGTGGGCAGCAAGCAGGACCTCTACCACCCGGTGTTCTCGGCCTACTGCTCGGGCAGCAGCTCGGCGGCGAACTACAACCTGAACCTGAACGGCTGCGACACCAACGGCACGACGTTCGGCGACCTGCCGCTGCAAGGCCTGTCGCGCCAGTCGTATAACCTGGCCCTGCTGTACGACAAGGGCAAGGTATCGGCCCGCCTGGCGTACGCGTGGCGTTCGAAGAGCCTGCAAAACGTGAACGTCAACGGCACCAACGGCGGCGACGGCACCGACACCAATCCGGCCAGCCCGACCGTCGGTACGCATAGCGTCGCGTGGGCGCTGCCGACGTGGTCCGACAGTTACGGCCAGCTGGACGGTTCCGTCTTCTACAATATCAGCGAGAACCTGTCGCTGGGCGTCGAGGCGCAAAACCTGACGAACGCCAAATACCGACAGCTGATGCAGCAGTCGATCGGCATGATGACCCGCGCGGTCTTCGTGTCCGGCCGCCGCTACACGGCGTCGCTGCGTTACTCGTTCTAAGCGAGTCGCGGACGGGCGGCCGCGTGGCCGCCCGTCTTTTCAACCACGATAACGATTGGAGACCCGTTCGCGCATGAAAACCGTATCCTTCCGCCTGCTGGCGGCAAGCCTGCTCCTCGCCGTCCAGGCCGCGCACGCGGCGACGCCGTCCCCCGAATTGCCCCGCATCGTCGGCAAGGACGGCCACTACGCCCTGATGGTCGACGGCGCGCCGTTCCTCGTACTGGGCGGCCAGGCCCAGAATTCCAGCAACTACCCGGCCGCCTTGCCGAAGGTCTGGGCCGCGCTCAAGGATGCGCATGCGAACACGCTCGAGATTCCGGTCGCATGGGAGCAGATCGAACCGAAAGAGGGGACGTTCGATTTCGGCTACGTCGACAAGCTCGTGCAAGAGGCGCGCGAGCACAAGATGCGCCTCGTGCTGCTGTGGTTCGGCACCTGGAAGAATACCGGCCCGGCCTATGCGCCGGAGTGGGTCAAGTTCGACAACAAGCGCTTTCCGCGCATGATCGCCAAGGACGGCAAGACGAGCTACTGCCTGTCGCCGTTCGGCACGGCCACGCTGGCGGCGGACAAGAAGGCGTTCGTGGCGCTGATGGAGCACATCAGGAAGATCGACGCCGACAAGCGCACCGTGATCATGGTGCAGGTCGAGAACGAGGTCGGCACCTACGGCGTCGCGCGCGACTATGCGGCGCGGGCCCAGGCCGCGTTCGGGCAGCCGGTGCCGGCCAGCGTCCTCGCGCACCAGCCGCCGCCCAAGGGCCGGGCGAAGCAGGGCACGTGGAGCGAGGTGTACGGCGACTACGCCGACCAGTATTTCCACACCTGGGCCATCGCCAGCTACATCGAAGACATCGCCAAGGCCGGCCGCGCCGTGTACGACCTGCCGATGTACGTGAACAATGCGCTGCGCGAGCCGCACCTGAACGAAGCGACGCCGCCATGGAAGGCGGACTTCGCCAGCGGCGGTCCGACCTACGACGTGATCGGCATCTACAAGGCGGCTGCGCCGCACATCGATTTCGCCGGCCCGGACATCTACATGCCGGAGTCGAACAAGGTCAGCGCCACGCTGCAGCTGTTCCAGCGTCCGGACAATCCGCTGATGGTGCCGGAGATGGGCAATGCGGCGGGCTATGCGCGCTACGTCTACCAGATCATCGGCAAGGGCGCGCTGGGCGTGGCGCCGTTCGGCATCGACTATGCCATGTACAGCAACTACCCGCTCGGCTCGAAATTTACCGACCACCGCATGGTCGAGCCGTTCGCCAAGGTCTACGACGTGTTCGCACCGATGCAGCGCGTGTGGGCGAAATGGGCGTACGAGGGCCGCACGTACGGCGCGGCCGAGGGCGACGACCGCAAGCCGCAGACCGTCGCGATGAACGGCTGGGACGCGCAGCTGTCGTTCCGCGAATTCCAGTTCGGCGAACGCGAATACCTGAAAGACAAGAACGAATACGCCGAGGGCACGGAACATCCGTCCGGCGGCGTCGCGATCGCGCAGATCGGCCCGGACGAATTCGTCCTCGTGGGCCAGCAGATCCGCGTCAAATTGTCCGGCACCGGCCCCAACGCCGGCAAGCCCGCGATGTTCGCGCGGGTGGAAGAGGGCCATTTCGACGCCGACGGCAAATGGATCATGGAACGCAACTGGAACGGCGACCAGACCGACTACGGCCTGAACCTGCCGGCCACGCCGACCGTGTTGAAGGTAAGGATGGGGACGTACTAAATGGAGACGACCATGCAATTAACCCGAATCGCAACCGCAGCCTTGCTGCTCGCCACCGGCGCCTCCGCCCTCGCGGGCAGTTTCGAACAGACCGCCACCGGCATCGAGGTGCGCCCGGACGCCGGGCCCGCGAAGCTCGTGCGCCTGGAACTGATGGCCGATAACATCGTCCACGTCGTGAAGCTGGACGCAGCGAACAAGCAACTGACGCCGTCCCTGATGACGGTGGCGAAACCGTGCGCCTGCGGCTTCACGGTCGCCAACGGCAAGGATGCCGTCACGCTCAAGGCGGCGCACATCTCGGCCCAGGTATCGCTGAAGGATGGACGGGTGGCGTTCTTCGACGCCGCCGGCAAGCCCTTCCTCACGCAGGCCGCGGAAACCATGACCCCGATCCAGGTCGGCGGCAAGCCGTTCTTCGCGATCAAGGAAGGCTTCAACTACGGCACGAAGGACGCGTTCTACGGCCTGGGCCAGCACCAGAACGCGCAGATGAACTACAACGGCGAGGACGTGCTGCTGCAGCAGCACAATATGATCGCCTCGGTGCCGTTCGTCGTCTCGGACAAGAACTACGGCCTCCTGTGGGACAACAATGCGATCACGCGCTTCGGCGACGCGAAGCCGTACGCGTGGCTGTCGCGCGACCTGACGCTGACCGACGCGCAGGGCAAGCCGGGCGGACTCACGGCCAGCTACTATATCGACGGCAAGCTGGCGTTCACGCGCCAGGAAAAGGACATCGCCTACCAGTACCTGAAGGACGTCGCGGAGAACTGGCCGAAAGAACTCCCGCCGATGAAGGCGCTGGGTGGCCACGACGTCAAGGTCGTGTGGGACGGCGCGATGGCGAGCCCGAAAGCGGGCGTGCACAAGATGCAGCTGTACGCTTCCGACTACGCGACGCTCACCGTCGCCGGCAAGCAGGTCATGGACGTGTGGCGCCAGGGGTGGAACCCGTGGTATCACAACTTCGAAGTCAGGTTCGAACCGAACAAGCCGGTCAAGCTGCACCTGGAGTGGAAACCGTCGGGCGGCATGGTCGCGATGACGCACAACGACCCGCTGCCCGCGCCCGAACGCCATTCGCTGACGATGTCGTCGGAGATCGCGGAAGCCGTGAACTACTACGTGATCAGCGGCGACAGCATGGACAACGTCATTGGCGGTTACCGCACGCTGACCGGACAGCAGCCGATGATGCCGAAGTGGGCCTACGGCTTCTGGCAGTCGCGCCAGCGCTACGAGACGCAGCAGCAGTTGCTGGACACGGTCGCGGAATACCGCAAGCGCGGCTGGCCGCTCGATAACATCGTGCAGGACTGGTTCTACTGGCCGGAAGACGGCTGGGGTTCGCACGACTTCGACAAGGTCCGCTTTCCCGATCCGCAGGGGATGGTCGACGCCGTGCACAAGCAGCACGCGCACATCATGATCTCCATCTGGGGCAAGTTCTACGCCAATACCGACAACTACAAGGAGCTGGCGGCCAAGGGCCATATGTGGACCAAGAACGTCGAGGACGGCGCGCTGGACTGGGTGGGCAAGGGCTACAAGAACAGCCACTACGATCCGTACACGAAGGAAGCGCGCGACATCTATTATCGCCAGCTGCAGCACAAGCTGGTCGACAAGGGCTTCGACGCCTGGTGGATGGACAACACGGAACCCGACGTGCTGTCGAATTCGCGCCTGGAAGATTTCAAGAAGCTGATCGGCCCGACCGTCTACGGCCCCGGCGAGATCACGTTCAACCCGTACAGCCTCGTGCACTCGGGCGGCATGATCGACGGCCTGCGCCGCGACCAGCCGGATAAACGCCAGTTCATCCTGTCGCGCTCGGGCTTCGCCGGCATCCAGCGCAATTCGGTCGCCGTGTGGAGCGGCGACACGGCCGGCCGCTGGAACAACCTGTACGACCAGATCGCGGCGGGCGTGAACTTCTCGATGTCCGGCATCCCGAACTGGACGCACGACATCGGCGGCTATGCGCAGGAAAACCGCTACCAGTACGGCGACGTGGGTTCGGCGCAGGAAAACCGCGTGACGTCCAGCCACCAGGCCAAGCCGGAAGACATGAAGGAATGGCGCGAGCTGAACCTGCGCTGGTTCCAGTTCGGCGCGTTCTCGCCGCTGTTCCGCTCGCACGGCGAAGTGGTCAAGCGCGAGATCTACAACATCGCGGCCGGCGACGACGCGATGCGCGATTCGATGGTGGGTTACCTGAAGCTGCGCTACCGCCTGATGCCTTACATTTACTCGATGGCGGCCGACACGCATTACCAGAGCGGCACCATGATGCGCGGCCTCGTGATGGACTTCCCGCACGACGACAAGGTCAAGGACATCAAGGACCAGTATCTGTTCGGCCACGCGCTGATGGTGGCGCCGGTCACGAGCTACGGCGCACGCGAGCGCACCGTCTACTTCCCGGCGGGCGCCGACTGGTATGACTTCGACACCGGCAAGCGCTACGCGGGCGGTACCAGCGCGACGGTGCCGGCGCCGTTGAACCGCATCCCCGTGTTCGTGCGCACGGGCGCCGTGGTCCCGACGGGCCCCGTCACGCAATACGTCGACGAGAAGCCGGATGCGCCGCTCGTGCTGCAGGTGTACGCGGGCGCCAGCGGCCAATCGAGCCTGTACGAGGACGACGGCGTGACGAACGCGTACGAACGGGGCGAGTACAGCCGCATCCCGTTCACCTACGACGACAAGACGGGCACGGTCACCATCGGCGCGCGCAGCGGCGCGTACAAGGGCATGCCGCAGACGCGCCAGATCAAGGTGCGCATGCTGCGTCCCGGCGTGGCGACGAGCGCCGACATGGACGCGTTCGACAAGACGGTGACCTATGACGGCAAGCCCGTGACGGTCAAGCTGTGAAGCGACGCGTGGCGGCCGCGCTGCTGCTGGCGGGCGCACAGTGCCTGGCGTGCGCCGCGGCCCGGGCTGACGCGCCCGACGCGCCCGTCGACGCGCGGGCGGACGCGCGCACCCGCGCGGCGTTTGCCTGGCTGCGCGCGACCTGGGGCCGGCAAACCATCGCCGGCCAGCAGGACCTGACGTGGAACGACAGCGTCGACATGGCGCGGCGCGTATTCGACGACACGGGCCGCTATCCCGCGCTGATGGGCTTCGACTTCATGAACACGTGGACGAAGGGCGACGGCGCGCACCAGGTCGACGAGGCGATCGCCTGGGCGCGCCGCGGCGGCCTCGTGACGTTCTGCTGGCACTGGCGCGACCCGTCCGGTGCGACCGCCAACTTCTATGCGCGCGAGCCGGATGCGCGCAAGAACACGGCGTTCACGATCCCGCTGCGCGACGGCCGTCTCGACACGGCGAGCAGCGCCGGACGCCGGATCGACGCGGACATCGACCGCCTGGCGACCGAGCTCGCGAAGCTGCAGGCGGCCGGCGTGACGGTGCTTTGGCGGCCGTTGCACGAGGCGTCCGGGAACCGGGGCGACGGCTGGTTCTGGTGGGGCCGCACGCGTACGGACGGCGCGTCGAACGCCGCGGCGTACGTGCTGCTGTACCGCCACATGTTCGACCGGCTCGTGAACCGGCACGCCCTGCACAACCTGATCTGGGTGTGGAATGGCCAGGACGCGGCCTGGTATCCGGGCGACGACGTCGTCGACATCGTCGGCTACGACGTGTACGACGAGCGCGATGCCAAGTCGTACAGGTCGCAGGCCGACACGTACCGCCGCATGGCTGCCGTCGGCACCGCGATCAAGCCGGTGGCCATGAGCGAGAACAGCTACATCCCCGATCCCGACAACATGAAGCGGGACGGTGCGCGCTGGCTCTGGTTCCTGACGTGGAATGACGGCCGCGCGCCCGCCGGCACGGCCGACAAGGACAACTTCTGGACCGGCGATTTTTACAACACGGCGGCGCACAAGGCGAAGGTCTATCACCATCCGGACGTGATCACCCTCGACAAACTGCCCGCCTTCCTGAAAGCTCCCCAATGAAACGACTCACTACCACTTTCGCCCTGGCCGCGCTGCTGCATGCGGGCCTGGCATGCGCCGGCGTCGCCGTCGCACCCGATGACAAGAACCTGTCGTATACCGGCCGCATCGATTTTTCGAAGCCCGACGCACCCGTCATCACGTGGCCGAACACGACCATCGCCGGCAATTTCACCGGTACGTCGCTGGCCGTGACGCTGGACGACGACAAGGGCAAGAACTACTTCAACGTATTCCTCGACGGCGACACCGCGAGTCCGCTGATCATCGAGGCGGGCCAGGGCACGAAGAAATACGACGTGGCGGCCGGCCTCGCGCCGGGCAAGCACAGCTTCCTGATCACCAAGCGTACCGAAGGCGAGGAGGGCGCGACCGTCTTCCGCGGGCTGGAACTGGCGGACGGCGGCCAGATGCTGGCGCCGCCCGCGCGGCTCAAGCGCCACATCGAATTCTTCGGCGATTCCATCACGAGCGGCATGGGCGACGAGGCGCCGATGAACGGCCGCGACGACGTCGTCCGCGACAAGAACAGCTATCTGTCGTATGCCGGCATCACGGCGCGCAACCTGAACGCGGAACTGCACCAGACGTCGCAGAGCGGCATCGGCATCATGATCAGCTGGTTCCCGTTCACGATGCCGGACTTCTACGACCAGCTGAGCGCCGTCGGCAACAACGACACGCACTGGGATTTCGCGAGCTGGACGCCGGACGTCGTCGTCATCAATCTGCTGCAGAACGACAGCTGGCTGATCGGCCAGCACCACAAGCTGCAGCCCGAGCCGAACGACGCGCAGCGCGTGGCCGCGTACGAGACGTTCGCCAAGCGCATCCGCCAGCTGTACCCGCACGCGTATATCGTGTGCGCGCTGGGCAGCATGGATGCGACGCGTCCCGGCTCCGTGTGGCCGGGCTATATCAAGTCGGCGGTGGAAGACATGCGCAAGAACGGCGATGCGCGCATCGACACCGTGTTCTTCCCGTTCACCGGCTACGGCCAGCATCCGCGCCTCAAGCACCAGCGCAACAATGCCGAGATCCTGACGGCGTTCATCCGGAAGAAGATGGGCTGGTAAGCAGCGCCGCCGGCGGGGCGCCGGGGCCCGGTTCTTGCGGCGGCCGGCCCGCGCCCGGGCGGTGCTTCGGCTGTTCGTCGTCACGCAAGGGAGAAGTTCCGGGCAATGCCGGTCATTGCGCCGCCCCAATCTGTGTCGGCCTCTGCTGAGCAAGAATCAGCGTCTCATCACCATCAGGAGAGGCAACATGATCGACGCATACTTGCAGATCGACGGCATCAAAGGCGAATCGACCGACTCTGCGCATCAAGGCTGGATCGAACTGAAGTCCGCTCACTGGGGCGTGACGCAGCCGATGAGCGCGAGTGTTTCCACCGCAGGCGGCCACACGACCGGTCATTCCGGGCACCGTACCCTGTCGATTACCAAGCTCGCGGATCTCGCTTCACCAATCCTGATGCAGCACTGCTCGATGGGTAAGACAATCCCGAGGGCCAGGATCGAATTCATGCGCGCCGACGGCGACGGCAAGCGGGTGAAGTATTATCAGGTCGAACTGGAGAACGTGATGTTGTCCGACATGGATCAGGTGTTGGGTGACGGCGGCGGTGTCCTGGAGGACGCGATCGGACTCTGCTTCTCGAAGGTCAAGTGGACGTACACGCAGCAGAAGATCGGGGGCGGCGTCGGCGGCAGCACGGCCGGCGGCTGGGATCTGGCCGCGAAAAAGTGCTGTGTGTGAGAGGGGGCGACGATGAGTGGCGGAGTTCCAATCCAACCGAAAGACCGGCGTGGATATTTCATGTTGCCCCAAGCCCCCGAGGAGGCCGGATACTATGTGTACGGTACCCTGCACGATGCACCTGGGACAGGTCACCTGGCGCAGTACGCGCACCCGAACCTGCTCACGGTGATTTTTCGGGTCGAGCGGGAGTGGCAGGCCATTTGTGACCGAAAATTCGGTATCGGGAATATCAGCATCGACGGTGGTTTTGCCTACGACAACCACAAGTCCCACCAGTTGGGCATCGAGGTGGACTGTCGTCCGGTGCGCAAAGACTACATGACCGGTCAAGGCGCGCGCTGCTCGTACAGGGACAAGGCATATGATCGGGATGCCACGATCAAACTAATTCGCCTGTTCCTGGATGATCCGTGGGTGAAAATTGTTTATTTCAACGACGACGAAGTGCAAAAAGCACTGGGTCGCGCACGGGTCAAGTCCCTCATGGGCCATAATAACCACTTCCACGTCGAGCTCTGGCCGAGGTACGCATCATGAGCGCGCGCTCGGTATTCATTGCCGCGGCCCTCGCCCTGTGCTCTCTGACTCAGGCTGCGGAGAAGCCGGAGACTACGGGCGCTGGTCCGAAGCCGCTCAAGGGCGAGTACTGGATATACGGCGGGGAGTTGGGCGATACCGTGCCGCCAACGAAAAAGAACATGAAGGTGGCATTCACGTTCAAGGGACCACTCGCCAAGGAGCTGTTCGACCAGATCGGGCCAGACAGGAAGGACACCTGTGGGGCCGGCCCCGATCGTCGAATACGGTTCAGGCGCGATCTTGCCTGCATCTGGGACAAAGGCGACGGATACGTTTGCTATTTCGGTCTCGATGTACCGACCGGCAAAAGTACATACGGGTCGATCTGTTAAGTGCTGCACCGCCGGTCTGCCTTCCCGCGTCCGGGACGGTGGTGGGCGCACCGGACCGGCACGGACGGTTGCCGTTCCGGCTGGGTGGCCGCGCTCAGCGCTCCAGCGCCTGCAGCGCGGCCGCCACGTACACGAGCGGCGCGTTCCAGTTGATGGCGACTTCGTTGCTGGCGTAGCTGCACGCATTGTCCAGGTAGGACGTCGCCGGCGCCTTCGACGCGTACGCGACGCGGCAATCCTTGGCGTCCTGCTGGCCCGGGTTCGGTCCGCCCACGAGCCAGCCGGGAACCGGCGCCGCGATGCCGTCCGCTTCCGACGGCCGGTGGTGCGGATGCATGGGCGCGCGGGCGCCGAAGCCGGTCACATAGCTCATGCCGAGCGGATTGCGGCCCAGCGTGTAGTCGAGCGCCGACTGCGCGGCGTTCAGGTAGTCGGCCTTGTGCGTGAGCCGGTAAGCCTGCACGAGCATCATGGCCTGGTTCAGCACGACGGCGTTGCTGCCCCAGACGAAGTCGGACGGCGCCATCGCCAGGCGTGCCGGCGACGCCTGCCATTGCGCCAGCAGCCTGTCGGCGGCGGCGAGGATCTGGCGGCGCGCGCCGTCGGCGTCGCCCGGCTTCTTCAGGCGCGCGCGCTGCTGCGCGAGCGAGATCCAGCCGAGCGGGCGCACGTCGCTCCAGCCGGGCGCCGTCTGCACGGCCGGCGCGGCGGCGAGGGCGCGGGTGCGGTATTCGTCCTTGCCCGTGGCGATATACAGTTCGGACGCAGCCCAGGAAAACTCGTCGTCGACCTTGTCGTCGCCATAGGTGCCGGTCTGGATGTCGGACGGCTGGCGGTACAGGACGGCCGGGTTGGCGACGGCCCAGCGCCACGCGCTTTCCGCCGCGGCCAGGTAGCGCTGCGAGCGGCCCGGCGCCTGCGCGTCGAACGGCGCCAGCACGCGGCTCGCCGTCGCCATCACGGCCGCGAAATCGAGGGCCGCCGCCGTCGTCTTCTGCACGACGTAGCGCGGGGCGGTCGCGCGGTCCGGCATCACCATGCCGTCGAAGGCCTTGTTCGTCAGCTTGTGGTACACGCCGCCATCGGCCGGGTCCTGCATCGTGACCATCCAGTCGAGATTCCACAACGCTTCGTTGAGGATGTCCGGCACGCCGTTGCCGGCTTCCGGCAGGTTCACGGCGAGCTTGTCGAACCAGGCCGGGAAGTGTTCGTACGCGGCCAGCAGCGTGTACGTGCTGATGCCGGAGTTGACGATGTATTTGTTGTAGTCGCCCGCGTCGTACCAGCCTTTCGGGCTCTTGATCACGGTGCCGGCCGGACGCTTGCCCGACGCCGCCGATTCGTGCACGAGCACCTTGTCGTCCGGATGACCGAGCGCGCGTGCGTACGGGCCCGCGATGCGCGCGCCCAGCGCGATGCCGGCGCGCTGCAGCGTGTAGGCGTGGATGGCGCCCGCGTCCAGCGCGCGATAGGGTTCCGCGCCGATCGCGAACGCGGGCGAATCCGGCAGGCCCGCGCGGACGATGCGGTAGTTGCCGGCCGTGCGCAGCGCGGAAAAATCGGCGATGCGTACGCGCTCGCCGGATGCGTCCCACGTCGCGGCCGGGCCCAGCGTGCCTTCGAACGCGATCTTGCCGCTTGCCGCGTCGACGACCGTGAAACGCGGCGACGCGCCGTCGCCCGCGCCGGCCGGCACGACGGCCAGCTTCTGCGCGGCGGGCAGGAATCCCAGCTGGTTGACTTCGATGCCGGCGGCGGCGTGCGCGGTGCCGGCCGCGAGGAACGCGGCGCAGGCGAGCAGGGTGGGACGATGCATGGGATCTCCAGGGAAGTTCGGTTGTAGTTGTAATCGATTTCATCGTACCTTGCCAGGAAAAGCAAAGTCAATCGCCGGATCGAAAGAACGCCCGTCAATACGGGCGCCGTTCGTCCCGGCGCACGGCGCGCGCCGGCACGATAAAACGTTTTACGGCCGTTGCCTCGGCCACGCGATCCGGGCAATAATTGCATCGGTCGAACCAATTGCCCACACTCACAATGTCATCGAGAGGACTCCCTTGAAACCACGTATCTTGCTGTGCGCGCTGCTGCTTGGCGCCGGCGCGGCCGCTGCCTCCGCTTCGGACCGTTTCGACGTCGCCGTCACGGCCGACGACCTGCCTGCACATGGCACGCTGCCCGCGGGGATGACCTGGGCCGGCATCGCCCGTTCGTATGTGGGCACGCTGCATGCGCATGGCGTTGCCGAGGCCTGGGGGCTCGTCAACGCGAAGCGTATCGCCGAGGACCCGCACAGCGAAGCGGCGCTCGACGTCTGGCGCCAGGCCGGCTACCCGCTGGGCAACCACACGTACAGCCACATGGGATTGTCGCAGGCGCCGTCGCTGGAAGCCTGGGAGGCCGACGCGCGCGCGGGCGAGGCGGTGCTGGAGAAGCACATGGCCGGCAAGGACTGGCACGTGCTGCGCTACCCGTTCCTCGATGCGGGCGGCAGCGGCGCGCGCCACGACGGCGCGCTGGACTGGCTGGCCAGGCGCGGCTACCGCATCGCGGACGTCAGCCTTGGCTTCGACGACTGGGCATACACGGAAACGTATGCGCGCTGCCTCGCGAAGGGCGACACCGCCGCCATCGACGGCATGAAGGCGGGCTACTACCGCCGCGTCGACCAGCAGCTCGTGCGCATGAGGGCCATGTCGCAGCGCGTGTACGGCCGCATGATCCCGCAGGTGCTGCTCACGCACATGGGGGCCTGGAGCGCGGCCACGCTGCCGGAAGTGATGAAGCGCATGGAGGCGGCGGGCGCGCGCTACGTGACGCTGGACCAGGCGCAGTCCGATGCCGCGTACCGCACGCCGAGCCCGCGTTCCGGCAACGGCGCGCTGATGGAGCGCCGCGCGCAGGATGCAGGGATCGACCTGTCCGGACTGCCGGCCGTCGAACCGGTCGGCAATCTGGACGCCCTGTGCCGTTGACCAGGCGCGGGGGCGCTCACGCGTCTCCCAGCGCCAGCACCATCGCCTGTTCGGACAGCGCCGTGCCCGCGCGCGGCACGGGTGTGCCGACGTCGACGAAGCCGGTGCGCCGGTACAGCCGCGCGGCTGCGCCGTCGCCCGCCGTGACGCCGAGGTGCAGCGCTTGCGCCCGGCGTGCGCGCGCCCATGCGATGGCCGCGTCGAGAAGCGCCGCGCCGACGCCGCGGCCGCGCGCCTCGGGCGCCACCCACACCTGGTACAGGCTCGCGCCGGCGCCTTCCATTTTCACCCACGCCAGGCCGACGGGCGTGCCGTCCAGTTCCGCGACGAACGGCCAACCCTGTTGATGCGCGCCCAGCGCGGGTGCGGCGAGGCGCGCGGCCCAGACGTCGTCCGGGCGTTGCGATTCCTCCGCCAGCGTGCTGCAGAAGGCATTTGGCGCATCGGCCAGCGCGCGCAGGCGCAGGGCACGGTAGGCGGCCCAGTCGGCGGGATGCAGGGTGCGGATGGCGGGCGGATGGCGGTCGAGCGGCATGGCGTTGTCCGGTAATGGGGAAAGTCGATCATAGTGGAACACGTGCCTTGACACAATGGCAAGCGCGCCGCGCGCGGGCATGCAACGCCGACAACGGGCGCGCACGCAAGGCGTAAACATATTGTCAACGCGGTGCGCCGGAGGGTAAGATTTCACGCTTATGAATCCAGCCACGAACGCGCCCGCCGGCGCCACCCCGGCGGCCGCGTCCGAGCTGTCGTCCGTCGAGCAGGTCAAGTCCAGCCGACCCTACCGCGAGCTCCTGCGCCTGTTCGAACAGGCGCCGGGCTTCGTATGCTTTTTCCGCGGTCCGCAGCACGTGTACGAATTGCAGAACCAGGCCCACCACCGGCTGGCCGGCTTCCGCGACATCATCGGCAAACCGGTGCGCGCGGCGCTGCCCGAGCTGGAAGGACAGCAGTTCTTCGAGCTGCTCGACCAGGTGTTCGCCAGCGGCCAGGCGTTCGTCGGCCAGGCGCTGCCGCTCGCCGTCGCGCCGGCCGGCGGCGGTCCGGCGACGCTGCGCTACATCGACTTCGTGTACCAGCCGATCGTCGACGAGGGCGGCGCCGTCGTCGGCATTTTCTCGCAGGGGAACGACGTCACCGAGCGCGTGCTGGCCGAGGAACAGCTGCGTCGCAAGCAGGAAGAACTGGAGCGCATGGTCGAGGAACGCACGCGCGCGCTGGCCGACGCGCACGCGGCGCTCAAGCTGGCGGCCGAGCTGCAGGGCGACAAGATGCATCTGCAGCGCCTGTTCGAGCAGGCGCCCGGCTTCATCTGCGTGCTGCGCGGCCCGGACCACGTGTACGAACTGGCCAACGCCGCCTATCGCCGCCTGGTGGGCGGCCGCGACCTGCTCGGCAAGTCCCTGCGCGCGGTGCTGCCCGAGGTCGAGCGCCAGGGCTTCGGCGATCTGCTGGACAGCGTGTATCGCAGCGCCCGGCCGTATATCGGCCGCGCCGTGCCGGTCGAGCTGCACAACGATCCCGCGCAGGGACCGGCGCTGCGCTACCTCGACTTCATCTACCAGCCCGTGCTCGATCCGGCCGGCCAGGTCATCGGCATCTTCGTGCAGGGCAGCGACGTGACCGAGCAAAAGGTCGCGCAGGATGCGCTGAGCCACCATCAGGCCGAGCTGGAAACGCTCGTGACCGAGCGGACGGCCGAGCTGACGGCGGCGCAGGCAGCGCTGCAGCGCTCGCACAAGCTGGAAGCCATCGGCAAGCTGACGGGCGGCGTGGCGCACGACTTCAACAACATCCTGCAGGTCGTGGGCGGCAACCTCGAACTGTTGCAGCACCGCGGCGGCGACCCCCGGGTGCAGAACCTGCTGCAGGTGGCGCTGCATGCCGTCGAGCGCGGCGGCAAGCTGTGCTCGCACCTGCTCGCGTTCGCGCGCCGGCAGCCGCTGCAGCCCGTCGTCGTGAATCCGGCCCGCATCGTGGCGGACATGGACGACCTGCTGCGGCGCGCGCTCGGCGAAACGATCCACATCGAGACCGTGCGTGCCGGCGGCCAGTGGCATACGGTGGTCGACCCGAACCAGCTGGAAAACGTGATCCTGAACCTCGCGATCAACGCGCGTGACGCGATGCCGAACGGCGGCCGGCTCACGATCGAGATCGCCAACGCCATGCTCGACGACGATTACGTCGCCGCCGAGCCGGACGTGCGGCCGGGCCAGTACGTGATGATCGCCGTGTCCGACACGGGCTGCGGCATGGCCCGCGACGTGCTGGAGCGCGCGTGCGAGCCGTTCTTCACGACCAAGCCGGAAGGCGCGGGCACGGGCCTGGGCCTGTCGATGGCCTATGGCTTCGTCAAGCAGACGGGCGGCCACTTCCGCATCTACAGCGAAGTCGGGGAGGGCACGACGGTGCGGCTGTACTTCCCGCGCACCTTCGAGGCCGAGGACGCGACCGCGCGCCTGTCCGACGTCGCCCCGCAGGGCGGCAGCGAGACGGTGCTCGTCGTCGAGGACGATCCGGCCGTGCAGGGCACGGTCGTCGAGATGCTGGGCAGCCTGGGCTACCGCGTGCTCAAGGCCGACAATGCGACCGACGCCTACGGCATCGTCAAGAGCGGCCTGCCGATCGACCTGCTGTTCACCGACGTCGTCATGCCGGGCCCGATGCGCAGCCCGGAACTGGCGCGCCTGGCCAAGGCACTGCTGCCGAACCTGGCCGTGCTGTTCACGTCCGGCTACACGCAGAACGCCATCGTGCACGGCGGCCGGCTCGATCCGGGCGTCGAGCTGCTGTCCAAGCCCTATGGCCGCGACCAGCTGGCGCGCAAGGTGCGGCATGTGCTGGCCAACCGTCCGGGCGCAGCCGCGGCGGCCGCGCCGCGCCGCACCCGCATCCTGATCGCGGAAGACAATCCGGACCTGCTGGACATGGCGTGCAGCCTGTTCGACGCGCTGGGCCAGGATGCGCGCGGCGCCGTCAGCTTCGACGAGGCGCTGGCGCGGCTGGAGGATGGGGCGTGCGACGTGCTGTTCACCGACATCGACCTGGCCGGCAAGTCCGGCGTCGACCTGGCCTGCCGCGCGCGGGCACTGCATCCGCGGCTGCACGTCGTGTTCGCGTCGGGTTACGGTGCGCCGGACCGGGGCGCGCTCGGCTTCGCGTACGACGTCGTCGCCAAGCCCTACCGGCTGGACGATTTGCGCGCCATGCTGGCGCGGCTGGGATGACGGCCGTTTGCGCGCGGGCGCCGGATCGGTTAGGATCGGCATCCCGCGCCGGCGCCCGCCATGCGCGGCCGTCCGACGAAGAAGCCAGATGACTTTCCTGAACGTTCCCTACGCAGAAAAAGACGAAGCCCGCGCCCTCGGCGCCCGCTGGAATCCCGGCCGCAAGCGCTGGTACGTGCCGGCCGGCGTCGCGCTCGACCCCTTCCAGAAATGGCTCAAGGAGGGAGACGGCGGCGGGCGCGTCGATTCGGCCGCCGCCAGGCCCGTCGTCGGCGCCAACTACGTCGAGCTCCCCCATGCCTGCAATCCGTTCGAGCCGTGCGCCGAGTGCGCGCAGGCGCTTGCCGGTACGCCGTGGCAGCAGGCGCGCGCCACGCTGGCCGCCACGGTGGCGGCCCTGAACAAGCGCTAGCGTTTGCCGGCACGGCCAGACGCATGGCCTGCGCATTGACGGAAATGACGATGATGTGCGGCATTCCGTACCGAGAATCATGCATGTCTGGCAAGAATGTGTTGGATTCGACGACGCATCCTGAAAATTAGTTGCCCGTCGTAAAGCATCCGGCGTCGCCGATGCTATAGTGGACTTGTCCGGCCCCGCACACGCGTTGCCGGTCCTGTCCACTTCGAACGACCATGAGCCCATCCCCTCCGAATCACGCCGCCGGCCGCCGGGCCGCCAGCGCTGCGCTGGCCCTGCTGCTGGCGTTGGGGTGCGCGGCGCCGGGGGCGCGGGCGGACGGCGGCGCCGCGGAGTTGGCGCGGCTGGAACGCCTCGTGCGCGCGGCCGACGCCGGCGCGCTGCCGGCGCTGCTGGCGGCGCAGGGCGATGCGATGGCGGGCCCGTACGCGGACCGCATCGCGTACCTGAAGCTGCTGCATCGCGCGTACGCGGATCGCGGCGACACCGCCGCGGCCGGGCAGGTCGCGGAGCGGATCGTGCGGATGGCGCGGGCGCAGGGCGACGCGCTGAACACGGCGCTCGGGCGGCTGGCGCGCGCCGGCGCGACGGGCGGCCTTGGCCAGTCGACGGCGCTGGCCGCCGTGAACGACATCGACATCCGCCACGCCGACCTGCGCGATCCGGAATTCACGGCCGCGCTGCAGCAGGCCTACGGCGACGGCTACCTCGAGCTGGGGCAGTACGACTTCGCGCACAGCCATTACCTGAAGGCGCTGGAGATCGCGCGCCGGCATCCGGAGCTGCTGGAGACGAGCGCGAATGGCCTGCTGCTCGCGATCGCGAAGGTCTACGTGTACACGCGCTCGCCCGACAAGGTGCTGGCCACGCTGGCCGCGATCGGTCCGGACGGCGGGGCGCTGCCGCCGCCGTCGGCCGCACGGCGCTTCGTCATCGAGGGCATTGCCCACGTCATGCAGGGCCACCCGGACCAGGGCCGCACCGCCTACTACAAGGGCCTCGCCATCGCGCACGCGCACGGCCTCGCGCTGTTCGAAGCGAACGCGCTCGGCAACATCGCCGACAGCTGGCTCGAGGACCGCAACTACGTGGAGGCCGAGCGCGCCGCGCGCGCCGCGGTGCCGTTCGCCGCGAAGGCGGGCGACCCGGCCACCCGGCGCATCGCCGAGGCCAACCTCGGTTTCGCGCTGGCCGGGCAGGGCCACCTGCCGCAGGGCCTCGCGTACATCGACCGCGTGCTGGCCGAGCAGCGTGCGGACGGCGCCTTGCCCGACATGGCGAACGTGCTGCTCGAAAAAAGCCGCATGCTGGACAAGGCCGGCCTCGTGCGCCAGGCGTTGCAGGCGCTGCAGGAGCAGCGCGAGGTGGCGGCCAGGCTGGCCGCGGCGGAACACGAGCACACGGCCAAGGTGCTGCAGGAGCAGTTCGAGGCCCAGCGCCGCGCCATCCAGATCGAGAGCCTGCGCCGCGAGAACGCGATGAAGGATGTCCAGATCCGCAAGCGCCGCGTGTGGCAGCTGATCGCCTCGACCGGCGCCGGGGTGGCGTTGCTGCTGTGCGGTTTCGTCTGGGTGCTGTACCGCCGTTCGGTGCGCACCAGCCGCCGCCTGCGCGAACTGAACGAGGAACTGGCGTTCCACTCGACCCACGATGCGCTGACGGGGCTCCTGAACCGGCGCTCGTTCCGCGCTGCGATGGCCGCGCGCGCGCCGGGCGCCAGTCACTGCTTCATCCTGCTCGACATCGATCACTTCAAGGCGATCAACGACGGCCTCGGCCACACGGCCGGCGACGAGGTCCTGGTGGAAGTGGCGCGCCGGCTGCGCGCCACCGTGGCCGAGCGCGGACTCGCGCTGCGCTGGGGCGGCGAGGAATTCCTCGTCCACGTGGACGGCGGCGATCCGGCCGGCCACGCGGCGCTCGTGCGCGCGCTGCTGGCCGCCGTCGCGGACGGCGCCGTGACGACGGCGGACGGCCAGCGGGTCGACGTGACCATCACCGCGGGCGCGCTGACGCTGCCGGCCGGCGGCGACGGCGCCATCGACTGGCAGCACGCCGTGGCGCTGGCCGACCGGGCGCTGTACCGCGGCAAGCAGGACGGCCGCCGCTGCGCCTACCTGGACGAGATGGACGCCACGGGCGCCGTGACGCGCAGCGTGCGCATCGGGGCGTGACGTCCGCCCGCGGCGTCAGTGCGCGGGCAGCACGAGGAGCTGCAGCCCGGATGGGGTCTGCGCGGCGTGGTAGACCCGCTGCGTGGCGGCCTTGAAGTCTTCCGGCTTCGCTTGCGGGATCGTGACGAACGTCTGCGGGTTCAGGTCCACGAGCGGGAACCAGGAGCTCTGCACCTGCACCATGATGCGGTGGCCGCGGCGGAACGTGTGGTTCACGTCGCCCAGGTGGTAGCTGATCGCTTCGACCTTGCCGGGCACGAAGGGCTCCGGCTTCTCGAAGCCGTTGCGGAACTTGCCGCGCAGCGGATTGCCGCGCACGAGCTGCTGGTAGCCGGCCATCGTGCCGCGCGGCGGCGCGACGTCGCTGCCGCGCGCAGGCTGGTCGCCCACGGGATAGTCGGCCGGGTAGACGTCGATCAGCTTCACGACCCAGTCCGAATCGGTGCCCGTGGTCGAGACGAACAGCCGCGGCGTCACGGGGCCGGCGACGGTGACGTCGTCTTCCAGCACGGCGCTCCGGTACACCAGCACGTCCGGGCGCGTCGCGGCGAAGCGCTGGTCCGACACCATGTATTCCTGCGGCACGGACGTCGCCGGGTAGCCGATGTACGGCACCGGCTTGCCTGGATCGGACACGTATTCGTCGAAGCCGCCGGCCGCCGGCGGCTGCTGCCACGTCAGCGTGCCGTGCGGGCCGAAGTACAAGGTGCGCGCCTGCGCCTGCACGGGCGGCCACGCCGAGTAGCGGCGCCACACGTTGCTGCCCGTCTCGAAGGCCGTCACTTCCGCGATGGGCTGCGCGGGCTTCACGCCCTTGAGCTGCTGCTCGAAGAACGGGAACTGGATATGCTGGCGGAAGTACTCGCCCGTCTTGCTGTCGAACGAGACGCGCCCCAGCTGCCTGCCGTCGTAGCGCGCCCACCCGCCGTGCACCCACGGTCCGATCACGAGGCCGTTGAAGCTGCCCTGGTTGTACTTCTTGATGGCGTGGTAGGTGGTGAACGGACCTTGCGGGTCCTCCGCGTCGAACCAGCCGCCCACCGTCAGCACGGCCGCCTTCACGTTCTTCAGGTGCGGGGCGATGGCGCGGGTCTGCCAGAACGCGTCGTACGTGTCGTGCTCGATCGTGGGCGCCAGCAGGGCGCGCTGCCTGTCCGTCAGCGTGCCGAGGATGCGGGGCAGCGTGCGGTGCTCGAGGAAGAAGTCGTAGGCGTCGGCCGCGCCGTAGTCGAAGTCGGCCCACGTCTTCGGCAGCGGCGTCGGGTTCTGCTGCTCCGTGAACGACGCATAGAAACCGAAGTTCGCGGCCAGCATGAAGGCGCCGCCGTGGTACGAATCGTCGCCCATGTACAGGTCCGTCACGGGCGCCTGCGGCGACGCGGCCTTGATGGCCGGGTGCGAGTCGATGATGCTGGCCGACGTGTAGAAGCCCGGATAACTGATGCCCCATATGCCGGCCTTGCCGTTGTTGTTCGGGACGTTCTTGAGCAGCCACTCCATCGTGTCGTACATGTCCTGGCTTTCCTGGCCTTCGCCGCCGGCGCGCCGCGGGTTCACGTGCGGCGTCATCTCCTGCCACTTCCCTTCCGACATGTAGCGGCCGCGCACGTCCTGCTTGACGAAGATGTAGCCCGCGTCCTCGAATTCCTTCGATGGCCCGATCTGCTTCGGATACCAGTCCTCGCCGTAGTGCAGCTCGCCCTCGGCCTGGACGCCCGCGCTGTACGGCGTGCGGTTGATGAGGAACGGATAGGCCTTCGACGCATCCTTCGGCACGTAGACGACGGTGAACAGCTTCGTGCCGTCGCGCATCGGGATGCGGTACTCGTACTTGGTGTACGTCTCGCGCAGGTCGCGCGGGGCGGGCCTGGCGTCGTCGGCCGCGTGGACGGCGGCCGGGGGCAGGGCGGAGCACGCGATAGCCACCAGCAGGGTAAGCAGGGGCAGGCGTGCGGGCAGGGAGAGACGGGTCATGACTTCCTTGGCGGCGGGTAAAACCGGCAGTATAAATGCGCCAGGAAGTCCTTTGTCATCTTTTCATCAGCCCGCCCGGACCGGCAACCGCTCCGGCGCGGCCGCGGCCACGGGCGCGCCGCGCAGGCGCGGTTGCAGGATCATCAGCGACAGCAGGGCCGGCACGCCGAGCAGCAGGCACGCCAGGCACCACACGGCACGCGCCGTGCGGCCGAGGTGCGTGCGCCGGGTCCACCAGACGGCGCCGGCGCCGGCCAGCAGCGCGGCCGCGAGCGCGGCGGCCCAGACGGTCGCCGGCCGCGCCTGCAGCAGCGGCGCGAAGCGGTTCAGGCCGTAGTCGGGAATGGCGCCGGCGTCGATGAGCAGGTCGGGCAGCTCGACCAGCGCGTGCAGCGCCGGCGAGATCCACCAGGCCCGGTGCTCGTACAGCGGCGCGAAGTCGTGCGCCAGGTCGCGCCGTCCCACCTCCCGCACCCGCGCCGACGGGTCGACGAGGTACGTGATCTGCTGCGCCGGCAGCGCGCCGTCGAACTCGCGGTGGCCGTACACGAAGGAGACGAGCGTGCCTTCCGCGACCTGGGCGACGTACACGCGATCGAGATCGCCGAACGGGAGCGGCAGTCTCACGTCGGCCGAAGACGACGGCGTGCCGGTCGCCGGTGCGAGCAATGCGAGGCGATGGTTGGTGAGCACGAGGATGCGCTGCTCCAGCACGGTGACGGCGCCCAGCTGTTCCTGCCCGTTCACGCGCAGGACGTGGCGCAGGCGCATGCCCGGCTCGTCGACGCGGTACAGGTTGTGGGCGTCGAAGAACCACTGGACGCCATGGATGCCGCCCAGGGTCTCGGGCACGGTATCGAAGCGCTCGCGCGTGCCGGGACCACCCGCGCCGAACACGCCCTGGTCGGTGCGGTTGCGCGCGTCGACGCCGCGGAACAGCATGCGGTCGTGGCTGAAGGTCCAGATGGTTTCGCCCTGGACGAATCGGGCCATGCCTTGCGTCGTCATCAGGTCGCGCACGCCGTACTGGCGGAAGATCGGCGCGAGGCTCGCGATCGCATGCGGGTCGAGCGCGGCGCGCCACGCGGCCGCGCGCGGGTCCGCACTCCCCGCCAGGCCGGCCCGCAGCGTTTCCACCGGCTTGAAACGGCGCGTTTCGGTCAGGCCACCGGCCGGCGCCGGTTCCCGCACCTGCGGATGGGCGCCGGCGGCGACCAGGCCCGCCTGGTACAGCATCGATCCGGCCCACAACAGGGCGACGTAACAGCACACCTGCAGCGGGATGGCCGACGCGGCGGTGGCGACGGTGTCGTCCGCCGCGCTGCGGTTGGGGCGGAACACCGTGTAGAGGAGCGCCAGCAGCACGGCGGCGCAGGCCGCCGTCAGGCCCAGCACCGTCGCGGCGGTCGCGAGGCGCATCGTCAGCACGACGGGCAGCACGAGGACGACGAAGGCCCAGCGGCTCCGGTGCAGCATGATGTAGCCGCCGGCGAGCCAGGCGCACAGTGCCGAGAGGGCGAGGTAAGCAGCGCCGGCGTAGTGGCGTGCGTCGATGACGCCGCGCGTGTAATGGTCCTGCATGAGCAGCGCGGCGCACAGCGGCAGCGCCACGGCGAGGGCGATCAGCGCGACGGCCGCCAGCACGAGCGCCGCGAGCAGCCGGGCGCGGTGCACGGGCCGGTGCTGCAGCCAGATCCAGCGGCTCGGCTGGCGGTAGCTGCCGAACTGGAAGACGGCGAGCGCAAGGCCGGAGAGCATGTAGAAGCCCAGCATGATGATGTGCAGGCCCACCGGCGCGTTGGGCACGTCGACCATCTGCTGCAGGACGGTCAGTGCGACGAGATTGGCCAGGCCGTACGCGGCGGCGCCGTTCCGGAAGCGGCGCAGTTCGGCCAGGAAGAATTCGGGCATGGGAGATCCTTATGCGGCAAGAGGGACGGCGGCGGGCATGGCCGCGGGACGGGCGTGGCCATGGGCGAGGAAGGCGTTGACGGCGCCGTCGAGGCCGAGCGGCATGGCGTGGACGGATTGCGCGCCGAGCATCTCGAGCCGCGTGCCGAAACCGTCGTCCTGGTCGAACACGACCACGTGGGTCAGGTGGTCGATCACCTGGACCTGCAGCACGCCGGGCAACTGGCGGATCTCCGGCACCCTGGCCGGGAACGCGGCCACCCACATGCGGATGCGGTCGCAGAAGTCGTCCGGGCCGCTCATGTAGCGCATGCGGCCCCGTTCCAGGATCACGAGGTTGTCGGCCACGCGCTCGATTTCATCCATCTGGTGCGAGCAGTAGACGACCGTGTTGCCGGCATCGGTCAGGGCCACCTGCAGCATCGCCTCGAGAAAGGCGCGCTTGGCGACGACGTCGAGTCCCAGCGTGGGCTCGTCGAGGATCAGCAGGTCCGGGCCCTGCGCCAGCGCGACGCCCAGGTTCAGGCCCGCGCGTTCGCCGCGCGACAGGCCGCCGATGCGCTGGCCGGGGTCGACGTCGAAATGGCCGACGACCTCATCGTAACGGGCGTCGTTCCAGCGCGGGTACTGGCGCCGCTGCATGGCGACGAGGTCGCGCACGCGCATCCAGGCCGGCAGCGTGTGCTCCTCGTTGACGAAGCCGATGCGCGCGCGCAGCGCGGGCGTGAGCCGGTGGCAGTCATGGCCCAGGATGCGCGCGCTGCCGGTGGTGGCCGGCTCGAAGCCGAGCAGCACGCGGAACAGCGACGATTTGCCGGCCCCGTTGGCGCCCACGAAGGCGTGGATGCCGCCGCGCGGCAGGCGCAGTGTCAGGTGGTCGAGTGCCGGCTTGTGTTGGTAGGACAGGCACAGGTCCTTGGTATCGATGGCGTAGTCGCTCATGCGGAATGTTTGGTCGCGTAGTGGGAAAGCTCGGCCGCGATGCGGTCGAGGATGGTCTGCTGCGCATAATCGAGCCCGATCACGGCGCTGACGAAGCGGTCCACCGCCTCGCCGAAGCGGCGTTCGCGTTCGGCGTCCGACAGCCGCTGGCGCTGCTCGGCCACGAACAGGCCCAGGCCCGTGCGCGCCAGCAGCCAGCCTTCTGCCGTCAGCTCCGCATAGGCCTTGGCCACCGTGTTCGGATTGATGGCCAGCTGCTGGGCCAGTCCGCGCACGCTGGGCAGCCCGTCGCCGGGCACCAGCTCGCCGCTGGCGATGTGGCGCTTGATTCCGTCGGTAATCTGGCGGGTGATCGGGCGCGGATCGCCGGTCACGATCTGCAGCATCAAAGGGGGACGTCGGTTCATGGTTCATTCACTGTACTAGTACGGGTAGTACAGTAACACCGATATTTCGCGTTCGTCAAGGATCCGCTGCTACGGCGCGGCCGCGGTCCAGCCGAGGCCCAGCGCCTTTTGCAGCGCGATGAAGTCGCTGGTCAATGCCGCGCGGGCGGCGGCCAGGTTCTGGTCGGCGGCAAGCAGCTGGCGTTCGGTGTCCAGCACGTCGATGAGGCTCGCCGTGCCTGCGCGCCGGCGTGCCTGCGTCAGCGTCGCCGCCTGCGCGGCCGCGGCGCGGGCGCGCGCGACGGTCGCCACCGTCGTGCGGCCCTGGCGGAAGCGCGCCAGCGCATCCTCGGCGTCGCGCAGCGCATCCAGCACGGCCGCGCGGTACTGCGCTTCGGCCTCCGCGCGCACGCCCTCGGCCTGGTCGACGCGCTCCACGTTGCGGCCGAAGTCGAGGACGTTCCAGGTCAGCCGCGGCGCGGCGATGGCCGAGTAATCGTCCAGGCGCGCCAGGTCGGACAGGTGGGTGCCGCCGATGCCGATGAGGCCGAGCAAGGTCAGATGCGGAAAGCGCGCGGCCTCCGCCTGGCCCACCTGGGCCGTGCGCGCGGCCAGCGTGCGTTCGGCCGCGCGGATGTCGGGCCGGCGGCGCAGCAGGCCGGCCGGATCGCCGACGGGGACGCTGGCCGGCGGCAGCGGCACGGCATCCACCGTGGCGGGACCGGCGGCGGCCAGCGCGCCGTCGAGCGCGCCCGGCGCCGCGCCGGCCAGCACGGCCAGCGCGTCGCGGCTGGCGTCCAGTTGGGCGGCGAGCGGTTCGGCCTCGGCCCGCGTCGCTTCCAGTTGTCCTTGCAGCCGGACGAGGTCCAGCGTCGACGCCGTGCCGCCCTGCACGCGCCGCCGGGTCAGGTCGACGATGCGCTGCTGGCGCGCGACGGCGGCGCCGGCCAGCGCCATGCGGGCCTGCGTGGCGCGCAGTTGCACGTAGGCTTGCGCCACTTCCGCCGCGAGGCTCACCTGCGCATCGGCGAGGCCCGCCTCGGCCGCCTGCGCGCTCGCCGCTGCCGCCTCGGTGGCGCGGCGCTGGCCGCCGAACAGGTCGATTTCCCAACTGGCGTCGAAGCCGACGCTGTACAGGGTCAGCGACGGCGGGAGCTGGAAGCCGCCGCCGCTTCCGCTTCCGCCCGGCCTGGCGCCCGCCGGCGGCAGCCGCGCGTGGGCGGCGAGCGCCGTGGCCGTGCCGTTCGGGAGCGTGTCCGCGTGCGCGCCGCGCAGGGCCGCGCGCGCCTGGCGCAGGCGCGCACGCGCGACGTCGAGATTCGGGTTCGCGCGCAACGCCTGTTCTTCCAGGCGGTCGAGGGCCGGGTCGCCCAGCGCCGTCCACCAGCGCGACGGCGCGGCGTCGGGGATCGCGCCGGCCTGGCCGCCGGCGCGCGCGAACGCGGCGGCCGGCGGGGCGGCGGGCGGGCCCGCATAGTCGGGGCCCACGGTACGGCAGCCGCCCAGCAGCGCCGCGGCGATGGGAAGGACGAGAACGATGTGTCGTCGCATGCGGGGCTCCGGCGGCGTCAATGGCCCGCGATGGGCGCGCTCGTGTTCAGCGGGCGCAGGAACAGCACGAGCGGGATCACGCAGGCGATGAACACGGCCAGGATCCAGAACAGGTCGATGTAGGTCATCGTCAGCGCCTCCAGGCGGATCGTGCCGGCGAGGCTGCGCAGCGCCTGCGGCATGCCGCCCAGGCCGTGCGCCTGCGCGGCGAGATAGTCGCCGACGGCCACGCGGTTGGCGTCCAGGGTCTCTTCCAGCCGGCGCGAGTGCAGCCACAGGCGCCGGTCCTGGATGACGGCGATGCCGGCCAGCGCGAGCGAGCCCCCCAGGTTGCGGGCCGCGTTGAACAGCCCGGCCGCGTCGCTCGCGTGGTCGCGCGTGACGGACTGGATCGCGGCCTGGTTCAGGAACACCATCGCGAAGATCGTGCCGACCCCGCGCAACAGTTGCGAGAACACGAACTGGGCGCCGGCCGCCTGCGCCGTCAGGTCGGTCTCGTGCCATGCGCTGAATGCCAGCACGGACAGGCCGAAGCCGACGGCCAGGCGGATGTCGACCCAGCGGATCAGCAGCGGCACGAGCGGCATCATCAGCAGCGCCGGCAGCCCGCCGAGGGCGACGATCTTCCCCGCCTGCAGCGCGTTGTAGTCGGCGATGGCGGCGAGGAACTGCGGGATCACGTACGAGGTCCCGTAGATGACCATGCCCACCGTGATGCCCATGACGACGACGCTGCCGAACTGGCGGTCGAGCAGCAGCCGCAGCTGGATCACGGGACGCCGCGCCGTCAGCTGCCCGATCATCATCAGCACGAAGCCCGCGAACGACAGGATGCTGATCCAGACGATCGAAGGCGACGAGAACCACTGTTCGCGCTCGCCTTCCTCCAGGACCACCGTGAGCCCGCCGAGGAAGGCGGCGAGGCCGAGGATGCCGAGCCAGTCGGCGTCGGCCAGCATGTCCAGGCGCGCCGGTTCGTGGCGCAGGCCGACGAGCAGCAGCACGACGAGGCCGATGCAGATCGGGACGTTGAGGAAGAACGCGTAGTGCCAGCTGAGGTTTTCCGTGAGCCAGCCGCCGATCAGCGGCCCGACGACGGGGCCGAGGATGGCGGTGGCGCCGAACATCGCGGTGCCGATCGGCTGCTGGCTGCGCGGCAGGCGCGTCGCGATGATGGTCTGCGCCGTCGGGATCATCGCGCCGCCCGTGATGCCCTGGCCCACGCGGCCGGCGATCATCATGGGCAGCGACGTCGACAGGCCGCACATCACGGAAAACGCCGTGAACAGCGCGGCCACGGCGAGCAGGAAGGTGCGCAGGCCGAACACGCGTTCGAGCCAGCCGGACAGGGGAATCATCACGATCTCGGCGACGAGGTAGCCGGTGGCGATCCACGTGCCTTCCGTGCCGCTGGCGCCGATCTCGCCCTGGATCGTGGGCAGCGACGAGTTCACGATCGAGATGTCCAGCGTGGCCATCAGCGCGCCGAGGGTGCCGGCGGCCACGGCGAGCCAGGCGGCGGCGTCGGCCCGCTGCGCGCCGCTCATCGGCGGTCCTCGCGCCGTTGATGTGCCTTCTCGTCCTTGCGCACGTCCTTGATGGCATCCTTGTCGTCGCTGGTGTCGACGGTGACCTTGACGGACAGCCCCGGCACGAGCACCCGCCGCACCTCGGGACTGGCGTCGAGCGCGATGCGGACGGGAATGCGCTGGACGATCTTGGTGAAGTTCCCGGTGGCGTTCTGCGGCGGCAGCAGCGAGAACTGGGCGCCGGTGCCGGGCGCCATGCTGTCCACGCGGCCGCGCAGCTTCACGTGCGGCAGCGCGTCGACCTTGATCTCGGCCGGCTGGCCCACGCGCATGCGGCCGATCTGCGTTTCCTTGTAATTCGCCGTGATGTACAGGCTGGCCACGGGGACGAGCGTCATCAGCCGCGCGCCCGGTTGCACGAACTGGCCCAGGCGCACGGTGGCGTCGCCGATGCGGCCCGCGATGCTGGCGGCGACCGTCGTCGCCTGCAGGTTCACGCCGGCCGCCTTCAGCTGGGCCGCCGCCGCTTCGCCCTGCGCCTCGGCCTGGCGCACCTGGGCGCGCAGCGATGCGATGCGCTTTTCCGCGTTGGCCAGGGCGGCGCGCTGCGCGGCCACCCGGTCGGCGGCCTGGGCGGCCTGGTTGCGCCGGTCGGCCAGCGCCTGCGCGTTTTCCGCCCCGATCGCGACGAGCGGCGCATAGCGCTGCGCCTCGCCCGCGGCGAACGTGGCCGCCTGGCGCGCGGCCGCCAGTTGGGCGCGCGCGGCCGCGACGCTGGATTCCTGCTCGGCGATCTGGGCGCGCACGGCGTCCGCGTTGGCCCTGGCGATGTCGACCTGGGCCCGGAACTGCTCGGCCTGGGCGTTGTAGTCGCGCGGGTCGATGCGCACGAGGGGCTGGCCGGCCGCGACGTCCTGGTTCTCGCGCACGAGGACGGCGTCGACATAGCCGCCGACCTTCGGCGACACCGTCACCGCGTCGGCCTGGAGGTACGCGTCGTCGGTCGTCTCGTGGTACTTGCCGACCAGCGCGTGGTAGGCGTACCAGCCCGCTCCGGCCAGCAGCAGGACGCCGCCGCCGGCGATCAGCGCGGTGCGGATCTTGCGCTTCTTTTCGGGCGAGACCTTTGGTTTGCCGTCGTCGTTCTCGTCCTTGTCCTCGCCGGGTGCGGGCCGCTCGTCGGTCATGTCCGCCTTTCCGTCACGACGGCACCCGGCCCGCGTGCCGCGCGCAGGCGGGTGCCGTATCTTGCGGACAATGGTTCTCGCCGGCCATGGAACTGAAACGATTGTTTGGTCAAACAACAATCGTACACATCCTGAACAGCCCGCGCTTTTCATTTGTGCGCGGAAACGGAACCCTACTGCAGGATGCGCACCAGCGCGCCCTCGCTCATCACGTAGACGGTGCCGTCGGGCGCGGTCGTGATCGCATCGATCGGCCCGAGGCTGCCCGGCGTGCCGGCGCGCACGCCGATGGCCCCCGGATTGCCCGCGACGACGGTCTCGATGCCGGCCGGCGTGATCTTGCGCACCGAGTACAGCTCCGCCCCCTCGCGCAGCGCGAGGTACAGGTTGCCGCCGCGGTCGGCCGTCATCCCGGTGATCTGCTCGTCGATGCCGCGCGACCGGCGGACGACGGCGCGCGTGCCGTCGGCGGCGATCCTGACCACGTTCCGGTCCGCATCAAGGCCCCAGCGCGTGCCGTCCTTGCCCCAGTACACGATGCCGACGGCGTCGTCGGCCAGCGTGGTGACCGTGCCGTCCGGCGCGATCTTGCGGTGATATATCTTGACGCCCACGTCGGTCATCGGGCCGTACACCGTGTCCGTGAGCCAGATGTTGCCGAGCCCGTCCTCCACCAGCCGCTGCGGTGTCGTGAAGCTTGCCTTCGCGCCCACGCCGTCCGCGACGCCCGCGACCCCGGCCTGGCCGGCGATGAAATGGGACACGCCCGCCGCGTCGATCCGCGAGATGACGCCGTTCGACACCGCCAGCACGCTGCGGTCGACGGCCTCGCTGGTCGGGTAGTAGCTGGTCGCGCGATTCCCGGGCGGCAGGGGCAGCGTGGTGACGGCGCCGCCCGGGGTCACTTTGCGGACACGGTCGACTTCGCCCACGTAGATATTGCCCTGGGCGTCCGTGGCCAGTTCGTAGTGCGCGTCGGCCGCGAGTGCCGGCGTCAGCGCGAACTGCGCCGCGGCCCCGGTCGCGTCGACATTGGCCTGGGCGGCGGCACGCCCGGCGAACTCGGTCACGGCGCCGGTGGGCGCGATGCGGCGGATGACCTGGCTGCTGTCGTCGCCCACGTACAGGTTGCCGGCCGCGTCGGCCACGAGGTTGGTGTAGTTGGTGCCGCCCGATCCGGAGGCGGGCAGCGTGGCCAGGGTCGTCACCGTGCCGTCCGGCGCGATCTTGCGGATCCGCGGCGGGTAATCGGGCTCCCGCTCGTAGGCGTTGCCGGCCCCGTCGACCGCAAGGGTCCAGCCGCCCAGGTACGCGGTGCCGCCGTCGGCGAAGACGAGCCTGGGCGTCGTCACGACACCGGCCGCCGACACCCTGCGCAGTACGCCGTTGTCGATCAGCGTCAGATTGCCGGCGCGGTCGGCCGCGATCGCACCGATCTGCTGGAATGCCGCCTGGGCGCCGGTGCCGTCGTTCATGTCGCCGGCGCCGCCGCCCGCCAGGGTGACGACGGTGCCGTTTGGCGCGACCCTGCGGATCGTCTTGCCGCCGTCGTTGACGTACAGGTTGCCGGCGGCGTCCATCGGGAGGCCGCGCGCGTCGGTGAAACGCGCGCTCGCGCCGGCGCCGTCGGCGTTCCCCGCCTGGTCGGCGGCACCGGCGAACAGCGTGCGGGTGCCGTCCGGCGCCGTGCGGTATATCGCCGTGGCCGTCCCGGTCGGCCGGGCGGCGTCGAAGAGGTTGCCGGCGGCGTCGACGGCGATGGCGCCGGCATCGCGCAGCGCCGGGTTCCGCGCCAAGGTGGCGATCGCGCCGGTCGCGAGGTCGATCGCTCGCACGCCCGGCGTGAAGGCGGAGAGGTCGACGGCGTCGACGAGGTACAGTGCCCCCGACGGCTGGATGGCGAGGACGCCGGGCAGCGCCAGGCGGCCGTCCGTGCCGTCCAGGGTGCCGGGCCCGCCGGGCGTGCCGGCGACCAGCGCCAGCCCTTTCGGCACCGACACGCTCAGCACCGCCGCGGTACTGGCCGTGCTGCCGCGCGGCCCGGTCGCGACGGCCGTGAATGTGCTGCCGTTGTCGGCGGCCTGCGGATGGGCCAGCGTGTACGTCAGGCCGGTGGCGCCCGGGATGTCCTTGCCGTCGCGCTGCCACTGGTAGCTCACGGTCGTGCTGTCGGCGGCGACGCCGAAGGTGGCGGCCTGGCCCGCGACGACCGATTGCGGGACCGGCTGGGACGTGATCGCCGGACCGGCCGCGGCGGGTGGGGCGGGCGTCGACCCGCCCGTGTTCCCGCCGCCTGCCACGGGTGCGCTGCCGCCGCCACCGCCGCCGCATGCGGCGAGAGCGATGGCGAGGGAGAGAAGTGCGGCGCGGCCGCACAGGCGCGGCAGCGGACGTGGTCGGGTTTGCGGGGACATCTCGGCTCCTTGTCGGTGGCGCGGCCGGCGCTTGGCGCGGCGGCGGAATGGTCGCAAGGATAACAGCGGAAACGTGTCGCAAAATTCAACGATTGTCACATCTTCGCAAGATTGCGCGGCGTGCTTACTCGACGGTGACCACCCGCGCCTGCGCGTCGCGCCCGCGTATGAAATTGAGCACGGCATCCGTGGTCACGGTATCGATCTGCCCGGCCATGCGCCGGTCGAACGGATGGTCGTCGAACGCGACGTTGGCGCGGAACATGCGGGCGCCCAGCCGCGTGACGGCCGGGATCTCCACCGTCGGCACGCGATAGCCCTGGCGCTGCAGCCAGGCCTGGGCCTCGGCGCGGGTCTCGACGGCGCCCGGCGGCGCGCTGGCGGCGGCCAGCGTCTCCAGCACCCACTGGTTCGAGTTCTGGTAGCGGGTCGAGTACACGTACGACAGCATGTTGTAGTGCGGCTCGTGCAGGCGCCGCGCCGTGCGGCCCGCGAGCAGTGCCGCCACGCGCGCCTGCACGTCCGGCCCGGGGATGACGACCTGGGCGCGGTAGCGATACAGGTCGGTGAGGAAGAAGTTGCCGACGCCGTCCGTGTACAGGTCGGAGTCCGCCGTGCCGCACGTGTTCAGTTCGTGGACGACGGTCCAGCGCCCGGCCGCATGGTCGCGCACGACGATCCCCATGTGCGAGTATTCCAGCCCGTATTTGCTGAGATCCTGGCCGGCGCGCGCGACGATGGCGACGGTGGCGCCGCTGGCGTCCAGCGCGGCGAACGTGCGCTGCGCGAGCGCCATCGAGTGGCTCACCTCGTCCACGCTCAGCGGTTCTTCGCGGCAGCCCTGGCCCGCGTGCGCAGGGAGCGCGGCCGCGAGGGCCAGTGCGCAGGCCAGCGCGGCGAGGGGGCGGTCAGGACGCGCGCGCATGGTGCAGCAGGGCCCGGCCGATTTCGTTCGGAATGAAGGCGATCACCTTGCCCGACAGGACCAGCGCATGGCCGGCCGACATGGCGACGACCTGCAGTACGGTGCCGGCGCCGATCGACAGCCCGCGCGCGGCCGCGCCGGACAGGCGCACCGTCGCGCGGCTGGCCTGGCCCGCGCCTTCCAGCACGACCTCGATGCCGTCGCCGACGGCGGTCACGCTGTCGACCACCACGCTGCCCGTGACGCCCACGACGGCGATCGATCCGAGGACGACACTGCCCGTGGCTTCGCTGAGGGCCTCCGAGGGGGACGATGGGTCGGCGGCGCGGGCGCTGGCGCAGGCGAGGCCGAACAGGGTTGCGAGCAGCAGGCGTTTCATGGTGTCTCCGTGTGTGAAATGTGGCGCCATCTTGCCCGTGGGGCTGCGCTGGGCCAAGCGCGTGACGCGCCGGGCGCACGGCATGCGCCGCGCGGTAGCGTGTTCCGATACCGGCCGCGCCTACCGTGCACGGGTCCCGGGCGAAACAGTCTTAATATGCGCAATCTGACGACGAGCGAACGACAGGAGGGCCGAACCCATGATCGACTCCAGCGACATCAACCAGACGAGGCGCGAACTGCTGATCGGCGGCGCGCTGTCCGCCACGGCCGTCGCGCTGCCGCCGATGGCCTGCGCGCAGGGCCCGGATACGGGCGGGGGCGGCGCGGCGACCACGCCGGCGCCCGTGACGGCGCGGGTCGCGCTGCGCGTCAACGGCCAGCGCTACGAGATGGTCCTCGACACCCGCACGACGGTACTCGACATGCTGCGCGAGCACCTGCACCTGACCGGCACCAAGAAGGGCTGCGACCAGGGCCAGTGCGGCGCCTGCACGGTGCTCATCGACGGCCGCCGCATCAATTCCTGCCTCAGCCTGGCCGTCATGCACGAAGGCGCCGACATCACGACCATCGAGGGCCTCGGCACGCCGCAAAAGCTGCATCCGCTGCAGGCCGCGTTCGTGAAGCACGACGGCTACCAGTGCGGCTACTGCACGCCGGGCCAGATCTGCTCGGCCGTGGCGGCGCTGGACGAGCTGCGGCATGGCATTCCGAGCCACGTGAGCCCCGACCTGGGCGCGCAGCCGCTGCTGTCGCCGATGGAGCTGCGCGAACGCATGAGCGGGAACATCTGCCGCTGCGGCGCGTATTCGAACATCATCGATGCGATCACGGAAGTCGCCGGCGCCGCCGGCAAGGGAGATCCCGCATGAAGGCGTTCACCTACCAGCGCGTCGCCACACCCGCCGAGGCGGCAGCGGCGGCCGCGCGCCAGCCGGGATCGCGCTTCATCGCCGGCGGCACCAACCTGCTCGATTTGATGAAGCTGGAAATCGAGACGCCGGCGCACCTCGTCGACGTCAACGGCACGGGCCTCGACCGGATCGAGCCGACGCCGGACGGCGGCCTGCGCGTGGGCGCGCTCGTGCGCAACACCGACCTCGCGGCCGACATGCGCGTGCGGCGCGACTACGCCGTGCTGGCGCGCGCGCTGCTCGCGGGCGCCTCGCCCCAGTTGCGCAACAAGGCGACGACGGCCGGCAACCTGCTGCAGCGCACCCGCTGCCCGTATTTCTACGATACGAACCAGGCGTGCAACAAGCGCAGGCCGGGCAGCGGCTGCGCCGCGATCGGCGGCTACACGCGCCAGCTGGCCATCGTCGGCCACAGCGAAGCGTGCATCGCAACCCACCCGAGCGATATGGCGGTGGCGATGGCGTTGCTGGACGTGGGCGTGGAAACGGTGCGGCCGGACGGCACGGCGCGCACGATTCCCATCGCCGACTTCTACCGCCTGCCGGGCGCCACGCCGCACATCGAGAACACGCTCGCGCCGGGTGAACTGATCACGGCGGTCACGCTGCCCAAGCCCTTGGGCGGCAGGCACTATTACCACAAGGTGCGCGACCGCGCGTCGTATGCGTTCGCGCTGGTGTCCGTCGCGGCCGTCGTGCAGCCGGACGGCAGCGGCCGGGTGGCGCTCGGCGGCGTCGCGCACCGGCCGTGGCGCGTGCCGGCGGCGGACAGCGCGCTGCCGCACGGCGCCGGGGCCGTCACCGACCAGTTGCTGGCCGGGGTACGGGTCACGACCGACAACGCGTTCAAGGTCCCGCTGGTCCAGCGCACGCTGGCCGCCGTGCTGGCCGATGCGCGCAAGGCATGAGGAGCGATCCATGAAATTCACGACACCCGCCACCACCAATCCCATCGACCGCCTGCAGGTGGTCGGCAGGCCGACCGACCGGATCGACGGTCCGTTCAAGACGACGGGCACCGCTACTTACGCCTACGAACAGCACAAGGCGGCGCCGAACGCCGCCTACGGCTGGGTGGTCGGCGCCGCGATCGCCAATGGACGCATCACGAAGATCGACACGGCCGCCGCGCGCGCGGCGCCCGGCGTGATCGCCGTCGTCACGCACGAGAACGCGGGCAAGCTGGGGAAGGGCGACAAGAACACGGCCCGGCTGCTGGCCGGTCCCGACGTCCAGCATTATCACCAGGCCGTGGCCGTCGTCGTCGCCGGGACGTTCGAGCAGGCGCGCGCCGCGGCGAGCCTCGTGCGGGTCGACTATGCGCCGCAAAACGGCGTGTACGACCTCGAGGCGGCGATGAACGCGGCCGGCCCCGCCGGCAAGCAAAAGGACAAGTCGACGACCAGGGTGGGCGACTTCGACAAGGCGTTCGCCACGGCGCCCGTCAGGCTGGACGCCGTCTACAAGACCCCGGACCAGACCCACGCGATGATGGAACCGCATGCGTCGCTCGCCGTGTGGGAAGGCGAGAAGCTCACCTTGTACACGTCGAACCAGATGATCCACTGGGGCGTGCAGGACATGGCGAAGACGCTGGGCATCCCGGAACACAACGTGCGCCTCGTCTCGCCCTACATCGGCGGCGGCTTCGGGGGCAAGCTGTTCCTGCGGTCGGAGGCGCTGATGGCGGCGCTGGGCGCAAAGGCGGCCGGGCGGCCCGTGAAGGTGACGCTGCAGCGCGCGCTCATGATGAACAATACGACGCACCGGCCGGCGACGATCCAGCACATCCGCATCGGCGCCACGCGCGAGGGCCGCATCACGGCGATCGCGCACGAGAGCTGGTCGGGCGACCTGCCGGGCGGCCAGCCGGAAACGGCCGTGAACCAGACGCGATTATTCTATGCGGGCGCCAACCGTTTCACGCAGATGCGGCTGGCCGTGCTCGACCTCGCGGAAGGCAACGCGATGCGCGCGCCGGGCGAGGCGCCGGGGCTGATGGCGCTGGAGATCGCGATGGACGAGCTGGCGGAAAAGCTCCACATGGACCCGGTCACGCTGCGCATCGTGAACGATACGACGGTGGACCCGGAGAAGCCGGGCCGCAAGTTCTCGACGCGGCGCTTCGTCGACACGCTGCGCATCGGCGCCGAGCGCTTCGGCTGGAACAAGCGCAATCCGAAGCCGGGCCAGGTGCGCGACGGCCGCTGGCTCGTCGGCTACGGCATGGCCGGCGCCTTCCGCAACAACATCAACACGAAGTCGGGTGCGCGCGTGCGCCTCGAGCGCGACGGCACGGTGACGGTCGAGACGGACATGACCGACATCGGCACCGGCAGCTACACCATCATCGGCCAGACGGCGGCCGAGATGCTGGGCGTGCCGCTGTCCCGCGTGACGGTCAGGCTGGGCGATTCGGCGTACCCGGTGTCGGCCGGGTCGGGCGGCCAGTGGGGCGGCAACAGCGCGACGGCCGGCGTGTACGCGGCCTGCGTCAAGCTGCGCGAGAACGTGGCGAAGAAGCTCGGGCTCGACCCCGCGCACGCCGACTTCTCCGGCGGCATGGTGCGCGCCGGGGGCAAGGCGCTGCCTTTGGCCCAGGCGTCGCACGACGCCGACGTGACCGGCGAGGACACGATGGACTACGGCGACCTGGCAAAGAAATACCAGCAGTCGACGTTCGGCGCCCACTTCGTCGAGGTGGCGGTGGATGCGGCGACGGCGGAAGTGCGGGTGCGGCGCATGCTGGCCGTGTGCGCGGCGGGGCGCATCCTGAACCCGAAGTCGGCGCGCAGCCAGGTGATCGGCGCGATGACGATGGGCGTGGGCGCCGCGCTGATGGAAGACCTCGTCGTCGACAAGCGCGTCGGCTTCTTCGTCAACCACGACCTGGCCGGCTACGAGGTGCCGGTGCATGCCGACATCCCGCACCAGGAAGTGATCTTCCTCGACGAGACGGACCCGATGTCGTCGCCGATGAAGGCGAAGGGCGTCGGCGAACTGGGCATCTGCGGCGTGGCGGCGGCGGTCGCGAACGCGATCTACAACGCGACCGGCGTGCGCGTGCGCGACTATCCCGTCACGCTCGACAAGCTGCTGCCCGGGATGCCGGTCTACGCGTGACGATGGCGCGCCGAAGGTGGGGCGAGAAGCGGCTAGAATGGCGGATGCGGGTGTCCGCCCGCGCCTTTGACTGGATATCATGAACGATTTTTCCGGCGGTGCCTGCGTGGCCGGCGTCGAGCAATGCCTGCGCGAGCGCGACTGGTCGGACTCCCCCCTCGGCGCCCCGTCCGGCTGGCCGCCGGCCCTGGCCCACGCGGCCCGGTTCATGTTCGACGCCGCCACGCCCATGTTCCTCGGCTGGGGCGAGGCGCTGGGCGTGCTGTACAACGATGCGTCCGTGCCGATGCTGGGCGCGCGCCATCCCGCGATGTTCGGCCGCGGCCTGCGCGACTGGCCGGAGGCCTGGGCCGAGCTGCAGCCGCACGTGGCGCGCGCGCTGGCCGGCGCGGCCTTCCAGGTCGAACTGCCGGCGCACGCGCTGGGCGAGGGCGCCGGCGCGCCGCCGTGGCTGGACCTGGCGTTCGCGCCCCTGCGCGACCTCGACGGCGTGGTGCGCGGCTTTTCCTGCCTCGTCGCCGAGACCACCCGGCTGCGCGCGGCGGAGGCCGAGTTCCGGACGATCACGAACGCCATGCCGCAGATGGTCTGGACGACGCGGCCGGACGGCTATCACGACTACTACAACGAGCGCTGGTACGATTTCACGGGTTCCGACGTGGGCGCGACGGATGGCGTGGGCTGGAGCGACATGGTGCATCCGGACGACCGCGCCCGCACCTGGGCGACCTGGCAGGCGTCGCTCGCCACCGGCGCGCCGTACGAGATCGAGTACCGCATGCGCCACCGCAGCGGCGAATACCGCTGGCTGCTGGGGCGCGCGCTGCCGGTGCGCGACGCGCACGGGCACATCGTGCGCTGGATGGGCACGTGCACGGACATCCACCAGCACAAGCGCAACGAGGAAGCGCTGCGCGCGAGCGAGACGCGGTTCCGGCGCCTGGCCGAATCGAACGTCGTCGGCATGGTGCGCTACCGCATGGACGGCACCATCATCGACGCCAACCAGGCATTCCTCGACATGCTGGGCTATACGCGCGCGGAATTCGAGCAGGGCGGCCTCGACTCCCGTACGCTGACGCCGCCCGAGTGGACGGAGACCACGATGCGGGCGATGGCGCAGTTGCGCACGACGGGACGCGTGGAGAACCTCGTCAAGGAATACTTCCGCAAGGACGGCAGCCGCGCGAGCGTGCAGATGGGCTCCGTCACGCTGGACGATCCGCCCACGGAAGGCCTCGCGGTGATGATCGACGTCACGCCGATCCAGGAAGCCCGGCGCGCGTTGCGCGAGACCGACCGGCGCAAGGACGAATTCCTCGCGATGCTGGCGCACGAGCTGCGCAATCCGCTCGCGCCGATCACGGCGGCCGCCGACTTCCTCAAGGTCGGCCACTCGGCCGACCCGCGCATCCGCCAGGTGCAGACGATCATCGCGCGCCAGGCGCGCCACATGACGGGGCTGATCGACGACCTGCTCGACGTTTCGCGCGTCACGCGCGGCCTGATCACGCTGGAGCGCGCGCCCGTGGCCCTGGCCGGCGTGATCGCCGAGGCCGTGGAGCAGGTGCGGCCCCAGGTAAAGGCGAAGAACCACCACCTGGAGCTGCACCTGCCGTCCGACGACGCGCAGGTACTCGGGGATCGCAAGCGCCTGGTGCAGGTGTTCGCCAACATGCTCGGCAACGCGGCCCGCTACACGGCGGACGGCGGGCGCATCGACCTGCACCTGCGGCTGGAGGCCGGGTGCGTCGAGGTGGACGTGTGCGACAACGGCATCGGCATGACGCCGGACCTGACGGCGCGCGCGTTCGAGCTGTTCTCGCAGGCCGAGCGCAGCGCCGACCGGTCGCAGGGCGGCCTCGGGATCGGCCTCGCGCTCGTGAAGAGCCTCGTGGAACTGCACGACGGGACCGTGTCCGCCGACAGCGCGGGACCGGGCCGGGGCAGCCGCTTCACCGTCGCGCTGCCGCGCCTGCGCGGCGAGGCCGACGACGCGGGCGACGAACCGGTGGCGACGGGCACCGCGGCGCCGGCCGAAGCGCTGGACATCCTGATCGTGGACGACAACGTGGATGCGGCCCAGATCCTCGCCATGTACATCGAGGCCGTGGGCCATCGCGCCACCGTCTGGCACAGCCCCGGCAAGGCGCTCGCGTACGCGGCGGCGCACCGGCCGGACGTGTGCGTGCTCGACATCGGCCTGCCCGAATTCGACGGCCACGAGCTGGCACGGCGGCTGCGCGCGCAGCCGGGCATGGCGGACGTGCCGCTGGTGGCCGTCAGCGGCTACGGCCAGGCGCACGACCGCGACCGGGCGCTGGCCGCGGGCTTCGACCGCCATTTCGTCAAGCCGGTGATGGCGGCCGACATTCTTGCGGTGCTCGACGACGTGATCGGGCGCCGCGCCCGCACCCCGAAAGGAGATTGACATGGCGGTCAAACGCATCGTCGCCAACATCCACGCCGCGGACGCCGTGGCCGCACAGGCGTTCTACGGCGGCATCCTCGACATGCAGGTCGTCATGGACCACGGCTGGATCGTGACGCTGGCCGGCAGCGGCGGCGGCAATCCGGCGCCCCAGCTGAGCTTTGCGTCGGAAGGCGGCTCCGGCACGCCCGTGCCCGACCTGTCCATAGAGGTGGACGACCTGGACGAAGTGCTGCGCCGCGTGGCCGCCGCCGGCCTGGCCCTGGAATACGGCCCGGCGCTCGAGCCGTGGGGCGTGCGCCGATTTTTCGTGCGCGATCCGTTCGGGCGGCTGCTCAATATCCTGATGCACTGCTGAACGCCTGACACGGTGACGTCGTCGTTCCCGTGCAGGCCGGAACCCAAGTGCTGCGCGCATGTCGATAACGCGTGCAATTCCACCGTCGTTCCCGCGCAGGCGGGAACCCAAGTTCTACGTGTGTCGATAACGCGTGCAATTCCACCGTCGTTCCCGCGCAGGCGGGAACCCAAGTTCTACGTGTGTCGATAACGCGTGCAATTCCACCGTCGTTCCTGCGCAGGCGGGAACCCAAGTTCTACGTGCGTGTCGATAACGCGTGCAAATGCGGTCCCCGCCTGCGCGGGGACGACGCGGCGGGTGCCGGCGGCCGCTCATTTGGTCGCCGGCCGCGCGAAATAGGCTTCGATCTCTTCCAGCGTCTTGCCGCGGGTTTCGGGCAGCAGGAAGGCCGAGGCGAGGAAGTAGACGACGGAACAGGCGGCGCCGAAAAAGAAGATCGCGGAATAGCCGTGGCGCCCGACCGTCGGCAGGAACACGGCCGCGATGGCCGTCGACACGAACTGGTTGATCAGCAGCGCGATGCTCATGCCGTTCGAGCGGATCCGCGTGGGCATCAGCTCCGACAGCGCGAGCCACACGCACACGCCCGGTCCGACGGCGAAGCTGGCGACGAACACGCAGATCGCCAGCGCCACGAGCCAGCCGTGGGCCGGCGTCGGCAGCGGTCCGACTTGCGCCGTTTCGATCACGAGCGGACTGCCCGCGGCCAGCGCCGGATCGGGGAATGGATTCAGGTGGACGCGGCGGAACGCGGCGCCGAGCACGCTGTCCGGCTGGACGGTGTCGGCGCGCCGCGCGACCAGCGGCGGCAGCGCGGGATCGTCGCTGCGGATGGTCGCCACGTTCGTGAACGGGCCGTACGCGTACGCCACCGTCAGCACCTGCGGCGTGCCGGCCGGATCGGCGCCCAGCGCGCGCAGCGTGGGCGCGTCGAGGCGCAGGGACAGGCCGTCGTCGTGCGCGCGCTGCGTCACCTGCGCGAGCACGTCGCGCTGCTGCGTTTCGTTGGCGCGGAACAGCAGGCCGACCGCGAGCAGCGCGACGACGATGCCGGCCGTGCCCAGCATCAGCAGGAAGCGGCGTCCCTTGCGGTCGACGAGCAGCACGGCGACGATCGTCATCAGGGCGTTCAGCACTTTCAGCAGCACGTCCGCCAGGTTGGCGCTGGCGCCCGACAGCCCCGCGCGGTTCAGGATGTTGACGACATAGGCCAGCACGGAATTGATGCCGGTCGCCTGGTTGCACGCGAGGATCAGGCAGGCCAGCAAAAACGGCAGCACGTAGCGGCGCGACAGCAGCGGCTCGGCGCTGCGCGCGGCCTGCGCCTGCGGACGGACGATCTCGTCCAGTTCGCGCGTGGCTTCGCGCGCATCAAGGGTGCGCAGCAGCACGGCGCGCGCGGCGTCGAGCCGGCCGCGCTGCGCGAGCCAGCGGGGCGATTCCGCCAGCAGCAGGCAGCCCAGCGTGAACACGACGCCTGGCGTGAGGCACATCCAGAAGATGCCGCGCCACGCATGGTCCTTCGCCGCGAGCACCACGGCGGTGCGCGCCGCTTCCGGCAGCGCGGCGGCGGCGTCGGTCGCGGCCTGCACGCTGCGCGCCTGCACGAGGCCGATCACGGCGGCCGCCACGAGGCCCACCGTCAGCAGCAGCTGGAACAGGGCGGCGCCGCGTCCGCGCTTGCCCGCGTCCAGGCACTCGGCGAGGTAGAGCGGCACGATCACGCCGATGAGGCCTCCGCTGATACCCTGCAGCAGGCGCCCGCACAGCAGGGGAACGTAGCCGTCCGCGAGCGCGATCAGCGGAATGCTGGCGACGAACAGCGCGCCCGCGACGACCATGCCGCGCTTGCGCCCGATGAGGTCCGCCAGCGCGCCGGCGAACAGCGACGACAGCACGGAGCCGAGCAGCACGGCCGCCACCACGAAGCTGAGCTGCTGGGCGTTGAGCTTCCACGCCAGCGCGGCCGTCGATTCCAGGTAGGGCAGCGCGCCGGCGATGATGCCGACGTCGATGCCGTACAACAGCCCGCCCATGCCGGCGATGAACAGCAGGTAGCGGGTGGACCAGGCGGGGGATCGCGGGAAGGCTGCTGTCATGTCGTCTCCGGTTGGTGTTTTTTTATATGGCGATCGGTTCGCCCTCGACGTACACCGCGGTGGGGCGCAAGTCCGCGTCGAGCACAACGAGATCGGCCCAGGCACCCGGGGCGATGCGCCCCCGATCGGGCTCGCCGAGGTAATCGGCGGGATACTGCGACAGGCGGCGCGACGCGTCGGCCACGGACAGGCCGATGGCGACGAAGTTGCGCAGCGCCTGGTCCATCGTGAGGGCGCTGCCCGCCAGCGAGCCGCCGGCGAGGCGCACGCAGCCCAGGCATTTGTAGACGCGCTGGCTGCCGAGGGCATATTCGCCGTCGGGCATGCCGGTGGCCGCCGTCGCATCCGTCACGCCGTACAGTTTGGGGATGGCGCGCAGCGCGGCGTGGATCGCGCCCGGCGCCACGTGTTCGAGGTCGGGAATGATTTCCGCGTATTCCGCATGGGCGAGGGCGGCGCCGGCGATGCCGGGCGCGCGGTGCGCGAAGCCGCTCATGCCGTTGAACAGGTGCGTGAAGCCGGACGCGCCGGCGGCGAGGGCCGCCACGCCATCCTCGTACGTGCCGGCGCTGTGGCCCAGCTGCACGCGGATGCCCAGCGCCGCCAGTTGCGGAATCAGGTCGAGGTGGCCGGCGATCTCCGGGGCCAGCGTCAGCGCGCGCACCGGCGCCAGCCGATGCCATGCGCGCACGAGCTCCAGGCTCGCGGGCAGCGTCTCCGGGGGCTGGGCGCCCAGCTTGTGCGGACTGATGAAGGGGCCCTCGAGGTGCACACCGAGCATGCGCGCGGCGCCCGGCGGCCGCGCGGCGATGCCGGGTGCGAGGTCTTCCAGCGCGCGCCGGATCGCGGCCGGATGCGCCGTCATCGTCGTCCCCAGCATGCTCGTGGTGCCGTGGCGGGCGTGCGCCCGCGCCACCGTGACGCCCGCGGCCCCGCCCTGCATGATGTCGACGCCGGCCGCGCCGTGCACGTGCAGGTCGACGAAGCCGGGCAGGATCAGCGGGCCGTCCGCGGCCGCCGGGTCGGCGGCGATGGCATCGATGCGTTGGCCGAACGTCAGGGTGCCGGCGATCCAGCCGTCAGGGGTCAGGATGCGGCCGCCGAGCATGCGCTAATCCGCGATGAGGACTTCGACGCCGAGCTTTTGCAGCCCGTCGCGGTATTCGGGGCTGATGCCGGCGTCGGTGATGACGGTGTGGACGCGGTCCAGCTGCGCGATGCGGTGCAGGCTCACGCGGCCGAATTTCGAGGCATCGGTGAGGACGACGATGCGCTTGGCCCGCTCGACCATCTTGCGGTTCAGGCTCGCCTCGGCCTCGTTGTGCGTCGTGACGCCGAATTGCAGGTCGAGGCCGTCGACGCCGAGGAACAGCTTGTCGAAGTTGTAGACCTGCAGGCAGGCCTCGGCCTGGCTGCCCTGGAACGACAGCGATTGCTTGCGCAGCAGGCCGCCCGTCAGGATCAGGTCCACGCCGGGCGAATCCGCCAGTTCCCATGCGATGTTGAGGCCATTCGTCGCCACCGTCACGTCCTGCGCGTCGCGCAGGTGGCGCGCGAGCGAGATCGTGGTGGTGCCGGAATCGATGACGATGTTGTCGCCCGGTTCGACGAGCGAGGCGGCGAACGCGCCGATGCGCTCCTTCTCTTCATGGTGCAGCGCATCCTTCTGGCGGATGCTCTGTTCCGGCGGCGGCGTGCGCACGAGGACCGCGCCGCCGTGGCTGCGCGTGACCAGGCCCTGGCCCTCCAGCGCCGACAGGTCGCTGCGGATGGTGACGGCGGACACGCCGAGCTGGTCGACCAGGTCGGTCACCTGGACCGAGCCCTGGCGGGCGAGCATTTGCAGGATCGTTTCGCGGCGTTGGCTGGTGTTTCGCATGGTCGCTTGGGGTTGTCGGTCTGAAAACGCCGAGCTTAACAGATCGCGGCGGCGCTGCCGACCGGTGCCGCCGTGTTGCGCGTACAGGCTCTCGCATACTGGGACAGCAGGCGGGCGATCTTGTGTTCGACGAGATCGCGCGGCGCCGCGGCGAGGCGCCCGGCCACGACGTCCGCATACTGTTCCGGCAGGTGCTGGCTGAGGAGCGGCAACGGGATCGCGACCGCTTCCAGGTTCGCGTACAGCGTTTCCAGCGCGGCGGCCACGGGCGGCTCGCCCCAGTAATAGCGGCACCGGTCGCTGAGGGCATAGCGGCGCAGCAGGCGCTGTTCGTCGCTGCTGCCGCGGTAGTGCTTGCGCCAGTGGTCGGGCTTCGCCAGCATCGTGTCGTCCAGCACGCGCATCAGGTGCGATGCCTGGCTGGCCGGCAGCAGCTCGTCCTCGATCTGGCACAGCGCGAGCAGCGCCTCGCGCAGGGCGAACGTGGCGGCCGGGCCGACCTTGAGGATGGCGAAGTGGTCGCGCACCATGGCGTGCAGGGCCGCTTCGCGCTGGTAGTCGGTGGAATGCGCCTCGAACACGAGGCCCGGGTGGCCGGCGATGAACTCGGACAGCGCGGCGGCGCGGGCGGCGTCGTAGTGCTGGATGCGGCTCGTGTCGAAGTCGACGCCGGGCTGCACGACCATCGCGACGACGCGGCGCCACGCGGCGTGCAGGCCGGCTTCGATGAAGGCGCGGCAATGCACGTCCAGCGTGCGTTTGGCGGCGGCGGGTGACGTGGGGGCGCCGGCGTCTTCGAGGTCCGCCTCGCCGCCGGGCACCGGCACTTCCGTCCCGATCACGTACACGGGCGGGGCCAGCCCGGCCGCCTGCGCCGCTTCCTCGGCCACGCGCGCCAGCCGCGCCGAGCGCCCGGCGACGATCGCGTCGGGCAGCACGGGCGGGTCGTCCGCGCAGCGCATGCTGCAGTCCAGGTGGATCTTGTGGAAGCCGGCGCTGGCATAGGCCGCGATCAGCGTCTCCGCATGGGCCATCGCGGCGGCTGCGTCGAGGCCTTGCCACGCATTCGGGCCGAGGTGGTCGCCGCCAAGCACGAGGCGCTCGGGCGGGAAGCCGAGTTCGCGCGCGAGGTCCAGCACGTAGTCGCGGTAGACGGCCGGCGTCATGCCCGTGTAGCCGCCGAACTGGTCGACCTGGTTCGACGTCGCTTCCACCAGCAGCACGCTGTCGTGCGCCAGCGCCACGCGCATGGCGGCGCGCAGCACGGCCGGGTGGCTGCAGCAGATGCTCGCGAGGCCGACGCGTTCGCCGCGCCGGTGCGCCTGGATCGCCTGCCGGATCGGAGAGGGTTGCGTGTTCATGGATGGGGAGTCGCGTTGAGTTGCTGGCGCAGCAGCAGGGCCGCGCCGCGGGCGCCGCCGGCGTCGCCGAAGCGCGGGGGCAGGATCGGCGGCGCCTGGATGCCGCGCTGCAGATGGCGCTGGACGGCGTCCGGCAGGCGCGCGTACAGGTGCGGCAGGTTCGACAGGCCGCCGCCCAGCACGATCGCGTGCGGGTCGAACGCGAGGACGACGTTCGCCAGCGCGTGGCCGAGCAGGTCGAGGTGCACGTCCAGCGTCCGCGCCGCGACGATGTCGCCCGCGTTCGCGCGTGCGGCCAGCGCGACCGGTTCGGCGCCGTCGCCGCCGAAGTGGCGGTGCAGCGCGGCCATGCCGGGGCCGGACACATAGCGTTCCGTGCAGCCGGCCTTGCCGCACGGGCAGTCGAGCAGTGCGAGGCCGTGGCGGGCCAGCAGCGGCGCGGGCACGGACCAGTGGCCCCATTCGCCGGCGATGCCGTTCTGGCCGCGCACCAGCTTTCCGTCCGCGCAATAGCCGCCGCCGGCGCCCGTGCCGAGGATCGCGCCGAACATCGTCGGCAGGCCGTCCGCCGCGCCGCCGGCCGCCTCGCACAGCGCGAAGCACTGGCAATCGTTGCCGATCACGATGGGCCGGTCCAGCGTGTGCTGCAGCAGCTGGCGCGCCTGGCGGCCGTTCAGTGCCGGCACGTTGGTGCTGAGCTGGCGGCCGCTGAACGTGTCCGTGATGCCCGGCAGGCCGATGCCGGCCGGCGCGCGGGCGCCGAGCACCGCGTCGCCGCTCCGGACCAGCGTGTGGACGGCCTGGGAAAACGCGACGATGTCGTGGCCGGGCGTGGCGACGCGTTCGCGGTAGGCTTCGCGCATGGCGGCGTCGTACGACACGATCTCGATCTTGGTGCCGCCGATGTCGATGCCGTGGCAGCCGCGGTCGAGGCGATCAGGCGGCGTGGTCATGGATGGTCACTCCCTGGACGACGCGGTTCACGGTGCCGCCGGCGAACGGATTGTCCGGCCGTAGTTGCAGGCGGGCCGATTGCTGCAGCGCGTACTGCTGCGCCATCAGGAGCCACAGTGGCGCGAGCCACGCGTCCGACCATGCCGGCGTGTCGGCCGCGAAGTCGCCGCCCTGGCCGACCGTCAGCACGTCGGCGGCGATGCCGTCGCGGCGCAGTTCGGCGAGCAGGTCGTCGTCGTAGCGGCGGGCCAGCGCCTTGCTGCTGGCGAACAGGATGACCTGCGAATGTTCGTCGAGCACGGACTTGGGCCCGTGGCGGAAGCCCAGCGGCGATTCGGCCAATGCGAGGATGCGGCCGCCCGTCAGTTCCAGGATCTTGAGTGCGGCTTCCTTTGCCAGCGCTTCCAGCGGGCCGCTGCCGAGGTAGACGACGCGCTGCGCCGGGCGTTGCGCGAGGCGCGCCAGCGGGGCGGACCAGTCGGCGAGGGCGCGTTCGCCCAGTTGCGCGAGGCGCTCCAGGCGTACGGCGGCATCGTCGTGGCGCCCGAGCACGGACAAGGCGGCCAGCAGCATGCAGGTAAAGCTGCTGGTCATCGCGAAGCCGCGGTCGCAGCTTGCGGGCGGCATCAGCAGCACGCAGGCCGCGGGATCGCCGCCGGCCTGCGTCGCCAGGCTGCCGGCCGCGTTGCAGGTGATATGGAGGAAGCGCGCGCCAGGCACGACCTGGCGCACGAGGTTGACGGCGGCCAGGCTTTCCGGGCTGTCGCCGCTGCGCGCGAACGACACGAGCAGCGTCGGCGCGGCCGGATCTAGATACAGCTCGTGGTGGGTGAGCAGGCTGGTCGTGGCGAGGGCGCGCACGTCCGCTGCGCAGCGCGCATTCAGTTCGGCCGCGGCGATCTCGCCCACATACGCCGAGCTGCCGGCGCCCGTCAGGATCACGCGCTGGCGTGGATCGTCCAGGCAGGCGCCCAGGAAGTCCGCGACGCGCGTGCCTTCGGCGGCCAGCACGCCGGCGAGGGCGCGCCAGACCGCGGGCTGCTGGACGATCTCCTCCGCGGTGGCAAGGCCGCCGAGGTCGCGCCAGGATTGCGCATCGCGTTCGAGTAAGGTGGTCATCGTCGTGTTCGAAAGGTTCGGGTAGGGCAAGAGTAGGGAATATTTTTCGAAATGTCAAACACGAAAGTTAAAGCGAAAGATGCACCACGCAAAATCGATCCGAAACCAACGTTTCGAACACATGGCAAACCTTGGTCGTCCGCTGTTCGTGTGGTTTTTGCTACACTTCGAAAGTTGGCGCGGTCGAAATTTATAGATACGAAAGATAAAACGCCTCCGGATCTAGCGCGGGACACTTCTTTTGCGCGTTTCTTCGGCTTTTTGTTGACCTTGCTTGTTTTTGTTTCTACAGTAAGTGAAACAAAAACGTAATTTCGACTGCCACCATGACAAAGAGACCTTTTCGTTTTCGCCCCGTCGTCGCCGCCCTGGCGCTGACATCCGCCTTCACCGCCATCCCCGCCGGCGCCGCGCCGCTGGGTAGTGTGCGGTCCATCGCCGCCGCCGCGGACGGCCACACGTGGGATATCGTGACGGACCGCGGCGCCCACGTGCAAATCAGCCTGCCGCGCGCGGACGTGCTGCATATCCAGGCCAGTCCCACGGCGCAGCTGACGGGACCGGGCGACAAGGCCGCGCCCATCGTCGTCGGCACGCCGGACGATGCGAAGTACGGGCTCGAAGAGCACCCCGACCATATCACGGTGAAGACGGCGGCCCTGGCGCTGCGCATCGACCGCAAGCCGCTGCGCTTCACCTTGTACCGCGCGGGCGAGGCGGCGCCGCTGTGGCGCGAACTGCAGCCGCTCGACATCGCGCCGAAGCAGGCGGTCCAGGTGCTGTCGACGGATGCCGCCGAGCGCTTCTACGGCGGCGGCCAGCAGAACGGACGCTATGAATTCAAGGGCCGCGAACTGGCCGTGTCGTACTCGGGCGGCTGGGAAGAGGGCGACCGGCCGAACCCGGCGCCGTTCCTGCTCAGCTCCAAGGGATGGGCCATGCTGCGCAACACGTGGTCGGACGGCGACTACGACCTGCGCGGCGACGATCAGATCGCGCTGCAGCATGCGGAAGGCCGCTTCGATGCCTATTATTTCGTCGCGCCGGACATGCGCGGCGCACTGGCCGGCTACACGGCATGGACCGGCCGCGCGCGCCTGCTGCCGCGCTGGGCGCTGGAGTTCGGCGACGCCGACTGCTACAACGACGGCGACAACGCGAGGAAGCCGGGCACGGTGCCGCCGGGCTGGAGCGACGGCCCGACCGGGAAGACGCCGGACGTCGTCGCCAGCGTCGCCAAGCGCTACCGCGAGCACGACATGCCGGGCGGCTGGATCCTGCCGAACGACGGCTACGGCTGCGGCTACACCAATTTGCCCGAAACGGTGAAGGGCCTCGCGGGCTACGGCTTCCGCACGGGCCTGTGGACGGAAAACGGCGTCGACAAGATCGCGTGGGAAGTCGGCCAGGCCGGCACGCGCGTGCAAAAGCTGGACGTCGCGTGGACCGGCAAGGGCTACCAGTTCTCGCTCGATGCGAACAAGGCCGCGTACGATGGCATCCTGAAGAATTCCGACAGCCGGCCGTTCATCTGGACCGTGATGGGCTGGGCCGGCACGCAGCGCTACGCCGTCGCCTGGACGGGCGACCAGAGCGCCAGCTGGGACTACATCCGCTGGCACGTGCCGACCCTGATCGGCTCGGGCCTGTCCGGCCAGGCGTATGCGACGGGCGACGTCGACGCCATCTTCGGCGGCAGTCCGGAGACGTACACCCGCGATCTGCAGTGGAAGAGCTTCACGCCGGTGCTGATGGGGATGTCCGGCTGGTCGGCGGCGGAGCGCAAGCACCCGTGGTGGTTCGACGAGCCGTACCGCGCCATCAACCGCCGCTACCTGAAACTCAAGCTGCGCCTCACGCCGTACATGTACACGCTGGCGCGCGAGGCCGAGGACAGCGGCGCGCCGCTCGTGCGCGGCCTGATGTGGGACTACCCGCGCGATCCGGCCGCGTGGACCGAGAAGTATAAATACCAGTTCCTGCTGGGCCGCGACCTGCTGGTGGCGCCCGTGTACCGCAGCCAGGCGGCGAGCGGCGGCTGGCGCAAGGGCATCCACCTGCCCCAGGGCACGTGGTTCGATTACTGGGACGGCCACCAGGCCACGGCGGGCGCGGATGGACGCGACGTCGACCTGAAGGTCACGCTCGACAAGCTGCCCGTGTTCGTGCGCGCCGGCGCCATCCTGCCGATGTATCCGGAAGTGCTGTACGACGGCCAGAAACCCAAGGACCGCGTGACGTTCGACGTCTACCCGCAGGCCGGCGAATCGGCGTTCACGTTATATGAGGACGACGGCAACACGCGCCGCTACCAGCAGGGCGAATCGAGCCGCCAGACGATCCGCATGACGGCGGCCGGCCGCGACGCGACCGTCGACGTCGGCGCGGTGGACGGCACCTACGCCGGCCAGGAAGCGCGGCGGGGCTACAGCCTGCGCATGCTCGCCGCGCACGCGCCGGATGCCGTGCAGGCCGACGGCCGCGCGCTGCCGGCCCGCGCCAGCCGCGCCGCGCTGGACGCGAGCGATGACGGCTGGTTCTTCGATGCGGCCGAGCGGCGCGGGACGCTGCACGTGAAGACCGCCGCGCGCGACATCCGCAAGCCGCTGGAGATCGCCGTGCGCGGCGCGCTTGCCATGCGCCCCGACGACGCCTTCCCGGCCGCGCCGGAAACGGGCCGCGCGATTCCGGCCGACGCCATCGTCGTCGTCAACCGTCCGGCGGAAGAACCGGGCCAGGGCCTGGAACGTGCGTTCGACGGCAAGCCGGACACGTGGTTCCGTACCCTGCGCAGCCAGGCCGTGAAGAGCGGTCCGCACGAATGGGTGCTGGGCTTCGCCGAGCGCCGCCTCGTGGACGGCATCGAGATCGCGCCGCGCAACGACCAGCACTGGAAGAGCGGGCAGGTGCGCGATTACGAAGTCTATGTCGGCGATACGAACGGCGACTGGGGCGCGCCGGTCGCGCGCGGCCGCCTGCAACTGGTACAAGGCACGCAGACCATCAACTTCCCGGCCGTGGCCGGGCGCCTGCTGCGCTTCCGCGTGCTGAGCGTGCACAACCCGGACGGTGACGGCGCCAGCGCGCTCGATCCGATGGTCACGGCGGCGCAGGGACCGGCACCGGCCAAGGCCTACGACGCGGCGGTGCCGCCCGACGTGCCGCCGATCGCGGTGTCCGAATTCCACGTGCTCGAACATCGCCGCGCCGACGGGCCCGAGCGGCAGGTCTATCTGTCCGACCTCGCGCTGGCGCAGTCCGCGGCGCGCGACAGGCCGGCCGCGGTCGGGGCGAATGCGGCACCGGAGATGCGCATGAACGGCCTGCGCTTCCGCAAGGGCGTCGGCGTCGGCCCGGCCAGCCGCATCGACCTGGCGCTCGGCGGCGACTGGGATCTGCTGCGCGCGGACCTCGGCGTCGACGACAGCTGCCGGGGCAGCGGCGGCCTGCAGTTCCAGGTCTGGAGCGGGTCGAAGCTGCTGTACGACAGCGGCCTGGTCACACCGCCCGCCGTCGTCAAGCCCGAGATCGACGTGCGCGGCCTGCGTGAACTGAGCCTGCGCACGCTGGGCGCGCGCGGCGCGCATCCGGGCAAGGTCTGCGCCGACTGGGCCAATGCGCGCCTGACCGGTAGTCCGGGCGCGACCGTCACACCACGCTGAGCGCGCCGACCGCCACAGCACACCATCATTACAACGAGGAGCAGCAGCCCCTGTCCGGAACAGGGAGGGGCTGCTGCATCCGCAAACAAGGAGACAAGCATGAACAGCAAGCGCTTCACACTGCGGCACGACACCATCCGGCATGCCACGGCCATCCTGATCGCCCTGGCGGCGAGCGGCGGCCAGGCCTGGGCGCAGTCGAACGCCACCACCACGATCTTCGGCGAGGTGCGTGCGCCCGCCGGCGCGACCGTCGTCATCGAGAACCTGGCCACCGGCGTGCAGCGCACCGTGAGCCCGGACGCGTCCGGGCGCTATGCCGCCACGTCGATGCCGCCGGGCCGCTATGCCGTCAAGGTGCTGCGCGGCGGCACAGTCGAGGCGAGCCGCGAGGTGGAAGCCGTCGTCGGTTCCGGCGTCGAGGCCAGCTTCGGCGCGGGCGGCATGCAGACCGTCGTCGTGTCGGCGACGCGCTCGTACATCGACGTCTCCAACACGAACAACGGCGTCGTGTTCACGGCGAAGGAACTCAAGGCGCTGCCGGTGGCGAACGACGTGGCGTCCGTCGTGCAGCTGACGCCGGGCGTCAACCGCGGCACCAACAGCCAGTACGGCAACGCGCCGCAGATCTCCGGTTCCGGCCAGTCGGAGAACGCGTTCTACGTGAACGGCTTCCCCGTCACGAACATCCTCACGCAGGTGGGCGCGTCCGAGCTGCCGTTCGGCGCGATCGCCAACATGCAGGTGCTGTCCGGCGGCTACGGCGCCGAGTTCGGGCGCTCGACGGGCGGCGTCATCAACGTCACGACGAAGAGCGGCGGGAACAGGTTCGAATTCGGCGGCAAGCTGCAATACCTGCCGGCCCGCCTGCGCGCGGCGCCCGAGAACACGTACTATCCGCAGACGGGCGCCTATCCGGACACGGACGGCAAGCTCCTGTACTGGAACCGCGACAACACGACGCGCAGCCGCATCGCGGGCCTGTACGGCGGCGGCCCGCTCATCCGCAACAAGCTGTTCGCCTTCGTCGCACTGGAGCGCACCGTCACGGACGGCGAGGCGATCGCCGCCGCCAGCAGCGCCGGCACGACGTCGCCGACGGGCTGGAGCAGCTCGCACACGACGGTCAACCGCTACCTGGCCAAGCTCGATTACAACCTGACGGACGACCACCATTTCGAATACACGAAGCTGTACGACCGCACCGTCGGCCGCACCCAGGCCTATGGTTTCGACTATGCGACCCTGACCCGCAACGGCACGCCGCGCGGCGCGGGCCAGGAGACCATCAACTGCTGCGGCGCCGGTTCCGCGCCGGGCGCCAACGCCGACATCGTCAAGTACACGGGCTACCTGCGCGACGACCTGACGGTGACCGCGCTGTACGGCGATTCGCGCACCACCCACCGGCGCATCCCGGACGGCTACGACCCGGGCCTCGCGCAAACGTCGTCCACCGTGTCGACGCAGGTGCCGGGCCTCGTCTACAACAACCCGCAGACCGTCACGGGCAGCCTCGTCGACCCGGCATCGGAAGACCGCCAGAAAGGCCTGCGCCTGGACGTCGAGTACAAGTTGGGGAGTCATGCTCTGCGTGCCGGCATCGACCGCATCGAGGTCGAATCGCTCGTCGGGCAGACGCTCGCCGGCGGCTACCGCTGGACCTACCGCAAGGCCAGCGATCCGGACCGCGCCATCAACGGCGCGTCCGAGACGCCGGCCCAGGGCGGCGGCTACGGCGCGCAAGGCTATTACGTCAGCCGCGACGTCAACACCAACCTCGCGCGGCCGACGAGCGTGCAGTCGGCGCAATACCTGCAGGATCACTGGCAGGTGGCGCAGCGCGTGCTGCTCGACCTCGGCCTGCGCCGCGAGCAGTTCACCAACTACACGACCAAGGGCGACGCGTTCATCGCGCAGCGCAATATGATCGCCCCGCGCGTCGGCGCCACGTGGGACGTCAAGGGCGACAGCTCGTTGAAGGTGTTCGCCAACGCGGGTCGCTACCACCTGCCGGTGCCGTCCAACCTGTCCAGCAACATGGCGAGTCCGCTGCTCTCGACCAGCCAGTTCTTCACCTACACGGGCGTCGATCCGGCCACGGGCGCGCCGACCGGCCTGCACCCGATCGGCAACGCGTACTCGGCGAACAACTTCTACGGCCAGGGCCGCGATGCGCGCGAGGTGACGGCCGTGGGCCTGAAGCCGCTGTCGCAGGACGAGTTCTCGCTGGGCTTCGAGACCGCGTTGGCGCGCCGGCTCGTCGCCGGCGGCAGCCTGCTGTACCGGCGCCTGAACGACACCAACGACGACACGTGCGACCAGCGCCCGATCGACGCGTGGGCCGCGCGCAACCACGTCGACGAGAGCCAGTGGGGCGGCTTCCAGTGCGCGATCATGAACCCGGGCCGCGACAACAGCCTGATGATCGACTTCAACGACGGCCGTGGCCTGCGCCGCGTCGACATCACGGCGGCCGAGTGGGGCAATCCGCTGCCGGAGCGCACCTACAAGGCGCTGACCGTGTTCCTCGAACACCCGTTCAGCAACGGCTGGTACGGCAAGGTCACGTACACGCTGTCGGCGCTGAAGGGCAATATGGAAGGGCAGACGGACACCATCGGCGGCGGCGACGTGGCGCTCACCGTCAGCGACGACCACAAGGAACTGATGTACAACGCCTACGGCTACCTGCCGAGCGACCACCGGCACCAGATCAAGGCATACGGCTTCGCCCAGGTGCTGCCGGACGTGACGGTGGGCGCCAACCTGGCGCTGGTCTCGGGTGCGCCGCGCAACTGCATCGGCGCGCTGCCCGACAACCTGCGTTTCGACGGCGACTACGGCGACGCCTACTTCTACTGCAACGGCCAGAGCGCGCCGCGCGGCAGCCAGGGCCGCCTGCCGTGGCAGATGCAGCTGGACCTGAACGCGGCCTGGAGCCCGGCGCGCGTGAAAGGGCTGACGTTCCGTGCCGACGTCTTCAACGTGCTCGATCGCCAGACCGTCAACCGCTACAACGAGACGCGCGAGGATGCCGGCGCCATCAACCGCTACTACCTGCAGGTGGCGAGCCGCGCGGCGCCGCGGTCGGTGCGCCTCACGGCCGAGTACAACTTCTGACCCCACCCCGCGGCCGCCATGCCGGCGGGCGAGCCGCGTCCATCCAGCCGGCTTTTCACGATGACGAAGGAATCGACGATGAAACGAAGAAGCCTCATGCTGTCCACCCTTGCGCTGCTGGCGGCCGCCGGCGTATCGGCCACGGCCGGCGCAGCGGATTACCGCGTCGCCCTCGCAGGCAATGCGTTCGTCACGCAGGCGCCGGCCAACGCGACCGAAGAAATCAACGACGGCGGCCTCGCCAACTGGACGAGTCCCGCCACCGTGACGAGCATCTGGTTCCGCATGGCCACGGCCGGCAGCGCGACGCTCGCGCTGGACGCGCGCCTGGCCGGCAGCTCCACCAGCCGGATCCGGGCGACGGTGGCGGGCAAGGATTACGACCTGACGCTGTCCGGCACCGCCCTGGCGACGTACCCGATCGGCACCATCGCCGTCGCGGCGCCCGGTTATGTGCGCGTCGACCTGAAAGGCGCGAACAAGGACGGCGGCTATTTCGGCGACGTCGCCGCGCTGCGCGTCACGACCGACGTCCCGTTGAATTATGCGAACGACGCCGAGAATTATTACTGGTCGCGGCGCGGCCCCTCGGTCCACATGGGGTACAAGGTGCCGGCGAATACGGAATACTTCTACAACGAGGTAACGGTGCCGCCGGGGCAGGACAAGATCGGCTCCTACTTCATGGCTAACGGTTTCGTCGGCGGCTATCTCGGCATCCAGGTGAACGGCGCGCACGAGCGGCGCGTGCTGTTCTCGGTCTGGGATGCGGACAGCGGGGCGAAGACGACACTCGTGAACAAGGGTGCGGACGTCGTCGACAACGGCTTCGGCGGCGAGGGCACGGGCGGGCAATCGTACCTCGTCTACGACTGGGTCGCGGGCCACACCTACCGCTTCCTCACGCGCGCCCGGCCGGACGGCGCCGGCAACACGGACTTCAGCGCCTGGTTCCTCGCACCCGAAAAGGGCAACCAGTGGCGTTTGATCGCGACGTGGAAGCGCCCGCAGACGACCACCTATCACGCGGGCGTGTACTCGTTCGTCGAGAACTTCATCGACACGAACGGTTATCTGGGACGCAGCGTCCGCTTCGGCAACCAGTGGGCGCGCGACACGGCCGGGAAGTGGACCGAGATCGCGACCGCGCGCTTCACCGGCGATGCGACGGCCGCGAACGGCCAGCGCAAGGATTACGCGGGCGGTGTCGACGGCGGCCAGTTCTACCTGCGTAACGGCGGCTTCTTTGCCGATTACGTGAACATCAACCAGAACTTCACGCGGCCCGCGACGGCGACGCCGCCGGCCGTGGACGTGAATTCGCTGCCGCAGTGAGTTCGGGGGCGCGCGCCGTCGTCGTCGAGGTGCCGGACCGCGCAGGCTACCGGCCGTCGCGCGCCGCCTGCACGAGCGTGTCGAGGCGGTTGCCGTCGGCGCACAGCGCGCGGCCGGCTCCGAAGTCGGCGTCCTGTGCGAGCCGGGTCAGCACCGATCCGCTGGGCATTTCCACCGCCACGCGGGCGCCCCGTTCCCACGCGTGGCGCAGCGTGTCGGCCCACAGCACGGGCCGCGCCATGTTCGCGGCGAGGTCGGCGACGACACGTTCGCCGTCGAACAGGGCGCGCGCGGCGCTGCTGCTGATGTACGTGATGCGCGGACGCCGGCACGCGACCTGCGCGGCGGCGCAGGCGAGCGTGCGCGCCTGCGCGTCCAGCAGCGGGCAGTGCGACGGCACCGGCACGGCCAGCCGCTCCGCACGGTTGGCGCCGTGGGCCAGCGCCCGATCCGCGACGGCGTCCAGCGCCGCATCGCGGCCCGCGATGACGAGCTGGCGCGGCGCGTTCAGGTTCGCGAGGTAGACCGGCAGATCCGGACGATTGACCTGCGCGAGCAGCGGTTCCAGCTGCTGGCGCGTGAGCCCGCCGATCGCGGTCATGCCGTAGCGGGACGGGTAGGCGTCCTCCATCAGCCGGGCGCGCAGTTCGACGAGGCGCACGGCGTCCGCGAAGTCGAGCACGCCCGCGACGACGGCCGCGGGCCACGCCCCGATCGACAGCCCGGCCACCATCTGCGGCGCCGCGCCATGTGCCGCCAGCACGCGCGCCATCGCGACGCCCGCCACCAGCAAGGACAGCTGCACGGCGACCGTGGAGCGCAGCGCGTCGGCGCCGTCCATCGCATGGACGTCGCGGCCCAGCGCCGTCGTGGCCTCGGCCAGCGTGCGCGCCGCCTCCGGATGATCCGGCAGCGCGTGCAGCATGCCGGGCTTTTGCGCGCCCTGGCCGGGAAAGGTGAACAGGACGCTCATGCGGCCTCCCACGGGTCGTCGACGAGGCGCGGGCCGGCATCGGTCTTGAGCAGCACGCGTCCCCCGCGCGCATGTTCCGCGAGCGCGAAGCCGCCCGCGCCCGTGTCGAGCTGGATGTCGATGCGGCAGGGCTGGCCGTCCTGCAGCGCGGCCAATGCGGCGAGCACGCCGGCGGCCGGCCGGCGCGGCAGGCGCACGAGCAGATAGAGATAGCTCGTCGCGCGCAGCACCGGCAGAACGCACGCGAGACAGTAGCCGGCGCCCCCGGTCGGGCACCAGTCGACGCCCAGCAGGTCCAGCCGCGGCGCCAGCGCGCGCAGGGCCGCGATGCAGGGCAGGTCGCCGGTGGCCGCCTGCGTCCGTGCCGCCAGCATGCGCGGCGTGACGATGGACGCGACGGCGTCGAGTGCGAGATGACCCTTGCAGCGCTCGTTGCGCTGCAGGCCGCGCGCACCGGCGGGCACGATGCCGGGCGGCGTGGCCGCCCGCCGCACGACGAGCGGCGCGCGCGGGTCCAGCCAGTCCGGCCGCACGCCGTCGGCCGTGAATGCGTCCGGGCGATGCGTGAACAGCAGGTCGTGCGGGCGGGGCGCCGGCATGTCAGCCCACCAGCGCGCGGACTGCGAAGTACAGCAGCGACGGGCCGAGGAGGCAGCCGAGGCCCGTGTGGAACGTCGCCACCAGGGCGCCGTACGGCACGAGCTTGCGGTCGGTGGCCGCCAGGCCCGCCGAGACACCGCTGACCGTGCCGGCCAGGCCGCCGAACACCATCGCCGAGCGCGGGGTCGACAGGCGCAGGAAGCGCGCGGCCATCGGTGTGCCGACCATGACCATGATCGCCTTGACGAGACCCGTGGCGATCGACAGCGCCATGAGCTCCGAGCTGGCGCCGATCGCGGCGCCCGTCACGGGGCCGACGATGTAGGTGACGGCGCCGGCGCCGATGGTCGTCATGCTGATCGCGTCGCGGTAGCCGAACGCCCACGCCACGCTGGCGCCGACGATGAACGGCAGCACCGTGCCGAGCAGCAGCGCGACGACCCCCACGAGGCCTGCCTTCTTCGCTTCCACGACCTGCACCTCGAACGCGGTGGCGACGATGGCGAAGTCGCGCAGCATGGCGCCGCCCATCAGGCCGACGCCGGCGAACAGGGAGACGTCGGCGAGGCCCTTCTGGCCGCCCGTCTGGATGCCGCCCCAGTAGGCGAGGCCCAGGCCGATGAGGATGGCGATGGCGGAACCGTGCACGCGGCCGAACGTGAGGCGGCGCGACAGCTGCATCGATACGATCATGACGAAGCCCACGAGGGCGAAGGCCAGCACGAGGCCGTTGTGTTTGACGGTCTTTTCAAGGAGTTCGAGCATGGTGGCCTCCGTTAGGCGCGTTGGGTGGCGACGCGGGCTTCGGCGTCGGGTTCGGTGCCGGGGGCCGGGCGTTCGCCGCGGTTGATCAGCGAGACGCAGACCGCGCACACGAGCACCGAGCCGAAGGCGGCGAGCAGGGCGACGGGGCCGCCGCGCAGCGCGGCGACGACGTTCTGCTGCGCGGCCATCGCGACGACGACCGGGATGTACATCGCGCCCCAGAAGCCGACGCCCAGCTCCGTCTGCGCCGGCATCAGCCCGCGCTTGTGCAGCCACAGGCGGGCGCAAATCAGCAGGATCATGGCGATGCCGACCCCGCCGACGTTGGTCTTGGCGCCCAGCAGCGTCCCGAGCAGGTCGCCCAGGAAGATGCCGAGCAGGTGGCATACGGCCAGCAATGCGGTTCCATAGATAATCATGTGTGTCTCCTCTTCGTCCAAAAAAGGTGGACCGGCCGTGGGTATTGTTGTTGGCGGCCGGGTGCTGCGGCGAATATCTAGTTGGCGGCCTCCCATTCCGATGCGAGCAGCGCGCGCACCTGGCGCGACGCGCCGCGATGCCGTCCTCGCAGGCGGCTCGACAGGTCGCGGCGCGGGTCCTCGAGGATGTCGGCCAGCGCCGCCTCCAGCGCGCCGTGGACGAGGGCGATGTCCTGCTCGTCCGGCAGCGCGAGGTTCGTCAGTTGCAGCACCTCGTGCAGGATGCCGAGCGAGGCGAAGCTCTTGATGTCGTAGGCCATCGGCGGCACGCTGGCCGCCAGCTTTTCGAGTGCCTCGACGGAACGCAGGGTCACGCGCGCGGCGGATGCCTTGCCCATCGCGTGCACCGCGACGGCCGGGTCGTCCAGCGCGATCAGGCGGTTGGCCTGGTAGCCGTGGGCGAGGAAGGCGCCGGACATCGCGAGGCCGACGATCAGGCCGATGACGGGGTGGCCGGCCTGGCGCGCATCCGCGTAGGCGGCGACGGCGCCGGCGAGCGCCTGGTGGATGCCGTACGCTTCCTCGCGCCGGCCGTAGGCCTGGCTCGGGACGTCGATGACGGCGACGATCGGGCGCTTGGCGGGCGCGTCGCGGTCCATGGCGATCACCTCGCGCACGGCCTGCGCCAGGCGCCAGCCTTCGACGAGGCCCACTTCGCCGTCGCGGGCGCGGGAAAAGGCGTTGTCGGCGTCGGGCACGACGGCGATGTAGCGCGCCGGCCGGCCGGCGAGGATCGCGTCGCAGGCGTGGACGGTCGTCCAGTCGTGCGCGGGGTGGGCGCCGCCCGTGAGCAGGCGCAGCCACATGGCGCCGCGCGACGCGTGGTGGGTGTGAGGGGCCATCATTCCAGTCCTTTCGAATAGATCTCGCGTACGTCGTCCGCCGTCGCCTGGCGCGTCGTGTCGACCCGGTCCAGGCAGGCGAGGAAGCCGGCGGCGCGGTCGCTGCGGTGGGTCGCCGGCACGCCCCGGGCGAACAGGTCGATGACGGTGGCGCGGATGGCCGTCGTGTCGTCGTCGACGCAGGCGTCCGCCAGGTGCGTGGCCGCACGCTGCGCGCCGCCCGTCAGGCCCCAGATCAGGGCGCGCTGGCGCGCGTCGAATTCCGCCACGCCGGCTTCCTGCTCGATCACCTGCGGGCCGTTCAGGCCGAGGCGGGCCTCGCGCGTCATCACGAAGTACGAGCACAGCCCGGCTGCGATCGACATGCCGCCGTAGCAGCCGACCGTGCCCGCGCTGACGCCGACGACGGGCCGGTGGCGGCGCAGGGCGACGATGGCGGACTGGATCTCGGCGATGCCCGCCAGGCCCAGGTTCGCTTCCTGCAGGCGCACGCCGCCGGTCTCGAACACGATCACGGCCTGCGTGGGGATGCCGCGTTCGTTGTCGCGGGCGGCCAGTTCCAGCGCGCCGGCGATCTTGGCGGCGCCGATCTCGCCCATGCTGCCGCCCTGGAACGCGCCTTCGATCGCGAGCACGACGGTCCGCAGGCCCGCGAGCGTGCCCTTGGCGACGACGACCCCGTCGTCGGCCTGCGTGACGAGCTTCTGCATGGCGAGCCACGGCGAGTGCAGGCGTGCGAACGGTCCGGCCAGTTCGCGGAACGAGCCCGGATCGAGCAGCGCCTGCGCGCGGCTGCGGGCGCCCCGTTCGATGAAGCTGTCGCGCGTGAGCAGGTTCTCGATGTTCATGGCCGGCCTCCGTCGTTGGCTTGTTCGTACGCCTGCTCGATGCGCATGCGCACGACGCCCGGCGTGGCGCCATTGTCGTTGATCTCGATGCGGGCGGCGGGCAGGTCGCCGGCACCGAACACGCGTTCCAGCAGTGCCTTCCAGGTGCCGCCGTAGCCGTCCACGGACGTCTGCACGGCAACCGTCGTGCGCCCGGCGGGGGCCGGCTCCAGCAGCACTTCCAGGTCGCCCGAGCTGACGACGCCGCTGACGGTGCGCCCTGGCGCCGGCTGGCCGGCGGCGAATTGGTATTCCAGTCTTTCCATGATCAATCCATCTCCATAGTCGTTGCGAGCGCGCGTTCGATGCGGTCCAGCAGCAGCGCGGCCGCCAGCAGGTCGGCGGCGCCGCCGGGCGAGACGTGCAGCCGGCGCAGGCGGCCTTCCAGCGTGTCGAAGGCGCGGCGGCCGTTCGGGGTGGCGACGCCGCCGCATGCCAGCACGCGCCGCGCGCCGTCCTGCGCGGTGTCCAGGGCCTTGCGGCCGCCGCGCGCCAGCAGGCAGGTGTCGTCCAGCGTCGCCATCACGGCGAGCAGGGCGTCGACGCGGGCGTGGTGTTCGGCGGCGCCGCGGGCCCGGGCCAGTTTCAGCATCGGCAGCGCGTGGTCGATCACGTGCGGGAAGCCGGCGGCGGCCTGGCCGCGGGCGCCGCCGACGCCGTGTTCGATGCAGGCGCGTTCGCCCTTGTGGCCCGTGCGCACCGGCGCGCCGGGGTCCATGAGTCGGGCCAGGTGGCCGGCGCGCGCGGCGATGGCGGCCGCGTCGCGCTCAGGCGTCGCTGCCGCCGCCGTGACCAGCAGGCCGAGCGCCCAGATGGCGCCGCGGTGCGTGTTGACGCCGCCGCTGGCCGCCATCATCGCGTGTTCGGCGTCGCGCCCGATGGCGCCGATGCGCCGCCGCAGCAGCAGGTCGTCGCCGCCGATGAGGGCGCCGGCGAGCGCCATCTGGCCGAACGCGGGCCGCAGCGCGCACGCCGACGCGCACATCAGCGGCCAACTGAGGTCGCGGTGGGCGCCGGCGCCGCGCAGGTCGACGAGGCCCGGTTTCGGCGTCAGCATGGCTTCGTCGACGAGGGCGCCGACGGCGTGGTGGGCCAGCTGCAAGGCAAGATCCGGCGCGGCCGGCACGAGGATGGGTGCGCGCGCCGTCATCACCAGCTCCTGAATTTGGCGGGCGGTTCGTACAGGCCGCCGGACCAGTCGACCAGCTCCGCGATGCTCTTCGCGGCCAGCAGCGAGCGGGTGGCGTCGGCGCGGCGCACGCCCATGTCCTCGGGCAGCGCGATCAGGCCTTGCTGGCGCATGCGCGCCGTCTGCGTCGGGTCGTGGCGCAGTCCGATCGGCGTGACGCCCGCGACGGCCGCCAGCATCGCCTTGCGCTCTTCCAGGGACTGCGCCTTGTACAGGTAGGCGATGCCTTCTTCGGTGAGGACGTGGGTGACGTCGTCGCCATAGATCATCACGGGCGCCAGCGGCATGCCGGAGGCCTTGCCCACCTCGACGGCGTCGAGCGATTCGACGATGGTCGGCTGGCTGCCGTCCTGGAACGTCTCGACCATCTGCACGACGAGCTTCTTGCCGCGCGCGAGCGGATCGTCCGTCTCCACGAGGTCGAGCCAGGCGGGCGTCGGGTGGCGCCGGCCGTGCGGATCGTGTCCCATGTTCGGTGCGCCGCCGAAGCCGGTGAGGCGGCCGTGGGTGACGGTCGACGAATTGGCCAGGCCATCCATCTGGAGGGTGGAACCGATGAACAGGTCGACGGCATACTGGCCCGCGAGCTGGCACAACGCGCGGTTCGAGCGCATCGAGCCGTCGCGGCCGATGAAGAACACGTCGGGGCGGGCGGCCGTGTAGTTTTCCATGCCCAGTTCGGCGCCGAAGCAGTGCACGCTCTCGACCCAGCCCGATTCGATGGCGGGGATCAGCGTGGGGTGCGGGTTCAGCGTCCAGTTGCGGCAGATCTTGCCTTTCAGGCCGAGCTGCTCGCCATAGGTCGGCAGCAGCAGTTCGATGGCGGCCGTGTTGAAGCCGATGCCGTGGTTCAGCGACTGCACGCCGTGGCGCTCGTAGACGCCGCGGATCGCCATCATCCCCATCAGGATGTGCACCGGCTTGATGAGGCGCGGATCGCGCGTGAACAGGGGTTCGATGTAGAACGGCTTGTCGGACCGGACGACGTAATCGACCCATGCGCCCGGAATGTCCACGCGCGGCAGGTCTTTCGGGTCGTCGACGATCTCGTTGACCTGGGCGATCACGATACCGTCGCGGAACGCCGCCGCCTCGACGAGGGCCGGCGTGTCTTCCGTGCTGGGGCCCGTGTACAGATTGCCCTGGCGGTCGGCCTTGTAGCCGGCGACCATCACGACGTTCGGCGTCAGGTCGACGTACAGGCGGGCGTACAGCTCGATATAGGTGTGCAGGGCGCCCACGGAAAGCAGGCCCTCCTGCAGGAATTGCGAGATGCGCAGGCTCTGCGCGCCGGCGAAGGCGAAATCGAGTTTGCTGGCGATGCCGCGCTCGAACAGGTCGAGGTGCTCCGGCAGGCTCACGCTGGGCATGATCATGTGCAGATGGTTGACCCGGTCCGGGTCGACCTGCACCAGCGAGCGGGCCAGGAAATCCGCCTGTTTCTGGTTATTCCCCTCGAGGACCACGCGGTCGCCGCTGGCCAGCAGCACCTGCAACGCCTCGACGATGCGCTCGGGCGCCAGCACGGGCCCATCGGCCAGGTGGCTGGCCGCCGCCATCCGGCGCGCCTTTTCCTGGCGCCGGGTGTCCCACTGGCGCGGGGCGGGCGTATTGCTTTCCATGTTGTCTCCTTTGTACGGACGGTAACGCCAGCATAGAAACGGGCAGGACGGCCTTCAATCAACGCGGCGTCCGAATGTTTACTCTCAGGTTAATGATTGGAGTATGCTCCCGGCAGGAGCGGCGCGATGATCGATGAAGAGATTACCCTCAAGAAACTGGAAGTCTTCCTGGCCTTCATGCGCCTGCACAGCCTGGCGCGCGTGTCGGAAGAACTGGGCACCAGCACGGTCAGCATCCACCGCGCGCTGCACTCGCTGGAGGAGGGCCTGCGCTGCCCGCTGTTCCGGCGCGAGGGCCGCAACCTGGCGCCGCTGCCGGCCGCCTATGCGTTCGCCAAGCACGCGCAGCGCGCCGTCAGCGAAACGGAAGAGGGCGTGCGCAAGGTGCGCGAACTGGCCGGATTCGCGGGCGGCCGCCTCAAGATCGGGTCGTTGTATTCGCTGACCCTGCGCTGCATCCCGCAACTGCTGATGGGCGTCAAGCTGCGGCGGCCCGAGCTGCAGATCGACCTGACCCTGGGCTCGAACCAGGAATTGCTGCGGGGGCTGGACGAAGGGCGGCTGGACGCCATCGTCATCGGCCTCCAGGCGCCGCTCGACGATGCGCAACTGCTGGCCGTGCCGCTGTTCGAGGACCGGATCCACCTGGCCGCGCCGCTCGGTTCGCCGTACGCCGCCCGCGCCCACGTCGACCTGCGCGACCTGCAGGGCGAAAAATTCATTACCCTCGGCGGCGGCTTCGTCACGTCGGACAGCTTCGACCACGCGTTCCGCCAGGCCGGCTACACGCCGGAGACGATCATGCGCGTGTCCGACATCTTCTCGCTCATCAACCTGGTCAGCGGCGGCATGGGCTACAGCCTGCTGCCGGGCCGCGTGGCCGAGTTCAGCACGCGCATCCAGCTGATCCCGCTCGATGCGCCGTATGCGTCGCACCAGACGATCAGCCTGATCCTGTCGAAGAGCCGCGAGCGCGATCCGAACCTGCTGGCGCTGGCGGCCGAGTGCCGGATGTACGGCAAGGGGCAGCAGCTTGGCCGTGTCGAGGTCGGCACGCGGTAGCGCGTCCGCGGCGTCAGCGCCGGGCCTGGTTGACGGCAATGCGAGTAAGCCTATACTCGTTCACACCCGCGCGAACCGGGTAGCGCGAAGCGGCGCTCTGGAGCGAAGTCCCGTCCCGGCCGGGCCACGACAGCCGCATGGAACCCTGCTGGAGATACCGTGGCCAAACGCGTCCTCATCATCTCACCGAGCGCGGATGACATCCGTATCCTCGAACACGCGCTCGGCAATGCGCACGACGGTCCCTTCGACGTCGAGAGCGTGTGCGCGCTGGCGGACGGCGTGGACCGTGTCCGGCAGGGCGGCATCGATGCGATCCTGGCCGACCTGGCGCTGCCCGATGCCCATGGCCTCGACTGCTTCGACCGCCTGTACGGCGTGGCGCCGCACACCCCGATCCTGACGCTGTGCGAGCTCGAGAACGAAGAGGAAGCGAAGGAAGCCGTCAGGCGCGGCGCGCAGGGCTGGCTGTCGAAGGGGTACTTCGACAATTACCTGGTGCCGCAGTCCCTGCTCAACATTATCGAACGCATGAAGGTGGAGCAGGGCTTGTACGTCGCGCAGGCGCGCGCCGAGATCACGCTCAATTCGATCGGCGACGCCGTCATCTCGGCCGACATGTGCGGCGGCGTCGATTACCTGAACGTCGCGGCCGAAAAGATCACGGGGTGGACGCGCGAGGAGGCGTGCGGCCATCCCGTCACCGACATCCTCAACATCATCGACAGCGCCACCGGGCACCCGATCACCAATCCCGTCGAATACGTCCTGCACAGCGATCGGCCGCTGGGCCTGGCCGGCGAAGCCGTGCTGGTGGACCGCAGCGGCAAGCGCGTCCCGATCGAAGACTCGGCGGCACCGATCCACGATTGGGACGGGCATCTGGTGGGCGCCGTGATGGTATTCCGCGACATTTCCGACCACGTGGCGCTGGCGTTGAAGATGCGGCACCAGGCGCAGCACGACTTCCTGACCGGCCTGCCCAACCGCATGCTGCTGAACGACCGCATCACGCAGGCCATCGCCCTGGCCAGGCGCAGCGATTGCTACCCCGCGTTGCTGTTCCTCGACCTCGACAAATTCAAGCACATCAACGATTCGCTGGGGCACGCGGTCGGCGACCGGTTGCTGCAAGCCGTGTCGAAGCGGCTGGTCGACTGCGTGCGCGCCTCCGACACGGTGAGCCGCCACGGTGGCGACGAGTTCGTGATCCTGCTGGCCGACGAACGCCAGGCGCAGAATGCGGCGCTGACGGCCGAGAAGATCCTGCTGGTGCTGTCGGTGCCGTTCGTGCTCGACGAGCACGAGCTGCACACGTCGACGAGTATCGGCATCAGCGTGTTTCCCGACGACGGCACCGAACCCGCCGCCCTGATCAAGAACGCCGACACCGCGATGTACCACGCCAAGGAGCGCGGGCGCGCGAATTACCAGTTCTTCCGCCACGACATGAACACGCGCGCCGTGGAGCGGCAGCTGGTCGAGAGCAATCTGCGGCGGGCGCTGGAACGGTCCGAATTCAGACTGAACTACCAGCCGAAGGTCGACCTGGCAACCGGCCGCATCACCGGCGATATCGATCGCGGTGAACGTATCCGCGCTCGAATTCCGCCACCGCGAATTCTTCGATCAGGCCATCGCCATCTTCGACGCCACCGGCGTCGATCCGACCTGCCTGCAGCTCGAACTGACCGAGAGCGTGCTGATGCGCGACGTGGCCGCCAGCGCCGACCTGCTGGCCAAGTTCAAGGCGATGGGCGTGCAGATCGCCGTGGACGACTTCGGCACCGGCTACTCGAGCCTGAGCTACCTGAACCAATTCCCCATCGACGTGCTCAAGATCGACCAGTCGTTCGTCCGCGCGATCGATGCGGGGGCGGGCAGCAACGGCGCCATCGTCAGTGCCGTCATCGGCATGGGCAAGAACCTGCATCACCGCGTCGTCGCCGAAGGCGTCGAGGCCCAGGCGCAGCTGGCGTTTCTCAAGGCGCACGATTGCAACGAGGCGCAGGGCTACTGGTTCAGCCGTCCGGTCAACGCCGCCGCCATGGGCGCGCTGCTCGGCGCCGGCGTGTGCGCCTGACGGTCCGCCGGCGGCAGGCAGCCCAGTCCGACCAGCGTGCGTTCGACGGCGTCGTCGAGCGGCGTGTGCGGCTCGGCGCCCAATACGTCCACGAGGCGCGCGTTGTCCAGCCGGACCGGCTGGCGCCACAGGTAACGCATTTCCTGCAGTTCGCGCAGCGTCTCGTTGAACGGCGCGGCCAGCCGCACGAGCCACCACGGGAAGGCGCCGACGGATGCCCGGGCGCCGCGGCGCGCGACGACGCGGCGGATGGCATCGCACATGGCGCTGCCGTCCGGGTCCCAGTGGCCGGCCATGTGGAAGCGGGCGAACGGATCGAGCTGTGCGCGGCGTTCGATCAGCGCGGCCATCGTCGCCGCCACGTCGGGCAGGTAGGCCCACTGGTGGCCGACGCCAGGTGCGGCCGGGTTGGCGATGCGGCCGACCGGCTTGCCCGGCTTGACGAGGCTTTGCGCGAACCAGTTGTTGCCGGCGCGCGGGCCGAAAAAATCGCCGGACCGTACGATCAGCACGCGGCCGCCGCGCGCCGCGTGGGCTTCCAGCGCCGCTTCCATCCGCACCCGCAGGCCGCCCTTGCGCGTGGCGGGATGCTGGGGCGCGTCCTCGGCGAGGAGCGGGAATGCGTCCGGCCCGTAGTTGTACACGGTGCCGGGCAGGACGACGAGCGCACCGCTGGCGGCGGCCGCCGCGATGGTGTTGTCCAGCATGGGCAGCACGAGCTTGCCCCAGTTGCGGTAGGCGGGCGGGTTCACGGCGTGCACGATGACGGCGCAGCCCTGCGCGGCGCGCGCCACGTCGGCGCGGTCCAGCGCGTCGCCGGCCATCCACGCGATGCCGTCCGTATCGACCGTCTCCGAGGCCAGCCCGCGCTTGAGGCCCCGCACCTGCCAGCCGTCCCGCGCGAGCCGGCGCGCCACCTCGCCGCCGATGCCGCCGCTGGCGCCCAGTACCAGTGCCGTTTTCTGTTGGTCCGATCCGTTCATGCCGTCCTCCGTGTGTGGTAAGTGTGGAAACCGTGGAAACTGTTGACAGCGTAACCGTTCGTCTGGCTCAATGGAATTGCATGACTTTCACCAGCAGCTATACATTTTTATAGAACATGACGATCGAATGGGAATTCTATCGGGCCTTCCTCGGCGTGCTGCGCGAAGGCTCGCTGTCCGGCGCGGCGCGCGCGCTCGGCGTGGCGCAGCCGACTGTCGGGCGGCACGTGGCGGCCCTGGAAGGCGCATTGGGGCTGGTGCTGTTCACGCGCTCGCAGGCGGGCTTGCTGCCGACGGAGGCCGCGCACGCGCTGCGCCCGCACGCCGAGGCGATGGAAAGCACGGCCGCCGCGCTGGAGCGCACCGCATCCGGCTTGCGCGGCAGCGCGGGTGCGGCCGCCGGCGCGGTACGGATCAGCGTCAGCGACGTCGTCGGCGTGGAAGTGATGCCGGCCATCGTGGCCGGCCTGGCGCGGCGCCATCCGGCGCTGAAGGTCGAACTGGTGCTGTCGAACCGCGTGCACGACCTGCTGCAGCGCGAGGCCGACATCGCCGTGCGCATGACGGCGCCGCGCCAGGAACAGCTGGTGGCGCGCCGCGTCGGCGCGATCGAGCTGGGTTTGCATGCGCGCGCCGATTACCTGGAACGCCGCGGCACGCCGGCCACGCTGGACGACCTCTCCGCGCACGCCCTGATCGGCTACGACCGGCCGACGCCGTTCGTGCGCCAGGCCGCGAAGGCGCTGCCGGGTTATGCGCGCGAGCGCTTTGCGCTGCGCACCGACAGCGACGTGGCCCAGCTGGCGTTGATCCGCGCCGGGGCCGGGATCGGCGTGTGCCAGGTGCCGCTCGCCGCGCGCGCGCCGGCGCTCGTGCGCGTGCTGCCGGACGCGTTCTCGTTCCGGCTCGACACGTGGGTCACGATGCACGAAGACCTGCGCGCCAGCCCGCGCTGCCGGGTCGCGTTCGACGCGCTCGTGGCTGGTCTCGGCGCCTATATCGGCGCGCAGTCGCCGCCGTAGGCCCGGCGCGCGGTCACAGGTCGATGAAGCCGCGCTGGACGGCCAGCGTGACGGCGTGCGCGCGGTCGTTCGCGCCCAGCTTCACGAGGATGGTGCTCATGTGCGTCTTGACCGTCGTCTCGCCGATGTGCAGCTGCTGGCCGATGCCGCGGTTCGAATGGCCGACGGCCGCGAGGCGCAGGACGTCCAGCTCGCGCGGCGACAGCGCGTCGCCGGCATAGTGGATCGCCACCTCGCGCCGCAGCGCCTGCGGCAGGATGTGCGAGCCGTTGTACACCTCGCGCACGGTGGCGGCCAGCTCGCGGCCGGGCACGTTCTTCAACAGGTAGGCCGAGGCGCCGGCCTTGAGCGCGGCCGCGATGCGGGCGTCGCCGTCGTAGGTCGTGAGCACGACGAGGCGCGCGTCCGGATGCATGCTGCGGATCGCGCGGATGGCTTCCAGCCCGTCCTTGCCCGGCATCTGCAGGTCGAGGAGCGCGACGTCCGGGCGGTGGCTCGTGAAGAAATGGATGGCTTCGTCGCCGTCGCGGGCCTGCGCGACGACCTCGATGCCGCCGTGGGCGGTCAGCGTGGCGGCTATGCCTTCGCGCATCATCGGATGGTCGTCCGCGATCAGCACGCGGATCGGCGAGGTGCTGGGAGGGTTCATGCGGTGTTTGCGGTGGCATGGTACGGCACCCGATTGTACAACATCGACAATACCGGGGTCAGAGCCCGGTTTCAGGCAATTTCCCAAAATCGGGCTCTGACCCCGAAGTGTCGACCCCGAAATGTCGACCTCTGCGGACCTTTCAGTAGGCGTGGATCAGCCCCCGCCGCGCCGCGACGCACGCCGCTTCGGTGCGGCACGAGACGTTCAGCTTGGAGAGGATGTTGTTGACATGGTATTTGACGGTCCCGACGCCGATGTTCTCGGCGCGGGCGATCATCTTGTTGCTCATGCCGGCGGACAGGTGCGCGAGGATTTCCAGTTCGCGCGGCGACAGGCTGTTGCCGTCCACGCGCCCCGCCAGTTTTTCGGCCAGGCCCGGCGCGAGGTAGCGGCGGTTGGCCGCCACCTGGCGCACGCACAGCACGACCTCGTCGAGGCCCGACTGTTTGAGCAGGTAGGCGCTGGCGCCGGCCAGCAGGCCGCGGTGCACGTCCTCGTCGCCGTCGTAGGTGGTGAGGATGACGATGCGGGCGTCGGGCACGACGGCGCGGATCTTGCGGATCGCCTCGACTCCGCCGCCGCCCGGCATGTTCAGGTCGACGAGCATGACGTCCGGCCGCAGGCGCAGGTAGTGTTCGACGGCCGTGACGCCGTCGCGCGCTTCGCCGACCAGCGCCAGCGCCGGCTCGAGCCGGACCAGCGCGGCCAGGCCGGCCAGGATCAGCGGGTGGTCGTCCGCGATCAGCAGCGTGATGGGGCGCGGGTCATCCATGGGCGGCCTCGCCGGCGCTCGTGGCGCCATGGCGGACGCGCGGCAGCGCGAAGCCGGCCGTGCAGCCGTGGTCCGGATTGGCCTCGAGCCAGATGCGGCCCTGGTGTGCGTCGACGATGGCGCGGCAGATCGCGAGGCCCAGGCCGAGGCCGTGCACCTTGGTCGTGACGAGCGGGTCGAACGCATCGGACGCCGTCGCCGCGTCGATGCCGGCGCCGTTGTCGCGCACGGTGACGACGACCGTGCCGCCGGCGCCCGCGCGGGCGCGGATCGCCAGCCGGCGCGGCCGGCCGGGGTCCGCGCGCAGGGCGTCGACCGCATTGCCGACGAGGTTGCGCAGCAGCTGGCGCAGCTGCACCGGATTCGCCCGCACGATGCGCGCGCCGGCGGCCAGGGTCACGCGGCTGGCGATGGCGTGGCGGCGCAGGTCGGCCGCGTAGCCGGCCAGCACGTCGTCCACGGCCGCGTCCAGGCGGCAGTCGCCGTGGCCGGCGCGGACCTGGCCCGCGAGCGCACGCACGCTGTGCACGATGGCGCTCGCGCGCCGCGACGCGTCCAGCACGGCGCGCAGCGCGGCCTGGGCCTGGGCGGGCGCCTGGGCGCGTTCGATGCAGCGCAGGGCGGCGTGGGCGTGCAGGGCGATGGCGGCCAGCGGCTGGTCGACTTCGTGGGCGATCGACGCGGCCAGCTGGCCGATCGTGGCAAGGCGCGCCTGCCGGTCGGGCTCGAGGCTGGGCGCCAGCGGGGGCGGGTGGATGGTCATGGCGGCTCCTCGTCCGGTGATCGGCGGCGCGCACGGGAATGTCGCGCCGCCACACGCATTGTCGGGACGAAGGCGGGCCGGGTCCAGCTATACGAACGGATATCCGACGGCGGTCCGTCAGCCGCGTTCCGCCTGCAGCGCCAGGTGCTGGCCGATGAACCAGCTTTGCAGTTCGTTGGCGCGCACGACCTGGCTGACGATCAGGTCGTTGCTGCCGTCGTCGCCGGCGTCGGCCGCGTGGCGGGCCAGCGGGCGGGCGTCCAGCAGGATCGTCTCGTGGGCGCCGGCCAGGCGCTCCAGCTGCGCGTGGGCCGACTCGCGCCCGCGCGGCGCGCGTGCGATCGACGATTCGCCGGCCACGTCGCCCGCCAGCGCGAACGTGACGCCGCCCAGCGTCTGGATGCGCTCCGCGAGGGCGTCCATGATCGTCACCTGTTCTTCGTAGTGCTTGTCGAACAGCAGGTGCAGTTCATAGAACGTGGCGCCGGACGTCTGCCAGTGCGCCTTCTTGTACGCGTCGCGCAGCGCCATCGTGTGGGCCAGCAGGCGGTTCAGCGCGCGCACGCTTTGCGAACGGGTCTGCTCGGGCAGGCCGATGCGCACGGGCGCGAGCGCGCCGAATTCCTGCACGACGCCGGCATTGTCGGCATTGACTTGGGGGGAGTGGTCCATGGGGTTCTCGCAAAAGGATGACACCCCGAGTCTATCCGCGCCGCGCGGCGCGGACACTGATCCAAAGATCAGGCGTCGGCGCCGGGCGGCAGCGCCCGGCCGCCGCGGCGGCGCCGGGCGGCAGCGCCCGTCCGCCGCGGCGGCGCGCGGCGCCCAGTGCGCCCAGGCCGAGGAGCAGCAGGGCGGCGGTGCCCGGCAGCGGCACGTGCACGTTCTTGGCCAGGCCTTCGATGACGTCGTTCTGGCAGGTTTCGCCCCAGTGCATCGCGAACGAGCTGTAGTCCAGCAGTTCCGAGCCGCTCAGGTCGATCTTGAACGTGAGGGCGCTCTGCGCCGGATTGGTCCTGTTGGTCGTGACGGACCAGGTGCCGGCGAGTCCCGTGTCCTTGACCGAGGTCGAATTGGTGTTGACTGCCGTTTCCTCGTTCTCGCGGTAGTTGCACGAGGTGCCGCAGCTGATGTAGCTGTTGGAATTCAGGATGTTCTGCGCGTTCGTCGCGCCGTTCAGCGCATACAGCTTGAACGTGCCGCCCGTGTTGCTCCAGCGGTTGTTGAGCGCGAAGCCGTAGTCCCAGACGGTGCCCTTGGTCGCGTTGTCGGTGGCGTAGTGATTGCTGCTCGTGCCGGCCGCGTTCCACGTATCCGACAGGAAGACGTCGCCGTAGCCGATGCCCTTGCCGGTAGCGCCCGTCAGCGGGTCCTTGCCCCAGGACGAACTCACGCCCGCCTTGCCGGCGAACGCAGTCGTGATCGTGATGGTCAGGACGTCGCCGGCCCGCGCGATCGTCGCCTGCGAAATGTCGTACGTGCTCCCGCCGATGCTGTCGGCGGCGCCCTTGTTGTCCGCACCGTAGTAGGCGGTGGTGCCGGAATCGAGGATGGTGGCAGCGCCTGCATGGCTGACGCCGAGTACGCAGGCGGCCGCGACGGCCAGCTTGAGCGCGTTTTTCACAGACTCTCCTCAAATATTCGCACGTTGACCAGTTTCAAACGTAATCATGCCACAGATAAACTTAACTTGTAAATAAATTATTTAATATCAATAAGCGGTTGTGATTTTTTTGCAACCAAAAAGTGCGCCGTGGTATCACGGCGATGCCCGATGGGTTTTGCTTGCCTTATCGGGCCTTGCACCACGAAAATAAGCGATTAATCCATATCAAGATCACCGATGCCGACCCGACCTCCCGCGCACCCGCGCCGCGCCAGCCGCCTGGCGACCGTCCTGCTGGCGGCCGTCCTGGTCGCGCCGCTGGCCGCCTGCAACCGGCCGACCGCCGCCCAGCAGCGCGCGCACGCGGTGCAACTGCGCAGCCAGGGGGATTTCCGGGGCGCGCTCATCGTCCTCAAGAACGCCCTCGACGCGGAACCGGCCAGCACGGAAACGCGCTACCTGCTGGCCCGCACCTACCTTGACCTCGGCGACAGCACGACGGCCGAAAAGGAAGCGCGGCAGGCGCTGGACCGCGGTTACGCGCGCGGTCCGGCCCTGGCCGCGCTGGCCGCCGCGCTCGTGATGGAAGGGCAGCACCGCAAGGCCCTGGACGAGACGAGAGGCGGGCCCGACGACCCGGCGTTGAGCGTCGCGCGCGGCGACGCCTCGCTGGCGCTGGGCAAGAACGACGAGGCGCGGGCCGCCTACGAACACGTGCTGGCGCAGCATCCGGACGACCCGGCGGCCCTCGTGGGCATGGGCCGGCTCGCGATCGTCGAAGGGCGCGGCGACGCCGCGCACGGTTACGCCGACCGCGTGCTGGCCCGCGATGCGCGCAATGTGGATGCCTTGATGTTCAAGGCGGACCTGGTGCGCGCCGGGGACCATCCGGAACAGGCGCTGGCGCTGTACGACCGCGTGCTGGCCGTCAGCCCGCAGCACCGCACGGCCCACGTGGAAAAAGCCTATCTGGCGATCGGCCTGCGCCGCCCGCAACTGGCCCAGGCCGAGCTGGACCTGGCGGCAAAGGGCGCGCCCGCCAGCCTGCTGGTGGGCTATACCCAGGCGCTGCTCGACTATTCGACGGACAAGCCGGACGCGGCCCGCGACGTGCTGTACAAGGTGCTCAGGGCCGTGCCCGACCACATGCCGAGCGTGCTGCTGGCCGGCGCCGTCGACCTCAGGCTCGGGTCGTATTACCAGTCGGAGCAATACTTCCGCCGCTACCTGGAGCGCAATCCCGCCAACGTGTACGCGCGCAAGATGCTGGCGCAGGCCTTGATCGGCTCGGGCCACGCTGACGACGCGCGCGCCGTGCTGGAACCCATGCTGGACGCGCGCCAGCTGGACGCCCAGGTGCTGGGACTGGCCGCCGACGCCGACATGCAGTCGCACCGCTTCAGCCAGGCGGCCGACCTGTTCGCCCGCGCGAGCGCGCTCGATTCCACATCGGCGTCGCTGCGTACGGGTCTGGGCCTGTCGCGCCTGGGCGAAGGCGCGACGGACGACGCCGTGCGCCAGTTGCAGGCCGCGACGACGCTCGACAAGAACTCGCTCGAAGCGGGCGAGGCGCTCGTGCAGGCCAACCTCAAGCTGGGCCGGCGCGACGCCGCCCTGGACGCGGCGCTCGCACTGGAACGCACCCAGCCCGGCAAGCCGCTGGTGCACGCCCTCAAGGGCCAGGTGCTGGCGGCGCAGGGCAAGCCCGACGCTGCCCGCGCCAGCTTCGCGCACGCGCTGGCGCTCGATCCGTCGTACTACCGTGCCGCCGCCGGCCTGTCGCAGTTGGCGCTCGACGCGCAGCAGCCGGGCGAGGCGCGCCAAATCCTGCTGGCCTTCCTGGCCCGGAACAAGGCCAGCGTCGACGCGATGGCGGGCCTGGCGGCGCTGGCCGGCCGGGCCCACGACCAGGCCCAGGTCACGCACTGGCTCGAGCAGGCCGCCGCCGTCGACCCGCGTGCGATCGGTCCCGGGGTCGAACTGTGCGCGCAATACCTGCGCACGCAGCAGGCGGACAAGGCGCTGGACCTGGCGCGCCGCCTGCAGGTCAGCCACCCGGAAGACCCGGACCTGCTCGACCTGCAGGGCAAGGCGCAGCTGGCGCGCGGCGACTTGCCGGCCGCGCTGGAATCGTACAAGCAGCTGGCGCAGGCGCTGCCGCGCTCCGCGCCGGCGCTGATGCAGGTGGCGGCACTGCGCCTGCTGTCGAACAACCCGACGCAAGCCGAGGACGACCTCAAGAGCGTGCTGGCGATCCAGCCGGACTTCCCGTCTGCCCAGCTCGAACTCGCGGCGCTTTACGTGCGCAAGGGCTCGCCCGATCTCGCGCTGATGCTCGCCGACCGCATGCAGCGCCAGCATCCGCAGGGCGCGGCCGGCTTCCAGCTGCAGGGCGACATCCTGATGGCCAAGCACCAGCCGGCGGCCGCATTGCCCGCGTACGAGCATGCCTACGGCCTGCACACGACGAACGAACTCGCGATCAAGATCGACAGCGCGCTGCGCGAGGGCGGCCGCGTGGCGGAAGCGGAGAGCCGCCTCGGCAAATGGCTGGCGGCGCACCCGGACGACCTGCGCGCGCAGGCCTACCGCGCCCAGACCTGGATCGGCGCCGGCGACTTCAAACGGGCCGCGGCGCAGCTGGAAGCCGTGCTGCGGCGCCAGCCGGACAACGCCGTCGCCCTGAACAATCTCGCCGTGTGCTACCAGGCGCTGGGCGACGCGCGCGCGCCGAAACGGCCGGACGTGATGGATACGCTGGGCTGGATCCTCGTCGGCACGGGCGACGCGGCGCGCGCCGTGACCGTGCTGCGCGCGGCGCATGCGCTGGCGCCCAAGGCGCGCGACATCCGCTACCACCTGGCGGCCGCGCTGGCCGCCAGCGGCGACAAGGACGGCGCGCGCAAGGAATTGGACAGCCTGCTGGCCGGCGACATGCGCTTCGCCCAGGCGGACGACGTGCGCAAGCTGTCCGCGCGCCTGAAAGCGGGCGGCTGACGGCGCTCCGGCCGGCCCGGCCCGGCAAGCGGATTCCGGCGCGACGTGCCCGGCATACTCCTGTATCGTTGCGGTGCGCCGCATGCGGCGGCGCATTCCTGTCATCAACTCTGTGAAGCGGAGGCGATTGTGGACGATACCGAAGTATTGATCGCGGGCGCCGGACCGACCGGCCTCGTACTGGCCCTGTGGCTCGTGCGCCAGGGTGTGAAGGTGCGGATCGTGGACCGCAGCGCGGGCCCCGGCACCAGCTCGCGCGCGATGGCCGTGCAGGCCCGCACCCTGGAACTGTACCGCCAGCTCGACCTGGCGGACGAGATCGTGGAAGGCGGGCTGCGCAACCCGGCCATCAACATGTGGGTCAAGGGCGAACGGCGCGCGCGCCTGTCGTTCCGCGACGCCGGCCGCGAGCTGACACCCTATCCGTTCGTGCTGATCTACCCGCAGGACCGCCACGAACGCGTCCTCGTGCGCCGGCTCGAAGAAGCGGGCGTGCACGTGGAGCGCAACACGGAGCTGGTGGGCTTCGAGCAGGATGCGGAAGGCGTGGTCGCGCGCCTGCGCGGGCCCGCGGGCGAGTCGATCTGCAAGGCGGCCTGGCTGGCCGGCTGCGACGGCGCCCATTCGATCGTGCGGCACCAGCTGGGCGCCGGTTTCGAGGGCGGCACGTACGAGCACACGTTCTACGTCGCCGACGTCGACGTGACGGGGCCGTCCGCGAACGGCGAAATCCACCTGTCGCTGGAAGACGGCGATTTCGCCGCGCTGTTCGCCTACGACGAGAAGGGCAGCGCGCGCCTGATCGGCGCCGTGCGCGACGACGCGGCGAAGCTGGGGCGCGACCTCGAGTTCGACGACGTGCGCCAGCGCGCCATTTCCAGCCTCGGCTTGACGATCGAGCGCGTCAACTGGTTTTCCACGTACCGCGTGCACCACCGCGTCACCGGCCATTACCGGTCCGGACGCGCGCTGCTGCTGGGCGACGCGGCCCACGTGCACAGCCCGGCCGGCGGCCAGGGCATGAACACCGGGATCGGCGATGCCGTCAATCTGGCCTGGAAACTCGCGCACGTGCTGCAGGGCCGCGCGCCGGACAGCCTCGTCGACAGCTACGAGGCCGAGCGCAAGGCGTTCGCCCGCAAGCTGGTCGAGACGACGGACCGCGTGTTTTCGTTCGTCATTGCCGAGGGCGGCTTCGCCGACTTCGTCCGCACCCGCATCGCGCCGCTGTTCGCGTCGGCCGCCTACGGCATCGATCCGATCCGGTCCTTCATGTTCCGCGTGCTGTCGCAGACGGGCATCCATTATCCCGACAGCCCGCTGTCTGCCGGCCACGTCGGCCACGTGCGCGGCGGCGACCGGCTCCCGTGGACGGGCTACGGCGGCCCGGACAACCACGAGCCGCTGTCCGCCATCGCGTGGCAGGTGCACGTGTACGGCACCGTGCATCCGGCGCTGGAAACGTGGTGCGCGGGCCGCGGCATGGCGCTGTACCGCTACGACTGGTGCGACGCCTGCCAGGCGGCCGGCCTCACGCGCGACGCGGCTTATCTCGTGCGGCCGGATGCCTACGTCGCGCTGGTGGACCGCGCGGCCGACCGCGACACGCTCGAAGCGTATTTCACGACGCGCGGCATCCGCCCGGCGTAGGGTGTGCACCCCTGTGCACACGCGTGACGGGCGCGATACGTTGGCGTTACGCGTGGGCGCGGGGTGTCCACCCTACGCGGTGCGCGATTCCGCGCGCAGCACCCGCGCCGCCGCCACCATGTTGCGCAGCGCCGCCTCGGTCTCCGGCCAGGCGCGCGTCTTGAGCCCGCAGTCCGGGTTCACCCACAACCGCCCCGCCGGAATGACGGCGGCCGCCTTGCGCAGCAGGCGCACCATGTCGTCCGTCGTGGGCACGCGCGGCGAGTGGATGTCGTACACGCCCGGGCCGATCTCGTTCGGGTAGGCGAAGGCGCCGAAGCCCGCCAGCAATTCCATGTCCGAGCGGCTCGTCTCGATCGTGATGACGTCGGCGTCCAGCGCGGCGATCGCCGGCAGGATGTCGTTGAACTCGGCGTAGCACATATGGGTGTGGATCTGCGTCGTGTCCGCGACGCCGCTCGCGGCGATGCGGAATGCGCGGCCGGCCCAGTCCAGGTAGGCGGCGCGGCTGGCCGCGCGCAGCGGCAGGCCTTCGCGCAGCGCGGGCTCGTCGATCTGCACGATGCCGATGCCGGCCTGTTCCAGGTCGGCCGCCTCGGCGCGGATCGCCAGCGCGATCTGGGCGCAGGTGAGGGCGCGCGGCTGGTCGTCGCGCACGAACGACCATTGCAGGATGGTGACGGGGCCGGTCAGCATGCCCTTCATCGGCTGTTCCGTGAGGCCTTGCGCATACGTGGTCCAGCCCACCGTCATCGGCGCCGGACGGTGCACGTCGCCGTACAGGATCGGCGGCTTCACGCAGCGCGAGCCGTACGACTGCACCCAGCCGTTGGCGCTGAACGCGAAGCCGTCCAGCTGCTCGCCGAAGTATTCGACCATGTCGTTGCGCTCGGCCTCGCCGTGCACGAGGACGTCGAGCCCCAGGTCTTCCTGCACGCGCACGGCATCGGCGATCTCGGCACGCATCGCGGCGTCGTAGTCGGCGTCGGGCAATTCGCCGCGGCGCCAGGCGGCGCGCGCCGCGCGGATCGCCGCGGTTTGCGGGAACGAGCCGATCGTCGTCGTCGGGAACGCGGGGAGGGCGTAGCGGGCGCGCTGCACCGCCTGGCGCTGCCCAAACGGCGCGGCGCGGCGGTCGGCGTCCGGCGGCAACGCGGCCAGCGCGGCGGCGACGTCCGGCCGCGCCACGCGCCCACTGGCGCGGCGCGACGCCAGCGCGGCGCGGGCCGGCGCCAGTGCCGCGGGCTGCCCGGTGCCGTCCAGCGCCTGCTTCAGGCTGCGCAGCTCGTCCAGCTTTTCGCGCGCGCCGGCCAGCCAGGTGCGCAGTTCGGCGTCGAGGGCGGCGTCGTGCGCCAGCGTGAACGGCACGTGCAGCAGGGAGCACGACGGCGCCAGCCACAGCTCGCCGGCGCGGCGCCCGGTCAGGGGCCGCAAGCGCGCCAGGCATGCATCGAGGTCGGCGCGCCAGATGTTGCGGCCGTCGACGATGCCGACCGACAGCACCTTGTGGGCCGGCAGCCAGTCCGCCACCGGGCCCAGTTCTTCCGGGGCGCGCACGCCGTCCACGTGCAGGCCGGCGACGGGCAGCTTGCACGCGAGGCTGAGGTTTTCCTGCAGGGGCGAGAAATACGTGGCCAGCAGCAGCGGCACGCCGGCGCCGTTCAGCAGGTGATAGGCGCGCTCGAACGCGAGCGACCAGTCGCCCGGCAGATCCAGGCCGAGGATCGGTTCGTCCAGCTGGACCCAGCCGGCACCCGCCGCTTTCAGGCGCGCCAGCAGGGCGCAGTAGTACGGCAGCAGGGCGTCCAGCAGCGCGAGGCGGTCGGCGCCGTCCTTGGCCTTGCCGAGCCACAGGAAGGACAGGGGGCCGATCAGCGTGACCTTGACGGGATGGCCCAGCGCACGGGCCTGCGCAACCTGGTCCAGCAGGCGGTCCGGCGCCAGGCCGAAGCGGGTGGCCGCGTCGAATTCCGGCACGAGGTAGTGGTAGTTCGTGTCGAACCACTTGGTCATTTCCAGCGCCGGCTTTCCTTGCGCCGGGGCGCCGTGGGCGTGGCCGCAGCCGCAGGCCGCGGGCGCTTCGGTCGCGACGCCGCGCGCCAGCGTGAACAGCCGCTGCAGCGGCGTCTCGGCGCCGGTGAAGCCGAAGCGGGCGGGCGCGCAGCCGAACAGCAGCACGTGGTCGGCCACCTGGTCGTAGAGGGCGAAATCGCCCACGCTCACGAAGTCGAGGCCCGCCGCGCGCTGCTCGGCCCAGTGGCGCGCGCGCAGGCCGGCGCTAACGGCTTCCAGCGCCGCCTCGTCGATCTCGCCGCGCCAGTGGCGCTCCAGCGCGAATTTCAGTTCGCGCTGCGCGCCGATGCGGGGATAGCCGAGAATATGAGTTTTGGTCATGTTGTTGCCTCATCTGGATGAATAATGCTTGTCATCATCGACGGGCGGCCGGCATAATTCAAACGAATTATTTTTCTGCAAAGATGAATTCCACTCATGCCGACCTCGATCCTCGACCTGCGCCACCTGCGCACCCTGCTGGCCCTCCTCGAATCGGGCAGCGTGTCGCGCGCGGCGGCGCTGCAGAACGTGACGCAGTCGGCGCTGTCGCACCAGTTGAAGGCGCTGGAAGAGTTCTACGGCCTGACGCTGTTCGAGCGCAAGTCGGCGCCCGTCGCGTTCACGCCGGCCGGGCGGCGCCTGCTGGAACTGGCGCAGGCCGTGATCCCGGCCGTGGAAAAGGCGGAGCGCGACGTCGCCCGCCTGGGCGGCCATGGCGCCGGCAAGCTGCGCATCGCGGTCGAATGCCACACGTGCTTCGACTGGCTGATGCCGTCGATGGACGCGCTGCGCCTGCGCTGGCCGGAAGTCGAACAGGACATCGTGTCGGGCTTCCAGTCCGACCCCGTCGGCCTGCTGCACCAGGACCGGGCCGACGTTGCCATCGTCTCCGAGGTCGACGCGGACGAGCGCGACGTCGCGGTGCATCCGCTGTTCGAGTTCGACATCGTCGCCATCCTGCCGCTGGGCCATCCGCTGCTGGCGCGCGATCATCTGGAGGCGGCGGATTTCGCCGGCGAGACCCTGATCACGTATCCGGTGCCGGACGAGATGCTCGATCTCGTGCGCCAGGTGCTGCGGCCCGCGGGCGTGGAACCGCCGCGCCGCACGACCGAGCTGACGGTGGCGATGCTGCAACTGGTGGCGAGCGGCCGCGGTTTCGCGGCGCTGCCGCTGTGGGCTGTGCAGACTTACCTGCAGCGCGGCTACGTGGCGCAGCAGCGCATCGGGCGGGACGGGCTGACGGGACGCCTGTACGCCGTCACGCGCCAGGCGGCCCGGGACGGCGGCCGCGACGACGCGTACCTGGACGATTTCGTGCAGGTGATGCGCGAGACGTCGCTGCGCAACCTGCCGGGCATCCGGCTGCTGTGACCGGGCCTCAGACCGCGTAGGCCGGCGCGGCGCCGTAGCGGTTGGCCTTGCCTTCCTGGGCGAGGAACACGATCAGGACGATCCATCCGATCAGCGGCACGAAGCAGATCAGCTGCCACCAGCCGCTGCGGTCGGTGTCGTGCAGGCGGCGCGTGGCGACGGCAAGCGACGGCAGGAGCATCGCGAGCGTGAAGATCACCGACGGCACGGTGCCGACCTGGCCCAGGATCGAGCCGGCGATGACGTTGAACAGGAAGAACCACCAGTACTCGGACCGGCGCGCCGTGCCGTCGAAGGTGGCGTATTTCCGGAAGCAGGTCTGGATGGATTCGATGAACGTCATGGGGTCCTCAGGATGGCGGGCCGGGAATGGCCTGTCCGGCATCGTACGCGAAAACCCCGCACGACAAACTCTCGAATATCCACCGCACACGGGGTCATCCGTGCGTCACCGGGATCGCTTATAGTAACGCAGACAACACTTCGGGGAGAACGCATGCGCTACAGCCTCGCTTCGGCGGCCGGCAAGGGCAGGATCAACGAGGACGTGGTCGTCGTGTTCGAGCGCGACGGCGTCACGGACCTGGTGCTGATGGACGGCGCGACGCCGCTCACCCCGGAGCGCTGCGTGGCGGCCGGCGCCAGCGATCCGGCATGGTTCGTGCGCCGCTTCGCGCACGACCTGGGCCGCGTGCTGCGCGCCGATGCGAGCCAGGACGCGCTCGTGCTGGAAGCGCTGGAAGGCACCCGCGCCGCGTACCGTGCGGCCGGCGGCAGCGCGGACGTGCCGCCGTACGCGTGGCCCATCGCGACCCTCGCGTGGGTGCGCGTGCGCGACCCGGATGCGGCCGGCGCCCATGCGCTGGAACTGTTCTGCCTGGGCGACAGCAAGGTCCTCCTGCAGGCGCCGGACGGCACCGTGCGCGACCTCGACCCGTTCGAGAATCCGCAGGAACAGGCGACGCAGGCGGCCGTCGCGGCGCTCGTCGCGGAGGGCATCCTCGATCCGGCCGCGCGCTGGACGCGCCTGCTGCCCATGCTGCGCGCGCGCCGCCACGAACAGAATACGGCCCTGCGGCCGGCCGTCCTGTGCCTGGAGCCGCGCGGCCCGTTCGCGGCGCGCACGGCGCGGGCGACGGCGGCGCCGGGCGCGCTGCTGCTGGTCGCGAGCGACGGCTTGTACCGCCTCGTCGACACCTACGGCCTGCACGGGGATGCCAGCCTGCTCGACGCCTGCCGCGCGCGCGGATTGGATGCGCTGCTCGACGAGCTGCGCGCGTTCGAAGCCGGCAAGGAGGCCGCCGGCCTCGCGGCCAAGACGGCGGACGACGCTTCCGCCATCGCCTGGCGCTTCGCCTGAACCACGACAAGGAGAACCGTATGACCCAGCAGACGATCGCCCCGTCGGCCCTGGCGCTCATCGAGCGCTACGTGGCCGCCTACAACGCCTTCGATGTCGACGGCATGCTCGCGACCCTGAGCTCCGACGTGCGCTTCGAAAACTGGTCCGGCGGGCAGCTGACCGCGGCCAGCGACGGCCGCGACGCCTTCCGCGTGCTGGCGGAACAGGCGCGGACGATGTTCGCCGAACGCGAACAGCGCGTCACGGCGCTGGCGCCGCGCGGCGACACGCTCGTCGCGGCGGTCGCCTGGCGCGGCCAGCTGGCCATCGACCTGCCCGGCGGCCCGCCGGCCGGCACCCGGCTGGCGCTGCGCGGCGAATCCGAATTCGTCGTGCGCGACGGCCAGCTGGCCCTCGTCGTCGACCGCAGCTGAGCGTTGTGACAATCCGCGAGAAATGAGGACGTGCCGCCGGGTTACGATGCACGTTTTACCCGGAGGAATGTTCGATGATGTCGAGATACTGGAAAACCGCTTGCCGTGCCGCGCTGTCCGCCGGCGTGCTGGCCGCGCTGCTGGGCGGTTGCGTGATCGCCACGGAAAGCCATCCGCGCACGGCGGACGCCCGCGGCGGCGCGAGTGTGTGCGAAAAATCCGCCGACGGTCGCCAGGTCGCGTGCGGCGGCCGGGCCACGGCCTGCGAACAGTCGGCCGACGGCCGGCGCGTCGCCTGCGGCGGCATGGCCAACTACTGCCTCAAATCGGCGACCGGCAACGACGTGGCCTGCGGCGGGCAGGCGAGCTATTGCGACAAGTCGGCGGATGGCCTGGCCGTCGCGTGCGGCGGCCAGGCGACGATCTGCGAGCACGCCGCCAACGGTGCCGCCGTCGCCTGCGGCGGGGCGCGCTGACGCGCACGAGCGTGGGAAAAAACAGACGATTTTGCGGAATTCGCGTTTGTGTGAACTTACCTCATGGATTTGTATAGCGCGGAGGTGTAATCTGATCTTTTACCCACGCGCAATTTAGGTTGCGTGGGTAGCATCGGATACGACGAGAAATCCATTCGTGTCGCGGGTTTCTCCGACTCCATATTATGATTGGTTAATTCATATCGCATGAAAGGACTTCCATGAGCAAAGATGCAGGATTCCGCGTTTCGCGTCTGGCGGAACAAAAACAGCGTGCGCGCCGCGTGCGCATCGGCGTGATGCTCGTGCTGTGTGCCTTGCCCGTCGCCATGGCCTTCGCCAAGGGCGTCACGACTCTGGCACATGTATCCGCGCTTTGACGTGCTTGAGGTTGGCCACGATCGTGAACGTCATGATGACCAGTAGCGACCACGAACTCCACTTGCTGACGTGGACCGCCGACCAGGCGCCCAGCTGGTTCGGATAGCGCCACAATCCCCAGAACGTGCCGAGGTTCTCCGCCAGCCAGATGAAGAACCCGGTCAGCACGAAACCCAGCAGCAACGGCATGCGGCGCTCGCGGTCCAGCGGGCGGAAGCTGACCGTCGTGCGCGCGTACAGCCCGAGCGCGACGGCCGCCAGGTACCAGCGCGCATCCCCGAGCACGTGGTGCGTGAAAAAATTCACGTAGATCAGCACCGCCACCAGCGCGGCCATCCAGTACGGCGGATGATGCCGCACGCGCAGGTCGAGCAGGCGCCACGCCTGGATGATGTAGCTGCCCACGGCCGCGTACATGAAGCCGGAAAACAGCGGCACGCCCATGACCTTGGTGTACGCGAAGTCGGGATAACTCCATGAATGCACGCCGCCGGACGTCTTGAACGCCTCCAGCGCGAAGCCGAGCGCGTGGAACAGGCAGATCGCCTTGAGTTCGTCACGGGTCTCCAGGCCGCTCATGAGCATCCATGCCTGGATCGCCAGCGCCGCCACGAGCAGCACGTCGTAGCGCGGCACGCCGAACAGGCCGGCGCGCGGCACCAGCAGCACGCTCGCGAAAAACAGCCCGGCGAACAGGCACGCCCGCGCTTCCTTGATCCCGAACACCAGGAATTCGACGGCGCCGCGGCGCCACCCCTCGATGCGGCGCGAGCGCGCGTCCGTCAGCAGTGCGTCGAGTGCGGTGAGCGACATGGAATCCCCGTCAGTAACAGTCGGCGCCGTCCACGGTCACGCAGATTGACGCGCTGCGCTTGCGCTCGATGAAGTCCGGGCTCGTGACGCCGGGATTCGTGGGCGTGCACGCGCTGCCGATGTTGCAGGCCGTGGCGTCGAGCTGGAAGATGTGTTTCTCCAGGGGGGGGCCGGCCGGTGTCTGGCCTTCGAAATAGGTCTGCATGTCGCACCCCAGGGTGACCCGGTAGCCGGTTTCGGCGACGAAGTCCGGCGGCGCGGCGGTGACTGCCGTGCAGGCGGCGTTCGGTGTCTTCAGTTGGTAGAACGCCCATTCCAGTCCGGCGCGGGCCGCCTGGTTCGCGCGCGCGCCCAGGAGCGCCTGGTTGACGGTGACCTGCGCCGACTCGGACAGGCGCAGCGCCGCGAGCGCGAAACCGGCCAGGACGACGAGGAACACGATGGCCGCGATGTAGGCGAAGCCGCCGGCGCGCCGGGCCGTCATGGCGCGTTCTCCACGTGGGCGCCCATCGTCAGGCGCGCCGCTTCGCCGCCGTCCGCGAGCCCGAGGCGCAGCTGCAGGTAGCCGCTCTGCTGCGTGGCGCCTTCGCTTTCGTGATACAGGATATTGCAGTCGCTGACCTTGGTGACGAGGATCGCGGGCCCCGTCGGGCAGGTCTTCCACGGCGTGGTGCTGGGCGTGTAGCCGGTGACGCGGTAGATCGTGCCGGTGCCCGTGCCGTTGGCGTCGGTGCCGGGATTCGTGCACGTGTAGGTCACGGCCGGTTCGCTGTGCGGCACCACGACGAAACGGCCGCCATCGTAGCCGGCCGGAACGGTCATTGCCGCCCTGAGCGTGATCGTATGCCTGGCCAGCATCCGCGTGCCGGCCATCGTCTGGCCGGCGACCGAATCGACGATGCCGACCTTCGTGGCGTCGTAGGCGTCGTCGCGGTTGATGTTGCCCACCACGATCAGGTCGCCCTGCGCAACGGACGGGCCGAGGGACGTCAGCACGTCGAACTTGTTCGTGGCCGCGCCGGACACCATGGCGTTGCCGGCGCCCGTCGGGTGCGTGGCCGGATCGCTGTAATCCGCTGCCGTCCTGAACCGCCCGCCGTCCTCGGTCGGCACGAATTCGATGCACTGCGCCTGCTGCTGCTGCGACCCCCACGTGTAGCGCAGCGAATTCGGCACGGCCGCATGCACTTCCGCGACGATGCGCCGCAGCGCCGCGTCGGCCTGGCTCGTGAGGTTGGCGCGCTGGCGGATGGCGAGATAGGACTGCATCGCCGGCCGGATCTGCAGGACCATGACGCCGGCGATGACGCCGACGACGACCATCACGACGATCAGTTCGACGAGGGTGAAGCCGCGCTGGCGGGTCATGATGGGTTGGTCCTCCAGCCGGTCAGCACGATGGGTTGCGGCAGGTTCGGGTCGGCCCCGGGCGCGGTCACGGTCACGATGACGCGCAGCGCGTCCTTGCTCGGGATGTTGCCCAGCGCGGCTTGCTTGACGCTGACGAGGACCGTGTACCGCTCCAGGCCGGGGATGACGTTGCCTTCGACGTCGCGGATTCCCGTGAGGCCCTGGCCGTAGCCGTCGTAGTTGCTCACCTGGTCGTAATTGACCCGGCCCGACGCCGCCGTCACGGTGGACCCTTCCGGTGGCGCGAATGGTTTCATCAGGATCTCTTCCATCATGTTGTCGGCGATCGCCTGCATCTGCTGGACGATCACGGGGTCGACGCTGGAGCGCGTCGTGGCCGTGTACACGGCGACCATGCCGGCCAGCGCCACGCCCACGATGACGAGGGCGACGATCAGTTCGATCAGCGTGACGCCGGCGCGGCGCGTGAATCTATTCGACATAGCCGGTCGTTCCTTCCACGTGGATGGTGCGGAAAGTGGTGGGTGCGCCGTTCAGGTTACCCGTGACGGCGATGGTGCCGGCGGCGACGGCCGTCGTGCCCGCGGCGTCGGTCGTGATGCGGCCGTCCGGCTGGAAGAACAGGGTCGCCGTCGTGACGGTCAGGACGCTGTCGGTCGTCGCGAAGTCGCCGTCGTCCAGGCCGGTCAGCGCGACGCCGGCGCTGCCGCACGCGTTCAGGCGCAGGATCACGGCCTTGGGCCCGACGCTCGCGCACACGACGCGGCGGTGCCCGGTCGCGATCTTTTGCGCGCGCCGCAGGCCGCTGACCACCTGGTCGCCGAACACCGCGGCCTCCATGTTCTTGTCGCCCAGCAGGCGCGGGATGCCGATGGCGGCCAGCACGCCGATGAGGATCATCACGACGACCAGTTCGACCATCGTGAAGCCGGATGCGCGCGCGCGGCCGTTCACCGGAACACCTCGCGCATGTGGATGATGCGCTTGGTCTCGGGCGCGTAGACGCCGAAGGTGGCCATGGCGGAGGGGTCGACGGCGCCCAATGCGGCGCACGACGAATCGACGCTGCGCAGGAAGGGTACGACCGCGCCCGTGCTGGCCGTCATCGCCGGCTTGTCGGCGTAGCACGAGGTGTTGGCGCTGTCCTTGCCCAGGTTCAGCGCGAACGGGATGCTGCCGCGGTTGGACCCCGCGGACGGCGTCAGGGTGAGTGTGGCGCTGCCGTTCGCGAATCCCGTGAGCCCGGTCGCGATCGTGCCCACGCCCATACCTACCGACACCGCGCCGGGTGGGATGGTAGTGGTCGAGTCTTCGGCGTTCAGCACCCAGGTCTGGCCCGTGTAGTATTCGAGCGAGACGGGAATCTTGAGCGGCATGCCGGTACCGCCGAAGCGGTTCGGCATGCGCACGCGGCCGCTGCGGATCAGCAGCGTGGGCTCGACGCCGGTCGTGACCGTGGCCGGAATCGTCGCCGAACTGGCCGGGTACGGCAGCGACGAGACTTCGGTCGCGCGCACGCGCAGGCGCGTCTGCGCGCTCGGCGACGTCGCGAACGTGAAGCTGCCGGTCCACGTGGCCGTGCCGGGCGCGTCGCCGTTGGCGCCGAAGTCCTGGGCGCGGACCTGCGCGGTGCCGGTCAGGTCGCTGGCCGGATAACCCGTCGAGCGGCTGAATTTGCCGGCGGCGCCCGTGAGCGCGCCGCCCGCGGGGTCGATCGCGGTGAAGACGAGGTCGTGCGCGACGGTGCCGGCGTAGTTCTGGGTGACGCCGTTCTGCAGGTTGCGTGCCGTGACCGTCAGCTTGATCGCGGGTTCGCCCGAATAGTACTGTGGCGTCGTGCCGCCGGCGATGGTCGCGGTGCGCTTCCAGGCCGGATCGATGCCGAACGTGAAGTAGGCGGGGTTGAACGGGCCGGCGGCGCCGGTGCAGCCGCTCGTCGCCACATTGGTCGACGAGGCGCCCGGCGCCATGCCGCTGCCGAGATAATTGCCGCCGTCGAGGCTCGCCACGAGATCGATGTTGCCCACCTCGCTCCACTGCGTCTGGAAGGTCACCACGCCGTTCTTGAGTGCCGGCGTGGTGGCGAGCAGGCCGTTGTTATTGTTCGGCCGGCAGGCCGCGGCGGACAGTTTGACCGTCTGGGCCGGCGACTCCTTGCCGAAATTGCCCGTCGTGCCGTTGGCGTCGTTCTGGGCCGTGACCGTCGTGGCGAATGGTTGGCCCGCCACGTAGGGCGCACCCGGCAGCGCGATCTTGAACTTCGCGGGGACGAACGTCGCCGTGACGCTCGCCTTGCCCGGACTGCCGCTGCCGGTGTCGGTCGCCTCCACCGTCACGGCGCCGGCGTCCGCGTACTGCATGGGCAGCGCCGCCTTGCCGTTCGCATCGAAGGACAGCGCCAGCGTCAGTCCGGTGTTGTCGCAGGTGGCGACCGTGCCGTCGTTGAGCGCCTTGCCGTTCAGGCGTACGGGGACCGTGCCGCCCGTGGGGTTGGCGTAGTAGCACTTGAAGTTGACGTTGCGCGTCGTGTTGTTAAACAGCGGTACGCAGGCGTTCGATCTGGCGTCGTAGCGCACGGCCGCGAGGGTGAGCGTCGGCGTCGTGTGCGGCGCCGTCGCCTCCGCGTAGAACGCCGCGCCGTTCGTCGTCATCGTGTACGCCGAACTGGCCACGGCGACCTTGCAATCGGCGCCCGGCGCGGTGTCGCCGTTGCGGATGCACGCCGTCGGCGCGCCGGTCACTCCGAGCGTGTTGGTGCCGGCCTGCGTCCACGTCACGGCCGCCGAGGCGACGCCGGACGCGGGAATCGCCACTGCCAGGCCCGTCGGCGCGAGGGTGACGTTGGCGCCGCCGCCGTACGTCGCGGAGCAGGCGGCGTTGGCGCATGCGGTGATCGTCACGGTCGACGGCGCGCACACGCTGCCCGTCGGTTCGTACGCGATCAGATAGTGGTCCAGCGCGACCGCGTTGCCGTGGCAGTGCGGGCCGTTTGCCGTGTTCACGTTGTAGCCGCTGTTGTTCGTGATGCAGTCGCACTTGCCGTTGGCGGTGCCGCCCCGGCAGTAGACGGTCTGCGTGACCCGGCCGTGCCAGTTGAATACGCCGCTGTCGATGGTCGCGTTGCCGTTGATGATGGCGTCGGACGAATCGAGCGTCAGCGTGCCGACGTCGACGTCGCCCGTCACGGCAACCGAAGAGCCCAACTGCAGCGACGTCGTGGCCGTGATGTTGCCGGTGACGGTGGAACTCGACGCGAACAGGCTGACGATGGGCGCCGTCACGTTGCCCTTGACCGTGCTGCCCGACGCGAGCGTGAACGACCGGGTGGCGACGACGTCGCCCTTGAGCGTGACGGGCGAGTTGGTGTTGACCGTCGCGCCGCTGATGGCGCCGTTGATCGTGGCGTGGGAGGCGACGTTGACGGTGCCCGTCGCCGTGACGCTGCCGGTGAGGTTGAGCGTGGAACCCGTGCCGAGGTTCGCCGTCACCGCCTGGATGTCGGCCGTCAGCGTCTGGTTCTGGGCACCCACGCTGAACGTGTCGCCCGCGATGAGCGTGCCGCCCGTGATGTTCAGGTTGTTGGGTGCGATACCGCCGATGTTCAGGTCGCCCGTGCTGGACAGTACCGCGCTGCCGCTCATCTTGAGGCTGTGGTTGTAGCCGAAATTGACGTCCGACGTGATCTTCACGGTATAGCCGCTGGCGATCACCATGTCGTCGTCCCAGGCCGTCAGCGGCAGGCTGGCGCAGGTATAGATCGCGCCCGACAGGGGGCAGCCGGCGACGGTGCCGCCGCCGAACGTGTACGTGGTGCCGGCGGACGCGGGACCGCCTGCCGCGAACAGCATCAGGGCGAGCAGCAACGGATAGAGGCGGCGCAGGAGCATGGCTGCCCGATTATATCTTGGTGGAACGGATATTTCGCTAAATCAAGAGTGCGCGCGCGTCGTGCGCCACACCCCCACGTTTGACGAGCACCGCCATGGTTCCGCATAATTGATAAGTTTATCGAACCAACCTGCGCATCCGCTGCCACCGCCCTGCGTATTGACGCAATCATCCACCACTTCGACATGCATCCGACAGCCCTCCGCCTCGCCCTCGCCGCCGTGTTGCTCGGCCCCGCCGCCGGGTTCGCACAAATGACGCCGCAGGGCGACGCCAAGGCCGCGGGTCCGGACAAGGGCAAGGACAAGGTCAAGGACAAGGACAAGACCATCCAGCGCGTGGAAGTGAAGGGCGCCGCCGCCGACTACGATCCGCGCCGCGACGACACGGCCAGCAAGACGGTGCTGTCCGCCGAAGAGATCCGCAAATACGGCGACGACAACATCTTCGACGTGCTGAAACGCGCGCCGGGCGTCACGGTCACCGGCAAGACGATCCGCATGCGCGGCCTGGGCGCGGGCTATACGCAGATCCTGGTGAACGGCGACCGCCCGCCGCCCGGCTTTTCGCTGGATGCGCTCACGCCGGACCAGATCGAGCGCATCGAAGTGATCCGCGCGGCGAGCGCCGAGTATTCGATGCAGGCGATCGCCGGCACCATCAACATCGTGCTGCGCAAGGTCGTCAGCAAGCCGCAGCGCGACCTGCGCCTGAACGCGACGCGGTCGACACTGCAGCGCAGCGGCACGGTCGGCGGCACCTGGGGCGAGAAGGTGGGCAACCTGTCGTACTTCGTGAACGGGACGGCGTTCGGCGGCCACAACGATTTTTATTCGCGCGGCTCGGACCGCATGACGCAGCCGGACGGCCAGCTCGCGCAGGCGCGCCTGTCGAACTACCGCGGCGGCGGCGCCTACCGCGGCATCGTGCTGTTCCCGCGCCTGAACTGGAAGATCGACGACACGAACGAGCTGAATCTGTCGGCCGGCCTGCAGGCGAGCAGCCACGCGTGGTCGGGCGTGTCGCACAACGATGTCCTCGTGGGCGCGTTCGGCGACCCGGACTGGATCGACATGCCGGGCCGGACGTCGGGCGACCAGTGGATGATGCGCGGGGAAATCGGCTGGATCGCGAAGGTCGGCGGCGGCAAGCTCGAGCTGACCCTGGCGGGCGAGCGCAGCCGCGACGACAACGACAACGTCACCGACTATTTTTCCGCCGGCCGGGCCCACCACCTGGCGCGCGACTGGGACACCGTGGTCCGTCCGCGCCGCACGTCGTTGCGCGGCAAGTTCACCCGTTCGCTGTTCGACGGCCACGCGCTGGCGACCGGCGTCGACGCGAGCCGCCAGCGCAACGACGACACGCGCGACCGGCGCGACCGCCAGGACGATGCGCCCGGGACGCACGTCGTCGAAAGTTACCAGCCGGAAGTCACGCGGCTGGCCGCGTTCGTGCAGGACGAGTGGAGCGTCACGAAGCAGTTGTCGATGTACCTGGGCGGCCGCTGGGAAGGCGTGCGCACGGACAGCGCGGCGACCGGCATGGCGGCGGCGGCGTCGCGCAGCCACGTACTGAGCCCCGTTGCCCAGACGCTGTACAAATTCCCCGACAAGAGCGGGCGCCAGGTGCGCCTCGCGCTCACGCGCACGTACAAGGCGCCCACCGTCGACCAGCTGACCGCGCGCCGCTACCTGGCGGCGCTGAACACGCGCTTCAGCCCCGATTCCAGCGGCAATCCGGACTTGAGGCCGGAGCTGGCGAACGGCGTCGACGTCGCATTCGAGCAGTACTGGCCCGAGGGTGCGATGGTGTCCGTGAGCGGCAGCCAGCGCCTCATCAGCGACTATATCCGCACGCGCCTGGACCTCGATCCGGACGGCCGCTGGATCTACCGCCCGCTGAACGACGGCGACGCGCGCGTGCATTCGCTGGAGGCGGAGGTCAAGCTGCCGCTGCGCATGGTGAGCCCGGCGGCGGCCGGCTTCGACATGCGCGCCGCCGTGACCCGCAACTGGTCGGAGGTCGCGGTCGTGCCCGGCCCCGCCAACCGCCTCGATGCGCAGACGCCGATGTCGGCGAACGTCGGCCTCGACTACCGGCGCGACCGGCTCAGCTTCGGCGCCAGCATGGCGTACCAGCAGGGCGGCTGGGTGCGCGTGTCGGAGGCGCAGAGCCGCCGCCAGCAGACGCGGCGCGACGTCGACGCGTACGCCGCGTGGAAGCTCGACCCCCATGTGCAACTGCGCCTGACCCTCAACAACATCCTCGGCATGGACGGCACGTCCGAAAGTGCGTACGAGGATGCGGGCGGATTGTCGCGCCAGGCCAGCTGGCAGCGGGGCGCCACGCGCGTCGGCCTGAATGTCGAAATGAAGATGTGATGCGGAAAGAGATGTTCCAGCCGTTACGGTTTGGCACAAATTTGAAACGTACAGATGTCTTGCGGCGTTTAGCATTGCCGCATGAACTTTACTTTTTCGTCATCGGAGCACGGGACCTGTGTCGTCAAGCTGTGGGCGACGGGCCGTTACGGGTTTTCCCTGCCGAAGAAAGTCGACATCACCACGGCTGCCGGGGTGTCGTGTACATTTCTCTACTTCAATAAGAAGATGAGCCTGAAGGCGGAGCCGGGCAACCGGATGATCGTCCGCATCGCCATCGGCGCGTTCCTCGCGGGCGCGGCGCGCGCGGGCGGGCCGGTCGAGATCGACCCCGACATGGCACCCTATGCCGGCACGCTGACCCCGGTGCGCCTCGACGCGCCGCGCGCACCGATGCGGGTGCGGCCGGGAAAGTCGCATGCCCGCACGCCGTCGGATGCCGCGTGCGGGTCGACCTGACGGCGCCCCCGCAAGACGTTCATCCTGCCAGGTAGCGCAGGCGCCGCCCGGGCTTACAATCCATGGACGGCCTGTCACAAGACGGGCCACCCGTCCGTCTAATGGATATGGATACCTCGACCGCACCTGCCCCCGCCGTCGCCGCCCCGGCGACCGCCACCTTCGTCCGCCTGCGCCCGCGCCTGTTCGGGATCGCCTACCGCATGCTCGGCATCCGCGCCGACGCCGAGGACATCGTCCAGGAAGCCTGGCTGCGCTGGCAGAACGGCGGCGGCGTCGCCGCGCACACGCCGGAGGCCTGGCTCGTCACCGTCGTCACACGGCTGTCGATCGACCGCCTGCGCGGCGCGATCACGGAGCGCGAACATTATGTCGGGCCATGGCTGCCGGAACCGCTGCTGGAACAGACGGTCGAGTCGCCCGAAAGCGCACTGGAAGCGGCCGGCGACCTGTCGACGGCCTTCATGCTGATGCTCGAACGGCTGGCGCCGGAGGAGCGCGCCGTGTTCCTGCTGCACCAGGTGTTCGACTTCGATTATGCCGAAGTCGCAGCGATGGTCGGCAAGACCGAAGCGGCCTGCCGCAAGGTGCTGCAGCGGGCGCGCGAGCGCGTGCGCGCGGAGCGTCCGCGGTTCGCCGTCAACCGCGAGCTGCACCTGGAATTGCTGGGCCGCTTCGTGCAGGCGTCGCGCTCGGCCGATCCGGCCCGGGTCCAGGCGCTGCTGGCGGCGGACGCCACGTACACGGGCGACGGCGGCGGCAAGGCCAAGACGGCGGTCAAGCAGGTGTTCGGCGCGGACCGGGTCGGCCGCCTCGTCGCCGGCATCGAGCGCAAATGGTCGGACATCGACACCCGGCACGACATCGTCACGGTCAACGGCATGCCGGGCGTGTTGACCTGGCGCAATGGTGTGCCCGATGCGGTCACGTCGATCCACATCGAGGACGGGCGTATCGCCGCGATCTATGTGGTCCGCAATCCGGACAAGCTCGGCAGCCTGGCCGGTCGCCGGGCTTGATTTTGTTGCTACACAACGTATTTTCCTGATAACACGCAAAATCGGGCCTGCAGCGCCAAAAAAACCGGTGTTTGTACTTATGCATGGCGTAAACGAAGGCATACTGGAGGTTGGCGCTACGCATTCCGCTTCAACCATCTTGAAGGCGTGTAACACATGGCAGGGGACATCTCGTTATACAAGAATCATGTGTTGTTCTTGTCACACCGCTTTTTCATCAAGGACAATTGTGACGAACTGCGCCTGCACGCCCATAAATACGACTTCGACATCCGCTTTTTCCACGAACTCAGCGATTTCGTGGCGGCCGTCGAGCGCGACGCCGGCGACAGCCTGTACCTGATCGACCTCGATGCGCTGTACAACATGCAGTCCGACATGCTGGCGGCACGCAAGACCCTGCTGCTGGGCGAGTTGTTGCAGCGCCTGCCGGGCGACCGCCGCTACGTGTACCTGCAGAGCGAGCGCCAGGGCGGCCGGTTCGCGTTGCAGCAGCGCCTCGTCGACAGCAACTGCCTCGCGTATGCGGAAAAACCGATCGCCAACGACGTCCTCGTCGACAAGCTGTTCAACCTGTTCGTGCAGCAGAAGCGCGCCGACGTCGTGCGCGTGACCATGCTGGGCGCGCCGCCGGGGTGGGACGAGGCCGCGCTGCGCGCGCAGCGCCTCGACGTCGTCTACCACGCCGATCCCCAGACGCTGCACCTGCGCGTGAAGGACCTGCGGCCCGACATCGTCCTCATCACGGACGAGGAATACGAACGGACGGAAGCCGTCGTGCGCGTGCTCAAGCGCAATATCGAAGCGGACCCCGTGCGCGAGATCACGCTGCTGCAACGCCGGGCCGATCCGGCCCAGGCCCGGCGCGCGCTCGACAGCGGATTCGACGCGCTGCTCGCGATGGACGATCCCGACCTGCTGGCCCGCCAGTTGCTCAACCGCGCCGACAAGATCCGCATCAGCCGCGACCTGATCGGCAAGGACCGCGCGACCGGCCTGCTGAACAAGATCGGCCTGCAGCAGAAGACCCAGTCCCTCATCTGCCGCGCCCTGCTGGAAGGCAAGCCGCTGTGCCTGGGCGTGATCGACATCGACAAGTTCAAGACGATCAACGATACCTGGGGCCATTATTTCGGCGACATCGTCATCAAGCGCCTGTCGCTGACGCTGGCGGCGCGCATGGACGAGGCCGATTTGCTGAGCCGGTTCGGCGGCGAGGAATTCGTCGTCGTGTTCTGGGATTGCACGCTGGAGCAGGGCTGGCGCCGGCTGGATGCGATGCGCCAGGCGTTCGGCGCCGCCGCGTTCGAAGTCAAGCCGGGCGACGTGCGCCACTTCTCGTTCAGCGGCGGCCTGGCCGCGTTTCCGGCATACCGCAGCGAGAACGAACTGTTCCTGCGCGCCGACGCCATGCTGTACGAGGCGAAGGAAGGCGGGCGCAACCAGATCCGGCCGGTGCCGCAGCCGGTCGCGCAGACGGGCTGATCCCTTGCCGCCTCGGCAATGTCCGGACGGTGAAGTAAGCATTTGTGAAATAAAATCGCCAGCGACGCGTCGCGGGCGCAACACTTGCGCCGGCGAAGCCTGCGGAATTTCTCTACGGGAAGTATCATACGCACTCCGAAATCCAACGAAGCAGGAGTCAAGACCTTATGGCAGGCCAAGAAGTCACATTCGACGACGTTGCGCGCGCAGCCGAGAGTTTGCAGGAAGATGGCGAGGCGGTCACCATCGAAGCGGTGCAGGACTTCCTCGGCGAAGGGTCGCCGAACGCCATCTTCAAGCACCTGGCCGCGTGGCGTGCGGCCAACGTCAAGCCGGCCGCGCCGCCCAAGGCCGAGCTGCCGCCGGAACTGCTGGCGGGCCTCGCCGACTGGGCGCTGAAATTCGCGGAACAGAGCGGCGCCGGCGACCGCGAAGCGCTGGCGCGCAACGAGGCCGATATCGAAGCCCTGCGCCGGGCCGGCGAGTCGCTCGAAGGCGAACGCGATGCGCTGCGCGAGGACATGGCCAGCGCCACGGCCGCGTCGGAAGAAGCCATCGCCGAGCGCGACGAAACCATCGAACGCCTGAACGCGGAACTGAAGAACGCGCGCCAGGTCGCGATGGACGCCCTCGTCAGCAAGGCGAAGGACCAGCTGGCGATCGACGGCAAGGAACAGCAGTTGACCCAGCTGCGCCAGGAACTGGAGCGCAAGGTGGCCGACACGGCGGCCGAATCGGACGCGCGCCTGCGCGCCGAGATGGAACTGGTCGGCGCCACGACGGCGCGCGACAGCCTGTCGGCCGAACTGGACGACATGCGCGCGAAGCTCGACAAATCGACGGCGGAGCGCAGCAAGCTGCGGGCCGAACTGACCGAGTTGAAGGGCAAGAAATAACGTACGGCGGGCGCGCGTCCCTACGTCACGGGGTGACGGACGGCGCGCGTTTCAGGCAGCGCAGCGTGAACGTCGAGCGCGTGCGCGTCACGCCGGGCAGTTTATAGAGTTTCTGGCGCAGGAAGCGCTCATAGCCTTCCGTCCCCGATACGGCCACCTTGATCAGGTAGTCGTATTCCCCCGACAGCAGATACGCCTCCATCACTTCCGGCAGGTCGGCCAGCGCGTCCTGGAATGCCGTGAAGATCTCGTCGTCGTGGCGGTCGACCGTCACTTCGATGATCACCGTGTCCGGCATGCCCAGCGCGCGCTGGTCCAGCATCGCGACATAGCCCGTGATATAGCCCGCATCCTCCAGCGTCTTGACGCGGTGCCAGCACGGCGTCGGCGTCAAATGCACCGTCTCCGCCAGTTTCTGGTTGCTGATGCGCCCGTCGCGGCTGAGCGTGCGCAGGATCTGGCGGTCGGTTTCGTCCAGCTGGCCGTCTTTCATTGCAGTGCTTCCTTCGTGGTTTCTGTATAGACATGGAGATTTTATCGCCATTTTAATGGAGCCCTAGACGATCCTTCTGAATATGGCGGTGTTATCGCTATCGAATAGAAGCACATTCTGCGCGTGCTCCCTTACCATTGCTGCTCGCTTACCAGCTTTTCTTGCGGTGCAGCATTCCCGACCCGGGCGTGGCTGCGCCAGCCGCTTTTCGTTCAGGAGTCCACGTGTCGAATGCAGTGTCACGGGCGGGCGCCGGCTACCGGGGAGATCCCTTCGCAGCCGAACTGCCGCTCATGTTGATCACCCCCGCGCTGTTCGCGGCCAACCTCGTCGTCGCCCGCTGGGCCCAGGGCGCGGGCATCCCGCCCGTCTTCCTCGCTTTCGGGCGCTGGATGCTGGCCTTCGTGATCCTGATGCCGTCGTGCGGTCCGCGCCTGTGGGCGCTGCGTCACACGCTGCGTGCGAACTGGCGGCGCATCCTGCTGCTGGCCGGCCTGGGCATGGGCCTCGCGACCGCCCCGCAATACGTGGGCGCGCGCCACACGAGCGCCGCGAACGTCGGCATCATCTTTGCCGCCTGCCCGGCGCTCGTGACGATGATCGAGACGCTCGTGTGGAAGGCGCCGCTGTCGCGCCGCCAGGCCGGCGGCCTGTTCCTCGCGATCCTCGGCGTGCTGGTCGTGCTGGCGAAGGGCGACGTGACGGCGCTGGGCCAGCTGGAATTCGGCCGCGGCGACCTGTGGGTCGTGCTGGCCGCCTGCGGCTGGTCGTTCTACACCGTCTTCAACAAGCGCCTGCCGCTGCCGCCGCTGCCCGCCGCCGTGAAGCTGGCCGCGCTGATCGGCGGTGGCGCGCTCGTGCTGGCGCCGTTCGCGGCATTCGAGGCGGCGACTGGCACCGTGCCCGATTTCGGCGACGGCCGCCTGTACGCCGCGCTGGCCTTCCTCGCCGTCGTGCCGAGCCTGGGCGCCTACTTTTTCTTCGACCGCCTCGTGGCCGCCGCCGGCCCGGCGCGCGCGAGCCTGACCGTGTACCTGATTCCGCTGTTCGCCACGCTGGCGGCGTGGCCGTTGCTGAAGGAGCCGCCGCACCTGTATCACGCGGCCGGTTTCGCGGTCATCCTGGCGGGCGTCGTCGTCGCCAGCGTGCGACGCCGATAACGCGGGCAATTGGCGGGCCCGGGGAGCCCACCCTACGTAAGCCGGCCGTAGGGTGGGCACCCCGTGCCCACCGAACGTATGCGATGGCATCAATACGGGGTTTGGGTGTATGGCCGCGCGTCCGGCGCCTTGCCCCATGCCTTGTTCGGCGTGGCCTGCATGCGGAACACGAGCTCCCCGCCGGCGACGATGTCCGCGTGCCGCAGCACGCTGCGCGCAAGCGGCCTGCCGTTCAGGGTCACGCTGCCCACATACGGATTCGCATCCGCCAGCCCCTCGGTCCGCACGGTGAACCGCTTGCCGTTCGGCAGATTCAGCACCGCGCGCTCGACGAACGGCCGCCCGATCACGTACTCGTTGCTGGCCGGCGCCACCGGATAAAAGCCCAGCGCCGTGAACGCGAGCCAGGCCGACATCTGGCCCAGGTCGTCGTTGCCCGCGAGGCCGTCCGGCGTGTCATGGTACTGGCTGGCGACGATCTGCGCGAGGCGCGCCTGCGTCTTCCACGGCGCGCCCGCATAGTTGTACAGATAGGCCACGTGGTGCGACGGCTCGTTGCCGTGGGCGTAGTGGCCGATCAGGCCGGAGATGTCTTCCATGTGCGCGTACACGGCCGGATCGATCTTCGCGTCGAACACCTGGTCGATCTTGGACACAAGACCCGCGTCCCCGCCGAGCATCCGCACGAGGCCCGCGTTATCGTGCGGCATATACCAGGAATACTGCCACGCGCTGCCCTCGGTATAGTCGCTGCCGAAGTTGGAGCGCACCGGATCGAACGGCGTACGGAACTGGCCGTCCGATTTTTTCGCGCGCACGAAGCCGGTCACCGGATCGAACACGTTGCGCCAGTTCTGCGCGCGCTTGTAGTAGCGGTCGGCGACGTCGCGGCGGCCCATCTTTTCCGCCATGCGCGCGATGGTCCAGTCGTCGAACGCGTATTCGACGGTCTTCGACGCCGCTTCCGGTTCCAGGTCGATCGGCACGTAGCCCAGCTTCATGTAGTACCGCAGGCCGCCATACGGGCCGTACTCCGCGCTGGACGTCATCGCGCGCAGCGCTTCGTCGGCGTCGAATCCCTTCAAGCCCTTCATGTACGCGTCCGCGATCACGGGCACCGCGTGGTAGCCGATCATGCACCACGTCTCCTGGCCGGCGAACTGCCACACGGGCAGGATGCCGTACGGGCTGGCCTTCTGCGATTCGATCAGCGAGCGCACGAAGTCCACGTTGCGCCGCTCCGGCTGGATCAGCGTCAGCAGCGGATGCAGCGCGCGGTAGGTGTCCCACAAGGAGAACGTGGAGTGGAAGCGGAAGCCCTGCGCTTCGTGCACCTGGTTGTCGGGCCCGCGGTACCTGCCGTCCGTGTCCATGAACAGGCTCGGGGCCAGCATGGCGTGATACAGGCCGGTGTACACCATCCGCTTCATGGCGGGCGGCGCATCGACGTCGACGGCGGCCAGTGCTTGTTCCCACGCGTCGTGCGCGTGCCGGCGCTCGGCGTCGAAGTCCCAGCCCGGCATCTCGGCGAGATTCGCCAGCGCCCCGTCTTCGCTGACGGCGGACACGGCCACCTTGACGAGCACCGTGGCGTCGGCAGGCTGCCCGAAGTCGAACGTGCCCTCCAGTGCCTTGCCTTCAACGAGGACCTTGTCGGCCGGCGTCTTGCCCGGCGCCGCGAAGCCCTTGTATTCGACGCCTTCCTCGCGGTTCAGCAACTGGTGGCCGACGATGGGCCGCGAGAACCGGATGGCGAAGTACAGCTGCCGGCCCGGCGCCCAGCCGCGCGTCTCGCGCATGCCGGTGACGGTGTCGTTGCCGCGCAGGCGCAGGCGCGACCACAGGTTCTTGCCGGACCAGTCGTAGATGCTCGAGCGCAGGTCGAGGATCACGTGCGCGTCCGCGCCCGGCCTGAAGCGGTAGCGGTGCAGGCCCACGCGCTCGCTGGCCGTCAGTTCCACGTCGACGTCGTTGTCGAGCAGCCGGACGGCGTAATAGCCTGGCTCCGCATGTTCGTCCTTGTGCGAGAAGCGCGAGCGGTAGCCGCTGAACGGGCGCTCGGGATAACCCGGCTCCAGCTTGACGTCGCCGCTTGTCGGCATCAGGAGGACGTCGCCCAGGTCCGAATGGCCCGCGCCGGAGAAATGCGTGTGCGAGAAGCCGAGAATGGAATCGTCCTCGTAGCGGTAGCCGGCCGCCCACGGATAGCTCTGGCGGAAGTGGCGCACCTGGGTGTCCGGGCTCAGTTGCACCATGCCGAACGGCCGCGTAGCGCCCGGGAACGTGTGGCCGTCGCCGCCGGTGCCGATGAAGACGTCGACATTGTCCGTGCGGCTGGCCGCGTGGGCGAAGGTGCACGCGCACAGCGCGGCGATGGCAAGGGAACGCATAGTGTCTCCAGTGTGGTGCGGGGGGATCGCCCCGTGCATGCGATGGCGCGCCGGATCGTCGGCGGTGCGCGGTCAAACCAGAAACATAACGCGAAAGTTTCGCAACCGGCAACAGGAATGCGCGCCGCCGAGCGCTTGTAAAACCGACAAATCCTTGTAAAAGTTTGGCAATTTTGGCGCCGTGGGTTGTGCCCGCCGCCACGTTTTTGTGTAAAAAAGCCTGGTTTGGCGCATTTTTCCGGCCACAAGACGCACGGTTGCGCTAATATTGTCGAGCGGAAACTTTTAACCCAAAGTATATGGAAACTCGCTTCCTGTCTACCCGGCTCGAACGCGGCTTCACGTTGATCGAGATCCTCGTCGTCGTGGCGATCGTCGGCATCCTCAGCGCCATCGCGGTGCCGGTCTACCGCGACTACGTGACGCGCGCGCGCCTGACCGAAGCCTTTTCGGGACTGGGCAGCGTGTCCACGGCCGCCGAGGATTACTGGAACACCAGCAGCCCGCACACGTACGACGGCTTCGACCGGCTGCCGGCGAACAGCGCCAATTTCACGTTCGCGCTGAGCGGCGCCACGGCGTCCGCGTACAAGGTGACGGCGACGGGAGCCGGTCCGGTGGCGGGCTTCGTCTACACGATCGACCAGAACGGCAACCGCGCCACCACCGCAGCGCCGACCGGGTGGGGCACGAGCACGTCGTGCTGGATCGACCGCAAGGGCTCGCAGTGCGTGCAATGACGCGGCCGCGCCAGGCGCGCGGCTTCACCTTGATCGAGGCCGTCGTCGTCGTCGCGATCATGGGCATCGTCCTCTCCGTCGGCCTGCCGTCGATGTCGAACTGGCTGCTGGGCCGCAAGGCGCTGGCGGCCGCCGTGTTCTACCAGGACGGCTTCACGCTCGCGCGCAACACCGCGATCGCGCACAACAGCCACAGCCGCCTGGTGCTGACCGAGAACGCCGTCAACGGCAAGATGGACTGGCGCGTCGACATCTGTTTTCCGACGTCCGGCATCCCCTGCAACGGCGACACCGGCACCTGGTCCACCGCGACGACGGCCGCCGACGGCGATCCCGATCCCGACCAGGTGTTCCGCTCCATCGGCCGCAGCGCCGAAGCGATGCCGGGCGAGGGCGACTTGTCTCTTGCGGTGAACCCGTCCGGCACCACCGAGGTGTATTTCACGCCGCTGGGCTGGGTCGACACGAGCGTCGCGCCGCGCCTGGCGCGGATCGGCCTCGCGCCCGCGCTCACGCGCGCGAACGCCTTCGCGCCGCTGGCCGTCGTGCTGACGCTGGCGGGCATCGCCACCATCTGCGATCCGTCCGCGGCGGCGCACGATATGCGCGGGTGTCCGCCATGATCGCGCGCCGCCAGCGGGGCATGGCCCTGATCGAAGCCATCGTGGCCGCGCTGCTGCTGGCCATCGGCCTGCTGGGCGCGATCGGCCTGCAGGCGCGGTCGACGAGCGCGCTGGCCGACGCCGGCATGCGCGCCGAGGCCACCATCGCGGCCGACAAGCTGCTGGGCATGATGGCCGTCGACCTCCCGAACGCGAGCGCGTACGCGCTGGCGGCAGACGGGTCGCCGGCCGCGCGGCTGCAACCGTGGTACGACGAGACCCGTGGACGCATCCCGAACGCGCAGATCCTCGTGACCGTCACGCCGGAGACGGCGCGCACCCGCGTCGAAATCGCGATTTCCTGGACCCGCAAGACCGGCGCCGCGCAGAACGCGCACCGGGTCGTGGCGTACCTGGCGGCGGCGACATGATCCGCACGCCCGCCAGCCGCCGGCACGGCTTCTCGCTCGTCGAGCTGATGGTCAGCGTCGTCATCGGCCTGCTCGCGCTGCTGTTCGCGCTGCGCATGGTCGGCGGCGCCGAGCAGACGCGCCGCTCCGCGCTGGGCGGGTCGGACGAAATGCAGAACGGGATGGTCGCGCTGTTCTCGCTCGGTAACGATGCGCGCAGCGCCGGCTATGGCCTGAACGACCCGATCATCGCAGGCTGCAATACCCAGTTCAGCGACACCAAGGGCTATCAGCTCGCACCTGCCACGCGCGGCACGACGGACGTGACGCCGCTGGCGCCCGTCGTGATCGAAGCGCACGGCGCGGACCCGGACCGCGTCACGTTCTATGCCGGCACCTCGATCGGCGGCACGCCCACGCTGCGCCTGACGAGCGATGCCGCCGCGGGCGCCACGCAGTTCGACGTCGACCGCATCGTCTACGGCTTCAACCAGGGCGACGTGCTCGTCGTCGCGCCGGAGCAGCCGGGCGGCGACTGCCTGCTGGTGCAGCGTTCGGACAGCGACCCCACCGCCACCCGCGTGGCGGTGGCTGCCGATGCCGGCATGCGCTTCAACGGCGGCACGCCGACCGCAACCTTCAAGGGCTACGCGGCGCGCGTGTTCGACCTCGGCCCCGTCGGCAGCCTCGCGTTCCGTTCGTGGTCGGTGGCGGACGGCTATCTGCAGCTGCAGGCGACCGGCCCGGACGACGCGTCGGCGCAGCCATCGACCGTGGCCGAGGATATCGTCTCCATCAAGGCGCAGTACGGCTTCGACACCCGCACCGGCAGCGCGTTCCAGCCGCAGAACGGCCTGCAGGTGAACCAGTGGTCGGCCGCGATGATCGACGCGGACGGCTCGGGCACGGCCGGCGACGCCGCCGACTGGCAGCACATCGCGGCCGTGCGCCTGGCCGTCGTCGCCCGCAGCAAGGCCGTGGAACGCCCGGCGGCCCGCGCGGCGTGCACCACGACGACGGCGCAACCGGTGGTGTTCGCGGACGCCGCGCCGGTCGGCGTCGCCGCCGTGCCGACGACCGTGAACGTGGCGGTGACCGGCGATCCGCTCGACTGGCGCTGCTACCGCTACCGCGCGTTCGAGACGGTGGTCACCTTGCGCAACGCGGGCTGGAGGCCGAATCCATGATGAGCCGACAACGTGCGCGGACGGGCGGCATGGCGCTGCCCGTCATCCTGATCATCCTGGCCGTGATGCTGCTGGGGAGCGTGTACCTGCTCAAGTCCGTGCATTCGACGGCGCTCACGACCGCCAATCTGGCGTACGACACGACCTTGAGCGGCGAAGCCGACCTCGGCCTGCACACGGCCTTCGCCTGGCTGAGCCAGACGGCACAGACCAACAAGGCGGCGCTGAACCAGGACGATACGGCGAACGGCTACGTCGCCACATGGGACGCGGCCAGCCAGCCGCGCGACGCCGGGTTCTGGACGGGCAGCCGGACGATCGACGGCGACGACGGCACGCAGATCGAATACGTCATCCACCGCCTGTGCGCGTCGGCGGGCACGTACGGCGGCGCGAACCGCTGCATGCAGACGGCCGCCAACGCGGCCACGCTGGGCACCACGGTGGCGGCGGGCGACAGCCTCGCGTCCGACGCGCCGTCGTACGCCGGGACGCCGCAGCTGCACTACGTGATCACGGCGCGCATCACGGGCGGCCGGGGTGCCAACGTGACCAACCAGATGATCGTCCTGATCGGCGCATGACCTGTCCACCATGAAAAAACTCCTCGCTCTATTGGGCCTCGCCGCCCTGTTGCTGGCCGGCGCCGCCGGCGCGGCCGTGACCAGCATCGCCCAGCTCCCGCTGCTCAACGTCGACGGCACGGGCAACGTGAAGCCGAACCTGATGCTCCTGTACGATAACTCGGGCTCGATGGCCAGCACGTTCACGCCGGACTACATCGACGACAGCTCGACGTGCCGCTCGCGGGCATCGATGTCGAGCGGGACGCGCGGCTGTACGGTCGGGCATCCGCCGTTCAGCAGCGCGGATTTCAACCGCCAGTACTACAATCCGGGCGTGCGCTACACGCCGCCCGTGCGCGCGGACGGCACGTCGTACACGTCGATGACGCGCAGCGCGACGACCGGCTGGACGGTGGTGGCGACGGATGGCTTCAACGTGAACAAGCGCGACATGCTGGGCAGCAGCGCCACCAGCACGAACCTGGCCACCGGTTTTCCCGACCTGCGCTGGTGCGACACGAGCTATGCCAACTGCGTGTACAACTCGGCGACCTATACCTATCCGAACGACGTGCGCTACACGCCGCAGGCGTACACGACGAACCCGTACTACTACACGATCAACGTCGCCGAGTACTGCACCACGGCCGCGCTGACGACGTGCGTGACGACCGCCGTGGGCGCGCCGGCGCCGGCCGGCTATCCGTTCCCGGCCCGGGTGCGCTGGTGCGACAGCACGGCACTGACGAACTGCCAGTCGAAATACGTCGGCAGTTTCAAGTACCCGCGCTTCTCGAATCCGAACGGCGGCGTGGTCGCGGCCTACGGCACCATCACGATCGGCACGTCGGCGTCCGCCGGCGCGATCACGCTCAACGGCGTGTCCGTCGCCGAATCGGGCGGCGCCGTCGTCATCACGAACAACGCGGTGACGGCGACGACCGGCACCAACACGGTCGGCAAGCAGGCGACGGTGGCGACCGCGCTCGCGGCCTCGATCATCGCGAAGACCGGCCTGACGAACCAGTACCTGGCCTGCGTGCGCACGCCGGTGTCCGGCTACAGCGTGCCGGCCTGCTCGACCTACGGCATCACGCTCGGCACCGACAACGTGGTGGCCGTCGTCCCGATCGACTGTGCCGCCGGCACGAGCAGCAAATCGATCGGCGTCTGCTCGGTCCTGACGGACAGCAGCCGCTCCGGCTGGGCGATCACCGTGGACGCGCCGGCGACCGTCGCGATCGCGGCGCAGCCGGCCACCGCGCTGATCACGGTGTCGGGCACGGCGAGCAACAGCAAGTTCTCGAGCAGCCGCACGGTGCTCGCCGCCGGCACGAAGCTCGGCGGCACGACCTTGATCGCGGCCGATCGGACCTTCGGCAAGGGCGCGAGCAACACGTCGGTCGCGTCCAGCATCGCCAGCGACATCGGCAGCCAGGGCAACATCGCCGCCTACCTCGGCGGCAACGCGGTCTCGCAGGTGTGCGCGGCGAAGAGCGTCAACACGATCTGCGTCGTCGACACCGGTGCCGCCGCGGGCGGTGCCGCGATCACGATGGGCACGCTCACCAACAACGGCGGCAGCATCGGCTTCGCGACCACGGCCGCGTCGGCGCCGGTGCCGGCCGTGTACGACGCGATTCCGGTGACGACCACGCCGCTGGGCAGCGGCGCCGCCGTGTTCGTGCGCACGGACATCGTCCCGGCCGTGACGAGCTATCCCAAGGCCGCCGGCCGCACCGATTGCGCGGGCAGCACGTGCACGTACGACGAGGAGATGACGAATTTCGCCAACTGGTATGCGTACTACAAGACGCGCAACCAGATGATGAAGACGGCCGTGGGCCTGGCGTTCCAGTCGCTCACGTCGAACTACAACGTGGGGATCGTCTCGCTGTCGACGGCGGCGGCCGAAGGCGCGATGACGCCGCCCCAGCAATTCACGGGCACGGCCCGCACCAACTGGTACACGACGCTGTACGCGATGGACGGCAGCAACTCGACGCCGCTGCGCCAGGCCCTGTACGCGATCGGCAAGATGTACGCGAACCAGAGCCCGTACGTGGCGGACGCCGGTTCGGAAGTGGTGCAGTACCCGTGCCAGCAGAACTTCACGTTCATCACGACCGACGGCTACTGGAACGGCGCCGCCGCGTCCACCGTCGTCAACAACGACAACGTCGAGAGCGCGGCGCGGTTCTGCACGCGCGGCAGCGGGTGCTACGACCCGAGCGCGCAGACCTACAACTCGCTGGCCGACGTCGCGCTGTACTGGTACAACGGCGGCTCGAACACGGCGACGTCGTCGCTGCGTTCGTCGCTCGAGGACTGGACCAAGCCCGGCCTCGTGCCGGCGCAGACGGGCGAGAACACGCGCCTGCACATGAACACGTACGCGCTCGGCCTGGGCGTGGACGGCGTCATGAACTACGAAGAGAAATACGATTCGGCCCCCGTGCCGGGCGGCGACTTCTACAAGCTGATCTCCGGTGCGACCAGCGGCTGCCCGTGGAACGGCAACGGCGCCTACGTGTGGCCGGACCCGAAGACGGGCGACTCCAGCGGCTCCGCCGCATACCAGTCGCGCGTGGACGACCTGTGGCACGCCGCCGTCAATGGCCACGGCCACTACTTCAGCGCGTCCGACCCGACCCAGGTCGTGCAGGGCCTCGGCTCGGCGCTGTCGTCGATCCAGGTGCGCATCGGCGCGGCGTCCGCGGCGGCGACGTCCACGCCGAACATCTCGCAGCAGGACAACGACATCTTCTCGTCCACGTTCACGACGGTGCGCTGGTACGGCGAACTGGCGGACCGCAAGATCGATCCCGTCACGGGCGCCGTCTCGACCACGGCGGCGTGGACGTCGTCCGACACGGTCGGCCGCCTCGTCGGCGACAGCAGCGACACGCGTACGATCTGGATGGCCGACGTGGCGAACGGGGGCCTCAAGGCGTTCACCTACGCGAACCTGACGGCGACCGAGAAGGCCTGGTTCGACAACAAATGCGCGGCGCTCGCCCAGTGCGCCAGCCTGTCGTCCACGGACCGCGCCAGCGTCAATGCGGGCGCCACCATCGTCGACTGGCTGCGCGGCCAGCAGCAGTACGCCGACGGCACGATCCTGCGCGCCTACACGCGCACCGACCACAATCCGCCGGGCCTCACGACGACGATCCCGATCGTGCTGGGCGACATCGCGTCGTCGAAACCGGCCTACCTGCGCGATCCGCGCAAGGGCTATTCGATCGCCGGGTACGCCGATTACAAGGCGGCGAACGCCGCGCGCCGTCCGACCGTGTTCGTGGCGGCCAACGACGGCATGCTGCACGCGTTCGACGCGGCGGCCGGCACGGAATTGTGGGCTTACGCGCCGCGCATCACGATGAAGAAGCTGTACCTGCAGGCCAGCACGACGTATGGCACGAACCACCAGTTCACGACCGACGGCGCGCCCGAGGTGGCCGACGTCAAGATCGGCGGCACGTGGCGCGCCGTGCTCGTGGCGGGCCTCAACGCGGGCGGGCGCGGCTACTATGCGCTGGATGTGACGGACCCCGCGCACCCGCACGCATTGTGGGAACTGTGCGCCGACGCGGCCGTGTGCAGCGGCACCGCCTTCGACGCCGACATCGGCCTCACGTTCGGCAACCCGCAGTTCGGCACGTGGAAGGACGGCGGCGGCGCCGAGCACTGGGTCGTGTTCCTCACGTCCGGCTACAACAACGTGCCCGGCACGGACGGCGTGAGCGGCGGCAGCGGGGCCGGTTATCTGTACGTCGTCGACGTCGCGACCGGGCAGGTGCTGGACAAGACGAGCACCGGCGACGGCGACGCGACAACGCCTTCCGGTTTCGCACGCATCACGGCGATCACGGCCAATCCGCTGACCGATCCGCTCGTGACCTACGTCTACGGCGGCGACAACCAGGGCCGGATGTTCCGTTTCGATTACACGGCGGGCGGCGCGCCGGTCGTCGTGCAGATGGCCGATGCCGGTGCGGCCCAGCCGGTGACGACGCGCCCCGAGATCACGCTGTGCCAGGTCGGCGGCACGGCCGCGCGCACGATGGTGGTGTACGGCACGGGGCGGCTGCTCGACCTGTCCGACATCGCGACCACGGACACGCAGAGCGTCTACGTGCTGAAGGATTCCGGCACCGGCATCGCCGCCGCCGACTGGCGCACGGCCGCGAAGATGGCGCAGATGCGCCTGACCAAGAGCACGGCCGGCGGTACCGAGACGTATGCGATCGGCGGCACGGCCGTCAGCTGGGGCACGCAGGCCGGCTGGTACATGGATCTCGACCAGAACCGCGGCGAGCGCGTGAACCTCGATCCCAAGGTCGTCTCCGGCACGCTGAACGTCGTGTCCAACCTGCCGACGTCGTCCTCGGCCTGCTCCGTCGGCGGCACGAGCAACCTGTACCAGCTCGACGTGTGCACGGCGCAGCCGCTGCTCGTCGACAGCGACAACAACGCCATCGTCGGCCGCACGCTGTCGAACAGTTCGGCCGCCGTGGGCTTCATCATCGTGCGCCTGCCGAGCGGCGCGCTGAAGCTGATCGCGACGACGGCGGACGGCAAGAACACGCCGTTCGACCTGCCGGCCGCCGCCGCGCAGGATGCGCGCAAGGCCGGCTGGCGCCGCGTGCGCGAGTAGTCAGGGCGCGGCCGGCGCCGGCCCGACGGCGCTCAGCGTCTGCGTGACGCTGGCGCTGCCGTCGTCGATGCGCAGACGCACGGGCAGCCAGCCCCGTTCCGGCGCCAGCCAGACGTCCAGCCGCGCCACGCCGGGTGCCGCCAGCTCGGCCAGGTGCCAGGCGCTGAGCGTCCCCGTGGCCGTGGCGACGTCTTCCTGGCCGAGCACCCGAAAGCGCGCGATGCGCAGGTCGCGCGCGCCCGCCACGACGATGTCGACCGATTCCGTCAGCTGGTCCGGCGCGGCCAGGCCGATGCCGGCCAGTTGCATCAGCAGCGATGCGCGATCCTGGATGCCGACGTTGTCCGGGCTTTCCGTGCCGGCCGCACGGAACAGCACGCGGTGGCCGTCCCCATCGAAGTCCGTGACGAGCGGACCGGCGTCCGTGTCCTCGCGGGCGCGGCGCGGCACGATGCCCGCGTCGCCGCTCGCGCCTTCGCTGTGCAGGCGACCGAGCGGGCCGTCCAGATCGAGCAGATAGCGGTCGCCGTCCGTGCGCCACGACAGGTGCGCGGTGCCGGCCGGTGCCGCGGCGGCGCCCGCGGGCTGGCGTACGACGTCGTAGGTGAGCAGGGCGGGCCCCGGCAGGCGGACGTGGTAGCGGCCCGGCATCTGCATCAGTGGCGTGCCGGCGGCAACGGGGGCGGGGGCGGGGGCGGCGACGGCCGGCGGCGATGGCACCGCCGCCACGGCGGGCACGGTGCCCGGCGCCGGATGCCGGACCGGCGGCGCCGCGGGCGCGTGCCTGGGCGCGTGCCTGGGCGCGGACGCCCGCGCGACGGGAACCGGTGCCGCCGGCCGCGCCGGCACGGCCGCGCCGGGCGGCATCAGCCGCACGCTCAGGCCGGCGTCGGCGGGCGCGGCGTCGGACGGCCCCGCGCCGTGCGCGGCGACGAACGCCAGCAGCGCGAGGTGAACGGCGGTCGAGCAGGCGCACAGGACCAGCAGGCGGCGGTGCCGGGACAGGACGGCAATCTTCATCCTGCCAGTGTAGCGTGTGCGGCCGTTCCCGCCCAGCCGGCGGGCGCGCCGTTCAGCGGGTGTGCGGGCGGTGCGCCGCGACGTGCGACGTGGCCTGCGCCGCCCGGCCCCGGGCCCGCGCGGCCGGCGCCCGGGTGGCTACCGTCAGCGCCAGGTCGCCGCTGAGCCGGTGCAGCGCGAGGACCTCGTCCAGCGCGGCCAGCACCTGGCGGCCCAGCATGTGGTCGCCCCGTTCGACATCCGGCAGCACGCGGTGCAGGGCCGACAGGACGACGGCGTTCTCCTCGCGGTGCTCGTGCAGGTGGACGTAGCCCAGCGTTTCCATGATCAGTTCTTCGTGGCGGAAGGCCGCTTCGACGGCCGCGACGAGGGCCGCGAAGCCGCGGCCGAGCATGTCGTCCGGACCGGCCGCCATGTCCGCGATGCGCCGGCACAGCATCTTGCGTCCGTGCCGCAGGGCGGCGCAGAGCGCGCGCGGGCGGGCCGGCGTGATGCTTGTCGTGGCCATCCTGTTCTCCCCGCGCCGTCGGGCGCCCGAAAGTCGAAATATTCTTAGACTTCCGGTAGCACGAAAAAATCCCTGACGTTTGATATCTCGCAACGTAGCATCGTTGTGTTCAGTTAGCCTAGTTGACAGAATACATAGCGAAAGCGAGAAATGAGCGTGGTACAACCCGAACGAGAGTACGGCGGTCACTGATGGGGGCGCGCATCCTATTGATCCAGGGTCATCCGGATTGCCACCGTCCCCACCTGTGCCACGCGCTGGCCCAGTCGTACGTGGAGGGCGCGCTGGCCGCCGGCCATGAGGTCGACGTCGTCGAACCGGCGCGGATGAGTTTTCCGCTGCTCACCAGCCCGTCCGAATGGTGGCATGGCTCGCCGCCGCCGCAGCTCGCTGCCGTCCAGGATGCGATCCAGCACGCGGACCACCTCGTGTTCGTCTATCCGCTGTGGATGGGCGACATGCCGGCGCTGATGCGCGGCTTCATGGAACACGTCACGCGGCCGGGCGTCTTCATGGACGATCCGCAGCAGCCGTTCGGCGCCGGCCTGCTGGGCGGACGCAGCGCGCGGCTCGTCGTCAGCATGGGCATGCCCGCGGTCGTGTACCGGTGGCGGTACGGCGGCTACGGGGTCCGGATGATGCGGCGCCAGATCCTCGGCCGGGCGGGCATCCGGCCCGTGCGCACGACGCTGATCGGGCGGGCCCACACGCTGTCGGCGGAGCGGGTCGCGATGTGGCGCGACCACCTGCGCCGCCTCGGCGGATCGGCCGCCTGAACACGTACCGCGGCAGGTTCGGCGGAAAAACCGGCTGCGGCGGCCCGGCTCAGCGCACCACGAGGACCGGAATGTCGCAATGGGTCAGCACCCGTTGCGTCTCGCTGCCCAGCAGTTGCGCGGCCAGTCCGTGGCGGCCGTGCGAGGCCATAACGATCAGGTCGCATGCGCGCTCGCGCGCCGTCGCGATGATGCCGTCCCACGCGGGGCCGGGCGGGGCCAGCACGGTCTCGCACGGTATGCCCGCTTCGGTGGCGCGCCGGACGACGTAGGCGAGGGCGTCGCGCCCGAGGCGGTCGGCCTCGTTGCGCCATGCGTCGTAGAACGGCCCGCCCACGTCGCCCGTCGCGAGCAGCGGCGTTTCGCCCGCCACGTGCACGCCGATGATGGTGCCGCCGGCCAGGTGCGCCAGGCCGAGCGCCGCGCCGAGGGCCGCCGCGGCCCGCTCGGTGCCGTCGACGGGGACGAGGATGCGCTGGTACATGGCTTACGCCTTGTGCGCGGGCCGGGGGCGCATCACGAGCACGGGCACGGTGGCGTCGGCCAAGACCTTTTGCGTCACGCTCCCGGCCAGCAGGCGCGACAATCCGCGCCGGCCGTGCGAACCCATGAAGATGAGGTCGCAGTTGCGGCTCTCGGCGGTGGCGAGGATCGCGTCGGCCGGCGCGTAGTCGAGCATGGCCACCTCGCTGCAGCGCACGCCCGCGGCGGCCGCGGCGTCCGCCACCCGGCGCGCGTGCCCGGTGGCGCGGGTCAGCAGCACCTCGTCGTCGAGGCCGGGATCGATGGCCATCGCCGCTTCCGCGCTGGCGATGGGTGGTTGCGGCTGGCCGACGGCGAGGGCGACGATCTCGCTGCCGTTGGCGCGCGCGAAGGCAATGGCGGCCTGTTCGGCGGCGGCGGAGACGTCGGAGCCGTCGGTGGGCACGAGGATGCGGTCATACATGGCGTTCTCCCGAGCGTCTGGTGGTCGGCTCAGGATGGCGAATATACGCTGTAAATTCTTTGATCTGGATCAAATTCAAACGGTGCGGAAGCTGCCCTCGGCCACGACGCGGCCGCCGCCGCCCACGGCAAAGCTGCCGGCCGCCAGGTCGGCGCCCAGCACCAGTTCGCTGCCGAGCGGCGCCGGCGCGCGGAAGCGTCCCTCCAGCGCCAGGACGCGCCGCCCGCATGCCTGCTCCAGCTCGGCGCAGGCGCGCGCCAGGGTGTGCATGCCGTGGATGATCGGCCGCTTCATGCCCATCAGGCGCGCCGACCACGTCCACAGATGGATCGGATTCCAGTCGCCCGAGATGCGCGCGTAGGCACGGCCCGTGCTGCGCGGCAGGCGCCAGCCGGTCAGTATGGGCAGGTCCTTCGCCTCCTGGCGGCCGCGCCGCTGCGCCTGCTGGCCGCGCACGACGAGGTAGGTGCTGCGGCAGCTGAAAATGGCCGTGTCGAGCTGGCGGGCCACGGTGTCCAGCTCGGCGACGACGGCGCCGTTCTCGGTCGGCGGGCGGATGGTCACGGTGGTCGACAGCACCAGCGGCACGTCGTGGCGCGGCTCGGCCAGCGCCCGCAGCGTGTTTTCCGTGTGCACCGTGCCGGGCAGGCGGAACGGGAACGCGTCGTCGAGCATCGTCGCCACGTGGGCGCGCTGGGCCAGCAGGTAGTAATAGGTGAGGGGAATGCCCTCGTCGCGGAAGCCGAGGGCCTGGCGGTAGCGCCGCAGCTGGTGCGGGTCGATGCGGTCGAGGACGTAGGTCGTGCGGGGCGTCGGCACGCCGTGGAAGCGGCGCGGGTGCTTGAACAGGGCGCGCAGCAGGACGGCGGCGCCCAGTCTGGGCAGCGGTGACGGGGAGTCGGCGGTCATCGTGGACTTCTGGAACCAAAACCCCATTGTGCCTGAAACTTTGCGTTTCATCGCAAGACTTGTGAATTCGGCTCATCCACGCTACCCTAGTGATTTGATATAAAGAATCACTGTTTTAGATGAGGATGGAATGAAGAAGCAAGCGTTGTTGATGTTGGCGTTGTCCGCGGCCGGCCTGGCCACGGCCCAGGAAACCGTGAAGATCGGCCATGCGGCCGCGATCACGGGTCCGGTCGCCCATTTCGGCAAGGACAGCGAGAACGGCGCGCGCATGGCGATCGACGCACTGAACGCGCGCGGCGCGACGATCGCCGGCAGGAAGGTCAGATGGGTGCTCGTGCCGGAAGACGACGGCGGCGACCCGAAGGCGGCGACGGCCGCCGCGCAGAAGCTGGCGGACGCGAAAGTGAATGCCGTGATCGGCCACGAGACGTCGGGCACGACGATCCCCGCCGCGAAGATCTACAACGACGCGGGCATCCCGCAGATCTCGCCGTCCGCCACGAATCCGAAGTACACCCAGCTGGGGTACAACACGGCGTTCCGCGTCGTCGCCAACGACGTCCAGCTGGGCCGCGCGCTGGGCCGCTACGCCGTCGGGACGATGGCGGCGAAACGCATCGCCGTCATCGACGACCGCACCGCGTATGGCCAGGGTCTCGTCTCGGAATTCGCCAACAGCCTGCGCCGGCAGGGCGTCACGCCCGTCGCGCGCGAGTTCACCAACGACAAGGCGACGGACTTCGCCGCCATCCTGACGCGCATCCGGGCCAGCAATCCGGACCTCGTGTTCTTCGGCGGCATGAACGCGGTGGCCGGTCCGATGCTGCGCCAGATGAAGCAACTGGGCATCCACGCGCGCATGATGGGCGGCGACGGCATCTGTTCGGATGCGATGCAGCCGCTGTCGGGGAATACGATGACCGACGGCCGGGTCGTGTGCGCGGAAGCGGGCGGCGTCGAAGACAAGGGCAAGGCCGGCATGGACAAGTTCCGCGCCGATTACCGGAAGCGCTACGGCATCGACGTCCAGATCATCGCGCCGTATTCGTACGATGCCGTGATGGCGGTCGCGGCCGCGATGGACAAGGCGGGTTCGAGCGCGCCCGCGAAGTACCTGCCCGAACTGGCGAAGGTGCGCTACCCCGGCGTCACCGGCACCATCGCGTTCGACGCGCACGGCGACATCCGCGACGGCGTGCTCACGCTGTACACGTTCAAGGGCGGCCACCGCACGCCCATCGGCGTCACGAAGTAGAGGCGCGCCGTTGCCGGCGCCGGACGATCAGGCCGCGGGCCGGTCGTCCGCGCGCGCGGGGGCGGGCGCGAGCATCAGCTCGTCGAGCTGGCGGCGGGCCGCCTGCAGCACCTGTTCGGACACGGCCGGATTGCCCCTGGCGGCGCCGCGCGCCACGGCCAGGCTGCCGATCATGGTGGCCACGACGACCATGGCGCGCCCGAGCGCATCGCTGCCCGGCTCGTTCTCCGCGATCTGGCGCTCGAACGCGCGCACCATCACCATATAGCCTTCCGCGAAACGGGCGCTGATCGCCTTGTCCTGGCGCCCGATCTCGCTGGCCGACGCCGCCATCGCGCAGCGGTTGCCGTAGTCGTCGCGCGACTCCAGCGCCAGGTAGCGGTCGAGGAAGCGCGACAGGTCGGGCATGCCGTCCGACGTCGCCGAATACATGCGCGAATTGGCCTGGTCGAGGCCATACGACAGCGCTTCCAGCGCCAGCTCTTCCTTCGAGCGGAAATGCGCATACAGGGCGCCGTGCGTGAGACCCGCCTGCTTGCTGATCTCCGCCACGCCGACGCCGTCGATGCCGCGTTCGCGGAACAGCTTGCTCGCCGCGCGGATCAGCGCGGTGCGGTTGTCGGCGGCTTTCTCTTTGCTGATTCTCATGCTGTGCTTGTGGTGCGAGGCGCGCGCAGGCGGGATCGTCGCGTTCCCGTACGGAGGATTATGATTGTGCCTGCGAGTATAGCGCCTGGGAGCGGGGTTGCGCGTCGCAATATTGTTGACAATGACGGATGCAGGCCGCGGGGACGGCATTGCACCGTCCCGGCCGTTCGGCCGCGATGTTACATTACGTTCGCCACGGTCGGCTCCGCCGGGCGGAAACGGAGAGCCGCTGCGCGACGCGCGCAAGACAGCGGCCCACCGCGGGGCGGGCCGGATGAAGTGGAAGAGGAAGGCGCGTCAGCGCTGCAGCGAGTCGTCGGAATCGAGATCGTCGCGGTCCAGCTGGTTCCTGCCCGACCGGCTGCCCTGGCCGCCGCTCTGCAGGTTGCCGCGCTGGTTATCGCTTTGCTGGTTCTGGTTCAGGTTCCCGCTTTGCCGGCCCTGGTTGCGGGAATTGTCGCCCGGCCCGCTGCCCAGGTCGGACTGCGATTGATTGCCCTGGTCGGGCTTGGCGCTCTGCTGGCTGCCCCAGTCGCCGCGTTGCGCGTTGTCGCCCGGTCCGCTGGCCAGGTCGGAATTCTGCTGGTTGCCCTGGCTGCGCCGGGACTTGCTTTGGCCGGCCGACTGCTGGTTGCCCGCCTCGCCCGTGCCTTTCATACCCTTGCTTTTGTCGTCGTGGTTGCTCGGCATAATCGCCTCCTTGATCGGTATGTGAACCCCCATGGTAGGCCGACTGACGGAGCCGGCAATCGGAATATGCGTCAGGAGGCTGTAGGACCTGTCGGACAGAACTGGTCGGGTTCATGGTGTTTAAAGCCACGATCCGGCGCCAAATGGGGAACGATTGCGTGTCAAACATTGACAAAATGTCCAATCCGTGGCGGAATCCATGGTCGGCACGCGTCGCGGCCAGTAAATACAAAAAAGACAATGAGCAGAAGCAGTACAGGTAAGGTCAGGGGAACGGGGCGGACGACGCTGGAAGAGGTGGCGGCGCACGCGGGTGTATCGACGATGACGGCATCGCGCGCGCTGAGCCAGCCGCAACTGGTGTCCGAGGCGACGCGGACCAAGGTCGAGCAGGCCGTGGCCGAACTGGGTTATGTGCCCAACCGGGCCGCGCGCGCGCTCGCGTCGTCGCAGTCGCGCGTGATCGTGGCGCTCGTGCCGTCGCTGTCGAACGTCGTGTTCACGGCCGTGCTGGACGGCATTCACGACGCCATCGAGCATGGGCAATACCAGCTCCTGATCGGCAACACCCGCTATTCCGATGCCGAGGAAGAAAAGCTGCTGCGCACCTATCTGCAATCGGACCCGGACGGCATCCTGCTGTCCGGCCTCACGCACAGCCCGCAGGTCGAGCGCATGCTGGCCGGATCGCGGATGCCGGTCGTGTCGATGATGGACCTGGCCGAAGGGCCGGGCGAGTTGTCGGTGGGTTTTTCGCAGCACGACGCCGGCAACGCCATCACGCGCCACCTGCTCGAGCGCGGCTACAAGCGCATCGCGTTCGTGGGCGCCCAGCTGGACGAGCGGACGCTGCGCCGCGCCGACGGCTACCGGCAGGCGATGCAGGCGGCCGGGCTCGCGGACCCGCGGCTGGAAATCATGGTGCCGGACCCGTCCACGATCGCGCTGGGCGCCGAACTGATGCGCCAGGCGCTGGACACGTTGCCCGATTGCGACGCCGTGTTCTTCTGCAACGACGACCTCGCGCACGGCGCCATCTATTACTGCCAGCGCCACGACATCCGCGTGCCGCAGGACGTGGCCATCGCCGGCTTCAACGACCTGCCGGCGTCCGCGTGGATGGTGCCGTCGCTGACGACCATCGACACCCCGCGTTACCGCATCGGCTACGAGGCCGCGTCGCTGCTGCTGGACGTGATCGGCGGGCGCGAACCGCGCGAACGCCGCATCGACCTGGGCTTTACGTTGCGCGAGCGCGAGAGCACCTGATCCGCCCGCGTCGGCGAACAAATAATCATCTGGTTGCGCTTTACATTTTCTGTGGAAACGTTACACTGACGGTATTGCTTGTTAGCGCTATCAGCCGATCGGCCTGAAGGTGCGGATAAGCGGTGCGGGGTGCGCGGGGGGCTGCGCACTCTTCTAAAAATCTCCTCTTAGGGCCGGGCGCAGATGTGCTCCCGGCTCTTTTTTTTGGGGCTGTGTTCGCGTTATATGCGTGAACTGAATCTGGTTGCAGATTTCACACACATCGTCGAGTTAGCTCATGAGGAGCGACGCTGCGCGGTCTGGCAGCCTGCGTCATGCCCACCGTGGCGCGCGGGCGGGTGTGCGGGCGCGATCCGGAACGGCGACAGCTGGCACAGCCGCTTCAAGAGCTGGCTGGTGCGGTTCGCGGTGTCGTCCGCCGCTGCCTCATCGATTAATCGGGCTGGCAACGGCTGCTCCATGCGCGGCGGCGCAGCGCGGCTAGCCGGCAGCGCTCGCTTACCTAAATAGCGCGAACACAGCCCCCTTGTTCGGGGGACATGTCCACACCGCACACAACGGCGCTCAGGGCACCGTGACTTCGAGACGATAAGCGCGTCCGGCCTCGATGCCCGCGACGCGCGCCTCCGCCAGCACTATCCCGTCGCACACGACAGTCGTGCGCTCGACCGGCCCGCGCGTCACGCTGACGTCGAACGTGGCGCCGCGGAACACCCGGCGCACGCGCATGGACGGCCAGTGCGACGGCAGTTGCGGATTCACGACCAGGCCCGCCGCATCGCCCTTCAGGCCGCACAGCCCCTCCACGATGGAACGGTAGACCCACGAGACGGTGCCCGTGTTGAACAGCTGGCTGGAACGGCCGGCCGTACGCGGGTATTCCCGCCACGCGCCGCGATAATAATTCGGGATGAACACGGGCAGTTGGCCGCGCTGCAGATAGTCGTCCGCGCCCGGGCCCGGGATCATCTTGCGCAGTGCGTCCCAGGCGCGGTCCGGTTCGGCGATCGTGTACAGGCTGTAGATGTAGAACACGGACGCGTGGTTGTAGACCGCGCCGTTCTCGGCCGATCCCGGATGTTTCTGCGTGACGCGTCCGACGTCTTCGCGCATCGCGCTGTACGGCGGCGCGAACATCTGGACGCCGTACGGGGTGTCGAGCTGGCCGTCGATTTCGGCGAGCATCGCGCCGCGCTGGCGCGCGTCCGGGGCGCCGCTGAGGAAGGCCCAGCTCTGCGGATTCAGGTAGATGCGGCCTTCGGCGTCAAGGCGCGTGCCGAAGACGACGTCATCGTCCGTGATGCCGCGCGCGTACCAGGCGCCGTCCCACAGGTGCAGGTTGGCGGCCGTGTTCATGTCGCGGGCGCCGGCGCGGAAGTGCTCCGTGCGCCAGTCGTCGCCGCGCGCCGCGCACACGTCGGCCCACAGGTTCAGCGCGTATGCCGCGGCCACCGTCAGCCAGCCGGACACGCCGCGTCCCTTGTAGCCCACCATGTTCATCGGATCGCACCAGTCGCCCTGTTCGATGTACGACAGGCCGCGGTGGTCGCGCTTGTGCAGCAGCCAGTCCATCGCCAGCGAGATGCGCTCGGCGGCGGTGAGCGTCACGCCGTCGGCTCCCGCGACGGGTTCGTCGAGGACTGCGTAGTCGCCCGTCTCGTCGAGATAGGCCTGCAGGCAGACGGGCAGCCACACGCAATGGTCCGTGTGCGGCACCTGGTTGATGTATTTGAGCTCGGCGCCTTCGAACAGCAGGATCCCGTCCGGCATCGCGCCGTTCGGCGCCTGCTGCGACAGCGCGTGCAGGAACGCGGCGCGGGCGACGGCCGGCTTGATGAACGCCATCCCCATGTTGTCCTGCAGGTAGTTGCGGGTCTGCGGGTCCGTGCTGAGGCGATTCACGTCGCCGTGATAGAACACCTGGCGCGCGAGCCAGTGGTTCACGAAGTTGTCGAACGCCGCATCGGGCGTCTCGACGGTGACGCAGCCCGCGCCCTGGTCCGCGTACGCGGCGTACGCGCGCGCGGCGGCGGCGAACCCCTGCGCGCTCAGGTAGCGCGCGCGCATGGCGGCGATCTCGGCGTCGTCGCGCGCGGGGCCGAACACGAAGCGGCGCGTGGCGCTCTCGCCGGCGCCCAGCGCGAGGCGGTACTGCACGGCGGCCACCGGCGTTTCGTAGCGCGCATCGCCGCCCGGCAGGCGCTCGGCGGAGAGCGCGTCCGGTGCGTGCAGGCCGCCTTCGCCCTCGAACCGGCCCTGGTTCGCTTCCCATGCGTCCGGCGCCGTCTCGCACAGCAAATACGTCTTGTCCTTGAAATCCTTGTTCTTGAAATAGTCCTGCAGCTTCTGGTACGGCGTGACGCTGCTGGCCACGATGGCCTGCAGGTCCGGGCGGTACTCGGCCGACTGGTTCATCCACGACATGTAGCCGATCGTGAAGTAGGGATACACGCTGACCTTGCGCGGACGGCCGCTCACGTTGGTGACGCTCAGGGTCCACAGCTCGGCCACGTCGTCGACCGGCAGGCCGAGGCGCAGGTCGACGCGGATGCCCAGCTTTTCCACGGTCCACGCGAGGTCGTCGCGGCCGACGGAGAATGCGAAGCGGTCGGGCGCCGAGCGCACGGGTTCGTGCGGCGCCGAGAAGATCTCGCCCGTGTCCTCGTCCTTCACGTAGAAGAAGCGGCCCGGATGGTGCGCGTAATACGCCTGCTCCGGCTGCATGAAGGTCTTTGCTTCGAGATTCGGCGCATGCGAATACTTGGCCGGTTCCGGCTGCATGAACTGGGCGGTGGCATAGCCGCGGCAGGTTATCTGGATCATCATCCGCCGGTTCCACAGGAAGCCGCCGGCGTTCGGCATGGCGGTCGGGCTGGCGAGCTCGTAGCGCGCGCCGTTCTCGGTCGGTTGCAGCATGGTGTTTCCTTGTCGTGATTTTCAGGAGGCGGTCTTGCGCGCGTCGAGTTCGGCCTGGATGCGCGCCAGCTGCCTGCCGTTCAGGTTATAGAAGCACATGACGGCCACGGCGGCGACGGCAAACGCGGCCGGGATGAAGGACATGAGCCAGACGATGCCTTCGCGCGAGCCGCTGGCCTGCACCGCGTTCGGGACGTAGCCCAGCGCCGTGAACACGGACCCGATGACGGCGACGGCGACCGCGGTGCCGAGCTTTTGCGAAAACGTGGCGGCGGCAAAGGTCATGGCCGTCGCGCGGCGGCCCGTGCGCCATTCGTTGTAGTCGGCCGTGTCGGCATACATCGAGAACGCGAGCGGCGATTTCGGCCCGAGCACGAGGCCGAGCGCGCCCTGCAGCACGAACATCAGCCCCACCTGGCTAGGGGGCACGACATAGAACGCGGCGGACAGCGCGGCGGTCGCGCTCATCAGCACGATCATGAGGGTCTTCTTGTCGACCAGGCGCGTGAGCAGCGGCGTGAGCGCGGCGCCGACCGCGGCCGCCACCATGTACGTGGGGACGAAGGTGCGCATCAGTTCCGGGCGGCCGACGACGTATTTGAAGTAATAGGCGGCGCTGGCGGTGCGCAGCGTGATCGTGACCATGATGATCAGCGCCAGGAAGAACAGCACCATCCACGGGCGGTTGCCCGCCAGGTCGCGCACGTCGCGCCACACGGCGTTCCTTTGTCCGGGCGGCGGTGCGATGCGTTCGCGCGTGTTGAAGAAGGTGAATACGAACAGCAGCGACGCGGCGACGGCCCACACCAGCATCGTCAGCTGCCAGCCGCGCCGGTCGTCGCCGGCGCCGAGCCAGCGCACCATGTCCGGCGTGGCCGCCGTCACGAGCGTGCTGCCGGCGAAGGCGAAGATGAAGCGCAGGCCGTTGATCGTGGAGCGCTGCTGCGGGTCGGCCGACATCACGCCGGACAGCGCGTTGTACGGGATGTTCACGCACGTGTAGCACACCATCATCAACAGATACGTGCCGTACGCCCATGCGAGTTTCGCGTCGCCCGCGAGGCCGGGCGTCGTGTAGGTGAGGACGGCGGCGCCGGCCAGCGGCACGCACATCCACACGAGCCAGGGGCGGAACTTGCCGAAGCGGGTGTCCGTGCGGTCGGCCGCGGCGCCGATCAGCGGGTCGGTGAACGCGTTGACGATTTTAATGGCAGACATCATGGTGGCCGCGGCGGCGGCCGAGATCCCGAACGTGTCCGTGTAGTAGATCAGCAGGAAGGTGGCGACGTTGGTCCAGTAAAAATTGAACCCCATGTCGGCCACGCCGTAGGCCAGTTTTTCGCGCCAGGGCAGCGGGGCGTGCGCCGTGCCGGCGTCGGGGCCGGCGGCGGCGCGCGGGAGGGCGGCCGTCATCGGGCCGCTCCGGTGGTTGCGGCGGGATCAGGGAAAGCGGTCGGACAGGCCATCTGCGTCTCCGGTCAGGTGAATGGCGGCTCTTCGTCCGCTCGGGTGATAGCGCTAACAGCGGCGAGTATGCCGCCGCCGCGAACGCATGTCAACCGCCGGATGCGCGACCTGTCCACAAGGTCAGTCGCCCGGATACGTCACGCCGGTCTGCCTGCGGATCTCGTCCAGCACGCCCATCAGGTGCAGGGTCTGCTCGTGCGTGATGGCGGGACTTTCGATCAGGCCTGCGTTCCAGCAGCGCTGCGCCTCGATCGCTTCGTGCACGTAGCCGTTGCCCAGGTAGGGTGTGGGAATCACGCGCGGCGCTTCGTCGGCCAGCATCAGGGTGATCGTCGGCGGCCGGTGGAACGGCGCGTCGAGGCGCAGCTGGCCGTGGCGGCCGGACAAGGTGAGCAGGCCCGGCGTGCGCGCCTTCAGCGAACACGCGCACGTGGACAGCGCGCCGCCCGCGTGGCGCAGCGTGAACACGGTCTGCAGGTCGACGCCGGTGGGCCCCAGCTCGGCCTGGGCGCGCACGGCTTCCACGGCGCCCAGCAGGTAGGCCGTGATCGAGAGCGGATAGATGCCCACGTCGAGCAGGGCGCCGCCGCCGAGGGCCGGGTTGAACAGGCGCGCGTCCGGTCCGCCCGTGGCCGCGAAGCCGAAATCGGCGCTGGCCTGCGATACCTCGCCCAGCACGCCGGACGCCAGGATGCGTTTGACCTCGTCGAGGGCGGGCATGAAGCGCGTCCACATCGCCTCCATGAGGAAGACGCGGCGGCTGCGCGCCAGGGCCACGACCTGTTCGGCCTGGGCGCGGTTCAGCGCGAACGGTTTTTCGCACAGCACCCCCTTGCCGCCGGCCAGCATGGCGAGCGCGTTCTCGGCATGCATCGCGTGCGGGGTGCCGATGTAGACGAGATCGACGTCGGCGCATGCGGCCAGGCCATCGTAGCCGGCCAGGCGCAGGGGAATGTGGAATTCGTCGGCGAATTCGACGGCCGTCGCGCGTTCGCGCGAGGCGACGGCGGCGATGGTCGCGCCGGGCGTGTCGCGCAGGGCCGTCGCGAAATCGCGGGCGATCCTGCCGGTGCCGAGGATGCCCCAGCGTACGGTGTTGGTCATGTGGTCTCTGGTCTCCATGGGAAGGAAGGGAAAAGCCGGGGTCGGCCATTCTGGAGGATGGCCGAAAAGCGGGATACCTGTCTATATTGACAGGTTATTGATAACATTTTGTTATCAATGTTTGCGCTATACTCGAAGGTGGTCCTTCATTGCACGGAAAGGGAAAGCCATGGCTGCAGAGTCCCCGCGCGCGGATGCGAGCGCATGGTGCCGGCCCCTGTTCGAAGGGACCCAGTTGTCGATGCTGGTCTGCGACCCGGTGTCGCAGGAAATCCTCGACGTCAACGACGCCATCCTCGACCTGCTCGGCTACACGCGCGGCCAGCTGCTGGCCCTGCGCCTGCCCGACCTGTACGCGCGCGGCGGACAGGAACCCGACGACCTCGGTCCCTCGACGTGCCATCTGCATTCGCACGCGCGTCGCATCGCCGGCGCCGATGGCGAAAACCATCATGCGATCCTGCAGCGCTGCGCCATCGAATACGGCGGGCGCGACGCCGTGCTGGTCGTGCTGCAGGACGTCACGCGCCACGTCGAGGCGGAGGGCGAACTGCGCGCGACCCAGAAGGAGTTGCACCGCGCCCAGGCGCTCGCCATGATCGGCAACTGGATCTGGGACGCGGCCAGCGATTCGCACGTGACGTCGTCGCCGGAAGGCTACCGCATCCTCGGCTTCAGGCCGGAGGACGCGCCCGTGTCGACGGCGGAGATCTATGCGCGCATCCACCCGGACGACCGCGCGCTGGCCGAGCGGGCGCGCGAACGGGCGCTGCACGATCCGGACTACAAGTACGACATCGAATTCCGCCTCGTCCGGCCGGACGGCGAGGTCCGCTGGCTGCATTCGGTCGCCGAGGTGAAGTACGACGCGGTGGGGCGCGCCGTCAAGATGCTGGGCCTCGTGCAGGACGTCACGGAGCGCCGCCGCGCCGAGGACAACGTGCGGCGCCTGGCCTATTACGACACGGTGACGGCCCTGCCCAACATGAACCTGTTCGAGCGCGAGGTCGAGGACCGGCTGGCCCAGTTGCGCCGCGGCGCCGGACGGGGGCGGAGCCCGGCGCGGCTGGCCTGCCTGATCGTCGACCTCGTGCGCTTCCGCGACGTCAACTACGCGCTCACGCACATGTACGGCGACGTGCTGCTGGCGCTCGTGGCGGACCGCCTGGCTGCCGTCGTCGGCCAGGCGGGCGTCGTGGCGCGCTGCGATTCGCGCTTCCCGATCGTGCTCGACGGCGCCGACGAGGACGAGGCGCGGCGCTGGGCGCAGCACCTGCTGCGCGCGCTCGAGGCGCCGTTCGCCGTCGCCGGCATCTCGTACGAGATCGGCGCGCGCATCGGCATCGCGCTCGCGCCGCTGCAGGGGCTGGACTACCACACGCTGCTGCGCAAGGCGGACATCGCGCTGTACCAGGCCGCCGGCATGGCGCGCAACGTAGCCGTGTACGTGGCCGAGGACGACCCGCACACGCCCGACCGCCTGTCCCTGATCGGCGACTTCCGCGCCGCCATCGAGTCCGGCCAGATCCAGCTGTTCTGCCAGCCCAAGGTGACGATGGCATCGCGCGACATCGTCGGCGCCGAAGCCCTCGTGCGCTGGGTCCATCCGGACAAGGGCTGCATCGGGCCGGAGACCTTCATGCCGCTGATCGAGGCGACGGACCTGATCCACGTGCTCACCCGGCACATGCTGGAGTCCAGCATCGCCCAGTGCGAGGCATGGCGCGCGCAGGGCGTGCGCCTGCCGATCGCCGTCAACCTGTCCGCGCGCGACATCGCGGCGCTGTCGCTGTCCGAACACCTGCGCGAGCTGCTCGAGCGGCACGGCTCGTGCGCGGGCCTGATCGGGCTGGAGATGACGGAGAGCAGCCTGATGCAGAATCCGGCCGAGAGCATCGCCGAACTGGAACGCCTGTCCGGCATGGGCTTCCGCCTGTACGTCGACGACTTCGGCACGGGCTACTCGTCGCTGAGCTACCTGAGCCGCCTGCCCGTGGACGTCATCAAGATCGACCACGGCTTCACGATGCAGATGATCGAGGACGGGCGCGCCGCGTCCATCGTCAAGTCGACCGTGCACCTGGCGCACGACCTCGGGATGGGCGTCGTGGCCGAGGGCGTCAGCAACGCGCGCATCTGGGATGCGCTGCTTACGCTGGGCTGCGACGAGGCGCAGGGCTTCTACGTGGCCGCGCCGATGCCGGCCGGCGAGCTGCTCGACTGGGCGCGCGCGTCGCCTTACCGCCTGCAGGGCGAACACGCGTGCGCGTGAACCCCCGGCGATACTGAGGTAGCATGGCGGGGCGCCGGCTGGCGGCGCGGTGGCGGACGACAAGGAGAGAGCATGGCCAAGGTACTGGTGCTGTATTACTCGACGTATGGACACATCGAACAGATGGCGCACGCGCTGGCGGAAGGCGCCCGCGCGGCGGGGGCGGCCGTCGACGTCAAGCGGGTGGCGGAGACGGTGCCCGACGACGTCGCCCGCAACGGCCACTTCAAGCTGGATCAACCCGCGCCCGTCGCGACGGTGGACGAGCTGCCCGGCTACGACGCCATCGTGATCGGCGCGCCCACGCGCTACGGCCGCATGCCGTCGCAGATGGCGGCGTTCCTCGACCAGACGGGCGGGCTGTGGGCGAAGGGCGCGCTGAACGGCAAGGTCGGCGCCGCGTTCACGTCGACGGCGACCCAGCACGGCGGCCAGGAGACGACCCTGTTCTCGATCGTGACCAACCTGCTGCACTTCGGGATGGTGATCGTCGGCCTGCCATACAGCTTCGCGGGCCAGATGACGCTGGACGAGGTCACGGGCTGCAGCCCCTATGGCGCCAGCACGATCGCCGGCGGCCAGGGCCAGCGCCAGCCCAGCAAGAATGAACTGGACGGCGCGCGCTTCCAGGGCGACCTCGTGGCGAAGACGGCGATCAAGCTGTTCGGCTAGACCTTCATCGGCAGGATGATCATCTGCAGGCCGTCGAAATGCAGGCGGCGCTGGATGGTGAGGGCCGCCTGGTTGTGCAGCAGCCGCGTGAACAGGTTATCGCGCTGGAACACCAGGCGGCTCGTGAAGAACACGGCGTGCGGGAATTCGTCGGCGAGGTCGCGGCACATGTCCGTCAGGGTCGCGACGGCATCCGTGCCGAACCCGAGGCGCGACGTGGCGGGAATGCCGTGGCTGCGGCAGAAGCCCACGAAATCGTCCAGCGTGGCGTGCGCCTTCGTCTTGAGGATGTCGATCGCGCCGTCGCCCCCGTAGGCATGCGCGTCGACGGTGCGGGCGGACACGAACACGACGTTCTTGAAATGGCCGGGAAACATGCGCTGCACCCACAACAGCGCATGCAGGCCGCCGCCGCGCGAGCTGCCGACGATGAACACGGCCGTCGGCGCGTCCGGTTGCGGCGCCGGCGTGTCCGTGCACTGGCCCGGCGGCTGGGCGGCGAACACGCGGTCGACGTCGTCGAGGCGCTTGCGCGTGTCCGCATAGTGGGCGCGCACCGCGAGGCACAGGGCGACGACGAGACCGGTCAGCAGGATCGTGACCCAGCCGCCTTCCATGAATTTTTCGACGATGGTCACGACGAGGATGCTCGCGGTGACGGCGAGGCCGCACAGCGACAGCAGCAGGCGGCGCAGCCAGCCGGCGTCGCCGCGGTGGCGCAGCCAGTAGCGGCACAGGCCCAGCAGCGACATGCTGAACGTGAGGAACACGTTGATGCTGTACAGGACGACGAGCAGGTCCACGCGGCCGCCGCTGGCCAGCAGCACGAGGGCGGCGGCAAGGCCGAGCAGCAGCACGCCGTTCTGCGTGACGAGGCGGCTGGAGAGATAGCGGAACTGGTGCGGCACCCACGAATCCTGCGCCATGTTCGCCAGCACCGCGGGACCGCCCAGGAAACCGGTGTTCGCGGCGACCAGCAGCAGGCCCGCTTCGCAGGCGAGCGTCGCGGCCAGCACCACGCCGAGCAGCGGGCCATTGAAGCCGGCATGCTGCAGGATGGCGCGGAAGGCGACCGCGTTCAGCGTCTGGCCGGCCTGCGGCGCCGCATTCCACAGCAGGTACAGGAAGATGATGCCGCCGGCCGTGAAGGCCAGGCTGCACGCCATGTACAGCATCGTCATGCGGCCCGTGCGCACGCGCGGCTCGGCCAGCGCGTTCACGTTGTTCGACACGGCCTCGATGCCGGTGTACGTGCCGCCGCCCAGCGAATACGCCTTCAGCAGCAGGGCGAGCGTGAAGATCCACGAGGTCTGGCCGGCGAGGGCCGTCGTCTCGTGCAGCGTGTCGGGCAGCAGGGCGGGGATGTGGGCGGCCTGCACGCCGATGCCGTACACGATCAGGAGCGCATGCGTGGCGACGAAGCCGAGGAAGATCGGCAGCAGCACCCGGATCGATTCCTTCACGCCGCGCAGGTTCAGCCACAGCAGCAGCACGACGAGGCCGAGCTCCGTGCCCAGCTTCCAGCCCTGGAACGCGAGGGGCAGCAGCGAGAACAGGGCGTCGACGCCGCTCGCGATCGAGATCGCGACCGTGAGCACGTAGTCGACGACGAGCGCGGCGCCGGAGACGAGGCCGGCGTGCGGTCCGAGCAGGACGGAGGCGATGCGGTAGCCGCCGCCGCCGGTCGGGAACAGTTCGATCACCTGGTTGTAGGCGAATGCGATAACGAAGACGGTGGCCGCCGTCGCGAGGGCGAGATACAGGCCGAAATGGGCGTGCCCGCCCAGCGCCTTGAAGGCTTCTTCCGGACCGTAGGCCGACGACGACAGGCCGTCCGCGCCGAGGCCGACCCAGGCGAGGAAGGCGGCGAGGGTGAGGGAATGGCGGGTGTCCTGGCGCAGCGGGTCGAGGGGCCGGCCGAGCAGGGCGGTGCGCAGGTTCGAGAGAGTGGATGCCATGGGTGGGTGCGGTTGATGGAACAAGGCTGTCACGATAGGCCGGCGCGCCGAAAATTGTCGTAAAGGGTGGGCGGGCGCGTGTAAACATCGCGTAAACGCGGCCGATTTTTATGCCGCTTTTACAGGCGATCGCTTACCATCCACGCATGCAGAGTTACGAATCGACGTCATCTTCAGGCTGCGGCGCCGCGGTCGCCGTGCTGCGCGCGGATGCCTGCGACGAGCGCACCGTCGCCTTTGCCGCCCGCCTGGCGGCGCTCGCCCAGGCGCCGTGGCACGCCGTCCTCGTCGAGAACGCGCGGACGCGCCGCCGCGGCGAAGCGGCGCGCCTGCGCACGCTCGAACTGCGGCGCGCCGCGCTGGCCCGGGGCGCGGTCACGGCCGTGCTCGAAGGGCACGATGCGGCGGCGGTCGTCGCCGGCTATGCGCGCCGCCACGGCTGCGCCACGGTCGTGCTGGCGCGCGAGCGCGCGTCCGCGTGGTGGCACACGCCGTTCGCGCGCCGGCTGGCACGGGCGGCGCCGGGGCTGGATCTGGTCGAGGTCGCGGCGCCGCCATCGGATCGCGCCGCCCCAGCCGCCGGCCACGCGCCGGATGCGCCCGCGGACACGCCGCCCGCGCCGCGCCGCTACCTGGCCGCCGTCGGCGCCAGCCTGGGCACGGCGCTCGTGGCGCTGCCGCTGCTGCCGCTGCTGGACGTCGCCAACGTCGGCATGCTGTTCCTGCTGACGGTGGTGCTCGTCGCGATCCGGCTCGGGCGCGGTCCCGCGATCGCGGCGACGCTGGTCGGCTTTTGCGCGCTGGTGCTCGCGGCGCCGCGCCACCGCTACGACGTCAGCGAATTCAAATACACGGTCGCGCTGGGCGTGATGCTGGCCGTCGGCTGGATCACGGCGCGCCTGACGTCGGACCTGCGCGAACAGGCGCAGGCCGCCATCGGGCGCGAGGCCCGTACCCGCGCGCTGTACGAATTCGCGCGCGCGCTGTCCGTCGCGCTGCAGACGGAGCAGGTGTTCGAGATCACCCGCCGCTTCCTCGCGCGCAGCTTCGACGCCGGCGCCGCAATCCTGCTGCCGGACGATGCCGCCCGCCTGCGCTGGCCCGAACCGGGCGCCGACGCGGAAGCGAAGGCGCCGGTGCTGAGCGTACTGGACATGGCGGCCGCGCAGTGGGCGTTCGACCACGCGGCGCCGGCCGGCGCGGGGACGGCCACGCTGCCCAGCAATCCATTCCTGTACCTGCCGCTGCTGGCGCCGATGCGTTCGCGCGGCGTGCTGGCCGTGCGCGTGCCCGACGTCGCGGCGCTGCTCGTGCCGGAGCGGCGCGAACTGCTCGATGCATTCGCGGCGCTGGCCGCCATCGCGCTGGAACGGGTGCACTACGTCGACGTGGCGCAGGACGCCGTCGTGCGCATGGAGGGCGAGCGCCTGCGCAATTCGCTGCTGGCGGCGCTGTCGCACGACCTGCGCACGCCGCTGACGGGGCTCGTCGGCCTGTCCGAATCGCTGACCTTGTCCCGTCCACCGCTCGCCGCCGCGCAGATGGAACTGGCGCATGCCCTGCGCGACGAGGCGCGGCGCATGAGCACCCTCGTCGCCAACCTCCTCGACATGGCGCGCATCCAGAGCGGCGGCGTGACACTCAACCTGCAGTGGCAGGTGGTCGAGGAGACGATCGGCAGCGCCCTGCGCGCCTGCCGCTGGCAGCTGGACGGACGCACGGTCGAGACGCGCATCCCGCGCGGCCTGCCGCTCGTGCGTTTCGACGCCACCCTGCTCGAACGCGTGCTGTGCAACCTGCTGGAAAACGCGGGCAAGTACACGCCGCCCGGCGCCCGCGTGACGATCGCCGCGCGCGCGGAGGACGGCCGGCTGCTGGTCGCCGTGTGCGACGACGGCCCGGGCCTGCCGGCCGGACGCGAGGACGCGCTGTTCGAAAAATTCGTGCGCGGCCGGCAGGAATCCCCGATCGCCGGCGTCGGCCTCGGGCTGGCGATCTGCCGCGCCATCGTCGAAGCCCACGGCGGCGCCATGCGGGCCTGGAACCAGCCGGACGCCGGCGCCTGCTTCGAATTCTCGCTGGCCCTGGGCGAGCCGCCGCCGCTCCCGGAGGCCGACCTCGAACCCCACGACACCGACACCGACACCGACACCGACAAGCATGAGCATTGAACCCGCCGCACCCGTCGCCCTCATCGTCGAGGACGAGCCGCAGATCCGCCGTTTCGTGCGCATGGCCCTGGAAGGCGAGGGCTGGATCGTGCACCAGTCCGAGACCCTCAAGCGGGGCCTGATCGACGCCGGCACGCGCACGCCGGACCTCATCATCCTCGACCTCGGCCTGCCCGACGGCGACGGCCTGCAACTGATCCGCGACGTGCGCGGCTGGAGTCCCGTGCCGATCATCGTCCTGTCCGCGCGCATCGACGAAGCGGACAAGATCACCGCGCTGGACGCCGGCGCGGACGACTATCTGACGAAGCCGTTCGGCATCGGCGAACTGCTCGCGCGCGTGCGCGCGGCGCTGCGCCGGCAGCACAAGGCCGGCGGCGAGACGTCGGCGCGGATCGCGTTCGGCCGGGTCGAGGTCGACCTGCACAAGCGCACGGTCCAGCGCGACGGCCAGCCCGTCCACCTGACGCCGACGGAATACAAGCTGCTGTCGGTGCTGCTCGCCAACCTGGGCCGCGTCGTCACCGCGCCGCAGCTGCTGCGCGAGGTGTGGGGGCCGTCGAACGCGGACAACGGCCATTACGTGCGCATCTACATGGGGCACCTGCGCCAGAAACTCGAGGACGATCCGGCGCAGCCGCGGCACCTGCTGACGGAGACGGCAGTTGGTTACAGGTTACAGCCATGATAGCGTTATTGTGTTAAATAAAACATGCATATGTGCAATTATTTCAATATTCTGGTTATAATATTAAGTTGTACCAACTGTTTTCAACTTGACAAGAAAGACGACCAGGAATGATGAAAAAGACATTTGCAGCGCTGGCGATCGCCGCCGCTTTTCTCCCGCTCGCCGCCGCGCAGGCGGCTACGGTCAGCTATACCGACAGCAAGGCGCTGACCACCACCAACTGGACCGATGCCCTGTCGTTTTCCAAATTCGACACGAGCCTGGGCACGCTGACGTCGATCCGCTTCGACCTGAGCGGCGTCGTGCAGGGCGTCGGCAACGCCGAAAGCCTGGATTCGTCGGCGTCCACCGTGAAACTGACGCTGGGCTCCCTGCTGGGCCTGACCCGTCCCGACAACAGCACGCTGGTGGTGACGAACCCGGTGTTCAGCCAGACCTTCGATTTCAGCGCCTTCGATAACGCGGTCAACTTCGACGGCACCTCGGGCGGGACCACCGGCAGCGTCTCGGCGACTGGCTCGGACTTCTTCGTTTCCAGCAGCGCCAGCGATTTCGCGCTGTTCTCGGCACTGGGCGGCGGCATGATCGATCTGGGCCTGAACGCCGTCGGCAATTCCAGCGGCACGGGCTCGGGCAACCTGATCACGCAATTCAACACGGCGGCATCGGGCGTGGCGAAAGTCACCTATACGTACACGCCGACGGTGGCCGTTCCCGAGCCGGCCAGCCTGGCGCTGGTGTTCGGTGGCCTGGGCCTGCTGGGCGCGACGCGCCGCCGCAACAAGAAGGCTTGATGGCTGGTCAGGGCGCCGTTCGCCGCAGCGCGGGATCGCCCTGCAATGCGAGCGGCAGTGCCCTGGCCCAGCGGTTGGCGGACAGCGAAAACGTCAGCGCGCGCACCTGGTGATACCACCCGGCCGGCACATACAGCATGTCGCCGGGGTCGACGATGCACTCGATGAGCGTCGCCTGGCGGGCGAGCGGAAACCGTTCGAAATCCGGATGCTCCGGGTCGAAGGGCGAGCCGACCAGCACCGGGTTCGCCTCGCGCGGGTACAGGAATTCGTCGTGGTGCGGCGGCGCGAGGAAGATCCGCTTGGTGCCCCACACCTGCGCGAAGATGTTGTCGTCGTAATCGCAATGCAGCGGCGTGACCGTGCCGGCGGGGCCGAGCCAGAAGCGCGGTGGTCCCATCTTGCCGAAATAGCCGGGCCAGTGGCACATCCCGTTCAATTCATTGATTTCCAGGTTGCCGACGTACGGCGGCAGCGCGTCCGTGCCGGCCGCCACGAGATCCAGGTAGGCGCGCATCGACATGTCCCGCATCGCGCGGTCGGGCGCGAACGCCGTGTTGATGTAGTCGCCCGTGCGGGCCCGCACGGGGACGTCGCCGAAACGGTCGCGCAGCATGTCCGGCGTGACGGCGCACAGGGGCCAGCGGCCCACCACGCCGGTGATCATGAACGGCAGGCCGCGTGCCGCCTGCGCCTGGAACGCGGCGCGGTCCAGCGCCTTGAAGCGCGCGACGGCGGCGGGCGGCGCCAGTGTGCGCGACGCGTCACGGATGGCGTCGCGCATGGCGGCGATCGATGTGATGCCGCGCACGTCGGCCGCTTTGCGTGCGCGTGCGTCCGGCTGTTCCGCCGGCGCGGGAGAGGGGTGTGAGGTGGTGGTCACCGGGCGTCGTCGTGGCGAGGTCGGGCTCGCATCATACGGAAAGCGGGCCGCCGCGGCAAGCCGTCAGGCGCGGACGGCGATGCGCTCCTTGACGATGCCGCGGTACACGAGGAACGTGGCCACGAGGCTGATCGCGCCCGCGCATGCCATCCAGTAGCCGGGGGCCGCCTTGTCGCCGGTGGCTTCGATCAGCCACGTGGAGACCAGCGGCGTCATGCCGCCGAACAGCGCCGTCGCGAGGCTGTACGCCAGCGAGAACCCGGTGGTGCGCACCTGGACCGGAATGATTTCCGTCAGCGCGACGATGGTCGCGCCGTTGTAGCTGCCGTACAGGAACGACAACCACAGCTCGACCAGCACCATGTGGCCGAAGCTCGGGTTGGCGATCAGCCACGCCAGCGCGGGATAGGCCGTCACCGCCGCCAGCGCCGAGCACACGGCCATCACGGGCCAGCGGCCGATGCGGTCCGAGAGGGCGCCCATGACGGGCAGCCAGATGAAATTCGACACCCCGACGCACAGCGTCACGAGCAGGCTGTCCGCGGTGCTCAGTTTGAGCACGCTCTTGCCGAACGTGGGCGTGTACACGGTGATCAGGTAGAACGCGACCGTCGTCATCACGACGAGCATGGCGCCGACCGTGACGAGCGGCCAGTTCAGGGCCATCGTGCGCATCATCTGGCGGAACGTCGGATGCGTTTTCTGCGCCAGGTAGGCCTCGGTCTCCTGCAGCGAGCGGCGGATGTAGAACACCACGGGGATGATCGAACAGCCGATGAAGAACGGGATGCGCCAGCCCCAGTCGGCGATGACCTCCTTCGCCATGGCCTGGTTGAGGGCGTAGCCCAGCGCGGCGGAGCAGATGACGGCGACCTGCTGGCTGGCCGATTGCCAGCTGACGTAGAAGCCCTTGTTGCCGGGCGTCGCCATCTCGGACAGGTAGACGGAGACGCCGCCCAGTTCCACGCCCGCCGAGAAGCCCTGCAGCAGGCGGCCGACCAGCACGAGCACCGGCGCCAGCATGCCGATGGTGGCATAGCCCGGTACGAACGCGATCAGCGCCGTCCCCGACGCCATGATCGCGAGCGTCAGCACGAGGCCCTTGCGCCGGCCGATGCGGTCGACGTAGCTGCCCAGGAAGATGGCGCCCAGGGGACGCATGAAGAATCCCGCGCCGAAGGTGGCGAAGGTCATCATCAGCGCCGCGTACTCGCTCGTCGCCGGGAAGAACGCCCGGGCGATCTGGTGCGCGTAGAAGCCGAACAGGAAAAAATCATACATCTCGATGAAATTCCCGCTCGTGACCTTGATGACGGTGCCGAGCCGGGACGGCGCGCGCGCCGGCGCGGCCGCGGCGGCTGTGACGTGGGCGGCCGTGGCGGTGGAGTGAGTGGACATGGTGACCTCTGGCGAAATGGGGTTCAGTGCGGGGCGGCGACCGGTTCCAGTCCGGTGGCCTCGATGGCGCGCGCGTTGGCAGGCGCGGCGAGGAAGCGCAGCAGCGCGCGCGCGGCCTCCGGATGGCCGGCGCCGCGCACCACGGCGCCGGCGAACTGCGTGTTGAGCTGCACTTCCTGCGGCATCAGGCCGACGATGTCGATGCCCTGCACGGGTTTCAGTTCGCTCTTCTGCTGGCATCCGAAATCGGCCTCGCCGCGGGCGATGATCTCGCCCACCGGCGTGGCGGGAATCTGCGCCGCCTTGCCCTCCATCTGCTGCCGGATGCCGAGCTTGTCCAGCAGTTGCCGCTTGATGTATTCGCCGCTCGCGCTGTCGGAATAGGCGACGCGGGACGCGTGCAGGAAGGCCTGGCGCAGGCCGTCGACGGTGCCGATGTCCGGCTGAGCGGCGCCGTGGCGGACGGCGCACGCGATCGGCGAGTTGGCGAGGACGACCTTGCTGCCCGGTTCGAGGCGCCCTTCGGCCATCAGCTTGTCGAGCGCGTCGCCCACCATGATGACGACGTCGATCGGTTCGCCCCGCGCGAGGCGCGCCGGGATCGCGTTCTTCGTGGTGCCCATCGACGGACCCCAGGCGGCCACCAGATGGTCGCCGCTGGCGCGTTCGTATGGGCCAGCCAGGTCCTTGTAGGCCTGGGCGAAGCCGCCCGAGCTGACGACGTGCACGTCCGCGGCGTGGGCCGACGCGCCCAGCGCGAGGGCGGCGAGCGCCGCCAGGGTCTTGTGTTTCAGGTGATGTGGTCGCATGGCGTTCTCTCCGTCTCCGTTAAAATTTCTGCATGAGGCCCAGCGTGAGGCCGGTGCCGTGGCGGTCGTTGGGCCGCGCTGCGGTGAGCCCCGCGGCGTCGCCGCGCCAGACCGTGTAGTCCGCTTCGGCATAGGCGGTGGTGCGCGGCGCCAGCATCTTTTCGATGAACAGGAAGGCGCGGTCGAAGCCGTCGTCGCGCAGGCCCGTGGCGGCGCGCCGCACGCTGTACCAGGCCGTGGTGACGAGGACGTCGCGCGCCGCCTGGCGGCTCACGCCCGCGGACCGCACGCGCTGGACGACCGTCTTGCCCGGGCCCGTCGCGGCGTCGTTGCGCGCGATGTTGGCCTTGAACTGCCAGCCGGCGGCCCGCACCGCCGCGCCGGCCGTCCAGGCATCGAGCGGCAGGCCGTCGCGGCTGCGGAACTGCATCGTCGCGCCGGAGACGACCCAGGCCGGACGCCGGTAAGCCAGCGCGACGCCGTGGCTCGAGGCCGCGGCCGCGTCGCCCGGCACTTCGCCGGCCGAATACGCGGCGCGCGCCTGCCAGGGGCCGACGTCGGCGGTGTACTTGACCGTGTTGTCCAGCCGGTAGAAGTTGTCCGCGTAGCCGCTCGGACCGTACTGGCGCCCGAATGCGTGCGTGCCGAACGCGGTATTGCTCAAGCCCGCGACGTTGATGTTCGGGTTGATGCCTGCATAGCGTTTGCCGAGCGGATCGACGGGGACGAGGGCGTCGGACAGGAGGTTCGGCTGGCGGCCCGCGGCCACCGTGCCGTACGGGGTGGCGAGGCCGGCCCAGGCCAGGCGGTCGAACAGGCGGTCGCCCTTGGCCTGGGCGCCCGTGTCGGCATTGATGCCGCCTTCGAGGCGGAACAATGCCTTCACGCCGCCCCCCAACGATTCCTGGCCCTTGATGCCCCAGCGGCTGGTGTTGTCGATGCCGCTGTTCACGAAGGCCGCATGGCCCGGCGGGGCGGGTGCGTTGCTGGCGGCGAGGCCGGACGCGCTGCGCACGCCGACGTCGACGATGCCGTACAGGTCGACGCCCGACTGGGCAAGGCAGGTTCCGCTCGACGCGAGCAGGATGGTAAAGGCGCAGGGATGGCGCACGGTGTCTCCTTGGTGGTTGCCTTCTTGGCGAGGCTGGGATGGCTGAGTGGATGAATCATCCACCAAATGGCATAATTTGATAATTGCAATTTTCCAGCGTATTCATGCACCATGCGCATCAATTACGACTTGCACGACTTGCAGGCATTCGTCGCCGTGGCGGAGCGCGCCAGCTTCCGCCAGGCCGCCGCCGACCTGTTCCTGTCGCAATCGGCGCTGAGCCGCCGCATCGACAAGCTGGAGGAGGCGCTGGGCGTCGTCCTGTTCGAACGCACGACCCGGCGCGTCCGGCTGACCAATGTGGGTCAAGCCTTCCTCGTCAACGTCCGCACCGCGCTGGACGGCCTGGAAGACGCGGTGCTGGGCGTCGCCGACCTCGCGGCGCACCGGACGGGATCGGTGACGCTCGCCTGCGTGCCGTCCGCCGTCTGGCACTTCCTGCCGGAGGTGCTGAAGGATTTCAGCGAGCGCTTTCCGCGCATCCGCGTGCGCGTCCACGACGAGAGCGCGCAGGACGTGCTGAATCTCGTGCTGAACGGCGAGGCTGACTTCGGCATCAACTTCACCGGCGCGGAAAACCCGGAGATCGTGTTCGAACCAATTTATGTGGAAAGCTATGTGCTGGCCATGCGGCGCGACCACCCGCTGGCGCGCCGCAAGACGCTGAGCTGGAAGGACACGGTCGGCGAGCGCTATATCTCGGTCGCCAAGTCGAGCGGCAACCGCAGCGTCATCGATGCCGCGCTGGCCGGCGTCGAGAAGCATCCGGTCATCCTGTGCGAAGTGAACCACGTCTCCGGCGTGCTGGCCCTCGTCGAGGCGGGCATGGGCGTGGCCGCGGTGCCCGGGCTGTCCGTGCTGCCGGGACGGCCGGACACGATCGTCGGCGTGCCGCTCGTGAACCCGGCCATTCACCGGACGCTGGGCCTGATCACCAAGCGCGATCACAGCATGGCGCCCGCGGCGCGGACCTTGTTCGGGATGCTGGCGGAAGCGCTGCGGCCGCGGAAAGGCCCGGCCTGACCGCGGCCCGCGTTGTTTTATCGAGAATCCGCTCGCCGGCCCGCGCCGCCTGTAGGACAATGCCGGCATCTTGTGTTTGACAGCGATTTTCGCCCGGTGCTATAGTCGGGCAACGGTCATGGGAACGTTTCCACGCGAACGCCATGACCGCATAAAACAGGCGCCGGCCCCGCCAGGACGCCATAACGGAGACAGCATGTACGGAACCCGCAGGTGGCTGCTCGGCGCGTCGTTGTGCGTATTCGCGGCGGCGGCACACGCCGGTCCCAGGGCGGAAGTGATCCACTGGTGGACGTCCGGCGGCGAATCGGCCGCCGTGAAGCAGGTCGAGCAGGCCTATCGCGCGGCCGGCGGCACCTGGGTCGACACCGCGATCGCCGGCGGCGACCAGGCGCGCGCCGTCACCATCAACCGCATCATCGGCGGCAATCCGCCCACCGCGGCCCAGTTCAACACCTCCAAGCAGTTCCTCGACATCATCGAGGAAGACATGCTCAATCCCGTCGACGACATCGCGCGCCGCGACCATTGGGACCAGGTCCTGCCGGCACCCATCGTCGACGTGATCAAGGTGCGCGGTCACTGGTACGCCGTGCCGATCAACATCCACATGCAGACGTGGATCTGGTATTCGAAAGCCGCGTTCGCGAAGGCCGGCATCGGGCGCGAGCCGGCCAGCATGGACGAGCTGTTCGCGGACCTCGACAAACTCAAGGCGGCCGGCCTGATTCCGCTCGCGCACGGCGGCCAGGCGTGGCAGGAGATCCTGCTGTTTTCGATGGTGCTGTCGAACCTGGGCGGCCGCGACCTGTACCTGAAAGTGATCCGCGACCGCGACCAGGCCGCCATCCATTCGTCCGCGTTCCGCCAGGTGCTGGTCGCATTCAAGCGCCTGCAGGGCTATGTCGATCCGGCATCGCCGGGCCGCAACTGGAACGACGCGACGGCGCTCGTGATCGGCGGGAAGGCCGGCATGCAGATCATGGGCGACTGGGCCAAGGGCGAATTCATCGCGGCCGGGCAGGCGCCGGGTCGCGAGTTCGGGTGCGTGCCGGGATTGGGCCGCGACAGTCCCTACCTGATCCAGGGTGACGTCTTCGTGTTCCCGAAAACGGACGATGCGGCCACGCTGCGCGCCCAGAAGCTGCTGGCGAGCGTCGTCGAGAAGCCCGCCGTGCAGCTCGCGTTCAACAGGCTGAAAGGGTCGATCCCGGTGCGGCTGGACGCCGACGACAGCCAGTTCGACGAGTGCGCGCGCAAGGGCATGGCGATCCTGCGCGATCCGCGCCGGCCGGTCGGCGTCGCCGAGGTGTACCTGACGCCCGACCAGAACGGCGCGCTGCAGGACGTGCTGACCGCCTACTGGAACACGAACATGCCCGTCGACCGGGCCCAGAACAGCATCGCTTCGGCGCTGCGCTACTGACATGGCGCGACGTTCCCTCACCCGGGCCACACCGTACGCGGCGCTGCTGCCGATGGCCGTCGTGGCCGCACTCGGCTACCTGGGCGCCGGCCTGTGGACGTTCTATCTGTCGCTGACCGGCTCGCGCACCTTCCCGTCCGGGCACTTCATCGGCCTCGCGCAATACCACCGCCTGTTCGACAACGAGCGCTGGATGCTGTCGCTGCACAACCTGGCCGCGTACGGCGCGCTGTTCGTGCTGGCGAGCCTCGTCATCGGCTTCCTGCTGGCCGTGTTCATCGACCAGAACGTGAAAGGCGAGGGCGTGTTCCGCACCGTGTTCCTGTACCCGTACGCGATGTCGTTCGTGGCGACTGGCCTCGTGTGGCAATGGCTCCTGAGCCCGGGCGACGGCATCGACGGCGCGATCCGCGCGCTCGGGTTCGGGCACGTCCGGTTCGACTGGATCGTGTCGCAGGACTATGCGATCTACACGGTCGTCATCGCCACCGTGTGGCAGGCGTCCGGCCTCGTGATGGCGCTGATGCTGGCCGGGCTGCGCGGCGTCGACCCCGAGATCCGGAAGGCGGCGCGGCTGGACGGCATCCCCGCCTGGCGCGTGTATGCCCAGATCATCCTGCCGATGCTGTGGCCGACCGTCGCCACCGTCCTGCTGCTGCTCGCGACGGCCGTCGCGAAGCTGTACGACGCCGTCGTCGCGATGACGCAGGGCGGTCCCGGCATCGCCAGCGAGGTCCCGGCCAAATTCATCATGGACCACCTGTTCCTGCGCTCGAACGTGGGCCTGGCTTCGGCCGGCGCGATCGTGCTGCTCGTTCCGGTGCTGGCGCTGCTCGCGCCGTACGCCTATGCCCGCAGCCGCAAGGAGACCGCATGAATCCGCAGACGATCGTCCCGCCGCTCGCCACCACGCCGGCCGCCGCCCACAGCAAGCCGCTGCGGCGCGCGCGGCGCCGCCTCACACCCGCGCGCATCGGCCTGTACGTGTTCCTGCTGGGCGCCGCCCTGTTCTTCCTGCTGCCGTTGTACGTGATGATCGTGACGTCGCTGAAGACGATGGACGAGATCCGCCAGGGCGGCATCTTCGCGCTGCCGCACGCGCTCACGTTCGAGCCGTGGCGCCTCGCCTGGAGCGGCGTGTGCACGGGCGCGGCGTGCGAGGGCGTGCGCACCGGCTTCTGGAATTCGGTCGCGATCACCGTGCCGAGTACCGTCCTTCCGATCCTGCTCGGCGCCGTCAACGGCTACGCGCTGTCGTTCTGGCGTCCGCGCGGGGCCAACATCCTGTTCGGCATCCTGATGGCCGGCGCCTTCGTCCCGGTGCAGGTGATGATCTATCCGCTCGTGCGTGTGATGGCGCTGGCCGGCATCTTCGGCTCGCTGCCCGCGATCGTGCTCGTGCACCTCGTGTTCGGCATGCCCGTCCTGACGCTGCTGTTCCGGAATTACTACTGCAACGTGCCGCACGAGCTGTTCCAGGCGGCGCGCATCGACGGCGGCGGTTTCTGGCGCATCTTCGCGCAGGTGATGCTGCCGATGTCGCTGCCCGTCATCGTCGTCGCCGCGATCATGCAGGTGACGGGCGTGTGGAACGACTACATCCTCGGCCTCGTGTTCGCGGGACGCGACAACATGCCGATGATGGTCCAGCTGAACAACGTGATCAACACCACGACCGGCACCCGGCAGTACAACGTGAACATGGCGGCGACGATCCTGACGGCGCTCGTGCCGCTCGCGCTGTACTTTTTCTCGGGCCGCTGGTTCGTGCGCGGCATCGCCGAAGGTAGCATGAAAGGATAAGGGATGGCCAACGTCTCGCTGCGCAAACTGAACATCGTCCTGGGCGGCAAGCCCATCATCCGCGACCTCGACCTGCATGTCGAACCGGGCGAATTCCTCGTCCTGCTCGGCCCTTCCGGCTGCGGCAAGTCCACGCTGCTGCACAGCATCGCGGGCCTGGTCGACAGCGAATCGGGGGCCATCGAGATCGGCGGGCGCGACATGACGGACTGCGATCCGAGCGAGCGCGGGATCGGCATGGTGTTCCAGTCGTACGCGCTGTACCCGACGATGACGGTCGAGGACAATATGTCGTTCGGCCTGCGCATCGCCGGCACGCCCAAGGCCGAGATCCGCCGGCGCGTGGACCGCGCCGCCGCCATGCTGCAGCTGGACGCGCTGTTGCGGCGCAAGCCCGCGCAGCTGTCGGGCGGCCAGCGCCAGCGCGTGGCGATCGGACGCGCGCTCGTACGCGAGGCCCAGGTGTTCCTGTTCGACGAGCCGTTGTCGAACCTGGACGCCAAGCTGCGCGCGGAACTACGCCGCGAGTTGAAACTGCTGCACCAGACCCTGGGCTCGACGATGATCTACGTGACGCACGACCAGGTGGAGGCGATGACGCTCGCGAGCCGCATCGTCGTGATGGAGAAGGGGGCGATCCAGCAGGTCGGCACGCCGCTGGACGTGTACGAGCGGCCCGCGAACCGCTTCGTGGCGGGCTTCCTGGGCGCGCCGGCGATGGCGTTCGTGGACGGCGCGCTGGACGCCGCCGGACGCTTCGGCGCCGACGGTTTCGACCTCGTGCCGGCGTACGACGCGGGGTCTCCGGCCGCGCAGCCGGCCGTCCTCGGCGTGCGGCCCGAACACGTCGAGATCCGCGCGGACGGCGCACTGCGGGGCGAGGTGACGCTCGTCGAACCGATGGGCAATCACCAGGTCGTGTGGCTGCGCTGCGGGAAGGCGCTGCTGGCCAGCATCGTGCATGACGCGCGCCGCTTCGCGCCGGGCGAACGGGTCGCGTTCGACATCGACGCGGCGCGGGTGTCGCTGTTCGATGCGCGGACGGGAAATCGCCTGTGAACGGCGCAAATACAGTATCCTTACGCCGCGCCGCCCCGGCGGCCCTGGCGAAACGTAAGCATTGAGGAAGAGTTTGTGGCGACTATCAAGGACGTAGCGAAGCTGGCCGGCGTTGGCCTCGGCACCGCGTCGCGCGTGGTGAGCGGGAAGGGATCGGTATCGCCGGCGACGCTGGCACGCGTGAAGCAGGCGATCGACGAACTGGGCTTCCGGCCGTCGCACGCGGCGCGCGCGCTGCTGTCCGGGACGAGCCGCATGGTCGGCGTCTACATCCCCGTGCTGAGCGGGACGTTCTACACGCCCATCCTGCAGATCATCGACACGGAACTGCGCGCGGCCGGCGTGCACATGGTGCTGGCGTTCGGCGTGGGCCTCGGCGACGAACGGCGCCAGGCCGTCGAGGGCATCGAATTCCTCGTCGAGCGCGGCTGCGACGGCCTCGTCGTGATGACGAGCGCGCTGCTGGAAGAGGACGTGGCCGCGCTGGGCGCCAAGTCCGGCCAGCTCGTCGCGCTGAACCACAGCTTCGAATCGATGCCGGACCAGTGCTTCACCGTCGACCACGCGCTGGGCGGGCGCCTCGCCGCGCGCGCGCTGCTGGACCAGAAACACCGCAAGATCGCCGTCGTCGAAGGCCCGCGCCAGCTGGAGGACAACCGCGCCCGCATCGACGGTTTCATGAGCGAGTTGCGCGAGCACGGCATCGACCCCGCGAAGATCTGGCGCCTCGAGAGCGACTTTTCGCCGGCCGGCGGCTGGGCCGCGGCCAAACAGCTGCTCGATTCCGGCTACGGCTGCACGGCGCTGTTCTGCGCCAACGACGAGATGGCCGTGGGCGCGCTGTCGTACTTCCAGGAGGCGGGCATCCGCGTGCCGCACGACCTGTCCGTGCTGGGCTACGACGACACGCCCAGCGCCGCGTTCTCCGCGCCGCGCCTGACGTCGGTGCACATGCCGTGGCGCGAGATGACGCAGAACGGCATCAACGCCTTGCTCAACCTGTGCTACGACATGCGCCGGCCCGTCACGCGCGAATTCCCCGTCAGCGTCACGTTGCGCGCGTCGCTCGCGACCGCGCCGGGCGGGAGACGCAAGGCCGCCTGACGGCGCCGCCGCGATCCAGGCGCGCGGCCGCATGCGCGCTTTTTTTTGCGGCGCATCTGGAAAGCTTTCCAATTACAACCATAACAGACCGACTACCATGACCACCAACGACCATTTCCCGGGCGCCGCCGGCCCCGAGCCGCACGCGCCGCAGCGCGCCGATTTCGGCAGCGATTTCCTGTGGGGCTGCGCCACCTCGTCCTACCAGATCGAGGGCGCGGGTGCCGTCGACGGCCGGGTCGAATCGATCTGGGACCGCTTCGCCGCCACGCCCGGCAAGATCCGCGACGGCTCGTCCGGCGCCGTCGCCTGCGACCACTATCACCGCTGGCCGGAAGACCTGGACATCGGCCGCGACCTGGGCCTGAACGCCTACCGCTTCTCGATCGCGTGGCCGCGCATCTTCGACGGGACGGGCGGCAAGCCGAACGAGAAGGGGCTGGACTTCTATTCGCGCCTCGTCGACGGCATGCTGGAACGGGGCCTGCAGCCGTGGGCCACGCTGTACCACTGGGACCTGCCGCAATGGCTGCAGGACCGCGGCGGGTGGGCGGACCGCGGGACGGTCGACGCCTTCCTCGAACTGGCCGATGCGATGACGCGCCGCCTCGGCGACCGTGTGCAGCACTGGATCACGCACAACGAACCGTGGTGCACGGCCATCATCGGCAACTACGAAGGCTGGCATGCGCCGGGCCTCAAGGATCTCGGCACGGCACTGCAGGTGGCGCATCACGTGCTGCTGTCGCACGGTAAGGCGGTGCCCGTCATCCGCGCCAACGTGCCGGATGCGCAGGTCGGCATTTCACTGAGCCTGCACCCGCTGCGTCCCGCCAGCGCCGCGCCGCGCGACGTCGCCGCGATGGAACGGCACGACGGGCTGCGCTACCGCTGGTTCCTCGACCCGCTGTACGGCCGCGGTTATCCCGAGGCGACCCTGGCGCAAGTGGGAGCGGCGGCGCCCGTCGTGCTGCCGGGCGACCTGGAGGCGATCGCCGTGCCGACCGATTTCCTCGGCGTGAATTACTACTTCCCGGAGACGGTCGCGGACGACCCGGACCACGGCCCGCTCGGTGTGCGCATCCTGCCCGCGCAGGGGGAGACCACGGCGATGGGCTGGCCGGTGGCGCCGCAGGGCTTGTCGGAACTCCTCGCGCGCATCGACCGCGATTACCGTCCCGGCCCGCTGTACGTGACGGAGAACGGGTCGTGCTACGACGACGTGGTCGCGGGCGACGGCGAGGTCCGCGACGTGGAACGGCGCCGCTACCTGATGCGCCACCTGGCCGCGCTGCGCCAGGCCGTCGCCGACGGCGTGCCGGTGAAAGGCTATTTCGCCTGGAGCCTGCTGGATAACTTCGAGTGGGCGGAAGGCTATCTGCGCCGTTTCGGCCTCGTGCACGTGGATTACGGCACGCAGCGGCGCACGTTGAAGGACAGTGCGAAATGGTATCGGGGGTTCCTGCGCGGGGCGTGAACGCAAGCGGGCGATTGACAGCGCGGACGTTTCCATTCAATATCTGCGCATGCGATTGGAAACCTTTCCAATCGCTTCGCAACCATAACGACATAACCCCTGGAGACACCCGCATGAACATCAACCGCACCATGCGCCTGGCCGTGGCGTCCGCGCTGGCGCTGGCCGCCGCCTGCGCCGCCGCCGCGACCGCGGCACCGCAGCTGGATGCCTGGCCGCGCCTGACGAGCGCCATCGCCCCGGACGCCGCGCTCGAGGCGCGCGTGCGCGAAATCGTCGGCAAGATGACGCTCGCACAGAAGATCGGCCAGATGACGCAGGCCGAAATCAAGAGCGTGACGCCGGACGACGTGCGCACGTACTACCTCGGCTCCGTGCTGAACGGCGGCGGCAGCTGGCCGCACAACGACAAGCACGCGAACGCGGCCGACTGGCTGAAACTCGCCGACGCGTTTTACGATGCATCCATGGCGACCGACATGGCGGTCAAGGTCCCGATGATCTGGGGCACCGACGCCGTCCATGGCCACAACAACGTCTACGGCGCCACGATATTCCCGCACAATATCGGCCTCGGCGCCGCGCGCGATCCGGAACTCGTGCGTGAAATCGGCGCGGCGACGGGCAAGGCGGTGCGCGCGACCGGCATCGCGTGGGTGTTCGGGCCGACGGTCGCCGTCGTGCGCGACGACCGCTGGGGGCGCACCTACGAGAGCTTTTCGGAAGACCCGCAACTCGTGAAGCGCCTGGCCGGACCCTACGTGACGGGGCTGCAGGGGGCACTCAAGGGCGACGCCAACGTCATCGCGAGCATCAAGCACTACATGGCGGACGGCGGCACGGAATTCGGCGTCAACACCGGCGTCGCGAAGGTCAGCGAGCGCGACATGATGAACATCCACGCGCAGGGCTACTACGCCGGCATCGAAGCCGGCGCGCAGACCGTCATGGCCTCGTTCAACAGCTGGAACGACGTCGCGGCGGGCCACGATTACGGCAAGGTGCACGGCAGCCACGCGATGCTGACCGACATCCTCAAGGACAAGATGGGCTTCGACGGCTTCGTCGTCACCGACTGGAACGGCATCGGCGAAGTGCCGGGCTGCCGCAACGATGCCTGCGCCCAGGCCATCAACGCCGGCGTCGACATGGTGATGGTGCCGAACGACTGGAAAGCGTTCATCGCCAATACGGTCAAGGACGTCGAGGCAGGGCGGATCCCGCTGGCCCGCATCGACGACGCCGTCAGCCGCATCGTGCGGGTGAAACTGCGGGCGGGCGTGTTCGGCAAGCGGCCGTCGCAATCGGCGTGGGCCGGCAGGGACGACGCGCTGCTGGCGAAAGACCTGGGCCGCCGCGCCGTGCGCGAATCGCTCGTGCTGCTCAAGAACGAGGGCCCGGCGCTGCCGCTGGCCGCCAATCAACGCATCCTCGTCGTCGGCAAGGCGGCCGACAGCATGGCCAACCAGACCGGCGGCTGGGCGCTGACGTGGCAGGGCACGGCGAACACGAACGCGGATTTCCCGAAGGCCGACACGATCCTCGCGGGCCTCAAGGCCGCCGGCGCCGACGTCACGTACAGCGCGGATGCGGCGGATGTCGACCCGGGCAAGTTCGACGCCGTGGTCGCGGTGATCGGCGAAGGCCCGTACGCGGAAGGCGACGGCGACATCGTGCCATCGGGGACGCTGCGCCATTCGAGCCGCTATCCGGAAGATCTCGCGGTGCTGCGGAAAGTGCATGGCAAGGGCAAGCCGGTCGTCACCGTGTTCCTGTCCGGCCGCCCGCTGTGGGTCAACGACCTGCTGAACCTGTCCGACACGTTCGTCGCCGCCTGGCTGCCGGGCACGGAAGGCAGGGGCGTGTCCGACCTGCTCGTCGCCGCCAAGGGGGCGAAGCCATACGAATTCACGGGCAGGCTGTCGTTCTCGTGGCCGAAGACGGTGTGCCAGACGCCGCTGAACGTCGGCGACGCCGGCTACGCGCCGCTGTTCGCCTACGGCTATGGGCTCAAGCGCGGCGAGCGTTCGCGCGTGGGCCTGCTCGATGCCGCTTACCCGCCCGGCGGCTGCAGCGCGGCGGACACGTATCCCGTCTACGGCCACGCCGACCGCGCCAGCTTCCCCCTGCGCATCCGCAGCGACACCAGGGTGCAGCCGCTCGGCGCGGACTTGAACGCGACGACGCGCCTGCCCGGCATCACCGCCGCCGTCGCCCAGATCAAGGCGCAGCAGGACGCGAAGCTCGTCACGTGGACGGCGCCGGCCACGTTCGAGGCGCATGGCGACAAGCCGCTCGCGTTGCCGGCCGCGCTGGCGGACAAGGGGCTGCTCCGCTTCGACACGGTCGTGCAGGCCGCGCCCGCGGGCAAGGTGACGATCGCGATGGCGTGCGGCGCCAGGGCATGCGGCACGCCGCTCGACGCGACGAAGCTGTTCACGCGCCTGGCTGGAAAAGGGCGGCAGTCGGTCGCGATTCCGCTCGCGTGCTTCCGCGCGCACGGCGCCGACCCGGCGCGCGTGGACACGCCGTTCAGCGTGACGAGCAGCGGCGCGTTCACGGCCGCTTTCGGCAACATCGACGTGACGGCCACCGGGGACGCCATCGGTTGCGAGGAACTGCAATGAGCGCTTACCGGCTGCTCGCCGACATCGGCGGCACCAATGCCCGTTTCGCGCTGCAGGCCCCTGGCGCCGGCTTCGCCGACATCGACGTTCTCGCGTGCCGCGACCATGACCACATCGGCGCCGCGATGGATGCCTACCTGGCCGGCGCCGCCGCGCGGGGCCACGCGACGGACGGCCTGCGCCACGCCGCCATCGCCATCGCCAATCCCGTCGAAGGCGACTTCGTGCGCATGACGAACCACCACTGGCGTTTTTCGATCGCAGAGCTGCGCGCGGCGCGGGGACTGGACACGCTCCTCGTCGTCAACGATTTCGCGGCGTTGGCGATGGCCTTGCCGTACCTCGACGAGGCGGGCCGCGAATGCATCGGCGGCGCGGACGGCGCCGCGCAGGCCGGCCGGCCGATCGGCCTGATCGGACCGGGCACGGGCCTCGGCGTGTCGGCCGTCGTCCCCGCGCCGGGACCGGGCGGCACGCAATGGATCGCGCTGGCGGGCGAGGGCGGCCACGCCAGTTTCGCACCCGTGACGCGCCAGGAGACGGCGCTCCTCGAGGCGCTGCGGGAAGAATTTGGCCACGTGTCGGCCGAACGGCTGCTGTCCGGCCCCGGCCTGGAAGCGATCCACCGGGTGCTGGCGGGCGAACGGCTGGCCGCCGCCGCCATCACGGCGCGGGCGCTGGACGGCACGAGCGCCGCCTGCCGCGACACGGCCGACGTGTTCTGCGCGGTGCTGGGCAGCGTGGCGGGCAACGTCGCGCTGACCTTGGGCGCGACGGGCGGCATGTATATCGGCGGGGGCATCGTGCCGCGCCTCGGGCCGCTGTTCCATGCGTCCGCATTCCGCTCCCGCTTCGAAGGCAAGGGCCGCCTGCAGCCCTGGCTGGCGCGCATCCCGACGTGGCTCGTCACGGCGCCGTATCCCGCGCTGCGCGGCGTGGCCGCCATGCTCGACGCCGCATCGCGACAATCATAATCATCACGAGGAGACCTCATGGCAGTATCACCGAACACCTCCGGCACGGCGCCGCTGGCGGCCGCACCCGGCACCGCCGCGACGAACACGGGCCCGCTCGTCATCGTCACGATCCTGTTCTTCATGTGGGGCCTCCTCACATCGCTGAACGACGTGCTGATACCGCACCTCAAGGCGATCTACACGCTGAACTACCTGCAAGCGATGCTCGTGCAATTCTGCTTCTTCGGCGCCTATTTCATCGTGTCGCTGCCGGCCGGCGCGCTGATCCGGCGCCTCGGCTACCAGAAGGGCGCGGTCACCGGCCTGTTGATCGCGGCCGCCGGCTGCGCCCTGTTCTATCCGGCCGCGCGCGGCGGCTACGGCCTGTTCCTGTTCGCCTTCTTCGTGCTGGCGGGCGGCATCACGATCCTGCAGGTCGCCGCGAACCCGTACGTCACCGTCCTCGGTCCGGCGGCCACGGCGTCGAGCCGGCTCACGTTCACGCAGGCCCTCAACTCGCTCGGCACCACGGTCGGCCCGCTGGTCGGCGGCGCCCTGATCCTGGCCGGCGCCGGCAGCCACACGGCGGACCAGGTCGCGGCGCTGGACGCGGCCGGGCAGGCGGCGCACCGCGCCCACGAAGCAGCCACGGTGCAGGGACCCTATCTCGCGCTGGCGGCGGCGCTCGCGCTCCTGGCCGTGCTGTTTGCGCTGGCACGCCTGCCGCGCATCGACCACGCCGAAGGGGAGACGGCCGCTTCCGGCTCGGTGCTGGCCTACCGCCACCTCGTGCTGGGGGCCGTCGCCATTTTCCTGTACGTGGGTGGTGAAGTCAGCATCGGCAGCTTCCTCGTCAGCTTCCTCGGCGAGCAGCGCGTCGCCGCGCTGCCGGCGGCGCAGGCGGCCGGCTGGGTCAGCGTGTACTGGGGCGGCGCGCTGGTCGGGCGCTTCATCGGCTTCGGCGTCATGCGCGTCGTCAGTCCGGGCAAGGCGCTCGCGTTCAATGCGTGCGCCGCCATCGTGCTCGTGCTGGCGGCCATCTTCGGCGAGGGCCATGCCGCGATGTGGGCGATCCTCGCCGTCGGGCTGTGCAACTCGATCATGTTCCCCACGATCTTCAGCATGGCCCTGCACGGCCTGGGACGCCATACGGGGCAGGGCTCCGGCATCCTGTGCATGGCCATCGTGGGCGGCGCGATCGTGCCGTTCGCGCAGGGCATGCTGGCGGACCGCGTCGGCGTCCAGCCGTCGTTCTTCGTGCCGGCCGCGTGCTACGGCTTCATCCTGTTCTTCGGCCTGAAATACGCCAACCTGCATCGCCGCCAGGCCCTGGCGGCCTGACGCTGGCCATCCGGCGGGGTTTTGCAGTAGAATGCCGGCATCCCATTGGGGAGTAGCCTGCTTCCGTCCACGCGGAAGTTCCCGTATCAACATACTCGACGGCCCACGGCCGCCGTGGTACGGGCAGCCGTTTCGGTTGGCAAGACCTTTGGTATGCCTGCGCGTTCATCGGGCCGCGCCGGCATGCCATCGTCATTTGCCCGACCGGAACCGTAATGAATTTCCTCGCTACCGCCGCACTCGCCCTCGCCATGTCCACCGACGCATTCGCCGTCGCCGTCGGCAAGGGGGCCGCGCTGCAACGTCCGCATTTCCGTGAAGCCCTGCGCACGGGCGCCATCTTCGGCGTCATCGAAGGCGCGACGCCCGTCATCGGCTGGGCGCTGGGCCATGTCGCCGCGCCGTATGTCGAAGCGTGGGACCACTGGATCGCGTTCACCCTGCTCGGCCTCCTCGGCCTGCGCATGATGCGCGAAGGCTTGTGGGGCGCGGACGTGGAGGAAGAGGACAAGCCGTCCTCGCACTCCTTCTGGCTGCTGGCCGTGACCGGATTTGCCACCAGCATCGATGCGCTGGCCGTCGGCGTGGGCCTCGCGTTCATCGACGCGAACATCGTCACGACGGCCGGCGCCATCGGCCTCTCGACCTTCATCATGGTGACGCTGGGCGTGATGGTGGGCCGCGGTCTCGGCAAACTGGTGGGCAAGCGCGCGGAGGTGGTGGGCGGCGTCGTGCTGATCGCGATCGGGGCGCTGATCCTGTATGAGCACATCGGCCACGCTTGACGCCGCGCCGATAAAAAAACGGCGGCCGGTTTACCGGCCGCCGTCGTCACGTCAGGCGTCGACGATCAGCCTTGTGGACCGGGCGCGGACACCGGCGCCGGCCCGGCGTCGGCCTGCGGCCTGGCCTTGGGCGCCGCCCGCAACACCGGCGCCGCCATCCTGATGGCCGGTGCCGCAACGTTCACGTCCGGCGCGACGTTGACGGCGGTGCCGGTCTTCACCTGGACGCCGTTGCCCGGCTGGAGCGTCGCCTGGGTCGACGTGGCCGTGCTGGCGCTCGAATAGCCGCCTTCGACGCTGGCCATGCCCGCGCCGCTCGACTTGCCTTCCTTGCTGCCGCCCGACACGCCGATGCTGGCCGCGAAGCCCGAGCTGGTGCTGCTGCTCGTGCTCTTGGCGTCCCTGAAGTCGACGCTGCCCGCGGCCACCGTAGCCGTGCCGTCCGCCTTCAGCTGCGTGCCTTCGAAGCCGGCCTGGCCGCCAGCGCTCAGCGTGAGGTTGCCGCCTGATTTGACGCCGCCGGTGACGGCCTGGCTCGACTGGCTCGTGTCGTTCTGGAAGCCGCCGTCCGCCGTCAGGCCCGCACCGGATTCACCGCCCTTGCCGCCCTTGCCGCCACCGCCGCCGCCCGATACCTGGATGCCGGCCTGGAACGAGCTGGAACTGCTGGTCGAGCTGCTCTCGTTGCGCGCCGCGTCCATCGTCAGCTTGCCGCCCGCGCCTATCGTGGCGTCGCCCTTGGCCGCGATGTCGGTGCCCTCGAAGTGCGCGTCGCCCTGCGTCTTGATGACGAGGCCCGCGCCGGACTGGATGCCGCCGGTGACTGCGGTCGACGCGTGCGCGCTGTCGCTGGCCTTGTCGAAGCCGCCGCTGGCGCCGCCCTCGACGGTCTTGGACCCGACGCCGACGCCGATATTGGCCGCGGCGTTGATGGTCTGCGAGCTCGAGCTGCTGCTGGACGTGTTGTGCGCCGCCTTGTAATCCAGCGACCCGGCGCCGATCTCGACGCCGTTGTCGCCCTTGATGTTCGTGCCTTCCATCGTCGTGGCGCCGGTCGAGGTGCTGGTGGCCTTGCCGCCCGCGTGGATGTTCGATACCACGGCCGTGCTGCTGTTCGAGCTGGACGACGACTGGGTGCCGGTGTACTGCGCCTCGATGCCGACGCTGGCGCCGGCACCCGAGGTTTGCGGCGCGCCCGAGGCGCCGGCGTTCGCGCCCGCGTCCGCGTACACGCCGATGCGGGCCTCGTGCGACGATGCGTTGCTCGACGTCCAGCTGGTGTTCGCCGCCGCCTTGCTGTCGATCGTCGTGGCCGACTGCGTGAAGTTGCCGGCGGCGTCGATGTCGGTGCCGACGTCCGTGATGTTGCCGGTCGCGGTGCGGGTGATGTCGCCGTTGCCGGAGCGGATCGTCGACACCTGCGCCGTCGTCGTGCCCGATGCGTCGGTCGAGTCGGAATGGCGCGCCTGCAGGCCGACGCCGGCCTTGGCGTCCGCGGATGCCGCGCCGCCGCCGCCCAGCACCCCGGTCGACGCGCTGGCCTCGGCCTTCGCGCCGCCGCTGATGTACAGGCCGGCCGAGGTCTTGGTCGTCGTGGTGGTCGTCGTGTTGACGTCGGTCGCGGCGGTGAACGCCATGTCCTTGGCCTTCACGTTCACGCCCTTGTCGCCGCCGAGCTCCGAACCCTGCACGGCCAATTTGTCGGCCGCGTTCACGTTCAACTTGCCGCCCGCGTTGATGGTCGTGCCGTTGTTGTGGATGCCCAGGCTGTCGGTCTGCGTCGTCTTCGTGCGCATCACGTCGATCGTGGTGTCCGAATTGGCACCCGCTTCCGCGCCCGCGCCGCTGACCATGCCGGTACGCGCGCCGGCGCTGGCCGACGCGTCGTTGTTCGAGTCCGCGTACAGGCCCACCTGCGTCGTCGTCGTCTTGCTGCTCGAGACGTGCACGTCCTGCGACGCCAGCACGTTGACGTTCTGCGCGTCGAGGCTGGCGTTGCCGCCCGTGTTGACCTTGGCGCCCTGCAGCGTGATGTCCTTGTCGGCCTTCACGTTCAGGTCCTTGCCGACCGAGATCTCCGAACCCACGGCACGCGCATTGAGGTCATAGGTATTCGTCGTCTTGGTCTCGGCGAGCGTGACGCCGGCGCTGCCGGACGCGCTGGCGCCCGCGTGCGCTTCCGCGCCCATGCCCACGCCGGCCTTGCTGCCCACGCCCTTGCCGGCCGACGCGCCCGCATCCGCCGACGCATTGCCGCCGGCGCCGTCGAGTTTCAGGAACGACGTGGTCTTGGTCTCGGTCGTCGTGCGATCGACGTCCTGGCCGGCCAGCACCTGCACCTGGCCTGCCTGGATGTCGGCGCCGCCGCCCACGTTCAGCTTCGAGCCCTGCAGCGTGAGCGTGTCGCCGCTCTTGATGTCGGCATTGCCCTTGACGTCGATGCCGGCGGCCACGTTGCGGCCCTGGAAGGTGTCGGTGGTCGTCGACGTGTTGCCGAGCAGGCCGCCGCCGACGCCGAGCCCCGAGTGTTCCGAGTAGCTCGTCGCTTCGCGCGTGTCCTGGCGCGAGATGACGTTGACGTCGCCCTTGGCGTCCAGCGCCAGGTCGCCGCCGACCTTCACCTGCGAGCCGGCGATGGTGGTGTCGCCGCCGCTCTTGATCTTGAGGTTGCCGCCGCTCGTCAGGTTCGACCCGATATTGGTCGTGGTGGCGAGGCTGCTGCCGCTGCCGGAGCCGCCCAGCAGGCCGGCGCTGCGGTGCATCTGGCTGTCGGCGGTCGTGTTCTGGATCGTGTCGAACGTGACGTTGCCGCCCGCCGCCAGGCTGGCGTCGCCGCCAGCCTTGACGTCGGCGCCCTTGACCGTGATGTCCTTGGCCGCGTCGAGACTCAGCTTGCCGGTCGCTTCGATGCCCGCGGCCGCGCCGATGGTCGTGCGGGCGAAGTCCTTGCCGCCGTGGGTCTCGGCCACGGTCTGGTTGACGATGCTGCCGCCGGTCGACTTGAGCGCGACGTCGACGCCCTTGATCTTGCCGCCCGTGTTGGTGATGTCGCCCTTGGCCGTGATGTCCAGCTTGTCGCCCGCGATGGTGCCGCCCGTGTTCGTGACGGTGCCGGCGTCGATCTTCATATTGGTGGCCGAGATCACGGGGCCGCCGCCTTCGATGGCGTCCTTGGTCGACTTGGCGAGGTAGACGACCGGCGCGACGACCTTCTGGCCGCCCACGACGGTTTCCACCATCCACACCATGTCCTCGGTCAGGTTCGCGACCTGGTCCGGACTCAGCGCCTGGCCGTACACGAGCCCCAGCTTGCCCGCCTCGGCGGACGCGTTGTCCATCAGCGCCTGCATCTGCGCCGCTTCGCTGTCCATGCCTTTCAGGACGTTGGCGCCGGTCTGGGCGATCAGCTGGTCGCGCACGAGCTTGGCCTCGTAGTTGGCGTCGCCCAGGCGTTTCACTTCCTTGTCGGGGTTGATGTTCAGGAGTTTCGTCAGATAGTCCGAGCCGACCGAATTGCTGCCCGCGCCGAACAGCGGGTTCGTCTCGACGAGGTATTGCGAGTTCGGGTCCCTGGCCGTGACGAAGTAGCCGTTCGGGTTCGTCGGCAGGTTCAGGTTCAGGCCCTGGAACTGGATCGTCGGCGCGGCCGCGACGTTCTGCGCCTTGGTCGATGCCGGCAGTTTCTTGACGAACGCCGAGAGCGCGGAGCCCAGCGGCGTGCCCGCCAGCGGATTCGTCGCGACGGCGCTGTCGGCGCCCACGGACTGCGCCTGCGTGCCCTGCTGGTACGGCGAACCGAGGTTCATCAGGCTGCCGCCGGTGAACGTCAGATTGGTCGCGTAGATGCCGGCCTTCCATTTCTGGATCACGTGGCGGCCCGTCTCCATCAGGTGCGCGGCGGCGGCCGCCGCGTCGGCGCTGCCCGCGGAGCCGCCGAAGCAGCCGCCGTCGTTGCAGCCGTATTGCGAATCCGTGGTCGGGTAGCTGTAGTAGTACTCGTCCGGGTCGATCAGGTGGCCGACCTTGCTCATGTGCCAGCGGCGGTCGTAGTCGATCTGCTCCAGGTGCAGGTCGGTGTTGGTGAACGCGCCGCTGCCGCTGATGTTGACGTTCGGCGCCGAGATCAGCGACGCCTGGTTGAGGCCCGCATGGCCGTAGTTCAGGTTGATCGTGCGTGCCGCGATGACCTGGCCGAACTGCGTGGGCATCGGGCCGTCGAGGCCCTGGATCCACGTGACGTTCTGCGCCCAGGTGACGTTGTGGTCGCAACCCATGCCGAGGAAGGCGCAATTGCCTTCCCAGTCGTACGGCGTCGTGACCGTGCCGTCGATGACCTGGGCGATGATCACGTTCGGCACCCGGCCCGTGGGCAGGTTGTTGAAGGCGTCGCTCGTGTTGATCGTGGTGTCGCGCAGCGCGATCACGGTATTGTAGTTGTTGAAGGTGCCGGAATTGACCTCGATGTCGTTGGCGTCCATCGTGCCGGTCATGGTGTTGTTGTACACCTGGCCGGTCGCGTTGACGGTCAGCCTGGCGCCCGCGTACAGGGCGCCGCTGTTGTCGAAGCCCGCGCCGGCGGCCGTCGTCGTCAGGTTCGCTTCCGACGAGATGCCGCCCGTGCCCGTGTTGTCGAGCCGCGGCGCGCTCAGGGTCAGGTCGCCGGCCGTGTGGATGGCGCCTTCGTTGCGCACGCTCCCCGTGCCCGCGATCGTGCTGGCGCTGCCGTCCATGCCCAGCAGGATGACGGCGCCGCTGCCCTGATTGACGATGCTCGCGCCGCTCAGCGTGCCGGCGGCGTTCGACTGGATGCGGCCCTGGTTCGTCAGGTTCGCGGCATACACGCCGATGGTGTCGCCGAACAGTGTGCCGCTGTTGGTCGCCCACGCGGCGGCGGCGGATGCCGCGCCCACGTTCAGCGCGGCGCCGGCCTGGATGCGGCCGCTGTTGGTGACGCCGAAGCCGGCGGCGCCGGTGACCGTCACGCCGGCCTGGCCGATGATCTTGCCGCTGTTGTCGAGCGTCGTCGACGTGTTGACCGTGAGGGCATCCGCGGCCTGGACCTGGCTGCCGTTGACGATGGCGCCGGTGCGGGAGGTCAGGCTCGCGCCGCCGCTGGACGCGACGGTGCCGCTGTTGCCGATCGTGCCGCCGCGCAGGGTCAGGGCCGAGCCGGCACCCGTCGTCTGCAGCGCCAGGCTGTTCACGAGGGAACCGCTGGCGTCGACCGTCACGCTCGTATCGCCCTGGGCCGTGCCGCTGTTGTCGAAGCCGGCGGCCGTCGCATTCAGCGTGCGGCCGGACAGCACGGCGTTGGCGCCCATGTTGCGGACCGATTGCACGGCATGCAGGTCGAGCGCGGTGGCGGCCTTGATCTGGTTGCCGTTCTCGATCGAGGCCGTCGTCGCGACGAGACCCGCGGCGTCGGCCGCGCGAATCGTGCCGTCGTTGCTGATCGACGCGCCGCGCAGGCCCAGGCTGCCGCCGGCGGCCGTCGTTTCGAGCAGGCCGCCAGTGTCGAGCGCGCCGGCGCTGTTGACGGACAGGTTCTTGCCCGCGCTGATGGCGCCGCCGTTGACGAACTGGCCGGCCTTGGCGCCGAAGTCGCCGAGCGTCTGCATGATGCTGTTGCCGTCGGCGTTGCGCAGCACGGTCGCGGCGTTCAGCCCCAGGTCGCCCGCCGCGATGATCTGGCCGTTGTTGGTCAGCGTGTCGGCCGTCGACTTCAGGCTGGCCGCGCCGGCGGCCTGCACGGTGCCGCCGTTCGTGACGGTGCCGCCGGTCAGGGCCAGGTTGCCGCCGGACGCCAGCGTCTGGATCGCGTTCGTGTTGGCGATGCCGCCCGCGGCCGTCACGGCCAGGTTCGTGCCGGCCTGGATGGTGCCGACATTGGCGACGTCGGACGCGTCGACGACGGCGCTGTCGCGCCCCAGCAGGGTGCTGTCGGCGCTGTCGTTATTCACGGTCGTGGCGGCCGTGACGGTCAGCGACGCGCCCTGGACCAGCGCATGGTTCACGACGGCGCCGGCGCTCGTCAGGTTGGCGGCGCCGCTGGCGGCGACCGTGCCCGTGTTGGCGATGCTGCCGGCCGCGAGGGCGAGCGTGCCGTCCGCGCCGCCGTCCTTGGTCGCCGTCGTCAGCAGCTTGCCGCTGTTGGTCGCGGCGCCGGTGACGGTGGCGGTCAGGCCGCCGGCCGATTGCACGGTGCCCGCGTTGTCCAGGCTCGCGGCCTGCACGGCGACGTCCTTGCCGGCGCCGGTGCCGAGCAGGGCGCCGGTGGCCGCGTTCGTGACGGCGCCGCCGGCGTCGATGGTCAAGCCATTCGTGCCCTGCACGGTGCCGGCGTTGGACAGCAGCGTGGCCTGCACGGCGACGCGGTCGGCGAGCACGCGGCCCGGTGCCGTGTTGGTCACGGCCGCGGCCTGGGCGGCGCCGACGTTCAGCGCGCCCTGGGCTTGCAGCAGGCCGCTGTTGGTCAGTTGCAGCGGGGCGGACGCGGTGCCGCCGTCGATGGTGAGCGTGGCCCCGGCCAGTACGCTGCCGGCGTTGTCGATACGCGTTGCCGCGTTCAGCGTGGCGTCGCCGCCCGCCGTCAGCTGCGCGCCGGCGCCGAGGGACAGGGCGCTTGCGCGCGACTGCACGTTCACCTTGTCGGTGCCGGTCAGTGTCGAGGTGTCGAGGGCGACGTCGCCGTTGGCGCCGAGCGTGAGCGCGCGGTCGCCGGCCGTGGCGGCCGCGCCGCTGTACAGCGTGGCGTGGGTTGCGGCGATGGTGTCGGCGTCGAGGCCGAACGTGCTGCCCGCGCCCCAGGTGCTGCCGTCGATCGTGGCGGCGCCCGCCAGTTTGACTTTGAGCGCGGCGTTGGCGCTGCGCGTCGCGCTGGCGGTCGACGTGTCGGCGAGGCTGGCGGCCTGGATGGCGAGGTCGTTGCCGGCCTTGAGCGCCGCCTCGTTCAGCAGCACGCCGCCGGCCGCCGTCACGTTCACGTCGTGCTGGGCGCTCACGGCGGCGTTGGCGCCGCTGATCTCGACCTGGCCGGCGTCCGTGGCGCCGGTCTGCACGATCGTCACGTCGCGCGCGGCGGACACGCGGCCCTGCATGAGGACCTTGCCGGCCGCGTCGACGCGGAAGTCGTCGGCGCTGGCGGCGGCGTCGCCCAGCATGCGCACGCCCACGCCGGCCTCCGTGGCGATCAGGCGGATGCGGCCCGCGTACATGCCGCCGAGCGCGCTGGAGTCGATCGCGTACTGCGGCTTGTCGGCGCTGGCGCCGACCGTGCCGGCGATATTGCGGCCGTCGTAATGCCACTGGATCGGGCCGGTGAACACACCGAGTTCGCCGCTGCCGGCCACGTTGACCTGGCCGTCGAGCTTGACCGAGCGGGTCACCAGGTCGAGGATCTGCTGGGCGCTGGCGTTCAGGCCCGCGCCCTTGATCTCGATGTCGCCGCGGCTGACGTTAAAGCCGATCAGGTTGCCGTCGGCCGCCCACACGGGCGCGCCGGTCGTCAGCGTGACGCGGTCGGTGTTGATGAAGCCGCAGCCCGTGCACGTCAGGCCGTTCGGGTTGACGACGATGACGTCGGCGCGGTTGCCGTACACCTCGGTGTAGCCGGCCAGGGTGGAGCGGTTGGTGGAGACGACCTCGTTCAGGATGACCTTGGCCGCGTCCTTCAGGTTCGTGTTGCCGACCAGGCCCCCGGCCAGTTGCGACTGGCCCACCGCGCTCTGCTTGAACGGCGTGTTGTTCAGCACCAGGCCGTTCGCGTCCACGTTGTAGGTGTTGAACGTGTTGTGCGAGATGCCGGCCCCGTTCGGGGTGTCGATGTTCACGACGGGCACGCCGTTCGGCGCGATATAGGTATTGGTCTTGCCGCCGGCGGGGACGGCCGACGTGGGTGTCCTGACCTGGGCCCAGGCGGCATCCGGCGCGGCAACGGCGCCGGCCAGCACGGCGGCGGCGGCGGCCTTGACGGCGCGGCCGGACTTGCCGCGTCCGCGGGCGGTTTCGGCGGCGACGATGTAGGCGCCGCGGGCGGCGCTCCAGACGTGGCGATACGAGCGGTTCATGGTCTTCTCTCAGATCTCGATGTTCAGGCGCACCCAGGTCTGGGTGCCTTCGCGCTGGAATGCGTGCGGTTCGTGCAGGGCGCGCGTGGCGGAGACGTCCAGCGACGTCCGCTTCCACGCGATGTTCAGGCCCAGCGCGGCGCCGGACAGCGTGCCGTCCGGGTTGCCGGCGACGCGGTTCTTGACATGGCCGACGTCCAGGCCCGCGTAGGCGCGCAGCGGGAACATCTGGCCGAACAGCGGCAGGACCGGACGCACGAAGAACTCGTTGCGCAGGTACGCGCCGTGGTCGCCGGACAGCGTGTTGTTGTAGAAGCCGCGCACCGTGTACGGGCCGCCGATCAGCATCTGCTCCGTGCCGAACAGCGTGTCGCGCGCGTACTGGCCCGTCAGGCTGGACGAGACGCCCGCATCCAGGCCGCCGATCCTGAAGGGGCGCATCCAGTTGGCGTTCAGCGTGACCTTGCCGAATTGCGCGCGCGGCGCGGCGGCATCCAGGCCATCCGCGTCGTGCAGGGCGCCGGCGAGGCCGAGGCCGCGCGAGTAGCCGAGATCGACGGACAGCGCGCCGCCCAGCAGCGCGGTGCTGGCCGTGCCGCCCAGGTCGAACACCGACAGCCGGCGGCTGCTCACGCCGAGCAGTTCGCCGCCGAGGTAGTTCTTGCTGTCCTTGACGGTCAGGTTGCCGTACACGCCGGCGCGGGTGACCTGGTTGCGGTACAGGAGCTGGTCGACGCGCAGCGATGCGTTGCGCGACTTGCCCTGGAATTTCAATGCGTCGCCGCTGGGCAGCTGCACGGTGCTGACGAATTCGGCATCGCTGCCGGTCGCGGTGAACGTGGTCCAGCGGAACGGCACGATCGCGGTCACGCTCTTGCTTTCCGAGCCCTTGTGTTCCATGTCGTTCGGCTGCGAGCGGCGGTACGTGGCCAGCAGCAGTTCGTTCAGGCCGAGGATGCCGTCGGTGCTGAGCGCAAAGCCGGCCTGGTTGCGGCCCGTGCTTTCGGAGCCGGTGTTGTCGCCGGACAGGCTGGCGTGGACGGGGAAGGCCGGCTTGTTGTGGATGACCACCGTGCTCTCGCCCGGCGCGCGGCCCGGCTGGATGTCGAGCGTGGCGTTGTTCGACGACAGCCGGTTGACCTGGTCGATGCCCTGCTCGATGTCGCGCAGGTTCAGCAGGCCGCCGGCCGGCGGGAAGACGTTCCACGGATTGATGCGGGCGCCGTCGTCGACCCGGACGGCGCCGAGGCGGCCTTCGATCACGAGGATCTCCAGGCGCTTCTTGCCGAGGTCCTGGGCCGGCAGGTAGGCGCGCGTGGTGACGTAGCCGCGGTCGATGTAGTCCTTGGTGATGAGCCCCAGGATGGCTTCGATCTCGGACACCCCGAGGCAGCGGTGGCTGAACTTCGTGTCGATCTCCGCGCGCACCGCGGCCGACAGGCCCGGCGCGCCCTGGATGGCGATGACGTCGATGTCGTGGCAGCGCGGGCCGGCGCCGGACGCGTCGACCGGCGGGCGCAGGCGGCTCGTGTCGATGCCGGGTTCGACGCGTTCGCGCGGCTTCGCGGCGTCGATGTCGCGCTTGATGCGTTCGTCCTGCTGGCGTTGCAGCACGTCGGCGCGCTGGGTGGCGGCGGCGGGGTCGAAGCCGGTCTGGGCGTACAGGTCGGGGGCGACGGCAAATGCGGCGGCGAGGGCGCAGGCGAGCCGCGTCGGAAACTGGGAAGTGGCCATGAGAGGCTGGGCGGTCCTTGGATTGTCGAAGACGCCGGCCCGCACGGGCGGTGCGGCCGGGAACGCGCAGCGGGCATCGGGTTTTGCCGATTTGCCCGCTGGAAATGTTTTGAATCTTAGCGACGAGCGCCCGGGCTTGTCACGGTGAATCCGGCGGCAACGTTCAAAATGATGCTGTGTCGCAACGATTGATGGAACGCGCGTATCAGTTTTTCTATACTTTTGAAAAAGTCGTTCGCGAACAGGCAAGATTGCGATTGTTTTATTCTCGGTTTGCGCGCGACCAATTTCCTGCGGACAATTCCGCCGCGGTTTGACCGGATCGGCCCCGTGGGCGTACGGGCTGGGCTACTTTCAAGCTCCCATCGCAACCGAGGAGCCGCAATGGCCACATCCAACACCCAACCGCATAGCGTGACACTGGAAGTCCGGGCGCGCGTCACCGAACGTCCCGCCGAGCTGGTCACCATCGTCGCGTACGCCTTCAGCCAGGGTGGCGCGCTGCTCGACATGCAGGCGCTCGACCAGGAGGGCTATGCCAGACTGAGCATCAAGATCGGCAAGGAGGGCCAGCTCGTGCGCGTCATGGTCGGCCCCGAGCTGGACAAGGAATCCATATCAGCCGGCGAGCTGCTGCGCCGCGGCGCCATCGACCGGCACGTGCCCGTGCGCCCGGACATGCAGCGCCTACCGCCGGTGCTGTTCGAGGTGACGCCGGACATCTGGCGCATCTGGCTGGGCCGATTTTGCATGGTCAACGGCACGTTATTGAAGCGCACCGTGTCGGGCGGCGTCGTCCTCGACCTGCCGGTCTGCAACGCCACGGTCGATATCTACGAGATCGATCCCTGGCCCCTGATCATCGCCGGCCTGTCCGAGATCGACCTCGACCGCCTGCGTGATATCGTCGACGGGCCCTGGCCGCCCATCCATTGGCCCATCCCGCCCAGGCCGCCGGAGCCGTTCGGGACGCAGGCGTTCGATGCCCTGACCGACGTCGCGCTGAATCCGCAACCGCTGCCGCCGCGGGCGTTGCTCGCGAGCGCCGAGACCCGGCCGGCGGGCACGCTGGCGCTGCCGGCCGACCTGGTGCTGGCGGCGCGGGCCGACCGTCCGCTGTTCGAGCGGGCGGTGCTGGCCCATCTCGATCTGCTGCGTCCCATCCTGTGCTGGCTGTTCCGCTTCCCCGTGCGCAAAACGAAGATCGCCACCGTCACCACGGACGAATGCGGCCGCTTCCACGCGCTGATCTGGCGCTCGGTGTTCAACTTCGACCAGCCCGATCTCTATTTCACCGCGCGGCAACGCATCTGGCCCGGCTTCTGGGTGGAGATCTACGCGCCGACGCCGGTCATTTGCAACACCTGGTGGAACTACGTCTGCGGCACCGAAGTGATCCTGACCACCACGCATCCGCTGGCGCACGCCTGTCCGCCGTGCCCGCCCATCGTGGCGCCCAACAACTGGGTGCTGTTCATGGCCATCGGCAATACGTCGGTATGGCGCATCCACGGCGCCAACCTGGACACCATGACCGGCGCGCCCGGCCACGACCCGGCCAAGGTCGGGCTGCTGGACGGTACCTCGCCCTGGGGCGGCACGCTGCGGCCGCGTCTGGAGTTCGACAATTCGCTGCGGAGCGATCTGGGCGTCTATTACTATCGCGTGTCCTACAAGCGCGTCAGCGAGCCGGAGTCGGCATGGAGGCCGAGCCTCGAGGCCATCAACCGCCACTATACGCACGAGGTGGGGGGCGACCTGATCCTCGAGCAGTACGCGCTCGGACCCAAGGCGGTGGGCACCACGCCGTACTTGTACGAAATCCCGCCGGCCCTGCCCCCGATTGGCCGGTGGTCGATTCCGAACGCCGTGCTCGACACGCAAAGTGCGGTGATCCCGACCACGGCGGTGGCGCCCGGCGTGCCGTTCGACGAGTTCGGCGTGCCGACGGGGCCGGACCAGGGCGGGCTATGGCAAATCAAGGTCGAGTTGTTCGACGCGGCCGGCGCCATGGTCGATCCCGAGGCGCTCGGCATCAAGTGGCGCGTCCCGGAAAGCTACGACCTGACGGGCACCATCACCACGCTCGACGCGGCGGCGCTGGGCCTGGTCGATGCCGCGCTCAACCGCATGGTCCTGACCGTCCGGGTGGATAACAATCCGGCGTTTGCCCGCATCGACGCGCCCACCGTGGGCGGCAGCCTTGCTGCGGACGAATGCGGCGTGATGCGCTATACGTCGCGGGCCCTGCCGGTGGGCGTACCGTTCGAGGCGCTGCAGATGAATCGCTTTGCCAGCTACTCGTTCTACGTGCAGCGTGGCGCGGTGTCGCCGCCGGAATACAGCATCGCCGGGACGGCGGCGGCTTCCATCGCCACCATGCCCGGGGCAATCCCGCCGTCGCCCCCGGCCGATCCGTTGCCGACGGTGGACAGCCTGCTCGACGCCTGTACGCTGGCGGGTTTCACCGAGCAGCTGTATGTGGCCCACACGGGCACCGACGGCTGGTCGCGGCTGAGCGTCTACGACCGCAGCGCGGCCCGGGCCTTCGTGCTGGCGCCGCAGTAGACGCCGCGGGGTGCAGCGGCGCGACGACTTTGGCACCCGCTTGCAAACGTCCTGGCGCCGTTTCCACACCTCGCGTTAACGCTGTTAGAGCGTTGATTGTGCCTTACCTATCCAAGCTCCCTTCATGGCACCACGCCAATCTGACAATGGCCACAACTCTTGGGGGGCAGTTCAGACCCGGGGCGACTCGCTCTGGCGGTATCGATGGTATGGTCGTCTTCGCATTTCTCCCATGTGCCAACTATCGGCGGTCACGGAATGTGTCTTCGCGAAGGTTCCAATAAACGGAATAGCGTTGATGATGCAGGTCAAATAACGGCCGAACGACAATGCCGTTTGCCGGACCGGCGTTCTTGATCTTGAACGCGGACGGATCGCCGGGGAGTGGAGCGAGCCAATCGGCGGGATTACTGGACGTGCTGACGATATCGGGAACCGGCGCCGCCGCGATCTTCAGGAAGGCATCCTTATCGCCCACGTCGCTACCAGGCATATTGTCCTTGCCAAGTTCTCCGGCCAGCAAGACGGGACCATGGAATATGGAGACCATCGAGGAGACGTCTCTGGCTTGCTCCAGTCGCAGCCCCGCTGGAAGTGCAAGGTCGATCACGTCACCGGCTTTCCATTTCCGCCTTAACGAGAGATAGCTTGCGGGCTTTGCGTCCACACCTTGCGGCTTCCCGTTGATCCTTACTGTCACCGGTTTGGCGACCCACGCGGGGATTCGCAAATTGAGAGTGACGGCGTGGGCTCCAGGTTTGACCACCGTCAAGCGCACCGGGTCACCCCGCGTGATATCCCCTTGCTGCCGCAAAAACATCCCGCTTTCCCGCCAATTGAGCTCGGATGGGATATACAGGTTCACCCAGAGCGAATCATCCTTGTGAAAGTAAATGCCTTCGTTGTAGCGCGCGGTGTTTTCAATACCGGTGCCCATACAGCAAAAGCTGCCATTAAGATAGGTGCGAAAGTCCCCATGGAACGGCGTGAAGTAGGTCATGGCGCCCGAATCGGGCGCGATCGACGCCAGCACGTGGTTGTACAACGCGCGCTCGTAGTAGTCAGCAAGCTCCGCACGCCGGTTGCGCTCGAAAAGCCTGGCGGTAAGCTTGAGCATGTTGTGGGTGTTACACGTTTCGGCGGTGGTCGGGGGCAATACCTTCTGATCGTCAATTGACGGGCCGACTTCCACGCCGGGTTTATCGAACCATTCGTTGAATGCGTTGCCGCCGTTGGCGAACGAATGCCGGTGCACGACCAGCCGCCAGAAGTTCTCGGACGCCTTCAGTTCCACCGGGTCGCCATCGACGTTCGCGGAGTTTGCCAGGCCCACCGCCTGCGCGATGTGCGTATTGGCATGCAAGCCGCCCAGCCGGTCCTCGCCCTCGGCAAGTGGGCCGACAAACCAGGCGCGATTGAACATGCGGGCGGCTTCGAGGTGCCGGGGATCTTTGCCGATTTTGAAAAGCTCCGTCAGGACGTCACTCATCGCACCGAATTCGGTCTTTGGATTGCGGTCGCCGTCCGTGCGGAACATCCTGTCGATCTGCGCGGCATCCAGCGCCGCGAGCCGTTTCTCGAAGTAGTTGGCCATCCTGGTGGCCACGTCGAGTGCCTGCTTGTTGCCGACATAGGCATGGGCGTCGAGGAGGCCCGACATGACCTTCTGGACCGTGTAATAGGGCACGACGATGCCTCCGGCATCGGCCCCCGGCTTGCCTTCGAGCTGGTCAAACGCGGCCGTGGAAAAGCCGGCCAGGTAACCATCCAGATTCAGGCTCTCCTGGCATTTGGCGAGTTCTCCCACGAGGTAGTTGACCCGGTCGCGAAACAGGAGGCTTCCCGTCGCCGCCGCCATGCGCGAGGCGGCGGACAAATAATGCCCTGTCATGTGCCCCCGGAGAAATCCGCTATCCCAGCCGTCGTAGCCGCTCTCGATGCCTTCTTTTTGGGGAAGCTTGGCCAACACGCGGTAGGGGTACAGCAACTTGTCGGGATCATAGGACGCGAGCACCCCTTTACGATGCAGCTCCTGCCGAACGTAAAACGGACTTCCCGGCAGCAGGCGCACCTGGTTTGCCAGGAAGGCACTCGCCACGTCAACTGGACCAGTGCCCAGCACAGGAGGCGCAAGTTGGCCAAGGCCGCGGGCGCCACAATGCGCCGGCAGCGCCACGAGCGTGGCTTTGAGCATCGAACGTCGGGTGAAGGACATCAGAAAGGCTTTCGTCAAATGGGATCGTTAAAGAGATAACCACTGTTCCGCCGTGCGAATGCGGAGGCCGGATCGAATAAACAACTGCCGCCGGCGTGGACGATGACGAACGGCGTGTCATCGCACCACCGACGGCAGGCGCTCATGCGTTCAGCCGTTCGCGGCCGGCGCCACGACCGCCGGCTCGCGCGCCATCCAGCGCCGCGTGAGCCACGCGCGCACCGGCTCGTCGTAATACTTGAGCAGCACCCAGGCCAGCGCCACGCACGTGCAGAACGTCGCCGCCGCGACGGGCAGCCCGGCCCGCAGCGACAGATGGTGTTCGTTGACCCACGCCGTGTAGGTGTACACGAACGGGTAGTGGATGATGTACAGCGGGTACGACAGCCCGCCCAGCGCGGCGCACGCGCGGCCCGTGCGAGCGCCCGCGCGGGTGCTGGCGCCGAGCCACACCACCGCCGGGAACACGACGATGATGCACGCTGCTTCGTACAGGCCGTTCATCCACAGGGTCGCCGGCCCGCCGACGCGCGGCAGGGCCAGCGCGGCGAACAGGATCGCCGCGCTCCACGCAAAGCCGTTGGCGACACGGCCGGGGCGCACGACGCGCGACAGGAGCAGTCCGGCGCAGAATGGATACATCAGGCGCGTGAGCCCCAGCTGGAACTGCACGGGTTCCAGCGACCAGCCGCCGATCACATCGCCGTTCGGTCCGGCCAGCAGGTAGTGCACGAGGACCGCGCCGGCCAGCAGCGCGAGCACGGCCAGCATCCGGTTCGGCAGCCGCCGCAGCACGAACGCGTACAGCACGTTCGCCACGTATTCGAAGAACAGCGACCACGCGGGCCCGTTCAGCGGGTGCATCTCGCCCCAGCCGCGCAGGTCCATCGACGGCGGCACGGGCAGCAGGGTCATGCCGATCACCATCACGAGCAGCACGCGCCACAACGGCGTGTCCGCGATCATCGGGAAGAACGGCCCGCCCTGGAAGTAGAACGCGAGCGCACCGACGGCCATCGCGACGACGATCATCGGATGCAGGCGGATCAGGCGGCGCCGGAAGAATTCGCCCGTCGACATCCCCGGCCAGCGGTCGTCGTACGCGTAGCCGATGACGAAGCCGGACAACAGGAAGAAGAAGTCCACGGCCAGGTAGCCGTGGTTGATGACCTGGGCGAAGCGGCTGACCGCATGCGCCTCGCACAGGTGGAACGCGACGACGGTCAGCGCCGCGACGCCGCGCAGGCCGTCGAGGACCGGGTAGTGCCGCTTGGTGTCGGCGAAGGCGGCCGCTCCGCTCATGGCTTGCCCGCCGGGCAGTAACGCTCCACGTAGTGCTGGTGCGGCGGCAGTTGCGACGCCGTGCGGCGCACGTTGCTGCGGATGCCGTCCAGGAAGCCGCGCAATTCGTCGTCGCCCATCAGGTCCGCGCTCGGATGCCAGCGTTCCGGCGTCAAGCCCTGGCCCAGCATCACCTGCACCCACGAGTTCTCGGCGAACAGCTCGTTCGCGTAGCGGAACACGCGCCCGCCGTCGCGGAACAGGTCGATGCGGTGCTGCAGGCTGTCCGGCACGGCCATCGTCGCCGCGTCGTGCCAGTACGGCGAGTCGTGGCGGTTCGTGACCTTGTAGTGCAGGATGATGAAGTCGCGGATCGTGCGGATGTCGTCCTCGCTCTGGGCGTTGAACTCGTCGATGTCGGATTGCTGGATGCCGTGCGACGGGAACGTCTGCAGCAGGCGCACGATGCCGCGCTGGATCAGGTGGATGCTGGTCGACTCGATCGGTTCCAGGAAGCCCGCCGCGAGCCCGAGGCCGATGCAGTTGCCGATCCAGACCCGCTTGCGCTGGCCGGGCTTGAAGCGGATCACGCGCGGCTCGGTCAGCGCCTTGCCTTCGATATTGCCGAGCAGCGTGGCGCGCGCGGTGTCCTCGTCGATGTAGCGGCTCGAGAACACGATGCCGTTGCCCGTGCGGTGCTGCAGCGGGATGCGCCACTGCCAGCCCCAGTCGTGCGCCATCGAGCGCGTCAACGGGACGGCCGGACCGGTGGATTCCGTCTGCACGGCGATCGCGCTGTCGTTGAACAGCCATTGCGACCAGTCCTCGTAGGCTTCGCCCATCGTCTGGCCCAGCAGCAGCGCGCGAAAGCCCGTGCAGTCGATGAACAAATCGCCCTCGACGCGCGTGCCCGAGTCCAGCACCAGTGCCGTGATGTGGCCCGTGGCCGGGTCGGTGTCGACGCCGGTGATCTTCGCCTCGATGCGCTCGGCGCCGAAGTGTTCGGAAAAGCGCCGCAGGTAGCGCGCGTAGCGTGTGGCGTCCAGGTGATAGGCGTAGTTGATGCCCTGGTTCGGCAGGTGGCCGAAGCGTTTTTCCTGCGCGGCGACCAGTTCCAGGCAGTAGTCGCCGTAGTCGCCCGCCAGGCCGCGTTCGCGGCCCTTGAGCCAGAAGTGCTGGAAGCCGGCCGTCCAGTGGTCCGTGCCGGTCATGCCGAACGAGTGGATGTAGTCTTCGCCGCGCGCGCGCCAGCCTTCGAAGCTGATGCCCAGCTTGAACGTGGCCTGGGTGGCGGCCATGAATTCCTGTTCGCCGATGTCGAGCAGGCGGTGGAAGTGCACGAGGCTCGGGATCGTCGCCTCGCCCACGCCCACGGTGCCGATTTCGTCCGACTCGACGAGCTTGATGTCGATGACCTTGCCGAGGGTGCGCGACAGCGCCGCCGCGGCCATCCACCCGGCGGTGCCGCCGCCCGCGATCACGACGCGGCGGATCGGGCGGCCGCGGCCCTGCTGGTTGTTGTTGTCCATGTCTCCTCCTGGCTTGATTTACCTGTTGATGCGGCGCAGCAGCTGCCCGCGCAGCACACGTGCGCCGTCGTCGTCGAGCGGCGCCAACGCATAGCGCGCGTTCGCCGGCAGGTGCGCGAGGTGCTCGGCATCCGGCTCGAAGATGTAGTGGCGGAAGATCTCCTGCCACGCGCGGCGCTGTTCGGGCGGCAGTTCGCGCATCGTCAGGATCGCGAGCATCAGCGCATTGGTCGGCGTGTCCATGTAGTCCGGCGACTGGCGCCACCAGTAGTTCACGAGCACGTTGAACGCGGACAGTGCCTCCACGTGGTGCCACCACATCGACGGGATGAACAGCGCGTCGCCCGGCCCCATCTCGGCCACTTCCGCATGTGCCATGGCTTCGGCGTAGCGCGGAAAGCGTTCGAGGTCCGGATTGCGCACGTCGACGAGGCTGATGGCCTGCCCGGCCGGATTGAAGTCGAGCGGACCGACGTACAGGTTTTTCAGCTGGTCCGGCGGGAACAGCGTGAAACGGCGCTCGCCGACTGCGACGACGGCCAGGTTGTCCGGCAGGTCGTAGTGCGTGGCGACGACGGTGCGGTTGCCGATCCAGATGCTGGCCAGCGCGTCGCGGCCGCCGAGATCGACGTCGTTCTCCGCGCGCAGGCCGGGCAGGGCGCCGTCGATCGACGTCGAGCCGACGTAGATCGCGCCCGGATCGGGACGCGCGCGGTGGGCCGCCAGTTCGTCGAGCACCTGGTCGAGCCGCGCGCGCACGTTATGGAAGTTGAAGCCGGTGATATCGTCGTTGTAGAAGAAGCGGCCGCCGATCTGCGGCGGGCCGAGCATCGCGTTCACGGTCGCGTCGCGATAAAAGCCGCGCACGTACGCCTCCGCGCCGGCCGCCGATTCGCGCCCGGCACGCACGAGCGGCCAGCCGGCGGCGAGGCCGCGCACGATGTACGGCCGCGTGGCGCGCAGCATCTCGTCCGGCAGCCTGCCGTCGACCGCCGCCACTTCGCGCACGTGGTTAACGGCGGCCGTCATTGGCGCGGTTCTTCCGTTGGATCAGGGCGCGGAACTGGGCCAGCGACGCCACCGCCATGTAGATCGCCTGCAGGTAGCCGTCGCGGTGCAGGCGCGCGAGCTGCTCGGCCGTCAGCTGCGCCAGGCGGTCTTCGTTGATCGTGTAGAAGCCGGCCAGGCGGTTCTGCGAGCCGTCGTCCAGTTCGACGTCGAGCACGAACGATTCGAGCAGTTCCAGTTCGACGAGCGCGCCCACGAACGCGCGCGACGCGGCCATGCCTTCGTGGATCGTGCGCAGCACGGAGCTGATGCGCTCCAGGTATTCGCTCGTGCCGCCGTAGGTGAGGAACAGCGCCTCGCCCTCGATGCCGCCGTCGCGCACGCGCGGGCTGTCCAGGTCGATGTGGACGGCGAGGTCGTCGCCGCCGCGGCCGATCATGAACGGCTGGCGTTCGACGGTGAGCGGGAGCGCCGGCGCGTCCCAGCCGTCCGGGCCCAGGAACAGGTTCTCGCCCTGTTCGAAGCCGAGCAGGGCGACGGCGTCGTAGCCGCCGTTGCCGTCCTGCGCGAAGACGATCGGGTAGCAGGCCTGCAGGTCGCGGAATTCGGCCGGGAAGGTCAGCGCGGACATCACGGCGTCGCCATAGGCCGCGCCGCGCGTGGTGACGATGCGCAGGTTCTTGTGGTCGACGTTGTTCAGGGGTGCATGGTTGGCCATCGGTCTCGTAGTCTCTCGTTTGTCGTTATTGTGGGGGCATGCCGGCTAAGGGGACGGCATGCCGTATTGGCGGATGTGGTCGAGCATCGCGCGGTTCGCGGGCAGCAGCGGCAGCATGCGGGCGGTGAGCCGCGCGGCCTCGCGGAAATACTGGGCGGCGGCGTCCGGCAGGTCCGACGCGCGCCCGGAAAACTCGGGCCGGAAGCCCATCCCGTACAGGATGTACTGCCAGCTGGCGGACGGGAAGATCTCCTCGATGCGCGGGAAGTCGCGCCGCGACGGTGCGCGCGTGCGCCACAGCGCGAGCAGTTCGCGCAGGCGCGGCGACTGCGTGCGCGCGGTGCGGTGATCCAGCCAGTAGGCGGAACCCGTGCGCCTGGACAGCACGTAGTGCAGCTTGAGGAAGTCGATGATGCGCTCCCACCGGTACGTGAACGCCTCGTTGAAGCGGGCGGCGATCGTGTCCATCTGGGCGCGCGTGGCCGGCAGGTCGTCCGCCAGCCAGGCGGCGGACAGTTCCACGAGCGCGAGCGCGGACGCTTCCAGCGGCTCGATGAACCCGGCGGACAGGCCGATCGCGACGACGTTGCGCTCCCAGAAGCGGGCGCGGTAGCCGGGGTCGAACGCGATCTTGCGCGGCGCGGGAATGTCGCCCTCGATGCCGGTGGCGGACAGGTAGGCGCGCAAGGTCTGCTCGGCCGCGTCGTCGGCGCAGTGGGCGCTGGAATACACGTAGCCGATGCCGCGCCGGGCGGGCAGGCCGATGTCCCAGATCCAGCCGCAGGACTGCGCCGTGGAGGTGGTCTGCGACGCGATCGGCGCGTCGGGCGCGGGGTAGGGCACCTGCACGGCGAGCGCGCGGTCGTTGAACAGCACGTCGCGCTGCGACACGAACGGCACGCCGTAGTGGCGGCCCAGCAGCAGCGACGCCATGCCCGTGCAGTCGACGAACAGGTCGCCTTCCACGACGCCGGCCTCGCGCGTGCGCAATGCCTGGATGTCGCCCGCCGCGTCGCCGGCGTCCGTGGAAATGATGTCGACGACGTGGGCCAGCACGTGGCGCACGCGCAGCTTTTCCGTGCAATGCTTCTGCAGGAAGGCGCCGAACTTGCCGGCGTCCAGGTGGTAGCCGTAGTTGGCGACGCCCGCGTATTCCGGCGTCTGCGGCTGTTTCGGCGCGCGGCCCTGGTGGCACAGGTGCGGCTGGTAGCTCACGAGGTCGGCGAACGGCACGTCGCGGTGCCCATGCTGCCAGGCCGCCGCCAGATTGGCTTCGCCATAGCCCTGGGGCAGAGAAAAGGGATGGAAATAGATGTCCGCGTCGCCGCCGTCGACCCAGCGGTCGAAGCGCGAACCCTGCTTGAAGGCGGCGTCGCATTCGCGGAAGAACGCCGCCTCGGAGACACCGATGCGCTGCAGGGTCTCGCGCATGGACGGCCACGTGCCTTCGCCGACGCCGATGGGCGGCACGCCCGGCGATTCGACGAGCGTGACGGTCAGGCGCGGGTGTTCGACGGCCAGGATGGCCGCCGTCAGCCAGCCGGCGGAGCCGCCGCCGACCACCACGACGTGTTCGATGGGTTTACTCATCTCAGCTTCCATTTTTTCGGTACGCCGCATGAGTCTACCTGAAGTGCTGAATTCGGAACAACTTTTTATTCGCTGAAACCGATTACGGCAGGTCGCACGTGCGCTAAATGGCGACCCATATTACGTAATGCCCGTCGTTTTCGCGCAGGCGGGGAACCCGATTTTGCGGACTGCGGATACAAAATTGGGTCCCCGCCTGCGCGGGGACGACGGTTCTTGCTGCGCGCCTGCGCGGGGACGATGGCTCTTTGCCCCGCCTGCGCGGGGACGACGGCTCTTGCTGTGCGATCCTGCGTCAGAACTTGTAGCGCGCGCCCATCATGTAGCGCGGGCCGGACTGCGTCACGTACAGCGCCTGTTGCGAGGTGCGGCCGTGCACGCGGTTCGTCTCGTTCGTCAGGTTGATGGCTTCGAGCTGGACGCTCAGTTTCGGCGTCAGGTTGTAGCCCACCGACAGGTCGAGCTGGCCGTACGGCTCGACGTAGTTCGGGTTCGGACCGGCGCCGTCGAACGTCGACGACAGGAATTCGCCGCGCCAGTTGTACGCCGCGCGCACGTTCCACTTGTCGTTCTCGTAGATGCCGACCAGGTTGGCGGAGTTCGACAGGCCGACCAGCGCGAACTGCTCGCCGACGCTGCCGTTGTCGTAGCGCAGGCCCGAGTGGACGTACGTGTAGTTCGCCGAGATGCCGAAGCCGGTGTTGCCGAACATGTGCTGGAGGTTGAATTCCAGGCCGTTCAGGCTGGCCTTCTTCTGGTTCGAGAACGACGTGATCTGGAAGTGCGCCACCGGATCGCCCGGCTGGCCGACGATGTTCCCGGTCGGATTGCCGCTGCTGTCCACGCCCGTCACCGTCACGCCCGCCGCCGTCGGGTGGTGCGTGAAGATGTAGTTGCGGATGCAGGCCGGGTCCGTGCCGCAGCCGGCAGCCGACGCTTCGTTCCACAGCGCGCCGCCGACCGGCGTGTGCAGGTTGAACGGCGTGGCGTCGAGCTTCGACTGGCCCGCGTAGTTTTCCAGGTCCTTGTAGAACGCGTTGACCGAGAAGAAGCTGTCCTTCGCGTAGTACCACTCCCACGACAGGTCGAAGTTCTTCGACTTGACGGGTTTCAGCGCCGGATTGCCCTGCGAGCCGGTGCCGCCGTCGACCCGCGCCAGCGTATTCAGGATCTGGCCGCCGGCGATCTGGTCGTAGCGCGGGCGCCCGATCGTCTCGCCATAGCTCGCGCGCACCTTCATGTCGGCGCGGACGTCCATGTCCCAGTCGATCGACGGCAGCAGGTTGTGGTACTTGCCGGTCAGGGTCGTGAACGAGGGCGCGCCGAACTGCACCGGGAATTCGTTCGCGGAGACCATCGTGATCGACGTCGCGGTGGGCACCAGGGCCGTGGAGACGACGTCCGTCTTCTCGTAGCGCACGCCGATCGCGGTGTGCATCGGCAGCGCCGTGTCCCAGTCCGTGTTGAACTGCAGGTACAGGTTCTTCGACTTTTCCTCGGTGCGCTGGTCGGTGTCGAACGTGTTCTTGGGCAGGTACATCTCCGGCATGCCCGACGCCTTCGCCACGACGTCGCGCACCTGGGCGAAGTTGAAGGTGTAGAAGGTGTTGAACAGGTTCGGGTTCTGGCTGCCGGCCAGCTGGTCGAAGTACTGGCGCACGGTATCGGCGTGCCACAGGCTGCTCGGGTAGTCGGACGGCTTGGTCGCCCCGGTCCACGAGTCGCGCTGCTGGGTCGAGAACGCGGAACGGTTCTTGACGTTGACGGCGCCGAGGCCGAAGTTCAGGTTCGACGAATCCAGCATGCGCAGGCGGCCCTTGAACTGGGCCTGCGAGATGTCGCCCTTCATGTAGCCGTTCTGGAAGACGGAGCCGGTGACCTGCTGCGGCGCGTTCACGAAGTCGGCGCCCTTGATCGACAGGACCGGGAATTCCTGAGAGAAGTCGGCCGTCGTGTCGCCGCGCGAGAAGCTCGCGGTGCCCAGCGTGTTGTTCGAGCCGAACGGGCTGTCGGCCTTCGATTCGGCCGTCGAATGGTGCGCGTCGAACTCCAGCTTGAGGTCCCTGGTCGCGCGCCACTGCGTGTTGAAGCCGAGCGACTTGTTCTGCGTCTTGGTGGCGAAGTCGGCGCCGCCCATCGCAATGTCGCTGTTCCCGGCCGGGATGAATTCGCTGTAGACGAGCGGCGCGGCGATCGGGCCGTTGGTCCAGGACGAGGCGGACGGGCCGAAGTTGAACCATGCGGAGACGTCGTTGCGTTTCGTCTGCAGCTTGTTTTCCGAGTACGTGTAGTCGAGGGTCGTCGTCAGTTCCTTCACCGGCTGCCACTGCAAGGTGAGCTGGCCGTTGGTGCGCTTGCGCTTCACGCCCGTCATGCTGTAGTTCAGGTTCTGCGGCACCTGGTAGATGTCGGTGGGCTTGGGACGGTTCGTGATGTTTTCCGAACCCGGGGTGCCCGGCTGCGGAATCGTGCCCCAGTTGTTCTCGTCGCCGCGAAACGGGCCTTTCCAGCCGCTCGACACGGACGCCTGGTTGAAGCCCAGGTTGCGCTCCTGGTAGCTGGCGGAGACGCCCAGGCCCCAGTGGCCGTCCTTCGACGTCGTCGAATAGATGCCCGAGAATTCCGGCGTCGTCGAGTTGCTGGCCTTGACGTCGCCCGGCAGGTTGTTGTTCGACGTGTCGTGCACGGCCTTGATGCCGATGCTGGACCACGTGCCCAGCTTGTCCAGCGGACGCGCCGTGATCACGTTGACGGTGGCGCCGATGCCGCCGGTCGGGGTCTCGGCGCGGCTGGTCTTGTAGACCTGCAGCTGCGAGATCGCTTCCGACGCCAGGTTCGAGAAGTCGAAGGAGCGGCCGTTCAGGTCGCCCAGGTTCGACGTCGGCATCTGGCGGCCGTTCAGCAGCACCATGTTGAAGTCGGGGCCCACGCCGCGCACCGTGATCTTCTGGCCTTCGCCGTTGACGCGGTCGATCGACACGCCGGAAATGCGCTGCAGCGATTCGGCCAGGTTCGTGTCGGGGAATTTGCCGATGTCCTCGGCGACGATGCCGTCGACGATGCCGTCCGACTGGCGCTTGAGGTTCAGCGACGACGCCAGCGACTGGCGCAGGCCGGTCACGACGACCTGCTGGACGGCCGTGGTCGGGATGTCGCCGCCGCGGCTGTCTTCCGTCGCGCCGGTCTGGCCATAGGCCGGGATGAGGGCGGCGCAGGCGCTCGCCACCGCCAGGCTCATCAGTTTTTGGTTTGCCTTGGGATAATGCATTAGGTCTCCTCTGTTTTTATCTGCTTGTTCTTCACCGCGTCGGACGTGGAAACGTTTCCATATCGTGGTCGAATCTTATGTTCAGAAAAAACAATTGTCAACGGAATATTCCATGGTGCGTGGCCGAAACAGCACACCTGCGAAACCGGCTGCGTTGACATCGAAAAATCGGCGGTGCTATATTGGAAATTGCCTGGAAGCGTTTCCACGCGGACGTCCATTCGACCGGAAACCGGTTCCGAGCGCCGCGACGGCGTCCCCGGCAAATGCGCGTCGACGACGTGCCCGCGTACCGGCGCGCACGTTAACGGACAGTCATGACGAAGTTAGCGCTCCCATGGCATCATGACGGGCTGTGGCGCCGCGCGGGGCGGTGCCGGGCAGGTCATGGAGAGACGCATGCGGTTCGGGACGTGGTGGGCGGTGGGGGCGACGGTATTGGCGATGGCGGGCTGTGCGCCGCCGCTGCGGCCCCTGCAATCGCTGTCCGATCCCGAAGTGCAGCGCATCATGCGGCGCGAACAGGTGCAGGGCCTGGCGCTGGCCACCATCGAGAACGGGAAGGTGGCGAAAGTGCGCGTGTACGGCACGCGCAACGCGGCGCTCGGCCAGCCGCTGACGCCGGACACGGTCATGACCGGCGCGTCGCTGACCAAGACGGCCTTCGCCTACATGGTGCTGCAGCTGGCCGACGAGGGCAGGCTGGACCTCGACGCGCCCGTCACGAAGCTGCTGCCGCAGCCGCTGCCCGCGTACCGCGAGCGGCCGTTCGATTTTTCCGACCTGGCGGACGATCCGCGCTGGCAGTCGCTCACGCCGCGCATGCTGCTCGCGCACGCCGGCGGCTTCGCCAACTTCCGCTGGCTCGAGCCGGGCGGGCACCTCCGCATCCACTTCGACCCGGGCAGCCGCTATGCGTATTCCGGCGAGGGCTACATGCTGCTGCAGCTGATCGTCGAACGGGGCCTCGGGCTGGATGTCGCGCAGGAGATGCAGCGCCGCGTGTTCGACCGCTTCGGCATGCGCAACACGAGCATGCACTGGCGCGCGGACTTCGCGGAGAACGTGGCGGACGGCTACGGCTTCGACGGTGCCGTGCAGCCGCACGAGCGCCGCTACCGCGTGCGCGCGGCCGGCTCGATGGATACGACGATCGCCGACCAGGCGAAGCTGTGGGCCGGCATCATGCGCGGCGACGGCCTGCGGCCGGACACGCGCGCCGCGTTCGCGACCGGCTGGCTGCCCATCGCGTCGCGCCGCCAGTTTCCGACCCTCGCCGGCGGCGACACCGAATGGCCGCAGAAGCTGGCGGCGGGCCTGGGCGTCGTCACGTTCGAGGACCGGTCGGGCCCCGGCTGGTTCAAGGGCGGCCACGACGACACGACGGCCGATTTCGTGCTGTGCCTGGAGACGGGCCAGCGCTGCGTCGTGCTGCTGTCGAACGACGTGCGCGCGGAGCGCCTGTATCCGGAACTGGGCCGGCAGGCGCTCGGGCCCGACGACATGCCGTGGAGCTGGGAATACGACTGGATGGACGCGCCCTGACGCGGGCGGCGTCCGGCAAGGATCGCCGCCGCGCGTTACACTTGCCGTTTTGTCCGGAGCCCAGGATTGACCCCACCGCCTTTGCCCACCGAGGCACCCGACCGTCTGCGGCATGACGCCGTGGCGCACGCAGAAGCACACACGGCGATGCCCACGTGGCTGATGCTGCTGATCGCCGCCGCCTGCGGCCTGATCGTCGCGAACCTCTATTACGTCCAGCCGCTCGTCGGCCCGATCCGGGCGGCGATCGGCCTGCCGGCCGGCGCGGCGGGCCTGCTCGTCACGCTCACGCAGATCGGCTACTGCGCCGGCCTGCTGCTCGTCGTGCCGCTGGGCGACCTGCTGGAAAACCGCCGCCTGGTGCTGGTCCTCGTCGGCGTGCTGGTGGTTGCGCTCGTCGCGGCGCCGCTGGTGCCGGCGCTCGGCCATCCGGCGCCCGCGTTCCTCGCCTGCTCGCTGCTCATCGGCTTTGCCGCCGTGGCCGTGCAGGTGCTGGTGCCGTACGCGTCGCACATGGCGCCCGAACACGTGCGCGGCCGCGTCGTCGGCAATGTCGTCAGCGGCCTGATGTTCGGGATCATGCTGGCCCGTCCCGTCGCCAGTTTCATCACGCACGCGTGGTCGTGGCAGGTCGTGTACGGGCTGTCGGCCGCGCTGATGGTTGTGCTCGGGATCGTGCTGCGGGTGCTGCTGCCCACGCGCCGGCCCCATTCGACGCTGGGCTACGTCGCCCTGCTGGCGTCGATGCAGGGGCTCCTGCGCGACCTGCCCGTGCTGCGCCGGCGCGCCATCTACCAGGCCGGCATGTTCGGCGCGTTCAGCGTGTTCTGGACCGTGACGCCCTTGCTGCTGGCCAGCCCGGCCTACGGCATGAACCAGCGCGACATCGCGTGGTTCGCGCTGGCGGGCGTCGCGGGCACGATCGCCGCGCCCGCCGGCGGCCGCGTGGCGGACCGCGGCTGGACCCGGCCGGCGACGGCGTTCTGCATGATCCTCGGCCTGCTGTCCTTCGTGCCGACCCTGGGCGCCGCCGGCGGCGGCAAGCTGGGTCTGGGGCTGCTCGTGGCGGCCGCCATCGCGCTGGACTTCGCCGTGTCGGGTAATCTCGTGCTGGGCCAGCGCGCCATCTATGCGCTGGGCGCCGAGGTGCGGGGCCGCGTCAACGGCCTGTACATGGCGACGTTCTTCCTGGGCGGCGCGACCGGGTCGGCGCTGGGGGCGTGGAGCTTCGCGCACGGCGGCTGGCAGGCCGCGTGCGCAGTGGGAATGTCCTTGATCGGGGCGGTGCTGCTCGTGTTCCTCGGCGAGCCCCGGGGGATCACTTCGCGGTCTTGAGCATCGCCGGGTAGCCGACGTCCTCCGTCGCTTTTTTCAGGTCGGCGACGGTGGCCTTGGCGTCGTCGTAGACGATGACGGCTTCGCGCCTGTCGTAGCTGACCTTCACCTTCGACACGCCCGGCACTTTCGACAGCGCCGCCTTGATCGTGATGGGGCAGGTGGCGCAGTCCATCGTCGGGACGGTCAGCTGGACGGTCTGCTGCTTGGCCGACGCCAGCGGCGCAACGGCGACCAGCGCAAGGAGGGTGAGGGTGCGGGAGATTGTCATGGTAGCTATCCTCAATAGAACAACGGGGCGATCAGCGGAAAGCCCAGCAACAGCGCGACGAACAGCGCGCAGGCGATGAACACGCGGCGCATCAGCGGACGCGTCGTGGCGCAGGCGCCGTCCGCCATGTCGCAGGCGCGGGCCGGGCGGAACACGAGCCAGCCGGCCCAGGCCAGCGCGCCGGCGGTGAGCGCGATGGCGTAGGGCGTCACCGGTTTCAGCGCCTGCAGGTTGGCCATCCACGCGCCCGTCACGCCGACCAGCACCAGCGCGAGCGGCAGCACGCAGCACGTGGAGGCGAGCAGCGATGCCAGCACGGCGACGGCGATCAGCCGCCCGGCCTTGCGGTCGGTCGCGGCGCTGCCTGGGGCGGTGGGACGGGCGAGCGTGGGCATGGCCGGATCAGATCGCGCGGGCCGTGATCGTGTACTTGAACGCGTCCGGATCGAGCGGGTCGTACGCTTCGCCGCGGTTCTGCGCCTGCGGATACATCAGGAAGCTGACCTTGCCGACGGCGGAGCCGGGCAGGCGCACGTCGTGGGCGAAGTTATAGCCCATCCAGTTGCCTTCCCAGCCGCCGAACAGCGCGCGCTTGACGGGGGCGACGACGGGATTGTCCGGGTCCTTGATCCAGTTCGGCGTTTCCTGGCGCATGACCTTGGCCACGTCGGCCGGGTCCATCGCGACCCAGCCGTGCTGCTTCAGGTAGACCTCGGCGCGGCAGTGCTGGGCGCCCTGCAGCGATTGCGGCTTGCCGCCCAGTTCGCGGTAGCCGAAGCTGCTGGGCGCGATGCGGATGCCGTAGACGTCGCGGGCCGGCACGCCGGACGCGCGGCACAGGCCCACGAACAGGCCGTTCAGGTCGGCGCACTTGCCGCCGAAGTTACCCGTCTCCAGCATCGTCTTGATGTCGCCCGTGCCGCAGCCCTTGACCTTCGGCTCGCGGAACGTGTTCAGCACGATCCAGTTGTAGATGCGCTCGACCTTTTCCTCGTCGGTGCGCGCGCCCTTGGTGATCGTCAGCGACGTCTTCTTGACGATGCCGTCGAGCGGCAGCAGGTCGGTCGGCTGCAGCCACAGGCGCAGGTCCGCGGCATCCTCGGTGCCCGGGGTGCGGGTCTTCCAGTTCTCGGCACGGTCGCGGGTCTGGATGCGCGACACGACTTCCAGCGCCGGCGGCGCGGAGCCGTCGAATTCGGCGACGAGGAAGCGGGCGCCGTAGCGCGGATCGGTCTCGACGCGCGCCTTGGTCGCGTTGCCGGACCAGTTGTTCGACAGGCTGCGCTGCCATTCCGTGTCGATCGACGGCAGCGGAATCCACACCGTCGACGGACCGGCGGCGCGCTGCAGGGCCACCTTGGTCACGACCTCGTAGCTCTTCCAGTCGCCCGGACGCGGATCGAAATGGCGTTCCTGCTCGGCCGCCAGCAGGGTGCGCGGCAGGGCGCTGGCGAGCGCAATGCCGCCGGCCGCTTTCAGCAGCGTGCGGCGGGTGGTTTTCAGGTTCGTGTCGTGCATGGCGTTTTTCCCTCGTTCTCTAGTTCTGGTTGTGTTCTTGATGTGTTTGCGGCTCGGCCAGCAGGGCGTCGATGGCGCCGCGCAGCCGGGTGTCGTCGGGCGGTATCTCGCCCACCGTGCGCCAGCGCGCGCGCCCGCCGCGGTCGACGACGATCGTCGCCGGCATCACGCCCGGCGACCAGCGCTTGAACGCATCGCCGGTGCGGTCGCGCAGCACGGGGTAGGCCAGCGGATGGGCCGCGGCGAACCGTTCGATCGAATCGAGCGGCTCCTTGTAGTTCACGCCGACGACCGCGACGCCGTCGCGCCCCGCCAGCGCGCCCAGCACCGGCAATTCTTCCACGCATGGGCCGCACCAGGCGGCCCAGAAATTCACGACGACCACCTTGCCGCGCAGGGCCGCCAGGTCCCACGGCTGGCCGTCGAGGGTCGTCAGCTGCAGGGCCGGCGTCGGCCGGCCCGCGGGCCACGGCCGCAGCAGCGCATCCTTCGCCGCCGCGCCCGCGCTCAGCAGTGCGCCGGCCAGGAGCGCGGCCGCGCGGGTGGATATCCTCGTGTGCATCGTCGGGTGCGGATCTCGAAGCGAAAACAGCCGTCATGATACCAGAGCGGGCGTTTCGCCGCCCGCCCGCGGGCGGTGCCGCCGGTCCGCAACCGTGCAGCCCGCCCGGCCCGGCTGGGGTAAGCTCGGCGGCGGACTTCACGGAGGATGCGATGGGATTGCAACGGAACCTCGCGGCGCTGGGGTGGGCGCTGGCGCTCGGACTGGCGGCGCCGGTGAGCGCCGCGCCCGCCGCCACCTATCGCAACCCGCTGCGCGTGCACCTGGCGAACGGCGCGCCGGCCCAGAACTGCGCCGACCCGGCCGTGGTGCGCGATGCGCGTGCCAGGACGCCGACCTGGTATCTGTATTGCACGAGCGACCCGGTCAGCAAAACGGAGCGCCCGCTGCCGGGCGAATCCGGCCCGTGGCATTTCCACATGATCGCGATCTACCGGTCGACGGACCTCGTCAACTGGAATTATGTCGGCGACGCGTTCGCCGACCGCCCGGCCGGGCTGGCCGCGCCCACGTCCGGCCTGTGGGCGCCGGAACCGGAATACATGGGCGGCCGCTACTACCTGTACTTCACGGTGACGGACGTGGCGGACGCCCACAGTCCGGAGGCCGGCTGCGCCAACGACAGCGCCATCGGCGTGGCCGTCGCGGACAACCCGGCCGGTCCGTGGGTGCCGGCGGCCGCGCCGGTGGTCGCGCCGCGGCGCGCGGGGCCCGGCTGCGATTTCCACTGGACGTTCGACCCGAAGGTCGTCGAGGACGGCGGCCGCAAGTGGATTTATTACGGCAGCTACGGCGGCGGCGTGTTCGTGCAGCCGCTCCGCGCCGACGGGCTGGCCGCCGAGGGCACGCCGCGCAAGGTGGGCGCGGCCGGGCGCTACGAGGGCGCGGAAGTCGTCCGGCACGGCGGCTGGTGGTATCTGTTCGCCTCCACGACCGACTGCTGCAACGGCCCGCTGACGGGTTACGCCGTGTACGCGGGACGGGCGCGCACGCCGGCCGGACCGTTCCTCGACCGCCTCGGCCAGGACCTGGCCGCCGCCCGCGCGGGCGGCACGCCGGTGCTGTTCCAGAACGGCAACCGCTGGGTCGGCGTCGGCCACAACACCGTGTCCCCTGACGCGGCCGGGCAGTGGTGGACGATCTACCACGGCATCGACGCCGGGGAGCCGTTCTTCAGCGCGCGCGACAAGCTGACGCGCCGTCTCGCGCTGCTCGACCGCATCGACTGGGTGGACGGCTGGCCCGTCGCGACCGGCGCCCCCAGCGACGCGGCGCGTCCGGCGCCGGCGGCGACGGCCGGTGCGCGTCCCCGTGCGTTCGCCGCCCCGGCCGCGCCGGCAGAATCGGTCCGCGCGCTGTGGACGGACACGTTCGGCGGCCCGACGCCGGATGCGCGCTGGACGTGGCTGCGCCCGCCCGCCGACGCCGCGTGGTCGCTCGGCCGCACCGGCCTGACGCTGGCGACGGCCGCCACCGACCTGCACGTGGACACCAACACGGCCAGCGTGCTGCGCACGCCGCTGCCGGACGGCGACTACCGCGTCGAGGCGGTCGTGCGGCTGGACGTGCCGGACGCCTGCTGCGCCACGGCCGTGCAGGCCGGCTTCGTCGTGATGCGCGACGACGACAACTACGTCAAGCTGGTCGAGCTGGCGCACGGCGGCCTGCGCGAGGTCGAGTTCGCGAAGGAGATGGCGCCCGTGCCGGCCCATTATCCGCGCTACGGCAACACGGTCGCCGGCACGCCGGGCGCGACGACGTGGCTGCGGCTCGATGTCCACCGGAGCGGGGGGGAAGAACGTTATACGGCGTATTCGAGCCGGGACGGCAACGCCTGGGTCGGCGGCGGGACGTGGACCCACCGCCTCGGCCGGGAGGCGCGGCTGGGCCTGGTGGCGATGGGCGGCGCCGGGCACCGGGCGGTGTTTCGCAGGGTGTCGGTGGCGCGCCTGTCTCGCTGACGCGACGCCTTTGTCACCGCTTTGTAACGGTGCGTGAAAGCCCTTGCCAGCGCGGGAGGCGGCTCATAGAGTAGGTCGTAAGGAGCGAGAACAAGGAGCGCGAACGTGGAATATCCCCGCCCACAATTGCGGCGCGCCGCCTGGCGCAGCCTCGACGGCCCATGGCAGGCCATGCTGGACGACGCCGCCGTCTACGTCGATCCGGCCGAGGTGCCGTTCGACCGCACGATCGTCGTCCCCTATCCGCCCGAGGCGCGCGCCAGCGGCGTGCACGACCGCGGTTTCCGGCGGCGCGTCTGGTACAAGCGCCAGATCTCCCTCGATCCCGGCCTCGTGCCGGGGCCCGAGGAGCGGCTGATGCTGCACTTCGGCGCCGTCAACCACCGCGCCCGCGTCTGGATCAACGGCCGCTTCGCCGTCGAGCACCGGGGCGGCCACAGCCCGTTTTCCATCGACGTCACGCGCCACCTCGACGGCTCGATCCTCGAGATCGCGGTGCAGGCCGAGGACGACCCGCAGGACATGCACAAGGCGCGCGGCAAGATGGACTGGGAGGCCGAGCCGCACAAGATCTGGTATCCGCGCACCAGCGGCATCTGGCGCACCGTCTGGATCGAAAAGGTGCCGCGCGCCCATGTGGCGCAGCTGCGCTGGACGGCCGACGTGGCGCGGTGGCAGATCCGGCTCGACGCCGACATCGCCCACGTGCCCGAAGGCGGCATGGCCAACGTCACCCTGAAACTGGGCGGGCGCCTGCTCGTCAATGACCGCTGCCTGCTGACCGGGCCGCGCCTGTCGCGCATCTTCCAGCTGCCCGATCCGGGCATCGACGACGCCCGCGGGCTGTGGATGTGGAGCCCGGAAAGCCCGCAGCTGATCGATGCCGAGGTCGAGATCCGCGCGGCCGACGGCACCCCGATCGACAGCGTGCAGAGCTACACGGCGCTGCGCACGGTCAGCGTCGAGGGCGACCGCTTCGTGCTGAACAGCCGCCCGTACTTCCTGCGCATGGTGCTCGACCAGGGCTACTGGCCGGACAGCCTGATGGTGGCGTCCAGCGACCAGCTGCGCCACGACGTGCTGCTCATCAAGCGCCTCGGCTTCAACGGCGTGCGCAAGCACCAGAAGTCGGAGGACCCGCGCTGGCTGTACTGGTGCGACGTGCTCGGGCTGTGCGTGTGGGGCGAGATGCCGTCCGCCTACGGCTTTTCCAGCGCGACGATCCACGGCGTGATGGAAGAGTGGAAGGAACTGGTCGAGCGCGACGTCTCGCACCCGTGCATCGTGGCGTGGGTGCCGACCAACGAATCGTGGGGCGTGCCGGAACTGATGAACGACCGCCGCCAGGTCGACTTCGTGCGCGCCCTGTACCACATGACGCGGGCGCTGGACGGCACCCGGCCCGTCGTCGGCAACGACGGCTGGGAGATGCCGTGCGGGGACCTCGTCTGCGTGCACGACTACGAGCAGGACCCGGCCGTGCTGCTGGAACGCTACGGCAGCCGCGACGCCGTCGCCTACACGCTGGAGCACGTGCAGCCCGACCGGCGCCGGCTCGTCATCGACGGTTTCACGGGCCTCGGCCGGCCGCTGTTCCTGTCCGAATTCGGCGGCATCGCCATGCTGAAGCCCGGCGAAGAGGCGGGTTGGGGCTACTCCGTCGCGCGGGACGGCAAGGAGCTGCTGGCGCGCTACCAGGTCTTGATGACGGCGGTGCATGCGTGCCGGCCGCTGTCCGGCTTCTGCTACACCCAGCTCACCGACACCTTCCTCGAAAAGAACGGCCTGCTGACCGAGGACCGCGTGCCGAAGGCGCCCATCGAGGCCTTGGCGCAGGCCACGCGCGGGCCGCAGGCGCACCTGCAGGACTGGGTGCTCGACCCGCTCGGCCACAGCCAGCGCTGGCGTGCCAGGCGCGGGCCCGATTTCCCGGTCGAGTGGACGCGCGTCGGAGAAACGGCGGAAGTGTTAGCCTATCCGGGAGAGCGCCAGCCCCCGCAGGTGGCGGAGCCTGAAGTGCCACCGACCGTGCCGCCGACGGAGCCCGGCCCGGCCGCGGGTCCGCCGGGCTTCGAACGACGCGGGCGCGGCGCTCCGGGAGCGCGTGCCCGGCGGAAAGTGGCCTGAACCGGCGCTCCACTCGAAAGTCCCGGTAGGGTGGGCACGCCGTGCCCACGCGGACGCTTGCGATATGTTGGCGCCACGCGTGGGCGGAGGGCCGCGCACCCTACTGGAGCAGACACTAACAAGGAGACGACGTGGCGCGACGCGGATTCCCGCGCGCCGCCGCGCTGGTTGCGACCCTGTTCCTCGTGCTGGCGGGCGTGAGCGCGCCCGCGCGGGCGCAGGTCGAAGTCAGGATGTGGACGCTGCTCTCGGGCGGCGACGGCGCGCGCATGCGCTCGCTGGTCGACGACTTCAACGCCAGCCAGCACGACGTGCGCGTGGTCAGCACGACCCTGCGATGGGGTGAACCCTTTTATACGAAGCTGATCACGGCCTCCGTCGTGGGCGCCGGGCCGGACGTCGCGACGATCCACCTGTCGCGCATCGTCAACCTGGCGGGCGGCGGCGTGCTGCGGCCGATTTCTCCCGCCGAACTGGCCGCCGCCGGCCTGCGCGGGGACGACTACCTGGCGCGCCAGTGGGCCAAGGCGCAGTACGAGGGCCGTACGTACGCCGTGCCGCTGGACGTGCACCCGCTCGTCCTGTACTACAACAAGACGCTCGCCGGGAAGGCGGGCCTGCTGGATGCGGGCGGCAACCTGAAACCCATCGTCGGCGTCGAGGCGCTGACGGACGCGTTCCGCGCCGCCACCGAGCGCACCGGCCGGCGCGGCCTCACGATGGAAAGCAGCCAGAGTTCCTACGCCATCTGGCGCCTGTGGCTGGCCATGCTGGCGCAGCAGAACGTCACGATCATCAGGGACGGCCGCTTCACGTACGGCCCGGCGGGCGCCGCCACGCTGGCGCGCATCAGCGACTGGTTCACGCGCGGCTATGCGCAGGCCGGCCTCGATTATCCGGCGTCGACGAGCCAGTTCATGGGCGGCAACGCCGCCTTCATGCTGAACGGCGTGTGGGAAGTGCCGGAACTGGTGCGCGCGACGAAAGCCGGCACGCTCGGCTTCGACTACGGCATCGTGCCGCTGCCGCGGATGTACGCGAACGCGTCCACGTGGGCCGATTCGCACGGGTTCGCACTGCCCGCCAATCCCGGCCACGAGCCGTCGCCGGCGAAGGTGCGGGCGGTGCTGCGCTTCGTCGCCTATGTCAGCAAGCATTCGCTGGGCTGGGCCGAGGGCGGCCACATCCCGGCGTACAGGCCGGTGGCGGAGTCGCAGGCGGCAAAGAGCCTGATGCCGAACGCGCTGTACGCGCAGGCCGCGCACGACGTCGTGTACGATCCGGACGGCTGGTACATGGGAGCCGCCGGGCCGCTGGAAGCCATCGCGTCGAAATTCCTGCCGGCCGCGCTGTACGGCTACCTGACGCCGGCGCAGGCCGTGCACCGGTTCGAGACGGAGGCGGCGCGCCTCGTGCGTAAGCGTCCGCCGCGCTATTGAGGCCCGCATGCGACGCGCCGACATCACCTCGACACGCAGCGCCGGCCCCACGACGGCACGGCGCGACGCGCTGCCCGCGTGGCTGCTGCTGGCGCCGTTCCTCGCGGCCTTCGGCCTGTTCTTCTTCCTGCCCGCGCTGGAAACGCTCTGGCTCAGCCTCACGGAAAGCAGCCTGACGCGCACCAGCGCCTTCGTCGGCCTGGACAACTACCACACCCTGCTGAACGACCCGTCGTTCTGGGATTCGGTCGGCAACACGTTTTATTTTGCGCTGCTGACGGTGATCCCGCTGTGCGCCCTCGGCCTGCTGATGGCCATGCTCGTCGACCGCTTCACTGGCGCGCAGGGCTGGCTGCAGGGCACGTTCTTCCTGCCGTTCGTGCTGCCGATCTCCGTCATGACCCTGATCGCCGACTGGATGCTGCAGCCGTCGTCCGGCGTCGTCAACCACATCCTCGGCGGCGAACGCGCGTGGCTCGCCGACCCGCACTGGGCGCTGCCGGCCGTCGCCATCGGCACGATCTGGTGGACGGTCGGCTTCAACATGCTCCTGTTCCTCGCCGGCCTGCGCAACATCCCGGCCGAGCTGTACGAGGCGGCCGCGCTGGACGGCGCGCGCGGCTTCACGCTGTTCCGCACGATCACGTGGCCGGCGCTGCGGCCGGTCGTCTCCACGGCCGTGATCCTGCAACTGATCGCGTCCCTGAAAGTCTTCGGGCAGACGTATATCCTGACCAGCGGCGGCCCGTTCAACACGACGCGCGTGGCGCTGCACTATATGTACGAGACGGCGTTCACGCAGAGCGACGCCGGCTACGCGGCGGCGGTGGCGATGGCGTTCGTCGCGATCGTGATCGTGCTGTCGCTGCTGCAGGCGTGGCTCGCCCGGTGGCTGGCGCGGAGGGACGCATGAAGGCATCGATCTGGTCCATCCTCGGTGCCGCGTGCGCCATCGTGCTCACCGCGCTGTGGGCCTTCCCGCTGCTGTGGGCGCTCTCCACGTCGCTGCGTCCGGAGCTGGAAACGGTGGCGACCCAGTTCCACTGGCTGCCGCAGGAGTGGACGCTGGACGCGTACCGCCGCACGCTGGGCGCCGGCAACGTCGTGCGCTGGCTGGTCAACAGTTTCGTCGTCGCGCTGCTGGTGACCGTCGTGACGATGGCGATCAGCCTGACGTCCGCATACGCGTTCTCGCAGCTGCGCTTCCGCGGCCGCGGCATCGTGTTCGGCATCGCGATGCTCGGTTTCCTGCTGCCGTTCGAGGCGCTGCTCGTGCCGCTGTTCCGCACGATGCACCAGCTGGGGCTCATCAACTCGTATGCCGGCATCGTGCTGCCGCAGGTGGTGTCGCCGGTCGTGATCTATGTGTTCAAGCAGTTCTTCGACGCGATTCCCGCCGATTTCCGCGAGGCCGCCGTGATGGACGGCGCGGGGCCGCTGCGCGTATTGTGGAGCGTCTACCTGCCGGTCTCGGGCAACATCGTGTGGGCGATGGCGATCGTGACGTTCATCGCGGCCTGGAATAATTTCCTGTGGCCGTTCATCATCGTCACGTCGAACGACATGATGACGATCCCGCTCGGGCTCACGCAGACGTACGACGCGTTCGGTGTACGCTATGCCCAGCTGATGGCGGCCGCGCTGCTGGGCGCCTTGCCCGTCGCCCTCGCGTACGTGCTGTTCCAGCGCCGCGTGACGCAGGGCTTCCTCGCGGCGAGCGGATTGAAAGGATAAGGAGTTGGAGATTTTATGGCATCGGTAACGCTGCGCGGCATCCGCAAGACGTATGGCGACAACCCCGTCATCAAGGGCGTCGACCTGGACATCGAGGACGGCCAGTTCGTCGTCTTCGTCGGGCCGTCCGGCTGCGGCAAGTCGACCTTGCTGCGCATGATCGCGGGCCTGGAAGACATCACGGACGGCACGCTGGAGCTCGGGGGCGTCGTCAGCAACACGATCGAACCCGCGCGGCGCGGCATCGCGATGGTGTTCCAGAGCTATGCGCTGTACCCGCACATGACGGTGGCGGAGAACATGGGATTCGCACTGAAGCTGGCCAGGGTGCCGAAGCCGGAGATCGTCGCGCGCGTGCGCCATGCGGCGGACATCCTGCAGATCGCCCACCTGCTGGAGCGCAAGCCGAAGGCGCTGTCCGGCGGCCAGCGGCAGCGCGTGGCGATCGGCCGGGCCATCGTGCGCAAGCCGGAAGTCTTCCTGTTCGACGAACCGCTGTCGAACCTGGACGCCGCGCTGCGCGCCCAGACCCGCGTGGAACTGGCGCGCCTGCACAAGGACCTGCGGGCCACGATGATCTACGTGACGCACGACCAGGTGGAGGCCATGACCCTCGGCCAGAAGATCGTCGTGTTCAACGGCGGCCGCATCGAGCAGGTCGGCACGCCGCTGCAGCTGTACGAGCGGCCGGCGAACCTGTTCGTGGCGGGCTTCCTCGGCTCGCCCCGCATGAATGCGTTTCCCGCGACGCTGGCCGGCCACACGGGCGGCCTCGCGACCGTGCGCGTGCCCGGCGGCGGCATGGCGCAGGTGGCGGCGGATGCGAGCCAGGCCCGCGCCGGCGCCGCGCTCACGTTGGGCGTGCGGCCCGAGCACCTGCGCCTGGACGTGGCGGGCGACACCGGCATCCCGGGCCGCCTCGCACTCGCCGAATACCTGGGCGACGTGACGCTCGCGTATGTGCAGGTCGACGGCGTGGAGGGCATGGTGGCGGCAAAGTGTCCGCCGGACGTCCCGCTGCCGGCGCCGGGCACACCGGTGCGCCTGCGCTTCGATCCCGCGCGGGCCTGGCTGTTCGACGAGCAGGGCGCGGCACTGCCGGCGCTGCGCGAGCGCGCCGCCGCGGCGTCCTAGGCCGGCCGCCGCGCCCCCGCTTCCCACGACGCCTCCATCTACACGATTTTCGGTCGCCAATTCTCACAAATAATAACAAGTTTGTTATTGAACAAAGTAGTTGCCTATCGGAACTTTTTGGTTATATGATGCTTTGAATCAAATAACCTTGTTGGGGGCAGTTATGCATGATTCGTGCGCCGGCGGTGCCGTGGTCCAGGAGTTTTTCTTTCGGGTTGCGGCATGAACATTAACCATTTGCGGGTTGCGACCCGGCTGGGGATCGGTTACGGCCTGATGTCCCTGTTGCTTCTCGTCGTCACGGTGCTCGGTGTGAACCGGATGGCGACCATCAAGGCGCGGGTCGACGAAATCATCAAGGTCAACGACGTCGAAGCCCGTCTCGTGGCCACGATGGACATGACGGTCACGGAGCGTGCGCTGGCGCTGCGCAATCTCTCGTTGTTGGAAAGCGACAACACGAAGGAAGTCCAGATGGAGGTCGACCGCGTCGCGGAGCAGGCGAAGAAGTATGCCGACGCAGAGCAAAAGCTCAAGACGATGTTCGCGACCATTGCCGGCACGTCGCCGAAGGAAAAGGAACTGATGGCGCAGATCGCCGAGCAGGCGACGCTCGCCGCACCATACTATCCGCGCGCCGTCCAGCTCGCGCTCGATGGGAAGAAGGACGAGGCGTACAAGCTGGTGCGGTTCGACTTCCGGCCGGTGCAAAAGAAGTGGTGGGCCCTGATGCGGGAACTGGCCGCCCTGGAAGCACGTCAGAACGACGTGCAGCTGGACGTGTCCGACGCAACCTATGCCGGCGCGCGCTCCATGTTGATCGGGTTCGGCGTGCTGGCGCTGGTGACGGGCGTATTGGCCGCCTGGCTGATCACGCGGGGCCTGCTGCGCCAGCTCGGCGGCGAGCCGGCCGACGCGGTGCGGGTCGCCGGCGAGATCGCGGCGGGGGACTTGTCGGTCGAGATCGAGACCTATCCCCGCGATAACTCCAGCCTCATGTATGCCATGCGGTCCATGCGCGACAGCCTGGACCATATCGTCGGCCAGGTGCGCACCGGCACCGATACCATCGCGACGGCCTCCGCCCAGATCGCGGCCGGTAACTTCGACCTGTCCGCGCGCACCGAACAGCAGGCCAGCGCGCTCGAGGAAACCGCATCCTCCATGGAAGAGATGACCTCGGCCGTGAAGCAGAACGCCGACAATGCGCGCCAGGCGAACAGCCTGGCACTGTCGGCCTCCCACGTCGCCGAGAAGGGCGGCGAGGTGGTGTCGCAAGTGGTGAACACGATGGGTGCGATCAACCAGTCGGCGCAGAAGATCGTGGAAATCATCGGCGTCATCGACGGCATCGCGTTCCAGACCAATATCCTGGCGCTGAATGCCGCGGTCGAAGCGGCGCGCGCCGGCGAACAGGGACGCGGCTTCGCGGTCGTCGCTTCCGAGGTGCGCAACCTCGCCCAGCGTTCCGCGGCGGCGGCCAAGGAAATCAAGACGCTGATTTCCGATTCTGTCGAGAAGGTCGATTCCGGCAACAAGCTCGTGGAGGAAGCGGGCGCGACGATGCACGAAGTCGTCGACAGCATCAAGCGCGTGACCGGCATCATGTCCGAGATCGTGGCGGCGAGCGAGGAGCAGGCGTCGGGCATCGAACAGGTCAATCTCGCGATTGCGCAGATGGACGACGTCACCCAGCAGAACGCCTCGCTCGTCGAGGAAGCGGCTGCGGCGGCCCAATCGATGCAGGAGCAGGCCGATCACCTGGCCAAGGTGGTCGGCGTGTTCCTGCTGTCCGGCGCCCAGCGTGCGCCGGGGCGTGCCGATGCGGCGCGCGCGGAACCGCCGCTCGCATCCGTGACAAGGCTCGAGGCCAATCGCGGCACCGCGTTGACCCTGGCGCGGCGCGCCGCGCGCTAGGAAGCGCGGCCCGACTGGGAAGTTCCCGACGGCCGGAGTTCAGCTATTCACAGGGGAGTGGCGATGCGCAATGAGGTGGCGGTACACGAAGCGGAAGTGAAGCACGGGCCTGCGCCGGCGGGTTCGAATATTTACTGGCATGCCGGCAAGGTGACCGAGGCTCACCGGCACCGGTATTTCGGACACGTGCCGGGGACGATCTGGCTGACCGGCCTGTCCGGCGCGGGCAAGTCGACGCTGGCCTACGAACTGGAAAAACTGCTGCTCGAGCGCGGCCATCCGAGCTTCGTGCTCGACGGCGACAACGTCCGGCATCGTCTCAATCGCGACCTGGGCTTTTCGACCGACGACCGGCGCGAAAACATCCGGCGCACCGCCGAAGTGGCGCGTCTGATGAACGAAGCCGGCCTGTTCGTCGTGACCGCGTTCATTTCGCCGTTGCGCGAGGACCGCAAGGCGGCGCGCGACATCATCGGCGCGGAACGGTTCGTGGAGGCCCATGTCAGCACCTGCATGACGGTGTGCGAGTCGCGCGACCCCAAGGGCCTGTACGCCCGTGCGCGCGCCGGCGAGATCGCGCATTTCACCGGCGTGTCCGCGCCTTACGAGCCGCCGGAGAATCCGGACGTCACCGTCGACACCGGGGCGATGTCGATCGACGAGGCGACCCGCGCCCTGTACGAGCACCTCATCCCGCGCCTGGGTTGACCATGACCGCGCGACGTCTCGACGTGTTCAATGGCGACGCCGACGGCATCTGCGCCCAGCATCAATGGCGCCTGGCCTATCCGGGCGAGAGTATGCTCGTCACCGGCATCAAGCGCGACGTCGCGCTGCTGCAGCGGGTCGCCTGCGACGCCGGCGACGAGGTGACGGTGCTCGACATCGCGGTCGATGCGAATGCGGCGTCGCTGCGGCGCGTCCTCGACGCCGGGGCGCACGTGACCTGGTTCGATCACCATTCGGCCCGCCAGGCGTTCGCGCATCCGCGCCTGCGCCTGTTCTGGGACGATGCGCCGACGGTGTGCACCAGCCTGCTGGTCGACCGTCAGCTCGTGGGGCGCTATCGGCCATGGGCCATCGCCGCCGCGTTCGGCGACAACCTGGCCGGGCCGGCGCGTGCGCTGGCTTCGGACATGGGCCTGTCCGAAGCGCGGATCGCGGCGCTGGCGGAACTTGGCACGGTGCTGAACTATAACGCCTACGGCGAATGCGTCGAGGATCTGCACATGGCGCCGGACGCGCTGTATCGGGCATTGAGTCCCTACGTCGATCCGTTCGAATTCATCGAGGCGTCGGACCGGTACCGCATGCTGGTCGAAGGTTATCGCGACGACGCCGCGCGCATGAGCGGCCTGCAGCCGCAATGGCAATGGCAGTACGGCGCGGTCTACGTGCTCCCCGATGCCTGCTGGGCGCGGCGCATCTCCGGGGTCTTCGCCAACCGGCTGGCGGCTGCCGGCGGCGCGCGCGCGTTCGCCGTGCTGACCGAAGGCTCGGACGGCAGGTTCGTCGTCAGCGTGCGCTCGGGCGCGCCGGGAACGCATGCCGCCAACGTCCTGTGCGAGCATTTCGCCGGCGGCGGCGGGCGGCGCGCCGCGGCCGGCATCAACGGCCTGCCGGCCGCCGACATCGACCGTTTCGTGCGCGCCTTTTCCGACTATTTTGCCGCATGCGGAGGCCTGGCGCATGCGGGATGAGGCGGGCCCGCCGTCGCTCGCGTCCCTGTGCGCCCTGTTCCTGCGGGTCGGCTGCTCCAGCTTCGGCGGCTACATGTCGATGGTGTCGGTCATGCAGAACGCCGTCGTGGCGCAACGCAAGCTGCTGACGGACCAGGACGTGCTCGACGGCGTCACGCTCGCGTCCATCCTGCCCGGTCCGGTGGCGATCAATACCGTGGCCTATGTCGGCTACCGCCTGCGCGGCGCGATGGGCGCGTGCGTATGCGTGTGTGCCGCGGTGCTGCCGGCCTTCGTGTTCATGGTGGTACTGGCTTCCCTGTATTTTCGCTGGGGCCGGCTGCCGCAGATCGACCGGCTCTTCATGGGGATCATGCCCGCCGTCGCCGCGGTCGTCCTTGGCGCCGCCTGGCGCATGTGCCGCGTCTCGGTGCGCGGCTGGCGCGAGGCGCTGCTGGCCGGGGGCGCGGTCGTCCTCTTGTTGTGTTGTTCCGGCCTGCTGGTGACGCCGGCCATCGTCGTGGCCTCGGCGCTGATCGGGCGCTTCTGGTTCCGCGAAGACGGCGGTGCGTACGCGCCGGCGCCGCGCCAGCAGGCGCGTGGCAACGCGGGCATCCTGTTCGCGACGCCGCTGGTACTCGTGCCCTTGGTCGGCGCGCAGGCCGCCTTGCTGGCCAAGCTGCTCGCCGCCTTCGCCGGCATGAGCCTGCTGATGTTCGGCGGCGGCTACGTGTCGATCCCCGTGCTGCAGCATACCGTTGTCGATGGCTATGGCTGGGTCACGGGGCGGGAATTCGCCGATGCGATGGCAATGACCCAGCTCACGCCCGGTCCCGTGCTGATCGGTGCCGCGTTCATCGGCCTGAAGGTGGCCGGTATCGCCGGCGCGGTCGCGGCGACCGTCGGCGTCTTCACGCCGACGGCGGTGTTGATGGTCGGCTGTGCGCACCGGCTGAATCGCTGGTACGCATCGGGTGCGGTGCGGGCGGCGCTGCGCGGGGTGCGCGCGGCGGGCGCCGGCATGGTGGTCGCGGCGGCATTCGCCATCGGAAAAATGGCGGCGCCGGTCTGGCTGTCGCCCGTATTGTTCGTGCTGGCGCTGCTGCTGTTGCTGCGCTGGCGGGTCGAAGCATTCTGGGTCGTGCCGTTGTGCGGCGCGATCGGTTATTTTCTGTTCTGAGGAGAGAGTATGGATTCGAACACGGCAGTCGAGAACAAGCGCCCCCGCCCGCTGCTGATGATGCCGCTGCGCCGCTGCGGCAGCCACGCGCTGCGGCTGCGGCTGAACTTCAATCCCGAGTTCCACTCGCCGTATCCGCTGCACATCGTCGACTTCATGCCGCTCGTGCCGCTGTACGGCGACCTGGAAGACGACCGCGCCTATTTCAGGCTCGTCGTCGACGTCGTCGGACTGCAGGCGGTCAGCATGGTCAAGTGGCCGGACATGGTGTACGACCCGGTCGAGATCTTCGAGCGGCTCCGCCACGAACCGCGCAGCGTGCATCGCATCGTCTGGGAGCTGCTGCTCCGGTCGGGCGAGCGGACGGGCGCGAAAATCGTCATGGACAAGTCGCTCGACAGCGTCCATTACGCCGACGACCTGATGCGCCTCTACCCGGACATGCTGTTCCTGAACGTCGTGCGCGATCCGCGCGGCCAGGTGGCATCGATGAATCGCGCCATCATCCACGACTTCGACAGCACCCTCAACGCCCGCACCTGGGTCCAGGCGCATGACGCGGCGCGCGCGCTGCTGGAACGCTATCCCGAGCGCGCCTTGACGATACGCTATGAAGATTTCCTCACCGACCAGGAAGCCACGTTGCGGACGATCTGTGGCTTCATCGGCATCGAGTTCCTGCCGGATATGCTCGACGTCGCCCATTCGTCGGAGGCACGCAAGATCGCGAGGATGTCCGCGCTGTGGGAATCCAACTGCTTTGCGCCGATTCCGGCCAATGCCGACAAATTCAAGCAGCAACTGTCGCTCGACGACATCCGCGTGATCGAAACGCTGGCGCGGGACCATATGCGCGGCTATGGTTACGAGTCGATGACGCCGGCGGATGCCGTCCTCACCGAAGCGTCGTTCGAGGCGGCCCGGGAACGTTCGCACGACGCGAGGCAGGCCGCATGGCGGGAGCTCGAGCAGGCGAACTTCCGCGACTACGTCTTGCGCAAGGCGCGCGCCGATTACCTGGCGCAGGTGCGGGCGCGGCTGGAGCGGGGCGGCGCCGGCAACGCACCCTACAGGCTGGATGAGCTGAACGAGGCGTTCGAGGTGACCGACTAGTCGCGCATCCACGTGCTGGCGACAGGTAATAATTAGTGATAATGTCGTGTTGTCGAAATCGATTTCGCCAACACGACCGCCATGACCAGGCCGCCCCGCACCCGCCCTCCCACGATGACCGACATCGCCAAGCTGGCCGGCGTGTCGCAGTCGACGGTGTCGCTGGTCATCAATCACATGAGCGGCGCAAAGGTGTCGAGGGTCACGCGCGAGACCGTGCTGCGCATCGCGCGCGAGCTGGGCTACCCCGTCGAGCGGCACGCGCACCTGGCCGCGGCACAGGCGCAGGCGCGCAACCTGATCGTCTATCTCACGGACGAACTGACGACGAGCCCGCACGCCATGCAGACCATCGACGGCGCCAAGGATGGCGCCTGGGAGCACGACTGCCTCGTCGCCGTGTTCGCCACGCGGGGCGATCCCGAGGTGGAAGCGGCCGTGTTCGCGCGCATGCTGGACCATCCCGCGCTGCTGGGCGTGATCTATTCGACGATTTTCACGCGCGCCGTGACGGTGCCGGCGGCATTGGCCGCCACGCCGGCCGTGCTGCTGAACTGCCACACGCGCGACCGGGGCCGCGCGGCCGTCGTGCCCAGCGAACTGCTGGGCGGCTACGCGGCCACGATGCACCTGATCGAGAACGGCCACAGCCGCATCGGCTTCATCAACGGCGAGCACTGGATCGAGGCCGCGGCCGAGCGCCTGAAAGGCTACCGGCAGGCGCTGTCCACGGCCGACATCCCGTTCGATCCCGTGCTCGTGCGTTCCGGCGACTGGCAGGTGGCGGCCGGCTACGAACACGCGCTGGGCCTGCTGGACCTGGCGCAGCGTCCGACCGCCTTGTTCTGCGCCAACGACCTGATGGCGATCGGCGCCCTCGACGCCGCCCGCGAACGCAAGCTCGCGGTGCCGCGCGACCTGTCCATCGTCGGCTATGACGACCAGGACATCGCCCGCTACACCCATCCGCCGCTGACCACGGTGTTGTTGCCAAACTACGAAATGGGCCGCTGGGCCGCCGATTCCCTCATCGCGCAAGTGCGCGCGAACCACACCGCCAGGGCCGTCATCAAGATGGAATGCCCTCTGGTGGTACGCGATTCCGTGGCCCCGCCGCAGGTCTGAACACCCCTTTTTGGCGGGTTCAAGCGTGCGTCGTTCACGTTAGGTTTGCGTTAGCTTCCCGATAAAACTTATTACTAATAATCGGGAGAATCGCATGACCACGTTCCAGCTCCGGCCCGTGTGCGCGGCCATCCTTGTGCTGCTCGCGCACGCGGCCAGCGCCCAGACCGGCGACGCGCCGCAGCCCGCCCCGATCCAGCAGGTCACCGTCACCGGCCTGCGCGGCAGCATCCGCAGCGCCGAGGCGATCAAGCGCGACTCGGTGCAGGTCGTCGACTCGATCAACGCCGAAGACATCGGCAAGTTCCCCGACCGCGCAGCCGGGGACGCCCTGCAGCGCATCGCCGGCGTGCAGGTCGGGCGCGACCGGGGCGAGACGAGCCAGGTCATCATCCGCGGCCTGCCGGACGTCGTGACGACCCTGAACGGCATGGAAATTTTCACGGGCAACGGGCGGCGCCTGCAGTACCAGGATCTGCCGGTGCAGTCGATCGGCGGCCTGGACGTGTACAAGACGGCGACGCCGAACCAGCTCGAAGGCGGCATCGCGGGCGGCATCGACGTGCGCCTGCGCCAGCCGTTCGACCTGAAAGGCTTGAGCGTCACGGGCTATGTGGAAGACCGGCGCCAGAAGGTGACGGGGTCCAGCGCGACGGACACGAAGAACAACCCGGGCGGCGGGTTCTCGGCCAGCAACCGCTGGCACACCAGTTATGGCGAGATCGGCGCGCTGTTCGACGTCGCGTTCAACCGCGAGCACTGGGGCTTTCCCGTGCAATGGGTCGACCGGCCGGACCGCGTGCACTCGGTCGACGCGAACGGCGTGGGCACGCGCCTGAACGACGGGCCGCTCGCGCCCCTGACGCCGGGCGCGCGCCTTGGCGAACTGCCGAACGTGGGCGGCATCTACAACGCCGGCGACCGCGACCGCGGCAGCATCCACGGCGCCCTGCAGTGGAAGGTCAACCCGACGCTGGAAGCGAACGTCCAGTACCTCGGGACGGGCTACCGCGCGCGCAGCGCCGTCGACTACATCCTTGCCATCACGACGTGGACCCCGACGCTGTACAACGTGCAGCTGGCGCCGCAGGGCGACTATTGCAGCACGCCGGAGGGTGTCGTGTGTCCGATCCAGTCGGCGTACGCGCAGGCGAAGCAGTTCGGCGGCCCGTACGACTGGGACCCGTACACGGCGACGTCGACGTGGGGCGTGAAGGAACACACGACGTCGCACTTCCTGAACGTGGGCCTGAATTACCGCGAAGGACCGTGGAAGGCCGGCTCGAACTTCGCGTGGACCAGGTCGACGTTCGTGAACGACACGGTGATCGTCGACCAGCAGATCCCCGGCGCCAGCGTGGGCGTCTACACCTACGGCGCGGACGGCCACGGCGGCTACTCGAGCGTGAGCACGCCGACGAGCCCCAACGCGCTGCGCGATCCGGACGCCTTCGTGCTGCGCGGGATGGTGCAGAACTGGGGCATCTCGAAGGGCGAGCAGGTGCAGTGGCGCGGCGACGCGTCGTACCGCCTCGGCGACGGCTTCCTGTCCGGTATCGACGCGGGCCTGCGCCTGTCGAACCACCGCGCCAGCTTCCACGGCGCCGAAGGGCACAGTGACATCGCGGGCGCCGTGCGCGCCAATCCGGTGGCCGCGTTCGGCCCCGGTTTCGAATCGCTGGCACCGGGCCTCGATCGCCTCGGCGGCCCGTGGCTTACGCCGTCGCGCGACTTCCTGATCGACCAGGCCGACGCCGTGCGGACGTTTTACGGCGCCGCGCCGGGCCGCGTGGCGGACGACCCGACCCGCACGTTCGAGCAGCGCGAAAGCACGAACACGGTGTACCTGGCGGCGCGCTGGAAGACGAAGGCGGGCACGATCGACCTGTCCGGCACGTTCGGCGGGCGCTACGTCCGCGTGGCGCGCAACCTGAACGGCAACAGCCGCATCGGCGACACGGTCACGCCGATCGCCGTCAGCTCGACCGAGAACAACTTCCTGCCCAGCGTTGCGGCCGTCGTCGGCTGGCGCGAGAACCTGCAGTCGCACCTGTCGGCCGGCAGGACGATCACGCGGCCGGACTTCGCGTCGCTGAATCCCGCGCTGTCGCTGATTCCGCCCACCGTCAACGCGCCGGGCACCGGCACGGCCGGCAACCCGAACCTGCGGCCGACGCGCTCCGTCAACACCGACGCCACGCTCGAATACTACTTCCCGAAAAACGGCTACGCGCAGGTCGCGCTGTTCCACCGCGACATCAGCGGCTACCTGCAGAACATGGAGTCGGACGAAGTCATCGGCGGCCAGAACTATCGCGTGACGCGTCCGCAGAATTCCGGCACCGGCACCCTGCGCGGCGCCGAATTCGGCATCCAGAAATTCTTCGACTTCCTGCCCGGCCCGTGGAACAACTTCGGCGCCCAGTTCAACTACACGTGGATCGACGGCGACAACCAGGTCCTCGTATCGCCCACGAGCACCGAGTACCGCACGGCGGCGCTGACGAACGTCGCGAAGAAGAACTACAACTTCGCGCTGCTGTACGAGGGCAACGGCATCACGGGACGCCTGACGGCCACGCACCGCGGCGCGTACGTGGAGCAGATCGCCGAGCCTCGCTTCGGCATGGACCGCATCGTCAAGGCCACCACGTTCGTCGACCTGAGCGTGTCGTACGCCATCAACAAGCATGTGTCGCTGCAGTTCGACGCCATCAACCTGACGCACGAAAAATACGAGAGCTATCTGGCGTCGCCGATGATCCCGCGCGACATCCGCTACAACCCGACGACGTACGGCGTCGGCCTGCGCTTCTCGTTGTGACGATGAAGACGTACCGCAACCCGGTGTATCCGGACGTGATGGCCGACCCGTTCGTGCTGCGCCACGACGGCGTCTACTACGCCTACGGCACGGCGCCCGGCGCCGCGGACGGGCGCCAGGTGCCGGTGCTGCGTTCGACGGACCTGGTGGACTGGGAACCCGTCGGCCATGCATTGCTGCCGATCGGGGAGACCCACTACTGGGCGCCGGAAGTCGCGAGCCACGACGGCCGCTTCTACATGTACTACTCGGCCGGATCAAAAGCGGAAGGCACGGACCAGAAGCTGCGCGTGGCCGTCGCCGACCACCCGGCCGGCCCGTTCACCGACAGCGGCAAGCTGCTCGTGCCCGACCAGCCGTTCGCCATCGACGCGCACCCGTTCCGCGCGCGGGACGGGCAGTGGTATCTGTTCTACTGCGTCGACTTTCTCGAGACGGAAGGCGATGACCGCGTCGGCACGGGCATCGTCGTCGACCGGCTCGTCGACATGACGACCCTGGCCGGCGCACCGCGCGTCGTCGTGCGCCCGCACGCGGACTGGCACGTGTTCCGCAAGGGCCGCGCGATGTACGGCGGCGTCTACGACTGGCACACGGTGGAGGGCGCGGCCGTGCTGTGCCACGACGGGCGCTACTACTGCTTCTACAGCGGCGGGGCGTGGGAGCGCGACAATTACGGCGTCAGCTGGGTCGTCGCGGACGATCCGCTGGGACCGTACACGCGGCCCGCCGGCGGCCACGCAGCCCTGTTGATGCGCACGCCGAAGGGCGGCGGCCTGCTGGGGCCGGGGCATAATTCGTTCGCCGTGTCCCCGGACGGGACCACGACGTGGATCGTGTACCACGCGTGGGACCCGGCGCGGACGGCGCGCCGCATGTGCATCGACCGCCTCGACTGGAACGACGGCACGCCGTCGACGCCGGGGCCGACGTGGACGGCGCAACCGGCGCCGTAGGGCACACACCGTCGTTCCCGCGAAGGCGGGAACCCAAGTGCCTTCAATTATCCGCCTACGTGAGGTGTGCGTGGATGACGTAAAAATGGGGTTCCCGCCTGCGCGGGAACGACGTTTGTCACGGCCCAATCCCAATCGCTGCCCGTGTCCTCGTCAACGTTGTCATGGCCTAATCCCAGTCGCTCCCCGTCTCCTCATCGAACGCCTCGCGGTCGCGCGAAATCATGGCCTCCAGTTCCTCGCGCGCCTGCTTGGCCATCGACACGAACGTCTCCCGGTCCTTGTAATACGGGTACACCGTGTCGAGCGTCTGCTTGTTGTAGCGCCTGAACTTGAGCGCCGCCTGCCGCGTCGCGTACGCACTCTGGCCCAGGCCCGCCGTCATCACGGAGCGGCCCAGCCGCAGCGCCGCCTCGAACGTCTCGCGCTCGATCAGCTCCACGCCGCGGTCCATCAGCTGGTAGTAATGGGTGACGTTGCGGGCGCGCGCGAACACGGGCAGGTCCGGATACTCGCGCCGCACGGCGTCCACGAGTTTCAGGCTGTCCTCGATGTCGTCGATGGCGACGACGACGGCGCGCGCCTTCGCGGCGCCGGCCGCGCGCAGCAGGTCGGGCCGCGTGGCGTCGCCGTAGAACACCTTGAAGCCGAAGTTGCGCAGCACCTCGATCTGGTCGGGGTCGTGGTCGAGCACCGTCAGGCGCACGTGGTTCGCGTGCAGGAAGCGGCCGACGATCTGGCCGAAACGGCCGAAGCCGGCGACGATCACATGGTCCTCGTTCGGCTCGATGCGGTCGGCGTCGCGCTTGCGCCCCGCGCATTCGCGGCGGGCCGCGAGGCGGTCGTAGGCCATCAGCGCGAGCGGCGTGACGACCATCGACAGCGCGACGACGACGACCAGGATCGACGCGACGCTTGGTGAGAACACGCGCGCGGTGGCGGCCGCGCCGAACACGACGAACGCGAATTCGCCGCCCTGCGCGAGCAGCAGCGCGAATTGCAGGTGCTGGCCGCGGGCGATGGCGAGCCCGCGCGACAACCCGTACAGCACCGCGACCTTGATGGCGAGGAAGCCCGCGACGAGGCCCAGCACGAGCCCCGGCTGGGCGAGGAAGACCTCGAAGTCGACCGACATGCCGACGGCGATGAAGAACAGCCCGAGCAGCAGGCCCTTGAACGGTTCCAGGTCGGTCTCGAGCGCGTGGCGGTATTCGGAGTCGGCCAGCAGCACGCCGGCCATGAAGGCGCCGAGCGCCATCGACATGCCGACCCATTGCATCAGCAGCGAGATCGCGATCACGAGCAGCAGGGCGAACGCCGTGAAGATCTCGCGCGCATCCGTCTTGGCGATGATGCGCAGCAGCGGCCGCAGGAGGAAGCGGCCCGCGACCACGAGGCCCGCCAGCACGCCCGCGACCTTGAGCGCCGCGATCCACGCATTGCCCCCGCCGCCGGCCGATTCGGGCACGCCCAGCAGCGGCACGATGGCGATCATCGGAATCGCCGCGATGTCCTGGAACAGCAGGATCGCGAAGCCGGCCTGGCCGGCCGGCGTCGGCATCAGGTTGCGTTCTTCCAGCGAGGCGAGGGCGATCGCGGTGGACGACAGCGACAGGCCGAGGCCCGCGATCAGGGCGACTTTCCAGTCGATCCCGGCCAGCAGCGCGGCGGCGAACAGACCCGCCGCGACGCCGGCGACCTGCGCGCCGCCCCAGCCGAAGATCGGGCGCCGCAACGCCCACAGCCGGCTCGGTTCCAGTTCCAGGCCGATGAGGAACAGCAGCAGCACGACGCCGAATTCGGCGAAGTGCAGGGCGTCCTCGCCGTCCGCGATCAGGCGCAGGCCGAACGGGCCGATCACGATGCCTGCCACGAGATAGCCCAGCACGGCGCCCATGCCCAGCCGCTTCGCCAGCGGCACCACCAGCACGGCGGCGCCCAGGTAGACGACCGCGTTCTGCAGCAGATTATGTTCCATGGCCGCGCTCCGCCTGTCCCGCCGCGGCGAGGCCGGCATAGCCTTCCAGCCGGTGCCGGAATTCGGCCTCGTGGGCGTCGACGGCGTCGGGGGACACCTGCGCCGCCCCGTGCATGACGAGCGGCGCGATCCAGTCCATGCCGCACAGCGCGGCCGTCGCCTCGTATGGCGCGAGGAAGTCCGCGAACGGCCGGCCGTGCAGGCCGCCGGGCCCGTAGGCCTCCGGCCCGCTGCCGGTCGTCGTGACGAGCCAGAAGCTCTTGCCGCGCAGCGCGCATTCGCCCACGTGGTTGTCGTCGTTATACGCCCAGCCGGGTTGCAGCACGACGTCCATCCATTCCTTCACGAGGGACGGCATGCCGTACCAGCGGAACGGATGCACGAAGACGAGCAGGCGGGCCGTGCGCAAGAGGGCGCGTTCGTGGTCGCCGTCGATGTCGAAGTCGGGATAGATGTCGTACAGGTCGCGCACCTCGACGCCGGGCAGCGCACGCGCCGTGTCGGCCAGGCGGCGGTGGACGGGCGAGCGGTGCGGCGCCGGGTGGGCGTAGATCACGAGGATGTTCGGTTCGTTCATGCGTTGTTCTATTTATGCAACACCGTTTTATAGCATATCCCGCATGCGTGCCTGGCGTCATTCTCGCCCGACATGTCCTACAAGCCAGCCGGGTGCATGCCTATAGCCGTCCCGCGCCGGGAGGATCAAGATGGTCGTCGACGCGAACGAATGGAGAACCTCATGTCCATGCAGAGCGAAGGCAAGGATGCCAAAGGGCGCAACTACGACCAGGTGACGAAGGACGGCACGAGCGCGGCCGGCACGCTGGGCGCCGGCGCCACCGGCGACTCGGGAACCAGCGCACGATCCGATACGGGCGGCAATCTGCAAAAAGGCCGCACGGACGATCTGCTGAGCAACGACGCCGACCGCGACGGCGAAGGCTATGTCGGCGAAGAAGCGGGCGAACTGCAGACGGGACTCGGCGGCATCGGCAGCCTGAGCACCGGCAACGCGGGCAGCCGCCAGTCGGAAGAGGCCGAGGACGCGGGCAAGCGCAAGCGCGATTGACATCGAGCAAGGCCCGGCCTGGTCCGGGATCGGGGGCGTGCCAGCGGCCTGGTGCGCGGCGCGGGTGGAATGTGTCGGGGGCGACGCATGGCCACCCGCGCTTTTCTGCGTGCGGCGCGTGGTCAGATGTGCAGCGCGTGTCCGAGCGCCCTGAGCGCCGCCTCCTGCACCGCCTCGCCCAGCGTCGGATGCGCGTGGATCGTCCCGGCGACGTCTTCCAGCTGCGCGCCCATCTCGATCGACTGCACGAACGCGGTCGACAACTCGGACACGGCCCCGCCCACGGCCTGCCAGCCGACGATCACGTGATTGTCCCGGCGCGCGACGACGCGCACGAAGCCGTCGGTCGACTCCAGCGTCATCGCGCGGCCGTTGGCGGAAAACGGGAAGCTCGCCTTGATGCAATCGACGCCCGCCTGCGTGGCGTCCTGCGGCGTCATGCCGACGACGACCACTTCCGGGTCCGTGAAGCAGACGGCGGGAATCGCGGCCGGCGTGAAATGGCGGCGCTTGCCGGCGACGATCTCGGCCACCATCTCGCCCTGCGCCATCGCGCGGTGCGCGAGCATCGGTTCGCCCGTCAGGTCGCCGATGGCCCACACGTCGCGCATCGACGTGCGGCACTGGTTGTCGATGCGGACGAAGCGTCCGTTCATGTCGAGCAGCAGGCTTTCCAGCCCATAGCCTTCCGTGCGCGGACGGCGGCCGACGGCCACCAGCACGCGGTCCGCCGCCAGCACGGTCTCCTCGCCGCCGCCGTTCTTCATGCGCACGCCGCGGCCGTCGTCGGCCAGCCCCAGGACGCTCGATTCGAGGTGGACGGCGATCCCGAGCCGCGCAAGGTTCGCCGCCACCGGCTTCACGAGTTCGTCGTCGTAGGCCGGCAGCACGCGTCCGGCCGCTTCCACGACCGTGACTCGCGCCCCCAGCTTGCGGTAGGCGATCCCGAGTTCCAGGCCGATGTACCCGGCGCCCACGACGACGAGGTGGTCGGGCAGCGTGGCCGGCGCCAGCGCCTCCGTCGACGACACGACGTTGCCGCCGAACGGCATGGACGGCAGTTCGACGGGCGTCGAGCCCGCGGCCAGCAGCAGGTGCTCGCAGCGGATGCGCAGCACGTTGTCGCCGGCCGCCACTTCGACCGTCTTGCCGTCCAGGATGCGCGCCCAGCCCTGCACGACCTTCACGCCGTTCTTTTTCAGCAGCGCGCCGACGCCGCCCGTCAGCCGCTTGACGATGCCATCCTTCCACGCGACCGTGCGCGCGATGTCGATGGCCGGCGCGCCCGTGCGGATGCCCAGCGGCGACTCGCCCGCGTAGCTCGCCGCCTGGTGAAAGGCGTCGGCCGCATGGATCAGCGCCTTCGACGGGATGCAGCCGATGTTCAGGCACGTGCCGCCGAGGTCCGCGCCCTCGACGAGCACGGTCGGGATGCCCAGCTGGCCGGCGCGGATCGCCGCGACGTAGCCTCCCGGGCCGCCGCCGACGACGAGCAAGGTGGTGGTTTCCATGTTCAGTCCCATGCGTTCACTCCACGAACAGGGTGGCCGGCGACTCGAGGTAGCCGCGGATCGCCTGGATGAATTCGGCCGCCACCATGCCGTCGATGACGCGGTGGTCGAACGAGGACGACAGGTTCATCAGCTTGCGCGCCACCATGCCGCCGTTGCGGATCACGGGCCGGTCGACGATGCGGTTCACGCCCACGATCGCGACTTCCGGATGGTTGATGACCGGCGTGCTGACGATGCCCCCAAGCGCGCCGAGGCTCGTGATCGTGATCGTGGAACCGGACAGTTCGTCGCGCCCCGCCTTGCCGTGGCGGGCCGCGTCGGCCAGCCGGGCGATTTCCGCCGCGCTTGCCCACGGGTCGCGCGCTTCCGCATGGCGCACGACGGGCACCATCAGGCCGGCGTCGGTCTGCGTCGCGATGCCGATGTGCACGGGCCGGTAGCGCGTGACGACGTTCGCCTGGTCGCCGCTCTCTTCCGTCACGCGCGCGTTCACGTCGGGGAACCTGCGCACGGCGAGGACGACGGCGCGCATCAGGAGGGGCAGCAGGGTGAGCTTGCCGCGGTCCTCGCCGTAGCGCGCGTTCAGCTGGCCGCGCAAGGCTTCCAGCTCCGTCACGTCGACTTCCTCGACGTACGTGAAATGGGGAATCTGGCGCTTCGCGAGCTGCATCTTTTCTGCGATCTTGCGGCGCAGGCCGATCACGGGGACGGCCTCCTCGCCGTCCAGTTCCGCATAGCGTCCGTCGGGAGTGGCCGCGTGGCCGCGCCGCTGGCCCGCCACGTGCGCATCGAGGTCGGCGTGCGTGATGCGGCCCGCCGGACCGCTGCCCGCCACGTATTGCAGCTGGATGCCCAGGTCCCACGCGCGCTTGCGCACGGCCGGCGCGGCCAGCGGTTGTTCGCCCGCCGCGCGCAAGGCCGGCGCCGGCGCGCGCGAAGGCGCGTGTGCGGGTCCGTGTGCGGGTGCGGGACGCGCCGGGGCCGCGGCGACGACCGGTGCGGCCTGCGCGACGCTCGCCGCCGCTTCCGCCACGCGCGCCGGTTCCGGCACGAACCCGTGCGGCAGGGCGGCCGGTTCGTCGGCGGCGGGCGCAGGCCGCGCGGCCGCCGGCGCATTCCCCGCGCCCTCGACGTCGAGGCGGATCAGTTCCGCGCCCACCGCCAAAGATTCGCCCACCTTGCCGCCCAGCGCGACGACCGTGCCGTGCACCGGCGACGGTATCTCCACGGTCGCCTTGTCCGTCATGACGTCGGCCAGGACCTGGTCTTCGACGACGGCATCGCCCGGCTGCACGCGCCATGCGACGACTTCCACTTCCGCGATGCCTTCGCCCAGGTCCGGCATCTTGATGACATGCATACCCATCTGCTCAGGCCTCCATCGCACGTTTGAATGCCGCGCCCACGCGGTCCGGTCCCGGAAAATACGCCCATTCCTGCGCGTGCGGGTACGGCGTGTCCCAGCCGGTCACGCGTTCGATGGGCGCTTCCAGGTGGTAGAAGCAGTGCTCCTGCACGAGGGCGGCGAGTTCCGCGCCGAAGCCGCTGGTGCGCGTCGCTTCGTGGACGACGACGCAGCGGCCGGTCTTCTTGACCGACGCCACGACCGTCTCCAGGTCCAGCGGCCACAAGGTGCGCAGGTCGATGATCTCCGCGTCGATGCCCGTCTCCTGCGCGGCCGCTTCCGACACCCACACCATCGTGCCGTAGGTGAGCACGGTCAGGTCGGCGCCTTCGCGGAACACGGCGGCCTTGTCCAGCGGGACCGTGTAGTAGCCGTCCGGGACCTCGCCCCGGGGATGCTTGGCCCACGAGACGACGGGGCGGTCGTGGTGGCCGTCGAAGGGGCCGTTGTACAGCCGTTTCGGTTCCAGGAAGATGACCGGGTCGTCGTTCTCGATCGACGCGATGAGGAGGCCTTTCGCGTCGTATGGATTGGACGGCATCACGGTGCGCAGGCCGCACACGTGGGTGAAGAACGCTTCCGGGCTCTGGCTGTGCGTCTGGCCGCCGTAGATGCCGCCGCCGCAGGGCATGCGGATCGTCAGCGGGGCCGTGAAATCGCCCGCCGAGCGGTAGCGCAGGCGCGCCGCCTCGGACACGATCTGGTCGGTGGCCGGATAAAAATAGTCGGCGAACTGGATCTCGACGACAGGCCGCAGCCCGTACGCCGCCATGCCGACCGCCGTGCCGACGATGCCGCCTTCCGAGATCGGCGCGTCGAAGCAGCGGTGCTTGCCGTATTTGACCTGCAGGCCGTCCGTGACGCGGAACACGCCGCCGAAATAGCCGACGTCCTGGCCGTAGATGACGACGTTGTCGTCGCGCCCGAGCATCACGTCCATGGCCGAACGGAGGGCCTGGATCATGGTCATCGGGGTCGTCTTGATGTCCTTGTCGATGTCGCGCATCACCTTACACCCCCAGTTGTTGGCGTTGCCGGCGCAGGTGTTCGGGCATGTCCTTGTAGACGTCCTCGAACATCGACGCGGCGCTCGGCACGCGGCCGTCGATCAGCGTGCCGTGGCGCTCCGCTTCCTTCTGCGCGGCCACGACCTCGGCTTCCAGTTCGGCCTGCAGGGCCTCGTGTTCCGCGTCCGACCACCAGCCCTTCTTGGTCAAGTGACGCCGCAGGCGGCCGATCGGGTCGCCCAGCGGGAAGTAGGTCCATTCGTCGGCGGGGCGGTAGCGCGACGGATCGTCCGACGTCGAGTGCGGACCGGCGCGGTACGTCACCCACTCGATCAAGGTGGGACCGAGGTTGCCGCGGGCCCGTTCCGCGGCCCAGCAGGACGCCGCGTACACGGCGAGGAAATCGTTGCCGTCCACGCGCAGCGACGCGATGCCGGCGCCGACGCCGCGCGCGGCAAAGCTGACGCTCTCGCCGCCGGCGATGGACTGGAACGTCGAGATCGCCCACTGGTTGTTGACGACGTTCAGGATCACGGGCGCCTGGTACACGTGGGCGAACGTGAGGCCCGTGTGGAAATCGCTTTCGGCCGTCGCGCCGTCGCCGATCCAGCCGGACGCAATCTTCGTGTCGCCCTTGATCGCGGACGCCATCGCCCAGCCGACGGCCTGCGGGATCTGCGTGGCGAGGTTGCCGGAAATGGTGAAGAAGCCCTTCGCCTTCACCGAATACATCACGGGCAGCTGGCGCCCCTTCATCGGGTCCGCTTCGTTCGACAGCAGCTGGCACACCATGTCGACGAGCGGATATTCGCGCGCCATCAGGAGGCTTTGCTGGCGGTACGTGGGAAAACACATGTCGCCGTCGCGCAGCGCGAGGGCGTGGGCGCTGCCGATGGCTTCCTCGCCGAGCGACGTCATGTAGAACGACAGCTTCTTCTGGCGCTGGGCGATGACCATGCGCGCGTCGAAGATGCGTGTCTTCATCATCGTGCGCAGGCCGAAGCGCAGGGTGTCCCGATCGAGCCCGGGGTCCCAGGGCCCGATCGCATTGCCGTCGTCGTCCAGCACGCGGATCAGGCCGGACGCGAGGGGCGCCGTGTCCTGGTAGCGGATGTCGCTCGGCGGCCGGGGCGTCGACCCGGCCGGGTGGATGTCGAGATACGAAAAATCGGTCTTGCAACCCGGACGGCCGGTAGGCTCCGGGACGTGCAGCGACAGAGGTTGACTCTGGCTCATAAACGCTCCCCCTTGGTAAGGTGTGTGCGGCAGCAACATATTAATTCCGGAAAGACAGCGCACGCCAGCGCGCGCAAGGAATTTTCGTGCTGCCATGCAGCATGCCGGCGCGGGATCGCCGCGCGCATGCCTGCCGCACCAGGCCGGGACCTTAGCATGCGGCGCAGCGAAGGCGCGCCGATTCGCACAAGGGGAATGCGGACCCGGCGGCCCGACCGTCAACCCTGCGCGGCGGCGGCGCTCCGGTCGCTGCGGCAACCGGCGGCGGCCGCGAGGATGAAGGCGGCGGTCGCCTCCGGGTTCGTCACGGGGAGCATGTGGCCGCCCGCGATCAGCTGCAGGCGCGCGCCGCGCACCTTGTCGGCCAGCGCCTGCCCGTGCGCCTGCGGGTCGAGGATGCGGTCGTCCCTGCCGTACAGGATGGCCACGGGCACGTCGAGCTCGCCGTAGCGCGTCTGCTGCGCGGGCAGGCAATCGGGCAGCGAACGCAGGTCGTCGGACGCGGACAGGAAGGCGCCGGGGCGCAGGCCGAGCAGGGCGCCGCCGCGCGTCGGGAAATCGTGCGGCACGGGTTCCGGGCCGAACACCGCGTCCAGCGCCGCGCGCCCGTTCCTGATCGAGACCGGGGTCGCCAGCGTCCACGCGACGATATGGCGCCACAGCGGCGACAGGATCGTGAGGCCGTCGAACACGGGCGGCACGTCGTCCTGCATGTGCGTCAGCGGCGCGACGAGGGCCAGGGCCCCCACGTGGCGCGGATGATCCAGCGCGAGCGCGAGGGCGAGCGCGCCGCCCAGCGAATGGCCGACGACGAGCGGCGCATCGAGCGCCAGGGTGTCGATCAGCGCGGCGAGGATGACGGCCTGGGTGCGCAGGTCCGCCGGCGTGCCCGGCGCGCGCGTCGAGTAGCCGGCGCCGGGGCGGTCGACCGCGACGACCCGGTGGCGTCCCGCGAGGCGGGCCGTGACGCCGTAGGTGAAGTGGTCGAGCTGGCCGGCGAGGCCGTGCACGAGCAGGATCGCGGGCGCGCCGGGGTCGCCGCCGAACTCGCGCACGTGCAGGCGCGCGCCGGGCACGTCGACGAAGCGTCCCTTCGGCGGCAACAGGGCTTCGACCTTGCGTTTCATGTACACGGTGAACAGGCAAGCCAGCGCGACGAACAGGGCCGCGACGGCCAGGACGGACAGGACGATAATCATCGCTGGATCGCTTTCTCGAGGAGGCTCCGGTCGGCGCGCCGAAGCATGGCGTCTCGCGTCGCGGATCGTGTAATATTGACACCATATATTGTCACAAGTTGATGCTGAATGTTCTGTGCGAAAATAGAAGGATGCCTCCAGAATCTTTACAACCGGCCCGGCCCTATCGCGGTGTTCCGCAAGACGAACGCCGCGCCCAGCGGCGCGCCCAGCTGATCGGGGCAGCCGTCGCCGTGTATGGCGAGCGCGGCTATCGCCTGTCGACCGTCAAGGCGGTCTGCGAAGCCGCCGGGCTCACCGAACGTTATTTTTACGAATCCTTCGCCAACAGCGAAGAACTCTTGATCGCGTCGTTCAACGCCGTCACGTACAGCGTGCTGGGCGAGATCACGGAGGCGGCGCACCAGGCCGGCCGCAGCCGGGTCGCGCGGGCGCGGGCGATGCTGCACACTTATTTCGCGGCGCTGCAGCGCGAGCCGCGCTCGGCGCGCGTGTTCCTCGTCGAGATCCGCGGCGTCAGCCGCGCCGTCGACAAGGCCTTCGACGGCGCGCTGCGCGCCATCGGCGAACAGGTCGGCCGCCTCGTCGTGCCGCCCGGCGTGCCGGCCGATCCGCTGCTGGAAGCGGGCATCGTGGGCGGCGTGATCCACATCGCGCTGCGCTGGATCGAGGACGGTTACACGCCCGACATCGAAATCGTCACCGACAGCGCGCTGCGCCTCGGCATGGTGTTGGGACGGGCGCCCGCGCGCGGCACGGCCGCGGCCTGACGCTCAGGCCAGTTTCGGCCAGTCCAGCTCGATCCACGTGGGCGCGTGGTCGCTCGGTTTCGGGCGCCCGCGCACGTCGCGGTCGACGCCCGCGGCCTTGAGTTTCGGCGCCAGCGCGGGGCTCAGCAACAGGTGGTCGATGCGCAGGCCGGCATTGCGGCCGTACGCGTCACGGAAATAATCCCAGAAGGTGTAGATGACTTCATCCGGATGCATCGTGCGCAGCGCGTCCGTCCAGCCCTGGTCGAGCAGGCGCCGGTACGCTTCCCGCGTCTCCGGGCGGAACAGCGCGTCGTCGAGCCAGCGCTCGGGCTTGTACACGTCGAGTTCCGTCGGCATGACGTTGTAGTCGCCCGCGATGACGATCGGGGCGCCCGTCGCGATCAATTCCTGCGCGCGCACGTGCAGGCGCGCGAACCAGCGCAGCTTGTAATCGAACTTGGGACCCGGGGCCGGATTGCCGTTCGGCAGATACAGGCAGGCGACGAGGATGCCGTTCACGATGGCCTCGATGTAGCGGCTTTGCTCGTCTTCCGGGTCGCCCGGCAGGCCGCGCTGCAGTTCCTGCGGCTCCGTCCCGCGCGCGAGGATCGCGACGCCGTTCCAGCTCTTCTGGCCGTGCCAGATGGGGCAGTAACCCGCCGCGCGGATCTCCATCTCCGGAAATTTCTCCTGCGGCGCCTTGAGTTCCTGCAGGCAGGCGACGTCCGGCTGCGTCTCTTCCAGCCATTGCAGCAGGGCGGGGAGGCGGCTGTTGATGCCGTTGACGTTGAAGGTGGCGATGCGCATGGGGTCTCTCATGGGTTGTCGTTGCCGCTATTCTGACCCGAGAACGCCGCCGGCGCCGCACGAAGCTGGAAAGTAGTCAAACTACGTAATATTGTACAAGAATATGTGCGCGCAAGCCCTTGGTTGTAGCTTTTCTACGTCAACCGGTTAAAATTCCCGATTCCAACAACGACAACGAGACGGGAAACCATGAAACCCATCCCCCACGCCGTGCTCGCCCTGTGCCTGGCCGCCAGCCTGCCCGCACTGGCGCAGAACGCGGACCGCGCCTTCCTCGGCTACAAGAACGACAACGGCACGCTGGACATTACCACCAGCGACGGCCGCTACCTGATCCGCCCGTACGACGCCAACATCGTCGAGACGAGCTTCGTGCCGCGCGGGGAGACGTTCGACCCGGTATCGCACGCCGTCGTGCTGCCGCCCGGCCAGGCGCAGGCGTCCGTGAAGGAGGCGGACGGCCGCATCCAGCTGGTCACGGACGGCATCACGGTGACGGTCGAGAAATCGCCGTTCCGCATCAGTTATGCGTACAAGGGCCGTCCGCTGGTCGCCGAAAAGCACGGTTACGCTCACGCCGGGGACCTGGACAGCATCGACTTCGCGCTCGAGGACGACGAAGCGCTGTATGGCGCCGGTTCGCGCGCGGTCGGCATGAACCGGCGCGGCCAGCGCTTGCGCCTGTACAACAAGGCGTCCTATGCGTTCGGCAGCCACGCGGCGCAGATGGGCTATGGCATTCCGATGGCGCTGTCGTCGCACAAGTACGCGCTGCACTTCGATAATCCGCAGGCCGGCTGGCTCGATTTCGACAGCCGCAAGGACGGCACCCTGCGCTACGAAGTGATGGGCGGTCGCAAGACCTACCAGGTGATCGCGGGCGCCGACTGGGCCCAGCTGATGGACGAGACGACGCGCCTGACGGGCCGCCAGCCGCTGCCGCCGCGCTGGGCGTTCGGCAATTTCGCCAGCCGCTTCGGCTACCACACCGAAGCCGAGACGCGCACCGTCGTCGACAAGTTCATCGCCGACGGCATCCCGCTGGACGCCGTCGTGCTCGACCTGTACTGGTTCGGCAAGACCATCAAGGGCACGATGGGCAACCTCGCCTGGGACCGCGACAGCTTCCCCCATCCGGAGGCGATGATGGCCGACTTCAGGAAGAAGGGCGTCAACACCGTCGTGATCACGGAACCGTTCGTGCTGACGACGTCCAAGCGCTGGCAGGACGCCGTGCGGCACGGCGTGCTCGCGACGGATGCGGACGGCAAACCGTTCACCTTCGATTTCTACTTCGGGAACACCGGCCTCATCGACGTGTTCAAGCCGCAGGCGCGCGACTGGTTCTGGAACATCTACAAGGACCTCAAGGCGGGCGGCGTGGCCGGCTGGTGGGGCGACCTGGGCGAGCCGGAAATGCATCCGTCCGCCGCGCGCCACGCGACGGGCACCGCGAACCAGGTCCACAACATCTATGGCCACGAATGGGCGCACCTGATCGCCGACGGCTACGCGCGCGACTATCCGCAGGAGCGGCCGTTCATCCTGATGCGCTCGGGTTATTCGGGCTCGCAGCGCTTCGGCATGATCCCGTGGTCGGGCGACGTCCGCCGCGGCTGGGACGGCCTGCAGTCGCAGATGGAGATCGCGCTGCAGATGGGCATGCAGGGCCAGGCGTACATGCACTCCGACCTGGGCGGGTTCGCGGGGCCCGTGCTGGACGACGAGCTGTACGTGCGCTGGCTGCAGTACGGCGTGTTCCAGCCGATCTTCCGCCCGCACGCGCAGGAAGAAGTGCCGGCGGAAGCCGTGTTCCGCACGCCGGCCGTGAAGGCGCTCGCGCGCGCCGCCATCCGCCTGCGCTATGCCATGCTGCCGTATAACTACACGGCCGCGTTCGACGACAGCCGCACGGGCATGCCGCTGATGCGACCCGTCCTGTTCGAGGACCCGGACAACGACATGCTGCCGACGAACGCCGTGGCGTCCACATATTTGTGGGGCCCGGACTTCCTCGTCGCGCCCGTGACGGAACCGAATGCCGTGCGCAAGGAAGTCGTGTTTCCGCGCAAGGGCAGCGTGTGGTTCGACTTTTACACGGACGAACCGCACCGCGGCGGCATCATCGAGACGGTGGCCACCCGGCCGGACCGCATCCCGACGTTCGTCCGCGCCGGCGCCTTCGTTCCGCTCGCGCAGCCCGTGCAGAGCACGCGCGACTATTCGACGGCGCAGCTCGACCTGCATTACTGGAACGATGCCGGCGTGACGGCGGCCGAGGGGCACCTGTACGACGACGACGGCCACACGGCGCACGCCTACGAATCCGGGAAGTACGAACTGGTGCGCTTCTCGAGCCGCCTGGCCGACGGCCGCCTCGCGCTCGACATCGTGCCCGAGACCGGCGCCGCGGCGACGCCCGCCGCGCGCACCTTCGACCTGAAGGTGCACAACGTGGCGGCCCGTCCGCGCGCCGTGCAGGCCGGCGGCAAGCCCGTGGCGTTCCGCTGGGACGCCAAACGGCGCGTGCTCGACGTGCCGCTGCCGGCCGTCCGGTCGGCGCCGCTGCAGGTCGTCGTGACCTTGTAAGAGGTCATACGGATCGTGCCTGCCGGAAAGCAGACACGATCCGCGCGGGCAGCCGCGCTCCGCGCCTGGACGGGATTCGGTACACTGCCCATCCGGTTATCCGGATTGCGCACCGCACGATGAAGACCCAACTGTTGCAAGACTTCCAGGAAAGCGGCTCGGCGCCATCGGCGTCGAAGCCGACGGACCCGCCGCCAGTCGCCGCACCGACGCCCGCGCAGGCGGCGCCGGACGACGTCCGCGCGGCGCCGGCCGCGAGGCCGCGGCCGGCCGTCTGGCACGGCCCCGGCGGGCAGCGCGCCGAGGCCGGCGCGGCCGTCCAGCGGGCGGACCCGGGCGCCATGCAGCGCGCGCCGGACACGCCGGCCCGCGGCCTCGGCGCGGCCATCGAAGCGTGGGCCGAGCGCGCCGCGCAAGAGCGGCCCGCGGCTGCCGCGCAAGGTCGGCCCGCGGCGCCGGCTTCCGCGCCGCCGCAAGCGACGCAGCCCCCGCAAACGGCGGCGCCGGCGCAGGAGGCGACGTTGCCGGGGCAGCATGCGCGCCACCGGCCCGTGCCGCCCGTCGCGCCAGCCGAAACACGCGAAACGCCCGCGGCGCCGGCACCCGGCAGCCACGTCCCGCCGCCGCGGCCACCCGAACCCCACGTCGATCCCGGCACGATCCCGCGTCCCGTCCAGCCCGAGGCGGAAGCCGACTGGCTCGCCGCCCGCATGCGCGCGGAAGCGTCCCTGCGCGAAACGCCGGCCTGGAGCAGCATGTGGACGCGCCGCCTCGTCACCTGGAGCATCGCCGGCGGCCTGCTGGCCGGCCTGGCGGCGGGCGGATTGTGGCTGTACGAGGAAAACCGCGTCGACGGGGCGCTCGTGGTCGTGGCCAATACGACGCCGACGCCGACGCCGGCACCGGCACCGGCGCCGCCCGTGGCGGCCAGCGGCGCGCAGGCGTTCGCCGCCGGGGCGCCGGCCGCCGGGGCGCCGGCCGCCGGAGCGCCGGCCGCCGCTGCCGACGTGGTGAGGCCGATCCCGGCGCCGCCCGAACCGGAAGTCGGGAATGCACCCTTGCAGCCGGCGCCCGCGCCCGAGCCGGCGGCCGCCGTGCCGCATCCCGCCGCGGCCGGCCCGGCGACGGCCGACGTCGAACCGCCCCGGCGCACGCCACGCCACGCGGCGTCCGCGCGCAAGCGCGCCGTGGCGAAAGCGCGCCACGCCGAAGCGCGGGACGAGACGCGGGACCGTGCGCCGGCCGCCCTCACGCCGTCGCCGCGCGAGCGGCGCGAAGAGACGCTGATGCAATGCCGGGCCCACGGCTACGACGAGCGCCAGTGCTTCCAGCACGCCTGTACGATGACGCGCTACGGTTTCGTCTGCAAAGGGTGAGCGCGGGGGACGCCGTCAGACGCGGATGTCGCCGAAAAAGCCGAGTTGCAGGCTGGACGCGATGCGCTGGGCCACTTCCAGCGCCTCCGTCGCGCCGTCGACGCCGAACACGTCGACGGCCGTCAGGCGAAACAGCGTGAGCCAGCGCACGAAGTGCTCCGTCTCGATGCCGGACAGCGCCATGTGCTTGCCGAACACATTTCCCTGGAACTCGCCGGTGCCCAGCAGGACCTTGGTCCAGAACGCGTACATGCGCGGCATGTGCTCGTGCCAGCGCCCGGCCAGCTTCGCTTCGAACACGGGGGACAGCAGGGCGTCGTCGCGCACGCGTGCATAAAACGTGTCGACCAGCTGGATGATCGACGATTCGGTGATGGCGGGGGAGGGCATGCGTTGCTTGAAATGGAAAGATGACGTCCCATTCTAGCAAAGATGCATCTTAAATGCAGTTATTGCCGCCGCGGGAACGACGCCCCGCGGCGGCAGGTGCTTACTTGGCGATGCTGGCCGTCTTCAGCTTCGCTTCGGGCTGCAGGACGACCTGGACATAGTTGTCCTTGTCGAAATAGCGCCGTGCGGCCGCCTGCACGTCGGCGGCCGTCAGCTTCTCGACTTCGTCCGTGATCGTCAGCAGGCGGGAGGGCGGCGTGTTTTCCAGCAGCGACGCTTCGAGGTTGGACACCCAGTAGTTGTTTTCATGCTGCCAATGCATGAAATTCTGGCGCCAGTTGGCCTTGACCTTGTCCAGTTCGGCCTGGGTCGGACCGTTTGCCTTGACGCTGTCGATTTCGGCGAACAGCGCCGCCACGAGCGGATCGACCTTGTCCGGTCCGGTCGGCAATTGCGCGCTGATTTCGTAGTGCTCGTACGGGATGCGCAGCAGCGCACCGCCCATCTGGCCCGCATAGATCAGTCCCAGCTTTTCGCGCAGCACCGCGTTCACGCGCAGGTTCATCACTTCGATGAGCGCGCCCATGCGCAACGTCTCGGCCGGCGACCAGGCGGCGGGCCCGGAGAACGTCAGCGACACGATGCTCTTGGGCTCCGTGCCCGCCTGGACCTCTTTCTTGACGACGCCCTTCGCGATGCGCAGCCCGACGTCGCGGTAAGCGAGCGGCAGGTCGGGCGTGGGCAGCGTGCCGAGGTAGGCGGCGACGAGCGGCTTCATCGCGGCCATGTCGAAGTCGCCGACGACGATGAACGTCATCCCCCGGGCGCTGGCGAAGCGCCGGCGGTACAGGGCGAGGCTCCGGTCGAGGTCGATCTTGTCGACGTCTTCCTGCCTGGGCATGCGCAGCTCGTACGGGTGGCCCTGGTACAGCGTGTCGGCGACGGCTTCGCCGAAGCGCTGCTCGGGCGCCGCGGCGCGGTTGCGCACCATCTCGTTCAGGGACCCCATGTAGGCCTTGTACAGCGCCTCGTCGCGGCGCACGCCGTCGAAGCGCAGCCACAGCAGCTGGAACATCGTTTCCATGTCTTCCGCGCCGCTGCCCGAGTGGCCGCTGATCTCGTCGGTGTAGTCGCCCAGGCCGGCGGTCACCGCGGCATCGCGTCCCGCCAGCATCTTTTGCAGGTCGGCCGGTGCGTAATCCTTCAGGCCCATCATGGCGGCCAGGCCGCTGGCGGCGCGCGCGTTGGGGATGTCCTTTTCGTCGAACAGCGTCTGCCCGCCGAAGCGCTTGGCGCCGAGGAGCACCTGGTCCTTGCGGAAGGCCGTCGGCTTCAGGATCACCTGCACGCCGTTCGACAACGTCAGGCGGGTCAGGCCGAGCGTCTCGTCGCGGGTCTCCGCCACGATGCGGCCCGGCGCCGCGGGACGCGCCATCAAGTGTTGCGCGACCTTCTTTTCGGTGTGGTCCGTGACCTGCGCGTGGCTGGCCGCGGCATCGTCGGCCAGCAGCTGCGCGGTCGTGGGCGCGGGGCCCGTCTTGGTGTTGCCCGCGTACACGATGAGCCTGGCGGCGTCGGCCGGGAAGGCCTTGCGCGCGGCGGCGTTGAGGTCGGCCACCGTGATCGTCGGCAGCAATTCCTGCACGAGGCGGAATTCGGCGTCGATGCCCGGCAGGGACTCGCCGGCGAGGAAGTTGCGCTGGTATTCGGCGACATAGGACGACGAGTCGGTCGTGTCACGTTCCTTGAGCCCGCGTTCCATCCCGCTCAGGGCCATCTTGCGCGCACGCTCCAGCTCCGCCTCGGTGAAGCCGAACTGGCGCACGCGCTGCTGCTCCTGCTCCAGGGCCGCGATGGCGGGCGCCGCGCCGCCCGCGCCGAGGGAAGCGCTCGCCATGAACGCCTTGTGCTGCGCCGTCAGGGGCACGGTGTTCGCGCCGGCGCCGAGGAACGGCGGATTTGCCTGCTGGGTCAGCTCGCGCAGGCGCAGGTTCAGCAGGAGGGTGGCCAGGCCGTTCACGACCTTGTTGCGATAGTCGCCGTACGTGCCGGTGACCGGTTCGAAGCGCACGGGATAGTGGATGGTGACGGCGTTGCCGGGGATCTCGTCGTCGGCGAACACGAACGCCTCGGTCGTGGCACGCGCGGCGATGTCCGGATAGGCGCGGACCCGCTCGTGCGGCGGATTCGCCAGCCCGCCGAAATGCGCCTTGACGAGACGCTCGGCGTCGGCCGGATCGATGTCGCCCACGACGATCACCGCCATCAGGTCGGGCCGATACCAGTCATGGTAGAAGCGGCGCAGGGCGTCCGGCTTCGCGTTGCGGATCACGTCTTCCTTGCCGATCGGCTCGCGCAACGCGTAGCGCGATCCGTTGAACAGCTTCGGTGCCAGCGCCTTCTGCATGCGCTCGGCCGCGCCCTTGCGCAGGCGCGCTTCTTCGAGGACGATGGCACGCTCCTTGTCGATGTCGTCCGCGTTCAGCGTCAGGCCGTGGGCCCAGTCTTCCAGCACCGTGAAGGCCGTCTCGACGTTGTCCTTGCGGTCGGTGGGCACGGGCAGCATGTACACCGTTTCGTCCCGGTCCGTGTAGGCGTTCACGTCGGCACCGAACTTCACGCCGATCGATTGCAGATAGGAGATCAACTCCTGCTTCTTGAAATGGGTCGAGCCGTTGAACGCCAGGTGTTCGACCATGTGCGCCAGGCCCTGCTGGTCGTCGTCTTCCAGCACGGAACCGGCCTTGACGACGAGCCGCAGTTCGACGCGGTGCTCGGGCTTGCCGTTGCGCTGGACGTACCACGTCAGGCCGTTGGCCAGCTTGCCGACCTTGACCTGGGGGCCGACGGGGATCTGCGCCCCCAGGTCGACGGCTGCGGTGGCGGGGAGCGCGGCGGCCAGGGCAGCGGCGAGCACCGTGGCGCGGAACAGAGAGGGCATGCGTGCATCCTTTGGAATCGTTTTCTTGGGAAACGAAGCTTAGCAAACGAACCCATCGGACAAATACGCACATTGTCACCCAGACATTACGTTTGCTCCATTGAACCAATTCAGTCACGGCGGCACGAACATAGCTTGCGGGAATGCCCCGTGGCCGGTTAAGGTACGGGCATCATCCTGGCCGCGCGCACGCCATTTCAATCCGACGCCGTCGAATGAATTGTTGTGCTAGTCTTTCTTAGCGGCAATCTCAAAGAAAGGAGCGGCGTGGAATCCCAAGTCAAATCTTCCGTGATGGACGCGATCGGCAACACGCCCGTCGTCAGGCTGGCCCGCATGTTCGCCGGCCTGGACGTGGTGGCGAAGCTGGAATACATGAACCCGGGCGGCAGCATCAAGGACCGCATGGTGCGCCACATGCTGAAGAGCCTGCCGCCAGGCACGGCGCGCGTCGTCGAGAGCTCGTCCGGCAACACGGGCGCCGCGCTCGCGATGGCCAGCGCGGTGCTGGGCCTGCAGTGCGACGTCACCGTGCCGCAGACGACGAGCATCGAAAAGATCAAGCGCATCCGTGCCTATGGCGCCGAGGTGCATTTGTGCGCGCCGGAGGACGGCCTGGACCCGGCCGGCGGCTACCAGGCCGTGGCCGAGCGCCTCGCGCAGGGCGCCGACGTCCACTACCTCGACCAGTACCGCTCGGCCCTGAACCGCGAGGCTCATTACCGCGACACCGGCCCGGAACTGTGGCGCCAACTGGCGGGCGAGATCGACGTCTTCGTGTGCGGCATCGGCTCGGGCGGAACGATCTCCGGGATCGGCCGCTACCTCAAGGAGCAGAAGCCGGGGCTGACGGTGATCGGCGTGGAGCCCCGCCATTCGGCCTACCGCACGGTCGTCACCGACGCGCCCGCCGAGGGCGCGTTCGCGAGCGTCGTCGAAGGCGTGGGCAAGCGCCAGCCGTCCGGCAGTTTCGACCCGCGCGTCGTCGACGACGTGGTGCAGGTCGACGACGACGAGGCGCTGGACTGGTGCCGGCGGCTCGCGGCGGAAGAGGGCATCCTGGCCGGCGGGTCGAGCGGGTGCGTCACGGCCGGCATCGCGCAGATGCTGCCGAGGCTCGCGGGCAAGCGTGTCGTGACCGTGTTCCCGGACTCCGGCGTGTACTATCTGTCAAAGTACTTCTGATTCCTTCTGATCCCGGAGCCTGCGGTGTCCGACCTGCTTGCCCTGCTCGGTGCCCGCATCCCCGCCAACCTGGCGCCGTTCATGCTGGCCAACGTCGCAGCCCCCGCCGTGCGCGGGCTGCGGCACGGGCCGGACTTCCTCGCGCGCCGGCTCGGCTGCCCGTGCGGCAGCTGGGAACTCAGGCTGCGCACGGCGCGGCGGCAGGAGCGGCGCGGCCTGTTCGGCCGCAAGACGGTGGCGGCGCCGGTCGCGCCGGTCCATGCCGCCTGCCCCGTGTGCGGGCGCGAAGTGCTGTTGTTCGATCCGGCGCAGCACGGCTGGAGCGGCCGCCACGGCGACGGCGTGCGCCCGCGCGCGGACGACGAGGCGTGGTTCGGGCCCGTGGCCGGCGAAGTCGTCGTCATCTATGCCTACCAGGCCGAGGACGACTACCGCGCCATGCTGGCCGACGGCTGCCCCGATCCGCAGGACTGGTTCGACTGCTTCGCCATCGTGTTCCGCCCTCCCGGCGCGCAGCCCGTGCTCGTGCTGGCGGACGAATGCGCGCGCGGCAAGGCAGCGGGGGTCTAACGGCGGCCGGACAGGTAGGCCACGCCGGCCGGCCCGTAGCTCTCGCGGTGCGGCTCGGCGCGGCGCAGGTGGAATACGTCGCCGGCGCGGTAGATCTTGATTTCGCCGCCCGCGTGGATGCGCATCTCGCCGGTCAGGACCAGCCCCTTCGCTTCGAACGGATGGGCGTGGTCGTCGAGGCGGCCGTCCGGCCCGCGCTGCACGAGGACGGGTTCCGCATAGCCTTCCGCCCTCAGGATATCGATGAATTCTTGTTGTTCCATGCCAGGCTCGCAAGTCGTGACGGGCCGAGTGTAGCGCGTCCCGCCCGATCGCGCCGTCCCCTTCAGGACACGGCGCGGGCCAGCCGCGCGCGCCGGCCCTCGGCCATGCGATACCCCACCGCCAGCACGAGGAGCCAGGCCGGGATCATCCACACGGACGGCCGCAGTTCGGGCGTCGCATACATGATCGCGACGATCCCGGCGAGATAGAGCAGGCACGCCCAGTTGGTGAACGGGTAGAGCGGGCTCGGGAACGCCGTCGGCACGCCCGCCGCGCGCTTTGCGGCGCGGAAGCGCAGGTGCGACCAGCTGATCATCGCCCAGTTGATCAGCATGCCGGCGACGGCGAGACCCATCAACAGGCCCAGCGCCTTGCCCGGCACCGCGTAGTTGACGCCGACGCACAGCGCGGTGGCGACCGCCGACACGGCCAGCGACGCCAGCGGCACGCCGCGTTCGTTCACGCGCAGCAGCGCGCGCGGCGCATGGCCCTGCACGGCAAGGCCGTACAGCATGCGGCTGTTCGAGTACACACAGCTGTTGTAGACGGACAGCGCGGCCGTCAGCACGACGACGTTCAGCACGTGCGCGACGATGCCGGCGTCCAGCGCCTTGAAGATCAGGACGAACGGGCTGGCGCCGGGGACGATCTGGTCCCACGGGTACAGCGCCAGCAGCACGGCCAGCGCGCCGACGTAGAAGACGAGGATGCGCCACAGCGTCTGGTTCGTCGCGCGCGGGATCGAGCGCGCAGGATCGGCCGCCTCGGCCGCCGTGATGCCGATGACTTCGAGGCCGCCGAACGAAAACATGATGATGGCCATCGACATCACGAGGCCCTTGATGCCGTGGGCGAAGAAGCCGCCATGCGTCCACAGGTTCGCGACCGACGCCTGCGGTCCGGCGCCGCCGCTGGCCAGCAGGAACACGCCGTAGACGATCATCGCGACGATGGCCGCCACCTTGATGACGGAAAACCAGAATTCGCTTTCGCCGAACGCGCGCACGTTGATGAGGCTGATGCCGTTCGCGAGCAGGAAGCAGCCCAGCGCCGACACCCACGTCGGCACGTCCGGGAACCAGTACTGCACGTAGATGCCGACGGCGGACAGTTCGGCCATGCTGACGAGCACGTACAACACCCAGTAATTCCAGCCCGAGACGAAGCCGGCGAAGCGGCCGCAGTACTTGTCGGCGAAGTGCCCGAACGAGCCGGCGACGGGCTCGTCGACCATCATCTCGGACAGCTGGCGCATGATCAGGAAGGCGACGAGGCCCGCGATTGCGTAGCCGAGCAGGACGGACGGCCCGGCCAGGCGGACCGTCTCCGCGACGCCGAGGAACAGCCCGGTCCCGATGGCGCCGCCGAGGGCCATCAGCTGGATGTGCCGGCTCTTGAGGCCGCGGTGGAGTTGGGTGTCGTCGGAGGCCATGGTGTCCGCTTGCTAAAAGACAAGGATTTTAATGGAAACGGTGGTGCCTGTGACCACGCGGCCGGTTTTACTGTGGCCGTATGTGCGAAAGAACCTGTCGCGGCAGTCAAGATACGAGGGTGGGCGGCCCTCCGCCCACGCGAACGCTTGCGTAATGCCGACGTCCGCGTGGGCACGGGGTGCCCACCCTACTGGCCAGGTTGCAACACCGCGCAAGCGTTCAAACGCCGTGCGGCAAGCCGAGATTGCGGTTCGCCGGCACGGCGATGTCGATCAGCTTCGGCTGCGGCAGGCGCAGGTTGTCCATCAAGGCGATGAATTCGTCGCGGCTGCGGCCGGCGACGCGCGCATTGCGCGCCTTTTCCCAGCCGATGGTCGACACGGCCTGTCCCTTGTAGTCGTGCGCCGGCCATACGCGGGTGGCGTCCGGCAGCGCGAACAGTTGATGGGTGATGCTGTCGTACAGCGCGCCCGCGCTGCCGCCCTGGAAGTCCGTGCGGCCGCAGCCGTCGATCAGCAGCGTGTCGCCCGTGAACACGTTGCCGCGCCAGACGTAGCACATGCTGCCGGCCGTGTGGCCCGGCGTGTGCAGCACGGCGACCGTTTCGCCGGCGCCGAAGCGGATCACGTCGCCGTCGTGCAGTTGCACTTCGGCGGGCGGGATGCCGCAGCCGCTCGGCACGGCGGCGTGCGCGCCCGTCAGCTGGCGCAGGCGGCCGGCCGACGTGACGTGGTCGGCGTGGGCGTGCGTCTCGAGGATGTATTCCAGCCGCAGGCCCAGGCGCGCGATGTGGGCCAGGTCGCGCTCGCAATGGTGGTCGACCGGGTCGATGATGACGGCGGCGTCGCTGCCCGGGCCGGCGATGATATAGGTGTAGGTCGACGATACGGGGTCGAACAACTGGATCGGATTGGTCTGCATTCAGTCTCCTGGTGGACCGGCCGCGGCGCGGGTAGCGCCACGATTGGCCTCGGTGCCGGCGCGGATACGCTCGGCTACCTCGAATATTGCCATGCCGGCCACCATGGCCGCAACGAACAGCAGCGTGGAGCGGCCGCCGACGGCCAGCGCCGTCAGCGCCGGGCCGGGACAGTAGCCGACGAGGCCCCAGCCGACGCCGAACGTCACGCTCCCCAGCACGAGCGGCACGTCGATGCGGCCCGCGCCCGGCACGTGGATGACGCTGCCGAACAGGGGCCGCACGCGCGTGCGCGCGAAGCGGAAGGCGACGGCGGCGACGAGGATCGCGCCCGCCATCACGAACAGCAGCGACGGGTCCCAGACGCCGGCCACGTCGAGGAAGGCGAGCACCTTGGCCGGGTTGCTCATCCCGGACAGGATCAGGCCCGCGCCGAACAGCAGGCCGGCCAGCAGGGCGGTGACGACGTTCATGGCGCGCCTCCGAACACGTGGCGCACGACGAAGACGGTGGCGACGCCGGCGCCGATGAAGCAGGCGGTCGCCAGCAGCGACCGGGGCGACAGGCGCGCGATGCCGCACACGCCATGGCCGCTCGTGCAGCCGGAACCGAAACGCGTGCCGATCCCGACGAGCAGGCCGCCGGCAGCGAGCAGGACGGGCGAGTGGTCGATCTGCGCTGGCGGCATCGCGCGCAGGGCCAGCCAGACGACGGGCGCCAGGAACAGGCCGCCGACGAAAGCCACGCGCCAGGCGACGTCGCCGCGCGCGGGCCGCAACAGGCCGCCGAGGATGCCGCTGATGCCCGCGACGCGGCCGTTGGCGAGCAGCAGCAGCGCCGTCGCCAGGCCGATGAGGATGCCGCCCGCGAGCGATGCCCACGGTGTGAAGTGAAGCCAGTCGATGCGCATGATCAGTCCTCCTTGGGACAATAAAGCCGGTATAACAGCTGCAGCACGGCCAGCGCTTCCGGACTGGCCACGCGGTAGAAAATCTGCTTGCCCTCGCGCCGCGTGGCGACGAGGCCTTCCTGGCGCAGCACGCCCAGTTGCTGGGACAGCGTCGGCTGGCGGATGTCGAGCGCGGCTTCCAGCGCGCCGACGGGCTGCTCGCCCTGCGTGAGTTGGCACAGCAGCAGCAGGCGGTCCGGATTCGCGAGGGCCTTCAGCAGCCCCCCGGCCTGCAGGGCGGCGGCGCGCATGGCGTCCGGCGCGGGTGTGGTGGCGATGTCCATGCAATCAGTCTATAAGATTACAATATATATTTCAATATATTGTTTGGCGTCCTGCGCTCGTAGGATCGCCAAACCGGCCAAGGGTTCCGCCGGATTCAGGCGCGGCGGTCCGCGAGCTGCGCCACGAGCAGGCGGTCGATGCGGTTGCCGTCCATGTCGACGACTTCGAACCGCCAGCCGTCCCAGTCCAGCCGGTCGCCGGCGTGCGGGATCACGGCCAGCTGGTACAGCACGAAGCCGGCCAGCGTATGGTACGCGCCGCCGTCCTCGTCGGGGAAGCGCACGCCGGTGCCGGTCAGGTGGCGGAAGCGGTCGAGCACCATGCCGCCGTCCACCAGCCAGCTGCCGTCCTCGCGCCTGACGGCGTCCGGTTCGCCGTGGTCGCCCGTCGGCGTCACATCGCCGACGAGCGCGCTCATCACGTCCGTCAACGTGACCATGCCCTGGATGTCGCCGTATTCGTCCACGATCATCGCCAGTTCCACCCGGCCCTGCTTGAGCTGTTCCAGCAGGTCGATGGCGCTGCTCGAATCCGGCACGTACAGGATGGGCTCGACGGCCGCGCCGATGTCGATGCACGGCAAGCACTGGCCGCGGATGGCCTGCCCGAACAGGTTGCGCGCGCGCACGATACCGAGCACTTGCGAGCGGTCGCCGCGGTAGACGGGGAAGCGGCTGTACGGGGAGTCCGCGATGCGGGCAAGATTGCGCTCCAGGGGCTGGTCGAGGTCGAGGAATTCCAGGTCGACGCGCGGCGTCATCAGCGCGCGCAGGTGCCAGTCGTCCAGCCGCAGCGCGCGCGCGGCGATGTCGTACTCGGCCTTTTCGAACACGCCGGCCTCGGCGCTTTCCTTGATCATGCCGGTCACTTCTTCCTCGGTCGGCGTATCGTCCTTGCGGTGGTGCATGCCGAGCAGGCGCATGATCCCGTCCGTCGCCATCGCCAGCAGCCGCACGAACGGGTGCGCGAGGCGCGCCAGGAACTGCAGCGGCCGCGCGCTCGCCGCCGCCAGCTGTTCCGGATACAGGATCGCGATGCGCTTGGGCACCAGTTCGCCCAGCACGATCGAGGCGAACGTGATGCCGAACACGACGATGACCAGGGACACCGACCGCGCATACCCGTCGGCCACGCCGAGCCCGGCCAGCCTGGGCGTCAGGCGTGCCGTCAGCGACGCTTCGCCGTACGCGCCGTTGAAGATGCTGATGAGGGTGATGCCGACCTGCACCGTGGACAGGAAGCGGCTCGGGTCTTCATGCAGGTCGAGCGCGCTGCCGGCGCCGGCATTGCCGCCGGCCTTCATCTGGTCGAGGCGCAGGCGCCGGGCCGAGACGATGGCGAGCTCGGACATGGCGAACACGCCGTTGAGCAGGATGAGGGCGAGGATGATGACGACGTCGACCATGCGTTTCCCGAACTCCGCCGGGACGGCCCGTGCCGCCTGCCGGCGGGTCGATCATCGCATGGGGGAATCGGGGGAGGTCGCACAGGACGAGCCACGTACCGGACAAACCAGCGTGATTCCCGGACCGGTTTACGTCGTTCCCGGACCGGCTTATTTCGTTCCCGGACCGGTTTTACGTCGTTCCCGCGGAGGCGGGAACCCAAGTTCCCTGGCGCAGCGGGGTGGCGAGCGAAATTGGACCCCCGCCTCCGCGGGGGCGACGGTACTTTGCGGGGCTGCGGTGCGCCGCGCGGGCGACGGTGCCTTGCAGCCGGGCTTTCAGGGCTGGCCTGGATCGAAATGCTTCGCGATCCCCGCCCAGCAGTCCTGGTAATTGCCCTGCAGCTGGGGCGACTGCAGCGCGTACGGCGTGGCGACGAGCGGCGTACGGGTCTCGAACATGAACGCCATCGTGTCCGTGACCTTGTGCGGGCGGCTCGTGTCGGCGCTGCTGGCCTTGTCGAACGTGGCGGCGTCCGGGCCGTGTCCGCTCATGCAATTGTGCAGGCTGGCACCGCCGGGCACGAAACCGTCCGCCTTCGCGTCGTAGGCACCGTGCACGAGACCCATGAACTCGCTCGCGACGTTGCGGTGGAACCAGGGCGGACGGAACGTGTCCTCGCCGGCGAGCCAGCGCGGCGGGAAGATGACGAAGTCGAGCGTGTCGACGCCGGGCGTGTCGGACGGCGCCTGCAGCACGAGGAAGATCGACGGGTCCGGGTGGTCGTAGCTGATCGAGCCGATCGTGTTGAAATGGCGCAGGTCGTACTTGTAGGGCGCGTAGTTGCCGTGCCAGGCGACGACGTCCAGCGGCGAGTGGCGGATGCCGGCACGCCACAGGTTGCCGCCGAACTTCGCGACGAGTTCGAAATCCCCCTCGACGTCCTCGTAGCGCGCGACGGGCGTGAGGAAGTCGCGCGGATTGGCCAGGCCGTTCGAGCCGATCGGACCGAGGTCTGGCAGGCGCAGCAGGGCGCCGAAGTTTTCGCAGACATAGCCGCGCGCCGCGCCGTCCGGCAGGTCGACGGCAAACCGCACGCCGCGCGGGATCACGGCGATCTCCTGCGGTTCCACCTCGATGCGCCCGAATTCGGTGGCGAGCGCGAGCCGGCCCTGCTGCGGCACGATCAGCAGCTCACCGTCGGCGGAATAAAACCAGCGTCCGCGCATGGGGCGGTTCGTCGCGTACACGTGGATGGCGCAGCCGGACATCGCGGCCGGCGCGCCGTTGCCGGCCATCGTCACGAGGCCGTCGACGAAGTCGGTGGGCACGCCGGGCATCGGCAGCGGGCTCCAGCGCATCTGGTTGGGCGACGGGGCGACGCCCTCGAATCCGGCGGCGATGCGGCCGTTGCTCATGGGCTCGAACGCGCCGTGCATCGCGGCGGGCCGGATGCGGTACAGCCAGGAGCGCCGGTTGTGGCTGCGCGGGGCCGTGAACGCCGTGCCCGAGAGTTGCTCCGCATACAGGCCGTAGGCGACGCGCTGCGGCGAATTGCGGTGCGCCGGCAGGGCGCCGGGCAGGGCCTCGGTGGCGAATTCGTTGCCGAAGCCGGACATGTACTCGGTCGAAGCAGTCAAGAGATCTCCAGAATCCGTGGTGTTTACGACACTCTAGAGGAGTGCGGCCGATTTTACGAGGTGAATACAGAAATGTAGAATATTTAGACCATCAATAACACTATCTCGTGCATGATCGAACCCTCTAGCATCGACCTGAATCTGTTATCGGTATTTCAGGAGGTCTACCGCGAACGCCAGATCTCGGCCGCCGCAAGGCGCCTGGGCCTGACGCAATCGGCGGTGAGCAACGCGCTGGCGCGGCTGCGGCGCACGTTCGGCGACGAGCTGTTCGTGCGCACGGCGTACGGCATGCAGCCGACGCCGCTCGCGCAGCAGATGGCCGAGCCGATCGGCGCCGCGATGGCCCAGGTGGCGCTGGCCCTGTCGCAGCGCAGCCGGTTCGACCCGGCCACGAGCAGCCGCCGCTTCACGCTGGCGATGACGGACGTGGGCGAGGTGTACTTCATGCCGGTGCTGATCGAGCGTTGCCGGTCGAGCGCGCCGCACGTGGAGATCGCCTCGGTCCGGGCGAACGGCCTCACCTTGAAGGACGACATGGAGACGGGCAGGGTCGATCTCGCCATCGGCGCGTTCGGGGATGTGTCGGAAGCGTTGTACCACCGGGCATTGTTCCGGCAGCCCTTCGTGAGCATGTTCCGCAAGGACCATCCGCTGGCGAAGGGGAAGGTGGACCTGGCGCGCTTCGTGGCGGCGCCGCACCTGATCGTCGATGCGGCCCAGAGCCCTTATGACCGCATCAATGGATTGCTGGAAAAGGCCGGGGTGACGGCCGGCGCCCGGTTCCGGGTGCCGCATTTCACCGCGGTCCCGTACATCGTCGGCACGAGCGAGCTGGTGGTGACGGTGCCGCAGAAACTGGCCGAGAGCGCGGCAAGCCCGTTCGGCCTGAAGTGGATCGAACCGCCGCTCGCCTTGCCGACGTTGCAGACGAACGTCTTCTGGCACCGGCGCTTCAACCACGACCCCGGCATCCAGTGGCTGCGGGGGCTGATTGCCGACGTGTTTGCCGAATGATCCCGCAGACGCGTCGCCGGCGCGCCGCCACGAGCGGCGCGTGGAGGAGCTGACAACTTAATGAAAGAGGACAACACAATGGCCGACCTGTTTGACAATCCGATGGGGCTGATGGGCTTCGAATTCGTGGAATTCGCCTCGCCCGCTCCGGGCGTGCTGGAACCCGTGTTCGAGGCGCTGGGCTTCACGAAAGTCGCCGTGCACCGCTCGAAGGACGTCGTGCTGTACCGCCAGGGCGACATCAACTTCATCGTCAACAACGAGCCGAAGAGCGCGGCCTATTACTTCGCCGCGGAACACGGCCCGTCGGCCTGCGGCATGGCGTTCCGCGTCCAGAACGCACACAAGGCGTATGCGCGCGCGCTCGAACTGGGCGCCCAGCCGCTGGACATCCCGACCGGCCCCATGGAGCTGCGCCTGCCCGCCATCAAGGGCATCGGCGGCGCGCCGCTGTACCTGATCGACCGGTTCGAGGACGGCAAATCGATTTATGACATCGACTTCGAATGGATCGACGGCACCGAACGCCACCCGGCCGGCCATGGCCTGAAACTCATCGACCACCTCACGCACAACGTCTATCGCGGCCGGATGAGCTACTGGGCCGGCTTCTACGAGAAGCTGTTCAACTTCCGCGAGATCCGCTATTTCGACATCAAGGGCGAGTACACGGGCCTGACGTCGAAGGCGATGACGGCGCCGGACGGCAAGATCCGCATCCCCCTGAACGAGGAAGGCAAGGCGGGCGGCGGCCAGATCGAGGAATTCCTGCTCAAGTACAACGGCGAAGGCATCCAGCACATCGCGCTGCTGACTGAAGACATCTTCGCGACCGTCGACGGCCTGCGCGCCGCCGGCGTGCCGCTGATGGCCGCGCCGCCGGCCACGTACTACGAGATGCTGGAGTCGCGCCTGCCGGGCCACGGCCAGGACGTGGAAGCGCTCAAGGCGCGCGGCCTGCTCGTCGACGGCACGACCGAGGACGGCAGCCAGCGCCTGCTGCTGCAGATCTTCTCGGAAACGCAACTGGGTCCCGTGTTCTTCGAATTCATCCAGCGCAAGGGCGACGAGGGCTTTGGCGAGGGCAATTTCAAGGCCTTGTTCGAATCGATCGAGCGCGACCAGCTGAAGCGCGGGGCGCTCAAGACCGCCGCGTAAACGCTTAGGCACGGTGGGCTCGGGGAGCCCACCCTACTGCTACAAAAAACGCCGGCTCTTCCGGCGGGTAGGGTGGGCACCCCGTGTCCACGCGTTCAACCACAGGCGTTACAAGTATTCCAAGAACGCTCGTACACTTCATTTCCAGACAAATATCTGAGTGTTGCGTGCGCGTCGCATTTCGACGGTTTCCTCGAATTTCCCTCCAGTTTGTAAGCAAAAGCGGCTGAGCAGGCACTAGAATTTCCGTACGGCATCAATGCCGACCGAATTTCGACAACCGACCAGTCCAGGCCCATCTCCGAGGTGGCGTCCCGCGCCGGTCACAACCGACCTCCCGACACCATGAGCTCCCGACTCCGACCGGCGCTTGCGCCGATCCGGCGCATCGCCCCGTTGACTATCCTGTTGCTGGCCGCCGGCCCGTGCGTACATGCCGCCGAGGCGACCGCGGACGCACCGATCACGGCGGAGGCCCCGGCGGCGGACAGCCCGCTGAGCGCGACCGTCTCCGTCAGCTCGCAATACATCTCGCGCGGCATCCGCCAGACGTGGGGCGGGCCGGCGGCGATGGCCGCGATCGACTACACGCACCCGAGCGGCTGGTCGGCCGGCACGTCCGTCATCAACGTCAGCGACCGCTTCATCGAAAAGGGTTCCGTCGAATGGGACCTGTACGGCGGCTACAGCGGCACGGCCGGCCCGGTCGGCTGGTCCGCGCTGGTCTACTGGTACAAGTATCCGGGCGCGCGCATCACGGCCACGGACACGGCGTTCGACTATGGCGAGCTGTCCGCCGGCGTCAGCTGGAAGACGTTCTACGCCCGCTACAACTACACGTTCAGCCACGACTTCTTCGGCATCCAGAATGCCCGCGGCACGGGCTACCTGGACGTCGGCGCCGACCATCCGCTGACGAAGACGCTGACCCTGAACCTGCATGCCGGCGACGGCCGCGTGGCCGGCAGCGGCAACGACATCTGGAACTGGCGCGACCTCAAGGCCGGCCTGACCCGGCAGCTGGAAGACGGCTGGACCGTCGCCGTGAACTATACCCGCGCGATCGGCGCGACCGGCGTCTACGACCGCTACACGACGGGCGTCCCGCGCGCCGACGGCCGCCTCGCGGTGTCGAACGTGGCGCGGCGCGCCGTCGTGCTGTCGCTGACCCGCAAATTCTGACCCGAGGAGAGAACATGAGCCGCAACCCCCTGTCGTCGCTGTCGCTGACGGCGAAGATCTGCGCGACGGCCACGACGCTCGTCGTATTGAGCCTCGCGGTCACGTCGGCCGTCATCGCCGTGCGCAGCAGCGACAACGCCGAAGACGCCAGCATGCAGCTGGCGCGCACGTCCGCGCGCGAAGCCGCCGCTGCCGTGCAGGCGCAACTCGGCGCGAAACTCGGCGCCGTCGCCAACCTCGCGGGCGCCATGAGCGCGCTGCGCGAAGCCGACATCGCGCCGGCCAGGCCACAGATCGCCGCCATGACCCAGGCAACGGTGCGCGGCGCGAAGGACTTCATCGGCGGCGCCGTGACGTGGGAACCGGACGCGCTGGACGGCAAGGATGCCGACTATGCCGGCAAGGGCCCCGAGTACGACGCCACCGGGCGCTACATGCCTTACTACACGCGCAACGCGGACGGCACCATGCACGTGGAACCGATCGTGTGGCCGACCACGCCGGGCGCCAACGACTGGTACGACGTGCCCAAGCGCACGCGCAAGGTATTCTTCACCGAGCCGTATTCGTACCCGGTCAACGGCAAGGACGTCATGATGGCGTCGCTCGTCGCGCCGATCCTCGTCAAGGGCGAGTTCCGCGGCACGGCCAGCGCCGATTTCCAGCTGACGCACCTGGGCGAGATCCTCGGCGGCATCAAGGTGCTGGCCGGCGGCCGGCTGTCGCTCATCTCGAACGGGGGCCTGTACGCGAGCCACCCGGACGCGGCCAGGAACGGCAAGAAGGCCGACGACCTGCCGCCCGCCGCGCTGGCGGCCGTGCGCGCCGGCGAGCGCTATGAATACGTCGACCGCGCCGGCATGGAGCACCTGATCGAACCCCTGCGCCTGCATCCGGACATCGCGCCGTGGGCGGTCAAGCTGTCGTTCCCGCACAGCGAGGCGACGGCCAGCGCGCGCCAGCTGATGGGCTATTCGCTGTTTGCGTCGCTCATCTGCGCCATCGTGGCGGCGATCGTGATGGTCGCCGTGCAGCGCCGCCTGACCCGTCCCCTGCGCGTCCTCGGCGCCACCATGACGGACCTCGCGAGCGGCAACGCCGACCTGAACGCCCGCCTGGACGCGCGCGGCCGCGACGAGCTGGCGATGATCGCGGCCGGCTTCAACGGCTTCGTCACCAAGATCCAGCAGGTGCTCGTGCAGGTGCGCGAAAGCGCGGGCAGCGTCGCCGCCGCCAGCGTCGAAATCAGCCAGGGCAATATCGACCTGTCCGGCCGCACCGAACAACAGGCCGGCGCGCTGGAAGAGACGGCGGCGTCGATGGAGCAGCTGACGTCGACCGTCAAGCAGAACGCCGACAACGCGCGCCAGGCCAACCAGCTCGCCCTGTCCGCATCGGATACGGCCCGCCGCGGCGGCACCGTCGTGGCGGAAGTCGTCGAGACGATGGCGGCCATCGACACGGCGTCGCGCAAGGTCGTCGACATCATCGGCGTGATCGACAGCATCGCGTTCCAGACCAACATCCTCGCCCTGAACGCGGCCGTCGAAGCGGCGCGCGCCGGCGAACAGGGCCGCGGCTTCGCCGTCGTCGCCAGCGAGGTGCGCGGACTGGCCCAGCGCAGCGCCGGCGCGGCGAAGGAGATCAAGGCCCTCATCGGCGATGCCTCCGGCAAGGTCGAAGCGGGCAGCGCCCTCGTGCAGGACGCGGGCCGCACGATGGCGGACGTCGTCGCCAGCGTGCGCCGCGTGAGCGACATCGTGGCCGAGATCAGCGCCGCCAGCGCGGAGCAGAGCACGGGCATCGGCCAGGTCAACCAGGCGATCGTGCAGATGGACGGCACGACGCAGCAGAATGCCGCCCTCGTCGAGGAGGCGGCCGCCGCGGCCGACAGCCTGCACCAGCAGGCCGACCTGCTCGTGTCGCTCGTGGGCCAGTTCCGCCTCGACGGCGCGGCCGCCGCGCCGGCGCGTCCCGCCCTCGGCGCACCGCCGGCCAGGAAGGCACTCGCGGCGGCGTGAGTCCCGTGCGGCCGCCGCGGCGCCGGCCATAACTGCTATCCTTCGGTGATCGCGGCCGCTCGTGGCCGCATGCCATCGCCGGAGGTCTCTTGCTGCTCGCGTTTGCCGTACTCCTCGTCTTCCAGTGTCTCGGGGAAGGATTCGTATTCCTGTTCAAGGTGCCCGTTCCCGGGCCCGTCGCCGGGATGCTGCTGTTGCTCGTGGCCCTCGTCGGGTTTCCGCGCCTGCACGAGGTCGTGGAGGCGGGCGCGAACGAGTTGCTGCGCCACCTGTCGCTGCTGTTCGTGCCGGCCGGCGTCGGCATCGTCGTGGCGGCGGCCAGCGGCAGCGGACACTGGCTGGCCATCTGCGCGGCCGTCGTCGGCAGCACGCTCCTGACGCTGGCCGTCACCGCGCTCGTGCTGCAGGCGCTGACGCCGGCCGACCGGCGGGGCGAGGGCGGCGATGCGCTGACGCCGGCTCGCCAAAGGGGAGGCGGCGATGTTTAACCTCCAGGACTTCACCCACTTCTGGGTCTACCTGTCGGCCTCCCCGTTGCTGGGCCTCACCGTCACCCTGTGCGCCTACGTGTTCGCGCAATGGGTGTACGCGCGCTGCGGCTTTTCGCCGCTCGCCAATCCGGTCGCCATCGCGATCGCGCTCGTGAGCCTCGTGCTGGCGGCGAGCGGCATGTCGTACCCGCGCTATTTCGCCGGCGCCCAGTTCGTCCACTTCCTGCTCGGTCCCGCCACCGTGGCCCTCGCCGTGCCGCTCGCGCGCCAGATGCCGCGGCTGCGCCGCAGCCTGTTTCCGCTCGCGTGCGCGCTGCTGTGCGGCTGCGTGACGGCGATCGTCAGCGCCGTCGGCATCGCCGTGCTGATGGGCGCATCGCCGGAGCTGGCGCGCTCGCTGGGACCGAAGTCGGCGACGACGCCCATCGCGATGGCCGTGTCGGAACACCTCGGCGGCGTGCCCGCGCTGACGGCCGTCCTCGTGATCTGCACGGGCATCTTCGGCGCCGTCACGGCGCGCTTCCTGATGAAGGCCCTGCGCATCGATTCGCACGCGGCGCAGGGCCTGGCGCTGGGCGTGGCGTCGCACGGCATCGGCACGGCGCGCGCGTTCCAGGTCAGCCCCGAGATGGGTGCCTACGCGGGCCTCGGCATGGGGATGAACGGCGTGCTGACGGCGTTGCTGGCGCCATGGCTGGTGCCTTTGCTGCTTGGCTGGATGGGACAATAAAGTAGAAGCCCGCAACCACGCGCGGACGCGATTGCGGGCGGGGCAGGCGCGAGGTCACGCCGTGCCGGGGGAGCGCAGGCGGCTTGCGCCGCTGCGGAAAACGACGGTCAGGCGGACTTGCGGGTGAAGGCGCGGGCCGCGAACAGGGCGCTCGCGACGCCCACGACGATGGCGGCCGTGCTGCCGGAAAAGCCGACGGCCGTGTTGGCGGCGATCTTGCCGGCCTTCGGCGTCACGAGTTCCAGGCGGCGCTTCGTCATCTGCGCGCCGAGCTCGGACAGGCGGTCCTTGCCGAGCGCCTGCTCGGCGTCCGGCAGCAGCACGGTTTCCTCGTCGGCCACGTGGTGCTGGACGTCGCGCATCAGTTCGAACACGAGGTCGTCGTGGCGCGGCGACGTCGGCTCGGTGCGCCGCAGTTCGGCGATCACGGCCCGCATCTCGTCGTGTTCCGGCACGCTCTTGTCCATGACCTTCTCGTCGTGGACCCGCGGCCGGATGGCGGGATAGAAAATTTCTTCCTCGAGCGTCGCGTGGATCTCCAGCGCGTCGCAGATCGTCTCGGCCAGCGCTTTCTTGACGCTCGGGCGCTTGTCGCGGGTGTACTGGTGGAACGTCACCATGACGTGCGAGTGATCGAAGCGGATCATGTCGGTGATGGACGGACTAAGTTTTTTCAGGGAAAACATGATCGTCTCCTGTGGGCTGTGGGGGCGGATAGATGCATGGTAGTGCCGGCGCCAGAGCCGCCGCGTAGGAGGCCGCCGCACGGTCATGTCGGCCGATGACGCATGGGCTGTCCGGCCCAGGCCGGCAATCACTCGACAGGCTGTCGCCTCCACTCCTACACAGACACGGCTTCGTTTCTGATTACTGTGTTCCGCAACGCTGCGATGATGGCTGCGAGCCGCGCGGTGACGCAGGACGCGTTCCGCGCGGTCATCCCAACCACCACTGGAGGAATCGGAATGTTTGCACACAACAAGCGCTTGCAGTACACCGTGCGCGTCAGTGAACCGAATCCGGGACTGGCCAACCTGATGCTCGAACAGTTCGGCGGCCCGCAAGGCGAACTCGCGGCGGCCATGCGCTACTTCACCCAGGCCGTCGGCGAGGACGATGCGGGCCGCAAGGACATGCTGTTCGACATCGCGACGGAGGAGCTGAGCCACCTCGAGATCATCGGCCACATCGTCGCCATGCTGAACAAGGGCGCCAAGGGCGAGCTGGCGGAAGCCGTCGACGGCGAGGCCGAACTGTATCGCAAGATCCAGGGCGCCGGCAACGACAGCCACGTGACGCAGGTGCTGTACGGCGGCGGCCCGGCGCTCGTCAACTCGGCCGGCGTGCCGTGGTCGGCGGCGTACATCGATACGATCGGCGAGCCGACGGCCGACCTCCGTTCCAACATCGCGGCCGAGGCGCGCGCGAAGATCGTCTACGAGCGCCTGATCGCGCTGACCGACGATCCGGGCGTGAAGGAGGCGCTGGGCTTCCTGATGACGCGCGAGATCGCGCACCAGAAGTCGTTCGAAAAAGCGTTGTACGCCATCGCGCCGAATTTCCCTCCGGGCAAAATGCCGGGCGACCCGCGCTTCGCCAACACCTATTACAACATGTCGCAAGGCGCGGGCGAGGCGCGCGGCGCGTGGAACCAGGGCGAGAACTGGGACTTCGTCACCGACCGCGACAAGCAGATGGCCGTCGACGGCGGCTCGGGCGAGGCGGAAGTCAAGCTGCCGGCCAAGGACATCGACATCCTCAAGCAAATGGCCGAGCGCACCATGTCCGACCCGAATGTCGATCCGACGACGGGCGCCGAACTGGGCATGGGCAACCAGACCCTCGCCGACGGCAGGACCGTCAGCCCGGGCGGCCAACCCAGCCCTGGCTCGCCGCCGCTGCACTGACGGCGCCCCGCGCGCCGGCGTTTCCTGTCGCCGTGCGATACCGAAATCGGAATCGCACGGACGTTTTATTTCATTGGTGAGCCCGCCCCGCTTTGCCTAAGCTGGTCGGTGGGTTCATCCATTGAAATAAATATATAAAAGACAGGAGATGACATGTTCAAGAAGCTGCTGGCAGCCTGCTGCCTCGTCCTCGGCTGCGTGTCGGCCGGGGCGATCGACCTGGCGGGCGTGACCAATGCCCACGACCCGGGCACGATCACGAAGGACGGCGACACGTATTTCAATTTCACGACGGGCACCGGCATCTGGTATTCGACGTCGAAGGATCTCAAGACCTGGACCGGCGGGCCGGGGCCCGTGTTCTCGACGTATCCGTCCTGGATCGCGCAAAAGATTCCGAATTTCTCCGGTTCGTTCTGGGCGCCCGACCTGATCCAGATGAACGGCTACTATTATATGTACTACTCGGTGTCCACGTTCGGCACCTCGTCGTCCGCCATCGGCGTGGCGCGCAGCGCGTCGCTGAAGACGCCGAGCTGGCAGGACCTGGGCATCGTCGTGCAGTCGTACGGCGGCAGCGCCGAGATCAACGCCATCGACCCCGCGCTGTTCCGCGACCATGACGGCAAGGTCTACCTGAGCTACGGCTCGTTCTTCGGCGGCATCGGCGTGGCGGAGATCGACCAGTCGACCGGCAAGCTGGCCGGCAGCGTGACGACGGTCTGGGGCGGCGGCGGCAAGGATATCGAAGCGCCGTACATCACGCGCGACGGCGGCTATTACTACCTGTTCGTGAACCGCGGCAGCTGCTGCAAGGGTTCCAGCTCCACCTATTACGTGGAAGTGCAGCGGGCGACGAACATCCGCGGCCCGTATTCCGGCACCCGCACGATCCTGCCCGTCACTGACGGCAAATACCGGGGCCCCGGCCACATCGCCGACCTGCGCCAGGACGGCTGCCACTTCGTCTCGACCCACTACTACGACCTGTCCGACAACGGCAATCCCAAGCTGGACATCCAGCGCATGACCTACAGTTCGGGCTGGCCGGTCCTGACCCGCAACTTCACCGACTTCTCCGGCTGCGGCGGCATCAGCGACGGTGTCTATGCGTTCAAGTCGCGCCTGTCCGGCAAGGTGATGGGCGTGGCCGGCGCGTCGACGGCCGACGGGGCGCTCGTGCAGCAATCGACGGACACGAACGCGCGCCAGCAGCAGTGGTACGTAATCGGCCACGGCGACGGCTACTACAGCGTCATCAACGCGAACAGCCTGAAGAGCCTGGACGACTACGACAATTCCACGACGGCCGGCACGAACATCGCGCAATGGGGTTACTGGGCGGGGCAGGGGCAGCAATGGCGTTTCGCCAGCCCGGCGTCCGGCTACTACACCGCGGCGAACCGCCTGTCCGGCATGGTGCTGGACGTGCAGAACAAGAGCACGGCGGACGGCGCCCAGATCATCCAGTACCCGTCCAACGGCGGCAGCAACCAGCAGTGGTCGCTGCTGCGCCGGTGATGCGGGTCCCGGTGCGGGGCTGATTCACGCGGCGCTCGCGCGGGCGTCCGCCGCCATGCGGGCGACGTCGGCGAACGGCATCGGCCGCCCGAACAGCCAGCCCTGCGCATACAGCACGCCATGCGCGCGCAGGAAATCCGCCTGCGCTTCGCTCTCGACGCCCTCGGCGATCATTTTCAGGTCGAGCGTGCGCGCCATCGCCATGATGTGGCCGACGACCTGGCGCGTTGGCGCGCCGGTGCCGATCGCCTCGATGAACGAACGGTCGATCTTGAGGAAGTCGAGGTCCAGCGTCTCCAGGTAAGACAGGCTCGAATAGCCGGTGCCGAAATCGTCGATCGCCACTTCGACGCCGCGAGCGCGCAGGGCCGCCACGACGGGACGGGCGGCGTCGAGGTGGAGAAAGCCGCGCTCGGTGATTTCCACGAGCAGGCTGGCGGGGCGCGCCCGGGTGCGCTCCAGCAGGACGTCGATGCGCCGGACGATGGCGTCCGAGTGCAGGTCGGCGGGGGACAGGTTGATGCCGATGTGGAAGCCGGGGTGGCGCGCCAGGAACTCGCCCGCGTCCCGTTCGACGAGGTCGAGCACGCGCGCCGTCACGCGGGTGATGAGGCCCGACTGTTCCGCGACCGGAATGAACAGGTCGGGCCCGACGAGTTCCCCGGCGGGACGGCGCCAGCGCAGCAGCGCCTCGGCGCCGATGCACGCGCCGCTGCGCAGGTCGACGAGCGGCTGGTAGAGCAGGAAGAATTCGCCGCGGCGCAGCCCGTGGCGCAGCGACGCCGCCATCGACATCTGCTGGCGCGCCAGCAACAGGATCGCCGCCGCCGCGGCCAGGCCGCCGAACAGGCCGGCGGGGATCAGGCGGCGCGTGGCGGCACGGATGCGCTCCTGCAGGGCGCGCACGGGCACGGCGGCGACGGCGGCCATCGTCACGTAGCGTTGCGAGCGCACGATGGTCACGAGGCGGCCGCCGGCGATGAAGGTCGTGTCGTTGCGGTTCCCCAGCCGGTCGAGCCAGGCCGGGTCGACCGGCCCGCGCGCCATGGTGAACCGGTGGCGCTCCAGGTGGACGATGGCCAGCGACACGCCGGGCACGGCCGTCCAGATATCCAGCGGCAGGTCGCGGTGCACGAGGACGATCACGTCGTCGCGCGCCAGGCCCAGCAAGGGGTTCGGGCCGCCTTCGACCAGCGGCACGACGTCGTACAGGGCGATCCCGCGCGAGCTGCGGAACGACGGGTCGCCGAGCGGGACCGGCGGACCGCCCTGCGAGGAGCATTCGATCGTGTCGCCGCTCAGGTGCCCGATCGCCTGGATGTAGCTCGACGTCAGGTCGATCTCGCGCATCCTGGCGCGGGCGGCCGCCGTGCACGACGCCAGGCCCGTGCGTTCGAGCAGCGCGATCGCCTCCAATGCCTGGCGCGACGTCTCGTCCGACCGGTGCAGCACGTCGCGTGCATAGTTCATGGCGAGCCCGGCTTCCCCTTCGTAGGCCTGCCGGCGCGCTTCCTGCAGCGCGAGCCAGGGCGGACCGCCGGCCGCCAGCGCCGCGGCAAGGAGGGTCAGGCCGAACGTCGTCCTTCTCGGCATCGCTCCTCCGTGGCCCCGTTGCCGGTTATCGGTCGGAGACCAGTATATCCCCAGCGCCCGCGCGCGCAAAAAAAATGCCCCGGCGCGACCGGGGCATGCGCTTTGCGATTGAACAGAGGCTCAGTCGCGGATCTCCAGGGCCCGGTTGAGGCTCAGCGCGGCCAGCGAGCCGACGGCGCCGGACAGCAGGTACAGGCTGACGTAGCCGAGCCCGAAGTTGGCGGCGAGGCCCAGCGCGACGAGCGGGGCGAACGCGGCGCCCACGAGCCAGGCGAGGTCGGAGGTGAGGGCGGCGCCCGTGTAGCGGTACTGCGGCAGGAAGTTCGACGTCACGGCGCCGGCGGCCTGGCCGTACGAGAGGCCCAGCAGCAGGAAGCCGACGAGGATGAACGTGTTCTGGCCCGTCACGCCGCCATCCATCAGCGTGGGGATGAAGCCGGAGAACAGGGCGATCAGCGCGGCCAGCGTGCCCAGCGTGTTGCGGCGGCCGAACTTGTCGGCGATGAGGCCCGACGCCAGCACGCCGACGATGCCCAGGCCCGCGCCCATGATCTGCACCTGCAGGAAATCGGCCATCGAGCGGGTGTCGTACAGCTGGATCCAGGACAGCGGGAACACGGTCACGAGGTGGAACAGCGCATAGCTGCACAGCGCGGCGAGGGCGCCGATGACGATGTTCGTGCCCTGGTTGCCGATCACTTCGCGGGCCGGGGCCGGGTCCAGTTCATGCTCGTCGAGCAGGTGGGTATAGTCCGGCGTCGAGACGAGGCGGAGGCGGGCGAACAGCGCGACGACGTTGATCGCGAAGGCGACGTAGAACGGATAACGCCAGCCCCACACCAGGAAATCGTCCTGCGACAACTGGGCCATCAGATAGGAAAACAACCCCGCCGCGATGATGAATCCCGTCGGTGCGCCAAGTTGTCCCAACATGGCGTACCATCCACGCTTGTTCTCGGGAGCGTTGAGGGCCAGCAGCGACGGCAGCCCGTCCCACGACCCGCCCTGGGCGACGCCCTGGCCGATGCGCAGGATCGCGAGGGCGATGATGGACCACTCGCCCCAGCGGGAATACGTGGGCAGCATGGAGATGGCGACTGTTGCCGAGCCCATCAGGAACAGGGCGATGGTCAGCTTGATCTCGCGGCTATAGGCGCGCTGGATTGCCATGAAGACAAGTGAGGCGATCGGACGCGCCACGTACGCCAGCGCGAAGATGGCGAAGGAATATAGCGTGCCCTCCAGCCGGTCGGCGAACGGGAAGAACACGGCGGGGAACACGAGCACCGAAGCGATCGCATAGACGAAGAAGTCGAAGTATTCGGAAGCGCGGCCGATGACGACGCCGACCGCGATCTCACCCGGCGCGATTTTCGTGTCGCGGGTGTTGATGTTCCGGGCCCCGGAGTGGGGTGCTGTGACGGGAGCGGCGCCTACGTCGCCGTAAGTATTATGGGTGCCTTGCATGTCTTCGTCTCCTTATCAGCCGACGGCCTCTGGACCCTCTGAAATGCTGCAATACGGAAAAGGGTAGGACAAAACGTCCAATCGCCAAACGCACGCCGTTGGCGTTACATTAGCATGTTATTTTTCCCATGTAACGTAAAACACAAGCATGATTCCAAAGACCCTCCGTCGCGGAGTGTTCCTCTCCCCACTGTTCGCGCTGCTCGCCGGCTGCAACACGGTGGTGATGAACCCTTCCGGTGACATCGCCAAGCAAGAGGCGCACTTGATCACGGTGTCCGTGATCCTGATGTTGCTGATTATCGTTCCCGTGCTGTTCCTGATCGTCTGGTTCGCCCGCAAATACCGCGCGAGCAATACCGACGCGGCCTACGAGCCGGACTGGGACCACTCGACCAAGCTGGAACTGGTCATCTGGGGCGCGCCCCTGCTGATCATCATCGTCCTGGGCCTCGTGACCTGGATCTCCACGCACAAGCTCGACCCGTACCGTCCGCTGGACCGCGTCGCCGAAGGCCGCCCGATTCCCGCGTCGGCCAAGCCGCTGATCGTCGAGGCCGTGGCGATGGACTGGAAATGGCTGTTCATCTATCCGGAGCAGGGCATCGCCACCGTCAACGAGCTGGTGGTGCCGGTCGACGTGCCGGTCCGCTTCAAGATCAGCGCGACGTCGGTCATGAATGCGTTCTACGTGCCGGAACTGGCGGGCATGATCTACGCGATGCCGGGCATGGAAACGGCGCTGAACGCCGTCCAGAACCATCCGGTCCAGTCGGAAGGCTTCTCGGCCAACTACAGCGGCGCCGGCTATTCGGACATGCGCTTCTCCTACCGCGGCGTGGCCCAGGGCGACTTCGACGGCTGGGTCCAGTCGATCAAGTCCGGCGGCGGCAACCTCGACCGTGTCAACTACCTGACGCTCGAAAAGCCGAGCATCAAGGAGCCGGTGCACCGTTACGCGGCCGTCGACAACGACCTGTTCTATCGCGTCCTGAACCGCTGCGTCGCCGACGGCGCCGTCTGCATGGACAAGATGATGAACGACGATGCCAAGAAAGCCCGCGAAATGGCTATGCGTAACATGCCACAAACAGCGGCAGCGACCCGCCTGGCCCAGGCCAATGGCGCGGTCTGCACCACGCCCAATGATCCTGTGAAGAAGAAGTAATCATGCACGAGCAATTTGACTTAGCGAAGTTGATCTTCGGTCGGCTCAGCTGGGAAGCGATTCCCTACCACGAGCCGATCCTGATCGCGACATTCATCGGCGTCCTGCTGGGCGGGATCGTCCTGCTGGGCGTACTCACCAAACTCAAGCTGTGGGGCTACCTCTGGAACGAGTGGTTCACCAGTATCGACCACAAGAAGATCGGCATCATGTACATGGTGCTGGGCCTCGTGATGTTCCTGCGCGGCTTTGCCGATGCGCTGATGATGCGCGCCCAGCAGGCGTTCTCGTTCGGCGATTCGCACGGCTTCCTGCCGCCGCACCACTACGACCAGGTCTTCACCGCCCACGGCGTGATCATGATCTTCTTCGTGGCGATGCCGTTCGTGACGGGCCTGATGAACTACGTCGTGCCCCTGCAGATCGGCGCGCGCGACGTGGCCTTCCCGTTCCTGAACAACTTCTCGTTCTGGATGACGACGGCCGGCGCGATCCTCGTGATGGCGTCGCTGTTCGTCGGTGAATTCGCCCGTACCGGCTGGCTGGCGTATCCGCCGCTGTCCGGCATCCTGGCGAGCCCGGACGTCGGCGTGGACTACTACATCTGGTCATTGCAGGTGGCCGGTGTCGGCACCCTGCTGTCAGGCGTGAACCTGGTCGTCACCATCATCAAGATGCGCGCCCCGGGCATGGACCTGATGAAGATGCCGGTGTTCACCTGGACCGCCCTGTGCACCAACATCCTGATCGTGATGGCCTTCCCGATCCTGACCGTCACCCTGGCCATGCTGGGCCTCGACCGCCTGTTCGACACGCACTTCTTCACGAACGAACTGGGCGGCAACGCCATGATGTACGTGAACCTGATCTGGATCTGGGGCCACCCCGAGGTCTACATCCTGATCCTGCCGGCGTTCGGCATCTACTCGGAAGTCGTCGCGACGTTCTGCAACAAGCGCCTGTTCGGCTACTCGTCGATGGTCTATGCGACCGTCGTGATCATGGTCCTGTCGTACCTCGTGTGGCTGCACCACTTCTTCACGATGGGTTCGGGCGCGAGCGTGAACTCGTTCTTCGGCATCACGACGATGATTATCTCGATCCCGACCGGCGCCAAGATCTTCAACTGGCTGTTCACCATGTACAAGGGCCGCATCCGCTATGAACTGCCGATGATGTGGACCGTGTCGTTCATGATCACCTTCACCATCGGCGGCATGACCGGCGTGATGCTGGCGGTCCCGTCGGCCGACTTCGTGCTGCACAACTCGCTGTTCCTGATCGCCCACTTCCACAACGTCATCATCGGCGGCGTGCTGTTCGGCCTGTTCGCCGGCGTGAACTTCTGGTGGCCGAAGATGTTCGGCTTCAAGCTCGATCGTAAATGGGGCCTGGCCTCGTTCTGGCTGTGGTCGATCGGTTTCTGGGTCGCGTTCACCCCGCCGTACATCCTGGGCTTCATGGGCGTGACCCGCCGCGTGAGCCACTTCGACGACATGTCGATCCAATGGCTGTTCCGCATCTCGCTGGCCGGTACCCTGATGATCGCCGCCGGCATCGCCTGCCTGCTGGTGCAGATCGCCGTGTCGATCATGAACCGCAAGAAGCTGGCCGACGTGACCGGCGACCCGTGGAATGCGCGCACCCTGGAGTGGTCGACCTCGTCGCCGCCGCCTGACTACAACTTCGCGTTCACCCCGGTCGTGCATGACAACGACGCCTGGGCCGACATGAAGAAGCACGGCTACCAGCGTCCGCTGAACGACTTCATCGCCATCCACATGCCGAAGAACACGTGGGCCGGCCCCGTGATCCCGGCCTTCGCGTTCCTGATGGCGTTCGGCATCATCTGGCACATGTGGCTGCTGGTCGGCGTGACGTTCTTCGGCATGATCGCCGTCGCCATCTACCACACGTTCGATTACAAACGCGACTTCTACATCCCGGCGGACGAAGTGACCCGCACCGAAGAAGAGCGCACCCGTTTGCTGGAAGCCCATGTCTGAAATTAACGCAACCCACGCCGGCGCCGCGAGCGCCGACCCGAGCTCGCGCTTCTATGTGCGCGAGCACCATCCGGAAAACGGCACGCTGCTCGGTTTCTGGATCTACCTGATGAGCGACTGCCTCATCTTCGCCTGCCTGTTCGCCGCCTATGCAGTCCTGGGCCGCAACTACGCGGGCGGCCCGTCCGGCGCCGAGATCTTCGAACTGCCGACCGTGGCGCTGAACACGGCGTTCCTGCTGGTCTCGTCGATCACGTACGGCTTCGCCATGCTGGCCGCGCAGAAGAAGAACGTGAAGGGCACCCAGGTCTGGCTGCTCGTCACCGGCATCCTGGGCGCCTGCTTCCTGTTCCTGGAACTGCAGGAATTCGCGCACCTGATCCACGAAGGCAACGGCCCGTGGCGCTCGGGCTTCCTGACCTCGTTCTTCTCGCTGGTCGGGACGCACGGCCTGCACGTGACCTTCGGTATCGTGTGGCTCGTCACGCTGATGTTCCAGCTCGGTAAGCACGGCATCACCGCCGCCAACTACCGCCGCCTCGCCTGCCTGTCGATGTTCTGGCACTTCCTGGACGTCGTCTGGATCGGCGTGTTCACCTTTGTCTACCTGATGGGAGTCCTGCCATGAGCGACCTGCATCACGCCCACGCCCACGGCCATGACGACCATGGCCACGGCCACCACGACGACGATCACCTGCATGCGCACGGCAGTATGAAGGATTACTCGATCGGCTTCATCCTGTCCGTGATCCTGACGGCGATCCCGTTCTGGCTGGTGATGACCCACCAGGTCGCACCCGGCGCGACCAAGGCCCTGATCATCGGCTTCGCGGCCGTGCAGTTCGTCGTGCACATGGTGTACTTCCTGCACATGAACTCGAAGTCGGAAGGCGGCTGGAACATGATGGCCATGCTGTTGACCATCATCCTGCTGTTCATCGTGCTGTCCGGCTCGATCTGGGTCATGTACCACATGAACGCCAACATGATGCCCAACATGGGCAACGACGGCGGTTCGGTACACGGCATGCACGACATGCAGTAATGGCGGGAGACGATCGCGCAGCGGCGCCGCGCAGTGCAGTACCTGCCCGGCGCCGGGGTGTCTCCCTGCTCCTGGCGGCCGTCGGGCTGCTGCTGATCGTCCTCTTTGCCGGTCTGGGCACCTGGCAGGTGGTTCGCCTGCAATGGAAACTGGACCTCATCGCACGCGTGAACGCACGCGTGCACGCCGCCCCGGCGCCGCCGCCACCGCGCGCGCGCTGGGCCGGCATCACCCCCGCATCCGACGAGTACCGCCGCGTCATCCTGCGCGGTACTTATCTCTACGATCTCACCACCCCCGTCCAGGCCCTCACCGAAGAGGGCAGCGGCTACTGGCTGCTCACGCCGATGTGCACGACGGACGGCTCGACCATCCTCGTCAACCGCGGCTTCATTCCCGCCGAACTCGGTGCGCGCACGCGTTACGCGCCCGAGCGCGCGAGCGGCAACCCGTGCGCCGCGGCGGCCGGTCCCGCGGTCGACGTCACCGGCCTGCTGCGCACGAGCGAGCGCAACGGTGTGTTCACGCGCACGAACGACCCGGGCGCGAACCGCTGGTACACGCGCGACGTGGCCGCGATCGCCGCCGCGCGCGGCCTCGGCGCCGCAGGGCCCGTCGCGCCGTTCTTCGTCGACGCGGGCGCGCACCAGAATCCGGCCGGCAGTCCCGACCAGCCGGCCGGCGGTCTCACCGTCGTGAATTTTCCGAACAGCCACCTCGTGTACGCGATCACTTGGTATGCTCTGGCCTTGATGGTCGCCGGCGCCTTGTGGTGGGTGGCGCGCGGCCGTGGCCAGGGCTACGACGACGACGACGATGATGAACGACACGACTGACCTGCTGAAGCGGGTATTCGAACGGGGCGCCGACAAGGCGGCCGCCGTCGCTGCCGCGCAGCGCGAGCGCACGGAATCCGCCGCCGACGTCGAATACGTGGCCGGCCACAAGAACATGCTGCAGCTGATCGAGCTGCGCTGGATCGCGGTCATCGGCCAGGTCACGACCATCGCCGGCGCGATCCTCGTGTTCGACGTGCGCCTGCCGCTCGTGCAGATGCTCGAAGTGCTGGCCTGCCTGATCGCCTTCAACGTCGCCAGCCACCTGCGCTGGCACGAACACCGGCCCGTCACCAACAGCGAGCTGTTTCTCGCGCTGCTCGTCGACGTGGCCAGCCTCACGATGCAGCTGTACCTCGCGGGCGGGACGACGAACCCGTTCGCCTTCCTGTACCTGCTGCAGGTGATCCTGTCGGCCGTGCTGCTGGAAGCGTGGTCCACGTGGACCATCGTCGCCATCACGCTGGCGTGCCTCGCGGGCCTGTCCGTGTTCGCCAAGCCGCTCGCGCTGCCGTTCGACCACGCGCGCGGCATCTCGAGCCTGTACGTGCAGGGCATGCTGATCTGCTTCACGCTGAACGCGGCGCTGCTCGTCGTGTTCATCTCGCGCATCACGAACACCTTGAAGGGCAAGGCGGCCCAGCTCGCGGACCTGCGCCAGCGCGCGGCCGAGGAAGAACACATCGTCCGCATGGGCCTGCTCGCGTCGGGCGCCGCGCACGAACTGGGCACGCCGCTCGCGACGCTGTCCGTGATCCTGGGCGACTGGAAGCGCATGCGCGAGTTCAAGGCCAATCCCGACCTGCTGGAAGAGATCACGGAAATGGAGACGCAGCTCAAGCGCTGCAAGTCCATCGTCAGCGGCATCTTGCTGTCGGCCGGCGAGGCGCGCGGGGAATCCGCCGCGCGCACGACGATCCGCGGCTTCCTCGACAAGCTCGTCGAGGAGTGGCAGCACAGCCGGCCCGTGCGCGACGTCGACTACCGCAATCGCATCGAACACGACCTGCCGGTGGCCTTCGACTCCGCGCTCAAACAGATGATCGACAACGTGCTGGACAACGCGCTGGAAGCCTCGCCCGACTGGATCGGCGTGGAGGCGGGCGTGGCCGACGGCACCCTCGTATTGACCGTGCTCGATCGCGGCCCCGGCTTCGCGCCCGCGATGCTGGCGCAGTTCGGCAAACCGTACCAGTCCAGCAAGGGCAGACCCGGCGGCGGCCTGGGCCTGTTCCTCGTCGTGAACGTGGCCCGCACGCTGGGCGGGACGGTGCATGCCGTCAACCGGCCGGAAGGCGGCGCCGCCGTCACGCTGACCTTGCCGCTGTCCGCGATCGCGCTCGACAAGGAACCCCTACATGCCCATTGAAGACGACAACGCAGCCGACGAACGCGACGATGAACGCGACGACGAGCGCCTCCTGCTGATCATCGAGGACGACGACGCGTTCGCCCGCACGCTCGGCCGCTCGTTCGAACGGCGCGGCTACCAGGTGCTGCAGGCGCCCGGCCTCGAGGAGGCGCAGGAACTGCTGCAGGAACACTCGCCCAACTATGCCGTCGTCGACCTGAAACTCAAGGGGAACAGCTCGGGCCTGGCCTGCGTGCAGATGCTCCACGCGCACGACCCGGACATGCAGATCGTCGTGCTGACGGGCTTCGCCAGCATCGGCACGGCGGTCGAGGCGATCAAGCTCGGCGCCTGCCAATACCTCGCGAAGCCGTCGAACACGGACGACATCGAAGCCGCGTTCGGCCACGTCGCCGGCAACACCGAGCTGGAACTGACGAACCGCTCCACGTCGATCAAGACGCTGGAGTGGGAACGCATCCACGCCGTGCTCGCCGAGACCGATTTCAATATTTCGGAAGCGGCGCGCCGGCTCGGCATGCACCGGCGCACGCTGGCGCGCAAGCTGGAAAAGCAGCGCGTCAAATAATCCGCGTCACACCAGCACCTTCAGCGCGAACGCATAGGGCAGGGCGGGCGCCGCGGGCGGCAGTGTGACCCGCAGGCCGTCGGCGGCCTGCGTGAACGCGAGCGCCTGCCCGGCCCCGACGAATTCGACCCTGGCGACGGGCTTCTCGAGGTGGCCGCTCGCCGTGCCCAGCGCCGCGATCGTGATCTCGCGTCCGGCCGGCCAGCCCATGACGAAGGCGTAGACCGTGTCGCCCTTTGCCGTGAAGCGGACGTCGGCGGCCGTCAGCGGCGCGCCCTTGCCTTCGTTGAACCCCTGGGCGGTCAGCGGCGCCGCCGCCATGCCGGGACCTTCGCCGAACACGGCCCACGGACGCGTGTCGTAGATGCCCTCGCCGTACCGGGCCATCCAGCGGCCGATCTCCTCGACGATCGCCTGCTCCTGCTCGTCGATCGTCCCGTTGCCGCGCACCGGTACACTGAGGAGCAGGTTGCCGTTCTTGCTGACGATGTCGATCAGCATGTGCACCACCGTCTGCGCGCTCTTGTAGCCGTGCCGGTCGTAGATCCCGCGGGCGTAATGCCAGCCGCCGATGCAGGTGCACGTCTGCCACGGCAGCGGGTCGATGGCAGCGCTCTGGCCGCGCTCGATGTCCAGGACGAGCGAGCGGCGCTGCTGTCCTTGCAGCATCTTGCCGGTGATGACGGTGTCGAGCCCACCCCGCGTCGCGATGCTGCGGTTGTACATGTGCGCGGCGATGCGCAGGCCGGCGTCGCTGACGGGCCAGAAGGGCAGGTCGTCGTCGTCGAAGTAGATGAGGTCGGGATCGTACTTGCCGATCAGGTCCAGCACGCGGTTGTGGAAGGTCTCGATGTACTGCCGCGACGGCAGCGCGGCGCCGCCGCCCCAGTTCCACTGCGCCACGCCGTGCGCCGGCGTGCCATCCCATTTCCGGCTCAGGGGATGCCGCTGGGCGTACAGCTCCTGCGGGTCGAGTCCTTCCCACCAGGCGCCCTTGCCATCCGCGCGCGTGCGCACCCCATCGTAGGGAATGCCGGCGTACGGCCCTGTCTTGTCCGCGCCCTGGGCGACCTCGTACCAGGTCCACGCATGGCTCGCGTGCATGCTGACGCCGAAGCGCAGGCCGTTCGCGCGCGCGGCCCGCGCCCAGCCGCCGATGAGATCTTTCCTGGGCCCGATCCGCGTCGCGTTCCAGTTGGGCTGGAAACGGCTGTCGTACAGGTCGAAGTTGTCGTGGTGGTTGGCGAGCGCGACGAAGTAGCGCGCACCGGCCGTGCGGTACAGGGCGAGCAGGCTGTCCGGATTCCATTCCGCGGCCTGCCACTGCCGGATCACGTCCTTGAAGCCGGTCTTCGACGGATGACCGTATTTCTGGACGTGGAAGCGGTAGGCGTTGCTGCCTTCCACGTACATATAGCGCGCGTACCAGTCGCCGTACTCGGGCTCGCACTGCGGCCCCCAATGGGCCCATAGGCCGAACTTCGCGTTCCTGAACCACTCCGGCGTCTCGTACGTCGCCAGCGAATCCCAGTTGGGCGCGAAGGGACCGGCGGCCATCGGCTCGAGCCCCGCGGGCGCGGCGGCGCCTGCCGCCAGCGCTTGTCGCGGCAACAGGGCGGGTGCAGCAAGGGCTGGCACGGTGGCGGCCAGCCCGGCCAGGACCTGGCGTCGTTTCATGTTGTCTCCTCTTTCATGTTGTCTCCTCAAGTGTTGGGGCACGTCTGCATCGTTATCGATAACATCAGGCGCCGCGCGCTCCGCCGGTTTCATGTACGGTCCCCGCGGTGGATGGAATGTGATTGCGAGTGTACGTTATATATTCAGGACAAGCAACGATGATACGACGTCCGGCCCGTGGTCGATCGGACATCCGGACCATGTGGCCGCCACCAATGCGGGGACGAAAGCCGGCGTACGCTACCGCGCGGAACCAACACCGGTTCCTCCCGTGACGATCCGTATGGTAGATTGCCGGTTTTGCCCGGAGCCCCCATGATTCCTCCGCACCTGCGGTCCCGCGCCGGCGCGCTCGCGGCGACGGTCCTGCTGGCCGGCTGTGCCGGCCTCGGTGCGCAACGTCCGCCCGCCGCCGCCTTCGTCGTGCTGGGCGAGGGCGGGGCGCCGATCGCCCGCGCCATTACCACCGCGCCGGCCTGTCCGTCGATCACCATCGACGGCCGCACGCTGGCGATGGCCGTGCGGGCGCCATTCGGCGCGATCCCCCTGCGCGGAAAGGGCCACAGTGCCGGCTTTCATCCGGAAGCCGGCTCGAACCCCGTGTTGTCGTGCGAGACTGCGATCCCCGCCGGCAGCACGCACGTCGACGTCGCGGGACAGGCGCTGCCGCTGCCGCAGGCGGACATCGAACGTATCGTCGTGATCGGCGACACGGGCTGCCGCCTGAAGGGCCGCGAATTCCAGGACTGTAACGACCCGGAGGCGTACCCGTTCGCCCGCGTGGCGGCCAGCGCGGCCGCCTGGAAGCCGGACCTCGTCGTGCACGTGGGCGACTATCACTATCGCGAAGACCCGTGCCCGGCGAACCGTGCGGGCTGCGCCGGGAGTCCTTACGGTTATGGCTGGGACGCGTGGAATGCCGACTTCTTCGCGCCCGGCCGGGCCTTGCTCGCAGCGGCGCCGTGGGTGCTCGCGCGCGGCAACCACGAGACGTGCGCGCGCGGCGGGCAGGGCTGGTGGCGCTTCCTCGATCCGCACCGCTACGATCCGGCCGCGAACTGCGACGACCCGGCCGCCGACGAACGCGCGGACTACACCGACCCGTACGCCGTGCCGCTGGGCGAAGGCAGCCAGCTGATCGTGTTCGACAGCGCGAACACGGACTGGCACGGTTTCAAGCCGGGCGACGTGCGCATCGCGCGCTACGCCGACACGTGGCGCAAGGTCGACCGGCTCGCGCACCGCCAACCCTACAACATCGCCGTCGACCACCATCCGTTGTACGCGTTCGGCGCCAACCGCGACGCGCGTACGGGCGCCGTCACGCTGTTCGGCGGCGACGCCGGCCTGACGCAGGTCTTCGGCGCGCTCGACGCGCGCCTGCTGCCGGCGTCCGTCGCCATGCTGTTGTCCGGCCACGTGCACCTGTGGGAGCAGACCAGTTTCGCGTCCGACCACCCGACCCAGTTCGTGGCGGGCTTCGCCGGCACGGCGGAAGACATCGTGCCGCTGCCCAGGACCGCGCCGGCCGGCCAGTCGCCGGCGCCGGGCGCGGCGATCGAGGCGATGAGTTCGTGGATCGACGGCTTCGGCTTCATGACGATGGAGCGGACCGGCCCGGACACCTGGCACGTCGTCGTGCACGACCGCGACGGCAAGGCGCGCAATACCTGCACGGTGAAAGGGCGCCACTCCACGTGCGCCGTGCCGCAAGTGTGAGCCGCAGGAACTATATTGCTACAAAAGTGATTGCCCTGAATACACCGTTTGTGTGACAATGGACGCGTGAGCGGGGCAGCTTCCGCGGCCTTCGCGATCAGCGATGAGGATACCTTGTATCTCTTGTGCTCCCGGTTCGCCGGGAGCATTTTTTACGATGTCACCCCCATGAACGTCCGGACAACAGCCCACGCGCGGTGCGCCGTCGCCACGGGCATGCGCCGTCCACGCGGCGCCGCGGCGCCGGCCCAGGCAGGTATCATTCGAGGAGAGCGGCGCCGCGGCAGTGCGCGGCACGCGCGGGAATTACATCTGGGACAGCAGCACGTTGCCGCTGGCTTCGTCCGCTTCGAGCAAAGCGATCAATTTGGTGAGGTCTTGTTCCAGGCGTTCCAGCGTGGCCGCGTCCAGCGCGGACAGCGCGTCCGGCAGCACGCCGGCAAAGGGCAGGGGAGCGCTGCGCAACACCTCCGCGCCGCCCGGCTGGATGCGCAGGGACACGCTGCGGCGATCGGTGCCTTCGCGGCTCGTCGCCACGAGGCGGCGTTCGACGAGGCTCTTGATCAGGTTGCTGGCGGTCGACTGGTGGATGTCCAGCTCGCGCGCGAGCTCGGTCACGCCGATGCCCGGCCGCCGGTCGATGACGGACAGCGCCCACAACTGGGCGCCGCCGACGCCGGCCTCGCGCTCGACCTGGCGGAAATGGGTTTTGACGGAATTGAAGACGACGCGGAACTGGCGCAGGACGCGGGTCGACGGCGTGGAGGGCGGCGTCGGCTGCGGCGCGGCCGGCTCGGCGGGCGCGTTGGATTGGGAAGACGAGGACATGCAAGAATGATAGCGGAAAACCCGGCAGGCTGCCGAAAAATGACATCCAGGAAACCATGAGCTTGATACCTGCACCGGACCTGCGCCGCGAACTGGGCGACTGGCGCCTGTGGACCGTGCGCGCCATCGTCATCGCCCTGGCGGGCGCGGCGGGCCTGACGGTCGTCGGCTTCTCCTGGCTCGCGGACAAGGCCTACGAGACCTTCGCCGCGCTGCGCAACGTGGCGTGGTGGAGTCCGCTCCTCTGGACGCCGGCCTGCACGGCGTTCGTCGTCTGGTGCACGCGCCGCTTCGCGCCCGGCGCGGCCGGCTCCGGCATCCCGCAAGTGATGGCCACCCTCGAGCCGGAGGTGGGCGACGCCGAGCGCGGGCTGTTCGTGTCGCTGCGCCTGACGGTGGCCAAGATCCTGCTGACGACCGGCGGCCTGCTCGGCGGCCTGTCGCTGGGGCGCGAGGGACCGTCCGTGCAGATCGCGGCCGGCGTCATGCTGCAGGCGCGCCGGCTGATTCCCGCCGGCAGCGCGGTGGGCGTCCACGGCCTGCTCGTCGCGGGCGGCGCGGCCGGCATCGCGGCCGCCTTCAATACGCCGCTGGGCGGCGTGATGTTCGCCATCGAGGAACTGGCGCGCGCGCCGGAACAGCGTTCGAGCGGCCTGATCATCGTCGGCATCGTGCTGGCCGGCCTCGTCGGCGTGTCCGCGCACGGCGACAGCGCCTATTTCGGCGTCATCCATGCGCCCGCGATCGGCCTCGACCTGCTGCTGCCGGGCCTGCTCGTCGCCGTGCTGTCCGGCCTGGCCGGCGGGCTGTTCTCGCGGCTGATGATCGCGTCGCTGTCCGGCCGCAGTCCCGACCGCGTCAGCCGCTGGCGCGCGCACCGGCCGGTGCTGTTCGCGGCCGGGTGCGGCCTCGGCATCGCCCTGATCGGGGTCGTGACCGGCGGCGCCGCGTTCGGCTCCGGCTATGCGAGCACGCGCCACATGGTGGAGGGCACCGCCGCGATGCCGTTTGCGTACGCCCCCTTCAAATTCCTCGCGACGTGGCTGACGACGTGGTCCGGCGTACCGGCCGGCATCTTCGCGCCGTCGCTGGCGATCGGGGCCGCGTTCGGCAACGACGTCGCGCTGCTGCTGTACGGCATGCAGGTCCCGGCGCTGATCGCACTGGGCATGGTCGGCTTCCTCGCGGCCGCCACGCAGGCGCCGCTGACGGCCTTCATCATCGTGATGGAAATGGTCGACGGCCATGCGATGGTGCTGAGCCTGATGATGTGCGCGCTGATCGCGTTCGCCGTCGCGCGGCTGATCAGTCCCCCTCTCTATCCGACGCTGGCGAAGCTGCAGCTGGGCCGGATTCCCGCCGCCACCGCGGCGCCGGCGGCGCCCGTCACGACAGACTGAAGCGGCACGGAAACAGCGCGTCCCGGCATGGCCAAATTTGCTAGGATGGGGCATGCTGACACGGAACCTGCGCCTCGGCCGCGCCCGGCCCCCGACCCCCGCCGCAGTGCTCACGCTGCTGGCGGGACTGGGCCTTACTGTCGTGCTGGCCGTCGGCATGATCGATGGCGAGCGCGAGCGTGCCCGCTCCGAATTCCTGCAGCGCGCGGAAATCCGTAATGCGTCCGTGACCCGCAGCTTCGGCGACGCGCTCGACGTGCTGCAGGCGGCGAACGCCCTGTTTTCTTCCGTCGGCATCGCGACCCGCGACGAGTTCGGCGCCTTCGCCCGGCCGCTGCTGGCCAACCACCAGTACCTTCAGGCCGTGGTGTTCCACCGCATGGTGAGCAGCGCGGACCGGGCCGCCTTCGAGGCGGCGAACCAGCGCTTCCGCCCCGGTTTCGGGATCCGCGAGCGCCGGGCGACGGGCGACGCGGTGACGGTCGTGCCCGCCGGCCGGCGTCCGCGCTACCTCGTGCTGGACTACGTGGAGCCGCTGGGCGGGAACGAAGTCGCGCTCGGCTACGACGCCTTTTCGTTCGCGCCCCACGCCGCCGCGTTCATGCGCGCCATCGACACGAACCAGCCGGCGGCCAGCGCCATGCTGCCGCTGCTGCAGCGCGGCGACCGCCTCGGCTTCGTCCTGATCCAGCCCGTGTACCGGCGCGGCGCGCCCCTCGTCAATGCGGCCGCGCGCAGCGCCGCCGCGCTCGGCGACACGGCCGTCATCATCGACGTGGCCGCGCTGGTCGACTCGAACCTCGCGAAATCGAACCTGCTGGCGCCCAACGGCCTCAGGATCGAGCTGTACGGTCCGGGCGTGGACGGCCCGCAGCGCGCCTATGTCTACGATTCGCTGGGCCGCACGCGGCCTCCGCCCTGGCACGCGCTCATGGGCGACACGCTGTTCACGAACCGGCACACGTTCGACGTGGCCGGCCTGCCCTGGGAGCTGCGCATCGCGGGGCGCTCGAGCGACATGACCGGCAGCACCGGTCCGCTGATCGCGTTCGTCCTCGGCTGCCTCGTGAGCCTGGCCACATCGGCGTATGTGCAGAGCCGCGTCAAGCGCACGCGCCGCATCGAGGCGCTCGTCGAGAGCCGCACGGCCGACCTGCACGACGCCCTCGATGCGCTGCGGCTGTACCGGCGCGCCATCGAGGCCAGCGCGAACGCCATCGTCCTCGTGAGCGCGACGCGCCCCGGCTACCCCATCGAATACGTCAATCCCGCGTTCGAGCGCATCCGCGGCTATCGCGCCGCCGAGGCCGTCGGACGGGGCCTGCTCGAACTGGGCGCGCGCGAACCCGACCGGGCCGCCGTGGCCGAACTGCGCGCCGCCATCCGCGAGCGGCGCGAGGCCCACGTGTCGATGCGCCTGAGCTGCGGCGACGGGCGCGAGATGTTCGCCGAGGTGTACATCGCGCCGGTCAACAACGACGACGGCGTCACGACCCATTTCGTGATGACGCAATACGACGTGACGATGGCCAAGCGCTACGAGGCCGAGCTGGAGGCGCGCGCCCGCTTCGACACGCTCACGGGCCTGGCCAACCGCTCGATGCTGCAGGACCGGATCGAGAATGCGATCAACCTGGCGGCCGGGCGCGGCGTCGTGTGGGTGGCGGCGCTCGACCTCGACCACTTCAAGTTCGTCAACGACACGCTCGGCCACGACGCCGGCGACGAACTGCTCAAGACGGCCGCGCAGCGCATCTGCAGCGTTGTCGAACGCACGGACACCGTGGCGCGCACGGGCGGCGACGAATTCGTCCTCGTGCTGCCCGGGCGGGAGAACGAGTCGGAGGCGGCGGCCACCGTGCGCGCCGTGCTGGAGGCGCTCGCCCATCCGCTCGAGCTGTCCGGCCAGGACCTCGTGCTGACGGGCAGCGCGGGCCTCGCCGCGTACCCGGCCGACGGCAGCGACGCCGCCACCTTGATCCAGCACGCGGAAGTCGCCATGTACCGGTCCAAGGAACTGGGCCGCAACATGGTGCAGTTCTACATGCCGACGATGAACGCCCGCGCCCGCGAACGGCTCGCGCTGGAGGGGGCGCTGCGCAGCGCGCTGACGCACGACGAGTTCGAGCTGTACTACCAGCCGCAGGTCGACCTCGTGTCGGGCGCCGTGGTCGGGCTGGAGGCGCTGATCCGCTGGCGCCATCCGAGCATGGGCATGGTACGGCCCGACCGCTTCATCAACCTGGCCGAGGAGACGGGCCTCATCGTCCCCATCGGCGCGTGGGTGCTGCGCACGGCGTGCCGCCAGAGCCGCGCCTGGCAGCACGCCGGCCTCGGACCGCTGCGCATCGCCGTGAACCTGTCGGCGCGCCAGTTCGCGGAGCCGAACCTCGTGCGCGAGATCGCGCGCGTGCTGGAAGAGACGGGGCTGTCCGCGGCCTGCCTCGAAGTGGAGATCACGGAAAGCCTCGTGATGGGCGACGTCGAGAGCGCGATCCGCACGATGCGCGAACTCAAGCAGATGGGCGTGCTGCTGTCGATCGACGATTTCGGCACCGGGTATTCGAGCCTGTCGTACCTGCGCCGCTTTCCTGTCGACGTGCTCAAGATCGACCGCAGCTTCGTGCGCGACATCCCGTTCGACGAGGACGACGCCGCCATGGTCGCCGCCATCATCCAGCTGGCGCGCGGCCTGCGCATGCGCGTGATCGCCGAGGGCGTCGAAACGGAAGCCCAGCTCGACTACCTGCGCCGGCGCGGCTGCGACGAGGTGCAGGGCCACGTGTATGCCCAGGCGGCCTCCGGGCCGGACGTCGAGCGCATGCTGCGCACCGGACGGCACATGCTGCCGCATAACGCCACCGTATGAGCGTGCGCCAACCGAAACCCCGCCTGCCGTCGGCTATACTTGCGGCCATCACCGAAGAAGCTGACAGGAAACGAAGTGGATGACCATAACGACGGCAAGCGCTGGGACGGACGCGAACGCAGGATGATCGACCGCGCCGGCGACCGCGCCAGGGAAGCCTATGCGCGGGCGCACGGCCACCTGATGACGAAGGCGCCGCACGTGCGCTGGCTGTACATCGCCGCCGGCATGTTCCTGCTGCTCGTGACGCTGCTCGCCGCCTGGATCGCGCTGCTGTTTCCGCTCACGCCCGGCATCGAGGACGTCAGGCAGGCGCGCGTGGCGCGGCCCACGGTCGTCGTCTCGGCCGACGGGCGCCAGCTGGCCAGCTTCGAACAGGGCATCCAGATGAAGGTGCCGCTGTCGCAGATCTCGCCGAACGTCGTCACCGCCCTCATCGCGACGGAAGACCACCGCTTCTACGACCACCACGGCGTCGATTTCACCCGCATCGCCGGCGCCTTGGTCGCCAACCTCAAGGGCGATGCGCAGGGCGGGTCGACGATCACGCAGCAGCTGGCGCGCAACATGTTCCGCGACGAGATCGGCCGCGCCCGCAACATCAACCGCAAGCTGAAGGAACTCATCACCGCCTTCAAGATCGAGAACACCTATAGCAAGACCGAGATCCTCGAAGCCTACCTGAACACGGTGCCGTTCCTGTACAACACCTACGGCATCGAGGCGGCGGCGCATACCTACTTCAACAAGACGGCCGCGCAACTGAACGAGACGGAGGCGGCCACGCTCGTCGGCATGCTCAAGGGGACCGCCTACTACAATCCCGTGACGAATCCGGAGCGCTCGCTGGCCCGGCGCAACGTCGTGCTGGGGCAGATGCTGAAGGCCGGCGCGTTCGACGAGGCCAAGTACCGCCAGCTCGTGAAACGGCCCCTGCGCGTGCACTTCGCGCGCCTGGCCGAGCACACCGGCAAGGACGACCATTTCACGGCCTACGTGCGGCGCTGGCTGGTGGAGTGGGCGGACAAGAACGACGCCGACCTCCAGCAGGACGGCCTCGTCGTGCAGACGACGCTCGACTACGACCTGCAGCAGGCGGCGCTGCAGGCGGTCCAGCGCGAGGCCGGCGCGCTGCAGGCGATCGCCGACGTCGACTGGGCCCATTCGTGGCCCGTCAACGCGACGCAGACGCAGACCTACGTCGACATGCGTCCGGGCGTCAATCCGTTCGAATACTACTGGGCGTCGCACGGCGAGATGCTCGAGACGTTCATCCGCGAATCGTCCGAATACCGCAAGGCCGTCGAGGGCGGCGAGAACCCGGTCGCCGCGCTCAAGCGCCTCAAGGCCGACCGCGACTTCATGCGCCAGCTGAAGGCGGCCAAGTCGCGCCTGGAAGCCGGCTTCCTCGCGATGGACCCGACGACGGGCGAGATCAAGGCCTGGGTCGGCAGCCGCGATTTCGAGCGCGAGCAGTACGACCACGTCGTGCAGGCCGCGCGCCAGCCCGGCTCCACGTTCAAGCCGATCGTGTACGCGGCCGCGCTCGAGAAGGGCATCGCGCCCGACCATCCGTACCTGGACGCCGTCACGACGATCCGCTTCGCCGACGGCACCACCTGGCGCCCGACCGACAACAGCGGCACGACGGGGCGCGAGCTGACCCTGCGCGACGGTCTCGTGTACTCGAAGAACACGATCACGGCGCAGGTCGTGCGCGACATCGGCGTGGCGCCCGTCGTCAAGCTGGCGCAGGACATGGGCGTGCGCACCAGCAAGCTGGCGCAGGTGCCGTCGATCGCGCTGGGCACGAGTCCCGTCACGCTGCTCGAGATGGTCAACGCCTATTCGACGATCGCCGCCCAGGGCGAGTACCGCAAGCCGGTGTTCGTGCGCCGCATCACCGACCGCAACGGCCAGGTGATCGCCGACTTCGGGCAGCAGACGCCGCAACGGGTGCTGTCGCAGGCGTCCGCGGTGACCCTGATCGACATGATGCGGGGCGTGATCAACCGCGGCACGGGCACCGGCATCCGCTACCGCTTCGGCATCACGGCCGACGTGGCAGGCAAGACCGGCACCACGCAGAACAACGCGGACGCCTGGTTCATCATGATGCACCCGAACCTCGTCGCGGGCGCGTGGGTCGGCTTCAACGACAACCGCGTGACGATGCGCTCGAACTACTGGGGGCAGGGCGGCCACAGCGCGATCCTGCTCGTGGGCGACTTCTTCAAGTCGGTGCTGGCCAGCGGCAGGATCAGCGCCGACGCGCTGTTCCCGGGCGGGCACAAGCCCGAACCGGTGATCCGCCACGAGACGCCGCCGCCCGACGAAGACATGGAAGAGGGCGGCGACATGCAGCAGGAAGGCGGCCCGCCGGCCGACCTGCCGAAGCCGCCGGACAACGAACCGCCCGCGCCGCCGCAGCCGGACCAGGCGCCGGCGGACGGCGGGGGCATCCAGCCGAACGACGCGTGACCGCGACCATCGGGCGGCGCCGCCGGCGCAAGCCCGGTCAGTGCGCGGGCCGCGCCTGCGGCGCCCCGCGTCCGTCCGGGCGGCGCGCGCCGGCGTCGTTGGCGGCGCCCTGCTGGAGCAGCAGCTCCTGCGGCCGCGGCGCCGTCGAGATGCCCAGCTCGCGCAGCATCTGCATCGTTTCCAGCAGCACGGCCTGCTGGGTGCGCAGGAACAGGCCGTAGTCGACGTCGGACAGGTTGTAGACGATGTCGTATTCGAGGTAGTTCTGGTCCATCGTGGTCAGGTTCACGTGGTCCGGCCTGACCTTCTCCTTCGCCGCGATGATGGCGGACAGCCGCTCGGGCACCTGCGCCGCCACGTCGGCCGGCGTGGCCGGGTTCACGCGCAGGGTGTACTGCACGCGGCGCGTGTGCTGGCGCTTGAAGTTGTGGACGGTCTTGCGCAGCAGCTCGGCGTTGGCGATGACGATCTGTTCGCCGGACAGCGCGCGGATGCGGGTCGTCTTGAGCCCCACGTGCTCGATGGTGCCGAAGAATTCCGGCACCGAGATCGCGTCGCCGACTTCGAACGGCTTGTCGGTGGCGATGGCCAGCGACGCGAACAGGTCGCCCAGGATGTTCTGCACGGCCAGCGCGACGGCCACGCCGCCGATGCCGAGGCTCGCGACGAACGTCGTGACGTCGACGCCCAGGTTCGACAGCATCGCCAGCAGGAAGACCGTCCAGACGCTCCACTGCATGGCCCAGATCACGAGCGTGTGGGCGACCGTCACCTGGTCGTCTTCCCGGCCCTTGCCGTGCACGCGGAAATAGCGCCGCGCCGTCACGGCAATGGCGTGGTGCAGGTACACGGCCAGTTGCGCGCCGAGGGTGATGAACCACAGGTGGCCAATGCGCTGGTTCCAGGGCGGCGGCAGGTCGAGCACCGACGCGCCGATCAGCAGCGACGTGGCGAGGATGGCGAGATTGCTGGTGCGCGCCAGCGTGTGGCGCAGCACGTCGACGATGGGCTTGTGGGCCCGCGCGTCGTCCAGCTTGTCGAGGCGCCGCCGGAACAGGTGGACGGCGCCGTGGATGGCGATGAAACTGACGACGGCGGCGCCGAGGGCGACGGCCGCGTTGGTCCAGCCGATGTCGAGATTGGAAAAATAGCCGCGGATGGTCATTGGGCTCCTTTCGGAAGGCGGTCGGGGATGCAGGCGGGGACGCGGGCGGGCGCGGCGGCCCGTCCGGTTACGGCGGAGGCGTGGCGCGGGCGGCGGGCGCCGCCCGGCGGGGACGGCTCAGTGGCGCGTGCCGCTCAGGTGCGCGCGCACGGCTTCCGCGCTGCTGCCGGCCGTCTTGACGGCCTGCTCCAGCTCTTGCTCGGTCACGCCGAGTTCCTTCGTCCAGTACTGGACTTCCCACTTCTCGTGCAGGTTGATGCGCGAACGGTCCTGCGGGCCGCGGTTGTGCAGATTGTCGGACATGATGGCCTCCTTGATCGGTATGAACGCAGCATGCCACCGCGCGCGGCCGTATTCCGTTCGGTGTTTCACGTTGGCGACGCTTGAAAAGCGGTTCGTTTCCGCATTTCGCTTCGCAAACAAGCTGCCTGCGGCGCCCCCGGGCTTACGGGGAGGGGGTGTTTTGTTGTAGGCTAGCGTGATCGACAACCAGGAGAACTTGCATGACGAAGCCTTACGACACCGCGCAGCCCGAGCGCAGCGCCATCGACGCGCTGCCCGGCGTGGTCGCCCTCGATTTCGGCACCAACTGGTGCGGCTATTGCCAGGCGGCGGCCAGCCACATCGACGAGGCGCTGGCGCCGCATGCGGCGGTCCGGCACATCAAGGTGGAAGACGGTCCGGGACGCAAGCTGGGGCGCTCGTTCAAGGTGAAGCTGTGGCCGACCGTCGTCGTGCTCAGGGACGGCCAGGAAGTGGCGCGCGTCGTGCGTCCGGTCGACAGCCGCGAACTCGCCGACGCCCTGTCCCAGGCCGGTGCCGCATGACCGGCGCCGCCACGCAGACCCGTCCCGCCCTGAACCGGCCCGCGACCGTGCTGTTCGCGAGCCTGATCGGCACGACCATCGAATTCTTCGACTTCTATATCTACGCCACGGCCGCCGTGCTGGTGTTCCCCAAGCTGTTCTTCCCGGCCGGGGACGCCGCCGCGGCCACGCTGCAATCGCTGGCGACGTTCGCCATCGCCTTTTTCGCGCGCCCCGTCGGCTCGGCCGTGTTCGGCCACTTCGGCGACCGCGTCGGCCGCAAGGCCACGCTCGTGGCCGCGCTGCTGACGATGGGCCTGTCCACCGTCGCGATCGGCCTGCTGCCCACCTATGCCGCGATCGGCACGGCGGCCCCGCTGCTGCTCGCGCTGTGCCGCTTCGGCCAGGGCCTCGGCCTGGGCGGGGAGTGGGGCGGCGCCGTGCTGCTGGCGACCGAAAACGCGCCGCCGGGCAAGCGCGCCTGGTACGGCATGTTCCCGCAGCTGGGCGCACCGCTGGGCTTCTTCCTGTCGAGCGGCGTGTTCCTGCTGCTGTCCGGCCTGCTTTCCGACGCCGAATTCCTCCGCTACGGCTGGCGGATCCCGTTCCTGGCCAGCAGCATGCTGGTCCTCGTCGGCCTGTACGTGCGCCTCAAGATCACGGAAACGCCCGATTTCCAGGCCGTGCTCGACCGCAACGAGCGCGTCAAGCTGCCCGTCGCGGACGTGTTCGCGAACCATACGCGCGCACTGGTGCTGGGCACGCTGGCGGCGCTCGCCACGTTCGTCGTGTTCTACCTGATGACCGTGTTCGCGCTCAGCTGGGGCACGTCGGCGCTGGGCTATTCGCGCCAGACTTTCCTGCTGCTGCAGCTGGGCGCGATCGTCTTCTTCGGCCTGACGATCCCGATCTCCGCCGTGCTGGCCGACCGCCACGGCCGGCGCGCGGCGATGATCCTCGTGTCCGCGGGCCTGGCGCTGTTCGGCCTGCTGTTCGGGCCGATGTTCGGGTCCGGCAGCCTGGCGCTCGTCGCCCTGTTCCTCGTACTGGGCCAGTGCCTGATCGGCATGACGTACGGGCCGCTGGGCACGCTGCTGTCGGAACTGTTCCCCGCCGAGGTGCGCTACACCGGCGCGTCGCTCACGTTCAACCTGTCGGGCATCCTGGGCGCCTCGCTGGCGCCGTATGTGGCAACATGGCTGGCGACGCACTACGGCCTGCAGACGGTGGGCTGGTACCTGAGCGTGGCGTCCGTCATCAGCCTCGTCGCGCTGCTGCTGACGGCGCCCACGCCGCGCGGCACGCCGGCCGCGGCACGCTGATCGGAGGAAGGCAATGGGACTGCAGGGCGGATGCATGTGCGGCGCGGTGCGCTACGAGGCCACGGGGGCCGTCACCCATCCGACGCTGTGCCATTGCGTCGACTGTCGCCGCGCCAGCGGCGCCCCGGCCCTCGCGTGGTTCAGCGTCCGCAAGGATGCGCTGCGCTGGACCCGCGGCACGCCGGCGCGCAATCCGTCCAGCCCCGGCGTCGAGCGCCTGTTTTGCCGCGACTGCGGCACCCAACTGACCTGGCACGGCGCGGCGGCGCCGGACGAGATCGACGTCACCACCGGCAGCCTCGACGATCCGGACGCGCTGCCGCCGGCCGACCACACTTATTATTCGCAGCGGGTACGCTGGCTGCACCTGGTCGACAGTTTGCCGCGTTACCCGCGATTACGTTCCGACGGCATGGAGCCTTGATGTAAACGACACATAATCTGATCCTGCCGGAAAAAATTACAATAAAATACACAATTGTGCGCACGAAACGATAGCAAATCGTTAAAATGAAGCTCTACCAATTTACACGGAGAACTTCATGTTCCAGTCTGTCCTGCGTCTTGCCACCGGTGCCGTCCTCATGTCCGCCGCGCTGTGCGCCTCCGCCGCCCCGGCCACGTACAAGGACTTCAAGCTTTCCGGCGTGCTGCAGGAAATCCCCGGCCCGTCGGCGCGCTGCGCATCGAATTTCGGCGGCACCATCCTGGGTTTCGGCACCAGTTCCCTGGTCGGCAAGGTGACGTTCCTGGCCAGCGACTGCATCGCGCCGAGCGGCACATCCTATACCTTCAGCCAGGGCAAATTCCTGGTCACGACGATGACCGGCGAACTGATCTTCGCTAACTACAGCGGCCAGTTCGTCCCGACGGGCGAGGGCGCCAAGTTCGTATTCAGCGGCGCCACGTTCCAGGTGACGGGCGGCACCGGCCGCTACGCCAGGGCGACCGGCGGCGGCGACATGACGGGTGGCGAGGATATGACGACGGGGCAGGGGACGATCCAGCTTACCGGCCGGATCCTGACGAAATAAGCGGACTGCGGATGCGACATGACGGCCGGGACCGCCCGGCCGTCGCCGTTTCGGATCAAAACGATCAGAACGGTCAGAACGAATAGACGAGCGTCAGCGACGTCTGCGTATCGGTATTCTTCTTCGTGTCCGGCACGTTCGTGTCGTTGCGCGCGCTGAACGCGGCCTTCATCTGCATCGTGCCGTTGATCTTGGTGGACAGCGCCGTCTCGGCGATCGAGTGCATGTTGGACGTGCCCCGTTCCACGCTGACGCTCTGGGAAAACGCCGCGGACGGGCTCACGCGCCAGCGCAGCTGGGCCGCGCCGCGCACGGTCACGCCGGATTCGATGCCGCCGGCCGCATTCTCGCCGTGGAAATAACCCGGACCCACTTCGACGTCGACGGTCTCGTTGTCGCGCTTGAGCAACTGGGTGCCGTAACCGACGCCGACCGAGGAATAGCGGGTGTAGGCGCCGAATTTATCGTTTACGTGCGAGCCCAGCAGGAAGGCGCGGTTGCCGTCCTCCAGCAGCTTGAACGCCGCCTTGGCCGACACCGAATAACGCTCGGCGGAGCGGGTGCGCGTCGTCGTGCCGTCGCCGTTGTGCGTGACGTCTTCCTTGAAATAGCCGCTGACGATGTACTCGTTGCTCCAGTTGGCCATCTCGTGGCGGGCATCGACCTTGCCGGTCACGGAGGTGCCTTCGGTGTTGCCCGAGGTCGTGATGGCGCCGAGCTCGGCGGAGGTGTACCAGTTGCTGCCTTCCGGGATCGTCGCGGCGGGCGCCTGGGTGAAGTAACTGGACGACGGCACGCTGTCCGCGAGATCGTCCGGAGCGGCCATCGCCGCCCCCGCGCTGGTCAGGGCCAGCACACAAAGCATCAGAGATTTCATAGCCATCTGTACGGCTGCCTTCCGTCGCCATCGGGAGCGATGCACAGCCTGTCGTTCACGGATCGTCCGTCGGGCCGGAGCCCGTCGGCGGAGGCGACATTGTAGCCCAAAGCGCCGGTCTAAATACTTTCGCACGGAAATTTTACACATTGACCCGCGGGATCGGCCCGATAAACCGGATAAATGTTACGTACCCTATAATTGTGTTTGCAATTCTGGGCAACTGTTGCCTAGAATGCTTGCTTTGCCGACATACCGGCGTGAATGTATGAAGGAAGCACTTTGATCAGGCTAGTCATCGCCGACGATCATGAGTTGATCCGCGAAGGGATCAAGAAGATCGTACGGCCCTGCGTCGACCTAAAAATCGTCGGCGAAGCCGCAGACTTGAAGCAAGCGATCGCCCTCATCACCCAGGTTCACCCAGACGTCGTGATCCTGGACTTGACCCTGCCCGACTATGACGGGCTGGACGGCCTCGCCGAATTGCGGCGCCATTTCCCCGACCTGCGGGTCGTGATCCTCAGCATGCATCCTGAGGAACGGTACGCGCTCGCCGCGTTGCGCGCGGGTGCGCTCGGCTATGTGTCGAAGACGATGGCCTCCGCCGAGCTGGTCGAGGCCGTCCGGCGCGCGGCCGCCGGCGGCACCTGGCTGGGCCCGCGCGTCGGCATGTTGCTCGCGCACGATGCGCGCCCCGGCGTCCGGCCGGCGCATTACAGCCTGACCCCGCGCGAGGCCGAAATCGTCGCCCTCATCGGTTCGGGACTGCAGATCAAGCAGGTCGCGGCCGAGCTGGGCATCAGCGTCAGCTCGGTCAACACCTACCGCACGCGCATCTTCCGGAAGATGGGCCTGTCGACGAACGCGGCCCTGATCCGCTACGCACTGCAGCACGGGCTGGCGGGCTGACCTGCCGTGCCGCCTCACATGTTGTCACATGGCAACAATGTTAAAGGGTCGTTGTCATAGAATTCATGACAGCGATTTCAATACAAGTGTGTCTTTCCGGGATCGGCCACGTCCCGCCGGTGTTAAATCTGTGTAAAACTGGAAGCGGACCCTGCAGAAGTAAAGACGGTTGGACATACGGGCAGCGGTTCGAGCGAATGTTAATGCTTCACCATCTTAGCTAATATCAATGCAACTTTTCATGGCCGGGGTGTGCGCTGCACCGGCCACCGATTGCATTGATCACGGCACGGACCGCTTAGCGGGCCGGCGCGAACAAGATGACAACAACGCACAAGAGAGAATCGTCCGGCCGGCACTATGACGTCCTCGTGGCCGAGGACAGCCCGACCCAGGCCCAGCAGCTTGCCCGGCTGCTGGCACAGGACCCCGATTGCCGCGTGCGCCTGGCCCCCGACGGCCGCGCCGCGCTCGCCGCCGTTCGGGCACAACCGCCCGACCTGGTCATCAGCGACATTGCCATGCCGGCCATGGACGGTTATGCGCTGTGCCGCGCCCTCAAGGACGACGCCCGGCTGTCCGCCATACCCGTCCTGCTGTTCACCCGCCTCACGAGCCTGCAGGACATCGTGCGCAGCCTCGAGGCCGGCGCCGACGGCTTCGTGCGCAAGCCCTACGACGGCGCCCAGCTGCGCGAGCGCGTGGACCGCATCCTGCGCGGGCGCGACGCGGGCGACCCGGCACGGCCGCTGGAAGTGATGGCGGACGAGCGGCGCCACATCTACGAGCTGCTGGTGGCCACCCACGACCAGGCCCTGCGCCTGAACGCCGAACTGGATACGCAGCGCAAGGACCTGGCGCGCATGGTCGGCTCCCTGGGGCTGCTCGGCACGATCGCCGGCGCGCTCAACGAGGCCGCCAGCGAAGCGGACGTCGCCCGGGCCGCGCTCGACCATCTGTTGCGGATGCCGGCGCTCGCCGGCGCCGCGATCAGCACCGTCGCGCCGGACGGCGCCTGGTGCCTGCTGGCGCAGCGCGGCGACGCGCCCGATATCGGTGCCTGCCTGTGTGCGCACGGCAGCGCGCTCGATGACCCGGCGTCCGTGTGCCTGCCGCTGCTGGCCGGCGACCGCCGGCTCGGCCTGCTGCATGCGCGCGCCCGGCCGGACGCGTTCGGCGAAGACGAACGCAAGCTGCTCGACGGGGTGGCGCAGCAGGTCGCCCTCGCGCTCGAGCGCGCGCGCCTGTACACGCGCGCCGAGGCGCTCGTCGTCGAGCGGACGCAAGCCCTGCGCTCGGAGCGCAACCGGTTGTCGGCCGTGGTGGAGACCGCCGGCACGCTCGTGCTGCTGGCCGACCCGGAAGGGCGCATCGTGACGTTCAACCGCGCCTGCGAGGAATCGCTGGGCTGGCGCGCCGACCAGGCCTTGGGCCGCCGCTGCTGGGAAGTGGTGCGCGGCGCCGAGGACCCGGACGTCGTGCGCAACCTGTTCACCGGACTGGCCAGCGATCCGCCGCCGCAGCGGCTGCAGGGCGAATGGCGCACGCCGGACGGGCGCACGCGCAGCATCGTCTGGACCCACACGCTGCTGCGGCGCGAGGATGGCGGCGTGGAATTCGTCCTCGCCACCGGCATCGACGTCACGGAACTGCGCGGCGCCGAGCAACGCTTGCACTATGCCAGCAACTACGATGCCGTCACGGGCCTGCCGAACCGCGACCTGCTGCGCGAGCGCCTGCGCCGGATGAAGGCGCAAGCCAGGAGCGACGGGCGCATGCTCGGCTTCATGCTGCTGCGCTTCGGACGCATGGCGCTGATCCGCGAAGCCCTTGGCCCGGGCGCCGAACAGGCCTTGCTGCAGGAGGCGGCGGCGCGCCTGCGGGAGGTCGGCGCGCACGACTTCGTGGCGCGCTTTTCCGAAGGCGCGTTCGCGCTGGTCCTGGCGGGTGCGGACGCCGAGGAACTCGCCGCCGGCGCGCGCCGCGTACTGGCCGCGCTCAGCGCACCGTATGCGTACGAGCACGAGGAATTCCACCTCGATCCGAGCATCGGCATCGCCATCTACCCGAACGACGGCGTCGCCTACGAAACGCTGGCCAGGGGCGCGGAAACGGCGCTGCGCCAGGCGGCGGACGGCGTCGGCCACCGCTACGCCTTCTACCGCCCGGAACTGAACCAGGATGCGAACGACCGCTTCAAGCTGGAAAACGGGCTGCGCCGCGCCCTCGAACGGGGCGAGCTCGAACTGCATTACCAGCCGCAGATCGCGGTGGACGGCGGCGCCATCGCCAGCGCCGAGGCGCTGCTGCGCTGGCGCCACCCGGAGCGCGGCTTCGTCCCGCCGTCGACCTTCATCCCGCTGGCAGAGGAGACGGGGCTGATCCTCGAGATCGGGGAGTGGGTGCTGCACCAGGTGTGCCGCCAGCTCGACACGTGGCGCCGCGCGGGCCTGCCCGTCGTGCCGGTGGCCGTGAACCTGTCGGCGCACCAGTTCACGGAACAGATCCTCGGCACCGTGCGGCGCGTGCTGGACGACTGCGGCCTGGACCCGGGCCTGCTCGAACTGGAACTGACGGAGAGCGCGTCGATGGCCGACGCGGGCAAGAGTTTCGCGCTGCTGGCCCAGCTGAAGGGGATGGGCATCCGCCTTGCGATCGACGATTTCGGCACCGGTTATTCGAACCTCAACTACCTGAAACGCTTCCCGGTCGACCGCCTCAAGCTGGACCGTTCGTTCGTGCACGAGCTGGAAACGGACCCCGACGACCTTGCGATCGCGCGGGCCGTCATCGCGATGGCCCACGGCCTGCGGCTCTCGGTCGTGGCGGAGGGCGTCGAGACGGCCGGCCAGCTGCAACTGCTGGCGGAACTCGGGTGCGATCTCGTGCAGGGCTGGCTGTTCAGCCCCGCCGTGCCGGCGGCGGAATTCGCCGCGATGCTGACGGCCGGGCAGGCGGCGCGCGCCGTCGGCGGCGCGCCGGCTCAGGCGCCGATGTAGACGATCTTGAAGGCGAACAGGGCGGCGATCACCCAGATCACCGGCTTGACCTCGCGCGCGCGGCCCGTCGTCAGCTTCAGCAGGGCGTAGGTGATGAAGCCGAACGCGATGCCTTCCGCGATCGAATACGTAAACGGGATCACGAGGGCCGTGATCGCGGCCGGCACGGCTTCCGTCGTGTCGTTCCATTCGATGTCGCCGAGGTCGCGCAGCATCAGGCAGGCGACGAACAGCAGGGCGGGCGCCGTCGCGTAGGCGGGGACCACGCCCGCCAGCGGCGCGATGAACAGGCAGGCGAGGAACAGGACCGCCACCGTCAGCGCCGTCAGGCCCGTGCGGCCGCCGGCCTGCACGCCCGCGGCGCTCTCGATGTACGCCGTGGTGCTCGACGTGCCGAGCATGGAGCCGGCGACGATGGCCGCGCTGTCGGCCAGCAGCGCCTTGTTCAGTCGCTCCATCTTGCCTTCGACCAGCAGGCCCGCGCGGCTGGCGACGCCCATCAGCGTGCCGGTGGCGTCGAACAGCTCGACGAGGAAGAACACGAGCACCACGTTGATGATGCCGACGCCCAGCGCGCCCTTGACGTCCAGGTGCATCAGCGTCGGCGCGATCGACGGCGGGGCCGAGACGATGCCGTGGAACGTATTCCCGCCGAAGAAGAAGCTGAGGATCGTCACGGCGACGATGCCGATCAGGATGGCGCCCCGCACCTTCAGGCGGTCGAGCGTGACGATCAGCAGGAAGCCGAAGACGGCCATGACCGCCGCGGGCTTGTGCAGGTCGCCGGCCTGCACGAGCGTCGCCGGGCTGGCGACGACGATGCCGGCGCTCTTCAGGGCGATGAGCGCGAGGAACATCCCCAGGCCCACGGTGATCGCCACGCGCAGCGAGCGCGAGATGCCGTTCACGATCATCGCGCGCAGGCCGAACACGGACACGAGGATGAACAGGCAGCCCGACACGAACACGGCGCCGAGCGCCGCCTGCCAGGGCACCTTCATCCCCAGCACGACGGCATAGGCGAAATAGGCGTTCAGGCCCATCCCGGGCGCCATCGCGATCGGATAATTGGCGTACAGGCCCATGACCAGGCTGCCCAGCGCGGCCACGAGGCAGGTGGCGACGAACACGGCGTCCTTGGGCATGCCGGCATCGCCGAGGATCGTGGGATTGACGAAGATGATGTAGGCCATCGTCAGGAACGTGGTCAGGCCGGCCAGGATTTCCGTCCTGGCGTCGGTGCCGCTCTGGCGTAGTTTGAATAATTGTTCGAGCATGTTCTCTGGGCTCCGGAGGCGTGGTTGCGGATCCGGTTATTGCGTATATGCATCCCGAGTCCGATGACCGAAGCATAACATCCGGTACTTTTCCCGCGAAGCTTTCCCGGCTGCCCGTGCATATTCAGAACAAAAGTTCTTGCGTACGTAATATATTAGGCATACCATCCTGATATATCAGATCAGCTACCCAAGGAGCTACACGACATGACCGCCTTCATGGACCAGGATTTCCTCCTCACGACCGACGTCGCCCGCAAGCTGTACCACGAAGTCGGCGCCGATTTGCCGGTGATCGACTACCATTCGCACCTGCAGCAGGGCGAGATCGCCGAGCGCAAGAAGTTCCGCAACATCGCCGAACTGTGGCTGGGCGGCGACCACTACAAATGGCGCCTGATGCGCACGGCGGGCGTGCCGGAGGAGTACTGCACGGGCGACCGCCCGGACAAGGAGAAATTCCTGGCCTTCTGCAAGGTGCTGCCGCTCGCGATCGGCAACCCTATCTACCACTGGAGCCACCTGGAGCTGCGCCGCATCTTCGGCATCGACCTCGTGATCAACGCGAAGAACGCCGAGGCGATCTGGGAACAGGCCAACGCCAAGCTGGCGACGATGGACACGTGGACGTTCCTCGAACAGGCCAAGGTGGAAATCGCCTGCACGACGGACGACCCGGCCGACGACCTGCTGCAGCACGCCGAGATCGCACAGTCGGCGCTGAAAACCCGCGTGCTGCCGGCCTACCGTCCGGACAAGGCCATGCGCATCAATAATCCCGGCTACGTCGAGTACGTGGCGCGCCTCGCGGACGTCGCCGGCGTGAAGATCGATTCGTTCGCGTCGCTCATCGCCGCGCTGGCGAACCGCGTCGAATACTTCCACGCCCGCGGCGGCCGCATTTCCGACCACGCCATCGACATCCCGCTGCCGGCCGTCGCCGCGACGGCCGAGGAGCTGGAAGCCCTGTTCGCCAAGCGCATGAAGGGCGAGCTGCTGGGCGACCTCGAACAGGCGCGCTACCTGCGCGGCCTGCTGGAAGCCATCGGCGCCGTGTACGCGAAATTCGACTGGACCATGTGCTTCCACATCGGCGCCATGCGCAACAATAACCAGCGTATGCTGGAGACCCTGGGGCCGGACACCGGCTTCGACTCGATCTCCGACATGACGACCAGTAACGGCCTGGTCGCGCTGCTGTCGGCGCTGGACGCCCACAAGCAGCTGCCGAAGACGATGCTGTTCAACCTGAACCCCGCGATGAACGAAGTGCTGTCGACGATGATCGGTAACTTCCAGGACGGCAGCGTCGCCGGCAAGGTGCAGTTCGGCCCGGCCTGGTGGTTCAACGACCACAAGCTGGGCAACCTGAACCAGATCGTCGCTTTCGGCAACCACTCCGTGCTCGGTATCTTCGTGGGCATGGTGACGGACTCGCGCAGCTTCGCGTCGTACCCGCGCCACGACTACTTCCGCCGTCTCGTGTGCCGCCAGCTGGGCGAATGGGTCGCGGCCGGCGAGTATCCGGAAGACTTCGACGCACTGGCCACGATCGTGCGCGGCATCTGCTACGAGAACGCCAAGAACTACTTCAAGCTCTGATTGGGCAACCATGCAAAAAGTAATCTGCATTCACCCGGACGACAGCATGCTGGTCGCCCTGACCGACCTGGCGCCGGGTGACGTCGTGACGTGGAACGGGGAGAACATCCTCGTGTCGACGCCGATCAAGACCAAGCACAAGCTGGCACGCCGCTCGTTCGCCGAGGGCGAGCTGCTGACGATGTACGGCGTCGTGGTCGGCAAGGCCACGCAGGCCATCCGCAAGGGCGAGGCCGTCACGACCGACAACCTGGCCCACTACGCATCCGAGGTGGAGATCGGGGAAAGCAAGCCCTACACCTGGACGCCGCCCGACGTGGCCGACCTCGAGGAAGCGACGTTCGACGGCATCGTGCGCGCCGACGGCCGCGTGGGCACCGCGAACTACTGGCTGATCTTCCCGCTCGTGTTCTGCGAGAACCGCAACGTCGAGCACCTGCGCAACGCGCTCGAAGGCCCGCTCGGTTATTCGACCAACGACCTCGCGTCGCTGACGTTCCAGCTGCTGGGCGAGGACATGGAGGCGCCCAAGGCGGTGGTCCGTCCGTTCCCGAACCTGGACGGCGTGCGCATCATCACCCACAACGGCGGCTGCGGCGGCACGCGCGCCGACGCGCGCTCGCTGTGCAAGATCCTGGCCGCGTACGCCGACCACCCGAACGTGGCCGGCATCACCGTGTTCTCGCTGGGCTGCCAGAACGCGCAGATCGCCATGTTCAAGGATGCCCTCGCGAAGCAGAACCCGGACTTCGACAAGCCCGTGCTGATCTACGAACAGCAGCAGTGGGACAGCGAAGAAAAGATGATGAAGGCGGTCCTGCAGGACACGCTGACGAACCTGAAGGACGCGAACAAGGTCCGGCGCCAGCCGGTGCCGCTGTCGCACCTGAAGATCGGCGTGAAGTGCGGCGGCTCCGACGGTTTTTCCGGCATCTCCGCCAACCCGGCCATGGGCTATGTGTCGGACATGGTCGTCGCCGTGGGCGGCTCGTCGATCCTCGCCGAGTTCCCGGAACTGTGCGGCGTGGAAGCGAGCCTGATCGAGCGCTGCGTCGAGGACGAGGACAAGCGCCGCTTCCTCGGCATGATGCGCGACTTCGAACAGCGCGCGCTCGCCGTCGGCACGCACTTCGCCGACAACCCGAGCCCCGGCAACATCCGCGACGGCCTGATCACGGACGCGATGAAATCGGCCGGCGCCGCGAAAAAGGGCGGTACGTCGCCGATCGTCTCGGTGCTGGACTACGGCGAGCAGACCGACAAACAGGGCCTGTCCCTGCTGTGCACCCCGGGCGGCGACGTCGAATCCGTGACCGGCATGGTGGCGTCGGGCGCGAACGTCGTGCTGTTCTCGACCGGCCTCGGCACCCCCACCGGCAACCCGATCGTGCCCGTGCTGAAAATCTCCAGCAACAGCCGGGTGGCGAACAAGCTGTCCGACCTGATCGACTACGACTGCGGTCCGATCATCGAAGGCAAGCCGCTGCCCGACGTGGCGAAGGGCCTGTTCGGCATGGTCGTCGACACTGCGGGCGGCAAGTACAAGTGCAAGGCCGACCGCCTGCAGCAGTACGACTTCATTTTCTGGAAACGCGATATTTCCCTGTAAGGCGAGACATATGAACCAACTCCGTCGTCAAGCGCCGTTCGCGCTGCCCGTCAAGATCCTGCAATTCGGCCAGGGCAATTTCATGCGCGGCTTCCTCGACTGGCAGGTCGACCTCCTGAACGAACGCACGGGCCTGAACGCGGGCGTCGTCGTCGTGCGCCCGCGCGGCGGCTCGGCCACGCCGCTGCTGGACGTGCAGGACGGCCTGTTCACCGTCCTCGTGCGCGGCCTCGACGAAACGGGCCAGCCGGTCAAGCACTACCGCACCGTCGAATGCGTGCAGCGCGAAATCGACCCGGCCACGATGTATGGCGACTACCTCGCGCTGGCCGCGAATCCGGACCTGCGCTTCGTCGTCTCGAACACGACGGAAGCCGGCATCACCGTCAACGACACCGACCGCGCCGACGACGCGCCGCCCGTGACGTTCCCGGCCAAGCTCACGCAGCTGCTGTTCCGGCGCTTCACCGCATTCGGCGGCGCACAGGACAAGGGGCTGATACTGCTGCCCTGCGAACTGATCGACAAGAACGGCGCGGCGCTCAAGGACGCCGTGCTGCACTACGCGCGCCTGTGGCAGCTGCCGGCCGGCTTCGCGGCGTGGGTCGGCGACGCCTGCACGTTCTGCAATACGCTCGTCGACCGCATCGTGACCGGCTATCCGGCCGCCGACGCGGAAGAGATCGGGCGCGAACTCGGTTACGCCGACCCGTTCCTCGTGGCGGCCGAATACTACTACCTGTTCGTGATCCAGGGCCCGGCGCAGGTCGCCGAGGAACTGAAGCTGGCCGGCAGCGGCCTGAACGTCAAGCTCGTCGACGACATCACGCCGTACAAGAAGCGCAAGGTGGGCATCCTGAACGGCGGCCACACGACGCTCGTGCCGGTCGCGCTGCTGGCCGGCCTGGAAGCCGTCGGTCCGGCCGTCGACGACGCCCAGGTGGGCAGCTTCCTGCGCGCCGCCATCGATGAGGAAATCATTCCGGCGCTGGAGATGGACCGCGCGGAGCTGGAGGCGTTCGCCGCCGACGTGCTGCGCCGCTTCCGCAATCCGGCCATCCACCATCGCCTCGCATCGATCGCGCTGAACAGCTGGAGCAAGTTCGCCGCGCGCGTGATGCCGCAACTGCTGCGCTACGCCGACCTGCACGACGGCCGCCTGCCGCGCCGCCTCGTGCTGGCGCTGGCCGCGACGATGGTGCTGTACCGCGGCGGCGTCATCGACCTCGCCGACGACGCCGCCACGCTGGCATGGTTCCGCGCCGGCTGGGACAAGGTGGCTGCCGGCGCATGGACGCTTGACGACCTCGCGCGCGGCTGGCTCGCCCACGCCGCGCTGTGGGGCCGGGACCTGAACGAGGTCCCGGGCCTGGCCGCGCAGCTGGCCGCGAACCTGCGCGCCATCGAGCAGCAGGGCATCCGCGCGCTGCTCGCTTAAACCGCAAACGACAACCGAACGTAGGGCGGGCGGCCTCCGCCCGCGCGAATGCCGGCGTAACGCCGACGTCACGCGTGGACACGGGGTGTCCACCCTACGCAAAAGAACGCCGAGGGCGATTCCCGCCCGACGGCTCGAGATGTTGCGCGCCAAAATTCGGCGCAGGAGGGGACTACCGTGAACAAACTGAAAGGCATGCGCTGGTGGATGGTGGGGCTGGTCACGCTCGGCCTGATCGTCAACTACCTGGCGCGCAACACGCTGTCCGTCGCGGCGCCGACGATGATGGCCGACCTGCACATCGACACGAAGCAGTACTCGTACATCGTCGTCGCGTGGCAGGTCTGCTACGCCGTCATGCAGCCGGTCGCCGGTTTCGTGCTGGACGCGATCGGCACCAAGATCGGCTTCGCCGTGTTCGCGCTCGCGTGGTCGGTCGCGTGCGCCTGCGCCGCGCTGGCCTCCGGCTGGCAGAGCATGGCGTTCTTCCGCGGCCTGCTCGGGCTGACGGAAGCGGCGGGCATCCCGGCCGGCGTCAAGGCGACGACGGAATGGTTCCCGGCCAGGGAGCGCTCGGTCGCAATCGGCTGGTTCAACATCGGCTCGTCGATCGGCGCCCTGTGCGCGCCGCCGCTCGTCGTGTGGGCGATCCTGCACGCGGGCTGGCAGTGGGCGTTCGTCATCGTCGGCGTGCTGGGCGCCGCCTGGACCCTGCTGTGGACGGTGTTCTACAAGCACCCGCGCGACCAGAAGCTGCTGTCCGACGCCGAGCGCGACTACATCCTCGCGGGCCAGGAAGCGAAGCACCAGGACAGCGGCGCGAAAGCGTCGTGGCGCGAGATCGTGCGCAACCGGAATTTCTGGTCGATCGCGATCCCGCGCTTCCTGTCCGAGCCGGCCTGGCAGACCTTCAACGCGTGGATCCCGCTGTACATGGCGACGGAACGCCACATGGACCTGAAGGAGATCGCGGCGTTCGCCTGGCTGCCGTTCCTGGCCGCCGACATCGGCTGCGTGCTGGGCGGCTATCTGTCGCCGTTCGTGCACCGCCACTTCAACGTGTCGCTGGCCGGGTCGCGCAAATGGGTGATGGCGTTCGGCTCGCTGTGCATGATCGGCCCGGGCTGCATCGGCCTCGTGGCGAGCCCGTACACGGCGATCTTCCTGCTCTGCATCGGCGGCTTCGCGCACCAGACGCTGTCCGGCGCGCTGTACGCGATCACGTCCGACGTCTTCGGCAAACACGAAGTGGCCACGGCCACGGGCCTGGCCGGCATGTCCGGCTACCTGGGCGCGACCTTGTTCACGCTGGTGTTCGGCGTCGTGGTCACGCACGTGGGCTACAGCCCGATGTTCGTCGTGCTGGCCGTGTTCGACGTGCTGGCGGCGATCGTCGTCTGGACGCTGGTGCGCGACGGCGGTCCGCGCGCGCCCTTGGCAACCGATGCCCCCGCCATCGCCGAGACCCGCTGAACACTCTGCGGTAAACTCTCCGGCCCCGACAACACATGAACGAGCGACAAGGATTAACGATGGGAGCACACACCGTCTACGCGATCGGCGAATGCATGATCGAACTGCAGCGCAGCAGCGAAGGAGCGGGCGGCACGATGGATTACCGCTTCGGCGGCGACACCCTGAACACGGCCGTGTACATGGCGCGCCTGCTCGATCCGGCCGTCGCCAACGTCGCTTATGTGACGGGGCTGGGCGTGGACGGCATGTCCGCCGAGATGCTCGCCGCGTGGGAGCGCGAAGGGATCGAGACCGCGTGGGTGCAGCGCCTGCCGGACCGCCTGCCGGGCATCTACATGATCGAGACCGACCCGGACGGCGAGCGCCGCTTCCACTACTGGCGCCGCGATTCCGCCGCGCGCCACTGGCTGCACGCGCCGGACGCGGGCAGGGTGCTCGTCCAACTGGCGGGTGCGCGCATGGTCTATTTGTCGGGCATCAGCCTGGCGATCCTGGCGCCGGCCGACCGCGAACTGCTGATCGCGGCGCTGGCCCAGTGCCGTGCGGGCGGCGGCAGCGTCGTGTTCGACAATAACTACCGGCCGCGCCTGTGGGAAGACGCCGCGACGGCGCGCGCCGTCTACGCCCGCGTGCTGGCCCATGCGGACATCGCGCTGCTCACGCTGGACGACGAGGTTGCGCTGTACGGCGCGACCGACGCGGACGGCGTCATCGAACGGACGCGCGCGCTGGGCGTGGGCGAAATCGTCGTCAAGTGCGGCGGCGCCCCGTGCGTCGTGTGGCATGACGGCTGGACGTACGCGGTCGCGCCCGAACCCGTGCGCGACGTGATCGACACGACGGCCGCCGGCGATTCGTTCGGTGCCGGCTACATGGCGGCGCGCCTGTCCGGCCAGGGACCGGAGGCCGCCGCGCGCGCCGGCCACCGCCTGGCCGGCACCGTGATCCGCCACCGCGGTGCGATCATCCCGCGCGACGCCATGCCCGGCAACTGAATAGCGCGACTGGACGCCCGAGTTTCGCTACACTGCCGACCATGAACATCTTGACCCCACCTACCGACGTGACCGAGGCCGAGAGCGGCATGAGCGCGTCGCGCCGCGTCTACCTGTGCCTGCGCCGGCGCATCGTCGAAATGACCATGCTGCCGGGCGCGCGCGTCGTCGAGCGCGACATCGCCGAGGAGTTCGGCACGAGCCGCACTCCCGTGCACGAGGCCGTGCAGCGCCTGGCCGACGAGGGCCTGATCGAGATCGTGCCGCGCTCGGGCACGTTCGTCGCCCGCATCCCGCTCGACGCGCTGGAAGAGGCCAACCTGGTGCGCCACGCGCTGGAGACGGCGATCATCGAAAAGGCGGCGGAGCGCGTCGGCGCCGGCGACGCGGCGCGCCTGCGCGCGATCCTGGCCGAGCAGGAGGCCGCCATCACGGCCAACGACTTCGGCACGTTCCACCGCACGGACGAGCGCTTCCACGCGCTGCTGGCCGAGCTGTCCGGCTATCCGGGCGTATGGCCGATCATCCAGCAGGCCAAGACGCAGATGGACCGCTACCGCCAGCTCACCCTGCCGCTGGAAGGGCGCATGGCCGGCGTGCTGGAAGAGCACCGCGCCGTGGTCGAGGCCATCGAGGCGCGCGATCCGGCGCGGGCCGTCGCCGCCATGCGCGAACATCTGGACCACGTGATGCCGGTGCTGGAAATCACCCGCAAGCTGCGGCCGGAGTTCTTCACCACCCACCTCGACACCCGTCCCGCGCGCTGATCGATCGCCCGTAAAGCGCGCCCGGCCTGGGTTCCGCGCGACCGATTTGCTACCATGGTGACTTGTTCACTAAAATGAAGTCAGCCATGCCCAACAACAAGCGCCCGGCCAAGGGCCCGTCGGCCCAGCCCAACCGCAAACCCGCCGCCAAGCCGGTGGAAGCGGATCCCGACGAGCTGGCCCAGAACCTCGTCGACCTGGCGCTCGAGATCGCCGAGCGCGAGTCCGCCGACGCCGCGACGCTCGACGCACGCAGGCAGGACCTGACGGTATTGATCAGGCGGCTGCTGCGGCGCAAGCACGACGACGTGCTGCACGGCGCCATCGAGGTGGCGCGCTACACCGATGCAGACTGCTGCCGCCTGCTGCGCGAACGCGTGGAAGAGGAGGCCGCCACGCTGCACCTGCGCGGCGACGGCAAAGATGGGACCGAAGGCGGCGAGCTCGAAATCGACGCCTTCATGATCCCGCTGTTCGTGCACAGCACCGGCGGCCTGAATCAGGCCGACGTGTTCCGCGACGACGCCGACTACGAAGCCCTGATGGACAGCTTCCGCACGGCCGGCCTGGCGAGCGCCGGCACCCGCATCGTCCTCGTGCGCCACCTGTACGACCTGGACGCCGTCGACCGCATCCGCTACAGCGACCTGCAGGACATGCTGAGGGAAGCCGCGCAGGCGCTGCGCTCGCGCAAGCTCGTGCCCACGCCCGCCATCGAGGCGAGCATGCGGCCCTGGCCCGCCGGCGACTACGGGCCGGACGAGGAGGCGATGGAATTGCGGTTCCTGCTCGGCTTCGCGCTGAAGGCGGCCGACGATCCGTTCTACCACGTGCCGGCCGACGAGGCCGCGGCGGACGCGTATTTCGAAAGCCGCATGGCCCGCTATCGCATGTGGGCCGGGAGCGTCGCACCGCTGCTGCAACGCTGCCTGTCCGCCCACCCGACGGAACTCGACCTGAATTTCCTGTACCAGGACCTGTTCTACGGCGCCAAGGAGCAGGGCGTGGCGGAGCTGGGCATGCTGGCCACGCTGTCCGAAGTCAACCAGCGCCTGGACGAGCAGCAGCGCGCGCCGGAGCGCATCAAGGCCGTCGTCGCGCCCGTCGAGGCGAACGGCGAGCCCGTGCTGCGCATCAACCTGTACCCGCTGGACGGCGGCGCGCCGCTCGCCACCGTCGACAAGCCGATGGACCTGGCCGCCGACCTGTCGGCCGAGCTGGCCGACCTGTGCGACGCCCTGGGCACGGTCGGCCTCGACGGCGTGCTGCTGGCCCGCGGCTTCGATGCCGCCGGCGAGCCGGAAGACGCGGAACCCTATCTTTCGGCCTGAACCGGTTCGGCCGGCCCGACCGGCCGGTCGGCACGCCCTTCCTGCCCCCGACCGCGCCGCCCGGCGCGGTCTTCTCCCTCTGAAAACACGCCTTTTTTCGACCCCGGACCGCCCGGTTTCCCGTCGTTTCGCAAGCGCGAATGATGCAATTTCGTAGTGTTTTTTCCTGCGTCCCCGTAGGAGGGAACCTACATGGTTGAGCGCTGTGCCGAGCTCTCCTAGGGAGACCCGGACCGTGCCGGTCCGAGGGGGTTTCCTGATGCAAACATTGCAATGCATAAATGAAAATATTAAGAATTTTGCATGATACGATTCACTGGTCCGGCATCTGATCTGTCGGTGTTTTCCAGAGCATCGAAGCATCAGTGGCGGGCCTTGAATCCAGATCAACTAGAACGCCCCAAGGCGAAAGGAAATCAACATGCCGACCCTGATCGTGTTTTGCCATCTGCGCTGGGACTTCGTCTTCCAGCGCCCCCAGCACCTCATGACTCGCCTGGCGGAACACTACCGAATCCTGTTTGTCGAGGAGCCGGTGTATGACGAGGGCGAGGCGCACCTGAAGAAGACGGCCGTCGCGCCGAACATCACGGTGTGCCAGCCGCATACCGGCATCCAGGCACCCGGCTTCCACGACGACCAGATCCCCACGCTGCAGACGCTGCTGGCCGACCTCGTCCCGGAAGGCGAGCGTCCCGTCGTCTGGTTCTACACGCCGATGGCCCTGCCGCTGCTGCAAGGCTTCGATCCGGCCCTCGTGGTCTACGACTGCATGGACGAACTGGCCGCCTTCAAGAATGCCCCGAAACAGCTGCTGCAGCGCGAGAACGCGCTGCTGAACATCGCCGACCTGTGCTTCACCGGGGGCCCGAGCCTGTATCAGTCCAAGCGCGACCGCCACGCGAACGCGCACTGCTTCTCGAGCAGCGTCGACGCCAAACACTTCCAGAAGGCCCTCGACCGCGACGACAGCCATCCCGAGCAGGCGCACCTGGCACGGCCCCGCCTCGGCTTCTACGGCGTGATCGACGAACGCTTCGACACCGAGCTCATCAAGCAGGTCGCCGCCGCGCGTCCCGAATGGCAGATCGTGCTCGTCGGCCCGGTCGTCAAGATCGACCCGGCCAACCTGCCGCGCGCGGAGAACATCCACTACATGGGACAGCGCACGTACGAACAGCTGCCGCAGTTCCTGGCCGGCTGGGACGTCTGTCTGCTGCCGTTCGCGCTGAACGAGTCGACCAAGTTCATCAGCCCGACCAAGGTGCTCGAATACATGGCGGCCGAACTGCCGTCCGTCAGCACCCCGATCACGGACGTGAAGGTGCCGTACGGCGACGTCGTCGCCATCGCCGACACGCCGGAAAAATTCATCGCCGCCTGCGACCGCATGCTGGCGATGACGGCCGAGCAAAAGACGGCCCTGACGGAGCGCATGCGCGCCATCGTCGCCGGCACGTCGTGGGACCTGACGGCCACGAAGATGCACCAGCTGATCCAGACGACCGCGCCCAGCAACAAGGCGCAGCGTTTCATCGCCCGCGCCGAGGAAGCGGACTTCGACGACGTCGTCAATGCCGAGAACGTGAACCCGCTGCCGATCGCGGCGCTGGCGGCGCGAATGGCGCCCAAGGACGGCATGGCGAAGGCCGCCGGCTGAGCCTGCGCTTGCGGGCATGACCGTCGCCGTGGCGTTATGCCGGCAATATCCGGACGGTGATAACGGGGTGGGGCAGGTTGCGCTATGTTGCAAGACATATAGCGCAACCCGGCCCCGACATGTCCAGAGAAATCATCGACACGCACCTGATCCGCATCCTCCACACCCTGATGGAAGAGGGCAGCGTGTCGCGCACGGCCGACCTGCTGGGACAGACCCAGCCGGCCATCAGCGTGGCGCTGCGGCGCCTGCGGACGATCACGGGCGATCCGCTGCTGGTGCGCAGCGGTAATCGCATGGTGCCGACCGTCCGCGGCCTCGCGCTCATCGGGCCGGCGAGCCAGGTGCTGCGCGGCGTCGACGACATCCTGCGCCCGGCCGAGGGCTTCGATCCGGGCGTTGCCGACCAGACGTTCCGGATCGCCTCTCCGGATTATCTCGACGTCTTCTTCGTGCCGGCCATCGTCGACCGCCTGCGCCGCCAGGCGCCCAACGCCAGGATCGAGTTCACGCACCTGCTGGCCGGCGGCGGCTACGAACGGGGCCTGGAAAGCGGATTCGTCGACCTCGTGATCGGCAACTGGCATACGCCGCCGGCGCACCTGCACCTCCAGCCCCTGTGCGACGACGAACTGGTGTGCCTGATGCGGGACGCGCATCCGATCGCGCCCGGCGCCCTCGACACGGCGGCCTTCGCCGCGGCGGACCACCTGACGGTCACGACGCACGGGGGCGCCGGTCCCGGCACGATCGACATGGCGCTGCGCAGCGCCGGATTGCGGCGCAACGTCGTCGCGACCTTGCCGTATTTTTGCGCCGCGCCCTATGTGCTGGTGAAGTCCGACCTGATCTTCACGACGACGCGTTCGTTCGCGCGCCATTACGCCGAATTCCTGTCGTTGCGCGTGGAACCGTTGCCCGCGGCGGCGCCGGCCCTGCGCTACTACCAGCTCTGGCATGAGCGCACGCATCGGGCGCCGGCCTCGAAATGGCTCAGGGACCTCGTCGCCCAGGCCACCAGCGACCAGCTCGGGATGACCGCGCACGTGCGAAAAAGCGCAATACGCTGATCATTTCCCTCAACAGCAACGAGACGTGGGATGTTATCGATACAATCCACGGATGCGACTCCAGACACTCTTCATCACACTCCTCCTCGCGCTCGTGTGCGGCCGCGCCGGCGCGCAGGGCCCGGCCACCTGGATCTGGTATCCGGGCGACTTCGAAATCTGGCTGAGCAACCAGATGCAGGCCCGGCGCGTCGAGCGCGACGTCGCCTGGCCGCCGTTCTGGCGACTCTACAGCCACCAGCCGCAGGTGAATTTCACGCGCCAGGTGGACCTGGCCGAACCGGAGGACATCGACGTTAGCGTCGAGGGCACGTACAACGTCGCCATCGACGGCCGTTTCGTCCACGGCGACCAGCGGCATATCCGCGTACCGGCCGGCAAACACACGCTGAATGTCCAGGCCTACAATCCGGCGTCCCCGCCGGCCGTCCTGGTGCAGGGCAAGACCATCCGTTCGGACGCTTCGTGGACGGTCGGGCCGCGGCCCGGCATGCCGGCGGCAGGCAGCCCCGTCCATGCGGCCCACTGGAACTTCGACACGCCCGACAACCCACCGTCGCGCTACCGGCTGGCGACGCGCGAGGTGCGGCCCGCCACCGTCAAGCGCGAAGCACACGCCGTCCTCGTCGACTTCGGCGCGGAAACGACGGGCTTCGTCAAGCTGAAGAACCTCACGGGCAGCGGCCGCGTGACCTTGTACTACGGCGAATCGCGCGAGGAGGCATTGTCGGAAACCGGCGCCGAAACCCTCGACACGTTCACGCTGGCGCACCACCGCGGCGACTTCACGGCCCCGACGTCGCGCGCCATGCGCTACGTGAACATCCGCCTGGACGGCGGCCTGCGCGTGGGCGACGTCGCGCTCCTGTACGAATACCTGCCGGTCGCGCACCGCGGCAGCTTCCGCAGTTCCGACGCTGAACTGAACAGGATCTGGGACGTGGCGCAGCGCACGCTGGAACTGAACACGCGCGAATTCTTCATCGACGGCGTCAAGCGCGACCACTGGGTCTGGTCCGGCGACGCCGTGCAGGCATACCTGATGAACTATTACGCCTTCTTCGACGGCGACACGGTCAAGCGGACGACGTGGGCGCTCCGCGGCGCGGACCCCGTCGACATGCACATCAATACGATCCTCGACTATTCGCTGTACTGGTTCATCGGCATCCGCGACTATTACCAGTACACGGGCGACGACGAGTTCGTGAAGACGATCTATCCGCGCATGGTCTCGCTGATGGATTTCGTGCTGGCGCGGCGCGACGCCGACGGCATGCTGGAAGGGCAGCCGGGCGACTGGGTCTTCGTCGACTGGGCCGACATGCCGAAGGACGGCGAACTGACGGTCATCCAGCTGCTGTTCGCGCGCAGCCTGGACGCGATGGCCGACTGCGCGGCGCTCGCGCACGACGAGGCGAAGGCCGCCACCTACCGCCGGCTGGCCACCGAGCTCAAGGCGAAGGTCCGGGCGGCGTTCTGGGACCCGCAACGGCAGGTGTTCATCCACGGCCGCAAGGGCGGCAAGACGAATCCGCTGGTCACGCGCCATCCCAATATGTTCGCGCTGCTGTTCGGCTACCTGGACGACACGCAGGCGGCGGCCGTCCGGCGCAACGTCCTCATGAGCGACGACGTGCCGAAGATCACGACGCCCTATATGCGGTTCTACGAACTCGCCGCCCTGGCGGAAAGCGGGCAGCAGGCCTATGTGACGCATCAGATCAAGGATTACTGGGGCGGCATGCTGCGCGCGGGAGCGACCTGTTTCTGGGAACAGTACGATCCGAACGTCCAGGGGGCCGCGCGCTACGCGATGTACGGCAAGCCGTTCGGCATGAGCCTGTGCCACGCGTGGGGTGCGAGTCCCTTGTACCTGCTCGGCAAATACTACCTGGGCGTGAAACCGACGCAGCCCGGGTATGCGGCATATGTCGTCGAGCCCGACCTCGGCGGCCTGCAATGGATCGAAGGGAAGGTGCCGACGCCGCACGGTGACATCGCCGTGTTCGCCAACACGCAGCGGATCAGGGTGACCGCCGTCGCGGGCGCCGGCGTGCTGCGGTTCACGAGCACGACCACGCCGCGCAGCGCGGATGGTGCGATTCGCCACGTCGCGGACGACCGCTACGAAATGACGCTGGAGGGCGGCAAGACTTATGTCGTCGAACGGACGGATTGACGACGTACCCGTTCAGCCGCCGTCCGCTTCCACGATACGGATGGGGCGCGTACCGATCCTCGCCCCCGTCACGGCATCCACGGCGACGGGTTCGATGTCGGTTCCCGTGTCGGCATCCACGAAGCGCGTCAGCGCGCCGCCGCCGCGGTGCTGGCGTCCCCATGCGCCGATCATGAACAGTACCGGCAAGAAATCGCGACCGGCGGGCGTCAGCACATACTCCTCGCGCGGCGGGCGCTCGGAATAGCAGCGCTTTTCCAGCAATCCTTCGGCCGTCAAATCCGTCAGGCGCCGCGTCAGGATGCCGGGCGCGATGCCGAGACTCTTGCGAAACTGGTCGAAACGGGTGAGGCCGGCGTGCGCGTCCCGCAGGATCAATATGCTCCACGCATCTCCCGCGACGGCCAGCGTGCGCGCGATCGGGCAGGGGGAATCACATGAATTCTTGGCAATCATTCGACTTAATTCTCTTTTGATAGTGACTCGGTTTCATTTTAGAAGTATAGTCAGTATTAAATCGATAGTAAATGGCCGGGAACGGCCGCACATCAAACGGAGGTTCGGATGAACATGAAGAAAACGTCGGGCGTCGCCCTCGTCACGGGAGCGTCTTCCGGTATCGGTGAAGCGAGCGCGCGGCGGCTCGCGCAGGCCGGCTACACAGTCTACGGCACCAGCCGGCGCGGCGCGGCGGCCGGCAGCCAGCCGTTCGAGCTGCTAGCGCTCGACGTGACGAGCGACGCGTCCGTGGACGCCGCGGTCGCGGAAGTGATAGGCCGGGAAGGGCGCATCGACCTGCTCGTCAACAACGCCGGTTTCGGCGTCGCGCCCGCGGCGGCGGAGGAGAGCTCGCTCGACCAGGCGCGCGCGGTGTTCGATACCAACTTCTTCGGCATCGTCCGGATGACCCGCGCCGTCGTGCCGCACATGCGGCATCAAGGCCGGGGGCGCATCGTCAACATCGGGTCCGTGCTGGGTTTCCTGCCGATGCCGTACATGGCGTTGTATTCCGCGACCAAGCACGCCGTCGCGGGCTATTCGGAATCGCTCGACCATGAATTGCGCACCATGGGCATCCGCGTCTCGGTCGTCGAGCCCGCCTACATCAACACGCCGTTCGATGCGAACCTGATGCAACCCGATGCGCCGCTCGACGTGTATCGCGAGATCCGCGCGGCCGTCGCGACGCGGGTCAAGGAAGTGCTCGTCGGCGCGGACGGGCCGGACGTCGTCGCCGCTGCCGTGCTGGAGGCGGCCACGGCGGCCCAACCGAAACGCCATTACACGCCCGGCGCCGCCGGCCGCCTGCAGCTGCTGCGCAGGTTCGCGCCCGCCCCGATGGTCGATGCGGGCGTGCGCAGGGACCTGAGGCTCGGCGCATGAGCGGAGTCACCATGGAACAGGACACAATGAAAGCATTCGTCATCGATCGCTACGGCAAGGACGCGGCGCTGCGGCCCGCCGAGATGCCGGTACCCGAGCCGCGCGACGACCAGGTATTGGTGCGCATCCGCGCGGCCGGCGTGAACGCGCTGGATGCGAAGATCAGGAGCGGCGAATTCAAGCTGATCCTGCCATACCGGCCCCCGTTCATTCTCGGCCATGACCTGGCCGGCGTCGTGGTTCGGGTGGGCAGCCGGGTAACCGGATTCCGGCCGGGCGACGAGGTGTACGCGCGCGCCGCGGATCGCGCCATCGGCACCTTCGCCGAATTCATCGCCGTCGATGCACGCGATCTTGCGCTCAAACCCGGCAACATCGGCATGGAGGACGCCGCGTCGATTCCGCTGGTGGGCCTGACGGCCTGGCAGGCACTCGTCGACAAGGCCGGCCTCAAGAAGGGCCAGAAAGTCTTCATCCAGGCGGGTTCCGGCGGCGTCGGCACGTTCGCGATCCAGCTCGCCAGGCACATCGGTGCGACGGTGGCGACGACGACCAGCGCGGGCAATATCGACCTCGTGAAAAGCCTCGGCGCGGATATCGTTATCGATTACCGGAAAGACGATTTCGAGAACGTGCTGCATGACTATGACGTGGTCTTGCATAGCCAGGACGCGAAAAATCTCGAAAAATCCTTGCGCGTGCTGAAACGCGGCGGCCGTCTCGTCTCGATTTCCGGCCCGCCGGACCCCGGCTTCGCGAAAGAGGCCGGCCTGCCGTGGTTCGTGGCGCTCGCCACACATCTGCTGAGCTTTGGCGCCAGGAGAAAAGCGCGGGCACGCAACGTCGGCTATTCGTTCCTGTTCATGAAGCCGAACGGCGACCAGCTGCGCCGGATCGCCGGCCTCATCGAATCCGGTGCGATACGTCCGGTCGTGGACCGCGTTTTTCCGTTCGACGCCGTCGACGCGGCCCTCGCCTACGTCGAACAGGGCCATGCGAAAGGCAAGGTCGTCGTCAAGGTGGGCTAGGTATGCCTAACACAAGCTCTCAACGTACCGCGCCTGGTCATCGAGAATATGATGTTTGCAGCCGGGCTCACGAGGAAGATACGCCCAGCGTATGCCGGTGCGCCGGCAAACGGACCGCCAACTGTCGCCACTGGAGGGGTGCGCGTCGGACGGCGGGGCATGGGCAACGGGCATGTTGCCAGAACGAATACCAGTATCCGCCGATCTTATTTGACGAATCGTCCAAGAACAGACAAAATATCTTGCATTGCCAATCAGCGGATCGTGAGTGCACCGCATCCCCCTTAAATGTCTACTATCCCAGCCGATATTCTGCAAACGCACCAAGCCTCGTTACTCGATCAGCTCGAACAGATCGCGCAGGGCCTGGCCCAGACGTTTGCGCCGTTTTGCGAGGTCGTCGTGCATGACCTGCGCGATCCCAAACACGCCGTGCTCGCGATCCACAACAACTTGTCCGGCCGCGCAACCAGTGATCCGGCAACGGAGCTCGGTTTGGCACGCATCGCTGACAACAACTATCCGCAGATCCTGGCCAACTACGCCAACCAGTTCGCGGACGGCCGTCCTGCCAAAAGCACCTCGATCGGCATCAAGGATGCAGAGGGTCGTTATGTCGCCGCGCTGTGCATGAACGTGGACCTGACACTGTTCCGCTCGATGCAGAATGCGCTCGAACAATTCAACGCGACCGATGCGTCGCCGGTGCAGGAATCCCTCGATCCGGCCAACGCCGAGGCGATCCGCCGGCGGATCGACCAGTATGCCGCGAGCCTGGCGTCGTCTCCGCAACTGCTGAAGGCCAGCGAACGCCGCGCCCTGATGCGCGAGCTGAAAGTCGGCGGCTTTCTCGAAGTCCGGCGTGCCATCGAGATCGCCGCCTCGCACCTTGGCATCTCGCGCGCCACGGCCTACAACGACATCAAGTAATTGAAGAAACCCACGATGACCACGCTTGACTTACCTACGTACGATGACGTAGTCCAGGCCGCCGGACGCATTGCCGGCGCCGCCAACCGCACCCCCGTCCTGACCTCGCGTACCGTCAACGAAGCGTTCGGCGCCGAGGTCTACTTCAAAGCCGAAAACATGCAGCGCATGGGGGCATTCAAGTTCCGTGGCGCCTACAACGCGTTGTCGAAGTTCACGCCCGGGCAGTGCCGCGCAGGCGTTGTCGCTTTCTCGTCAGGTAACCATGCCCAAGCCATTGCCCTGGCGGCCAGGCTGCTGGGCATGCCGGCCACGATCGTGATGCCGCACGATGCGCCGGCGGCGAAGGTGGCGGCGACCAAGGGCTACGGCGGCAACGTCGTCGTCTACGACCGCTATCAGGAAGACCGCGAGAAGATTGGGCGAGATCTGGCGGACAGGCATGGCCTGACCCTCATTCCACCCTATGACCACCCGGATGTCATCGCCGGCCAGGGTACTGCGGCCAAAGAGCTGTTCGAGGAAGTCGGGCCGCTGGACGCCTTTTTCGCTCCACTTGGCGGCGGCGGTCTGCTGGCCGGATCGGCCCTCGCGGCCCACGCCCTGGCGCCGCAGTGCAAAGTGTTTGGTGTCGAGCCCGAGGCCGGCAACGATGGCCAGCAATCGTTCCGCTCGGGCGCCATCGTCCACATCGACGCGCCCAGGACGATCGCCGATGGCGCCCAGACCCAGCATCTCGGCCACTGCACCTTCCCCATCATCCGGCGTGACGTCGACGACATCCTGACCGCGTCGGACGAGGAGCTGGTGCAGTGCATGCGCTTTTTCGCCGAGCGTATGAAGATCGTGGTCGAGCCGACCGGCTGCCTCGGCTTCGCGGCGGCGCAGCGCATGAAGGGCCAGCTGCGCGGCAAGCGGATTGGCATCCTCCTCAGCGGCGGCAATATCGACCTGGCGCGCCTGAGCGGGTTCCTGGCGGGCTGATGATCAAGGCGATCCTTTGGGACAACGACGGGGTGCTGTGCGATACCGAGCGCCTGTTTTTCGAGGCCAACCGCCGCGTCCCGGGACCGCACGACGTCGCCTTGACGCGTGAGCAGTACCTGGCCTGGTACCTCGACGACAACCACGGCGCGTGGCACGTGCTGCGCGGACGCGGCTACGACGAAGCGCGGATCGCACAGGTTCGTGCGGCACGCGACGCCTACCTGCAAGCGCTGGACAAGCTGCGCCTGGACCCTGACGAATGCATCGCCGTCGAGGATTCGCCGCGCGGGCTGGCCGCCGCGCGGGCAGCCGGGTTGCGCTGTATCGTGCTGCGCAGCGAACTGTTGGCCGACTACACATTCACGGGCGCGTTCCGCGTCGTCGACTCCCATCGTGAACTCGAGAACGAGCTCTGCACGCTCCTGGACATCGACTGAACCCTGAATTTTCATGCCCCGTACCCATGACTGAACCATCGAATCCGCCAGGCGTCGGCCCTACGGCAACCTTCCTCAAGCTGGTCGACCTACTCGACGCACAAGGCGCCCGCTACCGGGTCATCGAGCACGCGGCTGCCGGCAAGTCCGAAGAGGTCGCCCGTATTCGCGGCACGGAAGTCGGCCAGGGCGCCAAGGCCATGGCCTGCAAGCTGCAGGTTTCGAGTGTGCCCGCGAAGTACGTCCTGGCCGTACTGGCTGCGGATCGCCAGCTCGACCTGGCTGCCCTCGCAACACGTTGCCAGGCCAGGCGCGCCAGCCTGATGAGCCCAAAGGAGATCGACGCGATGACCGGATGCGTGCTGGGCGCTATCCCGCCGTTTTCATTTCACCCGGACTTGCAACTGATAGCGGATCCTGAGCTATTCGCGCGCTACCGGGAGATCGCCTTCAACGCCGGCCGCCTGGATGCGTCGATCGTCCTCTCCACCGACGATTTTCCGCGAATCGCCCAGCCGCAATTGGCGGATATCCGCCAACGTTGAGAACGCACTTTCACGTTACCGAAGACATTTCATGCCCAGCGACGCCCGTCTGCTATTGCTCGACCGCGACGCCGTCGCAGCCCTCATGACAACCGAGATGGTCAGCCGCGCTGTCCACGACGCTTTCACGTTGCACAGCGACCGACAAGGCCGGGTCTTTCCAGTCGTCCGCGAAGCCCTGAACACCGGCGGGATTTTTGGCATCAAGTCGGGTGACGTCGCTGCGCGTGCGCTGCTAGGCTTCAAGGCCGCCGGGTTCTGGCCACGCAACCGCGAACTCGGTGGCGAGCCACACCAGGCGACGATCATGCTGTTCGATCCGGCGACGGGACGCCCATGCTGCATTATGGACGGCAATGCCATCACAACCGCCCGGACCGCGGCGGCCGGCGAGCTCGGCTTACGCACGTTGGCGCGCGCCGACAGCGCGACTTTGTGTGTGTTCGGTACCGGCGTGCAGGCGCGCGCCCAGCTGTCCGCCGCGCTGCGCGCATTGCCGTCCTTGCGTACGGTTCGCTATGTTTCACACGATGGCAAGCCCGATGCAGCCTTCGAAGATCACTTCGCCGAAGGGCAGCGGCCGACCCTTGCAGTCGACGTCGACGCGGCCGTTGCCGCCAGCGACGTCGTGATCACGGCTACACCAGGCGGCGGGCCACTATTCAGCCTTGCGGCAGTGCGGCCAGGAACACACTTTAACTGCGTCGGCGCCGATACCCGAGGCAAACGTGAACTGCCGCAAGGTTTGCTGCAGCGTTGCCGGCTGGTGGTCGACGACAGCGAACAGGCGTCCCAACTCGGCGAAACGCAGTGGGATCCATCCGTGCGACATATGGAGCTCGGGGACCTCCTGACAGGAAAGTTCGCCTTCGTCCGCCGTGCGGATGACGTTACGGTGTTCGATATGACCGGTCTAGCCCTGCAGGACTTGGTCGTGGGCAAATACCTTTACGACGCGGCCCGCGATGCCGACGTTGGACGCAAGACACCGTGGCCTTGGTGATCCGGACGACGGGGTTATCCGCATGGTTGCTCGTAAATTTGATGATGGGCGTGTTTCAAAGCTGAGTACACAAGAAAGCCATGGCTCGATGCCACAAGACCTCTTACTTGCTCAGAGAGCAACAACATCGTACACTGGGCCGGGCCGGCCGTACGTTATCGGCCAACCGGCACAAACTCGATGACCGATCGTTGCGAAAACGGCCGGCACGATCGATCGGCATCGATATGTTCATCCAAGGAGAAGACAATGCGACTGCTGCTGCCGTTCTTGCTCGCCACCGTTGCCCACGGCGCCAGCGCAAACCCGCCCAGCTTCAGCCTGCATTCGGCCTTTACCGGACATGACAACTGCCTCGATATCGTCAACGCGGAGAATCGGGATCAGTTGCACATGACCCGCTGCGGTCCTTACACGGGCCAAATGTGGGAGCTTGTGCCGGACGCCGTCAACAGCTTTGTGCGTCTGCGGGCGCGCTTTACTGGCGAGGATATGTGCCTGGACGTGGTCAATGACGGCAACAATAGCCAGGTGCACATGGCGTCCTGCGCCAACGTGACGGGCCAGCAATGGCACATGGATCAGACGGGTCCGGGCCAGGGCGTGCGGTTGTGGAACGAGTTCACGGGCCAGGGCAAATGCCTGGATATCGTCAACGATGGCAGCGGACGCGTACACCTTGCATCGTGCGGCGATTATTCGGGCCAGTACTGGAACAAACGCAGCAGGCGGCGCGGTTAGGTTTCGGGGATTTTCCAGCCTGGCGAGAAGACGCCGTGCGGCGGCCAACGGCCGGGCTCCGCCAAAAGCAGTCGGTTGCTGGACATGGCGTCCTGCCGGTTTCCGAGCACGTTTATGCTGCTAAAATTGGGCGCGCAGACCTTGTCAACCGACGCCGAGAGAATCGAATTATTTACTTTAACTTATGATCCGGATCGCTATCACATCGTTTCTCGCATTCGGCCTCGACCGTCTTTCAAAGATCATTATCGTTGACTGGCTCAACCTGATATCCGTCCAGACGATCCCCGTTTCCCCCCCTTACCTCACTTTCGTAATGGCCTGGAACAAAGGGGTCAATTTCGGTTTCCTGAACAGTTTCGATGCCCGTTGGCTGCTGGTTGCCATCAGCATCGTCGTCTCGTTGGCGCTGATCTTATGGGCGCGCAACAAGTCGGGATGGGTCCTGATACTGGCGTCCGGCGCCGTGGCGGGCGGTGCACTCGGCAATGCCTACGACCGCGTTGTCTACGGTGCGGTTGCCGACTACATCAACGTGAGTTGCTGCGGGATTAACAACCCATATTCGTTCAATGTCGCCGACGTGTTGATTTTCGGTGGCGCGATTTTCCTTGCTCTCGGATACGAGGCCGAAAAACGGCGCGGCGATCCGGCAGTCCCGATACGCGGCGGCCGGATCTAGACTTCGGGATTGCGAACCTGGCGGGCGGATCGCCGTGCGCCGGCACTCGCCGCCGGGCGCTCCCGGGCGCGGCCGTGGCCGCGCCGCAGACGTTCAGGCCAGCGGATCGATCGCAAACGCCGGCATCGGCACCTTCTCGCGCGCGGCCGCGAGGAATTTATCCGACGTCTGCAATGCCTCGTGGATCGTCACGTCCATGTCGAGGTAGCGGTACGTGCCGAGGCGGCCGACGAAGGTGACGTTCGTTTCGGTGCGGGCCAGGTCGACGTATTTTTCCAGCTGCGCCTTTTCGCGTGCCTGGCGGATCGGATAATACGGCGTATCGTTTTCCTCGCACTGGCGGCTGTATTCCATGTAGCAGACCGTGCGCTCGTGCTGTTCCCACGGCGAGAAATGCTTGTGTTCCGTGATGCGCGTATACGATTGCGAATCGTCGCAGTAATTGATGACGGCATTGCCCTGGTAATCGCCGGTGTCGCGGAACACTTCGAAATCCAGCGTGCGATAGGGCAGGCGGCCCTCCACGTGGTTGAACCAGGCGTCGATCGGGCCGCTGTAGAACACGTGATCGTAGTCCGACTTGGCGGCCGGGTCGAAGCGGGTGCCCAGGTGAACGGTAATGCCCGGCACTTTCAGGACGTTTTCCACCAGCGCCGTATAGCCGTCGGCCGGCATGCCCTGGTATTTGTGGTTGAAGTAGTTGTCGTCGTAATTGAAGCGCACGGGCAGGCGTTTCAGGATGCTGGCCGGCAGCTCGCTCGGATGCAGGCCCCACTGCTTCATCGTATAGGTCTTGAAGAACGCTTCGTACAGCTCGCGGCCCACGAAACGCAGCGCCTGTTCCTCGAACGTGGCCGGATTCTCGATCGACTTGTCGCCCAGCGACTGGATGAAGGCTTCCGCTTCCGCCGGACGGAACGTCTTGCCGAAGAACTGGTTGATCGTCAGCAGGTTGATCGGCAGCGTAAACACGCGGTGATTCGTGATCGCCTTCACGCGATTGACGTAGGGCTTGAATTCGGCGAAGCGGTTCACGAATTCCCAGGCCCGTTCGTTATCGGTGTGAAAAATGTGGGGGCCGTACACGTGGACCATGACGCCCGTTTCGCTGTCGCGCTCCGAATGGCAATTGCCGGCGATATGGTCGCGCGCCTCGAAGATCTCGACGTTATAGCCCGCATGGGCCAGCTGGTTGGCGATGACAGCTCCGGAAAATCCAGCACCGACAATGGCAATATTCTTTTTCATTCGCTTATCCTGTTTGATGGTTATTCCTGCCGGCGCGGCGCGTGCGGCCGCGCGGACTCCATGCCCCGCATGCGCTGTTTCCCGCATCCCAAGTTCATATGTAAAGACCGTAACGACTTACGGTTACGGAGCGTTTGGAATGTGAAATATAGTGCCAAAAATATATCACCCTTCATCCGTTTTGCCCCGCACAATTGGACGCGGGCGCAGGCGAGGCGAGCCCGTCAATACGAGTCCGGCGGCACGTCGCGGCGGAATGCCGGAGGTGGAAAAGGGGCGGGAAAGGGGGCGCGGAGCGCTGTTTCCGAACGCGTCACGGAAATGCGAAAACCGCCGGCCGGAGCCAGCGGTTGAACATGCCACGATCTGCCCGGGCGTGCCGGGCAGGCGCTGACGGTCAGCGCTTGTTGTCGTTCTTGTGGCTCTGCGAGCCGGCCTTGGCGTGCTGCTCCGGCGTGCCGCCGCGGGTGCTGTTGCTGCTCTGCTGGCTGCCGCCGCCCTGGCTTTGCTGGCTGCCGCTGTCGTTCTTGTGGCTCATGGAGCCGGCGCGGCGCGCTTCTTCCGAGGTGAACTCGTGCGCATTGCCCGAAGCGTGAGCGGCCTTGCCGCCTTCCGAGGCGATGTCGCGCTGCTTCTGCGGGTCCATCGATGCGAAGCCGCGGTTGCTGGTGTCGCCGCTCTGGTTGTTGCCCTTGTTACCGCCTTGCTGGTTGTTCGATGCCATGATCGTTCTCCTTGAGTTGGTTAAACAATTCGTCCCTCTGCCGGATCAGCGTCGCGTGACTGCCGCCCGGGAAGAGGTGAAGCCATGGTAAGGCGCACGATATGCAGGGTGAATAGGATTCCTTATGGCTGGCTTGTAGGATGAGTCTGGCTATTTTGGTGCAACGGATTCAGTGAAAGGACGGGCCCGGCGGCGGGGGCGCGTCGCCGTTGCGGCGGAACGTCTCCGCCAGTCCCGCATCGGCCAGGCGCACGATCGACAGCGGGTGCGCGAACTCGATGCCGTCCTGCTGGAAGCGGCGGTAAATCTCCAGGAAGATGGCCTGTTGCGCGTCCATGTGCAGGAGGTAGTCCGGGCTGCGGTAGTGGTACACGACCTCGAAATCCAGCGACCACTGTCCCCAGCTGAAGAAATGGGCGCGCTCGAAGTCGACGTTCTCCTTGCTCGTGACGATCTCGCGGATGATCTGCGGGATGCGGCCCAGCAGTTCATCCCCCGTGCCGTAGGCCACGCGCAGCACGAACGCCACGCGCCGCGTCTGCATGCGCTTGTGGTTGTGGATGCGGCTCTTCAGCAGCTCGCCGTTGGAGAACACGACCTGCTCCCCGCCCAGGCCCCGCACGCGCGTCGTCTTGAGGCCGATGTGCTCGACCGACCCGAGCACGTCGCCCACGATGATGAAGTCGCCCACTTCGAACGGCTTGTCGAGCATGATCGAGAGCGAGGCGAACAGGTCGCCGAGGATGTTTTGCGTGGCCAGCGCGACGGCCACGCCGCCGATGCCCAGGCTGGCGACGAGCGTCGTGATGTTGATGCCAAAATTGTCGAGCACCATCAGGGTGACGATCACCCACAGCAGCAGCCGCGAGATGAAGCACAGCACGCCGCTGGAGGCGCGCCGTTCGCTGTCGACGGGCCCGACGCGGAACTGGTCGCGCCAGGCGCGCAGGCCCGCGTCGCCCCAGATCGCCGCCTGCAGCAGCAGGGAGGCGATCGCGATGCGCGTGACGAACTTGTCCTGCTTCGCCGTCAGCTCCAGGAAGGTGCTGCCGAAGTACAGGGCGAACACGACGATGAACAGCAGATAGGTCTGCGACAGCATCTTGACGACGAAATCGTCGAGGCGTGTCCCGGTGCGCCGCGACAGCGTCTCCATGCGGCGCAGCACGAAGGCGCGCACGAACACCATGGCGATCGCCGACCCGGCCGCGACGGCCGCCGCCATCGCCCACGATTCGAAGGGGTTATTCAGGAAGGAAAAATGCCCTGTCCGGGACAGGAAGGAAAACGTCATCGAATACTCCAGTACCGTCGAAAGCCAGCCGCCAGTTTGGGGGCGGGCGGCGCCGGGCCGCGCACAATTGACTTTCGGCAGGGCGCGGAATACATTGCATTATTTACATCGCTCCTTTCCCCAGACACCTGATGGCCTCGGACCAGACCACCAAGATCCTGCTCGTCGATGACCAGCCGGCCAACCTGGCGGTGCTGGAAGCCATCCTGGCGGACCTGGGCCAGGCGCTCGTCGCCGTGACGTCGGGCGAGGCCGCGCTGCGCGAGGTGCTCGCCCACGATTTCGCCGTCGTGCTGCTGGACGTGCGCATGCCGACCATGAACGGTTTCGAATTGGCCGAGCTGATCCGCGAGCACCCGCGCACGCACAGCCTCCCGATCATCTTTCTGACCGCCGGCGACGCCGACGAATTCCCGCTCGAGCGGGCGTATGCGCTCGGCGCGGTCGATTACCTCACAAAACCCTTCAATCCCGTGGTCCTGCGCGCCAAGGTCGCCGTCTTCATCGACCTGTACCGCAAGAACGCGGAGCTGGCCCGCATCGAGGAAGAACGCCACCGCGCCCAGCTGCGCTCGCGCGACGCCCGGCTGCGCCTCATCCTCGACAATATCCGCGACTATGCCTTCATCGGCACCGACGTCGACCGCGTCGTGACCGAGTGGGAAGGCGGCGCCGCCGCGATCACGGGCTGGCCGGCCGACGCCGTCCTCGGGCGCTGCGTCGACCTGTTGTTCACGCCCGAGGACCAGGCGGCCGGGCAGCCGGAACAGGAAGCCCGCAACGCCCTCGCGCATGGCCGCGCCGAGGACCGCCGCTGGCACGTGCGGCGCGACGGCACGCGTTTCTTCGCCGACGGCGTGATGGTGCCGCTGCGCGACGAGGCGGGCGTCCACGCCGGCTTCGCCAAGATCATCCGCGACGCCACGGTGGAAAAACTGGCCGCCGAGCGGCTGGCCGAGAGCGAGCAGCAGCTGGGCGAGAGCCGGCGCCAGGCCGAGGCGGAGCGCGAACGCCTGCTGCGCGAGCTGCAGGCCGCCAGCGAGCGCATGCGCGACATCTTCCACCGCGCGCCCGCCATCATGTGCGTGATGAGCGGCCCGGAACACGTGATCGACATGGCCAACCAGCGCTACCTCGAACTGACCGGCGGCCGTCCGCTCGCAGGCCTGGCCGTGCGCACGGCGCTGCCGGAACTGGCCGGGCAGGGCTTCATCGACGTGCTGGACCGCGTCTACGCCAGCGGCGAGGCCGTCGAAGGCCACAACGTGCGCCTGCTGCTGCAAGGCCACGGCGACGACGCCCACAGCGGCCTGGAAGAACACTTCCTCGACTTCGTCTGCATGGCTCTGCGCGACCCGGACGGCAGCGTCTCGGGCGTGCTGCTGCACGGCGTCGACGTCACGGAGCGGACGCGCGCGAACCTGCTCGCCGTCGGCCAGCGCGGCGCGCTGGAGCTGGCCGTCACCGATGCCCCGCTGGGCGACGTGCTGGACGTGCTGGCCCGCACCGCCGAGGACTACAGCGGCGGCGCGGCGCTCGCGTCGGTGCAGCTGACGGCGTCCGGCGGCCGCCTGCTTCACGCGGCCGCCCCGTCGCTCGGCATCGAGTTCCAGCGCGCCATCGACGCCATTCCCATCGGCCCGGTGGCCGGCGCCGCGGGCGGTGCCGCGTGGCGCGGCGAACCGATCGTCTGCGCCGACGTGGCGGCCGATCCGCTGTGGCAGCAGCATGCGGCCCTCGCGCAGGCGCACGGGCTGCGCGCGGCGCGCGCGCTGCCGATCCTGGCGCCGTCCGGCGCGGTGCTCGGCACCTTCACGCTGTATTACCGCGAGCGGCGCCTGCCCGGCCCGCAGGAGGAAGCGGCGCTGGCGCTGCTGGCCAACACGGCGTCGCTCGTGATCGGCCAGCGCCACGAGGCGCAGGAACGCCAGGCGGCCGAACACCGCTCGCGCGCGATCCTGGAAAGCATGAGCGAAGGCTTCATCGCCCTCGATCCGGCCTGGCGCATCACGTATGCCAACGGCGCCGCGGAAGCCGTCACGCGCCGCCCGCGCGAGGAGCTGGTCGGCGCGCAGTTCTGGGACCTGTTCGCGCAGATGCGCGGCAGCGCGCAGGAACGGGCGCTGCGGCGCACGGCGCTGGAGCGGACGCGCAGCCGCATCGAGGCCTACGACGACGCCCAGAACCGCTGGTTCGAAATCAACTCGTTTCCGATGGAGGCGTCGGGTTCGGAGACCGGCGGCCTCGCGCTGTACTTCCGCGACGAGACCGACCGCCGCCGCGCCGAGGAAGGCATCCGCCGCCTGGCCGCCGTGGCGGAGCAATCGTCCGACTTCATCGGCATCTTCACGCCCGACGCGGGTGGCATCTACCTGAATCCGGCGGGGCGGCGCATGGCCGGGCTGGACGACGGCACCAACATCGCCGCGTGGCGCATGATCGACTTCTTCCCGCGCGAAGACCGGCCGTTCGTGCGCGACCACGTGATGGCCGCGCTGACGGGCGGCGCGGCCGAATGGGAAGGCGAACTGCGCCTGGACCAGCCCGACGGCCACGAGCCGATCCCCGTGTACTTCAAGGGCTTCGCCGTGCGCGACGCGGACGGCCACAACATCGGCCTCGCAACGATCACGCGCGACATCACGGCGCAGAAGCGCTCGGAGGACGAGCTGCGCCGCGTGGCTGCCGACCTCTCGGAAGCGGACCACCGCAAGAGCGAATTCCTGGCCACGCTGGCGCACGAGCTGCGCAACCCGCTGGCGCCGATCCGCACGGGGCTCGACCTGCTGCGCATGGCACCGCGCGACGCCGAGGCCACGGGGCGCGTGCACGCCATGATGGACCGCCAGCTGGGGCACCTGATCCATCTGGTGGACGACCTGCTCGACATCGCCCGCATCACGCGCGGCAAGATCGAACTCAAACGCGAGGCAGTCGACCTCAAGGTCGTCGTGCAGATGGCGCTGGAAACGAGCGCCGCGCTGATCGACGGCCACGGGCACAGGCTGGAAGTCGACCTGCCGCACGAACCGCTGCCGCTGGAGGCGGACGTCACGCGCATGGTGCAGGTGCTGTCCAACCTCCTCAACAACGCCGCCAAGTACACGCCCGCCGGCGGCTGCGTCACCCTGGCGGCCTGGCGCGAGGACGGCCACGCCGTCGTCGCCGTGTCCGATACCGGCATCGGCATCCCGCCCGACGCCATCGGTTCCGTATTCGAGATGTTCACGCAGGTGCGCGGCAGCCTCGATCGCGCCCAGGGCGGGCTCGGGATCGGGCTGTCGCTCGTGCGCCGGCTCGTCGAATTGCACGGCGGCCGCGTGAGCGCGTTCTCGGCCGGCCGTGGCAACGGCAGCACCTTCACCGTGCGCCTGCCGCTGCACCCCGGTTCGCCGCACGCGCGCCCGACGGGCACGGACGACGCGCATCACACCCAGCCCCCGGCGCCGCTGCGCGGGCTCGTCGTCGACGACAACGCCGACGCCGCCGACAGCCTCGTCGCGCTGCTGGAGGCGCTCGGCCACGCGACGACGGTGGCGCGCGACGGCCCGCAGGGCCTGCGGCTGGCGCTGGAAGCGCGCCCGGACCTCGTGCTGCTGGATATCGGCCTGCCCGGCATGAGCGGCTACGAAGTGGCGCGCGCGATCCGCCGGCGCCAGGGCCTGCGCCAGATCGTCCTCATCGCGCTGACCGGCTGGGGCGCGCAGAGCGACCAGGAACAGTCGCACGAAGCCGGGTTCGACCAGCACCTGACCAAGCCGGTGAGCCTGGAGGCGCTGGAACAGGCGCTGGCCGCGGCCGCGCGCGCGCTGCGATGAGGACCCCGCCTGTCGTCGCCGTGTCATGCGGCACGCTCGTCGTCGACGCCGGCGGGCGCCTGCTGCTGGGCCACGTCACGCACACGCCGCGCTGGGACATCCCGAAAGGCGTGCAGGACCCGGGCGAGTCGCCGCTGGACGCCGCCGTGCGCGAGCTGTGGGAAGAGACGGGCCTCGCATTTGCGCCGGACGCGTTCCGCGACCTGGGCCGCTTCGAGTACCGCCGCGACAAGGCGCTGCACCTGTTCCGCGTGGACGTGGGCGCGGCCATGCCCGACCTGGCGCACCTGAACTGCACGAGCATGTATCCGCACCACGCCACGGGTGCGCCCACGCCGGAGATGGACGGCTACCGCTGGGCCACGCGCTCGGAAGTCGCGACGCTGTGCTGGCCGCGCATGGCCGCGCGCCTGCTAGCCGTCGGCTGGTGACGGGGCGCTGCGCGCCGTCACCTCGCGCAGCACGGCCTCGATCGCCGCCACCGTCGCCGGCTTGGTGAGATGGGCGTCGAACCCGGCTTGCGCCGTGCGCGCGCGGTCGTCGGCGCCGCCCCAGCCGGTGAGGGCGACGAGCATGACGCCGTCGTGGCCCGGCTCGCGCCGCACGGCCTCGGCCACCTCGTAGCCGGACATGCCGGGCATGCCGATGTCGAGGAACACGGCGTGCGGATGCAGTCCGTCCAGCATGCGCAGCGCCTGGTGCCCGTCGTGCGCGACGACGACGTCGTGGCCCATGACGGACAGCAGCGCGGCCAGCGTGTCGGCGGCGTCGCGGTTGTCGTCCACGACGAGCAGGCGCAGGGCGGCAATGCCCGCCGTGTCGGACTGCGCCGGGCCGACCGCGGCACCCGTGGCGGCGCCGCGGTCGGCCAGCGGCAGGCGCACCGTGAAGACGCTGCCCGTGCCGGTGCCGGCGCTCGCCGCCTGGATCGTCCCGCCATGGAGTTCGACGAGGCTGCGCACGAGCGACAGGCCGATCCCCAGTCCGCCCGGCACGTGGCGCGCGGCGTGGGCCACCTGGGTGAACATCCGGAAGACCTCGCCGATCGACTCCGGCGGGATGCCGATGCCGTTGTCGGACACGGCGATCAGCGCATGGTCGCCGTCGCGTTCCGCCGCCAGCACGATGTGGCCGCCGCGCGGGGTGTACTTGGCCGCGTTGTTCAGCAGGTTGCTGACGACCTGCGTGATGCGCGTGGCGTCCGCGAACAGCGCCAGGGGCTCGTGCGGCAGGCGCACGTCGAGCTGGTGGCGGGCCGCCTCGATCAGCGGCAGGCTCGTCTCGACCGCCGCGTTCAGCACGTCGGCCAGCGCGATCACGGCCGGCTTGAGCTCCACCTGGCCGCGCGTGATACGGGCCACGTCGAGGAGGTCGTCGACGAGGTGCACGAGGTGATCGAGCTGGCGGTCCATGATGTCCTGCACGCGCGTGACCGCGGCAGGATCGGAGCGTGCGCGCCGCATCAACTGCAGGCCGCTGCGGATCGGCGCCAGCGGATTGCGCAGCTCGTGCGCCAGGGTGGCGAGGAATTCCGTCTTGCGGCGGTCCTGCTCGGCCAGGTCGTCGGCGAGGCGGCGCAGTTCGACCTCGGTGCGGCGGCGCTGCGTGATGTCGGTGAACAGCACGACGACCTTGCTGCTGCCGGCGGGGCCCACGCGCGCCGCGTACACGTCGTACCAGCGGCCGAGCTGCGCGGCCTCGTCGACGAAATGCATCGGCTCCCCCGTGGCCGCGACCTTGCCGTAGACCTCGAACCAGCGCGGCTCGTGGTCCGGCAGCATCGACCGAATCGTGCGCCCGACGGCGCCTTCGAGGCCGGTGGCCTTGACGAACGCCGGATTGACTTCCAGGAAGCGGTAGTCGCAGGGCTTGCCGGCCGGGTCGTACAGCATCTCGATCACGCACACGCCCTCGTCGATCGCCTCGAACAGCGTGCGGTAGCGTTCCTCGCTGGCCTGCAGGCGTTCCTCGGCCTGCTTGCGGACGCTGGCGTCGATCACGACGCCGCGCATCATGCCGCGCGGGCCGGCGCTGCGGTCCAGCTGGCCGCGCGCGAGGACCCAGCGCCAGCCCCCGGCCGGCGTCCGGACGCGGAACGTGGCGTCGTACGGCGCGCCCGTCTCCATGGCGCGTCCGAGCAGGGTTTGCGTGGGCGGCACGTCGTCCGGATGGATCACGGCGAAATACGCGGCCACGTCCACGCCGTCCCCGTCTTCGTGACGCAGGCCGAACATCTCGTTCATGCGCGCGTCGGCGCGGACCCGGCCGCTGGCGATGTCCAGCGACCACACGGCGACTTCGGCGGCGGCGATGATCGCCTCGAGGCGCGCGCGGGTGTCGCGCAGCGCCGCTTCCGCGCGGCGCCGCTCGGCCGCCGTCGCATACGCTTCCAGGAAAAAGCGCGCCTTGGCCTTGAGGATGGGGATCGACACCGGATCGTGCAGCACGGCGAGCGCGCCGGCGTCGTACAGCGACTCCAGCGTGAACGGCGGCGCGGCGGGGATGCCGTGCGCGATCACGGGCGCCTGCGGGAGGGCGGCGCGCAGGCGGCGCACGCTGTCGAACAATGCCTCGGTGTCGCCGGAATAGCCGGCCAGCACGAGCGCGAAGCCGGGCAGCTCGTCCCCGTGGCGCGCATGCATGAGCGCTTCGTCCAGCGTGCGGGCGCGCACGAGGTCGTAGCCCATCTCGGCGGCCACGGCCCCGACGGCGGGATCGGAGACGGCGCGCCCACACAGGAACAGGACCCGCCCCTGGATCGTCCCGCTCATGCTGCGCTCCCGCGCGCGGCGTGGGCCGGCGCCGGCCAGCGGACGGGCCGGCAAAGGGCCCGATAAGCGGCCCGATAAGCGGCCCGATAAGCGGCCCGATAAGCGGGTGCGGTATTTACCGCGGAATGCATGCGCAGGGTGTGGGGATCATCGTGTTGCGACTGTAGAAGTTGCGCGCCCGGCTGTCAACAGTCGGCAGCCGGGCGCCATCCGGCGTGGATCGCCGGTAGGATGGGGCCGCGGCACAGCAAGGAGGACACCATGCAAGCATCGAACGGGAGCGCCGGCTACGAGGTGGGCGCCATCATGGGCGGCCTGTACGGCGACGGCATCATCGCCTGCAAGGGCGCCTTCAGCGCCGAATGGGTGGCGCAACTCAAGGACGACATCGAGACCCTGTTCGCCGAGGCGCGCGCCCGTCCCTGCGGCGCCCTCGAGCGCGGCCCCTGCCGCTTCTACGTCGAGGTGCATCCGGAACGGCTGCGGGGGTTCGTCGACCTGGCGACGCATCCGTGGGTCGTCGCCGTGTGCCGGGCCGTGCTCGGGCCGGACTACAAGATCGTGGAAGTGGGGTTCGACATCCCGTTCCCGGGCGCGATGCACCAGCCCTGGCACCGCGACTTCCCGGCGCCGCCCGAGACGCTCGTCGGGCGCCGCCTGAATTCGCTCGCGTTCAACCTCACGACGGTCGACGTGACGGAGGAGGTCGGCCCGTTCGAAATCGCGCCGGGCACGCAGTGGGACGATCTCGCGGGCGGCGACCCGATGTTCCCCGATCCGGCGCTGTACCCGCGCTACGAGGCGCGCGCCCAGCGCAAGCTGCCGCAAGTGGGCGACATCTCGGCCCGATCCGCGCTGACGATCCACCGCGGCACGGCGAACCGCAGCCGCCAGTCGCGGCCCGTGCTCGTGCTCGGGGTCGATGCGCCGGACGGCCGCAACGCCGAGAAGCACGACCTGCAGGTGACGCAGGCCTACTGGGACGCGCTCCCGGCCGCCGTGCGCGAGCACCTGCGCTGCCGCATCGTGCCGGCGCTGGAAAGCATCGAGCAGGCCCACACGATCGAAGGCCTGCGCATGGGATTGACGGGTTAGCCGGGGCCGACGTCCCTGGGCGGCTTGCCCACGCGGCGCAGCTGGTCCGATTGCTGGTCGAGGTTCACTTCCTCGGCCACGTCGTAGCGGCCGTCCTGGGCATCGTCGTCCGGCAGCAGGTTTTCCGAGCGGTCGTGCGACCGCTGCGCCGGCCCGGGATCGGCGCGCTGGAGGTTGCGGTTCGCGCCGTCCTTGCGTTTGTCCTGCTTGTCCTGTTTCGTCATGCCGTCCTCCTCGAATGGTGTCGCGGCCGATTATGGCGCAGGGGACGGCGGCCGGGCGCACGCTAATTTCCGCCGTCGCGCCGCCCGCCGCGGGCGGGCAGGTTCTTTTCCAGGATCGCCCACAGGATCAGGCCATAGGCCAGCAGCCGGACAAGATAGTGTAGCGGGGAGTCCTCGTTGTCGTCGTACGACAGCGCGGACACGACCCGGTGCACGCCCTCGATGCCGAACGACAGCGCGAAATACAGGAAGAACCGGTCGCGCGAACTGCGCCAGAAGCGCAGGAAGCACAGCGCGATGACGAAGGAGGCCATGGCGATGCCGCCGGCAAACAGGTCGTTCAATTCATTGCGCATGTCATTCCTTCTCGTAAATCAGGCCGTACAGCAAAAGAAGTACGGACACGAGGGCGGATACCTGGCGCACGGGGAGGAGGTACACGTCGGGAAACACGACCTTGTCGAGCACCAGGAAAACATTGTTCACGGTCATCGCCACAAACGAGGTGCCGCTCCAGAACAGGAGACGGTGGCCGGTGCGCCGATAGCTGCCCAGCAGCAGCCAGGCGCAGGCAAGCGACGTCAGGGTGCACAGCACATAGATGGTAATCGCCATCATGAGTCCTTTCGCCATTTGAAGGCGTCCGCAAACTGCTGGGCCTTGCGGTCGAGGGAGGAGTGGATCAGGTGGGTCACTTCGACCAGGTGGGTCGCGTACAGGTCGGCCAGGCGGTCGATGCGCTCGCGCAGCCCGGCGTCCGCCGGGTCATAGCGGTAGCCTTCCGCCCCGGGCTCGGGGCAGGGAACGGCGATGCGGGCCGTGCACAGCTCGGCCAGCAAGTCTTCCGCAGTCTTTTCGCGGACGTACAGCCGACGCGCCAGCGTGTCGCGGCGCCATGCCTGGTTCGGATCCGCGCGCATCAGCAGCAGTGCCTCCAGGAACGGAACCGAAGGGATGCTGGTCAGCACAAAGCGCCGGAGGTCCTCAGGTATGGAGGGGTTATCCATCGCCATCGTGTTTGGACAAATATACTTAGCTTTTTGAAAGCGTAATCTTATAGCATTCCGGACGGAAATGCAGGGAATTGTGTCGAAGCGTGCGCGCGCATGCAATACGGAGACTTCTGCGGAAGGGCAAGCGCGCGTCGGATAAAATGACACACTCTTTGATTTTGTCGAATCATCATGCTTAAGAAGTTGTTCACGCCGGCTCTCGTGCTGGCATCCCTGCTGTCGCTCGGCGCCTGCCACCGCGAATCCCCGCATCGGCCGGACGCCCGTGCCCATGCCGACGCGGGGGCGGCCGCGGCGCGGGGCGGCGGCGCGCCGCGGCCACAATCCTGCAACGACCATTTCGTCGACGGGGAGGCGCCGCGGATCACGAATCCGAAGCTGGGCAAAGCCACCGAAGCCCTGTGCTTCAACGTCTTCAGCGTGCTGCACTCCGGGATCACGCGCACGCCGCTGTGGTCGGCGGAACACCTGCAGGCGCAAAACATCGCGGCGGCGCAGGAATTGTCGCGCGAAAATTCCTTCCATTCGGAGCCGCGCCTGCAGTCGGACCAGCGCGCCGAACTGTCGGACTACGCGCGCAGCGGCTACGACCGCGGCCATATGGCGCCGAACGGCGACATGCCGGACCGCGACAGCCAGCGCGACAGCTTCAGCCTCGCCAACATCGTGCCGCAGAACGGCGAGAACAACCGCAACCTGTGGGCCGGCATCGAAGGCGCCGTGCGCAGGATGGCAAAGCAGGAGGGCGACCTGTACGTCGTCACCGGGCCGGCCTTCCTCGGCTCGGACCTGCGCAAGATCGGCAACGTGCTCGTGCCGACCCATTTGTATAAACTCGTGTACAGCCCGCGCCAGCGCGCCGGCGCCGCCTGGTTCGTCGAGAACGCGCCGGACGCGAAGGCGAACGTGATCCCGATCCCGGAACTGGAACGCATCATCGGCATCAACCTGCTGCCCGCGCTGACCGACGCCGAGAAGGAGCGCGTGCTGGACCTGCCCGAAATCCACGACAAGCCGGCCCGCAACCGCAACCGCCATTGAGAGGAGAGCCATGAGCAGCAAACCGAATTTCGCACCGTACGCGAACGAGGCCGACGTCGTGGAGATCGGCAACCTGATGCTGGAGAACCGGCTCGACCGGATCACGATCTCGGGCGACGTCGACCTCACGGCCGACAAGGACGGCCTGGCCAGGGCGCGCCAGCTGCACGACCTGCTGGGCCGGATCGTGGCCGGGCTGGAAGGGCGGGACCTGCCGGACCGCCTGCCGCCGCCGGACGTCAAGACGGTGGCGAATCCGTTCGGCTGACCGCACCGCACGCGCCGGCCGGCAAGCCGCGCGCCGGTCGGTGCGCGGACTCACCGAAGTCATCGATAACACGGGCCGCACGGCCCGTTTTTCGTGGCGGGATACGCATGAGTTGTAAGGGGTCAATGGTGCGCGCAACGCGGCCGCTTTGGAGTACTCTCGACCAGTACCTGCACGAGGATCTCCACGCGGAATACGTCATGCTCGGCGGCGAGCAGGTCGGCGTGGCGCGCTTCGGCAGGGTCGGCAACCCCACACGATGACAGCGGAGGAAACATCATGCGACATACCCTAGTAGCAGTCTTCGACAATCGAAGCGATGCCCGGAACGCCCTGGACGAATTGCTGGCCTCGGGCTTTGCGCGCACCGATGTGAGCATCTCGAGTGCCGATCCCACGGGCCAGTCGAACAGCGTCACCGGCGAGGATGAACGGCTGGCCGGCGAACACGAGGAAGGCTTCGGCGCCTCGCTCAAGCATTTCTTCACGACCCTGTTCGGCTCCGACACGAACGAGCACGCGATGAAGTATTCGTATGCCGTCACGCGCGGCCACCACGTGCTCACCCTGACGACGGACTCGGAGCCGGAAGTGGAGCGCGCGGCGGACATCATCGAGCGCTTCGGTCCCGTCGACATCGACGAACACCATGACGAGTGGACGCGCGGCGCGGCCACCGCGTCGCCCCCCGCGTCGGCCGGCCTGCAGCAGTCGGGCAGCATGTCGGCGCAGTCCGGCGGCATGGGTTCCGCCAGCGGGTCGACGGCATCGTCGTCCGGTTCGTACCAGGGCACGCCGGCGGGCACGGAGCCGGGTTCGCTGCAGTTCACCGGGCACGACGACCGCAATTTCTTCGGCATGCAGAACATCAACGACCCGGTTCCCAAGGGCCAGACCTACGAAGAGCCGCAGGGCGCCAACGAGCAGTCGGGCGGCTCGATGGACAGCGCCACCGGCGGCAATACCCTGAGCGGCACGCAGAGCTCGGCGCAGAACCCGGCGACGGGTTCGTCGCTCCAGTCGGCGCAGGGCGGCTCGCTGAACCAGAGCGGCTCCACGCTGCAGGGTACGGCGTCGATCCCCGGCTCGGACGACACGTCGCTGGGCGGCACCGCGATGATGGGCAACCGTTCCGGCTCGCTCCAGCGCGATTCTTCTCTGGCGGGTTCGCAGCAGCGCGACGTGGGCGCGCGCGGCAACGTGCGCGTGTACTCCCGCGACACGGGCGCGGACAGCACGTACGACGACACGTTCCGCAACGACTGGAACCGGAATTACGCGGGCGAGGGCGGCAGCTACGACGACTACGCGCCGGCCTACCGCTTCGGCAACGAGATGCGCCGCGACGAGAAATACCGCGACCGCGACTGGTCCGACGTCGAGCAGACCCTGCGCAGCGATTGGGAAGCGCGCAATCCGGGCGCCTCGACCTGGGACAAGTTCAAGGCCGCCGTGCGCCACGGCTGGGACCGCTTCAAGCCGGACATGGACGAGGACGACTGGTATCACTCCGACTGGCACGACAATTACTCGAGCCTGGGCGCCGGCTTCGACGAATACGCACCCGCTTACCGCTACGGCACCGAGATGCGCACGAGCACCAGGTACCGCGACCGCTCGTGGGACGAGGTCGAATCCGACCTCAGGAGCGACTGGGACAAGCGCCATCCGGGCGCGTCGACGTGGGACAAGTTCAAGGCCGCCGTGCGCCGCGGCTGGGACAAGATCACGCCGGACATCGACGACGACAGCTATTACCGCAGCCACTGGAACGCGAAGTACTCGAACGCGTCCGACAAGTACGACGACTACCTGCCGGCCTACCGCTACGGCGACGAAGCGCGCCGCCTGCAGAAGTACCGCAGCCGCCACTGGGACGATGCCCAGGCCGACCTCAAGGCCGACTGGGAATCGCGCTACACGAGCGGGACGTCGACGTGGGACAAATTCAAGGACGCCGTGCGCCATGGCTGGAACAAGATTACGCCGGACATGGATGAGTCGACCTACTACCACACGCACTACGAGTCAACCTACGCCGCCTCCGGCACCGACTACGACGACGTGGCGCCGGCCTACCGCTACGGTAACGAAATGCGCAGCAGCGACGCTTACCGCGATCGCGCGTGGGACGACGTCGAGGGCGACCTCAAGAACGACTGGCACAGCAAGTACGGCGCGCACGACGAGCCGTCGGCCTGGGAGCGCATCAAGGCGGCCGTGCGCCACGGCTGGGACAAGATGACGGGCGAGACGGCCGGCACGGACGACGATACCCACTACCGCACCCACTGGTCGGACACGTATTCATCGACCGGCACGAGCTACGACGACACCGCCCCGGCCTACCGCTACGGCGCCCAGATGCGCAATGACGTCCGATACCGCAACCGCGACTGGTCCGACGTCGAAAACGACCTGCGTTCGGATTGGGATGCGCGCTATGGCAAGGACAGCGCGTCGACCTGGGACAAGATGAAGGCGGCCGTGCGGCACGGGTGGGACCGCGCCACGTTGTGACCGCGAGGAGTCGGCTCAGGCCGGCTCGGTCAGCGGCAGGCTGATCCGGTTCCTGCCCATGTGTTTGGCGCGGTACAGCGCGGCGTCGGCGATGGCGACCAGTTCGCTGGCGCTGTTGTCGGGGGCCGCGATGGCGGTGGCCGCGCCGATGGATACGGTGACGTGCTGTCCGTCCGCCAGGCGGTTCGGAACCTGCAGTTGTTCGACGCGGGTACGGATGCGCTCGGCCACGCTGGCCGCGCCTTTCAGGGACTGGTTCGGCAGGATGACGGCGAATTCCTCGCCGCCGTAGCGCGCCACGAGGTCGTTCGCGCGCATTTCGCTCGCGACGGCCGTGGCGATGCGCTTGAGGCATTCGTCGCCGCCCAGGTGGCCGTTCGCATCGTTATAGGCCTTGAAATTGTCGACGTCCACCATCAGCAGCGAGAGCGGCTGGCGCTGGCGCAGCGCGCGCGCCCATTCGGCGTGCAGGGTCTCGTCGAAGCAGCGGCGGTTGGCCAGGCCGGTCAGGCCGTCGCGCGTGGCCAGTTGTTCGAGGGCGATCTGGGCCAGCTTTTCGTCCGTCATGTCGCGCAGCGTCTCGACGACGGCCGCCAGCCGGCCGCGGTCGTCGTAGATGGGACAGGCGTCGGCCGCGAGATAGCGCCGCCGGCCAAGGCGCGGCATGTCGCACCAGCTCTCGGCCGACAGGTGCGTATCGTCGGCCAGGCCGTGACGCGACTGGATCCGGCCCGCTTCCGCGGCGCGCTCTTCGATCAGCAGGTCGGCGAGGGTAGGGCGGCGGTCTTCGAAAAAGCTGCGCCAGTGTTCGCGCGTGCCGATGATCTCGTGCGCGGGCACGCCCGTCAGGCGTTCGCACGCGCGATTCCACAACATCACGCGGGACGTCGTGTCGAGGACGAAGATGGGAATGGCCAGCGTCTCCATCAGCTGGTGCGAGAAAGCGCGATCAGCAGCGGCCGGCGCGCCGGTCGCGCCCGAGGAATCCATGAGGCGCTGTATTGTTGTTGTGCTTGTCATGAGGCGTCCTTCGGTTCTGTCTGTTGAGCAATTACTTGCTGACGAGAACCGATTGTGCGCCCCGGACAATGGCGCCCCCTTGATCTTTAGCAAGAGAGATCAGCGGTGCTTCACCCCGGGTCGAAAGCGTGGGCCGAGACGATCGCGTGGGCGACCCGGTCGACGCGGGTACACAACAAGTCGATGCGCGAGGCCAGCAGCGGATCTTCGAGCGCGTACTGGCGGCGCACCTGCAGCAGCTCGGACTGGATCGCCACCAGCTGCGCGAGCGGATCGAGGCTGCCGCGGCGGGCTTCGGCGCCGCCCGTCAGACGGCCCAGCAGCATGTCGGACTCCGCCAGCGCCTGGTCGGCCTGGCTGCGCGCCGTCTGTTCGCGGCACAGCGCGGCCTCCAGGCGCGCGATCCGGTCTTCGCTGCGCACGCGCCGGAACAGCGTGGCGAACAGCACGCCCATCATCACGAGTACCAGAACGCCCGCCTGCATGCGCTCGGGCATGGCGAGCACGCGGGCATGGCCGGCGAACCCGATCCACAGGGTCAGCACCAGCAGGGCCCCGAGGGTGACGCGCAGCGACTGGAGCAGCACGGTTTTCATGACGATCCCTTCGACGAGGACTAGGACGACGCGATTAGGAACTTTCCGTATTCAAAGGTACGACTTTCCGAACGACGCGTTTTTGCTCGTCGTCAATTTTGACGTCTTTACGGCACGTCGCAGCCAAAAGCGGGCCGCTTCTGCGCCCCCGTACCAACGCGGTATAATGGAAGGTTGACGCGAGCTTCCCCGGATTTTTACCGTGACTTACAGCATCAAAGAGATCTTCTATACCCTGCAGGGCGAGGGCGCCCATGCCGGCCGGCCGGCCGTGTTCTGCCGCTTTTCCGGCTGCAACCTGTGGACGGGACGCGAGAGCGACCGCGCCACGGCCGTCTGCCAGTTCTGCGATACCGATTTCGTCGGCACGGACGGCGAACGCGGCGGCAAGTTCAAGGACGCCGCCAGCCTGGCCGCGGACATCGCCAGCCTGTGGCCAGACACCTATCCGGCCAGCAAATACGTCGTGTTCACGGGCGGCGAGCCGCTGTTGCAGCTGGACGCCGCGCTGATCGATGCCATGCACGCGGTCGGCTTCACGATCGCCATCGAGACGAACGGCACCTTGCCCGTGCCGGCCGGCGTGGACTGGATCTGCGTGAGCCCCAAGATGGGCTCGACGCTGGTGGTCGAGCGCGGCAACGAAATCAAGGTCGTCATCCCGCAGGCGGGGCAGGACCTGTCCGCCTATGAGCACCTGGATTTCGAGAATTTCTTCGTCCAGCCGATGGACGGTCCGCTGGCCCGGTTCAACACCCAACTGGCCATCGACACGTGCCGCCGCAATCCCAGGTGGAAGCTCAGCCTCCAGACCCATAAACTCCTGAACATTCCCTGAAGCACACATGCTGACCATTACCCGCAAGCTGGAATTCGACGCCGGCCACCGCATCCCCGACCACAAGAGCCAGTGCCGCAACCTGCACGGCCACCGCTACACGCTGGAAATCACGCTGACCGGCGCCGTCATCGACGTCGAAGGCAACTCCGACAACGGCATGATCATGGATTTCTCGGACATCAAGGCGCTCGCCAAGGAGCACCTCGTCGACGTGTGGGACCATGCCTTCCTCGTCTATGAGAAGGACGAGTCCGTGCGCGGCTTCCTCGCCAGCCTGCCGGGCCACAAGACCGTCGTGATCGACCGCATCCCGACCGTCGAGAACCTCGCGCAGGTGGCGTGGAACATCCTCAAGGCCGTCTACAAGGACCGCTACGGCACCGGCCTGCGCCTGCACAAGCTCGTGCTGCACGAAACGCCGAACTGCTGGGCCGAAATCACGGATGCCTGACCCGATCGCCATCGCCGACCCGGACGACGCCGCCTGGATGGGCCTGGCGCTGCAGGAAGCGCGCAAGGCCTGGGCGGCGGGCGAGGTGCCCGTGGGCGCCGTCGTCGTGCGCGACGGCGAGGTCGTCGCCGCCGGCTTCAACCAGCCGATCGGCCGCCACGACCCGACGGCGCACGCGGAAATCGTCGCCTTGCGCGCGGCCGCGGAAAAGCTCGGCAATTACCGCCTGCCGGGCTGCGAACTGTACGTCACGCTGGAGCCGTGCGCGATGTGCTCGGGCGCCATGATGCATGCGCGCCTGGCGCGCGTCGTGTATGCCGCCCCGGACCCGAAGACGGGCGTGTGCGGCTCCATCCTCGACCTGTTCGCGCTGGAGCAGTTGAACCACCACACGGACGTCGTCGGCGGCGTGCTGGCCGATGAAGCCAGCGCCATGCTCAAGGCCTTCTTCGCCGAACGCCGCGCCGCCCGGCGCACGCCTCTTGCTGCCGCCGCCGCGCCCGCGTCCACGGACTGACCGGGCGCGCGCCGGCGCGCATCGCTGACGCCACCGCTTTGCCGAAAATGGTATGCTGGTTCCATGCCGCTGCTGCACCACGGCAGGGAGTACATCTTGGATCAACCGCTCAACTTTCGGCACCCCTACCTGATCCGGTCGACCCGGTGCCGGCGACGCCGCCATGCCTAGTCTGAACGCCAACGGGATCCGCATCGCCTTCGACACCGCGGGCGATCCGAAAGCCGTGCCACTGCTGCTGATTTCCGGCCTCGGCCTGCAACTGACGGCCTGGCCCGACGAATTCGTCGAAGGCCTCGTCGAGCTGGGCTTTTACGTGATCCGTTTCGATAATCGCGACAGCGGCCTGTCCACCAAGTTCGAGCATGCCGGCACGCCCAGCCTCACGCTGGCCTGGCTGAAGTCCGTGCTGCGCCTGCCCTTGAGCCCGCCGTACCGCCTGGAAGACATGGCCGACGATGCCATCGGCGTGCTGTCCGCGCTCGGCGTGGCGCGTGCCCATATCGTCGGGATATCGATGGGCGGCATGGTCGGGCAGCTGATGGCGGCGCGGTTCCCGGCGCGCGTCCTCAGCCTCACGTCGATCATGTCCAGCAGCGGCCGCCGCGGCCTGCCGGGCCCGACGCAGGCCGCCCGCCGCGCACTGCTGCGCCGGCCGCGCGGCTGGAACGGCGCCGGCGACATCGACAGCGCCGTCGACTACAACGTCCAGCTGCTGCAGGCCATCGGCAGCCCCGCGTATCCGACGCCGGAAAAACACCTGCGCCGCCGCGTCGCGCGCGCGCTGCGCCGCAACTGCTGTCCCGGTGGCGTCGTGCGCCAGATGCTGGCCGTCACGGCCTGCGGCGACCGCACCCCGCAACTGCAGACGATCGCCGCGCCCACGCTCGTGATCCACGGCGCGGCCGATCCGCTCGTGCCGCCGGCCTGCGGCGTCGACACCGCGCAGGCCATCCCCGGCGCCCGCCTCGAGGTCATCGAAGGCATGGGCCACGACCTGCCGGCCCAGCTGCTGGAACGGCTCCTCGCCTTGATCGACGCCCATGCGCACGGTAAGATGGCGCCCGACTCGACTCCAAGGCTCTTCGTCAAACAGTGACTATTTCCAAGCTGGGCATCGCCCTCGTCGCGCCGGGCGGCTGCGCCCCCGAGCCGGACGCCATCCCGCGCGGCATCGCGCGCCTCGAAGCCCAGGGCATCCTGGTCCACAATTACTACAAGCACGAAGAGCGGCACCAGCGCTTCGGCGCGACGGACGCCGAGCGCCTCGCCCAGCTGGAGGCGGCCGCCGCCGACCCGGACGTGCAGGTCGTGATGGCCATCCGCGGCCAGTACGGCATGACCCGGCTGCTGGCGGACATCGACTTCGAACGCATGGCCGCGAGCGGCAAGATCTTCGTCGGCTACTCCGACATGACCGCCTTCCAGATGGGGTTGTACGCCAGGACGGGCGCGCCCAGTTATGCCGGACCGATGTTCGCCGGCGACTTCGGCGCCCAGGAACCCGTCGGCTTCACGCTGGACGATTTCTGGCACTGCCTGGCCGGCCCCACGCACACCGTGTCCGGGCACGGCGCCGCGAACCCACGCCTGGACGTCACCGGCACGGTGTGGGGCGGCAATCTCGCGATGGTCATGTCGGTGGCGGGCACGCCGTACTTTCCGCAGATCGACGGCGGCATCCTGTTCCTGGAAGACATCGCCGAGCATCCCTACCGCGTCGAACGCATGCTGCTGCAACTGATGCACACGGGCGTCCTCGCGCGCCAGCGCGCCGTCGTGCTGGGCGATTTCTCCGGCTACCGCCTGGCGCCCGCGGACAACGGCTACAACTTCGACGAGATGCTCGCCCATGTGCGCGCCACGTTGCCCGTGCCCGTGCTGACGGGGCTGGAGTTCGGCCACATCCCGCGCCGCGTGACGATTCCGTTCGGCGCCCAGGGCCACCTGCTGTGCGACGGCGGACAGTGGAAGCTGACCATGGCCGCCTACCCGACACTGCAGCGTGCCTGACGCAGGCCACCCCCGCAGTGGTAAAATGCGCGGTTAATCGAAAACACACGCAATAAGGTTTCCCAGTGCTCAGTACAGCCAACATCACGATGCAGTTCGGCGCCAAGCCGCTGTTCGAAAATATTTCCGTCAAGTTCGGCGACGGCAACCGTTACGGCCTCATCGGCGCGAACGGTTGCGGCAAGTCGACCTTCATGAAGATCCTCGGCGGCGACCTCGAGCCGTCCGGCGGCAACGTCAGCCTCGATACGAACGAGCGCCTCGGCAAGCTCCGCCAGGACCAGTTCGCGTACGAGGACGTGCGCGTGCTCGACGTCGTCATGATGGGCCACACGGAATTGTGGAACGCCATCCGCGAGCGCGACGCCATCTACGCCAATCCGGAAGCGACCGACGACGACTACATGAAAGCGGCCGAACTGGAAGGCAAGGTCGCCGAGTACGACGGCTATTCGGCCGAAGCGCGCGCCGGCGAGCTGCTGCTGGGCCTGGGCATCGGCACCGACCTGCACCAGGGCCCGATGAGCGCCGTCGCGCCGGGCTGGAAGCTGCGCGTGCTGCTGGCGCAGGCCCTGTTCTCGGATCCGGACATCCTGCTGCTGGACGAGCCGACCAACAACCTGGACATCCACACGATCAGCTGGCTGGCGGACATGCTGAACCAGCGTAACTCGACGATGATCATCATCTCGCACGATCGCCACTTCCTGAATTCGGTCTGCACCCACGTCGCCGACATGGACTACGGCACGCTGAAGGTCTACCCGGGCAATTACGACGACTACATGGAAGCGTCGACGCAGGCCCGCAACCAGCAGCTGGCCAACAACGCCAAGGCCAAGGAGAAGGTCGCCGAGTTGCAGGACTTCGTGCGCCGCTTCTCCGCCAACAAGTCGAAGGCCCGCCAGGCGACGTCGCGCGCCAAGCAGATCGAGAAGATCAAGATCGAGGAATTCAAGCCGTCGTCGCGCGCCTATCCGTTCGTGCGCTTCGAAGGCGAGAAGAAGCTGCACCGCCTGGCCGTCGAGACGGAAGGCCTGTCGAAATCCTACGACCGTCAGCTGTTCAAGAATTTCTCGATCATGGTCGAGGCGGGCGAACGCATCGCGATCATCGGCGCCAACGGTGCCGGCAAGACGACCTTGCTGCGCTCGATCGGCAGCGCCCCGATCACCGGTCTCGACGCCGACACCGGCCGCGTGAAATGGGCCGAGAACGCGAACCCGGGCTATATGCCGCAGGATCCGACCGAGGAATTCGCCACCGACCTGAACCTGACCGACTGGATGGGCCAGTGGACGAAGGAAGGCGACGACGACCAGGCCGTACGTTCGATCCTGGGGCGCCTGCTGTTCGGCGGCGACGAGGTCAAGAAGTCGGTGCGCGTGCTGTCCGGCGGCGAGAAGGGCCGCATGATGTACGGCAAGCTGATGCTGGGCCGCCACAACGTGCTGCTGCTCGACGAGCCGACCAACCACATGGACATGGAATCGATCGAGTCGCTGAACATCGCGCTGGACAAGTATGCCGGCACGCTGATCTTCGTTTCGCACGACCGCGAATTCGTGTCGTCGCTGGCGACCCGCATCCTCGAGATCAAGGAAGATGGCGTGATCGACTTCCAGGGCAATTACGAGGATTACCTCAAGAGCCAGGGCCTGGATTGATACGTCAGCGCGCTTGATCGGTGGGCATTGGGTGCCCGCCCTACGTGTCGCGTGCCGTAGGGTGGGCGCCCCGTGCCCACGTTTGTCTCGGAGAGTAGAATCTAGTCATGAATACTATTGCCCCCGTTAAAGTCTTCGAATACGACCGCCCGGTCGGCGGCGTCTGTTCCACCGCCGAGGCCTGGGCCCGCACCCCGTCGCCGCTCGAAGTCGCGGAAAAGACCGCGCTGAAGGACCGCATCCGCCGCCTGCTCAAGGAGCGTGAAGCCGTCCTCGTCGCACACTATTACGTCGATGCCGACCTGCAGGACCTGGCCGAGGAAACGGGCGGCTGCGTGTCGGATTCGCTGGAGATGGCGCGCTTCGGCCGCGACCACCCGGCCAGGACGCTCGTCGTGGCCGGCGTGCGCTTCATGGGCGAAACGGCGAAGATCCTGAGCCCGGAAAAGACGATCCTGATGCCGGACCTGGACGCGACCTGCTCGCTGGACCTCGGCTGTCCGGCCGACGAGTTCGCCGCGTTCTGCGACCAGCATCCGGACCGCACGGTCGTCGTCTACGCGAACACGTCCGCGGCCGTGAAGGCGCGCGCGGACTGGATGGTCACGTCGTCGATCGGCCTGGACATCGTCAAGTCCCTGCACGAGCAGGGCAAGAAGATCCTGTGGGCGCCGGACCGCCACCTGGGTTCGTACATCCAGAAGCAGACGGGCGCCGACATGCTGCTGTGGCAGGGCTCCTGCCTCGTGCACGACGAATTCAAGGGCGTCGAGCTGGACCTGCTGCGCGCCGAGTACCCGCACGCGAAAGTGCTCGTGCACCCCGAGTCCCCGGCCAACGTCGTCGCCCAGGCCGACATCGTCGGCTCGACCACGCAGCTGATCAATGCGGCACAGACGATGGACGCGACGCACTTCATCGTCGCCACCGACAACGGCATCCTGCACAAGATGCGCATGGCCGCGCCCGGCAAGACGCTGATCGAAGCGCCGACGGCCGGCAACAGCGCCACCTGCAAGAGCTGTGCGCACTGCCCGTGGATGGCAATGAACGGCCTGCAGAACCTGGCCGACGTCCTGGAAGCGACGGACGGCAGGAACGAGATCTTCGTCGATCCGGAAACCGGCAGGCAGGCCAGGCGCGCGATCGACCGCATGCTCGACTTCGCCGCCGCCAAGAAGGCGAAGGCCCTGCCGACCGGTGCGCTGGAACAGGAAGCCAAACTTTTCAACGGGATCGGACCTGCATGAGCACACTGCGCAATCCATACGCCGACGAAGGCCGGTTCGACGAGAAACTGCAGGCCGCGTTCGAACAGAACCTGCTGGCCGCGCTGCTGGAAGACGTCGGCAGCGGCGACCTCACCGGCAAGCTCGTGCCGGAAGAACCTCGCGCGCAGGCGCGCGTGCTCGTGCGCGAGCAGGCTGTCCTGTGCGGCGCGCCCTGGTTCGAGGGCATCATGCTGGCCGTCGACCAGGACATCGAGATCGACTGGCGCTATGCCGAAGGCGATGTGATGGCGGCCGACAGCATCGTCTGCACGATGACGGGCTCGCCGCGTTCGCTGCTGACGGCGGAGCGCGCGGCGCTGAACTTCCTGCAGCTGCTGTCCGGCGTCGCGACGGCCACGCGCACCTATGTGGACGTCGTCGCCGGCACGAAAGCCAGGATCCTCGACACGCGCAAGACGCTGCCGGGCCTGCGGCTGGCGCAGAAATACGCGGTGCGCGTCGGCGGCGGCGCGAACCAGCGCATGGCGCTGTACGACGGCATCCTGATCAAGGAAAACCACATCGCGGCCGCGGGCGGCATCACGCCGGCGCTGCGGGCGGCCGCCGCGCTGGATGCGGGCGTGTCGATCCAGGTCGAGGTCGAGTCGATCGCCGAGCTGGAGGAGGCGCTCGTCGCGGGCGCCAAATCCGTGCTGCTCGACAATTTCGACCTGGGCATGATGCGTGACGCGGTCCGCATCAACGCAGGGCGCGCGCTGCTGGAAGCGTCCGGCGGCATCAACCTGGAGACGGTGCGGGCGATCGCGGAGACGGGCGTCGACCGCATTTCGATCGGCAGCCTCACGAAGGATGTGAAGGCGACCGATTACTCGCTGCGGATCGTCGGCTGACCGTCTTACGCCGCACCAGAACACCGTCGTTCCCGCGGAGGCGGGAACCCAATTTCCCGTGATGCGCCACTGAAATTAGGCTCCCGCCTGCGCGGGAGCGACGGCTCGGTTGCGTCAAGTTCCTTACGTTCCACTCGCGCCGGGGCTCACGCTGCATCAAAACGGCGTCATTCCCGCGCAGGCGGGAACCCAATTTTCCGTGATGCACCACAGAAATTAAGCTCGCGCCTGCGCGGGAGCGACGGGTATTTCATGATGCGCCACCGAAATCGCGCTCCCGCCTGCGCGCGATCGACGGTCATTGTGCGTCTAGCCCCTTACGTCCCGCTCTCGCTGGCCCTGGCCAGCGCCTCCGCTTGCGGATTGCGCCGATAGACGGATTCCCCCACCCGCGCCGCGATCCCGTCGACGGCCGCCAGCACCTTGTCCGGATGCGCGTAATGCGTCATGTGGCCGACACCCGGCTGCAGTTGCAGCTCGCTGTCCGGCAGGCGCTCGTCCAGGCGCTCGGAGTTGTGGCCGAAATCGACGATCTTGTCCTGCGTGCCGGCCATGATCACCGCCGGCACCTTCAGTTCCGGATAGCGCTTGGCCAGCGCGACCGCCGCCGGCACCATCATCACGGTCTCGGCGGCGCTGGCGCGCAGCTGGCTCGGCCGCAGCAGCATCCATACCGGCAATTCGCGGAAACGCGTGTCGACCGCTTGTGGCGAGAACACCCGTTTCGTCAACGGCCGCCACAGCATGCGCGTGATGAGCGGCGACACGGTATAGCGCATGAGGTCGCCCACGAGCGGGATGGCGGGCCCGGACAGCAGCGGCACGTCCGCGCGCAGGCTCGGGTAGTAATAGCCCGACAGCAGGACGAGGCCACGCACGAAGTCCGGCACCTCCAGCGCCATCGACAGCGCGACCAGCGTCCCCCACGAGTGACCGAGGACGATGGCCGAATCGACGCCGATTTCCTGGAGCGCGTGATGCAGCAGGCGCGCCTGGGCCTGCGGCGTCCACACCTTGCCGCGCGGCCGTTCGCTGTAGCCGAAGCCCGGGCGGTCGAACGCGATCACGCGGTAGTGCTCGGCCGCCTTGTCCATCAGGCCACTGGTCTGGAAATCGCTGGCAAGTACGCCATTCCCATGCAGCAGCACGAGTACGGGGCCGCTGCCGCGCTCCACATAGTGCAGGCGCACGCCGTCGGCTTTCACGAAACGGCCCTGGGGCGGATTCTCCGCTTCGGCCTGCTTCGTTTTGGAACGTACATAAAAATAGGATGCCGCAAGGCCAAGGCCGGCCAGCATGGCGCCGGCCTGCCAGGGCTTGATCGGCGTGCTGCGCAAAGTTGTCGTCACAGTATTCCCCCGTCGAGTGGTATGGATGGTGTGTCTCTTCCAGTGTGTTCCGAACCCTTGGTGAGCAGTTCCAGCGCGAGCGGCAGCACGCGCTCGGCCGTTTCCTCGATCTTGATGTCGAGCAGGTCATCGGCGCGCGTGCGGCCGAGGTTGATGGCGGCGATCGGTTTGCCCGCGGCGTGAGCCATGCGGCAGAAGCGGAAGCCCGAGTAGACCATCAGCGACGATCCCACGACAAGCAGCGCATCGGCGCGCTCCATCTGTGCGAGCGCGATGGCCGTGCGTGCCGGCGGTACGTTATCGCCAAAGAACACGACATTCGGCATCAAGGTGCCGCCGCAGCACGTACAGTAAGGCAGGCGAAAATCGGCCAGCGCCGCCGGCTCGACGGACGCATCGCCGTCCGGCAGCGGCGTCGCGTTCGCGCCCGCCATCTGCGGATTGAATTCTTCCAGCTGTCCCTGCACGAACGCGCGCGGGAACACCGCCGAACAGTCAAGGCACACGACCGTGTGGATATTGCCGTGCAATTCCAGCACGCCGTGACTGCCGGCCTGGCCGTGCAGGCCGTCGACGTTCTGCGTCAGCACGGAACCGATCCGTGCCAGCCGCTCCAGCCCGGCGATCGCCCGGTGGCCGTGATTGGGCCTGGCCTGCGCGAGCACGGGCCAGCCGATCATGCTGCGCGCCCAGTAGCGCCGCTGCACGGCGTCGGATTTGCGGAAATCCGGACCGTGGATGGGCGGCTTGCCGCGCCGGGCGCCGTCGCGGTCGCGGTAATCGGGAATGCCGGATGCGGTCGACAGCCCCGCGCCCGTCAGCACGAGGGCGCGCGGATGCCGGTCGAGAAATGCGGCGATCCGCGCCGCGTGGTCGTGGATGGTGAATGCTTCGGCCATCGATGTGCTCCTTCCGCATGGGATCGTAACATTACCGATGCCCCGACGAAAACACGATTCCCGCCGCCATCGCCGCGGCCACGTATCAACGCTTGGCGGACACGACGATGCCGCCGACGATCAGCAGGAATGCGAGCACGTGATAGGCATGCGGCAGCTCGCCCAGGAAGGCTGACGACAGCAGCGCCGTGAACAGCGGCGTCAGGTTGACGAAGAACGCGCCGATGCCGGGTCCGGCGCGGCGGATGCCGGCGCCCCACAGCGCGAACGCCAGCACGGCCGGACCCACGGCGACGAACAGCAGCGCGGCCGCGACGGGCCAGCTCCACGCGATGGCGTGCGCGCCCAGTCCCCATTCGGCGCCGGCAAAGGCGCCCGACCACAGCAGGCCGAAGCCGACCTGCGTGCCGAGGAACGCCGCCCAGTCGGCGCGGAGCAGCGGCTCGTCCTGCGGCTGCAGCAGCATCCAGCTGTAGAACGACCACGCGATCGTCGCGAGGATCATGTACAGGTCGCCGGCGACGAGGCGCAGGGCCAGCAACTGACCGACGTCGCCACGGCACAGCACGACGAGCACGCCGGCGATCGACAGCAATGCCCCGGCGACCTGGCGCGTCCGCACGGCCATGCCGTAGAACAGCCGGCCGACGAGCATCATCCAGACAGGCATCCCGGACGCGACGAGGGTCACGTTGATGGGCGTCGAGCTTTGCAGCGCCAGGTATTGCAGCGAGTTGTACATGCCGATGCCGAGCAGGCCCAGCAAGGCATACCGGCGCCAGCGGAACCGGATGGCGGCCAGTACGCCGGCCTGGCGCAAGGTTTCCCAGCCCAGCGGCAGCAGCACGACCAGCGCGATCGTCCAGCGCAGCAGGTTCAGCGTCATCGGCGGGACGGCCGTGCGCACCAGCCGTCCGACGATGGCGTTGCCGGCCCACAGCAGCGGCGGGACGGTCAGCAGCAGGGCGGTGGACGGCGTCAGCTTCTGGTTCATCAACCCGGTCAGCGGCGGCGCGGCGTCAGCACGCTGGGCAGGGCCTTGGGCAGCGTGTCCGGATAATCGCGGGAATAATGCAGGCCCCGGCTCTCGCGGCGCGACAGCGCGCTGCGCACGATCAGCTCCGCCACTTCGACGAGGTTGCGCAGCTCCAGCAGGTCGTTCGAGACGCGGAAGTTGCGGTAGTACTCGTCGATCTCTTCCTTCAGCAGCTTGATGCGGTGCTTCGCGCGTTCCAGGCGCTTGGTCGTGCGCACGATGCCGACGTAGTTCCACATGAAGCGGCGCAGCTCGTCCCAGTTGTGGGCGATGACCACTTCCTCGTCCGCGTTCGTCACGCGGCTCTCGTCCCACGCGGGCAGCGGCGGCAGGTCGACGGGCGGCGCCGCGGCGATCTGGTGCGCGCAGGCGCGGCCCACGACGAGGCATTCCAGCAGCGAATTGCTGGCCAGGCGGTTGGCGCCGTGCAGGCCCGTGTACGCCGTCTCGCCGACCGCGTACAGGCCCGGGATGTCGGTGCGGCCCGCCATGTCCGTCACGACGCCGCCGCACGTGAAGTGCACGGCCGGCACGACGGGGATCGGTTCCTTCGTGATGTCGATGCCGAGTTCGAGGCAGCGCGCGTAGATCGTCGGGAAGTGTTCCTTGATGAATTCCGGGCTCTGGTGCGTGATGTCGAGGTGCACGTAGTCGAGGCCGCGCTTCTTCATCTCGAAGTCGATGGCGCGCGCCACGACGTCGCGCGGGGCCAGCTCGCCCCGTTCGTCGTGCGCCGGCATGAAGCGGGTGCCGGCGGCCGGACCCGCCTCGGGCGGCAGCTTGAGCAGGCCGCCTTCGCCGCGCACGGCTTCGGTGATCAGGAACGATTTCGCGAACGGGTGGTACAGGCAGGTCGGGTGGAACTGGATGAATTCCATGTTCGACACGCGGCAGCCGGCACGCCAGGCCATCGCGATGCCGTCGCCGGTCGCCGTGTCGGGATTCGTCGTGTACAGGTAGACCTTGCCGGCGCCGCCCGTGGCCAGCACCGTGTGTTCCGCTTCGCAGGTCAGCACCTTGCCGCTTTTTTCGTCCTGCACGTACAGGCCGTGGCAGCGCGGCTGGCCGACGAGGGCCGGGCCCGCGTGGACGCCGCCCGGCTGCAGCTTGTCCGACGTGATCACGTCGATCGCGCAATGGTGTTCGAACAGGGTGATGTTCGGATGCGCGCGCACCTTCTGTTCCAGGGTCACCTGCACGGCGTGGCCGGTGGCGTCGGCCGCGTGGATGATGCGGCGCTGGCTGTGGCCGCCCTCGCGGGTCAGGTGGAAGCCCAGTTCCGCGGTCTCGTCGCGGGTAAAGGGCACGCCTTGTTCGATCAGCCACTCGATCGCTTCGCGACCGTGCTCGACGATGTAGCGGGTGGCCGCTTCGTCGCACAGGCCCGCGCCGGCGACGAGCGTGTCGGCGATATGCTGGTCATGGCTGTCGCCGGAATCCAGCACGGCGGCGATGCCACCCTGGGCCCAGTTGCTGGCGCCGTCGAGCAGTTCGCGCTTGGAGATGATGGCGACCTTGCGGGTCTGCGCCAAATGAAGGGCGACCGACAGGCCGGCCAGGCCGCTGCCGACGATGGCTACGTCAAATTTCATCGCGTTCTCTTGGTTTTTCTTTTGTACAGAGGCATCACTATAGACGATTTGGCGTGGACATGTGGGAGAGGGCGATGTTCAGCATCCATCCCGGCCGCCCCGTACGTCGGCGAGAACGGATGCGTACAACCGGCGGTAACGCGCCGCCGCCGCCGCCCAGTTGTGCGTGGCCGCGATGCATTGCGCGGCCGCCTGTCCGAGCGGGCGCAGCCGATACGTCCCGTCGAGCAGGCGCGCCAGCACGTCCGCGAGCGCCTGCCGGCTGCCGGCCGCGAACAGCATCCCGCTGTGCCCGTGCACGAGCAGGTCGCGGTGGCACGGGATGTCCGACGCGACGACGGCACACCCCTGGGCCATCGCATTGAGCAGGTGGCGCGAGGGCGCCAGCGTTCCGCTTCCCGCCAGCGCGGGGAATACGGCGATGTCGGCCCGCGCCAGGACGTCGGCGGCGCGGCGGGCGGGCAGCCGTCCCGTGACGCGCACATACCCGTTCAATCCGGCCGCCGCGATCCGCGTGTCGAGCGCCTCCATGCCGGCGCCCCCGCCGGCGACGAGCAGGCGCAGCGTCGGACGATTGCGGCGCAGGTCGCGCAGCGCGGCCAGCAGCAGGTCGAGGCCGGCCGCGCTATCGAGGTCGCCGGCATAGGCGAGCAGCGGCGCATCCAGCGTGTCGAACGGCCGCGCCACGCAACCGGACGCGGCCATCACGTCGGCCGCCGGCGGCAGGATCGCGATGCGGCGCGGGCGGATGCCGCCGGCCCGCAGCGCCGCGCGCATTTCGACGCTGGGCGCGGCCAGCGCATCGGCCCGGGCGCAGACGAAGCGGTCGAACGGCCGGCTGCCGCCGCCCGCGGCGGCGCGGCGGTCCGCATCGACGACGAACGGCAAGCGGCCCAGCCGCGCCACGGGCCAGGCGGCCGATGCGTGCACGCTCGGCGCATGGACGTGGATCAGGTCGGGCCGGGTGAGCCGCGTGATCCGGCGCAGGCGCAGGGCCAGCGCCGCGCCGTTCGCCACGTCCGGGCAGCAGCGCAGCAGCCACCGCGGCGTCTGCGGCGCCGGCGTACGGTACAGGTGCCACGCGTGATGGGGCCAGGCGTCCCGGTCATCGGCGGCGCACGCGCCCGCGGCGCTCAGGTGCACGGTCTGCACGCCCTGCGCGCGCAACGCCGCCAGCAGGGCTTGTGTGCGCAGGGCGTAATCCGTCGGGCGCGCGCACGCCGCGTCGAGCACATGCAGGACACGCATCAGCGCACTCGTCGCAGGCTGTCCGCCGGTTCGCTGCGCGTGAGGGCATCGTAGACGGCCAGGTAGTCGCGCGCCATCGCCGGCATGCTGTGGCGGGCGATGATCTGGGTGCGGGCCCGCGCGCCGTGGCGCGTCGCCATGGCGGGGATGCGGCAGTAATCGGCGACCGCCGACGCCAATAGCTCCGTCGACATCGGCGGCACGAGGATGCCCGTGAAACCGGGATGCACCAGTTCCGTGTTGCCGCCGACGGCGGAGGCCACGACCGGCAGGCCCGTCGCCATCGCCTGCAGGATCGTGTTGGAGCGGTCTTCGGCCAGCGAAGGCAGCACGAACAGGTCCATCGCGCGCAGCAGTTGCGGGACGTCGGCACGGGCGCCCGGCAGCCACGCGCGCGCGGCCGCGCCGGCCCGGTGCAGCAGCGCCTGGCATTCGGTGCGCGCCGGCCCGTCGCCGACGAGCAGCAGGCGCAACCGCTGGTGCGCCGGGTGCGGCGACGCGATCAGGCGCAGGAAGGCTTCGACCAGCGTCGTGTGGTTGCCGGCGTCGTCCATCCGGCCGACGCTGCCGACGACGAAGACGCCGTCATGCATGAAGCCGGGCGGGCCGACGACGGCCGGGGGCCCGAGCCGCGGATGGAATTGCACGCTGTCGACACCGTTCGCGATCTGCGACACGCGCGCCGGCTCCGCGCCCACGGATTCGATGAGCCATTGTTCGAGGTCGCCGCTGACGGCGATGAAATGGTCGATCAGCGGACACAGCATGCGGCGCAGCACGCGTGCGGCGAGCCCGGCCGACCGGCCGGCGCCTGCCGCCGCGCGTCCATGTTCGGCATGCACGCGCAGCTTGACGCCGGCCAGCGCTGCGACGAGCTGGGCCGGCAGGCCGGTGCCGTTGCGCGTGTGGATCAGGTCGGGCCGCAATGCCCGCAGCACGCCGAACATGCGCAGGTAATGGAGCGGATCGCGCCCGGCGCGCTTGTGCAGGTTGACGATCTCGACGCCGTGTTCGCGCATGCCGCCCTCGTCGCCGCCGCGGTCGTGCAGGCAGACGATGGCGTGGCGATAGCGCTCGGGCGGCAGATGGCGGATGAGGTTCAGCAGGCCGTTTTCCGTCTGCGCCGTGTCGAGCGCGTCGACCACGTGCACGACGAGGCGCGGGCGCGCGACCGGTTCGCACAGGGACAACGCGCGCGGGTGCTGGGCGCCCATACGGCCCCGCGTCAGCGCTCGGCCCGGCCGTTGCCGATGCGGCCAGGGGTTCGTGCATGGCGGTCGATATGCTTCATGGCGGCAGCTCCACGCTCGTTGACGGGCGCGCCGGACCGGTGCCCCGGTCGACGCTGAGCTCATTATATTGCGCTGCAACGGGGCGTTTTTTTCGCTTTCCGGCGCCGTTGACTGGTCTCAAGAAAGCGCCGAATACGTGCAGCAACCGCGATCCGGACTTGTCCAACCGGGTGTGTACGCCGCCGCACCGAACGCCGGCCAGGCGCACGCTAGGATGGCGCTTCCACCCGCACGAGGACCCACCATGAGCACACACGACACCAAAGACATCGCCGACCTGAAATCGAAGATCCGGGAAGTCCGCTTCCCGATGTTCACGTGGCAGGACGAGCATGGCCACCTGCTGAGCCAGCCAATGACGCAGGAAGAGGTCGACGACGGCGGCGGCGTCTGGTTCTTCACCTCCACGCAGACCGCGCTGTGGGACTGCATCGCGCACCGGCCCCAGGTCAACCTGTCGTTCGCGAAATCGGAAGACAGCCTGTTCGTCTCCGTCAGCGGGCTCGCGGAGCGCGTCGTCGACCGCGAACGCATCCGCGCGATGTGGAACGCGGGCGTGCAGGCGTGGTTCCCGGCCGGCCCGGACGACGAGCACGCCGTGCTGATCCGCGTCGAGCCGCACTCGGCCGAATACTGGGATTCGAACGACAGCAAGATGGTGCGCCTGTTCGCGGTCGCGAAGGCTGCCATGACGGGCACCCGGCCGGACCTGGATGCGGAGCACCGTACGCTGAAACTGTAAGGCTCCGCGGCGCGCTGAACATTCCTCTCTTGCAATAATCGGACGGGCTGGCGTACAGTACACGCTTCTTCGGGGAGCGTGGATGAAACTGGACGGGCAGGGCGGGGCGCGATGACAGGGCCGCTGGAACTGGCGGCGAACGGCCTCACCGCCGTGGCCATCCTGCTGGCCGGCCGCAACAACGTCCACACGTGGTGGACGGGCATCGTCGGCTGCACGCTGTTCGCCATCCTGTTCGCCCAGAACCGGCTGTATGCGGACGTCGCCCTGCAGGTCTTCTTCGTCGCGACCAGCGTCGCCGGCTGGTGGAAATGGGCGCGCGGCGACCACGGCGACCCGCTGCCGATCACGCACGCCAGCGCCACGAACCTGGCATGGACCGTGCCGCTGGGCGTGGCCGCCACGGCCGGCTACGGCGTGCTGCTGCACTTCACGACGAACGCGTACGCGCCCTTCCTCGATTCGGCCGTGCTCGTCTTTTCCGTCATCGGCCAGATCCTCATGATGCAGCGCCGGGTCGAGAACTGGGCGTTCTGGCTGCTCGTGAACAGCATTGCCGCGCCCCTGTATCTGAGCCGCGGCCTCGTCCTGACGGCCGTGCTGTACGCCGGCTTCTGGGTCAACGCCATCGTCTCCTGGCGCAACTGGTACCGACTGGCCGCGCGACATGTGGCGGTGGCGTCCGCCAGACATGCGCACACTTACGAAAGTTCTCAACCATGAACAAGAAATCGCTCGCGGCCGCGGTGGCCATGCTCGCCTTCACGTATTCCGCCGCCGGCGCCGACCAGGTCGTCGCCATCCGCGCCGGCAGGCTGGTCGACGTCGTGGGCGGCAAGGTGCTGACCGACCAGACCATCCTCGTTAGCGGCGAACGCATCACGGCCGTGGGTCCGGCCGCCGCCACGACAGTGCCGGCCGGCGCCAGGGTGATCGACCTGTCGCACGAGACCGTGCTGCCGGGCCTGATCGACGCGCACGTGCACCTGACGGGCGACCCGAACCTGCACGGCTACCGTTCGCTGGGCGTATCCGACATCCGCGCCGCCATGTACGGCGCCTACGCGGCGCGGCGCACGCTGGAGGCCGGCTTCACGGCCGTGCGCAACGTCGGGGCCAGCGGCTTCGGCGACGTGGCGCTGCGCGATGCCATCAATGACGGCGAACTGCCGGGCCCGCGCATGCGCGTGGCCGGCTACGCCATCGGCATCCAGGGCGGCCACTGCGACAACAACCTGCTGCCGCACGATTTCCATTATGTCGAGAATGGCGTGGCCGACGGCCCGTGGGCGGGGCGCGCCAAGGTGCGCGAGATGGCGAAGTACGGCGCCGACACCATCAAGATCTGCGCGTCCGGCGGCGTGCTCTCGAAGGGCGACGAGGCGGGCGCCCAGCAGTTGACGCTGGAAGAAATGAAGGCCATCGTCGAGGAAGCGCACAAGCTCGGGCGCCGCGTGGCCGCCCACGCGCACGGCGCGAGCAGCATCCGCGACGCGATCCTGGCCGGCGTCGACTCGGTCGAGCACGCGAGCCTGATCGACGACGAAGGCATCCGCCTGGCACGCGAAAAAGGGACCTACCTCGTGATGGACATCTATAACGACGACTTCATCCTGCAGGAAGGCGCCAGGGCCGGCATGCTGCCGGAATCGCTGGAGAAGGAACGCATGGTCGGGCAACTGCAGCGCGACAACTTCCGCAAGGCGTTCAAGGCCGGCATCAAGATGGCGTTCGGGACCGACGCAGGCGTGTATCCGCACGGCGATAACGCGAAACAGTTCCATTACATGGTCAAGTACGGCATGACGCCCATGCAGGCGATCCAGGCCGCCACGATCAACGGCGCCGACCTGCTGGGCTGGAAGGACCGCATCGGTTCGCTCACGCCGGGCAAGTATGCGGACGTCGTCGCCGTCAGCGGCGATCCGCTGGCGGACCCGGCCGAACTCACGCGCGTGAACTTCGTCATGAAGGGTGGCGCCGTCATCCGGAGCAGCACGCCATAATATGCGGGGCGGCAGGCCGGGAGACACCGGCCGCGGCCTTCATCGGGATGTCCGGGACACGTCACCAATCCACCGAGGAGGAACGATGTCTTACGACGATTTCAAAGCCTGTATCGAGGCCTGCAACGCGTGCGCGGCCGCCTGCGACCGCTGTTCGACCGCCTGTCTGCAGGAAGACGACGTCAAGATGATGGCGCGCTGCATCGCGCTCGACATGGACTGCGCCCAGATCTGCCGGACGGCAGCCGCCTTCATGGCGCGCGGCAGCGACCTCGCGCGCGACCTGTGCCGGCTGTGCGCGAACGTGTGCGCGGCCTGCGGCGATGAATGCGGCAAGCATCCGATGGACCATTGCCAGGCCTGCGCGCAGGCATGCCGCGCGTGCGCGGACGCCTGCCGGCGCATGGCGGGCGCCTGACCGGTCAATCGCGGCGCGGCGCCAGGTCGGCCTCGGTCTGGTTGCCGCCGGTTTCCGGCGCGCCCAGTCCGGTCGAACCGGGGCTGGCCTGGCGGCTGCGGGTGTACTGGTAGCCGCGGTTGATGGCCGTCGCGGCCGTGCCAGCGCCTTCGGCCTCGTCATGGGGGCCGCCCTGGCGGCTGCCCGCCGCGCCGGACTGGCTGGCGCCGCGTGACGACGGCGCTTCTTCCTCCGGCCGCGGCTTCGTCAGCGCACGGCCGCCGCTGCCGCCCGTTTCCGCCATCGTCTCGTGGGTGGGCGTACTGCCCTGTTCGCCGCTCGTCGCGTTGCCGACGCCGATCGTCGCCGACTGCTCGTTCTGCTGGTCCTTGCCGGCGCCGTCGCCCGGATTCGTCGTGTGTGCGTTCATACCGCCTCCCTGTGCGTAGCTCGATGAACGATTGTTGCCGCGCGCAGGCGAGCCGTCTGTCGGCAGGCGCTGCGTGCGCGTATAGGATGCCGGCTCAGCCGGTCAGACCGGGATCTCGGACGTGCCGCCGCCCACGCTGCCGAACGCCTGCAACTGCTCGAGCGACAGGCGGCGGTCGTTGAGGGCGGCGAGGATGGCCTGCAATTGCTCCGGATCGGGCTGGATGTAGACGATGCGCTGCTCGACCTCGTCATCCCAGCAGCGCGTGTAGGGCACGTCGGTCTCGGCCATGATCTTCGCGTCGAAGCTGCCGTCGCGCAGTTCGCCGAACAAAGTGACCCGGGTCGTGTCGGCTGTCGTGTTTTTCACCGTGATGTTCATGCATGCTCCTTTCGAGTCGGACCGCGTCACGCCGATTGTCCCGTAGGCGCGGCCGGCCTGCAAACGCCGTTCAAGCGTGCGCGGCTACTGACCCGGTGGCGCTTTCGCGGCGGGATGATATACTGTACAAAAACACAGTAATGTCTTTCCTCATGCCGACCTTTACGCCCATCGACCTCGGTCCAACGCTTCCGGAAGAGATCGCGCCCGGTGCCAGCAGCCGGCTGCACGTCAAGATGTACCGTCAGGCCGACGATGCCATCACGGAAGCGACCACCGACATCGAACTGGCACGCGAGTTCATCGCGCACGGCGAGCTCAGCGCAAAATCCATCCAGAATACGCAGAAGGAATTGTTCCGCTTCCTGACCTGGTGCCGCGAAGAACCCGGCAAGACGCTGGGCCAGCTGAACGTCGCCGACCTGAACGCGTACAAGGACTTCCTCAAGAATCCGCCGCCCGAATGGGTGTCCAGGACAAAGTGGCCGCGCACGGATGCGCGCTACCGGCCGTTCACGGGGCCGCTGTCGGACGCGAGCCGGCGCCAGGCGATGATCGCCGTCAAGGGCCTGCTGGGCTTCGCGGAGCAGACGGGGTATTTGCGCCGCAATCCGGCCGCGCTCGTCCGCAACGTCCGGGCCCCGACGGCCAGCCGCATCACGCGCTACCTGACGCAGGGCGCGATCGCGCTGGCGCTGGACACCGTCGCGCGGCGCCCGGCCGGCACGCCGGCTGCCGTCAAGCGGCGCGAGCGCGACCGTTTCCTGCTCGTCGCGTTCGCGCACACGGGCGCGCGCCTGAACGAGATCGTCGGCGCGGCGATGGGTTCCATCTACACGGAAGGCAATGGCCGCTGGTGGCTGGACGTCGTCGGCAAAGGCGGCAAGCCGCGCCGGCTGCCGGTGCCGCCGGACATGCTGGACGCCTTCCGCGCCTATCGCCAGGCGTTCGACCTGTTGCCGCAGGCGAACCGCGCGGACCGCACGCCGCTCGTCCTGTCGAGCCGCAGCCGCGGCCTCGCGCGCATCACCGACGAAGCGGCCGCCGAAGCGATCAAGGCCGTCTTCGCCGACGCGGCAAGCGTCGCCGACACCCGCGGCGACGCCGACACGGCCACCACGCTGCGGCAGGCGTCCGCGCACTGGCTGCGCCACAGCATGCTGACGAACCATGCAAACAACGGCGTCCAGCTCAAGACGCTGCAGGACACGGCCGGGCACGCGAACATCGCGACGACGGCCGCCTATCTGCACAAGACCGACAACGAGCGTTACGACGAGATCATCGCGTCCGCGCGCGGGCGCGGGATCCTGTAATGCGGCCGCTATCGTGCCTATACTGAGGCATGATGATGCAAGCGCACGACATGGCCAGCGGCATCGACGGCGACGTGATCCTGCGCCCGCTCAGCCCGGTCGAACGGCCCGGATCGGCCAACCAGCGTCCTTACCGGGCCGTGATCGGCGTGGCGGATGCGGCCGGACGCCCGGTGGCCGAGGTGCGCAGCGACGCGAACGGCCGCTTCGAGATCATCCTCGAACCGGGCACGTACGTCCTGCACCCCGAGTCCGAAGCGATCTACCCGCACGCGCCGGACCAGACGGTGACCGTGATCAAGGACCATGTCACGTCGGTCCGGATCGTGTACGACAGCGGTATCCGGTGACGATGCCGGACCCGCGCCGGTTCACGCCGTAAAGCCGATGCCGACGATACGGCTGCCCCAGTCATGGTTCGACAGGATGTCCTCGTTGACCAGCCAGGCGCGCCTGGAATTGCGCGGATCGACCGTCACCGCCGAATAATCGCCCCAGCGGCCGCCGCCGAACCACGTCGGACTCGTGAAGGCCGCCGTGCCCGGGCTCAGGCTGTACGTGCTGCCGTTGTTGTGGTCGAAGCCGGAGAACCGCACCTGGGCGTTGGTGCCGCGGGGAGGGTCGGTCAGCGTCCACGTCACGTACACGTCGTTGGCGCTGTTGGCTGCGATCGATGCGTTGAAGTCGAACGACGTCGACGTCCCGAAGAAGAACGCGCTTTGCACGAGCGCGTTGGTGGCCGTGTTGATCTGGTAGAACTTGGGCGCCGCATAGCCGACGAGGTTGACGGTGTGGACCTGCCACAGGAAATCGCCCGTCTGCGTGCTGGCGTTGACGAACCGGCCGTCGAGCGTGTCGAGCACGGCACTGGTGCCCGGTTGCGGGGCAGGGGGCGGGGCGGAATACGACGGCACCGAAATATTTACCGGCCCGGTCAGCTGGATGGCGTTCGGCCTGCTCGAATTGGTGAGCGCGTACAGGCTCAGCGCGCTGCCGCCCGACGCGGCGATCAGGAACGTCCTGGCGTTCTGGTCCAGTACGATCGGCGGCGCGAGCGTGGCGCGCAGGCCCGTGAAGACGGGCACCACGAAACCCAGCCCGTTGTACAGGCGCGCCTTGGCGACCGCGAACATGTCGGCGCCCCGGAACCCGCCGGACGACGTGAAGACGTTCGCCGTGATGATGATCGAATCCTGGTCCATGCCGAGTTGCGGATAATCCCAGAAATCGCCGGCGTTGAACGTGACGTTCAGCCCGTAGATGAAATACGAGCCGAGCGGGTTCGACGTCGTGGAGATCGCGACGAAATGGAACTGGCGGGTGTCCGACTCCTGGAAGGCGTCGGCGGTGATGATCCAGCGGTTCCAGACGCTGTCGTAGACGGCGCGGGGATCGAACAGGATCCGGGTGGTATAGCCGAAGAAGGCTGCGAGCGAAATGCTGGTGCGCTGGCTCGGGTTGGTCCGGACAAAGATGTCGACGTGCGAATTCGTCACCTCGACGAAGTGGTCGAGCCCGATGGCGCCGTGCGTATCGGGCGGGATCAATCCATCGACATCCGTCGCGCCCGGCACGTTGGGGCCGACCAGGCCGATCGGCGCGCGCGGCAACGCCTCGGCTTCGGTTTCGGTGTCGAAGGGCTTTTCGGCCGCCGGCCCCTGCGCCTGCAATGTTGCCTTGAGCTCTTCGTATTGATCTGCAGGCATGGTCGGCAAGAACAGCTTCGACTTCGCTTGCGCGACCGCGCGGGCAGCGGGGGCGGGGGTGTTCTGCATGTCGCGCAGCATGGTCTCGACAGCCCTGACCTGCGGCGCCGCGGCCTCGAGCTGCGGACCGACTTCGATTGAAGAATGTTTCACGGCATTACTCCTTTCCATTGAGTGGCTTGCAAGCGCTGGAATCTGAGCAGTCTTCCCGACTGCCGGCATGTCGCGCAGCAACGCGAAGCGGTCGATCCTGAATTCCCGCGTCACTCACTATCGTTACAAACGGACTGAGCGTCGTTGACAGCCATCAGTGCGCCAGCGCACCGGTATGCGGGCATCGGCGGGCGCCGTGCGGTTGCTTCTGGCGGGACTGGCCACGCCGCCGGCGCGGCGGGCGCGGCGTAAACGACCTGCCAGTGACAGGTTTCCGTACGCCTTACATCGCCTCGCCCGGTGGCGACGTCGATGCAAGCCAGGCCGCGAGCACGACGGCCGCCAGCAGCAGCAATGCCTCGATCCGGAGGACGCGCTTGAAACGCGCCGGCAAGACGCCCGGCACGGCACGACCCGCGGACTCGTGTGCGCGCCACGGCGCCATCACGAAAAAGCGGTTGAACCCGCCCAGCGCAGCCGCCAGGCCTACGACCAGCACTTTCGCCACGAGGGTGTTGCCGTAGGGGTTGCCGACCAGGTCGGCCCATCCGCCGATGCTGCGCCAGACCGCATAGACCCCGGTGGCGAAGATGCCGGTCAATGCACAGGTTGCGGAATTCGACAGCGACACGACATAAGCCGCCCTGGCGCGCCGGTCGGTTGAAGCCATGTTCCCAGGCGCTCTCAAGATGATGGCGCCGGCGACGGCGACTTCACCGACCCACAGGCTGATGAGGCCCAGGTGAACCCAATCAGCCAGCAGCCGCACGCTGAAGTCGCCGTCGCTAGCCGCGTGGCTGACCATGCTCCGCGTGTACCAGAACACCGCGAGCGCTGCCGGAGTCAGCAGCACAGCAAGCCGGCTTCTGCCGTCCCGGAGGAGGGCGCCGGCCATGGCGACGGCCAGCCCGGCCATGCCGACGCAGCACGCAAGTCCGAGATGCGTGGCGCTCAGCATCGTCCAGACGGCGCTTCCTGCCTGAGTAACCGGAACCTCGGCCATTGCCGCCGACTCGAGCCACAGCCATGCGGCGCTGGCGGCAAGCGCGACCACGGCAGCGCCGATGGCGGCATTGCGGACCGGCTGGCGTCGCGCCGCCGCCCAGTCGGAAGCGTCGCGGTCGAGCCATGAGCGGGCCACGCTTGCCCCCATGAGCACGGCCACCGACAGGTTCAGCAATGCAGTGACGAGCCGCTGGACGGTCTGCAGGTCGAGCCCCATCACTTGATCGTGAACGGAACGTCACCTTTCGTCTTGTGGCCGTCATGGGTCATCGTCGACCAGCGCACGCGATATTCTCCGGCGGGGAGCGGCGGCAGCGGGGCCGTCATGACGGTCGGGTCCACTTTGTCGACGGTGGCGCCGCTGATTGGAATCTCCTTATCGCCGGTCCCCAGCAACATGATTTTGCTGAAGGCCGGCTCGACCGCCTCGTTGAATTTGAGGCGAACCTGCTTCGGCGCGCCGCCAAGCGTACTGCCGGCCTTGGGATTGGATGACTGCAGCTTCGCGTGCGCGAAGGCGGAGGAGGTCACGGTACTGGCGAGGGCGAGGGCGGTTACCGCCAGAAAGCGTTTGATGCACATATTGACTCCCCGTTTGGAATGATCGACGATGGCGAGATCGCCCGGTCCGCCAGCCGGACGACCGGGATAACGAGCGCGTCACCTGGACGTTTCCGGTGTCACGACACGGCAAAGCGGAGCGGGCCGGAAACTGCATCAACCGCAGCGAGGCGGACCGGGGTTCCGGTTGGCCAGCTCAGGTGGCCCAACGGTTTGACGAACGCCACCCGGCTTCGGTTCGCGAGGCGGGCGTTGCCGCCTTTCTCCCGGAGGATCGTCGACACCGACTTCCCATTGTAGCCGTGTCCGGCCAGGCGCGGGTATCGTCGAGCGGGGCGTCGGCGTCGGCGCCGCCGCTCCGGAAGCCTGGTGGCGCGCCCGCATCAGCGCAATCGCAAGAGGATAAAGACATGCAACTCGTGCTCTGCCGGGTGATGTCATATAACTCGACATTATTTTCTGTAATGTCGAGTTATACGCATTGGCTTTGCAGCGCCCCTGTGGGGCGCCTTATCGCGTCACCCTTCCATCACGCCGGCTTGGCGCGCTTGCGCAGACGGCCACTCAGGCCCAAGCCGACGCCTATGAGCGCCAGACTGCCCGGTTCCGGCACCGGCGCGGGAGAATTAGCGGGGAGAAAAACAGTCAGACCGGAATTCGGATCTTCCAGGTAGGACAACAGGTTTGGCGCGATCGTTCCCACCGTCACGGTACCGGACAGGATCTGGTGTGTCACGGGCGGACTCAGCGACGTCTCCGCATATGACGCGAACGAACTGGGGGTCACCGAGAATGTACCGGGCGTGGGACCTGGCATGAAGTCCAGACCGATCATGGAATCGAAGTAGCCATTGATGCCAGACGTGGCAATAAAGCCAGTCGGATGACCTGGCGCATACTCAAATGCACGAGTGATCGTCGAGTCGTAGCCCGGAATAAATCGGTTCGACAACGTGGACAGGTTGAACCAGGCGATGCCGCCTGAATCCGAGTCTTGCACGAACGAGCCCGAGAAGCCGTTGTACGCGTCGTCGGCCACGTCAAGCCACAGAATGCCACGCGGGTCAGCGGCGGGCGGTGCGTCGCGCCGAAAAGGGCGGCGCTGGCGGGGGCGTCGGCAAGGTTGCACCGGACTCTACGGTGAAATGGCAGGTTTGCTTCCACTGATGAGATATGTCGCTGCGACGACGGACCCTGCCAATCTTGCCTATAGCGGGGGCCACGCGTCGATCTGTCATTTGACATAATATAGATTATGCGAAGGGACGGTAGTTTGCAGGATGTTGCGTTTCTTTGATCAAGTACCGCAACGACGGCTCAGTGAATGGTATGTTTAAGCGTTGCTTAACCATTACAACGCCATGATCACTCAGCTTGTCGGTTCGCACATCCCTCCAGGTCTTTCTGGGCCTGTACTAGTCGACCGGCATGGTCTGCCTCGATACTGGGCCGCAGTCTGGTCGGCGGCTGTTACTGCGGCCTTAGCGGACTCGACACACATAAAAAAACTCCGTTACATCGACAATCTGTACCAGCACGGCGATGAGTTGCTTGGATATGGCGCACTTGACGATGCCCTAGGTACTCTGAACGACGGAAGCCTGGCTGAAATCCTTGAATCATGGTTTATCTCGATCCGAAATCAAGCAAGGACGTCTGAGGCTGACGAGACACGTTGGCAAGTCGGACTCAATTTCGTCACGTCGGTCGTCTCGTGGATTGCGAAAAGTGACGCGCACAAGGCGCTGTAGCATATCGAGAGCCGGCTTCATCAACTTTCGGTCCTTTACAGCCAGTTCCGCGTGAAGAAGCGAAACACACCGGAAATGATCCGGTCCCTTCCGGCGTCTACCGTTGAAGCGCTATACCAATTCCTCGACCCTGAATCCAAAGAAAACCCGTTCGCTCGTGTTCAGACCCGGTGGTGCACCTATGTGGCGTTCATTCTTATGCTCCATCAAGGGCTGCGGCGCGGCGAAGCCCTTTTGCTTCCAGTGGATGCAATTAAGAGTACGTTTGACGCGAAACTCGGCGGCATCACACCAAAACAGAAACTTGCCCTTGCCGCTTAACCTCTACTTTTAGCTCGCTCTAAAAACGGGGGGATTACCGGTCTTGTATGATGAGCATAGAACCGCCTGCCTTAATGTCAAATATTATTCGCATAAACTACGTTGCCTGGATAAATGGAATTTTTGGCTTGACGCGAGCGTTGCTTTTGCGTTGGTTGCGAAGTTGTTTCTCAATGTGGCTGACTACAGCTAGGCAATTAATGGGTTTTGTTTTGTCAACGCAAATAACCGTGACGGGCAGCCTGGTTGCAACGCTCAGCGTGTCGTTCCGTATTGGACTCTTTCCATAGTTGAAAGGATTCCCTCATTCTGTTCAAAATGTTCCGCAGCTGTTTGCATATCATTGGTCCAGTTCTCGCCGTCGGTTACTCGATAAAACCGGGAAGTACAGTGACACTCTCGATTCGGTAAGCATATCCCAAAGACACGAGTCGCCAAAGGAAATTTGGCTCGGGTTACGAGCATATACTTCGAAAGCTCATTTAGTAGGTATGTCTCAATCTGTTCGAGAGGCCAATCTGTGGGAGGTTGCGGATAGAGTAGCCATAGATAATGCACACCTGGTAAATCAAGAGATTGAGATACGTTGCTCCAAAATGTTTTGGTGCTTTCGAAATAAATGTCATAAAACGCTAAACAAAGGGCCTGGCGACTTAGGCGTGACTCGCTCGCCAAGAGTCGAAACGCTTGTTCGTGATAGGACAAGGTTTTATCTTGACCAATAACCATTCTATCTTGTGAATAGTCATCCGCGAGGTCCTCGATGAGCTGATCGATGACATATGACCCCTTTCTTGATTTCTGACGAATTTCTTTGGCCGGACTACCGACATAGACATCCCAAATGCCTGAGCGGACGCGCCGAACGCCTGCTTCGACAGAGAAGCTCGACGTCGGGATAAAAAACGGGCTATCACCGGGCTGGCTAGAAATGTAGCCGGCAATCAAATTTTCCTCACCTTCAATAACCCAATTCTCGATCAACAAAGCATCCTTTTTTCGGCTGAGATAATCGATAAAATCACGTGTTGTATCAAAACATTCGAACATCGCGTCAAGCGCAACCGCGCTTACGACATGAACGAAGTCGCCATCTTCGGCTGTGGTGCCAACCGTGCAAATCTCGGCATCGTCTTGCAGTCGCGTATCTATGTATAAGCTTCTTCGGCCGTGCGTGGCCACACAGGCGTCTTCACAGCCATTTGCGACAGCGATAAGATGAAGTCGCATCCGTTCGCGCGGAGGTAGCCTTAGTGGAAGCGGCGATGACACCTGGGCGTTCGTATAAATGCTATCGGGAGCTCTGAAGATATGGTTTCTGGCGCCCCGTAACTGACGAACGCTACCAGCAACGGCTTTTCTGTACCAGCGCTTCCAATTGACCGCCTCGTCCTGATGGTCACCAAATCAATTCAGCTTATCGGAGATGATTATGACATCATCTCCGAATACGACGAGAACATCGCAGAGCTCTTTCCCTTCCGCATAGAAAGGGTTTTCGTAGCTCCACATCGACAAAAAGGTCTTACGCGAAAGCGCGCCAAGCCGTGCTTCGGACGCATTGATACTCATGGATTATATATTTAAGCCAGCCAGTCAATGAACAGCAACATTTTCATCATATCTCGCCCCACTCATTTTTCGATACTTGTCTTCAAATACTCAACTTCGCATTCCGCAAGATGAAGAAGATGGCCCAGCGAGACCAACCGAGATGCCGCAGTTCCATGACCCCATTTGACATCATCACCAAGGCGAACTTTTTCATAGAGCTTGTGTGATAAATGCCGCCATATTTCACTCATTTTCGAATATATTTGAATTTCAATTCTCAGCCCGTCGGCATAAAGCACATCTACATGATGAGCAAAATACCCGTTGGCCATCTTTGCCTCCTCCTTCGGGCTAATCTTTCGAATATCGTGATAATCAGCAGAATTAATTTTTGCTTGCTCGGCGATCTCTTTCCAATAAACCATTGCACTTGAAAGGCTTTCCGCATAGGCAAACGTAGAAGTAACAATCGATGTTCTAACAAGATCACCAATTTTCGCCATCATATTCTTTGATGTTACATATGCTCCAGGTCCTAGCAGTTTATTTTTTCGCCAAAATTTATCAATTATGGAGTCAGTACTTTTGAACAGACTCTCGTAGCCTACCGACTGAATCGCCGTGATGAGCTGGATGTCCGTATCCGCGTCCGAAATATCTTCGCAGCTGGTTTTTTTCTTCAGCAGTTGGAACGAATTAAGTTGAGATAAGATGTTTGCGAGATTGCTTAGTCGTTCTTTACCTTCCGCTTTGATCTTCGCCATTGTAGAGTTGATCTCGCGTTCCAAGTCACCCCCAGGCTCTACTACCGAATTGTGCCATTGCAAATACGTCTGCTTGTTGTAAAGCTCAGGAATGCCGTTCATGGAAACACACCAAGATAGAAGAGTTTCGCAAATCTCTTTGCCAAGCCTTTTACTTCAACGCTGCAATAACTCATTTCAAAAGCCTCTGCAATACCAGACGCATTACGCATCTCCTCTTCTGAGCCCTCGTTCAAGAAATACGTCAAGCCAGAAAATACCATTATCTCTTGCATATCCCATCGGTCATACCTATCTGAGCTACCAGAGATTCGTTCAAACTCAAATTGCGCATGAGTTAGTTTTTTCGATAATTCCGTCGTGTTCCCATCGAAATCAGTTAATATTCTGCTCCAGATACTATTGGCTTTTTCATAATAATCGAGAATTTTTCGGTCCTTCTGCCGAAGCATCCTAAACGTATAGCTCATGTTCCCTCACATTATTCTTAAAAACAAAAATCGTTGCTGCTTTACTTACCAGCCCGCCCACGCCTTTGACATTTGCAGAACCTGATCATTGGAAAAATGATATACGATGCTGCCAGAAATAACTAATGAATTGTTACAGTCAGCCCAGACTGGACGCGAACGCTACACTGCCCGATTCGGACACTTGTCGCGGAGCTAGGCATCCTTCGAGCCTTCGCACTCGACCGCGACGCAACATTAGGCCCTGGTAGCTGCCGCTCGCCGAGGTTTGGCTATTGCATGTGCACGGGCTAGCTGCACAACAGTGGCGGCCTTATCACTCACGCAATAGTGCCGCCGTCTGTGTTGAACATTTAGCCATATAGCCGCTAGGGCAAAGCGCATGCAACAGTCCCCATAACTACCAAGCTTGCGAATTCTCGGACCGGATGCACGAAGGGCGCCGGCAACGGAGTGCGCGTCCGTGACCATACATGCGGATGGAAGCTCCCGTTCACGAGGATATTGTTGCGAACGACCCGGTGCACGCCTTCACGTAGCTTGAGGCCGCCCGACAACTTGAGGTTCTCTTCGATGACGTAATTCGAGGCGCCGTCGTCCAGATCAACATCCCAGCCGTGGTCGCACTCGAAGCGGTTGCGCCGTATCACAACTGGTTCGATCGCGTCCAGCGTGGCCAGGGAAGGTTCCGCTGCCATTCGCCTATCCATTTCCGCGCGATCTGGATGCCAGTAGCGGTCGCGTCGGTGTCCTCGAACGCCAGGTTCTCGATCAGGATGTTTTGCACAGGCGCGCGCCGGCCTTCGATGCACATGGACACCGCCCCAGCGTCCGCCGTGCAGGGCCATGCAGCACGGCGCCAGCCGGATCGCGCCAGGTCGCCACGCGCTCCTTCGACGTGGCGCCACTGGCCAGGGCGCCCAGGACCAGCTTGGCGGGGCCGCTGTTGGGATAGCGCGCACGGACCAGCATCGACGGGCCAAGCCACAGGCGCTGGAAGTCCTTGTCCTCGAGTTTGGCACGCCAGATGCCGCCGTTCCAGGCCTCCCAGTGTAGGCTGGCCAGGTGTTCGGCACCGGTCGGCACCGGACGCGCGCCTGTGGCGCCCGCCAGTACGAACGGTGTCGCTGCCGTGCCGGACAGCCTCTCATCGACGACAATGGGCGGGCGCAAGGCATACGTGCCCGCTGCCAGCTCGTTGCGGGTAATGCGCTTGTTCACCCGGGCTGTGTCCAAGGCCGCCTGCAAGGATCGGACATCGTCCACCTTGACCGTTTCCGCAAGGGCGGGTTGGAGCAGGCAGTACATGGCCGACAGCCCAAGGGGAAAGCTCAATGAGTGATGCAATAGGCCGGCGTCTGCCTGCTTACAGCGCCATCTCGAACGGCGCAGCAGGCAAGTCGTCGGCGCTGTACAGATTCACATACGGCGCATCGGCCCAGGCATAGCGCACACGCGTGGTGCCTGGCTGGTTGGCGCCTTTCAGCGTCACCGTGTCGCCTTGCGCCACCGCCAGCACGAACTGGCACACGGCGCCGGCACAGGCTTCGAATCCGATCGCATGGTTAGAACTATAGGTGCGCAAGCCCCCGCCGGTGTTCTTGAAGGTGACCACCAGGTCCTCCCCTTCCCGCTTCACGCCGACCGCTTCCGGGCCGCCAGGCGCGATCGCTTCACCGTAAGCCAGCGCGCGCGCCGCGCGGGCCAGGCGCTCGCCGACCACGGCTTTCTGCGCGGGATGAATGTCGGTGCGGTCGCCCACGTCGATCGTCACGATCAGCGCGGCATGCGGGTCGTTGCGCACCGTCCTGGCCTGGGCTTCGCGCAACTGCGCCCAGTTCGATGGCCCGGGCTTGGTCGCGATCGAACCGAACGAGGATAACTGGACGACGAGGAAGGGCAATTCCGGCTGGCCCAAGGTCTTGCGCCAATCGGCGATCAGCAGCGGCAGCAAGGTCTCGTATTCACTTGCGGCGTCCGTGTTGGCCTCGCCCTGGTACCAGGCCGCCAGTTTGAACTTGTAGCCGGCCAGCGGCGCGATCATCGCGTTGTAGAGCGTCGACAGGCTGATCGGCACTTCCCACGGCGCGGCCGGGATAACCAGGCCCTTGGCGCGCATGCCCAGCTGGTATTTCCACGGCGCGGACAGGGCAATGAACTGCCCGTCGCCGGTCTTGATGCCGCGCTGTTCCGGCAGCCCGGTCAGCCCGCCGCCCCCAAGAACATGGACGGCGATCACGTTGCGGCCCGGTTTGAAAACGCCCGCGGGAACGGCATAGTCGCGCGATATCCACGCAATAGTGCCGCCGCCCACGCGCACGCCGTTGACCCAGGTGCTGTCGTAGGTATCGATGGGACCGAGCTGGAGGGCGTTGGCCGCGCGCACCTGCGCCTCGCTCAGCGTCACGCTGGTGCGGAACCAGGCGGCGCCGTCGAAGCCCGCCAACGCGGCGACGCCGGCATCCTTCCACGATCCCTTCGGCGACAAGCTCGGCCATGCCGCGTCGTCGAATCCCGGCAAGCTCCAGGCACGCTGCGCCTTGGCCTGCGGGTCATGCGCGTCCCACCATCGCTCGAGGCGGCGCGCTTCGTCGGCCATCCCCTTGGACGGATTGGACGCCATCACCGCCAGCGCCTCGACCCGCTCGGCGTAGGCCGGCAGGGTCTTCAGCGATTCCTCGCCGATCCAGCCCTGGATCGTGGTACCACCCCAGTCCGACCCAATGAAGCCGACCGCCACCTTCTGCTTCTGCTGCAGTGTACGCGCCATGTAGTAGCACGCCGCCGAGGCCTCGCCGACGGTCTTGGGCGTCACCACGTTCCATACCGCCGGCCGCTTCAAGTCCTGCTGGACGGCAAGTTCGCTGATGCGTTGAATATTGACGAAGCGCAGGTCCGGATTGGCGGGAAATGCCGGCCACGCGCCCGTCGACAGGCGCAACGGAAACTCCATGTTCGACTGGCCGCCGCACAGGAAGACGTCGCCGATCATGATGTCCATGAGCGTCGCGGTACCGCCGGCGCCGCTGGCGGACAGCGTGTACGGTCCGCCGGCCGACATGGCCGGCATGCTCGCCCGCCATCGGCCCTGCGCATCGGCCTTGGCCTCGGCGGTCTTGCCGCCAAGGCGCACCGTCACGCCGAGTCCGGGGGGCGCCGTGCCCCACAAGGTCAAAGCTTCGCCGCGCTGCAGCACGGCATGGTCGCCGAAGATGCCGGCAAATGCCGGTGCCGCCGGCTGCGCCAGCACGGGTGTTGCCAGCGATGCGGCAAGCACGAAGGCTGCGATGTTCAAGTCTTTCTCCTCAAGAAATTTTCAAAGCGTTGGCATAAGCCAGAGCGGGTATATTGGCCGGCAGTGTGACCTGCAAGCCGTGTGCGGTTTGTTCGAACGCCAGCGCACCCTTGGCGCCGAGCAACTCGACCCGCCGGATGCGGCCCGACATGTGCGCACTGGCACTGCCCATGGCCTCGATCAACACCTTGCCCGATGCCGGCCAGCCCATGACGAAGGCGAACACCGTCCTGCCCTTGGCAGTGAAGCGCACGTCGGCCGGGGAAAACGGCTTGCCCTTGCCCTCGTTGAAGCCTGCGCCCGACATCGGCGTGGCCGCCTCCTGCGCCACCGGCCCTTCCCCGTACACGGCCCAGGGCCGGGTGTCGTAGATGGCCTCGCCGTTGACCGCCATCCAGCGTCCGATTTCCTCGACAATGGCGCGCTCCTGTTCGTCGATGCTGCCATTGCCTCGCACCGGCACGCTCAGCAGCAGGTTGCCGTTCTTGCTCACCACGTCGATCAGCGTATGCACCACCGTCTGCGCGCTCTTGTAGGCCTTGCGCTCGTACAGCGACCGGTCGTAGTGCCAGTTGCCGATGCAGGTGCAGGTTTGCCATGGCAAGGGCTCGATCTGGTGACTCTGGCCGCGCTCGATGTCCCACACCATGCTTTGGCGCTGCTGTTCGTTGAGGATCTTGCCGTTGACCACGGCCTCGTTCCTGCCCTTCCTGGCGATGCTGCGGTTGTACATGTGCGCCGTCAGGCGCATGCCGACGTCGCTGAACGGGAACAAGGGCAGCACGGTGTCGTCGAAATACACCATGTCCGGATCATAGTTGTCGATCAGGTCGCGCGTGCGGTTGAAGAATTTGTCACAATAGGCCTTGTCTGGAATGGCGGCGCCGCCGCCCCAGTGCCACTGCTCCTGCCACACGCCGCCATCGCCGCCGCTCTTGCTCAGGGGATGGTTTTGCGCATACAGCGCTTGTGGATCGAGACCTTCCCACCAGGTCCCCATGCCGTCGGCCGTGGTCAGCTTGCCATCGTAGGGGATGCCGGCGTAGGGGCCGCTCTTGTCGGCGCCCTGCGCCGTCTCGTACCAGGTCCAGGCGTGCGCCGCGTGTACGCTCACACCGAAACGCATGCCGTTGGCGCGCGCGGCGCGCCTCCAGCCGGCGATCAAGTCCTTGCCCGGACCGACCCTGGTGGAATTCCATTCCGGCTGGTAGCGGCTGTTGTACAGGTCGAGATTGTCATGGTGGTTGGCCAGCGCCATGAAATATTTTGCCCCGGCCTTCTTGTAAAGGGCCAGCAGCGCGTCCGGATCCCAGCGCTCCGCCTTCCACTGGTGGATCACATCCTTGAAGCCGACCTTGGACGGGTGCCCGTACTTCTGCACATGGTAGCGATAGTGATCGCTGCCTTCCTCGTACAAGCCGCGCGCATACCAGTCGCCATGTTCCGCTTCGCACTGCGGTCCCCAGTGCGCCCAGATGCCGAACTTGGCGTTGCGGAACCAGTCCGGCGTCTGGTAAGTCGACAGCGAATCCCAGGTCGGCGCAAACGGACCGGCCGCGATCGTGCCCGTGCCAGTGGGCGTCAGCGCGTCGGCGGCGCGCGCATAGGGCGACAGGGCGACGGCGGGAATCGCCGCGCCCAAATGCTTCAGTAATTGTCGTCGTTTCAAAATCACTCCAGTGTGTGTCGTCGTATCTGAATTACTTCTCAAACCGCTGGCGGCGCCTCGCGCCGGCCGTCGAGGAGCGCACAGCAGGGCACTCAGCGTCCCAGCATGCCGCGCAGGAAAGCGCCATGCGTGGGCATGGCCGCCACGGCTTCGATGATGCGTTCGCGGCGCCATTGCAGCCCCGCCAAGGCCTCGGCGCGCGTCATGTCGCCCAGCGAGGGATCGGTGTGCTCGGGCCAGTGCCCCATCCCGGCATGGATCGCCAGCCAGCTGGTCGCATCGAAGCCCTCCAGGTCGTACTGCTGCAGCGCGCCCGCCTTGCGCCAGGCGTGGATCTTGAAGGCCAGGGTGTCGGGCAGCTCCATGGTCGTCATGGCGCGCCACAGGGCGCTGTCGCGGCGCGCGCTCAGGCAGTAGTGCAGGATGATGAAATCGCGCACGCGCGCGAACTGGCGGGCGTTCAAGCCGTTATAGTCGGCCACCACCGGCTCGCTGAGCGGCGCGCCCGAGAGCAGCAAATCGATCAGCTTGCCCAAGCCGCGCTGGATCAGGAAGATGCTGGTCGACTCGAGCGGCTCCAGGAAGCCCCCCGACAAGCCCAGCGCGACCACGTTGTGCACCCAGGCACGCGCGCGATGGCCGGTCTGAAAGCGCAGCAAGCGCGGTTCGGCCAGCGCAGGGCCGTCCAGCTGCTGCAGCAATTGCGCGCGCGCGCTTTCCTCGTCCAGGTAGCGGCTGGCGAACACATGGCCGTTGCCGATGCGGTCTTGCAGCGGAATCCGCCACGCCCAGCCCGCTTCCAGCGCGGTGGCGCGCGTGTAGGGCGTCAGTTCGGTGCCGATCCGCTCGCTTGGAACGGCCCAGGCCCGGTCCACCGGCAGCCAGTGGCTGAAGTCGACAAATGGCTCTTCCAGCGCGCGCCCCAGCAGCAGCGAAGCGAAGCCGGAGCAATCGATATACAGGTCGCCGGCCACCACGCGCCCATCGGCAAGCAGGAGCCGGTCGATGGCACCGTCGGCGCGCCGCGCCACGTCGACGATGCGCCCTTCGGTGCGCCGCACGCCGCGTTGCTCGGCCAGCTTGCGCAGGAAGGCGGCGTACAGCACGGCATCGAAATGGTAGGCGTAATCGAAGCGGTGTTCTACGCGCGGCACCATGAAGCGGCCCTTGCTGGCCATCACGCTGGACAGGCACTGCTCGCCCAGGGCGCCAAGGCTGGCCTCACCCAGCCGGTGATACTGGCCCCACACCGCGTTCGGGCCGCTCAGCTCGCCGAAATCGCCGAAGGTGTGGAAGTAGCTTTCGCCGACGGCGCGCCAGTCGCGGAACTCGATACCCAGCTTGTAGCTGCCGTTGGTGGCGCGCAGAAACTCGGCCTCGTCGATACCGAGCAGGCGGTGGAAATTGCGGATCGAGGGAAAGGTTGCCTCCCCTACCCCGACAATGCCGATCTCGTCCGATTCGACCAGTTCGACACTACTGCCCTTCAGGGCGGTGGCGAGCGCGGCGGCCGCCATCCATCCGGCCGTGCCGCCGCCCACCACCACGATGCGTTTGAACGAGAGTGTCATGGTGCCTTGCAGTGCCGGGAAATGTAGAGGCCGTGATCGGGCATCGCGTTGACCATCTTGTTGATGAACTCGCGGCGGGTGGCGAAATGCCCCAGCAGCTGGTCGAACTGCAGGGCGTCGATCAGCGGATCGTCGGCCTTCGGCACCACCCCCAGCCCCATCAGGATCGAGAAATACGAGGACGCGGAAAACCCCTGCGGATCGTAGATGGCCACATGCCCGGTTTCGCGGAACAGCTCGATTTGGTGCTTGAGCGTATCGGGAATCGGCATGTTGGCGCAGTAGCGCCAGAATTCCGAATCCGAGCGCTGCGTGACCTTGTAGTGCAGGACGATGAAGTCGCGCACAAACTGGTAGCGTTCCGTGATCATGCGGTTGAACTCGGCGGCCAGCTCGGGACGGCAATCGCGTTGGGGAAAAAACTCAACCAGCCAGCCGACCGCCACTTCGATGATGTTGATGCTGGTCGATTCGAGCGGCTCGAGAAAGCCGCTCGACAAACCGATGGCCACGCAGTTCTTGATCCAGGACTTGCGCCGCCGTCCGGTCGTAAAGCGCAGCTGGCGCGGCGCGCCCTGCGCTTCGCCATCCAGGCCGTCCATCAGCACGCGCCCGGCTTCCTCGTCGCTGGTGAATGCGTCGCAGTAGACATGGCCGTTGCCGGTGCGGTGCTGCAGCGGGATACGCCAGGTCCAGCCGGCGCTCTGGGCGGTCGAAATCGTGTAGGGCGTGAGCTGCTCGGCCTTGGCACAGGGCACGGCCTGCGCGCTGTTACAAGGCAGCATGTCGCTCCAGTCATCGTAGCCGGCCTTGAATACGCCTTCGATCAACAGGCCGCGAAAGCCGGAACAATCGACAAACAGGTCGCCTTCGACACGCCGCCCGTCGCGCAGCTTGAGGGCGGTGATGAAGCCGGTCTCGGGGTGCTGTTCGACGCCGTCGATCATGCCTTCGACGCGCGTCACGCCGCGGCCCATCGCGTAGTCGCGCAAATAGGCGGCATACAGGCCGGCGTCGAAATGGTAGGCGAAGGAATAGGCGTCGCTCACGGAGGGCATCTCGTCGTGCGGCGGGGCAAAGCGGTTGTTGCGCGCCATTGCCGTAGCCATCGACCATTGCTCGTACGAGGGCATATCCTTGAAGGTGCGCGACAGGCGCAGCCAGTACATATAGGCCGGGCGATGCTCGATCGGCGGGCCGAAGTCGCCGAAACCGTGGAAGAAACGGTTGCCGACATGACCCCAATCCTTGAACTCGATGCCGAGCTTGAAGGTCGCCTGCGTCTTCCTGACGAAATCGGCATCATCGATGCCCAGGGCGTGATTGAAGTAGCGGATGGTCGGCAGCGTCGCTTCGCCCACGCCGACCGTGCCGATCTCGGGCGACTCGACCAGCACGATCTCGCAGCGCCCGCCCAGCTTGAGCGCCAGCGGCGCGGCCGTCATCCAGCCGGCGGTGCCGCCGCCGACGATGACGACTTTACGGATGTGATTATCGTTCATCGTTGTCACTTTCTAATGTATGCCTTGCCGAGGCCGGCAAGGACTTGGTCAATGGCCCCGCAGGCGGGACCGCCTCTGCCCGTGGCTAACGTAGCGCAACGCCGGGCGATCACTGCCGATTGGTGTTTCCATCAACGCCAGCGCAGCATAAAAAGGAACAGCCGAAGCTGCCCCTTTCAAGCCGCCGCGCCCCCCATCGAGGTGGCGCGGCCTGCGCGCCGCCGGCGGGGCGACCCCTGCCCCGGGGCCGCCCCGCCACTGCTTAGAACTGGTAGCGCAGCGAGGCGCGGTAGCCGCGGCCGTACTCGAACCAGGCGCGGCCCATCATGCCGATCCCTTGCTGCTGGGTCTGGCGAACCGTCGCGTCGGTGAGGTTGGTCATCGAGACGCTACCCGACAGATGCTCGTTGTAGCGGTAGTCCATGCCGAAGTCCAGCTGACCGGTCGCTTCCTGCCAGGTCGGCAAGCCGAAGGCCACGTTGGTGGCGCCCGGGTGCGCCGGATCGGCACTGGTGGCGTCCTTGCCCGAGGTGCCGTTCACGTTCACGCCCTGCAGGAAGCGGCTGCGCCAGCTGTAGGCCAGGCGCGCCGAAAACGGTCCCTTGTCGTACATGAGGGCCACGTTGTAGGCGTTGCGCGACAGGTACTGCAGCGGCATCGTGGTGAACGGCAGACCGTTGCTGTCGCAGCCGAACAGGTTGAGCGAGGCGTCGTTAAACGAATCGGCCGCCGGGCAGTACTTCTGGTCGAACGGATGGTGCAGCTCCTGCTTGCTCTTGATGTAGGTGTAGTTGGCCGAGATGCCGAAGCCCTTGGCCCACTCCGGCAACACGTCCTGCAAACCGGGCACGTTGTTGAAGTAAGTCTGCCCTGCCAGCTCCAGACCGGCCACGGAACCGTCCGAGGCGTTGTCCTTCTGCTGGATCATGAAGCTTTGCAAGTTGCCGGCCAGGTCGGCGTAGCTGTGGCTGACGGCCGAATTCAAGATGATGTCGCTCACCTTCTTGTAGAACACGTCGGCCGTCAGCGAGCTGCCGCTGCCCGGATACCACTCGAGCGACACGTCATAGCTGTAGGCGCGGGTCGGCTTGAGCTTGACGTTGCCGGTGTCACTGCCCTGATAGGTGACGCTCGCCGGCGTGGTGCCGACGGCCTGGTTGTAGTTCTGGTTGAGCGTGACGTACTCGCTCAGGTCGCCAAAGCCGGGCCGGTACATCGACTTGGCAAAGGCGAAGCGCGCCTGCAGCTTGTCGCTCAGTTCTGCCTTCAGGTTCAGGCTCGGCAGCACGTCGACGAAGCTGTTCTTGCCGTCGAGCGGGGTGTCGATCTTGCCGAAGCGCGGCATGGCCGGCGGCGTGAGGGTGTCGTAGGTCGGCTTGAACACGGTGTAGCCATGCGCCGTCGTCGAGGTGTGCACCACGCGCACGCCGACGCTGCCCTCGACCGGGAAGCGCACCTCATCCCAGCCGAAGCGGCTCGACAGATAGGCGGCCTGGGTCTTCTCGCGGTTGCTGAAGGTCTTGCTCGGGTCGCCGTCGTAGGAGAGCGGCGTCCAGTCGTTGCCCTGCGTCGAGCAGTCCACCGTGGTGCCGAAATGCTGGGCGCCGTCCTCGCACTGGTACTGGACGACCTTCTTCGCCACCGCGTAGGAATCGGGATAGCCCAGGATCGCCGCCGTGGTCGGTTGCACCAGCGCCGCCGGCGCCGGAACCTTGCCGTTGAAGAAGTTGTTGTATTTGAACAGCGTGGTCGGGAGCAGGTCGCCGTAGCGCGGATCGCTCAGGTAGCCGTAGCTGGCGCGCGGCTGCCAGCCCCCGGTGTCGGCCGAGGTCGGCAGGGTGCCCGGCCGTTGGGTCGTGGCGACCTCCCATGGCCGGGACGTGGTGTACCAGTCCGAGCCGCTGGCCTTGACGTGGGTGGCCTTGCGGTCGGTCACGCGCACGCCGAAACGCAGGTCGCGCAGCACCGGATGGTCCAACTTGAAGCGCCCGTCGACCTTCCAGGCGTACAGGTCGCCGTCTTCCTTGCCCATTTGCGGCACAAAGGCGTTCGGGTAGTAATGGCCCCGATCGGCCAGGAACTGGGTCGCCGCGTCGTCGAAGGTGATTTCGGCCGGATCGCTGCCCCTCACGCTGATGTTCATGCTCGGCACGAAGGTCGACAGGGTCATGTTGCGGTAGGTGCTGTCGGCCTTGGCGTGCACCCACTGCAAGTCGTTCTGGAACGACAGGCGTCGGTTGACGGTCCACTTGGTGTTCCAGGCGAGTTCGCGGGTCGTCGAGTGGACCAGCGAGTCGGTGGAGTTCGAATTGAATTCCAGGCCGCCCTCGACGAAATTGTTCGCACCCTGGCCGCCCGGATAGGTGTACCTGGCCGACTGCAGCACGCCATTGGCGTCGAACACGGCATTGTTCAGCTTGGTCTTGTAGGTGTCCTCGACGCCGGTGTAGAGGGCGTGTTCCTGGCTGTTGTTGGTGTAGGCCGAGTTGAACACGGTAAACGAGGACTCCACGCCATTCTTCTTCCACTGCAGCGCGGCATACTCGCCGACGCGGTCGTAGCGGGAGGTGTTGGTGCGATACGAGCCCGACTTGGGCGCCCAGACGGTCTTGCCATCGACGACGTTGGTGCGCGGATAGTAGGGGTCGATCTGGATCGAGTCGTTGTGCTCGTTGCTGCGGTTGGCCGACAGGTCCAGCAGCATGCCCCATTGGCCGAAATCGTTTTCCCAGCGTTTCGAGGCCAGGGCCGACACGCCCGGCGAGGATTTCTTGCCCAGTGCGTTGTAATTGGCATTGGTCGAGATGGCGAACTTGTCGACCTTGTAATCGAATGGCAGCGCGGTGCGCAGGTCGACCTGGCCGCTGACGCCGCCTTCGACCAGTTCGGCCGGCGGGTTCTTGTGCACGATCACGGCCGACATCAGCTCTGGCGGCACGTCACCCCAGCTCAGCTCGCGTCCCGGCCAGCCGGCCGAGAATGACTCGCGCCCGTTGAGCGTGGACGAGCCCCAGGTCAGGCCGCGCACCGAGATGCCCGACCCTTCGACCGAGAAGTGCTCCGGGTCGCCGCGGCTGTTGCGGTCCATGGTCACGCCGACCACGCGCTGCAGCACCTCGGTGATCGACTTGTCCGGCAGCTTGCCGGCTTCCTCGGCGACGACGCCGTCGATGATCTCTTCGGCGTTCTGCTTGAGCTTGGCGGCCGACTGCAGCGCCGCGCGCTGGCCGGTCACCACGACGGTTACGGTGCCGTCGCTGTTGGTGCTCACGGCGCCGCCCTCGGTCGCCGGTGCGCTTTGTGCGAACGCGGCGCCCCCGCAAATGAGTGCGGCCTGTGCCACGGCGATGGACAGCGCGGTTTTTTTGAATGGTCTCTTCATGTCATTATCTCTTTTCTGGATCGAATCTCGAATGCCCAGCCGCGCGCTGCTGCGGCATGGAAGCAATATCTGGCCTGGTGGCCGGGAAACGCGAGCGCTTCCCGGCGCCCCGGCTTACTGGATGGTGATCGGGCCTTTGACGGTGAGCGCGGTCGGATAGCCCGGCGTGGTCGGTGAAGCGCCCGCCACCGAGGTGTTCGAGCGCGGCCCGTACACCTTGAAATCGACGATCGGATACTTTTTCATCTCGTCGGCCTCGTTCAGGTTCGACAAGCCGCACGAGTTGTCGTAGCCCTTGATGTCGCTCAGTTGAACTTCATACGTGGCGACCGCGCCGCCCTTGGGTTTGAGCAGCACGTGCGGGGCGACGTTGCAGTTATTGTTGACGTGGCCCAGCACGAAGATCAGATACAGGTCATTGTTGCCGGTCTGGACCCACTCGTCGTTCTGGCCCAGCGTGATCTTGATCGTGGTCTGATTGCTCACGCGCAGGCCGTCGCTGGTGCCGTCCTTCACGCCGTGGGGAACCACGTCGAAGCCGAAGTAGGCACCGATATCGCTGCCGTCCCACGGATGCTTGGGGTCCTTGGTCTGGATCACGTACTTGTAGGTGAAGCTGCTGTCGGCGGCGTTGAACGTCGTGCTGCACCAGTTCGGGTCGCCGCAACCCCAGCCGTCAACGCTACTGCCGGCCCAGCGGTTGATCGGATCGCCGTCGACGGTGCGGTCGACCGCCTCGACGCCGTTCATGATGGTGAGCACCGGCGGTTTGTCATCGCCAACGATGAAGACGGCCTTGGCAGACCCGGCATCGTAGGTGTCGTTGCCCGCCTGCGCGGCGGTGATCGAGCAGGTACCCTTGGAGACCAGGGTGAGCGTGGTGCCGCTGGCGGTGCACACGTCGGGCGTGGTCGAGGCGAAGGTCACCGGCAGGCCCGACTCGGAAGTTGCCACTAGCGGATCCGGGGTCTTGGTGATCGACTGGAAGCCGGGCGAGGGAAAGTCGACAAACTGCGTATGCTTGAGCACATTGAACAACTGCTGCTGCGAGGCCGCCATGTAGGTGCTGTCGCCGGCCTGGCTGGCCGTGATCGAGCATTCGCCCGCCTTGACCGTTACCAGCTTGTCGCCATCCATGGTGCAGGTGGCCGGCGTGCTCGACGTGAAGGTGATCGGCAGCCCGGACGACGCGGTCGCCACCAGCGGTGCGGCCGGCGTCATCAGATAGTGCGAGCCCGGGAAAGCAAATTCGATGGACTGGGATTTGCCGCCCGTGGCCGCGCCGCCGCCGCCGCAGCCGACCAGCAGCGTGGCGCAGGCAAGGCCGATGGCCGAAAGCTGGAATCCCATGGTATGTCTCCTCATTTTAATGTTTCCTCTCTATTGCGTTTTCTAAAAATGCTCGCCACCGGCGACGCCGATGACAAGGAAAGATGGTCCCTGCCCCGCTAGGCGGCATGGACGATGGTCCCGGTCAAGGATGTATGGACTGGCGTCGCCTCGCTGTCGTTATGTAAACGTTTTCAAAAACACAGGACAAGCAGCGTGCCAGGATTGGAAACACGCGCGCTGCGCGGGGAGGCGGCGGGGGCCGGCCTGCGTCGCGCCGGCCGGATCCGGCCGGCCTGGCCTGGCTGTGCGCGAGGCGGACGTTGGAAAGGTCTGCGGGCAGCTTGCTGCCGCATTGAACGAGCTTGAGGTGCACGTCCTGTCTCCCTGCTTTTATTATCGATAACGGTCAATCAGCTGCTTCGATGGCGCTGTATTGGAGGTGCAACCGCGTTAGGTTCTACGCTGGCGACTCCTGTCCACGCTCGCTGAGCACGCGGTCGCGGTAGGCGCGCGGCGTGCAGCCAAGTTCGCGTTTGAACACGCGATGCATGTGCTGGATGGACGTCAGGCCGCTGTCCACCGCCACGTCCTCGATGCTGCAATTGCTGATTTCCAGGCCGGCCTTGGCGGCATTGAGCCTGAAGCTCAGGATCACGTCATGCACGCTGCATCCCAGCTCCTGGCGAAAGGCGGCTTCGAGCGACGAGCGCGACACGCCGACATGTTTGGCCACCTGTTCGGTCTTGATGCCCTGGCAGGCATACTGGCGGATGAAGTGGCGCGCCCGCATCACGTTCGGATGCTTGATCAGCTGATACTGGCTGGACGCCTGCACCTTGATGCCGGCCGGCGGCACGACGATCGGCGTGGTCGGCGGGCGCATCCCGCGCAGCATCTGCTCGATCAGATTGGCTGCCGCGCGCCCGATCTCCTGGGCGCCCTGGACCACGGAGCTGAGCGGTATGCGGGTGAGCTTGCGCACCAGGGGATCGTTGTCGATGCCAATGATCGCCACCTGTTCCGGCACTTCGATGCCGGCGATGACACAGGCCTGCAATAGCTGGCGTGCACGCGCGTCCGATACGGCGACGATGCCGACCGGTTTGGCCAAGCTGTGCAACCAGTCGATCTGCCCCTGGACCGCCTCGTCCCACGAATGGATGCTGGTTTCGCGGCCGCGGAAGATCTCCGCTTCCAGCTGGTCGCCCTGCATCAGGCTGCGGAAGGCATTCTCGCGCTCCTGCGCCCAGCGGTTTTTCTCGGTGGCGGGAACGCTGAACATGGCGAAACGCTGCAGGCCGACATCGATCAGATGCTGGCGTGCCAGTTCGATCAGCTTGAAATTGTCGGTTGCCACGTAGGGCACACCGGCCGGGTAGTTGGCCGGGTCGGCATAGGAACCGCCAATTGCCACCACCGGTACGCTACAGCGCGACAACGCTTGTGCCACTGCCGGATCGTCAAAATTGGCGATAATGCCGTCGCCCTGCCAATGCTCGATCCCAGACAGGCGCAATTGGAAATCTTCTTCCACGAAGATATCCCAGGCCGCGCGCGTATTTCCAAAATATCCGGCAATGCCGGCAATGACTTCGTGATCGAAGATCATGTTCGCTTTGAATAACAGCGCGATCCGGTGTACTTTGGTCGTCTTCATTTTACTTGTATGGTTGAAAGCATTTTCGAAAAAACAATCACAGCCGCACTTGCGCATGCAAAAACCGGGGGCAAGATCGTCTCTCCATCCTTTATTTTTATTGAGAACATCCCGCTTGCAGGCAACCGGCCCTGCCCCGATTCAACCATCGCACACCCCACAAGAACGTCGCGGATGGGTTCCCGCTAGTCCTGCCAGGCAGCGCCCGGTATCCGATTCCAAAAAAAAGGGGCAGCCAAAGCTGCCCCGTAAAAACCACCGCGGAACCCCGCCGTGGAGGAGAGCAAAAGGGTGTGAAGGCCAGGATTGACTCGATCTTCAGCGCGCAAACCTGCGCCGCCCTGCCACCAGCGCCAGCAGGCCAATCCCCAGTATCAGCTGGGCGCCGGGCTCGGGCACCGTGGCGGCCGCGGTGGTGGTGAAGTCGTCCATCTTCTTCAATTGCATTACCGTCTCCCTTATATTTATCTTCCAACTTACAAGCTGCGACGATCGGCGGGCAACGTCTAAAATCAATTTCCTCGACGCATTTCTTGATATATGAGGAACATTTTCCACCCGACAATTTAGCGGACTGCAAGACCTTTCATCATTCTGCAACCAGCAACGCACACATTCTTGCGTCTGGGGCCGGAGGTCGGTAGCGGATTCTGGCTCACGTCTCAAGCATAGGCAGTTCCTCGTGCGCAACAATATCGCTGCCACGAAATTTCTTTTGCCAACGGTAGAAATCGCAAGAAATTTTCACCACGGTGAAAATCCGCCATGGCATCTGGCGACAGGTCGGGCAAGCGGGCCGGAAAAAGTGGCCGCCGTGCCACGGTCCAATCGTGGAGCGGTCGTGGATATCCCGGAAGAATGGGAACGTGCAAGGGGTGGAACGGCGGGCGCACCCCTGGCAGGAGCGCGGGACCGGCAACCGTTCAGCCGGGAGGTTCAGGCTGAGTGGTGGGGGCGAGCCGGATCAGGCTGAGTGGTTGGAGCGAGCGAGATCAGGCAGAGGGTTGGGATGGGGCGGTTCAGGCGGGTGATTCTGACGGCGCGCTGTCGGCGGGCTGCTCATGCTGCTGCTGGGCGGCAAGCATCCGGAATTGCTTCGGCGAGCAACCGAATTCTTCCTTGAACAGCTTATTAAAATAAGGAACACTCGAGTAGCCAACGAAATACGCGATTTCCGACACGGCGGCGCCGCTTTTCTCAATCAGCATCCTGGATGCTTCAGTCAGCCGCAGTTTATTCAGGTAACCGGTGAATGTCATGCCGAGTTCGGATTTCAGCACATCATTGATTTTATAGCGGGTCGCGCCGGTCCCTTGCACCACCGTGTCCAGGTCCAGCTTGGGATCGGTATAAGAGTTGCCGATATACCGCAAGACCGACGCCTTCTCCTTGTCCTTGTACGGTTCGACGGTTAACTGGCGATAGGCCACCAACGGCAAATTCGTTTTCATTTTTTTGTCGACACTGGCCAACAGTGCGCGGGAATGGGCCCGAAAAAACCAAACACCAAATGCCACCCAGCCACCCAGGATCATGACCACCAGCACGGCCAAATAGCGGTAATCGCGGCCATGCAAAGTCAATTCGCTGATTTCAATAGAGATATCGACATCGCGTGGCGTAGCAGCGGTGGCGCCAAACATGATTTTCCCGACCTTGTCCAGTTTAACGACCTGACGCCCCAAGTCCTCCTTCATCGATGCATACCACCATTCGGGAATAAGCAGCCGGTCCAGGTCGAGCGTCACCGCCATGCCTTGTTCATTGCACGAAAAATACGTTCTAGGTGGAATGTAAGTCTCGAACTTGTTTGGCTTGGAGAATTTTTCATCGAAGACGGACACCTCGAACGACAAGGCAGTGGCCAGCGAACATTTGGCAACGAAGGAAATGGTATGGAACTTCGACCAATCCTCCTGGATAAGCCGTCCTTTGCCGTCCTGGAGTTTCAGGTCGCCGGCGGAAATCGGATACGCGACCACGTCCTCCAGCTTGAAGTCGAAGCGCAGCCGGTCATCCGACATGTCGTGCAAGCGCACTGACGGCACGCCGCCAATTACCACATTGGAATACGTTCCGTAACGCCAGCCGGAGCCATCTTTATGCGCCTGCCGCAACGTCTTTGTCGGAAAGGCCATGTAAACAAAAAAAACCGCCAGCAGCGCGTCCACGACGAGCAGGAAAATCAGCGCCAGCAGCGCCTTTTTAAAGAACTCTTGCATATAGATACTTATTGAACTATCTCGGGGGCCGCGCGGCTTGACTGGTACGGTCCCAGAATCATAACAGGCGAGATATGTACGGTCCCAGTATTTTTGCGGCGGACCGAGCTAACTCCGGCGGGGTGCTAGTCGTGCTGTCTCATAAAAATCTGTTCTTGAGCGAGTTATTGCCTAAACTAAAACATTGCGTGGTCATGGAGGGCGAAAAATGGTCCAACCAGGCAACCCGATCCGGCTCGTCCTCACCGCTCAGCCTACACACCACGGGCGAACCGCCGATTTTCACCGTGGCTGGCATTGCTTGCAAATCCGGCGGTTTGCAAGAACTTCGCTTGCCGGCGATATCGTTGCCCGTGATGGACAGCCCATGCTTCAGACGCGGCGTAGCGCGACTTCCCCTGCCGCAAACGCGCAATAAGGGGGGCAGTTGCGCTGTGAGCGTTTGCTGTCTTCCCGATCGCGCGCTCACATGGTCTTCATATATCAATCTGCGAGGTGCATTGGGACGCGCTTTTGCCAGATCGCGGGCGAGCGCCGGGATCCTGGGTGACGACCGGCGCACCGGCCGGAGGTCGAGGACGCTGGCGGGCGAGCCGCCGCAGCAGCAGCCAGGCCCAGGGCCTGTAAGAGCACCCCTGGGATGGTGCGAGGTCGCACGAATGGTATGCAACGGTTGGTACTCCATTCTGCTCACTCCCCGTGCGTGCCGCAATTCTCCAAATCACCAATGCGCCCGGTCATTTTTCGGCCGGCGGGGCCAACAAACCGGTCAAGCAGGTGCAGCGCCGCTACCGGCATACCGTTCGTCCTCAGGGCCGCCGTCGACCATGAAATTTGATTCACATTGTTGGTGATCTGGAAGTATCGCCGCCGCGGCGTAGCGTGCAATATGCGCATCAGCTGGATACATTCCGATAGATTCGAAGCCAGCCGATATCGTCAGTGAAGGAGGCATTGCGATGGTCAACAATAAAGGACGCGCCAAAGCGCCTGTTCTTCCTGCGCGACGCGCAGCCCGCCGGCTTCCCGATGCCGTTCCAAGGCCAGGTGCTCGGCAACCGCACTGGCGGTGGCAATTGCCGCGACCATTTTCGTCGTCGAGGCCGACACCATCCTGAACAATCCGGGCGTGTCTTTGGCCGAGCCCTTGACGGCCTGAAGTGCCAGGTCGAAAGGACGCACGTCCGCATTGGCGCTTTTCTGAATTGCCCATGCGACAGCGCGACTTGCCGGCTTCCGGCCAAGCAAGCACTGAAAAGAGCGGCCTCCTGCCGCCACAGCTACAAGACCCGATTCATCATCCTTCTGGAGACAAGTATGTACAAAAAGCAAAACAACAAGATTCGCCTAATCGCCATGAGCAGTATCCTGGCAACCCTGCTGGCCGGCTGCGGCGGCGCCGACAATGCCTCGCCGGCAGCGCAGGCACCGGTTTTGGCGGCCACCATCAAGACGGCAACGCAAGCCCGATGGATGAACGTGAAATACGGGGGCGGCGGCTACGTGCCCGGGCTGATCTACCATCCGACCAGTCCGGACGTCCTTTACGCGCGTACGGACGTGGGCGGCGCCTACCGTTGGGACGCCGCCACCGCGACCTGGCTGCCGATCACCGACGGCTTGCACGTGCGCGACGGGTTTTACCATGGCAGCGAGAGCATGGCCCTCGATCCGAACGACGACCAGCGCGTCTACATGAGCGCAGGGATGTACGTGTCGGACAAGGCCGACGGGCGCCTGTATATATCCACCGACCGCGGTGATAACTGGACCTACGTCAACCTGCCGTTCTCGACCGGCAGCAACAGCCCGGGCCGCGCTGTCGGCGAGCGCATGATGGTCGACCCCAACGATCCGACGATCCTGTTCTACGGCACGCGCACCCAGGGCCTGTGGAAGAGCGCCGACCGCGGCCAGACCTGGCAGCAGGTGAGCTCGCTGTCGTCGACCAAGATGACCCAGGACCAGATCAGCGCGGTGCACTGGAGCGGCGTGGTCGGCGTCGCGCAGGTGATCTTCGACACCTCGACCAAGGGTACCGGCAGCGCCACCCAGACTATCTACACGGCCGTGGCCCCGGACTATGCATCGGTGGCCGGGATGACCTTCAGCATGTACAAGACCACCGATGGCGGCGCGACCTGGAACGGCATCGCCACCCCTGCCGACACGGCCGGCATGTACGTCCCCCACATGGTGCGCAACAAGGACGGCATGATGTACGTCGCCTTCACGAAGGACACCGGCCCCGGCGCCGCCGGCCCGTCCAGGCTGTACAAATTCGACGGTACCAACTGGACGTTGCTGAAGAAGTATGATGCCGAGCAATGGGTCAACTTCGGCATGGGCGGCCTGTCGGTGTCGGGAACTGGCGCCACCACCCGCATCGCGCTCGGCGTCACCAATTCCTGGGGCAACTGGGATGGCCAGCCTGTTGTGCAATTGTCCGACGATGCCGGCGCCACCTGGCGCGAGATTTCCGCCATGGCTCCGCACACGGGTACCGAAATGTGGGCCGGCTGGACGGACGACGTCGAGATCGACCCCAACGATCCCGAGCACATCATGCACGTGAACGGCGGTGGCGTGTGGGAAACGAAGAATGCGTCGGCGGCCAAGCCAAGCTGGACCAGAAAGGTCGACGGCATGGAGGAAACCGCCACGCTGTCGCTGATGGCCGCTCCGCCGGGCGCCTCCTACCGTCTGCTCAACAGCTCGGGCGACATCGGCATGAAGGTCTATACGGAACTCAACAAGACGCCCACGCTGGGACCGGTTGGCTTGATGAACAACGGCATGAGCGCCGACATGGCCTGGTCCACGCCAAGCTACATCGCCGCGATCGGCACCAGCACCTGGGACCACCCCACCGTGGGCGGCGCCTATTCCACCGATTCGGGCGTGACCTGGACACCGTTCGCGGGCCACCATCCGCAAGGATTGACCAATCAGAGCGATCTGTCGAACGTCGCGGTCACCAAACCGGGCAACATCATCTGGACCCCGAACAATGCGGTGCCGGCCTATAGCACCGACAACGGAACGACCTGGACCATGACCGACCTGCCGGCTGTCGATCCGACGCCGTGGATATACCGCGGTTACAAGGTCGTGGCCGATCGCAAGAATCCGAACAAGGTGTATGCCTACAATCCGGGCGGCGCATGGTGGGCGAAAGGGTCCGAGACGCAGCACTTCTACGCCTCCACCGACGGCGGCCATACGTTCACCGAAAGCGCCGCGTTCAAGCTCGCCAGCGATTATGTGACCGACCTCCCCAGCGTGTCGATCGCGGTCAATCCGAACGCGGAAGGCGATATCTGGGTCGCCGACGGGCGGGCCGTCATGCATTCGCTCGACGGGGGCGTCACCTGGACCAAGCTGAGCACCTTCGCGCCATTCTGGGGCGCCAACGCGACATGGTCGTACCCCGAATTGTGGGGCGCCACCTCGATCGCGCTGGGCAAGGCACCGATTGGTTCGAAGTCGTCGGCCTCGGTGTATGTGGTGGGCGTGGTCAACGGCGTGTGGGGCGTGTACGCCTCCGACGATGGCGGCGTGACCTGGCGCCGTTTCAACGATGACAAGCACCAGTACGGCGGCATTTCCCAACTGGCGGCCGACCAGAGCGTGCCTGGGCGCTTGTACATGGCCGGCAGCGGCCGCGGCGTCCTGTTCAGTTACTAAGGCGCCCGTCCCGAGCGCCAGAGCCGCGGCTCTGGCGCCCAGGCTGTACTTCATCAATTACACCCTATTTGGAGCATTACATGAAATTTAGAACCATCATCGCCGCCGTCGCCCTGTGCTTCGCCGGCAGCGCCAGTGCCGCCGTCCTGACCTTCGACAACCTGACCAACTTCATGTACGGCGACGGTTACCCGCTGGCGGCCGGCATGGCCTACAGCGGCAAGGACCTGACCTATGTGGAGTCGGGCTTCCAGGTCACGCTGCACGCGCCGAACGCGGCGTCCGGCGCGGCCCATATCGGCGACGGCACGTATGACCCGCAGACCTACAACTGGCACGACGGCTTCGAAAACGGTACCGGTTCGTACCTGACTGTCGGCAAGGTGGGCGGCGGCGTCTTCAATCTGCTCGGCTTCGACTTCTACACGGACGGGATGGACATGTCGATCAACGGCCTGCTGACCGCCCACCTCGAAGGCTACGACAGCTGGAGCACGGCGCTGAACGGCATCACCGAGCTGCGCCTGGGTTCCGGCACCTACAACGAAATCGACAACCTGTCCGTGGGAGCTCCGAGCGCCGCCGTTCCCCTGCCGGGAACCCTGCCCCTGCTGTTGGGCGGCCTGGTGGTCGGTGCCCTGGCGCGCCGTCGCCGGAAATAAGCGGCTGGGTGCGCCGCGCGGCAATCTCATGCGACACAGGAATGTGTTGACGAATTGCCGTGCGTAAGCACGGCGCACGCACCGCGCATCGCGGTGTGATTTTTCGATTGTTTTCTCTTTTACCCCTTGCTGTTGAAATCGATGTCGAGCGAGCTTTCGCTAGTAGGTCTCGTGGAAAATCGTTGACGACATCAAGGAAATCCCGGATACCGTTTCGCCCCCAGGGCCGCCGTCGACCACGAAATGAGATCCCCTTTTTTGGTGATTTGGATGTATCGCCGCCGTGCTGCAGCGCGCAATATACACATCAGCTGGTGATATTTCGATAGATCCGAAGCCAGCCGATATCGTCGGCAAAGGAGACATTGCGATGGTCAACAATAATGGACGCGATAACGCGCCTATTTCTTCCTGTGCGACGCGCAGCTCGCCGGCGCCCCGATGCCGTTGCAAGCTTGCGTGCTCGCCACCATCGCTGGCCGCGGCAGTTGCCGCGACCGCCTTCGTCTTCGAGGCCGACGCCATCCTGAGCAATCCGGCCGTTTCCCAGGCCACTCCCTGGCGGCCTGAAGTACCCCGGCCGAACGGACGCGCGCGCCCGTGTACCTCGGTCGCGTTGGGCTTTATGCAAGCTCGCCCTCAACGACAGTAAGTTTCATAAAGATTGTCTGCGTCTACTGACGCATGCTGCCCCGCGCCCGCCGCGGTGCGGCATGCGGCATCGGCGATCGCCGCCTTTTCACAAGACCCATAAACAATAACGGAGATGTGCAATGAACGATCCATGCAAGAAGTTGCTTCGGAATATCAAGTTCCTCATGCCGGTGTTGCTCGCCGGTCTTGCTGCCGGCTGTAGCGGCGGTTCCAATAACGACGTCGCGCAGGGTCCTGCGCCGACTTACCTCGCCACCAGCACCTCCGTGGCCACCGGCTGGAGCGCCGTGAAGTGGGGGGGCGGCGGCTACGTCACCGGCATCCTCTACCATCCGACGACCCCGAACCTCCGCTACGCCCGCACCGACGTGGGCGGCGCCTACCGCTGGGACCCGGCCACATCGTCGTGGACGCCGATCACCGACGGCCTGGGTTTCGAGGAGAACGATACGAATTTCCACGCCGTGGAGAGCCTCGCCGTCGACCCGACCAACGACCAGCTGCTCTACCTGGTCGCCGGTAACAAGTCCGACAAGAACGGCCGTATCTATATTTCCAGCGATCGCGGCAACCACTGGACTTGGGTCGCCCTGCCATTCCCGGTGATGGGCAACGGCGGCGGCAGGGCCATGGGCGAACGCCTGCAACTGGACCCCACCAATCCGTCGACGATGTTTTACGGGTCGCGCACTGCCGGCCTGTGGAAGAGCGCGGACTCGGGCCACACCTGGTCCCGGCTCAACCTGGGCAGCGTGACGATGAGCGGCAGCGCGATCGGCGTCGAGAAAGTCATCTTCGACAACTCGAACGTGGGTGGCGGCCAGACCACCTGGATCATCTATGCCGCCGTCGCCCCGGACTACGCCAACGCGGCGGGCCTGACGTCGAGCCTGTACAAGTCGACGAATGGCGGTTTCTCGTGGACCCCGGTCACGGTCCCGACCCCAGCGACCGGCTACTACATCCCGCACATGGTGCGTTCCACCGACGGCACTTACTACCTGGCATTCAACCAGAATGCCGGCGAGGGTGTCACCGGCCCCAGCTATCTTTACAGGTACGTGCCCTTCAACGGCACCTGGACCCAGCTCAATAGCTCAACCAGCGGCGGATTCGGCGGCGTGTCCATCTACGGAAGCGGGTCGACCACCCGCATCGCGCTCGCCATAACCGGCTGGGCGAACACGACCCAGGAAATCCAGCTGTCCGACGACAACGGCGCCACCTGGCGCGAAATCGAGTTCGGCATGGGACATACCCCAACCGCCAACGATACGAGAGGCTGGAACGACGACATCGAGATCGATCCGTTCAACCGCGACCACATCGCCCACCTCGGCGGTTCCGGCATCGTCGAGACCTGGAGCGCCTCGTCGGCCACGCCGTGGTGGAACAACCTGGTTCCCGGCATGGAAGAAACCGCCACCCTGGCCCTCTCTACCCCGCCAGCCGGCGCGCCGTACAAGCTGATCGATAGCGGCGGCGACATCGGCGCCTGGGTCTATACGGACCTCACGACGAAGGCGACCAAGGGCCCCATGTCCACATTCAGCAATGGCACTTCGGCCGACATGGCGTGGTCCGACCCGCTCTACATCGCCACCTCGGTGCAAGACAATGCCCCCCTCCCCCACGTCGGCAAGGGCTTTTGGTCCGGCGACGGCGGCACCACCTGGGCGGCGTTCGCAACGCTGCCTCCCGGCGCCGCGGCCAACCCGGGCGACCCGTCCAACCTGATCGTCACTGCGCGCAACAACGTGGTCTGGGCGCCAGGCGATTCGGTGCCCTCCTATACCACCAACAATGGCGCAAGCTGGACCGCGACCAATCTGCCTGCCGTGTCGAATGTGAACGGGTGGGTTCACGCCTACAAGCTGAAGGCGGACCGCAAGAACCCGAACAAGGTCTATGCCTATGACAACGGCGCCCAATGGTGGGGCAGCGCGGGCAAGGTGTACGTATCGACCGATGGCGGCCACAACTTCACATTGAGCCAGGGCTCGGTGGCGGCGAATATGCACGCCAACGCCCCGTTTAACTCCTCGATGGAGGTCAACCCCAACGCCGAGGGCGACATCTGGCTGGCCGACGGCAACTCCCTGTTCCACTCGCTCGATTCGGGCGCGACCTGGACCAAGCTCAACAACTTTGCTTCGGTGGGCGACCTGAACCAGCCTACCCTGCATGGCGCGAAGACGGTCGCGCTGGGCAAGGCGGCGCCCGGTGCCACCTACTCGGCCGCGGTCTACGTGGTGGGCACGATCAACGGCGTGTGGGGCCTGTACCACTCTGACGATGGCGGCGCAAGCTGGGCGCGCTTCAATGACGACGCGCACCAGTTCGGCGGCATGGGCATGATGGCGGGCGACTGGAACACCTATGGTCGCGTCTATGTCGCTGGTAACGGCCGGGGTGTGCTTTACACCAACTGAGTAGTTGCGGCTGAAGCGTCTGGAGGCGGATCTGCGCCACCGGCAAATGTTCTGCGTCGATGGTGAACCGCCGACGCAGAATTACCTTCTGCTGGCGCAGCAGGCATTGGCTCTCCTTGCACTGTAACGATAGCAAAATTACGCAACGGCACCCCCGACTACACCGTTTGCGAACCACCCGTTACCGGACCGGCGACAGCCCGTCCGAACGGACGATGCCTGCCCATGCCCGAGTCGTCCACAATGGAATTTCGGATGTTGCGGGTACGCCTCCCGGCTGTCGCGAATCCGGCCAACCCATTCCACCGGAGACCCAGATGGCTTTGACTCGCCGAAACTTCCTATCATCGCTGACGGCCATGGCCGGAGCGTCGGCGCTGCCGTTGGGCGTGGCGAGGACGGCTGACGCCGGCAAAACTTATCGACGGTTGTTTGCACATCCACCGGTGCTTGCGAAGCCATGGGTGCGCTGGTGGTGGCCAGGCGGCGCTGTCGAGGACGGCGAACTGCGCCGCGAGATCGAGCTCTTGAATCTGGCCGGCTTCGGCGGTGCGGAAATCCAGGCGTTCAATCCCGGCATTCCCGGTCTGAGCAAGGACGAACGTGCACACGTCAATGACTACGCCAACGCCGCATTTTTCTCCCACGTGGACACGTGTGCCGACGAGGCGGATCGACAAGGCCTGCGCATTGATCTGACGTTCGGTTCGGCCTGGCCGTCGGGCGGCGGCTTCGCGATTACCCCTGAGCTCGCGCTGCTCGAACTGACGCCGGCCGTTACGAGCGTGCAGACGCCACTTGCCGCTCCAATCCGGGTCAGGATCCCGGGAAACACCCGCAAGATGGGCGCGCTTTCGCCGCTCGATGCGCGCGCAAAGGATCCCCGCGCACAGGACTGGCGCGACCGCATCGCAGCACGCGAAAAGCTCATAGCCGTCGTTGCCATCCGGAGCGGCGCGCCGGTCCTTGAAAACGACAAGACCTTCCGTGCATCCGTAGTCAATGCGGCCGGCAAGGTCGTCGACGGCAACGTCGAAGGCATCGTCGTGACCGAGAAACTGCGGCCGGACGGCATTCTCGACTGGGTCCCGCCGAGCGACGGCGAATGGCAGATCGTCGTGTTCAAGCAGTTCGTCGTGGACAGCCCCGTATTGGCCGGCGTGGGCGAAGGGCCGCAACTGGTCCTCGACCATTTCAAGCGTGCCGCCTTCGAGGCGCACGCGCGCCGCGTCGGCGACCCGCTGGCGCCGGACGGCAGGCCGCGGCATGCACTGCGTGCCACGTTCATCGACAGCCTGGAACTCATGCCAGATCTGTACTGGTCCGAAGACCTGCTGGCCCAGTTCGCGGCACGGCGCGGCTACGACGTCACTCCCTACCTGCCCCATCTGCTGCAGCCCGGCTGGATGGAGTCGTGGAATCCGCACGTGTCTTTACCTTATTTCGATGCTGGCGATACGGGTGACCGGATCCGGGCGGACTACCGCCTTACCCTCTCCGAACTGATCATCGAAAACTTCTACCAGCCTTTCGTTGAGTGGAACCACCGCCACGGTCTGCTGGCACGAGTCCAGGCACACGGTGCGCCCGCCGACCTGCTGAAGACGTACGGACTGGCCGACATTCCGGAGACCGAGGACCTTGAGGGCACCGGGAACCCGCATTTCCTGCGGATGGCGCGTGCTGCCGCAAACCTGTACGGGTGCAAACTGGTGAGTTGCGAAAGCCTGTGTTGGCCCCTGAAGTCGTTCGAGATCACGCCAGCCCAATGGCAAGCGCGCGTGAACCTGTTGTTCGCAAGCGGCGTTAACGCGATCGTCATGCATGGCTTTCCGTATGCACTGCACGGGGATGCCTGGCCAGGCTGGTATCCGTTCGCGCCCAGTCCCTTCCTGCCGGGGTTCAGCAGCATGATCAACGAAGCGAATCCTCTCTGGAATGCGATCGGCACACTCAATCGCTACATCAGCAGCATGCAGGCGATCCTGCAAAACGGCGTCAACGTCGTCCCACTGGCCGTGTACCTGGCCGACAGCACTTATTTCCACGGTATTGAACCCGACACGACCGATGCGTTGCTGGAGCATGTGCTTGGCATCGGGTACGACTACGACCGGATCAATGACGACAGCATTGCGAAGAGCCACGTGGCCGGTCGCGCCCTCGTGACGCCGGGCGGCGCCAAATATGCGGCGCTCATCCTGCCCGCGCGGCCTGCGTTGACGGCGACGTCAGCGGCCAAACTTGTGCGATTTGCCGAGGCCGGACTGCCAATCTTTTTCATCGATCGGCCACCATCACACGCGGCAGGCTATTTCGACCACGCGGCGCAAGACCGCATCGTCAGGGACGCCGTGCAGGCCGCATTGAATGCTGGCGCGCGCATTACCCGCACCGACGCGCTTGCCGACACGCTACGCCAAGCGCGGGTCCGGGCCAACCTGACGTTTACCAGCGCGCCCTGCCTGTTCATCGAAAAAGCGCTGGATGGCCGCACCGCGTATTTCCTGCACAATCCGAAGGCGGAAGCGCAGACCGTCAGTTTCACTACCCGCGCGTCCGGCTATCCGGAACTGTGGAACGCGTACACCGGTGAACGGACCGGATTACATACAAGGAGCAGGAAGGGAGAAAGCGAGATCCGGGTCGATCTCGCAGCCGGCGCCGCCGCCCTGGTCGTCTTCGCCGACCATCGCCTGCCCGCGGCCGCGTCCTGGAAACGGGCGGATGCGATCGACCTGACCGCCGGACGATGGACGCTGGACGTCGATGGCCATGGCCAGCACGGACGCGTAGTACGCCACCAGATGACGCTCGATCGCCTGCGCGACTGGCAGGCCGTTCCCGAGCTTGCCGACGTCTCCGGCCACGCCACCTATCGCATCGAGGTGACCCTGCCCGCCACGTGGCTCGAGCCCGGCAACAAGGTCGTGCTCGATCTTGGCGCAGTACACGACATGGCGATCGTGACGGTGCGTGGCAAGCAACAGCTCACGCTCATTGCGCCTCCGTTCGAGGCCGACATCACGGCTATGCTGCGTCCGGGACTGAACCAGCTGCAGATCGGCATCTTCAACAGCCCCAACAATGCAATGATCGATTCGAAGAAGCCTGGCCTGAAGAACCTGAAGCCGCAGCCTGCGGGTTTGCTGGGGCCGGTGAAACTGGTACGCAAACAGCGCCGGCCCACGCCATGACCGGGCGGGTGCCGGCGCGCCGAAACGGCCGTCGGCACCGTGATTCAACGTCGTCACGCTTCCGCCTGGCGCCTCATCGGATCGTCCGGCATGATACGAACGTCGAACCTTCCGTGTTCGTTCGGGATCGTGGATATCGATCGTTCATGGAACGCGGCGCCGGCCAGATGCTCCGGCATGAATGGTGCGAGGTTGCCGGGAAACGGCCGTCGCCGGAGACGGGTCCGCTGTTTCAACGAACCAGGATCTGGGCACGCCCTTTTGTCACGCCCTGTTCGTTGACGGCATCCACCGCCACGTAATACTTCTGCCCGACGTTCAGGCTCCCTACATCCGCCGAATGGGCGCCGTCATAGACCTGGAAATTCTGGTTCATGAGCTCGGGGCGTACGCCGAGCCGCACGATGTAAAAATCGGCGTTGCCGGCAGGCTTCCAGGAAATCGTCGCGCGCCGTGCATCGCCATGCCGACGCGCGGCCGTCACCCCGGCCACCGCACCGGGGCGCGGGCCCGATCCGTGTCCGAACACACGCAGGTCGTACAGGGAGAACTTGCCGTTGTCCGGCATGTGGACGTTCCTCACACGGACGTAGCGTGCACGCTCGGGCCGGGCCAGAACACGGTAGTCGTGCGGCGCGTCGCGCCCGCCGGTGGACCGATCGACGAAGGTCCGCCAGTTCGAGTCGTCATCCGAGCCTTCCACGACGTAGCGATAGACGTCGCGGCTGATGCCCTTGCCTGCACTGTCCTGGTCGGCGAAATTGAGCTGGACCGCCTCGATCGTCTTGATAGCGCCGAGGTCCATCTTCAGCCATTCCGTCGCCTCCCCCGTCTGCGCGGACCACCACGTCCGGATGTCTTCGTCCGCCGCGTTCCCGGCCGGGTAACCATCCAGCGTCGACGACACCGTGACGGCCTTGCGGCGCGACAGCAGCATCCAGCCCGTCAGCTCACGCTTGCCGTCGAGGTAGCGTGGATAGTCACCCAGGTAAGTGTCGACCATCAGCGCGCCGTCGTTCGAAAATGCGGCCGGAAAAAGGCCGAGACGACGCTCGAACTTGAAGCGCTTCGAGATCGTCATGGTCCCCATGTGCCACCACTGGCCGTCAATTCCCTGAAAGGTGCTGCTGTGTCCGGCCCCTGCCACGAAGCCCGTCGGCTTGAACGAAAACGGACTGTATGGCGCGTACTTGAAAGGGCCCATCGGGTTCGTCGAGGTCAGCACGCCGTCCGCATACGTCTTGTATTCGGTCCCGGGCGATGCGTACTGGAGGTAGTAGATACCCTTGTGCTTCGTCATCCACGAGCCCTCCACGAAGCTCTCGGCACGCTCGATCTCATTGTTGTCGCCGACGACTTCCCAGCCGCGGTTCGCCTTGTCACGCGACGCCGGCACGTCAGCCCTGCGCAAGGGCTGGAACGTGGCCGGATCGAGCTCGAAGACCCGCAACGTATCCGTGCCGCTCAGTCCCTCGTACATGTAAAGCCGGCCGTCGTCGTCGAGGAACAGGCACGGATCGTTGTAGCCGGGCCGGATGTCGGCGGCTTTCGTCCAGGTGCCCGCCAATGGATCGTCCGTCGTCCACACGTCCGGCGTGTTCTCGCTCGACGTCATGTACAGCTTGCCGTTCATGACGAGGGCGGTCGGCGCGTACCGGTTCACGGGATAGCCGGTCGGCTCCACGAACTCCCAGTTCTGCAGATCGTGCGACCACCAATATCCTTTCGAATGCGACGCGAACAGCCAGTACCGGTCCTTGAACCGGACGACGGTCGGATCGGCCGCCTCCCGCAAGGACCGGAACTGGTATCGATAAGGCAGGTCCACGGGGTTCGCATATGTGGCGAACCGGTCGCGTGCGACGGCCGGTAACGTCACGGAAGCACCGATGACGACGGCGAACAATGCGTTTCTGACTTGATGCATTCTCATTCCTTAATCAGTTTGAATTCCTCTTCCGCGAGCGGAATCGACATCGTGACGACAAATCCCGCGCCGGGCGCCGTCCGGACGCTCAAGGTACCGCGCACGCCATGCTGGAGTTCCAGCCGGCGTACCAGTGTGCGAATTCCCAGTCCGCGCGACGCCTTGAATGCATCGGGGTCCGCGCCTGGGCCGTTGTCGCCCACCGTCAGCGTCAGCGTCCCGGCCCGTTCGTCGAGGCTCGTGCGGATCAGGATCCGTCCCGGCCGGCGATATGGATTGATCGCATGCTTGATACTGTTTTCGACGAGCGGCTGCAACGACAGCGCCGGCAACGGGCAATGTCCGGCCTTCTCGTCCAGTTCCCAGTCGACCTGCAGCCGGGGGCCGAGACGCAGGCTTTCGAGGTCGAGGTAATCGCGCACGAACTGCAATTCGTCGTCCAGTGTCACCAGGTCGACCCCATTCTTTTCGGTCCGGAGCACGTAACGCAGCATGTCCGAGCATTGAAACAGCGCCGCTTCGGCTGCCGCCGGACTGTGGCGCATCAGCGCGATGATCGAGTGCAGCGTGTTGAACAGGAAATGCGGATTCAGCTTGTTGCGCAGCGCGCTCATTTCCGACGTGACCAGCAGGTGGTGCGCCAGCCGCGCCGCCTCGGCCTGGCGCCGCCTGGCGTGATCCATGCGGACGATGTGGAAAATAGCGGCGACGACGCAGTAGGTCATCAGCGCATAGAGGAGCGGCCAGAAATACCATGCCAGCGGCTGCCGCACGCCGATCAGGAACCACAACAACGAGTAGCACATGACGCCGTACAGCAGCGCACCGCAGGCGTGAATCAGGACGACGGCCCACGCCGGCGGACGCCGATGCTCCAGGCAGCCGCTCAATGGCCACAACAAGGCAAGGAAAACGGCGTGCGGCGTGCTCTTCAGTATTGCGGCTACGACCCGCGTATCGAATCTTCCCTGGCGCAGGTCGTCGACCTGCAGGGCGATCCCCATGAGCAGCAGGAATGCAACCCAGGCGCAAACATAGATGCGCCACATGCGGACAGTCTGAACCGGATCATCGGAGTACATGACGGCAGTGTGGCGCGTAACGCGGGCGGCCGTAACGTCTGAACGGACGATGAGCTCGCGCGGAACACCAGGCACCATGCCCATGTGGCTCTCGTCATCCGCCCGCTCGTCGCCCTACTGCCTTTGCATTCACATGACTCTGTTCTCCTCCCTGGATTCGCTCGTCTTCCGCATCCACTTCATCGTTGCCGCCGACTACGGCCTGTGGGCGTATCGGCGCAGGAAATCCGCCGCGGGCTCGTCGGCCCCGCACGAATACGTCCTTGCCGATCGCATCGAACATCTCGGCCGAGCAGTTCATCGGCGTGAGCGGTTCGGGTTTCCGCATCGGCATGGCCATCGCCGTTCCAATCCACATAAGGCCTGAATCATGTTCGCTTCCTTGAACGACCACCATGGCAGCCATGCGCTGCGCAGGTCGCTGGCCAACGTCGCCTGTTGGTCCATCGCAGGTGCGCTGGCCGCCGGCCCGGCAAGCGCAGCCGTAGTTCGGCCCGCCACGGGGCCCGACGCCCCCGCGATTTTTTCGGCCGAGTCGCTGGCACGCACCGACGCCCTCCTGCGCAAGATGACGGTCGACGAAAAACTGGGGCAGCTCAGCCAGCTGTTCCAGTTCCGGAAGTCGTCCAAGCTCGACGGCATGGTGCGCGAAGGTAAGCTCGGGTCAGTGCTGTTCGTGACGGACCCGGCGGAGATCAACCGCCTGCAGCACCTGGCCGTCGAAGGATCGCGCTTCGGCATCCCGCTCCTGTTCGGCAGCGACGTGGTGCACGGCTATCGGACCATCTTCCCGGTACCCATCGCACTGGCCGCTTCCTGGGATCCCGCCCTCGTCGAACGCGCCAGCGCGATCGGCGCGATCGAGGCCCGTGCCGGCGGTATCGGCTGGACGTTCGCACCGATGGTCGACGTCGCGCGAGACCCGCGCTGGGGCCGCATCGTGGAAGGTGCCGGCGAAGACGCTTACCTCAATGCCGCGATGGCGACCGCGCAGGTTCGCGGTATCCAGGGACCCAGCCTGGGCACGCCGGGCCGGCTGCTGGCGACCGTCAAGCACTTCGCCGGCTATGGCGCGAGCGAAGGCGGCCGTGATCACGACGCGGCCAACCTGTCGGACGCCCAGCTGCAAAACGTCTACCTGCCGCCGTTCCGGGCGGCGATCCAGGCCGGCGCGGGCACCATCATGAGCGCGTACATGGACCTGAACGACGTCCCGGCCACCGGCAACCGCTGGCTGCTGCGCGACGTCCTGCGCGGCCAATGGGGTTTCAAAGGGTTCGTCGTCAGCGACAACAACGCCGTGAACGACCTTGTGCCGCACGGGTATGCGAGCGACCGGCGCGATGCCGCGCTCCGCGCGTTCAAGTCCGGCGTCAACATGGAAATGGCCAGCTATTCCAACGCCTATGCCACCCTGCGCGAAGCCTTCGACCGGCACGCCATCGATGTGGCGGACGTGGACGCCGCAGTGCGCCCCATCCTCGCCACGAAGTTCCAGCTGGGCCTTTTTGAGCACCCCTACGTCGACGAAGCGAAGGCGCGCGCGGCGGTACAACGCGCGCCGGAATACCAGGCCGAAGCGCGTCTCGCGGCGGAGCGGTCGGCGGTGCTGCTGCGCAACGAAGGCAACCTGCTGCCGCTCGACCCTGCGGCCTACAAGCGCATCGCGCTCATCGGTCCGTTGGCGGACTCGCGCCAGGATACGCTGGGCCCATGGGTATTCGCCCACGATCTGGACGACACCGTCACCATCGCGCAGGGGCTGCGCACCAGGCTCGGCGCCGGCCAGACGCTCGACGTCGCGCCCGGCGTCCAGATTCGCAGGACGACGCCGTCGCCATTCGAATCGATTTTCAAGGAGAAGACGCCGCCCGTCTGGGATGCCGCCCATGCCGGCGAAGAATTCGAGAAAGCGCTGGCGATGGCGGGCAAAGCGGATCTCGTCATCCTCGCGCTCGGCGAAAAACAGGACATGATCGGCGAATCCGCTTCCCGCTCGACGCTCGCGCTGCCCGGCGACCAGCAACGGCTCATGGAACGTGTGGTCGCGTTGGGCAAGCCAGTGGTGCTCCTGCTGGTGAACGGCCGGCCGCTCGACATCGGCTGGGCCCATGCGCACGTGCCCGCGATCCTGGAACTGTGGTACCCCGGCGCACAGGGCGGCACCGCGGCAGCGAACCTGCTGTTCGGCGCGGCGAGTCCGGGCGGGAAGCTGCCGTTCACCTGGCCACGCAACGTGGGACAGGTTCCGCTCTACTACGGACACAACCTGACGCAGGACCCCTCCGAACAGGACCGGCGCTACTGGAACGAACCGGGCAGTCCATTATTCCCGTTCGGGTATGGGCTGAGCTATTCGACATTCAAGGTCGGCGAGCTGCACCTGAGCAAAACAAGGATCCACGCTGGGGAATCGATTGAGGCGACGGCCGTCGTCGAGAACACAGGTCCGGTGACTGCCGACCAGGTCGTCCAGCTCTACCTCCATCAACGGTACGGCAGCGCCTCGCGTCCCGTACGCGAGCTCAAGGGATTCGAACGCGTCACCCTGCGCCCTGCCGAGAAAAAGACGGTCCGTTTCACACTCGGTCCCGACGAGCTTCGATACTGGAGCGCATCCGCGCACGACTGGGTCAACGAGGCCAGCACGTTCGACGTGTGGGTCGGGACAGACTCCAGGGCAATCTTGACGACGACGTTCATCCAACAATGATCGGAACACAAACTCCCTCCCCGGCATGCGCGCCGCACCACGACGGGCCGCGCCTGTTGGGCGACATCGGCGGCACCAACGCCCGCTGCGCTCCTGGACGTCGGCCGTAATGCCGCGAACGTCGACGAGGCCCAGGGGTACCGCCCGTCCTCGGCGCCCTGTTTTATCGATCCCCACACGTGGAACCTAGAGCCACGCAGCCGGTGAGCCGGTGTCGATCTTTTCGGCGAACCGGTAGAGCAGCGCGCGCAGGGCTACCGTCTCCGGCGCTCCCAGCAGGTTCTCCATGCCTGTTTGCACCTGCACGCCTGCACGGCTGAACTGTTCAACGACATCCCGGCCGGCTTCGGTAAGATCGAACGTCGTGTCCGAGACGATGCCGTTGACAGGCTCGCGCGACACGATCAGGCCTCGCGCCTCCAGGTCGTCCATCGCTTCGAGGCTGGTGGGATGCGCGCTGTAGGCCAGCAGGGTCTCGATCTCGACACGCGTGCGCCCGCCCCGTTCGCCGAGCGCCGTCAGCACGAACATCTCGATGTTGTCGTAACCGAGCCGGCCGCCGACGTCGCGCATTTTGCCGTAGAGGTAAAAGAATGCCGTCCCCAACAGGTAACCGAGCGAGGTGGCCGTCGTGGGTCCTGCGCCGTCCACGGGCCTCCCATTGATGTCGATGCCCACGGCCTCGGTGCCGTCGTGCCTGATCAATGGCGGTATGTCGCTGCGCGCGAAGCCGGTCACATGCCCGACGACGATCAGGCTGTCCGCGCACGTGAACGACGTGACGCGCCTGCAAGACAGGGTGGCCGCGCTGCCTGCCAGCATGGGAATGCCGTCGGCGCCGGCACATACGCGGACGTCGTCGGCCGTGGCCCCGGCGCGCGCCGCCAGCGCCGCCTGGTTATACCCCAGCACGTGAGCGGCCCAGTCCGTCGCCTGTTCAAGCTCCGTCGCACAAGGGACGTGCCGGCTGATGGACCACATCACCAGCGCGCCTTCCGGCGACAGGACGCCGAAGGTCCGTGCCGGCGCGCAGATCCGGTCATCGCCGTGCCCGGCAGTCAGCAGCACGACGCCGCTCGGAAAGCATGCAAGGGGATCTTGCAAATGGATGTTCATGGATGTCCTCGTCAACCCTGTTTCAAGCATTATGAAGACCGGGTTGACGTTGACATCGTTAATGCGGACTAGACGAGCCAGGCTCCAGCAGTTTCACGCGGACGACGCCGATGCCCGAAGCGGGGAGCAGCGTCACGAGTTCGTCGCCGTTGAGACGGCGTCCCGGAATCCACCGGCCATCCTTGAAGCGCCCCTCTTCCACGAAGTCGATCTCGGCGAGCTTGCCGTTGCGCGCGAAGTCCACCATGAAGTCCTGGCCGACTAGGTAGAATTCGCCCGGTCCGCCCGCAATGACGAAACCGAACGACGTCGGATCCTTCTTCGGCGCGGCCGGCTTGTCGCTCGCGCCCGCGCCGCCCCCGGGCCCTGCGACACCCGCGTCGAACATCATCTTCTTGAGCTGGCCCATCATGCCGCGGATCGTCATCGAATAGCCGGCAAGCGTCGCGGGCACCGGATCGTCGCGTTCGAGGAGGACGGTATGCAACGTACCGCGTTCCCGCGCGCGCAGGATCACGTCGGCCATCGAGCCGAGGACATCATAGGCCTGCGGCAGCTGCTTGGTCGCCGCCAGATCCTCGATGCCGAAGACGGACCAGCCCAGCGCGTTGTGTTCGCCGATGGCGCGGAACAGGTTCACGGCCTTGAAGCGCGACTCCGGAACGAAAACGGGGTTGTCGGCGCGATTGAAATCGGCCAGCGTGCCCTTGACGTCGTCGACGTAGATGTCCGGCGCGAGCAGGGCGATCGACGGCGCCGCCGCCTTCCACACGTCCATCATGCGTGCCGCCGGACCGCCGCTGGGATAGTCGCCCGGCTGCGGCTGGCCCGGCTGGGGTCCGAGCCAGGCATTCACGTACATCGGAAGCGGCAGGGTCTTGTTCGCGGCCTGCGCGACAGTTTCGACATAGGTGCCGTAGGCCCAGGCCATGAAGATTTCCTCGGCCAGCGCATCCCTGCCGAACACCTGTTCCCAGGTCCCGGTGCGACGGAACTTCTGGCGTCCCCACACGTCCAGCAGCTCGGGGCGAAGGGAAGCGCGGTGGCGCTCGAGGTAAGCCATCAACGGCGCGGGCACCTGCGCATCCCACGCGGCCTGCGCGACCTTCGAACGATCGCGGCTGTCACCGAGCAGCCCCACTTCGTTATCGACCTGCAGCATGATGACGGTGTGATCCGGATCGGCGGCCTTCAGGTGCGCCAGGAACGCGGCGAACGCGCGCCGCTCCGCCGCCTGCAGCTGCGTCGAGAACGGCGACAGCACCGGCAGGGGCATCGCGCCCGGGTAGCTCATGAATTCGGGCTTGGCGCCGCTCGTGGCGGCGCGCGGGAAACGGGCGGTGTCGCGCCGCACCCAGCCTGGCGCGTACGTCGAGCGCGCATTCTTGTAGGCGCCGAACCAGACGATCCCCAGACGCAGGCCCTGGGCGCGCGCGGCGTCCAGCTGGCGGTCGACGTTCGAGAAGTCATACTTGCCCTCCTCCGGTTCGACCATGTCCCAGCTCACCGTGCTCAGCACCGTGTTCAGGTTCATCTGTTTCAGGCGCGGCCAGATCGGCGCCATGTACTCGACCGACGACGCGCTCGAGTTATGGAGTTCGCCGCCCAGCACGAGGAAGGGTTTGCCATCGACGACCAACTGGGTCGCGTTGCCGCGTTTTTCGATCGTCGGCAGCGGCGCGGCGTACGCGTGCAGGCACGCGGCCGCCAGCGCGGCCGCGCATGCAAATGGTTTCTGCATATTGTTTTCCTTGTTGTCGTTCAGTTGCGCTGTACGTCCAGGCCCAGCACGGCGTTCAGCAACACCCTGACGAGTTCACTCTGCCGGGTGACGTCGGCCTTCATGAAAATCGAGCGAAGATGCGCGCGTGCCGTGTTGCGGCGGATGCCGAGCTTGATCGCCGCCTCGTCCAGGCTCAGGCCATTCACCAGTTCGACGGCGAAATTGGCCTCGGCCGGCGTGAAGTCGAACAGCTGGCGGGCCATGTCCTGGGCCGGCCGGGCAGGCGCATCCGGGTCGCGCAGAAAGATGGCGCACGCCGGCCGGGCCTTGCCTTCGGATTCCTCGACCATCGGAATCCTGCGCACGACGGCAGCCAGCTTGCGGCGCCCCGACGGCCGGCTCAGCGACATGGCAGCCACGCCGCTCGAATCAGCCGTCGCGTCGCTGAGGAGGCGCCGCAACTCACGCGTTTCGGACGGCGTGCACGCCTCCACTTCGCGCCCGGACCGGCGCAGTCCATCGCCGGCCGTCAACAGGCGGCAAGCGACGGGATTTGCCCTCAGAAGCTGGCCGCGCTCGTCGAGCACCACGACGCCGATGTTCAGCCCGTCCAGCCCCTCCTCGTAAATCTCGCGCTCCGCCTCGTTGCGCGTCGCCTGCGCGGCGAGCGTCAGCGCCTGCTTGATGTGCGGGACGAGGTTGGCGAGTCGGGCCTTGTGTTCGACGTCGAACGGCGGCAACTCCGGATAACGGAACAGGCGCAGCCGGCAAATCGCGCCGGCGCTGGTAACGATATCGACGCCCATGCCGTGATGTGCATCCGCCGGCATGGCGTCTTGCAGGAATTCCCTGAAATACACACTGTCCTGCCACTCCCGGTTCGACATGACGTCCGCGATCAGGACGACGCGCTCAGGCGGCAGGCTCACGAACGGGTCCGACTTGTACCACGTCGTCTTGTACGCAGCCTCGAACTCTTTGCCGTTCTCAGGATGGGTCACCAGGTAACCCAGGTCGATCCCGTTGCTCGGCCGGACGACGATGGTCGCGCTGGTGCAGCCGATGTACTCGGCAATCAATGCCATGCTCGCTCGCCATGGCTCGGCTTCCAGGACGGACTGGTAGATCGCGTGGATAACCTCGTTCATCAGTCCCGGACGATCCATCGGGACTTGCGCGAAAGGAGTAGCTAATGAACCCATGATCATGACCCTCCAGGCAACGACGTCAGACGACGACCAGTTTTGTCGATTTGAGCCGGTCCGAGCTGTTGCCGGCACTGATGACGAACGTGCCTGGTTCGACCACCCACTTCAATGCGCGGTCCCAGAACGCCAGCGCGTCCGGCCCGAGGTCGAACCGCACCGTCGTCCGGCCGCCCGCTGGCACCGAAACGCGCCGGAATGCCTTCAGCTCCAGCACCGGACGCGGGACCGAACTCACCGTATCGCGCACGTAGATCTGCACGACCTCGTCGCCGTCGCGCTTGCCCGTGTTGGCAACCTCGACCTCGACCGCAAACGTGTCGTTGCGTCCGATCCGGTCTTGCGACAGGCGCGGAGCGGACACGTCGAACGTCGTGTAGCTCAAGCCGTATCCGAACGGATACAGCGGCGTGCGCTTGCCCTCGACGTACGGCACCCGGTCAGCGGACGGATGCCGGTTGTAGAAGGCCGGCACCTCGCCGACCGAGCGGGGGAAGCTCACCGCCAGCTTGCCACCCGGGTTCACTTTGCCGAACAACACGTCGGCGATCGCGTTGCCGCCCTGCTCGCCCAGGTACCAGCCTTCGACGAGGGCATTGGACTTCTCTGCGAGCCGGTTGACGGCCAGCGGACGGCCGTTCAGCAGGACCGTCACGACCGGCTTGCCGCAGGCGAGCATGGCTTCGACCAGCGCATCCTGGTCGCCGTACAGGTCGAGGGAATTGCGGTCGCCGGGAACGATCGTCGCCACCGCTTCGCGAGTCACCTGCTCGTTGTCGCCCACGACGAGGACGACGAGGTCGGCGCGCTTCGCGACCTCGACCGCCGCGGCAATACGCGCCTGGTTGTCGGCGGCGGGCACCTTGCGGATGACAGGCACTTCCGGACGTACGCCTTCCGCGACAGGCGGCGTGATCCACACGCCGTCGGACTGCTCGATGGACACGTTGCCCCCGGCCTGGCGCAGGCCTTCCAGCACCCCGACCGCGGCCTTCGGCCAACCCGAATAGCCGCCCAGCATGGGCTTCACCGAGTTCGGCCCGATCAGCGCGATACGCATGCCGCTCGATGCATCCAGCGGCAGCACGCCGTCATTCTTCAGGAGGACCACTGCCTTCTGCGCGGCCGTGCGCGCCAACGCCACCGCCTGCGGGTCGTTCAGCACGTCGGCGGCACGCTGAGGATCGACGTAGGGGTTCTCGAACAGCCCCGCTTCGAACTTCAACGCCAGGATGCGGCCCACGGCGGCATCGACGCTTGCCTGCGGTACGCGGCCGGCCTGCACGAGCTTTGCCAGTTTCTGATAGGTGCTGCCTTCCGGCAGGTCGGCGTCCACCCCCGCACGCATCGCCAGGATCGCGGCGCCATCGGCGTCGTCCGCCATGCCGTGCAGTTCCGCGATTTCGCCCACGCCGCCGTAGTCGCTGAAATAGGCGCCCTGGAAGCCGAGCAGGCCGCGCCCCGTCTGCTGCAACAACTGCTCATTCGCATGCGACGGCACGCCGCCCACTTCGTTATAGGACGGCATCACGATGGCGGCCTTCGCGCCGATCGCCGCCTTGAACGGCGGCAGGTAAGTTTCGCGCAGCATGCGCTCCGACATGTCGGACGGACCGATATTCAGGCCGTTCTGCGGCATCCCATGGACGAAATGCTTGAGCGTGGCGAACACGCTGTCCGGGCCGATCGGCCGGACCGGGCCTTGCAGGCCCCGCACGGCCGCGGCCCCCATCACGCCGACATGGTACGGGTCCTCGCCGAAAAACTCTTCACTGCGGCCCCAGCGCGGATCGCGCACGAGATCGAGTACGGGGCTCAGGCCGACCGTCACACCGCGGCGGCGCGCCTGGCGCCCCGCGACGACGAAGCACTGTTCCACCAGCGCCGGATCCCACGTGCTGCCCAGCGCGGGCGGGATCGGGAACGACGTGGCGCCCTTGACGGCCAAGCCGTGCGCTGTCTCTTCGTGGAACAGCACCGGGATGCCGAGCCGGGTCTTCTCGACGGCATAACGCTGGACGGCGTTGACAAATGCAACCGCGTCCTCGGGTTCGCGGAACGACTTCGTCCGGAAACGGCCACTGCCCGCGAGATCCGACGGGCGCGCAATTTGTCCGATCCCGTGCGGGATCGCTTTCGCCGCTTTCTCGGGCGAGAAAGCGAAGGTTTCCCTGTCCACGATGGACACCTTGGTCATCCACATGGAACACAGCTGGGCGACCTTCTCGTCGAGCGTCATGCGGCCGAGCAGGTCGCGCACGCGTTCGGCGACCGGCGCACTGGCTCGCCGGTAAGTCGGAAGCGCCGCGCCCAGCGCCGGTAGTGCCAGGGCGAGACCGGTGGTGGCCAGCAGCGTACGCCGGGTCATTTTCATTGCTTGTCTCCTGATAATTGTTCTTGATGCCGAAAATAAGTATACACCTGCGTTTAATTATTGCAATCGACTTTGGCTGTTGAACAACGGAAATCCAGAAAACCAACGCGGGCGGAGGCATGGCGACCGCGTGCGCCGGGGCCGGGATGATCCGGCCTGCGGTTGACGCGGCGTTACAGAGGGAGGGAAATTAGCGGGAGATCGTCAGGATGACGCGTTGGGATCGGCGGCGCAATCCGCCTGCATGCCGGCCAATAACAGATTGACGATGCGGATGGAAGCCACCTGCGCGGGCGCGATACCGACGGTCGTCCCCAGCGCGCGAAGACGCTGGTAGTGGGCCATGGCCAGGTCCAGCAGGGACGCGGCGTAGAAATCGGGGGCATCGACGCGCATGCCCGTCCTGCCCGCGGTGTCGACGATGGTCTGTACGATGTGCCGGACGCCCAGCTCGTACGTCATTTCCTGCCCCATCGGAGCGAGCTCCCGCATGACCTGGGAGGACTTGTCGCCCATCGCCATCAGCACACGCATCCCCGGATCGTTACAGATCATGAAGAAATTTTCGATGTGGAACATCAGGCAACTGCGCATGTCCATGAATGCAGGCGGATCGGGATTGCGCGCGCTGCCTACGATCGAGGTAATGACCGCCTTGATCAGCGCTTTCTTGTCCGGGTAACGCATGTACAGCGTGCGTTTCGAAATGCCGGCGCGGGCCGCGACCGCTTCCATGGCGGTGCCGTCGAACCCTACCTCGTCGAAGAGTGCGATTGCCGCGCTGAGGATGTCCGCATCGATGTTCCCGGCGTGTTCCTTGCGCGGACGGCCACGCAGCTTCGGCCGCTCTGCGCTTGGCTGCTGGGAATTATCGGAAGACGGCAGGGCTTCGGTCATGAATGGATGTGTCCCGGAGTATGCGTGCATGCATATTGGAAATGTGTCGCATCATAGCAAAAAAGGGCGCCACATTAGCGGCACCCTGGAAGGCCAGGAGAACGCCTGGCACGTAGGAGACGAGCGTGAGTTATTTGCAAACCGGCAGTTTTGCCAGGTCGGCGTCGATAGCATCCAGAACTTTGTCCGTGAACGTTTCTTCGGCATACGGCTGAATGGCGCGCAGCGGCATCGAACGCGCCATGTCGAACTGGTCGCTGCCCTTCAGCGCAGGCACATGCTTGTACAGCACTTCCCTGGCGGCCGGCTCGTCGAGCAGTTCCGACACGAGCGACTCGGAGCTCAGTTTTTGTTTGACACAGGTGGCGCTCGCTTGTTGCGCGGCGGGAGCGGGTGCTGGTGCTTGCGCGGCGACGGTGCAGGCGATCACGGACAGCATGGTAGCGAGCGAGATGTTGCGGAGTTTCATGAGGTGTCCCCAGACTAGGAATAATGGCAGCAATCTTCGTCCGATCCGCCGCCGGCTTGTACGGCAACTGATCAGCGTGAAGCCACTATACGACAGAAATCTCAGAAAGTATACGGCACCGTAAATTTATTTTGACAGCGCGCGCGGCTGTATTACACTGGCAACAGCCGGTCCCCGGCACTCTTCCAAATCACCAGACGGCACGCGATCGATCGCGCCACCCCGTCTGCTTAAGTCCAGGACAACCATGACTGTCGCTTCCCTGCAGCGTCGACGCTGCGCTTCTCTCGTCGCCTCGGTACTCCTCGCGTGCACACCCGTCGTGCATGCCGCTGCCGACCAGATGCCGCACCTGGTGCAAAAAAACGGAAAGTTCGCCCTGATGGTCGACGGCGCGCCTTACCTGATCCTCGGGGGCCAGGCGAATAACTCGAGCAATTACCCTGACGTGCTGCCGCAGGTCTGGCCAGCGATCCGCGACCTCAAGGCGAACACGCTGGCCATGCCCGTGGCCTGGGAACAGATCGAGCCTGTCGAAGGCAAATTCGATTTCCGGTGGGTGGATGAACTCATCCGTCAGGCACGGCAGAACGACGTACGCCTGTGCCTGCTGTGGTTCGGCACGTGGAAGAACACGAACCCCAACTATGCGCCGGCGTGGGTCAAGCTCGACAACCAGCGCTTCCCACGGCTGATCAAGAAAGACGGCAGCACGTCCAACGCCCTGTCGCCGCACGCGAAGACGACGCTCGACGCGGACATCAAGGCGTATTCGGCCCTGATGAAGCACCTGAAGGAAGTCGACGGCAAGCGCCATACCGTCATCCTGATGCAGCCGGAAAACGAATCCGGCGTGTTCGGCAGCGTTCGCGACTATTCGCCAGCCGCCAACGCCCTGTTCGCACAGCCCGTTCCGCAGGCGCTGCTGACCCGCCTGAACAAGCAGCCAGGTTCCTGGGAGGATGTGTTCGGCGCCGACGCGGACGAATTCTTCCACGCCTGGTCGATCGCGTCATACATCGAGCAGGTAGCCGCGGCCGGCAAGGCCATCTATCCGCTGCCGACCTACCTGAACGCTTCGCCGCGCGATCCGGATCCGAAGAAGAAATCGATGCCAGGCCTGTTCTACGGCAGCGGCGGCGCCACCTGGAACGTCATCGACATCTACAAGGTCGCGGCGCCGCACGTCGACTTCCTGTCCCCCGACATGTACATGGCCGACTCCGACATCTACGAAGCGCAGGTCAAGCATTACCGCCGCCCCGACAATGCCCTCTACATCGCCGAAAGCGGCAGCAAGGACGTGTACGCGCGCTACATCTTCACGATCCTGGGCCAGGGCGGCATCGGGTTCGACCCGTTCGGCTTCGACTATACGGGCTACAGCAACTACCCCTTGGGCGCGAAGGACTGGGGGCCGGACACCGTCAAGCCGTTCACAGGCGTGTATTCCCTGTTCGCGCCGATGGCCCGCGAATGGGCACGGCTGAGCTTCGAGTCCGAGGTCTACGGTGTGTCGGAGCCGGACGATCACCGTAGCCAGGACATCGACCTCGGCCCGGCGTGGGCGGCGAAAGTCAGCTACCGGCAATGGCAGATGGGCGAGACGTACTGGCTGCGCAAGAAGGATGACCTGCCGAAGGGATCGGAAGTGCCCAGCGGCGGCGTCGCGCTGGCGAAACTGGGCGACAACGAATATCTGGTCACCGGCCGGAACGCGCGCCTCACGTTCAGCGTCAACAAGAACGTGAAGGACCGTGCCGCAATCTTCGAACGGGTCGAGGAAGGCCGCTTCGTGAACGGCAAATGGGTCATGTCGCGCGTATGGAATGGCGACCAGACCGACTACGGCCTGAACTTCACGGACCGTCCAGTGGCGCTGAAGGTGAAGCTCGGCGCCTATCTCTTCTGAACGGACGATCATCGCCTGCGGCCCCGGGCCGCAGGCATCCACAGGCCGGCCTAGCGCCTGCGCCCGCCCCGGCTCCAATATCCGAACTCTTCTTCGTAGCAGGCGACGTCGACGGCATCGATCCTGTCCCGCATCTCGGCTTGCGCGTCCCTGACCGCCTGGTTGTACACGCATGGACCGATCTCGCGAAGGCAGAAGTCGAGCAGCATGCCGGCCTTGAGACCTCCGACTTCTTCATCGAAATTCTCCGCACAGTAGCGCTGAAGAGACGCCTGCAGGCGCTGCCTGGCGTCGTCATCCAAATTGATTGCCATCAGTTATTTCTCCGACTCCGAAAAGAAAAGGCCAGGACACGAAGTCCTGGCCCCAACATTAAAGCGACCTGGCTATCAGAATTCGTAGCGTACCGTCACACCGACCTTGCGGCGCGGCGGCGGCACGCTCGCGCTATAGCCGCCCGCGACACCCTGGTAGGTCACGCCTTCCATCAGGAACGGCGCGGGCGAACGGTCGAACAGGTTCTGCGCCCACAGGCTGACTTCCCAATCCTGGCCCGGATCACGCACGCCGACGAAAACGTCGACCGGTGTGAACGAGGCGATGTGCTGGTCGAACGGGACATTGTACTTCGGCGGGTTGTAGCGGACGAGACCACGAACGAACCCGTCCACGTTGCCGATCGGACGCGAATATTCCGATTGCACCGTGGCGTTGAACTTGCCGGTTTCGGTCCCGAACTGGTCGGCCAACGGGCGGCTGGAGCGGCAAACCGACACCTGGCGTCCCGGCTGGACGAACGCACCGACGTTGTCCGGCAGGCCGTCGTTGTTCCCGTCATTGCAATACAACGCCGCGTTCGCATAATGCGAGTTCACGTAGCTTGCCGACGCCTGCGCGCGCCAGTTCGGCAGGATGCTCCAGATCGCAGTCGCCTCGATACCGCGGCTCACCAGGTCGCCGTTCGTGTTCAGGTTGATCGTGCCGCTCGCGTCCGCCGCATAGCTGCCGCCCGGGCCGGGGCCGGCTGCCTCGCCGGGGACGGCGGCAGTGCGGACACGCAGCGCGTTGGCGCGGCCGATATAGTTCTTGATGTTCTGCTGGAAGATATCGGCATTCAGCACGAGACGGCGATCCATCAGGGTCGACTTGAAACCCAGTTCGATGGCGCGCGACTTCTCCGGACGGTAAGTCATCAGGTCGGCTGTCAGGCCGGGCGCCGACACGAACGCCGTCGTGCCGCCCGGGCGGAAGCCCGTGCCCGCGCTGGCGTAACCCATGATGTTCTTGGTGAAGTTGTGACGGAAGCTGGCCGAGCCGGTCCAGGCCTTCTCATCCGTATGCGCGCGGTCTTCCGGCAGCGCGTTGATCTTCTGCCCGAAGACCTCGAGGTACTGCTGGCCGTAGCCCTTGTTCTTCTGCACGCGCAGGCCGAGCTGCAACTGGTCGACGTCCGTCAACGCGAAACGATGGTCGGTAAACAGCGCAGACCCTTCGCCGTACCCGCCGGGCGCCGTCGAGCCTTTCAGGATCGCTTCCTGCGGCGGGGTGAACGGCGTCGGGAAGTAGTATGGGAATTTCTGCGTGAATTCTGCCGGTCCGCCGGTCCACGAATGGTACGCGCCGACCATGTAGTTCCAGCGGCGGGCACCGGTCGACTCGAAGCGCAGTTCGTGGGTACGCTGCAGCGTGTGGAACCTGACCGTCTGCTGATTGCTCCAGCCCGGAATCACGTTGAAGATGTCCGTGTCGCGATCGGTGTTTTCCGCGCTCTGCTGGAAGCCGCCGATGTAGCTGAGCTTGTGGCCGCCGAGGTCCCAGCCGATGTTCAGCGACGTCAGCTTGCTCTTGTTGTAGAACTGGTAGGGACCTTCGACGACGGACTTGCGGTCGTTGTAACTCAGCGTCGGCCCGCCCAGGCCCGGGAATGGGCTGTCGATCGCGAGCGGCGGATTGACCATGTCCGACTTCAGCTGCTGGTGCACGAGAAGGAATTCGAGCGTCTTGGTCGGCTGGTAAAGCACCGAGATGCGTGCGCCCTTGCCGCGGTCGTAGTCGGGCTTACCGGTGTACAGGTCGTGCACGCCGTTCTCGCTGTAGTTGTACAGCCCCGCGACGCGGACGGCGAGGACGTTCGGGATCAACGGCACGTTGACCGCCGCCTGGGTATTGCGGAGGGAATCCGATCCGAACGTCTGGACGATGCGGCCGGCGACACCGCTGGTGTCCGGCCGTTCGGTCGCCATCGTGATGGAACCCGCCGGCGACGTCTGGCCGCGCAGGGTGCCCTGCGGACCGCGCAGGACCTCGATGCGGCCCAGGTCGAACATGGCCCGGAACGCATCCGATGCCGAGATCGGCGTCTCGTTCCAGTAGATCTGGACCGTCGGGCTCGTTCCCGTGTCCGGATCGAAGCTGATGCCGCGCAGCGTCACCGTCTGGCCGCGGCCGTCGGCCGGGTCGAGCACGAGGCCCGGCACCAGCTTCTCGACGTCCTCGAACTTCTGGATGTTCATCTTCTGCAGGGTGCTGCCGGTCACTGCGTCGACGGCCATCGGCACGGACTGGATGCTCTCCTTGCGCTTGGACGCTGTCACGACGATTTCGGGAATCTTGCCATCGTCCTTGGGTGCCGCCTGCTGGGCCACGGCGGGAAATGCGAGCGCCAGCGCAGCAGCGCAAACCGTCAACCTGATTACAGGATTATTACTTTTCATTTCGTCTCCAAATATTCCGCGTTGTGCTGGTGCAGGCCCGGTCACGGCGACTGCACCACCATCTTGCTGGCTTTGTTTTCCGGCGACATCGTCCGTTCAGACGGTAAACACGCCGCCCCGTATCTGGAAGGACAAAAAACAACTACACCTGGCGTGGTCGGTTCGTCCTCGGAATCGCCAAGGCAAGGCGCGGCGGCGATTTCGGACGCGGCATGATCGATTACGCGGCGGCCAGCAGGAAAAGTACCGGTGTGCCCGCCGCCGAGTTCGGCGCGATCACGACTTCGAACGCGCCGGGATCGGTCCGCGTCCTCGTATCTGCATGCACGTAGGCGAGATCCTGCGCGGTCAGCGTGAACTCTACGTCCGCGCTCGCGCCGGGCTCGAGGTCGACGTGCCGGATACCCTTCAGCGCGCGGATCGGCTGGACGATCTCCGCCACGCGGATCCGGATGTAGAGCTGCGCGACCTCATGATGCTTCGTCGTCCCGGTATTGGTGATCCGCGCCTTGACCGACAGCGACTCGCCCATGCGGATGCGCGGCCGTCCGATCTCGGTCGCACCGTAGGCGACCGTCGAATATCCGAGCCCGTGACCGAACGGATACAGTGCGCTGGTCGACACCTCGCGGTAGCGCGCACCGACGGGCGGCCCTTCCACGAGGCTTGGCCGGCCGGTCGACCGGTGGTTGTAGTAGAACGGCTCCTGGCCGGCGCGGCGAGGAAAACTCACCGGCAAGCGGCCTTGCGGTGCGTAGTCGCCGAACAGCACATCGGCGATCGCGTTGCCCGACTCCGACCCGAGGAACCACGTGCACACGATGGCCTGGGCGTTCTTCACCGAGTTGGGCAGTTCCAGCGCCCGGCCGTGTTTCAGCAGGATCACCATCGGCTTGCCGACCGCGGCGACTGCATCGATCAGGTCCACCTGCGGTTTCGGGATCGTGATGTCCGCGCGCGACGCGCCTTCGCCGGACATATTGGTCGCCTCGCCCACGTAGAGCACGACCACGTCGGCGGCACGGGCGGCGGCAACCGCCGCGTCGATGCCGCCGTGGAGCGGCCTCTCGATGCCGCAGCCGGGAACAACAGCGAGCGCCGCACTGGCGCCCAGGGCATCCCGAACACCCTGTTCGAGCGTCACGGCCGACTTCATGTCCGGGAACACCATCCAGGGTCCCAGCGCATTGTTCCTGTCCGTGACGAACGGGCCAATCAATGCGAGCGCCTTGCCCGACTTCGGCAGCGGCAGGACGTTGCGCTCGTTCTTCAGCAGGACGATCGACTTGCGCCCCGCTTCACGCGCGAGGGCGACGGCCTCCGGCCGGCGGATGTCCGTTCCCATGCGCGCCGGATCGAGCGAGCGGTAGGGATTCTCGAACAGGCCCAGCGCCTTCTTCACGCGCAGCACGCGCCGCACCGCCTCGTCGACGACCGCCATCTTCAACCGGCCCGACTGGACCAGTGCCGGAATGTGCTTGAGGTACAGGCCACCCTGGATCGACATGTCGCAACCGGCGGTGACGGCCTTGAGGACGGCGTCCGCCTCGTCGGCCGCGTAACCGTGGTCGACCAGTTCCTTCTCCGAATTGAAGTCCGAGACGACGAGGCCGCGGAACGCCCATTCGCCGCGCAGGATGTCGGTGAGCAGGTGGTGGTTGCCGGTCGACGGCACGCCGCCCGTGTCGTTGAAGCTGGCCATCGTCGTCAACGCGCCCGCGTCGAAGGACGCCTTGAACGGGGGCAGGTGCACTTCACGCAGCGTGGTTTCGGGAATGTCGGCCGTGTTGTAGTCCATGCCGCCCTGCACGGCGCCATAGCCGGCAAAGTGCTTCGGGCAGGCCAGCAGCGAATCGTTCGCTCGCAGGTCGGCGCCCTGGAAGCCGCGCACGCGCGCCTCGGCGATGCGGCAGCCCAGCCACGGATCCTCGCCCGCACCTTCCACGACGCGGCCCCAGCGCTGGTCACGGGCGATGTCGACGGCGGGCGCGAACGTCCACTGCACGCCGAATGCCGTCGCCTCGATGGCCGTGGCCCTGGCCGTGCGTTCGCACAGGCCGGCATCGAAGCTGGCCGACTCGCCCAGCGGGACGGGAAACGCGGTCTTCAGGCCGTGGATGATGTCAGCCGCAAAGATCAGCGGGATGCCGAGGCGGGACTTCTCGACCGCGACCTGCTGCATGGTGCGGCCCAGCTTCACGTCGTCGGCGTTGAACAGGCCGGTGAGGCGACCTTGCGCGATCTGGTCGAGCGTCGTCTGCAGAGCGGGCTCCGGTCCCGTCGTGGGATTCACGAGGCGCCCGATGCCCAGCGCACCGTTCATCGTCAGCTGGCCCGCCTTTTCCTCGATCGTCATGCGCTTCAGCAGCCGCTCGATGAACGGATCGGTGGCGGGCGCCCGCATGGCGGCGAAGGCCGGCATGCCGAAGCCGATGGTCGTGACGGCCATGGAACCGGCCAGGAACGTCCGGCGCGATGCGCTGAACTGGGGATTGTCGTTCGTCGTTTCCATAGTCTCGTCAGGGTTTGATGCGTTGCTCGTCCAGGCGCACCTTCGCCTTGAGGACGGGTTGGCCGGCGTCTTCGCCAACCTCGATGTCGTAGGTGCCCCCCGCCACGTGCCAGTTGCGGGCCGCGACGTCGAAGCGCGCGATCACCCGTGGATCGACGTCGACCGACACCTGCCGGCTTTCTCCCGGCTTCAGGTCGACGCGGCTCCAGCCGACGAGGCGCTTGGCACCGTCCACGCGGGCATAGACCTGGGCGACGTCGGCGCCCGGGCGCTTGCCGGTGTTCGCAATCGTGAACGACATGCGCGGTGTCGCGCCGCCGGTCACGCGCAGGTTCTTGTACGAGAAGCGGGTGTAACTGAGTCCGTGACCGAACGGGAACAGCGGCTTCGCCCCGGTCTTGTCGAACCAGCGGTAGCCCGCATTCGCACCCTCCGGATAGGTCACGGAAAACGGTTTCATGTCCTTCGGCAGCCCGTAGAGGTCGCGCTGTACCGTTTCCCCGGCCATCTCGTAGCCGGGAATCGTCGGATTCGGGAGCTGCCGTTCGCTGGCCGGGAACGTCATCGCCAGGTGGCCCGACGGGTTCACTGCGCCCGTCAGGACCCGCGCAATCGCTTCGCCACCCCGCTGTCCCGGATACCAGGCCTCTAGCACGGCGCCGGCCTTGTCCAGCCACGGCATGAGGACAGGGCCGCCCGTGACGAGTACGACGACCGTCGCGGGATTCGCAGCGGCGACCGCCGCGATCATGTCGTTCTGGTTGTCGGGCAGGTTCAGGTCCTTCACGTCCATGGTCTCGGTCGTGAACTGCTCACCGATGACGACGACGAGATCCGCCTTCCGGGCCGCATCCGCCGCACGTTGGGGATCGGTGCCGTCGTCGAAGGACACCGTCGCCTTCGGCAGGGCATTGCGCAGGGCGGCGACCGGGGACGAGTTGCTGTACAGCTTACGGCCGAACGCGGCCGGGATCTTCAGCACGGCGCCGCCCACCGGATTCACTTGCGACGACCCGCCGCCGCCCGCGAGGATGCCGACGTCGGCATGGCCGCCCACGACGAGGATGGTGCGTACCGACGCGGCGATGGGCAGCAGATTGCGCGCGTTCTTCAGGAGAACGATGCCGCCCTCCGCGACCTCCTGGGCGACGCGCCCGTTCGCGTCGTAATCGATGTCCCTGTGCGCGGGCGGATGGGTATCCAGGCCGACGGCATGGATCGAGCGCAGGATGCGCCGCACCGACCGGTCCACGTCTGCTTCCGTGACGGTCCCGGCAGCCAGCGCCGTGCGCAGCCGGGAACCGAAATATCCCGCGTCGGCGGGCGTGGTGCCGGATTCCTGGTCGAGGCCCGCGCGAATCGACGGGCCATGCACGGCACCCCAGTCGGACATCACGAAGCCCTTGTATCCCCAGTCGCGGCGCAGGACGTCGTTCAGCAGGAACGAGTTCTCGCATCCGAACGTGCCGTTGATCTTGTTGTAAGCACACATCACGGAGCCCGGATGGCCGACCTCGATGCCGATCTCGAACGCCAGCAGGTCGCTCTCGCGCAGGGGGCCCTCCTCCATGTCCGCGCTGAGGATAGTCCGACCGGTCTCCTGCGTGTTCAGGGCGAAGTGCTTGATGGTCGACATGACGTGGTTCGACTGCACCCCGCGGATGGCATGTCCGGCCAGCGTCCCCGCCAGCAGAGGATCTTCGCCGAAGTATTCGAAATTGCGACCGTTCCTCGGTTCGCGCGCCAGGTTGACGCCGCCCGCCAGAAGAACGTTGAACCCCTTGTCGCGCGCCTCCGCGCCGATCATGGCGCTGCCGCGTTCCACAAGCGGCGCATTCCAGGTCGACGCCAGCAGGACGGTCGAAGGCAGCGCAGTAGCGACGTCGCCCGGCCGCAACCCGCCCATCATGTTGGCAACGCCGACGCTTGCGTCGCTCTCCGTCAGGTAGGGCACACCCAGGCGCGGGACGCCTTTCACATAGCCCGCGCCCTTTGCAACGTCGCGGGACAACTTCGGTTTCGCGGCGAACGGGTTGCTGCCACGGACGAGATCGAGTTTTTCGTCCAGCGTCATCTGCTTCAGGACCGATTCGGCCCACACGTCGTCCGCGTCCTGCGCCATGGCCGGCAGCGGGGCGACGCCCGCCGCATACAACGCCGCCACGCACGCCGAGACGACCAGCCTGTTTCGGTGCCTGTATTCCCTTACCTTCATCGAGCCCGCGATCGCTTCCAGTTTCATGCTTGTCCTTTCCGAGACTTTTTCCTCGATCATATTCGGTCGATCGGGCCGTCAGGGCATCGTCCGTTCGGACGGTGCGGGGCAGTGCCCCCATCTTCACAATCGCCAGGGTCAGAGACCCATGATGAACCATGTTCGCGCACGAAGATGATATGAGAACGACACGAGCCGTACTACCGCTGCTCCTCACCCTGTTCGGGGTTCCGGCGCTTGCCGCGACGTCACAAACGACACCGCTCCTCGCCCTGCAATTGTGGTCTGTCAAGGATGAGATCAGGCGAGATTTCGACGGGATGCTCGAACGGATCGCCAAGCTGGGCTTCCAGGGCGTGGAATTCGCCGGGCAGTTCGGCCCGTACCGGGGCAATCCAGCTGGATTGAAGGCTGTCCTCGACAAGAACGGCTTGCAATGCGCCGGTGCGCACGTGATGCTGCCGCAGCTGGCGCAGCAACATTTCGTGGCGACGACGGACTTCTACCGGACACTGGGCTGCGCCAACCTCGTGGTAGCGGCTGACCCGCGCGGCGCCACGACGGCGCGAAGCGCGGAACTGGCCGGCGACCTTGCCGCACTGTCTGCGAAGCTGGCGGCCTTGGGCATGCGCATCGGCTACCACAACCATGCGCCGGAGATGGTCGGTCCCGCAGGCGGTACGCCATGGGACGTTATCGCCCAAAACACCCCTCGGGAAATGATCCTGCAACAAGATGTGGGCTGGACTCTGTCTGCGGGCAAGGACCCGGCCGCGTACGTACGGCGCTATCCGGGCCGCACCATGACCACGCATTTCAAGGCCAAACCGGCTGCAGGCCCGACCAGCGTGCCGATCATCGGCAAGGACGGGGCGGACTGGACGGAACTGCTGCGCGCCGTGCGCGATTCGGGCGGCACCCAGTGGATCATCGTCGAGCAGGAAGACTATCCGGACGGAATGGGGCAACTAGAGTCCGTCCAGGCGTCGCTGGCGGGATTGAAGGCATCGATGACGCTCGTTCTCGACCACACCTCGACGAAGTAGCACGGTACGAAAAGCAGCCGTACGAGATCGCCAGCGCACACAACTTTCAGGGTCTGCGCTGACCGGCACGCTTACCAAAACAATTTGAAATCCGCGCCGAATTTGGATCCTCAGGCTTATCCCATGAAACGAAATCTCCTTGTCTCGACGTTAACGCTACTAACCCTGCCCTTTTTCTTGAGTGCCAATCTCGCCTCCGCGGCTACTAAAGTGCCTGCGAGTGACAGGCATCTCCAGTATGCCGGGCGCATCGACTTCTCGTCACCGTCCGCACCGGTGCTGTCCTGGCCACAGTCCAGTGTTGCGGCCAACTTTACCGGCAGCTCACTGGCGATCACTCTGGACGACAAGAGCGGTGCCAACTACTTTAACGTCATTCTGGACGGTGACGATACCCACCCCGTAATTGTCCGGGCCCGCCAAGGAAGCAAAACATATGAGGTTGCAAGCGGTTTGGCTCCAGGAAAGCACAGCTTTTTGATAACCAAGCGTACCGAAGGCCAAGAAGGTGAGACGGTATTTCTAGGCGTCGAGCTCGCGGACGATGGCCAATTGTTGCGACCGTCGCCAAGGCCGTTGCGTCGCATCGAATTCTTTGGTGACTCCGTGACCAGTGGCATGGGCAACGAAGCGCCAATCAATGGCGTGGACGCTCTGGCACGAGAAAAGAACAGCTACTTATCCTATGCCGCGATCACCGCGCGGTCATTGAATGCGGAGCTTCATATGACCTCGCAGAGCGGCATCGGCATCATGGCAAGCTATGTCCCGTTCACGATCTGGGACTTTTACGACCAGTTGAACGCTGTGGGGAACAACGACAGTCGCTGGGATTTCTCGGCATGGACACCTGACGTGGTTGTCATCAACCTCATGCAGAACGATTCGTCGCTGATCGGTCAGCTTCATAAACTGCAGCCTGAACCCGACGACGAGCAGCGCGTAGCGAGTTACATGAAATTCGTAAAGCGCATCCGGCAACTTTATCCGAAGGCATATATTGTGTGTGCGCTGGGCAGCATGGATGCAACCAGGACCGGTTCGCCCTGGCCCGGCTATGTCAAAAGTGCGGTAGACCAGATCCGAATCGAGGACAAGGATGCCCTTGTCGATACGGTTTTCTTCCCGTTCACTGGGTATAGCCAGCACCCACGCCTCATACAGCACAAGATGAACGCCGATCGTTTGACCAACTTTATCAAAATGAAACTAGGTTGGTGAACAGTAGCGGCCCGCCGTCAGCCAACCGGTCATGCACGAAGTCATACGTCCACACGCCGCTTGGCGCAGTCGAGCCGGGAATATGGATGTCGCTGCCGCAGCGGCGTGTCCTGGGCCGGCGCTCGGGCAGACCCAGCGCGGCAGCGCTTAACTTCAAACGCGCACCGCCCGGATCGAGTTGCCGGGTTCCTTCTCCGTCAGGATGTGCGTTCAGGCCAATCCAAGCGCCGATCGACATTTTGGCTAGACCAATACACTTTCGGCCCGACCAAACTGTTACACTCATCGTCGCAACTCCGTGCAGGAAGTTTGCATTCCCTCAACCGAAGATCCAAGTAGGAGACGTTCATGCCCCTGAAATTGTCGACTCTGGTAGTAAATGCTGCGCTCGCCACGTTGGTGTCTCCCGCCGCCCATGCCGGTCCGTTCCTTCCCGACACAGGCGACACGGCAGCCTATAGCGACACCCGCCTGGCGATTACCTTCGATACCGCGCCCTCGTTGGGCTCGACAGGCAAGATCAAGGTCTTCACGACAGACGGCACGCTCGTCGACACAATCGACGTCAGCGATGCGGTTTCAAAAATGAGTGGCGAAACGCAGACATTGTTTTCTGCGAGGAACACGGAAATCGACAAGCTCGGCGGCAATGTGCCCTCGCTGGCCCAGTGGCGCTATGTCTATTACCGGCCGGTGGTCATCAGCGGCAGCACTGCCAGCATCAAGCTGCACGACGGTGCGCTTCGGCCAAACACGGCCTACTACGTGAATATCGACGACGGGGTCTTGAACGGCAAGGTTGCAGGTGCTTCCTTCAGGGGCGTCAGCGGCACCAATGCGTGGACCTTCAAAACCAGGGCAACGCCCGGCTCGCCCACCTCGGTGACGGTGGACGACGATGGCCCTGCCGATTTCCGTACCGTCCAGGGCGCACTCAACTGGATCATGCAGAACGGCTGTGTTACGTGCGCCTATGCGGGCGCAGCCAAGACGATCACGGTCAAGAACGGCAACTACAGGGAGCTGCTATTCCTACGCAATGTCAACAATCTGACGATCACCGGCGAAAGCCGCAGCGGCGTCATCGTCTTCTACGACAATTCTGATTCGTTCAACCCCGGCACCGGCTTCGGCACCGCGGCGGCCGGCGACACGCTGGTCAGCGCCGGGCCCAATGTCGGCACGCGCCGTTACCTGGGCGGCGGGCGCAACGTGCTGCTGGCCGAGAATGCCGACCTGTTGAAGCTGACCAACTTCACCTTGTGGAATGCGCATCGCAAGACCAGCGGCTGGGACAACCAGGCCGAAACCATGTATTTCAACAGCAGTACGCTGGGCGGCAGCCGGCTGAGCGCCCTCTCGATGAACTTCATGAGCGCCCAGGATACCCTGCTGCTCAAGGGCTGGAGCTGGTTCTACAAGTCCTACGTCTCGGGCGACGTGGATTTCATCTGGGGCTCCCCATATGCCGCCCTGTTCGAGCAAAGTGAGCTGCACACCATCGTGGACGGCACCAACGCCAGTTCCGGCGGCTACATCTTCCAGGCGCGGGCCGCATACGGCTACCCCGGCTTCGTCGTCCTGAACAGCAAACTGACGGCGGATGCGGCGATCCCGGCCGGCAGCACCTGGCTGGCCCGATCGGGCGGCCTGGCGCCGCCTACCTACTGCACCACCAAGACGACCACGGGCGGTCTCGGCAGCGCCAACCTCGGGTGCGACAACCTCGCCTACATCAACACAAGGATGGGAACCCATATCCGCACGGCCGGCTGGCAGGCGACCCCGGCGCCCACACCGGCGACCCCCACGGCCACGGCGGGATGGCGCGAACGGGGCAGCATGGACCTCAGCGGCAACACGCTGAACGTGAGCGGTCGCAACCAGAACGTGTCGTCGACCGGGATCGACCTGTCCGGTCTCGATACCCGGGCCGAGGTCTTCCAGGCATGGAACAACGGTGCCGGCTGGGTCCCGACGACGCCTTGAGGCTCATTGCCTGAGAAAACAGCCAGGGTGCCGTGCGACGGGCGCGTGGTGGCGAGCGCCCCGCTCCCGCGCCCGCGCGCGGCAAGACCTTCGCAGGCAAGCGCGTGTACTCTGCGCCGCTGTCATGGAAGTCACTCCCCTGGTCCTGGCCAAATTCCACACGGCGGCGTCAAGTCGACATCCTTCGCCGATGCGTTCCGTGACTCGTCACGGATAATTGTTGTCAAACCAGGCTTTATTTGGCGTCAATGCTTTGGCATGATGTCGATCAGCGCACAATAGCGAAAAATCTGCCTGTTCGCCCACTGCCTACGGAGGCTACGATGCCGCACATCTATAAACCTGAGGAACGGTGGGACAACGCCGACATCGGTTTTCCGTCCGCGCTCGCCATCGGGGATTCCTGGTTCTGGTACGTCAACAACAATATCCTTGGCACGATGATCAATCACCGCGCCCTGTCCGACGACCATCGCAACGTCCAGCTCGTGGGCTACAACGGGGCGCGCCTGAAGGATTATGTCGGCGAAGGCAAGTTTGCCGACACCGTGGAGCACTTCCTGCGCCCCGGCTTCGTGGAAGGGTTTTCCGAGTTCTACATCAGCGGGGCCGGCAACGACGCCGTCGACGTCGACATGGCGCTGCACGACCATCGCCCGCCCGGGACGGATGCGGACGGCTGGTTCGACGACCGCGGAATGGACGGCATGCTGTTCCGGCTGCGCCAGGCGCTGACCCGGCTGATCGCGGCCATCCGCTTCGCCAGGCGCGACGCGCCCGGCGAAGCGCCGATCTTCGTGCACGGCTACGATTATCCGGTGCCGGACGGCCGGGGATTCGAATTCGGGCTGATCCACGCCGGCCCCTGGCTCAAGCCGGCGCTGGACAGGCACGGCGTGCCGGACGACATGGCGCTGCGCGGCGAGATCGCGCGCATCCTCATCGACCGGCTGAACGACGATCTGCTGGCGCCGCTGGCGGCGACGACGCCGGGTGTCGTCTACATCGACAGCCGCGGCATCCTTCCGCGCGACGGCACGTATCGCGACTACTGGTCCAACGAGCTGCACCCGACGAACCTCGGCTTCCGCCGGATCTTCGAACAGGCCTGGCTGCCGCGCCTGTTCGAACACGGGATCGCGCTGCGCCCGTCGCCGTGAGCGCCGGCTCAGGTTCCTCCGCCGCCTCCGCCGCCTCCGCCGCCACCACCGCCACCGCCACCGAATCCACCGTTCCCGAAGCCGCCATTGCCCCGTCCGCCCGGGCCGCCGCGGAACATGCCGCGGCCGCCATTGCGGATGCGCTCGTCTCCCGGCACGCCGCCCCACTGGTAGCGCAGGCCGATCTGGACGATGCGCGGCTGGCTCACGTTGAGCGTATGGAGGCGCAGCACCTCGTTCTCGACGTCGCTTTCCATATTCCCGGTGTGGAACACGTTGTTCACGTTCAGGTTCAGCGACAGGCGCTGGCTGATGTTGTGCCGCCACGTGAAATTCGTCATCGTGAAGGCGCTGTTGGTGCCCTGCCCGTTCAGGCTCGCGCCATTGCGGTTCACGCTCAGCTGCAGCGATTCCATGCCGGCCTGGTACGCCAGCCGCAGCTTGATGTTTTCCCGGTGATTCGATTGTTCGACGCTCGTCATGGCGGCGGCGAAGTTCGAGATGCGCTGGCGCTTCTCGTCGGCGAGCGTCGCCCCCAGATTGGCCGACAGGCCGCGCAGGAACAGCTGGCGCACGTTGAAGTTCAACTCGATGCCGACGGAATCGTTCGCGCCGAAGTTGATGGGCGACGTGACGATCACGTTCGGATCGGACGCCAATGTATAGCTGCGGTTGCCGATCACGGGCGATTCGCGTCGCTTGAACAGCACGAAGCTGCTGTCGACCCCGGCAATGCGGTCGCGGTAGGCCAGCTCGAAATTGTCGTTGTTCACCGGCTGCAGATGCGGATTGCCCTGGCGCGCATAGAAATCGCTCAGGTAGACGAGGTTCGGATTCAGGTCGCGCTCGTTCGGCCGCGCGATGCGCCGCGACGCGCGCAGCTGCAGCGAGCCGTTTTCGCCGATGTCGCGCGTGACGTAGAAACTCGGCAGCCAGTTCATGTAGTAATACTTGTCCTCCTCGTTCAGCAGCGGCTGGTGCACGTCGAGTTCCGTGTATTCGCCGCGCAGGCCGCCCTGGAGGCTGAGGTTCTTGAACAGCGTCGTGCCCAGGATGCCGTAGACGGCAGCATTGCGGTCGTTCGATTCGAAATCGCTGATGCGGCTCGCCACCGGCACGTACTCGCCCGTCACGGGGTCCTGCGCGAGGTAGTCCGCCGGGTTGCTGTTCCTGCTGTCCGCGACCTTGGCGCCGGCCTTCAGGTGCCACGTGTCCCAGACGTTGCGCTCGTAGTCGACGGAGATGTCGAGGATGCGGTTGCGCCGGTCGGACGAGCGCAGGCTGTTCGCGACGAACGGCGTGGGACGCAACCGGTAGTCGTAGAACACGGACGAATCGGAATCGTTGTTCTGGCCCGTGTAGCGCAGGTCGAACTTGAGGTCTTCGCCCGGCTGGCCGCTCTTGTGATCGTACGACGCGCCGATGCCGAAGTTCTCGGCCGGCGAGCGGCTTTGCGAACGGTTCGTGAAATCGGCCAGCGGGTCCATATCGCCGGCATAGCGCTGCGTCGTGCCGGCGCCGTCGCTCTCGCTCCGGATCTTCGAGTAGCTGGCGGTCGCCCCGAACTGGTCCCGTTCGCCGACGTTGTACGTGAACGTGGACGACATGTTCAGCGACTTCGACTTGATCTGCCGGTTGGTCACCGTGTTCTGGCCATCGGTGACGGCGCCCGTGGCCGGATCGAGGTCCTGGCGCTGCGATTCGCTGTGGACGTTGCGCACCCGCTCGGCCACGCCGACGTTGCCGCTGATCGAATATGGACCTTCCGCGTGCTCGCCATTCAGGAACGCGTTGCCCCGGCCCTGGGTGCCCTTGTTGGCGCTCAGGTTGGCGCGCGAACCCGCCTTGCGGTTGCGCTTGAGGACCAGGTTGATGATCGGCCCGTTGCCGCCCTCGTTGCCGAACTCGGCGCCCGGCACGTTGATGACCTCGACGGATTCGATGGCCTCGGCCGGGAACGCATTCAGCGCGTCGCCCCGGTTCTGGCCCTGGAATTGCGCATCGCGCTTGCCGTTGACCATGATCTGCACGTTCTGGTTGCCGCGCAGGGCCACGTTGCCGTCCTGGTCGACCGTAACGGACGGAACGTTGTTCAGGATATCGGCCGCGGACGCATTGCTGACGCTGATGTCGTTCTTGAGGTCGTAGACGTCGCGGTCGATCTTGTTGGCCGGGCGCGCGGCCACCACTTCGACGGTGGCGACGCCGTCGTCGGCGCCGGCACCCGGGGGCTGCGTGCCGCTCGTGACGCCAGGCGCAGCCTGGCCGTCGCCGGCCGGCGCGGCCTTGGCCGGGGCCGGGGCCGACCTGGCGGGCGGTTTGTCGCGAACGGGTTCGGGGGCCGTGGTCTGGGCACGCAGCGGTTGCGCGGCGAGACAGCTCAGGAGTAATGCGGGCAAGACCTTCAGCGCCAGCCCGTCTCGGGCGGCGAACGTGGTATGAGTCATCGGTTAGTCAGGTTGTGATAGATGCCGGGTGCATGAACGTAACGCGGCGGCGGGCGCGCGGATGACGCCGGCTCCAAACACTCATCGTCTTGATCGCATGTCAAGACAGGTCCGGAGCCGCGCGACGGGCGCCGGCCAGCTTCGCTCCAGTTCAGTATTCCCGTGCCGACCCGCTAAAGTTCCAACTATCTGCGCACGGGCGCATTCGTCAACGCCTTCGCCGGATCCGGGTTCTGCGTCAGCTGGTTGATGATGCCCTGGGCGTCTTCCAGACCGGCATTGTATTCGACGTCCTGCATCATGCTGATCTGGTCGAGGGTCCATTCGCTGCTGCCGCCGCCTTCCTGCGCCAGCCGCATGTCGGCGGCGATGGCGGCGAGGGTCAGGCCGGCATCCAGGCGGCGCTGGAATTGCGCGGCCCACGCTGCCGTGGCCGGATCGCGCCGATCGGTCACGAGCATGTGGAGGATGTGCTCGGCCCGGGGCGCGTCGACGAGATAGCAGTACGCCAGCACGGCCGCGCGCGCCAGCGGCCCCGAATCGCGCGTCGTGCGCCAGGCGGCAATGACGCCGTCCAGCGCCGCGCGGCTGGGCGCGCCGTCCGCCAGCAGCGACAGGTCCAGCTGCGCCAGCGCGACGGCACCGGCACCGGGGTCGCGCTCGCGCGCTCGCGCGAGGCTGGCGCGGGCGGCGTCGAGGTAGGGCCCGCGCGCGCCGGGGGCCGCGCGGGCGGCCAGTTTCAGGTTGGCCCGGCCCAGCAACAGCAGCACGTCGGCGCCGGCATCCGCGCGGCGCGCGGCGCCTTGCAGCCACGGCAGCGCGGCGGCGGGATCGCCCCAGTCGACGCGGGCGCGGCTCAGCGCCAGCTGTCCGGCGTCGACGTTCGGCACGGCGCCCGCATCCGCCGTCAGCGTGCGCAACAGCGCTTCCCCCTGCGCCCGCGCGGGACAGGCCTTGAGCGCGGCGTCGGCCAGCAGGAAACTGCCGGACGTCGCGGACATGGTCGAGAACACGGGTTCCGGCGGCGCGCCCGGCGGCAGGTCGACGCGCAGCACCTCGGCCGCCTGCAGCCGGTAGCGCCACAGCGTGGACGACGCGTCGTCCACCTTGAGCCCGAACGCATCGTGCAGCGCGGCGGCCGGATTGCCGCCCTTGTACACGGCGTTCAGGAACGTCCCGAGCCGCTGGCGGCGCGCGCTGGAGCCGAGGATGTAGTGCGCGAGGATCCAAGACCGCGCCTCGAATTCCACGCTCGCGGCAACGGCCCGCGCGCCGCCGAGATCTCCCAGCGGGTTCGGCCCCAGCACGTCGTCGTAGTCGAGGTTGTAGCGATGGCCCTGGTCGAGGAAGGCAAAGTAGCGGCCCACGCCGGGCGGCGTGCGGCCGATCACCATCTGCTTCGCGCCGAAACGCACGCCGGCAAAATAGTTGGCGAAGCCCTCGACCCAGGCCGACGGGCCGCGCACGTCCGTGTGACGGTACAGGAAGTGACGGGCATACGCTTCCGAGACGTACGAGAGCCCTTCGTCCAGCGGCGCCTTGGCGAGCCGGTCGTCCGCGATCGCGGCGAGCGGTGCCGTCCGCACGAGGAAGCCCTGCGCACCGTCCGCGCAATCGCGGAACAGTGCGATGCCGTCCGCCGGCCGGTCCGCCGCCACGCGATCCAGGTCGCGCACGTCGTTCAGGTAGACGAGGTTCAGCTTGGGTTCCGCGCCGGGGCCCGCCGCGCGGTAGTCGTCCGTGTAGACGCGCAGCAGGCCGTCGAGGCGCTCCAGATGCTCGACGAGCCGGCCGACGTCCTCGCGCGGCGCGTCCGACAGGACGACCACGTGCGCGCTCTCGGCCCGTATCCACGGCGACGTGCCGCGCTGGCCCGTGACGACGATACTCTGCGGCCCGGCATCGTCCGCCGCGCATGTGCCGCCCACGAGCGCGCAGGCCGCAACCACGGCCGCCGCCGTCCTTTTGAATGGTAATGCCACGATCCCGGACTCCCCAGCAAGAATTGACGAAGATATAAGCTTGTCATTCTAACCGTGTCGTCGCGGGATGCCTACGGGCGGGACTCAGTGGCGCACGTCCGGCTGCGGCCGCGCGGGCACGCCCTGCCCGGCCTGCCGCCGCGCCTTCACGCGCGCCGGCGTCGGCGCGGGTTGCGCCGGCGCCGTCGGCACGACGGCCGTGATCCGCACGTCCTTCAGCCGCCAGTCGATGCCCGGGCCGGCCTCGGCCGCGAGCTCGGACCGGCCTTCGATGCGCACGGACCGGCCGTTGATGCGCGTGTGGGCCGAGCGCCATTCCACCAGCGCCTGCGGCAGGTCCGGGACATCCGGCGCGATGCCGTGCACGGTGGCGCCGGAGACGACGAGTTCGCCGAGGCGCGCCGCGCCGTCCGGCCGGCCCGTCCCGGTGGAGCCGCCGCCAGCGCCGTCGGGCGGCAGGCCCGCCGCGCACGCGCAGGCGCCGGCCAGCGTGCCGTCCAGGCCGGCGAACAGCCTGTCCACGTGGCCCCGCAGCGCCAGGTAGCGGCGCGCCTGCAGCGCGCCATGGTCCCACAGCGCGGCGCGCAGGCCAGGGTCGCGGTCCAGCTTCGAATTCGCCCCGAGCGGCACGCCGGCCGCCGCCCCGACGGCCGTGCCGTCCATGACGATGCGGTCGACCTGCACGAGCTTGTCGCGGCGCTGCGCGGCCGCGCTGGCCGGCGCCTCGTCCTCGCCGCGCGCGGCCTCCATGCGCCGGTTGATGGCGTCCACGAAGCCGAGCTCCTGGTTCAGCGCGAGGTTGCCGGCCAGCGCATTGCGCAGGTCCCAGATCTCGCCGCGGGAGAATGCGATGCGGGGCAGCGCGTGCGGCCCGTCCGCCTCGGCCTTCGCCTGGGTCGGATTGATCTGCACGACCCAGATCTCGTCCGGTTTGCGCGCGTCGTCCGTCACGCCCGACAGGAAGTTACGGATCGGCGGGTTCTGCGAAAACAGGCCGTCCCACAACGTCAGCGGCCGCTGCGCCAGGGTCAGGTCGTCGGTGCCCGCCATCTCGTGGGCGCGGAACAGCCAGGGCACGGCGGCGGACGCGAGCACGGCGTCGATCGAGATCCCGCCGTCGCCCGGCGCCCGCTCTGAACTGAAGGCGACGAACTCGCCCTCGTGCAGCTCCACGGCGCCCAGCAGCAGGCGCGGGATGGGCCGCAGCGCGCGCCGCACGGCGGTGGCCAGTTCGCCCAGCGCCTCCGCGTCGAAGCGGACGGCCGGCGGATGCCAGTCCGCGAGCGCGGCGTGCAGCAGGCTGCCCTCGCCGACGCCGATCCGGTCCATGCGCGCGCGCAGGCGGTCGGCGGCGCCCAGCTTGTCCGCGATCCGCCTTTCGACCGCGCCGCGGTCGGCGCGGTAGCGCTCCTGGCAGGGCGCGCCGGCCGGGAACACGGCCGCTTCCAGGTCGCTGCGCAGCCAGCGCTCCGCCTCGACGGGAATGCTGGCGAACTCGCCCAGCAAGGCGACGAGCGGCCAGTCCACGCCGGGTTGCAGCAGTGCCGGCAGCGAAAAGAAATCGGGGCGCATCCACGGATTGTCCGTGCCGAGCATGCGCGCGAGCGCCGGCCAGGCCGTCGCGTTCAGCAGTTCCAGTCCGGCCAGCGGCAGCACGTAGGGGCTCGACTTGATGTCCCAGCCGCCCATGGCGGCCATATCGGCCAGGCCGCGGCAGAACCGGTTGACCGACGCTTCCGCGACGCCGAGCGCGGAATTGCCTTGCCAAAAGGCGTCCAGCCGGCGCCCGGCGTCCGTTGCGCCGCCCGTGATGAAGCCGTACCAGCCGAGCAGCGCGCTGATCGCGCCGCCCGACGTGCCGCTGATGGCGACCAGCGCCGTGCGCTCGGGCCCGTCCCCGGCGTCGGCATGCGCCGCCGGCAGGTTGTCGAATTGTTCGAGCAGGACGGGCAGGACGCCGCCCGTGTAGGCGGCGTGGCTCCCGCCGCCCTGGCAGGCGATTGCGATGTGATTCGTTGCCATATGACCTCCTTGACGGCCGCACATTGGCAACCGACATACCGGCATCCGGCCGCCCGGACGTCATGTCGGCGCGGCCCCGCATTCCTCCCGCACCGTTAGGCAGGAGGCGGCGCGGCGGGTTCCCGGCTGGGGCGGCAACGATCCCGCATTTGCTATCGGTTGCTGTCTATTGCTTTATTGAAATGCGTCACGAATAATAGGGGCATGACCACTCCCGACCGCACCATGAAGCAACCGGAAGACCTCAGCACGATCGAATTGCCGCTCGACGCGGCGCAGGCGAAAAAGCGCGGCCGTCCGCCCAAGGACGACAAGCTCAGCGACGCGGAGCGGGCCCGCCGCTACCGCGCGCGCCAGAAGATGCTGCCGAAGGGCGCCTGGAACTACGACCAGGTGACGGCGCTCGCGCGCGCGGAAATCGAGCGGCTGGTGCACGGCGCGGCGGCGCGTCCGGCCGGTGAGGCGGAACTGGTGGCGCAATGGGCCTACGGCATGTTCCTGCTGTGGGACCGCGTGACGGCCCAGCGCCAGCAGGCGGCCGACCGGGCGGCGTTGCTGGCGCTCGTCTCGGGCTGATCGGTTCGGGCTGATCGATTCGGGGCCAGCCGACCTCCTTGACGGGGACCCGATGTCGCGCGGGCGGCCTCTCGAACTTGGGTTCCCGCCTCCGCGGGAATGACGTAACAATTGATGCCGCCGGCCTTCAGTCGGATAGACCCTGATCGAGCCCGAGCCGGTCGGCGTGGGTATAGCAGACGAAGTCCGGCCCGCGCGCGAACGCAAGCAAGGTCATGCCCGCCCGGTCGGCCAGGTCGACGGCCGCCAGCGTCGGCGCGGACATCCCGACGAGCGCGGAAACGCCCGCCATGGCCGCCTTCTGCGCCATTTCGAAACTGACCCGGCTCGTGATCAGGAAGAAGCCGTCGCCGGGGCGCACCTGGCCGCGCGCCAGTGCGCCGATCACCTTGTCCAGCGCATTGTGGCGGCCGACGTCCTCGCGCACGATGCGCACCGCGCCGTCCATGCCGCACCAGGCGACCGCGTGGGCGGCGCCGGTCTGGCGGGTGAGCGCCTGCGCCGCGCCGATCGCGGCCACCGCGCGGCGCACGCCGGACGCGTTAAAACCCTGCGCGGGCCGCAGCGCCGGCAAGGCGCGGCAGACCTGGTCCAGGCTGTCGACGCCGCACAGGCCGCAGCCCGTGCGCCCCGCCAGGCTGCGGCGGCGCTCCTTCAGCGCCATGAAGGCACTGCCGGCGATCTCGATCTGCACGGCGATGCCGCCGGCGTCCGGCTCGACCTCGATCCCGTAGCACTGGCCCGGCCCCGCGATGATGCCCTCGGACAGCGAAAAGCCGAGCGCGAATTCTTCCAGGTCGGCGGGCGTCGCCATCATGACGGCGTGTGAAATGCCGTTGTAGACGAGTGCGACGGGCACCTCGTCGACCAGCATGTCGTCCACCTCCGCGATTGCCCCCGCGCGCATGCGCAGCACGCGGCGGGCGCGCGCCGGCGGCGGGAGGGCCGGCTCTGGCGGGAGGGCGGGCTCCGGCGGGAGGGCGGGCTCCGGCGGGTAATCGGGCGAATTCATCGGTTCAAGCCATGCGCGACGCGGGAGCGCCGATCATATCAGACGCCCGCGTCCCGCAAGCCGTCGAGGTCGCGGGGCTCGGCGATCGCGATGCCGTTGCGCTCGGCCCGGAAGCGCTTCGACATCGCGTACACGGCCTTGCGCACGCGCATGATGGACCCGAGCGGCCGGTGCGCGGCCAGTGCGTGCCACGGGTTGAACTGCATGCCCTCGTCGATGCGGCGCGCCAGCGTGTCGCCGTACGCCTTCTGCGCCGGCGCGCGCAGGCGCGCCACCGTCACGTAGGGGCTCGCGGCCTGCGGCCATTCGACGGACGCGTCCTCGATCGGCATCGTCTCCAGGTCGGTGCACAGCTGCACGCGCACTTCCCATTCGCCGCCCTGGCCGGCGAAATGGCCCACGACGGCGTCGCGCAGGCCGTCCGGCCTGTCCTGCAGGTCGACCGGGCTGCCCGCGAGCGCCGTCAACGCCGGCGCGACGGGCGCCACCTGCACCTTCGCCATGTAGCGGCCGTACAGGATCGGCGCCTGGCTGTAATAGGTGTCGCCGAGCGGATGCGTTTCCGGGTGGCCGCCCAGCGCCTTGATCGTCGCGCTTTCCGCGCCGACGGCTTCCAGCGCGTGCTCCGTGCCGCGCGCCACCGCCGAGAACAGGCGCTTGAGGTTCGGCGCCTTGTCCGTCGTCGCGGCCAGCAGCCTGGCGCCGCCGAGGAATTTCTTCGCGGTCGGCGCGTTGAACACGGGGCCGTTGACGAGCACGAAGTCCTGCGTGACGTCGTTCTCGCTGCCCTCGACCCGCGCGCCCGGCACGCCGACGACCTTGATCGCCATGCCGCGCGGCGTGGACACGTCGTCGCCGAGGATGTCGCCCGGCGTCGTCGACAGGCGCATCACGACGGGATACGTGCCGGGCGCGGCGAACAGGCCCTGCGCGTACGCCTCGGGCAGGCCGGCTTCCACGGTCAGCTCGCCCAGCAGCAGGCCGTGCGTCTTGGCGTGCACGCTGCGCAGCGCCCGGCCGGAATCCTCGTACGTCTTCGTGGAGATACTGCGCATCGTCGTCTGCAGGTCGAAGGCCGTCTGCGCTTCGTCGTCTTCGGGGGTCTCGAAGGCGGGTTCGTAAGGAATCGGCGGGTTCATGGCGGGATCCGGTTGGGTTGGAATGATGATGTGCAGATCATGGCCGGGTTCGCTGCGGCGCTCTGTGCAGGGCCGTACGCACGACGACGCGTTGCCGAATTCGCGTGTGCGCTGTCGAACAGACACCGCCCGAAGGTTGGGTACAAGCTACTACTATTGAGCCAATATGTCTCTTGACCGACACGGAGTCCCGACATGAGCAAGCAAGGCGGCAAGGAGCCCGGCAAGACGGGCGAACCCAACGAACCCAAGGTCCCGGCCGGCGGCTGGGGCTCGCTGAAGGAAGTCGGCACGATCCTGTTCAGGGAGCGCGTCCCGTTCGAGGGCGCGCAGTTGCTGATGCACCAGAACAAGCCGGACGGCTTCATGTGCGTCAGCTGTTCCTGGGCCAAGCCGGCGCATCCGCACCCGGCCGAGTTCTGCGAGAGCGGCGCCAAGGCGACGGCGTGGGAAGTGACGAGCAAGCACATCGGCGCCGACTTCTTCAAGCGCCATACGCTGCGCGAGCTCGAAGGCTGGCACGACCACGAGCTGGAAGAAGCGGGCCGCCTGACCGTGCCCATGCGCTACGACGGCGCCCTCGACCGCTACGTCGAGATCTCCTGGGACCGGGCATTCGCCGAAATCGGTGCCGAGCTGCGCAAGATGGACCCGAAGAACGTCGTGTTCTACAGCTCGGGCCGGGCATCGCTGGAAACGTCGTACATGTACCAGCTGCTGGCGCGCATGTACGGCAACAACAACTTGCCGGACAGCTCGAACATGTGCCACGAGAGCACGTCGGTCGCGCTGCCCAAGACCATCGGCGTGCCGATCGGGACCGTCGTGCTGGACGACTTCGACCAGACCGACTGCATCTTCTTCTTCGGCCAGAACGTGGGCGTGAACAGCCCGCGCATGCTGCACCAGTTGCAGGAGGCCCGCAAGCGCGGCGTGCCCATCGTCACGTTCAATCCGCTGCGCGAGCGGGGCCTCGTCAGCTTCGTCAACCCGCAATCGCCGACGGAAATGCTCACCGGCCACGAGACGGTGATCAGTACCCAGTACCACCAGGTCAAGGCCGGCGGCGACACGGCCGCGCTGATGGGCCTGTGCAAGGCCGTGCTGGAGGCCGACGACCGCGCCGTCGCGGAAGGCGGTCCGCGCGCGGTCGACGCCGCGTTCATCGCCGAGCACTGCCACGGCTTCGACGAATTCGCGGCCGCCGCGCGCGCCTGCGGCTGGGACGAGATCGAGCGCGAAGCCGGCCTCACGCGCGCCCAGATCGAACAGGCGGCAGGCACCTACATCCACGCGAAAAGCGTCATCGGCGTGTACGGCATGGGTCTCACGCAGCACCGCAACGGCGTGCAGAACGTGCAGATGCTCGTCAATTTCCTGCTGCTGCGGGGGAATATCGGCAAGCCGGGCGCCGGCATCTGCCCCGTGCGCGGCCACTCGAACGTGCAGGGCCAGCGCACCGTCGGCATCACGGAAAAACCGGAGCTGGCGCCGCTCGACAAGCTGAAGGAGCTGTACGGCTTCGAGCCGCCGCGCGACAAGGGCATGAACACGGTCGAGGCCTGCGAGGCGATCCGCGACCGCAAGGCACAGGCCCTGATCAGCCTTGGCGGCAACCTCGTGCGCGCGGTGCCGGAACATGGCGTGATGGACGCCGCCTGGCGCGCGTTGCCGCTGACCGTGCAGATCTCGACCAAGCTGAACCGCAGCCACCTCGTGCACGGCAAGACGGCGTACCTCCTGCCGTGCCTGGGCCGCATCGAGATTGACCGCCAGGCGGGCGGCGAGCAGTCGGTGTCGATGGAGGATTCGACCGGCTGCATGCACGGCTCGCGCGGGCGCGCGGAGCCGGTGGCGGACACGCTGCTGTCCGAACCGGCGATCGTGGCCGGCATCGCGAAAGCGACGCTGGATGCGAATCCGAAAGTCGACTGGGACGGCTGGGTGGCCGATTACGCGAAGGTGCGCGACGCGATCGCCGCCACCTATCCGAAGATCTTCCACGACTTCAACGAGCGCATGTGGACGCCGGGCGGCTTCCGCAAGCCGGTCGCCGCGTCCAAGCGGGAATGGAAGACGCCGACCGGCAAGGCCAATTTCACGGTGCCGGACACCCTGTCGACCGACCCGGACATGCCGGTGCCGGCCGACGCCCTGCGCCTGTTCACGGTGCGCAGCGATGGTCAGTTCAACACCACCATCTACAGCCTCGAAGACCGCTTCCGCGGCACGACCGACCGCAAGGTGCTCCTCATGGCCGGCGCCGACATGGCCCGCCTGGGCCTCGCGGACGGCGACATCGTGACGGCCAGCACGGCCGTCGACGACGGCATCGAGCGCAAGGTCGAGGGTTTGAGCGTGAAGGAATACGGCGTGCCGGCGGGCTGCGTGGCCGGCTATTATCCGGAGTGCAATCCGCTGATTCCGCTTTGGCATTACGCGAAGGAAAGCAAGGTGCCGGCGGCGAAATCGATCGCCATCCGCATCGAGCGCACGGGCGGTCCGGCGCGGCCGCTGCATTGACTGGCGGCATCATTCCGGGGCGGCGGCGGACGCCCCGGTGGACGAACTCGTAAATATTGCTGTCACACGTTGTGATTATTTGATAGATTCCTGAGTGCATCAGCGGAATCGATAATAACGTGATACGACAGCCATGACCTCGCTACTCAGCCCCAACTCGCCCGAGCAAGATTTCGACGCCGCCGCATATTGCTCCACCCGCCAGGCGGCAGCCCTGCTCGGCGTGTCGCACCGGACGGTGCAATTGTGGGTGGAAAGCGGCCTGCTGTCGGCGTGGAAAACTGCCGGGGGCCACCGCCGCATCGCCGTGGCGTCGATCGAGCGCCACGTCGAGCGGCGCCGCCAGGCGATGCTCGACCGCACGGCGCCTGCCCGCTACAAGGTGCTGCTCGTGGACGACGACGCGGCGATGCTGGCGCTGTATGAGTCCACGCTCTCGGGCGGCGACCTGCCGCTGGACGTCGTCCGGGCCGGCAACGGCTTCGAGGCGCTGATCCGCATCGGCGAGACGCAGCCAAACCTGCTCGTCGGCGACCTCAGCATGCCGGGCGTGGACGGCCTGCGCATGATCCGCACGCTGCGCGCGAGCCAGGCATACCGGGACATGGCCATCGTCGTGATCAGCGGCCTCGATCCGACGACGATCCGGGCCATGGGATTGCCGGACGACATCCCCGTCCTGCCCAGGCCGGTGGCGCCCGACGCCCTGCGCGCGGCCGTCGAGGCGGCACTGCACGGCGCGGCCTGGGTCGCGCACGAGGAACGGTGACATAAGCCGTTGATCTGGCTATAATTTCCGCCTTTCGCGCCTCGCCAGGAAACCGCCATGTCACTGCTCGCCCACCAGCTCGAACTGCTGTCCCCCGCCAAAACCGCCGAGATCGGCCGCGAAGCCATCCTGCACGGCGCCGACGCGGTCTACATCGGCGGCCCCGCGTTCGGCGCGCGCCACAACGCGAGCAATACGCTGGAAGACATCGCGGCCCTCGTCGAATTCGCGCACCGTTACCGCGCGCGTATTTTCGTGACGATGAACACGATCCTGCACGATGCCGAACTCGAGACCGCGCGCAGCCAGATCCATCAACTGTACGACGCCGGCGTCGACGCGCTGATCGTGCAGGACATGGCCATGTTCGAGTTGGACCTGCCGCCGATCCAGCTGCACGCCAGCACCCAGTGCGACATCCGCACGGTCGAGAAGGCGAAATTCCTGTCGCAGGTCGGGTTCTCGCAACTCGTGCTGGCGCGCGAGCTGACCATCGAGCAGATCAAGGCGATCCGCGCCCAGGTCGACACGCCGCTGGAATACTTCATCCACGGCGCGCTGTGCGTCGCGTTCTCCGGCCAGTGCTACATCTCGCACGCGGACACCGGCCGCAGCGCCAACCGGGGCGACTGCTCGCAGGCGTGCCGCCTGCCGTACACGCTGTCCGACGGCCAGGGCCGCGTCGTCGCCTACGAAAAACACCTGCTGTCGATGAAGGACAACGACCAGAGCCGCAACCTGGAAGCGCTCGTCGACGCCGGCATCCGTTCCTTCAAGATCGAAGGCCGCTACAAGGACATGGGCTATGTGAAGAACATCACGGCCCATTACCGCCTGCTGCTGGACGAGATCCTGGAGCGCCGCCCGGAACTGGCGCGCGCGTCGAGCGGCCGGACGCAGGTCATGTTCACGCCCGACGTCGACAAGAATTTCCACCGCGGCCACACGGATTATTTCGCCCAGGGCCGCCAACAGGCCATCGGCGCCTTCGATTCGCCGAAATACGTCGGCGTGGAACTGGGCACGGTCGCGCGCATCGGCGGCGACAATTTCGATCTCGTCACGACCGAGGCGATGGCCAATGGCGACGGCCTGAACTACATGCACAAGCGCGACACCGTCGGCATCCAGGCCAATACCGTGCAAAAGCTCGGCGAGGATGGCGACGGCCAGCGCTGGCGCGTGTTCCCGAACGAAGGCCTCGCCACGCTGCCGGGCCTGAAGGTCGGCACCGTCGTCCACCGCAACCGCGACCATCAGTGGGAAGCCACGCTGTCGAAAAAATCGTCGGACCGCAAGGTGCGCGTGGACCTGCGCCTGGAAGACGTCGCCGGCGGCCTGCGCCTGACCGTCACGGACGAGGACGGCATCGCGACGACGACCGACGCGGCGCTGGCCCTGCAGCCGGCCCAGCAGGCCGAACAGGCACTGGCGGGCCTGCGCGCGAGCGTGGGCAAGCTGGGGAACACGATGTTCGAGGCGGGCGCGATCGACGTCGCGCTGTCGCAACCGTGGTTCGTGCCCGCGAGCGCCATCAACGGCCTGCGCCGCGACGCCATCGCCGCCCAGGAAGCGGCGCGCCTGGCCGCCTGGCAGCGCCCGCAACGCGCGCAAGCGGCGCAGCCGCCGGCCGCGTATCCGGAAACGCATTTGAGCTACCTGGCCAATGTGTACAACGAAAAGGCGCGCGCGTTCTATCACAAGCACGGCGTGCAGCTGATCGCCGCCGCGTACGAATCGCACGAGGAACCGGGAGAAGTGCCGCTGATGATCACCAAGCACTGCCTGCGCTTCTCGTTCAACCTGTGCCCCAAGCAGGCGAAGGGCGTACAGGGCGTGCAGGGCCAGGTGCGCGCCGAGCCGATGACCCTCGTCAGCGGCGACGAGCGCTACACGCTGAAATTCGATTGCAAGCCGTGCGAGATGCACGTGGTCGGCGCGATGAAGCCCGGCATCCTGAATTCGCCGCCGCCGTCCGCCATTCCGTACAGCCCGCTCGTGTTCCACCGCCAGCGGCCGCGCGCCTGAAGGTCCGCCGCGTCCGCCGAGCGGGCGCGCCATCCTCCTCACGCTGCCGCCCTTCCGGCGGCACGCATCCCAATCCGTATTCGGGCGGAATCCTGCCTTGTTGTGCGCCGCAAAAAAAGCAACGCGGCGTTATGGCACGCTTGACACATGTAACCGAAAAGTACAAAGTTGTAACTCACTGTAACAAACTGCCGCGTCGGATAGGACGGCCGCTGCATGAGCCGGTGCGCACGGCCGACACGCGCGCCGGGCACGCACGCGGTCGTGCGCACCCTTCGAATGCGTCTGCCGTCCAGTTTGTATCGTCCGCCACGAATGTTTCGCACGAGGCATAATGTTGATCAAAGTTCAACTGATAGTAAGAAATTGCCAACAGGCTACTGAGCGGCATAATTCTTGCGGATAGTTACACTTGTAAAGATTGCCGGTTCTCCCGTTCGTCCGCCGCGCTGCGTGAACCGGCCGACTGCCCGAAGGAGGATGGATGACCCGAAAACGCTTGCTGTGCATTGCCCCGGACGACCAGGGCGCCCGTGCCCTGCTGGACGAGGCGATGCACGACTGGGAGATCCGCAGTTTCTGCAACCTCGGCGACGCCGGGCGCGAACTGCGCGACGACCGCTACCTGGTCGGCCTGCTCGTGCACGACCGCGAGCAGCACCGCCCGGCCGACGTCGACACCTTCCTGCGCCGCCACAGCCACATGCAATGGGTCGGCGTGTTCAACCCGCGCGACCTCGAATCCGGTCCGTGCCGCGACCTCGTCGTGGAACACCTGTGCGATTACCACACGGCCCCCGTCGACCCGGTGCGGCTGGCCCATACCCTCGGCCACGCGCACGGCTGGGCGGTGCTGCGCGGACGCCCGATCCACGCTGACGCGCCGGGGGACGATCCGGCGTCGCCGCTGATCGGCGCCTGCGACGCGATCGCGCGCCTGCGGGCGCAGGTCGCGCGCGTGGCCAAGGTCGCTGCGCCGGTGCTGATCTGGGGCGAAAGCGGCAGCGGCAAGGAGTTGACGGCCCAGGCGATCCACGCGCAGTCGGACCGCGCCGCCGGCCCGTTCGTGCCGATCAACTGCGGCGCCATCGCGCCCAGCCTGATCCATTCCGAGCTGTTCGGCTATGAACGGGGCGCGTTCACGGGCGCCACGCGCGGCAAGGCGGGCCTGATCGAATCGGCGGACGGCGGCACGCTGTTCCTCGACGAGATCGGCGACCTGCCCAAGGACCTCCAGGCGAACCTGCTGCGCTTTTTGCAGGAGAAGACGATCTGCCGCCTGGGCAGCACGCGCAACATCCGCGTCGACGTGCGCGTGATCGCCGCGTCGCACGTGCAGCTGCAGCAGGCCGTGGCGAGCGGCGCGTTCCGCGAAGACCTGTACTACCGGCTCGCCGTGCTGCCCGTGACGGTCCCGCCGCTGCGCGAACGGCGCGACGACCTCGTCACGCTGGCCGAGCACTTCTTCCACGTGTACGCGAGCGAAAAATCGCCGCGCCTGAAAGGGTTTTCCAACCGCGCGATCGAGGCGATCCTCGATCACGACTGGCCGGGCAATGTGCGCGAATTGATCAACCGGGTGCGGCGCGCGCTCGTCATGTCGGACGGGCGCCTGATCATGCCGGAAGACCTGGGGCTGACGCGCGGGATCGCCGCGCCGACGCCCGCGGCGCTGGACGACACGCGCCTGCGCTCGGAGCGGCGCGCCCTGCGCGAATGCCTCGACCGCAGCGGCCACAACGTGAGCCGGGCCGCGCGCGACCTGGGCGTCTCGCGCACGACGATGTACCGCTTGCTGAGCAAGCACGGCATGCGCGCGTGAGCGCCCGGCCGCGTGGGGCACAAGTGGACAAGGTGTCCACTTTTTTTTGTGTGTTGCCGTACCCAGCGATACACAGTTGTACCGTAACTGAAACACTTTTTCGATATTTTCGGTAAATCGTGCCGGACTTTCTCTGACAGACGTGTAGGAAGATACGCACAAAGTCAACAAAAACAATGGGTTAGCGAACTCTGCAGTATGGCTGGCACTGAAAGTGCAACGGGATGGATGTCGGCGCCACAGCCGACCCATCACCAACCATCAAACCCAGAGGGGAACTCGAATGAACAAGACCTTGCTCGTGACTGCTATTTCGCTCGCTTTCTCGTTGAGCGCACAAGCGCAGGACTCGAACCTCGCGCGCGGCGGCAGCACGGCCACGCAGACCACGACCCGTTCGACGGACAACAGTACCCACGACAACAGCAATAACAGTACGCACGACAACAGCAACAACAGCACGAACACCACCACCAACACCAGCACCGCGACGACCACGAACACCAACAACAGCACACACGACAACAGTACGCACGACAACAGCACGCACGACAACAGCGACCACAGCGTTACCACGACGAACACGGACAACAGCGACAACAGCACGCACGACAGCAGCAACAACAGCACCAACACGAGCACCAGCACGAGCACGAACAACAGCAACCACAGTTCCGGCAACGCGACGGCCTCCGCCATCGGCGGCACTGCCGCGAACAACGGCGGCACGGCCACGTCGACCTTCTCGAACAGCTTCAACACCTCGTCGGCCAACGCCACCGCGAACCTGAGCGGCAGCGTCTCCGGCAACACCATCCAGAACATCGGCAACGTCGCCACCAACACCGGTAACGCCAACGGCGCCGCCGGCACGGCCGGCGCCGGAGCAGCGGGCACGGGCGGCGGCATCACGGCCAGCACCGGCGCGGGCGGCGGCTCCGGCAATGCGAACGGCGCCGCGGGCGCCGCGGGCGGCTCGGCCTCGAATGGCGGCGCGAGCGCCGGCGCGGCGACTGCCGGCAGCGCGACCGCCGGTGCGGCCACCACCGGCGGCGCGACCGCCGGCGCGGGCGGCGCGGGCGGCATGGCCACGGGCGCGTCGAGCGGCGCGGGCGGCGCGGGCGCGGCCGGCGGCTTCGGCGGTTCGACCGGCGCCGCGAGCGCTTCGGGCGGCAACGGCGGCCTGACGGGCGGTGCGGCCGCTACCGGGGGCGCGGGCGCCGCCGGTGCAGCCGGCGGCCTGGCGTCGGGCGGCAACGGCGGCGCGACCGGCGCCACGACCGGTGGAAACGGCGGCGCCAGCGGCCCGACCACCGCCGGCATGGGCGGCATGGGCGGCGGCACGGGTGCGGCGACCGGCGGCGCGGGCGGCGCAGGCGCGGCCGGCGGTGCGGGCGGCGCCGGTGCGGCGGGCGCAGCCGGCGGTGCGGGCGGTGCGGGTGCGGCCGGCGCAGCCGGCGGTACGGGCGGTGCGGGTGCGGCCGGCGGCTCGGGTGGCTTCGGCGGTGCGGGCGGCCTGGCCGGCGCAGGCACCGGCGGCGGCTCGACGGCGGCCAACGCGGCCACCGGCGGCGCGGCCAGCAATGGCACCCACACGGCCACGTCGGGCGCTGGCGGTCTCAGCGGTAGCGGCAACGCGAACGCGGGCACGTCGACGGCCACGAGCGGCATGGCCACGGGCGGCGATTCGACCGCGACGGCCGGCATGGGAACTGGCGGCGCCGGCGGTGCCGGCGCGGCTGGCGCAGCCGGCGGCACGGGCGGTTCGGGCGCGGCCGGTGCGGCCGGCGGCGCGGGCGGTTCGGGTGCGGCCGGTGCGGCCGGCGGCATGGGCGGCTCGGGCGCGGCCGGTGCGGCCGGCGGTGCGGGCGGCTCGGGCGCCATGGCGTCGAATGCCGGCGGGGCCGGCGCAGCGGGCGGTGCCGCGACCGGCGCAGCCGGCGGTGCGGGCGGCGGCCTGACCTCGACGGCCGGTAACGGTGCGGCCAATTCCGGCGGCGCAGGCGGCGCGGGCGGTGCGGGTGCGGCCGGTACGGCGAGCTCGGGTGCAGGCGGTGCCGGTGCGGCCGGTACGGCAAGCTCGGGCGCCGCAGGTGCGGGCGCAGCGGGCGGTTCAGGTGCCGCCAGCGGCATGGCATCGAACACGGGCGGCGCAGGCGCAGCCGGCGGTGCGGCATCGACCGGGGCAGCCACGACCGGCTCGGCCACCAGCGGCGCGGCCACGACCGGCTCGGCCACGGTGGGTGACGCAACCGCCGGCAACGGCGGCAATGGCGGCAACGGCGGCACGACCAGCGGCGGCGCCGGCGGCGCGCTCGCCAACGTCACGGCCGGCATCGGTACCGGCGGCATGGGCGGCGCGGGCACCGGCGGCAATGGCGGCTCGAACTCCGTCAATGCCGGCACCTTCGACATGTCCAACACCATGAGCGGTGTCGGCCAGTCGGCGGCGGGCGTGATGGTCATCAGCCAGAACAACGGCTTCTCCTCGCTGATCCAGCAGAGCGTGAACGTCCAGAGCAACCTGGCTGTCGGCAAGTAATGCGGCGGACCGCCGTGCCCGCTCGGGCACGGCGGTTTTACGAAGCAACCCGGGGGTAGAGAATGCAGTCATCACTCAAGAGCAAGGCCAGCAACCGCGTGTGCAGCTTCGCTGTGCTCGCGGCCTGCGCATCCGCGGCCTGGGCCGGACCGGAACTCGCGGTCCCCGTCCAGGACGGCACGCCGGCCGCGAGGCCGGACGCCGGCGCGGACAAGGCGGCAAAGGCGGCCGACGCGCTGGGATTCGGTCCGGCCGCCGATCTGGGCAAGCTGGAACATTCGCGCGGTGGAACGGACACGTTCATCACCAACAACAACGCGAATCTCAACGGCGTCGTTTCCGGCAACAGCGCGGTGAACGTCGTCACGGGGTCGAACAGCATCGACACCGGGGCGTTCGCCAACATGTCGGGCATCCCGGTGGTGATCCAGAACAGTGGCGCGAACGTGCTGATCCAGAACGCCACCATCGTCAACCTGCAGTTCAAATGATGCCCAGCGCCCTGCCCTTGCCGTTCGCCTTGCTGGGCGCCTTGCTGGGCGCCGCCGGCGCGCACGCGGCCGACCTGCCGATCGCGGGCGGCGCGCGTTTCGACGTGCCGGTGAAGAGCATGCGCGAATTGCGCTTCACCTCCACGACCCGCCAGCAATACGACTTCAGCTGCGGCTCGGCCGCCCTGGCGACCCTGCTGACCTATCACTATGGCTATCCGGTCAGCGAAACCGTCGCCTTCAAGGCGATGTGGGACAGCGGCGACCAGGCCAAGATCCGGCGCGAAGGCTTTTCGCTGCTCGACATGCAGCGCTTCCTCGCGAAGATCGGCTTCAAGGCGGACGGTTTCCAGGTGCCGCTGCAGAAACTGTTCGACAGCAAACTGCCCGCCATCGTGCTGATCTCGGAAAAAGGCTACAACCACTTCGTCGTGATCAAGGGCGCGGAGGACGGGCGCATCCTGCTGGGCGATCCGTCCAGCGGCACCCGCTCGATCACGCGCGAACACTTCGAATCCATCTGGCCGACCCGGCTGCTGTTCGTGATCCACGACGCGCCGGACAAGCCTTCGTTCAACGCCGACGTCGACTGGCGCGCCGCACCACGCGCGCCGCTGGCCGACGGCGTCACCCGGACCGCGATCGACATGACGACGCTGCCGAAATTCGGCCCGGGCGATTTTTGACAGGAGACCCCATGCGCCTTCCCGTCCAGATCGGCCTCGTGCTGGCCAGCGCCGCGATCGCGACGCAGGGCCACGCCGGCGGCCCGGACAATCCGTTCAGCAGCGCCAACGCCGTCGCGTCGGACCGGCTGGACGACTACCGCGGCGGTTTCGTCACCGACAACGGCCTCGCGGTGACGCTCGGCATCGAGCGCATCGTGACCATCAACGGCAACCTGGCCGAGCGCAGCGAGCTGAACCTCGGCGACCTCGGCCGCCTGACGAGCGGCCAGAGCACGCTGTCGGCGGACACCGCGGCCCAGGTGCGCCTCATCCAGAACGGCGGCGGCACCTTCAACGTCCAGATGGGCGACACGACCCTGGGCGGCACCGTGATCCAGAACAGCCTGAACAACCAGTTGATCAACAACCAGACCATCATCAATGCAAGCGTGAACGCGCGCGGACTGCTGCAGGCCATGAATTTCCAGTCCAGCCTCGCGAACGCGCTCAATACCGCCGCCACCGGCAGGTGACGGAATTACCTGGAGAATACTTATGCAAAAAATTCCAGCGCTGTACGGCGTGATTGGTGTCAGCGTCGCACTGGCGGCCTTTCCGGCCGGCGCCCAGTCCGGACCTGACCTCCTCGAGCAGCTCAAGATCATGCGACAACAGCTGGAAGAGCAGCGCGCGCGCGTCGACGAACTGGAACGCCAGTTGCGCGCGAGCGGCGTCGCGGCGCCCGCCAACGCGGCCGTGGCGGCGCCGGCGCAGCTCGAACGGATGCGCGGCACCGGCAACGCTGTCGCCGACACGGGGCAGGCCCAGGGCGACGCCGCCGTCGGCCGGCCGCCCGCGCCGCGCGCACCGGAAGTGGCGCCGATCTTCGAGACCCCGGGCGTGCTCACGCCGCGGGGCAAAGTCGTGTTCGAACCGTCCGTGCAGTACGGCTATTCGTCCAGCAACCGCGTGGCGCTCGTCGGCTACACGGTGATCCCGGCCCTGCTGATCGGCCTGCTGGACGTGCGCGAAGTGAAACGCAACACGACGACGGCCACGGCCACGTTCCGCTACGGCTTCGACAACCGCCTGGAACTCGAAGCGAAGATACCGTACGTCTACCGCAGCGATTCCACCGTCAGCCGCGAGCTGTTCACGGGCACGGCGGCCGAGCGCGCGTTCGAGACGAGCGGCAAGGGCATCGGCGACATCGAACTGGGCTGGCGCTACCAGCTGAACGACGGCGGCGTCGACACGCCGTACTACATCGCCGGCCTGCGCTTCAAGTCGCGCACGGGACGCGACCCGTTCCAGGTCATCACCGACTGCCAGACCCGCTGCGTGGGCCAGAACGTGACGGGGACGGGCCTGCCGCTGGACCTGCCGACGGGTTCCGGCTTCTACTCGGTCCAGCCGAGCCTGACGTGGCTGCTGCCGTCCGACCCGGCGATCTTCTTCGGCGGCTTCAGCTACACCAAGAACTTCAAGCGCAACAACGTCTACCGGACGGTGCTGAACGGCGAGAAGGAGTTGCTGGGCCAGGTCGATCCGGGCGACGTGTTCGGCTTCAACTTCGGCATGGGGCTGGCGCTGAACGAGAAGGCGTCGTTCAGCATCGGCTACGACCACAACTCCGTCGGCCGCATGCACCAGAACGGCGTCGTGATCCCGGGTTCGGTCCGGGTGCAGCTTGGGACCCTGCTGCTGGGCTACTCGTACCGGATGAAGAACAACCGCACGCTGAGCGTCTCGGTCGGCGCCGGGCTCACGCGCGACACGCCCGACGTCACGCTGATGGTCAGGATGCCATTCACGTTCTAGCATCCCCTTTGGCCGCAAGGCGCGGCCCACCGAAAAGGGCCGCGCTTGCGGCTCTTTTTTCCGGCGCAGCCGGTGCGGCCGCGTGGGCGGGGGCCGCCCACCCTACGGTTTGTGCCTATGCGGACGTTCGCGCACCATGTACTGTCCCGGTAGGGTGGGCACCCCGTGCCCACGCGAAGCAGACACGACGGCCGCGTGGGCTGGGGCCGCCCACCCGACCTTGCTTGCCACCCTTTTTTGATCAGATGTAGTAGACGAGCGCGGCGAGGCCGACGATCAGCGCGACCTTGGTCGCCTTGTACGCTGTCTTGTTCCAGGCCTTGTAGCGGCGGCGGTACTGGCCCATCACGTACGAAACGCGGAACAACTTGCTGACGAGCCCGGTTTGATCGCCGGTCTCGTTCGGGGACGCGGCCGCCGTCATCATCGTGCGGCCCAGCCAGCGGTTGACGGACTGCATCCAGCCGAAGCGCATCGGGCGCTCGACGTCGCAGAACAGGATGAGACGGTCGCTGTCGCTCGCGTTCTCCGCCCAGTGGATATACGTCTCGTCGAAGATCACGCCCTGGCCGTCGCGCCAGCTGTAGCGCTGGCCGTCGACTTCGATGAAGCAGCGGTCGTCGTTCGGCGTGGCCAGGCCCAGGTGGTAGCGCATCGAGCCGGCGAACGGGTCGCGGTGCGGGTTCAGCTTCGCGCCCGGCGGCAGCTCGGCGAACATCGCCGCCTTTACGGACGGGATCCCCTGCAGCAGGGCATGCGTCTGCGGGCACAGGCGCTCGGCCGACGGGTGGCTGGCGTCGTACCACTTCAGGTAGAAGCGCTTCCAGCCCGTCTTGAAAAAGGAATTGAAGCCGGCGTCGTTGTTCTGCTCGGACGCCTTGATCTTCTTGAGCTCGATGAGGCGCAGGCCTTCCTCGCGGATCGTCGGCCAGTTTTCCTGCAGCACGGCCAGCTCGGGGAATTCGCGCACGGGAATATAGGGCGTGCTCGGCACCTTCGAGAACAGGTGCATGAACATATTGATCGGCGCCATGAACGACGAATGGTCGAACAACTGGCGGCCGAACGGCAGCCGGACCTTGCCGCGGAAATGGATGTGCAGGACCGACAGCACGAGGAAACCGACGACAAACCACTTCATTACGCCTCCGACCTGTCCCGCCGCGTCGTGCGGCACGGATCAATTTAAACGAGGCGCAAGGATACCATATGCGATACGCGGCCGTACGCCGTCCGCCCGGCTGGCCGGGACGGATGGGGTACGGCCGCGCGCTGTAAATCGACTGTTACACGACTTGTCGTGACAACGCGACAGCGCCGGAACGACTGCGCCTTCAGTGCATCAGCGACGTGACGGCATATCCTTTTTCGGCCAGCTGGCCGGTGAGGTTCTGGATATCGTAATCCGGCAGGTCGCCGGCGTCATCGTCGACTTCGAAGGCCCGTGCTTCGACTTCCCAGTCGGTATTCGTGGCTTCCTCGGGGATGTTACGGGTCTCGGGGACGGCCAGGTAGGAAAACTTGCCGTCGTGTTCGGCTCTGCGGTAGATGTCCAGGCGCATAGTCATATCCTTTAAAAGCATGACCTTCGAATGAAAGCCATCAGTATGGCACGATAGGCGAACGGTTCGTCACCGTCTGTTAATCCGCGCACACTGGCCGGCCGTCAACGTTCAGCGACGGACGCCGCCCCCGAGCACGCGCGCCGGCAGCATGACGACGGCGCGCAGCAGTTCGAACACGGCTTCCACGCCGATGCCGAGCAGGCGGAACGGCAGCAGCAGGAGCCAGACGAGCGGATACATCACGAGCGCCACCAGCGCGATCGGCCAGCACAGGAACAATAACATCAACCACACGAGGAAACCCAGCATCGCCAGCTCCATCAGTCAAAAAAGGCCGTTGCGGCCCGACGTTGTGACTGTAGTTGTATGGACGGCCACGCGCAATCTTTCTGCGATGGACGGCGGGCGGGGGCGGATAGACGGGGAAAAAGCGGGGGCGAGCGGGGGCGGCGGGCATCGACATGCAATGCATCGACGCACTATGCATCGGTACACAATGGATCGATACACACTGACTGCGTCGTCCCCGCGGAGGCGGGGATCCAATTTCTGCACGCGTCACGTAAAACTTGGACCCCCGCCTGCGCGGGGGCGACGTTCATTCTTCCCAGGGACGACGCTCGTTCCCTGTGAGCGCGACGTTCATTTTTCGCAAGAATGACAATCGGTCAGGCGAACGCCGCATCCTCGACGCGCACCGGCTCGCCCGCGCGCACGACGACCTCGGCCCGCATCGACGCTTCCAGCGACGGAATCGACCCGCCCGCGCGATACGCGAAGCCCACCTGCACGATGTCGCCCTGCTGCACGTCCAGCGGCGTGGCCAGCGGCAGCATCATGTAATGGTTCAGCCAGTCGATCGTCGTGCCGCGTTCCTCGATGATCGTGAGGACGTTCTTGGTGATGAAGCGCAGCGCGTTCAGGCGGCCGCCCTGCTCCATGCGGAACTGGCCTTCCCACGCGATGGCGTCGCCCACGTTCTGGCTGAAGTCCATGATCGAATACACGCCCGGCTGCGCCAGTTCGATGGTGCCCGGATAGATCACGTTGGTCGGCTGGAACTGCACGATCGGCGCATAGAAGCCTTCGAAATCGTATTCGAGCTGCAGCGGCTGCGCGGCCATGATGACGGCCTCCGGCATGAAGATCGGCAGCGGACCGCCGAAGCGGGCCAGGTAGCGGCGCTTGAACGATTCGATCACGTCGACCTGCTTTTCGCGCAGCATGCCCACGTGGATCATTTCGCAGATGACGATGTCGACCGGCTCCGGCGGCAGGTATTCGAACGCATCCGCATGGACGACCTCGACCTTGTGCCCGTTCGGGTTCATGGCGAGGAAGCGGCGCGCTTCGCGCACCATGTCCGGATTGAACTCGACGCAATAGACCTGCGACGCGTTCTGGGCCGCGAAGAACGACAGGACGCCCGTGCCGCCGCCCAGTTCCAGCACCTTCATGCCCGGCTTGACCGCGTGGTAGATCGCCGACTTGAAGCTGTGCATGCGGTTGTGATCCATCAGCATGTTGTGATGGTAGTGGACCGGAATGAACTGCCCCAGGTAGCAGCTCTCGATTTCGCGTTCGTTCAGCATTGTGTCCTCGTTGTCGGGCCCGCGGTCCTGCCGGCGCCGTTGTTGATCTCAGGCTGCATTATGTGCATGCCAGGAAGCAACTGATGCGCGGATCTGACGGGGATTTTCCGCCCAGTTTGTCGGATCGATGGGACAAGCGCGATGTGTTGGCAAATACAACTAGCTATTTGCCGTAAGGGAATGTTAGGATTTTCCCACCATCCGTCACCCGCGCCGGCCGCCATGGTCCATTCGATCCGTTCCCTCTCGGCGAATATCGCCGACCTGCTGCTGGACGTCGTTTTCCTGGTGGACCGGTGCGGCACGATCGTCGACGTCAGCGCAGGCTGCGAGCGCATGCTCGGCTACCGGCCGACCGAGCTGATCGGACAACACATGCTCGACTTCGTCGTCCCCGACGACCGCGACGCGACGCTCGCCGAAGGCGCGCGCGTGCTGGCCGGCCAGGACCGCAGCGGCTTCGAGAACCGCTACCTGCACAAGGATGGCCACTGCGTCGACATCATGTGGTCGGCGCGCTGGATCGCCGACCAGGGCCTGCGCCTGGGCGTCGCGCGGGACATCAGCCTGCGCAAACGGGCCGAGCGGCGCCAGGCCGCGACGTATGCCATTTCCGAAGCCGCGTACCAGGCATCCGACCTGGCCGGGCTGTGCGCCGAGATCCACGGCATCCTCGACCGGCTGGTCGGCGCACCCGGCATGGTGGTCGTCACCGACCCGACGCCGCAGCACGGCTTCAAGGTCATCTACCAGCGCGACCACGACGAACGGGGCCGGCTGCCCTCGCGCGCCTGCCTCGCGCGCTGGCGCGCGACCGCGTCGGACCCGGACGCGCTCGCGCCCGCCGCCGTCCGCCACGCCGCACGAGGACGCCTGAACACGTGGCTGATGGTCGAATTGAAAGGCCCGGCCGGCACCATCGGCGCCCTGCTGCTGCGCGACCGCGCCGGCACCGGATATTCCCCGGGCGACCGCGGGCTGCTGCACTTCGTCGCGGCGCAGGTCGGCCTGGCGCTGGAGCGCAAGCGCCTGCACGACGACCTGATGCGCTCGGCCTGCTACGACGAGCTGACGGGATTGCCGAACCGGCGCCTGTTCTTCGACCGTATCCGCACGGCCGTCGCGCGGGCGCGGCGCTGCCAGTCGCGGCTCGGCCTGCTGTACGTGGACGTCGACGATTTCAAGCAGGTCAACGACCGCCACGGCCACGCCGCCGGCGACGCCCTGCTGCGCGAGGTCGCGGCCCGGCTGGTGGAGTGCGCGCGCGAGTCGGACACGGTGGCCCGCCTCGGCGGCGACGAATTCGTGCTGCTGCTCGAAGACCTGCAGGCGCCCGAGGACGCCGACCTGTGCGCCGACAAGATCCGCGCCGCGCTGGCGCAGCCGGTGCCGACCCAGTGCGCGCCGCTGCACATCGGCGTCAGCATCGGCTGCGCGCTGTTCCCGGACCATGCGGACCAGGTCGAGACGCTGCTGATGCATGCGGACGCGCGCATGTATGCCAGGAAGCGCGCCCGGAAGGCGGCGCCGGACGCCGCCGCGCCGCCCGTGGCGGAAGCGCTCAGCGGGCGGACTTAGCGCGCTTGTCGAGCGCCGCCGCGATGGCGTCGTGATCGGCCCGGTGGGCGATCTGCGCCGCCGTCAGGCCCTCGCCGTTCTTCAGTTGCGGATCGGCGCCCTGGGCGAGCAGGAGCAGCGCACTGTCTTCATGCCCCTCGCGCGCCGCCATCATCAGCGGCGTGTACTTGCCGCTCGCGGGCGGCGACTGCGCGTCGATACGGGCGCCGTGCGCGAGCAGCAGGCGCGCGATGTCGTCGGCGCCGCTGGCAGCCGCGTAGTGCAATGGCGTCCAGCCGGGACGGTTCACGGCCGCGCCCTTCGCGATCAACGCCTCGGCCGCCGCCTGATTGTTCTTGAACGCCGCCATCATCAACGCGGTGTTGCCGTTCAGCGCAGGCGCGTCAACGTTCGTGCCCGGGTGGCGCAGCAGCACGTCCAGCACCCGCATCGCGCCTTCGCGCACCGCGAGGACCAGGGCCGGTTCGCCGCCGATGGGATTGGCCTCGTTCGGATCGACCTTGCCCAGCAGCGACTGCACCGTGCGGACGTCGTCCATCTGCACGGCGCGGAAGAAATCGGTCACCTGCGCGGCCGCCTGCCCGCCCGCCGGCGCTGCCGTCGCGGGATGGATGCCGGCGGCCAGGGCGGCGGCGAGCACGAACGAACGCAGGACGGTACGGCGCAACGGGCTGGCGGGCATCATGGGTCAGGTCCTCGCGGCTTGGAACAGGTTGAAGAAATTGGCGGTGGTGCGGTCGGCGATCTCGCGCAGCGGCACGTCCTTCAGCGTCGCGAGGTATTCCGCGACGTGCGCCACATAGCCCGGCTCGTTCATCTTGCCGCGGTAAGGCACCGGCGCCAGGTACGGCGAATCCGTCTCGATGAGGATGCGGTCCAGCGGCAGCGCCCGCGCCACCGCCTGCAGGTCCTTCGCGCTCTTGAACGTGACGATGCCGGAAAACGAGATGTAGAACCCCATCTCGATCGCGGCCAGTGCGACCTCCAGCGACTCGGTGAAGCAGTGCATCACGCCGGCGACGCCGCCCTCGTCGGTGCCCGCGCCCTCTTCCCGCATGATGCGGATCGTGTCGGCGCTGGCGGCGCGCGTGTGGATGATCAGCGGCTTGCGCGTCGCGCGCGACGCGCGGATGTGCGTGCGGAAGCGCTCGCGCTGCCATTCGAGATCGCCTTCCAGGCGGTAATAATCGAGGCCCGTCTCGCCGATCGCGATGACCTTCGGGTGATCGGCCAGCGCGACCAGCTGCGCGACTGTCGGTTCGGGCGTGTCTTCGTAGTCGGGGTGCACGCCGACCGACGCATAGATGTGCGGATATTGCTCGGCCAGGGCGAGCACGCCGGGAAAATCCGGCAGGTCGACGGACACGCACAGCGCGTGCGAGACCTTGTTCTCGGCCATCCTGGCCAGGATCTCCGGCATGCGCGCGGCGAGCTCGGGGAAATTGATGTGGCAGTGGGAATCGATGTACATCCCGATATTGTACGCGAGGCGCGCACGCCGGCGGGCGCACGGGACAGGCGGCGCCACCTGTCAGAATCTTTAGTTACGATTAAAACAATATCCGTCCTACACTCAACGACGGGACTGGGCGAGACTCGAGGCGGAAGCGATGCGTGGAGCTGACGATGCCGGATAATGAGAATATTGTTGAGCGCGACAAAAAGCCGGACGTGCTGGTCGCATTGGGCCTCGCCCTGGCGTTCGCGGTGTGGCTGTATGTGCTGGGAACTCACCTGGTGATCGAGGTGAATGCCCGCGTCGACAACGACGTCGCGGTGCTTCCGTCCGAGGGTGTGGTCGTGACGAATTTTGCCGCGTCCGCGCTCGCGCCGCTGCTCCTTCTATGCGCGTACTTTCTAAGGGAGAAACCGCGCAACGGCGACGATACGCTTCTGCTGGACGGCGCGCGCTACAACGCGGATTCCGGCATCACCGGGTTTTTCCTGAATTTACTCGGGATCATCCTCGGCTGCGGCATCGGTTGGGGATTGGCCGTTTTCCTGGTCCCGTTCGACGACGTGGACGGCGCCATCTATTCGAAGATCGGTGCCGGCGTCACCACGTTTCTTTCCGGTTTCGTCGCCAGTTATGTGCCGCGCCTCGTGAAGACCCAGTTGACGGCCCGCCCGAAAGCCTTTCTCGTCCAGGTCGGATTAGGCGCGGCGGCGCTGCTCATCACCGGCCTGACAGTGACCACGAACCGGACTGAATATCTCGAGTTCGCGCGGCTCGAGCACGCCGACGAGTCGGCAGTCGAGGCCCGCGAAAAAGCGGATATCCAGGCGGTCAAGGCGCGCTATGCGTTCGAATATGCGCAGTTCAGGGGGCAACGGCTTGCGGAGCAGCTGGCGAAAACCCCAAAGGTTCAGAAAGAAATCGAACAGAAAAAACGCGAGATGGACGACCGCTGGTCGTTGCTGCTTCGCCAGTATCGCAGCACCGGTCCGTGAGCCCGCGACACATCGGTTCGGGGCCGCGTCCACGAAGCCCGGCAAGCGTTATTCGACCACCCGCTTGCCGAGGATGATCAGGTCGCGCTCGATCCCATCCAGGGTCGCGACCCGCGGAAAATTCGCCCACGTATCGAAGCCATACTTGCGGAACAGGGCCAGGCTCGGCGCATTGTGCCCGAAGATAAAGCCCAGCAGGGTATGCACCTTGACGTTCGGCGCGAACGCCATCGCCTGTTCCAGGCAATAACGTCCCACGCCCTTGCCGCGCCAGCGTTCCGCGATATAGATCGACAGCTCCGCCGTGCCGGAATACGCCGGGCGGCCGTAGAAATTCGAATACGAACACCAGCCGATCACGGCCGGATTCGCCGACGTGTCCGCCCCATCGTGGATCACCCACAGCGGCCGGCGCTCCGGCGTGTGCTCGTGGAACCAGCCTTCGCGCGACGCGACCGTGACCGGTTCGGTGTCGGCCGTGACTTCGCGCGATGCGATGGTGGAATTGTAGATGTCGACGATGACGGGCAGATCTTCGATGCGGGCGAGGCGGTGTACGTAGGACGGCATGTTGAAACTAAGTAAAAGCTACAGGGTATGGGTGGCGCGCGACGAACGCAGCGCCGCGCCGAGGATTTCTTCGATGCGCAGGCGGGCGCGCTGGCCGGTCTCGTCGGCCGGGAAATGCACGCCGATGCCCTGCGCCTTGTTGTTGTTGGCGCCGGCCGGCGTGATCCAGGCGACCTTGCCGGCGATCGGGTATTTGTTCGGGTCGTCCATCAGCGACAGGATCAGGTAGATCTCGTCGCCGATCTTGTACGGCTTGTTGGTCGGCACGAACATGCCGCCGTTTTTCAGGAACGGCATATAGGCCGCGTATAGCGCGGCCTTTTCCTTGATGGCGAGCGACAGCACGGACGGCCGCGCGGGTTGCGGCGCGTTCGGATCGGCGGGCAGGCCGCTGATCGGTCCGTTCTGCGAAACACTCATCGTCGTCCTTTCGTCATGGGCCGTACATCATGGGCCGCAGCGCGCAGTGTAATCAAGCAACATGTCTTCGACAAACAGTTTCGGAGACAAGGGGTGGTCGGCCACGGCGCGGCGCTCGTTCGTGGATTTGATTACCTGCAGCAAGTCGGCCACGTGCACGCGACCGGCGAGCGCCGCCAGTTCCCGCTGATACCTCGGATAATACCGGATCACCCCGGAAAGCTTGTACGAAAACACATCATACAGCCAGCGCTGCTGCCACGCGACGAGGGACGCCAGCGGCGCCTTGCTCAATTTGTCGGCACTGCGCAACGCGGCATCGACGCTCGGCTGCGCGAGTATCTGCAGCAGGCCGTCGAGTTCTTCGCGGCTGCCCGTCTCGGCCTGGGCCAGCGCCGCCAGCGGGGCGCCGCCCTGCTCGCGCAGCCAGCCGTCCGCATCGTCGACGCCCTGCGCCTGCAGCCACGCCAGTGCCTCGGCGTGGTCGGGCATCGGCAACGCGAACTTGCGGCAACGCGACAGGATCGTCGGCAGCAGCCGGTCCAGGCCATTCGATGCGAGCAGGAACACGGTGCCCGGCGGCGGTTCCTCGAGCGTCTTCAGCAACGCGTTCGACGACGGCATGTTCAGGCTTTCCGCCGGATACAGCACGACGACGCGCAGGCCCTGGCGGTGCGTCGAGATGTTCATGAAATCGGCCAGCGCGCGCACCTGTTCGATCTTGATCTCTTTCGACGCCGTCTTCGATTTGGATTTCTTGTCTTCGGCAGGCGCGTCCTCGCCCTCGCCGGCCGCGACCTCGTCCTCCAGCGCTTCCGGACGCACGCGGCGGTAATCGGGGTGATTGCCCTGCGCAAACCAGCCGCAGGACGCGCACGCGCCACACGCGTGGCCGTCCGGCCTCACGTCTTCGCACAGCAGCGACTGCGCAAACGACTCGATGAAGTCGGCCTTGCCGATGCCGGCCGGGCCGTGGAACAGGATCGCGTGCGGCAGGCGCGCGCGCATCGCCTGCAGCCGCGTCCAGGCGTCCTGCTGCCAGGGATACATGCTCACAGCCATGGCTCCAGTGCGGCTTGCAGGGCCATGCGCACGCCGGCGATGGACTGCGTGGAATCGATGACGACGATGCGTCCGCCCGATTGCGCGGCGCGGCGCAGGTATTCGGCGCGCACCCGCGCGAAGAAATCGGCCTGCTCCATTTCGAACTTGTCCAGGGTGCGCGTCGCGGCCAGGCGCGCGCGCGCGACGTCCAGCGGAACGTCGAACAACAGGGTCAGGTCGGGCTGCAGGTGCGGATGCACCCATTCCTCCAGCGCGTCGAGCTTCGCGCGATCCAGGCCGCGCCCGCCGCCCTGGTAGGCGAAGCTGGCGTCCGTAAAACGGTCGGACAGGACCCAGTCGCCGCGCGCGAGCGCCGGTGCGATGACCTGCGCCACGTGTTCGCGGCGGCTGGCGAACATCAGCAGCGCCTCCGTCTCGAGGTGCATTTTTTCGTGCAGCACCAGGTCGCGCAGCTTTTCGCCCAGCGGCGTGCCGCCCGGCTCGCGCGTCGAAACGACGGTCTTGCCGGCGCCTTCGAGCAGGGCGATGACGTGGCCGATGTGCGTGGACTTGCCGGCGCCGTCGATGCCTTCGAAGGTGATGAAACGCCCGCGGGTGGCATCGTTATGGTTCATTGCATTCATTCGTATTTACTGGGGCACCTGGTTGCGCTGGTACTGGTTGACGGCCTTGTTATGCTCCGTGAGGTTCACCGAGAAATGGCTCGTGCCGTCGCCGCGCGAGACGAAATACAGGGCTTCCGTCTTCGCGGGCGCCGTCGCGGCCGCGAGCGACTGGACGCCCGGCAGCGCGATCGGCGTCGGCGGCAGGCCGGCGCGCGTATAGGTATTGTACGGGGTGTCGGTCTCGAGGTCCTTCTTGCGGATCTTGCCGTCGTACCGGTCGCCCATGCCGTAGATGACGGTGGGGTCGGTCTGCAGCAGCATGCCGGCCTTGAGGCGGTTCACGAACACGCCGGCGATCAGCGCCCGTTCGCTCTTCTTGCCCGTTTCCTTTTCCACCAGCGAGGCCATGATCAGGGCCTGGTACGGGTCGGTGTACGGCAGGCCCGGGTCGCGCTTCTCCCAGGCGGCCTTCAGGCGCTTCATCATCATGTCGTGCGCCTGCCGGTAGATCGACAGGTCGCTCGCATTCTTGGCGAACAGATACGTGTCGGGGAAGAACAGGCCTTCCGGCGCCTTGTAGTCGGGCGCCACCTTCGCCAGCAATTCCTGGTCGGACAGCTTCGCCGTGTCGTGCTTCAGGTTCGGCGCGGCGTCGATGGCCTGGCGCATCTGGCGGAACGTCCACCCTTCGATGATCGTCAGCGACTCCTGCGCGAACTCGCCGCGCACGAGCTGGGTGAGGAGGCGGCGCGGGGTCGTATCCGGTTTGAGCTCGTAGCTCCCGGCCTTGATCCGGCTTGCCTTGCCCGTGGCGCGCGCCAGCACCCCGAACAGGAAGGCGTTGACGGGCACGCCGGCCGTCGCCATCTGCTGCGCCGCGCCGGCCACGCCGCTGCCCTGCGCGATCGCGAACGGGATGACGGGGGCGCCACCCGGTGTGATCGGCTGCCTGCTCCACCACTGGAAGCCGGCGCCGGCCGCCGCGAGCCCGATCACGCCCGTGACGATGAGTTTTCTGATCAGTGCCATGCTGGTTTCGTTTTTTCGCCGTCGTCGGCGCGTTTTTGAAGGCGAACTTATAATGAGGCCGTAATCATAAAGCCGATACTCCTAAACCGGAAATAATTCGTGTCATGAACCATTGGATCGACCACCTCGCCACCCTGGGCGCCCGTTTCCACCCCGATAGCCCGACGCAAGTCGAGGACTTCGGCCACGTCCTCGGCACGGCCGCCCTCGAACAAGGGTTTGTCGCCGCCGTCACCGACCTGGGCCTGATCGCCGTCGCCGGCGAGGACGCCGCCGGCTTCCTGCACAACCAGCTCACCAACGACGTCGAACATCTCGGCACGGCGGAGGCCCGGCTGGCCGGCTACTGCACGCCGAAGGGCCGCCTGCAGGCCACGTTCCTGATGTGGCGCGACGCCGACGCCGTCTACCTGCAGCTGCCGCGCGCCATCCAGCCGCCGCTGCAGAAGCGCCTGACCATGTTCGTGCTGCGGTCGAAAGCCAGGCTGCGCGACGCCACCGACGAAGCGCGCAACGCGGCCGTCCTCGGGCTGGGCGGCGCGGCGGCGGGCGACGCCCTGCGCACCCAGGTCGGCGCCCTGCCCGAGGCACCGTATGCGAAGATCGACGGCGCGTTCGGCACCGTGATCCGCCTCGCCGACGCCTTCGGCCACCCCCGCTATCTGTGGCTGACGTCGGCCGACGACGGCGTCAAGGCCTTGTCCGCGCTGCGCGCGACGCTCGCGCTGGGCGGCAACGCGGCGTGGCAGCTGGCCGCCGTCCACGCGGGCGTGCCCCAGATCGGCCAGGCGACGCAGGAGCAGTTCGTCCCGCAGATGATCAACTACGAGCTGCTCGGCGGCGTGAATTTCAAGAAGGGCTGCTATCCCGGCCAGGAAATCGTCGCCCGCAGCCAGTACCTGGGCAAGCTGAAACGCCGAATGACGCTGGCCACGCTCGCCGACGCGGCCGCGCGGCCCGGCGACGAGGTCTATTCGGTCGCCGACCCCGACCAGCCGTCCGGCATGATCGTCAACGTGGCGCCCAACGGTGCCGGCGGCGCCGACGCGCTCGTCGAGATCAAGCTGGCCGCCCTGGACGGCGACGTGCGCCACGGTTCGGCCGGCGGCACGAAGCTGGATTTCCTGCCGCTGCCGTATCCGCTCGACGCGCTGGACGCCTGAGCCGCATGATCGATCTCTACGTCTATTACAAGGTGCGGGAGGCCGACGCCCCGGCGCTCGCGCCGCGCGTGCGCGCGCTGCAGGCGCGCGTGGGGGCGCAGGCGCAGCTGAAGCGCCGTCCCGACGCCGGCTCCGGCCTGCAGACCTGGATGGAAGTCTACCCGGGCGTGGACGACGATTTTCCCGCGCGGCTCGACGCCGCCGCGCAGGGTGCCGGCTTCGAGGGCCTGATCGACGGGCCCCGCCGCGCCGAAATCTTTACGGATATGCCCCCATGTGCCTGATCGTTTTTGCCTGGCGCGTGATCCCGGGCCTGCCGCTGGTCGCGTGCGCCAACCGCGACGAATACTATGACCGACCCGCCAGCCCGGCCGGCCCGTGGCCGGACGCGCCCAACATCATCGCCGGCCGCGACCTGCGCGGCGGCGGCAGCTGGATGGGCGTGACGAAGACCGGCCCGCACGGTCCGAAATTCGCGGCGCTCACGAACATCCGCGCACCCAGCGACTGGCGCACGGACGCGCCGACGCGCGGCGCCCTCGTCGCCGATTTCCTCAAGGACGACCTGGATGCCCCGGCCCACCTGGAACGCATCGCACCGGACGCCGCCGCGTACAACGGCTTCAACCTGATCCTGGGCGACGCCGCCGGGATGTACTGGTTCTCGAACCGCGCCGGCGCCGACCCGCGCAACGGCAAGCCGCTGGAGCCGGGCATCTACGGCGTGTCGAACGGCCTGCTGGATGCGCCGTGGCCCAAGGTCCTGCGCACCAAGGCCACGTTCGCGAGCCTGCTGCTGCAGGGCGCGCCGGAAGAAGCCTATTTCGAAATGCTGGCCGACACGACCCGCGCACCGGACATGCGCCTGCCCGACACCGGCGTGCCCATCGACCTGGAACGGCAGCTGTCCGCCGTCTGCATCGAGATCCCCGGCTACGGCACGCGCACGTCCACCGTCGTCAAGCTGTACGCCGACGCCGCGCCGGAGCTGCATGAACGCGTCCTCAAGCCCGGCGACCAGGCCGCGGCGTGATCGGCACGTCGTCGCAGCGCAGGCCGGGACCAGATTTTGCGCGCGCGGCCTCTCCGACTTGGGTTCCCGCCTCCGCGGGAACGACGTAAAATTCGTGCTGCTGGCCTTCGTCAGTCGGATAGGCCCTGGCCGCGCTAATGATCGAGGAGACCGCATGCATGCCATCCGCGCCGCCGTCGCCGCCCTGCTGCTCGCGGGCGTGGCGCATGCCCAGACCGTCCCCGCCGGCGACTTCCACCAGCACGTGTTCAGCGCGGCCGACATCGCGTTGCTCGGTCCGTCCTCCGGCCTCGTCACGCTGGACGCCGACCAGCTGATTGCACTGCTCGACGCGGCCGGCATCCGCAAGGCCGTGCTGCTGTCCGTCGCGTACATGATCGGGAGCCCGGCCCGCACGGTCGACGACGAATACGCACAGGTGCGGCTCGAGAACGACTGGACGGCCGCGCAGGCCGCGCGCCATCCCGGCCGCCTGATCGCGTTCTGCAGCTTCAATCCGCTCAAGGACTACGCGCTGGCGGAACTCGAACGGTGCGCGAACAAGCCCGGCCTGGACCACGGGATCAAGCTGCACATCGGGAATTCGGACGTCCAGCTGGACGACCCGGCACACGTCGCGCGCCTGCGCCAGGTGTTCGCGGCCGCGAACGCGCACGGCATGGCGATCGTCGTCCACTTGCGGGCGAACATCGGCAAGCGGCGTCCGTACGGCGCGGCCCAGGCCCGCATCTTCCTCGACCAGGTCATGCCGGCCGCGCCGGACGTGCCGGTGCAGGTGGCGCATTTCGCCGGCTCCGGGCCCGGCTACGGCGACCCGGCCGCGCAGGCGGCGATGGGCGTGCTGGCCGCCGCCGTCGAGAACCACGATCCGCACGCGTACAACCTGTGGTTCGACGTGGCGTCCATCGTCGACCGCGACATCGCGCCGGACACGGCGGCCCTGCTGGTGAAATACATCCGCCAGGTCGGCGTCGGGCGCGTGCTGTACGGGACGGATTCCGCCCAGGGCGCCAACCTGCGCCCGCGAGAGGCGTGGGCCGCGTTTCGCAAGCTGCCGCTGTCGCCGGCGGAATTCGCGCACATCGCGGCGAACGTGCCGCCCTACTTTCCCGATCCCTGAACGGCCGCCTTGAGCGTGGCGGTGAACTGCGGCGTGGCCGCGTAGGCGTCGGCCGGCGGCTTGCCGTGCAGGATGGCGTCCATGCGGTCGGCAACGGCCTGCAGCGCCTGCGGGTGGGTGTGGATGTAGAAATCGCCGCGCCGGATGCCATCGAACGTGATGCGGGCCACGTCCGCCGCCGTCAGCCTGCCCGAGGCGACGGCCTGTTCGAGCAATGACTGGGCCGCCTGCTGGCTGGGCGTCGGCGCCGCATCGTGGCGGACCTCGGCCGGACGGTGCGCATCCGAGTGGGCGATCCCCGTCGGGACGAAATAGGGGCACACGACGGACGCCCTGACCCGCGCATCGACGAGGCGCAGGTCGTGGTACAGCGTCTCCGACAGCGCCACGACGGCATGCTTGGACGCGTTGTAGACGCCCATCGCCGGCGGCGCCAGGAGCCCGGCCATCGACGCCGTGTTCACGATATGGCCTGCGTAGCCGGGATCGCGCCGCGCCGCCTCGAGCATCAGCGGCGTGAACACGCGCACGCCGTGGATCACGCCCCACAGGTTCACGCCCAGCACCCATTCCCAATCGGCTTCGCTGGCTTCCCAGATCAGCCCCGCGGAACCCACGCCGGCATTGTTGAACAGCAGGTGCACACCGTGGAAGCGGATCATCGCGGCGTCCGCCAGTTCTTCCACGTGGGCTGCCTTGCGCACGTCGCAGACCATGGCCAGCACATCGCCGCCGGCCGCCTGCAATGCGCTGCTGACCTGTCCGAGCGCCTGCGCGTCGATGTCGGCAAGCACCAGCTTCATGCCCAGCCTGGCGGCCTCGTTGGCGAACGCGCGTCCGATGCCGCTGCCCGCGCCGGTGATGACGGCGACCCGCCCCGCAAAATCGTCCATGGCGTCCTCCTGTGGACTGCGTCCGTTCAGACGGCGGACATCCCGCCGTCCACGGCCAGCACCTGGCCGGTGATGTGTTTGCCGGCATCCGACGCGAACAGCGCGACGGCGCCTTTCAGGTCTTCGTCGTCGCCGAGGCGGCCCAGCGGCGCGCCCTGGGCGAGACGGTCCGCACCGACGGCGTCGAGCAGGCCCTGCGTCATCTTCGACGGGAAGAAGCCCGGCGCGATGGCGTTGACGGTGATGCCGTACCGGCCCCACTCGCCCGCGAGCGCGCGGGTGAAGTTGATCACGGCCGCTTTCGACGTGTTGTAGGCGATCGTCTGCATCGTCCCGGGCGGATTGCCGGCGAGGCCGGCGATCGAGGCGACGTTGACGATGCGACCCGCGCGGGCGGGAATCATCGCCCGCTTGCCGACGGCCTGCGCCAGCAGGAAGACGCTGCGCACGTTCAGGTTCATCACCTTGTCCCACGCGTCGAGCGGATAGTCCTCGGCCGGCGCGCCCCAGGTCGCGCCCGCGTTGTTGACGAGGACGTCGATGCGGCCCAGCCGGGCCAGCGCATCGTCGACGAACGGCGCGACCGCCGCCTCGTCCGCCAGGTCGACGGCCATGCCCACGGCCTCGATGCCGCGCGCGGCCAGATGGGCGACGGCCGCATCGAGTTCGCCGCGCTTGCGCGCCGCGACGAGCACGCGCGCACCCTGCTCGCCGAGGGCCTCGGCCATCTGCAGGCCGAGACCGCGCGAGCCGCCCGTGACGATGGCGGTGCGGCCCCGCAGCGAGAACAATTCCTGTACCGTGCGCATGGCGGCCTCCCCGTCCGTCAGACTTCGTAGTCCATGCACTGGCGCGCCTCGCGGATCGCGCCGATGAACGGTATGACCGCCTGGTGCACCGGATGTTTCACGTATGCCTCGAGCGCCGCCTTGTCTTCGAACTCGGAATACAGCACGACGTCGTAGGTGGCTTCCAGGCCGGGTTGGGCGACGACCACTTCGAACTTGTGCTGGCCCGGGACGATGCTGGCGCACTCGTCCAGGCGGCGTTTCATCTCGATGGCGTTGGCGGCGCGGTCGGCGCCTTCGGCGTGTTCTTTCAATTTCCACATGACGATGTGCTTGAGCATGGATTTCCTTTGTTGGTGTTCGCTGGTTTTGCTCTGGCTATTATAAGAGCGATAAGCGGCGCGCGTGCCTGTGCCCTGGCGGCGGGTTTTGGTGGTCGTGCGCCAAATGTCGGTTAGTTGCATAAATGTTTTACGTGACGCGACCGCCGTGCACGCACGCCACTGCACACCCTTGACCACCCGGGTCGGTTAGTTGCAGTATGGTGCCAACATCCATGCCCGCCGCCGCCATGAGCCACCCACCTTCCCACGCCGACTGGGACGCCCGCCCGTTCGATGCGTTCGCCGCGTTCGTCGTCACGCCGGAATTCGTGCTGACGTCCAGCCGCCAGAGCGATCCCGTGCCCCTGCCGATCTCGACCGAATCCGCGACGATCTATAAATTCATGTTCGGCAAGTTCGCCACGTGGATGCTCGAGCGCGGCCTGACGATGTCGACCGTGAACGCGGCGGACCTGCGCCGCTTCATCGAACTGTCGAAAGACGGCCGCCGCGACCTCAACAGCAAGATCGCCTACCGCTACCTGCGCCTGCTGGAGCGCTGCTTCGAATACCTCGGCCGCGCGCCGAACCCGGCGCGCCAGGCGATCGCCGCGACCGACCGCGCCCACCTGGCCGAGGATGCGCCGATGACGGCGCTCAGCGCGGACGACCTGCAGCGCTTCCTCGCCGCCCTCCCCGCCGGCCGCGGCGACGACACGGAGGGTCACGCCGGCTGGAAGCGCCGGCGCGACCGCGCGATGCAGATCGTGATGGCGCTCGCCGGGCTGCGCGTGGCGGAAGCCATCGGCCTGCTCGTGGACGAAGTCGGCCGCCAGCCCGACATCGACGGCGGCCTCGAATTGAACATCACGCCCGAAGCCAAGCACCGCACGAGCTACGAGCACACGACGACCTTGCCCCGCGCCGGCGTCGCCGAGCTGACGGCCTGGCTGAAGGAGCGGGCCGAACTCGCGATCCCCGGCGACCTCGTGTTCCCCGCGAACCTCGAAGGCGAGCCGCTGCACAAGGCGACCGTGTACCGGCAGACGCGTGCGACCTTCGAACGGGCCGGCATCGCCGTCGCGCGCGCGGGCGGGCGCACGCTGCGCAACAGCTTCGCCGTCCAGCAACTGGAACAGGGCGTGCCGCGCAGCGAACTGACGACGGCGCTGGGCCTGGCGCTGGAGCGCTCGACCGAAGCGTATCGCTACGCGCACCTGCACGAGGCGCCGAACGACGGTTCGGCGGCGGACGACCCGGACGATGCCCACGCGCCTCCGCCGTAAGCGCCACGTAAGTTTGCAGCAAGCGTCCCGTAAGCTTCCCGGCGCACAGTCGACCGGCGGCCCGCGCCATCGGACCGCGCATCACAATAATCAAGACAGGAGACCACAATGGCAATCACACCCGGCATGGCCGCGGGCGGCAAACCCATGCCATCGGGCGTCGGGCTGACGAAGGAAGAGCGCAAGATCATCGTCGCGTCCTCGCTCGGCACCGTCTTCGAATGGTACGATTTTTACCTGTACGGCTCCCTCGCGACCGTGATCGCCAAGCAGTTCTTCATCGGCGATCCGACCACGTCGTTCATCTTCGCGCTGCTCGCCTTCGCGGCCGGGTTCATCGTGCGGCCGTTCGGCGCGCTCGTGTTCGGACGCCTGGGCGACATGATCGGCCGCAAGCACACCTTCCTCATCACGATCCTGATCATGGGCGTCTCGACGTTCATCGTCGGCCTGCTGCCGGGCTACGCGGCGATCGGCATCGTCGCGCCGATCGTCCTCGTCTCCCTGCGCATCCTGCAGGGCCTCGCGCTCGGCGGCGAATACGGCGGCGCGGCCACGTATGTCGCCGAACACGCGCCCCAGGGCCGCCGCGGCTACTTCACGTCGTGGATCCAGACCACGGCCACGCTCGGGCTGTTCCTGTCGCTGCTCGTGATCACGGGCGTGCGCGCCGGCATGGACGCGGCCGCGTTCGACGCCTGGGGCTGGCGCATACCGTTCCTCGTCTCCGTGCTGCTGCTCGCGGTCTCGGTCTGGATCCGCATGTCGATGAGCGAATCGCCCGCCTTCGCCCGCATGAAGGCCCAGGGCCGGACGTCGAAAGCGCCGCTCAGCGAAGCCTTCCTGACCTGGAAGAACGGCCGCATCGCGCTCATCGCGCTGCTGGGCGTCGTGATGGGCCAGGCCGTCGTGTGGTACACGGGCCAGTTCTACGCCCTGTTCTTCCTGACCAAGACCCTGAAGATCGACGACGCGACCGCCAATGTCCTGATCGCCGTCGCGCTCGCGCTGGCGACGCCGTTCTTCATCGTCTTCGGCTCCCTGTCGGACCGCATCGGCCGCAAGACCATCATCATGGCGGGCTGCCTGGTCGCCGCGCTGACCTACTTCCCCATCTTCAAGGGCCTCACGCACTACGGCAACCCGGCGCTGGAGGCGGCGCTGAACAATTCGCCCGTCGTCGTCGTGGCCGACCCGCACTCGTGCCACTTCCAGTTCAACGCCACGGGCACGAAGAAATTCCCGTCGTCGTGCGACATCGCCACCGCCCAGCTGACGGGGGCCTCGGTCAGCTACACGCGCCAGGACGCGCCGGCCGGCACGGTCGCCAGCGTCAAGGTCGGCGACAAGGTCTACCCGTCGTTCGACGCGACCATGACCGCGGACGGCCTGAACTTCGACCAGGCCAGCAAGGACCGCGAGACGGTGCTCAAAAAGAGCCTGGGCGCCGCCCTCAAGGCCGCCGGCTATCCGGCCAAGGCCGACCCGGTCCAGTTGAACAAACCCATGCTGGTACTGCTGCTGTTCGTGCTCGTGCTGTACGTGACGATGGTGTACGGCCCCGTGGCCGCGATGCTCGTCGAGATGTTCCCGACCCGCATCCGCTACACGTCGATGTCGCTGCCCTACCATATCGGCAACGGCTGGTTCGGCGGGCTGCTGCCGACGACCGCGTTCGCGCTCGTCGCGGCCAACGGCAACATCTATTACGGCCTGTGGTATCCCTGCGTGATCGCCGTCGCGACCGTCGTCATCGGCATGCTGTTCGTGCGCGAGACGAAGGACAACGATATCTACGCCGCCGACTGAGCCTGGCCGGCCGCCGCCAGCGCCGGTATGGCGAGGCGGCGGAACAGCCGGTCGATCTCGACAATCACGATGGAGACTCTCATGCCCACGCTGCCGCGCCGCGCCGCCGCCGTCACGCTCGTCCTCGCCGCACAGGCGGTCCTGGCCGCCGATCCGCCGCCCAACCCGCCGCCCGCGACGTCGCAGTTCAAGGACATCGACGCGCACGAGCAGGTACGCCTGATGGCCCGCGGCGTGAACGTCATCGGCTACGACCCGTTCTGGCGCGACGGCGCCCAGGGCAACTACAAGGACGAGCACTTCGCGAAGATCAGGGCGGCCGGCTTCTCGACGGTACGCGTCGTGCTGTTCGCGTTCCGCGCCCTCGATGCGCAGGACCGGCTCGATCCGAAATGGCTGAACCGCCTCGACTGGGTGGTCGCCACGGCGACGAAGCACGGCCTCAACGTGATCATCGACGAGCACGACTTCGAGGACTGTTCGAAGGACGCCGCCGCCTGCCTGCCCAGGCTGAAAGCCGTCTGGAGCCAGCTGGCGGAACGCTACCGCAACGAGCCGAACACCGTCGTCTTCGAGCTGCTGAACGAACCGCACGGCCAGTTCGACGCGGCCACGTGGAACGCCAGCTTCCCGCAGGTGCTGGCCGTGATGCGCAGGACGAACCCCACGCGCAACGTCATCATCGGCGGCGTGCGCTGGAACAGCCGCGCCACGCTGAAGGACCTGCAGCTGCCGGCCGCCGACAAGCACCTCATCGCGACCTTCCACTACTACGATCCGTTCCCGTTCACGCACCAGGGCGCGTCGTGGGCCGCTGAACCGATCCGGTCGACCACGGGCATCCGCTTCGGCAAGCCGGCGGAGATCGCGCGCATCGACCAGGACTTCGCGGCCGTGAAGGCATGGAGCGACGCGAGCGGCCGCCCCGTCTTCCTCGGCGAATTCGGCGCCTACGACAAGGGCGCCATGGACGACCGCGTGCTGTGGACGTCGACCGTCGCGCGCACCGCGGAAAAATACGGTTTCGCGTGGGTGTACTGGCAGTTCTCCAGCGACTTCGTGCTGTACGACTTCAAGCGCGACGATTTCGTGCGGCCGATCCTGGACGCGCTCGTGCCCCCGGCCCGCTGACCCCGCGCGAGACGGGGCCGGCGGGGCTACTCGACGCGTTGGGCCGCCCGCGCCACGGCGCCGGTTCCCCACGTCCGCATCCGGTTCGCCGCCCACGCGGTGAGGATCGCCCCGGCCAGCAGCACGAGCCGCGTGTCGATGAGCGTCAGCACCGCGCCCGCCGCCGCCATCAGGATGTTCGCGAGGCAGAACGTCGTCGACAGCAGCCCCATGACGGCGCCCTGTCCGTGGCCGCCGCCGAAACGGTCCGCGGCCCACGCCTGCACGACGGCGTTGTAGAACGCATGCGGCAGTCCGAAGGCCATGATGCCGACGAGCCCCACCCACAAGTGCCCGACGCCCAGCGACCCGATGGCCAGCGCGACGCACGCCGCGAGCCAGGCGGCGCGGCGCATCGGTTCCGTGCGGCTGGCGCGGCCCGCGAACAGCGCGGAACACGTCATCAGGCCGCACATCCCCACGTTGACGAGGGCGATCGCGCGGGTGTCGTAATGGCCGATCTCGACGAGCCACAGCGGATAGAATTCGTAGAACGCGGTGACGCCGCACGTGTACGCGAGCTGCACGCCGAACAGCGCGCGCAGGCCGTCGTGGCGCAGCAGGTTGAACGCATGGCGTTCGCGCGCGACGCGCCACCACGACGGCCGGGCCGCGCGCGGCTTGCGCTCCAGCGCCACGCCGACGAGGAGCGCGCCCAGCGCCAGCGCGCCGGCCGCGATGTAGAACGGCACCGTGATGCCCCACGCGATCGTGAACCCGGCCAGCAACGGCCCGAACAACCAGCCCAGGTGCAGCGCGCCGTTCAGCCACGACAACGCATGGTTGCGCAGCGGGCCTTGCAGGCGGTCGGCGAGCATCGCGCGCACGATCGCGCTGTGGCCTTCGAGCAGGCCCGTGCCGAAGCGGGCGGCCAGGAACAGGGGATACGAGCGGCTCGCCAGCGCCCATGCCGTGAGCACGTGGCCGACGGCGGCGCCGGCGGCCGTCACGAGCAGCAGCGGCCGGCGTCCATAGCGGTCGGACAGCGACCCGAGCACCGCGGTGCCCAGCAGCAGGCCGACGGGGTTGACCATCAGCGCCAGCGCGAACAGCAGTTTCGGCGGCAGGCCGAGGAAGTGCGTCAGGCTGTCCGGCGCGCCGTTCACGAACAGCGGCGGGAGGATGGGGTAAGGGAGCGACGCGCCCGTCGTGGACAGGAGTCCGAGCAGGCAGGCGGTCGCGATCAGGAGGGCGTTCTTCATGTCGGCTCGGTCGTCGCGTTGACGGCTAGCCTAGCACGCGTCGCACCCTCCTTGCAGCAGGGCCTTTCTTCAGCCGTTGAAGGTCTTGCCTTCCCGCGCCAGGCGCACGAGCAGCGGCGCCGGCGTCCACGCTTCGCCATGGTAGCCGCGCGCATAGTTCTCGACCGCGGCCAGCACCGCGGGCAGGCCCACGGTGTCGGCGTAGAACATCGGGCCGCCGCGGAACAGCGGGAAGCCGTAGCCGGACAGGTACACCATGTCGATGTCCGACGCGCGCAGCGCGATGCCCTCTTCCAGGATCTTGGCGCCCTCGTTGACCAGCGCGTAGACGAGGCGTCCGACGATCTCCTCGTCCGGAATCGCGCGGCGTGCGACGCCCAGCGCCTGCGAGTGCTTCACGATCATGTCGTCGACCCACTTCGACGGCTGCGGCGTGCGGTCGCCCGCCTGGTAATCGTACCAGCCGGCGCCCGTCTTCTGGCCGAATCGGCCCTGTTCGCACAGCAGGTCCGCCGTCTGCGAGTACTTCACGTCCGGCATCTCGACGGCGCGGCGCTTGCGGATGTACCAGCCGATGTCGTTGCCGGCCAGGTCGCCCATGCGGAACGGGCCCATGGCGAAGCCGAACTTCTCGACGGCCGCGTCGACCTGCTGCGGCAGCGCGCCCTCGTCCAGCAGGAAGCCGGCCTGGCGGATGTACTGCTCGACCATGCGGTTGCCGATGAAGCCGTCGCACACGCCGGACACCACGCCCGTCTTCCTGACCTTCTTCGACAGCGCCAGCGCCGTCGCCAGCACGTCCTTGCCCGTCGCCGCGCCGCGCACGATTTCCAGCAGCTTCATCACGTTGGCGGGGCTGAAGAAATGCAGGCCGATGACGTCCTGCGGACGCGCCGTGAACGACGCGATGCGGTTCAGGTCCAGCGTCGACGTGTTCGACGCGAGGATCGCACCCGGCTTCATCACCGCGTCCAGCTGGCGGAACACGGTCTCCTTCACGCCCATGTCCTCGAACACGGCTTCGATGACGATGTCGGCCTGGGCGATGTCGGCATGGTCGAGCGTGCCGCGGATGAGGCCCGCGCGCTGCTCGGCCTTCTCGGGCGCCAGCTTGCCCTTCCTGACCGTGTTCTCGTAATTCTTGCGGATCGTGGCCAGGCCCTTGTCCAGCGCCTCCTGCCTGGTCTCCAGGATCGTGACGGGGATGCCTGCGTTCGCGAAATTCATCGCGATGCCGCCACCCATCGTGCCGGCGCCGACGACGGCCGCGCTGCGGATCTCGCGCACCGGCGTGTCAGGCGGGACGTCCGGCACCTTGCCGGCCGCGCGCTCGGCGAAGAAGGCGTGGCGCAGCGCCTTCGATTCCGTGGTCCGGGTGAGGCGGATGAAGCGCTCGCGCTCGAACTTCAGGCCGTCCGCGAACGGCATTTCGACGGACGCGGCGACCGTTTCCACGCATTCGACGGGCGCCGGGAACGGCCCCGCCTCGACCTTCACGCGCGCCCGCGCGGCCGCGAGGAAGGCCGCGGCATCGGGATGGTCGACCTGGCGCTCGCGCACCTTCGGCAGCGGACGCACGTCCTCCACGCGGCGCGCAAAGGCGACGGCGCCGGCCACGAGGTCCGATCCGGCCGGCAGCAGTTCGTCGAACAGCAGCGTGCCGGCCAGCTTTTCGGACGCGACCGGCGTGCCGGTCACGATCATGTTCAGCGCGGTCTCCAGGCCCAGCACGCGCGGCAGCCGCTGCGTGCCGCCCGCGCCGGGCAGCAGGCCGAGTTTGACTTCCGGCAGCGCGATCTGGGCGCCCGGCAGCGCGACGCGGTAATTGGCGCCCAGCGCCAGCTCCAGGCCGCCGCCCATGCACACGGTGTGGATCGCGGCGACGGTCGGCTTGACCGAATCCTCGACCGTGCGGATCAGGGTGTGCAGCGTGGGTTCCGTGAGCGCCTTGGGCGAATTGAATTCGCGGATGTCGGCGCCGCCCGAGAATGCCTTGCCGGCGCCCGTGATGACGATGGCCTTGACGGCCGGGTCCGCGGCCGCGCGCCGCAGCCCGTCCACGGCGGCGGTGCGCGTCGCCAGGCCGAGGCCATTGACGGGCGGGTTGTTCAGCGTGATGACGGCGACGTCGTCGATGACCTGGTAGTCGGCGCTCATGGGTCTCCTTGCGTTTGTGTGATTGACGGTGGCGACAATATAACCCGTAAAAGAACGGTCGTGTTATTTCTGGCGCGCGCCGCTCAACCGGGCAACCGATAATCGCGGAACTGTTCGCGCAACCGGTTCTTCTGGATCTTGCCGGTCGCCCCGGTCGGCAGCGCGTCCACGAACACCACGTCGTCCGGCATCCAGAATTTCGCGATCCTGCCGTCGAAGAAGCGCAGCATCTCCTCGCGCGTGAGGCTCGCCCCGGGCCGCCGCACGACCACGAGCACGGGCCGCTCGTCCCACTTCGGATGATGCACGCCGATGCACGCCGCCTGCAGCACGGCCGGATGCGCCATCGCGATGTTCTCGATGTCGATCGACCCGATCCACTCGCCGCCCGACTTGATGACGTCCTTGCTGCGGTCCGTGATCTGCATGAAGCCGTCGGCGTCGATCGTCGCCACGTCGCCGGTCGGGAACCAGCCGTCCTGCAGCACGTCGCCGCCCTCGTCGCCGCCGTTGCCGCCGAAATAGCGGGAAACGATCCACGGGCCGCGCACGAGCAGGTGCCCGAAGGTGCGGCCGTCCCACGGCAGTTCGCAGCCGCCGTCGTCGACGATCTTCATGTCGACGCCGAAGATCGCATGGCCCTGTTTCCGCAGGATGGCGCGCTGGCTCTCCACGGGCAGGTCGCGGTGCTTCGCCAGCAGGCCACCCGTCGTGCCGAGCGGCGACATTTCCGTCATGCCCCAGGCGTGGATGACCTTGACGCCAAGGCGGTCGATCAGCGTGTCCATCAGCGCCGGCGGGCACGCGGCGCCCCCGATCACGGTGCGCCGGAACGTCGAGAACGCGAGCCCGTTCTGCTGCGCGTAATTGACCAGGCCGAGCCAGACGGTCGGCACACCGGCGGAAAACGTCACGCCCTCCGCCTCGAACAATTCGTACAGCGACTTGCCGTCGAGCGCCGCGCCCGGCAGCACGAGCTTGGCGCCCGCCAGCAGCACGGAATACGGCAAGCCCCACGCGTTCACATGGAACATCGGCACGACGGGCAGCACGACGTCGGCCGCCCCCACGTTCAGCGCATTCGGCATGGCCGACGCGTATGCGTGCAGCACGGTCGAGCGGTGCGAATACAGGGCGCCTTTCGGATTGCCCGTCGTGCCGGACGTGTAGCACAGCGATGCGGCCGCGTGCTCGTCGAATTCGGGCCAGGCGTAGCCGGCGGACGCGGCGTCGATCAGGTCTTCGTAGCACAGCAGGTTGGCGATGTTGCTTGCGGCCGGCATGTGCGCCCGGTCGCTCATCAGCACGAACGCCCTCACCGTCGGGCAGCGCGGCGCGATCGCCTCGACCAGCGGCAGGAAGGTCAGGTCGAAGAACAGCAGCTGGTCTTCCGCATGGTTGACGATGTAGGCGATCTGGTCAGGATGCAGACGCGGATTGATCGTGTGCAGCACGGCGCCCGAGCCGGACACCGCGTAATACAGTTCCATGTGCCGGTAGCCGTTCCAGGCCAGCGTGCCGACGCGCTCGCCCGGCGCGACTTGCTGCGCCCGCAGCAAGTTCGCGAGCCGGCGCGCCCGCGCTTCGCAGTCGCGCACCGTGTAGCGGTGCATGTCGCCCTCGACGCGGCGCGACACGATCTCGCTGCCGCCGTAATGCCGCGCGGCGAACCGGATGATGCTCGAAATCAGGAGTGGCTGGTCCATCATCGCGCCCATGAGCGGCGGCTGCAGGTTCGTCATTGGTCTCTCGAGGATGTTGTCGGAATATCCAGTTTCGAACGATCGTGCGGACACCGTCAATGGAAATCGATGCGGCACCGCAGCATTGCCGCCGGCGCAACATTACAAAACGGTTACGGAATGTAACCTGCATGGTTTGCGCACCGGTGAGCCCCATAGAATCCGCGCGTGTGGGGTAAAATCCGCACACCAGCCCTCATACAGACAAGGAAGCGATATCAGCACCCGCACCGCCGACGACCTGCCGTTCGACAACTCCTTTGCCGGTTTGCCGCCCGCGTTCTACACGCGCCTGATGCCGACGCCCCTGCCCGCGCCGTACTTCGTCGCGGCCAGCGCGCCGGCGGCGCGGCTCGTCGGACTCGACCCGGCCGGCCTCGCGCACGAGGACTTCGTCGCCGTCTTCACGGGCAACGACGTGCCGCAGCGCGCGCAGCCGCTGGCGGCCGTGTATTCCGGCCACCAGTTCGGCCATTGGGCGGGCCAGCTGGGGGACGGCCGCGCGATCCTGCTGGGCGACATCGCCAGGCCGGACGGGCGCATGGAACTCCAGCTCAAGGGCGCCGGCATGACGCCGTATTCGCGCATGGGCGACGGCCGCGCCGTGCTGCGCTCGTCGATCCGCGAATTCCTGTGCTCGGAAGCGATGGCCGCCCTCGGCATCCCGACGACCCGCGCCCTGATGGTGACGGGCTCGAACCAGGGCGTGATCCGCGAAACGATGGAGACGGCCGCCGTCGTCACCCGCATGGCGCCCAGCTTCGTGCGCTTCGGTTCCTTTGAGCACTGGCGCTACAACAACAAGCCGGAAGAACTGCGCACGCTGGCCGACTACGTCATCAAGACCTTTTACCCGGCACTGGCCGACGCGCCGAATCCCTACGTCGCCCTGCTCGAGGAAGTCACGCGCCGCACGGCACGGATGATCGCGCACTGGCAGGCCGTCGGCTTCATGCATGGCGTGATGAACACTGACAATATGTCGATCCTGGGCATCACGCTGGACTACGGGCCGTTCGGCTTCATGGAAGCGTTCGACGTCGACCACATCTGCAACCACACGGACCAGGGCGGCCGCTATTCGTATGCGAACCAGGTCCCCGTCGGCCACTGGAACTGCTATGCGCTGGCCAACGCCCTGTTGCCGCTGATCGGGGACCAGGAAGCGGCGCAGGCCGCGCTGGACGTGTATATCGACGCCTACGGCGAAAAGTTCGACGAACTTCTCCATGCCAAGCTCGGCCTCAAATCGACGCAAGAGAACGACCGCGCGCTGGCCGACGATATGTTCAAGCTCATGCAGGCGAACCACGTCGACTTCACACTGTTCTTCCGCCGCCTGGGCGAACTGAAGGTCGACGTGCCCGACGCGCAGCGCGACGAGGCGGATGCGCCACTGCGCGACCTGTTCCTCGACCGCGCCGCCTTCGATGCCTGGGCCGCGCAATACCGGGCGCGGCTGCGCGACGAGGGCAGCGTGGACGCGGCGCGCCGGGTTGCGATGCACGCCGTCAACCCCAAGTATGTGCTGCGCAACTACCTCGCCCAGGTGGCGATCGAAAAGGCGCAGAATGGCGACTTCGACGAAGTGCGCAGGCTGCTGGCCGTGCTCGAGCGCCCGTTCGACGACCAGCCCGAGCACGACAGCTATGCGGCATTGCCGCCGGACTGGGCCTCCCACCTCGAAGTGAGCTGCTCTTCCTGATTCCATGACGACAGAAAAATCATGACCGACAAAATGACAAAAGTGATCAAGGCGGACGCCGAATGGCGCGCCGAGCTGGACCCGATGGAATACCAGGTGACGCGCCACGCGGCCACCGAACGCGCCTTCACGGGGAAGTACTGGGACCACCACGAGCACGGCATCTACCACTGCGTGTGCTGCGGCACGCCGCTGTTCGAATCCGACGCCAAGTTCGAGTCCGGCTGCGGCTGGCCCAGCTATTTCCGCGCCCTCGATCCGGACAATGTGATCGAAAAGACCGACCGCACCCACGGCATGGTGCGCACGGAAATCATCTGCGCCGTCTGCGACGCCCACCTGGGCCATGTGTTCCCGGACGGCCCGCCGCCGACCGGCCTGCGCTATTGCATCAACTCGGCCGCGCTCCGCTTCGAGCCGGTCTGAACGAGGATAGAGTCAGCTTATGAAATTCCTGTTCGACCTATTCCCGGTCATCCTGTTCTTCCTCGTCTATAAATTCGCGGACGGCCACCAGGACGCGGCGCATGCGCTTGCCGTCCAGTACATGGGGGGCCTGATTTCGGGCGGCAACGTCACGCCCGAGCAGGCGCCGATCATGCTGGCGTCCCTCGTGGGCATCGTCGCGACGATCCTGCAGATCCTGTACCTGCTGGCGCGCGGCCGCAAGGTGGACGGCATGCTGTGGCTGTCCCTCGGCGTCATCGTCGTGACGGGCGGCGCCACGATCTACTTCCACGACGAAAGCTTCATCAAGTGGAAGCCGACGATCTTGTACTGGGCCTTCGCGCTGGCGCTGTTCGTTGCGCAGGTCGGCTTCCGCAACAACCTGATGCGCAAGGTGATGGAAGCGCAGATCAGGCTGCCGGACGCCGTCTGGGCCAGGGTGGGCTATGCGTGGATGACCTTCTTCGCCGCGATCGGCGTGCTGAACCTCGTCATGGCCTTCATCGTCTTCAAGGGCAATACGGGCGCGTGGGTGAACTTCAAACTGTTCGGCATCACGGGCATCTTTTTCGCGTTCATCGTCGTCCAGACGCTGATGCTGTCGAAGTACATCGAAGAGCACGAACAGCCGCAAGGCCAGGGCAAGGGAGACGCATGATGAGCGAGCGCGTGGAACGCATCCGCCAGTTGCTGGACGCCGCGTTGAGCCCGTCCGTACTGGAAGTCGGCGACGATTCGCACCTGCATGCAGGCCATGCCGGCGCGGCCTCCGGCGGTGGGCATTACCGAGTGAAAATCGTTTCGGAACGCTTCGAGGGAGTGAGGCTGGTCATGCGTCATCGACTGGTATATGATGCCGTGCAAGGTATGATGCACTCCGACATACATGCCCTGGCGATCACCGCCCTCGCACCGTCCGAACAGTCGTGACGGCGCGGTTTCAGGGAGTTTTAAGTGAGTTGTAAGTAAGCTGATTCAGAATCCGCTACGCATCACAATAATTATTAATCAAATCTTCGTCCAAGCAACCCCCTCACAGGAAACAAAATGACTTTTAAGCCAGCGCGGCTACTGTTAGCCCTGATCGCTATCGCCGCATCCTTCGCATACTCGCCATCGTTCGCACAGAACCTCGCCGTGGTGAATGGCAAGGCGATCCCCTCTTCGCGCGCCGACGCCATCGTCAAGCAGGTCGTGGCGCAAGGCCAGGGCACCGACAGCCCGCAGCTGCGTGAGGCGATCAAGAAGGACCTGATCTCGCGCGAGGTGATGATGCAGGAAGCGATCAAGCAGGGCTACGAAAAGAATCCGGAAGTCAAGGCGGCGCTGGAGAACGCCCGCCAGACCATCGTGATCAACGCCCTCGCGCGCGACTACATCACGAAGCACCCTGTGACGGACGCCGAAGTCAAGGCCGAGTACGACCGCTTCGCCAAGCAGACGGGCGACAAGGAATACCACGTGCGCCATATCCTGTTCGCGACGGAAGACGAAGCGAAGGCGGCCATCGCCAAGCTGAAAGGCGGCGCCAAGTTCGAAGACCTGGCCAAGCAGTCGAAGGACACCGGCACCGCCAACAACGGCGGCGACCTGGATTGGGCGAGCCCGTCCTCGTTCCCGCCGGAATTCGCTGCCGGCTTCACCAATCTGCAGAAAGGCGCGATCACCGACACCCCGGTCAAGACCCAGGTGGGCTACCACGTGATCAAGCTGGACGACGTGCGCCCGGCCAAGCTGCCGGCGCTGGCCGAAGTCAAGCCGCAGATCTCCGAAGCGCTGACCCAGCAAAAGCTGGCCGCGTACCAGGAAGAAATGGTCAAAAAAGCAAAGGTGCAGTAACATTGCAGCGCCGGCGGCCCAGGCCGCCGGTTTTCGTCGCCCTGGCGACTTTTCGTGTTGACTACCGGACACCACCACCGGTTTTAGATAGGATCGAATAAATGATTGTGAAGCCAGCCCGCCTGTTGTTAGCCATGACCGCGATGGTAGCCCTGCCGTCGTTCGCGCAGAACGTTGCGACCGTCAATGGCAAGCCCATTCCTGCGGCCAAGGTTGACCAGGTGGTCAAACAGGTCGTCGCCCAAGGCAAGGCAACCGATTCCCCGCAACTGCGCGAGGCAATCAAGAAGGACCTGATCGGCCGCGAAGTCCTGATCCAGGAAGCCGACAAGCAAGGCGTCGGCACCCGTCCGGACGTCAAGAACGCAATCGACAACGCGCGCCAGAGCATCATCATCAATGCGATGCTGGCCGATTACATCAAGAAGAATCCGGTCAAGGATGCGGACATCAAGGCCGAGTACGACAAGTACAAGGCGCAGGTGGGCGACAAGGAATACCACGCCCGCCACATCCTCGTCGGCACGGAAGACGAAGCCAAGCAGATCATCGCGAAGCTGAAAGGCGGCGCCAAGTTCGAAGACCTGGCCAAGCAGTCGAAGGACCCGGGTTCGGCACCGAACGGCGGCGACCTGGACTGGGCAAACCCGGCCTCGTTCGTGCCTGAGTTCTCGAAGGCCATGACCTCGCTGCAAAAAGGTCAAGTCACCGAGACCCCGGTGCACACCCAGTTCGGCTGGCACGTGATCAAGCTGGAAGACGTACGTCCGGCCAAGGTCCCGCCGCTGGAAGAAGTGAAGCAGCAGGTCGCGGAATCGCTGCAGCAGCGCAAACTGGCTGCATACCGCGAGGAGCTGATGAAGAAAGCCAAGATCCAGTAAGCTGGCTCGGCAAGAGAAAGCGTCCCGTCCGGGGCGCTTTTTTTTGACCTATTTGTTCGACAAAACAACCAAACGATCAAGCACGAGACGCCATGAATTTCCGCCATTCCTCCGCCCTCATCCTGGCCGCCACGGCCGCAATGGCCGCGACGGCCGCCGCGGCCGCCCCGTCCGCGCCCGCCCTGCCCCTGTACGTCGCCCAGCCTCTCGCCGGCGCCCACGTGATGTTCGGCGACTTCGACGTCCAGCAACCGCTGACGGCCGACACCGGCCGCATGGACAACGATCCGAAACTGCCGGGCGCCGTCGTCGAAGCGCGCCGCACGGCCAAGGACACGACCGCCGACGCACTCGGCCTGACCTGGAAGAAAGCCTGGTTCTCGACCGTGCGCGTGGAGAGCGCCCCGCTCGACCTGCGCCCCTACCTGGCCAGGGGCACGGTGTCGTTCGACCTGAAAGTGAACGAGCTGGCGAAGGGTGGCCTGACCTACCGTGTCGACTGCGGCCATGACTGCGAGCGCAAGGTCGTGGACGTGATCGATGCCCGCGCGGCCCAGGGCAAGGGCTGGCGCCACCTGAGCTATGCGCTGTCGTGCTTCTACCGCAAGGGCGACGATTTCAGCGCCGTGACGACGCCGTTCGCGCTGGACGGCACCGGCGACGGCGACGTCGAGATCGCCAACATCCGCATCGACGCGGCCGGCAAGGCCAACGAGGCCTGCCCCGACTACCGCACCGCGAGCGTGACGCCGTCGCCGCTGAACGAATCGTGGTCGCTCGACTGGTGGATGCCGCGCCACAAGGAAAAACTGGCCGAGATCGCGCGCCGCAAGGCCGCGGGCGAACCGACGGACCTCGTCTTCATCGGCGACTCCATCACGCACAACTGGGAACAGCACAACAAGCCGCTGTGGGACGAGTTCTGGGGCAAGTATCACGCGTTGAACCTGGGCTATGGCGGCGACCGCACGGAAAACGTCCTGTGGCGCCTGGAGCACGGCGAGATCGACGGCATCGCGCCGAAGGTCGCCGTCATGATGATCGGCACGAACAACACGGGCCATCGCCACGAGGCGCCGGAACTGATCTACGCCGGCATCAAGCGCGACATCCAGGAAATCCGCAAACACCTGCCGCACACGAAGATCCTGCTGCTGGCGATCTTCCCGCGCGGCGAAAAGCCCGACGACGACCTGCGCCTGAACAACGAGAAAGTCAACGCACTGCTGCCCGGGCTGGCCGACGGCAAGCACGTGTTCTTCCTCAACTTCGGCAAGGCATTCCTGGCGCCGGACGGCACGCTGTCGAAGACCATCTTCCCCGACCTGCTGCACCCGAACGGCGACGGCTACAAGATCTGGCAGCGCGAGATGCAGCCGACGCTCGACAAGCTGATGCGCTGATCGCGTGGTGCGGGATGAGCGCCGCGCGTGCATCGGTCTCGCGGCGCCGGTCCCGCGGCGGACGCTGGCGCAGGGCATGCATTCAGGAAGAGGAAAGCCGCGAACGCGCGCAAATACGGTACAGTACGTACATCTTTCTCGACTGGAACATTCATGCTGCTGATCGCCACCGTCCTGACCGCCGTCGTCATCGCCATCCACGTCTACATCGTCCTCATCGAGACCGTCCTGTTCCGCAGCCGCGGCAGGAAGGTCTTCGGGCTCAAGGAGGGCCAGGTGGACGCGCTGGCGCCGCTGATGTCGAACCAGGGCTGCTACAACGGCTTCCTGGTGGCGATGCTGGCGGTTGGGCTGCTGCACCCCGATCCGACCGTCGGCCGCGCCTTCGCCGTGTTCGGGCTCGTGTGCGTGGCCATCGCGGGCGTGTGGGGCGCCGCGACCGTGTCGCGGCGCATCCTGTTCGTGCAAACGGTGCCGGCGGGGCTCGCGCTCACCGCCTTGCTGCTCGCCTGATCGTTCAGGAATTGCTCCAGGAAGGGTACAAGGACTCCATCGTTGCACACATGGCGTTATAGACGGCGGCCGAGTCCGCCAAGATGGCGTTCCAGTCCGTGGCCGTACTGACAAAGGATGTCTTCTGACCTGTGCGCGACGTGTAGGAGATGTTCGCGACCGAGCCGTCCATATTGCATGTGATGTGCCCATGCGGCAAGGTGGTTCGGAACTGCGGCGTCGGCGCCTCGACAAAGAAGAATTCCTGGTTCAATGCCCCGGGGTCGGTCCCGTCATACGCCACGCCCGTCGCAATCGCGGCAACCGGCGTGGACGATGGTTCGAAGACGGCCGCGGTGGCGCTCAGCTTTGCCGTTTTCGCCGGCGCCGGATCGGCGGCGATCGCCTTTGGCGGGCTGCAATTGCACATCATTGGATTCGGCAGCGTGGGACCGATATAGGTCTTGAAGCAGTCCGTGCATTGATAACGCGATGTTGTCATGATTCTCCCTTTTTTGGATGCGTTCGTGCGCCGGCAATGGGGCTCGTTCGTCCCCGTTTGCAACATTTTTCGTTTAATAATATATAACAAAAACCGGCCCGGTTACCGGCAGCGGTTTGTGATCGACAAAATAAAAGCGCTCCCGAGGGAGCGCTTTTTCATGCGGGGTGTCGAATCAACCCACCCACTTCCTCGCATTCTGGAACATGCGCGCCCACGGCGAATCCTCGCCCCAGCCATCCGGATGCCACGACATCGTGACGGTACGCGCCACGCGCTCCGCGTGCGGCATCATGACCGTAAAGCGTCCGTCCGGCGTCGTGACGGCCGTGAGGCCCTCCGGCGAGCCGTTCGGATTGAACGGATACGCCTCGGTCGCCACGCCGCGGTTGTCGATGTAGCGCAGCGCTTTCACGACCTTGGCGATGTCGCCGGTCTGCGAGAAGTCCGCGTAGCCTTCGCCGTGCGCGATCGCCAGCGGCGCGTGCGTGCCCGCCAGGTCCTGGAAGAAGATCGACGGCGAATCCATCACCTCGACCATGCCGAAGCGCGCTTCGAACTGTTCCGACTTGTTGCGGGTGAACTTCGGCCACGCTTCGGCGCCCGGGATGATCGTCTTCAGGTTGCTCATCATCTGGCAGCCGTTGCACACGCCCAGGCCGAACGTGTCGGCGCGGCCGAAGAATTGCGCGAACGCGGCCTTCAGTTCGGCGTTGAACAGGATCGTCTTGGCCCAGCCTTCGCCGGCGCCCAGCACGTCGCCGTACGAGAAGCCGCCCACGGCGATCAGGCCCTTGAAGTCGTCCAGCTTGGCGCGGCCGGAGATCAGGTCGCTCATGTGCACGTCGACGGCCGAAAAGCCCGCCTGGTGCATCGCCCATGCCGTCTCGATGTGCGAGTTGACGCCCTGCTCGCGCAGGATCGCCACGGTCGGGCGGGCGCCCGTCGCGATGAACGGCGCGGCGATGTTGACGGTCGTATCGTGCACGAGCTTCGGCGTCAGGCCCGGGTCCTGCTCGTCCAGCAGGCGGTCGTATTCCTGGTCGACGCACGCCGGGTTGTCGCGCAGGCGCGCGATGCGCCAGCTCGTCTCGCTCCACAGGCGGTGCAGTTCGCTGCGGCGCTTGCTGTAGATGACCTTCGTGTCGCGCGTGAACTCCACCACGCCGCGGTCGTTGACCTTGCCGATGATGTGGCTGCACGCGCCCAGGTCGAACGTGCGCAGCACGTTCATGACGGCCGACTTCTCGTCCGTACGTACCTGCACGACGGCGCCCAGCTCCTCGTTGAACAGCGCGCGCAGCGTCATCTCGTTGCGGCGCTCGCCCACCTGCGCCGCCCAGTTCTTGGCGTCGCCGTGGTCGGAGGCGTGCTCGCCTTCCATCGTCAGGATGTCGAGGTTGACGGAGACGCCGGCGCGGCCCGCGAACGCCATCTCGCACAGCGTGGCATACAGGCCGCCGTCCGAGCGGTCGTGGTAGGCCAGCAGCTTGCCGTCGACGTTCAGTTGCTGGATCGCGGCGAAGAAGGCTTTCAGGTCGGCCGGGTTGTCGACGTCCGGCGTGTCGTTGCCCAGCTGCTGCGTGACTTGCGCCAGCGCGGAGGCGCCCAGGCGGTTCTTGCCGCGGCCCAGGTCGATCAGGATCAGCGACGTCTCGCCCAGGTCCGTGCGCAGTTGCGGCGTCAGGGTCTTGCGCACGTCGGTGACGGGCGCGAAGCTCGACACGATCAGCGAGACTGGCGATACGACGGCCTTGTTCTCGCCGTCCTCGGTCCACGTCGTGCGCATCGACAGCGAATCCTTGCCGACCGGGATCGACACGCCCAGCGCCGGGCACAGCTCCATGCCGACCGCCTTGACGGTGTCGAACAGCGCGGCGTCCTGGCCCGGCTGGCCGCACGCGGCCATCCAGTTGGCGGACAGCTTGATCGCCGAGATGTCTGCGATCGGCGCGGCGGCGATGTTCGTGATGGCCTCGCCGACGGCCATGCGGCCCGACGCGGCGGCGTCGATGACGGCCAGCGGCGTGCGCTCGCCCATCGCCATCGCTTCGCCCTTGTAGCCTTCGAAGCTCAAGGTGGTGACGGCGCAGTCGGCGACGGGCACCTGCCACGGGCCGACCATCTGGTCGCGCACGCTCATGCCGCCGACGGTGCGGTCGCCGATCGTGATCAGGAACGATTTATCGGCCACGGTCGGCAGCAGCAGCACGCGGCGCGCGACTTCTTCCAGGTCCAGTCCCGTGACGTCGACGGGTTTGAATTCATTCGCCACGTGCTCGACGTTGCGGTGCATCTTCGGCGGCTTGCCGAGCAGGACGTCCATCGGCATGTCGACCGGGGACGCGCCTCCGTCCTTTTCCGTGATCGGATCGATCAGGCGCAGCTGGCGCTCTTCCGTGGCGACGCCCACCGCCGCGAACGGGCAGCGCTCGCGTTCGCAGATGGCGGCGAAGCGCGCCAGGTCGTCGGGCGCGATCGCCAGCACGTAGCGCTCCTGCGATTCGTTGCTCCAGATTTCCTTCGGCGACATGCCGCTTTCTTCCAGCGGCACCTTGCGCAGGTCGAAGGTGGCGCCGCGCCCGGCGTCGTTGGTGATCTCGGGGAAGGCGTTCGAGATGCCGCCCGCGCCCACGTCGTGGATCGAGATGATCGGGTTCGCGTCGCCCAGCTGCCAGCAGCTGTTGATGACTTCCTGAGCGCGCCGCTCCATCTCCGGGTTGCCGCGCTGGACCGAGTCGAAGTCCAGGTCGGCCGTGTTGGTGCCCGTCGCCATCGACGACGCGGCCGCGCCGGCCATGCCGATGCGCATGCCCGGACCGCCCAGTTGCAGCAGCAGGCTGCCGACCGGGATCTCGTCCTTGTGCGTGTGGCCGCCCGCGATGTTGCCGATGCCGCCGGCGATCATGATCGGCTTGTGGTAGCCGAACACGGTGTTGCCGCCGGCCGTGGAACTGAGTGCCGTCGGACCCACGTTCTGTTCGTAGACGCGGAAGTAGCCGCCCAGGTTCGGCCGGCCGAATTCGTTGTTGAACGCGGCGCCGCCCAGCGGGCCGTCGACCATGATCTGCAGCGGCGACGCGATGCGTTCCGGCTTGCCGTAGACCTGGTCGGCGCCGGCCTTGTCCGCGCCGTTGACGTTGGCCGCGTTTTCCCACGGCCGCACCGCGTCCGGCAGGTACAGGTTCGACACGGTGAAGCCCGTCAGGCCCGCCTTCGGCTTGGCGCCGCGGCCGGTCGCGCCCTCGTCGCGGATCTCGCCGCCGGCGCCCGTCGAGGCGCCCGGGAACGGGGAGATCGCCGTCGGGTGGTTGTGGGTCTCGACCTTCATCAGCGTGTGCGTCAGGTCGGTGACCGGTGCGTATTCCTGGCTGCCGGCCTGGGGGAAGAAGCGCAGCGCCTGCGCGCCTTCCATGATGGCCGAGTTGTCGCTGTACGCGACGATCGTGCCCTTCGGCTGCAGCTGGTGCGTGTTCTTGATCATCTGGAACAGGCTCTTGTCCTGCTTCGCGCCGTCGATGGTCCACTCGGCGTTGAAGATCTTGTGGCGGCAGTGCTCGGAGTTCGCCTGCGCGAACATCATCAGCTCGACGTCGGTCGGGTTGCGCTGCACGCGCGTGAAGGCGTCGAACAGGTAGTCGATCTCGTCCTCGGCCAGCGCCAGGCCCATGCCGGCATTCGCCTCGGCCAGCGCCGCGCGGCCGCGGCCCAGCACGTCGATCGCCTCGAGCGGACGGCTTTCCAGGTCCGTGAACAGCGCGTGCGCCTGGGAGGCAGCACGCAGCACCGTTTCCGTCATGCGATCGTGCAGGAGCGCGGCGACGGCCGCGATCTCGTCGTCCGCCAGCTTCTTCGGCGCACCGAAGCCGGTGCCGAGGATGCCGCTCTTCAGTACGACCTTGAACGCCACGCCGCGCTCGACGCGATGGATGTGGGCCATGCCGCAGTTGTGGGCGATGTCGGTGGCCTTCGAGGCCCACGGCGAGATCGTGCCCAGGCGCGGGATCACGAAGAATTCCTCGGTCACGCCCTCGTACTGCGTTTCCGGCACAGGCTCGCCATAGGTGAGCATTGCGCTCAAGCGTTCCGTGTCCTCCGTGGTGAGGGGCGCGCTTGCATCGATGAAGTGGTAGTAGCGCGCCGACACGTCGGCAATCGTCGGGGCGACGGCTTGCAGTTGCGTGAGGAGGCGTTGGCTACGGAAGGCAGAGAGGGCGTTGGAACCCGGCAGAATCAACATGGCTTGAAAGTCGGTTGATGCAGCGTGGCTGCGGGTGAAAGAAGCCCGCTATTATACAGCGTCGGCCCCGTCCCGGTCGGCCGCCCGGGGCGCACGCGCAGCGAAAAGTTGCCGACCTTGCAGCTTAGCGGTATCGTAGTGCTGAAAAATACCTCGCGCGGACCGACGGATACCGAAACGCATGCCAGAAAAAAGCTCATCCAGCCAGCCCGGCACGCCGGCGGCCAATCAGCCGGGCACCCAACTGAACGCTCAGTTGAGCGTGCTGATCGTCGACCCCAACGCCGGCATCCGCGCGAACCTGCAGAACATGCTCAACCAGGCGGGCGTGACGCGCATCGAGTCGGCCGTGAACGCGGGCACCGCGATCAAGGCGCTCGGCCGCAAGTCCTTCGACATCGTATTGTGCGAATACGACCTGGGCAGCGGCACCAGGGGGGCGGACGGCGGCGGCGAAGGCCAGGACGGCCAGCAGCTGCTGGAAGACCTGCGCCACCACCGCATCATCCCGCCCTGGTCCATCTTCATCATGCTGACGGCGGAGGGCACGTACGGCAAGGTGGTCAGCGCGGCCGAGCTGACGCCGACCGACTACATCCTGAAGCCGTTCACGGTCCAGGTGCTGCACGAACGCATCCAGAAAGCCGTCGCGCGCCGCGCCGCCCTGCTTCCCGTCTACCAGCTGATCGCCCAGGCGAAGCCGCGCGAGGCGATCGAAGCGGCCATCGAATCGGCCCGCACGCGGCCCGCGCATGCGCTCGACTTCGCCCGGCTGCGCGCCGAGCTGCACGCCTCGCTCAAGGAGCACGACCTGGCGGAAACCGTCTACCGCGACGTGCTGGCGGCCAAACCGGTGGGCTGGGCGCGGCTCGGGCTCGCGCGCGCCGTCGCCGCCCAGGGCCGCACGGACGAGGCGATTCCGCTGCTCGAACACATCGTGGCCGACAATCCGCGCCTGATGGCCGCATACGACCTGCTCGCGCGCTGCCAGCAGGAGCGCGGCGACGCGGCGCAGGCCAAGAAGACGCTGGAAGACGCCGTCGCGATCTCGCCCTACGTCGTGCGCCGCCTGCGCCGCCTGGGCGAGGTGGCGCTCGAAACGGGCGACACGGACGGTGCCGAGAAATCGTTCCGCCAGGTCGTCACGCGCTCGCGCTACTCGGAGTTCCGCAATCCCGAAGACCACGTCAACCTCGTGCGCGCGCTCGTCGGCAAGGGCGATCCGGCCGGCGCGTCGACCGTCATCCGCGACCTCGAACGCTCGCTGCGCGGCACGCCGGCCGCGGAAGCCTGCAAGGCGATCTCGGTGGCGCTGCTGCACGACGCGGCGGGCAACGGCGCGGCCGCCGTCAAGGAACTCAAGCTGGCCGTCGACGCCGTGCGCACGGGCGGCGCGCTGTCGCCGAACATGCGCGTGGGGCTGGCGCAATCGTGCCTCACGCACCGCATGGACGACGAGGCGTCGGAAGTCATGCTGGGCGCGCTGAACGGCGGCGACGACGCGCTGTCGCCGCAGCAGGCGCTGAACGTATTCGTCAGGGCCGGCCGGCCCGACCTCGCGGACGGCATCGGCAAGCAGCTGCGCGCGCAGGCCCAGATCCTGCTCGGCGTGGCGGACGAAAAGCGCAATATGGGCGACGTGCGCGGCGCCGTGCAAACCCTGCTGGAAGCGCTGCACATGGCGCCGAACAACCTGCAGGTGATGGTCGCCGTCGTCGGCGGCGTGCTCCGCCAGATCATGGAGATGGGCTGGGACCACCCGCTCGCCGCGCTGTCGGAAGAGCAGCTGGAACACATCCGCGCCCTCGATCCGGACCACCCGCGCCTGGCCGCGCTCGATACGGAGCTGGCCGCCGCCAAGCGCAAGTACGGTATCGCGGCGGCGGGCACCTAGGTTGCACACGCCTCTCGGACCTGGGTTCCCGCCTCCGCGGGAACGACGTAACGATTGATGCCGTTGGCCTTTCGTTAACCGGATAGATACCCCGTCTTACGATTCGCCGTACCCGCCCCCGCCCGGCGTCTCGATGATGAACTGGTCGCCCGCCGCCATCTCGGCCTTGCCGATGTGGCCCAGTTCCTCGACGCGTCCGTCGGCCCGCTCGACGACGTTGCGGCCGCGCGCGCCGGGCGCGCCGCCGGCCATGCCGAACGGCGGGTGCACGCGGTTGTTGGACAGGATCGCCGCCGTCATCGGTTCCAGGAAGCGGATCCGGCGCACGCCGCCGTTGCCGCCGTGCCAGCGCCCCGTGCCGCCCGACCCGGGCCGGATCGCATAACTCTCGAGCCGCACGGGAAAGCGGAACTCCAGGATTTCCGGGTCGGTCAGGCGCGAGTTCGTCATGTTCGTCTGCACGACGTCGGTGCCGTCGAACCCCGGCCCCGCGCCGGAGCCGCCGGAAATGGTCTCGTAATACTGGTGGCGCGCGTTCCCGAACGTGAAGTTGTTCATCGTGCCCTGCGCGGCCGCCATCACCCGCAGCGCGCCGTACAGCGCGTTCGTGATGCACGTCGACGTCTCCACGTTGCCGGAGACGACGGACGCCGGATAATGCGGATTGAGCATGGAACCTGGCGGGATGATCACCTTCAGCGGCTTGAGGCAGCCCGCGTTCAGCGGGATCGCATCGTCGACGAGCGTGCGGAACACGTACAGCACGGCCGCCATGCACACGGCCGACGGCGCGTTGAAGTTGTTCGGCAGCTGGGCGGAGGTCCCCGTAAAATCGATCTCCGCGCTGCGCGCTTCCCGGTCGACGCGGATCGCCACCTCGATGCGCGCGCCGTTATCGAGCTCGTTCACGAAATGCCCGTCCGAGAGCGCGGTGATGACGCGCCGCACGGCTTCCTCGGCATTGTCCTGCACGTGCCCCATGTAGGCACGCACGACGTCCAGCCCGAAATGCGCGACCATCTTGCCCAGCTCGTCCACGCCCTTCTGGTTCGCCGCCACCTGGGCGCGCAGGTCCGCCATGTTCTGGTCCGGATTGCGTGCGGGCCAGCGCGCGCCGGCCAGCACCGCGCGCATTTCCGCATCGCGCAGCACGCCGTCGGCGCCGTCGACCAGCTTGAAATTATCGATCAGGACACCCTCTTCCTCGATGTGCGTCGAATCCGGCGGCATCGAGCCGGGCGTGGTGCCGCCGATGTCCGCATGGTGGCCGCGCGAACCCACGTAGAACAGGATGTGCTCCCCCGCGTCGTCGAACACGGGCGAGATCACCGTCACGTCGGGCAGGTGCGTGCCGCCGTTGTACGGGTCGTTGAGCACGTACACGTCGCCCGCCTTCATCGTGCCGGCATTCCTGCGCATCACGGCCTTGATGCTCTCGCCCATGGACCCAAGGTGCACCGGCATGTGCGGCGCATTGGCGACGAGGTTGCCGTCCGCATCGAAGATGGCGCAGCTGAAGTCGAGGCGCTCCTTGATGTTGACGGAGTACGCCGTGTTCTGCAGGCGCAGGCCCATCTGCTCGGCGATCGACATGAACAGGTTGTTGAAGATCTCCAGCATCACCGGGTCGACCGTCGTCCCGATCGCATGCCGCCGCGGCAGCGCCTGCACGCGGCGCAGCACGAGGTGGCCGTACGGCGTGACCTCGGCGCGCCAGCCCGCCTCCACGACCGTCGTCGCATTCGCTTCCGCGACGATCGCCGGGCCGTCGATGGCGTCGCCCGGCACGATGTCCTCGCGGCGGTACACGTTCGTGTCGCGCCACGCGCCGTCGGCGTACATCCCGACCGTTTCGAATGCCGCCGGCGCGCCGGCGCGCGGCGTGCCCCGCACCGGTTGCTCGGGCGGCGCGTCGGATCGGCCCAGCGCTTCCACCGACACCGCTTCCACGACGAGCGCCCTGCCCGGCATGAGGAAGGAAAAGCGGCGGCGGTACGCCTGTTCGAACTGGGCCTGCAGCGCCGCGCGGTCCCCATCCGTCACGACGATGGCGGAATCGGTGCCTTCGTAGCGCAGGTGCACGCGGCGCAGCACGGCGATGCGCTCCCCGGCCACGCCCTGCGCCAGCAGGTCGGCGCGGGCCGCGGCGGCCAGCGCATCCAGTTCGCCCGCCAGCGCCCCGGCGCTCAAGTCGTCCAGCCGGCGCTCGACGGCCCGTTCGCGCATCGCTCCCTGGTCCGCGAGCCCCATGCCGTACGCGGACAGCACGCCCGCCAGCGAGTGGATGAACACCGTCTTCATGCCCAGCGCGTCCGCCACGAGGCAGGCGTGCTGGCCGCCCGCGCCGCCGAAGCTCGTGAGCGCATAATCCGTCACGTCGTGGCCCCGCTGCACCGAGATCTGCTTGATCGCATTCGCCATGTTGCCGACGGCGATGCGGATGAAACCTTCGGCGACGGCTTCCGGCGCGGGCCGCGTGCCGGTCGCGCGTTCGATGTCGTCGGCCATGGCGCCGAAGCCGGCGCGCACGGCGTCCGCGTCGAGCGGCTGGTCGGCGTTCGGGCCGAACAGGTGCGGGAAATGCCGCGGCTGGATCTTGCCCAGCATGACGTTGCAGTCGGTGACGGCAAGCGGCCCGCCGCGCCGGTAGCTGGCCGGTCCCGGGTTCGCGCCGGCGCTGTCCGGCCCGACGCGGTAGCGGCTGCCGTCGAAATGCAGGATCGAGCCGCCGCCCGCCGCGACGGTATGGATGCTCATCATGGGCGCGCGCATGCGCACGCCCGCGACCTGCGTCTCGAACACGCGCTCGAATTCGCCCGCGTGATGGGACACGTCGGTCGACGTCCCGCCCATGTCGAAGCCGATGACGCGCTCGAACCCGGCGAGGCGGCTCGCGCGCACCATGCCGACGATGCCGCCGGCGGGGCCGGACAGGATGCTGTCCTTGCCCTGGAACGCGCGCGCATCCGCCAGACCGCCGCTGGACTGCATGAACTGCAGGTTCACGCCCGGTAGCTCGGCCGCCACCTGGTCGACGTAGCGGCGCAGGATCGGCGACAGGTAGGCGTCGACGACCGTCGTGTCGCCGCGCGCCACGAGCTTCATCAACGGACTGACCTCATGCGAGACGGACACCTGGGTGAAGCCGATGTCGCGGGCGATGCGCGCGACGGCATCCTCGTGCGCGTGGTAGCGATAGCCGTGCATGAACACGATGGCCAGTGCGCGGATGCCGCTGTCGTACGCGGCCTGCAGGTCGCGCCGCGCCGCCGCCGCGTCGAGCGAAGTCACGACGTCGCCATGCGCACCGATGCGCTCGGCGATCTCGACGACGCGGCCGTACAGCAGCTCGGGCAGCACGATGTGGCGGTCGAACAGGCGCGGACGGTTCTGGTAGGCGATGCGCAGGGCGTCGCCGAAACCCCGGGTGATCGCGAGCGCCGTGGGCTCGCCCTTGCGCTCCAGCAGCGCATTGGTGGCGACGGTCGTGCCCATCTTGACGGCCTCCACCTGGCCCGCGGGGATCGGCGCGCCAGACGCCAGGCCGAGCAGATGACGGATGCCGGCGACGGCCGCGTCGCGGTAGCGTTCCGGGTTTTCCGACAGCAGCTTGTGCGTGACGAGGCAGCCGTCAGGACGGCGGGCCACGATGTCCGTGAAGGTGCCGCCGCGGTCGATCCAGAACTGCCAGTCCATCGTTGTCCCCATCGTCAAAGTCAAGCCAGCGGCTATTGTAGTCGCGCCCCGCGCCGATTTTAGCGAAAATGCATGCTCCGCACCGTCGTGCGTTTTCTTTCGGAACCAGCATGGACAATCCGCTCTACAGCGTCGCGCAGATCCGCGCCATCGAACAGGCAGCCCAATCGCAACTGGCGCCCGGCGCACTGATGCAGCGCGCGGGCGAAGCCGCGTCGACCTACGCGCTCGAGGTGCTGGGCGGCCTGCCGACCGGGCGCATCCTCGTGCTGGCCGGCCCCGGCAACAACGGCGGCGACGCGCTGGAGGTCGCCGCGAACCTCGCCAATCTCGGCGCCAGTGTCGACGTCGTCCACCTCGCCGGCGCGGCACCGTCGCCGGAAACACAGCATGCCCTCGAGCGCGCCCGTGCCGGTTGCGCGCGCTTCATCGACGCGATCGAGGATAGCCGTGGCTGCTGCCTCGTGATCGACGGCCTGTTCGGGATCGGCCTCGCGCGCCCGCTCGCGGGACGCGCGCGCGACCTCGTCGAGGCGACGCACGGGATGGCGTGTCCCGTGCTGGCGCTGGACGTCCCGAGCGGCCTCGATGCCGACACGGGCAGCGTCGTCGGCCCGGATGGCGCGGCCGTGCGCGCCACGTACACGATCACCTTCCTCGGCGACAAGCCTGGCCTGCACACGGGCGACGGCTGCGACCACGCGGGCCGCGTGCACGTGAACCGCCTCGGCACCGCCGGCCTGCACGCGGAGACGGCGCACGCGCGGCTGAACGCGCCCGCGCTGTTCGCCGCGCTGCTCGCGCCGCGTCGGCGCAATTCCCATAAAGGCACGTACGGCGACGTGGCCGTGCTGGGCGGCGCGCGCGGGATGGCCGGCGCCGGCATCCTGGCCGCGCGCGCCGCGCTGTATGCGGGCGCGGGCCGCGTGTTCGTCGCCGCCGTCGATCCGGGCCCCGGCCTGGACCCGGTGCAGCCGGAGATCATGTTCCGCGACGCCGCCGGCTTCGCGTTCGACGGCCGCACGGTCGTCGCCGGCCCCGGCATGGGCGATTCGGCCGGCGCCACGCACCTGCTGTCGAAGGTGATCGACGGCACGGGGCCGCTGCTGGTCGACGCCGACGCGCTGAACCTGTGCGCTGCCAGCCCCGACCTGGCCGCGCGCCTCGCCGCGCACGACGGCGCGACGGTCCTCACGCCGCACCCGCTGGAAGCCGCGCGCCTGCTGGGCGTGACGGCGCCCGTCATCCAGGCCGACCGGCTGGAGAATGCGCGCGAACTGGCACAGCGGCTGGACGCGGTCGTCGTGCTCAAGGGCGCCGGCAGCGTCATCGCGCGGCCGGACGGCGAGGTGGTCATCAATGCGACGGGCAACCCGGGCCTGGCCACGGGCGGCACCGGCGACGTGCTGGCGGGCCTGATCGGCACCCTGCTGAGCCAGGGCTGGCCGGCGTGGGAAGCCGCGCTGGCCGGCGTCTGGCTGCACGGCGCCGCGGCGGACCGTCTGGTCGCCGCGGGCAAGGGTCCCATCGGCCTGACGGCGGGCGAACTGCCGCGGGCGATCCGTGCCGAGCTCAATGCGCTCGTGGCCGACGCGGACCGCGCGTGAACGGGGTCAGACGGCGAGCCGGCCGGCCGCGATGGTGAGCGTGCGGCCGCAGCGCGCGGCCATGGCGGGATCGTGGGTGACGAGGACGAGCGTCGAGCCCCGTTCGCGATTCAGCTCGAACATCAGCCGGATGACGGCTTCCCCGGTGGCGGCGTCGAGGCTGCCCGTGGGCTCGTCCGCGAACAGCAGCGGCGGTTCGGTGACGAAGGCGCGCGCGAGGGCCACGCGCTGCTGCTCGCCGCCCGACAGATACTTGGGGTAGTGGCGCAGGCGGCTCGCCAGGCCCACGCGGCCGAGCATCGCCTCGGCCTTCGCACGCGCGTCGGCGTCGCCCCGCAATTCCAGCGGCAGCATCACGTTTTCCAGCGCGTTCAGGTGCGCGAGCAGCTGGAACGACTGGAACACGAACCCCAGCCGGGCCTTGCGGAACGCGGCGCGGCCGTCCTCGTCGAGGGCGAAGATGTCGGTCCCGTCGAGCATGACCTGGCCCGACGACGGCGTGTCCAGGCCGGCCAACAGGCCAAGCAACGTGGACTTGCCGGAACCGGAGGCGCCGACGAGGGCAAGCGTCTCGGCCGGTTGCACGGTAAAATCCACCTCGTGCAGGATGGTGAGCGGGCCGCTGGCATCGAGCACGCGCTTGGACAGCCCGCGCACTTCGATCGCGGGCGTGCCGCCTCCAGCCTGTCCTGCACCGCCTTTTGACGCCTCGGGAATATCACGCATGCTTGCTTTACTCAGGAAATGGACGATAGCTGCCGTCGCGGTTCTTGGAATGACCGCGGCGGGGAGCGCCTATTCTGCCCCAAAAACCGTGCTCGTGGTGGGCGACAGCCTGTCGGCCGAATACGGCCTTGCGCGCGGCACGGGCTGGGTCGCCCTGCTCGAGCAGCGCCTCCAGGCACAGAAGATCGACGCCCACGTCGTCAACGCCAGCATCAGCGGCGAGACGACGAGCGGCGGCCGCACGCGCCTCCCCGCCCTGCTGCGCCAGCACAGGCCGGACGTCGTCGTGCTGGAACTGGGCGCCAACGACGGCCTGCGCGGCCTCCCCGTCGCGGCGGCCGAAGACAACCTGCGCACGATGATCCGGTTGGCGCAGGAGAACCGGGCGAAGGTCCTGCTCGTCGGCATGCGCATGCCGCCCAACTACGGCCGCGCCTACACGGAACCCTTCGCCGGCATGTACAAGGACCTCGCCGGCACGTATAAAGTGCCGCTGGTGCCGTTCATGCTGGACGGCGTCGCGCAGGACCCGGCCAACTTCCAGGCCGACCGCATGCACCCGCTGGCGACGGCCCATCCGACCATCCTCAACAACATCTGGCCGCAATTCGCGCCTCTCGTGAAACGATAATGAAATACCCTGCTGTCCTCGGCGTCGACGACGTCCTGCCCGTGCTCGACCAGTTCGACACCATCATCGACGCACGCAGCGAGTCCGAGTTCGCGCTCGACCGCATCCCCGGCGCCATCAACTGTCCCACCCTGGACGACGCACAGCGCATCCTTGTCGGCACCACGTACAAGCAGGTGGGCGCGTTCGAAGCCAAGAAGATCGGCGCCCCGCTCGTCGCGCAGAACATCGCCCGCTACGTCGAGACGCTGTTCGCCGACAAGCCCAAGGACTGGAAGCCGCTCGTCTACTGCTGGCGCGGCGGCAACCGCAGCGGCTCGATGGCGCTGATCTTCGCCAAGATCGGCTGGCCCGTCGTGCAGCTCGACGGCGGCTACAAGGCCTTTCGCGCCTACGTCGCAGCGGCGCTGGAGAACCCGCCGGCGCTGGACTTCCGCGTCGTGTGCGGCACGACCGGCAGCGGCAAGAGCCGCCTGCTGGAGACGCTCGACGCCATCGGCGCGCAGGTGCTCGACCTGGAACAGATGGCCGCGCACCGGGGCTCCGTCCTCGGCCACCTGCCGGGCGAGCCGCAGCCGAGCCAGAAGATGTTCGAGACGCGCATCTGGGACAAGCTGCGCCGCTTCGATCCGGCCAGGCCGGTGTTCGTCGAATCGGAGAGCAAGAAGGTGGGCAATCTGCGCGTGCCCGACGCCGTCATGGACCGCATGCGCGCCGCGCCCTGCATCGCCCTGCAGCTCGATCGCCCGCTGCGCGTGCAGCTGCTGATGGAAGACTATCACCACTTCTGCGCCGACCCGGCCGCGCTGAATGCGCAGCTGGACCACCTCGTGCAACTGCACGGCCGCGCGCGCATCGAGGCCTGGCACGACCTGGCCAACACGGGCCGCATGCCGGAGCTCGTGGACCAGCTGCTCGTCGAGCATTACGATCCGGCCTACCTGCGCTCGATCGACCGGAATTTCGCGCAGTATCCCGGGGCGGAAGTCCTGACGCTGGCCGGCATTTCGAAAGACGATTTCACCGCGGCGGCGCAGCACCTGAATGCATAGGTGCGCGGCCCCGTATGGCACAGGGACACCGGTGATTCGCAGGTCGATTTCGCACATCTGCCCGTTGCAGGAGGTGGCGTGGACGAGCCCGTCGGTGTCGGTCGGCCTGACCGCGACGGGTTCGCCCGCCACTTGCCTTGCGTTTGCGGGTCCGTCGGTCGGCCGTGGCCGACTTTAATGCCGCCTCGTATCGGCCACGCCCCGACTGTTGTTTTTCCGTTCCGCCGGACGCTCCCCCGGGAATAATCGCAAGCGGTTCCTGAACTGCCTCGTATTCTTCGGTTCACCAGCCCGACACAATCCGACCGGGTTCGAGAACACGGTGCCGGACATAGACAATCCGACATTTCATATTCCAGACGAAACCGGCTTTTGCACGGCTTTTGGCAGGCGAACGACCTCCGATTTGTTACCCAGAAGATTACTGTGATATCGAAAGCGATATGGGAAACCCGGAAAAAATCATTGGATCGATCATTACCGGATCTCTAAGATGGTTTTGGAGCAATGCCAGGTTGAGAAGCAATTTCCCATAACTAGAAACACAGGAGACGTATGAAATCGCATGTATCTGCACGCCCTATGGCCTTGAAGCTGACCGTGATCGCCCTGATGGGCGCCGGCCTGGTCAGCAGCGCCTCGGTATGGGCGCAAGCGGCCGCCGAAAAAACGGAGCCGAATGACACCGCCACCGTGGTCGTCACGGGCGTCAAGGCATCGCTGATCAAGAGCCTGGCGATCAAGCGCACCAGCGACCAGGTCGTGGAATCGGTCGTTGCCGACGACATCGGCAAGCTGCCCGATAACAATGTCGTCGAAGCGCTGCAACGCGTGACGGGCATCCAGGTCACCGATCGCTCCGGCGGCGAAGTCGGCACCCTGTCCATCCGCGGTATGCCCGACGTTCAAACCACCTGGAACGGCCGCACCATTTTCACCGCCTCCGGCACGCAGGTTGCGCTCCAGGACATTCCGTCGACCCTGGTTCGCCAGATCGACGTCTACAAGACGCGCGACGCCAGCCAGCTGGAAACCGGGATCGCGGGCCAGATTGACGTCAAGTCGCTGCGGCCATTCGATTTCAAGGGTTCGAAAGTGTCGCTGTCGGCGCGAGAAACCTATCTCGATCCCGCGAAAAAGGCGAACCCGCAGCTCAGCGGGATGTTGAGCAACCGCTGGCAAACCGGCTACGGCGAATTCGGTGCCCTGGTCAATCTGTCGGATACCAAGACGAAATACCGCAACGAAAGTGTGACGCCGGGTGCGATGGTGCCGTTTGCCAGCCCGAATGCCGCCGAAGATCCCGCCGGTTACACGCCCCTGCAGCGCATTACCGACACCAGTATCTGGACGCCCGGCACCCGTACCGGCCTGCCGACCGCAGCGGGTTCGACGCTGAATTTCAATGGCAAGGCGTATCCGTATTACCTGTCGCGTGACGCCGTTTTCCAGAGCGACCTTCAGGGAGAGCGGGAACGTCCTTCCGCCAATATCGCCTTGCAGTGGAAACCGAACAGCGATTCGGTCTACACCTTCGAATCGATGTACAACGGTTATCGTAACAAGACCTTCAACAAGTTGCTGTTCAGCTTCGTCGACTGGTGGGGGGATCTCGGCAGCAACCCTGCGGGGTCGATCACGACGTTCCCGGGAACGAACATCATCAAGAGCCGTACGGTCGGTAGCGTCTACGGCTTCAACAGCGGCGACCTCACGACGTCGGCAACCGATTCCTACGTGTACGCCCTGAACGGCAAGTGGGACCTTGGCGACCGCCTGCGGCTGGACGGTGACCTGTCGTACCAGACCAGCACGTATCACTCGGAATTCACGGCCACCCGGATCGATCGCGTCGCACCGTCCATCAACGTCAACTTCAATGACGGCAGCAACAACACGGCGTTCCACTTCAACAACGATGCCGACCTGGCCGACCCGTCCAAGTGGAATGTGGCGCAGTTTTTCGATAACGCAAACCGCAACAAGGGCAGCGCCGCGACGGCCAGTCTGGCGGGCGTCTTCGATGCCGACTGGGGTGCGCTGCAGACGATCCAGTTCGGCGGGCGTTTCGACGACCGCAAGGCGTCGGAAGCGAACCGGACGCAATCGAGTGCCTTGAACCGCAACCTCGCCTCGCTGGGTTCGGCGTATGCCTCCACCAACGCGAACTTCGGCACGGGCATTTCGGACGTTCCGCGCACGTGGGTGGAGCCCAATGCCTACTACATCCGCGACCATATCGACGACTGGCGTACGCTCTTTAACTCGGTCGATCCGAATTTCCTGACGACGGATAAACTGAGCCTGCAGAAGACGTTCGACGTCGATGAAAAGACGACCAACCTGTTCCTGATGGGGAATACCCAGAACGACCTGTTCGGCCATCACCTGCGCGGCAATTTCGGCGTGCGCTACGTCAAGGTCAAGACCGACATGACCTTCTATAAGGTCGATGCCACCACCAAGGCGGTCACCGCGACCAGTGCCAGCAAGTCGACCAGCAAGCTCCTGCCGAGCATGACCCTGATTTACGACCCGTCCAAGGACGTCGTGCTGCGCTTGAACTATGGCGAAACCCTGCGCCGCCCGAACTTCGGTGATCTGAATCCGGTCTATCAACTCGGTGACGACGTGTCGAAGGTGGGTTACGGCTCGGGCAGCGGCGGCAATCCGGACTTGAAACCGACGCAATCCAAGAACCTCGACCTGACGGCTGAGTGGTATTTCCAGAAGGACAGTGCAATCTACGGTACCGTGTTCAAGCGCAAGATCGACGGCCTGGTCGTGAACCTGGCTCGCAAGGTTCACGTCGATCCGGCGGACGATCCGTTCCGCAACTCGACCTCGGGCGGCGACCATACGAACGGCTATGACTACGTCATCAACTCGCCGACCAACGCCTCCAACGGCAAGATCAGCGGCGCCGAGCTCGGCTTCATCTACTTCCCGAAGGGGCTGCCGAGCCTGCTGGACGGTCTGGGCATCCAGGGCAGCTATACCCATCTCACGTCGTCGCAGAACGTGCCCGAGACCAATAGTGCCGGCGTCATCATCTCTCAGCTCGAGACACCGTTCTTCGGCGTGTCCAACCGCTCCTACAACGCCACCCTGGCTTACGAAAAGGGCCCGATCAGCGCCCGCCTGTCCCAGGTCTGGCGCTCCGGCTTCCTGGCCTCCAACGAAGCGGCATTGTTTGCCAATCCGATCGGTATCTGGCGTCATCCGGAAAAGAGCGTGGACATGCAGATCACCTATAAAATCAACGACAACATGTCGTTCGATATCAGTGGTGTCAACCTGACCAACGAAGTGCAGCAGGCGTACTATCACTTCGGCGATGCGGGTAACGCGCAGGTGAGCAACTTCGGTACGCTCCAGATCGGACGTTCGGTCTCGGCCGCCCTTCGCTGGAAGATGTAAGCCGCGACGGTCGACCAGCCCCCCAGCTAGACAGGGCGTTGCCCGGTTCACACCGGCGACGCCCTTTTTCATTTCACGGCGTGAGATAGCCTCGCGCCACCGCCTTCTCCGGCTCCTCGAAGATCGCCATCGCCGTCGTCATGCGCCGGAACCCGTGGCGCGCATAAAAGCCTTCCTTGCCGGGCACCGCGTACAGGATGATCTTCGCATGCCCGCGTGAGAGCTCGACCAGTTGCGCGATCAGCTCGTTGCCCAGGCCGCGCCCCTGGTGGCTGGGCAGGATCGCGACGTCGCAGATGTAGGAACAATCGAGGCCATCGGCCAGCGCGCGCCCCGCGGCCACCAGCACGCCGTCTTCGTAGGCGAAGCGGCGGAACATACTGTTCGAAAACACCGTCTTCAGGCGCGCCGGCGATTTCTCGCCCAGCGGGGCCTTGCGGTACAGGTCGGAAAGTTCGGTCCAGTCGACGGCGTCGAGTGAATCGGTCCAGGCCAGGGTCATGTCGTTCCCGTTACGTTGTTGATCGAACCACGATTGTAACGGCCGGCGCCTCGAAACGAAAAAGCCCGGTCCGCTCACGCGGCCGGGCTTTTGTGTGACGCGTGCGGGATTACTCGGACTTGGTGCCCAGGTCCGCCGCCTTGACGTTGATCTTCGCCTTCGCCTTGTGCTTCAGCGCTTCGATGAAGCCGTACGTCTCGGCATTGCCGACGGCGCGGCCGATCTGCTCGGCTTCCTGCTTGCGGCGCGCCACGTCCGGCTGCGCGGGCTGGCTCACCTTGACGATGCGGTACACGCCGTAGCCCTGGCCTGGGATGTCGACGCCCACATAGGCCGGCAGCTTGCTCGCGTCGGCCTTGAGCACGGCGACCGCGGCCGTCTCGTTGATCGGCGGTTGCTTCGTGCGGGTGACGGTCTTGGCCTCGCCGAAGCCGGCCGCGTCGCCCGACGCCTTGGCGGCAGCCAGCTTCGCTTCGCCAGCCTGGCGTGCCAGGCGTTCCGCTTCTTCCAGCGTGACGCGCTGGCGGATCTGGGCTTCGACGTCGGCCAGCGGACGCTTCGTCGCCGGCTTGAACTCGACGACGCGTCCCGCCACCAGCGTGCTCGGCGCCACTTCGACGGCTTCGGTGTTGCGCTTGTTGGTCAGCGCGTCGCTCGAGAAGATCGCCTTCAGGAATTTCTCGTTGTTGACGGGCGAGTTGCCCAGGGCCGGGTTCGGCGTACGGGTCAGGCCGTCGACGGTCTGGATGGTCAGCCCCAGCTTGTCCGCCACCGGCTTCAGGCTGTCCGATTGCTCGTACACCGTGTTCGAGAAGGTCTCGGCCAGCTCCGAATACTTGGCCGACATCTTGGCCTTCTTCAGTTCGGCGACGATCTCCGGCTTGGCGTCTTCCAGCGACTTCTGGGCTTCCGGCACGATCTTCGTGATCTTGATGATGTGGTAGCCGAATTCCGAACGCACGAGGCCGCTGACTTCGCCTTCCTTCAGGCCGTAGATCGCGTCTTCGACGGGCTTGACGAACACGCCCTTCTGCACGACGCCCAGGTCGCCGCCCAGCTCGGCCGAGCCCGGGTCCTGCGACTGTGCCTTGGCGATCCTCGCGAAGTCGTTCGGGTTCTTGCGCACTTCATCGAGGATGGCTTGCGCCTTGGCCTTCGCGGCGGCGTCCTCGGCTGCCGAGGCACCCTTTTTGACGTTGATCAGGATGTGGCTGGCGGTGCGCTTTTCCGGCGTCGAGAAGCGCGCCTTGTTCTTGTTGTACGCGTCGGCGACTTCGGCATCCGAGACGGTGACCTGCTTCTCGACGACCGATGCGTCGAACACGACGTATTCGGCCTTGACGGATTCCGGCACCTGGAACTGGGTGGCGTGCTTGTCGTAATAAGCCTTCACCATGTCGTCCGTGACCTTGACCTGCGACGCGTAGTTCGCGGCCGGGAACAGCAGTTCCTGTACTTCGCGTTCCTCGTCGTTGATGTCCGACAGGCGGTTGGCGACGGTGCGCGGCGCGAACGCGGTCTGCTGCACGGAGCCGACGAGCTGCTGCACGGCCAGGTCGTGGCGCATGCGCTGGTCGAACATTTCCGGCGTCATGCCCTGGGCGGCCAGCGCGGCCTTGTAGCGGTCCATGTCGAACGTGCCGTCATCCTTGCGGAACGCCTGGATGTCGAGGATGGCCTTCTGCAGCGCGGCGTCGCCCACGGTCAGGTTCTTGTGGACGATCTCGGCGTTGATGGCGCGCTCGGCCACGAGCTGGTCCAGCACGGCCTGCTTCGCTTCGGGCGTGTCGAACAGTTTCTGGTCGAACTGGGCGCCCATCATCTGGCGCGCCTGGTCGAGCTGACGGCGCTGCGCGCCTTCCCACTCCTGCTGGGTGATCGTTTTCCCGTCCACGGTCGCCACGCCATCGCTGCTGCCGCCGCGATTGTTGTAGCTGGTCACGCCGACCAGCACGAACGACGGCAGGATCAGCAGCAACAGGAGGAGCTGCATCAGCCGCTGGTGATTACGGATAAATTCAAACATGGTCAGCCAATCAAGGTTGAAAATGCGTTATCGAAAAAACTTAAAAAAAAAGGCGAACCTAGGTTCGCCTCTCTTTCAGTATCTGGCGGAGCGGACGGGGCTCGCCTACGTTCCGCAGGCCGCGGAGCCGCTTGCATGCGGCTCCCTTCGAGCCCCAGCCCGTGCCGCCCGCAGGGGCGACACTCTTTACTCCTGATAATCTGGCGGAGCGGACGGGGCTCGAACCCGCGACCCCCGGCGTGACAGGCCGGTATTCTAACCAACTGAACTACCGCTCCAAATTCGTGTATTTCGCAATCACGCCGCTACAGCCGACAAGGCCGAGGTTTCGTGGCGGAGCGGACGGGACTCGAACCCGCGACCCCCGGCGTGACAGGCCGGTATTCTAACCAACTGAACTACCGCTCCACGAAATACTGGGTACTGCACACCTGGCCGAGGGCCGCGAGGCCCGGTAACCGGATGTTCCTGCTGCGTGTCAGCGCAGCGGAGGCATTAGTTTACTGCATCTTTCAGTGCTTTACCAGCCTTAAATTTCGGGACCTTGGCCGCCTTGATCTTGATGGCTTCCTTCGTGCGCGGATCGCGGCCCGTACGTGCGGCACGTTCGCCCACGGTGAAGGTGCCGAAGCCGACCAGCGTCACGCTGTCGTTGTTCTTCAGGGTATTGGTCACAGCAGTGATCATGGCATCGAGGGCGCGCGCCGCAGAAGCTTTGGTCAGGTCCGCGGACTTCGCGATTTCTTCGATCAGTTCAGTTTTGTTCACTTTCTTCCCTCGTTGTGCGTTCTGGACACGGCAGGCGCCACCGGGCCGGGTTGACCCTCGGCAAAAAACCGCAAGGGCGTATTAAACAAGCCGACAATACCTTGTGTCAAGTCACGCACGACCGACAGCGTGGACATCAATCGACATAAAAAAACGGCACCCGGAGGTGCCGTCTACGCTTGCAAAAACAGGCTTAGTGCTTGACGACGCCGCCCTGCGCGTCGGTCGAGGTGGTCGCCACCGAGGACGAGGCCACGGCCGGCACCTCGACGATCGGCTGTGGCAGGCGCTCCAGGGCCACTTCCAGCACCTTTTCGATCCAGCGCACCGGCACGATCTCGAGCTTGTTCTTGACGTTGTCCGGAATGTCGGCCAGGTCCTTCACGTTCTGCTCCGGGATCAGGACGGTCTTGATGCCACCGCGCTGCGCCGCCAGCAGTTTTTCCTTGAGGCCGCCGATCGGCAGGACTTCACCGCGCAGCGTGATCTCGCCGGTCATCGCCACGTCGGCGCGCACCGGGATGCCGGTGAACACCGACACCAGCGCCGTCGTCAGGCCGATACCGGCGGACGGACCGTCCTTCGGCGTCGCGCCTTCCGGCAGGTGGACGTGGATGTCGGTCTTCTCGAACACCTCGGCCTTGATGCCCAGGCGCGCCGCACGGCTGCGCACGACGGTGCGGGCGGCTTCGATCGATTCCTTCATCACGTCGCCCAGCGTACCGGTGCGGATCACGGCGCCCTTGCCCGGCACCTGCACGGCTTCGATGGTCAACAGGTCGCCGCCCACTTCGGTCCATGCGAGACCCGACACCTGGCCGATCTGGTTCTCTTTCTCGGCCACGCCGAAATCGTAGCGGCGCACGCCCAGGAATTTATCCAGGTTCTTCGACGACACGATCACGCGCTTGTTGTCCTTCTTGAGCAGCAGCATCTTGACGACCTTGCGGCAGATCTTCGAGATTTCGCGCTCGACCGAACGCACGCCGGCTTCCCGGGTGTAGTAGCGGATGATGTCGCGGATCGCGGCCTCGTCGACCTTGATCTCCTCGTCCTTCAGGCCGTTCGCCTTGATCTGCTTCGGCAGCAGGTAGCGCTGCGCGATGCTGGTCTTTTCGTCCTCGGTGTAACCCGACAGGCGGATCACTTCCATCCGGTCCAGCAGTGCCGGTGGGATGTTGAACGAATTCGACGTCGCCACGAACATCACGTCCGACAGGTCGAAGTCGACCTCGACGTAGTGGTCCGAGAACGTGTGGTTCTGGGCCGGGTCCAGCACTTCGAGCAGGGCCGACGACGGATCGCCGCGGAAGTCCGCGCCCATCTTGTCGATCTCGTCCAGCAGGAACAGCGGGTTGCGCACGCCGACCTTCGCCAGCGACTGCAGCACCTTGCCCGGCATCGAACCGATGTAGGTACGGCGGTGGCCGCGGATCTCGGCTTCGTCGCGCACGCCGCCCAGCGCCATGCGGACGTACTTGCGGTTCGTCGCGCGGGCGATCGACTCGCCCAGCGACGTCTTGCCGACGCCCGGAGGACCGACGAAGCACAGGATCGGAGCCTTCAGCTTGTCGACGCGCTGTTGCACCGCGAGATATTCAAGGATGCGTTCCTTGATCTTGTCGAGGCCGTAGTGATCGGCTTCCAGGACTTCCTGGGCCTTTTCCAGGTCGATCGTGACCTTGGATTTCTTTTTCCACGGCAGCGAGACCAGCGTGTCGATGTAATTGCGCACGACGGTGGCTTCGGCCGACATCGGCGACATCAGCTTGAGCTTCTTGATCTCGGCCTGGGCCTTTTCCAGGGCTTCCTTCGGCATCTTGGCGGCGATGACCTTCTTCTCGAGTTCCTCGATGTCGGCACCCTCTTCGCCTTCGCCCAATTCCTTCTGGATGGCCTTGACCTGTTCGTTCAGGTAATACTCGCGCTGCGATTTCTCCATCTGGCGCTTGACGCGGCCGCGGATGCGCTTTTCGACCTGCAGGATATCCAGCTCGCCTTCCAGCTGGCCGAGCAGATGCTCCAGGCGCTTGGCGACGTTGAAGATTTCGAGGATGACCTGTTTCTGCTCGAGTTTCAGCGGCAGGTGGGCGGCGACGGTATCGGCCAGACGGCCGGCATCGTCGATACCGGCCAGCGACGCCAGGATCTCGGGCGGGATCTTCTTGTTCAGTTTGACGTACTGGTCGAACTGCTGGACGATCGCGCGGCGCATCGCCTCGACTTCGGAGTCGTCGCCGATTTCCGAATTGATCGGGGTCAGGTCGGCGATGAAATGGCTCGGACCGTCGTTGATGTTCGTGATTTTTGCGCGCTGCGCGCCTTCGACCAGCACCTTCACGGTGCCGTCGGGCAGCTTCAGCATTTGCAGAATATTGGCCACGCAGCCGATCTCGTAGATGTCTGCGGCCGAAGGCTCGTCCTTGGCAGCGGCCTTTTGGGCTGCGAGCATGATGCTCTTGCCCTGTTCCATGGCGGCTTCGAGCGCCTTGATGGATTTCGGGCGGCCGACGAACAGCGGTATCACCATATGCGGAAACACGACCACGTCGCGCAGCGGCAGGAGGGGCAGCGTCATTTGCTCGGTCAATTTGGAAGTTGTCATGGCATACCTTATAGAAAGCGTGTTGACGATGTGGGGAGCGCACCGTCGAATCACAAGACCGGCCCAATAAATATTTTCTACAAGTAAAAAACTTTAACTTGATACGAATAATAGCCGTTTCTACAAAAGCGGAGGATTCAAATAAAAAAGCCACTTCACAGCGTCTGCCGCGAGTGGCTTTTCGATTGAAGCCGTCTTTTGTTGAGATTGATTGTACCGCCTCAACTCAACGATTCAATACCTTTGTTGTGTTTGCGCCCGGAAATTTTTCAGTTCTCGCCGGCAGCCTTCGGCGATTCACTGTAAATCAGCAAAGGTTTCGCGCCATTCGTGATCGTATTTTCATCGATTACGACTTTCACGACATTTTGCTGGCTCGGCAATTCATACATCACGTCGAGCAGGGCGTGTTCCAGGATGGAGCGCAGGCCGCGCGCACCGGTCTTGCGCGCCAATGCCTTTTTCGCAATCGCGTGCAGGGCCGCCGGTCGGATTTCCAGTTCGGCGCCTTCCATATCCAGCAGTTTCGAATACTGCTTGATAAGGGCGTTTTTCGGCTCGACCAGGATCTGGATCAAAGCGTCTTCCGTCAGTTCGCTCAGCGTAGCTACGACCGGCAGACGGCCGACAAGTTCCGGGATGAGGCCGAACTTGATCAGGTCTTCTGGTTCCGCTTCCAGCAGGATATCGCTGACGGAACGCTGGGTCTGGCTCTTGACGCTGGCCGCGAAGCCGATGCCGCTCTTTTCCGAACGGTTCTGGATGATCTTGTCCAGGCCGTCGAATGCGCCGCCGCAGATGAACATGATGTTCGTCGTGTCGATCTGCACGAAATCCTGGTTCGGGTGCTTGCGGCCGCCTTGCGGGGGCACCGAGGCCATCGTGCCTTCGATCAGCTTCAGCAGCGCCTGCTGGACGCCCTCGCCCGACACGTCGCGGGTGATGGACGGGTTGTCCGACTTGCGCGAGATCTTGTCGATTTCGTCGATGTAGACGATGCCGCGCTGGGCCTTCTCGACTTCGTAGTTGCAGCTCTGCAGCAGCTTCTGGATGATGTTCTCGACGTCCTCGCCGACATAGCCGGCTTCCGTCAGCGTGGTCGCGTCGGCGATCACGAACGGGACGTTCAGCATGCGTGCCAGGGTCTGGGCCAGCAGGGTCTTGCCGGAACCGGTGGGGCCGACGAGCAGGATATTGCTCTTCGCCAGTTCGACATCGTCCTTCTTGCCCAGGTGCTTCAGGCGCTTGTAATGGTTGTACACCGCCACCGACAGGATGCGCTTCGCAGTCTGCTGGCCGATGACGTATTGATCGAGCAGCTCGGCGATCTCGTGCGGCGTCGGCAGGTCGGACTTGGCGCCCGCCACCGATTCAACGTTCGAGGTCTCATCGCGGATGATGTCATTGCACAAGTCGATGCACTCGTCGCAAATGAAGACCGAAGGCCCTGCGATGAGCTTCTTGACCTCGTGCTGGCTCTTGCCGCAGAACGAGCAGTACAGGAGTTTTTCGCCGCTAGAGGATTTTTTGTCTGACATGGGGCAGGTTTCTGTTGAATTGCTATGAATATAACGCTAATACGAGGGCGCAACAAGTGCACACGGACTCCATGCTACCCGATTTGAAAACAAAACGCCCGAAGCGCTGTCGCGTCCGGGCGTATTTGAGCAACAGTTGTCGAGTGCTAAACGCGATCTCGGAAATCCGTTGAAGAACCTCAGCCGCGGTTCGTCAGGACCTTATCGATGAGGCCATATTCCACGGCCTCCTCGCTCGACATGAAACGGTCGCGGTCGGTATCCTTGTGGATCTGCTCGATCGTCTGGCCGGTGTTGTCCGCCATGATGCGGGCCAGGCGTTCGCGCAGGTACAGGATTTCCTTGGCCTGGATCTCGATGTCCGACGCCATGCCCTGCGAACCGCCGGACGGCTGGTGGATCATGACACGCGAGTTCGGCAGCGAGAAGCGCTTGCCCTTGGCGCCGGCGGCCAGCAGGAACGCGCCCATCGAGGCGGCCAGGCCGGTGCACAGCGTCGACACGTCGGGCTTGATGAAGTTCATCGTGTCGAAGATGGCGAGGCCGGCCGACACCGAACCGCCCGGCGAGTTGATGTACAGCGAGATGTCCTTGTCCGGATTCTCGCTCTCCAGGAACAGCAACTGGGCCACGATGAGGTTGGCCATCTGGTCGTTGACAGGGCCGACCAGGAAAATCACGCGCTCCTTCAGCAGGCGCGAGTAGATGTCGTAGGCGCGCTCGCCGCGGCCGCTCTGCTCGATCACCATCGGCACGAGGCCGAGGGCTTGGGTATCCAATGCCGGATTACGATTCATACCTGTCAATTCCTTTGTAAAAGTTACGAAGCCGCACTATCCCATCCCCGCAAGGACGTTGTCGCACGGCTTCATCAAGGAAGTTAAGCCTGGGCGGCGCTTCCCATCAGTTCGTCAAAGGCGATGTCCTTGGTCGTCACCTTTGCCTTGCCGAGCACATAGTTAACGACGTTTTCTTCCAATACAAGAGCTTCGACTTCGCCCAGGCGGCGACGGTCGCTGTAGTAGTACTTCAGGACTTCCTTCGGATCTTCGTAGCTCTGCGAGAAGTCTTCGATCTGGGCCTTCACCTGGTCCTGGGTAGCTTGCAGGCTGTTTTCCTGGACCAGTTGCGACAGGATCAGACCCAGGCGCACGCGGCGCTCGGCCTTGGTGGCGAACAGGTCGGCCGGGAACGGCAGGCTCTTGACGTCCATGCCGCGCTGGGCCATGTCCTGGCGGGTCTGCTCGGCCAGGCGCTGCGAATCCTGCTCGATCATGACCTTCGGCACGTCCATTTCGGTGTGCTTGACGAGGGCGTCCATCACGGCTTCCTTGTTGCGGGCCTTGATGCGGGCGTTGACTTCACGCTCCAGGTTGACCTTGATGTCTTCGCGCATCTTTTCGATGCTGCCGTCTTCGATACCGAGCGACTTGGCGAATTCGGCATCGACTTCCGGCAGGTGCGCCCATTCCAGCTTCTTCAGCGTGATGGTGAACTCGGCGGTTTTACCGGCCACGTCCTTGCCATGGTAGTCTTCCGGGAAAGCCAGCGGGAAGGTCTTGCTCTCGCCGACTTTCAGGCCGACGGTCGCGGCTTCGAATTCCGGCAGCATGCGGCCTTCGCCCAGCACGAATGCGTAGTCTTCAGCTTTACCGCCCGGGAATTCGACGTTGTCGATGACGCCGACGAAGTCCACGGTCGCGCGGTCGCCGTTGGCGGCCACAGGCTCGCCGCCGTCGCCGTGCTCGCCGGCTTCGCCCTTGGTGTGGAAGTGCACGCGCTGCTTGCGCAGGATGTCGATGGTCTTGTCGATTTCAGCGTCGGTGACGTCGGTCTTGACGGTTTCGATCTCGACGTCGGCCAGCGCCGGCAGCGTGACTTCCGGGTAGACTTCGAACGTCGCGTCGAAGGACAGCATGCCTTCCGGCGCGTCCTGCTTCGGCTCGATTTTCGGCATGCCGGCAACGCGCAGCTGGGCTTCGTCGGCGGCGACGCTGAAGGCCTGGCCGACCTTGTCGTTCAGCACGTCGGACTCGATCTGGTAGCCGTACTGCGCGGCGACCATCTTCAGTGGCACCTTGCCCGGACGGAAGCCCGGAGCACGAGCGGTCTTGGCCTGCTTCTTGAGGCGCTTTTCAACTTCCGTACGTACGTCGCTCAGCGGAAAAGAGATCGTCAAGCGACGCTCGAGTTTACCCAGGTTTTCGACAGCAGTTGCCATTGTAAAAATCGTCCAAAAAAATTAATTATTCGTGGTGCGAGGAAGGGGACTCGAACCCCTACACCATTGCTGGCGTCAGGACCTAAACCTGGTGCGTCTACCAATTTCGCCATCCTCGCTCAGGATTGCTCATCTTGCCACAAAAACAAAGGGCGCCCGACAATGAAACCGGCCGCCCTGAATCCAATGTCTAGGGGCTACAACTTCAACCCGATATTTTACTGGATTTTCTGACACGATTGGGCAGTTTTTAATTCGTATTAAATCGCCCCATATATCAAGGATTTACGTAGGGTGGGCTCCCCGAGCCCACGGAAACGATTGCGTCACGCCGGCGTTTGCGTCATGCCGGTGTAACGCGTGGGCACAGGGTGCCCACCCTACGCGGGCACCGGCCGCTTCACGCGGAACCATGCCGCATACAGCGCCGGCAGGAACAGCAGCGTGAGCGCGGTCGCCACCAGCAGCCCGCCCATGATCGCCACCGCCATCGGCCCCCAGAACACCGAGCGCGACAGCGGAATCATCGCCAGCGCCGCCGCGGCCGCCGTCAGCAGGATCGGCCGGCAGCGCCGCACGGCGCTCTCGACGATCGCATCCCACGGTGCGTGCCCGGCCGCGATGTCCTTCTCGATCTGGTCGACGAGGATCACCGAATTGCGCACCACCATGCCGAACAGCGCGATCACGCCGAGGTTGGCGACGAAGCCGAACGGCTCGTGCGACACCAGCAGCGCCATCGCCGCGCCGGCGATGCCCAGCGGGCCCGTGAGGAAGACCATCACGGCGCGCGAGAAGCTGTGCAGCTGCAGCATCAGGAGGGTGAACACGATGAACAGCACGAGCGGCACGTTGGCGGCAATCGAGTCCTCCGCCGTCGAACTGTTCGCCGCCGCGCCTTCGAGCTTGATGCGGTAGCCGGCCGGCAGCTTCGCGCGCAGCGCCGCCAGCTTCGCGCCGACCTGGTCGGACACGGTCGGCCCCTGCACGCCCTCGACGACGTCGGACTGGACCATGATCGCCCACTCGCGCCCATAGCGCTGCACGACGCCCGGCTCCCACACGAACTCGATGCGCGCGAGCTGCGACAGCGGCACGGCCTTGCCTGACGGCGTCGCCACGTTCGTGTTCGCCAGCACGGACATGCTCGAGCGCTCGTTCAGCGGCTGGCGCACGACGATGTCGATCAGGCGGTTACTCTCGCGGAACTGGCCCACCGTCGTCCCCGACAGCACGGTGGCGACCGTGCGCCGCACCGCCTGCGACGTCACGCCCAGCGCGCGCAGCTTGTCCTGGTCGAGGTCGAGGCGCAGCACTTTCACGGATTCGTTCCAGTTGTCGTTGACGCCCACCGTGTTCGGATTGGCGATCATGATCTCCTTCACCTGGTCCGCGACCTTGCGCACGACGCCGATGTCGGGCCCCATCACCTGGAACTGGACGGGATACGGCACGGGCGGGCCGTTCGGCAGCAGTTTCACGCGCCCGCGCACTTCCGGGAAATCGGTCTTGAACAGGTTCTCGATCTTGTGGCGCAGGGCTTCGCGCTGGGCGACCGTCTTCGGCAGCACGACGAACTGCGACACGTTCGACGCGGGGAAGATCTGGTCCAGCGGCAGGTAGAAGCGCGGGCTGCCGGTGCCGATGTACGACGTCACGCTGTCCGTCTCCGGCTGCGCGCGCGCGAAGCGCTCGAACTTCTTCGCCAGCGCCTCGTTGACGGCGAAGCTGGTGCCTTCCGGCGTCCACATCTCCACCATCAGCTCGGGGCGGCTGGAATCCGGGAAGAACTGCTTTTCGATGAACTTGAAGCCGAACACGCCCAGCAGGAACACGGCCAGCGACAGCGCGATGGTCGTCATGCGCCATTCCACGCAGCGGTCGACGAGGCGGCGGAAGCGCACATACAGCGGCGTGTCGTACACGTCGTGGTGGCCGTGGCCGTGCGGCTGCACGCGCAGCAGGATGAAGCCGATGTACGGCGTGAACGTGACGGCGACGACCCACGACACGACGAGCGCGATCGCGTTCACGGAAAACATCGCGAACGTGTACTCGCCGGCCGCCGATTTCGCCAGGCCGATCGGCAGGAAGCCCGCCGCCGTGATCAGGGTCCCCGTCAGCATCGGGAACGCGGTCGACGTGTACGCGAACGTGGCCGCGTCGAAGCGCGACATGCCCTCCTCCATCTTCCGCACCATCATCTCGACGGCGATGATGGCGTCGTCCACGAGCAGGCCGAGCGCGATGATCAGGGCGCCCAGCGAGATCTTGTGCAGCGAGATGTCGAATACGCGCATGAACAGGAACGTGATCGCCAGCACCAGCGGGATCGTCAGCGCCACGACGAGGCCGGGCCGCACGTCCAGCCGCAGTTTCGGCTTCTGGTGCAGGCCGAGCGCGACGAACGACACGCCGAGCACGATGACGATCGCCTCGATCAGGCTGCTCATGAATTCGCCGACGGAAGCCTTGACGGCCGCCGGCTGGTTCGACACGCGTTCCAGTTCGATGCCGACCGGGAGCTGGCTCTTGATGTGCTCCACCGTCTTTTCCAGGCCCTTGCCCAGCTCGATGATATTGCCGCCCTTTTCCATCGACACGCCCAGGCCGATGACTTCCTTGCCGTTGAAGCGCATCTTGTCGTGCGGCGGGTCGGCGTACGCGCGCTGGATGGTGGCGAAGTCACCGAGGCGGAACGTCGTGTTCCCTGCGCGCAGGCTCAGGTCTTCCAGCTGCTTGATGGTCTTCAGGCCGCCCGTCACGCGCACCTGCAGGTTCTCCATCGGCGTGACGAGCACACCGGCCGACTCGATGCCGTTCTGCGTCGCGATCTGGTTCACGATCTGCTCGAACGGCACGCCCAGCTGCGCGAATTTCTGCTGCGAGAACAGGATGTTGACCTTCTCTTCCTGCACGCCGAACTGCTCCACCTTCGCGACCAGCGGCACCGCGAGCAGCTGCTGGCGCACGAAGTCGGCATAGTCGCGCATCTCGGCATACGTGAAGCCGTCGCCGGACAGCGCGAAGATCGAGCCGTACGTGTCGCCGAATTCGTCGTTGAAGAACGGCCCGACCACGCCCGGCGGCAGCGTCCCCGCGATGTCGCCGACCTTCTTGCGCACCTGGTACCAGATGCCGGGAACGTCCTTCGGCGGCGACGATTCGCGCAGCTCGAGGATGATGGTCGTCTCGCCCGGCTTGGAAAAACTGCGCAGCTTGTCGACGTACGGCGTCTCCTGCAGCTTTCTCTCCAGTTTATCCGCGACCTGCTGGGCCATCTGCACGGCCGTGGCGCCGGGCCAGTACGCGGTGATCACCATCGCGCGGAAGGTGAACGGCGGGTCCTCGTCCTGGCCCAGTTTGCCGTAGCTGATGATGCCGCCGATGAGCAGCGCGGCGATCAGGTAGCGGGTCAGCGGGATGTGTTCCAGCGCCCAGCGCGACAGGTTGAAACCCTTCATTTCGCTGCCCCAGCGGCGGCTTGCCCGGCCGGTGCGGCTTGCCCGACGGGTGTCCCCCGGACACCCGTCGCCTCAGCCTCCGCATCGCCGCGGCGGGCCACGTCGGCCGCCAGCACCTTGACCTTCTGGCCCGGCTTGAGCAGGTTGACGCCCGCGGTGACGATCGTCTGGCCCGGCTTCACGCCGCCGGCCAGCAGCACGTCGTTGCCGTCCACGCCGCCCACCTGCACTGGCACGAGGCGCACCGCGCCGTTCTCGATCAGCCACACGGAGGTCGCGCCCTTGTTCTGGTACAGCGCCGACAACGGCACCTTGATCGCCGATCCGCCGCCGCCGGCCTGGGCCAGCCGGACCACGGCCGTCATGCCGAGGCGGATGTCGTCGCGCGCCGGGATCGACACCTTCACCGTGTAGGTGCGCGTGGCCGGATCGGCCACCGGCGACACTTCACGGATCTTGCCGTCGATGCTGCGGTTCGGATCGGCCCACAGCCTGACCTTCACGGTGCTCACATGGCGCAGCTCGTCGACCTGGTCTTCCGGCACGCCGATCACCACTTCCTTTTCGTCGGTCCGCGCCACGCGCACGACGGGCGTACCCGCCTGCACGACCTGGCCGACCTCGGCGTCGATGCCGGTGACGACGCCGTCCGTGTCCGATTCGAGGCTGGCGTAACCGGTCTGGTTGGCCTGTTCGCGCAACGCCGCGCGGGCCGCTTCCACGGTCGCCTGGGCCGAATGCGCGGCCGCCAGCTTCTGGTCGAGCACCGCCTGGGCGACGAAGTTCTGGCTGCGCAGGTCCTGGTAGCGCTTGAGGTCCGCGCGCGCCAGGTCGTAATTCGTCTGCGCCGCGCGCAGGTTGGCCTGGGCCTGGGCCTGGCCGAGGCGCAGGTCTTGCGGGTCCAGCTGCATCAGCACCTGGCCGCGCTTGACGACCGTGCCCACGTCGACCTTGCGCGCGCTGATCTTGCCGCCCACACGGAAGCCGAGCCGCGATTCGTAGCGCGGGCGCACGTCGCCGGAAAATTCCGCCGACGTGCCGACCGTGCCCGTCGCCAGCGTGAGCGCGCGCACGGGGCGCACGTCCTCAGGCGGCGCGTCGTTGCGGGAACACCCGGCCAGCAGCGCCGCGGCGAGGGTCAGGGAAAGGACGAACGGTGCGGCGCCGCGCGGCCGCAGGGACATCGAGAGAAAAGCAGGCATTGGTTTCCTCATGCTGGCCCGGCCGGGACGGCGAGGCACTGTCGTGGATTTAACCTAGCAATTATAATCATGCAATTAACGCCAGTAAATGACTTTAGAGTCAGCAATCTATCGAGTCGCATGGCCGTCGACCATTACGAAAATTTTCCTGTCGCTTCGATCCTGCTGCCGCGCCGCCTCGTGCCCGCGGTGGAGGCGATCTATGCCTTCGCGCGCAGCGCCGACGACCTCGCCGACGAGGGCGACGCCGCCCCGGCCGAACGCCTGGCCGCGCTGCAGGCCTACGACGCCGCGCTGGACGCCATCGCGGCCGGCACGCCGCAGCACGAGCCCATGTTCCGGCGCCTCGCCGACGTGCTGACCGAATTCGGCCTGCCGCTGCAACCGCTGCGCGACCTGCTCAGCGCCTTCAGGCAGGACGTCGTCACGACGCGCTACGCAAACTTCGCGCAACTGCACGATTATTGCCGACGATCCGCCGATCCTGTCGGACGGTTGATGCTGGGCCTGTATCGCGTCGACGACCCGGCGCGCCTGCGCGAGTCGGACGCGATCTGCACGGCGCTGCAACTCATCAACTTCTGGCAGGACGTCGCCATCGACATCGCCAAGGGCCGCATCTACCTGCCGCAGGACGATCTGGCGCGCTTCGGCGTGACGGCCGACGCCATCGAACAGGGCCGCACGGGACCGGCGTGGCGCGCGCTGATGCGCTTCGAAGTGGAGCGGGCGCGCGCGCTGATGCTGGAAGGCGCGCCGCTGGCCACGCGGCTGCCGGGGCGCATCGGCTGGGAATTGCGGATGGTCGTGCAGGGCGGCCTGCGCATCCTGGAAGCGATCGAGCGCGCGGACTACGACGTGTTCCGGCGCCGCCCGCGCCTGAAACGCCTCGACTGGCTCGCGGTCGGCTGGCGCGCGATATGCATGTGATGCGGCGACTGACGCCGCATCGGATAAGATAGCGGACTGGCTCCGCGCAATCACACTTTTTATATGTCCCCCGACGAATACTGCCAACAAAAGACCGCACAAAGCGGCTCCAGCTTCTACTACAGCTTCCTGTTCCTGCCGCCGGAACGCCGGCGCGCGATCACGGCGCTGTACACGTTCTGCCGGGAAGTCGACGACACGGTCGACGAGACGACCGACCAATCGGTCGCGCGCATCAAGCTCGCCTGGTGGCGCAACGAGGTCGCCCAGGCGTATTCGGGCACGCCCACGCACCCGGTGATGCTCGCGCTGCAGCCGCACCTGCAGCCGTACGACCTGAAACAGGAACACCTGCAAGCCATCATCGACGGCATGGAGATGGACCTCGACCAGTCGCGCTACCTCGACTATCCGAACCTCAAGAAATACTGCTGGCACGTGGCGGGCGTCGTCGGGATCCTGTCGGCCAGCATCTTCGGCGTGACGAATCCGCAGACTCTGCAATATGCGGAAACGCTGGGCCTCGCCTTCCAGCTCACGAACATCATCCGCGACGTGGGCGAAGACGCGCGCAAGGGCCGCATCTACCTGCCGATCAGCGAACTGCAGCAGTTCAACGTGACTGCCGCCGACCTGCTGAACGCGCGCCACAGCGAAAAATTCGAGGCGCTGATGAAGTTCCAGGCCGACCGCGCCCAGGGCCTGTACGACGAAGCCTTCGCGCTGCTGCCCAGGGCGGACCGGCGCGCCCAGCGCCCGGGCCTCATGATGGCCGCCATCTACCGCACGCTGCTCGGCGAGATCGAGCGCGACGGCTTCCACGTCCTCAACCAGAAGATCTCCCTGACACCGCTGCGCAAGCTGTGGCTGGCCTGGAAGACGTATGTCCGCGGCTGAAAACCGCCGGGACGCAAGTCGCCCGGCCGCCGGCCGTCGGATCGCCGTCGTCGGCGGCGGCTGGGCAGGCTGCGCGGCGGCCGTCGCGCTGCTGGACGCCGGCTGCGACGTCACGCTGTTCGAAGCCGCGCGCACCCTGGGCGGCCGCGCGCGCGCCATCGAGACGAACGGGCGCCTGCTCGACAACGGCCAGCACATCATGCTGGGCGCCTACGCCGACACGCTGCGCCTGATGCGCCGCGTCGGCGTCGACCCGGACCAGGCCATGCTGCGGCTGCCGCTGCAGATGCGCTATCCCGCGGCGGACGACGGCATGGACTTCGTCGCCCCGCGCCTGCCGGCGCCGCTGCACATGCTCGTCGCGCTGCTGCGGGCGCGCGGCCTGGACCGGCACGACAAGCTGGCCCTCGCCCGCTTCACGACCAGCGCCCGCTGGATGGGCTGGCAGCTGTACACCGACTGCAGCGTGGCGGAACTGCTGGCGCGCTTCGACCAGACACCGCGCCTCGAGCGCCTGATGTGGCGCCCCCTGTGCCTGGCCGCGCTGAACACGCCGCCCGAGCGGGCGTCCGCCCAAGTGTTCCTGGCGGTGCTGCGCGACAGCCTCGGTGCGCACCGCGCCGCGTCCGACATGCTGATCCCGCGCGTGCTGCTCGACGCCGTGTTCCCGGAAGCGGCCCGCCGCCACCTCGATGGCCGCGGCGCCGCCGTGCGCACGGGCGCCCGCATCGACGCGCTGGAACCTGACGGCGGCGCATGGCGCCTGCGTTCCGGCGTCGATCACCATGCGTTCGACGGCGTCGTCCTCGCGGCCCCGCCGTGGCAGGCGGCGGCGCTGCTGCGGCCCCTGGATGGCGCGGCCGGCGTCGTGGCGCAACTGGATGCGCTGGCCTACGAACCCATCGCCACCGTCTACCTGCAGTACGCGCCCGGCGTGCGCCTGCCCTTGCCCTTTTGTGCGCTGGCCGATGCGCCGCTCGACGAGCGCTGGGGCCAGTTCGTGTTCGACCGCGGCCAGCTCGATCCCGGCCAGGATGGCCTGCTGGCCGTCGTGATCAGCGGCGCGGACCCCGCCGGCGCCATCGGCCAGGAGGCGCTGGCCGCCGCCGTCGCCGCGCAGCTGGCCGCATCGTTCGGGCAACCGGCGCTCGCAGCGCCGCTGTGGAGCCGGACGATCACGGAAAAACGCGCCACGTTCGCCTGCTCGCCCGCCCTGGCCCGTCCGGCCAACGCGACCGCCCTGCCAGGCCTGGCGCTGGCCGGCGACTACACGGCATCCGACTATCCCGCCACGCTGGAAGCGGCCGTGCGCAGCGGCGTCGCCGCGGCCAGCGTCATGACGGGGACGACGCCGCGATGACGGCGCGCCGATCGTCGCGCCGGGGTGCGCCCTGCCCCGCGAAATCCGCAGCCTGTCGCACAGCGGTGGCGCGCGCCGCCCGCGCTCCGTACAGTGGCAGCATCGAAACGAGTGTTGGCGGAAATGCAAATGAACATCCATCTCGGCTTGCGTACCCTTGCCCTGCTGGCCGTCGTGGCGGCCGCGACGATCATTCTGGTGCACCCCGGCGCGGCGGCCAGTCCGGCGCTGAACGCCATGCTGTCGTTCGGCCGCGGCTGATATCGCCCCGGAAGGAGTCCTGATGGGCAAACTGGAATACCTCGAGGCGCTCAAGCGGGCCATGCTCGGCCTGCCGCCCGACGTGCAGGCCAGGACGCTGGCCTATTACGAACAGCGCTTCGTGGACGGCGTCGCCGCCGGACAGGGCGAGCCGGACGTGGCGCGCGAGCTCGACGACCCGAAAAAGATCGCCATGACCCTGCGCGCGAACGCGCACCTGGACGCGTTCAGCACCAAGAAGAACCCCGCCAACCTGCTGCGCCTGATGGTGTCGGCTGTCGGGTTGGCCATCTTCAACCTGTTCATGCTCGTGCCGGCGCTGGTCTATTCGGCGCTGCTGCTCTGCCTGTACGTATGCGCGCTGACGTTCTACCTGGCCGGCATCGCCACCACCGCCAGCGGCCTCGCGGGCGCCAATGAACTCGTGCTGGACTGGCCGAGCCGCTTCGTCACCATCGACGACGACGGGCGCGGGCGCCAGATGCGCGTCGAGATCGGCGACCGCGGCATCCTCGTCAAGGAGGAGCGGCCGCAGGTCGCCGACCCGCTGCCGCCCGACGACACGGCCGATGCAGGCGCCGGCCACGGGCGCGCGCACTCGCGCGCCCTGCGCAGCGCCGAGGCACTCGCGGACAGCACGCTGCGCATCAGCACCGACATGGACGCGGAATCGCGCACGACGCAGACCCTGTTCGGCTGCGGCCTCGTGCTGGGCGGGATCGCGCTGTTCCTGTTGTCCCTCGTCGTGACGCGCTATACCTTCATCGGCCTGAAGCGCTACGTCCAGATGAACCGATCCCTGCTCAGGGGAAGCTGAGGACACGATGCGCGCTTTGCTCAAGATCGGTTTCAGCCTCCTGGTCCTCGCGTTCCTGCTGATCGGCGTGTCGTACAGCATGCTGCGCGCCCACGGCACGAACGGCCCGTCGACCCCGGGCAGCCGCCTCGTCGCCACCGAACGCCGCCCGTTCGACAAGGCCGTCGCCAAGGTCGACCTCTCCGGCCCCCTCAACCTCACGCTGCGCCAGGGCGCGACGCCTTCGCTCGAAGTGCGCGGCGAACAGCGGCTGCTGGCGAACATCGACACGAGCATCGACGGCGACGTGCTGCGCATCGGCCCGCGCGGCATCCTGCTGCGCCACCGCACGCCGATCGAGGTGACGGTCACGCTGCCGACGCTGGAATCGCTGAGCGTCAACGGCAGCGGCGAGCACACCGTCAGCGGCTTCGCCGGCGACCACCTGGACGTGGCGCTGGACGGTTCCGGCAATATGCGGTTCAACGGCCGCTACCGCGAAATCATGGCCGCCCTGCGCGGCAGCGGCGACCTCGAACTGACGGGCGGCACGAGCGACACGGTCGATGCCGCCGTGATCGGCACGGGACGCCTCACGCTCGTGGGCTCGAGCCGCGAACTGCACGCCGAGTCGCGCGGCTCGGGCGACCTGGACGCGCGCCACCTGCGCGCCGACGAGGTCGACCTGCTGCAACAGGGTTCCGGCGACAGCGCCGTGTATGCCCGCAAGCGCCTGCACGTCGAATTGTCCGGCAGCGGCGAAGCGCGCGTGTACGGCAATCCGGACGAACGCTCGGTCAGCCGGAAGGGGAGCGGGTCGGTCAGTTTCGACGATTGACGTCTTGATCGAGCCAGCCCAGCGCCGCCCGCCCCGCCGCGCGTCCGCTGCCGAAACAGGCCGTCAGCAGATAACCCCCGGTCGGCGCTTCCCAGTCGACCATCTCGCCGGCCACGAACACGCCGGGCACGCCGCGCAACATGGTCCCGCCCTCCAGTGCCTCCAAGCGCACACCGCCCGCGCTGCTGATCGCCTCGTCGATCGGACGCGGGCGCGCCAGCACGAGCGGCAAGGCCTTCAACGCCCGCGCCAGCTTCGCCGGGTCCGCGTAGTCGGCCTTGCTCAGGCACTCGTGCAGCAGGCCCGATTTCACGCCCTTGATGCCCAGGCGGCTCTGCAGATGGCTGGCCATCGAGCGCGTCCCGCGCGGGCGCGCGACCTCGTCGAGCACGCGCCGCGGATCGTGGTCGGGCAACAGGTCCAGCAGGACGGTCGCGCGGCCGTCGCGCGCGATGCGGTCGCGGATCGGTGCCGACAGCGCGTACACGAGGCTCCCTTCGATGCCCGTCTTCGTCACGACGAACTGTCCCTTGCGGAACGCGTCGCCCTCCAGCGCCAGCGCCACAGTGGTCAGCGGACTGCCCGCATGGCGCTCCGCGAAGTGCGCGCTCCAGTCGGCATCGAAGCCGCAGTTGGACGGCACCAGCGGCGCCACCTCGACGCCGCGTTGCGTCAGCAGCGGCGCCCAGGCGCCATCGGACCCGAGCCGCGCCCAGCTCGCGCCGCCCAGCGCCAGCACGGTCGCGGCGCCCGCCGTGTCCACGACCGACTCGCCCTCGGGCGTGGCGAACAGGAGTCCGCCATCGCGCCAGCCCAGCCACCGGTGCCGCATGTGGAACGCGACGCCGGTTTCGCGCAGCCGGTGCAGCCACGCGCGCAGCAGCGGCGCCGCCTTCATGTCGGCCGGGAACACGCGGCCGGACGTGCCGACGAAGGTATCGATCCCGAGGCCGTGGATCCACGCCCGCACCTGCTCGGGCGGGAACGCATCCAGCCAGGCTTGCACGGCGCCGGCGCGCACACCGTAGCGGGCGACGAACGCATCGTAGCCTTCCGCGTGCGTGATGTTCATGCCGCCCTTGCCGGCCAGGAGGAATTTGCGGCCGACGGACGGCATCGCGTCGTACAGGTCGACCCGCGCGCCGCCTGCGGCCAGCACTTCGGCCGCCATCAGGCCGGCGGGGCCGCCGCCGATGACGATGGCGTGGCGGGAACGTGCTTCGGTGCGGGACTCGGACATGGCGGCATCAAGGAAAACGGAGGCGAGCATTGTAGTCGAACGGGCGCCGAAAAAGGATGTAAAGGAAACTTGACATCGGCCCGGGGCACGTCTACGATGTAAAGCATACTTTACATGATGTTCTATCAAAAGGAGGTGTGCGATGCACGAGAAACGCGTGGCCCGGGCTTACCGGTTCGAGTTGTGGACGGCGATCGCCGTGTATGTCGTGCTGCTGGCAGGTTCCATCCGCTACGGCCGGCCGCTGGCCGACGGACCGCTGCGCACCATCGTCCTGCTGCTGCCCATGATCGGCTTCGGCCTGATGATCCGCGCCATCGCGCGCCACGTCGCGCGCATCGACGAATACCAGCGCCTGCGCCTGCTGGAAGGCGTCGCCCTCGCCTTCGCCATCACGGCCGCCGTCACGTTCAGCTACGGCTTCCTGGAGACGGCCGGCTTCCCCCGCCTGTCGATGTTCAGCGTGTGGATCGTGATGGGCGCGAGCTGGGGCCTCGTCAACATCGTGCGCGGCCTCGTCGCCCGCCGCACCGTCGAACCATGAAGAACGCCATCCGCGACCTGCGCGCGACGCGCGGCTGGAGCCAGGCGCACCTGGCCGAGCTGCTGGACGTCTCGCGCCAGACCGTCATCGCCATCGAGACGGGACGCTACGACCCGAGCCTGCCGCTGGCGTTCGCGCTGGCCAGGCTGTTCGGACAAACGATCGAAACCATTTTCTTCCCCGACCAGGAGACCGCATGACCCGCCTTCGCAACAAAGCCGCACTCGCCGCCGTTTTCGCCGCCCTCGTCGGCGGCGCCCTCCCCACGAGCCGCGCCGCCGATGCGGCCCCGGAACCGAACCGCTACGCCGCCGCCCTCGCGCCGGCCGAACGTTTCGAGGTGGCCGGCGTGCTCGTCGAACGCCATGGCGACAAGGGCCGGCCGCTGATCCTGATCCCGGGCCTCGCGAGCGGCAGCTGGGTGTGGCAAGACACCATCCGCGCCTTCTCTTCCGACCACGCCGTCTACGTGCTGACCTTGCCCGGCTTCGACGGCAGGCCAAAGGCCGGACCGGCGCCGTTCGCGGCGGCGCGCGCCGCGGTCGAGGAACTGATCGCGCGCCGCCGCCTCGACAGACCGGTCATCGTGGGCCACAGCCTGGGCGGCATCCTGGCCCTCGCCGTGGCCGAGGACAATCCGGCGCTCGTGGGCGGCATCGTCAGCATCGACGGCCTGCCCGTGATGCCCGGCACGGAAGACCTGCCGCCCGAACAGCGCGCGCAGTTCGCCGAGCGCACGCGCGCCCAGATCGGCAAGCAGCCGCCGGACCTGTTCGCCCAGCAGCAGCAAGCCTACATGCGGACGATCGGCGTGCTGGACATGTCCCGGGCCGACGCGCTGGCGCAGCTGACGGCGCGCAGCGATCCCGCCTCCGTCGGCGCCTGGGCCGCGGACGTGCTGACGCTGGACCTGCGGCCCGGCCTGAAGGCCATCCAGGCGCCGGTGCTGGCCATCGTGCCTTACCTGGACCTGGACAGCGCGCAGCAGGGCTTGACGCCCGCCGGCAAGGCGGACTACTACCGCGCGCTGATGGACGGCACGCCGAGGCTGCAGGTCGCGATCGTGGCGCCGGCCCGCCATTTCGCGATGTTCGACCAGCCCGACGCCGTCATCGCCGCGATCCGCACCTTCCTCGGAACCTTGTGACACACGCACGGCGGCGGCGCGCGGCGTAAAGCTTCCCCGCGCCGCCGCCGTCCGGTACAGTGCATCCCGGCGGCCGCGGCGCATCCCGCACGCGCCGCATGCACAACAACAGCCGGACCGCGCGATCCGCGGCGCCGATTCGTCAGCCCAAGGAGTCCCATGCATCCCGTACTCAAGACCACTTTCCCCATCCTGTTGCTGGCCGGCGCCGGCGCGCAGGCCGCGGCGCCCGCGGACGCGGCCCTGCCCGCGCGCCAGGCCGAGATCGACGCGATCGTGCGCGAGATCTCGCCGCAGCGGATCCACGCCTACGTCGACAAGCTGGTCGGCTTCGGCACGCGCCACACGATGTCCGGGACCGCGTCGGACACGCGCGGCATCGGCGCGGCGCGGCGCTGGATCAAGTCCGAGCTGGAACGCTGCGGCGCCGGCCGGCTGGACGTGCAGTTCCAGAGCCACGTGCACCCCGTCGACAAGCGGATCACGCGGCCGACCGAGATCGTCAACGTGGTGGCCACGCTGCCGGGCACACAGGCGGCGTCGAAGGACCGCTACTACGTCGTCAGCGGCCATTACGATTCGCGCGTGACCGACGTGATGAACGCCACGGCCGACGCGCCCGGCGCGAACGACGATGCGTCGGGCACGGCCGCCGTCATCGAAATGGCCTGCGTGATGGCGCGCCACGCATTCGACGCGTCGCTCGTGTTCATGACGGTCGCGGCGGAGGAACAGGGCCTGTACGGCTCCGGCGACTATGCGGCCAAGGCCAGGGCGGCCGGGATGAACATCGCCGGCATGCTGAACAACGACATCATCGGCAGCTCGCACGACGAACACGGCAAGCTGGATAACGCCGAGGTGCGCCTGTTCGCGGAAGGCGTGCCGCCCGTGAAGGAAACGACGCCGGCGCTGCGCACGTTGCTCCAGACCGGCGGCGAAAACGACTCGATCACGCGCCAGCTCGCGCGCCACGTCAAGGAAACGGGCGAGCGCTACGTCCCCGGCTTCAAGGTGAATATCATCTACCGGCGCGACCGCTACCTGCGCGGCGGCGACCACAGCCCGTTCCTGGACGCCGGCTACGCGGCCGTGCGCTTCACGGAACCGCACGAAGACTTCAATCACCAGCACCAGGACCTGCGCACGGAAAACGGCAAGAAGATCGGCGACCTGCCCGAGTACGTCGATCCGGACTACGTGGCGCAGGTGGCGCGCGTGAACGCCGCGTCGCTCGCCGCGCTCGCGCTGGCGCCGGCCGCGCCGCAGGAGGTCAGGGTCAGGACGGCGAACCTGGACAACGGCACCGACCTCGCGTGGAAGGCGAACACGGAGCCGGACCTGGCCGGCTACCGCATCGTGTGGCGCGACACGACGGCCCCGCTCTGGCAGGGCGCGAAGTTCGTCGGCAACGTGACGAACTACCGCCTCGACCTGTCGAAGGACAATCTGCTGTTCGGCGTGCAGGCCGTCGACAAGGACGGCAACGTCAGTCCGGCCACGTATCCGCTCCCCGCGCGCTGACCGCGCCGCGCCCCGTGCCATGCGGGGCGCATGCCGGGCGGCACCGCGCCGCCCCGGCTCCCTGCCCCGCCGTGCATGATCTGTCAAAAAACGCTAACGATCGCCCGGTGACGGCCGCGAGATTCGCGGCGCCGCAGCAAACGCGAACCGGGCGCACATCAGATCCAGCGCAAGGAGCAGCGACTCCCGCGCGCGATACTGCCTCCCTGGCCGCTTGATTCTTCCTGCATTTTTTATGCTGCGACGCACGGTTTTTTATTGCAATATTTTCTTGACAAGCCTACGGCTGAGCCTATTCTTATACGCACAACATAATGTGAAATCGCGAACGATGTACGCCTCAGGCGGTCGTCAAGAGGGGTCCACGATTCGTCCGGTAGTCCGTAATATCATCTTGGAGGATGTTTATGTCGGTATTGACGCGTAGGACATTGCTGGTCGGAATCGCGGCCAGCCCGCTCTTGCTGCACGCTGCATGGGCCCAGCCCACGAATCTCAAGATTTCCCATCAATTCCCCGGTGGCAGCGTGGCCGAAGGCGATTTCCGCGACCGCCTGTGCCGCATGTTCGCCACCGAGACGGAACGGCGGACCAAGGGACGCGTCAAATTCTCGATCTACCCGCACTCCTCGCTGATGAAGAGCGAAGCCCAGATTCCCGCGCTGGCGAAAGGCGCGCTCGACATCTCGCTCGTGCCGCTGTCGTACGCCGGCGCCGACCTGCCCGAAGTGAACATCGGCCTCATGCCGGGCCTCGTCACGTCGTACGAACAGGGCTATGCCTGGAAAAACGAAGAAATCGGCACGGAATTCAAGCGGGTGCTGGCCGACAAGGGCCTCATCCTGCTGAGCTGGATCTGGCAGGCGGGCGGCATGGCGTCGCGCGGCAAGCCGATCGTCGACCCGGAAGACGCGGCGGGCCTCCGGGTGCGCGGCGGCTCGCCCGAAATGGACATGATCCTCAAGGAAGCTGGCGCCAACGTCGTGTCGATGCCGTCGAACGACATCCGCGGCGCGCTCGAAAAAGGCCAGCTCGACGCGGCCATGACGTCGTCCTCGTCGCTGATCTCGTTCCGCCTGGACGAAGTCAGCAAGTCCGTCACGACGGCGCGCGGCGGCACCTACTGGTTCATGCTGGAGCCCCTGATCATGTCGCGCGCCGCCTTCGACCGGCTGCCGCGCGACCAGCAGGCCGTGCTGCTCTCGGTGGGCGCCGACCTGGAAGCGTTCGCGCGCAAATCGGCCCAGATGGACGATGCGGCCGTGGCCGCGCTGTTCCAGGGCGCCGGCGGCCGCACGGTGGACCTGAACGGCGACTCGCTGCGCAAGTGGCAGGACCTCGCGCGCGCGACCGCGTGGCGCGACTACGCCGAGCGCAATGCGGATTGCGCGAAGCTGCTGGCGCTGGCGGAGAAGACGATCGTCTGATCGACAACGTCACTCGACACGTCGTCCCCGCGCAGGCGGGGACCCAAGTGAAGCCGGCAGTACTGCGCACCTCACGGCAACGCTGCGTAAATTGGGTTCCCGCCTACGCGCACTGCTGTCCGGAATAATTTGAGGGGAAATCGCTGAAGGTGTTGCAGGGACTGGTTTACGGGCGTATACCCGAGTCGCCAAACTCAAAAAACCAAAACCCCGCAACATGTTCAGCATAGCTACCTTTCAGGAATTATTAAAGGGCCTGCCCCGCTCGGAGTTCGATCGGCTGGTAAAAAGGCACAAGGCCGACAAGTACTCTAAAAAGTTCGGACACTGGCAGCACCTGATCGCAATGATGTACGGGCAGCTCAGTGAAGCGCCGGGCTTGCGGGCGCTGGAGACGGGCTTTAATCATCACCGCTCTCACCATTACCATTTGGGCGCCGGGATGATCAAACGTACGACGCTGGCCGATGCGAACGCCAGGCGCTCCGATACCGTGTTCAGTGACGTCGCCAATTGGCTGATGGGACAGGTGTCGCGTCAGTTGCGCAGCGATAGTGCTGAATTGATGTATCTGCTCGACTCGACGTCGTTGACGCTCAAGGGACGGGAATTCGAGCGTTGGACACAAGAAAACCGCACCCGCAACACCCAGGGTATCAAGGTCCATGTCCTGCTCGATGCCGAGACCCGGACGCCAGACTGGATTTCGTTCAGCGCGGCCAACGTGAACGACGTAGAGAAAGCCTGGAGCGTACCGCTGGTTCGGGGCGCCCTTTACGTCTTCGACAAAGGCTACTGCGACTACGCCTGGTGGAACGCCATCAGTCAGGCTGGGGCGCAGTTCGTTACCCGGTTCAAACGCAATGCCGGCCTACAGATAATCGAAGAAAGAAGCATTCCCGCCGAAGCCGCCGGGGTCGTGCTCAATGATGAAATCGTCCGGCTCAAACATAAGCGTCCCGGAGGACGAGGCAACCCGTACCTGGCATCGCTACGGCGTATCACAATCGCTCGCCCGGAAAAGGACACGCCGCTTGTCCTGGCCACCAACGATCTGGACAGCGCCGCGTTCGAGATCGCCCAGCGTTACAAGGAGCGCTGGGGAATCGAGCTGTTTTTCAAGTGGATCAAGCAGCACCTGAAAATCAAAAAATTCCTCGGGCGGAGCGAAAACGCAGTGCGCATCCAGGTGCTTACAGCGTTGATCAGCTATTTGCTCGTGGCGCTCTACAAGCAGCGGCACTCGCTCAAGATCAGTCTCTGGGACTGTCTCGTGCTGATACGCGCCACCTTGTTTCAGCGCCCCGAGATCGAAGCTTCCCGCTATCGACAACGACGGCGACTTCAGCAAGAAATGGCAGAGCTCCAGCTGAGCCTCATCTGATGAAACTGTCAAGAATTTTATTCCGGACAGCAGTGCGCCTACGCGGGAACGACGGGGTGCTGTATACCCCTCGGCGGCGCTGCATAAATTGGGTTCCCGCCTGCGCGGGAACGACGGGGTGGGTGCTGCACACCCCTCGGCAACGCTGCGCAAATTGGGTTCCCGCCTGCGCGGGAACGACGGGGTGCTGCGTACCCCTCGGCAACGCTGCGCAAGTGGGTTCCGCCTACACGGGAACGACGGACTACGGCACGCCCGCGGCAGTGCCATGTAACTCGGGTTCAGCCGCCGGTCACCGGCGGGAAAAACGCCACTTCGCCGCCTTCGGCGATGGCCGTTCCCGGCTCGCACATCATCTGATTGAACGCCATGCGCAGCGCGCGCTCGTGCGCGAGCGCAGCGGCCCACGCGCCGCCACGGGCGATCAGGAAGTCACGCACGGCGCCCACCGTCGCCACGCTTGCCGGCAGGTCGACGGTCTCGCCCGGGCTGCCCACGGCTTCGCGCACGCTGGCAAAGAATCGCAGATTGATCTTCATGGTCGTCTTTCAGTACTGCAGCGCGCTGAACGGGATGAAGCGCACGATGTCGCCCCGCGCGATCGCCTGGCCCGGCGGATTGTCGATCAAGCCGTCCGCCCACACGGTCGACGTGAGCACGCCCGAACCCTGGTTCGGAAACAGGTCGAGGCCGCCGGCGTCGTTGATGCGGGCGCGCAGGAATTCGTTGCGGCGGTCCGGCTTCGGCCAGTCGAAGTCCGCGCGCAGCGGGATCGTGCGCGGTTCGACGGCGCCCGTCACGCCCTGCAGGCGCAGCAGGAACGGCCGCACGAACAGCAGGAAGGTGATGAAGCTGGACACCGGATTCCCGGGCAGGCCCAGGAAGAACGCATGGCCGTTGCCGTCGGCGCGGCGCACCTCGCCGAACGCGAGCGGCTTGCCCGGCTTGACGGCGATCTGCCACATGTTCAACCGCCCTTCCGCTTCCACGGCCGGCTTGATGTGGTCTTCCTCGCCGACGGACACCCCGCCCGACGTGATGATCAGGTCGTGCTGCGCGGCGGCGGCGCGCAAGGTGTCACGCGTGGCCTCCAGCGAATCGGGCACGATGCCATAGTCGGCGATGTCGCAACCGAGGTTTTCCAGCAGCCCGCGCAAGGTGAAGCGGTTCGAATTGTAGATGGCGCCCGGCTTCAGGGCTTCGCCCGGCATCGCCAGCTCGTCGCCCGTGAAGAACACGGCCACGCGCAGGCGCCTGCGCACGGGCAGGCGCGCGAGGCCAACCGAGCTTGCGAGGCCGAGTTCCTGGCCGCGCAGCCGCGTGCCGGCCGGCAGGATCACGGCACCGGCCACGATGTCCTCGCCGGCGCGGCGGATCCATTCGCCCGGCTGCGGCGCGTGCTTCACGGTGACCTGGTCGCCGTCCGCTTCGCACTGCTCCTGCATCACGACGGCATCCGCGCCCGCCGGAATCAGGGCGCCCGTGAAGATGCGCGCCGCGGTGCCCGGCTCGAGCGGCTGGCCGACCGTGCCCGCCGGGATGCGCTGGGCGATGCGCAACGTGGCCGCCCCGCTCGCACAGTCGTGGGAGCGCACCGCGTAGCCATCCATCTGCGTGTTGTCGGCGGACGGCACGTTCAGCCCCGACACCTGGTCGGCCGCCAGCACGCGGCCGTTGGCGGCCAGCGTGTCGACTTCCTCCACGCCGTCCACGACGCGCGCCGCGGCCAGCAGGAAGTCGAGCGCCGCGCGCACCGGCATCAAGGGCTTGCGCGCAAGGTGGACAGCCTGCGGATTCACTTGGCCAGTCCCGTGTGCGCCGCGATGAATTCCTTCATCTGGGCGACGTTCGCATGCATCACGACGAAGCGCTGCGGCAGCGTCTCGATGTCCTCGAAACCGGCAGGACGCTCGGCGTCGGTGCCCAGCGCCTCCAGGATGGTCTCGTTGAACTTGGCGGCCAGCGCCGTCTCCAGCACGATCATCGGCACGCCCGGCTCCACGTGCTCGCGCGCGACCTTGATGCCGTCCGCGGTGTGCGTGTCGATGGTGATGCCGTAGTCGTCGGCCATGTCGCGGATCGTCGCGAGGCGGTCTTCGTGCGTCGAGCAGCCGGACTGGAAGCCGTAGTTCGCGACCAGCCGGAATTCGTCGCCGTCGCAGCCCGGGCCGCCGGACAGGTCGAAGCCGCCGTGCGTCTCGACCTTGCGGAACAGCGCGTGCGTCCGATCCGCGTCGCGGCCGACGAGGTCGTACACGAAGCGTTCGAAGTTCGACGCCTTCGAGATGTCCATCGACGGGCTCGACGTGTGATAGGTCTCGGCCGACTTGCGCACGCGGTACACGCCGGTACGGAAGAATTCGTCCAGCACATTGTTCTCGTTGGTCGCGACGACCAGCTTCGCGATCGGCAGGCCCATCATGCGGGCGATGTGGCCGGCGCAGATATTGCCGAAGTTGCCCGACGGGACCGTGAACGACACCTTCTGGTCGTTCGACGTCGTGGCCGCCAGGTAGCCGCGGAAGTAGTACACGACCTGCGCCACGACGCGCGCCCAGTTGATCGAATTGACGGTGCCGATCTTGTGGCGGACCTTGAATTCGAGGTCGTTCGAGACGGCCTTGACCATGTCCTGGCAATCGTCGAACACGCCTTCGACGGCGATGTTGAAGATGTTCGGGTCCTGCAGGCTGAACATCTGCGCCGTCTGGAATGCGCTCATCTTCTTGTGCGGCGACAGCATGAACACGCGGATGCCGCGCTTGCCGCGCATCGCGTATTCCGCCGCGCTGCCCGTGTCTCCGGACGTGGCGCCGAAGATGTTCAGCTCGTCGCCGTTCTTCGCCAGCGCGTATTCGAACAGGTTGCCCAGCAACTGCATCGCCATGTCCTTGAAGGCCAGCGTGGGGCCGTTCGACAGGGCTTGCAGGATCAGGGTGCGGTCCGGGCTTTGCTCCAGCACGCGCAGCGGCGTGATCTCGGTGGCGGATTCGTCGGCGCGCGCGTTCTTGTACACGTCGGCCGTGTAGGTCTTCGCGGTCAGCGCCTTGAGGTCGGCGTCCGGGATGTCGGTGGCGAACTTGCGCAGGATCTCGTAGGCCAGTTCGGCATACGACAGCTTGCGCCAGGCATCGAGTTCGGCGCCGGTGACCTGCGGGTAATCGGCCGGCAGGTACAGCCCGCCGTCCGGCGCCAGGCCGCCCAGCAGGATGTCGGAAAAGGATTGGGGATTACGTGCTGCGGACGCGCTCGTCGCGCGGGTGGACACATATTGCATACGGTAGAAAAGATCGGAGTTGGCTGGCGTTGGATATTTATTATAGTCTGGACCGGGCAATATTGTCTTTTTGCCGAATATTGTTCACGCAATTCGCGCATCGGCGATGTATTTCAGGCGTCGTGGGCACGGGGTGCCCACCCTACGGCAGGAAATTGCCGGGACCATCGAACATCGTAGGGTGGGCGGCCCCCGCCCACGCGACGGCAGGCCATCGCCAGGAGCATCGAACAACGTAGGGTGGGCGCCCCCCGCCCACGCGACGGCAGACCATCACCGGGTGCATCGAATAGCCTTGGGTGGGCGCCCCCCCGCCCGATCAGCACGCCGCGTGGTTGACCGTCACAACGTGAATGGCCAGTCCGCCCAGCGACGTCTCCTTGTACTTGGCCTGCATGTCGAAACCCGTCTGCCGCATCGTCTCGATGACGTCGTCCAGGCTGACGAAGTGGGTGCCGTCGCCCTTCAGCGCCAGCGACGCCGCCGTGATGGCCTTGATGGCCCCCATGCCGTTGCGCTCGATGCACGGGATCTGCACGAGGCCGCCGATCGGGTCGCAGGTCATGCCCAGGTGGTGTTCGATGCCGATCTCGGCCGCGTTCTCGATCTGGCCGTTGGACCCGCCCAGCGCCGCCACGAGTCCCGCCGCCGCCATGGCGCACGCGACGCCGACCTCGCCCTGGCACCCGATCTCGGCCCCGGAAATGGATGCGTTTTTCTTGCACAGCATGCCGATGGCCGCCGCCGTCAGCAGGAAGTCGTGGATACCGCGCCGCGCGTCGGTCGGGCGGCAATCCTCGGCGTAGTAGCGCAGCACGGCCGGGATGATGCCGGCCGCGCCGTTCGTGGGCGCCGTCACGACGCGCCCGCCCGCCGCATTCTCTTCGTTGACGGCCATCGCGTACAGGCTGACCTGGTTGACGGCATCGTGCGGCAGGTGGTTCGCCGCGTTGCGGGCTTCCCGTTCCTGGCGCCACAGCTTGGCCGCGCGGCGCTTGACGTTCAGCCCGCCCGGCAGCTCGCCTTCCGTGACGAGACCGTGCGCGATACAGCCGCGCATCACCTCCCAGATGCGGTCGATGCCGGCATCGAGCGCGTCGTTCGACATGCGCGCGCATTCGTTAGCGCGCAGCATCGCGGGAATCGTCAGGCCCTGCCGGCTGCCGTGCTCGAGCAGGTCGCGCATCGTGTCGAACGGGAACGGGATGGGCGCCGCCTCGCGCGTCGCCTGGGTTTCGCCCGGCGCCGTGATGAAGCCGCCGCCGATCGAATAAAAGATGCGCTCGATGACGCTGCCGTCCGCCAGTTTCAGCACGAAGCGCATGCCGTTCGGGTGGTCGGGCAAGGTGGACTGCTTGTGCCAGACGAGGCCCGTACGGCTGGAAAACGGCACGGGTTGCGCGCCGAGCAGGTTCAGCACGCCGTCCAGCTCGGCCTCGGCGAGCTTGTCGTCGACGGTGTCCGGGTCGACGTCCTGCGGGGTCTCGCCCATCAGGCCGAGGATCACGGCCTTGTCGGTGGCGTGGCCGACGCCCGTCAGCGCCAGCGAGCCGTACAGATGGGCTTCCACGCCGACCGCATTGTCCAGCGGACCGCATTCGACGAGGAAGCGCCGCGCCGCCGCCATCGGGCCGACCGTGTGCGAACTCGATGGGCCGATGCCGATCTTGAAAACGTCAAATACGCTCATGTCCATGAGCTGTCTCCTGGTTTTACTTGTTGATGGGCTGATCGGCGTTTCGTGGACACCGCCCCACTACGTCGTTCCCGCGGTGGCGGGAACCCAATCTTGCGTGCGTTGCCGCTGCGGCTGGAAATCAGATTCCCGCCTGCGCGGCAACGACGGTCTTTCCACGCGTTCCACTTGTGGTGAATGCGCGCAGCGCTTTCATTCGGAAATCACGCCGCCTTGCTCATGCCCACGTCGACGTTGGCCAGCATGTCCGCGACCATCTCGTCGACGCCGATGCGCGCCTGCCAGCCCCAGTCCGCACTCGCGCGGCTGTCGTCGAGGCTCTTCGGCCAGGAATCGGCGATCTGCTGGCGGCTGTCCGGCTTGTACGCGATACGGAACGCGGGCACCTTCTTCTGGATCGCCGCCGCCAGTTCGCGCGGATTGAAGGAGACGCCCGCCACGTTGTACGAGGAGCGGATGGCGACCTGCTCCGCGGGCGCGTCCATCAGCTCGACGGTGGCGCGGATCGCGTCCGGCATGTAGATCATCGGCAGCGTCGTTTCCGGGCCGAGGAAGCAGTCATAGGTCTCGCCGCGCAGCGCCGCGTGGAAGATCGCGATCGCGTAGTCGGTCGTGCCGCCGCCGGGCGGCGACTTGTAGCTGATGATGCCGGGGTAGCGGATGCTGCGCACGTCGACGCCGTATTTCGCGTGGTAGTACTCGCACAGGCGCTCGCCGGCCAGCTTGCTGATGCCGTAGATCGACGTCGGGTCCATGACCGCGTACTGCGGCGTGGACTCGGCCGGCGTGTTCGGGCCGAACGCGGCGATCGACGACGGCCAGAACACCTTCAGCGGCTTGCCCGCGTCGCCCCGCTCGCGCGCGATCTCGAGGATGTTCAGCAGGCCGTCCATGTTCAGCTTCCAGGCCTTCAACGGCGCCTTCTCGCCCGTCGCCGACAGCAGCGCCGCCAGCTGGTAGACCTGGGTGACGCCTTCGTCGGCGATCAGCCGCGCCACCGCGTCCTGGTCGAGCACGTCGACGCGCACGTAGCGCGCCGCGCCGTACAGGTTGTCGGTGCCGATGTCGGCGGCGATCACGTTGGCCGCGCCGTGCTGCTGCGCGAGGGCGGTCACCAGTTCACTGCCGATCTGGCCGTTGGCGCCGATGATGAGGATGCGTTCCATGCTTGTTGTCCTTGCTCTTTTGCGGCTTCGTGAGCCTGTTTCCGGCGCGCCGCTTCGTGGGCGGCGCCGTCCGGCCGATCGGTGATCCCGTCCGCCGCTCACGCGGCCTTGATGATGCCCAGTTCGCGCCCGGCCTGCTCGAAGGCGGCCAGCACCTTGTCAAGCTGCTCGCGGGTGTGCGCGGCCGACAGCTGCACGCGCACGCGCGCCTGGCCCATCGGCACCACCGGGTAGAAGAAGCCCGACAGCAGCACGCCCAGTTCGAACATGCGCGCCGCGAATTTCTGTGCCACCGGCGCGTCGAACAGCATCACCGGCACCACCGGGTGCGTGCCCGGCTTGATCGTGAAGCCGATGCGCTCGATCTCGCGGCGGAAGTATGCGGTGTTTTCATGCAGGCGGTCGCGCAGTTCGGTCGACTTGCCGATGCGCTCCAGCACGGCCAGCGAGGCGCCGGCGATCATCGGCGCCAGCGTGTTCGAGAACAGGTAGGGCCGGGATTTCTGGCGCAGCGTCTCGATGACTTCGCGGCGGCCGGACGTGAAGCCGCCCATCGCGCCGCCCAGCGCCTTGCCGAGCGTGCCCGTGATGATGTCGATCTTGCCGATCACGCCGCAGTGCTCGTGCGTGCCGCGGCCCGTCCGGCCCATGAAGCCCGACGCGTGCGATTCGTCGATCATCGTCAGCGCGCCGTATTTCTGCGCCAGTTCGACGATCCGGTCCAGCTGCGCGATCGTGCCGTCCATCGAGAACACGCCGTCCGTGACGATGATCTTGTGGCGCTTGCCGGCGCTCGTCGCGGCCTGCAGCTGCGTTTCCAGGTCCGCCATGTCGTTGTTGGCATAGCGGTAGCGTGCGGCCTTGCACAGGCGGACGCCGTCGATGATCGACGCGTGGTTCAGCGCGTCCGAGATGATGGCGTCGTTCTCGTCGAACAGCGGCTCGAACACGCCGCCGTTGGCGTCGAAGGCGGCGGCGTACAGGATCGTGTCTTCCGTGCCGAGGAATTCGGACAGCTTCTTCTCCAGCTCCTTGTGCACCGTCTGCGTGCCGCAGATGAAGCGCACGGACGACAGGCCGTAGCCGTATTTCTGCAGTGCCGCCTCGGCCGCCTTTTGCGTGTCCGGGTCGCCCGACAGGCCGAGGTAGTTGTTGGCGCACATATTGATCAGCGTGCGGCCGTCCGCGGCGACCACTTCGGCGCCCTGGCGCGATGCGAGCACGCGTTCGGGCTTGAACAGGCCTTCGGTCTTGAGCGTGTCGAGTTTCTGCTGCAGGCCGCTATAGAATGCTGGGTCGCTCATGTTTCCTCGTCCTTGTCGGTTGGCGAATGGTATAGTGTGGATTCGTTCGATGTATGGAACTTGTTCTATATTTCGAACAGAATTTCAATATATTGAATATTACTCCCGGCCATTGAACTTGGCAAGCAAGCTCCATGAACAAAACGGTCACCACCAGCGCCCCTCCCGAAGTCGGGGCCACCCTGCAGCGCATGCGCCTCGCGCGCGGCCTTACCCTGGAAGACCTGTCGCGCATCGCCGGCGTCTCCAAATCGATGCTGTCGCAGATCGAACGCGAAAAGGCCAATCCCACCATCGCCATCACGTGGCGCCTGGCCAATGCGCTCGGCGTGCAGATCGGCGAACTGCTGTCGTCCGAGGTGCGCGCCGTCGACCTGATCCGTGTCGTCGACGCCCACGAGATCCCCACCCTGCCCGGCAGCCACGCGGGCTACTCGCTGCGCATCCTGGGACCGATGGACCTTGCCGGCAAGTACGAATGGTATGAGCTGACGTTGCAGCCGGGCGGCGAACTGGCATCGCAGGCCCACGATCCGGGTACGAACGAGCACTTGACTGTGGTAACTGGGACGGTGGAACTGGAGGTCGGGGCCGAGAAGCGAAAAATCAAGCACGGCGCGACGGCGCGTTATCCGGCCGACCAGAATCATGTCATCCGGAATGCCGGGAAGACCGAGGCGAAGGCGTTGCTGGTGGTCGTGCACCGTTAGGAACCGGCAAACAAAAACCCCCGCTCGGGGCGGGGGTCGTCATGCGCGGTGCGCGGTGCGCAGGCTTACAGCGGCGGCTGCAGGCCGTTCTGGTAGGCCGCCCCGACGATTTCGATCGCACGGCGCGCTTCCACGCAGAACGCGCGGAACAGGCGGGCAATGGTGCTCTCGGTGGCGATCCGGCTCGTGGTCGTGTTCGTGGTGTAGGCGTTCATGTCAACTCCGTCGTCGATTCGTTCAGTGATGCTTGCAGTTTACGGCGACGCCAGATATAAATCCAATTTCCATTTCCGATCTCCGCAATACGTTTTCCTGATTTCTCACCCACGGCCATATCACGGCCGGCAACAACCGGGATCACCACGGCTTATATCCCGCCGCGCCGCGGTCACGCGGCGCGGCGCTCCGGCCCCGCGTACAGCCGGGCGTCCCGCCACTGGCGCCGCATGTCGATCGCGCTCTCGATCTGCGCCTGCGACAGGCGGCGCGCGACGATGGCCTTGCCGGCGCTGGCGGCCGCGTCGCCGGCATCCGCCGCCAGCAACATCCACATATAGGAGCGCACGGTGTCGCGCGCGACGCCGCGGCCGCTGTTGTACATGCCGCCCAGGTTGTATTGCGCCAGCGCATGGCCCTGCTCGGCCGCCAGGCGATACCAGTACACGGCCTGCTCGTCGTCCTGCGGCACCCCCTGCCCGTTCGCGAGCATGACACCGAGGTTGTTCTGGGCGCTCGCGTCGCCCTGCTCGGCCGCGCGGCGATACCATTCGGCTGCCTGCGCCTCGTCGCGCCGCACGCCCTGCCCGTTCGCATACATCACGCCGAGCGTGAACTGGGCCTTGGCGGCGCCCTGCTCGGCCGCGCGCCGGTACCAGTACAGCGCCCGCTCGGGGTCGGGCGCGACGCCCCGCCCGTAGGCGTACCGGTGGCCGAGGTTGACCTGGGCCGGCACGTGCCCCTGCTCGGCCGCCGCCAGCGTCCAGGCCAGCGCCGCGCCGTCCCGGGGCGCACCGTGCGCACCGTGCGCGGCCCCGGCGCCCTTGCCGTGCGCGCCGGCGAGGGCGTCGGCATCGGCCGCACCCAGCAACTGGGCGAGGCTGAACTGCGCTTCCGCATCGCCCTGCTCGGCCGCGCATTCGAGCCATGCCTGCGCGCCCAGCGTGTCGGCCGGCGCGCCGCGTCCCGCCAGGTACGACAGGCCCAGCAGCCGCTGCGCGGGCGCATGGCCGCGCGCGGCGGCGCGCCGGAACCAGTACAGCGCCTCCGGCTCGCTCGGCGCCACGCCCTGGCCGCGCCGGTACATCAGGCCGAGGCAGACTTCGGCTTCGGCATCGTCCAGCAGCGCCGCCTTGCGGAACCACGCCATCGCGAGCGGCTGGCTGCGCGCGACGCCTTCGCCGTCCAGGTAGCAGGCGGCGAGCAGCCGCTGGGCACTGGGCAGTTCCTGCTCGGCCGCCTTGTAATACCAGGCGACGGCCAGGGCCGGATCGCGCGGCACGCCCCGCCCGGTCCGGTACAGGTCGCCGAGGTTCTGCTGCGCCGACGCGTCGCCCTGGGCGGCGGCCAGGCGGAACCAGTACGCCGCCTCGTGGTCGGACTGCGCCACGCCACGCCCCTGGAAATACATGCTGCCCAGGTGGTTCTGGGCGAACACGAGACCCTTGCGGGCGGCCCGCTCCAGCCACCGGCAGGCCGCGACGTCGTCCTGCGGCGCGCCGTCGCCGTCCTTGTACATCATGCCGAGATTGAACTGCGCATAGGGGTTCCCGCGCGCGGCGGCGCGGGCGAACCAGGCGAGCGCGCCGGCGCGCGGAAGGGACTCGTGACTGTGCATGCGGTTGCTCCTCACGGCAAGCGTGGCCGGCCCCACGCGCGCGCCGCGGGTTATCCGGCCGCCCGCGCAGGGAGTCAAAGAATTGCCAAAAGTGTAATGATGCGATGCATCATGGATTTGACTTGCGCCAACGTGAAGGGGATGGACGGGCGCGAAAACGACGTCGGCGCGACGGGTCGGCCGACAAGTCCAGTGGCACGCTACGAAGACGTGCTGACTGCAGGAAATAATGCGGGAGGATGCCGCCGCTCAGGCCGACACGCGCCGCCCGGCCGCGTACACGCCCATGAAGGCGCCGACCTTCGCCGCGGCAACCCGGTTGAGCGACACCAGCAGGTCCGGATCGACTGCGCGCAGGCCGTAGGCGTCGCCCAGGTGGCGGCCGATGTGCAGCAGCAGCGCGGCCGCGACTTCGGCGTCGGCCTCGGCGCGGTGGGCGCGGCTGTTGAACGCGATGCCGAGCGCATGCGCCAGCTGGCCCAGCTTGTAGCTCGGCAGGCCCGGGAACACGCGGCGCGACAGCTTCAGCGAGCACACGAGGCCGCCGTGACGGCAGCCGTGGCCCAGCATCGCGCCCTCGGCCTTGAGGAATTTTTCGTCGAAGCTGGCATTGTGCGCGGCCAGGACGTCGCCGCCGATGAAGTCGATGAGCGCCGGCACGACCTCGGCCGCCGGCGGCGCGCCGTCGACCATCGCCTGCGTGATGCCCGTGAGCTGGGTGATGAACGATGGCACGCGCACGCCGCAATTCACGAGCGAGACGTAGCGCTCGACGACCTGGCCGTCCGCGATGCGCAGGGCCGCCACTTCCGTGATGCGGTCGCCGCCGTCGGGCGACAGGCCGGTGGTCTCGAAGTCGAGCATGACGATGGGGCGTTCGAACAAGGTGCTTCCTTTCCGTTTGAAATCAGCCGAACTTGCGGGCGGCGTCGATGGCCAGGCCGGCGCCGATGCTGCCGAACAGGTCGCCCTCGACGCGGCGCGCATCGGGGACGGTGGCGGCGATCCGCTCGCGCAGGCTCGCCACGCCGCTGGAGCCGCCCGTGAAGAACACGGTGTCGACGCGCTCCGGCGCGATCCCCGCTTCGTCCAGCAGCCGCTGCACCGTCGCGCCCACGCTGTCGATCATGCCGCCGATCGACGCCGTGAACAGGTCGCGCCCCACGCGCAGCACCTCGGGCGGGGCGAGCCGGTCGAGGTCGAGGTCGACCTCCGGCGTGTCCGACAGGGCGATCTTCGCCTCCTCCACGCGCATCGCCAGCCAGTGGCCGGCGCGCTCGTCGATCAGGCGCTGCAGGCGCTTGAGCTTGTCCGGCTCGGCCGCGTCGCGCACGAGGTCGGCCAGCTGCACGATGCTCTTGCGCGTGTAGGCCTGGTTGATCGTATGCCACGTCGCCAGGTTGAAGTAATAGCTCGACGGCACGGCGGCGCCCGACAGCAGCGCGCTGCCGTGGCCCAGCAGCGGCATGACGGCCGCCAGGCTGAGGTATTTGTCGAAGTCCGTGCCGCCGATGTGCACGCCGCCGGTGGCGAGGATGTCGTCGCGGCGGTCGGTGCGGCTGGTCCGCGCCGGCCCCAGGCGCACGAGCGAAAAGTCGGACGTACCGCCGCCGATGTCGGCGATCAGCACCAGTTCCTCGCGCTCGATGCGGGATTCGTAGTCGAACGCGGCGGCGATCGGTTCGTACTGGAAGCCGATGTCGCGGAAACCCACGGAACGGGCGATGTCGGCCAGCGTGTCCTCGGCCAGGCGGTCCGCGTCGGGATCGTCGTCGACAAAATACACGGGCCGGCCGAATACGGCGCAGTCGAAGGCGCGCCCCGCCTCGCGCTCGGCGCGCCGCTTGACCTCGCCGATGAAGTGGCCCAGCAGTTGACGGAACGGCAACGAACGGCCCGCCACCTCCGTCTGGCCTTCCATCAGGCTCGTGCCCAGCAGGCTCTTCAGCGACCGCATCAGGCGCCCCTCGTAGCCTTCCAGGTAGTCCGCCAGCGCCGCACGGCCATAGCGCACCTGCTCGTCGTCGGCATTGAAGAACACGACGGACGGCAGGGTGGACTTGCCGTCCTCGAGGGGCAGCAGCGTGGGCTGGCCGGGCCGCACCCAGCCGACTGTGGAGTTGGACGTGCCGAAATCGACGCCGCAAGCGTTCGCCATGGAAGTCTTTCGATGAAAAGGGGCGGAATGTTACCAGATTCCGGCCGGCGCGGCACCTGTGGCCGGCTCGCGCATTGGCATGGAACCAACGCCGGGCCGGGTTGTCTCATGCAGACCACTGCGCTGCGCGCGCCGGCGCCAACCCGACACGGAGAACCCATGCCCACCACGGCCGGCAGTTCCGATTTCGCCCCCGGCGGCACCCATGCCGGCGCGCACGTCCACCCCCACGGCTGGCGCCGCTGGCTGCTCGCCACGAATCACAAGGACATCGGCACCCTGTACCTCTGGTTCGCGCTCGTCATGTTCATGGCCGGCGGGGTGCTGGCGCTGCTGATCCGCCTCGAGCTGTTCCAGCCCGGCATCCAGTTCTTCGAGCCCGAACTGTACAACCAGTTCGTCACCCTGCACGGCCTCGTGATGATCTTCGGCGCCATCATGCCCGCCTTCGTCGGCTTCGCCAACTGGATGGTGCCGCTGCAGGTGGGCGCGGCCGACATGGCGTTCGCCCGCATGAACAATTTCTCGTTCTGGCTGCTGGCGCCCGCCGCCCTGCTGCTGCTCGGCGCCTTCTTCGTGCCCGGCGGCGCGCCCGCGTCCGGATGGACGATGTACCCGCCGCTGTCGGTCCAGATGGGCCCCGGCATGGACATGACCATCTTCGCCGTCCACCTGATGGGCGTGTCGTCCATCATGGGCGCCATCAACATCGTGACGACGATCCTGAACCTGCGCGCGCCCGGCATGTCGCTGATGAAGATGCCGATGTTCTGCTGGACCTGGCTGATCACGGCCTACCTCCTGATCGCCGTGATGCCCGTGCTGGCGACGGCCGTCACGATGATCCTCACCGACCGCCATTTCGGCACCACCTTCTTCAACGCGGCCGGCGGCGGCGACCCCGTCATGTTCCAGCACGTCTTCTGGTTCTTCGGCCACCCCGAGGTCTACATCATGATCCTGCCCGGCTTCGGCATCATCTCCCAGGTGATTCCCGCGTTCGCGCGCAAGCCCCTGTTCGGCTATGCGTCGATGGTGTACGCCACGGCCGCCATCGCCATCATCTCGTTCATCGTGTGGGCGCACCACATGTTCACGACCGGCATGCCCGTCACCGGCCAGCTGTTCTTCATGTACGCGACGATGCTCGTGGCCGTGCCGACCGGCGTGAAGGTGTTCAACTGGGTCGCGACGATGTGGAAGGGCTCGCTCAGTTTCGAAACGCCGATGCTGTTCGCCGTCGGCTTCATCTGGGTCTTCACGATCGGCGGCTTCACGGGGCTCATCCTCTCCGTGGCGCCCGTCGACATCCAGATGCAGGATACTTACTACGTGGTCGCGCACTTCCATTATGTGCTGGTGGCGGGGTCGCTGTTCGCCCTGTTCGCCGGCTATTACTATTGGGCGCCGAAATGGACGGGACACATGATCGACGAACGGCGGGGACGATTCCATTTCTGGAACTCGCTCGTCTGGGTCAACGTGACCTTCTTCCCGATGCATTTCCTCGGGCTGGCCGGCATGCCGCGCCGCTATGCCGACTATCCCGTCCAGTTCACCGACTTCCACGCCCTGACGTCGGCCGGCGCCTTCCTGTTCGGGCTCTCCCAGGTGTACTGGCTGTTCCGGGTCGTGATCCCGAACGTCCGCGGCGGGCCGCCCGCGCCGCCCAAGCCCTGGGAGGGAGCGGAAGGCCTCGAATGGACCGTGCCGAGCCCGGCGCCGTTTCACACCTTCGAGACGCCGCCGCTCGTCAAGTGATCCCGCGGGGCCCGCCATGACGCGCGAATGGACATTGCGGCGCAACTGCTCGCTGTCCCCGCGCCAGGTCGCACGCGCCTATGCCGTGCTGTGCGTCGGCTCGCTCGCCGTCGCCGTCGGCTTCCTGGTCCACGGCATCTGGTGCGTACTCGCATTTTCCCTGCTCGAACTGGCGCTCGTCGGTCTCGCCATGCTGGTCCATGCGCGCCATGCGACCGACCACGAGCGCATCGCGCTGTCCGAATCCGGCCTGCTCGTCACATGCGTGCAGGCCGACAGGCGCGAACTCGTCCGGCTCGATCCGCTGTGGACCCGCGTCGTCGTGCCGGACGAACGCCCGCGCGCGCTCATCCGGCTGGAATCGCGCGGCGTCAAGGTCGAGATCGGCCGCTTCGTCGACGACAGCCGGCGCCGCCAGGTGGCCGGCGAGCTGCGCCAGGCGCTGCGCAGCGTGTCCGCGATGCGCTAGCTGTGAAGTTGCAAGAGGTTGTTTCGGTTGGTTGAGAGCCTGGACATCGGTGCTTTGCCGCCGATGCCTTGGTGCGGGCGATGCCAGTTGTAGTGATGGATCCAGTCGCGCAGCATGTTGGCGCGCTCGCTTGAGGTCTTGTAGACGAAGCCGTAAGCCCATTCACGCAGCGCTGACTGGATGAAGCGCTCGGCCTTGCCGTTGGTCTGTGGCCGGTAGGGCTTGGTAAAGCGATGCTTCAGTTCCAGGCCTGCGCAAATCCGGCCAAAGCTCTTTGCCCGGAAAGGTGAGCCGTTATCGGTCAGTAGACGTTTGGGCCTGACCCCCAGCGAGCAGTAATACGCGTGGGCGTTGGCCAGGAAGCGACAGGCGCTTTCCTGCGATTCGTCAGGATACAGCTCGGTGTACGCGATACGCGCATGGTCATCGACTGCCACGAACAGCACTTCCCATCCGGCACCACGGCTGCGATCACGCCGGTCGCCGGTGGCGCGATGTCCGGTCTTTTCGATACGCCCAAGTTTCTTCGTGTCGATATGGATAAGATCACCCGGCTTTTCATGTTCATAACGCTGCACCGGCTCGGCCGGCTCCAGATCGGACAGTCGCGCCAGCCCAGCGCGCGCCAACACCCGGCTCACGGTCGCTTTCGATAGCGCCAGATACTCGGCGATGCGTGCCTGCGTCAACCGTTTCTTGCGCAGTTCGACGATCGTCAGCGCCTTCGATTCGTCGATGGCACGTGGGCTGTGATTCGGACGCGATGAACGATCGGTCAATCCAGCCTTGCCTTCAGCCAGAAACCGTCCCACCCACTTGCGCACAGTCGGGGCGCTGACGCCGTATAGCTGCGCCACGTGACAGGCCGGCAGGCGGGCCTTGAGGACGTCTTGGACCATTTCGACTCGACGAACGAAGGTCAATCGGGCATTCTTATGGATGTTCATTCGGTTGGCTTCCTTGAGAACTGGGGGTTTGGCGATTTCCAGTTTCTCAATTCCAATCCGAATGAACAACCTATTGAAACATCACAGCTAGCGGAGCGCCAGCCTGCCCGACTGAGCCGTGTAAGCCGCGTCCGACAACCACACGGCCACGCTACCGATGTTTCTAATAGTTTATGTTTTGCATAATTCGGTATCTGCCGTGCCGCATCGCATCAGCGCGCGCACGGGACAAGTGTTGCAAGGAGAAAATAACAACATGAGTGTGACGCAAGGATATGCAATCGTCGTGCACGGCGGCGCCGGCAGTCCCCGCGCGTACGCCGACGGCTGCGCGCGCGCGGCGCAACTGGCCGTGGAAGAACTGGCGATCAGCGCGGACGCCCTCGACGCCGCCATCGCCGCCGTCGCGTCGATGGAAGACGACGGCCGCTTCAACGCGGGCAGCGGATCGGTCCTGTGCCTGGACGGCGCGACCGTCGAAATGGATGCCTCCATCATGGACACCCGCGGCCGCCTCGGCGCCGTCGCCTGCGTGCAGGGCGTCAAGAACCCGGTCTTGCTGGCGCGGGCCGTCGCCGAGACGCCGCACTGGCTGCTGGCGGGCGACGGCGCGAACCGCTTCGCCGCCGCCATCGGCCATCCGGCCCACACGACGATTTCCGAGCGCCAGCGCGATGCCCACGCCAAGGTCGTCCGCGAACTGGCCGGCCGCGTGCCCGCGATGCCGGGCCTGTCGCCGGAAGCGAAAGCGTTCCTGCGCTTCTGGAATTACCAGACGCCGCTCGACCTGCCCGCGCACGCGGCCTGCGACACGGTCGGCGCCGTCGTGCGCGGCCCGGACGGCCATTTCGCCGTGGCGCTGTCCACCGGCGGTTCGGCACCGTCGCTGCTGGGCCGCGTGGGCGACACCCCGATCATCGGCAGCGGCTTCTATGCCGGGCCGGCGGGCGCGGTCGCCGCCACCGGCATCGGCGAACAGATCGTGCGCCACCTGCTGGCGCGCACCGTCTACGGCTGGATCGAAGACGGCATGCCGCTCGACCAGGCGCTCAGGCGCGGCGTGGACCTGTTCGATCCCAAGGTGCCGGTCGGCCTGATCGCCGCCAGCCGCACCGACGCGGGCAGCCACAGCAACCAGGACATGCCCAGCGCGAGGATCGTCGCGCCATGACCGCCCAGGAGCAGAGCGCCATCGCCGAGGCCGAACAGGCGGACCGGGTGGCCGGAAGCCACGGCCACCTCGTCATCATCGGCGGCGGCGAGGACAAGCAGGACGACATGGCGATCCTCACGCGCTTCGTCGAACTGTGCGGCGGTCAGTCCGCCAAGATCGTCGTCATCACGGCGGCCAGCGCCGCGTGCGAACACATGTGGGAGACGTACGACCGCGCGTTCAGCGACCTCGGCCTCACCCGCCACGTGCACCTGCACCTGCAAAGCCGCCACGACGCCAACGACGAGGCGCTCATCCGCGACGTCGCCGACGCCGACGGTATCTTCATGACGGGCGGCGACCAGAAACGCCTGCTCGCCATCGTCGGCGGCACCGCGCTCGACGCCGCCATGCACGCCGCCCTCAAGCTGCGCGGCGCCTGCATCGGCGGCACGAGCGCCGGCGCGTCCGCGATGTCCGGCCACATGCTGGCCCAGGGCCGCGCCGAGCTGCATCCGGAAAAGGGCTCGGTGAGCCTGGGCGCGGGCCTCGGCTTCCTGCACAGGGTCGTCATCGACCAGCATTTCTCCGAGCGCCAGCGCCTGTCGCGGCTATTGTCCATCGTGGCACAGAACCCGTACTTGCAGGGCATCGGCATCGACGAGGACACCGCGCTCGTCGTCGAACGCGGAGTCGGCATCGAGGTGCTGGGCGAAGGCGCCGTCACCATCGTGGACGGCCGCTCGATGTCGACGAACGTGGCGGAGATCGCCGACCACGCGACGCCGGAACTGATCGACGTGCGCCTGCACCTGCTCCCGGCCGGCAGCCGGTATGCCCTGCCGGGCGCCGGCGGCACGGCGGACGCCCGCCGCATTCCCCCGCCGCTGCTCGAGTTTTTGGAAAACATCACGAAACGGAATCCGATCTCATGAAAATCGCAGAACATCGCTTCCTGCGCGGTCCGAGCCTGTATGCCGCGACGCCCTGCCTGCTGGCCATCGTCGACACCGCCGCGCAGCAGAACGCCGCCGGCCTCGGCAGCCGCCTGCTGGCCCTGTTGCCTGCGATTTCCTTCGAAGCGGCCGCGCGCCTGTCCGATTGCCAGGCCGCGCACGAGGCCCTCGAACCCGTCGTGATGGAATTGCAGCGCCTGGCGGGCGCGCCCGGCCCGTTCAGCCTGATGCTGACCGACCCCGCCCGGCCGCAGCGGGCACGCGTCGTCTGCGGCTACACGATCGAGCAGGTGGCCGGACAGGCGCTGCGCACGGCCGCGGCATTGATCGGGGCCTGCGCGCGCCAGGATCCGTTCGACCTCGACGCGGCCCTGGACGAGCTGCGCGACACCGCGCACCGCCACGCCATCGGCACGAGCACGGCTGCCGTGCTGGCCGCCGCGCACCGGCGCGGCATCCCGAGCCTGCGCCTGACCGAGGAAGCGAACCTGTTCCAGCTGGGCTGGGGCAGCCGCCAGAAACGCCTGCACGCGACGATCACCGGCGCCACCAACCACGTGGCCGTCGGCATCGCCAGCGACAAGCAGCTCACCAAGACCCTGCTCGACCAGGCCGGCGTGCCCGTGCCGGCCGGCGCCACCGTCGCCACGCCGGATGCGGCGCTGTGCGTGGCGCGCCGGCTCGGCGGCGCCGTCACCGTGAAGCCGCTGGACGCGAACCAGGGCAAGGGCGTCACGGTCGCCTGCGCGACGCCGGACGAGATCGCGCGCGCGTTCGACTTCGCCCGCCAGTACGGGCCGCACGTCATCGTCGAAGAACATCTGCAGGGCCGCGACTACCGCGTGCTCGTCGCCGGCCGCAAGGTCGCCGCCGCGTCGTGGCGCCGTCCGCCGCACGTGACGGGCGACGGCGTGTCGACGGTGCGCGAGCTCGTCGAAGCCGAAAACCGCAACCCGGCGCGCGGCGACGGCCACGCCAACATCCTGACCAAAATCCCGCTGGACGACCTCGCGCTGCAGGTGCTGGCACGACAGGGCCACGACCTCGATACCGTCCCGGCGGCCGGTACGCAGGTCGACCTGCGCGGCAACGCGAACCTGTCGACCGGCGGCACGGCGGAGGACGTCACCGACCTGCTGCCGGCGGAGACGCGCGACATCTGCATCCGCGCCGCGCGCACGATCGGCCTGGACGTCGCCGGCATCGACATCGTCTGCCAGGACATCGCCCGGCCGCTGCGCGACCAGAACGGCGGCATCATCGAAGTCAACGCGGCGCCCGGCATCCGCATGCACCAGTATCCGAGCCGCGGCACGCCGCGCGACGCGGGGGCCGCCATCGTCGACGCGCTGTTCGGCGAGGACGACGGCCGCATTCCCGTCGTGGCCGTGACGGGCACGAACGGCAAGACGACGACGAGCCTCCTCATCGCCCACGCGACGCGCCTCGCCGGCCTGTCCACCGGCGTCACGACGACGGAAGGCGTGTACGTCGACGGCGAGCGCATCGCGAAAGGCGACTGCACGGGCTACCGCCCGGCGCGCACCGTGCTCGCCGCGCCGGACGTCGACTTCGCCGTGCTGGAGACGGCGCACGGCGGCATCCTCGAGCACGGGCTCGCGTTCGACCAGTGCGACGTCGCGGTCGTGCTGAACGTCTCGGCCGACCACCTGGGCCTGGACGGCATCGACACGGTCGAGGAACTGGCGCGCGTCAAATACGTCATCGCCGAGCGGGCGCGCCGAGCCGTCGTGCTGAACGCCGAGGACGACCATTGCGTCGCGATGGCATCGAGCCTGCGCCACGCCGTGGAGATCCTGTACTTCGCGCTCGACGCCGACAACCCCGTGCTGCTGCGCCACCTGGAAAACGGCGGCCGCGCCGTCTACCTGGAAGACAATATGATCGTGCTGGCGAACGGCACGCGCCACGACGCGCTGCTGGACGTGCGCACGATGCCGTGCACGATGCGGGGCGCCGCGCGCTACAACATCGCCAACGGGCTGGCCGCCGCCGCCGCGCTCGCCGCGACGGGCTTCGGCAACCCCGAGATCGCGGCCGGCCTGCGCACGTTCGTCTCCGACTGGAAGCACAACCCGCTGCGCTCGAACGTGTTCGACGTCGACGGCGTCACGGTCATCTTCGACAACGCGCACAACACGGCCGCGTACGCCGCGCTGGCCGAGACGGCGCGCGCACTGACGCCGGGCCGTCTCGTGGGCGTCGTCGCGTCCCCCGGCGACCGCCGCGACGAAGACCTGATCGCGCTCGGCGAGACCTGCGCGGCCGGCTTCGACGAACTGGTCGTGTACGAGACGGAGAATCGCGGCCGTGCGGCCGGCGAGGTGGCGGCGCTCCTCGTGCAGGGGGCGCACGTCGGCAAATTCGAGGCCGATCACCTGCAGGTGCAGCTGAACGCGCACGAGGCAATCCGCGCGGGCCTCGCGCGCTGCGTCCCTGGCGACGTGCTCGTGTTCGGGTGCGGGTCGTCGATCACGGAGCTCACCGAAGCGATCCGGCCCACGTCGCCGGCGACGGCGAGCCGGATCGAAGCCGGGGCCGTCTGAACACGTGATGTGAACGGGTGGACGGCGCGCCGTCCGCCCTACCCGACCTGCGCCGCGATCCTTGCCGCGCTCTCCGGGTCCGCCTGGCGGATCGCCTCCACGAACACGTCGAGCGACGACCCGCACGCGAACACGAGCACGTCCCCGCGCCGGCACAGCGACAGGCCGAGGCGGATCGCTTCTCCCACGTCCAGTTCGCGGTGCAGGGTGTCGGTCTTGCCGACGACGTCCTCGGCGCCCTGCAGGATCAGGTCGACGGCGGCGCCGTAGTCGCGGCCGCGGCTGGCCGATTCGTACACGACCAGTTCGTCGAAGCGGGCGGCGCACACGCGGCCCACCTCGAACAGGTCGGCGTCGCGGCGGTCGCCCGGCGCCGTCACGATGCCCACCAGCTGGCCGGGCAGCAGCGCGCGCGCCATCTCGGCCAGGGCCGTGTAGGCCGCCGGGTTGTGGGCATAGTCGACGATGACCGTCACGCCGCGCACGTCGAACACGTTCGTGCGCAGCGGGTTCGTCTTGCCGTCGCTGACGAACGTCGACAGGCCCGTGGCGATCTGCAGACTGTTGAACCCCGCCGCCATCAGCCCGGCCGCCGCCGCGAGGCCGTTCGCGATGTTGTAGCGCGCGCGGCCGCCGAACGCGATGGGCATCGTCTCCACCCGCAGCAACTCCTGATGGTAGGTGGCGTCGGCCACGACGATCGAATTGTCCTGCAGGTAGACCGCACAGCCGCCCTCCTCCAGGTGGTGCAGCAGCACCGGACTGTCGGCCTCCATCGAGAAATACACGACCTCCACGTCCGGGTGCACGCGGCGCGCCATCGCCACGCACAGCGGGTCCTCGGCATTCAGCACGACGGCGCGGCGCGCCGCCAGCGCCACGACGGCCTTCACCTGCGCGAGGTCTTCGACGGTGTCGACGCCGTCCAGCCCCAGATGGTCCGGCGCCACGTTCAGCACCATGCCGACGTCACAGCGGTCGAACGCCAGGCCGCGCTTGAGGATGCCGCCGCGCGCCGTCTCCAGCACCGCGAACTCGACGTCCGGCGACGAGAGCACGGTCCGCGCCGACCAGTAGCCCGTGCAATCGCCCTTCGTGACTTCCTTGCCGCCGATGGTGACGCCGTGCGTCGTCGCCACGCCGGTGACGCGGCCCGCCAGGCGCGCCGTGTGCGCGATCAGCAGCGTGGTCGTCGTCTTGCCGTTCGTGCCCGTGCAGGCGATGATCGGAATCCGGCCGTCCGAATCGCCCATCAGCCCCGTGACGATGGCGTCGGCCGCGTCGTGCACCGCGCCGCCGGGCTCCCGGTGCAGGTCCAGGCCGGGCGCCGCGTGCAGGCCGACCACGGCGCCGCCCTGGTCGGCCAGCGGCACGGCGATGTCGCGGCAGACGATGTCGATGCCCGCCACGTCCAGCCCGATCTTCGCGGCCGCGCGCACGCACAGGCGGCGCGTGGATTCGGGCAGCAGCGCCGCCACGTCGTCGGCCGTGCCGCCGGCGTGCGCGGGCCGCAGCGACGCCGCCGCGACCTTGCCGGCCGCGACCAGGATGCGGTACGCCGCGCCGTCGATGCAGCGTTCGACGATGACGTGGCGGCCGAATGTGCGCGCATGCACGTAGGCCCGCTCGATCTCGTCGTCCGTGCCGCATGCAACCGTGACGCCTTCGCCCCCGGTGGCGTCGAGCGGCTTGACCGTCACCGGCGCGCCCAGCTCGCGCGCCACGCGCAGCGCGTCTTCGACCGTGGCGACGGCTTCGCCCTCCGGCACGGGCACGCCCGCCTCGGCCAGCAGGCGCCTGGCCAGCTGCCTGTCGCCGGCGATGCGCACGGCGATGGTCCCGGTGTCGCCCGTGACCGTGGCCTGGATGCGTTTCTGCTTCACGCCCCAGCCCAGCTGGAACAGGTTGGCGTCCTCCGTGATGCGCGTGACCGGAATGCCCCGGTCCTGCGCGGCGGCCAGCACGGCGGCCGTGCTCGTACCGACGGCATAGTGTTCCGTCAGCGCGCGCAGCTCGTCCAGGCGCGGCGCCAGGTCGAACGGTTCGTCGTGCGCGAGCGCGTCGACGATGTCCACGGCCAGCGCGAACGCCGGCTGCGCGACCTTTTCCAGCTGGTAGGCGCAGACGATGCGGAACTGGCCCGGCTCGCCGGTCACGGGCCGCGTGCGCCCGAATGCGACCGGCGCGCCGGCCAGGCATTGCAGGCCCAGTGTCACGTGTTCGATCACGCGGGCGAGATACGTCCCTTCGCGCAGGCGCTGCGCGAAGCCGCCCGGCTGCCCCGTCGGCACGAGGTAGTCGGCCAGCGACGGCAGCAGGTCGAGCAGCGCGTCGTTGAAGCGCGGGAGGTCGCGTGTGGAGACGCCGTACAGGTCGTCCAGGTCCAGCACGGACAACAGGCACGGGGTGGCGGCGTGGATGTTGGGTCCGCGCAGGAAGCGTTGTTCGAGTATTTGCACAGGATATCCTCGTGTCGCCCGGTCGTGCTCAGGCGTCCAGCAATTGCGAATACATCCGCGTGGCCATCAGGCCCACCGCGGTATGATGCACCGATGGCGACATCAGGCGCGCCAGCATGGCCATCGCCTCCGGCTTGCCCGCGGCATCGGCCACGCGCCGTTCCAGCTGGTGCAGTTCGGTGTCGCCGCTGGTGTCCGCGGCGCGGCGCCGGATCAGGCCCCGCTCCGGATAACCGCCGCGCTGCGCGTGCTGCGTGAGGCTGTCGAGCGTGCGCTGGCGGGCGCGGTGGCTCAGCACGCGGGTGGTGCGGGCCGTGGCCGACGCGGCCCGTGGCGTGGCGATCCAGTCGTGCAGCACCTGCTGCTCGTAGCTGGAAAATACGCCGAACATCTCGGCGCGCTCGCCCTGGATCAGGCGCCAGAAACGGCTGTGCTCGACGTCTTCGCCGCGCTGGATCCAGCCGGCGTCTTCCAGCGCCGTCAGGAACGCGGGGATCTGTTTCGGGTCCGCCAGCCAGTCGTTGACGGAGCGGCCGCCCACCCGGCAGTAATCCGAGTGCATGTTCTTGCCGATGGCCGCTTTCGCGGAGAAGATCTCGACCAGTTCCGCTTCCAGGTCGAACCCGCCGATGACGGACGTCGTGCAGGCGCCCAGGTCGTTCAGGCGGTAGCCGTCCAGTACGCGCCCGAAGAACGCGGCCGGGTCGGACGACTGCGCCATCAGGTTGCGCAGCGCCTGCACGGCCTTGTGCGCGTGGCCGCTGCCGGCGTTGTCCACCGTGACGTGCAGGGTGAAGTAATACGGATCGATCCCGAGTTCGTTCAACTCGTACGCCGTGATCAACAGATGCAGCGGCAGTTGCTCGTAGCCGAGGTTGTAGCCTACGACCTCCGGCAGGAAATCGTCCGCATGATGGGCCAGCGCCAGCTGGATCGCGCCCTGCACGAAGTGGTCCTCGGCCAGCGCGTCCCAGTGTTCGCAGCCGTGCGCCGCGAGCAGGCGGCGGTACAACGTGACGTGGTTCTTGTCCGGGACGCCGTCGCCCAGCTCTTCGAGGTAGGTCTTGATCAGCGGGTGGAAGTCGGGATCGTCCCAGCGCGGCAGCAGGCCGTACAGCCAGGCGCCGTCGACGAGCTTGGTCGGCGCGACGCCCTTGAGGAAGTACAGCGCATGCGCCTTGTTCGTGAAGTAACGGCGCGGCGCACCGTTCTTGCGTGCGGCGAGATATTCGCGGTAGGCGATGCCGACGGACTCGGCGCGGCCCTGGATCCAGCCCTGCAGCTGCCAGACGGCGTCCGGCAATTCGCACGGTTCGGCCCGCGCCAGCCCGATCTGCGCGTGCAGGAACGCGTGCGCCGCGGCGCGGCATCCGGCCGGATCGTCCAGCAGGGAAAAATACAGGGTCCTGGCGGCCGGCACCTGGGCGGGACGGGCATCGCGCGCGGCGGCGCGTTGCTGGCTGTCGACGGCGTACGTGGAGGTCATAATAAATCTTGTGGTCAATGTTCAACCACGATTATGCGGACCCGGCGTTATTGGCGTAATCGGTACGCTTCCCTCCGGAATGTCGGACAGAGATTACAAGAATTGTATCGTTCGGATGGGGCTGGAAACGACGGGCGGCGCCGCAGCGCCGCCCGGGAGACGAAGGCGGCTCGCGCCGCCCCGATGCTTTTTACGACTGGGTCGCGCCGTTCAGCACGGAACGGGCACGGGCATAGCCGAAATAGACGATCAGGCCCAGCACGAGCCAGATGCCGAAGGCCATCCAGGTGATCGCGGACAGGAACGACATCAGCGCCAGGCAGAACACGACGGCGATGCCCGGCACGATCGGCACGCCCGGGCAGCGGAATGCGCGCTTGAGGTCCGGGCGCTTCTTGCGCAGCACGATCACGGCGACCGAGACGAGGCAGAACGCGGCCAGGGTGCCGATGTTGACCAGTTCGGCCAGCACGTTCAGCGGCACGAAGGCGGCGATCAAGCCGAACAGGATGCCCACGACCCAGGTGGCGAAGAACGGCGTGCCGAATTTCGGGTGCACGGTCGACAGCCTGGCCGGCAGCAGGCCGTCGCGCGACATCGCGAAGATGATGCGGGTCTGGCCATACGCCATCACGAGGATCACGGTGGTCATGCCCAGGATCGCGCCCAGGTCGACCCAGCCGGAGAACCAGTTTTCGCCCGCATACTGCAGCGCCAGCGAGACGGGGTGGTCGATATGGCCCTCGAACAGCCGGAACGGAACGATGCCGGTCATGATCGCGGACACGATCACGTACAGGATGGTACAGATGGTCAGCGAACCGATGATGCCGATCGGCAGGTCGCGTTCCGGGCGCTTGACTTCCTCGGCGGCCGACGTGACGGCATCGAAACCGATGAATGCGAAGAACACGACGGCGGCGGCGCCCATGATGCCCTTGCCGCCGAACGGCGCGAACGGGTGCCAGTTGGCCGGCGTGACGTGCTTGACGCCCACGAAGATGAACAGCAGCACGACGGTGATCTTGATGACGACCATGACGTTGTTGACGCGGGCCGATTCCCGCACACCCCACGACAGCATCGCGGTCAGCACGAGCATGATGCACAGCGCGGGCAGGTTCATGATGGTGTGCACGCCCGGCAGCGCGCCCGGCGCGGCGCTGAGCGCCTGCGGGATGGCGATGCCGAATCCGGACAGCAGCGACTGGAAATAGCCGGACCAGCCGACGGACACCGCCGACGTCGCCAGCCCGTATTCGAGCAGCAAGTCCCAGCCGATCATCCAGGCGACGAGTTCGCCCAGCACGGCATAGCTGTAGGTATAGATCGAACCGGCGACCGGTACGGTGGACGCGAATTCCGCGTAGCACATGGCCGCGAAGCCGCAGGCGATGGCGGCGACGATGAACGACACGGTCAGCGCCGGTCCGGCCGTCAAGGCGCCGGTACCGGTCAGCACGAAGATACCGGTGCCGACGATCGCCCCGATGCCCATGAGGATGAGGTCGGTTGGCCCCAGCACTTTCTTCAGCCCGCCCGGGGTACGGGAAGCTGCGACCATGTTGTCGAGATTCTTGGTTCTGAAAAGACTCACTGCTTTCTCCAATCGATAGTAGATAGATCCCGGTCCCTGATTATTGTGCGCGCGGCGGGCAGGCGGTTGGCCTGCACATACATACGCCGAAGGGGGTCTCCTCCTCGGGCTCGGACCGTCAAGCAGCCTGACATGCAAAAACAGTGCCGGTCAGGAACTTAGCGGCGTGCCATTATCTCCATTCTGTTATCGAGAATCAAAGGAAATACTCAATATTTACGGCCCCGGCGAACGGGCACGCGCGAAAAAGCTAGCGCAGCGTACAGACCAGGAGTTCCGGATCGGCGTTCAGCCGCAGTGGAATGCCGGAACAGCCGACGCCGCGGCTGACGATCAGCGGTCCGTTGTCGGGCAGGTCGTAGCGGCCATAGGTGTATTCGCGCGAGCACGGGCCGCTGGGGCGGAACAGCGGCGCACCGTCCTGGAGCGCGATCTGGCCGCCGTGGGTATGGCCGGCGAAACCGACGTCGAAGCGCTGGCGCTCCAGGCGGAACAAGCCGTCCGGCGAATGCATCAGGTAGATCCGGACGGCGCCCGCGCCGTCGAACGTGGCGCCGGCGGAGGGATCGCCCGTCCACGGATCGTCGATGCCGCATATGCTGACGTGGCCGAACGGCGCCGGCAACGCCGCGTTGCGGTTGACGAGCACCTCCACGCCGGCCGCGCGCAGGGCATCCTCGACGACGCCGCGGCCGTTCCAGATATCGTGGTTCCCCACCACGCCGTACACGCCCAGCGGCGCCCGCACGCCCTCCAGGAAGGCGCGCAGGCTGTCCACGTTATCGGCGTCGAACGACACGTAGTCGCCGCCCAGCAGCAGCACGTCCGGACGCTCCGCGCGGATCGCCGCCAGCAGGTCGTCGAACAGCGCCGGATGCGTCGTCGGGCCGGCGTGGAAATCGGAGGCGAAGCCGATGCGCAGCGGCTGCACCAGCCGTCGTTCCGCCCCCAGCTCGACGTCCTGGTACGTCACGCCTACGCGTCCCTGGCCGCCGAGCCGGTAGCTCAGTCCGGCCAGCCAGCCATTCATCAGGACGGCGTTCAGGATGCGTTCGGTCGCGTTGCGGATGGGACGCTGGTGCTTGTGCCTGGGCATGCGGAAGAAGCTTGTAAAAATCGCACTGTACACGAACGCCCTCCTCTTTGTCGCCATCTCTCCGCGCACTGGTGCAATTGAGCTAGCCACGGTAACATTGCTCATTAAACAGGAACCGCCCATGCTGACACCCGACCAATTCTTCGCCTTCCTCGCCACCGCCATCCTGCTCACGCTGACGCCGGGGCCGGACAACATGATGGTCTTGAGCGTGGGCGTGTCGAAGGGCCGGGCGCGGGGCATCGCGTTCGGGCTCGGGTGCGCGCTCGGCTGCCTCAGCCACACGCTGCTGGCCGTGATCGGCGTGTCCGCCCTCATCGCCGCGTCGCCGCTGGCGTTCACGACGCTCAAGGTGTGCGGCGGCCTGTACCTCGCCTGGATGGGCTGGCACGCGCTCCGCAGCCGCGGCGGCGCCCGCATCGATGCGGACCAGGCATCCGCCGCCCCGCCGCGCACGCTGTTTTTCAAGGGCCTCTTCGCGAATGCGATCAATCCCAAGGTCGCCCTGTTCTTCCTGTCGTTCCTGCCGCAGTTCATCGTCGCCCAGCGCGGCGACGCCAACCTGCAGACGGCGCTGCTGGGCCTCACGTTCACCCTGCAGGCCGTCGTATTGTTCGGCCTGCTCGGCTTCTTCTCCGGCGCCATCGGCCAATGGCTGGCGCGCCGGCCCAGGGCCGGGCAGTGGCTCGACCGCGCCGCCGGCACCATCTTCATCGCGCTGGGCCTGCGCCTGATCGTCGCGCGCTGACGGTTTACCCGACCCGAAAAATATTTCCATTACGAAACTTGGTTGCGGCCACGTTTTTTTGCTACATTGGGGCCTTTGCCCGCCGCGAATGCGCGATTCCACTCTGTTCAAGCACCTGACCTCCAGCGCGATCGTCACCGCCTGCTGCGTACTCGGCCTGCTCTATTTCGGGCGCGACGTCCTCGAACCGCTCGCGCTGGCGGTGATCCTGAGCCTCGTCATCGCGCCGCTGATCCGCACCCTGCGCCGCATCGGCCTGGGCCAGGTGCCGGCGACGATGCTGTCCGTGCTGATGATCGGCACGTGCGTCGTCGGCCTGGGCATCGTGCTCGCCTTCCAGCTCGTGGCCGTCACGGGCGACCTGCCGAAATACCGTGCCGCGATCCGCACCAAGGTCGCGGCCGTGCGCGAGCTGACGGAGCGGCCGTTCGCCCGCATCGAGGCCGAGATCAGCGCCGTGCAGCCACAGGAACACGGCGCCGTCAGCGGCCGGCGCGGCATCAACACGGTGACGGTCAGCCCGACGCAGCCGCTGCCCGTCGAAATCCGCCAGCCGCGCCTGACCACGCGCGACTCGCTCGCCCGGCTGTTCGCGATGGCCTGGGGCCCGCTGGGCGAGGCGGGCCTCGTGCTCGTGCTGCTCGTCTTCATCTCGCTCGAACACGACTCGCTGCGCGACCGCCTGATCCGGCTCGCCGGCCAGACCGAAATCAACCGCACGATCCGCACGCTGGGCGACGCGGCGCAGGGCGTGTCGCGCTTCTTCCTGTCGCAGTTCACCGTGAACCTGACCTTCGGCACGCTGATCGGCGTGCTGCTGTGGCTGGCCGGCGTGCCGCACGCGGGCCTGTGGGGCGCACTGTCCGGCATGCTGCGCTTCGTGCCCTACCTGGGCGTGATGGCGGCGGGCGCCGTCATCGCCGTCTTCGTCGCGGCCATCGACCCCGGCTGGCAACTGGCGCTGTCGTGCATCGCCCTGTTCGTCGCGCTCGAACTGTTCGTGGCCAACGTCGTCGAGCCGAAAGTCTACGGCCACAGCTCGGGCCTGTCGCCGCTCGCGGTGATCATCTCGGCCGTGTTCTGGGGCGCGATGTGGGGCCCCGTCGGCCTGCTGCTGTCGACGCCGCTGACCCTGTGCTTCGTCGTGGCCGGACGCCACGTGCGCGGCCTGGAGCCGGTGACGATCCTGCTGGGCGACGCGCCGAACGTCTCCGGCGCCCAGCGCCTGTACCAGCGCCTGCTGACGGCCGACAGCGACACCATCGTGCGCGACGCCCACGCCTACCTGCGCCGCGCCAGCTTCGCGCGCTATTGCGACAAGGTGCTGCTGCCCGGCCTCGCTTTGGCCGGTGCCGACATGCGCGCCGGCCGCATCGACGCGGGCCAGATGGAAACCATGCGCGCCGCGATGGGCCGCGTGGCCGCGACCCTGAACCCGGAAGGCCGCACGCCCGCGCGCACGCGGCGCCGGCGCGACGTCTCGCTGCTCGACGCCAACCTGGGCGCCTACCTGCGCCAGATGCGCGAGACCCGGCAAGGCCGGTGGCAGGGCTCGCTCGACGTGCCGGCCCACTCGGTGGTGCTGTGCGCCGCCCTTGCGGTGGAACGCGACGAACTGATGAGCGAGCTGCTCGTTTCCGCCCTGCGCGAAGCGGACATCGACGCCCGCAGCACCCTGCTGGGCTCGGCGGACCGCCCGGGACCGGAAAAGGCGGAGCTGATCTCCACCGTGATCCTGCCCTACCCGGTCGAAGAACGGCTGGGCGACTGGCTGAACGCGGCGGCGGAACTGCGCACCCACCTGCCGGATGCACTGCTGGCCACCGTCAAGCTGCCGTTCGACCAGTCGCCGGTGCCGCAACCGACCGTCGAGGAGCACGTCGATATCGTGTTGCGCTCGTTCGAGGAGGCGCTGGCGTTCGTGGCGCCGGAGCGGGCGGCGCGGGGTTAATTCCGGCCGTCGACCAAAACACAACAAATATTATCGGACGGGTCACGATATCCCTTCCGCGGAGTTGCTTTATCGCTATAATGTTGCCGTACATCACATATTTCCGGTCATGGCGGCAAGCATTCTTCCTCAAACAGACGGAACATCCGAACCGAAGCGCCGGCCCGGGCAACCGGGGCATTATGAATTCCGCGCCCGTCTCGGCGAGGGAGGATTCGGCGAGGTCTACGAAGCCTGGGACACCCGGCTGCACCGCAGCGTCGCGATCAAGACGATCCGCCACGGCGGCTCCGTCGGCACCGACCTCGTGCATGAGGCGCGTCTCGCCGCATCGCTGCGGCATCCGGCGTTCGTCAACGTCCACGCCGTCGAAGACGACGCGACCGGCCAGTTCATCGTCATGGAACTGGTGCACGGCCGCACGCTGAAACAGATCCTGCAGGACGGCACGGTGCCGCTGTCGACCGCACTGGACTACGTCGGCCAGGTCGCGGAAGCGATGCGCGCCGCGCACGCATCCGGGCTCGTGCACGGCGACATCAAGCCGTCCAACCTCATGGTCGAGGACGACGGCCGCGTACGCATCCTCGATTTCGGCCTCGCGCTGCGCCACGACGCGCTGGCGACGGAAACCGTGTCGCTGGGCTCGACCGCATCCACCGGCCAGACAGACCCCCAGGGCACGATCGCCTACATGGCGCCCGAGCGCCTGCAGGGCGCGACGCCCGATCCACGCGCGGACGTGTATGCGCTTGGCGTCATCCTGTACGAACTCGTGTGCGGCAAGCGGCCTTTCGCGACCTTGCACGGGCTGGCGCTCGCGGCCGCGCTCGTCCAGACGTCGTCCGACGGGTGGGATTATCCGGACAGTCTCGGCACGCCGTTGATTGCGCTGATACGCGCGATGACGGCGCGGCAGGCGGAGCAGCGGATCGCGAACATGGACGAGGTCGTTCGGCGACTGGCGGAGCTGACGGGCGGCGAAGCGTCCCAGAACACACATCCGCCGACACCTGCACCGCGCCGACACCTGCTGCCACGTGTGGCGAAGTTCGCTGCCGGTGCGTTGCTGACCGTCGCGATCGGCGGGATCGCGTGGTGGCGGGGTGAGCCGCATCTGGCTGCGCTCGAGACCTCGATGCATAAGGCGATCACACCCTATTCCGAAGCCGTCGAGATGGACCAGGGCCTTGCCTCGCTCAGGTTCTTCGACCGGCCCGGCGCACTTGACACCGCGCAGCGCCATTTTGAACGTATCCTCGCGCGGACGCCGCAAAATGCAGCGGCAGTGGCCGGGATTTCGCTGGTGGACAGCCTGCGCTTTGCTGGCGACAGTCAGGACGAAACCTGGATTCAGAAAGCGGATGCGAGCGCGCAGCAAGCCGCCAAACTGGACGATCAGCTCGCACTGGCTCACGTGGCGACTGCCGCGGTGCGCGCGGGACAAGGACGGTTCGACGACGCCATTGCGGCCTGCGACAGCGCGCTCCGGCTCGACCCGGCGAATCACTTCGCCTGGTATGTCAAGGCGGAAACACTACGGCACGCGCGTCGCTTTCAAGACGCTCGTGCCACATTGGCCGGGGCGATCCACCGCTTCCCTCGGGAGCGTGTTTTTATTGATGAGCTCGGAAGCGTCGAGTATGAACAAGGCCATTATGAGGCCGCCGAACAAGCTTTCCGACGCAGCATCGCACTGGAACCCGACGCGGTGATCGCCTACGCAAACCTGGCCGCCGTCCTGATGCGCCTGAATCGCGCTGACGACGCCTCACGAATGCTTCAGCGCGGACTCCAGTTGCGTCCAAACTCCCGCCTTTACACGAACCTAGGCAATATTCTCTTCCTGCGCAGCGATTACGTCGGCGCGGCCGATGCGTTTCAGAACGCGGTCTCGCCTGTCCACGGCGATCCGGGCTCCTATTTCAAGTGGGCAAACCTTGGCGACACGCTGCTCTGGATTCCTGGCCGCGCACAGGAGGCGCGGCAAGCCTACGACAAGGCGCGGCGGCTGCTCGCCCCTCGCCTCGAACGCGCCCCGAACGATGTCGTCCTGGTATCGCGCATGGCTCTATACACGGCGCGGGCTGGAGACAAAATGGACGCACGAGCGCTGGCCGGGCGAGCGGTCAAGCTTGCACCCGACAGCGCCGATGTCCAGTTCCGCGCCGGCCTCACCTACGAACTCCTGGGGCAGCGCACACTCGCGCTCGCCGCGATCTCAAAAGCCTTAACCCTAGGTTATCCGCTCAAATATGTGGAAGCGGAGCCAGACCTCGTCGCGCTGCGACGCGACCCGGCCTACCACACCAATTAACCCGCGCCATCCCATCCAACCGTTCGATCACCGAAAGGAACATCATGCCGCAAACCCATCAACTTACCATCAGCTATGTTCAGGGCGAGACCCTCGCCACTTGGAGCCTGGACGGGCGTCAACTGCAAGATGGAGACACTTTCACGGCCCAACCGGGGGACAAGGTTGCGTTCCAGTTCGACGGTCCAGGCGACATCGCGGAATGCGTGTTGATTAGCGGCCAGATGCAGAGCGGCTGCGGCTCGTCACCATTCGTCGAAGGAAACCGCATCAATCTCAAATCGCATTCGACGCTGGTGGTGAGCCAACAGATGGGCGTGTGGGGATTCACTGTGTCCTTTTCGGCACACGCCGGCGACGGTACGACAGCGTTCTATTACCTGCCGGACCCGGAGATGGAAGTCGGGTCACACTGCTGATCAAACACTCTCGCGCAGCCGCCTCACCTCCCGCCGCAACGACTCCGTCGGCGTCTTGAGCACCACCGCGCAGCGCGCCACGTCGCCGTCGCACGCTGCCAGTGTCCGCTCGATCTCATCGGCCGGAATCCGTTCGGCCCAGCGGATCTCCGCGTGGGCGTCGAGCAGCTTGTACATCGTCGGCCGCGAGATGCCGAGGGCGCGCGCCGCCGCCTGGATGTTCCAGTCGTTGCCGGCCATCGCCTCGAGCACGTCGGCGTCGGTCAGCTCGGATGGCTTGCGGCGCGGCGGTTCGGCCGCAACCGCGGCGGGCGCCGGCGCCGGCGCCGGCGCGGCCTCCACGGCCGGCATCACGCGCGCCGCGCTGCCGGACGGCGCCGGCGTCAGGCGCACCAGTTGTTCGAGCTGCGGCGCGCCACCGTGCTGCACCAGCAGCGCCGCGCGCCGCAGCGTGTGTCCCAGCTGGCGGATGTTGCCCGGCCAGTCGTAGCACGCGATCTCCACCACCAGTTCCACCGGCAGCGCCGGCTGGGCGCCATGCGCCTGCAACAGGTGCACGATCAGCACGCCGATGTCTTCGCGCCGTTCGCGCAGCGGCGGCAGCTGGATCGCGAATCCCTCCAGGCGGCGCAGCAGGGCCTGGTTGAACACGGCCGTGTCCAGGTCCTGGTCGGTCGCCGCGATCAGGCGCGCGCTCGTCTTGCGGTCGTGGCTCGCGCCCAGCGGGCGATAATCGCCGCCTTCCAGCACGCGCAGCAGCATCGGCTGGACGCTGGGCGGTGCGTTGCCGATCTCGTCGAGGAACAGCGTGGCGCCGTCGGCCTCGGCGAACAGGCCGCGGCGCTCCTGCGCGCCCGTGTATGCGCCGCGCGCCGCGCCGAACAGTTCGGCGGCCGCCAGCGATTCATTCAATGCCGCCATGTTCACGGCCACCAGCCGCGTCTGGGCGCGCTGGCCGAGCGCGTGGATGGCGCGCGCCGCGATTTCCTTGCCGGTGCCCGTCTCGCCCAGCAGCAGCACGGGGATGTCGGTCGGCGCCACCATGCGGATCTGGTCGCGCAGCCCGATGGCCGCCGCCCCCACGCCGACGAGGCCGGGCACGGGATTGTGCTTGGGCAGGCAATGCATCCAGTGCAGGCACAGCACGACGGCGCGGCCCAGCATCAAGACCTGGCCGCGCGCGACCTCGGACGCGTCGAACCGCACCTGGCCCGTCGTGGCCCGTCCGTTCAGTTCGACCGGCATGCGGGTGGCGGGCAGGTGCAGCGTGACGCCCTCGCCGTCGCGCACGATCCGCACCGGATCGCGCGAGATCGTGCCGTGGCCGAGCGGCAGGCCGGCCTGGCCCGGCCGATAGAACAGCGGCCCGTAGCGGTTCACGTCCAGCGCGGCCGGATCGCCGACGAACTGCTCGCCGATGCGCGCCGCGTCCGGGTGCCAGAGGATCGTCAGCGCGAGCAGCGGCCGCGCCGGGATGCCCTGGGCGGACAACTGCAATGTCTGGGTGTATTCGGTGGAATCGCTCATGCGCGGCACGTCAGGATGCACTTTTACATGTAAAAACACATGGCAATTTTACACTCAGAAACACCGGAAGGGCCGTAAACCGGGTCGCACACCCCTCATAAGCCTGGTTATCAGCATGGCACGGCGCTTGCAATAGTGGTAGTGCCGCCATCGGGGCGGCGCCATTTTCCTGAACGTGCCATGACACTCAACTTCGCTTCCTCGCCCATCCTGCCCCTTGACGCCCGCGTCATGCTCGACGTGCACAACCTGAAAGCCCTGCGCCAGCGCCGCGGCGGACGCGAGGCGTTGTCCGAACAGTTCCAGGAACGGCGCCAATGCCTCACCCGCGCCGCCCTCAACCGGGCGGAATCCGGCAAGCCAGTCCCCTACCGCACCGTGCGCCACCTGGCCGCGTTCTACGGCATCGGCGTCGAGTCGTTGATCGACGCCGAACCACAGCACCACACGCCGCCGTCGCGTCCGGCACCGGACCCGTCCGACGTCGAGCGCCTGCAGTGCCGCGCCGTCATCGACGCCGTCCACGTGGCGGGCCGCGGCCGGATCATCGACATCCAGGGCGCGGAAGGCGCCGGCAAGTCGCGACTGCTCGCGTTCGGCGCCAGCGATGCCCGCGCGCGCGGCTATGCCTGCGTCGTGCTCGACGGCGGCACGGCCGGCCAGCCCGTCGCCCACACCGCCGCGCGCCTGATGCTCGCCCTGCTCGGCCTTGCGCCCGACGCCGCGGCCGACGACGCGCAGCTGGCCGACCTCGTGCGCGCACGCTGCGCCGCCCTGGCCCTGCCTGCGGCGCACGTCGACGCCTGCGTCAGCCTGATCGACACGGTGCCGGACTGGCCGCTGCCGGCCACCCAGCTGCTGCAGACGGCCGCCCTGTGCGCCCTGCTCCAGCACAGGGTGCAGCACAACGGCGGCAAGCAGCCGCTGCTCATCTGCATCGACGATCTCCAGTGTGCCGACTGGCAACTCGCCATGATCCTGAACGTGGCCGTGCCGGCGACCCTGGACTATCCCGTGCTGTGGATGTTCGCCACCCGCCTGGAACCCGGTCCGGCCCGGCGTCCCCTCGGCGTGCGCATGGACGCGCTGGCCCGCACCACCCTGCACCTGACGCCGCAGGCCCCGCGCCCGGGCCGCGCCGACGCCGGCGGCGTGCACCGGCTCAACCGCGCCGCGGTCTAGGTCCCCCGCCCGTCCAGCTTCTGGACGCCGTGCCGCTCATCGTGCCACGGTAACGGGCTCAGCTGGTCTCGATCGCGTCGACGCGGTCGGGATAGAACGCCAGGTGTCCGCGGATCGCGGCGACGGCGGGATACGGCGACTCGTAGCTCCACGCCGCGTTTTCGCCCTGCGGCCCGGCCGCCGCGACCGAGAAATAGGCGCAATCGCCCTTGTACGGACAATGGGTGTACTGATCGGTGCGCCGCAAGCGGTCCATCGCGACATCCTCGCGCGGGATGTACAGCACGGGTGGATAGTTCGCCTCGCGCAGCGCGAGCGCGCGGTCGCTGCTGGCGATCACGGCACCGCCCGCGCGGACGGTCACACGGCCGCTCGCGGGACCGATCGTGATCGGGTGGTCGGGGCCAGGCATCTTCATGTTGATCGGCATGCGGGTCTCCCATCGTGGAACGATACGGCCTCATGCTATCAGGTCCCGCGCGTGCCCGCCGGCCTGGCGCGCCACCCACGGACGAACGATCGTGCTTTCCATGCGCTTTCTCCCGGGCCGGCAACACGGCCGTCGTGTGATTGGATCGGACGGCACACCGGCGGTTCCGTGCGTCCGCCAGACTTGCGTCAATGCCCGCCGGCGCGCGCGCCGCGCAGGATGCGCACATAGAACACCGCGTTCAGCGCCAGCACGGCCGCCGCCAGCAGCCACTGCATGCCGCGCGTGAGGCCCGCCGGGTAGATCAGCCCGACCAGATAATGGTCGACGAAGCCGCCGGCATAGCCCGCCGCCCCCGCGAGCAGCCGCAGCCGGATTTCGAGCGCGGTGAGCGGACAGGCCGCGCCCGTGACCTCGATCGCGATACCCCACGCGACGGCGGCCAGGTGGAGCGGCCACAGCCGTCGCCGGCGCAGCACGAGGGCCGCGCCGGCGACGACGAACAGGATGAAGCCGAGGTGCAGCACCAGCACCAGGGCGGCGAGAAACCGATAGACCATCGACGACGCTCCTTGCGGCCGGACCCCATGATACGGCGCGCGGACGGGTCGGACGCCACCGGCGCACGACTGATACATGTCAAACGCGCATGCGGGTGCCCCCATATGCTCCACCTGAATCGCCGGCCCGTCGCCGCACACCGCCGGCCGCGGCCGGCCGAACCGAGGAGATCGCCATGACGCAGACGATGCCACGCGCAACACCCCCGACGCCGCTTTCGGACCGGCGCCGGTCCGCCCTCCGGCGAGCCCTGGTCGGCATCGCCGCCCTGCTCATGCTGGCCTGCGCCCTGCCGGCCGCCACCGCGGCATCCGGCCGGGCGGCCCGCGGTGCGGACAGCGACACCGCCACGCGCCGCCAGCAGACGGCCGTCAAGCACATCAGCGATGCCGTGGGCGTCGTGCACACGATGGACAACGAGGCCGGCATGGCCGGCTTGCTGGACCGCGCACGCGGCGTCTTCATCGTCCCGACCTACGGCCGCGCCGCGCTCGGCGTCGGCGGCGCGGGCGGCGCCGGCGTGCTGATGGTCAGGCGCGCGGACGGCGCCTGGGGCAACCCGGCGTTCTTCGACATCGGCGGCCTCAACATCGGACTGCAGGCCGGCGCGGAGGGCGGGCCCATCGCCCTGCTCCTGCTGAACCAGAAAGCGGTGGACAGCTTCCGCAACCGCAACAATTTCTCGCTCAGCGCCGATGCCGGCCTCACCGTCGTCAACTTCGCCCGCATGGCCCAGGGCTCGACGGCGGGCGACGTCGTCGTGTGGTCCGGCAGCAAGGGCCTGTTCGGCAACGCGGTCACGGTCGGCATCAACGACGTGCGCTACAACCGGCGCCTGACCGAAGCGTATTACGGCAAGCCGACGACGGCGCTGCAGGCCATCGACAACACCGAGATCAACGCCCAGGCCGACGCGCTGCGCAAGGTGCTCGGCAGTCCGTCGGCGCCGGCGGGGAGCGGCGGCAAGACTGGCGGACGCTAGCCGCGGCGACGGCGGGCCCCGTCACGCGCCGGCGTGCATCCCGCCGGGCGGCGCGCCGCGTGCCATCCAGTGCTCGAATTCCGCCGCCGTCGCCGGCCGGGCGTACAGGAAGCCCTGCACCATATCGCAGCCGTGGGCGCGCAGGAAAGCCAGTTCAGCCTCCGTCTCGACACCCTCGGACACCACTTCCAGGTTCAGGCTGCGGGCCATGGCCAGCGCGGCCGTGACGAGGCCGGCGCGCTCCGGGTCGCTGTCGACGTCCGTCACGAGCGACTTGTCGATCTTGAGCTCGTCCGGGCGCAGGCGGCTGATGTAGCCGAGCGAGGAATAGCCGGTGCCGAAATCGTCGATCGCGACCAGCACGCCCAGGCCCTTGAGCGCGGCGAGCATGGCCCGGGTGTGCGCGTCGTCGGTCAGCTGGCTGTGTTCGGTGATTTCGATGCACAGGCGGTCGCTGGCCAGGCCGGTCTCGCGCAGCGCGTTCTCGACCGTGCCCACGATGGCGCCCGACTTGAACTGCGCCGCCGTCACGTTCACGCCCATGCGCAGCGGACGGGCGTTGCCGGCATTCCAGCGGGCGGCCTGGCGGCAGGCCTCGAGCATCGCCCAGGCACCGATCGCTTCGCCCATCGACGATTCCTCCAGCACGGGCAGGAACACGCCCGGCAGCAGCAGGCCGAGTTCCGGATGGCGCCAGCGGATCAGCGCTTCCGCGGCGGCCGGCAGGTCGTCGTCGAGCGCGACGATGGGCTGGTAATGCATCTCCAGCTCGTTGCGCTCCAGGGCCACGCGGAGCCCGGCGCCGAGGCGCGTGCGCATCTCCATCTGCACGGTCAGTTCGGGACGGTAGAACTGCACATTGTTGCGCCCCTCCCCTTTTGCCTGGTACAGCGCGCTGTCGGCAAAGCGCAGCAGCGTGCGGAAATCCTGGGCGTCGTCCGGGAACAGGCTCACGCCCATGCTGACGGCGAGCCTGACCTCGTGCGCGCCCACCGTCATCGGCTTCGCGCATTCCGTCCGCAATTTGTCCGTGAGGGCCAGCACGCCGCGGGTGTCCGTCACGCCGCACAGCACGACGACGAACTCGTCGCCGCCCATGCGGCCGACGATGTCGATCGTCCGCACGGTGCGCGTCAGGCGCGCCGAGATTTCCTTGAGAACCATGTCGCCCGCCTCATGCCCGAGGCTGTCGTTGACGTGCTTGAAGTAATCGAGGTCGAGGAACACGACGGCCAGCCGCGACTTCTGGCGGCGCGCGACGGCGATCTCGTGTTCGACTTCCTCGTTCAGCAAGGTCCGGTTGGCGACGCCGGTCAGCGCATCGTGATGCGCCAGGTGTTCGAGCGCATGCTCGGCGCGCTTGCGTTCCGTGACGTCGTTGATTTGTACGAGAAACTGCTCCGGGTCGGCATTGGCCGGCAGCAGCGAGGCGGAAACGAGCGCCCAGATCACCTGGCCGTCGCGCCCATGGTAGCGCCGTTCGTACTGCACGGCCTCGCTGCGCCCCTGCACCAGGTCGCGCAGGAATTCCTTCTCGATGGCGTTGTCGGACGCGTCGCCGAACGCGGCCTGGTCGGCGCCCACGAGGCGTCCCGCGTCGACGCCGAGCAGGCGGCACAGTGCCCGGTTGACGCGCACGAAACGGTTGCCGTCGTCGATGAGCGCCAGGCCGAGCGGGGCGTTGTCGAACGCGCCGCGAAAGCGGTGCTCGCTGCGCGCCAGGCGCTCCTGCGCGGCCACGCGTTCGCGCACGTCGTGCAGGACGATCGCGAGGCCGCCGAGGCGCCCGGCGTCGTCGCTGATGGTGCCGATCGTATAGTCGACGGGGATGGCCGCGCCGTCGTGGCCGTCGAGCAGCGCGGCACGGCAGGCGGGCGCGCACTGGCGCGTCGCGTGCAAGGTGTCCGGCACCAGCGCCAGGACGGCGCCGCCGACGGGATCGCGCAGGCGCACGACCTCGGCCGCCAGCCGCCCCTCCAGCCCGTCCACGCCGAGCAGCCGTTCGGCCGCGGGGTTCGCGAGGCCGACGCGCCCGACCGCGTCCGTGGCGATGACGGCGTCGCCGACGCCGCGCAGCACGGCCGCGAGCCAGCGTTCCGACTCGCGCAGCTTGCGCTCGACGTCCGCCTTGCGCAGCGCCACCTCGATGCCGGCGCGCAATTCGCGGTTCTGGAACGGCTTGGTCAGGTAGCCATAGGGCCATGCGCCCGCGGCGCGCTCCACCGTCTGGTCGTCGCTGTAGGCGGTGAGGAACAGGACCGGGATATGCAGCTCGCGGGCGATCTGGGCCGCGGCCGCGACGCCGTCGATCTCGCCCTTGAGCACGATGTCCATCAGGATCAGGTCGGGCCTGTCGGAACGTGCCCGCTCGATCGCGGCGCGTCCGTTGTCGACGCAGCCGCAGACCCGGTATCCCATGTCGTGCAGCTGCCCGTCGAGATCCATCGCGACGACGGATTCGTCCTCGACGACGAGCAGGGTGGGCGGGACGCGGGGCGCGGCTGCCGCTGGTTCGGTCATGGTCGTCATGTCATTCCCGTGCCGGTCCAGGCGCCGCACCCGCTGCGGCCACGCGGAATTCCAGCGTCGCCACCGCGCCGTCGTGGTTGTCGAGCGTGAACCGGGCGCGCAACTGGTCGGTCAAGGCCGAAACAAGTTTTAGACCGAGGGATCGTTGCGAAGTTCGGTCCATGCCTGGCGGCAGGCCCACGCCGTCATCGCTGATGGTCAGCCGCACGCCGTCGTCCCCCAGGCGTTCCAGGCGCACGAGGACACGGCCGCGGCGGTCGCCGGGAAAGCCGTGCTTGAAGCTGTTCGTGACGAGCTCGTTGAGCAGCAGGCCCAGCGGCACGGCCACGTCCAGCCCGACCTCCAGCGGCGCCGCCTCGACGTCGACGGCGATGCCGCGCTGGTGGGCGGACGCGGCGCCGGCCACCTGTTCGCACAGCTCGGTCACGTAACCGTCCAGCCGGATCGACGACAGCGTGCCGGACTGGTACAGCCGTTCATGCACGAGCGCCATCGCGCGCACGCGGCTGGCCGCGTCGAGCAAGGCCTGGCGCGCCTGCTCCTCGGTCACGGCACGCACCTGCAGGTTGAACAGGCTGATGATCAGCTGCAGGTTGTTCTTCACGCGGTGGTACAGCTCCTTCAGCAGCGTATTCTTGTCCTCGAGCGCGCGGCGCAGCGCTTCTTCCTGCGCCCAGCTCTCCGTCATGTCGCGCACGGTGAGGATCACGAGCGCGCGCTCGCGCAGCGGGCTGGCCATCGCATCGGCCGGGAACGCACTGCCGTCGCGCCTGCGGCCGTGCAGCTGCATGGTCCCGTCGAGGCTGCGCTGCAGCGACGCCGCGCGCACGCGCTCGCACACCGATCCGGCCGCGGGACCGCTCTCGGTGAGCAAGGCGTCGACCGCCACGCCGACGAGCGCGCCCTGGGCATAGGCGAACAGCTGCTCCGCCTGGCCGTTGGCGCGCGTGACCCGGCAATCCGCGTCGAGCAGGAGCACACCGTCCGGGGTCTCCTCGAAGATCCCGCGCAGGAACGCTTCGCTGCGTTCGATCGCGCGGTTGGCTTCGCGCAGGCTGCGCTCGGCGCGCTCGGCGTCGTCGCGCTGCGCCGTCCGTTCGCGCAGCAGCGCCGCGGCCTGCTCCAGGGCCTGGCCGACTTCGCGCGCCTCGCGCAGCGGCGACACCGGCGCCACCACCGTCTCGCCGTAGCCGAGGGCGATGGCCGCGTCGGCGAGCGCGCGGACCGAGCGCTCGATGCGCGCACCCACGATCCCCACGAGCCCGAGCCCCAGCGCGAACAGGGCCAGGGCGCCGAGCGTGATCGACACCAGCGAATTCCACAGGATCTCGTTCAGGTCGCTGCGCCGCAGCGCGATCGCCACCGCCCAGTTCGAAAGGGCCGAGCGGCTGAATACCGTCACGTGGCCCGGCCCGTCCGCGCCGCCGTCGTCGACGATGCCTTCCGGCGCGTGCGCGAGGGCGGCCGCGAGCGCGGCTTGCGCGTGGTCGCCGACGTCGCCCGGGGAGCCCCGGTTGCTCCAGATGATGCGGCCGACGCTGTCGTAGATCGTCGCGGTCGCGTGGGCCGGGATCTGCTGGCGCGCGAGGATTTCGCCGAGGCGCTCGCCGAAATACTGCATCGACAGCACGTAGCGCACGCGTCCCCGGCGGCGGACGGGGACGTCGACGCTCGTCAGCTGGCGCCGCACGGTCGGCCCCACGTACAGGTCGGACACGGCGGGCCTGCCGCTGTCGATGACCCGCCGCAGCTCGACGGGATTGCCGTGCATGGGCAGTGCCGCGCCGAACGGCATGTGCGTGTTCACGACCTGGCGCAGGTTATCGTCCAGCAGCAGCAGGACATTCCCCGGCCGCGAATGCAGCACGTCGGTGGCCTGGCCGTAGAACGCGCGCAGGTCGGGGCGGTCGAGATTGGGCGACGTGGCCAACGCCTTCATCGCGGCCTGGGCGCTGGCCAGTTCGCGGTCGATGGCCTGCATCAGCGCGCGCGCCACGTCGAGGTAGGCGCGCTCGATGCCGGCACGCTCGCGCTGGTAGGCGTGCACGGACAGCGTCACAACGGCCAGCGCGGCCGGCACGATGAACGCCGCCAGCAGCAGCGCCAGCCATTGCCGGATGGTGAGCGCACGCCGCAACACGTCGCGCAGGCGCATGGTGGTTGCCTCCGGGCGGCCGCCGGCGGGAGGCCTGCGCGCCGTCACCGACAATGTACGGCGGCGCGCCGCCTCGTGGCAACCTCAGGCCCGGCACATGGACCGGGCCCGGGTTCCGGCGCCGCTCAGCCCGCGCGCCGGCGCCGCGCCGCGACCAGGGCGCAGCCGGACAGCGCCACCAGCAGCAGCGTGGACGGCTCCGGCACCGCGCGCACGGTGCTGAACGCATTGTCCGGCGCGATGGTCAGGCGCGCATCGGCCGGCGCCTCCGGATGCAGGTCGATGCTGCCCAGGTTGCCGTCGACGCCGAGGTAGTGCGTATCGTCGAACAGCGACCAGCTGAACGTGCTGCCGTCGCTGCCGGCGCCGGTCGCGAAGCTGACGTCGAAGCCGAAATGCCCGCCCAGCTGGATCGCCTGGAACCAGTCGCCGCCCCCGGCATCGCTCGTGAACGTCAGCACACCCGCCGGATCGGCCGCAACGGACCCCGTCGCCACGGGGATGCCGAGCAATGCGCCCGCCAGGTTGCCGACGGTCGCACTGGCCGGCGTGGCGCCGCCGACGCTGAGGAAGTCGATCCCGAGGTAGGCCGTGCCGGTGCCCAGCGCGGACGTGTCGATGTCGACGTGATGGAACGGCGCCGACGGCACGGCCAGCGCGGCACCGGCGCACAGGCACAGGCAAGTGGCGGCCAGCAGGCGTGCCGCATGGTGTTTCAGGGTCTGCATCAGGAGTCTCCTAGTATTTGACGTTGATGAGTTGCGGCGTGTACGCGATCACGGCCTTCGCGGGATTCGAGAACGTGGTCGTCAGGGTCGCAGTCTGGCCCGGCGCCAGTTCGGCCTGGCCCAGCGTGACGTAGGGCACGCCATCCTTCACGCCCGTCGCGTTGTCGAGCGTGACGCCGCCGGTCAGGCCGGACAGCCGGAACTGCAGCGGGCCCCCGAGCGCGGCGCCGCTCGTGTTCGTGATGGCCACCGTGCCCGTGTACTTGAGCGTGAAGCGGTTCATGGCGAGGCCCGAGCGCGCGATCCGCACGCTGCCCGTCACGTCCACGGGCGCCTGCAGGTCGTAGCGCGTGCCGTAGAAGCGCAACTCGCCGTACGACGAAATGCCCGGATACGCCGGATCGGTGGGCGGCCCCGGATGGTCGACCCGCACCATGAAGTAGCGGTAGCGCTGGTTCTCCAGGCCGGGCAGCACGGGGATGACTTCCATCTCGAAGTTATGGCCGCTGGTGTCGGTCGTCTCGCGGCTCGTGAGCAGCGTCCAGTTCACGTTGTCGTTCGACCCGTACACGTTGGCTCCCTGCGAGCGGTTGGCGAACATGTAGCGCGCCTGGATGCCGAAGCCGCCGACGGACACCCGGTAGTTTTCCCCGAAATCCATGTAGATCGGGGCGCGCAGGTCGCCGGAATAACTGTTGTAGTTGCCGTCGACGAGCAAGGCCGGGCGATCCGCGCCGAAGCCGATGGTCGTCACCATGTTCCGGCTCCAGTCCAGGCTTCCGTCGGAGGCCACGCGCGGATTGACCAGCTCCAGCTTGCGCACGGCGGCCTGCACCGATTTCAGCAGCCCGGCGAAATCGGCGTCGGACACGGTCGCCATCGACGCCTGCAGCGGCGCCAGCTCGGCCTTGAACGTGGCCAGCGACGGCGTCGTATAGGCGGCCGACGGATCGTAGCCGTCGAGCGCGGCCTGGAATGCCGACGCGCGGTCCGGCTGCACGTTCAGGCGTGCCGTCATCGAACTGACGGCCACGCCGTCCGTGGCGGCGACGACGACGTCGTGCACCCCGACCTGGTCCGGTCCCGGCGTCCAGTCGAACACACCGCTGGACGTATTCACCAGCGCGTCGGCCGGCACCTTGACGGCCTCGTACGTCACGCTGTCGGCCGTGTTCGCGTCCGTCGCGGTGTAGGCCGCGTGGTAAGGGATGCCCTGCACGACGATTTCCGTCACCGGGAACGCGGGCATGGCGAAGCGCGGCGGCGTGAGCTGGGCCGGTGCGGCCATGTTCACGTAGTCGACGTCCACCGTCGCGCCCTCGGGGCCGGAAAACGTGAAGTACATGATGTTGTCGCCGAGCCAGCGGTTGCCGATGGCGGCCGCCGACGTGTCGGGCACGATGTAGCGCCACTGGCCGTGCGTGTCCGGCACGGTCATCTGCGACCACGGGCTGGCGTCGCGCGCGGCGCCGGCGGACAGCGTCACCGGCGCGCTCGTACGCACCATGATGCCGACCGGCGCGTACTTCGAGCGGTCCGCGTACTGCACGTCGTGGAACACGATCGTCGCGCCGGCCGGCGTGACGGCGCCGTGGCCGAACGTGCGCTCGCCCTCCGTCTGCATGGTCCAGTCGCCGTCGAGGAAGATCGATTTGCGCTCCGTTTCCAGGATGCCCGCGGTGCTCGGCGGCAGGGGCACGCCGGTCAACGCCTGCGGCAGGGTCAGGATGGCGGTCGGGCCCATGTCCTTGTTGTTGGGCGTCGCCGGCCCCCACGGGATGGCGGGACCGTTGGCGTGGCGCGCCGCCGTGGCGAGGTAAGGCGCTTCCGCGTCGACGTCGACCCCCTCGACGTATTTGTAAGTGTTGTAGATCTCGGCGATCGCGTCCACCTCGTACAGGCGGCCGCGGTACGCCGTCGAGATGCCGGACGTGCCGCCCGTCGTGTCGGCCCACGGCGTGTCGTAGCCGAGCATGTACTCGGCATACGAGTTCGCGCCCCGCAGCAGGCGGTCGTCGCCGAAGCGGTAGACGCTCACCGCGTCGCCGCTGCCGGACGGTTTGCCCGTGAACGGATCGACCTTCGTGCCCTGCGCCGTGACGAGGCGCAGCAGGCCGCCGAGGATGTCGACGTTGTCGCCGGCGTGCGCGCCGTCGCGCGACATTTCCTCGACTTCGTAGAAGGTCTTGCCGGTCTTGTTGAGCGGATCGTCGGCGTCGATCCGGGCGATCGCCGACATGATCGCGCCGTTGATGTCCTGGCGCGTCGACGTCGCGTTCACCGTCAGCCACTCGACGCTTTCGTCGTAGCGGGCGCGGTTGTCCGTGAAGATCGCGCCGGCGATCCGGCCCACGAGCGAATACTGCTGCTGGTTGCGGAACCGTTCGTTACTGGAGAAGAAGGTACGCTCCATCGGATCGACCAGGTTGTCCTTGAGCTTCTGCGTGTCGGTGTCCGTCCACGCGAGCGGATAATCGGTGTAGGTCGGATCGGCCGGCGTGTAGCGCATGATCTCGGCGGCCATCAGCATGCGCGACAGCGGCACGCCGTTGTGGATGTGCGCATCCGGGAAATAGGCGTAGCCGTTCGGATTCATGTTGCTCCACGTGCGCAGGATGCGCATCGCGTTGCGGCGGTACTCGTTGCGGCCCGTGACGTAGTACAGGAGCGCCTGCGTCAGCGCGCCCTGCGAATCGTTGATCATGCGCGTCTGCGCCGTCGACCCGTTGTAGTTGGGGGTGTTCGGCGTGTCGATCTTCGTGGCGTCGCGGTTCGTGGGCTGCAGGTTGATGTTCGCGTAGTTGCAGCACACGGTGGCCAGGATGTTGTAGTACGTCTTGTACGGCTCGACGTCGGCACGGATCTGCTGGCGCACATACTCCAGCTGCTCGGGCGTGAAGCCCAGGTCCGGATGCCGGAAGCCGGCGCTGCTGACCACCGGCTGCGCCATCGGCGTGGCCACGAACGGCACGGCGTACGCGCCGCCCGGCAGCGCCCCCGCCCCCGCCAATGCCAGCGCCACGATGTTTGCTCCCGCGTTGCTGCGCAACGCCCTCCACCTCGGATGCGAATGGTTATACATGATTGTCCTTATTTGTTTGCTAACCAGATCGTTGTCATGCCATCGGCGACACGCCTCCTCCGCCTGTTGTGTTATCGATAGCGGGCGGATCGTATCACGAAGACAATAAAAATGGCGCGGATTTGTTATCGTTACCTCGCGTTGGCGAATGCGGCAGTCCGGACCGGGCGGCGACGCCCGAATCCACGGGCGTGGAAGCACGAGCGGGCCCTGAAAACACCGTCCGGACGGGTGCCCTTGCGCGCGAGCCATGCCCGAAATGGCATAGATACGACGAAAAAATTCATACCGGGCGCGGTGCGTACGGCCCGCCGCGAATCCGCGGTTGCCGCAACAGCAACAAGCCACGTACACTGGGCAACCACGCATGTCGATCGGAGCCCTGCCATGAAGCGACTCGTCGTTGCCGTCGTGCTGTCTGCCTCGCTGGCGGTCGTCCAGGCGAATGCGGCCGGACCGGACGTTCCGGCCGCCAGCCCGTCCGCGGTGCCGCGCGACGGCCAACACGATTTCGATTGGGAAATCGGTAGCTGGGATACGCACCTGAAACGCCTGCGTGAGCCGCTCAGCGGCAAGACCGACTGGGTCGAGTACACGGGCACGTCGGTCGTGAAACCGGTCATGGGCGCGCGTGCCAACCTCGTCGAGCTCGATGTGCGCGGCGGTGCCGGCCGCATCGCGGGCGTGTCGCTGCGCCTGTACCAGCCGGCGAGTGGCCAGTGGACCCTGCATTTCGCGAACCTGGCCAATGGCTTGATGACCGACCCGATGCACGGCGCCTTCAAGGACGGCCAGGGCAGCTTCTACGGCCGGGACACGTTGAACGGGCGCGCGGTCCTGGTCCGGTTCCTGATCGTGCCGATCGACGCCGCCAGGTGGCGCTTCGAGCAAGCTTATTCCGCCGATGGCGGTCAGCGCTGGGAAACGAACTGGATCGCCGTCGATACCCGCCGCAAGGATGGACCCGCCAAGGCGGACCGGCGATGAGCGGCGCCTGACGACGCCAGGCGCCGCGTGAAATCGTGCACCGCGGCCATGGCCCGGGACGCCGCGAGGAAGGTCTCGTTACCGTTGCTCTCCCCGCGGCACGCTTTGGCGATCGGCGACGGGCGCATGGAATCGCCGGGTCCGGTACCATGTACGGACCATGAATGCCTTCAGTATCCTCATCAACGACCAGGCAGCCGCCGGCACCTCCGCCTTGCCGCCGGCGATCGCGCGGAATATCGCGTCTTTCAAGGCCCATCACCCGGACGCCACGCATCGCCTGTTCGACCAGCGCGGCATTCGCGCATTTCTTCGCGAAAATACGGAGCCCGATGTCGTGTGGGCCTACGAGCAACTGCTGCCCTATGCCTATCGCGCGGATCTGGCGCGCCTGTGCCTGCTGCATGAATTCGGCGGCGTGTATGCCGATTTGTCGGTGTTCTTTCACGCGGGCTGGCCCGTTCATCCCGGCAAGATTGCGGTGTTTCGCGACCGCGCCACGGTCGCGCCCTGGATCGTCAGCAATACCATCATCAGCACCCCGGCCCGCTTTCCCGCGCTCGAGGCCGCGATCCGCATGATCGTCGCGCATTGCCGCACGCGCTACCGCGGCGCGTCCCCGCTGTGCCCGACCGGGCCTGTCCTGTTCGGCAAGGCCCTCGCCCTGCATTGCGAACCGGACCAGATTCACCTGGGCGAGGTCGCCAACGTGTCCGGCCGGAATACGGCCGAGGCCCTGGTCTTCGTCGACGCCACCGATGGCCGCCTGGTGGCCTATCGTACCAAGAGCATGGCCGGGTTGCGCGAACTCGGCCTGCAGGACGGCGTCAACAACTACAACGAGTTCTACCATGCGGGGTTGAGCTATGCCGGCGACTTTCCGGTCACGCTCGGCGCCGACGCCCTGCAGCGGCACGGGCGCAGCGTCTGCGGCCTCGAACGCGGCGAGCTGGTCTACCGCGGCGACGCGACCGCCGGCGCCGCGCAGGAAGTGGCCTTGTGCCTGATGCCCTTTCCCTTCGCCGCGGGGGCCTACCGCGTGCTGCTCGACCTGGCGCAGGCCTCGCCGGGCGCTGTCCTGACCCTGTTCGCGGCCGCCAACGGCACTGGCCAGGTGATGGCGCGCACGGTCCTCCGGCAGGACGGCGCCGGGCCGGCCGCGTTGGCGCTGACGCTCGACATGCCGGGCACCCGCAACGACGTCATCGTCGGTATACTCGCGGAGGGCGAGGCGCGGCCGTTGCAATTGCGTATCCGCGGCCTGCGGATCGAACGCCTGCCGGACGACACACCATCATGATCAAGTACATTTCATACGGCGACACCACCGGCTACGGCCTGTCCGGCCTGTCGTACCTGCGCGGGCTCCTCAACCTCGGCCTGGAGGTATATTGGCAGCCGGTGTTCTGGGGCGCGCATGGCCTGCAATTCTGGCGCCCGGACATGGCGCCGCAGCTGCTCGAATCCGTGCGCGCCAGCGCGGGCGATCCGGCGCTGCGCGACCTGCCGGCCATCCTCGCGCTCACCGCCGCGCCCAGGGATTACCGCATCGTCGTATCGCACATGATCCCCGACTACCTGCCCAGCTGCATCGAAGAAGGCAAGGTCAACGTGGCCTACTGCGCCTGGGAGTCGGACAAGATTCCGGCGCACTGGCCGGCGATCCTGAACCGCTTCGATGCGGTGATGGTGCCGTCGCGCTTCAATGCCGACGTGTTCCGCGCCGGCGGCGTCTCGGCGCCGGTGCACGTGGTGCCGCACATCCGGCGCCATGCGCACGACGAGGTCGCGCCCGACCAGCGCGACGCCCTGCGGCGCCAGCTCGGCATCGGCCCGGACCACTTCGTGTTCTACACCATCGGCGCGTGGATGCTGCGCAAGGACTTGCCGCGCCTGGTCGAAGCCTTCCTCGCCGAGTTCGGCGCCGCCGAACCGGTCGCGCTGTGCGTCAAGACCTCGGCCAAGCCGGTCCACGCCCCGCTGCCCAATGAACAGGGCAAGACCTCGCTGCAGCTGGTGCAGGAGACCACGCGCGCGTTCGCCGCGCGCGCGGGGCGCACCCATCTGCCCACGGTCGCCGTGCTGGCCGGCGACGGCGTCAGCGGCGCCTGGATCGACTGCCTGCACCAGATCGGCGACACGTATGTCTCGCTGGCGCGCGCCGAAGGCTGGGGCATGGGCGCGTTCGAGGCCGCCGCCCTGGGCCGCCCGGTGTTGATGACCGGCTGGAGCGGCCACCTGGATTTCCTCGGCAGCGACCATCCCGGCCTGATCGACTACAGGCTCGAACCGATCGACTGGCCCGGCACCACCTATGGCCGCGACCACCAGTGGGCGGTCGCCGACGTCGCCGACGCACGCCGCAGGATGCGCGCCCGCTTCGAACAGCGCAGCCGCCCGGACGCGCACGCGCGGCGCCTCAGCGAGACGATCGCCAACCGCTACGCCGAAGGCGTTGTCATGCGCCAGTTCCGGCGCATCATCGGAGCATGAGCAGCATGGTTCCCCGCATCTTCCACTTCGTGTTCGGCCTCAAGGAACAGACCGAGCCCTTCCACCTGGCGCACTACCTGTGCCTGGAATCGTGCCGCCAGGTCAACCGCCCCGACGCGATTTTCTTCCACTACGCGAACGAGCCCCACGGCCCGCTGTGGGAGCGCATCAAGCCGCACCTGACGCTGCGCGAGGTGGCGCGCGAGCCCCTGCCCCAGGCGGCCTACCAGGGCTCCGGAGAGGGCCGACTGATCGCCGCCGCCGGCTGGAGCTACGCGCACGAGGCCGACTTCATCCGGCTCAAGGTGCTGCTCGAGCACGGCGGCGTGTATGCCGACATCGACACGCTGTTCGTGGCGCCGCTGCCGGACCACCTGTACGACTACGGCTGCGTGCTGGGCGACGAAGGCGCGCTGGCGGACGCGCGCGGCGTGCTGCGCCCGTCGCTGTGCAATGCCCTGATCGCCGCCGCGCCCGGCGCGCTGTTCGTCACGCGCTGGCTCGAGCAATCCTACGCCGCCTTCGACGGCAAGTGGACCAGCCATTCCTGCGAACTGGCCACGCGCTTGTGGGAACGGCACCCCGAACTGGTGCACGTGGCGCCGCGCCACTACTTCTACCGCCACCCGTGGACCGTGGCCGGGATCCAGTCGCTGTTCGAGCGGCACGACCCGGACCTGCGCGACGTCTTCAGCCTGCACCTGTGGAGTCACCTGTGGTGGGATGCCGGGCGCACCGACTTCACGACCTTCCACGCCGGCCTGCTGACCGAAGACTACGTGCGCGCCGGCGCCAGCACCTATGCCGCGCTGGCGCGGCCCTACCTGCCATGAGCACGTCCACCGCGGCGGCGACGCTGGCCGACTTCCTGCCGCGGCCCGGCCGCGGCCTCGGTTTCAAGCTCGGCCAGGACGGCGCCCTGGTCCAGCAAGGCACGCTGGACCTGCTGGCCTGGCCGGGGCGCCGGCCGCTGGTGTCCTGCCTGATGGTCACGCGCGGCCGCCTGTTCCCGGCGCGCTTCGCGGTCGACTGCTTCCTGCGCCAGAGCTGGGCCGAGCGCGAGCTGGTGCTGGTGTGCGACGCGCCCGCCACCGAGGTCGAGGCATATTGCCAGGCGCTGGGCGACACCCGCATCCGCATCGTGTACCCGGAAACGGCCGCGGACGCGGCCAGCCTCGGCGCGCTGCGCAACCTGTCGCTGCGGGCGGCGCGCGGCGACTGGATCTGCCAGTGGGACGACGACGACCTCTACCATCCGCAGCGCATCGAGGTCGGCATGCTGCTCCTGCAGTCGATGCAGGCCGACACCCTGTTCCTGAGCCGCTGGATGCTGTGGGCGCCGGCCGCGCGCCGCATCGGCGTGTCGGGCGCACGCGAATGGGAAGGATCGATGCTGGCCCGGGCCGCCGGGGTGCCGGCCTATCCGGCGCTGGCGCGCGGCGAGGACACCGCCGTGATGCATGCGATGGTGGCGCGCGGCCGGGTCGTGCTGCTCGATGCGCCCTGGCTCTACACGTATGTGCAGACCGGCGCCAACACCTGGACCTCGCAACATTTCGAGGCGATCTGGCAGGCCGCCAGCCTGGTCGAGACACCCGGGCGCTACGACCAGGCGCTGGCCGCCCTGGGCGCCAGCGGGCCGCATGCGGATTATGCGCGCGCCGCGCTGGCCCAGGCGGCCGCCTAGCGGCTCGATTCGATCTTGGCCGCGCCGGCGTAGTCGACGCCCTGGCTGCGCATGAACTCGACGCGGCGCGCATGCAGCGCGTCGTTGGGGTCGAGCGCGCAGCAGACGGTGGCGACGCCGGTGCAGCCGTGCGGCTCGTGGCGCAGCTGCTCGAACACCAGGCGGTCCTCGCCGTCGCCGGTGGGAAAGGCGGCGCACGACCACAGGTGGACCAGGTGCAGCAGTCGCAGCTTGTCGATCGCCAGGCCGCTCGGCCGCACGAAGCCGCCGAAGCGCTCGGCATAGATGCCCCGGCCGACGCCGACGCTCTCGAGCCCGTCCACGCACAGTTCCTGGCCGGTGTTGCCGTCGGCGTAGATCGAGTACGAGAACGCCCACGCCTTCCCTTCGATGGCGTGCAGGATGGCCGCGCAGTGGTCTTCCTTCAGCCAGTCGTCATCGTCGAGGTAGACCACCACGCGGCTGTCGGCCAGCAGGGTCAGGGCCGAACGCAGCGCGCCGCCGTAGAACGAGGCATGCGGTCCGCCGTGGCGACGCGAGGTCGAATAGCCGGGATTGATCAGGGTGAGCGTGACGTGCGCCGGGCATTCGGGCAGCAGCGCCGCCAGCAGGGCCTGCAGGCGGCCGTGCGGATCGCCGTCGACGCCGAGCAGGACCTGGATGCGGACGCCGGCGGCCACGCGCTGGCGGAACACCGAGCGCAGCGCGCGCGCCAGCGACAGCCGGCAGGTGGTCAGCAGCACGACCGCGAGCGCGTGGCGGGTATCGTTCATGACGGCCGCAGCGCGAACGGATAGCCGGCCCGGGCCGGGACGCCGGGCCATCCGCGGCCGGCCGCGATGGCATCGGCGATGCGCCGGCGCACCGCTTCGACGCCGGCCGCGCCGGGACGATGGTGGGTGGCGTCGCGCTGCGGTGCGTGGGTCGAATGCAGCGCGACATCGTTGAAGAACAGCGGCACGGTCGCGGTATAGCAAATGCTGCGCCGGTACAGCAGGTGGTCGGCGACCAGCTTGCCGTGCGCGTGCACCCCGCCCAGCTCCAGGTGCTCGCCGTCCGGACAGTAGCGCGCCAGCAGCCGCTCCATCGCCGCGCGCCGGATCAGGTAGGCGCCGGCCGAATAGAAGCTCGGCTCCCATTCATGCCACAGGATGCCGTGCGCAAGGTAGAGCTCGCCCAGCGCCAGCACCACCGGCGCATGGCTCACGTGCAGCTGCAGGATTTCCCAGTCGGGCGGCGCGGACGCCATCAGGGCCCGGGCATCGTACACATGATGCGAGCGCACGTCGTCTTCCATCACGACCACCGCCGCGCCGCCGCCGGCGTGCGCGGCGCCGATGGCGCGCAGGTGCGAGACGACGATCGCCAGTTCGGGCAGCGAGTTGGCCAGGGGCTTGCGCAGATTCACCTGCGGCAGGTTGTCGGGCGTGGCCGCCTCCACGCGCGCATGCGCGACGCCCGCGCGCGCGAACGCCGCTTCGGCCAGGCGGCGCCGTTCGACGTCGGCCTGGCGGTTGATCCAGTAATGCGGTAATCCTTCGAGCATGGCTGCAGTCTAGCGAAAAAAACACAGGCCGGCAAAAAGCCGGCCTGTGGTGTGGAGCCCCAGGGCTCAGAACACGACGCGCACGCCGCCGTTGCCGCCCAGCTGGGTGTAGCCGCTGCGCGCTTCGCCGGTCAGACCGTAGTACAGGTAGGCGCCCTTCTTCATCTGCAGCGACCCGCTGACGCCGCCCTGCACGAAGACGCGTCCGCTTTCCGGCCCTGCGATCACGGTGCCGGTCTGGGCCAGCGACGCCGCCAGGGTCGGACGGGCCAGCGCACCGGCGTCGACGCCCGCGCCCAGGTTGAAGCGCCAGGTCGAGGCCTGCAGCGGGTCGGTATTGCGCGAGTCGGCCGACAGGCCGGCGACGATGCGCGTCCCGGTGGCCGCGTAGCGGTCCAGCGCCAGGGCGCCCAGCCCATCCGGGCTTTCGGCGTAGGCGTCGCGCTCGGCCTTCTGCACGGTCACCCGCGCGAACGGCTCGACCCTGGTGCCGTTCACCTCGAGCGGCGCGCGCACGCCGGCGCCCAGCATGGCGCTGTTGCCGCCGGCGTGGCCGCGCAGCAGGAATGCCTGCTCGAACGGATCGGAACGGTTGCTGTCGACCTTGTCGCGGCCGACGCTGCCGATGCCGTCGAACACCAGGCCCGCGGTGGCGGCTTCGCCGTACACGAAGACCTTGTTCTGATGCAGGGTGCCGGAGGCGGCGCCCGCGCTCAGGTTGGTGTTCGCCCGGCTCGCGCCCACGCCCAGGCGCGCGCCGCGCGTGTGCAGCAGGTCACCGCCGACCGTGATCTGGACGGTGTCGGTATCGAAGCCTGACGCCGTCCGGTCGCCCCGCCAGTCGCCGTGGTTGGCGCCGATGTCGATCCACAGGGCGCGGCCGTCATCCTTGGCGTCGCGCTTGAGCACGCTGCGCTGCAGGTTCCAGCCGGCCTGCGGCGCCGCGGCCGCCAGCGCGCCGTGCACCTCGCCCGACAGGTCCTTGACCAGGACGCCGAGCTTGTCCGCATCGTAGGACGCCGTGCGGTACAGCAGCTGGTCCTGCAATGTGCTGGCGTGGCCGGACTGGTCCAGGTCGACGATGCGGTCGAGCGCCGCGGCCACCGAACGGCCGTTACCGTTGCCATCCTTGAACCAGGTCTTGTACGAGGCCGGCAGCACCTTCAGCTCGATGCTGTTGTTGCCGCCGTAATCGTAGAAGGCCGCCATGCGCAGGCCGTCCAGGCCATCCGGCTGGGTCACGGCATCGAAGCGGCCGACGATGCCGCCATCCGCCGTGATGATGCGGTAGGTCTGGCCCATCGCCGGCGTCACCGGCGCCGAGCCGTAGCCGGACTCGTTGACCGAATACAGGTCCTTCAGGGCCGGCGCCAGCGTCGATCCCGGCTGGATCACGAACTGCCTGGTGCCGGTCACGTGCAAATAGGAGTAGTAGCCGGTGGCGCCGATCGGCGAACTGGCCGAGGCCTGCTTGTCGCCGCCGATGTCTTCCTTGAAGCTGCTGCCGGTCGCCATCGTGATGGTCGCGTCGGCGGTCAGCATGCCCGGCGAATTGCCCGGCGACAGGATACCGCGCACCATCACGTCGCCCTGGATGTGACCGCTGCCACCCAGGGTTGCGCCCGGCGCCACCGTGACATTGCTGGTGTAGCTGCCGTTGGCCAGCAGCTTGCCCTGCGCCACGCAGGTGGCGTCGATGGTGGCCGTGCCGGTGACGTTCAGCGTGCCGGTGCCGGTCTTGGTGAAGCAGCCGTTACCCACATCGCTCGAGGTCAGCACGCCCGACAGCGTGGTCGTGGTGCCGGAGTCGGTGTTGATGCTGATGTCGTGACCCATGTGGATGGCCTGGCCGGTCAGGATGTCGACGGTCGCGTAGATCGTGCCGGCATTGAAGGTCATGACGCTACCCCAGCCGAGGCCGTACGAATTGGTCACCTTGACGACGCCGTCGTTGACGGTCAGGCCGCCGGTCCAGCCGTCGCCCGGCTGGTTCAGTGCACCGTTGCCGCCGGCGTTGTCGCCCGCCAGCACCAGGGTGCCGGCGCCGTCCTTGTACAGCCGGCCGGCGCCGCTGACGTTGCCGTTCAGGGTCACCACGCTGTCCGCGCCCGCCGTATCGAGATGGCCGTCCTGCGCGCTCACCGTGACGGCGCGCGCGGAGTCGAGCGACGCGCTGGTCTGCACGGTGCCGCCGTCGAAGTTCAGCTTGCCGCTCGCCGCGCCCAGGCTGGCGTCGCCGTCGATGAGCAGGTGGGCGCCGCTGCTGACGGTGGTGTCGCCGGTATAGCTGTTCACACCGGACAACGCGACCGTGCCCTGGGCAACCTTCAGGCCGCCGTTGTTGGCCAGCGTGCCGTTCATGGTCAGCACGCCGCTGCCCTGCTTGACCAGCGTGCCGCTACCGGACACCGTGCCGGTCTGCGCCAGTGTGGTGCCGGCGTCGACGTCGAGCGTGCCCTGGTTGGTGAGCGTGATCGCGCGGTCGGCGTCCATGCTGGCGGTGGTGTGCAGGGTGGCGTCGTTCAGCGCCAGCGCACTCTGTCCGGTGCCCAGGTTGAGCATCGACGAGATCGTCAGCATCGCATTGTCGACGCTGGTCTTGCCGGTGTAGCTGTTGTTGCCCGCCAGCGTGAAGCTGCCGCCGTTGACGTTCAGGCCGCCGCTGCCACTGATGACGCCGCCGAACTGGCCCTCGGCCTTGCTCAGGGTCAGCGAGTTGGCCCCCAGCTTGACCAGGCCCGCGCCGGACAGGCTGCGGATGCCGACGTTGCCGCTGGCGCCCGTGAGGTCGAGCGTGCCCGCGTCGGCCACCGTGCTGGCGGCGATGCTGCCGCTGCCGGCCAGCGCGACGGTCGCGCCGCTGGCGATCGTGGTGGCACCGCTGTAGTCGTCGTTGCCGGTCAGGGTGACGTTGCCGCCGCTGACCGTCAAGCCGCCGCCGGCGCCATGGATGCTGCCCGCCAGGACGCCGGACGCGTCGCTCAGGGTCAGCGTCTTGCCGCCCAGGTTGACGTCGCCCGCGCCGGTCAGCTTGTGCAGCGTGGCGCCGTCGCTGGTCGCGGCGATGTCGAAGGTGCCCGCATTGTCGACCTCGGACGAGGCCGCAATGCTGCCCTGGCCGGCCAGGGCCAGCGTGGCGCCGCTGGCGATCGCGGTGCCGCCGGTGTAGGCGTTCACGCCGCTCAGCGTTTCCGTACCGCCGTCGACGTTCAGTCCCCCCGAACCGCTGATCGTACCGGCGAAGCTGCCGTTGGCCTGGGTCAGCGCCAGGGTCCGGGCGCCCAGATCGACCTGGCCGCTGCCGGACAGGCTCTTGATCGACGCACCGTCGGTGGTGGCGCCGATGCCGAGATTGCCGTCCACCGTCACCGCGCCGGACGCGGCGATCGCGCCGCTGCCGGCCAGCAGCAGGGTGGCGCCATGGGCGACATCGGTCGCGCCGGTGTAGTCCTGGGCCGCCGTCAGGGTCTCGGTGCCGCCGGTCACGCTCAAGCCGCCGGCGCCGGAGATCCGGCCGCCGAAGCTGTCGTCGGCCGCGCTGAGGGTCAGCGTATTAGCGCCGAGCAGCACGTCGCCGCCGCCGGCCAGGCTCTTGATCGCCGCGCCGCCACGCGCGGCAGAGATGTCCAGCGTGCCGTTATCCACGACCCGGCTGGAGGCGATGCTGCCCGCGCCCGCAAGCGCCAGGGTGGCGCCCTGGCCGATGCCGGTGTCGCCGCTGTAGGTGTTGGTGCCGCTCAGCGTCTCGGTGCCGGACGCGATCGCCAGCCCGCCCGCACCGGAGATCGCGCCGCGGAAGTTGCCGGATGCAGCGGTCAGGGTCAGGCTCTGGCCGCCGAGGATGACGCTGCCGGAACCGGACAGGGTCTTCACCGCAGCCTGGCCGGACATGCCCGCGATATCCAGCGTGCCGTCGGCCACGACGCCGCTCGACGATGCGATCGATGCCGTGCCGGCCAGCGCCAGCGTACCGTCGTGGCCAATGGTGGTGGCGCCGGTGTGGCTGGTGTTGCCGGTCAGGGTTTCCACGCCGCCGGTCAGCGCCAGGCCGCCGGAACCGTTGATGCTGCCGGCGAACACGCCGTTCGCATTGGTGAGCGTCAGGGTCTGGCCGCCCAGGATCACGCTGCCCGAACCGGACAGCGACTTGATCTGCACGCCGTTACCGGTGCCCGCGATGCTGAGGCTGCCATTGTCGGCGACGCCGCTGGACAGCGCGATACTGCCCGAGCCGGACAGCGCCAGGGCCGCGTTCGCGCCAATCGTGGTGGCGCCGGTGTAGCTGTTGGCGCCGGACAGCACCTCGGTGCCGCCGGCGACGTTCACGCCGCCGCAGCCGCCGTCGATCGTGCCGGCGAAGCTGCCGCTCGCATGGGTCAGTGTCAGATCCTTGCAGCCCAGGACCACGCTGCCCGAGCCGGACAGCGTGCGGATCGCGGCGCCGTTGTCGGTGGCGGCGATGTTGAACACGCCGTCGTCGGCCACGCCGCTCGACGTTGCGATGCTGCCGGTGCCAGCCAGCGCCAGCGTGCCGCCTGTGCCGATGGTGGTCGCGCCGGCGTAGGTATTGGCCCCGCCGAACTGCTGCGCACCGCCGCTGACGGTCACGGCGCCGCTGCCGGAGACCGTACCCGCGAAGGCCCCGGCCGCATTCGTGAGCGTCAGGGTCTGCGCGCCGAGCAGCACGCTGCCCGAGCCGGACAGCGACTGGATGTGCGCGCCATTGCTGGCCGCCGAGATATCGAGCACGCCATTGTCGGCCACGCCGCTCGACGACGCGATGCTGCCCAGGCCGGCCACGCCCAGGGTTGCGCCTGCGTTGATGCCGGTCGCGCCGGTGTAGGTGTTGACGCCGCTGAGCTGCTCGGTGCCGCCTGCCACCGCCAGGCCGCCGGAACCGGCGATGGTGCCGGCGAATTCGGCGCCGGTGCCGGTCGCGCCGGCATTCGTCAGGGTCAGGGTCTGGCCGCCCAGCAGCACGGTGCCCGAGCCGGACAGCGACTGGATTTGCGCACCGTTGTTGGTGGCGGCGATGTCGAGCACGCCGTCGTCGGCCACGCCGCCCGACGAGGCGATGCTGCCCGAACCGGACAGCGCCAGCGTGGCGCCCATGTTGACGCTGGTGGCACCGCCGTAGGTGTTGGCGCCGCTCAGGGTCTCGACGCCGCCCGCGACGGCCAGTCCGCCCACGCCGGCGATATTGCCCGCGAAGGTGTCGGCCGCGTTCGTCAGCGTCAGCGTCTGCGCGCCCAGCGCCACGCTGCCCGAGCCGGACAGCGACCGGATCTGCGTGCCGAAGATGCTGGTGGAGACGTCCAGCACGCCATTGTCCGCGACGCCGCTCGACGACGAGATATTGCCCAGGGCAAGCAGGTTCAGCGTCGCGCCCTGGCCGATCGTGGTGGCGCCGGTGTAGCTGTTGATGCCGGCCAGGGTCTCGGTGCCGCCATTCACGGCCAGGCCGCCGGCGCCGGCGATCGTGCCCGCGAACACGTCGTTCGCATTCGACAGCGTCAAGGTCTGCGCGCCCAGCGCCACGCTGCCCGAACCGGACAGCGACTGGATCTGCGCGCCATTGCTGGCCGCCGAGACGTCGAGCACGCCGTAGTCGGCCACGCTGCTGGACAACGCGATGCTGCCCGAGCCGGCCAGGCCCAGGGTCGCGCCCGCGTTGATGCCGGTCGCGCCGGTGTAGGTGTTGGTGCCGCTGAGTTGTTCGGTGCCGCCGGCCACGGTCAGGCCGCCGGAACCGGCGATGGTGCCGGCAAAGTCGGCGCCCGTGCTGGTCACGACCGGCAGGCCAGGCAGGCCGGGAAGCAGGATGCCGCCCGGGCCGACGATCACGCCGACCAGGCCGCCGCCGGTCTGGGTGCTGGTCGCGCCGGCATTCGTCAGGGTCAGGGTCTGCCCGCCCAGCAGCACGGTGCCCGAGCCGGACAGCGACTGAATTTGCGCGCCGTTGTCGGTGGCGGCGATGTCGAAGACGCCGTTGTCGGTCACGCCACCCGACGAGGCGATGTTGGCGGCGCCGGCGAGCGCCAGGGTGCCGCCCGCACCGATGGTGCTGGCGCCGGTGTAGCCGTTGTAGCCGGCCAGGGTCTCGGTGCCGCCATTCACGGCCAGGCCGCCGGCGCCGGCGATCGTGCCCGCAAACGCGTCGTTCGCATTCGACAGCGTCAAGGTCTGCGCGCCGAGCGCCACGCTGCCCGAACCGGACAGCGACTGGATCTGCGTGCCGTTGCTGGCCGCCGAGATGTCGAGCACGCCGTAGTCGGCCACGCTGCTCGACAGCGCGATGCTGCCCGAGCCGGCCAGGCCCAGGGTCGCGCCCGCGTTGATGCCGGTCGCGCCGCTGTAGGTGTTGGTGCCGCTGAGTCGTTCGGTGCCGCCGGCCACCGTCAGGCCGCCGGAACCGGCGATGGTGCCGGCAAAGTCGGCGCCCGTGCTGGTCACGACCGGCAGGCCGGGCAAGCCGGGGAGCGGGATGCCGCCGGTCTGGGTGCTGGTCGCGCCGGCATTCGTCAGGGTCAGGGTCTGGCCGCCAAGCAGCACGGCGCCCGAGCCGGACAGCGACTGGATTTGCGCGCCGTTGTTGGTGGCGGCGATGTCGAAGACGCCGTTGTCGTTCACGCCGCTCGACAGGGCGATGCTGCCCGAACCGGCCAGCGCCAGCGTAGCGCCCACGTTGACGCTGGTGGCGCCGCTGTAGGTGTTGGTACCGGTCAGGGTCTCGACGCCGCCCGCGACCGCCACGCCGCCGGAACCGTTGACCGCGCCCGCGAACACGTCGCCGGCATTGGTCAGCGTCAGCGTCTGCGCGCCCAGCGCCACGCTGCCCGAACCGGACAGCGACTGGATCTGCGCGCCATTGCTGGCCGCCGAGATGTCGAGCACGCCGTAATCGGCCACGCTGCTGGACAACGCGATGCTGCCCGAGCCGGCCAGGCCCAGGGTCGCGCCCGCGTTGATGCTGGTCGCGCCGGTGTAGATGTTGGTGCCGCTGAGTTGTTCGGTGCCGCCGGCCACGGTCAGGCCGCCGGAACCGGCGATGGTGCCGGCAAAGTCGGCGCCCGTGCTGGTCACGACCGGCAGGCCAGGCAAGCCGGGGAGCAGGATGCCGCCCGGGCCGACGATCACGCCGATCAGGCCGCCGCCGGTCTGGGTGCTGGTCGAGCCGGCATTCGTCAGGGTCAGGGTCTGGCCGCCCAGCTGCACGGTGCCCGAGCCGGACAGCGTCCGGATCTGGGCGCCATTGTCGGTCGCCGAGATATCGAAGACGCCGTCGTCGGCCACGCCGCCCGACGAGGCGATGCTGCCCGAACCGGCCAGGGCCAGCGTGGCGCCCATGTTGACGCTGGTGGCACCGCTGTAGGTGTTGGCGCCGCTCAGGGTCTCGACGCCGCCCGCGACGGCCAGTCCGCCCACGCCGGCGATATTGCCCGCGAAGGTGTCGGCCGCGTTGGTCAGCGTCAGCGTCTGCGCGCCCAGCGCCACGCCGCCCGAACCGGACAGCGACCGGATCTGCGTGCCGAAGATGCTGGTGGAGACGTCCAGCACGCCATTGTCCGCGACGCCGCTCGACGACGAGATATTGCCAAGGGCAAGCAGGTTCAGAGTCGCGCCCTGGCCGATCGTCGTGGCGCCGGTGTAGCTGTTGATGCCGGCCAGGGTCTCGGTGCCGCCATTCACGGCCAGGCCGCCGGCGCCGGCGATCGTGCCCGCGAACACGTCATTGGCATTCGACAGCGCCAGGGTCTGCGCGCCCAGCGCCACGCTGCCCGAACCGGACAGCGACTGGATCTGCGCGCCATTGCTGGTCGCCGAGATGTCGAGCACGCCGTAGTCGGCCACGCCACTGGACAACGCGATGCTGCCCGAGCCGGCCAGGCCCAGGGTCGCGCCCGCGTTGATGACGGTCGCGCCGGTGTAGGTGTTGGCGCCGCTGAGTTGTTCGGTGCCGCCGGCCACGGTCAGGCCGCCGGAACCGGCGATGGTGCCGGCAAAGTCGGCGCCCGTGCTGGTCACGACCGGCAGGCCGGGCAAGCCGGGAAGCAGGATGCCGCCGGTCTGGGTGCTGGTCGCGCCGGCATTCGTCAGGGTCAGGGTCTGACCGCCCAGCAGCACGGTGCCCGAGCCGGACAGCGTCTGGATTTGCGCGCCGTTGTCGGTGGCGGCGATGTCGAAGACGCCGTTGTCGTTCACACCGCTCGACAGGGCGATGCTGCCCGAACCGGCCAGCGCCAGCGTGCCACCCATGTTGACGCTGGTGGCGCCGCTGTAGGTGTTGGTACCGGTCAGGGTCTCGACGCCGCCCGCGACCGCCACGCCGCCGGAACCGTTGACCGCGCCCGCGAACACGTCGCCGGCATTGGTCAGCGTCAGCGTCTGCGCGCCCAGCGCCACGCTGCCCGAGCCGGACAGCGACTGGATCTGCGTGCCGAAGATGCTGGCGGAGACATCGAGCACGCCATTGTCCGCCACGCCGCTCGACGACGCGATGCTGCCCAGGCCGGCCAGCGCCACGGTCGCGCCCTGGCCGATCGTGGTGGCGCCGGTGTAGCTGTTGATGCCGGCCAGGGTCTCCACCCCGCCGGTCACAGCCAGGCCGCCAGACCCGGCGATCGTGCCCGCGAAGTCATTGGTAACATTGCCCAGGATCAGGGGCGGAGTAACGAGGATGACGCCGCCCGATCCGGACAAGGGCAGGCCGGGAAGGCCAATGGGGCTCTGGATCACCGTGCCACCGGCATTCGTCAGGGTCAGGGTCTGCCCGCCCAGCAGCACGGTGCCCGAGCCGGACAGCGTCCGGATCTGGGCGCCATTGTCGGTCGCCGAGATGTCGAAGACGCCGTTGTCGGCCACGCCGCTCGACAGGGCGATGCCGCCCGAACCGGCCAGCGCCAGCGTGCCACCCATGTTGACGCTGGTGGCACCGCTGTAGGTGTTGGTACCGGTCAGGGTCTCGACGCCGCCCGCGACCGCCACGCCGCCGGAACCGTTGATCGTGCCCGCGAACACGTCGCCGGCATTGGTCAGCGTCAGCGTCTGCGCGCCCAGCGCCACGCTGCCCGAGCCCGACAGCGACTGGATCTGCGTGCCGAAGATGCTGGCGGAGACATCGAGCACGCCGTCGTCGGCCACGCTGCTCGACGACGCGATGCTGCCCAGGCCGGTCAGCGCCAGCGTGCTGCCCGTGGCGATCGTGGTGGCGCCGGTGTAGCCGTTGATGCCGGCCAGGGTCTCCACCCCGCCGGTCACAGCCAGGCCGCCAGACCCGGCGATCGTGCCCGTAAAGCCATTGGTGACATTGCCCAGGATCAGGGGCGGAGTAACGAGGATGACGCCGCCCGATCCGGACAAGGGCAGGCCGGGAAGGCCAATGGGGCTCTGGATCACCGTGCCGCCGGCATTCGTCAGGGTCAGGGTCTGCCCGCCCAGCAGCACGGTGCCCGAACCGGACAGCGACTGGATTTGCGCGCCGTTGTCGGTGGCGGCGATGTCGAAGACGCCATTGTCGTTCACGCCGCTCGACAGGGCGATGCCGCCCGAACCGGCCAGCGCCAGCGTGCCACCCATGTTGACGCTGGTCGCGCCGCTGTAGGTGTTGGTACCGGTCAGGGTCTCGACGCCGCCCGCGACCGCCACGCCGCCGGAACCGTTGACCGCGCCCGCGAACACGTCGCCGGCATTGGTGAGCGTCAGCGTCTGCGCGCCCAGCGCCACGCTGCCCGAGCCCGACAGCGACTGGATCTGCGTGCCGAAGATGCTGGCGGAGACATCGAGCACGCCGTCGTCGGCCACGCCGCTCGACGACGCGATGCTGCCCAGGCCGGCCAGCGCCACGGTCGCGCCCTGGCCGATCGTGGTGGCGCCGGTGTAGCCGTTGATGCCGGCCAGGGTCTCGACGCCGCCGCTGACCGTCAGGCCGCCGGCGCCGAGGATCACGCCCGAAAAGTCAGTGCTGGCGTTGCCCAGGACCAGGTTCGGGGCACCGAGAACGACGCCGCCCGATCCGAGGATCGGCACGCCAGGCAGGCCGCCCGTGTTCTGGACCACCGTGCCGCCGGCATTGGTCAGGGTCAGGGTCTGGCCGCCGAGGATGACGGCGCCGAAACCATTGAGGGTCTGGATCCGGCTGCCATTGTCGGTTGCCGAGATATCGAAAAGGCCATTGTTGACGACCCCGCTCGACAGCGCGACGCTGCCCGAACCGGCCAGCATCAGCGTCCCGCCGGGATTGATGGTGGTCGCGCCGGTGTAGGTCTGGGTGCCGCCCAGGGTCTCGAAGCCGGCCTGCAACAGCAAGCCGCCCGATCCGGACAGCACGCCGCCGAAGGTATCCTGCGCGGCGAGCAGGCTCAAGGTCTGGGAACCCAGCAGGACGCTGCCGGAGCCGGCCAGGCTCTGGACGGCCGATCCGGCCACGGTGGCGGAGATGTCGAGCCCGCCGTCGTTGATCACTTGCCAGCCGACCGCAGCGGCGTTCGTGCCATCGGTATCCGACCAGGTTTCGACATTACCGTAGGCGATCGTATGCTGCTGGATCTGCGCAAACGAGACCACCGGGAAGACTGCCAGGATCGCCGCCGCCAACAGACTACGGGCGCCAGGCGTGGCAGGGCCCGCTTGCCGGCCGGCGCCAGGCTGGCCGTTCGCATCGGCCTCGCCTGCCGCATCCTTGCCCTGCGCGCTCGCGAACTCGGCGACGGCCATGAGCATGTTTCGTTTTTTGTTCCAGACCAGGCGGTAGATATGATTCATATGATGTGTTCGCAATGCGGCAAGCGGCGGCTCGCGCGCGCGGATGCGCGGGCGGGTGGGGGCGGCGGCGGCGAGGAGCGGCAGTGAATTAGGTAAGAAAGGGGATTGCAGACGGTCAGCGAATTCTCATTTGAAACATGCTGTCAGGCAACATATTTTTTGTATCTGAATCGTTTTTACCGATTCTGCTGCTCCGATACAACGGAAGGTGACAAGGGTCCGCGGCGCCGGCCCCCGGAGGACCGGCAGCTGACGGTCCTCAGGGACGCGCGGTCCAGGCCGCCAGGTCCGCGGCGACGGCGTCGACGACGGTGCGCCAGTCGCCCGGCGCGGTTTGCCGGTACAGCTTGAGGACCCCGGGATACCACGGCGAATCGGCGCGCGCTTCCATCCAGCGCCAGTCCGGATGCACGGCCGGCAACAGCACCCAGCACGGCTTGCCGAGCGCACCCGCCACGTGGGCCACGGCGGTATCGACGCAGACGACCAGGTCGAGCAGCGACACGATGGCGGCGGTGTCGGCAAAGTCGGCGATCCCGGCGCCGAGGTCCAGCAAGGGCAAGTCCGGCGTGGCGGCGCCGGCGCCCTCCCCGTCCATGCCGCGCTGCAGGCTGACGAAAACCACCCCCGGCACCCGCCACAGCGGCGCCAGGCAAGCCAGGTCGGGCAGCGAGCGGTTGGCGTCGTTGACGTGCCCGCCGAAGCCGCGCCATACGAGGCCGACGCGCACGCCGTCCGCGCCGAGCCGTGGGCGCCAGCGCCGGACGCGCGCGGGATCGGGTGCCAGGTAGGGCAAGGCGGCCGGAATGGTCGCCAGCGTCGTCCTGAAATGCATCGGCAGGCTCAGCATGAAGACCCAGTAGTCATGCGGCGGCAGGCGCGTCGCCGCCTCGCTCAGGGCCAGCACGGCATCGGCGCCGGCGGCGTCGCGCAGCAGCGGCACGAGCGGGTCCTGGCACACCAGGGTGACCCGGGACGCGCCAGCCGCCTTCAACTTCGGCAGGTAGCGCACAAACTGGATCTGGTCGCCGAATCCCTGTTCCGGCCACACGACGATGCTGCGGCCCGCGAGACTTTCGTCCCGCCATTGCGGAAATCCGAGAACCGGCCTGGCGGCGATCGGATGCGCCAGGGCGGGATCGTAGCGCGCCTCCATCAATGGCCAGCCTTCCGCCAGGCGGCCGCGCGCCAGCAGCATGAAGCCGAGGTTCCAGCGCGCCTCGGGATAGCCGGGATCGGCGTCGATCGTTGCCCGGTAGGCCGCTTCGGCTTCCTCGGCGCGGCCCTCGTGCTGCAGCAGCACCGCCAGGTTGTTCAGGGACTTCGGGTCGGACGGGCGGCGCGCCAATGCGCGGCGATAGCATTGTTCGGCGTCCGCGTAGCGGTGCACCTGCTGGTGCAGGTTGCCGAGCGAATTCAGGCCGTCCGGATCGTCGGGACGCAGCGCGAGGAAGTCGCGCAGCGCCCGTTCCGCCAGCGCATGGCGGCGCTGCCGCATGTACAGCATGGCCAGGTTATGCAGGGCCTCGGCATAGTCCGGGCGCAGGGCCAGCGCCCTGCGGTAGCTGGCTTCGGCGGCGTCCAGCCGGCCCATCCGGCTCTGCAGGACGGCGAGGTTGTTGTGCAGTCCGGCGCGTTCCGGGGCGCGCTCGAGCGCGTCGAGGTAGCACGCCTCGGCCTGCGCCCAGTGCCCCGATGTCTGCAGCAGGTCGGCGCGCTGGTGCAGGGCCAGCGCATCGTCCGGATCGGCCGCGGCGGCATTGCCGGACCGGTGCCGCACCTGCGCGCCGCGGCCGGGCGCCTGCCGCACCAGGTCGAGGTTGGCGCGAGCGGCCGCAAAGCCGGGCTGCAAGGCCAGCGCCCGGCCCAGCGCCGCTTCCGCCTCATCCATCCGGCCCACTTGTGCCAGCGCCAGGCCGAGGTTGTTCCGGGCGTGCGCATTCTCCGGCTGCAGCGCCGCCGCCTGCCGGAAACAGGCCAGCGCCGCCGGCCATTGCTCGCGCATCCGGTACAGGGCGCCGAGATTGTTGTAGGTGTCGGCATGGCCGGGGCGGAGCGCCAGCGCGCGCTGGTAGCAGGCGTGGGCCGCATCGAGCGCGCCGGATTGCTGGAGCAGCAGGCCAAGATTGTAGTGCGCATCGGCGAAGCCCGGCTGCAAGGCGAGGGCCTCGTGATATGCCGCTTCCGCCTCCGCGCCGCGGCCGCCCTGCTGCAGCAGGATGCCGAGATTGTTCCAGGTCGGGGCGTGCGCGGGATCGCGTTGCAGCGCCAGCCTCCAATACTGTTCGGCCTGGGCCGGCCGCGCCAGCGCGCAGGCGCAGGCCGCCGCGATATTCAGCAACTCGACGCCGGGGACCGCGTCAGGCGCCGCGTCGGCGACCCGGGCGAGCGCCTCCTCGAAGCGGCCTTCGTTGAACAATGCGATGACGCCGTCGGCTGGATTGGCCTTGTCCATGAAACTGCACGCACCTGCGTAAAAACCCTATTCTCACACAGCTCACGCAGGCAGCGGGCACGGCTCGATGCGGGCCGGCACCACGCCATCGCAAGCATCCGGGACGCTGCCTGGCAGAACTGGAGGAAGCAACCGATAAGCCGAATGTGCTTTCCCGGTAAAAAAAAACCTGCCCCGATCGCCGAGGCAGGTCGAATGCGGGCCTGGAACGTACCCGCAAGGAGATCGCCGCACCGGCGCGAGCCGGTGGCGCCGCGACGCCGTCCATCCGCGAACGATGGCGCCCACGATGTCGGCACACCACCGCCAGCATCCGTCAGGCGTCACGGATACAGCGCACGTTAACGATAACAAAAGTTGACGAACGTGTACAACATTTTTCGCAAAAAGGGCGTCCGGGCGCTGACGGCGCTCCGGCACCGGCCCTCCCCGCATGCGCGCCCGCAGGCAGGCGCCGGACATTTGACTTTTCGAAATACCCTGATATCATTGTTATCGATAACCGCAAGCCGGCAACCAATAACGGACAACGAGGAGACACCAGTGTTCGCGAAGACTTGTTACGCAACCCACCCCGACATGATGGCGGGCGCCAGCAACGACCAGCTGCGCCAGCGCTATCTGCTCGACCGGATGTTCGCCCCGGACGCCGTCACGCTGAATTACTGTCACGACGAGCGCTTCGTCATCGGCGGCGCCGCGCCCGTGCACGGTCCGCTCGCCCTGCCCGCCCACACCGAACCGGCGTCCGCCGCCGGCCAGCCGTTCCTCGCCCGCCGCGAACTGGGCATCATCAACGTGGCCGGCGGGACGGGCCGCGTCACCGTCGACGGCCAGGCGTTCGAACTCGCGCCGCGCGACGGCCTGTATGTCCCGATGGGCAGCGCCGACGTCGTGTTCGAATCGCTGGACCCGGCGAACCCGGCGCGTTTCTATCTCGCGTCGACGCCCGCCCACGTCCGCTGCGAGCTCGCCAAGATCACGCACGCACAGGCGGTCCCGCTGGAGCGCGGCAGCGCCGCGACCTCGAACGAACGGACGATCTACCAGTACGTGATCCCGGGCGTCTGCAAGTCCGCGCAGCTGCTGCTGGGCCTCACGATCCTCAAGACGGGCAGCGTCTGGAACACGATGCCGCCGCACGTGCACGAGCGCCGCTCCGAAGTCTATTTCTACTTCGACCTGCAGGACGACCAGCGCGTGTTCCACTTCATGGGCGAGCCGGACGCCGCGCGCCACATCGTCGTCGCCAACGAACAGGCGGTCGTGTCGCCGCCGTGGTCGATCCACATGGGGTCCGGCACCGCGAACTACGCCTTCATCTGGGCGATGGGCGGCGAGAACCTCGATTACACGGACATGAAGGTCCTGGACATCTGCCAGCTCAAATAAGGACAACCATGCTCGACCTGTTCAACCTCGCCGGCCGCACGGCGCTCGTGACCGGCGCCAACACGGGCCTCGGCCAGGGCATCGCCGTCGCGCTGGCACAGGCCGGCGCCGACATCGTGGCGGTCGGCCGCAGCGCCGCCACCGACACGGGCGCCCGCGTCACGGCCCTCGGCCGCCGCTTCCTCGACATCCATGCCGACCTGGCGTCGACGGCGCCCGTACGCGACGTCGTCGACGCCGCCGTCACCCTGAACGGCCGGCTCGACATCGTCGTCAACAATGCCGGCATCATCCGCCGCGCCGACAGCCTCGACGTCGAGGAAGCGGACTGGGATGCCGTGATCGACACCAACCTGAAATCCGTGTTCTTCCTGTCCCAGGCGGCCGCGCGCCACATGGCCGCCCACGGCGGCGGCAAGATCGTCAACATCGCGTCGCTGCTGTCGTTCCAGGGCGGCGTCCGCGTGCCGGCCTACGCGGCGAGCAAAAGCGCCGTGGCGGGGCTCACGCGGGCGCTGGCCAACGAATGGGCCGCGCACGGCATCAACGTGAACGCCATCGCGCCCGGCTACTTCGACACCAACAACACGGCGGCCCTGCGCGCCGACCCCGTGCGCGAGCCGGCGATCCTCGCCCGCATCCCCGCCGGCCGCTGGGGCCAACCGCAGGACCTGGCCGGCGCCGCCGTCTTCCTGGCCAGCGGCGCCAGCGACTACGTCCACGGCGTCGTGCTGCCCGTCGACGGCGGCTGGCTCGCCCGATGAACGCCGCTCCCGACATGGCGGGCCGCATCGTCTGCTTCGGCGAGATCCTGCTGCGCCTCGCCGCACCCCCTGGCCGCATGCTGCCGCAGGCGCCGGCCCTCGACGCCGGCACGGGCGGCGCCGAGGCGAACGTCGCCGTCGCGCTCGCGCTGCTCGGCCACCGCGCCGCGATGGTCAGCGTCCTGCCGGACAACCGGCTCGGCCGCGCCGCCCTCGACAGCCTGCGCGCGCACGGCGTCGACACGTCCGGCATCCGCATGCATCCGGGCCGCATGGGCCTGTATTTCCTCGAGCCGGGCGCCGTCGTGCGTCCGGCCGACATCATCTACGACCGCGCCGGCTCGGCCTACGCGCTGGCCGACCCCGACCTGTACGACTGGCCCGCGCTGCTGGACGGCGCCGCGTGGCTGCACGTGTCCGGCATCTCGCCGGCCGTCGGCGACGGCCCCGCGCACGCCGTGCTGGCCGCGATGCGGGCCGCGCGCGCACGCGGCGTGCGCGTCGCGTTCGACGGCGACTACCGGGCGTCGCTGTGGGCGGAACGCGGCCAGGACGGCATCGCGGTGCTCCTCGACGCCATGCGCCAGGCGGACGTCCTGTTCGCCGGCCCGCGCGACATCGCCCTCGTGCTGGGACGTCCGGAACTGGCCGACCCATCGCGCGCCGCGGAAGTGGCGCGCACCGCGTTCGCCGCATTCCCGAACCTGACCTTGCTCGCCTGGACCTGCCGGGTCCAGCACGGCGCGGGCGAACACGAATTGTCGGCGTGCCTGCACACGCGCACGAAAACCGTGACGGGCGGCAGCTACCGGCTGTCCGGCATCGTCGACCGCATCGGCACCGGCGACGCGTTCGCGGCCGGCGTGCTGCACGGGCTGCAGTCCGGCATGGCGCCGGCGGACGTGGCCGGATTCGCGCTCGCGGCCGCCGCGCTGAAACACGCGGCCACCGGCGACTTCGACCTCGCGCGCCCCGACCACGTCGGCGCCGCGCGCACTGGAGCGTTCGATGCGCTGCGCTGACACCGGGAGGCGCGCGTGACCGGCAGTTGGCGCCTCGCGTGGGACCACGGCAGCGCGGAAGTGCAGTCGCTGGGGGCGATGCTCGGGCCGCTCAGCCTGCGCATCGGCGACGAACGCGAACTGGAGATCATGCACGTCGCCCCGTGGGCCGGGATGACGCGCTCCAGCAGCCTGCCCGGCATCATGCGCCGCCTGCGCGGCGAGTGGCCTTGCCTGCCGTTCGGCTGCACCGAGCCGCCGCAAGGCCTGCCCGCCGCCTGGCGCACGCACGCGCCGGAAGACAGCTGGAACCACGGCTACGCGGCCAACCATCACTGGCGCTGCGTGTCGGCGACCGGGCAGCGCATCCACCTCGCCATCGATTACCCGCCCGGCTCGCCGATCGAGCACATGGAGCGCGAGATCACGGCCGACCCGCACGCGCCCGCCGTCGACGTCGTGCTGCGCGTGTGGGCACGGCGGCCGGCCCGCGTGCCCGCCGGCCTGCATCCGACGTTCCGCCTGCCGCCGGCGGCTGGGCGGGTGCGGGTCGTGCTCGGCCCGCACGACGGCATCCACAGCTATCCCGCCCAGCCGGCGGGCGCCGTGTCGCGGCTGCTGTCCGACACCCGCTCGGCGTCCCTCGACCGGCTCGCCGGCATCGACGGCCCCGTCGACCTCGCGCACCTGCCCCTGGGCGCGCCGGCCGAGGAGCTGCTGCAGGTACGGGCGGTCGGCGGCACCGGCACGGACGCGCCGTTCGCGCTGCACTACCTCGACTACGACGCCTGCGTCGGCCTGTGGTGGGACACGGCGCAGCTGCCCGACCTGCTGCTCTGGGTCAGCAACGGCGGGCGCATCCACTTTCCCTGGATGAGCAACCACCTGGCGCTGGGCGCCGAACCGGTGAACAGCATCTTCGACCTGGGCCGCGTCGCGACCGCGCCCGCCGGCCATCCGCTGGCGGACCGGCTGGGCATTGCGATTTCCCCTGAGGCGCCGTGGGAAACCCGCTACCGCATCGCCGCCTGGCCCCAGACCTCCCCGACAACCTCCGAATAGAGAACCGCGACATGGCACCCGATTTCCGCTCCCCCGATTTCCTGCTCGACCACATTGCGGCCACGATGCGGTTCTACCACCCGCGCTGCATCGACCCGAGCGGCGGCTTTTATCACTTCTTCCGCGACGACGGCACCGTGTACGACCGCACGACGCGCCACCTCGTCAGCAGCACGCGCTTCGTCTTCAACTACGCGATGGCATACCGCCGGTTCGGCAATCCCGATTACCTCGCCGCGGTGCGCCACGGCGTGGCCTTCCTGCGCGACGCCCATCGCGATCCGGGCACCGGCGGCTACGCCTGGCAGCTCGCATGGGACGGCGGCCGCAAAGAGATCCTCGACGGCGACAACCATTGCTACGGCCTCGCGTTCGTCGTGCTGGCGTATGCGCACGCGCTGCAGGCGGGCGTGCTCGACGCCCGCGACCACATCGCCGAGACGTTCGCGCTGATGGAGGCGCACTTCTGGCTGCCCGAACATGGCCTGTACGCCGACCAGGCCAGCGCCGACTGGTCGACGCTGGACACCTACCGCGGCCAGAACGCCAACATGCATGCGTGCGAAGCGATGCTGGCGGCGTACGAGGCGACGAACGAGGTCCGCTACCTGCACCGCGCAGAACTCCTGGCCCGCAACATCACGGTGCGCCAGGCGGCACTGGCCGGCGGCTTCGTGTGGGAACACTACCGCGCCGACTGGTCGGTCGACTGGGACTACAACCGCGACGACAAGACGAACATCTTCCGTCCCTGGGGCTACCAGCCGGGCCACCTGACGGAATGGGCGAAGCTGCTCCTGCTGCTCGAGCGCCACCGCATCCACCTGCAAGGGGACGCCGACTGGCTCGCGCCGCGCGCCGTCGCGCTGTTCGACGCCGCGCTGGCGCGCGCCTGGGACCAGGACAACGGCGGCATCTGCTACGGCTTCGCGCCGGACGACACCATCTGCGACGGCGACAAGTATTTCTGGGTACAGGCCGAAAGCTTCGCGGCCGCCGCGCTGCTGGCCGTACGCACCGGGAACGCGGCGTACTGGGACTGGTACGAACGCATCTGGGCGTACAGCTGGCGGCACTTCGTCGACCACGAGCACGGCGCCTGGTACCGCATCCTCGGCCCGGACAACCGCAAGCTCAGCGACGAAAAGAGCCCGGCCGGCAAGACCGATTACCACACGATGGGCGCCTGCTACGACGTGCTGCGCGCGCTGGAGCTGCCGCGATGAACGCCCTGCCGCGCTTTGTCGCCGCGGGCGAGGCCCTGACCGACCTGCTGACGACGGGTCCCGGCACGTGGACGAGCCAGACGGGCGGCTCGACGTGGAACGTGGCGCGCGTCGCCGCCCGCCTCGGCATCCCGAGCGCGTTCGCGGGCGCCGTCAGCCGCGACGTCTTCGGCGCCGAACTGGCGGCCGCGAATACGGCCGCGGGCCTGGACGACCGCTTCCTGCAACAGGTCGACCGGCCGCCGCTGCTGGCCGTCGTGCATGAACGCCAGCCGCCCCGCTACTTCTTCATCGGCACGGACAGCGCCGACCTGCACTTCGATCCGCGCCGGCTGCCGGACGGGTGGCGGGAGAAGGCCGAGTGGGTCCACTTCGGCGGCATCAGCCTCGCGCGCGCGCCGCTCGCGGGCACGCTCGTCGCGCTCGCGCGGGAGCTCGGGCGGCGCGGCACGAAGATCAGCTACGACCCGAACTACCGCGCGCTGATGGACGAGAGCTACGACGCGACGCTGCGCGAGATGGTCGGCCTGGCGGACGTCGTCAAGGTGTCGGACGAAGACCTGCGCGGGCTGTTCCGGCACGACGACCTCGATGCGGCGTTTGCCGCGCTGCGTTCCTGGAATCCGGCCGCGACCTACCTGTACACGCGCGGCGGCGACGGCGCCCACCTCGTCCGGCCGGACGGCGTGTGGCGCGCCGCGGCGCCCCGCGTGGACGTCGTCGACACGGTCGGCGCCGGCGACGCCAGCATCGGCGCCCTGCTCTACAGCCTCATGACGTGGCCGGAACGCGCCGGCGGCAGCCACCTGCGCTTCGCCGTCGCCGCCGGCACCGCCGCCTGCCGCGCGGCCGGGGCCCAGCCGCCGCCGCTGGCGGCCGTGCTGGCGCTGGCCGACGCCATCGCCGTCCAGCGCGAGGAGGCCCGCGTATGATCCGCCGCCTCGCATTCTTGCTTGCCGCGCTCGCCCTGCACGCGGCGCACGCCCAGGACGTCGTCCCCGCGAGCCGGGTCAGCGTCGCGTCGCCCGATGGCCGCCTCGTCCTCGACTTCTATCAGGCGCGCCTGGCCGGCGACAAGCGCGAGCTGCACTACAGCGTGCGCTACAAGGACCGGACCGTCATCCGCGACTCGCGCCTGGACCTGGAGCTGGACAACCACCTGTCCGAGAGCGCCATGGCGCTGCCGGTCGACCGCCATGCGCACTGGTTCGAGAACCTCGCCATCACGGGCGTGACGAAGGCGGCGCACGACAGCACGTGGCACCCCGTCACCGGCGAGCGTTCGACGATCCGCGACCGCTACAACGCGGCGACGATCGCCATGGTCAAGGACGACAATCCGATCTATAAGATGGCGCTCGAGATCCGCGCCTACGACGAAGGCGTGGCGCTGCGCTACGTCTTCCCCGAAAACGAAAAGGGCACCTACTACCGCATCACGCAGGAAAACACCGAATTCGCGCTGCCGTCCGGCACCCGGGCGTGGTATCACGGCTGGGCGCAGGCGCCGTACACGTTGCTGCCGCTCGCGAACTGGCCGGACGAATCGGAACGTCCGCTGACCCTGCAGCTGCCGGGCGGCCTGCACGTGGCCCTGCTCGAAGCGGGCATGGTCGATTATGCGCGCAGCAAATTCCGCCTGAGCGCGACGCGGCCGGACACGCTGGTGACCTCGATGCACGGCGGCGCCGACCTGATCTCTCCGTTCGCCACGCCGTGGCGCGGCATCATGGTGGCCGAGACGCCCGGCGCCCTGATCGAGCACGACGACTTCATCCTCAACCTGAACGACGCGTCGCACATCGCCGACACGGGCTGGATCCGGCCCGGCAAGATCATGCGCGTGATGACGCAGACGACGAAGGACGCGAAGGCGAACGTCGACTTCGCCGCCCGCCACGGTTTGCAGTACATCCTGTTCGACTGGAAGTGGTACGGCAACGCGTTCTCGTTCGACGCCGATGCGACGAAGGTTGCGATCCCCGACTTCGACCTGCCGGAGATCATCCGCTACGCCAGGAACAAGGGCATCGGCGTGTGGCTGTACGTGAACCAGCAGGCGCTGCTCGCGCAGTCCGACACCCTGTTCCAGACCTACCGCGACTGGGGCGTGAAAGGCGTCAAGTTCGGCTTCGTGCAGGTGGGCTCGCACCGCTGGACGACGTGGATCGAAAAGGCGATCCGCCAGGCGGCGGACGCGCACATCATGGTCAACATCCACGACGACTGGCGCCCGACGGGCGAGCAGCGCACGTGGCCGAACCTGCTGACGGCCGAAGGCATCCGCGGCAACGAGGAGATGCCGGATGCGACGCACAACACGGTGCTGCCGTTCACGCGCTTCCTCGCCGGCGCCGCCGACTACACGTTCTGCTACTACAGCCCGCGCATCAGGACGACGCATGCGCACCAGCTGGCGCTCGCCGCGATCTATTACAGTCCGCTGCAGACGCTGTACTGGTACGACCGCCCGGCCGATTCGCACGACGAGCCGGAACTGGAATTCTGGGACCGCCTGCCGACGACGTGGGACGAGACCCGCGTGCTGCAGGGCAGCCCCGGCCAGTTCATCACCACGGCGCGCCGCCACGGCGACCAGTGGTTCGTCGGCACGATCACGAACACGGACAGCCGCACGCTGAAGGTCGCCCTTGACTTCCTGGCGCCCGGCAAACAGTATCTCGCCACGATCTACGCGGACGATCCCGCGGCGCCCACCCGTACGAAGGTCGGCCTGCGCACGGTGCGCGTGGACGCGAAGACGGTCATCGAGGCGCCGCTGGCGGCGTCCGGCGGCCAGGCGATCTGGCTGCGGCCGGCGCAATAACGATAGCGAGGAGACAACCATGACAACGCGACAATCGCACTTCCGCTTCCTGTGCGGCTTCGTCTACATCTACTTCTTCGCCCAGGCGATGAGCATCTCGCTGCTCGCGCTGTGGCTGCGCTCGACCCTCAAGCTGTCGGGCACCGAGACGGGCATCGTGTTCTCGGCGAACTTCGCCGCCGCGATGTGCTCGCAACCGATCTACGGCTTCGTGTCCGATCGCGTCGGGACCCGCCGCAACATCCTGTGGACCGTCGCGGCGCTCGTCGCGCTGTCCGGCCTGTTCTTCACGATGGTCTACGCGCCGCTGCTCAAGGCGCACATCCTGCTGGGCGCCGCCGTCGGCGGGCTGTACCTGGGCATCACGTTCATCGCCGGCAGCTATGCGATCGAATCGTACGTCGACCGCATCGGCCGCCGCGACGGCTTCGAATACAGCCGCGTGAGGCTGTGGGGCTCGCTGGGCTTCGCCAGCGCCGCCATGTTCAGCGGCCGGATCTACAACGTCGACCCGGGCATCAATTTCGCGCTCGCGTCGTGCGCCGGCGTGCTGATGCTCGTGCTGCTGGCCGTGTGGCGCACGGGCCCCGACGGCACCGAGGTCCGCGCCCGGGAAGGCGTGCGGCTGGGCGAAGCGTTCGCCCTGCTGCGCATGCCGGGCTTCTGGCGCTTCATGGTGTTCGTGCTGGGCGTGACGAACCTCTACCTCGTGTTCGACCAGCAGTTCTCCAACTACTTCGCGTCGCTGTTTCCCGACGTGGCGACGGGCGCCGCCATGTTCGGCTACCTGAATTCGACCCAGATCTTCCTCGAGGCCGGCGGCCTGTTCCTCGCGCCGCTGCTCGTGCGCCGCATCGGGGCCAAGAACGGCCTGCTGCTGGCCGGCGCCATCATGCTCGTGCGGATCACGGGTTCCGGCCTCGCGGCCGGTCCGCTGTCGATCTCCGCGATGAAGCTGCTGCACTCGGTGGAACTGCCGATCCTGGCCGTCTCCATCTTCCGCTACATCGCGCGCCACTTCGACAACCGGTTCGCGTCGACCGTGTACATGGTGGGCGTGAGCTTCGGCCACTCGATCGGCCTGGCCGCGCTGTCGCCTCTCGCCGGTATCGGCTACGACAGCATCGGCTATTCCGCCACCTATCTGTCGATGGCCGGCATGGGCCTCGTCTTCCTTATCCTGTCCGCCGTGTTCCTGCTGCCGACGCCGCCGGAGACGACCGCGTCCCCCGCAACGCCGCTCGCGGAACCGGCAAAATGAACCGTCAAGGAGTTCGCATGTCTTCCCCCCTCAACCCGGCCCCGATCGAGCCGCTGAACACCGGCGCCCTGCCGCCGCACTGGAACGCCGGCGTCGACAAGGCCGCCATCGACCGCGCGATCGACCGCGCGCTGGACGCCGTCGACCGCAACCTCGCGCATTTCGGCGACGCCTTCCCGATGCCGTCATCGAAGAACGGCGTCTATGCCGCGATGGACAATACGGAATGGACGAACGGTTTCTGGACCGGCATGCTGTGGCTCGCGTACGAGCTGACTGGCGCCGCACGCTACCGCGATGCGGCCCTGCGCCACGTCGCCGGCTTCCACGCGCGCCAGCGCGAACGCATCAACGTCGACCACCACGACCTCGGCTTCCTGTACAGCCTCTCGTGCGTGGCGGGTTACCAGTTGACGGGCGAGCCGCAGGCCGCAGAGGCGGCCCTTGGCGCCGCACGCCTGCTGCTGCAGCGCTACCTGCCCGGCGCCGGCATCATCCAGGCCTGGGGTGAACTGAGCGACCCGGCGCAGCGCGGGCGCATGATCATCGACTGCAACCTGAACCTGCCGCTGCTGTACTGGGCCAGCGACTACACGGGCGACCCGGCGTTCCGCGCGGCGGCCGACCGCCACATCGAAGCGGCCGCGCGCCACATCGTGCGCGCCGACGGCTCCACGTTCCACACCTTCTTCTTCGACCCGGCCAGCGGCGCCCCGCTGCACGGCAAGACGCACCAGGGCCATGCGGACGACTCGTGCTGGGCGCGGGGCCAGGCGTGGGGGATCTCGGGCTTCCCGCTCGTCTACCGCCACAACGGCGACGGCCGCCTCGTCGACCTGGCGAAGGTGCTGGCCAACTACTTCCTGAACCGCCTGCCGCAGGACGGCATCTGCTACTGGGACCTCGTCTTCACGGCGGGCCCGGAACCGCGCGACAGCTCGGGCGCCGCGATCGCCGCCTGCGGCCTGCTGGAGCTGGCGCAGCACCTGCCGCTGGCCGACCCGCTGCGCGCCCCGTACGAGCGCGCCGCCGCCGGCATGGTGGCCACGCTGGCCAACGATTACGCGGACACGAGCGGCACCCCTGGCGCCGGCCTGCTGAAGCATGGCGTGTACCACAAGCCGAACGGGGTCGGCGTGGACGAGGCCTGCATCTGGGGCGATTATTTCTACCTGGAGGCGCTCGTGCGCCTCACGCGCACGTGGCGACCCTACTGGTGACGGTCAATCGACCGCTTCGGTCGACTCCCGCTCGACGAGCGTGTACGGCATCAGCCGGTGCTGCGGCATGTACGACTGGCCGGCACGGCGCGAGCGGATGTGCTCCACCAGCAGCGCGACGGCGCTGCGCGCCATCTCCGTGATCGGCTGGTGGATGGTCGTCAACTCCGGCCACACGGTCGTCGCGACGGGCGTGTCGTCGAAGCCGCAGACGGCGATGTCGTCCGGGACCTGCAGATGCATGCCGTGAGCGACGGCGATGACGGCCGCCGCCATGTCGTCGTTGCTGGCGAAGATCGCCGTCGGCCGGGTCGGGTGGGCCAGCAGCTCGCGCGCCGCCAGCAGGCCGGAACGGTACGTGAACATGCCTTGCGCGACGCGCTCGGCGGGCACGTGGTGGCCGGCTTCGCGCATGGCGTCGATGAATGCCTGGTAGCGCAGCTGCGCCGGGGTGTGTTCCGGGTCGCCCTTGATGAAGCCGATGTCCGTGTGGCCGAGCGCCAGCAGGTGCTTCGTCATCGTCAGCGCGCCTTCGTAGTCGTCGATGCGCACGGCCGACATCTGCGGCGACGGTTTCGCGGTCGCCACGGCCACCGACGGAATGCCCAGTTCTCCCAGCTGCTTGAGGGCGGCCTTGGAGTCGCACAGCGGCGGCGGCACGAGGATGCCGTCGGCGCCGTCCGCGATCAGGCGGTCGATCGCCTTGCGCTGGCTGCGCAGGTTGTCGCAGTTCTCGAGGATCAGGTGGGCGCCCGTCTGACTGCACTCGCCGAGGGCGCCGACGAGGAACGCGCTGAGGAATGCGGCGCTCGGGTTGCTGTACAACAGACCGACGCGCAAGGTGCCGATGCGCGCCGCGCGTGCCGCCACGTTGACCTGGTAGTTCAGTTCCTGGATCGCGCGGTTGACCTTTTCCCGCGTCTTGTCGCTGACGCTGGCATTGCCGTTGATGACGCGCGAGACGGTCATCGCCGAGACGCCGGCCTTTTGCGCCACGTCCCATACCGTCGCGCCGCCGGAAGAGCGGTCGCCCTGCTTGGATTCACTACCCATTGAATTATTGTCCTGTAGTCTGTCGTTCCGGCGATGTTATCGATTTCAAGCCGTATATGTTGTATCACATGATACCGCCGGGCCAGCGGAAACGCCACTTGTGACAAGCGGCCATGGCCGACGCACCCGCCCCGGTCCGCCCTTATGCGGTCCGGATAGCCTTGATAGCGTCTATCTTCGAATGCTACCATGAGATCGATAACAACCCAAGGAGACCGTTTTGCCCGCCTCACCCATCGTCCAATCGCCCGCCCCCGCACGGACGCGGATCGCCGCCGCCGTGCTGCTTGCCGCCGCCGCCGTCGCGGGATGCCGCAGCGTGGCCCAGCCCGCGCCCGCCACGCCCGCCGCCCTCGCGGCAGCGCCGTGGATCGCCGACCTCGGCGACGGCCGCTACCGCAATCCCGTCCTGCACGCCGACTATTCCGATCCGGACGTGATCCGCGTCGGCGACACGTTCTACATGACGGCGTCCAGCTTCAACAACACGCCCGGCCTGCCGCTGCTGGAGTCCCGTGACCTCGTGAACTGGGCGCTCGTCGGCCATGCCCTGCCCCGCCTCGAGCCGGCCGCCGTATTCGCCCGCCCGCAGTACGGCAAGGGCGTGTGGGCGCCGTGCCTGCGCTGGCACGACGGGCGCTTCTGGATCTTCTACCCCGACCCCGACTACGGCGTGTACGTCATGACGGCCGAGCATTTCGCCGGCCCGTGGAGCGCGCCGCGCCTGCTGCTGGCCGGGCGCGGCATCATCGACCCCGCGCCCTTGTGGGACGACGACGGCAAGGCGTACCTGATGCACGCGTGGGCGAAGAGCCGCGCCGGCATCAACAACGTGCTGACCCTGCGCCGCATGGACCCGCAGGCGACGCGCATGCTGGACGACGGCGGCAAGGTCGTCATCGACGGCGGCCGCTATCCCGGCTACCACACGGTCGAAGGGCCCAAGCTCTACAAGGCCAACGGGTATTACTACGTCTTCGCGCCGGCGGGCGGCGTCGAGATGGGCTGGCAGGCCGTGTTCCGCGCGCGCTCGATCGACGGCCCGTACGAGGTCCGCCGCGTGATGGACCAGGGCGACACGCCCGTCAACGGCCCGCACCAGGGCGCGTGGGTCGATGCGCCGGACGGCAAGGACTGGTTCGTCCACTTCCAGGACAAGGGGGCCTACGGCCGCGTCGTGCACCTGCAGCCGATGCGCTGGGAAGGCGGCTGGCCCGTCATCGGCGCGCCGGGACGCAAGCCCGGCACGGGCGAACCGGTCATCACGTACACGAAGCCGGTCCAGGGCTTCGGCCCCGCCGCGCCGGCGACGAGCGACGCATTCGACGGCACCACGCTCGGCCCGCAGTGGCAATGGGGCGCGAACCCGGCGCCCGGCTGGTATTCGCTGACCGACCATCCGGGCCACCTGCGCCTGGCCACGCAGGTCGTGCCGGAGGCCGACGGCCATGTGCGCGCGGCGGGATCGATCCTGACGCAGAAGGCGCCCGCGTCGCGCTTCATCGTCGAGACGCGCGTGCGCCTGGCCGGCGCCGTGGACGGCGATCGCGCGGGGCTGATCGTCAATGCGATGCAGTACACGTGGCTGGGGCTGCGCCGCAGCGGCGGCCGGACTGATCTCGTGCGCACCGTGTGCGGCCCGTTCGGACCGCGCTGCCGCGAGGAGTCCACCGTGGTGCTGGCCGACGCGCCGGCCGAACTGACCCTGCGCATGGCGATGAACGAGAATGCGTTCGTCGGCTTTTCGTACAGCCTCGATGGCCGCGAATTCAAGCCGGCGGGCGACGCGTTTCCCGTCACGCGCGGCACGTGGGTCGGGGCGCAGGTGGGGCTGTTCAGCGTGGGCACGCGGGAGCGCGCGCAGCCGTCGTACCTGGAAGCCGATGACTTCAACGTGACGGCGCCCGGCCCGGGCCCGTACTGACGGCACGGGGAGCGGCCGGGACGACCCGGCCGCGACGTTCACGGCGCCCGCGTGGGGGTCTCCCGGATTGCGACGACGGCCACCGACTTCGCCGGAAGCGTCATGCGCAGCTTGCCGTGCGCGGCGCGCGCCGCGAACGGAACGGGCGCCGCAGAAGCCGGGGCCGCGAGGGTCCGGTGCGCATCCGTCGCTGGCGCGGCCAGCACGCTGCCGCGGGCGCCGCGGGTTTCGGCGCCCGTCACGCCGACGACGACGTCCACCGCGGCGTCCGGACCCGGGTTGACGAGCGACAGGTACAGGATCCCATCCGGGGCCCGCGCGGCCGAAGCGCTGACCGCCGGCGCGGCGGCGGCGGCCCGCGCATCCCGCTCGACCCGCACGGGCAGCGCGGCCGCGCCCTGGAACGGCACGTGCATCCTGAACGCGTGATACATCGGTGTCAGCGCGATCCCGTCGCCCGCCGCCACGATCAGCGCAAGGTCCGCCGGCGCCATGCTCGCCATGGCCAGGCGGCCGGCGCGCGCGTGAAACACGTGGAACCGCAACGCTGCGGCAAGCGCATCGCCCATCGCATCCGGCCGCCGTCCAGGCCTCCCGTCGGGCCGGGCGCGCCATTCGTCGACGACGAGCTGCACCTTCCGTGCCGGATCGTCGCCGTCGAGCGCGGCGATATGCTGCGCGATGACCACGTCGGCGCCGTCGACCGCGCCCGTCCCGGCGTCGTGGATGGCGATCGCATCGCGATAGTCGCGTATGCGCTCTTTCTTGCCGACTTCCGCCGTCCATGCGGGATCGCCGCCGCTGGCGACGAGCCTGGGCGGCGTGCCGCTTCGCGCCTTGATGAAGACCGCGTACTGGTTGTACAAGTCCGCGTAGTAGTCGGCCTTCATGTCGCCGCCGCAGCCCCAGCTCTCGTTGCCGACGCCGACATACGCGACCTTGAACGGCCTCGGATGCCCGTTCTTCGCCCGCAGCTGCGCCAGCGTCGAGTCCCCGTCCGCCGTCATGTATTCGATCCAGTCCGCCGCCTCGCGGAGCGAGCCCGTGCCGACGTTCGCGACCACGTGCGCGTCCGCGCCGACCTGCTCGGCCAGGTCGAAGAATTCGTGGGTGCCGACGGCATCCCCGTGCACGCCGATGCCGTCGCGCCAATGGTAGGCATCGGCCGCGCATCCGCCCGGCCAGCGCATGACCGGGACGTGGAGCGCCTTGAGCGCGTCGACCATGTCCTTGCGCCAGCCGCGGATATTTGCGATCGGCGACCCCGGTCCCACCCACATCCCGCCGCCGCCAAGTCCGATGGACTGGCCATAGAGGTCCTTGTTGATCACCGGTCCGGGGTGGACCGCGTCGATGGTGACGGCGACCTGCGGCGCCGCGGCGGCCGTTGCCGCGAGCATCGATAACCCGAGCACCGCGCGCTTGATCGATTTCATGCTGCTTCCTTCTGTAAAAAAACCGGCCCGGCTCACTCGTCGATCGCCAGCACGGCAACCGACTTCGCAGGCAGCCTGACGACGAGCTTCCCATGGTCCGCGCTCGCCCGCAGCGGCTCCGGCAACACGGCATCCGGCGCGGCGAAGGTGTTGTGCGCGTCCATCGTGGACGCGGTCAGGACGCTCCCCTGCGCCGCCACGGCCCGCGCGCCGGCCACCTGCACCGCAACGTCGACCGCGTCGTGCGGGTCGGCGTTCACCAGTCCAAGGTGCAGCTTGCCGTTCTTGCCGCGCGCGGCCGAGACGCTGACGGCCGGGATGGCCGTCGCGCCGAAGCGGTATTGCGGATCGCCGGCGACCTTCACCGGCAACGCGGTCGCATCCTGGAACGGCACGTACATCCTGAATACGTGATAGGTCGGCGTCAGCACCATCCGTTCGCCGTCGGTCAGGATCATCGCCTGCAGGACGTTCACCATCTGCGCGATGTTCGCCATGCTCACGCGCGCGGCGTGCGCATGGAAGATGTGGAAGTGCAGCGCCGCCACGAGCGCGTCGCGCAGGGAATTCTGCTGCTGCAGGAAGCGCGGGTTGGTGCCCGGCGTGGGATCGTACCAGGTGCCCCATTCGTCGACCGCGATGGTGTACTTCTTTCCGGGATCGGTCTCGTCGAGCCGGGCGACGTTCGCGGCGATGAGGTCGTCCATATGCAGGGCATCCTTCAGCGCCGAGATCCATTGGTCCTCGCCGAAGCCGGTCGCCGCGCCCTTCGTTTTTCCGCCCCGGCCCGGCACCGTGTAGTAGTGCAGGCTGATCGCGCTCGCGTTCGCGCGGATGTGGCGGCTCAGGTAATCGGTCCAGGCGACGTCGCCATCCAGGCCGCCGGCGGCGATGAGCGCCGGCATGGCGTCCGGCGTCGTCCGCACGAACGTCGCGTCGTGATTGTACAAGTCGGTGTAGTGGCGCGCCGTCATATTGCCGCCGCATCCCCAGCTCTCGTTGCCGAGACCAAAGAACGCCACCTTGAACGGTGCGGGATGGCCGTTCCGGGCACGCAATCGGGCGAGGGATGACTGGCCGTCCGCCGTCATGTACTCGATCCATTCCGCGATTTCGCGCGCCGAGCCGGTGCCGACGTTGCCGTTGACGTAAGCCGCGGTCCCGAGCTGGTCGACGAGGTCGAAGAACTCGTGCGTGCCGACGGCATTGGTTTCCTTGACGCCGCCCCAGTTGGCGTTGATCTTGACGGGCCGCCGGTCGCGCGGGCCAATGCCGTCGCGCCAGGCGTAATCGTCCGCGAAGCAGCCGCCGGGCCAGCGCACCACCGGGACGTGCAGCGCCTTCAGCGCGCCGACGGCGTCGTCGCGCCAGCCGCGGGTATTCGGGATCGGCGATTCGGGGCCGACCCACAGGCCGCCGTACACGCCGGTGCCGAGATGCTCGACGAACTGGCCGTACACATTCCTGTTGATGACCGGCCCCGGACGGGCCGCTTCGATCTCGACGTCCACTTGCTGGGTTGCACAGGCCATCGCCGCGGCGCACATGCCGGCGGCAATGACGGGAAGGCGGATCCACTTCATGACGCAATCCTTGGTTCTTGAAACGACCGGGCGCAGAAACGGCCGGACCGTACCGGCCGGCAGCGCCCGATACGGTCCGGCGCCGGCCGCGGGATGCGGCCGGCACGCTGGCTGTTACGCGTTCCGGCGATCAGAACTTGTAACGCAGGCCCACGCTGAACGTGCGGCCATTCTCGAAGTGCTGCAGCTCGCGGCCCGTCTCGTAGGTCTGCGCTTCGCCGATGAAGCGGTTCGGCGCCTTGTCGGTGAGGTTGGACGCGGTGAAGGCGAGGGTCGCGTGGTCGTCGATCGCGTAGTTGAGCGACGCGTCGAGCAGGCCATAGCCCGCGATGTAGCCGCTGCCCAGCGGCGTCAGCGGGTTCACGCCGCCCCACAGCTGGGACGAGCGCCACGTGTACACGAGGCGCGCCGACAGCTTCTTGTCCTCGTACATGCCGGTGACGCTGTAGCTGTTCTTCGACACGAACGGCTGCTGCGTCGTCAGGAAGACCGGCGCCGCCGCGGTGCCCGCGTTGACGGGATTGGACGTGTCGACGTAGGTGTACGAACCCGATACGCCGAAGTTCTTCAGCCAGTTGTAGCTGTTATTGAAGAACCATTGGCCCGACACTTCGATACCACGTGCGAAGCCCGGTTCCGCGTTCACCGGCCGCGTGACCAGGTATTGGCCGCCCGAGCAGGTGTTGGAGGTCGTGCCGGCATACGGCGCGACGAGCGGCACCGTCATGCATTGCGCGAGGTTGCTGAAGAAGCCCTTGATCTTCTTGTCGAACACGGCGGCCGACACGTAGTTCGTCGCGTTGAAATAGCGCTCGAGCGAGAAGTCGAAGCTGTCGGCGATCTGCGGACGCAGGCTGGCGTTCCCCATGTTGCCCGTACCGTCGGCATTGGCGTTGATGAACGGATTCAGCGAGCCCAGGTCGGGGCGCGTCATCCCGCGGCCATAGCCGAAACGTGCCAGGAAATCCTTCTGGATGTCGTAGGTCGCGTTGAACGTCGGCAGGACGTTGGTGTAGGTCGTCGATTGCGGGAAGTCGACATACGTCAGCGCCGCCTGCGTGAAGTCGCGGTTGCGCGCCGTCGCCGACGACCTCGTACGCACCACGCGCACGCCGACATTGCCCTTGAGGCGCTCGTCCAGTCCCGAAAACTCGCCGACCAGATAAGCGGCCAGCGTGTTCTCGCTCATGAGACGGTGCGCCAGCGGGTTTTCCGCGAAGCTGCCCTCGGCCGGGATGCCGGCATTCGGGAACTGTCCGCGCACCTGGTTGCCGAGCAGCGCATCCGGATTGTAGACGAGATAGCCGCCCGCATAGCCGGCGGTGCCGTCCATGTAGTTCGACGGCGCGGCCTGCAGCACGCCCGTGTTGCTCGCCACCGAGATGCCGTTCGAGCGGTCGGCCTTGAGCGCCTGGCCATCCGCCGCCAGCGAGCGGCCGAAGCCGTGGTCCATGAACAGGCTTTGCTGGTGCGCGAAACGCGTACCGAATTTCAGCTTGTCGAAGAAGCCGTGGTCGAACGTGTAGGCGCCGTCCAGCGCGGCCGCGCCGCCCTTGTCGTCCCAGGTGAGGTAGGTGACCGGATACCAGTTGTAGACGAAGTTGCCCGGATCGGACAGGCTCGGACCACTGATGGCGATCTGGTGCGGCAGGCCGTCCGCGACGCGCGACACGTCCCACGACAGGCCGGCCGCACCGGCCATTTCGACGCGGCGGTTGTCCTGCTTGCGGTCCGCCTTGATGTACGAGAAATCGGCCTTCAGCGACAGTGCGCTGGTCGGGCTCCACTCGACGCCGCCGGCGCCGATCCAGGTCGAGTACGGGCTGTGCTCGTCGCCGCCCCACGGCCGCACCTGCGAGTTCAGGAACGTCCCGCTCTGCAGGCGCTGGGTCGTCAGGATATCGTTGCTGCCGCCGTTGAAATTGCGATTGGCGAGGCCCTCGGTCACGGCAAACGGCGCGGTCTGCAGGTTCTGGACATTGCCGCCGTTGTCGACGAAGACGAAGCGATAATTCTGGTGATACAGGTAACCGGTGTAGTTGGTCTCCACGTAGAACCGCAGGGTGTTGTCGACACGGTAGTCGGCGGCGACGTTCAGGCCCTTACGCTGACGCATGATGGTTTCCTGGAACACGTTCGTGTTCACGGCCGGCGTCGAGATGATGTTGGCGACCTGGTCCGGCGTGAGTCCGGCCGTGTTCGGCATGTTGACGCCCACGGTCGGCGACGTGGCGAGGGTCGGCACGCTGGCGAGGTAGCTCACGTCGTTACGGCCGACGTACTTCGACATCGGCTTGCCCGGGTCGTTCGTGGTGTTCGATGCGGCCAGGTTCGCGTATTCGGCGCTGTCGCCGCGGACGACGCGGCGGTAATCCGGCGCACGGTTGGCCGGCGTGCTGTCGGAACGCCCGGTGCTCTTCTGGAACGCAAACGCGGCCATGACGCCGATGCGCGAGCCGCCACCGAGGTCGAAGCGGTTGGCGAGCAAGCCGAACAATTCCGGATCGGTCTTCTTGGCCAGGTCGTTGTAGCGCGCATTCGTGCTCAGCGTGGCCGTCAGGCCCTTGAAGTCGCTCGGATTGCGGGTGCGGATATTCACCAGGCCGCCGATGGCGCCTTCGATGTGTTCGGCGGACGGATTCTTGTAGACGTCGACGCCGGCGATCATGCCGGGGATCGCGTCCTCGATATTGAACTCGCGTGCGCCGGCGGTGAAGTAGGCGCGGCCATTGACTTGCGATGCCGTCTGGCCCGCGAGGCCGCGGATGGTCAGGCCCGAGCCGTAGCCGGCCGGCGAAGCGCCCTCGCCGCCGTAGCGGTAGCCCTGCACGCCGGGAAGACGGGTCAGCGTCTCGGCCACGTTCGGGTCGGGCAGCTTGCCGATGTCCTCGGCCGTGATCGAATCCACGACTTCCATCGTATCGCGCTTGATGGCGACGGACGACTGGGCGCTGGCGCGCAGGCCCGTCACGACGACGGTGTTGGCGTTGGGGTCCACCTGCTGCGCGAACGCGTTGCCTGCGAAAGCCTGCGCGAGCGCCAGGGCCACGACCGACATTTTCGGTCCGATGTTGCGATGTTGATTCATTGTGTTCTCCTCCAGGATGCTGGTTTGCTGGTTATTGCCGGCTTGGGCTCATCGGGCACATTGGCCTCGCTGGGTGGTGCTGGCGTTTTAGGTATCGATAACAAATCTGCTTTGAATTATACGTGCCATCCTTCCTTGTATTAATGCCTTTGCGAAATATCATGTTCTTTGTGGTATTTGCACTACGCCGGGTGCTTGACAATCCCCCGGCGTAGTGCTGCCGTTCACTCGGCCGCGACCCGGTCCGCACGCACCGGCGCGAGCACGAAGCGATAACTGGCCGGCGCCAGCGGGATGCGGTACTTCACATGCGGCCGGCCGTCGAGACTCCACCCGGTGTCGCCGCCGACGCCGGCCTGCGCCATGTCGACCAGCACCGTACCGTCGCCATGCGGCGCGATCTCGGAACTCTTCCACGTGCCGCGCGGCCGCAGGTACAGGTCCTCGTACGGGAATGCGAGCGCGTTGAACGAGAACGGCGTGTCGGCGCCCACCCGGATGCCGGCGCCATCAGCGCTCTTCAACTGGAACCAGCGCACATCCGTCTTGTTGCCGCTTTCCTGCGGGCGGATGTAGCCGTGGTACTGGTCCGCCACCTTGCCCGCGTACAGGCCGAGCGCGGAACCCGTCTTGCGGTCCGCGTACGATTCGTACGGGCCGCGGCCATACCAGGACAGCGTGTCGAGCGCGGGCAGGCTGTCGAAGCGCAGGCCCAGGCGCACCGGGTCCGGCAGGTCGTCGCGCAGCGGCGTGAAGCTGGCGGCCACCTCGACGCTGCCGTCGACACGCATGCGATACACGTTTTCCCAGTGCGCCGCACCGGCGCCGAAGCTGAACAGCACGTGCACGCCGTCGCCCTCGACGGCCACGCCGCGCACCTTGCGCTGTTCCGTGAACGTCTGCCAGACCTTGTGGCTCTTGTCCACGCCCGCGCCCTCGTCGTTGTCCGTCAGGCCGCGCCAGAAATTCGGCGCGCCGCCCTTGAGCACCGTGCGCCCGGCCACCGTGTAGGTCACGAGGCCGGTGTCCGGCGCGACGCGCAACACGGCGTCGGCGGCGCGCAGTTCGACGGCACCGTCCGTGCGCACGGGGGCCACGGTTGCCGGCGCCTTGTGCGCGACCGCCGTCGACGGCAGCACGAACTGCGACCAGCCGACGACCGTGCCCTGCTCCACGCCCGGCGCCGCCGCGCGGCTGCGGGCCCGCACGGTCAGCACCCGTTCGCCGTCGCGGCCGGCGTCGGGCAGCGCGAGGGCGAGTTTCTGCCTGCCGCCTGCCGGCGTGGCCGCATCGGCCAGGGTGCCGTGCGCGACGACGACGCCGTCGCGCGCCAGTTCCCAGTCGAACGCCAGCTGCGACAGGTCGCGGAAATCGTAGCGGTTCACGACCTCGATGCTGCCTGCGGCCGGGTCGCCCTCGAACACGACGGGCGAATAGACTTTCTGCAGCTCGTAGTATTCCGGATCGGGCGTACGGTCGGAACGCACGACGCCGTCGCCGACGACGCTGTTGTCGCCGCGCCCAGGATTCAGGTCGAAGCCGGATGCCCAGTACGTGCGGCCCTTGTCGTCGCGCGCGATGATGCTCTGGTCGACCCAGTCCCACACGAAGCCGCCCTGCAGCTTGCGGTGCGCGCGGATGACCTTCCAGTAGTCTTCCAGGTTGCCCAGCGAATTGCCCATCGCGTGGGCGTACTCGCACTGGATCATCGGCTGGCGGTAGGCCGGATCGAGCGCGTAGTCCTCCATCTTTTCGATGTCGTCGTACATGGGCGCGTAGATGTCGACGTAGGCGTTCGGCAGGTGTTCCTCGCCGATGGTCCCGTGCCCCAGGTAGCTGATCAGGCGCGTCGGATCGTTCTTGCGGATCCAGGCGGCGGCGTTCTCGAAGTTCGGTCCCGTGCCGGCCTCGTTCCCCAGCGACCAGAAGATGACGGACGGCGAATTCTTGTCCCGCTCCACCATGCGCGACACGCGGTCCAGGTGCGCGATGCGCCAGTGCGGCTTGTAGCCGAGCTGGATGGACGCGCGCGCCTCCCGCGTCGCAGCCTGGTCGCCCGCCTGCATGTAGCCGTGCGATTCCAGGTCCGCCTCGTCCATGATGTACAGGCCATATTCGTCGGCCAGGTCGTACCAGCGCGGATCGTTCGGGTAGTGCGACGCGCGCACGGCGTTGACATTGGCGCGCTTCATCAGCTCGATGTCCTTGCGCATCGTCTCCAGCGACATCACGCGCCACGTATGGGGGTCGTGCTCGTGCCGGTTGACGCCCTTGATCATCACGCGCCTGCCGTTCACCCGCACTTCGCCGTCCGCCACTTCGACGGTGCGGAAGCCGATGCGGCGCGCCGTCGCCGACACGAGCCGTCCCTGCGCGTCCGACACCTCGACGAGGAGCGTGTACAGGTTCGGCGTCTCGGCCGACCAGGGCTTGACGGACGGGATGGCGCCGGCCAGCGCCGCCTTGCCGTCCGCGCCGGACTTGCCCCGCACGTGCAGGACTTCGCGCGCGCCGTCCAGCACGCGGGCGTCGACCTGCATCGCGGCCGGAACGCCGGCCATGTCGGCCACCAGCGCGAAGCGGCCGTCGCGGTAGGCCGGCTTGTCCAGCGCCGCCGTCACGCGGTAGTCGCGCAGGCGCGTCTTCGGTTCCGCATACAGGTACACGCTGCGCTCGATGCCGTTGACACGCCAGAAATCCTGGTCTTCCAGGTACGAACCGTCCGCCCAGCGATACAGTTCGATCGCGATCATGTTGCGGCCCGGGTGCACGTAGCGGGTCAGGTCGAATTCGGCCGGCAGCTTGGAATCTTCCGAATAGCCGACGCGCTTGCCATTGACCCAGACGTAGTACGCGGCGCCCGCCGCACCGATCTGGAGGAACACGTCGCGGCCGTTCCAGGCCGCCGGCACGTCGAACTCGCGGCGGTACGATCCCACCTCGTTGAGGTCATGCGGGATATACGGTTCGTTCTGCGGAAACGGGTACTTGATGTTGGTGAAGATCGGCTTGCCGTAGCCCTGCGCCTGCAGCATGCCCGGCACCTCGATGTGGCCCCATCTGGCAACGTCGTACGACGGCTTGAAGAATTCCTTCGGGCGCGCTTCCGGGTTCGGCGAATACTTGAACGACCACGTGCCGTCCAGCGACAGATAGTACTGCGACGCGGCCTTGTCGCCGGCCAGCGCCTTGTCGCGCGATTCGAAATTGAAGAACGTCGCCTTCATCGGTTCGCGGTTGACGGCCACGACTTCCGGCTGTTCCCACTCGGCCGGTTGCGGCCGGGCCGCCAGCGCCGGCAGCGCCGCCGCGGCGAGGACGACGGTCGCGATGATGTTCATTGATGCCATGAAGTTCCTGCCTCTTTCTCGTTGTCGGTGCATGATGGGCCCGTCCTTCAGCGGAAATGCAGGCCGTCGACGAATTCGTTCACCTCGAGCAGCCCGGCCTCGGGCGCGCTCAAGCGCTTGCCGCCGACGGTCACGTTCTCGATCGTGACGTTCCTGACCATGCGCGCGCCGTCGCGGCCCGTGATGCGCGCGGCGCTCGGCGCGCCGCGGCCCGTGTAATGGATGTTGCGCAGGGTGACGTTCTCGATGCCGCGGCCGGGGCTCGTGTTGTACTTGGCCGTGTAGGCGATCTTGAGGTTGAACAGCTTGCCCTCCTCGATGCGGTCGACGCGGATGTCGTCGAACACGACGTCGCGCACCAGGTTGTCGTCGCCGGCCATGATGCCGAGCGCGCCCTCGTATTCGGGTTCGTCCTCGTCGTGCTCGAGGATGTCGATGTTGGAAAAGCGCAGGCGCTCCAGCACCTCGCTTTGCGGGTGGGCCGGCGTCGGCGTGTTGCCGTGGATGCCGATCATGACGGCGTGCGCGACGTCGGCCCACAGGGTCGAGTCTTTCACCTGCACGTCGCGGGTGTCGCCCCAGATGTCCCAGCGGTGGTTGTAGAACGTGACGCAGTCGTCGGACGTGCGCACGAAGCTGTCCGCGATCGTCACGCGCTCGCAGGCGAAATGTCCCAGCCCGTCGGACCACTGGCCCGCGCCGATCGTGCGGATGTTCTTTTCGACGAGGTCCTGCGAGGTGATGCAGCGCATCGTGCCGTGCGGCTGGTTGATGAAGATCGGACCGTCGATCTCGACGTGACGCGAATTCCGCACCATCATCATGTCCACGCCGTCGAACAGGCCGTCGCTGATCACCTTGACGTCTTCCACGCCGTCGATGACGAGGGGATTCTTCATGATGGCCGCGCCGTGGATATACACCGTGGTGTGGGAACGCACGCGGAATTCGCCGCTGTGGATGCCGGGCCCGAAGAACACGGTCCTCTGCGTCATGTCGGGCGTCGTGCCCGTGCCGACGTCGTACGAGGACAGGTCCGCCGGCACGGCCGGCATGTCGGCGCGGATCGCGTGGGTGAACACGTGCAGGTTGTGCAGGTGGTCGTCGTCGAATTCCACGCTCAGGTTGTCAGGGCGGCGCAGCGTGAAGTAGACGATGCCGTCGCGCACGACGGGCTTGACGCCCTTCGCATCCGGCCGTATGGTCACTTTCGAGAACATGCCATTGTTCTTCTGGACCGCCACCTCCACCGCGCCGTCGAAATTGAAGTACACCATCGAGGCATCCTGGGGCTTGTCGAGGTCCACCTTGACGTTGTATTCGTACAGGTCCTGCCACGCGCCGCCGGGCACGCGCACGCGCACCGTGTAGTCGTCGTTGTGGTGGGAATAGCGGATCGGGTTCGGGAACGGGTGCACCTGCAGCCGGTTCTCGCCGGCGTGGGCCGGCGCGATGCCGGCGAACAGGCCGGCGCACAGAACGGCAAGCGGCAAGGTGCACAGGCGTGCGAACGCACGTAACGTGGACAACAACATCGTCTCCTTTACCCGTGCATGCGGACCGCGCCGCCGCCGGGTTTATCGTTTGGTTGCGGCGGAATCGGACTCTGCCCCGCCGTCGTTGGTATCGATAACAGCCTCAATTACATTTATATCACATCTGATGCGACTGTCAAGACCATGTCCGCTTTCGCAATGGAGCGCGGCCATCGTCACCTGCCGATGATAACGGCGGCGGCCGACGGCGACCCATATGTTTTTTATCGAAACGGATATCTTTTGCACATGGCAGACGCACTCCCGTCACCGGCCATGGCGGGCGCGCGACAGCTTGATTCGCGTCGTGGTTAACGATAACAAAACAAGGGCGATCCATGCTAGCATCGGCGCGGCAGTACGGCAGCACTTCGATCGCAGTCCAACACACGCCTGCATGGCATGGAGACGCCACATGAAGAGAATCGAACCGCACGACAGCAACGAACCCGCCAGCCCGACCCGCCCCGCCCTCACGCCCGCGGAGGCGCCCGACGCCGTCTCGCGCGCCGAACTGGGACGCCGCAGTTTCCTCCTGAGTCTCGGCGCCATTGCCCTCGCCGGCTGCGGCGCGGGCGGCGCCGACGGCCCCGCCGCCAGCCTGCTCTCCGGCGGGACGGCAGGCGCAACGGCAACCGGAACGATGAGCGGGACCGGCGCATCGACCGGCCCCTTCGTCCATCCGGGCCTGCTGCACACCCAGGCCGACTTCGACCGCATGCAAGTCAAGTACACGACCGCGCCCTGGTCCGGCAGCTGGAACATCCTCATCAACAACTCGCACGCGAGCCTGACGTACACGCCGCATCCGCAGACCATCGTGTACCGCGGCTACGACGGCACCCACGCGGAGAACTACAGCACCCTGTTCAACGACGTGGCCGCCGCCTACGCCTGCGCACTGCGCTGGAAGATCTCGGGCGACATCAACTACGCCAACAAGGCCGTGCAGATCATGAACGCCTGGTCGTCGACGCTCACGTCGATCCAGGGCACGACGGACGCCGCCCTGGCCGCCGGCATCTACGGCTACGAATTCGCCAACGCCGGCGAAATCATGCGCACCTATACCGGGTGGGCCGCGGCGGACATCACGAGTTTCCAGAACATGATGCGGAATGTCTTCTATTCCATCAACCACGACTTCCTGATCCGCCACAACGGCACGGACATCACGCACTACTGGGCCAACTGGGACCTGTGCCAGATGGCGTCGATCATGGCGATCGGCGTGCTGTGCGACGACCGCACCCTGTTCGACGAAGCCGTCACCTATTTCCAGTCGGGCGCGGGCAACGGCGCCGTCGCGCAGGCCGTGTACTACATCCACCCGGGCTTCCTGGGCCAATGGCAGGAATCGGGGCGCGACCAGGGCCACAACACGCTCGGCATCGCGCTGATGGGCGCCCTGTGCGAGATGGCGTGGAACCAGGGCGTGGACCTGTACGGCTACGATAACAACCGCTTCCTGATGGGCGCGGAATACGTGGCGAAAGCGAACCTGATCCAGTCGGGGACGACCTATTACACGGTGCCCTACGTCCCCTACAACAACGCTGACAACGTCTACCAGGGCGTCTTCTCGACGAACAGCCAGGGCAACGTCCGCCCGTGCTGGGCGCTGGTCTACAACCATTACGTCAACCGCAAGGGCCTGGCGGCGCCGTATTCGAAGATGTTCGCGCTGCAGATCCAGCCGGAAGGCGGCGGCGGCAACTACGGCCCGAACAGCGGCGGTTACGACCAGCTGGGCTACGGCACCCTCACCTGCACGCGCGATGCGATCGCGGCCGGCGCCGCCCCCAGCGGCCTGAAGGCGCGCACGCCGGCCGGCCAGGTCGAGCTGTCGTGGTGGGGCAGCGCCTACGGCACCAGCTACAACGTCAAGCGCGCCACGTCGACGAGCGGTCCCTGGACTACCATCGCGAGCGGCATCACCGACCTGCTGACGTACACCGACAATCCCGGCACCGGCACCTGGTATTACGTGGTCTCCGCCATGACGCCGGGCGGCGAAACGGCCGATTCCAACCGCGCCACGGCCAAGGTGGGCAAGACGCTCCATACGTACCTGGCGTGCAACGAGGGCACCGGCACGGCGGTGTCCGATGCCAGCGGCCAGGGACACGCCGGCACGCTGACGGGCAGCGCCGCCTGGGGCACCGGCAAGTCGGGCAGCGCCCTCGCACTGAACGGGAGCACGGACTATGTGAACCTGCCGGCCAACCTGGTGACGGACCTGACGGACTTCACGGTGGCCTGCTGGGTGTACTGGAACGCAGCGCGCACCTGGGAGCGGATCTTCGACTTCGGTTCGGGCACGGGCCGCTACATGTTCCTCACGCCGCGCTCCGGCAGCGGCGGCGCGCGCTTCGCGATCACCGTCGACGGCGGCCACGGCGAGCAGGCGGTATCGAGCACCACCGCACTGCCGACCGCGCAATGGGTGCACGTGGCCGTGACACTTTCGGGGCGGACCGCGACGCTGTACGTCAACGGCGCCGTGGCCGGCACCAACAGCGCCGAGTTCCTGCCGCCGTGGCAGTTGGGGGGCACGAGCCAGAACTGGATCGGCCGTTCGCAGTATGCGGCCGACCCTTACTTCAACGGCAAGATCGACGAGTTCCGCATCTATCGCGGAGCACTCAGCGCGGCGGACATCGCAGCGCTGATCGCGTCCAGCTGACCGCGTAAAAAAGCCGGCCCGCGTCGCGCGACGCGGGCCGGCCGGATGCTTCAGCGCGGTGTCAGCGCCGGCGGCGGCGTGCGAGGGCCAGCGCCGTCAGTCCGATTCCCGCCAGCAGGTAGGCGGCCGGCTCGGGCACCGCCGTCACCGCGGGATCGTTCAGGGTGGCGGCGACGCTCCCCTGCCCTTGCGCGCCGGTCGCCGGGGTCCAGGCGAAGTCCGCCAGCGCTCCCGAGACCGGATCGTAATGGCCGAGCGGCGCGAACGCGTCGTCGAACGCCGACACGACGAAATGCGATACATAACTCGCCAGCGGGTCGGGCTCGCCGGCGAACGTCAGGTCGAACGACAGCACGCCGCCGAAATCCACGGCGTGGAACAGATCGTTCGCCGTGTCGTTGCGGAACGCGTACCCGCCCGGCACCGGCGTCAGGCCCCAGGAGTCGATATACGCGCTGCCGTCGAAGCCGACCATGTGGTCGACCACGGCCGTCGCCAGCGGCACGCCGCTGCCGGCGCTCAGGTTCATGTCGATGTAGCCGTCGGCCACGCCGAACGTCGACGTGTCGATCGCCACGTGGATCGTGCCGGCCGACGCCGCCCCGGCGCCGGCCGCCAGCAGCGCGGCGAGGGCCGCCCGGGTGCACAGGGCGGCAAATTGGGTCTTGAATCGGGTGTGCATGTCGTGTCCTCAGAAATGGGGTTGGTAGAGCGCCGGCGTGTAGCCGACGATGCCGCGGGCCGGATTCGTGAACGTCAGCGGCACGGTCAGCGTCGCGCCGGGATTGAGCGGGCCGCCCACGACGACGTAGGGCGCGCCGCCGTTCGTGCCCGCGGCGCCGTCGAGCGTCACGCCCGCGGTGAGCCCGTTCAAGGTGAGCCACAGCGGGCCGGCCAGCGCCGTCGCGCCGGTGTTCGTGACGGTCACGCCGCCCACGTACTTGCCGGTCGCGCGGTTCAGCGTGGCGCCCTGCTGGGTCATCCTGACGCCCGCGCTCACGTCGGCCGGCGCGATGTTCACGGCGAGCGTGTGCTGCGCCTCGGTATTGCCGGCGGCGTCGACGCTCCAGTAGGCCACCGTATGGCTGCCCGTCGTGGCCAGCGCCAGCGCCGTGCCGGTCTGGCGCGCGCCGCCGTCCACCGTGTAATACGTCGCCGCGACGCTGCCGCCGACATCGCTGGCGGACAGGGTCACCGTCACGTTCGTCGCGGACGTGCCGTTTGCCGCGGACGCGGGGTCCGTCGCGGCCGTCGTGACGGGCGGCGTGGTGTCGGCGCCGTGCAGCGAACCGTGCAGGCGCACTTCCGACAGGTTGCCGAACCACGTGCCGCCGTTGTAGATGCGGATGTAGCGGTACGGGGCCGCACTGGCGACGGGGAAGGTCTGCCATTCCGGCGTCGAGGCGGCCGGGCTGGTGAGCGTCGTCCAGCTCGTGTTGTCGTTCGAGCCCTGGATCACGGTGCCCTTCGCACGGGTGTAATACTGGTCCTGGCGCGCCGCCAGTTCCACGCCCGTCAGGTTGACCTGGTTGCCCGACTTGAAGTCGAACGTGATGAAGCTGCCCGCACCCGAGTTGTTGCTGCCGGTGCGGAAGTCCGAGATCGAGCCGAGGTTCGCGTCGAACAGGTTGTTGACGTTGCCCAGCGTGGTGGACGCGGGACGGTTGACGCTCGAATCGATCAGCGTGGCGACGGTGGCCACGTTACGGATCGTGTCCGCCTCGTCCACCAGCGTCAGCCCCGTGTTGTCCGTCGTGCTCGTGCTCGTGAAGCCGTCCTCGCCGTTGGCCTGCTTGTAGCTGATCGCGAACTTGACAGCGCCCGCCGCCACGCCCTCGTTCAGCGTCGCGGTGGCCGTGAAGTTGATGTTGTCGGCCGTCGTCACCGCGGCCGGGACGCCCTGGATCGCGACGGCCACGTTGCTGACCGCTTCCTTGGCCGTGAACGTCAGCTTGACCGCGTTGCCGGGCACGATGCGCGTGCGCAGCGCCTGCGCGGAACTCATCGACACGGTCGCGATCTTGTTCGACGATGCGGCGGTGCCGTACAGGCGCAGCTCCTCCATGTTCCCGTACCAGTTATTGCCGTTCGTGATGCGGATGTAGCGGTATGGCTGCGGGCTGCCCACGGTCAGTGTCTGCCAGTCCGCCGTGTTGCCGGCCGCGTTCGAGATCGTCGTCCAGGACGTGTTGTCGTTCGAGCCCTGCACCACGGTGCCGTTGATGCGCGACGAGTACTGGTCCTGGCGCCCGATCACTTCGGCGCGCTGGATGGTCGCCTGCCCGCCCTCCTTGAAGTCGAACATCACCCAGCCGCCGTAACCGCTGCCGTTCACGCGGAAATCGGTACCGCTGGCCAGGTTGCTGTCGAACAGCGTGTTCACCGTCGCCAGCAGGTCGGTCGCATTCCGGCCGCTGGAATCCTTCAGGCTCGTGATGGCCAGCAGATTGTCCAGGTAATTCGTCTGGTCGGCGATGAACAGCGACGTGCTGTCCGTCGTGAACAGCACGGGTTCGGCATCGACGCCGGCCGCCGTCTTGTAGTTCAGCAGGAACTTGACGTTGCCCGGCTTGACGTCGCCCGGCATCACGGCGGTCGCCGTGTAGTTGACGTTGTCGGTCGTGCTCACCTGCGCGGGCTGGCCCTGGATCGTCGCCGTCACGGCGTTGATCGGCGCCGCGGCCTGGAAATTCAGCTTGACCGTATTGCCCGGGACGATGCGCTTCTTCAGCGCCTGGTCGGAAGCGAGCGACACCGACGACAGCTGGTTGACCGTCTCGTGCCGGATGCCGAAGATGCGGAATTCCGCCATTTCGAACATGGTGCTCGACGGCTCGATCATCTGCAGCTTCAGGAAGCGGAACTGCTGGTTCTTCAGGTCGTCGCTCACGTCCAGCGTCTGCATGTCTTCCGTGACCGCCGTCATGCCCGGGGTCAGGCGCACCCAGTTCTCGTTGTCGTTCGAACCGAACACGGTGACGCCGCCGATGCGCTCGGGGAAGCTGGTCCGCACCTGCAGCTGGAACGCGCTGGCGTTGACCTTGTAGCTGGGGCCGAAATCCATGGTGTGCGTCAGGTTCTGCGCCTGGCCGTAGAACACGAACGAATCGGAACTGCCGTCCAGCAGGTTCGGGACGGCCGTGCCGAACGTGGACGAGACGAACATGTTCGCGAAGTTCATGCTGCCGTCGGCGAGCAGCGGCGTCAGTTCCGCGAGGCCCGTCATGGCGGCCTGCAGCGCGCCCAGCTTCTGGTAGAACTGGTCGTCGCCCGCCGTCGCCACCGCGTTCGTCGCGTCCGCATAGGCCGCGTTGTAGACGGCCAGCGTCTGGCTGGTGTACAGCGTGCCGGGCTTGTACGCGGCCGTGACGGCCGCGATCGCGGACTGGCGGTCGGCGCTGACGACGATCCGCGCGGCCTTCGACGTGACCACCGTGCCGTCCGTCGACGTGACGATGAAGTCATAGGTGCCGGCCTGGGTCGGCACCCACGAGAACGCGCCGGTCGTCGAGTCGAACCGGGCGCCCGGCGGCAGGTTGTCGATCTTGTAGGTGAGGACGTCGGTGGCCGTGGCGTCCGTCGCCGCGAAGCTGTACGCGACGGTGGCGGTCGATCCCGCGTTCGTGTACAGGCTCAGCGCCGCATCGCCGCTGGTGAACACGGGCGGCGTGATGGCGGTGCCCGGGTTGACGTTCAGGTGGTCGATGTCGACCGTCGTGCCCGCGCCCTTGATGGTGAGGGGCAGGTAGTCGCCCAGGCCCTGGTACTGGTTGAATGCGTAACTCACGTAGCGCCATTGGCCCTGCGTGTCCGGCAGCAGGATCGTGTCGCCGAACGCGTCCATCGACGCTTCGCCGTTCGTGCGCACGCGGAACGCGACGCTGCGGGTGCCGTTGGCGTAGCCGAACACCGCCAGCCTGCTGCCCGCCCCGGTGGCCGCGACGCGCACGAACGACGCCGCATCGTCCTGCATGGCCGTGCCGAAGCCGTCCAGCGACGTGAAGCGGTCTTCCACTTCGCGCAGCGGGTCGACGATGGGCTTCACGAGGAATTGCGTGCCCTCGCTTTCTGCCGCGGGCGGAATGAAGAGCCAGAAATCGCCGCCGCCGTCCACGCCGTCCCAGTTGTAGGTCGTCCGGTCCGCGAACATGCGCGTGAAGTTGGGCGCGCGCTGGCTCATGTCCAGGCCGCGCGTGTATTTGTAATAGTAGTACGGCTCCCACGTGTTCTGCGTGAGGCGGCCGCGGTAGCCGCGCTGCAGCGTCTTGTAGATCACGGTCGGCACGCCGTCCGGGTCCGTGTGCGCGGCCGTCGGCACCCACGGCGTGTCGTAGCCGAGCATGAACCCGGCGAAGTATTCGGTCGCGTCCAGGATGCGGTCGTTCAGGAATTCGTACGGCCCGACGGCATCGGGCGCCGTCGACGCCGTGCCGTCGACGGGATCGATCTTCGTGTCCTGCGACATCAGGAGGCGCGCCAGGATGCTCATGTTGGTGACGTCGCCGGCGCCGTGCGCCTGGTCGCGTCCCATCTCCACGTGCTCCACCATGGGCGTGACGGCTTCTCCCGTGAGGTCGTTCTTCGTCACGAGGCGGAACAGCTGCTTGATCGAGCCGTTCTGGCCCTGGTCGACGGCCGTCTTGTTGATCGTGAACCACTCGACGCCCTCGTTCCAGCGCGCCCGGTTGCCCGTGAAGATATAGCCGGACATCGACCCGATCAGCGGATACAGGTGCTGATTCATGAAGTGGTCGGGACTGTGGTTGAACGTCTCGGTGACGGGCACGATGAGGTTGTTCGTCAGGTTCGCGGTGTCCTGGTCGGTCCACGCCAGCGCCGCCGTCTGGCAGCTCGTGTAGCGCATGATCTCGGCGGCCGCCATCATCCGGTTCATGGGAATGCCCGTGTGGATGTGGGCGTCTGTGTAATAGGCGTACTGGTTCGGGTCCATCTGCGCCCAGATGCGGATCAGGCGCATGGCGTTCGCGCGGTACGTCTCGTCGCCCGTCACGTAGTACAGGATGGCCTGGGTGTAGGCCTTGAGCGCGTCCGCGATGAACTTCGATTCCACGCCCTGGCTGTTGAAGGCGACCGTCCCCGGCCTGGTCGGGTCCGAACCGCTCTGGTTGTTCGACGAGATCGTCTTCGAGGCAGCGCCCGACAACAGCATCCGGTTGAAATACGTGTTCCAGGGTTCCTTCTGCGCCAGCACCTCAGCGCGCATGGTCTCCAGCACGTCCTTCGTCAGGCCGACGCCGGGATGCTTGAAGCCGCTCGCGTCGATCGATTCGTTGATGGTCGGCTGGTAGGTCGTGACGATGGTCTGGATCGTGTCGGCGGCAAAGGCATCGTGCGCGCCGGGGCCCATCGCGGCGATGGCGAGCGACACGGCCAGCGCCGCTGCCCGCAGCAGGGGGGCGCGGGTACCGGTTTTCTTCATTTGAGTCTCCTCCATGGTTTTGTTTTTGCGGGATCGTCGACCACGTCTATGTTATCGATACCCCGCGTAAAGTCTAGCATGCGCAGGCCGGAACAAAATATCCTGTCGCGAAATATTTGTGATCGATAACCAGAAGGCGCGGTGGCGCCGCGGCGGGTCGACCGCCAGGTCCGCGCGGCCTGGGGCATGCGCTAGCGCAATTGGGCCAAGTCAAATATCCCCTGAACACGGGGACTAGAATCGGCAGAGGGCCAATGATCCTGAAGAGGCGGAAATGTTAACGCGACGCAAATTTTCCAGGAATGCCGCGAGCGGGTATATCGCTGTCGAAATGGCGTTTGTCCTGCCGATCTTCATGCTGCTGTTGGCCGTTCCCTTCTTTTTCGCCCGCGTGTTCTGGTATTACAGCGTCGGCGAAAAGGCGGCGCACGACGCCGCCCGCTATTTGTCGATGGCGAACCAGGCGGAAATGCGGACCTATGGCGGCGGTTTCAGCGAGGCCAAGGTGCCGGCGGTCGCCCGCTGGATCGCGCAACAGGAACTCGAGGAGATTCTTCCGTTCACGGACGGCATCAACATCACGCTCCTGTGCGACTCGATCGTCTGTGGCGGCGCCGTGCCGGCGACGGTACGCGCCGATATCCAGATCGGCCTGCATGACACGATTCTCAGCCCATTGACGTCGGAATATCTGGGCAATACCAACATGACCCTCAACAGCCACGTCACGATGCTTTACGCCGGGGACTGACCGATATTCCCGGTCTCGATCTGGCGCGGGCCCGTTCGAATAATGCGGAGTCGGAGAAAACGTATGGAAACGATCAACAGCGTAGCGGCCGCCCGGCCGGCGCCGCGGCCTGCCCCGGGCATGCCGCTTCGGCAGGACGGTGCGATCGGGATCATGTTCGCCGCCGGGCTCATTATCATGATCGGCTTTTTTGCCCTGGCCATCGACCTGTCCCAGATGTACAACCGCAAAATGGAATTGCAGAATGCGGCGGATACGGTGGCATTGGCGGCCGCGCTGGAACTCGACGGCACGACCCAGGGCATTACCAACGCGCTGCAGAAAGCGGCGGACCGCTTTACCGCGGCGCCGCCCGCCGGGCTCACTTACCACTACAACAACAGCGCCATGAGCTGGTCCGATGCGGCCATCGAGTTCGGCCGGGGTCCGGCGGGACCGTGGAAATCGGCCTCGGAGGCAAAGACACAGCCCGACGGACTGCTCTTTGCGAAAGTCGACACGAGCGGCCTCGATCAAGACTACGGCAAGGTCACGACGCTGTTCGCCCGGACCCTCACGCGCTCGTCCGACGCGTCGACCAGCGGCCGCGCCGTCGCCGGCCGCGCGGCCGTCAAGGTCACCCCGCTGGGCATCTGCGCCATGCGCAGCGAATCGCATCGCAATCACAACGGCGAACTGGAGGAATACGGCTACCGCCGCGGCGTGGCCTACAATCTGCTCGACCTGAACGTGCCCGCCGCCGCCGCCGGGAAGACGTTCCTCGTCAATCCGTTCGCGAACAGCGCCGTGATCAGCGACGTGGCCACCCTCGCCCCTTTCGTCTGCACCGGAACGATGGCAATGACCCGGCTGACCGGCGGCAAAGTCACCGTCTCGTCCCCGTTTCCGATCGGGAGCCTCTATTACTACCTGAATTCGCGCTTCGGTTCCTACAGCGCGCCGCTGGCCGCATGCGACGCCCGCACGGCCCCCTCGGACGCGAATATCAAGGAATATCCCTACAACGGCAGCAACTCCTGGATGCGCGTCACACCGACGGCGCAATCGGCCGCCCTGCTGCTGGATACGGACAGGCGCTGGACCGTCGCGGGCCCGGACACGGCGCCCGGCGGCACGACGAATGCGCAATTCGGCGTGCTGTGGTCGTACGCAAAGGCGGTTCCCTATGCCGCCTACCAACAGGCGGGCGAACCGGAACCGGCGGGCGGCTACAGTACCTACGATACGTCCGCCTGGGCCACTTTGTATAATCCCGGCCAGCCCACCACGTCGACGACGACGCCGTACCCCACGAGCCAATCCACGCCCACGCCCTATTCGTACACGAACGGGACGACCTTCTTCAAGACCTCCCCGGCGGGGAACAAGAGCGTACGCAACCGGCGCGTCCTGAACCTGCCGTTATTGGAATGCCCCGTGTCCGGCAGCAAGGCGACCGTACTCGGCATCGGCAAATTCTTCATGCCGGTCGCCGCCACCAGCAACTCGCTCTACGGCGAATTCGCCGGACTCGTTCCCGAGCAATCGTTGGGCGCCCAAGTGGAGTTGTACCCATGAAGACCTTATCGACCCTGCGCCGGCAGCGCCCGGCGCGACAACGGGGTGTTGCCGCCATCGAGTTCGCCTCCGTCGCCGTCATCTTCTTCCTGCTGTTTTTCGGCATCATCGAACTGGCGCGGGCCATGTACCTGTGCAACACCCTGCAGGAAGTCACGCGCAGGGCGGCGGCACTCGCCGTGAACACGGATTTCAGCGACGCCGCGGCGATGCAGAGCGTGCGTCAGCAGGCCGTGTTCCGCACGTCCCCCGGCCTGCTGGCCTTCGGCGACCCGATCACCGACCAGAACGTCAAGATCGACTACCTGCAGATACCCTCGGACTCGTCGGTGCCCGTATCGATGACCGGCACATTGCCCGCCAGCCCCCAGGAAAACCGCGTGAACTGCATGCGCGATCCGAACGCCGTGAACTGCATCCAGCTCGTCAGGGTGCGCATCTGCCTCGCCGGCGGCGACAGCGGCAGCTGCGACCCCGTGCCCTACAAGGGCCTCGTGTCCCTCATCCCCCTCGCATTCAACCTGCCACGGGCCACCACGATCGCCAAGGCCGAGACGCTGGGCATGCCGCCCGGGATGCCGTGCGGCTGCTAGGGCACCACGGCCGTCGCCTCGATTTCCACCCGCGCGCGGTCCTCGATCAGCGCCCGCACTTCGACGGCCGTCATGGCCGGATAATGGGCGCCGATGATCTCGCGGTAAGCCGCGCCCAGTTCGGCCGACGCCGCGAGGTATTCGCGCTTGTCGACCACGTACCAGGTCATGCGCACGAGATGCTCGGGCCCCGCCTGCGCCTCGCGCAGCACGGCGACCACGTTGAGCAGCGCCTGGCGCGCCTGGGACGCGAACCCGTCGCTCTCGAATTCGCCGCGCGCGTTCCAGCCGATCATCCCGCTCACGAACACGAGGCGGCCGCTCGCCGCGATGCCGTTCGCGTAGCCGCGCGGGCGCGGCCAGAGCGGTGGTTGCAGGATCTCCATCACGTTCCTTCCTTGGCTTCGCGCAGCAGTTCGCGCGCGATGATCAGTTGCTGCACTTCGGTGGCGCCCTCGTAGATGCGCAGGGCGCGGATCTCGCGATAGAGCCGCTCGGCCGGATGGCCGCTGGTGACGCCCAGCCCGCCGAACATCTGCACCGCCGCGTCGATCACCTGCTGCGCCGATTCCGTCGCCGTCATCTTCGCCATCGCCGCTTCCTTCGTCACTTTGGCACCGCGGTCGCGCTGCCACGCCGCGCGGTACGTCAGCAATGCGCCCGCATCGATCGACGTCGCCATCTGCGCGAGCTTCGCCTGCGTCAGCTGGAAGTCGGCCAGGGTCTGGCCGAACATCCGGCGGTGCTGTGCATGCGCCAGCGCCTCGTCGAACGCCCGACGCGCGAAGCCCAGCGCCGCCGCCGCGACGGACGTGCGGAACACGTCGAGCGTCGCCATCGCCACCTTGAAGCCCTGCCCCGCCAAGCCGATGCGCTGCGCGGCCGGCACCCGGCAACCGTCGAAACGCAGCCGTGCCAGCGGGTGCGGCGCGATCACGGCGATGCGCTCCGCGATCGAGAATCCCGGCATGTCCGCGTCGACGATGAAGGCGCTGATGCCGCGCGCGCCCGGCGCCTCGCCCGTGCGCGCGAACACCACGTAGAAATCCGCGATGCCGCCGTTGGAGATCCACGTCTTGTCGCCATCGAGGACATACGCATCGCCGTCGGCCCGCGCGGCGCAGCGCATGGCGGCGACGTCCGAACCGGCATCCGGCTCCGACAGCGCGAACGCCGCGATGGCCGCGCCGCGCGCCACGCGCGGCAGGTAGCGCTCGCGCTGCGCGTCCGTGCCGAACAGGCTGATGGCGCCCGCGCCAAGACCCTGCATGGCGAACGCGAAATCCGCGAGGCCATTGTGGCGCGCCAGCGTCTCGCGGATCAGGCAGATTGCACGGGTATCGATCGCCGTCCCCGCGCCCGCGATCGCATGCCGCAGCCAGCCGCCTTCGCCCAGCAGGCGCACGAGGCGCCGGCAATCGGCGTCGACGTCGGCGCCGTGCAGGCCGCGCACGGTGTGCCCCGCCCACTCATCGAGCGCCGCCTCCAGGTCGACGTGCCGTCCTTCGAAGAACGGCCACTCGAGATAACCCTTGTCCGCCATGTCAGTCCCCCTCGAAGCCCGGCACCGACTTCGCCACGAAGGCGTGGTAGGCGCGGTGGAAGTCGTTGGTCGCCATGCAGATGGCCTGGGCCTGGGCCTCGGCCTCGATGGCGTCGTGGATCCCCATGTTCCACTCCTGCTGCAACATCTTCTTCGTCATGCCGTGGGCGAACGTGGGGCCCGCGGCCAGGCTGCGCGCCAGTTGCAGCGCCTCGCCCACCACCTCGTCCGGCGCGCACAGGCGGTTGAAGAAGCCCCAGCGCTCGCCCTCCTCGGCCGACATCGAACGGCCCGTGTACAGCAGTTCCGCGGCCCGTCCCTGGCCGATCAGGCGCGGCAGGATGGCACACGCCCCCATGTCGCAGCCGGCCAGGCCCACCTTCGCGAACAGGAACGCGGTGCGGGCGCGCGTGCTCGCGAGGCGCAGGTCGGACGCCATCGCCAGGATCGCGCCGGCGCCCGCGCACACGCCGTCCACGGCCGCCACGATCGGCTGCGGACACGCCAGCATCGCCTTCACGGTGTCGCCCGTCATGCGCGTGAAGGCCAGCAGGCCGGGCATGTCCAGGCGCGTGAGCGGCCCGATGATCTCGTGCACGTCGCCGCCGGAGCAGAAATTGCCGCCCGCGCCCGCGATGACGATGGCCTTCACGTCGTCCGCGTATGCGAGCGCGCGGAACAGGTCGCGCAGCTCCGCGTAGGAGTCGAAGGTCAGCGGGTTCTTGCGCTCCGGGCGGTTCAGCGTGATGGTGGCCACGCCGTCCGCCGCTTCGAACAGGAAATGCTCGGCGCGGTAATCGGCCAGCGTCGTGCGGTTGCGCGGCAGCGCATGCGGGTCGCCCTGCAGGTAACGCATGGTGTGCTCCTGGTTTTAGTCGTCGTTGTCGTTCAGATGCCGCTTCATCGTGTCCAGCAGCGCGATCATCTTCGTCTTGTCGGCGGCGGGGATGTCGCGGAACAGGTCCGCGACCCAGCCTTCGTGCACGGCCGCCATGCCGGCGAACGTCGTGCGGCCCAGCGGCGTGAGCTTGACCATGTACGCGCGCCCGTCCTGCGGATCGGCCACCCGCACGACCAGCCGTTCGCGTTCCAGCTGGTCCGCGATGCCCGTGACGTTGCCGCCCGTGACCATCATCCGCTTCGACAGCTCGCCCATCCGCAAGCCGTCCGGATGGCGCTCCAGCTGGGCCATCAGGTCGAAGCGCGGCAGCGTGATGCCGAACGTGGCGCGCAGGCGGCCGCGGATCGTGGCCTCGACGCGCGTCGTGCAGGCCAGCATGCGCAGCCACAGCTTGAGCGCCTGGTGATGCTCGCCCGTCAGGCGCGCCGTCAGGTCGGGCGGGGCATCGTGCGCGGGCTTCACATGACCTCCCCGCCGGCCACCGCGATGGCCTGGCCGTTCAGTGCGGCCGCACCGGGCATGCACAGCCAGGCGACCGCGTGCGCCACTTCGTCCGGCTGCACCAGCCGGCCCTGCGGATTCGCGGCCGCCAGTCCGGCGCGCGCCTGTTCCTCGGAGCGGCCGGTCTTGCGCGCGATGTTGGCCACGGCGTCCGCCACGATGTCCGTCTCGGTATAGCCCGGACAGACGGCATTCACGGTGACGCCGCGGTGCGCGACTTCCAGCGCCAGCGCGCGCGTGAGGCCGACGAGGCCGTGCTTGGCCGCGCAATAGGCCGCCACGTAGCGGTAGCCCGTGAGGCCGGCCGTCGAGGCGACGTTGACGATGCGTCCCCAGCCCGCGTCCGCCATGCCCGGCAGCGCGGCCTGGATGCAGTGCCAGGCGCCGGTCAGGTTCACGTCCAGCATGCGCTGCCACAGCGCGTCATCGGTACGTCCGAACGGCGCCGACGCCGCCTGGCCCGCATTGTTGACGAGGATGTCCACGGCGCCCGCGTCCGCGAACGCTTGCGCGACGCCGGCCGGATCGGTCACGTCCAGCGTCCGCCACGCCGCGCCGCCGCCCAGGCCGGCCGCCGCCGCTTCCAGTGCGGCCGCGTCGCGCGCCATCAGGGTCACGCGCGCGCCCTGCGCCAGCAAGGCGCGCGCGATCGCGAGGCCGATGCCGCGGCTGGCGCCCGTCACCACGGCATGTTTTCCAATCAAAGTGTCCATCAGCCCTCCAGCAGCCGCGCCGCGACCTGTTGCGGCGACAGGCCCGCGCCGGCCGCCGCCAGCTGGCGCTCGCGCTCCAGGTTGCGTTCCAGCTGGGCCTTGCCCGCCAGGTACTGCCTGGGCCAGGCGATGGCCGTGAAGCCGATCCGCGCGGCTTCCGCCAGGGTCCATGCGGGATTCGCCAGGTGCGGCCGGCCCACGGCGCACAGGTCGGCGCGCCCGGCCGCGATGATGCTGTTGGCGTGGTCCGCCTCGAAGATGGAGCCGACCGCGATCGTCGGAATGCCGGCCTCGTTGCGGACGCGGTCCGCGAACGGCGTCTGGTACATGCGTCCGAACACCGGTCGCTCCTGTTTGCTCACCTGGCCCGACGAGCAGTCGATCATGTCCGCGCCGGCCGCCTTGAACAGGCGCGCGATCTCCACCGCGTCCGCCGGGGTGATGCCGCCTTCGACCCAGTCGTGGGCCGAGATGCGCACGCTCATCGGCCTGGCCGCCGGCCACGCGGCCCGCATCGCGCGGAACACGCGCAGCGGATAGCGGCAGCGGTTTTCCAGGCTGCCGCCATAGTCGTCGGTGCGCCGGTTGGTCAGCGGCGAGATGAACGACGACAGCAGATAACCATGCGCGCAATGCAGTTCGAGCCAGTCGAACCCCGCCTCGGCGGCCGCGCGCGTGGCGCGCACGAAATCGGCCTCGACGCGCGCGAGATCGTCGTCCGTCGCGGCGCGCGCGACCTGCGAGATGCCCGGCAGGTATTGCTGCGCCGAGGCGGCGATCAGCGGCCAGTTGTCCGCGGGCAGCGGCTGGTCGATGCCGTCCCACATGGGCCGCGTCGAGCCCTTCGGGCCCGCGTGGCCGAGCTGGATGCCGATGCACGCGTCCGTATGGCCGTGCACGAAGTCGACGATGCGCCGCCACGCCGCCGTGTGCTCGGGCGCGTACATGCCCGGACAGGCCGGCGTGATGCGCGCGTCGCTCGACACGCAGGTCATCTCCGCCATCACCAGCGCGGCGCCGCCCATCGCGCGGGCGCCGAGATGCACGAGGTGGTAATCGCCCGGCACGCCGTCGACGGCCGAATACTGCGCCATCGGCGAGACGACGATGCGGTTCTTGAGGAACACGTCGCGCACGCGCAGCGGCGTGAACATCGGCGGCACGCGCACGCCTGGCGGCAGGTCCACGCCCGCGCGCGCGCAGGCCCGCGCGGCGAACCAGTCCTCGAAGTGCGCGACGTAGCCGGGATCGCGCAGGCGCAGGTTCTCGTGCGAGATGCGCTGGCTGCGCGTGAGCATCGAGTACGCGAACTGCTCCGCGTCCAGTGCCGTGTAGCGCTCCACGTTTTCGAACCATTCCATCGAATTGCGCGCGGCCGACTGGATCTTCAGCACTTCCACGGCGCGGCTGGCCTGGTAGGCGTCGAGCGCCGCGCGCGTGTCGCCCCCATTGCCGCCGTGGCTGCCGAAGCAGCGCGCCAGTTCGATCGCGTCTTCCAGCGCCAGCTTGGTGCCGGAGCCGATCGAGAAGTGCGCCGTGTGCGCCGCGTCGCCCATCAGCACCACGGGGACGCCGTCGTTCCAGTGCACCCACCGTTCGCAGACGATACGCGGGAACGCGATCCAGATCGCGGCGCCGCGCCGGTGGGCCGCGTTCGACAGCAGCGGATGCCCGTCCAGGTGGTCCGCGAACAGCCGTTCGCAGAAGGCGATGGCCGCCTCCTGCGGCATGTCGGCCAGGCCGGCCTTGCGCCACACCTCGTCCGGCGTCTCGACGATGAAGGTCGACGTCGCGCCGTCGAACTGGTAGACGTGGGCCTGGAACCAGCCGAACTCCGTCTCCTTGAACACGAACGTGAACGCGTCGAACTTCTTTTTCGTGCCCAGCCACACGAAACGGCAGCGCCGCGTCTCGACGGTGGGCCGGAACGTCGCCGCATAGCGCGTCCGGATGCGGCTGTTCAGCCCATCGGCGGCGATCACGAGATCGGCGCCATAGCGCGCCGCGACGGCCTGGTCGTCCTGCACGTCCGTCTCGAACACGAGCTCCACGCCGAGTTCCTCGCAGCGCTGCTGCAGGATGTTCAGGAGCCGCTTGCGGCCGATGCCGCAGAAGCCGTGGCCGCCCGACGTGATCCGTTCGCCCTTGAAGAACACGTCGATGTCGTCCCAGTGGTTGAACGCCTGCAGGATGCTGAGCGCCGTCGGTTCGTCGGCCGCGACCAGGTTGCCCAGCGTCTGGTCCGAGAACACGACGCCCCAGCCGAACGTGTCGTACGGCCGGTTGCGCTCGACGACGACGATGCGGTGCGCGGGCTCCCGCTTCTTCGCCAAGAGGGCGAAATACAGGCCGCCGGGTCCGCCGCCGATGCAGACGATGTTCATGACAGTCGTAGTTTGAAGCGCTGCAGCTTGCCCGTTTCCGTGCGCGGCAGCTTGTCGGTGAAGCGCACGACGCGCGGATATTTGTACGGCGCGATCTGCGCCTTGACGAAATCCTGCAGTATGCGCGCCGTGGCGGGCGTCGGTTCGTGGCCGGGCTTGAGGACGACGTGCGCCTCGACGATCTGGCCGCGCTCCTCGTCCGCCCGTCCCACGACGCCGCACTCGGCCACCGCAGGATGCCGCAGCAGCGCTTCTTCGACCTCGGCGCCGGCGATGTTGTAGCCGGCCGAGATGATCATGTCGTCCGTGCGCGAGCGGTAGTAGAAATAGCCGTCGGCGTCCATCTCGTAGCTGTCGCCCGTCAGGTTCCAGCCGTCCAGCACATAGTCGCGCTGGCGCTCGTCCGCCAGGTAGCGGCATCCCGTCGGGCCCTTGACGGCCAGGCGTCCGGTCACGCCCGGGCCGACGGGATGGCCGTCGTCGTCGAGCACGCAGGCGCGGTAGCCGGGGACCGGCTTGCCGGTCGCGCCGGGACGGATGTCGGCGCCGGCGGCGGAAATGAAGATGTGGAGGATCTCGGTCGCGCCGATACCGTCGATCATGTCGATGCCGGTGGCCGCTTTCCAGCCCTCGCGCGTGGCCAGCGGCAGCGCCTCGCCGGCGGACACGCATTTCTGCAGCGAACGCAGGTCATGGCGCGCAGCGAGCGGCGTCATCTGCCGATAGAACGTCGGCGCCGTGAAGCAGACGGTGGCCCGGAAGCGCTCGATTGCGGCCAGCAGTCCCTCGGGCGTGAGCTTTTCGAGCAGCACGCCGGCCGCACCCACGCGCATGGGGAACAGCAGCAGCCCGCCCAGGCCGAACGTGAAAGCCAGCGGCGGCGTGCCGATGAAGACGTCGTCCGCGCGCGCCCCCAGGGTATGCGGCGGAAAACAGTCGCAGATGGCCAGGATGTCGCGGTGGAAGTGCATCGTACCCTTCGGGACGCCGGTCGTGCCGGACGTGAAGCTGATCAGGCACACGTCGTCGGCCGCCGTCGCCACGGGCGCGAACGGCGCATCGTGCCGCGCCATGCGGGCCTCCAGCCCATCCGGATGGCCGGGGTCGTGGAAATACACGACGGGCGGATGGTCCTCGACCTGCTCGAATTCCGCCGCCAGGCTGCGCGCGCACAGCACCGCGTTCACCTTCGCCTTGTCGAGAATGATGCCCAGTTCGCGCGCACGCAGCAGCGGCATCGTCGGCACCGCGACGAGTCCCGCCTTGAACACGGCAAGGATCGCGGCCGCCATCGTCGAGCAGTTCGCCCCGCGCAGCAGCACGCGGTTGCCGGGCACCAGCCCCATGTCCGCGCGCAGCACGTGGGCGATGCGGTCCACCTGCGCCTGCAGCTCGGCATAGGTCCACGTCAGCGCGTCACCCAGCACGGCGCTGCGCGCGCCGCGTCCGGCCGCGACGTGGCGGTCCAGCAGCTCCGCCACGCAATTCAGGCGCGCCGGGTACTGGAGCCCGGGCAGGTCGAACACGAGGTCCGGCCACAGGTCGACGGGCGGGAGATGGTCCCGCGCGAACGTGTCGATGTGGGCCGATGGACTCAACTCTGCAGCGGACATGCCCGTCATGAAGCGCCCCCGGAGAAAAGATCGGTCGATGCGTACCGGGAGATACTTTAAGCCTAAAGCAATTCCGGCGGCAAGCGGAATCGAACGGTGGCGTGCGCGGCGCCGTTCAGAAGGTGTGGACGATACCCAGGCGCGCCTCGTGCTGGCTCGCGCCCTTGGCGTAGGCGTTCAGCGCGACCTGGCTCTCGTTGCGCGTCCAGCTCGCGGACGAATAGAGCGTCGTGCGCTTGCTGAGCGGGTAGCTGTAGCCGATGCCGGCCTGCTGGGCGACGCCGTACGCCAGGTCGCGCAGGTCGCTGCGGTTCCACGACGCGATCACGGTGCCCGTCGGCACCGGCACGGTCACGCCCAGCAGCGTGTTGCGGATGTCCGTCGCGCCGGCCGCGGCCAGCTTCGTGTCGCCGTAGCCCGCATGCAGCTTCATGAAGCCGAGGTCGTAGACGACGCCCGCCAGCGCATTCCTGACGCGCACGGTGGATGCACCGAGGCCGGTGGCAGCGACGATGCCGCCCAGCTGCGTCGTCGGCGACGAGCGCGACGACCTGAACGTGTTCGCCTCGCGCCGCGGCAATTGGGAAGTCATGGTGCGCGCCGCGTTCTACAGCAAGTCGCTGCGCAACCTGTTGTGGCCGGAGTCGCCCGTCGGGCAGACGCTGCACGTCCCGAGCGGCACGGTGGCGCCGATCTTCGACGTCGCCGGGCGCTACCGCGACGAGGGCGCCGCGGTCGTGCTGTTGGCCGGTGAACGCTACGGCACGGGCTCGTCGCGCGACTGGGCCGCGAAAGGCCAGCGCCTGCTGGGCATCCGCGCCGTGCTGGCGCAAAGCTTCGAACGCATCCACCGGTCGAACCTGATCGGCATGGGCATCCTCCCGCTGCGCGTACCGCCCGAATGCGCGCCGGACCGCCTGCGCATCGTGCCGGGCGACCGGATCGGGATCGATGCCCCGGCGGATGCGATCGGGCCGCGCGCGACGATCACGGTACGCGTGCTGCGCGCGGACGGCGGCGTCGAATCGTACGCCGCCACGGCCGCCGTCGAGACGCGGCTCGAAGTCGACCTGCTACGCCAGGGCGGCGTGATTCCGTACATCCTGCAAAAGTCCATCGCCGGGCAGCGTACGTCATAATATTCGGAAGAGGCCCGCGGGCCGTCATCCACGAATACCATGAACGCCGAAACAACGATCCCGAAACAGATCATCGAACTGATCAAGACCGAAGCCTGGGAGGCAGGCAGCCACCTGCCGGCCCAGATGCTGGCGGACCGGCTGCGCGTGTCGCGCCAGCCGGTCAACAGCGCGCTCGCCCTGCTGCACGACAGGGGCATCGTCACGCGCGAACGCAACCGCGGCTATTTCGTCGCCACGTCGCTCGACGAGCCGGTCGCGAACATCGTCGAGCGCCTGGGCCTGGACGAGCCGGACGTCGTCACGAGCGTGTATTTCAGGATCGCCGACGACCTGTTGAAGAACGAGCTGCCGCAAGCGTTTTCCGAGCAGCTGATCAAGACCCGCTACGGCCTGACGGCCGCGCAGCTGAACGCCGTGCTGGGGCGGATCGCCAAGGAAGGCTGGGCCGAGCGCAAGCCCGGCTACGGCTGGACCTTCTCGACGATGCTGACGACGCCCGACAGCCTGCTGCAGTCGTACCGCCTGCGGCTGGCGCTGGAGCCGGCCGCCCTGCTCGAGCCGGGCTACAGGCTGGACCGCAAGATCCTCCAGCAGTGCCGCGAGACGGAGCTGCGGCTGCTGGACGGCGGCATCGAGACGGCAACCGCGGACGAGCTGCACGACCGCGGCGTGCGCTTCCACGAAAGCCTCGTCGAAGCGTCCGGCAACCCCTTCTTCATCGATACGATCAAGCGCGCCAACCGCGTGCGGCGCCTGCTGTCCTACCGCTCGATGACGAAGCGCGACCGCTACCCCGAACACTGCCGCCAGCACCTGCACATCCTCGACCTGCTCGAACGCGACCGCAACGAGGAAGCCTCCGCCTTCATGCGCGAGCACCTGGAACACACGCTGCGCTCACTGGCGAAAATCGAACACATCCTGCAACCCTGAGCCCCCATCCGACACCGACCATGACACCTTCGCCCTCCATCCGCTCCGCCTTCACCCCGACCGGCACGCTGCGCGCTGCCATCAATCTGGGCAATCCCATCCTCGCGCACCAGGGCGCGGACGGCGGCGCGCGCGGCGTGTCGGTCGACCTGGCCGCCGAATTCGCGCGCCTGCTGGGCGTTGACCTGGAACTCGTCGTCGTCGACGCGGCCGGCAAATCGGTGGACGTCGTCGCATCCGGGGCCGCGGACGTCGGCTTCTTCGCCATCGACCCGGTACGCGGCGCGAACATCGCGTTCAGCGCGGCGTATGTGCTGATCGAAGGCTGCTATCTCGTGAAGGACGCGTCGCCCATCCGCGCCAACGAAGAAGTCGACCGGGCGGGCAACCGCGTCGTCGTCGGCAAGGGCAGCGCCTACGACCTGTACCTGACGCGCACGCTGCAGCACGCGCAGATCGTGCGCGCGCCGACCTCGCCCACCGTCGTCGACACCTTCCTGGCATCGGGCGCGGACGTGGCGGCCGGCGTCAAACAGCAACTGGAAGCGGATGCACGGCGCTCCAGCGGCCTGCGGCTGCTGGAGCGCCGCTTCATGGTCATCCAGCAGGCGATGGGCACGCCGAAAACCCGCGGCGAGCAGGCGGCCGCGTTCCTCGCGCAGTTCGTCGAACGGATGAAGGCGGGCGGATTCGTGGCCGACGCCCTCGCCCGCCACGGCGTCGAGGGCGCGTCGGTCGCGCCGGCCGCAGGTTGACCGGACGCCGCGTGCGATGGCCGGCGCCGCTCAGTCCTTGCCCGGATAGAGCGGCGCCTGTCCGGGCAGCGCCTCGGTGGCGGCCGGCAGCGGGCCATCGATGCGGTTGACGACGACGTTGTCGAAATACGGCATGCTGAAGCCCCGGTTCGTCGGCCCCGCCATCAGGCCGGCCATCCCGTGCCCGTAAAGCGCGTCGTCGGCCTGCACGACCAGTGTGCCGTCGACGAAGCCGCGGATGGTCGAACCTTCGAAGCGCAACTTGAGCGTGTGCCAGCCGTCGCCGCCGGCGGCCGCACCGGTGGCCAGCACCTTCTCGCCGCCCTCGCCGGCCTCGTCCTGCGCCTTGATCAGGGCCTGCTGCTCGCCGTCGCCGACGAGCGCCTTCTTGTCGGCCTTGCCGCGCACGACGACGAGGCTCACGCGGCCTCCCGCCTCCAGCTGCAGGTAGTAACCCTTGGGGATGGTGCCGAAGCCGGTGCCCACGTGGTTCACCCGGCCCATCACGGCCGCGGATTCGCCGGGACCGACATGCACGTCCGCGCCGGCCTCGTAATCGGTCCACGCATCGTCGCCGATGATCGTATAGGGCTTCCATTCCGGCGCCCAGGAAAGTGTCGGCACGGGCACGGCCTGATGCAGGCATGTCCCGGGCCGTGCCGGACAAGCGGCCAGTTCGAACGCGCCGGCGATGTCCGCGAAATAGCGCGGCAGGTAGCCCCACCGCCGCGGGTGCCCATACCCGTCGAACGTCTCGCGGTAGGGGAACGGGAATGGCCGCAGCGGCGGCACGTCGGCGAAGCCGCCCTTGCGCTGGCCGCGCGTCGTCGTGAGCGAATACACGGCGTTCGGTTCGAGCGTCAGCGCGACCGCCCCGCCGACGGGCACGAGATCCGCCTGGCGCGCGAAATAGTCGTGCGTATTGCTGCGCCAAACGGCGAGGCTCGTGTGCGCCAGGCCGCGTCCGACCACGAAGCGCACCTGCTGCGGCGCCGTGGCCTTGCGGGTCTCGACGATCACGCTGTAATCCTTGCCGGGCGATTTCAGCGTGACATACGTGCCGCCCCCGGCCAGGTCGCCGCTGGCACCATTCAGGTAGGTCCAGCCGACGCGCGTGAACTGGCCATAGTGGGCATAGCCCCACAGGCTGGGGTTCGGTTCGTAATGGCCGCTCCACGGCCAGTTGGCGCGCAGCGCCGCTTCCTTTTCGCCGGAATAAGGCTCCATCGTGTACAGGCCCGCGATGCCGTACCAGTTGACGAAGCGCGTCATGCCGCTGCGGATATAGTTCTCGTTGAACGATTCGACGTTCCCGATCAGGCCTTCGTAGCCGGCCTTGTAGACATGCGCCTCCGTGTTCCAGAGCGGCTTGCCCAGCCGCGCCGCCGTGGCGCGCACGCCGGCGGGGACGGTCGAGGTGTCCGTGTTGACGTGCGCGCCGATCGCGCCGATCGCCGCGGCCAGTTCGGGATCGGCGTCGAGGTCCTTGACGAAGTCGAACTTCCATTCGTCGGGCCAGTTGTCGAATGCGTGCAGCCTGACCTTGCCGAATCCGTTGCCGTCCAGCGTCTTGCGCATCGCCTTGACCAGACCGTAGCTGACACCCTTCTCGTTGCGCACGCCGAGCGCGTCCATCTGGAGCCCATAGACATCGCGCAGGCCGCGCAGCCACGTCACATAATAATCCGCCGTATCCTGCGAGAAGAAGCGCGCATCGCCACTGCCGCCGCCGAACAGGCCGCCGCTGTCGCCGATCCAGCCCGGCGCGCTCCAGATGGTGCCGTCCAGCGCCAGCAGCGGGTTGCGCTTGTGCGCCTCCGTCATCACCCACCAGGTGTAGCCGCGGTCGTAGTTCAAGTCGCCGCGCGTGTGCATGTGGCTGGGCATCGAGCCCTGGGTCGAGTTGCCGTCGCCGGGAATTTCCACGTACAGCGCGCTCACCGAGGCGCCGAAGTCCGGCTTGTAGATCAGGTCGAGGATCTGGCTGCGTTGCGGTTCCGGGTAGTCCTTCAGCAGCACGGACGTGCCGCCGCCGCCGTCGACGACGCCGAATCCTTCGAACCGCCTGCCGCCGGCGTCGCCCTCGAGTTGCACGGTCTGGACGGCACGCGCCGGCTCGGCCGCGCGCGCTGCCATCATCACGGACAGTCCGCCCAGTGCCGTCATCAGCAAGCGGGTCAAGCGGGTATGCATGGATGCTCCATAGGTTGTCGACATCTCCGAAGATCACGTTGCCCGATCTGCCCCGGAACGCGTCGGATGCGAGTGTCCGCGGGCCGGATGCGCCTGCGAACGTGAGCGTCGATTGTAACCCAAGCAGTGGTATCGCTCACATCCTGGTGCCTGCGACGGCACCCGCAACGCCACGGTGCACGCCATGGACGCGCATTTGCGGCGTCTGTTGGCGGAACGGGGATACCGCCGGGAGAAAACAAAAAGGCCAGCTGATCGCTGGCCTTCTGTCTTGTCCCGACTCGTTGAATCGGGACCCGAATCCTGGTGGGCGGTGCAAGTTTCGAACTTGCGACCCCAGCAGTGTGAATGCTGTGCTCTACCCCTGAGCTAACCGCCCTACTTTCTACTGCTTTGCTGCGATTGCATCGCTGCAATGACGAGCATTATAGGGGGCGTTTTGCGTTTTGTCACCCCTGCGGAGAATATTTTCTCCAAACACATTCGCCTTTCACGCCTTTGTCGAGCGCGGCGAGGATGTTGTCGTGTTCGGCGAGGTCCTCGGCGCTGGCCGGGACCACGAGGATGTCGCCCAGCGGACCGGCTTCCAGCACGAGGCCGCCGCTGCCCGCTTCGACCTCGACGTCCATCGACAAGGTGTTCTGGCCGCGCGTCATCGCCAGGTAGACGTCGGCCAGCAGCTCCGAGTCCAGCAACGCGCCGTGCAGCTTGCGGTGCGCGTTCGAGATGCCGTAGCGGTCGCACAGCGCATCCAGCGAGTTGCGCTTGCCGGGGTGCAGTTCCTTGGCGTGCACGAGGGTGTCGATCACGCTGGAACAATGTTCGACGAATGGCGGCAGGCCCATGCGTTCGAATTCGTGGTTCAGGAACGCGAGGTCGAACGGCGCGTTATGGATGATGATCTCGGCGCCCTGCACGAATTCGCGCAGCTCGTGGGCGATCTCGTGGAATTTGGGCTTATCGCTGAGGAATTCGGTCGTCAGGCCGTGGACCGCCAGCGCCGCTTCGTCCGAGTCGCGCTCGGGATTGATATAACGGTGGAAGTTATTGCCGGTCAGCTTGCGGTTGAAGATTTCGACGCAACCGACTTCGATGATGCGGTCGCCGGTGCGCGGATTCAGGCCTGTGGTTTCGGTATCGAGGACGATTTGGCGCATGCGCGTGAAGACTCAAAAAGCGTTAAGAAGAACCAATTAGTATAGCAAAATCAGCGCTTTACCGAAGCCGCGCCCATATTCGCCAGCACGTCCGCGCGCTCGTTGCCGGGGTGGCCGTTGTGCCCGCGCACCCAGCGCCATTCGACGGCGTGCTGCTGCTGGGCGGCGTCGAGGGCCTTCCACAGGTCGTCGTTCTTGACCGGCTCCTTCGCCGCCGTCTTCCAGCCGCGCGCCTTCCAGCCGTGGATCCATTCCGAGATGCCCTTCTGCACGTACTGGCTGTCCGTATGCAGCACGACCTCGCACGGCCGGTTGAGCGTGGTCAGCGCCTCGATCACGGCCCGCAATTCCATCCGGTTGTTGGTCGTGTTCGGCTCGCCGCCGAAGATCTCCTTTTCGTGGCCGCCATCGGCCACGAGCAGCGCGCCCCAGCCGCCGGTGCCCGGATTCCCCTTGCAGGCGCCGTCGGTAAAAATCTGAACTTTGGTCATGCTGCGCTTTCTTCCTTGTACGTGTTACTTGTGATGTTCGTTGCGGTTGGTCGCCGGCACCGCCTGCGGCGCCTTGCTCGGCTTCTTGTTCCAGGCCGGACCGATGATGTGCATGCCCTTCACGCGCTTGATCGCGTGCACCATGTACACGGCGCCGAGATACGGCCACCAGCGCCGCCCCGCCCCTTCGACGAAGGCGAACCGGTTGAGCCACTGCGCGGTCCGGAACGGCGGCGCGTAACAGCCGAAATGGCTGCGCGTGACGCCGAGATTCAACAATTTTAACCAGTCTTTCAGGCGCGGCATAGAAATGAACTCGCCCGCGGCCGGCAGGTAGTCGCTGCTCGTGATGCGCCCCATCCCCTGGCGCACGCCCCACAGGCTGGCCGGATTGAAGCCGCAGATGATCACCTGGCCCTCCGGGATCAGCACCCGCTCGACCTCGCGCAGCACCTGGTGCGGCTCGGCCGCGAACTCGAGCACGTGCGGCAGCACGACGAGGTCCAGGCTCTGCGACGCGAACGGCAGGTCGGCGAAGTCGAGCGCCACCGCGATCTGCTTGCCCTTCGTCGCATAGGCCAGTTCGTCGGCCGTCGAGGTGCGCGTCGCCGCCTGCCATTTATTGGGCATGCGGTTGGCGGCCAGCGCGTCGATCTGGGGCACGCCGATCTGGATCGCGTTGAAGCCGAAAATATCGACCGTCAACTCGTCCAGGCACGCCTGCTCCCACGCGCGCACGTACGCGCCCGCCGGCGATTGCAGCCAGCGGTCGAGCGCTATAATGGATTTTTCGGATGCCGCGCTGTCCATGCCCAACCTTTATTCATACCCCTATGACTCCCTCGCCCACTGAACTTGCCGTACTGACCGTGCCAGCGTTCAAGGATAATTACCTGTGGCTCATCCATGACGGGGTCCATGCGGCTGCGGTCGATCCGGGCGACGCCGAACCGGTCCTCGCGGCCCTGCGGGCAAATGGGCTCACCCTGACCGCCATTCTACTCACCCATCACCATGCTGACCACATCGGCGGCGTGATGCGCTTGCTCGAACACAGCAACGTGCCCGTGTTCGGTCCCCGCAACGACGGCATCGCGCTGGTCAATCATCCGCTGGGCGAAGGCGATCGCGTCCGGGTGCCCGGCCTCGCACTCGACCTCGCCGTGCTGGACGTCCCCGGCCACACGAACGGCCACATCGCCTATGTCCGCGAGGACGGCGGCGCCCACTGGCTGTTCTGCGGCGACACGCTGTTCGGCGGCGGCTGCGGCCGCCTGTTCGAAGGCACGCCCGCGCAGATGGCGGCGTCGCTGGCCAAGCTGGCCGCCCTGCCCGACGATACGCTGATCTATTGCGCCCATGAATATACCTTGTCCAACCTACGCTTCGCCGAAGCGCTGGAACCGGGCAACCGGGCGCTGCAGATGCGCATCGCCAACGACAGCCAGCTGCGCGGCACGCACCTGCCGACGATCCCGTCGACGATCGCGATCGAAAAGGCGACCAACCCCTTCCTGCGCACGCGCGAATCCACGATCATCGCCAGCCTGGCGGCGGCCGGCCGCCTCGGTGCCGATACGGACCCGGTGGCCGTGTTCGCCGCGCTGCGCGAGTGGAAGAACGTGTTCTGAGCGCGCCGTGATCGCGGTGCGCTGCTATGCCGATCCGGTCAGTCCGTATGCATGGCTGGGCCTGCGCGATCTCGACCGCATCGAGGCGGCAGGTGCGCACATCGTCGTGGTCCCCGTGCTGTTCGCGGGCCTGTTGAGCGCGCACGCGAATATCGGCCCCGCCGAGGTGGAGGCCAAGCGCCGCTACCTGTTCCGCGACGTGATGCGCGAAGCGGCCCGGCGCGGCCTGCCCTTCGCCGGGCCGCCCGGCCATCCGTTCAATCCGCTGACCGCGCTACGGATGTGCACGGCGGTGGACGAGGACGCGGCACGGCGCAGGCTGCTGGTCGCGTTCACCTGCGCGACCTGGGAGCGGGGCGAGAACCTCATGGACGATGCGACGCTCGTGCGCCTGGCGGACGAGGCCGGGCAGGACGGCACCGCCCTGCTGGCGGCGGCGCGGACGCCGACCATCAAGCAGGCGCTCGCGGATGCGACGGCACAGGCGGCGGAGGAGGGTGTGTTCGGGGTGCCGACGTTCCGGGTCGGGGACGATGCTGCGCTGTTCTGGGGCGCGGACCGGATCGACGCCCTGCTCTGGCGCCTGCAGGGCAACGGGATCGATGAAGCGGTGTTGCGGGAATTCGTCGGCCGGGCGCCGCTGGCGCAGCGCAAACGTTGACGACGCAACAGCTGACGACGCAACCGCCGTCACCTGCGGTTGCGTCAAAGGCACGCTCAGATTTCTTCGTACAGCGGCAGCGTCAGGAACTCGGCGAAGTCTTCCGACGTCGACATCTGTTCGAAGATCTCGGCGGCGCGGTCATAGGTCGGGCTGTCGCCGTTCGGGGCGGCCGCTTTCGCGTTGGCCAGCTCTTGCGGGATCATCGCACGCACCATCTCGGCAGTGACCTTGCGGCCGTCTTCCAGCACGCCCTTCGGCGAACGGATCCACTGCCAGACCTGCGAACGGCTGATTTCGGCCGTGGCGGCGTCTTCCATCAGGTTGTGGATTGGCACGCAGCCGTTGCCGGCGAGCCAGGCGCCCAGGTAGTGGATGCCGACGTTGATGTTGTAGCGCAGGCCCGCTTCGGTGATCGGAGTTTCCGGACGGAAGTCCAGCAGGTCCTTGGCCGTCACCTCGACGTCCGGACGCTGCTTGTCGATCTGGTTCGGACGGTCGCCCAGCACCTTCTTGAATTCCGTCATCGCCAGGTCGACGAGGCCAGGGTGCGCGACCCAGCCGCCGTCGTAGCCGTCGGTCGCGTCGCGTGCCTTGTCGCTGCGCACGCCGCCCATCGCGACTTCGTTCTTTTCCGGATCATTCTTGATCGGGATCAATGCCGACATGCCGCCGATCGCCGGCGCGTTACGCTTGTGGCAGGTCTTCAGCAGCAGCAGCGCGTAGGCACGCATGAACGGCGCCGTCATCGTGACCTTCGGACGGTCGGCCAGGCAGAAGTCCTTGTCCAGCTTGAACTTCTTGATGCACGAGAAAATATAATCCCAGCGGCCCGCGTTCAGGCCGGCACTGTGTTCGCGCAGTTCGTACAGGATCTCGTCCATCTCGAACGCGGCCACGATCGTCTCGATCAGCACGGTCGCCTTGATGGTGCCTTGCGGCAGGCCCAGTTCGTTCTGCGTCATGACGAAGATATCGTTCCACAGGCGCGCTTCCAGGTGCGATTCCATCTTCGGCAGGTAGAAGTACGGACCGGCGCCGCGGGCCAGTTGTTCCTTGGCGTTGTGGACCATGAACAGGGCGAAGTCGAAGATGCCGCCCGAGATGCGCTTGCCGTCGACGAGCACGTGCTTCTCGTCCAGGTGCCAGCCGCGCGGACGGACGACCAGCGTGGCGACCTTGTCGTTCAGCTTGTATTGCTTGCCGTTCTGTTCCAGCGAAATCGTCTTGCGCACGGCGTCGCGCATGTTCAGCTGGCCGGTGAGCTGGTTGTCCCAGTTCGGGGTGTTCGAATCCTCGAAGTCGGTCATATAGCTGTCCGCACCCGAGTTCAGCGCATTGATGACCATCTTGCGTTCGACCGGACCGGTGATTTCCACCCGGCGGCACTCCAGCGCCTTGGGAATCGGGGCGATCTTCCAGTCGCCGTTGCGGATGTGCGCGGTTTCCGGCAGGAAGTCCGGACGCTCGCCGGCATCCAGGCGTTTGGCGCGCTCGACGCGGGCAGCCAGCAATTGCTGGCGGCGCGGCTCGAATTCGCGGCTCAGTTTCGCTACCAGCGCGAGCGCTTCCGGCGTCAGGATCTGTTCGTAGCCGGGCTTGATCTCGGCCCGGATTTCCATTCCGGCTGGGGTGGCGATGGTCATTGCTTTCTCCTGTTCTAGTATGAAATTCGGCTTTACCGCACCGGCTTGGCACAAGCCGCCTTGGCGTTTGATATTGCTTCAAGTATATTCACTATTACTCGCCTAAACGAGACAAAAAATATATTCATTTGTGCGTTTTTGTCACAGATCAACACCAGACTCGGGGATTTCCGTTGGACCATTTTCGTCAGATATCGACGTTCGTCGAAGTCATCGCCCGCGGCAGCCTGTCGGCCGCGGCACGGGCCGAAGGGATTGCGCCGGCCATGATCGGACGCCGCCTGGATGCGCTGGAAGCGCGGCTGGGCGTCAAGCTGCTACAGCGTACCACGCGCAAGCTGGCGCTGACGGACGAAGGCGCGGCGTTCCTTGAGGATTGCCAGCGCATCCTTGCCGAGCTCGAAGAAGCGGAAGCGGCCGTGTCGGAACGGAGCGCTCGGGCGACGGGGCACCTGGTCGTCTCCGCGCCGGCCGGCTTCGGGCGCCAGCACGTGGCGCCGCTCGTGCCCTCCTTCCTCGCCGAACATCGCGAGGTGAGCGTCAACCTGAACCTGTCCGACCGCGTCGTCGACGTCATCGGCGAAGGCGTGGACATCGCGATCCGCATCGCCAGCCTGACGGACTCGAACCTGGTCGGCGTGAAACTGGCCGACAACCACCGCGTCGTCGTCGCCACCCCGGGCTACCTGAAGCGCTACGGCACGCCGCAGACGCTCGACGATCTCGGCAAGCATAATTGCCTGGCGATCAGCAGCCAGGGCAGCCAGCGGGGCTGGACGTTCCGCGACCACGGCAAGATCGTCACGATAAAGGTGGGCGGCAACATGGTGTGCAACGACGGCGCCGTCCTGCACGACTGGGCGATGGCCGGCCGCGGCCTGGCCTGGCGGTCGATGTGGGAAGTCAGTTCGGAAATCGAAAGCGGCCTGCTGGTGCCGGTGCTGGAGCAGTTCGCGGCGCCGGGCAACGATATCTATGCCGTGTTCGCACAGCGCCGTCACCTGCCGCTGCGGATCCGCGTATTCGTCGATTTCCTGCGCCACGCCTATTCGCAGCCGGATTACTGGCGGAACAGCCTGGGCAAGATGCGGGAGATATGAACGCGATGCCCTGAAACGGATGGGCAAAAAAAAATCCTCGGAGACCCGAGGATTTTTTGTCAGACATTCAGCCGATTACAGCGGCTGGATGTTCGATGCTTGTTTGCCTTTCGGACCAGAGGTCACGTCGAAAGAAACGCGCTGGTTCTCTTGCAGCGACTTGAAGCCTTGCGATTGGATCGCCGAGAAGTGCGCGAACAGGTCTTCGCCGCCTTCGTCCGGGGTGATGAACCCGAAGCCTTTGGAGTCATTGAACCATTTTACGATGCCAGTTGCCATTACAATTTCCTATTTCAGTTGAAGTGGACAGAAGTCCGTTTACGATCGTTTGAAGAAGCAAGAAACAAATGACAGACTAACTGCACTGCTACCGCGAATCCAACGATCCCTAATTATACCGAATAAACCCGCACGTACACGGTTTTCGCAAAATAAAACCGGGATCAGTAACAATTCCTATCATCAACCTTTTACCGATCCCGTTTGCTTCGGCAGTACGCAAAATATAGGGCATGGAAGCAGATAAAGTTTGTCCTAAATCAAACGATTCAGGGACAGCTTCTTTGCCGTAACGCTAAACGGCCGAGTCGTCGCCGGGATAGGCCGCTTTCGGGTCGACGATTCCCCAAGCAACGAACACGTCCAGTTCGGCCAGCCATGCATCCCATTCCTGCGGCGCAACGCCATCGAACGTCATCAGGACGCGCAAACGCTGTTCCAGCATGCGCGCCTGCTGACCGAGGATGCGGAAACCGAACGTGGCGGATGAGCCGGCCAGCGTATGCAGCACCGCATGCATTTGTTCGATCAGCGCCGACGGCGGATGACTCGAATCGAATTCGTTGCGCGCAGCCGACAGGCGCCCGAGCGTCTGCGGCAGGCTCGCCGCAAATTTATCGTTCAGCTCCGCCAGGCGCGCGAAGAACTCCGCATCCGCACTCGCACTCATTTGGTGCCGAAGATACGGTCGCCCGCGTCGCCCAGGCCCGGCACGATGTACGCGTGGTCGTTCAGGTTGTTGTCGAGCGAGGCGACGTACAGCTTCACGCCCGGATGCGCCTGGTGGAACACCGCGACGCCTTCCGGCGCCGCGACGAGGGCGAGGAAGATGATCTGGTCGTCCGTCACGCCGCGCTTTTTCATCACGTCGACCGCGTGCACGGCCGAGTTGCCCGTCGCGACCATCGGATCGCACAGGATGAATGTGCGCTCGGCCGTGTCCGGCAAGCGCACGAGGTATTCCACGGGCATGTGCGTATCCGGGTCGCGGAATACGCCGATGTGGCCCACGCGCGCCGACGGCACCAGCTCCAGTAGGCCGTCGCTCATGCCGATGCCGGCGCGCAGGATCGGCACGATGGCCAGCTTCTTGCCCGCGATGACGGGCGCATCGATCGTCATCAGCGGCGTGTCGATCTCGCGCGTCGTCAGCGGCAGGTCGCGCGTGATCTCGTAACCCATCAGCAGCGTGATCTCCCGGAGCAGTTCGCGGAACGTGCGCGTGGACGTGCCGCGGTCGCGCATGTGCGACAGCTTGTGCTGGATCAGGGGATGGTTGAGGATGAACAGGTTCGGGAAGCGCGGATCTTGTTTCATGAGTGGGAGTCGTGCGTAGGCCGTCACTTGTGGCGCCGGCATGGTTTTCGGTAAATGGCGAGCATTATCCCAGCCACGCGCCCGTTTGTCCCGTCCTTTGTCGAAGTTTCATGGCGACGTTCACTCGACGAGGGCGCGCGCCAGGATCGCGGCGCAGTCGGCGCCGTCCGGCAGCCGGCCGAACGCGCCGCCGACGTCGACGGCGATGCGCGACGCCACGAACGCAGCGGCGACGAAAGACGGCGCACGGCGCAGCAACAGCCCGGCCTGGACGGCCACGACCAGTTGCTCGGCGAGGCGGCGCGCGCCGAATTCATCGGCCGCCAGGGTGCCCAGCCCATCCAGCAGGCGCGCGCAATACGCGTCGAAGCGGGGATCGCGGCCGCGAGCCAGCGCCAGCTCCGCGGCCAGGGCGTCGCGTGGTTCCGGGCCCTTGGCGAACGCGCGCAGCACGTCCAGGCACATCACGTTGCCCGAACCTTCCCAGATGGAGTTGACGGGAAATTCGCGATACAGGCGCGCCAGCGGGCCGTCCTCCACGTAGCCGTTGCCGCCCATGACTTCCATCGCCTCGGCGCCGAATGCCGGCCCGCGCTTGCACAGCCAGTACTTGCCGGCCGGTGTCAGGATGCGGCCCAGCGCCGCTTCGCGCGGGTCGACGGCGCCGTCCGGCCCCACGTCGACGCAGCGCGCGAGGCGCAGCGCAAACGCGGTGGCCGCTTCCGATTCCAGCGCCAGGTCGGCCAGCACGTTTTGCATCAGGGGCTGCTCGGCCAGCCGGCGCCCGAACGCGCTGCGGGCGCGGGCGTGGTGCAGCGCATGGCACAGGGCCGCACGCATGATGCCGGCCGTGCCCGTCACACAGTCCAGGCGCGTGTGGCTGCCCATTTCGAGGATCGTCGGGATGCCGCGCCCTTCCTTGCCGATCATCCAGCCGACGGCATCGCAGAACTCGACCTCGGACGACGCGTTCGACTTGTTCCCCAGTTTGTTCTTGAGGCGCTGCACGCGGATCGCGTTGCGGGTGCCGTCCGGCAGGTAACGCGGGACAAAGAAGCAGGACAGTCCTGCGCTGCCGCCCTCGGTAGCCTGGGCCAGGACGAGGTGGGCGTCCGACTGCGGCGCCGAAAAGAACCATTTGTGGCCGACGAGGCTCCAGGCGTCGCGCCACGCCGCCCCGAAGCGGGTGGCGGCGACGTCCGGGCTCATGCGCGTGGCCCGCGTCGTGTTGGCGCGCACGTCCGTGCCGCCCTGCTTTTCCGTCATGCCCATGCCGATCAGTGCGCCGTGCTTCCGTTCGATCGGCAGCGAGCGCGGATCGTACGTGCGCGACAGGATTTTCGGCAGCCAGTGCGCCGCGATGCCCGCGTGCTGGCGCAGCGCCGGCACCGCCGCGTACGTCATCGTCACCGGGCATTGCGAGCCGTTCTCGACCTGGCCGAACAGCAGGTAGGCCGCCGCGCGCGCGACCTGGGCGCCGGGACGCGCCGCTTCCCACGGCAGCGAATGGGCGCCGTTCTCGATCAGGAGGCGCATGAGCTCATGCCATGCCGGATGGAACTCGACCTCGTCGACGCGATTGCCGCCGCGGTCGAAGTTCACGAGCCGCGGGGGGAACTCGTTGGCCAGCCGCCCCAGGTCGAGCACGCCGGCAGCGCCGAGCGCCTGCCCCAGCCGGTCGAGGTCGGCGCCCGCCCAGCCGGCCCCTTCGTGCTCCAGCGCTTCACGCAGCGCGGGGTCGCAGGCGAACAGGTTGACGTCCCCGAACGGCGGCGCCTGGTTGAAAACCTCGTGGGTGTCGAAACGGTTCATGGCGTCTCCTCCGGGTGGCCCGCACGCCCAGCTGTTGCAACTGAGCATCATAATATCGGTGCAAAAGTTTCCTCTTCGCACTGTATCGGCGACAATAAACCTTCGTGCCGCAGCTCGTGGTTATCGGTTAAGCAACAAGGCTAGCCTAAAGCCCTGTGCCGGGCAAGCGCGACCCGTCCGATCCGGGAACTGCGGCGCATCAAGCAAGGGCGGAAAGATAGCGGGCATTGTGCTTTTTAGTGCTCGCCGGCATCTTTCGGTGATACATTCCTTGTTGATTTGGTACACTCCAGCATTACCCCAGGCTTTGCTGCCACGATTAGAAAGCAGATATTTCGACAATGCGCGCCAGTTCACCCGCAGTACCGAACGATCCGCGCCATGCGGCCCCGGCGGCGAGCCCGGACGGCTACATGGAAGCGGTGGGCGACGTCGCGCTCCGCCTCGATCCTTCCGGTCTGATCCAATACGCGAGCCAGCGCGCCCAGCGCGCATTCGGCACCCAGCCGCTGGCCGGCACCGTCCTGACGACGCTTGCCCTCGACGCCGACCAGGCCGCCCTGCGCAATGCCCTCGTCGATGCCGGCACGGCCGGCGACCCGGTGCTCGTCGAAGTGCGGCTGCGCTGCCCCGGCAAGGACACGTGGTTCGAGCTGCGCATCGCAGCGCTGCCGGGCAGCCGTGAATTGCTGGCCGTCGGCCGCGACATGTCGGCCCAGCGCGCCACCGAACAACGCTTGCGCCACATGGCCACGCACGACGCACTGACGGAGCTCCCGAACCGCCTGCTGCTGTCCGACCGCATCCGCATGGTGATCGCCAACGCGCGCCGCTCCGGCCAGGGCTTCTGCATCGCCACGATCGGCCTGGACGGCTTCAAGAAGGTCAACGACGGCCTCGGCCACCCGGTCGGCGACGCCGTCCTGCGCCAGGCCGCGAGCCGCCTGCGCAAGACGCTGCGCGACAGCGACACGCTGGCCCGCGTCGGCGGCGACGAATTCGTGGGGGTCCTGCCGGGCACGTTCACGCCCGACCAGATCAAACTGGTCAGCGGCCGCCTGCTGGCCGCGCTGCAGGCGCCGTTCGAGGTCGACGGGCATACCGTGTACCTGGGCGCGTCCGTGGGCGTGTCGATCTATCCCGACCACGCCGAGGACGAGATCCGGCTGATCGCCCTCGCCGATGCCGCCATGGGCCGCGCCAAGGAAACGGGCAAGGGCCGCACGGTCGTCTACAGCGTACGCGAAAGCGGTCCGCCGCAGCACGACATCTCGCTCGAAGCCGCGATGTTCCAGGCCGTGCGCGAAGGCGAATTCCTGCTGTACTACCAGCCGATCGTGTCCAGCCGCACCCGCCGGATCGAAGGGTTCGAGACGCTGATGCGCTGGAAGCATCCGACGCTCGGCATGGTGCCGCCCGTGCGCTTCATCCCGATCGCCGAGACGAATGGCCTCATCAACCTGCTGGGTGCCTGGGCGCTCAAGGCAGCGCTCGTGCAACTGGGCCAGTTCGAGGAAGTGGCCAAGCGCGACCTGTACATCTCGGTCAACATCAGCCCGCGCCAGTTCCGCAACGACCGTTTCCTCGACGTGCTGGACGACGCCCTCGCGTTTTCCGGCGCGCCCGGCGACAAGCTCGTGCTCGAGATCACGGAAGGCACGCTGATGATCGACCCGGTCCACGCGGAAGCGATCCTGACCAAGATGGCGGAACGCCGCGCGCGCATCGCGATCGACGACTTCGGCACCGGCTATTCGAGCCTGGCGTACCTGAAGCGCTTCCCGATCTCGGTGCTCAAGATCGACCGCGCCTTCATCAAGGACCTGCCCGCCTCGACCAAGGACGCGGCGATCTGCAACGCCGTGCTCGACCTGGCCAAGCACCTCGACCTGTCCGTCGTGGCCGAAGGCGTCGAGACCGAAGAACAACTTACCTACGTCGAGTCGCGCGGGTGCGACTACATACAAGGCTACCTGACCGGAAAACCGATGCCGGCCCACGTGGCCATGGCCGCGCTCAAGGAAAACCTGTACACGGAACTGCTGCCGGACGAATTACGGGCGGGCCTCACATGAACCAGACTGCTACCATCGAACGATCGCCGAAAGCCGACGCCACCCTCGCCCTGTTGTGGGAGCGGATCCGCCGGCGCGGCGACATGCCGGGCTTCACCAAGGCCATCAACGCCATCCTCGCCACGATGCGCGGCGAGGACGAGCGCGACTTTTCCATGACCCAGACCGTGCTGTCCGACCCCGTGCTCACCCAGAAGGTGCTGCGCCTGGCGAACAGCGGCATGTACTCGGCGTTCGGCCAGCGCGTCAACACCGTCTCGAAGGCGATCCTCGTGCTGGGCACCGAGGCCATCGGCCACCTCGCCCTCGGCCTGAAGCTGATCGAGGAACTGTCCAGGTCCACGCCGGATTCGCTGCAGGCCCACATCGAGATGGAAAAAGCCGTCCTGGCCGGCATGGTGGCGCACCAGGTGGCCAGCGAAGCGGCCACGCGCGATCCGGAAGAAGCGGTCGTCTGCTCGATCCTCCACTCGCTGGGCCGGATGATGGTCACGTTCTACCTGCCCGAACACTGGACGCTGATGCAGCAGGCCGCCGGCCGGGGCGACATCGATGCGACCGCCGTCGCCCAACTGGGCCTGCCGCTGGAACAGATCGGGCGCGCGACGGCCGAGCACTGGGGCCTGCCGCGCAACCTGATCGCCGGCATGCGCCGCGTGGAACCGGGCGAGCGCGGCGCCGACTTCGGCCATGACGACTGGCTCGCCGCCCTTGGCACCATGTCGACCCAGTGCGCGAACAGCCTGTGGCATGGCGACGAAGCGGGTGCCGAACAGGTCCGGCTGCTTGCGGCCGGCTTCGCGCCGCTGCTCGGCATCGAGCCGGACAACATCGTCGGCGCCATCGAAAAGGCCAAGGTCGAAGCGGCCGCCGACCTGTCGATCGCGCCGCTCGCGAATCCGCCCGAGAAGCGCGCCCGCGCCGCCGCCGTCACGCGCATGCGCGAAGCCGGCAACAAGATTCTTCTGGACGGCGTGGCCGACATGCGCGACGCCGCGGCCCAGGCAACGCCGGGCCAGATGGTGTCGATGGCGCTCGAGACGGCATACCACGGCCTGTCGTTCACGCGCGCCTTCGGCTTCCTGCGCAACCGCCGCGACGGCCGCTACACGGCCAAGATCGGCCTGGGCGACAACGCCAAGACGCTCGCGCCCAAGCTGGCCTTCGACGACACCTACGAACCGAACGTGTTCTTCGCCGCCCTCGGCAGCGACCGCGTGATCTTCATCGAGAACGCGCGCGACCCGAAATTCTCGAGCAAGCTGCCGCTCTGGTGGAAAGGCACGCTGCTCGAGGCACGCTGCTTCGTGATCATCCCGCTGTGCACCCGCGGCGAGCCGGTCGGCTTCATCTACGGCGACTGGGATGACCGCTTCCCGTCCGTCTACCTGAGCCAGACGGAATTCTCGCTGCTGAACGAATTGCGCGGCCTCGTCGTGAAGAGCGTCGAGCGGCGCCAGCCGCTGGAAGCGGTGGCGAACCGGGCGTGACCAAAGCGCCGGCGCTTTCAAGAGCCGGCGCGTAAACGTCGTCCCTGCGAAGGCAGGGATCCAATTTTTTCGCGCTCGCATCAGGCATGCGGAACTTGGGCCCCCGCCTGCGCGGGGGCGACGTATCGAATGCTGCGTTGCTCAGCGCAGCCGCGGCGTGTCCACGTGCACGTCGCCGCACTGCGCGCGGTGCATCAGCGCGTGATCGATCAGCACCAGCGCCAGCATCGCTTCCGCGATCGGCGTCGCGCGGATGCCCACGCACGGGTCGTGGCGGCCGAACGTCTCGACCGACACCGCATTGCCCGCCTTGTCGATCGACCGGCGCGGCGTGCGGATCGACGACGTCGGCTTGATGGCGATGGACACCGTGATGTCCTGGCCCGTCGAAATCCCGCCCAGCACGCCGCCCGCGTTATTGCCCACGAAGCCCTCGGGCGTCAGTTCGTCGCCGTGCTCGGAACCCTTCTGCTCGACCGAGTGGAAGCCCGCGCCGATCTCCACGCCCTTGACCGCGTTGATGCCCATCATGGCATAAGCGATGTCGGCATCGAGCTTGTCGTAGATCGGCTGGCCGAGGCCGACCGGCACGTTCTTCGCCACCACGTCGATGCGGGCGCCGATCGAATCGCCGGCGCGGCGCAGTTCGTCCATCGCCGTTTCCATGCGCGCGATCAGGTCGGCGTCGGCCGTCGCGGCGAAGAACGGGTTGTCGTGCACGTGCTTGAAGTCCTGGAACGGCACGGCGATGTCGCCCAGCTGGCTCATGCAGCCCGCGAACTCGGTCCCGAATTTTTCGCGCAGCCACTTCTTGGCGATCGCGCCGGCGCCGACGACGGGTGCCGTCAGGCGCGCCGACGAGCGGCCGCCGCCGCGCGGGTCGCGCACGCCGTATTTGTGCCAGTAGGTGTAATCGGCATGGCCGGGGCGGAAGGTGTCGGCGATGTTGCCGTAGTCCTTGCTGCGCTGGTCCGTGTTCTCGATCAGCAGCGCGATCGGCGTGCCCGTCGTCACGCCCTCGTAGACGCCGGACAGGATCCTGACCTGGTCCGCTTCCTGGCGCTGGGTCACGTGGCGCGACGTGCCCGGCTTGCGGCGGTCCAGCTCCGGCTGGATGTCGGCCTCGGACAGCGCCAGTCCCGGCGGGCAGCCATCGATCACGCAGCCGATCGCGGGACCGTGCGACTCGCCGAAAGTGGTTACGGAAAACAGCTTGCCAAATGTGTTGCCGGACATGGATTCTCGTTGGGTTGTGCGAATGGAATGAAAGATTTTACCAGCATGGGCAGACGGGCGGGGAAACGCCCTATATGCATCAAGAAAAATGTTTCTTTGTGGAATTTTTCTGCCGGAGTTGCTAGCATTGCATATATACTGGTTCGCAATCACGGAGCTTAACCTGGAGACGCAGCACATGCCCGCACCGAACACGCCCGCCGGCGCCGCGCAGGACGATGACCTGGTGTTCGCTGACGAGACGCCGGCAGTCGCGCCCGGCAAAGGCAGCGGGGCATGGCGCGTGCTGATCGTCGACGACGATGCCGACGTGCATTCGACGACGACGTTCGCGCTGGGCGCCCTCGAGATGCACGGACGGCCGCTGGAATTCCTGCACGCCTACTCCGCCGCCCAGGCCATGGCGATGCTGGAGCGCGAGCGCGACATCGCCGTGATCCTGCTCGACGTCGTGATGGAACAGGCCGACGCCGGCCTGCACCTGGTGCGTCACGTGCGCGACACCCTTGGCCGCCACGACGTCCGCATCATCCTCCGCACGGGGCAGCCCGGCTATGCGCCGGAAATGGACGCCATCCGCGGTTACGACATCAACGATTACCGCACCAAGTCCGAACTCACCCGCACGAAGCTCTACACGAGCGTGGCCGCCGCCATCCGCGCCTACCAGCAGATCCACGCGCTGGAAGACAGCCGCACCGGCCTGGCCGAAGTCGTGCGCGCGAACAGCGAGCTGATGGCCATGCATTCGGTCGGCGAGATGACCCTGGGCATCCTGCGCGAGGTGGCCGCCCTCGCCGGCCAGCCGGCCGACGGCCTGCTGTGCGCGTGCCCGCCGGGCGCCGCCGCCGGCTGGCAGGTGCTGGCCAGCTGCGGGGCCAGCGCGGCGCTGGCGCGCGACGGCATGCTGCCCGCCTCGACGCAAGGACCGGCGGCCGCCATCGCGCTGGCGCTGGCCGGGCGCCGCAACGTCTACGAGGACGACCACCTCGCCCTCTACTTCAGCGGCAAGGCGCATTGCGACTTCGCCGCGTGGGTGCGGCTGGCATGGCCGCTGGACGGCCTGCGCCGCGGCCTCATCGACGTCTTCACGAGCAGCATCGCCGTCGGCCTGGACAACGTCGCGCTGATGACCGACCTGCACCGCGCCGCGTTCTACGATGCGCTGACCGGCCTGCCGAACCGCACGCGCCTCGTCGAACTCGTCGACGACAGCCTGCAGACCCGCGCCGACGCGACCCTGTGCCTCGTCGACATCGACCAGTTCGCGGAAACGAACGACGCCCTCGGCCACCAGTTCGGCGACGCGCTGCTCGGGGCCGTGGCGCAACGCCTGCGCCTGCGCCTGGACGCCGGCCTGGCGCTGGCGCGCATCGGCGGCGACATCTTCTGCCTGCTGGGCCAGGCCGACCTGATCGAACCGGCCGCCGTCCAGGACCTGTTCGCGGCCCCGTTCTCGATCGAAGGCCAGGACGTGCAGGTGTCGGCCACGCTCGGTCTCGTGCGCCTGCTCGAACACGACGGCAGCGCGGCCGACGCCCTCAAGGATGCCGACATCGCCCTCAAGCGCGCGAAGAGCCAGCGGCGCGGCGGCCATTTCTATTTTTCGCGCGGCATGGGCGTGGAGATCCGCGAACGCGTCCGCCTGATGCACGCGCTGCGCGGCGGCTTCGCCCGCGGCGAACTGTTTCTCGCGTACCAGCCCCAGGTCGAACTCGCGGCGCGCCGCACGTTCGGTGCCGAAGCCCTGCTGCGCTGGCGCACCGAGGACGGCCGCTTCGTGCCGCCCGACCGCTTCATCCCCATCGCCGAATACTCGGGCCTGATCATCGACATCGGCGCGTGGGTGCTGCGCGAGGCGTGCGCGGAACTCGTGCGCGTGCGCGCGGCCGGGCACGTGGACTTCACGATGTCGATCAACGTCTCGCAGGTGCAGTTCCGCCACCCGCATTTCATCGACATGTTGCGCCAGGCACTGGCCGACACCGGCGCGCCGCCGGAACGCGTGGAGCTGGAGATCACGGAATCGATGGCGATGGAAGAGCCCGACCTGCTGATCGAACGCCTCGCCGAGATCAAGCGCACCGGCGTATCGATCGCCATCGACGACTTCGGGACCGGGTTTTCGTCGCTGTCGTATCTGCAGCGCCTGCGCGTGGACCGCCTGAAGATCGACCGCGCCTTCGTGACCGAAATCACGGACGCGGCGCGCGGCAGCAGCATCGCCGAGATGGTCATCGAACTGGGGCGCAACCTGGGCCTGTCGATCATCGCCGAGGGCGTGGAAGACGAGCGCCAGGCGCAGATCCTGCAGACGCTGGGCTGCCCGCTGGCGCAGGGCTACCTGTTCGCGCGGCCGCTGGCGCCGGAGGCGCTCATCGAATGGCTCGGCAACGACGCGCTGACGCGCGCCGCGTGATCAGGACGTGGTCAACGCAGTAGGGTGGGCACCCCGTGCCCACCAAACGCATGCGTAGCGACGCCATCGTGGGCACAGGGTGCCCACCCTACGACATGCCTGCGCCGAACCGTCAGTCGTCGGCCATCTGCTCCGCGGGCCAGTCGCGGATATACGCCTTGAGCATGCGGTTCTCGAAGCTCTGCGCTTCCAGCACGGCCTTGGCGACGTCGTAGAACGAGATCACGCCCAGCAGCGTGCGCGCGTTCATGACGGGCAGGTAGCGCGCGTGCTTTTCCAGCATGATGCGGCGCACTTCGTTGACTTCGGTGTCCGGCGTGACGGTGATCGGACTGTCGTCCATGTGCTTGCGCACGGTGCCCGCCGGCGCCAGCGAGCCGCCATGCGCATGCAAGGCCTTGATGACCTCGCGGAAGGTCAGCATGCCGACCAGGTCGCCGTATTCCATCACGACGAGCGAACCGATGTCGCGCTCGGCCATCGTGGCGGCGGCGTTGGCGAGGTCGGTGTCCGGCGATACCGTATAGAGGATGTCGCCCTTGACCTGCAGGATTTCCGATACCTTCATTTGGACCCCCTTGATTGGAGATGCGTGCTGCGTTGTATAACTCATAAGGTGACTCTAGCCTAAGCTCCCCAAAAAATCCAGCTTTCCGCCCTACAACCGTGCACAACGCACCATGATGATGAATAAATGAAACGGTTAGCGCTATCGAATGCTAGCATGCGCCGTCTTCGTCTTCAGGAACAGTACGCCATGAGCGGACCCCGATATCCCGGCTTCACCACCCTCGCGCTGCACACGGCCGCAGGCGCGCAGGCTTCGCCCCCGGCCGCCGCCACCTTGGAAGAACGCATCGCCGCCCTCGAAGGCGGCGTGGCCGGCATCGCCACGGCCAGCGGCCAGGCCGCCCTGCACCTGGCCGTGGCCACGCTGGCCGGCGCCGGCCGCCACGTCGTCGCCGCGCGCAATCTGCACGGCGACGCGCAAGCCCTGCTCGCGCACGGCCTCGGACGCTTCGGCGTCGCCACGACCTTCGTCGACCCGCGCGATGCCGACGCCTGGCGCGCCGCCATCCGGCCCGACACGCGGTTGCTGGTCGGCGCAGCGCTGGGCCATGCATCCCTCGACGTGCTCGACATTCCGCAGGTCGCCGCCATCGCGCACGAACACGACCTGCCGCTGCTGGTGGATGCGACGCTCGCCACGCCGTGGCTCCTGACCCCGTTCGACCACGGCGCGGACCTCGTGTTCCATGGCGCCGGCTATCTCGCCGGGCAGCCGTTTGCCGCGGGCGGGCTGCTCGTCGACGGCGGCACGTTCGACTGGGCCGCGGCCCATGCGCGCACCGGCCGTTTCGCCGGCCTGTGCGAGCCGGACCCGGGCTGCGACGGCCGCGTCTTCGCCGAAGAGTCGACGGTCGGCGCGTTCGCGCTGCGCGCCCGCCACGCCGGGCTGCGCGCTTTCGGCGCCACGCTCGGCGCCCACGATGCCGCCGCCATGCTGCACGGCCTGGAAACGCTGGGCGTGCGCATGGAGCGCCACGTCGCTGTCGCGCGCAAAGTGGCCGAAGCGCTCGCCGCGCATCCTGCCGTCGCCGGCGTCGCGTATCCGGACCTGGACAGCCACCCCGACCACGCGACCGCCCAGCGCCTGCTGCCGCGCGGTTGCGGCGCCGTGGTCCCGTTCACGCTGCAGGGCGGCCCGGCGGCCGCCGCCCGCTTCCTCGACGCGCTCAAGGTATTCGGCCGCGCGCACGACGGCGGCGGCGCCCGCTCGCAGGCGACTGCGGGCAGCGCAGGCGCGGTCCGCCTCGCGCTCGGCCTGGAAGACGCCGACGACCTGCTGGACGACCTCGCCCGCGCCCTGAAACTGGCACAAAAAGGAGCCTGACATGCTGATCGACGTGAACGGCAACACCGCCTACGCCTACACCGCCGGCACCGCCCCGGCCGCGGGCCGCCCCGCCATCGTGTTCATCCACGGCGCCCAGAACGACCATTCGGTGTGGACGGCCCAGGCCCGCGCGCTGGCGCGCCCGGGCCACGACGTGCTGGCCGTCGACCTGCCCGGCCATGGCCGCAGCGCCGGTCCCGCGCTGGCGACGGTGGACGGGATGGCCGCCTGGCTGCTCGCCCTCCTCGACGCCGCCGGCATCGAACGCGCCGTGCTCGCCGGCCACAGCATGGGGTCGCTGATCGCCCTCGACGCCGCGGCCCGCGCGCCGGCGCGCGTGCGCGGGCTCGCCCTGCTGGGCAGCACGTGGCCGATGAAGGTCTCGGACGCCCTGCTGGAAACGGCCCGCACGGATGAAGCGGGCGCCATCGACATGGTCAACCTGTGGTCGCACGCGAGCATCGCGCCGGCGGCGGCCGGCAGCCCGCAAGGCTTCTGGGCGCCGGGCGCCTCGCGCCGGCTGATGCAGCGGCTGTCGCAGCTGAATCCGGCACAGCTGTTCCACACCGATTTCGTCGCATGCAACACGTATGCGCACGGCGGCGCGGCGGCAGGCGCCGTCGCGTGTCCGACACTGTTCGTGCAAGGCCGGCGCGACGTCATGACGCCGCCCCGCTCGGCGCAGGCGCTCGTGGCCGCGATCCCCCACGCGCGGGTAGTGGCCATCGATTGCGGGCATGCGATGATGACGGAACAGCCGGATGCCGTGAGCACCGCGCTGGCGGACTTCGTGCGCGGCCTGAATTGATCTACACTGGGCAGTGGGGGCAACGATCAGGAGACATGGCATGGCCGCCGTTCGCTACGACAGCTTCGCGCAGTTCTATCCGTACTACCTGGACCAGCACGAGAACCAGCTGTGCCGGCGCGCCCACTTCCTCGGGACGTCGTCGGCCATCGCGGGCATCGCCCAGTACATCGACAGCCTGAATCCCTGGTGGCTGCTCGTGGCCGTCGTGACGGGCTACGGCGGCGCCTGGATCGGGCACTTCTTTTTCGAAAAGAACCGCCCGGCCACGTTCGACTACCCGTGGTATTCGTTCCGCGCGGACTGGGTGATGTACTGGCAGATGCTGACGGGCAAGGTCAGCTGGTAATCAGCCGAGCGGGCCGGACCCGGTCCGCTCGAAATGCTCGGCCAGCGTCTCGTCCAGGCCCCGTTCGACGGCGGCCTCGACCTGGCGCGCCAGCGCGGCCGTGTCCAGCGCGAGCGGCGATTGCGCCGCCGCGCCCGCCGGACCGCCCTCGCTGCCGATGCCGCCGAACACGAACAGGCGGTAGACGTCGGCCAGGCGGATCAGGCGCGGATCGACGAGCAGCACCCAGCACTGGGTCCCGGCACGCGCGCCCCGGCCCCAGCGCAGCGCGACGGCCGTCTCTGCCTGCACCCGGCCGACCCAGCCTGCCGCCACCATCTGCTCCAGCAACGACGTCATCTCGTCGTAGCCGATGCGGGTGCACGCGCGGATCTGCGCGTTCGACACCATCGCCGTGCCCGTGATCCGCGCGCCGCCCTGGAGGACCTTGAGCACGGCCATCGCGTCGACGAACGCGCCGCCCGGCACGGGTTCGTACCACCAGCGCTCGTACTTGACGATCGGCAGCGCCGCCGTCAGCAGCGCGCCCACGAGCGTGATCATCCACGACAGATACATCCAGACGAGGAACAGCGGCAGCGCCGCCAGCGCGCCGTAGATGATGGCGTAGGTCGGGAACTGGCGGATGAAGATGGCGAACACGCGCTTGGCGACCTCGAACGCGATCGCGGCGACGAGGCCGCCCCAGACGGCATCGCGCCAGTCGACGTCGCGGTTCGGCACCGTCATGTACAGCAGCACGTAGGCGCCCGTCGTCAGCGCGACCGACACGACCGTGTAGAAGACCGCGCCGAGGAACGGCACGAGGCTCGTCAGGCCGTTGGTGGCGGAAAACAGCTGCGACGTCAGGGTCAGCGAGATACCGAACGCGAGCGGCCCCAGGGTGACGAGCGCCCAGTACACGAGCACACGCTGGACGAGGGGGCGCGGCTGGCGCACCTTCCAGATCTGGTTGAACGCGCGCTCGATGGTGCTGATCATGGCGACCGACGTGAACACGAGCGCGATACCGCCCACGGCCGACAGGCCGGTCGCCTTGCTGGCGAACTGCGTCAGGTTGGCCGTGATCGTGTTCGCGATGGCCCTCGGCATCAGCATCTGGACGAAGTAATTGTCGAGGGCCGTGCGCAGCTTGCCGAACATGGGGAAGGTCGTGAAGATGGCCAGCACGATGGTCAGGAGCGGGACGATGGCCAGGGTCGTCGTGAACGTCAGGCTGCCGGCCACCTGCGGCAGTTTTTCTTCGGTCACGCGGCGGCGCGCGAAGCGCACGAGGTCGCGCGCCTCGTTCCACGTCAACCCGCGCACCCGGTCGACGCCCGTGTTGATCATCTCGGTCGTGCTGCGGGAAAGGTTGGTGACGGTCTTGGAAAGCATCGATAGGGTCGCCGCGCCGGCGAGAAAAAGCATCCTGCGCGAACGTGTCATCTTGTAAAGCGCCCTATAATACCAACGATGAACCCAACCAATCAGATTATCCTCGTGTTGTATTACTCGCGTCATGGAAAGACCCGCCGGCTGGCCGAACTGATCGGCCAGGGCATCGACAGCGTACCGGGGCTGGAAGCCCGGTTGCGGACTGTCCCCGCGGTATCGACGGTGGCCGAAGCGACGGAACCCGATATCCCGCGGTCCGGCGCGCCCTACGTGGAGCTCGAGGACCTGGCCGAATGCGCCGGACTGGCGCTGGGTTCGCCCACGCGCTTCGGCAATATGGCGGCGCCGATGAAATATTTCCTCGACGGCACCTCGGCGCAATGGCTGTCCGGCACGCTGGCCGGCAAGCCGGCCGCGGTGTTCACGTCGACGGGCAGCCTGCACGGCGGCCAGGAATCGACCCTGCTGTCGATGATGATCCCGCTGCTGCACCACGGCATGATGGTGATGGGCCTGCCCTACACCGAGCCGGAACTGATGACCACCGCCAGCGGCGGCAGTCCCTACGGCGCGACCCACTGGTCCGGCGTGGACGGCAACCGCCCGGTGACCGAAGACGAGAAGCGGCTTGCGATCGCGCTCGGCCGGCGCCTCGCACAAGCAAGCCGCAAACTGCAGGGGACGGATTAAGCAATGCAAGTGCTAAGGGTGTTTCATACGGGCGCGGTGACCAGCCTGGTCATCCTGTTCGCCTGGCTGCTGGCCTGGGAAATCGCCGTGGCGCCGCTCCATCCGGGCGGCTCGCTGCTCGCGCTCAAGGCCCTGCCGCTGCTGCTGCCGCTGCGCGGGGTGCTCAAACGCGACCTGTACACGCTGCAATGGTCGTCGATGGTGATCCTGATCTACCTGGTCGAGGGCATCGTGCGCGCCTGGAGCGACCGCACGGAAATCTCGCGCATGATGGCCCTGGGCGAGACCCTGCTCGTCTGCGCCTACTTCCTGTTCGCCCTGCTGTACCTGCGCCCGTACAAGAAACAGGCGCAGAAGCTGGCCAAGGAATTGCTCGACAAGGTCAAAGTACCGCATGACTGACGGCTTCATCGAACGCTGCAGCGCCATCGTCGGCCAGGCGAACGTCCTCGTCGACGACCACGACACCGCCCCGTACCTCACCGACTGGCGCGGCCGCTTCACGGGACGCGCCCGCGCCGTCGTCCGGCCCGCGAACACGGCGGAAGTCGCGGCCGTCGTGCGCCTGTGCCGCGACCTGCGCGTGCCGGTGGTCCCGCAGGGCGGCCGCACGGGCCTCGTGCTCGGCAGCGTGCCGGACGCCAGCGGCGACGCCATCGTGCTGTCGCTGCGGCGCCTCGACCGCATCCGCGCCGTCGACACCTTCAACCGCACGATGACGGTGGACGCCGGCTGCATCCTGCACGACATCCAGCAGGCGGCCAGCGCCCATTGCCTGTTGTTCCCGCTGTCGCTGGCGGCCGAGGGCAGCTGCACCATCGGCGGCAACCTGTCCACCAATGCGGGCGGCACCGGCGTGCTGCGCTACGGGAACACGAGGGAACTCTGCCTGGGCCTGGAAGTCGTCACGGCGCAGGGCGACGTGTGGGACGCGCTGCGCGGCCTGCGCAAGGACAACACCGGCTACGACCTGCGCGACCTGTACGTCGGGGCCGAAGGCACGCTCGGCATCATCACGGCGGCCGTGCTGAAGCTGTTCCCGCAGCCGAAGGCGGCGATCACCGCGCTCGTCGCGCTGGCCAGCCCGCGCGACGCCCTCGCGCTGCTGAAGCTCGTGGAGGCGGCGTGCGGCCCGACGCTGACGGGCTATGAATTGATGAGCGACGTCAGCCTGCGCCTCGTCGCCGCCCACTTCCCCGACCTGCCGAAACCGTTCCCGGAACGCTATCCGCAATACGCCCTGCTCGAATTGTCGAGCCACGAATCGGAAGAACACGGCGTCGCGCTGCTGGAGCGCGCCATCGAACGGGCGCTGGAAGACGGCGTCGCGCGGGACGCCGTCGTCGCGACGTCGATCGCCCAGTCGCGTGCGCTGTGGGCCATCCGCGAACACATCCCGCTCGCGCAGGCGGCGGCCGGCAAGAACATCAAGCACGACATCTCGGTGCCGATCTCGCGCATCGCCGATTTCATCGAGACGACGGACGCCCGGCTGGCGGCGGATTATCCGGGCGTGCAGGTGGTCTGCTTCGGCCACCTGGGCGACGGCAACCTGCACTACAACGTGGCGCCGCCGGAAGGCATCCGCCACGACGATTTCCTCGCGCAGCAGGGCCCCATCAACCGCATCGTGCACGACAGCGCGGCGGCGCACGGCGGCTCGATCTCGGCCGAACACGGCGTCGGCGCGCTGAAGCGGGACGAACTCCCGCGCTACAAATCCGCGGTCGAACTGGACCTGATGCGTGCCATCAAGACCGCCCTCGACCCGCTCGGCATCATGAACCCCGGTAAAATCCTGTGACCGGGAGATCGTCATGATGCGTTTGTTCCCCCTGCTGGCAGCCGGCGTCCTGTCCGGCGCCCTCGCCCAACCCGTCTACAAGTGCACGCACGACGGCAGGACGACCTATGCCGACCGCCCTTGCGCGCAAGGCAGATCCGTCGAACTGCCGGCGCCCGCCGGCATCCGCCCCGAAGGCGCGGAGACGGTCGCCACGCGCGATGCGCGCACGCTCGTCGAGCTGGAAAAGCTGCGCCTCGCGCGCGAACGGGAACAGCGGCGCAGCGACAAGGCGGACGCGCGCACGGCCCGCGCCGCGGCCGCGCACCGCAAGCAATGCGCACGCGTGCACCTGCGCCGGCAATGGGCCGAAGAAGACGCCGCGCGCCTGACGGGCCGCGGGCGCGTGGCGGCGCAACGCCGGGCGCAGCGCGCACGCGAGGCGCTGGCGGTGGAATGTCCGGCGTGACGTCCGGCATGATGTCCGGCATGAACACGCTGGCGCGCTGGCTGCTGTTCGGCGAATGGCGCGCGCATCCGATGCGCGCCGTGCTGGCCGTCGTCGCCATCGCCGTCGGCGTGGCGATGGGTTTTGCGATCCACCTGATCAACACGGCCGCGTTCAACGAATTCAACGCGGCCGTGCACAGCCTGTCCGGCCAGGCCGACGTCCAGGTGACGGGCCGCGAAGCCCTGTTCGACGAAGACATCTATCCGCGCCTCGCCACGCATGAAGGCGTCGCGCTCGCGTCGCCCGTGCTGGAGGTGGACGCGGCGCGCTCGGACGGCCAGGGTGCGCTCAAGATCGTGGGTCTCGACGCCTTCCGCGCGGGCTACATCGCGCCCGACCTGATGGGCGTGCCGGATGCCGCGCACCCCTACGACGTGCTGGCCGACGACGCCGTGTTCCTGTCCCCGGCCGCGCAGGCGTGGCTGGGCAAGACTCGCGGCGACACCATCGCCGTGCGCGCCGGCACGCACGACCTGCATCTGCGCGTGGCGGGCCCCATCCTGCGCGCGCGCAGCGGCCAGCGCCTCGGCGTGATGGACATCGGCGCGCTGCAGTGGCGTTTCCATCTCACCGGCAAACTGTCGCGGATCGACCTGAAACTGCGCGACGGCGTCGACCGCGCCGCGTTCGAACGGGCGCTGGCGGCGGAGCTCCAGCGCGATTATCCGGGCCGCTTCACGGTCGGCCGGCCGGGCGACGCCAACCAGGAAAGCCGCAGCAATAACCTCAGCCGCGCCTACCGTGTGAACCTGACCGTGCTTGCGCTCGTCGCGTTGTTTACCGGCGCGTTCCTCGTGTTTTCCACGCAGGCCCTGTCCGTGCTGCGCCGGCGCGGCCAGTTCGCGCTGCTGCGCGTGCTCGGGCTGGAACGGCGCGCGCTGCTGCGCCAGGTGCTGCTGGAAGGTGCGATCCTGGGCGTGCTCGGCGCCCTGCTCGGTATCGCGGCCGGCTATGGTCTCGCGGCGGCCGCGCTGGCGCTGTTCGGCGGCGATCTCGGCGCCGGCTACTTCCCCGGCGTGAAGCCGCGCGTGCAATTCGCGCCCGGCGCCGCCCTCGTCTACTTCGGCCTGGGCCTGGGCGTCGCCCTGCTCGGCTGCGCTGCCCCGGCACTCGAGGCAGCGCGCGCCCGGCCCGCCATCGCGCTCAAATCCGGCACCGACGAAACGGCGCTGGAACGCCTGAACCGGGTCTGGCCGTCGCTCGTCTGCCTGCTGGCGGCCGGCGCCTGCGCGTTCGCGCCGCCCGTGTTCGGGCTGCCGCTGTTCGGCTACTTTGCCGTCGCCCTGCTGCTCGTGGGCGGCATAGGCCTGATGCCGCGGCTGGCCGCATCCGCGTTCCGCCTGCTCGACCGCCTGCTGCGCCGCCGGGAAGACCATTCGCCCGTGCTGGCGCTGACGCTGGCACGCCTCGCCAACGCGCCGGGCCAGGCGTCGATCGCGCTCGGCGGCGTGCTGGCGAGCTTCAGCCTGATGGTCGCGATGGGCATCATGGTCGCCAGCTTCCGCGTCTCGGTCGACGACTGGATCCTGCACATCCTGCCGGCCGACCTGTACGTGCGCAGCAGCAGCGGCGGCAACACGGGCGGGTTCGGCCCGCAGGAACAGGCCGCGCTGGTCGCCGTGCCGGGCGTCGCACGCAGCGCGTTCCTGCGCACCCGGCCCCTGTCGCTCGATCCGGCGCGCCCGAACATCGTGCTCGTGGCGCGCGACATCGATGCGCGGGACCCCGGCCGCATGCTCGCCCTCGTCGGCGACGCGGCGCCGGTACCGGCCGGCCGCCGCCCCGTATGGATCTCGGAAGCGATGACGGACCTGTACCGGCTGAAGGTCGGGCAGACCCTGACGCTGCCGCTGGGCGGCCGCCCGCAACCGTTCTTCATCGCCGGCGTCTGGCGCGACTATGCCAGCCAGACCGGGGCCGCCGTCGTGCGCCTGGCCGACTACCGCGCGCTGACGGGCGATGCGACGGTCACGGACGCCGCCCTGTGGGCCGCGCCCGGCGCGGACACCGCACGGATCGAGGCCGCGCTGCGCCGCCTGCCGTTCGGCGCCGCCCTGCAGATGGCGCGTCCCGGCGACATCCGCGCCATGAGCCTCAAGATCTTCGACCGCAGCTTCGCCGTCACGTACCTGCTGGAAGCGATCGCCATCGCCATCGGCCTGTCCGGCGTGGCGGCCACGTTCTCCGCGCAGACGCTGGCGCGCGCGAAGGAATTCGGCATGCTGCGCCATGTGGGCGTCACGCGGCGCCAGGTGCTGGGCATCCTCGCCGTCGAAGGCGGCGCGCTGACCGCGCTGGGCGTGCTGACCGGGTTCGTGCTGGGCCTCGTCATCAGCCTGATCCTCGTCTACGTCGTCAATCCGCAATCGTTCCACTGGACGATGCAGTTGCACCTGCCGTGGCCCCTGCTCGGCAGCGTGGCCGCCGTGCTGGTGGCGGCATCCGTCGCGACGGCGCTGGTGTCGGGCCGCTACGCGCTGTCCGGCGGGCCGGTGCGCGCCGTGCGGGAGGACTGGTGATGACGGTGCTGCGCATCCTGCTCGTGTGGCTTCTCGCGGCGGCCTGCGCGCACGCCGCGCCGCCCGTCTTCGCGACCGTCACGCCGGGGCGGGCCCTGACGTTCCCGGCCGACTACGGCGCGCATCCGGACTACCGCACGGAATGGTGGTACGCGACCGGATGGCTGCGGACGCCCGACGGCAAGCCGCTCGGCTTCCAGGTCACGTTCTTCCGCAGCCGCACCGAGACCGATCCCGCCAACCCGAGCGCGTTCGCGCCGAAGCAGCTGATCATCGGCCATGCTGCGCTGTCCGATCCGGCGCTCGGCCACCTCGTGCACGACCAGCGCAGCGCCCGCGCCGGCTTCGGCCTGGCCTATGCCGATACCGGCACGACGGATATCAAACTGGACGACTGGAGCATGCGCCGCGAGCCCGACGGCCGTTACCGCGTCGTCGTGCGCGCGGGCGAACTGTCGTTCACGCTGCGCCTCGCGCCCACGCAACCCATGCTGCTGCAGGGCGACGCCGGCTATTCGCAAAAAGGGCGGCAGCCCGGCCACGCCAGTTATTACTACAGCGAGCCGCACCTGCAGGTGGACGGCGAAATCGTCCGCGCCGGCCGCAAACAGGCCGTGACGGGCAGCGCCTGGCTCGACCACGAATGGTCCAGCCAGGTGCTGGACGCGAACGCCGCGGGGTGGGACTGGACCGGCATCAACCTGGACGACGGCGGCGCCCTCATGGCCTTCCGGATCCGCGCCAGGGATGGGAGTACACTGTGGGCCCACGCGACCTGGCGCGACGCCGGCTCGCGCGTGACGCAGTACGGGCCCGACCAGGTGCGCTTCGCCCCTGAGCGGACCTGGACCTCGCCCCGCACGAACGCCGCCTACCCGGTGGCGACCCTGCTGACGACGGGCGCGACGCAGTGGCGCATCGAGCCCCTGCTGCCGGACCAGGAACTCGATTCGCGCCGCTCGACCGGGTCCGTGTACTGGGAAGGCGCCGTGACCGTGCGGCGCGACGGCCGGCCCGCCGGACGCGGCTACCTCGAACTGACGGGTTATGTATCGGCCATGAAGCTATGAACACGCAAGCATCCGCAACACCACGAACAACGAATGACGACATGAGCAACGGTTCCACCACCGACACCCGATCCAACCCGGCCACGCCGGCCGCGCCGCGCAAGGGCGCCCTCGCCGCCCTCAAAGGCCTGCTGCCCTTCCTGCGGCCGTACCGCCGCCAGTTCCTCCTTGCCGGCATCGCCCTGCTGGTCGCGGCCACCGCCACGCTCGCGATCCCGTATGCGTTCAAGCAGATGATCGACCACGGCTTCGGCGCCAGGGGAGGCGCCGCGAGCGCCGCCAGCGTCAACAGCACCTTCCTCGCGCTGTTCGGCGTGGCCGCCGTGCTCGCGGTCGCGACGGCCGCCAGGTTCTACATGGTCTCGTGGCTGGGCGAGCGCGTGACGACCGACATCCGCAGCGCCGTCTACCGCCACGTCGTCGAGCAAAGCCCGGCATTCTTCGAGACCACGCGCAGCGGCGAAGTCCTGTCGCGCCTGACCACGGACACGACCCTCATCCAGAGCGTCGTCGGCACCAGCATCTCGCTCGCGCTGCGCAACACACTGCTGTTCGCGGGCGGCCTCGCGATGCTGTTCGTGACGAGCGTGAAGCTGACGTCGATCATCCTCGGCCTGCTGGTGCTGGTCGTCGTGCCGATCGTGCTGTACGGCCGGCGCGTGCGCAAGCTGTCGCGCGATTCGCAGGACCGCATCGCGGACGCGTCGGCGCTGGCCGGCGAGATCCTCAACGCCATGCCGACCGTGCAGGCGTTCACCCACGAAAAGATCGAGGCCCGGCGCTTCGGTGCGTCCGTCGAGGACGCATTCGCGACCGCGATGCGGCGCATCCGCGCGCGCGCCATCCTCACGATGCTCGCGATCGCGCTCATATTCGGCGCCATCGTGTTCGTACTGTGGCTGGGCGCGCACGCCGTGCTGGAAGGGACCATGACGGGCGGCGACCTCGGCCAGTTCATCCTGTACGCGTCCATCGTGTCCGGCGCGATCGGCGCGCTGTCCGAGGTGATGGGCGAGGCCCAGCGCGCGGCCGGCGCCACCGAACGCCTGCTGGAACTGCTGGCCGTCAGCTCCGACATCCGCAACCCGGCGCACCCCACGCCGCTGCCCGCGCGCACGGCCGGCGGCGCTTCCCTGAACCTCGCGAACGTGCAGTTCTCCTACCCGTCGCGCCCGGACACGGCCGCGCTGGACCACGTCAGCCTCGACGTCAAGCCCGGCGAAACGGTGGCCGTCGTCGGCCCGTCCGGCGCCGGCAAGACGACGCTGTTCCAGCTGCTGCTGCGCTTCTACGACCCGCAGGCAGGCAGCATCCGCCTCGACGGCGTCGACATCCGCGACCTCGACCTGCACGTGCTGCGCGACGCCATCGGCATCGTCCCGCAAGACACTGTGATCTTCTCGGCCAACGCGCTGGAAAACATCCGCTACGGCCGCGCCGGCGCGACGGACGCCGAAGTCATCGCCGCGGCGAAGCTGGCGGCCGCGCACGAATTCATCGAGCGCCTGCCCCAAGGCTACGAATCGTACCTGGGCGAGCGCGGCGTGCGGCTGTCCGGCGGCCAGCGCCAGCGCATCGCGATCGCGCGCGCGCTGCTCAAGAATCCACCGCTGCTGCTGCTGGACGAAGCGACCAGCGCCCTCGACGCGGAATCAGAACGCCTCGTGCAGCGCGCGCTGGAAGCGGCGATGGTGGGCCGCACGACGCTGATCATCGCGCACCGCCTGGCCACCGTGCAGCGCGCGGACCGCATCATCGTGATGGAGGACGGCCGCATCGTCGAGACGGGGACGCACGCGTCGCTCGTGGCGCTCGGCGGCATTTACGCGAACCTGGCGGCTTTGCAGTTCCATAACGTGCACGTCGAGCATTGAGTTGGCGGCATGACAAGGCCCGGGGTGGTTTCACGGTAAATCGTTCCATTCCGGCAAAAATTTGTTGCACGAACACATCGGAAGGACGACACACTTTTGTTGCCTTGGGGATAGTTGGCGTACGATAGCGCAACGTCACATCTCCCCAAAGCCTCCCATGAACAAGAAATCGTTCAGTGTCGCGAACTGGACCGTCGGCTCCAAGATCACGGCCTTCACGTTCGCGCTCGTCGGCGTCATCCTCGCCGGCCTCGTCTTCACCATCACCTGGACGACGTCCTCGATGCTGCACGCGCGTGCCATCGCCAACGTCGAGTCCGAACTGCAGAGCGTCGTCAACGCCGTCGAGATGTTCGACAACGTCATGAAGAGCCAGGCCGTCGGCTACGGCCGCATCTTCGCCTCGCAGTTCGCCGGCGAGTTCGCGCGCGACGACAGCAAGATGGTCGCGGTCGGCGACCGGCAGGTGCCGACGCTGAGCGTCGCCGGCAAGCCGCTGAATCTCGACTTCACGCTGCCCGACGCCTTCACGCGCCAGACCGGCGGCAACGCCTCGGTGTTCGTCGTCAGCGGCGACGACTACGTGCGCGTCACCACCTCGGTGAAAAAGGAAAACGGCGACCGCGCCGTCGGCACGATCCTCGACCACGCGAGCCCCGCGTATGCCGCGATCCGCGCCGGCAAGGCGTACGTCGGCATGGTCAAGCTGTTCGGCAAGCCGTTCATCACCGACTATGAACCGATCCGCGACGCATCGGGCACGGTGATCGGCATCCTCTACATCGGCCTCGACGTCGAGGCCAACATCAACGCGCTGCGCGCACGCATCAAGAAGAAGAAGGTCGGCGACACCGGCTATTACTTCGTGCTCGACGCAACGAAGGGCAAGACCTACGGCGACCTGATCGTCCACCCCGTCAAGGAAGGCAAGAACATCCTGGGCAGCCGCGACGCCAGCGGCCGCGAATTCATCAAGGAGATGCTCGAGACGCAGCACGGCCTCATGACCTACCCGTGGCAGAACGCGGAAGCCGACGAAACGGCGCCGCGCATGAAGGTGGCCGCGTACACGCTGTTCAAGGACTGGAACTGGCTGATCGCCGGCGGCACGTACGAGGACGAGATCACGAAGGAAGCGGCGCGCCTGCGCAACCGCTACATCGGCATCGGCCTCGCCGCGCTGGCCATCTTCGCCACCATCCTGCACTTCGTGATGACCCGCACCGTCACCCGGCCGCTGGTGCGGGCGCGCGACGCCGCCGTGCGCATCGCCGAGGGCGACCTGAGCGTGCGCATGGACGTCGACCGCAATGACGAAATCGGCCTGCTGGCCGAAGCGATGAACAATATCAGCAGCAGCCTGTCGGCGGTCGTGGGCCAGGTGCGCAGCGGCGCCGAGCAGATCGCGGGCGCGTCCGGCGAAATCTCGACCGGCAACCTGGACCTGTGCGCGCGCACCGAGCAACAGGCCGCCAACCTGGCCTCGACCGCCAACTCGATGCAGGACCTGACGGCGACCGTGCGCCGCAACGCGGGCGACACCCACGAAGCGAACCAGCTGGCCGTGAACACCTCGATGGTCGCGCAGGAAGGCGGCCGCATGGTGCACCAGGTGATCGACACGATGAACACGATCAAGGCGTCGTCCGGCAAGATCGGCGACATCATCGGCGTCATCGACGGCATCGCGTTCCAGACCAATATCCTCGCGCTCAACGCGGCCGTCGAAGCGGCCCGCGCCGGCGAGCAGGGCCGCGGCTTCGCCGTCGTGGCGACCGAGGTGCGCAACCTCGCCCAGCGCAGCGCCGCGGCGGCGAAGGAGATCAAGGGCCTGATCGTCGCGTCGACGGCGGAAGTCGACGCCGGCAGCCGCATCGTGCAGGAAGCGGGCGTCACGATGACCGAGGTGCTGGCCAGCGCCGAAAAGGTCACGGCCATCATGGCCCGCATCAGCACCGCGAACGCGGAACAGAGCACCGGCATCGAGCACATCAACCGCTCGATCGGCGCGATGGACCAGGTCACCCAGCAGAACGCGGCCCTCGTCGAGGAAGCCAGCGCCGCCGCCCAGGCCATGCAGGAACAGGCCGACCAGCTGGCGCGCGCCGTGCGCCTGTTCAAGCTGGACCAGCAGCCGGCCGCGTCCCGCCCCGCGCTCGCGCAGTACTGACCGGACAATGCCGTGGGCGCGACCGCCGGCCGCGCCCTTCCGCGCCGGTCCGCTTGGGTGTAGAGTAGCGCGGTCCGCTACCCTGGAGCCCCGATTGACCGATACCGACCTGCTCGCCCGCTGCACCACCGTCATTCCCGGCCACCGCGCCCGCACCCCGGCGGAGATGTTCGCCGCGATGGCCGCCTGGTGCGAAGCCAACGGCGTCGCCCACGACACGTATGGCGACGGCACCCTGATCCAGGGCTTCGAGCGGCGCGTGGCCGAACTGCTCGGCTTCGAGGCCGCCGTGTTCTGCATCAGCGGCACACTGGCCCAGGTGACCACCTTGCGCCTCGCCGCGGACGCGCGGGGCCGCGCCCCGGTGGCGCTGCATCCGACCGCGCACATCTTCGTCCACGAGCGTTCCAATTATCAGCTGCTGGGGCATTTCGACGCCCTGCGCGTCGGCGACCCGTACCGCCCCTGGGCCGCGGCGGACATCGTCAACCTGCCCGACCGCCTGTCCGCCGTCGCGCTCGAAATTCCCATGCGCGAAATCGGCGGCCAGCTGTCGGGCTGGGACGACCTGCAGGCCATCAAGGCGCACTGCCGCGCGCACGGCATCCACCTGCACATGGACGGCGCGCGCCTGTGGGAAGCGGCGGCGGGCTACGGCCGCCCGGTGGCCGAGATCGCGGCCGGCTTCGACACCGTCTACACCTCGCTGTACAAGGGCATCGGCGGCCTCGGTGGCGCCATGCTGGCCGGCAGCCGCGCCTTCGTGGCGCAGGCGGCCGAATGGTTCAAGCGCCAGGGCGGCAACGTCATCCACCGCTCCCCGTACGTGGTGGCGGCCGCGATGCAGTTCGAGCAGCGGCTGGCCGCCATGCCGGCATGCTTCGCGCGGACCGAATTCCTGTACGACGTGCTGCGCGACCACCCGGTGCTGCGCGTGAACCCGGCCCGGCCGCAAGCGAACATGCTGCACGTGCACCTGCCCGTGAGCCGCGACCGCGCGCTGGAGATCCGCCGCGAACTGGCGCGCGACCACGGCATCTGGCCGTTCAATCGCGTGAACCACGGCGTGCTGCCGGACACCTCGTTCTTCGAAGTCTATGTGGGCGACAACCTGCTGGACACGCCGGACGGCCGCGTGCGCGAAGCCGTCGCGCTGCTGGCGGCCGCGGTGGAGCGCAGCGTGTAAGCATCGTCATGCGGCGCGGCGCCGCTATCGGTTAAAATGCGCGGGTTTTCAATCTTTCATTGCGAGCCACACCGATGCGTCAATATCTCGACCTGATGCGCCATGTGCTGGACCATGGCACGGTCAAAACCGACCGCACCGGCACCGGCACCCGCTCCGTGTTCGGCCACCAGATGCGCTTCGACCTGCAGGACGGATTCCCGCTGGTGACCACCAAGAAGCTGCACCTGAAGTCGATCATCCATGAACTGATCTGGTTCCTGGCCGGCTCCACCAACATCGCGTACCTGAAGGACAACGGCGTCTCGATCTGGGACGAATGGGCGGACGCGAACGGCGAGCTCGGTCCCATCTACGGCTACCAGTGGCGCAGCTGGCCGACGCCGTCGGGCGGCCACGTCGACCAGATCAGCCAGGTGCTGGACCAGATCAGGAATAATCCGGACTCGCGCCGCATGATCGTCTCGGCCTGGAACGTGGCCGACATCCCGCAGATGAAGCTGCCGCCGTGCCACGCGCTGTTCCAGTTCTACGTCGCCGACGGCAAGCTCTCGTGCCAGCTGTACCAGCGCAGCGCCGACATCTTCCTCGGCGTCCCGTTCAACATCGCGTCGTACGCGCTGCTCACGCACATGATGGCCCAGCAGGCGGGCCTGGACGTCGGCGATTTCGTCTGGACCGGCGGCGACTGCCACCTGTACTCGAACCACATGGAGCAGGTCGAACTCCAGCTGTCGCGCGCCGAGCGCCCGCTGCCGCAGCTGGTCATCCGCCGCAAGCCCGACTCGCTGTTCGACTACAAGTTCGACGACTTCGAGATCACCGGCTACGATCCGCATCCCGCCATCAAGGCGCCCGTCGCCGTCTGAGGAGGTTTCATGGCCAACCACCTGTCCATCGTCGTCGCCATGGATGCCAGGCGCGGCATCGGCATCGACAACAAGCTGCCGTGGCACCTGCCCGAGGACCTCGCGCACTTCAAGCGCGTGACCCTCGGCCATCCGATCATCATGGGCCGCAAGACGTTCGAATCGATCGGCCGTCCGCTGCCGGGACGGCGCAACATCGTCGTCACGCGCAACCGCGACTGGCGCCACGACGGCGTGGAGACGGCGGGCTCGCTCGAGGAAGCCGTCGCCCTGGTCGGCGGCGAGTCGGCCAGCATCATCGGCGGCGCCCAGATCTTCGCCGAGGCGATGCGCGTGGCCGACCGGCTGATCGTCACGCACATCGACAAGGCCTACCGCTGCGACACGTTCTTCCCCGAGATCGACGGCGGCGCATGGACGGCCGTGTCGAACGAGCCCCTGCATTCGCCGACGGCGGACGTCGATTACGCCATCGTCACCTACGACAAGGTCGAGTAATACCATGTCCGAACACGGCTTTCATGTCCATGGACCGCACGACCACGCGGTCGAACACGCCGCGCAGCACGGCAGCGACAGCTTCTCGAACAACATCGCGGTGATGACGGCCATCCTGGCCACCGCCGGCGCGGTGTTCGGCTACCTGGGCGGCGACACCCAGACCGACGCGGCGCTGTACAAGAACAACGCGGCCATCGCCAAGACGGCGGCCGCCGACGCGTGGAACTACTACCAGGCCAAGTCGATCAAGCAGAACATCGCCGAAATGGCGGCCTCGCTGCCGGGCGCGGACGCGGCAAGATTCAAGGCCCAGGCGGCCCGCTACGACCTCGACAAGGCCGGCAACCGCAAGGAAGCCGAAAAGCTCGACAAGCAGTCGGACGCGTGGAACGAGAAGTCCGAACACGCGCTGCACACCCACCACCAGTGGGCCCTCGCGACGACGGCGGAACAGATCGCGATCTCGCTGGCCGCGATCACCCTGCTCACGCGCCGGCGCTGGCTGCTGTCGGTGACCTACGTCGTGGCCGTCGTCGGCTTCGCACTCGGGGCATTCGCGTGGCTGCACGTCGATCCGCTCGGTGCGCTGTTCACCTCGGCAGCCTCGCATTGACGTCGCGCGCGGGCTCGGGGAGCCCTCCCTACGCAGTTTCGCGGTTCGACACCGGTCGCGCTATCGCATTGCCGTAGGGTGGGCACCCCGTGCCCACCAACACGTCGCAACGACGCGGCTTCATGGCGGGCTCGGGGAGCCCGCCCTACCTGGTTGCGGCGCTTCGACATCGTGCCCCGTCATCGTCGTCAAACAAGAGTGCGCCACAATCTCGCCCGTGTAGATAACCTATTAAAAATTTTTGCACGGGACCACGCAATTTCTGCGAAAATCCGCTTCTTCATTTTTCCGGTGCCGTGCCCGGCCGCCTTCCACTTCCGGATGGGCGGCGCGCACGGCGCTTCGCTTTGGAGCTGTCCATGAAATTTCGTTTCCCAATCGTCATCATTGACGAGGATTTCCGTTCCGAGAACACGTCCGGTCTCGGCATTCGCGCACTGGCCGCGGCGATGGAAAAAGAAGGCATGGAAGTGCTGGGCCTGACCAGCTATGGCGACCTCTCGCAGTTCGCCCAGCAGCAGTCGCGCGCCTCGGCCTTCGTGCTGTCGATCGACGACGAGGAATTCGGCGGCGGCACCATCGAGGAAACCAACTTCGCCCTGTCGGGCCTGCGCGCCTTCGTGCAGGAGATCCGCCACAAGAACTCGGACATCCCGATCTACATCTACGGCGAAACCCGCACGAGCCGCCACATCCCGAACGACATCCTGAAGGAGCTGCACGGCTTCATCCACATGTTCGAGGACACGCCGGAATTCGTCGCGCGCCACATCATCCGCGAAGCGAAGGCCTACCTGGACAGCCTGGCGCCGCCGTTCTTCCGCGCGCTGGTCCACTACGCGAACGACGGCTCGTACTCGTGGCACTGCCCCGGCCACTCGGGCGGCGTGGCGTTCCTGAAGTCGCCGATCGGCCAGATGTTCCACCAGTTCTTCGGCGAGAACATGCTGCGCGCCGACGTCTGCAACGCCGTCGAGGAACTGGGCCAGCTGCTCGACCACACCGGCCCCGTCGCCAAATCCGAGCGCAACGCCGCGCGCATCTACAACGCCGACCACTGCTACTTCGTCACCAACGGCACGTCGACGTCGAACAAGATGGTGTGGCATTCGACCGTGGCGCCGGGCGACATCGTCGTCGTCGACCGCAACTGCCACAAGTCGATCCTGCACTCGATCATCATGTGCGGCGCGATCCCCGTGTTCCTGATGCCGACCCGGAACAACCTCGGCATCATCGGCCCGATCCCGCTGGCCGAGTTCTCGCCGGAGTCGATCCGCAAGAAGATCGAGGCGAATCCGTTCGCGCGCGAGGCCAAGAACAAGAAGCCGCGCATCATGACGATCACGCAGTCGACCTACGACGGCGTCGTCTACAACGTCGAGACGCTGCGCGAACTGCTGGACGGCGAGATCGACACGCTGCACTTCGACGAAGCCTGGCTGCCGCACGCCACGTTCCACGATTTCTACCGCAACATGCACGCGATCGGGCGCGACCGCCCGCGCGCGAAACAGTCGATGATCTTCTCGACGCAGTCCACGCACAAGCTGCTGGCCGGCCTGTCGCAGGCGTCGCAGGTGCTCGTGCGCGAGTCCGAGACCGTCGCGCTCGACCAGGACGCGTTCAACGAAGCCTACCTGATGCACACGTCGACGTCGCCGCAGTATTCGATCATCGCCTCGTGCGACGTCGCCGCCGCGATGATGGAAGCGCCGGGCGGCACGGCCCTCGTCGAGGAATCGATCTTCGAGGCGCTGGACTTCCGCCGCGCGATGCAGAAGGTCGACCAGGACTACGGCGACGACTGGTGGTTCAAGGTCTGGGGTCCGCAGGACTTCAGCGCCGAAGGCATCGGCACGCAGGCCGACTGGATGATCCACGCCGACGACGACTGGCACGGCTTCGGCAACCTGGCCGAAGGCTTCAACATGCTCGACCCGATCAAGGCCACGGTCGTCACGCCCGGCCTGTCGCTGGACGGCTCGTTCGGCGACTCGGGCATCCCGGCGTCGATCGTCACCAAATACCTCGCCGAGCACGGCGTGATCATCGAGAAGTGCGGCCTGTACTCGTTCTTCATCATGTTCACGATCGGCATCACGAAAGGCCGCTGGAACACGCTCGTCACCGCCCTGCAGCAGTTCAAGGACGACTACGACCGCAACCAGCCGATGTGGCGCATCATGCCGGAGTTCACGGCCGCGAACCCGCGCTACGAATCGTGGGGCCTGCGCGACCTGTGCCAGCAGATCCACGACTTCTACAAGTCGCGCGACGTCGCCCGCCTGACGACCGAGATGTACCTGTCGGACATGATCCCGGCGATGAAGCCGTCGGACGCCTTCGCGAAAATGGCGCACCGCGAGATCGAGCGCGTGGCCATCGAGGACCTGGAAGGCCGCATCACGGCGATCCTGCTGACGCCTTATCCGCCGGGCATTCCCCTGCTGATTCCGGGCGAGCGCTTCAACAAGACCATCGTCGATTACCTGCGCTTCGCGCGCGATTTCAACGAACGCTTCCCGGGCTTCGAGACCGACGTGCATGGCCTCGTCAAGCGCGAGGTCGATGGCAAGCTGGGATACTTCGTGGATTGCGTCAGGCAGGATTGAACCGTTCCCGCGCACCACACCGAGAGGGGCCGAGGCCCCTCTTTTTTTTTGGCGGTAGCCGCTCCACGCGCGTGAACCGAATGGGCCTGCAGAGGTCATACGTAGCGCCGAACCATCGTCCGGGAGACGCTGATCCGATCGATCTAATTTCTGGACAATAGCGCTATGACAATGGCAATATATTATCCATCCGACAATGGAGACGATATATGGCAGCTGCATTGCAGAACGATCCGGGACCGGCGGCCGCGGGGCAATCGGCGGCGCCGACCGGCTGGCCCGCGGCAATCCACGAAACCGTCTTGCCGCTGTTGTTTGCCGTCGCCGCGATCGTCGTCTTCGTCCGGATCGACCAGGCGCGCGAAGCACTGTTCGGCACCATCGGGCCGGTGCCGCATTCGTTCAACCGCATGCCGAAGCCGTACGACCAGTACATCGGGACACAGTTCTTCGCACTCGCCGCGGCGATGGCATTCATCGGCGTGGGCGTCTGGTACACGGCGCGCCTGCTGCTGACCGTCGAACGGGACAAACGCCATGGCGCGGCGGGAGCGGTGCCGTCGCGCGTCATCGAAATGTACCCGCGCCTGATCGGCGCCCTCACGCCGGCCGTGTTGATCATCGCACTCGTCATCGTCCAGGAAAGCCGGCGGACCGATCACCGCTTCGGCGTGCTGATCGCGCTGCTTGCGTGCCTGACGCCCCTGTGCGCAGTCCTGTACGCCATTCACAGGAACGCGCGCGAATGGCCGCTGGCCGTCGCCCTGCTGGTTGGCGGCGCGGTCCCATGGTTTCTCATCATTGCCGCCAGCCCGACCATCTATGACTGGCAGGTCATCGGCGCGCTGTCCATCCTGTGCTACCTGCCGGCCGCGCTGTATTTCCTCTTCACGGTACGCCGCCCGCTCCTGCGCAAGGTGGCGAAGTCGACACGCAGCGCGGACGCCAACCTGACCTTCAGCCTCGACGAGGCACTCGTCCGGCTGCTGGGCATGGGCATCGGCGGCGCCCTGCTGCTGCTGGCGCTGTCGTACGGTCCGCCGGCCGCCGCCCGGGCACTCGGCTCCGCGGCGATCGTCCTGATCTCGCTCACCGCCGTCCTGTTCACGTTGTGCGCCATCACGCTGGCCCTGCGCCACATCACCCACAACAAGCCCGGATTCCTGCTGATCATTGCGACCGCGGCGGGGGCCATCTATTTGTTCCTCCACGGGACGTTCGGCTGGGCGCCGTTCGAAGAACAGCTCGGGCAGGAACGATTGCCGCAAGCGACTCTCCCGTCCGGGCCCAGAACCCTGCAGGAGCGCCAGGCCACCGACATCGTCGTCAATGCCTATGGCGGCGGCCTGCGCGCCGCGCTCTTTACCGCCGAGGTGCTGGCGGACCTCGATGACCGCTCGTGCGGCGAATTCGGCCGGCGGCTCGACCGGCTGAGCGGCGTATCCGGCGGCAGCCTGGGACTCGCCGTCTACATGCTCCTGCGCCAGGAATTCGTCGCGTCCGGCGGGTGGGGGGCGCACTGCACGCCATCGTCGCTGAACGGGCCGCAGCTCGCGCAGATGGTCGACGACACCCTCGTGCAGGATCACCTGTCGGCCGCCATGGCACGCATGCTGTCGACCGATCTCGTCCCCTACACCACGCCCCAGCGCGGACAGGCCCTGCTGGACAGCTGGCAGGACACGCTGACGTCGGTGCTGGCGGCGCGCGCGGCGGTGCCGGGCCGCAGCGGCATCTCCCTGGCCGGCCTGGCGCTGCCGCTCGGCCGGCTGGACGGCGGCATCGCACCGGCGCCGTCCGTCTTCTTCAACGCCACCGACGTCACCACCGGTGAGCGCGTGTGGTTCTCGAACCGCAGCACCTTTTCCGGCAGGAGCGGATCGCGCAACCTGGACGCGGCTTTCCAGGTCGGGCAGGCCGTCCTCCATAGCGCCCGTTTTCCCTTCGTCTCGCCGGCGGGCGGCATCGCGTTCGGGAAGCAGGCGATGCTGCTGGTCGACGGCGGCTATGCCGACAACAGCGGCGCGGGCACGCTGGCCGATACCGGCATGCCGGGCGCAAACAGGCATTGGCTGAACATCGATGGCAACCCTCCGGACCAACTCTGCGCGGGCACCGATCCCAAGCCCGTGAAGGGCGCCTTTTCCGCGGTCGACGCCCTGTTCGCCGTGCGCGAATCGCAAGCCGCCCTCGCCGTGTGGCGCTATCGTAATTCCGGCATCAAGGACTTCCCGCTCCAGCCGAATCTCGACGACGCGTTCGCAAGTACGATCAAGGACGAGGGCGAGCGCTGCAAATTCATCCAGTCCCTGCACACGGCGCCGCTGGGCTGGTATCTGACGCCGGTCACGGTCGGCGACCAGTCTCTCGCGCGGTTCCGCGCCGTCCGCAAAGCGTGCGACGAACTGCGCCCGCTGTGCGGCGCGTGACGTCTTATCGCCGCCGGGAACGCACATGACCGGGAATCGAACACCGGAGCATGATCCGCAGGCCTGCGACCGGCTGGCCACCACCCAATGCAAGCACGTGGACGTGCACGCGGCCTTGTGGTGGAACGCCGCGGCGCTGCACGTCCGTGCGGGCGAGACCTACGATTTGCGTGCAACGGGCCAGTGGTACGATGCCGCCATCCGTTCGACGGCCGCCGGCTATACCTCGCCCCTGCTGTCGCTCTTCAAATGGGCGCGGCGCGCCCGCGATGCCGACTGGTTCAGCCTCGTCGCGGCCGTGCATCCGTCGGCCGATCTCGGATTGTCGAGGCCAGCGGCGCGCAACTTCGTGACCGGCTGGATCGAAAGCCGGCGCCGGGGCCCGGGACGCCGCGATCGCGAATCGCACCTGACCGATATCGGAGAAGGCAATGTGGTGACGATCGCCCAGGCCAGCTATTTGTACCTGTTTGCGAACGATGCGTTCTTCGCCTATTGCAATAACAAAGGCACGGTCTCGGTATCCATCTCGCGCCTGACCTGAACCAAAAAAGGGAGGCCGCGGCCTCCCTTTTTCAATCGTGCGGTACGTCGACCGGATCAGGCCTTGGGCAACGTCACCCCATGCTGGCCCTGATACTTGCCGCCACGGTCCTTGTACGACGTCTCGCACACCTCGTCGCTCTCGAAGAACAGCACCTGCGCGCAGCCTTCGCCCGCATAGATCTTGGCGGGCAGCGGCGTCGTGTTCGAGAACTCCAGCGTCACATAGCCTTCCCATTCCGGCTCGAACGGCGTGACGTTGACGATGATGCCGCAGCGGGCATACGTCGACTTGCCCAGGCAGACGGTCAGCACGTTGCGCGGGATGCGGAAATATTCGATCGTGCGGGCCAGCGCGAACGAGTTCGGCGGGATGATGCACACGTCGCTCTTCACGTCGACGAACGAATTCGAATCGAAGTTCTTCGGGTCGACGATGGTGCTGTTGATGTTCGTGAACACCTTGAATTCATCGGCGCAGCGGATGTCGTAACCGTACGAGGACGTGCCCCACGAAATGATCTTGCGGCCGTCCGTCTCACGCACCTGTTTCGGCGAGAACGGTTCGATCATGCGGTGTTCGTCCGCCATCCGGCGTATCCATTTGTCGCTCTTGATACTCATCGCTGGGCTTCTTTTCTAAAAAGATTGGGATAACAATCCCGCAATTCTACGCGAAAGCACAGCAGCCTAGGCGAAAAGCGCCGCCGGGCGTCCGGCTTTTTCCTCCGCTTGCGCCAGCAGGCGCGCGATCATCTCGCGCGTCAGCTGCGCCGTGAGCTGCGGCTTTTCCATTGGATACAGGTGCGTGCCCTCGATGGTGACGAAATTGTCGCCGACGAGCCGGCGCGTGCCGTCCAGGCCCGCCTGGCGCAACTCGGCGGAATCGGTGCCCGCGACGAAGCCGACCGGCACCGGGAACGGCCCGCGCAGCGCGCGCTCCATATCGTGCGGCAGCGTGCTGTAGATCGCCGCCTCGACGTCGCGGTCGAAGCGCAGCCGGACGCCGTCCGGATGCGGCGCCAGGCCGTGGTCCAGGTAATCGTCCAGCGCGCCCGGCGCCCAGGCCTGGAAGATCGGCTTGGCGATGAAATGTTCGTAGGCGGCCGCGCGCGACGGCCAGACGTTGCGGCGGCGCCGCGCGATCCCGCCCGGCGACAGCCGTTCGCGCAGCCCCAGCGCCTTCACGAGGCGCCACACGCCCGCGCGCCAGCCCGCGACGACGGGCGAATCCAGCATCACGACGCAGCGCGCCAGGTCCGGACGCCGGTGCGCCGCCAGCATGCTCACCGCGCCGCCCAGCGAATGGCCGACGAGGATCGCAGGCCGGCCATAGGCCTCCAGCTGCGCGATCAGTTCGTCGATCAGCGTGTGCCAGTTGTCGCGCACGGGATAACGGGGATCGTGGCCCAGCATGTCCGTCGTGCGCACGTCGAAATCGCGCCGCAGGTCGTCGAGCAGGCGGCCGTACGATCCCGCCGGATAGCTGTTCCCGTGGGTGAAATGGAGTAATGGGTGGGGCATCGGAAAAGGGATGACGCGGCTGCGCATAGTCGGAACGAGGCCCATTGTAATGTCATTACCTCCCGTGGTTTAGAGGGAAACGCCTACACGCGGCGCGGCAGCGCCGCGTGCGGCGGCCGGCCCGGCAGCCGGCTCGGCGACACGTTCAGCGACGGTCCGGCGGGCCGTCCGCGCGCTCGCCCGCGTCGCGCCCGCGCATGCGGTGCTGGCGCATCTGCTCGCGCTGCTCGGGCGTCAGCACGGCCAGCGCCTGCGCCTCCGTGCGTGCCTGCAGCAAGGCTTCGGCGGCGACGGCCTGGCCCAGGTCGCGCGCCACGGCGCCGGCCTTCGCGTCGTCGAACCTGTCGGCGCGGCCCAGGTCGCGCAAGGCATCGTGCGCCTTGCGGATCGCCTTGTCGTTCTCGCGGCGCTGCGGCGCCTGGGCGTGCATGATGGCGAACAGCTTGTCCTCCTGCGCCTCGCTGAGCTTCAGGCCGTGCAGCGGGGGCATGCGGCCGAAGGGCATGTCCGGACCCGGCGCGCCGGGTGCGTGGCCGCCGAAACCGAATCCTTCCGGCCCGCGCTCATGACCGCGCTCATGGTCGTTGCCGGGACCCGGCTGGCCGGCGGCCGGCGGCGCATCGGCCTCGCCGGCCGCGAAGGCCGGGACGGCGCACGTGGCGGTGACGCAGGCGGCGAGCAGCGCGGCCGCCGCGGAAAGGCTTGTGAGTTTCATGTCTGTCATCCTTTTTTGTTTGGAGACGCCATTGTCGGATTCCTCCGCGTTAAAAAGTGTTATCACCGTGTAAAACGAAGTAAAGAGAATCCGGCCGCCGTGGCCGCCGCTGCGGCCCTGCGCTAAGATGCGAGCATGAACCAAGTCCTACTCATCGACGACGACACCGAACTGGTCGGCATGTTCTCCGAATACCTGGAACAGGAAGGCTTTCGCGTCGCCTGCGCCCACGACGGCGAGACGGGCGCGCGCGAAGCGCTGTCCGGCCAGTACGCGATCGCCATCCTCGACGTGATGATGCCGCGCATGAACGGCATCGAGACGCTGCGCCGCATCCGCGCCGCCAGCCGGATGCCGATCCTGATGCTGACCGGCCGCGGCGACGACGCCGACCGCATCCTCGGCCTGGAACTGGGCGCCGACGACTACGTCACGAAACCCTGCACGCCGCGCGAACTGACGGCACGCGTGCGCGCCATCCTGCGCCGTACGCAAAGCTCGCCGAACGACGGCCCGGGCATCACGCTCACGGTCGGCAAGCTGACGATGCTGCCGGAACAGCGCCGCGCGATGTGGGAAGGCCAGCCGCTGGATCTGACCAGCACCGAATTCAACCTGCTCGAAGTCCTGGCCCGCAACGCCGGCCGCCCCGTCAGCAAGAACGACCTGTCCGAACAGGGCCTGGGCCGGCCGCTGGCCCGCTTCGACCGCAACATCGACGTCCACCTGTCCAGCCTGCGCCATAAACTCGGCACGCTGTCCGACGGCCGTTCCTGCCTGCAGACCGTCTACCGTCTCGGCTACCAGCTGATCCGCGAGTAGCGATGGGCCGGTTGTTCTGGAAGTTCTTCCTGTCCATCCTGCTGGCCCAGGTGGCGGCCACGATCGGCATCGGCGGCACCCTCTGGCTGCGCGACCAGGCGCGCCAGCACAACGCCGAACCGACGCTCGACGCGAGCCCGCCCGCGACGATCATGCTCGACGCGGCCGCGGCCACACTCAAGCACGGCGGCATCGACGCCCTGCGCGACCTGGCCGCCGGCAGCCGGCGCATGCATCTGTACGTGCTCGACGAGCAGGGCCATGAACTGCTCGACCGGCCCGTGCCCGCCAAGCTGCGCGAGGAAGTCGAACGCAACCTGAACGGCGATGGTCCCTCGCACGCCGTCACGCACCTGACCGGCGCCGACGGCCGCCGCTACGTCGCCTTTGCCTCGCGCGCCTGGCACACGCCGGGCACGGACGGTCCCGGACAGCCGGGGTTCGGCGCCGCACCGGGCTTCGGTCCGCCCGGCGGGCCCGCGCCGGATGCCGCCCCGCGCGACGGCGGCCCGGGCGGCCCTGGGGGCCCCGACGGCCCCGGCCCGCGCATGGACGGCGGCCCCGGCGGCCCGGGTAGCGGCTGGTTCGGCCTGCCGCCTGAATTCGGCCGCCACGTGGGCCACTGGCTGCCGATCGTCGCCGCCACGCTGGCCAGCCTGCTGTTCGCCGTTCTCCTCGCCTGGTATTTTTCGCGCCCGATCCGCGCGCTGCAACGCGCCTTCGACGCCGCCGCGGCCGGCGACCTCGCGCCCCGGTTCGCCCATGCCGGGCCGCGCCTGATCGGCGACGAGCTGGCGGAACTGGGCCACGACTTCGACCGCATGAGCGCCCAGTTGCGCGCCCTGATGGAAGGCCAGCGGCGCCTGCTGCACGACGTCTCGCACGAACTGCGTTCGCCGCTGGCGCGCCTGCAGGCGGCCATCGGCCTGGCGCACCAGCAGCCCGACCGGCTGCAGGCGTCGCTCGAGCGCATCGAGCGGGAAAGCGTGCGCATGGACCGCCTCGTCGGCGAGCTGTTGACGCTGTCGCGCCTGGAAGCATCGACGACGCTGCCGGCGATCGAGCCCGTCGATCTCGTCGAGATGATCGACCAGATCGCCGACGACGCCCGCTTCGAGGCCGGTGCGGTGGTCGAAGTCGACGCCCCGGAACCGGTCACCCTGCGCGCCGCGCCGGACCTGCTGTGGAGCGCGGTCGAAAACATCGTGCGCAACGCGGTCAAGCATGGCGCCGGCGGCCGCGTGGACGTGCGCGTGCATCCGGACGGCAGACTCGTTCACATCGAAGTGCTCGACCAGGGCCCGGGCATCGCGCCGGAACACCTGGGCGACGTGTTCGAACCCTTCTTCCGCTCGAACCCCACGCGCAACAACGTCGATGGCCACGGCCTCGGCCTCGCCATCGCCAAACGCGTGGTCGAGACGCACGGCGGCCGGATCTCCGCCGCGAACCGCGCCGAAGGCGGGCTGCGGATGACCATCACGCTGCCGCGCGTGACCGGCACCTAGCGCGCGTACCAGTAACGCGCGTGTTCGTCGCGATAGCCGCGCCACACGACGGACGTGCCGAAGTCGACTACCAGCGCGCCCGCGTCGTCGGTGCGCAAGCGCTCGACGCCGAGCGTACCGTAGCGCGCGTAGACCTCCGGTTTTGGATGGTGATAGCGATTGCGGTAGCCGACCTGGAAGATCGCGACCTCCGGCCGCACGGCCTGCAGGAACGCCAGCGTGGACGACGTGCCGCTGCCGTGATGCGGCGCCAGCAGAACGTCCGCGCGCAGGCGGTCGCGCGCGCGCCCGAGCAGTGCCGCTTCCTGCGCCCCTTCGATGTCGCCGGCCAGCAGCAACGTGCGGTGTCCATTGCTGATGCGCAGCGTGCAGCTGCGCGCATTGGTTTTCAACGCCGCATCGGCGTAGCTGGCGCTTGTGGGGTGCAGCATGTCGAACGCGATGCCGTCCCACGCCCAGTGCTGGCCGGCCGCGCAGCGGACGTGGTGCCGCGCCGCGCGCACCACCGGATGATCGGCGGGCAGCGATGACGCCAGCCATCCGGCGTCGACGCCCTCCAGCAGCGCCAGCGCGCCGCCCGTGTGGTCCGTGTCGCCGTGGCTGACGACGATGCCGTCGAGAGCCGCGATGCCGCGCATGCGCAGGTACGGCAGGATCACGCGGCCGCCGGCATCGCTACCGGGCGCGTAGGCGGGGCCGGTGTCGTAGATCAGGCGGTGCCCTTCCGTCTCGACCAGCAGCGCCATCCCCTGCCCCACGTCGAACGCGGTCACGCGGAACGTACCGGCCTGCGGATGGTCGGGGACCTGCATCAACATCGGCAACAGCGCCACGGCGCCGGCCCAGCGATGGGGCCAGCCGCGCGGCATCAGCATCCACAGCGTGCCGCCCAGGCCCAGCACGAATACCCACCCCTGCGGCGCCGGCGCGCGCCACACGGCGCCCGGCCAGTCGGCCATGAGGCGCAGCAGCCAGGCGAGCACCTCGACGACCCAGTGCGCGAGCAGCAGCAGCCAGTCGCCCGGCGCTCCGGGGGTCAGGCTACCGGCCAGCGCGAGCGGCGTCACGACGAAGCTGACGACCGGGATCGCCACCGCGTTCGCGAGCGGGCTGACGACGGACACCTGGCCGAACAGCAGCAAGGTCAGCGGCACCAGCCCCGCCGTGACGGCCCATTGCGTGCGCCCGGCCAGCAGCAGCGCGCCGCGCGGACCGGCGGGCGGCGGCCCAATGCGGCCGTGTCCCGCGAACAGGATGACGGCCACGGCGCCGAACGACAGCCAGAACCCCGGCCACAACACGGCCCACGGATCGAGCAGCACGACCACCCCGAGCGCCGTGCACAACACGTGCGACACGGCGGCCAGGCGCCCCATCCACAACGCCAGCGCGACGACCGACAACATGTACAGCGTGCGCTGCGCCGGCACGCCGAAGCCGGCCAGCAGCACGTACAGCAAGGCGACGATCGCCCCGGCCAGCGCCGCGGCCTTCTGCGCCGGCAGCAGCAGCGGCAGCCGCGCGCCTGTGAAGAACGAGCGCCGCCACAGGGCCGACACCGCCCACGCGGCGAGGCCCGCGATCATCGTGATGTGCAATCCGGAGATGGAAATGAGGTGGCCGATGCCGGTGCGGTTGAACACCTGCCAGTCGGCCTGGTCGATGCCGCGCTGGTCGCCGATCACCAGCGCCACGATGACGCCGGCGTACGTGCGGCCCGCGAGGGCATCCTGGATGCGCGCGCGCAGCGCCGCCCGCACGCGTTCGACCAGCATGCCCGGACTGGCCACGAAGGCCTTCAGTTGCGTGTTGTCGTCGCCGGCACGCACATAGCCGGTGGCACGCACGCCCTGCTCCAGCAGCCACGCCTCGTAATCGAACCCGCCCGGATTGGCGTTGCCGTGGGGGCGCTGCAGCCGCACCGTCAATCGCCAGCGCTGGCCCGGCTGGACGTCGCCGGCGGCCTGGCGCGCACCGTGCCGGCCGGCGTACCACGACAACGCCACGTGCGGCGGCACGCGCACGCCGGCATCGAGGCTGCGTTCGACGCGGAAGTCGAAGCGCACGCCCTGGTGGAAGCGGTACGGCAGCGTCTCGACGATGCCGACGATGTGCAGGTCGCGGCCTTCGTCGCGCGGGGCGAGCGATGGCGCGAGCGTCGTTTGGGCCAGCAGCGCGGCCCAGGTGAAGCCGGCCAGCAGGCCGGCGCTGGCGATGGTAGCGATTCGCGCGGCCGGGTGGCGGATCGCATACGCGCAGGCCAGAAGGAGCAGCGCGGCAGCGGCAGCGAAGGCGGCCATCAGCTTTGTCGACGGCAGCGTGGCGGCGGTTTGCAGGCAGCTTACGCCGGTGACGAAGCCGAGGATGAAGCTGCGCATGGCGTCACGATCACCCGGGTGAACCCGTTATGGCGGACAGTCGATCATGTGCGGTCGCGGCTGCTGGCGGCCGGTTTGCCGGACGGCGGATGATCTTCCAAACGCTTGGCTGGGCGGAGGCGGATGCTGGATGAGATACTGTCCCACAGGGCCAGCACGGCGTCTTCGTGCAGGCTGGAGTCGACTGGATTGCCTCCTGGCCGAGGGTTGGTTCCTGTCTCCATGTTTAACAGCCGATAAGGATGCATCGGATCGTCTTTCGTACCCAACGCTTCCCACATGAAGCCATACCCCGTAGTAAAGTTCAGTTCTCGTACACGCTCCAATACTTCTTCGCCGTCGATACCGTTGATGCCACGTTTACCCAAACGTAGCTTCGTAACCCGTAAAGTTTCGTCTGCGCTGGCTTCGGCATCGGTCTCCGCGACACGTTCGAGTAAGCTTTTACCAGTTTGGCCACTGGGCGTACTGGACAGAGCCAAGCCCATATCTGGATGCCCGGGCAGACCGAGATGCATCACAATATGCTCGGTTTTGCGAGGAGGGAGCGGCTCGGTGAAGACTGCGTGCTGGATACAGAAGCCCGGGATTGACGGAATCTCATCCGGATCTCGTGGGTGCAGCCTTGCCAACAGTGCTTCGGCGGAGTACACATCAGGCTGATCGGCGTATTTCATTGAGAGCGCGATACTTGACCCATTTAGATGCGCATGAACTTCGATCGACACCCATTCATCATCAACACGGCGATTCCCATCCATCCTGTAACTACGAGTACGTCCGTAGACGAGGATGCGTCCAACCATATTCGGCACCCGCAGGTCACGAGCTTCCACCATACCTCCAGTTCCGCGTGAATCCGTCGCCACCCCATGCGTTCCAATCGCGGCCTCACGCGCCGCCACGCGTTCGCGAAACGACGTCTCGCTTTCCTCAACCGTGTCGAGCTCGAATCCATCGATCATCTCGTGTGACAAACCTATATCCGCGTGGGCGGGCACGTCGACAAGAAATCGTCCGACGCATATTGTTTTCATCTTTTCGGTCATTTTTGCCACCGCAGATCTGTCCCGTATGCTGTGGACCTGGCCTGCAGCCCAGGTTCCCGCACAGGCGAGCGCTGCGAGCAAGACGATCATCGCCCGCCATCCAAGCTTTCTCGAATGGGTCATAGCTGTCATCCGTTCAGAGAATGTACGAGCGCGCTGCTGACGGCTCACGCCAGCGACGACGGGCCATCCGCCGGACGAGCGGTGCCGTCCTGTGCCTCCTTCCCGGCATCCGCGAGAAGTGCAACGCCTTCAGCCTCGGCTTGACGCATCAGTTGCCACGTACTTCGACGTTGAATGACCTCAGGACCGGCGGAACGACCGAATACACCTACCGGTACTTGAAAAGTCGCTGCCGGAAGCGTACTGCCGCGCGGGAACCAGCGCGTACCGTCGAGGGCGTGTGTTTCTCCGCAGCGCCACCAGCCGCTGGCCGGGCAAACTTCACCGGTCCTCACGTTGGTACCGAGGGCGACCACCTGGCTGGCATCGGCAGGTGTGTCCGCTGTGACGCTGATAGGTCCCGGCGGAGCGAGTGCCACTATAGTTGGTGTGCGCGGCCGCAGACGCTTGTCGAGCAGTTTCCAGGTGGTCGGCTGGGACGGCTCGATGCTCGGCTGGAGACCACGCAGCTTTTGCCATAAGGTCTGGCGCGGCAGCAGCAACGCCTGCGGCATGCGATCGCCTTTGCGAATCCACTGGACTGAGCCGCCCTGCACGTCGACGCCTGGACCGCCTTCGCGGCATTTCCACCAGCCGGACTGCGGGCAGACTTCGCCGGCGGTTGCCAATGCACCTAGCTTCGGGCCTGGAGGTTCAGGCGGCGGATCGGCAGGCGGCGGCAAATCGGACTTGCGAAGGCGAATACTGGACGAGATACTGTCCCACAGAGTCAAAACGGCATCTTCATGGAGGCTGGAGTCGACAGGCTTGCCGCCGGGTCGCGGGTTGGTGCCAGTCTCCATGTTCAATAGCAGATAGGGCCGCAAGTGATCATCCTGGACTCCCGGTGATTCCCACATAAAGCTGTACCCGGTAGTAAAGTTCAGTTCACGAACTCTCTCCAGCACTTCCTCGCCGTCGATCCCATTAATACTGCGCGTTCCCGAGCGCAACTTTGTCACACGCAACATCTCGTCAGCAGTGGCTTCAGCGTCAGTTTCCGCAACGCGCTCAAGCAAACTCCGACCGGCTTGCCCACTGGGCGTGCTGGACAAAGCCAAACCCATGTCTGGATGGCCGGGCAGGCCGAGATGTAGAATCACGTGTTCGTTCTTGTGCTCGGGCAGAGGTTCGGCAAACACGCCCCGCCAAATACAGAAGCCCGGCACAGGCGGGATCTCTTCTTCGCCACGTATTTGCAACCGTGCCAGCAAGGCTTCCGCCTCTCTGACACCGGACTCCTGCTTGGACGTCGCCGACAACAAAAAACTTAATTCCCCCATATGTGCATGGACCTCGATCGATACCGACTCCATGTCAACCCGACGATCCCCGTTCATCATGTAACCGCGGCTACGTCCATAGACAAATGATCGCCCAACCAGGCCGGGAATACGCAAATCGCGTGCTTCGATCATGCCCCCCTCGCCGTTGTCATCCTGATCGGCACGACGTGCCGCAATTTCGGCCTCACGCGCGGCAACCCTCTGCCGGAACGCTGCTTGGCTCTCTTCGACAGTATCAATCGCGAATCCGGATATCCTTTCGCCCGACAGGCTTACCTCAGCCTCGCCCGGTACATCGACCAGGTATCGTCCGACGCATACCGTTTTCATTTTTTCCGTCATTTTTGCCACCTCGGATCTGTCCCGTATGCTACGGACCTGGCCTGCAGCCCAGGTTCCCGCACAGGCGAGAGCTGCGAGCAAGACGACAAGCTCTCGCCAACCGTGTTTCCTCGTTCGAGTCATGGCAACGTCGGTACCAGCTTGACAATGGAAACTGGGGCCGACGACAGAACAACTCGCCGCGTGAACGCGTCCATAGGATCGAGCCCATGGACGTCAATCGCTCGCCCATCCAATTTACATTCGGTGGCTCGTGCATACTGAACGGCGCATGGAGTTTTCTTGCGTCTCATCAGGCTCGTAACCCCGTCCGTGCTTTTCCGGCAGAGGTCATGAGTCACGACAGTGGCTCCGGCAATGTTCTGAAGCGCGGGAAATGCGAAACGCTTGCGCCATTGCGGTTTCTCCGTGCGTTTCATTGCAGCTTCTGAACCAGCTTGACAATAAGATGTTGGGTCAACATCAGGATTGCGTCATTGTTGAACGCCCCTTGATGATCGAATCCACGGACGTCGAACAACTGGCTGACCTTTCCGCGTGGCCCTGCGCCGGACTGGTGCGGCACAGTGCCGTCACCGGCAACATCCTGGCGCGCCGGAACAAAATACATGTCGGTTCGCCTTTCCACGCGAACGCGTCGCCCGCCGGTTGGAGTGTAGTCCCCCAAGACCGCTCCGCGGACGTTCGACTCCGTGAACACGGCCCCCGCTCCAGGGTCGCGCGCTACCCAGCGCACCGCGCCAAAGGACATGTGTTCCGGGTCCGCGCCATAAAAAGCATAGGTATTTGGATGATAATAGGTATCCAGAACCTGGCGGTGGAAGCGCTCGGCATTATTGACGGCCTTTCGAATCATATCGATGACCTCAGCCTCGTCGTTGTACTTTTTTGCCGGATCTGCCAATACCGGATCAATCAGCCTGTACCAAGATCGCGTATCACGATACATATCGTACGGATTTCCGACCGGCAAATGTACCACCTCCCGCGGCACGTCTTTATTATTGACCCTGCTGACCAGACAGATATGCAACCAAGGCTGCGGGTAAAGATGATTCGGCAGTAGCTGTAGTGCGCCCGGCGAGGTAGCCATTGCGGCCATCGTGTCTCTCGGGTGCTCACCCAAGATTTCGGCAACGTGCTCGGCCTTGATATTATCTACCTTTCCATTGCTTGGACTCCACGTCTCAGTACCACAGGCGATCCGGCGGTAGCAGGCCGGTGCACCGAGGGCTGGCATCACGCCGTGAATGACCCCGAGAATTCGCTCTGGAATCTGCTTAGCGCAAGCACGCGCGACCAAACCGCCCATCGAGTGGGTAACTAGGATCACTTTCTGACATTCACGCTTGCGCTCAGTCCAGAAGGCAATGACGCGTTCTATACGTTGTCGGAGCGACTTGGCCGAGTCCTCGCAGGATTCGAGCCAGTTGTAGCCGCATGCGTAGACCGGGTAGTAATAGCCCGCGTGCTTTTCCAACTCAGGTTCAGTGAGCTTGTCGATACTCCGCACGCCCCATTTTGCCGGGTCGCATGCCATCACATCTTTCCAATGACGACATATCACGCGTACATTGTCCAACGGGTCCATCTCGAAAGTGTGGTTGAGCCCCACATGCAAACCATACAGCAACCTACCGTAAGAATCCCAGTGGACTTCACCCCACCAGCGCTGCCGCACTTCGGCCTCGGTCGTGCCGTAGTTGCGCGCTTCCAGCGGAAGATGGATATCGCCACGGTTGTCCACCTCAAGCGTCTTAGCGTCCAAAATTTGTTGACGCCGGACCGGGCCGAAATTCTTCCATTTATGCGCCGTCTTCAGCCCCTCAAACGTCCCATTCGGCGCCCGCCACGCCGGCTCCCCCGGATCAAGAACTTCATTCGCCCTCTTCGCCGGACTGGTCGCCGCCCTCAAATTCGTCCCCATGATGCCCGGCACCACAATCACCGGAATGACCTTCGACGACGGCAATGTAAACAAGCCACGTGTCGTGAACGACGTCGGCGTCAGGACGGTTCGGCCGGTCCAGCTGCCGTCCGGCTGCGGGACGAGGTGAGGCAAGGGGCGGGTCGGGTCTGCCATGCGCGCTCCGTGGTCGAGGGTTGGGGCCCGGGTCAGTGGGCGGTGTCGTCGTCGGGGAGGAAGGTCATGTGCACGTCGCCGATCATTTCGCCGATCAGTAACGACGTGCGGCCCTCCGCGTCGGTGCGTCCGGTGACGGTGCGGCCGTCTTCGAACGTCGCCTTGTAACGCTGGTTCGGGACCGGCTTCGCGGTCTGCTCGTGGCGCAAGACCACGTATTCGTCCGTGTGCAGGTGCGACGCCGGCATGCGTACGCCGGCGGGTGTCGCGCCGTCCGGTCCGAGCTCGTCGAAGCCGGCGCCCTTGAACACCTGGCGGCCGCTCGTCTGCTGGGTGACCGTGCCGCCGGCCCAGCCGGTCTGCGCGCCCGGCGCGATGATCTTGACGTCCGGCGCCTCCAGCTCGATGCGCTCGGCGGCGACGAGGCTGATGCGGCCCGCGGACTTGATCTGGATATTGCCCAGGTGGGTGTGGATCACGATGTCGCCGCGGCCGGCGACGAGCCGTACTCCAAGTTCGTGGGCGAACAGGCTCAGGCGGCGGGCGGCGCGCACGAAGATGTTCTTGCCGGCCGCGACCTCGGCGTCGCCCGCGCTGATGACGTCCACCTTGCCGCTCGCGCCCAGTGCGAGGCTGTCGTTGCTGGCGATGATGACGCCGTTCGGCGCCGTCGCGGCCAGGATCGGCTCGCCGCCGCCCGCCGCGCCTTCGGCCACGTTGCTGCCGGCATGCCAGCGTTTCAGCTTGTCGACGAGGACCGCGAGGCGCTTGCCCGTCGGCTCGTCGTCCGTGTGGACGGCTGCCAGCTTGCCCACTTCGTGGAGTATGCCCTGCATGACGTCGGCCAGGCCCGCCAGGCCGGCGCGATCGAGCTGGCCGCCTTCCGCCTGCGGGCTCGCCTCGGCGCTGATCAATACGCCCTGGGCGCCGCGCACGACGACGGACAAGTCGCTGCGCAGCTCCGCGCCCTCGCCGCGCGGCGTGCCGCTGCCGTCGGCGCGCGGGCGCGTCAGCCAGCCGAGGTTCAGTTCCGACGTGCCGTGGTCGCTGGCCAGTTGGGCGCTGATTTCGCCGCGCGTGTCGTCGAAGCGCAGCTGGTTGCCGCGCGCGCCCTGCACTTCGTGCGTACGCGTGCCGGACACGTAGCGGTTGCCCGGCAAGGCGCCCGTCTGGCTGAACGCGGGCGGCGCCGTGCGCTGGTTGTACAACTGCGCGAGGATGATCGGGCGGTCGGGATCGCCGCCGAGGAAGGCCACCAGCACTTCGCTGCCCACGCGCGGCAGCGACAGCGCGCCCGCCTGCTGCCGGCTGCCGTTGCCGTTGCCGGCCCAGTTCGACGCCACGCGCACCCAGGCGGAATCGGCCGGCGAACCGGACGCGCCGGCGCCGTGCGCGTGGCGGTGATCGGCGGTGCGCATGCCGGGGAAGCGGATCTTCACGCGCCCCAGCGCGTCGCAGTGGACGTCCTCGCCGGCCGGGCCGACGACGATGGCGCTTTGCAGCGGCGGATGCGGCAGGTCGGTGCGCGGGTCGTACGCCGGCACGATGGCGATCCCGCGCCGCACGGCGGAAAAGCCGACGCGCACGCGCGCCTGCCCGTCGCCCGCGCGCGGCGGCGGCAGCGCGCTCAGGGCCGGCGCGGCGGCAGGGTGCGCCGCATGCCGATCGCGCTCGACGTCGAGGCCGCGCGGCAGGTTGTTGTCGGCCGCGATGTGCAGTTCCGTGATCACGAAGTCGCGCTCCGGCGCGGGATGGGTGTCGATCTCGGGATGGCCCTCGAGCGTGAAATACTGGCCGACGCAGAAGTCGCGCACGCTGCCCTCGCCCTGGAAGCACTTCGATTCGAATTCGTGGCGGCTCATGCGCACGTGGCCGAGGCGCCAGTGGTCGAGGGTGTCGTTGCCGGCGTGCGGCATCTCGATCAGGTAGTCGTCCAGCGAAGCGGCGAGCGTGTTGCCGCTCGGGCCCTGGTCGGCCGTGCTGCGCGCGGTGGCCGTCATGAACTCCGGGCTGCCGGCGTTCTTGTAATCCCAGCTGTGGCGGGTGGCGACGCCCGGCTGCAGGCGGCGCGCGGCACGCCAGGAATGGATCGTGTCGCGGCCGTCCGCCATGGTGTCGCGGTGGTAGCGCACGGTGCCGGCGCCGTTCTGCGGCAGGCTGTTCGGGTCGTTGAACAGCACCAGCGTGTGCGCCGGCGTGCGGTCGTGCGCGGGGTCGACGGGGGTGCCGCGGCTGCGGCCCGGCCGGAACACCCAGGCGATGCCGCGCCGCCTGAGCAGCCGGCGCACGAATGCGGCGTCCGATTCGTTGTACTGCATGGTCTGTTCGCGCGGCGGGAACTGGCGCATGTCGAACAGCGGGTCGAGTTCGAGTTCGAACGCGTTGGCCAGCACCGTGTTCGACTGGCGCCATTCGTCGCACAGCACCTGCACGATCTCGAGCTCGTTCTGGTAGCGGAACACGCGGCTGTTGGTGCGCTTTTCCATTACGGCGAACACGTCGCGCAGGACGACTTCGTAGCCGGCCAGGCCGCCGTCCGCGTCGCCGGCGCGCGCCTCGGTGACGATGCCGCAGACGCTGCGCAGCATGCCGCGGTCGGTGACGAACTGGAGCTCGGCCGGCAGCGCGATGAGGTCCTTGAGCGCGATGTGCGGGCTGCCGGCGACGCAGGCGACGCGGTAGTCGATGCCGCCGCAGATCGCCTCGCTGCCCACGACCCGCTGGGGCAGCAGCACGTCGTCCGCGAGCCGCCCGCCGTGGGCCAGGCGCAGGCGCAATGGCCGATGAGCGGTGCTCAGGACCTTCTCGTTCTGCAGAACCCGCAGGAACTCGCTCGCGCTTTCCACTGTCTCTCCCGTGAACACGCCGCGGCTGCGGCACGAGAATGGATTCTTCCATGCTTCGAACGGCCCGGGATTGGTTTGGCTCAGAGTGCGCAGGGACGAACCCGCGTGCGTGCGGATGGTCCCATGCCGCGCGCCGCGCGGGGTCGCGCGATGCGCCGGTGCGAACACGCGGGAACCGGGACGGTGCGGACGCGGTCGCGGTTGCGGCTGCGATTGCGGCGCGCTTCGATGGTCAGCGGGTAGGACCCATGTGATTGATGCGCGCCGCATGCGCGCCGGGGAGAACGGCCGCTCAGGCCAGCAGCGGGGCCAGGCGGGGTATCGCCGCCAGCGCGTTCGCGCGCGTCGCCGCGCGCACCGCAGCGACGTCGACGGCGCGCAGCCCGGCCAGCACGGCACCGATCGCGGGCAATTGTTCCGGACTGTTGCGGGCCGGGTGGATCCACGCGGGCGCGATGTCCGGCGCGTCCGTCTCCAGCACGATGGCGTCCAGCGGCAGTTCCGCCGCGAGCCGCCGGATCTGCAGCGCGCGCGTAAAGGTCATCGCGCCGCCGAAGCCGAGGTGGAAGCCCGCGTCGATGAAGGCCCGGGCCTGCTGGAAGCTGCCGTTGAACGCGTGCGCGATGCCGCCGTTCGGTCCGATCTGGCGCACGTGCTTCAGCACCTGGTCCTGCGACCGGCGCACGTGCGTGAGCACCGGCAGGCCGAAGTCGCGCGCGATGCGCAGCTGCTCGCGCAGGAAGCGTTCCTGCTTCTCGCGCATCGCCGGCTCGCACAGCAGCGGAATGAAGAAGTCCAGGCCGATCTCGCCGATGGCCACGAAGCGCGGGTCGGCGAGCGACGCCTCGACCTGGCGCCGCAGTTCGGCGAGGTCGTCGTCCGTGGCCTGCGGTACGTGGATCGGATGGATGCCCAGCGCATAGCTGGCGTTCGGGACGTCCGCCGCCAGGGTCCGCACGACGTCGAAGTTATCGCGCGCGACGGCCGGGATCACGATCATGCCGGCGCCCGCCTCCTGCGCACGCCGTGCGACGCCGGCGGATTCCGTGCCGAATTCGTGCGCGTCGAGGTGGCAGTGGGTGTCGATCCACATGGGGTGCCTACGCCTCGGCCGGCTGCAGCCCGTGTTCCGTCATGCGCAGCACGCGGTCGCAGCGGCCCGCCAGTTCCGGGTCGTGCGTGACGATGACGAAGGCGGTGCCCAGGGTCTTCGACAGTTCCAGCATCAGGTCGAAGATGCCCTGCGCCGTCGTGTGGTCGAGGTTCCCGGTCGGCTCATCCGCGAGCACGCAGGCCGGTTCCGTGACGAGGGCACGCGCCAGTGCCACGCGCTGGCGTTCGCCGCCGGACAGTTCGCCCGGCCGGTGGATGGCGCGCCTGGTCAGGCCCACGCGGGCCAGGATGGCCTCGGCGCGCGCGAGCGCCTCGTCGCGCTTCACGCGCCGGATCAAGAGCGGCATCGCGACGTTGTCCAGTGCCGTGAATTCCGGCAGCAGGTGGTGGAACTGGTAGACGAAGCCGAGGAAGCGGTTGCGCAGGTCGCCGCGGCGCGTCTCCGACAGCGTGGCGAAGTCTTCGCCCTGCAGGGTGACGATGCCCGTGCTGGGCGTGTCCAGCCCGCCCAGGATGTGCAGCAGGGTCGACTTGCCCGAGCCGGACGCGCCCACGATGGCGACGCGTTCGCCGCGGCCGATCGAAAAGTCGACGTGGTCGAGCACCTGGACGGCGTAGTCGCCCTCGCGGAAGGTCTTGCCGACGCCGCGGCAAGCCAGGATGGCGGGGCCGCCGGTCTCGTTTTTCATGTTACTCATAACGCAGGGCCTCCGCCGGTTTCACGCGCGACGCCGACCAACTGGGGTAGATGGTGGCGACGAAGGCCAGCAGCACCGAGACGCCGCCGATCTTGAAGACGTCCGGCCAGCGCAGGTCGGACGGGATTTCGCTGATCAGGTAAATGTCCTTGGACAGGAACTGCACGCCCAGCAGGTGCTCGATGAACGGCACGATGACGTCGATGTTCAGCGCCACCAGCACGCCCAGCGCGACGCCGGCCACGGTGCCCATGATGCCGACGAGGGCGCCCTGGATCATGAAGATCTTCGTGATGGAGCGCGGCGACGCGCCCAGCGTGCGCAGGATGGCGATGTCGGGCTGCTTTTCCGTCACCGTCATGACGAGCGTCGAGACCAGGTTGAACGCGGCCACGGCGATGATCAGCGTGAGGATGATGAACATCATGCGCTTCTCGGTCTGCACGGCGGCGAACCAGTTGGCGTTCAGCTTGGACCAGTCGCGCATGATCAGGTCGCCCGACATGCTGTGCTTGAGCTGGTCGGCCACGATCGGCGCGTCGTGCATGTCGGCGATGCGCAGGCGCAGGCCGTTCGGCGCGTCCAGGCGTTCCATGCGCTCGGCGTCCTCGATGTCGATGAACGCCAGCGCCGAATCGAATTCGTAGTGGCCGGCCTCGAAGATGCCGCTCACGGTGAACACGCGCGAGCGCGGGACCATGCCGGCCGGCGTCGTCTGGCCCTGGGCCAGCAGCATGTTGACCTTGTCGCCGATGCCCACGCCGAGCGAACGCGCCAGCACGTAGCCGAGCACGATGTTGAACTGGCCGGGACGCAGGCTCTCGATGCTGCCCTGGCGGATCTGCTTCGCCACGTCGGACACCTTGTGCTCTTCCGACGGCAGGATGCCGCGGATGATGGCCGGCTTCATCGTGTCCTCGCGCACGAGCAGGCCCTGCGTCTCGACGAACGGCGCGGCGCCGCGCACGGCGGGATTCTTGAAGGCTTCCTGCTCGGCCTGGCGCCAGTTCGGCATGGCCCCGCTCGCGTCGAACACCTCGATGTGCGCCAGCACGGACAGCATGCGGTCCGTGACCTCCTTCTGGAACCCGTTCATCACCGACAGCACGACGATCAGCGCACCCACGCCCAGGGCGATGCCGGACACGGAGATCAGTGAGATGAAGGAAATGAAGCTGTTGCGGCTGCTGCGCTTGCCGGCGCGCGTGTAGCGCAGGCCGACCAGCCATTCGTACGGCAGTTTGTGGATGAGGCTCATGGGCTCCGGGGTAAATGCTTTGGTCCCGCAGTTTGCCACACAACGCTCATCCACGTGAGGCGTTGTCACAATTGGAAGTACTTTTTCCTGCATACACACACTGGAAAATGTCCGGAACTCCGGGCGCAAAGGCCTATCGAACGGAGACAGGAGGCCGACCATGGCATTTTCCGTCTTCGATTCCAAGGGCACGCCGCTCGACCGGCAGCACACCACGTGGCGCGGCATGGTGCGCAAACCGATCAGCAAGCTGGACGACGATGCCTTCACCCGCATGCGCGTGATCCTCATGACCGGCATCGAACGCGAGGCCGTGCGCTTCTCGCACATGGCGGCGCGCTGCAACATGGCGCTGCGCCAGCCGCTGGCCGAGGTGCGGCGGGTCGAACAGCATCAGGCGACGCTGGTGGGCGGCCTGCTGTCGCCCGACCATTCGCCGCTCGAGACGACGATCGCCCACGAACAGCTGGCCATCGAGCTGACGGCGAGCGTGGCCAAGGCCGAGCCGGACAGCTACCTGTGCCAGGTCTACCGCTTCGGCCTGCTGGAAGACTTCGACCACCTTTACCGCTACGCGGCCCTGCTCGACCGCATGGAAGGCAAGGATGCGAACAATATCCTGCAGAGCTATACGGACATCCTGCCCGGCCGCCCCACGTCCGAACACCACCGCGCCCCGCGCGACGACCTGCGCATCCCCTACGACCGCAGCATGGCCGCGATGCTCAGCAAGCTGCACGCGCTGACGGTCACGGCGGCCGAGGCGCAGACGCATGACTATTATATGACCGTGGGCCCGACCTTCGCCGACCCCGTGGCGCGCCAGCTGTATGCCGAGATCGCGGCGGTGGAGGAACAGCACGTGACCCAGTACGAATCGCTGCTGGACCCCACCGAGACGTGGGTCGAGCAGTGGATGCTGCACGAGGCGAACGAGTGCTACGCCTATTACAGTTGCGTCGAGACGGAGACGAACCACCACGTCAAGGCCGTCTGGGAACGCTGCCTCGACCACGAACTGGGCCACTTCCACCTGGCCGCCGAGGCCTTCCGGCGCTACGAACGGCGCGATCCGGCCGAGATCGTCGGCGACTTCGCCCGCCCGATCGAATTGCGCAGCCAGCGCGACTACGTCCGCAGCGTGCTGGCGAGCGAAGTCGATCTGCGCGCGCTCGGCACGCAGTTCGTGCCTAGGGAGCACGAAGACCAGGCCAGCATCGACGTCCGCCGCCAGCTGAACCACGACGGCTCGCCCAGCGAGGCGGTGGCGGCCGGCTACGTCTGGACGCCGGGCACGGAGCTCGTCAGCCACGGCGCCGCCGGCACGACGGCCCTCGTGGCGACCCTGCCGGCCAACCGGGGCGGCGTCGTGATGCCCTGACGGGCGAGCGGGAGGCATGATGGCACAGCAGACGGAACACATGGGCATGAACCGGACCGGGGTGCAGATGTCGCCCCTCGACACGGCGGCCATGCAACGCAGCGAGAACATCCCCATCCGCGGCGCCCCGGGCGACGAGCGCGCGCTGCAGGACGCGCGCGAAGCGTACATCGTCGATGCCGACGCCATCGGCTCGCTCCCCATGCCGGGCACGGTGGCGGGCGCCGTCAGCGTGGGCATGCACATGCTCAAGGGTGACCGGCCCCAGATCCTGCTCGACAAGCTGGGCGAGCGCCTTGCATTTGAACGGACCGGCACGCGGCTGTACGACGCGCTGCTGGCGAAATGCGACGTGATGCAGCGCGGGCCCGCGGGCATGACGCGCGACCACGTGGCGGACATCCGCCGCGACGAAGCCCGTCACTTCCTGCTGCTCAAGGAGGCGATCGAGTCGCTGGGCGGCGACCCGACGGCGCAGACGCCCAGCGCGGACGTCGCGGGCATCGAGGCGCAGGGCATCGTGCAGGTACTGGGCGATCCGCGCACGAGCCTGGCCCAGTCGCTGCACGCGCTGCTGACGGCCGAGCTGGCCGACCGCGCCGGCTGGGAGACCCTGATCGCGCTGGCCGGCGAGGCCGGACAGGACGACCTGCTGGCCGGCTTCACGCTGGCGCTGGAGGACGAGCACCGCCACCTGGCGCTGGTGCAGGGCTGGTATCACGAGGCGATCGGTCTCACGCCCGTGTCCGGCATGCTGCCGCCGGGCGGATCGGCCGGGCTGCCGCCGGACGCGTCGATGGCGCCCACGTCCACGCCGGACGTCACGACGCCCCTCCCCGGCACCGACGGGATGCGGGGAGCGGATATCTGAACGGGCCGATTTCGCCTACAATACCGGGATGGCCCACATTTCGCTCGTCCTGCCGTTCGCCCTCCCCGCTCCAGAATTCGCGCCCGACCTGACCCGCGCCCTGCACGCGCCGGCGCTGGCCGCGCTGTTGTCAAGAACATCAAACCGGCAATACCGCCCGCTGGATGCCGACGCGCGCGTGCTGCCGCACGAGTTGTGGATCGCACGGGAACTGGGCCTCGCGCGCGGCCTCGTGCCGGGCGTCGCGGCCAGCGCCATGCGCGGCTTCGGCCTCGACCCGGAAGGCGGGATGTGGTTCGTCGTGAATCCGACCCACATCCAGATCGCGCGCACGCACCTGCAGATGGGCGACACGCGCGCGCTCGACCTGCACGAACCGGAGGCGCGCGCCCTGTTCGACAGCGCCCGGCCCTGCTTCGAGGACGCCGGCATGCTGCTGGCCTGGGGCACGCACGACACCTGGTTCATGCGCGCCGACGACTGGACCGAGCTTGCGACCGCGAGCCCGGACGCGGCGGTGAACATGAACCTGACGGACTGGATGCCGTCCGGCGCGCAGGCGCGCGCCTTCCGCAAGCTGCAGAACGACGTGCAGGTGACGTGGTTCACGGATCCGGCCAACGCGGCGCGCGAGGCGCGCGGCCAGTTGCCGATCAATTCCTTCTGGCCGTGGGGGAATGCGAGCGTGGCGACCGAGCACGCCCAGCAACTGGTCGCGAAGGCGGCCGGCAATGCGGTCGCGCGCCCGCGCGTGGCCGCGTTCGAGACGCCCGGCTGGCTGGCGGCGCTGGCCGAGCGGCGCATGAACAGCCTGGCCGAACTCGATGGCCTGCTGGACGACGACGGCGATTGGCTGCTCGCCTGCGGCAACGTGGCCGCACCCGGCATCGCGGCCGACTGGAGCGGCTGGCTGCAGCAGATGCAGCGTCTGGAAGCGGACCTGTTCGCGCCGCTGCTGGCCGCGCTGGCGCAGGGCCGCGCGAGGTCGGTGCGGCTCGTGCTGAGCCACCGCGACGGCCTCCTCGAAACGACGACGACACCACTGGCGCAGCGTAAATTCTGGCGCCGCCCGACCCTGGAACGACTGCTTTGAAGACCCGCATCACCATCCGCCCCTGCCCCGTACGCCAATCCGAAATGCTGCGCCAGGGCGGCATCCACCCCGTGCTGGCGCGCGTGTACGCCGCGCGCGGCCTGACCGATCCGCGCGAACTCGCGATCGAGCTCCAGGCCCTCGTGCCGCCGGGCGCGCTGCGCCAGATCGACGCGGCCGCGACCTATCTGGCCGACGCCATCGCGGCCGGCAAGAAGATGACCATCGTGGCCGACTACGACTGCGACGGCGCCACCGCCTGCGCCACCGCCCTGCGCGGGCTGTGGGCGATGGGTGCGCGGGTCGACTACATCGTGCCGAACCGTTTCGAGTACGGCTACGGCCTGACGCCGGAAATCGTCGAGCTGACGGCGCGCGAAAAGGCGCCGGACATCATCATCACCGTGGACAACGGCATCGCCAGCATCGACGGTGTGGCGGCCGCCAAGGCGCGCGGCATCGACGTGGTCGTCACCGACCACCACCTGCCGGGCGACGCCCTGCCGGACGCGCGCGTGATCGTGAACCCGAACCAGCCCGAATGCGGCTTCCCGAGCAAGCACCTGGCCGGCGTGGGCGTCGTGTTCTACGTGCTGCTGGCGCTGCGCGCGGAACTGCGCCGGCGCGGCGTGTTCGACGCGCAGACGCAGCCGAAGCTCGACAACCTGCTCGACCTCGTCGCGCTGGGCACGGTGGCGGACGTCGTCAAGCTCGATACGAACAACCGCATCCTCGTCGCGCAAGGCCTCAAGCGCATGCGCGCGGGGCGCATGCACGCCGGCGTGGCGGCACTGTTCCGCGTCGCGGGGCGCGAAGCGCGCTGCGCGTCGCCGTTCGACCTCGGCTTCGCGCTCGGGCCGCGCCTGAACGCCGCCGGCCGCCTGGAAGACATGTCGCTCGGGATCGAATGCCTGATCACGGACGACGAAGGCCGCGCCTGGGCCATCGCCCAGCAGCTCAACGACATCAACCTGAAGCGGCGCGAGATCGAGGCCGACATGCAGGGCGAGGCGCTGCTGCACCTGGACGACTTCAACCCGGCGGACGCCAGCACCATCGCCGTGTTCGACGACGGCTGGCACCAGGGCGTGATCGGCATCGTCGCCTCGCGCCTCAAGGAAAAGTTCTACCGCCCGACGATCACGTTCGCGCCCGCGGGCGACGGCTGGATCAAGGGCTCGGGGCGCTCGATCCCGGGCTTCCACCTGCGCGACGCGCTGGACCTCGTGTCGAAGAAAGTCCCCGGCCTGATCGACAAATTCGGCGGCCACTCGATGGCGGCGGGCCTGTCGATCCGCGCCGACCGCTTCGACACGTTCGCGCAGGCGTTCGAGGCCGTCGGCCGGTCCTGGCTGACGGAAGCCCAGCTGGAACGCATCGTCGAGACGGACGGTCCGCTGGAAGACGATTTCTACAGCACGCAATTCATCGAACTTCTGGACGGCCAGGTGTGGGGCCAGGGTTTTGCGCCGCCCGTGTTCTGCGACGAATTCCGTGTCGTGAGCCAGCGCATCCTGAAGGACAAGCACCTCAAGCTCCTGCTGGAACGCAATGGCCGGCGCTACGACGCGATCTGGTTCGGGCACACGGACGCGCTGGGCGACAAGGCGCGCGTGGCGTTCCGGCTCGACGCCAACGAGTACAACGGCGTCACCAAGGTGCAGCTGCTGGTGGAGCACGCCGAGGCGGCGTGAGGCTCCCGGCGGCCGCGCCTGGCGGCACATCAGTTACCCATCATGAAATCGTCGTTCCGCGCAGGCGGTAACCCAAGCTTTGCACGCGTTGCCTCAGCGCGTGCAACTTGGGTCCCCGCCTGCGCGGGGACGACGGGCGGCGGCTGATGCGCGCTCACACATCAGTCCACCGGCTTACAATCGTCGTTCCCGCGCAGGCGGGAACCCAATTTTGCATGCATCACAATAACGCGGACAACTTTGATCCCCGCCTTCGCGGGGACGACGGGCGGCGGCTGATGCGCACTCACACATCAGTCCACCGGCTTACAATCGTCGTTCCCGCGCAGGCGGGAACCCAGTTTTGCATGCGTCACGATAACGCGAACAACTTGGATCCCCGCCTTCGCGGGGACGACGTCTTCATACTTGAGCGGTCGTTCAGGCTGCGGACCTAACGCGTAAAAATCGGCGCCTGCACCACCGGCTCCATGCCCACGCCCAGGTAATAGCTCGGATGCGGCGGCTGGTTGTAGCCGGCGTTCTGCCCCGCCACCTGCGCGCGGTATTGCGGATCGTGCATCAGGGTCGGGATGCGCGCCGTGGTCGGCGTCGTCGTGCTGAACACGAGCAGCGCCGAGTTGTCGGCCGTGCGCCACACGACTTCCTCGCGCCAGTCGCCCAGGATGTCGGCCGACAGCACCGGCGTGGCCTTGGTGCCGTTGTTCGAGGCCGCCCCGAACGGCGCGCCATCCAGCAGGCGCACCACACTGGCCGTCGCCGGCTGCCACTTGTTGATGGCGGTGCCGTCGAGCAGCTCGCGGCCCAGGTCGCCATCCCACCAGCTGGCGAAGTTCATGTTGCTGGGCCGTTTGGTGGTGATCTGGTGGCCGTTGGCCGCCATCAGGCCGCCGCGCGCCGCCCAGCATTCCTCGCCGAGATAGTTCGGATCGACGTCCGCGCACACGCCGCGGCCGACGTCGGCGCCGCTGCCGCTGACGCCCCACAGTATCCGGCCCGTGCCCGCGTCGTGCATCTCGGAGCCGTAGGCGCCATAGCAGGATGGCGTTTCGTGCACCATATACGCCTGCAGGCCGGCGCGGGCCGGGTCGAGCTTGCCCACGTGCAGCGCGTCGCCGTGGCACAGGCCGGTGCTGTACAACATATGCCCGTCGCTGCCGATCGCGGCCGCGCCGTAGACGATGTCGTCGCGGCCGTCGCCGTCGACGTCCGCCACCGCGAACCAGTGCGATCCCTGGCCGCGCACGGCGCTGCCCTCCTTGTCCGTGTCGAACACCCAGCGGCTGGACAGCACGCCGTCGCGGTAGTCCCAGGCGGCGACGACGGCGCGGGTGTAGTAGCCGCGCGAGAACACGGCGCTGGGACGGCGGCCGTCCAGGTAGGCGACACCGCCCAGGAACCGGTCGACGCGGTTGCCGTAGCTGTCGCCCCACGCCGCCACCGAACCGCGCGCCGGCAGGTAGTTCGTGGTCGCCAGCGCGCGGCCGGTGCGGCCGTCGAACACGGTCAGGAACTCGGGACCGGACAGGATATAACCGTTGGCATTGCGGTAGTCCGCACTGGCGTCGCCGATCACCTTGCCCTGGCCGTCGACGGTGCCGTCGGCGGTCTTGAGCATCACCTCGGCCCTGCCGTTGCCGTCGAGGTCGTAGGCCACCATCGTCGTGTAATGGGCGCCGGCGCGGATGTTGCGGCCGAGATCGATGCGCCACAGGCGGGTGCCGTCGAGCTTGTACGCGTCGACATAGGTGTTGCCCGTATAGCCCGACTGCGAATTGTCCTTGGCATTGGTCGGCTGCCACTTGACGATCAGCTCGTACTGGCCGTCGCCGTCCAGGTCGGCCGGCGTGCCATCGTTGATGTCGTAGGTGTACGCTTCGCCCTTGGGCGTGACGCCGCCCGCGGGCCGCTGCACCGGAATGCGCAGGAACGGCTGGTTCCAGGTCGCCGCGGCCGGCTCGTCCTTCTTTTCCTGCCCCTTGACGACGGGCCGCACGGCATAATGCGCCGCCGGGGAGCCGGCGGCGTCCGTGAAATTGCTCGCCTCGAGCGGGACATCGTTCAGGCGCACGCCGTCGCGGTAGAGGTTGAAGCGGGTGCCGGGGTCGTCGACGCCCAGCACGCGCCAGCTGATGAAGACGCCGCTGCCGGTCGCGATGGCGATGACGCCGCGATCGAGTTTCTCGACCTGCTTGCCTTGCGCGGCAAAGGCGGACTGCGTCAGCGTGAGCGCCAGCAGTGCGATCGGTGCATAGGTGCGAATCGTGGGCTTGTCCATGTCTCCTGCCTCTCGTCGTTGGGGTGCGGACGAGTATCGGGACAGGGCTGGAGAGTGTCAACTCGGCACGAGCAACTAGTCACATTGTTGAGCGCGGGGACGCTCAGTCCTTCTGTTCGGCGGGTTTGGTCCCCCAGCGGCACGGTGGCGCCTCGCCCCGGTCGAACACGATCTTCCAGCGCCCGGGGGCTTCCAGCCGCCAGATCGAATTGAAGCGCCCCACCACCTTGCCGGCGGCGTCGTAGACCGGCCCGCCGCTATAGGCCAGCGTGCCCGATTCCACCACTTCCACCTGCTCGGGCTCCCACGAGAACGGCGCGCGCTCGCCCTGATAGTATTTGCGCCATGCGTCGGCGATGTTGTCGCGCCCACGCAGTGCCGTCGCGCCGGAAAAGAAGATGGCCTCGTCGGCCAGGAAAGCGATGAACGCGGCGTGGTCGCGCGCCTTCATCGTGGCGGCGAAGGCGCGTTCCGTATCGGCCACCTGTTTCTTCAGCTCGTCGTGCGACGGCCGCGCCGCGCTCGCCATAGCCAGCATCAGCATGCTGATGCACATGACCCCAATCGACAGCAGACGCATCGCGCCCCCCTTTTCGTCGTTTGCCAGGATGATGGTTTGACAAGCTTTGCATTCTGGCATGGCAATTCGCTTTGCACAAGACGCTTGCACGATATCCGGAAGCGGAGTATATATAATCCAAAACCGGAGGATTCCTCATGAGCTTCGCCTACGCCTACCCCAAGAGCCGGTTCGAGCCGGCGGTACTCGTCGACCTGTCCGCCCGCTCCGAGCGCGAACGGTTGTCCGAGTCGGCCCTGAAAGGATTCTTCCGGCTCGCCGACGCCTGGCGGATCCGCGACGAGGATGCGCGCGAGCTGCTCGGCGGCCTGTCGTCGTCCTCGTTCTACGAATGGAAGAAGCACCCCGCACGGGTGCTCGAAGTCGACCGCATCACACGCATTTCCTACCTGCTCGGCATCTACAAGGCCCTGCACATCCTGTACGGCGACAAGCTCGCCGACGAATGGGCCCACCTCCCGAATACCAATCCGATCTTCAACGGCCGCACCCCGCTGGCCTATATGCTGGGCGGCGGCCTGCTGGCGATGCAGACCGTGCGCCGGCTCCTCGACGCCCGCCGCGGAGGACTGTGAGTGAAACTGATCCCCCGCCTGACGGCGCTGCGGCAGTTCGACACGTGCCGCCTGATCCCCTCGCGCTTCGCCGACCTCGAGGATTCCGTGCTGGCCCCGCTGGCCGACGGCGAAGGCATGCTGCGCGACCTGTTCGACCTCGACAATGCCACCAACGATCGCCTGCGCGGCGAATCCGGCCTGCTGCCCGGCATAGGCGTGGATGAGCTCGTGTTTGGCGTGCCAAATTTCCGCATCATCAACGCGGCCTATGCGTATGCGCGTCCGGAAGGCAGCCGCTTCAACGACGGCGAACGGGGCGCGTGGTATTGCGCGTTCGACGCCGAGACGGCGCTGGCCGAGGTGGCGTTCCACAAGGCCGTCGAATACCACGAGATCGGGCGCTTCGACGACAGCGTGAATTACCAGGCGCTGCTGGCCGACTTCAGTGCCACCTTCCACGACCTGCGCGGTGCCGACGCCTGGCACGACTGCCTTGCCCCGGACAGCTACGTCGCCTCGCAGGCGCTGGCCGCCGACCTGCTGGACGCGGGCTCGATGGGCGTCATCTACCCGAGCGTACGCCGGCCCGACGGCACGAACCTCGCGTGCTTCCGCCCGGCGCTGGTCGGCAATGTCCGCAAGGGCCATGCATATCGGTTAACATGGGCGGGTTCGCCGCGTCCCGCCGTCGAATGCCTCTGAATCACGACCACCAAGCTCATGAAAACCGATCCGCTCAAAGACAACGAACTGCACGACAAGATCAACCGCGAAACCGCCCGCGTGCACTGGTCCGAACTGGAACGCCATTTCGCCCACGGCGCCGTCGTCTACGTGAGCGAAGCGCTGGACCTCGTCGAAGTCGCCGTGCGCATCGCCCACGACGACAAGGCCGCGATCACCCAGTGGATGACCGAAGGCAAGATCGCCAAAGTATCCGACGTGCAGGCCAGCACCTGGCAGGCCGCCGATACCCTGCTGTGGGCGTCCGTCGTCAGCCCGTTCGTGCTCGTGCAGCCGGAACGCCACGCCGTCCATTGAGCGGCGCGCCTGCGCCGCGCCCATTCCGTTAATGTCACATTGGGCACGAAAATGTAAAATCGAATGGAAATGTTGGCTTAGAAACACGTTCCATATCGCAACTATATTTTAAGAAATGCGAACCCCTCCGAATCCGCTATACTGACGGTAATGAGGATGTTTATGCAAAGCAACTTACAAGAAGACGACCCGATCCTGACCACGAGCGAAGTGGCACGCCTGCTGGGCGTGGCGACGAGCACCGTGCAGATCTGGATGGAAAGCGGCGCAATCGAATCCTGGAAGACGCCCGGCGGACACCGCCGCACGCGCCTGAGCCTCGTGCAAGGCTTGATGCACGGCGACGACCCGGCACGCTCGACCCCGAACCCGAGCACGGACAAGGAATACCAGCCGGCGCCTCAGGCCGGCTACCCGGTCGGCGCCAACGAGCGCGCGCGCCTGGCCGCGCTGGCCGCCACCGGCCTCGTCGACACCGACCAGGAAGCCCGCTTCGACCGCCTCGTGCGCCTGGCCTCGATGGTGACCGGTTCGCCGATCGCCCTGATCTCCCTGCTGACCTCGACCCGCCAATGGTTCAAGGCCCGCACCGGCCTCGCCGCGCGCGAGACGCCGCGCGACTGGGCGTTCTGCTCGCACGCGATCCTCAAGAACGAATTATTCGTCGTCGAAGACGCCATGGAAGACGAGCGCTTCCGCAGCAATCCGCTCGTGCTGCAGGAACCGCACATCCGCTTCTATGCCGGCGTGCCGCTGCGCGACAAGTCCGGCCAGCCGCTCGGCACGCTGTGCGTGATCGACCGCGAACCGCGCCGCCTGCGCGCGGCCGAAGTGCAAAGCCTCATCGACCTGGCCGAGATCGCCTCGAGCGAGATCCAGGCCACGGGCCGCGCCCTGCGCAACTGAGCGCCCTCATTTCGCCAGGTCGACCGCGTACAACGCGAACCCCTTGCCCTGGCCGTCGTCCTCCCGCAGTGCCGACACGTTGTCGAGCCCGGCCGCGCGCGCCAGGTCCAGCTTGCCCGGCGGCGCGTGGAACACGACCGGCCCCGCCGTCCTTGCCCGTGCGAAGCGCCAGCTGCGCGCCGCGCCGTCCGCGGCCCGCGTGAGCCGCTTGTGCGCGCGGATCCACGCGATCAGCACGTCGCGGTTCGTGTCCGGCGCCGCGATCACGGTCCGGCTGCCGTCCAGGCCGGGGAAGCTGCCGCCGCCGCTCGCGCGGTAGTTATTGGTCGCGACGAGGAAGGCCTGGTCGCTGGCGACGGGCTTGCCCCGCCACGCCAGGTTGCGGATGCGCTGGCCGGCCGGGCGCGTCACGTCGATCTCGTAGCGCAGATCGGGCGACGTGACCATGTCGAAGTTAAAACTGGGAAATCCGCCGTTGACGAGTTCCTGCGGCGCCGTCCGCGCCGGATCGATGGTGTTGAAGCGTCCTGCCGCATGTTCCAGCCACGCCTTCAATCCCGCCCCGTCGACCTTGACCGCATACAGCGCGTTCGGATACAGGTACAGGTCGGCCGCATTGTTCAGCGCGAGGCTGCCGGGCGCCACGTCCGTGTAATCGCCTGGTCCCGCCGCGCCGGCCTTGAACGCGGCCGAGACGGACAGCACGGGCACGTCCGTGTATTGCGGCAGATTCGCCTTCACGTACTCGCGCACATAGTCCGCCTGCGCCGCGTTGACGGCCTGGATGGCGGACGGATCGCCGACATCGGCGAAGTACGTCGACATGCGGAAATCCGTGCTGCCGACGGGCGTCTGCACGTAGCGGATCGTCGCCTCGTGGGCGGCGCGCACCCTGTCCAGCACGGCCGGATCGGCGGCGACATACGATTTGTCGGGCTGCTGCGTGGCGCGCGTCTCGACGACGGTCCGGTCGCGGTTGATCGTCCAGCCCTTGCCGTCGTGGCGCAGGTCGAAGCGGATCACGCCCAGGTTCTTGCCCCACAGGTTCGCCATCACGGCCGGCACGCCGAACACGGTGCCGCGCACCTTGTCGACGTGCGGCAGGTCGAACTGCGCGACCTTGCTCGCCGGATTCGGGAACAGCTGGTGCGCATGACCCATCAGCAGCGCATCGATGCCGGCCACTTGCGCCAGGTAGTAATTGCCGTTCTCCATCGTCGGGGAATACGGGCTCGCGTCCAGGCCGCCGTGCGAAATGGCGACGATCAGGTCGGCGCCCTGGCGGCGCATCTCCGGCAGGTAGCGGCGTGCCGTCTCGACGAGGCCTTCCGTGTAGACGCGGCCTTCCAGCGCGCGCTTGTCCCACGCCATGATCGTGGGCGTCGTGAAGCCGATGATGCCGATCCTTACCGTCGCCTCGACGGGATGCCCGTCCGCGTCCTCGGCCCGCACGCGCTTGGCGATGATGCGGTACGGCGCGAACAGCGGCGCGTGCGTCTTGACGCTGTAGACGTTCGCGAGCACGATCGGAAAGCCGGGGCCCGCGCACGGTTTGGCGGGCTGCTCGATGCCGGGGACGTCGAAACGGGTGCCCGTCACCTGGCCGAGATAACCCAGGCCGTAGTTGAAATCGTGGTTGCCGACGCTCCCGCCGTCATAGCCGAGGCGTTGCATCGCCTGGTAGATGGCCGGCAGCTCGCCGCACTTCACGGGCGCGACGAGGGCCTGGTAATCGCCCAGCGCCGTGCCCTGGATCGTGTCGCCGTCATCGAGCAGCACCGTGTTCGGAAACTCGCGCCGCGCCTGGGCGATCAGCGTCGCAGTGCGGTCCAGGCCGAACGAGGGGTCTTGCGCGAGCTTGAAATAATCGTAGCCGACGACGTTCGCGTGGAGGTCGGTCGTCTCCAGGATCGCGAGCGTGGCGTGGGTGCCGGGCGCCACCGGCGCGGCCAGGGCGGACACGGCCGCGGCCACGGGAATCAGCGCAAACAGATGGGAAAGGCGGGGCGTCATGGGCAGGCATCATAAGCCAGCGCCGTGGCGCACGGCAAGGCGCGCACGGGAGCGCCTTCCATTACGGTATAATCGTGGGTTCGATTCAACCAATAAAATTTGCCAAAGACCATGGAAGCTGAACGCATCAATGCCCTCTCCGCCCTGCTGAACGACCTGACCAGCCGTGAAGCCGAACTTCGGAGGTATCTTTGACTTCGACCGCAAAGCGGAGAAGTTAGAGCAGGTCAACCAGGAACTCGAAGATCCGGCGATCTGGAACGACCAGAAACGCGCCCAGGAGATGGGCCGCGAGAAGAAGGCGCTGGAAGGCGTCGTCCTGACGCTGGAAAAGGCGCGCGCCGACCTGGGCGACGCCTCCGATCTGTTCGAGATGGCGCGCGAGGAAGGCGACGACGCCACCATCGAAGCCGTGGAAGCCGATGCCGGCGAGATCGCGAAAGTGATCGAGCAGATGGAATTCCGCCGGATGTTCAGCAACCCGATGGACCACGCCAGCTGCTTCATCGACATCCAGGCCGGCGCCGGCGGCACCGAGGCCCAGGACTGGGCATCGATGCTGATGCGCCAATACCTGCGCTATTGCGAGCGCAAGGGCTTCAAGGCCGAGGTGATGGAATTGTCCGAGGGCGAGGTCGCCGGCATCAAGACGGCCACCATCAAGGTCGAGGGCGAATACGCCTACGGCCACCTGCGCACGGAAACGGGCGTGCACCGTCTCGTGCGCAAGTCGCCGTTCGATTCCGCCAACGGCCGCCACACCTCGTTCTCGTCGATCTTCGTGTACCCGGAAGTCGACGAATCGATCGAGATCGAGATCAATCCGGCCGACGTCCGCATCGACACCTACCGCGCGTCCGGCGCCGGCGGCCAGCACATCAACAAGACCGACTCCGCGGTGCGCCTGACGCACGCGCCGTCGGGCATCGTCGTGCAGTGCCAGAACGACCGCTCGCAGCACCGCAACAAGGCCGAGGCGTTCGACATGCTGCGCGCCAAGCTGTTCGAGCTCGAACTGCGCAAGCGCATGGCCGAGCAGCAGAAGCTGGAAGACTCGAAGACCGACGTGGGCTGGGGCCACCAGATCCGTTCGTACGTCCTCGACCAGTCGCGCATCAAGGACCTGCGCACGGGCTTCGAGACCGGCAACACGAAGAACGTGCTGGACGGCGACCTCGACGACTTCATTTCCGCCTCGCTGAAGCAGGGCGTGTAAGGCATGACGAAGCCCGCCTTCATCTTCGACATGGACGGCACCATCGTCGACAACATGGCGTTCCACACCGAGTCGTGGCTGGCGTTCTTCGCCCGCCGCGGCAAGACGTACGACCCCGACGCGTTCTTCCGCGAGACGGCCGGCGCCCAGGGCCGCGAGATCCTGCGCGAGCGCCTCGGCCCGGACATCCCGGACGACGAGATCGCCGTGCTGGCGCAGGAGAAGGACGTGCTGTACCGCGAGATCTACGGTCCGCACCGCGGCGCGATCCAGGGCTTCGAGGCCTTCGTGGCGAGCGCGCGCGCGCAAGGCGTGCGGCTGGCGGTGGCGACGTCGGCCCCGCCCGCGAACATCGTCTTCACGCTCGACGAACTGGACCTGCGCCGCCGCTTCGACGCGGTCGTCGGCGCGGCCGACGTCGCACGCGGCAAGCCGCATCCGGACGTCTTCCTGAAAGCGGCCGAGAAGCTCGGCGTGCCGCCCGCCGATTGCATCGTGTTCGAGGACGCGCCGATGGGCGTGGAAGCGGCGCGCCGCGCCGGCATGCGCGCCGTCGTCATCACGACCACGCTGCCGGCCGAGGCCTTCCGCGAATTCGACAACGTCGTGCGCATCGTCGAGCACTATGAAGAACTGAACGTCGGCGACCTGCTCGGCACCCCGTAATTCCTACCAGACCGATACCTGACATGAGCACCGAAAACCAAGAACAGCAACCGGGCAACGAGCCAACGAACCTCGCGGCCGAAGACAACAAGATCATCGCCGAGCGCCGCGTCAAGCTGGCCGCCATCCGCGAAAAAGGCATCGCCTTCCCGAACGACTTCGTCCCGCAGCACAAGTCGGCCGACCTCACCGAGCAGTTCGGCGGCTGGACCCGCGAACAGCTGGAAGCCGAGCCGCAGCAGGTCGTGCTGGCGGGCCGCATGATGCTCAAGCGCGAAGCCGGCAAGAAGGCCGCCTTCGCGACCTTGCAGGACGCATCCGGCCCGCGCGCCGACGGCCGCATCCAGATCTACGTCACCCTCGACAACACGGGCGAGGAAGCGATGGAAGCGCTGCGCCACTACGACCTGGGCGACATCCTCGGCGTCGAAGGCACGCTGTTCAAGACCAAGACCGACGAGCTGACCGTGAAGGTCACCCTGCTCCGCCTGATCACGAAGGCCCTGCGCCCGCTGCCGGACAAGTTCCACGGCCTCGCCGACCAGGAAACGAAGTACCGCCAGCGCTACGTCGACCTGATCATGAACGAGGAAACGCGCCGCACGTTCAAGGCGCGCACCGCCGCCATCTCGTCGATCCGCCGCTTCATGCAGGACCACGGCTTCATGGAAGTCGAGACGCCGATGCTGCACGCGATCCCGGGCGGCGCCGCCGCGAAGCCGTTCATCACGCACCACAACGCGCTGGACATGCAGATGTTCCTGCGCATCGCGCCCGAGCTGTACCTGAAGCGCCTCGTCGTGGGCGGCTTCGACCGCGTGTTCGAGATCAACCGCAACTTCCGCAACGAGGGCGTGTCGATCCGCCACAATCCGGAATTCACGATGATGGAGTTCTACGCCGCGTGGACCGACTACAAGTGGCTGATGGACTTCACGGAAGCCGTGATCCGCCAGGCCGCCATCGACGCCCACGGCACCGCCGAACTGACCTACGGCGGCCGCGCGCTGGACCTGTCCAAGCCGTTCCACCGCCTGACGATCGTCCAGGCCATCAACAAGTTCGCGCCGCACTACACGGACGAACAGCTGCACGACATGGCGTTCCTGAAGGCGGAACTGGCGAAGTTCGGCGTCAAGCCGCACGCCATCTCGGGCCTGGGCGCGCTGCAGCTGTCGCTGTTCGAAGAGACGGCGGAAGCGCAGTTGTGGGAACCGACGTTCATCATCGACTACCCGGTCGAAGTGTCGCCGCTGGCGCGCGCGTCGGACACGCGCGAGGGCATCACGGAACGCTTCGAGCTGTTCATGGTGGGCCGCGAGATCGCCAACGGCTTCTCCGAGCTGAACGACCCGGAAGACCAGTCGGCGCGCTTCCTGGCGCAGGTGGAAGCGAAGAACGCGGGCGACGAGGAGGCGATGTACTACGACGCCGACTACATCCGCGCGCTGGAATACGGCATGCCCCCGACCGGCGGCTGCGGCATCGGCATCGACCGCCTCATGATGATCATCACCGACTCGCCGAACATCCGCGACGTGCTGCTATTCCCGCACCTGCGCAAGGAAGATTGACCGCCACAGGCAGGTGACGCATCACGAAAAAAGGCGCGGACGTTGAATCGTCCGCGCCTTTCTTATATGTGGCTACCTCAAAACGTCGTCCCTGCGAAGGCAGGGACCCAATTTGTACGCGCAGCCGCAACGCGCGCAACTTGGATCGCCGCCTCCGCGGGGATGACGGTGTTCTTGCGTTATTTATCTTAGCGAACCACCCGATAGCAAGGCACATACTCCTTGCCCGGCAACTTCATGCGGCTCTGTTCGACGAACGACTGCAGCAACGCATCCATCGGCGCCATGATCTCGTTCTCGCCGTGGATCTCGAACTTGCCGAACTGCTCGATCGCGCGGATGCCCTCTTCCTTCACGTTGCCCGCGACGACGCCCGAGAATGCGCGGCGCAGGTTCGCGGCCAGCAGGTGCGTCTCCTGGTTTTTATGCAGCGACAGGTTGCGCATGTTCTCGTGGGTCGGGCGGAACGGCTTCTGGAACTCCGGGTCGATCCGCAGGCCCCAGTTGAAGTAGTACGCGTCGCTGCGCGACTTGCGGAACTCGCGCACCTGGCGGATACCGGTCTGCATCTCGCGCGCCACGGCGTCCGGGTCGTCGACGATGATCTTGTAGCGGCGCTGCGCGTCCGGGCCGAGGGTCAGACCGATGAACTGGTCGATCTGTTCGAAATAGGCACGCGCCGTCGCCGGTCCCGTGAAGACGAGCGGGAACGGCAGTTCCGCATTGTCCGGGTGGAGCAGGATGCCGAGGATGTACAGGATCTCTTCCGCCGTGCCGGCACCGCCCGGGAACACGATGATGCCGTGGCCCACGCGCACGAAGGCCTCCAGGCGCTTCTCGATGTCGGGCATGATCACGAGGTCGTTGACGATCGGGTTCGGCGATTCGGCCGCGATGATGCCCGGTTCCGAGATGCCGAGATAGCGGCCGCCCTGCAGGCGCTGCTTGGCGTGGCCGATGGTGGCGCCCTTCATCGGCCCCTTCATCGCACCCGGGCCGCAACCCGTGCAGATATCGAGTTCGCGCAGTCCCAGCTGGTAGCCCACGTGCTTCGAGTAGTTGTACTCGACGCGATTGATCGAGTGGCCGCCCCAGCACACGACGAGGTTCGGATTGCGCTGCGGCTGGATCACGTTGGCGTTGCGCAGGATGTGGAAGACGGCATCCGTGATGCCTTCCGGGCGCGTGAGGTCGAAGCGCGGATTGTCCGTCACCTCGAAGTTCACGTAGACGATGTCGCGCAGGACCGAGAACAGGTGCTCGTGGATACCCTTGATCATCTTGCCGTCGACGAAGGCGTGCGCGGGCGCGCCGCGGATATCGAGCTTGATGCCGCGTTCGCGCTGGATGATCTTGATGTCGAAATCCTTGTAGCGCTCGAGCAGTTCCTTGCCGTCGTCGATCGAGCTGCCGGAGTTGAGCACCGCCAGCGCGCATTTGCGGAAGATCTGGTACAGCCCGCCCTGGCTCGTATCGAGGAGCTTGGACACCTCGGCCTTCGACAGGACTTCCAGCCGTCCTTCCGGAGAAATCAGCGTATCGACAACGTCGTAATTCATGGTTGGTTCCTTTCCTCTTCTGTGAATCAGTGTCGCTTTTGCTCCAATATACGACAAGTCACACGAGTTTGCGTCCTCCATTTCGTTTATGCCGATTCGCCATACGGATGAGCCGTAAAAAGCTGGCCCGGCATGCACGATTTACACTAAAATGCGACGCTGGGCAGCCATCCTTACCCAGGCCGGCCATGCCCCGAAAAACGCAATCATTCTTATAAAGATAGGGGAGGAACCGCATGAGCGGTGCAGCTACTACAACCGCCGAACCGAGAGCGGTACCGGAATTCAGACAGATCATGGGGCACCCGGCGCCGCTGTGGATGCTGTTCATGACCGAATTCTGGGAACGTTTCGCTTTCTACGGCATCCGTTGGGCCCTTGTGCTCTACATCGTCGCCCAGTTCTACGGCGGCAGCGGCGTGGGCCAGGCCGACGCCAACCTGACCTACGGCTCCTACCTCGCCCTGGTGTATGCCGGCGCCGTGTTCGGCGGCTACATCGCCGACCGTGTGATCGGCTACCAGCGTTCCATCCTCGTCGGCGCCGCGTTCATGGTGCTCGGCCTGTTCGCCATCACGGTGCCGAATCCCGACGTCTTCAAGCTGGGCCTCGCCACCATCATCGTCGGCAACGGCATGTTCAAGCCGAACATCTCCGCGATGGTCGGCCAGCTGTACGGGATCAACGACCAGCGCCGCGACTCCGGCTTCACGATCTTCTACATGGGCATCAACGGCGGCGGCTTCCTCGCCCCGATCCTCACGGGCGTCCTGGCCGAGAGCATGTCCGGCCAGAGCGGCGTCCCGGCGTACAAGGTCGTGTTCTTCGCGGCCGGCGTCGGCATGATCCTGTCGCTGATCTGGTTCCAGATCGGCCGCCGCATGTTGAAGGGCATCGGCGCCGCCACCGGACCGCTCGGCAGCCCGATGCGCCTCGTCGGCGTCATCATCGGTTCGTTCGTCGTCATCCCCGTCGTCTACTTCGTGCTGAAACTGGGCGCGGAAAAGCTGCAAGGCCTGCTGTCGGTCCTCTTCATCATCCTCGCGATCATGCTGATGGTGGAAGGCATCCGCGGCGGCGCGGTCGTGCGCGACAAGACGATCGCGATGCTCGTCATCTTCTTCTTCAACGTGATGTTCTGGTGCTTCTTCGAGCAGGCCGGCAGCTCGTTCACCTTCCTGGCCGAATACATCGTGCGCCGCGACTTCAGCGGCTGGACCTTCCCGACCGGCTGGTTCCAGTCCGTGAACACGCTCGCGATCATCGTGATCGCACCAATCGTCGCCTCCGTGTGGGTCGCGATGGGCCGCAAGAACCCGTCGATCCCGCGCAAGTTCGGCCTCGGCCTGATCTTCAACGGCCTCGCGTTCCTGCTGCTGATGTTCGCCCTGCAGCACCTCGTCGGCCCGGACAGCAAGATCCCGTTCTGGACCCTGTTCATGGTCTACGTGATCCAGTCCGTCGGTGAGCTGTGCCTGTCGCCGATCGGCCTGTCGATGGTGACCAAGCTGGCCCCGACCCGCCTCGTCGGCCTGGGCATGGGCGGCTGGTTCCTGTCGACCGGTATCGGCAACAACCTGTCGGGCATCTTCGCGTCGGTCGTATCGGGCGAAAAAGGCATGACCGTGGAATCGGCGCTGTCCGGCTACACGTTCGGCTTCTGGGCCCTGATCGGCGCCGGCGTGCTGCTGTTCCTGATCGCGCCGCTGATCCAGAAACTGATGCACGGCGTGAAGTAAAACGACGGCCTCTCAGGCCGACGTTTTACGTAGGGTGGGCATCCCATGCCCACGCGTGACGCATGCATCGCGTTGGCCTTGGCCTTCGCGTGGGCACCCTACACGAACGCCAGGTCGTGCAACTGGATCGTATCGTCGATCCACTCGTCGCAATGCCCGAACCGGTAGCCGAGCGCCTGCGCGCGCGCCGTGTCGAGCACCATCGGGCCCGGCACGTCGAACGGCGACAGGCGGCCCGGCGGCGATCCCGCCGCGCCACGGCGGGTGCGCACCGGCGTATCGAGCACGGCGCCGACCCGCTCGAACAGGCGGGCCGCCGACAGCGCGCCGTCGCACGCTCCGTTGACCGCCCCCGTGAACGACTGCATCCCGACCCAGACGAGGAAATCGGCCGCGCCCCGCAGCGGCAGGAACGACAGGGCGGCGTCCGCGTTCGCATATTCCAGGACGCCGTTCATCCGCGCCAGTTCCACGTAGTGCGCGAGGCGGCCCGTGAAATCTTCCGGTCCGCCCAGCACGTGCGCCAGGCGCGGCACGACAAGCGGCAGCGAACCGTCGCGCACGAGATAGGCCTCGGCCTGCACCTTGCCCGCGACATAGCACTCGGTGGCGCGGCACGGGTCGTGCCAGGGGTAGCCCGTGTCGATCGTCTGCGCCTCGATGGCGAGGTCCGGTTCCGTCAACGGCCGGCCGTGGTCGTAGCCGAGGACGCGGTAGGCGTCGATCGTCGACGCCATCACGTAGCGCCCCACCCTGCCCGCGAACGTGCGCACGGCGATGGCGGCGTCGAGCGGGTTGTAGCACATCTGGTCGTAGACGACGTCGAACGGTCCGGCATCGGCGAACGCGTTGCGCATGGCGGTCTCGTTGCGGCGGTCGACGCGCACGCGCGCGATGCGCTCGCCGAACGGGTCGGGCGCGTAACCGCGCGTCGCCACGGTCACGCGATGGCCGGCTCGCAGCAGGCGCTGCACCAGCAGCCTGCCGATGTAACGGGTCCCACCGATCACCAGGATGTTCTTGGTCATGAAGTTTTCCTTAGGCACGTCGTCGTCGATCCGCTATATTCTGTAACCAGAACCGCAATTGTTCAAACTAGAAAAATAAATGTTATGAGTAAGAAAAACTTATGCTGGAGTGAGCGGTGAGGCCGCTGCGCAGCCTCTCCGGCCTGATCGATTTCGAATGCGCCGCGCGCTGGGGCAGCTTCAAGCTGGCCGCGCGCGAGCTGCACAAGACGCCGGCCGCCGTCAGCCTGCAGGTCAAGCAGCTCGAGGAAGCCGTCGGTTTTGCCCTGTTCGTGCGGCATCCGCGCCACATCGCACTGACGGCCAAGGGCCAGGAACTGGCGATCGCCGTGGCGCGCATGCTGGCCGACCTGGGCGCCAAGGTGGCGGCCCTGCAGCGCGGCAGCGACGAAGCCGTGCTGCGCATCTCGACGACGCACTCGTTCGCGATCAAGTGGCTCGTGCCGCGCATGTCGCGCTTCACGAAGCTGCATCCGGAACTGGACCTGCGCATCGATTCGAACGACACGCCGGTCGACATCGAGGACGATGCCATCGATGTGGCGATCCGCTACGGCCCCGTGAAGGACGGCGACCCCGCGCTGCTGTTCCGCGAGCGCCTCGTGCCCGTGTACAGCCCCGACCTGCTGGCCGACGGCCAGGACGCGCTGCAGCTGCCGGACCTCACCCGCTTTCCGCTGCTGTGCGAGCGCACGCCGGAGGGCTGGCTGCAACTGCTGAACGAAAACCGCGCGCTGAAGGGCGACTACGATTTTTCACGTACGTACAGCCATTGGGGCGTACTGGCGCAGGCGGCCGTGGCCGGCCAGGGCATCGGCCTCGTGCCGTACGGGATCGCGTTCGAGGACATCCGCACCGGCACGCTCCTGCAGCTCGCGTGCAGGAGCGCGCCGTTCGGCTATGGCTACCGGCTCCTCGTCAATCCGCACAAGGAGGCGATGACGAAGATCCGGCATTTCCGCGACTGGATCGTGGCCGAGATGGCGGCGATGCGCGCAACGCTCGACACGTGATGCGGCCGTTCATGCGTGTCGTGGGCACCGGGCGCACACCCGACGTGAACATTGCGTTCGTAGGGTGGGCTCCCCGAGCCCCCCATTGGATCTGACGCGATGCGCGCGACGCTCGACACATGATGCGGCCGTTCATGCGTGTCGTGGGCACCGGGTGCCCATCCGACGTGAACATTGCGTTCGTAGGGTGGGCTCCCCGAGCCCACCAATGCGGTGAGTGCCGCGCGCCCGCGATCACGCCGTCATTTCGCGGCCTTCTCGCGCCCGACCACGTACAGCAGCACGCAGATCGCCGCATACGGCAGGATCGACAGCAGGTCCGAACTCGCGCCGGCGAAGAACGGATTCGCCGCTTCCGCCCACTTGTTCATCGTATTGTCGAAATCCGTCATCACCCCGGCCGTGATGGCGATGATGATGCCCGCCAGCGCGCCGCCGGCGATGTAGCCGGAGGCCAGCAGCGTGCCCGAGCTGCGGTCGCCCGCGGCCTGCAGCTCGTCCCCGGACAGGCCCGTGTATTGCGGCAGCGTATTGTTGCGGCGGTCGACCAGCCAGCGGATGATGCCGCCGATCGCGATCGGCAAGGTCGACACGAGCGGCAGGTAGACGCCCACCGTGAACGCGAGCGACGCGACGCCCGACATCTCCAGCACGACGGCGACCATCACGCCGAACAGCACGAGGGTCCACGGCAGCTGGTGGTCGAGGATGCCCTTGATGATGTACGACATCAGCACGGCCTTGGGCGCATCGAATTTCTTGACCTCGGAACCATCCGGGCGCGTGTGGTACTGGCCGTTGATGCCCGGGTCGACGAGGTACGCGAGCGTGCCGTCCGCGCGCACGAGGTATTTGCCGGCGGGGCCGCCGTGCGTGTCCGTCTTCTGCCAGACTTTGTAGGTCGCGTGGTCGGTGGCCGCCTGCGGGCCCTGCAGCTGCATCGTGTCCGTCAACCGGGATGCGTCCGTCGTCACGTGCGGCGCCACCTGCGCGGCCGGCACGTACACGGTGCCCGCGTCGTTCAGTTTCAACAGGATCGGCCCCAGGATCAGCGCCGACGCGAGCGCGCCCGCGAGGATCGCGTATTGCTGCAACCTGGGCGTCGAGCCGACGAGGAAGCCTGTCTTGAGGTCCTGCGACGTCGTCCCCGCATTGCTGGCGGCGATGCAGACGATGGCGCCGACGGACAGCGCCGTCACGTAATAGCGCCCGCCCGTCCAGCCCATCACGAGGAAGATCAGGCACGTGAACAGCAGCGTCGCCACCGCCATGCCGGAGATCGGGTTCGACGACGAACCCACCTCGCCCGTCAGGCGCGACGAGACGGTCGAAAACAGGAAACCGAATACGAGGATCAGCAGCGCGCCCAGCAGATTCATGTGCAGCGGCGTCGCGAACGTGATCGCGGCGATGATGCCCAGGCAGCCGATGACCACCCATTTCAGCGGCATGTCCTGCTCGGTGCGCAGCGACAGGTCCGCGGTCGAGCCTTTGCCGATGCCGGCCAGCCCGCCTTTCAGGCCGTTCCAGATCGTCGGCAGCGAACGCACGAGCGAAATCAGGCCGCCGGCCGCGACGGCGCCCGCGCCGATGTACAGCACGTAGGCGCTGCGGACGTCGTCCGGGCTCATGTCGCGGATCAGCATCGTTCCCGGCGCCACCGGCACCGTCAGCGCGTCGCCGAAGAATTTGATCATCGGGATCAGCAGCAGGTACGACAGCACGCCGCCGCCCGCCATGATCATCGCGATGCGCGGCCCGATGATGTAGCCGACGCCCAGCAGCTCTGGCGAGATCTCGGCGCCGGCCGAACCGGCTTTCAGCGGCGCGTCGAACACGAAGTTCACCGTGTCCTTCCACAGCTTGAGCGAGATGTTGAGCACCTTGTACAACAGCCCGAGCCCGAAGCCGCCGAAGATGATGAAGGCGCGCTGGCGCGCTTCCTTCGCCTCGTCCGAACCGGCGTCGCGCACTTCGCCGGCGGCCTCGCGCGACGATTCCGTCGCCGCCGCCTTCAGCACTTCGGCGCAGGCCGTGCCTTCCGGGTATTTCAGTTCGCGGTGCTGGTCGACGATCATCGTGCGGCGCATCGGGATCATCATGAGGATGCCCAGCAGCCCGCCCAGCACGCCCACGAGCATCACGCGCGAGATTTCCAGGTCGAAGCCGAGGATCATGATCGCGGGCATGGTGACGCCCAGGCCGAACGCGAGCGATTCGCCGGCCGAACCGGCCGTCTGCGTGATACTGTTCTCCAGGATCGTCGCCTCGCGCCCGCCCGCCTTCCTGGCGAGGCCGAACAGCGTGATCGCGATGACGGCGACGGGAATCGACGCGCTGACGGTCAGGCCGACCTTGAGCACGAGGTACAGCGAGGAGGCGCCGAAGATCATCCCGAGCACGGTGCCCATGATCAGGGCGCGCCACGTCAGCTCCGGCAGCGTGCTGGACGCCGGAATATACGGCTTGACGGCCGGCGGGCTGGGGTCATAAGGCATGGGAGGGGTTTCCTTCAGGCGTGGGTATTGACGAACAGGACCGTCGGGATCGCCGGACGGGCCCTGAAAGCGTGACTATCGCACATGCCGTAGTGGAAGAAAAGCGGATTATAATTTCGCACATCGCCCGTAGTTACGGTCTCCCAACGGGTTTTCGACCCGCATCAAGAGAGTTCTGTTTTGACAAATACCCGCAAGCCGGCAACGCCGCGCGCCCTCCGCCAGCGCGGCTTCCTGATTCCGGCACTGGCCATCCTGGCCGCCGTCATCGTCCTGTTCATCGCCGGCGTCGGCGGTTACATCGTGTTCCGCGTCCTGCCCAACGTGCCGGCGCTGGATGCCGTCACCGACTACCGGCCCAAGATCCCGCTGCGCGTCTACACGGCAGACAACGTCCTCATCGGCGAGTTCGGCGAAGAGCATCGCGATTTCGTCCCGATCAAGAAGATCCCCGACCTGATGAAGAAATCGCTGCTCGCCATCGAGGACGCCCGCTTCTACGAGCACGGCGCCATCGACTGGAAGCGCGCGATGGGCGCCGTCGGGTCGAACCTGCGCGGCGGCTTCGGCTCCGGCGGCGCGTCCACGATCACGATGCAGGTGGCGCGCAACTTCTTCCTGTCGCGCGAAAAGCGCCTGTCGCGCAAGATCAACGAGATCGCGCTCGCGTACAAGATCGAGGCCGCTCTGTCGAAGGACGAGATCCTCGAGCTGTACATGAACCAGATCTACCTGGGACAGCGCGCCTACGGCTTCTCGAGCGCCGCGCGGATCTATTTCAACAAGACGCTGGACCAGCTCTCGGTCGCCGAGATGGCGATGCTGGCGGGCCTGCCGCAGAACCCGGCGCGCCATAATCCGGTCGCGAATCCGAAGCGGGCGCGCGAGCGCCAGCACGCCGTGCTGGGCCGCATGCGCGCGCTGAACTACATCACGGAAGAGCAGTACCAGAAAGCGCTGGCCGAGCCGCTGCGCGTCAACCAGCGCGGCGTGCAGGACTTCGGCACGCACGCGGAATACGTGGCCGAACTGGCGCGCCAGGCCGTGTACAACCAGTTCAAGGAAGACGCGTACACGAAGGGCATCCGGGTCTACACGACGATCCTGAAACCCGAGCAGGACGCCGCCTACGCGTCGGTCCGGCGCAACGTGCTGACCTACGACCAGCGCCACGGCTGGCGCGGCCCGGAAGACCGCATGGACCTGCCGTCCGACCCGGCGGAACGCGAGGACGCGATCAACGACGCCCTCGGCAAGCGTCCCGTCAGCGAGGGCCTGATCCCGGCCGTCGTGCTGTCGGCGACGAGCAAGGCGGTGCGTGTGGAGACGGTCGACGGCGACATGGTCGACCTCGCCGGCGCGGGCCTGAAATTCGCCCAGGCCGGCCTGTCGTCCGGCGCGAAGGCGAGCATGCGCCTCACGCCCGGCGCCATCATCCGCGTGGCCAAGGATGCGAAGGGCAACTGGAGCGTGACGCAGGTGCCGCAGGTGGCGGCCGCGTTCGTCGCCATCGACGCCGATACCGGCGCCTACCACGCGATGGTCGGCGGCTTCGATTACAACTTCCAGAAATTCAACCACGTGACGCAGGCCTGGCGCCAGCCCGGCTCCGGCATGAAGCCGTTCATCTACTCGGCCGCCGTCGACAAGGGCTATTCGCCGGGCACGCTCATCCTCGACGCGCCGCTCGACATGCCGGGCGAGGACGCCGGCAGGACATGGTCGCCGCAGAACGACGACAACAAGTACGACGGCCCGATCACGATGCGCCGCGCGCTGGCCGAATCGAAGAACGTGCCGTCCGTGCGCCTGCTGCGCGCGATCACGGTGCCGTATGCGCATGAATTCGTCGGCAAGTTCGGCTTCGACCTGGCGCGCCAGCCGCAGAACTACACGCTGGCGCTGGGCACGGGCGCCGCGACGCCGCTGCAGATGGCCGGCGCGTACGCCGTGTTCGCGAACGGCGGCTACCGCGTGCAGCCCTACCTGATCGCCCGCATCGAGGACGCCGACGGCAAGATCATCCAGCAGACCAAACCGCCGGCCGAGCACACCGACGAGCAGCGCGTCCTCGATCCGCGCAACGCCTTCATCACCGACAGCATGCTGCGCGACGTGACCCGCTACGGCACCGGCGCGGAAGCGACGAAGGCGCTCGGCCGCACGGACATCGCCGGCAAGACCGGCACGACGAGCGATGCGATGGACGGCTGGTTCTCGGGCTACGGCGGCAACGTCGTCGCGGTCGCGTGGATGGGCTACGACGATCCGAAATCGCTGGGCGGGCGCGAATTCGGCGCCACGGTCGCGCTGCCGATCTGGATCGACTACATGCGCGTGGCGCTTGCCAAGAAGCCGCCGCAGGAAGAGCGCCTGGCGCCGGACGGCGTCGTGCGCGAGAACGACGACTGGGTCTACGCCGAGTTTGCCGAGACGCCTGCGCTGGGCGGCATCGACCTCGACCAGGCACCGGACCCGAACGCCGTGCAGCCGGTCGAGGGCGGGCCGCTGGTCACGCCGGTCACGCCCGGCGCGCCGGGCACGGCGCCGGCGCAACCTCAGCCTCAACCACAACCGCAGCCGCAGCGGCAGCAGCCGTCGAACACGCTGTTCTGAGCGGTCGACGACCACCCCGACGGGCCGCCGCGTGCGGCCCGTTTTCGTTGGCGCCCTGTCAAGCGCATTGCCACAAAACAAAGAGATCGTGCGTCCAGTCCTACATGTCTGTACGGGCTGATCCTATTTCGTGCAGGCATGTGTGCCGCCATGATGGCGTCACTTTTACAACAGGAGTGAACGATGAAAAAGTACCAAGCCCTTCTGATCGGCGGCCTGATGGCCATGAGCCTGGCCGCATGCAGCTCGACCGCCACCAACGGGACCAGCAGCGACGCGACCGGCAGCTCGTCGGCGGGCGCCACGTCCAGCAGCGCCGGCTCGAGCGCCACCGGCACGACCGATTCCGCCACGATGGGGACCCCGGCCACCGGCGCGGCGGGCACGGCGAATTCCCTCCCGCCCACGACCTCCGCCGGCGGCGCCGGCAACTCGGACGCCACCGGCCAGGGCACCAACACCCAGGGCACCAACGGCCACTGATCGCTTCCACCGTCCGTCCGGCCCATCCGCGGCCGGACGATCGCCCCACCGCACCATCGCTCCGTACGCCCAATCCTACAGGGCGTCACGTACCCATCCTATTCTGCACCGCCCTGCTCCGCCGCATGATGTTTGCGTTGCTCAATCACGGGAGCGAATCATGAAAACGTATCGAGGCATCCTGATCGGGGGCCTGATGGCCCTGGGCCTGGCGGCATGCAGCGCCACGGGCGGCAATGCGGGCGGCAATGCAGGCGACAGCATGCGCGGCAGCTCGGCGTCGGGGGCGACCTCCAGCGGCGGCGCCGGCGAAGGCGTACAAGGCGCCGGCGGCCCGGGCGCGATGCCGGCGGGCACCGCGACCTCCGGTTCGTCCGGCACCTCGTCGGGCATGAGCGCCTCGGGCGCGACGGCCACCGGCAACTCGGGCGACAACACGTCGGGCACCGGCGTACGCTGAGCCAGCCGCGAACGGGCCGGCGCAGGGCGGCCCGGACGTTGTTCGTCTATAATGGCTGCTCGTCCTGACGACCCGACAATAGCACGCGTCAATGCCCTTCGACCTCACCAGACACCTTCCCAAACCCGGAACCCGTTTCGCCCTGCCCCAGCTGCATGGCTCGGCCGATGCCTATGCGCTCGCCGTCGCCGCCCTCGCGCTGAAAGCCAGGAAGCAGATGCTGACCGTGATCGTCGCGAACGCCAGCGACGGCCAGCGCCTGCTCGACGAAATCCCGTGGTTCGCCGAAGGCAAGCTGTCGTGCCACCTGCTGCCGGACTGGGAGACGCTGCCCTACGACGCGTTCTCGCCACACCAGGACCTCGTGTCCGAGCGCCTGGCGACCCTGCACGAAATCCGCAACGGCCAGTGCGACGTGCTCGTCGTCCCGGCGACGACGGCGCTCGTGCGCCTGGCGCCGCCGTCCTTCCTCGCCGCGTACACGTTCTTCTTCCGCCAGGGCGAGCACCTGGACGAGGCGAAGCTCAAGGCCCAGCTGACGCTCGCCGGCTATACCCACGTCACGCAGGTGATGTCGCCCGGCGAATATTCCGTGCGGGGCGGCCTGATCGACCTGTTCCCGATGGGTTCCGCGCTGCCGTACCGCCTCGACCTGTTCGGCGACGAGATCGAGACGATCCGCACGTTCGACGCCGACACCCAGCGCTCGCTGTACCCCGTCAAGGAAGTGCGCCTGCTGCCGGGCCGCGAATTCCCGATGGACGAACAGGCGCGCAGCGCGTTCCGCGGGCGCTGGCGCGAACGCTTCGAAGGCGATCCGTCGCGCTCGACGATCTACCGCGACATCGGCAACGGCATCGCGTCGGCCGGCATCGAATACTATCTGCCGCTGTTCTTCGACGAGACGGCCACCTTGTTCGACTACCTCCCGGACGACGCATCGCTCGCCCTGGTCGGCGACATCGAGGCATCCATCCAGCGCTTCTGGACCGACACGGAGTCGCGCTACAAATTCCTCAAGACCGACCGCGACCGCCCGATCCTGGAACCGAAGGAGATCTTCCTCGGCACCGAGGACTTCTTCGTGCGGGCCAAGCCGCACGGCCGCTGGGCCATCGCGCGTGACGCGGGCGCGGGCGCATCGGAACTGTCCGCAGCGATCCCCGACATCGCCGTCAACCGCCGCCTCGACGATCCGCTCGCGAACCTGCGCTCGTACCTGATGCAGGCGGCCGGCAAGCGCGTGATGATCTGCGCGGAATCGGCTGGCCGGCGCGAGACGCTGCAGCAGTACTTCAACGAATACAAGCTGGATCTCGCGCCCGTCGAAGGCTTCGACGGACTGCGTGCGTCGGATGCGAAGGTCGTGCTGGGCGTCGCGCCGCTGCAGGCCGGCTTCGAACTGATGGAAGAAGGCGCCGGCCGCCTCGTGTTCATCACCGAGACGGAGCTGTACGCGGGCACCGGCCGGCGCGCGGGCAAGAAGAAGCAGGAAGCGGGTTCGCAGGTCGAGTCGATGGTGCGCGACCTGTCCGAACTGAAGATCGGCGACGCGGTCGTGCACATCAACCACGGCATCGGCCGCTACCTGGGCCTCGTCAGCATGGACCTGGGCGAAGGCGAGACGGAATTCCTGCACCTCGAATACGCAAAAGAGTCGAAGCTCTACGTGCCGGTCTCGCAACTGCACGTGATCTCGCGCTATTCGGGCGCCTCGCCGGAAGACGCGCCGCTGCACACGCTCGGCTCCGGCCAGTGGGACAAGGCCAAGCGCAAGGCGGCGGAACAGGTGCGCGACACGGCCGCCGAGCTGCTGAACCTGTACGCCCGCCGCGCCGCGCGCCAGGGCCATTCGTTCGAATATTCCGCCGGCGACTACGAAAACTTCGCCCAGAGCTTCGGCTTCGACGAGACGCCGGACCAGCGCGCGGCCATCGCCGCCGTCATCCAGGACATGACGTCGGGCCGGCCGATGGACCGCCTCGTGTGCGGCGACGTCGGCTTCGGCAAGACCGAAGTCGCGCTGCGCGCCGCGTTCATCGCCGTCATGGGCGGCAAGCAGGTCGCGATCCTCGCGCCGACGACCCTGCTCGCGGAGCAGCACGCGCAGACGTTCTCCGACCGCTTCGCCGACTGGCCCGTGCGCATCGCGGAGCTGTCGCGCTTCCGCACCGGCAAGGAGATCAACAACGCGATCAAGGGCATGGCCGACGGCACCGTCGACATCGTGATCGGCACCCACAAGCTGCTGTCGCCGGACGTGAAGTTCACGCGCTTAGGCCTCGTCATCATCGACGAGGAACACCGCTTCGGCGTGCGCCAGAAGGAAGCGCTGAAGGCATTGCGGGCCGAAGTGGACGTGCTGACGCTGACCGCGACGCCGATCCCGCGCACCCTCGGCATGGCGCTGGAAGGCCTGCGCGACTTTTCCGTCATCGCGACGGCGCCGCAGAAACGCCTCGCGATCAAGACGTTCGTGCGCGGCGAAGACGGCTCCGTGATCCGCGAAGCCTGCCTGCGCGAACTGAAACGGGGCGGCCAGATCTACTTCCTGCACAACGAGGTCGAGACCATCGAGAACCGCCTCGCCATGCTGCGCGAACTGCTGCCGGAAGCGCGCATCGCCGTCGCGCACGGCCAGATGCACGAGCGCGACCTCGAAAAGGTCATGCGCGATTTCGTCGCCCAGCGCTACAACATCCTGCTGTGCACGACGATCATCGAGACCGGCATCGACGTGCCGACGGCGAACACGATCATCATGCACCGCGCCGACAAGTTCGGCCTCGCCCAGCTGCACCAGCTGCGCGGCCGCGTCGGCCGTTCGCACCACCAGGCCTATGCCTACCTGCTCGTGAACGACGTGCTCGGGTTGTCGAAACAGGCGCAGCGCCGGCTCGACGCCATCCAGGCGATGGAAGAACTGGGCAGCGGCTTCTACCTCGCCATGCACGACCTGGAAATCCGCGGCGCCGGCGAGGTGCTGGGCGAGAACCAGTCGGGCGAGATGCTGGAGATCGGCTTCCAGCTGTATTCCGACATGCTGAACGAAGCCGTGAAGGCGCTCAAGGCCGGCCGCGAACCGGACATGAGCGCGCCGCTGTCGTCGACGACCGAAATCAACCTGCACGTGCCCGCCCTGCTGCCGGCCGATTTCTGCGGCGACGTGCACGAACGCCTGTCGATCTACAAACGCCTCGCGAACTGCGAGGACCAGGGCCGCATCGACGACATGCAGGAAGAACTGATCGACCGCTTCGGCAAGCTCCCCGATGCCGTGAAGGCGCTGATCGAGACGCACCGCCTGCGCATCGCGGCCAGGTCCGTCGGCATCGTCAAGATCGACGCGCACGCGGAAAGCGCCAGCCTGCAGTTCATGGAAAAGCCGCCCATCGATCCGATCAAGATCATCACGCTGATCCAGAAGAACCGCCACGTCAAGCTGGCCGGCCAGGACAAGCTGCGCATCACATCGAACATGCCGGACCTGGCCGCGCGCGTGAACCAGCTCAAGCAGACCATCAAACAACTCCTCGCGTAATCACCCACAAGCAGAACGAATCATGTCCACCAAGCTCGTACTCCAGGGCCCCCAGGCCGACCAGGCCGCGCTCGCGCGCGTCGCCCAACTCGCCCGTCCCGCACGCACCACCGAACTCCACGCACACGCGCTGCGCTGCGACGGTTTCGACGTCACGCCGGAACTCAAGGCGGCCGTCGACGCGGCGGCCCACGCCGCCGGCATCGACGCGACGTTCGTCGATGCCGGCCTGACCCTGGCAGATTTCGGCCTGGTTGCGATGGACATGGACTCGACCCTGATCACCATCGAATGCATCGACGAGATCGCGGACATGCAGGGCCTCAAACCCCAGGTATCGGCGATCACGGAAGCGGCGATGCGCGGCGAACTGGATTTCGCCGAGAGCCTCACGCGCCGCGTCGCGCTGCTGGAAGGCTTGCCGACGTCGGCTTTGGCGCGCGTGTACGAGGAACGCCTGCGCATCTCGCCGGGCGGCGAAGCGATGCTGCTGGGCGTGCAGGCCGCGGGCCTCAAGACGCTGCTCGTATCGGGCGGCTTCACGTTCTTCACCGAGCGCCTCAAGACGCGCCTCGGCCTGGACTACACCCACGCGAACGTGCTGGAGGCGGCGGGCGGCGTGTTGACCGGCAGGGTCGTCGGCGGCATCGTGGACGCCGAGGAAAAGAAACGCACCGTGGAGCGCGTGTGCGCCGAACTGGGCATCGATACGAAGCGGGCGATCGTCATGGGCGACGGCGCCAACGACCTCAGGATGATGGGCGTGTCCGGGCTGTCGGTGGCGTTCCGCGCCAAGCCGGTCGTGCGCGCGCAGGCGAACGTGGCGCTGAATTTCACCGGACTGGACGGGCTGTTGACCATCCTCGGTTGAACTGGGTGTACAATTGACGCGTGGAAACATTTTAGGAAATCATCATGACTATTTCCTCCCTCACGTCGACGACATCCACGCCGACCTACACGACGCCGAGTCCGCCCTCAACCACGCCGCCAACGACAGCGACGAACAGCGTGGCGATGGCCGCGCTGGCCCAGGAAGCGAGCATCGTGGCGACGCTGGGAAGCGCCCCGTCCGGATTCCAGACGTATGACGCCACCGGCCTGCTGAACCAGGTCGCGGCCGCCAGCAACGCGGCCGCCGGCGCGGCGCCGCAACCGCCCGCCGCGGACGGCACGTCGACCAGCCAGGACGCGTCCACGACCACATCCCCGGCGTCCGACACGTCGGTGTCCGCCGCCGTCCCCGGCGACTGGGGCACGATCCTGAAAGCCAATCCCGCGCTGACGAGCGTCGCGGTCGCCGACGCCGTCGCGCAAGGCATCGTCAATACGATCAACGTCTACGCCTGAGCGGCGCCTGACAGCCTCAAGACACGCCGTCGGCCCCGACGGCGCGCCTACCCACGCCCGCGCGCCGCGCGATCCATCCCCCTTCCGCTACTAATCTTTCGAGCAAGATTGTTACACTCCGCGTATATGCATATCCGGAATTCTCATGCTCATCCTGCCCTGTTTCGAGGTCGGCATCTCCGCCATGGTGTCCAGAATAGCCGCATTCCGTCTATTTCAACAAGCAAGATTGCCTTGTATGCATCAATTTCACAACAGTATAGACAGGTGACGATTGTGAATACGGTTGAGCGGTCGGTACACTGGCCCACGCCCGGCCAGCACCAAACCGGTGCGGCCGCGTTCGCACAACAACAACCATCGAGAGAATCAGGATGACACAACACCGCGCCGTACCCGCCTTCACCCGCACCTTGCTCGCCTCTTCGCTGTTCCTCGCTTTCGCCCCCGCCTGGTCCCAGGACACGCCCGCCGCGCCGGCCCAGAGCGCCGCCGACACGGGCATGGCTTCCGTCGTCGTGCTCGGTTCACGCTCGACGGCGCGCACCGCGCTGGATTCGGCCGCGCCCGTCGGCCTGATCAGCGGCAAGGACATGGCGATGGCCGGTCCCGTCGAACTTGGCAAGCTGCTGCAGACGCTCGACCCGTCGTTCAACTTCTCGACCACCTTCATCAGCGACGGCACGGACATCATCCGCCCCGCCACCCTGCGCTCGCTGGGCCCGGACCAGCTGCTCGTGCTCGTGAACGGCAAGCGCCGCCACCAGCAGGCGCTCGTCAACGTGCAGCAGACCATCGGCCGCGGCTCGGCCGGCACGGACATCAACGCGATCCCGATGTCGGCCATCCAGCGCATCGAGGTGCTGCGCGACGGCGCGGCGGCGCAGTACGGCTCGGACGCCATCGCCGGCGTGATCAACATCGTGCTGAAGACCCAGACCAACGAGACGCAGCTGTCCGGCACCGTCGGCGGCACGACCGAAGGCGGCGGCGAGCTGCGCCAGGGCAGCGTCAACAAGGGCTGGACGATCGGCGACGGCGGCTACGTCAACCTGACGGCCGAGGCGCGCTACCGCGGCGAAACGAACCGCGCCGGCGTGGACACGCTGCGCGTCGACCCGCCGCGCGTCACCCAGCGCATCGGCGACAGCCTCGCGAAGGACCAGTATTTCTGGTGGAACTCGGCGATTCCGGTCGCCAGCGACGGCGAAGTCTATGTGTTTGGCGGCGTGTCGCACCGCACCGGCGATTCGTCCGGCTTCTTCCGCTCCGCCGGCGACGGCCGCAACGTGCCGGCCATCTACCCGAACGGCTTCCTGCCGAACATCCGCACGACCGTCAAGGACGCGTCGCTGGCGGTCGGCTACCGCCGCGACCTGCCGAACGACTGGAAGGCCGACGTCTCGATCAACCACGGCCGCAGCGAACTCGATTTCCACGAAAAGGAAACCATCAACGTCAGCTACTGGTACGAACCGAAACCGGGCGGCGGCATCTACGCCGAGTCGCCGCTGGAAGCCGACACCGGCAAGCTGAAATTCAAGCAGACCACGCTCAACGCCGACCTGCGCGGCCCGCTCGACGTGATGGGCCGCAAGGTCAACTTCGCCACCGGCTTCGAATGGCGCCGCGACGGCTATGCGATCGACGCCGGCGATCCGGTCTCGTACCAGTACGGCCGCACGAACAACCCGGCCATCGCGATCAAGGACCAGACGGGCGGCGCGGCCGCATCGGGCACGCAGGGCTTCCCCGGCTACACGCCCGCGACGGCCGTCGACGACGCGCGCCACAACATCGCGCTGTACGCCGACGTCGAACACAACATCACGCCGCAACTGCTGATCGGCGCCGCGGCGCGCTGGGAAAAGTACTCGGACTTCGGCAGCACGACGACCGGCAAGCTGTCGCTGCGCTACGACCCGACCCGCCAGGTGGGCTTCCGCGGCACGCTGTCGACGGGCTTCCGCGCGCCGAGCGTGCAGCAGAAGTTCTACAGCTCCGTGTCGACGAACCTGAACAGCGCCGGCGTGCTGACCGAGACCCTGACCGCGCGTGAAGGCAGCGCCGTCACCAAGGCCTTCGGCATCCCGAACCTGAAGCAGGAGACGTCGAAGAACGCGAGCGTGGGCATCGTGCTGCGCCCGGTGTCGAACTTCTCGCTGACGGCCGACCTGTGGCGCATCGACATCGACAACCGCATCGTGTTCTCGTCGAACATCGCGCCGGAATCCGGCGCGTGCGCCACGGCTGCCGCGTGCCCGATCAAGGCGATCCTCGATCCGCTGAAAGTCGGCCAGGCGCAGTTCTTCACGAACGCGATCGACACCGAGACGAAGGGCCTGGACATCGTCGCCGACCACACGACGCGCTGGCCGGGTTCGACCCTGGTGCTGTCCGCGCAGCTGGACTTCAACCGCACGTCGGTGACGGGCCGCCATTCGGATTCGCCGGTGCTGACGGGCACGCAGCTGTTCGACGACTCCCAGGTGACGCTGATCGAACGCGGCCAGCCGCGCCAGCACCACGTCCTGGCGGCCGACTACACGCACGACCAATGGAACGGCAACGTGCGCGCCAACTACTACGGCGAAGTGCAGGGCCAGGGCTTCACGGCCCCGTTCATCCAGACGTGGGACGCCAAGTGGATCGTGGACGCCACCGTGCGCTACAACTTCAGCAAGTCGACCAGCCTGACCGTCGGTGCGAACAACATCTTCAACACGTTCCCGACCAAGTGGGACCCGGTCAAGGCCGCGCCGTTCCCGCAGCTGGGCTTCACGTACTGCTGGGAGACCTGCCCGTTCGGCATCAACGGCCGCTCGTGGTCGGCCCGCGTGGACGTCGCGCTGTGACGTCGACCTGAACCTGCGCGGGTCAGTACGGCCCGCGGATGAAATCGCGCACGTGGGCGCGGTACATGCCGGCGAGCTGCTCGTGCAGCGCCGCCGGCAGCGGCGGCGCTGCAGCCGCGTCCACGTTCGCGCGCACCTGGTCCGGGCGGCTCGCGCCCGGGATCACGACCGACACCTCCGGGTGGTCGAGGACCCAGCGCAGCGCCATCTGCGCCATCGTCATCCCGGCCGGGACCAGCGGCGCCAGCTGCTCGACGGCCGCGATGCCCCGCTCCAGTTCCAGTCCCGCGAACGTTTCTCCCACATTGAACATGGCACCGTCGCGGTTGAAATGCCGGTGATCGTCGGCGCGGAACGTCGTCGCCCGCGTGATCTTCCCGCCCAGCAGGCCGCTTGCGAGCGGCAGGCGCACAATGATGCCGACCTGTTTATCGGCCGCGCGCGGGAACAGCTCTTCGGCCGGCTTCTGGCGGAAGATGTTGAAGATCACCTGCAGCGACGCCAGTCCTTCCTGTTCCAGGCAGATCATGCCCTCGTCGACGGATTCCACGCTGGCGCCCCAGCGCCTGACGAGACCTTCCTGCTGCAGTTCGCGCAGCCAGTCGAACACGTGGCCCTGGCGCAGCACGTCGGTCGGCACGCAGTGCAGCTGCGTGAGGTCCAGTGCGTCCACCTGCAAGCGCTCCAGCGAGCGCTGGGTCGCTTCGCGCAGCGATGCGCGCGTGTAGCCGTCCGGGTAGATGCCGGCGCGTCCCAGCTTGGTGGCCACGACGATGTCCGAGTCCGTCCGGCCGGCGAGGAAGCGGCCGATCGAGCGCTCGCTGGCGCCGTCGCCGTAGACGTCGGCCGTGTCGATGAAGCGCACGCCGGATTCGATGGCCGTATGCAGCGTCTGCTGCGCCACGTCGTCGTTCCAGTCGTTGCCCCAGCCGCCGCCCAGCTGCCAGCATCCCAGGCCGATTTCCGGCACCGTCAGGCCATCCCGGCCCAGTTGTCGTCGTTGCATGGTCTTCCCTCGGTCGTCGTTATCGAGCCGCTACTCTACCCCAGCGCGGCAAACGATGCAGCGTCGTCCAGCGGGAGCGCCATCAGGACCTCGTCGTAAAACGCATCCTTGACGCGCAGCGCGCGCGGCTCGCGGCCGTACGCCGTGAACCCCAGCGATTCGTACAGGGCGAGCGCGCGCGGGTTGTCGGCATTCACCGCCAGGTGCGCCTGCAGCACGCCCTGCGCGCGCGCGTGGGCGCACGCGGCGCCCAGCAGCAGCCGCGCGAGGCCGCCGCGCCGGTGCGCGGGATGCACGTACACGCCCCACAGCGTGGCCTTGTGCGCCACCTGCGCCAGCGGCTCGCGGCGCACCCCGGCGATCGCGACGAGGTCCGTCCCCGCGAACGCGCCGAACACGGCATGCAACGCCGTCGGCGCGATGCGCTCGCGCACCTCGGCCGGCGTGCGCCGCGCCTCTTCCTCGCGCGTGGGCCAGATCGCCAGCGGCGCCTCGACCGTCGCGAGCAGCCGCAATTGCCGGAACGCGGCCCAGTCGTCTTCCTGCAGCAGGCGGACGTCGTGGTTCATAACGGCACCGGCGGTTCGGCATCGGCGGGACGGCGCCGCGCGGCCAGGCTGGCGCTCGTCGCCGCGCCGATCGACGAGGCGACGATGAGGGCGATGGCCAGCCATTGGGCGGCGTCGAGATGCTCGCCGAGCAGCACGAGGCCCATCAGCGCGCCGATGGCCGGTTCCGCGCTGAGCAGCGTGCTGAAGGTGTTGGCCGGCAGGCGGCGCAGCGCCACCATCTCGAGCGAATAGGGAATCGCGCTGGACAGCACGGCGACCACGACGCCGACCTCCAGCACCGACGGCGCCAGCAGGGCCGCACCCGCGTGCGCGATGCCGACGGGGGCCGCGATCAGCGCACCGATCGCCGTCCCCCAGCTCGACGCGGCCGGGCCGTAGGCGGCGCTGGCGCGCTTGCCGGCGAGGATGTACACGGCCCAGCAGGCGCCGGCCACGAGCGCGAACGCGATGCCGCGCCAGTCGACGGCCGCCCCGCCGCCGCGCAGCGGCAGCAGCAGCGCGAGGCCGGCACAGGCGACGCCGATCCAGACGTAATCCAGGCGCCGGCGCGACGTCGCCACGGCCACGACGAGCGGCCCCGTGAACTCGACGGCGATGGCGATGCCCAGCGGGACATACGCGAGCGCCGTGTAGAAGCTGAGGTTCATCGCCCCCAGCGTCAGGCCGTATTGCAGCAGCGCGCGCCTGTCGCCCCGCCCCTTGACGCGCCACGGGCGGAACACGACGGCGAGGATCATGGCGGCGAACGTGAGGCGCATCGCCGTTGCGCCGGCCGCGCCGACGACGGGGAACAACTGCTTGGCCAGCGAGGCGCCCGCCGTCAGCGAGACGAGCGACATCAGGAGGGCGGCGTACGGCACCCAGGCCGACAAGCCGGCCGGCCGCGTACCGGAATGCGTTGAAGAAGACATCGAAAAGCGTAAGCGAGACGGAACCCGACACGATATCATCAAACCGGGCGCGGCTACCGGCAGGTAAGCTCGGGCTGCGCCAGCGCTACCATTGTTCCGCAAAGTGAACAGGTGTAACAGCCTGTAAATCCGCAGGCGCGCGCCGTCCGAATCCGTATAGTTAGCAGGTGAGGAGAACCGCCATGAAAAAGCTCGCCATTATTGCTTCGCTCGCTGCAGCCCTCAGCGGCTGCGCCACGTATTACCCCGCGCCCGCCAACTACGGCACGCGCGCCTACGCCCAGCCGGACGCCAACGGCTGGCAGGTCGTGTCGGTGACGCCGGTCGCGCCCGGCACCGGTGCCGCCGCGGCCGCATCCGGCGACGCCGGCCGCGTGACCTACTCACCGGCCCCGGCCACGGTCGTGACCCAGCCGGTGTACGTCGCGCCGCCCGTCTACGCGCCCGCGCCGGTCTATGCGCCCTACGGGCCCGTGTACGCCGACCCGCTGTGGTATCCGCCGATCTCGATCGGCCTCGGCTTCAGCTGGGGCCACTGGAGCGGCGGCCATCGCGGCGGCTGGGGTCACCGCGGCGGTTGGCACGGCCACCGCTGACACCGGCCCGAATGCCGGTCGGACAAAGGCTGCGCCTCGGCGCGGCCTTTTTTTTATGCGCCCTACCCGCCCTGCCTGACGCTTTCCTTACGCATTTGCATGAAAGACGCATGTTGCATCGCGTCACATCAATCGTTTGCCGTTGTTTGATTGCCATTCTACAATCGCCCACGATGGGCCCGGCGCCGATCCTCGGCGTCCCGGCGTAAAACGAGAAGATGACTACGGAGACCGCAATGAATTTCAAAGTGAAGGCATTGGTTGCAGGGGTAGCGCTGGGGTTTTCGACGGCCGGCATGGCGGCCGAGCCGATCAAGATCGGCGTGTCCGGTCCGTTCACGGGCGGGTCGGCGCCGATGGGCGTGTCGATGCGCGACGGCGTCCGCCTCGCCGTGAATGAAATCAATGCCAAGGGCGGCGTGCTGGGCCGCAAGATCGAACTGGTCGAACGCGACGACGAGGCGAAGAACGAACGCGGGGTGCAGGTCGCGCAGGAACTCATCAACAAGGAACACGTCGTCGCCACCGTCGGCTACATCAACACTGGCGTCGCCCTCGCCTCGCAGCGCTTCTACCAGCAGGCCAGGATCCCCGTCATGAACAACGTGGCGACCGGCTCCATCGTCACGAAGCAGTTCGCCAGCCAGCCGGAAAACTACATCTTCCGCAATTCGGCCAACGACACGATCCAGTCCGCGATGATCGTCGAGGAAGCCGTCGCGCGCCGCGGCTTCAAGAAGCCGGCGATCCTCGCCGACTCCACCAACTACGGCCAGCTGGGGCGCGAAGACCTCGAAAAGACGCTCGCGAAAAAGGGCGTGAAGCCAGTCGCCGTCGAGAAGTACAACATCGGCGACGTCGACATGACGGCGCAGCTGCTGCGCGCCAAGCAGGCCGGCGCCGACGTCGTGCTCACCTACGGCATCGGCCCCGAACTGGCGCAGATCGCCAACGGCATGCAGAAGCTGGGCTGGAAAGTGCCCATCGTCGGCAGCTGGACGCTCGCGATGGCCAACTTCATCGACAACGCGGGCAAGAACGGCGACGGCACCCGCATGCCGCAGACCTTCATCCAGAACCCGGACACGCCGAAGCGCAAGGCGTTCATCGACGCCTACGTCAAGGCCTACAACCCGCCGGGCGGCCGCATGCCGTCCGCCGTGTCGGCCGCGCAGGGCTACGATTCCGTGTACCTGCTCGCCGCCGCGATCCAGCAGGCCGGCAGCACGGAGGGACCGAAGATCGCCGCCGCGCTGGAGAACCTGAAGTCGCCGGTGGAAGGCGTCGTCACCACCTACAACAAGCCGTACACGCACACCGACCACGAAGCCATCAACTTCGACAATACCAAGTTCGGCGAAGTGAAGGACGGGCACGTGGTGCAGGCCAAGTAACCTACCCGTCGTTCCCGCGCAGGCGGGAACCCAAGTTGCGCGCATCTCGACGGCGCAAGCAAAATTGGGTCCCCGCCTGCGCGGGGACGACGTGGTATGTATTCGCGTAGTCATTAACGTATTCACGTATTCGCGTACTCATTAACGTATTCGCGTAGTCATTAACGTATTCGCATATTCGTTAATTGCTTATCCGCGTATTGCCGAACCCTCTGGAGGACTCATGGAGATCCTGCTGCAACTCGTCGTGTCCGGCATCGCGCTCGGCATGATCTACGCCGTGATCGCGTTCGGCTACCAACTGACCTTCGCCACGTCCGGCACCCTCAACTTCGGCCAGGGCGAGGCGCTGATGCTCGGCGCCCTCGTCGGCCTGTCGCTCGTCGGCACCGTCCACGGCGGGCCCTATCTCAGCTACTGGCTGATGATTCCCGTCGTCGTCGCGTTCGGCGCGCTGCAAGGCATGTTCGTCGAATGGATCGCCGTGCGGCCCGCGATCCGCATCAAGTCGGAGTTCGGCTGGATCATGTCGACGATCGCCCTCGCGATCATCTTCAAGAACGTGGCCGAGAACATCTGGGGCAAGGACGTGCTGCCGTTCCCGTCGCCGCTGTCGTCGGAACCGTTCACGGTCATGGGCGCGAACGTGCAGCCGATGCAGGTCGCCGTCGTCGTCGGCGCGCTCGCCATCATGCTGGCCGTCGAAATCTTCAACCGCAAATCCATTTACGGCAAGGCGGTCGTCGCCACCGCCAACGACCGCGACGCGGCGGGCCTCATGGGCATCAACACGAAGATGGTGATCACGTTCTCGTACGCGCTGTCGTCCGCAACCGCGGCCTTCGCGGGCGCCCTGATCGCGCCGCTCACGCTCACGAGCGCCACGATGGGCGCGTCGCTGGGCCTCAAGGCGTTCGCCGTCGCGATCATCGGCGGCCTCACGTCGGGCATGGGCGCCATCGTCGGCGGCATCATCCTCGGCATCGCGGAAACCGCCACGGGCTTCTACCTGTCGACCGGCTACAAGGAAGTGCCGGGCCTCGTCCTGCTGCTGCTCGTGCTCGCGGTGAAGCCGTCCGGCCTGTTCGGCAAGGCCGCGATCAAGAAAGTGTGACGATGGCCACGACAATGAACAAACTGATTCCGGTCGCCGCCGTCGCCGGCATCGCGCTGCTGGCCGCCTTCCCGGTGCTGGTCGCGAACTCGTACTACCTGCACCTCGTCGTGACGATCCTGATCTACGCGATCCTGCTGTTCGGGCTCGACATCGTCGTCGGCTACACGGGCCAGGTGTCGCTGGGCCACGCCGGCCTGTTCGGCGTGGGCTCGTACGTGACGGGCGTGCTGGTGATGAAGCTGGCGGCCGCATGGTGGCTGACGATCCCCGCCAGCATCGCCGGCGCCGCCCTGTTCGGCGCGATCCTCGCCCTGCCCGCGCTGCGCGTGACGGGCCCCTACCTCGCGATGGTGACGCTCGCCTTCGGCACCATCGTGCAAATCCTCATCAACGAGATGACCTTCCTCACCGACGGCCCGATGGGCATCATGCTCACGAAACCCAGCGTGGCCGGCCACGAACTGACCGAGGTCGAGTTCTACTACGCCGTGGCCGCGCTGATGGTCGTGTCGCTGGTGCTGGTGCACCGGCTCCTGAAGTCGCACATCGGCCGCGCGTTCGAGGCGCTGCGCGACAGCCCCATCGCGTCCGACTGCATGGGCGTCTCGGTCTACCGCTACAAAGTCTACGCGTTCGTCATCAGCGCCGGGTTCGCGGGCCTGGCGGGCAGCCTGTACGCGTACTCCGAGCAGTACATCTCGCCGAACACCTACAACTTCGAGCTGACGATGCTGTTCCTGCTCGCGGTGATCATGGGCGGCCGCAAGACGCGCAGCGGCGCGCTGATCGGCGCCGTGATCGTGGTGATGCTGCCGAGCCTCCTGTCCGACATCGACCTGTTCCGCCAGATCGCCGTCGCCGCCGCGATCCTCGCCGTCGTGGCGGCCGGCCTGCTGCTGGCGCGCCGCAAGACAACCTTCGGCCGCGTCGCCGTGCCCGTGGTGGCCACGCTGGCGATGGCGGTCGTGTCGTACAAACTGGAGAGCATGGTCGACTGGCGCCTGACGATCTTCGGCCTCATGACGCTGTTCGTCGTCTACTATCTGCAGGAAGGCATCGTGGGCTTTTTCCGCGGCCTGCTCGGGCGCGGCCGCGCGCATGCGCGCGCCCTGGTGGACGATGGCGCCGATCCGTTCGCGGGCATCGCGGCCGCGGAAGGCGCGGGCGGCGAACTGCTGCGCGTGCAGCAGGTGCTGATGCAGTTCGGCGGCCTGAAGGCGCTGAACCAGGTCGACCTGACCGTGGCGCGCGGCACCGTCCACGGCCTGATCGGACCGAACGGCTCGGGCAAGAGCACGATGATGAACGTCCTCACCGGCATCTACCGGCCGACGGCCGGCCAGGTCTTCTTTGCCGGCACCGGCATCACGGGCCGCACGCCGGCGCAGATCGCGCTGGGCGGCATCGCCCGCACCTTCCAGAACGTGCAGTTGTTCGGCGAGATGACGGCGACCGAAAACATCCTCGTCGGCCTGCACCACAGCTTCCGCTCGAACGTGTTCGACGCCATGCTGCACACGCCGCGCCGCAAGCGCGAGGAGCTGGCGGCGCGCGCGCGGGCCGCCGCGATCCTGCGCTTCGTCGGCCTCGCCGACCTGGCCGACGAGGAAGCCCGCAACCTCCCCTACGGCAAGCAGCGCCTGCTCGAGATCGGCCGCGCGCTGGCGCTCGATCCGCGCCTGCTGCTGCTGGACGAACCGGCCGCGGGCCTCACGGCGCCCGACATCCGCGAGCTGATGGCCATCATCCGCAAGATCCGCGACCACGGCATCACGATCGTCCTCATCGAGCACCACATGGATGTCGTGATGTCGATCTCGGACACCGTCACCGTGCTCGATTTCGGCCAGAAGATCGCCGAGGGCACGCCGGCGCGCGTGCAGTCCGACCCGCGCGTGATCGAAGCCTACCTGGGCGGCGCGGGCGAGCCGGCGGCGTCCACCACCGCCGCCGTCTGAGGAGACCACATGCTCACCATCGACAACCTGCACGCGGCCTATGGCAAGGTCGAAGTGCTGCACGGGATCTCGCTGGAGGTCCCGAAGGGCCAGCTGGTCACCCTGATCGGCTCCAACGGCGCCGGCAAGACGACGACCATGCGCGCCATCTCCGGCATGCTCAAGCCGCGCGACGGGACGGTGCGCCTCGCCGGCCGCGACATCACCGGCATGGACTCGCACCGCATCGCCCGCGCCGGCCTCGCCCATTCGCCCGAAGGCCGGCGCGTGTTCGCGACGATGACGGTCACGGACAACCTGCTGCTGGGCGCCTTCCCCCGTTTTACCCGCGCCCGGCCCAGGGGCGACATCCAGCGCGACCTGGAGCGCGCGCTGGAACTGTTCCCGCGGCTGAAGGAGCGCCGCACGCAGCTCGCGGGCACCCTGTCCGGCGGCGAGCAGCAGATGCTGGCGATGGCGCGCGCCGTCATGCTGAATCCCGACGTCGTGCTGCTCGACGAACCGTCGATGGGCCTCGCGCCGATCCTCGTCGACGAAGTCTTCCGCATCATCGCGCGGCTGAAGGCGGAAGGCGTCACGATGCTGCTCGTCGAGCAGTTCGCCCAGGCCGCGCTGAACGTGGCGGACTACGGCTATGTGCTGGAGAACGGCAGCATCGCCGTGCACGGGCCGGCCGCGAGCCTCAGGAACGATCCGAAGGTCGTCGCGGCCTACCTGGGCGGCACGCACTGACGGATCGCGTCCGCCAGCACGTCGAGCTCTGCGGGGCTGCTGTACAGGTGCGGCGTGACCCGCACGATCTCGGTGCCGCCGAACTTGCGCACGACGGTGAAGATGCGGTGTTCATCCATCAGGCGCCGTACGACCTCCGCCGCCGGCACGCCGTCGATGCCGAACGCGCCCAGCGCGCAGTGCAGGCGCGGATCGCGCGGCGTGTACAGGGTGACGCCCGGCACGCCGGCCACCCTGTCCATCCAGCGCCGCGCCAGCCAGCGCAGGCGCGCTTCCTTGTTGCGGGTGCCGATGGCGGCGTGGAACGCGAGCGCGTCCTCGACGGCCATGATGGGCGCCGGCGGCACGGTGCCCACGTGGCCCAGCTTGTCGATGTCGCCGCGCGCGGACGACACGTCGCCGTACAGCGGCGCGATGTCGGCGATGCGGTCGCGCGCGCTGTACAGCAGGCCCGTGCCGAGCGGCGCGCCGACCCATTTGTGCAGGTTGTACGCGGCGAACGGCGCGCCGACCTGCGGAATCGTGAAGTCGATCTGCGCGAGCGCATGGGCGCCGTCGACGATGGCGTCGATGCCGCGCCCGCGCGCCAGCGCGGCCAGCCGCGCCACCGGCATGATGCGTCCCGTGCGGTGCACGATATGGGTGAGCAGCAGCACGCGCGTGCGCGGCGTGATCGCCTCCGCGTACAGCGCCAGGACGGCGTCCTCGTCTTCCAGGTCGTGCGGAACGTCGACCTGCACGACGGCCAGGCCACGGCGCCCGGCCAGCATGCGGACGATGTCATGGCTGCTGTCGTAGTCGTGGCGCGCCATCAGGATCGCGTCGCCGGGCGCGAACGGATAGCCCTGCAGCAGGATGTTCAGCGACTCGACGGCGCTGCGCGTGATCAGCAGTTCATCGGGCGCCGCGCCGGTGAAATCGGCCAGCAGCGATTTCACGCGCGCGAGCCGCGCGGGCCAGCGCATGCGCAGGAAGAACGCGTTCTCGAGGTCGACCTCGTCCTGGTAGCGCCTGAGCGCCGCGCGCACGGGGTTCGCCGGCATGCCGAAGTAGCCGTTTTCGAGGTTGATGAAGTCAGGGGAGCGCGTGTACTGGGCGCGGATGGCGGACCAGTAGGATTCGTCGTCGGGAAGGATGTCGGGCAAGGCGGGCTCTCGGTGTCTGTTCGGGCACTCGTGCCCGCACGTTACGCCAAGATATCACATGCGTCACGCGTGGGCACGGAGTGCCGACGCGAACGCCAACATGCCACTTGCCGCACGCGTGGGCACGGGGTGCCCACCCTACCGAAGGCGCGATCCCAGCGCCAGCGCGGCCGCGAGGTTGCGCGCGGCGCGGCGCAGGTTGTCCTCGGCCGCGGCCAGCGCCTCCGCCACGGAGCACGGCCGCGCGACGGCCGCCACCACCACCTCGATCCCGTGCGCGTGCACGGCATCCGCATCGTTTGCCAGGCTGCCGCCGATGGCGACCACCGGTTTGCCGTGGCGCCGCGCGACCCGCGCCACGCCCATCGGCGTCTTGCCGTTCACGGTCTGGCCGTCGATGCGGCCTTCGCCCGTCACGACGAGGTCGGCGTCGCGCACGGCCGCATCCAGCCCGACGGCCTCCGTGACGATCTCGATGCCGGGCCGCAGCTGCCCGTTCAGGAACACGACCATCGCCGCCGCGATGCCGCCGCCGGCGCCCGCGCCGGGCATCTGCGCGATGTCCTGGCCGAGGTCGCGCTTGACGATGTCCGCGAAGTGCGCGAGCGCGGCGTCGAGCTGCCGCACCATCTCGGGCGACGCGCCCTTCTGCGGCCCGAACACGGCGGACGCGCCGCGCGGGCCGACGAGCGGGTTGTCGACGTCGCACGCGATCTGGAATTCCGCCTCGCGCACGCGCGGATCGAGCCCTGACGCGTCGATGCGGGCCAGCCGTGCCAGCGCCGCGCCGCCCGGGCCGATATCGTGCCCGGCGTCGTCGAGCAGGCGCACGCCGAGCGCCTGCAACATGCCGGCGCCGCCGTCGTTCGTCGCGCTGCCGCCCACGCCCAGCACGAAGCGGCGCGCGCCGGCGTCCAGCGCGGCGACGATGAGTTACCCCGTGCCGCGGCTAGTGGCCGTGCGCGGATCGCGCAGGTCGGGCGGCACGCCTTCGAGGCCGCTGGCGGCCGCCATCTCGATCACGGCGAGGCCGCCGCCGGCCTCGCCGTAGAACGCGTCGACCGTCTGGCCCAGCGGCCCCGTCACGCGGGCGTCCACGCGCCGGCCGCCGGTCGCGTCGATCATCGCCTGCACGGTGCCCTCACCGCCGTCGGCCACGGGCACCTTCACATAGGTCGCATCGGGCCAGACCTCGCGCATGCCGGCCTCGATGGCGGCGGCCACCTGCAGCGCCGTCAGGCTTTCCTTGAACGAATCGGGGGCGATGACGATCTTCATGGGTTTTCCTTGGTGTCGATGGCCGCAAGGATATACGAGGCCAGGGAAAACCGGCAAAGTATTGCTTCAGCAACAAAAATTCCCCGATGATCCGGTGATCCTCCTGCTGCGCCCGTTCCCGCGCCGGGTGCCCGCGCAACGAGCGAAACCGCCTGTGTCCATGTCCAATGACATCAGTGCGCCGCGCAAGCGATAAGCAGGCTACACGCGGCGAGATCCCCGCCCCCATGAAGCAGCTCGCCAATCATGGCCGTCACGACAACCCGGCTTGCAATATACAGACGCTCGCTACGTACTCTGGACATTTTTTCCTTCAAGGCTTTCGCGGCAAGTTCGCTTTCAAGCTCTTCAATCCGGGTACGCGGCACCGGGTTCCAGTGACGTTGACCATGCTTTTCTTCCAGCTCCCGCGCCTCGTCTTCCAGGCGCATTTCTTCCATTATCTGCGGCAGGATGGACGCGGCGCCCAGCGCTGCAATCCCGGCGCCGCCCCGGTTGACCCAGTGGCCATCTCCGGTGTGCTGGGCAGCAATCAGCGAACATACAATGATCACCACGACCGCGAGCCATAAAAATCGCGCCAGAAAAAGAGCGGGCAATTTATCCGGAACTTTGATCGACATATATGTTCTCCAGATCGATATTCGCTGGATACACTACGCGTTGTTCTTCCTTGCGACGCGCCATTCCGTAATAACGCGCGAAGATCGGGTGAAAACAGTACTCGCCGTCGGTCGCCAGACCGAAACCCGAATCGGCGTTGAAATGGAACTGCCCGTAGCAGTAGCGGCTCTCGTCCATGGGCGGATTGGAAAGATCGCCGCTTTTCGTGGTCGAGCGCCCCAATATACCCATTTCAAACATCGTATCCCAAATGGACACGACGTCGTCTTCAATATTCCTGTTAAAACGGGACTCTATCTTGCGCAAGCTTTGATAGTCACAGATCGGCTCGAGGTCGGGCAATATCTTCCTGGCCTCGGTCAGCAATTTTGGATAAACGTTCCGATACAGTGTCAACATCTGCTCGCCGATGAACCGCTGCGACTCGGTGACCGCCTTCCGCACCAGCTCTCCCTTTACATTTTCGAAAGTCTTATGCTTACGAAATTGCTCGCTGAGCGCCGCGTTAAAAATAAACAATATTTGCCGTGGCAGTAACTGTGTATGACGGATAATGTATGCCAACGCATCCTCGTCATTACCACATGCATTTCGTATCGTTTCCGGCAGAATAACGCTCAACATTTTGTGCAGATCGTCCCGTTTCGAAAAATCCAGGCTCTCCGTCCGCTCATAAAGTGGCCGATCGTGAATCGATGCCGAGGCGCGCAGGCGGTATGCAATCAGATGAACCAGGTCAATTGGTTTCCAGCGCACACGAAATGACGATGCAAAATCCTTCATCAGATTCGCCGAGCCGGCCGCCATGAAGGACTCGATCTCCTCGGGGACAGAGAAGATAATTTTAATGCGCGAATTATTTGCCTTGATCTTATACATCGCGGGAAACATCCCGCTGAGCGTTTGTGCGAATACGGAATTACGTATGGGATAACGCTCCATGGTGTCGACAAGAAAGAAAAGCTGAGCGTCGCGTTGGTCCAGAAAGCTGACGATCGCGTCCCTGGCATCTTCGGCCATCTGCTGGGCCGCAAGCTTGAGCGGCACGCCCGTAGGCGCTTCCGCATTGATATACCTGTGCACCGGCATTAAATCGGCACGCGTGTCATCCTCATGCGCATAATCGTAGAAATAAGTGATAATTTCGTGCCAGAGCGAATCGACCCACAAGTCTCTGTACATCTCGGGCGGAATTAATTCCGGGCTGACTTGCTCTCCCTGCACGTTTCGGCCGACACGGGACACCACCTCGTGAAAATGGGGCCAGGAGTCGATCGCAAGAACGAACTGCGCACCGCGTTGGGGGAGCGGGCGGGCACGGCGCACATCGCCCCGTCGGCTTGCAGCAATCCGTATTTCGGCGAGGGCCGCCGTTTTTCCGGCCCCTTTCCGGCCCAACAACAACATATGAGGTTCGGCCGCGATTTCGCGGAAGGGAGCAACCTGATGATCAAGCAGTTTTTCGGCACAGGAATCTTCCATATGCTCCTGTTGAATCGGCCCTAAAGGTTGAGTCAGGTTGAGGACCGCTTGTAGATCGCATACTGGTCTCGGCATTTTCGCCCCCGGATCGTTATCGCATCGGTTCAATCGCGTCATAAAACCTTATGACCGTTTCATGCTCTCTCCAAGCGCGCGCACGTGTCAAGCAACCGCAGGCGGCTCCGGATTTTCCCAACGCTCACCCAGGATTTGCCACAATCGGCCGGGAACGAACCCTGAAGAAATGCAAGCGGCGTGTCGACGCGCTTATCATCGCCGGGCCCATCCAGATCGAAACGATTCGCGGAGAACGCATTCCCATCCGCCGCGCATTCGGAATCGCCGCGCGTCGAATTGCATTGTTTGACGAGGGTTATGGAATGATCGAGGTACCGTGGAATGCGCGCAAAGACGGCCTGCCTTCAGCCGCCCCGCATCCCGAACAGGTCGTGCGCGTCGAGGATCGCGTACGTGATCTCGGGATGCCGCTCCAGTACCCTGCGCACGGCGGCCGGCACCGACTGGCGCACCTTCTTGCACAGGCCCGGACGGTCTTCCAGCACGATCAGGATGCCGCGCAGAGTGCGCACCTCGTTCGGGCCGGGCTCGATCCGCAGTTCCACCCCGAGGTTGGCGCGGATACGGTCCTGCAGGCGCGTGAGCTCCGCGTAGCTGCCCACGGCGTCGATGCGTTCGAGCAGGCGCTGCTCTTCGCTGCGCGTGAGGCGCAGCGGGCGCAGGTCGGCGTCCGGGTCGGCCAGCAGCACCTCGCGCTCGCAGACGCAGGCGCCAGGGGGACATTCGATGCGGATGGGTATCGATGCCTGCTGCAACATGGGATCACGCCGTCAACGGATTGCTCGTCCGGGAAAGTAGTGTATATCAATGCGGGCCGTCTTCGGCCCCCGCGGCGCAAACGATCGTGTCGAGCACGCCGGCCATGCGCTGCCAGTGCGAGCCTTTCCAGAACACGCCGTGGCAGCGGTCGCACGTGCTGAATTCGTCCCGGGTCGCGGCCACGCGCGGCGGCAGGCGATCGATCACGTCGGCCTTCGCCACGGGACGCAGCGGCGCATTGCAGGACAGGCACAGCGTGAACGGGCGCACGCGCTCGCCCAGCCCGAAGCGCTCGACCACTTCCTGCAGCTGCGCTTGCGCCGTCAGGGCGCGCACATAGCAACCGTACTCGATGCCGCGGCGCTTGAGCAGTGCGCGGTCGCGCGTGAGCACGGCACGGCCGTCCTCCAGCGCGATCGCCTCGACCTCCGCGCCATGCAGGGTGTTGCGGTAGATGGTGTCGAACCCCGCCATCCGCAACAGCCGCGCGAGCGCGCCGAGGTGGGCGTCCGCGACGAAGCGCGCGCGGCCCGGCGGGCGCTGGGCGAGGCGCGCCACGTCGGCCACGTCCAGGCTCGTGAAGCGCGGGTAGACGGCGACGCGGTCGCCCTCTTCCAGGATGTCGTCCAGCCCCGCCGGGTCGCCGTTCACGAGGACCAGTTCGACCTCCGTGTGCGGCACGCCCAGCGCCTCGACCATGTGCTTGGTCGTCGCCGCCCGCGCGCACGGGGTCGCGAACGCGTGGCCGCGCCGCTCGCGCGCGAGGAAGTCGTTCAATTCGCCGTAGAAGCGGAACGTCGCGGTGGCCATGGCTCATGCGGCCGCGGAGACATCGACGCCACGCAGCACGTCCAGCGCGTTCGGCACCGAATGGCCCTCGGCCGTGTTGTCGAAGATGCACCAGAGATCCGCGCCCGGCCGCGCCAGCGCCGCGATGCGCTGTTCGACGTCCAGCAGGAACGCCCGCGGATAGGCCGAGTAGTAGACGCGCGGCGTGCCGTGCAGGCGGAGGTAGGACGCGCCCGTCGTCGGCACGTGCGGGCCCGGCTGGCCGGCCGGCGGATCGGCGATCACGCGCGTGACGCCGTGCTCGCGCAGCAGCGTGGTGGCCGCGTCGCCGAACCACGTCGGATGGCGGCCCTCGATCGCGAGCATGCAGGGAAAGCGCGCGCGCAGGCGCGGCAGGAAGTCGCCGACGACCGCCGCATCGAACACGCCGCTGGGCGGCAGCTGGACGAGCACGCAGCCGAGTTTCGGTCCCAGCTCGCCGGCCTCGCGCACGAAACGGTCGAGCAGCGCGTCGGCGTCGACCAGCTTCGCCTCGTGCGTGATCGCCTTCGGCAGCTTGACGGAAAACCGGAAATCCTGCGGCACGCTGGCGGCCCAGCGGGCGTAGGTCTGCGGCTGGTGCGGCCGGTAGAACGACGAATTGATCTCGACGGCCGGGAACACGGCCGCGTAGCGTTCGAGGTGGCTGCCCGCGCCCGGAAAGGCGGCCGCCGCGTCCTTCGGTATGCTCCAGCCGGCGCACCCGATCAGGGGCCGGCCGCTCGCTGTGGATTGCAATTCGCTCATCTGAACCCATGTTGGAGGGCATCCGCCCGGCACCCGATTCTATGCCGAACGAGATGTCCGACGGCGCACGCGCCGCGCCACTACAATATGACCATCACACAGGAGGTACCATGGCCGATTCCCTGCACATCGTCTGCCCGCACTGCGACGCCGTCAACCGCGTGGCGGGCGCGCGCCTGGTCGACCAGCCGGTCTGCGGCAAATGCGCGCAGGCGCTGTTCACGGCCCAGCCCACCGACGTGTCGTCGGCCCGCTTCGACAAGCACGTCGCGCGCAACGACATTCCCGTCCTCGTCGACTTCTGGGCCGCCTGGTGCGGTCCGTGCCGCATGATGGCGCCCGCCTACGCCCAGGCCGCCGGCCGGCTGGAGCCGCGCGTGCGCCTGCTGAAGGTGGACACGGAAGCGTCGCAGGACCTGGCCGCGCGCTACGCCATCCGCAGCATCCCGACCATCGCGCTGTTCGAGAAAGGGCGCGAAATCGCGCGCCAGGCGGGGGCGATGGATGCGAACCGCCTGATGGCCTGGGTGCAGCAGTACGCGCGCGTTGCATGACGCGCGGGGCGCGGGGCGCACGCTCGTGCGTTTAATTTACGGTATGTAATTGAACACGACTGGAAGTGTGGCAGCCATGCCGCATTGAGGCATTCACGGCAGATTTTTGTCGCCTTTTTTGCTCATCCTCTCATTGTCCGGCCTAAAATTTTCCACACGGAATTATTTTTCCCCGAGACCCGTACCCTGAGAGTTCCCATGACATCCAGCCCAATGTTGCAGGCGCAGCCTGCCGCGCCGCGCCGCCCGGTTCCCGGCGGCCCGAGTTCCGCTTCCCGCTCCCTGAGCCTGAACGCCAAGATCTGCCTGACCGCGACCGTGCTGGTGATCCTCAGCCTTGCCGCCACGTCGACCGTCACCGGCATCCGCAGCAGCCGCAGCGCCGAGGAATCGAGCATGAAGCTGGCGCGCACGACCGCGCGCGAGGCCGCCGCCGCGGTGCAGGCGCGCATGGGGTCCCACCTGACGACGGTCCTGGGCCTGGCGCGCACCATGCGCACGACCCGCGGCGCCGACATCGCGCTGACCCGCGCCCAGATGAGCGAGATGGTCAAGGCGACGGTACTGGACTCGGAGGACCTGAACGGCTCCACCGTGACCTGGGAGCCCGACGCGCTCGACGGCAAGGATGCCGAGTATGCGGGCAAGGCACCGGAATACGACGCCACCGGCCGGGCCATGCCCTATTACTCGCGCGAAGCGTCGGGCGGCCTGCACGTAGAACCCATCGTGTTCGCGGACAAGCCCCATGCCAACGACTGGTACGACATCCCGAAAAGCACCGGCCGGATCTATATGACCGAACCGCATACCTATCCGATCAACGGCAAGGATGTGGCGATGACGTCCTTCAACGTGCCGATCATGGTCAAGGGCGTATTCAGCGGCGTGGCCAGCGTCGACTTCGGACTGTCGCGGCTGAGCGAAATCCTCGCGTCGCTGAAGGTCATCGACGGCGGCCACCTGGCGCTGGTGTCGAACGGCGGCCTGTACGCCAGCAATCCGGACGCCGCGCGCACCGGCAGGAAGGCCGACGACATCCCGGCTGCCGGCCTGGAGGCCATCCGCCAGGGCCAGACCTATGAATACGCGGATACCCGGGGCGAGGTGCACCTGCTGCAGCCGATCCGGCTGCGGCCCGACATCGCGCCGTGGTCGATCAAGCTCAGCTTCCCGCAGCGCGTGGTGACCGCGGATGCGCGCGACCTGCTCACCTATACGCTGCTGGTGTCGGTGTTGTGCGCCGTGGTGGCGGCGGTCGTGCTGGTGTCCGTGCTGAACCGCCTGACCAAGCCGTTGCGGGTGCTGGGCACGGCGATGGCCGGCCTGGCCGGCGGCAACGCCGACCTCACCGCGCGCCTGGAAGTCAGGGGCAAGGACGAACTGGCCCAGATCGCGGGCGGATTCAACGAATTCGTCGCCAAGCTCCAGCACGTGCTGGCGCGCGTGCGCCACAGTTCGGACAACGTGGCCCTGGCCAGCACCGAAATCAGCCAGGGCAACGCCGACCTGTCGGCCCGCACCGAGCAGCAGGCGGGCGCGCTGGAAGAAACCGCCGCGTCGATGGAGGAACTGACGTCGACGGTGAGGCAGAACGCGGACAACGCACGCCAGGCCAACCAGCTCGCGCAAGGCGCGTCGGAAATCGCCGCCCGCGGCAGCGCCGTCGTCGCCCAGGTGGTGGACACGATGGGCTCGATCAAGGCATCGTCGCAGAAGATCGTCGACATCATCGGCGTGATCGACGGCATCGCCTTCCAGACCAATATCCTGGCGCTGAACGCCGCCGTCGAGGCGGCCCGCGCGGGCGAACAGGGCCGCGGCTTCGCGGTCGTCGCCAGCGAGGTGCGCAACCTGGCGCAGCGCTCGGCCTCGGCGGCCAAGGAGATCAAGGGCCTGATCGGCGACTCGGTCGACAAGGTCGGCGCCGGCAGCACCCTGGTCGGCGAGGCGGGCCATACGATGGAAGAGATCCTCGCGAGCGTGCGGCGCGTCACCGATATCGTCGTCGAGATCAGCGCCGCCAGCGCCGAGCAAAGCAGTGGCATCGCGCAGGTCAATCAGGCCATCGCGCAGATGGACGGCACGACCCAGCAGAACGCGGCGCTGGTCGAGCAGGCCGCTGCCGCGTCGGAGAGCCTGCATGACCAGGCGGCACTGCTGGTGTCGCTGGTCGGGGAATTCCGCATCGATGCCGACGCCCCGGCGGCTGCCCACGGCAAGCCGCTTCTGTCGCGCCCTGCCAGGAAACAAATCAATGAATAACCGGAAACAAACCGGCGCGGTCGTGTTTGCCATCGCCGGCGCCTGCCTCGCTTTATCGGCGTCCGGCGCATCCGCGCAGGAAAGCGGCAAGGACCCGCTCAAGTTCGATGGCGCGATCAGGATGTGGGTGGAAGCACTGAGCTGGAACGATCAGCGCAAGGGCACGCCCGAATTCGACACCGCCCGCCTCGGCTTCAAATACGACGACGGCCGCTTCCTGGCGGCGGGACGCGAGCGGTACTACCACTACACGAGCCGCCAGACGGGCGCCAGCAAGGGCGCCGACATGCTGTTCAACGAATATCTGTGGGCCGGCTATCGGTTTGCCGACAAGAGCGAACTCCATGTGGGACAGGAGCGCATGCCGTTCGGCATTCTGCCCTATGCGTCGAATAACTTCTTCGAATCGATGGCCTGGTATGCCGGCTACGAGGACACGTATGCGATGGGCGTCCAGTATCAGCGCAGGATCGGCGGCCTGCACGCCAACGTCGCATTCTTGCCGTCGGACGGCCGCCATCTGCTGTCCTGGACCGACAGCACCGCGGAACTCGATGGGCTGGATTCTGTCCGCTTCAGCAATCACCTGATGCAGAGCTATGGCCGCGAGGAGAAGAATACCTTCGTCGCGCGGCTGGGATATGCCTTCCCGTTCGCCGGCGGGAAAACCGAGCTCGGCGCCTCCGTCCTGGCCGGACAGCTGGCCGCAACGAGCCCGGCGCTCTCCAGCGGCAACCGCCGGGCCGGCGCACTGCATGTGGCCGGCGAATTCGGCAACCTCGGCGTGCAGCTGGAGACGATCAAGTACGACAACGACTTCGATGGGAACGGCTCGCTGGCCGGCAACTGGTACGGCGCCTGCGACAAGGACTGCGTCCTGATCGGCGCGTTCGGCTTCTCGAATCGTCTTGCGGCCAGGGGACACATCGACATCGCGAACCTCACCTATAAAATCCCCGGTTCGATCGGGCCGTTCAGTCAGTTCATGGTCTACAACGACTGGAGCCGGCTCAGGAAATCCGCCGCCGGCTATGCCGACAGCTATCAGAACGTGACGGGCATTACGTTCGCGTCGGGCGGCTGGGTCATCATCGTCGACGTCGCGAATGCCACGAACCAGCCCTACCTGTCGCCGGGCTTCGGCAACGCCCTCGGCACGGGCGGGGCTGCCAAATCGTCCGGTCATCGGTTCAATGCTAATATCGGCTATTACTTCTGATTTCAGAGGAATAGCATGGCCCAGGAACTCGTCCACGAACGCGGCCTCGAGGATGCCAAGCAGTTCGCGCGCATCCTGTACGTCGCGCACGCGCTCACCTTTTTCTTTTCGCTCGGCACGCTGTCGATCCTGGTGCTGATCGTCAATTACATCCGGCGGCCGGACACGGCCGGGACGATGGTGTACAGCCACCACACGTGGATGATCCGGTCGTTCTGGTTCTATCTGCTGTGGATGGCGGTGGCGGTATGTCTCGCGATCACGCTCATCGGGATTCCGCTGGCGTGGCTCGTCGGCGCCGGCGCGTGGTTGTGGATGGCGTACCGGATCATCCGGGGCTTTCTCGACCTCAACAACAATCGGGCGATGCCGGTGTGACGGCGGTTACAGCTTGCCGAGCGCCTGCGCGATATCGGCGATGAGATCGTCGGGCGCTTCGAGCCCGATATTGAAACGCACGAGCGCGCCGGCGTCGGCCCAGGCGCGGCGCATCCCCTGCATCCGGTACGGCACGGCGAGGCTGTGCGTCCCGCCCCAGCTGTATCCGATGCCGAACAGGGCCAGGGAATCGACGAACCGGTCGACCTGCTCGCCGCTGTAGCGCGCATCGAAGACGACGGAAAACAGGCCGCCGGCGCCGTTGAAATCGCGCTGCCACACGTCGTGGCCGGGGCAATCCGCGAACGCCGGGTGCAGCACCTTCGCGATCTCCGGACGTCCCTCGAGCCAGCCGGCCACCTTGCGCGCGGCCGCGTCGTGCGCGTCGAAGCGCAGCTTCATCGTTTCCAGGCCGCGCAGCACGAGGTAGGCGTCGTCGGCGCCGACGCCCATCCCCAGGCGCATGTGCGCCATGGCGATGCGTTCGTTGAGGGCCGCGTCGCGCGTGATCACGGCGCCCATCAGCACGTCCGAACCGCCCGACTGGTATTTCGTCAGCGCCTGCATGACGATGTCGGCGCCCACGTCGAAGCCGCGCAGCGCGAGCCCCGCGGCCCACGTGTTGTCCAGCGCGACCGGGATGCCCCTGGCGCGCGCCGCCGCGCAGATCGCGGGCAGGTCCGGCACTTCCATCGACACGGAACCCGGCGCCTCGGTCCAGACCAGTTTCGTGTTCGGCTGGAGCAGGTCCGCGATGCCCGCGCCCACCAGCGGATCATAGAAGCGCGCCGTGACGCCGAAGTCGCTGGCCAGCCAGCGCCCCAGCTCGCGCGTGGGGTTGTAGACGTTATCGGGCAGGAGGACGTCGTCGCCCGCTCTCAAGAGCGCCAGCAGGATCATCGAGATCGCGGCGAGGCCGGACGGCGCCAGCAGGCAGTGTGTGCCGCCTTCGATGGCGGCCAGCCGGGCTTCCAGGGTGAACGTCGTGGGCGTGCCGTGCAGGCCGTAGGTATAGGCCGTCTTGTTGCGCCAGTCGCCCGCGCGCATGCTGGCCACGTCCTTGAACAGGACGGTCGAGGCGTGGTGGATGGCGGTCGGGTAGGCGGCGAAGCCGGCCGGGGGGCGGTAGTCGCTGTGCGTCAGCGTGGTCTGGATGGACAGTTTGGTCACGTCGGGTACTCCACTGCTGTGTTCGTCGTTCCCGCGCAGGCGGAAACCCAGGTTGCAAGCACTGCGGCCGCTCCACCCGTCGTTCCCGCGCAGGCGGGAACCCAAGCAGCATCCAACGCCGCAGCGCCGTCTCGATCGCTCAGGCCACGGTCGCCCACAGGTCGTGCGCATCCGCCTTCGTCACGACCACGTCGATGAATTCGCCGACGGCCGGCTTGGCCTTGCCCGGCGCGAGGGCGCGCTTGATGTGCACGACGCCGTCGATTTCCGGCGCGTCCGCCGCCGACCTGCCGATCGCTTCGCGCGGGCCCGCCTCGTCGACGAGCACGCGGATCGTCGTGCCGACCTTCGCCTGCAGGCGCTTGGCCGAGATCTCTTCCTGCAGCAGCATCACGCGCGCGCGGCGCTCTTCCTTGACTTCTTCCGGCACCGGATTCGCGATCGCGTTCGCCGTCGCGCCTTCGACCGGGGAGTAGGCAAAGCAGCCCAGGCGGTCGATCTGCGCTTCCTTCAGGAAGTCCAGCAGGTATTCGAATTCCGCCTCCGTCTCGCCCGGGAAGCCGGCGATGAACGTGGAGCGGATCGTGAGGTCGGGATTCATCTTGCGCCAGGCCTGGATGCGGTCGAGGTTCTTCTCGCCGCTCGCCGGGCGCTTCATGCGCTTCAGGACGTCCGGGTGCGCGTGCTGCAGCGGGATGTCGAGATAAGGCAGGACGTGCTCGCCCATGAACGGGATCACCTGGTCGACGTGCGGGTACGGGTACACGTAGTGCATGCGCACCCACGCGCCGTACTGCCTGGCCAGCTGGCCCAGCGCTTCGGCCAGCTGCGTCATGTGCGTCTTGACCGGGCGGCCGTTCCAGAAGCCGGTGCGGAACTTGACGTCGACGCCGTAGGCGCTCGTGTCCTGCGAGATCACCAGCAGTTCCTTGACGCCTGCCTTGAACAGGTTCTCCGCCTCCTGCAGCACGTCGTGGATGGGACGCGACACGAGGTCGCCACGCATCGACGGGATGATGCAGAAGCTGCAGCGGTGATTGCAGCCTTCGGAAATCTTCAGGTAGGCGTAGTGCTTGGGCGTGAGCTTGACGCCGTGGTCCGGCACGAGATCGATGAACGGGTCGTGCGGCTTGGGCAGGTGCAGGTGCACGGATTCCATCACTTCGGCCACGGCATGCGGACCGGTCACGGCCAGCACCTTCGGGTGCACCTTGGTGATGATGTCGTCTCCGGCGGCATCCTTCTTGGCGCCGAGGCAGCCGGTGACGATGACCTTGCCGTTCTCGGCCAGCGCCTCGCCGATCGCATCCAGCGATTCCTGCACGGCCGCGTCGATGAAGCCGCAGGTGTTGACGATCACGAGGTCCGCGCCGGCATACGACTTGGCGGTCTCGTAACCCTCCGCGCGCAGCTGCGTGAGGATCTGTTCGGAGTCGACCAGCGCCTTGGGGCAGCCGAGCGAGACGAAGCCGACCTTGGGCGGCGTCGCGCTGCCGGTGGCGTCAACGGTGGCAGGGAGGGGATTACGGCGGAGTTCTTGCATTGTCGGATTGCGGCGAAAATTCAGGGCAATCCGCGATTGTACAGGAAGCGGGGGCGGAGGGAAATCGAGGGGCGAAATACAGCGTGTGGTGGCCCGCACCCGTTGCTCGTCGCCCCTGCGCAGGCAGGGGCCCAATTTTGGCGCTGCCGGAATGGTTGCGAAATTGGGTCCCCGCCTGCGCGGGGACGACGGCTGATCGTGTGCGGTACGATTGATCGTGCGCGGTACGATTGATCGTGCGCGGTACGACTGATCGTGCGCGGTACGACTGATCGTGCGCGGTACGACTGATCGTGCGCGGTACGTTACACGTTCACTTTTTCTCGGGCGGCACCCCGAACGGAAACGCGCCGAACATCATCGCCTTGCTCTGGCTCTGCATCTGCTCCTGCATCTGCAGGAACAGGTTCTTGCTCTGGTCGATGTAGTTGTTCATCATGCCCTGCATCATCGGGCCCTGGATGTTCATGAACTGGGTCCACATCTCGGTGCTGAACGGCTTGCCTTCCAGCGCGCCCGCGGCCGAGCCGACGAACTTGTTCTGGATGTCGGTGAAGGCCTGCACGTTCTTTTCCAGGTAGGAACCCATCATGCCCTGCATCGCATGGCCGTAGTAACGGATGATCTGGGACAGCACGCCACTGGAGAACATCGGCACGCCGTGCGCTTCCTCTTCGAGAATGATCTGCAGGAGGATGCTGCGGGTCAGGTCTTCGTTCGTCTTGGCATCCACGACCGTGAACTCGTCGGAATCGAGCACGAGTTGCTTCACGTCGGACAAGGTGATGTAAGAACTGGTCTGGGTGTCGTACAGCCGGCGGTTCGGATATTTCTTGATCAGGCGTTCAGTGCTTTTTTTGACACTACTCATCTCATTTCCATGTACAGCGCCGTAGCGCATTTATTATGCGGCGACCGCGGGGATCTCCCGCGGCGTCTCCGATTCCAAGAGGATATCCGCTAAAAATACCACGTTGCGAACGCAGGTGCAGCAATTATTCACTGAGCAACTGAATGATTTATTTCGCAAATACCCTCCGCAGCCGCCTCAATCCGCGCGCGCCTTGACGTAACGGCCCGGCGCCGGCTCGATCGCGGGGAAAGCGGCACTGCCCGGTTGCGCGGGCGGCGCCACGTCCTGGCCGCCGAACTCCGCCAGGAACTTCGCCCATTCCGGCCACCAACTGCCCTTCTTCTCGACGGCGCTGGCGCTCCACTCGGCCGCCGTCTTCGGTCGCGTGCGGCCGCCTTCGCCCACCCAGTAGCTGCGCTTGTTCTTCGACGCCGGGTTGATGACGCCCGCGATATGGCCGGAAGCGCCCAGCACGAAGCGGTTGTTCTTCGGCTTCTTCGGGTTCAGCAGGCCCATCGACGCGAACGCGGCTTCCCACGGCACGATGTGGTCTTCCTTCGAGCCGTACAGGAAGGTCGGGCAATCGATGGCGCCCAGGTCGACCTTCGTGCCGGCCACGGTCAGCGCACCCGGCACCTTCAGCTTGTCCTCGAGATAGGTGTTGCGCAGGTACCAGCAATACATCGGCCCCGGCAGGTTGGTGCTGTCGGCATTCCAGTACAGCAGGTCGAACGCGGGCGGCGTCTTGCCCTTGAGGTAGTTCTGCTGGACATAGTTCCACACGAGGTCGTTGGGACGCAGCGCCGAGAACGTCGTCGCCAGGTCGCGTCCCGGCATCAGGCCGCCGCGCGCCAGCTGCTGCTCGCGCATCTTCACCTGCGTCTCGTCGACGAAGACGTCCAGCACGCCCGTATCGGAAAAGTCCAGCAGGGTCGTGAACAGGCTCAGGCTCGCGGCCGGCTTCTGGCCGCGCGCGGCCAGCACGGCCAGCGCCGTCGCCGCGATGGTGCCGCCCACGCAGAAGCCGAACACGTTCACCTTGTCCTTGCCCGCGATCGCGCGGGTGACGTCCAGCGCGCGGATCGCGCCCTGCTCGATGTAGTCGTCCCACGTCGTGCCGGCCAGGCCCTGGTCCGGGTTGCGCCAGGAGACCATGAACACCGTATTGCCCTGCTCCACCAGGTAGCGGACGAGGGAATTCTCCGGCTGCAGGTCGAGGATGTAGTACTTGTTGATGCAAGGCGGCACCATCAGCAGCGGCACCTCGTGCACGGTCGGCGTCGTCGGCGTGTACTGGATCAGTTGGAACAAATGATTCTCGAACACGACCGCGCCCGGCGTGACGCCGACGTTGCGGCCGACCTCGAACGCGGATTCGTCCGATTGCGAGATGCGGCCCTTTTGCAGGTCGGCCAGCATATTCTGCAGGCCCTTCGTGAGACTTTCGCCCTTGGTCTCGATCATTTTCTGCTGGGCTTCCGGATTCGTCGCGAGGAAGTTGGCTGGCGACATCGCATCGACGATCTGCTGGACGGCGAAGCGGATCTTCTGCTTCTCGCGCGGGGGCACCTCGACGGCCTCGGCCAGCGCCATCAGGAACTCGGAATTCAGCAGGTACGACGCGACGCTGTACGCGGACATCGGATTCGCCGTCCACTCCGGCGCGGCAAAGCGGCGGTCGCTGAACGACGGCAGCTTGCCGCCGACGAAATCCTGCCACAGCTTCGTTGCCTTTTGCACGTAGTCGTCGCGCAGCGCCTCCAGCTTGCCCTGCGACAGGCCGGCGCCGATATCGCCCAGCATCTTTGCCACGGGTGCGAATGCTGCCGTACCGTCGGCACCGTCGGGAAGTTTCATCATCGACTGCCAGGCGGAGGGATCGGTGAATTGCGCGAACGGCGCCATCCAGGGAGCGGCAAGCATCTGCGGGGTAGCATCAGGCGTATTCATAAGGCGTCCATTGTGTAGAATCGATTTGTCGACAGCAACCGGAGCATCGCATGTGGATCGTGGCCATAGGATGGATGTACGTCGTAACCCTGATGGCGGCGACGGAGCCGACTGTGGTTGGCGGCATTATGACTTTTTTCGGCTATGGCGTGTTGCCGTTCTCGCTAGTATTTTACCTTGCGGGATCACGGCGCCGGCGCGCCCGCGCGGCCCGGGCCGCAGTGCGCGCGGCGGATGGCCGTGACGATGCCGCAGGCAGCGCCGACGGCGGCTGCCCGCCCTCTACTTCAGCCAGATGAGACTGGCCTGGCGGCCGCTGACGCCATCGCGCCGGTAGGAATAAAACCAGTCGGCCTCGGTCGCCGTGCAGCGCCCGCCCCCGTGCACGCGCGTGACGCCGGCGCGCGCCAGCATGCGGCGCGCCAACAGCGGCATGTCGGCCAGATACTTGCCCGGCCTGCCGGGATACGGCTTGAACGCATCGGCCGCCTGCCCCGGCAGCGCGGCGTCGAAGGCGGCCAGCACATCGGGCCCCACCTCGAACGCGTCCGGCCCGATCGCCGGCCCGAGCCAGGCCGTGATCTCGCCCGCGCCGGCCGCGCGCATGGCGGCGACCGTCTGCCCCAGCACGCCGCCCGCCAGGCCGCGCCAGCCCGCATGCGCGGCGCCCGCGACCTTGCCGCCCAGGTCCGCGAACAGCACGGGCAGGCAATCCGCCGTCAGGATGGCGCAGACGACGCCCGGCGCCGTCGCGATGCTCGCGTCGCCCGTGCGCACGGGTCCGTCCGGCTGCACGGTCGCCGCATCGACGACGTCGGCGCCGTGGACCTGCGCGATCCATGCGGGCGGCCCCGGCAGGCGTGCCCGCAGGCGCGCGCGGTTGGTCTGCACGGCCTCCGGATCGTCGTCCACGTGCCTGCCCAGGTTCAGGCCCCCGCCACCGCATCCGTCGCCGTACGGCCCCATGCTGACGCCGCCGCGCCGCGTCGTGGCCAGTGCACCGAACGCGTCAGGCAGATCGGGCCACTGGTCCGGCGCGGCCGGATGAATCAGATCGGTATCGAGCAGATGCGGCGGCAAACTGGAACCACTCATCAAATCGCTTCCGGTTCTTCGATCCCGGCTTGTTCCAGAAGTTCCGCAAAATCGTCGGCCAGCGGCACGACCCATTCCATGTGCTCGCCGCTGGCCGGATGCGTGAGGCCGAGGCGGCGCGCCTGCAGCGCCTGGCGGTGGAAGAACGAGCGCAGGTGCTGCTTGCCGTACACGGTGTCGCCGACGAGGCTGTACCCCAGCGACTGCATGTGCACGCGGATCTGGTGCGTGCGGCCCGTCTCCAGGCGGCATTGCACGAGGCTGACGGGACGGCGGTCCAGCTCGCCGCTTTCGAGCAGCTCGTAGTGCGTGATGGCGGGTTTGGCCGACGGGCTGTTCGACACGGCCATCTTGACGCGGTCTTTCGGGTCGCGGCTGATCGCCGAGTCGATGGTGCCGCTGGCGCGCGGCGTGCCCCACACGAGGGCCAGGTACTCGCGCTTGACGGTGCGGGCCTGCAGCTGGCGCACGAGGTCGGTCTGGGCCTCCAGCGTCTTGCCGACGACCATCAGGCCGCTCGTATCCTTGTCGAGGCGGTGCACGATGCCGGCGCGCGGCACGGACACCAGTTGCGGGCAGTGGTGCAGCAGGCCGTTCAGCAAGGTGCCCGACCAGTTGCCCGAACCCGGGTGCACGACGAGGCCGGCCGGCTTGTTGACGACGATGATCGCATCGTCCTCGTACACGATGTTCAGTGCCATCGGTTCCGGCGTGTAGGCCGTGTCCTCGGGCGCGGGCTGCGGCAGGACGACGATCGCCTCGTCGCCGTAGGCCGTGCTCTTGCCCTTCGCCGGCTTGCCGTCGACGGTGATGTGGCCTTCGTCGAACCATTGCTGCAGGCGGCTGCGCGAGAATTGCGGCACCAGCCCGGCCACGACCTTGTCCAGGCGCTGGCCGCAGTGTTCGGGCACCAGTTCCAGGGTGATCGGGGAATAGTCGGGGCCGGCCACGCCGGCATCGAGATCGGCGTCGAGGTCCTCGTCCAGGTCGGGGTCGAAAAGGTTTTCCGCCGAATTCGGCGCAGCAGTTAATATCACGTCAGTCCCATCGGCTATAATCAGCCGTTCGTTGAATCTCGGTAAAACTTTCTTGCAATAGAGCTTATGCAAAAAAAATTGTCTGTAATTGTCGTGACTAGCGTCCTGCTAAGTTTGTCAGCTTGCGGTTTGTTGCCGGAAAGATCGGACGAAAACAAGAACGTGTCAGCATCGAAATTATACGCTGACGCGCAGGAGGAAATGGCCGGCGGCCATTACGAAGCTGCGATCAAGCTGTACGAACGCCTCGAATCCAACTATCCGTTCGGCACCTACGCCGCCCAGGCGCAGATGGAAATCGCCTATGCGCACTACAAGGCGCAGGACCAGGCCGAGGCGCTGGCGGCCGTGGAACGCTTCATCAAGCTGCACCCGAACCACCCGCAGGTCGACTATATGTACTACCTGCGCGGCCTGATCAACTTCAACGACCAGATCGGCTTCCTCAGCTTCATCTACGCCCAGGACCCGACCGAGCGCGACCCCAAGGCGACGCGCGAGGCGTTTGCCGCGTTCAAGGAACTGGTCGACAAGTTCCCGAACAGCAAATACGCGCCGGACTCGATCGCCCGCATGAACTACCTGATCGACGCGATGGCGCAGTACGAAGTGCACGTGGCGAACTACTATTATCGCCGCGGCGCCTACCTGGCCGCACTGAACCGCGCGCAGACGGCCGTGACGCAGTTCAACCAGTCGACCGCGCGCGAGGAAGCGCTGTTCATCATGATCCGCTGCTACGACAAGCTGGGCATGTTCGACCTGCGCGACGACACGCAGCGCATCTTTGCCAAGAATTACCCGGACAGCCGCTTCATGGGCGGCAAGGGCTCGGGCGATGCGCCGTGGTGGAAGTTCTGGGCCAAGGCGGGGCCGAAGCCGGCGCCGAAGGATGCCGTGCAGTAAGGACGACGATGCCCGCAGCGATGCGGGCTTTTTTTATGGTTGGCGCCGTCGCCTGCGCATGCCGGGGCCAAATTTTTATTGTTGGCCCCGTCACCCCTGCGCAGGCACGGGCCCAATTTCCACGATCGGCGCGGCATGCCGACGCCGGCGAAGCTGGTGGCATTACTTGGGTCCCCGCCTTCGCGGGGACGACGGGCATCTTGGGTCCCCGCCTGCGCGGGGACGACGGGCATCTTCTGCGCGGGCCGACGGAACGTCAGCTGTCGATCCGCCGCCTGAACACCCACGCCTTGTCCGTCGACACGGCCGCGTCGAACGCATAGCCGTCGACGTCGAACGCCTTCAACCGCTGCACGTCCGTGATCCCGCGCTCGGCCGCGTACCGGGCCATCATCCCGCGCGCCCGCTTGGCGAAGAACGAGATGATCTTGTACTTGCCGTTCTTCCAGTCCTCGAACACGGGCGTGATCACGGGCACGTCCAGCAGCTTCGGCTTGACGGACTTGAAGTATTCTTCCGACGCCAGGTTCACGAGGACCTGCGCCCCCGCGTCCTTCGCGTCCGCATTCAGCGCGGCCGTCACGCGCTCGCCCCAGAAGGCGTACAGGTCCTTGCCGCGCGGGTTCGCGAGGCGGGTGCCCATCTCGAGGCGGTACGGGTGCATGCCGTCCAGCGGGCGCAGGACGCCGTACAGGCCGGACAGGATGCGCACCCTGCCCTGCACGTACTTCAGCGCCCGCGCGTCCAGCGTGCGCGCGGCGAGGCCCGTGTAGACGTCGCCGTCGAAGGACATGATGGCCTGGCGCGCGGCGCCATGGTCCGGGTGCCAGTCGGCGTAACGCGTCACGTTCAGCACGGACAGCTGATCCGAGATGTCCATCAGCGCACCGATCTCGGCCGGCGACCTGGGTTTCAGGACCCGGATGAGGTCGGCGGCATCGTCGATGAAGCGCGGCGTCGTGCGTGCGCGGGTGGTGGGCGGGGAATCGAGGTCGAGGGATTTGGCGGGCGAAAGAACGATCAGCATTGTTGAAACACGTGCAACGGGTAAAATTGCTGACATGATACCTGCTCCAGCGAAACCCATCGTCATCGACACCAATGTCTGCCTCGACCTGTTCGTTTTCCGCGACCCGCGCTGGGCGCCGTTGCTGGCCGCCCTCGAGTCCGGCCGCGTGCGCGCCGTCACCCGCGCCGACTGCCGCGACGAATACCGCATCGTGCTGCATTATGCCCACCTGCCCCTCGACGACACGACGCGCCCGCACGCGGCGGACCGCTTCGACGCCCTGATCGAGGTCGTGGCGCCGACGGCCCGCGCACTGCGCCTGCCCGTCTGCACCGACCGCGACGACCAGAAATTCCTCGAGATCGCCCGCGACGCCGACGCCGCCGTCCTCGTCACGAAGGACAAGGCCCTGCTCAAGCTGGCGCGCCGGACCGCGCGCGAGAACCTGTTCCGCATCATGACGCCCGACGCGTGGGTCAAGACCGAGGCGTCGCCCACGCTAGAATGATCCGACCTTCATCCAACCCGTCCGCACCATGACCACACCCGTCCTGCGATCGCGCCTGCCGGCCGTCGGCACCACCGTGTTCACCCTCATGTCCGCCCTGGCCAACGAATACGGCGCCGTCAACCTGGGCCAGGGCTTCCCCGATTTCCAGTGCGACCCGCGCCTGCTGGACGCCGTCGACGCCGCCATGCGCGCGGGCCACAACCAGTACGCGCCGATGACCGGCCTGCCCGTGCTGCGCGAGGCCATCGCCGCCAAGCTGGCAGCGCTGTACGGCCGCGCGTACGACGCCAACGCCGAGATCACGGTCACGGCCGGCGCCACGCAAGGCATCATCACCGCGATCCTGTGCGCCGTGCATCCGGGCGACGAAGCGATCGTCATCGAGCCGTGCTACGACAGCTACCAGCCGTCGATCGCGCTGGCCGGCGGCGTGGCGGTGCCGGTCGCCATGCGCGTCGGCGCGGACGGCTACAGCGTGCCGTGGGACGACGTCGCGGCGGCCGTCACGGCGCGGACCCGCATGATCGTCGTGAACACCCCGCACAATCCGACCGGGACCATCCTGCGCCAGGCCGATCTCGATGCGCTGGCGGACATCGTGGCCGGAACCGGCATCCTGATCCTGTCGGACGAGGTGTACGAACACATGGTCTACGACGGCCAGCCGCACGCCTCCGTGAGCCGCCACCCGGTGCTGGCCGAGCGCGCGTTCGTCGTCTCCAGTTTCGGCAAGACGTATCACGTGACGGGCTGGAAGGTGGGCTATGTGGCCGCGCCGGCGCCGTTGATGGCGGAATTCCGCAAGGTCCACCAGTACAACGTCTTCAGCGTGAACACGCCGATGCAGGCCGGCCTGGCCGGCTTCATGCGCGACCCGGCGCCGTGGCGCGACCTGCCGGCGTTCTACCAGCGCAAGCGCGACCTGTTCCGCGCGGGGCTGGCGCAGTCCCGCTTCACCTTGCTGCCGGCGGACGGCACGTATTTCCAGTGCGTGCGCTACGACGGGATCTCGGACCTGGGCGAGTCGGAATTCGCGCAGTGGCTCACGCGCGAGATCAAGGTGGCGGCGATTCCCGTGGCGGCGTTCTACAGCCGGCCCACGGAGTCGAGGATCGTGCGCTTCTGCTTCGCGAAGAAGGATGAGACGCTGGCGCTGGCGCTGGAGCGCCTCGCCAGGGTGTGAGTCAGCGCCCGAGCTGCTGGATGCGCCGCTCGACGAACCCCAGCAATTCCTCCGACAGAGCGCCGCTCGCGCGCGCCTTCTGGTACGCGTCGAGCGCCTCGCCGTTGCGCTTCTCGGCCTGCAGCGACATGCCGAGGCCCATCCACCACACGCCGTTCGACGGCATGGCCCGCACGGCCTGCTGATACTGCTCGGCCGCTTCGCGGTGGCGCTGCTGGCGCGCCAGCGCGGCCGCCACGAAGGCGTGGTAGTCGGGATCGTTGCCAGCATACGGCAATGTGCGCATCAAGGTATCGATTCCGTTGCCGCCCCGTTCGATCTGCAGGCGCGCCAGCAGCATCGCCATGGCCGGCTGGCGCGCGTCCAGCGTGAGGCCCAGCTGCAGCTGGCGCATCGCCTCGTCGGTGCGGTTCGCTTCGATCAGGAGGCCGACCAGCGTCTGGCGCGCCGCCTCGTGCGTGGGTTCGTACTTGAGCGCCTGTTCGAGCGCGGCCACCGTCTCGGTCATGCGGCCTTCCTGCAGGCTCGCCAGCGCGCGCCGGTAGTCGCCTTCCGCACGCTGGGCGCCCGTTTCCTGGCGGCCCTGCGCGCCGTGCTTGCCCGTGGCGCCGGCGTCGTCCCGCGCGGCCGCGCGCGCCGCGGCCAGCAGCGCGGCGGACGTCTTCTTCACCGATTTTCCGCGCGCGGCCAGCGCCTGCGCCAACGCGCGGCGGGCCGCGCGCGCTTCCGCGCTGTCCGGCTCCATCGGCGCGACGTCCTGAGGGCGCACGGTGGGCGTCTTCTCGACCGTGCGCGCCGCCGCTTTCTCTTCCTTGCGCGCCGCCGCGAGACGCTTGCGCTCGGCGCGGCGTTCGGCCCGTGTCATGGACGTCGTGGCCGGCGTTTCCTCTGCCCGTTCGGCCGCCTGCGGCGTTGCCGGCGCGGCGCGCGGCGCTTCCACCGGCGCGGCTGCCGGCGCCTGGACCGGCCCGGTGACCACCTGCGGCGCCCGCACGGGGCCCGCGACGACCGGCGCCACCTTGACGGCGGCGACGGGCGCGGGCACGGCAGTCACGGGACGCGGGATGCGATGCAGCTGGGTCAAGGCCAGCCAGCCGTGCGCGCGGGCGGCGTGGGCGCCGCCGACCCCGGCCGCGATCGCGCGCCAGTCCGGCCGGTACGGTTCACGCGCGACAGGCTTCACCTGGCCCGGCAGTTCGCCGTCCTGGGGCGTGCCGCGCGCGTCGAGGTCCTGCAGCATCTTGTTAATCAGGCTCATTCCGGCTCCCCGTCAATGGCTCAGTGCCCACGCCAGGCCCGCCGCGGCGCCGGCCAGCACGGCCAGCAGCGCGGCCCACGGCCACAGGCGGCGCCGGCTCGTCGCGTGCGTGTCGCGCGCGGCCGCGCTCACGTGCGCGCGCGCGACCTGCTGGCGCCCCTGGCCATAGCACAGCATCATGGCCTTGTGGGCGAGGATGTTGACGAGGCGCGGCACGCCGCCGCTGGCCGCGTACAGGCGCGCCACCGCGGCGCGCGAAAACAGGCGCGCGCCATCATACCCCGCCACGCGCAGGCGATGCGCCACATAGTAATCGAGGTCGTCGCGCGACAAGGGGCCGAGGTGGTAGTGGAACGTGATGCGCTGCGCCAGCTGGCGGATCGACTGCAGCTCCAGCTTGCGGTTCAGTTCCGGCTGGCCGAACAGTACGATCTGCAGCAGCTTGCGCTTTTCCGTCTCCAGATTCGTCAGCAGGCGCAGCGCCTCCAGCGTCTCGACGGGCATCGCCTGCGCCTCGTCGAGGCACAGCAGCACGCGCTTGTCCGCGGCCGCGAGATCCAGCAGCCGGTGCGTGATCGCCTTCAGCACCGCGTGCTGGTCGGCGTCCTTGTCGTAGCCGACTTCCAGCTCGTCCGCGAGTGCGAGCATCAGCGTGCGCGGTTCCAGGTACGGGTTCGGGATGTAGGCGGTGACGAACTCGGGCCCCAGCGTCGCCATGAACTTGCGGCACAACAGGGTCTTGCCGGTGCCGACCTCCCCCGTGATCTTGATGAAGCCTTCGCCGGTGCGCGCCGCCACGAGCAGCGTATTCAGGGCTTCCTGCGAATGCGGGCTGCCGAAGAAGAAGCTGGTGTCTGGGGTGATCCCGAACGGCAGCTCGCGCAGGCCGAAGTGCGCCGTGTACATTCAGCGGTTCCCCCGGGCGCGCGGGTCGAGCTGCTCGATGCGGCGGTTGGTATCGAGCAGGTCGTCGTTCCAGTTGTTGACGCCTTCGACGATCGTCGGCTTGATCAGCACGACCAGCTCGCGCTTCTGGTTCACGCGCTTCTTGGCGCCGAACAGCGAGGACAGCACGGGCACACTGCTGGTGCCCGGCACCTGCGAATCGTCCGCCGTGGACGACTGGCGCATCAAGCCGCCGATGGCCACGACCTGGCCGTTCTGGCCGCGCACGATGCTGTCCAGCTCCGACGTGGCCGACGCGGCCAGCGGCAGGTTCAGGCTGCCGGCCGTGCCCAGATTGACCGATTTGTTGATCGTCGAGACCTGGCTCACGGACGGGTGCACGTGCAGCAGGATGTTGCCCTTGTCGTCGATCTGCGGCGTGACGTCGAGCACGACGCCGGAGAAGAACGGCTGCAGCGTCACGCTCGGGGACACGGTGTTGCCGGTCGTCGTGGAATTCGTCGTCGTCTGCACGCCGGTGACGTAGAACTCGTCCGTGCCGATCTTGAGCACGGCCTTCTGGTTGTTGACCGCGGCCACGCGAGGGCTGGACAGCACGTGCACGGTGCCCTGCGTTTCGAGGAACGAGATCAGCGCGGCGAAGTTCGCCGTCTGCACGGCGAGGCCGAACATCGAGCCGGCCGTCCCCGCCGCATTCGACAGCGAGAAGCCGCTGCTGGCCGACAGGCCCGTGCTCGGATCCGTGATCGTGCCCGGCTGGCCGCCGCCGAACGGCAGCGGCGTGAGCGCGGCGCCCGGCGCGATGATGCCGCCCGAGACGCGGTTGTCGTGACCGCTCCTGATCGACGCGAACGAGGCCCAGTTGACGCCGCTCTGGTAACTGTCGTTCAGCTCCACCTCGAGGATCTTCGCTTCCAGGATCACCTGGCGGTCGACGGCGAGCTGCGTGGCCTTCAGGTAGGCGTCCACGTTGCGCAATTCGTCCGGCATGGCGCGGATCACGAGTACGCCCGACTGCGGGCTCACGACGACACTGCGGCCGCCCTCCTTCGAGCCCACGATGGCTTCGATGGACAGTTTCAGGTCGCCCCAGAAATCGTTGGCGGAGGTGGTCGCGACGTCCGTGCTGTCCATCTGCGAGTTGCCCTGGCCGTTCGGATTGTTGCCGTTGTTGTTCTGGTTGTTGCCGTTGTTGTTCTGGCCCTGGTTGTTGTTGCCGTTGCCGTTCTGGTTGTTGACCGCGTTCGCCACCGACGTCGACGACACGCGCGTGTTCGACATGCCCGCGCGCTTGCCGACCAGGTAGTTCACGTGGAACATCTTGGTCTGCATCGTCAGCGGCTTGATCGAGATGCGCGTGCCCTCGATCTTGTAATCGTAGCCGTACATCTCGCGGATCGCGTCGAGCGTCTCCGGCAGGGTGACGTCCTTGAGGTTCGCCGTGATGGTGCCGGCGACGTCCGGATGCACGAGGATGTTGTAGCGCGTGCCGGCGACGATCGAGCGGAAGAACTGCTGCGCGGGCACGTTGTTGAAGGAGACGTTGAAGCGCTCTTCCAGCGCGGGCCGCGCCTTCGGCAATTGGGTGGCCAGCGCGGCGGCCGGCGGCAGCAGCGCGTCGGCGACGGCCGCGTCGACGGCCGGCGCGCCCGCCGGACGCGCGCTCGCGGCGCCGCGCACTTCGCCCTTGATGGCGTCGTAGGTCGTCGTGCTCGGCGTCGTCTGGCAGCCGGACAACGCCAGCACGGCGGCGGTGAGCGCAGCCAGGGTACGCATCGGGATACGCTTGTCGTTCATCCTCATCCTTTATCAGCGCCGCGCGGTACGGACAGGGGTCTTGCCGTCCGCGGCCTGCGCGTACAGGCGCAGCACCTGGCGCTCGCCGCCGCGCACCAGTTCGACTTCGTTCGCGTCGATGCGCGCGACCGTCGCGCCGTGGAAGCTGTCGCCCGGCCGCACCGTCTCGCCGTCGATCACGGCCAGGTGGCGCCCGCCCGCCGCGCGCCCGATCAGGATCGACTGCAGTTGCGGACCGCTGCCGGCGGCCGCGGGACCGCCCATCGCCGGCGTCGCGGCGGCGGGCGGCCTGGTCGGATCCTGCAGGCCTTGCGCGAACGCGCCGGCGGCGCATGACATCGTGCACAGCAAGGCGCAGAACGCCGCGCCGAGGGCGCGCTTGGTCGTCGTGATCACAGCTTCATCCATTTCGGGTCCAGGCTCAGGGTGTACAGCGTCAATGTGAGGCGCACGTTCGGATAGTCTTCCGCGTCCAGCTGCGCCTTGCCCCAGAACAGCTGGGTGGGCAGCGTCTCGAGCGCATGCATGTAGTCGACCATGTCGAGATAGCTGCCGCGCACCGTCAGCTCGACGCCGTGGCGGTACAGCAGGTCGGGCGACTTCACGACGGGCGGCGTGGCGGCCGGCGCGGCCGGGGCGCCGGCCGTCGGCGCGGCGGGCGGCGCGGTGCCGTCGTTCAGCGTCGTCACGGGCAGCGTCTTGAGCGACACGAGCTTCAGGCGGCCGTTCGCGCGCAGGATCGATTCCAGCAGCGGCGCGATGCGCTCCGGCGGCACGAGGCCTTTCTGCATCGTGCGCAGCTCGTCGCTCGTGCGCGCCGTCTCGGCACGCAGTTCGCCGAGGCGCTTGCGCAGCGCGACGTTCGGATCGTTGCCGTACGCGCGCGCCTTCGATGCGATGTCGGCGGCGATGCCGTCGACCGTGATGCCCTGTTGCTGCAACGTCGAGCGCAAGGTGGCTTCCTTGTGCGACAAGGGCGCGAACACGAAGGTATTCGAGAGGAACACGAGCACGACGACCGCGGCGCCGAACGCCATGATGCGTTCGCGCGGCTGCAGCGCTTCCACGCGCGCCGTGAACTGGAGCCAGCGGCGCTTCATTGCTGGCCTCCGGCGCTCGCGCCGCCGGACGACGTGGCGGCCGACTGCAGGCTGAATTCGACATACGGCGCGGGCGCATCGGTCTCCTTGCCGTCGGCGCCGCGCACCTTGACGGCGCTCCCCTGGCCGATCTGCATGCTGCCGACCGGCATGCCCTGCAGCACGCGTTCGTTGCGCAGGCGCGCCAGGTAGCCCGGCACGAGGGCGGGATCGAGGGCGCGGCCGCGCACGCCGATGTCCATGCCGGCGCCGGCGATGGAGACGCCCGTCAGCCACAGGCCGTCGACGCTCTGGCGCGCCAGCGCGCGGAAGTATTCGGCATAGCCCTGGGTATTGCCCAGGTCACCGTGCGCGATCACGTCGGCCACGCGACGCAGCGCGTCGTGCTCGGCCTGCGCGTCGGCCAGCTCGGCTTCGAGCCGGCTGTCCTTCGTGCGCGGCGCGAATTCGGCGGCGGCGGCTTCCAGGCGCTTCTGCGCCTGCTGCACGCGGTCCTCGCCGCGCGCGACGTCGGCCTGCAGGCCCATCACACGCACCTTGGCGTAGACGCCCGTCCCGACGAGGCCCAGCACGAGCACGCCCAGCGCGGCGGCCATCGCGTTGACGGAGAAGATCTTCTTCTGCGGCTGGAAAGCAGGATTGAAGAGGTTGATCTGCTGGCTCATGCGGCGCCCTCCTCCTGGCGCAGCGCGGCGCCGATGGGCACGAAGAAGCGCTGCTGGCGTGCCGGGTCCGCAAGATCGGGGACGCGCTCGAGGTCGAGCAGCGTGGCCAGGTCCAGCGTCTCGACGCGGGTGTACAGGTTGCTCGACAGGTATTCTTCCAGGCCCGTGGCGCCGGTCGGCGCCAGCACGAGCTTGGCCACGCTGATGAACGCGAACTGGCGCTCGAAGTTGTCGAGGGACCGCTGCAGCTCCAGCGTGATCTTGTCGAAGCTCTGGTGCTTGCGGTCGTGGTCGTCGTCGAGGACCTGGGCCACCGTCACGTCGATGCGGCGCGACAGATACAGCTCGCCGCGCCACGACACGGTCAGGAGGCCGCCGTCCTCGCCGAACGACAGCATGGCGACGCCGCGGCCTTCCGGCTCCAGCAGGGCCGACACGTTACGCTGGGCCATCTCGGGGATGTCGATCACGCGCAGCTTGACCTTGGCCGCGTTGAACAGCTTCTGGCGCGCGGCGATCACGCCGTTGCGCGCGGCGATGGCGAACACGCTTTGCTGCGGACGCACGACCGCGTTCGGGTCGAGCGGGATGTCGAGGACGTCGAACGTGGCCTCGTCGATGGGGAAGTCGAGGATGTCCTTGAGGCGCCAGCGCATCGCGCTTTTCAGTTCCTCGCGCGGGACGTTCGGCGATTCGACCGACATGAACTGGTAGTCGCCGCCCGCCAGCACCGTCGTGCAGCGATGGGTCGCGCTGTGCATCTCCCTGGCGGCCTTGTCGAGTGCATCGGCGGACGGCGTGCCCGGGAAGAAGACGGCATGCGTCACGGCCGGCTTCGCGCCTTCCGTACCGCCACGGCGCACGCTGGCCGCGGCGATCCCGTCGCGCTGCGGCACCATGGCCAGCCAGGCTGCATTGTTCTGTGCTTTACTGAAAAAACCCATGCGTGGCGATGGTATCCGTGACTGAGTCGAGATAGAAGAGCTAGAGGCTTGATTATATTCAAGCGGGAGGAAAATCCGATACCAAAATTTTACTCTGAGAGAATATTTTTGGTTTTCCGTGTGGAACTACTAATGGGTGTGGTCAATACGCTGCATCCATTGGAGGCGCTACCCGGCGCCCCAATGAGAAACGGCGCCGAAGCGCCGTTTCTCAAGGCCATGCCAGGCGGCGATTATTCGCAGTCGGCCGCCGTCAGCGTGCCCGTCGAGCCCAGCTTGATCGTCGGGCCGGACGTTGCCGAGGTCGGCTCCTTGTACTTGACGTAGCACTTCAGGCCCGTCGGGGAGCTGGCGGCGCTCTTCGGGACGATCATGATCTCGTCCGCGGCCGTCGATACCGAATTGGCGTCGTTCGCATGGCCAGGGCCATAGACGGTGTAGTCAGTCGACAGGCCGGCGGCGTCGCCCAGGCCGGTGTCCGCCCTCGGGTAGCCGGAAGCGAAGGCCGTCTGGTAGGTGATCGTCGCGCCTTCCACCGCCAGCGTCGTCAGCGCCGTGCCGGTATTGACCAGATATTTGCCATGGGCCATCGCAGCCGTCGCGGCCAGGGAGCCTTTCGCCGCCTGCAGGCTGGCAAGGCGTGCATCGCCGCCCAGGCTGGCAAACTTCGGCAATGCCGTCGCCGCCAGAATGCCCAGGATCACGATCACGACGATCAATTCGATCAAGGTGAAGCCGCCCTGCGCATTGTTCTTGATACTTGCTTTCATGCTCTCTCCGATGATGATGCGGCGTCCACGCCGCGTGGGTTGTTGTTTAACGACTGCCTTGCGTATCGACTTCGTTCAGCGCAAGGCTCATCGCGGGCTTTCCCGCGACTGTGACATTTCGCGTTAATTCTACCTTGAACGCGGGCAATTCCGATTTGCCTGAGGCAAATCTTTCTCGTTCTGAGGTGACATAGACAAGGGTTTTGTCGCGCGGATCGAACACCCACCCGTTGCGTGCCACGCGACCCTGTATGGATAGTGCGAATTCACCGAGGTAATTCGCCGGGGGCCGCGCCAGCAGGCGGATGGGATTCTCCTGCGCGAGCGCCGCCAGCGCCTCCGTGCGGCCCTGCGCCAGTGCGCGCGCCGCCTCGACCTGCAGCGCCGTGCGCAGCGCGGCGACAGTCTGGGCCGTGGCCGCGTCCTCGGCCGCGCGGCGGTAGCCGTCCAGGCGGTGCAGCAGCAGGGTGCACAGCGCGGCCGTGACGGCGGCGACGAGCGCGAATTCCAGCAGCGAGAAGCCGCGCGGGCGCGTATGTCCGGTGCTTGCCATGGTGGTCCTCATGTCAGTGATGCAGGGCTGCCTTGCCCAGGTCCCAGATCGGCAGGAAGATGCCCAGCGCCAGCACGAGCACCATCGCACCGAGGAAGGTGATCAGGATCGGCTCGATCTGGCTGGACAGCGTCTTGAGTTCGTAATCGACTTCGCGCTCGTACATCTGCGCGATCTCGTCCATCAGGTCGTCGAGCGACCCGGATTCCTCGCCCACGGCGATCATCTGCAGGACGATCGGCGTGAACACGTGGGCATTGGTCGCCGTGCGCAGGATGCTTTCGCCGCGCTCGACGCCGTCGCGCATCTGGTCGAGGCGCAGCGTCAGATAGGCATTGTCGGCCGTCTGCGCGACGACCGTGAGGGCTTGCACGATCGGCACGCCGCTGCGGATCGACAGCGCGAAGCTGCGCGCGAAGCGGGCCATCGTGGCCTTGTGGATGATCTTGCCGGCGATGGGAAAGCGCAGCTTGTAGCGGTCCCACGTGAGGCGGCCCGCCGCCGTGCGCGTCCAGGCGCGGAAGCCCATGAACGCGGCCACCGCCGCGCCGGCCATCACGGGCCAGTAGTCGACCGTGAAGCGCGACGTCGCGATCAGGATGCGCGTCATCAGCGGCAGTTCGGCGTGGAAGCTCTGGAAGACCTTCTCGAACTGCGGGATCACGAACACGTTCACGACGACCATCGCCGCGATCATCGCGACGATGACGAACGTGGGGTAGCGCAGCGCGGTCTTCACCCGGTCGCGCATGTCGCGGTCGAATTCGAGGTGGTCGAACAGGCGCAGGAACACGTCTTCCAGGCGGCCCGTCATCTCGCCCACGCGCACCATCGACAGGTAGAACGGCGTGAAGCATTCGGTGTGGCGGCGCATCGCCGTCGACAGTTCGCGGCCCGCGTCCAGCGATTCGCGCAGGTCCTGGATCACGCGCGCGAAGCTTTTGTTGGTCGCCGACTCCTGCAGCCCGGCCAGCCCGCGCATGATCGGCACGCCGGACTTCAGCAGCGTGTAGATCTGGCGGCTGAACAGCTGCACGTCGATCGAGGTGACCTTCTGGCGCGTCAGCCGCTGCCACAGGCCTTCGCCGGCGTCGCCGCCGCCGCCCGACGTGGCCTTGCGGGTGGTCGGCGTGATGTCCAGCGGGGTGACGCCGGTGCCGGACAGCTGGTCGGCCACGGCGGCGCTGTCGGCGCCTTCCAGCACCCCCTGCATCAATTCGCCGCGCGCGTTGCGGCCTTTATAGGCAAAGAACGGCATGGGTGCTTATCAGTCGTCCATCTGGTTACTGATGCGCATGGCTTCCGCGACCGTCGTGCGGCCCTGGATCGCCAGCCGCACGCCGCTGCGGCGCAGCGTCTCGCCGCGCATCTCGGCATGCGCCACTTTCAGGAAGTGCCCGGGGTCCGGATGGTTGGCGGCCTCGTTGACGGCGCGCGTCATCTCCAGCAGTTCGTACACGCCGGTCCGTCCGCGGTAGCCCGTGCCGTTGCAGTGCGAGCAGCCGCGCCCGTGGAAGAACGGCACCGTCTCGGCGCGGTCCCCCAGTTCGGCGCGCAGCCAGGCGCGCTCCGGCGCCGGCAGCGGGTACGGCTCCGAGCAGCTTTCGCAGATCACGCGCACGAGACGCTGCGCCAGCACGGCCTGCAGCGAGCCGCTCACCATGTAGCGCGGGACGCCCATGTCCATCAGGCGCAGCGGGGTCGATGCGGCGTCGTTCGTGTGCAAGGTCGACAACACGAGGTGGCCCGTCATGGCGGCGCGCAGGCCGATCTGCGCCGTCTCCTGGTCGCGCATCTCGCCGACCAGCACGATGTCCGGGTCCTGGCGCAGCGCGGAGCGCAGCACGCGCGCGAAATTCAGCTCGATCTTGTCGTTGACCTGCACCTGGTTGATGCCGGACAGCCGGTATTCGATCGGGTCCTCGACCGTGATCAGCTTCTTCTCCACCGAGTTCAGCTCGGCCAGCGCGCTGTACAGCGTGGTCGTCTTGCCGGAACCCGTCGGCCCGGTCACGAGCACGAGCCCGTTCGGGCGCTGGACGATGGCCCGGAAGCGCTCGACCAGCGCGGCCGGCATGCCGATCGCATCCAGGCGCAACGTGGTGCCGACCTGGTTCAACAGACGCATGACGACGGATTCGCCGTACTGCGTGGGCATGGTCGAGATACGGACGTCGATGCGCTGGTTGCGCACCTTGACGGCGAAGCGGCCGTCCTGCGGCAGGCGCTTTTCCGAGATGTCGAGGTCCGCCATCAGCTTCAGGCGCAGCGCCAGCGGCGTCGCGATCTTGATGTCGGCCTCGGTCTGCAGGTGCAGCACGCCGTCGATGCGGAAGCGGATCTGCAGGCGGCCGTCCTGCGGTTCGATGTGGATGTCCGATGCGCGCACCTGGGCGGCATCGTCGAACACCGACTGCAGCAGCTTGACGACCGGCGCTTCTTCCAGCCCGGAGTTGGCGGACAGCGCGCCGAAGTCGACCGACGTCGTGTCGCCCAGGTCCTGTTCCAGTTCGCGCGCGAGGCCCGTGATCTCGCCCGTGCGGCGGTAGATGCGGTCGATCGCCTGCAGCACTTCCGTCTCGTTGACGACGGCCAGTTCGACGCCCTTCTTCAGCAGGCGCGCGATCTCGTCGTAGGCAAACAGGTCGGTCGGGTCGGAGACGCCGACGAGCACCGTGTCGGCGCGGTCTTCCAGCACCAGCGCCCGGAAGCGGCGCGCCTGCGTTTCCGGCAGCAGGCGCACGACGTCCTGGTTGATGTTGTAGAACTTGAGGTTGAGGTAGGGGATGCCGAGCTGGCGCGCGAGCGCGCCGGAAATCTGCTCTTCCGTGACGAAGCCGCTCTCGACGAACACGCGGCCCAGCTTGCGGCCGCTGCGCTTCTGGTCGGCCAGGGCCTGGTTCAGCTGGTCTTCCGACAGCAGCTTTTGTTGCACCAGGATTTCGCCAAGTCGGACTTTTTCGGGCCGCGCCATACCACCTCTTCGATCAATGTAGGACTAGTCCTGCATTGTATGTCACAGGAACGAAAAATTAACCTAGAGAATGACTTTACGTAACGCAAAACGTATCGTCGGCGCGACTCCATGCCTATCCGGCATGCCAGGCAAGAAACAGTGTTGTCAAAATTCGGGGTCAGAGCCCTGTTTCGATCAATTGCCACGAATCGGGCTCTGACCCCGAATTTACGGGTTGCGGGACAGGAATCGTGTTGTCGGCATCAAGGGGGTTTGCCGCTCGCGCCTGCTGGGCTACCATGTCTTATGGCGCCGCGTCGGCTGCGCACCCTTCGCGGAGCTTGCAGTGCAGTTGTTACAACGTCGTTCGCTACCTTCCATTCGCGCCAAGCTGGTGACGCTCGTGCTGGCGTGCGCCCTGCCGATCCTGATCGGCTACCTCGTATTCGCCACCGACGCCGACAAGCGCGAACGGGCCCACATCGCCGAGGATGCCGAAATGATCGCGCGCGCGCTGGCGGCGGCCGTCGACCGCGACCTCGCCAACGGCGAAACCGCGGCGCGCACCCTGGCCAACCAGGCCAACCTGGCGAACGGCGACCTGGCCGCCTTCCACACGGCCGCGCGCCGGCTGCTGCGGCCCGAATTCCCCGCCTACGCCGTCGCCGTCAGCGCGCCGGACGGCACCGTGCTGCTGGACACGCGCCACACGCTCGGCAGCGTCCTGCCCCCGCGCGGCAACGAAGCGGACGTGCGCACCGTGTTCAATACGGGCGACACGGTCACGTCGGGCCTGCACCGCGGCGACGCCACGCAGCCATGGGTGATTTCGGTCGCGGTGCCGGTCTGGCGCGGCGGCAAGGTCGCGTATGCGCTGACCGTCGAGCTGCGCCCGCGCCGCCTGCAGGAACTGCTGGCGAACCAGAACCTGCCGCCGCACTGGACCGCCCTCGTGTTCGACAACCACCGCAAGCTCGTCGCGTTCCGCGGGCACACGCTGCACGCGATCAGCGACACCATGCGTCCGGAACTGGCGCGGGCGCTGGCCAACCGGCCGCTCGGCCTCGTCGAGCTGCTCGACCACGGGCCGCAGCCGATGTACGCGGCCTATGCGCGCACGCTCGGGCACGACTGGGCCGTGGCGATCGGCTTCCCGCGCCACGCGGCGCGCGAGATCCTCGGCCCCGATCCCGCCACCACGCTCGCGTGGATCGCCGTCATGCTGGCCATCAGCCTCGGCGCCGCCTGGCGCATCGGCGACTCGATCGCGCGCTCGGTGCGGGCCCTGACCGAGCCGGCGGCGGCGCTCGGGCGCGGCGAGGCGCTCGTCATTCCGCCGCTGGCGATCCGCGAGGCGGCGACCGTCGCGCGCGCGCTGGGCAAGGTCGAGGGCGAATTGCAGCAGTACCGCGCCGGCCTCGAATCGCTCGTGGCCGAGCGCACCAACGAGCTGCAGCGCTCCTCCGCGATGCTGGCCACCGTGTATGCCACGGCGCCCGTCGGCCTGGCCTTCGTCGACCGCAGCCTCAAGGTCGTCATGATCAACGACTACCTGGCGGCCGTGAACGCGCTGCCGGCCAGCGCCCACGTCGGCCGCACATTCCCCGAGCTGCTGGGCGAACGGGGCGTCCACATCGAGAAGCCGTACCGCCAGGTGCTGGCATCGGGGCGGCCGCTGATCGAGGTCGAGGACAGCGGCGACACCCCCGCGCAACCGGGCGTGATGCGCCACTGGATCTGCAGCTACTACCCCGTGTACGGCCCGGAGCGCGAGCTGGTCGGCATCAACGCCGTCGTGCTCGACATCACGGAGCGCAAGCGCCAGGAACAGCGCAACCGCGACAACGAGGAGCTGTTCCGCACCCTGTTCGAAGGGTCGGGCGACGCCCACGTGCTGATCGCCTACGGGGCCGGCTTCCTCAGCGCCAACCAGGCCGCGATCGACCTGTTCGGCTGCGCCGGCGCGGACGAATTCCTCGCGATGGCGCCGGCCAGCAGCTCGCCCGAACTGCAGCCGAACGGGCGCCGCTCGGACGACATGTGGAACGAGGCGATGCGGCGCGCACTCGACACGGGCGGCAGCCGCTTCGAATGGATCTACCGGCGCCGCGACGGCTCGCAGTTCCACGCCGACGTGCTGCTCAACAGCGTCGACATCGGCGGCCGCGGCATCGTGCAGGGCACCATCCGCGACATCAGCGCCCGCGTGGAGACGGCCGCCGCGCTGCGCGCCGCCAGCCGCCGGCTGGAAGAAAGCGAACGCATGATCCGTACCGTGACGGACCACCTGCCCGCGCTCGTCGGCTACTGGGACGCGGACATGCGCTGCCGCTTCGCGAACAAGCCCTATTGCGACTGGCTCGAGCGTTCCTCCTCCGACATCGTCGGCCGCCACATGCGCGAGCTCGTCGACGAGGAACAGATCGCGGAAGTGCAGACCTACCTCGACGGCGTCCTGCGCGGCGAGCGCCAGTTCTTCGAACGCAGGCTGCACCGCAAGGGCTCCGGCAAGGTGATCCAGGCGTGGGGCAGCTACATCCCCGACATCGATCCGGACGGGCGGGTGCAGGGTTTCTACATGCTGCATGCCGACATCACGGAACTGAAACGCACGCAGTCGCGCCTGGAGGAAGCGCTGCACGCGGCCGAAGCGGCCAGCAGCGCCAAGGGCGAATTCCTCGCCAACATGAGCCACGAGATCCGCACGCCGATGAACGCCGTCATCGCCCTCGCGCGCCTGCTCGAGGAGGCCGACCTGGGCCGGCGCGAGCGCGGCTACGTGGCGCGCATGCAGATGGCCGCGAAGTCGCTGCTGTCGATGCTGAACGACGTGCTCGATTATTCGAAGGTGGAAGCGGGTCAGCTGGTGCTCGAGCAGACCCCGTTCGCGCTGGACGACGTCCTGTCCAGCATCGCCGCGATGTCCGCGACGGGCGCCTGGAACAAGGGCATCGAGCCCGTGTTCGCGGTCCATCCCGACGTGCCGGCCCGCCTCGTGGGCGACCCGATGCGGCTCGGCCAGGTGCTGCTCAACCTCGTCAGCAACGCGATCAAGTTCACGGAGCGGGGCGAAGTCGTACTGGCGATCGACCCGGTGGGCCGCGACGGCGACCGGATCGCGCTCGGCTTCACCGTGCGCGACAGCGGCATCGGCATCGCGCCCGAGCAGCAGCAGCGCATGTTCGAGGCGTTCTCGCAGGCCGACACCTCCACGAGCCGCAAGTACGGCGGCACGGGCCTGGGCCTGGCGATCAGCCGGCGCCTCGTGCGCCTGATGGGCGGCGAGCTGCGGGTGGACAGCGCGCCGGGCCGGGGCGCCACGTTCCGCTTCGCCGCCTCGTTCGGCACCGCGCCGGACGCCGCGGCGCCGGTCCATCAAGCGAATGCGCCGCTGCGCGTGCTGGTGGCGGACGACAATGCGAGCAGCCGCGCCGCGCTGGCCGGGCTGCTCGCGGCGCGCGGGTGGCACGTCGCGACGGCCGCCAGCGGCGCCGACACGCTGGCGCTGCTGCGTGCCGAAGGACCGTTCGACGTCGCGTTCATCGACAGCGTGCTGGGCGACCTGGACGGCGCCTCCGTGATCGCCTTCGCGCGCGCCGACCGGGCCATCGCCCTGCCCCGCTGCGCGCTGCTGGCCGCCGATCCGGAGCGCGAACGCGTCGATGCGGTGGCGGCCGACCTGCGCATCGACGCCGTGCTCGCGAAACCGTTCACGCCGGGCGCGCTGGCCGACGTGCTGGCGGAACTGCACAGCGGCGCCCCGGCGCCGGCCCCGCACCGCACGGCGCCGCTCGGCGGGCGCCTCGCCGGCATGCGCGTGCTCGTCGTCGAAGACAATCTGCTCAACCAGGAAGTGGCGAACTACGTGCTCGTGCACGCCGGCGCCAGCGTCGATTTCGCGGCGAACGGCCGCATCGCCGTCAGCATGCTGGGCGAACATTCGGCCGGCAATGCGGCGGCCCAGTACGACGCCGTGCTGATGGACTTGCAGATGCCCGTGATGGACGGTTTCGAAGCGACGGCCGCGATCCGCGCGATGGGCCTCGACCGCCTGCCCGTGATCGCGATGACGGCCAACGCCCTCGACGAGGACCGCCGCCGCGCCCGCGCCGCCGGCATGAGCGACTACCTCGCAAAGCCGATCGACGTGGACGAACTGGTGGACATGCTGAGCCGCCTCACGGGCCGCCCGGCGGCGCCCGCGCCCGACGCCGCCGACGCCGCCGGCACCGCACCGGCGTCCGGACCGGCCGCGCCGGCCAACCAGCCCGGCATCGACCTGAAGGCGACGCTGCCCCGCTTCGGCGGCAGTTTCGCCAGCTTCGCCGCCCTGTTCAAGCGCTTCGAAAGTTCGCAGGGCGGCGCCGTGTCCGACATCCGGGCCCTGCTCGACGCGGGCGACCGCACAGCCGCGGGCCAGGCCGCGCACCGCCTGCGCGGCGTGGCCGCCAACCTGGGCGCGACGGACGTGGCCGGGCAGGCGCTGGAACTGGAGCGGGCGCTGCGCAGCGAGGACGCCGCGGCGCTCGCGCTGCGCCTGGCCCGCCTCGAGGCGGCCCTGCGGATCGTGCTGGACGCGGCGCGCGACCTCCCGGCCCCGCAACCGGCGGACGCGGCACCGGCACAGGCGGAAGATAGCGCTACCTTGCGGCGCGAGTTGGCGCAGCTGCTCGATTTGCTCCACAATAACAACATGAAAGCGATGGCGCAGTTCGAGACGCTGCGTCCCGCCCTCGCCCGGCTGGAGCCCGGCGCCGTGGCGCCGCTGGCGGACGCGGTGGCGACGCTGCGCTTCGAAGAGGCGGCGCAGCTGGTGCGCGCGCTACTGGACACGAAGGAGGATGCATGAGCTGGACCGACATGGCCTTGAACGGCCGCATCCTGGTGGTCGACGATGCGATGGAAAACATCCAGATCCTGCACGGCGCCCTGCAGGACGAGCACGAAGTCCTGTTCGCGCTGGACGGTCCGCGCGCGCTCGACATCGCCCGCACCCAGCAGCCCGACCTGATCCTGCTGGACGCCGTCATGCCGGGCATGGACGGTTATGCCGTCTGCAAGGAGCTCCTCGCGGCGCCCGAGACGAGCGACATCCCCGTGATCTTCGTGACCGCGCTGAAGTCGCCCGAGGACGAGACGCGCGCGCTGGGCGCCGGCGCCGCCGACTTCATCAGCAAGCCCGTGAACGCGGCCGTCGTGCGGGCGCGCGTGCGCACCCAGCTCACCGTCAAGCGCCAGCGCGACGCCTTGCGCGCCCTGATCCTCACCGACGCGCTGACGGGCGTGGCCAACCGCCGCGCCTTCGACGAACGCCTCGACGCCGAATGGCGCCGCTGCGGGCGCGCCGGCCTGCCGGTGGCGCTGATCCTGGTCGACATCGACCATTTCAAGCTGTACAACGACCACTATGGCCACCAGGCCGGCGACGCGACCCTGATGCAGTTCGCCGCGGCGATGCGCCGCGCCGCCGCGCGCACGCAAGACCTCGTGGCCCGCTACGGCGGCGAGGAATTCGCGGTCCTGCTGCCGCAGCTGGACAGCCGCGGCGCCACCGGCGTGGCGCACCGGCTCATGGCGGAACTGGAGCATCTGGGCATCCCGCACGAGGCCTCGCCGACGGCCGCTTACCTGACGGCCAGCATGGGCATCGCGTGCATGGTGCCGGGCGAGCACAGTCTCCCGGCCGACCTGATCCAGGTCGCGGACGCCCTGCTCTACCAGGCCAAGGCCGAGGGCCGCAACCGCTTCCGCCTCGGCGGCGCGGAATGCATCGGTTGATACCCGAAACCGTACCCGGCTTCGCTCCCGCGCAGGCGGCCGCGCGCGACCTGCACGCGTCGCGACGGCGCGCGCAACTTGGGTCCCCGCCTGCGCGGGGACGACGATTCGCAGATCGCGGTCTCAGGCGTAGCGGCGCACGAGGAATTCGGCCACGCAGACCGGCTTCGTGCCGCCCTCGCGTTCGACCGTCACGGCCAGCGTGAGCTGGCTGGACCCCGCTTCTTCGTCCAGCGCCGCCAGCACGATCGCCCCGCGCACACGGCTGCCGGCCGGCACCGGCGCGGGAAAGCGCACCTTGTTCAGCCCATAGTTCACGACGAGCTTCGCATCGACCATCACGAGCACGTCGGCCAGCATCGACGGCAGCAGCGACAGCGTGAGGAAGCCGTGCGCCACGGTCGTGCCGAACGGCGATTCGCGCGCGCTGCGGTCCGGGTCGACGTGGATCCACTGGTGGTCGTCGGTGGCGTCGGCGAACGTGGCGATGCGCTCCTGGCCGACCTCGAACCAGCGCGAGCGGCCGAGCTCCGTGCCCACGAGGGCCTTCAGCGCATCCAGCCCGCTCACTTCGTGCAATGCCTTAGCCATCGCGCGCCTCCCCGCCGGGCCGGCGCCCGAACATGCCCATGCCCTCGACCGTGCACACGGTCTCGCCATGCTGGTTGATGGCGACCCACTTCGACCAGACGACGCCGCGGTCAGGCTTGGACGCCGACGCCTTCACCTGCACGGTCCGGTAGCGCACGTTCAGCGTGTCGCCCGCGCGCACGGGCGCGAGCCAGCGCACGCCATCCAGGCCGGGCGAGCCCATGCTCGACGATCTGCCGAGCAGCCCGTCGACGACGAGGCGCATCATCATGCCGCACGTGTGCCAGCCGCTGGCGATGACGCCGCCGTAGATCGAGTGCGCGGCCGCATCCCGGTCGACGTGGAACGGCTGCGGATCGTAGTCGCGCGCGAACGCGACGATCTCCTCTTCCGTGACGGTGCGCAGGCCCAGGTCGATGTCCTGGCCCGGCTCGAAATCCTCGAAATACCAATACGCCTTCATGCGGCCCTACCTTTCTCAGTACCGTGCAAACGGTGCCGAATGTCGATTGTCCAAGATTGCGTCCGGCTGCGGACGGGGATGGTTTTCATGCTGGCTGCCATCGATGGCTCAGGAGGCACATCCCCCCGTTCCGCTATTTCCTGTTGACCGCTGATTAGGCTATGCGAGCGATCGCTGTGTAGGGCGAGGCAGGCAATCAGGAAAGGCTGAGCCACGTAAAAGGGAGGCCACTGATGAGCACGTTTGTCGGTATTGATATTGCCAAGGAAATCCATTGGGCCTGTGCGGTTGATTCCGTTGGCAGGGTAGTGTTGAACCGGAAGGTGATGAATACGCCCGTCGATTTGACCCTGCTGGTCGAGGAGTTGAGCAAGCTTGCCCAGCCCTGCCGGGTGGGCATTGATGTGCTGGGCGGGATTGCAGCCTTTGCCCAGGCGGTGTTGCTGCACGCCGGCGTCGAGCTGGTCCATATCCCGGGCCTGGCGGTCAACCGTGCCCGCCAAGGAACGGTCGGCGGCGAAGCGAAAAGCGATCCGCGTGATGCCCGCGTCATTGCCGACCAGGTCCGGACGCGGAGCGACTTGCGCCCAGTCGTGGCTGAGACTGAACTGGACATTGAAATCCGTTTGCTGGTGTCGCACCGGGCCGACCTGACGCAGGAGCAGACCCGCCGCATCGCGCGCATGCATGATTTGCTGGTCGGTATTTTTCCTGAACTTGAACACCGGATCGACATGACGACGAAGATGGGTTTGCGCCTGCTGGCCTGCGCTGTCACGCCGGAAGAGTTTCGAACTCTGAGCCTGAGCGATTTGCTGACGGCGTTGGGTTCGACCGGCAAGCGCACCTGTGGGCAAGAGCTGGCGATGGCTGCGCGGGCGGCGGCACTGCGGCAAGCTACCGTCGTGCCGGGCAGCCGTACCGTGGGCCGGTTGATCAAGGAACTGGCCGAGGAGTCTCTCGCAGCCGTCGCCAGACTTGACCGGATCGACGGCGAACTCGAAGAATTGTTGCGACGCCACCCTGACGCGGCCCTCATCCGCAGCCTGCCCGGGATGGGGGCCATCATGACGGCGGAATTCATCGCCGAGGTTGGGCAGATCAGCCGCTTTCGATCCGGCGACGCGCTGGCCGCTGCAGCCGGCCTCGCGCCCGTGCTCAAACAATCCGGCAAGACGCGTTGGCTCAAGCGCCCGCTGGGCGGCAACAAGGGGCTCAAACGCGTCTTCTATCAATCCGCCTTCGCGTCCCTGCGATGTCCCGCCAGCCGCCAGTTCTACGACCGAAAACGGCGCGAGGGCAAGCGCCATCATCAGGCCATCATCGCGCTGGCGCGCCGGCGTGTGAACGTCCTGTGGGCCATGCTCACCTACCGCCGCCCCTTCGATCCAACGCCCACCGAGTTTGCTTGACAAAGACATTAGGCTGCCTCCCCGTCGAGGAAGCCCGGCTGCGCGATGAAGCGGGCCAGGTGATGGTCGCAATCGCCCAGGGTCAGTTCGAACGTCGACAGGCGCTTGAAATAATGCGACGCCGGCAGCTCGTCCGTCACGCCCATGCCGCCGTGCAGCTGGACCGCCTGCTGGCCGACGAAGCGCGCGGCCTGGCCCACGCGGTACTTGGCGGCCGAGACCGCGCGGCGGCGCTCCGCCGCGCTGCTGCCGCCGGCCTCGCGTGCGTCTTCCGCGACGCGCACGGCCGCCAGCAGCGCCATCGAACGGGCCTGCTCCAGGTGCACGTACATGTCGGCCATGCGGTGCTGCAGCGCCTGGAATTTGCCGATCGGGACGCCGAACTGCTGGCGCGTCTTGAGGTAGTCGAGCGTCGCGCCGAACAGGGCGTCCATCGCGCCGAGCGCCTCGGCGCACAGCAGGGCCGCACCGTAATCGGCCGCCGCTTCCATGATGTCCCAGCCGGCGTCCGCCGTGCCGATCACGGCGGCGGCGTCCACGCGCACGTCGCGCAGCAGCACGTCGCGGCGCGCTGGCCGTCCAGCATGCGCACGTCCCGCGTGACGACGCCCGGCGCATCCGCCGCGACCGCGAACAGCGTGATGCCCGCCTCGTCGCGCTGGCCGCCGGCGCTGCGCGCCGACACGACCAGCACGCCGGCCTGGGCGCCGTGCAGCACGACCTTCTTTTCGCCGTCGAGGCGCCAGCCGTCCCCGTCGCGGACGGCGCGCGTGGCGATGTCGCGCAGGTCGTGGCGGGACTGGCGTTCGCCCAGCGCGCACGCCAGCTTCAGCGCGCCGCCCGCGACGCGGTCCAGCAGCTCACCGTGCGCGCCGCCGCGGCGCAGGAACTCGGCGCCCAGCATCGTCGCGACATACGGTTCGACGACGAGGCCGCGGCCCAGCTCCTGCATGACGACGAACATGTCGACCGCGTCGCCGTCGAAGCCGCCGTGCGCTTCCGGCAGCGGGAGCGCCGTCAGGCCCAGTTCGGCGAGCGTGCCCCAGGCGGCGTCCGACACGCCCGCGGGCGAACCGACGATCGCGCGGCGGGCGTCGAACGTATAGTCGCGTGCGATCCAGCGCTTGAGGGCATCGGCCAGTTGCAGTTGCTCTTCCTTGAAGTTGAAGTCCATGTCTTTCCTCACAGGCCCAGGATCATCTGGGAGATGATGTTGCGTTGGATCTCGTTCGATCCGCCGTAGATCGACGTCTTGCGGACATTGAAGTAATGCGGCAGCAGCGGCGCGGCGAAGTCGTCGTCGATGGCGCTGTGTTCGCGCGCGCCGTCGAGATAGGCCGGATCGAACGGCAGCGCCAGCGGGCCGGCCGCCTCGACCATCAGCTCCGACAGCCGCTGCTGGATCTCGGTGCCGCGCACCTTGAGCACGGATGCTTCCGGGCCCGGCGCCTTGTGGGCGTCGGCCAGCACGCGCAGCACGGTCATCTCGAGCGCCATGAGTTCGATCTCCAGGTCGGCGACTTTCGCCGCGAACAGCGGGTCGTTCAGCAACGGCCGGCCATCCTTCTGCTCGCGCCGCGCCAATGCCTTCAACCGGGCCAGTTCGCGCTTGGACCGGCCCACGGCCGCGATGCCGGTGCGCTCGTGGCCCAGCAAATACTTGGCATAGGTCCAGCCCTTGTTTTCCTGGCCGACGAGGTTAGACACCGGCACGCGCACATTGTCGAAAAAGACCTCGTTCACTTCGTGGTCTTCATCCAGCATGATGATCGGGCGCACGGTGACGCCGGGCGCATGCATGTCGATCAGCAGGAAGGAGATGCCCTCCTGCTTGCGCACGCCGGGGTCGGTACGGACGAGGCAGAAGATCATGTCGGCGTGCTGGGCCAATGTGGTCCACGTCTTCTGGCCGTTCACCACGTAGTGATCGCCGCCGCCGTCCCGCTCAAGGACGGCCGTCGTCTTCAGTGACGCGAGGTCGGACCCGGCGCCCGGCTCGGAATAGCCCTGGCACCACCAGTCCTCGCACGCCAGGATGCGCGGCAGGTAGTAGTCCTTCTGGGCCTGGCTGCCGAACGCCATGATCACCGGCGCGACCATGTTCACGCCGAACGGCAGCACGGGCGGCGTGCCGGCGCGGGCGCATTCCTCGTCGAAGATGTGGCGCTGCACGGGCGTCCAGCCCGGCCCGCCGTACTCGCGCGGCCAGCCGGGCGCGGCCCAGCCCTGGCGCGCCAGGATCCTGTGCCAGCGGACGTAGTCGTCCTTGTGCAGGCGCAGGTGGTGTTGAACCTTGTGGCGCAGGTCGGCCGGCAACTCGGCCTCGAGGAAGGCGCGTACCTGGTCGCGGAAAGCCAGGTCGTCGCCGGTGTAGGTCAGGTCCATGTTGTCTCCTTTGTGTGCCGGCCAAAAAAGCACGACCGTTCAAAAGATTGTACCTGAAATCACCGGGCGATAAAGAGGGGGCCTCCCAAAAGCATCGCCCCCGCACGGGGCGGGGGCGACGAATGCGTGATGACTGCGAACCGCGGATCAGTGCTTGCGGCGACGCACGACACCCATCGCGCCCAGCATGCCGGCCAGCATCAGGGCGATCGACGACGGTTCCGGTACGGCGGCGGCCGCCGGCAGGCTCACCGGCAAGCCGGCGCCGATGCCGGTATCGAACCCGCCGTCGCCGGCATCCTGGGCCGGCACCGGCAGCTCGACGATCGCGCCGCCCGTCTGCCCGCCGGCGGCCGGCGTGATCACCGTGGCGCCATTGCCCGAATTGCCATAATTGCCCGACGGCGCCCCGTCGACGCTGTTGCCCACGTCGGTCGGTCCGCCGCCTTTGGTGGACCCGCCGCCAGCGGCCGCGCCGCCGCCGGACGAACCGCCGCCGCCGCCGGATGCTCCGCCGCCTCCGCCGGATGCTCCGCTGCTGCCGCTGCTGCCCGCTCCACCCAGCTGACCCGGCGTGACGACCTTGCCGTCGCTGGTGGACACCACGGACATGCCGTTACCCAGCATCGCCGCGAGCTTGGCGTTGCTGGTGCTCAGCAGATACGTGCCTTCGATACCCTGCGAGTACGACAATTTGACTTCCGTACCGGTCTGCCCGACGCTTGCGCTCGCCTTTTGATACAACGCCTCGGCGAGGTTACCGCTGCCATAGGCCGCGCCGCCGACCAGGCTGACGCCGTTCGCCAGCACCCCGGAACCGACGACATCCGCGCCGTTGCCGCCGGTCCATCCGGACAGGAAACCCGATTGGGCCGCTGCCGAGACCACTTCCGCTTGCGCCCCGCACGCGCTTCCGAACAGGAGAGCCGCCGCGATGAGGTAACGAGTTGACATAATGAACTCCTTGCTCAGTGTGAAAAGTTATTCTTAATTTAACTGCTGAGCCAATGTATCACAGCTGCAAAAATCACAATTTTCAATTGAACGGCATAAAAAAAGGCGAGGCCCCATGGGGAGCCTCGCCTTCGGTCATTCTTTCCGGGTGAAAACCCGGAAATTTCTACAAAATAATTAACAATTCATTAGTTACTATTCTGTTTCAACATTGACAAGTACGGCATGGCGCGCGATGCCATCCGGGTGTCCGCCTTCAGCATGCCGGCCTCGTCGGCCAGGATGTGTGCCGCTTCCTGCAGATAGACGTCCTTGGCGTTCTTGGCGGCCTTCTCGGCGGCCAGTTCGGCCGTCAGGCTGCGCTCGTCGCCCTGCAGGCCGTCGTCGGCGCCCGCCGCGCCTTTCAGCACGACATTCGTCTTCTTCGGGCTCGTCGGCGACGGCACCTTGCCGCGCTGCTCCTTGCTGCCCGGACCCGCGACCGGCTCATCCGGATTGTCCTTGCCGGCCAGGCGCGATTCGCGCAGGCGCGCCTTGGCTTCCTGGTTCTCGCGCTCCTTGCGGCGCACCGCTTCGTTGAGCGAGATGACGTTGTCCTTGCGCAGCTTGAGGGCTTCGGCGATGTCCTGCTCGATGTCCAGGAAGTCGCGGTCCTTGGCGACGCGCGCGTCATGCTTCTTCTGCAGCGGATTGAACAGCTCCTTCAGGTCGCCGGACGGCATATAGGTCGCCGGCTTGATCTGCACCCACGGCAACGCGTTCTCGTACGACTGCTCGCCGAAGTTGTCGTCATCCGACGTCACCGGGAACTTGATGTCCGGCGTGACGCCGCGCAACTGCGTCGTGCCGCCGTTGATGCGGAAGAACTGGGCGATCGTCATTTTCAGCTCGCCGTACTTCAGCTTGTCGTTCTGCGAGAAGCGGTCGAGGTTGATCAGCGTCTGCACGGTGCCCTTGCCGAAGCTCGGCTCGCCGATGATGATGCCGCGGCCATAGTCCTGGATCGCGGCGGCGAAGATCTCCGACGCCGATGCAGAACCGCGGTTGATCAGCACGCCCATCGGACCGTCCCAGGCCAGGCCGGCATCCGTGTCGCTCTCGACCTCGACGCGGCCTTCCGCGCTGCGCTGCTGCACGACCGGGCCCTTGTCGATGAACAGGCCGGTCAGTTCGACGGCCTCGATCAGCGAACCGCCGCCGTTGTTGCGCAGGTCGATCAGGACGTTGTCGACCTTCTCCTTCTTGAGTTCGCCAAGGATGCGCTTCACGTCGCGGGTGGCGCTCTTGAAGTCCTTGTCGCCCTTGCGGCGCGCCTCGAAGTCCTGGTAGAAGGTCGGCAGCTGGATCACGCCGATGCGGCGCTTCACGCCGTTGTCGGTGACCTCGATGATCTTCTTCTTGGCCGACTGCTCTTCCATGCTGATCTTCTGGCGCACGAGCGAGATGGTCGTGTGCTTGCCGTCCTGGCCGACGTCGGCCGGCAGCACGTCGAGGCGGACCGTCGAATTGCGTTCGCCGCGCACGAGCTGCACGACGTCGTCGATGCGCCAGCCCATCACGTCCGTGAACGGGCCGTTGCCCTGCGCGACGCCGACGATGCGGTCGCCCACCTTCAGCTTGCCGGACTTGTCGGCCGGGCCGCCGGGGACGACTTCGCGGATCACGGTGTAGTCCTCGCGCGACTGCAGCACGGCGCCGATGCCGTCCAGCGACAGGCGCATGGCGATGTCGAAGTTCTCGGCCGAGCGCGGGCCCAGGTAGTTCGTGTGCGGCTCGATCGCCATCGCGTACGCGTTCATGAACATCTGGAACACGTCTTCGTTGTTCAGCTTCTTGAGGCGGCTCTGGTAGCCCTCGTAGCGCTTGTCCAGCGTCTCGCGGATCGACTTGTCGTCCTTGCCGGCCAGCTTGAGGCGCAGCCAGTCGTTCTTGACGCGCTTGCGCCACAGGTCCTTCGCTTCGTCCTCGTTCTTTGCCCACGCGGCCTTCTCGCGGTCGATCTGCAGCGTCTCGTCCGTGTTGAAATCGAACTTGCCCTTCAACAGCTCACGGGCGTACGCCATGCGGTCGAAGAAACGCTGCTGGTACACGTTGTAGATCTGGAAAGGCACCGTCAGGTCTTCGTTGTTGATCGCATCGTCCAGCTTGTTGCGCACGGGTGCGAAGCCGTCGATGTCGGCCTGGGTGAAGTACAGCTTTTCGCTGTCGAGCGCCTTGAAGTAGGCGTCGAAGATCTTCGCGGACATCGCGTCGTCGAGCGGCATCGCCTTGTAGTGGTAGCGCGCGAGCACGCGCGACGCCCACAGGGCCGCCTGGGTCTGGGCGACGGATGGCTTGAGCTGGACGATGGCGGCCTTGTCGGTCTGGACGGTGGCGACCTTTTCCGGCTGCGCCGTGACCACGTGGGCCGACATGGCAAACGCCAGCGCGACCATCAACATCTGCTTCTTCATTCTATAGGTTCTCCGGACGGGATATTCAATGGCGACTGCCAGGCGGGAGGGCTGACGGTCGCGCCGACGCAGCGGCGGATGCGACCCATTCTACAGGATAGCGCAGCGGCGCAGAGCCGGCTTGTACGCGTTTCAGCCGAGCTTAAGTCTTGACGGCGGCCGCGCGCCTACGCTTTTACAAATCGAAACAAACTGGTCTGAAACCAGCACAGGGCAAGGCCGGCCGCCGCGATGATCAACAGATAAGGCCAGCTGCGCAGCGCCAGCTTCCAGTCGACGGGCGACGGCCAGAACGACAGGAACTGCGGCGCCAGCAGCAGGGTCAACGCCAGGTCGGCCGGGCCGAAGTGCCAGGCCGCGCGGGTGCGCCACCACGCGACGCCCAACGGCACGAGCAGCACCAGGAACGGTGCCAGCGCCGCCGGCGCCGCGTTATACCAGCGCAGGTTGGCAAACGACACCGACCCCAGCTCCCAGGTGCGGCCGTTGCGGCGCGGGATGATGGTAAAACCGACCGGATCCGCGCCGAGCAGCAGCCCGACGGCGAAATGCGCCAGCTCGTGGCAAAACGTGCCGACCGCGCTGAACAGGAAAAAGACGGGGTGCGCCCTGGTGACCATCCAGATCAGGAATGCCAGCGCCAGCGAGGGCGCGAGGTACAGCGCAATCTCGCCCAGGCCGCAGGCCCAGGCGGGCAGATGGGCGAGGCAACCTGCCGGCCAGGACATGGTCGTGCCGCGTCAGCCCAGGTAGAAACAGCGGCCGCAGGCCTGGCGGTAGCTTTCGTTGCCGCCAATGCTGACCTGCTCGCCTTCGCGGATGCGGCGCCCCTCGGCGTCGACCCGGATGTTCATCGTCGCCTTCTTGCCGCACGTGCAGATGTTCTTGATTTCCTCGATGTCGTCGGCCAGCGCCAGCAGGTAGGCCGAGCCGGGGAACGGGTCGCCGCGGAAATCGCTGCGCAGGCCGTAGCAGATCACGGGCACGCCCCGCACCTGGGCCAGCTGGTGCAGCTGCACGACCTGTTCCCGCGTCAGAAACTGGGCTTCGTCGACCAGGACGCAGGCCACCGCAGGCGCGTCGTCCAGGAAGTTCGTGCGCGGGTCGAACACGTCGGTCTGGCGCTGCGGGCCCAGGCGCGACGTGATCTGGCCGACGCCGTAGCGGTCGTCGATGGCGGCGGTGTACAACCGGACCTTCTGGCCCTGCTCTTCGTAGTTGTGTGCCACTTGCAGCAGCGACGTCGATTTGCCGGCGTTCATCGCCGAATACCTGAAATAGAGTTTTGCCACTGCCCTGCCCCGCCCTGGAATGCCGTTGTACGATCCGGCGATTATAGCAATCCGGCATGCGGCGGCGCCAGGGTGGGCCGGGCGGCGTCAGCGCCGCCGCCGCGCGGCCAGGCCGAACAATCCCAGTCCGGCCAGCAGCATGCCGTAGGTGGCGGGCTCGGGCACGGCCAGCATCACGTTGTTGGCCGTCGGCCAATAGCTGCCGTTCGCCTGCAGCGTGACCGACTCCAGCGCGCTCGTCGAGACGAAGCCGAGGAACGACGTCTCCGTGGCGCCGTCCAGCGTATAGCTCAGCGTGTCGCCATCGCTCGCGGTCAAGGTCAGGCTGCCGGACGGGAGGAATTGCCCGGCGATGTCGGACGCGAAGAACTGGCCGCCGAACGCGCTCACGCCGCCGGAGAAATTACTGAAAACAATGGTGTCGGCCTGCGTATTGTTCGACAGCCAGTAATCGCCCGGTCCGCCGGCACCCCACAACGCGCCGTACGAATACGCCTGGTAGTCGTAGCTACCGGCGTTGCGGAGCAGCGTGTCGCCATATTGCTGCACGCGCAGGTCGTCATAGGTGTCGATGCCCGGCGCGGACACGGCGGACATGAAGTCGGCCGCATTCGTGTAGACATGGATGTCCGCACGGGCCGCGCCCGCGGCGCACAGCAGGACAGCCAGGCATAGGTGTTTCAGGGACAGCGGATATTGGGTACGCACATTGTTCTCCGAGGTTAGTCGATGGGATGACCCGGCGGGCCGGCCCCAAGTACATACCCGTGCCGCATTCGATGCAATCTGAATGACCGTGCATTCGCAGCCGTCTTGTGCTGCGTATATAGATGAGTGTGGAAGATGCGCGCGGATGGCCTCAGCCGCGGCGCCGGCGCGCCACCAGGCCCAGCAGGCCGATGCCCGTCAGCATCATGCCGTAGGTGACAGGTTCCGGCACCGCGAGCACGACGTTGTTCGCCGTCGGCCAGTACGCGCCGCCGTCCGTGACCAGGGTCACGGAAGACAGGGGCGACGTCGACACGAAACCGACGAACGAGGACGTCGTCGCACCCGTGACGTCATAGGTGAGCGTGCCGCCGTCGGCGGCCGTCAGCACGACGTTGCCGTCCACGAACTGGCCGGCAACGTCCGACGCGAAGAACTGGCCGCCGAAGGCGCTCACCCCGCCGGTGAAGTTCGAGAACACGATGGGGTTGTCGCGGGTATTGTTCGACAGCCAGAAATCCGTCGGACCGCCGGCGCCCCAGATGCCGGTGTCGGAATACGCCTGGTAGTTGTAGGCGGCGGCCGTACGAAAGACCGTGTCGCCGTACGGTGCGATGGTGAGGTCGTCGAAGGTATCGACGGCGGGCGCCGAGACGGCGCTCAGGAAGTCGCTCTGGGACGTGTAAACCGTGATGCCCGCCTGGGCACCGGCCGCGGCGCACAACATGGCGGCAAGGCACAGCGGTTTCAGCAAATACAACGGCAGCGATTGGATACGCACGATGCACTCCTTGGTTGGTTGGACAGCCGTGTGGCGACCACCAGTAAATCGGAAAATGCAAACTGCATACTTGTCGAAAGCGGTATTTACACCCGGGTTTGCGGTGCGTATAAAGTGCGCGCCCCAGGCTGCTCATTCGCCAGGGTGATATTTGCGCTCGAGATGTTTTTCGATGTCTGCCCTGGTGTAGAGGACGTCCTTGAATTCGCCGCGGCTGTACATCGCGGCCTGGTCCGTGAAATGGGGCGACGCCGGATCGCCGCTCTCGCCACCGGCCAGGATGCTCTTCGCGCGCACGTGCGGGCCGAATTCGACGGCCGCGACGAAGCTGTTGCCGCGGTCGCCATAGATGCGCTTCGTCGTCTGCCGCGCCGTCATGCCGAACGAGGCCAGCGAACCCCAGTTCGCCGACGTGAAGCCGACCGGCAGGCTCGGTCTGGCGTCGTCGTACTGCTGGTCGACGGCGCCGGACAGCCTCTGGAAACGGTTGATCTCGCCCCACGGCGTCTTCCAGCTGCCGAAGTCGGCCTGCAATTTGTCGCTCGCGCGCGCCAGCGCGTCGAGGCGCTCCTGCGGGTGCAAGGCCGTCTGCACGAAGTCGATCACCGGCATCCCATGCGCCTTCGCGCGGACCGACGCTTCCCTGACCATGTCCTGGCCCCAGTACACGGCCAGCGACGTCGCCACGGACGCCGTCGAAAAGCGCAGGTCCCACCCGCGCAGCAACGCCACCTGGCCGGCCAGCCGCGCCTTCAGCGGAGCGCCGTCCGGCAGCGCGTCCCAATCCCTCACCACGCTCGGGACGAGCGGCTCGAACGCCGTCAGATAGCTGTCGTAGGCCTTGGCGATGAGGCCGTCGAGCGTCAGCTCGTGCGCATCGTGCAGCACGCGTTCGGCGTGGATGCCGCGCGGATTCTGCGGCAGCGACCACATATAGCGCGGATACGCCGAGCAATCCGGGCTGCTCGCGCCGAATCCCGTGCAGGGCCAGTTGTTCGTGTTCGAGACATACCCGCTTTCGGGGTTGAACACGGTGATCGTCTCCTTGACGTCGTGCAGACCGTGCCACTCGGTCGCCGGATCGCTGCCGTCGACCGGTTTCGTCCAGTCGAAGCGCGGATCGCGGCGCGGGATGAAATTGCCGTGGAAGTAGGCGATATTCCCGTCGGCGTCCGCATACACCGTGTTGTTCGACGAATTCGTGCGCAACGCCATGACCTTGTAGAACGCCGCGTAGTCGCGTGCCTTCGTGCGCCCGTACGACTGCATCAGCGCGTGCACCGGATCTGCCATCATGCGCACGGCCACCCACTTGCCGTCCTGCGCGCGGATCACGGGCCCGTGGTGCGTGAAGTACGCCGTGACCGTGCGGGTCGCCAAGCCGTGCGCCGTGCGGTACGGCAGCGTGACGGTCTTCTCGCGTACCGTGCGTTCGGCGGCGCCGTACTTGTAGACATAGGTGCCGTCGCGCCGTGTCACCGTTTCCAGGTACTCGTCGATGACGTCGCCGCCGCCCGACGTGTGCATCCAGCCGATCCGGTCGTTGAAGCCCTGGTAGATGAAGAACTGGCCCCAGGTGACGGCGCCGTACGCGTTCAGGCCCTCCTCGCTGACCATGTGGATCTCGGGGCGGAAGTAGAACGACGTGTGCGGATTGATCAGCAGCAGCGCGTGGCCGCCAGCCGTGCGCCGCGGCGCGATGGCGAAGCCGTTCGATCCCTGCGGCTCGGGGTCGAACCCCTTGCCCGCCCCGCCCAGGTCAACCAGGTCGGCCAGCGCGACCGGCGCCGCCATCTGCCTGCCGTAGAACGCCTCCAGCCCTTTCAGGTCGATGGTCTCGATGTCGCCGCCGATGCTGCCCTCGCTGAACGCCAGCGCCATCCACGGCTCGAAGCGCACGAGCAGCTTCGGTTTCACTTGCGGATGCGTGACGAGATACCAGTTCAGGCCATCCGCATACGCATCCATCAGCTTCCTGAGCCAGGCCGGACTCGCCGCATACTTCGCCTTCATGTCGGCGGGGTCGATGTACAGCTTCATGCGCAGGTCGCGCCAGATCTCCTTCTCGCCCTCCACTTCGGCCAGCCGCCCCAGCGCATTGATGTAATTGAGCTCGACGCGGTTGAAGTCGTCCTCGGCCTGGGCGAACAGCATGCCGAACACGGCATCGGCGTCCGTCTTGCCGAACACGTGCGGGATGCCCCACTTGTCGCGCATAATCGTCACGCGCCGCGCCGCCGCCCGCATGCGCGCCAGCTCGGCCGGCGCGAAGGCCGCACGGACCGTCGCGGCGACAGGCGCCGGGGCGGCGGCAAACGCGGGCTGCGCCAGCGCGAACAACGCGGCGCAGGCGACGGCGACCGGGGTCGGGCGGGACATCGTCATGGCCGCTCCTCGCGGGTCAGGCGGCGCCGAGCGCAGCCAGCTTTTGCCGCAGCACTTCGTTTTCCGTCATCAAGGTGGCGACGCGGTCCTTGAGTTCACCGACCTGGCTGCGCAAAGCCTTGACCTGGTCTTCCGGCGAATCCGGCACGGTGTCCTTCTTCGGCTTCGCGCCCGCCTTCTGCTCGCGCACCTGGCGCGCGGCCTGCTGCAATTCCTTGCGGCCGCCGGCGACGGCGGCGACCTGCGCATCCGGCGGCAGCGACGCGACGCTGGCGGCCGCGCTGACCGAAATCGTCCCGCTGCGCACGGCGTCGACCAGTTCCGGCGCCGCCGTCTTGCGGATGCGCTCGATTTGGCTCAGCGTGTTCGCGGACACGCGCGCGGCCTTGGCCACGTCCTCGCGCGTGCTCCAGGGCGGGTCGGACGGATCGTCGGCCGCTTCCTGCGGCGCCGCTTCCGGCGCGGCGTCCGCCGGCTGCTGCGCGGCGCGCTGGGCGGCGCGCGCGGCGACGATTTCCTTCTTGCGCAGCGCGAGCATGCCGCGCTGGAAATCGGACACGCTGCGGCGCGCGAGATTATTGTCGATCACCCACAGCATGACGTCTTCGAGCGAGTCGAACTTGTCGTTGGCGACGGTGCGGAACGGGATGTCGTGCTTGCGGCAGATGTCGTAGCGGTTATGCCCGTCGATCAGCACGTCGCGCCACAGCACGAGCGCATCGCGGCAACCGTCGGCCAGCAGGCTGCGTTCGAGCGCCGCGTATTCGACGGGCGTGAGGGGATCGATGAAAGAGCGGAGTTCTTCGTTGATCGTGATATTCAATGGTTTTCCTTGCGTGGTCCTGCCGCGGCGGCGACGGCCGCGGCGTATCGCCCCGCATGCTACACCATGCGGGCCCCCGGTTGAAGGGAACGCCACAGCCGCAGGCCCGCGCCCGAGCCGTCAACATTGCATTTTCGACCCTGACCGGGTCCGACTGTGCTAGAATCCTGCGCGCTGCCCGGATGGTGAAACTGGTAGACACCCGGGACTTAAAATCCCGTGCCAGCGATGGCGTGCCGGTTCGATCCCGGCTCCGGGCACCACTTTTTCAGTCACACCGTCTCCAGGTGCAGCAATTCCCCTGCCCGCCCGCCGAGATCGAGGGCTTCGATCGGCCTGGTCCGTCTCGGCCCTCCCCCGCTTGTCGGCCTACCCGACTATCACGGCGATTCACATCGATGCGCCGGGTTAGCGGCAGAGTGCGCTCACCGGATTCCCCCCTTGCGCCGTGATGACGCCCAGGCGATACGGGATCTTGATGTAGTCGTCCGTATGCACTGCCGGGTCATTGCCCTGGAAGAGATATGCGAGCGGCCGGCAAGGATCGATTGTCATCGTCTGATCCGTGTTCGTCCGGATCATTTCACCGTGCGAGACACCTTCCGACCAGGCCTGCGCGACGTTATCGCGGCTGGCGAACGCGTTCATCGGCGCGGACGAGAACGGCTCCCATTTCCCGTCCAGGCGATCGCTCTTCCAGATGCGGAAATAGCGCCCTTTCGGTGAAACTGCCTCGACAAGGGTGATGTACGTGTGCGTGCCGGCAATCTTGTAGGTATTGCTGGCCTCGAACAGGTCCCCCGCTTTTTCGGCCATGACGACGACAGTATTATGGAAGCCATTCGGGAACCGGCCGATATCGGTTTCCGACCGCAGCAGACGCCCACCATCATCGGTATTGAACAGATAGCATTTTGCGTCGTCGCAGATCACCCAGAAATCCAGCCAGGCATTGCCTTGCGGTTGCTTGACGACCTCGGGCACGACGGGAAAGAACGGTCTCGGCGCGCTCCAGGACATCGGATCGCCGATATCGTCCGACGTCGAATAAAGGGGATCGCCGCCCTGGTAGACGAGATACCATTTTTTCTGCGGCGCAAAATAGAACACTTGAGGCGCGGCGCGATACCCCGGTCCCATCGCGGATTTGTCGAGCGGGACGATTTTCGCCGACGATGCATCCGACCACTTGGCAAAGCTCGTGTACCCGAGCCCCCAGCCGGCCGACCCGGCAGTGGTCATGAATACGTGATATCGGCCGTTCGCGTAGACGATCGATGGATCTTTCACGGCATAGATCGTCTGCGTCGGATCCGGTTGCGGCGATATGAGCGGCGCGCTCGAGGTCCACGCAAACGACGTGCTGGCGGGCGCAATCCGGATAGCGGCCCGGCCGTCCGGCGACGTCACCGTGACAGGACCCGCAGGTGCGGCGCATGCAGCGCCGCTCAAGGCGGCCAGCACCGCCAATGTCATCATTCGTGTGTTCATGTAACCGTCTCCGCTTGTTCCGTGTTTCCGATGCAACCGTCGATTGTATTCTATATATTCAATGCGACAGGGCTCGGAAATGCACGTTTTTCGCGAATCCGGCTAATAAATTTGTCCGATCAGAACCCGATCCTGAAACTGGACGCGATTGCCGTCGGCATGGCGGCCGGCAGTTCGATCACGAGCGCGTCGTCCTGCTGCTTCCAGCGCAGCGGCTCGCTCGCACCCACCAGCGACACCGATTTGACCGGCCGCGTTTCCAGTCCCGCACGCGCGCCGAGCGAGGCGATGCGCACCTGCCCCTTCGGCTCGCCCAGCGTGATGGCGTACAGCGCGCCGTCCCTGGTGGTGAAGCGGATATCGCGGGCCGTATAGCCGGCGTTTTCCTTGAACGCGCCGCCCTCCGTCTTCGTCGGGCCTTCGCCGAACGTCTTCCACGGCCGGGTACCATAGATCGCTTCGCCGTTGACCTTGATCCAGGCAGCCATCTCGTCGAGGAATTGGCGCGACTCGGGCGGCAGGCTGCCATCCGGATACTGCACCACGTTGAGGAGCAGGTTGCCGTTCTTGCTGACGATATCCGCCAGCATGGTCACGACGTCCTGCGTCGTCTTGTACTTGTAGCCCTCGCTGTAGAACCAGTCGCCCATCGAGGTGTCGGTCTGCCACGGCAGCGGCTGGATACTGTTCATGACACCGCGTTCGACGTCCTGCACGCCGGCCTTGCGGAGAAATTCGCCGGAGCCGATGTCCTTGTGGTTGTACACGGCCTCCAGCTTGCCGTGTGTCTTGATGTTGTCGTTATAGAAATTGGCGACCAGGGTCCTGCCGGTCTCGCCGAACGGGATGCCGCCGTCGGTATACAGCAGGTCGGGCTTGTAATGCGTTACCAGGTCGGTCACGCGGTTGTACCATTCCTGGTGAAAGGCCGTGTTCTTCGTGTACCACTTCGACCCGCCGCCAAAGAGTTCGTCGTGCGGCGTGTGGTACAGGTCCGCGTACTTCGGATCGGCGCCGTCATAGGGTACGCCCAGCTCCGGAAAGACCTCGTCGTGCCCATGGCTGGTGCCGAACCAGCCATAGCTTGCCCCCAGGTGCTCGGACACGCCGAAGCGCAGCCCGGCCTTGACGGCCGCCTTCTGCCAGGCGCCGACGATATCCCGATGCGGCCCCATCTTGACGGCATTCCAGCGGTGGTACTTCGAATCCCACAGGTCGAAATTGTCATGGTGGACGCCCATGCTGACGAAATATTTCGCGCCAGCCTTGGCGTACAGGGCCATCAGGGCGTCCGGATCGAACTTCTCGGCCTTCCACAACGGAATGATGTCCTTGTAGCCGAACTTGGACGGGTGGCCATACGTCTTGAGGTGATGCTCGTACTGCGCCGTGCCGTAGACGTACATATTGCGCGCGTACCAGTCGCCGGCACGCGGCACCGCCTGCGGTCCCCAATGGGCCCAGATGCCGAACTTGGCGTCACGGAACCACGCGGGCGTTTCATACTTGTTCAAGGAAGCTGGGTCGGCGGTAAATGGTCCCGCGACATGGGTCAGCTTGACGGGCGGGCCGGCATTCTCGGAAGCGGACACCAATGGACTGCCGAGCAAACTGCACAGGGCGAAGGTGGAGGTAAGCGCACGGCGGATCATCGAATCTCCTTGGTTTTTAATATATAAGAAACTTTCGAGAGTATAGATGTTCCGTTCGTGCCTCGCAACACGTTTATGTCGTCCGCGTGGAAAACGATGGCCGCCATTCTTTCGGGGCCGGCTACCCGATCATCCGGCCGCGCGCACCAGCCGCTGTTCGCACAGCCAGGCGGCGATGCGCGCCGCGCGCGCCGGCGGCATCCGGTACGACCACAGCTCGACCGCCGTTTCCAGCCGCGGCACCGCGGCCAGCACGTCCAGCAACGGCACGATCTCGGCCCCCTCGACGAATGCCACCGGGCGCGGCAGGTTCGGGTGCGCGACGGCGCGCCGCAGCTGGACACGGTCGTCCACGACGCACGGCTCGTCGATGATATCGAGCGCGTCGCAGCGGCGCACCTCGCCCCGCAACAGCATCCCGGGTGCGGCGGCCGGCCCGGGCGCCGGGACGGGCGTACGCGCGACCAGCCGCGCCAATGCGGAGCCGCCCTTCGGCGTCATCACGAAATCCTCGCGCCGTGCGCGCCAGAACGGGCTGGCGTCGTCCGGCCACGCCATCCTGTAGTAGCGCTGGGCCCAGGCGCGATGCGTGGCGACCGACTCGGCCAGCCGGTGCTCGTAGAACGTGCGCGCCAGGTTCTCGTCGCCGGCGTCGGCGAGGACGGTATGCACCGCGACTGCCGCCTGCAGGGAAAAGCGCAGCGCCTTCTCGACGCCGCTGGACGACAGCGGATCGATACAGAACGCCGCGTCGCCCGTCCTGACGACACCCGGCTGCCAGGCCGCTTCGCTGAATGCCGGCGTCGCCGCGCACGCATGCACGGCACCGGGCCGCAACGCGCCGGCGGCGACCGCAAACAGGCGGCTGCGCGCGAGCTGCGCGGCGAGCCAGCGCTCGGCATCTCGTCCGCGCACGCTGGCCGGGTCGGCGAACGCCATGATCCGGAACCGCCCGTCGGGCCGGGCCGCGCCCCACAGCCAGCCGTCGGGACATGCCTCCACCAGGTGCGCGCACGGGCCCCGGTCGAGATCCGTCCACAGGGCCAGCAGCGGCGCGGCCGTCGGCGTGCGCATCGCGCCGCCGCTGTTGCGCCGCCCGGTGGCGTCGACCACGAAGCGCGCGCCGACGGTCTCGATGCCGTGCGCGGTTGCGAGCCGCACCTGCCAGGCGCCGGGCGCGCCGGACAGCCCGGCCATGGCCGCCGCCTGCAGGCACCGGCCGCCGCGCGCCGCGACGGCCCGGAACAAGACCTCGTCGAAGCTCGCCCGGTCCACCATGGCGTTGGCGCCCGCCGCCGCGCGCGGCGCCGGGTCGGCGTGCTCCCATACGAGCCAGGCGGGACCCGCCATGCGGGGCAAGGCATCGGCCTGCGCGCGGACGCCCAGCAGGTCGAGGATGCCGGCGATGCCGGGCGTGAGCGATTCGCCGATCTGCGCGCGGGGAAAGCGCGCACGCTCGACGAGGGTGACGCGATGACCCAGCTGGAGCAGCCGCAGCGCGCAGCAACTGCCCGCGGGCCCGGCGCCGAGGACCACGACGTCGGTGTCGCGCCGGCTAGTCGCCATGGGCTCCGGCCGCCCAGTCCGGCGCCAGCCGGCTCAGCCTGTCGTGTGCCTGCATCGTGTAGTGCAGCCAGCCGCGGATGTAGTCGCAGGCCGTGCGCCCGCGCGCCAGCACTTCGTGGTGGCAACCGCCGCCGCACAGGTAGCGCGCCCAGCAGTTGCTGCAGGGCTGCTGCGCGTGCACGTGCCGCTGCGCGAGCCAGATGGCCTGCCTGCCCCGGTCGATGCCGTCGGCCAGCGTGCCGAACTGCCCTTCCGCATCGCCGACGAAGCGATGGCAGGCCGACACGTCGCCGCTGGCCGACACGCCGAAATAGCCGGCACCGGCACCGCACGGATAGGGCCGATGCGTCCCGCGCTGCAGCTCGCGCAGCGCGTTGACCATGTTGAGGAACGGGTAGCGCTCGCCGCGCAGCACCCGCTCCTCGAACGCGAGGCCGCACGCGATCATCCCTTCGAGCATGTCCTCCATGCGCTCCGGGCCCAGCTCGTCCTCGCCGTTCGGCGCGCGCAGCAGCGGCGAAAAGCCGACGCTGTGAAACCCCGCGGCCACGAAGTAATCGAGGCTGTCCACGAGCCGCAGGTTGAACGGCGTGACCGTCACGCGGGCCGAGACCTGGGCCCGCCGCTGGATGGCGAGCAGCGGCGCCACCCGTTCCATGATGCGGTCGAACGAGCCCTTGCCGCTCTTGAACGGGCGCAGGCGGTCGTGCTGCTCGGGCAGCCCGTCCAGGCTCACCGTCACGGCGAATCCGCGCTGCTCGAAAAAGTCGGCGTCGTCCGGCCGCAGCAGCGTCCCGTTGGTGGTGATCGAAAAGCCGATGTCCACCTGGCGCGCCGCGGCCTCGCCCGCCGCATACGCGGTGGCGGCGCGCAGGACGGCGCGGTTGGTCAGCGGCTCGCCGCCCATGAACGCGAGATTGACCCGGCTGCCCGGCAGCGCCGACTCCAGCAGCCGGTCGACGGCCTGGCGCGCGACTTCCTCGCTCATCGCCGTGGCCGTGCCGCCGAAGCTGCCCTGCTGGGCATAGCAATAGGTGCACCCGAGATTGCACTTCTGGGCGATGGCCAGCGACAGCGCGTGCGGCGCCATCGGCGCCAGCGGCGTGTCGTCGATGGCGAGCGGCGCGTCCAGGCCGCTGGACGCGATCAGGGCGGCGATGCCCGCCTCGTCCATGCCGTCGAGGGCGGCGCGGAACGCATCGCCCTGCGCGGGCGCCAGGCGGTACAGGCGGCTGCCGTTCGCGACCAGCAGCTGGGCGCCGCCTGCGTGCTCGAGCAGGTGCAACTGGCGGCTGCGCGGCCGCGAGTCGCGCATGCTGCGCCTGGCCAGGATGCGGGCGGGTGCGGTCACGACGCGTCGGCGTCCTTGCCGCCGATGATGAAGTGGAGCTGCCGCTGCCAGTCCGCGAACAGGTCGTCGTAGGACAGCAGCCGGGGGTCGGTCCGGTTGTCCGGCACATAGGAACCGGTGCGCTCCTTCGACAACCACATGTCGCCCCGGCTCTGGCCGTCGGCGGTCGGCTCGACGTTCACGTAGTCGGGACGGCTGGCGGCCCAGTAGTAGCAGGCGCATTCGCGGTAGTCGTTCTGCCACGGCGCGCACAGGCCCTGCGTCAGCTCGCCGGGCTGCACGAGGCCGGCCGCGAATGCCGCGCTGTCGCCGTCGAAGAATCTGCGCAGGGTCATCGTGAGGACCAGCTGTTCCTTCTGCTCCGACGCGATCACTTCGGTGGCCGACGGCGCCGCCGTGAAGCTGCATTCGACCTGCTGCCCCTGCTTGTCGACGAGGCGCGCGATCGAGTTCGACCACTCCATGAACGAGACGGCGTTCGGGTTGGCCGTCGTGCCCAGCCGCTGGGAATCGCCGCCGGGACTGACCGGGCCCCTGGTCACGACCATCGTCGGCAGGCCGTCGATGGACAGCAGCCGGTGGCCCACCAGGTGCGCGTACTCCGGGGCCTCCGCGGCCACGACGTAGTTGTTGTTTTCGACCAGGACGATGCCCTCGATCGCGCGCCGCCAGACATTGCGGAAATCGAATTCCAGGCCCGGAAAGCAATTCGAGATCGCGGTGCGCGGCAGCACCGAATACGGATTGCCGGCCCCGCGGTAATGCAGCTGGGCCGCCATGTTCGCCGGTTTGATCTTGTCACTCATCGCTGCTGTCCTTCGCGTGCTGTTCACTATGCCGTCCCGAGACGGCGGGCGCGCCGAACATGGCGCGTGCCGCGGCCTTGACCACGATGTCGATCTGGCGCCGGGTCAGCGTCAGGCCGCGCCCGTCGGCACCGCGCATCAGCGCCGGCATCTTGCGGCGCGTTCCGTCGCTCAGGTCGCCGATCTCCTCGGGTCGCCGCAACGCTTCGGCGAACCATGGGGCGCCGCCGGCCGCCAGGGTGCTGAAGACGCGCTCGTGCAGGGCGCGCAGGGCCAGGTTGTCGACCAGCGCCGGCGCGGCGATCGGCGCGAAGTAGCGCGCAAAGTCGCCGGTGTCCTGGCGCACCATGGTGCTGGCCACGTCCTCGCGGCCGTTGACGCTGTTGCCGTTCATGACCGCCGTGTTCATGAGGCGGATCGTCTCCAGCGCGCGGCGCACGATCGCTTCCGCCTCGTCGAGCGAGACCTCGGCCTCGCGGACGCGCGGGCCGTAGAGGATCTGCTCCAGCTCGTCGGAAACGACGCGGATCGGCAGCGTGTCCGGCGCGAACGCGGGCGGGCCGGCGCCGATGGTCGCATGCGCGGCCAGCTCCGTGCCGTCGGGCCGGCGCATCACGACCCGCACGACACCGTCGCACTCGTCGTCGAGGTAGCCCCAGCTCACCCGCAGGGTCTTGTCCGGCGCGTTCGGGTCAGGCGTGTTGTAGCCGGCGAAGATCTGGGCCGGATTGGTGAGCGTCGGGCCGCCCTGGGCCTCTTCGTAGCCATGCCAGCGCCCCTTGTCCTTGTCGTACAGGACCAGCGCTTCGTCGTCGATGATGTGATCGGGTACCTGTTTGCCGGTGGCCGGATCGTGGCGCGTGCGGCTGGCGCCGTACACCTTGCCCGCGGCCGGCGTGAAGCGCAGCCGGATCTGCGGGAATGCCGGCGTCGGACGGATGAACTGCACCGTGCCGAGGGGCAGGCTGCGTCCCGGCAGGAAGTGGTCGCACGCGCCGTGCAGGGGCTGGCGCCGATGGTCCGTCAACGCCGGGAGGCGCGCGACGATCTTGTCGCCCGGGTCGCCGGTGCGCCGGAACAGCTTGATGTTGGCGACCTCGACCTCCCAGCGCAGCTGCGCCGGTTCGATCCCTTCGGCGGCCAGCAGGTCCAGCGTCAGGGGCACCAGTTCGTCGGGATGCGCGTCGGTCAGGGCAAACACTTCGAGGAACGGCGCCACCGGGCGGATCCAGCCGTCGGCGTCCTTGAAGGCGATCCGCTCGGGCACGTAGGCGCGGACGATCGCGCCGCTTTCGGGGTCGATCTCGAAGGATTCCTGCGGCACGATGGTACGAAAATCCAGCGGCCGGCCGGGCGGCACCTGGAGGTCGAATGCCTCGAGCGGCTGGGGCGAGGCGCCCAGCCGTCCGATCGCCAGCGGGGGAAGTATGCGGAGTTCGCGGATGGTCATCGGGTTTCCTTCAGTTGGCCTGGTCCCGGGCGGTGCGCCCGGCCAGGATGCGCAGCACCGTCGCGCGCAGCTGCGCGTCGCTGTCGGACAGCGCGGCCAAGAAATGGCGGCGCGCCGGCTCGGCGACCGCCTCCAGGGCGCCAACCAGGCTCGCGGCGGCGTCGAGCAGTTCGAGGTACAAGCGCCAGCGATTGCCTTCGCCTTCCGGCAAGTCGAGCGTGTACGGCATCTGGAACGGCGGCCCGGCGTTGCCGGCGGCCGGATTGGCCGGGTCCAGCGGCAGTTGCATCAGGAGGCCGGACAGGGCGCGCAGGTTGTACATTTCGCCGAACGTCGCGTTGATGACGGCGCCGCGCGGCGTGAATGCGGCGGTCGCGTCCGCACCGCCGTCGAGCAGGAAGCTGTGGTGCAGGAACGTGAGCAGCATGCGGTAGCGTACATTGTGCAGGCGCGCCCACAGGACGGCTTCGCGGTTCACGATCAGCGCGGCGCCTGCGTCCGCGCCGGCGGCGCCCGGCTGTTCCAGGTCCGGATCGAGCGACACGTACGGATTCGTGGCGACCGGCCGCGCCGGCGACCAGCCTTCCCGCTCCGCCGCCTTCATGCCTTCGTAGATCTTCAGGAACCGGCTGAAGTGGGACCGTTCGTCGTCCGCGTCGGGACCCGGCGCTTCGCCCTGCTCGGCCACCGCCTTGAGCGCGGCGACCGCATCGCCGCGCGAGGCCAGCGGCACGACGAGGACGTCAGGCGTGTTGCGCGCATGGTGCGGCGTGGTATTGCCGCGCTGCCCGGCCTGGTAGCCGCGCCCCCATTCGGCGAAGTCGGCCTGGTTGCGCAGGGTCTCGGGCTGGAACGCGCTTTCCGGCAGGCGCCCGATAAGCGGCATCAGCGCGCCGAACAGCTCGGACACCCGGTGCGGGCTTTGCACCTCCTGCTTGACCAGCTGCCCGATCTCGTCCGCCAGCGCGCCCTTCCAGTCCACCGCCGATTCCGCGTACACGTACTTGGCCACCGACTTCAGCGTGAGCGGCTCGAGCGCGAACGGGAACGGGTAGAACGGCACGTCCCACGGAAAATCCTCGCGCCCGAAATTGAGCGGCGCGCCGATCAGGCGCAGCGCGTTCTGCACCGTCACCAGGTGGCCCATCTCCTCCTTGGCGATGCCGAGGATGGTGTCCTGCCAGCCGCGCACGGTCTCGCGGTGGTGTTCCGGCACCTGCGGCCCGCCGAGCGAATACGCCGCGAACAGGTATTGCACCATCAGGCAATGCTCGATTTCCGCGTCCACGTGCAGCAGGAAGCTGACACGTTCGCGCAACGACAGCTCTTCCCCTTCCGGGACCGCCTCCAGCAAGGCCTTGTCCGATCGCGCCGCGCCGCCGGGGCGCAGGAAGCGTCGCATTTGTGCAGAACGCATGACTTCTCCAGTAGGTCGTTCAATGAGCAGGGCCGCGCAGCGCCCCGCAAGACATGGCCGTTTCGTTCAGGCGCCTTCGCCGCTGGCCGAGCAGATGAACGGGTAATGCTCGTTGTCGATCAGGGGCACGGCGCCGAAGAAATCGTTGAGCACCGACTCGGCCGTGCAGTAGGCGCCCTCGACCCAGGCCTGGTCGTTCGAATACGCTTCGCCGACGATGAAGATATTGGCGTCCTTGCCGGCGATGAGCTGCGACGGCTTGCGGATCTTCCGCTGCACGTCGCCGATGTCGTAATGCGCGGCCCAGGCGTGGTAGCCGGCATTGAACGGCGGCAGCGACCAGTCCATATAGCGCGCCTCGAGCGGCACGGGCACCGCCGACAGGTCGGCATTGGGGCCGAAGTGCACCTCGGCCAGTTGCCGCAGCAGCATCTTCATCATGCGGTCGGGCACCGGACTCGGTCCGGTCAGCGGCTGGGTATTGCGCGTCGTCGGCACTTGCCGCAGCTCGTTCGGGTTCAGCTCCAGCCCACTCCAGAAATCGGTGAACGCTTCGTCGTCGTACGAGGCCAGCAGGCCGTACACCGGCGCACCGTTGGGGTCCGTCGCATTGTTGCCGAAATAGACGACCTGGCGGATCGGCGTATCGGTGACGCTCGGCCCGATGGTCTGGCGGGCGGCGGCGGCCACGAGCTCGTTTTGCTGTTTCAGCGTCAGGCGCTCGCCCAGCAACTGCTCCACGTCGGCGACGAACGCATCGACGCTGGCATAGGGCGCGTTCAGCACGGGCGACGCGGCGATCGCGTCCAGATGGCCGGGCGCGAAATGCGCCGTCCGCAGCGCCTCGATCACGGCCGGCGTCACTTCGTAGCCGGCCAGTTGCGGCGCGTACGGCGTGGCGGCATCCAGCCACCATTCGCTGTCGAAGAACATGCCGATCTTGTACGAGGGCTGCAGGATGCTCGACTCCAGATACAGCTGCACCTTCTCGTCGTTCAGCACGTCGAGTCCGGCCGTCGATTCGTAGCGGGTGGCCCGCGCGACCAGTTCGAGCGCATGGCGCGGCATGGCGAGCCAGGCCGCGTCGCACACGTGGCTGCTGTGCTTCTTGTCCGGCGCTTCGCGCGTCGCGATGCCGTAGTGGATCGCACCGTCGACCTCGAGGATCGAGTGCAAGCGGTGGTTCGCCACGTAATCGAAATGCACGCCCTTCTCCTCCGCCAGCGCGAGGATGGCGTCGAACAGTGCCTGGAACATGCCGGAATAACCGGTCGTCAGCGTCTTGTAGGGCGTGCCCGGCGCGAACTCGTTGTTCGCGCCCACCGCCACCGCCGCGTTCCAGTTGATGACGTTCGACGTGTAGCCGTTGCCGTCCGCGGTATAGTCGAACCCTTCGGAACCCAGCTGGTCGTACATCAGATTCCAGTAGCCGACGTTTTTCAGCAGGTCGCCCTTTTCGAACGTGGACGTGGACGGCATGTCGGCGGTGATGCGGCCGTTCTGGTAGAACTGGTCCCACTGGCGGCGCGTGACCGGACCGGACTTCTTGGTCACGGCGATGTTCTCGACCACCGTGAAGCCGTTGTCCGGCGACGAGGCGGCCCCGTACTTGTTCACCGCATACGGCGCCGGCTGGGCCGACGTGATCCCGTCCAGGTACATGTTCCTGGTACGCAGGTAGAACAGCGGATTGGTCGATTCGTTGAAGGGCACCGCATACTTGTCCAGGCCAAGCTGCTCGACGACGGTCGTGACCAGCCGGTGGCCGGGCTGGGTCACGGTGTCCGAGTCCTTGCGGCTGCGGTCCCAGTACGAATACCGCATCCCGCCCAGTTCGACGTACGAGTTTTCCGAATCGTCGCGGTAGTGCCAGGTGCAGACGCGCGCGCCGGGTGCGCGCGTGCCGCCGTCGCCGGGCCGGAAGCGATAGTTGCCCCAGTCGTACAGGTGCAGCGTGTCGCCTTCTTCCAGCAGCTTCGACGGGCCGCTGCCCGGCGCGCTCTTGCCGCTCAACAGACGCCAGGCGGTGTACAAGCCGGCGGCGCCGGCACCGAAAATCGCGTAGGTCTTCGTGGTCATTGGTCGCTCTTCCTGCGTGAGGTGAAGTATTGGCTGCCGTTCGCAAAGTGGGAGATGTCGAAGCGCGTGTGGCCGTCCAGCGCCAGGTCGGCCAGGATGGCGCCGATCAGCGGCACGAATTTTCCCGCCCAGCCAGTGGTGCAGATGACGACGTTCCGGTGGTTCGGCACGGACGGCGGCGCGAAGTCGATCAGCAATTCCTTGTTGGCGATCTTGCTGAGCGCGACGAGGCACGTGGAGGTGTAGCAAGGCGTCGGTTCCAGCCCCGTCATGTGGCGCCCGACCCAGTCGGCCGTATAGTCCAGCTCCCGCGGATTGGGCACCGGCGTGCGCTGGTCGGGCGACGCCAGCGGCGCCATGACGAAGTCGGACGCGACGCGGACATAACCGGGATAGTTCCAGCTGACCTCGGGGAAGCCGTAGAACTGGTTGCCGTTGTCGCCGACCGGATTCTGGAACACGAACCACGTCGGGTAGCGGATGGCCGGATCGGTGATCCGGTAGAACGCGGAGGCCATGCTCCAGTACGTCGCGGCCACGCCGAAGTCGAGCAATGCGAACACGTCGTCGGCATACGGGCCCGGCGTCAGCACCAGTTTTTCGGCGACGAACACCCCTTGCGGCGTGGTGACTTCATACTTGCCGTGCACATGGCGGATCCGGGTGGCTGGCGCCTCCTGCCGCAATTCGACATACGGCGAATCGCGGTTCCAGTCGTACAGGGTTGTCTGGGTGGCCTTGAGGTCGATGCTGGCGCCGTCTTCCTGGAACAGGCCGACGTAGTTCTCCGGCAGGTTGCGGAAGTGGTACTGCTGCTCCAGCTCGGCCTGCGTCAGGGACACATAGGACACGTCCTGCTCGCGCAAGGCCGCCTCCGCCGCCTTGATATTGCCTTCGGTCGACTGCACCGCAGGATCGCCGAACCACAAGGTGCCGACCTTGTCCCGCAGCGGCACGGGCGTCAGCGCCTGCAGCTCATCCCAGTACGGCATGGACTGCTTGACCAGCTTGACCATGTACGCGTCCGGATAGGGAATCCGGAACTGGCGCGACACGCCGGCCGAGCTGCCCAGCTGGTTGATGTAAGTGAACTGTTCCAGCACGAGCGTGCGGACCTTGCGCTTGCTCAGGTGGTAGGCGCTCGACAGGCCGAGCGGTCCGCCTCCGATCACGATCACGTCGAAGTTGTTCGGGTCCGTTTCAGGCATCGCGATGGCGTCCTTCAGGTTGAGGTCTTGCTGCGGAATGTGACCAGAAGCTATTTACCCAACGAAATGGCTGGTAAGTCTGTCACAGTTTCCGGCGCAAAAAAACCGCCCATCGCTACTTCGGCAACATTTATTTTTTATCTACTCTTACTCTGATTTAGATCAATGTGGAGTTTCCAAAAATTGCAGGACGCGGCTTTTGTTTCATCCGCTTGTTGTAAAGACCGAAATAATCGTGCGTGGAAACAATTGGTGAGTTTTTGACAAATTTCTGTCTGTAGAATGCGGGCAAATGTCTTGTTTTGTATCAAACTTTATTATATTTAAGAAATTTAATTGATTCAGCGAACGCGGCACGATACGTCGAACGGCAGTGCAAACGCGCATCGCAATAATAACTAGACCAAACCCGGGCACGATCCGGAACCCTGAAAGAGCACGCCGCGTACCACGACGGCCTGGAGAGAAACATGAGTTCGGATGTCGCGCTGCATCTGCTGGCGCAATTGCTGTGGGGAGCAGTTGCCATCTGTGCCCCGGTACTTGCCTGCACCTTGATCGTCGGCCTCGCGGTGAGCGTGCTGCAAGTCGTCACGCAGGTCCAGGACATGTCGCTGACCTTCATCCCGAAACTGATCGCCACGGTCCTCGCGCTGACCCTGTTCGGCTCCTGGATGCTGCGCAGGCTGCTGCTGCTCGCCACCGACCTGATCGCGGGCATCCCCGGCTACTTCTGACGCCATGCGTGCCGATTTTTCCACAGTCTGGGTGACTGGGGTGCTGCCGTGCGCACTGCGCCTCGCGACGGTCCTCATGCTGGCGCCGTTCTGGCAGCCGCTCGGCCTGCCGGTGCGCTGTCGCTCGCATCGATCACGTTCAGAACCCTCTTTTTTGAGAAAATATCATTCATGTGCCGATGTGGTTCGGCAGAATATCCGCAGTCGCATGGGCGACGGCAGCCTCAACCCGGTTCCTTATGGGCTCGATAAATCCGACGAACTCCTGGCGATAGCGCGCGACGATGTCGGGGAAATCAGACCGCGCGCAAAGGGCCGCTGCAATGACGCCGTTGATCGCGTGATCTCGCCGATTCGCCATCCACGGCTTGCCAGGATCCCGATTCAACAAGCGTTCCACCGTTGCGAGATCCTGGCAGGAATCGAAAAACGAAAAGACGTGGTCTTCGAACAGACTCTTGATTTCGCTCGTCGCACGGTCTATCTCTTCCGGGGTCTGCACCTCGAATTTCAGGTCTCTTCCGAGGAAATAGACAGGTTTGAGCAGGACGGTAAACGAGTCGGCCCAGTACTGTGAGTCGAGCGGATACAAAGGATTCGCCTCGTCCTGGATCGCATCGACCCGCAGTCCGATATTCACCGAGAATGCGAACACAGGATCGTAATCCCGAAGCGGAGCGCCCACGTCTTGGAAACCGGACGCCGTCCGACGGATAAACCGGCAGTCGGATTCCCTTCCCTTGAAACCGGCTGGGACAAGAATTTTCGCTAGACCGTCGTATACCGCCTTATTGACCTCGACCTTGTTCATTATCTATTTATATTATATATTCAACGTTTCGTTTATTGACCAGATCGAAAATGGAAAGCAATGCTTATCGAACAATGCCTTTGTCTTACTCAAGATATGCGCGATATCTTTCAGACGAATAGACTTCGATTCTCCTGTTCTTGCTCGTGAAATACTCGGGTTGGCATTCACGGTCACCGGGTGTGCCCGGGACTGCGGGGGCGTACGCCAACACTGCGTCACGACATCCTCGATTACATCGAATCTCAAAGCGATGCCGAATTGAACAATGAATTTAGGCTTGTAGTCAAAAACGGCAAAGATAACTTGCTGCAAACCGAAGCCGGTGCCCCTTGAAACCGGAGTCACTTTTTCGAGCCCTTGAATCCCTCCAGAACCAGTATCTCGCCTCGTCCTTCGTAAACGCGGTATCGCCTTCTGTCAGGTTCATCACCAAATGGATACGATTATGGTCGGGCGTCCTTCCTGCACTGCACCATCGGATCCTGCTCGGCGCAGCCGTGCACGTGCGGCGCAGTTTGGCGTCCATGTCGCCGGGCGCGTTGCAGACGTAAGCGTAGGCGCGTCCGGTCCAATGGTAAACCTGGTTGCCACAGTAGCCCGGCCCACCAAGAATAAGGTCGCGATAGCCGTGCGTGGCTACGGCTCCCACGTCGAGAACGCCGATCAATTCGCCGAGCAGGGTCAACGTCCCGCCCACCTGTTGCAGCACCGTGTCCTTGAGCGGGAAATTGAAAAACACGTCTTCGTTCGGCGCGCACAAGGAATTGGCAGCGTTCGCTTGGGCGCTGGTCGCAAACCGTCCCAAGCACACCATGTCGATTATACAGACGAGATCCGGCACTATCTTTTGGTCAGCCATCGGAATCCGGATTTCCCTTCCGTATTCAAAAACGGCTGCATTGCCTCAGGCGAAACGAGCACGTTCTGCATGCATTCCGGATGAAACGTATTTCCCAGCAGGAACTCGACGCCGATTTCGCAAACGTGAACTCCGGCGACCGAAGATTCATCGTACACAGCGCGACACTCGCTACCTACATGAGCAACCTTCATCAGGTAACTCTTCAACTTCGCGGACAACACGCCCGTCCTGCGTATCACAGGAAGCGACAAATCGGCGCTACGCCCGGACGCGCCACCAAGCCAGCGCCACGGATCGATTTCGGCGCCGCTCACGACGTTCCAGGTACGAAATCCATTTTCGGCGCCAGCCGCTCCTTCGCCTGCGAAATCCCGGTGCAATTGGATTGTGACCAACCGGTCGTTCCATTCGATCGGCTCGGCGCTGACCGTGTCGAACACGTAGCGGCCCTGCGTCTTGACGAGTTCCCGCAACTGCTCGCGCAGCGCCCTGACATCGCCATCGCCACCCGGCAGTTCAGCACGGAGTTGCCGGTTGATCGCTGCGATGCCAGGCCCTTTATCGACCAACTCGATCAACTGGACGCCGGCAATCGAGATTGGCCGGTAGCGCTTTTGTCCGAAATACTTGATCGGCCCAATCGCAACCCGACTGGCTTCCCTTTCTAAAGGAAGGTTATACAAGTCACTACCGCAACCGTGACGTGCGCTCGTACCGGACAAACGACTCAGATGTACGGGTAAATCCCCGTGGCCATCGCTCCGGCGCCATACGCCGTTAAGCTGGGTATCGTCGATGGAGGTCAGTATCCAGCTTGCATCCGGGCCTTCGGTCCACTCGCCCTTACCGGCCTGCGGTGTGAGGGAAATCGGGCGCAAATATCGAGCATAGTAATAGCTTCCATGCGGCCTTTCGTTCTCACCACGCCGGTCGAAACACGCAACGATCTCATTATTACCGAGCGTTCCGGTCCAGAGGCCTTGCGGCGACGTCCCCAGTGGCGTCGCCGAACCCAAGCCGTGCAGTGCAGCGATAAAAACGATCAACAGTCGTGAAAAAATCCTTGGTTTGATCAAGTTCGTTATCTCCGATTGTTATCAGGTTAGAGGGAGCTGAGCTGGCGACCACAACAACGCTGTACGCAGCGCGGCTCGGGCGCGGCTTGATCTCGATCGAGCCCGGCCAGCACCTGTACCATCCGCCTGACGTCATGTGAGCGCCACGGATTGATTTCTTAAGATACTGTCCGCCCTTTTCATTTTTGAAGTTGGTCCAACTTCTGGGAGATCATTTCGAACTCCGAACCGACCGTCGCATTGCCGCGGCAAGAAAGACTCGTTTCCTTGCGGCCGACGACCACTTTCACCGCGGTATACCCTGCTTCGTCCGCTCCGAGTACGAATCCTCTACTGAATAGGCGACCTCTCCGATCTTGAAATCGAGAGAAATTAATACACGCGCCTGCTCCCCGGCGCGATACACCCTCGAATTTTGACACCGAATCCTCCATCTGTTCAGGGAAAACCAGTTCAAGCTCCTTTTGCGTACCGATCCTCTATTGGCGCCAGGATGCACGATGCAGCGGGTTTTCAGCCCCACGACAGCGCCGCTGCGGCAGACCAACACCAATCGCGATCCCTTGAGTTGGCACGAAAACAGGTCGTCTCGCCCTGCTTACAAAGCGTCGGAGGCACGGCGCGGGCCACCTGCCCCATACGACCAAGGAGCATCCGGTGATGGCGATGTTGTAGCTGCCATCCGGATTGCTGACGCCGCCCTCGGACACCGCGGCGATCCGGTACACGCCATCCTGCTCGACACACGAGAATGCCAGCGAGCCGCCGTCGCTCTGGGCGATCGACGCGAGGCGCAGGCTGTCGCCGTCATAGCGGTAATCGGTGCGGTACACCTGGCCGTCGGCCACACTGTTGTCTTCCGGGCTGAGATCGACGACCACGCCCGTCAGGCGGTCTGCGTCCCGTCGCGCGCCGTGCGGCGCAACGTGCTGCCGTAGCCGCCGAGTTCCCCCTCGGCCAGCTCGATGCGCCGCGCGTAAAGGCCGGTGCTGGCGTTGTCGGCGGCGTTGGCGTCCAGCTGGCCCTGGCTGTTATAGGTGCGCACGACGCCCAGGTCCAGGCCGTGGTCGAACAGTTGTTCGTCCTGCGTCTGCACGACGAGGTTCCCGGTGCTGCCGTTCACATACACCCGCTGGCCGTTGCGGCCCGCCTGTGCCTGCCCCGCCAGTCCGCGGTCGCCCAACACGCCCGCCAAACCCAGGTTCACTCCAAGACCCTGCCCGCCAGTAATCGCAACCATCGCCGCCATCCCTTGTGTAGACGCCTGCCGCAGCAGGCTTGTTGGTGTTGTTGGGCGGTGGGCGCCCAGGTCGAGCCGGCCCACCGCCGATCACAAGGTATCCGTGCGTTCTGGAAATTGTTTAGGGGGGAGACACAAAATATTTCGGGGACGGCGATATGGGCCGCCCTAACGGACGACCGCCGTCGCCCATCTGCGCTACCATCGCCCCATGTGTGGACGATTTGACCAAAGCCAGACGGCGCGCCAGTACGCCAACCTGATCGGCTGGACCGACGCCGTGCTCGACAGCGAGTCGAGGCCGACGCCGAACGCGGCGCCGGGCACCTATCGGCCCGTCATGCACGTGCAGGACGGCGAGCACCGCGTGGACGATGTGTTCTGGAGCTATCGCGCCAAATGGGCCGAGGGCAAGGTGCCGATCGTGATCAATGCGCGCCTGGAAAAACTGGCCAACCGCTATTGGTCGCGGCTCGTCAAGAACGGGCGCGGTGTCGTGCCGGCCGAAGGCTGGTACGAATGGACGGGAGAAAAGGGTCACAAGCAACCCTGGCACATCCACCGCAAGGATCATCAACCGTTGTTCATGCTGGCCGTTGCCAACTTCGGCCCGTTCGCCGAAAACCGGGCGGAAGCGGGCTTCGTCATCGTCACGGACGACGCGTCCGGCGGCATGCTGGACATCCACGACCGCCGCCCCGTCGTGCTGGACGCCGAGGCCGCGAAGCTGTGGCTCGATCCGGACCTGTCGCCCCAGCAGGCGATCGAGCTGGCGCGCCATGCCGCCGTGCCGGCCGACGCCTTCGACTGGTACAAGGTCAGCACGGCCGTGAACCGGGCCGGGGCGGACGGGCCAGGCATCACCACGCCCCTGGACGATTGAAGCATCGACCGATCCAAAGCAAACGGCCCGCACACCGGAAGGCATGCGGGCCGCCGCTTGCGTCGCCCCCGGAGAGTCCAGGGGCGCGACAGGCTTAGTGCTGGTAGGCGCCGATGTCGTAACCCGTGGTGGCGTTACGGGCCTTGCCGTCCAGGTCGGTCGGGTAGGCGTTGGTCGCGATACCGCGGCCGATTGCCGGCGAGCTGGTGGTCAGGTGGAAGTCGGGCGTCGTCGCCGTGCGCGAATAGCCCTTGAACAGCGGGTCCGAACTGACCGTCGCGGTGGCGACGAGGCCATTGCGCAGCGAAATGTTGTACGTCGAGTTCTTGGTCACGAGATTGTTCTTGTACACGTTCTGCTTGCCGGTCACGCCCTGCTCCGAGATGCCGTACTTGTTGTCGTACACGATGTTGTTCGCGACGAAGACATTGTTCGCACCGGCCGTCGTGTAATAGAAGTCGCCGCCGCCGATGACCATGCCGAAGTTCGATGCCGCCGCCGTGTTGTTGGTGATGGTCACGTGATTGGCGTCGTGCCACAGGTGGATCGCCACCGCGCCCACGCGGTACACCAGGTTGTTCTTGATCGAGCCCGAGGTGCTGAAGTAGATGCCCTGGACGTACGTGCAGCCGGCCGGGCCGATGTCGTTGACGACGTTGCCGATCACATCCGTCATGACGCCGTGGTAATAGCTGTCCACGCCGATCGCCGAACCGCCTGCGCTCGTGCAGGTCACGGACTTCGCGATGTTGTGGATGTGGTTGTCGGCGATCATGCCGTACGAACCGCCCGTGTAGATACCGTGGGTCCACTTCGTGCCGCTGCCCGAGTTGGTGCCGTCGACGTCGAAGCCGATGATGCTCACGTAGTTGCCGCGGTTGTCCCACGCATTGTTGTTGGTCGAGCTGGCCGGCGGGACGATCCTGGCGCCCCACTTCGTCGTCGACACCCAGTAGATGCGGGCCGAGCTGGTGCCGCTGTACGTCGTCTTGATACCGCCGGCATAGGTGCCCGGTGCAACCCAGACCGTGGTGCCGGCGCGCGTCGCGGCCTTGGCGGCGCGGGCCAGGGTCTTGAACGGTGCGGCCTTCGTGCCCGCGGCCGTGTCCGAACCGGTCGGCGACACGTAATAGTTATAGGTCGTGGCCGGCGTGGTCATCGCCATGGCGCTGCCACCGGCGGACAACAGGACTGCGGCACTGCAGGACAGCAGGGTGTTCAGACGGACGTTCGAAGCAAATTTCATCGGAGAGTTTCCTTGCATTAAAAAGTGAAGATAACCCTTTGACGCAAGGAAACTGCCTTAGTTCAACCTTTTCGAAAAAAAATTTCCTACGGTAATGAACATACAAGGACAAAACTATTTCCTGGCGATGTAAACAAAAAGGCCCGGTCCAGGAAGAACGCATCTTCCCGAACCGGGCCCGTGCGCCGAACCGGCGCCGCCCTGCGTGCAGCGATCAGTGCTGGTAGGCGCCGATGTCGTAACCGGTGGCGGCGTTACGGGGCTTGCCGTCCAGGTCGGTCGGGTAGGCGTTCGTCGCGGTACCGCGGCCGATTGCCGGCGAGCTGGAGGTCAGGTGGAAGTCGGGCGTCGTCGCAGTGCGCGAATAGCCCTTGAACAGCGGGTCCGAGCTGACCGTCGCGGTGGCGACGAGGCCATTGCGCAGCGAGGTGTTGTACGTCGTGTTCTTGTAGATCAGGTTGTTCTTGTAGACGTTCTGCTTTCCGGTCACACCCTGCTCCGAGATGCCGTACTTGTTGTCGTACACAATGTTGTTCGCAACGAAGACATTGTTCGCGCCTGCCGACGTGTAATAGAAGTCGCCGCCGCCGATCACCATCCCGAAGTTCGATGCCGCCGCCGTGTTGTTGGTGATGATCACGTGATTGGCGTCGTGCCACAAGTGGATCGCCACCGCGCCCACGCGGTAGACCAGGTTGTTCTTGATCGTGCCCGAGGTGCTGAAGTAGATGCCCTGGACGTACGTGCAGCCCGTTGGTCCGATATCGTTGACGACGTTGCCGATCACATCCGTCATCACGCCGTGGTAATAGCTGTCCACGCCGATCGCCGAACCGCCGGCGCTCGTGCAGGCGACGGACTTCGCGACGTTGTGGATGTGGTTGTCCGCGATCATGCCGTACGAACCGCCCGTGTAGATACCGTGGGTCCACTTGGTGCCGCTGCCCGAGTTCGTGCCGTCGACGTCGAAGCCGATGATGCTCACGTAGTTGCCGCGGTTGTCCCACGCATTGTTGTTGGTCGAGCTGGCCGGCGGGACGATCCTGGCGCCCCACTTCGTCGTCGACACCCAGTAGATGCGGGCCGAGCTGGTGCCGCTGTACGTGGTCTTGATGCCGCCGGCGTAGGTGCCCGGCGCAACCCAGACCGTGGTGCCGGCGCGCGTCGCGGCCTTGGCGGCGCGGGCCAGGGTCTTGAACGGCGCGGCCTTCGTGCCCGCGGCCGTGTCCGAGCCGGTCGGCGACACGTAGTAGTTATACGGCGTCGCCGGTACCGTCACCGTCGAGCCCGTGGAGTTATGCAGGCTCATGTATTCAGCACTGCTGCGGATGGCAGCTTCGACGGCGGAGAGCGGCACGCCGCTGGCCACTGCCTGGCTCCAGTACGCGAGGCCGGCCGCATCCGGCGCGCGGCCAAGCAGGCTCTGGTACAGCTGGGTCACCTGCGCGGTTGCCGTGGTCACGGCGGACGACGACGGATTGGCCGCCGTGACGCCGGCGAGCAGGCGGGGCTGCGTCCCGGCGGCGCCCGCGGCGGGGCTGGCGATCGCGCCGTTGAGCGAGCCGGCGCCGGCCAGCGGGTTGATGTCGTAGCCCGTCAGGGCGAAATCCTTCGATGCGGCACCGGCCGCATTCGGCTCACTCGTTGGTCCGGCACCCGTAATGGTGTAGACATGGGCCGTCGTCTGGGCCGACGCGGCGCCGGCGGCGCCGCACGCGGCCAGGAGAACGGCGGCGCTGCTGCACAGCAGTGCGTTGATACGGGTATTGGACGCGATATTGAGTCGTTGTTTCATTTACATTCCTTGAGTGCGTGGGTTCCCCTGCCGCGGGCGCAAGGCCGGCAGCGTCGGTGTCAGCAGGCGCAACACTGGGAGGCGAACCCGCGGCAGGGCGCCGCGGGCGCTTGGGGTCCGGCAAGCCGGACCGGTACTACCGGGTAAGTGACCGGATCAGTGCTGGTAGGCGCCGATGTCGTAACCCGTGGTGGCGTTACGGGGCTTGCCGCCCAGGTCGGTCGGGTAGGCGTTCGTCGCGATACCGCGGCCGATTGCCGGCGAGCTGGTGGTCAGGTGGAAATCGGGCGTCGTCGCGGTGCGCGAATAGCCCTTGAACAGCGGGTCCGAGCTGACCGTCGCCGTGGCGACGAGGCCATTGCGCAGCGAAATGTTGTACGTCGAGTTCTTGGTCACGAGGTTGTTCTTGTACACGTTCTGCTTGCCGGTCACGCCCTGCTCCGAGATGCCGTACTTGTTGTCGTACACGATGTTGTTCGCAACGAAGACATTGTTCGCACCGGCCGTCGTGTAATAGAAGTCGCCGCCGCCGATCACCATGCCGAAGTTCGATGCCGCCGCCGTGTTGTTGGTGATGACCACGTGATTGGCGTCGTGCCACAGGTGGATCGCCACCGCGCCCACGCGGTAGACCAGGTTGTTCTTGATCGAGCCCGAGGTGCTGAAATAAATGCCCTGGACGTACGTGCAGCCGGCCGGGCCGATGTCGTTGACGACGTTGCCGATCACATCCGTCATCACGCCGTGGTAATAGCTGTCCACGCCGATCGCCGAACCGCCGGCGCTCGTGCAGGAGACGGACTTCGCGATGTTGTGGATGTGGTTGTCCGCGATCATGCCGTACGAACCGCCCGTGTAGATACCGTGGGTCCACTTGGTGCCGCTGCCCGAGTTCGTGCCGTCGACGTCGAAGCCGATGATGCTCACGTAGTTGCCGCGGTTGTCCCACGCATTGTTGTTGGTCGAGCTGGCCGGCGGAACGATCCTGGCGCCCCACTTCGTCGTCGACACCCAGTAGATGCGGGCCGAGCTGGTGCCGCTGTACGTCGTCTTGATACCGCCGGCATAGGTGCCCGGTGCAACCCAGACCGTGGTGCCGGCGCGCGTCGCGGCCTTGGCGGCGCGGGCCAGGGTCTTGAACGGCGCGGCCTTCGTGCCCGCGGCCGTGTCCGAACCGGTCGGCGACACGTAATAGTTATAGGTCGTGGCCGGCGTGGTCATCGCCATGGCGCTGCCACCGGCGGACAACAGGACTGCGGCGCTGCAAGACAGCAGGGAGTTCAGACGGACGTTCGAAGCAAATTTCATCGGAGAGTTTCCTTGCATTAAAAAGTGAAGATAACCCTTTGACGCAAGGAAACTGCCTTGGTTCAACTTTTTCGAAAAAAAATTTCCCATGGTAACGAGTTGCTAAGCAACATTACCCAAGAGAATCAATAGCTTACTGATTTGCAATTGCAAACTTTTTGCGGACGAGATGGGCGCGACCTCGTGCGCCCGTTTAACAGTTGCCTTTGAACAGTGTCCGCGAAAAGTTGAGAACCACTGCAGCGCACTCCGTTATGAGCTAGGTCGTATCGAACGTCGCAACCAAGCGCAGCGATCGATGGTCATACAAAGACCGCAAGACATGAAGACATGACGAAAGGGTTGCGCAATGGGTGATTACCTGAGGATCCAAGGAATGTTGAAGGAAGGCGAAGCCTATGCCGGCCTGATACTCGGCAAGAACGGCGAGTCCGACTACCACCTCGTGCTGCTGGCGGACGACACGTCCGACGTCAGTTGGCCGGCCGCGCGGGAATGGGCCGCCGCGCAGGATGGGGAGTTGCCGACGCGGCGCGAACTTGCCCTGCTGTTCGCCAACCTGCGCGAGCGCTTCGATCGCGTGTGGTACTGGTCGAACGAACCGCACGATACGCGGCCGCAACTGGTCTGGGGGCAGAATTTTGCCAGCGGCATCCAGACCGTGTACGGCCGTCCGTTCCGCGGCCACGCGCGCGCGATCCGGCGCATCGACGCCGGGTAACGGGAACGGGTGGTGCCGCGCCCGGAACGGCGCGACGGCCGGATGGGAGGCATGGGAACGCGCACGCGTAGACGGTGCGCGGCGCCCGTCAACGACCGTGCGCGTCGACGACCGTGTTACTTGGCGGCCTTCGCCTCGGTCGCGGCGTTGGCACGGCCGAGCGGCTGGTCCATATTGGCCAGGAACCAGGCCGTCGTCGCCATCACGGCGGCGTGGCGGCGCAGGTTTTCCGGGTTCACCTTATCGAAGGTATCGGCGGGGGTATGGTGATAATTGAAGTAGTCGGCAGAATCGATCCACGGCTCGAAGCTCGGCACGCCGGAATCCTCGAGGTCGTGCAGGTCGCCGGAACCGACGACGTCGTCGCGCCGGAATGCCCCCGCGCCCATCGGATACAAGGCCGCCTGCAGCGGCGCCAGCAGCTTGGCGCCCGCCAGGCTGATGCCCGCGTGCAGGCCGAACGGACGGCCCGAACCGCCGTCGTCCTCGTACGCGGCAAAATGCTTGTCGGCGACGTTCTTGTTGACGGCGTCATAGGTATGCCCGCCGCGTCCGCCGTTCTCCTCGTTCATCCAGGCGACGACGCGGATCGTGCGGTGCGCGTGGTAGTCCAGCTTGCGCAGCGTATCGATCACGGCCATCGCGCTGACGACGCCCGAGCCGTCGTCGTTGGCGCCCGTCGCGAGGTCCCACGAATCCAGGTGGCCGGACACGAGCACGATCTCGTCCGCCTTGTCCGTGCCCGGCCAGTCGGCGATCACGTTATAGCTGTCGGCGTCCGGCAGGATCTGCGGCGTCAGCGTCAGGTGCATGGTGACGGGGCCGCGTTTCGACAGGCGGCTGATCAGCAGCGAATCCTCGATCGTGACGGCCGCCGCGGGGATGCGCGCATCGTCCTTGAGCAAGGTCGCGCCCGTGTGCGGAATGCGATAGGCGGCGCCGCCCACGGCGCGCACGAGGGCCGCCACGGCGCCCATCTCGGCCGCCATGCGCGGGCCGGCCCCGCGGAAGGCGACGGCCTGGCCATACGCGGTGCCGGCCAGGCCGCGGTCCGCCATGTTCTGGTCGAACGGCACGTCGAACAGCACGATCCGGCCCTTGACCTCGGCCGCGCGCGCCTTGAGTTCCTCGAACGTGCGCACGACGATCACGGGCGCCGTGATGCCGGCGGCCGGCGTCGCGCCCGAGCCGCCCAGCGCCGTCAGCACGATCTTCTGCGTGACGCCGGCCGGCCGGCCCTGGTAGTCGACGAGCGCGCCCTTCTCTTCCCCGCGCACCCAGTGCGGCACCTTGATCGGCTGCAGCGTGACCTTGGCGCCCAGCTTGCGCAATTCGGCGGCGACCTGGGTCACCGCGGCGGCCGCGCCGGGCGAGCCCGACAGGCGCGGGCCGACGAGGTCCGTCAAGTCCTCCAGCCGCTGGTAGGCGTAATCGCTCTGCAACGCCGTATCGCGCACCTTGGCGAGCGCGGCCGGATCATTGCCGGGATTGGCGGCACTCGCGGTGGCGCCCAGCATGCAGGCGGCGGCGATCAGGCTCAGGGCAGGAAGACAGAGACGGCGGTTCATGCGTGCGATCCTTTGGTCGGTGACGAAACCAAAACGATAACGCATCCCACTGTGTTTGTGGAAATATATTGGCGTACATATATCCACCCGTGCCGCGGGCCGTCAGACGCGGCCGGGCACCAGGCGCACGAGCGTGATCTCGGACGGCGCGCCGAAGCGCTTGGGCGGTCCCCAATAGCCGGTGCCGCGGCTCGTGTACACCCACAGCGAGCGCACGCGGTTCAGGCCGGCCACGAACGGTTGCTGCAACGGCACGAACAAATTCCACGGGAAGAACTGGCCGCCGTGCGTGTGGCCGGACAATTGCAGGTCGAAGCCGGCCTCGGCCGCGGCCGGCGCGCTGCGCGGCTGGTGGGCCAGCAAAATGCGCACGGCGACGTCGTCCGGCGCGCCGGCGGCGGCCAGGTGCGGATCGCTCCTGTGGGCGGGATCGAAATGCTGGGCCGTATAGTCGGTAACGCCGGCGATCATGACCTTGGCGCGGCCCCGGTGCCGGATCACGTGCTCGTTCATCAGCACGCGCAGGCCGAGGCGGCGCACCTCGGTCACCCACTGATCGACGCCAGAATAATATTCGTGGTTGCCAGTGACGAAGAAGGCGCCGTCCGGCGCGGACAGCCGCGCCAGCGGTTCCGTGTGCAGGGCGAGGCGCTGCACGGTCCCGTCGACGAGGTCGCCCGTGATGGCGATGGCGTCCGGCTTGAGCGCATTGACCTTCGTGACGATGGCGTTCAGGTAGGGGCGGCGGATCGTGGGGCCGACGTGGATGTCGGAAATCTGCGCGATCGAATACCCGTGCAGGTCTTCGGGCAAGCCGTCGATCGGCACCTCGACCCTGACGACGCGCGCCACGCGGCGGGCATTGATGAAGCCGACGAGCGTGACGGCCAGCGCCACCAGCGGCACGGCGACGGCGCTGTGGCGGGTGAATCCGGGCCCGCCGGCGCCGCCGAGCGCCAGTGCCAGCAGCACGACGTCGCGCACGAGCGTCAGCACGAACAGCGAAGAAAAGAAACCCATGGCCAGCAGCCCGGCCCACGTCAGCGGTCCGGACCAGCGCGTGCGGCGCAGGCTCGGCGCGACGAGGCCGATGCGCACGAGCGCGGCCGAGACGGCAAGCAGCACCGTCCCCGCCAGCATCCCGAACGGGCCGGCGCCCATGCCAGGCAACAGCCGCAAGCCGATGTACGCATGCAACAGCACCAGGATGGCAAGAATGGAAACGAACGAACGTCGGCGCGCCATGGTGGAGTCGGATCAGTCGATAATCCTTCCAAGATGGGGCAGCCGGCGCCGACTGCAAGGGCAGAAACACGTTTCCGGCGCTTATGTTACCGACCCGGAAGCAACTGTAATAATCTGTATTAACGCGTGGCACCATCCGGTGCCCGATCTATGATGCTTGCATGCCTGGCGTAGTCGCGATCATCCCGATCCCCCGTTGAGGCGCAAGGAACAAGCCATGTTGAAGAAAAAATGCATTGGTGCCATGCTCCTGGCCGCAGCTGCCGTGTCCTCCACGGCGATGGCTGACGATCGGGGTGTGAACACGGTCGTCGGCGCGCTGGCCGGCGCCGCCATCGGCGGTGGCGTGGGTGGCCGCAACGGCGCCATCGTCGGCGGCGTCATCGGTGCCGCGGTCGGCAACTCCGCCCGCACGAACGACGACTATTACTACCGCAACCGCGGCTACTCGGGCGGCTATTCCGAGGGTTATTACCAGTCGGCACCGACCTACGTCGAGCCCCGCCCGGTGTACGTCGAGTCGCGCCCCGTGTACGTCGAGCCGCAGCGCTATTACTACGATGCGCGCCCGGACGTCGTCGTCGTCGAACGCGGCCGCGGGTACGATCACGACCGCGGCTGGCATCGCGGCTGGGACCATGACCGCGGCTGGGACCGCGGCCACGATCGCGGCGGCTGGCACCGCTGATCGCAGCACCGAACGATAACAAGCCGCGCCTCATGCGCGGCTTTTTATCGCCTCGACGCCCCGTCAGCGCTGCGCTGCCAGGGCGGATGCGGACGAGCGGGCATCCGCCTTCAGCGCGAACCACGTCCAGAGTCCCCCGCACAGATCGATCACGCCGACCACCACGATCATCGGACTGACGAGGCCCTTGATCGCGAATACGAGAAACACGACGAAAACGAGGATGCGCGTGTAGACCGATGCTTCGAGAAACGGCCTGAACCCGGCGCAAATCCAGAGATACACACCGAGACAGGACGCGAGGAGGCCGACGACGCGTATCCAGACCTCACCCGTGGGCGCGATCCCGAACAACGACAGCAGCGCGTTCGGCGCGAACACCAGCACGGGCCCGACGACGAACAGGTAAACGGCAAACACCTTGGCACTCAATGCGGATCTCGACATGTGTTCCTTTCGCGCCCCTTGCAAAACCGGCAATACGGGCGAGATTAACACAGACCGCCACGGCACATCGGACCGGCTTTTCCCCTCCCCCCGCTAATCCCCGGCAAGCGGCAGCCGGCCGCCGGCGCGGGAGGACACATGGTCGAAGCAGGCGACATCATCACGTTGACGGCGGGCGCCTGGCGCCTGCTGGCGCCGCTGGGCGGTTCCAGCTACGGCCAGGTCTGGCGCGCCGAGTCCGTACTGGACGGCCTGCCCGCGGCCGTGAAACTCGTCAACCGCGCGCAGATGGACCTGGCCCTGCCGCCGCAGCGCGCGGCCTGGCGCGCCTGCTTCGACGCCGAGATCGCATTCCTTCGCAGCCTGCAGCCGTGGGACCAGCGCCACATCGTGCGCCTGCTCGACAGCGGCGAACACGACGGCCTGCCCGCGCTGGCGCTGGAATTGCTGGACGGCGACCTGGCCGCCCACCTGGCGGCATTGCGCAGCCGTGGCGCGAGCCCCGGCGCCGACCGCGCGCTGGCCTGGGTGGCCCAGGTCAACGGCGCGCTCGCGAAAGTCCACCAGTACGGCTGGCGCTATCTCGACCTCAAGCCGGCCAACCTGCTCGTCGACGCGCGCGGCAGCGTGCTGAAACTGGCCGACTTCGGCACCAACCGTCCCTTGCTGGACAGCGCCGCCCATTCCTACGCCGGCACGGCCGCCTGGCAGGCGCCCGAGCAATTCTTCCCCGACGCCGGCGGCCGCTACCGGACCGACGCACGCAGCGATTACTTCGCTCTGGGCGCCCTGCTCTACTATCTCGTCGCCGGCATCCCGCTGCGCTTTTGCGCCACCTGCGCCGACGCCTACCGCTCGCACGGCGCAGCCGGCGCGGGCGCACTGGGCGCACCGCCCGCGATCCTCGCGCCCGACGAGACCGCACTGTTCCTCGCGCGCGCAGCCGCACCCGACCACGATGCGCTGCTGGTCCTGCTGCGCGCGCTGCTGGCGCCGCGTCCCGACGCGCGTCCGCGCCATGCGCTCGAGATCAGCCGCCTGATCGCGCGCGCGGCACAGGGCCTGGACCGCGCGCCCGGCGCCTGGCGGAGCGCCGCATGACGCCCGCATCGTCACGCACGGCGCGCGTGTGCGCCGGGGCAGCGCTGGCCGCGCTGTGCGCACTGCAGATGCTCGCACTGCTGCGCGCCCCGGCCGCGTGGATGCCGGCGCGCGTGGCCGTCGTGCTGCCCCGCGGCGCGGCGCTCGATCTCGACCACGCCGCCCTCGGCGCGCCGGCCGACGACGGCGGCCGGCTGCAACTGCGCCGCGCCGCGGACGGCAGCTGGTGGGCGGCCGCCGACGGCGCGGGCGGCACGCTGCTCGTCCAGGATGGCGAGCGCCGGCGCCGCAGCGGCAGCGTCGTGCTGCGCCCGGGCCAGCAATTCCAGCCGGGCGCCCTGCGCATCGACGTCGACGCGGCCGACGCCGACGCCGTGTCGTTGTCCGCCGGCCGCACGACATGGCGCTACGACGGCGCCCTGCTGCGCCGCGACGGCCGGCCGCAGCCGGCCTGTCCGGACGCGCGCATCGGCACGCGCCTGGCCGGCCTGTGGAACCGGATCGCGCCCGGCATGCTCGCCTTCGGCCGCCCGCTCGTTTTCGGGGGCAACCTCGATTGCGGCAACCGCATCGCCGTCGCCGGCCTGCCGGCGCCCGCCGCCACCATCGCGCGCGGCCGCGGCAACGACGGCTTCGTGCTGGCCGCCGCGCCATCCGTCCCGGTGCTGCTGACCGAGGACGGCCACGCTGCGCTGCTGGCCGGACGGCCGCTGCGCCTCGACGGCGGCCGGACGCTCGTCGCCGGCCGCACGCGCCTGCTGCTCGCGATGGACGGCGACGTGCTGCGCCTGCGTCCCGCCGGCCACGTGGCCCTGTATCCGGACGCGGCGCCGCGCCTGCCGCCCGGCGTCACGTGGACGTGGACCCGGCGCGCGCCGTGGGACCTGCCGGCGCAGGCCGGCGTGCCGCTGCTGGTGGTTCTCGGCCTCGCCGGCGCGGGCGCGCTCGCGACGGCGCTCGGCGCGCGCGCGGGCATGCGCCTGCGCGCCGGCGCGGCGGCCGGCACTGGCCTGCTGCTGGCCGGCGCCGGCGTCGTGCTGTTCTGGCTCCAGCGCAGCGGCGCGCCGCCCGGTGCGGGCGTCGGCCTGGCCGCCGCGTGGGCCGCGCTGGCGTTCGCGCTGCTGGCGCCGCGCCGCCTCGACCCCGTCCTCGCGGCCGCGCTGCCGCTGTTGGCACTCGGCTTGCTGGCGCAGCTCGACCTGGGCCTGGGCGCGCCGGACACCGCGTGGCTGCGCCACTTCCACAAGACGGCGGCGCTGCTGGCGCTGGCCTGCGGCGCCGCCACGCTGGCGGGGCTCGTACGGCCAGCGCGGCCGCTGCCCCAGGCGCGCATCGAACTGGCGCTGCTGCTGCTGACCGGCGCGGCGCTCCTCGCGCTGCTGCTGCAGGTCGCGTACGGCGACGAGACCGGCGTGTTCGACCTGCAGCCCGTGGAATTCGCCAAGCTGGCGCTGGCCGCGCTGTCCGCCCACTGCCTGGCGCTCGCCTGCGCGGACGGTCCCGCGCCCGGCGGCGCATGGCGGCGCGGCCTGCGGCTCGCGGCGCCCGCGCTGCTGTTCATGCTGCTGCTCGGCGTCGCGCTCGTGCAGGTCGACGACTATTCGCCGCTCGTGCTGCTGGCGCTGTGGGCCGGCACGATGATGCTGGCCCAGGCGCTCGCCACGCGCCGCCGCAGCGCCGCGTTCGCGCTCGCGTGCGTGGGCGGCGCTGCCGTGCTGGCCGTGGCGCTGCTGCGCGGCGTCGGCGCGGACGGCATCGCGCGCTGGGATTTCTATGCCGACCGCTTCCTCGTCTGGCTCGATCCCGGCACGCATCCGCACACGGGACAGCAGTTGCTGCTGGGCGCCCGCGCCATCGCGCAAGGCGGCTGGCGCGGCGCCGACGGCGCGTTCGGCGTGGCGAACCTGGGCCTGTCTCCCGGCTTCGCGCTGCGCATCCCGGCCGTGCAGGACGACTTCGCCGCATCCTTTTTCCTGCAGCGACACGGCCTGCTTGCTGCCGTCGGCCTGTGGCTGCTGCAGGCGGCGTTCCTCGCGGCGGTGCTGCGCCTGGCCGTGCGCTGCTGGCTGGCCGCCAGGGACGCACGCGACTACCGCGTCGCCTGGCTCGCGCGCCTGCGCTGCTTTTTCCTGGCCGGCGGCGCCGCGTTCGCGTTCGGCCACTTCCTGCTCTCGTGGGGCACGAACCTCGCGATCTTCCCGGTGATGGGCCAGCCGATGAGCTTCCTGTCGGCGGGCGGCTCGCACCTGCTGTTTTTCATCTGCCCCCTGCTAGGTGCCGCTGCCGCCAGCAGCCAATCTTTAGAGGAGAACGAATCATGCCGGTCTACGTCCAACATGAAGTCCTAGGCAAGGTGGGCGACGTCTTCGACGCCCACGCCATCTGGCAGGCGCCGGGCCTGGCGCTGTTCGCGCGCCGCCCGCTGCTGCGCGACCTGCTGGAACGCACGCCGCGCGAGCAACGGGGCCGCGCCGCCGTCCGCTGCTTTTCCCACATCACGCTGATGCTGCCGCAGGAAGAAGTCGACGACGACCGCCACCTCACGCGCGGCGCCCGCGTGCGCGACCTCGCGCAAGGCCTGGCGGCGCTGCACCAGAAGGATTTCGGCGACCTGCTGCAGGGCGACGACGTGCGCTACCACGTCGTCGGCGCCGACCGCCTGGAACCGGGCGAGGTGGAGGTCAAGTTCGGCCACGCCGTCTACCTGCCGGCGGCGGGCGAAGCCGTGCAGTACACGGTCGCCGTATCGCGCGACAGCGCCGTGTGGAAGACCGTCTGCGCCATCTACCCGAACCAGCGCCTAACCCTCATCGGCCACGACGAGCACGAAGCGACCTACGCCGCGCCGGGCTGGCCGTTCGGCGCGGAAGGCGCAGTCCTCCTCATCAACGACGGCCCGGACGCGCCGCTGGAAGTCCAGGTGCGGCCCAAGGACGCCTTCGACTGCAACTGGGATGCGGCGGCCGGCTACTGGACGATCAAGTCGCGCCGCGGCGCGGTGGACGCCAGCGGCGCCGCGCTGCGCCTGCTGCTGCGCGTGACGCCGGCGCGGCCGGCCGCCACCGCGCGCCCGCCGGCAGCCGTCGCGAAAACCCCGGCGGCGCCGGCCCGTCCCGCCGTCTGGAAGCCACGCGCCGTGCTGGATTCCGAACTGACAGCCGTACCCCTGGCGCGGGACCCGGCGCCGCAGCCGGCCGGCGCGCCGCCGGACGCGACCTATGCGCCCGTGCCGCGCCCGCGCGTGGGGCGGGCCGCGCTGGCGCTGCCGCGGCTGTCGCGCTACCGCGAGACGGGCGCGCAGGTGCTGGAGATCGGCCTGAACCGCGCCTTCGTCCCCGCGGCCCAAGCGCAGGACGCCATCATCGGCTTCGCCGTCGACGACCAGGACGAGCTGCAGGCGATCACGCCCGCCGGCCGCGAACGGATCGCGGTGCCGGCCAGCTTCAGCCCCGTCGACGGCACGCGCGTGGAACTCGCCGCGTGCCCCCCCGCGCTGGCCGACCGCTACTGCGCCCTGCTGCTATTGCCGCAGCCGCCGGCGCTGCCGGTGGCGCCCGGCGCGCGCTTCACGTTCGGCCGCGGTGCACCCATGCTGGCGGCGCTGCGCCTGCTGGATTCGCCGCGATTCGTGCGCAACGCGGCCGGCACGCCGCCGTCGAGCGCCGACCGGCTGGGCCTCTCGCGCGACGCGTTCAGCTTCGAAGCGGGGCCGGACGGCTGGCTGATCGCGCGCCTGTCGCCCACGCAGGCCTTGTACCACCTGGACGAGCAGCTGGCCTTCGTCGCCGCGATCGACACCGCCACGCCCGAGCAGCCCTACCGCCTGCCGGCCGGCCACCACCTCGTCGCCGGCCATTACGTGCTGCGCTTCGATGCCTGAGGCGCGCATGGACTTCGCCGCCTTCGCCGTCCCGCCCTGGCTGGCCCCGTGGCTGGCCCCTTGGCTCGCCTGGGGCCTCGCGTTCACGATCACGCTCGTGCTGGCCGCGTGGTGCACGCCGCGCGCGTGGTGGCGCCGGCCCAACGCGCGGGCGCTGGCGGTGCTGGGCGGCGGCACGTTCGTCTTCGGGATGCTGTTGTCGGCGCTGCTGCCGTCCGCGCCCGCGCCGCTCGAAGCCACGGCGGCTGTCCGGACGGCGGCGGTTGCCGCGGTGGGCCCGACGGCCGGCGCGCGCTACCGCGTCGCGGCCGACCTGAACCTGCGCGAAGACCGCGGCGTGCGCGCCGTGCGCGTGCGGGTGCTGCGCGCCGGCGCCATCGTCACCGCGACGGGTGCGACGGACGGCGACTGGTGGCAGGTGCGCGCCCGCGCCGACGGCCGCGCCGTGGACGGCTGGGCCAGCAGCCTGTGGCTACGCCGGATCGACGAGGGCCGCTGATCCGGCTTCGACGCGCCGCATCGGGTTGTAGGGCACCGAGTCCGGCTGCATGGGCGCCGTCCGTTCGAAGCCGAGCGACGCGTAGAACGGCACGGCGACGTTCGACGCGTTGACGGTGAAGACGCCCGGATGCCCCGGCTGCAGCGCCGCGGCGCGCGCCGCATGCCACAGGGCCTGCGCGATCCCGCGCCGCTGGTAGGCCGCGTCCACGAACAGGTGGTACAGGTGCGTGCCGCCGCGCATGCCGATGAAGCCGGCCAGCACGCCGTCCACGACGGCCGCGTGATAGACGAAGCCGGCGTCGAGGTTGCGGCGCAGGGCCGCCGCGTCGTGCAGGGCGAGGAAGGCCGCGCCGTCGTCGGGCGCGGCCTCGTGCAGGATGAAGGTCTCGGCCGCGCGCCGCAACACGGCGGCGGCGGCATCGATGTCGGCGGGTTCGAACGGACGGATCTGCATGTGCGCGAAGGACAGCGGATAAAACGCCAAGATAGCATGGCCGCGCGGGGCTTGTCGAAACGTCACGTTGGGAAAACCCCGCACCGGCGGGGCAAACGCAGGCAAGTCCCGCCGCCGCGTTGACCCGGCCGTGGCGCGCCCGTAGACTGGGTTCATGACGAAATTCCGCCTCGCCCCCGCCGCGCCGCCCCATGCCCAGACGCCGGCCCCGGCCCGGCAAAGAGTCCCGCTGACGCAGCCCCTGCGCCATGCACGCTACCGGCGCCTGTGGTGCGCCAACCTGGTCTCGAACCTCGGCACGTGGATCCAGACGTTCGCGTCGGCCTGGCTGATCGCGTCCAGCTCGCACTCGGCGTCGACGACGACGCTCGTGCAGACCTCGACCTACATTCCTGTGTTCCTGTTCGCGCTGTTCGCCGGCGTCGTCGCGGATGCCGTGCACCGGCCGCAGTTCCTGTTCTTCTGCAATCTGTTCATGGCCGGCTGCGCATGCACGCTCGCGGCCCTCGTGACGACCGGGCACGCGCCCCATGCCGCCGTGCTGGCGGTGCTCTTCTGTCTCGGCTGCGGCTCGGCATTCATGTGGCCCGCGTGGCAGGCAGCGATGTCCGGTCTCGTCGAGCCGGACGAAGTGGAAGCGGCGGCGACCCTCAACAACCTGTCGTACAACACGGCCGCGATCCTCGGTCCGGCGCTGGGCGGGGTGCTGTTCAAGTGGATCGGCCCCGGCCCGCTGTTCCTCGTCAACGCCGTCTCGTTCGTCGGCCTGCTGGCCGTGTACCGCGCCTGGTGGCGCGAAGACGGCGGCCGGCCCAGGCCTTGCGCGGGCTACGGCGCGCGCCTGCGCGAAGGCCTGGCGACGGCGTTCGGCTGCCCGCGCTACCGGCGCATCCTGCGCAACGTGGCGACCGTGTTCTTCGCCACCATCGCGTTCGCCGGCCTGCTGCCCGTGTTCGTGCGCGACGTGCTGCGCATGGACGCCAGCGTGTTCGGCACGTTGATGGGCAGCCTGGGCGGCGGCGCCGTCGTCGCCGCGTTCTGCCTGCCCGCGATCCGCGCCCGCGTCGACAAGACCAACATCCTGGCCGGCGCGCTCGCCGTGTACGGCGCGATGCTGGCCACGATGCCCTTCCTGCACACGCTCACCCTCCTGATCCCGCTGATCGTGTGCGGCGGCATGGCCTGGTCGGCCGTGGTGTCGACCCTGAACGCGGCCGCCCAGCTGTCGTTCCCGGCCGACGTGCGGGCCCGCACGCTGGCGATCTACCTCGTCGTGATGGCGGGCGGCTACACGGCCGGGAGCCTGTTCTGGGGCCGCGTCGCGGATGCCTGGGGCGTGCGCTGCGCGATGGCGGCGGCCGGCGCCTGCGTGCTCGTGAACGCGGCCGTGTTAGTGACAGGTAAGCGGAAAAACCCCATCTGATCGACGCTTGGCGAAACGGCATTTCCGGTTACAGTATGGAGATGCCGACATCGTCCCCCGCCGTTTCTCCCGCCGACGCCTGGATTGCCGGGCTGCGCTTCGCCGCGCTCGACGTCGCCGCCTGCTCGCGCCTGGGCGCCGGACCGCGCCTGCGCGCGGAAAACCAGGACAATCTGCTGCTGATCGACGAAGACGGCAACGCGGCCTGGCTGCAGGACCAGGCCGTGCAGCGCCGCCGCCTGCCCGGCTGGCGCGCCGGCCACGCCCGGCTCGCGGTGCTGGACGGGATGGGCGGCCACGGCCACGGGCGCGAAGCGGCGGAAGCCGTCGTCGCGGGCCTGCTCGCCATGCCGCCATGCACCGGCGCCGCCGAACTGGCGCGCCGCCTGGACACGCTGCACGCCGACCTGCAGCGCCATTTCGCCGATGCGCCGGGCGCGCGCCCCGGCACGACGTTGACCTTGCTGGAACTGCGCGCCGGCGACACGCCGCTGCTGTACCACGTGGGCGATTCGCGCCTGTACGAAATCCTGCCAGAGCGGGCGACGCCGCTGACGGTCGACCACGTGCCCGCCACCGCCTATGCGATGGCCGGCCTGCTGGGCGAAGCCGACTGGTGGCAGCAGGTCCACGGCGAGCACCGGCCCCAGGTCGCGCAGGCCTTCCTGCTCGGGAACGCGTTCGCCGATCCGGCGCGGCTGAACGATCCGCTGTTCGAACTGTCGCCGCTGAACCTGCCGGCCTGGCTGTGGCGCCTGGCCGACCGCCGTCCCGTCGAACTGCGCCCCGGCGCATCGTACCTGCTGGCGACGGACGGCCTGTGGTCGTGCTCGGACCCGCAGGGCTGGGTGCGCCAGTGGCCGCAACTGCTGGGGGGCGGCGCCGACGCCGCCACGATGCTGCGCACCCTGCTGGCCGCCTACGATGCCCATCCGGCCGCGTTCTTTTATCCCGACAACGTCAGCGCGATCCTGCTGCGGGTTCCCGGCGGCGGCCCGCGCGACGAGACGGCGCTGCCCGGCGCATGATGTTGTAAATGATGCATTTTGGAAAAAAGTCTTGCTCAACAATGAATTCCGCGCGCCGCGCTCGGCTACAATCGCGTAAGCTGAGGCCCGAACACCCCGTCCGCAGCGTCACCTGCCGAGCCGATAACCGCCCATGAAGCGTTGCAGCAGTCCCGATCACCCGCATTGCACGGTCTGGGTCGCCCCCGGCGAGCCGGTGTGCGCGCACGGGCACCGGCAGGCGCCGGGGCCGGCGGACCTGCTCGGCTCCAGCTTCGACCTGTTGCAACGCGTGCGGACCGGCGGCGCGCCGGCGCACATGCCGGAGGCCATCCGGCCGGCGCCCCGTCCGCACCTGCACGTGAGCGGCTTCGATCCGCGCGCGGCGGGCGGCCGCCAGGCCATCAAGCTGGAACTGCGCGGCATGCCGGACGACGTGCCGCCGCAACTGACCCTGTTACTGGAATCGCAACTGCTGCCGGACGACGGCGGCCGCCAGCAATTCAGCCGCACCCTGCGCGGCGACTGGCGCCCCGTGTTCGTGGAATTCTCGTCGCGCGGCCGCGAACACGGCCAGTACCGCATCGACCTCGAACTGCATGCCCGCGACCCAGCCCACCCGGCCGCGGCGCGCACCTGGGTGGCGACGCTCGTGCTGCTCGTGCCGCGCCCGGACGCCTCGCTGGGCGAGATCCACCAGACCTTCCTCGCGACGCACAAGAACGTGCGCATCAGCGCCGACGACGCCGGCATCGCCCGCGTGCACGGCCTGGCCGGCGGCGGCGCGATGGACATCGACATCCAGGCCCGCAATGCCTCCATCGCCCAGCTGACCCTCGATGCGAACGCCGGCGGCAAGGTGGCCGTCGCCCTGCCGACCATCGCCTGGGACGAGGACCTGATCGAAATCGACCTCCCGGCCGAACGGGCGGCACATCCCTGCCCGGCGAGCGCCGCCTGCCTCGTGTACGCGGAACCGGACGCCGGCTTTCATCGCCACGTGCGCCTGTTCGCGCTGGAAGAATGCGTGCTGGGCCGCCACGAACCCGGCGACGCCGATTGCGACCTGCTGCTCGAACACTACGGCGAGCACGGCCCGGAGCGGCAAGGCCTCACGCGCCGCCTGTCCGCGCGCCACGCCGTCATCCGGCCGGCCCGCGGCGGCTTCGAGATCGAGGACGTGTCGCGCTACGGCCTGCTGCTGGACGGCGCCTGGCCGGGCAAGCACGCGCCGGTGCCGCTGCGGCTCGGCATGCGCATCGAACTGACGGCCAGCATCCGCGGCGTGGTGACGTTCGTCGTCACCGCGCTGCACGCGCACGCGCTGACCCTGCACCGCGTGGACGCCGGCGGCGCCGCCGAGTGCTTCATGCTGTTCGCGCCAGGCGTCGAGCCGCAACCGAACAGCGGCGCCGCGCTGCCCCGCGCGGCCGGCATGCCGATCCTGTTCCACCGCGACGGCGGCTTCTGGCACCTCGACCCGGGAACCGGCCAGGAAACGGCGCTGGGTCCCGCCACCGTGCTGGAACGCCTCGCCCGCTTCACGGGCCGGGTGCGCTTCGCCTGCCGGGCGCGGCCGGAAGACCAGGCCGGGCGCGAGGACGAGCCAAGACAGGCCGGCGACCGTAGACGCGCGGCCGCCCGCCTGCTGGACGCCTGAGTTTCCCGCTCAACCGGGGCGCAGTATCAGGAAGATCAGCGCCGCGCCGGTCAGCAGGACCGCCTCCAGCGACAGCACGATGAACGGGATCTGGATGTCCTTGGGAATGCGCATGGCAACCTCCTCGTATCCGAAATGCGCGCAAGACGCGCAGGACGCGGACGGCACGGCCGGCCTCGCCCGCGTGCCTTTTCATTATGTCACTGCCGTGGAGTTGCTGCTTCGTATCGTGCCGGGCCGCTTACATCAGGTCGCGCACGACGCGAAAGCCGACGATGTCGTTCGACAGCGCGGCCGAAAAACCGTTGCGCAAGGCTGAGCGCAGATAGCGCGGGTTGTACAGCCACGAGCCGCCGCGCAGGATGCGGCGGGCCTGGTCGCCGCCCTCGTCCCACGCGCTGCCGTCCAGCGGCGCGCCGTCGTAATTGTCGTGCACCACGTCCTGCACCCATTCCCATACGTTGCCGTGCATGTCGAACAGGCCCCACGGGTTCGCCGCGAACATGCCGACCGGCGTCGTGCCGCGGCGGTACGCGCCGCGCGGGCTGCCGTTGTACGTGAAGTTGCCGTCGTAGTTGGCCTGCTCCGTCGTGATCGTGTCGCCGAACGAAAACGCCGTCTTCGTCCCGGCGCGGCAGGCGTACTCCCATTCGGCCTCGCTGGGCAGGCGGTACGATTTTCCGGTCGCCTCGGACAGCCAGCGCACGTAGCGGATCGCATCGAACCAGTTCACGCCGACGACAGGATGGCGGTCGGTCTGCGCGAAGCCGGGCGCGTCCCAGTCGACTTCACCGCTCGTGCGCCAGCCGGTCGCCAGCACGAACAGGCGCCATTCGCCGACCGTCACGGGATAGCGGCCCATCGCGATCGGCTTCTCGATGCCGACCCAGTGCTGCGGCAATTCGCGCGCCAGCCAGCCCGGTTGCGAGCCCGCCTCCATCGCCACTTTGCGTTCGTGTTCGGGTGAACCCATCTGAAACCGTCCGGTCGGCACCAGCACGAGTTCCGGACCGCGGCTCTCGCCGCCTTCGAAACGGTCGCGCAGCACGCCCTCGGTATCGGCGACGGGACTGGCCGGCGTCGGCAGCAGCTGCTCGAGGACGGCCTGGGCGCGCGCCGCTTCCTCGAGACGGGCGCGCTTCTGCTCGGCGAGATACACGGCCGCCGCCTTGGCCTGGGCCAGTTTGCGCTGCGTCTCCTCGCGCTCCAGCCGCGCCTTTTCCGCTTCCGCCGCGCGCCGCTCGAGGAGCTGCTGGCGCAGCGCTTCCTTGCGCGCCGCCCGCGCCTCTTCGGCCGCCGCCTTCGCCGCCCGTTCGTGTTCGCGGCGCTGGCGGTCCAGCTGGGCTTTCGCGGCCGCCTCGGCCTGGGCGCGCGCCTCCGCCAGCTTGCGCGCCGCGACGTCGCGCGCGGCCTGCGCGGCGCGTTCGCGGGTGGCGTCGGCCTGCGCACGCTGTTCCGCTTCCGCGCGGGCACGCAGCTCGTCCGCGCTGGGTCCCTGCGCGGCGCGCAGGCGCGCGAGCAGTTCCGCCACGCTGGCCGGACGCCGCGTCGGTTCGGGGGCAAATCCCGCGCGCAGCACGTCCCACTGGGCGTCGTTCACGCCGTCCGGCCGCGCCGGACCGGCATGCGCCGGCAACGCGCCCGCCAGCATCCGGTACAACATGACGGCGACGGCATACACGTCGAGCCCGCGCTCCGGCACGCCCGCCACGCCGCCGCCGCCGGCCTCGGGCGCGCGATAGCCGGCCGTGCCCGAGCTGGCCGGCGCCTCCAGCGCGAGGCCGCCGGCACGTGCCCGCGCCGCGATGCCGAAGTCGAGCAGCTTGACGTCGCCGCCGCGCGCGAGGAACACGTTGGCGGGCTTGATGTCGCGGTGGACGAGGTGGTGCCGCTCCCACGCGTAGTCGAGCGCATCGGCCAGCGGCGCGAGGATGTCGAGCGCGCGGTCGAGGGCAAGCCGGCCTTCGCGCGCGAGCAGCGTGTCGAGGTCTTCGCCTTCGAGGCATTCCATGATGATGAAATAGCTGCCCGTGGCCGGGTCCTGCGCCCAGTCGTAGACGCGCACGATGTGTTCGTGCGCCAGCTGGCGCGCGCGGGCCGCTTCCTCGATCAGCAGCTTCGCGTGCAGCGAATTTTCCGTGAGCCGCGGCGGCAGGATTTTCAATGCCACCTGGGCGCTGTGGCCCAGTTCCGCGTGCGTGGCGAGGTCGGTCGCCTGCCACACCTCGCCCATGCCGCCTTGCGCGATCAGCCGTTCGAGGCGATAGCGGCGGTGCGCGGGCCCCACTTCCTGCGTGGCCATCAGGCCGATCTCGGTCCCGGCGCGCGCGGGCGCCTCGGCGTTCGCGGACGAGTCGGCGGCAGGGTTGACGGCATACGCCGCGTCCAGGATCGCATTCTTGCGGCTGTCGAACTCCTGGCGGCTCAACAGGCCGTCTTCGTGCAGCGCGCGTAGTTCGCGCAGCTTGTCGATGGCCGTCTGCATCATCCCCGCGCCGGCAGCGGCGCGCCGCAACTGCCGCAGAAACGGTCGCCGGCCTGCGCGTCCGCGTGGCGGCACGCCTGGCCGTGCGCCAATGCCGCGGCGCCCGCGATCAGGCCTGAACCCAACTGCGCCTGCGTGGCCAGCGCGGCCTTGTTCACGTCGTTCTGCAACGCGAGCAGGTCGAGCTGGTGGCGCCGTTCGCATTCGAGCTCCGCGTCGCGCCGTTCGCGTTCGCGCGCCACGTGTTCCTCGGCCAGCCGCAGCGCCTCCTGCGGCGGCACCGACGCGAGCGCCGCCAGCTGCTCCGCGCTCATGCCGGCCTGCGTGCGCGCCTTGAGCACGTCCGCCAGCAGCGCCGCGTTCGGGCTGGCCGCCAGCACCAGCTTGGTCGCGTCGTCGACGGCGCCCAGCGCCTCCATGCGGCGCAGCTCGTGGTCCCGCTCGGCGGCCACGGCGTCGGCCTGCAGCGCGGCGCGCGCCTGCTCGCCGTCCAGCGCCGCCCGCTGGAGCGCCGCGTCGGCCGCGATCGTGCGCAACAGCTTTTCGTGCTGGGCCAGCGCATCGGCCTGCGTGCTGTCGCGGCGCAGCGCTTCCACGCGCTGGCGCACGGTCTCGGCATCGACGGATTCGCCCCGCTCGGCCGCACGCAGCCGCGCGGCCGCCTGCGCGTCGTCCCATTCCAGCGCGCGCTCGGCGCCGCGGCGGCGCGCGGCATTCGCCAGCTCCAGCAGTTTCAGGCGGCCCGCGTGTTCTTCCGCGTCGATCGCGCGCATGCGGCGCGCCGCGTCTTCCTCGGCCGCGGCAAGGCGCGCCAGTTCCGCGCGCTGGCGGACCGCGTCCTCGATGCCGCGCGCCTGCTCGATCTTGTTGCGGATCTGCTGCTGCAGCAACTGGTGCGTGAAGCGCTGCGCCGCGACGGTGCGCGCCTGCGCGGCGTCCTCGCGCGCCAGCGCCACTTCCTCGCGCATGCGCACGGCCGCCAGTTCGCGCAGGTGCGCCCATTCCGTTTCCTGGTCCGCGCGCGCGCCGCGCTTCTGCGCCAGTTCGTGTTCGAGTTCCGCGACGAGATCCTGCGCGCCGCGCTCGATGGCCTGCTTGCGCGACCGGGCCGCGACGATGCGGCCATACAGCTCGATCTCGCGGGCGCGGATCGCCTGCGCGCGCTCGGCGTTCTGCAGGGTCATGTCGGCGCGCTCGAGGCTCGCACCCTGGCGCAGTTCGGCGCGGCGGTGCGCCAGGCGCGCCTCGCTTTCCTCGCGCGCGATGCGGCGCCACTCGTCTTCCGTGTACAACTCGTCCAGCTGGCGCGCATGCTCGACCTTCACCCGCTGCTCGTCGGCGGCGAGCCACAGGCTGCCGATGCGCGCGCGGTTGGCGTCGAAGCGGTCGTGGCGCAGCGCCAGCGTCTCCACGCGCACCAGGCCCAGGCCGTAGTCGGCCAGCAGCGTCGCGAGGCCGCCCTGCAGGTGCTGGTCGAGTTCCGGCCGCAATTCGCGCTGCCCCGCCATCTCGCGCAGCGAGCGCGCGGCGACGAATTCGGCGGCGAGCTGGCGCACCGGCTGCGCCAGCAGTTCGCGCAGCTGGTCCGCCTTGACCGTGCCCGGCATCGTCATGAAGTAGCGCGCGAACGCGGGCACGCTCTCGATGCGCACCGACAGCGCGAGACGCGCCGACACCTCCAGGTGTTCCGCGCTGCGCAGGCCGGCAAGCTCGAATTCGACGGGAAGCGCGCTGCTGCGCGTGACGAGGATCTCGGCATGCTGGTCGCGCAGCAGGTGGTTCAGGCGCGTGAAGAAGCCTTCGATCTCGTACTCGCCCTGCGGCACTTCCGTCGCGTCCTCGCCCTGCAGGATATAGGCGCGCGCCGTGGCGGGCACGCGCAAGGTCTTGACGAACACGCCGGACAGCGCGCGCACGCCGAAGAACACGGCCAGTTCGTCCGGGCCGGGCACCCAGCGGTTCTCGACCAGCATGGGCGCATGGCGCGGCGTCCCCAGCATCAGGCCGCAGCCGGCGCAATAGCCGTCGGCCGCCTCGTGGGCCTGCGCGCAGCGCGGGCACCTGGCACCGCCTAATCCGAACATCCGCAACATCATCGACTCCTTCCCGTTTCCGCCCACGCGCAAAGCCTACCTCAAATGATCCCGATCCGCTCGACGCAGGCGACGCTCGCGCCGCGCGCGCGGACGTCGTCCGCGAACCCCAGCGGCAAGCCGTCGCGCCACGCATGCGGCAGCACGATCCGGTCGCCCGGCCCGGCCTCGCGCAGCAGCAGCGCGCATTTCGGCGCGAGGCCGTCGACCGTGTCCACGCGGCCGACGTGCCAGGCATCCGAGCAGCCGGTCGCCAGCAGCCGCGCGCGCGGCACGAATTCGCGGCCGCGCGCCATGCGGTCGGCCAGCACCAGCGCCAGTTCGTACGACCGGCCCGCGAAACCGGCGGCGCCGAATCGCACCGTCGTGCGCCAGCGGTGCAGGCCCCGGCCGTCGAAATGGCGGGCGCCGGCCAGCGCCTGGCGCACGGCCGACTGGCGCGCCGCATCGGCACCCGGCACGGCAATCGTCTGTTCCTCGTCCACCCGCTCCGCATCCGGTGCCAGCGGATGGACGCTCACCTCGACCCATGCCAGGGCGTCGCCGTCGCCGCCGCTGTGCAGCGGGAACCACGCGCGTGCGCTGGACACGCGTGCGCCGGGATCGGGGTGGCCGTCCAGCTGGCCCAGGTGCGCGAGGCCGTCCGGGCCGCCCAGCAGCGCGTCCGGCGACGCGTCGGCGACGTCGTGGCCGTCGACTCGCCCCAGCTGCCACGCGTCGGACCAGCCGTTCGCGACCACGTCGCCGCGTCCATGCCACACGCCGCGCACCATGCGGTCGGCCAGGACGAACGCGAGTTCGCAGTCGCGTCCGGACGGTGCGCGGTCGGCGCTGAGCACGACCTGGTCGCGGCTGTCGATCTTCGCTTCCGTGTGGCGCGCGAGGCGCACGGCCTGCTGCAAGCGCTCGGCGCGCTGCGGGTCGCCCGGCACCGTGCACTTGACGTCGGCGCGGCCGGCGCGCTCGCGCCGCGTGGCCGTCACCGTGAGCAGCGTGCCGTCGGCGAGGCGGCTGCGGCAGGTCGCCTGCTGCGGGGCCGTCATGCCGGCTCCTTCGCCGCGTGCACGGCGCGGCGGCCGGCGCATTCCGCTTCGAGGTTGGCGACGATGCGCTCGGCCTCGTCGTACAGCGCCGCGAGCCGCGCATCGCCTTCGTCCTTGTCGGCGCCGTCGAGACGGGCCAGCAGCGCCCACGCCTCGTCCAGCGCGACCGTCGCGCGGCGGCTGTGGCGCATGCGCCGCAACTGGTCGTCGATGGCGAGCGGCTGGCCCGGCGCGGCCAGCACCAGCGCCGGCATCGTCGTGATCTCGACCGACAGGCGGTCCAGGCGCTGCAACAACGCCTGCTGCTGGCGGAACTGGTCCTGCCCGGACGGCAGCGCGCCCAGGCGCAGGCCGCACATCAGGCAAGGCAGTTCCAGGAACATCCGGCGCAGCGCCTTCGCATCGGCCAGCGCCGGTTCGACGCGTTCGGCGACCGACGCCGGGGCCACGGCGACGGCACCCCCGGCGGCGCGGGCGGCCAGCTGCGCCGCGTAATCGACGTCGTCCAGCTCGACGGGCACGCAATCGTCCACGCTCAGACCGAAACGCAGGTACAGCAACTGGTTCAGGCCCAGGCGGAACGCGTTCCACTCGTCGATGTCGGCACACGGCGGCAGGTCCAGCGCGCCCTGCTCCAGCGCGCTGCGCACGGCGCCCTCGACGGCGGCGCAGAGCGCCGCCAGGTCGACGCGGCCGTCCGCTTCCGCCGCGAGATACAGGTCGAAGCGCTTGCCGGCCGGCGCCGGGTCGAGCGGGTCGATGGCGAACGTGGTGCGCAGGCCGATCTCGGGCGCCTGCGCGAACGGGACGATGGCGATCGTGTACGGCCCCGGGTGGAACGCCCACGCCAGTTCGCCGGGCCGCAGCTCGACCTTCTTGCCGGGCGGCGTGGTGGCGCGGCGGGGACGGCCGTCGGCGTCGACGATCACGATGGGGCAGCCCGGCGGCGTGCCGCAGCCGGGCTGCAGGGGCACCGCGACGGCCGTGCGTCCGAGGCTGCACGCGTCGTGGGCGGGTGCGGCGCGCTTGAAGAATGGGATCATGGTGTGTCCGCCTCCAGCGGTTCGACGGTGAAGCGGGCGCCGTGCGCCTGCAAATGGTCGCCCGGCGCGGCCGCGAACGGCCACGGGGCCTCGCACTCGCCGTCGGCATCGAGTTGCGCGGCCAGGATCGTGGCGCCGGCGCCGTCCGCCACACGCAGCGGCGCGCGCGCCACCAGCAGGGCTTCGGCGAACGGGGCCTGCGGCGCCAGTTGCAGGATCGCGCGCCAGGCGCCGCCGGCGTCCACGAAATGGAGCGTCCACCAGCCGTCTTCGGTGACGAGGGCGGCCGGCGTGCCGCTGCTGGCCGCGCGCAGCACGCCGCGGCTGCCGCGCCATGCGACGGCCGCCGCGCGCCGTTCCAGCGCCAGATGGCGCAGCCGGCGCGCCGTCAGCGGCGACGCCTGCAGCGCGGCCCGCTCGCCCGCCGTCAGCGGCCGGCTGCCGTCCAGCGCGGCGGCCAGCGTGGCGTCGTCCAGCATCAGCCGGTCGCCGGCCCTGCGGCGCTCCAGCAGCAGGGCTTCCTGCAGCCGGCGGGAGGTGGTGTCGTCGCTATGCATCGCTTCCTCGCTTGTCGTTGATGGCCGCGCCCAGGCGGGCGATGGCCGCGTCGCGCCGCTTGCGCAATGTCGGCAGCGAGACCTCGGCCAGCGCCGCCAGTTGCTGCATGGTCGGCAGCGCGCCGGTGGCCGGGTCGCGCCACGCGTCCGGATAGACGTCGTCGTCCTGCCCCAGCAGCCGCGCGAACACGGCGAGGCGCACGGGCAGGCCGTCGGCGGCCAGCAGGCGCGCGGCCTGGCCGTCCGCCGGCGCGGCCGCTGCCGCCTCCCGCAGATAGCCGGGGGGCAGTGAAACACTCAGGGCCAGCGTTTCCAGGCGCGGGTCGGCCGGAGCCTCGGGGGGCACGGGGTCCGGTTCCGGTTCTTCCAGGTCGAGCGCGTCCTGGCGCGCCTCGAGGATGCGGTCCGGGCCGGGCGTGGCGGCGCTGTCCGATTCCTGCAGCACGCGCCAGTAATCCTCGACCCAGACCGAGGCGTCGTCCAGGTCCTGCAGCCAGTCCTGGTCGCGGTTCGCGGACAACTGTTCGTAGTCGCCGATCTCGCGCAGCATGGCGGCGATCTTGTCGGGGCTCGTCTTCAGGCTCGCGAAGCGCTTGGAGCGGGTGTGCAGCGGCCCGGGGCCGCCGCCGAACGCTTCCAGCGACGCGCTCCAGCGCAACACCCACTCGGGTCGGCAGTCCGCGATGGTGCGCAGCTGGCGCACTTCGATGGGCGCGGCGCCGTCGTCGATCGCGCGGCCGAGGATGGCGCCGACCTGCGCCCGGTGCGCGCGCCAGCCGGCGAACAGGCGCGCCACGTCGTGGTAGGCGGTATCCAGCATGCGGTAGGCGTACATGCGGTTCGGGCTGCAGGGGCGGCCGCAGGCGGCCTGGTAATTGTCGGCGTCGACGCGGTCGCGCAGCACGGCAAACATATCGTTCACCTTCTTGCGCAGCAGCGCGTCGCCCGCGGGTTGGCCGGCCAGCGCGGCGCACAAGGCGTCCCAGTCGGCCGGACGGGCGCGCAGTTCGACGACGAGGGCCACGGCCAGCTCGTACACGGTGTCGCCGTAGCCGTTGGCGGGCGCGCGGGCGCGGGCGCCGTGGCGCTGGGCCAGCAGCTGCGCGGCCATGCACTCGACGTAGTCGTCCAGCCGGTCCGGGCGCGCGCCGCCCTCGCCGCGCAGTGCGACGAGCGAGCACTGTCCCAGCAATTTGCGCACTTCCTCCCACCCCGGTTCCTGGTACCGGGTCCCCGGCAAACGCATAAATCCTCTTCGATGGCTCGATCCCCAATGACAGGACCGTAATAGATGATGCCATAGAACCACACCGGGGAGGCGCGCAGCTGAGTGGAAAATACCCCTTAATTCAACGCGTTGGCGGATTCCGGCGGGCCAGCGCGCCCAGCACGGCCGCCGCGACGGGCGCCGCGTGCGCCCCGCCGGTCGCTTCCGAGCGGCTGACGAAGACGGCGACGGCCAGGCGGTGGTCCTGCCCCGGCACGCTGTGCGGCTCCAGCCAGCCCGTGAACCAGACCGTGGCGAGCGTGCCGTCGCCCACCGGCGCCGTCCCCGTCTTGCCGGACAGGCCACGGCGGATGCCGGCCAGTTCCGGGGCACGGAACGCGCCGGATGCGGTGCCCACGTCGACGACGCCCTTCATGCCGGCGCGGATGCGGTCCAGGCGCACGCCCAGCGCCGGCCCGGCGACGGGCGCCGCCGCCACGCCGTCGAGCTCTCCCAGCAAGTGCGGCACGATCACCCGCCCCTGGCCGACGGCGCCCGCCGCGAGGGCCATCTGCAGCGGCGTCGCCTGCATGCGCAGCCCGATCGCCATCTGGCGCAGCTCGTGGCGCGTGTGGATCGGGTCGATGCCGGCCGGCGTCGCCTGCAGCGCATCCCATGCCGACCACGGGTAGTCCGCCGGCAGCAGTCCACCGTCGAGGCGCAGCGCCTGCCCGAAGCCGAGCCGGCGCGCCATCGCGACGATCGGCCGCACCGCATCCAGCGCATCCGGCGCCAATGGCTGCAGGTCGGGAACGCCGCCGTCGGGCCGGCCGCGCAGGCTCCGGTCCGACAACTCGCCCATCCATGCGAACCACGTGTTCAGGCTGTACGTCAGCGCCTGCGCGACGCCGAGCCGGCCGTCGTGCGCGCGCCGATCCAGGCCCTGGTCGCGGAAGTTCGTGATGTGGGCGCGGCCGTCCAGCGGATAGGTGGGCGCGTCGGTGCGGAACGCGAAGCCGCGCGCGCGCGCCACGGCGTTGATGCCGGCCAGCGGCAGGCCGTCCAGCAAGGCGTCCAGTTGCTGGTCGGCGCGCGCGGCGAGTTCCAGGCCGAGGGCGCTGACGATCTTGAACGTCGACCCCGGCGCCCGTTCCGCGCCGCCGTCGTGCTGCAGCGCGGGCAGGCGCAGCGGGCTCGCGGCCGGGTCGACGCGGTCGAAGTCGCGCGCCTCGCGCCAGTTGGCGGCGTCCACCGCCGGCATGCCCGCCCCGGCCGCCGCGAGGATGGCGCCCGTCTCCGTGTCGAGCAGGACGACGCCCGCCTGCCGCCCCGCCGGCACCGCGCCGGCGCCGCTGCACGCCGCGCCGTCCCACCGGCCGCGGCGCATGGCGATGCACTCCAGCGCGGCCTGCGCGGCCGCCTGCAGGCCGGCGTCCAGCGTGAGGCGCGCCGCGTGATGGGCACCCGGCAGCCGGCCCAGCATCGCGGCGACGCTGCCGGGCTGGTTCGCCCGTACGCCCAGCAAGGTCGCCAGGCCGGCCGCGCGCGCCGCATCGGTCGGGGCGCCGGCGCGCCACAGCGGGACGCCGGTGCGGTCCGCCAGCACGACGTCGGCCAGCGGCGCCGGCGCGCGGGCCGCGGCCGGGCCGAGCGCCTGCCAGGCGAGGCGGCCGGCGCGCACGACGAGGTGGCGGTAGCGCGCATCGCCCGGCGTGGCGAGGGCCGCGGGCGGCAGCGGGTCGGCGTCCAGCACGATCTCGCCGGCGCCCGCGTCCGGCAGCAGGTCGAGCACCTGCACCTCGTCGGGCGCACCGCACGCGCGGCCGTCGCAAGCGGGCTGCGGATCGCTACGCAGCCGCGCGCCCGCCACATGGCGCAGGCGGCCCGCGAGCATCAGCCGGATGCCGTCGCCGGCACGGGCCGGCGCCGCCAGATGCAGGTGCACGCGCGCAGCAAAGGCGCCCGCCGGCCACGCGTCCACGCGCTGCCACGGGGCCCAGCCCGGCGGCAGCCGCGCTAACTGGCGCGCCATCGCGGGGGGCTTGTCGCCCGCCTGCGGCACCGGCGCGGGCGCCGCCGCGCCCAGCTGGGCGGCGGCGCGCCAGGTGCCGGGCATCCTCGCGGCGTCCGCGCCGAGGACGCGCCAGGCGAGCAGGCGCCGTTCGGCATTGAAGATGCGTACCTGCTCGCGCACGAAATCGCCGTCGGCGCGGCGGTACAGGCGCTCCAGCAGGCGCAGCGCGTCGCCGTCGAGCGTGACGCCATCCCACGGCGTCTTGCCGGCCGCGCGCCACGCGGCCAGGTCGGGCGGGGCCAGCTCGGCCAGGCCGTTCGCGCCGAGGCGCACGAGGCCGCGGGCGCTCAGTTGCGCGAACAACTGCTCGTCTTCCAGCGCCGGCGCGGACGCCGCCGGCACGCGATAGTCGCCCGGCGCCAGCAGCGCCTCGACGGCCGGGCCGTCCGCGGGCAGCGCGACGACGAGGGCGCGCCGTGCGGGCGCCGCACTATAGAGCTGCACGAGCAGTTCGCCGGCCAGCGGACACGCGCCGCTCGCCCGGCGCTGCAGGCGCAGCGCGCCGCCCTGCCACGTCAGCCAGCCGTCGCCGCGCAGCGCGGCCTGGCCCGTCGCCCCGCCCACCGGCCCGGCGCCGGCGGCCAGCCACTGCGCCTGGCCGTCCCAGCGCAGGCTCAGGTCGGGCGCATCGACGGCCGCGCCGCGCCGGATGCGCACGCGCGGCATCGGCCGGTCGGTCAGCAGCACGTTGCGCGGCGCTTCGAGGCCGGCCAGGTCGGCGAACGTCCAGCCGATGCGCAGCGGCAGCAGGCGGCCGGGGCGCGTGCGGTCCGCAAGCTGGCCGCACAGGTCGACGCGGTGCACGGGGCCGGCGCGCATGCCGGACAGGATGAGCAGCGCCGCCGCGCCGCGCGTGCGCACCGTTGCGCCCTCGGCTTGCGGCACGGTAAACGCGAGGCCCGGCAGCACGGACTGGAAGCGCGCCGCGCCGTAGCCGGGCGCAATCGCGCCGGCCGCGGCCAGCCAGCGCGCGTGCACGACGATGAGGACGGCGCCCGCCGCGGCCATCAGCACGCAGCCGGCCGTGAGCCAGCGCAGCGGTGCCGGGCCGGCCACGCGCGCGCGCGCGGGCGCGGGCGCCGGCGGGCGCTGGCGGCGCGCAGGTTGCGCGCGCGCCGCCAGCGCGTCCGGTTTGCCGCAACGGCCTCGACGAGCGCTCCGATCATCGGTATTCCCCCTCTGTTGTGCCCGTGCGCACCTAGCCGGGGGCGGGTGAAACGAACGGCACGCCGGTCGCGATTTCGTGCGCTTCATCCCGCGTTTCTTGCGGTCCGTCGCACGCCGCTGGAGACCGGGAAGCCTTGTGGCTACAGTACACACATCGACAAATGCTTCATCCACCCACCACCCCGAGGAGAACATCATGAACGTCATCAAACACATGGAAGCCGCCTTCCTGGTCGCACTGAGCCTGGCCGGCGTCGCGAGCGTCGCCGCCGACAGCGTCAAGCCCGCGCAAGCGACCGCCCCGGTCTACGCGACGACGGCCGGCATCCCGGTCGTACACGTCACCGCCAAGCGCCTGACGCCGGTCGAAAAACAGCAGATGCTGGCGCTGGAACGTGTGCGGAGCCGCGCATGACGTGCACCGTGGACGGCCGCGCGCCCGCGCCGCCGTCCGCACGTTCCTCGACGTAATCTGTTTCAGATGTAAGCATCTGCTTCAACTGCTGAATGCAGCAGCACCCCGCGCTATATTGGTTTCATCCGCAGTCCGGATTGGAGACCAACATGAAACGCCTCACTCTTGCCGCCCTGATCGCCATCGGCGCCGCCGCAGCACCTCTCCCTTCGATGGCTTACAGCAATGTCAGCCTCTACATCGGTACCGCGCCGCCAGCCCCGCTGTACGAACGCGTCCCCGCGCCGCGCCACGGTTATGTGTGGGCGCCCGGCCACTGGGAATGGAACGGCCGCCGCCACGTCTGGGCGCCGGGGTTCTGGGTGGTCGAGCGTCCGGGCTATGCCTACCGCGCGCCCGCCTGGTATCAGGGCAACGGCGGCTGGTATATGCAGCCGGCCGCGTGGACGCCATACGGCCGTGACCGCGACCGCGACGGCGTGCCCGACCGCTTCGAGCGCCGCGGCGACCGCTACTACGGCGACCGCGCCTACTACCGCGACCGCGACCGCGACGGCGTCCCCGACCGCTACGAACGCGGCGGCCGGCGCCACGACGAAGACCGCGACGGCGTGCCGAACCGCTACGACCGCGACCGCGACGGCGACGGCGTGCCGAACCGCCGGGATCACCGGCCGGACAATCCCTACCGCCGTTGATGCACCATGAAAACAGCACCGCCCGGTGCTGTTTTTCTTCGCGGACACGACGTCAGCGAAAAGCAGGTATCCTCACGGCATGAACGACTTCCCTGACCTGGACCGGATCGCCTATAAAGCCGAGCGCGCCGCCAGCCGCCGCCTGGCGCGGGCCGCCGGGTTGCCGGCCGACCAGGCGCTGCGCCGCACCCTGGAAGCAGCGGCCGGCACCCAGGGCCTCGCCGCCCTCGTCGCCGCGCGCACCGGCATGCTGGCCGCCCAGGCGGCACGCGACGCCGCCCGCGCCGCCGGGAAAGCCGCCGCCGACGCGCGCCGCGCGGCCCGCCACGACGGCCCGCCCAGCGCCTGGCGCGGCTGGTTCGACGGCTCCGCCAAGCCGAACCCGGGCCGCTGCGGCATCGGCGCCCGGCTCGACGGGCCCGCCGGCATCCGGGTCGAGATCGCCCGCCCGGCCGGCCACGGCAACAGCAGCGAGGCCGAATACCGCGCCCTGATCGCGCTGCTGGAAGCGGCCGTCGCGCACGGCGCGCGCGACCTCACGATCCATGGCGACAGCCGGGTCGTGATCGACGACGTCGCCGGCCCCGACCTGTACGCCGCGCCGGCGCTGGCGCCCTACCGCAGCCGCGTGCACACGCTGCTGGCCGCCTTGTCCGACGTGCGCCTGCGCTGGGTGCCGCGCCACAAGAACACCGATGCGGACGCGCTGTCGCAGCGCGCGCTCGCGAACTTTTCCTTCGACGAATCCGATGCAGACGACGCACTACGAACGTCCTCCTGAACTCGCCGCCTGGCAGGCGCGCCTGGCCGCACTGGCCGCCGCCGCGGTCGCGGAACAGGGCCCGGACGGCGCCCACGACCTGAACCATTTCGAGCGCGTGTGGCGCAATGCGCAGGCGCTGCTGGCGCATTACCCGCAGGCGGACGCGCTCGTCGTGCTGGCGGCCTGCTATCTGCACGATCTCGTCAACGTGCCGAAGGACGATCCGCGTCGCAGCGTGGCGTCGCGCCTGTCGGCGGAACTGGCCGGCGAGAGATTGGCCGCGCTCGATTTTCCGGCCGATAAACTGGCGGGCGTCGCCCACGCGATCGAGGCGCACAGCTTTTCCGCGGCCGTGCCCGCGACGACGCTGGAGGCGCGCATCGTGCAGGACGCCGACCGCCTGGACGGCCTCGGCATGGTGGGCCTGGCGCGCATGTTCTACATCGCGGGCCGGATGGGCAGCGCCCTGGCCCATGGCGGCGATCCGCTCGCGCACGACCGTCCGCTCGACGACAAAGCCTATGCCCTCGACCACATCGAGGCCAAGCTGGCACGCCTGCCCGCCATGATGCAGACGGTGGCCGGCCGCACGCTCGCCGAGGCGCGGCTGGCCGCGTTGACGGACTTCCGCGGCGCCTTCGCCCGCGAATGGAGCGGCATGCCGCAGGCCGGCGTTTGACGGGACGGCCGGTGTTGCCGGCAGGGCAATCGGTGCTACCATAAGCGCTTTCCGCTTCATTCCGGGAAGGCCATGACCAGCAGCGCGACTCTTGCCAGGACCCCGTCCGGCAACCTGAATTTCGTCCTGATCTGCGTGTTCATCGACATGCTCGGCATCGGCCTCATCGTGCCCGTGCTGCCGAACCTCGTCGGCACATTCGTCGCCGACCGCGAGCAGCAGGCGCTGTGGTACGGCGTGCTGGGCTCCACGTTCGGCCTGATGCAATTCCTGTTCATGCCGCTGGTCGGCGCGCTGTCCGACCGCATCGGCCGCCGTCCCGTGCTGCTGTATTCGATGGGCGGCATGTGCATCAACTTCCTCGCCACGGCGTGGGCGCCGAATCTCGCCTGCCTGTTCATCGGCCGCATCATCGGCGGCGCGTCGTCGGCCAGCATGTCGGTGGCGTCGGCGTATGCATCCGACGTGTCGACGCCGGAGAACCGCGCGAAAAGCTTCGGCAAGATCGGCGCGGCGTTCGGTTTCGGCTTCATCTGCGGCCCGATGCTGGGCGGCCTGCTGGGCAATATGGGACTGCACCTGCCGTTCTACCTGGCGGCCGCGCTGTCCGCCGCGAACTTCGTGTACGGCTGGATCGCCGTGCCGGAATCGCTGCCGCGCGAACGCCGCACGCCGTTCCAGTGGGCGCGCATCAATCCGTTCGGCGCGCTGCTGCGCCTCGTGCGGCGGACCGACATCCGCGGCCTCATCGTCGTCTACGCGCTCGTCGCCTTCGCCCAGATGACGCTGCAGACGACGTGGGTCCTGTACACGACGTTCCGCTTCAACTGGAGCCCGGGCGACAACGGCATCGCCCTGTTCTGCGTGGGCGTGTGCTCGATCGTCGTGCAGGCCGGGCTGCTCGCACGGCTGATCCGGCGCTTCGGCGAAGTGCGGCTGTCGCTGATCGGCCTCGCATCCGGCGCCGTCACCTATTTCCTGTACGCGGTCGCGACGCACGGCTGGATGATGTACGTCTTCATCGTGTGCAACCTGCTGTCGTTCGCCGCCGGCCCGGCGCTGCAGGGCATCCTGTCGAAATCGTCGTCGCCGCGCGAACAGGGCGAGTTGATGGGCTCCCTGCAATCGGTCAGCAGCATCGGCCTCGTCATCATGCCCCTCGTCGGCACCGAGCTGCTGCGCGCGGCGAGCCACCTGCCGCCGCTGGACTGGCGCATGGGCGGGCCGTTCTTCCTGTGCGCGGCGATGCAGGCCGCGGCGCTGCTGGTCGCGCACCGCTACTTCCGTCGCCACGGCATACCGGAGACGGCACCGGTCGCCGAGCAGGCGTGACGCCGGACGCCGCGCGCGCCTGGCGGCCGTCGCCCTCATCGCCGCTGGCCTGAAGTCGTGAATTCGGGGTCAGAGCCCTTTTTCGAGACATTGCTCGCAGGCCATGCCGCTTGAAATTCCAGTCAAGCTATTGCTCAAAAACGGGCTCTGACCCCGGTGGTCAAGCGGGATGGCGTCATCACGATATGCATGTCAGAATGGCAAAAAATAGCACGGCCGCCATTGTCCACCAGATTTCCGACGCATTGTTGCCTAAGCGTAAATATTTTTGATATGCATAAGCGAAGCATTCCGGCCACTTTGCCGAATAATTAATGCTTTTTGGCAAAACCATTTTCGCGAACGCCCGCGCCGCTATAATGGCGCGTCTTTATTTCGAGGTTCACCGTGTCCGATCGCCTGAAAGTCCTGCCCCAGTATCTGCTGCCGAAGAGGCGCCTCACGACCTTCGCCGGCCGCGTGGCCGGTGCCAAGGGCGGCACGGTCACGACGCGCCTGATCCGCTGGTTCGTCGCCAAATATGGCGTCAACATGGCCGAGGCCGAGAATGCCGATATCGCGAGCTATAAAAGCTTCAACGAATTCTTCACGCGGCCGCTGAGGGAAGGCGTGCGTCCGCTGGCCGACGCCGACTTCGTCTGCCCGGTCGACGGCGCCATCAGCCAGTTCGGCGCCATCGACGACCACCACATCCTGCAGGCGAAAGGCCACCGCTTCACGACGACCGAACTGGTCGGCGGCGACGCCACGCTGGCAAGTCAATTCCGCCACGGCTGCTTCGCCAACCTGTACCTGTCGCCGAAGGATTACCACCGCCTGCACATGCCGTGCGACGGCAAACTGACGCGGATGATCTACGTGCCGGGCGCCCTGTTCTCCGTCAACCCGACGACGGCGCGCGGCGTACCGAACCTGTTCGCGCGCAACGAACGCGTCGTGTGCGTGTTCGAATCGCCCGAGCACGGCCCGTTCGTGCTCGTGCTCGTGGGCGCGACGATCGTGGGCAGCATGGCGACCGTCTGGCACGGCGTCGTGAATCCGCCGCGCATGCAGAAGGTGACGGAATGGACGTACGCGGACCGCGAGATCGTCCTGAAAAGAGGCGAGGAAATGGGCCGCTTCCTGCTCGGCTCGACGATCGTCATGCTGTTCCGTCCCGGCACGATCCGCTTCAACCCGGACTGGGCGCCGGAACGTGCCGTGCGCCTGGGCGAGATGATGGGCAACCGGCCGGCGTAAAAAAAGATATTGTACTGACAACTGTTTCGTGTCAGCATGGCATTTCTCTTTCACGGAGCACGCCATGCACGCCACGCCATCACCGCCTCCCGCCTCACTGACGTTCGCCGCCGCGCAGCAGGACATGCGCACGGCCTACCTGGGCGGCGCGCCCGGCCTGTTCGTGTCCGGGTCGGTCTGGGCCATCGCCGGCGCCGTCTGCCTGACGCGCTCGCCGCAAGCCGCCGTCTGGGCGCTGTACGCAGGCGGCGTACTGATCCATCCAGTCTCCGCGCTGCTCACGCGCGCGCTGGGCCGCTCCGCGCGCCATGCGGCCGGCAACCCGCTGGGCATGCTGGCCTTCGCGACGACCATCTGGATGATCATGATGCTGGCCCTCGTCTACGGCATCTCGCTGTGGCGCATCGATCTGTTCTTCCCCGCGATGCTGTTCGTGATCGGCGGCCGCTACCTGACGTTCGCCACGCTGTTCGGCCGCAAGCTGTTCTGGGTGTGCGGCGCCGTGCTGGCGCTGGCTGGCTATGCGCTGGCCGCGCGGCACGCGCCGCCGGCCGCCGTCGCATTCACGGGCGCGGCCGTCGAGATCGTGTTCGGCTGCATCCTGCTGGCCGGCATGCGCGGCACGAAGGGCGCGGCGCACGCATCCGCCTGACGCTCAGGCCGGCTTGTCCTGGTCCTTGCAGAACATCTCGTCCATCATGTCGAGGAACGCCCGCGTCTTCGCGGGCATCAGGCGCCGGCCCGGAAACACGGCCCAGCCGGTCGCGACCGGCATCTCCCATTCCGGCAGCACCCGCACCAGCTCGCCCCTGTTGACGTGTTTCGCCACGATGAAATCCGTGCTCGCCGCAATGCCGACCCCGCTGCACGCGATGCGCGCCAGCAGCTGGGGTGAATTGGCCGTCAGCCGCGCCGTCAGTTCCTTTTCCCACCGCACCTTGCCGCGCTGCAGGACCCACGGCGCGGCGCCGCCCGTGCGGCTGAGGATGCACAGCAGGTCGTGCCGCAGCAGATCGTCCGGCTGTTCGGGCAGGCCGCGCCGCGCGAGGTAGGACGGCGCCGCGTACAAGCCGAAACGCTGCAGGGCGATGCGGCGCGCGGCCAGGGTCGAGTCTTCCGGCAGGTCGCCCATGCGGATCGCGATGTCGAAGTTCTCCGCGACGAGGTCCACGCGCCGCGGCGACAGGTCCAGTTCCAGCGACACGGCCGGATAGCGCTCGACGAAGCGCGGAATCATCTCGACCATGACGACGTTGGCGAAATCCTGCGGCATCGAGATGCGCAGCTTGCCGCTGGGTTCGGCCTGGCGGTGCTGCGCCAGCGCGCCGGCCGCCTCCACTTCTTCCGCCACCTTGCGCGCGTGCTCCAGCAGGCTCGCGCCGAACTCCGTCAGCATCAGGCGGCGCGTCGTGCGCTGCAGCAGGCGCTCGCCCACGCTCGCCTCCAGCATCGCGATGCGGCGCGAAACCGTCGACTTGGGCAGGTCGAGGCGCTGCGCCGCCATGCTGAAACTGCCTGCCTCGACGATGCGGGCGAACAGCAGCAAGTCGTTCGGTTCGACGTTCATGGCGTTGATTGTTCCATCGGTTGAATAATGTTATCCATTCTACCGCCTTCCGCTCGATATATGGAACCGCTAAAGTGACTCCATCGCAACACAAACCGACACGAAGGAAGACCACCATGAACATCCTGCAGATCAACTCGAGCTTGCGCGGCACCCAATCCGAATCGACCCGCGTGGCCAACGCGATCGTCGCCAAGCTGGCCGCCGCCAATCCGGGCGCGACGGTCACGGTGCGCGACGTGGGCGCGAACCCGCATCCGGTGCTGGACGAAGCGGCGCTCGGCGCCCTGTTCACCCCGGCCGACCAGCGCACGGCCGCCCAGGCCGCCCGCGTGGCCCTGGACGACACGCTGATCGCCGAAGCGCAGGCCGCCGACGTGATCGTGCTCGGTGCGCCGATGTACAACTTCGGCATGCCGATCCAGCTGAAGGCCTGGTTCGACGCGGTTGCCCGCGCCGGCGTGACGTTCCGCTACACGGAGAACGGTCCGGAAGGCCTGCTCAAGAACAAGAAAGTATACGTGGCCACGGCGCGCGGCGGCGTCTACCCGGCGGACGCCGACCCGCAAGTGCCGCACATCCGCATGCTGCTGAACTTCCTGGGCCTGGCGGACCACGCGTTCATCTACTCGGCGGCCCAGGCGATGGGCCCGGACGCGGCCGCGCAAGGCCAGGCCGACGCCGACGCCGCAGTGGCGGCCCTGGCCTGAACGCTTTCATATCCCGGGAACGCGCACCGTAAGGAGAACATCATGACCCAGCAAGTGCAAACACAGACCGTGGCCACGAGCCGCGGTGTCGAACGCCTGGTCGGCGGCCAGTTCGTCATGGACGGCGCGGGCGTCAAGATCAACCGCGTGCTGACGCAGCCGCTGCAGCGCCGCCTCGACCCGTTCCTGATGCTGGACGCCTTCGGCAGCGACAAGGCGGGCGACTACATCGCCGGCTTCCCGGAGCACCCGCACCGCGGCTTCGAGACCGTCACCTACATGCTCGAGGGCCGCATGCGCCACCGCGACAGCGCCGGCCATGAAGGTTCGATCTCGAGCGGCGGCGTGCAGTGGATGACGGCCGGCCGCGGCGTGGTCCACTCGGAGATGCCCGAGCAGGACGAGGGCCTGATGGAAGGCTTCCAGCTGTGGCTCAACCTGCCCGCGCAGGACAAGATGCGCGCGCCCTGGTACCGCGACATCCCGGCCGCGGACGTGCCGCGCTTCACGCTGGCCTCCGGCGCGGCCGTGCAGGTGATCGCCGGCAACACGCACGGCGTCGACGGCGCCGTCCGGCGCGACGTCACCGAGCCGCTGTACCTGGACATCGAGCTGCCCGCCGGCGCCACGTTCGACCAGCCGCTGCCGGCCGGGCACAACGCCTTCCTGTACGTGTTCCGCGGCGACGTCGTCGTCGAAGGCAAGGCGGTGCCGCAGGCCCGCATGGCCATCCTCGACAACGCCCGGGACGCCGACGGCGTGCGCATCAAGGCCGGCGCGCCCGCCCGCCTGCTGCTGATCGCGGGCCGGCCGCTGAACGAGCCGATCGCGCAATACGGCCCGTTCGTGATGAACACGCAGGCCGAGGTGTTCCAGGCCGTCGAGGATTTCCGCAACGGGAAGTTCACGGACAGCACGGCGGCTGCGGCGGCGGCGGCTTAAAACCTGTGCCGGTTGGGTGGGCACCCCGTGCCCACGCGGACGCGTGCGAACCACGTGCGTTACGCGTGGGCGCGGGGCGCCCACCCTACGGCTTGTGCCTATGCGGACGTGCGCGCACCATGTGCGTTACGCGTGGGCGCGGGGCGCCCACCCCACGGTCTGTGCCTATGCCGAATGTCCCGGTAGGGTGGGCACCCTGTGCCCACGCGGACGTTCGCCCACCGCGTGTGTTACGCGTGGGCGCGGGGCGGCCACGCGACGGCCGCGCGTTTGCGCGTCTTGGTCTACACTAGCGGGCATCGCACTCCGCCTTTCATCCACGATGCCGCTGCTTCCCGTCCTGTCGTCCCTGCTGTCCCGCGCCAGCCGCGCACTCGGCCTGGAAAGCGTCGACGCCTTCCCGCCCGGCCACCGGTACGCCCGTACGCGCTGGGACCGCGCCTATTTCGACATCGCCTCCGACCTCAAGCCCGAACAGATGGAGACGGCGATCTGCGAAGCCATCGCCAACACGCCTACCGTCTTCGCCCACATCACCCACCCGACGCCGCGCATGCAGCGCGCGCTGCTCGGCGTGATCCACGCGCGCCTGCGCCGCGGCGGCACGGCGCCGACGGACCTCGTCGCCATGCTGATCGACGCCTGCGACAGCCCGCACACGCCGGAAGCCCTGCCCGGCCTGCGCGCCGCGCTGGCGTCGACGGCGGGCTACGACCCGTCGATGCGCATCGCCCACCTGCAGGCATGGCTGGCCGACATGCCGGCCGCCTTCGACGTCATCGAAGCGCCGGTGCGGGTACGGGGCTGAGCGCGCCGTCCCACCGTGCGCGCAGCCGCATGAACGGCGTCTCGACGCAGACGAACAGCAGCCACCCGGCCAGCAGCGACGCCAGCAGGCACGCGGCGATCGTGGCCCCGTCCCCGGCCCCGAAGCCCGCCCGCGCCATGCGCCCCGCGACGAGGATGCTGACGGATTTGTGCGTGAGGTAGATCGCGTACGACCACAGGGCGAGGCTGGCCGCGCCCGGCACCCGCACGCGGTGCAGCAGCGAGTCCGGCGCCAGCGCCGCCAGGATCAGCAAGGAACAGCCGAGGGCCAGCAGCGGATAGCCGACGACGGTCTGTGCGAGGCCATAATGATCGCCGAGGAACCACGCCCAGGTTCCGGCGGTGACGCACAACCCGGCCGCCAGGAGCGCATTGCCGTGCGCGAGGAGGCGCCGCCACAAGCCGGGCGCGCGGCCCCTGAGCAGCGCGAGCGCGACGCCCGCCAGCAATTCGTCGCAGCGGCACCAGCTCGAGTAATAGATGTACTGGTAGTAGTAGCCGAGCCCGTTCGCGGCGTGCTGCCCGTCGTGCCAGATCGTCGCGCGGGCCAGCATCCCGCCCGCGACGGCCAGCAGCAGCGCGATCCACGCCCAGCGCAGGCGCACCCCCGCTCGTCCGAGCGCGGCGCCGGCGATGGCGGCGGCCGGCAGCAGCATGTAGAACTGCTCCTCGATGCACAGCGACCACGCATGCGAAAACGCGGTGCCCGGCTGCAAATGGATATTCTGCGTGAAGGTCAGGTACTGCCACAGCGGGAGCATGGGCGTGGCGCCGCGCCAGGCCGGCCACAGCGCGTACAGCACCAGCACGACCCAGAAGTTGGGGAGCGTGCGCAGCAGGCGGCGCGCGTAGAAGCGTCCCAGCCCGAATCCGCGCGCGGTGCCGAGCGCGCCGAAGATCTGGTTGCCGATCAGGTAGCCCGACAGCGCGAAGAACAGGTCGACGCCCGCCCAGCCCATCGTGCCGATCCAGCCGAAAGTCGGGGCGTCGCTGACGAACAGCGTGTAGTGGTGCAGCACCACGAGCGACACCGCGAGGGCGCGCAAGGTGTCGAGGCCGTGGATGCGCGGCGGGCCTCCGGTATTGACGCCGTCCATGTTGGCATTCTTTTACGAAAACACGGATGATGCCACGCCGGGGGCCGGCACGCTACAATGCCCGCATTCATTTTTTTTGGAACAAGACGCATGATCCCCGCCAGCCAGCTGCACTTCAAGTCCGTCAACTACACCGGCCAGGGCGCCGGCCCCAACATCATCATCATGGGCGCCACGCACGGCAACGAGAAGTGCGGCACCCAGGCCATCCAGCGGATCATGGCGGAGATCGACGCCGGCACCCTCCGCATCGTCAACGGCGGCGTGACGTTCGTCCCCATCGTCAACCCGCTGGCGTACGCGAAAGACACGCGCTCGGGCGACCGCAACCTGAACCGCGACCTGTCCCCGAAAGCGGAACCGCACGACTTCGAGGACCATGTGGCCAACTGGCTGTGCCCACTGCTGGCCCGGCACGACGTCCTGCTCGACCTCCACTCGTTCAATGCCGCGCACGGCGAGCCGTTCGTGATGGTCGGCCCCCTCGACAACGACGGCCCCCTCGAACCCTTCGCGCACATGCGGGCCGAACGCGCGCTGGCGCGCCGCCTCGGCGTGCGCCGCTTCGTCACGGGCTGGATGGCCGCGTACGGCGGCGGCGTCCAGCGCCGGTCGCGCGGCAACGCGGCGGAACTGGAAACCGTGCTGCGCTACGGCATGGGCACGACGGAATACATGCGCAGCACGGGCGGCTATGCGCTTACCCTCGAATGCGGCCAGCACCTCGACCCGCGCGCGCCGGACGTCGCCTACACGGCCATCATGAACACTCTCGCCTTCCTGAAGATCATCGATATGCCGGAACCGCAGCCGGTGCCGTTCGACGAGATGGAGGCGCTGCAGATGGTCGTCGTGCACGACAAGCTGCATGCGGACGACCGCTTCACGCGCCAATGGGCCAGCTTCGATCCCGTCGCGGAGGGCGAGCAGATCGGCGTGCGCGCGGACGGCACGCCCGTCGTCGCGGAATTCGCGGGCCGCATCCTGTTCCCGGACGTGAACGCCGCGCCGAACCACGAGTGGTACTACCTCACGCGCCCGAACCCGGCTTTCGGACGCGAATAACGCAGCGGCATGCGGCGCGGCCGGGACGGTGCTACGATGTCCGGCACCGTCCACCACGCCGCCGCACCGACCGCCATGACGCCGAACACCCTGCTGCTCATCCTGAGCATCCACGCACTGGCCCTGATCTCGCCCGGGCCCGACTTCGCGGTCGTGACGCGCACCGCCATCGTCTCCGGCCGCCGCGCCGGCCTGTGGGCCGCCGCCGGCGTGGCGACGGCAATCGGCATCTATGTGCTGATCTCCGTCCTCGGCATGTCGCTCGTGCTGGCGGCGCTGCCGGGCCTGTCCCGCATCCTGGCCGTCGTCGGCGCGCTGTACCTCGCCTGGCTGGGCATCCAGTGCCTGCGCTCCAAGGGCCAGCTGCCGGACGCGCAGGCGGCGCAGGGCGGCCGCAGGACGTTCGTCAGCGGCTTCCTCACGAACCTGCTCAATCCCAAGGCCATGCTGTACTTCGGATCGGTGCTGTCGCAGGCGCTCAAGCCGGGCCTGGCGGCGGCCGACGTCGCCCTCCTCTGGACCCTGCTCGTCGCCGAGTCGCTGCTGTGGTTCGCGCTCGTGGCGCTGCTGTTCTCGTCGCGTCCGGTGCTGGCCTGGCTGCGGGCGCGGCTCGTCTGGCTCGACCGGACGGTGGGCGCCGTGCTGCTCGTGCTGGCCGCCAAGGTCTCGATCCTGGCCGTGCGCTGACCATGCGCTGACCATGCGCTGACGCGGGTCGCCGCCGCTCACTCCGTGCGCAGCGCGTCGGTGGCGCGCGCGCGCCGGATCAGCTGCAGGTTGCGCAGGTAGATCGCGACCCCGATGCCCTGTCCGGCGACGAACACCGGATCGCGCCGGTGCAGCGCGTAGACGAGCAGGACCAGCGCGCCCACGATGCTCAGATACCAGAACGACACCGGGATCACGCTGCGGCGATAGCGCTCGCTGGCGATCCACTGGATGACGAAACGGCCCATGAACACGGCCTGTCCGCCAAACCCCACCAGCAGCCACCCGTCCTCGTCAGCCATCGTTCCTCCGTTGCTGATCGCGCTGATCGCGCTGTACGCGCTGCACGAGCCGGGCGACGCCCAGCCGGCCCGCCCACCGGGCCCGCGCCATCCCCACCGCCCGGGCCGCCTGGGCCAGCGCGGCGCGCCACGGCGGCGCCTGGGCCGCGTACGGCGCCGTACCGCGCGGCGCAAGCGCCCCGGCGCCGCGCATCCTGCCCAGGCAGCGGATCTCCCACGCGCCCCACGCGAGGCAGACCGCCGCGACCAGGCGCTGCGCCGGCATCACGGCCGGGATGCCGATGTGGCGGCTCACCAGCAGGCTCGCCGTCACGGCCAGCAGCACGGCGCCGGCCAGCCGGCCGCCCCGTCCCGCCGTCGGCCAGCGCCAGCGCGCCTGCAGTGCGAGACCGGACCATGCGCCCAGCCAGCCGCCCGCCATGCCCCAGACGACGTCGAGCGGCCAGTGCACGCCGATCATGATGCGCGACAGCCCGACGAGCCCGGCCAGCACGAACAGCAGGCCGCGCCACGGCCGCCGGCCCTCGACGCCCAGGATCCAGATGCCGGCCAGCGCGAACGCGGCCGCGGCGTGGCCGGACGGGAACGACACGTGGCGATAGGCCGGCCCCGCCAGGTGGAAGGCGCCGGGCGCGAACACGGACAGCGGCCGCGGCACGTCGATCACCTGTTTCGTGCCCTGGGTCCAGAGGCCCGCCACGACGGCCGCCAGCAGCGCCGCCCAGAACAGGCGCGGCGCCCGCCGGATGCAGGGCAGCACGAGCGCCAGCGCCATGGCCCCGTCGCCCAGCATGGTCAGGTGGAACCAGACGAGATCGCCGACGGCGTGGCCGCCATGGTTCAGCCACAGGAACAGCGCGCGGTTGCTGCCGGTCGCGAGGATGGCCGCCACGAGCACCAGTGCGGCCGCGGGCGGCAGCCAGGCCCAGGGGGAACGGAGCGAAGCCGGCATGGCGATTCACCCGCCGATGCGGACCAGCAGCACGCCGCCCTCGCGGAACAGCACGCGCGCCGGCGGCAGGCTGTCCAGCGCATCGCTGCGGGTGAGGATGACGTCGCCCGCGCGCGGCACGTCCGCCGCCGGCGTGACTGCGGCGCGGTACACGGAAAAACTGGGCGCGTCGATGCGCCAGCTGCGCACCGGCCACCCGGCCTGCCTGGCCAGCAGCGCGGCACGCTTGACGGGCCCTTGCTGGAGCTCGGCCGCGGCCGGCAGCAGCAGGCCGCCGAGCGCGTACGAGCAGGCCAGCGCGGCCGCGGCGAGGCGCGGCCAGGCCCCGTTGCCGGCGGCCGCGGCGGCGCGGTGGGCGGGGTCGGCGTCCGTCCATGGCGGAGGCGCCGCGCCGGTGCCGCCGGTACGCGGCCGACCGGGCCACAGCACGAGCGCCAGCACGGCGGCGGCCGCCACGAGCGCCTGCGCCTGCCATGCCGGACCAAGGACGTCGCCCCTGGACAGCGCCTCGCGCACGTACGCGTTGCGCGCGCCCGGCGCGGCATGCCGCAACACCAGCGGCAGTGCGGCCACCGCGCCGCACGCGAGCAGCGCGGGCACCAGGGCCCACACCCGGAAGCGCAGCGCGTGGCGCCGGCGCGCCATCAGGATGAACAGGGGCGTCGCGCCGTACAGCAGGTAGTGCGGCAGCTTCGTGCCCGCCAGCGTGAAGAAGCCGAGCACGAACAGGAACCAGCACCACAGCAGCGTGTCGAGGGGCGTCGCGCGCAGCCGGCGCAGTCCGGGCAGCGTGGCGAGCAGCAGCCCCGTGTACGGCAGGACGAGCAGCAGCAGCGCCGGCAGGTAGTACAGGGCGCTGCCCCCATGGCCCTGCAGCGGGACGAGGAAGCGCTCGACGTTGTGGCGCATGAAGAAGCCGGCCAGGAACGCGCCGCCCTGCCGCGCGTACTCCAGGACGTACCACGGCCCCGCGACGGCGAACAGGATCAGCCAGCCGACCGGATCGCGCACGGCGCGCCACCAGCCCGCCATGCGCCGCTGCAGCAGGAACGCGATGGCGCTGGCGGCGCCCGGCACGAGCAGCGCGACGGGGCCCTTGGTCAGCACGCCCAACGCGATCCAGAGAAAGGCGCGGCGGCGCCAGCGCGGGCGCGGATCGACGAGTTCGCGGTAGACGTCGAACATCGCCAGCGCCAGGAACAGGTTCAGCAGTGCGTCGGCGATCGCGCCGCGGCCGATCACGACGACGCCGGCGCTCGTGGCGGCGATGAAGGCGGCGGCGCGAGCCGTGCCGCGGTCGACGGCGCGGCGCGCGAAGGCGTGGATGGCGCCGATCCAGGCCGCGGCCGCGAGCGCGGACGGCAGCCGCAGCGCGAACTCGTCCAGGCCGAACAGCCGGACGGACGCGGCCTGCAGCCAATAGGTCAGGATCGGCTTGTCGAAGCGCGGCTGGCCGTTCAGCCACGTCGATACGTAGTCGCCGCGGGCCAGCATTTCCCGCGTCGCTTCGCCGAACGCGCCCTCGTCCACGTCGAACAGCGGGATCGCGCCGAGGCCGTGGAACAGGCCGAGCCAGATCGCCGCCGCGAGCAGCAGCGGCCACGTCCACGGCGTCAGCGCGGCACGCAGGCGCGACCAGCGCCCGGGCGCCCCCTGCGCGCGCAGCTGTGCCGTCACCTCGGCATCCGGTCCGCTGCGCGCGGTGCTCATGGGCGCTCCCGCACCGCGCGCGGGCGCCGGTGGGACGGCGCGCCGTCGTCGTCGCCGGCACCGCCGCCGACGGTTTCGCCCACGAGATAGGCGGGCGCGGCGCCGGCCTCGAACCAGGTGCGGGCGAGCATCTCGGTCAGGATGCCCGTGCAGACGAACTGCACCCCGATCACGACGAGCAGGATGCCGAGCAGCAGCAGGGGCCGGCCGGCGATGGCGGCGCCCTCGCCCAGCTTCAGCCAGCTGAGCCAGGCCAGTACGAGCAGCCCGCCGCCCCCGCACGCGAGCCCGATGCGCCCGAAGAAATGGCCGGGACTGGCGCGGAAGCGCACGAAGAACGCCATCGTGAGCAGGTCCAGCAAGACCTTCACGGCCCGCGACAGGCCGGACGCGCCGTATTTCGACCGTCCGTGGCGGCGCGGATAATGGCTGACTTCTTCCTCGGCGATGCGGTCGAGCGACGTCAGCGTGGCCATCCAGCTCGGGATGAAGCGGTGCATCTCGCCGTACAGCCGCACCCGCCGCAGCACGGCGGTGCGGTAGACCTTGAGCGTGCAGCCGTAGTCATGCAGCGGCACGCCCGTCAGCAGGCCGATCAGGCGGTTGCCCAGCCGCGACGGCAGCCGCCGCAGCAGCCCGTCGCGACGGGCGCGGCGCCAGCCCACCAGCAGGTCGAGGTCGTCGTCGAGCAGGCGGCGCACCATGCGCACGATGTCGTGCGGACTGTTCTGCAGGTCGCCGTCGAGCGTGGCGATGACGGTACCGCGCGCGAGGTCGATGCCGGCCTGCATGGCGGCCGTCTGGCCGAACCCGCGCCGCAGGATGGCGCCGCTCAGGTGGCGGGGACTGGCGGCCACGGCTTCGCGGATGCGCTCGCCGGTGCGGTCGCGGCTGCCGTCGTCGACGAGGATCAGTTGCCACGGCCACGGCGCGCCGGCCAGCGCCGCCTGTACCTGGGTCGCCAGCGGCAGCACGTTGTCTTCCTCGTCGCGCAGCGGCACGACGACGGACAGGAAGTGCCCGTCGGACTCATGCATGGCAAGCCTCCCGGCCAGTCGCGCTGATGACCATCATCCCATTCTCCTTGTCGGTGCCGGCCGCGCCGGACTGGCAGCGGTATCTTCGCGTGCGGACGGGATGCGACGACGATGCAGGTCAAACGTGCGCGGGTACGCGCCCGTTGCCGAATCGACACGCGGCCGCGCCCGGTTGGGAAAACGGGGCCGGATCGTGCGACAATCGGCCCCTGGCACGAACGACAACAACAACAACAACACCAATGGGGAAATACGCAAGAACGGTGCGCTGCGCGCTGCTGGCGCTCGCGTTCGCGGGCAGCGGCGCACGGGCGCTGGAAGTCCGCGTCGCGTCGCAGGAAGTCCTGGAACCCAAGTGGATCCATGAGGACGGCCGTGTCACCGGGATCTGTCCGGACATCATGGCCGCGATCGAACGGATCGAACCGCGCCTGCACTTCACCGGCTACCGCCACAGCAGCCGCTCGCTGTCGGGCATCGAGGCCGGGCTGGAGACGGGCTCGCTGGATGCCGCCTGCGGCCTGGTGCCGTCGCCGCACCGGCTGGCCATCGGACAGCCGGTGGGCAAGCCGATCTATCTGGTGCGCCACTACCTGGTGGTGCGCAGGAACGACCCGGTCACGATCGAGTCGACCGAAGACCTGGCCCGGCTGGGCGACCTCGTCACGTCGCAGCGGGCATCGGTGTTCACGGAGCGCCTGCGCGACGCCGGCGTGCGCGTCGACGACGCGACCGACGACAACCGCGTGAACCTGCGCAAGATCCTGGCCGGCCACGGCCGCTTCGCCTACATCAACGACCTGACCGTGCGCTACCTGATCCGCAAGGACGGGCTGGAAGACCGCGTGCGGGTGCTTCCCGTCGTCCTGGCCGACGAGCCGACGTATTTCTGGGTCGGCCGCCGGGCCGATCCCGCGCTCGCGCCGCTGCTGGGCGCCGCGCTCGACAAGCTCAAGGCCAGCGGCGAACTGGACCGCATCCACGTGCGCTGGGCCGAGATGCCCTGATCCGACATCCGGCCGCTACCCAACCCTCCAGTATAGCATCAGCGCCGCCCGGTCACGCCGGCAGGCGGAAATCGCGGCGTCCTCTGCAGGATTTCCGGCGCTGCTTTAAGATGCCCTCTCTTCGCCGCGACAGTGCGGCGGACCAACGAGAAACAGGAGTACCAATGACGACTTTGTTTGACCCGATCAAGGTCGGCAGCCTCGAACTGCCGAACCGCATCATCATGGCGCCGCTGACCCGCTCGCGCGCCGTGGGCGCAGGCCGCGTGCCGAACGCCCTGATGGCCGAATACTACGCACAACGTGCCTCGGCCGGTCTGATCCTGTCGGAAGCGACCTCGGTCACGCCGATGGGCGTGGGCTATGCCGACACCCCGGGCATCTGGTCCGACGAGCAGGTCGCGGGCTGGAAGCAGGTCACCGGCGCCGTGCACGAGGCCGGCGGCCGCATCTTCCTGCAGTTGTGGCATGTGGGGCGCATCTCCGACCCGCTGTTCCTGGACGGCGACGTGCCCGTCGCGCCGTCGGCCCTGCAGCCCCAGGGCCACGTCAGCCTCGTGCGCCCGACGAAGCCGTACGTCACGCCGCGCGCACTGGCGCTCGAGGAAATCCCGGGCATCGTGGCCGCCTACCGCAAGGGCGCCGAGAACGCGAAGAAGGCCGGCTTCGACGGCGTGGAAATCCACGGTGCCAATGGCTATCTGCTGGACCAGTTCCTGCAGGACAGCACCAACCGGCGCACAGACGCGTACGGCGGCGCGATCGAAAATCGCGCGCGCCTGATGCTGGAAGTGACGGACGCGTGCATCGCCGTCTGGGGTGCCGACCGCGTCGGCATGCACCTCGCGCCGCGCCGCGACGTCCACGACATGGGCGATTCCACGCCGCTGGAAACGTTCGGCCATGTGGCGCGTGAACTGGGCAAGCGCGGCATCGCGTTCATCTGCGCCCGCGAAGCGATCGGCGACGACCGCCTGGGCCCGCAGCTCAAGCGTATCTTCGGCGGCGTCTACATTGCCAACGAAAAGCTGACGAAAGAGAGCGCGGCGCAATTGCTGACGAGCGGAGACGCGGACGCCGTCGCCTTCGGCCAATGGTTCATCGCCAACCCGGACCTGCCGGAGCGGCTCAAGCGCGACGCCCCGCTGAATGCGCCGCGCCCTGACAAGTTCTACGCCCCGAACGCCGAAGGCTACACGGATTACCCGGCCCTGCAGGCCAACGGCTGACGCCGTCGCGTTTTACGGACGCGTCCGCACCGCGCGGACGCGTTCCGGCGGCAGAGTATCCCCTTCCTTCCGCATGCATATAATCCAGTAAAAAAACCTTCGTCAGCGCGCCTCATGGGTACGAATGCTATTGCTGACATGATATTCTTGTGAGATTCCTACTGGGCGTGGCCACAAGCTGCCGCCTTCGTTCATCGTCGCAAGGAGTCCCGTGAAGACCTGCCTGTTTCGCCTGATGCCGCTCGCCGCCGCCACCGCGCTGGCGTTTGCCGCTACCCCACTCGTCCACGCCGCCACGACCGCCACCGCGGCACGGGCCGAGGACGCTTTCCTGTCGCAGGCCGCCGCCGCCGCCCGTTCGGCGCGCGTGTCCAACGTCGACTACGCGCTCGATTTCACGCTCACCGGCAAGGAAACGTTCAGCGGCACGACGACGCTGACCTTCGACCTCAAGGACGTGAACAGTCCGCTCACCGTCGACCTCGACAAGGCCACGATCAAGTCGCTGACCGTCAACGGCAAGACCGTCACGCCGCAGTACAACGGCTGGTTCATCACGCTGGCGCCGCACGACCTCACCCGTGGCCGCAACACGGTCGTCGTCGCGTACGAACGCCCGCACAGCACCAACGGCGAGGGCCTGCACCGCATGGTCGACCCGGTCGACGGCCGCGTCTACACGTATTCCCACTTCGAGCCGGCCGCCGCGCACCAGATGTTCGCCGTGTTCGACCAGCCCGACCTGAAAGCGACGTACCAGGTGACCGTGAGCGTGCCGGCCGACTGGCAGGTGATCTCGACGACGCGCGAGACGAACGTCGCCCCCGCCGGCGACCTGCGCCGCTGGACCTTCGCCCGTACCAAGAAACTGAGTCCGTATAATTTCTCGATGCACGCCGGTCCCTACAAGATGTGGGAAGACACGAGCGGCAAGTACCCGATGCGCCTGTTCGCGCGCCAGTCCGTGGCTGCGCAGATCAAGCCGGCGGAATGGTTCAAGTACACGAAGGCCGGCCTCGCCTTCTTCGACGACTATTTCGGCATTCCTTACCAGTTCGAAAAATACGACCAGGTCCTCGTGCCCGACTTCCTGTACGGCGCGATGGAAAACGCCGCCGCGATCACGTTCGCCGAGCGCGGCTTCATGTACAAGGCCGAGATGACGGCCGAGCAGCGCGCGCGCCTCGCCTACGTCATCATGCACGAGATGGCGCACCAGTGGTTCGGCGACCTCGTCACGATGCAGTGGTGGAACGGCCTGTGGCTGAACGAAAGCTTCGCCTCGTTCATGGGCACGCTCGCCACGGCCGACGCGACGGAATTCAAGGACGCCTGGCGCGCCTTCTATTCCGAAGGCAAGCAGCGCGCCTACGACCAGGACCAGAAGACCACCACGCACCCGATCGAAGTGCCGGTGCCGTCGACGCGCAATGCCTTCGACAACATCGACGCCATCACGTATGCGAAGGGCGCATCGACACTGATCCAGCTGCGCCACCTGCTGGGCGCCGACGTGTTCCGCAAGGGCGTGCACGACTACCTCGTCAAATACCAGTACCGCAACGCGAAGCTGGAAGACTTCATCGGCAGCCTCGGCCACGCCGCCGGTCGCGACCTGAAGGGCTGGACCAACGAATGGCTGTACCAGCCGGGCGTGGACACCATCGCCGCCAACTACACCTGCAAGGCCGGCAAGATCGCCGGCTTCACCCTCGAGCAGAGCGCGCCCGGCAAGGCCTTGCCGACCCTGCGCGAGCAGCGCGTGCAGGTGGCCGCGTTCCGCCTGGACGGCAAGGACTACAAACTCGAGCGCAACATTGCCGTCACCTACAAGGGCGCGAAGACGGCAGTGCCGGCCATGAACGGCGCCGCCTGCCCGGACCTCGTCTACCCGAACTACGACGACTGGGGCTTCGTCAAGGTACGGCTCGATCCGCGCTCGTTCGACAGCGCGCGCACTCACCTGGCCGCGGTGGCCGATCCGCTGCTGCGCGCGATGCTGTGGCAAAGCCTGTGGGACGGCGTACGCGACGGCAAGCTCCCGCTGAACGATTTCCTGGCCACTGCACTGAACAACGTACCGCAAGAAAAAGACTACACACTGCTGGGCGACGTGTCGGGCAAGGTCCTCGCGGCCAAGCGCTACCTCGACCTGATGGACCCGCAGGCCGCCTACGCGCAGGCGGTCACGCGCCAGCTGGAAGACATGGCCTGGACCGGCGCGCTCGCAAGCAAGGGCGACGACAACTTCCAGCGCCGCTGGTTCGGCACCTACGTCGACGTCGCCAGCTCGCCGGCCGCGCTGGCCCGCCTCGCCGCCATCCTCGACGGCAAGGAACACGTCGACGGCCTCGCGATCAACCAGGACCTGCGCTGGGCGATCATCGGCCGCCTGAACCGCTACGGCTATCCGGGCGCCGCAGCCCTCGTCGACGCCGAACTGGCGCGCGACAAATCGGACACGGGCCAGGACGCCGCCCTGGCCGCCGTCGTCAGCCGCCCCGACCCGGCCGTCAAGACGCAGTGGCTAAGCACCGTGCACGACCTGCAGACCAGGCTGCCGTTTTCGAAGGTACGCACGGCGATGGGTCACCTGTACCCGGCCGAGCAGCATGGCCTGGGCGAACAGACCGCCGACGCGCGCCTCGCACGCCTGCCGCAACTCGACAAGGCGGCCGGCCCCGTCTACATGCGCGCCTATGGCCCGGCGCTGATCCCGGCCGGCTGCACGGCGGCCAGCGTCCGGCGCCTGCAGGCGGCCGCCGACGCCGACAAGGACCTCTCCGCCGGCACTCGCCGCGCCCTGCTCGACGCCGTGCAGGAAGACCACCGCTGCGTGGCCATCCGGCAGGCCATGACGGCGCACTGAGCGCGTCGCGCCGGGCATGCATGATGCGCATATGACCGGGACGGCGGCGCCGGCTACCCCGCGGCAGCCGGCACGCCCGCCGCACCCGCACCCGCGGCGGTGCCCGGTGGAGCGCGGATGACGCCCGGCGCCACCTTCGCACCGGCCCCGGACACCCGGCGGCGCGGCGTGCTGGCCTTCACCTGCGCCGTCCACCTGCTGGCACTGTGGTTGTGGACGCAGGAACGGCGTCCACAGCCCGCCCGGCCATCCCGGGTCGTCACCTTCTTCCTGCAAACCGCTGGCGGCCACACTGCACGGCCGCCGGCGCGGAACGATCCGCATCCGCATCCGCGTCCCGCGCCGTCCCGCCCGGCCCCGGCGCCGGCCGCACCTGTCCGCGCCGCGCCCCCGACGCAGGCCACGCCCATGCCCAGGCCGGACGACCTCACGCGCGCCCACACCGGCACGCAAGCGGCGGCCGTGCCCGCGCAGGCCGCCGCCGCATCGGCGCCGGACGTCTTCGACACCGCCAGGCCGGCGGACACGGCACCGGCGTCGACGCGAGGCGGCTTCGCGGTCGGCCTCGCGCAGCATCAGGCCGGACGCATCGACCACGAACTGCGCAAGGGCAAGCCGGGTGTGCCCGACGAGGCCGACACACCATGGGCCCGCTTCCGGCGCGGCGTCGAATCCGCCCACATCGACCGCACGCTGACCTTGCAGACGGACACCTACACGTCACCGGACGGTGTCGTCATCTATCGCTTCCGCCAGGGCGACCGGGTCCGTTGCCGCCGGTCGGGCAGCGCGGGCATGCCCCTGCGCGGGATGCCCGACGGCGCCGCGTCCACCATGCCGGGCGTCGGCTCGGCCGCGGCGAGCGACTGCCCGAAAGGCGTCACCTGGAACCGCGACGATCCCTGACCGGCGCTGCGTCCGGCAGCCGCCGCTCATCGCCCTGCCAGCCGCGTCGATCGCCCCGCGCCGCTGCCACGCCCACAGCTAGCGCCCCGCCGACCTGGCAGGCGTGTCGCCCGTGCCGCTTGCGCCGCCGCCCTCGCCGCCGCCCTCGCCGGTGCCCGGCGGTTCAGGCGCACGGCACAGCTCGGCCACCCTTTCCCACGCACCCTCCGCCTGGCAATGCAGGGGCGCGTACGCCTGCAACGCCTTCGACAGGTCGACCGGCTTCATACCGTTGACCCGGACGTTGGTGTTCACCTTGATGCACATGACGTCCTGCCAGGCCGCCGAGTAATTGCGGGGAATGGGCACCGGCCCGCGCAGCCTGCGCGCTGCCGTTTCGCATTCGCCCTGCTTCATGTACTGGCCGCGCAGATTGGCCTGGTCCAGCGTCACGTCCAGGCCCTGCTGCAGGTACAGCAAAAGAATCATCGTGTACATCGCCGCCTCCATCATTTGCATAGACCGTGTGCCGATCGCGCGGTTCGCCGCGCACGCCTGACCTGCATCAGACCGCGCCACCGGTGCCACGCTAGCCTGTGCTTCTCGAAAGGACCGCCATGCTACGCCCGATCATCTGGAACATGCAGTGCGCCCGCACGCCGGAGGGAGGAGCCGACCTCGACCGTGTCGTCGAACGGCTGCCCGGATTCGACTGCCACGCGCGCCTGAAGGCCGAACGTGCGCGCGGTACGCGTGGCCGCGGACGCGACCGGTTCCGATCACCAGCCGCTGCTGCCGGAGCCGGCATGAGCTCCCGCGTAAAGACCCCGCTTCCCATGCCTCGACGTAAAATGGACGCCCCGCTCCCGCGCGGCACGCATCCACCCGCAGCATCCGGAAGGAACCACCTTGGATTGGGATTACCCGCACCCGTTCACCCTGCCCCGTGTCCCGCAAGCGGCCGACATCGACGGACTGAACCACACCAACAATGCCGTCTACGTCCGCTGGTGCGAACAGGCCGGCTGGGCGCATTCGGAGGCGCTCGGCCTGTCGCTGGACGACTACCGGCGCCTCGACCGGGCGATGGCCATCCGGCGCGGCGAATACGACTACCTGCTGCCGACCGGCGCCGGCGAAGCGCTCGTGCTCGGCACGTGGCTGGTCGCGGGCGACGGCAAGCTGGCAATGGAACGGCGCTTCCAGCTCGTGCGCGAACGCGACGGCGCGACGGTGCTGCGCGGTCGCTGGGACCTCGTCTGCATCGAGCTCTCGAGCGGCCGGCCGCGCCGCATGCCGCAGGAATTCCTCGCGGCGTACATGACGGCGGTGGTGCCCGACCTGTCGACCGCCTCCTGACAGAGCAGCTGTTCGTCGTCTACCAGCCCGTCTTGGGCCTGGGCGCGGACGGCGCCACCGACCACGCGGCCGGCGTCGAAGCGCTCGCGCGCTGGCGGCATCCGGTGCGCGGCGTCGTGCCGCCCATCGAATTCATCCAGGTGGCCGAGGAATCGGGGCTCATCGGGCCGCTGGGCGACTTCGTGCTGCGCCGCGCCTGCCGCGATTTCGGCGCGTGGCAGCGCGACCTGGGCGCGCGCGCGCCGCGGCTGCTGGCCGTGAACCTGTCGCGCGTCCAACTGGCGGAGCCGGGATGGCCCGACGTCGCGCGCGACGTGCTGCACCAGAACGGCATGCGCGCGGACCAGCTGCAGCTCGAAGTGACGGAAAGCCTGGCCGCGCAGGACCAGCAGGTGCAGCAGCGCCTGCACGAACTGAAGGCGCTCGGCGTCGCGCTCGCGCTGGACGATTTCGGCACCGGCTATTCGTCGCTCTCCAGCCTGCACCAGCTGCCCGTGGACACGGTCAAGATCGACCGCTCGTTCGTCTGCCAGGCCGACAGGAGCCATCACCACCGCGTGCTGATCGAGGCGACGGTGAAGGTGGCGCAAAGCCTCGGCATGGGCACCGTCGCGGAAGGCATCGAGACCGAGTCGCAGGCCGCCGCCGTGCGCGCCCAGGCGTGCGCCAAGGGACAAGGCTATCTGTTCAGCCGCCCTCTCGCCGCGGGGGACCTGCTCCACTGGCTGAGCACCCACTGAGCACCCGCTGGGCACCCGCTGAACACCCGCCGGGCGCCGCTCAGCGCATCGCCAGCGGCCGGCGCCGGCCCGGCGGCGGAAATCCTTCGTCCAGCAGGGCCATGTCATCGACCGTCAGTTGCGGTGCCAGGTCGAGCGCCGCGCGGTTGGCGCGCACGTGGGCCGGCTGCACGGCCTTCGGAATCGTGACGACGCCGTCCTGGCGCAGCAGCCAGGCCAGCGCCACCTGGGCCGGCGTCGCGCCGTGGCGGCGCGCCACCTCGCCCAGCTGCGGACGGGCCAGCAGCGGCCCCTGTTCGGCCGGCGTCGACTCCAGCGGCGAATACGCCATCACGGGGATACCGCGGGCGCGGCACCACGGCAGCAGGTCCCATTCGATGCCGCGCTGGACCAGGTTGTACAACACCTGGTTCGCCGCGATGGCGCCGCCTTCGGGCAGCGCGGCCGCCTCCAGCATGTCGTCCGCGTCGAAGTTGGACACGCCGTAGTCGCGGATCTTGCCCTCGGCGCGCAGGCGCTCGAAGGCCTCCAGCGTCTCCGCCAGCGGGACGCCGCCGCGCCAGTGCAGCAGGTAGAGGTCGAGGTGGTCGGTGCCGAGGCGGCGCAGGCTGCGCTCGCACGCGGCGCGCACGCCCGCGCGCGAGGCGTTGTGCGGATAGACCTTGCTGACCAGGACCACGTCGTCGCGGCGCCCGGCGATGGCCTCGCCCACCACTTCCTCGGCGCCGCCCTCGCCGTACATCTCGGCCGTGTCGATCAGGGTCATGCCGAGGTCCATGCCGAGCCGCAGCGCGGCCACCTCGGCCGCGCGCGCGGCCGGGTCCTCCCCCATGTTCCAGGTGCCCTGGCCGAGGATGGGGATCGTGCGGCCGGACGGGAGGGGAAGTTGTTTCATCGCGGTCTCCGTGGTCAAAAACACGACGATACCGCAAAACAAAAACACCGTCGTTCCCGCGCAGGCGGGAACCCGGTAACGCCGCTTGCCACGCACGCAAGACTGGATCCCCGCCTGCGCGGGGATGACGGGTCAGGCTACCTTGCCGCCCTGGCCGTCGCGATCTGGTCGAGGATATGCTTCGGCACCGCCGCGTAGTGCTTGAACTCCATCGTGTACGTGGCCCGTCCCTGCGTCAGCGAGCGCAGGGTGGTCGAGTAGCCGAACATCTCGGCCAGCGGCACGACCGCGTCGATCAGCTTCCCGCCGCCGCCCGGGATCTCGTCCATGCCCTGCACGACGCCGCGCCGCGTCGCCAGGTCGCCCATGACGTTGCCCGTGAATTCCTCCGGCGTCTCGACCTCGACCTGCATCATCGGTTCGAGCAGTTCCGGCGCCGCCTTGCGCATGCCGTCCTTGAACGCCATCGACGCCGCGACGCGGAACGCGTTCTCGTTCGAGTCGACGTCGTGGTACGAACCGAAGGTCAAGGTCGCGCGCACGTCCACGACCGGGTAGCCGGCAAGCACGCCCGCCTGCAGCGTCTCCTGGATGCCCTTGTCGACGGCCGGGATGTACTCGCGCGGCACGACGCCGCCCTTGATGGCGTCGACGAATTCATAGCCCTTGCCCGGTTCCAGCGGGTCGAGCTTCAGCACGACGTGGCCGTACTGGCCCTTGCCGCCGGACTGCTTGACGAACTTGCCCTCGATGTTCTCGACGGTCTTCTGGATCGTCTCGCGGTACGCCACCTGCGGCTTGCCGACCGTCGCCTCGACGCCGAACTCGCGCTTCATGCGGTCGACGAGGATTTCCAGGTGCAGCTCGCCCATGCCGGACATGATGGTCTGGCCCGATTCCTCGTCCGTGCGCACGCGGAACGACGGGTCTTCCTGGGCCAACCGGCTCAGGGCGATGCCCATCTTTTCCTGGTCGGCCTTCGTCTTCGGCTCCACGGCCTGCGAGATCACGGGCTCGGGGAACGTCATCTTTTCCAGCACGATCACCTTGTCCGGGTCGGACAGCGTATCGCCCGTCGTGACGCCCTTCAGGCCGACGGCCGCGGCGATGTCGCCCGCGAACACCTCCTTGATCTCCTTGCGCTCGTTGGCGTGCATCTGCAGGATGCGGCCCAGGCGTTCCTTCTGGCCCTTGGTCGGGTTGTACACGGTGTCGCCCGAATTCACGACGCCCGAATACACGCGGAAGAACGTCAGCTGGCCGACGAACGGATCGGTCATGATCTTGAAGGCGAGCGCGGAGAACGGCTCGTCGTCGGCCGGGTGCCGTTCGAGCGGACGGTCGTCCTCGTCGTGGCCCGCGATCGCCGGCACGTCCACCGGCGACGGCAGGTATTCGACGACGGCGTCCAGCATCGCCTGCACGCCCTTGTTCTTGAAGGCCGAACCGGCCAGCATCGGCACGATCTCGCCCGCGATCGTGCGCGCGCGCAGCGCCGCCTTGATCTCGTCTTCCGTCAGCGCTTCGCCGTTCAGGTATTTCTCCGTCAGCTCGGGCGTCGCGTCGGCGGCCGCCTCGATCATGTGCTCGCGCCATTCCTGCGCCAGCGGCTGCAGGTCGGCCGGGATGTCTTCGTAGGCGAAGCGCACGCCCTGGCTGGCGTCGTCCCAGCGGATGGCGCGCATCTTGACGAGGTCGATCACGCCCTCGAAATGCTCTTCCGCGCCGAGCGGGATCTGGATCGGCACGGCGTTGCCCTTCAGGCGGTCCTTGATCTGCTGCTGGACGCGGAAGAAATCGGCGCCCACGCGGTCCATCTTGTTGACGAACGCGATGCGTGGCACCTTGTACTTGTTCGCCTGGCGCCACACGGTCTCCGACTGCGGCTGCACGCCGCCGACGGAATCGTAGACCATGACCGCGCCGTCGAGCACGCGCATCGAGCGTTCGACCTCGATGGTGAAGTCGACGTGGCCCGGCGTGTCGATGATGTTGATGCGGTGTTCCGCGAAGTTGCCGCCCATGCCCTTCCAGAAGGCCGTCGTCGCGGCCGACGTGATCGTGATGCCGCGTTCCTGTTCCTGCTCCATCCAGTCCATCGTCGCCGCGCCGTTGTGCACCTCGCCGATCTTGTGGTTGACGCCGGTGTAGAACAGGATGCGCTCCGTGGTGGTGGTCTTGCCGGCATCGATGTGGGCGCTGATGCCGATGTTGCGGTAACGCTCGATGGGGGTCTTACGGCTCATCACAATCTCCTGTGGATACGGAACGCCAATGTAAGTGTATATACCCGTATTTTCAAGGCCGGGCGGCGCGACCTGGTCTACATGCAGGGCGTGCCGCACAATGTAACTGAAGTGCGGAGTTTGTGCTGGAGACGACGCTCTTTGCGGAAATCCTCCCGCATCGATCTTGCCGTCGCCCCCGCGCAGGCGGGGGCCCAAGTTTGCATGCGCGGCGACTGCCCGCACCCGGGTTCCCGCCACGGTGGCCGGCCAGGCCGGGAACGACGGCGCATGCACTACGGATGAATCAACCGACCACGGTCTGGATCGCCCGCGCCGGAATCTCGACCGCCACCTCGCGCCGGTCGACGAACAGGCGGTAGCGCACCGGCTGGTCGCTGCGGTTCATGACGACGACCGCCAGGCGCCCGTCGGCGTTGCGGAATGCCGTGGCGTCGAGGGTGCTGCGGCTCGTCGCGGCGCTCACCCGGCGCGCGCCGGGACGGATGTAGCGGCTGAAATGGCCGATGGCCGTGTAGATGGGCGTGAACACGAGCTGGCCGTCGTCGCTCGCATGCAGCGGCGCGAAGCAGAAATTGTTCTTGTGGTTCGGGCCGCCGCGGCTGTCGAGCAGCATGTTCCAGTCGACCCAGCCGACGCCGCCGGCGTTCAGGTCGGCGATCATCTGGCTGCCGTAGCGCTCGCCGTTGGCCCAGTCCTGCAGGCGCGCCGGATCGAATTTTTCGATGCAGCCTTCCGTCATCAGGAGGTTCACGTCGGGCCAGGCCTCGTGCACGGCGGCGACGTTGCGGTGCATGGGTTCGCCCCCGGCCCACGTCTCGTACCAGTGGTAGCCGACGCCCCAGATGTAGGGCCGCGCCTTCGGATCGCGCAGGATGTGCGCGGCGCGCTGCGGCAGCAGGTCGCGGTTGTGGTCCCAGACGATGATCTTCCTGCCGCCCAGGCCCGCCGCCTTCAACGCCGGTCCGAGATGGTCGCCGAGGAAGCGGGTTTCGTCCTCGGCGCTGAACATCATCGACTCCCACGTCTGCTTCGCCATCGGCTCGTTCTGCACACTCAGGCCCCACAGCGGGACGCCGGCCGCCTCGTACGCCTGCACGAACTTGACGACGTAGCGCGCCCACGTGTCGCGGTATTCCGGCAGCAGGCTGCCGCCGCCGACCATGCTGCCGTTCGACTTCATCCACGCCGGCGCGCTCCAGGGACTGGCGAACACGCGCACGGCCGTGCCATGCGCGCGCCCGGCCGCCAGCGCCGCGCGCAGCAGCGGCACGCGCAGCTTCAGGTCGGGGGCGATGCTGAACGAGGCGAGCGCGCGGTCGCCGTCGCGCACGTACGTGTAGCTGCCGCTGCCGAAGTCGGAACTGTGGATCGTGGTGCGCAGCACGCTGTAGCCCAGGCCGGCGCGCGGGTCGAAGTACGCGGTCAGGAAAGCCTGCTGCTGCGCCGGGGTGAGCGCCGCGTGGACCTCGGCGACGGCGTCGGTGACGGCGCCGCCGAAACCGAACACTTCCTGGAACCGCTTCGTGGTGTCGACGAACACGTCGATGTCGGTCTCGGGCGGCTGGCCGGCCGGCTGGAACGCGCCGAGCGGGCGCGCGACGAAGCGCTCGGCGCCCGGGGCGGACGTGACGGCCTGCCAGCCGGCACCCGGCTCCGCCGCTGCGCCGGCGCCTTGCGCGGGCGCCGGCGCTGCCGCGGATCGGCCGGCCACGGCCATCTGCCCGCCCGCCAGGGTCGCGGCACCCAGCAGCCGCATTGCGTCTCGTCTCGTCGTCATCGTGTCTCCCGTTGTTGATGTTCGGCGCGCGATTGGAAACGTTACCAATCGAAGCCGGACGACTATACCACCCGTGCTTTCCCGATGTCAAAACGAATCTGATCCATTGCGCAGCGGCAAGCGATATCGCACCGCCGACGCCCGCGCGCGTCCGGTTTAAGCGGCATCAAACGTTCGATTGAGGCAGACAGCCGCGCCGCCGGGGATGTACGGCAAACTTGCGCCGTTAGCGACCGTCCCGGGCCCCGCCATGACACCGATCCGCCACCTGCGCACCTTGCTGTACATGTTCGCCTGCGCCCTGCTCGCCGCCTGCACGATGAAGGACGCACCCGCCGTGACGGTCGCGCCCGAAATCGTCCCCACCGAGTTGTACGTCGCGCCGGACGGCCTGGACACGAATCCCGGCACGCGCGCCGCGCCGCTGCGCTCGCTGGCACGCGCCGCCCAGCTCGTTACGCCGGGCACGATCGTCAACGTCCTGCCCGGCACCTACCGCGGCGGGTTCCGCACGGCGGTCGACGGCCGGGCCAATGCCCGCATCGTGTTCCGCGCGACCGAGCGCTGGCGCGCGCGCATCGTGCCGCCGCCCGTGTCCACCACCGCGCAGGGCTGGGACAACCGCGCCAGCTACGTCGACATCGAAGGGTTCGACGTCGACGGCAGCTCCGGGCTGGACGGGCCGGAGGCCAGCGCCGGCATCCGCTGGACCACGGGCATCTACAGCGGCGGGTCGTACAACCGCATCGTCGGCAACCACGTCCACCACGTCGCCATCACCGTGCCGTGCACGAGCGCGGGCGGCTCCGGCATCGGCGTGGACAGCTATTACAAGGGCACCCATTCCGACGTGATCGGCAACAGCGTGCACGACATCGGCCCGCCCGGCTGCCGCTGGGTGCAGGGCATCTACGTGAACACGCCGGCCACGATCCGCAACAACGTCGTCTACCGCGTCGCCGAGGCGGGCATCCACCTGTGGCACGACGCCCACGACGTCGTCGTCGCGAACAATACGGTGACGGCGTCGAACACGGGCATCGTCGTCGGCGGCGGCGATTTTTATCACACCGAGGGGCCGAATGACCACACGCGGGTGGTCAACAACATCGTGTACGACAACCGCTACGGCATTTCGGAACAGGGCGCGACGGGCCCCCACAACATCTACCGCAACAACCTCGTGTTCGGAAACCCGGAAGGCGACTGGCACCTGGCCGACGGCATGACGCACAGCGGCACGGTGGACGCCCCGCCGCGCTTCGTCGCATACACGCGCGACGGGACACCCGATTTCGCCCTCGAGCAGGATTCGCCGGCGATCGGCAAGGGGTTGCCGGAGGGCGATACCGGGCCGGATTTCTACGGCAAGGTACGCCCCGCGAAGGAGCCCGTGGATATCGGCGCCGCCCAGCACTGAACGGACCGCGCGGGCGCGAGCCTGCCGGAACGCTTCCCGGCGGGCGCGAGCCTGCCGCGACGCGCCTTGGCGGGCTCGCTTACAGGATCTCGCGCACCAGCTCGGAAGGCCGGCACAGGCGCACGCCCCTGGGCGTCAAGACGAAGGGCCGGTTGATGAGGATCGGATGCGCGACCATGGCGTCCAGCAGGGCGTCGTCGGTCGTCGCGGGATCATCCAGGCCCAGTTCCGTGAACAGCGCTTCCTTGCTGCGCGCGGCGTCGCGCACCGTCAGGCCCGCACGGGCGATCATATCCCTGAGTTCGTCCCGCGAAGGCGGCTGCGCGAGGTAATCGATCACGCGCGGCTCGACGCCGGCCGCGCGGATGGTTTCCAGTGTCGTGCGCGACGTGCCGCAGCGCGCGTTGTGAAAAATCGTGATGTCCATCTTGAAAATCCTTGTTCGAGAGGCAAGGATGATACCGACGGGACCGCAACGCTTCCAGTATTTTCGCTTGTCCCTCGTTTGGTAGCGCTATAAAATGCCCGGTTTGCTTGCTGGGGCGCAATCGATATTGCGCGGAGACGCCCCGGTTGAAACACTGTCAAGCCCAGACCAGAGGCCGCATACGGCCCGCCCGCATGGAGAGAACATGGAAGAATACCTGATGCGCCCCGAGGCGATGCCGACCTGGGGCCAGCGCACCGCGCTGCGCATGCTGAACGCGATCGGCTGGAATCTCTACTTCAAGCGCCTGCCCGGCCCGCACGGCATCGCCGTCGTGTATCCGCACACGTCGAACTGGGATTTCTTCGTCGGCCTGCTGGCCAAATGGGCGGTCGGCCTGCAGTTCCGCTGGCTCGCCAAGGATTCGCTGTTCCGCGGCCCGATGGGCGCCATCATGCGCTACTGGGGCGGCGTGGCCGTCGACCGCAGCGCGCCGCAGGGCGCGATCCTGCGCCTCGCGCAGACGATGCACGCGTCGAACTGGTTCTGGCTGGCCATCACGCCGGAAGGCACGCGCGGCTACCGGCCGCACTGGAAGAGCGGCTTCTACCGCATCGCGCTGGCCGCCGACGTGCCGGTGCTGCTGGTCTCGCTGGATTATGGCCGGAAGATCATCGACGTCACCCGCACGCTGACGATGACGGGCGACGAAGCCGCCGACATGGCCGCCATCGCCCACGTCTACGACGGCGTGCGTGCGCTGTACCCGCAGGACGCGGCGCCGATCCGCCTGGGCGACCCGGCGCAGCGGTCGGACGGCGCGCGCAAGCAGGCATAGGCCGGCCTCGGCGCCGGTCAATTTCTGAGGGATGCAATAACGGCAACACGAGCGTGAAGCCGCGGGACGGTCGCGCGCGGCGACGAGGGAAACCCGGAGCGTGCCGGCGAGCCCGGCCGGCAGCGGATACCGGTCAGGCGGGCGGAGGAAGGCCGGCGCCGATCAGCGGCGGCGGCGCAGTGGCCGGGCCACGCGGACGGGGCGCAGGGCGCGCGCGCGGTCGGCGTCGCGTTTGGAAGCGGCCAGTTCGAACGTCAGCGCGAGGGCGATGCCGGCCGGGACGGCGGCGGCGAAACCGAGGGCGACCAGGACGACGGTTGACAACAGAATAACGATAGTGCTGGGGCGCGGCATGATATCCACCTTTTCTCTAAAACCTTGGTTCCATCCTGCCACAGCTGGGATTTGCTTGCAATCATGTGTCGTGCCGTGCGAGGGCATCCCAGGCATTGGCTGTGCTCAAAAAGAGACGGCCGCTGAGCTCACGCAAGAGTGTCGACGCGCGCAGGCGGTCGAGCACCGGCCCCTTGACTTCGGCCAGGTGCAGGCGGATGTGGCGCCGGGCCAGCACTCGGTTCAGGTCCAGCAGGCCGAACAGCGCCGAACTGTCGATGGCGTTCACGGCCGACAGCACGAGCACGAGCTCGCGCGCGTCGCCATGCGCCCCCAGTGCTTCCTCGATGCGCCGGGTGACGGCTTCGATATTGCCGAAGAACAGGCCCGCATCGATGCGCAGCAACAGTACGCCGCGGTCCGTGTCGACCGTGTAGCGGTCGACATTGCGAAAATGCTCAGTGTGCGGAATCCGGCCCAGCACGGCGATGTGCGGCCGGCTCTCGCGCCAGATCATGGTCCCCAGCGACAGCAGCAGGCCCAGCACGACACCCGCCTCCACCCCGAGCAGCAGCACGCCGCCGGCCGTCGCCAGCAGCGCCAGCGCGTCCGCGCGGTCGTAGTGCCATGACGTGCGCAGCGTCGACCAGTCCAGCAGGCCCAGCACGGCGACGATGATCGTCGCGGCCAGTACCGGCAGCGGCAGCAGCGCGAGCCATCCGGTCGGCAGCACGAGCGCGCCGGCCAGCAGCGCCGCCGTCACGACGCCCGCCAGCCGGGTGCGCGCGCCGGCCGCGAAATTCACGGCGGAACGCGACAGGCTGCCCGTCACGGGAAACCCGCCGGACAGCGCGCTGCCGATATTGGCGAGGCCCAGGCCCACCAGTTCGCGGTTCGTGTGCAGCTTTTCCGCGCGCTTGAGCGCCAGCGCCTGTGCGCCCGACATCGCGATCAGGAAGCTCATGAAGCCGATCAGGGAGGCCGGCTTGACGAGCGCCTGCCAATGCACGGCGGACGTCGCCAGGGCCAGGCGCGGCAGGCCGGCCGGCACCGCGCCGATCACCTGCACGCCCATGCGGTCGAGGCGCAGCGCCGCGACGAGTGCGATACCGCCCAGCACCAGCAGCATCGGCGCCAGCTTCGCCGCGACATCGGCCGCGCCGGGCGGCATGCCGAGCCGGCGCAGCAGCGGCGCCAGCCAGCGGCGTGCGAACAGCAGCAGCGCGATGCTGCCGACGCCCAGCATGGCGCTGGGGCCGTGCACCTGCGGCGGCGCCGCACCCAGCAAGGTCCGCGCCTGGCCCAGCGCGATCACGACGGCCGAGCCGAGCGTGAAGCCGCTCATCACGGGGCGCGAAAAGAAGTTCGCGAGGAAGCCCACGCGCAGCAGGCCGCACGCGAGCAGCACGGCGCCGGATACGAGCGCCAGCTGGGCCGCGAGCACGCCGTACAGCGCACTGCCGGGGAGCGCCAGCGGCGCCAGCGCGGACGCCGTCATCAGCGAGATGATGGCCATCGGCCCCACGGACTGCGTGGAACTCGTGCCGAACAAGGCGTACAACAGCGGCGGCACGATACTCGCGTACAGCCCCGCCACGGGCGGCAGGCCGGCCACGAGGGCGTACGCCATGCCCTGCGGGATCATCATCATGGCGACGACGATGCCCGCGCCCACATCGCCGGCCAAGTCGGCGCGGCGCGGCGCCGGCACACCGCGGCCGCTCACTGCATCGCCAGTTCTACGCAGTTGCGCCCCGCGCGCTTGGCGCGCGCGAGGGCGGCGTCGGCGCGCTGGGTCAGCGAATCGCCGCTCTCCTGCTCCCCCAGCTGGGCCACGCCGAGGCTCACCGTCACGTGGTCGCAGCCGGGGATCTCGGCCTGCTCGATCGCCACGCGCACCTTTTCCGCCATCTTGAGGCCGTCGATGGCGCTGGTGTGCGGCGCGATGATGTGGAATTCCTCGCCGCCCGAGCGCACCAGGATGTCGCTGGCGCGCAGCACGGCGCGCGCCGTGTCGGCCACGGTGCGCAGCGCCACGTCGCCGACCGGATAGCCATAGGTGTCGTTGACGGCCTTGAAGCGGTCGATGTCGAACGACAGCAGCGCGAGCGGCACGCGATAGCGGCGCGCGCGCTTGATTTCCTTGTCCAGCAATTCCTCGCCGTGGCGGCGGTTGGCCACGCCGGTCAAGGCGTCCGTCGTCGAGATGTAGGTCAGGCGCGCCAGCAGGTGGTCGTTTTCCTGGCCGAGGGCGGCGTGGCGCAGGCCCAGCGCGGCCAGGCGCGCCACGTCGAGCAAGGTGTTCCACTCGTCGATGGAGAATGCGCGGGCGGCGCCGAACAGCAGCGACAGCGCGCCGCGCGGCGCGCCGGGACCGTCGGCCGGAATCGGCAGGCCCAGCGCCTGCGCGACGCCGTGCGCGCGCAAGCCCGCCGCCAGCGCCGGTTCGCCCGGCTGTTCGGGCGCCTCGACGAGCGCGGCGACGCCGCCGGCGGCGGCCAGCAGGCCCGGGAAGGCGTGGCGCAGCGGCGCCTGCAGCAGGCGGTCCGTGCGCTGCAGCAGCGCGCCGAGCAGCAGGCCGTCGGGTCCCTGCTGGGCGACCAGCTGCAAGTCGTTGCCGTCCTTGAGCAGGAACACGCCGGCGTGCAGCACGCCCGGCCACGCGCACAGGGCGGCGCACAGGGCTTCGGACAGCGTGTGCGCGTCCTCCGCATCGATCACGGCGGCCTGCACGCGGGCGCGCAGGTCGAGCAAGGTGCGCAGGTCGACCGCATCGGCGGCCGACCCGGCGGCGTCCGGCGCCGCCAGGCGCGCCTCCACCGCCGCGCGCAGCGCGGCCGCATCGAGCGGCGTGACGGCATAGCCGACGGGCCCGCGCGCCATCAGCTCAGGCAGCCACCCGGCGCCGCCGAAAGGACACAGCAGCAAGGTGGGCAGGCCGGCGCGGCGGGAGACGAGGTCGCCCAGCGCATCCAGGTCGATGCTCGGTTCGAAGCGGTCGAGGTCGATGACGAGCAGGTCCGGCTGCGCGCGCGCCAGCAGGCTGGCGGCGACGTCGGCACTGTCGGCCAGGTGCAGGCGCGCGAACAGGGACGCGCACGCGTCCGCGAATTCGGCGCGCCGCTGCGCCATCGGACTGAGGTAAATCCCGGTCCGCCCTGCTTCCTGTTCCGTTTGCTCCACCATCATCCACCCCTGGCACTGTTACGTAACAAGTTTGCCACAAAGCACCTGTAACGCCTAGCAAATGCTCGCAATGTGTGGAAGCGCACCGTCAGCGTCCGGCCGGCGCGGGAATACTGGCGGGATCATGCACAAGGAGAGGACCATGGCAACACAGGACGATGCAGCGAACAAGCAGAAGGCGATCCAGAACCGCCAGGACCAGCGCGACGCCAGCATGCAGAAGGGTGACCAGGGCAGCGGCGCGGGCGGGAGCAATGCGGCCCAGACCGGCATCCAGCAGCCGAGCGGCGACTTCCCCGCCCAGCACCTGGCCAAGCCGGGCCTCGAGGCGCAGATGGAGCTCAAGCCCAGGTTCATGGCCGAGCAGTACAAGGGCAGCGGCAAGCTGGCGGGCCAGGTCGCGATCGTGACGGGCGGCGATTCCGGCATCGGCCGCGCCGTCGCCGTCCTGTTCGCGCGCGAAGGCGCCGACGTGGCCGTCCTGTACCTGAACGAACACGAGGACGCCGCCGAGACCCAGCGCTACATCGAAGCCGAGGGCCAGAAGTGCGTGACGATCGCGGGCGACGTCAAGGACATGGAATTCTGCCAGCAGGCCGTCGACCAGATCGTCGCCAGGTGGGGCCGCCTGGACGTGCTGGTGAATAACGCCGCGTTCCAGGAACACGCCGAGTCGCTGCTCGACCTCACCGAAGACCGTTTCGACGAGACGATGCGGACCAATATCTACGGCTACTTCCATATGGCGAAGGCCTGCCTGCCGTACATGACGCGCGGCGCGTCGATCGTCAACACCGGCTCCGTGACGGGTCTCAAGGGGTCGAAGAAGCTGCTCGATTATTCGACGACGAAGGGCGCGATCCACGCGTTCACGATGTCCCTCGCCGCCAACCTGCTCGACAAGGGCATCCGCGTGAACGCCGTCGCGCCGGGCCCCGTGTGGACGCCGCTGAATCCGGCCGACCAGTCGCCGGAAGACATCACCAAGTTCGGCCAGAGTACGACGTTCGGCCGTCCGGCCCAGCCGGAAGAGCTGTCGCCGGCATACGTCTATCTCGCGTCGAACGTGTGTTCCGGCTACGTCACCGGCGTCGTCCTGCCGATCACGGGCTCGGTGGGCGAATAACCTCGAGGAGAGCCAGATGGCACGCAGCATGTGGAAAGGTGCGATCAGCTTCGGGCTGGTGCACATCCCGGTCGAGATGTATCCGGCGGCGAGCGACCAGGGGCTCGACCTGACGATGCTCGACCGGCGCGACTTCGCGCCGATCGGCTTCAAGCGCTACAACAAGGCGACCGGCAAGGAAGTGTCGTGGGACGACATCGTCAAGGGCTATGAATACAAGGAAGGCGAATACGTCGTGCTGACGGACGAAGACCTGCGCCGCGCCAATCCGGAAGCGACGCAGTCGATCGACATCATCGCGTTCGTGAACGCCGAGCAGGTCCCGCTGATCTACTACGAGCAGCCCTACTACCTCGCGCCCGGCAAGGGCGGCGACAAGGTCTATGCGCTGCTGCGCGAGACCCTGCGCGAAGTGGGCAAGATCGGCATCGCCAACGTCGTCATCCGCGTCAAGCAGCATCTCGCCGCCCTCGTGTGCGTGGGCGACACGATCGTGCTGAACACGCTGCGCTACCCGGACGAGATCCGCCCCATCGACGAGCTGAAGATCCCGGGCGCGGACTCGAAGGCGGCGCAGGTCACGGACAAGGAACTGCAGATGGCCAAGGCGCTCGTCGAAGGCATGAGCGAGAAGTGGAAGCCGCAGCAGTACCACGACACCTACCGCGAAGACGTGCTGGCGCTGATCAAGAAAAAGGTCGCCGCCAACCAGACCAAGACCCTGACGGAACCGGAGCCGGAGGAAGAGAAGCCGGCGAAAACGAACGTCATCGACCTCGTCTCGCTGCTGCAGGCCAGCCTGGGCAAGAAGCCCGCGCGAGCCGCGGCGGACGACGACGACGACGAACCGCCGCCGGCCAGGGCGAAGAAGCCGGCGCGCGCCGCCGACGACGACACGGACGACACCCCGCCGCCGCGCGCGCGCAAGGCCCCCGCGCACGCGGCCACGCATGCGGGTGCGAAGCGGACGACGGCCGCGAAGTCCACGTCGGCAAAGACGGCGACGAAGACAGCGGCGAAGACGGCCGCCAGGGCTGCGCCGAAGACGGCGGCAAAGACGGCGCCGGCGCGGCGCAGGAAGGCCGCCTGAGTGGATGTCGACACGCTGCTGGACCTGCTGCAATGGCCGGCGATGGCCGTGACGCTGGTGGCCGCCTTCCTCGTCGGCGCGCGCCACGCCAGGAAGCGCGTCGTCGGGTTCTGGACCTTCATCGCGAGTAACGTCCTGTGGATCGTGTGGGGCCTGCACGACGGCGCATGGGCGCTGATCGCGCTGCAGGCCGGGCTCGCGGCGATGAACATCCGCGCCATCGTGCGCAACGAGCGGGGCGACCCCGTGGACGACGACGGAGTGACGCATGGACGACATTCGACGTGAGCGGCGCGGTTTCCTCGTCCTGGCGGCGGGCGGAATCGCCGCGGCCGCGGGTGCGGCCGAGGACAGGAGCAAGGACGTCGGCGCCGCCGAAGACCTGATGCGCGAGCACGGCGTGCTGCGCCGCGCCCTGCTCGTCTACCGCGCCGCGGCGGCGCGCCTGCGCAGCGATCCGGCCCGGGTGCCGGCCGACGCCTTGACGCAGACGGCGCAGCTGTTCCGCACGTTCGGCGAGGACTACCACGAACGCAAGCTGGAGGAAGAGCACATCTTTCCCGCCGTGCGCAGGACGAAGGGCCCGGCCGCGGGCTACGTCGATGTGCTGCATGCCCAGCACGACCGCGGCCGCCAGCTCACGGCGTACGTGCTGCGCGCAACGGCCCGTGGCCGGATCGCGAGCGGCAACGCGCTGCCGCTGGCGCAGGCGCTCGAGGCCTTCGAACTGATGTACGAACACCATGCGGCGCGCGAGGACACGATCGTCTTCCCGGCCTGGAAGGATGCCTTGTCCGGCAAGGCCTACGACGAGATGTCGGAACGGTTCGAGGAGATCGAGAAGCGGATGTTCGGACACGACGGCTTCGAGGATGCCGTCAAGCGGATCGCGGCCATCGAGACGCGCCTCGGCATCGACGACCTGGCCCGCTTCACGATGCCGGCGCCGCCGGCCCCCTGAGCCGCGCCGCTCAGCCCACCGGCTTCGCGCCGAACGCCGCGGGGCCGATGCCGGACGGCCTGTGCATCCGCTGCATTTGTTGCATTTGTTGCATCTCCTGCATCTGCCGTATCTGGTCCGGCACCTGGCCGGGCGTCCTGGCCAGGTTCGGATTCATGACCGGCGGCGGCATCGGTCCGCCGGATCGCGCGCCCGTGACGGGTGTGCGCGGCGCCTCCGCGCGCGCGGGTGCGGACGTGTCGGACAGCGGCGCCGCTGCCGCGACGAGCGCCAGGCCGGCGATCGCGCTGTCCGGCAGGTCGAGGCGCTTGAGCGCGCCGCCGTCGTCGAGCAGCACGTAGCGCTGGTGGATTTCGCGCACGCGCACGCCGGGCGCGACCTCCCTGCCGATGCCGACCGCCTGCGCCGGCTTGCCGTCCATCGCGAGGATCGCCACGCCTTCCGGCCCGGCGTCGATGACGCCCTTCAGCTGGAACGCGCTGGCCACCGCACCGGCCGGCGCGCCGCCGAAGAGTCCCGCGGCGGCGTCGATGGAGGGTGGTGCCACACCCGCCTGCGGTGCCGCCACGACCGCCCGCACGGGCGGCTGGAACCATGGCAGCCCCCAGTAGGCGCCCGATGCGCACGCGGCGCTGAACAGGGTGACGGCGGCGGCGAGGGGCAAGTGTTTCACGTCTGTCTTTCGAGGTTCGTTGCGGTGAGCGGGCACGGTGGCAGACAGCATACCACCGTGCCGCGCACCGTCAGTTCGCCGAGGTGCCGTAGATGATGCCCCGGCCCATGCCGCCCGCGACATTCAGGTAGACCGTACCGAAGGTCCGCATGTCGCCGACGACCTGGCTGATGCCGCTCCACTGGTGGTTGCCGTCGTTGATCTTCGTCCACGTCGTGCCGCCGTCGATGGAGCGCATCAGGCCCGTCGTGCCGTCGGAGAACTGCCCGCCCGAGTAGATGGCCGGGTAGCTCGCGCCCGCGGCCGCCTTGCCGAAGCCGATGGACGTCGGGGTGAAGGCGTAGCCGAAATAGGTGATCGTGATCGGCGCATTCCACGACGAGCCCGAGTTGGTGCTCTTGTACAGTCCCGAGCCGGCCGCCATCCACACTTCGCCGCCGCGGCCCGGCACGGCCGTCACCTGCGTCGGCGCGACCGGCAGCGCGGCCGCCTGGTACCAGCTCGCGGCGCCGTTCCCGACGTAGAAGTTCGTCGTGCCCGACTGCCACGCGTAGAACACGTTCTGCGCGCCGTCCGACAGGACCTTCGCGCCGACGGGCAGCGTGTTACCCCAGAACGAGATGGTGGTCCACGACGCGCCGCCATTGGTCGTGTAGACCGGGTGCAGGTTGTCGTCCGTGTGCGGCGACCAGACGATGGAGTTGCCGTCGAAGCTGACGGCGACCGAGCCTTCGCCCTTCTTCATGCCGGCCGGCAGGGTCGGGAAAGCGGTCCAGCTGCTGCCGCCGTTGGAGGACACGACGCCGACGGGCACCGGGCTCGAATACGGATTGCTGCCGACCATGACCATCTTGGCCGGATTGCCCCGGGCGAAGTCGATGCCGCTGCCGAACGTGCAGGCGCCGGCGACGCCGGTGCCGCTGGTCGTGGAAATCATCGAGTTGGGCGGCGTCGTCAGCGAATTGAAGACGAAGCCGCACACGTCGGCGATCGCGGCGATCAGCGGCGCGCCCGACGTCGGCGACGCGATCGTCTGCGGCACCGTCTCCTCGATCCCCTTGGCGGCGACGGCCCAGTTGGTGGCCAGGCCGCTGTCGGCGGCGGTCAGGTTGGTGGTGCCGAAGATGCCGCCGCCCGTGCCGTAGAAGGCGTTGTTCGAATTGAACGGATCGATGACCGGATTCATCCAGCCCTGGAAGCCGGTGGGATGGCCCCACGGCGCCCACGGCGATTGCGTCCAGCTCATCGTGGCCTTGGGTTTCAGGTCGATCCAGCTGCCGGAGTTGCCGCTGTTCGTGGAACGGAAGATCGTGTCGCCGTTGGAGTAGCGGTCGACCGTGGTGACGATGAGCGTACCGGACTTCTTCGCGTCGAGGGCAAGGCCGTCGTAGCCGAACGAATCGGACGAGGTGGGAGCGAGCGGCGTGATGTTCTGCCAGGTCTTCTGGCCGACGCTGTACTTCCACACCTGGCCGCTGCTCATGCCGTAGGGGCCGGGCGAATTGCCATAGGTGATGTAGAGGTTGCCGTCCGGGCCGATCAGGCCGTGGTTCGGATACATGCCGCCGGCGCTCGTCGCGCCCGGCCCGCCGCTGACGGCGCTCCAGTGGGCGCCGGCGTCGGTGCTGACGTACAGGGTCGACGGCGCCTTGCTGTCGGAGACGCCGGCGAAGATGGTCTGTGTACGGCCGTTGGCCAGCGACGGCTTGTAGAACGCGGTGAAGACGATGCCGGCGCCGGTGCCGTCGCTGGACAGCGGCGGGGCATTGCCGGCCGCGACCTGGGTCCACGTGGTGCCCTTGTCGGTGCTGGTCCACAGGCCGTTCATGCCGTTGTTGTACGGCGTCGGCAGGTTGTCGTTGCGGGTGCCGTAGAACAGCACGTTGCCGTTGTTCGGGTCGACCTGCAGGCGCTCGCCGGCGTCGCGGCCCGTGTTGTTGGAGCCCATCGGGAACGGCATCTGGTGGGCGGTGAAGGTGGCGCCCTGGTTGGACGACACGAGGATCGCGCCGGCGGGGACGTACGCCCAGCTGTCGTAGGCGCCGACGGACATGAAGACCATGCTGGGATTGCTCGGGTCGACGGCGATGCTGTCGACGCCCATCCAGTTATTGTTGGCGGAAGGCGTCCAGTCGTTCAGCGGGACCCAGGTGGCGGTGGCCGCGTTGTAGCGGTAGGCGCCGCCCACGTCGGTCTTCGCATAGAACAGGCCCTGCTGTCCGGGATGGGCGATGATGCCGTCGACATAGCCGCCGCCGACCATCTGCACGTTTTGCCAGGTGTAGCTCTGGGCCTGCGCGGGTGCCGCGATCAGCCCGGCCATGAGGACGCCGCCGAACACGCTCCCGATGAGCGCCTTTGTGCACCGATTGATTTTCATTCCAGTTATCTCCGTCGTAGTTCGTATTTTCGATCGAATGAAGTGAAGTTGGACGACCCCCACGCCGAAGACATTCTGTGAGTTTTAATGGAAGAGCAGCAATTCGCAAAATCACCAAACCGACAAATGAAATTTGCCAGCGAATTAACAAATGGACAGGTAGTCCCGTGCGGCGCGGGAATCTGGTAGCCGGACCTGTACGCGGCTCCGCCGCCGGGGAGGCGTGCGGCGGGCCGCCCGGGCCCGCGCCGCCGTTCGGTGGGTTACTGCTTGCCGGGCTTGAACCCGAGCGCCTTCATTGCCTTGGTGAGGGTGGTCGCGCTCCTGGCGTAGTCCGCCCACGGCGCATTGCCCTCGTCGAGCCGCGTGTGCACGGTCTTGACGGTCCAATGGCTGCCCGACTTCAGGCCGGGCAGCTCTTCCCAGCGCACGGGCACGGAGATGCCCAGGCCGGGGCGCGCCCGCGCCGACCACGCGGCGACGGTCGTCGCGCCGCGGCCGTTGCGCAGGTAGTCGATGAAGATGCGGCCCACGCGGTTCTTCGCGCCGCTCTTGGCCGAGAAGCGTTCGGGCAGCGTCTGCGCCAGGTGGTCCACGATCGCGTGCGAAAAATCCTTTACCGTGTCCCAGTCGAGCTTCGGCTTGAGCGGGACGACGACGTGCAGGCCCTTGCCGCCGCTGGTCTTGAGGAACGGGTTCAGCCCCAGCTCCTGCAGGAAGGCGCGCACGAGCTGCGCCGCTTCCTGGACCGCGGACCATTCGACGCCCTCGCCCGGGTCGAGGTCGAACACCATGCGGTCCGGCGTGTCGTAGTGGCCGGCCGTCGCGTTCTGGCTGTGGATCTCGACGACGTTCCACTGGGCGCTCGACAGCAGGCCCTCGGTCGTCGCGATCGCCGTCATGCTCGGGTGGTCGGGATCGAGCGCCTGGTCCATCTGCGCGACGCCGGGCATCTTGCGCGTGTCGCCGACGTGCTTCTGGAAGAACAGCTCCCCGCCCACGCCCTCGGGCGCACGCACGAGCGAGACGGGCCGGCCCTTCAGGTATGCCATCATCAAGGTGCCGACGAGGGCGTAGTAGCGCACCATCTCGACCTTCGTGACGCCGCTCTCGGCATCCATCACGCGCTCGCCGTGCGTGACCTTGAACGTGGCGGGCAGGTTGCCGGGCAACGCGTCGTCCGCGGCCGGGGCCTTCTTCGCCGCCCGCTTGCGCGCGGGCTTCGCATCCGCCGGCGGCGCCTCGGCCTGCATGTGCTTCGGCAGCTCGCGCACGACGCTCCGCGCCGGCTTGTCCTTGCGCAGGCCCTGGAACACGGGGTGGCGGATGGAGTCGGTGGCGGTCCATTCCGAGAAGCTGACCTCGGCGACGAGCTCCGGCCTGACCCAGTGGTTCGTGCGGCCCGGCACGGCGCGCGGCGGGAACGGGCTCTTGTCCGTCGCGATCTGTTCCAGCACGGCGCGCATGTGGCGCAGCGACGCGCCATTGAATCCGCTGCCGCAGTTGCCCGCGTAGCGCAGCACGCCATCCTTGTCGTAGTAGCCGAGCAGCAGCGAGCCGATGCCCGTGCGCGAGCCCTGCGGATCGGTATAGCCGCCGATGACGAATTCCTGGCGCTGCCCGCATTTCAGCTTGATCCACTCGGGCGAGCGGCGCGTCACGTAGCGCGAGTCGCGCCGCTTGCCGATCACGCCCTCCAGCCCGATCTGGCACGCGGCGACGACGAGCTGCGCCGGGTCGGTCCCGAACTCGGTCGAGAACCGGACGATGTCGGACGGCTTTGCCGCCAGCACGTCCTGCAGCAGCGCACGACGCGCATCGAGGCGCACGTCGCGCAGGTCGTACCCCTTGCAGTACGGGACGTCGAACACGAAGTAGACGATGCGCGCGGTGTTGGAGCCGTCGAACGCGAGCTGCAGCAGGTTGAAGTTCGGCTTGCCGTTCTCGTCGTGCACGACGATCTCGCCGTCGTACCAGCCGTCCGGCAGCTTCATGCGCCGGACCTCCTGTTGCAGCGGGCCGAGCTTGGCGGTCCAGTCGTTGCCGTTGCGGGTGACGAAGCGGATGTCCTTGCCCTGCACGCGCGTGAGCATGCGGTAGCCGTCGAACTTGATTTCGTAGATGTAGTTTTCGGGGTCGGCCGGCGGGCCGTCGACGAGCGTGGCCAGTTCCGGCGCCAGCGTCGCCGGCAGGTCGGCCTTGACGGCGCCGTCGGGCGGCGCGCCGCGCTTCGGCTTGGCCGCGGCCTTGCGCGCGGGTTTCGCCGGCGCGGCAGCACCCGGTGCGGCGGCGCCCGGCGCGGGCATCGGCAGGTCCCTGACGCTGTCCGGCATCTCGTCGACGACGGAGAATTCGGCGGCCGGACGGGCGTACTCGTCGTTCTCCTTGATGAGCAGCCAGGGCTCCTGCCTGTCGTCCTCGTGGCCGCGCAGCCGGACGAGCACCCAGCGTCCGTGCATCTTGTGGCCATGCATCTCGAACTTGATCTCGCCCTTCGCGAAGCCCTTGCGCGGGTCGCCGACGGGTTCCCACGTGCCCTTGTCCCAGACGATGACCTTGCCGGCGCCGTACTGCTGCGGCGGGATCGTGCCTTCGAAGTCGGAATACGAGATGGGATGGTCTTCCACGTGCACCGCCATGCGGCGGTCGTGGGTGTCGAAGCTGGGGCCCTTTGGCACGGCCCAGCTCTTCATGACGCCGTCCAGTTCCAGACGGAAATCGTAGTGCAGACGGGTGGCCCAGTGCTTCTGGATCACGAAGGTGAGAAGCCCCTTGCTGGCCTCGCCGCCTTCCTTGGGCTCGGCCGTGATCTTGAAATCGCGCTTGGCCTTGTACAGCTTTAATGGGTCGGGCATGGCATCACCTCGGCATCTATTTGCCTCAGTGTAGGCAAGCGGTGCGGACGCGACTGTTCGCCAGTTAACCGTGTGGTGGTGCGCTCGTGGGCACGGGGTGCCCACCCTACGGATGCCGCAGCTCGTAGGGCGGGCTCCCCGAGCCCGCGTTTCTCACCGTGTGGCGGTGCGCTCGTGGGCACGGGGTGCCCACCCTACGGATGCCGCAGCTCGCAGGGCGGCCCCACGAGCCCGCGTTCGCCGCAAATTACTTGCGTTCGGCCGCGCTCGCGTCACGCGCCGCGCGGAACTCGGAGTCCTTGGACCAGTTCGGCCATGCCGACGAATCCGCCAGGTCGCGTCCCACCGAATACAGGACGCCGAGGTCGCGCGCCATGCCCGTGAACGGCCACGCCGCGCTCCACTCGTCCGCCGGCTGGTGGTAGGCGACCGCCACGTATTTCTCCTCGGCCGCCTTGCCCGCCGCGACGCCGCCCTGCTCCCAGTCCTCGCCCGAACCGAACGAGACCGCCGGCACGCCGTGCTTGGCGAACGAGAAGTGGTCGGAGCGGAAGAAGTGGCCCGCTTCCGGCTTCGGATCCGCGGCATAGCTGATGCCGTTCTGCTTCGCCTTGGCGACGAGGCGGTCGAGCAGGCCGAGCCTGGCGCTGCCGGAGATGGTGAAGTCGCGCGCCGGACCGTACGGGCTCAGCGCATCCATATTGATCACGCCGGCGGTCTTCGCCAGCGGATAGACCGGGTTGTTCGCATAGTATTCCGAACCCAGCAGGCCCTTCTCTTCCGCCGTCACCGCCAGGAACACGACGCTGCGTTGCGGCGCCGGTGCCTTGGCGTAGGCGCGCGCCAGCTCCAGCAGCGCGGCGATGCCGGTGGCGTTGTCGACGGCGCCGTTGTAGATCTTGTCGCCCTTCGCGTCCGGCAGGCCGACGCCCAGGTGGTCCCAGTGCGCGCTGTACATCACGACCTGGTCCGCGTGCTCGCTGCCCGGACGGATCGCCAGCACGTTCTTCGACGTGATGACCTTGGCGTCGACGGCGTAGTGCGCGGACATCGTCACACCCTTCAGTTCGACGGGCTTGAACGCGCGGGTCTGGGCCTGTTTCTTGAGTTTGTCGAAGTCCAGGCCGGCGTGCTTGAACAGGTCGACGGCAACGTCGCGCTGGATCCAGGCTTCGACCGGCGCATGCGTCTCGAGCGGGTTCTTGCGCACGATGTCGTACTGGACGTTCGTGTTCGAGTTCTTCACCGTGGCCCAGCCGTACGAGGCCGGCGCCGTCTCGTGGACGATCAGCGTACCCAGCGCGCCGCGGCGTGCCATCTCCTCGTATTTATAGGTCCAGCGGCCGTAATAGGTCATGGCCTTGCCGCCGAAATCGCCCTTGCCCGTCTCGAAGTCCGGGTCGTTGATCAGCACGACGGCCAGCTTGCCCTTCAGGTCCTGGCCCTTGAAATCGTCCCATTTGCGTTCCGGCGCGGTCACGCCGTAGCCGACGAACACCAGCGGGGCATTCTTGAAATCGACGGTCTTCGCGCCCGTCATCGCGGCGCGCACGGCGACTTCGTTGCCTTGCGCATAAGTCTGCGTCTTGCCGCCCGCGTTCACGGTCATCCGGACCGGGCCCTGGATCTCGAAGCGGCCGAGCGGCACGTCCTGGGTCCAGCCGCGCTTGCCGTCGACGAGGTCGCCGCCCGGCTGCAGGCCGGCGGCCTTGAACTGCTCGACGAGGTAGTTGACGGTCTTGGTCTCGCCGGCCGTGTTCGGGCCGCGGCCTTCGAACGCGTCGGAGGACAGGACCTTGACGTCCTGCGACAGGTGCTGCGGATCGATGTGGACGGTGTCTGCGGCCTGTGCCGCCAGCGCCGCGGTGGCGAGCGCGATGGCGGTCAGGGTCGTACGGAGGGAGTGTTGTGTTCTCACGGGCGTCTCTGTGGTGTCGATGTTGTTGGGGTGCACTGGTAGTGCCGCCAGAGTATCGTTGGAATAATTTCCAGTGTCAAACCGCATGCTGGCAAACGTATTGCCGTACGTACTTTGTAACCGGATGTAAAGGATCGTCAACGGGTCGTGGACGGGCCGCGTTTCTCGCCCAGTAGCACGGGAATCATCCCTCTCTCAACAAGCCCTGAAGGACACATCGCCATGAGCAAAATCGTCGCCACCCTGATCGCAGGCCTGTTCGCAACGTCGGTGTACGCCCAGACCACGGCCACCCCGGCCACGACGATGACGCCGGCCACCAAGGCCGAGGTCAAGGCCGACAAGAAAGCCGCCAAGGCCGAAGCCAAGGAAGAGAAGGCCGACGTGAAAGCCGACGCGAAGCTGGAGAAGAAAGCCGCCGAAGCCAATTCCGACGTCGCCGTCGCCAAGGCCGACGCCGCGAAGAAGAAAGCCAAGGCACACAAGAAAGCCACCAAAGCCAAGGTGGACGCCGCAGCCGACAAGGCCGCGGCACACGCAGACCAGAAAGCCGACGCCGCCAAGTAATCCGCCGGCGGCGCAGAACCGGCTCAAGCCCCCCATCCTCGGAAGACAGGGTTCGCCCTGTCTTTTTTTCGTCTGCGTTCTACAATGGCGGTCCCTCCTCATCCGGGCCTACCATGCACGACATCGCTCAGCACCAGATCGTCTTCCTCGACCGCGACAGCCTGATCGCCGACATCCGCAAGCCCGCCTTCGACCACCGCTGGCGCGACTACCCCGCCACGAACGCCGCCGACGTCGTGGAACGCCTGCGCGGCGCCGCCATCGCCATCACGAACAAGGTGCCGCTGCGCGCGGACGCGATCGCGCAACTGCCGGACCTGAAGATGATCGCCGTGGCCGCCACCGGCACCGACAACGTCGATCTCGCCGCCTGCCGCGAACGGGGCATCGTCGTCGCCAACATCCGCAATTACTCGCTCGTCTCCGTGCCCGAGCACTGCTTCGCGCTGATCCTGGCCGTGCGCCGCAACCTGCGCGCCTACGCGGCCGACGTCGAGGCGGGCCGCTGGGAACGGTCGACGCGCTTCTGCCTGCTCGACCACCCGATCGGCGACCTGGCCGGCAGCCGCCTCGGCATCGTCGGCTACGGCGCGCTGGGGCGCCGCGTGGCGCAGATCGGGCGCGCGTTCGGCATGGAGGTCGCCGTCGCGTCGCGCTCTGCGGTCGCCGACACCGACGTCACGCCGCTGCCGCTGGCCGAGCTGCTGGCCACGTCGGACGTGGTGAGCCTGCACCTGCCGTTGACGGACCAGACCCGCCACATGATCGGCGCGCGCGAGCTGGCCACGATGAAGCGCGGCGCCATCCTGATCAACACGGCGCGCGGCGGCCTCGTGGACGAAGCGGCGCTGGCGCGGGCGCTGACGGACGGCACGATCGCGGGCGCCGGATTCGACGTCCTGAGCAAGGAGCCGCCGGTGCCGGAGAATCCGCTGCTGCAGCTGCGCCTGCCGAATTTCGTGCTCACGCCGCATGTGGCGTGGGCCAGCGCCGGGGCGATGCAGACCTTGGCGGACATGTTGGTCGACAACCTGGAAGCGTGGGTGGCGGGCAGTCCGACTAACGTCGTTTGATGTGGGGCGGGCACGCCGTGCCCACGCGTGATGGTCGCGTATCGCCGGCGTCCGCGCGGGCGGAGGGCCGCCCGCCCTACGGAAAGACCGTTGATGCCGCAGAAGACACGTAGGGTGGGCACCCCGTGCCCACCTCGCATTACGCGCCGCCGGGCGCCGCGCGCAGCGGCAGCTCGAGGATGAAGGCCGTACCCTGGCCGGGCGCGCTCTCGACCCGGATCGTCCCCTGCAACAGCGTCGTCACGAGGTTGTAGGCGATGTTGAGACCCAGGCCCGTGCCGCCCTGCCCCATCCGCGTGGTGAAAAACGGATCGAAGATGCGCGACAGGTGCTCCGGCGCGATGCCGCGGCCGTCGTCGCGGAACTCGATGCGTACGCGCTCGCCGTCCAGCGCCTTCGCTTCGAGCAGCATGTGGCCGCCCGGCGCGTCGAACCCGTGCAGCAGCGCGTTGTTGATGAAGTTGATGACGACCTGGCCGAACGGCCCGGGATAGCTGTCCATCGCGATCCCCGGCGGGACGCGCAGCTCGAGCGTGTGGCCGGCGCGGCGCACCTGGTTCATCATCGTCGCCGCGATCTCGTGGCAGGCCTGGCCGAGGTCGAAGCGGCGCCGCTGCGTGCTGGCCTGGTCCACCGACACCTGCTTGAAACTGTTCACGAGGTCCGCCGCCCCGTTCAGGCTGCGCACGATGAGGCTTGCCGCTTCGCGCGCCGCCGCGATCCACGTTTCCAGGTCCGATTTCTTCAGCGCGTTGCGCGTGAAGCGGTCGGCCAGCGCGTCGGTCTTTTCCTCCAGCGTGCTGGCCATCAGCAGGCTGTTGCCGATTGGCGTATTCAATTCGTGCGCGACGCCCGCGACGAGGGACCCGAGCGACGCGAGTTTTTCGCGCGCCGCCAGCTGGGCCTGGGTTTCCTTGAGCTGGCGGTAGGCGTCGGCGTTGTCGAGCGCGACGCCGACGTACGACGCAAGGGTGCTGAGCATGTCCAGCTGCACGTTCTGGTAGGCGCCGGGACGGCCGCTCTGCACCGTGATCACGCCCAGCACGCGGCTGCCGACGAGGATCGGCACGATCAGCAGGGAACGCGGCGACGGCAGCGTTGCGCCGTCCGTGCCGGCCGCGTCGCCCCCGAGCACGTCGCGCACGAGGCCCGCGAAACGGGCGTAATCGCGGGCCAGGTCGCCGATCAGGATCTCCTCGCCGGTCGCCAGGCAGTACTCGGCGAGCCCGCGCACGCGCGCCGGGAAGCGGCCCGCCGCGGGCACGCGGCGCCCGTCCTCGACGACGTACGGATAGTCCGGCGGCCCGTCGGCGCGCGCCATGCCGATCGCGAACAGGGGCGCGTCCATCAGCTGGCGCACCTGGCCGAACACATTCGCCATGATGGCTTCGCTGTCCAGGTTCGCCGTCAGCTCGCGGCCGATGTCGGACAACAGCGCGATGTTGCGCCGCGCCTGCTCCACCGCTTCCTTCTGCGCCTCGGCCTCCTGCTTGCGCCGCTCCGCGTGCTCCTTCTGCAGCACGAGTTCCGCCGTGCGCGCGCCGACCTGGCGCTCCAGGCGCTCCTTCTGCTGCACGAGCACCCGGACGCGCAGGCGGTACAGGGCGACGGCGCACCCGGCCAGGACACTCGCCGCGAACAGGCGGAACCACCACGTCATCCAGAACGGCGGCGGGATCGAGATGGCGAGCGTGGCCGGCTTGTCGCTCCACACGCCGTCCTTGTTGGCGGCCCGCACCTCGAACACGTAGTCGCCCGGATCGAGGTTCGTGTAGGTGGCGAAGCGCTTGCGGGCATCCGTCTCGGTCCAGTCCCGGTCGAAGCCGCGCAGCCGGTAGGCGTAGCGGTTCGCTTGCGGGTCGGCGTAATGCAGCGCGGCGAATTCCAGCGTGAACACGGTGTCGCGGTAGCTCAGGCGGATGTCGTGCAGGCGGTCGACGGCGACGGGCAGCGCGCGCGGCCGGTTGAACACGAGGAAGTCGGTGATGACCACCGTGGGCGGAAACGGATTGTCGCGGATGTCCTCCGGCTGGAACGACGTCATGCCGTTGATGCCGCCGAAATGCAGTTCGCCGTCGGCGCCGCGCGCCGCCGAACCGACGAAGTACGAGCCGTCCGTCAGGCCGTCCTTCGCGCTGTAATTCTTGTAGCGCCCCGTCTCCGGGTCCACGCGGGTCACGCCGACCGTCGTGCTGACCCAGATCTGGCCGTTGCCGTCTTCGAGGATGGCGCCGATCGGCACCTGTTCGCGCGCGGGCGTGACCGGAAACAGGCGGAACGTCACCTTGCCGCCGGCGTCCCGCTCCACGCGCTGCAGGCCGCCCGCCGTGCCGATCCACAGGTCGCCGCGCGCCGATTCGTACAGATAGTAGATGCGGTTGTGGCCCAGGCTGGCCGGGTCGCGCGGATCGTGGCGGTAGTGCGTGAAGGTGCCGGTCGCGCGGTCGTAGCGGTCGAGGCCATTCTCGGTGCCGATCCAGATCGCCCCGGCGCGATCCTCGAGCACGTCGAACCCGAAATTCTCGCCCAGGCTGCGCGGATCGGCCGGATCGTGGCGCCAGCCGTGCAGCGTGTGGCCGTCCGGCTCCACCATGAACAGGCCGCCGCGGGTGATGATCCACAGCGCCCCGGCGCGATCGAGGGTGAGCGACTGGATCCAGTTCGCGCCTGCCTCGCGGCCCAGCGGCATCGGCGTGAAGCGGCCGGTCGTCGGGTCGCGCCAGGACAGGCCGCTCGGCGAGCCCACCCACAGCCGGCCGCGCCCCGGCAGCACGCTGTTGACGACGTCGTCCGGCAGGCTGGCCGGATTCGCCGGGTCGTGGCGCAGCACGCGGGCGCGGCCGCTGTCCGGGTCGAGGTGCAGGATGCCGCCGCCCGTCGTGCCCAGCCACAGGCGGCCGTCGGCGCCGATCGCGATGCTGCGGATCTTGCGCGCGCTTCTGACGTCGTCCACCTGGCCCTGCAGCATCGAGAAGCGGGAAAAGCCGCCGCTGGCCAGGTCCGCGCGATTGACGCCGCCGAACATCGTGCCGGCCCACAGCGTGCCCGTGCGATCGACCCAGATCGACGTGATCTGGTTGTCCGACAGCGTGTGGCGGTCGAGCGGCTGGCTGGTGTAGGCGACGAAGCGTCCGCTCGTCGGGTCGCGCCATTTGAGGCCGTCGAGCTCCGTGCCCACCCACAGGTTGCTGCCCTGGTCGTGATAGAGGGTGCGCACGCGGCCGTCGTTCATGCCTTCGTCGGCGCCGACGTGGTGGCGCTGCGGCGGCCCCTGGCCGATGCGCCATGCGTCCAGGCCGGCGTCGGTGCCGATCCAGAGCGTATCGCGCGGCCCCATCGACAACGCGACCACGGCGTTGCGCTTGCTGCCGCCGGCGGCGTCGATGTCGAAATGGTCGAAGCGGACGGCGCCTGCCGCCAGGTGGTCGAGGCCGACGCCGGTGCCGATCCACAGGCCGCCGCGGGGGTCGAGGGCGAGCGCCGTGACGCGGTCGTCGCGCAGGCTGCCGGCGTCGGCGCCGTCGTGGCGCAGCGGGTGGAAGCGCCCGGTGGCGGGATCGACGTGCACGAGGCCGTCGCCGGTGCCGACCCAAAGGCCGCTGGCGCCATCGCCGATGATCGCCGTGACGGCGCTGTTGCGCGCGGTGCGCTCGCTGCCGGCGAGGAACGGCAGTCGCACGAATTTCCGGGTCGCGGGATCGAACCGCACGAGGCCGCCGCGGGTACCGAACCACAGACGGCCCTGGCCATCCTCGTACGCGGCCTGGACGAAATTGTCGGCCAGGCTGGACGGGTCATTGGGATCGTTGCGGAAGATCTGGTTGCGGTAACCGTCGAAGCGGTTCAGGCCGGCCTGGGTGCCGAACCACATGAAGCCGTCGCGGTCCTGCAGGATCGCAAGCACGGATTCCTGCGACAGCCCTTCTTCCAGGCCGACGCGCTCGAAGCGCAGGCTGCGCGGCCCGCTGGCCAGCGCCGCCGAACACAGGCACGCCAGCACGACGCCGCAGACCATGCGCAGCAACGCCAGTGCGTACGCCGGCGGACGTGGCTCTCGGCTCACGGGCGGCATGATTTCGGATTTCCAGGACACGGGCCCTAATCTACCAGAACACCCGAAAATGTTGAGAAAAATTAAGACTTCCTCATTCGGGATGCCACTGCTATAATGCGTGCATCGGGCGGCTGTAGCTCAGCTGGATAGAGTACTTGGCTACGAACCAAGGGGTCGTGGGTTCGATTCCTGCCAGCCGCACCAGCTTTTTCGAAAGGCCAGATCGCAAGATCTGGCCTTTTTCATTTTCCGCGCCGGGGTATGATGTCGTTTTCGATGACACATCCATCAACATGCCCGCCCGACCGACCATCCGCCCGCTCGCACCCACCGACTACGACGGCTGGCGCCCGCTGTGGGACGGTTATAACGCGTTCTACCAGCGCAGCGGCCCCACCGCCCTGCCCGAGGAGATCACGCAGGCCACGTGGAACAGATTCCTCGATCCGGCCGAACCCGTGCACGCCCTGGTGGCCACGGACGCCGGCCGCATCGTCGGCCTCGCACACCTCGTTTTTCACCGCAGCACGACGCGGCTGCACGACGTCTGCTACCTCCAGGACCTGTTCACTGCCCCTGAATTGCGCGGACTTGGCATCGGAAGGCGCCTGATCGAAGGCGTATATGACGCGGCGCGCACTGCGGGCAGTTCGCGCGTGTACTGGCAGACGCAGACGGGAAACGCGGCCGGCCGTGCGCTCTACGATAAAGTCGCCAGGCACCTGGGTTTCATCGTCTATTCGCATGAGCTGTGAGCATCCTGGCAACGGACACTTTGACTATCATGAAACCGCTGCTATAATGCGTGCCTCGGGCGGCTGTAGCTCAGCTGGATAGAGTACTTGGCTACGAACCAAGGGGTCGTGGGTTCGATTCCTGCCAGCCGCACCAGCTTTTTCGAAAGGCCAGATCGCAAGATCTGGCCTTTTTCATTTCTTCATTTCTCACGGCGATTCGCCGCTCCCCTCATCCGGCTGGACCGGCGCGATCCGGATGCCCCGCCGCGCCAGCGCTTCGCGCAGCAGGAATTCGATTTCCGCATTCACGCTGCGCAGGTCGTTGGCGGCCAGGCGCTGCAACTGCTCCCACAACGCGGGGTCGATACGCAGCGGATACGACTTTTTACCAGGACTTGCCATCGATACGCGAATCAGTTGTACAGGGTGCCCGCGTTGATGACCGGCTGCGCGTCGCGGTCGGAGCACAGGACCACGAGCAGATTGCTGACCATCGCCGCCTTGCGTTCCGCATCCAGTTCGACGATCTGGCGTTCGGCCAGGCCCTTGAGTGCGTCTTCCACCATCGTGACCGCGCCGTGCACGATGCGGGCACGGGCGCTGATGATCGCCTGGGCCTGCTGGCGGCGCAGCATCACCTGGGCGATCTCGGGCGCATAGGCCAGGTGGGTCAGCTTCGCGTCCAGCGTTTCCACGCCCGCCGCTTCGAAGCGCGCCGTCAGTTCCTCGCTGAGCGCGTGGCCGACTTCCGCCGCGCCACCGCGCAGCGTCATCTCGCCCGGCGCCAGGTCCTCCCCTTCGTCATACGCATATTGCACTGCCAGGTGGCGCAGCGCGGCCTCGGCCTGCACGGTCACGTAGCGCTCGAAATCGTCCACTTCGAACAGCGCCTGCGCCGTATCGCGCACCCGCCACACGACGGCGGCCGCCAGCTCCACCGGATTGCCGCGCTTGTCGTTGACCTTGAGCGTCGACATGTTGAGGTTGCGCGCCCGCACCGTCAGCTTGCGCTTGCGGTACAGCGGAAAGGCCCAGCGCAGCCCCTCGCCGCGGTCCGTGCCCACATAACGTCCGAACAGCGTCAGCACCGCCGTTTCATTCGGCTGCAGCATGTACAGCCCCGTGCACACGAATCCCCCGGCGACGGCAAGTGCGATACCGGCGACGGCCACGCCGTTGGCGACCGTGCCCATGATGCCTGCACGGACCAGCCAGGCACCCGCCAGCACGGCAAGCAGGCCGCCGGCGCCGGCCACGTAACCATTCATCGATGCGACCGAGATTTCCTGACGAGTATGTGTAGACATGCGGGCGTTCCGTTGTTATATGAAAGTGATATCACTTTAGGATCACTTCAATGTATTGTCAAGCGGAAGTGTCATACGCCTGGCGCATCGGTCCGACCGGTGCCTGTCGCTGCGCACTTTGCCATTCGAGAAAGGACTGCTATAATGCGTGCCTCGGGCGGCTGTAGCTCAGCTGGATAGAGTACTTGGCTACGAACCAAGGGGTCGTGGGTTCGATTCCTGCCAGCCGCACCAGCTTTTTCGAAAGGCCAGATCTTGCGATCTGGCCTTTTTCTTTTCGTGCGCCCAGCATGGGCGCATTCCTGCGAGTGCAAGTCCCGCCGCAAGCTGACCACAGCGAGCGAAGTGAAGCGCAACTGCGGAAGAGTAATCGACCGTGGAAAGGAAGCGTGAATCGTAAATCACGAGCCGAGGAACACGAACCACATAGAAGGCGCTGCCGAGCAGGGCGAGCGGGCGAAAGACCGCGAAGCTCTTGTGGTCAAGGCGGAGCGGCGTAGATGCGGCGGTTGTGTGATGAAGGAGTGCGGCCCTTACCTGGGGACGCCCTGCCTCACGCCTGAAAGGGCGGCGGTGTTGCCGTTGCAGGGTCTCAGCAGAGGTCATAGTAGTCGGTGGTAGCGCCGGGAAGGCTCGACCCCGCCGACGAAGGACCGAACGAGTAGGAGTGTTGTCCGGTATGTCGATGCGACAGGCAATGCGTCAGATGCCCGCGCGAGCGGGGCGGGAGGCGGTAGGCCGGGGTGAAGCCTTGGCTAAAGTTTCCAGCGACGAAGCCTGCTGCCCGCGACATACGTCAGGAGACGCGGGATCGGCGCTACTGAATGCGGCGCTGAGGAGGGAAAACCTGCTGCAGGCGTTCAAGCGCGTGCGCGCCAACAAGGGCGCGGCCGGGGTGGATGGTCGGGACATCGACGCAACCTCGCGCCATCTGGCCGTGGCTTGGCCGGAAATACGCGAACAATTGCTGGCGGGGACGTACCGGCCCAGTCCGGTACGCAGGGTGACGATCCCGAAGCCCGACGGTGGCGAGCGTGAGCTTGGCATTCCGACGGTGACGGATCGGCTGATCCAGCAAGCGCTGCTCCAGGTGCTGCAACCGATTCTCGATCCCACTTTCAGTGAGCACAGCTACGGCTTCCGACCGGGCCGGCGGGCGCAGGACGCGGTTCTTGCGTCCCGGGCGTACGTCCAGTCGGGACGGCGGATCGTGGTGGACGTAGACCTGTCGAAGTTCTTCGACCGGGTCAACCATGACATCCTGATCGACCGCTTACGGAAACGCATCGACGACGCCGGAGTCATCCGGCTGATACGTGCTTATCTGAACAGCGGCATCATGGATCATGGCGTGGTGCAGTCACGGCACGAGGGCACGCCGCAAGGCGGCCCGCTCAGTCCGCTGTTGGCCAATGTTCTGCTCGACGAAGTGGACAAGGAACTGGAGCGACGCGGCCACTGCTTCGCGCGCTATGCCGATGACGCGAATGTGTATGTTCGCAGCCAACGGGCCGGCGAACGGGTGATGGCGCTGCTGCGCCGGCTCTATGACAAGTTGCACCTCGTGGTCAACGAAGCCAAGAGCGCGGTCGGTGGTGCATTTGGTCGCAAATTCCTCGGTTACAGCCTGTGGTTGGGGCGTGGGAAAGCGGTGAAACTGAAAGTCGCGGACAAGCCGCTGGTAACGTTCAAACAACGTATCCGCGAACTGACGGGGCGTTCTTGCGGCCGCAGTATGGCCCAGACCGTCGACAAGCTGCGTACCTACATGCTTGGCTGGAAAGGGTACTTCAAATACGCCGAAACTCCGAAAATTTGGAGAAAACTCGATGAATGGCTGCGTCACAGGCTGCGGGCGATCCAGCTCAAGCACTGGAAACGCGGAACAACCATGTATCGGGAACTGCTGCGCCTCGGAGCGTCGCCCGCCGTCGTCCGGCGGGTGGCGGCGAACAGCCGCCGTTGGTGGCGCAACGCGGACCGGCTGCTCAAGTCGGTCCTCACGATTGCCCACTTCGACCGGTTGGGAGTACCACGCCTGTTCTGACCTCAACTACTCGAACCGCCCGGTGCGGACCCGCATGCCGGGTGGTGTGGCAGGGGCCGGCTAGTTATACTGGCCGCCCCTATGCCGATCGCTTCCGGGCTTTGGCAAACTGCCATCATTGCCCTTTTCCAAACGGCAAAATCCCGCTATAATGCGTGCATCGGGCGGCTGTAGCTCAGCTGGATAGAGTACTTGGCTACGAACCAAGGGGTCGTGGGTTCGATTCCTGCCAGCCGCACCAGCTTTTTCGAAAGGCCAGATCGCGAGATCTGGCCTTTTTCATTGCTGTGCTTCCACAGCTTTGACGACGAGTCGAGCCTCATCGTTATCCCGCCGTTTTTCTTGCCAACCGCGCAATGCTCGTTCACCAACAGAAAAAACTCTGCGGCGGATTTTCTCGCGTCTTCACGTAGGAACCTACCTACAAATATCGTGCAATATCGGTCTATTTTGTCATTTGCACATACCAAACCGACCACGTTCTCTATGAAGAGCGGGTGAAAAGCGCATCCAAGCAGAAACTCTTTATTTTCGGCATATTTCCATCAAGAAGCGCACACTTCGGTGATTTTCCGTGCGTTTTATCGTCGATTTGATACGATGAAGTTCCCCGATTCTTGAAAACCAAGCTGCAGGACGCGGCTGTTTCTTTGCGAGGTAAGAAATGAAAAAATCACTGATTGCTGCTGTAGTGTTGGCCTCTGCGTCGTTCGCTTCCACCGCTGCCATGGCGGCTACCGTCGGCAACACCCCGCAGGTCCTCGACCTGACCGACGGCAGCGGCTTCTTTGGCGACACGTTCGCGATGAACAACAACGGCAACACCTTTGCCGACCGCTTCACCTTTTCCGTGGGCGGCACCAGCGCCGGCTCGAACCTGGACGCCATCATCTCGTCCGTGAGCCGCACCGCTGACACCGGCCTCGACATCACTGGCGTATCGCTGTACAACGCCGCCGGCGACGCGCTGGTCTCGTCCGGCGCTTCTCTGCAATCCGGCAACATCGACGTGTGGACGATCTCCAGCAACAACCTGGCAGCCGGCAACTACTACCTGCAAGTGAGCGGCAACCTGGTCTCCGACCAGGCCGCGAGCTTCGGTGGCGCCGTCTCGATGGCCGCTCCCGTGCCGGAACCGGAAACCTACGGCATGATGCTGGCCGGCCTCGGCGTGCTGGGCTTCCTGGCGCGCCGCCGCAAGTCGGCCAACCAGGCTTGACGCGCCGTTAGCTTGAGTCGGGCGGAAGCGTTCGCGCTTCCGCTTTTTTTTGGCTGTGTTCGCGTTATGTAGGTAAGCGAGCGCTGCCACCTAGCCGCGCTGCGCCGCAGCGCACAACAGGTGCGCAGGCGTCGTCAGCCGCCGCGCATCCAGCAGCCGTTGCCACCCCGAATAATTGATCAAATAGCGGCTCGCGACACCGCGAAACCGCACCAGCCAGCTCTTGAAACGGCTGTGCCAGCTGTTCACGTTCTGGATGTGGATCGCGCCGCGCGCCCGCACGCCGGCCGTCACGTTCACCGCCTCGTGCGTGATCTCCGCTTGCACGGCGAAACGGCGATAGGCCGCGGCCCCGTCGCTGATCAGCAGCACATCGGCCGGCAATACCGGCTTGAGGCACGCATGCAATTGCGCGGCCGTCACTTGTCCTCGGCCCGTGTGAAAGTCCAGCGTCTGCCCCGTACGGTCGCACGCGACGAGCAGGCAGTCGTATTCGCGATTGATCCCGCGTCGCCTGGTCTCGCCGCCGCGCTTTCTCGGCCGCCGCGTCAGGTTGCGCGAGCCCTTCTGTGATTCGAGGCGATAGGTCTCGTCGGCCTCGACGATGGCCGACAATGCCGCCGGCCGGTCGCGCATCGCGCCGGGCACGAACCGGTGGCGCCACCTGAAACTGGTCGTCCGGTGCACGCCGGTCACGCGCGCAGCGTCGCGCACCGTGCGCGATTCGAGGACGCATTGCAAATAGGGCAGCCAACACTCTTTCTTGCGCAGACGAGCGAGCGGCGTGCCGGTCAGGGCGTTATAGCTGCGTCCGCACCCGAGGCACCGAAAGCGCTGCAGGCCGCTCGCCTGGCCGCAACGGTGTACGCGGGGGCAACCGCAGCGTGGACACGGCCGGCCTCTGGCGGCCTGTTCGATCAGGGCGATACATTCCGCCGGATGCGACAGGCCAGCGATCCATTCGCGCAGCCGGACCAGGTCGGCAGTCGAGAGCTGCGCCGCCGACAACAGGCTGAGCACTTCGTCGAAGGGTAGGCCGCGCATCGTCACTCCTCATGAGTTAACTCGACGATGCGTATGACATCTGCAACCAGATTCAGTTCACGGACTTAACGCGAACACAGCCTTTTTTTGCCCTTGCCGTTCAGGTGCGCAGCTTCTTGATGATGCTGCGGTTCCCCAGGATTTCCTCGATCTGTTCGAAACGCACGGGTTTGACCATGTGATGGTCGAAACCGGCCTCGAACGCCAGCTGCCTGTCCTTTTCCTGGCCCCAGCCGGTGACGGCGACCATGACGGTCATCGTGCAGCACGACAGGTCGCGGATGCCCCGCGCCAGGTCGTAGCCGGACATCTGCGGCAGGCCGATGTCGAGGAAGGCGTAGTCCGGACAGAAGCGCTTGGCGGCCGCCAGCGCATCCACGCCGTTGTGCGTGATGACGACGCTGTGCCCCATCGCCGTCAGCAGCGCGCCGATGCTGTTGACGAAGTCGACGTTGTCGTCGGCCAGCAGGATGCGGTAGGTTTCCGAGCTGATGAAGGACATTGGCGTCGGTTTGGCCGGGAGCTCCGGCTCGACGACGATCGGCAGGCGCACGACGAACTGGCTGCCGTGGCCGATGCCCGCGCTGCGCGCCTCGATGGTGCCGCCGTGCAGCTCGACCAGCTTGCGCGCCAGCGACAGTCCGACGCCCAGGCCCGCGTTCGAGCGCTCCAGGGTCGAATCCACCTGCACGAACATTTCGAACACGGAATCCAGCATGTCCGGCGCGATGCCGATGCCGGTATCCGACACGGTCACCGTGAGCGTACGGTCGTCCACGCTCGCGCTCAGGCCGACCCGGCCGCCGCGATTGGTGTATTTGGCGGCGTTGTTCAGCAGGTTCGAGAGGATCTGCGCGAGGCGCGTCGCATCGCCGTTCAGGAATACGGGGCGGTCCGGCAGGTCGATCGTCAGCTCGTGGCCGTGCAGTTCGATGTACGGGCGGACGACTTCGAGCGCGTCGTTGACGACGGCCTTCAGTTCCACGCGGCCGCTCTTGATCGTGAACTTGCCCGTGTTGATGCGCGAGACGTCCAGCAGGTCGTCGACGAGGCGCACCATCTGGCGCAGCTGGCGCTCCATGATGTCGGTGGCGCGCTGGGTGGCCTGGGCGTCGCCGCTGCGCAGGCGCAGGATATCCAGGCCCGTGCGGATCGGCGCCAGCGGATTGCGCAGCTCGTGCGCCAGGGTGGCGAGGAATTCGTCCTTGCGGCGGTCGGCGAGGCGCAACGCCTCTTCCGCGCGCTCGCGCACCTGCATCTCGTGCTCGAGCGTCGCATTCGCTTCCTGCAGCGCATGCGAGCGCCGGCCGATCTCGGCCAGCATGTCGTTGAAGGCGGCGACGAGCACGCCGATCTCGCCGCTGTCGTTGCCCGGCACGCGCAGCGTGAAATCGCGCCGCTGCATCACCTGGCGCGCGACATTGGTGACGGCCGCCAGCGGCCGCGTGATGGCGGCCTGCAGGCGCGATGCGACCAGCCCCGCGATCACGAGCGCGCCCAGCATCACCGCGCCGAGGATCGTGCCATAGCTGAACAGGCGGTCGACGACGCCATAGCGCGAGCGCAGGTAGACCGTGCCCACCATCTCGCCGTTTTCCACGATGTTGCGGAACACGGCCACCTCGCCGCCCTCGATGCGGTAGCCGGACGGCGCCGGCCGCGCCGGAATGGTCTGGTTCGGACTCACCGCGTACGTGGCGAAGCGCGTGCCGTCGCTCGTATAGATGGCGGCGGCGAGGATCTGCGGCCGCACGCGCAGCACGGCGAGGTTCTGGCGCGCCGTCTCCTCGTCGTTGAACGTCAGCGCCGGCGCGGTCACGCGCGCCATGATGTCGGCCTGGGTCATCAGGTCGTCGGTCCAGTAGCGCTGGAACGCGCGCAGGTCGAACAGGAGCATGGCGACGGAAGCCGCCAGCAGCGCGACGAACGTCGTCGATACCGCCATCAGAATCAGTTTGCCGCGGACCGTGCCGCCATCGCGCACCACCATCACTGCGCTCCTTTCTGCACCCGGTTCGCCACCGTCAGGAGGCGCGAACTGAGTTTGATGCCGTTGCGTTCCGCCGCGTCGAGCGCGACGTCGAAGCGGACACGCTCGTCGACGATGCGGAAATTGATCACACTGCCAAGCTGCAGCCCGTTATCGCACTCGGTCACGACGAGCATCGCGCCGGTCGCCTGGCGCACGATGCGCGCCACCCGCTGCGGATCGCTCCCGCCCACGAACAGCAGATGCACGCGGGCGCCGGCGTCGGCCTCGCGCAGCTCGCGCACTTCGATGGAGCGGCCGTTGACGGTACGCCCCGCCACCACGCGCGCCAGCTCGACGGCCAGGTCGTCCGCGCCGATCACGCCGATCGTCAGCGGCGCAGCGGCGTCGCCAAAGGCGCTGGAGGGAAAGTCGGTATAGCCGAGGAATTTATACAGGAACGCCGCTTTCACGCGCCGCTCCAGCGGCACGCCCGACGCTGCGCTCTGCGCGCGCGCAGGCGGCGCCAGCCCCACGCCGGCGCACAGGACGGCGACGGCGGCCAGCGCCCAGGCGGCGAGCGAGCGGCGCAGGCCGCGGTTCGTAAATCGGTTCAATTGACGATGCATCGGCCGGTTGGCAAACCCAGGACTGTAAACGATGGCAGGGAGCGCCGGAACGTGCGGCGCCCTACGAAACGGCCGGATAAGGCACGCCAGGCACGAACAAGGCGTGCCGGACATGTTCCTGTCAATACAAACGGCGCCGCGCATGGCCGGCAACCGCAACGGGCATGATAGCCGGGTAAGGTCGAGAATGGCAACGCACGGCGCGCGGAGGGATCGGCTCGAAAGAACGTGAACGACAGCAGAGCGCTTTTAAACATTTTGCTATCGTAGAACATTTTCTTTAGTGCACCAAGAGCGGCACGATTGGCAGCCGTACCGTCGAGTCATTTATAAAACCAATGAGGGACATTGGAAAACTAAATTGGATTTCTTTTTTGCGATGCAGCATTATGATCCCTGTCTCCTCTATTCTCCTCCAAGGATAGATTCAGCCCGCTCCCGCAGCGGGCTTTTTTTTGCCCGGCGTGCCCGGCGGCGCCCAATGAGGTCGGCGCGCGGCGCCATATGCTGTGGTGCAATATCGGCTGTTCAGGATGTTGTTCTTTTACGACCGCACCCTGCGTCGATCCCGGTTTTTTTCCTCTATGAAACCGTGTGCAGTCGTGCCGCCCCCTGCTTCCGATTTGGTGTACGATGCATCCTCTTTTCGTTTAGATAACAATCGTTACTGCGCTATGCTCCTTTCCGGCAGGTCCGCACATTCCTCCAGTTCCTTCGACTGGTCCGCTTCCCGGCTCGGCGATCCGCAGCAGTGGCCGCAAGCGCTGAAGCTGGCCGCCGACATGATGTTCAATATCCCGCTGCCGCTGCTGCTGGTGTGGGGCCGGGACATGACGGTCCTGTTCAACGACGCCTACGGCGCGCTGGCCGGCCCGGCGTATGGACGGGTGCCGGGCGGCAGCATACCGCCGGTGATGCCACCGCCGCTGGCGGCCGGCGGCGCCGAGCTGGAACGCGCCTGGGACGGCGAAGCCTCGCATGCCCCCGGCCGCACGCTCGCATTCCCGGGCAGCGACGGCGGCGGCCGCTACGATCTGTATTTCACGCCGGTGCGCGCCGACGGCGACACGGTGGCCGGCGTGCTGTGCGCGCTGGCGCCGGCCGCGCCCGTACCCGGAGCGGCGCCCGCCGAGGCGGACGGCCCGCTCCATATCCTGGTCGTCGAGGACAACGTCGATTCCCAGTACCTGGTGTGCGAGATGCTGCGCGCCTTCGGCCACGAGGCGGACGGCGTCGGCCACCCGGACGACGCGCTGGCGCGGCTGGCGGCCGGGCACTACGACGTCTTGTTCACGGACGTCAGCCTGCCGGGCATGTCGGGCGTCGAGCTGGCGCGGCAGGCGGTGGCCAGCGCCCCGGCCATGCGGGTGATCTTTGCGTCGGGCTATGGCGACACCCTGCTGCGCCACGTGGAATTCCCCTATCTGTCGCTGCAGAAGCCCTACGAGCTCGACCAGCTTCAGCAGGCCCTCGACAAGGTGGCGCACCCGCTGCCGGTGCGCACCTGAACGATGCGTCAAAGGTGTGCAACAAAGCGCCCGGGCTGGGCTAGAATCGATGTACGGCTCGTTACGCGCCGTGGACGGACGTGCCCGCGCATTCCGCGCGGCACCGCAGTCGCGCGCGCAGAGCCCAGAACGATGACCGATTTCGAGCCCACCGACAGAGCACCCCGCCCCTCCGAGCCCATCAAGATGCCCGGTCCGGTGCCCGCTCCGGTGATCTCGTGGGGAGACCGACGGTGAACAACGAGCGCGACCAGCTGCGGCAGCCTTCCGCGCAGCCCGCTGCTGCCGTCCCCGCCTCCGCCGCAACCGATGCCGCCGCGGCCGCGCGCGAGCTGCAGGAAGCCCGCGAAGCCCTGCGCCACGCCAATGCGCGCATGGAAAACATGCTCGAAAGCCTGACCGACGGCTTCTGCGCCGTCGACCACCACTGGCGCATCATGTACATCAACGGGCGCGCGCTGGACATGCTCGCGCCCCTGCAGAAGACCCGTCCGAGCCTCGTCGGCCACGACCTGTGGGCCACGTTCCCGGAACTGCGCGGCAGCCTGCTGGAAACCGTCTACCGGCGCGCCATGGTCAGCCGCGAGACGGCGATCCAGGAATTCTTCTGGCCCGCGCTGAAGCGCTGGTTCGAGGTGCGCGCCCATCCGTCGCCGGACGGCCTCACGCTGTACTTCCAGGACATCAACCGGCGCAAGGCCGACCAGCAAGCCCTCCAGCAAGGCAACAGCCGCCTGCAGGTGGCGCTGGCCGCCGGCCGCCTGGGCGACTGGCGCTGGGATGCCGCCAGCGACCGCGTGATGCTGGGCGAACGCGCCGCCGCCGTCTTCGGCCTGCCGGCCGAGCAACCGCTGGCGTGGAGCGAACTGCGCGCCCGCCTCGACCCGGGCGACCGCGAAAGCGTACGGCGCGCCGTGCTGCAGGCCTTCTCCGGCCACGGCGACCTCGAACTGGAATGCCGCCTGCCCGGCCCCGGCGGCGAGCCGCGCTGGGTCGCGCTCGTGGGCCGCGCCGACTACGCCGACCAGGTCCGGCGCGAGGGCGTGCTGGGCATGACGGGCGTCGTGCAGGACATCACGGCCCGGCGCAGCGCCGCCGACGCCCTGCGCCAGAGCGAGGAAGTGCTGCGCGCGCTGGCCAACACGATCCCGCAGCTGGCCTGGATGGCCCAGGCCGACGGCGCCATCGTCTGGTTCAACGAACGGTGGTTCGAATACACGGGCACGACGCCCGACCAGGTCGTCGGCTGGGGCTGGCAAACGACCGTCGAACCCACCGTGCTGCCAGCCGTGCAGGAGCGCTGGAACGCCAGCATCCGCAGCGGCACCCCGTTCGAAATGGAATACCCGATCCACGGCGCGGACGATACCTACCGCTGGTTCCTCACGCGCGTGAATCCCGTGCGCGACCGCCACGGCAAGGTCTTGCGCTGGTTCGGCACGAACACGGACGTCGACGAAGTCAAGCGCGCCGAACAGGCGTTGCGCGACGAGTCGCACGTGCTCGAACTGCTCAACAGCACCGGCAGCGCGCTGGCGTCCACGCGCGACCTGCGCTCGCTGCTGCAGGCCGCGACGGACGCCGCCACCGGCATCGCCGGCGCGCGCCAGGGCGCCTTCCTCTACCACGGCCGCCATGACGGCCACGAGGGCGGTGCCGACGGCGGCAACATGTTCACGCTGTACACGGTCTCCGGCGGCAGCCCGGCCGGGCTCGAGTCGTTCGGCGCAGGCGGTCCCAACGGCCTGTTCGGCCCGGGGCTCGCGGACCGCCCGGCCGGCCTCGTCCGCTCGGACGACGTCACGCACGACGCCCGCTTCGGCGAGGCGGCGCCGTTCGGCCTGCCCACGGGCCACCCGGCCGTGCGCAGCTACCTGGCCGTGCCGGTCGTCGCCCACTCTGGAGAACTACTCGGCACCATGTTCTTCGGGCATCCCGAAGCGGGCATCTTCAGCGACCGCACGGAGCGCATCGTGCGCGGCATCGCGGCCCAGGCCGCCGTCGCGATCGACAACGCGCGCCTGTACGAAGCCGCCCAGCGGGCCGCCGAGGAGCGCAAGATCTTGCTGGAAAGCGAACGCCAGGCGCGCGCCGAGGCCGAACGCACGAGCCAGATGAAGGACGAATTCCTGGCCACGCTGTCGCACGAACTGCGCACGCCGCTGTCGGCGATCCTCGGCTGGGCCCAGGTGCTGCGCCGCGGCAGCCGCGACCAGAACGACCTGCAGAAAGGCCTGCAGACGATCGAGCGCAATGCGCGCGCCCAGGCCCAGCTGATCGAAGACCTGCTCGACATGAGCCGGATCACGTCCGGCAAGGTGCTGCTCGACATGCAATCCGTGGCGCCGGCCAGCTTCATCGACGCCGCGGTCGAGACCGTACGCCCGGCCGCCGACGCCAAGAACATCCGCATCGAGAAACACTACGCCGCCGACCCGGGCCTCGTCGCGGGCGATCCGGCCCGGCTGCAGCAGATCGTGTGGAATCTGCTGTCGAACGCCATCAAGTTCACGCCCCGCGACGGCCTCGTCAGCATCGAACTGGCACGCAACGACGCCAGCGTCGCCGTGACGGTGCGCGACAACGGCGCCGGCATCCGCCCGGAATTCATCACCCACGTGTTCGAACGCTTCCGCCAGGGCGACGCGTCGATGACGCGGCGCCACGGCGGTCTCGGCCTGGGACTCGCGATCGTCAAGCACCTGGTCGAGCAGCACGGCGGCACGGTCCGCGCGGAAAGTGCCGGCGAGGGCAAGGGCGCCAGCTTCACGATCGAATTGCCGCTCGCCAAGCAGCAGCCGGCATCGGCCGCGCGCGCCCGCGCCGCCATGATCCTGCCGACCCCGCCGACGCCGGACATGACGGTGCTCGACCTGTCCGGCGTCAACGTCCTCGTCGTCGACGACGACCGCGACGCACGCGAGCTGATGAAGCGCATCCTCAGCGATTGCGGCGCCGGCGTGCGCATCGCCGCCAGCGCCCGGGAAGCGTTCGCGCTGTTCAAGGAACAGGTGCCGAACCTCCTGATCAGCGACCTGGGCATGCCCGAAGTGGACGGTTTCGAACTGCTCGACTGGGTGCGCCACCTGTCGCGCGAAGAAGGCGGCCACGTCCCCGCCATTGCCCTGACGGCGTTCGCCCGTTCCGAAGACCGGTTGAGCGCGCTGGAGGCGGGTTTCTCGGCGCATATTTCGAAACCGGTCGAGCCGAGTGAACTAATTGCAACAGTTGCCTCCGTCGTAGGCCCTTCCACCCCGATGGTAAGTCGTGCCGCGGCACCCGCGGCGGGCAGAAATGGCGTACGCTAGTGTCATGAATAAATCATGAATAATGTTCCTACCCACGCACGCGGCGCTGTCCTACAAGAAATTCTCGGCCATTTGCTAGACTATGGAATGTTGCTCTAGAGTCGGAATCCGTTAGGGAATTAACGATGCCGGCCTTGATTTGATGAGATTACGCATGCCCAGCCGACAAGACATCCTGAACGCGAAGATCCTGGTCGTAGACGATTCCCCCGACAATATCGAATTGATGGAAGAGATATTGCGTGAGGAAGGCTACACCGACGTCAGTTCGACGATGCTGCCGGAACAGGTATGCCCGCTGCATCGCGAGCACAACTACGACCTGATCCTGCTCGACCTGCAAATGCCGGGCCTGAACGGTTTCCAGGTCATGAAAGGCCTCAAGGAAATTGAACAGGGCGGCTATCTGCCCGTGCTCGCCCTGACGGCACAGCCCAGCTTCAAGATCGCCGCACTGGAAGCGGGCGCGCGCGACTTCATCAGCAAGCCGTTCGACCTGCTCGAAGTGCACAAGCGCATCCACAACATGCTGGAAGTGCGCCTGCTGTACAAGGAACTGGCCCAGTACAGCCGCGCCCAGCAGGAACTCGCGCTGCACGATGCCCTGACGGGCCTGCCGAACCGCCGCCTGCTGGAAGACCGTATCGAAACCGCCCTGCAGCACGCCAACCGCAACCACCACAAGGCCGCGGTGATGTACCTCGACCTGGACGGCTTCAAGGCGATCAACGACACCTACGGCCACGCCTACGGCGACGAGATCCTGAAGATGGTATCGCAGCGCCTGCTGTCGAATTCGCGCAAGGAAGACACGGTGGCGCGCCTGGGCGGCGACGAATTCATCGTCCTGCTGGCCGACGTGCACAGCCTGGCCGACGCGCAGGGCCCGGCCGCCAAGCTCGTCGAGGCGCTGTCCGAGCCCTTCTTCATCAACGACCTCACGCTGCAGCTGTCGACCAGCATCGGCATCAGCCTCTATCCGGACGATGCCGAGAACGTCGTCGACCTGATCAGCATTGCCGACTACGCGCTGTACGAAGCGAAGCGCGCCGGCAAGAACCGCTACTGCGCCAACGGCAGCGCCGCCCGCCAGGCCGCGCTGGCCGTCAAGCCGAGCATGGCACCGCCGGCGCCTTCCGCGACCGTCGCGCCGGCGCAGGAGCTCGTGCAGCATCGCTGACGCCAGCGCCCGCTTTCCTCCTGCTTCACACCGGGCGGTTCGTTCCACATGGGCGGACCGCTTTTCACATGTGCCGCATGCGCTCGTTGTTGGACATTAACAACATCGCATCTGTTGCTCAAATCACACGGTTACGCACGTAAAGACGGTTGTCGGCGCGCCCGTGTCATTACGCCCGTCACGGCCTCACTCTGCCGCGCGAGCCGGCGTCGACCGTACCGAACATCAAACTATGCAATAGCCCGCCGGTGAATGGCAAATACCGTTTAACTAAGGGATTTATCTATTTTTCAAATAAATCAGCAGTAATCTTGTGCAAATGTTTTTACTGCTAGGATGGTTATTCTTTGCCAACCGACAAAGAAACAAGAACGAGAGAGTATCGATCGAACAAGGTCGATTTACATCAATAGCTCCAATAAAGGAAGAGATGCGTAACATGCACGTACGTCCCACCCGAATGTTTGCCCGCACCCTGCTCGCAGCCGCCGTGGCCGGCACATTCCCCCTGTATGCCCTGGCCGACGAACCCGATCAGAGCGCCGATCAGGCCGCCGCGCGGGACGCCGCCGCCAGGCCGGTCCAGCACCTGGAAACCGTCATCGTGACCGCCCAGCGGCGCGCCGAGAACCTCAAGGACGTGCCGATGTCCGTCACCGCGATCAAGGGCGACAAGCTCGACGTGCTGACGTCCGGCGGCGCCGACATCCGGTTCCTGGCGGGCCGCTCGCCGTCCCTGAACGTCGAGTCCGACTATGGCCGTTCGTTCCCCCGCTTCTACATCCGCGGCCAGGGCAATACCGACTTCGACCTGAACGCGTCCCAGCCGGTCGGCCTCGTCGTCGACGACATCGTGCAGGAAAGCCCGATGCTCAAGGGCTTCCCCGTCTTCGACGTCGACCAGGTCGAAGTGCTGCGCGGCCCGCAAGGCACGCTGTTCGGCCGCAACTCGCCGGCGGGCGTGATCAAGTTCGACTCCGCGAAACCGGTATTCAAGACGGAAGGCTACGCCGTGCTGGGCGCCGGCAACTACGGCACCATGAATGCGGAAGGCGCCTACAACATGCCGCTGTCGGATACGGCCGCGCTGCGCGTGTCGCTGCAGTCCCAGCACCGCAACAACCGCGTGCACAACCCGGAACCGAACGCGTACACCCGCGACTTCGAGGGCTATGACGACAATGCCGCGCGCGTGCAGCTGCTGGTCAAGCCGACCCGCGACTTCTCGGCCCTGTTCAACGTCCACGCGCGCGACATGCGCGGCAACGCGACGCTGTTCCGCGCCAATATCATCAAGAAGGGCACGAGCGACCTCGTCGACGGCTTCAACTACGACAGCTACCCGACCGACGGCGGCAACAACCAGACGCTGCGCACCAGCGGCGCCAACCTGCGCCTGCGCTGGGACCTGGACGGCATGACCCTGCACTCGATCACGGGTTACGAGCACGCCTATTTCTACAGCCGCGGCGACGTCGACGGCGGCGTCGGCGCCGTCTACGCGCCGCCGATGGGGCCGAATTATCCGGGCCAGCCCGCGTACATTCCGTTCACGGTCGAGACGGCGGACCTGCTGCCCGAACATAACCAGACGACGCAGGAAATCCGCCTGGAATCGAACACCAGGGACCCGCTGCAATGGATGGCCGGCGTGTTCTACTTCGATGAACACATCCGGATCGACTCGATCAGCTTCAACACGCTCGCACCGGGCAATCCGCAGAACGACGCCTACGCGACCCAGACCCAGGACGCCCGCTCCTGGGCCGCCTTCGGCACCCTGAACTACAAGCTGACGGACAAGCTGAAAGTGCGCGGCGGCCTGCGCTACACCAGCGACAACAAGGATTTCGTGGCGCAGCGCTTCGAGCCGCCCAAGTCCAGCGGCCCGCTGCCGCTGCACAGCGATTCGCACAACATCAGCTGGGACGGTTCGGCCAGCTACGCTCTGGATGGCGACACCAACCTGTTCGCGCGCGTGGCGACCGGCTACCGCGCCCCGTCGATGCAGGGCCGCCTGAACGGCCTCTCGGACAAACCGTCGATGGCCGGCGCGGAAAAGGCGCTGTCGTATGAAGCGGGCATCAAGGCGGACATGCTGGACCGCCGCGCGCGCCTGTCGGCGACGGTCTTCCAGTACCGCGTGAAGGACAAGCAGCTGACGGCCGGCAGCGGCACGATCAACATGAACCAGTTGATCAACGCCGACAAGGTCACGGGCCAGGGCGTGGAAATGGACTTCCAGGCGATCCTGTCGGACGACTGGCGCGCCAGCCTCGGCGCCAGCTACAACGACACGGAGATCAAGGACCCGAACCTGTTCGTGCAGACCTGCGGCAACCAGCCCAACACGAACGGCGTGAACGGCTGCACCCCGACCGGCGTGCCCGGCCCGTTCCCGTACACGCAGAAGCTGGACGGCCTGCCGCTGCCCCGCTCGCCGAAATGGCAGACCAACCTCACGCTGCGCTATTCGCATCCGCTGGCGGACGGCGAGCTGTATGCGCTCACGGACTGGTCGTACCGGACCGACTACAACATGTTCCTGTACGAGGCCAAGGAGTACAAGGCGAAGGCGCTGCTGGAAGGCGGCCTGCGGGTCGGCTACAAGTGGGACAACGGGAAGTATGAAGTCGCCGCGTTCGCCCGCAACATCACCAACCGCATCCAGGTGGTGGCCGCGATCGACTTCGACAACCTGACGGGCATCGTCAACGAGCCGCGCAACTTCGGCGCACAGTTCCGCGTGAACTTCTAGGCGTCACGGCGGGCATTCGAGGCCGGGGGCCTCGAATGAAACGTGCCCACGCGTGACGTCGGCGGTTTGCCGGCGTCCGCGTGGGCACGATGTGGCGCCCGCCGTGCGTGCCGGCGCGGTTCAGGCCGCCCCGGCCGTCTTTTCGCCCCCCGGGCCCAGTGCCCGGCAGCCGACGACCTGCTCGTTGTGCGCCTCGATGGCGGCGGCGTTCTGGTGGTCGGAGCTCGCGTCCACTTTTTCCGGCGGCACCTCGATACGGGTGATGCCGGAGGAAACGGAAAGCGGATCGCTGGCCGGGAACGTCATTTCCACGGCATCGTCGAGCAGCGTTTCCTTGGCCACCGCCTCGCGCGGCTCGGCCTCGGCGCTGGCCATCGTGCGGATCGCGCGCGCCCACTTGACCAGCTTGAGATCGGCCAGTTCCGCGATGGTATTGATGCCGAACGCATCGCGCAGCGCGTCCGCCTGCGCCTGGCTGACGTTGCGCAGCACCGTCACCGGCTGGTTGACCAGTTCACGGAAGCATTTATCGTGATGCGTGTCGTTAACGATGATCTGGATATTCATGGCTGTCCTTTCATGTGGCTCCCTGACGTGACCCCACTATCGCATACGGTCTTGACACGGTATGTGCGGCACCGAACGATGCCCCGCCAGTTGCCGCGCACGATTGATTTCAAGGGGCCTGATCGGCCGTGCTATCATGACGAATTGCAACAGTTTTTATCGATATATTTTGCAAAGCGGCATGCTCTGTTATTCTGATGAGCTTGTGAATACGTGTACCGAGCCCTTGTTCAAACGCCGTGTCCCTCACCGAAAAACCTAAGATTCTCGTCGTCAACGACGATGCCGCCAGCCTGCTTGCATTGACGAGCCTCCTGGAGCAATGGGCCGACGAGAGCAATTACGAGGTCTTGTCCGCGCGTTCCGGCCAGGACGCGCTGCGCCAGGTGCTCCGCCACGACTTCGCCGTCATCCTGCTGGACGTCAACATGCCCGGCATGGACGGCTTCGAAACGGCCGAGGCCATCCACCTGCGTCCCCGCTCCGCCGACATCCCGATCATCTTCGTCACGGCATTCCTCGCCGACGAGATCGACCGGCTGAAGGCCTACCAGCGCGGCGCCGCCGATTTCCTGTTCACCCCCGTGATCCCGCAGGTGCTGCGCGCCAAGGTACAGGTGTTCGTGGCGCTCGCGACGAAGAACGAACAGCTCAAGCGCCAGGCCGAGAAACTGTCCCAGCGCACGACCGAGCTGACCGCGACGAACAAGCGCCTCGTGCGCGAAATGGAAGAGCGCCGCGCGGCCGAGCGCAAGAGCAGCGCCAAGGACGAATTCCTCGCGATGCTGGGGCACGAACTGCGCAACCCGCTGTCCGCCATCAGCAGCGCGTCGTCGCTGCTGGGCATGCCCGGCGTCGGCCCCGACTCCATCGGCCGCGCCCGCCTGATCATCCAGCGCCAGAGCCAGCATTTATCGCGCATCGTCGACGATCTGCTGGATTTGTCGCGGGCGATGTCGGGCAAAATCCTGCTTTCGCGCAAGCGGCTGGACATCGCCACGCTCGTATCGAGCTGCCTCGACACATTCCGCGCCACCGGCCGCACGGCCGGCTACGACATCGATGTGCAGCTGGCGCCGGGCTGGGTCGACGGCGACGCCACGCGGCTCGAACAGATCGCGACGAACCTGATCGACAATGCGCTGAAATACACGCCGGCCGGCGGCCGCATCGAGATCGCCGTCGCGGCGCACGAGGCGGACATCGTGCTGCGCGTGAGCGATTCCGGCGTGGGCATCGCCCCCGACCTGCTGCCGCACGTGTTCGACGTGTTCGTGCAGGGCGCGATCTCGATCGACCGCTCGCAGGGCGGCCTCGGCATCGGCCTGTCGCTCGTGCGGCGCCTCGTCGAACTGCATGGCGGGTCGGTCAGCGCAAGCAGCCCGGGCAGCAGCGGCGGGAGCACGTTCGAGATCCGCCTGCCGCGCACCGAGCCCGGCGCGGCGACGGACGTCCCCGCCCACGCGCGGGCGCGCGAGGCCGACAAGCCCACCGTGCTGCTGATCGAAGACAATGACGACGGCCGCGAGATGATGGCCACGATGCTGGCGTCGTTCGGGTATCCGGTGCTGCAGGCCGGCGACGGCCTGGAAGGCGTGCGCGTGGCGTGCGCCGAGAAGCCGGACGTCGCCCTCGTCGACATCGGCCTGCCCGGCATCGACGGCTATGAAGTGGCGCGCCGCCTGCGCCAGGAAGCGGGCACGCACGGCATCCGCCTGATCGCGCTCACCGGCTACGGCCTGGCGGAAGACCAGCGCCGCGTGCTGGAAGCGGGCTTCGACCTGCACCTCGTCAAGCCCGTCGAACTGCACGCCCTGCTCGACCAGCTGGCGGGCACGGCGGCCCGCCCAGGGGGCGAAGGGTTGCCCCTGGCCCAGCCGGCCGCCGCCGGCGGACGGCCGGCGGGCACGTAGGGTGGGCACCCCGTGCCCACGCGTTACCGTGGCAGCTACGCGGCGTCACGCGTGGGCGGAGGCCGCCCACCCTACGATGTCGGCCCCGCTGACCTCGGCGGATTTACAGCGTCGACATCAGCTCCTGCTTGCGCATGGCCATCTCCTGGCCCAGCGCGAGCAGGTCCAGCCCGCTTTTCTTCACTTTCGGGAACATCTCCTTCTCTTCTTCCTTGACGTGGTGCTCGATCTGCTCGCCGAGCACCTTCACCTTCGCGTCGTACAGCTCGTCGTCCGGCTGCATTTCCTGCAACTGCTTGATGAGGTCCTTGGCCGCCGCGTGCTCGACGACGGCCTCGTCCACCATATCCTCGCCCTCCTCGATCTTGGCGCGCACGGCCGGATAAAAGATTTCTTCTTCGATCGTCGTGTGGGCGATCAGTGCCTTGCAAATCTTGTCCTTGAGCTTTTCCTTGCTGGTGGTGGCGCGGTCGCCCAGCTGGTCGAACTGTTCGAACATGTCCGAGACTTCGCGGTGGTCCGCGGTCAAGAGGGCGATGGCGTCCTGGCCTGCGGCCATGGCGTTGGTCTGGGCGCCGGCCTGTGCGCCGGTGTGGGATCTCGTGCTCATCTGTAGCTCCTTGCGTGGGGTTGTCAGCCTCCAGCTTGACCCGAAATGCAACACTAGACTGTACGGCAACTCACAAAGACGATTCCTGCGCCGCCCCGGCCCAAGCTGTTGTATCATCCCGAGAAACATAAATTGGTTGCCTTTATGAAAGTTTCGGAACCTCATCCGCCGGATTCCGGAGAAGACAGCCAGCATGCGGCGCGCGCCGCCGAGCTGGCCGAACTCCTGGCCCACCTGACGACCTGCTGGGACGAAGAGCGGCGCCTGCTGGCACGCCGGCTGCACGACAGTCTCGGTTCGTCGATGACGGCGCTGACGATGCATCTCGGCCTGCTGTCGCAACACTTGCAGGAACAGCCGCAGCGCGACCGCGCCGCGCAAATGAAGCAACTGCTGAACAACATCATCGAGACCAACCGCAAGATGCAGCTGGCGCTCTGGAACGACAAGCTGGAGTTCCTGGGCCCCAGGGCGGCGATCGCGGAACTGGTCCAGGAATGGGGCCGCGAGCACGGCATCAAGGCCAGGGCCAGCATGCCGGACGAGGACGCCGACTACACGCGCGCCCAGGGCGTCGCGCTGCTGCGCTGCGCCGAGGAAGGCCTGCGTAACATCGCCCGGCACGCACAGGCGACGGCGGTCGACGTCATCCTCGACGACGATGGCGACCAGGCCATGCTGACCGTGCGCGACGACGGCGTCGGCCCCGGCGCGGGCGTCGCCGCCGCCCCCAGCTGCCACGGCCTGCGCATGCTGCGCGAGCGCGTCCGCGGCTTGAACGGCACGCTCACCCTCGGCCCCGGACCGGACGGCAAAGGCACCGCCCTGACGCTGGTCATCCCCAAGTAATCGGGCCGCATCCCGCCCGCCGCACGGCCGCCCTCCCGGGCGCGGCCGCCGCACGCCCGTCGCCTGCCCGCCAATGCAATTATTGGTGAGAATTTTGTCAGTGAATCATGCTAGCCTTGTAGGAATTCGCCGATAGATTTGTCCGGCAAATTCTTACCCTGCACGGATAGATGGCCGGGAACCCGGCACGTCGTCCGTGGTCAGCCATATCGACGCCCTCCGCGTCGAGCGCGATGGAGGTATGCATGGACACGCAATCGCACCAGCCCCCGGCGACAGCCGATGACCGTTACATCGGGCGCATGCGCGAGGAGCTCGCGCGGGTCCGCCGGCGCCGGTCCGTGCCCGAGCAGCAGGCGACGTCGGCCTGGGGCCTGTGCCTGTCCGGCGGCGGCATCCGCAGCGCCACCTTTTGCCTCGGCGTACTCGAGGCACTCGGCCGCACGCCGGCGCCGCCCGGGGCCGCGCCGCTCCCCCTCCCCGGCAGTCCGGCCGCCACCGAGGAGAGCCTGCTGGGCCAGTTCGACTACCTGTCGACGGTCAGCGGCGGCGGCTATATCGGGACGTTCTTCGCGAGCATGTTCGTGCCGGGACGCGCCGATCGCGAGATGGACGAGGCCGCCAGCGCCGCGAATGCCTACGATACGCTGCGCCAGGAACCGCCGCGCCTGCGCACGGGCACCGTCAAGGCCGCCGGCAGCGCGTACCGGGCCATGGCCTGGCTGCGCGAAAACGGCCGCTACCTCGCACCGTCCAGCGCCGGCGACCTGCTGTATGGCATCGCCACCGTCCTGCGTGCATGGTTTGCCCTGCATCTGGTGCTCGGCCTGCTGCTGCTCGTCCTGCTCGCCCTGCTGAACCTGGCCAAGAACGGCCTCCTGTACGTGGCCGATCAAGGGCAGTTGACCCAATTCATCGTCCAGCTGTCCAAACCGGGCACATGGCTGTCGGACGTCTGGCTCAGCGGCCTGTGGATGTTTCCCGTGGCGGTGCTGGCGCTGCTCACGGTGCCGTGCGGCTGCGCCTACTGGATGACCTATCCGCCCGCGGGCGAAAGCCTCGACAAGGCGGCGAAGCAGCCCGTGCGGTACTGGCTCGGCTATGTGGGGTGCGCGGCCTGCGTGGCCGTCGTGGTCGGCGCCGCGGCGGCCTGGATTCCATGGTTCTGGATCGCGCCTGCCGCGCCGTGGGACCAGGCGGGAACGCCGTTCGCCGCCGTGCTGGCCGAGATGGCGCTCGGCGCCCTGTGGTTCCGCGCGGCCGCGCCGCACAAGACGTTCGCGGCACTGCGCCTGCACCTGACGCGCCAGCTCACCTGGACGCTGAAGCTGGCCGGCGTGCTCGCCTTCCTGGCGCTCGTCGACACGCTCTCCCAGAGCTTTTATGCGCACGACTGGACCCTGGGGCCGCCGCTGACGGCGACCGCCATCCTGACGTGGCTGACGCGCCGCCTGGCCCCGCGCCTCGTCAAGCTGTCCGGCATGCCCCGTACGCGCATTCCGGTCGACGTCCTGCTCGGGCTGGCCGCCACGGCGCTCGCCGTGCTGCTCGTGTCCGTCTGGGATTACGGCGTCATCTGGATCCAGTGGCAAGGCGTGGACCTGGCGTGCCGCTACACGTTCGCGGCGGCCGGGCTGCTGAAGTCGCAGTGCGGCTGGCTGCTGCTCCTGCTGCTCGCCGCCGGCGCGCTCACGGCGATGATCGGCCGCTTCCCGCAGTTCCTCAACCTGTCCTCGCTGCAGGGCCTGTACAGCGCACGGTTGACGCGCGCCTACCAGGGCGCCAGCAACGCCCACCGTTTCGCGGACGGCGACAAGACGCTGAGCTCGGCGGAACCGCTCGATACCGACCACATCGACCATGTCGCCTACAACACGAACCGCTACGCGCCCCTGCATCTCATCAACGTGTGCCTGAACCAGAACGTCGACCCGGCCGAGCAACTGATCCAGCGCGATCGCAAGGGACGGCCGATGGTGGTGCTCCCCGCCGTCGCCGGGGACACGCCGGCCCTGCCGTTCGCGATCGACGGCAAGTGCTTTCCCGCCGAGGACACCGGCCCCGGCGACCCGTTGACGATCGGCGAATGGATCGGCATCTCAGGCGCGGCCGCCGCCACCGGCAGCGGACGGCGCACGTCGGCGGCCATGGCCCTGCTGCTGGGCCTGGCGAACGTGCGGCTGGGCCGCTGGTGGCGTTCCGGCCTGACGCGCAACACCGAGCGCGGCCTCGCGCGCCTGTTCCGCACCGCGCTGCCGACCCAGGCCTACCTGGTCGACGAGCTGGGCGCGCATTTCTACGGTACCCGCCGCCCCATGCACTACCTCAGCGACGGCGGACATTTCGACAATACCGGCATCTACGAACTGTTGCGGCCCGAACGCGACGTCAAGTTCATCGTCGCCTGCGACTGCGGCGCCGATCCCGGCTACCGGTTCGACGATCTCGCCGGCCTGATCCGCCTGGCGCGCATCGACTTCGGCATCGACATCGAAGTCGACGAGACCGTCACGACGTCGCTGTCCCCGTTGCGCGACGTGTTCGGCACCGCCGCGGAGCTGGCGCAGCCCAAGCCCGGCAGCAACAAATGCGCCCTGCTGCTGAACGTGTTCCGCAGCAGCGGGGCGCGGCACAACAAGGTGCCGGACATGCGCATCGTCCTGGTCAAGCCCGTCCTGATCGCCGAGGCGCCGCTGGACGTGCACAACTATGGCGCCGTGAACAAGGAATTCCCGCAGCAGACCACGGGCGACCAGTTCTTCGATGAGGCGCAGTGGGAAAGCCATCGCAAGCTGGGACTCGAGATCGGCCGGCGCATCTTCGACCCCGCCGACAAGAAGCAGCGGAACCATCTGTGGGACATCCTGGCCGTGCGCTGAACGACATGACGTTTCCTTGATCGGGCCGAACACCCGGTTGCGGGCCCGTGCGAGCATCGGCGGGTTGCCAACCATCGTGGAGCTTCGCATGGACCCGACGCCACCGTTTGCCCGGCCGCCCGAGGCGCTCAGCCCGACGCTCGAACGGCTCGAACCCATCCAGCGGCCGGCGCCGATGCCGGCCTGCGGGCATTGCCGGCTCGCACTGTGGCACCTCGTCGACGCCAACCTCGCGTGCTACTGCAGCGCGATGCAACGCGTCGTGTGGGACGGCGTCCAGCCCGGCGTGCGCTGCTGCGACATCCCGCTGCTCGATGCCGCCTGCCGGCAGCCGCGCGGCGGGCTCAGTGCAGCTTGACGATCGGCGTCGTCCTGCGGATCAGGAAGCGCCCCACCGCCATCAGGCCCGTGCGCAGCGACCCCAGCACGGCCTGGTGGTGCATCAGGTGCAGGCTCATGTACATGATGCGCGCCAGGAATCCTTCCACGAACAGGCTGGCGCCCCGCAATGAACCCATCAGGTTGCCCACCGTCGTCTCGCGCCCGATCGACACGAGCGAGCCGTAATCGCGGTACACGTACGGCGCCGTCTGCGGCGGCTTGCCGGCCGCCTGGTCGACGAAGGTCTTGAGGAGATAAGCAGCCTGCTGGTGCGCGGCCTGGGCGCGCGGCGGCACGGGCTTGCCCTTGCCGTCCGTGCAGGCGGCGCAGTCGCCCAGCGCGTACACGCCGGGCACGTCCTTCACACGTAGCTGCGCGTCGACCTCGACCTGGCCGCCCTTGGCCACGGGCAGGCCGAGCGCGCCCAGGAACTCGGGCGCGCGGATGCCCGCCGCCCACACGCACAGGTCGGCCGGATAGAGGTTGCCCTTGTTGTCGCTGACCTGGTTCTGGTCGATGCGGTTGACCCGGCAATCCGTCACGACCCGGATGGCGCGCTGGTCGAGCAGACGCGCGGCCGCACTCGAGACCCGTTCCGGCAGCGGCGCCAGGATGCGCGGCGCGCCTTCGAGCAGGGTGATGCGCACGTCGCGCTTGACTTGCAGCCGGCGCAAGCCATAGGCCGCGTAGGCGCCGGACGCTTCGCGCAATTCCGCCGCCAGCTCGACGCCGGTGGCGCCGCCGCCGATGATGACGATGTCGATGCCGCTGTCGGCCGCACCGTCGTCCTTCTGCTGCTCGGCCTGGGCGAGGAGGCGCAAGAGGCGCAGGCGGAACCGCTCGGCGTCCTCGGTGGCATTCAGGGAAATCGTGTTCTCGCGCGCGCCGGGCACGCCGAAATAATTCGACGTGCTGCCGACGGCGATCACGAGCGAGCGGAAGCCGAGGGTGCGCTCCGGCAGCACTTCCTCGCCATCGGCCGCCGTGGTCACGGGCGCGATCGTGATGTGCCGCGCGGCCGCGTCGAGCGCCGTCATGGCGCCGTACACGAAGGAAAAGCCGCGGTCGTGCGCCAGCATCTGGTACGACAGGCCTTCCTGGTGGATGTCCAGCGTGCCGGCCGCCACTTCGTGCAGCGACGGCTTCCACACGTGGTAGAGCCGGCTGTCGACCAGCGTCACCTTGTCCGGTCCCAGTTTGCGGCCCAGCTTGCAGGCCAGTTCCAGTCCGCCCGCCCCGCCGCCTACGATCACGATATCGCCCTGCAAGCCTGCCTCCGTCGGTCACGCCCGCTGCCGGGCTCACCCGGACAGTCTACTACGGGGCGGCGCAACCGCCCGTCACGGATCAGTCGTGGCCGCGGCCATGGTCGTGGCCGTGACCGTTGCCGTGGTCGCCGTGACCCTCGTCATGGCCGCGGCCGTGCTCCCAGCCCTCGTGGCGGCCGTGGTCGCCGCGGTCGCGGTATTCCACGCGCTCGACGACGCGCACGTCGCGCGGTCCGCCGCCGTAGTTGCCACGATGATCGCCGCGATAGCCGCCGAAATGCTCGCGGTAGCGCGGCACGTAGGTGTTCGTGTACCACTCGTCGCGCACGAACAGGACCGGACGGCCGCACGCGCCGTAGCGGCCGCAGTAACGCGCCCAGTGCTTGCGGTGGCCCGGCGGCACGCGCAGGTAGATGGGTTCCGCCACGTATTGCGGCGCCGGCGTGATGATCACCGGTTGCGGCGCGTACAGGACGGGGCGCGGCGCGAAGTCGCCGATGTCGACACGGCCATAGAAGCCGGGCTGGCCGACGCTGATGGACACGTTCGTCTGGGCCAGGGCCGGGAGAGCGGCGGCGCACAGCGCCACGCCGAAGATCAGGGATTTCATAGGATGACCTCTTTGTAATGTTTGTGTCGAGTTTATCAAACGAAATGTTACGTACAATTCGTTGCAACACATGCTTACATTGTCGCCGGGCGGGATTACAACAGACCGGGCAGCAATATTTCTCTTGGGGCAAGTGCGCGGCTACAATCGCCGGCTCCAATCCACTGAAAGGTCATCGATGTTCGCGAAACAAACCGTGCTGGCCGCGGCCGCCCTGCTGGCGGCGGGCGCCGCCAGCAGGGCGGCGCAACGGCCGACATCGGCACCACCGGCGTGGGCTTCCACGTCGTCGTGCCGATGGAAACCTATCTGAACGGCCGCTTCGGCGCCAACTATTTCCGCCACAACTTCACCAGGACGTCGAACCTCGTCGACTACGACATCAAGGGCAAGCTGCAGACGTTCGACATCCTGTTCGACTGGTATCTGACCGAAGGCAGCAGCTTCCACCTGACGGGCGGCGTCCTCTACAACGGCAACCGGTTCGACGCCCGGGCCAGGCCGAACGGCGCCGGCGCCTTCACGCTGAACGGCCATACCTACACGACGGCCGACGTCGGCCTCCTGACCGGCCGCATCGATTACCGCAAGGCCGCGCCCTACGTCGGCATCGGCTGGGGCAAGGCGCTGGCACCGTCCTCGCACTGGACCAGCAACGTCGACCTCGGCGTGTTCTACCAGGGCAATCCGAACGTGCATCTGGCCAGCACCAGCTGCCCGGCGTCGCTGACGGACTGCGTGGCGCTCCTCAACGACATCGCCGCCGAGCGCCTGCACCTGCGCGACGACGTGGATTCCCTCAAGGTCTATCCGGTCGTGCGCGCGAGCATCGGCTACCGCTTCTGAGCGTGCGCCAGCGGCGCGCCGGCGCCGCCGGGGTTGGGCTACGATGCGGCCAAAGGAGAGAGAGTCATGAAACATCATCGTGCCTGCTATCGCCTGCTGCTCCTGGCCTGTCTCATGCTCGTGGCCTGCCAGGACCGGCGCGAACCGGTGAAACCCACCGTCGCGCTGGCCGCGGCCACGGCCGCCGTCCCGGCCTGACCTGCGCACGCCGCGCAGCATGCTGTCGTCCGGCCGCATTCGCGCGCCGGCGCCGCCGCATACCCATTGCCTCCCCAATCCGACCCGCTGTTCCGCCCACTTTGCCGCCGCGCCGCGGACCGGTTAGAATTCTGCCTGCCATAAGGCAACGCTAGGGGTCCTGCAGCCGCAACCGCGGCCCGCGGGTGAGAAACACCCTCCGAACCTGATCTGGGTAATGCCAGCGAAGGGAAGCATGCGGATACCGGTCCCCGCGCCGGCGCCCGCTCTCCTTTGCCGGCTCCGCCCGTCACCACGACGCCAACGAGGAGCCGCATGCAACTTCCTGTTTCCAGAAACTTCCCACGCCGTATCGCAACGGTGCGCCGATGCACGTGATCGTCCTCGGCGCCGGCGTCGTCGGCACCGCGACCGCCTGGTATCTGCGCGAGGCCGGCCACGACGTCACGGTGGTCGAACGCCAGGGCGGCCCGGCGCAGGAGACGAGTTTCGCGAACGGCTGCCAGATCTCCGTGTCGCACGCCGAGCCCTGGGCCACGCCCGCCGGCCTGCTCAAGGTCGTGCAGTCGCTGGGCCGGGAAGACGCGCCGCTGCTGTTCCGCCTGCGCGCCGACCCGCTGCAATGGCGCTGGTGCCTGCAGTTCGTGCGCGAGTGCGCACCCGGCCGCGTCGCCGCCAACCTGCGCCGGATCGTCGCCATGGCCGAGTACAGCCGCCGCAGCCTGCAGGCGCTGCGCGCGCGGACAGGCATCGAGTACGACAGCCTCACGCGCGGCATCCTCCATTTCTACACGGACGACAAGGAATTCGAGCGCGCCCGCCGCGCGGCCGCCGCGATGCGCGACCTGGGCTGCCCGCGCATGACCGTCGACGCCGACGAAGTCGTGCGGATCGAACCCGCGCTGGCGCCCGTGCGCCGCAAGCTCGTGGGCGGCGACTTCACGGCCAGCGACGAATCCGGCGACGTGTACCGGTTCACGGCGCAACTGGCCGCGCGCGGCGCGGCCGCCGGCATCCGCTTCCTGTACGACACGACGGCGACGCGACTTTTGGCCCGCGGCGACCGCATCGACGGCGTGGAAATCATCGACGCCGACGGCCGCCACCAGCAACTGCATGCGGACGCCGTCGTCGTCGCGCTCGGCAGTTTTTCCGTGCACCTGCTCGCGCCGCTGGGCATTCGGCTGATGATCTATCCCGGCAAGGGGTATTCCGCCACGTATCCGGTGGTCGATGGCGACGCCGCGCCGACCGTGTCGCTGACGGACGACGGCCACAAGCTCGTGTTCTCGCGCCTGGGCGCGCGCCTGCGCGTGGCCGGCACGTGCGAGTTGAACGGCTATACGCGCGACCTGAATCCCGTGCGCTGCGCGGCGATCACGCGGCGCGTGCGCGCCCTGTTCCCCGGCGCCTGCGACTACGACGCCGCCACGTACTGGGCGGGCCTGCGGCCGCTGACGCCGTCGAACGTCCCGATCATCGGCCGCACGCGCTTCGCGAACCTGTACCTGAACACGGGCCACGGCACGCTGGGCTGGACGATGGGGTGCGGCTCGGGGCGGGCGATCGCGGACATCGTGTCGGGACGGAGGCCGGACGTCGATTTCCCATTCGCCGGCGGCGGCGCGTGACAATCGGCGTGTTTTCGGGGGTGTCCGGACTGCTACACTCGCGCCGGCAATGCTTCGGATCAGTGTGGAAAGACATCGGCATGAAAAAGAATTCGGCTAACAAATGGTGGATCGAGCTGCCGTGCTGCGTCGGCGCGGTCTTGATCGTGCAGGGATGGCTCAAGGCCGCCGGGATGGACGACTCGGTACTGCATGGCGGATTCTCGTTCGCCAGGCTTGCGATCTGGGCGTGCTGCTTCTATGTGGTCGAGCGCATCATCAAGTTCGCGCTGTGGACGGTGGTGCTGGCGGTTGCGCCTGACAAGGCTCGCGATATGCCTTAGGCGCCGGACGACGCAGCGGCGGCATCAATACGTCCAGCCGACCCGGAACCACGCCTCCAGGCGCGGCGCCAGCCAGAACCAGTTCACCGGGAACGCCGCCGCGGAAAGGAAGAACGCGGCGCCGAACAGGCCGTCGGCGGGCCTGCCCGATTCCCGAAAACGCTGCCCGAGAACGGCGCCGGCCAGCCCGGCAATCGCGCCGACGCACGCCGTCACGACCAGGACGAATCCCCATGCCGACACGCGGCTCGACATCACGAGCGCGAAAGGCAGCAACACCGCAAGCACGCCGAGGCCGGCGCTCGCCGCCGATAAAACGAGGACCGCGGTCGTGCGGCCGCGCGCCCGGCATACGGCCCGGACACCCAGCGGGATGCCCAGACAGGAGAAGCCGAGCAGCATCGCAAGAAACACGGCTATCAAAATTATGCCCATCGGCCTCGTCGCATCGGAAGTCCACGAAGGCGCAGTGTACGTGCGCGTTGCACTCACGACAAGTGGACACCCGCCGTGACCCTAGGTTGGGCGACAGGTTACACTGTCGCCTTTTCCAAGACCGCCTCCGCCACCATGTCGTTCGCTTCGCTCGGCCTGATCGACCAGATCACGCGCACCCTCGCCTCGCTGTCCTACCACACGCCCACCGCCGTCCAGTCGCAGGCGATTCCCGCCGTGCTGGCCGGTCGCGACGTCATGGCCGCCGCCCAGACGGGCACCGGCAAGACGGCCGGCTTCGCCCTGCCCCTGCTGCAGCGCCTCGTGCTCGACGGCGTGCAGGCCGCCGCCAATTCGGTGCGCGCCCTGATCCTCGTGCCGACGCGCGAGCTCGCCGAGCAGGTGCACGAGAGCGTGCGCGCCTACGGGGCCGGGCTGCCGCTGCGCACGATGGTCGCGTACGGCGGCGTCAGCATCAATCCGCAGATGATGCGGTTGCGTAAGGGCGTCGACGTGCTCGTCGCCACGCCCGGCCGCCTGCTCGACCTGCAGCGCCAGAACGCCGTGCGCTTCAACCAGGTGCAGACGCTCGTGCTGGACGAGGCCGACCGCATGCTCGACCTCGGGTTCTCGCGCGACATCGACAACCTGCTCGCGCTGCTGCCCAGGCGGCGCCAGACCTTGCTGTTCTCCGCGACCTTTTCCGACCCGATCCGGCTGCTGGCAACGAAGCTGCTGGTCGACCCCGTCGGCATCGAGGCGTCGCCGCGCAACACGACGGTGCAGGCGATCCGCCAGTGGATCGTCCCGGTCGACAAGAAACGCAAGCCCGACCTGTTCCTGCACCTGCTCAAGCGCCACGGCTGGTCCCAGGTGCTCGCGTTCGTGAAGACGCGCAAGGGGGTCGACCAGCTCGTCGACCTGCTGGCCGCGCAAGGCGTGGGCGCCGATTCGATCCACGGCGACAAGCCGCAGCCCGCGCGCCTGCGTGCGCTCGAGCGCTTCAAGGCGGGCGAGGTACGGGTGCTGGTCGCCACCGACGTCGCGGCGCGCGGCCTCGACATCGAGGAACTGCCCGTCGTCGTCAACGTCGACCTGCCGATCGTGGCGGAAGACTATGTGCACCGCACCGGCCGCACGGGGCGCGCGGGCGCGTCGGGCGACGCCGTGTCGCTCGTGTGCGCGGACGAAGTCCAGCAACTCGCCGCCATCGAGGCGCTGACGAAGCAGCCCTTGCAGCGCAAGGAGGAAGCGGGCTTCGAGCCCGAGCACCGCGTGCCGCAGACGACTGCGAGCGGCGAGATCGTCAAGAAGCCGAAGAAACCCAAGAAGCCGAAGAACGGCAACAAGGACGCACCCGTCGTGCAGGAAGACGTACGGTTCCGCCGCTGATGCGGCGCTAGCGCAGCGGCAAGCGGAACTTCCGCACGCCCTCGTCCTCGTCCACCGGCCCGACGATGAAGCCGAGTTTCTTGACGAGGCCGATGACGGGTGCGTTCTGCGGCAGCGCCTCGCCCACGATCTCGCGGGTGCCGCGCGCGCGGCAGTAGGCGATCAGCTTGTTCATCAACATGACGCCCAGGCCCTTGCCCTTCAGGTCCGAACGCACCGTCACCGCGAATTCGGCACTCATGTTGTCGGGATCGGCCACGACGCGGCCCACGGCCAGCGTCTCCGCGTGGCCGTCCGCGCCGGCGCGCGTGGCGATGAAGGCCATCTCGCGGTCGTAGTCGATCTGCGTGAAGCGCGCCAGCTGCGCCGGCTGCAGTTCGCGCACGCGCACGAACATGCGGTAGCGGACGTCGTCCGGCGTCAGCGCGTTGAAGAAGGCGACGTGCGCGGCGCCGTCCTCGGGGCGGATGGGGCGCAGCAGGATCGTCTCGCCCTGCCACGCCACGAACTCTTCCAGTTCGGATGGATACGGACGGATCGCCAGGCGGTCCAGCGCGTTGCCGGCGCGGTCGGCCATCGCGATGCGCATGCGCGCGTCGAGCACGACGGCACCATTGGCATCGGCCAGCAGCGGGTTGACGTCCAGTTCGACGATCTCCGGCACGTCGGCCACGAGGCGCGACACTTGCACGAGCACGGCGGCGATGGCGTCCAGGTTGGCGGCCGGATGGTTGCGGTAGCCGGCCAGCTGGCGCGCCACGCGCGTGCGCGAGATCAGGTCGCGCGCCAGCACCGTGTTCAGCGGCGGCAGGCCGACCGCGTGGTCGTTGACGGCTTCCACTGCGAGGCCGCCCTGGCCGAACAGGATCACCGGCCCGAACACGGGGTCGGTGGCGGCGCCCGCGATCAGTTCGTGCGCCGCCGGATTGCGCGCCATCGCCTGCACGATGAAGCCGTCCAGGCGCGCGTCCGGCTTCAGTTCGGCCAGGCGTTTCTGCATGCGTTCCGTCGCGGCGCGCACCGCTTCCGGCGTATCGAGGTCGAGCGACACGCCGCCGACGTCCGACTTCTGCGCCACGTCCGGCGACAGGATCTTGACCGCCACCGGATAGCCGATCTCGCCGGCCATGGCGACGGCGTCGTCCGGCGTCGCGGCCGCGCGCGTGGGCACCGTGGGGATGCCGTAGGCGTCGAGGATCGCCTTCGTGTCCGGATCGTCCAGCAGGTAGCGGCCCGTCCTGCGTCCCCGCGCGAGCAGCTCGCGGACGAGGGCACGGGCGCGTCCGCGGTCCGGCTCCCCGTCGCCGACGGAAGCCGGGACTTCCATCAGGAGCTGCTGGTTGCGGCGGAAGTGGACGATCTGCAGGAAGCCGTTCACCGCCGCTTCCGGCGTGCGGTAGGCCGGCATGCCCGCCTCGTACGCGATCGCGCGCGCTTCTCCCACCGACTGCAGGCCGAGCCAGCACGCGAGCACGTTGCGCGACGACGCCTTCGCCAGCGGCGCCACCGCGCGCGCCACGTCGGCCGGATCGACGACGGCGTTGGGCGCGTGGATCATCACGACGGCGTTCGCCCCGCCGTCGTGCAGCAGCACGTCGACGACGTCGCGGTAGCGCTCCGGCGGCGCGTCGCCGCGCAGGTTCAATTCGCCGCTGCCGCTCCATTCGGGCACGAGGCCGCGCAGCTGCGCCACCGTCTCCGCCGACAATTCGGCCTGCTGGCCGCCGCCGTATTGCAGGGCGTCGGCGGCCAGCACGACGGGGCCGGCGCCGTTGCCGAGCAGCGCCAGGCGCTCGCCGAACAAAGGCTTGGCGCGCGCCAGCGTCTCCACGGCCGCGAACAGCTGGTCCGTCGTGTACACGCGCAGCATGCCGGCGCGGCGGATGGCGGCGTCATACACGTCGTCGGGCCGCGCCAGCACGCCGGACAGGCAGGCGCCGGCAGTCGGCGCCTCCAGCGAGCGCCCGGCCTTGAGCATCAGGGTCGGCTTGCTGCGGGCCGCCGCGCGGGCGGCCGACATGAATTTGCGGGCATAGCGCACGCTCTCCGCGTGCAGCAGGATCGCGGACGTGCCGGGATCGCTGGCCAGGTAGTCGAGCACGTCGCCGAAGTCGACGTCGGCCGAGTCGCCCAGGGCCAGGAACGTGGAAAAGCCGACGTTGCGCGTGCGCGCCCAATCGAGCACGCCCGCCATCAGCGCGCCCGATTCGGACACGAAGGCGAGGCGCCCCGGCGCCGCGCCGCCCACGGCGATGCTCGCGTTCAGGCCGATGCCGGGCGCCAGCAGGCCGGAACTGTTCGGCCCCAGGATGCGCAGCAGGTAGGGGTTGGCGGCGTCCAGCATCGCCTGCTTGATGCTGCGCCCGCGCAGGTCGCGCGCCGTCGACACGCCGGCGCTCATCACGATGGCGGCGCGCGTCCCCAGTGCGCCGAGCGCGCGCACGATGCCGGGGATCGTGGCCGGCGGCGTGCAGATGATGGCCAGGTCGGGCGCCTGCGGCAGGCGTGCCACGTCGGGCCAGACCTGCAGGCCGGCGAGTGTCTCGTACTTGGGATTCACGGGGAACAGCCGGCCCGCGAAGCCGCCTTCGCGCAGGTTGCGCAGCATGGTCGCGCCGACGCTGCCCGGTCGCTCGGAGGCGCCGACGAGGGCCACCGACGTCGGGGCGAACAGTTGCTTGAGATTACGTACACTCATCCACACGCTCCCAGCCGTGCAAGCCGCCGGCGGCGGATTGGCTACACTTGGCTCGACATCTCATCGACGCCACCGGCGACAACCATACACCATGACGGACAAAGAGAACGAACAAGGCGGCTCGCGCAAGGTGATCTACGCGGCGATCCTCGCGAACCTGGGCATCGCGGTCGCCAAGTTCGTCGTCGCCGCCATCACGGGCAGTGCCGCCATGCTGGCCGAAGGCATCCACTCGGCCGTCGACACCGGTAACGAATTCCTGCTGCTGATCGGCGAGAGGAACAGCGAGAAGCCGGCCGACAAGCGCCACCCGTTCGGCTACGGCAAGGCGCTGTATTTCTGGGCGCTGCTCGTCGCGCTGTCCGTGTTTTCGCTGGGCGGCGGGCTGTCGATCTACCACGGCATCAGCGCGCTGCGCCATCCGGAGCCGCTGGAAGACCCGATGTGGAACTACGTCGTGCTGGCCGTCTCGGCCTGCTTCGAGGGCTACAGCTGGAACGTGTCGCGCAAAGAACTCAACAAACGGCGCAAGCCCGGCGCCTCGCTGTGGCAGACCGTCCATGCGAGCAAGGACGCGTCGGTGTTCACCGTCTTCATCGAGGACACTGCCGCCCTGCTGGGCCTGACCATCGCGGCCGCCGGCATCACGCTCGGCTTCGTGTTCGACAGCCCGTATTTCGATCCGGCCGCGTCGATCATGATCGGCCTCCTGCTCGTGGGCGCCGCGTTCGCCCTCGCGCGCGAGACCGGCGCGCTGCTCGTCGGCGAAGGCATCGGCACCGAGGCCACGCGGCGCGTGTGCGAGATCCTGCGCGCCGATCCCGCCATCCAGGAAGTCGGCAAGCTGCTCAGCATGCAGCTTGGGCCGGACGACGTGCTGCTGACGGCCGCCGTGCAGTTCAACCGCGGCATGCGCATCGACGAAGTGGAGGCCGCGATCGAGCGGCTGGAGAAGGCCGTGGCGGCCGCCTATCCGGCGATCCAGCACATCTATTTCGAGTCCGGCGCGCTGCGTTCGGCGCTGCGCTGACATCGGCGCCGGCTTATGCGCCCGGCACCGCCGGCAGCGCGCGAAAGCGCGGGGAGCGGGCCTCGAATTCGCGCAGCAGGCCCGCGACGACGGCGTCCGTGTGCATCCGCAGCGCCTCGCGATCGGCATCGCGGCGCGCCGCCGCCGTGAGCGCGGCGCATTCGGCCAGCTGCGCCAGCGCCACCGCGACGCCGTCGCGGCCGGGCGCGAGGGGGGCGCTGGAGAAGCGCGGGCGGCAGTGCCGATCGAGCCGGAACGTGCCCTGCACGAGGCGGTCGACACCCATGTCGAAGATCACCCGGTCGATGACCTGCGCGGCCCGTTCGCCCACCTGGCGCCGGCTGTGCATGGTCCGTGCTGCCCGCATGCGCGTCAAGATGCCGATCATTGCCCGTAATCTCCTTGTCATGTCAATATGCTAGCACGTGTGGCCATTCTTGCATCACCACAAAGACGCCGGACGGATAAAAATGCAACGGTGCCGTGCTAGAATGCCCGCGTGAATACCGTCCTGCGCTCACTGTTCGTCTGGCTGCTGTTGCTGGCCCTGCCCTTCCAGGGCCTGGCCGCCGCGCGCATGCTGCCGTCGCTGAGCGCGCCCGCTGCCATGACGGCGGCGCACGCCGCGCCGACTGCGCGAAGCTGCCACGACATGCCCGCCGCCCACGCGGCGCAGGCAGGCAAGGCGTCCGCCGGCGATCACCAGGACAAGCACCGCGGCACCTGCCCCGGCTGCTGCATCGTGGTCGCCCTCGTGCCCGCGCCACTCGTCCCGCCGGCGTTCGCGCCGCCCTCCGTCGCCATTCCCTTCCGCGCCGGCCACGTGGCCAGCGTCGACCCGTCACTGCCCGAACGCCCTCCCCGTCTCGTCATCGCCTGAACGGCGCGGCCTTTCGGTCCGCGCCCGTATCTCGCCGCCGGCGCTCTCCATGCGCGGCGGCGCCATTCACGCATTCGACACGAGGACAACATGAAACGACTTCACCTGACCCGTGCGCTGGCCTGGCTGCTGGCCGCCACGTGCGCGCACGCCGCCGCACAGACTTCTTCCGCCGGCGTCGCCGATCCGCAGGCGCCGGTGCCCGCCACCCGCGCGCAGCCTGCCATCGACGACCACGCCGAACCCGCGCCGGCAACCGGCCCCGCCATGTCCATGCCCATGCACGAACATCACGCCGGCATGGACATGGGCGCGATGCCGTCCATGGCCGCCGGCGGCATGAAAGGCATGCAGTGCATGGCTGGCGGCGACAAGAAAAGCTGCTGCGCCGGCATGGATATGAAAGACGGCGGCACGTGCAGCGGCCACGGCGACACGGGTGCGCAGCCGGCCGCGTGCAAGCCGGGCTGCTGCGGCCACAAGGAAGCGCCGTGATGCCGCAAGTACGCCTGCTGCCGGCGGCGGCCGCGCTGGCGCTGCTCGCGGGCTGCGCGACGGTCACGCCGGACGGCGGCTTCGACGACGTCGCCGCCGCGACGCAGGACCGCACCGGGGTGACGCCGCAACTGACGCGCGACGGCGCCGGACAGGGCGCGCTGCCGCCGTCGTTGCGGGCGCTGCCCGTGTTCGCGGCGGGCGCGCCGCTGGACATGGACACGGCCGTGCGCATCGCCCTCGTCAACCATCCCGGCCTGCAGGCCGCGTACTGGAACGTGGGGATCGCCCAGGCCGACCTGGCCCAGGCCGCGCGTCCGCGCAATCCGTCGTTCGACTTCAAGCGGCTCGCGGGCGGCGGCGCCCTCGAGATCGAACGCAGCATCACGTTCGACCTCGTCGGCATGCTGACCGCGCCGCTGGCCGCGCGCATGGAGGCGCGCCGCTTCGAGCAGGTGAAGCGCGAGGTCGGCGCCGCCATCGAGCGCCACGCGCTCGAAACGCGCACGGCGTGGATCGAGGCGGTGGCCGGCAGGCAGGCCCTCGACTATGCGCGCCGCGTGCAGGCAGCGAGCGAAGCCGGCGCCGAACTGGCCGGCCGCATGGCCACGGCGGGCAACACGAACCAGCTCGAACTGGCGCGCGAACAGCTCTTTCATGCGCAGGCCGCAAGCGACGTCGCGCGCGCGGCCTGGCGCGCGACCGCCGCGCGCGAGCGCCTCACGCGCGCGCTGGGCCTGTGGGGCAAGGACGCCGGCTACGCGCTGCCCGACCACCTGCCCGACCTGCCGGCCGCGCCGGCGGAACTGGCCGACGTCGAACGCATCGCGCTGGAACAGCGCCTGGACGTGCAGGCCGCGAGGGCCGAGGCGTCCGCCACCGCGGCGGACCTGGGCCTCACGCGCACGACCCGCTTCATCGACGTGCTCGACGCCGGCTATGCCGACAAGTCGGACACCGGCGCGCCCAGGCAACACGGCTACACGCTGTCGCTGGAACTGCCGCTGTTCGACTGGGGCGGCGCGCGCGTCGCACGCGCCGAGGCCACGTACATGCAGGCCGTGAACCGCGTGGCGCTCACCGCCGTCACGGCGCGCAGCGAGGCGCGCGAGGGCTATCTCGCCTATCGCAACGCGTACGACGTGGCGCGGCATTATCGCGACACGATCATCCCGCTGCGCAGGAAGATCGGGCGCGAGGTCCTGCTGCGCTACAACGGCATGCTGGCCAGCCCGCAGGACCTGCTGGCCGACGCGCGCGCGCAGGCGGACGCGGTCGGCGCCTACATCGAGGCGCTGGACGCCTTCTGGACCGCCCACGCCGCACTGGAAGCCACGCTCGGCACCCGATTGAACCCGCAGAACAAGGACAAGGCAGAATGACCAGCCGCAGAAATTTCATCACCGGCGCGGCCGGCGCCATGGTGGGCGCCTCGCTCGTGTCGAAGGCCGGCGCGGCCGCCATTCCGGAAGCGCCGGTCCAGGCCTCGGCCGCGACGCAGCCGCCGCAGCATCCCGCGAGCGGCCACCCGTACAATCCCGTCGTCACGCTCAACGGGTGGAGCCTGCCGTGGCGCATGAAGGACGGCGTCAAGGAATTCCACCTCGTGGCCGAACCCGTCGTGCGCGAGATCGCGCCCGGCATGAAGGCGAACCTGTGGGGCTACAACGGGCAAAGCCCGGGACCGACCATCGAGGTCGTGGAAGGCGACAAGGTGCGCATCTTCGTGACCAATAAACTGCCGGAGGCGACGACCATCCACTGGCACGGCCAGATCCTGCCGAACGGGATGGACGGCGTGGCGGGACTCGTGCAGCCCGCCATCGCGCCCGGCAAGACCTTCGTCTACGAATTCGTCGCGCGCCATGCGGGGACCTTCATGTACCACCCGCACAGCGACGAGATGACGCAGATGGCGATGGGCATGATGGGCTTCTGGGTCACGCACCCGAAGGATCCGCGCCGGCAGGCCGTCGACCGCGACTTCGTGTTCCTGCTGAACGCGTACGACATCGCGCCCGGCAACTACACGCCGAACGTGAACACGATGCTCGACTTTAACCTGTGGACCATCAATAGCCGCGCCTTCCCCGGCACCGACCCGATGGTGGTGCGCAAGGACGACAAGGTGCGCATCCGCATGGGCAACCTGACGATGACGAACCACCCGTTCCACATCCACGGCCACCGCTTCGAGGTGACGGGCACGGACGGCGGCTGGATTGCGCCGGCCGCGCGCTGGCCCGAGGTGACGGTCGACATCGGCGTGGGCCAGATGCGCGCCATCGAATTCGTCGCGGACAATCCGGGCGACTGGGCCTTCCACTGCCACAAGTCGCACCACACGATGAACGCGATGAGCCACGATATGCCGACCCTGATCGGCGTCGACCAGGCCGGCATCGCGCAGAAGATCAACGACCTCGTGCCCGGCTATATGGCCATGGGCGACAAGGGCGGATCGATGGGCGGCATGCAGATGCCGCTGCCGGAAAACACGCTGCCGATGATGGCCGGGCGCGGCCCGTTCGGGAATATCGAGATGGGCGGCATGTTCACCGTCATCAAGGTACGCGAGGGACTGGCGCGCGGCGACTACCGCGATCCCGGCTGGTACCGGCATCCGGCCGGCACGGTGGCGCGCGAGTGGACGGGCGCGGTGCCGGAGGCCGTGGATGCGCCGGCCGCGCCGGCGCAGGGTGAAGTCATCGGGACCGCGCGGCGCAGAGCAAGCGGCGGCGGCCACGAGGGCCACTGATCCGCACGTCACGCCGAACAGGGCGCCGGTCACACACCGTCTTCGACACGGTCGAATGTCCCCCACAATCCGGTTCAACGGAATGAAAGGACATGATGTGCAGAAGACGATACGTTCGGCGATCCTGTGCGGCCTCGCCGCGCTGCCGGTGACGGCACGCGCCGGCGACGGCGACGGCGATCCCGGCGCCCCGACGGTCACCGTCATGGCGAAGAAGGCGGCGGTCGCCAGAAAACTCGACAAGACCGTCTACCAGGTTGCCGACACGCCGCGGGCAGCCAACGGGTCGGCGCAGGACGTGCTGCAGGCGACGCCGGGGGTCTCGGTCACGGCCGACGGGCAGATCGCGGTCAAGGGCAATACCCAGGTCACGGTCCTCGTCGACGGCAAGCCGACGGCGATGCTGTCGGGGTCCGGCGAAGAACGCGCGCTGGCGCTGCAGACCATGAGCGGCGCCGACATCGCCAGCGTCGAAGTCATCACGAATCCCTCCGCCGCCTATCGCGCCAATGGGGGCGCGATCGTGAATATCGTCTTGAAGCGCAACCGCAAGCCCGGCGCGCACGCGCAGGTCCAGGGCAGCGCCACGGACCAGGGCCTGTGGAACGCCGGCGCGTCGGGCGACGCGACCCGGGGCCGATTGAGCGTGCACGGCAACGTGGCGTACCGTCATGACGGCACGCTGAAGATCCGCCGTTCGAGCGTCGACTGGAATAATCCGGCCGCGGGCCAGTCCGGACAGACACTGCAGGCGTCGCGGGTGTTCATCCGGCGCGTGGTGGACAGCGCGGCGCTGGGCGCCGATTACGCCCTGAGCGACGCCGACAGCGTCAGCCTGTCGGCGCGCCATAACGAACGGCGGTCGCGTCCCTTGTTCGACGTCCTCAACGAGACCAGCACCGGCGGCGCCGGGACGATCTATCACCGCATCTCCAACGGGCCGAACGAGCAGTCGGACGACAGCGCCAACCTGAGCGTCAGCCATCAGGGCGACGGCGCGGCGCTCAAGGCGACGGTGCAGCACAGCGCGACGGTGGGCCTGGTCGACAAGTCGTATCGCGACGTATTCGTGGAGCCCGCGCGCGCCACCGACTACAGCCATGGTGCGACCCGGTCGGCGCGCCGCCTCGACCAGGCCACCGTCGACTGGACCGGCGCGGCGAAACACGGCCAATGGGGCATGGGCCTGGATCTACGGGACCAGACCGACGCCATCGGCAACTACCAGGCGCGGGTCGATCCCGCGACGGGTGTCGAGACGCCCGATCCGGCCACGACCAACGGCTACACCGTGACGACGGCCCTGCGCGCCGTCTACCTGACGGACCGGGTCCGGCACGGCAAATGGGAAGCGCTGCTGGGCGGACGGGCCGAACGCATGGCGCTGCGGGTGAATCCTGCACAGGGCAGCGCGCGGACCGGGCACTGGCAGGCCTTCGATCCGAGCCTGCACCTGAAGTACGCGGTCGGCGACGACGCCGACCTGACGCTCGCCTATCGCCGCAGCCTCCAGATGCCCGACCCGCGCGACCGCAACCCATTCACCACCTATGTCGACGCGCAGAATCTGAGCCGCGGCAATCCCGGCCTCGGGCCGCAGCGGCTCACCGCATGGGAGGTCGGCGCGCACGCCGGTACGGCACACCTGGACGGCAATGCCGGCGCCTTCTACCGCACGAGCCGCGATACGGTGACGGACGCGCGCAGTTTCGTCGACAACGTGCTGATCACGTCGAAGCAGAATGGCGGACAGGCCCGCTCGGCCGGCATCACGGGCTCGCTCGACTGGACGCCGGATGCGACGCTGCGCCTGGGCTTGGACGGCGGCGCGTATCGCGTGGTGCTCGATACGCCCGATCTTGCCGGCGCCGTGCGCCAGGACGGCGTCTCCGGCTACCTGAACGTCAGGGCGGCGTACCGCGTCGGCCGCGACGACGTGGCGCTCGATGCGCACCGCCAGTCGGCCGCACTCGCGCCGCTGGGCCGCCTTGGTGCGACCAGCAGCGTGAACCTGACGTGGAAGCATGCCCTGAGCAAGACGCTCGGTCTGACGGTCAACGCCAACGACCTCTTCAACGGCAGCGCACGCGCCTATCGGACCGACACGAGCACGTTCCACCAGGCCGGGTTCGACCATTTCGTCGTCCGGCGGATCTATGTCGGTTTCGTCAGGAAGATCGAGTGGCCAGGCGTCGACCAATTAATATTGGCGACAATCTGCCGGAAAATCGCAACGGCATTTCTTTACAATGACCGGCACGATGAACGTCAACTTTTGCGATGTGGCCGCCGCACTTCGTTTTCGACATCGGCATAGCAAGGGGCTAGCAACGGTTGACGAAAATGCCGGGCGCAGCCGAAGAGAAACGAAATAATCCATGCCGGGCATACGCGCAGATGAAATACCTGAAACACGTTTTTCCGTTACTACTCGCGGCCTGCTCGATCGACCCGGCAGCAACCAATGATTACGCTGGACTTGGCACGAGCAAATTGGCCACCCAGTTGAAATATTCGATGTTCCTGGGCGAGACAGCCGTGGACCGGAGCATTGGTGACCTGGTCAATGTGCCCCGGGTTCTGAATGCCGCCGATCCCCTCGCGGCGCTCAACGCGCTCGGTTTCACCTGTCCGGCGCCGCCAGCCGCGGTCTGCACGTACGACGGCAGTGCAAAGTCCGTCATCGTTAGCGCGGATCGCAAGGACACGCAGAAATTCACGACGAAGGTGCATATCCAGGCACGCCTGGAAAATCATGGGGTGGACATAAATAGTCGACTCCAAAAAATCGATTTTTGACCGGGCCGCATCTGCAAATGGTCGAAGCCAGCCATCGAGCGTCACAGGCCCCCATCCAACGAACATCCGACCCGCCGCTGTCGTGATGCCTGTCGTGCGGCACCGCCATTCGGTGCCGGCACGAATTCGGCCGATAACGCCGTGTCAGGTCAGGCGCCGCGGGCCGTCACCGGATACCCGGCCGCATCGATCGCCTGCGCGATCGCGTCCAGGTCGGCGGTGCTCTCGACCTTGACTTTCTTGGTCGGCAGGTCGACTTCGACCTTCGCATCCTTGTCGACGGCCTGCACCGACTTGGTGACGCGGCCCACGCAGTGGCCGCAGCTCATGTCTTCGACGGTCAATTCATACATCGTGTGTGCTCCTTGTACTTGGGGCAGGTCCGCCCCGTTGGTTGAAATCGTATCGTCAATGGCCGGACGCGGCGCCGGCCGCCAGCGCCGCAGCAGCAGCGCATTGGTGACGACGCTGACGGAACTCAGCGCCATCGCCGCCCCGGCCAGCACGGGGTTCAGCAGGCCCAATGCCGCGACGGGAATGCCGACGACGTTGTAGACGAAGGCCCACATCAGGTTCTGGCGGATCTTGCGCCACGTGCGGTCCGAGATGTCGATGGCGTCCGCCACGAGCAGCGGGTCGCCCCGCATCAGGGTGATCGCGGCCGTGTGCAGCGCGACGTCGGTGCCGCCGGCCATGGCGATGCCGACGTCGGCCGCCGCCAGCGCGGGGGCGTCGTTGATGCCGTCGCCCACCATGCCCACCTTGTGCCCTTCGCGCATCAGGCCGCGCACGACGTCAGCCTTGTCCTGCGGCTGCACGTGCGCGACCCAGCGCGTGAGGCCGAGGGCCTGCGCGACGGCGCGCGCGCTGCCTTCGTTGTCGCCGCTCAGCATCATGCTGTCCACGCCGAGGGCGCGCAGGCGGGCGATGGCCGCCTGGCTCGCCGGCTTGAGGCGGTCGCCGAATGCGAGCACGCCTTCCACGACGATGGCACCACCGTCGTCGCGGGCCAGCCACGACACGGTGCGGCCGTCCGCCTCGTGGCGCGCGGCCGCGGCGGCCAGCGCGGCCGGCAAGACAGCGCCGGCGCCGATCTCGTCCAGCATGCGGCGGTTGCCGAGATAAACGGTGTCGCCGTCCACGCGGGCGCGCACGCCGCGGCCCGGCAGCGCGGCGGATGCCGTCGCGGGCGGCACGGCCACCGCGCGCGCCGCGGCCAGATCCGTCACGGCGCGCGCCAGCGGATGTGCACTCCCCTGCTGGACGGCCGCGGCCAATGCCAGCAGCCGGCGCGTGTCGCCGCCTTCCAGCGCGACGACGCGCGGACGGCCTTCCGTCAGCGTGCCCGTCTTGTCGAACACGACCATCTTGAGCGCGTGCGCCGTCTCCAGCGCTTCCGCGTCCTTGATCAGGATGCCGTGGCGCGCGGCCGCGCCCGTGCCGACCATGATGCCGGTCGGCGTGGCGAGGCCCAGCGCGCACGGGCAGGCGATCACCTGCACGGCCACCGCGTTCAGCAGCGCGTGCTGCCAGTCCCCGGTCGCCAGGCCCCAGGCCAGCAGGGTGACGAGGGAGATCAGCAGCACGACGGGCACGAACACGGCGCTGACCTTGTCGACGAGCCGCTGGATCGGGGCCTTGGCGGCCTGCGCATCCTCGACCATGCGGATGATCCGGGCCAGCATGCTGTCCGCGCCGACCGCCGTTGCCTCGACCAGCAGCAGGCCCTCGCCGTTGACGGCGCCGCCCGTGACGCGGTCGCCCGTACCCTTCGCCACCGGCAGGCTCTCGCCCGTCAGCAGGGATTCGTCGAGATGGCTGGCGCCTTCCATGACGCGGCCGTCGGCCGGCACGCGTTCGCCCGGCCGCACGACCATCAGGTCGCCGGCGCGCAGGTCGTCGAGCGGAATCGTCGCGTCGCGGCCGGCGCGGCGGACGATGGCCTCGGCGGGCCGCAACGCCTCCAGCGCGCGGATCGCGGCGACGGTCTGGTGGCGCGCGCGGCCTTCCAGCCATTTGCCGAGCAGGACGAGCGTGACGACGACGGCGGCGGATTCGAAATACAGGTGCCCGCCGCCCGCGTGCAGCAACTGGTACAGCGACAGGAAGTACGCGGCCGATGTGCCGATCGCGACGAGCAGGTCCATATTGCCGGCGCCCGCGCGCACGGCCTTCCAGCCGGCCCGGTAAAAGCGCGCGCCGAGCCAGAACTGGACGGGCGTCGCCAGCAGCAGTTGCAGCCAGCCGGGCAGCATCCAGTCGATGCCGAACGGCGCCAGCAGCATCGGGGCGATGAGAGGAACGCTGAGCAGCGCGGCCACGGCGACGGGCCACCAGGTGGGCAGTCCCGGCGCCGCGGGCGCCTCGGCCTTGCCGCTGCCCGCCGGCCGCGCCGCGTAGCCGGCCCGCTCGACGGCGGCCACGATGGCCGCGAGGTCCAGCCCGTCGCCCTGCACGGCCGCGCGTTCCGTCGCCAGATTGACGCTCGCGTCGCGCACGCCCGGCACGGCCTTGATCGCCTTCTCCACGCGCGCCACGCACGACGCGCAGGTCATTCCGCTGACATCGATGTCGATCCCCATACTGTTTCTCCCGTGATGACCGACACAGGATATGCCTTCCCACGATGGGAAGGTCAAGGGGATTTTGTGGCGGACAGGGGCGGCAGCGGGTCGAGCGGACGGAGTTCGTAGCAAAGGTCGGCGCGGTCGGCCGCGGCGGGGGCGCTGAGCAGATAGCTGTCCAGGCCGAGCCGGCGGCCGGCCGCCTCGAGCTGCACCGGTCCCAGGTCGGCCTGGCGCAGCACGAGCACGATGTCGTAGGCGAGCGTCGGGACGGCGAACAGGCCCAGCAACGTGCGCAGCGCGCGGGCGCCCGCGGCGCCGGGCAGGAAGTGGTCGTAGCGGGTACGGTCGAGGGGCCCGATGCGCACGCGCACGCGCAGGTCGGGGCGCCAGCTGCGCGCGCCCAGCAGCGCGCGCCGGCCGAGCAGCGCGCGGTTTTCGAATTTTGTGCCGAGGGCGCTCTGTTCGGACACAGCCAGGCGGTCCCAATGGCCGACGCCCTCCTGCACGCGCACGGCCACGCCGAAGTGGCTGGACAACACCCGGCCCAGCACGACCGCCGACACGGGCCGCCGGCGCAGCAGGCCCGCGAACGCGGCCAGTGCGGTGTCCGGGACGCCGTCCCGCGCGAACGCCGCGCCGCCCGGCACGCCCGCCAGCGCCAGCAGCAAGGGGAGAAACCCGTCGCGCGGGCCGGTCACGAGGTGCTCGACCCGGTATTTCTGCCACGCACCGTACCACAGCGCGAGCATGCGCGTGCTGAACATGTCGAGGAAGGCGCGCGCGGCTTGCGCATCCGGCGCGTCCGCCGGCAGCGCGAGCAGGCGCTCCGTCACGTGCAGCGGCAGCGCCCCGTGCGCGCCCAGGAGGCCCATGAAGCTGGGCGTCAGGCGGTAGCCGTCCGGCTCCCGCGTCGCCCCCTCCAGTTGGCTGGGCGGGAACGAGAGCGCGACGCTGTTGGCGAAGCGCAGGTGACGCGCGAGCGCACGGCGCGCGGGAATGCCGCGCTCGTCCAGCGCCAGCAGCAGCAGGCGCACGGCCTGGACGAAGTCGAAGCGCTGGGGCTCGGCCAGCAGGCGCGCGATCAGGTCCATTCGCCGCCGCTGGTCCGCGGAGCGCAGGCGAGGATTTCGCGGCCGGTCTGGTGCGACACGACCTGCAGCCGGGTGAAGCAGTTGAGCTGGCCGTTCAGGGCAAAATAATGGTCGAGCACCTGCACGAACGGATACAGGCCGGTGCCGGCGAACGCGTCCTCGTCGACAGTGAGACGGATGCCGATGCCGGGCGTGAGGCTGGCGACGGGCGCCGCGCCGACCCACGCGCGCACCGTGCCGTGTTCCAGCCCGACGATGCCGGCAATCTGGCGCTGCGCCACGGGCGAGCGCGGCAGGTCGTACAGCGCGAGCATCTTTTGAAAGTCGGCCAGGCCGGCCATCGTCAGGCCGGCATGGTTCATGGCCAGGTGGGCGATCAGGCGCCAGTGCGTACCGCGCGTGCCGGCGAAGCGCCAGCTGGGCGTGGGCTTGCGCAGCATGCGGATGGGGGCCAGGGCCGACAGCTCGTCGCTGCGCAGGTCGCCCTGCGGCTGGCCATACGGCAGGCGCGACGGCACGTCGCGGTTGCTGCACGTCAGCTCGGTGGAGAGCGTCGCGCCGGCCGCGTCGAGCGGGTGGAAATCGCCGTCGACGAGGGCGATGCGCATCTCGTGGCCGGGACTGACGGCGGCCGTCGCGTAGTCGCGCCGCGCGATCCAGTAGTGCGCCGCGTCCGCCCTGCCCGCGCCCCCGGACGAAGCGTCGCCCCGCGCGGCGTCGCCCGGCGCATACAGGGGCGCGAACGGCGTCACGGTGCCCGTGCCTTCGCGCACGAGGCGCACCGCGTCCACGCTGTGGATTTCGTAAGCCGCCGCGTGGGCGCCGTCGGCCAGCAGCGGGTAGTCGGCGCTCGTGTAGGCGAGCTGCAGCGGCGCGCCGGGCTTGGAAAACAGATTGATGACGGGCGTGCATCCGGGCAGCAGGTTGCGCGCGTCCAGCCCGGCCAGCAGGCGCGCGCCGTCGGAATCGGGGGCGATGCCGGACAGCGCGACATGCAGCGTGAACCGGCGGCAGCGCGGCGGCAGCAGGTCGCCCAGCGCCGCCAGGTCGACGTCGATGAAATTGAATTTTTCCGGATAACAGAAATACTCGGTCAGCAGGCGCGGCGCCGGGTGCGAGCGCGCGGGATACGGCAGCATCGCATCCTCGTCCGCGAGGCCGGCCAGCCGCAGCGGCACGCGCGCGAGCGGCAGCCAGCCCTTGTCGCCTTCCGGCTGCAGCCAGGCGGAGGCGGCGCGCAGGAACAGCGCGTCGATCAGTGCGGCGCGGGTCGACGCGTCGCCGTCGGCGAACAGGCGCAGCGCCGGCGGCAGGCGCTCCGGAAAGCCGCCGCGCGCCGTCTCGATCGTGAGGCTGATGCCGCAGGCGCTGTTGCTCGCTGCCTTGCGCGGCACCCGGAGCGCGCGCGGGACCTCGAGCAGCGGCACGAACGCGAGCCGCGCCACGGTGAGCGGCGCCAGCAGCACGTCGTAGACGGTGCGGAACAGGCATGGCGCATCCGTCCCGGCGCTGGAGCGCAGCATCGTGCCGCGCGCGAGCAGGAACGGCTTTTCCGGCACCTCGGCGGGCGCGCGGTAGCCCACCTGGACGACGGAATACGACGGCAGCGGCCGCAGGTAATGGGGATACAGGCTGTCCAGCAGCGCTTCGGTGAACTTGGGATAATCGTCGTCGAGGCGCTTGTTGATCCGCGCGGACAGCAACGCGACGGACTGGATGAGGCGCGCGACGCCGGGATCGTCCCAGGTGTCGCCGGTCACGTGCAGGTCGCTGGCCGGCTTGGGATAGCGGGCGCGGAATTCGCGCGCGAACTGGCCGAACAACCCCAGCTCTTCCTCGTAGTAGCGCAGCAGCTCGTCCATGGCTCCCCATCGTTGCCCAAGACCAAGATGTATGCTCCCACCCTGCGCAAAACCGTATCTTGAGTACAATCAATGCAAACCAACCGACAGGAGAATCGTCCGTGACCGACCTGAACCAGTTCCTCATCACGCAGAAATGGCCCGCGCAGCACCCCGACCGCCTGCAGCTGTATTCGCTGCCGACGCCGAACGGCGTCAAGGTGTCGATCATGCTGGAAGAGATCAAGCTGCCGTACGAGGTGCACCGCATCGCGTTCGACCAGAACGAGCAGACGACGCCGGAATTCATGGCGCTGAACCCGAACAACAAGATCCCCGCGATCATCGACCCCGACGGCCCCGGCGGCAAGCCGCTGCCGCTGTTCGAATCGGGCGCGATCCTGCTGTACCTCGCCGAGAAGACGGGCAAGCTGCTGCCCGCGGACCCGGCGCGGCGCTACGAGACGATCCAGTGGCTGATGTTCCAGATGGGCGGCATCGGCCCGATGTTCGGCCAGCTGGGGTTCTTCCACAAGTTCGCCGGCCGCGAATACGAGGACAAGCGCCCGCGCGACCGCTATGTGCACGAGGCGAAGCGCCTGCTGGGCGTGCTCGACGCGCACCTGCGCGGCCGCGACTGGATCATGGGCGACGAGTACACGATCGCCGACATCGCGACCTTCCCGTGGGTGAACAACCTGATCGGCTTCTACGATGCCGGCGAGATCGTCGGCTTCGACCGTTTCCCGGAAGTGGGCCGTGTGCTGGAAGCGTTCCGCGCCCGCCCGGCCGTCGCCGAAGGCCTGCAGATTCCGCGCGCGCCGGCCGCGTAACCGGGCTCGGGACAACGCTCAGGACAACGTGCGCAGGTCGGCGATGACTTCGGCCCCGAAACCGGCGCCGAGCAGGTAGTCGACCAGGTGCTCGGCGCATTCGTCGGGATCGAGGAGCGCGCCCGTCTCCTTGAGGTCGACGAAGCGCTGGCGCATGGGGAAGCGTTCCTCGGGCACGGCGCGGATCTCGGCCTGCATGCCGGTGTCGATGACGCCCGGCGCCAGGCTGCAGATACGGACGCCCCGTTCGCGGTCCAGCGCGACGGCGCGCGCGTGGTGGTCGAGGGCGGCCTTGGTGGCGCAGTAGACGCTCCAGCCCGCGTACGGGCTGCGGCCGGCGCCGCTGGAAATGTGCAGGATGCGCCGCTGCGCCCCGTCGCTGGCGCGCACGACGGCGGCCGCCAACGCCATCGGCGCCGCCACGTTCAGCTGCACGGCGCGCAGCACGGCCTGCGGGTCCTGCGCGTCGAGCGGGCCGACCGGGCTGACCATGCCCGCATTATTCAGCAGCAGGACGGCGCCGGTGCCGTCCAGGTAGGCGCCGAGCGCGCCGCCCGCCAGCCAGCCGGACAGCGCGACGCTGTCGGCCAGGTCGAGCTCGATCTCCTCGAACAGGTCGGGATACGCGTCCGCCAGCTCGGGCGCGCGGCTGCGCGCCAGGCCCAGCACGGGCACGCCCCGCGCCAGCAGGTTGCCGGCGAGCGCGGCGCCGAGGCCCCTGGTGTGGCCGGTGATGATCGCTTTCATGGTGGTCTCCCTGGTGCCCGCCGCGGGCCGCCCTGCGCGGGCCGACGCCGATACAGGAAATGTTAACCCAAGGACCGGGGCGCGGCCAATCGTGCGCGGAATTCTTGCTCGGTATGCGCGCCCGGCGCAGTCCATAGGCAGGGATGCGCGGCCGGCCCCACGGATCGTCCGGCAACGTGCCCGCGTCCGTGTCCGTGTCCGACGATTGTTATCTCAAACGAAATTATGAATACACACGCGACATGATTATCTTCTAACGGAAATCAATCATCATGACCTCACTGTCAACCAACCAAGGAGGTCACCATGAACCAGCAAGCCCAGCAAGCCACCACCCGCGTCGCCCTCGTCACCGGCGCCTCGCGCGGCATCGGCGCCGCCGTCGCCAGACGCCTCGCGGCAGACGGATTCGCCGTCGCCGTCAACTACGCCGGCAACGAAGCGGCCGCCAACGCCACCGTCGCCGCCATCGAACAGGCCGGCGGCCGTGCCATCGCGGTCCGGGCCGACGTCGCCCGGGTCGCCGACGTGAAAGCCATGTTCGCGACGATCGAAGAACGGCTCGGCCGCGTCGACATCCTCGTCAACAACGCCGGCATCCTGCCGTACGTGACCATCGCCGAGACGAGCGACGAGGTGTTCGAGCGCACGATGGCCATCAACGTCACGGGCACGTTCAACACGATGCGCGAGGCGGCCGCGCGCCTGAACGGCGGCGGGCGCATCGTCAACTTCTCGACGAGCGTACTGCACATGGCGCCGCCGACCTACGGCGTGTACGTCGCCACCAAGGGCGCCGTGGAAGCGCTGACCCGCGTGTTCGCGAAAGAGCTCCGCGGCCGCGACATCACCTGCAACGCGGTGGCGCCGGGACCCGTCGCCACCGAACTGTTCCTGGACGGGAAGTCCGACGAGCAGATCCGCCAGGCCGCCATGATGGCGCCGCTGGGACGCCTGGGCGAGCCGGACGACATCGCCGGCGTCGTGGCCTTCCTGGCCGGTCCGGACGGCGGCTGGGTCAACGGCCAGGTCCTGCGCGCCAACGGCGGCATCGCGTAAGGCGACCGGCCTGCGCGCGCACCGTATAATGCCGGCCGGGAGGTGGCACGCATGGCGACGCAGATGGACCGGTTCCAGGAGATGCAGATTTTCGTGCGCATCGTGGAGCGCCGCAGCTTCACGCAGGCGGCCGAGGATCTCCTGATCCCGCGCGCCACCGCCACCAACGCCATCAAGCGGCTGGAAAACCGGCTCGGCACGCGGCTGCTGGAACGCACCACGCGCGCCGTCGCGCCCACGCAGGACGGCGCCGCGTACTACGAACGGTGCGTGCGCCTGCTGGCCGACCTCGACGAGGCGGAGGATGCGTTCCGCGGCAGCGAGCCCGCCGGCCTGTTGCGCGTGAACCTGCAGCCGACGCTGGCGCGCTACTTCGTGTTTCCCGCGCTGCCCGCGTTTCTCGCCCGCTATCCGCGCATCCAGCTGCACGTGGGCGAGGACGACCGCCTCGTCGACCTCGTGCGCGAAGGCGTCGACTGCGTGCTGCGCGCGGGCCAGCTGCACGATTCGTCGATGGTGGCGCGGCGCGCGGCCGACCTGGAACAGGTGACGGTGGCCAGTCCCGCCTACCTGGACCGCCTGGGCGTGCCCGCGGCGCTGGCCGACCTCGCACGCCGCCAGGCGGTCCATTACGTGTCGACCGCGACGGGTCGGCCGTATCCGCTGGAATTCATGACGGACACGGGACTGAAACTGGCGACGCCGCCCGGCGTCGTCTCGGTCACGGGCACGGAAGCCTATACGGCGGCGGCCCTCGCGGGCCTGGGGCTCGTGCAGGTGCCGCGCTACCGCGTGGCCGAACAGCTGGCGGCGGGGCAGCTCGTCGAGGTGCTCGCGGACGTGCCGCCGCCGACGATCCCCGTCTCCGTGCTGTACCCGCAGGCGCGCCAGTTGTCGGCCCGCGTGCGCGTGTTCGCGGACTGGCTCGTGCAGCGGTTCAGGACGGCTTGACCTTCCCGGCGGCAACGCCGCGCCAAGCTCGTGCCTCCAGTTTGCCGACCGTGGCAGAATGTGTCTGAACCGACCCGAACAAGACATGCCATGCAGACCCCATCCATCCCGCTCGACGAAGCGCGCCGGCTGACGGCGCTGCACGCCACCCGCCTCCTCCACAGCGCGCCGGAAGACGCCTTCGACCGCATCACCCGCATGGCCAGCCGGCTCCTCGACATGCCGATCGCGCTCGTGTCGCTGGTCGACAAGGAAGACCAATGGTTCAAGTCGCGCTGCGGCATCGACATGACAGGCACGCGGCGCGAGATCTCGTTCTGCGGCCATGCGATCCTCGACCACGAACCGCTGATCGTCCCGGACGCGACGAAGGACGCGCGCTTCGCCGACAATCCGATGGTCGTGAACCCGCCGCACATCCGGTTTTACGCGGGCGTGCAGCTGTACTCGATCGACCGGATGCCGCTGGGGACCCTGTGCGTCCTCGACCGCGTGCCGCGCACGCTCACCGAGGAACAACTCGACATCCTGCGCGACCTGGCGCGCATGACGGAACAGCTGATCCACTTCCGCCAGCTGGCCGCGGCCGCGCAGTCGCTGCGCTCGCACGTCTACGTCGACAACGCGAATCCCGAACTGGCGGCGGCCGCCGGCCAGGTCGAGTTCCTGCTCACGCACGACATGCTGACGGGCCTCGCGAACCGCCAGGTGCTGGTGAAGACCATCGCCGACAACCTCGATCAATGGAAGCACGACGGCGGCCACACGCTCATCGCGACGGTCAACGTCGACAAGTTCAAGCGCCTCAACGAGCTGCTGGGCCACCACGCGGGCGACAAGGCCCTCGTCGCGATCACGTGGAGCCTGCAGAACCTGCTGCGGCCGGGCGACCTGCTGGCGCGCGCGGGCAGCGACGAATTCGTCCTGCTGCTGCCCGGCCTCGGCGACGACAGCGTGGCGCGCGACCGCCTGCGCCAGTTGCTGCAGTCCGTCACGCGCGAATTCAAGACGGCCGGCGGCGCGATCCCGCTCACGTGCAGCATCGGCTACGCCATCTTCCCGGAAGACGGCGCCGACGGCGACGTCCTGCTCAACAACGCGACGATGGCCGTGCGCCGCGCCAAGGCGCTGGGCGGCGGCCAGATCCAGCGCTATTCGGAAGAACTGAGCCAGGCGCTGCAGCGCAAGCTCACGCTGGAAAACCAGCTGCGCCATGCCATCGACCGCAACGAGCTGTCGCTGAACTACCAGCCCAAGACCGACCTGCGCACGGGCGCCGTGGCCGGCCTGGAAGTGCTCGTGCGCTGGAAGCATCCGGAACACGGCGCGATCTCGCCGGCCGAATTCATCCCGATCGCCGAGGAATCCGGCCTCGTCGTGCCGATCGGCGAATGGGTGCTGCGCGCGGCCGTGGCCCAGCGCCGCGCCTGGAGCGACGCCGGCGTGCCGGACGTGCCGGTGGCCGTCAACCTGTCGGGCAAACAGTTCCTCGGCACGGACGTCGTGGCGCTCGTCGGCACGGTCTTGCGCGAATCCGGCCTGCCCCCGCGCCTGCTCGAACTGGAACTCACGGAAAGCATCTCGATGGACGACCCGGGCCGCACCGCGGACCTGATGCGCCAGTTGCGCGAACTCGGCACCACGCTCAGCATCGACGATTTCGGCACCGGCTATTCGAGCCTCAGCTACCTCAAGCGCCTGCCCGTCGACAAGCTCAAGGTCGATCGGTCCTTCGTCCTCGACGTGCACCAGAGCGCCGAATCGCTGGCGATGGTGAAGGCGATCATCGCCATGGCGCACACGCTGCACCTGGACGTCATCGCCGAGGGCGTCGAGACGGACGGCCAGCTGGCCGCCCTGCGCAGCGCGGGCTGCGACCAGATCCAGGGCGACTATTTCAGCAAGCCGCTCGACGCCGACGCCTGCGCCGCGTACCTGCGGCGGCACGGGGCGGCGGCCGCATCCCACGGTGCGGAAACGGCGCCGGCGGCCGCCGCGGCCAAATAAGCGCGGAACGCTATCGTTTTTATATCGTAAAATGGCTGTGCGGCCCGTAGATATGCCGGGACGCAACACCAATTCCGGCAAATTTCGTCAAAATCGATGGCCGGAATTGTGGAATCCCACGCAAAGCCTTACAATCGTGACACGGAACGTTGCCAAATTTCATGAGCACATCCGTTGCCAGCGGGTCCGTCGCTCCCGGCCGCACGGACCGCATTCGATTACTGCATACCGACCCATAAGCATGCGTTACACGAGTAACCATAAGGCCGAAACGCGCCAGCGCATCATCGGCGAAGCCGCGCGCCGCTTCCGCAAGGACGGCATCGAGGGCACCGGCCTGGTGCCGCTCATGAAGGCGCTCGGCCTGACCCACGGCGGCTTTTACGCCCACTTCGAATCCAAGGACGCGCTCGTGCAGGCGTCGCTGGAAGCCGCCGCCGAGCAGACGCTGGAACGCTGGCAGGCGCCGCCGGCCGCCGATCCGCCGGCGCGCGCCGTCATCGACCACTACCTGTCCACCCAACACCGCGACGAACCGGGCGAAGGCTGTCCGCTGCCCACGCTGGCCGCGGAACTGGGCCTGCGCGGCCAGCCCAGCGCCACCGCCGACGCGATGGTGGCGCGCATGACGGCATTGCTGGCCGACTGCAACCTCGCGGCCGCTCCCGGCGACGAAGGCGTCGTGGCGCTCGCCGCGATGGTCGGCGCCCTCACGCTGGCGCGCGCCGTGTCCGACCGCGCCGCCTCGGACAACATTCTCGCGGCCGTGCGCGCCGCGCTGCAACCCGCGCCGCGCGAGGACTGAGCCGCCGGCCGGCGTCAGCGATCCACCATCGCCAGCGCCTTCGCCGTGTAGCGCGCGCCGGCCACGCCGATCTGCGTCAGCGCCCCGTCCAGGCGGCGCAGGTCGTCCGCGTCGAGCCGGACGTCGGCCGCGGCCAGGTTCTGTTCGAGGTAGGTGCGGCGCTTCGTGCCGGGAATCGGGACGATGTCGTCGCCCTGCGCCAGCAGCCAGGCCAGCGCCACCTGCCCCGGCAGGGCGCCGTGCGCGGCGGCGATGTCCTTCACCAGGTCGGCGATGGCCTGGTTGCGGTCGAAATTCTCGCCCTGCAGGCGCGGGTCGTTCTGGGCGCGGAAATCGTCCGCCGGATAGTCCTCGGCGCGCTTGGCCGTGCCGGTCAGGAAGCCGCGCCCGAGAGGGCTGAACGGCACGAAGCCGATGCCCAGTTCGCGCAGCACGGGCAGCACGTCGGCCTCGATGTTGCGTTCCCAGATCGAATACTCGCTCTGCAGCGCCGTCACCGGTTGCACGGCGTGGGCACGGCGGATCGTCGCGGCGCCCGCCTCGGACAGGCCGAAGTGCAGCACCTTGCCTTCCTGGATCAGGTCCTTGACGGTGCCCGCCACGTCCTCGATCGGCACGTTCGGATCGACGCGGTGCTGGTACAGCAGGTCGATGCGGTCCGTGCGCAGGCGCTTCAACGAGGCCTCGACCACGTCGCGGATGTGTTCCGGGCGGCTGTCGGCGCCGGCGAAATGGCCCTTGCCGATGACGAAGCCGAACTTGGTCGCGATCTGCACGTCGTCGCGGCGGCCTGCCAGCGCGCGGCCCAGCAATTCCTCGTTGGTGAACGGGCCGTACACTTCCGCGGTGTCGAAGAAGGTGCAGCCGAGGTCGAGGGCACGGTGGATCGTCGCGATCGATTCCGCGTCGTCGGGGGTGCCGTAGGCATGGCTCATGCCCATGCAGCCCAGGCCGATGGCGGAGACTTCCAGTCCCTGGGTTCCGAGTCGTCGTTTGGTCAGCATGTCGTTGTCCTTTCGTGGTGGGTGCCGCCGGCGGCGGTCTGTCGACAATGTAGGCCCTGCGCCTTGCAAAGAAAACACCAATAATCGCATAATCGTTTTCCAAAAATGGAAGACGAGAGCGAACGCGTGGACTGGAACGACCTGAAATACTTTCTCGAAGTAGCGCGCGGCGGCAGCCTGACGCGCGCGGCGGACGTGCTGCGCGTGAGCCAGTCGACCGTCAGCCGCCGCATCACCGAACTGGAAACGCGCCTCGCCACGCGGCTGTTCGCGCGCCACCAGACGGGCTACCACCTGACGGACGAGGGCCGCGAACTGCTCGGGCGCGCGCAGGCCGTCGAAGACAATATGCTGGCGTTCGAACGCGGCGCGTCCGGCCTGAGTCCCGCCGTGTCGGGGCTCGTGCACCTGGCCACGACCGAGAACCTGGCGACCGACCTCGTGATCCCCGCCCTGCCCCGCCTCGTCGCGCGCCATCCGCAGCTGCGCCTGGAGATCGTCACGACGACGGCCACCGTGGAACTGGGCCGGCGCGACGCCGACCTCGCGCTGCGCGTCGTGCGGCCCACCCACGGCAACCTCAAGGCGCGCCGCCTGGGCGAGATGAGCCACGGCGTGTACGGCCACCGCGACTACCTCGCGCGCCACCCGGCGCAGGGGGGCGATCCGCTGGCCGGCCGCGCCGTCATCACGTGGGACGAAGCGCATGCGCACCTGCCGGCCGCGCAATGGCTGGCGCAGCGCGCGCCCGATGCGCACGTGGTGCTGACGGCGTCGACCCTGCGCGCGCAGATCGCGGCCGTGCGCGCGGGCCTCGGCCTCGCGGTGCTGCCCGACTTCCTCGCGACGGGAGTGGATCTCGTGCGCGTGCTGGCGCCCGACCAGGTATTCAGCGACGGGGTGTGGCTCGTGATCCACGCGGACCTGGCCGCGTCGAGCCGCGTGCGCGCCGTCGCCGATTTTCTCGCCGAGGCGGGGGCCGGCGCGGACGCGGCGCTGTCCGGGCGGCGCGCCGGCCAGCCACGGGACGAGCGGGCTTCGTGTTAACATCGGGCGATGGAAAGACGAAGCGACTACAAGACCGCCTTGATGATCGAGGCCACGATCCACGAGGCCCAGGACCGGAACCGCTCGCCCGCGCGCGCGCTGGCCGCGCTGGGTGTGCCGTTCGAAATCGCGATGCGGGTGCTCACGCGGCCGGACGAGCGGCGCCATGCGGTGCCGCCGCCCCGCAGCGCCGACGCCCAGGGCTGAGCGCTGGGCTCAGTTCAGGGCTCGGTTCAAGGATAGCGCACCGGCCGTCCCGGCAGGTCGGGGAGCGGAATGAATTCGTTCTCGCCCGGCACGTGCGGGAAGCGCTGGGCTTTCCAGTCTTCCTTCGCCTGCTCGATGCGGTCGGCCGAACTGGACACGAAATTCCACGTCAGGTAGCGCGGGCCGTCCATCGGCTCGCCCCCCAGCAGCATCACGCGCGCGCCCCGGTTTGCCGTCGCCGCCAGCGTGACGACGGCGCCGGGCTTCAGCACGAGCAGCTGGCCCTGTTCGAAGCGGCCGTCGCGGCCCAGGTCGAGCGTGCCGTCGACCACGTACAGCGCCTGCTCCGGATATTCGGCCGGCAGCGTCAGCCGCGCGCCCGGCTGCAGCGCCAGGTCGACGTAGAACAGCGGCGATTGCACCGGCACCGGCGACGTCTTGCCGAAATAGCTGCCCGCGATGATGCGCGCGGTGGCGCCGTCGCCGTCGAGGATCGGCAGGTCGCCCGCGCCCGTGTGCGAAAAGGCCGGATCGCATTCTTCCTGCGCCTGCGGCAGCGCCACCCAGCACTGCAGGCCGAACAGGTTGGAGCCGGCGGCGCGCACGTCCGGACCGGTGCGCTCGGAGTGGACGATGCCCTTCCCGGCCGTCATCCAGTTCACTTCGCCCGGCTTGATGTCCTGCACGGTGCCGAGGCTGTCGCGATGGCGGATCTGGCCGTCCAGCAGGTACGTGACGGTGGCCAGGCCGATGTGCGGATGTGGGCGCACGTCGATCCCTTCGCCGGCGTGGAACACGTGCGGTCCCATCTGGTCGAGGAAGACGAACGGGCCGACCATGCGCCGGTCCTTGTGCGGCAGCGCGCGCCGCACTTCGAAGCCGCCGCCCAGGTCGTGCGTGCGCGGGACGACGATGGTTTCCACGCCGCTCTCATTATTCCCTTGGTCGAACGTGCTCATGTCAGATGGCCTCCGTGGTGATCTGGATGGTGCCCGACAAGGTCTTGTGCACCGGGCATTTGTTGGCGATGTCGGTGAGCCGGGCCTTGGTGTCGTCGTCCAGCGCGCCGATGTATTCGATGGTGCGGTGCAGGCCGTAGGCCGCGCCTTCCTGGCCATGCCGGATCGAGACCTTGACCTCATCCAGCGCATAGCCCTTGCGCTTCGCGTACAGGCTCACGGTGAGCGTCGTGCACGCCGCCAGCGCGGCCGCCAGGATGTCGTGCGGTTCCGGGCCGCTGTCCTCGCCGCCGAATTCCGGCTTCACGTCCGTCAGGATGCGGTGCGGTCCGATCTCGATCACCTGCTGCAGCGGTCCCGTACCGCGATGCGTCGTCACTTCCATGGCCTGTCCTCCTCGTCTCATGCGTTTGCGTGGATGTCCGCCGCCCGTGTGCACAGGTTGCGGACTGATTGTACCGGGTTCACCCCGCGCCCCTGGCGGCACGGCGTGGCGCGGTCGTGTTTGACTTCGAAATACGTGCCGGGTTCAGGCCGGCAGGTCGAACAGCAGCACTTCGGCATCCTGCGCGTCCGCCAGCGCGACGACCGCTTCCCCGCTGATCTCGACGGCGTCGCCGGCGCCGAGCACGCAGCCGTTCACCGTCACGCTGCCCCGCGCCACCTGCACGTATGCCTGGCGGCCCGGCAGCAGCGCATGGTCGGCGCGGTCGCCGCCGTCCAGGATCGTCGCGAAGATGGCGGCGTCCTGGCGCAGCGAGACGGAGCCGTCGCGCCCGTCGTTCGACGCGATCAGGCGCAGCCGGCCGCGCTTCGAATCCGCATCGAAGTGCTTCTCTTCGTAGCCCGGCGCGCCGTCGGTCTCGGACGGGATCACCCAGATCTGCAGGAAGTGCACGGGCGCCGTCGCCGAGTGGTTGTACTCGCTGTGGGTGACGCCCGTGCCGGCGCTCATGCGCTGCACGTCGCCGTAGCGCAGGACGGAACCGTTGCCCATGCTGTCCTTGTGCTCCAGCGCGCCGTCCAGTACATAGGAAATGATCTCCATGTTCTTGTGGCTGTGCGGGTCGAAGCCGCGGCCGGGGGCCACGCGGTCCTCGTTGATCACCCGCAGCGGCCCGACGTTCATGTGCGCCGGGTCGTGGTAGTGGCCGAACGAGAAGGTGTGCTGCGAGCGCAGCCAGCCGAAACTGGCGACACCGCGATCCGCGCTTTTACGTACTTTCAGCATGATGTTCTCCCTGTGATTGTCAAGTCCTGCGTTCGAACCGTTCGAACACACCGCGCTTCGCGGGCTCTGCCGTCTCGCCGGCTTGCCGTCGAAAGCGCGTTTCCATGGAAAGCATTATGGTCGCTGCGGGGCGGGATGGAAAACGAGTTGTTTCATGGTCTATGATCGATTTTTTCGATAATAACGGACCGTGCGCGGACGCTACACTGTGTCAAAACGTCAAAACAGGAGACAGGCATGGAGCAGGCCAGCTACGTCCACGGAGCCCACCCGCTCCCCCTCATCGGCGACACGATCGGCGTCCACCTGGACCGCGTCGCCGCACGCTTCCCCGGGCGCGACGCCCTCGTCGTGCCGCACCAGGGCGTGCGCTGGGGCTGGCGCGAGCTGCGCGAACGGGCCGACCGCCTCGCCGCCGGCCTGCTGGGCCTGGGCCTCGATCCCGGCGACCGCGTGGGCATCTGGTCGCAGAACCGCGCGGAATGGGTGCTCACGCAGTTCGCGACCGCGAAGGCCGGCCTCGTCATGGTCAACATCAATCCGGCCTACCGGCGCGCCGAACTGGAATATGCGCTGGCGAAGGTCGGCTGCCGCGCGCTGATCCTGGCGCCCGGCTTCAAGTCCAGCGACTACCTCGGCATGCTGCGCGACCTCGTGCCGGAACTGGACGCGCATTCGCCCCATCCTGCGCCCGGCGACCTGCGCGCCGCGCGCCTGCCCGAGCTGCGCCACGTGATCCGCCTGGGGCCAGGCTCGACCCCGGGCATGCTGGACTTCGACACGGTGGCGCAAGGCGCCGGCCCGGCCGACTTCGCGCGCCTGGCGGACGTCGCGCGCACGCTGCAGTTCGACGATCCCGTCAACATCCAGTTCACGTCCGGCACGACGGGCGCGCCGAAAGGGGCCACGCTCACGCACCACAACATCCTCAACAACGGCTTCTTCATCGGCGAGGCCATGCGCCTGACGGAGCGCGACCGCCTGTGCATCCCCGTCCCGCTGTACCACTGCTTCGGCATGGTGCTGGGGAACCTGGCGTGCATGACGCACGGCGCGGCGATGGTCTATCCGGGCGAAGGCTTCGACGCGGGCGCGGTGCTGGCCACCGTGCAGGCCGAGCGCTGCACGGCGCTGCACGGCGTGCCGACGATGTTCATCGCGCTGCTCGACCATCCGGAGTTCGCGTCGTTCGACCTGGCGAGCCTGCGCACGGGCATCATGGCCGGCTCGCCCTGCCCGGCGGAAGTGATGCAGCGCGTGATGCGCCAGATGCACATGGCCGAGATCACGATCGCCTACGGCATGACGGAGACGTCGCCCGTGAGCTTCCAGACCGCGGTCGACGATCCGCCCGCGTGCCGCGTGGGCACGGTCGGGCGCATCCATCCGCACCTGGAAGTCAAGATCGTCGACGCCGACGGGCGCATCGTGCCGCGCGGCGCAACGGGCGAGCTGCTCACGCGCGGCTATTCGGTCATGCTCGGCTACTGGGGCGACGACACGCGCACGCGCGAAGCGGTCGACCCCGCCGGCTGGATGCACACCGGCGACCTGGCGACGCTGGACGCCGACGGCTATTGCCGCATCGTGGGGCGCGCGAAGGACATGGTGATCCGCGGCGGCGAAAATATCTATCCGCGCGAGGTCGAGGAGTTCCTGTACCGCCATCCGAAGGTGCTGGACGTGCAGTGCGTCGGCGTGCCGGACCCGAAGTATGGCGAGGAGCTGTGCGCCTGCATCGTGCTGCGGCCGGGCGAGCAGGCGGACGCGGACGAGATCCGCGCCTTTTGCCAGGGGCAGATCGCGCACTACAAGATCCCGCGCTACGTGCGCTTCGTGGACGGGTTTCCGATGACGGTGACGGGGAAGATCCAGAAGTTCGTGCTGCGCCGGCAGGCGGCGGACGAACTCGGGCTGGGGGAGCGCGCATGAAGTGTCTCGTCGTCGTCGCCCACCCCGTCCATGACAGCTTGTGCCGCGCGCTGGCGCAGCACGCCATCTCCACGCTGACCGCCCACGGCCACGACGTGATCGTCGAAGACCTGTACGGCGCGGGCTTCGCGCCGGCGTTGACCGCGACGGAACGCGCGTCGTATTACGGGCCCGCGTTCGACGGCAGGGCCACGGCGCCGCACGTGGACAACCTGCTGGCCGCCGAGGCGCTCGTGCTGGTGTTCCCGACGTGGTGGTTCGGCTTCCCGGCGATGCTCAAGGGCTGGTTCGACCGCGTCTGGGCACCCGGCATCGCATACGACCACGCCAGCGACCTCGGTCCGATCAGGCCGCGCCTCGGCAAGCTGCGCCAGGCCGTGGCGATCACCTCGCTGGGCTCGCCGTGGTGGGTGGACCGGCTGGTGCTGCGGCAACCCGTGAAGCGCGTCCTGAAAACGGCGCTGCTGGGGACCTGCGCGCCGCAGTGCCGCTTCGGGATGCTGTCGCTGTACCGGGCCGAGTCCCTCGCGCCGCACCGGGTGCAGGCATTCCGCGCGCGCATCGGCCGGACCTTGTCGAAGTGGGCGTGACCGGCGCAATTTTGATACGATGCGCTCCCCGATCCTTCAAGCCCCCACATGCTCAGACTCAGCCTGGACGCCCTCCTCACCGTCGACACCATCGCCCGCCGCGGCAGCTTTTCGGCCGCCGCGAAGGAACTGTACCGCGTGCCGTCGACGATCTCGTACACCGTCTCCAAGCTGGAGGACGACCTGGGCGTGCAGCTGTTCGAGCGCTTCGGCCCGCGCGTCGTCCTCACGCCCGCGGGCGAGGAACTGCTGAAGGAAGGCCGCTACCTGCTCAAGGCGGCGGGCGACCTGGAAAGCCGCGTGCGCCGCGTCGCTTCGGGCTGGGAGACCGAATTCGCCATCGGCATGGATTCCGCGCTCGCGCCGCTCGGCCTGCAGGACGACATCCGGGCATTCTATGACGTGGCCGACCAGACCCGCCTGCGCATCGTGCGCGAGGCCCTGGCCGGCACCTGGGAAAGCCTGCTCGACCGCCGCGTCGACCTGCTCGTGGGCGCGGCCGGCGAAGGCCCGTCCGGCGGCGGCTACACGGCCGAGCCGCTCGGCACGATGTCGTTCGTGTTCGCCGTCGCGCCTTCGCACCCGCTGGCGCAGGTCCGCTACCGGCTCGGCAAGGCGGAGCTGACGGCGCACCGCGCAGTGTCCGTCGCGGATTCCGCCCGGGTGCTGCAGGCGCGCACCGTGGGCCTGCTGTTCGGCCAGGACACGCTGGCCGTCCCCGACATGCAGACGAAATACGAATTCCAGCTGGCGGGCCTCGGCTTCGGCTTCCTGCCCGAGGCCTGGGCCCGCGCCGACATCGCCGCCGGCCGCCTCGTCGAAAAAGAGGTCGAGGAACCCAAGCCGGACGAGACGCTGTACATGGCGTGGCGCACGGGCGAGGAAGGCGCCGCGCTCAAGTGGTGGCGCGAACGCCTGCGCACGTCGATGCCGCTGGCGCGCATGCTCGCCCTCAACTGCCCGATCGAGCGGGCAACGACCGATACCGGCAAGTAAATACCTATACGTTCGTATGACTAGACCGCCCGCGCATCCCTCCCGACAATGACCGGGCCCGGATGCGGCGGCCCGCGCCGTCCCTTCCGGCTTCCTGCCACCAACCGAAGGGACCCGCCATGACCATCACCCGTACCATCAACACCGTCACCACCCGCGACGGCACCATCATCCGCTTCACCGACTGGGGCCACGGTCCCGCCGTCGTGTTCAGCCACGGCTGGCCGCTGCAGGGCGACGCGTGGGAAGACCAGATGATGTTCCTGGCCGACCACGGCTACCGCGTCATCGCCCACGACCGCCGCGGCCACGGCCTGTCGAGCAAGCCCTGGCACGGCAACCACATGGACGACTACGCGGACGACCTGGCCCAGCTGATCGAGGCGCTGGACCTGCACGGCGTCACCCTCGTCGGCCACTCGACCGGCGGCGGCGAAGTCGCGCGCTACATCGGCCGCCACGGCACCGACCGCGTCAAGCGCGCCGTGCTGGTGGGCGCCGTGACGCCGCAGATGGCGCAATCGGACGCGAACCCGAACGGCGTGCCGATGGCGGTCTTCGACGGCATCCGCCAGGGCGTGCAGGCCGACCGCGCGCAATTCTTCAAGGACCTGTCCGGCCCGTTCTACGGCGCCAACCGCGAAGGCGCCAAGGAGTCGCAGGGCCTGCGCGATACGTTCTGGCTGCAGGGCATGCAGTGCAGCATCCGCGCCGCGTACGAGTGCATCAAGCAGTTCTCGGAAACCGACTTCACGGCAGACCTCAAGAAGATGACCATTCCGACGCTCGTGATCCACGGCGACGACGACCAGATCGTACCGATCGACACCACCGCGCGCCGTGCCGCCGAGCTGCTGCCCCAAGGCCGCCTGCTCGTCTACGAAGGCGCCCCGCACGGCCTGCCGGCCACGCACAAGGACCGCCTGAACGCCGACCTGCTGGCCTTCCTGCGTTCCTGATCCCGCCCGGCGCGGCCGGTCATGCCTGCCGCGCCGCAGACAGGGCTTCCACCTGCGCCGGCGCCCCTGGCGGCGCGCCGATGGCGCCGAACAGCCCCGGCATCGCAACGGTCGGTGCCGCCGGCCGCACGTCCAGCAACAGGCACAGGCCGCCCAGCAGGAGGCCCAGCATCACGAACGTCACGTAGTACCGCATCATCCTCCCCCATGCCGGGCCGGCCGGCCCCGCCCCCATCAACGCACGAGGCGCCGCGCGCGCCGACACGCCGCCCGCCCGGTCGCCGATACGTGCGGCGCTCATCCTTTCGTATGAGGGAATTCCCGGGCCATGCCGCGATACTGGTTCCGCTCCGGCCCAACTCCCGCCGGCGGCAATCCCGAGCGCAGATGACCCGACCGTTACCACCGACCCGACCCGCTCCCGCCCCGTACGTCCCGCCCGCCGGCGGCACGGCGGCGCCGGAGCCCTCCATTGCCGCCTGCCGGCGCGCCTGGCTGCTGCTGTGCGGCGCCGGCGTGACGACGCTGGCGGCCGCCCCGCTGCTCGGCACCGATCCGGCCTTGGCCGACGCGCTGCAGGACGCCTGCAGCGCCGGCCGCCTGCCCGGCGCGCTGATCGAAGCGGAGATCGGCCGCGCGCTGCTGGACGGCCCGCGCGACGCCACCCTGCTGGCCGCCGTGCTGCTGGCCGCCGTCGCGCTCGACCGCTTCCGCGGCGGCCGCCGCGCCCTGCTGCTGGCCGAAGCCTGCGCGGCGCGCGCCCGCCGGCCGGACGCCGGCGCCGTCGGCGGTGCCGTGCTGCGCGCCCACGCGACCCTTGTCCTGGCCCGGCGCGCCCCGTTGCGCGACGCCGCCCTGCTGCAGGCCGAAGCCTGCCGCATCGAGGCCGGCCGGCCCGCCACGCTGGCCCGCAACGCCGTCCTGTGGACCGGCATGCGCCTGCTGTGCGGCGCGCCGCTGACCGAACTGCTGCACTACGCGCAAGCCGTGCGCCAGGCCATCCCGGCAGATGGCGCGTCCGCCGCCGCGCGCCAGCTGGACGGCCGCCTCGCGCTGTTCCGCGCCCTCGCGGGCAGCAGCCACGAACCGGACTTGCCCGCGGTCGCGCCGGACGCCATGCAGTTCGGCTGCTGGCTCGACTGCCTGCAGGCCGCGCAGCCACGCGGCCAGACGGGCGCCGCGCGGGCGGCACTGGCCGCGGCACGCCCGCTCGTCACGCCCCTCACGCCGCCGTGCGAACTGCTGCCCTATCACCTGTTCGGCGCGCTGACCCTGGCGCGCCTGCGCGGCATTCCCGGCCTGGGCGCGCAACTGCGCGACCATCGCCGCGCGCTGCAGGCCTGGGCCCGGCGCGCCCCGCACCTGGCCGGCGCCATGGCGCTGCTGGCGCGCGCCGCCGAACAGGATGCCGGCGGCGGCGCCCGCGCCCTGTGCGCCTACGAAGCCGCGGCCGCGCTGGCGCAGTCGGATGGCCAGGCGTGGATCGCCGCACTGGCCTGGGAAGGCGCGGCCAGCCTGTGCGGCCGGCTCGGTCTCGCGGGCGCGCTGCCGGGTTACCGCCGGCTCGCGCTGGACACCTGGCGCGCCTGGGGCGCGCACGGCCGCGTGCGCGCGCTGGTGCAGGCCTGGGACGCCGTGCCGGCGACGCTCGACCCCGACCAGCAGACGCGCGCCGCCCGCGCCGGCACGGTGGGAGAACTCGGCATCGCCATCGCGCACGAGGTCAACCAGCCGCTGGCCGCGATCCTGCTGCACGCCGCCGCCGCGCGGCGCTGGCTGCGCCGCGGCCAGCCCGACACGGCGCGCGCGCTGGAAGCGCTTGAACAGATCAGCACCTGCGGACGCCAGGCCGGCGACATCGTGCGCAGCGTGCGCGGCCTGGCCAGGCGCGAAGGCGAGGCGGCCAGCACGTTCGCGCTCGACGGGGCCGTCGGCGAAGTCGCGCAACTGCTGCGCGCGCTGATGGTGCGGCAGAACGTGCAGCTGGAAACGCGCCTGCAGCTGGCGGAGCGCCAGGTCCACGCCAGCCGCGCCCAGGTCCAGCAGGTGCTCATCAACCTGCTGCTGAACGCGATCGAGGCGCTGGCGGCCGTCAGCGACCGGCCGCGCCGCATCGTGCTGGAATCGGCGCCCGCCGGCCCTGGCCTCGTCGAGCTGCGCGTGCGCGACAACGGGCCCGGCATCGCACCGGCCGACCGCGAACGCATCTTCGACGCCCTGTACTCCACCAAGCCGCACGGCACCGGTGTCGGCCTGTCGATCAGCCGCGCCATCGTCCGCGCCCACGGCGGCCGCATCGAATGCGTACCCGCCGAGCCGCACGGCGCCCTGTTCCGCGTCGTGCTGCCCGTGCGCAGCATGGCCGCCACGGCGCCCCCATCCGCGAGCCACGACCATGCCTGAAATCCCGCGTGCGGGCGGCCAGCGGGCCGCCGCAGTACCATGTCTACACTTCTGGAGAACCCCATGAACACACCCGCCATCGCCGACCTGATCCTCACCAACGGCCGCTTCCACACGCTGGACCGGTCCAAGCCGCAGGCCGACGCGGTCGCCATCGGCGCCGGCCGCTTCATCGCCGTGGGCGCCGCCGCCGACGTGATGCGCCACCGCGGCTCCGCCACCCGCGTCGTCGACCTCGACGGCCATACGGTCATCCCGGGCCTGAACGATTCGCACCTGCACCTGATCCGCGGCGGCCTGAATTACAACCTCGAGCTGCGCTGGGAAGGCGTGCCGTCGCTGGCCGATGCACTGCGCATGTTGAAGGCGCAGGCCGACCGCACGCCGAACCCGCAATGGGTGCGCGTGGTCGGCGGCTGGAACGAATTCCAGTTCGCCGAACGACGCATGCCGACCATCGAGGAACTCAACGCGGCCGCGCCCGACACGCCCGTGTTCGTGCTGCACCTGTACGACCGCGCCCTGCTCAACCGCGCCGCCCTGCGCGCCGTCGGCTACGACAAGACGACGCCGAACCCGCCGGGCGGCGAGATCGTGCGCGATGCCGCCGGCAACCCGACCGGCATGCTGATCGCCCGTCCCAACGCGATGATCCTGTACGCGACGCTGGCCAAGGGCCCGACGCTGCCGCTCGAACAGCAGATCAATTCGACGCGCCACTTCATGCGCGAACTGAACCGCCTGGGCCTGACGAGCGCGATCGACGCGGGCGGCGGTTTCCAGAATTATCCCGAAGACTACCAGGTCGTCGAACAGCTGGCCGCGCAAGACCAGCTGACGATCCGCATCGCCTACAACCTGTTCACCCAGAACAAGGGCCGCGAACTCGACGATTTCAGGAAGTGGACCGAGATGGTCACGCCGGGCCAGGGCACCGACTGGTATCGCCACAACGGCGCCGGCGAGATGCTCGTGTTTTCGGCCGCCGACTTCGAGGACTTCCTGGAACCGCGCCCCGACCTGCCGGCCGGGATGGAAGCGGAGCTGGAACAGGTCGTGCGCCACCTCGTCGCCAGCCGCTGGCCGTTCCGCCTGCACGCGACCTATGACGAATCGATCTCGCGCATGCTCGACGTGTTCGAGAAGGTCGACCGCGAAATCCCGTTCGCGGGCCTGCGCTGGATGTTCGACCACGCCGAGACCATCACCCCGCGCAACATCGAGCGCGTCAAGGCCCTCGGCGGCGGCATCGCGATCCAGCACCGCATGGCGTTCCAGGGCGAGTACTTCGTCGAGCGCTACGGTGCGAAAGCGGCCGAAACGACGCCGCCGATCAAGCGCATGCTGGACGCCGGCGTGCCCGTCGGCGCCGGCACGGACGCGACCCGCGTGGCCAGCTACAACCCGTGGACTGCGCTGTACTGGCTCGTCTCGGGCCGCACCGTCGGCGGCCTGCGCCTGTACGACGCGGGCACGCGCCTCGACCGCCACACGGCGCTGGAACTGTGGACGGCGGGCAGCGCCTGGTTCTCCAGCGAGCAGGGCCACAAGGGCCGCATCCAGGAAGGCATGCTGGCCGACCTGGCCGTGCTGTCGGCCGACTACTTCCGCGTGGACGAGGAATCGATCAAGGCGATCGAATCCGTGCTGACCGTCGTCGGCGGCCGGATCGTGTTCGGCCAGGGGCCGTTCGACAAGCTGGCGCCGCCGGCGCTGCCGGTACTGCCCGAATGGTCGCCCGTCGCCAAGGTGCCGGGCCACTACCGCCCCGCGCAGCAGCCGGCCGCGCCGGCCATGGCCCACCAGTGCCGCGGCGCGTGTTCCGTGCACGCCCATGCGCACGACCGCGCGCGCAAGTCCGATGTGCCGGTGTCGGACTTCACGGCATTCTGGGGCGCGTTCGGCTGCAGCTGCTTCGCGTTCTGAGGAGGCCATCATGTCCATCAAACCGACCGACCTCACGCTCGGCGTCGGGCTCGGCCTGCTGGCCGGCTACATCGACACGTCCGCGTTCGTCGCCCTGTTCGGGCTGTTCACGGCGCACGTGACGGGCAACTTCGTCCTCATCGGCAGCGAGCTCGCGCGGCCGTCGCACGCCGGGGTGCTGATGCTGAAATTCCTCGCGATCCCCGCGTTCGCCGCGGGCGTCGTCGTGGCGCGCCAGATGGACGTACGCTGCGCCCGCCTCGGCCACAACCCGGCGCGCCCGCTGCTGGGCATGCAGCTCGCGCTGCTGGCGCTGTTCATGGCCGCCGGCGGCGCGGCGGCGCCGCTGTCCAATCCGCAAGCGCCGCTGGTCCTCGCGTGCGGCATGCTGGGCGCCGCGGCGATGGGCGTGCAGAACGCGGCCGGCAAGCTGCAGTTCGGCCGCATCGCGCCGACCACGGTCATGACGGGCAACGTGACGGAACTGCTGATCGACATGACGGACCTCGCCAGCGGCCGCGCCACGCCGGCCGTCAAGGCGCGCTTCGTGAAGTTCTTCTGGCCCGTGGTGGCGTTCGCGCTGGGCTGCGTCGCGGGCGGCGCCGCGTACATGACGTTCGGCTTCTGGTGCCTGCTGCCGGCGCTGGCGCTGCTGGCGTTCATGGTGCTGCTGGACTGGCCGGCGCTCGAGCCGGCGCCCGCCGCCGCGTGACCTTGGCATCGACGCGGCGTCACGCGGCGTAACGCGTGGGCGGAGGCCGCCCACCCTACCTCCGGCGGACCCGGCACGGCGCCGGCCGCCGCACGATCCCCGGTAGGGTGGGCACCCCGTGCCCACGCGTGACGTGCGCGTGCGGACGTGCGCGTCCAGGCGGCGTTACGCGTGGGCGGAGGCCGCCCACCCTACCTTCCGGCGAGTGGTTTTTGGCGCGCGCATCAGGCATCGTAACGGTCGAACATCGGTTCACCACAACAACCAGACAACAGGGAAAACGATATGAACGACATCAACGGCAAACGCCGCAACATGCTGGGCGGCGCGGCCGCGCTGCCGCTCGCCGTGCTGGCCACCGGGCCGGCGCATGCCGCCGCGGCACCAAAAGACGGCGCCGCGCGCATGACGACGGACACCGTCCGCACCAAGGACGGCGTCGACATCTTCTACAAGGACTGGGGCAGCGGCACGCCGATCGTGTTCTCGCACGGCTGGCCCCTGAGTTCGGACGACTGGGACTCGCAGATGATGTATTTCGTGCAGCGCGGTTTTCGCGTGATCGCGCACGACCGCCGCGGCCACGGCCGCTCCACCCAGGTGGGCTTCGGGCACGACATGGACCACTATGCCGACGACCTGGCGGCCGTCGTCCGGCACCTCGACCTCAAGGGCGCGATCCACGTCGGCCACTCGACGGGCGGCGGCGAAGTCGTGCGCTACCTGGCCCGCCACGGCCAGGCGCGCGCGGCGAAGGCCGTGCTGATCGCGGCCGTGCCGCCGCTGATGGTGAAGTCGGCAACGAACCCGGGCGGCCTGGCAAAGGACGTGTTCGACGGCATCCAGCAGCAGGTCGCCACGAACCGCGCGCAGTTCTACCGCGACCTGCCGGCCGGTCCGTTCTACGGCTTCAACCGGCCCGGCGTCAAGCCGCAGGAAGGCATCGTCCAGAACTGGTGGCGCCAGGGCATGATGGGCGGCGCCAAGGCCCATTACGACGGCGTCGTCGCGTTCTCGCAGACCGACTTCACGGAAGACCTCAGGAAGATCACCCTGCCCGTCCTCGTGCAGCACGGTGACGACGACCAGATCGTGCCCTACGCCGACGCCGGCGTGCTGTCCGCCAAGCTGCTCGCGCATGGCACGCTGAAAACGTACAAAGGCTTCCCGCACGGGATGCCGACGACGCACGCCGACGTCATCAACGCCGACATCCTCGCCTTCATCAAGGGCTGACGCCTTACCGCGATCCGGCCGCGCGCCGGATCACGATGGGCACCGACTTGTACGACGGCGTGCCGCTCTTCGCATCGCGGTTGGCGAGCGCGATCAGCCCGTTCGCCTCCGGATAATACGCGGCGGCGGCGCCCCGCGCGATGTCGTGCGCCACGGCCACGAAGCCGCGCAGCACGCGCGGTTCCCTGCCCTCGTCGTGCGCCGCGACGGCTTCGATGTCGACGATGTCGCCATGTTCCAGCCCCCGTTCGGCCAGGTCGGCCGCGTTGACGAAGACGACGTCGCGCCGCCCCGTCACGCCCCGATAGCGGTCGTTCTTGCCGTAGATCGTCGTGTTGTACTGGTCATGGCTGCGGACGGTCGCCAGCACGAGGACGCCCTGCGCACCGGGCCGTGCGAGCGGCCGCTGGTCGCGCGCGGCGACGATGAAGTTCGCGCGGCCCGACGCCGTGCGCCACTCGCGCCGGCTCGCCGGCACGTCGAGGCGGAAGCCGCGCGGCTTGCTCACGCGCTCGTTGTAGTCCTTAAAATCGGGGAACACAGCCTCGATCGCGGCGCGGATGCGGCCGTAGTCGGCCACGAATCCCTCCCAGTCGACCTTCGAATCGGGCAGCGTGGCGCGGGCGATGCCGGCGACGATGGCCGGTTCCGATTTCAGCCCGGGCGACGCGGGCGGCAGACTGCCGCGCGATGCGTGCACCATCGACATCGAATCCTCGACCGTGACCGATTGCGGCCCGCCGGCCTGCACGTCCAGCTCCGTGCGGCCCAGGCAGGGCAGCAGGTAGGTGTGCTTGCCGACGAGGAGGTGCGAGCGATTCAGCTTGGTGGCGATGTGCACGGACAGGTCCAGCTTGCGCATCGCGTCGAAGCACGCCTGCGGATCTGGCATCGCCACGGGCAGGTTGCCGCCCAGGCAGACGAGCGCGCGCGAGCGCCCGTCGCGCATCGCTTCCAGCGCTTCCACGGCCGCATGGCCCTTGGCGCGCGGCGGCGCGAAGCCGAACACGCGCTGCAGGCTGTCGAGGAATGCGGCGCCCGGGATTTCCGTGATGCCGACCGTGCGGTCGCCCTGCACGTTCGAGTGGCCGCGCAGCGGACAGATGCCGGCGCCCTCGCGGCCGATATTCCCGCGCAGCAGCAGGAGATTCGCGAGCTGCTGCACGTTCGACGTGCCGTGGCGGTGCTGCGTGATGCCCATGCCGTAGCAGATGATGACGCGTTCGGCCCGCGCATACACGTCCGCCGCCGCCTCGATGTCGGCGCGCGACAGGCCCGCCACGCCCTCGATCTCGTCCCAGGAAAGCGCGGCCAGGTCGGCCGCGAGGGCGTCGAAGCCGGCCGTGTGGTCGCGGATGAAGTCGCGGTCGACGGCATCGCGCGCGAGCAGCGCCTTCATCATGCCCTGCACCACGGCCGCGTCGCCGCCCACCTTGACCTGGTAGTACGACGTCGCGATGGCGACAGCCTTCCCGACCGTCATCTCGACGGGACTCTGGGGCGACTTGAAGCGTTCCAGGCTCCGTTCCTTGAGGGGGTTGAACACGACGATGGGCACGTCGCGCAGGCGCGCCTCGCGCAACGTCGCCAGCATGCGCGGGTGGTTCGTGCCGGGGTTGTGGCCGAACGAGAAGATGGCGTCGCAGTGGTCGAAGTCTTCCAGCGTGACGGTGCCCTTGCCGACGCCGATCGATTCCGGCAGGCCGACGCTGGTCGCCTCGTGGCACATGTTCGAACAGTCGGGGAAGTTGTTCGTGCCGAACTCGCGCACGAACAGCTGGTACAGGAATGCCGCTTCGTTGGACGTGCGCCCGGACGCGTAGAACTCGGCCATGTCAGGATCGGGCAGGCGGCGCAGGTGCGCGCCGATCTCGGCGAACGCCTGGTCCCACGCGATGGGCAGGTAGCGGTCCGACGCCGCGTCGTACTTCATCGGGTGCGTGAGTCGTCCTTCCCATTCGAGGGCGAAGTCCTCCCGGCCGAACAATTCGGTCACCGTGTGCTGTGCGAAGAACGCGGGCGTGACGCGCTTGTGCGTCGCTTCCCACGACACGGCCTTGGCGCCGTTCTCGCAGAATTCGAACGACGAGCCCTGGCGCGGATCGGGCCAGGCGCAGCCCGGGCAATCGAAGCCCTCCGGCTGGTTCACCTGCAGCAGGATCGTCGTGTCCTTCGCGGTCATCTCGCCGCGGATCGCCTTCGCCACGGCCTGCAGCGCGCCCCAACCGCCGGCCGGGCCGCCGTATTCGCCGACGCCCGGCACGTCCTTCTTTCCCATGCAATCCTCCGAACGTAAATCGTGGAAGCGCATTGTACGGGGTCTCAGCGGCTGCGCGAACTCTCGATGCCGAGCTTCTCGGCCATGCGCACCAGCTCGGCCAGGGTGCGCGTCTCCATCTTCTGCATCAGGTTGCGCTTGTGGACCTTGGCCATGATCTCGCTGATGCCCATCGCGTCGGCGATCTGCTTGTTGAGCAGGCCGCCGATGGCGAGCCCGAACACTTCGCGCTCGCGCGGCGTGAGCCGGGCATGGCGCCGGGCCAGCTCGTCGGCCTCGCGCCGCTGCGCGATGCGGCCCGCGTCGCTGTCCAGCGCTTGTCCGACGGCGGCCAGCAGCGCGTCCGGGTCGACGGGCTTGGTGAGGAATTCGTCGGCGCCGGCCTTCATGGCGGCGACGGAGAGCGGAATCGTGCCGTGGCCGGTCAGGAAGATCACCGGCAGCGCCAGGTGGCGTTCGGCCATGTGCTGCAGCACGCTCATGCCGTCCAGCCGCGGCATCTGCATGTCGAGGATCAGGCAGGATGGTGCCGATGGCGCGGGCTGCGCGAGGAAGTCGGCCGCGTCGGCGAACGCGCGCACGGCATAGCCTTCCGCTTCGAGCAGGTGTGCGAGACCCAGGCGCACGCCAGCGTCGTCGTCCACCACCATCACCATCCCCTCGCTCATGCCTGCCTCCGTGTCGTACGCAGACGCCAGCATAGCGGAAATCGCCGGCCCGTGTGGAAGCGCGGGCGTCAACGGATCGGGTCCGGCGCCGCCGGAATCGCATCGATCAGCGCCAGCAGGCAGTCGGCGTCGACGGGCTTGTGCAGCAGCGCCAGCGCGCCCGCGCCGGCGGCGCGCGCCGCGAGCGCGGGGTCGATGTCGCCGGTGATGAAGATGACGGGCAGGCGCGGCGCCAGCGCGCACAGGCAGTCGCGCAGCGCGAAGCCGTCCGGCTCGCCGATGTGGATGTCGAGGACGGCGCAACGGGCGTGCACGGCATCGAAGCCGTCCAGCACCGCGGCCGCGCCGGGAAAGCCGCGCGCCGCATAGCCGGCCGCATGCAGCAGCGCGACCATGCCGGCGCGGACAGTGGCGTCGTCGTCCACCACGAGCACGGTCTGGCCGGAGTCAAGCGGCACGGTCGTTCCCGGCCGTGCCCTCCGCCTGCGCCTGCGGGGCCGGCGGCTGGATGCCGCTGATCCGCGTCACGCACTCGGCGCGGAACCAGGACACGGTCACGGGCTCGCCGGTCATCAGGCGCTTGGCGATGGGTACGGCCTGCTCGCCGACGAGCATGCCGAACAGGCCGATCAGGGCGATGGCCGGCGGCGCTGGCGAGCGCACCTGCAGCAATGCGTAGATGCAGCCGACCAGCAGGCCGGCGCCCAGGGATACCAGATAGAACTTCATGCTTTCCCCTGTCGATGGAAGGGAGCGGCCCCGCGCGGATCTGGCGGGGCCGCGGATGCGCGCACGGGGGATCGCCCCGGCGCGCGTGATCAGCGTGCCGGTGCCGGCGCGAGCGTCTCGTGGCTGGTCGTGCCGCGCTGCGGCGCCTTGTGCACCATCGTGTAGGCGTAGTCGATGCCCATGCCGTACGCGCCCGAGTGCTCCTTGGCGATGCCGACGACGGCGTCGTACGTGTCCTTGTGCGCCCAGTCGCGCTGCCACTCGAGCAGCACCTGCTGCCACGTCACCGGCACGACGCCGGCCTGGATCATGCGCTGCATGGCGTAGTCGTGGGCTTCCTTCGACGTGCCGCCCGACGCGTCGGCCACCATGTAGATCTCGTAGCCGCCTTCCAGCATCGCGCACAGGGCGAACGTGGTGTTGCAGACTTCCGTCCACAGGCCGGCGACGACGACCTTCTTGCGGCCATTGGCGGCCAGCGCGTCGCGCACTTTCTGGTCGTCCCACGAGTTCATCGACGTGCGCTCGAGGATGGGCTGGTTCGGGAAGACGTCCAGCAGTTCCGGGTAGGTATAGCCCGAGAAGCCTTGTGTCTCGACGGTGGTGATGGTCGCCGGGATGTTGAACGCGGCGGCGGCCTTGGCCAGCCCCACGGTGTTGTTCTTCAGGACCTGGCGGTCGATCGACTGCACGCCGAAGGCCATCTGCGGCTGGTGATCGATGAAGATGATCTGGCTGTTCTGCGGCGTCAGCACTTCGAGTTTTGGATTGCTCATGGGATGATCCTCTGCGGGGAATGGTGGGTGGACGGTGATGCACCGGCAAGCCATGGTAGTCCCGTACCCCTCGTGTCGCCAGTATCCGTTCGTATAGGCGCGGGGCAGCGCCTGCAGCGCGGGGCGTCCTGCTTTACAATCCAACCAATGTTCCGCTTCCCGTTCCGTTTTTCGTTCCGCCCTGCGTCCCGTTGTGCGCTCGCCCTCGCCGGCGTCCTCGGCTGCGGCAGCGCGCAGGCCCTCGATCCGGCGCTGTCCATCGCCCAGCTGCACCACGACGCCTGGACGAGCAAGGACGGCATGCCGGGCGACGTGTGGGAAATGACGCAGGACACGGGCGGCTTCATGTGGTTCGCCACGCCGTCCGGGCTGTACCGCTTCGACGGCGTGCGCTTCGAGCGCATCCACGCGCTGGGCGGCACGCCCCTGCTGTCGAACGCGGTGGCGACGGTGCGCGCGTTCCCCGACGGTGCGCTGTGGATCGGCTACCGCTTCGCGGGCATTTCCGTGTACCGCGCCGGCCGCTTGCGCCATTACACCGCGGCGGACGGCATCGATCCGGAAGGCGTCGGTTCCATCGTGGCGGACGAGCGCGGGCGCACGTGGGCGTCGACGACCAAGGGATTGTTCGTGCTGGACGGCGCGCGCTGGCACAGGATCGGTGCGGACCAGGGCCTGCCCGGCATGCCGGAAGGACTGCGGCGCGATCCGGCCGGACGCCTGTGGGTGCACACGGAGACCGCGCTGTATTATCGCGATCCCGGCACCGACCGCTTCGTGCCGGCCGGCCTCAGGGGCCAGCGCTTCGACGTCATGGCCGCGCCCGACGGCCGTCTGTGGCTGTGGTACATGGACCATGTCGAGCGCCTGCCGGCGCGGCTGGCCACGCCGCCGCGGCCGCGCGACTGGTGGACGACGTCGTATTCGCTGGACGCCGTCTTCGACCGCGACGGCAACCTGTGGTCCGCCGACTGCGACCAGGTGTGCCGCCTGGCGCCGCGGACGCTCGCCCACCTCGACGCCTGGCACCACGCCACCGATCCGGCCGACCGGCCGCCGCCCGGTGCCACGACCGGCAAACCGATCTCGGTGTTCGAAGACCGCGAAGGCAACATCTGGGTCGGCACGCAGCGCGGCGTCGACCGGTTCCGCCGGAACCGCGTCGTGTCCATGGGGCTCCCGGTCGGCAGCTACAGCGTCTCGTTCGCGCTGGACGATACGGGCCGCCTGTGGACGCGCGCCCAGAACCCGCGCGGGATGGGCCTGTGGACCCTGGGCCCGGACGGCCCGGAGGCACAGCCCGAGACCGACGTCAATTCGCTCGCGACCGCGGCCGACGGCGCCCTGCTGCTCGGCCGCGCCGGCTACATCGAGCGGCGCAAGGACGGCGCCCGCACCCGCATCCCGTTTCCGGACGACGTGCCGCAGACCGCCATGAATCCCGGCGTGCGCACGATGCTGGACGACGGCACCGGCCTGTGGACCGGCTTCGCCTACAGCCGGCTGTACCGCTGGACCGGCGGCCGCTGGCATCCCGCGCACGAATACGGCCTGCCCGACACGCCGCCCGTCTGCATGGCGCGCGGCGCGGACGGCACGGCGTGGTTCGGCTACCGCGACAGCACGGTACTGGCCCTGCGCGACGGGAAGGTCAGCCGCTACGGCCTCGCCCAGGGCCTCGACGCCGGCGTCGTCGGCAACGTGGTCGACGCCGGCGGCGTGGTGCTGGCCGGCGGCGACAAAGGGCTGTTCATGCTGGCCGGCGGCCGGTTCCGGCCCGTGCGCCTGGCCGACCCGCAAGCCGGCGCCGGCATCACCGGCATGCTGCTGGATGCAAGCGGCGACCTGTGGCTGAACGGGAACCTGGGCCTCGTGCGCATTCCCGCCGCGCGCTGGCGCGCCTTCCTCGCCGCCCCGGACGGCACGATCGGCGGCTACGACCTGTTCGACGCCCTCGACGGCTATCCCGGCGTCGTCCAGCTGCGCCCCGGCCAATCGAGCCTGCTGGCCACGCCCGACGGCCGCCTGTGGCTGCACGGCAGCGACGGTGCCGCCTGGATCGATCCGGCCCGGCTGCCGCGCAACCGGCTGGCACCGCCCGTGCACATCGTGAGCCTTGACGCGAACGGCCGCAGCCTGGGTGCAGGCAAGGCCGTCGAACTCCCGGCCGGCACGCAGGACCTGCAGATCGCCTACACGGCGCCCAGCTTCACGATGCCGGAGCGGGTCCGCTTCCGCTACCGCCTGGAGGGCGTGGACGACGGCTGGCGCGACGCCGGCACGCGCCGCACCGCGTATTACACGCGCCTGGGCCCGGGCCGCTACCGCTTTCTCGTGAGCGCCGCCAACGAGGACGGCGTGTGGAATCCGGCGGGGGCGGCGCTCGACGTCGCGATCGCGCCGACCTTCGTGCAGAGCGCGCCGTTCAAGGCGCTGTGCGGCGTGGCGTTCGTGCTGGCGGCCTGGCTGCTGTACCGCCTGCGCCTGCGCCGCGCCACCCTGCAACTGCGCCGCCTGCTGCAGGAGCGCGCGGGCGAGCGCGAACGGATCGCGCGCACCCTGCACGACACGCTGATGCAATCGGTGCAAGCGCTGCTGATGCTGTTCGAGCACGCGCGCGGCCGCCTGCCGCAGGACTGTCCCGACCTGCCGCTGATCGACCGCACGCTGGACCAGGCGCGGCACGCATTGCGCGAAGGCCGCGACGAACTGACGGCGCTGCGCGGCGCGGCGGCGCCGGCGCAGGACCTGGTCGGCGCGCTCGTCCCGCTGGGCCACATCCTCGGCGAGCAGTTCGGCGTCACCTTTTCCGTGCGCGTGGACGGCCAGCGCCGCACCCTGTGCCGCGACGTCGCCCAGGAAGCCTGTTTCATCGCGCGCGAAGCGCTGCAGAACGCCTTCCGCCATGCGCGCGCCGCGCAGGTGACGCTGGCGGTGACGTTCGGCGAACAGGCGTTCGAGCTCACGGTGCGCGACGACGGCCGCGGCATCGGCGAGGCCGCGCGTCCCGGCCACTGGGGCCTCGCGGGCATGCGCGAGCGCGCGGCGGCCATCGGCGCGCGGCTCGACATCGGTTCCGCGCCAGGTGGCGGCACGCTCGTCGCGCTCGCGGTGCCGGCCGGCCAGGCGTACGAACGCCCGGCGCGGCAACCGTGGTGGCGCCGCGGCGCGCGCGGCGTCCCGGCGGGCCAGCCATAGCCCATACATATGTGTCTTTGGCGGCGGCGATCATGTTACGATCGTCGTTGCGTGAAGACGCACGCCTCACTACCAGCGAACGACACCATGATGACTCTCCACGACCTCCGCCACCTCGCCATGCGCCACGCCGGCACGGGCCCGGACTGCGCCGTGCCCGGCCTGCGGGTGCGCGCCGTCACGGCGCCGACCGCCCCGATGAGCGGCATCGAGGAGCCGATGTTCGCCCTGATCCTGCAGGGCCGCAAGCGCTCGACGATAGCCGGCCGCACCTACGAATACGGCCCGGGCGACTGCGTGATCGTGTCGCTGTCGATGCCGTCGACGGGCCAGGTGATCCACGCCAGCGAGGACGAACCGTACCTGGGCGTCGCGCTCACCTTGCGCCCGGCCGAGATCGCGGGCCTGATCGTCGAGGCGGAAGCCGACGCGGCGCCGGACGCCGTGCCGATGGCCGTGCACGCGGCGTCAATCCAGCTGCTGGACGCCGTCGGCCGCCTCGTCACCCTGCTCGACCACCCGGACGACGTGCGCATCCTGCGTCCGCTGCTGGAAAAGGAAATCTTGTGGCGCCTGCTCTCCGGCCCGCACGGCCCGATGCTGCGCGAAGTCGGCCTGGCCGACAGCCGCGCGTCGCGCATCGGCCGCGCGATCCGCTGGCTGCAGCAGCACTACGCGGAACCCGTGTCGACCCAGCAGCTGGAAGCCGTGAGCGGCATGAGCGCGTCGACGCTGTTCCGCCACTTCAAGGAATTTACCTCGTTGAGCCCCCTGCAATACCAGAAGCAGATCCGCCTGCACGAGGCGCGTGCGCGGCTGGCCGCGAGCAGCCGCGACGTGGCGGCCGTGGCGTACCAGGTCGGCTACGAGAGCCCGTCGCAGTTTACGCGCGAGTACAGCCGCATGTTCGGAAGGCCGCCCAGGGATGATCTGAGGCGGGTCAGGGAGCCGGTGGTATAGTCGTTTAATTTTACGACGCTACCGAACTGATTCTTGGGTTTTCTTTACTCTTATCTTTCCAAAAATATTTTGAAAATTATTTTCTCTGATGCTTCGTATCAGTTAAATAATGCGTCAAGCTTTCTAAAGACTGCTTCCTTTGTTTTCGGATCGTCGCTGTGTAGGTCCTTATAGAAATCTGAATATTCGCTTTTTCCGACTGACTCCTTGGTCGCACCATAACATTCCAGAAGCTTATCTACAGCATGTACGCGTGCAAGCTGCTCTGCTTCCGTCCGAACCATGCCTTGGAGGCCAGCATTAAGTTCAGTCGTTAAATTATCTGCCGGGACGTAATATACCGCTTTTTCTCGCAAACGACAGTCCGGATCGGCAAAAAAGCGGATAAAAACGGACAGACGGCTTTCGTTGCGCTGAACTTTGTAGATATTCCACGCTGCCGCTATTTGCGTCTCTCCAGTCAACGTGTTTTCTGCCAACAGACGTCTAACAGACTCAATGGCACGAGTGAAATCAGCTCTAAACAGTCCATTAACGTTTTCTTCAGTTCCGCCTTTCTCGACAAGTTTTAAAAAAAATCGAACGCACGCGCCCTCTCTTCTTCGACCATAGAAGCAAAGTAGGATTCGCTTAGCCCATCCCGTCGCTCTTTGTTGTGCATCAAAAAGAAATCCAAGAAATTTTGAAATGCGTTCATCGGAGAGCTCTGCATTTACTCCGGGCGCCTTTTTGAAAAATAATTGCATTGAAAGCCGTTGCGCTCATTAAAGCCAACCCTGTTAAACCCATCATGCTTTTCGCAACAAATCGTCTCGAAATTTTTCTGTTTCAGAAATAGCTCGCAATTTGATACGCACATCTTCGCTCCGCAATTCATCCAATAATCGATTGTATATCCTTTTCTCCGCATCGTTTGCCGCGGGTATCTTCATGGCATCCAAAAAATAAATACTTGCGCTGGCCACTGCATCTGCATCGACTTCCGTCAGGATAACTTCTTTAAAAAACGAAATGGTTTCTGCATTCGTCGGCGTGCAATCAATCGCATCTATCACGCGAGCTTTTAACCTAACATCGTAGCACGCGTAGTCCTCAATCATATGTTTTTGATAAAGTAAGTCCCCAGAATACTTAGTCATCACTTTCTGAAGCATATAAGCACTTCCATAACTGCGACCACGCAGTTCTTTCTCCTTTTCTTTTGCGACTGTTAAAGCCCTTTCTGCGTCGAGACGAAAAAGCCAGTCAGCGGACCACGGAAGCTCATCTGTTAGCAACTTAAAAACGCATTCCCTCTCTCGATCTTCCAGCCCAATAAACACATCCGGGCTATAGCCATCAGCCTTTTCGCTCCCGGTCATGTCGTGTTGCCTCATAAATTCCTCAAATGCGGCGGTCATATTATTTTTCCTTGAAAAGCTCTTTCGCGATTTCACTATCTGGCGCAATTTTCATTGTTTTCATTACGTTACCATCAGCGTCCATTGCAAAAATATTCATAAAGCTAACTTTGCGCTGCCGTACAAGTGTTGTCCATTCACTCCCCCTCCAAGTATCGCCTCCTCTTGGAAATTTCTTGATATTCTGTATGACATCAATTTCCCCTGTTGCCTCTTTTGCATACTCAACTGAGACGGCACCCCACAAGTCCCAACCATAAGGCCCCATATCTTTCCCGTCCCACGAAAATATATTATTTAGGTCACCCCATTCATCGATTACTTTCCCGCCAGGAGTTTGCTCCAGGATTATTTTCCCTCGTTCTTTTGCAATTTTCTTGGCGAGATCTTTATCTCCCGACCAAAACATTTTTTCTTTTTCAGTTGAGGCAGAAGAACATTGTCGCCTAACGGCGTATCTAATTTCAGAAGGCGGTCTTGTTGACCGAGCAGCGCTTGATTAGCCATTGGAAGGGTTGCCTTATCTCTATACAATCGTCAAGAGAAGACCGCAAACAACGGAATAAAACAGAGCCAGCGCACTCCGCCGCAATGCAAACCCGATCGTTTCGTGCCCGTCGACGGGGGCAGCTCCTGAAACGTCGTCGTCTGGCTTGCATGGGAAAGTGGCAGGGAAGCAGCAAACAGCTCGTTATCGTGACAGAACGGTTGTGATTACCATTGAGAAACAACAGGAAACGGCAGCGGCCTCGCGCGAGCGCTGGCTTGCGAACCGCCGAGTGGCGATTCGCGGTCGTGGCAATGAACGGCCGGCCTGCGCCGCCCGCCAGTCCGAGCGGTTTATGACAGGACTTTATCCAAAATGCATTTCGGTAACATTGCGCGCCCCGAAAACCCGTTCTCTGTCACAATCTCGTCATAATCGGCTTCTACACTCTGTTGCCACGAGTGAAATTTTTCCGAAAAATGGATATGAAGTTGAAGACGGACGAGGCCCTTGCCGCGCTTCCGGCCGATAGCCCGCAGCTGTTCCTCAACCGGGAACTGTCCCTGCTCGAGTTCAACCGCCGCGTGCTCGAACAGGCCGAGGATGCGTCCGTCCCCCTGCTCGAACGCCTGCGCTTCCTCACCATCGTCTCGAGCAACCTCGACGAATTCTTCGAGGTGCGCGTCGCGAGCCTGCTGGCGCAGCACCAGGCCCATGGCGGGCCCGATCCCGGGCAGGCCGACCTGGAAGGCGCCAGCGAGGAATGCCGCCAGATCATCGGGCGCCAGTATGCGCTGCTCAACGCCCAGATTTTGCCGCAGCTGTCCGCCAACGGCATCCACCTGCTGCGCCGCTCGGACCGCAACGCGGCGCAGAAGGCCTGGGTCAAGCAGTACTTCGACAAGGAGGTGCGGCCCCTGCTCACGCCGGTCGGCCTCGATCCGGCGCATCCGTTCCCGCGCGTAATCAACAAGAGCCTGAATTTCATCATCGAGCTGGCCGGGAAGGATGCGTTCGGGCGCGGCTCGGGCATCGCGATCATGAAGGCCCCGCGCGTGCTGCCGCGGCTCATCCGCCTGCCGGACGAGCTGTCGGACAAGCCGGGGGCGTCGTACTGCCTGCTGACGTCCGTCATCCAGGCGCATATGGCGGACCTGTTCACGGGGCGCGAGGTCGTGTCGTACTCGCAGTTCCGCGTCACCCGCAACAGCGACCTGTGGGTGGACGAGGAAGAGGTCAAGAACCTGCGCCAGGCGCTGCAGAGCGAACTCCATAGCCGCAACTACGGCTTCGCCGTGCGGCTGGAAGTGGCGCGCGGCTGTCCCAAGCACCTCGCCGACTTCCTGCTCGACCAGTTCTCGATCGACCGCTCGCGCCTGTTCACCGTCGACGGGCCCGTCAACATGGGACGCCTGCTGGAGATCGTCAACAGCAATGCGCGTCCGGACCTGAAATTCGCGCCCTATCTGCCGGGCTTCCCGGCCAAGCTCGTGAACGCGCACGACACGTTCGCCGTGCTGCGCAAGCAGGACGTGCTGCTGCACCATCCGTACCAGTCGTTCCAGCCCGTGATCGACTTCGTGCGCTGCGCCGCGACCGATCCGAACGTCGTCGCGATCAAGCAGACGATCTACCGCGCGGGTTCGAATTCGGAGCTGATGGATTCCCTGATCAACGCGGCCCTGCGCGGCAAGGAAGTCACCGTCATCGTCGAACTGATGGCGCGCTTCGACGAAGAGGCGAACATCAACTGGGCCGAGCGGCTGGAGGAAGCCGGCGCCCAGGTCGTGTACGGCGTCGTGGGCCTCAAGACGCACGCGAAGATGGCGCTCGTGCTGCGCCGCGAGCCGGACGGCCTGCGCCGCTACGCCCACCTCGGCACCGGCAACTACAACCCGACGACTGCCCGCTTCTACACGGACTTCGGCCTGCTCACGGCGGACGAGGAGATCACGGCCGACGTCAACGAAGTGTTCATCCACCTCACGAGCCTGACGCGGCCGACGCAGCTGGCGGCCATGTGGCTGGCGCCGTTCACGCTGCAGAAGGAGATCGTGAAGGCGATCCGCCAGGAAGCCGCGATCGCGCGCGAAGGCAAGCCGGCGCGCATCATCGCCAAGATGAATTCACTGACCGACGAATCCGTGATCCGCGCGCTGTACGAAGCGTCCGGCGACGGCGTGCGCATCGACCTGATCGTGCGCGGCGCGTGCTCGCTGCGGCCCGGCGTGCCGGGGCTGTCGGACAACATCCGCGTGCGGTCCATCGTCGGCCGCTTCCTCGAGCACACGCGCATCTACTACTTCCGCAACAATCTCAAGAACGACGTCTACCTCGGCAGCGCCGACTGGATGAACCGCAACCTGTTCCGCCGCGTCGAAGTCGCGTTCCCCATCCGCTCGCCCGCGCTGAAAAAACGCGTGTTGCGCGAGGGCCTGCAGGTCTATTTGAAGGACAACGTCAACGCCTGGGAACTGGGCAGCGACGGCCGCTCGCGGCGCCGCAAGGCGCGCGGGAGCCAGTCGGCCTTCGGCGCCCAGCAGTTCCTGATGGACACGCTGGGCGCACAGAGCAGCGCCCACGCGCACAACAAGGAGAACGACCATGGAACTGATCCTGTGGCGCCACGCCGAGGCTGAGCCGCACGCGGCGGACCGCGCCGGCGACCAGTTGCGCGAGCTGACGGCAAAGGGCGCGCGCCACGCCTCGCGCATGGGCGCGTGGCTCGACCGCCAGCTGCCCTCGCACTGCCGCATCCTCTCCAGCCCGGCCGCGCGCTGCGTGCAGACGGCGCAGGCGCTGGGCCGCAAATTCACGACCGCGGAAGCGCTGAATACGGATTCGACGGCGGAACGCATCCTGGAAGCGGCCGGCTGGCCGGCCAACCGCCATACCGTCGTCGTCGTCGGGCACCAGCCGGTGCTCGGCCACGTGGCGTCGCTGATCTTTTCCGGGACGGCGCAGGACTGGAAGATCCGCAAGGCCAGCGTGTTCTGGATCGCCAGCAAGGGCGACGACGACCCGGCGCCGTTCGTGCGCCTGGCGGTCGGCCCGGACATCGTGGGCAAGCTGCGCTGACGCCCGGCGCCCCTTACAGCGTCCCGATGCGCATATTGATGGGCCAGCGAACGGTGCGCCTGATGTTCGGGTCGCCCCACGCATCCGCGATGTCGTTGGCGAAGTCGATCAGCAACCCTTCCTTGCCGGCCTCGCGCGCGCTGCGCACGGCGGACCAGGTCAGCAGATAACCGATGAATTCGTTCAGGTGCCAGTCGAGGCGGATGTCGAGCGCCGGCGCGGCGCTCTCCGCGAACGGAAAATCGATGGTCGCATACCCCGTGTCGACCAGCTTGCGCTCCGGCGGCCAGTACGGGCCGATCTCGTCGCGGTAGAACGTCTGGAAGCGCGCGTCGAAGCGCGCCTCGAGCGTCAGCACGCCGTAGCTGATGAGCGCAACGACCGCGCCCGGCGTGCCGACCCGGCGCACCTCGCGATAGAACGCCGGCAGGTCGAACCAGTGCGCCGCCTGGGCCGCCGTGATCAGGCTCACGCTCGCATCCGGCAGCGGCAGCCGTTCGGCCGGCGCGCAGCGATACTCGATGCGCGCGTCCGGCGTGGCGTTCGCGATCTGGTCGGCGCTCGGGTCGAGGCCGACCACCTTGTCGAAATGCGCCGCCAGCAACCGGGTCAGCTGGCCGTTGCCGCAGCCGACGTCGACGGCGAGCCGGCGCTCGGGCGCCTTCGAGGCGAGGAAGTCCGCGAGCCGCGGCGGATACTCGGGACGGAACCGGGCGTACGCGCGGCCGCCCTCATCGAACCAGTTGCGTGACTGCGAATGGTCAGTCGGCATGCACATGCTCCTTTTTCAGTCGGGTCTTGGCGGCCGTGACGCGGGCCGCGAATCCTTCGCGCTCCAGCGCCGCGGCCGCGGCTTCGAGCGCGCGCCGCAACGGATGGCCGATTTCATCCTCGAGGGCGGCGATCGCGGCGAACGTCGCGGTCCAGTGGCGTTCGAGCCGGGCGACCAGCGCGCGCCCGGCCGCGGTGAGGCGGATGCCGCTCTTGCGCGCATCGTCGACGGCGTGGCGCGCGATCAGGCCGTCGTCCTCCAGCAGCGCCACGGTCTGGCTGATCGCACCCTGCGTCAGATGCGTGCGCGCCGTGATGTCGGTGACGGTGCGCGCGCCGGCGTGCAGGGCGCGCAGCACGGGCGTGTAGCGGGCGCGGTAGCCGGGGCTCAGCGCGCGGTAATGCTCCTCGGCCCCGTGTTCCACGAGCTCGCCCACGTAGCGGAGCAGTTCCCCGAGGCCGGGATTCGATCTGGTGTCCATGTCCGCATAATACATTAGCGCTAATGTAAATTCAATGCCTGCGCATGAGGCGGCATATCGCCGCGCCGGCATGTCGGTTAGTTGCAGGATTTCGAACCGAGCGGGTATCGGCCGCTCATGGTCCGCATCCCCGATCGGTGCCTTGCCCAAGGAGAACGGCCAGTATGTCGCCGCCTTTGCCGGCGGCGGTGGAATGGCGGCGTTATCGCGATAATCGTATGTCGACGCCAATTGTTTTTCGAACTGAGACCATTATAAAAAATTTTCTATCGGAATTTTTCGATAGTCCTTGTATCTTTTATCGCACACAAAAAAATATTCTGCGATCGGCGGATTGATTAGGCAATAGACTGACGCTGAACGAATTTAAAAATCTCGGTACATAAAATTATTTAGACTGCGCAATAGTTACTCTTCAATAAAATGAGGAGCCGTTTATGCATCGCGCTTATGCGCTCGCCGTTTCGGAAATTTCTCTCACGAAGCATGGAGTGAAAATGAAATCGCATATCGAGACATGGCTGCTGTGCGTTATCGCAAGCGTATTTTTGTTCGGCTGCGCATCGGATCGTCCATATCGAACGCGGCTGGTAGATGTTGGCGACGTCGAATGCCCGCTCCATTCTGCCGGAACGCTTGAAAGGTGCTCGAATGTCACGCCCGAGACGGGGCAAGGTTATGAACTTCATTTCGTGGAATTCGACGATCAGGGCTGGATGCCAACGCTCGACAACGAATCGCCGACTGCGGGAAATACATCACAAAACCAGATCGATCATTTGATGAATCGCCTGGACAAATTACTGGATGAAAATAGCAGCTACCTGAACATCATTGTGTACGTCCACGGGTGGAAACATGACGCCCGCAGCGACGATAGCGACGTGGAACGTTTCAGGCAAGTGCTGGCCTCGGCACGAACGCTGGAGAGAGGCGGCAAGGACAATCCGAGAAAAGTGGTCGGCATCTATGTCGGTTGGCGCGGAAAATCGTGGAACCTGCCAGGACCGCTGATCAATCTCAGTTTTTGGTCGCGGAAAGCGGCCGCCCTGCGGGTTTCCCACGGAACGGTACAGGAACTCTTTGCCCGCCTGCGGACCGTTCAGCAATATTACAATAGCCGTACCGCCAGCCCCGACTGCGCGACACCCCGGGAAGGGAGGTTGACGACCGGCGGCTGCAGGGTGCGGACATTGATGATCGGGCACAGCTTCGGCGCCTGGATCCTGTATTCAGCAATGTCCGGGCAGATCATGGCGACGCTGAACGCGGAACGGGACCTGGACGCGCAACTGGATCAGCACGGAAAGGACGATACCACCGGGCGGGAACATGCAGCGAAAGGCATCGCCAACCGGCGTCCGGCAGAAATGATCGTCCTCATCAACCCAGCGTTCGAAGCGGTACGATATCAGCCCGTCCATCAGGCCGCGATCAATTACAAGAACCGGGTCGCGCAACCGCCGATACTCGTCACGATCACGTCGACCGCCGATCTCGCAACGAAAGATGCGTTCCCGGCCGGTCGTTTTCTCAACAGCATCTTTGAACGCCCGGTCACTTCCGAAGAACAGAATGAAGCCATGACACACACGCATGGCCATATCGAGCTGTATCAAACCCATGAATTAATCAGGATCGCTTCCGAACCGTGCCCGGGCTGGCAAAAACCGGGGCCGTTGAGTTCCAGCGACAAGGACCAAATCCTGAAGAACAAGGCAATCGAAGTCGAAAATTCCGCGCGGTTTTTCAACCAATACACGCAGGACAACGGTTTGCTGAGGCCGTGGGTCCGGGATTTTTGCGGCGGCGTGCGACTCGTCCAGCTGAAGCAATCGGACCCCAGGCAAAATCGCGACCCTAATTCGCTGGTATGGAATATACGAACCGATGCCAGCCTGATCCCCGGACACTCTGAAATCATGGGGGACGAGTTTCTGGAATTCGTCCGGCAGTTGTATGACGATACCGAGCTCCAACACTGACGGGGTCGCGCGCCTGCGCGCGACGACCGCGCGGATGCCGAACACCAGTCAGGCGTTCTGCAGGCGCGCCCCGCGCGTCCCGCCGCCGACGCCCACCGCCGTCGCGATCGCCAGTGCCTGGAACAGCGCGATCCCGGCGAACACCCAGCCGGGATGCCCCGCGTCCATCACGAGCCCGAACATGGCCGGTCCGACGGACAGGCCGCTGTCGAGACCCGAATAGACGACGCCGTACACGCGCCCGGTGGCGTTCTTCGGCGCGGCCGCGCGGATCATCAGGTCGCGCGACGGTCCCGCCACGCCCGAGAAGAAGCCGATGAGCGCCATCAGCGGCAGCGCCAGCCAGTCCGGCACGACGGCCGCGCCCAGCAGCAGCGCCAGCGCGGCGGCCACGGCGAAGGCGATGGCGACCGTGCGGTCGTGGTCCTGGCGGCCCGCGCCGGTCGCACGCACGCCCACGAAGCCGCCCAGCAGCATGCCGACGGCGGACGCCAGCATGTATGCGGTGTACGCGCCGGTCGCCAGCGCGCGCGAGATGCCGTACAACTGCATCAGGCCGATCGACGCGAACGCCTGGATGCCGCCCAGCGACACCGCCGTCAGGAAGAAGAACGCGAAGCACATCCACACGGCGCGCAGGCGCAGGAAGGACAACGTGCCGGCGCCCTCCCCGGCGGCGTCGATGGACGCCGCGGCCGGCTTCGGTTCCGGACGCAGGTGCGCGCGGTTCAGGAACAGGATGCCTAGCACGCAGAACGGCAGGATCGCGGCGTACGCGAGCGCCATGCGCCAGCTGGACAGCGCGGCGACCGTCGTCATGAACAGCGGCGCCGCGGCCCAGCCGATATTGCCGCTGATGCCGTGCACGGAAAAGCCGTGCGCCAGGCGGGCGCGCGAGACGCGCTGGTTCAGCAGCGTGTAGTCGGCCGGGTGGAAGATGCTGTTGCCGACGCCGGCCAGCAGCGCGCCGGCCATCAGCGCCGCGTAGCTGCCGGCCGCCGACAGCACGAGCGCCGACACGCCCAGCATCGCCATGCCGAAGAACAGCACGCGGCGCGCGCCCACGCGGTCGACGACGAAGCCGGCCAGCGCCTGGCCGACGCCGGACACGACGAAGAACGCCGTCAGCAGCAGCCCCAGCTCCGCATAGCTGAGGCCGAACGCGGGCTTCAGCCAGGGAAACAGCGCGGCCAGGATCAGGTGATAAAAGTGCGACGTGCCGTGGGCCAGGCCGACCAGGCCGATCACGCGCGCGTCGCTGCGCAGGGTGCTGTCTTGGGACATATTGACTCCAGAAGAAAAGACCAGTGTAGGCAAACCGACCACGTCTGAATTACGATAGCAGGACAAAATTTGTCGAGAACCGGACATCCATGAGCATCCCCGTCGTGCACCATACGCAGCCCTTGCCGGACTGCTTCGATCCGACGCCCGAGCGCCCCGTCACCTTGACGGCGCGCGACCTGGAAGCCGCCGACAACGTGGCGCCCCATACGCATCCGTTCGGCCAGCTCACGTATGCGCGCGAGGGCGTGATCCGCCTGACGGCGGCCGGCAGCAGCTGGATCGTGCCGCCGTCGCGCGCCATCTGGACCGCGCCCGGCGTCGTGCACGAGGTCACGGTGCTCGAACCCGTGCGGCTGCGGCCGGTGCGCATCCACGCCGCGCGCACGCCGTTCCCCGGCGAGGATTGCCGCGTGCTGGACGTGTCGACCCTGCTGCGCGAGCTGATCCTCGCGCTGGAACAGCTGCCGCCGTTGGCACCGTCGGCGCGCGCGAGCCTGCTGTCGGAACTGATGCTGGACGAGCTGGCGCGCGCGCCCGCGCTGCCGATCCGCGTACCGCTGCCGCGCGACAAGCGCCTGCAGAGCCTGTGCGAGCGCCTGCTCGACGAGCCCGGCGCCGCGCACACGCTGGCGGACTGGGCGCGCCAGGTCGGCGCGTCCGAACGCACGCTGGCGCGGTTGTTCGAAAAAGAGCTGGGGATGCCGTTCAGCCAGTGGCGCCAGCAGGTGCGCCTGGCGCATGCGGCGCCGCTGATCGCGCGCGGCATGCCGCTCGCGCGCGTGGCGGAACAACTGGGCTACACGAGCCAGTCGGCCTTTTCGCACATGTTCCGCAAGACGTTCGGCTGTTCGCCGTCGGCGTTTTTCGCGCAGCGCTGATTCAGGCCGGCCCGGCCGCGCCCAGCCGCCGCTCCAGGCGCGCCCGGACGTCGGGCCAGTCGAGGTCCGTCACGGCGAACAGCACGCTGTCGCGCACGTGTCCGGTCCACGTCACGCGCTCGCGGCGCAGCACGCCTTCGCGCACGGCGCCCAGCCTGGCGATGGCGGCCTGGCTGCGCACGTTGCGGGCGTCCGTCAGCAGCTCGACGCGGCGCATGCCGGCGGCGAAAGCGTGGGCCAGCATCAGGTATTTCGCTTCCGCGTTGACGAGCGTGGCGCGCGCATCCGGGTGCACGAAGGTGCCGCCGATCTCGACGGTCTGGCGCGTGGGCTTGATGTTCAGGAAGCTGGTGGTGCCCACGATGGCGCCCGTCGCGGCATGGCGGATGGCATACGCGATCCAGCCGCCCTGCGCGACCTGGCCGTTGAGGGCGCGCCAGAAGGCGTCGAAGTCAGCGCCCTGCCCGTTGATCGCGAACAGGCGCCACGCGTCGGGATCGCAATCGAGCGCGGCCCGGACCGGTTCGCGCAGCGTCTCGTCGAACGGTTCCAGCCGCACGTGCCGGCCCGCGAGGGCGATGTTGTTCAGGATAAGCGGATCGGCCGTCATGGGCATGCGAACGAAGTCGAAGTGCCGCATGATAACAGAATGACAAAACGAAACGGCCACGCCCGGGGGCGCGGCCGCGTGCCTGAAGAATGAAGGTCAATGGATGGCCGGACGCGTTGCGCCCTTGCCGGCAGCCGCGCCGGCGCCGGCGCCCTGCGGCCGGTAGGCCTGCGCGGCCCTGTAGGTATCGTCGTATTCCTTGAAGCTGGCGATCTTGCCGCCGGCGACACGGAAGACGTGGCACCAGTCGCTGCTGAACTCGGCACCCGTGGCCTTGACGGTGAACGTGCCGTGCCCGAGCACGATGACCTGGTCACCCTGGCCGATGAACTGGTCCGGCCTGAATTCGCGCGGCTCCTGGCATTCGGCCATGACGCGGAAGAAGTCGGCGACCTGGTCCACGCCGCGGCGTTTGCCGGTGAACGGGATGCCCTCCACTTCGGGCAGCTCCCACTCGATGTCCTGCGCGAGCAGGCCGATGAGGCGCTGGATGTCCCCTTTGTCGTAAGCGTCGTACGCCTGTTTGAGCAGGCCGATGTTTGCTTGCTCGTTCATGATCCTCTCCATGAATATCCGATGATCGGACTTCCAGTATCGCCTCCGGCCAGTGGAATGCAATGGTGGGCGGGCAAGCGTGCAAATTAGGCGCGGATCATGAACGCTTGACGGCTGTGTGCACAACGCCCTCCCGCTGTTGCGTGAAGGCGGCAATGGTCGAGCCGGACATCGATTGTATTTGATATATAATAAACAAACGATACTTTTGCCAAACCCCTTTCCCCACCCGATCCCTGGAGCGACGATGAGATTTCGCTTGTACGCCTGCCGGCTTTTGTTCCCACTGCTGGCCCTTGCCGGTCACGCGGCCGCCGCGTCGCTCGAGCAGATACGCACGCGTCCCGACGGCGTCGAGGCCACCCTCGACGGCACCCGTTTGCGCGTGCTGTTCGTGACAGACCGCATCGTGCGCGTCAGCGCCACGCCCAATCCGCAGTGGTCCAACCGCACGAGCATGATGCGCGTGCCGGTGCGGGAGAAGCCGGGGCCCATCGACGTGACCCGGGACGCCTCTGCGCTGACCTTGCGCTCGGCCGCGCTGTCGGTCACGCTGGACCGCGCCAGCGGCGCCCTGACCCTGCGCGACCGCGCCGGGCGGGTGTTCCTGCGCGAAGACCCGACGGCGCCGCGCAGTTTCACGCGCACCGACGTGATCAAGTCGGTGCCGGATCCGGCCACCGTGCGGTCGGTGCAGACCGTGGACGGCGAGCGCCAGCAGGTGGGCGCCTACCGCCAGGCGAAGGACCGCGAAGCGTGGCGCGCGCAGGTGCGCTTCAGGTTGAGCGACGACGAAGGGCTGTATGGCCTGGGCCTCGACGAAACCGCCGACCTGAACCTGCGCGGCACGAGCAAGCGCCTGTACCAGCACAACCTGCGCGTGGTCGTGCCCTTCCTGGTCTCCACCCGCGGCTACGGACTGCTGTTCGACAGCTACAGCGCCATGACGTTCGCCGATGGCCCGACGGGCACGTCGATCGGCAGCGACGTCGTCGACGACCTCGATTACTACATCGTGCTCGGACCGTCGATGGACGGGGCGATCGCCGGCTTCCGCCAGTTGACCGGCGCCGCCGCGATGCTGCCGCGCTGGGCCTACGGCTACATCCAGTCGAAGGAGCGCTACACGACGCAGCAGGAAGTGGTGGACACGGTGCGCCAGTTCCGGGAGCGCAAGATTCCCCTGGACCTCATCGTGCAGGACTGGAACTACTGGCAGCCCGGCCGCTGGGGCAGCCCGGTGCCGGACCCGGAGCGCTACCCGGACATCCAGGCCATGACGTCCGCCGTGCACGCGCTGAACGCCAAGGTCATGATTTCGATCTGGCCCAACCCCAGTCCGCTCGATCCGCCGGGCCGGGCCATGCAGGACCGCGGCTTCTTCAGCAGCGGCAGCGGCTACGTGGACTTCCTGCGGCCCGACGCGGCCGACTTCTACTTCGACCAGGTGTGGGACGTGCTGGGACGCCATGGCATCGATGCCTGGTGGACCGATTCGACCGAACCCGAAGTGGCCGACTGGAACGGTGCGGCGCGCGCCGCCGGCGCCGACCAGCAGAACATCGATGGCCTGGCCAGGGTGATCGATCCCGAATGGTTGAACGCGTATGGGCTGGCCAACTCCCAGGGGCTGGCGCGCTTCTGGCGCCGCCGCGCGCCGGACAAGCGCACCGTCGACCTGACCCGCTCCGGCTATCCGGGCAGCCAGGCCGTCGGCGCCGTCATCTGGAGCGGCGACATCTCGGCCAACTGGCGCACGCTGGCCCGGCAGGTCGCGACCATGCAGCGCTTCAGCGCGTCGGGCCTGCCGAACGTCACCTTCGACATCGGCGGCTTCTTCGTGAAAGGCGGCGGGCAATGGTTCCGTCAAGGCGACTACCCGCAAGGCGTGGACGACCTCGGCTACCGCGAACTGTACACGCGCTGGATGCAAGCCGGCGCCTTCATGCCGATGTTCCGCAGCCATGGCACGGACACGCCGCGCGAGCCGTGGCAGTTCGGCGCGCCGGGCACGCCTTTCTACGACGCGATCCTGGCCGCGATCCGGCTGCGCTACCGCATGCTGCCCTACCTGTACTCCGAGGCCGGCCATGCCTACCTGGACGGCGGTTCGCTGATCCGTCCGGTCGCCTTCCGCTATCCGCAAGACCTGCGCACGCATGACCTGAAGGGCGAAATGCTGTTCGGGCAGGGCATCCTGGTCAGCCCGGTCGTGGCGCCCATGTACTACGGGGCCAATTCCACGCCGGTCGACGGGCCCAGGACGGCCCGGGTCTATCTGCCGCGAGGAACCTGGTTCGACTTCTGGACCGGCGAGCCCCACCGGGGCGGACGGACGATTACCGTCGATGCGCCGATCGACCGCATGCCGATCCACGTGCGGGCCGGCACCGTGCTGCCGTTGGGCCCGGTCAAGCAGTTCGCCGACGAGACCGTCGACGCGCCGATCGAGGTGCGTGTGTATCCGGGCGCAGACGGCACGTACACGCTGTACGACGACGCCGGTGAAGGCCATGCGTACCAGGACGGCGAATACGCCGAGATTCCCCTGCGCTGGAATGATGCGGCCCGCACCCTGACCATCGGCGCGCGCCGGGGCCATTATGCCGGCATGCAACGCGAGCTCAAGTTCAAGCTGGTCGTCGTCGGCCCGCATGCGGGACATGGCCTGGACGATGCGCCGGACGCCACGGCCACGGTGACGTACGGCGGCGCTGCCGTCCGGATTCCGCTGGCGCCTACGTCGTCACGCTGAACGGCACCCCGACGTCATCCCAGGCCGACGCTTCCTTTTCGAACCACGCGGCCACGGTCGGATGCTGGCGCAGCCAGCCGCGCGGCGTCTCGATGTCGATGCGGCCCTTCATGCGCAGGCGGACGGCGTCGACGTCGTCGTCCACGCGCGCATGCATGAACACGGCCGCCAGGCGCAGCGCCAGCACGGCCTTGGCCAGGTCGGGCACGCCCAGCACCTCGCGCACCTTGCGCAGGTTGCCCTTCTGGCCCAGCACGATCAGGCTCATGAGGCGCTGTTCGCGCGCCGTGAAGCCCGGCAGGTCGGCGTGCTCGACGATGTACGCGGCGTGCTTGTGCGCGCCCGTGTGCGACACGGATTGCCCCACCTCGTGCAGCAGGGCGCTGCGCAGCAGGTGGTGGACGACGCCCTCGTCCTGCGGCGACAGCTTGTCGAACAGCTTCTTCGCGATGGCGGCCGTGCGCGCGGCGCGCTCGATGTCGACGCCGAAGCGGCGCATGCAGTCCTGGATGGCCAGGTCACGGCGGTCGTGGCGGTTGGCGCGCAGTTCCAGGTCGGACAGCACCCCGAGGCGCAGGCCGGCGTTAATCGCCGTCATGGCGGGCACGCCCAGTTCCTGCATCACGCCGATCAGGATGGAGAGACCGCCCGTCATCACGATCACGCGCTCGCGTTTCACGCCCGGCAGGTCGAATGCGTCGACGTGGCCGAGTTCGATCAGCCGGTCGCGCAACGCCAGCAGGCTCGCCAGCGACATCGTACCGTCGCCGAGCCGGTTGCGCGAAATCACTTCGTGTATCGCGCGCATGGTGCCCGAGGAGCCGTAGACGGCGTCCCAGCCGTGCTTGCGGTACTGGTCGGCCGCGTCTTCGAACTGGGCACGGGCCGCGTTGACGGCCGTCTCGAACGCGTCCGCGCTGATGTGGCCGCCGTGGAAATACGCCGCGCTCTGCGGATGCGTGCCGATGCTGAACGATTCGACGATGTGGATGTCGTCGCCATGCGCCGCGATGACTTCGGTGGAGCCGCCGCCGATGTCGATCACGAGCCGCCGCTCGGCGCGCCGGCCCAGCGCGCGCGCGACCCCCATGTAGATCAGGCGCCCTTCTTCCTCGCCGGAAATGATCTCGATGGGATGGCCGATCGCCTCTTCCATGCGCGGCAACACGTCCGCGGCATTGCTGGCCACGCGCATCGTGTTGGTCGCGACGACGCGCACCGCATCGAGGCGGAACTGGCGCAGGATGCCGCTGAAGTCGCGCAAGGTGCGCAGGGCCGTCTCCACGGCGGCGTCGCCCAGTGCGTTGTCCGGACCGAGGCCGGCCGCGAGGCGGATCGGGTCGCGCGCCGTGCGCACGATGTGGATCTGGCCCGCGATCGGCTCGCCGATGTGGAGGCGGAAGGAATTGGAGCCGAGGTCGACTGCTGCGTACATGGATGGGCCCGGAGGAAGTGTCGTTGACCGCAGTATAGCGGCCAGCGGGTCCGCCGCGTCGCCCGGCGCCGCCGTCAACGCAGCGCCTCGGTCAACGCGCGCCCTTCCGCGCCCGCCGGACGGCGCACGTGCAGGATCTGCGCCAGCGTCGGCGCGATGTCCACGACCTCGGCATACCCGGCCTGCTCGCCCGGACGGATCCAGCGCTTGCCCATGATCAGCAGCGGCACCGACGTGTCGTACTGCCAGGGCGTGCCGTGGCTGGCGCCCGACGTGCCGCTGCTGAAGATCGTGTACGGCGTCGTCACCACGAGCAGGTCGCCGGACAGCGCGCGGTTCCAGGCCCGCTGCATCAGCGTGCCCAGGCGCGACTTCGAGGCGACGCCCTGCTCCAGCTGCGTGCGCGTGAAGACCTCCGCAATGCCCGGCTGCGCGAGCAGGAAGCGGGCGGCGGCGTTTTCCACGTCGGCACGGGCGAGGCCGCGGCGCTCGATGGCGGCATAGTCCAGGTGGATCTCCGGCAACAGCGACGTCTTGACCAGCCTGGCGACGCCGAAACGCTCGGCCAGCTGGGCGTCCAGCGTGTCCAGCAGCGCCTTCGGGTTCACGCGCAGCGCGTCCGCGTGCTGCGTGCGGGCGAACTCGGCCGTGTTGGCGAAGCCGTGGTCGGCCGTCAGCACGACGAGCACATTGTCCATGCCGACGCGCTTGTCGAGGAACGTGAAGAACCGCGCGATCTGGCGGTCGACCTGTTGCAGGTGGTCGTGCGACATGCGGCTTTCCGGGCCGTAGGCATGGTTCACGTAATCGTGGCCGGACAGGCTCACGCCCAGCAGGTCCGTCGCACCGGTCGGATTGCTGCCCAGCCGTTCGCCGTCCACGGCGGCCTCGGCGAATTCCAGCGTCAGCGCGTCGACGGCCGGGCTCTTCTTCAGGCGGACGTAATAATCGGCGGCCGGCTTGCCGCTGTCGCTGTAGAACGTGAACGGGAAGCGGTTCGGACTGGAGGTCGTCGCGGCCGGGTACGGCGCGTCGTCGGCATAGGCCTTGTCGTCCAGCAGCGGCGTCCACGACTTGGCGTAGTAGCGGTCCTGCGGCTTCGCGGCGCGGAAGCGTGCGGCCCAGGCGGGATACTGGTCCATGTAGTATGTGCTGGTGGCGAAATCGCCCGTCTTGTCCATGTACATGTACGCCGTGCCGGTCTTGCCGGCGAGCAGGATGGCGCCGCGGTCCTTGCCGGACACGGTCACGACCTTGCTGCGGTTGCCGCTCGCGTAGCGCAGCTGGTCGCCGAGGGTGTCCACGCGCAGGTTCGCGGGCGACGTGCCGTCGTGCGCGTCCGTGTCTTCGTCGATGTAGTGGTAGCGGGTGTCCTCGGTGCAGTAGACCTGCCGGCCATCCGGCGCGATCCAGTTGTTGCCGATGATGCCGTGGCGGTAAGGATAGGCGCCCGTCAGCACGGCCGAGTGGCCGACGGCCGTCACCGTGATGCCGTGGGCCTGGTGCGCGTCCGTGAACGACGCGCCCTGCTCCAGCAGGCGGCGCAGGCCGCCGGGGCCGAACTGGTCGCGGTAGCGCTGCACCTGCTCGGACGGCAGGCCGTCGATGACCATCACGACCACCAGCTTCGGCGGTTTCACCTGCGTTGCGACAGTCGCCGGTCTGGGGGGCTGCGCGGCGGATGCGGGCCCGGGCAGCCACAGCGTGGCGCACGTGATCAGGGTGAGCGAAGTCTTCAGCCAGGAGGGTCGCATGCGGTCGGTCTTTCGGTCGGGTTGCGGGTTATTGGCAATCGTACATTGTATGAAGGCTAAATGTCAGTGGCGTGACAGTGCGTGAGCTTTGCGCCGGATGCGCTTGCTAGAATCGCCGGATGCTCATCACCACTGTCCGTCCGGGCCGGCGCGGCCCCGCGCTCGGCTGGGGCATCAGCCTGCTCGTCCACGCGCTGCTGGCCGCGTGGCTGCTGCACGCGCCGCCGCCGCGTCGGGACGACGGGCCGTCGACGACGCGCATCGACTTCGTGCTCGTGCCGGCGCGCGCCGTCCCGCCCACGTCCGCACCCGCGCTGGCCCCGGCGACACCGACGCCAGCCGCTCCGCGGCAGCGGCGCAAAATGGAACCGGCGATGCCGCGCGCCGCCGTCGCGTCCACGACACGTGCGGCGCCCGCAGCCGTCGCTGCGCCCGTGACCGCTGCCGCGCCCGCACCCATCGTCGTGTCCGCGACCGCTGCCGCGCCAACGGCCGGCGTCGTGCCCGCGACCAGTACCGCGTCCGACGCCCTCGCCGGCACGGCGGCCGCCGCCGCACCGGCACCGCCGGACGACGCGTCCGCCTTCGACATGGCCGCCGCCCGCGGCATGGCCCGCGCGGCCGCGCGCGAGGACGGCCGCGGTCTCGTCGCGCTGCCGAAACGGCCGCCGCCCACGCTCGATCCGGGCCGCGAGGCGCGCGAGGACCAGTTGGCGCGCGGCATCGCGCGCAGCAGCCGCAACGATTGCCGCACGGCCTACGCGGGCCTGGGCCTGCTGGCCGTCCTGCCCTTGTTGAAAGATGCCGTGACGGGCAGCGGCTGCAAGTGGTAGCGCGGCCGCGCGGCCGGCGTCAGCCGGTGAAGTGCGCGGCCAGGCCCAGTTCGCGGAACCGCTCGACGACGAAGTCGACGAACACCCGGGTCTTGGCCGGCAGCAGGCGCCGGCTCGAATAGTAGAGGAACAGCGGCCCCGTCTCCGCATACCAGTCCGGCAGGATGCGCACCAGCCGTCCATCGGCCAGCAGCGGCCCCGCGTGCGGCGCCGGCAGCAGCGCGATGCCGAGTCCCGCCGCAGCGGCGTGCGCCATCGCTTCCGGATCGTCCAGCACGGCCACGGGCCGGCATTCGTACGGCGCCACGCCGCCGGCGTCGTCGCGCAGGGTGAGCGCCTGCAGCCGGCCGGAGCGGATCGAACGGCGCGCGATGCCGTCGTGCGCGGGCAGGTCGTCGGGATGCCGCGGCGTGCCGCACCGCGCCAGGTAGTCGGGCGACGCCGCGAGCACGATGCGCACGCGCGCCAGCTCGCGCGCGACGACGCCCTGCGGCAGCTCGACGCCGCCGCCGATCGCCACGTCGAAGCCTTCCGCGATCAGGTCGACCTGGCGGTTATCGAAATGCAGGTCGGGCAGCACCTCGGGATAGCGGCGGCGGAATTCCGCCAGCATCGGCACGAAATGCATGCGCCCGACGGCCGGCGCCATCGCCACCTTCAACGGTCCGGCCGCGTGGTTGGCGCCCTGGCGCACGACGGCCATCGCGTCCTGGATGCGGTGCCACGGCTCGGCCACCTCGCGCAGCAGTTGCTCGCCCTCTTCCGTCAGGCTCAGCTTGCGGGTGCTGCGCCGGAACAGGCGCACGCCGAGGCTCGCCTCCAGCCGGCCGACGTTCTTGCTGACGCCCGCCGGCGTGAGGCCGAGGCGGCGCGCGGCGGCGGAAAAGCCGCCGTCCTCGGCGCTGTAGATGAAGGAATCAAGGTGGACGAAAGCGTCGCTCATGGCGGACCTTTAACCTGTAGTTGAAAGTCTTATGCGTTCTGGCCGGCTAGTTTGAACCGGGAGTTGGAATGATACTGCATCCATCAACCACCCCAACCGAATGGAGAACAGCATGGCAACCACGCATTTCGAACACAAAGTCGCTTTCGTCACCGGCGGTTCGCGCGGCATCGGCGCCGCCATCGTCGAGCGCCTGGCGCGGGACGGCGCGGCCGTCGCGTTCACGTATCAATCGTCGGACGCCGCCGCGCAAGAGCTCGCCGGCCGCATCGAGGCCGCCGGCGGCCGCGCCCTGGCCCTGCGCGCCGACGTGGCCGACGCGCAGGCGCTGACGGCGGCGATCGACGCGGCCGTCGCCAGGTTCGGCCGGCTGGACATCCTCGTCAACAATGCGGGCGTGTTCCTCGGCGGCCACGTGACGGAATTTTCGCTCGCGGATTTCGACAAGACGGTCGCCGTCAACCTGCGCGCCGTGTTCGCCGCCACGCAGGCGGCCGTGCGCCACCTGGGCGAGGGCGGGCGCGTCATCAACATCGGCAGCACGAACGCGCTGCGCGTGCCGTTCGCCGGCGCCGCCGTCTATGCGATGAGCAAATCGGCGCTGACGGGCCTCGTGAAAGGCCTCGCGCGCGACCTCGGCCCGCGCGGCATCACCGTCAACAACGTGCTGCCGGGCCCCGTCGACACGGACATGAACCCGGCCGACACCGACTTCGGCAAGTCGCTGCACGCCTTCATGGCATTGCCGCGCCACGGCCGGCCGCAGGAGATCGCGTCGCTGGTGGCGTGGCTGGCCAGCCCCGAAGCGGGCTTCGTGACGGGTGCGGACCTGGCGGTGGACGGCGGCTTCGCTGCCTGAAACCGGAGCCAATGAACCGGGGTCAGCAATGAACCGGGGTCAGAGCCCGATTTTGGTAAATTTCCAAAAACCGGGCTCTGACCCCGAATTGTCGACCCCGAATTGTCGACCCCGAATTGTCGACCCCGAATTGTCGATCAGTCGATCTGCTTGACGGACTCGCGCACGACGAGGTTCAGCTGCGGCACCTCGATGTCGAGCGTCTCGTGCCCGATCATCTTGACGATGGCGCGGCCCAGGCACTTGCCGACGTCGAACAGCGGCTGGCGCACGGTGGTCAGCGGCGGCGTCGTGTACATGGAGCTGTGCAGGTCGTCGAAGCCGATCACGGAGATGTCTTCCGGGACGCGGATGCCGCGCCGGTACAGCGCCAGGCGTGCGCCGTACGCCGTCAGGTCGTTGGCGCAGAAGATCGCGGAAAAGCGCTGCTTCGATTCGAGCAGGCGCTCGACCGCCAGCAGGCCGCCCGATTCCTGGAAGTCGCCGCCCACGATCAGCTGCTGCTGTTCCTTGATGCCGTGCTTGGCCAGCGTGTCGCGGTAGCCGGCCAGGCGGGCCAGCGCATCCTGGTGGTCGGACGGACCCGTGATGAACGCGATGTTGCGGTGGCCCTGCGCGATCAGGTGGCCCACCGCCTCGCAGGCGCCCCAGTAGTTATCGAGGCAGAAGCCGTACGCGCGCGGCGCGCTCAGGTCGCGGCCGAAGGCGACGATGGGCACGCGCTGCGACAGTTTCAGGATCTGCGCATCCTTCAGCTTGCCGCTCAGGATCACGAGGCCGTCCACGCGGCGCGCGATCAGCAGTTCGATGCGCTCGGCCTCCTCGTCCGCATGCCAGTGGCCCGAGACGATCAGCGGCGCGTAGCCCGTCCCCTGCAGCGCTTCGTCGATGCCCGCCATCGCGTCGGCGAAATAGCCCGACACGAGCGACTGCGTCAACACGCCGATGGTGCGCGAACTGCCCGTCTTGAGGTTCTGCGCCAGCACGTTCGGCTTGTAATTGAGCTTTTCGATGACGCTTTCGATGGCCTGGCGCTTTTCCTCCGACACCTTGGCGGTGCCGTTCAGGAAGCGCGACACCGTCGCCGCCGACACGCCCGCCACACGGGCGACCTCGTGGACGGTAACCATCTGCGGGCTGCTGGAATCCTTTTTCATGCGTTTCGGCCTGGTTCTTCGACACGGCAATTGCCGCGAAGCTCGTGAATATACACCAGGACATGCCGGTTTGACATGTGGCTGGCGGCTTGCAGGGAAAAAATCTATTTGACACCCGGGCAATGGCGCATGTACGATGAAATCGATTTCAGAAGTTTCAACCTACAACGACCAACCGAAGCATCATGACCGACTCCATCCGCTTTCCTTCCAACTTCACGTGGGGCGTCGCCACCAGCGCCTTCCAGATCGAAGGCGCCTTTGACGCCGACGGCAAGGGCCCTTCGATCTGGGATACGTTCTCGCACGACGCCGCCAACATCATCGACGGCAGCAACGGCGACGTGGCCTGCGACCACTACCACCGCTATCGCGAAGACGTCGCCCTGATGGCGTCGCTGGGCGTGGGCGCCTACCGCTTCTCGATGGCGTGGAGCCGCGTGCAGCCGACCGGCAAGGGCGCGTGGAACGAGGCGGGTTTCGATTTCTACACACGCCTGCTGGACGCGCTGGACGAAAAAGGCATCGCCGCGCACATCACGCTGTACCACTGGGACCTGCCGCAGGGCCTGCAGGATGACGGCGGCTGGATGTCGCGCGACACGGCGCACCGCTTCGCCGACTACGCGGCCGAGGTGGCGCGCCGCTACGGCAACCGCGTGGCCAGCATCGCCACGCACAACGAGCCGTGGTGCACGGCGAACCTCGGCTACGGCAACGGCCAGTTCGCGCCCGGCGTCGCGGACAAGAAACAGGCGATCCAGGTGTCGCACCACCTGCTGCTGTCGCACGGCCTGGCCATGCAGGCGATGCGCGCCGTGAATCCGAGCGCGCAACTGGGCATCGTGCTGAACCAGTGGACCGCCGAACCGGCCACCGACACCGAAGCGGACCGCCGCCTCGCCGCGCTCGAATGGGCCAATTCCATCGAGTGGTTCATGGACCCGATCTTCAAGCGCCGCTATCCGGCCCTGTCGCTGGAAGCGCACGGCGCCGACGCGCCCACCGTGCACGCGGGCGACTTCGACGTCATCGCCCAGCCGCTCGACTTCCTCGGCGTGAACTACTACCGCCGCGAAGTGATGAGCGCGGACGTCCCGCCGAAGAAGCCCGAAGGCGGCATGGGCTTCACCGACATGGGATGGGAAATCTATCCGCAGGGCCTGACGGACCTGCTCGTGCAGCTGAAACAGGAGTACCCCGACCTGCCGCCGGTGTACATTACGGAAAACGGCATGGCCTCGGTCGACGCGATCGAGGGCGGCCAGGTCAACGACACCCAGCGCCTGGACTACGTCCGCACCCACCTCGAGGCCCTCAAGGCCGCGATGGACCAGGGCGTCGACGTGCGCGGTTACTTCCTGTGGAGCCTGATGGATAATTTTGAATGGAATTCCGGCTATGCCAAGCGCTTCGGCATCGTCTACGTCGACTACGCCACGCAGCAGCGCACGCCCAAGGCGAGCGCGCTCTGGTACCGCGATTTCATCGCCGGCCAGCGCGCTGCGCTGCGCGCGGCCTGACCTGCCGCGGACAAGAACAACAGGAGACAGAGCAAGACATGAGGGACACCATGGATGATGTGCTTTTCGGCGGCGCCCGCCTGCTGGCCGACATCGGCGGCACCAACGCCCGCTTCGCATTGCAGCGCGGCCCCGGCCGCATCGAGGAAATCGCGACGCTGGCCTGCGCCGCCCACCCGACGTTCACCGACGCCGTGCGCGCCTACCTGGCGCGCCACCCCGGCGCCGCGCGCGAAGTGCGCCACGCCGTGATCGCGATCGCGAATCCGGTCGAAGGCGATTTCGTCAAGATGACCAACCACCACTGGCAGTTCTCGATCGACGCCGCGCGCCGCGACCTCGGCCTCGACACGCTGCTCGTCGTGAACGACTTCGCCGCGCTGTCGATGTCGGTGCCCGGCCTCGCGGACGCGGACCTCGAACAGGTCGGCGGCACCCGCGTCAGCCCCGACGCCGTGATCGGCCTCGTGGGCGCGGGCACCGGTCTCGGCGTCGGCGGCGTGATCCCGGCCGGCGGCCGCTGGACCGTACTGCCCAGCGAAGGCGGCCACGTCGCCTTTTCGCCGTCCAACGCGCGCGAACAGGCGGTGCTCGCGTACTGCTGGACCAAGTGGGACCACGTGTCGGCCGAACGCCTGATCTCGGGTCCGGGCCTGGCGACGATCCACGAGGCGCTGTGCGCCATCGACGGCATCGAAGGCGATGCCCTCGAACCGGCGCAGGTCGTCGAGCGCGGCCTGGCGGGCGATGCGCTGTGCGCCGAAGTGCTGGACATCTTCTGCGGCGCGCTCGGCACGATGGCCGCGAACGTGGCCGTGACCTTGTGCGCGCGCGGCGGCATCTACATCGGCGGCGGCGTCGTGCCGCGCCTGGCCGGGTTCTTCGCCAAGTCGTCGTTCCGCGCCCGCTTCGAGAACAAGGGCCGCTTCACCGACTTCTGCAGGCAGATCCCCGTGTACGTGATCCACGCGCCCTACCCTGCCCTGGCCGGCGCCGCCGCGATGCTGGACCAGCAGCTCGTCGACGCCCGCGCCGCGGCGCAGCGCGCCCCGATCGACTCCGTCACGACGGCCCATCATGCGCACGCCTGACCGCATCCGCCACCCGCTGCTGTGGGTACCCACCGGGTACTTCACGATGGCGATGGGCTACGTCATGCTGACGAGCGTGACCGCCATCATGTTCAAGAACATCGGCATGGACAATGCGCGCGCCGCCGCGTATTCGAGCGTCCTGATCTTCGCCTACACGGCGAAACCGCTGTTCGCGCCGTTCGTCGAGATGTACCGGACGAAGAAATTCTTCGTGCTGCTGATGCAGGTGCTCATCGCGCTGGGCTTCGCCGGCGTCGGGCTGGCGATGAGCATGCCGAACTGGATGGTGCTGATGCTGTCCATGTTCGTCGTCATGTCGTTCATCGGCGCGACGCAGGACATCGCCAGCGACGGCGTCTACGTCACGTCGCTCGACACGCGCACGCAGGCCCTGTACTGCGGCGTGCAAAGCCTGTCGTGGAACGTCGGGCCGATCGTGGCGTCCGGCTTCCTCGTCTACCTGAGCGGACGCCTGCACACGGAGGTGTTCCACCATGACCCGAAGGTGTTCGGGCCGGACTGGATGGACGCGTGGCGCGTGATCTTCTTCATCGTCGCCGCCATCATCCTCGTGATGGCCGCCTGGCATGCGCGCGTGATGCCCGACGGCGCGCGCGCGGAAAACACGCCGACCAGCGTGCGCGGCGCGGCCGGCATCCTGTGGGATTCGTTCGTCACCTTCTTCCAGAAACGCGACGTGTGGAAGATGGTCGCCTTCGCGTTCCTATTCCGCTTCAGCATCGGCATGCTGGAAAAGATCGGGCCCTTCTTCATGGTCGATTCACCCGCGAAGGGAGGACTCGGCCTGTCCAACGAGAGCCTGGGCATCATCTACGGCACCTGGGGCCTGATCGCGGTGCTCGTCGGCTCCCTGCTGGGCGGGATGTTCGTCGCGAAGCGCGGCCTGAAACGCACGCTGTTCATCCTGTGCTGCGCCGTCAACATTCCCAACCTGACGTTCCTGGCGATGAGCATCGCCCTGCCCTCCGACGCGTGGACGATCGCGGCCGGCGTCATCGTCGAGAAGTTCTTCTTCGGCTTCGGCTCCGTCGGCTACATGATCTACCTGATGCAGCAGCTCGCGCCGGGCAAGTACACGACGACGCACTACGCCTTCGGCACGGGCCTGATGGGCTTGTGCATGCTGGTCACGGGCACGATCAGCGGCGTGCTGCAGGAATACCTGGGCTACGTCAGCTACTTCGTCGCCGTCATGATCGCGACGATCCCGTCGTTCCTCGCGACGTGGTTCGCGCCGTTCCACCACGACGACGGCATGGATGCGGGCAGCGGCAGCGTCAAGGGCGCGCCGGCTGCGAACGACACGAGCGCCAGTCACCACGCGGCCTGAGACCCAGGCCGTCATTTCCTGGCCGGGCCGATGCCCGGCCTTTTTTTTTTCAGGCCGCCAGCCTGACGACAGGCGCCGGCCGCCGCAGCGCCGCGCCCTGGCCTTGCACCTCCCGATCGTCGCCGGTATGGAAAACGCTCACGGTACGGGCCAGGTTGCGCGCCTGCTCATCCAGACTCGCGGCCGCCGCCGCCGCTTGCTCCACCAGAGCGGCGTTCTGCTGGGTGGTGTCGTCCAGGTTCGTAATGGCGTCGTTGACCTGGTGGATGCCCGCCGCCTGCTCACGCGACGCGACGACGATCTCCGACACGATGCCGGACACGCGCTGCACGCTGGACAGGATATCGTCCATCGACGCGCCGGCCTGGATCACCAGGCGGTTGCCCGTCTCGACGCGCTCGACGCTTTCGTCGATGAGCTGCTTGATCTCCTTGGCCGCCGCCGCGCTGCGCTGGGCCAGGCTGCGCACTTCGCCGGCCACCACCGCGAAGCCGCGGCCCTGCTCTCCCGCGCGCGCCGCCTCGACGGCGGCATTCAGCGCAAGAATATTGGTCTGGAAGGCGATACCGTCGATGACGCCGATGATGTCGACGATCCTGCGCGCGCTGGCGTTGATCGCTGCCATCGTCGCCACCACGTCGGTCACCACCTGGCCGCCGCGCTCGGCCACGGCCGAGGCCTGGCGCGCTACCTGGTTGGCCTGGGCGGCATTCTCGGCGTTCTGCCGGACGGTGGCCGTGATCTCTTCCATCGACGCCGCCGTCTCTTCCAGGCTCGATGCCTGCGATTCGGTGCGCGCCGACAGGTCCGCGTTGCCATTTGCGATGTCGCCGGTCGTGGCGCCGATGGTGTCGACGCTGACCCGGACCTCGCGCACGATCTTGCGCAGGTTGTCGTTCATGCGCCCGAGGGAAGCCAGCAGCCGCGCGGTTTCATTGCGCCCCTCGGTGGCGAAGGCCGCCGTCAGATCGCCGGCGGCGACCCGTTCCGCGATCTCGACGGCATTGTTCAGCGGCTGCGTCACGGAGCGCGCGATCACGTAAAGCATCAGGCCGCCGAACGCGAACAGGGCGGCGACGGCGGCCAGCATGCCCAGACGGGTGCGGCGGAGGGCGGAAATCCTGGCGTCGAGCAGTCCGTTGAACTGCTCCGAGGCCTTGTCCGCGAACGCGTACTGGGCATCGATGGCGGCCGTGGTCAGCCTGACGTACTCCGGCCCGGAGAAAGTGAGCTGGTCCGCCTTCACGATCTGCTCCATGGCCAGTTGCATGGTCTGCTGCGCCTGCTCGCGCACGTGCCGCATCGGACCTTCCAGCGGCGCGGCCAGGGCCGGATTGGCGCGCGCGGCCTTGTCGAACTGGCGGCTGGTCTGGTGCAGCCGGTCGGCGACCCGCGCGACGATCGCGGACAGGGCCAACCGGTCTTCCGCGCTGGCGCTCTTCGTGGCCAGCATGCCGGCGCCCTTGGCCCGCATCTTGCCGAGTTCCTCCGACAGGTAAGGCAGCTGGTAATAAATCGCCTGGATCAGCTGGTAGGAATCGACGTCCGGGTCCAGGTCCAGGCCGTAGTGGTCGGCCACCTGGTCCTCGACCTCGAGCAGCTTGGGCACCAGGGCCGTGTGCCCCTCATAGCTCTCGGGCACCGAGATCGTGCGCGCGACCACGCGCCCGCGCAACGCTTCCCAGTCCCGGTTCGCGTCCGTCCACGCCTGGTCGAGGCGCGGATCGTGGAGGCCGGCGACGATCGCCGCCATGGCCGCGTAGTTGCCGTCCACCTCGCGCTGCTTCGCTTCGCGCTTCGGGACCGATTCCGCGACGCCGCCGACCACCAGTGCCGCCAGGCCGCGATGCTGCTGGGTCGTCTGGATCGCGGCGAGGATCGTGGCCACCGGCCTGCGCGCCTGGGCTTCGAGCTGCATCGCGTCCAGCGCCTTGCCGGTCTCTTCCAGATAGAGCGTGGCCGGGATGGCGGCGACGACGATGCCGACCACGCTCAGGATCGCGAATTTATGCCAGAGCAGCAGATGCTCGAGGCGTTGTTGTAAGCCCATGATGTTCTCTGTTGTAAGTAAGGTAACACGGCCGCGAAGGCGGCATGTATTTATTGCATCCTCAAGGAAACAATAAATACATGACATCCGATGATGCTGTGTCGTGGCCTTTAAAATTTCCATTTAGTAAAAAAAATGGCTGTGTTCGCGATATTTCGGTAACCGAGCGCAGCCGCCCTTAGCCGAACCGGACCGCAGCGCACAGCAAATGCGCGGGCGTCGTCAGCCGCCGCGCATCCAGCAGCCGTTGCCAGCCCGAATAATTGATGAGGTAGCGGCTCGCGACGCCGCGGAACCGCACCAGCCAGCTCTTGAAACGGCTGTGCCAGCTGTTGACGTTCTGGATGTGGATCGCGCCGCGCGCCCGCACGCCGGCCTTCACGTTCACCGCTTCGTGCGTGATGCCCGCTTGCACGGCGAAACGACGATACGCCGCGGCCCCGTCGCTGATCAGCAATACGTCGGCCGGCAAGACCGGCTTGAGGCACGCATGCAATTGCGCGGCCGTCACTTGTCCGCGTCCCGTATGAAAGTCCAGCGTCTGCCCGTTGCGGTCGCGCGCGATGAGCAGGCAGTCGTATTCGCGATTGATCCCGCGCCGGCTGGCCACGCCGCCGCGCTTTCTCGGCCGCCGCGTCAGGTTGCGCGAGCCCTTCTGCGATTCGAGTCGATAGGTCTCGTCCGCCTCGACGATGGCCGCCAACATCGGCGGACGGTCGCGCATCGCGCCGGGCACGAACCGGTGGCGCCACCTGAAACTGGTCGTCCGGTGCACTCCGGTCACCCGCGCGGCGTCGCGCACCGTGCGCGATTCGAGGATGGATTGCAGGAACGGTAGCCAGCACTCTTTCTTGCGCAGACGGGCGAGCGGCGTGCCGGTCAGCGCGTTATAGCTGCGTCCGCACCCGAGGCACCGAAAGCGCTGCAGGCCGCTCGCCTGGCCGCAGCGGTGCACGCGACCACAACCGCAGCGCGGACACGGCCGGCCTCTGGCGGCCTGTTCGATCAGGGCGATCCGTCCGGCACTACGCCACACGACCGGCAGCGCGGCGTTCAGCCCAGCGCGGCCGGCTCCCCGATCAGCCCCTGGATCTCTTCCAGCCGGCGGCCGCGCGTATCGATGCCGTTTTTCGCCAGCAGCAGCGCCGCGACGGCCATCGGGGCCGCGATCACGAGCGCGGCCAGCGACACGTTGCCGAACAGGCCCACGACGCCGAAGCCGGCGCCAAGGATGCCGCCCAGCTTGGAGCCGGCCGCGATGACGCCGGACCCGGTGGCGCGCAGGTGCACCGGGTAGATTTCGGACGCGTACGGGATCAGGGTGGCGATCACGCCGCTGGCCGAGACCAGCAGCGCGACCGTCGCGACGACCATCGCGGCCGTCGACGCCACGCCGAAATGGCCGAGCAGGAAGAAGCCCAGCAGGCTCGCGCACGACAGGCCGATGAAGGTCACGAGAGTGTTGATCGTGCTCCAGCGGTGGTACAGCCAGATCACGACGAGCGTGCCTGGCAGCGCGAGAAATGCCGATTTGGCGAGGAGGCTCGTGGCCGTGGCGGCGTCCATGCCCATCGCGCGCAGGTTCGTCGGCAGCCACAGGAGAAAGCCGAAGTTGGCCAGGCCCCAGGCGATGCCGGCCACGCCCATGCCGATCGTCAGCGGGCCGTAGCCGCCCTGCAGCAGCGCGCGCATGCCGGACGACGGACGGTCGGCCTCGGCCCCGCCGTCCGTCCCGCCCTCCCCGTCCGCGTCGACGACGCCCGCGAATTTCGCCAGCACGGCGCGCGCCTGGTCGGGCAGGCCGTTGGTCGCGAGGAAGCGCGGCGATTCCGGCAGCAGGCGGCTGAGCAGGATGATGATGGCGCCCGTCGGCAGGCCCAATAGCCACAGCACGCGCCAGCCGTAGACCGGTTCCAGCAGGCTGGCGGACCACGCGGCGACGAGGTAGCCGGCCGAGTTCCCGAGGCCGCCCAGCGCGACGAGCAGCCAGCCGCGGTGCGCGGCCGGGATCATCTCGGCCATCAGCGTGAACGTGATCGGGAGCAGGCCGCCGGCCGACGCGCCCATCAGGAAGCACATGGCCAGGTTCCAGTTAAACGACGGCATCGCGCCGCAGATGGCGGTGCCGATGAACATCAGGGCGGACAGCAGGATCGTCGCGCGCCGGCCGAAGCGGTCGGCGACGAGACCCCAGGCGACGGAACCGACCGTCGTCCCGGTCAGCGCGACGAAGGCCAGCATGCCGGCCGACTGCTTGGCGAGATCGTATTCGCGGGTCATGCCCGGCATGACGAAACCGAGCGTGGCCGGCTTCATCACGTCGATCGTCAGCGCGACCACGAGCACGGCGACGAGATACCAGTGCTGGCGGTTCAGCGGGATGCCGTCGGCGATGTGGAAATGCAGGCCGCCGCGCGCGCGGGTGCCCGCGCGCAGCCGCGCCATGCGGGGCATCACGCCGTAGGCCGCCAACAACAGTCCGAGCGGGATCAGGGCCATCCCCGCCAGCATCAGGGCGTCCATTTTCATGCCGACCATCCGGTACCCCATGTGCGAGGCGCACACGAACATCGGGATGTGCGCCAGCACGCCGGCGACGATGGCGGCCGTGCCGGCCCAGAACGCGAAGGGGTGATGCAGGGACAGGCCGTTGGATTTCATGCTGTGCTGTCGGAAAGGGCGGGCAGCGCCCCCGGGGTACGGAAGAGCCTTCGAGTATGCACCGGCCCCAGACTAAACACAAGCGCAGGCGGGCACGCTGCCTGTGACGGCCGCCGGGGCAAGATCCGGATGATCGACAGCCATGAAGGCGAAAAAAACAGCCCGGCGTACCGGTCCCTGCGATGATTTTTTCCTGGCGACCGATATCGGGTTCGGTATCGCAATCGTCGGTTAGTTGCAAATTATCGGATATTTCGGGTCGGGTCCGCGGCGCCCGCTTCGAGCTGCAGGGAAAATTCCTGCAATAACAATGGCTTATATATAGCGGTGACCTCGCCCCCGGCGCCCGCCGGCGCGCCGCCGCGGCTTTGACAACGCTTGCCGGCATGCCCTACATTGCCGGATGACCTGTACGCCACCGGACCTCACATGACCCCACACCGCCCCCGCCCGCCGCGCCTCGCCGCGGCGGCCCTCGCCGTCTGCGCCGCCGTCGCCTGCATGCACGTGCGCGCGCAGGAGGTGCCCCGCCCCGCCACCGGGCTGTCGACCGCCACCTGGACGGCCGACAACGGCAACGGCACCTTCACGAATCCGCTGTTCTACGACGAGTTCTCCGACCCCGACCTGATCCGCGTGGGCGACTGGTTCTATTTGACCGGCACGACGATGCACGCGATGCCCGGCCTGCCCATCCTGCGCTCGCGCGACCTCGTGAACTGGGAATTCCTGGGCTATGCCGTCGACAAGCTGGACTTCGGCCCCGCCTACCGGCTGGAGGACGGCAAGAACATCTACGGCCAGGGCATCTGGGCGCCCAGCCTGCGCTACCGGAACGGCACGTTCTACATCTTCAGCAACGTGAACGGCCGCGCCACGCAGGTCTTTTCCGCCACCGATCCGCGCGGGCCCTGGACCCGGCGCGAAATGAAGCGCGGCCTGCACGACCTCTCCGTCCTGTTCGACGACGACGGCACGGCATGGGTCGTGTGGGACCACCAGCGCATGCACGTCGCCAAGCTGACGGACGACCTGACGGACATCGTGCCCGGCACGGAAAAGATCCTGTTCACCCAGGACGCCGGCATGGGCGAAGGCGCGCACTTCTACAAGATCAAGGGCAAGTACTACATCCTGAGCGCCAACTATGCCGGGGGCTTCCGCATGCCGGCCGCGCGCGCGGACAAGGTGGACGGTCCGTACGAAGTGAACCGGGCGATCAGCAAGGACGAGGATTACGGCATGGCCCAGGGCTACCGCCTCAAGGACAACAGGATGCCGGCCACGCTCGTGCCGCCCGACCCGTCGGCGCGTAACGCCGATTCTCTGCACCAGGGCGGCATCGTGCTGACGCCGGCCGGCGAATGGTGGGGCTTCTCGATGCAGGACTTCAATTCGGTCGGCCGTTTGCTGAGCCTCGCGCCGGTCACCTGGAAGGACGGCTGGCCTTACTTCGGCCTGCCCGGCAACCTGGGACGCAATCCGCGCACCTGGGTCAAGCCGAAGACGGCGGCGCCCTCCCCCATTGCCGTCCCGTATGCGCGCAGCGACGACTTTTCGGGTCCGGCCCTGCAACCCGTCTGGCAGTGGAATCACGTCCCCGTCGACGGCAAGTGGTCGCTGACGGAGCGGCCCGGCTTCCTGCGCCTGCACGCGCTGCCCGCCACGTCGTTCTGGCAGGCCCGCAACAGCCTGACCCAGCGCGCCATCGGCCCCCGCTCGTCGCCCACGGTGACGCTGGATGCGGCCGGCCTCGCCGACGGCGACGTCGCCGGCCTGGCCCTGCTGAACCTCCCGTATGCGACGCTGGGCGTCGAAAAAACGGCCGCGGGCCTGCAGGTGGCGCTGTACGACCAGGCGCGCGACCGCACCGTGCGCGTGCCGCTGCCCGCGGGCGCGGCGCGCGTGATGCTGCGCGCCGACTGCGACTTCCTCACGGAGCAGGCGCGCTTCAGCTGGTCGACGGACGGGAAGACGTTCGCGCCGATCGGCGAGCCGTTCAGGATGGTGTTCCAGCTGACGACGTTCCAGGGCGTGCGCTACGCCCTCTTCGACTACAACCAGACCGGCACAGCGGGCGGGCACGCCGACTTCGACAGCATCGACGTCTACCAGCCGGACCCGCACGGCCTGATGCGCGCGATTCCCTACGGCCGCGAGATCCGGCTCGCCGGCTGGAAGACGGGCGACGCGTTCGTGCCCGGGCACGGCGGGGCCGCGCCGCTCGCCGTCAAGGACATGGGCCTGGGCCGCGTCGCGCTGCGCTCCGGCGCGGCATGGGTCAGCGTCGACGCGAAAGGCGGCGTGGGCCTGCGCAAGGGCCGGCCGGGGCAGGCGGAAAGCTTCCAGTGGATCGAGACGCCGACGGGTGAACTCGTGCTGATGTCGCTGGCGACGAACCGCTTCCTGCGCGTCGATCCGGCCACGCATGCCGTCCGCGCGGACAGCCCGGGGCCGCTGCCGGACGGCAGCGACGGCGTGCGTTTCACGTGGACGGATGCCGCGGCCGATCGGCGTTGAAAAAAAAGGAGCGGCCGCGGGGCCGCTCCATGAACACCGGGCCATCGGCCGACGGCCCGGGGAGACGCAAGGTCAGAACGCCGTGCGCAGCGACATGGTGTAGCTGCGGCCCGGCGCGTTCTCGTCGAAGATCGCGTTGGTGAACTGCGTGTAGTTCTGGCTCTTGGCGTTGTTCACGTTCCAGACGCTGAGCGTCACGTCCGTGTTGTAGCGGAAGCCGAACAGCTTTTGCAGGTTCAGGCCGGCGGACAGGTCGACCTGCGAGCGCGACGTCGAGTACGCGTTCGTCCACGTCGCCAGGCCCGTGCCGGTATTGCTGATCAGGCTGGACGTGTACTGCCGCGCGACGCGCAGGTTCAGGCCGTTGCGCTCGTAATACAGCGTCAGGTTGTTGGTCCGCGGCGGCACGCCCGCGACGGGCGGCGAGCCCACCACCTCGTCGGTCTGCTTCGTGTACGTGAAGTTGCCCGTGAAGCCGAAGCCCTTGACCGGCAACATGTCCAGCGGCTGCTGCCACGTGAATTCGAAGCCGCGCACCTTGAGCTTGGTGTCGATGTTGTACGGCTCGCTGATGAACACGTGCTTCTGGTCGCGTCCCCCGGCCGCGTCCACCGCCGCCTGCTGCGCGCCCGTCAGGCCCACCGTGCCGTAGATCTGATCCAGCTGCGCCAGCGTGTAGTCGATGTAGCGCGTGCCCGGCCGGCTGACGATGTCCTTGGCGAAGCCCGCCAGCGCCACATAGCCTTCCCGGCTGAAGTAATACTCCAGGCCCAGGTCGAGGTTGTTCGCCTTGAAGGGCTTGAGGTTCGGGTTGGACACGCTGCCCTGGTTCACGCCCTGGTCGCCGATCGTCAACTGGGTCTGGTGCAGGTCGGCCGGGTTCGCCCGGGTCATCGACTTGGAGCCGGACACCCGTGCGATCAGGTCGTGCAGGATGTTGTACGAGACGGTGAACGACGGCAGCACGTTATGGTACTTGGTCGTCTCGTAGGTCCAGGTCTGCAGGTTCGGATAGCGGCCGCCGTTGGCGAGGTTCTGCGCCGCGTTGCGCGGATCGGCCACGCTCTGCGGCGCGCCGATCGTCTGCTCCGTCTGCGCATAGCGCACGCCGGCGTTGTAGCGGAACGTGCGGCCGAACAGGGGCAGCTTGCCGTTCGTCTCGAGGTAGAACGCCTTCACTTTTTCGCGCAGGTAGCCGCCGCCCGTCGTGGGCACGTCCATGATGCGGTCGCGGAAGTACTGGTAATTCGTGTCCTTCGCAAATTTGTCCCAGTCGACCGTGACGAAACCGTGATCGCTCGCGTGCACGTACTTGGCCAGGTCGGCATTCGTGACGGCCGAACCGAGATACACCAGCTGGTTCGTGAGGCCCGCGGTCGAGCCGGTGCCGTAGCCCGGATAGGCCGTCGCGGCGACGGCGGCGCCCGGCGTGGAGCGTCCGTCGCACGTTCCCTGCAGCGCCGTGTTGGGCGCATAGAACGGGTAGCTGACGTTGTTGCCGCAGGTGAGGTTCATCCACGCGTCGGCGTTGTTGTAGTCCGTGAAGCGGCGCGCGATGTCGTCGAACGAACCGCCCGCCTTGATGGAAAACGTGTCGTCGCCCCAGTTCAGGTTCAGGCGCGTGCCCTTGGTGGTGTTGCGGCGCTGGTAGAGGTCGGTGCGCAGGCCGGACAGGCCCTGCCCCGCCTGGTACCAGCCGAAGGCGCTGGGGTCGTTGATGTCGATGTTGCTCGTCATGACCGGGATCTTGCCCGGCGCCGTGTTGCTGTAATTGACCACCGACGACGGCGACGTGGTCGCCACCAGCACGGTCGGCATGTCGCGATAGAACTCGCTGTCCGTGTAGTTGACGTGGCCGTCGATGGTCAGCCTGTCCGTCGGACGGTACTCGAAGCCCGGATTGATGCTGCGGAAGTGCGTGTTCTCCTTCATCGGGCGGAACTCGAGCGACCAGAACGTGTCGGCCAGCGTCGCGCCCGTGATCGTGCAATAGGCGGAGCAATCGCTGCGGTCGAACGTCATGCCGATGGGGATCGGCGTATTGGCGCGCATGCCCACGTTCATGTCTTCCTGCGTCATCTTGTTGCCCTTCTGGGCGAACAGGGTGTCGAGATAGAAGTCCCACTGGTCGTTCGGCTGCCACTGGAAGCTCAGCACCTCGCCGCGGCGGCGGCGCTCGCCGTCGTAGACCAGGTAGCGCGGCAGGCGGCCCATCAGGCCGTTGTCGATCTGCTGGATCGTTGCGCCCGGATTCAACGCCAGCAGCATGTTGCGGTCGATCGCGGCGCCCGGCTTGAGCAGCGATTGCGCGTAGGCCGGCAGCACGGAGAGCGGAATCCCGGACGGCACCGTGGCCGGGCTGTTGAAATAGTCGCCCGGGAGCGCGGCCGGATCGGACGCGTTGCGCTGGTTCGCATTCAGGCGGACGGTGCGCATGTCCACCGTCTGGAACACGTCGGTGTGGTATTTCGTGTTGCCCCACGCGAAGCCGGCGAGCGCGCCCACCTTGCCGAAGCGCGTGTTCCACGTATTGCTGACGAGGCCGGAACCGGTATTGCCCCATTTGCCGTCCTTGTCGCGATAATTGCCGCTGGCCGTGAAGGCCGAACGGAAGCCGGCCTTGTCGAACGGACGCACGCTGCGCATGTCGACCGTACCGGCCACGCCGCCTTCGATGATGTCGGCCCGCTGGCTCTTGTACACGGTGGCGCTGCGGAACAGTTCGGACGGCAGGAAGTCCATGTCCACTTCGCGGTTGGCGCTGATGTTGCCGCCCCAGCTGCCGGCCGACGCCGACGCCATCGGCGCGCCGTTCAGCAGCACCCGCGTGAACGCCGGGCCCATGCCGCGGATCGAGATGTTCATGCCCTCGCCGTCGATGGCCGCGCGGGTCACCGTCACGCCCGGCACGCGCGACAGGGCGTCCGCGATGTTCGGGTCGGGGAACTTGCCGATGTCCTCCGAGAACACGGTGTCGGTCAGGCCGTTGTTCTCGCGCTTTTCGTTGGCGGACAGCGCCAGCGAGCTGCGGTAACCGGTCACGGTGACGGTCGGGGCGGCCGCCTGCTTCTTGCCGTCCGCGCCGGCCTGCGCCGCCGCGGCGGTGGCTGCCGGTTGCGCGGCGTCCTGCGCCCAGGCGCTCGACACGAGGCCGGCCAGGATCGTCAATGCGTAAATCTCGCGGCAATAGGGTGCCCTGCGCCGTGCGGCGCCTTTCCAGTGTTGCTTCATATGTCTCCTCTTTGTCTTCTTATCGGATGGCCTCGGCGGCCTTTTGGTGTCGTATCGAGGTCGGACTGCTTGATGCGCTTGTTTTTCTCGGGAACGGTTCTCCTGACACGGTTACTTCGGACACTCGCCCCGATCGCACTAACACAAAATGTTAAACGCTAACATTTTTCGGCGCGGAACGACCTTCGCCACACTGTCGGCAGGCACCTACCCAAGACGGATGAAATCGCCTCTGCGGAGGGGCTTTCCAAGTATGACGTCTGACATGTCAGTAAAATACTTGAGTAAATACCACGGAACCAATAAATTTTTTTTCGTGACCGATACCGGAATTCGTATCGCAGGCGTCATAGAGCGGGCCGCTCCCTCGGGGGCTTGCTATCCGCTACCACAAAAATCGTGTTAGGGGTGTTATACGATAACAACAGATATGATGTCTGATGTTATTCATGGCGCATGCCGCGGTCTGCCCCGTTCCGGAGGACCGGTCATTTGTGTCTTCGGAAGCCGGATCGCGCCGCGCGGCGCCGTTCGGGAACCCGTCGGCCGCATCGCTGTCGCGGACGTCGCGATGGCGGAAAGGGACTTGCGCGCGTACATGTGGGGGCGCAGGGGATGCCGGGCATGCCGGCCGCGATGGGGATTGCGGTGGGTCCGGCTGCGTGGCCGGCGCATTCGGGTCGGGCGGCGCCGTCGTTGACGCCGGCAGCCGAGGGAGGGGCAATGCGCGCTTACCTCGATATCGCGCACACAGCCATAAAAAAAACGCCGCTCCCGCGCTGGCGGGAACGGCGTTCATGACGTGCCGCGATTATTTGCCGGCGACCTTCACGAGGCCAGGCAGGTTCTTCGCCACGCTGGCATCCCCGCCGCTGGCGGTGAGCTTGCCCGCGCCGTCATTCCAGTGCAGGCGCGTCGTCGTGCCCTTGCCTTTTTCGTAGTCGTACGACACGCCGTCGTCGTCGTACAGGTCGAAACTGCCGTCGCGGCCCGGGTAGACCTTGACCTGGGCGATGCCCTGCTTCGTCGCCGTCGACTGGATCGCCGTGCCGAGCGGGACGATCGAACCGGCCTTCACGAACACGGGGATCTGGTCGATCGGTGCCGCGACCTTGACCCACTGGCCGCCGGCCAGCTTCTCGTCGGTCCAGAAGTTGTACCAGTCGCTGCCCGCCGGCAGGTAGACGTTCTTTTCCGTCTGGCCCTGCTCCGTCACCGGCGCCACGAGGAACGCCGGGCCGAACATGTATTCGGTGCCGATGTTCGCGACGTTCGGATCGTTCGGGAAGTCCATCCACAGGCCGCGCATGAACGGCGCGCCGGTGTCGTGCGTGAACTTGGCCTGGCTGTAGATGTACGGGATCAGCTGGTAGCGCAGCGCGTCGTAGCGGGACATGACGGCCTCCGCCTGCTTGCCGAACGACCAGATGTCGGTGTGCTTGTGCAGGCCGTGCAAGCGCAGGGTCGGCAGGAAGGTGCCGTACTCGAACCAGCGCGTCAGGAGCTCGGGATAGTCGCTGTTCTGGCCGACGACGTCGCGCGCGTCGGAGGGGTCGAGCAGCGGCGGTTTGGTGCCGCCGCTGGTGGCCGGGATCGACTGCCAGCCGCCGATGTCGTTGCCCCACATGGCGATGCCGGATGCCGTCATGTTCAGGCCCGTCGGGATCTGGCGCTGCAGCGCTTCCCACGTCGCGTTGACGTCCGAGGACCAGAACAGCGCGCCCGTGCGCTGCGAGCCGAGGTAGGCCGCACGCGACAGGATCAGCACGCGCTTGTTCGGCTTCCAGGCGCGCATATTGTCAGCCACGCCTTCCACGTGCAGCAGCGGGAACAGGTTGTGGTAGCGATCGCCCGAACCGATCGAGTAGAAGAAGCCGTCCGGCACGAGGTCCGGTTCGGTCTCGTCCAGCCACGGGTAATCGAAGCCGTGCGACAGGACGTTGTCGCGCGCCTTCTCCCAGAACCATTGGCGCGCCTTCGGATTCGTCGCGTCGATCAGGCCGCCGGTGCGGTCGGAACGGAACGGCAGGCCGTCGACGGTCTTGCCGTCCTTGTCCTTCAGCAGATAGCCCTTCGCATCCAGCTCGTTGAAGTAGCGGCCCGCCGTTTCGAAGCGCGGCCAGATCGAGACGATCGACTGCATGCCCATGTCATGCAGCTGCTTGTTCATGCCGTCCGGATCGGGGAACTCGGCCGGGTTGATGTCCATCTGGCCCATGCGGGTCCAGTAGAACCAGTCGACGACCATCACGTCGAGCGGGTATTTTTTCTGGCGGTAGGTGTTCGCGACGCGCAGCACTTCCTGCTGGCTGTCGTAGCGCGCCTTCGACTGGATCAGGCCGAACGCGGCCTTCGGCGGGATCGGCGTCTTGCCGGTCAGGCGCGCGTAGCCCGAGTAGATCTCGTCCGCCGTCTTGCCCGTGATGACGAAGAACGACACGCGCTCGCCCACGTTCGACTGGAACGTCGTGCGGCCGTTGATGCCGGCGGAAAAGCGCGTGGCCGACGGGTTGTCCCAGACGATGCCGTAGCCCTTCGAGGACACCATGAACGGCACGCACACTGTCTCGCCGGCCGGCGCGTCATACCAGTGCTTGCAGTCGAGCGTGCGGCCGCGCAGGTCCAGGGGCCCCGTGGATTCCTGGTTCTGGCCCATGCCGTAGTAATGCTCGTCGCGGGCGACCGCGAACGTGGCGCCGACCTGGTAGGTCTTTTCGCCGGAGACGGTCTGCGGCGACATCTCCCAGCCCTGCATGTCGAGGATCTGCTCGCCCTGCGCGTTCTTCACCTGCAGGCCGACCGGGGCCAGCGACGGCGCGAAGTATTTCTCCGGCTGGCTCGGCGTGCGCGCCGGCGGGGCCGCGTTCACGTGCAGGGTCATGCCGTTCGACGTGAAGGTGTCGCCGTCATTGCCGGCCGCGTGGCGGAAGCCGCCGTTGTCGGCGTGCTTTGCCAGGATGCCGTAGCCCGGCCCCTTGAGGACTTCGTCCTTGTCGACGGCGATCGTCACGTGGACGACGTTCGGGCCGTACGCTTCCACCGTCACCCAGGCGCCGTTCCGGTCCAGGGTGGTCAGCGGGGCGGCGAAGGCCGAGGGTACGATGGCGAGCGCCGATGTTAGCGCAATCAGCGTGCGGTGCAGGGTAAGTCTCATTCAGTCCTCTATCGCAGGGGGTGAATCGGGCGATGCCGGACGCACAGGCGGCAAAGGGCCGGGAAGACTGTCATGACGGGCCGTATGGCCCGCCGCCGCGCGTGGCGGACGGGTGGGATCGTCTCCGCGGCACGGTGCCGGACGGTGGCGGCGGCGTGCGCATTATAGTTGAAGCGCTATTGTCGCTGTTAGCGGTCACATGCGCAATCGTTAAAACCGCCGATCCGGGAATAATAATGCGTTGCTGCACGCTACCATCCGCATCGACAATACTCGTGAATTCGGGGTCAGAGCCCGGCTTTTGGAAATTGCCCAAAAACGGGCTCTGACCCCGAAAAAAAGGCCGCCCCGAAGGACGGCCCTTGCATGCGGCGGCGCGCGGCCGCCGCCCGGTCACATCATCAGAACTTGTAGCGCGCGCCCAGCATGTAGCGCGGGCCGCCGGTCGTGACCTGCAGCACCTGCTGGTCGGTACGGCCGTGCGTGCGCTGGGTCGAGTCGGTCAGGTTGATCGCCTCGAGCGACACGCTCAGGTTCTTGTTGACGTTGTAGCCGATCGACAGGTCGGTCTGGCCGTACGGCTCGACGTACTGCGGGTTCGGCTTGCCGTTGTCGGCCACGCTCGCGAGGAACTCGCCGCGCCAGTTGTACGCCAGGCGGATCGACCATTTCTGGTCTTCGTAGATACCGACCAGGTTGGCGGAGTTCGACAGGCCGACCAGCGCGAACTGGTTACCCAGTCCCATGTTGTCGTACTTGAGGCTCGACTTCACGTACGTGTAGTTGGCCTGGAAACCGAGGCCGTTGTTGAACATGTGCTGCCAGTTCACCTCCGCACCCTTCAGCGACGCCTTGTCCTGGTTGATGAACGTCGTCACCTGGTACGGCAGCGCCGGATCGCCCGGGATGCCGCTGATGGTGCCCGTCAGGTTGCCCGCCGCGTTGGTGCCGGTCGCCGTCACGCCCGGCTGGCCGGCGAAGTGCGACAGGATGTAGTTACGCATGCAGTTCGTGTCGGTCGCCACGCAGCCCGCGGCGATGGCCGCGTTCCAGTAGCCGCCGCCCACCGGCGTCGTCGCCGTCGTCGACGGCTCGTTGACGACGGTCTGGCCGGCATAGTCGGACAGGTCCTTGTAGAACAGGCCCAGCGACACCATGCTCTGCTTCGTGTAATACCACTCGGCCGACAGGTCCAGGTTCTTCGACTTGACCGGCGACAGGCCCGGGTTGCCGCGGTTCGCCGTCGTGCCGGTCACGCCCGCCGTGGCGCTGTACGTGGTGCCGCCCTCGATCTGGTCGTAGCGCGGACGGCCGATCGATACGCCGTAGCTGGCGCGTACCTTCAGGTCGTCACGCACGTCCATGTCCCAGTCCACCGTCGGCAGGAAGTTGCTGTAGCTGCCGGTCTGGGTCTGGAAGGTCTGCGAGCCGAAGACGATCGGCAGTTCGTTCTGCGAGATCCAGTTGACCTGGGTCGGCTGCTTCAGCAGGCCGGTCGAGGCGACGTCGGTCTTCTCGTAGCGGAAGCCCACGCCGGTGTGCATCGGCATCGCCGTATCCCAGTCCGTATTGAACTGCATGAACAGCGCCTTCGTCTTCTCGATCGTGGTGCGGTTGAAGCTCGGGTTGGACAGGCTCGGGGTATAGCCGGCCTGGTCGCCCGTCACCTTGATCGCGTTGTCGCGCACGTCGGCGAAGTTGAACAGGTTGTAGCGGTTGTACATGCGCGGATCGTTCGAGCCGCCCAGCTTGCTGAAGTACTGGCTGATGCCGTCCGCGAACCACAGGTTCTGGTTATAGGCGGTGCCCGGGGTTGTCGACGTGCCGCCCCACGAGTCGCGCTGCACCTGCTGGAACACGGAGTGGTTGTTGACCTTCGAGTGCGACAGGCCGAAGTTCAGGTTCGACGACTCGAACAGTTTCAGGCTGCCGCCGGCCTGGATCTGGTCGATCTTCATCTTGTTCAGGCCATCCTGGAACCACGAGCCGGACACCTGGTTCGGCGCGGCCGTGTAGTCGGCGCCGCCCGGGATGACGAGGATCGGCATCTCCTGGCTGAAGTCGACGCCGGTGGTGCCGCGCGAGAAGCTGACGGTCGCCAGGTCGTTGTTCGAGCCGTACGGGCTGTCCGATTTCGACTCCGCCACCGAGTGGTGCATGTCGAGCGACAGGCGCAGGGCCGGCGAGACGCGCCACTGGGTGTTGAAGCCGATCGAGTCCAGGGTCGACTTGGTGGCGAAATCGCCGCCGTTCATCGCCATGTCCTGGTTCGTCACCTGCTCTTCGTAGTACAGCGGCGAGGCGATCGGGCCGTTGGTCCACTTGCTCGTCTGGGCGTTCAGGGGGTGGTTGAACCAGACCGACAACTCGTGGTACTTGGTCTGGATCTTGTTTTCCGCGTACGTGTAGTCCAGCGTGGTCGTGATCTCCTTCACCGGGCGGAACTGGAACGTCAGCTGGCCGTTGGTGCGCTGGCGCTGCGAGCCGCGCACGAAGTACGACAGGTTCTGCGGGGTCAGGTAGATGTCGCTGGCCTTCGGCGGGTTCGTCACGCCGACGCCCGACACCGGAACCGGACCCGGGTCCTGGCTGACGGTGTCGCCGTGGAACGGGCCGAGCCAGCCGTTGGTGACGGCGGCCTGGTTCACGCCCAGGTTGCGCGACTGGTAGCTGCCGGTGGCCGCGAAGCCGAACATGCCGTCATGCCACGTCGTGCTGTACAGGCCCGAGACTTCCGGCGTGACCTTCTTGCCTGCGTCGATGTCCGGCAGGTTGTTGTTGGACTTGTCGTACACGCCCTTCACGCCGAAGGTGGCGCGGTTGCCCATGTCCAGCGGACGGCCGGTCATGATGTTCAGGGTGGCGCCGATGCCGCCCGGCGGCGTGTCGGCGCGGGCACTCTTGTACACCTGGATCTGCGACACGGCTTCCGACGCCAGGTTGGAGAAGTCGAACGCGCGGCCGGCCTGGTCGCCCAGGTTCGCGGTCGGCATCTGGCGCCCGTTCAGCAGCACCATGTTCAGGTCCGGACCGACGCCGCGCACGGTGACCTTGGCGCCTTCGCCGCGGTTGCGGTCGATCGACACGCCGGAGATGCGCTGGACGGCTTCGGCCAGGTTCGTGTCGGGGAATTTGCCGATGTCGTCGGCGACGATGCCGTCGACGATACCATCGGAGTTACGCTTCAGGTTCAGCGTGGACTGCATGCTGGCGCGGATGCCGGTGACCACGACGGTATTCGTCGCGACGCCCTGCACCGCCGTGGTCACCGCCGTATCGCCTGGCGCTGCGGTGCCACTGGATGCACCGTTGTTCGCGTCCTGTGCGTAGGCAGGTAGCGCAACGGCGGCGCACGCGCTCGCAACGGCCAGGCTGATCAGGCGGTGCCTGGTGTTCAGGTGATGGGAAAAAACCCTCTTGGTGTGCAGCACTGTGTCTCCTCTCGTCTCTCGAAAAAAACGCCGCGCCCGACGGGCGCAGACGTCCGTGGTGGTGGTACTACTCCTGGCATCCCCCGGTTCCCGTACTTGCCGGCGGGGGCTCTGTCGTCCGGGTCGCGGCAGCCGTCCTGGCCGCCGCAACGTTGACTCTTTGGTCACTGATAGCGAACATCATTTGCTCAAGATTAAGAACATTTGACACATTGGTCAATCGGTCGAACGAACTGTATGCACGTAAAAAATGCGTCCGCGCACCGAAATGGACCGCGTTTTTCCCACCGGAACGCGGATTACGTAACATACGTATGAAGATGCGCGAATTTTCTCAAGAAATCGATTTCATAAATAAATCAATCACTTCGTTCCACCCCGCCCCCACTTTGCTCCCGTTATACTTTTCACCAGCCAGTGCGCCCGTCGTTATAAATATGCGTACTGCATGATGTACAAAAATTTCCAATCTGTTGCATAATCATCACAAACCACTTGATTTTCCCCGCCCATGCCTGTTACCGGTGACCAGCAACTCCTCAAGCAACTGAACCGTATGGCGCTGGTACGCCAGGTGAGCACCCAGCCCGGCCTGTCGCGCGCCGCGCTGGCCGACGTCCTGGGCCTGACCAAGTCGACCGTCAGCCTGCTCGTGCGCGAGCTGGTCGACGAAGGCTGGCTCACGGAAAGCGAGCTGCTCGTGACCGGCGAGGTAGGCCGCCGCGCCACGCCCCTGCACCTGGACCCGTCGCGCCTGGCCCTGCTCGGCGCCGAACTGGGCGTGGACGAGGCGCGCGTCGTCGCCACCAACCTGCTGGGCGAAGTGCTCGACACGCGCATCCTCACCTACGAAGACCCGGGCGACCCCGTGTCCTGCATCCGCCTCGCCGCCCTCGCCCTCGTCAAGCTGGCGAAGCGGCTGGCGCGCCCGGCCGGCCAGGGCACGGCGCGGCGCGTGCTGGGCGTGGGCATCGGCCTGCACGGCGCCGTCGACGAGGCCCGCGGCCTGCTGCACCACGCGCCCCACCTCGGCTGGCGCGACGTGGACGTGGCCGGCATCGTCCAGACCCACGTCGTCGGCTCGCCGCTGGACCGGCTGCCGCTGTTCATGCAGAACGAGGCGAACGTGGCGGCGCTGGGCGAATTCGAATTCGCCGACCAGTCGGGCACCGATCCGCTGATCTACCTGTCGATCGGCTACGGCGTGGGCGCCGGCGTGATCGTGAACGACCGCCTGCTCACCGGCCTGCACGGTTTCGCGGGCGAAGTGGGCCACGCGATCCTGCAGGCCGGCGGACCGCTGTGCCAGTGCGGGCGGCGCGGCTGCGCCGACGCGCTGATCGGCCTCGGCTCGCTGCTGGGACGCGAACCCCCCAGCCATCCGGCCCTCGAGCACCTGTTCCGCCGCGTGGCCGACGGCGACAAGACCACGTGCGCCGCCGTCGACGCGGCCGGCCGCCAGCTGGGCATCCTCCTGAACAATCTGTGGGCCGGCTTCGACCCGATGGCGATCGTGATCGGGGGCCCCGCGCTGCAGCTGGGCGACGCGTTCATCGAACCGGCCCGGCACGTGCTGGCCGCGTATGCGCATGCCGCGATGCTGCCGCCGCCCGTCATCCGCACCTCGCACTTCGGCGCCCAGGCCGTGGCCGTCGGCGCCGCCGCGCTGGCGCGCTACCGCGTCACGCGCCCGCTCGACGTGCAGAGCATCGAACGCAGCGCGAGCCGCGGCCCGGGCCCGCGGCCGGCCGGGCTGGCGCTCCCGCACTGACAGGCTCACCTACAACGATCACAAGGATCACAATGACCGCTGACACGATCAACGTTGGACTCATCGGCTACGGCTTCGCCGGCCAGGTCTTCCATGCGCCCCTGCTGCGCACGACGCCGGGCCTCGCCATCGCCGCGGTGGCCAGCCGCAATCCGGACAAGGTGCGCGCCGACCTGGGCGACGTCGCCGTGCACGCCGATCCGGCCGCCCTCATCAAAGATCCCGCCGTGCGGCTGGTCGTGCTGGCCAGCCCGAACACGACCCACTTCCCGCTCGCGCAGGCCGCGCTGGAAGCCGGCAAGCACGTCGTCGTCGACAAGCCGTTCACGGACGATGCGGTGCAGGCCGGCGCGCTCGTGCGCCTCGCCGAGGACAAGGGCCTGCTGCTCAGCGTGTACCACAACCGCCGCTGGGACAGCACGACGCGCACCGCGCTGCGCCTGCTCGCCGAGGGCACGCTGGGCTCGATCCGCCACGCGGCCATGCATTTCGACCGCTTCCGCCCGCAACCGCAGGCGCGCTGGAAGGAAGAGCTGGATGCCGGCGGCGGCATCTGGATGGACCTGGGCCCGCACCTGCTCGACGAAGCCGTGCTGTACTTCGGCGAGCCGCTGGCCATCGAGGCCGACCTGCCGACCCTGCGTCCGGGCAGCCGCTGCGAAGACCAGTTCCAGGCGCGCCTGCGCTACGCCGACGGCCTGCGCGTGGACCTCGGCGCCAGCATGGTGGCCGCCGTCGCGCGCCCGCGCGTGGCGCTGCACGGCCTTGCCGGCAGCTGGGTCAAGCAAAGCCTCGACCCGCAGGAAGCGGACCTGATCGCGGGCCGCCTGCCGACCGGCGCCGCGGCCGCATGGGGCGTCGACGCGGAGGCCGGCACGCTGGCCGTCCTGCGCGACGGGAAGGTGGCGACGTCGTCGCTGCCGACCGAGAACGGTGCCTATCCGTCGTATTACGCGGGCATCCGCGACGCGCTGACCGGCAAGGGCGCGAATCCCGTGCCGGCGCGCCAGGCGCTCACCGTCATGCGCCTGCTGGACGCCGGGCGCCTGAGCGCGGCCGTGCGGCGCGAAGTGCTGCTGTCCGAAGTAAGCGCCTGAAGTAGTCGCCCGAAGTCGGGGCCCGGAGCGGCCGCCGGGCCTGCGGCCGGCGCGGGTCCGGCCCTACTCCCTTTCCAGGTTCGCGCGCACCCGCGCCAGCAGGTCCAGCAGGGTCGCGCGTTCCTCTTCCGATATGCCGTCCAGCGCCACTTCGGCCAGCGCGCGGTCGTGGCGATGCAGCGCCGCGTACATCTTCTTTCCCTCGCCCGACAACGACAGCCGCGTGCTGCGCTTGTCCGTCTCGTCCGCCACCGCTGCGAGCAGGCCGCGGTCGCGCAGGCCGCGCACGAGGCGCGCCAGCTGGGCCTTGTCGCGTCCCGAATGCGCGGCCAGGTCGCTCTGCGTCGCGCCCGGACGGCGCGCGAAGAAGCCCAGCACCTTGATCTCCATGTGCGCCAGGTCGTGCGGACCGGCACGCAGGCTGCGCTGCTGGGCCGAACGGAACAGGTGCATGATCGCGTGGACGCGCTCCAGCACCTCCAGCGCAGGCGACGGGGGATTTTGGTTGACTTGATCAACTATATTTCGCATAATGAGGACTTGTAGAGGACATTATCAACTAATTTTCGGAGCAACGATGCAACAGACTGCAGACCACCCGGACACGTTGGTGCGCCGCGTACGCCACGAACTCAAGCTGCGCGAACTCACCGTCGCGCGCGTCGAACCGCTGGGCCCCGGCTTCGCCGCCATCACCTTCGCGGGCGCGGCACTGGCCGATTTTACGTCGCTGTCGTTCGACGACCACGTCAAGTTCATGTTCGCGGATGCGGACGGCGCCCAGGTGAGGCGCGACTATACCCCACGGCGCTTCAGCCGCGAAGCGCGCGAGCTCGTGATCGAGTTCGCGCTGCACGGCGACGGCAAGGCATCCGAGTGGGCGCGCCGCGCCGTCGCCGGCCAGCGCGCGCTCGTCGGCGGGCCGCGCGGGTCGATGATCGTGCCGTCGGCACTCGACTGGCACCTGCTGGCGGGCGACGCGACCGCCCTGCCGGCCATCGCGCGACGGCTGGAAGAGCTGCCGGCGGGGCGCCGCGCGATCGTGCTCGTGCATGCGGAAGCGGACGACCGGCGCGTGTTCGCGGGCGCGGCCGATGTGCGCTGGTTCGATACGCAGGATGCGCTGGTCGAAGCGTTACGGACGCTCGCGGTGCCGGAAGGCCGTGGTTTTGCGTGGGGTGGCGGCGAAGCGTCCTTGATGGCGCGGGTGCGCCGGGCGCTGACCGAGAAAGGCGTGCCGCGCGAGGCGACACGCGTGTCGGCGTACTGGAAGCAGGGCGTGGCGGAGCACCACGAGCACCTGGAATGACAGGCGGGCCCGGAGACCACCATGCGTCACATGGAACGATTGCGTGGGCTCGGGGAGCCCACCCTACGAGTTCCAGGCCGTAGCGTGGGCACCCCGTGCCCACGATGCCTCACATGAAATGCACGCGGCGCCGGACCGACGTCAATCCCCCCGCCACCGTGCGCCGTAGCGTGGGCACCCCGTGCCCACGATGCCTCACATGAGATGCACGCGGCGCCGGACCGGCGTCAATCCCCCCGCCACCGTGCGCCGTAGCGTGGGCACCCCGTGCCCACGATGCGTCACATGAAATGCACGCGGCGCCGGACCGACGTCAATCCCCCGCCACCATGCGCCGTAGCGTGGGCACCCCGTGCCCACGATGCCTCACATGAAATGCACGCGGCGCCGGACCAACGTCAATCCCCCGCCACCATGCGCCGTAGCGTGGGCACCCCGTGCCCACGATGCGTCATGCGGAACGCTTGCGGCGCCGCGCCGCCATCAGTCCCGCCAACGACACGCCCATCAGCGCCAGCGACCCCGGTTCCGGCACCGTGAACTCATCCATCGCCCACTGCGTCGGACCGTTGTTGTAGATGACCAGCGTATCGATGCCGGACCAGTCGAGCTGGATCCAGCGCGGCGTCGCGGTGTCCAGCGTGTACGCAGCGGACGAGAACAGCTGCAGGCCGTTGCGCCAGCCTTCGAACGAGATCTCCTGGTCGGCCCACGCCGACGTGAAATACGCGCCCGCATAGGCGAATGCATTGCCGTCGGCCGTCGAGATCGTGGCCGTGCCGCCGTACCAGTTGAACGCCGCGTTCATCGGCGACACGGTGCCCGCCTCGAAGCCGCTGCCGGGATAGGCGTCGGCGCGGATCGTCCCCATATTGTCCCAGTCGAACCCCGCGTAGCCGGCGGTGATCGGCAGGGTCTCGTCGCCGGACAGGTCGTCGAAATGGACGACGCCCGCGTGGGCCAGCGTGCAGGCAACGAGCGCCAGCAGGCCGATGATGGTCTTCTTCATGGTCATTCCCTTCATCAGTGTGCCAGGCCGGCGACTTCGGCGTCGCTGAGGGCCGCGTTATAGATGCGCAGCTCGTCCATCGAGCCCTTGTACGGCGTATCCCAGTAGTTCACGCCGAGCGCGAACGTGCCGGTCGTCGTCGTGAACACATTCGGGAAGCCCGTGCCGGAGAAGCGCTTCACGCCATTGACATACACGTTGACGGCGCCGTTGTTGACCGTGAAGGCCACGTGCGACCACTGGTTCACGGGGATGTTCATGCCCAGGCCCGCGTCATACCAGTTCGATCCCGACCACAGCATCGTCGCGCCGCCGACGCCGGCATGGCCCATGGGCAGGAAGCTGACCCACGAATCCGTCGTGCGCGCGCCGAAGAACGTCGTCGTGAACGCCGTCAGCTGCGCGGGTTTCAGCCACATCGACACGGTGTACGCGTTCGACGAGATCAGGCCGTTCGGCAGGCGCACGCCGGTGGCGCCGTCGAACACGGCCGCGCTGCCGCGCACGCCCGCGGCGAACGCCAGGCTGCCGCCGGCCACGTCGATCCTGTTGCCGCTGACGCTGCCGGGCGCGAACGCGCCGTTCGAATCGGCCAGGTTGCCGTCGAACGCGTAGTACGCCACGAGGCCGCCCAGCTTGCGCACGGTGACGGTGAAGGTCTTCGTCAGCGTGGCGGTCCCCTTCGTGATCCGCGCCGTGAGCGTGACGTTGATCGCGCCGGTCGCCGGCGTCGTCACGATGCCGGTGTTGCTGACGACGGCCGGATTCGACGACGTCCAGCTGATGACGGCGTTGCGCGCGGCCGTCGTCGGCAGCGTGAGGTTGCCGGTGACGGCCGTCGTGGCGCCGAGGCTCAGTTCATTGTAGATGGCGGTCGCGACCTGCCTGTCGGTACGCGGGATCAGGCGGCTGCCGAAGATGGCGATGCCTTCGCGCGCCGACGCGGTGAACGTCGTCACGTACGACTTCGACGTTTCGTCCCATTCCGTCAGCAGCACGCCCTTGTACGTCGAGGCGCCGGGCAGGCTGATCTCGATCTGGTTGCCGCCTGGCCTGCGCCACGTGCCCGTCACGGCGCCGGTGATGCTGCCGTTGGCGTTCAGCGTGATCAGCTGCGACTTCTTGATCGTGGCCGTGATGTCCTTGCCGTGGTTGACGTACAGGTAGTCGCCGAACACGAATTCGGGACGCAGGAAGGCGGGCTGCGTCTCGTTGGCGTAGCGGTACGGCGCCACGACGGGCCAGCCGTCCGCGTTCATGAACATCTGGTGCACGCGCACCTCATGCTGCTCGCCCCGTTCCGGGAAGCGCGTGTGGAAGATCAGGAAGTGCTTGCCGGTCGCCGGGTCGTACCACGCCGAGTTGTGGCCCGGCGAGACATAGCCCGTGCCGATGCCGGTGCCCGCCTCGCCCAGCTTGCGCTCGAACAGGAAGTTACCCATCAGCTTGACGCCGTACGGCGCAATGGACGCGTCGTCGAACAGCGGCTTGGCCGGATCGGCCTTCACGTTGGCCATGTTGTTGCCCTGGGCGTCGAAGTACGGGCCGTCCGGATTCGTCGAGCGCGAGATCCGCATGTTGTAGCCGCCGTTCGCATCGAGGCCGCCGAACGACGTGAACATGTAGTAGTACGACGTGGCCGGGCTGTACATCACGTACGCGCCTTCGATGCGCGCGTGGTTGCCGCCCGTGAGGCGCTTGCCGTAGCCCTGGTTCGGGTAAGGCATGCCCGTGGCGGGATTCATCTGCATGATGAAGATGCCGCCCGAGTACGAGCCGTAGATCATCCACAGCTTGCCCGCGTTGTCGAAGAAGACGTTCGGATCGACCGTGTTCGGATGCTTCAGCGCGTCGTAGATCGTGCCGTCGTAGCTCGCCTGTCCCCACATGCCGGACTTGAGGATCACGCCCTTGTTGACGTACGGTCCCTCGACGCTGTTCGCGACGGCCACGCCCAGCGCGGACCGGGGCGCGTCGCCCTCGCAGGCGTCGTAATACATGTAGTACTTGCCGTCCGCGAGCTGGCGCACGTCGGGCGCCCACAGGGTCGAGGAGTTCGCCCACGCGAACGTCTCGGCCAGCTCCGTGTAGACGTTCTTCGAACCGTTCAGGAACAGCGGATTGGTGGCGCTGACGCTGTCCGTCATCTGCGTCCACTTCATGAGGTCCTTCGACTTGGCCGACGCCAGGTGCGAGCCGAACACGTAGAACGTGTCGCCGACCTTGATCACGGAAGGATCGTGCACGGACGCGTTCTGGAAGGTGGGCAAGGTCGCGCCGGCCTGGGCGCCGGCATTGGCGGTAATGAAGCAGGAAGCGAATACCGCCCCCAATCCCGCCAGGGATAATAGGTTTTTCACTGTAGTCTCCGTCGTAGTAATTATGTATTCGGCGATATGGGACCCTCTCATCCCTATCTGGAGCGGAGAATGCGGCATTTTCAAATGCTTTGCAACCGGGTGCCGCACGTCGCTAAGTGACTGATTCGACCGGAAAATTTACAGATTTCAGTACGGAAATAGATGCGATTCCAAAAACTTTGATTTCGCCTCCCAAATAAAAAATATGGATATCGATGAGGGAATCCGCGATAACTTTTTTCCGGATGTAATCGATTAACAGGGCAAAAAAGATATCGCGGATATTTTTGCGTGTTACAAAAAATATTTTCAGAACGAATGCCCGACGCCGGTGACGATGCCGTTCGGCGGCGTGCCAGCGCCGATCGATCAACCGGCCCGCAGCACACCGCTGCGTTCCAGCACGTAGCGGTCGAAATCGCGCGCCAGGAACAGCTGTCCGCCATACATGCCGCGCGCCTCCGCGTCCAGCGCCGCCATCGACAACGGCCCGTCGCCGTCCTGGTAACGCGGACTGAAATGCGTCAGCACCAGGTTCGGCACGCCGGCACGCGCGGCCATGCGCGCCACCCGCAGCGCGGAGCTGTGCATCGGCCCCGGCCCCACCTTGAGCAACACCTCTTCCGTGTACGTGGCCTCGTGCACCAGCACGTCGGCCGTGCGCGCCGCCTCCAGCAACAGGTCCGGATCGTCGTTGTCGCCGCCGACGATGATCGTGCGCGCCTTGCGCGGCGCGAGCAGCCACTCATGCGCGCGCAGCACGCGGCCGTCGTCCAGCACGGCATCCAGGCCGCGCTGCAGCTTGCCCCACGCGGGGCCCGGCGCGATGCCGGCCGCGCGCAAACGGACCGTGTCCAGCTTGCGTTCCACCGCGCGCTCCGTGAAGCGGAAGGCGTACGACGGCATGCGGTGCGACAGGGCGATCGCGTCGACGGCCAGGTCGGGCAGGACGGTACGCGCGGCGAGATCGGCGACGGGAACGAATGCCAGCGGATACGGCAGCCCCAGTCCGGTCGTCGCCATCACGCCTTCGATGAACGTCCACAACGGCGGCGGGCCGACGAGGGTCAGCGGGGCCGTGCGGTTCTGCATGCCGGCGCTGGCCAGCAGGCCGGGCAGGCCGTAGCAGTGGTCGCCGTGCAGGTGGGTGATGAAGACGGCGCGCAGGTCGTGCAGCGACAAGGTCGTGTGCAGGATGCGGTGCTGCGTGCCCTCGCCGCAATCGACGAGCGACCACCCGCCGCCCGGGCCGCGCAGCGCCAGGCCGGTCACGTTGCGGGTCTTGCTCGGCGTGCCGGACGAGGTGCCGAGGAACTGGAATTCCATGTCGCGTGGGTCGGAAGCGGGTTCGGTCCGATTATGCCCCGTTTCGGTCGCCGCCACAGCGGTTTCGTCGCAGCCGGCTTGCCCGCGCCCGACAGCGGCGGCACAATGCGGGCAATCGTACAGCGTCAGCAGACAGGCCAACCATGACCACCCTCACCCGCTTCTTCCAGCCCGCGCCGGGCACCTGCCGGCCGCTGCTTCGCCGCATCGCCGACGACGCCGGCGTATCCGTCATCGTCTGCACGCTGGTCGCCGTCCTGATCACGCTCGTCACCGGCAGGACGTGGGAACTGTACGACCAGATGGTGTACTCGATCTGTGTCGGCCTCATCGCGCTGGTCTTCATCGACGGCATGCGCTTCGCCCTCCTCGACGATCCGGCACGGCGCCGCCGCTGGCTGGTACCCTGCATCGTGGTGCTCGTCGCGCTGGCGCCCGTCGCCCACTTCGGCGGCATTTCGCTGGGCAGCCTGCTGCTCGGCCGCCCGCTGCCCGACCTGTCCGACTACCCGAACGACCATGGCCAGAAAGGCATGATCGGACTCACCCTCCTGGCCATCTGCGCGATGGCCCTCCTGATCCTGAACCGCGAACGGGTCGAGCGCATCAAGCAGGAAGGCACGGAGGCCAGGGTGCGCGCCGAGACGGTCGAGCGCCAGGTCCTGCAGGCCCAGTTGCGGTTGCTGCAAGCGCAGATCGAACCGCACATGCTGTTCAACACGCTCGCCAACCTGCAGGGCCTGATCGCCATCGACCCGCAGCAGGCGAGCCGGATGCTGGACCACCTGATCCAGTACCTGCGCGCCACCTTGTCCGCCACTCGTGCCGAGACCACGACGCTGGGGCAGGAATTCGCGGCGGCCGAAGCCTATCTCGGCCTGATGGCCGTGCGCATGGGCGCGCGCCTGTCCTATCGCTGCGTCCTGCCGGACGACCTGCGCGGCGCGCGGCTGCCCGCCATGCTGCTGCAGCCGCTCGTGGAAAACGCCATCATCCACGGCCTGGAACCCAAGATCGAAGGCGGCACCGTGACAGTGGAGGCGAGCGTGCGCGCCGGCCTGCTCGACATCTGCGTCAGCGACACGGGCCTGGGCCTTGACGACACGCAGACGGCCGCCAAAGGCAGCGGCGTCGGCGTGACCACGACCCGCGAACGCCTGCACGTGCTGTACGGCGCGCGCGCCGCATTGACCCTGCTTCCCGCCCAGCCGCACGGCGTGCTGGCCCGCCTGACCCTTCCCCTGGAGACCGCATGAATCCGTCCGTACCACTGCGCGCCCTCATCGCCGAGGACGAACCGATCCTCGCCGCCACGCTCGCCGCCACCCTGCGCCGCCTGTGGCCCGAGCTCGACATCGCCGCCACGGCGCCGAACGGCGTCGCCGCCGTCCGGCAGGCGCTGGAACTGCAGCCCGACATCCTGTTCCTGGACATCAAGATGCCGGGCCAGAGCGGCCTGGAAGCGGCGCAGGAACTGGCCGAGCGCTGGGAGGGCGCGCGTCCGTTCCCGCAGGTCGTGTTCGTGACGGCCTACGACGACTATGCCGTGCAGGCGTTCGAGCAGGCCGCCGTCGACTATGTGATGAAGCCGGTGAGCGACGCGCGCCTCGCCCGCACCGTCGAACGCCTCAAGGCCAGGATGGCGCCCGCGCCGGCGGCGGCCGCCGACGACGGCCTGGCCCGGCTGGTCGAGCAGATGCGCGCCCTGCTGCCGGACGCCGGCGCGCCCGCCGAGCGCCTGACCGTCATCCGCGCGGCCGTCGGCAGCATCGTCCGCATGATCCCCGTGCAGGACGTCGCGTACTTCCAGGCGCTCGACAAATACGTCAACGTGGCGAGCGCCGGCGGCGACGCGCTGATCCGCCTGAGCCTCAAGGACCTGCTGCCCCAGCTCGACCCGGACCAGTTCCGCCAGATCAGCCGCGGCGCCATCGTCAATCTGCGGCACGTGACGAGCGCGAGCCGCGACGACGCCGGCAAACTGACCCTGCACTTGCGCGACCGCGCGGACACGCTGCGCGTCAGTCCGTTGTTGGCGCACCTCTTCCGGCAAATGTGACCCCGGCGGATGCCTGCGGCGGCGGCCTGCGGGTTTATACTCGGGCTCGTCCACCAGCGTAATGACGAACGTGCCCATTCCAACTCCCGCCCCGCCGCCAGACAGGCACCGCAACCTGCGACCGCTCGCGGCCGCCGCCATGGTGATCGTCACGATCACGCTGACGCTCGCCGGCCTGCTCGTATCGAGCTACCACGACACCATCGCGCGCGAACAGACGAATCTGCGCAACCTCGCGGAAGCCTTCGCCGCCCAGACCCACTACGCCACCCTCGCGCTCGACCTGGCGCTGGCGCGCGCCACGGAACGCACGCCGCCGGACGGCACGGCCGCCGCGATGCCCGGCGGCGCGTTCGAGGACATTCCCGCGCGGGTCCGCCGCCTCGGGCCGGACGCGTCGCCCCCGCCGGCGCCGGGCGCCGCGCCGCGCATCGGCATCGCCCTGCCCAGGCCGGGCGGCGGGCCGGCCACGATCACGCTGGCGCGCAACCTGCCCGCCGGCAGGGCCGTCATCGAGACGGACGTCGCCTACTTCCAGCGCATCTTCGACCCGGCCGACCTGGGCCGCGGCGGTTCCGTGACCTTGCATGCGCGCGACGGCACGATGCTCGTGCGCAGCCCGACGCTGCCGCACATGATCGGCCATTCCTTCATCCACACGCCGCTGTTCCAGAAATACCTGCCACGCGCATCGGTCGGCGCGTTCGAGGCGACGAGCCCGATCGACGGCGTGCGCCGCCTGTACGGCTACAGCGCCGTGGCCGGGTATCCGCTCGTGATCGTCACGGGGCGCGACCTGTCCGACACGCTGGCCGTGTGGCGCGGCTGGCTGTGGGTCGCGATCGTCGCCTGGGGCCTGCTGTCGGCGACGCTCGGGGTCCTGGCGTGGCGCACGAGCCGCGAAACGGCGCGCCAGGCCGCGCTGATCGCCCGCCTGCAGGCCAGCGAGAGCCGCCTCGCGCACAGCTTCCGCTACCTGAAGTCGATCCTCGACTCGCTCGCCACGCCGCTGTGGGTGCTCGACGCCGAGCGGCGCGTGGTCCTGTTCAACCGCGCCTTCCTGCAATTCACCGGCCGCGGCGAAGACGCGGTGACGGGGCGCCCCGAAGCGGAGGTGCTCGACCCGGCCGGCGCGCTCGCGCGCGAACAGCTGTACGCGGGCAGCGCCGCGGACGGCGTGCACGCGCTCGAAGCGGAGATCCGCGACGGCGCCGGCGCCACCCGCACCACGATCCAGCTGGCCGCGCGCCTGACGAGCGAGGGCGACGCCGTCCAGATCGTCAACAGCCTCACCGACATCACGGAACGCAAGCAGGTCGAGCTGCGCCTTGCGTACCTGGCCGACCACGATCCGCTCACCGGCCTGCCGAACCTGAACCGCCTGCGCCGCGTGCTGGGGGACGCGCTGCAGGCCGCCGCCGCGCGGGGCGAACAGGTCGTGCTGCTGCTGATCGCACTCGAACGCCAGCAGGAAGTGGCCGACCTGCTGGGCCACGAAGCCGGCGACGACGCCGTGCGCGAAGTGGCCGCGCGCCTCGCCACGCTCGCCCCGGCGCCGCTGTGCGTCGCGCGCGTCAAGGCCAACGAGTTCGGCCTGGTCCTGCCGGCCGGACCGGCGCACCGCCCGGCCGACGCCGTCGCGCTCGAGCTGTACACCATGTTGTCGGAGCCCTTCCACGTGGGCGGGCGCGAGTTCCACCTGGCGCCCGTGATCGGCATCGCCCTGTATCCGCAGGACGCCGGCTCGGCCAACGAATTGATGCGCCTGGCCGATATCGCCAAGCACCGCGCGCGCAGCGAGTCGGGCGAGCCTGTGCACTTTCATTCGGAGTCCACGCACATCCAGCTGAACGAGCGCCTCACCATCGAGGAGCAGTTGCGGCATGCGCTGGAACGCAACGAACTGACGCCGCATTACCAGCCCAAGGTCGACATCGCGACGGGCCGCGTGACGGGGTTCGAGGTCCTGCTGCGCTGGAACAACCCGGTGCTCGGCGCGGTGTCGCCCGCGCGCTTCATCCCCATCGCGGAACAGACGGGGCTCATCGTGCCGATCGGGACGTGGGTGCTGCGCACCGCGTGCGCGCAGGCCAGCCGCTGGGCGCGCGAGCACGGCATCGCGACCCGCATCGCCGTCAACCTGTCGATCCGCCAGTTCTACCAGAAGGACCTGCTGCAGGTGCTCGGCCAGGCGCTGGCCGACGCCGACCTCACGCCCGACGCCCTCGAGCTGGAAATCACGGAAAGCATCGCGATGAGCCGCGTGGACGTCGTCGAGCGCCTGCTGGGCGGCATCCGCGAACTGGGCGTGGAGCTGTCGATCGACGATTTCGGCACCGGGTATTCGAGCCTCGCCTACCTGAAACGCTTCCCCGTGCAGCGCCTGAAAATCGACCGCGCCTTCGTGCGCGACCTCGGGCGCGACGCCGACAGCGCGGCGATCGTGCGCTCGGTCGTCGCGCTGGGCCACGGCCTGCAGATGCGCATCGTGGCCGAAGGCGTGGAGACCGAATCCCAGCTGGAGATCCTGCGCACGCTCGGCTGCGACGAATTCCAGGGCTTCCTGTTCGCGCGGCCGATGGAGGCGGCGGCCGTGCCGGCCCTGCTGCGCGCATCAGGCTCGTGAGCGCACCCCGCGCCGCGGCCGGCCGCCGTGGCTCGGCGGCGGATGGACCGTGCGGCCGGGCGCCGGCACGTCGGCCGACGCGGCCAGGTCGGCCCACGCGTCGAAGCCCACCTTCAGCACGCGCAGGCGGTCGTAGGCGCGCTGCAGCGCCGCCCGGCCCAGCACGAGGCGCAGCGGGCCGCGGCCGGCGGCGACGGCCTGCATGATCGCCTGGGCGGCGCGGGCCGCGTCCACCGGCACGGCGGCGCTGGCGCGCGCTGCGCGGCCGGCGAGGCCGTCGTAGTCGGCGATGCCGGCGGCCCGCGGCGCGGTCGCGCCGGCGTCGTCGCCGCTGCCCGGATCGACCAGCGTCACGCCGATGCCGAGCGGCTCCACTTCATAGAACAGGGCTTCCGCCAGCGCTTCCAGCGCCGAGCGCGCGGCATGGCCGAAGCCCTCGAACGCGGGCGCCTGCACCGAGGCGCAGGTCAGCATCACGACGTGGCCGGCGCGGCGCGCGCGCATCGCCGGCAGGACCCGCCGCGCCAGGTTGATCGGGCCGAACACGTTCTCGTCGAACAGCGCGCGCATGGCGCCCTCCTCGCCCTCCTCGATCGCGCCCGGATAGCGCTGGGCGGCGCTGGTCGCCAGCACGTCGATGCGGCCGAAGCGGCGCTCGGCGGCGGCGATGGCCATGTCGACGGCGGCGGTGTCGGTCACGTCCAGCGCCAGCGCGAGCGCCTGCTCCGGGTGGCGCGCGACGAGCGCGTGCAGCTGCGAGGGCAGCCGCGCCGCGAGCACGGCATGGTGGCCGGACGCCAGCACGGCCTCGGCCAGCGCGGCCGCCAGGCCGGTCGTGGCGTCGGCGATGAACCAGACGGGTTGCTTCGTATCGGACATCGTTCCTCCTCGCTTCACAGGTACGGCAAAGGAAGATTCTAGATGCTGGAAGGGTATCGTTCCATGGGCGATATTCCGAAAGTCTTGCCTAAAATTCTGAGCATCATTCAATCGGCGGGCGGCATGCCGTAGTAATCGGGGGCGCCGTCCAGCACCACGTCGATCCTGTCGAGCACCACGCCCGGGTCGAGCGCGTGCACGGCCAAGGTATGCATGCCGGGCTTCAGGCGTCCCGCGCGCCACGTGCGCACGGCCATGTTCGACAGGACGTCTTCCTTCCATTCCTCGCTGCGCCCGGACGTCGTCGTGTCGACCACCGTCGGCGCGCCGCCGTCCAGGCTGACGGCGAAACGCACCCGGTTGCCCGCCGTCAGCGGATGTTCCGGGACGGCCACGAGGCGCAGCGTCGCATCGCCGTCGCTCGTCGTCGCGAAGCGGTAGGCCAGCGGCGCGCTGGCGGCGAGATCGGTCGGCGCGCGCGACGGCAGGTCGAGACGGGCACGCATCGCCTGGCCGGACGTACCGAGGCCCGGCATGGCACTCCAGTCGCGCGTCGGGCCGGCCGCGCCGGCGCGCAGCACGACGATCCGTCCGCGCTCGCCGGGCACGCCCGGCACCGCGGTCCCTTCCGTCTTCAGATTTACGGCGACGGTCTCGTCGCCGCATCGCAGGGACAGCGCCGGGGCCGCGCCGCCGTCGTAGTGCAAGGCGATGCGCTGCTCGTGGCCGTTGGCCGCGTCGAGCATGCCGCCGTCCGCGTCCGCGCGCACGGCGCGGGCGCCCGCGCGGACCGACCAGCGCGCATCCCGGCCGCCATAGCTCACCAGCGTCACGGTGCGCGTCGCCGGCTGTCCCTGGCGCAGCAGCAGCCGGTCGCCGTCGGCGGCGAACGGCGCCGGATAGACGATCCCGCAGCCGCGCCGGTTTGAATCGCTCCACGCCGGGTACTCGGGTTCCGCGAACACCGGCAGGCGGCGCGGCGCGATGTCCATGATGCCCGCCCACTTGCCGCCGTGGATCGCGTTGTACGCGGCCGCGTCGGCGCCGAGCGCCGCCTGCGCCGCGCGCGCCTGGCGCACGTACAGGTTGGCGGCGGGGCGCTGCTGGCGCGCGTATTCGGCCGCGAGGTCCAGTTTCAGGATGCGCGTGTTCAGGTTCGCGGCCGAGCGTACCGGATACAGCACCAGTTCGAAGTAGGCGTCGCGCAGCGGCGCCGGCATGCGCGCGGCCAGCCCTTCGGCGCGGGCCGCCAGCGCGCCGTAGTCGGCGAGGCGGCGCTCCGCTTCGTCGCCGCCCGTGCGCACATAGGCCGTCGTGCGCACCGGCCGCGTGGGCTCCGTCTGGCTCCAGCCCATGAATTCGGGACGGCGCTCCCACGCGAGGCGGTAGTACTCGCGCAGGATGGCCGCCGCTTCGTTCCCGAGCGCCGGCCCGAACTGGGCGGCGGCCCAGGCGTCCAGGTGGCGCGCGGGGTCCTGCTGCAACACGTCCGCGTCGAACGCGGCATCGAGGAAGTACTGGACGAGGTATTCCGCGGGCTTGATGTCGCCGACGTTCAGCACCCACAGCCGGCGCGCGTCCGTCGCCCAGGCCCGCTGCAGCTGGTCGCGGATCAGCGCCGGATGCGTCGTGCCCAGCCACAGGTAGTCGTGCGGCCGGCCCCAGTACGACACGTGGTAATAGATGCCCGCCCCGCCCGGCCGGCGGCGTTCCCTGTCGGTGCCCAGCTGCGCGAGGTAGCCGTAGTTATCGTCCGGCCAGACGAGCGTCACGTCGTCGGGCACGGCCAGGCCGAGGTTCCAGTAGTCCAGCACCTCCTTGTACATCGTGAAGGCTTGCGGGATGCGCGCCGCCGGTTCGCCGTGCACGCGGCTCAGCAAGGCACGCTGGACGCGGAACACGTCCTGCAGCGCGTCGCGCGCCTGTTCCGGGGTCGCCGCGCCTTCCATCGCCGAATCGTGGACGCCGCGCAGGCCCAGCGACGTCACCGTGTCCATGCCTTTCACGGCCTCGATGCGCGTGCGCCAGTAATCGACCAGGCGGTCGCGGTTCGTGAACCAGTCGAACGGCCCGAATTCCTTCTTCCACTCGCCGACGTTATTGCGCATCATCGGCTCCGCATGCGACGTGCCGACGGCAATCGCGTAATCGTCCGCCACCTGCGCATTGCCGGCGATCGAATAGAACGCCTTCGTCGACGGGTGCATGGCGGGCCAGATCAGGTTGGCCTTCAGGCGCCACAGCAGTTCGAACACGCGGGCATACGTGGTGGGGCCGATGTCGCCGGCCGGGTCGAACGTCCTGGCGGCCCACGGCTGCAGGCCCCAGTCCTCGTCGTTGATGAAGATGCCGCGGTAAGCCACCGACGGCGCGGCCGACAGGCGCAGCGCGCCGTCGACGACCGGACGATCCACGTGCGCCGGCGCGACGTCGGCCCACCATTCCCAGGCCGACACGCCCAGCGCGCGCGACAGGTCGACGACGCCGTACACCGCACCGCGCCGGTCCGCGCCGGCGACGAGCAGGATCGCGCGGCCGTCCGCTTCACCCGCCACGCGCAGGTAGCGCTCGGACTGCCCGGCCAGCGGACCGAGGTCCGCGCCCAGCGCCCGCGCGGCGGCGCGCACGAGCGGCGAATCGGCCGTGCCCACGACGATGCAGCGGCGCGGGCAGTCGTCGAGCCGGGTGGCGTCCGCCGCGGCCTGTCCGCTCACGCGTTCGAGGTCGCGTTTCAGCATGCCGGCCGCCAGCCGCATCGTGGCCTGGGCGTCGTGGACGATGACGGGTGCCTGGCCGGGCGCGGCCAGTTCGAACGGCTGGGCGTGGGCGAGGCCGGCCGCGAGCGACAGGACGAGAGGAAGGCGGCGCAGGAGCATGGGCGGATCGGATCGGCGTACGGACTGAAATAGTAGTGTGCCGGCGTCATGGAATGCAAGCGGTCGCCGAAACGATCACGAAGTTGATCCGCGCGGCGGATCACGCGCGCCGGCCGCGCACCCGGCGGGTTAGCATGCATCCACCGGCAGCCGCTGCCGGGATGCGAGAAAGGCTGGACCAGCATGGCACATCGACGGTTTTCCACGCTGCGCCGGATTCCGCGCCCCATCTGGGTGCTCGGCTGCGTGAGCATGCTGATGGACGTCTCCTCCGAGATGGTCCACAGCCTGCTCCCGATGTTCCTCGTGTCGACCCTCGGCGCGAGCGTGCCGGCCATCGGCCTGATCGAAGGGATCGCCGAAGCGTCGGCGCAGGTCGTCAAGATTTTTTCGGGCAGCCTCAGTGATTACCTGGGCAACCGGAAATGGCTGGCCGTGGCCGGCTACGCGCTGGGCGCGGCCAGCAAGCCGTTCTTCGCGGTCGCGACGTCGGCGCAACTCGTCCTCGCGGCGCGCTTCGCCGACCGCATCGGCAAAGGGATCCGCGGCGCGCCCCGCGATGCGCTCGTGGCCGACATCGCGCCGCCAGCGTCCCGGGGCGCCGCGTTCGGCCTGCGGCAGGCGCTGGACACCGTCGGCGCGTTCGCCGGTCCGCTGGTCGCCGCCGGCCTGATGTTCCTGTGGGCCGGCGACTACCGGCGCATCTTCTGGATCGCCGTGGTCCCGGGAGCCATGGCCGTGCTGCTGCTGGCGCTGGGCATCAGGGAGCCGGAGCACGCGGGAAGGTCGCGGGGCGTCAACCCGATCCGCCGCGACAACCTCGCCCGACTGTCCGGCGGCTACTGGTGGGTGGTGGCCATCGGTGCCGTGTTCACGCTGGCGCGGTTCAGCGAAGCGTTCCTGGTGCTGCGCGCCATGCAGGGCGGCATGGAGCCCGCGCTCGTGCCGCTGTTGATGGTCGCGATGAACGTCGTCTACGCGCTGTCCGCCTACCCGTTCGGCAAGCTGGCCGACGCCATGAGCCATATGCGCCTGCTCGTCGCCGGACTCGGTTTCCTCGTCTGCGCGGACCTGGTGCTGGCCCACAGCGGCGCCTGGCCGGCCGTGCTGCTCGGGGTGAGCCTGTGGGGACTGCACATGGGGATGACCCAGGGCCTGCTGGCGGTGATGGTGGCGCAGACGGCGCCGCCCGACCTGAAGGGCACGGCGTTCGGCTTCTTCAACCTGGTCGGCGGCGTCGCCACGCTGGCGGCGAGCGTCGTTGCCGGCGTGCTGTGGGAGCGCGCCGGCGCGGCCGCGACCTTTCATGCGGGCGCGGGATTCAGCGTGCTCGCCGCGATCCTGATCGTCGTCCGCGGCCGCGCGGAGCGGGACGCCCGCCTCCATTGACGCGATCCGGCTTTGCTCATACACTGCCGATGGTTGCGCTACCATCTGAATACAAGGCCGGCTGTTATAACAATCGAACCGCACGTCCCGACGTGCGGCGCCGCGCCGATCAAGCAACCGCCATTCCTGGAGGAGACTGTGCAAGACACGCGTCACACGGCCGCACGCCGGCTCGCCGCCACGCTCGGCATCACCCTGGCCGCAACCCTGCTGCCCGCTTTCACACCCGTCATCGCGCACGCGCAGGCCGCGGCCGGCCAGCCGGCGCCGCGCCAGCACATCCTGCTGGACGACGGCTGGCGCTTCCATCCGGGCGATCCGGCCGGCGGCTCCGCGCCCTATCTCTATGACGTGCGCCCGGTCGTCACCGCGTCCGCCGACGGCAAGGTGGCCGACGCCATCCCCGAAGCAGCGGCGCGCGTCGCGCGCGCGACCACGCCCGTGCTGAAACCGTGGATTCTCCCGAGCGGCAACGCGTTCATCCGCGATCCGGCGCACCGCCACGCGCGCCCCGCGGCCGAACCGGCCGTCGACGCCCCGTTCGCCCGTGCCGCGTTCGACGACAGCGGCTGGCGCGCCGTCACCCTGCCGCACGACTGGGCCATCGAAGGCCCGTTCCTCACGACCGGCCCGTACGGCGGCATGGGACGCCTCAAGACGTGGGGTCCGGCGTGGTACCGGCGCAAGCTGGATATCCCGCTTGCCGACCGTGGCAGGAAGATCTTCCTCGACGTGGGCGGCGCCATGTCGTACGCGAGCGTGTGGGTCAACGGCCACCTCGCGGGCGGCTGGCCCTACGGCTACAACTCGTTCCGCATCGACCTGACGCCGTGGCTGCAGCCGGGCGCCGTGAACCAGCTGGCCATCCGCCTCGACAACCCGCCCGAATCGGCACGCTGGTATCCGGGCGCGGGCCTGTACCGCGACGTGTGGCTGACGAAGACGGCGCCCGTGCACGTGGGCCAGTGGGGCGTGACGGTGACGACGCCGGAGGTGACGAAGGAGGCCGCGCGCGTCGCGTGGCAGGTCGCGCTCGACAACGAGGGCACGGCAGCCGCGCGCGCGACGGTGACGACCGAACTGTATGCGCTCGACGAGCGCGGACACATCGCCGGCAAGGCCGTCGCGACGGCCGTGGCGCCGGCGACGACGGTGGCCGCGGGCGCCAGCGGCACCGTCAGCGGGTCGGCGACGGTCGCGCACCCGCGCCTGTGGGGCCCGCCGCCCACGCAGAAGCCGCAGCGCTACGCCCTCGTCGCCACCGTGCGCCAGGACGGCCGCGTCGTCGACCGCTACGAGACGCCGTTCGGCATCCGCACCGTGCGCTTCGACCCGGACCGCGGCGTCGTCGTCAACGGCGAGCACATCCCGCTGCGCGGCGTGAACAATCACCATGACCTCGGCGCGCTGGGCGCCGCGTTCAACGTGCGCGCGGCCGAGCGCCAGCTGGAGATCATGCGCGCGATGGGCGCCAACGCCCTGCGCATGAGCCATAATCCGCCCGACCCGCAATTGCTGGACCTGGCCGACCGCATGGGCTTCCTCGTGATGGACGAAGTGTTCGACTCGTGGCAGCGCAAGAAGACGCCGCTGGACTTCCACCTGATCTTCCCCGACTGGCACGAGCAGGACCTGCGTGCGATGATCCGGCGCGACCGCAACCACCCGTCGATCATCCTGTGGAGCGTGGGGAACGAGGTGGGCGAGCAGTACACGGGCGAGGACGGCGCCGCGGTCGGCCGCGAACTCGTGACCATCGCGCACGAGGAGGACGCCACGCGTCCCGCCACGAGCGCGATGAACTACGCGAAGGCGGACATGCCGCTGCCGGGCGTCGTCGACGTGATTTCGCTGAACTACCAGGGCACGGGCATCCGCACCCTGCCCGGCCAGTTCCCGATGTTCCGCGCCGCGTTTCCGCACAAGGTGATCCTGCACAGCGAGAGCGCGTCGGCGCTGTCCAGCCGCGGCGAATACCAGTTCCCGGTGCCGGGCGTGCTGAGCGCGTCGGTGCGCCCCGGCATCGGCGGCGATCCAGCCACCCATCAGGTCAGCGCCTACGAACTGTTCGCATCGGACTTCGGCGCCTCGGCCGACCGCGCGTTCGCGTCGCTCGACCAGAACCCGTACACGGCCGGCGAATTCGTCTGGACCGGCTTCGACTACCTGGGCGAGCCGACGCCGTATTACGAAGCGCGCAGCTCCTACTCCGGCATCGTCGACCTGGCCGGCTTCCCGAAGGACCGCTATTACCTGTACCAGTCGCGCTGGCGCCCCGACCTGCCGATGGTCCACGTGCTGCCGCACTGGACGTGGCCGGACCGCGTCGGCCAGGTGACGCCCGTGCACGTGTTCACGTCCGGCGACGAGGCCGAGCTGTTCGTCAACGGCAAGTCGCAGGGCCGCCAGAAGAAGGCGCCGTACGCCTACCGCCTGCGCTGGGACTACGTGACCTACGCGCCGGGCGAGATCACGGTCGTCGCCTACAAGGATGGCAAGGAATGGGCACGCGAAACGGTGAAGACGGCCGGCGCCCCGGCCGCCCTGCAGGCGCAGGCCGACCGCACCGCGCTCGCGAGCGACGGGCGCGACCTGGCGTTCGTCACCGTGCGCGTCGTCGACAAGGACGGCGGCCTGGCCCCGCGCGCGCACGACCGCGTGCGCTTCACCGTCGAGGGACCGGGGGAGCTCGTCGCCACCGACAACGGCGATCCGACGAGCTTCGAATCGTTCCAGTCGCCGGAGCGCGCAGCGTTCAACGGTTTGCTGCTGGGCATCGTGCGGACAAAGGCCGGCGCGGGCGGCACGATCACGGTGCGGGCGAGCGGCGCCGGTCTCAAGGAGGCGGTCGTGACCTTGCACAGCCGGCCAGCGGCCGACTAGCGAGGCACGGGCGGCGGCGGCTGGACGGTTTCCAGAATGCAAAATCTTCTGTCGATATTTTTTACATAGTACCGGCGGCAAGCGGGAATTTTTCGAAGGTTGCTTCGCAAGTCATTGATTTAAAAAGGTTGGGGAAACACTGGCACGTGACTTGCACACGTTTGGTGACGTGCTTGCAGACAAGCGCTGGACTATCCCCCCGATACCTTAACCAGCAGATGACTTGGAGCTAACATGATCAAATCGTTCCGCAAACTGATTCCGGTTGCCGCCGCCCTCGGCTTCGCTTTCGCCGCTTCGTCGGCACAGGCGTTCACGCTGAAGGATGGCACCAACGTCCTGGCATCGGACTCTACTACCCTGGACTGGAACACCACCGGTAGCGGCGTCGCCAAAGGCGTCGGCCCGTTCGGTGCCCCCCTGACCGTCGGCCAGAGCTTCCAGTTCCTGTACCAGTCGAACCTGGCCAGTGTCGACGGCGACACGACGTCCCTGTTCAACGGTCTGGACTTCAACGCCAACGGTGCCAAAGGCTCCGGCAAGACGTTCGAATTCACGATCGTCGCCAAGCTGAACGAGAAAGTGACGAGCCTGACCGGCTCGACCGCCACGTTCGGCCTCGACCCCACCTCGACCGACAACAAGGTCGCGATCTACTACGACACGGCCGCCAATGCCTCGACCACCGGCGGCACCGGTTTCGACGACGGCCAGCTGATCGCCCTGCTCACCATCGTTCCCGGCAACACCCAGTCGACCTTCACCATCGCCGGTGCGGGCGGCCAGGGCTCGACCAAGATCACCGCATTGAAAGCCGAGGCCGGTGACTTCATCGACCCGAACTATCTGGAGGGCGTGTCGGCAATGCTGTTCGGCGTGAACTTCGAGTCGAACCTGAACTACCCGGCCGGCAACTCGGACACCGCCAACTTCCACATGGGCGGCAGCGCCATGTTCCCGGACTATATCGCCGGCTCCAATGACATCGTGTTCAAGGTCGATGGCTCGAACACGTTCACGAACGCGGTGCCGGAACCGGGCACGATGATGCTGCTGGGCATGGGTATGCTGGGTCTGGTCGGCGCACAGCGTCGTCGCCGTACGCCGAAGGCCTGATCCGGTTGCCAGGCCGGCCTCATGAAAAACCGCGGTTTCGACCGCGGTTTTTTTTGGCTGTGTTCGCGTTAGGTATGTGAACTGATTCCGGTTGCAGAGGTCATACGCATCGTCGAGTTAACTCATGAGGAGTGACGATGCGCGGCCTACCCTTCGACGAAGTGCTCAGCCTGTTGTCGGCGGCGCAGCTCTCGGCTGCCGACCTGGTCCGGCTGCGCGAATGGATCGCTGGTCTGTCGCATCCGGCGGAATGTATCGCCCTGATCGAACAGGCCGCCAGAGGCCGGCCGTGTCCGCGCTGCGGCTGTGGTCGCGTACACCGCTGCGGCCAGGCGAGCGGCTTGCAACGTTTTCGTTGCCTCGGGTGCGGACGCAGCTACAACGCACTGACCGGCACGCCGCTCGCTCGTCTTCGCAAGAAAGAGTGCTGGCTACCGTTCCTGCAATCCATCCTCGACTCGCGCACGGTGCGCGACGCCGCGCGTGTGACCGGCGTGCACCGGACGACCAGTTTCAGGTGGCGCCACCGGTTCGTGCCCGGTGCGATGCGCGACCGTCCGGCAATGTTGACGGCCATCGTCGAGGCGGACGAGACCTATCGCCTCGAATCGCAGAAGGGGTCGCGCAACCTGACGCGACGGCCGAGAAAGCGCGGCGGCGTGGCCACGCGGCGCGGGATCAATCGCGAATACGACTGCCTGCTCATCGCGCGCGACCGTACTGAGCAGACGCTGGACTTTCACACGGGCCGGGGACAGGTGACGGCTGCGCAATTGCATGCGTGCCTCAAGCCGGTCTTGCCTGCCGACGTGTTGCTGATCAGCGACGGGGCTGCGGCGTATCGTCGTTTCGCCGTGCAAGCGGGCATCACGCACGAAGCGGTGAACGTGAAGGCCGGCGTGCGGGCGCGCGGCGCGATCCACATCCAGAACGTGAATAGCTGGCACAGCCGCTTCAAGAGCTGGCTGGTGCGGTTCCGCGGCGTCGCGAGCCGCTACCTCATCAATTATTCGGGCTGGCAACGGCTGCTGGATGCGCGGCAGCTGACCACGCCGGCGCATTTGCTGTGCGCTGCGGCCCGGCTCGGCTAGGGCGGCTGCGCTCGGTTACCTACGTAACGCGAACACAGCCTTTTTTACGTCCCTCAATGGCCGGCCGGACAATCCTGGTGCGACAGCAACGATCCCGCCCGCAGCGCCGCCGCGAAATCGGCACCCGTCACCTCGTCGCCGAAGCGCGCGCGCAACTGCTCCTCGGTCAGCACCACGTGCCGGGCCGCGGCCGCCGCGATCGCATACGCCATCGTCATGCGCGGATCGCGCGGCACCAGCTGGCCGAGGTCGTACGCATTCGCCAGCAGCGACAGCGCGAAATGGTCGCATTGCGCGCCGGCCTCCTGCAGATAGCCCAGCGCCTGCCGCTTCCAGGCCTGGACCTGCGGGTCGTCGGCCTGGGCGTCGAGGTCGGCCGGCCGGCCCATCGGGCCTTCCATGAAAAAGTCGATGCGGGCGTCGCGGTTGCCCGCGTCCGCCGCGCGCACGAGAAACGCCATGCGCTCCTGCAGCTGCACGGCCGAGACGCCCGCGCACAGGGCTTGCACGCGGCGGCGCTCCGCTTCGGCCTGGACGCGTTCCGCGGCCACCGCGAATTCCGGCAGCGGGTCCGCGTTTGCTGCGCACACCGATGCGGCCTGGTAGATGTCGTAGGCGGCGCGCGTGTCGCCCGTACGCGCGGCGGCGTTGCGGCGGGCGATGTACGTGGCGACGTCCTCGCCGTGCAAGTCGACGACGCGGCCATTGCGGCCGTACAGCGGGGAACGCGGCGCCGCGACGAAGTCCGCCCGTGCCGGCGTGGACGCCGGCGGCGGCGCGAACCACTGCCGCGCGGCTGCGCCGGCCTGGCGCTGCGGCGCCGGTGCGGGCGACGGCGGCACGTCCGGCCCGCGCAGGCCGAGCGCGCCCAGCAGGGCCGCGATCAGGGCCACGGCGGCACAACCGGTCAAGAGCATGCGTGAGGACGTCATCGGCACGATCGTAGCGTGGACGCCGCGCGAACGGCGCCCTGTTTCACGTCAGTTCCACAAATAGCAATAGGCCTGGCTGCGCTCCAGGTTGGTGCCGATCGTGCCGCTGGTCGAGATCTGCTTCACCCAGCCGTTCGGCGCCGTCGTCTTCGGCACGTCGCCGCAGTTACTGTGCACCCAGTGGATGCCCGTGCCGTCCGAATACTTCTCGCCGCACACTTCGACGCGCGTGCCGGACTTCAGGGCCGCGAGCGAGGCCGGGATGGACGTCGAATTCTGCACGTAGTCCACCGCGTAGACGTTGTCCATGGCGACCTGGTACGACCTGCCGTCCTGGTCGGCCTTCATGTAGATGATCGTGTGCGACAGCTTGATGCCGTCGATGGTCTGGCTGGCGGACTGGAACTTGGGGCCGCTCGTGACGGTGCCGGTCAGGAAGGCCCCCTTGTTGGTCGTGCAGGTGCTCTGCTCGGAAGCATAGGCACAGGCGCCCTGGGACAACAGCAGCAACGATACGAGCGACAACAGCGTTTTTTTCATTTTCCGTTTCCTCAGTGTTCGTTATGTGAACCCGCCGGCGGCAGGCCAGGGAATGGATCGTATCCCGCTCGACAGTATCGCAGCCGATTGTTACAAAAAAATTATCGGATTCGTGCATTTGTTCAAGAACTTTTTCACAAACATAACGTGGCGAGGCTCAGCGACACTTGGTGCTAAGCTGGCCCTGCATCGCAACATCGGAGGACCCAGCCATGTCGGAAGCACGCCACGAAGTCGTCGTGATCACGGGAGCCAGCGCAGGGATCGGCCGCGCGGCGGTCCAGCAATTCGCCCGGCGCGGCGCACGCATCGCGCTCGTCGCGCGCGACCCCGACCGCCTGGAGGCCGCGCGCGCCGAGGCCGAGCGCCTGGGCTCGCCGCAGGCCATCGCCATCTCCGCAGACACGGCCGACTACGCGCAAGTCGACGCCGCCGCCGAGCGCGTGGAAAACGAACTGGGCCCCATCGACATCTGGGTCAACAACGCGATGGCGACCGTGTTCGCGCCGTTCGCCGACATCGCGCCGGAAGACTTCCGCCGCGTCACCGACGTCACGTACCACGGCTTCGTGTGGGGCACGATGGCGGCGCTGAAACGCATGCGTCCGCGCAACCGCGGCACCATCGTGCAGGTCAGCTCGGCGCTCGCCTACCGCTCGATTCCCCTGCAATCGCCGTATTGCGGGGCCAAGCACGCGATCAAGGGTTTCACGCAATCCGTGCGCACGGAGCTGGAACACGACCACAGCGACGTCCACGTGGCCATCGTCGACATGCCCGGCGTGAACACCCCGCAATTCGAATGGTGCAAGACGACGCTGACGCACCATCCCAAGCCGATCGGCACGTATTACCAGCCGGAGGTCGCCGGCCGCGCCATCTGGTGGGCGGCGCACGCGCGCCGGGCCGAGATCTGCGTCGGCTACCCCACGCTGGCGACCATGCTGGCCGAGAAATTCGTGCCGCGCCTGCTCGACCGCTACCTGGCGCGCAAGGGCGTCGCGGGCCAGCAGCGCGCCGACACGATCCCGGCCGACCGCCCGAACAACCTGTGGCGGCCCGTGCCCGGTCCGTATGGCGCGCACGGCACGTTCGACGCCGGCGCCAGCACCCGGAGCGTGCAACTGTGGGCCACCACGCACCGCGGCTGGCTGCTGGCCGGCGTGGGCGCGGCAGCGGGCGTCGCGCTCGGCCTGCGCCAGCTGCGCCGCCACTGACCAACCATCGAAACGAGGACATGACATGAGCAAAACAGTTGGCGACTTCTTCGTCGAACGCCTGTACGAATGGGGCGTGCGCACGATCTTCGGCTATCCGGGCGACGGCATCAACGGCGTGCTGGGCGCGCTCGACCGCTTTGGCGGCAAGATCCGCTTCATCCAGGTGCGCCACGAGGAAATGGGGGCCTTCATGGCCTCCGCGCACGCCAAGTTCACGGGCGAACCGGGGGTCTGCCTGTCGACGGGCGGCCCCGGCGCGGCCCACATGGTGACGGGCCTGTACGACGCCAAGATGGACCACGTGCCCGTGCTGGCGATCACCGGCCAGGCGCCGACGACGTCGCGCGGCGCCCACTACCAGCAGGAACTGAACCTCGAGCGCCTGTTCCAGGACGTGGCCGACTACGTCTACGAGGCGAGCCAGCCGTCCCAGGTGCGCCACCTGCTAGACCGCGCCATGCGCACGGCGCTGGGCCGCAACGGCGTGAGCGTGCTCGTGCTCCCGAACGACGTCCAGGACAAACCATACGAAGAGCCGGCCCGCAAGCACGGCAACGTCTTTTCCGGCATCGGCTACACCAAGCCGCGCGTCGTGCCGTACGAAGTCGACCTGCAGCGCGCGGCCGACGTGCTGAACGCGGGCAGCAAGGTTGCGATCCTCGTCGGCGCCGGCGCCCTGCGCGCCACGGACGAAGTCATCGCCGTGGCAGAACGCCTCAAGGCCGGCGCCGCGAAGGCGCTGCTGGGCAAGGCCGCCCTGCCCGATCACCTGCCGTGGGTGACGGGCACGATCGGCATCCTCGGCACGAAGGCCAGCTGGGAATTGATGAGCGATTGCGACACCCTGCTGCTGATCGGCACGGGCTTCCCGTACGCCGAATTCCTGCCCAAGGAAGGCAAGGCGCGCGCGGTGCAGATCGACATCGACCCGTCGATGCTGAGCATCCGCTTCCCGGCCGAGGTCAACCTGCACGGCGACAGCGCCGAGACGCTGCGCCTGCTGCTGCCGCTGTTGAAGGACAAGACGGAGACGAGCTGGCGCGAAAAAGTCGAGAAATCGGTGCGCGACTCGTACAAGCTGCTGGAAGAACGGGCGCTGGCATCCGCCAACCCGATCAATCCGCAGCGCGTGTGCTACGAACTGTCGCCGCTGCTCGCGCGCGACGCCATCGTCACGAGCGATTCCGGCTCCTGCGCCAACTGGTATGCGCGCGACCTCAAGGTGCAGCGCGGGCAGATGTATTCGCTGTCCGGCGGGCTCGCGTCGATGGGCGCGGCCGTGCCGTACGCCATCGCCGCCAAGTTCGCCCACCCGGACCGGCCCGTGATCGCCCTCGTCGGCGACGGCGCCATGCAGATGAATAATATGGCGGAACTGATCACCGTATCGAAATACTGGAAGCAGTGGAAGGACCCGCGCTGGATCGTGTGCGTGTTCAACAACGAAGACCTGAACCAGGTGACGTGGGAACAGCGCGTCATGGAAGGCAACCCCAAGTTCGAGGCGACACAAAAAATCCCCGATGTCCCTTATCACCGCTTCGGCGAACTGATCGGACTGAAAGGCATCTTCTGCAACGATCCCGACAAGGTGGGCGAAGCGTGGCGCGAGGCGCTGGCGTCCGACCGGCCCGTCGTCCTCGAATTCAAGACCGACCCCGAAGTGCCGCCGCTGCCGTCGCACATCACGCTCGACGAAGCCAGGCACTTCATGACCACCATCGGCAAGGGCGATCCGAGCGAAGGCTCGATGCTGGCCGGCGTCGCGCGCCAGGTGCTCAGCTCGATCCTGCCCGGGGACAAAGCGTCACCGCGGCGGCGCCCGCGGACGCGCGCCCGCGGGCGCGCGGGCTCGGCGCCGCCACCCTCGGCCTGGCGCTGGGCGCGTTGCTGCTGGGGCGGGCGGCGTCCGGCCGCAGGCTGCCCGCGCCCGTGCCGGCGCGATTGCCATCACCAGTGCCGCGCGATGCGGCCGGCGCCGACATCGCCGCCGACCCCGCACCGCAAGCCCGCCGGCTGTACCAGGCTGCCGCGATGCTGGCCGCATCGGTGCTGAGCGACAGCGCGATGGAACACTACCGCGGCGACTTCGAGAACCCCGGCATGTTCGCACCGCTCGCCAGCGCGGCCGTCGTGCTGGCCTGCGCGCTGCGCGGGGCGGGAACGTCCGGGCCACGCATGGCCGGGCCACGAGCGGCCGAGTCGCGAACGAACAGGTTGCGCTCGGCCGGGACACGAGCGACTGGGCCGCGCTCGACCGGACCACAAACGACCGGGTCACAAACGACCGGGCCACGAACGACCGGGTTGCGCCCGCCCGGGTCGCGCCCGCCCGGCCTGATGGCCACCGTTCCTTATGCCACGGCCTGCGCCGTCGGCGCTGCCGGCTTCGGCTTCCACGCCTACAACGTGTTGCGCCGGCCCGGCGGCCTGTCGTGGGCCAACCTGTTCTATGCGGCGCCGCTCGGCGCGCCGGCCGCCCGCGCGCTGGCCGGCGTGATCGGCCTGGCCGCCCGTCCCGTCGCCGCGGGCGCGCCGACGCTCGCCGGCCTGCCCAGCGGACGCGCCCTGTGCGGCCTCGCCGCGTTCGGCCTGGCCGGCACGAGCGCGGAAGCGGCGCTGCTGCACTTCCGCGGCGCCTTCCAGCATCCCGCCATGTGGGTGCCCGTCAGCGTGCCGCCCGTGACGGCCGTCATGCTGGCCGGCGCCGCGCTGCCCGGCGCCCGGGGCCCGCGCCGGCTGACGAACGCGCTGCTGACCGCGTGCACGTGGCTGGGCGTGCTGGGGATGGGCTTCCACGCGCGCGGCGTCGCGCGCCAGATGGGCGGCTGGCGCAACTGGAGCCAGAACCTGCTGGCCGGTCCGCCGCTGCCGGCGCCGCCCAGCTTCAGCGCGCTGGCGCTGGCCGGCCGTGCGGCGCTGGCACTGCGCGCGGCGCAGGAAGGCTCGTCGCGGGGCCGCATGCAGGGGGCCGCATGAGGGAGACCACATGACCGAGCCACCGCGCTTCCCCGGCTACGACGTGCTGGCCAAATGGGACAGCCCCTCGTTCGACGACGTCACCCGCGGCGTCCTCGCGCACCGGCTGGACGCCGTCCCGCCGCGGCGCTGGCTGACGGCCGACGAATGGGACCTGCTGGACGCGATCAACGCGCGCCTGCTGCCCCAGCCCGAGCGCGAGCAGCCGATTCCGATCACGCCCTGGATCGACGCCATGCTCCATGACGACCGCGGCGAAGGCTACCGCCATCCGGACATGCCGCCGCTGCGCGCCGCCTGGCGCCAGGGCCTGGCCGCCGTCGACGACGAGGCGCGCCGCCTGCACGACCTCCCGTTCGCCCGGCTGGACGCGGCCGCGCAGGACGCCGTGCTGCAGGCGCTGGCCGACGGCCGCGCCGCATCGCCCCGCTGGCACGGGCTGGACGCGCAGCGCTTCTTCATCCACCACCTGCTCAAGACGGCGGCCGGCTTCTATTATGCGCATCCGCTCGCGTGGAACGAGATCGGCTTCGGCGGCCCCGCGAGCCCGCGCGGCTATGTGCGGCTCGGGTTCGACAGCCGCGACCCGTGGGAAGCGAAGGAGGCGCCATGAGCGCAAGCCACGCGCCGCGCACGGGCGCCGGCCGCGCCCCCGACGTGTTCGAGCGCGGCGGCTGGGTGAGCATGCGCGAATACGCCGACGACGAGCCGGTCGATTTCGCCATCGTCGGCGCGGGCGCCGGCGGCGCCCCGCTCGCGTGCAAGCTGGCGGAGGCCGGCTTTTCCGTCGTCGTGCTGGAAGCCGGGCCGTTCTGGCGTCCGCTGGAAGACTTCGCGTCGGACGAACAAGCCCAGCAGCAGCTGTACTGGACCGAGGAACGGATTTCGGACGGCGCGGACGCGCTGGCCCTCGGCGGCAACAATTCCGGCTGGGGCGTGGGCGGGTCGACCGTCCACTTCAGCATGATCTCGCTGCGCTTCCGGCCCGAGTGGTTCCAGGCGCGCAGCCGGCTGGGCTACGGCGTCGACTGGCCCATCACCTACGCCGAACTGGCGCCCTACTACGAGGAGGCGGAGCGGGCGCTGGCCGTGGCCGGACCGGTGCGCTATCCGTGGGGTCCGCCGCGCGGGCGCTACCCGTATCGCGAACACGAGATGAACGCGGCCGGCCTCGTGCTGGCGCGCGGCGCCGAGAACATGGGCATACCCTGGGCCGCCGTGCCGCTGGCGACCGTGTCCGCGCCGCGCGGCAAGTCGCCGCCGTGCGTGTACCGGGGCTTCTGCAATTTCGGCTGCGCGACGAATGCCAAGCAGAGCGCGCTGATCGTGTGGATTCCGCGCGCGCTGGCCGCGGGCGCCGAAGTGCGCGACCTCGCCATGGCCGGCCGCATCGAGACCGGCCCGGACGGCCGCGCCCAAGGCGTGCACTATCGCCGCAACGGGCAATGGCGCTTCCAGCGCGCGCGCAACGTCGTCGTGTCCGGGTACGCGATCGAGACGCCGCGCCTGCTGCTCAATTCCGCCAGCGACCGGTTCCCGCACGGCCTCGGCAACGGCTCGGGCCTCGTCGGCACGCATCTGACGACGCACGCCGGCCCGGGCATGTGGGCGCGCTTCGACGAGGAGATCCGCTGGTACAAGGGCCCGCCCAATATGGCCGTGTGCGAGCACTGGAATTACACGGACGCCGGCAAGGACTTCCACGGCGGCTACGCCTTCATGAGCCAGGGTCCGCTGCCGCGCGCGTGGGCGCAGGTGCTCGTCACCGAGCGGCACCTGTGGGGCGCGGCGCTGCGGCGCGAGATGCAGGACTATAACCACATGGCCGGCCTGGTCGCCGTCGCCGAGACGGAGCCGCGCGCATGCAACCGCGTGGCGCTGTCCGACGTGCGCGACCGCCACGGCCTGCCCGTCGCCCACGTCACGTTCGAATATTCCGACAACGACCGCCGCATGCAGGACCACGCGCGCCGCTTCATGGGCACGATGCTGGAAGCGGCGGGCGGCCGCGGCGTGTGGACGAGCGACGACACGAGCCACATCCTGGGCACGTGCCGCATGGGCGGCGACCGGGACACGAGCGTCGTGAACGCGGACGGCCGCAGCTGGGACGTGCCCAATCTGTGGATCTGCGACGGCTCGCTGTTCCCGACGGCGGGCGGCGTCAATCCGTCGCTGACGATCCAGGCCCTCGCCTGCCGCATGGGCGCGCGCATCCGCGACCTCGCGGCGCGCGGTGAATTGTAAAAGGAACGCAGCATGAGCAAGGTAGCCAGCATCTTCGACCTCGAATGCCTCGCGCGGGAACGCCTGCCCGGCGTCGTGTTCGACTACATCCACGGCGGCAGCGAACAGCAGCTGACCGTCCAGCGCAACCTCGACGACATGCGGGCCCTGGCCCTGCGCCAGCACAGCCTGCGCGACGTCTCGCACCGCGACATGGCCGTCACGATGGTGGGCGACCGGGCCCGCATCCCGCTGGCCCTCGGCCCGACGGGCCTCGCCGGCCTCACGTGGGCCAACGGCGAATGCGAGGCGGCGCGCGCGGCCGTGGAATTCGGCGTGCCGTTCTGCCTGTCGACGTGCTCCATCAATTCCATCGAGGACGTGGCCGAGGCGATCCAGGCGCCGTTCTGGTTCCAGCTGTACCTCATGAAGGACCACAAGGTCAACGAAAGCCTGATGCGGCGCGCCCACGACGCCGACTGCTCGGCGCTGGTGCTGACGATCGACCTGCACACGCAGGGCAAGCGCTGGGCCGACGAAAAGCACGGCCTCGCCGTGCCGCCGCGCCTGACGCCGTCGAACATCATGCAGATGGTCGGGCACCCGCGCTGGCTCGCGAACATGGCGGGCAGCAAGCGCCACACGTTCGGCAATTTCGAGCACGAGATCAAGGAAGCCGGCTCCATCGGCTCGCTGTCGAAGTGGATCGAGGAACAGTTCGACGCCTCGTTCGACGTGAACACGGCGCGCTGGGTGCGCGACAAGTGGCAGCGCAAGCTGATTTTGAAGGGCGTGATGAACCCGGACGACGCGCGCACCGCCATCGACATCGGCGCCGACGCCATCATCGTCTCGAACCACGGCGGGCGCCAGCTGGACGGCGCGCCGTCGTCGATCTCGGTGCTGCCGGAAATCGTCGACGCCGTGGGCGACCGCATCGAAGTGCTGTTCGACGGCGGCATCCGCACCGGCGGCGACATCGTCAAGGCGATCGGCCTCGGCGCCCACGCCTGCCTGTCCGGCCGCGCGTGGCTGTACGGCCTCGCGGCGCGCGGGCGCGAAGGCGTCACGTGCGCCCTCACGCTGCTGGAACAGGAACTGCAGGACTGCATGCTGCTGACGGGCCTCGACAACCTGCACAAGATCGATCCGGGCGTCGTCACCGCGCAGCCGCCTCTCGGGAGGCGCTGATGCTGCCTTTCATGTTCGCCACCGGGATCGAGAGCAGTTCGCCGACCATCGGCGATGGGCGCATCCGCCGCGACCAGATGGAGGAATGCGGCCATTACCGCCAGTGGAAGAAGGACCTCGAACTCGTCGCGCAGCTGGGCATCCGCACCCTGCGCTACGGCGTGCCGCTGCACCGGACGTGGCTGGCGCCGGATCGCTACGACTGGGAATTCGCCGACCAGGCCTTCGGCGAAATACGCCGCCTCGGCATCGCCCCGATCGCGGACCTGTGCCATTTCGGCGTGCCGGACTGGATCGGCAATTTCCAGAATCCCGATTTCCCCACGCTGTTCCAGGGCTACGCCAGGGCGTTCGCGACGCGCTACCCGTGGATCGGCCTGTACACCCCCGTCAACGAAATGTACGTGTGCGCCAAGTTCTCCGCCTTGTTCGGCTGGTGGAACGAGCAGGCGCGCGACCAGCGTTCGTACGTGACGGCGCTGAAGCACCTGGCCAAGGCCAATGTGCTGGCGATGCACGAGATCGTCAAGCTGCGCCCCGACGCCGTGTTCGTGCAAAGCGAGTCGAGCGAATACTTCCATGCGGGCCTGCCCGACGCCGTCGAGGAAGCCGAACGGCGCAACCAGCTGCGCTTCCTGTCGCTCGACTTCAACTACGGCCGCCCCCTCGACCCGCTGCAGCGCGACTTCGTGCTGGCCAACGGCATGACGCCGGACGAATGCCGCTTCTTCGAGGAGCACGCGCTGTGCGGCCACTGCGTCCTCGGCAGCGACTACTACATGACGAACGAACACGAGATCGATCCCGACGGCGCGACGCACGACGCCGGCGAAACGCTGGGCTACGCGATGATCGCGCGCGAGTACGCCGAACGCTACGGCCTGCCGATGATGCACACGGAAACGAACGTCGACCAGGGCAGCCATGGCGATGAAGCGGTCGACTGGCTGCGCTGCCAGTGGGCCCACGTGCGCAGCCTGATGCGCAGCGGCGTGACGGTCGTCGGCTTCACGTGGTTTTCGCTGACCGACCAGATCGACTGGAACATCGAGTTGCGCGAGGCGCGCGGCGTCGTCAACCCGCGCGGGCTGTACGACCTGCAGCGCCGCATCCGGCCCGTCGGCACGGCGTACCGGGACCTGATCGCGGCGTGGGAGGGGCGGATCGGGACTTGACGCCACGCCGCGCCTGCGGTCTACTTTGGCCGCCCGCACCCCGACCGCCTCCACGATGCTGAAACCCGTCCTCGACCTGCTCAACCAGATTCCGCGCGACCTGATCCTCCCGCCCGCGAGCCTGTTCCTCGTCATCGCCATCGGCCTGGCGCTCTGGCGCCGGCGGCCGCGCGCCGGGCGCATCGTGGCCGGCACCGGGCTCGCGCTGCTGGCATTCCTGTCGACGACGGGCGGCGCGCGGCTCCTCGTCGCGCCGCTCGAGAACATGACGGCCCCCTTGCGCGCCCCCGAACGCGCCGACGCGCAGGCGATCGTCGTGCTGGCGGCCGGACGGGTCCGGCGTGCGCCCGAATACGACGACCGCGACATCCCCGACTACGTCGCGCTGGCGCGCCTGCGCTACGCCGCGCACCTGCAGCGGAAAACCGGGCTGCCCGTCCTCGTCAGCGGCGGCGACGGCGCCGGCGATCCAGGCCTGGGCAGCCCGGGCTGGTCGGAGGCCGACGGGATGGCCGCCGCGCTGCGCGAGGACTTCGGCGTGCCGGTGAGATGGCTGGAAAGCCGCTCGCGCGACACGGCGGGCAATGCCACGCTCAGTGCCGCCATCCTGCGCGCGGACGGCGTCCGCCGCATCCTGCTCGTGACCGACGCCATGCACATGCCGCGCGCCCACGCCGTGTTCGAGCGGGCCGGGATGGACGTCGTCGCGGCGCCCACGATGTTCTTCGGCCGCCAGCCGCTGTCGGTCCACGCGTGGATCCCGAGCGCCGAAGGCATGCGCCGCTCGTGGTATGCGTCCTATGAACTGATCGGCATGGTCTGGTACCGCCTGCGCGCGGCCGCCGGACGTTGATTCACCGTCCCGCCACCGTGCCGCGCACGGTGTTGCGCCCGCCCCGCTTGGCCGCGTACAGCTGGGCGTCGGCGGCGCCGATCAACGCTTCGGAGGTCGACGGCGGCGCCGCTGCCTGCGCCGGCACGGCCGCGATGCCGAAGCTGGCCGTCGCCGTGATCGAAGCGGCGGGCGCCGCGGTGCCGGCGAACGCCAGCCGGATGCGTTCGGCCAGCACCTGCGCGCCGGCCAGGTCCGTCTGCGGGACCACGAGCAGGAATTCCTCGCCGCCGTAACGGATCACGCTGTCGACCGCGTCGCGCGTCATCGTCAGCAGCAGGCCGGCGAAATCGGCCAGCACCCGGTCGCCCGCCGCGTGGCCGTACGTGTCGTTGATGCGCTTGAAGTGGTCGATGTCGCACAGGATCACGGACAGCGGCGTGCCATAGCGGCGGGCGCGTTCGAGTTCGGCGTCCAGCAAGCCTTTCTGCAGGATGCGGCGGTTGTAGCAGCCCGTCAGCGGATCGCGGTCCGCCAGTTGCTCCAGCAGGACGGCCGCGCGGAACTGCGCGCGCTGCGCGACGTTGAAGCGCCGCGCCGCGATCCAGCCGAGGGCATTGCCCATGACGAGCAGCAGCACGAGGGTCAGCACGTCGTCCGCCCGCAGGTGGCCCTGGACGCACAGCAGCGCCGCGAATACGACGCTGGAGCCGACGCCGATCGCCACGGCATACAGGAAGCGGTTCGGGAAGTTGACGTACACCGCCATCAGGATCAACGCCTGCGACATCGTGTTCCACGCCAGCGCTTCCGGCTGGCACCAGCACACCACCATGAACACGGCGAGCGCGGCGACGAGCAGCGTGCAGGCGGCCCCGATCGACACGGACACCGACCCGGGCCGGCGCGCGATGGCGACACAGCCGCCCAGTGCGACGAGCGCCACGGCGGCGCGCAACCCGACCAGCGCCCAGGCGGCGGGCGTGAAGCCCATCAGGGCGACATCGGTCGCGCCGAACGCGACGTAGAACACGGCCGCGAACACCAGGCTCGCCTTGAGCTGGGCATTGCGCTCGGGCAGGCAATGGCGGAGGAAGCGTTCCTCGCTGTCCCGGTCCGCGAACTCGGCGCGCCGGCGGTCGATGGACAGGCGGGGACTGGATGGATCTCGGGACGACACGGGGGCTTTCGGCAATACGGGGATTGGAACGGGATACGCTGCCGGATGGCACGCAATGCCGGACAGTCGGGGATGGCTCGCACGGGAATGGAGGGGCGGCACGGCTGCCGGCGCAACCTCGTATTTTAACCCATAATAATTTCCAAGTGGAAATTTAAGTTACACACAGGGCGCGGCCGGAACCAATCGCTGAGCGGCCGATCATACCGACGTCAACGTCCTGCGGGTGCATAGTCATGAGACTGTTTGCGAACGTGCCGTGGCGAACGATCGTCGCCGTCATCCTCGCCTGTTGCGTCGTCCCGGCCCGCGCCGTCCCGAGTTTCGCGCGCCAGACCGGGTTCGACTGTTTCACCTGCCACGTCAGCTGGCCCGAACTGACGCCCACCGGCCGCCTGTTCAAGCTGAACGGCTATACGCTGGGGCCGCGGCTGACGTTCCCGGTCGCCGGCATGGTCCAGTTGTCGCATGCCGCCACGCACACCGGCGGCGTCGACTTCAAGCAGAATTTTCCCGAGGACCGCGAGACGGTGCTGCAGCAGGCCAGCCTCTTCTTCAACGGCAAGCTGAGCGACCACGTGGGGATCTTTTCACAGCTGACCTACGACGGCGTCGAGCACCACACCAGCATCGACAACGTCGACCTGCGCTACGCCAACCGCGTCGACGTCGCGGGGCACAGCCTCCTCTACGGCTTCACCCTGCACAACAATCCACAGGTGCAGGACGTCTACAACACGGTGAGCACCTGGGGCTTTCCGTTCGCCTCGTCGCCGGCCGCCAACGCACCCGCCGCCGCGCCGCTGATCGAAAACCTGGGCCAGCAGGTGGCCGGCATGGGCGCCTACGTCTTATGGCGCAATACGTTCTACGCCGAACTCACGGCCTACCGCACCGGCAACCACCTGTTCTCCCCGCTGCGGCTCGGCGTCGAACGGGATACCGCCGCCTCCCTCGACGGCTACAACCCGTACTGGCGCTTCGCGCTGCAGCACGACTGGGACGGCGGCAGGTATTCGGCGATGATCGGCACCTTCGGCCTGGTCGCGGACGTCTTCCCCGACAACAAGCTCCTGACCGGCCCGACCGACCGCTTCCGCGACGTCGGCGTCGACGCGCAATGCCAGTACGTCACCGACCGGCACCGCTTTTCCGGACAGCTCAGTTACGTGCGCGAACGGGTGTCCTGGAACCCCGGCGCGCAGACGAGCAACGGCACGGACGAACTGCACGCGCTCCGCGCCAAGGCCGGCTACTACTTCGACAGGAAGTTCGGCATCAACGTGGCGCGCTTCCGCGTCGACGGCACGGCCGACAGCGGGCTGTACGACACCGGCGACGCGGTCACGGGCAGTGCCAACGGCAGCCCCGACAGCGACGGCTACATCGCCGAATTCAACTACCTGCCGCGCCGCGACATCCGCCTGACGCTCCAGTTCACGCGCTACGGCAAGTTCAACGGCGCCAGGCGCGACTACGACGGCGCCGGCCGCAACGCCGCCGACAACGACACCGTCTATCTGCTGGGCTGGTTCATGTTCTGACCCCCCGGCCACTCGCAGGAACACGATCATGAACGACCACGAATCGACGCGCCGCCGCCTGCTGGCGCGCACCGCCGCACTGCCGATCCTGCTCGCGCTGCCGCTGCGGTCCGTGCCCGCGTCGGCCGGGACGGGCACGGGGAGCAAGGAGGATTTTCACTACCAGGAACATCCCAACGAGGGAAAGCGTTGCGCCGATTGCGCTCAGTTCATTCCGGCGGCAAAGGGACAGGCGGGCGCCTGCCGGATCGTCGCCGGCGCGATCAGCGCGGACGGTTGGTGCATGGCGTTCACGCCCAGGCAGGATCGTTCCTGACGGCACCCGGCGGGGCGGGGTCGTTACAATTGACGCATTATTTCCCGTCACCGACCGGTAAACTGGCATGTCTTGATGAACAGGCTACACGGAAGGACCCGATGTTATCGAAGGAACAGGCACATGCCATCGCCGATGCGTTGCTCGACGAGGCCCGCGCCGCCAGGCCGCGTCTCTATCGTCCGGCAAGCACACCTGTTCACTGGCTGTATCGTTGCCGGGCCTTGCGCTCCGTGCCGGTGGTATTGCAGGCGGAGGTCGTCCGGCAAGCGAAAAAAGAAACCATGTTCAATCCGTGGTTCGATATCCTGGCCCTGATCTCCATCCTGGCGCCATGGGTGATGTGGGCGATCAAGCCGACGGTCCTCGGCAAATCGGGCTTCGGCACGCCGATCGTGGCGCTCTCCCCGCTGTTGATCCTGACCGTCCAGACCATGCTCATCCGGCGCGCCATCAAAATGATTGCGAGTCAACTTGGGGAGTCGGTGACGGCGGCCGCATGACGCCGGCGGCGCCCCTCACCCACTCCCGAACCGCGGCGCCACCGTCGCCGGCTGCTGCCACGGCGCCTTGAGTTCGGCGCGCGTCGTGTAATCCGTCAACGACAGGCCGAACAGCAGCACGAGCGTCACGGCCCCGGCGACGGCGGCGAGCCGCAGCAGCGCGGGCGCGCGCCTGAGGCGCATGAACACGATGGCCACCAGCAGCGCCTTGGTGAGCGCGATCGCGAGGCTGATCGCGGTGTTCAGCCAGCCCAGGCGCAGCAGCGCGCAGGCCGCCGTCGTGGCCAGCAGCGCCATCAACGCGATCCAGGTGAGCACGAGCGGGCGGGTCGCCTTGTCCACGTCAGCCTCCCGAGCGCGCCGTCAGGTACAGCAACGGGTACAGGAAGATCCACACCACGTCGACGAAGTGCCAGTACAGGCCGGTGAGTTCGACCGCCTCGTTGCCCGGTCCGCGCGGCGGCGCATGGCGCAGCACCAGCATCAGCCACACGCAGGCCGACACGCCGATCAGCAGGTGCAGCGCGTGCAGGCCGGTGGCCGCGAAGTACAGCAGGAAGAACAGCTCGATGCCGTGGACGGTGGCCGGATCGGTCGCATCGTCGGGCCGGAAGCCGATGCCCGGGAACAGGTGCTCGCCGAATTCCTGGTGCCATTCATAGCCCTTGATGGCGAGGAAGACGACGCCGAGCAGCGCCGTCAGCGCCAGCAGGCGCGCGGCGCGGCGGCGGCCGCGCATGTCCTTCCCATGTTGCGCGGCGTGGCCGGCAAGCGCCATGCAGAAGCTGCTGGTCAGCAGCACGGCCGTGTTGACGGTCCCCAGCAGCATGTCGGTGTGGCGGCTGGCCATGCCCGTCGCCTGCGGATAATGCATGCGCAGATACAGGTAGCCGAACAGCAGCGGGCCGAAGAACAGCAGCTCGCTGGACAGGAACACCCACATGCCGAACGAGCGCGCGAAATCCTGCTGCGCGTGGCTGCCGAACTGCGGTTCGAGCGGCGGCAACGAGGTCTCGTGCGCGCTCATGGCGACTCCGGCGTGTAGGCGTAGGGCTCGCGCACGACGACGGGCGGCGTCGCGAAATTGTGTTCGGGCGGCGGCGAGTCCGTCTGCCATTCGAGGCCCGTGGCGCGCCACGGATTCGCCGGCGCCCGCGCGCCGAAGCGCAGCGACCACGCGAGGTAACCGAGCGGCATGAGGTAGCCGACGGCCAGGGTCACGGCGCCGGCCGACGACAGCACGTGCAGCAGCTGGAATTCCGGCGGATACGTGTGATAGCGGCGCGGCATGCCGGCATAGCCCAGCAGGTATTGCGGGAAGAACGTCAGGTTGAAGCCGGCGAAGATGATCAGCGCCGCGACCTTGCCCCACGTCTCGGAATACATCCGTCCCGTGACCTTCGGCCACCAGAAGTGGATGCCGCCCAGGTAGGCCATCACCGAACCGCCCACCATGATGTAGTGGAAGTGGGCGACGACGAAATACGTGTCGGACAGGTGCACGTCCAGCGCGAGCGCCGCGAGGAACAGGCCCGTCAGGCCGCCGATCGTGAACAGGCCGACGAAGCCGAGCGCGTACAGCATCGGCGCCGAAAACACGATGCTGCCCTTGTACAGCGTGGCCGTCCAGTTGAACACCTTGATCGCGGACGGAATGGCGACGAGGAAGGACAGCAGCGAAAACACCAGCCCCGCATACATCGACTGGCCGCTGACGAACATGTGGTGGCCCCACACGAGGAAGCCGATGACGGCGATGGCGAGGATCGCATACGTCATGAAGCGGTAGCCGAACACCGGGCGGCGCGCGAAGCACGGGATGATCTCGCTGGCGACGCCCATCGCCGGCAGCACCATGATGTACACGGCCGGATGCGAATAGAACCAGAACAGGTGCTGGAACAGCAGCGGGTCGCCGCCGAGCGCGGGGTCGAAGATCCCGACCTGGAACAGCCGCTCGATGGCGACCAGCACGAGCGTCATCGCCAGCACGGGCGTGGCCAGCACGAGGATCAGCGACGTCGCGTAGTTCGCCCACACGAACAGCGGCAGGCGGAACCACGACAGGCCCGACGCGCGCAGCGTGTGCACGCTGACGATGAAGTTCAGGCCCGTGAGGATCGACGAGAACCCGAGCACCAGCACCCCGGACAGCGCCGCCACCACGTGCGAGTTCGAGAACATCGACGAGAACGGCGTGTAGAACGTCCACCCCGTGTCGACGCCGCCCGCCAGCAGCGCCCACAGCACGATCGCGCCGCCCAGCATGTACAGATACCAGCTGGCGAGGTTCAGCCGCGGGAAGGCGAGGTCGCGCGCGCCGATCATCAGCGGCATCAGGAAATTCCCGAGCACCGCCGGGATCGACGGGATCAGGAACAGCCACACCATGATGATGCCGTGCGCCGTGAACAGCTTGTTGTACGTGTCGTCGCTGACGAGGTCTCCCGCCGGCGTCGCCAGTTCGAGCCGGATCAGCGCGGCCGCCACGCCGCCGAGGAAGAAGAAGAACGTGATCGAGATCGCGTACAGGACGGCGATGCGCTTGTGGTCGCGCGTCGTGAGCCAGTCGGTCAGCCGGTAGCCCCCCTCGAGGTAGCTCGGCGCGTGCCGCGCGTGCGGCGGCGATCCCTCGTCGACGACGCTAGCGTCGTTCTGTGCGCTGGTCATGCGCGCTCTCCCTGATGTATTCGATGATGGCCAGGATGTCCTCCTCGCCGACCTGTCCCGCGAACGACGGCATGATCGGCGCGTAGCCCGCGACGACGTCCTTGCCCGGCACCAGGATCGAGTCGCGCACGTACGGTTCGTCGGCCGTCAGCTCGCGCCCGTCCGCCAGGTGCACGCGCCGGCCCAGCAGCCCGGTCAGATCGGGCGCGTGCACGCTCGACCCCGGATCGTGGCAACCGCTGCAGCCGTAGCGCCGGTACAGCTCGTGGCCGCGCGCCGCCATGCCGGGCTGGCGCGGGCCCGCCTCCAGCCACTGGGCGAATGCGGCCGGCTGCATGACGACGACCCGCCCCAGCATCATCGCGTGCTCCGTGCCGCAGTACTCCGCGCAGTACAGCCGGTACTCGCCGGTGCGGCTCGGCGTGAAGACGATGGACGTGTAGCGGCCCGGGACGACGTCCTGCTTGACGCGGAAATCCGGCACGAAGAAGCTGTGGATCACGTCCTGCGACGTCATGGTCAGGCGCACGGGCCGGCCCAGCGGCACGTGCAGCTGGCCGATCTCGCGCCGGCCGTTCTTGTGTTCGGCCTCCCACATCCACTGCTTGGCCACGACGAACACGGGCATCGCATTGGCCGGCGCCTGGTACAGCTTGATGTAGTCGACGGCGCCCCACGCATAGATGCCGAGGAACAGGAGCAGCGGGATCACGGTCCACGCGATCTCCACCGGCAGGCCCTTCTTGGGCACGTGGGTGCGGTCGGCCTTCGAGCCGGCCCGGTAGCGGATCGAGAAACCGATCATCAGCGCGAGCAGGACCAGTGCGACGGCGCCCGTCAGCAGCAGCAGGCAGAGCGCGAGGCTGTCGAGGCGCGCGGCGGAGGCGGCGGCGTCCGCCGGCAGCAGGTGGAAGTCCGTGTTCACGACCGCCCTCCCCGCCGGCGCCACAGCCAGCCGCAGAACAGCAATGGCAGGAGCAGCACGCCGGCGCGAACGGCCGCCAGCGCGCCGCCGGTGTGAAGGCCGGACGTCGGCGCGTAGTGCGCGCACAGCAGCAGCACCTGCTGGCCGAACGATGGCGCCGGTTCTTCGCGCGCGGCCGCTTTCACGGCGGCGCGCAGGGCGGCCGGATCGAAGCGCACGCCGGAGAAGCCGCGCGCGATGCGGCCGTCCGCATCCAGCACGGCGAAGCCGGCGGCGTGCGCCAGTTCGCCGGTGCGCGGATCGGGCACGGTGCGGTAGCCGAGCGCCGCCTGCAGCCGCGCAAGCGTGGCCGCATCGCCCGTCAGCAGGGTGAGGTCGGCCGCGCCGCCGGGCAGCAGGGCGGCATAGGCGCGCTTCCTCGCCGACGCCGCCGCGGCGCCGTCGCGCGGGTCGACGGACAGGCCGACGAGGCGATAGTCGCCCGCCGCCAGCCCGGACAGCGCGAGCGCCTGCAGCACGCCTTCGAACAGGGTGCTGCACAGGTTCGGACACGTGTAATAGCCGGGCACCAGCACGACGGGACGGTCGAACAGCGTGGCCAGCGGGACCTGGCGGCCCGCCTCGTCGCGCAGGACGGCGTCCAGCGGCAGCCGGGCGCCGGGCACGGGATCGAAGCGCGCGGCCGGTGGCGGCGGCAACGCCAGCGCCCCCGCGGCGGCCGGGCCGCAGGCCAGCAGCACGAAGGCGAACAGGAACGCGGCGGCGGCCTTCATCGCGCCACCTTGCCGGGAGCGAGGACGGGCGGCGTCCGGCCCGGGGTCGGCGCCGGCGCGCCGGCGGGACTGGCGGCGCCGCCGCGCGCGGCCAGCAGCCGCATCGCCTCGTCCAGCGGAATGCGCGCGATGCCGGCCTGGCGGTCGACCCAGCCGTAGCTTCCGGTGACGCGGCGCTTTTCGGCGAAATAATCGACGCGGTCCGGCTGCGGCGCCGGCTGCAGCAGCGGCGCCGCGCCCTGGAACGGATGCGCCGGCGTGTTGGCGGCCGGTCCCCATGCGCGCAGCACCAGCGCGCCGGCGGCGAGCGCGCAGGCGATGCCGCCCACGATGACGTACGCGCCGCGGCGCAGGCCGCGCAGGTCGAGGTCGTTGCCGGTGTGGTCAGGCATGCGCGCCCTCCTTTCCGTGACGGGTCAGCGCCAGCCACGCGAGCAACCCGAAGCCGCTGGCGACGAGCGGCGCGAGCCACAGCCAGTGCCGCGTCAGGTGCTGGACGGACGGCAGTACGAGCCACCAGCAGTCGAGCAGGTGCGCCGCCAGCAGCGCGCCGGCCAGCACGCCCATCAGCGCCGGCGCGGATTTCGCGTAGCGCGACAGCAGGATGCACAGCGGCCCGGCGAAGTGGCCGACGACGAGCACCCACGCCACCGCCTGCCAGCCGGGCGCGCCGCGCCGCAGATACCACGAGATTTCATGCGGCAGGTCGGCCGCCCAGATGATGAGGAATTGCACGTACGCGAGATAGGCCCACGTCAGCACGTACATCATGAGCAGGTTGCCGAGGTCGGGCAGGCGCTTGCGCGCGGCGCCGCGGTCGATCAGCACCACGGCCAGCGCGAGCCCCGTCAGCATCTGCCCGGTGCCGGCCAGCCAGCCGAACACGCTGGAATACCATTCCGGCTGCAGCGACATGATCCAGTCGACGGCCGCGAGGCTGACCGAGAAGCCGTACACGAGCAGGCAGGCCGCGGCGCGCGCCGTCGACCGGGTGCGGGCGCGGGTCTCGACGATGGCGAGGCCGCTCCACAGCAGCAGATAGACGACGCTGCGCACCGTGAAGAACACGGGGTTCAGCCACGCGTGGCGGAACGCCGCGTCCGACGCACCCGTGACGCCGTGCTGCCACGGATACAGCAGCGGCGCGCCCAGCAGCACGGGCAGGAACAGGATGCAGGCGAGCGGCAGCCAGCGGGCCGCGCGCAGCAGCGGGCTGCGGATCGTCTCGCCCCACGCGCCGCCCGTCAGCTGGTGCAGCCACACGTTGGCGAGCCCGCCCAGCAGCGCGCCCGTGACGAACCACCACGCGGCCAGGTAGCTGGCCAGCAGCGCGCGCAGGTCGAGGCGCCAGCCGGCCCACGCGGCGACGAGCGCGATGGCGGGCAGCGCCAGCGCCGGCCAGGCGAACGTGCGCGGCTTCATGGCTGGCCTCCGAGGTGGGCGCGCACGTCCGGCGGCAGCGCGGCCACCTCCGCGTGCTGGCTCAGTTGCAGCGCGCGGATGAAGGCGACGATGGCCCAGCGGTCGGCCGGTTCGACGCGGTCGCCGTAGGGCACCATCACGCCGTAGCCGTTCTTGATCACGTCGTAGATGTGGCGGTCGGGGACGTTGCGCAGCCGGTCCTGGTGATAGGTCGGCGGCGCCGGAAAGCCGCGCCGCACGACGAGGCCGTCGCCGTCGCCGGCCGGGCTGTGGCAAGGCATGCAATAGATCATGTAGCGGTCCTGGCCGCGCTTCAGCAGGGTCATGTCGACGGGGTACGGGTTCGTCTGCGCCGCCTCGGCCTCGACGTCGCGCCGCACGAGGTCGACGCCCTGGCGGCCGCCGGAACTGTCGGCGAAGGCGCCGCGGGCGCGCGGTTCCGTGCCGGCGACGGGCGGCCGCACCGACGCGCCGTCGTCGAACAGCGGGCTCGGTGCGTAGGTTTTATAGCGCGGCTGGTCGTACATGTCCTGCTTCGCGCCTTCGCAGCCGGCGAGCAGGCCGGCCGCCGTCAATGCCAGCAGCACGCGGTTCATGCCGGCACCTCGCGCAGCAGCAGCGGATGCAGTTCCGCGAGCAGGTCGCGCGCGGGGCCGGGCGCGAACACGGGGTCGCGCGCGGGCAGGCACAGGAAGAAGCGGTTGCGGCTCGCGAGCTCGAACTCCTCGACCTCGAACAGCGGGTGATACAGGCGCGGCAGGCCGTTCAGCGCCAGCATCGCGACCGTGGCCGCCAGCGCCGCGCCGAGGATCGTGATCTCGAACGTGGCCGGGATGAACGCGGGCCAGCTGTTCAGCGGCCGCCCGCCGATATTGATCGGGTAGTCGACGACGGCCGCATACCATTGCAGGAAGTAGGTGCCCGCGCCGCCGAGTATCCCGCCCAGCAGCGTGACGGGCGCGATCCAGCCCTTCTCGGCGCCGATGATCGCGTCCAGGCCCTCGACGGGGAACGGCGAATACGCCTCGACCCGGGTCCAGCCCCGCGCACGCACGTGGCGCGCGGCCGCGCACAGGGCCTCGGCGCTGGGGAATTCGGCCAGCAGGCCGTAGAGCGCGCGTTCGCTCATGCTTCCCCCTTGGCGGATTCGCGCACCAGCTCGCGCATCTCGGCGATCGAGATCGCGGGCAGGAAGCGCACGAACAGCAGGAACAGCCAGACGAACAGCGCGATGGAGCCGAACAGCGTGATCCAGTCCCAGCGCGTCGGGTAGAACATGCCCCAGGCGGACGGCAGGTAGTCGCGGTGCAGCGACGTGACGACGATGAGGAAGCGCTCCATCCACATGCCGCAGTTGATGACGAGGCTCAGCACGAACAACAGCGCGACGCTGTGGCGCACGCGCCGGAACCAGAACAGCTGCGGCACGAGCACGTTACAGGTCAGCATGGCCCAGTACACGGGGCCGTACGGGCCGGCGAAGCGGTTCAGCGTCATGTAGCGCTCGTACACGTCGCCGCTGTAGAACGCGGTGAACATCTCCGCCATGTAGCCGTAGCTCACGAGCCAGCTCGTCGCCAGCAGCACCTTGGCCGCGTTGGCCAGGTGCCGCTGCGTGATGAAATCCTGCAGGCCGAACGCGTGACGCAGCGGGATGGCGAGGGTCAGCACCATCGCGAAGCCGGAGAACAGCGCGCCGGCCACGAAGTAAGGCGGGAAGATGGTCGAGTGGTAGCCGGGCGTGTTCCCGACCGCGAAGTCGAGCGAGACGATCGTGTGCACCGACACGACCAGCGGCGTCGCGAGCCCCGCCAGCAGCAGGTACGCCCATTCGTAGCGGGCCCAGTGCCGCGCCTCGCCGCGCCAGCCCAGCGCCAGCAGGCCGTACGTGACCTGGGCGGTGCGCTCGCCGCGCTGGCCGGCGCGGTCGCGCAGGGTGGCCAGGTCGGGGATCAGGCCGACGTACCAGAACAGCAGCGACACCGTGAGATAGGTCGCGATCGCGAAGAAATCCCACACGAGCGGGCTGCGCCACTGCGGCCACACGTTCATCACGTTCGGGTAAGGCACGAGCCAGTAGAAGAACCACGGCCGCCCCAGGTGCAGGATCGGGAACAGGCCGGCGATGCCCGCCGCGAACAGCGTCATCGCCTCGGCGAAGCGGTTGATCGACGTGCGCCACTTCTGGCGCAGCAGCAGGAGGACGGCGGAGATGAACGTGCCCGCATGGCCGATCCCGATCCACCACACGAAGTTGCCGATGGCGTAGCCCCAGGCGACGGGCATGTCGACGCCCCAGATACCGATGCCCTTCACGAGCAGCCACGTGATGGCGAGCAGCAGCGCGAACACGCCGGCGGACGCGAACAGGAACGCGGTCCACCAGCGCCAGCCGAAATGGTCGGTGAGGACGATGCCCGCGATCTTGTCCGTGACGCTCGCATACCCCCAGCCGGGGCGCAGCACGGCGCTCCCCTTCGAATGCAGGCTGTCCGTGTTGGCGCGCGTGTCGGGCGTGCTCATTCCAGCTCCGGATCGGGGTTCAGCACGCGCGTGAGATAGCTCGTGCGCGGCCGCGTGTTGAGCTCTTCCAGCAGATCGTAGCCGAGATCGGACGCCTTGGCCGCGACGACGTCGCTTGCCGGGTCGTTCAGGTCGCCGAAGCGGATCGCGCGCGTCGGGCAGACGGCCTGGCAGGCGGTGACCATCTCGCCGTCGCGGATGCGGCGCCCGGCCTTTTCGGCCTCGATGCGGGCCCGCGTGATGCGCTGCAGGCAGTAGCTGCACTTTTCCATGACGCCGCGCCGGCGCACCGTCACTTCGGGGTTCTGCAGCGCCTTCAGGCTCTCGACGTTCTGGTTCGAGTATTGCAGGAAGTTGAAGCGCCGGACTTTATACGGACAATTGTTGGAGCAGAAGCGCGTGCCGATGCAGCGGTTGTAGACCTGCACGTTGAGGCCCTCGCTGTCGTGCATCGTGGCGCCGACCGGGCACACTTCCTCGCACGGCGCGTGCTCGCAATGCATGCACGGCACCGGCTGGAACAGCGTGCGCGCGCCGGCCTGGTAGCGGTCGACGCGGATCCAGTGCATGCTGCGGCCGCGCGCCACTTCTTCCTTGCCGACGACGGGGATGTTGTTCTCGGCCTGGCACGCGATCGTGCACGACGCGCAGCCGATGCAGGCGTTCAGGTCGATCGCCATGCCCCACTTGTACTCGTCGTACTCGCGCTTCGGATACATCGACCCGTGTTCTTCGTTCTCGCGCTCGCGCGGCGCGCCGCGTGCGAGTTCGCGCACGTGCACCGGCGCGCGTCCGTGCATGTCGACTTCGCGCTGGCGGAACACGAGATCGTGCGTGCGGCCGGTCGTCTCCACCGTCAGGACGGGCGGCGCGGCCAGCGCGGCGCGCGTGCGCAGGCGATACGCATCGAAGCCGACGCCCTCCCCGACGCCGCCCGCCGCGCGCCGGCCATATCCGAGCGGCAGCGTGACGACGCCCTCGGCCTGTCCGGCCACGACGAGCACGGGCGCCTCGATCGCGCGGCCCGCGACGCGCAGGCGCGCCACCATGCCGTCGGCGAGGTGCAGGCGCGCCGCCGTGGCCGGGCCGATGAGGGCCGCGTTGTCCCACGTGAGCGACGTCAGCGGGCGCGGCAACTCCTGCAGCCAGGCGTTGTTGGCGAAGGCGCCGCCGTCGACGGCGGGATCGGGTGCGAACAGGGCGACGAGCGGCGCCGCCGTCGCCGCGGCTGGCGGCACGACGGCGCGCGCGGCCGGCGGCGCGACCGGCACCGCTGCGCTGCCGTCGACGATGCCGCGGCGCAGGCTGTCGCGCCAGGCCGCGTCGCCGTCCGGCCAGGACGCCCGCACGAGCGCGTGGCCGTCGCGGGTGTCGGCGCCGGCCAGCAGCGCGAGGATCTCGTGCGCGGAGCGGCCGCCGTACAGCGGCGCGACCAGCGGCTGCACGATGCTCGCCGTGCCGTCGTGCGCGCGGGCGTCGCTCCACGCCTCGTAGCAATGCGCCATCGACAGGTGCCAGCCGGCCGCGCGCGCCGTCTCGTCGCGGTACAGGCCCAGGTGGGCGCTGAGCGGCACGCGCGCCAGCAGCGCGGAAAAATCGAGGTCGGCCGGCGCGTCGTAGGCGGGATTCGCGTCCAGCATCAACAAGGTGTCGACGCGGCCGGCGCGCATGTCGTCGGCCAGCGCGGCGATCGATTCGCCGTGGTCCAGCGGGCTGCGTTCGACGGGCTCGATGAAGGCCAGCGGACCGTCCGCGCCGCCGTTCAGGCGCCGGGTCAGCACGTACGCCAGCGCGCGGCCGGCCGGGCTCACGGCCGGACCGGCGACGACGAGGGCCCGGCCGCGGGCGCCGTCCAGCGCTTTCGCGACCGCCGCCTCCCAGCGCTCCAGCGCCGGGTCGGCGGCGCCGCCCACGTCCGGCGCGGCGCCCAGGCGCGCGGCGATGCGCCACAGCGCGGCCTCGATCTCGTGCGGCGCCCGCGCCAGGCGCGCGTCGGCGTAGGCGCCGGTCAGGGTCGGCGTCGCTTCCAGCATGTACAGGCGATTCGCGCCGGCTTGCGCGCCGAGGCGGCGCGGCGCCGTGAACGCCCGCGCGTGGGCCAGGCTGCCGGGCATGGTCCCGAACAGGTCGGCGTCCAGCGCCAGCACGACGCCCGCCCCGTCCAGCCGGTACGATGCGTCGAGGGGACGGCCGAACGCCAGTTGCGCGGCCTGCGCGGCGCCGTCGTCGTGCAGCGGGTCCCACGCATGCCAGCGCGCGTTCGGCAGGCGCTTTTGCAGGGCCGCGAGCTGGTTCGCGAGGGTCGGCGACGTGACGGTGCCGGTCAGGATACGCAGGCCGGCGCCACCGTCCCGTTCGAAGCGGGGCCGGCGCGCCTGCAGCGCGGCCTCGAACGCGCCCCACGTCGCCAACTCGTCGCCGCGGAACACGGCCTGCGAGCGGTCCGGGTCCCACAGCTGCAGGATCGACGCCTGCGCGAACACGTCGGTCGTCCCGGCGCTCACGGGATGGTCGGGATTGCCCTCGACCTTCGTCGGCCGCCCCATGTTCGATTCCACGAGCACGCCGTGCGCGAGCCCGTGGCGCACGAACGCGGTCGCGTAGAACATGGGCAGGCCCGGCACGCCCTGCTCCGGCATCGTCACGTACGGCACGATGGGCTCGGCCGGCGGCCCGCTGCAGCCGGCGCCGGCCAGCGCCGCCGATGCGGCCATCAGCTTCAGGAAACGGCGCCGCGACGGCTCGTCCTGGGCGATGGGAATGATGGGATGGTCGTGCTTCGTCATTGTCGGCAACCTAGCGGTGACAGGTCGAGCAATTGGTCAGCGCCTGGGCGTCGCGCAGCTGGTACAGGCGGTTCAGCTGGCGGATTTCTTCCGGACGCAAAGGCTTTTCCGGCGCCATCGACAGCACCTGGTTCAACGGCCGCACGTGGTGCGGCGCATCGCGGTGGCAGCGCAGGCACCATTGCATTTCCAGCGACGCCGTGCGCCACGTGATGGGCATCTGGTCCACGCGGCCGTGGCATTCGATGCAGGCCACGCCCTTGGCCACGTGGATGTCGTGTTCGAAATAGACGAAGTCCGGCAGGTCGTGCACGCGCACCCAGTGGATCGGCTTGCCCGTGCGCGCGCTGTCGTGCAGCGGGGCCAGCGCGGGCGAGTCGAGGAACAGCTGGGAGTGGCAGCTGAGGCAGACGGATGTCGACGGCATGCCCGCCGTGGCCGAGTTTTCCACCGCCGTGTGGCAGTAGCGGCAATCGATGCCGTCGTCGGACACGTGGTGCTTGTGGCTGAAGGCGATGGGCTGGGCCACCGGTGCGTACGCCACGTGACGGGGTGTCATTGTCCAGCGAGCCAGTACGATCCAGGCTGCAACCGCGACCAGCAGACCCAGCAGGATCAGCTTGACGAACAGTACCGCGGGACGTGAAAACGGTGGCGCCATCGATGGAGTGTACGTGTGAAGTTACGGAACAACGAGCCGAGTATAGGCTGTCATTCATGCAACCTCGCGCACGTTACCGCCGGGCAGCACACATTTGTGGCAATTTAGTTGCGGTTTAGAACGTAAATACTGCGCCAGGACATGACGCGCGGATCGAATGTCGGTTATCATTATTGACTTTCGGAAACATTCCTTTTCCCTTAACTCTCACGAAAACACACTCCCGATGAACTGGTTCAACCGACTCCGCCTCGCGAGCAAGCTGGGCATCACTTTCGCCGCCGTCCTCGCCCTGACCGTGCTGGTCGGCGTCTTCTCCATCCACCAGCTGGCCAAGGTCAACGAGACGTCGCTGCGCCTGTCCGGGCACTGGATGCCGGGCATCCGCGTCATCGAAGACATCAAGTCCCAGATCGCCCGCATCCGCACGCGCGAGCTGCAATACATCATCTCCAGCGACCAGTCCGAGATGGACAAGTACGACAACGTGATCGCGCAAGACCTCGTCGACCTGAAAGCCATGCAGGACGACTACGTCAAGCTGCTCGAAACGCCGGAAGAAAAGCAGGGCTACGCGGAATTCCTCGACATGTGGCAGCGCTACATGGCGGAAGACGCCAAGGTGCGCGCCGCCGCGCGCCAGAACGACGACGCGCTGGCCAAGACGCTGATCCGCGGCGAATCGAACAAGCTGATCGTCGCCCTGCGCAAGAACGTCGACAAGGCCGTCGACATGTATACGGAAGGCGGCCCCGCGGCCGCCCGCGACGGCTCGAAGCGCTACGCCGAGTCGCGCGTGCTGATCATCGCCCTCCTCTGCGGCAGCGTGCTGCTGGGCGCCGCCGGCGCCGCGCTGCTCACGCGCTGGCTGATGCGCCGCCTGGGCGGCGAGCCGGATTACGCGACCGACATCGTCAAGCACATCGCGGCCGGCGACCTGTCGATGGAAGTCGAGACGCGCCCCGGCGACGACGCCAGCCTGCTCGCGGCCATGAAGTCGATGCAGGCCAACCTGGCCCACATCGTCGGCAACGTGCGCGCCGCCACCGGCACCATCTCCAGCGCCTCCACGCAGATCGCGGCCGGCAACATGGACCTGTCGTCGCGCACCGAGCAGCAGGCCAGCGCGCTGCAGCAGACCGCCGCCTCGATGGAAGAGCTGACGACGACCGTAAGCAACAACGCCGAACACGCGCAGCAGGCCAATGCCCTCGCCGACACGGCGGCCGGCGTCGCCCAGCAGGGCAGCACCGCCGTGGCGCGCGTCGTCGACACGATGGGCTCGATCCACGCGTCGTCGCAGAAGATCGTCGACATCATCGCGGTCATCGACGGCATCGCTTTCCAGACCAATATCCTGGCGCTGAACGCGGCCGTGGAAGCGGCGCGCGCCGGCGAGCAGGGCCGCGGCTTCGCGGTCGTGGCGGGCGAAGTGCGTACCCTCGCCCAGCGTTCGGCGGCGGCGGCCAAGGAAATCAAGGAATTGATCGGCGCTTCGGTCCAGCAGGTCGAAAGCGGGGCCGGCCTCGTGTCCGAAGCCGGCGCCACCATGCGTGAAGTGCTGCAGACCGTGCAGCGGATGCACGAGCTGATGGTCGAGATCAGCCACGCCGGCCGCGAACAGAGCGCCGGCATCCAGCAGGTCAACCAGGCCATCTCGCAGATGGACACGGTCACGCAGCAGAACGCCGGCCTCGTCGAAGAAGCCGCGACGGCCGCCCACAGCCTGCACGAGCAGGCCGAGGCGCTCGACCACCTGGTCAGCGTGTTCAAGCTCGACGCGCACGCACGCCGCGCGTCCGGCGGCCGGGCGCTCGTCGTCGCCTGACCGGTCTCCTCCGCACGGCGCCGGCCTGGCGCCGTGCATCCGCGGTCTCCGCGTCCGTTTCTGTTCCAAAGCCAGTTCCGATGACACCACGTTGGGTGGGCGGCCCCCGCCCACGCGGACGTTGGCGCAACGTGCGCGTCCACACAACGTGCTCTGCCCCACAATTTGCGTTCGCCTCGACGCGCGCGTCACGCGTGGGCACGGGGTGCCCACCCTACATGTTTGCGCAAACAAAAAGTGTTATAAAATTGCCCAAAAAGCATATTTTGGAATAGCATTTCTTCTGCGTTTCCGATAGTCTCTTGTAAATTGGAAGCTCGACGACGGTATTCCCGGCAGCCACCGGTACATGCCGGCGTCGGCGGACGATATAACAAACCAGCGGATGGCGCCTCGTTCGAGCGCCGCCTGTCATACGAGACAATCTCATGAACCTGATCTCCCCTCTAGACTCCATTGTCTTCCTCGTGTATTTCCTGGTCGTCGCCGGCTACGGCATCTGGATCTACCGCCGCAAGAACGCCATCAAGCACGGTGACGCTCCCACGTCTGCCTCGCACGACTACTTCCTGGCCGAAGGCTCCCTCACCTGGTGGGCCATCGGCGCGTCGCTGATCGCGTCCAACATCTCGGCCGAGCAGTTCATCGGCATGAGCGGCTCGGGCTTCCGCATCGGCATGGCCATCGCGGTGTACGAACTGATGGCCGCCGCCACGCTCGTCATCGTCGCCGTGTTCTTCATGCCGGTGTATCTGAAGAACCGCATCTACACGATGCCGCAGTTCCTCGAACAGCGCTACGGCAAGGCCGTCGCCACGACGATGGCGCTGTTCTGGCTCGGCCTGTACGTCGTCGTCAACCTGACCTCGATCCTGTACCTGGGCGCGCTGGCCATCGGCAGCGTCACCGGCGTCGGCGTGCTGCCCTGCATGCTGTTCCTGGCCGTCTTCGCCGCCATCATCACGCTGGGCGGCATGAAGGTCATCGGCTACACCGACGTCATCCAGGTGACCTGCCTCGTCATCGGCGGCCTCGTGACCACGTGGCTGGCGCTGGACCTCGTCGCCAAGCTGGGCCAGGGCCACGGCGCGCTGCAGGGCTTTTCGACCCTGTACAACACGACCCGCGACCACTTCGAAATGGTGCTGGGCCGCGACAACAAGAACTACATGGACCTGCCGGGCCTGTCGACGCTGATCGGCGGCATGTGGATCGTCAACCTGAACTACTGGGGCTGCAACCAGTACATCACGCAGCGCGCCCTCGGCGCCGACCTGCCGACCGCGCGCAAGGGCCTGCTGTTCGCCGCGTTCCTCAAGCTCCTGATGCCGATGATCGTCGTCATGCCGGGCATTGCCGCGTTCGCGCTGGACCGCGCCGGCGTGCTGGGCGACGCCATGCGCGTCGGCGGCGAACTGAATCCGGACCGCGCCTACCCCACCCTGCTGGCGATGCTCCCGTCGGGCATCAAGGGCATCGCGTTCGCCGCGCTGACGGCCGCCGTCGTCGCGTCGCTGGCCGGCAAGGCCAACTCGATCGCCACGATCTTCACGCTCGACATCTACCAGAAGCGCCTGCACCCGAACGTCAGCGAGAAGAAGATGGTGTGGATCGGCCGCATGACCGTCATCGTGTCGATGCTGCTGGCCGTCGTGATCGCCCCGCTGATGGGCATCGACAAGAAGGGCGGCTTCCAGTACATCCAGGAATACACGGGCTTCGTCTCGCCGGGCATCCTGGCCATGTTCCTGCTGGGCTTCTTCTGGAAAAAGACAACGGCGGACGCGGCGATGTTCGCCACGATCGGCGGTCTCGTGTTCTCGATCATCCTGAAGTTCCTGCCGACGATGATGGACCTGCACTTCCTGGCGCCGATCGGCTTCGCCCACGACAATGGCTCGGGCGTGTACGAGATCCCGTTCCTGGACCGCATGTTCATCGTGTTCTGGCTGGTCGTCGCCGGCATGGTGCTGCTCAGCACCGTGTTCGCCCGCGGCAAAGTGAAAGCGCTGATCGTCGACACCAAGCTGTTCAAGGTCGACGGCGCGTTCGCCTTCGGCTCGGCCGTCATCTGCGTGGCGCTGGCGACCATCTACGGCATGTGGTGGTAAGGATGTGACATTCAACGTAGGGTGGGCTCCCCGAGCCCACGCGGACGTCCGCGTCACGCATGCGCTACGCGTGGGCACAGGGTGCCCACCCTACGCACGGAATCGAGGCGGCCTGCGGGCCGCCTTTTTTACGTCCGCCGCAACGCGTCCGTCACGAACGCCACCACCTCGGCACGGCACCGCCAGGCCTCCCGCAGCGCGTTCATGTAATAAAAGCTGTGCGGCACGTCGTGCCAGATGGAGAGCGTGACGCGATTGCCGGCCTGGCGCGCACGTTCGGCCGCCCGCCCGCTGTCGTCGAGGATGATCTCGGTGTCCGAGACGTGGAAATGGAGCGGCGCGAGGCCGGTCCAGTCGCCGAACAGCGGCGAGACGTCCGGGTGCGCCGGGTCGACGGCGCCAAGGTAAGTCATCCTCACCCACGGCCAGATGTTCGGTCCCTGCATGCTGTCGCGCGCGGCGTTGGCGGATGCGGACGGACTGCCGGCGGTCAGGTCGGTCGGTGCCGACAGCAGGATGCCGGCCGCCGGCTGGGGCCAACCGTTGTCGCGCGCCCGCATCAGCAGCACGAGCGCCAGGTTCGCACCGGCGGAATGGCCGATCACGACGATCTTGTGCGCCGGAATATCGGCGGCAAGCAGGCCCGCGTAGGCCGCGCAGCAGTCTTCCAGGCCCGCCGGAAACGGAAACTCGGGCGCGAGCCGGTACGGCACAAGCACGACGGGACATCCGGTGCGGCGCGCCAGTCCGGCACAGTAACGGCGATCGGCCAATGCAGGACGTACCGCGAAGCCGCCCCCATGGAGATACAGGATGACGCCGTCGCGGGCCGCGTCGGGCCGGCCGATCCATTCCACGCCCACACCGCCGACCTCAGCGGCATGGACCCGCACGGGCCGCCGGCCGAGCGTCCCCAGACGGTCGATACGCAGGTACGTCGCGCGCATGCGCCCGACGGACGGGATGTCGTTCCACAGCGGCTTCAGGCCGCGTCTCAGCCCAGAATTGACAATAGTCCGGATCAGCATGCCCCAGTGTAAAAGATATATTTACCAAAATGCAATAATTCTGGCGCGCTGATATGAAATACGAATCACAGGCCACCGAATCATATATTGGACAACTCTCCGCCGAAACGGCACCCTGATGCTTTTCGGATTCCCAGAGGAGACAGCATGCCCACTTACCGTTCCCATACCACGACCCAAGGCCGCAACATGGCGGGCGCCCGCGCCCTGTGGCGCGCGACCGGCATGAAGGATGGCGACTTCGACAAACCGATCATCGCCGTCGTCAACTCCTTCACCCAATTCGTGCCGGGCCACGTGCACCTGAAGGACCTGGGCCAGCTGGTCGCGCGCGAGATCGAGGCGGCGGGCGGCGTCGCCAAGGAATTCAACACCATCGCCGTCGACGACGGCATCGCGATGGGCCACGGCGGCATGCTGTATTCGCTGCCGTCGCGCGACCTGATCGCCGACTCCGTCGAGTACATGGTCAACGCGCACTGCGCCGACGCGATGGTCTGCATCTCGAACTGCGACAAGATCACCCCGGGCATGCTGATGGCCGCCATGCGGATCAACATCCCGACCGTGTTCGTGTCGGGCGGCCCGATGGAAGCGGGCAAGGTGCTCAAGGTCGTCAACAACGACAAGAAGATCATCAAGCTGGACCTCGTCGACGCGATGATCCAGGCCGGCGATTCGAACATCTCGGACGCCGACGTCGCCGAAGTCGAGCGCTCGGCCTGCCCTACCTGCGGCTCCTGCTCCGGCATGTTCACGGCGAACTCGATGAACTGCCTGACCGAGGCGCTGGGCCTGTCGCTGCCGGGTAACGGCACCGTCCTCGCGACGCACGCCGACCGCAAGGAACTGTTCCTGCGCGCGGGCCGCCTGATCGTCGACCTGGCCAAGCGCCACTACGAGCAGGACGACTACACGGTCCTCCCGCGCAGCATCGCCACCCGCGCCGCCTTCGAGAACGCGATGGCGCTGGACGTGTCGATGGGCGGCTCCACCAACACCGTGCTGCACCTGCTGGCCGCCGCGCACGAAGCGGGCGTCGAGTTCAACATGGCGGACATCGACCGCATCTCGCGCAAGGTGCCGTGCCTGTGCAAGGTCGCGCCGATGACCAACAAATACCACATCGAGGACGTGCACCGCGCCGGCGGCATCATCGCCATCCTGGGCGAGCTGGCGCGCGCCGGCCTGCTGGACACTTCGCTGCCGACCGTGCACTCGCCGACCTTGGGCGACGCGATCGAAAAGTACGACATCAAGCGCAGTGACGACCAGGCCGTGCACACCCTGTTCCGCGCGGCGCCGGGCGGCGTGCCGACGCAGACCGCGTTCTCGCAGGCCGAACGCTTCGCCACGGCCGACCTGGATCGCGCCGAAGGCTGCATCCGCGACCGCGCGCACGCCTACTCCCAGGACGGCGGCCTCGCGGTCCTGTACGGGAACATCGCCGAGAAAGGCTGCATCGTGAAGACGGCCGGCGTCGACGACAGCATCCTGAAGTTCTCCGGCAAGGCGCGCGTGTTCGAAAGCCAGGACGCGGCCGTCGAAGCCATCCTGGGCGACACGGTACATGCGGGCGACGTCGTCATCATCCGCTACGAAGGCCCGAAAGGCGGCCCGGGCATGCAGGAAATGCTGTACCCGACGTCGTACATCAAGTCGAAGGGCCTCGGCAAGGCCTGCGCGCTGTTCACCGACGGCCGCTTCTCGGGCGGTTCGTCCGGCCTCGTGATCGGCCACGCGTCGCCGGAAGCGGCGGAAGGCGGCGCGATCGGCCTCGTGGAAGAAGGCGACATGATCGACATCGACATCCCGAACCGCACCATCAACCTGCGCGTGACGGCCGACGAACTGGCGCAGCGCCGCAGCGCGATGGACGCGCGCGGCGCGGCCGCCTGGCAGCCGGTGAACCGCGAGCGCGCCGTCTCGCAGGCGCTGCGGGCCTACGCGGCGCTGACCACGTCGGCCGACCGCGGCGCCGTGCGCGACCTGGCGCAGCTGAAGCGCTGACCGGCGCACGCGCCGCGTCGGCGCCGGCGGCCGCGCGGCGCGTCATCCCCGCCGGCGCCGTCCGGCAGCTTGACGAATTTGGCCGCGATGCTGGCCGCGATGGCGAGCAGTCCTGTCGTTGCGAGCAAGGCCTGGAGCATGGTGTCCTCACATGACATAGGTTTTGACGAAGAAGGCGAGCGTGATGCAGGTCGTGGCGAACAGCGTGACGGCGCGGATGACGTTGGATGGCGCGCGCCGTCCGAGGTGCGCGCCGCCATGGCCGCCGACGAGCGCGCCCGCCAGCATCGCCAGCGTTTCGGGCCAGCGCACCGCGCCCGCCGCGATGAAGGCGAGTACGGCCACCGTATTCGCCGCGCTGACCAGCAAGGTGCGCGGTGCGTTGAGCCGTTTCAGGTCGTGGCAGCCCTGCAGGCCCCACACCGCGATCATCATGATCCCGACCGCGCCGCCGAAGTAGCCGCCGTAGATGCCGAGCGCGAACTGCACGGCCAGCACCGCATGCGGGCGGATGCGCCAGCGCGCACGCAATGCGTCCCCGATGCGCCGTCCGAACGCGAGGGCGACGGACGCCGCCAGCAACAGCCACGGCAGCACGACCGTGAACGCCGCGGATGACGTCCGCAACAGCAGCACCGCACCCACCAGGCCGCCGCACAGCGTCGCGGCCAGCAACCCGCGGAGCGGAACGGCGCCGACCGTGCCCAGGCCGTCCCGATACGCCCATGCGCTCGCCACCCCGCCCGGAAACAGGGCGACCGTGCTGGAAGCGTTCGCCTGCACCGGAGGCACGCCCGCCGCGATCAGCACCGGCAGGCTGACGAACGAACCGCCCCCCGCCAGCGCATTCATCGCACCGGCCACCGCGCCGCCGGCAAACGTCAGGATCATTGTGTTCATGAGTCGATGGTAGCCGTGGCGGCGCCTCCCCACAATCCGGCAATCCCGGCGTGTCCTTTCGTGATTTCCGAATGCAGCGTTTCCCGGCCCTTCCGGCACGCCGCGGCGCATGCGTATTGTTAAATATTTGAACATTAACAAACGGCACATCCGGACGCCGGCGCCGCGCAAGCGCCGCCGGCCGGCAAAAAATCCTTGCCATAACAATATGTTAGCGATCATCTAACGGGTGTGTCGTTTATACGACCCATCAGCATATTTGTGACGCAAAAGCTTGCGCTACGGCAACTCGGTCTGTAATCATCCTCATCGGTGCGGTTCACAAACAGCACACACGGGACACACCGGATACCGATCCGATGCTCGCCCCATCCGAACACCGACTGACCGAACGGAGCGCCGCGTGACGCGACTACGCCCCCTGCAAACCTCTTCCCCGCTGATCGTGGCCCTGGCCGCGGCCTGCGTCATCGTGCCGCTGGCCGGCTGGCACTGGCATGGCTGGCTGTGCGCCGCCGTGCTGCTGGCCGGCGGTGCGTTCGCCGCCGTGCGCGCGGCGATGCCGGCGGCAGCAAACGGCCATGCGCCGGCGGACGACTACCTCGCCAGCCGCCGCGCGTTCGGCGCCGACGTCGCCGGCGTGTGGACGTCGCACATCGACGCCTCGCGCGAGCAGATGGAAACGGCCGTCGTGGAGCTCGTGCAGCGCTTCTCCGGCATCGTCATGCGCCTCGAACAGGCGCTCGCGACGTCCGGCGCCGCCCGCAACGGCGAGGGCGGCAGCATCGTCGACGTGTTCGCGGCGAGCGAAAAGGAGTTGCGCTCGCTGCTGGACATGCTGGCCGGCGCCGCCGCCAGCAAGCAGCAGATGCTGCAAAAGATCGAAGGCCTGCAGGAGGTCACCGCGCACCTGCAGGAGATGGCGGCGGACGTCGCCAGCATCGCCTGGCAGACGAATCTGCTGGCACTGAACGCGGCCATCGAGGCGGCGCGCGCGGGCGAGGCGGGGCGCGGATTCGCCGTCGTCGCGAACGAGGTGCGCATGCTGTCGAACCGCTCGGCCGAAGCGGGCAAGCACATCGCCGAGCAGGTCGGCCGGATCAGCAGCGCCATCGACACCACCTGCCGTGCCGCGGGCGATTCGATGCGCGAAGAGACCCGCGCCGTGCAGGCGTCCGGCCAGATGATCGGCAACGTGCTCGGCTCGCTGCGCGGCGTCACCGACGCCCTCGTCGCATCGTCCGACCTGCTTGCGCGCGAGAGCGCCGGCATCCAGGGTGAAGTCGGCAATGCGCTCGTGCAGCTGCAATTCCAGGACCGCGTCAGCCAGATCCTGTCGCACGTCCGCGACAACATCGCGCGCCTGCCCGCATGGCTGGACGAGCAGGCGCAGGACGGCGGCACGCCGCAGGCACTCGACGCGCGCAGCCTGCTGGCCGAGCTGGAAAGCACGTACGCGATGGCCGAGGAACGCACGCTCCACAAGAGCAGTGTCAAGGCGGCCCCGCGGCAGGCCGAAGAAATCACATTTTTCTAGGAACTCTCATGGCAAAAACCATCATGGTGGTGGACGACTCGATTTCGATCCGCCAGGTCGTCGGCATCGCCCTGAAGCAGGCCGGCTACGACGTCATCGAAGGCGTCGACGGCAAGGACGCGCTGGCCAAGCTGACCGGCCAGAAGGTCAACCTGATCATCAGCGACGTCAACATGCCGAACATGGACGGCATCACGTTCGTGCGCGAACTCAAGACCCGTCCCGCGTACAAATTCACGCCCGTCCTGATGCTGACCACCGAGTCGCAGGAAGACAAGAAGGAACAGGGCAAGGCCGCCGGCGCGCGCGCCTGGATGGTCAAGCCGTTCAAGCCCGAGGCCCTGCTGGCCGCCGTCCAGAAGCTGACCCTGTCCTGACCCCACCGCCGGCAACAGCCGGCGCATCCCGGAGCAATGATGAATATTGGCGAAACGAGCCAAGGGGCCGCTGCATGCCTGGCGGTCGAAGGCGAAATGACGATCTACCGCGCCGCGGAACTGAAACCCGCGCTGATGGACGCCGTGCGCGCGAGCGCCGCGCCCGCGCTCGACCTGTCGTCCGTCACGGAATTCGACTGCGCCGGCCTGCAGTTGCTGCTCGTGGCGCGGCGCGAGGCCGCGCGCCTCGGCCGGCATCTGGCGCTGCGCGGCGCCAGCCCCGCGGTGCGCGACGCCTGCGCCCTGCTCGGCGTCGACCTCGACGGAGATCCGGCATGAGCATCGACATCGACCAGGTGACGCACACCTTCATCGCCGAAAGCCGCGAGCTGCTCGAGCAGATGGAGTCCGCCCTCCTCGCCGTCGCGCGCGACGGCCTCGATGCCGTCAACGCGATCTTCCGCGCGGCCCACACGATCAAGGGATCGGCCGGCATGTTCGGCTTCGACCCCGTCGTCGAATTCACCCACGTGGCCGAGAGCGTCCTGGACAAGGTGCGCGACGGGACGGTTCCCCTCGGCGACGAACTGGTGGCGCTGCTGCTCGCCTGCCGCGACCACATCGGCGCGCTCGTCGACGCCGTCGAAAACGGCACGCTCGCCGCCAACGCCGCGCTCACGGACGCGGGCGCGCCGCTCGTCGCCGCGCTGCAGGGCTACCTGGGCGATGCACCGGCGCCGGCCAGCGCCAGCGCCGCCGGCACGCCGGACGCCGGCGCCGCCGGCCACTGGCACATCTCGCTGCGCTTCGGACCCGACGTCCTGCGCAACGGCATGGACCCACTGTCGTTCATCCGCTACCTGGGCCAGCTCGGCACCGTCACGGGCGTCGCGACGAGCGCCGACGACCTGCCCGCGGCGGACGAATTCGATCCCGAATCCTGCTACCTCGGCTTCGAGATCGGCTTTGCCGGCAACGCCGACAAGGCGACCATCGACAGCGTGTTCGACTTCGTGCGCGAGGACTGCGCCATCCGCATCCTGCCGCCCGAGAACCGCATCGCCGAATACATCGCCTGGCTGGACGAAGTGTCCGCGCAGCGCGAACGCCTCGGCCAGATGCTCGTGCGCTGCGGCAGCATCACCGCGCACGAGCTGGAACAGGCACTCGCGGCGCAGGCGGCGAACGCCGCGCCGGGCCAACCGATCGGCGCGATCCTCGTCAGCCAGGGCGCCGTGCGCGCGCCCGTCGTCGAAGCCGCCCTCGCGAAACAGCGCCAGGCACCGGAAGCGCGGCCGCAGCAGGAAAGCCGTTCCGTGCGCGTGGACGCCGACAAGCTGGACCGCCTGATCAACCTCGTGGGAGAGCTGATCATCGCCGGCGCCGGCGCCAACGTCATCGCGCGCCGCACACAGATTCCCGAACTGCTCGAATGCACCTCCACGCTGTCCAGCCTCGTGGAAGAGGTACGCGACAATGCGCTGCAGCTGCGCATGGTGAAGATCGGCGCGACGTTCAACCGCTTCCAGCGCGTCGTGCATGACGTGGCGCGCGAGCTGGGCAAGGACATCCGCCTGGACGTCAGCGGCGAGGACGCGGAGCTGGACAAGACCGTCGTCGAAAAGATCGGCGATCCGCTCACGCACCTCGTGCGCAACGCGATGGACCACGGCATCGAGCCGGCCGACGTGCGCGCCGCGCGCGGCAAGCCGTCGCAGGGCACCGTCGCCCTGAACGCGTACCACGACTCGGGCAGCATCGTGATCGAAGTGACGGACGACGGCGGCGGCCTGAAACGGGAGCGCATCCTCGCCAAGGCCGTCGAACGCGGCCTCGTCGAGCCGGGGCGCCTGCTGACCGACAAGGAAATCTTCAACCTGATCTTCGAACCCGGCTTCTCGACGGCGGAACAGGTGACGAACCTGTCCGGCCGCGGCGTGGGCATGGACGTCGTCAAGCGCAACATCGTCGCCCTGCGCGGCAGCGTGGACGTCGCCAGCACGGAAGGCGTCGGGACCACCGTCACGGTGCGCCTGCCGCTCACGCTGGCCATCATCAACGGGTTCCAGGTCGGCGTCGGCAAGTCCGTGTTCGTGATTCCGATGGAGATGGTCGAGGAATGCATCGAGTTCCACGACCAGCCGGGCTGCGACTGGGTCGACCTGCGCGGCCAGCCCCTGCCCTTCGTGCGCCTGCGCGAGCGCTTCGGCGTGGCGGGCGCGCCGGCGCGGCGCAAGAGCATCGTCGTCGTGCGCTACGGCGGCCGCAAGGCGGGCCTCGTCGTCGACAGCCTGCTGGGCGAATTCCAGACCGTGATCAAACCGCTGGGCAAGGTGTTCGCCGGCGCGCGCTTCCTGTCCGGTTCCTCGATCCTCGGCAACGGCGACGTGGCGCTGATCCTCGACATGGCGGCCCTGCTGGCCGGCGTCGAAACCGAAAGCCAGGCCGCGGCGGCCTGATACATCGCCAGTCTCAATTCAAATGAAGTGGAGAGCCATCGTGCTTAAGAATCTGAAAATCGGTATCCGTCTCGGCCTCGGCTTCGGCGTGGTGCTGCTGTTGCTGCTGGCGATCGCGCTGCTCGCCACGAACCGCATGGCGGCGATGAACCAGGCCACCGTGTACATCACGGCGGACGCCTATCCGAAAGTCGTCATCGCCAAGGACCTGATCCGCGACGTCGTCGACATCCCGCGCCAGATGCGCGGCATGCTGCTCACGAGCGACGAGGCGGACAACGAACGCTATCGCAAGCTGATCGAACAGCTGCGCGCCGACACGAATGCACGCGTCGGCGACCTGACGAAACTCGTCGCCAGCGAGACGGGCAAGAAGCTGCTCAAGCAAATCGTCGAGAAGCACGCGGCGATCGAACCGGCGTACGCCCAGTTTTACGGCGTGGTGCGCGGCGACCGCCAGCGTGCGGCGGAATTCGTCAGCAAGGAGTACATGCCGCTCAACCGCGAGCTGATCGAAGCCGTCGACGAACTGGCCAAGCACCAGTCGGACAAGATGCAGACGGTGGCCGACGACGCAAGCCGCAACTACGAGCAGACCCGCCAGCAGGTGCTCGCCATGACCGCCGGCGCCGCCATTCTCGCCCTGCTCGTGGCCACGCTCATCACGTTGTCCGTCACCCGTCCGCTGCGCATCGCCGTCGATGCGGCCGACCGCCTGTCCGGCGGCGACCTGACCGTCGACATCGGCGCCACGTCGCGCGACGAAGCGGGCCGGCTGCTGGCCGCGATGAAGAACATGATCGCGAAGCTGACGCAGGTGGTCGGCGACGTGAATGGCGGCGCGCAGTCGCTGGCGTCGGCGTCGGAACAGGTCAGCGCCACGGCGCAATCGCTGTCGCAGGCGGCATCCGAACAGGCGGCCGGCGTCGAGGAAACCAGCGCCTCGCTGGAACAGATGACCGCGTCGATCGCGCAGAACACCGAAAACGCCCGCGTCACCGACGGCATGGCCGCACAGGCCGCGCGCGAGGCGGCGGAAGGCGGCGACGCAGTGAAGGCCACGGTCGCGGCGATGAAGCAGATCGCCAGGCAGATCGGCATCATCGACGACATCGCCTACCAGACCAACCTGCTGGCGCTGAATGCCGCCATCGAGGCGGCCCGCGCGGGCGAGCACGGCAAGGGTTTCGCCGTCGTGGCAGCCGAGGTGCGCAAGCTGGCCGAGCGCAGCCAGGTGGCCGCGCAGGAGATCGGCGAAGTGGCGTCGAACAGCGTGGACCTGGCGGAACGCGCCGGCGGCCTGCTCGACCGCATGGTGCCGAACATCCGCAAGACGTCCGACCTCGTGCAGGAAATCACGGCGGCATCGGAAGAGCAGTCGGCCGGCGTCGGCCAGATCAACGCCGCCGTCGGCCAGATGAGCCAGACGACGCAGCAGAACGCCTCCAGTTCCGAAGAGCTGGCGGCGACGGCCGAGGAGATGAGTTCCCAGGCCGAGCAGCTGCAGCAGGCGATGGCGTTCTTCCGCCTCGCCGGCGGCGATGCTGCGCCAGCGGCCCGCAAGCCGGCGCGGCGCGCGCCGGTCGCGCCGTCCAAGCGCCAGGGCATCACGATGCACAACCCAGCGTTCGCCAGCGAAGCGGACCTGGACGAGTCCAGCTTCACCCGATTCTGATCACACACGGCAAACCCCGCGAGGAGACATAACATGTTCCGCAATCTTAAAGTCAGTGTCCGCCTGGGCCTGGGCTTCGGCATCGTCAGCCTGCTGCTGGCCGCCGTCGTCCTGATGGGCGTCCGCAGCCTGGCGAGCCTCAACGCCAACGTCGACGAAATGGTCTCCGACAAGTATCCGAAAGTCGTGATCGCCTACGACACGATCGGCAATATCGAGGAAATCGCCATCGCGATGCGCAATGTCGTCCTGACGGACAACCCGGACGCGACGCGCCGCGAACTGGCGCAGATCGACGAATCGCGCAACGACCAGCGCAAGGACGTCGAGAAGCTGCAGGCGCGCGTCAAGTCGGGGACGGGCCGGCAGCTGCTGGAAGGCGTCCAGCAACAGCGCCAGAAATACCTGACCGTGCAGGACCAGTTCATCCGTCTCGCGAACGAAGGCAAGCGCGCCGAAGCGCGCGACCTGCTGATGACGCAGATCCAGCCCATGCAGGATGCCTACATCAAGGCGATCGAAAAGCTGATCGAGCACCAGGACACGTCGATGCAGCAGTCCGGCAAGGACGCGGCCGCCGAATACGCCGCCACCCGCAGCCAGCTCACGGTGCTGGGCGTGGCCGCCATGCTGCTGGGCGTCGGCATGGCGTTGTGGATCACGCTGAGCCTCACGCGCACGCTGGGCGGCGAGCCGGGTTACGCAGCCGACCTGCTCAAGCGCATCGCGGACGGCGACCTGTCCGGCGACGTCGACCTGCGCCGCGGCGACAACGACAGCATGCTGCACGCCGTCGGCCAGATGGTCGTCAAGCTGCGCCAGGTGATCGCCGGCCAGCGCGCCGTCGTGGAAGCGGCGAACCGCGGCGAATTCGACGTGCGCGTCGACACCACCGGCATGCGCGGCTTCCAGCAGGAGATGGGCGATGGCCTGAACCAGCTGGTTGCGACGACCGGCGCGAGCGTCGACGACGTGGTGCGCGTGATGTCCGCGCTGGCCGACGGCGACCTGACGAAGCGTATCGACAAGGACTACCGCGGCGCGTTCGCGAAGCTGAAGGATTATTCGAACGGCACGATGGACAAGCTGGCGCAGGTCGTCGGCGAAGTGAACGGCAGCGCGCAGTCGCTGGCGTCGGCGTCGGAACAGGTCAGCGCCACCGCGCAATCGCTGTCGCAGTCCGCGTCCGAACAGGCGGCCGGCGTCGAAGAGACGAGCGCCTCGCTGGAGCAGATGACGGCGTCGATTTCGCAGAACACCGAAAACGCCCGCGTCACCGACGGCATGGCCACGCAGGCCGCGCGCGAGGCGGCCGAAGGCGGCGACGCAGTGAAGGCCACGGTCGCGGCGATGAAGCAGATCGCCAGGCAGATCGGCATCATCGACGACATCGCCTACCAGACCAACCTGCTGGCGCTGAACGCCGCCATCGAGGCCGCGCGCGCGGGCGAACACGGCAAGGGTTTCGCCGTCGTGGCGGCCGAGGTGCGCAAGCTGGCCGAGCGCAGCCAGGTGGCCGCGCAGGAGATCGGCGAAGTGGCGTCGAGCAGCGTGGAACTGGCCGTCCGGGCGGGCACGATGCTCGACCAGATGGTGCCGAACATCCGCAAGACGTCCGACCTCGTGCAGGAAATCACGGCGGCATCGGAAGAGCAGTCGGCCGGCGTCGGCCAGATCAACGCCGCCGTCGGCCAGATGAGCCAGACGACGCAGCAGAACGCCTCCAGTTCCGAAGAGCTGGCGGCGACGGCCGAGGAGATGAGTTCCCAGGCCGAGCAGCTGCAGGTGGCGATGGGCTTCTTCAAGCTCGCCGGCGACGCGGCGCGCGGCGCCGCGGCGCGCCCGGCCCGTGCCGCCAGGCGCGGCGCCTTGCGCGTGGCCGGCGGGTTCGCCGCGCAGGCCGCGCCCGACGAGGCAAATTTCACCAATTTCTAAAGACAATCCGGAAAAAACACCATGACAGTCGTAAAGAAGATGATGCTGCTCGTGCTGGCAGCCCTCATCGGTATCGTCGCCCTGGCGGCAATGGGCCGCTACCAGCTCGCCCGCGTCTATGAGGCGGCCAGCTATGGCACGGTCAATTCCGTGCCCAGTTTCATCGCGCTCGACGAAGCATTCGAGCAACTGGCCTCGCTGCGGACCCGCGTCTGGCAGCACATGGCGCAGACCGACGCCGACAAGATGACCACGATCGAGCAGCAGATCGCCGAGCATCGCCGCAAGATCGACGAGGCCCTCAAAAAATACGATGCGCTGGTGGCCGACGACAAGGACAAGGCCCTGCTGGCGGCCGACCGCGCCAGTCTGGCGGAGTACGGGAAGCTGGCGGACGAGGTGATCAGGCTCTCGCGCGCCAACAAGAACGTGGAGGCCCGCGACCTGATGTTGGCGAACACCGCGCTCGTGGACAAGAATTGGGACGCGTTCAACGACCATCGCAAATATAACCAGGAACTCGCCACGAACAGCGGCGCGACGGCCGTCACCGTGCAGAACTCGGCGGAAATGACGTCACTGGCGGTGTCCGTCCTCACGCTGGCCGCGGTCGGCCTGCTCGGCTTCTTCATCACCCGCAACCTGCTGGCCCAGCTCGGCGGCGAACCGGCCTACGCGGGCGCCGTCATGGCGCGTATCGCGGGCGGCGACCTCGATGTGGAAATCAAGACCAGGGCGGGCGACGAGGCCAGCATGCTGGCCGCCGTCAAGGGCATGGTCGGCAAGCTCAAGCAGGTGATCGACGGGCAGCGCGCCGTGGTGGAAGCCGCGAACCGGGGCAACTTCGATGCCCGCGTCGACCTGGCCGGCCTGCAGGGCTTCCAGAAGGAGATGGGCGAAGGACTGAACCAGTTGGTGACGACCACCGGCGCCAGCATCGGCGACGTGGTCCGTGTGATGAGCGCCGTGTCGCAAGGCGACCTGTCGAACAAGATCGACAAGGCCTACCAGGGCGCGTTCGGCGAACTCAAGGAATATGCCAACAACACCGTGGGCAAGCTGACCCAGGTGATCGACGGGCAGCGCCGCGTGGTGGAAACGGCCAACCGCGGCAACTTCGACGAGCGCGTCGACCTGACCGGCCTGCAGGGCTTCCAGAAAGAGATGGGCGAGGGGTTGAACCGGCTGGTTGCGACCACGAGCGCGTCGATCGAGGACGTGGTGCGGGTAATGGGCGCGATGTCCGAGGGCGACCTGACCCGCCGCATCGAGAAGTCGTACGAGGGCGAGTTCGCGAAGCTCAAGGAATATTCCAACAACACGGTCGACAAGCTGGCGCAGGTGGTGGCCGAGGTGAACGGCGCGGCCGACTCCCTCGCCAGCGCATCCGAACAGGTGAGCGCCACCGCGCAGTCGCTGTCGCAGGCGTCGAGCGAACAGGCGGCCGGCGTCGAGGAAACCAGCGCCTCGATCGAACAGATGACGGCGTCGATCGCCCAAAACACCGAGAACGCGAAGGTCACCGACGGCATGGCGACCAAGGCGGCGAAGGAAGCGTCGGAAGGCGGCGAGGCGGTGAAGGAAACGGTGTTGGCGATGAACCAGATCGCCCGCAAGATCGGCATCATCGACGACATCGCGTACCAGACCAACCTTCTCGCGCTGAATGCAGCGATCGAGGCGGCGCGCGCCGGCGAGCATGGCAAGGGCTTCGCGGTGGTGGCGGCCGAGGTGCGCAAGCTGGCCGAGCGCAGCCAGGTGGCCGCGCAGGAGATCGGCGAGGTGGCGACCAACAGCGTAGCGCTGGCCGAGAAGGCGGGCAAGCTGCTGGACGAGATGGTGCCGAGCATCCGCAAGACATCCGACCTGGTACAGGAAATCACGGCCGCCTCGGAAGAGCAATCGTCCGGCGTGGGCCAGATTAACGCGGCGGTCGGCCAGTTGTCCCATACGACGCAGCAGAACGCTTCCAGTTCGGAAGAGCTGGCGGCGACGGCCGAGGAGATGAGTTCCCAGGCCGAGCAGCTGCAGCAGACGATGAGCTTCTTCCGCCTGGCCGCTGGCGCGTCCGCCCGTCCCGCGGCGCGACAGGCCCCGCGCGCCAGGCGCGCCCCGCTGCGCGTGGCGGGCGGCCTGAGTGCGCAGGCCGAGCCGGACGAAGCCAGTTTCACCAATTTCTGATCCAGGGGTGACCGAATGAAGCACACGAACCAGGAAACCAATGTGGACGGCCAGACCGCCCAATACCTCACCTTCATGCTGGGCGGCGAATCGTTCGGCATCGGCATCATGGCCGTGAAGGAGATCATCGAATTCGCCGGCATCACCGAAGTGCCGATGATGCCGGACTCGATCCGCGGGGTGATCAACCTGCGCGGCGCCGTCGTGCCCGTGATGGACCTCGCGGCCCGCTTCGGCCGTCCGCAGACCGTGGCCGGCAAGCGCACGTGCATCGTCATCGTCGAGCTGGAAGGCGACGGCGAGCGCCAGCTGACGGGCGTCGTCGTCGATGCCGTCAGCGCCGTGCTGGACATCCCGGCCGCGGACATCGAGCCGGCACCGTCGTTCGGCACGCGCATCCGCGGCGACTTCATCGCCGGCATGGGCAAGGTGAACGGCAGGTTCGTCATCCTGCTGAACGTCGACTCGGTGCTGGCGCTCGCGGGCCTGCCCGACCTGGCGGCGGACGCCGCGCTGGCCTGAGGCACCCATGCAGCACAGTGCGATCAGCCAGGGCGAATTCGCGCGCTTCCAGCGCTTCATCTTCGACATGGCCGGCATCACCATGTCCGATTCGAAGAAGGCGCTGGTCAGCGGCCGCCTCGCCAAGCGCCTGCAGCATCTCGGCCTGCCCTCGTACGACGCCTATTTCCGCCTGCTGACGGACGGCGCGCACAAGGACGAGGTGCAGCTCGCCGTCGACCTGCTGACGACGAACGAGACCTACTTCTTCCGCGAGTCGCGCCATTTCGAGCTGCTGCGCGAGGCGGCGGAAGCGGCGAGTCCGGAGCTGCGCACAGGGGCGCCGTTCCGCGTGTGGAGCGCCGCCTGCTCGTCCGGCGAGGAACCGTACAGCATCGCGATGGTACTGGCCGACGTGTTGAAAGCGGCGCCGTGGGAAGTCACGGCGTCCGACATCAGCACGCGCGTGCTGCAGCGCGCGCGCAGCGGGCACTATCCGCTGGAGCGGACCAGCCACGTGCCGCCGGACTACCTGCGCCGCTTCTGCCTCAAGGGCATCCGCGAGCAGCAGGGCACCCTGCTCGTCAACCGCGCCCTGCGCGAGCGCGTGCAGTTCCGCCAGGTGAACCTGAACACGGCGCTGCCCGGGGACCTGGGCATGTACGACGTCGCCTTCCTGCGCAACGTGATGATCTACTTTAACGGCGAGACCAAGCGGCAGGTCGTCACGCGTGTGCTGGGCCGCCTGAAACCCGGCGGGCACCTGTTCATCGGCCATTCCGAGAGCCTGCAGGACATGGGCGACCTGGTCCGCCCCGTCATCCCTTCCGTCTACCGCAAACCGGCATGAAGACGATCGATGTGATGGTGGTCGACGATTCGGCCGTCGTGCGCAAGATCGTCGGCGCGATGCTGGAAGGCGCCCCCGGCATCCGGCTGCTGCACGCCGTGTCCGACCCGCTGCTCGCGATCGAGCGCATGAAGCTGGCGTGGCCCGACGTGATCGTGCTGGACGTCGAAATGCCGCGCATGGACGGCATCACCTTCCTCAAGAAAATCATGGCGGAGCGGCCGACGCCCGTCGTGATCTGTTCCACCTTGACGGACAAGGGCGCCGAGACGACGATGGCGGCGCTGGCGGCAGGCGCCGTATCGATCATCACCAAGCCCAAGCTGGGGCTGAAGGACTTCCTCAACGAGAGCGCGGACGAGCTGGTTGCGGCCGTGCGGGCGGCCAGCCAGGTCAATGTGCGGCGCCTCGCCGCGCGCGTCGCGCCCGCCCCCGCGCCCGTGCCCGCGAAGCTGACGGCGGACGCCGTGCTGCCGGCCGCGCACGATGCGCGCCCCCTGCTGCGCACGACGGAACGCGTCGTCGCGATCGGCACCTCGACGGGCGGCACGCTGGCGCTGGAAGAAGTCCTGACGGCGCTGCCGCGGGTCACGCCCGGCATCGTCATCGTGCAGCACATGCCGGAAAAATTCACGGCCGCCTTCGCCGAGCGCCTCAACGGCCTGTGCCTGATCGAGGTGCGCGAGGCGCGCCACGGCGACCGCGTGCTGCCGGGCCGCGCGCTGATCGCCCCGGGCGGCAAGCACATGCTGCTGCGGCGCGACGGCGCGCAATACTGCGTGGACGTCATCGACGGTCCGCTCGTCAACCGCCACCGTCCGTCGGTGGACGTGCTGTTCCGTTCCGTCGCCAAACACGCCGGCACCAACGCGCTCGGCATCATCATGACGGGCATGGGCGACGACGGCGCCGCCGGCCTGCTGGAAATGCGCAAGGCCGGCAGCCGCACCGTCGCGCAGGACGAGGACAGCTGCGTCGTCTACGGCATGCCGAAGGAAGCGATCAAGCGCGGCGGCGTGGAAAAGTCGGTGCCGCTGAAGGCCCTCGACCGCGAGATCCTGCAGCAGCTGGCCGCGCGCTGACCCGGCCGGTCCGGCCCGCCGTGACAAACGGTGAGCCATGCGGCGGCGCACGCGGGTATCATGCCTCCCTGAACAGTGAGTCCACACGCCGAGACGGGAGACGACGATGAAAAACATGATGGGTAGCGCCGCGCTGGCGATGTTGCTGGCGACATTGCTGGCGGCATGCGGCGGCGGTGGCGGCAATCCGGGTTCCGCGAGCAGTCCGACGCCGCCGCCGGCGACGGGCGGCGGGAACCTCGACGCCTACGTCGGCACCTGGACGTCCGCCTGCACGTCGCACGCGCTCGACACGGCCGTCATCCAGCGCCCCGCCGGATCGGCCAACACGCTCACGATCGGCGTCACCACCAATTACTACGCCAACACGACCTGCACCGGCGACATCATCGCGACGCAGACCTGGAGCGCCGACACGACGGCGACCTATATCGGCACCGTGGCATCGAGCATCACGCCCGCCCCCGGCGTGGCCGTGATCTCGGCTTCCGTGGACAAGGTGACGACGCAGGTGCCGCAGCGCAGCGTCACGCTCACGGGGACCTTCGTCAGCCACAAGATCATCGACGGCCAGCCCAACTGGTGCGTCGATTACGCGGGCGGTTCCGTGTGCGTGCCCGACCAGGTCTACGCGGCCGGCGCAGCCCCCTTCGACGGCCTGTATGTGCTGGGCACCGATCTGTACGAGGTCAAGTCGAACGGCACCAATTTCGACGCCGTCGAACACTTCACGAAGAAATGACGGGTAGCGCAGCGAGCCCGCGCAGGCCCGCGATGCCGTTCCAGCGCGGGACCGCATCGGCCAGCGCCAGCCCCGGCCAGCGCCGCAGGACGGCGCGCAGCACGACGTCGGCCTCCAGCAGCGACAGCCCGGCGCCGATGCACACGTGGGGCCCGCTGCCGAACGACAGGTGGCTGCCGGCGCGCCGGCCGATGTCGAACGTATCGGGGTCAAGGAAGCGGTCCGGATCGCGGTTGGCCGCGCCGATCATGGCGATCACGAGGTCGCCGCGCTTGAGCGTCGTGCCGTGCAGCGTGAATTCGGTCGCGACGCGCCGGCCCGTGTACTGCACGGGACTGTCGTAGCGCAGCAGTTCGCGCACGGCCAGCGGCACGCCCTCCTCGTCCGCGCACAGGCGCGCCCACGCGTCCGGATGCGTGAGCAGGGTGTACAGGCCATTGCCGAGCAGGTTGCGCGTCGTCTCGTGGCCCGCGAACAGCAGCATCGCGCATTGCGCCAGCAGTTCGCCGTCGGCCTGGATGTCGCCCGCGGCCTCGGCCAGCAGCATGCGGCTGACGAGGTCCGTGCCGGGTTCGCGCCTGCGCGCGGGCAGCAGCGCGTCGAAATACCGCACCATCTGCAGCAGGCTGCGCTGGGCGGCGCGCAACTGCTCGGCCGTCGGCTGCAGCGCGCCGATGAATGCGGCCAGATCGTCCGACCAGGCCATGAAGCGCGCTTCGTCCGCGCGGGGTATGCCCAGCATCAGCCCGATGACGCGCGACGGCAGCGGGCGCGCGACCGCGGCGATGAAGTCGAAGCCGGCGCCCGCATCCAGCTCGTCGAGCAGCTCGTCGGCGAGACGCTCGACCTCGACGCGCAAGGTTTTCACCAGGGTCGGATGGAAGCCGGCCGCCATGGCCTTGCGCACGCGCTGGTGGTCGGCGCCGTCGAGGAACACCATGGCGCTGCCGAACAGGCGCTGGAACGCTTCCAGCCCCGCCTGCGCGCGGCGGCCCGCAAAGCTCGCGTCGACGCCGGGAATGCGCTTGACCCAGCCACCCGTGCGCTGCGACGAAAAGCGCGGATCGCGCAGGGCCAGCTCGACGTCCTCGTGGCGCGTCAGCAGCCACGCGCCCTGGAACACGTCGTCGCGCCACAGCACCGGTCCCGCCGCGCGCAAGCGGCTGTAGGCGGGATACGGGTCGTGCAGGAAGGCGGCGTCGAACGACGGCGCCGCCGGTGCCGCGTCGGGCGCCGTGGTCGCGAAGTCTCTCATGCGATTCAAAAGATGATGAACGGCCGGCACATGCCGGGGGCTCGCACTTTACCATTTTTTCGGCGCACCGGTCCCGTTCGACGACCGCGCCGACGGGCGCCACGGCCGTCTTGCCGTGCTCAGGTCTCCGGCTCGGACCGTGCAGCCGGCACCCGCTTGCACGCCGCCTCCCTGCGCCCCACGGCATCGCACACCCGCACGCGGCACTGCTCTTCGCCGGCCGCGTTGTAGCGGCGGCACGCCTCCAGTTGCTGCGCCGGCGTGGCCTTGCGGTTCACCGGTTCCATGTGGCTCATCAGGGCCGCCAGCAGCACGACGTCGCTGTCCTGCTCGCGCGCCGCGCGCGGTTTCGCGCGTTTTTCCCTGCCGCCGTCGCGCGCCGTGTCCCGTGCCGCGTCGTGCGCTTTGCGGTGCGCGGCCTTCGCATGCGCTTCCTTCGGTTCCGCCTTCGCCGCATGCGTCTTGTGGCGTTCCGGCGCGGGCGGTGCCGCCATGTCGGCCAGCGGATTGGCCATCGGCGCGGCCGGTTCCGGCACCGCCGGCGCCGCGGGCTCGTCGCGCAGCACGGCCGCCGTCGACGCGGCGGGCGCCGGCATCGACACGGGCGTGACCGGCGCGGCGCGCGGCACCTCGGCCACGCTGGTCACGGCCGGCGCCGCGGCCACGGCGACCGCCGGCGTGCGGCCTTCCTCGCCGCCGCCGAACAGGAGCAGCGCACCGCCCGCGACGACCGCCCCGACGGCGGCAACGCCCCACGCCAGCGCGCGCGAACGGGGCCGCGGCCCCTGCGCGGCACGGGGCTGCCCGTGCATGCCGTCCAGGGAGCTCAGGATGCCCTTCTGTTCCGGGACAGCCTGCTCGTCGGGCGAAAGCAGACTGGGCCGGCCGCCTCGGACCGGGCGATCGCCTTGATGTTGCAATTTAGCTCCTTAAAAAAGTTTGCATTACTTTACAAGAATCAAGACAATTGTGCCGCGAATTTGCTTTTAATCGTGCGCGATTAACACATTTGGTGAGTTTTTGCGTTTTTTCAATCGTGCGCGGGGTTGTCGATTGCCGGATTTATACTTTCTGGAAATATTTTAACGACAACTATGTGTCCGACTATCCGGAGTGTCCTTGGTGTGGGTCCTGGCAGTAACCGTTTATTTCATCGTGGCGTGCGCCGTCAGCTGGATGGTGCTGTTTCCGGCCGGCCGCGAATTCGTCCTGAGCGCGCTCGCCGGGGCCGGAGTGCGGCTCGGCCGCCGCGCGGGCGCGTTGGCGCAGCAGGGCATGCGCGACGCCGATGCGGTCCGCACGAACGGCCGCGCGGCGGCGGGACGGCTGGCCGGCTTCGTGCGGCGCCACTGGATCGCCTGCGCGTGCGGCGCCGCCCTCGTCTGCCTGCCGCCGCTGGCCGCCCTGCTGCTCGCGGAACGGCCCGTGCTGAGCGGCTACGAGCCGTCGACGCACGCCGTGAACGAGCAGGTGGCCGACCTGCTGCAGGGCGAGCAGCTCGTGCCGCCGCCCCCGCTGCCGCCGCTCGTGTTCGCGACGGCCGAAGTGGCGCAGGAGCGGCCGCTGCTCGCTTCGGCCAGCCGCGACTGGGCCATGCTGAACGCGGACTACACGCAGCGCCTGCTCACGGTCTTCCGGATCATGAAGGAGCGCTACGGCTACGACATGGCGATCCTGGAAGGCTACCGCAGCGCCGCGCGCCAGGATGCGCTGGCCGCGCTGGGTCCCGGCGTCACGAACGCCCGGTCGTGGCAGAGCTGGCACCAGTACGGGCTCGCCGCCGACTGCGCGTTCGTCCGCGACGGCCGGCTCGTGATCTCGGAAAAGGATCCCTGGGCCATGCGCGGCTACCAGTTGTACGGCCAGGTGGCGGAATCCGTCGGCCTGACCTGGGGCGGCCGCTGGAAGATGATGGATTTCGGGCATACGGAACTGCGCCTGCCCGGCGTCATGAAACGCTGACTCACCAATCCCGCACCACGCGCACCACGGCATCAACCACTCTCTCGTCATCATGCAAAAAATCTGGCATTTCCTGACCGCCCGCACCAGCCTCACCGTCATCGGCTGGGCGGCCTTCGCCGCGTTGCTGTTCGCGGCCGCGCGGCTGCTGCAATGGCCGCCCGCGCTCCCCTGGATCGTGCTCGGCGCCGCCCTGCTCGTGGGCGCGGCCCTGTGGCTGTGGCGCCGCTGGCGCCATGCGCGCAAGGCCGGCCGGATCGGCGCCATGCTCGAACAGCAGGCCAGCCCGCAAGCCGATCAACCCGTCGCCGACGCGACGCAGCGCCAGGAAACGGAAGTCATCCGCAAGCGCCTGCTGGACGCCATCGCGACGATCAAGGGCTCCAAGCTGGGGCAGTTGTCGGGCAGCGCCGCGCTGTACGAACTGCCGTGGTACATGATCATCGGGAACCCGGCGGCCGGCAAGAGCACGGCGATCGCCAGCTCCGGCCTGCAGTTCCCGTTCGCCGACAGCAAGGTCGTGCAGGGCGTGGGCGGCACGCGCAACTGCGACTGGTTCTTCACGACCGAGGGCATCCTGCTCGACACGGCGGGCCGTTATTCCGTCGTCGACCAGGACCGCGCCGAGTGGTTCGGCTTCCTCGACCTGCTCAAGAAACACCGCCGCAAGGCCCCGATCAACGGCGTCATCATCGCCGTCAGCATCGCGGAGCTGACGCGCAACCGGCCCGAGTTCGCGATCAACCTGGCCAAGAACCTGCGCCAGCGCGTGCAGGAACTGACCGAGCGCCTGGAAGTGCACGCGCCGGTCTACGTCGTGTTCACCAAGGCCGACCTGATCGACGGCTTCAACGAATTCTTCCAGGAGAGCGAGCGCGCCGAACGCGAAAAGGTGTGGGGCGCGACGCTGCCCTACGACCAGAACGTGACGAGCGAGCGCCTGCTCGACCAGTTCGACGCCCGCTTCGACGAACTGTACGACGGCCTCAAGGAACTGAGCCTGGCGAACATGTCGCAGCAGGCGCGCGAGAACATGCCGTCCGGCGTGTTCACGTTCCCGCTCGAATTCGCGTCCATCAAGCCGGCGCTGCACGCCTTCGTCGCCACGCTGTTCGAGGACAACCCGTTCCAGTTCAAGCCCGTGTTCCGCGGCTTTTACTTCACGAGCGCGCTGCAGGAAGGCGAGACGGTGTCGACGTCGTCGGCCCGCGTCGCCCAGCGCTTCGACCTGCGCCTGCAGCCGCCCGCGCACGAGGACCAGCACCAGCAGCAGGGTTACTTCCTCCTCAACCTGTTCCGCAAGGTGATCTTCGCCGACAAGGATCTCGTCGCGCAGTACGCCAGCCCGGCCAAGACGCGCCTGCGCTATGCGGCCTTCTTCGCGGCGACGGCCTTCGCCGGCCTCGCGCTGGCCGGCTGGAGCTGGTCGTACATGAACAACCGCCAGCTCGTCGCCAACGTCCAGGCCGACCTCGACCAGGCCATCCGCGTGCAGGGCAAGAGCATGGACCTGCAATCGCGCTTCCAGGCGCTGGAGATCCTGCAGGACCGCATCGAGCAGCTCGACCGCTATGCCGAGCACCGCCCGCTGTCGCTCGGCCTCGGCCTCTACCAGGGCAACCTCCTGAACCGCAAGCTGAAGGAGGAATACTTCAACGGCGTGCGCGAAGTGATGCTGAAACCCGTCGCGCAATCGCTCGAATCCTACCTCGCCGACGTCAACGGCAACGCGGCCCAGCTGCAACCGATGAACAAGCCGGCCGGCGCCACGGCGGCCGGCGCTCCGGCGGCCGACGCGCCGCAGCAGTTCAAGGACGCGTCGCCGCTCGACACCGAGGACGCCTACAACGCGCTGAAGACCTACCTGATGCTGGGCGATAAATCGCGCGCCGAAAGCGCCCACCTGAACGACCAGCTCACGCGCTTCTGGCGCAACTGGCTGGAAGCGAACCGCGGCGCGATGCCGCGCGAGCAGCTGATCCGCAGCGCCGAGCGCATGATCTCGTTCTACCTCGCGCAGGTGAACGATCCGTCCTGGCCCGTCATCGACACCCGGCTGGCACTCGTCGACCAGACCCGCGACAGCCTGCGCCGCGTCGTGCGCGGCATGCCCGCGCGGGAACGCGTGTACGCGGACGTGAAGGCGCGCGCGGCGACCCGCTATCCGTCGATCACGGTGGCGCGCATCGTGGGCGACCAGGACAAGGAACTCGTCCTCGGCAGCTATGCCATCTCCGGCGCCTTCACGCGCCAGGCCTGGGAAGGCTTCGTGCAGCAGGCGTTCCGCGACGCGGCCAACCGCGAGCTGCAGAGCGCCGACTGGGTCCTGAAGACGGCCGCGCGCGACGACCTCACGCTGGAAGGCAGCCCGGAACAGATCCAGAAATCGCTCGTCGACCTGTACAAGGCGGAGTACGCGCGCGAGTGGCAGAAGTTCATGCAGGGCGTGACGGTGAAGGACCTGGACGGCTTCGACGGCGCCGCCAGCGCCATGAACCGCCTGGGCGATCCGCAGAATTCGCCGATCGACAAGCTCGTGTCCACGGTCTATGAACAGACGTCGTGGGACAACCCGACCCTGGCCGGCGCCAGCCTGCAGCGCGCGCAGAACGGCCTCTCGGGCTGGTTCCGCGAGACGATCCTGCGCCAGAAACCGGCCATCGTGAACGTCAGCCTGCCGGCACCCGGCACACAGGCGGCGGCCGCGCCGGCCCTTGGTCCCGTCGGCCGCGAGTTCGCGGGCGTCGCCCGCCTCGTCGTGGCACGCGACAAGGACGCGTCGCTGATGCGCGGCTACATCGACAACCTGTCGAAGCTGCGCGCCCGCTTCAACCAGATCAAGAACCAGGGCGACCCGGGCCCCGGCGCCAAGCAGCTGATGCAGCAGACGCTGGACGGCAGCGGTTCCGAGCTGGCCGACGCGCTGCGCTACGTCGACGAGCAGATGCTGGTGGGGATGACGGACGCCCAGCGCCAGGCGCTGCGCCCCGTGCTCGTGCGCCCGCTGATGCAGACGTTCGCCGTGATCGTGCAGCCGGCCGAAAACGAGATCAACAAGGTGTGGGCCGCCCAGGTCGTCCAGCCGTTCAACCGCGGCCTGGCACTGAAGTACCCGTTCGCGACCGAGTCGAAGGCCGAGGCCAGCAACGCCGAGATCGGCGAGATCTTCGGCCCGGACGGCGCCATCGCGAAATTCTTCACGACGACGGTGGGCCCGCTGGTGGTGCGCCGCGGCGATTCGCTCAGCCCGCGCACGTGGGCCGACATGGGCGTGAACCTGGCGCCGAACGTCGTCGCGAGCTTCCCGGGCTGGGTCGCGCCGCTGGCCGCCGGCGGCGTCGCCAACGCGGCCGCGTCCAGCGGCGGCGAGGCGCAGACCCGCTTCGACCTGCAGGCCCTTGCCACGTCCGGCGCCACCGAATTCACGCTGGAGATCGACGGCCAGGCGCTGCGCTGGCGCGGCCAGCCGCAGCCCTGGGTGCACATGGTGTGGCCGAATCCGGCCGGCGTGCCGGGCGCGAAGATCACGGCCGTCACGCCGGAAGGCCGCAACGTCGTGCTGCTGGACGAGCCGGGCCACTTCGGCCTGAAGAAGATGATCGACGCGGCCCAGCGCAAGCGCAAGGACGGCGGCGTGTTCGAGATGAGCTGGCAGAATGCCGGCGTCACGGTGACGGCGAACCTCAAGGTCCTGCCGGCCGCGCCCGCGCCGGTCCAGGCCCAGGCGCCCGCGCCGGGCCAGGGATTCAAGCGCCTGCGCCTGCCGGACACGATCACCGCACCGAAGCCGGCCGCGCCGGCCGCGCCGCTGCGCACGGCCATGGCGGGAGACGCGCAATGAGCCGCCAGCTCACTCCCGTCAGCGTCGGCTATTTCGGCAAGCTGCCCAGCCGCGGCGACTTCGTGCGCGCCAGCGCCAGCCCGGCCTTGTTGAAAGTGCTGGACGACTGGCTGTCCGAAGCGATGGACCTGATGAGCGCCAACGCGCGCTGGAAGCTCGCCTACGACGCCGCCGCGCCACTGCACTTCGCCTTCGTCGGCCCGCGCCGGCGCCACGCGATCGGCGGCCACATCGTCGCCAGCAGCGACGAATCGAGCCGGCGCTACCCGTTCCTGATGGCCGGTGCGATGGAAATCGCCGAGCCGGCGGCCTTCCTGCCGACCACCCCGCTCGTGTTCACGCGCCTGTGGAGCCGGCTCGAAACGCTGACGCTCGGCGTGCGCAACGCGGGCGATCCGGCCGCGCCGCTTGCCGCCGCGAGCAGCCAGCCGATCGACCTGGACCTGCGCGCGTCCGCCTACGACGCCGCGTTCGAGGACTTCCTGGACGTGCTGACCATCGGCGCGCTCGACGCGCTCCTGGACCGTGCGGGCTTTCGCGTCTCGGCGCGCCAGGTGCTGCTGGCGCTGGGCATGCTGCTGCAGCCCGTGCTGGACAGCGGGTCCGGCCGGCTCGAGAAAAGCCTCGTGCTGCCGCTGCCGGAAGACCTCATCCACCGCAACCTCGTGGCCGCGTTCTGGATGCACGTGATCGCCCCGTTCCTCGCGCGCGCCGACTTCGAGCTGGCGCTGTTCGTCACCCGGCTGGAAGGCCGGCCCGCGCTCGTCGTCGGTTTTTCCGGCGCGTCGGCGCAGACGCTGCGCACCCTCATCGACCCGCAGGCGGGCCTCGACCACCTCATCGCGTTCGCGGACCTCGAATGGGTCGAGGACCAGGTCGACGGCGACTACGCCGTGCGCAAGCTCTCGTCCTACCTGGCCCAGGGCAGCCTGTCCCTCAAGTCCGCGCTCGATTCCGTCGGCGCGGCATTCATCGGAACCTGATATGCGAATCATCACCCAGCGCGCCCTCGCCGCCTTTTTCATCCTGTGCTGCGCCGGCGCGGCGGCGGCCCAGAACACCGCGCCGGCGCCGGCCACCCCGCAGCCGGGCCAGGTGCTGGCCAGCGGCACCGTGCCGGACGAGGCGACGAAGGCCGCCGTGCTCGCGAGGCTGCGCGACGTCTACGGGGCCGAACGCGTCGTCGACCAGATCGCCATCGGCCCCGTCGCCACGCCGGCGAACTGGAACGGCTATGTGCAAAAGCTGATCACACCCGACCTGCGCCAGATCAGCCGCGGCCAGCTCAAGATCGACGGCAGCAACGTCAGCCTGCGCGGCGAGGTGGCCAACGAGGCGCTGCGCCAGCGCATCGCCAGCAACGTCGCCACCAACCTGAACCCGACCTATACCGTCAACAACGGCCTGCGCGTATCCGCCGCCGAGCAGGCCCTGCTCGACAACACGCTGGGCAACCGCACCGTCGAATTCGAAAGCGGCAAGGCGACCTTGACCCCGACGGGCCGCGCGATCCTCGACGAGATGGTGGCCGCGATGCTGAAGCTGAAGGGCCGCCGCATCGAGATCATCGGCCACACGGACAGCGCCGGCCTGCGGGCCAGCAACGTGAGCCTGAGCCAGGCGCGCGCCGCCACCGTCAAGTCCTACCTGGCCGCGCACGGCATCGCGGAAGAGAACCTCGCCGCCAGCGGCCAGGGCCCGGACCGCCCCATCGCCAGCAACGACACGGCCGAGGGACGCGCGCGCAACCGCCGCATCGAATTCCGCCTCGCGCAATGATCCAATGACGAAAGACACCATGTTCACCGCCGACGCCCTGCTCGCCCCGATCTCCGCCGCGCAACCGTGCGGCGCCGACCTCGCGTTTTCCCCGGACCTGGACGCCATCGCCCGCGCGCGCCAGTTCGACGACCCGTCGCTCGCGCAAGGCGAATGGGTCACGGAGCTCAAGGAGGCCGACTGGGGCTTCGTCGTCGAGCGCTGCGCGCGCCTGCTGGCCGAACAGACGAAGGACCTGCGCCTTGCCGTCTGGCTCACCGAGGCGGCCGCCAAGCGGCACCATATGCGTGGCCTGAGCGAAGGATTCCTGCTGCTCGCGGGCCTGTGCGACCGCTTCTGGGACGCGGGCCTGTATCCGGAAGCGGACGGCGGCGACCAGGAACAGCGCATCGGCAACCTCGCGTGGATCTTGTCGCGCACGCGCGCCCTCGTGCGCGAGATGCCGCTGACGGAAGGCCGCGGCACCGCCTACTCGACGGTCGACTTCGTAGCGGCGCGCCGCCGCGCCGCCGCCGGCGACGCCGACACGCCGCCGCGCGTGGCGGACCTGGAAGCCGCGAAGCGCACGAGCTCCCCCGCCTTCAGCGACGCGCTGCGTAGCGACGCGCAGGCCTGCCTGGACGCGCTGGCGCAGCTGGAGCGGGCGGCCGACGCGCGCCTGGGCCACGACAGCCCCGGCTTTTCCGCCGCGCGCGACGCGGTGCAGACGCTGCTGCACGCGCTGCCGGCGCCCGCGGCCGCGCCACAGGCGCCGCAGCCGGTCGAGGCAGCCGCGCAGGCATCGCCGGCGCTGCCCGCCGTCGCGGTGGCGCCGCAGCCGCCGGCCGCCGGGCCGGGGCCGATCCGCACGCGCGCCGATGCGATCGCCCAGCTGCGCACCATCGCGAAGTTCTTCCGCGAGACGGAGCCGCACAGCCCCGTGTCGTATTTCGCGGAGAAGGCGGCGAGCGCCGGCGAGCAGGATCTGCATACCTGGCTGCGGTCCGTGATCAAGGACCAGGGGTCGCTGGCGCATCTGGAAGAGTTGCTGGGGGTGCCGCGGGCGGAGTAAGCGAACGGGTACAATCGGTCCTCCGCCAGCCGCCCGAACGCCATGGACCTGAAACGCCTGAAGACCTTCGTACGCGTCGCCCGCACCCTGAACTTCAGCGAGGCCGCACGCCAGATCCACCGCACGCAGTCGAGCGTCACGGAACAGATGCAGGCGCTGGAGGCCGACCTCGGCGTGGCGCTGTTCGACCGGTCGAACCGCAAGCTCGCCCTGACCGCCGCGGGCGCGTGCCTGCTCGGCTACGCGGACCGGCTGACCGGCCTGGCGGACGAGGCGCGCGGCGCCGTGCTGGCCGCGGGCGGCGTCGCGTGCCGGACGCTGGACGTGGGCGGCATCGAGACCATCGCGGCCGCGTTCCTGCCGGACGTCGTGGCGCGGATGGCGGCCACGCATCCGGACGTCAGCGTCAGGGTGGCCGTCGCCTCGACGTCGGCACTGCACGCCGGCGTCAAGGACGGCACGCTCGACGCGGCATTCTTCTTCGGCACGCGCGCGCCGGACGACGACCTCGTTTGCCGCGAGATCGCGCTCGAGCCGCTCGTCCTGATCGCGCCGCCCGGTCATCCGCTGGCGGCGCGCGCGAGCGTCGGCCACGACGACATCGCGCACGAGCGCTTCCTCGTGACGGCGCAGGGTTGCGCCTATCGCGGGATGTTCGAGACCGCGTTTCGATCCCGCCCGGACGGGCTGCCGCGGATCGCCGGCGAATCCGGCAGCGTGGCGGCGATCGTCGGTCTCGTGGAGCGCGGCCTGGGCTGCGCCATCGTGCCGCGCATGGTGCCGTCGATCCGGGACGCGCATCTGGCGGTCGTTCCCCTGCACGGCGACGCCGCGGCGGTGCCGGTGTCGATCGCGTACCGCAAGCGCGGGCCGTCGTCGATCGGCCTGGCGGCGCTGCTCGCCGCGCTGCCTTTGGCAAGCGGCGGCGCTACACCAGCCGATGTCCGCCATCCAGATGCAGCACCGACCCGGTAGCGAAGCCGTTGCGCATCAGGAAGCGGATGCCGTCGGCGATGTCCGCGGCCTGGCCGATCCGCCCCACCGGCAGCCGCTTCGCCATGTCGTTCAACCTGGCGCTGGCCTCGTCGCCCGCGACCTGCTTCCAGATCGGCGTGTCGACCCAGCCCGGCGACACGACGTTCACGCGGATCGGCGCCAGTTCGATGGCCAGCGCGTAGGCGAGCGATTCCAGCGCGCCGTTGACGCCGGCGACCACGGAACCGCGCGCCGCGGGCCGATAGGCCGCGATGCCGGACGTGAACGTGATCGAGCCCTTCCCGGCAAGGCGCGCGGCGCCGTGCTTGGCCAGCAGCAGCGGCCCGATGAACTTGGAGTCCACGACCTTGCGCGCGGCGGCCACGTCCAGCGCCGGCAGCAATTCGTAGGCGCCTTCGATGTCCGCCGCGGTGGACACGATGTGATCGAGGTCGCCGCATTCCGCGAACAGCCGGATGACGTCGTCCTCGCGCGTGATGTCGGCGGCAATCGTGCCCACGTCCCCGACGTCGGCCAGCGAGTCGGCCGCACGGCGCAGGCGGTCGGTAGAACGGCCCGCGATGACGACCCGGGCGCCGTCCGCGATCAGCGACCTCGCGAGACACAGCCCCATGCCGGAGCTTCCGCCGACGATCAAAATCATTTCACTCATTTCCTCTCCTTGTCGATCGTTGATTCGACTGCACGTTGGCAGGCAGCCGATTCTCGTATCGATCGACGCGGAGGGGAAACGGGAAATGCCGATCGGCGCCATCGGCAATGCCGATGGGCGTGCGGGCTCAGCGCCGGGGCGCACCGGCACGGTTGTCGACGGCATAGGTCACGCTGTCGACGTCCACGTACCCGCGTTCGCCCGCCTGGTTGAACGTGAACAGTCCGACGCGGCTGCCGCGGTAGGCGCCCCAGGTCAACGGGAAGTCCGGCAGCACCGGTTCGAAACGCTTGCCGTCGGCGCTGGCGGCCAGGGTGCTCCTGCCGTCCAGTCCCCAGCTCGAACGCAGCCAGATGGCGTCATGCGGCCATGGCCGCAACCGCGTGTAGGTGCCGTCGCGCGAGATTTCCAGGTAGCGCCGGCCGTCCGCCATCACGATGCCGGCCGACGCCGTGGAGGCGGCCGGGTTGGCGGCGCGCGGCTGCGCCGTGAAGTGGAGCAGGCCCGCGTGCTGGCCGTCGGCCATGCCCTTCAGTTCGAGCTGCGCGGCGAACGACTGGCCGCCGGAGCGCACGACCCGCTGGGTCAGCACGTTGCCGACCTTGAGCAGGTTGCCGCCATCCAGGCCGGAAAACGCGTGCAGCCGCAGAAAGCCGGGACGGGCCGACAGCGACCACTTGTCCATGCGCGGCTGGTAATTCCATTCCCACGCCGGCGCGAGTGCCGGGCCGTCGAAGCCGTCGCCCCCTTGCGGAAACAGGCGGCGCGAATGCGATGCCGGCATGGCCGCTTCCCACACCATCGTGCCGATGCCGTCGCGGTCGGGTTGCCCGATCACGGGCCAGCCGTCGATCCAGTGGACCGGCAGCAGGCTTGCGGCCCGGCCCGACCAATCGCCGTCGCCGTGGTGCGTGAAGAAATACCAGTTCCCGTCCGGGCCCTGGACGATCCCGCCCTGGTTCGGCTGCATGGCGCTGACGTCGGCGTGCATGAGCTGGCGCCTGGCGGACCACGGCCCGTGTATCGACGGGGCGCGCCGCATCATCATCACGCGGGTGTCGCCCTGCACTTCGCTGAAAAAGTGATAGTACGTGCCGTCGAACTTGTACAGCTTGTTGGCTTCGCTGCCCTTGGACTGGTAGATCACCCGGTCCGACGCCGGGATCAGCGTGGCGTTGTCGGCCCCCATTTCCCACAGGTGGATCTTGTAGCCGTCGCTGAAGTTCGTGCCGACGAAATAGCCCTTGCCGTCATCGTCCCAGAACGGCGCGCAGTCGTCCCATCCGGGCGCGCGCAGCACCTGGCGCAGCGGGGCCCACGGCCCTTCCGGCCGCGCTGCGCTCGTCATGAAATAGCCTTCCTCGGGGGTGCCGAAGTAGATCCAGAACCGGCCCGCGTGATGGCGGATGGCGCCGGCCCAGATGCCCCGGCCGTAGCGGTTCATCCGGTCCCAGTTCAGTTCCGGCGATACCTGGGTCAGGTCGGGCACCGCGTGGCCCACGGTTTCCCAGTTGACCAGGTCGCGCGAATGCAGGATCGCCATCCCCGGCGAAAACTGGAAGCTCGACGAAATCGCGTAATAGTCGTCGCCGACGCGGATCGCATCCAGGTCGCTGTAGTCGGCCGGCAGGACGGGATTGCGGTAGCGCCCATTACCGAGGTCGCCCCACTGCGCGGTGCGACCGGCCGGCGCCTGCTCCGCGGTCCAGCCGGGGCTCGCCGTCACGGCGGCGCCGGCCGCGATGGCGCACAGTGCGCCGAGCCAGCGCCGGACAGGAGTCATGCGAACGCGTTCCACCATGTCTACGCCGGCCACGGTGTGCGCGGTCATTCGAGGCGTTCCAGGATCGCCACGGCGCCCCCGGAGGACGCGAGCCGCAACGGGAGCACGTCGCCGGCGCCGACCTCGCGTTCCTTGCGCACGACGTCGTTCGGCGTGGCGCCATCCTCCCAGGTCGTGACACGGTAACGCCCCGCGGGCAGGAAGCGCAGCGCGACGCGCTCGACGCGGCCGTCCTTCGCATCGTCTGCCGTCATCGCGCCGACGTACCAGGTGCTGCCCTGGCGCCGCGCCAGCACGATGTCGCGTCCGGGCTCGCCCGCCAGGTAACGCGTCTCGTCCCATGCGGTCGGCACGCGCCGGATGAAATCGAAGCCGGGCGCGTCGCGGTAGGCGTCGGGGTCGTCGGACACCATCTGCAGCGGGCTGTCGTACACCACGTACATCGCCAGCGCCTGGCCGCGCGTCGTCTGGGTCTGCGGCATCTCGGCGCGCACGGTGAAGGTGTCCGGCGTGGCGTTGTGGAAGCCGCCGGGCGTGTAGTCCATCGGGCCGGCGAGCATGCGCGTATAGGGCAGCATCAGGTTGTGGCGCGGCGTGATCGTCCGGTTCATCTTGTTCCACTCCGCGCCCATCACGCCTTCCTGGGTGATGAAGTTCGGGTACGTGCGCTGCAGCCCGTCCGGCACGTAGGCGCTGTGCAGGTCGAGCAGCAGGTGGCGCTGCGCGGTGGCGCGCGCGACGCGCTGGTAGAAGTCGACCATCTCCTGGTCGTCGCGGTCCATGAAATCGATCTTGACGCCCTTGACGCCCCAGCGTGCATAGGTGTCGAGCACCTCGTCCATGCGTTGCGCGACATGTTCCCAATGGGCCCACAACATCAGGCCCACGCCCTTGCCGGCCGCGTAGCGCACGAGCGCCGGGATGTCGATGCCGTCCGCGGCGCGGGTGATGTCGGTCCCCGGCAGCGCGATCCAGCAGTCGGGGCCGGAGCCGTAGGCCCAGCCGGCGTCGATCAGGTAGTACGGCAATCCGGCGGCCGCGGCGAAATCGATGAAGCGGCGATAGCTTGCCATGTCGGGCTTCATGCCCGCCAGTGGGCCGGACCACCAGTCCCACGCGGCCTTGCCCGGCCGCACCCAGCTGAAGTCGCCGTCCGGCGCGGGATTCAGGTTGCCGACCAGCTGGGAGCCGATCATGTCGCCGATGCGGTCGCCCAGCATGACCGCGCGCCAGGCCGTCGTCAGCCCGCCCTTCGACACGAACGCCGGACCGTCGCGCTTGGGCACCGCCGACAGCCGCACCCGCAACGCGCCGCCTTCGCGCCACAGGGACGCGCCGGTATAGCCGTTCAGGTTGGCCTGCGTGATGGCGTACGAGGTGTCGCCGGCCGGCGTGGTGCACACCACCGGCACGTCGTAGGCGACGCCCTCGCGCAGTTGCGACACCTTCACGCGGTCGAACGGCACCTCGTGGGCGCCGGCGGCCTTCGACACCAGGCATTCCGGGTCCCCCGCCGGCACGAACGCGGTCCGTTCGCCGCGCAGGCGCACGGGATCGGTGCCGTCGATACGGTAGCGGAAGGCGACGCCGTCGTCATACGCGCGCACGTCGATGAACAGGCGCCGGCCGGCGGCCCCGCGCTCGCGGAACGTCAGCGTCGCGCCCAGATAATGGTCGCGCGCCGCGGCGGCCTTGGTCGCGGTCAGCGGAATCGTGCGGTCGACCGCGACGTCGTCGCGCCGTTCCAGCGCCAGCGCGCCGAACGCCGGCACGCCGTCCAGCTCCAGGCCCAGCGGCGACGCGGCGATCACGGTCTTGCCGCGGCGCGCGATGGTGAACCGGCTGGCATCCTGCTCGATGCGGATCGCGACGCGTCCGTCCGGCGACGAGACGACGAGCGGCGCGGCCCAGGCCGAAGCGGCCGGCACGAGCACGGATGCGACGGCGGCCGCGAGCACGGATGAAAATCGGGGCAAGGTCATTCGAGTATCCTCTGGAGGGTCTTGTATCGGCGGCGCAGCCGCGCCGCCTTGTTGGTCCAAAATAAATTCTATACCAAGTGATTGGCAAAAGTATGGGAATCGGCGCCGCGCCGGCCGGTCGTCACGGGGACGGGGCGTGGAGCCGGAACCGGAGCGGCGCGTCGCGGTCGACGATCAGCCTGCCGTCCTTGTAGACCAGCTCCGCCACCTGGATGACCGTGCGCTGGTTCCAGCGTGGATCGGCGGCCGCCTCGGCCTCGTTCTTCTGGTGCACGAAATAATAGATGAATGCGCGCTCGCCATCGACGACGACGTCCGGGTGCTGTCCCATGGCCCGGTCGGTCGCCGTGCGGCCCGGCGTGCCGAGGATGTAGCCCGGCTGCTCCGTCCAGTCGAGCGCATTTTCGGAACGCAGCACGATCAGGCCCTTCCACACGTCGGCGATCAGCCAGTAGTGCCCCTTGAACCGGAACGCCACCGGCCCCTCGCCGTGCGTCGGATTGACCGGCTTGTCGCCGACCTTCGTCCAGGTGCGCAGATCCGTGCTGTCGGCCGCCAGTATCCGGCTTTGGGCGTGCTCGTCCTTGTACCACATGCGGTAGCCCTGCCCCAGCTTCATGACGCTGGGGTCGATCACGCTGCCCGTGCCCAGTGTCACGTCGCCCGCGCAGTTCCAGCTGGACAGGTCGGCGCTGGTCAGGTGCACGATGCGCGCCTGCGAACCGGGCGCGCCCCAGCGGTGGAATATGCCCGGCACGACGGTGAGCCACATGTGGTAGGTGCCGTTTTCGTAGAGCACGTCCGGCGCCCACAGCGTCACGTCCGTGCATGCCTTCGGGAACGCCGCCGTCCCCCGGTAGCGCCAGTGCACGCCATCGCTGGAGACGGCGATGCCGATGGCGGTGCCGTGCACCCATTCGACGTCGTCCGGATCTGGCAGCGTCATCGTCGCCCGGCGATTGGTGTAGAACATCTTCCACACATGGGCCGCGCGATCGAACACGATGGAAACATCGGCCGCGCCGTCGAACACCGGGTCGCGGTACAGGGGCTTGGGAGCGAGCTCGGCGGCGTGCGCCCAGCTGGAAAAAACGCATGGCACGGCAAGCGCCAGGGCGGCAAGTAGCGAATTCATGATACGTCGGGTTCTTCGGATCGGAGTCATCCGGCCGGACGGGCATTGCGCCCGCCGGCCGGCGACATGCAGGAGAGGTCGTCGCGCTAGCGCCGCTTGTTGCGCGGGCGCCGCGCCAGGGCCAGCCCGGCGAGGCCGATGCCCAGCAACGCACAGTCGACCGGCTCCGGAACGACCGTCACCCCCGGGTCCACGATACGGATGCCGAGCTGGCCATCCATGCCCGCCAGCGCGGCGGGCGTCCACGTGAATTCGGCAAGCGCGCCGCTCAGGGCGTCGTGGCGGCCGAGCAGCGTCGTGCCGTCGCTGCCGAACGCCGACACGGCGAATGTCGAGATGAACGCCGCGGCCGGATCGGGCGCGCCCTCGACATCGAGGTCGAACGACAGCGGGCCGCCGAAATCGACCGACTGGAACAGGTCGTTCGCCGTATCGTTGCGGAACCGCCAGCCGCCGGCCACGCCGGTCACGCCCCAGGAATCGATATAGGGCGAACTCTGAAAGCCGGCCAGCCCCGTCACCGTCACCGTGGCGAGCGGCACGTTGTCGGTGGCACTGAGGTTCATGTCGAGGTACCCGCTGCCCACGCCGAACGAGGACGTGTCGATCGTCACATGGACGGGGCTGGCCGCCGCCAGGCCGCAACCCGCCGCCAGGGCCAGCGCCAGCGCCGTGCGGGTCAGGCGGGAAATAACGTGATGCTTGATATCGTTTTGCATGATGGAGTGTCCTTAGAACTGGGCGCGCAACAGCTGCGGCGTGTAGCTGACCGGGACGCGGCCGGGATTCGAAAACGTCAGGTTCACGGTGACCGACGCGCCGGCCGCGAGCGGATCGGCCAGGCTGACATACGGCGCGCCGCCATCCGTGCCCGTCGCGTTGTCGAGCACGAGGCCGCTGGCCAGGTTGTTCAGCTTGAGCGCCAGGGGGCCGCTCAACGTCGCCCCGCTCGTGTTCGCGATCGTGACGGCGCCGACATACTTGCCGGTCGCACGGTTCAGGGTCGCGCCCTGCTGCGTCATGTGCACGCTCGCGCCCAGGTCGGCCGGACCGCTGAGCGCGCCGTGCAGGCGCACTTCGGCCAGGTTGCCGACCCAGTTGGAGAAGTTGTAGATGCGGATGTAGCGATACGGTGCGGTACTCTTCATCGCAAGCGTCTGCCAGTCCTGCACCGCGCCGGCGGTGGCCGTGATATCGGCCCACGTCGTGCCATCGTTGGAACCCTGGAACACCGTGTATTTCGCGCGGCCGACCTGGTCCTGGCGCGCCAGCAGTTCGACGCTCGCCAGGCTGACCTGGTTGCCGGACTTGAAGTCGAAGATGATGTAGCTGCCGGTACCGCTGTTGTTGGTGCCGATGCGGAAGTCGGAGGCGGAGAAGATATTGCTGTCGAACAAAGCGTCGACGTTCGCCTTGGTCGCCGCCGCGCTGCGGTTGTAGGTCGAATCGATCAGGGTCGCGACGGTCGAGACGTTGCGGATCAGGTCCGATTCATCCACCACGTAGGCCCCGCTGCCGTCCGTCGTGGCCGTGGCCGGAAAGCCCGCCGAACCGTCCGCCAACGTGTAGTTGACGGCGAACGCCACCTTGCCCGGCGCCACGCCTTGCGGCAAGGTCGTGGTGGCCGTGAAGTTGACGTTGTCCGTCGTGGCGACGGCCGCCGCCTGGCCCTGGATCGTGGCCGTGACGTTGCCGATGGCCGCCTTGGCCGTGAACTTCAGCGTCACCGAGTTGCCGGCGACGACACGCTTGTTCGGCACACTTGCCGGGCTGAGCGATTGGGTGGACGTCAGCGACGCCGACGCGATCTGCGCGGACGACTTGTAGACACCGTACAGGCGCAGCTCGGACATGTTGCCGTACCAGGCGTTGCCGTTGATGACCCGCAGGTAGCGATACGGCGTGGCACTGTTGGCCGTCAACGTCTGCCAGTCGGCGTTATTGCCCGCCGCGTTCGTGAGCGTGACCCAGTTCGTGTTGTCGTTCGATCCCTGCACCACGACGCCGTTGATGCGGCCGACCTGGTCCTGGCGGGCGAGCACCTCGACACGCGACAGGACGACGCTGCCGCCGCCACGGAAGTCGAACTCGACCCAGCTGCCGGCGCCGCTGCCGTTGAGACGGTAGTCGGTGGCCGAGTTGATGTTACTGTCGAACAGCAGGTTGGCCGTCGAAATCGCGTCGGCGGCGTTGCGGCCGTAGGAATCCGTCACGCTGGCAATCGTCGTGACGCTGTCGATCAGGCCAGTCTGGTCGGCCAGGGTCAGCGTGCTGGCGTCCGTCGTCATGAAGGTCGGTTCGGCGTCGACGCCCGCGGCCGTCTTGTAGTTCAGCAGGAAGCCGACCTTGCCATACCCGGCCGTGGCGGTGGCGACCCAGGTCGCGGTCCAGTTCAGGTTGTCCGTCGTGGTCACCGTCGCGGGCTGGCCCTGGATGGTGACGGCGACGTTGTTGATCGGCGCGGTCGACACGAACTTCAGCTTCACCGTGTTCCCGGGGACGATGCGGCTTTTAAGCGCCTGGTCCGAGCTCAAGCCCACCGATGCGATCTGGTTGACGGTCTCGTAGCGCGTGCCGAAGATGTGGAACTCGCTCAGCTCCAGCATGGTGCTCGACGGCTCGATCATCGCGATCCTGATGAAGCGGAAGCGCTGGTTCCGCAGGTCGTCCGAGACCGGCAGGGTCTGCATGTCTTCCGTGACGGTGGTCAGGCCCGGCGTGAGGCGGGTCCAGTTGATGTTGTCGTTGGAGCCGTACACCGTCGTGCCGCCGATACGCTCGGGGAAGCTGTTGCGCACCTGCAGGCCGAAGGCCGATGCGGCGATCTTGAAGCTGGGCCCGAAGTCCAGGGTGTGGGTCAGGTTCTGCGCCCAGCCGAAATACACGAAGCTGCTGGTATTGTTGTCCAGCGCCGCCGCCACCGACGTGTTGAAGGTGGAGGCGACGAGCATGTTGGTGTAATCCAGGCTGCCGTCGTAGATTACCGGCGTCAGCAGTTGCAGGCCGGCCGTGGCCGTCCTCAGCGTGGCCAGCTTCTGGAAGTACACGTCGTCGGTCGCGCTCGCGATCACGCTCCGCATGTCGTTGTACGCGGCCTGGTACGTCGCCAGGGTCGAGGTGACGTACGGCCTGGTCGCGTCATACGTCGCCGTGACGGTATCGACCGTCGCCTGGCGGTCGGCGCCCACGACCACGCTGAAGCGCTTGCTCGCCACGGTCGTGCCGTCGCTGGCCTGGACCACGAACGTATAGGTGCCGGCCTGGGTGGGCGACCACGAGAACGCGCCGGTGCTGGCGTTGAAGGTGGCGCCGGGCGGCAGGTGGTCGATCTGGTAGGTCAACGTCGCCGTCGGGCTCGAATCCGTGGCCGCGAAGGTGGTGGTGACGGCCTGGCCGGCGCCGGCATACGTGTAGTCGGTCTGGTCGGCGTTCCCGGCGGTGAACGCAGGCAGGCTGAGGCTGCTGCCGTTGACGTTGATGTGGTCGAGGTCCACCGTCGTGCCGGCGCCCCTGATCGTGGCGTGCATGAAGTCATCCAGCGATCCGGCGTGATTCACATACATCCATTGGCCGTTGGTGTTCGGCAGCTGGATCGTCGTCCCGAGGGTCTCCATGGTGGCGATGCCGTTCGTGCGGATCTTGAAGGCCAGGCTGCTGGTGCCGTCGCCATAACCGAAGACGACGAAATTGCTGCCCGCCTCGGTCGCCGTGGTGTGGATGTAGGTCGCGGTCGCGTCCGTCATGACGACGGAATTGGCGTCGAGCGGCGTGAAGTGCAGTTCGACTTCGCGATACGGTCCGGTGGGCACCTTCGCCAGGTACTTGCTGCCCTCGCTCGCCGCGGCAGCGGGGATGAACAGCCAGAAGTCGCCGCCGCCATCGCCGCCGGCCCAGTTATAGCCCGTGCGGCTGGAGAAGAAGCGCGTGAAATTGGGCGCGGCCTGTTCCATGTTCACGCCGCGGTTGTACTGGTAATAGTAAAACGTTTCCCAGGTGTTCTGGCCGATGCGCCCGCGGTAGTAGCCGGACAGGCCGTGGTACACGACGGTCGGGTTGCCGTCGGCGTCCGTGTGCGACGCGGTGGGCACCCAGGGAATCTCGTAGCCCAGCATGTACTTGCTCCACAGCTCCGTCGCCGTGAAGATGCGGTCGCCCAGGAATTCGTACGGCCCGACGGCGTCCGGCGCCGTGGACGCCGTGCCTTCGACCGGGTCGACCTTCGTGTCCTGCGCCATCATGAGGCGCGCGAGGATCGCGGCGTTCGTGAGGTCGCCCGCGCCGTGCGCCTGGTCGCGCCCCATCTCGACGTGCTGCACGCCGGGCGTCACGTCCTCGCCCGTGTCGTCGTTCCTGGTCACCATGCGGAACAGCGCCTTGATGGCGCCGTTCTGGCCCTGGTCGACCGCGTCCTTGTTCACCGTGAACCACTCGACCGTCTTGTTGTAGTTGGGCCGGTCGCCGGCGAAGATGTACCCCGACATGGCGCCGATCGTCGTGTACAGGTGCTGGTTCATGAAGCGGCAGTTGCAGCTGTCGTCGATGTCGATCGTCGGCAGGACGAAGTTGTTCCAGAAGAGGTTCGTGTCGTCATCCGTCCACGCCAGCGCGGACGTCTGGTAGCTGGTGTAGCGCAGGATCTCCGCCGCGCCCACCATCCGCTGCAGCGGAATGCCGGTGTGGATGTGCGCGTCCGTGTAGTACGCGAACTGGCTCGGGTCCATCTGCTCGTACAGGCGGATGATCCGCATCGCGTTGGCGCGGTAGGTCTCGTTGCCCGTGATGTAATAGAGGATGGCCTGCGTATAGGCCGTCAGCGCGTCGGCGATGAACCCGCCCTCCACGCCCTGGCTGTTCAAGCCGTAGTAGCGCGGCTTGGAAGGATCGGCCCCGTTGAGGTTCTTGATCGACGGGGTGGTCGACGCTGAGCCGGAAAGCACCATATTGTTGAAGTACGTGTTCCACGGTTCCTGTTGCGCGCGCACCTGGGTGCGCACATTCTCCAGCACATCCTTGGTCAGGCCGACACCGGGATGCTTGAAGCCGCTCGCGTCGATCGTCTCGTTGATCGTCGGCTGGTAACTCGTGGCCAACGTCTGGATCGCGTCCGCCGCCCGGGCGACGCGCACCGGCAACGTACCAAGTGCCGCGACGGCGCCCGCCGCGACGACGATGTGGGCTATCCGCCGGAACGGACCGTCCAATCCTAATATTCTCATCTTGTCTCCTCCTCGTTGCACTGCAAAGGTGCCGGTTCTGCTCCGGCTTGTTTCTTGTATATAAAATACCCTGGCGCGTAAAAAAAATGCCCTGTGGCGACATACCCGGGCCTCTGTGATGCTTGCTGCATGACGTGCGAAACAACGCAAAAAGACGCACGGTGGATGCGCGTCCCGCGCCGCGGACGCTCCGCGGCGGGCCTGGCCGGCCTGTTTTCGTTATCGATATCAAATACTAGGACATTGTTGCGGCCGTGTCTACGTTTTCTTCCGCAATTCATCCATTCGGCGCGGTCCCGCACGTGGTCGACAGGTATTGGTCCGATATATATCCAATACAATCAAACAGTCGTGCGGGTCGTGCCGGTGGCGGTGAACTCAGTCGATCGCGTAGGTGAAATCGCCGCTGTCGCCCGCCCCCACCGCGATGCGCCCGATGGCCGCGCCGTCCGCCATCCGCGCCAGCACGGCCTCGGCGACCTGCGGCAGCAAGGTGCCGTTGAGGATGTTGTCGACGTTGCGCGCGCCGGAATCGACTTCCGTGCAGCGGGCCAGCACGGCGTCCACGAGCGACTCGTCGTACGCGAACGCCGCCTTGTGGTTCGCGGCCACGCGCTGGCCGATGCGCTCCAGTTTCAATTCGATGATCCCGGCCAGCACGTCGTCCGGGATCGGATAGAACGGCACGACCTTCAACCGGCCCAGGAACGCCGGCTTGAACTGCTTCGTCAACGCCGGCCGGATCAGCGCTTCCAGCTCGTCCGGCGCCGGCAGTTCCTCGGGCGCCTTGTTCAGGCAGGCCTGCATCAGCGTGCTGGACGCCACGTTCGACGTGAGGATGATGATGGTGTTGCGGAAGTCGACTTCGCGGCCTTCGGCGTCGTCCAGCACGCCCTTGTCGAACACCTGGAAGAACAGCTCCAGCACGTCCGGGTGCGCCTTTTCCACCTCGTCCAGCAGCACCACGCTGTACGGATTGCGCCGCACGGCCTCGGTCAGCACGCCGCCTTCGCCATAGCCCACATAGCCCGGCGGCGAGCCTTTCAGGCCGGAGACGCTGTGCGCCTCCTGGTATTCGCTCATGTTGATGGTGACGAGCTTGCGTTCGCCGCCGTACAGCACGTCGGCCAGCGCCAGCGCCGTCTCGGTCTTGCCGACGCCGGACGGGCCCACGAACAGGAACACGCCCTGCGGCTTGTTCGGGTCGTCCAGGTTCGCGCGCGCCGTGCGCACGCGCTGCGCGACCGCCTCGATCGCATGCGGCTGGCCCAGCACGCGCTGCTCCAGCAAGTCCTTCAGGTTCAGCACCGTGCGGATCTCGTCCTTGACCATCTTGCCGAGCGGGATGCCGGTCCAGCCGGCGACGATGCCGGCGACGACGTGGCCGTCCACCTGCAGCGGCACGAGCGGCGTTTCGCCCTGCAGGGAACGCAGTTCCTCACGCAACGCGCGGGCGTCGGCGGCATCGCGGATGCGCTGCACGAGGTCGCGCTCCCGATCCCAGCGCGCGCGCAGGGTCGCCAGCTCGTCCTCGAACGCGCCGCGCAGGGAGGCCAGTTCGGCCAGACGCGCATCGTGCGCACCCTCCCCGGCGTCGCGCTCGCGCTCCAGCGCCGCGCGTTCGGCGGCGATGCGTTCCAGGCTGCGCGTGAGGTCTTCGATGCGGGCCGGCGCCGCGTCGCGGCCCAGCGCGACCTTGGCGCACGCGGTGTCCAGCACGCCGATGGCTTTGTCCGGGAGCTGGCGTCCGCTGATGTAGCGGTGCGACAGGCGCACGGCGTCCGTGATCGCCTCGTCGTGGATGCGCACGTCGAAGTGCTTTTCCATCAGCGGCGCCATCCCGCGCAGCATGGCGCACGCGAGTTCCTCGCTTGGCTCCTCGACCTTCACGACCTGGAAGCGGCGCGCCAGCGCCGGGTCCTTCTCGAAATATTTTTTATATTCGCTCCACGTCGTGGCCGCGATCGTGCGCAGCTCGCCCCGCGCCAGCGCGGGCTTGAGCAGGTTGGCGGCATCGTTCTGGCCCGCCTGGCCGCCGGCGCCGATCATCGTGTGCGCCTCGTCGATGAACAGGATGATGGGGTGCGGGCTTTTCTTGACTTCGTCGATCGTGTTCTTGAGGCGGTTCTCGAACTCGCCCTTGACGCTGGCGCCGGCCTGCAGCACGCCCAGGTCCAGCACGTGGATCTCCACGCCGCGCAACACCTCCGGCACGTCGCCCGTCGCCACGCGCAGCGCGAGGCCCTCGACGACGGCCGTCTTGCCGACGCCCGCCTCGCCCGTCAGGATCGGGTTGTTCTGGCGCCGGCGCATGAGGATGTCGACGAGCTGGCGGATTTCGAAATCGCGCCCGATCACGGGGTCCACGTTGCCGTCGCGCGCGCGCTGCGTAAGATTGGTCGTGAACTGGTCCAGCGCGGGCGTTTTCGAACCTTTCTCGCGCCGCAGCCCGCCCAGCGGGTCAGCGCCCTGGTCCTGCCCTTGCGCCGCCACCGGCGCCACGGCGGGGTCTTCGTCGGAGCCGGCCGTGACGTCGTCGAAGTGGTGCTTGATGCGGTCCAGGTCGAATTCCGCGAACAACGGCGACACGCGGTGCGCCAGCTGCGACAGCTCGGGAGAATTCAGCAGCGCCTGCAGCAGGTGGCCGCTGCGGATGCTGGCCTGGCGTCCCGCGCGCAGGTCGAGGGACGCGATCAGCCACGCGTGCTCGAACAGCTTCGGCAGGCGCTCGGAAAACACGGGCGTGCGCGTGTTGCCGCTCTTGAAACCGGCCACTTCCGCCTGCAGGTCGGCCTCGAGCCGTTCGATCGAGACCCTCGAGCGGCGCGCGATGACGGCCAGGTCGCAGGCCGGCTGTTCGAGCAGCGCCAGCAACAGGTGCTCGATGTCGACCTCGTACTGGCCGAGCGACACGCACAGGCCGGCCGCCCGCGTGGCGGCCGCGCGGCAGGTGTCGTCCAGTTTGCCGATCAGGGTTTTCAGGTTGATGCTCATCGAGTCTCCTCAGTAGTGGAACCGCCTCGTTCAGGCGGCGTGGATTTCATAGTTCACGTCGGCGCGGTCGGCCGTTTGCGGGCCGTCGACGAGGAAGCCGTCCCAGCCCAGACGAGCGCCGCTGCGGTCGCCCGACAGCGCGACGCCGCGCACGTCCGCGGCGCGCAGCACGAGCCGCACTTCGTATTCGAGCGACAGGCCGGTGAACATGGTGACCATGTTCGCCAGCGCGCGCGCCGCGCTGCCGCCCGGCAGGAAGTCTTCGTACGCCTTCAGGTCCAGCGGGCCGATCACGAGCCGCAGGCGCAGGTCGCGCTGCCACACGCGCATGCCGGCCATGGCGCCCGCGCCCAGGGTGGCGTTGCCCATGCCGAGCGCGGTCTGCTGGGCGGCCGGGACGTCGTACCAGCGGCCGACGAACTGTTCGGCGCGCACGTCCTGGCCGAAGTACTCGGACAGCACACGCGCGATCTGCACGCTGGATGCGGGCCGCTGGCGCATGGCCGTCGCGAAGTACGCCACGGATTCGTCCAGCACGCCGTCGCCGTGATCGGACAGGCGCCGCCGCAGCGACGCATGCCCCATGCCGGCGAGGGACAGCAGCAGCGGCAGGAAGCCGTCCTTGCGGCCGCCGTATTTCAGCTCCAGGCGGTATTTGCGCCAGGCCTCGTAGAACAGCGCCAGCGTGCGGTTCGAAAAAGTGTCGAGGAAGGCGCGCGGGCCGTCGTCCCGTTCGGCGACCTGCTGCGCCGCGACGCGTTCCGTGTAATGGGCCGGCAGCGCGCCGCTCGAGCCCAGCATGCCCATGAACGTCGGCGTCAGGCGGATGTAGCGCAGCTCGCGCGCGTGCAGCGCGGCGGCCAGCGCGGCGCTGCCGGGTGCGACGGCGCGCGGTTCCGGCTGCAGCGACTCGATCTCGCTGGCCGGGAAGGCGAGCGAGGTGGAATTCGAAAAGCGCAGGAAGTTCGGCAGCAGTCCGTCTTCCGGCATGCCGCGGCGCAGCAGCCACAGCTCGATCATGCGCACGGCCTGGAAATACTGGAAGCGGTACGGCTGCGCGAACAGCCGCTCGATTACAGCAGGCTCAAATCGCCGCTTCGTGGCGTGCATCGCAGCAGCTCTCCCCCGGTCTTGTTCGAAATGATCACGAGTTGCGTGAAGCTGTTGGCATGCACGTACAGCCCGAGGAAGCGTTCGACGATGTGGGCGAACGCGTCGACGCCGCTGCCGACGAACGCTTCCTCGTCGATCGTCAGGCGCACCTCGATGCCGCGCACCATGCAGGCGAACGGATTCCCCGCCAGCCAGGCCGTCGTCGCGCGGTGCTCGACGGCGAGGACGCCGCCGATCTGGCGCTGCGACGCCGGCGACCGCGGCAGGTCGTACAGCGTCAGCATCTCGCGGAACGCGGCGATGCCCCCGCCCGACAGCGACAGGTGGTTCAGCGACAGGTGCGAGATCAGGCGCCAGTGCGCGCCGCGCCCGCGCTCGAAGCGGTACGACGGCGTGGGCTTGCGCAGGAAGCTGATCGCCTGCACGGCCGATCCGCCCTCGAGGAACAGGTCGCCGCCGCGCACGCCGTACGACAACAGGGCCGGCAGGTCGCGGTTGGTGCACGTGAGCTCGATGCTGAGCGTGTCGGTCTCGACGTCGGCCGGATCGAAATCGATGTCGACGACCGAGATCTGCGTCTCGTAGCCGGGGCTCCTCTCGGCCAGCAGCGGATCGCGCCGCATGATCCAGTAATGGCCGCTCTTGTCCGGCACCTGGCCGTGGCGCAGCGAGTAGAACGGCCGGAACTCGACGATGGATTCGCCCTGCGGCGTCTGGCGCACGAGGCGCACGCTGTCGATGGACTGCACCTCGAACGCGAAGGCGCGGCGGGCGTCCGCCAGCACCGGGTAGCTGTCCGTCGTGTGGGTCAGGCGGATCGGTTCGCCGCGCTGGCGGAACAGGTTCACGACGGGCGTGCAGCCCAGCAGCAGGTTGGTGGCGGACAGCGTGCCGAGCATGCGCGCCGTGTTCGAATCGGCGCGCAGGCCGGACAGCGCCAGGTGCAGCGTGACGGTGCGGCTTCCCGCCGGCAGCGCGGCCGTCAAGGCGGCCAGGTCGACGTCGAAGAAGTTGAACTTCTCCGGGAAGCAGAAGTATTCGGTGAGCAGGCGGTACGCGGTGTGCGAGCGGGCCGGGAAGTCGATCAGCGCCTCGTCCTCGCCATAGCCGGCCGGCCGCAGCGGCAGCGCGGACAGCGGGATCCAGCGGCCGTTGCCGTCGGCCTCCACGTAGGCGCAGACGGCGCGCATGAACAAGGCGTCGCGCAGCGCGGCACAGAACGACGGCTCGCCGTCGATGAACACGCGCAGGCTCGCGAGCTTGAGGCCTGCGACCGATGCGGCGCCCGTGGCGGCCAGCGTGATCGCGATGGACGACGATGCCTGCGTCGGCGGGCGGACGGCGTCCGGCGCGTCGAGGATGGCGTCGAAGCGGGCGCGCGTCAGCGCCAGCGGGGCCACCGTCACGGGATACGCGGTGCGGAAGGTGCACGGCGCGCCGCGCACCGGACGCGTGGCGAGCTGCGTGCCGCGCGGGATTTCCGTGGCGGCGCCGGGCTGCGCGGCGGCCGCGCCGAAGTCCATGCGCGCGATCGAACAGGACGGGAACGGGCGCAGGTAGTGCGGGTACAGCACTTCGAACAGCGCCTCGGTGAATTCGGGGTAATCGTCGTCCAGGCGCTTGGCGATGCGCGAATTCAGCAGGGCGAACGATTCGATCATGCGCTCGATGTGCGGGTCTTCGCACACCTCGCCGCCGATCAGCAGTTTGCCCGCGATCTTGGGATAGCGCTCGGAGAATTCGCGCGCGTGGCGGCGCAGGAAGCCGAGCTCCTGCTCGTAATACGGTAATAACTGGTCCAACTCAGGCTCCCGGGGCTGCCTGCCGGCGTGCCTTGCTGATGGTGTAATGCTGGCTGGAGGGCTGCAGCACGGCGTCGAAGTTCACCGGTTCGTGCGCCGCGCTCACGACCATCAGCGCGGTGATCGAGAAGTTCAGGCGGTTGACGGCGTCCTCGCGCAGTTCGAGCCGGGCCTGGACGTTGCGCAGGCGCGGTTCGTGGCGCGCGATCGCGGCCTCCAGGCTCTTGCAGATGAACGCGCGGTCGTCGGTGCTCGACAGCGACAGGCCCGCGAAATCGTGCAGGCCGTACGCGACGATGGAACGTGCGCATTCGGGAAAGCGCCGGAAGGTATCTTCCGGCATCACGGAGCGGGTATTCAGCAGCGCCTCGAGATCGCGCGCCACCGAATCCTTCATTTCCTCGAGCGAGACGCGCGGCACGGTGCCCGCCTGGGCGTGCCCCGGCCGCTCGATCAGGCGGTCGAACAGCCCGGGCATGAAACCTTTGGCGGACATCGTGCCGGCCCGCTATCAGGCGGCGATCTTGTTGGCCGACAGGTCCCAGCCGCCCGACGTGTTACCGCCCGAGCCGCCGCCGACCTTCTGCTGGGTGTACTTCCACTTGACCTTGGAGTACTTGATCGCCACGTCTTCGGTCAGGATGTTGCCCGGCTCGACGGCCGGCGCCACGCTGCTGATCAGGACATTTTCCAGCTCGATCTCGAAGTACTTCACGCGCTCGCCCTGGCCGTCGGCACGCAGGAACTCGAACTTCGCCTTCGGGATGGTCTTGCCGGACGAGCAGGTCTGCAGCAGGATCGGGGTGGCCAGGTCGGCCAGCTTGGAGACGACGATGTCCTTGTGCTCGGTGCGCTCGGCCGTGTGGCCGCCGCCGGTCGACGCGGTCGCCGATTTCGGTTGCAGGACTTCCCACTGGACGCTCTTCACTTCGATCCAGTCCTTGTGGGTGGCGTCGGCGGATTCGCCTTTGATGCCGTCGATTTGCAGGTAGACGTCGATTGCCATGTTGTTCTCTTCCTTTCAGTTCGGTTTGATAACGGGGGGGGTAAAACGGGGTTGATCAGCTATTGGCCGATGCCGGGAGCTCGGCGACCAGGCGGAGCGACACCGACAGCTCGTCGAGCTGGAAATGGGGACGCAGGAACGAGACGGCGCGGTACACGCCGGGACGGCCCGGCACTTCCGACACCTGCACGCTCGCCTCGCGCAGCGGGAATTGCGCCTTCTGTTCCTGGCTCGCGTTGTCGTCGAGGAGGACGTACTGGGTCAGCCAGCGGTTCAGGAAGTCCTCGACGTTGGACGCCGCGGCGAAGCTGCCGATCTTGTCGCGCATCATGGCCTTCATGTAGTGGGCAATGCGCGACACGGCGAAGATGTACTGCAACTGGGCCGACAGCACGGCGTTCGCGTTGGCCGCGTCGCTGTTGTACTTGCGCGCCTTCTGCGCCGACTGCGCGCCGAAGAAGGCCGCGTAGTCCGTGTTCTTGCAGTGCACGAGCGAGATGAAGCCGAGGTCCGACAGCTCCTTTTCGCGGCGGTCGGTGATGGCGATCTCGGTCGGGCACTTGAGCGCGATCTCACCCTCGTCCGTCTTGAACGTGTGCGTGGGCAGGTTCTCGACGAGGCCGCCGCCTTCGACGCCGCGGATCGCCGCGCACCAGCCGTAGTCCTCGAACGCGCCCGTCAGCTTGGTGCCGAACGCATACGCGGCGTTACACCACAGGTATTTGTGATGGTCGGTGCCGTCGACGTCCTCGACGAAGTTGAAGCCTTCGGTCGTGGCGCCGTCGGCCGGGTTGTACGGCAGGCGGCCCAGGAAGCGCGGCAGGGTCAGGCCGACGTAGCGCGCGTCTTCCGACTCGCGGAACGATTTCCACTTCGCGTATTCGACGGTGTCGAACACCTTCGACAGGTCGCGCGGCTTGCCCAGGTCGGAATAGCTCTCCAGGCCGAACAGCTCGGGCGACGCGGCCGAGATGAACGGCGCGTGCGCGGCCGCGGCCACGTGCGACATCTGCTCGACGAAGTACATGTCTTCCGGCTGGCGCGTGATCTCGAAGTCGCCCAGCAGCGCCCCGAACGGCGCGCCGCCGAAGGTGCCGAATTCCTCTTCGTAGACCTTGCGGAACATGGTGCTCTGGTCGAACTCGATGGCGCTCTGGAAGTCCTTCACCAGCTCGCGCTTGGTCGCGTTGAGCATCTTGACCTTGAGGTTCGGGCTCGTGGCGGTATTCTTCACGAGGTAGTTCAGGCCCGTCCAGCTGGACTCCAGTTTCTGGAATTCGGGCGCGTGCATCACGGCCGACAGCTGCGCCGAGATCAGGCGGTCCAGCTCCGCCACGCGGGCGTCGATGGTGGCCGCCAGGTTGTCGGACACGACGACCGTGCCCTCCATGACCTGGTTGACCAGTTCCGCGATCAGGTCGCGGGCGCGCGCATGCTCGGCGCTCGACTTGGCGACCTTGCTCTGCTCGACGATCCGGTCGAGCAGATCGGCTTCGGGAGCGGGCTGCGTGGTGTCGGCCGCGAGGGCGGTGCTTTGGAGTGCGGACATGATCACTCTTTCGTCGTCTGCTGGCCGAGGCTGGCCATCGTTTCGGTGCTGTTCAACACGTCGTTGAGCAGGTCTTCGAGCTTGTCGTTCCCGGCCAGCTTGTTGCGCAGGTCGGCCAGCCTGGTGCGCGCCTCGAGCAGCTTGCGCAGCGGCTCGACCTGGTTGACGACGGCCTCGGGACGGAAATCGTCCATCGAACGGAACGTCAGGTCGACGCCGAACTGGCCGCCCTCGCCCGTCAGCTCGTTCTGCACGCGGAACGCCGCGTGCGGCTCGACGCCCTTCATGACTTCGTCGAAGTTGTCGCGGTCGATGCCGACGAAGCTGCGTTCCTTGAGGCGTTTTTGCGGCGCTTCCGAATTGCCGCCGAAATCGCCGACGACGCCGACGACCATCGGCAGCTCCTTGTTCTCGATCGCGTCGCCGATCTCGACGTCGTACGTCATTTGCACGCGCGGCGGGCGGACTTTCTGCAGCTTTTTCTGCACACTGGAATTTCTGGACATGGGATTCCCCTGGGGTTGAATCGGACTTGTTATTTCAGCGCGCCGAACGGGTCGGCACCGGACGACCCCGCGGCGGCCTGCCTGACTCTCGCCCTGGCGCGACCGCGGGCGACGGCCTTCGCCGGCGCAGGCGCGGCGACGGGCGGCGGGACGAGCACCTGCTCGCCCAGGCTCTCGCGCAACAGCTTGGCCAGGTCCTGCGATTCGGTCCGGATCGAGCCGGACAAATTGTTCTGCCGGCTCAGGTCCGCCAGCGCGCGCGTCGACAGCCGCAGGCCGCTGATGGCGATGATGCTGTTCGCCAGGCGGTCGTTCGGATCGCGCACGAGCACTTCCTGGGCGTTGACGATGGCCTCGCCGTACTGGCCGGCGTCGTAGCGGGTCTGGGCGATGCTGGACCACGGTGCCTTGTCGGCGGGGTAAGCGGCGGCGGCTTCCTTCCACAGGGTCACCGCGTCCTCCTTGCGGCCGGCCGTATTGGCGTCGGCGGCCTTGGCGAGCAGCTCTTCCATCGTCGGGACGGGTGGCTTCTCGGCCACCTCCGGCTTCGTCGTGGCGCAGGCCGAAAGCAGGATGGCGCAGGCGGCGGCGCCGAAGAAACGGCTGATCCGGCCGAACGGGAATGCTGGGGTCATGCGGGTCCTCGCAACTGTTAAAGAAATGATGTCACGCGATTAACTTTGTAAAACTTTTTTTATAGTATCAGAATTGTTTTCTTGATCAAGCTCAATTTTTTGCCAATCGTACGCGTGTCGATGAGTAGTAAAACACTCACTAAAACTCACTATTTCCTTGGGAATTGCCCCGTAACCGGCTGGAATCCTATGTTTATATGGAGAAATATCACGAATTGTCACAAAGAAAATTTGTGTCTTAATCGTGCGCTACATATCCGTAATAAATGTTACTGTTATGCCATTTTCATCTTCGGCAGCACAGGGACGACGAGCGCATGAGCGGCAAAATCTTATGGGGTGAAGGACTCTTCCTGCGCCCCCAGCATTTCCAGCAGCAGGACCACTACCACGAGGAGCGCCTGCACCGCACGGCGGCCCTGCTGCACCCGTATGCCTGGGGCATAGGCGCGCTGCAGGTCGACCGCGACGCGCTGGCGAACGACACGCTGCGCCTGCTCGAACTGTCGCTGCGCTTCCCGGACGGCGAGCTGTATTCGGCGCCGGGCGGCGACGAACTGCCGGACGCCATCGACCTGGGCCAGCTGCCGCAATCCGTGCAGGCCGTGACGTATCACGCCGCCCTGCCCGGCTTCAAGCCTTACGGCGCCAATTTCAGCGGCCACAGAACGAATGGCGCGGACGGCGCGGACGCGGCCAACGCCGCCCGCTTCCGCCAGCTCGACCGCGACACGCCGGACCTGTACACGCAGGCCGCCAGCGCCCAGCTGACCTATCTGCGCAAGACCGTGCGCCTCGTCTCGGATGCGGAACCGCTGGACGCCTATGTGCACGTGCCCGTGCTGCGCCTGCGCCGCGCGGCCACCGGCGGCTTCGAACTGGATGGTTCGTTCGTGCCGCCGTGCCTGACGATCAAGAGCGCGCCGCTGCTGTTCCTGCAGCTGCGCCGCCTGCTCGACGCGCTGCAGGCGAAGGTGAGCGCCCTGTACGGCCACCACCGCGAGCCGAGCCGGCACGTGATCGAATTCCGCTCGGGCGACATGTCGTCGTTCTGGCTCCTGCACACGGCCAGCACGGCATGCGCGACGCTGGCGCACTACTTCCACCACCCGTCGCTGCATCCGGAGCGGCTGTACGAACAACTGCTGTCGCTGGCCGGCAGCCTGATGACGTTCTCGAAAAGCTGGACGCTGGCCGACCTGCCGCCCTACCAGCACGCCGATCCCGGCCCCGCGTTCGCGACGCTGCACCAGATCATCCGCGAACTGCTCGACACCGTGATCTCGTCGCGCTACTTCGCCATCGCCCTGCGCGAAGTGAAGCCGTCGTACTGGCACGGCATGCTCGATTCCGAGAAGATCGACGACAAGACGACGTTTTATCTGGCCGTGTCGGGCGACACGCCGGCCAGCGAACTGGTGGACGTGGTGCCGCTGCGCCTGAAGATCGGCGCGCCGGACGACGTGGAGAAATTCGTGCTGTCGGCGATGCCCGGCGTGCGCCTCGTGCACGCGCCGCAGGTGCCCGCGGCCGTGCCCGTGCGCCCGGACGCCGTGTACTTCGCCATCGAGGCCAAGGGCCAGATGTACGAACGCATGCTGCAGGCGCAGTCGATCTCGATCTACGTCCCGGGCAGCATGGCCGACGTGAAGCCCGACCTGGTCGCCGTGACATCCTGAAAACGAGAGACTTTCCATGACCACCGCAACCGCACCTTCGCTCATGGCGGCCGGCGCCGCCGCGTCCGCGCCCGCCGCGCCGCAGGCCCTGCTTGACCTGATGTACGACGGCTTCTACGCCCTGTTCATGCTCAAGAACGGCAATGGCCCGCAGGACGACGCCGCGTTCGCGCGCAAGATGACGCAGTTCCTTGACGACTTCGGCCGCAACGCGCGCAAGCACAACGCGTCGCCGGACGACGTCGACGCGGCGAAATACGCGTTCTGCGCGGCCGTCGACGAGATCATCCTGCGCTCGACCTTCACGATCCGCGACGCGTGGGAACGGCGCCCGCTGCAGCTGCAGCTGTTCGGCGACCAGCTGGCCGGCGAACACTTCTTCGAGCGCCTGGAGCGGCTGCGCGCGCGCGGCAGCAGCCACGTGGAAGCGCTCGAGGTCTTCCACATGTGCCTCCTGCTCGGCTTCCAGGGCCGCTACATCCTGGAGGGGACGGAAAAGCTGAACTACCTGACGTCGCGCCTGGGCGACGAGATCGCGCACATGAAGGGGCGGCGCGGCGGCTTCGCGCCGCATGCGGAGCGCCCGGACCAGATCCGCCACAAGCTGCGCAGCGACCTGCCGCTGTGGGTGCTGTACTCGGTGTTCGGCCTGATCTGCGTGCTCGGGTACGCGGGCCTGCGCACGTCGCTCGGCCGCACGAGCGAGGCGCGCATGAACGGCTACACCGATGTCGTCAAGATGGCGCCGCGGGCGGCGAATTTGACGATCACGCTGCCGTAACGAGCCGCGATCGTCGAGGCAGAGCGCTACCCCTGCAACGACAACCGGTACACCGTCGTCTGCCGATAGACCTGCCCGGGCAGGAGCATCACGCGCGGCCAGGCGGCGCTCATCAGGCCGGGCCTGGCGTGGGCTTCGACACGGAAGGCGTCCAGGCGCTGCGCCCCCGCGGGCACGGGGCCGCTGCAGAAGCGCACGGCGGCCTCGGTCGTGTACATTTGCAGCCGGCGGCCGGAAGCCGGGTCGAACACGCGGGCCACTTCACGCAGGGCGCCCTGCCCGCCGGCGAAGTGGTTGCGCACGCAAAAGCAGTGGTCGAATCCGCCGGCCCGGTGGAGTTGCGTGTCGGTCCAGCGCAGGCGCGGGCCGATGGCGGCCGGCTGGCGGAAGTCGAACGGCGTCCCGCCCACGGCGGCCACGCCGGCCGGGACGCCGCCGGGGCCCGCTTCCTCGAAATAGTCGGCGTCGATCTGCACCATGTGGTCGCCCACGTCGGCCTGGCCGCCGGAGAGGTTGAAGGACGGATGCGCCAGGGCCGCCAGCGGAATCGGCATGCCGGCCACGGCCTGGTACTCGATCGTCAGCGCGCCGTCGTCGTCGAGCCGGTAATGAACCAGCATGCCGGCGCCGTCGCCGCCCGAGGTCAGCGCCAGCGTGACGCCGGTGGCGGTCTGGCGCCCCTCCCAGCGCGCGGCACGGCCCTTGGCCGGCGCGGCCGCGGCGGGGCCGGCCCGCAGCATGTCGGCCATGCGGCCGTAGCGGTCCGGCGCGTGCCAGGCGCGCGGCTGCGCACCCCGCTCGCCGATCGTCACGGTCATGCCGGCCGCATTTTCGAGCATGAATGCGCGCTCGCCGGCCAACGGGGCCGGGGCGCCCTGGATGAGATGGATCGTCATTACAGTCTGGCTTCCTGATGTCGGATATGAAGCCATTGTCCCGGCCCGCGCAAGGCCTTTCAATTATGAAAATTACCAACGGGGAGAACGTTTCTCGCCGACGCTACGCCGCCACGGACAACGTGTCGCGCTCGCCGAGCGCGCGGTCGCGCCAGGCGCGCGGCGTACAACCCAGTTCGCGCTTGAACACGAGGTGCATGTACTGGGTGGACGTGAACCCGCAGCCGAGCGCCACGTCCGCGATGCTGCGCTCGCCGCTTTCCAGGCCCGCCTTGGCGGCATCGAGCTTCGAACGCAGGATCATGTCGTGCACGCTGCAGCCCAGCTCCTGGCGGAAATACACTTCCAGCGACGAGCGCGACACCCCCACGTACTCGGCCACCTGGTGCGTCTTGATGCCCTGGCATGCGTACTGGCGGATGTAATGGCAGGCGCGCATCACGTGCGGATGCTTGACGGCCTGGAAGCGGCTCGACGCGAGCACGTTGATGCCCGCCGGCGGCACGAGGATCTGCGTGTTCGCGAGACGTACGCCGTGCAGCATCTGTTCCAGCAGATGCGCCGCCGTGCGGCCCATCTCGTGCGCGCCCTGGATCACGGAACTGAGCGGGATGCGGGTGAGCATGCGCACGAGGGGGTCGTTGTCGATCCCGATCAGCGCCACCTGCTCGGGCACCGAGATGCCGGCGATGGCGCAGGCCTGCAGCAGCTGGCGCGCGCGCGCATCGGTGACGGCGATGACGCCCACCGGCTTGGGCAGGCTGCGCAGCCAGTCGATCTGGCCCTGGACCGCCGCGTCCCACGACGCCGCGCTCGTTTCGCAGCCGCGGAAGATCTCCGCTTCCATCCGGTCTTCCGCCATCAGGCAGCGAAACGCCTGCTCGCGCTCCTGCGCCCAGCGGCTTTCCTGCGCTTCCGGCAGGCTGAACATGGCAAAGCGTTGCAGGCCGACGTCGATCAGGTGGTCGTGGGCCAGCTTGACGAGCTTGAAATTATCCGTCGCCACATACGGCACGCCGGGCGGATACGCGGCGTCGCTGGCATACGAACCGCCCACGGCCACGACGGGCACCCTGCAGCCGGACAAGGCCTGTGCCACGGCCGGGTCGTCGAAATCGGCAATGACGCCGTCGCCCTGCCAGCGGTCCATGCCGGCCAGGCGCAGCCGGAAATCCTCCTCCAGAAACAGATCCCAGGCGACGCGGGTACCGCCCAGGTGGGCGGCGATACCGGCGATCACTTCGCGGTCGAACGTTTTATTCCCGTTGAACAGCAGCGCAATCCGATAGGCTTTAGTCTTCATGCGGCGTTCCCCGCAGATCGATTCCATTCATCGTCGTCTCCTAATGATTCTTTTTTTGTTTTAATGCCGATTTATTCGGCCGATAAAAACCATGCCGCCCGCGCCGAAGCGCGCATCAAGGAATGAACGGGCGCCGGAATCAATCCGCATCCCGGCGGCGCACGGCATGCGGGTCGGGATGAATTGCAGCGCTAATGAATTGGTCCAGCCATAAGGACATCGCGCTCATTGCGAGCACGTGACTGGAGTGGGATAGGCACGGGGGATGCGCAGTCATGGGATGGTTCCTCGTAGCGTGACCTGGACGCCGGCGGCGGCGGCCCTTCAACTCAAGGATAGGGCGCCATCCCGGGCGCCTCTAACGTACGTACCGCGTTTTCTATCACCGTGCAGAAATTACGATGACTTCTGCAAGGAGTGGAAGGCCGGATCAGCCGTTTTCCACTTTTTTCGGCGGCGCCGGCGCCGTGGGGACCGGCTCGGCGGGCGGCGCCTGCGGGGGCGCAAGCGTCCGGAACGTCTTGGGTGTGCAGCCGTATTCTTCCTTGAACAGCCGGTTGAAATACGACACGTTGGCATAACCGACCGAATATGCGATTTCGGCGACGGTCGCGGCGCTCTTTTCCGTCAGCAGGCGGGCCGCTTCCGTCAGCCGCAACTTATTCAGATAACTGGTGAATGTCATGCCGAGTTCCGTCTTCAGCACCTCGTTCACCTTGTTCCGGTTCGCGCCGGTGCCGGCCACGACACTTTCCAGATCCAGCTCGGGATTCGTGTAATTCGTCGCGATGAATTTCAGCACCGACGCTTTTTCCTCGTCCCGATAAGGCGCGACGGTCAATTGGCGATAGGCGACGAGCGGCAAATCCTTTTTCAGCCGGTAATTCAGGCTGGCGGCCAGCGTGCGCGCATGGGTCCGGAAAAACCACACGCCGAACAGGATCCAGCCGGCCAGCAGAATCACCACGAGCGCGGCGATATAACGGTAATCGTGCCCGCGCAATGTGATATTGCTGATCTCCACCCGCGAATCGATATTGAACGGCGTTTGCGAACTCGATCCGAAGGCCAGCACCGTCACCTTGTCAAGCTTATAACCCTGCGACGCCAGGTCCAGCTTCATCATGTAGAACCACCAGCCCGGAATGGTCATCCGCCGCATGTCGAGGGAAACGGGAACGCCCTGCTCGTTGCACGAGAAGAAAGTAACGGGCGACCGGTAAGTCAGGAACTCGCCGGGCCTCGAAATTCTGTCGTCGAATATCGTCAGGCCGAACACCATGGGATCCGCGGGGCTGCAACGGGCGAGAAAGGTGATGGTGTCGTATTTCGACAAATCCACCGTGGCGAGGCTGCCTTTCGCGTCCTTTGCCACGAACCTGGCACCGGCGAAAGGATACGGTGCCTTCCTCGTCAATTTGTAGTCGAACGCCAGCTTGTCCGCCCCGGATGCGCGCAGCCGGACCGTCGACGTCCCGCCCTGATCGCCGTCCGCGGTCGTGACAGCCTCCCAGCGGACGCCGTCGCGGAGCGTCGGCGACAGCGTGTAGGTCGGCTGGCTCAGGAAGATGAACAACACGGCGAGCAGCGCATCCACGGCCAGCAGCGCGATCAGGACGAGCAGTGACTTCTTGTAAAACTCTTGCATTGTGAACGTCGGTTGGTGTCTCGGTGCACCGCCTCTGCCGGGGGCGCGTGCTGCGATCATAACAGCGACGTCCGCAACGGCCCAAAAAAAAGGGGGCGGCCAGGGCCGCCCCGAAAACCTACCATGCCAGGCGGTAGGAGACTACTCGGTCAACCCGGAGTCGCGAACGCACCGCGCCCGCCCCTCCCGGGTGTATTACTTGGCGGCGTTCACGATGGCGCCGATCACGTCCGCATACCCTTGCGTGCCGTTCGAACGGTTGAACAGGCCGGACTGGTGGTTGGCGGTGTAACCGTTATCCCAGTACATCGGCACGACGCCGTGCGTGAACGCGGAATGCGTGATGTACTGGTCCCAGTACTTGCGATACGTGCCGGCGGCGTCGTACTCGGTGCGCACGCTGGCCGCGTACTCGCCCAGGATGACGGGGACGCCCTTGTCGACGAAGCCGGACTTCATTTTCTGGAACTGGCCGTCGACGTAGGACTCGTTGGCCCAGCCGGACGGATTGGCGGCCTGGCCCCACTTCCACTCGGTCGAGCTGGTGTCGAGCGCAAAGCTGTACGGATCGTAGAAGTGCACCTCCATCATCAGGTGGTTCGCGATCCAGTCGCTCGGCATCGTGGCGTTGCACGTCACCGCGTTGTTGATGTTCGTGTTGTAGGCCTGGACCACCAGGTGGCGCGAGGCGTTGTTGCCGCCCGTGGCGCGCACGGCGTTGATGAAGGTCTGGTTGAAGCCGTTCTGCACGCTGCAGTATTCCGTCGTCGGCGGATTGTAGTTACCGTCGACCATGACCTCGTTGGTCCCCGCAAACAGCAGCGTGTCGTCATGGTTCTTGAAGTTGTTCGCGATCTGCGTCCAGAACTTCGTCAGGCGCGCATTGGCGGTGCCCTGCTGGGCATAGGTCGGCTGCATCCAGCCGCCGTCCCAGTGAATGTTGATCATCGTGACCAGGCCCGCGTTGTGGGCGTAGTTCACCACTGCCGTCACGCGGTCCATCCACTGCGGGCTGATGTTGTCGTTGGCGTCCGCGTATTCCTTCCACGAGATGGGGATGCGCACGCTCTTGAAGCCGGCCGCCTTGATGCCGTCGAAGATCGCCTGGTTCGCGGCCGGGTTGCCCCAGTTCGTCTCGGCGAAGCTGGTGCTGCCCCACACATACGTGCCCATCGCTTCCAGCGTGTTGCCGAGGTTCCAGCCGGGCGACATCTGCGCCGACAACTGCATGCTGGTGAGGTTGCGCATGACGCCGACGCGTACGGCACGCGCGGCGCCGGCGTTGTAGCCGGTGCCGCCGGCCGTGAACTTGACCCAGTACCAGTAAGCTTCGCCCGGCGCGGCCTTGGTGTCCGTGTAGCTCGTCGCGGAATTACCCAGCTGCGCGATGCGGGTGCGGCCGCTGGGGTCCGGGTCGGTGTCGCGGTAGACCTGGATGCCGCTGACGGCGCCGCTGACGGTCCAGTTCAGCTGCACGCCATTGCCGTTGCCGGTCGCCGACAGGCATACCGTGGCGCCGCCGCCGCTGCCGCAGCTCTGGGCCTGCGCGAACGGTGCCGCGACGACCAGCATGGACAACATCGCCTTCGATAGCAGTGATTTCACGTCGTTCTACCTTTCATGAAGGGGCCCGGTCCGGCATCTCCTCCAGCCGGGCCGGTTGGGAAATCGTCGGAAAAAAGCGGTTGGCCGCATGGCTGCGGGCGGCAATGTCGTTCAGCGGTCGTTAGCGGCTGTTGGTCTATATTGTGTCGGCGGGACGATGCTGCCGCAATTGTGAAATCCGCCAGCGCCGGGATGAAAATTCGCACCGGCGCGGACTGCGACAAATCGTTGCGGCGCTGGCGGTTTTTGTAATTGCAGGACTATCGCGCGGCTCGTCACAATGGCATATTGTCCACACCTGTATCCACAAGAAAGGTATTGAATGTTTACACGGAGACTCCTCGCCTGCGCGGTCGCCTGCGCGATCGCTGCCTGCGCGCCCGCAGGGGCGGCACCGGCGGCGGCCACGCAGCCGGACTTCCCGACCGTACTGTACGGGGCCGCCTACTACCATGAGTACATGCCGTACGAGCGGCTGGACAAGGACGTCCAGATGATCAAGGCGGCCGGCTTCAACGTCGTGCGCCTGGGCGAATCCACGTGGAGCCTGTGGGAGCCGGAAGACGGCCGCTTCGACTATGCGTGGATGGACCGCGTCGTCGACGCGATGGGCAAGGCGGGCATCAAGGTCATCATGGGCACGCCCACGTATTCGATCCCGGCGTGGATGGCGCACCAGCATCCGGAAATCCTGGCGACGAAATTCGGCGGCGCGAAGAACACCTACGGCATGCGCCAGAACATGAACACGGATTCGCCCGCCTACCGCTTCTATGCGGAGCGCCTGATCCGCCGCATCGCCGCCCACTACAAGGACAACCCCAACGTCATCGGCTGGCAGGTCGACAACGAGACCGGCAGCTACGGCGCCGCCAACGACGACGTGTTCATCCGCTTCCAGCACTACCTGGAAAAGAAATTCGGCACGCCGGAAAACCTCAGCCGCGCATGGTTCCTGAACTACTGGGGCCAGAACCTCCATACCTGGGAAGACCTGCCGCGGCCGGACGGCGCGCAGAGCACGGGCTACAAGCTGGAATGGTCGCGCTGGGGCCAGATGCGCGTCACCGACTTCCTGCACTGGCAGGCGCAGCTCATCCGCGAATGCGCCGGGCCGCGCCAGTTCGTCACGCACGATTTCGCCGGCTCGCTGCATGCGGACGTCAACGAGGAAGCCGTCGCGCGCGGACTCGACATCCCCGGCGTGAACATCTATCACTGGGGCACGCAGGACCAGTACAACGGCGCCGACCAGAAGCTGCAGGCCGACTTCACGCGCTCGCTCAAGGGCGGCAACTTCCTCGTCACGGAAACGAATGCGCAGACGACCGACTGGAGCTCGTCGTTCCAGTACCCGCCGTACGACGGCCAGTTCCGCGAGGACGTCTACACGCACCTGTCGAACGGCGCCGACATGGTCGAATACTGGCACTGGGCGTCGATCCACGCGAACCAGGAGACGTACTGGAAAGGCGTGCTGTCGCACGACCTGGAGCCGAACCGCGCGTATGCGGAAATGAGCCGCACGGGCCACGAGCTGCAGAAGATCGGCCCGCGCCTCGTCGGCCTGCGCATCCATAACGACGTGGCGATCCTGTGGAGCCGCGATTCGCTGAACGCCGTCAACGACATGCCGTTCGCGAAGCCGTCGCAATGGGGCGCGGGCGGCAGCAACGCCGACTACGGCGCGCAGGTGCGCCAGATCCACCACGCGCTGTACGACCTGAACGTCGGCACCGACTTCGTGTTCCCCGAGACGCAGGACCTGTCCGCCTACAAGGTGCTGATCGTGCCCATGCTGTACGTGGCGGACGACGCCCTGCTCCAGCGCATCGCGGACTACGTGCGCAAGGGCGGCCACGTCGTGATGACCTTCAAGAGCGGCTTCACGAACGAGAACGCGGCCGTGCGCTGGACGATGGCGCCCGGCCCGCTGCGCCAGGCGCTCGGCTTCCACTACCAGGAATTCTCGAACCTCGCCCAGCCCCTCGCGCTCAAGGGCGATCCGTACCACACCGGCGCCGACAACAAGGTGCGGTACTGGGCCGAGTTCCTGCAGCTGGACACGGCCAAGGCCCTCGCCTGGTACGACCACCCGTTCTTCGGCCGCTGGCCCGCCATCACGTCGAACCAGTACGGCAGCGGCAAGGCCGTCTACGAAGGCACGTATCTGTCGGACCAGCTGCAGAAGGCGGTGCTGCAATCGGTGCTGCAGGAACAGGGCCTGATCGGCCCCGACCAGCAGCTGCCGGCGAACATCCAGGCGCGCACCGGCGTCAACCGGTTCGGCAAGACGATCCGCTACTACTTCAACTACTCGGGCGCCCCGGCAAGCTTCGCATACCACCACAAGGCCGGCACGGACCTGCTGACGTCCCATGCCGTGAAGGCGGACGAGACGGTCAACCTGGGACCGTGGGACCTCGCGATCGTCGAAGAGAACTGACGGCGCCTATCGGAACAGCAGCTGGGCGTAGTGGTACAGGTTTTCCGCCCAGCTGTCGCGGTCATGCCCGTAGCCGTCCACGTTCCACACGTGGGCGACGCCCTGCGCCTTCAATTGCCGGTGCACGCCCTGCGCGACGTTGATCAGGCCATCGCGGTTGCCGCACGACAGATACAGCAGTTTCAGCCCGCCGCCGGCCTGGCGCGCCTCCGCGGCCAGCTTCGCCGCGTCTTCCGTGTTCGGCGCCGGCGAGAAGCCCGCTACCCAGGCGAACGCCTGCGGATGCTTCAGGCCGAAGTTCAGCGCCTGCCCGCCCCCCATCGACAGGCCGCCGAGCGCGCGGTGGCCGCTGTCCGCCAGCGTCGGATACGCGGCGTCGACGGCGGGGATCAGCGACTCGAGCAGGTCGTGCTCGAAACGCGCGAAGCCTGCCGCGTTTTCCGGCGTGAAGACGCGGTCGGGCGGCGGCGAACGGTCGTCCGCCAGCGCGCGGCCGTTGGGCATCACGACGATCATCGGCACGATCCTGCCGGCCGCCGCCAGGTTGTCGAGCACGTCGTTCGCGCGCACGTAGCCGCGCCATTCGTCCTGGTTGCCGCCGATGCCGTGCAACAGGTACAGCACCGGGTAGCGGTGCGTCTTGTCATAGCCGGGCGGCAGCCACACGTTGGCGGCGCGCCGCGTCCCCGTGACGGCCGACTGATACGTGAACGGCTCCACCTTGCCTTGCGCGGTGCCGGCGTGCGCGTCCGCGAAGCCCGCCGGCGGCGCGGCGAAAGCACGGACGTCGTCCGCCGCGAGGACCACGGGGCGGGCGAAGTTGGCGCGCGCGCGGTCCGCGTTGACGTCAGCGTCCTGCGCATGGACGACGTTGCCGATGGCGCACAGCGCGGCGGCGATCAGGATGCGGGACAAGTTGTCGGTCATGCGTGGGCTCCTTGGACGCGGCATGTTCACGCCACTTTCAACGCGATCGCGTACGGCAGCGCCGGGCGCTCGCGCGGCAGCGTCACCTGCAGGCCGTCGGCGGTCTGGCGGAACGCGAGCGCGCCGCCGCCGACGAGTTCGACGTGGGCCACCTCCTTCTTGAGGTGCTCGCCGCCGGCGCGCATGGATTTGATGGTCACGGTGCCGTCTTCCGGCCAGCCCATCACGAACGCGTACACGGCGTCCTTGCCGGCCGTGAAGCGGATGTCCGCGGCGGAGAACGGCTTGCCCTTGCCCTCGTTGAAGCCGGGGCCCGACAGCGGCGCCGCGGCCGCTTCGATCACGGGACCCTCGCCGCACGTCGTCCATGGACGCGAATCGTAGATGCCCTCGCCGTTGACGGCCATCCAGCGGCCGATCTCCTCGACGATGGCGCGTTCCTGCTCGTCGATGGTGCCGTTGCCGCGCACCGGCACGGACAGCAGCAGGTTGCCGTTCTTGCTGACGACGTCGATCAGCGTGTGCACGACCGTCTGCGCGCTCTTGTACGCCTTGTTGTCGTAGATGCGGCGGTCGTAGTGCCAGCTGCCGATGCACGTGCAAGTCTGCCACGGCAGCGGTTCGATGCGGCTGCTCTGGCCCCGCTCGATGTCCCACACCAGCGAATGGCGCTGCACCTCGTCGAGGATCTTGCCGTTGACGACGACGTCGACCTTGCCGTGCTTCGCGACGCTGCGGTTGTACATGTGCGCGACCAGGCGCGGGCCGATGTCGCTGACGGGATACAGCGGCAGCACCGTGTCGTCGTAGTACACGAGGTCAGGGTCGTAGTTGTCGATCAGGTCGACGGTGCGGTTGTACAGCTTGTCCGCATACGCCTTGTCCGGCGCCAGCACGCCGCCGCCCCACTCCCACCGCTGGTCGACGGTGCCGCCGTCCTTGCTGAGCGGGTGGTTCTGTGCGTACAGCGCTTGCGGATCGACCCCGTTCCACCACTGGCCACGGCCGTCGGCCTTCGTCAGGCGGCCGTCGTACGGCACGCCGGCCAGCGGGCCGTTCTTGTCCGCGCCCTGCGCCGTCTCGTACCACGACCACGCGTGCGCCGCGTGCACGGAGACGCCAAAGCGCAGGCCGTGCTTGCGGGCGGCGTTGCGCCAGCCCCCGATCAGGTCCTTGCCGGGGCCGAGCTTCGTCGCGTTCCAGTCGGGCTGGTAGCGGCTCTTGTACAGGTCGAAGTTGTCATGGTGGTTGGCCAGCGCGACGAAGTACTTCGCACCCGCCTTCTTGTACAGGCCCACGAGTTCGTCCGGATTCCAGCGCTCCGCCTTCCACCGGCGGATCACGTCCTTGAAGCCGAACTTGGACGGGTGGCCGTACTTGGCCACGTGGTATTTATAGTGATCGCTGCCCTGCTCGTACATGCCGCGGGCGTACCAGTCGCCGTGTTCGGGTTCGCATTGCGGGCCCCAGTGCGCCCAGATGCCGAACTTCGCGTTGCGGAACCAGTCCGGCGTCTCGTACCTGGACAGCGACGGCCAGGTCGGCTCGAACGGGCCGGTGGCCATGGGGACGCGGGCGCCGGCCGCGCCGGCATAGGGGGACAGGGCGAGCGCCGGGATGGCGGCCGCCATGTGCTGCAAGAGTGCACGTCGTTTCATCACTATCCTTCGGAGGTCGGTTTTTTATGTATTCTATACACAAAATGATACCCGCTGTATCCGGCGCCGGCAACAACGAAATCGTCCAGGCTCGCTCACGATTTTCGCATCGCGCCGGCTGCGAGTTGCGCGACGAATTCGCCATGGTCCGGCATCGCGCCGACCGCCTGCCGGATCGTCGCGTGGACCTTGCCGAAATGCTCGTCAAGGCGCTTCAGGTCCATGCGGTCGATCAGCGGATCGCCCGTCTCCGGCCTGATCCCGAGCCCCAGCATGATCGACGCGTGCGAGTCCATCGAGAACCCCTCCGGATCGTAGAGGGTGACGCGGCCGGACGCGCGGAACAGGTCGATCTGGTGCCGCAGCGAGTCCGGGATCGGCATGTGCGCGCAGTAGCGCCAGAATTCGGAATCGTCGCGGTTCGTGAGCTTGTAATGCAGGACGATGAAGTCGCGCACGAACTCGTAGCGCTGCGCGATGAGGCGATTGAATTCGTCGGCCAGCTCGGGGCGGCAGTCGCGGTCCGGGAAATACTGGAGCAGCCAGCCGACGGCCAGCTCGACGATGTTGATGCTCGTCGATTCGAGCGGTTCGAGGAAGCCGCTGGACAGTCCGATCGCCACGCAGTTCTTGACCCACGACTTGCGCCGGCGGCCCGCCGTGAAGCGCAGCTGGCGCGGCGCGTCCAGCGCCTCGGTATCGAGGCCGTCGAGCAGGACGCGGCCCGCTTCCTCGTCCGACATGAACGCGTCGCAGTACACGTGGCCGTTGCCGGTGCGGTGCTGCAGCGGGATGCGCCACGTCCAGCCGGCGCTCTTGGCCGCCGCCCGCGTGAAGGGCGTGAGCTTGTCGGCGCAGGCGCTCGGCACGGCCTGGGCGCTGTTACAGGGCAGCATGGCGCTCCAGTCCTCGTAGCCGGCCTTGTACACGCCTTCGATCAGCAGGCCGCGAAAGCCCGTGCAGTCGATGAACAGGTCGCCCTCCACGCGGCGCCCGTCGCGCAGCGTCACGGCCGTGATGAAGCCGGTGTCCGGGTGCTGCTCGACGTCGCTGACCGTGCCTTCGATGCGCGTGACGCCCCGCTCCGTCGCGTAGTCGCGCAGATAGGCGGCATACAGGCCGGCGTCGAACTGGAAGGCATAGGAATACGCATTGGTGACGGATGGCCGGTCGCCGTACGGCGGAATGAAACGGTGCGCGCGCGCCATCGCCGTCGCCACCGACCATTCCTCGTACGACGGCATGTCCTTGCGCGCGCGGGAAAGGCGCAGCCAGTACATGTAGGCGGGACGGTTTTCGATGGCCGGGCCGAAGTCGCTGAAGCCGTGGAAGAACCGGTTGCCGACGTGCCCCCAGTCCTGGAACTCGATGCCCAGCTTGAAGGTGGCCTTGGTGCGCCGGATGAAGTCGGCCCCGTCCAACCCGAGCGCGAGGTTGTAGTAGCGGATCGTGGGCAGCGTCGATTCGCCCACGCCGACGGTGCCGATCTCGGGCGACTCGACGAGCACGATGTTGCAGGACGTGCCGAGCCGCAGCGCCAGCGGCGCGGCGGTCATCCAGCCGGCGGTGCCGCCGCCGACGATGACGATGTTGCGGATGGGCTTATCAAGCATGTTGTCTCCCATGTCAGAACGCGAAAACCTCCCGCCGCCGGATGGCGCGCGGGAGGTGTGCTCACGACGCTGCGATCAGAACGAGTAACCCATCCGCACCGAGTAGCGGCGGCCGGTGTAGAACGCGCCGCGCTCCATCAGGCCGATCCCTTGCTGCATGTACTGCTTGTACAGCGCGTTGGTCAGGTTGGTCGCCTGCACGGACAGGTTCAGGTTGTCGGTGAACTTGTACTGCAGGCTCGCGTCGACCTGGCCATACGCGCCGCCATAGGTCGGCAGTGCGTAGTAGAAGTTGTAGTTCTTGCCGAAGTTCGGGCTGGCCGGATTCGCGTCGATGCCGTCGTTGCTGCTCGTACCGTAGGCGTTGATCGCCTGCAGGTACTTCGAACGCCAGCTGTACGCCACGCGTGCCGACACCGGGCCCTTGTCGTACAGGATCGCGGCGTTGAAGGCGTTCTTGGACAGGCCCGTCATCGGCACGTTACCCACGTTCAGCAGGTGGCCGTCCGTGTCGCAACCGGAGAGGTCGCGCGCCAGCAGCGTGGCCGTGTTGTCCTGCGGCGTGCACCATACCTGCGCCAGCGGCTTGCCGAGGTCCTGGCGGCTGTCGATATAGGTGTAGTTGGCAGACACCCCGAGGCCGGACAGCAGGCCGGGGAGCTTGTCGAAGTACTGCTGGTAGCCGATCTCGGCGCCGCTGGCGCGGCCGGTCGCGCCGTTGACGGGCGACGTGACCGCGAAGTCGTGCGGCTGGCCGGTCTCGTCGTTGAGCGTGGTGATCGACGTCTTGCCGATGATGATGTCCGACAGGCGCTTGTTGAACAGCGCGAGGGTCAGCTGGCCGCCGTGGCCGAAATAGTACTCGGCCGTCAGGTCGAAGTTGTTCGAACGCGTGGGCTTGAGCATCGGGTTGCCGACGCCGGAGCCGGTGTAGTCGACGCCGTCGAGAATGGTGGCGTTCGTGTCCTTGTCCGTATGCGTGTGGACGTTCTGGCTCAGCGTCGTATAAGTCTGCATCTGGTAGAAGTCCGGACGCGTCATTCCTTTCGAGTATGCGGCGCGGAACTGCAGCTCGTTGCTGGCCTTCATGCGCAGGTTCAGGCTGGGCAGGACGTTCGTGTACTTGTTGTCGAACTGGGTCTGGTCGGACAGCGCGGCGATCTTCGGCACGGTCGGCAGCTTGGACGTATCCGGCGGCGAGAACAGCAGGTAGCCGTTCGCCGACATGTCGGTACGCACGACGCGCACCCCCACATTGCCGTCCACCGGATAGCGCAACGTGTCGAAGCCGAAGCGCAGCTGGGCATACGCGGCCTTGGTCTTCTCATGCTGCTGGTTCAGGCTTTCGGGATCGCCGAACTTCGCATAATCCCACAGGGCGTCGCCCGAGCACGGGTCGGTGCTGCAGAGGACCTTCACCATATCGTGCAATTGGGCGAAGCCCGCCGGCGGCGCGCCGTCCGTCAGCCCCATGTTCGCGACGACGACCGACGGCGGCATCGTGGTCTTGCCGCCGAAGAAGTTATTGAACGACATCGGCGCGACCTTGTCGCCGGCAAAGCGCGGGTCGCTCAGGTAGGCCAGCTTGCTGAACGGCTGCCAGCCGTCGCTGCCGACGGCCCAGGGCGCCGTGATCTCGTGCCACTGGTTGTTGCCGTGCGTCGCGCGCGTGTCGGCCGTGCGGTTGGTGAAGCGCACGCCGAAACGCAGGTCGTTCAGCACCGGGCTGTCGAAGATGAACTTGGCGTCCAGGCGGGCCGCGTTCTGGGCGGCGACGGCGTCGTCGCGGTGTTCCTGGGTCGAGGACCAGTAGTAGTTGTTCGGATCGTTGAGGAAGGCGCGGTCCGCCGAGTCGAACGTCAGCGTCGGCGGCGAGGTGCGCAGGTCGATGCCCTCTTTCGGCATGTAGCCGCCCAGGCCGACCAGGTTGTCGAAGCCGTACGTCGTGGCGCGCGTATGCTGCAGGTCGCCGGTGAACGTCCACTGGTCGTTCGCGCGCCATTGCAGGTTCCAGGCGACGTCGCGCGTATCGGACTTGCGGCCGGAACTGCGGGTCTGGGTGCCGAAGCCGACGCCCGGGTCCTTCGGCGCGCGCATCGTACCGGCCAGCAGCACGCCCTGGTCGTCGAACACCGCGCCCGGATCGAGCATGATGGTGGCCGGATTCGCGCCCGCGGACAGCGAGTATTCCGACGTGTGCATGTCGTACTTCGAGCGGAAATAGGTCAGGTGCGACGACAGCGAATCCTTCTTCCACTGCAGCGCGCCGTACAGGCCGTCGCGCTCGCGTTCGAAGTTGTTCGTCGTCCAGCTGCCGCCGCCCGAGATCCAGCGCGTGGGGCCGGCGGCCTCGCCGGCCACCACGGCATCGGTGCGCGCGACGTACGGCGAGATCTGCATGCCGTCGCTGCGCGTGTCGATTTTCGAACGCGCCAGGTCGACCAGCACGCCGAACTCGCCGAAGCCGGTCTTCCAACGGTTCGACAGCAGGCCGGAGAACGACGGCGAATTCTTGCCGCGCAGTTGGGAGCGCGATTCTTCCACCGACACCGCGCCCTTGGCGCCTTTAAAATCGAACGGCAGCGCGGTACGCAGGTTCACGAGGCCGCCGATGGCGCCTTCGATCTGCTCGGCCGACGGATTCTTGTAGACGTCCACGCCGGCCATCAGCTCGGGCGGCACGTCCTCGAAGCTCAGCGAGCGGCCGCCGTTGGCGGAGAACGAATCGCGGCCGTTCAGTTCGGAGCGCACGTACGACATGCCGCGCACCGACACACCCGTGCCTTCGGCGGCGAAGTGGTTGATGCCGTCGCCCACGCTCTGCAGCCGGTCCGGCACGTTCATGGTACGGTCGATGGTCACGCCGACCACGCGCTGCAGCACTTCCGTCACCGACTTGTCCGGCAGCTTGCCGATGTCGTCGGCGACGATCGAATCGACGATCTCGTCCGAATTCTTCTTGCGCATCGCGGCCGATTCCAGCGCGGCGCGCTGGCCCACGACGACGACGGTGGTCGTGGTGTCGTCCTTCTTCGTGGTGGTGTCGTCGGCCAGTGCGCTGTGCGCAAACAGGACCCCGCTCGCCATCAACACAAACTGGGCCGCACCTGCGGCGATGGCTGTTCTTTGGAACTGCTTCACTGATATTCTCCTCTGCGACATTCTGTGCGTCCGTTCTTGTGGGTGCCGGAAGGCGGCGGCATCCGCGCCTGTACCGGTGAATTCATTCTGATTTGCAGCCACGTGTAGGACAATTCTTAAAATCACCAACACGATGCATGAAAAATGCGATGTGTGGGAAATGCACAACGACGCCGCGCGCGTGGGCGCGCGGGCGTGACGAATGAGACGCGGGATGGAAGGTCGTGCGGCCGGAGAGGCCGGCGGCTAGGGAGCCGCGGGTTCCTGGACGGGACCGGCGCCCTGCTCCTGCTGGGTCGCCAGCGTGCGGAACGCCTTGGGCGTGCAGCCGTATTCTTCCTTGAACAGCTTGTTGAAATAGGAGACGTTCGCATACCCGACCGAGTACGCGATCTCCGCGACGGCCGTGCCGCTTTGCTCGGTGAGGAGCCGCGCCGCCTCCGTCAGCCGCAGCTTGTTCAGGTAGCTGGTGAACGTCATGCCGAGTTCCGATTTCAGCACGTCGTTGACCTTCGTGCGGTTCGTCCCGGTCGCGGCGACGACGGCCTCCAGGTCCAGTTCGGGATTGGTGTAGTTCGTCGCGATGAAGCGCAGGACCGACGCCTTTTCCTTGTCGCGGTAGGGTTCCAGCGTGAGCTGGCGGTAGGCCACGAGCGGCAGGTCTTTCTTGAGCTGCGCATCGAGGCCCGCGATCGTCGCGCGCGCATGGGCGCGGAAGAACCAGATGCCGAACGCGATCCAGCCCGCCGCCACGATGCCGGCCAGCCAGGCGAGGTAGCGGTAATCGCGGCCGCGCAGCGTGAGCTTGCCGATCTCCACGTGGGACGGAACGCCGCGCGGGCTCTGCGACGTCACGCCGAACACGAGCCGCGCGACCCGGTCCAGCTTGAAGTCCTGGTGCGACAGGTCGCGGTGCAGCGTTTCGAACCACCACTCCGGCACCGTCAAGCGGGTCAGGTCGAGGGATACCGGCACGCCGGCCTCGTTGCACGAGAAATAGGTCAGGGCCGGCGGATAGGTCAGGAAGTTGCCGGGCTTCGACATGTGTTCGTCGTAGATCGACACGATGAACACCATCGAATTGGCGGGCGCGCAACGGGCGACGAACGACACGGTGCTGTACGTCGACAGGTCCGCCAGCGCAGGCTTGTCCTTGTCGTCCACCGCCAGCAGGTCGGCGGACACGCTGGGGTCCCCGCCGGTCGCCGGCAGGTTCAGGTCGAAGCGCAGCTGGTCCGAGGCCGCGTCGTCGACGCGGATGACGCCCGCGTTCCAGGCCCACGGGGCCGTGGTGAAGCCGCGGCGCCAGCGCACCGCGTCCCGGCCGGCATGGCCGCTCCCGGGCAGGATCGACGCCGACAGATAGCTTCGCTCGACCAGTATGGCCGCCAGCAGCGCATCCGCGAGCACGATGAGAATGAACGCGAGCAGCGCCTTCTTATAAAACTCTTGCATATGGCATGGTGGGTGATTGTCTCCGGTCCGTCACCTCTGATGGGGACGTCGCTGGAATCATAACACCCACTCTCGCCGGGTCGCGGTTTCCCCGCCGCGGCGCCGCCGCGTTGCACTTACACAACGCGGTGGCGCTCCGCGCTCACGGCGCCGTCCGCGCGCGCAGAAGCTTGCCGCGCACGTCGTACACGGCCGCGTCCAGGTGCACCGTCGTGGCGACGGCCTTGGCGTCCGCCGCGCTGGCCGCGAGGATGACACGGTAGTCGCCCGCTGCCACGTTCCACGTCTTCGCCGTGGCGTCGAAGACGGCCAGCAGGCGCGGATCGACCGTCACCGATGCCCCGACGCCGGCGCCCGGCTTCACGTCCACCTTCACGAACCCGGCCAGGCGCTTGGGCGCTTCCCAGTGCGCCTCGACGGGCGCCACGTACACCTGCGCCACCTCCCGGCCCGCCACCTTGCCCGTGTTCGTCACCGTGAACGCGGCGTGCACGATGCCGTCCTTCACGTCGGCGGCAAGGCCGGACAGCGTGAAGTCGGTGTACGACAGGCCATGCCCGAACGGGAACAGGGGCTTGAGGCCCTTCAGGTCGAACCACTTGTAGCCGACGGCCGCGCCTTCGTGGTAATCGGTCTCGAAGCGGCGGTCGGCCACGTACGGAAAGCCGTCCAGCGCGGGACGCGGCAACTGCGCTTCCGAGGCCGGGAACGTGGCCGGCAGATGCCCGGACGGATTGACGATGCCGAACAGGATGTCCGCGATGGCCGTGCCGCCGCTCGTGCCCGGATACCATGCTTCGAGGACGGCGCCCACGTCGGCCAGCCACGGCATGGTGACGGGACCGCCCGTTTCCAGCACGACCACGGTGCGCGGGTTGGCCGCCGCCACGGCCGCGACGAGGGCGTCCTGGCGGTCGGGCAGCGCCAGGTCGGGCACGTCCATGCCTTCGCCCGTCCACTGGGTCGCGAACACGATCACGGCGTCGCTGTCGCGCGCCCGCGGGGCCGCGGCCGCGCGGTCGGCGCCGTCGGCATAGGTGACCGTGGCCCCGGGCGCGCGCTTGCGGATGGCGTCCAGCGGCGCCGACGGGTAGTACATCACGGGACCGGGCCACGTCGTCGGCGCGATGCCCGGCACGGCGTTGCCGCCCGCCGGGTACACGAGCGACGAGCCGCCGCCGGCCAGCACGCCCTTGTCCGCATGGCCGCCGATCACGGCGATCCGCTTGACGGCCGCATTCAACGGGAGGACATGCGCGTCGTTCTTGAGCAGGACCATGCCTTCCTGCGCGTCCTGCAACGACACGGCGGCATGCGCCTTGAAAGGGATCGTGTCCGGCGCCGGCGCCACCGGATGGTCGACGACGCCGTGTTCGAACATCGAGCGCAGGACGCGGCGCGCCATGTCGTCCAGGCGCGTGCGCGGCACCCAGCCGTTCAACACGGCTTCCTTGAGCGGCGCGCCGAAGTAGTCGGACACGTCGAACGGCATGCCGGACTGCTGGTCCAGCCCTGCATTCGCGGCCGGCACGGTGCTGTGGACGGCGCCCCAGTCCGACATCACCCAGCCCGCGAAGCCCCAGTCGTCCTTGAGCACCTCGTTCAGCAGGTGGGCGTTCTCGCACGCGTGGACGCCGTTCACGCGGTTGTACGAACACATGACGGCGCCCGGATCGCCGGCTTCGTACGCGATCTGCAGCGCCAGCAGGTCGGACATGCGCGCGGCGGCGTCGTCGATCCGCACGTTCACGGTGGTGCGGCCGGATTCCTGGTCGTTCAGCGCGAAATGCTTCAGCGTGGAGACGACGTGGTTCGACTGGATGCCCTTGATCTGCGCGCCCACGATGCGGCCGGCCAGCAGCGGGTCCTCGCCGCCGTATTCGAAATTGCGGCCGTTGCGCGGCTCGCGCAGCAGGTTGACGCCGCCCGCCAGCATCACGTTGAAGCCGTAGGCGCGCGCTTCCGCGCCGATCATGGCGCCGCCCGCGTACGCCGTGGCGACGTCCCACGTGGCCGCCGTGGCCAGGCCGGACGGCAGCGCCGTCGCGTAGCGCACGTTCGGGCCGCCCTGGCTCGCCACCCCGAGGCCCGCGTCGGTTTCCCACAAATGCGGAATGCCCAGGCGCGGCACGCCGTAGACGAATCCGGCCGACTGGTCGTGGGAAGGCGCCGGGCGCTTGGTGTTCTTCGACGCCTGGTCCGCGCCCAGGTAGCCGAAGACGAGCTTCAGCTTTTCGTCCAGCGTCATCTCGCGCAGCACGAGGCCGGCCCGTTCGTCCGCAGGGAGCTTCGTGTTCATCCACGGCTCGGCCGCCGTCGCGCTGGCGCAGCAGACGGTGGCGGCGTACAACATGGCGATCGCCTTCTTCAATGTGGAGAAACGGTGCACTGGCTTACCTCGGGAGAAAAAGGGAACCATTCTCCGGTCATCGCCACGGCGCGGCAATTGCGAAAATCGCGAGTGCGCGGGATGAAATCGCAGCGCCGGGCGGTTCCGGCAAAAATCATGTGCCGCGTTCGCCGATTTCATAATTGCGCCGTGCGGCGGCCGATGGCCACAATCCCTCCTCACCGGATTTTTTCAAGGCCTCTCCATGCGCAAGCTGTTGCTCACACTATTCTTCTTCATCGCCGCCGGCGCCCAGGCGCAGACCACCGTGATCCCGCTCTGGCCGGAAGGCGTGCCGAACGCGAAGGCGAATCCCGGTCCCGAAAAGCTCGATGGCGAGCTCATCAGCCATGTCTCGCAGCCGACGCTGACCTATTACCCGGCGGCGTCCGGCCGCGCGGCGCGGACGGCGGTGATCATCTGCCCGGGCGGCGGCTACGAATTCCTGGCGTTCGACCACGAAGGCCGGCAGTACGCGCAATGGCTGTCCCGCCTGGGCGTCGCCGCCTTCGTGCTCAAGTACCGCCTGTCCGATTTCGGCCACCCCGCCCCGCTGCAGGACGTGCTGCGCGCGCTGCGCACCGTGCGCGCGCATGCGGCCGACTACGGCGTGGCGGCGGACCGCATCGGCGTGATGGGCAGTTCGGCCGGCGGCCACCTCGCCGCCAGCGCGGCCACGATGTTCGACGATCCGGCCGGACGCACGGGCGCGGCGCTCGACGCCGTCAGCGCACGGCCCGACTTCCTGCTGCTGATGTACCCGGTGATCACGTTGATGCCGCCATCCGCGCATGCCGGTTCGCGCCACGCGCTGCTGGGCGCGAACCCGGCGCCGGACCTGGTGAAGCGGATGTCGGTCGAGACCCGCGTCAGCGCGCAGACGCCGCCCACGTTCCTGGTCCATTCGCAGGACGACGGCGCCGTCCCGGTCGACAACAGCATCCTGTTCTTCCAGGCCCTCACCCGCGCCCACGTGCCGGCCGAGATGCACATCTTCGAACGCGGCGGCCACGGCATGGGCATGAGCGCCGGCCACGGCGACGCGTCGCTGTGGCCGCAGCGCGCCGAGGAATGGCTGCGCGACCGCAAGCTGATCCAGTAATTCCCCGGGCCGGTCCGCACCGGCCCCATCGCATTTCCAATGACCCGAAAGGAGGCGCACGCCCCGACGACCATCGCCACCGCACCATGCTGTCTTGCACCATCCCGTACGACGACACGTTAACGTAATGAGGAGACATGCCATGAAATGCAAAGCAATCCTGAGCGCGACGCTGCTCGCACTGGCCCTGGCGGGCTGCAGCGGCGGCTCGGCCACCGACCCCGCCAGTCCCACGCAAACGGCCGCATCGATGTCCTCGGTCGCAGCCGCGAAAGCCAGATTCCCCAGCTATAACACGAACCCCCTGCCCGCCGACGCGACGGGCATGGCCAGCAACGCGGTCACGCTGGCCGGCAAGATCAAGGTCGGCATCAACATCGGCAATTCGCTGGAGGCGATCGGCGGCGAGACCGCCTGGGGCAATCCGCCGATCACGCTGGCCCAGATCCAGCTGATCAAGCAGAACGGCTTCACGGCCGTGCGACTGCCCACGTCCTGGGACCAGTACGCCGACCAGCGCACGGGCAAGATCAGCGACGCCTGGCTGGCGCGTGTGAAACAGGTGGTGCAATGGTGCGTCGACAGCGGCCTGTACGTGATCGTCAACATCCATTGGGACGGCGGCTGGCTGGACAACAACATCACGTCGAGCGCCCAGGCGTCCGTCAACATGAAGCAGAAGGCGTACTGGGAACAGATCGCCACGACGCTGCGCGGCTTCGACGAACACCTGATGTTCGCCAGCGCCAACGAGCCGCCGGCGAAGGACGCGACCCAGATGGCGATCCTGATGTCGTACCACCAGACGTTCGTCGACGCCGTGCGCTCGACGGGCGGCCGGAACGCCTACCGCGTGCTGGTCGTCCAGGGACCGAGCACGGACATCGACCTCACCTACAACCTGATGAACACGATGCCGACCGACACCGTGACGGCGCGGCAGATGGCGGAAATCCACTACTACACGCCGTACCAGTTCACGCTGATGACGGCCGACGCCACCTGGGGCAACCAGTTCTACTACTGGGGCACCGGCTACCACTCGACCACCGATACGGCGCACAACGCCACGTGGGGCGAGGAAGCCGACCTGGACGCCCTGTTCGCGAAGATGAAGCAGAAATTCGTCGACAAGGGCATTCCGGTCGTGATGGGCGAGTTCGGCGCGATCCGCCGCTCGACGACGCTGTCGGGCGACAACCTGCAACTGCACCTGAATTCGCGCGCCTACTTCCTCAACTACGCGTCGCGGCAAGCCGTCGCCAACGGCCTGCTGCCGTTCTACTGGGACGCCGGCGGGACGGGCAACAACGGCTCGGCCATCTTCGACCGCAACGCGGGCACCGTGTTCGACCAGCAGGCGCTCGATGCGCTGATCCGCGGGGCCAACGGGCTCGCGCTCTGAGCGCGGTAGCCTGATCGATCGGGGCCGGCGCGCCGCCGCGGCGGCAGGCTCCGGCCCCGCCAGCCTTAGAAGGCCATCCGCAGGCCGAGGTTGATGCGGCGGCCGTCGTTTTCCAGCGTGAGGAACTGGCTGTCGTTGTTGGCGTACTCGTGCACCTTGGCGTTCGTCAGGTTGATGGCGTCCAGGTACAGCGACAGTTGCGCGGTCAGGTTGTAGCGCAGGCTCGCATCCGTCTGGCCGTAGGCCGCGCGGTTGCGCGGCAAGGTGCTGCCGCCGCCGCAATCGATCGAGAAGTGATTGCGCCAGTTATAGCTGGCCCGTGCCTGGAACTTGCTGTTTTCGAAGAACAGCGACGCGTTGTACGACTGGCGCGACAGGCCCGGATAGCCGCAGGTCACCGGACCCGAGTCGGTATCGCGGTTCGCTTCCGCATCCACGTAGGTGTAGTTCGCCGTCACGCCGAAGCCCTGCAGCAGCGGGTGGATGTTATCGAACGCAAACTGGCCGGCCAGTTCCGCGCCCTTGATCGTGCCCGTCTGGCCGTTGCGGATGCGGGTGTCGTGCACGATCTCGGTCGGATACTGCGCGACCTTCGTGTCCTCCAGCGTCGTCTCCAGGAAGTCCGACACCTTCTTCATGAACAGGGCGGCGCTGACGTAGTTCGTCTTCGACAGATACCATTCGTACGACACGTCGTAGTTATTCGAACGCATCGGCTTCAGGTAGGGGTTGCCGCCGCCGCTGGTCACATAACCCACGCGGCCGCCGTACGAATTGCTGACACCCATCTGGCCCAGCGTCGGACGGGTCAGCGTCTTCGATGCGCCGAAGCGCAGCAGCATGTCGGACGTGAGGTCGAACTTGACGTTGGCGGACGGCAACCAGGCGTTGTAGCTGCTGCCGACCGAATTCGTCTGCATCGGGCCCCAGTTCTGGATGTACGTCGTGTCGTTCGGGCTCTGCACGGCCGACAGCAGGACGCGGCTGGTGCCCGAGGACTCCGATTTCACGTGCATGTAACGCAGGCCCAGGTCGCCGGACCAGCCGTCGCCTTCCCACTTCGATTCGACGAAGGCGTTCGCCACCTTTTCCTGCACGGCCCACAGCGACGGCTTCGTGTAGTCGATCGCCATCGGGCCGTTCGGATAGATCGACTTGTCGGCGTAATGGGCCGGGTCGTTCGATTGCGGGATCAGCGACGGCTGGTTCAGGTAAGCCATGTAGGCGTACGGGTCGAAGCTCAGGAAGTTCGGCGGCACGCCGCCGCCGTCGCCGAACGGATTGCCCAGCGGCGTCACCGTGAACAGCGACGACGGCAGCGACACGTGGTAGCCGGAGAAGGCGTTCCACGAATCGGCGCTCCACGAAATGTGCTCGACCTTGCGCTGCGAGTACGCGCCGCCCATGTCGAGCCCCTTGAACACGCCCATGTCCGGCGTCCAGGACGCGTTCAGGCGGCCTTCGTGCAGGTTGTCGTGGTTGGTGTCGATGTTGTTGCCGACGGCGTGCGCGCGCACGGCCGACGGGTCTGCGATGCCATCGCCGAAGGTCACGGTCGGGGTCGAGCCGAACGTCAGCACGTCGCCGTTCTTCGGCACCATGCCGGCCACGATCCACAGGTCGGGATAGCCGATCGCGGTGCGCGACGTCGACAGGTCGGCGTCCAGTTTCCAGTCCGGCGACAGCGTCCACTTCGAATTCACGCCATAGGCCAACGTGGTCGACAGGCGGTCGCCGCCCTTGACGATCATGTCGTTCGAATTGGCGTCGGTCAGGATGCCCGCCGCGGCCAGGCCCGGATTGTTGGCGACGAAGGCCGAACCCGGACGATCGAAACCCGTCACCTGGCCGTTCGCGTCGTATTTCACGTTCAGCTGGGTCGGATTCATCCAGTCGCTGATGGCGATCACGTTGTTGCGCTGGTTCAGGCGCGAATACAGGGCGTCGGCCGTGATCTTCCAGGTGGACGACGGATTGTATTGCACCGTCGTGTTGGCGACGAGGCGCTTGCGGCTTTCGTCTTCGTTCTGGAAGCCGTAGCTTTGCGGCATGAGCAGCTTACGGGTCGTGACGTCCGCTGCCGTCAGCCCCTTGGAATTCAGGTCGCCGTTGATCGTCTTTACGTCCAGCAGGTTCCAGGCGTCGTTGAGGGCTTTATATTGCCGCGATGCGCGGTCCGTGTACGACAGCGAACCGGACACGCCGAAATTCTTCGCCGCGTTCGCGTACGAATACAGGGCGCTGACGTTCGGCGTGTTCTTCTTCGAATTCGAGTCGTACGAATCCGACACGTTGACCACCGTCGACTGGCCGGCCTTTCCGGACAGCGGGCGCGCCGTCTGGATGTCGACGGTCGAACCGATGCCGCCCTCCGGCAGGAAGGCCTGCGACGTCTTGTACACCAGGGCTTTCGAGATCAGGTCGGACGACAGCACGTCGAACGAGAATTCGCGGCCGCCCGTGTCGCTCGTCATGGTGCGGCCGTTGATCAGCACATTATTGAATTCCGGGCCCAGGCCGCGCACCGAGATATAGCGGCCCTCGCCGTTGTTGCGCTGGATCTGCACGCCCGTCACGCGCTGCAGCGACTCGGCGATGTTCGTGTCCGGGAACTTGCCGGCATCCTCGGCCGACACGGCGTCGACGACGCCTTCCTGCAGCCGCTTGGTCATCAGCGACGAGCTGAGTGACGCGCGGATGCCGCTGACGACGACCTGCTGCACCGAGCTGTCCGCTGGCTGCGCCGCCGGCTCGGTCGTGGTCTGCGCGCCGGCGTAGGCGGTCACGCACAGTTCGGCGATCAGCGCCGCCAGTACGGTTTTATAGATTCTGCTGTTGTCCATGTCTGTTATCTCCCTTGCTCCGTTTATATGACTGCTTGGTTTTCGATCGACCCATGCGCCCGATGCGACAGGCGTTAGCGGTAACGTTGTCGCATTACGGCGCAAAAGCGGGGGCTTTACGCCGATGCCGTCCGGCTTACGGACGGGCGGCGCGCATCGGTCTTCGCGGAATTACGTGTCGCCCTTGTATTTGTTTAAGGGGCGCACGAAATAATTGTACGTAGCAGTGCAATCGTTACCACTATTGATTCTTTACCGTCTGGCATGCCATAAACATATAGGACGATGCATATCGCATGCCGTTGCGGGTTCAGTAATTGACGGCGTAGTCTTTCGGGAACGGCCGTCCGGCGAAGGCTTTTTTCTGCGTCCAGTCCTGCAATGGGCTCGTCCAGTACGAATCGTCCGCCGGCAGGCCGAGCGCCAGCAGGCTTTCCGACGCGATGTACATGCTGCCGTTGTTGGAGTAGATGTCGGCCAATTCCGGATGGTGGCCGACGAAGCCGATGGTCAGGTAGCCATCCTTCGTGAAATTGGTCGGGTCCGTCCACACGGCTTCGTGCACGGCCTGCAGCGCCGCGCGCACCTGGCCTTCGGGCAGGCTGGGGGGCAGCTGCTTGCGCCAGGCCAGCAGGCCCAGTGGCTGGAACACGGCCGTGCGGTAGGTGAGCGAGCGCCCGATGGGCGGATACGTGCCGGTGGGCGAGATGAAGCGCTCCAGGTGTTCGGAATAACGCTGCATGCGTTTCACGGCCTGGGCGCGCAGGTCGGCCGGCTTGCCGTTCCAGAATGGCGCGTTGTGCCGCTCCAGCACTTCGAGGATCTCGACCAGCATCGGGTACATCACGTACGAGTTGTAGTAGTCGAAGTGGAAGGTCTCGCCGTCCTTGATCCAGCCGTCGCCCACATACCATTCGTTGACCTTGCGGATGGCGACGTTCGTGCGCATCGGATCGGCCTGTTCGCCCACCGACAGCAGGAAGGCCTCGTTCATCGCCGCGAACAGCATCCAGTTGATGTACGGGGGTTCGATGCTGCGCAGGCCCTTGATCTCGGCGACGATGCGCTGCTTCGTCTTCGCGTCGAGCGGTTCCCACAAGGCCTTGGGCGCGCGGATCAGGGCGTTCGTGAAGTAGGACGAGTCGACGAGCGCCTGGCCGCCGGCGTGCCAGCCCAGATAGTCCGGGCTGGCCGGGTCGACGGCGTGCGCATAGCTTTGCAGCGCGAGCTGGCGCAGGCGCGCCCGCAGGCGCCCTTCCGCCGAGGCGTCATCCGGCAGCGCCAGCCACGGCGCGATGCCGGCGATCAGGCGGCCGAAGCATTCCAGGTAGGCCACGTTCGGACTGCGGCCATCCCAGGTGGGGCTCAGTTCGAGCGGGAAGCGTTTTTTCAGTTCGCCGCGCGCCATCGCGGAGAGGACCGGCTCGGCCATCCTTTGCAGCAGGCCGAGCATCCACTCGCGCTCTGCGCCCGGGCGCGCGTGGGCCGCCGGTGTTGCTGCCGCCGTCGCCGCGGCGGCGTCGGCGCCCAGGCCCAGCGCGCCGGCGGCTGCCGCGACGCTGCCCATGAAGTGTCGTCGTTTCATGCGATTTCCTTATTCTTCATTGTTCGACCACCAGCCCGTCGCCGACATAGGCGCGGAAATGGCGGATGCGTCCCGTGACGCCATCCGGTCCCTGGCGCGGCACGTAGCGCAGGCCGGCCACGTCCATCGAACGACCCAGGTCGATCACGAGACGGTGCGGGTACGCATCGCCCTTCAACGCCGTGTGCCAGTAGTCGCTGTTCTGCCCATTGATCGCGTTCAGCGCCCCGCCGTCTTCCTTCGTGGCTTCCTCGCTGTCGACCCAGGCGATGGTCCAGTTGGACTGGTCGAGCGACTTGCCGTCCTTGTCCAGCAGGGCCAGTTCCGCCACGGCGGCATACGGCTTGCCGTCGAACGCGTCGAGCGCCTCCAGGCAGAACTGGCGGCCGGCCTTCGGCGCGGCGAAGCGCACGTTCTGCGTCTGCGAGCCGGGCGCGAATTCGCCGTCGTACACCGGTTTGACGCCGTCCAGGTGCAGGCGCGCGGTGCTCGGCGGACGCGGGAAATCCCGTTCGCGGTGCAGCTGGTCGAGGATCGGCATGGCCAGGCCGGCGATCGTAGGCAGTCCCTGTCCGCGCGGCCCCGTCAGGTCGAGCACGACGACCTCGTTGCGGCCCTTGCGCAGCCACGGTCCCGGCAAATACATCGTCTGCGTGGGGCCGATGCTCCAGAAGCGTCCCAGGCAGCGGCCGTTGACCCACACGACGCCCTGCCCCCACGCCGACATGTCGAGGAACGTGTCGTCCGTGCGCGCGGTATCGAAGCCGCCGCGGAAGAACGCGGCGCCCTTGCCGCGTCCCTTCTTGAACGCCAGCGGCGGCAGCACGCCGTCCGCGTCGAAGTCGATGGCGCGGATTTCCCAGTTCTCCAGCGGCTGCGCGGCGCCGCCTTTCGGCGTGAACGTCACGGGGCCGTGCAGGCCCTTGCGGTCGTGGATCTCGACGCCGAAGTTCACGCGCGCGATCGTGTAGAGCAGGATCTCGAGCGTGGCCGGCTTGCTGCGCGCCGGGACGTCGACCTTGTAGCGGCGGTAGCGCGTGTCCAGCGTGCCGATCGGCTTGCCGTCCAGGTGGACCCACGCCAGGTCGCGGGCCCTGGCCACTTCGACCACGCCCGCCGGCCCCGCCGGCAACGTGACGCGATACGACACGAGGCCGCGGCTGATGTCGTACTGCTCGATCGGACGCGGCGACACGTCCTTGATCACGCGGGTCGGCATGGCCGACTTCACGGCCACGGATTCGGCCAGCGCGAACGGAGATATCGTCATCACGGGCATGCGCGGCGGCGGCGCCGGCAGCTTTTCGCCCGGTGCCAGGAACGGCGTGATGGCGGCGCGGTAGGCGTCGAACTTGTCGCCGATCCAGCCCGCTTCGCCGATCGGCGCGTCGTAGTCGTAGCTCGTCGTGTCGGGCCGGAACGGGCGGTCGCAGCCGCCCCACAGGCCGAACGTCGTGCCGCCGTGCGCCATGTAAAGGCTGAACGAACCGTTCGCCTTGAGCATGGCCGCGATGTCGGCCGTCGCCCCTTCCACGCCGCCGCGGCGGTGCGGCGCGCCCCAGGTGTCGAACCAGCCGGAATAGTATTCGCCGCACATCCGCGGCCCCTTCTGCACGGCGTCCAGCGCCTTGAAGCCGGCGGCCGGATCGCTGCCGAAGTTCGCCACCGTGAACAGTTCGGGGATGTAGGTGCGCGCGACGGCGTTGGTCGGATTGCACTGGAACAGCGGCACGTCGAAGCCGGCGTCGAGCAACGCCTGGCGCAGCACGCGCAGGTAGCCGACGTCGTCGCCGAAGAAGCCGTACTCGTTCTCGACCTGCACCATCAGGATGTTCCCGCCGCGCGTCACCTGCTGCGGCCCGAGCACCCGTCCGACTTCCGCCAGCCAGCGCCGCGCGGGCGCCAGGTAGGCCTCGTCGCGCGTGCGCAGGAAGGCGTCGCCGGGGTGCTTCAGCAGCCACCACGGCAGCCCGCCCATCTCCCACTCGGCGCAGGCGTACGGGCCGGGGCGCAGGATCACCCACAGGCCCTCTTCCTGCGCGAGCCGGCAGAATTCGGCGGCGTCGCGCTGCGCGGCCCAGTCGTAGCGGCCTTCGCGCCACTCGTGGTAATTCCAGAACAGGTAGGCGCACACCGCGTTCAGGCCCATCGCCTTGATGGTCTTGAGGCGGTGCGACCAGTACTCGCGCGGCACCCGGGCGAAGTGCATCTCGCCGCAGCGGATCTGCAGGGGCTTCCCGTCCAGCAGGAAGTCGTGGTCGCCGATCGCGAAGCGGTGCGAGGCCGCGGCGTGGACGGTGGCGGTGAGCGGCAGCAGCGCGCCGCCCAGCGCAGCGGCGCTGCCTTGCAGCAGGCGCCGGCGTTGGAAACTGATGGTCATGTAGTCGTCGTCGAGGTTCGAAAATTACAGCTTGCCGCGGATGCCGATCTTGATCGTGCGGCCGTCGTACTTCGCATAATCCATGCGGCTACGGTGACCGTCGCCGTACTGCCCGGTCGCGTCCTCGAAATAATCGTACGACAGCGTGTTGGACAGGTTCAGCGCATCGATGCGGAGTTCCAGGTTCTCCGACAGTTTATAGCTGATGTTCCCGTCCAGGTAGCCCCGCGCGGCGCGCCAGCGGATCAGGTCATCGCCGTTGTTCTTCGGATTATCCGGGTGCAGCGAGCGGCCCTTGTAATTGTACGAGAGACGCATGGCCAGGGGGCCGCGCTCGTAATAGGTCGTGAAACTGTACGCGTACTTCGGCACCGAGTTGACCGCGATTTCCTTGCCGGCGTTCGTGATCCATTTCTGGCTGTTGAACGGGTCGATGTGCGTATAGCTGCCCAGCGCGCCGAGGCCCTTGAACGGCTCCGGCAGGAAGGTGAAGTCCTGCTGGTACGCGAGCTCGTAGCCTTTCAGCGTCTGCTGGCCCGCGTTGCCGTAGGTGCGCAGGGTCATCGGCAGGTTCGGGTCGACGTGGCCGTTCGCGTCGTGGAAGATCGCGCCCAGCGCCGTGTCGGGCAGGCCCAGCGCGCCGAACGTGGTCTGCGTCGTGCTCGAGACGGTGGCGTCGGTCAGCTCTTTCTTGAAGTACGCGGCCGACAGCAGGCTGCCCGGCTTGAAATACCATTCGAGGCTGGTGTCCAGGTTCTTCGACTGCTGCGGCTTCAGGTTCGGATTACCCGCCGTGGCCGTGTTGTCGAACGGGTTCGGGATGACGGTCTGCGCGGCGATGATCGACAGCGACGCGCGGCTGATCGTCTTGCCGTACGACGCGCGCCAGATCACGTCGTCCGTCAGGTCGTAGGCGGCGCTGACGGCCGGCAGCACGTTCGTGTACTTGCCGTGCTCCTCGTTCGGCGCATAGGTGTTGCCTGCGCCCGACTTCTTGTAGTTGTCGATGCCCAGCTTCGTCTGCGCCCAGCGCACGCCGGCGTTGATGCGCAGCTCGCGGGCCAGCACCTCGCCCTTGAAGTCGGACTGCACGAAGCCCGTCGTGACCTTCTCTTCCGCGCCGAAGCTTTGCGCCGGCGTGAACGCGTCGCTGGTGTTGTAGGCCAGCGGATCGTACGTACCCATGGTGTAGCTGCGGGTGAACGTCCCGAACTGGTGCGGCCAGCCGTCGCCCATGTCCAGGTTCGAGATCGGCAGGTTCGACACCATATTGCTGCGCAGGCCCGCGTCGCCGGCCTGTTTCAGCTTGGCCACCATGGCGGACGTGCCATTGCGCTTCTCGACGCTTTTCGTCGTGTCGACGTACACGAGGCCGCCCTTGAAGTGGCCCGTCCAGTCGCCCCACAGGTCGTAGTCCTGGTCCAGCACGAGGCGCGCCTGGCGGGCCTTGTCCGTCTCGCGCGTCCAGCCGGTGTTGATGTCGAAGCCCGTGAAGTTGGCGGGGTTCGTGTAGTCGACGGGCGATGACATCGACGGATACACGTGGTCCGGACCGTAATCGATGGTGGTATCGACGCCGAAGATCTGGCCCGACAAGGTGTCCTGGTAGCTCGTCGCGTCGCTGTTGTTGGCCGACAGCTGGCCGGTCAGCACCGTGCCCTTCTTGACTTCCCAGCGGCCGTTCAGCGCGAGGTAGCCGAACTTGGTCTTGTCCTCGCCGTACGTGACGCCGCTGCTGTACGACGTATTGCCGAAGGTGCCCGTCAACAGGTCCGACGCCGGATCGATGTGCACGTCGAGCGGCACGAGGCCGTTGTGGCCGGCCTGGCCGGCCGGCGCGCTCGGGTTCGTCGTCTTGCTGTTGCGGATCAGGAGGCCGTAATACAGCTCGTCGCGGCTGTTCTTCAGCTGCGAGGCCAGGCCGTCCAGGCTGATATTCAGGCCGCCTTCCTTGAACTGCAGCGACGACACGAGGCCGTCGCGCGAGCGCCGGTTCTGCGAGCCGTAGAAGCGGTAGATGCGCGGCAGCAGCGCGTTGTCGACCTGGTCGCGCGTATAGCCCGACAGGTTCGCGCGCGGATCGTCGTAGTCCAGCTGCATGGCGAAGTTGCCCAGCACCGGCGAGGCGCTGCCGCGGCGCGAGCTGTTGTAGCCGCCGGTCGCCTCGAAGCCGGAGCGGTTGTTGACGGCCTTCGAATGCGCGACGCCGGCCAGGAAGCCCCAGTGTCCCCACGTGTTCGAATACAGCGCGAAGCCGGTCGGATCGGCCTTCTCCGACATCGTGTTGTACGCGGCCGAGACGGCGTAGCGCACGTTGCGCTTCGGGTTGTCGAACGGACGCGGCGTCTGCAGGTCGACGACGCCGCCCATGCCGCCTTCGGTCAGCTCGGCCAGCGGGGTCTTGTAGAAGTCGACGCGGCCGAACAGTTCGGATGCGAACACGTCGTAGTTGAAGCCGCGCGCGGCGCTGCCGATGGTGCTGGTCGACGTCGTGTTCACCGGCGCGCCGTTCAGCGTCGTCACCGAGTATTCGGTCGGCAGGCCGCGGATCGAGATGCGCTGGCCTTCCGCCGAGCTTTCGTCGCGGTTCAGGATCACGCCCGGCACGCGCTGCAGCGACTCGGCCACGTTCGCCTCGGGGAACTTGCCGATGTCCTCGGCGACGATGGAATCACGCACGCCGACGGCCTGCTGCTTGAGGTTCAGCGCCTTCTGCAGGCTGGAACGGAAGCCCGTCACGACGACGGTCGTGGTGGCGGGTGCGTCCTGGGCCGGCGGGGCCGGCTCGGTCGTGGGGGCGGCAGGCGGCGTGGTTTCCTGCGCCAGCGCCGGGTTCCCGTAGGCGGCGGCCAGGGCCACCGGCAGCAGCGTGGCGAGCAACTTCTTGTTCATCTTGTCTCCATCCTTGTCTCGTTGTTGGGCCTGTTCGTGCCGGACTGGGGCATTGTCACGGTAGTCTTTACGCCGGCTGATGGTCACGTTACCACAGGCGATTATTAAAGAGCAATAGCGCACCAATGCAGTCAAATTTCTCGTAACCCGTTGTTTTTTCGACGAATTAGTCGAGGTTTCGGCAATTTTTGTGTCGCGAAACGACGACAGGCATACCAAAGAGTCATACCTTTGATGAATTTTGTGATGTACGTTGTCTCATTATTCCGTCAAACTTCGTGTTTTACGGATGCCCCATGCGCAAAGTCAGCAAACTCAGTGAAGTCGCCCGGCTCGCGGGCGTTGCGCCGATCACGGCGTCGCGCGCCATCCGCGGCGAAGGTTATGTCTCGGCCGAGGCGCGCGAACGCATCCTCGCCGCCGCCGCGCAGCTCCAGTACACGCCCGACCCGCTGGCGCGGCGCATGCGCGGCGACCGCGGCCGCCTGATCGGCGTGTTCGTCAACAATTACGGCCCCGTCGTGCTGCACGAGATCATCCGCTTTCTCAGCACCCATGCGCGCGCCCAGGGCTACGACCTGTTGCTGTTCAACGCGGACCGCTTCGACAGCCCGGACCGCATGGCCACCTGCGACCTGCTCGGCAAGCTGTGCGCCGGCCTGCTGCTCGTGATGCCGAGCGCGGACGACCGCTATCTCGACGCCATCGAACGCCAGCAGCTGGCCAGCGTCGTGCTCTGCTTCGACGCGCGCCCGCTCGCCGTGCCGGTCGTGGCGGCGGAAAACCGCCTCGGCGCGCGTACCGCCGTCGACCACCTGCTGGCGCTGGGCCACCGCCGCATCGCCTACATCGCCGGCAATCCCGGCACCGGCCAGAGCGCCGAGCGCGAACGGGGCTACCTCGACGCGCTGGCTGCAGCCGGCATCGCGCCCGACCCCGCGCTCGTCGTCAACGGCGCGTTCGTGCAGCCGGGCGGGTATGCCGCGACCGAGCAGCTGCTCGCACTGCCCGTCCCGCCGAGCGCGATCTTCGCGGCCAACGACGAGATGGCGTTCGGCGCCATCGACGCCGTCAACAGCCGCGGCCTGAGCGTCCCCGGCGACATCTCCGTGATCGGCTACGACGACATTCCGACGTCCAGCTGCGTGTTCCCGAAACTGACGACGATGCATCAGCCGTTCGACGCCATCGCCGCGTACGCGGTGCGCGAGGTCGTCGGCATGATCGCGGGACGGCCGACGGAACCCGCGCGCATCGCCTTCCCCGCCAAGCTGGTCGTGCGCGGATCGACGGGGCCCGCGCCGCACGCGGACGTCACACCGACGACGCCGCGCAGACGCGCCCGCGCGCCGCGCGCGACAGCCGCCGGAACATGACCAGGCTGGCGCCCGCCAGCAGCGCCCCGGACAACAGGGTCAGGCCGTAGTCGTGGCCCGTCGAATCCAGCATGGGGCCGAGCAGGAAGCTCAGCGCGATGTTGGACGTCGAGAACAGGAAGCGCTTGGCGCCGTCGAACTGCAGGAAGCGGGCGCGCGGGAACAGCGCCATCGGCAGCGACGCGGCCGCCGTGTAATACGTGCCCGCCACCACGACGTGCAGCACGTAGACGACGGCGAAACTCGGCAGGTCGTGCACGGCCAGGAAACCGCCGCAGGCCACGCACAGGTACAGCCCCATCGTCCACACCGTCACGCTGGCGGCGCTGTAGCGGTCGACCATCCAGCCGATCACGGACGACAGGCCGATCGACAGCGCGTACGACGTCGCCAGCAGCTTGCCCAGCACGGCCTTGTCCATGCCCAGCGAGTCGGCATACAGCTGCGAGAACGTATTGAAGGGCATGAACGTCAGCTCGGATGCCGTCAGCGCGAGGAACACGAGCAGGAAGTAGCGGTCGGACAGGCATTCGCGCCAATAGGCCCGGCCCATGGCGCGCCACGAGTTCGGACTGCCCGGCGCGCCCGGCCCGTCCACCGCCGGCGGGCCGTACTCGCCCTCCTTCAGGCGCACGCACATCAGCATGCAGGCGGCGCCGAAGAACAGGCCGATGCCCAGGAAGACCTCGCGCAGGTGATGTTCGGTGAGGCGGAAGAACCACAGGTTGAACAGGATGCCGGCCACCAGGCTGACGATGCGGAATCCCGCGTAGAAGCGTCCGAGGACGCTGCGCGGCACGATGTCGTTCACGAGGCCCGCGTACAGGGCCAGCGTGACGAGCGCGACGCCCTCGAACACGGTCCAGAACACGCAGAACCACGCGAGCACGCAGGCGTCCGCGCCGGGCGACAACGCCCCGAGCAAACGGTCGGTGGCGCGGCCGAACGCCGTGCAGTTGCCCAGCGCGACGAGGACGAGCGCGGCGACGGGCGTGATCCCGACCAGGAACGGCAGGCGCCGCCCCCAGCGGCTGCGGAAGCGGTCGGAGCGGAAGCCGACGATGGGCACGAGCACGCTGCCGAGCAGCGCCGGCAGCGCCGACACGAGCACGGCGATCATGGTGTCGCTCGCGTGGTGCTGCCGCAGCAGTTCCATCACGCCCGGGATGGCCGAGCGGTCGCGCAAGGCGATGGCGAATTCGCCGAACAACAGCCAGAACAGGACGATGCCGAGGCCCGCCGCGGTATAGCGCAAGGTGCCGACGGCGTAGGCGCTTTTGTCTTCCAACATGGACGCGTTTCCCACTAACAAGAGCTAAAGCATCGCCCCAGCTTAAAGAAACCGCAAGCTTTTTCGTTCCCCAAAAAAAAGACCTGCCATCCCTGGGCAGGCCGAACGCGGGCGCGCGGCCCGCGAAGGAGAGAATCAGCGCGCGAGCTTCGCCATCTCGGACGCGGCCAGCAGGACGGCGCCGACGCCGAAATGCGCGGTCGAATCGCGGTCGACCACCTGGCCGGGAATCGCGCGGTCGCCGATCGGCTGGACGTAACCCACCTTGCCGTCCGGCTGGATCGCGGTGTGCGTCAGGTACTGCCAGCCGCGCGCCGCGACCGGCAGGTACGTCGTCCGGTCCAGCAGACCGTTGTTGATACCCCACAGCATGCCGTACGTAAAGAACGCCGTGCCGCTCGTTTCCGGGCCGGGCGCGTGGGCCGGGTCGATCAGGCTGCGCGTCCAGTAGCCGTCCGGGCTCTGGATCGTCGCGAGCGTCTGCGCCATCGCGCGGAAGCGTTCCTCGAACATGGGGCGGTACGGGTCCTCGCGCGGCAGGTCGGCCAGCACCTTGGCCAGCGCGGCGAACACCCAGCCGTCGCCGCGCGCCCAGAAATCCTTCTTGCCGTTGACGCTCTTGTGCTGCGGGTAGACGTAGCGCGCGTCGCGGTAATACAGGTGCGTGTCGGCGTCGTACATCAAGCCGTTCGCGTACTCGAAATAGGCGACCATCTTGTCGAGGTAGCGCCGGTCGCCAGTCAGCTTGTACATCTTCGTCATCACGGGCATGACCATGTACAGGCCGTCCGCCCACCACCAGTAATCGTTGCGGCCGGTGCCGATCTCGTAGCCCATCACCTCGCGCGCGCGCGCGACCCGGCGCGGGTCCTGCGGGCCGAGGCGGTACAGGTCGAGATAGGTCTGGAAGCACACCTGCCAGTCGCCGAACAGCACGTGGTCGTCCGTCTCGCCGTAGGTGAGCTTCCACTCTGCCTTGTCGTCCGACTTCGCGCCCTTCCAGCCGTTGTAGTCGGCCCAGCGCTCGGAGTACTGGCGGTACGCCTCGTTGTGGGTCACTTCATAGGCCGCCATATTCCCCGTGTGGTAGGCGGCCACGTTCCAGAACGCCCATTCGGTCGCCGGCGTCTTGCGCTGCCAGTAGCCGTTCACCTTGTCGATGACCGCGAGCGCCTCCGCCCGCGACGGCAGCGCCGCACGTGTCTCTTGCGCCGGTACGGCCGCATGGTTGCCGCCCATGTCCGCACAGCCGGCCAGCAGGAGCATGCCGCCGGCCAGGACGCAGGCCATCACTCGCTTGTTCAATTTGACTCCTTCAGGTTTCATGTTCGATCGTTACGTCCAGGTCGCCCGCGGCCAGCGGCTGCTGCGCCACCAGGCGGATGCGGTACAGCGTCCCACCCCATTCGTGTGCCAGGCCCGGGTCGGCCAGCGGCAGCGGCTCGACGTCCGCGCGCAACCGGCGCGGATCGAAGCGCAGGCGCACCGTCCGGCCACCGGCCACGGGCAGCGCCACCACGCCCGCTGCCGCCGCGTCGGGCCGGCGCGGCGTCATGAATACGAGCGCCACGGGCGCCGCGCGGGACAGCGCGAACGTCTCGCGCAGGCTCACCGTCTCCGTGTCACGGCGCAGCGCGACGCGGCGCTCCCAGGTCTCGATGCCGGCCCCGGGACCGTACGCCGTGGCCAGGTCCATCGTCATGCCGGTCTCGTCCCGACTGTCGTCGACGCGCAGCCGGCCCGCCCGGTCGCGCGCATCCCTGCCCCGCTGCATATGGCCGCCGACGATCGGCAGGTTGTGGAAGCCCGACTGCATGGTCCAGATGGTGTAGCGGTCCTTGCCGAACGTCTTCGCGGTGTACGCTTCCACGCCCGGATCGACGAACACGGGCAGGCCGTCGTGGAACACGATGAAGCTGCCGGAATCGTGGTGGCCGTGGCTGCGCGCATTGGACGCCGCCTGCACGGCGAGAAAGAAGCCCTGCGCCGAGCCGGCCTGCGCCCGGGCCGTCATCAGGCCGAGGGCGGGATACCACGACGCGCGCTGCAGCGCGTCCCTGGCGGCCGTGGCGCGCATCCGCGCGACTTCCAGCACGTCGGCAACGTCGCGCGCGAGGCGCCCCTGATCGGACAGGGCGATGCCATGCGCGGGCGCGCGGAACGCGCCGAACGCGGCCAGTCCGCCGTCGCCGGTCGCCCGGCCGAAGCGGTGCAGCAGCGGCGGCGAATGGTGGACCCTGGCGTGCGCATCGCCGTAATTCACGAACCAGTCGCCCGCCACGTGCACGTCCAGCACGTAATGGCCCATGCGGCGCACGAACGGGTCGGCCGCCAGGCCCGCGCCGGGATTCGCGGCGCCGCCGAGCGCGGAGTCGAGCGCCATCAGGCAGTCCAGGTAGGGGCCGGCGGACATCGCCCAGTAGCCGGGCCCCTCTTCGCAGGCGCCGTCGTCCGAATAATCTTCCAGGAACCGGTCGAGGCAACCGCAGATCTTGAGCGTGGCCGCGATGCGGCGCTCCGGGTCCGGCTCCAGCAGCAGGTTCGCTTCCAGCCAGCTCGACCCGATCCACGACGTCCAGTTGTTCAGCGGCGCCCGGCGCCCGTCGCTCTCGGCCGTCAGGCCCATCCACTTGAAATCGTCGCGCTGCCAGCCCGGATCGAGGATGCGCCGCTTCACTTCCGCCGCGATGCGCAGCGGCAGCAGCGGCGACAGCTTGCGCAGCTGCGCGCCCACGAGGTAGTGGACGTAGGCCAGCGTCACGCCCGTCTCCGCCGCGAACAGGTCGATCACGGGTTCCTGCGCATCGGGCAGGCCGACGCCGCTTTTCTGCATGCCGCTGTGCGCGGGCAGGCCCCAGAACGTTTCTTCGCATACGTGCCAGACGCCGTCCGCGATCGCGTGCAGATAGCGCCCCTGGCCTTGCACGCACTCCGCCAGCACCAGGCCCGCCAGGCGGCTGCGGCGCTCGAAATAACGTTGTTCGTAGCGGGTGCGGTTGCCGTTTTCGGCGAATTCGAGGAACAGGCTGGCCGGCAGCTGGGGCCACTCGGTGCCCAGCCAGGCATCGGCGCGGGCGACGAGCGCCGCCGCCACGTCGGCCGGCACGCGCGCCCACGCGGCGCGGTCGCCCGCCTGCGGATAGGGATGCCACGCGTCCGCGGGCAGCAGGTGCCGCCTGAGCAGCGCTTCGTCGACGACGGTGCGCAGGTAGCGCTTGGGCACGCGCGGCCCGAGCGCCGCGGCGCCCTGCACCGCATCCTGTCCCGCCGCCGCGCCCGCGCGCGGACCGGCCAGCAGCGCCAGCGCGCCCAGCCCGCGGGTCAGCGCATCCCTTCGATTCATGTCGTCTCCCGTATGAGGTGAGACAACGTTACCACTCGTCTTGGCAAATGACAATAGATTTTCGATCAAGCCGATGGTCGAAGTGGGGGCGTGCACGGAGAGAAAGTCAGGCGGCGCGGGATGGTAACGATGCCATGCCGCTGCCGCGGCAGATCGTCAGCCCCTGGGCGCCGGCCCCGTGGAGTCGCGCACGACGAGGCGGGCCGGCAATTCGATGCGGAAGCCGTCGGCCCGCTCGCTGCGCATGGCATTGACCAGCTCCGCCACGGCCCGCACCGCGATCTCGTTCAGGGGCTGGCGCACGGTCGTGAGCTTCGGGTGGACGAAGGCCGCGCGGATCACGTCGTCGAAGCCGACGACGGACAGGTCGTCCGGCACCTTCTTGCCGGCCGTGGAAATCGCATCCAGCGCGCCGAACGCCATCGCGTCGTTGGCGGCGAAGATCGCGGTCGGCGGCTGCGGCAGCGCGAGCAGCGCCTGCGTCTCCACGAAGCCGCTGGCATCGTTGAAATCGCCCTGGCGCAGGTAGGCCGGCTCGATCGCGATGCCGGCCGCGCGCAGCGCATCCTCGTAGCCGCGCTGGCGCTCCTCGCTCTGGCCCGTGAACGAGGTGCCGGCGATGAAGGCGATGCGGCGGTGGCCCAGGCCGAGCAGGTGGTCGACGGCGGCGCGGGCCGCGAGGCGGTTCGAGCCGAGGACGACCGGCAGGTCGATCTGGCGGCCCGCGAAGCTCACCAGCACGCACGGGGCGTGGGCCCGTTCCAGCTTGACCAGCAGGCCGTCGTTCGCATCGGGCAGCAGCAGGAGCAGGCCGTCGCACAGCTTGCGCAGCATCTCCGCCGTGCCGGCGCGGCGCGCATCGTCGAAATGGTCGGCGTTGAACACGATGAGGTCGAAGCCGAGCCGGCGCGCCTCGTCGTTGATGGCACTGAGCAGCTCGTGCATGACGAGCGAGCGGAAGCCGTTGACGAACACGCCGATCAGGCCCGAGTTCCCGCCCCGCATCTTCTGCGCGATCATGTCCGGCGTGTAGTCCAGCTTCGCCGCCGCCGCGAGCACGCGCTCGCGCGTCTCTTTCGCGACCCGCCCGACGCCGCGCAGCGCGCGCGAGGCGGTGATCAGCGACACGCCCGCTGCTTCCGCCACTTCCGTCAACGTACTTGTTTTCTGCATCCCGATTCCGATTCCCCGCCCTGCGGGCGCACGGCTCCAACGTTACCTGATTGATTTCGAACAGGCAAGGCCGGGAATCGGCGCGGCTCAGCGGGCGGCCGCGGCCGGGACCGCGCGGAAGCTGATCGCCATGCGGTTGTACGCGTTCATCAGGCCGATCGCGATGGTGAGGTCGGCCAGTTGCTGCTCGCCGAACACGGCCGCCGCGGCCGCATAGTCGGCGTCCGGCACGCCCGTCTCGGCCACGCGGGTCACGGTCTCGGCCCAGGCCAGCGCCGCGCGCTCGGCGGCGTCGAACAGGGCGCCCGCTTCGCGCCATGCGGGCACCAGCACGAGCTTGTCGACGGTGACGCCTTCCTTCAGCAGGTCGCGCGAATGCATGTCGATGCAGTAGGCGCAGCCGTTGATCTGCGATACCCGCAGGTAGACGAGGTCGACGAGGACCTTGGGCAGGCCGCTGTGCAGAATGTGGCCGTACACGCCACCGAGTGCCTTCATGCCGGCCGGGGTGGCCGCGTTGTAATCCATGCGCTGCGTCATTCCATTCTCCTGTTTGACACTGAACGGCTCATGCCGCAGACGCATCATGCGCCTTCGGTTGGCCAAAAAACAGGGCCAAGTTTAGCGATTTTTAATGTACCATCGACCATGACCTCGCTGCCCATCGGCCTCGACCGCGCCAAGAAAATCCCCCTCGCCACGCAGATCTACGCGGCCATCCGCGCCGCCATCGAATCGGGCCAGATTCCGTTCGATGCGAAGCTGCCGTCGTGGCGCGACCTGGCCGCGCAACTGGGCGTGTCGCGCGGCACCGTGCGCCTGGCGTACGAACGCCTGGTCGACGAGCAACTCGCGGCGAGCTTCGGCGCCGCCGGCACCCGCGTCACCGAGCGCCCGGCCGCCGCGCCCGCGGCCGACCGTGCCCCGTCGGCCCTGCCGATGCCGGACCTGTTCCACGCGTTCGGCGCCGCGCCGCTGGCATTCCAGATGGGCGTGCCCGCCCAGGACGCGTTCCCTTATAAATTGTGGTCGCGCATGCTGACACGCGCGGCCCGGCACGCGGCGGCGGCGGCCGTCGGCTATCCCGATCCGCGCGGCGACCCGGACCTGCGGCGCGAAGTCGCGGCCTACCTGGGCATCGCGCGCGGCATCCGCTGCGGCCCGGAGCAGGTGTTGATCACGTCGGGCTTCGCGGGCGCGCTGGGGCTCGTGCTGCGCGCGCTCGGGCTCCACGGCCGGCGCGCCTGGTTCGAGGACCCGGGCTTTCCGCTGACCCGCACCGCCCTCTCCCTGGGCGGGATGGCGGTGACGCCCGTCCCCGTCGACGCGGAAGGACTGGACGTCGGGGCCGGCGTCCGATTGGCGCCGGACGCGGTGCTGGCCGTCGTGACGCCGGGCCAGCAGGCGCCGCTCGGCACGACGATGACGCTCGCGCGGCGCCGCGCCCTGCTGGCCTGGGCCCTAGCCCGCGGCGCGTGGATCGTCGAGGACGACTACCTGAGCGAACTCCAACTGGAAGGACGGGCCGCCCCGGCGCTGGCATCGCTCGACCACGGCGGCCGGGTGCTGCACATCGGCACGTTCAGCAAGACGATCAGCCCGGCGCTGCGCCTGGGCTTCCTCGTCGTGCCGGCCGCACTGGCCCGGCTGTTCGGCGACGTCGCCGCGTGCCTGGCGCCGGCGCCGGGCGCGCCCATCCAGCGCGCCGTCGCCGACTTCCTGCAGGAAGGCCACTACCTGCGCCACCTGCGCCGCATGAAACGCCTGTACGCGGCCCGGCGCGCCGCGCTGCTCCAATGCCTGCGCGCGGAAGCGGGCGACGTGATCGCGGTGCAGGCGACGGCCGGCATGGCCGTCGTCATGCGGCTGCCCGATGGCGTGTCGGACGTCGCGGTCGCGGCCCGCGCGCTCCGGGCCGGCATGGCACCGGTGCCGCTGTCGCCGTGGCACGCCCATGCGCCCGGACCGCAGGGACTGCTGCTCGGGGTGACCAATGTCGACGAACGCCGCCTGGCGGCGGATTGCCGCCGGCTGGCCGACCTCGTGCGGCAATGTGAGATTGTTGCAACAAGAAAATAATATACCGGCTGGTGCTTTTGACAATTGACAAGCTGTTGTGTCTTCGGAAATACTTTTTGGCATGATAGAACTCAGTGCCATCCGCAAGACCTACCGCCTCGGCGGCAGCGACATCCACGCCCTCGACGGCATCGACCTGCACGTGGCGCAGGGTGAATTCGTCGCGATCATGGGGCCGTCCGGCTCGGGCAAGTCGACGCTGCTCAATGTGCTGGGCGGCCTGGACCGCCCCGACAGCGGCCGCTACCGCCTCGCGCAGGACGAGGTCAGCGCCCTCGACGACGACGCCGCGTCCGCCGTGCGCAACCGCCGCATCGGCTTCGTGTTCCAGTCCTTCCACCTGCTGCCGCGTTTGACCGTGCTGGAAAACGTGCTGCTGCCGCAGCGCTACGCGCGCGTGCCGGATGCGCAGGCGCCGGCCCGCGCGCGGGCCCTGCTCGAACGCATCGGCCTGGGGCAGCGGCTCGACCACCTGCCGGGCCAGTTGTCCGGCGGGCAGCTGCAGCGCGCCGCGATCGCGCGCGCGCTGCTGAACGAGCCCGACCTGCTGCTGGCGGACGAACCGACCGGCAACCTCGATTCGAACAGCGCCGCCGACGTGATGGCCCTGCTGCGCGAACTGCATGCCGGTGGCCAGACGCTGGTGCTCGTCACCCACGATCCGGCCATCGCCGCGAGCGCGCAGCGCACCATCCACCTGCGCGACGGCCGCGTCGCGGGCGGCCAGCCATGACGCGCCGCGGCATCGCCCTGTGGTGCGCGGCCCTGGCGCTGGCGATCGGCACCGCCGTCTCGCATGCCTGGACCGCCGCCAAACCGCCGGCCGCCGCCGCGGCGCCGGGCCTTGCCGCCACCGCGGCGCGCCCCGTGATGCTGACCGGTGAAGTGGAAGCGGAGGATTCGCAGACCATCTTCGTGCCGCCGTCGAACACGCAGCCCATCGTCCTGCGCAACTTCCTCCCCGAGGGCACGCTGGTGAAGGCGGGCGACGTGGTGCTGCGGACGGAATCGGCGACCGCGGCCAATCTCGACCAGCTCAGGATGGAGCGGGACCGCGCCCGCGCCAAGGCCGACAGCGAGACGGCCACGCTGGAAGTCGCGGCCGTCGAAGCCGAAAAGGCGCTGGTCAGCGCCCAGGCCGCGCTGGACAAGGCGAAGGTCGATGCGGCGCTGCCGAAGCGCCAGATCGCGGCGCTCGACTACGACCGCCACCAGGCCGAACTGGACCGCGCCACGCGCGACCTCGCGATCAAGCGCGAAAGCCTCGGGAATGCCCGCGCGGCCGTCGCGCGGCGCCGGGAAGACGGCGCGCTCGAAGTGCGCAAAATGCAGATCAACGAGGCATTCCAGCTCGCCCAGCTCGCCCAGTCCGAAGTGCGGGCCACGCGCGCCGGCATCGTGGTGCACGGCTACAGTCCCTTCCGCGGCGAGCGGTTCGACGAGGGATCGACGGCCTGGCCGGGCAATGCCGCCGGCACGGTGCTGGGCGACGGCCGGATGATCGTCACGGCCTGGGTGCTGGAAGCGGACCGTCCTTACCTGCGCACCGGCCAGGCCGTCGGCCTGCGCTTCGACGCCCTGCCCGGCGTGGCGCTGGCCGGCACGCTGGCCACCATCACCAGCGCGCCGGAAGCGCGGCCCCGCTGGGGCCAGGGACGCTACTTCCGCGCCAGGATCGCACTGCCGGACCATCACGGCCTGCCGCTGGCGGCGGGCATGAGCGTGCTCGTCGAGCCGCTGGCGCCGGTGGCCGCGCTGGCGTCGGGGCAGCCGGTAAAGGCTGCCGCCGCCGGACTGACGATCGAAGGCGAGATCGCATCGCGCCGCTCGACGCCGGTGGCGCCGCCCACCATCCCGTTCATCTGGCAGTACAAGCTGGCGTTCCTCGCGCCCGAAGGCACGATGGTGCAGGCCGGGCAGCCCATCGCCGTGTTCGAGGCGAGCGAGGTGACGAACCGGCTGATGGCGCTGCGGGCGGCGCTGCAGGAACGCGAGCGGGCGCTGGACAAGCTGCGGCTGGACCAGGCCGAGGCGGACCGCGCCGGCGCGCTGGCGCAGGCCGAGGCGCAGAGCAATGCCGACAAGGCCGAACGCAAGGCCAGCCAGCCCAAGGATCTGATCCGCCGCGTCGACTACGACAAGCTGGTGATCGAACGTGCCGAAAAGGCCAGGCTGGCGCAGCTGATGCAGACGCAGTTCGAGGCCCAGCGGCGCGCCCGCCAGGCCGAGCGCGCGGGCCTCGCGTCCGACGTGGCGCAGATGCGCGGCCAGATCGCCGACCTGGTCAAGGGCCAGGCGGCGTTGACCGTCGTGGCGCCGCAGCGCGGCATGGTGCTGCACCGGATCGGCATGGACGGCAATAAATTCAGCATCGGCAGCCAGGTCTGGATGGGCCTGTCGGTCGCGACGCTGGCCGATCCGGAGCGGCTGGGTGTCGACGCGAAGGTGCCCGAAGCGCAGGCGGCCGGCGTGCAGATGGGCCAGGCCGCGCGCGTCACCGTGGGCGGCGCGCGCCAGGCGCTGGCGGCGCGCGTGACCGGCCTCGGACGCGCCTTCCACAGCAAGTCGGCGGCGCAGGCGGCCGTCGTGCGCGACGTCCGGCTCGAATTCGACGCGCCGCCGCAAGACCTCAAACCCGGCGCCGCCGTCCAGGTGGAACTGTTGCCGGACGCCGTACGCCGCGTGGCCGCCGCCGCGCCCCAGCCATGAGAGACCCGATGCCACATCTTCCCAAGAGCGCCGCCGCGCTGGCGGCCGGCCTCGCCCTGGCCGCCCTGGCCGCCCTGCTGGCCGGCTGCGGCGCGGCGTCGACGGCGGCGTCGGGCCCCGCCGAAACCCTCGCCGCGCGGACGTGGAGCGAAACGCTCGACGTCGACGGCGAGATCAAGGCCGCCGCCAACACGCCGCTGGCGGTGCCCGGCAGCGGCTGGACCACGCGCGTGCTGGTGCACATGGTGGCGGACGGCAGCAGCGTCACGAAAGGCCAGGTGGTGGCCCGGTTCGACGCCCCGCAGGCGCGCGCGGAACTGTCGCAGGCCGACGTCGAACTGCTGCGCAAGACGCTGGCCGAGGAAGCCAATCGCCAGAATGCGGCCGTCGAACGGGGCGTCCTCGCCGGCGACCGCGCCAAGGTCGAGGACGACCTCGGCCTCTCCCGGCGCTATGCCGGCGTCGACCTCTCCGTCTTCGCCCGCAACACGATCCTGGATGCGCTGGCCGACGTCGGCTTCCTCACGAAGAAGCGCACCTACCTGGAATGGAAAGGCGGCCAGGCCCAGGCCCGCAGCGCCGCGCAGGACGCCGTGCTGCACTCGCAGCGCGACAGCGTCGTGCAGAACGCCGAACAGCAGCGCAAGAGCCTGGAATCGCTGGAACTCGTGGCGCCGCACGACGGCGTGTTCCTGCTGGCCGCACGCTGGGACGGCGCCAAGCCGCAGGTCGGCGCCAGCCAGATGGCGGGCGAGCCGTTCGGCGCCCTGCCCGACCTCGACCAGCTCGTGGCCCACTTCAGCGTGGCCGAGGGCCAGGCCTACGGTCTCAAGCCCGGCCTGCCCGTGCGGGTGCGCCTGGCCGGCACCGGCACCGAACTCGATCTGACGGTGACGCGGGTCGGCAGCAGCGCCAGCACGATCTCGCCCGAGTCGCCCGTCAAGTACAGCGATTTCGACGCCGCCATCGGCACCGACCAGGCGCGCAAGCTCGGCCTGAAACCGGGCCAGGCGCTGCACGGCACGGTGCGCCTGGTGGCGAAGGCGGCGGCACTGACGGTGCCGAACATCGCACTGGTGCAGGACCGCGGCGCCTATGCCGTGTACACGATCGACGCCGGCCGGCCGGTGAAGCACGCCGTCGAACTGGGCCTGCGCGGCCCGGTGCGCAGCGAAATCAGGAGCGGCCTCGCGCCCGGCGCGCGCGTCGTGCTGCTGCCTCCGAAGGACAAGACCACATGAAGACCAAATGAACCGCGCACTGTTACTGGAAGCCGTCGCCGAACTGCGGCGGCGCAAACTGCGCACCGGCCTCACGCTGCTGGGCATGATCTTCGGCGTGGGCGCCATCGTCGCCATGCTGGCCGTGGGCGAAGGCAGCAGGCGCGAGGCGCTGCGGCTCGTGGCCGAACTGGGACTGAACAATGTGCTGGTCGAGAGCAAGGGCATCGACGCCGAGCACTTGAAGGACGTCCGTACCCGGTCGCTCGGACTGTCGGCCGCGGACGGGGTGGCGGCACTGTCCGTCGTGCCGGGCGCCCGCTCGGTGGCGCTGAAAAAGGAAATCAAGGTCGACCAGCTGATCGTCGGCGCCCGGGTCGTGAGCGGACAGGCCTTCGCCGTGTCGCCGGGCTACGCCGAACACGGCGGCCTGCAGCTGGCGGCGGGACGCTGGCTCACCCCGGCCGACGGCGCCACGCTGGCGCCCGTGTGCGTGCTGGGCGCGCGCCTCGCGCACACGCTGTTCGGCGCCGCGCCGGCCATCGGCCAGCGGGTCAAGGTCAACCACGTGTGGCTGCAGGTGGTGGGCGTGCTGGCCGACCGCACGCCCGGCAAATCGGAATTCGAAGGCGTCAAGCTGGGGCTGGACGACGAACGCCTGTTCGTGCCCTGGCAAACGGGGCGCGCCCGGTTCAGTTTCCGCCGCATCGACGACGAGGTGGACGGCCTCAGCGTCCGCCTGGACGGCAAGGTGGCGCCGGACGACGCGGCGCGCGTGCTGCAGGCGCTGATCGCCCAGCGCCACGGCGGCGTCGACGACACGAACCTCATCGTGCCGCTGGGCCTGTACCGCCAGAACCAGCAGACGCAGCGCATCTTCACCATCGTCATGAGTTCGATCGCGGCCGTGTCGCTGCTGGTGGGCGGCATCGGCATCATGAACATCATGCTGGCCAACGTGCTGGAACGGCGCCGGGAAGTCGGCCTGAAACGGGCGCTGGGCGCGCGCCGCCGCGACGTGGTGGAGCAGTTCCTCGCCGAAGCGCTCGTGATCGCCGTCAGCGGCGCCGCGCTGGGCCTGGTGCTGGGCGCCGTGGCGGCCTACAGCATCGCGGCGCTGGCCGGGTGGTCCGTCGCGTGGTCGCCCGTGAGCCTGCTGCTGGCCGTGCTGGCGTGCGTGGCGGTGGGGCTCGGGTTCGGCGTGTATCCGGCGCGCCAGGCGGCGGCGCTGGACCCGATCGCGGCACTGCGCAGCGACGGCTGACCACGGGGCGCCGGCCAGGGCGTCCGGCTCGGCTGTCTTGCCGGGCTGTCCAGTGTCTCCTCAGGCATGTGAACCGAATCCGGTTCTAGAGGTCATATGCATCATCGAGCCAACTCATGAGGAATGACGATGCGCGGCCTGCCCTTCGACGACGTATTCGCCGCATTGTCGGCGTTGCCCCTGTCGGCCTCCGACGTTACCCGGCTGCGCGAGTGGATCGCGAGCCGCACGCATTCGGCGGAATGTATCGCCTTGATCGAACAGGCCGCCAGAGGCCGGCCCTGTCCGCATTGCGGTTGCGCCCGCGTACACCGCTGCGGCCAGGCAAGCGGCCTGCAGCGTTTTCGTTGCGCCGCCTGCGGGCGCACCTATAACGCGCTGACCGGCACGCCGCTCGCGCGCCTGCGCAAAAAGGAGTGCTGGCTGCCATTCCTGCAATCCGTCCTCGAATCGCGGACGGTGCGCGATGCCGCCCGCGTGACCGGCGTGCACCGGACGACCAGCTTCAGATGGCGCCACCGGTTCGTGCCCGGCGCGATGCGCGACGGTCCGGCGATGTTGGCGGCCATCGTCGAGCCGGACGAGCCGGCTGCGCTCGTCGACCCGAACGACGCGACGACAGCCGGGAAAAAGCCGGCCGCTTCGATCTGATCCATCAATCCATGTGAAACACCGGCTCCATCATCGCCCAGTGCTCGCCTTCGGCCCGGCTCGCGAGCGGCACCTGGCAGGGGCCGCAGAACGTCCACCAGCGCTGCGTCTCCGGATCGGCCGCGATGCGCCCCATGTCGGCATTGAAGTCCGCGCCGTGGTATTCCCAATACCCGAACAGCACGTTCTCCGGCTCGCGCAGGAAGATCGTGTAGTTGCGCACGTTCGCCTCGCTCAGCCGCGCCAGCACCTGCGGCCAGACCGCGGCGTGCAGCGCCTTGTATTCCGCGATCTTTTCCGGCGCGATGCCGATCATCATTCCCATTCTCTGCATATCACTCCTCCTCAATCGATACGGTAAAAACGCCGGGCGTTCAGCCCGAACACGGCTTGCCGGTCCGGCTCGTCCAGGCTGTCCAGCAGCGCGGCGCAGGCGGCGATCCAGCCCGCGTAATCGGCCGCCAGGTTCAGCACGGGCCAGTCGCTGCCCCAGATCAGGCGCTGCGGGCCGAAGCTCGCGAGCAGATGCGCCACGTACGGCCGCAGGCAGTCGACATCCCAGCCGGGCCCCGCCTCCGTGACGAGCCCGGACAGCTTGCAGCACACGTGCGGCATGGCGGCCAGGCGCGCGATGTCGGCGTGCCAGGGCGCCATCACGCCATGTTCGATCAGCGGCTTGGCGCCGTGGTCGATCACGATCGGCAAATCGGGATGGCGTTCGGCAAACGTGCGCAAGGCCGGCAGGTGGCGCGGCAGGACCAGGGCGTCGAAGCTGAGGCGATGGCGCAGCATGGCCGCCACGGCCGGCGCCAGCGCCGCGTCGGCGATCCAGTCGTCGTCCTCCAGGTCCTGCAGCATGGGCCGCAAGCCCTTGAGCATCGGATCGGCCGCGAGCGCGTCGATCCGCGCCGCCGCGTCGGGCGCCTTCATGTCGACCCAGCCGACCACGCCGCCGATGAACGGATGGCGCCGCGCCAGGTCGAGCATGAAGCGCGTGTCGTCCTCGTTGGGCATGGATTGCACGAGGACCGTCCGCGCGACGCCGTGCCGGTCGAGCAGGTGCGCCAGGTCGCCCGGCAGGAAGTCGCGGTAGATGGCGGACAGCGCGGGCGGCGGCCACGCGCCGTTGCGGTCGGCCAGCCGCCAGAAGTGTTGATGGGCGTCGACGAGCATCAGATGCCCTCCCGCGCCGGCCCGTGCGTCAGCCCGGGTGCGCCTTCATTTCGCGGACGCGGATCGCCTGCAGCAGGGTGCTGCGCGCCGAATTCAGGTGGATGCGCATCGCCTCGCGCGCGGCCATGACGTCGCGTCGCGCCAGCGCCCGCAGGATGTCCAGGTGTTCGTGCACGGCATACTCGTTGCGCACCATTTCCTGCGACTTGTCCCATTGATAGTGGTAGTGGAACACCAGCGACACGAGGTCGAAGAAGCCCTGCGCGAAGCGATTGTCCAACTGCCCCATCAGGAAGGCGTGGAAGTCGCGGTCGAGCGCCGGGAAGTCCTTGTGATGCGTGGGCATGACGGAACCCAGCTGCTCGTGGCGCGCGATCAGCTGCCCCAGCTCGCGGAACGCCGGATCGTCCGGCGGCAGCGCGATGAAGCGGTCGATGGCGGCGAACTCGAACATCTGGCGCACGTCGGCCAGCTCCATGGCGAACGAGCGGTCGAACGCGCACAGGCGCCAGCCGCCGCGCGGCTTCTTCTCGATCAGGCCCGAATGGGAAAAGCCGATCAGGAATTCGCGCACGCTGATCGTGCTCGTGCCGGCCGCGCGCGCCAGTTCCGTTTCCGAGAACTCCGCCCCGGGCGGCAGGTCGCTGCGATAGATCCGCTCCATCAGCACGTCGCGGATGCGGTCGGCGCCCGTCCGCAGTTCGTCCAGGTCGAAGTAATCCGTGCGCTGCGGCTTGCGCAGCAGGCGGCGTTCCTTGAGGTCGCTGATCAGGCCGCACTCGCGGAAATGCGCCAGCGCGCTGCGGATCGCCGTGCGGCTGCCCTCGCCCAGTTCGGCCATGTGCTGCTCGGTCGGCAGCGCGTCGCCGACCGCCACGTGGTCGGCAATATACTGCAGCAGCAGGTTCGCACTGCGCTTGAAGATGGTGGGAGGTCGGGCCATGAAGTCCGGAATCCAGTCCATATGGACAATCCGTCATTCTACCGGATCTGCGCGTCATTGCGGGAGGCGGCGTCATTCACACCTCGACGATGGCCTTGATCACGCCGCTGGCCGGATCCATCCACCGCGGCAGCGCGTCGATGAATTCGTCCAGCGTGGCGCGGTGGGTGTTCATCGCCCGCGTCGGCACGAGGCCCGCCTTCATCGCCGCGAGCACGGCGCGGAAGTCGTCCACGGTCGCGTTGCGGCTGCCGAGCAGCGTCGTTTCGCGCTTGTGGAACTCGGGGTCGGCGAACGAGAGCCGTTCCGGCACGATTGATACGAGGACATACGTGCCGCCGTGGGCGACGAAATCCAGGCCCCGCTCCATCGCCTTGATGTTGCCGGTGGCGTCGAACACGGCGTCGAAGAAGTCGCCGCCGGTAATGGCGGCAAGCTGCTCGCGGTCGCCCTCGCCCGCCGTCACGGCATGCGCGACGTGCAGTACGTCCTTGCAGAAGCCGAGGCGGTCGGCGCGCGCGTCGAGCACCGTGACCTCGGCGCCCGCGAGGGCGGAGAACAGCGCGACCGCCACGCCGATCGGTCCCGCACCGACCACCAGCACGCGCTGCCCGGCCGCCACGGCTCCGCGGCGCACCGCGTGCATGCCGATGGCGAGGAATTCCAGCATGGCGGCATCGTCCAGCGAGATGCCTTCCGTCTTGAGGACGAAAGCGGCGGGCACCGCGAGGTATTCGGCCATGCCGCCGTCGCGGTGCACGCCGAGTACCTGGATCCGCGTGCAGCAATTCGTCTTGCCCTTGCGGCACGCGACGCAATCGCCGCACGACAGGTAGGGCATCACGAACACGCCGTCGCCAGGCAGGAGGCCGGAGCCGGCGGGCGCCGTCACCACTTCGCCGGACAATTCATGGCCCATCACGCGCGGGTATGCCAGATACGGCTGGGTGCCGCGGAAGATGTGCATGTCCGTCCCGCACACGCCGATGCGCCGCACGCGCAGCAGCACCTCGCCGGCAGCGGCCGTCGGGACGGGCCCGAGCCGCAGGCGCAGTTCGCCGGGCCCCTCGCACACGATGCTTTTCATCTGGTTCATCGTTTCGCCTTTTTCTATGTATTCTATAAATTTAAGACAATCATGGGCGCAATGCGACGCCGTCGCATGCCGCCCGGAACCGCTCAGGCCAGGCAGGACGCGTCGATATCGCGCACGGATTGCACGCCGGTGAGCACCATGCTGGTCCGGATGTCCTTTTCCAGGATGGCGAGCAGATTGCGCACGCCGGCCGCGCCGCTCGTCGCGAGCGCGTACACGAAGGCGCGCCCGATCAGGACACCGTCGGCGCCCAGCGCCAGCAGGCGCACGACGTCGAGGCCGGTGCGCACGCCGGAGTCGGCGAAGATGGTCAGGTCGCCCTTGACCGCCTGCGCGATGGCCGGCAGGGCCTTCGCGGTGGACAGCGCGCCGTCCAGCTGGCGGCCGCCGTGGTTGGACACGATGATGCCGTCCGCGCCGAACGATTTCGCATCGCGCGCATCGTCGGCGTCGAGGATGCCCTTGATGACCATGGGCCCCTGCCACTCGTCGCGGATCCACTGCAGGTCGCTCCAGCTGATGCCCGGATCGAAGTTGGCGGCCAGCCAGCCGATGTAGTCCGCGAGCCCGGTCGGATTGCCGCGGTAGGTCGAGATGTTGCCCAGGTCGTGGGGCTTGCCGAGCAGGCCGACGTCGAGCGCCCAGCGCGGATGCGCCATCGCCTGCAGCACGCGCCGCAGCGGGCCGTGGCGGCCGCTCATGCCGGCGTGGGCGTCGCGGTAGCGCGCGCCGGGCACCGGCATGTCGACGGTGAACACCAGCGTGTTGATGCTCAGCTCGCGCGCGCGGCGCAGGTAGTCGCGCATGAAGCCGCGGTCCTTGAGGACGTACAGCTGGCACCAGATCGGTTGCGCCGACTGCGTCGCCACTTCCTGCAGCGGGCACACGGACACGGTCGACTGGATGAACGGGATATGGCGTTCCGCCGCCACGCGGGCCGCCTGCACTTCGCCGCGGCGCGCATACATGCCGGCGAGGCCGATCGGCGCCAGCGCCAGCGGCAGGTCGTGCTTCACGCCGAACCACTCGGTCGACAGGTCCAGCGTTTCCGATCCCTTGAGCACGCGCTGGCGCAGGGCGACGCGCTGCAGGTCGTCGACGTTCGCGCGCAGCGTCGTCTCGGTGCCCGAGCCGCCGTCGAGATAATGGAACAGGAACGGCGGCAGCTTGCGGCGCGCGGCTTCGCGGTAGTCGGTGGCGGAAGAAATGATCATCGTGCGGGGCTCAAGAGTTCAGGGTGATGAAGCCGCCGTCGATCGGATAGTCGGTGCCGGTGATGAAGGCCGCTTCGTCGCTGCACAAGTATAACGCCAGCGCGGCCACCTCCTCCGGTTTGGCCATGCGGCCGATGGGCTGGGTCTTCGACAGCTGTTCGAACATCTCCGCTTCGCGTCCCGGATAAGTCCGCGCCAGGAAGCCGTCCACGAACGGCGTATGCACCCGGCCCGGCGAGATGGAATTGCAGCGTATCCCGTCCTGCAGGTAGTCCTTGGCGACGGACAGCGTCATCGCCATCACGGCGCCCTTGCCCGTGGAGTACGCAAAGCGCTCCTTGATGCCCACCCAGGCCGCGACGGACGCCATGTTGACGATGACGCCGCCGCCGTTCGCGCGCAACTGCGGGATCGCGGCGTGCAGGCAGTTGTAGACGCCCTTCACGTTGACGTTCATGACGCGGTCGAAATCCTCTTCGCTCGTAGTGTCCGCCTTGCCGATGTGGGCGATCCCGGCATTGTTGACGAGGATGTCGATCGGGCCGATGGCCGCCATCAGCGCCTCCACGTCGGCCTGGCGCGCCACGTCGCAGGCGTGCGAGGTGACGCGGCCGGCCTCCTCGCGGATCTCGCGCACGACCTGCAGGCAGGCGGCGTCGCTCAGGTCGACCACGTGCACATGCGCGCCCTGCCGGGCAAACAACTGGGCGATCGCTTTGCCGATGCCGCTGCCGCCGCCCGTGATCACGGCCGTCTTGTCGCTCAGTCTAAACACGTTTCGTAACTCCTATTGAAGATGGCGCCGCCGCGTGGGCGTCACGGCTGTCCTGCACCAGCGCGGCGCGCGCGAACCAGGCGATGACGACGAAGCACAGCAGCGGCACCGCGTAGCCGAACTGCACGTTGTGCGTCACGTCGCTGACGAAGCCGAACACCAGCGGCAGCAAGGCGCCGCCGACGATCGACATGATGATCAGGCCACTCCCCATGTCGGCATGGTGGCCGGCGCCGTTCAGGCCCAGCGAGAAAATGGTGGGGAACATGATCGACATGAAGAAGGCGATGCCGATCACGGCCGCGATGCTGGCCAGGCCGTGCGCCAGCATCGCCACCGCCGCCAGGACGGTGCAGGCCAGCGCATACCGCCACAGCAGCCGCGCCGGCGCCACGACGCGCATCAGGGCCGTGCCGACGAAGCGCCCGACCATGAACGCCATGCCGCAGCCCCACCCGAGGTAATCGGCCGCGGTGACGGGCGACACGCCCGCCGAGCGCGTGGCGTACAGGATGAAGAAGCTGAACACGCAGACCTGCGCGCCCACGTAGAAGAATTGCGCGATGGCGCCGCGGCGGATGGACGGCACCCGCAGCGCCGCGCCGACCGAACTCTTGGCCGGCGCATTGCCCGACCTGCCGCCGATCTCCGGCAGCTTGAGGAAGTAGAACACGACGGCGAGCACGAGGATGACGAGCCCCAGCACCATGTACGGCCCCTTCACGCTGGCCGCTTCCGCCGCCAGCGCGGCCTGGCGTGCCGCCTCGGGCATCGCGGCCAGTTGCTGGTCGTTCGCCCCATGCACGAGGATCAGGCGCGCACCGATGATCGGCGCCAGCGTGGCCGCCAGGCCGTTGAACGACTGGGCCAGGTTGATGCGCTGGGCCGCCCGTTCCGGCTTGCCCAGCAGGGTCACGTACGGATTGGCCGCCGTCTCCAGGATCGTCAGGCCGCACGCGATGGTGAACAGCGCGGCCAGGAACACTACGTACTGCTGCGTGTTCGCGGCCGGGATGAACATCAGCGAGCCGGTGGCGAACAGCAGCAGGCCGCAGATGATGGCGGCCTTGTAGCCGGCGCGCCGGATCAGCAGCCCGGCCGGCAGCGCCATCACGAAGTACGCGATGAACACGGCCGAATCCACGAGGGCGGACTGCAGCACCGACAGGCTGAACGAACGCCGCAGGTGCGGGATCAGGATCGGGTCGAGATTATGGACGAACCCCCACATGAAAAACAATGTGGTGATCATCACGAGGGAAAACCGGTACTGCCGCGTCGAGGGGTCCGTCATGTCTGCTAAGTCTCCGTTCCGGTGCCTGGCCTGTATCACGCCGGCGCCTGGCCTGTATCACGCTGGGCTGTAGGGTGGGCACACCGTGCCCACGCGTAGTGCCAACAGCCCGCATACGTCACGCGTGGGCACAGGGTGCCCACCCTACCGGTCAGCCGTCGATCAGCGCCTCGTTCCAGGCGTGGACGGTCTGCTCCTGTTCGCCCAGTCCGGCGATGCCGAGCCGCATGCGGTCGCCCGGCACCAGGTAGACGGGATCCGGTTTCTGGCCCAGCCCGACGCCCGGCGGCGTGCCCGTGCTGATGACGTCACCCGGCTGCAAGGTCATGAAACGGCTGATGTAGCTGACCAGGTGCGCGACCGTGAACACCATCGTACGCGTGTTGCCCGTCTGGTAGCGCTTGCCGTTCACTTCCAGCCACATGTCCAGGTTCTGCGGATCCGGTACTTCGTCGGCCGTCACGAGCCACGGGCCGACGGGGCCGAACGTGTCGCAGCCCTTGCCCTTGTCCCACTGGCCGCCCCGTTCCAGCTGGTACTCGCGCTCGGACAGGTCGTTCACGACGCAGTAGCCGGCCACGTAGTCGAGCGCATCGGCTTCGTCGACGTAGCGGGCGCGCTTGCCGATGACGACGCCGAGTTCCACTTCCCAGTCGCTCTTGACGGATCCGCGCGGCAGGACCACCGGGTCGTTGCAGCCGATGATCGAGCTGGTGGCCTTCGTGAACAGCACCGGCTCGGCCGGCACGGCCATGCCCGATTCGGCCGCGTGGTCCGAATAGTTCAGGCCCACGCAAATCAGCTTGCCGATGTCGGCCACGATGGGCGCGTAGCGCACCGGCTGGGCGACTGCCGGCAGGCGGCTCGGGTCGACGTCGGACAGGCGGGCCAGCAGGCCGCCGGCCAGTTGGGCCGAGGTCAGGTCGGGCACCACGCCGGACAGGTCGCGGATCACGCCGCCGGCGTCCAGCAGACCGGGTTTCTCGGCGCCCTTGGGGCCGAATCGAAGCAATTTCATGTCATTCCTTTGGTACGGGTTGCATTAAATGGTTACGCCGCCGGGACGGGCGCGTTCGGGTCCAGCACGCCGGCCTGCCTGAGCGCCGCCCACAGCGATGCCGGCAGCGGCTGGTCGAACCAGTGCGCGTTCTGGCGCAGCTGGGCGATGTTCTGGGCGCCGGGGATGCACGACACCACGGCCGGATGGGCCATCGGGAACTGCAGCGCGGCCGCCTGCAGCGGCACGTCGAACTCGCGGCACACGGCGGCGATGGTCCGCACCCGCTCGACGACGGCGGCCGGGGCGTCCTCGTAATTGAATTTGTTCGTGCCCGCCAGGATGCCGGAGTTGAACGGCCCGCCGATCACGACGGCCGTCCCCGCGCGTGCGCAGCGATCCATCAGCGGCGCCAGCGACGCCTGCTCCAGCAGCGTGTAGCGCCCGGCCAGCAGCACGCAGTCGAGTGTGCACACGTCCAGCGCATCGGCCACCACTGCCCACTCGTTGACGCCGAGGCCGAACGCCTTGATCGCGCCCTCGGCGCGCAACTGCTCCAGCGCGCGGAAACCGCCGCCCTCGGTCAGCTGTTTCCAGTAATGCGCATGGCGCTCGCCGTGGGTGACGCGGCCGATGTCGTGCACGTACAGGATGTCGACGCGGTCCAGTCCCAGGCGCTGCAGGCTGTCCTCGTGCGAGCGCATGATGCCGTCGTGCGTGTAGTCGTAATGCGGCCGGAACGGCAGCGGCGCGGCCCAGCCGCATTCGCCCGGCCGCACGTTCGCATCGGGCCACATCAGGCGCCCCACCTTCGTGCTGATCACGCAGGCGTCGCGCGGGCGGGCGCGCAGCGCCGCGCCGAGCCGGCGCTCGGACAGCGTGAAGCCGTAGTACGGCGCCGTATCGAAATAGCGGATGCCCAGGTCCCAGGCGGCATCGACGAGCGCCAGCGCGTCGGCTTCCGCCATCGGATCGTACAGGCCGCCCAGCTGCGCGCAGCCGAGGCCCAGCGGCGTGAACGGCAGGCCTTTCGCGTGCCTGGCGTCCGTGTCGTTGATCTCCATCTCAGGCGACCTTCAACGGCAGGCAGCCCGGCCCGATCGGCTCGAACTGTTTATAGGTGAGGATGAATTCCTGGTGGCCCAGGTCTTCCGACTTCGTGCACGCCCCGTTCGCGACGCCGGCGACCAGCGCGACGATCTCCGTGCCGACCTCCTCGATGCTGGCGTGCCCCGTCAGGATGCGGCCGGCGTTGACGTCCATGTCTTCTTCCAGGCGCTCGTACGTCGCCGGGTTGGCGCACACCTTGATGACGGGCGAAATGGCCGACCCGACCACCGAACCGCGCCCCGTCGTGAACAGGGTGACGTGCGCGCCGCACGCGATCAGCTCCACGATCTCGGCGTTGTCCGAGATGTTCGGGAAGCCGAAGCGCGGCTCGCCGTCCGGCACGACGTCCAGCAGGTACAGGCCGCCGCCCGGCGGCAGGTCGCCGGGCTTCAGGATGCCGCTGATCGGCGACGCGCCGCTCTTGGCGTAGGCGCCCAGGGACTTCTCTTCCAGCGTCGTCAGGCCGCCGTCCGCATTGCCGGGCGCGAAGCTGCCGTGGCCCATGATCGTGTAGTAGCGCGACGCCTTCTCGACCGTGCGCACGATCTCGTCGCCCAGCTCGGGCGTGACGGCGCGGCGCTTCATGTGGAATTCGCAGCCGACCAACTCACCCGTTTCCTCGAATATGCAGGCGCTGCCCGCCGCGATCAGCTGGTCGAACGCCGCGCCCACGGCCGGATTGGCCGTGATGCCGCTGGTGCTGTCCGAGCCGCCGCAGATCGTGGCCACGACCAGTTCGTCCAGCCGCATCGGCACGCGCTCCTGGCGCGCCAGGTCCTCGACGGCCCACTGCACCCATTCCACGCCGCTCTTCACGCCGGAACGCGTGCCGCCCACGTCCTGGATCGTGACCGTGTGCACGGGCCGCCCGCTGTCGACGACGGCCTGGGCCACGCCGCCCTTGTCGAAGCTTTCGCAGCCGAGCGACACCAGCAGCGCCGCGCCCACGTTCGGGTGCGTCAGCACGCGGCGCATGATCGCGTCCGCGTATTCGTTCGGATAGCAGCCGGGGAAGCCGATCAGGTGCACCGGCTGGCCGGGAAACGCGTTCACGATCAGCCGCGCGACGTGGTGCGCGCATTCGACCAGGTAGGCGACGACGACGACGTTGCGGATGCCCTTGCGCCCATCCGCGCGCGGATAGCCCGCCAGGGGGGCGTCGGCCAATGTAGAGTTAGTGGTCATGTGCTTTGCTTCCGATGAAGTGGTGCCCGTCCTGGTCGAGCGTGTACGTCGGGATGTAGTCGCTTTCCAGGTTGTGCGTGTGGATGTGCGCGCCGATCGCGATGGGTACCGTGGCGGTGCCGATGATGGCGCCGTAGCGCAGCACCTTGTCGCCGGGCGCGAGGTCGCGGCGCGCGAGCTTGTGGCCGAGGCGGACGTCGCCGGGCAGGACCACGGCGCGGTCGTCGATGACGACCGTGGCGCCGGCCTTGAGGTCGACGCGGGCGATGAGGCAGTTGTCCTCGCGAGACATGAGCAGCAGGCTGCCGGCCTGTGCTGGGGTGGTGCTGGACATGACGATCCTTTACTGCTGACTGGAGTAGTACGCCAATTGTATTCTATAAATTGAAAACATACGATAGTTTGCTGCGCTGCGCTGCAACATGAAGAGGCAACAACAATATTGCTATCACGCAATATAAGGTAAGATCGGACAATGTAACGCCATATTTATCTCCATGTCATGAATCCGAAGTTGACCCAACGCCTTTCCGGGCTTGCCCTTACCTGTCTGGTCATTCAGGCGTCTGCCCAGCAATTATCACTGAAGCAATTTGGCCAGGGTGAAGGACTGGGCAATCTGGCCGTCACGGCGCTGGCGCAGGATGGCGCGGGTTATCTCTGGGTCGGCACGGAAAACGGTCTGTTCCGTTTCAATGGCGCGGATTTCCGCCGCTACGGCGCGCCGGACGGCCTCGCGGATACCGATGTGACCGCCCTGTTCGCCGGCCGCGCCGCGGGAACCTGGGTCGGCACGTACGAGAATTTCTACCGCCTCGACGGCGGGCGGCTGTCCGTCGTCCTGTACCAGGGCAAGCCGATCGCGGTCTGGCCGGGACAGGTCGGCGCCGAGGGACCGGACAAGGACGTCCTGCTCGTCACGGAGGGTCGCCTGCTGGCGATCGCGCGGCACGGCGGCGACACCAGCGTCCGCAATTACTTCACCCCCGCGCAGATACGGGCCCAGCCGGAACTGGCAAAAATCGCCAGCATCCACGTCGATGCGGACGGCAGCCTGCGGATGGGATGCATGCAATCCTTGTGCACCGTCAGTCATGGCCGTGTCGTCGTCGACGGGCGCGACGCCGGCCTGCCCGCGGATAAATGGACCAGCATCGCGCGCGACGCCGCCGGCACGCTGTGGATCCGCAGCGCGACACGCGTCTTCGCACTGCCGGCAGGCGCCGGCCGCTTCGAGGAGCGCACACCGGACGAGATACGCAAGCATTCCCTGCGCACCGAACTGCAGGTGGACGCGGATGGCAAGGTGATGACCAATGCCGACTCGGGCCTGGTGCGCTGGCATGAGGGCGGATGGGAATCCTTCGGCAACGACCAGGATCTGCATGCCGGCGGGGGCGTCACGGCCATCCTGCAGGACCACGAGCACGGCATCTGGCTGGGCACCCTGGGACGAGGCCTGGTGCATTGGCTCGGCTATGGCAATCTGGAAAACTGGACCGCGTCCCAGGGATTGCCGGACGACGTCGTCATCTCCGTGCAGCGGGACCGCCACGGCACCCTGCACGTCGGCACGCGCTCGGGCCATGCCTCGCAAGCCCCGGGCGAGCGCCGGTTCACGGCCGACGCCGGGCCGGCGGCCTTTGCCGGACACCAGTGGGTAGCCATGGACATCGACACGCAGGACCGGTTATGGGCCGGCACGTATTCGGGCCTGCTGCTGCGCCGCGACCGCGCCGCGCGAACGACGTTGATCGCGCATCAGCCGCTGATCAGCCACGTGCTGGCGGACCGTGGACGAATCTGGATGGCGACCGCGAACGGCCTGCGCGTACTGTCCGAGACCGCGCCGGCCGGCGCGCAACCGCAAGCGGCGCCCATTCCCGCCGTCGCCGGCCGTCACCCGCAAAATCCGGTGACCTTCGGCTGCGCGGACCGGCACGGCGACCTGTGGTTCGCGAGCGTGGCCGACATCCTGCATTTCAACGGCCATGAGTGGGAGGTCTTGCCGTTTGGCGCAGCGTTGCATGGCCGTGACATCGTGGCATTCGCTTGCACGCGCGACGGTACGCTGTTGGCGAGCACGTACGAAGGCTTGTGGCAGCTTCATCCCCGCGGCGTCCCGCGCGCCACGCGTATCGATGCGCCGGTGTTGCGCGATCGCGCCATCCATTCGTTGGCCGAAGACAGCCGCGGCTGGATCTGGGTGGGCCTGGACGTGGGCTTCGCGGTATGGAACCGCAACCGCTGGCGCCTGCTGAACCAGACGCACGGCCTGGCATGGAACGATTCGAACGGCTACACATCATACGAAGACCGTGACGGCTCGATGTGGCTCATCACCAGCAACGGCCTGTCGCACGTCCTGCATCCCGAACGCCTGTTCGATGCCTCGGCACGCAAGCCGGTAATCGAAGCGGCGATCCGCGGCGGCCGCCCCCTGGCGGCAGGCGCCGCGGCATTGCCGTGGACGGCGGACCAGCTTGTATTCCACCTCGCCAACCTGCAATACGAGGACCGCCAGGGATTCCATTATCGATTCCGCATGCTCGGCGTCGACGATCAGTGGAATGAAACGGTGCAGCCGGAAGTGCGTTATGCGGCCCTGCCGGGCGGCGATTACCGCTTCCAGCTCGTCGCCGTCGACAATGAAACCGGGCAGCAGTCGGCACCGGCCGAACTGGCCTTCTCGATTACCCCGCCCTGGTGGCGCAGCGGCCTTTTCTACGGACTGTGCGTCGTCGCCACGCTGGGTGCGTTTTATGGTTTCCATCGCGTCCGCCTGCGCGCGCTGACGCGGCGCGAAACCAGGCTGGCGGCGCTGGTGCAGGAAAGAACGCACGAGCTGGAACTGTCGCGCGAGGAGATGCGCATACGCGCCTTGAAGGACGGGCTGACCGGCTGCTGGAACCGCAGCGCGACGATGGAAATCGTCGAGCGCGAGATCGAGAAATGCCTGCGCTCGGGCGAGAGTTTCGCGCTGGTGCTGCTGGATCTGGATTACTTCAAACGGGTCAACGACACGCATGGACACCTGGCGGGCGACGCGGTGCTGGTGGAAACGGCGCGCCGCCTGAAGTCGGCCGTGCGGCCTTACGACGCGGTCGGGCGCTACGGCGGCGAAGAATTCATCATCGTATTGCCCGGCTTGACGCTGCCGGCCGATTCGGGCCGGATCGATGCGTTGCGCGGGATCGTGCGCGCCGAACCGGTCGATATCGGCACGGGGAAGACACTGCCCGTCACCGCGAGCTTCGGCGTCGTCGGCTTTACGCCCGGGACCCGCCGCGATCCGCTCGAACTGGTCGACCGCGCCGACCAGGCGCTGTACCGGTCGAAGAATGAAGGCCGTGACCGTATCAGCTATGCGGACTAGGGATGGCGTCGCCGGCTGTCATTCCACGGCAGCCTGCGCAATGGCGACGAACGCGTCCACCAGCGGACCGCCGCCGTCGGCATGCCGCGCGAGCAGCATCGACGTCGTGGCCGCGGCGTCGACCAGCGGCCGGTAGACGACGCCGTCCATGTGGATCCCTTCGAAGGAACTGGGCAGGACGGAAATGCCGCAGCCGGCGGCGACGAGGCCGATGATCGTCGACGGCTCGCCCGCCTCCATCGCGATGGTCGGCGCGAAGCCGGCGGCGCGGCACATGTCGAGGATCTGGTGATAGATGCCGGTGCCGGCTTCCTTGGGAAACACGACGAACGCCTGGTCCGCCAGGTCTTTCACGGTGATCGACTTTTTCCGCGCGAGCGGCCCGTCCGCCGGCAGCACGAGCCGCAGCGGATCGCGGCGCAGCATCGTCACCGCCACCGTGGACGGCAAGGGCATGGAGGCCGGCCGCACGAAGCCCACGTCCAGCTCGCGCGCCTCGATCCTTGCCAGCTGCGGCAGCGTGGCCATCTCCTGGAACGTCAGCAGCACGCCGGGATACTGCTGGCGGTAGCGCCGCACGACCTTGGCGAACAGCGGCGTGAACGGGGTGGAGAAGGTGAACCCGACGCGCAGCTCGCCCGCCTCGCCCAGGTGGGCACGGCGCGCCGTTTCCTTGGCCTGTTCGGACAACGCCAGCATGCGCCGCGCGTCCACGAGGAACAGGCGCCCCGCTTCCGTCAGCAGGACGCGCCGCTTGTTGCGTTCGAACAGCCGGGCGCCGATCTCGTGTTCCAGCGCCTGGATCTGCTGGCTCAGCGGCGGCTGGCCGATGTGCAGCCGCTCGGCGGCGCGCGTAAAACTCAGTTCTTCCGCCACGGCCACGAAGTAACGCAGGTGCCTGAGTTCCATGTTATCTGTTTAAACGATAAGTAACGCCACAAATATATATTGGACAGTCAGTTTCGGCAATCCTAGGATGGGACATCGCATCCTGCTCCGTACCGCCATGTCCCCTCCCGTCCCCGCCTACCGCCGTACCAACCGCGCGCTGTTCTTCGGCGGCTTTTCCTGCTTCGCGCTGCTGTACTGCGTGCAGCCGCTGATGCCGCTGCTGGCGCAGGAGTTCGCGCTGACGCCGGCGCAGAGCAGCCTGTCGCTGTCGCTGGCGACGGCCGCGCTGGCCGTGTCCCTGCTGTTGTCGTCCGTCCTGTCCGACCGCCTCGGGCGCAAGAACATGATGGTCGTCGCCCTGGTCGTGTCCGCGATCATGACCGTGGCGGCGGCCTTCGCGCGCAACTACCCGCAGCTGCTGGCGGCGCGCACGCTGCTGGGCTTCGCGCTGGGCGGCATGCCCGCCGTCGCGATGGCGTATCTCAGCGAGGAAATCGAGCCGGCGTCGCTCGGCGTGTCGATGGGGCTGTACATCAGCGGCAATGCGTTCGGCGGCATGGTCGGGCGGATGCTGGCGGCGATCCTGTCCGACTTCCTGTCCTGGCGCGTGGCCCTCGCCGTGATGGGCGTCGCGGGCCTGCTGGCGGCGTGGGAATTCTGGCGCAGCCTGCCCGAATCGCGCAACTTCCGGCCGGCGTCGGGCGGACTGGCGGCGACGCTCTCCGGCCTGCGCCGCCACTTCGGCGACGCCGGCCTGCCCTGGCTGTTCGCGCTGTCGTTCCTGCTGATGGGCTGCTTCGTGAGCGCCTACAATTTCATCGGCTTTCGCCTGCTGGGCGCGCCGTTCGGACTGCGCCAGAGCGTCGTCGGCGGCATCTCCCTGCTCTACCTGCTCGGCATCTTCAGCTCGGTCTGGGCCGGCCGCCGCGCCGACCGCCTGGGCCGCCGCCACGTCCTGTGGACCGTCATGGGGACGATGCTGGCGGGCCTGCTGCTGACCCTGGCCCACAATCTCGCCGTCATCGTGGCCGGCATGGCCGTGTTCACGTTCGGTTTCTTCGCGTCGCACTCGATCGCCAGCAGCTGGGTGGGCCGGCGCGCCCGCACGCAGCAGGCGCTGGCGTCGGCGCTGTATTTATCGTTCTACTACCTGGGCTCCAGTCTCGTGGGCTGGCTGTGCGGCGTGTTGTGGGAACACGGCGGCTGGGGCGGCGTCGTGGCGCTGCTGGGCGTGCTGCTCGGCGCCGCGCTGATGATCGCGCTGCGCCTGCGCGGGCTGGAGCCCGTGGGGCCGGCGCTGGCGCCGGCGCCGGCTTGAGCACGGCAGTCACGGGCAGGTAAAAATCGGCATGCCGTGCTCGCCGCTCCTGTAACCGACGAGCATTTCGCCGAGCATGTCGCCGGCCGCGTAGGCGTGGGTCAATAATCCGCTGCCCTTCTCGGTGCTGAACGCATACAGGCTGCGCGCATGGCACGCGTTGAATACCGGGACTTCCCAGACTTCGATATGACGGTCCGGACCGCCTCCGGGCGGCGCCGAATCGACGGCCGACGCGATGCCCCATGCATTCAATCCAAGCGGATCGGCACCGTCGTTCATGGCTTCATGCTTCCCCAACGGATACGAGCAGTCGTTCGGACAGGTGGCGACCATCAGCTGCGTTCCCGTGGCCTCGACGTGCAACTTTCCGTCCGCATCATGCTTGCCGTCGGCGTTGGGGATGCAACCGTACTGCCCCGGCTTGGGGTTGCCGAAATACTTGCTCCCCGTACCTTTTTTGAAGACGAGCAGCAACATGTATTGGTGGGTGATCTTGCTGTCGGAGGTCGGTTTCACGACGGGACCCTTCAAGCCCTTGCTGCAATCGGCCGACAAACCCTCGTCGATGATGGGCTGGGCGACAGCGGGGGTGGTAGGCGCGATGGAAAGCGCGGCGGTGCACGCCAGTGCCAGCGCGCAGAGCCGTTGTATGAAGCATTGCAACATGGTGATCTCCCGACGAAGGTTGTGTAACGAAAAAAGTGAATGTATTGAAACATTGTTAAGTTAAGGTGACAATAGGCCGAATGCATTGGCCACCTGGCCGATGCCCCAGGAGACATCGACGATGGCCAGCCTACCTGTCGCCATGCCGCGCCGCACCTTCCTCGCCAGCCTGGCGCTGGGGGCGCTGCCGTTCGGGGTGCGCGCCGGGACACCGGTCGACATCGCCTGTCTGTCCTCGCCGCCGCCGGACGCCGCGCTGCTGCCGGCGTTGCGTGCCGCGCTCGTCCGCATCGATCCGGCGCTGACGGCCAACGCCCGCTTCACCGAAGACTTCGCCTCGTTCGACCCCGCGCGGCTCCGCCAGCTGGCGCGCAACCTCGACCGGCGCCGGCCCGACCTGATCGTCTGCTTCGATTTCGATGCCGCCAGCGCTGTCGTCGCCGCGCGGACGGCGGTGGCGGTCCCGGTGGTGTTCCGGGCCCACGACGATCCGCTGACGCGCGGCCTCATCGCCAGCTACGCCCGTCCGGGCCGCAACGTCACAGGCGTCACGACCTATCGCTGCCTCGACGACAAGCTCGTGGAACTCATGGCCGACTCCTTGCCGGCGGCGCGCAGGATGGGATTCCTGCACGACGGCAGCGCGCCGGATGGCGGCTGCAACGCGCGTGCCCACCGCTACGCGCGCCAGCGCGGCATCACGCTGATCGACTACGACGTGGCCGACGCCGCCCGGTTGCGGGCGGTACTGGCCGGACTGGAAAAAGCCCGCGTGGACGCACTCATCGTGGGGGCCTCGGCGGCGACGTGGCGGATGCGCAAGGAGATCGTCGCCCGCATGGACGCGCTGGCGCTCCCTGCCATCTACGAGGGCAAGGTGTTCGTCGACGACGGCGGCCTGATGCAATTCAGCGCCCTGCCCGACGATGCCTTCGAACGCATGGCCCGCGCGGTCGCGTATGTGGCGCGGCACGGCGCTGCCGGCGATTTTCATCTACAGCGTCAAAGGCGTCGGCGGCAACAGCTACCAGATCTACCAGGCTACCCAGCAATAATCGCGCGGTCGTCTGCCTGCGGGACGATCTCGTCCGATCGTCCCGCACGGTACCCGTATCCAGCGCGGGCGCCGCGGCGGCACCGACCTGACCGGATTGCCCGCGCCGGTCGCGCACCCAGGCGGCTCGCCCGGCGATCGCGATGCGGGTGCCGTCTACACGGCCTGGCCTCCGGATACGGTCAGCGCCGCAGTTCCGACATGATCTTCTCGGCCAGGAAGTCGCACGGCGGCCGCTTCGATTTGGTGCTGCGCGCGAGGATGACTTCGAGCGGGTCGATTTCCGGCAGCCCTTGCGCCTGGCCGAGCAGGGTGAGGTGGGCGGGCACCGCGCAGCGCGCGAGGGGCGCCACCGCCAGCCCCGCTTCGACCATGCTGAGGAGCCCCATCAGGCTCGGGCTCTCGTACGACGTCCGATACGGAATCTTCGCCCGTTCGAGGCTGCGGATCGCGTTCTCGCGCGCGACGCTGCCGGGCAAGAACACGGCGATCGGCAGCGGGCGTTCGCTCCAGATGGCGCGGGCGCCGGGGGGCGCGGCCCACACCATCGGCTCGAAGCGGATGAATTCTCCCGCCAGGCCCTTCACGCGCGTCGCGCACACCAGGTCGACCGACCCGTCCTTGACCATCGGCGCGAGCGCCACGCTCGGCAATCCCACCACCTGGATCTGCACCTTCGGATAGGTGGCGGAAAACTTCTTGAGAATCGAGGGCAGCAGCGACGACGCGTAATCGTCCGGCACGCCGATGACGACGCGCCCCGTGATGTCCGGCCGCACCACGGCGGCCCACGCTTCGTCGCGCAGCGCGAGCATGCGCCGGGCGTACGTCAGCAGGACCTCGCCGTCCTGCGTCGGCGTGACGCTGCGGGGCCCGCGCACGAACAGCGGCTTGCCGAGCGCCGTCTCCAGCGTCTTGATCTGCATGCTCACCGCCGATTGCGAGCGGTGCACCACTTCGGCCGCGCGGCTGATGGTGCCGGTATCGGCCACGGCCACGATCATGGCCAGGACGTCGAGATCGAGTGTTTTCATTGGTATCAGAAAATCTGATTGATTCGATCAATATTATGCGATTTTCTTGGGATTGGGTGTGGTGCATAGTAGCGGAAAGGAGCCCAATCATGAACGCACGAACCGATCAACAAGCCCTCGCCACGCCGGAAACATACTTTGCCACCCTGCCCTCGGGTGTGCGCATGCCGTACGTGGCGCGCGGCTCCGGCGCACCGCTGCTGTTCGTCCACGGCTCGCTGTGCGACTACCGCTACTGGAACGGCCAGGCCGACGTACTGTCGCAACGCTTCCTGTGCGTGTCCGTCAGCCTCAGTCATTACTGGCCGGCCGACGACACCGCGATAACGGGCACGTTCAGCTGGAGCACGCACGTCGCGGAGCTTGCCGAATTCATCACCGCGATGGACATCGGCCCGGTGCACCTCGTGGGCCACTCGCGCGGCGGCTGCGTCGCCTTCCACCTGGCGCGCGAATACCCGTACCTCGTGAAATCGCTGACGCTCGCCGATCCGGGCGGCCCGCTGCACATCGACGGCATGCCGGAAGCGCCGACGGCACCGGCGACCGATGCGCTGCGCGCGCAGGCGGCGGAATTGATCGGGCACGGCGACGTCGAGGCCGGCCTGGAGCTGTTCGTCGACTCGGTCAGCATGCCGGGCATCTGGCGCAAGAGCCCCGCGCCGTTCCGCACGATGGCGATCGACAACGCGGCCACGCTGCCGAAGCAGTTCCGCGACCCGCTGCCGGCCTACACGCAGGCCGCGGCGGAAAGCATCAAGTGCAGGACGTTGCTGATCGCCGGGGCGAAGAGTCCGCGCGTGTATCGCCAGAACGTGGAGACGCTTGCGGAGTGGATGGCGGATGCCGAGGCGCGCACCATGACGGGCGCCTCGCACGGGATGAACGTGACGCACGCGGCGGAATTCAACCGGTTGGTCGAAGCGTTCGTCAGCGGCGTTTGATACCGCCGGGTGGGCACGGGGTGCCCACCCGGACGTCATGCATGGACGACCGGCTCAGATCGCCCGGCGCACCAGCAATTCCTTGATCTTGCCGATGGCCTTGTTCGGATTCAGACCCTTCGGGCACACGTCCGTGCAATTCATGATCGAATGGCAGCGGAACAGGCGGTACGGGTCTTCCAGGTTGTCCAGGCGCTCGGCGGTCGCTTCGTCGCGCGAGTCGGCGATGAAGCGGTAGGCCTGCAGCAGGCCGGCCGGGCCCACGAACTTGTCCGGATTCCACCAGAACGACGGGCACGACGTCGAGCAGCACGCGCACAGGATGCACTCGTACACGCCGTCCAGCTCCTCGCGTTCTTCCGGCGATTGCAGGCGCTCCTTCTCCGGCGGGATCGAGTCGTTGATCAGGTACGGCTTGATCGAGTGGTACTGCTTGAAGAAGTTGGTCATGTCCACGATCAGGTCGCGGATGACCGGCAGGCCCGGCAGCGGACGCAGCACGATCGGCTGCGCCAGCTCGTTCAGGTTCGTCGTGCAAGCGAGGCCGTTCTTGCCGTTGATGTTCATCGCGTCCGAACCGCACACGCCTTCGCGGCAGGAGCGGCGCAGCGCCAGCGAGTCGTCGACGTCGGCCTTGATGCGCTGCAGCGCATCGAGCAGCATCTTGTCGGTGTCTTTCAGCTCGACGGTGACGTCTTGCATATAGGGCTTCGCATCCTTGTCAGGATCGTAGCGGTAGATTTTCAGGTGGACTGTGCGTGCCATGTGTTACCTCATATTCTTAAATCGTCGGGTGGGCGGCCCTCCGCCCACGCCTGACGTTTGCGATCTGCCAGCTTCCGCGTGGGCTCGGGGAGCCCACCCTACCGGTTCGCGCATACCGAGACAGGTTCTTAGAACGTGCGGGGCTTCGGTTTGAACGTGTCGACGGTGAGCGGCTTGGTCACGACCGGCTTGTAGTCGAGGCGATTGCCTTCCGAGTAGAACAGGGTGTGCTTCATCCAGTTCTCGTCGTCGCGGTGCTCGAAATCGCTGTGGGCGTGGGCGCCGCGCGATTCCTTGCGCGCCGCCGCCGACACCACGGTCGCCTTGGCCACTTCGATCAGGTTGTCCAGTTCGATCGCTTCGATGCGCGCCGTGTTGAACACCTTCGACTTGTCCTTGAACGAGACGTGCTTGCGGCGCTCGTCCAGCGCCATGATCTCGCGCACGCCCTCGTCCATCAGCGCCTGCGTGCGGAACACGCCGCAGTGCTTCTGCATCGTGGCGCGGATCGCGTTGGCCACGTCCTGCACCTTCTCGCCGCCGCTCGAATTCTCCAGGCGATTCAGGCGGCCCAGCGCATAGTCGGCGAAGTCCGCCGGCAGCGCGCGGTTGCCCTGCTCCTTCAGGTTCTGCGCGACGATGTGGTTGCCGGCCGCGCGGCCGAAGACCACCAGGTCCAGCAGCGAGTTCGTGCCGAGGCGGTTCGCGCCGTGCACCGACACGCACGAGCATTCGCCGATCGCGTACAGGCCATTGACGACCTTCTGCGAACCGGTGCCGTCCGGGGTGACGACCTGGCCATGGATGTTGGTCGGGATGCCGCCCATCTGGTAGTGGATGGTCGGGACGACGGGAATCGGTTCCTTGGTCGCGTCGACGTTGGCGAACTTGTGGCCGATTTCCAGGATCGACGGCAGGCGCTTGCGGATGGTATCGGCACCGATGTGGCGCAGGTCGAGCAGCACGTGGTCCTTGTTCGGGCCGACGCCGCGGCCTTCCTTGATTTCCTGGTCCATTGAACGCGACACGAAGTCGCGCGGCGCCAGGTCTTTCAGCGTGGGCGCGTAGCGCTCCATGAAGCGTTCGCCGTTCGAGTTGATCAGGATGCCGCCCTCGCCGCGCACGCCTTCCGTGATCAGGACGCCCGCGCCGGCCACGCCGGTCGGGTGGAACTGCCAGAACTCCATGTCCTGCAGCGGGATGCCGGCACGCGCCGCCATGCCCAGGCCGTCGCCGGTGTTGATGAAGGCGTTGGTCGACGCGGCGAAGATGCGGCCCGCGCCGCCCGTGGCGAACACGGTCGTTTTCGCCTGCAGCATCATGACGTCGCCCGTTTCCATTTCCAGCGCGACGACGCCGAGGACGTCGCCGTCGGCATTGCGCACGAGGTCCAGCGCCTGCCACTCGACGAAGAAGTGGGTGCGCGAACGGACGTTGCGTTGATACAGCGTGTGCAGCAGCGCGTGGCCGGTGCGGTCGGCGGCGGCGCAGGCGCGCTGCACCGGCTTCTCGCCGAAGTTGGCGGTGTGGCCGCCGAACGGACGCTGGTAGATCGTGCCGTCCGGGTTGCGGTCGAACGGCATGCCGAAGTGTTCGAGCTCGTACACGACCTTCGGCGCTTCGCGGCACATGAATTCGATGGCATCCTGGTCGCCCAGGTAGTCCGAACCTTTCACGGTGTCGAACATGTGCCAGTACCAGTCGTCCTCGCTCATGTTGCCGAGCGAGGCGCCGATGCCGCCCTGCGCCGCGACGGTGTGCGAACGGGTCGGGAAGACTTTCGACAGCACGGCCACATTCAGGCCGGCTTCGGACAACTGCAGTGCGGCGCGCAGGCCGGATCCGCCGGCGCCGACGATGACCACGTCGAAATGACGGACGGGGATTGCGGGTTTGATTGCTGCCACGATTACACGCTCCAGAGAATTTGCACAGTCCAGGCGGCGCAGGCGAGCAGCCAGAGCACCGTGGCGATCTGCAGGGTCAGGCGGATGCCGACCGGTTTGACGTAGTCCATCCAGATGTCACGGATGCCGACCCACACGTGGTAGAACAGGCCGAAGAACGTGACCATCGTGAAAAGCTTGAACCACTGGCGGGCGAACAGACCGGCCCAGCCTTCGTAGGTGAAGTTTTGCCCGGTCAGGAACGAGACCAGCAGGATGACCGTAAACACGACCATCACGATGGCGGTGACGCGCTGCGCCAGCCAGTCGCGCATGCCGTAGTGCGCGCCGACGACGAGGCGGCGCTGTCCGATGTTGTTGGGGGTAGCCATGATAATTAAAACACTCCGAACAGTTTGAGGGCGACCAGCAGGGTCAGGACCAGGCTCACGATCAGCACGTAGCGCGCGGTGCGCTGCGCGGCGTCCTTGTCGAGGGCCATGTGGTTGTCCATGAACAGGTGGCGGATGCCGGCGCAGAAGTGGTGCAGGTAACCCCAGGACAGGCCGAGGATGACGATCTTCGTGAACGGATGGCTGACGATCCCGGCGAAGTGCGCGAACGAGATCTCGGAACGCACGCTCTGCTCGAACAGGTAGAGCAGGAACGGCAGGAAGAGGAACAGCACGAAGCCGCTGATACGGTGCAGGATCGACACGATGGCCGACGGCGGCTGCTTGTAATTCATCGTGATGTCCGTAATGCTCACATTACGGATCGGCTGCCTTCGTTTTTGCAAAGCTTCGGACATTGGCACAGCTTCCATGGTGGGTTGGAGGGATGAAACACTCATTATCGTAAAGAACGGCTATACTGTCCAATATATGGATCGTTTTGAATCCATATCTAAAACAGATACCGGCATGGAACTACGACACCTGCGTTATTTCATCGCGGTCGCGGAGGAAGGCAACGTCACCCGGGCGGCCGAGCGGCTCGGGATCGGCCAGCCGCCGCTGAGCCAGCAGATCATCGCGCTCGAGCGCGAACTCGACGTGCAGCTGTTTCACCGCACGGGCCACGGCGTCGTGCCGACCGAAGCGGGCAAGACGCTGCTCATCGACGCCAAGCGCCTGTTGAACGACGCGCAGGACGCGTTCCTGAATGCGCAGCGCGCGGGGCGCGGCGAGACCGGCCACCTGAACCTGGGACTGACCGCGTCCGCGACCTTCCACCCGATCGTCAGGTCGCTGATCCGCGCGTACCGCAGCGCCTATCCCGGCGTCGGCCTCACGCTCACCGAAGACAGGTCGGCGCGACTGCTGGAATTGCTGGCCGACGGCAGGCTCGATCTGGCGCTGCTGCGCCCCGGCACGCATTCGTTCGCGGGCGTCGCGCTGCACCAGATCGCCAGCGAACAGTTCAAGGCCGTGCTGCCGGTCGCGCACCCGCTGGCAAAGCGGCGCAGGATTCCGTTGTCGGCCCTCGCCGGCGAACCGTTCATCCTGATCCCGCGGATCGCGAGCCCGATGCTGCACGATGAAGTCCTGTCGGCGTGCCGCCAGGCCGGATTCGAACCGCTGCTGGGCCAGCAGGCGCCGCAGCTGTCGTCCGTGGTCAACCTCGTGTCCGCGGAGTTCGGCGTGTCGATCGTGCCGGCGTCGGTCGGCCAGATCCACGCGGAAGGCGCGGTGTACGTCGACATCACCGACGCCAAGGCCGTCACGCAACTGGCGCTGGCGTCGCGCGAAGCGGATGCGTCGGCGAAGGTGAACAATTTTCTCGCACTGGCGAAGCACACGAGCATGGCGGCCGCGCGCCGGGCTAGCGAAGGACCGGCCGGAAAGAACACGGCGCCGCGCTGAAGGCATGTGCGCGGGCTACGCCGCCACGCCAACCGATCACCTTCGTGAGCAAAACGGTTTTTTTGCGCCACCGCCGCAGAACGCGATTACACTGCGTTCACAATTTATTAAAGACCGCACGCGGACGTCCCAGTCCCCGCCAAGGAATCCACCATGAAGCCAGCGCTCATCGCCGCCGCCCTCGCATTCGTGACCACCCACGGCCTCGCGGCCGACTTCAACGTCCGCGACTACGGCGGCAAGGGCGACGGGGTGACGCTGAACACCGGCGCGATCCAGCGCGCGATCGACGCGGCCGCGGCGCAGCACGGCACCGTCGTGTTCCCGGACGGGACCTACCTGACCGGCGCCATCTTCGTGAAATCCGGCGTGACGCTGAAGCTCGACAAGGGCGTCACCTTGCTGGGGTCGCGCAATCTCGACGATTATCCCGTACTGCCGTCGCGGATCGCCGGCATCGAGATGCGCTGGCCGGCGGCGCTCGTCAATATCTACCGGCAGACACACGCGGCGATCGTCGGCGCGGGCACGATCGATGGCGACGGCAAGGTGTTCTGGGAGCGCTACTGGGCGCTGCGCAAGGCCTACGAGCCGCGCGGCCTGCGCTGGGCGTCGGACTACGACGCGGGCCGGCCGCGCCTCGTGCAGGTGTACGACTCGTCCGCCGTGAAGGTCGGCGGCGGCCTGCTGCTGCGCCGCTCCGGCTTCTGGACGGTGCACGTCTGCTACTCGAACGACGTGACAGTGGACGGCGTCACGATCGACAACAACGCGGAAGGCCACGGGCCGTCCACCGACGGCATCGACATCGATTCCTCGCGCAAGGTGGTGGTGGCGAACGCGGACATCACCGTCAACGACGATGCGCTGGTGCTGAAGGCGGGCCGCGACGCCGACGGCCTGCGCGTGAACCGGCCGACCGAGGACGTGGTGATCCACGACGTCAAGGTGCGCTATTCGAAGGGCGGCATCGTGTTCGGCAGCGAGACCTCGGGGGGCTTTCGCAACATCGAGGCGTACAACCTGGCGTTCGACCAGCACACGCCGGTCGGCATCCTGTTCAAGTCCGCGCACACGCGCGGCGGCTGGGGCGAGGACATCCGGCTGCACGACATCACGATGCAGGGCACGCCGGTCGTCATGCGCGTCAACATGAACTGGAACCCCGCGTACAGCTACGCCAGCATTCCGCCCGACGTGAAGGACGTGCCGGCGCACTGGAAGGTGATGGCGACGCCGGTGCCGCCCGACAAAGGCATCGCGCGCTTCCACGACGTGAAGATCTGGAACGTCAAGGCGGCAGGCGCCAAGACCGCGTTCGAGATCGCCGCGTTCGCGCAGGCGCCGCTGCAGCGCTTCAGCTTCGACGGCATCGACATCGAAGCCGCGAGCGGCGGCTACATCCGCGACGCCCGCGACTGGCGCTTTTCCCGCACGACGCTGCGCCTGCCCGCCGATGCGCCCGTGGCGCTGGGCCGCGACAGCCGCGTGGACGGCCTGCCGCCGGGTTCCTTTACCGTCGCCGCACAGGAGAAGCAGGGATGATCCGGTCCATCACGAAAGTCGCCGGCATGGCGCTGTTGTTTGCCCTGGTGGACGCGCACGCGCACGCGGCGGCGGCGGCCGCGTCGGCGTCGGCCCCGATCGACCGCCGCGCCCTCGTCGAACGCCACGATCCGCACCTCACGGCGATCGACCCGATGGCGCCGCTCAGCGTGGGCAACGGCCGCTTCGCGTTCACGGCCGACGTGACGGGCCTGCAATCGCTGCCGGACCTGTACCACGACAAGGGCACGCCGACCGAGACCCAGGCGCGCTGGTCCTGGCACGAGGACCCGAACCCGCACGGCTACAAGCTGGCCGATGCGAACCGCGACTACACGGCCTGGGGCCGTACCGTCGGCTACCCGACCAACACGAAAACTGCGGCCGGCCAGTGGCTGCGCGAGAACCCCCACCTGCAACCGCTGCCGCAGATCGGCTTCGTGCTCGCGGGCGCCGGCGCGCGCAAGCTGACCGCCGCCGACGTGACCGGCGTCGACCAGCGCCTCGACATGTGGCGCGGCCGCCTGGACAGCCGCGTGCGGCTGCTGGGCCAGCCCGTGAGCGTCAGCAGCGCCGTCGATCCGGACAGCGATACGCTCGCGCTGCGCATCCGGTCGCCCCTGCTGGCCAGCGGCCGCATCGCGGTGCGCATCGCCCTGCCCTACGGCTACACGATGGCCGACCACCACAACCCGCCGCTCGACTGGTCGCACCCGGACGGGCACCGCACCCGGGTGCTGGCGCAGACCGACCGCACGCTGGTGCTCGAACACGTGCGCGACGCCGCGCGCTACGCGCTGACGCTGGCGAGCGGCACGCCGTTGACGATCGCGCATCCCGGCGCCCACGTGTTCGAGATCATGCCCCGGTCGGGCGACACGCTCGAGCTGACGATCTCCTTCGCGCAGCAGGGCCGCCCGCCCGCGCACGACGCGGCCGCCGTCGTCCAGGCCAGCGGGGCGTACTGGGAGCGCTTCTGGCGCAGCGGCGCAGCGGTCGATTTCAGCGGCAGCACCGACCCGCGCGCGGCGGAACTGGAACGCCGCGTCGTGCTGTCGCAATACCTGACGGCGATCCAGCTGGGCGACACGACGCCCGCGTCGGAAAGCGGGCTGACGACGTCCACCTGGTACGGCAAGCACCATACCGAGATGGTGTGGTGGCACACGGCCCACTTCGCGCTGTGGGGCCGGCCCGAATTCACGGCGCGTACGCTGGACTGGTTCCGGCGCACGCTCCCGCAGGCGCGCGCCGTCGCACAGGAGCGCGGCCTGCAAGGGGCGCGCTGGATGAAGATGACGGGCCCCGAAGGCCGCGAAAGTCCGGGCGGGAATCCGCTGATCGTGTGGAACCAGCCCCATTCCATCCACCTGGCCGAGCTGCTGTACCGCGACAATCCGACGCGCGCGACGCTGGAGCGCTACCGCGACCTGGTGTTCGAGACGGCGCAGTGCATGGCGTCGATGCTGCACTGGGACGCCGCCAACAAGCGCTACGTGCTCGGGCCGCCGCTGTGGATCGCGCAGGAGATCTACGACCAGCGCACCAGCATGAATCCGACGTATGAGCTGAGCTACTGGGCGCGCGGGCTGGAGATCGCGCAGGAATGGCGCGAGCGCCTCGGCCTGGCGCGCGATCCGGACTGGGAAAACAAGCGCACCCACTTGTCCGCGCTGCCGCAGAAGGACGGCAAGTACGTGGCGCTGGAATCGCATCCCGACACCTGGGACAACGTCGACAGCCGCCACGACCACCCGTCCTTCCTGATGGCGCTGGGCCAGTTGCCGGGCGACGGCGTCGACCGCGAAACGATGCGCCGCACGCTGCACGCGGTGCTCGCGAGCTGGGACTGGAAGACCAAGATCTGGGGCTGGGACTACCCGATGATCGCGATGACGGCGGCGCGGCTGGGCGAACCGGAAGCGGCGGTCGGCGTGCTGCTCAAGTCGGACGGCCCGAACAACGGCTATACGCAGGCGGGCCACAATCCGAATACGAAACTCCCGGTCTACCTGCCCGGCAACGGCGCGCTGCTGGCCGCCGTGGCGATGATGGCGGGCGGCTGGGACGGCGCGCCGGCGCATCCGGCGCCGGGCTTCCCCACCGACGGCAGCTGGGTCGTGCGGGCCGAAGGCTTCAAGCCGCTGCCATGAGACGCCGCCGCTTCCTGCATGGCGCGACGGCCGCCGGCGCGCTGCTGGCCTCCCGCGCCGCCGCGGCGGCCACGCCGGCGCCGGCGCCGGACGATCCGTGGCAGCGCGCGCAACGGATCGTCGAGCGCTGCATGCGTCCCCTCGTCTTCCCCGACCGCGATATTCCGATCACCGCGTTCGGCGCGAAGCCCTGCGCGCTGGTGCCGGCAACATCCGCCTGGCGCAGCAGGCGCAGAGACGTGCTGACGCCCGCGCCCGGCGCCGCCGACTGCTACCCGGCGATCGCCGCCGCCATCGCCGCGGCCGCCACGGCGGGCGGCGGCCGCGTGCTGGTCCCGGCCGGCAGCTGGTACTGCAAGGGGCCGATCGTGCTGCGCTCGAACGTGCACGTGCACCTGGCGGCGAACGCGCAGATCTATTTCAGCGCCGACCCGGCCGACTACGCGAAGTACGGCGACATCGACTGCGGCCCGGCGGGCCGGCTGGTGCTGTCGCGCTGGCAGGGCAACGACCTCCTGAACTATTCGCCGCTGGTGTACGCCTTCAACCAGACCAATATCGCGCTGACGGGCGCGGACTGGACCAGCGTGTTGAACGGCCAGGCCGGCGTCGACGTGGGCGCCGGCACGGGTCCGTGGTGGGACTGGGTCGACCGCAAGGAAGGCCGGGTCAACGCGGCCACCGTGAATCCGCTGAACGCGCCGCTGGAGAAGGTCGCACCCTGGCTGACGGCGGACCAGCGCGCGCTGGTCCAGGGCACGCATCCGCGCTGGAACGGCGATCCGCGCTACCTGCCCGCGCTGTCGGAAGCGGGCGTCCCGGTCGCGCGCCGCGTGTTCGGCATCGGCCATTACCTGCGGCCCTGCATGATCGAGCTGATAGGCTGCAGCGACGTCCTGCTGGACAACTACCAGGTGGTCGACGCACCATTCTGGCAGCACCACCCGGTCGCGTGCCGCAACCTGCGCATCAGCCGGGTGAACATGGAAAGCCTGGGGCCGAACAACGACGGCTTCGATCCCGAGTCGTGCGATACGGTGCTGGTCGACCGCTGTACCTTCAACACGGGCGACGACTGCATCGCCATCAAGTCCGGCAAGAACCGCGACACGCAATACGGCGCCACGCGCAACGTGGTCATCCAGGACAGCGTGATGAACAGCGGCCATGGCGGCATCACGCTCGGCAGCGAGATGGCGGGCGGGATCGAGCATGTGTACGCGCAGCGCATCGAGTTCCGCAACGCGCACTGGGCCACCGAGCCGCTCGGATCGGCGATCCGCCTGAAGGCCAACATGAACCGCGGCGGCTTCCTGCGCCACCTGTACGTGCGCGACGTGACCGTGCCGAACGGCGTCGACGCGCGCCCGCGCCCGGGCATCGCCACCGGCGGCGGCGCCATCGTCACCATCGACTGCGACTACGCGGCCGGCGACGACGCCGTGCGCACGCGCCCGACCGCCGTGTCGGACATCCACATCGCCAACCTGCGCGCGGGGAACGCGCCGATGGCCGACGGCGCGTTCTCGTGCCGGCAAGCGGTGGTGATCCTCGGGCCGGTCGCATCCAGCTTCAACGGACCGGCCGGCACGCCCATCCCGCCGGTGTCGAACGTGACGCTCACCGATTGCGACTTCGGCACGCCGCGCAACGGCAAGGAACCCATCTACCTCCACAACGCCCGCGACGTCGTGCTGACCCGGGTGACGATCGCCGGCAAGCTTGTCGACAGCCCCTGAAAAAATCTTGAGGAAATGTTCATGGCGTTCGTCTTAACAGATAGGGACCACGGATGAGCAACCGCATGGATAACGAAGTCATTGACTGGCTGACAATAAACTTTCTGCCGCACGAGGCGGAACTGCGCGGCATGCTGCGCCGCGTCTGCGTCAACGCCGCCGAAATCGACGACGTGATCCAGGAGACCTGCTACCGGATTCTCGTCATGCCGGACCTCGGCCATGTCCTCAACCCGAAGGCTTTCGTCTTCCGCACGGCGAAGAACATCGTGCTCGACCGCATCCGGCGCGATGCGGTCGTCAGCATCGAAACGATGGCCAACCTGGAGGAACTGGACGTCGCGGATACCGCGCCGTCGCCGGAGCGCGTGGTGTTCGCGCGCGAGGAATTGAAATGGGTGTTCGGCCTGATCGGCAATTTGCCGGACCGCTGCAAATCGGTATTCCGCGCACGCCGCGTGCACGGCATGTCGCAGAACGAGACGGCGGAAACGCTGGGCCTGACCGACAGCGTCGTCGAACATGAAATGATGCGCGGGATGCGGCTGATGTCGGAAATGATTTCCAGGCACGGCATGGCGCGGGCCGACGGCGAACGCCCGGCCGCGGCACCCAAACGTGCGGTAAAGACGAGCAATGTCAGAGATCGATAACGAAGCCTTCGCATGGGTCGTGCGCCAACGGATGCGCGCATTGGACCGCGCGGACACGGCGGCATTCGACGCGTGGTACGCGGCGGATATCCGCCACCGGGGCGCGTACGCGCGGGCCCTGGCGATCGACAACGCGATGCATATCGCGACCGGCAACCAGGTCGTTCCCGCTGCGGACAAGACGCGCGGCCGCGTGTGGTCCCGGCGGCGCAACCTGGTGCTCGGCGGCCTGGCCGCGAGCATGGCGGCGGTGGCCGGCACGTTCGGTTATGCGGCGCTGCACCAGGGCACGGTCCTGAGCACGGCGAAAGGCGAATTCCGCCGCGTCCCGCTGCAGGACAAATCGATCGCCAGCATCAACAGCGGCAGCCAGATCGAAGTTGCCTTTACCCGACACCAGCGCAGGATCAACCTGCGCAAAGGCGAAGCGTGGTTCGAAGTGGCCAAGGATAAATCGAAGCCGTTCATCGTCGCCGCCGGCGATGCCCTGATCCGCGCCGTCGGCACCGCGTTTTCCGTCCGGCGGCTGGCGTCCGGGTCGGAGGTGCTGGTCACGGAAGGCACGGTCGAAGTCTGGAGCCGCGACGGCACGGCGGCGCGGCGCCTGGTCACGGCGGGCGAACACGCCTTCCTGGCCCCGGACGCCAAGGCGATTCCCGTGACGCGCCAGCCCGACGAGGTGAACCGCCGCCTCGCCTGGCGCGAAGGCAAACTGGTGCTGACGCGCCAGACGCTGGGCGAAGCGGTGGCCGATTTCAACCGCTACAGCCCGCGCACCATCGTCATCGTCGATCCCGCGCTGCAGGACAAACGCCTGATCGGCCAGTATCAGCTGGATGCCCCGGAATTGTTCGCCAGGGACGTCAGCCTGATCCTGGACGTGCCGGTCGAAATCACCACGGAAAGGATTCTTATCGGCCGCGCGCACGACGCCGGCCGGCGCGCCATCTGATTGCGGGATTGCGCATCACCCTTCGGCTCCTCCACGGACCCGGCGTGCCGCAAGGCGCGCCGGGTCTGTTTCGTTTGCATCCATCGAGGCTCCGCTCATGTTGTTGAGCGAATGAATCCGGCACCCGGCACGTCCGAGGAAACCGGAGCGCCGTCCGTCTTTACTTATAACGGGGCAGCATAGTTCCGCATCCAGGTGAAGCCAGGAGAGAGACATGACCCAACTGCATGACTACATCGGAAGAGCAGGCATCGTCGTCGCCGTGAGCATGGCGGCGCATGCGGGTGCCGCGCATGCCGAGGACGTGCCGCAGCCGTTCAACATACCGGCCGGCGCGGCGACGCACTCCATTCCCGAATTCGCGCGACAGGCCGGCATCAATATCCTGGCCTCGGCCGATATTCTGGACGGCGTGACGACCAATGCACTGGTGGGCACGTTCGTCATCTCCGAAGCAGTCGACCGGCTGCTCAAGGGCACCAGCCTGATCGGACGGATCGGCGCGAGCGGCACCGTCGTGATTCTGAAACGCCCCGCGGGTACACGCGACAACGCGTCGAGCGGTTCCAATATGACGGAGGAGACAATGACAAAATCGGGCATTCCCAGCCAACGAAAGGCGACCTGTTGCGCGGTATCGGCGGCGGTCATGATGATGGGCGCGCCGCTGGCGCATGCGCAGGCCCAGGGCGTGGACCAGCCGGCCCAGGCGGCCGGCGACGCCGGCGCGGTGAAGCAGGTGAAAGTGGTCGGCACCCGCGCGTCGCAGCAATCGAGCATCGAGCGCAAGAAGAACGCGGCCACCGCGATCGATTCGATCGTCGCCGAGGACGTGGGCGCCCTGCCCGACCGGAACGTCGGCGAGGCGATCTCGCGCATGGCCGGCATCGCGCTGGACCGGGGCGACTTCGGCGAGGGCGTGACGGTGGCCGTGCGCGGCAACGGCCCGGAGCTGACGCGGGTGGAACTCGACGGCCAGGCCGTGCAGTCGGCCGGCGGCAGCGACATGAACGGCGGCGGCGACGGCCGCGGCATGGAATTCCGCCAGTTGTCGGCGGACCTGATCAAGAGCGTGGACGTGGTCAAGGGCTCGACCGCCGACATGACCGAGGGCGCCCTCGGCGGCGGCATCCAGATCAAGACCCGCACCGGCCTCGATTTCAAGAAGCCGTTCGCCTCGCTGCGCCTGGCCGGCAGCCAGAGCAGCTTGAACAAGAAGTGGGAACCGGACGCCAACCTGATCCTCGCGGACAAGTTCATGCACGGGCGCCTGGGCGTGGTGCTGAATGCCTCGACCACGACGCTGGACAACGAAGGGCACCTGGCCCAGGTCTCGGGCAGCAACCAGGGCTATTACCGCCTGTACGACTTCGACAACTCGCCGCAGAAGACCTTCAGCTTCCAGCCGGGCACCGTCAACACGGCCGACGCGGCGACCGGCAACCCGATCCTGTCCTCACCCCTGATCGGCGGCGGCAGCTTCAATTCGGCCACGCCGCTCGACCTGATCACCCGGTCGGCCGCCGCCCAGAGCAAGGCCGACTGCATGGGCGCCTTCCCCGCGTTGAGCGCGGCGCAGCTGAACACGATCGTGTCGGCCAACCGCACCGCGGCCCAGACGCAGCGCACGAATGAGCTGAACACCTGCCTGAACCAGTGGAACGACTACACCCCGTCGGGTCCGCGCTACGTCGTCAGGCGCGAGATCGACCGCCGCCAGAACCTCGACCTGCGCGCCGACTTCAAGGTGAGCGACGAGCTGACGGTGTACGCCAAGGGCAGCTACAACAAGCGCCACGACGACATCAATTCGCTGTCGTTCTCGATGGGTAATTTCAGCGTGCAGAACGGCGCGACCAACGTCGAACCGGGTTCCGCGGTGGTCGACGCCAACCACCACCTGCTGAAATACACGTTCGACAACACGAACAGCAACGGCGTGGCCAAGACCGGCCAGAGCCACGGCATCGGCGTCACCACCGCGCGCTACCTGCAGCTGGGCGGCGCCTTCAAGCGCGGCGGGCTGACCTCCGAATTCTTCGTCGGCGACGCCCGGTCCGATTTCAAGAAGGGCGTCAAGGACCTGACGCTGAACGACTACTACGGCTCGGGCACCCTGCAAGTGCTGCCGAACGGCCTGTGGGGCTACAGCTTCCCGGGCTTCAACCCGACCGACAACTCGGACCTGTCGCGCTTCGCCAAGCTGTATCCGCGCGGCGCCAGCGGGGCCGTCCCGCTGAGCACCTACATCACCACGGCCACGCCCGCGTACACGGCCGCCCAGCAGAACGCGGTCACGTCCTCGCCGAACCTGACCTGGGTCCCGACGATGTACTTCAGCGAGGAGCGCACCGCAAAGGTCGACGTGACGTGGGCCACGCCGGAGTCCATTCCCTTCTTCAAGCGCTTCAAGACCGGCTACAACCTGCGCGACACGCGCAACGACAACTGGAACATCAACAACGGCGGCTACATCCTGCGCAATGCGGTGGGGAGCTACGGCAAGCCGGGCTATGTCGAACCGCTCGTCATGCCGTCGCCGACCCTGCGCAGCACGATGTACGGCTGCGCCGACACGCCGGGCTCGCTGGCGCCCGGCGGCAACAAGTGCGTGTACGGCTGGATCCCGAAGGGCGACATCCGCCAGATCCTGGACGGCGCCTCGGTCATGACCACCGACCAGTTCATGGACATGCTCAAGCAGGTCATGACCCTGAAGGCCACGCCCACGCAGTTCTTCAGCGGCGCCAGCGGCCGGCCGGCGGGCCTGATCGACAACTGGACCCAGATCGACGTCGAGAAGCTGTTCGGCATCCTGAACATCCCCAACACGAACTTCGACTGCGTCAAGCAGTGCACCGCCAACGACGGCCAGCTCCACGACCAGCCGGCCCAGCACCTGAAGGAACGCACCGATGCGTTCTACCTGATGGGCGACTTCGGCCTGGACCACATCCCGTTCACCGACCACCCGCTGCCGTTCGGCTGGGAGCTGGACGGCAACGTGGGCGTGCGCTACGTGCGCACCAAGGTCCACGGCACCGGCATGATGAGCTTCACGTCGATCACCAAGACGGCCAGCTTCGACCCGGACGTGCCGGACGCGGTGGGCGGCACCGTGACCAACACGGTGCAGCAAAGCACGGTCACGGACGCCAAGACGTCGGACGTGCTCCCGAGCCTGAACCTGGCCGCCTGGGTCATGCCGGACAAGCTGGTGCTGCGCTACAGCGCGGCCAAGACCGTCGCCCGGCCGCCGGTGTCGCGCCTGCTGGCATCCGGTTCGTGCACCTACAACGAGGTGCTGGCCGGCCAGGGCGAGGACCCGCAGAAATGCTCCGGCACCGTGGGCAATCCGGCCCTGCAGGCGCAGAAGAACGTGAACCAGAACCTGTCGCTCGAATACTATCCGAACAAGGATACGATGTTCACGATCGCCGGCTTCCGCCAGCAGGGCAAGGTCGGTCCCGCGATCGCGCAGGGCGTGTCGAAGTCGCCGCTGTTCGCCAACACGAACCTGATCGATCCGGTCTCCGGCGCGTCGCTGGGCGACCTCCTGTTCAACTACTCGACCTGGATCAACGGTTCCACGACGGGCCGCAAGGGCCTCGAGTTCAGCACCAAGACCGCGTTCACCTTCCTGCCCTGGTTCTTCCGCTACACCGGCTTCGACGGCAACTACACGAAGATGCACTCGGCGACGACGACGGCCAACATCGTCGACCTGCTGACCGGCGTCCCGCTGCCGCCGCAGAACGAGTCGAAGTACACCTACAACGCGGCCCTTTGGTACGACGACGGCCGGCTGTCGGCGCGGATCGCGGTGCAGGCCGTCGGCTCGCACTTCAACTGCATCGCGGCCTGCGGCGGGTCGACCAGCATGCTGAACTACCCGAACGTCGGCGGCGGCCGCATCGGCATGCCGTACAACCCCGGTTCGCCCAACTTCACGGACGCCACCCGCTTCATCGACGGCAAGATCTCGTACAAGATCACGCCCGCGGTCGAGGTCTTCGTCGAAGGGCGCAACCTCGGCAACGCGACCACCTCGCACAGCCAGGGCGCGTTCACGCCGTTCGCCGACGGCACCGCGAACCTGCTCGATTACGCCTATTCCGGCCGCCGCATCATGGTCGGCGTGAACTTCCGCACCCTTTGACCAGAAAGGTATCGCCATGCGATTCAAGAATCCAACGCGGCTGGCCGTGGCCTGCGCCCTGGCGCTCGCCGCCCTTCCCGGCTTCGCCCAGGTGCCCGCCTTTCCCGGTGCCGTCGGCTTCGGCGCCAGCGCGACCGGCGGCCGCGGCGGCGCGATCGTGCACGTCACGAACCTGAACGACGCCGGCACCGGCTCGTTCCGCGACGCCGTGAACGTCCCCAACCGGATCGTCGTGTTCGACGTGGGCGGCTACATCGTCCTGAAGTCGCCGGTGTCCGTCCAGGGCAACATCACGATCGCGGGCCAGACCGCGCCCGGCGACGGCGTCGGCATCATGGGCGGCGAGGTCTCGCTCAGCAACAAGTCCAACATCATCGTGCGCGGCCTGCGCGTCCGCCAGGGCAACCTCGATCCGCTGACCGGCAAGAGCGCCATCGGGGCGTCGAAGACGACGAACTTCATCCTCGACCATTGTTCGATCGAGTACGGCCAATGGGACTCGTTCGACGCCGTCAAGGCCGTCGACTTCACCGTGCAGAACACGATCATCGCGAATCCGATCGGGCAGCAGTTCGGCGCCCACGTCGAGGGCGGGCCGTCCACGTTCTACCGCAACCTGTGGGTCAACGGCCATAACCGCCAGCCGCTCTCCAAGGACAACACGCAGTTCATCAACAACGTCGTCTACGACTACCAGGCCGGCTACACGGTCGGGAATACGGGCGGGTACTTCTCGCACGACCTGGTCAACAATTATTTCGTCGCGGGTCCCGGCACGTCGACGACCAGCAATTACTACTACCAGGTGAACAACAAGCAGACCATCTACGCGGTCGGCAACTTCGCCGACACCAATCGCGACGGCACGCTGAACGGCAGCGCGCAGAACAAGGTGGGCAGTTCGATCCCGTCGGCCACGCCATGGGCGCCCACGACGCCGGCGATTCCCGCGCTGGCGGCCGCCGACGCCTACTTCAACGTGACCGCATCTGCCGGCGTCTGGCCGCGCGATCCGGTCGACCAGGTCGCGGTGAACGACACCCTGTCGGTGGGCACCCGGGGCAGCCTGACCAAGAACCAGGCCAGTACCGGCCTGCCCAACCTGGGTTACGGCATCCTGAACGGCGGCACGCCGCTGCCTGACCTGAACGGCGACGGCATCCCCGACTACTGGGCGCAGGCCTACGGCATCGGCACGAACGACCCCGCGGCCGCCGGCGCACCGTTCGGCACGTCCGGGTACACGAACATCGAGGCCTACGCGAACAGCCTGATCCTGCCCGACCTGTGGACGGCGCAGGACATCGGCGGCGCCGCGCCGGCGGGCGCCGGCACCTACGATCCGCTCACGCAGACCTGGGTCCTGACGGGCGCCGGCAGCTTCGACCAGGCGCAGTTCGCGTCGCGGCCGTGGACGCCGGACGGCATGGTCACCGCACGGATCGACGCCCTCGGCGCAGGCCAGGCCGGCGTGATGGTGCGCGGCGCCACGGGCGCACAGGCCGCGTTCGTGGCCCTCGTCCTCGACGCGTCCGGCACGCTCAAGCTGCTGTCGCGCCCCACCGACGGCGCCGCGACGGCCACCGTGCAGGGCACCGGCTTCGCCGCCGGCACCTGGCTGCGCCTGCGCCAGGGCGGCGACACGTTCACGGCGTCCACGAGCGCGGACGGTGTCGTGTGGACGCCGTTCGACGCCGCCCACGCGACCCTCGCGGCGAGCGCGCGGGCCGGCGTCGGCGTCGCGTCCGGCGACGCTGGCGTGCGTACTGCCGCCACGCTGTCGCACGTGGCGGCGGGCGCGGGCTTCTACCAGGACGTGACGGCCAGCGTCAAGATCGCCCGCTCGGGCTTCACGCTGAACCGCACGAACGGCTTGTGGAACGGCACCGTGACCTTCACCAACGCGTCGGCCGCGCCGCTGTCCGGCACGCTGCTGTTCCGTCTCGATGCGCTGACGGGCGGCGTCACGCTGGCCAACCAGGCCGGCAGCGACGGCACCGCGCCGTTCCTCGTGCTGCCCGTGTCCGCGCTGGCGCCGGGCGCATCGGCGACCGTCGCCACCAGCTTCCTGAACCCGGCCCGCGCGGCCATCGGCTACGTCCCCAAACTCTACACCGGCACGCTCTGAGGAGAACGTCATGCACATCCTGAAATCGCTGCTGCTGCGCACCCTGCTCGCCGCCGGCACGTTCGCCGCCGCCGGCTGCGCCTGCGCCAACCCGCTGTACCACGTGACCATCGATACCCGCACGCTGCCGGGCACGGGCGGCTACGTCGACTTCCTGTTCGCCGGGCCCTTATCTCCCACCTCGCCCGCCGCGCCCACCGCCACCATCGCCCGCGTGACGGGAGCGTTCGACGACGCCGACAACTTCGCATGGGGCAGCCCGCACGGCACGCTGGCCTCCAGCCTCGTGCTGGGCAACGGCGACGAGTACGGCGCATGGCTGGGCTTCGGCGGCATCCTCGCGTTCGACGTGGCGTTTGGCGGCATCGAGGCGCCCGGCGCGTCCGGCATGGATCTCTCGGTCGCCCTGCTGGGCGCCGACCGGTTCAGCTACGCGCCCGGCACGAGCGGCAACGTGGTCACGTTCAGCCTGCAACCCGGCGAGGCGGACGACGTGACCACCGACGCCGCCCTGGCCGGCGTGACGCCGCTGCCCGAACCGGCCGCACTGGCGCAGATGGCGACCGGCTTCCTGCTGCTCGCCGGCGCGCTGCGGCGCCGGCGCCGCTGAACCGCACCTTTTTTCGTCTCCTTTTGGCTGTGTTCGCGATGGGTGCGCGCGCACGGCCTTTTTTCTTGATCGCGCATGAAACGACTCGCTTCCCTGCTTCCCATCGCCGTCTGGCTGGGCCTCGCCTTCCCCGTCCACGCCGACGAATCGCCCGAGACCCGCAACGCGCAACTGCATCCGAACCTGCGCGGCCAGGTTGCGCGGCCCCTGCGCTACCACCCGGAAGGCGCGGACTTCGTGATCGACAACGGCACCGAATTCTTCAACCGCTCGCTGTACGGCGGCAACGATGCGTTCCGTGTCGACGGCGGCGACCGCCCCGAGTTCTCGCTGTACCTGCCCGGCCGCGGCGGCAACCTGCGGCTCGGCCTGCGCACGGCGGCGGGCACGCTGTGGCTGCACAACGCCGCCGACGTCGGCATGCGCTACCGCCCCGGCGAGCTGCTGTACGAGATCGCCGATCCGCTGCTCGGGCCCGAAGGTCGCATCCACATCGCCGCCGTCGCGTATGCCGACAGCCAGGGCCTGGGCGTTGAAATCCGCGGCGCACACCTGCCCGCTGGCGCGGAACTGGTGTTCGCCTTCGGCCCCGGCAACGGCCAGAAGGGGCAACGGGGCGGCGACATCGGCAGCGAGCGCGTGCCGATCACCGAATTCTTCCAGTTCGTGCCCGAGTTCGCGCGCGACACGCGCTACGACGTGGACGACCGCGGCTTCGTGGCCGCCGGCCGGCGCGCGACGATCAGCGCAACGACCGGCAGCCCCGCGCACGTGCGCCTGGCCGACGCGCGCCTGTGGAACGATCCCGCGGCGCTGCTCGCGTCGAGCCCGGGCGCCGGCCCGGCGGTGGCGGTCGGGACGCTGCCGCTGGGCGACGCGGCCATCGATCTCGCGCTGCAGGTCACGGGCGCCGCATTGCCGCCGCGCTTCGCCCCCGCCGACCTGGCCGCCAGCTTCGAAGCCGCCCGCAAGCACTTCCGCGAACTGCGCGAACGCGTGCGCATCGACACGCCCGACCCGTGGCTGAACGCGGCCATGGGCGCGCTGAACGTGGCGGCCGATGCCGTCTGGGACGGCCAGCAGCACGCCATCATGCACGGCGCCATCGCCTGGCGCATGAAGCTGCTCGGCTGGCGCGGCCCGTATGCGCTCGATGCGCTGGGCTGGCACGAGCGCGCGCGCGCCAACTTCGGCGTGTGGACAGAGCGCCAGGACGTCTCCCCGATCCCGGCCGCGCCGCCGCCAGCCGATCCGCGCGCGAACCTCGCGCGCAACGAACCGGGCCTGCATTCGAACGGCGCCATGAGCAGTTCGCACTACGACATGAACCTCGTGTTCGTCGACGCCCTGCTGCGCCACCTGCTGTGGACCGGCGACGTCGCCTACGCGCGCGCCGTGTGGCCCGTGCTGGAACGCCACCTTGCATGGGAACGGCGCCTGTTCCGGCGCGAATTCGGGCCGGACGCGCTGCCGCTGTATGACGCCTACGCGGCGATCTGGGCCAGCGACGACCTGTACTACGATGGCGGCGGCGTGGCCCACGCATCGGCCTACAACGCGTGGCACAACGAGATGGCGGCCCGCATCGCCGCCCTGATCGGCAAGGATCCCACGCCGTACCGGGTTGAGGCGGCTGCCATCCGGCGCGCCATGCGCCGCGAGCTGTGGATGCCGGCGCGCGGCGCGTTCGCCGAATACCGCGACGTGCTGGGGCGCCGGCTGCTGCACCCGAGCTACGGCCTGTGGACCTTCTATCACACCATCGATTCGCAGGTGCCGACCGCGTTCGAGGCGGCGCGCATGGCGGCGGACCTCGACGCCCACCTGCGCGCGATCCCCGTGACGGGCCCCGGCGTGCCCGCCGACCGGCCCTACCGCGTGCTGTCCGAAACGGATTGGATGCCGTATTCCTGGTCGATCAACAACGTCGTGTTCGACGAGAACCTGCATACGGCGCTCGCCTACTGGCAGGCGGGCCGCCCGGAGACCGCGTACGACATCGCCAAGGGCGCGGTGCTGGCCAGCCTGTACCTGGGGATCAGCCCCGGCAACATCGGCACGCTGAACTACCTCGACGTCTACCGGCGCGAAGCGCAACGCGATTTCGCCGACGGCATCGGCGTGATGTCGCGCGCCATCGTCGAAGGCCTGTTCGGCGTGCGGCCGGACGCCCTCGCCGGCGTGCTGACCTTGCGTCCCGGCCTGCCGGCCGCATGGGACCACGCCGCGCTCACCCACCCGGACCTCGACCTGTCCTATCGCCGCAACGGCAACCGCGACAGCTGGACCGTCGGCCAGACCAGCACGCGCTTCCGGCGCCTCGTCCTCGAGTTGCCGGCCCGCGGCGCCGGCGTGGCGCGGGTAACGGTCGACGGCCGCCCGGCCGCGTGGCAGGCCGTGCCCGACGCGGTCGGCGCCCCCCGGCTGCGCATCGACCTGCCGTTCGGGCGCACCGCGGAGATCGAGGTCGCATGGCGCGGCGCGATGCCTGACGCGCAATCGGGCCGCGCCACGGGCGCCGCGCGCGACGGCTTCACGCAGGTGCGCCAGGGCGACTTCACCTGGTGGCAGGCGCAAGCCAGTCCCCAGCCGCCCGGCGCCTGCACGCTGGCGGGTCCGGACTGGATCGACGGCGCGCCCATCGCCGGCACGAGCGTCGACCTGGCGCCGTGGTTCAACGACCGCGTGACCGGGATCTTCAAGGCCGGCAAATACCGGACGCCGCGCGCGCCCCACGTCACGCTGGCCCTGCCCGCGCAAGGCATCGGCGCCTGGGCCGGCCACCTGAACGCCCTGCCCGCCATCGACGACACGGGCCTGCGCGCGCTGGACGGCGTGCTGACGATGCCGAACGGCCTGCGCTTCGCGACGCCGGGCGGCACGGGGCCCAACATCGTGTTCACTTCGCAATGGGACAACTACCCGCGCGCCGTGACGATCCCGCTGCACGGGCAGGCGCGCCGCGCCTTCCTGCTGATGGCGGGGTCGACCAACTTCATGCAGAGCCGGATCGACAACGGCGAGATCGTGGTCGCCTATGCCGACGGCAGCGCCGCGCGCACCGCGCTGCGCAACCCGGACAACTGGTGGCCCATCGAGCAGGACTACTTCGTCGACGACTACCAGTTCCCCCTGTGCGGCCGCCTGCCGGTGCGCGTGGACCTGCGGACGGCGCGCGTGCGCGTGCTCGACCCGGCCACGTTCAAGGGCAGCGGGCGCGAGGTCGCGGGCGGCGCCGCGACCGTGATCGAGGTGCCGCTCGACCCATCGCGCCGGCTGGAAAGCCTGACCTTGCGCACGCTCGCCAACGACGTCGTGATCGGGCTGATGGGACTCACGCTGGACGCGCCGCCAGCCAGCCCAGCGCGTTGAGCAGGAAGCGCGTCTGCAGCGGCGCCGCCATGTCCGGCATGCGGTGGAACAGCACCCTGGCGCCGGCCTTTTGCACGGTGAAGCTCGCGGCGCCCAGGCGGCGGTCGTGGTCGCGGCTGTAGGCGGCGATCACGGCGACCCCGTCGCCGTCCACGATCAGGCCATTCGACGGCTGTCCCGGGATCTGGTGCCAGACGCCGGCGGCCATGTCGGCGGGGATGTCGGCGAACACGGGATGCGCGCGCAGGACGTTCCAGTTGCCCATCCACGGCGCGCGCAGGTCGCCGACCTGGCCGGCATAGTCGAACAGGCCGAGGCCGGACAGCTGCCGGGCGACGCCGTCCGCCAGGCCGTCTTCCGGCACCATCGCCAGCAGCGGCAGGCCTTGCCGGACCGCGGCCAGCACGTCGGGCGCCAGCTCGCCCGGGACCAGCTTCGGCTTCGCGCCCTTCTTCGGCGCGGCTTCGAGGCCGGTCTGGTCGCCGATCTGGCGCTGCACGATGTCGGCGGCCTTCAGGCCCGACGCGACCAGGCCGTCGTAAGCCGCGCCCGCCCGGAAGTCCTCGATTTCCACGCCAGGCAACGCCGCCAGGCGCTCGCGCAGGCCGCGTGCGATGCCCGCGACGGCGATGCGCAGCGTGCGCGCGGCCGGCGCGGCGGCCGTGCGCGTGACCCACAGGGCGCGCGCGAACGTGACGTCCGGCCGGCCGGACAGTTCGAGCCGCACGGTGTGCGGGCCGGGCGTGGCGAACGGCGGCGTCTTCACGTGTTCGGCGACGAGGTAGCTGAACCGGTCGGCCACGTTGGCCGGCACCGCGTAATCGCCGACCCGCACCGACTGCCCGTCCGGGCCGGTCACGCTCAGGGTCAATGTGCCGGACAGCGGCTTGCTGGTGTCGTTGAGGAGCCAGATGTCCAGGTCCGCCGCCTCGCCCGTCGCGTAGGCGTAGCGGCGCTGCTTGGCGACCGGACGCACCGGCAAGAGGCTCACGCGGATCAGGTCCGGATCGGCGTGGAAGTAGCGCAGGTTGTCGACGATGCCCGAATGGTTTTCGATGGCCGTCGATTCCCAGCCGCTGATCGCGGCCATGTCGACCTCGTCGCAGATCCGGATATTCTCCAGGTAGTTCTGCCAGGCGTCGTACTGCTTCTTGCCGACCGCGAGGAAGTAGCTCTCCGCGGTCGGAAACGCCTGGCGGAAGCCCCACTTGTCGAGGAAGGCGGCGGCGCCGTCCGCGATCGCCACGTGGTCCTCGAGGTCGTAGCTCTTGCCGCCGTGCCGGCGGATGTCCGCGATCATCCGGGGATGGTTGTCGCCGACCGCGCAGCCTTCCATCTCGCCGAATTCGACGATCGCGCCGGGCATCGTCTCGCGGTGGATGAAGTTCTCCTTGTCGGCATAGAATTTGTCATACCACTGGTCGCCCGCGCCCTGGTGATTGACCCACCAGCCGCCGGCCTTCTCGACGTCCGAGCGATAGTAATGATCGTCGTAGGGCAGGAACATCGCCTGGGCGGCGCCGCGCCCCACGAAGCCGTCGTTGAGGATCACGCTGCGGCTGGGGTCGAGGTCGTGCATGGCGCGCAGGACCGCTTCGACGTCGGGATTGGCGAGATCGGCCGACACCTCGTTCTGCAGCGTGTAGTGGACCAGCGACGGATGCGAGCGCAGCGCGCGCACCATCGCCCTGCATTTCGACACCATGAAATCGCGGCTGAACGCCTCGGCGGCGGACAGGCGCTCGCCCGGCTTGAGCGTCCTGCCGATCGCCATGCGCCCGGCGCCCGGCTCCATCGTACGGGTCAGGCCCAGTTCGTCCTGGACGTCGAGCACTTCCGGCTTGCCCACGTTGCGGTGGAAGCTGAGCGAATTGAGGCCCAGCGCCTTCGCCGCCACGACTTCGCGGCGCGCCAGTTCCGGCGTCGGAAAGAGGCCGTTATAGCCCCAGTAGCCCCACGAGATGGCCGTGTACAGCTTGATGCGGCGGCCGTTCAGGCGGAACATCGCATTCTTGCCGATGCCCTCGGCGGCGAACCAGCGGAAGCCGAAGCGCACGGCGCGCGTGTCGACCGCCTTCCCCGCCTGCCATTGCAGGCGCACGTGGTACAGGTGCGGCGTATCGAGGTCCCACAAGCGGGCGGACGGCACGTGCACGCGCAGGCGCGCCGTCGCGATGCCGGCGGCCGTGTCGAGCCGCTCGAGCGTGACGTGCGCCGGCACCTTGGCGCCCGTCGCGTCCACCACCGTGGCACCCAGGTCGCCGGGCTTGACGGCCTGGCTGGCCGCGATCTCCGCGTGCACCGTGACCACGCGCGGGTCCGGCGTGTTGAGCACCCAGGCGTCGCGGATGCGGCCTTCGATCGGGTGCACGCTCAGCGCCAGGCCGCGGTCGATGCCGCCGAAGCCGTGCGAATGATAGAGTTTGACCTGGCCCCAGGCCGTGTTGTTGGAGTCCTTCCAGTCGAACCGTCCGCCGGGATTCGTGATGCGGATGGCCAGGCGGTTCGGCTGGCCGGGCTTCATGGCGGCCGTCAGGTCGCAGTCGATCGGCAGTTCCGACATGATCGAATAGCCGACCAGCACCTCGTTCAGGAACACTTCGGCGCGCATGCGGGCGCCGCGGATGTGCAGCCACACCTGCTGCCCCTGCGCCGACGCGGGAATGTCGATCGCCTTCCACCACCACGACACGCCGGGCACCGCGCCGTTCTGCGGCACCGGATCGTCCTCGGCATAACGGTATTCGTCGGCGGTGTAGGGCCGCTCGCCGAACCGGCCCCAGAAGTGCTCTTCGACCGTCGTCGGCAGGGTCACGGCAAGGCCCTGCCCCCGGTACAGCGCGTCCCAGCCGCCCGTCGGCGGATTGACCGGCAGGGCCGACATCGGCGGCACCTGCTCCGGCAGGTAGATGACATCCTGCTGCCACTGGGCGGCGCGGTCGAGCCAGAGGGTCCATCCTTCGTCGGCGATGGCGTGCCGTCCGGCCGCGTCCGCGCGCGCGCCATGATCGAGACCCATCGCGCGGACCGTACCGACCAGGCCCAGGGCTGCCGACATGCCCAGCATGCCGCGGCGGTTCATTGAAATCGACATCGTGCTTTCTGTTCCGTTAAGTGAGTGAGGGTCGCGGCGCTCAGCGCGCGGCGCCCGGGTTCAGGCCCTGCACGTCCGGGCCGATCAGGTACGCGCCGCCATGCGCCGCGCGCACCGTGACATCCTGCGCCGTCATGTGCGCGTACTTGACGACCGCGCCCTTGTCCGCCTCGATGTGCACCCGGCGGAGCGTGAGCGCCGTGACGGGCGATTCCGGCAGGCCGACGATCAGCGCGGCCTGCTTCGCGCCCGTCGCCTCGAGGTTCTCGATCGTGATGTCGGAAAAGCGCGGCGTCAGGCGCCCGACGGGCTGCGCGTCGATGACCTCCGGGATCTTCGGATAGAACTCACTGATCAGGATCGGCGTGCCCACGTCTTCCATGGTCAGGTTGCGATAGACGAGGTTCTTCAGCACGTTGCCGCGGTCGCGGTTCGACTTGATGCGCACGCCGGTCCCGGTGCCCTTGAAATGGATGCGCTCGGCCAGGACGTTGTAGACGCCGCCCGCCACTTCGCTGCCGATGGACAGGCCATGGCCGTGCAGGAAGGTGCTGTCGCGGATGGTGATGTCATGGCTGGGCGCGTCGCCGCCCGGCGAACCCGGCTGGCCGCTCTTGATGGCGACGTTGTCGTCGCCGGTGTCGATCGTGACGTGGTCGATCAGCACGTGGCTGGACGAGAACGGATCGATGCCGTCGGTGTTGTGCGAGATGCGGTCGGGCGCGAGGATCCGCATGTTCCGGAAGGTCAGGTGATCGCTGTAGTACGGCACGATCTGCCAGCTGGGCGAATTCCGGACGGTGACGTTTTCCATCAGGATGCGGCTGGAGTGGCGGAACACGATCAGGCGCGGGCGCCGGTTCGCGGGCGAGCGGTCCGCCCACCACGACTGGCCGCGGCCGTCGATGGTGCCGCCGCCGTCGATGACGATGTCGGTCGCGTCATCCGACGACAGCAAGGCGCGGCGCGCGGCTTCGCCCAGCTCCTGCACGGGTGGGTAGTCGTCGTGGTCCTCGCTGCCGGCCAGCGTCGTCCCGGCGGCGATCGACAGCGTGATGTGGCTCTTCAACGCCAGCGGACCGCTGACGTACAGCGGCGCGCCCCCCAGGACCACCCTGCCGCCGCCCGCGCCGGCGCAGTCGTCGATGGCCTTCTGGATGGCGGCGGTATCCTTGCTGACGCCGTCCCCCTTCGCGCCATAGTCTTTCACGTCGCAGAGCTTGTCCGCGCAAGCGCTGCCCGGCACCGCGGCCAGGATGGCCAGTGCCGTCAATAAGCGAATATTCATTGTTCTCCCCGGCGGGCCGTCGCTGCCCGCTCCTCTCGATTGGCGAAAAATCCTAACAGGTGGCACACGCGGCGCGCGGCCGGAAACGCGCGATTTCGCGAGAATCGAAACGGCGCTTGATGGATTTCGCAATGGCCGTTTTCGCCGCGGCCGGGCGCTCGTTACGAAATGATGTAAATCGTAATACGATTTTTCGCAAATCCGGAAATCGTCCGGATATCGCGGCAATAATGCCCCCGAATCGGCGGCTCGAGTCCAGCGCCGGCGTACATAAAACGACATCGAACGATTGGAGGAGACCATGAGAAATTCACCCACGTACCGTATCCGGCCGAACCGCATGAGCGTCGCGGTAGCGCTCGCGCTCGCGTCGCTCGTCGCGGGTCACGCCGCACTGGCGCAGGACGGGACGACGGAACCCGTCAAGATGGCCACGGTGACCGTGACCGCCACCCGGGCGTCGCAGCAGTCGAGCATCGACCGCAAGAAGAACGCCGCCACGGCGATCGACTCCATCGTCGCGGACGACGTCGGCTCGCTGCCCGACCGCAACGTCGGCGAAGCGATTTCGCGGATGGCCGGCATATCGCTCGACCGCGGCGACTTCGGCGAAGGCGTGACCGTCGCCGTGCGCGGCAACGGGCCGGACCTGACGCGCGTGGAGCTCGACGGCCAGGGCGTGCAGTCGGCCGGTGGCACGGACATGTATGGCGGCGGCAGCGGCCGCGGCACCGAATTCCGCCAGCTGTCGGCCGACCTGATCAAGAGCGTGGACGTCGTCAAGGGCTCGACGGCCGACATGACGGAAGGCTCGCTCGGCGGCGGCATCCGCATCCAGACGCGCACGGGCCTCGACTTCAAGAAGCCGTTCGTGTCGGTGCGCGTGGCCGAGTCGCAAAGCTCGCTCAACAAGAAATGGGAGCCGGACGCCAACCTGATCCTGGCCAACAAGTACCTCGACGGCCGCCTGGGCGTGCTGCTGAACGCATCGTCCACGACGCTCGCCAACGAGTCGCATTCGGTGCAGGTCGCGAACGCGGCGCGGGCGGGCTACAGCCGCCTGACCGACTTCGACAACTCGCCGGAAAAGACGTTCTCGTTCATGCCGGACACGATGAACACGGCCGACTCGAACACGACCACGCCGATGCTGCGCTCGCCCCTGGCCGCGGGCGGCACGTTCGACGCGGCGACGCCGCTCGAGGTGTTGACGCGGTCGGCCGCCGCCAGGACCAAGGCCGACTGCTACGCCGCGTTCCCGACACTGACCGCGGCCCAGAGCGGCGCGATCGTGTCCAGCGCGCGCGGCGCGGCCGCGTCCCAGCGCGCCAACGAGTTGATCACCTGCCTGAACCAGTGGAACGACTACACGCCGTCGAACATCCGCAACTTCGTGAAACGCGAATTCGACAAGCGCCAGAACCTCGACCTGCGCCTGGATTTCAAGGTCGACAAGAACCTGACGCTGTACGCGAAAGGCAGCTACAACCGCCGCTACGACGACATGCACCAGCTGACCTACACCGTCGGCAACGCCAAGGTGAATCCGTCCGGCGCGAATGCCGTGCTGAGCCCCACCTATTCCGGACCCGCTTACATCGACAACCTGGCGGCGGGCACGCGCGTCCCCGCCCCGGGCTCGGGCTACTACGCGTACGGCACCCCGACCCAGGCGACGAATACGCTGCTCCAGAGCTCCGTGTCCGACGTGATTCCCGGCTCCATCGTCGCGGATTCGACCCACCACCTGACCCAGTACACGATCACCGACGGCGGCGCGGTCACCGACCAGGTGCACGAATACGCGAAGACGTCCGCGCAATATGCGCAGCTGGGCGGCACGTACAAAAAAGGCCCGTTGAACGTGGAATTCTTCGTCGGCGACGCCAGGTCGAAATTCGAGCGCGTGCAGAAGCGCCTGAGTTTCACGAACTACTACGGGCCGACCACGCTGACCCTGCTGCCGAACGGCCTGTGGGGCTACTCGTTCCCGAACGGGAATTTCGACCAGTCCGACCCGTCCCAGTACGCGACCCTCTACCCCGGCGCGGCGACCGGCGCCGTCAAGGCCAGTCCCACCAACACGCGCCCCGCGCCGGCGTATTCGGCCGCGCAACAGCCGCTGCTCACGCAGCAGCCCAGCACCTACTACAACCCGCGCCAGTTCGCGACCGAGGAGCGCACGGCCAAGCTGGACCTGACGTATGCGGCGCCGGAGTCGGTGCCGTTCTTCACGCGCTTCAAGGCCGGCTTCAACCTGCGCGACAACATCCACGACAACTGGGACCCGAACAGCGGCAACAGCGGCGGCTACACGGTCAAGGCGGCCGTCGGCACGTTCGGCCAGCCCGGCTACGTGCCGGCGGTCGTGCTGCCCACGCCGATCATCCGCAGCACCTTCAACGGCTGCCAGAACACGGCCGGCTCGCTGGGCGCGGGCGGCAACGCCTGCCAGTACGGCTTCCTGCCGAGCGCCGATCCGCGCCATGCGCTGGACGGCAACACGACGATGACGGCGCAGCAGTTCCAGGACCTGGTGAGCCAGACGCTGAAGGGCCAGGCGACGCCGACCCGCTTCTTCTCCGGCGCGACCGGCCGCCCGTCCGGCCTGCTGAACAACTGGACGGGACTCGACGTCGACAAGGCGTTCGCGCTCGTGGCCACGCCCAACACGAACCTCGACTGCCTGAAGAACTGCGTGGCCAGCGACGGCAACGTCTATGCGCAGCCCTACCAGCACCTCACCGAGCGCACCGAGGCGTTCTACCTGATGGGCGACTTCCGGATCGACGAGCTGCCGTTCACGCACCGCGCGCTGCCGTTCGGCTGGCAGATCGACGGCAACATGGGGTATCGCTACGTGCGGACCAAGGTTCACGGCACCGGCATGATGACCCTGACGTCGATCACGCCGGTCGAGGGCGTGTACGACCCGCTGAAACCGACGGCGCCGGGCGGTACGCTCAGCACCTCGATCTCGCAGGCCGTGGCCGTCGATTCGTCGACCCACGATTTCCTGCCAAGCTATAACCTGGCCATGTGGATGGTCCCCGACAAGCTGGTGACCCGCTACAGCTGGGGCAAGACGGTGGCGCGTCCGCCCGTCAGCTACCTGCTGCCCGCCGGGACCTGCACCTACGACGCCACCCTGGCCGACCGCGACCCGAGCGCGTCGCAGACGTGCAGCGGCACGATCGGCAATCCGGGCCTGCAGGCGCAGACCAACGTCAACCAGAACCTGAGCTTCGAATGGTATCCGAACAAGGATACGATGTTCACGATCGCCGGCTTCAAGCAGGAAGGCAAGATCGGGCCGGCCCTCAGCCGCGGCGTGAGCAGCCTGCCGCTGGCGGGCGGCGACAACCTGGTCGATCCGACGACCGGCGTCTCGCTGGCGGACCTCGATTTCAACTACGCCCTGTGGCTGAACGGCGCCGCGACGACCCGCAAGGGCATCGAGTTCGGCACCAAGACGGCCTTCACCTTCCTGCCCTGGCGCCTGCGCTACACCGGTTTCGATGCGAACTACACGAAGCTGCGCTCGGTGACCTCGACCCAGAACGAAGTCGACCTGCTGACCGGCACACCGCTGCCGCCGGAGCGCGAATCGAAATATTCGTACAACTGGGCGCTGTGGTACGACGACGGCCGCCTGTCGGCGCGCGTGGCGGTGCAGGCGGTGGCGTCGTACTTCAACTGCATCGCCGGTTGCGGCTCGGCCGACCAGAGCAACTACCCGGCCGCCGGCGTCACCAGCGGCATGGTCAAGTTCCCGTACAACCCGGGCTCGCCGAACTTCAAGGACTCGACGCGCTTCATCGACGCCAAGCTTTCCTACAAATGGCGGCCGAACATCGAGTTCTTCGTCGAAGGCCGCAACCTGGGCAATGCGACGACGTCGAACAGCCAGGGATCGTTCGCGCCGTTCGCGAACGGCACGCCGAACCTGCTCGACTACGCGTATGCCGGGCGCCGCATCATGATCGGCATGAACTTCCGCAATATGTAATGCGCGGCGGCGGCGCGGGGTCAGGCGGCGTGGATCGCCTGCCGCCGCGCCGCAGGGAGGCGGGGTTCGACACGCTCGCTATCGTCGTGCACGCGCTCCCTATTGCGCACGCGCTGCTGGTAGCCGCGCGGCGAGCAGCCCAGTTCGCGCTTGAACACCAGGTGCATGTACTGGCTCGACGTGAAGCCGCACTTGTGCGCCACGTCGGCCAGGTTGCAATCGTCCTGCGCCAGCATGGCGGTGGCGGCATCGAGCCGCGCGCGCAGGATCTCGTCGTGCACGCTGTAGCCGACCTGCTGCCGGAAATGGCTCTCGAGCGAAGAGCGCGAGATGCCGACATAGTTCGCCACCTGGTCGGTCTTGATGCCCTGGCAGGCGTACTGGCGGATGTAGTGGCGGGCGCGCATCACGTGCGGATGCGTGGCCGGCACGTGCCGCGAGGACGCCTGGACGTTGATGCCGGCGGGCGGCACCAGGATGCGGGTCGTCGCCAGCGGCACGCCGTGCAGGATGCGGTCGAGCAGGTGCGCCGCCGTGCGGCCCATCTCCTGCGCGCCCTGGATCACGGACGTCAGCGGGATGCGGGTCAGCACGCGCGCCAGCGGATCGTTGTCGATGCCCACCACCGCGACCTGCTCCGGCACGGCGATCCCGGCGAGCGCGCACGCCTGCAGCAGCTGGCGGGCGCGCGCATCGGTGACGGCGATGATGCCGACCGGCTTCGGCAGGCGGTGCAGCCAGGCGATCTGTTCGCGCACCGCCTGGTTCCACGTCGGCGCGCGCGTGCATTGGCCGCGAAAGATCTCCGGCCTGGCGTGGTCGTGCTGCACCAGCGCCGCGAACGCCTTCTCGCGCTCCTGCGCCCAGCGGTTCTCGCTCGCCTCGGGGAGGCTGAACAACGCGAAGTGGGGCAGCCCGGACTCGATCAGGTGTTCGTAGGCGAGCTTGATGACCTTGACATTGTCGGTGGCCACATAGGGCACGGCCGCCGGATAGTCCGCCGGATGCTCGTACGAGCCCCCGACCGCGACCAGCGGCACGCGCGTGCCGGCGAGCGCCGCGGCGACGACCGGATCGTCGAAGTCCGCGATGATGCCGTCCCCCTGCCATTTCTCGATGCCCGCCAGGCGCAGGCGGAAATCCTCCTCGAGGAACAGGTCCCATTGCGTCCGCGTGCCCGACAGGTAATCCGCGACGCCGAGGATGACGTCGCGGTCGAATGCCTTGTTCGCATTGAACAGGAGGGCGATGCGGTGTGCGTGTGACCTTGCCATGTTTGTCTCCTCACCAAGCTGCTTACATATTGCGGAAGTTGACCCCGACCATGATGCGGCGGCCCGCGTAGGCATAGTCCAGCAGGTTCGGCGTCCCCGCGGAGAACGGGGCGAAGCTCGCCTGGCTGTTCGACGTCGTCGCATTGCCCAGGTTGCGTCCTTCGATGAAGAACTCGACGTTCGGCTTCCACTTGTACGAGACCTTGCCGTCGATGAAGCGGGACGCGTCCCGGAAGTTCGGCGAGCCCGGGTTGTACGGGAAGCGGGTCGCGATCACGCCCACCGCTGGATAGTCGTTGACCCCGAGCTGGCCGCAGCCGGCGATGCAGGTGAAGTACGACGCCACGGACTGCACGGCGACCCGCGCCGACACCCTGCCGTCGTCGTACCACACCGCCCAGTTGTACGAATATTTCGATTCGCGCGCCGGCGGGAGCGGCGTGCCGGTCAGCAGGTCGACCACGTTTTCCGCCGACGTGGCCGAGCGCAGCCGCGTGTAATTGGCGTCGACGCCGGTATAGCGCAGCAACCAGGGCAGGAAGGTGAACGCCGTCCTGGTGCCGAGTTCGAGGCCCTTGCGCGTCGTCGCCGCGCCGTTCTGCCAGAGCGAATAATTGAAATCGAGCGCGCCGAGCGCGACGCCGGTGGTGGGATCGACGAGGCTAGAGCCGCCCGCCAGGGGGACGCTGCTCGCCCCGCGCGGCACGGCCGGGCCGACCTTCCCTTCCTGCCTGAACACGGCGACCGAGAACATCGTGTCCCGGTTCGGATAGTATTCGACGCTCAGGTTCTGGTTGACGTTGGTCTGCGCGCGCAGGGCCGGGTTGCCGATCGTGCCGCTGCAGCCCTGCGGCGCGCCGGGATTCGTGTCCTGCAGGGTGGCGTCGTAGCGGCACGTCCCGGACGGCAGCAGGTCCGCGACGGGCGGACGCGCCACGGCCCTGGCGTGGTTGTAGCGCGCCACCAGCCGGTCCGGCACGAGCCACAGCGCCAGGTTGTAGATCGGCAGGAAGTCGTGGCTGGCGGCGTCGATCGCCACCGGTTGCGAGACCGAGTTCGTCACCGTGCCGCCGGCCGCGCCCGGCCGGGCCGGGTCGTACGAATCGGTCTTCGTGACCGAGGTGAACGTCATCATGCCTTCGCCATGCACCTTCGTCCGGACGTAGCGATACCCCATGTTCCCGTCGATCTCCCAGCCGAACGGCAGCGCCAGTCCGAAGTCGCCCATGACGTAGAACGCGCTGGTGCGCTCGACCAGGTGCTGCTGCGGTTGCCGGTAGACCTGGCCGTCGCTGGCGGTGCACGACTTGACGCAGTCGAAATTCATGTTCGGCGTGGCGACCAGCGCGAAGGCCTTGTCGACGTCGATGCCGGTCCAGTTGTCCGGCAGTCCGGCCGCCCGCCCGCTGGCGCCCGCAAAAAACCCGGTGGGCGTGGCCTGCCCTTTCAAGGTTTGCGTGACGAGGTCCTGGAACTGCTGCGCCGTCAGCACCGTATTGCCGTCGAGCGCGCGGCGCGGGTCAAAGCCCGGCGTGAAGCCGTAGCGGCAGGCGTTGCCGCCGGCGCCCAGCGACCCTGGCGTGTCCTGGCAGCCGTTGAACGTGCTGCGGATGATGGGCGTCGGCAGCACCACCGCCGGCACGTAGCCGGGCCGGCCGAACGTGCCGACCGCCGCCCGCACGGTGTAGCCGCCGCTGTTGCCGGTGTTCGGGTCCCAGCTGTCGCGGCGCGTGTCGCGCAGGTTGACGCCGGCCTTGAAGCGCTTGAAGAAGGGGATCGTCTCCGGCGTCGCCCAGGTCACGTCGACCCTGGCGGTGCGCTCCCCGCTTTCCATCAGGCGCGGATTGAAATAGGTGCTGGGCTGCTGGGTCAGCAGCGGCTGCTGCGCGGCCGCGTAGGCGGGAAGCGCGCGTGTGTTGTAGGGGCCGGGTTGGACCGCGGACGACGCCGCGCCCGGCGTGAGGATCGCGTACTGGGCCGGGTCGGCCTGGTTGAAGTTGCTGGCGGCCGGGATGGCGTAGCCCCACAGCCCGTTCGGCAGCACGGCCATGGTCACGGGGCCGTAGTAGTCGCTGTAGCTCAGGCGCTTCTGGGCCCGTTCGAAACGCGACCTGGCGTCGCCGGCGAAGAACTCGGCCTTGAGCGGGCCGTCGCGGTATTCGCCGCCCAGTTGCAGGTATTGCGCCGTCGTCTTCGCGTATTCGTGCACCTGGTCGGTCGTGGCGCTCGCATCGCTGATCGTGTACCGGGTCAGGTGGTGGTTGGCGTCGGCGACGATGGAGCCGGGGACGATGTTCGCCACCGAGCTTTGCAACAGCGTGTTCGCGGACTGCGCCGGCGTGGCGTAGGCGTAGTAGCCCGAACCGGGCACCGGGGTACGCGTGCCGGCCTGCAGGTCGTCCACATAGGCCGGACCGGCATATCCCGGGCTGACGGTGCCGGACGGGTTGACCTGCACGCTGCCCAGCGTGTAGGTCAACTGGTGCATGTCGTCGTAGCGCCGGTTGTAGCTGCCCTTGGCATACACGGTCAGGCGGTCGTCGACCTTGAAGTCGGCGCGCAGGTCGAGGTTCTGGCGCTTGTCGAATTCGCGCTTGATCATGTAGCGCACATTGGACGGCGTGTAGTCGCTCCACTGGTTGAGGCAACTTGCCAGTTCGTTGATGCGCTGGTTCTGCGCGGCGCCGCGCGCGCTCGCCGCGATGGCGCTGCTCTGCGCCGCCGTCAGCGCGGGAAACGCGGCATAGCAGTCGGCCTTGGTGCCGGCGGCGGCCGACCGGGTCAGCACCTCGAGCGGCGTGGCCGCGTCGAAGGTGCCGCCGGCGGCCAGCGGCGAGCGCAGCATCGGCGTCGTCGCATTCGCATCCGCCGCGTTCATCGTCTCCGGACGAAACGTGAACGTCTTCGCGGGCGAGCCGTCGAAGTCGGCCAGCCGGTAATAGCCCTGCAGCGCCGATTGCGCCACCTGGGCCGAATGGGCCTCGTTGGCGAGCGTGGCGGACGACGCGTTCAACAGCACGCCCAGGCGGCCGTCGAGGTATTTGTGCGCCAGCACGACGTTCGCGTCCGGCTCCCAGATCCGGTTCAGCGAGCCGCGCGAGCCGGCCACGCGCACCGAGACGAAAGGCTTCTTGAAATCGAGGCCGGTGCGGGTCTTGATGATCACGCCGCCGCCGAGCGAGCCCTCGGTCATGTCGGCGGTCGCGCCCTTGATCACGTCCACGCTCTTGATCAGGTCCGACGACAACTGGCGGAACTCGGTGCCGCGGCCGCCGCCGCCGCCGTACATGTCGGTGCCGCCGGCCGACTGGACGGCCTGGCCGTCGATCTCGACGCGGGTCAGGTCGGGGCCGTTGCCGCGCACGGCGACGGTGACGCCTTCGCCGAAGTCGCCCCGGTCCAGCGACACGCCCGACATGCGCGAGATCGCCTCGCCGATGTTCCGGTCCGGCAGCGAGCCCACGTCGTCGGCCACGATCGAATCGAGCGCCGTCGCGGCGTTCTTCTTGCGTTCGATGCCGGATTGCTGCGATGCCCGGGTGGCGACCACCAGCACCTGCTTCACGGGGTCGTCGCCGCCGCCGGGCCGTTCCTGCGCGTTCTCCGCGGCTTGCGCCTGGGCGCCGGCGGGTGCGCCGCACATGAGCAGGAGCGCGGCCGACACGGCGCAGCACGCGGCCTTGCGCTGGCCGGGCACGTCCTTGTCGCCCGCCCGCTGGCCGTGCACAGGCGCCGATGGGAGGATGAACACGGCGCCGCTGGCGCTGACCTTGCCGTACAAGCCCGTGCCGGACAACAGGCGCTGCAAGGCGACGGACATCGGAAAACTGCCCCGCACCTGGTTCGTGCACACGTTGGCGAGGATATCCTCGGACGCCAGGATGTTGATGCCCGCCTGCTTGGCAAACACGTTGATCGTGCTCGTGGCGGGACCCGCGGGAATGTCGAACTGCTTGTCGACTTCCTGGGCGTGTCCGGCCTGTGGCATGACGGCCGCGCCGGCAACAAGAACAATGGCGGCAATGCTACCGCAATGATGTGTGACCATCACGCGTGTCTCCTTTACCTAGTCCTCTTATGAAACGGAATCTTTGCTCCGTTATGAATCAGGACGAACGGATCTCGAAAATCCCTGATTTTTTTGGCCAGGCGTTATAAGAATTGTCGGGGCGATCAGATGCTGTTCTTGTCGGGACCATCCCTGGCGCCGATGACGATGCTTTCGCGACCGACTTCGATCGGCACGTTGAGATAGGCGCCGATATCCTTCGCAAACTGCTCGGCCGCGTCGATCTGGTACTGCCCGAAGATGCGCTTGCCCTCCAGCGCAGGGTCCGAAATGATGATCTTCTTGACGCTGTAGCGATTGAAATCGGCGACCGCCTCGCCGAGGGTTTGCCGCGTGAATATCAACTTCCCCTCCCTCCATGCCAGTTTTCTCTGGATCTCCTGCGGCTGCCGCGCGACGGTGATCTGCGCCGTCCTGTAGGGAACGAAACTGCGTTGGCCGGCGGTCAGCAGCGCCTTGGCGTTGCCGGTCCATACCTCGACCGTCCCTTCGGTGACGAGGACCTCGGCGCCGTCCTTGAAACGACGCACGCCGAATGCCGTGCCGACCGCGCGCACCCGCACGTCGCCCGCTTCCACGACGAACGGTTTGGTCTTGTCCTTTGCGACCTCGAACCAGGCCTCGCCCTTGACGAGCGTGATCTGGCGCTTTTCGCTGGTCAGCCTGACTTCCAGCCGGCTGCTGCTGTTGATGCTGGCCACCGACGTATCCGCCAGCGCGACCCGCCGGAATTCGCCGCGCGCCGTCGACAACGTGGTGCGGCGCTCCGCCACGTTCAGCGAGACGCCCACGCCGAACAGGCCCAAGCCGGCCGCCCAGGCCCCGTATCTGAGCAGCGCGCGCCGGTTGGCGCCCTTCGGTTCGGACGCATCGGAGCGCAGCGCATAGCGGTCGTCGCCCGGATACAGATCGCGCTGCGCGACCGCCTGCGCGATTGCATTGTCGATGACGGTCGCGCGGATATACGCGCCCTTGTGCCGGGTATCTTCTTCAAGCCAGGCATCGAAATGCGCCCGCTCGTCCGCATCGAGTTCCCGTTCCGACTGAATCCGCAGCCATGCAAGGGCCTGATTATCGATCGCTGACATTGGTCTTTCCTGCCTTGTTAATCTTGCGCACCTTCATGCTGGGCGGTATGTCGTGGGCGCCCTGCCGTTTCATCATGTCGGAGATCAGCTCCATCCCCTTGGCCGATTCGTATTCGACGGCCTTTTCCGTGACGCCCAGCGAATCCGCGGTCTCCTTCAGCGACAGGCCATAGATCCGCCGCGCGCGGAACACTTCGCGGCAGCGGTCGGGCAGCTTGCCGATCAAGCCCATCACCCAGCGCAGTTCGGCGCGGCCGGACGCGATCCGCTCGGGGCCGGGCATGTGATCCTGGACGTCCAGCTCGCCCAGGTTGGCCATGATGTCGATATTCACGACGGCGTCGCGCCGGAGCCGGTCGGTGATGAGGTTTTTTGCGATCTGCACGAAGTAGCCGCGCGGGTCCTTGACGTGCGTGACGTCGTCCATCTGCATCACCTTGCAGTAGACCTCCTGGATCACGTCGTCCACGTCGGCCGCACTCGCGCAGACGCGCCGCAATCTGAGGCGAAACTCGGCTTCGAAGGGCAGCAGGTGCACCGTCAGCCAGTTGATAGTGTCTTGGTTCATGTTTTTTCTCGTGTCCCAATAGTATGGACGAGAGAAAACGGCTTTTCCCTAAAATATTTCGCGTTATCTTCGGTCGGGGCACGTGGGCATTTGGCGGTATTTACGTAGCGTCACGCGTGGGCACAGGGTGCCCACCCGACAAAAAAAGCCCGCCGGGCGGCGGGCCGAATCTGCCTCCGGGGAGACAGAACAGGAGTCTTGCCGAAAAAGCCACGTCAGAAGGCCGGCACCGCCTTTTGTCCGCTGACGGCGATCCGCACCCCGGCGCCGGCGGCCGGCCTGGCGCCGCCCGGCTGGCCGCCGCCGATCCACAGGTCCACGGCCCCCGGCGGCACCACGCGCCGGCCCGCGGCGTCGACGATGCTCATGTCCCGGGCATCCACCCGGAACGTGACGTCGCGGGTTTCGCCCGCTCGCAAATGCATGCGCCGGAAGTTCCTGAGGGACCGGATCGGGGCGTCGTCGGCCTGGCGCGCCACGTACAGCTGCACGACTTCGTCGCCGTCGCGGTTGCCCGTGTTGCGCACGGCGACGGTCACGTCGACGGCGTCGCCCGCCTCGATCGACCGGCTGGCAACCACCGGCTGTCCATACGCGAACGTCGTATAGCTCAGGCCATAGCCGAACGGGTACAGCGGCGCGCCGCCGAAATAGCGGTAGGTCCGTCCCTTCATGCCGTAGTCGCCGAATGGTGGCAGCTGGTCCGCGGACCGGTAGAACGTCACCGGCAGCCGCCCGGCCGGACTGAAGTCGCCCGCCAGCAGTTCGGCCACCGCCTGACCGCCCTCGCCGCCCGGATACCAGGCTTCGACGATGGCGGGAAGATGGGCGTCCGCCCAGTTCACGCTCAGCGCACTGCCGTTCATCAGCACCAGCACCACCGGCTTGCCGGTCGCATGCAGGCGCTCGAGCAGCTGTTGCTGCGGCGCCGGCAGGTCCAGCGTGGTGCGGTCGCCGCCCGCGAAGCCGGGCGCCTTGACACTCATCGCCTCGCCCTCGAAGCGCGCGGTCAGGCCGGCGACGAACACGATCACGTCGGCGTCGTGCGCGGCCGCGAGGGCGAGACCGTCGCTGGCGCTCGGACGGCTCCACTGCAGCCGGTGGTCGCCGCGCGAGCCCTTCTGCATCGCCTCGACGCGGATCTTGTAGACCTGGCCGGCGTTCAGCCGGACGTCGGTGTCGGACGTCGGCCACGCGATGTCCCACACGTCCGCCACCTGCCTGTCGTCCACATAGATCCGATAGCCGTTTTCGCCGGAATAGCGGAAGCGGTAGGCGCCGCTGTCGCGCGGACGGAGGTAGCCGGTCCAGCGGATCGACGTCGCGCGCTCGACGCGCGCCGGCGTGCCCCACGCGACCCGCGCATTGGCGTCGCTGCGCACAGCGGACGGCGTGCCGGCCAGCGTCGTGTTCCCGTATTCCTCGACCTTCAGCCCGGGCTGCGCCCAGGCCGCGTCCCGGCACAGCAGCGCGTCGGGCACGTCTTCCAGCGGCGGCCCGACCCAGCCCGTGCCTTCGACGAACGTGACCTGCGACCGGGCGAAACGAGCCTTGATGCCGGCATACACGGTGACCGGCTGCGACGGCGTGCCGTTGTAGTTGCCGACGAGCGGATCGACGCTGTCCGCGTTCGGGCCGACGACGAGGATACGGGCGGGTGCCGGTTTGAACGGCAGCACGCCGTCGTTCTTCAGCAGCACCATCGACGCGCGCGCCGCCCGGAGCGACAGCGCCCGGTGCGCCGGTGTGTCGAAGTCGCTGGCGGTGATGGCGGCGTACGACCCCGCGTCCGGCCCATCCAGCAGGCCGAGGCGCGCGCGGGCCGCCATCAGGCGGCGCACCGCCGCGTCGAGATCGCGCTCCGCGACGAGGCCCGCGCGGACCGCCTTGACCGTCACTGCCGGATCGGCCGTGTCGCGCGCACCGGCGGAGCAGAACAGGTCGGTGCCGGCCTTCAGCGCCGCGGCGGCCGCCTGCTCGGGCGTGGCGACGTAGCCGTGGGACTTGGCCTGGTGGATGTCGGCGACGGCGGCGCAGTCGGACACCACGTGGCCGTCGAATTTCCAGTCGCCGCGCAGCAGGTCCTTCAGGTAGTGCGCGTTGGCGCAGGCGGGCACGCCGTCGATCGCGTTGTAGGCGCACATGACGGCCTGCGACTTCGCCTCGACGACGGCCGCATGGAAGGCCGGCAGGTAGGTGTCGACGACGTCGTGCGGCGACGGATGCACGTCCTCGCGGTGGCGGTTCGATTCCGGCCCGCTGTGCACCGCGAAATGCTTGACCGTCGCCACCGTCTTGGGATGTTCCGGGTCGTCGCCCTGCAGGCCGCGGATGAACGCGACGCCCATGCGCGCCGTCAGGAACGGGTCCTCGCCCCAGGTTTCCTGGCCACGGCCCCAGCGCGGATCGCGGAAGATGTTCACGTTCGGCGACCACACGGTCAGCCCTGGACCGGCCGCCAGGCTGCCGTCGGGGCGGCGCCGCGCCGCATACTTGGCGCGGAATTCGGTCGCCGTCGTGTCCGCGATCTCGCGTACGAGCTGCGTGTCCCACGTCGCCGCCATGCCGATCGCCTGCGGGAACACGGTCGCCTCGCCGGTGCGCGCCACGCCGTGCAGACCCTCGTTCCACCAGTTGTAGGCGGGGATGCCCAGGCGCGGGATGGCGCGGGCGCGGTGCTGGATCTGTCCGGCCTTTTCTTCCAGGGTCATCTGCGACACCAGCCGCGCCGCACGCTGTTCGGCCGCGGTCGGCGCCTGCGCGCAGGCGGCACCCGCCAGCGCAACGAGTCCGCATGCGAAAAGGCGGCGCACCGCGCCGGCGGGGTGAAACGTCATGTCGTGGTCTCCTGTCATCATGGCCGCAGATGCTAGCAGGGCCGCCATTACGAAAAGGACCAGACGCCGTAGCGATTCTTGGGAAAACACCACGCCCGCCGCCGCCGCCGCGCCGGCGGTTTGCTAGCATCGTCCGGTGCCGCCGGCCCCGCCGGCATCCCGACTCCGAACCCTCATTCGCCTCATGAAACGACATCGAACCGCCCTCCTCCTCGGCATTGCGCTCGGCACGCGGATCGCGTCCGCCGCCGCTTGCCCGAACGGCGCCCGCGCCTGCGAAGACTTCGAACACGGCACGCGCCTGCGCGCCGCCGACGGCAGCGCGCCACAACTGCGCCCGCAGCAGGGCAGCACAAACCACGTCCTGCTGTTGCGCGGCGACGGGCGCCCGCTGCTGCTGCCCGCCGCGCCGCCCACGGGCCCCTATTTCGTCGAAGCGCGCCTGCGTCCGGCCGGCCCGGACGCGGCGCCGCGGCACGCCTACCTGATCGCACGCTATGCCGACGAACGCAACTGGCTCGGCCTGGCGCTCGCCACCACGCCGGACGGTAAACGGCTCGCGATCGACATCGTGCGCATGCGGGACGGCCGGATCACGCGTCTCAAGCAGGGCGGCACGCGGGTCGACGCGCCGGATGCCTTCACCACGCTGCGCCTGGACGTCGACGGCACGGCCCTGGCGATGTACGTCGACGGGAGCCGCATCAACGGCGTCGACGAGCCGTCGCTGCCGCCCGCGCGCGTGGGCGTGCTGGCGCAGGACGGGGACTTCGAACTGGACGACCTGCGCGTCGGTGACGTGCGCGTAGGCGACGCCCGCGTCGCACCAGTGCGCGTCGGCCTGGCGCGCATGTCCGGCCGGCTCGACCTGCAGGCCGGCGACGCGCCGCAGCGCTACCTCGTGCGCGCGAGCGCAGGCGCGGGCGCGGGCACGGGCGCGGGCGCGACCGGCGCCACGCTGCCGTTTGCCGTCGCGTCGAGCGCGCCCGACATCGCCACGGCAAGCATGGACGGCGACGCAGTCGTCATCACGCCGCTGCGCGCCGGTGCCGCCACGATCACCGTGTCGAGCGCCGCGGACAACAACGCCGCCACGACGCTCGCGGTCCGCGTCGGGCCGGCCTTCGCGGCGTCCGACCGGGTCTACGACTTGCGGGGCAAGGCGATGCCGGCGGCCGGCGCGGCCGACGTCCAGGTCGACACGCCGCTGCGCCTGCGCTTCGACGCCGCACCAAAGCCCGGGCCCGGCGCCTCGGTGCGCATCTTCCGCGCGGCCGACGACGCGCTGGTCGACGTGCTGCGCCTCGACGGCGACGTCGACGCCATCGGCACGAGCGCGGACGGCCGCCGGCGCGTGGTCCGCTACGATCCGGTCCGCGTCGACGGGCGCGAGGTGACGATCCGGCCGCACGACGCGCGGCTCGCCTACGGCACCGAATACTATGTGCTGGTCGATGCCAACGCCTTCCCCGGCGCGCGTCTCGCGGGGCAGCCGTTCGACGGGATCGGCAAGGCCGCGCTCTGGCGTTTCACCACGCGCGCGCGCATGCCCACGGGGCGCGACCTGACCGTCGACGACGACGGCCCGGCCGATTTCCGCACCGTGCAGGGCGCCCTCGACCACGTGATGCGCAACGTGCCGCGCGCGGCGCCGGTGACGATCGACGTCGCCGCCGGCCGCTACGACGGCCTGCTGTACCTGCGCGGCAAGGACAACGTCACCTTGCGCGGCGCGGGCCGCGACGGCACCGTGATCGCGGCCGAAAACAGCGACGGACCGAATCCGGGCGCGGGCGGCAGCCAGGACGCGCTGGCGCCGGGCACGAACGGCGGCCGCTCGGTGTTCCTGATCGAGGACGCCGACCTGGTCACGCTCGACAATCTCAGCGTCGTCAACACGACGTGGCTCGCGAGGACGACCGGCGGCCAGGCCGAAGCGCTGAATTTCGCCAGCGACGGGCGCTTCGTCGCGACCAACGCCCGCTTCGCGAGCGAGCAGGACACGATTCTGCTGCGGGGCTATACGTGGTTCTACCGCAGCCTGATCGAAGGGAACGTCGATTTCATCTGGGGCTACAGCCCGGCGTCGCTGTTCGAAGACAGCGAGATCCGCACGGTCGGCAACAGCGCCGCCGCCGCGAAGGGCGGCTACATCGTCCAGGCCCGCACGCCGGCGCGGGCCGACCCGGGCTTCGTCTTCCTGAACAGCCGCATCACGCACGGCCCCGGCCCGGCCGGCAACGACGCGCCGGCCGGCGCGAGCTTCCTGGCGCGCCCCGGCAGCAGCTGGGACAACGTCAGCTACATCAACTGCCGCATCGACGACCATATCGCGCCCCGGGGCTGGAGCGGCCAGCCGCGCGGCGGGACCGGCTGGTTCGAATACAACAGCATGGACATCGCGGGCCAGCCGCTCGATCTCTCCGGCCGCGGCGGCGGGCAGGTGCTGACGGCCGCGCAGGCCGCGCGTTTCTCGAGCCGCGCCCGCGTGTTCGCGGGATTCGACGGCGGCAAGGGCTGGAATCCGCGGGCGGCGCGGGAATGACGGCGTGATTGGACCGTGTGCGACCGGATGGTTCCGGACAAACGATGGCCCGCGCGCCCCCCTGGACGGCGTGATTGGAGCCGATGCGGCCGGATGGTCCCAGTCAAACGATGGCCCGCGCCCCCTGAACCGTCGCCCCCGCGCAGGCGGGGGCCCAAGTCCGGCGCGCGTCCACGTAACGTAATCGGGTCCCCGCCAGGGCCGACGGCCAGTCCGGGAACGACGCCGCTCCTCAGTGCGCGGTGACGCGGAAGTAGTCGACGTCCAGGCTCGCACCCGCCCCCGCCGCCTGGCTCCCGACACTGAATAAGCCCATCTGCGCCCCGACCCAGCGGCCCTTGCTGGCCGTGAACGGCTCCGCCACCGGCACGAAGGCCGTGCCGCCGCTGCGGTACGAGAAGTGCGCCACGCCGCCCTCGCGCATCTCCATGCGCAGGTCGAGATCCGCTGGGGCGGACGGCAGCACGACGCGGGTCGATTCCGTGCAACGCACCCTGGCCGGGGTGCAGGTCGTGTAGACGAGCTGCGTCGCGGCCCCGGCCTGGCGCAGGCCCAGCCAGGCGTACTGCATGCCGTCGAGGATCAGGCCGGCGCGGTCGCCGTCGCGCGCGCCGTTCAGCCGGACATGCGTGTTGACGACGAAGGCCGGCGCCGGCAGCTTCTGCAACAGGAGCGCCGGCGCGCCGCGCACATAGTCCGCTTCCGGCGCGGGTTGCGTGAACAGGCGCAGGTGGCCCGGGCGCGCGGCCAGCGAATACCAGCCGGCCTGGCTGTTGGCGTTCCACTGCCATTGCAGGCCGAGCGCCGGTCCGTCGAATTCGTCGGACGTCGGCGGCACCCGGACCGGGCCGCCGGCCACCGGCTTGGCGTGGACGAGCACGGGCTGGCCGGTGCCGGGCTTCGGACCGTCCTCGCCGATCACGGGCCAGCCGTCCGCCCAGCGCATCGGCTGCAGGTGCACGACGCGGCCGTACGCGCCCTTGTCCTGGAAATGCAGGAACCAGTCCTTGCCGTCCTGCGCCCGCACCCACGCGCCCTGGTGCGGGCCGTTGACCGGCGTCGTGCCCTGGTCCATCACGGTCCGCACCTCGTACGGTCCGTGGATGCTGCGCGAGCGGAACACCGCCTGCCAGCCCTCCTCGACCCCACCGGCCGGCGCGAACACGTAGTACCAGCCGTTTTCCTTGTACAGCTTGGGGCCCTCCAGCGTGCGGTAGCCGGGCAGCTTGTTGCCGTCGATGATGGTGGCGCCCGCGTCGTCGAGCAGGCGGCTGCCGTCCGGCGCCATGCTGCGCAGGGTCAGCAGGTTGTTGATGCCGGCGCGGCTTCTGGCCCAGCCGTGCAGCAGGTAGGCCTTGCCGTCGTCATCCCACAGCGGCGTCGGATCGATGATGCCCTTGCCCGGCAGGAGCAGGTGCGGTGCGCTCCACGGCCCCGTGAAGCGCTCGGCCGTGGTGACGAAAATGCCGAGGTCCGGGTCCGGGTAGAAGATCCAGAATTTGCCGTCGTGCCAGCGCAGGCACGGCGCCCACACGCCGTCGCCGAGGCGCGGCACGGCGAAGCGCTCGGCCGGCACGAGGTTCGGCAGCGCGTGGCCAACCAGTTCCCAGTTCACCAGGTCCTTCGACTGCAGCAACGGCAGTCCGGGCGCGCTGTTGAAACTCGACGAGGTCAGGTAGTAGGTGTCGCCGACGCGGATCGCGTCCGGGTCCGAATAATCGGCATGCAGCACCGGATTCCGGTAGCGGCCGTCGCCCAGGTCGGCCACCCAGGGTTCGTCGGCGCCCGGCGGCCGGGCGGCGGGCGCCGACTGGCACCCGGCCGCCAGCACGGCCAGCAGGACGGCGCCGGCGATGCGGCCGGAGGTGGCGAAATGCCCGTGCGGCGAGCGGAATGGAAATGGTGTGGACATGCTGCTGCGTCTCCTTGCGTGTTGTCGGTGTGGCGGAACTGGCCGGTCCAGCCAGTTTTACATCAAAAGGTTAGCAGAGCAAAATCTGGACCGACCAATTCATTAAATTGGTCTGCCAATAATCACAATGTGGTTTGGTGAGTTTCACAACGGTCCAACCCGACTCCTCGCTTAATCTATGTCCGACCGCCGGATCTGGTACGCAATATATAACGTACACATCGCCAGCCGCGGAAAGAACGCATACCTACAATGGAGACCCTATCGTGAGAGAGAGCACATCATATCCGCTGCGGCCGAAGCGCCTGAGCCTGGCCGTGTCGCTGGCCCTGGCTTCGCTGATCGTCGGCAGCGCCGCCGTGGCGCAGGAGAACCCGGCGCCGGCCGGGGACGGCGCCAGCGGCGAGAAAATCGCCCGGGTGGTGGTGAGCGCGACGCGCGCCTCGCAGCAATCGAGCATCGACCGCACGAAGAACGCGGCCACCGCGATCGATTCGATCGTCGCCGAGGACGTCGGCTCGCTGCCGGACCGGAACGTCGGCGAGGCGATCTCGCGCATGTCGGGCATCGCGCTGGACCGGGGCGACTACGGCGAAGGCGTCAGCGTCGCCGTGCGCGGCAATTCGGCCGACCTGACCCGCGTCGAGATCGACGGCCAGGGCGTGCAATCGGCGGGCGGCGCCGACATGGGCGGCAACAGCGGCGCCAGCGGCCGCGCCGTCGAGTTCCGCCAGCTGTCGTCCGACCTGATCAAGAGCGTGGACGTGGTCAAGGGCTCGACGGCCGACATGACCGAGGGCTCGCTGGGCGGCGGCATCATCATCAAGACGCGCACCGGCCTCGATTTCAAGAAGCCCTTCGCGTCGGTGCGCGTGGCCGCGTCGCAAACGTCGCTGAACAAAAAATGGAAGCCGGATGCAAACCTGATCCTGGCGGACAAATTCCTCGACGGGCGCCTGGGCCTGCTGCTCAACGCATCGTCGACGACGCTGGCGAACGAGTCGCACTCGCAGCAGAACGCCTTCAGCGCGCTGCAGGGCTATTACCGCGTGGCCGACTTCGACAATTCGCCGCAGAAGACCTTCAGCTTCCTGCCCGCCACGCTGAACCGGGCCGACGCCAGCGTGGACCAGCCGCTGCTGCAATCGCCGCTGACCGGCGGCGGCTTCTTCAACTCGGCGACGCCGCTGTCGGTGCTGACCCAGTCGGCGGCAGCGCGCACCAAGGCCGACTGCTACGCCGCCTTCCCGGCCATCGCCGCCGCCCAGTTGAACACGATCGCGTCGAACAGCCGCAACGCGGCCCAGTCCCAGCGCGGCAACGAGCTGGCGACCTGCCTGAACCAGTGGAACGACTACACGCCGTCGAACGTGCGCTACTTCGTCAAGCGCGAGATCGACAGGCGCCAGGACCTGGACCTGCGCGCCGACTTCAAGGTCGACAACCACCTGACCGTCTACGCCAAGGGCAGCTACAACCGCCGCCGCGACGACATGTCGCAGCTCACCTACACGCTCGGCAACGTGCTGACCAACACCGGCACGACGATCAGCCCGGCCTTTACCGGCCGACCGTACGTCGACGACACCGCGGCCGGCGTGCGCAACGCGGTGCCGGGCTCTGGATACTACCTGTACGACACCCCGACCACGCGCAGCAACGGCTATCCGCTGGCGGGCACCGTCGTCAACATCGTGCCCGGCTCGATCGTCGCCGACGCCAACCACCACCTGACGTCGTACCAGATCACCGACGGCCAGGCGACCACCGACCAGTTGCACGACATCGCCGACATCACGGCGAAATACTTCCAGCTGGGCGGCACCTACCGGAACGGCGGCCTCACCGCGGAATTCTTCGTCGGCGACGCGCGCTCGGATTTCCAGCGCGCCCAGAAGCGCATCAGCTTCACCAATTTCTACGGCCCGACCACGATGTCGGTCCTGCCGAACGGACTGTGGACCTACAGCTTCCCCGGCAGCGGCTTCAATCAGGCCGATCCGGCCCAGTACGTGCGCGTGTTCCCGGCCACCGGCAACACCGCCGCGCAGCCGCTCGGCCCCCTCAACACGCGCGCCGCGCCGGCGTACACGATCGCGCAACAGCCGCTGCTGAGCTCTTCGTCGCCGCGCACCGAGGCGTTCTGGAACCCGCAGATCCGCGCCACCGAGGAGCGCACCGCCAAGCTCGATCTCGCGTGGGCGACGCCGGAGTCGGTCCCGTTCTTCAAGCGCTTCAAGGCCGGCTTCAACCTGCGCGACAACCGCGTCGACAACTGGAATCCGGGCGACGGCAACAGCGGCGGCATCGTGCTGCAGGCGGCGAACGGCACCTATGGCCAGCCGGGCTACCAGGCGCCGATCGTGCTCCCGACCCCGATCGCCCGCGACGTGGTCCAGGCCTGCCAGGACACCCCGGGCTCGCTGGGCCCAGGCGGCAAGCCGTGCCAGTACGGCTATGTCTCGAACCCCGACCCGCGCCTGGCCCTGAACGGCACGACGCAACTGACGCCGCAGCAGTTCCAGGACCTCGTGTCGCAGGTCCTGACCGGCAAGGCCACGTCGACCCAGTTGTTCAGCGGCGCCAGCGGACGCCCGGCCGGCATGCTCGACAACTGGACCCAGATCGACGTCGAGAAAGCCTTCGGCCTGATCGGCGCGCCCAACAACAATTACGACTGCGTCAAGCACTGCACCGCCAACGACGGCAAGGTCTACGACCAGCCGGTGCAGAAGCTCAAGGAACGCACGCAGGCGTTCTACATCATGGGCGACTTCGGCATCGACCACATCCCGTTCACCGATCGCGCCCTGCCGTTCGGCTGGGAGATCGACGGCAACCTGGGGTACCGCTTCGTGCGCACGAAGGTCAGCGGCCTCGGGATGATGACGCTGAGCTCCATCACCCCGACCGCGTCCTACGACCCGCTCAACCCGACCGCGCCGGGCGGCACCGTCACCAACACGTACATCCGCAACACCGCCGTCAACGCCAGCACCACCGACTTCCTGCCGACGTACAACCTGGCGATGTGGATGGTCCCGGACAAGCTGGTCGTGCGCTACAGCCGCGCGCGCACCGTGGCGCGGCCGCCGATCACGCAGCTGCTGCCGGCCGGCACCTGCATCTACGACGAGACGCTGGCCGTGGGCGGCGAAGTCGCCCAGCGCTGCAGCGGCACGCTCGGCAACCCTGCCCTGCAGGCGCAGAAGAACCTCAACCAGAACCTGAGCCTCGAACTGTATCCGAACAAGGACACGATGTTCACGGCCGCCATCTTCCGGCAGAAAGGCATCATCGGCCCCGCGCTGAGCCAGGGCGTCAACAAGCTGCCGCTGTTCGCCGGCTCGCCGCTGGTCGACCCGGCCACGGGCACCGACCTGTCGACCATCCCGTTCAACTATTCGATGTGGATGAACGGCGCCGCGACGACCCGCAAGGGCCTCGAACTGGGCACCAAGACCGCGTTCACCTTCCTGCCCTGGGCGCTGCGCTACACCGGCTTCGACGCCAACGTGACGAAGCTGCGGTCGATCACGACCAGCGAGAACGCGGTCGACCTGCTGACCGGCGCCCCGCTGCCGCCGCAGCGCGAGTCGAAGTATTCGTACAACTGGGCGTTGTGGTACGACGACGGCCGCCTGTCGGCGCGCGTCGCGGTGCAGGCGGTGGCTTCCTACTTCACCTGCATCGCCGGCTGCACCCAGCAGGCCGCGATCCAGAACTACCCGGGCGTCGGGGTCCAGCTCACCAAATTCCCCTACAATCCGGGTTCGCCGAACTACAAGGACACCACGCGCTTCATCGACGCCAAGCTCGCGTACAAGCTGCGGCCGAACGTGGAGGTCTTCGTCGAGGGCCGCAATCTCGGGAATGCGACCACCACCAACAGCCAGGGCGCGTCGACGCCGTTTGCCGACGGGACGCCCAACCTGCTGGACTACGCGTATGCCGGCCGCCGCATCATGGTCGGTTTGAACTTCCGTACCTTGTGACCGACAGGAGACACTCTTGAATCGACAACACCCGTCCCGGCCGGCGCGCCGCAGCTTCATGGTGTCGACCGGGCTGGCGCTGGCCATGCCGGGCCTCGCCGGCGCCACCGTCGTCGCCGCGACGACGCACGACCGCGACAGCCTGAGCCTCTGGTACGACAAGCCGGCCGGCCCCTGGGTCGAGGCGCTCCCGATCGGCAACGGCCGGCTCGGCGCCATGGTGTTCGGCCGCGCCGCGCAGGAACGCGTGCAGCTGAACGAGGACACGCTGTTCGCCGGCGGTCCGTACGATCCGAGCAACCCGGACGCGCTGGCGGCGCTGCCGCGGGTGCGCGCGCTGATCGACCAGGAAAAGTTCAAGGAAGCCGCGGACCTCGCGAGCGCGTCGATGATGGGCAAGCCGATGCGCCAGATGCCGTATGGCGCCGCAGGCGACCTGCTGCTCGACTTCCCCGGCGTGCAGGGCGCGGCCCACTACCGGCGCTCGCTCGACCTCGACACGGCGGTCGCGACGGCCAGCTTCACGGACGGCGCCACGCGCCACCTGCGCGAAGCGTTCGCCAGCGAACCGGACCAGGTCGTGGTGCTGCACCTGACGGCAACGGGCGGCCGCCCGCTGGACCTGGACGTGGGTTACCGCGCACCGGCGAACGTCAAGTACGGCGATACGCAGACGCCGCCCGCGCCTTTTCAAGGTGCCGCCTGGGACCTGCGCGAGTCGACGGATGCCAGCCAGCGCCCGGCCACGCTCGCCATCCGGCCGGACGGCGCCGGCGCGCTGCTGGTCGAGGGCCGCAACCAGCCGGCGCAGGGCATTCCCGCCGCGCTGCGCTACGCAGTGCGCGTACGCGCCGTCGGCGACGGCACGGCCAGCGTCGACGGCGACCGCCTGCGGGTGCGCGGCGCCACGGCCATCACGCTGCTCGTCTCCTGCGCCACCAGCTACGTGAACTACGCCGACGTGAGCGGCGACCCGGTCGCGCTCGTCCGCGCCCGCACCGACGCGGCCGCGCGCAAGCCGTACGCGCGCCTGAAGGCCGACCACGTCGCGGCCCACCGGGCGCTGTTCCAGCGCTTCTCGATCCGGCTCGGCGGCGGCGCCGTCGATGCCCGTCCCACGCACGAACGCATCGCCGTGTCGGAAGCCGCGCCCGACCCCGGCCTGGCCGCGCTGTACGTGCAATATGCGCGCTACCTGCTGCTGGCGTCGTCGCGTCCGGGCTCGCAGCCCGCCAACCTGCAGGGCCGCTGGAACGAGGGGAACAATCCGCCCTGGGGCGGCAAGTACACGATCAACATCAACACCGAGATGAACTACTGGCCCGCGCACGCCGCCAACCTGGCCGAATGCGTGGAACCGGTGCTGCGCATGATCGAGGACCTGGCCGTCACCGGCGCCGTCACGGCGCGCAAGCACTATGGCGCGCGCGGCTGGGTGACCCACCACAACACCGACCTGTGGCGCGCCACGGCGCCGATCGACGGGCCGAATTTCGGCATGTGGCCGCTCGGCGGCGCGTGGATGTGCAAGACGCTGTGGGACCACTACGAATACCACCCGGACGAGGCCTGGCTGCGCCGCATCTACCCGCTGCTGAAGGGCGCCGCGCTGTTCTTCGTGGACGCCATGGTCGAGGACCCGAAGGGCCGCGGCCTGGTGACGTCGCCGTCGATGTCGCCGGAACACAACCACCATCCCGGCGTGGCGCTGTGCGCCGGACCGGCCATGGACCGCCAGATCATCCGCGACCTGTTCGGCTGGACGCTGCAGGCGCATGCCGCGCTGAAGGATCCGGATGCCGGCTTCGCCACGACGCTGGCGACGATGCGCAAACGCCTGCCCGCCGACCGGATCGGCGCGCTGGGCCAGTTGCAGGAATGGCTGGAGGACTGGGACGCGAAGAAGGACACGCACCGCCACGTGTCGCACCTGTACGGCGTCTACCCGAGCGAACAGATCAACGTGCGCGACACGCCTGACCTGATCGCAGCGGCCAAGGTATCGCTCGACATCCGCGGCGACAAGTCGACGGGCTGGGCGACGGCCTGGCGGCTGGTGCTGTGGGCCCGCATGGGCGACGGCGACCGGGCCCACGCGATCCTCACCGGCCTGCTCGGCCCCACGCGCACGTATCCGAACATGTTCGACGCGCATCCGCCGTTCCAGATCGACGGCAATTTCGGCGGCACCGCCGGCATCCTCGAGATGATCGTGCAGTCGTGGGGCGGCGAGATCCAGCTGCTCCCCGCCCTGCCCGCGGCCTGGCCCGAGGGCGCGCTGCGCGGCGTGCGTGCGCGCGGCGGCGTGGAACTCGACATCGACTGGGCGCAAGGCCGCCTGCGCCGGGTCGCCCTGCGCGGAAGGCCGGGCGCCGCGGTGCGCCTGCGCCACGGCACGCGGCTGCTGGACGTCACCCTGGACCGCAACGGCCGCGCCACCCCGGAGATCATATGAAACCATCCCTGTACTCTTTTCTGCTGCTGGCGCTGGCCGCCGCGCCGGCATGGGCCGGCCCGGTGCCGGCGCCGCTGCGCTTCAGCTTCGCCGGCCCGGAGACGCCGGGCATGCAGGCGGCCGCCTGCGGCCACGGCGACGACGTCCCGGCCTATGACGCGGGGCGCGGCTGGGGCTTCGTCGCGCAGACCGGCGCCCGGCCGCCACGGCCGGTGCACAGCGCCGGCATCCGCTGCACCGGCACGGCCGCCGTCATCGAGGAAGCGGCGTTCGACGGCGACAACCGTTTCGGCATGGCGTTCCGCGTGAAGGTCCCGCCGGGCACCTACGACATCCGGGTGCGCGCGACGGCGGGCGCGGACGACGCCACGGTCTCGATATCGGGCATGCAGACCAGCCGCCTGCTCAAGCCGTCCAGCTGGGACGCGGCGGGCCTGCTGCCCAACCGGACGCTCATGCGCGTGGACGGCCACGAATGGCGCTACCGCTACGTGAACGGCCAGGCGTTCATCGACATCGAGGTCGAGCCCAACCGCACCGGCACGCCGGTCGGCATCGAGGCGCTGGAGATCGTGCCGGTGGCGCCTGACGCCCGGCCGGCCGGCACGCTGCCGGCCGTGTTCACGCTCGGCGACTCCACGGTCAAGTCGTACACGTTCGAGGAAGCGCCGATGAGCGGCTGGGGCCAGGTCTTCGGCAAGCTGTTCGACCCGGCCCGGGTGCGCGTCGTGAACTACGCCAATGGCGGGCGCTCGTTCCGCAACGCCTATGCCGAAGGCCGCTTCAACGACCTGCTGCTGGCCGGGTACCCGGGCGACGTCGTGCTGATCCAGTTCGGCCACAACGACGAGAGCGAGGACGAGACCAGACGCTGGGGCCGCGGCGCGACGGAGGCGACGTACGAGGCCATGATCCGCGACGTCTACCTGCCGGCGATCCGCGCGCGCGGCATGAACGCCGTGCTGGTGACGCCGATGTCGCGCGTGAACGGCGCGCAGCCGCCCGGCCGCCCGTACGAAAACTCGTTCCGGAAGCGCCGCTTCCCGGATGTGATGCGCAGGGTCGCCCGCGACGCCGGCGTGCCGCTGGTCGACCTGAACGCGCGCAGCGTCGCGTACTACAACGAAGCGGGCGTGGCCGCCGTGACGGCGATGATGATGTCGATCGAGGCCGGCGAAACGCCCGGCAAGACCAACGACGGCAGCTATGCCAACGGCCATCCCGCCAACAAGATCGACGGCACCCACTTCAAGGAAGCGATGGCCAAGCAGTACGCGCGCATGGTCGTGACCGGACTGGCGCAGCTCGCGCAGCAGGGCGATGCGGTCGCGGCGCGGGTGGCCGGCGCGCTGCGGGCCGACGTGCGGGCCGCGATCGGCACCGGCGACTGGTCCGCGATCTATCCGGAGATCGCGGCCGACATCCGGTCCGGCGACGGCGCGTACTACCGCAACCAGATCGAGAAGCTGATCCAGCTCGGCGCCCTGCGCGAGGACGCGCAGGGTAACGTCCATCCGCAGGCGCCGATGGACACGCGCGAATTCGCCGCCGCGCTTGGCCGGCTGCTGCACCTGCCCGAGGGCGCACTGGCAGGCTATCCCGCCGGCCCGCTGCGGCGGGAAGTCATGGGCGCCATCGTGGACGACGCCTACCACCTGCGCTTCGCCGCGAAGCCGCGCTACATGACCGACTACAACGGCCGGACCGTCGTGCCAGGCTCCCCGGGCTACGACCCGAATCTGGACACGGGCGCGCACGGCGCCATGTACTACCCGCTGGTGGACTGGGCACAGCTGGAGGACCGCGCGGCCCTCGCCCCCGCCCTCGCGGCCAGGGTCGAGGATGCGTACCGGCTGGGATTGATCCGCTCGGAGGCGGGCATCGCGCGCGGCCGCATGGTCGATGGCCGGCTGCTGGAGCCGCAGGCGACGGTCACCCGCGCCAAGGCCGCCAAGACGCTGTACTTCATGTGGGTGCTGGCGCAGCCGCCGCAGGTGGAGAACGACCGGCTCGCGCCGCCGGCGCAGGCCTATCAAAGCCCCGGCGTCGCCTACAACATGCCGGTGTTCGCCCCGGCGCTGAAGGCGCGGATGCGCTATCCGCTGGCGTGGTCGCCGCAGGTCACGGACCTGCCGGCGTGGCGCGAGCGCGGGCGCGCCGCGCTGTGGCAGGCCACGCTGCAGGAGCGCGACGATACGCCGTTCGCGCCGGAAGTCATCGCGGAACAGGACCGCGGCAGCTACGTCGCGCGCCAGGTGGTCTTCAACATCACGGCCGTGAGCCGCGTGCGCGCCCTGCTGCTGGTGCCGACATCCGCCGGCAGGCACCCGGCCGCGCTCATGCTGCACGACCATGGCGGCAAGTTCGACATCGGCAAGGAAAAGATGATCGAACCGTTCGGCGAGGCCGACGCAGCCCGCCACGCGTCCGCGCAGGCCTGGGCGGACAAGCACTTTTCCGGCCGCTGGCCCGGCGACGCGCTGGCCGCGCGCGGTTATGTGGTGCTGTGCGCGGATGCCGTCGGCTGGGGCGACCGCGGCCCGCTGACGGGCGAGGCCCAGCAGGCGCTGGCGTCCAACTTCTTCAACCTGGGCAGCTCCCTCGCCGGCAACATGGCGCTCGAGGACGTGCGCGCGGCGCGCTTCCTCGCGTCGCTGCCGGAAGTCGACGGCAAGCGCGTCGCCGCGCTGGGCTTTTCGATGGGCGCCTTCCGCGCGTGGCAGGTCGCAGCGCTGTCCGACGACATCGCCGCCGTGGTCGCGTCGAACTGGATGGCCACGGCGGACGGCCTGATGGTCCCGGGCAGCAGCACGCTGCGCGGCGGGTCGTCGTTCCAGATGATGCATCCCGGCCTGCTGCGCTGGCTCGATTATCCGGACGTGGCGAGCCTCGCCGCGCCGAAACCGGCCCTGTTCTTCGCCGGCGAGACCGACAAGCTGTTCCCAGTCGCCGCCGTGCGCGACGCATACGCGAAGATGGCGCAGGTGTGGCGGGCCTGGGGCGCGGCCGACCGGTTCGAGGGGGTCGTGCGGCCGGGCGGCCACGAATTCCCGCGCGCGGTGCAGGACCACGCCTACGACTGGCTCGACCGCCAGTTCGGCGCCCGGCGCTGAAGCCTGCATATTTTAATATAGCACCTGACAGTTTTAATAATTGTCGTGCAGCCCCGCGATCCAGATAATCCAGCTACATTCATCAATCGAACTGGAACTTCTGATGCAAGCGCAAAGGTCTTTATGCCGGCTGCCCCGCCTGGTCCTGATACCCCTGTTGTTCGCGGCGGCCGCGACGCACGCCGCAACCGATCCCCTCGCCCCGACGGCGCACTGGAGCGCCTACACGGCCGGCCGCGCGTCGGTGCCGCCGATGGGCTGGAGCAGCTGGAACGCGTTCGGCACCGATATCGACGAAGCGAAGATCATCGGCTCGGCCAAGCGCATCGTCGACAGCGGCCTGGCCGCCAAGGGATATCGTTACATCAACATCGACGACGGGTGGGCGCTACGCCGCCAGGTGCCGGACGGACATCTGGTGATCCGGCCCGACCGTTTCCCGTCGTCCGTCACGGGCGCCGCCAGCACCTTCCGCCCCCTCACCGACAAGCTGCACGCGATGGGACTGAAGGCCGGCATCTATTCCGACCTTGGCCGCAACACCTGCTCGCAAGCCTATTCCGGCACCGACACCGACCTCCCCAAGGGCAGCGTGCTCGAACGCGAGATCGGCCTGTACGGCCATATCGACCAGGACATCAAGCTCTTCTTCACCGACTGGGGCTTCGATTTCATCAAGGTCGACGGCTGCGGCCTGCGCGCGTACGGCCCCGCCAGCCCGAAGGTCCGCTCGGGCCAGTACCGCGCGCTGACGCCGGTGCTGGACCTGGAATCGGTCGCCCGTTCGAATATCCCGGCGGTGCAGGCGGAATTCACGCAGATTAACGCGGCGCTCCAGCACAACAATCCCGACGGCGACTTCCTGCTGTCGCTGTGCGTCTGGGGCGCGGCCGACGTGCGCGCGTGGGGCAAAAACTTCGGCAACATCTCGCGCACCAGCGACGACATCCGGCCGTCCTGGACCCGCATGCTGAGCAACTTCGACAGCGCGGCACGGCGCGCGCTGTATGGACATCCGGGCAGCTGGAACGACCCCGACATGCTGTTCATCGGCGCCGGCGATTTCGATGCCGGCCACCTGGTCGAAGCCAGGTCGCACTTTGCGCTCTGGGCCATGCTGAACGCGCCGTTGATGACGGGCGCCGACCTGAGGACGACGCCGCAGGCGCTGATGGACATCTTCGGCAATGCCGACATCATCGCGGTCAACCAGGACCCGGCCGGCAACCAGGCGACACTCGCCTACGACGCCGACGACCTGGAAATCCTCGTCAAGACGCTCGCCTCCGGCCAAAAGGCGGTCGCGCTGTTCAACCGCGGCTTCGCGCCGATCGACGTCGACCTGACCGCCGAGCACCTCAAGTTCCGCAAGGACGCGCCAGTCACGCTGACCGATCTCTGGACCAGGGCCGACACCTCGTTCACGAACGAGACCAAGATCCGCGTCGCGCCGCGCGAGACGCGGATCTTCCGCGCCCAGGGTACGCGCGTGCTGGCGCAGGGCATGTATCTGTCGGAACAGCCGGGCAGCGTGAATCCGGCCGTCGACGGCGTGAGCGCGCCGCAGGCCGATCCGACGATCTTCCGCTCGTCGTTCGGCTGGACCGGCACCAAGGGCCAGGGCGAACGGCCGATGTACGCCGGCTGGGGCGGCGCGCGCGCCGACAGCACACCGTACGGCCAGATACTGCAGATCGCCGGCACGCCTTACGCTTCCGGCATCGGCATCCTGGCCAATTCCCGGCTCGAGGTGCGCAACCACGGCTACCGCCGCCTGGACGCGCGGGTCGGCGTCGACGATTCCGCCCAGGACCGTACGCATGCCGTGACCTTCATGATCTACGGCGACGGCAAGCTGCTCGCCACGAGCAAGCCCTCGCGTTGGGGCCAGCCGGCGCAGGCATTGGGCGCCGACGTCGCGGGCGTGAAGGTGATCGAACTGGTGGCGCGCAGCGCGGGCGGCGCCAATGAGCAGCTGCCGGTGAGCTGGGGCGACGCGGCGCTGTTGTCGGCGGCGCAGACGCGCTGACCGGCGCGGCCGGGGACATGCCGGGCGGCCGTGAGGTCGCCCGGCGTGGCACCTGCCGTCACACGTCGATATCCTCCAGCCGCGCCCCCTTCGTCTCGACGAAATAGCGGGCCACGACGAACAGCTGCACGAGCATCGCCACCGCGAACAGGATGAACGGCAGGCCCTTCGAACGCGCGGCCATGGCGGGGAACACGCCGGCGACGATGGCGTCCATCAGCCAGTGCGTCGACGCGCCCAGGCTTTGTCCGCGCGCCCGCACCTCGGTCGGAAAGATCTCGGCGATGTACACCCAGATCACCGCGCCCTGCGAAAACGCGAACGCCGCGATGAACAGGACCAGTGCCCACAGGAGCAGGTCGCGGTGCAGGCCGCTCCACTGGATCCAGGCGGTCGCCGCCAGCGCGACGACCATCCCGACCGAGCCCACCATCAGCAGGGTCTTGCGTCCGAGGCGGTCGATGACGGTCAGCGCCAGCAGCGTAAACACCAGGTTGGTGGCGCCGATCGCCACGGACTGGAGATCGGCCGACATCTTGCCGAATCCGGCGGCGGCGAAGATGTCGTTCGCGTAGTACAGGATGGCGTTGATGCCCGACAGCTGGTTGAACGCGGCGATCGCGAAGGCCAGCAGCATCGGCTTGCGGTAGCGGCGCCACGACAGCTTCGAGCCGGCGGCCATGTGGCCGCGCGCATAGCTGGCCAGTTCGCCCGCGACGTCGGCGGCGCCGATCTCGCGCAGCACCTGCTCCGCCTCCTTGCCCCGGCCCTTCACCGCCAGCCAGCGCGGGCTGTTCGGAATGACGAACAGGAGGCCGAACAGCAGCAGCGCGGGCAGCGCCGCGACCCCGAACTTCCAGCGCCACTCGTCCGCTCCCGATTCCGCCAGGCCGACCAGGTAATTGCTCAGGTACGCGACGAGGATGCCCAGCACGATGTTGAACTGGAACGCGCCGACCAGCATGCCGCGCCGGTGCGCGGGCGCGATCTCGGCGAGATAGATGGGCGCCAGCACCGACGATGCGCCGATGGCGATCCCGCCCAGCACCCGGGCCGCGACCAGCACCGCGAGGCTCGGCGCGAACAGGCAGCCCAGCGCCGACACGACATACAGCGCGGCGATGGCGCGCAGGCAGTTGCGGGCTCCGAAGCGGTCGCCCGGGCGCCCCGCGAACAGGGCGCCCAGCAGGGTGCCCCACAACGCACTCGACACGGTCATGCCGAGGCCACCCGGATCGAGTCCGAACGCCTGCGTGAGGCCTTGCGTGGTGCCGGCGATGACCGCCGTATCGAATCCGAACAGCAGCCCCGCCAGGCCGCCGACCAGTGTTCCCTTCAACAGCGTATTCATTGCGCTTCCTTCCAGATCGAATTCAGGGACCAGACGTTCAGGTCGCGCACGTGCGCGTCCCCGTCCACGCTGAACAGGCTGACGCCGTCCGCGCCTGTCGTCGGGAACACCTGGTCGGTCAGCACCGCCTCGCCTTCCCCGGCGAACACCGTCACCGATCCGCGGTCGACGAGGATCCGCAGCGGCAGCCCGGCCTCCGGCAGCGCGACCGGTGCGGTATGCCTCGCCGCGAACTGCGGATGGAAACCGGTCGCGCCCGAGCGCGTGCGATCCACGTACACCACGCCCTGCGCGGCGTCGTAGCCGATCTCGGTGACCGCGTCCTTCCCCAGCCGGACGCCGGCGCGCGTCGCGGTGCCCGGCTTCAGGATCATCCGCAGTTCGAGCGGCGCGCGCGCGGCGCCGGCCAGCGGCACGGCCTGCGCACCGCGCGCGATGGTCTGCGCCGGCGTGCCGAACAGCAGGCGGCTGCGCAGACGCTGCGCTTCCGCGACCGGCTGCTGCACCAGCGTCACGTGCCCGTTCACCGTGCGCAGGCCGAGTTCGCGCGGCAGCGCCTGGGCGCTGCGCCATGGCGCCGTCGGCACCTTTTCGCCGTACAGCCAGTTGTTCATCCAGCCGACGAGCAGGCGGCGTCCGCCGGGCGCATCGTTGTAGGTGACGCCGGCGTAGAAGTCGGCGCCGTAGTCCAGCCACCGGGGCGCGTCGGCGTCGGTGCCGGCGGCGCGGTCGCGCGTAAACGTCTTGCCGTCGAAGTCGCCGACGAAGTACTGCATGCCCGAGCCGCCGGCCGGGCCGCCCGGATTGAGGCTGATGATGAGGACCCATTTGCGGCGCGCGGGATCGCCGTCGACCGGGAGCTCGACCAGGTCGGGGCACTCCCACACGCCGCCCGCCGCGCCGGCCGGGCCGAACTCGCCCGTCCACTCCCAGTGGATCAGGTCGCGCGAGCTGTAGAACAGGGCCTTGTGCCGCTGCGCCGCCACGGTCGCCAGCACCCACTTGTGCCCAGGCTCGTACCAGAACATTTTCGGGTCGCGGAATTCGCGGTACTCGGCCGCGTATTGCGCCGGCGGTGCGGGAATCACCGGGTTGCCGGCGTATTGCGTCCAGGTGCGGCCGCGATCGAGGCTGTAGGCGATCGACTGCGCCTGCGTGCCGGCCCGGACAAGCTTGCCGTTCAGCGTGCGCGCCTGCGGGAACATGGCCGTGTAGATCGCCACCATGGCTGGCTTGCCCGGCTGGCCGAAGCCGCTGGTATTGGCGTGATCGACCACCGCGCTGCCGGAAAAGAACATCTGCGTGATCTTGCCGCCGGCGTCCTTTTCGACGGGCAGCGCCAGCGGCAGTTCGGTCCAGTGCAGCAGGTCGGTGCTGACCGCGTGGCCCCAGGACATGTCGCCCCAGGTGTTCTGGTTCGGGTTGTGTTGGTAGAACAGGTGATATTCGCCGTCGAGGTACACGAGGCCGTTCGGATCGTTCATCCAGTTGCGCTGCGGGGAGAACGATAACTGCGGGCGAAACGGTTCGTCGTGCGCGGGCGCGGGCGACCGGCTGGCGCAGCCGGCGGACAGCAGCGCCGCGCCGATGGTCAGGAGGGGAAGTCGGGAAGTCAAAGCCACGGGGTGTTCCTTGTTGTTGTCGAAGACGGGCAGGCGCGCGCCGGCCGTGCCGGCGGCCTGCCCCTATTCAGAAGTCGGCGATTCAGAAGCGGTACGTGATGCTGGCGCGGATCGTGCGGCCGAACAGCGGCCGTGCGATGCCCCGGTTGCGGGTGCCGTCCGGCGACAACAGGTCGGAGAACAGCGGATCGCCTTCCGTGAACGACAGCTGGTTGGTCAGGTTGGCCACGTGCAGCTGCGCCATCCAGCGCGACGAGAGCTGGTACTGCGCCCCCATGTTGATGATGTGGTAGGACGGCAGCAAGGTCACGTTGGTGTCGGTCGCTTCCGAGTAGCGGTCGCCGACGTACTGGTATTGCCCGTAGACGGTCAGCGGAATGCCGGTCGCCGCCAGCAGGTCGTACGACGGCTGGAAGTTGGCCATGATCTTGGCCAGGCGGCGCGGACGGCGGCCGTCTTCGCTGATCTGCACGTAGTGGTAACCCGTGATCACGCCTTGCGCGTCCTTGTCCTCCTGCGTGATCTGGTAGCGCGCGCCGTCGACCTTCGGATTCTGCGCCACGACGTTACCCTTCAGTTCCAGCCCGTCGATCATATGCGGACGGAAGGTCAGTTCGATCTCGGTGCCGACGTTGCGCACCCCGCGCTTGTACAACTGGGCCACGTCCGGGCACGAGTTGATCTGCGTGACCCCGCCGAGCGCGGAGCACGCCGGCGACTGGAAATCCTTGTAGACGTTGACGGCGCTGCGCGGCGAGAACTTGTTGTAGAACAGCGCGACGGACGCGCCGAACTCGCGCGTCAGGTAGCGCAGGCCGGTCTCGTACTGGCGGATATGCTCGACGGCGCTGAGCTCGACGGGTTTGCCGTTCGCCAGCACGGCGCCCGCGGTGCTCAGGTCATTCAGGTCGCCGAGGCTCGGCAGGCGGAACGAATACGACGCCAGTGCGTACACGGCCAGCGGCCGGATGATGCTGTAGTTACCGCCCAGCGACCAGCCCATGCCGTGATAGGTCTTGTTCAGCAGGTTCGGCTGCCCCGGGAACTGGATCTCGTTGTCCGCCGCCGTGTCCTGCGTCGAACCGACCACCACGTTCGCCGGCGTCAGGTCGGTCGTCGTATTGCGGTCGCGGCGGTCGACGTTGGCGCGCACGTCCTGCCAGCGCACGCCGGCATCGATCTTCAGCTTGCCCCGCAACGTTTCCCAGTGGTCGAGCAGGTAGGCCGCATGGCCGTCGGCCTTGATGTGGCTGACGAAGCCGAACCAGCCGGGCAGGATGGCGCCGCCCGTCGTCAGCGACGGTCCCACCTGGTTGCCGGCGGCGTCGACCACCGTCAGGTCGACCAGGCGCGAGCGCTCGGCGGTCTCGGACACCAGCAGCCCGGCCTGGAAGTTCGGATCGTAGGTGTAGTGGCTGCGGTACACGCCGAACGTGAGGTCGTGCGTACCGGCCGCCTTGAACGTCTTCTGCCCCTTCAGGTCGAGCACCGTGCTGGCGGCGTCGGTCTGGGCGATGAACGGCGTCAGGAAGTTCAGGTAAGCCGTCGGTGCCACGCGCGAACCGTCGTTCAGGTACGTGCCTGCCACGCCGACGCCCTTCGCGTACTTGGCCACGAAGTCCTCGCGGCTGATGTTGGCGAACTGCGCGCAGGCGCCGTTCGAGGGGACGTTGAAGTAGCCGATCAACTTGGCGTTACCCAGGTTGCAGCTCAAGGCCGCCGCGTGCGCCGGCGAGATCACGTCGTTCTGCAGCCGCGCGTTCAGGAAGGTCGCCGCCGTCGCCGTGTCGTTCCCCGTGAAGACGGAATTGAAGCCGCTGCTGCCGCCCGTGTGGCGCAGGCCGGCCGAGAGCTTCAGGCCCGATGCGAACTCGTGGTCCAGCTTCAGCGTGAACATCTTGAAGTCGGGATGGATGCCGTCGGCCTGGTCGATGGTGCGGGTGCCGTATTCGCCGATCATGCCGAAGCGGCGGTTGTAGGGCGAGGCGGTCGTCCCGTGCGCGAAGTCGATGCCCAGCGGCTGGATGGTGTCCTGGCTGAGCACCGTCGGATTGGCCGGCGTGCCGGACTGGGTGAAGCGCGGCACCGAGATCGGCAGGTTCTGGTAGAACGCCGTGCGGTCGTCGATCACGAGGGCGTCGAGGCGCGCGGTCGTCCTGCGGTCGTCGCTCGTGTAGACGAGGTTGCCGCGGATCTGGCCGCCGCGGTCCGCCGTATAGCCGGTGTCGCGGATGCCCTTGCTGCGGCGGTAGTAGCCGCCGACGGCGCCGGTCAGGTTCTTGTTCAGCGGGCCCGATACGAAGGCGTCCTGGCGGATGAAGCCGTAGTCCGCGTATTCGAGCTTGTAGCCGCCTTCGAGGTGGTCGCCGCCGGTGCGCGTGATGTGGTTGATGGTCGCGCCCAGGCCGTTCGAATACAGGATGCCGCCCGGACCGCCCTTGACCGCTTCCACGCTGTCGGTCATCAGGTCGTCGCGGACGAACACGTCGTTGTTCATGAACGGGGCTTCCGGTTCCTCGTACGCCGGCAGGCCGTCGATCAGCTGCGGCGCGAAACGGAATCCGCCGACCACGGGCAGGCCGCGCACCGTGATGTTGTTGCTGGCCTCGCCGGCCGTGCTGCCCTCGGCATAGATGCCCGGCAGGTTGCCCAGCAGGTCGGCCGTGCTCATCGGCGCCAGGCGCTGGATGTCCTCGGCGCTCAGCGTGTTGATCGAGAAGGTCGCGTTCTTCTTGGTCGTCGTCCGGGTCACGCCGGTCACGATGACGACGTTGTTCGGCTCGTCGGCGTTGGCCGCGGCTTGCGTGGCTTGCGTGGCGGCGGCCGGGGGCTGCTCCGCCGGCGCGCCGGCCTGCTGCTGGGCGAACGCGAGCGCGGGTGCCAGCGCGATGGCGAGGGCGGCCGAGCGGCCGATATAGGGGGTGAGCGAGTAGCGCATACGTACGAATCTCCTGTAGTTGATATTGACTTCTTTCACTTCGTTTTTCCAGCCGCCGGTCTCGTAAACCGGATGTCCATCGTTGTCATTTCTTGTGAAAAAATAGACGGATCAGGGTTGCGGCATGGCCAGCGCCTCCGCGCCGGCCAGCTCGCTGGTGTAAGGGAGGTCGGCGCCCCGGCGCGAACAGGTGATGGCCGCCGCGCGTGCCGCGAAGCGCAACGCCTCCACCAGTTCGTCGCGGCCGAGGTCTTCCACCGCGCGCCGCGTGAGGCAGCCGGCGCGCTGGAGCCAGGCCAGCAGGCCGGCCTGGAAGGTGTCGCCCGCGCCGACCGTGTCCACGACGGCGACCGGCACGGCCGGCAACTCCACCGCCGCCAGCGTGCGCGTGGCCGCGACGACGCCGCGCTCGCCCCGCGTGACGGCCACGAGGGCCACGCCGGCATCCAGCGCCTCGGCGATGAACGTGTCGATGCGGCGGCCCGGATACAGCGCGTGGATGTCCTCCTCGCTGACCTTCAGCACGTCGGTCCGGCGCATCATCCAGCACAGCGTCTCGCGCCAGACGTCGGCGCGCGGCTCGATCGTCAGGCGCACGTTCGGGTCGTACACGATCAGGCTGCGGCCATGCTGGCGCTCGACGAGCGCGCGCAGCGTGGACGCCACCGGCTCGACGACCATGCAGTACGAGCCCACGTGCACGGCCTGCGCGTCGGCGGGCACCCGCTCCAGGTCGGCGAGGCGCACGGCGCGCTCCGCGGTGCCGCTGCCGTAGAACGTGTAGACCGGCACGCCGCCGGCGTCGACGCTCACCATCACGAGCGCGGTCGGGGCGTCGGGCCGCGGCGCCGCGGACAGGTCCACGCCCTCGGCCTGCAGCGCCGCGTACAGCTTGCGCCCGAACACGTCGTGCGACAGGCCGCCGAAGAACCGTGCGGCGCCGCCCAGCCGCGCCACGCCGGTCGCCAGGTTGAACGGCGAACCGCCCTGGCATGCCGCCAGGTCGATGGCGGCTGCCCTCTCGTGCGTCGCGAACACATCGAACAACGCTTCCCCACAAACGACGATCATGCTGCCTCCGAAATAATGTTGATTTGATTGCCGGCCGGCGCCGGCTGCCGCGGTTCGATCCGTACGCCGTCCGCACCGAACACGTGCAGCGCGCCCGCCGCGTGCGTGACGGCCCAGGCGCTGCCGGGTGCCGGCGGCGCGTCCTTGATCGAGACGACGAGCGGCCGGGACAGCCCCGCCACGTCCAGGTGCACGTGCGACTCGGCGCCGAGCCGCTCGACGAGAGCGACGGTGCCGCGGATCGCCCCGCCGGCATCCGGCACCAGGTGCTCCGGACGCAGGCCCACCGTCACCGTGCTGCCGCATGCGCCCGCGTTTTCCCAGTCCAGCGGCACGTCGCCCAGCGCGAGCCGGCCGTGCGCGTCGACCGCGCCCTCGACGAGGTTCATCTTCGGCATGCCGATGAAGCCGGCCACGAACACGTTCGCAGGACGCTCGTACAACGCCATCGGCGCGCCGATCTGCTGCACGCCCATCGGCCCCAGCACGACGATGCGGTCGGCCAGCGTCATCGCTTCGACCTGGTCGTGGGTCACGTACACCATCGTCGCCCCCAGCTGCTTGTGCAGGCGGGCGATCTCGGCGCGCATGTCGGCGCGCAGCGCTGCGTCCAGGTTCGACAGCGGTTCGTCGAACAGGAAAGCGCGCGGCTTGCGCACGATGGCGCGGCCGATCGCTACGCGCTGGCGCTGCCCGCCCGACAATTGCGGCGGCTTGCGGTCCAGCAGGTGCTCGAGCTGCAGCATGCGCGCGACCGTGTGCACGGATGTGTGGATGTCCTTCTTCGGCACCCGCGCCAGGCGCAGGCCGAAGGCGATGTTCTCGAACACGCTCATGTGCGCATACAGCGCATAGCTCTGGAACACCATCGCGAGGCCGCGCCGGGCCGGCGGCGTCTCGTTGACGCGCACGCCGTCGAGGCGGATCTCGCCGCCGCTCGCCTCTTCCAGTCCCGCGATCATGCGCAGGACGGTCGATTTGCCGCACCCGGACGGCCCGACCAGCACGACGAATTCGCCGTCCGCGACCGCGAACGAGATGTCCTGCAGGACCGGGCTGGCGCTCTTGCCCGCGTAGGTCTTGCCCACGCCGTTCAACGCGATGGATGCCATGCCGCAGCCTCCGCATCCAGCGCGCCCATGCGCCATACCTTGAGCCTCACGACGCGGTCGCCAGCCGCCGCGATCAAGCCCAGTCCCGTCGCATCCGGCCGCGACGGATACATGCGGCTCGTGATGCTCTTGCGTTCGTCGAGGTAGGCTTCCACCATCGAACGGTCCAGGAATACACGCAGGCGCAGGTTCCCGCCGCGCGGATCGAATACGCCGCCCTGCACGCCGCGCGAACGCGCGTCCGGATCGAGGGTCGTGTGCGTGCGGTCGATCTCGAAGCGCTTGCGCGCGGCGTCGACGACGAGGTCCGTGTGCTCGGCGCCGTCGGGCGTCTTGCGCACGACCAGCCCGCGGCGCGCATCGTTGCCCGGTGCCGGCTTCACTTCCAGCTCCACCTCCAGCAGATCGCCTTCGACCCCGGCCAGCCGGGCCGCGGCGGCGGCGGGCGTCACGTCGGCCAGATCGAGCAACAGGTCCCGGCGCAGGCTTTTGAGTTCGTCGATGGGCGCCAGCCGCAGGTCGCCGTCCGGGCCGAGCGCGAGCGTGACGGGCAGGCCGGCATTGTGGGCCCAGCCGCTCGCCCATTCGTCGCGCGCGCTGCGTTCGCCCTGGGCGATCGAAAAGACGATGGTGCGTCCCGTCTTCGGATCGACGAAGCCGCTGGGACCGGAAAAATGGTGGTCGCCCAGGTCGAACACGCGCGGCGCCTCGCTGTCCGGGACGAAGCGCGCGTTGGCGCGATCGAACACGCCGATCCAGTAATACGCCTGCGCCCCCACGTCCGTCAGGAACACGTGGCGCGGCCGGCCATCGCCGCCCTTCCCGATCGGCAGCAGCACGGGCAGTTCGAACGTCTTGTCGAAGCCCGGATAGCGCTGCGCATCGAGCGTGAACAGCGGGCCGCGGTAGCGCCAGTGCACGAGGTCGGACGATTCGTGGACGAGCGCCGTGCCGCTGCCGCCGGGCACCCGCGACGCCACGAGCTCGAACCAGCGGTCGCCGGCGTCGTCGCGGAACACGAACGGGTCGCGGAAATCGCCCGTATGGCCCGGCCCCGGCTGCTGTTCGGTCACCGGCACGGGATACCTGGTCCAGCGCCGCAGGTTCGGATCGGACGGGTCCGCCGGCCGCGCGAGCCCGACGCGCTCGTGGCTGGGCGCCTTGTCGTTTCCCGCCGTGAAGAACAGCACCGGCGTGCCGTCCTTCGCGTGCGTGGCGCTGCCGGACCAGATGCCGTCCGGCGCCAGGCCGTCGTCTTCCGGCGCCAGCGCGATCGGGAGCTCGCGCCAGTGCACCATGTCCGGGCTGACCCAGTGCCCCCAATGGATCTGGTGCCAGAACGGGCCGAACGGATTCTTCTGGAAGAACAGGTGGTAGCGGCCGTCCTGGTAGAACGGCGCATGCGGTTCGTTCATCCAGCCGGCATCCGGCATCGCGTGATATTGCGGGCGATGGCGGTCCCCGGCGAAGGTGCTCGCGGCGATCGTGACGTCGGCCTGCGCCAGCGCCGGCGCCTTGCCGCCATGCGCCGCCAGGTCGGCGCGCACGCGACGGGCCACGTCGTCGCCCGTCGCGGCGCCCGCCGTGATGCGGACGTCGTCCATCAGGCCGAGGAAGGTATTCAGCTGGAACGTGCCGGCCACCGTGCGCGGCTGCGAGTAGCGGCCGATCGTCAGCGCGCGCGGCGGCAGCGCGAAACCGCCTTCCGCCGGACCGGTGCCGGATGCGACCTGCTCGCCGTCGAGGAACAGCCGGACCGTCCGGCCGTGCGGATCGTAGCTGGCCGCCACGTGCGACCACGTGTCCTTCGGCAGCTTGCGGTCATCGACGCGCAGGTCGAACACGGCGCCGCCGAAGCCCAGCTTGATGCCCCACGTGCCGAAGCGGTACATGCCGAAGGCGACGCCGGTTCGAGTGGCTTCGTCGAACTGGCTCAGGAAAGCGGAGTACTGGCCGCCGTCGCCCCATTCGAACGCATGCGGCGCGACCCACGCGCTCATCGTCCAGCCGGCACCGAGCTGCGCGGCCGTCAGGGCGGGTGCCGTGATGTCCGTCGAATACCCGTCGAACAGCAGGCAGCCGCCCTTGATGCACGCGGCGGCCGGGCGCCACTGCGGATCGGAATCCGGCTTGAAGCGCGCATGGTTGAAGACGTAGGCCACGGCGTCGTGGCGGCCCGACACCGCTTCGTGGGCGCCGCTGCCGTGCCGGTCGTCGAGCGTCCAGGCGGCGATGTCGGCGCCCGCCGCGGCGCGGCCCGACACGAGCAGCGCCAGCAGCATCGCGGGGGCCACGCTGCGCCGCCACGTCCGGCTTGTCTGGTTGAAGGGAATCACGGTGTCTCCTTGATCGTTGTGCGGACCGGTCGTCGCGCCGGCTAGCCGTTGTCCATCGTTGTCATTCGAGGGTCGAAAAATCGTCCCGCCGGTAGCGGCCGTGTTCGAGGCGCAGCGGGATCGGATCGCTGATCTGGCCGACGAACGCGCCGTCCGCGCCGGTATCGAGGAAGGCCATCAGGCAATCCGCGCCCGTCAGCGGGTCGTGCAGGATCTTGCCGGCGTAGCGCTTGCACGGGACGTCGCCGTCCAGGAATCCTTCGGCCGGACGCCAGGGACCGAGCGGATGGTCGGCCACGAGGTAGTGCGTGCCGGAGACGCCGCCGTCCAGGCGCGCGCGCTGCGCCTCGGACCAGTGCTCGCGCACATTGCAGAAGGTGCAGAACCACTGGCCGCCGCGCTCGAACACCTGCGGCACTTCCAGCTGGCCGTAATGGCCGCCTTCGTACACGGGCGCCGTCGCTTCCCAGTGCACGAGGTCGGGCGAGACGGCGTGGCCGATCACGCCGCGTTCGTACTTCGGTCCGTCGTTGCGGCGCGCCGTGAAGAACATGTGGTACATCCCGTCGATCCTGTGCGGCAGCACCCACGGGTCGCGCAGGGCGCGGTCGTGCCAGCGGCCTTCCGCGTGTTCTTCGTAGAAGCGTTCGTCGAGGTCGAGCGCGAGGCCGGCGCCGACGCGGGTAAAAGGACCGTCGAGGCTGTCCGCCGTCGCGTGGCCGATGCGCTGGCGCAGGCCGTTCTCGGCACGGCACGTGCCCGTGTAGAACAGGTGGTAGCGGCCTTCGGCATGGATCACGGAGCCGGTCCACGTCGTGAAATCGTCCCACGCGGGTTGCGCGGACGGCCCGAACACGGTGCCGCGGTAATCCCAGTGGCGCAGGTCGCGCGACACGGCGTGGCCGATGGAGACGTTCCAGTGGCGCAGGTTCGGGTCGCCGATGGCGCGGTCGGCCTGCAGCATGAACAGGTGCTGCTCGCCGCCTTGCGCGACGTGCCAGAAGTCCCAGATGTATTTGTCGTCGAGTTTGAGTGTCATGATGATTGGGTTTAACCTTTGATGCCGGCGCCCGCGACCGAGGCGACGAACTGCCGTTGAAAGGCCAGGAACACGGCGAGCACGGGAAGCGTGACCACGGACGCATACGCCATGATCTGGCCCCAGGAATTGGAACGCCCGAAGAACTGCTGGATGCCCGGCTGCACGGGACGCGCCGCTTCGCCCTGCACGACCATGATCGGCCACAGGTACTGGTTCCACGCGGCGATGAAGAGCACGATGGCGGCCGTCGCGATCACGGGGCGGCTGTTGGGCAGGATGATGCGGAAGAACAGGGTCCAGGGTCCGGCGCCGTCCATCTTGGCCGCCTCGTCCAGTTCGCGCGGGATGTCGCGGAAAAACTGGTAGAACAGGAAGACGCAAAAGGCATTGGCGAGGAACGGGATGATCTGCACGTGCAGGCTGTTGAACCAGCCCGCGTGCCACGTCAGCGCGCCCTGCTCCAGGCCCGGCCACGGCAGGCGCGCGACCAGCGACAGCAGCGGAATCGCGATGACTTCGAACGGGATGATCATCAGCGCCACGACCACGGCCAGGACCGCGCGGCGGCCGCGCCAGCGCATGCGGCTCAGGGAAAACGCGAGCATGCTGTTGACCAGCACACCGCCCACGACGACGCACGCCGCGATGACGGTCGAATTCAGCAGGAACAGCGGCAGGTTGCTGCGCTCGAAGATGGCCGCATAATTGGCCGTCGACCATCCCTCATCCGGCACGAAGGCCGACCAGCTGGTGAGGTTGGCGAAGATGGCGTCGTCGCGCTTGAACGACGACGCGAACATGAACAGCAGCGGCGCCGCGAACACGACCCCGAGCAGGCACATGGCGACGAACAGCAGCAGCGTGCGGACCGGGCGCTTCATTCGTCCGCCCCTTTCGCGACGAGCACCCGCTGCAGCACGGAGACCAGCAGCACGATACCGAAGAAGACCATGGTGATCGTCGAGCCGTAGCCGATGTCCTGCTGGCGGAAGCCCGTGCGCACCGCGTGGTACACGACGGTCGTCGTCGAGTCGAGCGGTCCGCCCTGCGTCATCACGTCGACCTGGGTGAACAGCCCGAACGCCATCAGCATCGTCGACACGACCACGAAGATGATCGTGTTGCGCAGCCCCGGCAGCGTGACGTGCACGAAGCGCTGCCACGCATTCGCGCCCATCAGCGTCGCCGCTTCGTACAGCTCGGGCGAGATCGACTGCAGGCCGGCCAGGAACACGAGCATCTGGAATCCGGCGCCCTGCCAGGCCGACATGATGGCGATGGCGGGCAGCGCGTAGCGGCTCTCGCCCAGCCAGTCCGGTCCGACGTTCGGGTCGCCCGTCACGGCGCGCAGCAATTCGTTGATCATGCCGCGGTCGGTATTCAGCATGAACGACCAGACGATGGACGCCACCACCATCGACGTGACGACGGGCGCGAAGTACACGGTGCGGAAAAAGATGCGGCCGCCGATGCGCTGGTTCACGAGCAGCGCCAGGCCGAGCGCGACGCCGCATTGCAGCGGCAGCACCAGCAGCGCGAACAGGAAGGTGTTGATGAGGGAGCGATAGAACAGCGGGTCGGTCGCCGCAAGCACGAACCTGCGTGCGCCCGCCTGGAACTGCCAGGCCGGCCGGTAATCCGCCAGCCCCGGCCGCGCGCGGCGCACCTGGCGCCACGTCGGGAAGCGCACGCCCTCCTCGTCGCGCAGCACCGCGCCGGCGGGATCGCGCAGGGGCCCGACCTCGACCACCTGCAGCGCCAGCAGGCGCTCGTAGTTCTCCAGGCCGATGTAGCGGGTCGGTTCCGGCGACACGAGCCGGTGATTGGTCAACGTGGCCCCGAGCGCGAGCAGCAGCGGCAGCAGGATGAAGACGCCGAACAGCAGCAGCGCCGGGCCGGCGAAGGCGGCGATCGCCCACGGATTGTCGCGGCCGAGCAGCGTCTTCATTGGCGGGCCGCCGTGTTGGGCCGGGCAAAACCGTAGCCGTCGTTGCGGGCGATATCGTGTTCGATCGTCTCGACCGCCTCGTCCATCGCCTCGGCCGCATCCTTGCCGGCGCGGAGGTCCGCCATGGCTTTTTCGAACGCCGCCGAGATCGCGGGATAGGCCGGCGTCGCGGGCCGCGGCAGCGCATAGCGCGTGGCGAAGTCGAAATAGATGCGCCAGTCGCCGCCCGGCCGGTAGTGCTTCGTCAACGCCGCGGCGTCCGCCGTGACGGGCACCAGGCCGGTCATGCGCGAGAACTCGGCCATCTCCGGCGCGGACAGCACGTGCGTGAGGAACGCCGCGGCGCCCGCCGGGTAAGGACAGCTGCTCGATACCGCCCATTGCCACGACGCGGCGCCGACCCGGGGCCCATGGCCGAAATCGGGCGGCGGCATCACGACGAGATCGTCGCCGAAGCGTTCGCTGTAGTCGCGCGCCTTCCACGACCCGGTGTACTGGATCAGCGAGCGCCCCTGTTCGAAGCCCTTCTCGTCGGCGGGATTGCGTTCGGCGAGGCGGTCCTTGAACAGGCGCGCGTAGTAGCGGGCGACACCCACGGCGGCATCGCTGTTGAGCACACCGTCGACGCGCAGGTAGTCAGTGCGATCGATCAGGTCCGCCCCGGCGCTCTCGAGCCACGGGGAATAAGCGTAGCTGACCCATTCGCCGTGCGCCTTGCCGTTCAAGTCGATCGGATAGCGGTAATGGCCGGACTGCTTGACCTTGCGGAGGATGTCATACAGCTCGCGCGCCGAGTACGGATGCTCGATCGTCGCGACGCGGACACCTTCGGCCGCCAGCTTCGACCGGCGCGCGAACATGGCCAGCACGACGTCGAACTGGCCCACGCTGTAGAGCCTTCCCTGGTACGTCCCGCGCCCGCCCGGCAGCAGCGGCCGCACCACCGACGCCGGCAGCAGCCCGTCGAGGGGGCGGATGTTGCCGGCCCAGGCGAAGTTCGGCACCGCGGGCTGGTCGATCGTCATCACGCAGGGCAGATGGCCGACGAGGGACGCCGCCGTGATCGATTCCGTGTACGTGCCTTGCGGGATCGCCTCCACGACGACCTTCCACTTGTCCTGGGAACGGTTGAACCGGTCGACCATGTTCCGGCTCGCGACCATCTCCGCGTCGCCGGTATCGTGGCGCCACACGGTGATCTCGACGGGCGCCGCCAGCGCGCGCGCGGCCACCATGGCGAGGACCGGAAGCAGCGCCCGTTTCATCACTTGCCCGCCTTCCCTGCCCGCGGCGCCGTCACGGTGCCGCGCATCACCGCACGGCACGGCACGCGCACGATGCCCGGTTCCTGATCCTTGCCGAGCGCCCGGCGCGCCGCCAGCGCGCCGATTTCGCGGTATGGCAGGGTGATGGTCGTCAGGCCGGGATCGGACGCTTCCGAGAGCAGGCGGAAGTCGTCGAAGCCGACGACCGACACGTCTTCCGGCACCCGCAGGCCGCGCCGCTGCAGCAGGAAGATCACGCGGATCGCCATCTTGTCGTTACCGCACAGGATGGCGGTGGGACGATCGGCGCCCGCGAACAGGCCTTCGATCGTCGTTTTCAATTGCGCGAATTCGTCGTCGCTGTCGGGCGTGGCGCCGTGCAGCAGCCAGGCCTCGTTCGGCCGCACGCCGTGGTCCTGCATGGCGCGGCGAAAACCGTGCAGGCGCAGGCGGGTCGCGACCATGCCGTCGATCAGCTGCAGGAACGCGATCTTGCGGTGCCCGGCCTGCAGCACGGTCTCGGCCGCCGCATAGCCGCCGCCCTCGTCGTCCGGTATGACTTCCGCGAACCGGGACGTCTCCTCGAAGCAGTTCGCGAGCACCGCCGGCGTCTGGCCCAGCGTCTCGTTCAGGGTCACCGGACGATGGAAGGTCGTGGCGAAGATGATCGCCTCGACGCGGTGGGTGCGCATGTCGGCCACCAGGCGGCTGGCGACATGCGCCTGCCCGCCCGTCTCGCCGATGAGGAGCATCTTGCCCAGGTCCTCGCACACGGACTGGATGCCCTTGATGATCTCGGACGAGTCGGGTGTGGTGGTGAGCTTGTCCGCGATGACGGCCACGAGGTCGGTCGGGCGCCCGCGCAACATGCGCGCGGCGGCCGACGGCGCGAAATCGAGCGCCTGCATGGCGTGCTCGATCCGCTTGCGCGTTTTTTCCGACACGCTGTTCGCGTCGTTCAGCACGCGCGACACGGTCTTGATCGATACGCCGGCTTTTTCGGCGACATCGTGAATGGTCGACACCTCGTCTCCTCTGTGGCCCGATGGGCCTTCGAATGCGGCGCACTCAACCGCGGCCGCTTCGCGCCACAGCAAAATGTCCATCGTTGTCATTTAACGGGATGCTATCGGCTTTTTTCGCTGTGGTCAACATTTTTGCGGGACCCGGGCGAAGGACTGTCGGGTTGTTGCTGTGCGGCCGGCGGGATTCCGGGGTGTCGGATCGTGCGAGGCCTGGATGTCTCGCACGTGATCGAAAAGCGCCGCGGGCCTCGTGAGCGACGCGGTCCCGTTCGTAGCGGATGTCAGGCACGCAGAGGGAAATCGTGAGGCGAGGACGTGAGTCGAACACGTCTGAACGGCTTTGCAAGCCGTCGCATAACCGCTTTGCTACCTCGCCGAAAAAGATGGTACGTGTATCGCTGCGTTCCTGCCTGCGCTGCATCAAACAATCTCACGCCCGCGCACGGCACCAAGCGGCGGAATCCCGGTCAAACGGTCATGTACCTTCGAAAGGAACCCGCACGCCATGAACATTCTGTCCGAGATCCCGCCGAGCGAGCAGCGGCGCGAAGCCAGCACGTGGCAGGGCGGGCCGCGGCCGCGCTATCCCGAGGCCAGCGTCGAGCACGCCCACGTCGACCTGGCGCTGAACGCCGCGCTGGGCCGCGTGACCGGCTACGTCTCGCCGGCCGCGCTGGCCGGCGCCTGGTTCGACTGGGCCAGCCACCTGCTGCTGTCGCCCGCCAAGCAGATGGAGCTGGGCGTGCAGGCCGTGAACAACATGCAGCGCTGGCTGCAATACAGCGCCAGCGCCATGTTCGGCACGCCGGCCGAGCCCGTGCAGCCGCTGGCGCAGGACAAGCGCTTCAACGATCCGCTGTGGCATGCGTGGCCCTGGAACCAGCTCAGCCAGGGCTTCCTGCTGTCGCAACAATGGTGGCACCGCGCCACCAGCGACGTGCGCGGCGTGTCGTCGCACCATGGCGACGTCGTCACCTTCGTCGCCCGGCAGTTGCTGGACGGCGTCGCGCCGTCGAACTTCATCGCCACCAATCCGGTGGCGCAGCAGGTCACGTTCGCCAGCGGCGGCCAGAACCTCGTGCATGGCCTGGCCCGCGCGGGCACCGACACGCGCCGCGCGCTGGCCGGTACGACGGCGCCCGTCAGCTACCGTCCCGGACGGGACGTCGCCGTCACGCCCGGCAAGGTTGTCATGGAAAACCACCTCGTCGAACTGCTGCGCTACGATCCCGTGACGCCGCAGGTCCACGCCGTGCCACTGCTGATCGTGCCGGCCTGGATCATGAAGTACTACATCCTCGACCTCTCCCCGCAGAACTCGCTCGTCCGCTACCTCGTCGAGCACGGCCATACGGTCTACATGATTTCCTGGAAGAATCCGCAGGCCGACGACCGCGACCTGTCGCTGGAGGATTACCGCCGCCACGGCGTGATGGAGGCGCTGGCCACGGTCGCGCGCGAGACCGGCGCGCCCCAGGTCAACGCGTGCGGCTATTGCCTGGGCGGCACGCTGCTGGCGATCGCCGCGGCGGCGATGGCGCGCGACGGCGACGAGCGGCTGGCCAGCATGACGCTGCTGGCGGCCCAGGTCGACTTCACGGAGCCGGGCGAGCTGTCGCTGTTCATCGACGAGAGCCAGGTCAGCTTTCTCGAAGCCGTGATGTGGCAGCAGGGCTATCTGGACACGCGCCAGATGGCCGGCGCCTTCCAGCTGCTGCGCTCGAACGACCTGATCTGGTCGCGCCGCCTGCGCCACTACCTGCTCGACATTCCCGACAAGGACAACGACCTGGCCTCGTGGAATGCGGACGCGACCCGCATGCCCTTCCGCATGCATTCCCAATACCTGCGCAACCTGTTTTTGCAGAACAGCCTGGCCAGCGCGCGCTACCTCGTCGATGGGCGCCCCATATCGCTGACCGACATCCACGTCCCCATCCTCGCGGTCGGCACCATGACGGACCACGTGGCGCCGTGGCGTTCCGTCTACAAGATCATTCCGCTGAGCGACACGCAGGTGACGTTCCTGCTGACCTCGGGCGGCCACAACGCCGGAGTCGTATCGCCGCCGGGCAAGCTGGGCCGCAGCTACCAGATGAGTACGCACGAACACGACGGTCCCTATGTCGATCCCGACAGCTGGCAATCCGAAACCCGTGTACGTGAAGGCAGCTGGTGGCCGGCCTGGGAACACTGGCTGGCGCGGCTCGCCGGTCCGTGGGTGGCGCCGCCGCCCGAAGGCCGCAGCCTGCGCGACGCCCCTGGCCACTATGTGCTGCAGCCATGAGCCTGGCCGACGCGCACATCGGCTGCGCACCCCGCCGCGGCGCGCGTCCGGCCATCGGCGCCCTTCCTGCCATGGACGCGGGCCGGACGGGCGTCAGTCCGGCAAGGCGATGCTTGCCGTTCCCGGACAGACATTGCGCGCAAATTCGCGCGAAAAATCGATGCAGCCGCCGTCCGCATAAATGCCGCGGCCATCGCGCAGGCGCGACATGCGCGCGACGACCGTTGCCAGCGCGGCAGGGTTGGCCGCCGTTTCCGCGACCTTCGCGTCGACGATCGCCTCGTTCATGCGCAGGTCGCCCTCCGCATCGACATAGGTGCCGTGGCGCCAGTGATACATTTCGAGGCACTTGGCGACCAGGCTGTAGGGCCGGTCGCGCTGCCAGAAATTGCTGAACAGGCCATTGCCGAGGTAAATGACCCACGAACCTTCATAGCCCGACGCATCGGACGACAGCGCATCCGGATTCCGGAACCACACGCGATCGCCCGGCACGTAATAGCGCGGCGGCAGCGGCGCTTCGAGGGAGCCGTATTCGACCAAAAAGACGTCGTGGAAGGCGCCCGACTGGATGGCACTCGTCTCCCACTGGCGCTGCAGGGCGGCCAGCAGCGGCGGGTTGACCCGTTCGAGTTCGCGGGCGATCCCGAGCAGCATCACGTACTCGCTCGCGCGGTAGCAGGAAAACGCGTACATCTGTCCATTGCCCGCGTCCGGCTGGGTGGCGAGCGTGAGCGCCTCGATCAACGGCTGTCCGGGCAGGATCGTGAAACCGCGGTCCTCGTCATACGTCCAGTGGCTCTGCGGGCGGTTCGCTTCGGCCGTACCGAACGCGAGCTGGGTGGCGCGCGCCGCGACGACGATGTTGCGGCGGATCGCGGCGGCGGACAGGAACTCGGCGGCGCTCGCAAAGCGCAGCGTGCGCGGCGCGGCGAGCAGCGCCAGCACGATTTCGCGTTCGAGGTGGACGAGGTTCGCGGCCGTGTCGAGGCCGAGGTCGCGGCACAGGTTCAGCGTGTCGCCATCGTCGACGAGGGCGTGCGCGGCCTCCGTCGACAACGCGAATCCGCGGCCGGGCCCGGTGGGGGCGAGATAAGGCAGTAAAGCGAGCTCATCCAGCTTGTCCAGTACCTGGCGGCGCTGCACGGGATCATCCGGGATGAGGTCAAGGCCACCTGTTTGCGGCGGGGCAAGTTCCGGGAACGCGGCTAACTTCACGGTGCAACGGCCTCTAAAAAAGATGAGAGAAAGGGCAAGAAATGCTTCCGATACGCAACAATCACGGTACGCCGCGAAACTGAGGCGAAAATTAAGATGTCCACCGCGAACATTACAATTTGGAAAGGCTGAGCTTGTCTTGCGGCTCCCTCATCACTTTTGACCTAACTCAAACGCACCGGCTTCCCTCCCCGAGCAGCGCGTCCAGCACGGCGCGATCCGTGTCACGGTTCAGCAACAGGCGCGCCTGCGCCGGCGTGACGAGGTGGACTGCCTGCGATTCCCACCCCATCTGCGCCGGGTGGCCGCCGATCCGGCGCGCGACGTAGAAGCGCGTGAACGTCTGCGTGCGGGAAAAGTCGCCGAGCCAGGCCGTCAGTTCCACGTGCAGGCCGGATTCTTCCCAGACCTCGCGGATGGCGGTCGCCTGCAGTGTCAGCCCCGGTTCGACGCGCCCCTTGGGAAACGTGGCCGTGTAGCCGCCGAACGCGTTCGACGGCGCCACGAGCCAGAGCCGGCCGTCCGCCTCGCGCACGACGGCGCCGGCCGCCGCGTGCTTGCCAGTCGGCAGCACGAAGGGCGGCTCGTCGAACGCCGGCGCGGCGCCCGCGCGGCGGCATGCGTCGTCGACGGTCGCCCGCGCGCACGGGGCCAGCGGCACGCCGCCCACCATGCCGGCGCACACGCTGCCGGGCACGAAGGTCAGCGCGGCCTGCGGATCGGCCAGGCCGTCGAGGTTCGCTTCGCACGACGGCGCGTGCAGGCGCACCTTGCGGCCGTCGTCGTCCGGTTGCGGATGCCAGGTCCAGGTCTCGTTCATGTCCGTGTCGAGCGTCGTTGCGATGGCGCCGACTATAGCAGCGCGGCCGCGTAAACATGGCGTGCATCATCCAAACGAACGGCGGCCTCGTCCGCAATCGGCCAGAATGGCGGACGAGGCGACGCGATGCACGCGCTACCGCCGTTGCCTCGCCCTTCATATTGACATAGCGAGGAATGAATTGCGCCAGCCACCGATCCGATCCGCCGAACCCGGCGCCACACGAACAATCTCCCCCATGCCGGTGTCCGGGCGTGAATAAGCGCGACGAAAGCGTGCTGCACGAGGGCACGCGCGCGCCCGCCGAAACGCGCAAAGCCTGCGCCACCGAATTCGACAGCATCGCCCTCGTGCTGCAGGGCGGCGGCGCGCTCGGCGCCTACCAGGCCGGCGTGTACGAGCGCCTGCTGGAAGCGGGCGTCGAGCCCACGTGGGTGTCCGGTATTTCGATCGGCGCCATCAACAGTGCGATCATCGCCGGCAATGCGCGCCAGGACCGCGTGCCCCGGCTGCGCGAATTCTGGGAACTGGTCAGCGGGGGCGGCGACGCCATCGTCGGCGATACGTGGACCGGCGTGCCGCTCGTCGACACGCTGCATGCCTGGGTCAACCAGCTCGCGGCGGGCCGCGTGCTCGTGCAGGGCGTGCCCGGCTTCTTCGAGCCGCGCCTGCCGCCGCCGTTCCTGACGTGGCCCGGCGCCGGCGCGACCAGTTTCTACGACACGGCGCCGCTGCGCGCGACGCTGGAACGCCTCGTCGACTTCGACCGCATCAACGCGCGCGAGACGCGCCTGTCGATCGGCGCCGTCAACGTCAGGACCGGCAACTTCGCCTACTTCGACAACGCGAGCGACCGCATCGGCCCCGAACACGTGATGGCCAGCGGCGCGCTGCCGCCCGGCTTCGACGCGGTCGAGATCGACGGCGAGCGCTATTGGGACGGCGGCATGGTGTCGAACACGCCGCTCGACTGGGTGCTGTCGGCGCGCTCGCGCCTGCACACGCTCGTGTTCCAGGTGGACCTGTGGAGCGCGCGCGGCGACGTGCCGAACGATCTCGCCGGCGTCGCCACGCGCATGAAGGAGATCCAGTATTCGAGCCGCACGCGCAACGCCACCGACGCGTTCCGCCGCACCGAGAAGCTGCGCACGGCGTTCAACGAACTGCTTGCGCAGATGCCGCCGGCGCTCGCCGCCACGCCGCAGGCGAAGCTGCTGGCGGCAGCGTCCGACCGTGCGCTCTACAACATCGTCGAACTGGTGTACCGCTCGCCCACCTACGAAGGCCAGTACAAGGACTTCGAATTCTCGCGCCGGACCATGACGGAACACTGGCAGGCCGGCTACGCGGACGCCACGAAGACGCTGGCCCACGAGGAAATCTTCAGCCTGCCGCGCCTCGAGGACAATCCAGCCGTCCACGATTTCCTGACGGCGCCCAGCCACCCCATCCCCCTACCCTCTTCCGACAAGGACAACCATGAACATGCAGGATAAAGTCGCCGTCGTCACCGGCGCCGCCAGCGGCATCGGCAAGGAAATCGCCAGGACCTATTTCGACCACGGCGCGAAGGTCGCCATCGCCGATCTCAATCTCGCCGCCGCGCAGGCCGTGGCGCGCGAATTCGATCCGTCCGGCGCGCGCGTCGTCGCCGTCGCGATGGACGTGACCAACGAAGAGCAGGTCGACGCCGGCATCGCCCTCGTGGCCGACAAGCTGGGCGGCATCGACGTGCTGGTGTCGAACGCCGGCATCCAGATCGTCGCGCCGGTCGACGAATTCAAGTTCTCGGACTGGAAGAAGATGCTCGCGATCCACCTCGACGGCGCCTTCCTCACGACGCGCGCCTGCCTGAAGCGGATGTATGCGCAGGGCCGCGGCGGCACCGTCATCTACATGGGGTCCGTGCACTCGAAGGAAGCGTCCGTGTTGAAAGCGCCGTACGTCACGGCCAAGCATGGCCTCGTCGGGCTGGCCAAGGTCGTCGCCAAGGAAGGCGCGGCCCACGGCGTGCGCGCCAACGTGATCTGCCCCGGCTTCGTGCGCACGCCGCTGGTCGAAAAGCAGATCCCGGAGCAGGCGAAGGAACTCGGGATCAGCGAAGACGACGTCGTGAAAAAGGTGATGCTGAAGGAGACGGTCGACGGCGAATTCACGACCGTCGAGGATGTCGCGCACACGGCGCTGTTCCTCGCGACCTTCCCGTCGAACGCGCTGACGGGCCAGTCCATCGTCGTCAGCCACGGGTGGTTCATGCAATGACCGCATCAGCCGTGCGCCCGTTCAAATTCGTTGTGAATATACTTTTTACCAAAACGAGTTACCCAGAAAAAACGAGTTGGCATTCCTGGCGGGCGCGCGGTCATGGATAATGGTGTTCGGTCTTCCCGTAGAAAATTCATCAAGTTCACCGTGATCTCCGGCGTCGGCGTCTGGCTGGCGCCGTTGCACGGCGATGCCCTCTCCGCGCTGTTCGAGGAAAACATCCTCACGCCGGTGAAGCCGGCTGGCGCCGCCGGTCCGGCACGTTTCCGGATCGACGGCACGGCAAAGGTGACGGGCAAGAAGGTATTTGCCTACGATATCCGCGCGCGCAACATGCCGCACTGGCCGCAACAGCAGGCCCACGCGTTCTTCGTGCGCGCCACGCGTACCGATCGCCTGTTCACCGGCATCGATCTCGCCCTGCTCGACCCCGACCTCAAGCCGGACCGCGTCGTGACCGCGGAAGATCTCGCGCGCGACGGCTTGCGCTTTCCCGACTTTTACGGCGACGACATGCTGCTCCCGGCGGGCAAGCAGCCGGCCTATCTGGGCCATGCGGTCGCGATCCTGATCTATCACGATTTCAACCGTTTTCGCTTCGCCAAGAACAAGGTGCAATTCCAGGACCGGGTCGTCGTGTACGGCGATCCGGTCGCGCCGCAGCAGCGCGACCCGTGGGGCGCATTCCGTTATGTGCGCGTGGGCGGCAGCACGCCCTACGACGACGACGCATTTTCCAGTCTCAAGAACAGCCCGCTTTTCCCCTCCGAAAAAAAGGTGCCGCGCAAGACCGATGTGACCCTGAAGGACCAGGGGCCGGACGGCATTGCCTACGGCGAGCGGATCTCGCAGGAACTGGCGGCGCCGCCGGACGACTGGCTGATCCTGAAACGCGACTACTTTTCGCAGTCGACCGATACGTCCGCCCTCGAACCGGACAACGCCAACGGCTGGTACGACGCCGCGACGCAATCGCTGCATCTCGTGCTGGCCACGCAGTCCCCGCAGGAAGTGATGACTGCGGCCGTCGAGATGGTGAAAAAAAGCCGGTTTCCGCTCAAGCAACTGTTCATCCATCCCTGCTACACGGTCGGCTATGGTTCCAAGGACCATTGCAACGTACCGTTTTACGGCCTGGTCGCGGCATTGTACGGCGACGGCAACCCGGTCCGTTTCGCCAACGACCGCTTCGAGCATTTTCAAACGGCGCTCAAGCGGCACAGCTTCAGGATGCATTACGAGATCGCCGTCGACCGCAAAACGGGCCTGTTCCAGACCCTCAGGACGGATTTCGAAGCCAACGGCGGCGGGCGCGCGAATTTCTCGCCATCGGTCGCCATGGTCGCCGCGACCGCCGCGCAATCGATCTATTATTTCCCGAAAAACGACTGCACGACGACGGCCGTCTACTCGCGCGCCGTCGACGCCGGCTCGGCGCGCGGCTACGGCACGCTGCAAAGCATGAATGCGACCGAAATGGCGGTCGACGAAATCGCCCAGATGCTGGGCATCGACGCGATCGAGCTGCGCCTGAAGAACGTGCTGAAATCGGGCATGAAGAACACGCAGGGCGCCGTTCCCGCGGGCGCCGTGCGTGCCGACGAGGTGCTGGAACGGGCGCGCCTGCATCCGCTGTGGACCGAACGGGCGAAGCGCAAGCAGGCCTACGAGCTCGCCCATCCGGGCCAGCGCTACGGCGTCGGTTTCGCGTGCGTGCAAAAAGATTTCGGCACCGGCGCCGAAGCGATCTTCGCGCGCGTGGAATTGTCGCCCGAAGGACGCATCGCGCTGCATCACGTCGGCGTCGACATCGGCACCGGCATGGCGACGTCCCAGGCCGTCGTGTGCGCGCGCTGGCTGGGGCGGCCGGCAGACAGCGTGCGCACGGCCGTCACCGAGTGGGACGAGCTGCCGCTGACGACCAGCGGCGACACCTACCTGATCAAGCAGGCGGAACAGGACAAGTTCGCCAGGGACCCGATGTGGACGCCCGCGGCCGTGTCGCCGTCCAGCGCATCGAACTCGGCGTACTTCTTCTCGCACGGCACGAGCGAGACGGCCAGGGTCGTGTTCGAACACGGGATCTGGCCGGCCGCGCTGGCCATCTGGTCGGGCGGCTACGCCGGCGGGCAGGCGGCGTCGTACGTCGTGCGGCGCGAGGATGCGCGCTGGGAAAACGGCAAGCTCACCGCCAACGGCATGGCACCGTTGTCGCTGGAGCAGCTGGCCAACAAGGCGCACGAACTCCAGCTGGTGACGGCCGCCGTCGGCCACGCGTTCAACCGCTGGCAATGGGCCGAGGCGGATTTCGACGTGCATGGGGAGACCGTGCGCCGTCCGCTCGACGGCCTCGCGGTGCGCTACGGCGGCGCCGACACATTCACCGTCATCGGGCGGCGCAACGTCTTCTTTCCGGCCGCGCAGCGCAACAACGCCGGCGTGACCTATTACAGCGCGATCGGCACGCTCGTCGAGCTCGCGGTCGGCCGGTCCGACGGCGCGATCGAACTGCTGTCGCATCATTCGATCATGGAATGCGGCAACCAGATCGTGCCGCAACTGGTGTCCGGCCAGCTGCAGGGCGGACTGGCGATGGGCATCGGCCACGCGCTGCACGAATACCTGCCGCTGTACGAGGACGGTCCCGGCAACGGCACCTGGAATTTCAACCGCTACCACCTGCCGCGCGCGAGCGACGTCGCGGTGTGGAAGCAGTCCGGCGAGGTCCTGCCGCCCCTGTCGGCAACCGACCCGTCGAAAGGCATCGCGGAAGTGGTCATGATTCCCGTCGTCGCGGCCATCGCGAACGGGATCGCACATGCGGTCGGCCACCGGTTCACGGAACTGCCCATCACGGCGGAGAAGATTCAAGGAGTACTGTCATGAGCCTGACCATGCGGCCACTCGCGCTGACGATCAACGGCAAGGCGTTCGGACCGGTCGACGTGCCCGAAGGCCTGATGATGGTGGACTTCCTGCACGAGTATGCCGATCTGACCGGGTCGCGTTTCGGCTGCGGCATCGGCGTCTGCCATGCCTGCGTCGTGATCCTGGACGGCGCCGGGGGCAGCGAGGAAATCCGCACCTGCATCACCGGCGCGCATTTCTTCAACGGCAAGACCATCCGCACGGTGGAAGGCCATGCCAGATACGACGAGCATGGCGAGGCCGTCGAACTGTCGCCCATCCAGCAGAAATTCCTCGAACACTACAGCTTCCAGTGCGGCTACTGCACGCCCGGTTTCGTCAACGGCGCGACGGTGCTGGTCGAACGGCTCAAGCGCGAACCGGTCGCGCGCGACCAGGTCGAACAGACCATCTCGGCCGCGCTGAACCCGCACATCTGCCGCTGTACCGGCTATGTGCGCTATTACGAAGCCGTGAAGGATGTGATCCTGTCGACGCCCGGCCTGGTGAAGGCCGGATCATGAAGACAGTGCGCACGACGGCGGCGCTCTGCCTCGCGGCGCTCGCCGCGGCGGCATGCGGCCGGCAGCCCGACCGCGCGCCGGCCGCCGCCACGGCCGCCAGCGCCGCCACGCCCGCGCAGCTCGGCCGGGGCAAATACCTGGCCGCGGCGGCGGACTGCGTCGCCTGCCATACCGCGCCGGGCGGGGAGCCGTTCGCCGGCGGCGTACCGCTGAAGACGAATTTCGGCACCATCTACGGCACCAACATCACGCCCGATCCCGACACCGGCATCGGGCGCTGGAGCAGCGACGATTTTTACCAGGCGCTGACCGCGGGCAAATCGCCGCACGGCCACCTGTATCCCGCGATGCCCTACACGTCGTACCGGGGCATGGCGCGCGCCGACAGCGACGCCATCTACGGCTACCTGATGCACCTGGCGCCCGTCAAACTGGCCAACCGGCAGAACGACCTGCACTTTCCGTTCAACCTGCGCTTCGGGCTCGTGTTCTGGAACATGCTGTTCCTGAAGGACACTCTGCCCGCCAGTTCGCACGGCCAGTCGGCGGACTGGGTGCGCGGGCGCTACCTGGCGAACGTCCTCGGCCACTGCAACGAATGCCATACGCCGCGCGGCAGGCTGGGACAACTGGATCTCGACCGGCCGCTCGCCGGCTTCGCGCTGACGCGCTGGTTCTCGTCGAACATCACCCCGGCCGCCCTGGCGGAACGGGGCTGGACCGCCGGCGGCCTGCAGGCTTTCCTGAAGACGGGCGTGGCGCCGCAGGGTTCCGCGTTCGGCGACATGTATGAAGTCGTCAACCTGAGCACGCGCCACCTGGACGATGCCGACATCAAGGCGCTGACCGTCTACCTGCTGGGCGAGCCGCCCCCCGCCGCGCCGGCGCGCCGCCAGGCCGCCGTGGACCAGGGCAAGGTCGATGCCGGGCGCCGCATCTACCTGAACGTGTGCGCCGGCTGCCATGCCGTCGACGGCGCGGGCAGGCCGCACACGGCCGTGGCCATGCGCGGCAATACGACCGTGCGCGAGGCGAATGCGCACAACCTCATCGTCACCATCCTCGACGGCCTGCCGGAACAAAAACTGGGCGGACTGGAAAACATGCAGCCGATGCCCGGTTTCGCGCAGGGCATGAGCGACGCCGACGTGGCCGCCCTCGTCAACTACCTGCGCGCCACCTGGGGCGACCTGCCCGCCGACGTCACGCCGGACCGGGTCGCGGTGCTGCGCCACCCCTGACGCGCGGGGCCCGTCAGCGCGGGCCGCGCGGCCCATCCAGCGGGCGGTAGTTCACGTCCTGCGCCTGCAGCCGGTCCAGCGCGGCCGGCATCGCCCGTTCGAAGCGGCCGTAGTCCTTGCGCGACGGCGGCGTCCACAAGCCTTCCGCCAGCGCCAGCAGGCGCGGCCAGGCCATGTATTCGACGTCGCGCGGCGTCGCCATGTACTCCGTCCACAACTGCGCCTGGCTGCCCAGCACGTGGTTCGCCTCTCCCGGCGGCAGCGCGGCGGGCAGCGGGTCGTACGCGTACACGCGCGCGAGCGTCGTCACGTCGCGCACGCCCATCGGCTCGCGGAAGCCCGGGCTGCCCGGCGCGGCCTGGTAAAAATCGAAATAGGTCTCGCGCTCCGGCGTCATCACGACGTCGTGCCCGGCATCGGCCGCCTTGATGCCGCCCGCCTCGCCGTGCCAGCTCATCACCGTGGCACCCGGTGCGAGGCCGCCGTCGAGGATCTCGTCCCAGCCGACCAGGCGGCGCCCGTGCTGCGCCAGATAGGCATCCATGCGGCCGATGAACCAGCTCTGCAAGCCATGCAGGGCCGGATGCGTGGCCGGCCGGCCCTGCGCGTCGCGGTAGTCCTGCAGGTCGCTCAAGGTGGCCGTCGCGGGCACGAGCCCCACCTGCTTCATGCGCGCCAGCGCGGCCGGCGAATGCGCCCATTCCGTCTTCGGGCATTCGTCTCCGCCCACGTGCACATACGGTCCCGGAAACAGGTCCATCACCTCGTCCAGCACGTTCTGCAGGAAGGCGATGGTGCCGTCCTCCACGTTGAACACCTGCGGGATGACGCCCCAGTCGCGGCCCACTTCCAGCTGGCGGCCGGGGTTGTTGCCCAGCGCCGGATACGCGGCGATGGCGGCCAGCGCGTGGCCCGGCATTTCGATTTCGGGCACGATCGTCACGTGGCGCGCGGCCGCCCACGCGACCACTTCGCGGATGTCGTCCTGCGTATAAAAGCCGCCGTGCGGCGTGCCGTCGTAGCGTGGGGGCGCGTACGCGACCATGCTCTCGCGCCGCCACGCGCCGACCTGGGTCAGGCGCGGATAGCGCTTGATCTCGATGCGCCAGCCCTGGTCGTCCGTCAGGTGCCAGTGGAAGACGTTCATCTTGTGCTGGGCCAGCAGCTCGATGTGCTTCATGACGAAAGCCTTGGGCATGAAGTGGCGCGCGACGTCCAGGTGGCTGCCGCGCCACGAGAACCGCGGCGCGTCCTCGACGGCCACGGCCGGCAGCGCCCACGTGCGCCGCACCGGCGCCTGCCGGTAGATATCCGCCGGCAGCATCTGGCGCAAGGTCTGGATGCCGTAGAACAGGCCGGCGGGCTGCGCGGCCGAGATGGTCACGCCGCCGGCGTCGCTCACGAGGCGGTAGCCTTCGCTGCCCGTATCGGCTTTCGGATCGAGGCGCAGGCGGATCGCGTTCGCGCCGTCGTGCGCGCCGACGGGCAGATCGAAGCCGGTGGCCGGGCGCAGGTAGTCGCGCAGCATCGCCGCCTCGGGCAGCGCCGCGCCGCTCGCGACGATGCGGGTCGCCGGCGTCAGCACGTAGTCGCCGCTCCCGCGCTGCAGGTGCGCAGGACGCGGCACGATGTCCGGTGCCGCATCCTGCCCGTGCGCGGCGCCGGTCAGGCAACAAAAGGACAGGACGACGAACATGCGCATGCCAGACCTCGACGATGAATGAATGGGTGGAATCACAGGCGCGCCCAGCTGCCCTTGTACAGCACGGGGCCGGTCGGCCCGTTCGGATCGGGCGAACCGCCTTTCGGCTCCAGGCTGATCGCGAGCAGCGCCACGTCCGGATCGGTGGCGCGCGCGTCGAGCGTCAGGTCGGTGCTGCGGTTGCCGGGCAGGATGCCGAGCGAGCGCGGCTTGCCTGCCTGCGTGATCGCCCACAGCTGCAGCGTGCGGTCGGCAGGCACGTGGACGTCGGCCGCGACGCGCACCCGGAGCTTGCCGCGCCGCGTGTCGGCCGTGACGACCAGCGCCGTGTGCGACTGGGCGTCGGACAGCGCCGCGATCTGCTGCGGCGGCGCGCCCGCTTCGTTCACCGCGGCCATGCGCACGGCCAGCACGAGCAGGCCCGCGCTCGCGGCCAGCGCCAGCACGCCCCACGGCCGCGCCGCGGCGGTGCGCCAGAACTGCCACCACGGTGCGGACGACGGGGACGGCGCGGGCGCGGGGTGGAGGCGGCGCTCGATGCCCGCCCACACCCGCGCCGGCGGCGTCACGGGCCGTTCCAGCTCGGCCAGCGTCGCGAGCCGTCCCTGCCAGTCGGCGACCAGGGCGCGCAGCCGGCGGTCGTCGCGCAGCCACGTCTCGAAACGGCGCCGCGCACCGCCCCGCAAGGTGCCCAGCGCGTATTCGGCCGCGAGCTTGTCGGCCAGGGCCGGATTGTCCCGGATGTTCATGCAGCCTCCCGTTTGGCCAGGCACTCGCGCAGCCGCTCGAGGCCGCGCCGGATCCACGTCTTGACCGTGCCGATGGGCAGGCCGAGGCGCCCCGCCACCTCGCTGTGCGACAGGTCGTGCAGATACGCCATGCCGATCGCCTGGCGCTGGCGGCCCGCGAGCGTGTCCATGCAATCGGCCAGCGCCCGCGCGTCGCGCGACGCCTGCGCCAGCTCGTACGGTCCGGCGGCCGTGTCGGCCAGGCCGTCGGCATCGTCGGGTTCCACCTGCGCGTCCGCGCCGCCCGCCCGCGCGCGGCGCAGGATGTCCAGCGCCTTGTTGCGCACGATCGTCACCATCCACGTGAGCGGCGCGGCCAGGTGCGGCTGGTAGCCGGACGCCGCGTGCCAGATGGCGACGAACGCATCCTGCACGGCGTCCTCCGCCAGTTCGTCCTTGCGCAGGATGCGCAGCGCGACGCCGAACAGTTTCGCGGACGTGGCGTCGTACAGGGCGCGGAACGCCTTGCGGTCCTGCAGGGCCACGGCGGCAAGCAGGTGGTACAGGCGGTCGTCCTGGTCGGTCTCCTCGCTCACGGCGCCCTTTTCATTGATTTAATGAAAACATTGTAGCGCGACAAGCCACTGGCGGGGTGGCGATTGCAAGCGTGCGGTCGCCATGCCCCGTCCATGCCCTCATATACGCGGCCGCGGCGGCACCGGATTCAGCGATTCACAGTTTTTCGCCGCCGTGCGCGATCCCGTGGTCGTCGTAGACCGCGTACACGGCCGCCAGGATGTTTTCCAGCTCGGGCGACCGGTCCATGTGGCGCACGGAAAAGAAGATCGGCGACACGGCGTGCGGCTCGTCCAGCGGGCGGTAGACGACGTTCCGGTGATGCATGCCCTGCACGCTTTCCGGCACGATGGCGATGCCCTGCCCGGCCGCGACGAGTCCCATCGCGATCTGCAGTTCGCGCACCTCGGTCACGTGTTCCGGCGTCAGGTTCGCTTCGCTGAAGGCGGCCAGCACCTGGTCGGCGAAGCTCGGGCGCGGCGCTTTCGGGTAGACGAGCAGCGCTTCGTGGACCAGTTCCGTCAGGCGCAGGCCGCCCGCGCCTCCGGCGAGGCGGTGGCCGGGGAACAGCGCCACCACCATCGGCTCCTCGCGCAGGCGGATGCGGCGGATGCTCGGGTCCGCGCTCTTGAGGCGCCCGAAGCCCACGTCGATGCGGCCTTCCTTGAGGGCCTTGAGCTGTTCCACCGTCGTCATCTCGTGCAGCGCGATGTCGACCTCGGGATGGCGCTCGCGGTAGCGGCGGATGATGTCCGGCAGCAGGCCGTACAGGGTCGACGCAACGAAGCCGACCGACAGCGTGCGTTCCAGCTTGCCGATGCGCTGGGTCATCGTGCGCAGGTCGCGCACCTGGTCGAGCAGCGTCCTGGCGTGGGCGAGGAAAAACGCGCCGGCCTCGGTCAGGCGCAGCGGACGCACGCCTTTTTCGATCAGGACCACGCCCAGGTCTTCCTCCAGCTGCTGGATCTGCCGGCTCAGCGGCGGCTGGGCGATGTGCAGGCGCTCGGCCGCCCGGGTGAAATTCCGCTCTTCCGCCACGGCGACGAAGTAACGCAGGTGCCGCAATTCCATTTCAATACCTTTCAGGTATGGACTTGATACCACAACAGTGTTGGACGCCCGTTATTCGCAGGAATATCGTGGCATCACTCCACCGAATTATACGCACCGAATATGATCCAAACTATCGACACCTTCTTGCTCGACGTCCCGACGATCCGGCCCCACAAGCTGTCCGTCGCGACGATGAACACACAAACCCTGGTCCTGGTCCGCATCCGCTGCGCCGACGGCATCCAGGGCTGGGGCGAGGCCACGACCATCGGCGGCCTGAATTACGGCGATGAGAGCCCGGAAAGCATCAAGGTCAATATCGACACCCACATCGCCCCGCTGCTGCTCGGCATGGACGCCAGCGCGCCGGCGAAAGCGATGGCGAAGGTGCGCCGGACCATCCAGGGCAACCGCTTCGCCAAGTGCGCGCTCGAGACGGCCCTGCTGGACGCGCAGGCGCGCCGCCTGGGCGTGCCGCTGTCCGAACTGCTCGGCGGGCGCGTGCGCGACACGCTGCCCGTGGCCTGGACGCTGGCCAGCGGCGACACGGCGCGCGACATCGCCGAAGCGGAGCACATGCTGGACATCCGCCGCCACCGCATCTTCAAGCTCAAGATCGGCCTGCGCGAGGTCGACGCCGACGTCGCGCACGTCCTCGCGATCAAGCGCGCGCTGGGCGACCGGGCCAGCGTGCGCGTGGACGTCAACCAGGCCTGGAGCGAGGCCGACGCCGTGCGCGCCATCGCCAGGCTGCAGGACGGCGCCATAGACCTGGTCGAGCAACCAGTCAAGGCCCGCAACACGGCCGCGCTGGCGCGGCTCACGCGCCGCTTCGACGTGGCCATCATGGCCGACGAGGCGCTGCACGGCCCGGACGACGCCATGCTGCTCGCCCGCATGGACGCCGCCGGTGTGTACGCCGTCAAGATCACGCAGTCCGGCGGCCTGCTGCCGGCCCTCGACGTGGCCGCCGTGGCGCGGCTGGCCGGCATCGGCCTGTACGGCGGCACGATGCTGGAAGGCGGCATCGGCACCGCGGCCACGGCCCATGTGTGCTCGACGTTCGCCGACCTCGCATGGGACACCGAATTGTTCGGCCCCCTGCTGCTGACCGAGGAAGTGCTGAGCGAGCCGCTCGTGTACCGCGACTTCGCGCTGCAGGTGCCGACCGGTCCGGGCCTGGGCGTCGACATCGACACCGACAAGTTGCGCCGCCTGCGGCGCCAATGACACCACGGAGACCACCATGCTGTTCCACGTACGAATGAACGTCCACCTGCCCGCGTCGCCGGCGAGCGCCGACGCGGCGGCGCTCAGGCAGGCCGAGAAAGACCTCGCCCAGCGCCTGCAGCGCGAAGGCAAATGGCGCCACCTGTGGCGCATCGCCGGCCAGTACGCCAACGTCAGCATCTTCGACGTCGCCGACGCCGAGGAGCTGCATGCGCTGCTCACATCGCTGCCGCTGTTCCCCTACATGCAGATCGACGTGATGCCGCTGTGCCGCCACCCGTCGTCCGTCCGCGACGACGACCGCTAACCATCCACCACAAGGAGACAGAAATGAACCACGCAGACATCGAACGACTGGCCCGGAGCTGGGTCGTGGACGCCGCCGACCGCCCCGCCGACCCGCGCGTGCAGCAGGTCGTGCTGCGCCTGCTGGGCGATTTGTGCAAGGCCATCGAGGACCTCGACGTCACCCCGACCGAATTCTGGCACGGCGTGTCGTACCTGGCGGCCGCCGGTGCGGCGGGCGAACTGGGCCTGCTGGCCGCGGGCCTCGGCCTGGAGCGCTTCCTCGACATCCGCGCCGACGAAGCCGAACAGAAAGCCGGCCTGGCGGGCGGCACGCCGCGCACCATCGAAGGCCCGCTGTACGTGGCGGGCGCGCCGGAAAGCGTCGGCTTCGCCCGCCTGGACGACGGCACCGAAACGGAGCGCGGCGAGGTCCTGCTCATGCAGGGCACCGTGTTCGACCAGGACGGCCGCCCGCTGCCGGGCGCGAAGGTCGAGGTGTGGCACGCGAACCTGCTCGGCAACTACTCGTTCTTCGACCGCACCCAGCCGGACTTCAACCTGCGCCGCACGATCGTCACCGACGACAACGGCCGCTACCGCTTCCGCTCGATCATCCCGGTCGGCTACGGCTGCCCGCCGGACGGCACGACGCAGCAGCTGCTCGACCTGCTGGGCCGCCACGGCCGCCGCCCCGCGCACATCCACTTCTTCGTGAGCCACCCCGGCCGGCGCAAGCTGACCACGCAGATCAATATCGACGGCGACGAATACCTGTGGGACGACTTCGCGTTCGCCAGCCGCGCCGGCCTCGTGCCGCCCGTGCAACGCATCGACGACCCGGCCCGCCTCGACGCCCTGCGCCTGGACAAGCCGTACGCGTCGATCGACTTCGACTTCCACCTGTACCGCGACACCGACGCCGCCCCGGCCACGCTGGTCGACCGTCCCCGTGCCGCCGCCTGAGGACACGCCATGATTCCCATCGTTCCGGTCGACGCATCCAAGCCGACGAGCCTCGACGGCTACCTGATCGAGGACGCCGCGACGGGCGACTATCGCCTGCACCGCAGCGCCTTCACCGACGAGGCCCTGTTCGACCTCGAGATGAAGCATATCTTCGAAGGCAACTGGGTCTACCTGGCGCACGAGAGCCAGGTCGCCAACGTCAACGACTACTACACGACGCACATCGGCCGCCAGCCGGTGTTCATCGCCCGCAACCGCAACGGTGAACTGAACGCGTTCATCAACGCGTGCAGCCACCGCGGCGCCCAGCTGTGCCGCCACAAGCGCGGCAACAAGGCCACCTACACGTGCCCGTTCCACGGCTGGACCTTCAACAACAGCGGCAAGCTGCTGAAGGTGAAGGACCCGGAAGGCGCCGGCTATCCGGACTGCTTCAACAAGGAAGGCTCGCACGACCTCAAGAAACTGGCGCGCTTCGGCAGCTACCGCGGCTTCCTGTTCGGCAGCCTGAATCCGGACGTCGAACCGCTCGAAGCCTTCCTCGGCGAGGCCGGCAAGATCATCGACATGATCGTCGACCAGTCCCCGGGCGGCCTGGAAGTGCTGCGCGGCGCGTCGACCTATACGTTCGACGGCAACTGGAAGCTGCAGGCCGAGAACGGCGCCGACGGCTACCACGTGACGGCCGTGCACTGGAATTACGCGGCCACGACGAACCGCCGCAAGGAGGAGCAGGCGGCCGGCGCGGACGACATCCGCGCGATGGACGCCGGCAACTGGGGCCGCCAGGGCGGCGGTTTCTACGCCTTCGAGCACGGGCACATGCTGCTGTGGTCGGAGTGGGCCAATCCCGAGGACCGCCCGAACTTCGCACGCCACGCGGAGTACGCGGACAAATACGGCCGCGCGACGGCCGACTGGATGGTGGGCCGCTCGCGCAACCTGTGCCTGTATCCGAACGTGTACCTGATGGACCAGTTCAGCTCCCAGATCCGCGTGCTGCGCCCGCTCGCCGTGGACAAGACCGAGGTGACGATCTACTGCATCGCGCCCAGGGACGAATCGGCACAGGCGCGCGCCCACCGCATCCGCCAGTACGAAGATTTTTTCAACGTCAGCGGCATGGCGACGCCGGACGACCTGGAAGAATTCCGCGCCTGCCAGCAGGGCTACAACGGCGCGGCCATGCAGTGGAACGATATGTGCCGCGGCGCGAAGCACTGGGTCCACGGCGCGGACGCGGCGGCGCAGGCCATCGGCCTCGCCCCCGTGCTGAGCGGCGTGCGCACCGAGGACGAGGGCCTGTACACCATCCAGCACCGCTACTGGCTGGACGTGATGCAGCGGGCGCTGGCCGCGCCGGGAGACGCGACATGAGCGCGGTGACGATGCACGACATCCAGGCCTTCCTGTACCGCGAAGCGCGCCTGCTCGACGACGAACGGTGGGACGACTGGCTCGCCTGCTACGACGTGGCCGCGCGCTTCTGGATGCCGTCCTGGGACGACGACGGCACGCTGGTCGCGGACCCGGAGCGCGAGATCTCGCTGATCTATTACGCGAGCCGCCAGGGGCTGGAAGACCGCGTGTTCCGCATCAGGACGGAGCGCTCCAGCGCGACCATTCCGGACACGCGCACGAGCCACAACATCGCCAACGTGGAGCTGGAACGGGTCGACGGCGCGCTACACACGGTGCGCTTCAACTGGCACACGCTGAGCCACCGCTACCACACGACCCACAGCTATTTCGGCATGTCGCGCTACGTGATCGACTTTTCCGGTCCGGCGCCCCGCATCCTGGACAAATACGTCGTCCTGAAGAACGACTACATCAGCCAGGTGATCGACATTTATCACATCTAAAGGAGCCGGTCATGAGCCATACGATCGCACTGCAGTTCGAGGACGGCGTCACGCGCTTCATCGGCTGCAACCCCAACGAAAAACTGTCCGACGCGGCCTATCGCCAGAAGGTCAACATCCCCCTCGATTGCCGCGACGGCGCCTGCGGCACGTGCCGCGGGCTGTGCGAGTCCGGCAGCTACGACATGCCCGCCGACGGCTATATCGAGGACGCCCTCGACGCGCGCGACGCCGCGGCCGGCCACGTGCTGGCCTGCCAGATGCGCCCGACCTCCGACTGCGTCGTGCGCATCCCGGCCACGTCGGCCGCATGCAAGACGGGCGTCGGCGACTTCCCAGGCAAGGTCGCCGCGGTCGCGCAGCTGTCGCCGTCGACGATCGCGTTCTCCGTCGCGCTCGACGCGCCGGCGCAGCTGGACTTCCTGCCCGGCCAGTACGTCAACGTGCGCGTGCCGGGCACGGACCAGACCCGCTCGTACTCGTTCAGCTCCGCCCCCGGCGCGGCGCACGCCGGCTTCGTCGTGCGCAACGTGCCGGACGGCTTGATGAGCACCTGGCTCACGGAGCACGCGCAGCCGGGGCAGCCGGTCGCGTTCTCCGGCCCGTACGGCAGCTTCTACCTGCGCCCGGTGCAACGACCCGTGCTGATGCTGGCGGGCGGCACCGGCATCGCGCCGTTCCTGTCCATGCTCGACGTGCTGGCCGCGCACGGCTTCGCGCACCCGGTCCGCCTCGTGTACGCGGTCACCCACGACCACGACCTCGTCGAACTGGACCGGCTGGACCGCATCGCGGCCGCGCATCCCCAGTTCCAGTACGTGACGTGCGTGGCGCACGCGGCCAGCAGCCATCCGCGCAAGGGTTACGCCACCGCGCACGTCGAACCGGGCTGGATGCACGGCGGCGACGTCGACGTCTACCTGTGCGGCCCCGTCGCGATGGTCGACGCCGTGCGCGCCTGGCTGGACGGCGTCGGCATCGCGCCGCACGGCTTTTACTTCGAGAAGTTCGCCGCCGCAAGCACGACCGGAGGTGCAGCATGATCCATCCCGACCGCTTCAAGGACCAGGTCATGATCGTCACCGGCGCGGCCCAGGGCATCGGGCGCGGCGTGGCGCTGGCCGCCGCGCGCGAAGGTGCACGGCTCGTGCTGGCGGACCGCGCGCCGCTCGTGCACGAGGTCGCGCAGGAAGCTGCCGCCTGCGGCGCGCAGGTCGTCGCCATCGAGGCCGATCTCGAAACGTGGGCCGGCGCCGCCGCGCTGGCGGCCCGCGCCCTTGCCGACCATGGCCGCATCGACATCCTCGTCAACAACGTCGGCGGCACGATCTGGGCCAAGCCCTACCAGGAATACGAGGAGGCGCAGATCGAAGCCGAGATCCGCCGTTCGCTGTTCCCGACCCTGTGGTGCTGCCGCGCCGTGCTGCCGGCGATGATCGCGGCCAGGACCGGCACCATCGTCAACGTGTCGTCGGTGGCCACGCGCGGCATCTACCGCGTGCCCTATTCGGCGGCGAAAGGCGGCGTCAACGCGCTGACCGCGAGCCTGGCGTTCGAACATGCGCAGGACGGCATCCGCGTCAACGCCGTCGCCACGGGCGGGACGGACGCCCCGCCGCGCAGGGTGCCGCGCAATCCGCAGCCTTTGAACGCACGGGAACAGGCGTGGTACCAGGGCATCGTCGACCAGACCCGGGCATCGAGCTTCATGCACCGCTACGGCACCGTCGACGAGCAGGTCGCGGCGATCCTGTTCCTCGCGTCAAGCGAAGCGTCGTACGTCACCGGCACCGTGCTGCCGGTGGGCGGCGGCGACCAGGGGTGACGCCATGCGCTTCGTACAAGTGGATGACGTGCGCCTGCATTACCGGGCCGACGGCGATCCGGCGCGGCCCTGCGTCGTGCTCTCGAATTCCCTCGGCACCGACCTCGCCATGTGGCAGCCGCAGGCGGCCCGCCTGGCCCGCGATTTTTACGTGCTGCGCTACGACGCGCGCGGCCACGGCCGGTCGGGACGCGGCACCGCGCCCGTGACGCTGGAACGCCTGGGACTCGACGTGACCGGCCTGCTCGACGCGCTGGGCATCGCGCGGGCGCACTTCTGCGGGATCTCGATGGGCGGCATGACGGGCCAGTGGCTCGCCATCCACCGGCCGCACAGGATCGCCAGCCTGGTGCTCGCGAATACGGCCGCCCGCATCGGCACCGAATCAGGCTGGACGGCGCGGGCCGAACAGGTGCGGCGCGCGGGGATGGACGGGGTGGCCGACGGCGCGGCCGCGCGCTGGTTCACGCAGGGCTTCATCGGGCGCGAGCGCCCGCTGGTGGACCGCCTCGTCGCGGCCCTGCGCGCACAGGATGCCGAAGGCTACGCGGCCTGCTGCGACGCGCTGGCCCAGGCCGACCTGCGGCCGGACATCGCAACAGTGCGCGCGCCGACGCTCGTCATCGCGGGTGCCGCCGACCCGGTGACGACGGTCGCCGACGGCGAACGGCTCGCGGCGGCGATCGCCGGGGCGCAGCTGGCCGTCGTGCCGGCGTCGCACATCTCGAACCTGGAAGCGGCGCCGGCGTTCACCGACCACCTGCTGTGCTTCCTGGCCGGATGCGTCAGTGCGCAACCAGCGACTTCACCAGCTTCACGCGCTTGATCTCGCCCACGATGAAGACGTAGCTGAAGATCGTGACGGCCGCGTTCGCGCCCACGTACACGAGCGCGCCCGCGAACGAACCGGTGCCCTGCAGGATGTAGCCGATGACGATCGGCGTCGTGATGCCGGCGATGTTGCCGAAGGTGTTGAACAGCGCGCCCGACAGGCCGCCCGCTTCCTTCGGCGACGTGTCGGCGACGACGGCCCAGCCCAGCGCGCCGACGCCCTTGCCGAAGAAGGCCAGGGCCATCACGGCCACGACGAACATGTCCTGTTCGATGTAGTTACAGGCGATCATGCTCATCGACAGCAGCATGCCCGCCACGATCGGCACCTTGCGCGACATCGACAGCGAGAAGCCGGCTTTCGCGAGGCGGTCCGAGATGGTGCCGCCCACGACGCCGCCCAGGAAGCCGGCGATGGCGGGCACCGAGGCGACGAAGCCCGCCTTCAGGATCGTCATGTGGCGCTCCTGCACGAGGTACACCGGGAACCACGTGAGGAAGAAGTAGGTCAGCGTGTTGATGCAGTACTGGCCGATGTACACGCCCAGCAGCATGCGGTTGCCCAGCAGTTCCTTGACGCAGGCGAACGTGTCGACGGCCGGCGGCTGGGTGCTGCGCTGCGCGCCGTCCAGGTCGACGAGCGCCCCGCCCTCCTCGATGTATTTCAGTTCGCCGGCGCTCACGGACGGATGGTCCTTGGGCCCGTAGATCGTCTTGAGCCAGACGAAGGCCATCACGATACCGAGAGCCCCCATCACGACGAACACGCTTTGCCAGCCGTAGCTGTGGACCAGCCAGCCCATGATCGGCGCGAACAGCACGGTCGCGAAATACTGGGCCGAGTTGAACAGCGCGGACGCGAGCCCCCGTTCGTGCGTGGGGAACCAGGCCGACGTGATGCGGCTGTTGCCGGGGAACGAAGGCGCCTCGGCCGCGCCGACGACGAAGCGCAGCGCGAACAGGGTGGCCACGGCGGCGGCGCCCGTCATGAAGCCGACGGCGCCCGTCAGCATCGTGAACAGCGACCACAGGAAGATGCTGAAGAAGTACGTGATCTTCGAGCCGAAGCGATCGAGCAGCCAGCCGCCCGGCAGCTGCGCCATCACGTACGACCAGGCGAACGCGGAAAACACGAAGCCCATTTCGACGGGCGACAGGCCGAGGGCCTTGCGGATCTCGGGTCCCGCGATCGAGATCGAGGCGCGGTCCGCGTAATTGATCGTCGTGACGATGAACAGGATCGCGAGAATGCTCCAGCGCGTGCGCGACGCGAGCTTTGTCGCGGCGGCCGGCACGGCGGCGGTCGTAGTGTGCTCCATGTTTCCTCCAAGGTTGTGGGGTGCGTCCGCCGCGGTCAGAACGTGTGGCGGATGCCCAGGTCGTAGCCGGTGTTGCCCGAGCCCGACTCCGAATTGTTGGCGACGGTGTAGCCGGCGCCGTTCTTGTTATTGATGTGCGCGTAGGCCGCGTACAGGCCAGTCCGTTTCGTCAGCTCGTACAGGTAGCCGATGCCCCACGAGGTGGCGTCCTGGTTGAAGTGGGTGCGGTCGTCCTTGTGCATCGTCGAGAACATCAGCGTGCCCGGACCGACCGGCGCCCGGAAGCCCAGCAGCATGTCGCGGCCGTCGATGGACGGCGTCGGCTTCACGCCGCCGTACGGATTGTTGGCGTTGCCCAGCGTGGCGCTGTTGAAGCCCTTGTCGATACCGTACGCCGCATACAGCCTGACCCATTTGAAGTCGTAGTTCGCGCCCAGCAGCGTGTTGCGGCCCAGGTCGTGGTTCGTGCCCGTCGCCGCGACGTCCGTGTTCTTGCTGTTGTACGCGAGGCGCACCGTCAGCGGTCCCGCGGCATAGCCGATCGCGCCGCCGAACTGGCGTCCCGCCGCCAATGCCGTCTGCTCGCCCGCGCTGTACGCGAGGTCGACGTTCACGCCGTTCACCCTGGGCGACGCGTACGTGATCGTATTGCTGGCGCGGACGTTGGTGCCGTTGTCGGGGAAGAGGTTCTTCGACGTGCCCGCGTAACCGGTGCCGAACGGATCGGCCACCGCGGCCAGGGTCGTGTGGTAAGGCGTGTACTGGCGGCCGAGGGCGACCGATCCGGCCTTCGTCCTGAGGCCGACGAACGCCTGGCGGTTGAAGATCGTGCCGGCCGCGTCGACTTCGCCGGTATCGATCCTGGCGCCCGTCTCCAGCGTGAAGAACGCGGCCAGGCCGTCGCCCAGCTCCTCGGTGCCGCGGAAGCCGATGCGCGACGCCGAGGCGGCGCCGCTCGTCACCTTCGTGACATGGCCGGCGCTGCCGCCGTTTTCGCCCACGAGGGCGGCGTCGACGATGCCGTAGATGGTGACGTTCGTCTGGGCGTGCGCGCCCGCGCCCGCGGCCAGGCCGAGGGCGATCAGTGCTGCTTTTTTCAAGGTGTCTCCTTGGTTTGTCGGTGTTTTTTTGGTCGCGCGGAGGTCAGGTCACCGGCGCCGGGTTGAACAGCGTGAGCGCGTTGTGCAGTTTCCACTGCTCGGCCCACGTCTTTTTGCGGCCGCTCGCCACGTCGAGCAGGAAGTGGAACAGCTCCCAGCCGACGTCCGCGATCGTCGCGTCGCCGGTCGCGATGCGGCCGGCGTTGATGTCCATGAGGTCGTGCCAGCGGCGCGCCAGGTCGTCGCGCGTCGCCACCTTCACGACCGGCACGGCGGCCAGGCCGTACGGCGTGCCGCGGCCCGTCGTGAACACGTGCATGTTCATGCCGGCCGCCAGCTGCAAGGTGCCGCAGATGAAATCGCTGGCCGGCGTGGCCGCGTAGATCAGGCCCTTCTGCTGCAGCTTTTCGCCCGGCGCCAGCACGCCCGCGATGGGCGCCGTGCCGGACTTGATGATGGAACCCATCGCCTTCTCGGTGATGTTGGCGAGGCCGCCCTTCTTGTTGCCGGGCGTGGTGTTCGCGCTGCGATCCACGCCGCCACGCCTGAGGTACTCGTCGTACCAGGCCATTTCGCGGATCATCGCCTGCGCGACGCCGTCGTCGGCGGCGCGCGCCGTCAACTGGTCGATGCCGTCGCGGACTTCCGTCGTTTCGGAAAACATGACGGCGGCGCCGGCCCGCACGAGCAGGTCGCTCGCATAGCCGACGGCCGGATTGGCGGTCACGCCGGAGAACGCGTCGCTGCCGCCGCACTGCACGCCGACGACCAGTTCCGACGCCGGCACGGTCTCGCGCCGGCGCAGGTCCAGTACGGCCAGGTGCGTCTCGGCCGTGCGCATGATGGACTCGATCATGTCGCCGAAGCCGACGTGCGCCGCGTCCTGCAGGCATACGACGTCCGGTTCCTGCTGCGCGTTCCGGATCGCGATCGAACCTTGCGGGAACATGCGCGCCGGCTGCAGCTTTTCGCAGCCGAGGCTGACGACCATCACGCGCCCGCCGAAGTTCGGGTTCCGGGCGATGTTGCGCAGGGTGCGGATCGGGATCTCGGCGCCGGGCGCGTCGATGGCGACGCCGCAGCCGTACGTGTGCTCGATGGCGACGACGTCGTCCACGTTCGGGTACTTGGGCAGCAATTCCTTCTTGATGCGCTCGACGGCGAATTCGACGACGCCGGACACGCACTGCACCGTCTCGCTGATGGCGAGGATGTTGCGCGTGCCCACCGAGCCGTCCGGATTGCGGAAGCCCTCGAACGTGAAACCTTCCAGCGGCGCGAGCGGCGCGCGGTCGCGGACCGGTTGCGGCAGGTCGTCCAGGCCGCGCGCGGCCGGCATGCCGACCAGCGATTCCTCGATCCACGTGCCGCGCGCGATCGGGGCAAGCGCATGGCCGATCGTCACGTCGTAGCGGATGATCGGCTCGCCCTGGGCGATGTCGCGCAGGGCGACCTTGTGCCCTTCCGGCACGCGCGTCCTCAATGTCAGGCCATCGGGAAAGACGGTGCCTTCCGGCAGGCCGCCGGCGTTGACGACGATGGCGACGTTGTCGTTCTCGTGCATGCGGATGGTGCGGGGGATGGTCATCATCGTCTCCATATCTACGGGCGCTGCATTCTCCATGATTGCGCAATCATTTCGACCCCGAAAAAACGGCCATTGCATTTCCGGACGTTCGGGGCCGGCGCCGCGTGTGCATCACGCACAAATGACACCGCAATCATTTTTATCTTAAAAATATGGCCGGTCATTCTTCGGCCATCGTTTTTCCAGTCGCGCAAGAGTGAGCAAAATCACCATCCTTGACCGACGTTTGGTATGATACCGCAATCATCCATGAACGCAAGCGTTTTGTGGTCGGATGTCGTACAACTGATCATTTACCCAACAGACCCGCGCATGACCGAGCCGCTCGACCACGACCGCAACAACGACGACGACACGTACCCGGAACGGCCGAAAAGCATCACGCTCAAGGACGTCGCGCGGCTGGCGGGCCTGTCGCCCATCACCGTGTCGCGCGCGCTGCACAACCCCAAGCTCGTGAAGCCGGACACGATCGCGCGCGTGAAGGAAGCGGCGGCCGCGATGGGGTATATCCCGAACATGCTGGCGGGCAGCCTGACGACGAAGCGCAGCCAGCTGATCGCGGCCATCGTGCCGCAGCTGTCCAATTCGATGTTCGCCGAGATGGTGCAGGGCCTGAACGACGAATTGTCGGCGCACGGCTACCAGTTGCTGCTGTCCGTCTCGAACTATTCGCAGCAGAAGGAAGAAGACCTGCTGACGGCGATCCTGTCGCGCCAGCCCGACGGCATCGTCCTCACCGGCATCCAGCACCACGCCAGCGTGCGCAAGAAGCTGCTCGCCACCGGCGTGCCCGTGGTGGAGGCCTGGGACCTGACGCCCTCCCCCATCGACATCGCCATCGGCTTTTCGCAGGAACGGATCGGCGAAAAGGTCGCGCAGTATTTGCTGGGCAAAGGGTATAAACGGTTTGCATCGATCTGCGCCCGCGACGAACGCGCCAACCGGCGCCGCCAGGCGCTCGAGGCGGAGCTGCGGCGCCACGGCGTGGTGCCCGTCGCCACGCACATGGCGACGCCGCCGACCGTCCTCAATCTCGGCCGCGAGGGCCTGCGCGCGATCCTGGCCGCCGGCCACGATCCGGAAGTCGTCGTGTGCAGCTCCGACGTGCTGGCCCAGGGCGCCCTGATCGAGGCGGCCGCGCAAGGCATCGCCGTGCCCGATTCGCTCGGCATCATGGGCTTCGGCGACTTCGATTTCGCCGCGTTCACCCATCCCCCCATTTCCTCCGTCCACATCGACAAGCGGGCCATCGGCACGCAGGCCGCGAAAGCGCTGATCGCCAGGATCGAAGGCCGGCCGCTGGCGGGCAACGTCGTCGACGTGGGTTTCGAGCTGGTCGAGCGGGCGACGACGCGAACCGTCGGCTGACGAAGCGGCATCGACGCAACGTTTTTCACAAAATTTCCAATAAGAAATAGTCAGTACCAACCAGCCGTGCGATGATCGCCCCGCCGCAAGGTCGATTCCGGCCTGCAGCGTTCCCCCTTTTGCAAACTCAACCATGAAAAACATTACGATCCGCTTCAGCCTGATGGCGTCGCTGGGCCTGTTCGCCGTCATGCTCGTGATCGGCGCCGGCCTGGGCGTATTCACCCTGCAACGCTCGAACAACGCGCTCGCGCTCGCCTACGGCCTGAATACCGACACGCAGGCGATCAACGACATCTACAAGGACACGACGCGCACCCGCTCGGCGCTGGTGCGCGCCTACACCGACTTCAAGGAAAACGGCAAGGCCACGTCCGCCAGCAGCGGTCTGGACAGCGCGGCCACGAGCCAGGGCCGCTCGGCCGCGGCCTTGCAGGCGTTCGTCGCGCGCCTGCCTCCCGCCGCCACCGACGTGCAATTGCGCAAGGAACTGGGCGACGCCGCGGCGCGCCTCGTCGGCACGCTCGACCGTGCCATCGACGCGCTGCGCCACGACGACGCAGTGCAATACACGAAGATCAACGTAGAGCAGCTGACGTCGCAGGGCGCCGCCTTCTCCGCGCTGCTCGAGAAATTCCAGAAGCAGCAGACGGCGCTCAGCGAGCGGCTGATGGCGGAGCGCGCGCGCGAATACACGACGGTGCTGTGGCTCGTCGCGGCCGGCATCGCGGCGGCGCTGGCGCTCGTCGCCGCCGTGCACCTCTTCCTCAAGCGCGTCGTGATCGCGCCCATCGGCGAGGCCGTGGCACTCCTCGACCGCGTCGCCCAGGGCGACCTGACCGCGCACGCGGCCGCGACGGGCGACAACGAAATCGGCCGCCTGATGGGCGGGATCGCGCGCATGCAGGAGAGCCTGACCGCGATGGTGTGCACCGTGCGCAGCGGCGCCCAGGCGATCGGCGCGACGGCGCATGAAGTGTCGCTCGGGAATGCCGACCTGTCGGCGCGCACCGAGCAGCAGGCGGGCTCGCTGGAAGAAACGGCATCATCGATGGAAGAGCTCACGAGCACCGTCCAGCAGACGGCCGGCAACGCGGCGCAGGCCCGCGAGCTCGTGCAGACGACGTCCACGATGGCGACGACGGGCGCCGTCGTGATGGACCGGATGGTCGAGACGATGGCCGCCATCGACAGCTCGTCGCGCCGCGTCGTCGACATCATCGCCGTGATCGACGGCATCGCGTTCCAGACGAACATCCTGGCCCTGAACGCCGCCGTCGAAGCGGCGCGCGCCGGCGAACAGGGACGCGGTTTCGCCGTCGTCGCCGGCGAAGTGCGCACCCTCGCCCAGCGCAGCGCCACGGCGGCGCGGGAAATCAAGGCGTTGATCACCGACTCGGCCGACAAGGTCGTGTCGGGCACGCACCTCGTCAGGGAAGCGGGCGATTCGATGCAGGCGATGGTCGACAGCGTGCAGCGCGTGTCCGGCATCGTCGGCGAGATCGCGGAAGCGAGCCGCGAGCAGAGCCTGGGCATCGAGCAGATCAACGGCGCCATCGCGCAGATGGACGAGATGACGCAGCGTAACGCGGCGCTCGTCGAGGAGTCGGCCGCCGCCGCCGAGGCACTGAACGTCGAGGCCGGCAACCTGCTCACGACCGTCAGCCTGTTCAAGCTGCCGCCGGCTGCCGCGACCGCGCCGCACCTGCCCGCCGCCCGGCGCACGGCGGCACGCCTGCCGGCGACGTTTGGCGGCTAGTTGTACGATATCATGCCTTTTTGACATCCGTTTCCGGGCAGCCCCAGGTTGCCCGGATTCGTATGCCTCCCCGTAGATCCGGGCCGAACGGCCACGGCGGCGCATCGACGTCGAAAAAATTCTTGCGATGCCTCGTCTTTGGTTGTACGATGACTGATAAGTAAAGCCACTCTCCCTCATCCGCCACTGGAGCTACCATGAATCCGCAAGAACTCAAGCAAGTCATGTCGTCGGGCCTGCTGTCCTTCCCCATCACCGACTTCGATACCGAAGGCAATTTCCGCCCCAGCACGTACATCGAGCGCCTGGAATGGCTCGCGCCGTACGGCGCCACCGCCCTGTTCGCGGCCGGCGGCACCGGCGAGTTCTTCTCGCTGACGCACGACGAATACTCCCAAGTGATCAAGACCGCCGTCGACACCTGCGCCGGCAAGGTGCCCATCCTGGCCGGCGCAGGCGGCCCGACCCGCAGCGCCATCGCGTTCGCCCAGGAAGCCGAGCGCCTCGGCGCCAAGGGCGTGCTGCTGCTGCCGCACTACCTGACCGAAGCGAGCCAGGACGGCCTCGTCGCCCACGTGGAGCAAGTCTGCAAATCGGTGAACATCGGCGTCGTCGTGTACAACCGCGCCCAGTGCCGCCTCACGCCGGAGTCGCTGGAAAAGCTGGCCGACCGCTGCCCGAACCTGATCGGCTTCAAGGACGGCATCGGCGACATCGAACTGATGGTCTCGATCTGGCGCCGCATGGGCGACCGCTTCAGCTACCTGGGCGGCCTGCCGACGGCGGAAGTCTATGCCGCCGCCTATAAAGCGCTGGGCGTGCCCGTGTACTCGTCGGCCGTGTTCAACTTCATGCCGCAACTGGCGATGGATTTCTACCACGCGATCGCGAAGGACGACCACGCGACGACCAACCGCCTGCTGGACGAATTCTTCCTGCCCTACCTGGCGATCCGCAACCGCAAGGCCGGCTACGCCGTGTCGATCGTCAAGGCCGGCGCCCGCCTGGTCGGCCACGACGGCGGTCCGGTGCGCGCACCGCTGACCGACCTGACGGAAGAAGAGCACGCGCTGCTGGACAAGCTGATCAAGGCGCAGAACGTGCGCTGATCCGCGTCGGCGCGCGGTCGACGGTCAGCGCACCGGCGCGATCGCGGCGGCGGGCGACTCCAGCTGCAGGGCCACCACCGTGTCCATGTCGTCGCGGGCGGCCGGCGCCACGGCGATCTCGATGCCGCGTGCGGACTGTTCGACGCTTGCCGCACCGCCGCCCAGCACCGACGCGCGCACGATGCGGGCGGGAATCGCGGGCAGCGCCAGCCTGGCGCCGTTCCAGTTCAGCACGTGGACGTAGATCGTGTTGCCGCGGTAGGTGGATGCGCCCCAGCTGCCCGGCAGGAACGGGCCGCCGCGGGTGCCGTAGATACTGTCGCCATGCTTGCCGAGCCAGGCGCCGATCTCGCGCAGCCGGTCCGCCTGGACCGCGTCGATGCGCCCGTCGGGACCCGGCCCGACATTCAGCAACAGATTGCCGTCCCGGCCGGCGACGTTCGCCAGCAGCTGGATGTAATGCTTGAGGGGTTTCGGCTGCATGCCCGGCTGGTAGCCCCAGGCGCCGGCGATGGTGGTGCACAGTTCCCACGGATGCGTGTTGTCGAAGTCGCCCAGCGCGCCCTCGCCTTCGCGCGCATGAAAATCTTCCGGCATGTCGGCGCGGCCGTTGATGACGACGTCCGGCTGCAGGTGCCGCAGCATCGCGTACACCTTGTCGTGCTGCCAGTCGAAGCCGCCGCCGTAATGCCGGCCCGGTGCCCGTTTCTTCCACTCCGCGCCGGCCCAGTCGCCGCCGAAGTTCAGCCAGTCGGTCTCGCCGCCGTCGAACCACAGCACGTCGATCTTGCCGTAGTTGGACAGGAGTTCGCGCATCTGGCGGTGGTACTGGGCGCGCATCGCTTCCGCGCTCTCGCGCTGCAGGTCGGGGAAGAAGAAGCCGGGATAACGCCAGTCCAGCGGCGAGTAGTACAGCCCCACGCCCATCCCGGCCTTGCGCGCGGCCTTCACGTAGTCCGCGACGAAATCGCGGTGGGCGGCCGTCTTCGTGCTCGAAAACGGGTTGTCGCCGTCGTCGAACATCGCGAAGCCGTCGTGGTGGCGCGACGTGAACACCATGTATTTCATGCCGGCGGACTTCGCCAGTTGGGCCCATGCGTCCGCGTCGAACCGCTCCGGCTTGAACCTGTCGGCCAGTTTTGCGTATTCACCGGTCGGGATCTGTTCGTTCCATTGCACCCACTCGCCGCGCCCGGGAATGGCGTACAGGCCCCAGTGGATGAACATGCCGAAGCGGGCCTGGCGCCACCAGCCGATGCGCGCGGCCGGATCGCTTGCGGCGGACGGGCCGTGCGCAGGCGCCTCCTGCGCCGGGGCGGCGCCCGGCGCGGCGCACATGGCGGCGGCCAGCAGCAGGCTGGCGCGCAATGAAAGGGGCATCATGTGGAGTCTCCCGATGTGTTATTGGCCGAGGCGGCGTTTGCGCGCATTGTCCGGGCCGCATCTTCCCGGCGCAATTACAAAATTGCCGAACGCAAGTAACGAAATTTGTGACGTGGCGCGCGCGCACGCGAAACAACATGTTTGAGATCAATATTTCGGTTTCTGCAATACAATCTCGCAAACCGCTCAAGTATGCCGCTCCCATGTCCAGATCCACATCGTCCCTGTCTCCATTGCGTACCATCCTGGCCGGATGCGCCGCCGCGCTGCTGGCCGCGCAGGGCGCCGCGGCCGACGAGCCGCTTCAATCGCGGGACATGGCGGAACTGAGCCTGGAAGAGCTGGCGAATATCCAGGTCACGTCGGTGTCTCGCCGGTCGGAATCGCTGTCCGACGCGGCCGCGTCCATCTTCGTCATCACCGGCAACGACATCCGCCGCTCCGGCGCGGCGTCGCTGCTTGACGCGCTGCGGCTGGCGCCCAACCTGCAGGTCGCGCGCGTCGACGCCCGCAACTATGCCGTCACTGCGCGCGGCTTTTCCAGCCCGTTCGAAAACAAGCTGCTCGTCCTCATCGACGGCCGCACGGTGTATTCGCCGCTGTTTTCCGGCGTGTTCTGGGACGTGCAGGACGTGGTGCTGGACGACGTCGAGCGCATCGAGGTCATCAGCGGTCCGGGCGCCACGCTGTGGGGCGCCAACGCCGTCAACGGCGTCATCAACATCATCACGAAACCGGCCGGCGCGACGCAGGGCGTGCTGCTCGGCACGACGCTCGGCAAGGACGCGCGCGACGGCGCGGTACGCTACGGCGGCAGCCTGGGCGGCGACGGCCATTACCGCGCATACGCCAAGCATGCCGAGAACGACGATACCCACACGGCCACGGGCGCCACGGTCCCGACGGGCTGGCACCGCGACCAGGCCGGATTCCGTACCGACTGGGGCGACACCGCGCGCGGCCTGACCGTCCAGGGCGACGTCTACGACGCGCGGCTGCGCCAGGCCGGCACGCAGGACATCCGGGTGGGCGGCGCCAACCTGCTGGGCCGCGTGTCCCGCACGTTCGCGGACGGCTCGTCGGGCACCGTCCAGCTGTACTGGGACCATACGGAGCGCGACCAGCCGCTCGCCTTCCACGAACGCCTCGACACGTTCGACCTGCAGCTGCAGCACGCCGTGCACCTGGCCGGGAATCACCACGTCGTCTGGGGCGGCGGCTACCGCCTCGGCCACGACCGCGTCGAGAACGGCGCCAGGTTCGGCTTCCTGCCCGGCGCGCTGAACCTGCACTGGGCCAACCTGTTCGCGCAGGACGAGGTCGCGCTGCAGGACGACCTGCGCCTGACGGCAGGCCTGAAATTCGAGGACAACAATTACACCGGCGTCGAAGTGCTGCCGACCTTGCGCCTCGCCTGGAATCCGCGCCCTGCGGCGCTCGTGTGGAGTTCGCTGTCGCGCGCGGTGCGGGCGCCGTCGCGCATCGACCGCGATTTCTACAGCCCGACGACGCCGCCCGTCGTCAACGGCGTGCCGCAGTACGGCGTGGCGGGCGGCCCCGACTTCGCCTCCGAGACGGCCAATGTGTTCGAACTGGGCTACCGCGCCCGGCCTCACCCGGCGCTCTCGTATTCGGCGACGCTGTTCTTCAGCCGCTACGACGGGCTGCGCACGCTGGAACCGAACCCGCACGGCACGGGCTCCGTGTTCGAGAACCTCGCGGACGGCCTCACGCGCGGCATCGAGGCGTGGGCCAGCTGGCAGGTGGCGGACGCATGGCGCCTGTCCGGCGGCGGCGTGGTGCAGCGCGTCGGCACGTCGCTGCAGCCGGGCAGCCGCGACCGTTCGGGCACGACGGGCCTGTCCACGGCCGACCCGACCCATTACTGGTCCGTGCGTTCGTCGTACGACCTGGGCGGCGGGCACGAATTCGACGTCACGCTGCGCCACGTGGGGGCGCTGCCGCAGCCGGCCGTCCCCGCGTACACGGCGGTCGACGCACGCTACGGCTGGCGCGTCGCGCCGGACCTCGAACTGTCCCTCATCGGACAGAACCTGTTCGATCCGCGCCATGCGGAATTCGGCGCGCCGGCCACGCGCAGCGAATACGAACGCGCCCTCGCCGTGCGCCTCGTGTGGACGCCCTGAGCGCCCGGTTCGCCGTGTGTTAAGCAAACAATCCGCAGCGGTGCGATCATAGCGGCTTCCGCGCAGCGCGGACCGATCATATATCCACCACTGAACACAGGAAACGACGCTTTCATGACGACTTCCAGCTATCCCGACACCCGCCTCCTCATCGCCAACGAATGGGTCGAAGCCACCGGCGGCAAGACGATCCCGGTCGTGAACCCGGCCACCGGCCAGGCGATCGGCACGGTCGCCCATGCCGCCATCGCCGACCTGGACCGCGCCCTCGCCGCCGCCCAGAAAGGCTTCGAAGCCTGGCGCTTCGTGCCCGCGGCCGAACGCGCCGCCACGATGCGCCGCGCGGCCAACCTGCTGCGCGAACGCGCCGGCGACATCGCCCGCCTGCTGACCCAGGAACAGGGCAAACCGCTGCTTGAAGCGAAGATGGAAGCCATGGCCGGCGCCGAGATCATCGACTGGTTCGCGGCCGAGGGCATGCGCGTGTACGGCCGCATCGTGCCGGCGCGTAATCCGCAGGCGCAGCAGCTCGTGCTGAAGGAGCCGGTCGGCCCCGTCGCCGCGTTCACGCCGTGGAACTTCCCGATCAACCAGGTCGTGCGCAAGCTGGCCGCCGCACTGGCCACCGGCTGCTCGTTCCTGTGCAAGGCACCGGAAGAGACCCCGGCCTCGCCCGCCGCGCTGTTCCAGTGCTTCGTCGATGCCGGCGTGCCGGCCGGCGTCGTGGGCCTCGTGTTCGGCGATCCGGCCGAGATCTCGGGCTACCTGATCCCGCACCCGGTCATCCGCAAGGTCACGTTCACGGGTTCGACCCCGGTCGGCAAGCAGCTGGCCGCGCTGGCCGGCGCACACATGAAGCGCGTGACGATGGAACTGGGCGGCCATGCGCCGGTGATCGTCGCCGAAGACGCGGACGTGGCGCTGGCCGTGCGCGCCGCCGGCGCCGCCAAGTTCCGCAATGCGGGTCAGGTCTGCATCTCGCCGACCCGCTTCCTCGTGCACAACGCGGTCAAGGACGAGTTCACGCGCGCCTTCGTCGCGCACGCCGAAGGCCTGAAACTGGGCGACGGCCTGGCCGAGGGCACCACGCTGGGCCCCCTCGCCAACGCGCGCCGCGTGACGGCGATGGCGCAGGTCGTCGAGGATGCGCGGGCGCGCGGCGCGATCGTCGCCACGGGCGGCAAGCGCGTGGGCGACGCCGGCAACTTCTTTGCGCCGACCATCCTCGCCGACGTCCCGCTGGACGCGTCCATCTTCAACGACGAGCCGTTCGGCCCCGTGGCCGGCATCCGCGGCTTCGACAGCCTGGAAGACGCGATCGCGGAAGCGAACCGCCTGCCGTACGGCCTGGCCGGCTATGCCTTCACCCGCTCGATCAAGAACGCGCACCTCCTGATGAACCGCGTGGAAGTCGGCATGCTGTGGATTAACCAGCCGGCCACGCCGAGCGCCGAGCTGCCGTTCGGCGGCATCAAGGATTCGGGCTACGGTTCGGAAGGCGGCCCGGAGGCGCTGGAGTCGTACCTGAACACGAAGGCCGTGTCGATGGTCGGCGTTTAAGCGCCGGTCCGGCGGGGTGGGCATTTGGGGCCGGGGGCCTCAAATGAAACGTGCCCACGCAATGCCGCCGTGATGCAATCGTTCGCGTGGGCACAGGGGTGCCCACCCTACGCCGCCGCGGATGCCCGGCGTTCAAGCGCCTGCCTGTAGCCGTAGATACCGTCTTGTGCGTCAAGCTTCACATGGCGTAATTCGGGTCATATGGCCTGCCTGAGTGCACAACACCAAAGCACAGGTGGGCCAGCTTGCGCATGCAGGCACCGATGACGGCCATCTTGGTCTTGCCTTTGGCGAGCAAACGGTCGCTGAAGGATTTGATGTGAGGGTTCCAGCGGCGGGCCACCACGGCTGGCATGTAAAGCAGCTTGCGCAGGTGCGATGGGCCAGCCTTGGATAGGCGAGGACGTTTATGCACCGACGAACCTGAGTCCCACTGTACCGGCACCAGGCCAAGATAAGCGGCCAGTTGCTCGGCAGTGTCGAAGGTTTTAGCGGCAAACAGCGCGGTCAGGTTACTCGAGACACGCTCGCCCACGCCAGGAATCGTCTCCAGCAGATCCTGCTTGTTGCGCAAATCAGGATCGTTGTCGATATGCTCTTCGATCATCTGTTCCAGACGCTTGAGCTCAGCCTGCAAAAATATGAGCGACTGCATGATCGACTGCTTGACCTCGTCCGGTGATACACCGAAATCGATGGCCTCCTGACGGTTTTGTTCGCGCTGCAAATCATCGGCAATAGCGTCACGGCGCGTCAGCAGGGCTTTCAGGTGACGCGCAGATTTCGACGGCGGTTGCCAAGCTACGGGTTTCAATGTCTCGCCGTAGCGCGCCAGTACGGTACTGTCGGCTTTATCGGTCTTGTTCTTGACGCCCAGTCCTTGGGCAAACTGCCGCAGCTGGGCCGGATTAGCCAGTGACAGTTTCAAGCCCGCATCGGTCAGCGCCAGCGCGGCCGGTTCGTGATACACACCGGTCGGCTCCATGATCACATGCGCATCAGGCGCTTTGTTTGTGGCCAGCCATTCAATCAGTTCTTCGAATCCAGCCTTTGTGTTGGATAACGATTTGGACTTCAACTTGCCGTTCTTAGTATCGAGCAGCATGCAGTCCAGTTTTTTCTTCGAAACGTCTACGCCAAGATAAAACATTTGATCTTCCTTGTGTTCTTGATTTTCCCTATCCACTCCACACTCGCCTTGTACATGCAGGGTCAGAGCCCTCGGATACCGTCCAGTGTTCAGTCATGGGGTGGGGAGAGGTGAAGGGCCTAATCTACTCCACAAGGTCAACGCCTTCAGGGTGGGCACAAGCTGGTCTTCACCTCAGTTAGTGGTAGCTAATCACCAACACGCTCAAGATACAAGGGTGGGCACCCCGTGCCCACCAAATGTCCCCGCCGCCGATGCCGGGCATTCGGGCCCCTGCCCTACGCCGCGTCCAGCACGACGCGGTTGCGCCCGTCGTGCTTGGCGCGATAGAGCGCCGCGTCGGCCGCCGACAGCATCGTGCCGACCGGCGTCCCCGGGGCGCTCCAGCAGCCCAGGCCGATGCTGACGGTGGCCTGCAGGCGCGTGCCGTCGGCCAGCGCCACCGTGTGCGCGGCAAACGCGTCGCAGATGCGCTGGGCGATGGCGCGGGCGTCGTCCGCGGCGCAGCCGGGCAGCAGCACGGCGAACTCTTCCCCGCCCAGGCGGCCCAGCACGTCGCCGCTGCGCAAGCAGCCCGCCGCCAGGTGCGCGAAACCGGTCAACACGTCGTCGCCCGCCGCGTGGCCGTGGGTGTCGTTGACCTTCTTGAAGAAATCGATATCCATCATCAGCACGGCCGCCGGCCATGCCTGCGCCGGCGCGGCCAGCACGCCGTCCGCGCGCGCCATGAAGCCGCCGCGGTTCAGCACCTGCGTCAGCGGATCGTGCGAGGCGGCGTGCTGCAGGCGCGCCAGCAGCTCGTTGCGCGCGACCATCACGCTTGCCACGGCCAGCGGCGCCAGCGCCGTCAAGGTCACGCCGACGCGCAGCGACATGATCGCTTGCGGGGTATCGACCGGGGCGCCGATCACGAGGGCGCCGCTGGCGATGGCGAGCAGCGTCCACATCGAAAACAGCAGCGTGATGCCGGCCGTGGCGAACAGGCTGTACGTCAATGCGCACCACAGCATCGCGGGAATCGGAAAGGCGATCACGCCCGGTCCGCCCAGCTGGGTCTCGAGCCACAGGCTGCCCGCGAAGGCGGCCAGCGGCGCGACCTGTTCGGCGCGCCAGCTGCGCCAGTCGCTGCGGCGCCTGGGCCCGAGCATGCGGCGCAGCAGGTCCGGCATGGTCAGCAGCACCGGCAGGATGGCGATGTAATTGACGAGCTCCGTCGAAAACCAGAACATGAAACCGTAGGCCCGCGTGCCGCCGAACAGCGCCGGATGGATGAAGAGGCCGCCGACCCCGGCCGCCGTCGCGGCGCACATGGCCACCGGCACGAAGCGCAGCATCGAGCGCGGATGGCGCAGGCCGCGCACGTCGTCGCTCATGCGCGCGAGCAGCAGATAGCAGACCGACACGCCCATCATGTTGGTCGACGTGAGCATGAGCGTCTTGGGCCAGCCGTGGTTCATGTACAGGTCGGCCACGATATAGCCGGCGACGGCGCACAGCCAGTGGGCCGGTCCGGGCGGATGGGCGCGCCGCAGCAGCAGCCCGACGAGGACGGCATTCGTGGGCCAGAACGCCGCCAGCACACCCGGGGGCGCCGTGTAGATGCCGAAGATCGAACAGACGATCACGATCGCGCCGACGAGCAGCGCGTCTTTCAGGTCGAGGCCGGCACCCGGTCGGCGTGTTTCATGTGATGGTTGCACGGCTGGGACGACGGGCGGGATGGGTGGAAGCGACTCTGGCAGGTTAGCACAGTTCCATATGGAAACTATCGATTCTGCTATGAAACGTATTCGAGACGCAACGCCCAGCTGCCGCCGCCGTGCACGGCCGGCGGCAGCCAGGGCGTCACCGGTTTCCCGTTACGGCTTGCCGACGACGATGCCGCGTCCCGCCGTGCTCATGTAGACCACGCCGAACGTATTCATGTCGCCCGCCACGAAATGGCCGTTGCCCGGACCGCCGTACTGGTGCGCGCTGTCGTTGATGCGCGTCCAGGTCTGCCCCGTATCGGTCGACCGGTACACGCCGGTCACGCCGCCGATCGTGCCCCAGATGTAGACGGTCGGATAGGATGCGCCCGCCGCCGCCTTGCCGAAGCCGACCGCGCCGCAATACGTGATGTTGGGCAGGTTGCTGAATTGCCAGCCCGAGCTCGTGGTACGCGCGAGGCCGCCGCCATACAGCGCCACCCAGATGTCGCCTTCCCGGCCGGGCGCCGCGCGGATCGCATCGCTGCCCCAGGTCGGCAGCGTGGAGAACTTCCAGAACGACGCGCCGCTGTCCGTACTGATCATGAAACTGCCGTCCGATGGGCTGTACACGTAAAACTTGCTCGCATTGGCCGGATCGGCGACCGGGCGCGCATTGCTGACGCCGAGCCCGCCGACCGTCGACCAGCTCGTCCCCATATTCGTCGACCGGTACGTGGTCGAGGAACCGGACGGGCTGTGCAGCAGGACCGTGCCGCCGGCGGACAGCGCCACCTGGCCGTAGGTGCCGTTCATGTTGGTCTGGTTCCAGTTCGTGCCGCCGTTGGCGGACGTGTACATCTTGTTCCCGACCCGCACCGCCAGGCTGGTATTGCTGTCGGCGACCGCCAGGCCGGTCGTCGTTCCCATCGTCGGGGAATACTGCGGATTCGTGTACGTGTCGATGTTGTAGTGCTGGAAGCCGTCGTAGTCGCCGATGGCGGACAGCACGGGCCCGCCGGGGATGCTGTAGATGTTCAGCGGCACCGTTTCATCCAGGCCCTTGACGGTGAACGTCCACGTGGTCGGCACGGCATCGATGTTGGCGGTCTTGAAAATGCCGTTGCCGGACGTCAGCCAGACGGCCTTGTTGTTGAACGGATCGAACACGGCCGTACCGGCCCAGTGCATGGCCTTGCCATTGATCCAGGGAACGCCGCCGTTGTCGCGTACGAAGCCCCGGTTGATCACGTCGGTCCAGCTGGCGCCGCCGTTCGTGGAGATGTACACATGGTCGCCCCAGCTGTCGCCCTGCTGCATGTACTGGTTGATGGTCGACGCGACCAGCCGCTGTGCATTGACCGGGTCCACGCTGATGCCGCTGAATGCCGCGTTGACGCCGGACGGCGTCACGTTGGTCCAGGCGCCGTTGGACAGCGTGTACCGCCAGATCTGGCCGCTGTTCATGGGCTCCGTGCCCGAACTGTTGCCGTGCGGCCCGGCACCGTTGGCATACGTGATGTACACGTTGCCGGCGCCGTCGAAGGCGGCGCGCTGCGGCATCAGGCCCGAGGGGCTGCCCGACACGGCGCTGAACGACGCGCCCGCATTATCGCTGCGGTACAGGTTCGCCCCGGCCGACCCGTAGCGCGACACGCCGACGAGCAGGCGTTGCGCCACGCCGCCCGACACGCTCGCCGGATCGGCCAGGACGAGGCTGATGCCATTGCCGTTGGCCGTCGTCGTCACGTTCAGCGCCGTCATCTGCGACCAGTTCGCGCCGTAGTTGGTGCTCTTGAACAGCCCGTTCGCACGGGTGCCGACGTACAGGACATTGCTCGAACCCGGATCGACGACGAGCCGCTCGCCGTTCTGGCGTCCCATGCCATTGCCGTCCGCCTTGAACTGGCCGCTGACGTCCGTCGTGGAAAAGGTCCTGCCGTAATCGCTCGAGCGCAGGATTGCCGATTTGCCGCCGTTGAAGTAACCGATCCCGACGTACATATACACGTTGGCCGCGTTCTTCGGATCGACCGCGAGGGACTCGACGCCGAGATAGCCGACCTGGTCTTCCGCCACCCAGTCCAGCAGCGACACCCAGCGGCCGTTGGCATTGTCCCACCGGTAGGCGCCGCCGACGTCGGTGCGCGCATACACGACGCCGGCCTCCGTCTTGCTGGGGATGACGGCCGATACGAACCCGCCGCCGCCGATGGCGACGTTGCCCCAGGAATAGGCGGCTGCGGGCTGCTGTACAGCCAGCGCTGCCATGCCGAGCGCGGCCACCGCGAGCGGTGTCGCTCTCTGGAGCAATGAATTGATCAACTTCATGTAAGGCCTCCCAAGATTGTTATCCATCTGAAATCTGAAGTAAGGCGACGCCTGTTTCCATGCAGGCGTCGATTCCCGCGTCGGCCCGTCTCCGCGAAGCCGAAGTGCAAGAATCCACGAAACATATCCGACGAGTTTGAGCGCACACGGTGGTGTAACGATGCCTGGCATAAATTGTTCAGGCATCTGACAAATTTCATAAAGGCGTGGCCGTGGCCCGCGCCTCCAGCACGCGGTCGATCAGGCCGTATTCCGCGCCCTCGGCGGCGGACATGTAGCGGTCGCGGTCCGTGTCTTTCTCGATCCGCGCCAGCGTCTGCCCCGTGCGCTCGGCCAGCATGGTATTCAGGCGATGCCGCTGGTACAGCATCTCGCGCGCCTGGATGTCGATGTCGGCCGCCACGCCCTGCGAGCCGCCGTGCGGCTGGTGGATCATGATGCGGGCGTTGGGCAAGGCGTAGCGTTTGCCGGGCGCGCCGGCCGCCAGCAGGAAGGAGCCCATGCTGGCGGCGAAGCCCGTGCACAGCGTGGACACGTCGGGCTTGACGAACTGCATCGTGTCGTAGACCGCCATGCCCGCGTACACGGACCCGCCCGGCGAGTTGATGTACAGTGCGATGTCCTTGTCCGGATTGTCCGACTCGAGGAACAGCAGCTGCGCGACGATCAGGTTGGCGGATTGCTCCGTCACCTCGCCGACGAGGAAGATCACCCGCTCCTTGAGCAGGCACGAGTAAATGTCGAAGGCGCGCTCGCCCCGTCCCGTCTGTTCGATGACGGTGGGGACGAGGCCGAGGCCGCGAGGAAAATGCGATGTCATGACGGTCCTTTCGTGGCAGGTCGAATCGCAAAACGGATTCGCTGCCCGCATGACGCTCGCGGCACACCGCCGTGTGACGGCAAAAAAATAAATCGCCGGCGTGTCACATCCGGCCGCCGCCGCGCGTCAAGGGATACCACCACCGCAACGAGGAGAATCGCGATGCCACGTATCACCGATACCGACGTCACCGATACCGACGGCGCCCTGTTCGAACGGCTGCGCCCGCGCCTGAAAGCGATCAGCCTGCGCATCGTCGGCAGCGAGGCGGACGCCGAGGACGTCGTGCAGGACTGTTTTCTCAAATGGCATGGCACCGACAGCGACGCGCTGGCGACGCCGGCGGCCTGGCTGACGACCGTCGTCCGGCACCAGTCGATCGACCGCCTGCGCCGGCGCGTGCGCGAAGCGGCGGCGGCGCACGCCGCGCTGGAACTGGCACCCGCCGCGACGCCCGTGCCGCCGGAAGACACCCTGCTGCGGCGCGCGGCACGGGCCGGGGCGCTCGCCCGCCTGCTGGCCTGCCTCTCGCCTGCCGAGCGGCTGGCGCTCGTCCTGCATGACGTCCTGGACTGCAGCCATGCCGACATCGCGGCGGCACTCGGACTGAGCCCGGCGAACGCGCGCCAGCACCTGTCGCGCGCGCGCCGGCGCCTGCGCGCGCAAGCGGACGAGACCCCGCCGGACGAGAAGCTGTGCCGCGAGCTCATCCGCCGCTTCCATGCCGCGCTGGACGGCCGCGACGTGCCGGCGATGGTGACCTTGCTCGGCGACGCGCAGCCGCTGGCCGTACGTGCGCGCGCGTGCGCCAACGATGCGGTCTACGCGGTGCTGGCAGCGGCCTAGCCGGCATCCGCCCCCGCCAGTCGGGTTTCGTGTTGCGCACGCTGAAGGGGGCCGATACGCCGCCGGACCTCCGATTCCGCGCTGCGCCTTATCACGAACGCAAACGGCGCGCGGCGACGTTACGCAAGCAGCCCCCCTTTTCCGGTTGAGCGCCCGCAATCCTGTACCCGCCATCCGTCCCGATACTTGATGCATGTGGCATACACCGCATCGAGCAAAGGGGCGTGACATGGAGCGACGTACGTTTCTCAGGATGGGTAGCGCACTGACACTCGGCAACGCGCTCGCCGCCTGCGGAGGTGGCGACAACGCACCGCAATTCGCCGCCGCACCACCGCAATACAAGGCCGTGGTCGGCTGGAACCAGACCGCGCTGCAGGCGATACGCAACGTGAAGCCCGGTCCGCCCATGGCCGCCCGCTCGCTCGCGGTCCTGCATACGAGCATGTATAACGCGTGGGCGGCGTACAGTCCGGTCGCGATCCAGACACCGCATGGCCCCGAGGTGCGGCGTCCGGAAAGCGAACGGGTGGCCGACAACAAGGCCATGGCGATGAGCCATGCGGCCTACCGCGTTCTGGTCGACCAGTTCCCGACGCAAAAGCCCCTGTTCGACAGCTATATGACGAGCATCGGCTACGACCCGTCGACGAGCGGGACGGACCTCGCATCGCCCCAGGGCATCGGCCAGACGCTGGCCGCGGCCATGCTCGACTATTGCCACAAGGACGGCGCCAACCAGCTGGGCGACCTGACGGCCGGCGGCGTGCCGTACGCGGACTACACGGGGTACACGCCAAAGAATCCGGCGCTGGTCGTCGCCGCGCCCACCCCGCTCGCCGCCATGCCGGCGCCGGGCAACTGGCAACCGCTGACGTACGCCGACGCGTCGGGCACCGTCGCCACGCCCGTCTACCTGGCCGCCTGCTGGGACCGCATGACGCCGTTTGCGCTGGCCGCGGCCGACCAGTTCCGCCCCGGCCCGCCCGCAGCGTTCGGCACGCCCGAGTACGCCGCGCAGGCGCAGCACATCCTCGACGTGCAGGCGGCGCTCACGGAACGGCAGAAAGTCGTCGCCGAGTATTGGGCGGACGGTCCCAAATCGGAATTGCCGCCCGGGCACTGGTGCCTGTTCGCGCAATTCGTCTCGCAACGCGACAACAACGACGACGACCGCGACGTGCTGCTGTTCTTCGCGCTGGCCAATGCCCTGTCCGACGCGGCGATCGCCGCCTGGGACGCCAAGCGTGCCTACGATTCGGAACGCCCGATCACCGCCATCCGTTACCTGATGCAGGGCCGGTCCGTCACCGGCTACGGGGCGCCGGGCGTGGCGGCCGGATTGCGCCAGATCGCCGGCGAGACGTGGGTGCCCTACCGGCCGTCCACGTTCCCGACACCGCCCTTCCCCGAACACGTGTCCGGCCACAGCGCATTCAGCGCGGCCGCGGCGGAAGTGCTGCAGCGCTTTACCGGCAGCGACGTATTTGGCGGCAGCTATACGAAGCCGGCCCATTCCATGCTCATCGAGCCTTCGCTGCCGTCCGCCGACCTGACGCTGAGCTGGGCGACGTTCAGCGACGCGGCGGACGAAGCGGGCATCTCCCGCATCTACGGAAGCATCCACTTCGATAACGCCAACACCGCCGGAAAAGATGTAGGACGCAAGGTCGGTGCACTCGTGTTCGACAAGGCGCAACGTTATTGGACGGGCCAGGCATGAGGCCCGGATCGAGAGGTCAATATGAAGCATGAAACCGGGCGCCCGCCGCGAGCGCATCTCATGAGAGTCAAAAGCCCGAGTGAAATTCTCGAGACATTGGATGAGGATGGAAAACTCGACGGCCTGCCGTTCATGCCCGAAATGGTGGCGTATTGCGGGTCCTGCATCCGCGTGCATCGCAGCGCGCGCCGGACGTGTGTCGTCGGCCATGGCTTTCGCGAAATGAAAGACGCCGTCTTTCTCCAGGACGCCCGCTGCGACGGCAGTTTTCACGACCAGTGTCATCGTGCCTGCCTGCTGTTCTGGAAACAGGAGTGGCTGACGCCGGCCGGGGCAGTTCCCGGCGCCCAGCCCGCGCCCGCATGGTCGGCGCACGATGCCGCGGCGGCGGCGCGGCTGCGGCGCCTGCCCACGCGTGACGGCGAGCGCTACGTGTGCCAGTCGACGGCGCTCGAATCGGCGACGACGGCCCTGCATCGCTGGGACGTCCGTCCCCTGCTCCGCGAAATCGTCGCGCGCGAATTGGCGCTGTCCGACTTCGTCCGCATTCTGTTCCGCACCTTGTGGCGGCGGGCGGGCGGCGGAAAGCAGGACCAGCTCATCGGCGTCCCGGGAGCGAAGAGCAGAGGCAGCCTCGACTTGCGGCAGGACGAATGGGTCGCCATCAAACCGATCGAGGAACTCCGGCACAACCTCGATGAGAAAGGGAGGAATTGCGGATTGACCTTTCCCCCGACCATGCATCATGCGATCGGACACAGCTACCGCGTCGCCTTCCCTGTCCGTCAAATCATCCTCGAGCAGACGGGCATGATGGTAAAGCTCGGCAATACCGTCGCCCTCGACGGTTTGCTGTGCGAAGGCATCGATGTGGCGATGTGTCCGCGCGCGGAATTTTTATATTGCCGCGAAAGCTGGTTGCGGCGCGGTGCGGCGCCGGCCGATCGCCCTGGCGCGAACCGTGGCTGAGGCGTGCCCCGAGCCATGCCCTGAGGCGTGCCCTGAGGCGTGCCCCGTGGCGTGCCGCGAAGTCGCTTGCTGCGGCGCTATAATGGACTCATCGTTTCCGGCCGTCCCGCCTCGCGTGATCCGAACACATGCATTACGTCCTCGCGCCCCGCACGCTCTTCTTCAGTCACTATTTCTATACCGGCCTGCGGATCGCCACCGGCGTCGTCGGCCTGACAGGCCTGACGTACCACTTCGCCGACCTGCCGACCGCAATGGCGGTGGCGATCGGCGCGCTGTGCACCAGCCTGATGGACCTGCCGAGCCCGCTGCGCCACAAGTTCAACGAGATGCTGGCAGGCGTGCTGACGTGCTCGCTGGTGGCGCTGCTGGTCGGCCTGTGTTCGCCCGTGCAATGGCTGCTGCGCACCGTCATCGTCCTCGTGTCTTTTCTGGCCAGCATGATGACGGTGTACGGCAGGAAGGCGATGCCGCTGCAGTTCGTCGCCTTGTTCGTGATGATGCTGTCGAGCGGTGCGGCCGCCACGCCGCTGCAGGCGTTGCGTCATGGCGCGCTGTTTTTTGCCGGCGGCGCCGGCTACATGACCTATGCGATGGCCGTCGTGTGGCTCCTGCGGCGGCGCCTCAAGCAGCAGGTGCTGGCCGAAGCGCTGTACGAGCTGGCGAGCTACACCTGCATCAAGGCCGGCTGCTACGACATGGCCAACTTTCTGCCCGCGCAGATGGAAAAGCTCGTGCGCCAGCAAAGCGCGCTGGCCGTGCGGCAGCAGGCCTCGCGCGACCTGGTCCTGCGCGGCAAGCCCAAGGCGGACGAAGCCGTCCTGGTGCAGGTCCACTACGCCATGTTCGACCTGTACGAACTGGTGCTGTCGACGCACACCGACTACGCCCTGCTGCGCCAGCATTTCGCCGGCGACCCCGTGCTGCCGCTGCTGGGCGACCTGATCGGCAAGGCGGCGCGCGACATCGAATCGGTGGCCTATGCCATGACGCGCAACCGGCCCTCGCATCCCGTCATCGACTACCGCGACGAGTTGCGCGCGCTCGACGCGGCGCTGCGCGCCCTGCCGCCGGCCGACAGCGAGGACGCCAATGCGCGGGCGGTCCTGCGCGCCACCTTCAACAAGATCCGCGACATGATCGCGATGATCGCGCGGCTGCACGGGGCCAGCGCGGCGACGCGGGGCACGCTGCCGATGGCGGCCGGCGCGGACCTGACGCCGTTCCTCACCCAGCAGCGCTACAGCATCGGCATCCTGCTGTCGCACCTGCGCTGGACATCGCCGACGTTCCGCTTCGCGCTGCGGGTGGCGATGGCGATTTCGGTGGGCCTGCTGTCGGCCGGATGGCTGCCCTACAAGTCGCACGGCTACTGGACGGCACTGACCATCGCCGTGATCCTCAAGCCGAACTTCAGCATGACCCGCCAGCGCCGCACCGACCGCCTGGTCGGCACGCTGATCGGCTGCATATTGACGGCCGCGATCCTGTATGTCGTCCATGCGCCGGCCGTACTGATCGGCTTCCTGTTCGTGGCGACCGCGGCCGGCCCCACGTTCCTGTCCATCAAATACCGCTACACGGCCATCGCCGCCAGCATGCAATCCCTGCTGCTGATCGGGCTGACGATGCCGCACGGCGGCGGCGCCATCGAGGAGCGCCTGCTGGACACGGTGCTCGGCACGCTGATCGCCACCTTCTTCAGCTACGTGCTGCCGAGCTGGGAATACCAGAACCTGCCGTGCCTGGTGGATGCGGTGGCCAGCGCCAACCGCAAATACGTCGACGCCGCCGCCGACCTGCTGCTGGGGCGCGCGATCGACGATTTCCATTACCGGATCAATCGCAAGCGCTTCATGGACAGCCTCGGGAATCTCAGCGCCGCGCTCGGCCGCATGCTCGACGAACCGGCGGCCCAGCAACGCGCTCCCGCCGAGCTGAACCGCTTTACGGTGCAGAATTACCTGCTGATGGCCCATATGGCGGCGCTGCGCCTGCTGTTGCTGCGCTACGCGGAGAACATGCCGCGCGCGGAGGTCGAGGCCGCGCTCGCCGACGCGTTCGCCAAGGTCAGAAGCAACCTCGGCACGGCGCCGGCGCAAGACACGGCGCCGGACGACGGCCGCACCGTCCGGATCGCGGCCTGGCGCGGCTGGGCGCCGCTGCAGCGGCGGGTGCACCTGCTGCAGCAGGATGCCGCGCAGCTGGCGCTCAGCGGTGCCGCGATCGACAGCGCGCTCGGCCGGGATGTCCATCGACCGGCTTCAAAAACAGCGAGCACCTGACGGAACTAAAGGTCGCCCAATCCGCTCTGTGAGTCATGATCCTGGCGCGGACACGCGGTCATGAACACCATCAAGATACTGGCTGGAAAACGAATCGCCATCCTCTCTGCCGACGGATGCGAGCAGGCGGAACTGAAGACCCCGGTGGCGGCCCTCACCGAAGCGGGCGCCGACGTGACGCTCGTGTCGCTGCGGCGCGGGCGGATACGCGGGATGCACATGCACGAGCCCGGCGAGCTCGTCCGCGTCGACAAGACCATCGACGACGCCCAGGCGTCCGACTACGACGGCCTCTTCATCCCGGGCGGCTACGTCAGCCCCGACATCCTGCGGCAGTCGGCGCCGGTGCGTGCGTTCGTGCGGCAATGCGATGCGGCCGGCAAGCCGATCGCCCTGATGTCCCAGGCGCCGCTGGTCCTCGTCTCGGCCGGACTCGCGGCGCGCCGTATCCTGACGTCCTGGCCCGGCGTGCGCGACGACGTCGTGAACGCGGGCGCAACCTGGCTGAACCAGGATGTCGTGCGCGACGCCCATGTGTTGTCGGGCCGCGGCACGCAGGACATGGCTGCGTTCGTACAGGCGCTGGTCCCGTTCTTCGCGGGCGAGCCCGCGGCGGCGCCGATGCCCGATGCGCAATCGGACCCGGCGCAGGACAAGCCGCTGGAACAGCCAAACCAGTCGCTGCGCTGGCTCGCGGCGCCGTCGTTCGGGACGATGCTCAGCCTGGCGCTGCTGGGTGTCGGCGTCGTGGCGGCCCAGCGCGTCCGGCACAAGCACGCGGCCGCCGGCGCGCCCGTCGAACCGCACGGGATCGCCGCCGCGCCGCCGGAGGCTAGTGCTCCCGCACGAGATTGAATTGCCTGGCCTGCTGCTTGTAGGCGGCGACGGCCTGCCGGATGTAGCGGGTCAGCGCGTCGCCCGTGAGCGCGAGCGGATACAGCCCGATCTGCGCGCGCATCCGTGCGAATTCCGGTGCGGACTCGATGCGGTCGAAGGCCTGGACCCAGCGGCGATAGTCCGCTTCCGGCACGTCCGGCCCCATCCAGATGCCGCGGATCAGCGGCCATACCACATCGAAACCTTGTTCGCGCGCCGTCGGCACGGTGGCCAGCGCGCCCGGCAGGCGCCGGTCGGACAGCACGGCCAGCACGCGCGCCTTGCCGGACGCGGTGTACAGGCCCGACTCGGACACGTCGCTCGAGACCACCTGGACATAGCCGGCCTGCATCGCGACGAATTCCTCGCCGCCGCCTTCGAGCGCGACGAAGCGCAGCTGGCGCGGGTCGATTCCGGCCTGGCGCGCCAGCAGCGCCATCTTCATCCAGTCCTGGCTGCCGATGGTGCCGGACATGCCGATCACGATCTTCTCGGGGTCGCGCCGCAACGCGTCCATCAGGTCGTGCAGCGAGCGGTACGGCGAGTCGGCGGGCACGGCGATGACGCCGTAATCGATGCCGAGTCCGGCGACCCAGCGGACGTCGTCGGGCGTGGCCTTGCCGAACTTGCCCTGGGCCAGGTTCAGCAAGGAACCGCCGGAAAACGCGACGAGGGTGTCCGGCTCGCCGCGGCGCTGCGACACGATCGTGTGCCACGCCACCGCGCCGATGCCGCCCGGCATATAGCTCAGCTTCAGCCGGCGCGCGCCCGGTTTGCCCTGCAAGGCCTTCTGGGCCAGCTTGCAGGTGAGGTCCATCGCGCCGCCCGGCTTCGACGGGACGAGGCATTCGGCCTGGGCCGGTTGCTTCGCCAGTGCCGGCGCTGCCAGCAGCAGCGCGGCGAGCAGCGGCAGGAGGATGCGGTGTGCGTTCATGGGTCCCATCATACTCGCCGGCACGCTGTCGTTCGCGGATTCGTCAGTGCAACTGCGACATCAGCAACAGCGTCAGCGTGACCGTGATCGCGCCGCCGATCCGCGTGGCGATCTGCGCGAACGGCATCAGCTGCATGCGCTCGGCCGCGGTCAGGATCGCCACGTCGCCCGTGCCGCCCTGGCCGCTGTGGCAGGCATTGATGATGGCCGCTTCGATCGGGTACATATTCATCTTGCGGCCGACGAAGAAACCGGTCGCGATCAGGCTGGCCACCGTCGAGACGATGATGACGAGATTGACGACGTTGAATGCCGACACGAGTTTGTCCCACGGCGTCATCGACGCGCCGATCGCGAACAGCAGCGGATACGTGACCGCGGTGGAAAAGAACTTGTAGACGATGTACGAACTTTGCTGCAGCTGCGGCGACACGAGGCGCGACAGCTTGAACATCACGGCCACGAACAGCATCGCCACCGGCGCCGGGAAGGCGAACAGGCGGAAGCACATCATGCCGACCATGTACAGCGAAATGGACGTGATGCCGGCCGCGGCGATATTGCTGATGTCGAAATTGCCGGACACGGCCTCGGCCTGCGGCTTCAGGTCGCCGTCGTCGTTCGGCTGCAGGCGGCCGTTGCCGGTCAGGTGGGGACGCTTCTTGCCGAGCGAATTCAGCATGCCGGACAGCAGGATCGCCGTCAGGCTGCCCAGCATCACGGGCGGCAGGACCTCGGCGAAAATATGGCCCTGTTCCTGTCCCAGGATGCCCGCATAACCGATCGACAGCGGAATCGCGCCTTCGCCGACGCCGCCGGCCATGATCGGCGCGACGAGGTAGAAGAACGTGTGGTACGGACCGAGGCCCAGCACGGTGCCGACGGTGGTGCCGACGACGCCCGCCACGACGGAGCCGATGGCCAGCGGCACGAAGATCTTGAGGAAGCCCTTGATGAGCACCGCCCGGTCCATGCTCAGGATGCTGCCGACGATGATCGACGAGATGAACAGGTACAGGAAATTGGTCGATTTGGTGAAGTCGACGACGTTCTTCAGGACCGGCGGCGGCAGCAGCTTGCTGAACGCCAGGTAGGACGGAATGAAGGTGGCGAAAATCGCCGCGGCGCCGATGTTGCGGAAGAACGGCAGGCGCTTGCCCAGCTCGGCGCAGGAAAAGCCGCCGACGGTCAGGATCGCGATCGACACGCAGATATCGTTCGGTACCTTGCCGGTCGCGACGAAGCCGCCGATCAGTGCCAGCAGCAGCACATACACCGGCAGCGGCACGATGCCGATGCGGGCCTGCGCGATGCGGCGGCAGGCGCCCGCGAAGGATGTGGCGGCCGGCTTGGCGTCGTCGCGCGCCGGCGTGTAGGTCGTCGTAGTCGTATTCATGGTGTGCTCCTCTTCTTGGCCCAGGCTCCGGCATTCCCGGCAGGTAGATATGGAATGCGGTGATACGATCGATCAGCCTGGTGAATGGAGCCCACTATAGCGACGCAACCCTTCAATTACCTTTCAGCCGGCAGGCGCGGCATAATGTCGCCATGTTCCCATCCGTTTCCCTCGACGTCAGCGCCGCGATCAAGACCCTCCTTCTCACGCTCGACCTGCTCGGCACCTTCGTGTTCGCGCTCTCCGGCGCCGTGGCCGGCGTGCGCCGCCGGCTCGACCTGTTCGGCGTGCTGGTGCTGTCGTTCGTCGCCGCCAACTCGGGCGGCATCGTGCGCGACGTCCTGATCGGCGCGGCGCCGCCGGCGGCGATCCGCGACTGGCGCTACCTCGCCGCGTCGCTGCTGGCCGGCGTGCTGATCTTCTTCTGGTATCCGGGCATCAAGCGCCTGCGCAGCCCGGTGCTGGTGTTCGACGCGGCGGGCCTCGCGTTGTTCTGCGTGGCGGGCGCGCAGAAAGCCCTCGTGTTCGGCCTGTCCCCGGTGATGGCCGCCCTGCTCGGCATGCTGACGGGCGTCGGCGGCGGCGTCGCGCGCGACGTGCTGCTGTCCGAGATCCCGGCCGTGCTGCGCTCGGACATCTACGCCGTCGCCGCGCTGGCCGGGGCGGCCGTGATGGTGACGGGCGACGCGCTGGGCCTGCCCGGCCCCGCGAGCGCCTGCGCCGGCGCGGCCCTCTGTTTCGGGCTGCGGCTGGCGGCCATCCAGCTCGACTGGCACCTGCCCGTGGCGCGCCGCGCGGCGGACGATGCCGAGGCGGCCGGGCGCCGGGACGAGCGCTAGCCGGACAGCGTCAGATACCATCAGGAGGCGACGGCGGCGGCACCCTACCATTGATCGGTCAGCAATGGAATGAGGCCGCCATGAACGCCCAACGCTTCCCGCTGCGCGCGCCGTCGGCGGGCGCGCACTGCAATTGACCGGCTCGACGACGCTGCTGCCGCGGATGCAGCGCGTCGCCGAAGCCTATATGGAGACGCACGCCGTCCGCGTCGTCATCGACGACGGCTGCGGCACGGCGCGCGGCTACAAGGCGCTGCTCGACGGCACCACCGACATCGCCATGGCCAGCGGCACCGTCCCCGACGACCTGGCCGCCGCCGCCACCGCGCGCGGCGTCGCGTTCCGCACGACGGTCGTCACGCAGGACGCCATCCTGGCGCTGGTGCACGCCGCCAATCCGCTCGCGACGCTCACCCTGCTCCAGCTGCGCAACATCTTCACCGGCCGCGTCGCCAACTGGCGCGCCCTCGGCGGCCAGGACGCCCCCATCGAGGTGCTGGTGGGGCCGCCCACGGGCGGCGTATCGAGCAGCTGGCGCAGGCGGCTGCTCGGCGACGACGACACCTTCACGCCGCTGGCGCGGGTGCTCGGCACGAACGACCGCCTGGCCCGCATGGCGGCGCGTCCGTTCGCCGTCACCTACCTGCCGCACATGGCGCTCCCCACGCGCCGCGTGAAGGCCGTGCGCGTCGACGGCATCGCGGCCGACCTGGCGCCGCTGGCCTATCCCCTGCACGCGCCGATGATGCTCGTGACACTGGGCGCGCCGGCGCTGGCGGCGCACCGGTTCATCGCCTACGCCGCCGCCGCGGATGCGCATCATGCGTAGGCGGCACGCCTGCATCGCGCTGGCCGGCGCCGCCGGCGCGCTGGCAACCGGCGCCTGCACGCGCGGCGGCGCGGACGACGGGGCCGCGCGCGAATCGCTGCTGATCGGCGCGGCCGCCGCGATGCTGCCGCTGACGCGGGCGCTGGCCCAGGCCTTCGTGCGCGAGCCGGGCGCGCCCGCCATCCTCGTCGAGCGCGGCGGCTCGCTGCCGGCCTACATCGCGGCCAGCCGCGGCGCGATCGACCTCGCGGCCATGACGCGCGCGCTGTCGGATGGCGAGGACGACGCCGGCGCCCACAACTACCTGATCGCCCGCGACGACATCGGCATCGTCGCGCATCCCGCCCTGCCGGTGCGCGGCCTGACGCGCGCCCAGGTGCGTGCCGTGTGCACGGGCGAGGTCGCGAACTGGCGCGTGCTCGGCGGTCCGGACCGGCCGGTGGCCGTGTACGCGCTACCGCGCGGCGACACGGCGCGCCAGTCTGCGGAACGGCTGGTGCTGGACGGCGCCGAATTCGCCGTCGATGCCCGCGAGTGCGCCGACGCCGCCGCCCTGGGCGCGGCGGTGGAGGGCGATCCGGCCGGCATCGCCTGCGTCGACGGCCATGCCCGTGCCGGCGCCGGGGCCGCCGCGGGCGCGGTCGCCGTGCTCGCGGTCGACGGCGTGCATCCGGCGCGCGCCACCGTGCTGTCGGCCCGCTATCCCTATACGCACAGCTTTCACCTGCTGCTGCACGGCGAGCCCGGCGGCGCGCGCAGTGCGTTCGTGCGCTTCGCGCGCAGCGCCGCCGGCCAGGCCATCGTCGAACGCCTCGGCCTCGTCGCCGTTTGCTGACCGTTTTCCGACCAGGACCACGACATGCCCAATCCTCCCCTTCCGGCGCTGCTCATGCGCCGCTGGCAGCAGCACGGCCGCAGCGCCCGCCTGCTCGTCGCCACCCTGCTGCTCGTACTGGCCGGCGTCGCGGCATGGTCGGTGGTCGAACTGATCCCGCACCGCTACGCGCTGACGATCTCCGGCACCGACATCACCAGCAACCGCCACTTCTTCGCCAAGGCCCTGCAGGAGGCCGCGGCCGCCAACGGCGTCGCCCTCACGCTGCGGCCCACCGACGGCTCGCAGGAAGCGCTGGCGCTCGTCGCGGCCGGCAAGCTGGATCTCGCCTTCGTCCAGGGCGGCCTCGACCTGCCGAGCGCGAACGTGGTGCAGGTGGCGACCGTGACGTCGGAACTGCTCCACTTCCTGGTCCGTCCCGGCATCGTCGACATCGCCGGCCTGCGCGGGCATCGCGTCAACCTCAACAGCCGCAAGGGCGGCACGCGCCTCGTCGCGCGCCAGATCCTCGCCTTCGCCGGCCTGCGCGACGGCATCGACTACGTGGAGTCGAACATCCCGACCGAGGACCTGCTCACGCAGCGCGGCGACCGCCTGCCCGACGCCATCGTGGTCACGTCGTTCGCGCCGTCCGACGTCGTCGACTACCTCGTCCGGCGGCACGGCTACCGCCTGCTCGACGTGCCGTTCGCGTCGTCGTTCGCGCTGCGCCACGAGTGGGCGGCCGAGGCGGAGATCGGCGCCCTCATGTACAGCGCGGCGCCGCCGGTGCCGCCGCACGCGATCAAGACGGTCGGCGTCAAGCTGTCCCTGGTCGCCAACCGCGGGGTCGACGCCGGGGCCATCGTCAAGGTGCTCGACAGCCTGTACGGCCCGGCGCTGGCGGCGCGCCTCAAGATGCACCTGGACGAGGCGCTGATCCTGTCGGCCAGCGCCTATCCGCCCGCCGAGGGCACGCGCCGCTTCATCGAGCGCGACAAGCCGCTGTTGTCGCGCGAGCTGCTGGACAAGCTCAAGGCGGCGATGGGCCTCGTGGTGTCGGTGTATTCGGGCTTGCTGGTCGTGCTCAAGTGGTTTCGCCAGGTGCCGCTCGCGCTGGCCGCGGCCGACGCCGATCCGCGCGCCGAGCCCATCGAACCCGGCGGGCCCGATGAGCCCGACGGCCCGCGCCCGGACCCCGCGCAGGAGGCGCAATGATGGATACCCTCGCCAGCGCGGCCGCCCGCCTGCAGGCCGACCCCGTGATCGGACGCGCCAGCCGGCCCAGCCTGGCGCGCCTGGTGGCGCAGGCGCGCCGCCTGCAGTTCGGCGCCGGCACCGCGATCTATGCCGCCGGTGCGGGCGCCGCCTGCGTCTACCTGCTCGTCGAAGGCGCCGTCACGCTCGTGTCGCCGCAGGGCGTCCGCCGCGCCGTCCGGGCGGGGCGTTTCGGCGAGGAGGCGGCGTCGGATGCGCATGCCTACCTGACCGGCGCCGTCGCCGTCGAGGACGCCACCGTGCTGTGCCTGCCGCGCGCCGCCGTGCGGGCCCTGCTCGACGCCAATCCGATGCTGCAGACCGATCTGCTGTTCTCGCTGACGAGCAACCTGGCCGGCGAGACGCTGGCGCGCCCGGCGCCGCCGGCGCCCGCGCCGCGCACGGGCTACCGCCGCCACGCCGCGCCCGGCTGGCTCCTCGTCAGCGCGGCGGCGCTGCTGACGCTGGCCTGCGGCGGCGGGCACGGCATCGACCACGGCGGCGTGATCTTCCTCGCCATCTTCGCGGCGACGATCGCCATGTGGATCTGCAACCTCGTCGACGATTACATCCCCGCCCTGTTCGCCCTGCTGGCGACGCTGCTGACCGGCCTCGTGCCGGTGCCCGTCGTCCTGTCCGGCTTCGCCTCGGACGGCTTCCTGATGGCGCTCAGCACGCTGGCGCTGGGCACCGTCGTCGTCAGTTCCGGCCTCGGCTACCGCGTCATGCTGCTGCTGTTGCGCCGGCTGCCCAACCGCCAGCGCTGGCACAACGTGGGGCTGTTCGCAACGGGCCTGCTGCTGACGCCGCTGATCCCCACCGCCAACGGCCGCATCGCGCTGCTGGCGCCGTTCTACGCCGACATGGTCGACAACCTGCACCTGGCCCGCCAAGGCCGGGCCGCGACCCGGCTGGCGCTGAGCTGCTTCAGCGGCGGCACGCTGTTCTCGGCCATCTTCATCACCAGCAAATCGGTCAACTTCGCCGTGTTCGGGCTGCTGTCGCCCCAGGGCCAGGACCATTTCCAGGGCGCGGCGTGGCTGCAGGCGGCCCTCGTCACCGCCGCCGTCCTGCTCGCGGCACACGCCTGCGCCGCGTGGTTCGGCTGCCGCAACGCCGAACGTCCGCACCTGCCCCGGGCCCGGATCGACCAGCAGTGCGCCCTGCTGGGCGAGCTGTCCGGCCGCGAATGGGCGGCGCTGGCCGGGATCGGCTTCATGGTGACGGGGATCGTCACCAGCTCGCTGCACAAGGTGCAAGCCCCCTGGCTGGGCTTCGCGATGCTGTTCGGCCTGCTGTTGTGGGGCACGCTCGACAAGAAGGAACTGAAAGAAAAGGTCGACTGGACCTTCCTGCTGTACCTGAGCGGCATCACCGGCATCGTCGCCGCGTTCAACCGCCTGGGCCTGGACCACGCGCTGGGCACCCACCTGTCCGCGCTCGGCACCAGCATGCGCGACCATTTCGCCCTGTTCGTGCTGCTGCTCTATGCGCTCGTCAACCTGATCCGGCTGGCGGCGCCGAGCAACGCGACGAGCGTGATCCTGGCCACGATCCTGATGCCGCTGGCCCAGGTGAACGGCGTCAACGAATGGCTGGTCGGCTTCATCATCCTCGTGTTTTCGGAAGTGTGGTGGCTGCCCTACCAGTGCAGCTACTACCTGCAGATGCAACAGCTGAGCGGCGGCGCGGCGCCCTACGACGAGAGGCGCTTCCTGTGGCTCAACGCGCTGCTGAACCTGGCCAGGCTGCTGGCCGTCTACGCGAGCTTTCCGTACTGGGACATGCTGGGGATACGATGACACGCACACTCGAGAAAATCATGCTGGCCCTGTTCATGGGCGGCGCGCTGCTGCTGTTCGGCTGGTACAACGTCAGCAAGCCCAGCATCCTCGTGCTGCACAGCTACGATCCGGACTACGCCTGGGTCCGGGACGTCAACGTGGGCCTGAACCGGGTCCTCGACAAGACCTACCTCTACCGGGTGCGCTGGTACTACATGGACACCAAGCGCCACCCGTCGGCCGGCTTCAAGGCCAGTGCCGGCATCGCCGCGCGCAACGTCATCGCCGCCATGCGTCCCGACGTCGTCATCGCGGTCGACGACGACGCCCAGCAGTACGCGGCGCGTTTTCTCGTGGGCGACCCGCACGTCGCGGTCGTGTTCGCGGGCGTGAACCGCGCGGCCGCCGACTATGGCTACGCGCGCGCCGCCAACGTCACCGGCATCCTCGAACGCATCCCCCTCGACGCCATGCGCGAGGCGCTGGGCAGCGCCGCCGGCCTCGCGCCGCCCGGCCGGGCGCTGCGCGTCGCCTACATCGGCGACCAGTCCGAATCCGTCGACGGCGACGCCCGCCAGGTGCGGCGCTACGACTGGAAGCCGCTGCAGCTCGGCACCGTGCTGCAGGTCGACACCTGGCCCGCGTGGCAGGCGGGCGTGCTGGCGCTTGCCGCCTCCCACGACGTGCTGCTGGTGAGCGGCTACCGGCGCCTGCGCCGCTCCGGCACCGACGCCGGCCTGGTCCCCGCGCGCGAGGTGGTAGCCTGGACGGAGGCCCATTCGAAGGTGCCGGTGATCTCGTTCAACGGCTTCTTCACGGAAGACGGCGGGATGCTCGCGATCGGCACGTCGCCCTACGAGCAGGGGGAAGTCGCGGGCAGGCTCGCGCTGCGGATCGCGCTGGGACGGCGCCCCGCCGCCACGCTGCCGGTGACGACGCCGCAGCAGTTCACCGTCACCATGAGCGGTTCGAAGATGCGCGCCAGGCGCTTCGTGCTCCCGCACGTGTACGAAGCGGCCGCGCGCACCGGCAACCAGTATCTGCCTTAACCGGCGCCGATGGCCGGCGGACCCGCCGCCGCGTCGACGCCGTCGGCCCGCGCGGTGGCGGCATCGGCCGGCATGTCGAGCATCCAGGGCTGCAGCACGCGGCCGAACATGGTCTCGAACATCGCGCCGGCCTCGGTTGCCGCGAGCCGGAACTGGCGGCGCAACTCGTCACCCACACGCGCATCGGTCGCGGCGGCGTAGCGCTGCTGCAGGGTCTGCATGCCGCGCAACTGGTCCTGCAGGGGCGTGAGCAGATCGGCCGCCGCGCGCCCGCCGACATAGGCCCCCTGGCTCATGCCCATCAGCGTCAGCAGCGTCGCCGATATCTGGATGTTGCCGAGCTCGTCCGCGCCGCTCGCGATCACATAGGCCGCGATCACGCAGGTGAACACCAGCATCTGGAACTTGTAGATGTCGAAGCGCCGGTTGGTCAGCAGGAGACCGCTCGGCCGGCCCTTGCCCTGCGGCTCGGCGATGGGCGCGGTGAACCAGCCGAGCTGCTGCACGTACTGGTAGATCGCCGGTTCCAGGTTCTTGCGGATCGCCGTCGCGGCCTGGCTGGCGGCCGTGCCGGCCGTCGAAATGCCGATCAGGTACAGCAGATCGGTCGACAGGTCCTGCAGCAGGCCGGTGCGGAGCCACTGGTAGAACAGCAGCGTGGCGACGATCAGCGTGAACACCAGCATCTGCAGCTGCGACAGGCTGGCCTGGCCGTTGGCGCCCGTGATATTCCACGGCAGCAGCCGGCGCCAGGTGCCCCACCAGCGCCGCCGCGCCGCGCCGGGCATGCGCGCGGCCGGCGCGATTGCGGCGCCCGCCACCAGGTAGAAGAACGCCGCGAACAACAGGGCCGCGCCGATGCTGGCGCCCTTGTTCGATACCGTGACGGGCAGGTCGCGGCCGAAATAGGCGTGTCCGCGCGCGCCGTCGGCGTACGCGAAGGCCGCGATCTTCAGGTGCAGCGATGCTTCCCGCTCCCAGAACTTCCAGAACGGCCGCCGGCCCTGCCCGCCTCCGAACTCGTCGATGCCCGGGACACGAAAGTACACGCGGGTGCTCGACCGGGTGCGGGTCTCGTCGTGCGGATCGCTATCCTTGACGACGTCGACGTTCTCGACGACGAGCGGCACCGTCCACGCCTCGCGGCCGCGCCGCAGCTCGAAGTAACCGAGCACGCACACCTTGTCCAGCTGTTCGGCGAAATTGGGCGTGATGCCCAGGTACGTCACGGTGCCGCTGGCCAGGCTCGGCGACGGCAGCGTTACCTTGGCGTTGTCGAGCGTGGCGATGGCGGCGGCGATCGGCGCCTGCACGCCGGCGCGCGCCGTGCAGGCGGCATCGGCGCTCCCGTCCGCGGCCCGCGCACCGTCGATCGCCAGCGCGCAGGCCAGTATGCAGAGTACATGCTTCATGTCCTTCCTCCGTGGGAAGTGCCCGGCGCACCGCGCGCCGGGACCCAGCATTATCGTGAGGCCGCCGGCGCCGCCGACGCTGACGCAAGCTGACCACGCCGCCCACGTCCGCCAGAATCGGCCAGCGCGCGCGCCCGGCGCGTCGCCAATATGGTCCTTCCCCGGATTGAAAGCCGATGCCGGCGTCCCGTTACCGGCAATTCAATCCGCTCCGGGCGGCGTGTCCGCGCTACCGCGAAAAAGTCTGTTCCAATGAATCGACCGGCGTTGCATTCAATGGATGAATCATCGGCGGCTTATTCGGGCGAAATCATTCCGGCGCGCGCCATCCTTTGAAATCGCATCGCCGAAAAAAGGCCCGCTATTGTGCGGGCCTTTTTATTGAAAACCGTCTTGCATGGATTAAACGTGCAGATCGTCACGACCTTTGATATTAAGCAAAGGTCATTCAATTAATTTCAAAGCACGATTAATCATTTGCAGAACCGCGCCCGGTAGTCTCGTGGTTTTGCCTATTGATCTGCATCAAACTTTGAAAAAAAATAACTGGACGATTAAATGGAATCGGAAATCTTTATCGCCCGCCGATTCAAGCGGCGCGATGAATCGGACATATAAACAACGCCGCCATGCATTCCGTTTTGAATCCGATTTGTTTGCCAGATATTGTCAGAATTTTAGGTATTCACCGACCTACCATTTGTTCGTCAGTTAATCGAATAGAGACGAACATCATGAATCTACTTTTACTCGGGCATGCCACGCATGATCTGGCATCGCTGTTTCAAAGCGCCGGATATCAGGTCATTGAAGTAAAAGACGTCGTTTCTTGCTGCCGCCATTTGAAATCCGGCCTGCCGCGCCGGCCGCCCGCGCCGCCGGCGCCGGACGGCGACGGCGCGGATGCCAAGGGCATCACTATTTTCAATCCGGACGCGCAGGGCTTGCGGCTCGACGCGGACGGACAGCCGGAGCAGTTGCTCGAATACATCCTGAGCCTGGCCCGGCAGCTCAATCCCGGCTGGCACCTCAGCATGCGCTACCGCCGCCTGGAAGCGCCGAACGGCGCCGAGATGGCGCTGACCAGCCTCGAATTCAACTTCATCAAGATGTTCGCCATGGTCGAGACGGGCGAAGCCATCTCGCGCAAGCAGATCGTGCAGGCGTTCGGCGAAGACTACCTCAGCTACGACCAGAACCGCATCGACACCATGGTCAGGCGCCTGCGCCGCAAGGCCGAATCCGACCTCGGCCTGAAGCTGCCGCTGAACACCGAGCGGGTGCGCGGCTACTCGTTCGGCGACCTGCTGATCATCGACCCCTGACCGTCCTCCGCGCCGCGGCGCGGCGCTTTTTTCCTTCAATCCGGAGATATCCCATGAAACGATTACGATTCGTGTTGTCCCTGTGCGCCTGCCTGTCCGGCGCCGCCCATTCCGCCCTTGCCGCCGAACGCCTGCCGGGGCTGGACGCCGACCTGTCGCGCACGTCGGTGTCCGGCATCTCGTCGGGCGGCTTCATGGCCGCCCAGATCGCGACCGCGTATTCGAGCCGGATCATCGGCGCCGGCATCATCGCGGCCGGACCGTTCTACTGCGCCGGCAGCACGGGCTCGACGGATTTCCAGAAGAACGCCCTGTCGTTCTGCATGGCCCCGGTATCGAGCGCGGTGACGGCGAGCGGCAAGGAGGCGTTCCGCCTGGCGCAGCAATTTGCCGCCGAGGGCAGGATCGATCCGGTGGCCGGCCTGAAACGCCAGCGCATCTATATTTTCAGCGGCGCCAACGACAAGACCGTCAAGACCCGGGTCGTGGACGAGACGGCCGCGTTCTACCGCGCGGCGGACGTCCCGCCGGCCCAGGTCCGGTACGACCGCAACCCGGACGCCGGCCACTCGATCGTCACCGCCAATCCGGACGACCTGCCGTGCAGCGCGGAGGAACCGCCGTACATCAACAACTGCGGCTTCTACCAGTCGCACGTCCTGCTGCGCCACATCTATCCGGGGCTGGCCGCGGCGCCCGCCACGGGCACGCTGCACGGCCGCATGGTGCGTTTCGGCCAGCGCGAATTCCTGCAGGGCACGCGCACGAGCATGGACGCCAGCGGCTGGGTCTACATTCCCGCGTCCTGCGAACAGAACCGCTGCGCCGTACACGTCGCCTTCCACGGCTGCCAGCAGGGCCGCTCGAAGATCGGCGACCTGTTCTACGACTGGACCGGCTACAACGAATTCGCCGACACCAACGGCCTCATCGTGCTGTACCCGCAAGTGCGTGCCGCCGACATGCCGCCGAATCCGCGCGGCTGCTGGGACTTCTGGGGCTATTCCGACCGCAACACCTTCTTCACCCACGATGCGCCGCAGATGCGTGCCGTCATGGCCATGATCGACCGCCTGGGCGAGCCGCGCGCCGCCCATCCCTGACCTCACCCAAGGAGCTGACATGACATCCCATCCCCTCTCGCAATGGCTGAAATTCATGCGGGCCTCGCTGCCCGCCCTGCAACAGGCCGGCGCCGACTGGCCGGCGGCCCAGGCGCAGTGCGCGCAATTCGTGAAGTCCACGCTGGAACTGGGCAAGGACCTCGGCGACCTGCACGGCGCCACCTGCCTCGCGCTGCTGCAGGCGCAGCTGGGCATGCTCGGCGCGGCGTCGCCGGCGCGCGCCGCCCAGGGCCTGCTCGACGTGCACTTCGACACCATGAGCCAGTGGTACGGGCAATGGAAGACGCTGGCGGACGAGGCCGTGACGCGCACCGAAGCCTGCATCGGCGACCTGCGCCAGGCGCAGAACCAGAACGACGTCTCGTTCGTGATGGCGGGCTTCCTGCGCGAGCTCGACACCGGCATGCGCAAGGCCTCCGGCGACGCGGCCCTGCTGTTCCAGTCCGCCGGCGCGGCCGCGGGCGTACTGGCCGACCGCGCCCTCGACGCGCTGATCGCGCAGTCCGCCGCCTGATCCACAAACCAACCAATCACCGGGGAACACAATGGCAATCCTGACGAGTCTGGAAGACATGGTGAGGGCCGTCGCTGGCTCGATCATGAACGCGCAGCACATGGTGGAAAAGGCGCAGCTGGCGAACATCGCCACCTTTTTCGACGATGCCCACCGGCCGACGACGATCGACGTCGAACTGCCGGCGATCCACAGCACGGCGCCGGCCGAGGCCAGCCAGCTGTACCGCGTGCCGGTGCTGTCGCTCGTGCCGCACGGCTCGCTCGTGATCGGCGAGGCCGAGATCGACCTCGACGTCGAACTGGGGCCGCTCGAACACCAGGACCGCGCCAACGTGCACGAGGGGATCATCGGCCAGCTCGGCCGGGCGGCGCCGGCGGAACAGAAGGCGGGCCTGATGATCAACCCGTCCACCGGCGGCCTCGCGGCCAAGCAGGGCAACGCCGCGCACATCAAGCTCAAGCTCGTGGCCGTCGACAAATCCGAGGGGCTCGCGCGCCTGCTGAACGACGTCGTCGTGACGCAGGGGCCGGTCGCCGTGTCCACCCCGGCCGCGCGCGACGCGCGGGTCGAGGCACCGCCCCCGGCGCCCGACCCCGCGCCCGACCCGGCCCCGGCCGACGATAACGAGGGAGAGTGACGATGGCAGCCAACCAGTTCCAGATATCGAATATGCGTTTCATCAAACGCATCGTGGTCGGCAACGACAATCCGCAGAACATGAGAACCGAGGCGGAGGTCCAGGAATCGATGGACACGGTGAATAAATGCCTCGCGGGGACGCCGCGCGGCTATTTGCTGAACATCGAAAAGAGTTTTGGGCTGTACAACATCGGCGAGCACCAGATCGTCCTGCAATACGCCGTGTATCACGTCGGCTTCGACCGCAAGCCGATGTGGCTGGACGATCATGGATAAGCCCGGCGCCGGATGCCGCGCCGAGGGGCTGTGCGCGCTGCTGGAGGCGGCGCACAGCGCCGGCAACCGGGCCCTCGACGAGCTGGCGCGCCGGCGCCGTCCCGAGGCGCTGTGCGCGGCGTGCCCGCCGTTCGTGTTCGCGGCGGCGCGCGGCCAGCCCCGCCAGGCCGTCCCCGCCGAACACTTCCACCGGCCGTATGCACTGGCGCTGGCGACGGTGGAGCTGACCCTGAACGGCTACTGCCTGGTGCGCAAGTTCGGCTGGGAGCGCCGCCGGGAAGCCGTGTTCAGCCTGGCGCGGCCGCGTCTGTGGCGCCGCCTGTTGCGCCTGGCGCCGCCGCTGGTCCTGCGGTTCAGCGTGCGCGATGGGGCGGTGGCGGTCAGCGTCGGCGCGGCCGGGCGGCGCGCGGCGCCGGATCCCCGCAAACGCCATATCCTGCTCGCGCCGGACCTGCAGGAAGCCCTGCTCGGCATGCATCGGCAGCAGATCGCCGCCAACTCGTTCAGGACACGTTTCAGGACCTGGATGCGCACGTGAAGCCGGATTCGATCCGGCTTTTTTACGATGCCCGGGCGGAGACAACGTTGCCTTTTAACGACGGATCGCTGTGCGCTACGCTCGACGCAGGCGCGATTTCATGAAGCGACGGCACGTCTTCCCGCCCATTCGGCGATTACGTCTTATGTCTTATATAAGAGTGAGGTACAATATCGTTCAGCACAGGCGAGTCACCCGCTTTCCTGATTTTCACAACGACTGAAAGAGCTTTTCATGTTAGCTGCATACCGCACCCACGTCGCCGAACGCGCCGCCCTCGGCATTCCCCCGCTGCCCCTGACGGCGGCCCAGACCACCGACCTGGTCGAACTCCTGAAGAATCCGCCGGCGGGCGAAGAAGCCTTCCTCGTGGACCTGATCACGAACCGCGTGCCGGCGGGCGTGGATGACGCTGCCAAAGTCAAGGCCGCTTTCCTGAACGCGGTCGCCAAGGGCCTGGAAACCAGCCCGCTGGTCTCGCGCGAACTGGCGACGCGCCTGCTGGGCACCATGCTCGGCGGCTTCAACATCAAGCCGATGATCGACCTGCTGGACGATCCGGCCGTGGGCAGCGTGGCCGCCGCGGGCCTGAAGAAGACCCTGCTGATGTTCGACTATTTCCATGATGTCAAGGAACTGGCCGACAAGGGCAGCGCCAACGCCAAGGAAGTGCTGCAGTCGTGGGCCGATGCCGAATGGTTCACGTCGCGCCCGGCCGTGCCGGACAGCCTGACGCTGACCGTGTTCAAGGTCTCCGGCGAGACCAACACCGACGACCTGTCGCCTGCCCCGGACGCCACCACCCGCCCGGACATCCCGCTGCACGCGCTGGCCATGCTGAAGAACCCGCGTCCCGGCATCGAACCGCAGGAACCGGGCAAGATCGGCCCGATCGCGCAGATCGAAGCGCTGAAGGCCAAGGGCCACCTGGTGGCCTACGTCGGCGACGTCGTCGGCACCGGTTCGTCCCGTAAGTCCGCCACCAACTCGGTGCTGTGGTTCACGGGCGAAGACATCCCGTTCATCCCCAACAAGCGCTTCGGCGGCGTGTGCCTGGGCACCAAGATCGCCCCGATCTTCTACAACACGATGGAAGACGCCGGCGCCCTGCCGATCGAACTGGACGTGTCGAACATGGAGATGGGCGACGTGATCGAACTGCACCCGTACGAAGGCCGCGCCCTGAAGAACGGTGAAGTCATCGCCGAGTTCAAGGTCAAGTCCGACGTGCTGTTCGACGAAGTGCGCGCCGGCGGCCGCATTCCGCTGATCATCGGCCGCGGCCTCACCGCCAAGGCGCGCGAAGCGCTGGGCCTGGCCCCGTCGACGCTGTTCCGCCTGCCGCAGAACCCGGTCGATTCCGGCCGCGGCTTCTCGCTGGCGCAGAAGATGGTCGGCCGCGCCTGCGGCCTGCCGGAAGGCCACGGCATCCGCCCGGGCACGTACTGCGAACCGCGCATGACCACCGTCGGCTCCCAGGACACCACCGGCCCGATGACCCGCGACGAGCTGAAGGACCTGGCCTGCCTGGGCTTCTCGGCCGACCTCGTGATGCAATCGTTCTGCCACACGGCCGCCTATCCGAAGCTGGTGGACGTCAAGATGCACAAGGAACTGCCGGCGTTCATCGAGAACCGCGGCGGCGTGGCGCTGCGTCCGGGCGACGGCGTGATCCACTCGTGGCTGAACCGCCTGCTGCTGCCGGACACCGTCGGCACCGGCGGCGACTCACACACCCGCTTCCCGATCGGCATTTCGTTCCCGGCCGGCTCGGGCCTGGTCGCCTTCGCCGCCGCCACCGGCGTGATGCCGCTGGACATGCCGGAATCGGTGCTGGTCCGCTTCAAGGGCGAGATGCAGCCTGGCGTCACGCTGCGCGACCTGGTCAACGCGATCCCGCTGTACGCGATCCAGCAAGGCCTGCTGACCGTCGACAAGAAGGGCAAGAAGAACATCTTCTCCGGCCGCATCCTGGAAATCGACGGCCTGCCGAACCTGAAGGTCGAACAGGCGTTCGAACTGTCCGACGCATCGGCCGAGCGCTCGGCCGCCGGCTGCACGGTCCACCTGGACAAGGCACCGATCATCGAGTACATGAACTCGAACATCACCTTGATGAAGTGGATGATCGCCAGCGGCTACCTGGACCGCCGCACGCTGGAACGCCGCATCAAGGCGATGGAAGCCTGGCTGGCCAAGCCGGACCTGCTGGCGCCGGACGCGGACGCCGAGTATGCCGCCGTCATCGAGATCGACCTGGCCGACATCCATGAACCGATCGTCGCCTGCCCGAACGACCCGGACGACGTCAAGACGCTGTCCGACGTCGCCGGCGACAAGATCGACGACGTGTTCGTCGGCTCGTGCATGACCAACATCGGCCACTTCCGGGCCGCCTCGAAGCTCCTGGAAGGCAAGACCGACATCCCGGTCCGCCTGTGGGTCGCGCCGCCGACCAAGATGGACCAGCAGGTGCTGACCGCCGAAGGCCACTACGGCACCCTGGGCCGCACCGGCGCGCGCATGGAAATGCCGGGCTGCTCGCTGTGCATGGGTAACCAGGCGCAGATCCGCAAGGGTGCGACCGTGATGTCGACGTCGACGCGCAACTTCCCGAACCGCCTCGGCATCGACACCCGCGTCTACCTGGGTTCGGCCGAACTGGCCGCGGTCTGCTCGACCCTGGGCAAGATCCCGACGCGCGAAGAGTACATGGCGCACACCGGCGTGCTCACCCAGAACGCCGACCAGATCTACCGCTACATGAACTTCGACCAGATCGCCGAGTTCCGCGACGTGGCGGATTCCGTGACCGTCTGAGACTGAGCCTTCGGGCGTGCGTGGGCCGGGTCCTGTACCATACGGGGCCCGGCCCTTTTTACGTCGTCTCTCCTTTGAACAGCACCCCTCCTTTCGGCTTCCGCTGCGACCTGCACCGCCCGCGGCAACTCGTCACGCCCGCCTGGGTGGCGGGGCTGGTCGACGGCGCCATCGTCGCCGCGGCTCCCGCCGGCGAATGGCGGCTGTTCGAAGCCGGATGCGGCGCTGGCGGGGCGTTCGCCGCCGGCCATATCCCCGGTGCCGGCTACCTCGACACGGCATGGTTCGAACACGGCCCGCTGTGGAACAAGGTGCCCGACGCCGAACTGGAACGGCTGCTGCTCGTCCATGGCATCCGCCACGACGTCACCGTCGTCCTGTACGGGCGCAACGTCCTCGCGGCCGCGCGCGTCGCGCACCTTCTGCTGTATGCCGGCGTCGCCGATGTCCGCCTGCTCGATGGCGGCCTGGCGGCGTGGCACCGGGCCGGACTGCGCATCGAACCGGGACAGCCGCGCCGCTGGCCGGCAGCGGACGATTTCGGCACGGCGTTGCCCGCGCGTCCCGACTACCTGGTCGACATGGTCCAGGTGCGCAGCCTGCTGGCGCGCGGCGACGCCACGCTGGTCAGCATCCGCACGTGGCACGAATTCGTCGGCAAGACGTCCGGCTACCACTACATCGACGCGCGCGGCGACATCCCCGGCGCCCTGTGGGGCCGCGCGGGCATCGAGGGCGACGTCAACAGCATGGCCGCGTTTCATCGGGCCGATGGCTGCATGAAGCCGGCGGCTGACATCCGCGCCATGTGGCGCAGCGCCGGGATCCATGCCGGCCGGCCGACGGTGTTTTATTGCGGCACCGGCTGGCGCGCGTCGCTGGCGTTCTTCTACGCCTGGCTGATGGATTGGGAACGTATCGCCGTGTACGACGGCGGCTGGTGCGAATGGAGCCGCGACGGCGCCAACCCGATCGTGTGCAGGGTCGATTGCGATGCCGGCGGCACGCTGCCGGACGACGCCGCGGAAGCCGCGCGAGCCTGAAAGACAATACCGAGTTATCGATACCAAAAACCCGTTGTCGGCACTGCGGGGTTGACATAGAATCGTCATTAGTTATCGATAACTAATTCACCCACAACCCACGACCCACGACCCACGATGATACTCAAACCAATTTGCTGCCGGATGCTCGCGATCGACGAAGGACGCCAACAGCTGTCCTTGATCGACACCGCCACCGACACCTTTCACTGGACACTCGACCTGTCCTCCTACCCGCTCGCGCGCGACCTGCAACGGCTCGACGCGCACCGCGTGCTGGTCGGCTACGACCGCGGCTTCTTCGAGCTGGACATCGAATCGGGCCGCGTGCTGGCAACCTGCGCGCGCTGGACGGACGTCACGGCCGTCCGCCGCCGGCCCGACGGCAGCACGCTCGTGACGGGCTGGAACCTGGACGGCACGGGCGGCGTCAACGTGCTGACGCTGGACCGCGACCTGCACCTCGCGGCCACCGCGCGCCGCGACGGCGATTACGTGCGCCTGATGCGGACGACGCCGGACGGCACCTGCCTGCTGTGCACCAACGACCACATCCTCGAGACGGCGGCGGACCTGGCGGAACGGCGCCGCTTCGCCGCGCCGGGCTTCGAGCACGCGTGGAAGGCCGAGCGGCTGGACGACGGCACGACGCTCGTGTCGGCGGGTTACGGGGCGTTCATGGTGTCGTTCGACCGGGCGGGCAACGTCGTGCATCGGTTCGGCGATGCGGCCCAGGTGCCGGCGGAAGTCGATCCGTTTTTCTATGCGAGCTTCGAGCAATTGCCGAATGGCCACCTGCTGGTCGCGAACTGGCAGGGCCATGGGCCTGACAACGGCCACAAGGGACGACAGCTGCTCGAGTTCGACGCCGGGCGCCAACTGATCGGCGCCTGGTCGGCGCCGCAGCGTATTTCGTCGCTGCAGGGCATTCTGGTCGTGTAGCGGCTCGTCAACGATGCTCGCCTGCGTTGCGGCCCTGCAGTTGCTGGGGGGCCGCAACGCCAGGCAACAAAAAACCCGCTGTCTCGATGAGAACAGCGGGTTTTTTGATGTTCCTGAATGTTCAGGAACGGTGTTCTGGCGGAGGCGGTGGGATTCGAACCCACGATACAGGTTTAAGCCCGTATGCTTCCTTAGCAGGGAAGTGCCTTCGGCCACTCGGCCACGCCTCCAGTCAGCTTCAACGTTTATGCGTCAGCGCTGAGTGCACGCATATTAATGGCCACACCTCGTTTGGTCAAGGAAGCACGGCCATTTTTTTGAAAAAAGTTAAGCTTGTTCCAGGTTAAAAGCCTTATGCAGCGCGCGGACGGCGAGCTCCATGTACTTCTCGTCGATCAGGACCGAAATCTTGATTTCCGACGTCGAGATCATCTGGATGTTGATGCCCTCTTCCGACAGCGTGCGGAACATCTGCGACGCGACGCCCACGTGGCTGCGCATGCCCACGCCCACGGCCGACACCTTCGAGACCTTGGCGTCGCCCAGGATCCGCGCGGCGCCGATTTCGGCCTGGATGCCTTCCAGCACGCCCATGGCGCGCTGGTAATCGTTGCGCGATACGGTGAAGGTGAAATCGGTTTTACCGTCGACCGACTGATTCTGTATGATCATGTCGACCTCGATGTTCGCTTCCGAGATCGGACCGAGGATGTGGTAGGCGACGCCCGGCTTGTCCGGCACGCCCAGGACGGTGATTTTGGCTTCATCGCGGTGGAAGGCGATGCCCGAGATGACGGCTTGTTCCATGTTGCTTTCTTCCTCAAACGAAATCAGGGTACCCGAGTTGGCTTCTTCTTCGAGCGACATCAGGGGGTCGGTCAGCGACGACAGCACGCGCGTCGGTACGCGGTAGTTGCCGGCAAATTCCACGGAGCGGGTCTGCAGGACTTTCGAGCCCAGCGACGCCAGTTCCAGCATTTCCTCGAACGTGATCTTGGACAGGCGGCGCGCTTCGCTCACGACGCGCGGGTCGGTCGTGTAGACGCCGTCGACGTCCGTGTAGATCAGGCATTCGTCGGCCTTCAGCGCGGCCGCGATCGCGACGGCGGAAGTGTCCGAACCGCCGCGGCCCAGCGTGGAGATGTTGCCATCCTCATCCATGCCCTGGAAACCGGTGATGATCACGATCCTGCCGGCGTCCAGGTCGGCGCGCACGCGGGTGTCGTCGATCGACTGGATGCGGGCCTTCGTGAAGGCCGAGTCGGTCTTGATGCCCACCTGCCAGCCCGTGTACGACACGGCATCCTTGCCGCGCGCCAGCAGGGCCATGGCCAGCAGGCCCACGGAAACCTGTTCGCCGGTCGATGCAATCATGTCCAGCTCGCGCGGGTCCGGCTGCGACATAATCTCTTTCGCCAGGCCGATCAGACGGTTGGTTTCACCGGACATTGCCGACGGGACGACGACGACTCTGTGGCCGGCGTCGTGCCATTTGGCGACACGGGCCGCGACGTTTTTAATGCGTTCCGTCGAACCCATCGACGTACCGCCGTATTTGTGGACTATTAAGGCCATGACTGAAGGGATTTCCGCTTGTAAAAAATCAAATGAGCCTTTTACTCTACATGCTGCGCCGCAGAATCACAAGCCGTCAGGACACGAAATCTATACCGAATAGGAATATGGTAATGCGGAAATAGCATTAGCCCGGGATGGCTGCCGTGGCGCTTTCCCAACGTAATGCGACACGCCCCGGCCCGTCCGACACGTGCCGGCAATCCATGCCGAGGCCCGCCGCGAACAACAGGTCGACGCCGGCGTTGACGATGGGCAGGCGCCCCCGCTCCCACGCCGGGATGCCGCTGGCCTGGTAGTGCATCTTGAGGCTGCGCGTGGGGCGGTTGTGCGCCAGCCGGAGCCGTTCGCCGCCCTTGCGGAAATCGATCTCGAGAGACTGCCCCCGCAGCCAGGCGGGATCGAACCCGCGCTCGGCCGCATCGAAATGCAGCGTGCCGCCGTAGTCCGGAAACGCGATCGCCGGCTCGCCGCGCCAGGTAAAGGGCTGAGCGTGCCTGTCGATGATGCCGGCGTCGTCCGGATCGCGCAAGCCGGCCAGTTCCGGCGGGTGGGGCACGAGGTGCAGGAGGTCGCGGTGGCGGCGCACCTGCACGTCGGGATGCTCGACGAGCAATTGCGCATCGTCGCGCGCGGACAGGATCTGCGCCACCATCTGCGCCAGCCACGCCGTCGATGGCATCGCCAGGCGGCGGGTCGCGAACCAGTGGCGCAGCAGGTTGTCGATGCGGTCGCGGCTGAGCAGGCGCGCGCGCGCGAGGTCGAGCGCATCGCCCGCCAGGCAGGCGGCGAGGTCCTGCCCGCCCAGTTCGTCCAGCAGGCGCTGGGCCGAGCGCGTATGGGCGCTGCTGCGCGCGACTCTTTGCTGATAACCGGGAAACGCGGCGGCGAGCGCCGGCATCACCTGGTGGCGCAGCGCGTTGCGGGCGTAGCGCGGATCGGTGTTGGATTCGTCCTCGACCCAGGCGACGCCCTGCTCGCGCGCACAGCGTTCGAGATCGGCGCGCGCGACGCCCAGCAGCGGCCGCGCCATCGCCAGGCGCTCGTCGCCCAGCAGGCCGGGGGCGCGGTTGGCGGGGTCCATGCCGGACAGCCCGGCCGGACCGGAACCGCGCAGCAATTGCAGGAGTACCGTCTCGACCTGGTCGTCGAGGTGGTGGGCCGTCAGCAGCACCTCGGCGCCGTGGACCCGGCACATCTCGCCCAGCGCCGCGTAACGCAGCTTGCGCGCGGCTGCCTCGATGCCGCTCTTCCCTTTCGCGACGACGACCGCGCGCCAGTCGAACGGGATGCCCAGCTCGGCAGCGGCGGCCGCGCAATGGTCGCGCCAGGCGTCGGCATTCGGGCTCAGGCCGTGGTGGACGTGCAAGGCGCATACGTCCAGTCCGTGCGCGTGTGCGAGGCGCAGCAGCACCATCGAGTCGAGGCCGCCGCTGAGGGCGACCGCGACGCGCGGCATGGCGGCGGGGAGATAATCTGCGCGCAGGGCCTCGATGGCCTGCGCGAACTGGGCGGCCGGACCGGACGCGGCGCCCGGCCCTTGCGTACGACGGCTCACTCTTCGCGCGGCGTCGTTTCCTTGAACTTGCCGTAGGACATCAGCTTGGCGTGACGGGCATCGAGCAGGTCGCGGGTCTTCATGCCCTGGAACTGGCGCAGCGTGTCGGCCAGCGCGCGCTTGAGCAGCTGGGCCATCTGCTGCGGGTCGCGGTGGGCGCCGCCCAGCGGCTCGTTGACGATCTTGTCGATCAGGCCCATCGCCTTGAGACGGTGCGCCGTCAGGCCCAGCGCATCGGCCGCTTCGGCCGCGCGTTCCGACGTCTTCCACAGGATCGACGCGCAGCCTTCCGGCGAGATCACGGAATAGGTCGCGTACTGCAGCATCAGCACGGCGTCGCCGACGGCGATCGCCAGCGCGCCGCCCGAGCCGCCTTCGCCGATGATCGTGGCGATCAGCGGCACTTTCAGCTCGGCCATCACGTACAGGTTGTGGCCGATGGCTTCCGACTGGCCGCGCTCTTCCGCTTCGAGGCCGGGGAACGCGCCCGGCGTGTCGACGAAGGTGAAGATCGGCAGGTTGAATTTCTCGGCCAGCTTCATCAGGCGCATCGCCTTGCGATAGCCTTCCGGCTTCGGCATGCCGAAGTTGCGCATCGCGCGCTCTTTCGTGTCGCGGCCCTTCTGGTGGCCGATCACCATGCACGACTGGCCGTTGAAGCGGGCCAGGCCGCCCACGATCGACTGGTCGTCGGCGAACGTACGGTCGCCGTGCAGTTCATGGAAGTCGGTGAAGATCGCGTTCACGTAGTCCATCGTGTACGGACGCTGCGGATGACGGGAGATCTGGGAAACCTGCCAGGGGGTCAGCTTGGCATAGATGTCTTTCGTCAGTTGCTGGCTCTTCTTGGCCAAGCGATCGATTTCTTCCGAGATGTCGACGGCGGAATCATCCTGCACGAAGCGCAGCTCTTCGATCTTGGAATCAAGCTCGGCAATCGGCTGCTCGAAACTGAGGAAAGTTGTTTTACTCATTGTACCTCCGGGTGTGTTCGTGGCCGCGGAAGATCATCCGCGCGGCGGCAAGGGCGTTATTCTATACCGGAACCGGATCCAGGCTACGCCACAAATACCATGTGGCAACTGTCCGCCAGGGTTCCCAGTTGGCCGCCACCTCGCGCGCATCGCTGCGCGAAACTGGCTCACCGGAAAAATAATTCTGGCTGATGCCCTGGATCAGGCCGGGATCGTCCAGGGGCAGGACGTTCGGTCTGAGCAGATTAAATATCAAAAACATCTCGGCTGTCCAGCGCGTGATGCCGCGGATCTGGACCAGCTCTGCGATCACGGCCTCGTCGTCCATCTGCGACCACTGGTCCGCGTGCACACGCTTCGCCTTGAAGTGGTCGGCCAGGTCGAGGATGTATTCCGTCTTGCGCTTCGACAGCCCGCAGCCGGCGATCTCTTCGGCACCGGCCTTGATGACCTGGGACGGCGTCATCTTCGGACACAGCGCGCGCAGCTTCGTCCAGGCGGCCTCGGCGGCCTTGACCGTCACCTGCTGGCCGACGATGGACCGGGCCAGCGTGGTGAACGGATCGGGGTGGCCGCGCAGGTGCATGTCGCCGAACTGGGGGATCAGCTTGTTCATGATGCGGTCCCGACGCATGAGCTCGGCCTTCGCCTCCGCCCAATAGGGTGGGACGGAAGGCTGAACGTCCGGCGGCGCCGGCGCGGCGCCCGCGAGTTCCTTGGAAAGTGCCATGCTCGTTATGTGTCCGGGCGCGCTGGCGTCAGGCGCGACGCCAATTGGTGCTGCCGTCCGGCTTGTCTTCGAGCACGACGCCGCCCGCCGTCAGCTCGGCGCGGATCGCATCGGCCTCGGCGAAGTTGCGTGCCTTCTTGGCCGCGGCGCGGCGCGCGATCGCGTCGACGATCGCGGCTTCGTCGAGACCGCCATCGCGCGGGCTACCGGCCTGCAGGAACGCTTGCGGGTTGCGTTCGAGCAGGCCCAGCACGCCGGCCAGCGCTTTCAGCTGGCGCGCGGCCGCGAGGGATTTGCTCTTGTTGACTTCCGACGCCAGGTCGAACAGCTCGGCCACCGCCAGCGGCGTGTTGAAATCGTCGTTCATCGCTTCGCGGAAGCGCAGCGCGTGCGGTTCGTTCCAGTCGACGCTCACCGCCGCGCCGCCGATATCCGCTTCCGCCAGCGCCGTGTACAGGCGCGTCAACGCGCCCTTCGCGTCGTCGATGTGGGCGTCCGAATAATTCAGCGGGCTGCGGTAGTGGGCGCGCAGGATGAAAAAGCGGATGACTTCCGGGTCGTATTGCTTGAGGACGTCGCGGATCGTAAAGAAATTGCCCAGCGACTTGGACATCTTCTCGTTATCGACGCGCACGAAGCCGTTATGGATCCAGTAATTGGCCATGGGCGCGCCGAACGCGCCCTCAGACTGGGCGATCTCGTTTTCGTGGTGCGGGAACTGGAGGTCGGCGCCGCCGCCGTGGATGTCGAAGTGTTCGCCCAGCATGGCGCACGACATGGCCGAGCATTCGATGTGCCAGCCCGGACGGCCCTTGCCCCATTTCGAATCCCATTTCGCCTCGTCCGGCTCGGATTCCTTGGCGGCCTTCCACAGCACGAAGTCGAGCGGATCGCGCTTGCCCGTGTTCACGTCCACGCGCTCGCCGGCACGCAGGTCGTCCAGCGACTTGCCGGACAGCTTGCCGTAGCCCGGGAAATTACGCACGGCATAGTTCACGTCGCCGTCGTCGCCCTGGTAGGCGAGTTCCTTCGTCTCCAGCCTGTCGATGATGGACAGCATCTGCGGCACGTACTCGGTCGCGCGCGGCGCGACGTCCGGCGGCAGGATGCCCAGTGCCGACGTATCCTCGTCCATCGCCTTGATGAAACGCGTCGTCAGCGCCGTCATGGTCTCGCCGTTCTCGACGGCGCGCTTGATGATCTTGTCGTCGATGTCCGTGATGTTGCGGACATATTTGACGTCGTAGCCCGATGCCTTGAGCCAGCGGTAGATGACGTCGAACGCCATCATCATCCGGGCGTGACCGACGTGGCAGTAATCGTAGACCGTCATCCCGCACACGTACATGTTGACCTTGCCGGGTTGGAGGGGAACGAAAACCTGCTTGTCACGCGCGAGCGTGTTGTAGATCTTGAGTTGGCTCATCGGATGTTTGCTAGAGGGTTGGAGCATGACGCTCGAAACGCTGCCGTGCGGCGATGCCGGGACGTGGCGGGCGCGTCGGGAGTGTCAGGACCGCGATTCGGGGAAACCTTGTTCTTTTTGATAGAATCCGCAGTCCGTCGCAAAGTATAGCATTGATAAAATCCCGACTGGCCGCATATGCCATAGGTTTATTTTTCTGCAAAACCCTTGACAGCACTTTGCTCTATATCCACCGAGAGGAAGCTACGATGCACGTCCTGAAATCGCCCGGCGCCCCGTTTGTCACCCGATTTGCCACCCGTTTCGCCGCCGGCCTGGCCGCGCTGGCCCTGTCCACGGCCGCGTTCGCCGCCGAGCCGCAAGTCGCGTTGAAAACATCGATGGGCGAGATCGTGCTGGAACTGAACCAGGAAAAAGCGCCCATCGCCGTGGCCAATTTCCTTAAATATGTGAAGTCCGGCTTCTACAAGGGCACCATTTTCCACCGCGTGATCGACGGCTTCATGATCCAGGGCGGCGGCATGGATGCCCAGTTCCACGGGCGCCGCACGAACAAACCGATCAAGAACGAGTCCAACAATGGCTTGTCGAACGAAAAGTATTCGGTCGCCATGGCGCGCGAATCGAATCCGGACTCCGCCACCTCGCAATTCTTCATCAACGTGGTCGACAATCCGGGCCTCGACTATCCGAACATGCAAGGGTCCGGCTATACCGTGTTCGGCAAGGTCGTGAAGGGCCAGGACGTCGTCGACAAGATCAAAAGCGTCGTCGTCGACGACATCCACGGCCTCGAGAACGTGCCCGTGACGCCCGTCACGATCCAGTCCGTGACCCTCCTCAAGGGCGATAAGCTAGTAAAATAACGAACTCGCAACTCCAACCGCGACAACCTGCTGTGCCTTGTGCCGGCCGTCGAGGCATCACCAACCATCACAGGACAAAAACATGACCACCTTACTCATGACCACCAACAAGGGCAACATCAAGGTCGAACTGGACGCCGAGAAGGCACCGAAGACCGTTGCCAACTTCCTGGACTACGTGAACAAGGGTCACTTCACCAACACCATCTTCCACCGCGTGATCAAGGACTTCATGATCCAGGGCGGCGGTTTCGAGCCGGGCATGAAGCAGAAGCCGACCGAGCAGACCGTCGAGAACGAAGCGAAGAACGGCCTCAAGAACGACAAGTACACGCTCGCCATGGCCCGCACGATGGCCCCGCACTCGGCCTCGGCCCAGTTCTTCATCAACACGAAGAACAACGATTTCCTGAACTACCCGGGCCAGGACGGCTGGGGCTATGCCGTGTTCGGCAAGGTCGTCGAAGGCCAGGACATCGTCGACCAGATCAACAACGTCAAGACCAGCCGCTCGGGCATGCACTCGGACGTGCCGAGCGAGGACGTCATCATCGAGAAAGTCGAAGTCGTTCAGTAACTCCAGACAGGCAGGTATGACGCGCGGGAACCGCCCGGTCGTCCTGGCAACAAGATGACCGCACCCGCGCGCACGCTCGCACTCTTCATTTCCGACCTGCACCTGCAGGCCTCCCACCCGCGTACGGCCGAGGCGTTCTTCCGCTTCCTGTCCGAACGCGCGGCACATGCCGAGCGGCTTTATTTGCTCGGCGACATCTTCGAGTACTGGGCCGGCGACGACGACCTCGACGATCCGTTCAACGCGCGCGTCGTCGCCGCGCTGCGCCGCGTGAGCGACGGCGGCACGGCCGTCTGCTGGCTCGCCGGCAACCGCGACTTCCTCGTCGGCGCCGGCTTCGCCGACGCGGCCGGCCTCACCCTGCTGCCCGAGCCGCACGTCGCGGCGATCGCGGGCCGCGGGGGCGCCCGCCGCAAGGTCGTGCTCGTACATGGCGACGCCCAGTGCACGGACGACGTCAAGTACATGGCGTTCCGCGCGCAGGTGCGCGACCCGGCATGGCAGCGCCAGTTCCTCGCCATGCCGCTGGCCCAGCGCAAGGCGATCATCGCCGGCCTGCGCGAAGGCAGCCGCGCCGCCCACGGCGACAAGTCGTACGAGATCATGGACGTCACCCCGGCCGCCATCGCCGCGCTGCATGCGGACAGCGGCGCCGATGTCATGATCCACGGCCATACGCACCGCCCTGCCCTGCACGATGCCGACGGCCGGCAGCGCTATGTGCTGCCCGACTGGGAGCTCGATGAGGCGCCCGTGCGCGGTGGCTGGATCGCGATCGACGAAGACGGACGCATCCTGCGTTGCGACCTCGACGGCCAGGCGATCCCGCCTGCTCCTGCTGTTTGACCGCCCGGTCCGGCTCGCGTTCCGGACCCGAATCCGACCCTCTCAATCCTGCTAGGTCGTCCCCGGCCATCCGCGTATTGACTCGCGTCGACTCGGTGTTATACTTCACTACAACACCACGACTCTACATCACCAACATGGAGGCAGGCATGACATGGACTGCACCACCACGACGAAAGGGGGCCGGCGATGACGATCGGCTGGAATGACAACTCGCCGATCTATCGGCAGTTGAAGGACAAGGTGATCGGTATGATGCTCGATGGCGCCCTGAAGGCGGGGGACCCGCTTCCTTCCGTGCGCCAGGTCGCGGCCGAATACCAGCTGAATCCGATCACGGTCTCGAAGGCTTACCAGGAACTGGTCGACGACAACTTAGTAGAAAAACGAAGGGGGATCGGCATGTATGTCACGGAAGGCGCGAGCGAAAAGCTGCTCGCAAGCGAAAGGGACCGCTTCCTGCGCGAGGAATGGCCGGCGATGCTGGAACGTATCCGCCGTCTCGGCCTCAACATCGAGCAATTGCTGCGTGAACCGAACGGAGGCGCGCAATGACCGCCGTCATCGAAGCCAAGAGCCTGACGAAGCGCTACGGCAAGCGCACGGCCGTGGACGGCATCGACTTCACGATCCCCGCCGGCCGCATCGTCGGCCTGATCGGCCCGAACGGCTCGGGCAAGACCACCACCTTGAAGGCCGCGCTGGGACTGATCCCGTTCGAAGGCCAGCTGTCCGTGCTGGGCCTCGATCCGCGCACCCAGCGCAACGAACTGATGCAGGACGTCTGCTTCATCGCCGACGTCGCGATCCTGCCGCGCTGGCTGCGCGTGAAGGACGCCATCGACTTCGTGGCCGGCGTGCACCCGCGCTTCAACCGCGAAAAGGCGGAACGCTATCTCGCGAACACGAAGCTGCTGCCGTCGATGAAGGTCAAGGAAATGTCCAAGGGCATGATCGTGCAACTGCACCTGGCCCTCGTGATGGCGATCGACGCGAAACTGCTCGTGCTCGACGAACCCACGCTGGGCCTGGACATCATCTACCGCAAGCAGTTCTACCAGAACCTGCTGGAAGACTATTTTGACGAGCACAAGACGATCGTCATCACGACACATCAGGTCGAGGAAGTCGAGCACATCCTGACCGACCTGATGTTCATCCGCGACGGCCGCATCGTGCTGGCCGCGTCGATGGAAGAGATCGGCGAGCGCTATGTCGAAGTGATGGTTCCGCAGGAAAAACTGAGCGCCGCCAACGCGCTGCAGCCGATCGACCGCCGCACCGTGTTCGGCAAGGCCGTGCTGCTGTTCGACGCCGGCCCCGGCGGCGCCTCGCGCCAGCAGCTGGCCGCCCTCGGCGAAACCCGCAATCCCTCCGTCGCCGACCTGTTCGTCGCGACCATGAAAGGAACCTACGCATGAATACGACTACCAGCGCGGACACCATGAAATGGCTGTTGCGGCGCGAGTTCTGGGAGCACAAGGGGTCGATGTTCTGGGCGCCACTGATCGTAGGGACATTGCTCGTGGTCCTGATCGGCGGCGGCATCAGCTACGGCATCATGACGCATCACTTGCCTGCGCACGTCACGATCAACGGCCAGCCGCTCGATCACGCGCGGCTGGCGGCACTCTTGCCCGACGAAACGGCAAACGTGGTCGCGCGCATGGCCACCGGCATGTACATGGGCGGCATGGCGCCGCTGTTGGTCGTCCTGACCGCGGTCGTATTCTTCTACTGCCTGGGCGCCTTGTACGATGAACGGCGCGACCGCAGCATCCTGTTCTGGAAATCGCTGCCCGTTTCCGATTCGATGACGGTACTGTCCAAGACCATCACCGCAGTGGTCGTCGCCCCCGCGATCACGATCGCGCTGGCCATCGTCGCGGCACTGATCCTGCTCCTCCTCACCTGCATAGAACTCAGCGCACAAGGCCTGAATCTGTTCGCGACAATGCTGGCGTCACCCAACTTGTATCTCGCGCCGCTGCGCCTTGTCGCCCTGCTGCCGGTGTACGTCGTGTGGGCGCTGCCGACCGTGGGCTGGCTGATGCTCGTGTCGAGCTGGGCGAAATCGAAGCCGTTCCTGTGGGCTGTCGGCGTGCCGGTGGTCGCGCTCGTCACGATCAAATGGATCAATGCGGCACTCGAGAACTTTTCCGGCCAGACGTTGCTGCTGGCGCATTATACGAGTGACGTGGTCGCACGCATCCTCGGCGGCATCGTGCCGGGTATCTGGTTCCAGTTCCAGGGCGGCCTGTCGGCGGCGATTCAGCCGACCAGGAACGGCATCGACATGAGCGGGCTCGTGCCCCAGTCGTACATGTCGCTGGCCGGCCTTGACGCCTGGATCGGCGTCGTGCTCGGGGTGGCGATGCTGTACGCCGCGATCCGCGTGCGCCGCTGGCGCGACGAAGGCTGAGCGATGCGCGCGGCCTTGCTGGGCTTGATCCTGCTGACGGCGTACTGCGCGCCCGCCGCGCGGGCCGATGAACCCGTGCCGTCGGTCCACGTCGCCGGCATCGCGGACCCGGAGATGCGCTCCTACCGCAGCGTCGCGGCCGGCCTCGATGCCTTCGACGCCAACCGCGCGCTGGCGCCCGACGCCACCCTGCGCTTCCGCATGCGCGATGCGGACGGCGCCCCGGCGAACGCGGACGACGGCCTGCGGTTGGGCCTGGCGAGCGACGACGGCGCGTTCCAGGAAAACGTCCCGGTCGACGCCGCCGGCCTGCTCACCGTGCAGCGCAGCCAGGCCGCGTACGATGCCGACGCCACCTTCATCCTGAACCGGAAGAACGGCCTGTACACGGGACACCCGGAGGTGCGCACGGCCGGCCTGCCGGACAACGTGCGCCGCCTGGGCGACCTGCGCCTGGAATGCCGGGTGACCATCGCCATCGTCAAGGAACAGATGCCGTTCCTGGCGAAGGCCGCCATCAACACCTTGATGATGACGTCGGACTGGTGCGCCAAGAAGGATTTCAACTACGGCGTCATGGCCGCGCAGGCGGGCACGCGCGCCGTGCTGCGCGCCGGCGAGCGCTCGCGCGCGCTGGAGACCCACGGGTGGAATGTGCTCGCGCCGATCGGCGATCCGGCGTGGCCGGACGACGCGCTCGTGGAGATGGGCGACGGCGGCACGTAAGGCCGCCGGCGCCGTTATTCGAACTGCTGGCGGAACGCGGCGAACTGCGCCTTGAGTTCGTCGACTTCGCCGCGCAGCGCGGCCACTTCCTGTTCCAGCTGGGCCACGCGGGCGCCGGTCGAGCCGCCGGCCGAACCACCGCCGGCGGCGCCACCGCCAGCGTCCATTTTCGCGACGTCGATCGCACCGCCCAGCAGCTGGCCGTAACGCGGCTCCTTGGTCCCGGGCGCACGCTCGAGTCGCGCGACGAGCGGCGGATATTTGTCGATCAGGAATTGCAGCGCGCTTTCCGCCTCGGCCACCGACTTGAATTCATGCAGGCGGCCGGTACGGCTGCGGATCTCGCCCGCGGTCTGCAGGCCGCGCAGCATCAGCACGGTCAGCACGGCCACCTTGTCCTGCTCGAGCGTCCACTTGATGCGCATGCGGTGCTCGTACTTGATGACGCGCGCGCCGGCCTGGGCGATGCCGTTCACGAGCTTGCGCTGCATGAGGCGCTGCAGCGTGTCGTGGACGACATCCTCGGACAACTGCATCACGGGGTCGCGGCTGGACAGCTGGTTGCAGCCGTTCATCACCGCGTTCAGCGACATCGGGTAATTGTCCGGCGTCAGCGCCTCTTTTTCGGCGAGCACGCCCAGTACGCGGATTTCGTTGGGGTCGAGGTCGGATGCCGGGTCGAAGCTGCCCGGGATATCGTCTTGCATCGGTGTCCTTTATGTGTTCGCGGCCATTTACTCGACGAGCCGGTTCAGTTGAGCCTGGTCGAGTTTATCACTCTCGTCCGGCGTATGGCAGCGGATACCGGCCGCCTTCATCGTCGCGCACATGCGCTCGATCTGCTCGTCCTGCTGGGCCACGTGGTTGATCAGGTTGCGCAACGCCTTCGACAGCGGATCGTCGCCGTTCGGCGTGACGCCGTAGGCGGCGAACATCTGGGCGCTGCGTGACTGGTCTTCCTTGCGGATGATGTGGGCCGGATTGCCGACGGCCGTGGCGCCGGCCGGAACCGGCTTGACGACGACGGCGTTGGAGCCGACCTTGGCATATTCGCCGACCGTGAACGCGCCGAGCACCTGCGCGCCGGCGCCGACGATCACGCCGCGCTCGAGCGTCGGATGGCGCTTGGTGCCGGCCACCAGGGTCGTGCCGCCCAGCGTGACGCCCTGGTAGATCGTGCAATCGTCGCCGACGACGGCCGTCTCGCCGATCACGACGCCGAAGCCGTGGTCGATGAACACGCGCCGGCCGATCGTCGCGCCCGGATGGATTTCGATGCCGGTAAGCACGCGCGCGAAATAGGAGATGAACCTGCCGAGCCAGCGGAAATTGGCGCGCCAGCAGGCGTGCGCCCAGCCGTGCATGACGACGGCGTGCAGGCCCGGGTAGCAGGTGAGCACTTCCCATGCGTTACGGGCCGCAGGGTCGCGTTCGATGATGCTCTGGATATCTTCGCGCAGCTTGGAAAACATAGTCGGGATTCGGGCAAGTGACACCGCATGGTAGCCGATCCGCGCCGTATTTGCTTATGAGGGAATCATTTTTGGGGCGGCGTCATGCGGGCGCCTGATGGGCTCGGGGAGCCCATCCTACGGCCGTGCGCCCACACGTTCAACGACATCGACACGGACGCGACAAATTCGACGCCGCGTGTCACCGCGTGGACGGCGAGCCGTCCACCTTACGCTTCGCGCGCCAGGCGCTGGCGGCGCGCCTCGTACAGGCACACGCCCGAGGCGACGGACACGTTCAGGCTCTCGACCGAGCCGAACATGGGAATCGACACCAGCATGTCGCAGGTCTCGCGGGTCAGGCGGCGCATGCCCTCGCCTTCCGAACCCATCACGAGCGCCGTCGGGCCCGTGAAATCGCCTTCGTACAGGCCCTTGTCGGCATCGTCGGACGTGCCGATCAGCCAGATGCCCCGTTCCTTCAGGTCGCGCATCGTGCGCGCCAGATTCGTCACGGTGATGTAAGGCACAGTTTCGGCGGCGCCGCTGGCCACCTTGGCGGCCGTCGCATTCAGGCCCACGGACCGGTCTTTCGGGGCGATGACGGCATGCGCGCCGACGCCGTCGGCCACGCGCAGGCAGGCGCCCAGGTTGTGCGGGTCGGTGATGCCGTCCAGGATCAGCAGCAGCGGCGGGCCTTCCACGGCATCCAGCAGCTCGTCCAGGTTGCGCGCCAGCGACAACTGGCTGGCGAACGCGATCACGCCCTGGTGGCGGCGGGTGCCGACGATCTTGTCGAGGCGCTCGGCTTCGACCGGCATGACGCGCACGCCGGCCGCCTTCGCGTTGGCGATCAGGTCCTGCATGCGGCGGTCCTGGCGACCGGCGTCGACGAAGATCTCTTCTACACTGGCGGCCTCGTGGCGGAGGCGCGAGGTCACGGCGTGGAAGCCAAAAATCATTTTATTTTTCATGCGTTACTTCTTCTTCCTGGTTTTGGACGCGCTCTTTGTGGAAGCGCTTTTTTTCGCCGCGGTCTTCTTGGACGCGGTCTGGTTTGCTGCGGGCGAGGCATTCCGGGGGCCGCGGCGGCGCCGCGTCGGCGGCACGAACACGACGTCTTCCTCGCTCTCGTCGGTGGCGCCGAACGAGGATGCGGCCGGCTCGGCCGGGGTCGCGCGCGCTTCCTGCTGCGACACGGGCACCGCGCCATCCCGGGCTTTACGCCGGCGCGGCGGCTTCGAGGCCGACGCGTCCTGTGCGGCGGCACGGGCGCGCTCCAGCGGCGCCGGCACGTTGTCGTTCTTCGCGGGCTGCGCCAGCACGAGGTCGATCTTGCGCGATTCCAGGTCGACGCGCGCCACCTGCACCGTGACGCGGCCGGTCAGCTGGTACACCTGGCCCGTGCGTTCGCCGCGCAGCTCGTGGCGGGTCTCGTCGTACTGGAAGAAGTCGGTGCCGAGGCCGGTAACGTGCACGAGGCCCTCGACGAACAGCTGGTCGAGCTGGACGAAGATGCCGAACGGCGTCACGCCCGAGATCACGCCCGTGAATTCCTCGCCGAGGCGGTCCTTCATGTAGTAGCACTTGAGCCAGTTCTCGACGTCGCGCGACGCCTCGTCGGCGCGGCGCTCGTTGGCCGAGCAGTGCACGCCCAGCGCGTCCCAGATCGTCAGGTCCTTCGGATCCTTCTGCCTGCCTTCCGCCTTGTCCTTGGCGGCCTGCTTGCGCACGGTCTTCGACACCGTCGTGTTCAGCTTGGACAGGTCGATGCCGGTCGGCTCGTACTTCTTGCCTTTCAAGACGGCCTTGATGGCGCGGTGCGTCAGCAGGTCGGGATAGCGGCGGATCGGGCTCGTGAAGTGGGCATACGCCTCGTACGCGAGGCCGAAGTGGCCGACGTTGTCCGGGCTGTAGACGGCCTGCTGCATCGAACGCAGCAGCATCGTCTGCAGCAGCGTGGCGTCGGGGCGTTCCTTGATGCGCACCATCAGCTCGGCATAGTCGCGCGCCTGCGGCGTCGTGCCGCCGCCCAGGTTCAGGCCGACCTGCTTGAGGAAGGTCCTCAGCTGGTTCAGCTTTTCCTCGGTCGGCACGGCGTGGATGCGGAAGGTGCTCGGCTGGTCGTGGCGGATCAGGAAGTCGGCCGCGCACACGTTGGCGGCCAGCATGCATTCCTCGATCAGGCGGTGCGCGTCGTTGCGGGTGCGCGGCAGGATCTTTTCGATCTTGCCCATCGCATTGCAGACGATATAGGTCTCGGTCGTCTCGAAGTCGATCGCGCCGCGCTCCTGGCGCGCCTGCAGCAGCGCGCGGAACACCTCGTTCAGGTTCAGCAGGTGCGGCACGATGCCCGGCCGGCGGCCCGCTTCCGGCCCGTTCGTGTTGCCCAGGATGGCGGCGACCTCGTTATAGGTCAGGCGCGCCGCCGAGTGCATCACGGCCGGGTAGAACTGGTAGGCCTTCACTTCGCCGCCGGTCGTCACGACCATGTCGCACACGAGCGTGAGGCGGTCGACGGCCGGGTTCAGCGAACACAGGCCGTTCGACAGTTTTTCCGGCAGCATCGGGATCACGCGGCGCGGAAAATACACGGACGTCGAGCGCTCGATCGCGTCGCCGTCGAGCGCGTCGTTCGGCTTGACGTAATGGCTGACGTCGGCGATCGCCACGAGCAGGCGGTAGCCCTTCGTGCGGCCGATCTTGACGGGTTCGCAGTACACCGCGTCGTCGAAGTCGCGCGCGTCCTCGCCGTCGATCGTGACGAGCGGCACGTCGCGCAGGTCGACGCGGTCGCCCAGGTCGGCGTCGCGCACTTCGTTCGGCAGCTTGTTCGCCTGCTTGACGGCGGCCGGCGAAAAGATGTGCGGCACGCCGAACTTGCGCACGGCGATCTCGATCTCCATGCCGGGGTCGTCAAGGTCGCCGAGCACTTCGACGATCTTGCCGGTGGGCTGGCGGAAGCGCGACGGCTGCTCGACGAGTTCGATGCTGACGATCTGGCCGGACTTGGCCTTGCCGGGCGAGCCGGACACGAGGATGTCCTGGCCGATGCGCTTGTCTTCCGGCGCGACGATCCAGACGCCGTTCTCGTTCAGAAGGCGGCCGATGACGTGGGTGTTGGCCCGTTCCCTGACCTCGACGATCGTGCCTTCGGCGCGGCCGCGGCGGTCGGTGCCGACGACCCTGGCCAGCACGCGGTCGCCGTGCAGGACCTTCTGCATTTCCTTGTCCGGCAAGAAGAGGTCTTCGCCGCCCTCGTCCGGGATCACGAAGCCGAAGCCGTCGCGGTGCGCGCTGATGCGGCCGGAAATGAAGCTGGAGTGGTCCGTGAGCGCATATTCGCCCGCGGGATTGGCGCGCAACTGGCCGTCACGCTCCATCGCATTCAAGCGGCGCGCCAGCACGCCTTCCGCGTCCGGGTTGACTTGCAGGGCTCGGGCGAGGGCGCCGCTGTCGAGCGGTCCCTGGGCCTGGCGAAACACGCCGAGGATTTCCTCGCGGCTTGGAATGGTATGAGTTGGGTGCTTCAAATTTGTATTCTTATCTTCTCAGTGGTGGCACCGTCCATCTGACGGCACGGATATCGTTACATTGACACGTGGGTGCGCGTAGTGTAACGGAGGACCGGCGGATTCGCCTAACTTCACCCGCGAAGCGTGCAGGCAGTGTCCTGCTCAGGGGCCTTTGACATTTGCCATCCATCCGCTATACTTTCGGTCTCTTCGGATACGGCACAGCCGGAAACGGAGGGCGCTGCGCAGGCGATGCGCGCTTGGCCGAAACGAAAGTTGGTCTAGCGCAAAACGGCAAAGCCTGATATCGTAGCGGAATTCGACGGCAACGTCGAGCAATGTAAGCAAAGCGGTCCAATGCCCACGTGGCGGAATTGGTAGACGCGCATGGTTCAGGTCCATGTGCCGCGAGGTGTGGGGGTTCGAGTCCCTCCGTGGGCACCAGCTGGCGAACATTGCGAATGGTAGTTTGATTGCCCACGTGGCGGAATTGGTAGACGCGCATGGTTCAGGTCCATGTGCCGCGAGGTGTGGGGGTTCGAGTCCCTCCGTGGGCACCAGAAGCTACCCGGTTGTTTTGATGTACTGATGTTTTGCATGCCCACGTGGCGGAATTGGTAGACGCGCATGGTTCAGGTCCATGTGCCGCGAGGTGTGGGGGTTCGAGTCCCTCCGTGGGCACCAGAAGCTACCCGGTTGTATCGATGTACTGATGTTTGCATGCCCACGTGGCGGAATTGGTAGACGCGCATGGTTCAGGTCCATGTGCCGCGAGGTGTGGGGGTTCGAGTCCCTCCGTGGGCACCAAAAGCTACCCGGTCGCAGGACCACCAGAGTTCTGGCGCAAAACGCCGCAATCTTTGCACAAGGATTGCGGCGTTTTGCGTTTCAGCGTCCGGCGGCAACCGGCACCGGATCGAGATGGTGCGCCAGGAACGCGCCGATGCGCCGTTCGTACTCCGCGGGCGCGTACGCGTGCAGGTCCACGTGCGCGGCGCCCTCCACCACCCACAAATCCTTGGGCTCCATGGCCGCGGCGAACAGGCGCCGTGTTTCGGGCAGGGTCGTGTGCAGGTCGGCAGCGCCGGCGGCGACCAGCACGGGCGCATTCAGGTCCGCGATGCGCGCGATCGGGCGCAGCGCGTCGGGCCGGATGCTAAGGCGCAGCGGCAACTGCCACAGCAGCAGCGCGGACAACGGCCCGCCGACTGGCCCCAGGCGCATGCGCAGGCGGTTCGCGACGGCTTCCTCGATCGTCGGATACATCGATTCCAGCACCACGGCGTCGACCGGCGGACAGTCGCGGCACAGCACGAGCGACGCCGCCCCCAGCGACACGCCGATCACGCCGATGCGCTGTCCCGGCGCGCGGCGCCGCAACTCCTCGAGCGCGGCCCGCACCCCGAGCGCCTCGCGCAGGCCGAACGTCACGAAGGACGCCGTACTGGCGCCCTGGCCCGGCAGGTCGATCAGCAGCACGGCATAGCCCTGCGCGTGCAGGAATCGGGCACGGGCGGCCATGTCGCGGCGGTCGCCGTGGATCCCGTGCAGCAGCAGCACGGCGCCGCGGCCGCGGCCCGCCAGGAAGGAGCCGGCCACCTGCTGGTCTGGCGCCGGACGCATCAGCACGTCGTCGGCATCGAGTCCGGGCAGCGTCACCGGATGCGGTTCGACGGCGATCAGCATCGATCCGATCACCCAGACGACGGCAGCGCCGAGCAGCGCGACGACGGCGAGCGCGATCAGGCAGGCGGACAGTGACAGGCGGAAAGGCATGGCAGCCATTAGACCGCAATGCCGCGCCGCGGTCCAGCGGCTCAGTGGGCGGCCAGGTCGTCCAGGATGGGGCAGTCCGAGCGCGCATCGCCGTGGCAGGAACTGGCCAGCGCGGCCAGCGTGCGCTTCATCGCTTCCAGTTCCGCGATCTTGCGGTCCAGTTCGTCGATATGGGCGAGCGCGAGCCGACGCACGTCGGCGCTCGCGCGGTGCTTGTCGCGCCACAGCGCCAGCAGGCCGCCGATCTGGTCCAGCGAAAAGCCCAGCGCGCGGCCGCGGTGGATGAATTGCAGCATGCGCACGTCGTCCGTGCCGTACAGCCGGTAGCCGGCCTCCGTGCGCCGCGCCGGCGGCAGCAGGCCGATCGACTCGTAATGGCGCACCATCTTGGCCGTCACGCCGGACGCGCGCGCCGCTTCGCCGATATTGAACCAGGTATCCCGTGCCGAATCGTTCATGGTGTCGTCCTTGCCGAATGTGGCCAGCATACACCTTACCACGATGGGAAGCTCAAGCCTGCTTGACTTACAGCACGAAGCGGTTAAGCTCGGCGAACCATGAAGAACACTGTCCTGATCGTGCTGGGCCTCGTCCTGGCCAGTCCCATCGTCCTGAACGCGGCGCCGGCCCCGTGGTATCACTGGCGCAGCAAGAGCACCGGCGTGCTCGTCTGTTCGCAGACGCCGCTGGGCCCCGGCTGGGCCCGCGCCGACGGGCCCTATCGTGACGCCCATTGCGAAAAACCATTGCCTGCTAAATAATTGAAAAGCATCAACGAGGCGGCGCAAGTCCGCACGACATCGTCCGAAACGAAGAGGAGCAATACCTGGTCGCCGTAGATTCCTAACCGAGGAGAAATCGATGTTCAACAATCCCGAGCAATTCGCATCCGCCACCAAGACCCTGTTCGACCTGCAGATGCAGACCTTCAATGCCCTGGCCAGCAAGGCCGTGCAAGGCGTCGAGCAGGTGGTGGCGCTGAACCTGGCGACCGCCAAGCAATCGATGGAAAACACCCTGGAGGCAGGCCGCCAGTTCAGCCAGGCGCCGGATCCCAAGGCGGCCATCGATGCCCTGTCCTCCCGCGTGCAGCCGGGCGTGACGGAAGCGACGGCCTACGGCGACCAGCTCAAGCAGATCATCGGCGACATCAAGAAGGAATTCGAGCAGGCCGCCGACACCCATCTGGCCGAGGCGAAGAACACCTTGTCCGCGCTGATCTACGACGTCACCCAGAACGTCAAGCCGGGCCAGGAAAACGCGGTGGAGATCATCAAGGCCGCGATCGAGAACGCGTTCAAGGGCTATGAGCAGGTGACGCAGTCGACGCGCGACGCCATGCACCGCGTCGAGGAACAGGTCGCGCGCGCGACCGAGCAGCTCAGGGCCGCCCAGTCGCAGACGCCGCCGTCGGCCACCCACTGAGGCCGGCGTTCAGGACGGACGCGTGCCGACGCCCAGCATTTCTTCGATGTGGGCGAAGGCCGCGTCGTCCTTGACCACGGCCCGCAACCACACGTGCAACGGCTGTTCGCCCCAGTGCGCCGCCTTGTCGGCCAGGTAGGCGACGGGGCTGTGCGGCTCGGTGCGGCGGAAGTAGTCGGCCACCGCGCGCAACTGGGCCAGCGCCTGGGCGCGCGATTGCAGCGGCCCGCCCGCCGCCGCCGATGACGATGGCGCCGGTGCGGCGACCACGACCTCGCCCGCGGCCGGCGCCGCCGCCAACGCCCCCTTGAGCGCCGGCTTGATGAACATGACGAGGCTCTCCAGCGCGGAGCGCGCGGCGCTGAAGCTGGGGCCATCCGCGTCCAGCACGGCGTCGACGCTCTTTTCCAGCCGGTCGATCGCAGCCGCGCAGTGTTCGCAATCGCGCATCAGGTTCGTATAAAACGCCTGCGACGTGCGCTGGCGCGCCGCTTCCAGCCTGGCCAGCGCTTCGCCACCCTGCGTGCGCACGGCGTCGAAATCGCGCAGCGCATGGCCGGCCGCGCCTTCCGTCAACGGCACGCCGTGCAGCCATGGCGCGATGCGCGCGGCCAGCCAGGCCAGGTTGCCGATGCGCCGCTCGACGCCATCCTCGTCCGGCAGCGGATACAGGCCTTCCCAGTACCGCTCGCACAACGTGGCCGTCAGCAGCAGGCTGTCGCCGAAGGCGCGCAAGCCGGCCGTGCGCACGCAGGCTTCCGCCAGCCACACGGCCAGCTGCAAGTCCTTGCTGCGCGTCGCGATCAGTTCGGCGCATTGGCGGCCGACGAATTTCCAGTCCGCTTCCTTGAGGTCCGTGACCCACGCGCCCTGCTGCAGCGACGGATCGTCGGCCTGGCGCGCACGCACGATGGCGTCGATCTCGCTGGAAAACGCGAGGTCTTCACCGCAAGGCCGCTCCGCGCTGACCGGCGCGAGCAGCCGTTCGAGGTTCAGCATGATGGTCTCCTCACGCCGGCTCGATGGCGTACTTGATCTTGCCCGCCCTGGTCGCGCCGACTTTCACCTTGCCGATCGCGCCGCCTTCCGCCATGCGCGCCAGCACCGAATCCGCGATCTCGGGCAGCAGCGTCCCGCCCAGGATCGTGTCGACGTTGCGCGCGCCGGAATCGACCTCCGTGCAGCGCGCCAGCACGGCCGCGACGAGCGCGTCGTCGTACTCGAAGCGCGCGCCGTGGTTGATGGCGACGCGCTGCTTGATGCGGTCCAGCTTCAGGCGGATGATGTTGCCGAGGACGGCGTCGTCGATCGGATAGAACGGAACGACGGTCAGCCGGCCCAGGAACGCGGGCTTGAAATGCTTCATGAGGGTGGGCCGGATCAGTTCCGCCAGCGCGTCCGGCGCCGGGCGCTCGGCCGGCGCCTTGTTCAGGCAGGCCTGCATGATCTGGCTCGACGCCGCGTTCGACGTCAGGATGATGATCGTGTTGCGGAAGTCGATCTGGCGCCCCTCGGCATCGTCCAGCACGCCCTTGTCGAACACCTGGAAGAACAGTTCGAGCACGTCCGCGTGCGCCTTCTCGACCTCGTCGAGCAGCACGACGCTGTACGGATTGCGCCGCACGGCTTCCGTCAGCACGCCGCCTTCGCCATAACCCACATAGCCCGGCGGCGAGCCTTTCAGCCCGGAGACGCTGTGCGCTTCCTGGTATTCGCTCATGTTGATGGTGACCAGCTTGCGTTCGCCGCCATACAGCAGGTCCGCCAGCGCCAGCGCGGTCTCGGTCTTGCCGACGCCGGACGTGCCCACGAACAGGAATACGCCCTTGGGCTTGTTCGGGTCCTCGAGGTTCGCGCGCGCCGTGCGCACGCGCTGGGCGACGATGCCGCTGGCGTGGCCCTGGCCGAGTATCCGTTCATCCAATAAACCCTGCAGGTTCATCACGGTGCGGATCTCGTCCTTCACCATGCGCCCGAGCGGAATCCCGGTCCACGCGGCGACGATGGCGGCCACCGTCTGGCCGTCGACCTGCACCGGCACGAGCGGCGTTTCGCCCTGCAGCGCGTGCAGCTCCGCGACCTTGGCGCGCAGCGCGGGACTGTCGCCCTGCCCCGCTTCCAGGCGCGCGCGCATCGCGTGGACCTCCGCGCACAGCGCCTGCTCGGTATCCCAGCGCGCACGCAGCCGTTCCTGCTGTTCCAGCGCCAGCGCCCGTTCCGCACGCAGCGCGGCCAGCGCGGCGGCATGGTCCGCGCCCGCGCTTTCTTCGCGCACGAGCGCCTGGATGCGGGCGTCCAGGCGCTCCATGCTGCGCGTGCAATCTTCCAGCACGGCCGGCGTCGCCTTCTGCCCCAGCGCGACCTTGGCGCACGCGGTATCGAGCACGCTGACGGCCTTGTCCGGCAACTGGCGGCCGCTGATGTAGCGGTGCGACAGGCGCACGGCTTCCACGATCGCCTCGTCGTAGATGCGCACGCCGAAGTGCGCCTCCATCAGGGGCGCCATCGCGCGCAGCATGGCGCACGCCGTCTCCTCGTTCGGTTCCTCGACCTTCACGACCTGGAACCGCCGCGCCAGCGCCGCATCCTTCTCGAAGTACTTCTTGTATTCGCTCCACGTGGTGGCGGCCACGGTGCGCAGTTCGCCGCGCGCCAGCGCGGGCTTCAGCAGGTTGGCGGCATCGTTCTGGCCGGCCGCGCCGCCGGCGCCGATCATCGTGTGCGCCTCGTCGATGAACAGGATGATCGGATGCAGGCTTTTTTTCACCTCGTCGATCACGTTCTTCAGGCGGTTCTCGAACTCGCCCTTGACGCTGGCGCCGGCCTGCAGCAGACCCAGGTCGAGCACATGGATCTCCACGCCGCGCAGGACGTCCGGCACGTCGCCTTGGGCGATGCGCAGCGCCAGGCCCTCGACGACGGCCGTCTTGCCCACGCCCGCCTCGCCCGTCAGGATCGGATTGTTCTGGCGCCGGCGCATCAGGATGTCGATCACCTGGCGGATCTCGGCGTCGCGCCCGATCACGGGATCGAGCCTGCCTTCGCGCGCGCGCGCCGTGAGGCAGGTCGTGTACTGGTCGAGCGCGGGCGTCTTGCCGGGCGCGTTGGCCTGCAGTTCGGTGACCGGGTCCGCGGACGCCGCCGGCGCGTCGGGCACCTGCGCCGGCGCTTCGTCGGAACCGTGCGTCAGCTTGTCGAAATCGTGTTTCAGGCGGTCGAGCGGAAAGCCGGCGAACTGGCGCGACGCGCGCTGCGCCAGTTGCGCGAGGCCCGGCTCCGTCAGCAGCGCGAGCAGCAGGTGGCCGCTGCGGATCCGCTGCGTCTGACCCGAGGCGTCCAGCGACGCGATCAGCCAGGCGTGCTCGAACAGCACCGGCAGATGGCGCGAGAACACGGGCGTGCGCGCGCTGCCCGCCGGCAGGCGCTCGACTTCGCGGCGCAGGTCCGATTCGAGGCTGGCGGGACTGATGCCCGCCTCGCGCGCCACCACCACGAAGTCGCTCCCCGGCTGCTCCAGCAGCGCAAGGAACAGGTGCTCGATGTCGACTTCGTACTGGCCGAGCCCGACGCAGATGCCGGCCGCGCGCGTGGCGGCGGTACGCGTGACGTCGTTCAGCTTGGCGATCAGGGTCTTGAGATTGATGTCCATCGTCGATGTCCTTTGGTGGCGGTCACGGACGCGCGGGGCGGCCGGCCTTGGTAATCACATAATTCAGCGAAGAAGGCTGCAGCACGGCGTTGAAGTTGACCGGCTCCGCGCCAAGGCCGGCGTGCAGCGTCGCGTTGATCACGAAGCTGAGGCGGTTTACGCCGCCCTGCTCTCCTTCCAGCGCGGCGCTGACGTTCTTCAGGCGCGGCTCGTGGCGCCCGATCGCGTCCTCGAGGCAGGCGCAGATCGCGGCCCGGTCCTCGCTGCTGGACAGGCAATATGCGGCGAAATCGGTCAGGCCGTAGTTCAGGATCGAGGCGCGCGCCAGCGGATAGGCGTCGAAGGAGGCGGGCGGCATGCCGGCGCGGGCGTTCAACAGGGCTTCGAGGTCGCGCGCGACGTTGTCCTTGAGCTGGTCGGCGCCGGCGCGGCCGGGGTGGGCCTGCTGCCCCATCAGGCGGTCGAGCAGGCCCGGAAGATAGGCTGTCATCGCTGCTCCTTTCAAAGCCGCAGGAAAAAAACCGCGGCCTTGCGGCCGCGGAAGACGCGGGGAACGTGAAGGAAAAACGTGCGTCAGACGACCCGGTTGGTCGCGAGATCCCAGCCGCCCGACGTGTTGCCGCCGGCGCCGCCGCCGATCTTCTGCTGGGTGTACTTCCACTTGATCTTCGAGAATTTCAGGCCGACCGTCTCGTGCAGGAAATCGCCTTCCGCGACCTGGGGCTTGACGGTGCCGATCAAGACGTTCTCGATCTCGATCTCGAAGTACTTGACACGTTCGCCCTGCCCGTCGGCACGCATGAATTCGAATTTCGCCTTGGGGATGGTCTTGCCCGACGAGCAGGTCTGCAGCAGCAGCGGCGAAGACAGGTCGGCCAGCTTGGCGATCTCGATCTCGTCGTGCTCGCAGCGCTCGGCGGTGTGGCCGCCGCCCGTCGACGCCGTCGCGGACTTGGGCTGCGTCACGCCCCAGTTGACCGATTTGCACTCGATCCAGTCCTTGTGCTTGTCGTCGGCCGACTCGCCCTTGATGCCGTCGATTTGCAGGTACACGTCAATTGCCATGTTCTACTCCAGTTCAGGTTATTGAAAGAATCAGTTCTTGGTCGATTGCGGCAACTCCGCGACCAAACGGAGCGAAACGGACAATTCGTCGAGCTGGAAATGGGGCCGCAGGAACGACACGGCCCGATACACGCCGGGCCGGCCGGGCACCTCGGCCACCTGCACGCTCGCTTCGCGCAGCGGGAATTGCGCCTTCTGTTCCTGGCTGGCGTTGTCGTCGAGAAGGACGTATTGCGTCAACCAGCGGTTCAGGTAATCCTCGACGTTGGACGCGGCCGCGAAGCTGCCGATCTTGTCGCGCATCATGGCCTTCATGTAGTGGGCGATGCGCGACACGGCAAAGATGTATTGCAGCTGCGACGACAGCAGCGCGTTCGCATTGGCCGCATCGTTCGCGTACTTGCGCGCCTTCTGCGCCGACTGCGCGCCGAAGAACGCGGCGTACGACGTGTTCTTGCAGTGCACGAGCGAGATGAAGCCGAGGTCCGACAGCTCTTTCTCGCGGCGGTCCGTGATCGCCAGCTCGGTCGGACACTTCAGGGCGATCTCGCCTTCGTCCGTCTTGAACGTGTGCGTGGGCAGGTTCTCGACGAGGCCGCCGCCTTCGACGCCGCGGATCGCCGCGCACCAGCCATAGTCCTCGAACGCCTTCGTCAGCTTGGTCGCGAAGGCGTAGGCCGCGTTACACCACAGGTATTTCTGGTGATCGGTGCCGTCCACGTCCTCGACGAAATTGAAGCCTTCGGTGGCCGTGCCGTCGGCCGGGTTGTACGGCAGGCGGCCCAGGAAGCGCGGCAGGGTCAGGCCGACGTAGCGCGCATCTTCCGATTCGCGGAACGCCTTCCATTTCGCGTATTCGACCGTATCGAACACCTTCGCCAGGTCGCGCGGCTTGCCCAGGTCGCCGAAGCTCTCGACGCCGAACAGTTCCGGCCCGGCCGACGTGATGAACGGCGCATGGCTGGCGGCCGCCACGTGCGACATCTGCTCGAGAAAATAGATGTCCTCGGGCTGGCGCGTGATCTCGAAGTCGCCGATCAGGGTGCCGTACGGCGCGCCGCCGAAGCTGCCGAATTCCTCTTCGTAGACCTTCTTGAACAGCGTGCTCTGGTCGAATTCCAGCGCCGACTGGAAGTCCTTCACCAGTTCGCGCTTGCTGGCGTTGAGCATGCGCACCTGCAGGCCGGTGCTCGTCGCCGTGTTCTTGACGAGGTAGTGCAGGCCGGTCCAGCTGCGTTCCAGCTTCTGGAATTCGGGGGCGTGCATGATCGCGGACAGCTGGTCGGAAATCATCCGGTCCAGCTCCGCCAGGCGCGCATCGATCGTGGCCGACAGGTTCGTCGACATGACCATCGTCCCTTCCATCACCTGGCTCACCAGCTCGGAGATGATGTCGCGCGCCCGTTCGTGTTCGCTGGTCGATTTCGCCACCCGGCTCTGCTCGACGATCTGATCGAGCAGGGACACGTCCAGCTGGTCGGCGTGGGCCGCCTGCGCCGACGCCGTCTTCGCGGTATCGAGGATCGCGCTCATGCTTCCTCCTTGCCCGGCTTGCCGCCGCCCTTGCGCAGGCTGTCCAGCTTTTCCGTGTTGGTCAGCACGTCGTTCAGCAGGTCTTCCAGCTTGTCGTTGCCGGCCAGCTTGTTGCGCAGGTCGGCCAGTTTGGCGCGCGCATCCAGCAACCCCTTCAGCGGCGCCACCTGCTGCACGACGGCTTCCGGACGAAAATCGTCCATCTGCTTGAACTGCAGCTGCACGGCGAACTCGCCGCCTTCCGCCGACAGGTGGTTCGGCACGCGGAAACTCGTGGCCGGCGCCACGCCGCCCAGCACTTCGTCGAAGTTGTCGGCGTCGACGTTGACGAACTTGCGGTCCTTGAGGCGCTTCTTGGCTGCGTCCGGATCGGTGCCGAAGTCGCCCAGCACGCCGACCACGAACGGCAACTCCTTGTTTTCGATCGCGTCGCCGATCTCGACGTCGTACGTCATCTGCACGCGCGGCGCGCGCACTTTCTGCAGGCGTTTCTGCACGCTTTCATTCTTGGCCATGGGGTCTCCAGTGCGGTGGTCGGGTTATTTGAGCGCGCCGAACGGATCGTTCGATGCGGTGGAATGCGTCGCGGCCGCGGCGCCGCGCCGGGCCGTCTCGCGCACGCGCGAGGCAACCGGACGGTTGTTCGGCACCAGCACGTCTTCGTTCAGGCTCGTGCGCAGCAGCTTGGCGAGATCCTGCGCCTCCGTGCGCACATTGCCGGTCAGGTTGTTCTTCCGGCTCAGGTCGGCCAGCGCCTTGCTCGTCACGCGCAGGCCGCTCACCGCGACGATGCTGTTCGCCAGCGTGTCGTCCGGGTCGCGCTCGAGGGCTTCCAGCGCGTCGACGATCGCTTCGCCGTAGTTCGTGCTGTCGAAATGCATCTGGGCCATGCGCACCCAGGGCGTCTTATCGGTCGGGAACGTGCTGCCGGCGTGCTTGAGGATCGTGTAGGCCTTGTCGTTCTGGCCCGCCAGCACCGCGGCGTCGGCATCCGCCATCGCGGACGCCATCGTCGGCACCGGTTTGATCGCGGCCTGGCTGGCCACCGGCGCCGTGCTGGCACAGGCCGACAGCAAGGCGATACACGTAAGGGGCACCGCGGCAAGCGGCATCAGGCGTTCGAATGTCATCTGGCTCTCCCGGTTTGAAATCAGACGCCATTATTGGTGAACGATTTCCGGAGAGAATTGCGTGTCGTCAACGCACCTTTGCCGCCGCATTGTGCGTTGTCGAAAAGGCTGTTGCGCCTGCTCAGGGTGCATGGCGGACAATCCCGTTAAATCTTCCTGTCCTCTTTACCAAATGCAAGGAGTGCAGATGAAGCGATCGTGGATCGGATTATGTTGCCTGGCCTGGATGCTCGGCGGCTGCGCCGGCGGCGGCCCGCTTGAAGCCATCGGATTGCGCAAGCCGCCGCCTCCCGTGCCGGAATCCCAGCAGCCGCCGCGCAACGTCGTCGTGCACCTGCACGCCGCGCCGCGGCTGAACGTCGACGCGCGCGGGCAGCCGCTGGCCCTGCTGGTGCGCATCTACAAGCTGCGCGAGCGCGGCGCGTTCGAACAGGCGCCCTACGCCGCGTTCCTGTCGCCGCAGGCCGAACGCGACGCCCTCGGCGCCGACCTCGTCGACGTCAGGGAAGTCACGCTGGTGCCGGGCCAGCGCCTCGACGTCAGCGACCGGCTGGCGCGCGATACGCCCTGGCTCGGCGTCGTCGCCCTGTTCCACGCACCGGCCGAACACGGCTGGCGCGCGGCATTCGCTGCCGCCGACGCCGAACAGGCCGGCGTCACCGTCGGCCTCCATGCCTGCGCGCTGACGGTCGGCACGGGCGCCGCGCCGGCCGGCGCTGCCGTCAAGCCTTTGTCTCTTGTCCACTGTCAATAAGCGCCACAACGTTTCCAGCAATCTAGAGTTTTGTGCAAAGGAGGCTCATGAACATTCCGTCGAAAGTCTTGTGGGGCGAAGGCCTGTTCCTGCGCCCCCAGCACTTCCAGCAACAGGACCGCTACCACGAAGCGCGCCTGAACGAGACCGCCAACGCCCTGCATCCGTATTGCTGGGGCGTGCGCCGGCTGGCCATCGATACCGATGCCCTCAAGGCCGACACGCTGCGCGTGACCGAGCTGTCGCTCATCTTCCCGGATGGCGACCTCGTGCGCGCTCCGGACCAGGATCCGCTGCCGCCGCAGGCGCGCCTGGACGAGCTGCCGCCCGACGTCCAGACGATCACGTTCCACGCCGCCCTGCCCGTGCTGAAGCCGCACGGCGAAAACTGCGCGGGGCGCGGCGACGCCCGGCCCGACGCCCGCTTCGGCCAGCGCGAGCACGACACGCTCGACCTGTTCAGCCAGGCCGCCCCGGCCCCGGTGGCGTACCTGACCCGCACCGTGCGCCTCGTGTCCGAGCTCGAATCGCTCGATGCCTACGACAGCTTCCCGCTCGTGCGCCTGCAGCGCGTGGCGACGGGCGGCTTCGAAGTCGACCTGACGTTCACGCCGCCCAGCCTGTCGATCGCCGGGGCCATGGGCCTGCATGCGCGCCTCGTGCGCCTGATGGAAAAGCTGCTGGCCAAGGTGAACGCCCTGTACGGCCATTACCGCGAGCCGGGCCGGCACGTCGTCGAACTGCGCGGCGGCGACGTCGCCTCGTTCTGGCTGCTGCACACGGTCAGCAGCGGCTACGCGGCGCTGACCCATTACCTGGCCCACCGCGAGCTGCATCCCGAGCGCCTGTTCCAGGAACTGCTGGCGCTGGCCGGCGGCCTGATGACGTTTTCGCGCACGGCCAGGCTGGAAGACCTGCCGGCCTATGCGCACCAGGACCCGGGCCCGGCGTTCGCCCGCCTGGACGGCATCCTGCGCGAACTGCTCGACACCGTGATCTCGTCGCGCTACTTCGCGGTCGCGCTGTCGAACGAGCGCCCGTCCTACCACCTGGGCGCGCTCGACTCCGGCAAGATCAACACCCAGACGACGCTGTACCTGGGCGTGGCGGCCGACCTGCCGGCGCTGCAGCTCGTCGACATCGTCCCGCTGCGCTTCAAGATCGGCGCCCCCGAAGACGTCGACAAGCTGGTGCTGACGGCCATGCCCGGCGTGAAGCTGGCGCATGCGGCCCAGGTGCCGAGTGCGCTGCCGGTGCGGCCGGACATGGTGTATTTCGTACTGGATAACCGCGGGGTGCTGTACGACAGCATGCTCAAGGCGCAGGCCATCTCGATCTACGTGCCGAACGGTATCCGTGACCTCAAACTCGAACTGATTGCGATCGCAGCATGAACCATCCCGTCGAACGGCGCGCCGCGCCCACCCAACGCGGCGCCGCCGGCACCGCCTCCCTCGTCGACCTGATGGTCGAAGGGTTCTATGCCCTGTTCCTCCTGAAATGCGGCTGCGGCCCGCAGGACCAGGCCGGGTTCGCCGACCGCATGACGAGCTTCCTCGGCGAAGTCGACCGCAGCGCCCGGACGCTCGGCATCCCCGCCGACGACGTGACGGCCGCCAAATATGCGTTCTGCGCGGCCGTCGACGAGATCATCCTGGGCTCCGACTACGCCATCCGCGAAGCGTGGGAAACCCGCCCGCTGCAACTGCGCCTGTTCGGCGACCAGCTGGCCGGCGAACATTTTTTCCAGCGCCTGGAAGACTTGCGCGCCAAAGGCAGCGCCCATCTGCAGGCGCTCGAGGTGTACCACCTGTGCCTGCTGCTGGGCTTCCAGGGCCGCTTCGCCCTGGACGCCCGTGACAAGCTGAACTACCTGACGGCGCGCCTGGGCGACGAGATCGCGCGCATGCGCGGTAAGAGCCGCGCGTTCGCGCCGCATGCGGAACGGCCCGACCAGATCGCCCACAAGCTCTCCAGCGACACGTCGCTGTGGGTGTTGTGCGGCGTCTTCGCGTTGGCCGGCCTGGGTGCGTATCTGGGCTACCGCAGCGCGCTCGGCCACGAGACCGACCGTGCGCTCGTCAGCTACAACGATCTCATCAAGCTGCCGCCGCGGTCGGCCAACGTGACGATCACGCTGCCTTGAAACGGCGTCGTCCGGCATTTGCGAATGCCGGACGACGCCGCGGCGGGACGCGCTACTGGACGACCTTGAACTCGATCCGCCGGTTGCGCGCCCGGCCTTCCGGCGTGCGGTTGTCGGCCACGGGACGGTCCGGGCCCTCGCCGGACACGGCGACCATGTCGGGCTTGATGCCGCGTCCCACCACATAGGTCTTGACGGCCTCCGCACGCGCCTGGCTGAGCGACAGGTTGCCGGCGCGCGAGCCGGCATTGTCCGTATGGCCGATGACTTCGACCCGCTTGTCCTTGAGTCGCAGCAGCGCCACACTCATCTGGTCGAGGATCGCCTTGCCGGAATCCGTCAGCGTGGCCTGGCCGGATTCGAATTCGATGATGCGGTTGGCCAGCGCCGCGTCCAGCATGCCCTGTTCCGAGGCCGCCACGCGCAAGCCGTTGTTGACCGTGTAGCCGGGGTCGAGCGCCAGTGCGATATCGCTGGCGACCTGCGTCCGCTGGGCTTCGCTGGCGACGTCGCCGCGCAGGCTGACGCTGGTGCCGTCGACCTGCAACTGGCCGCGGCTGATCAGTTTCAGGTTCGGGCCGATCAGCTTGCCGACATGGTCGTTCCAGTTTGCCGGCATCGAGACCCTGCCGACCGCGAGCTGGTCCACGATCCGGTCGGCGCCGTACACGGCGCGCAGGCGGGCCAGCAACGCGGCCTTGCTGGCGTCATCGCCGACCGTGCCGGAGACCACGATGGGGGCGGCCGCGTCCGCCAGGGCGGCGGCCGGCATGCAGGCAGCGGCGACGGCCGCGCACAAGATAAGTGTTTTCGGATTCAAGGCGCGGCTCCGATAAAGGTGTTCAGGAACAATTCTCGCGCCAGGCGCAGAGGCAGCGCCGGCTGTTCGAGGTAGCTGGCCAGCGTGCGCACGTCGACGTCCAGGCCGAGCTGCTCGTCGATCCAGCCGTTGTCGTCGAGGTGCACCTGCTGGTCGGCGGCAACGAGCGGATCGATCAGCGCATGGAGCGTGCCGGCCGCCTCGCCGCCGAAGCCGACGACGAGGGCCGGACGGTCGCGCACGCGGGTGAGGAACAGCGCGAGGTCGAAACCGCTGCGCCGGATGAAGGGCAGCACCAGTTCCAGCCAGAAGGCGGCGGCGGCGTGCCGGTTGGCGCCGTCGCGCGGCAGCGGCAGCACGAGGCTCTTGTGCAGGCTCGCGGGCCGGCTGTGCATGACGGGCTGCAGCAGCAGGCCGAGCCCGAGGATCATGCGGTTCGTCGCCAGTTCCAGCTGCGCCGTCAGTTCGCCCACGGTCGACAGGGCGAGATAACTGTCCAGCGCGGAATCGTGCTCACCCAGCGCCACCGGCGCGTCCGCGATCGCCTGCAGGTAGGCGCTCGGATCGCCGCTGCCCAGGACGCGCGGCGCCATGTCTTCGAGATAGTCCCACAACGGCCCGAAGGCCAACGGACAGCGCGTAGCGAAAGCGGCCGGGTCGGGCACGTCGACGGTGCGCATCATCAGGAACGGGAACCTGCGCCCGGAACGGTCGTGGCTGGCGATGAGGTGGCCGGCCACGGCGTGGCGCCGCTGCGGCCCGACGAAGGCGAAGCTGGCCGGCGCCATCGCGTCGTAATTCAGCTTCCAGCGCGCATCGGACGGCAGCCGCGTCATGACCTGGGCGATCCAGTCGTCCAGCATGCCGATGACCGGCTGGTCGTCGGCCAGCTTGATGAAGTCGCTGTGCGCCGGGACCTTGCCGAAATAGCCGATCCGGCTCGCGGCAGGCACGCGCTGCGAGGTACGGGTCACGGTGCGATTCACTGCGTTGCTCCCGCCAGCGCGGGACCGCCGCCGGCCGCCGCGCGGCCGACGACGGCGTCCGGCAGGTGCAGGCCGCGGAAGCCCTGGCTGGCCTGGGCGTCGCCGGTCGTGGTGTCCGTGCTGCTGACGCGCTTGAGGTTGACCGCAACCGAGACGTTGCCGGCACTCCAGCGCAATTCGAACGTGCTCGCATCGAGGCGCTTTTTCGCCGCCGCCTCGATCATCTTCTGCAGACCGAACTGGCCCGGCTCGTTGAACAGTTCGACGGTGCGGCCATCGAACGTGACGGCGCCGATCTTCGCGCCGCTGCTGCCCTGCGGGCCGGGATGCACCATGTTGACCCACGCCGGCGGCGTGTTGCGGTAGCGCAGTTGTTGGCCGTCGATCTCGATCGTGTACTCCGTCACGCCGGGCGCGGTCAGCGGCAGCAACTGGAACACGGTCTGCGGACCGTTGCCGGCCGCCACCCCGTTGGCCGACAACGGCGCGACCCAGCCGGGGAAGCCGCTCACGACCTGCGGCACGAGCGTAATCCCGATGTCGGCCCACGTGCGGCTGCTGAGAACGTCGCCGCGGCGCACGACCAGCGGCCCCATGGTGGTGCCCACGAATTTTGCGACGACGCCGTCCGGACCGAACACCTGGCCGATCTCCGCCGGCGTGGCCTGGATCTGGGCCGACGCCGCGAACGGATACTTGGCCGCCAGCGTCTTCTGGAACGGCTCGACGACCTGGGCCTGCCACGTCTTGTTGATTTCCGATTCCGACGGCAACACGATCATGGCGAAGGTCTGCACGAGGGGGCGCACGAGCAACGGACGCAGCATCTGCTTTTGCGTATCCGTCATGCCCGTCAACATCTGTTCGTCGACGTATTTCAGGGCGTCGGCCAGTTCGGAGCCGTTGCCTTCCAGCGTCTGCTGCATCAGCTGCTTGGCGCCGGGGCCGGGATCGCCCTGGTTCTTGAGCTGGTTCAGGCGGCTGCGCAGCTTCGACAAGGCATCGAGGTAGCCCGTCATCAGCGACGCGTCCTTTTCCTTCACGCCGACGAGCCGCGCGACGCCGGCGAACTCGCGCCCGACCGGACCCGCCGCCTGCACGCCGCCCACGGGCAACGGTCCCATTGCGTCGGCCACCTGGCGCGCTTCGCCGGGCGCCTGCCTCAGCACGACCTCGCGGAACCAGCCCGCGAGGCCGCGCTTGAGCTTGACGCTGTCGACCCGGGCCTGCGCGGGATCGTCCCAGGACGTCTGTTCGTGGACGGTCTTGAGGACCTTGGCCAGCGGCGACGTCAGCGGATCGCCGAGGCGGTTCATCGCCTGCACGCTGGCGTCGAAGCCGTTCAGGTCGGCGATCGTCACGCCCTGCACGAACTTGCCCCATTCGCGCGCATAATCGGCCTTGTACATCTCGACGAGCGCCTTCTGGATCTGTTCCGGACTGCCTTCGAGCGTGAGGTCGTCCTTGGCGACGCTCTTGAGTACCCAGTCGCTGCTTTGCAGCTCGTGGGTCGACGCTTCGCGGATCGCGCCCTGGACGAATTTTTCCCAGGCGTCGCGGGTGTAGGCGCCGCTGACGGCGTAACTGCCCACGACCAGCGCCTGGTCCTGCTCGCCGACGATGCGCGCCACCGTCACGCCGGGAAAACGGGTCGAGGCACGGGTGCGGATATCGGCATACACGCGCTCGCGCGCCGGCGTGCCGCGCACGACGCGGCGCAGGTTCTCGCGCGCCGTGTCCAGCAGGCTGAGTTTGGGCGTGATCTGGGGCCACGCCTGGTCGTCGATGTGCGCCAGCACGAAGGTCAGCTGGCGCTCGGCGCTGCGGATCATCTGCTCGCGCGGCATGGCGCCCCGGTTCGCTTCCAGCCAGCCGCGCCAGAACCGCGTCAACTGGTCGTTCAGGTGCCCGGGTTCGGCATGCGTCTTGTCCGCCAACATCAGGTACGTCTTGAGCGCATTGTAGGCGTCGCCAACATTCGTGGCGGAAACGTCCTGGTATGGCTGGCCCGGTTTGGCCGCCGGGGTCGCCCGCACATTCGGGTCGAGCTGGGCGGCATTCGCATTCATCTCGGCCAGCAGGTTCTCCAGCGCCCCCGCCACCGGCTGCACCATCACTTCGCGCACGCCCGCGAAATATTCGTCGCGCAGCTTGCGTTCGAGCGCGCCGCCCTGGTACAGGCCGAACGCCAGCGCCCACGGGCGATCCTGGCGGTATTTCTCCAGCTGTTCGATGCGGTCCTGCAGGATATCGAGGCCCTCCAGCCGCGCCTGCAGGTCGGTTCGTCCGGCCTGCAGCTTCATGACCTTGTCCAGGTCGGCCTTGACGTTGGCGACCAGCTGGCGGTTCCCCATATATGACCAGCTCCAGCCGCCCAGTGCGCAGCCGAGCAGGAGCGTGGCGGCGAAGAACGCGCCGATCTTCATTCGCGTGGCGGCCGGGCTGGTATAGCGCTTGACCAGGTCGCGGTCAGCGAAGATCACCTTGCGGAACAGCTGCAACAGGAAGAACCCCGACTGCTCCGCTCCCTGCGCCGCGTCGTCGCCGGCCGCCTTGTCGCCGAGCGGGCGCAGCTGCAAATCGAACCGTCCCGCGACACGCCGCGCCGACAGGTTCTCGACGCTGCCTTCCTGCAGCGCGCTGGTGAAATAGAAGCCTCGGAACACGGGCTTGAATTGCCACGTATTTTCTTCGAACAGTGTGGCGAGGAACGCACGCAGCTGCGGCTTGAGCGCCGCGAATTCGAGCGGGAACGTGAACACGCCGGAGCGCAGCGCGGTGCTGCGGTTGCCGGCCATGCTGGCCAGGCTCATCTCCTTGAGGCCGTCGTGCAATTCGTCGAAATGCTGCTCGAAGAACGACAGGACGTCCTGCGGCGTGCTGCGCCGGTTGTAGCGCAAGGTCGCGCCCCACACGCGGTCGCGCTCCGCCGGTTCGCAGTCATGGAAGAAGTCGGCAAAGCCGGCGATCAGGTCGGCCTTCGTGAAGATCACGTACACCGGCGCGTGGACGCCCAGCCGCTCGGTCAATTCCTGCACGCGTGTGCGCAGGCTCTTGGCCAGCTCGATCGAGGCTTCGGGACTGCCGCCGGCCAGCTCGGCGACGCTGACCGCGATCAGGATGCCGTTGATCGGCGCACGGGGACGATGCTTGCGCAGGAGTTCGAGAAAACTGAACCACTCCGCGCGATCCGCTTCGAAGACGGAATAACGCCCCGCCGTGTCGAGCAGGATGCCGTCGGTGGTAAAGAACCAGTCGCAGTTGCGGGTGCCGCCGACGCCTTGCACGGCTTTGCTGCCGGGGATCGGGAAGGTCAGGCCGGAATGCTTGATCGCACTGCTCTTCCCGGCCGCCGGGTTCCCGATGATCATGTACCACGGCAATTCGTACAGCGCCGCCGCGCCGCGCGTCAGGCCCAGTTTCGACGTCTTGATCGTGCTGATCGCTTCCAGCATACCTTTGCGCAACACGGCGGCATCGTTGCGGGCCGCCTGGGCCTTGCCGTCGCCTTCCGTGCCGGTGAGGATCGCATCGCCCAGCCGGCTGGCCGCGCGCTTGCGCAGCCAGACGCGGACGAGCCACGCAAGTCCGCCGGCGCCCAGCAACAGCAGGCCGAGCAGCGCGGCCCAGATCAGGGCGACGTCGAGGGATTCCGCGCCCAGCAGCAGGAACGCCGCGAGCACGCCGATGCCGATTACGGCCAAAACACGTCGGTCGGTGAGGAACTGCCAGAGTCGGGCCATCATGTTTGCTCGGAGAGTGGTGAAACCATCGGCAATACTGGCACTATTTCCCAATCGAAAATTTGAGATGAGACAACGCTCCGGAAACCCGTCCGCGATCAATGACGCATCACACCGCGCATCCGCAGCTCGGTATGGCCGAAATCCATCATCGTCCAGCGTCCGCCCCAGGTCAGGCCCACCGATTCAGCGACCTCGCCGTAGAGCTGGTATCCACGCATGGCCCAGGGATCTTTTTCCGAGATCACGAGCTTGCCGTCCCGCCAGAACGCGCAATCGGCCGCCAGGCCATACTGGTGCCAGCTCTGGAATGCGCGCGCGTTCGTCACCTGCGTGCCCATGCCCGCCAGCATGTCCTGGCGCGCAGGGCTGCGGTAGCCTTCCAGCAGGGCCATCTCATAACCGTATTTCTCTTTCATGATCTTGAAAACCAACAACAGGCGCTGGCTGTACTCCGGCCGCATGAGACCCCAGTTGCGGCTGGCGTCGACCAGCATCGGACGCACCAGTTCCACTTCGCGCGTGCCGAATGCGAGCGGCGGCAACGCGGCCGGCGGCACCAATTGCTCGCCCTTGAGCAGCGCAGCGACCTGCGCGTCGACGACGGTGTCGGCGGGCTCGTAATCCGGCAGCATGTCCGGCCGACGCATCAGCAACGCGAGCAGCGTGGGAATCAGCACGAGCGGCACGCCGACGGCGAGCCAGGCCCAGTGCCGGCGCAACATCTTGCGGCTGCCGTACAACACGCCCCGCGCGCCCGACCAGGAGGCCTGCAACGTCGCATTGCCGCTGCGCTGCCAGCCGCCCACGCGCCACTGCAGGCGGCGCTGCAACATGCCGAGGACCTGCAGCACGGATGCCCTCCCGCCCGGGAACAGGGCGAGCCAGATGAGGCTGCAGGCCAGGCAAAAGTACAAGAATGCGACGAAGATCAGCATCGGCTTCTCCGGTTTGTTTCTAATTGGAACTAGTTTTCCAATCTTAGGAGTAACGCGGTGCGCCCTACAGATGAAAATCAATCCGGCTCCAGACGTCCCAACCTGATGTCGTCGTCGCGGCGGCCTGGCGGCGAAATCAATATCCTGGCCATGCTGGACGGCCAGGCGCCCGGCCGGCGGCTCCGCGCCCTGCCGGCCGTATTCTGGTACGGCGCCGCGGGCGTACTGGCCTGCTCGCTGCTCGTCGTGCTGGCGTGGCTCGTACGCGGCGCGACGCCGGCCGGGAACGCGGAGGCGGCCGGCGCGGCGCAGGCCGCCCTGCGGCCGGAAACGGCGCGCCCCGGCACGGCCGCCGCCACCCTCGACGCGGTGGGCGACGGCCTCCACGTCACCCTGCCGAGCATGCATGCGGCGCTGGCCGGGGAAACGCCCGCGCCCGCGTCCATGCCGGCACCGCCGCAAACAGCCGAGCCGCCGGACACAACAGTGCCGGCAACCGCACGCGGCGCCGTCATCGTCGATGTTGCAGCGGACGCAGCGCCTCCGTCCACATTGGCCGCAACCGCGGCCGCACCGGCGCACGCCGCCGCCGGCGCGACATCCCGCCCCCAGCCAGCCGCCGCGGGTCACACGCCGCCGCGGGCCACGGCCCTGGCCATCCCGCTGGCACGGCCGCAGCCGGGTTACCGCGCCGTGCCGCCCCAGACGCCGTTGCTGGCGCATGGAGAGGCGGCGCCACCGCGCCAGAAACGGGCCGCGGCCGCATCCAGGACGAGGCCGCCGCCAGCGGCGGTCGATACGGACGTCGCCCTGATCTCGGCCATCCTCCAGCACGCCGGCGCCGACAGCGGCGCCGCCGATGCCGCGGGAACGTCCGGCTGTGCCGACAAGTCCTGCAACCCGCGCTTGCCATCCCGACAATAGAACCGTAGCGGAGCCGCCGCACCGGTGCGGAAAACCACGCCGCGCGCCGCCACGGCACCAAAACTGCTGGGCCATCGTCGCCGCCACCGTTATACTGTACAAAAGTACAGTTGGCGCGGTATGACGATGATCAGAGTCCTGGAAAACGAGTTTTATTATCTGGATAACTTCCAGCGCGTGCTGGACTGGATCGCCGAGCGCTACGCCGACCTGCTCATCGACGACGAGCACGCGTTCATCGCCGCCTTTCCCCGGCTGCCGCGGCCGGCGCGCGCGCTGTTCGTCCGGATGGTGATGCGCAAGGGCACCCTGTTCCGGGCCAGCAAGCTCAACTATGCGGAGATCGGCTGCCCGGTCGAGGCCGCCCGCACTCTGCTGCCCAGCGGCTGGATCGAGTCCGATCCGGTCCTGACGCTCGACGAATTGTTCGGCCTCTTGGCCAAGCCGGAGCTGGCCGAGGCGTTCGGCTTCACGGGCGCACGCAAGAGCGCGCGCAAGGCCGACCAGCTCGAAGCGCTGCGCGCCGACGCCGCCCATGCCGCGGACCGCCCGTTCTCGCAGTGGTATGCCGGCTGCGGCGACCTCGCGCTGCGCCTGCTCGTGCAACCGCTGTGCGACCGGCTGCGCCTCATCTTCTTCGGCAACCTCGCCCAGGACTGGACCGAGTTCGTGCTGTCCGACCTCGGCCTGTTCCGCTACGAGCGCGTGGAATTCTCGCCGGCCTCGCGCGGGTTCCGGGCGCGCCAGGACATCGATCATTACCTGCAGCTGCACGCCTGCAAGGAACGCTATTACGGCGGCGAACCGGCGCTGGATGTGCTGGCCGACGTGCCGCGGCACGCTTTCGGCAACGACTGGCTCGACAGCCGCCGCGAGCGCCTGCTGTTCCAGCTCGGGCAACTGCTCGAAAAGGAAAGGGACTGGGACAACGCGTACGCCGTGTACGCGGACTGCCGCTATCCGGGGGCGCGCGGACGCGCCATCCGCGTGCTGGAAAAGCACGGGAAATTCGATGAGGCCCATGCGTTGTTCGAGACGGCGCAGCAAGCCCCGGAAAGCGAAGCGGAACGCCAGCACCTGCTGCGCCTCGGTCCGCGCCTCGCGCGCAAGCTGGGGCACCTGACGCGCCCCGCGCGCCGCGCGACGCCGGCCGCGCGGCTCGACCTGTGCCTGCCGCTGCCGGGCGGAGAATGGCGTGTCGAAGGCGTCGTGCTGGAGCACCTGTGGCGCGACGACGCGCCCGTCTACTACGTCGAGAACACGCTGGCCAACACGCTGTTCGGCCTCCTGTGCTGGCGCGCCGTCTTCGCGGCCATTCCGGGCGCGTTCTTCCACCCGTTCCACCGCGGCCCGGCCGACCTGTTCGCGGCCGATTTCTACCAGCGCCGCAAGGACGACTTCGAAGCCTGCCTCGCGCTGCTGGACGACGGCCGCCACCGCGCCGCCATCCTCGCGACATATGACGAGAAGGCCGGCCTGCAATCGCCGTTCGTCGCGTGGGACTGGCTCGGGCGCGACCTCATCGAACTGGCCCTCGATTGCATCCCGGCCGCGCACCTGAAGCTGTGGTTCCGCCGCATCCTGCAGGACGTGAAGGAAAACCGCACGGGCTTCCCCGACCTGATCCAGTTCTGGCCGGGCGAAGCGCGCTACGACATGATCGAAGTGAAGGGCCCGGGCGACCGCCTGCAGGACAACCAGCTGCGCTGGATCGACTACTGCGCCGCGCACGGCATGCCGATCACGGTGTGTTACCTGCAGTGGGAGCAGGCCGCGGCATGAGTGAAAACGACAGCGGCGCGCGCTACGTCGTCGCCGTGCGCGCCCTCTGCGAATTCACGGCCAAGCAGGGCGACCTCGATCTGCGCTTCACGCCCTCGCCCACGGCGCAGGAAGGCATCGCCGGGCATGCCGTCGTGGCGTCCCGGCGCGGCGAGCAATACCGCAGCGAGGTGACGCTGGCGGGCGACTGGGGCCCGCTGCACGTGCGCGGCCGGGCCGACGGCTACGACCCGGACCGGAACCTGATCGAAGAAGTCAAGACGTACCGCGGCCAGTTCGCGAGCATCCCCGACAATCACCAGCGCCTGGCATGGGCCCAGCTGCGCGTCTACGGCCATTTGCTGTGCGGGCAGCTCGGCATGGACGAGGTCAACCTGGCGCTGGTCTACTTCGACATCGGCAGCCAGCAGGAGACCGTCCTGCGCGAGACCCGCACGCGCACCGAACTCGCGGCGCTGTTCGACGATCAATGCCGCCGCTTCGTCGCGTGGGCCGGCCAGGAACTCGCGCACCGCACGGCGCGCGACGCGGCCCTGACGGCATTGCGCTTCCCGCATGCGGACTTCCGTCCCGGCCAGCGCCAGCTGGCGGAAGCGATCTTCCGCGCCAATGCGAACGGACGCAGCCTGCTCGCGCAGGCGCCGACCGGCATCGGCAAGACCGTCGGCACGCTGTTCCCGGTGCTGAAGGCGGCGCCCGCGCACGGCCTCGACAAGGTCTTCTTCCTGGCCGCCAAGACGCCGGGACGCCAGCTGGCGCTGGACGCCGCGGCCACGTTGACATCCGGCGCCACGATCCCGCTGCGCGTGCTCGAACTGAGCGCGCGCGACAAGGCCTGCGAGCATCCGGACAAGGCCTGCCACGGCGATTCCTGCCCGCTCGCCAAAGGGTTCTACGACCGCCTGCCGGCCGCGCGCGAGGCCGCCGCCGGGGCGCAGATGCTCGACCGCGCCGCCCTGCGCGACATCGGCCTCGCGCACGACGTCTGCCCGTACTACCTGGGCAGTGAAATGGTGCGCTGGAGCGACGTCGTCGTGGGCGACTACAATTACTGGTTCGACGGCGGCGCCATGCTGTATGCGCTGGCGCTGGAACGGGGCTGGAAGGTCAGCGTGCTGGCCGACGAGGCGCACAATCTCGTGTCCCGGGCGCGCTCGATGTACACCGCGACCGTGCAACGCGGCGACCTGCGCGCGGCCCGCGCCGTCGCGCCGCCATCCCTGCACAAGGCGCTCGACAAGGTCAAGCGCGCGTGGACGGACGTGAGCAAGGCCGCGCCCCTGCCCTACCAGGTGCTGGATGGCCTGCCCGACAAATTCCTGAACGCGCTGCAGGGCGCGGCCAGCGTCATCACGGAACACATGGCGGCATTCCCGGTGCCGCTCGATCCCGCGCTGCAGGACTTTTATTTCGCCGCGCTGCAGTTCGGGCGCCTCGCCGAATCGTTCGGCGAACACTCGCTGTTCGACGTCGCGCGCGCGAATTTGCCGGGACATGAACGCGATACGACGCTGTGCATCCGCAACGTGGTGCCCGCCCCGTTCCTCGGCCCGCGCTTCGCGTACGCCCGTTCGACGACACTGTTCTCGGCCACGCTGAGCCCCTGGCATTATTTCGCCGACCTGCTCGGCATGCCCGCGGACACGGCGTGGGTCGACGTCGATTCCCCGTTCAGCGCGAGCCAGCTGGACGTGCACGTGGCGCACGGCATCTCGACGCGTTACCAGGAACGCGCCGGCTCGCTCGCGCCGATCGCGACGCTGATGGCGGACCAGTACCGCGCCCGGCCCGGCAACTATCTCGCATTCTTTTCCAGCTTCGACTATCTGCAGCAGGCCGCGGACCGCTTCGAACGCGAGCATCCGGACATCCCGGTGTGGCGCCAGGCGCGCCGCATGAGCGAGCCGGAACGGGCCGAGTTCCTCGCGCGCTTCGTCGCCGGCGGCTGCGGCATCGGCTTCGCGGTGCTGGGCGGCTCGTTCGGCGAAGGCGTCGACCTGCCGGGCGAGCGCCTCATCGGCGCGTTCGTCGCGACCCTCGGCCTGCCCCAGGTCAACCCGGTCAACGAGCAGCTGCGCCGGCGCATGCAGGCGATGTTCGGCGCCGGCTACGACTACACCTATCTCTATCCCGGCATGCAGAAGGTGGTGCAGGCGGCCGGCCGCGTGATCCGCACGGAGCAGGACCGCGGCGTCGTATGGCTGATCGACGACCGCTTCGCGCGGCCGGAAGTCCAGGCCCTGCTGCCCGCGTGGTGGCATGCCGGCCAGGCGGCTTAACGCATCAGGTCCCGGACTTTCTGGTAGCCGCTGCGGCTGATCGGGATGCGCGCGCCGGACTTGAGCACGGCGCAATGGCCGTCCTTGCCCGTCGGCTCGATGCGCGCGATGGCCGCCAGGCTGACGATGTACGAACGGTGCACGCGCAGGAAGGCCTGCGGATCCAGCTGGCTTTCCAGTTCGGCCATGCGCTGGCTCTTCAGCCACTGGCGGCCTTCGGCGAAGAATGCGACGTAATCGTCCTGGGCCTCGACGTAGTCGATGCGCGCGACGGGAATCACCTGCACGCGCGCACCGTCGCGGATCAGCACCCGCTCGATCGGCTGGTGGCGCGCCTGGGCGTCGCTCACCAGCGCACGCATCGCCTCGTCGCCCGGGATCGCGGACGCCGGCGCGGCCAGCCGGTCGCGCGCATGCGCCAGCGCCTGCGCGAGGCGTTCGCGGGTGAACGGTTTCAGGAGATAGTCGAGCGCATGGACGTCGAACGCGCGCAGCGCGAACTCGTCGTAGGCCGTGACGAACACATAATGCGTCTTCGCGCCGGCCAGCTCGACGACTTCGAAGCCGTCCAGCTTGGGCATCTGGATGTCGAGGAACGCGAGATCGGGCGCCAGCTCCGCGATCGCCTTCACGGCCTCGAAGCCGTTGGCGCATTCGCCGACGATCTCCACGTCGGCGTGCAGGCCCAGGTGTTCGCGCAACACGGCGCGCGCCAGCGGTTCGTCGTCCACGATGATCACGCGCATGCGTCAGGTCCCTTCCATATCGGTTGCGGCGTGCGGCTCGGCGGCCGTGACGGCCGGCAGCGCCAGCTCCACGACGAAGCGGCCGTCGCGGCGCGCCCAGTGCGCGCTGGCCTCGTGGCCATGGGCCGCGGCCAGGCGCTGGCGCACGTTGACGAGGCCCAGGCCCGTGCCGCGCGCACCGCCGGCGCCGTCGGCATCGACGTCGTTCTCCACGCGGATGCGCAGGATCGATCCGGCACGCGCCGCCTCGATGCGCACGCGGCCCGTCTCGACCATCTGGCCGATGCCGTGCTTGATTGCGTTTTCCACGAGCGGCTGCAACAGCATCGGCGGCAGCAGGCAGGCGCCGGCGGCCGGATCGATGGCGGCCTCGAAGCGCAGCCGGTCGCCGAAGCGCACCTGTTCGATGGCGACGAAATGGCGCACGAGCTGCAGTTCGTGGTCGAGCGTGACCTTGCGGTCGGCGTGCAGGCCCAGCGTGTGGCGGAAGAACTCGGCCAGCTGCACGGTCATGTCGCGCGCGGCCGCCGGATCGAGCGACGTCAGCGCGCTGACGGAATTCAGGCTGTTGAACAGGAAGTGCGGATCGACCTGGGCGCGCAGCATGCGCAGCTCGGCATCCTGCGCCATCAGCTTCATCTGCAGGCGCTGCGTTTCGAGCTGGCGCACCCGTTCGGACTCGATGAGCAGATAGTTCACGGCGGCCGCCAGGCCGTACAGGACGATGCCGAGGCCGAACATCGACGCGAGCACCGGGGCGCTTGCGACCGGCAGGTAACTCTCCGGCGCCAATGCGGTCAACAGGCTGTTCCACGCGGCGCCGATGGCGCACCACAGCGCCGCCGCGCAGGCCGCCGTCATGCCGATGCCGGCGGCGATCGCGGGCGGCCGGCGCCGATCGAGCGGATACGCGCGGCACACGTAATAGGCGGAAAAGCCGGTGGCGTACGCGTACACGAGGGCCAGCGGTACGGCGAACGCCAGGCTCGCGCCCCAGCCCGCGCCGCTGACGGCCAGCATGGCCGCGAGCAGCAGGCCCAGCATCAGCCAGGCCAGCAGGTAGAGCAGCGCCGCGCGCCAGTTGGCGAAGACCCCGTGCACCGGCGGCGCCTCTAGTTGCGCACTTCCACGCCACCCATGATGGCGTAGCCCGTGATGACGAGACGCTTGCTGCCGTCGGGCGGCCTGACGGTTTTTTCGGAAAAGCCGCCCATCAGCGGGGTGCCGTTCAGGACGACGGTCCAGTCGGGGGGCACCTTGATGTTGATGCCGCCCCAGATCGTGAAGACGTTGATCACGGCTTCCTTGACGATGGACGCTTCGCGCAGGTCGAGCGCGCAGCCGCCCATCACGGCCGTGATCTCGCCGCCGCGGAAATCCTGCGCGCTGACGCGGCGCTCGAAGCCGCCCAGGACCGCGACGATGTCGACGACGTTGTCCAGGCCGGCCCCGGCCACGGCGGCGGAGCGCGCCACCCGTCCCGGGCCGAGCGAGCGGAACAGCACGAGGCCGCCCAGCGCGATCATCACCAGCGGCCACAGCGTGCCCCAGCTGATGTAGAAGAACCCGAGGCGCCCGAGGATCATCAGCACGCCGACCGCGATCAGCACGCCGCCCATGTAATTGCCGCTGCGCGGCCCGTTGCCGAACAACGCGGCGCAGCCGGCCACGATGAAGACGAGCGGCCAGAAGCCGATCGCGTGGCGGAAATTCAGGATGTCCAGGTTATCGAGCAGGAACAGGACGCCCATGCCCACCACGAGCAGGCCCAGCACGACCTGGCTCGACGCACGGTTCGTATTATTTTCCATGGCCGTTCCCTCCCTTGGCACCGAAGCGGCGCTCGGCGATCGGCCGGATCGCCATCGTGATGCCGCTGATGATGATGAACAGCGGCCAGCTGTTGCGGAACGTGAGGCCCCACAGGCCTTCGAGCACGGCGAACAGCCACAAGCCTATGAACACGGTCCACAGGCCGTTGGAAAATTCGCGGGCACTCGGGTAGCCGATGGTCTGGTTGATGCCCACCACGACCAGCAGCAGCGGCGCGTAGTGCCACAGCGCGCGGACGTCGAACACATCCATCTGGTCCAGCAGGAAGGCCACGCCCAGCCCGACCAGCACCAGGCCCCACAGCACCTGGCGCCGCAGGTGGTAGGAAGCTTCGCTATTCATGTTACCTCCGGGTTGTCGTCGAATCGAATGACGACACGATAACGGAGATGCGCCCGGCGGGGGAAGCGCTTTTCGGCCAACGGCGGCGCGGTGCCGGTGAACGGCGCAAAAAAGCCCGCCATGTCGCCATGGCGGGCTTGCGGGAAGCGGGTGATGCGGCGGGCGGATCAGGCCATGATCACGCGGCCGCGGCGGCCGGTGCGCGCTGGCCCTTCTGCTGGTTGCGGTATCTGGCGCGGGCGGCGGCGATCTTGAGGGCTTCGCGCGCGATGTTCATCTTGTGGATTTCCTCGCGCTCTTTCTTGCCGCGGTGCTGGGCGATGTGTTTGCTGCCGATCTTGGCGGTCATGGGCTTCTCCTGTTCGGTGACGGTCAAACTGCAAATCGTTTTCAGGAACGGGAGGTGCCGATCCGGTCATCCGCCGGCATCAGCATGCCCCAGCCCAGCTGGCGCCGGATTTCTTCCGGCGTCGGCGGCGGCTTCGTATCCTTCGAGCGGCGCTCGAGGTATTCGCGCACGAGATGCTTGGGTGGATGGTTCGTCGTAGTCGTAGACATGGCAACCTCCGCTTCCGGTGAGGCCGGCGCGTTCGCGGCTCGATGACCGCGGCGCCGCGCCGGCGTGGGAATCTGGTGCCGATCCTCGAGGCGACCGGCTGACCTGTCGAGGTGGTTGGCTGCCTGCGGAAGATCGCTGGTGCCTCACTCGACGCCTCCATCGTAGCCGGGTGGCGGGGATGCCGACCGTTAGGTGCCGCACACTGTTCGCCCCCTTGAGTTCCAGTCCTACAAACCCCCTTCAACTGCGCCTACGCGACAACGCGGAGCATGAAAAAAAGGGGCCCGAAAGCCCCTTCTGCATGTCGTCACGACGCCTTCAGAACCGGTATGTCAGCTTGAGGTAGAACTGCCGGCCGCTGACGTCAAGCTTCTGCTGTTCCTCCTCGCTGTAACGATAGTAGGCGCGCTTCACGTCGGTCAGGTTCGTCGCGTCGAACGCGAGCACCAGATCGGGCGTGACGTTCCAGCTGGCGTTGAAGGCCAGCGTCGTCACCGGCGCGGCCATCGTCGGCGCGGTCGGCATCAATACGCCGTTGACGCTGTACAGACCCTGGCTGTTCGCCGTCGGCGCCGGCGCCGTGGAGCTGTTCACGTATTCGCTGCGGTAGTTCGCCACGAGGCGCAGCGACACCTTGTCGTTCTCGAAGTAGCCGCCGAGGTTCGCTGCCCATTCGGATGCGCCGACCATCGGCCGGCCGTCGTCGACCTTCGTGTGCGCGCGGCTGATGTTGCTGGTGAACCCGAAGCCCGTCGTCCCGATCGGCTGCTCGTACGCCAGTTCGAGGCCCGCGATGTGGGCGCCCTGCTGCTGCGACGTCTGCACGGCGTACGTCTTCATCGCCTGCGCCGCCGAATCCCACAGGTCGATCGTGGCGCCGCCGGACGTGCCGGTCTTCGCATAGCCCTGGATGCGCGAGTAGAACAGGTTCACCGCGACGAGCGAGCGGCGCGCGAAGTACCAGGCCCACGATGCGTCCAGGTTGTCCGCCGTGAGCGGCTTGATGTCCGGGTTCGGCCCCGTCACGCGGCAGCCCTGCGCGTCGCACGTGGGGGAACCGAAGCCGGCGCCGAGCAGGTTGTAGTTCTGGCGGCCCACCGTGCGGCTCGCGCCGAGGCGCACGATCTGCTCCTTCGTCAACTCGTAGCGCAGGTTCATGCTGGGCAGCCAGTTGTCGAAGCGGCGGTCGGTCTTGATGAAGTAATAGGTGTTGCCGGTGTTGTTCTTGAAGGCCTCGTTGTCGTAATACGGTTGCAGGTCGCCCGAGGTCGTGATCGCGTCCGGATAGGCCGCGCATGGAATCGCCGGCTGGCCGGGCGCGGCGCGCAGGCAGACGCCGGCCGGGATCGGCGTCGGGATGTCGGCGTTGATGCGGGTCTGCACGAAGCGCAGGCCGACGTTGCCCGACCAGCGGTCGCCTTCCAGATTCGCCATCACATAGCCCGCGCTCTGGCGCTCGCGCATGTGCAGCTCGGACGCGATGCGGCGCTCGTAGTCGTCGGTGGTCGTCTTGGTGGCGCCCTGGAAGTAAGCCATCAGCACGGCGGGATCGAACGTATAACCCGTGTTGTCCCAGCCGGCCGGACCGTCGAGGCCCGCGCCGAAGTTGGATGGCCAGGGCACGGTGCTGGTCGGCGCGCCGATCGTGATGTCACGGTTGTGGAAGGCCGGATAGCGGCGTGCGCTGTCGCGGTGGTGGTCGGCGTAGCGCAGGCCGCTGTCGACCGACTGGAGCCAGCCCTTCGCGACGCGGTAGTTGCCGTCGATCTGGCCGCTCGTTTCGCGGTCCGTCGTCTTCAGGCCGGAAATCGTGCGCACCACGAGCTGGTCCGGCTTGATGCCGGTGCCGTAGTACTTCACGTACGGCGCGTTGTCGACGCCGGCCAGCGCATACGACACGCCCGTGCCGAAACTGGCGTAGGTCAGGCCCTGGTCGAAGTCGGTCTTGCCGACGCCGCGCGTCGTCGACAGCAGCGTCTTCAGGGTCAGGTCCGGGTTGACGCGCCACTTGCCGTCCAGGTCGAGGAAGGAACTGGTGGCACGCGCGCCCTGGCGATAAAAGCCTTCGGAGTTGCCGATGTACTGGGGCGGCGTCCCGTCCGGGAACATGATGTCGGCGCTTTTCAGTACGCGCAGCTGGTCGCCGTACATCGTCGTCTCGGTCACGATGACGGGGTTGCGGATCGAGGCGAACACCTGCTGGCCGTTCGAGTTCGTGTTCGGCGCCGACGCACCGGTGGCGCCGTCGGGCAGCGAGGCTTTACCGAGCAGCATGCTGTACATGGCGCCGGCCTTGAGGCGGCCGTAGTTCGGCGCCTTGAGTGTGGACGTGAAACCCGTCATGGTGACGTCGAGGTCCTGGTTCGGCTTGAACTCCAGCGAGAACATGCCGCCCTTGCGGTCGCGCACGCCCTCGACGAACTCCGTGCTCATCGAACCGGGCAGGCGCACGCCGTTCAGGTCCGCGGCCTTGTAGCCGCTGCCGGCCAGCGACGCGTCCGTGATGCCCTTCATCGTGGCCGTGTTGATGACGTCCCAGCCACTGCTCGTGCCGTAGGCGAGGCGCGACGCGGAATCGCGGCGGATGTAGCGCTTTTCCGCGAAACCCTGGACGATGAAGCCGAACGTGCCTGCCTCGTTCTTCCAGTTGACGGACGCGTTCAGGTCCGGTGCCGTCTTGCCCGGCAACGTGGCATAGCTGGCACCCGCGCTGACCAGGCCCGACAGGCGTTCCTTCTGCGCCAGGGGTTTGCGCGTCGTCACGTTGATGGTGCCGGCCAGGCCGCCGTCGACGATGTCGGCTTGCGACGTCTTGTAGACGATGGCCTGGTTCAGCACCGACGAGGGCATCAGCGACAGGCTCGTCGACCGGCTGCTCGACGCCTGGTCGGCGATGTACCAGTCGCCGCTGCTGACCGTGTGGCCGTTGAAGACGATGAGGGACATGTCCGGATTGGTGCCGCGCATCGCCACCTTTTCCGCTTCGTCGTAGTCGGTGCGGACGGCCACGCCGGGCAGGCGCTGCAGCGAGTCGGCCAGGTTCTTGTCCGGCATCTTGCCCACGTCCTCGGCCGTGATCACTTCGACGTTGGCGGTGGCGTCGCGCTTGACGGCCAGCGACCTGGCCATCGACGCGCGGATGCCCGTCACTTCGACTGTCTGCATCGGGGTGCTGCCGGCGTCGGTCTGGGCCAGCGCGGGCGTGCCCGCCACGGCCAGCCACGCCATCGAGACAGCGGCCGCGAGCGGCTTCTGCTTCAACATTTCTCTCTCCTCCATTTATCGTCGTAGGGCCGGTGTATCCCGGTCGCGCGCTCAGTATTGACGATGACAAAGTGGTTGGATAATGATTACTGTTGAAGAATCTATAACTTAAAGGAATGCTCGTCCGTGCGGATCACGCGGGGTCATACCCGTATGAATAATTTCATTTTGACAGCATCATTCGGCCGGGTTAGCGTAGCGGTTTATTGTCCCTCCAAGGAATGCCATGCGTCGTACCCGCGCGCCGTCCGCGCTGTTGATCCCCACCCTGATCGCCCTGCTGGTCGCCGGTTGCGCGGCGCCGCCGGCCGCGCCGCCCACGATCGCCGCCGACGCCGTTCCCACGGTGCAGGCCTTGGCCACGGAACCGCTGGAAACGATCCTGGCGAAGCCGTTGTACCGCATGCATCCCGTCGAGGCGGGCCGTTACATCGCCTGGGTGCACGAGGCCGAACCCGACCTGCGCAAGCGCATCGCCGCGATCGCCCGCAAGAACCTCGGCCAGCCCTACCGCCTGAACCTGCTGGGCGAATTCCCTTACCAGGTGCACGACGATTTGCCGATGTTCAGCCTTGACCACAGCGATTGCGTCGTATTCGCGGAACACACCTATGCGATGGCACTGTCGCAGTCATGGGAAGAATTCTTCTGGATGCTGCAGCGCATCCGCTACCGCGACGGCATCATCGGCGTGGCCACGCGCAATCACTACACGGAAATGGACTGGAACGTCGCCAACCGCTGGCTCGTCACCGACATCAGCGCCGAACTGGCCGGCCAGGACGGTCCGGCCTACACGATGACGATCGACCGTGCCCGCTTCCTCAAGACGCGCCACCACACGGACGTGAACATCCCCGTCGAAACGAGCCGCCAGGCCTATGTGCCGAAAGAGCGGGTGGCCGCCATCGCGAGCCAGCTGCGCGAAGGCGATCTCGTCAACGTGATCTCCACGCGCGACGGCCAGTACTGGGCATCGCACGTGGGCCTCGTCGTGCTGGGTGCCGACGGCCAGCGCCACTTCATCCATTCGTCCGACCCGCAGGTCCGCGAGGAAACGTTCGAATCGTATATCGCGCGCGCCGCCGCCCGCGAAGAACGCAACCGCCAGGCGGGCAAGAACGGCCAGGTCCTGGCCGGCTTCAAGTTCCTGCGCCTGAACGACGACATCGTGGTGCCGCCGATGGCACCGCAGCCGCGCCCGGGCCATCCGGCCGGCGCCTGAGCCTCCCCGTCCGACGCGCGGCCCGCGGCCGCCGGACGGGCATCCCCCGCCTCCCTTCCCGACGCCTGCGCCGCGACGGCATGACCACGCCGTCGTGGGTCGCCGGCCATTCCGTATTTCCCGTTTTCTCTAAATCTATTTCCAAAAACTAATTCGTTGTCCGCAATTACGAATTACGCCCAGATATATTCCTCAATTCAATTTCCTATTTTTATGTTCGCGTCATTCGCGACAAATTCCGTTTAGGCGGTTGAGCATGGTCAAACCCGCATTTCATATACGCCGGGATAATAAACTTACTCAGCAATATTTAATCTAACTGGCGGCACATTCCATCCACCGATCGATCACCCCGGAAACAAAATCGCACGCTCGATAACCCGTTTGTTTTTACCGACGGATATTCATCTTCGCCAACTCACGCTGCGTTCCAGAATCATGATCAAGCTAAATCAAGCGCTTATCAGTCGATTTTGCTCCAGAATGGTATCTCTGCATCGCACGACGAAAATCGCGCTGATGATCTCGGTTGATCTGATCGCACTGCCCTTCTGCTTTCTGATCGCAATGCTGCTGCGCGGCGGCGATCTGAAACTGGCGTCCCATTTCGGGCCGGCCTCGTATATTCTGGTCGCGGTCGTCACAATCGCCGCATTTTCCGTTTCCGATTTATATCGTGCCGTCATTCGTTTCATCGACCAGCGTTTATTGAGCGTCACCGGCATCGCACTGGCCATCGCCATTTTATGTGCCTATGCCGTCACGTTCTCGATCAAGGAAGAAAACTTCCCGCGCAGTGCATTGGCCATTTACTGGTTCATCGTATTTTCGTATGTCATTGCGTCGCGGCTCGGCGTGCGTAATTTCCTGCGCAACCAGCATGCCGACCGGCGCAGCGCCACCGAAGTGGTCGCCATCTACGGTGCCGGCGAGGCCGGCGCACGGCTGGCGCAGGCGATGCGCAACAGCGACGAATACCGCCCGGTCTGTTTCTTCGACGACAAGCACGCGCTGAACGAACGCAACATCGGCGGACTGCGCGTGTTCCATACGGACCGCCTCGTCGAGATCGTGGGCGCCATGTGCATCCGCTCGATCGTGATCGCCATCCCGTCCGTGTCGCCGGAGCGCCTGCGCGACATCATGCAGCGGCTCGCGCAGGCCGGCATCAGTACCAAGATCCTGAGCCGCCTCGTCGATCTCGCCGACGACAAGGCCACGCCGCGCGAAACCATCCGCGACCTCAAGTTCGAAGACCTGCTCGGCCGCCCGCCCGTGCCGCCGCGCCTCGACCTGTTCGCCCGCTGCGTGCACGGCAAGACGGTGCTCGTCACGGGCGCCGGCGGCTCCATCGGCAGCGAGTTGTGCCGCCAGATCGTCACCCTCGGGCCGACCCGCCTGCACCTGCTCGACCACTCGGAGTTCGCGCTGTACACGGTTCGCCAGGAGCTCGCCATCCGCTTCCCCGACATCCCCGTGGAGGCGCACCTGGGCTCCGTCTGCAACGCCGACCTCGTCGAACGGATCCTGCACGCGGGTCCGGTCGACACGATCTACCACGCGGCCGCGTACAAGCACGTCCCCCTCGTCGAGACGAACATCGTCGAAGGCCTGCGCAACAACGTGCTGGGCGCCCAGGTGGTCGCCAGCCAGGCGGCCCGGCACGGCGTCGAGACCTGCGTGCTCATCTCGAGCGACAAGGCGGTGCGGCCGACCAACATCATGGGCGCCAGCAAACGCATCGCGGAACTGATCTTCCAGGCCGCGGCGGCGCGCCACGGGCCAGGCAACCACGCGCCCACGACGTTCTGCATGGTCCGCTTCGGCAACGTGCTCGGGTCGTCGGGCTCCGTGATTCCCCTGTTCCAGCGCCAGATCGCGCGCGGCGGCCCGCTCACCATCACGCATCCCGACGTGTCGCGCTACTTCATGCTGATCCCCGAGGCGGCCCAGCTGGTGATCCAGGCGGGTGCCATGGCCAAGGGCGGCGACGTGTTCGTGCTCGACATGGGCGAACCGGTCCGCATCGTCGACCTGGCGCGCACCCTGATCGCCCTGTCCGGCCTGACGGAAAAGTCGCCGCAGAATCCGGACGGCGAGATCGAGATCCGCTACGTCGGCCTGTTCCCCGGCGAGAAACTGCACGAGGAATTGCTGACGGACGGCGTCGTCTTCCCGAGCGACCACCCCCGCATCATGCGCATGAAGGAAAACGCCCTGCGCCCGGGCGTGCTCGACACCTTCATCACGTGCCTGATGATGGCCTGCGAGACCCATGAGCGCGCCATGATCGAGGCGATGGTCAAGGCCATCGTCACCGAATACAGCCCCAACCGACCGACGGTGGAGCCGGCCGCGGCCCCCGCCGCGGCGGCCACATCCGCGACGACCGCCGCCGCGCCGCTCGCGGCGCCGCCGCAGCGACTGGGCCTGATCAAGAGATTCGTGCCGTTCCGGATTTGATGACGGCGCGGCACCTTCCACCCACCCGTTTGGCGAGGACACACATGCGTGACGAAAGCAAACCGGCCTGTCTCGAACAGCTCACCACCCGGCTGAGTGAGCGCACCGCCGTCATCGGCATCATCGGCCTGGGCTACGTCGGCCTGCCGCTGACGCTGCGCTATGCCGAAGCGGGTTTCCGCGTGCTCGGCATCGACATCGACGGCGCCAAGGTCGAACGCCTCAACCGCGGGGAAAGCTACATCAACCATATCGCCGCCGCCGACATCGTCCACGCGCGCGACCGGGGCTTCGAAGCGACCACCGACTTCAGCCGCGCCGGCGAACCGGATGCGCTGATCATCTGCGTGCCGACGCCCCTCAATGCCTACCGCGAACCGGACCTGTCCTTCGTCCTCGGCACGACGGACGCCCTGGTGCCGTTCATGCGGCCGGGCCAGGTGCTGTCGCTGGAAAGCACCACCTATCCGGGCACGACCGACGAAGAGCTGAAGCCGCGCCTGGAATCGCGCGGATTCACGATCGGACAGGACGTCTTCCTCGTGTTCTCGCCCGAGCGCGAAGACCCGGGCAACCCCGACTTCCATACCCGCACGATCCCGAAAGTATGCGGCGGCGTCACGCCGGCCTGCCTGGAAGCGGGGATCGCGCTGTACAGCCCGGCGATCGACCGCGTCGTGCCGGTCAGCTCGACCCGTGCGGCCGAACTGACCAAGCTGCTGGAAAACATCCACCGCGCCGTCAACATCGGCCTCGTGAACGAGATGAAGATCATCGCCGACCGCATGCAGATCGACATCCACGAGGTGATCCGCGCCGCCGCCACGAAGCCCTTCGGCTTCACGCCCTACTACCCCGGCCCCGGGCTGGGCGGGCACTGCATCCCGATCGACCCGTTCTACCTGACGTGGAAGGCGCGCGAATACGGCCTGCACACGCGCTTCATCGAACTCGCGGGCGAGATCAACAGCGACATGCCGCACTGGGTCGTGGGCAAGCTCACGGACGCGCTGAACCGGCGCGGCAAGGCCGTGATGGGCAGCCGCGTGCTGGTGCTGGGCATCGCGTACAAGAAGGACGTCGAGGACATGCGCGAATCGCCGTCGGTCGAGCTGATGGAAATCCTGCGCGAAAAGGGCGCCGTCGTCGACTACGCCGATCCGCACGTGCCTGTGTTCCCCCGCATGCGCGAGCACCACTTCGACCTCAGGAGCGTCGAGCTGACCCCGCAGCGGATCGCGTCCTACGACGTCGTGCTGGTGGCCACGGCGCACAGCGCCTTCGACTTCGAACTGGTGCGCCAGTATGCCGGCCTGATCGTCGATACCCGCGGCGTCTATGCGTCCCCGTTGCCGAACCTCGTCAAAGCCTGAGGAGCCGCCATGCGCCAGTATCCCGCTCCCATCACGGACCGCAAGATCCGCTTCGCCCTCGTCGGATGCGGTCGCATCGCCGCCAATCACTTCGAGGCGCTGCGCCAGCATCAGGACCGTGCCCAACTGGTCGGCATCTGCGACGTCGACCCGCGCGCCCTCGACCGCGCCGTCGGGGCCACCGGCGCGTCTGCCTACACGAGCCTGGAGACGATGCTGCGCGATTGCGCGGCCGATGCCGTCGTCGTCACGACGCCGTCCGGCCTGCATCCCGAGCAGGCGATCCGCATCGCGCAGGCGGGCCGCCACGTCATCACGGAAAAGCCGATGGCCACGCGCTGGGAGGACGGCAAGCGCATGGTGGCGGCCGCCGACGCGGCCGGCGTGCGCCTGTTCGTCGTCAAGCAGAACCGCCGCAACGCCACGCTGCAGCTGCTCAAGCGGGCCGTCGACAAGAAGCGCTTCGGCCGCATCTACATGGTCAACCTGAACGTGTTCTGGACGCGCCCCCCCGAGTACTACCGGAGCGCCGACTGGCGCGGCACGTGGGAATTCGACGGCGGCGCCTTCATGAACCAGGCCAGCCATTACGTCGACCTGATCGACTGGATCGTCGGCCCCGTCGAGAGCCTGCAGGCCTATACGGCCACGCTGGCGCGCGACATCGAAGTGGAGGACACGGGCGTGCTCAGCGTGCGCTGGCGGAACGGCGCCCTCGGCTCCATGAACGTCACCATGCTCACCTACCCGCGCAACCTGGAAGGGTCGATCACCGTACTGGGCGAGCACGGGACCGTGCGCATCGGCGGCGTCGCCGTCAACGACATCCAGCAGTGGGAATTCGCCACGCCCGACCCGGACGACGCGCTCGTGACGGACGCCAGCTACCAGACGACGTCCGTGTACGGCTTCGGTCATCCGCTGTACTACGACAACGTGATCCGCGTGCTGCGCGGCGAGGCCGAGCCGGAAACGGACGGCCGCGAGGGCCTCAAGTCGCTGGAAGTGCTCGTGGCCGCCTACATGTCCGCGCGCGACGGCAAACGCGTCGCCCTGCCCCTGGAGTACTGACATGAACCTCAATGAAACCCAGGCCGTCCATGCCAGCGCCATCGTCGACGCCGGCGCCGTTCTCGGACCGGGCACCCGCGTGTGGCACTTCAGCCACGTGTGCGGCGGCGCCCGCATCGGCGCCGACTGCTCGCTCGGCCAGAACGTCTTCGTCGGCAACGACGTCGTGATCGGGAACGGCGTCAAGATCCAGAACAACGTGTCCGTGTACGACGCCGTCACGCTTGAGGACGAGGTGTTCTGCGGTCCCAGCATGGTGTTCACGAACGTCTACAACCCGCGTGCCGGCATTGTGCGCAAGGACCAGTACCGCCGTACGGTGGTGAAGCGCGGCGCCAGCATCGGCGCCAACGCCACCATCGTCTGCGGGGTGACGGTCGGCCGCTTCGCCTTCGTGGGCGCCGGCGCCGTCGTCAAGCGCTCCGTGCCGGACTTCGCCATGATGGCCGGCGTGCCGGCGCGCCAGATCGGCTGGATCAGCCGCTTCGGCGAACGCCTCGCGCTGCCGCTGTCCGGCAATGGCGAAGCGGCGTGCCCGCACACGGGCGACGTCTACCTGCTGCGCGACGGGACCTGCATCCTGCTGCCGGCTTCCCCTCAACCATGATCCCTCCGACCACCATGGAATTCATCGACCTCAAGTCCCAGTACCAGGCTTCACGCGACCTGATCAACGGGCGCATCCAGGCGGTCCTCGACCACGGCCAGTACATCATGGGGCCGGAAGTGGCCGAACTCGAGGAACGCCTGGCCGCATACACGGGCGCACGCCATTGCATCACGGTCGCCTCGGGCACCGAGGCACTGCTGATCGCCCTGATGGCGCTCGGCGTCCGGCCGGGCGACGAGATCGTCACTACGCCGTTCACCTTCATCGCCACGGCCGAAGTGATCGTGCTGCTGGGTGCCGTCCCCGTGTTCGTCGACGTCGATGCCCGCACCGGCAACCTCGATCCGGCCCTCGTCGAGGCGCGCATCGGTGCGCGCACGCGCGCCATCATGCCCGTCTCGCTGTATGGCCAGCCGGCCGACATGGACGAGATCAATGCCCTCGCGGCCCGCCACGGCCTGGCCGTGATCGAGGATGCGGCCCAGAGCTTCGGCGCCGACTACCGCGGCCGCAAGAGCTGCAACCTGTCCACGATCGCCTGTACCAGCTTTTTTCCCAGCAAGCCGCTCGGCTGCTATGGCGACGGCGGCGCGCTGTTCACGAGCGACGACGACCTGGCGCGCGCCATGCGCGAAATCCGCGTGCACGGCCAGAGCCGGCGCTATGTCCATACCCGGGTCGGCGTCGGCGGCCGCATGGACACGCTGCAGTGCGCCGTCGTGCTGGCCAAGCTCGGCCTGTTCGACTGGGAACTCGCGCAGCGCCGGCGCGCGGCGGCCACGTATGACGCGCTGCTGGAAGGCAAGGTCGATCTCGTCGGCCGCGGCACCGACCGCGCCAGCGCATTCGCCCAGTACACGGTGCTGGTCGAGCGGCGCAACGACGTCCAGCACGCCCTGCAGGAAGCCGGCATCCCGACGGCAGTCCATTATCCGGTGCCGATCCATATGCAGCCGGCGTATGCGCACCTGAGCGGAGGCGCGACCTGCCCGGTGGCGCGCGCCCTGGCCGACAAGGTCATGAGCCTGCCGATGGGGCCGTATCTGCCCGATGAAGATATCCGGCGCGTGTGCGCGGCCCTGCTCGAGGCCGTCGATATCCCGGCGCCGGCCGCAACGTCGGCAATGGCGGCCATGTCCGTATGAGCCTGCCGGGTTTCTGGAGACACGTGGCAACGGTCCTGGGCGGCGCACTCGGCGCCCAGGCCCTGCCCTTGCTGGTTGCACCGCTAATCACGCGCATGTGCACGCCCAGCGAGATGGGCGCGTTCGCGGTGTGGCTCGGCGTCGTCGCCGTGTCCGCCATCGCCGCCACCCTGCGTCTCGAAACCGCCATGATTCTCGACCACGAGCCGGAGCAGCAGCGGGTCTGCTTTTCCGTCGTGTTCTATTCGGCCACCACGACCGCCCTGCTCGTCTCGCTGTGCGCGCTGCTCGCCCATGCGCTCGGGCTGCCCGCGCTGGGCGGCCAGTCGTGGGGCGCGCTGCTCCTCGTCGGCGTCGGGACCTGGCTCACGGCCTACACCCAGACGACGCTGGCCTACGCGACGTCGCACAAGGCCTTCGGCAAGGCCGCGCGCGCCAAGGTCTGGGGCGCCGCCACCATCGCGCTCACCCAGCTGCTCCTGCTGGCCGCCGGCGCAGGCGAAGCGGGCCTGCTGATCGGCCAGCTGATCGGCCTCGCGGCCGGCCTCGTCGCGGCGACCCTGCTGCTGCATCCGCCGCGTCCGCGCCTGACGTTGCGCCTGGACCGTGCCGCGCATGCCTACCTGCACCGGCACCAGAAATTCTGGCGCTTCTCGCTGCCCTCCAACCTGCTCAATGCGCTCGTCGGCCAGATGCCCCTGTTCCTGATCGGGATGCGCCACGGCGCCGTGGCGGCCGGCCTGTACGCGCTCACCCAGCGCGTGCTGGCCGCACCCGTGTCGCTGCTGGCGGCCTCCGTGCTCGAAGTGTTCAAGCGCGAATCCGTGCACGAGTTCCAGACCCTCGGCCATTGCAGCCACGCATACCGCTATACGTTCAAGGCCTTGTCGATGCTGGGCGCCGGGCCGGCCCTGGCCCTGCTGCTGTTCTCGCCCGCCCTGTTCGAACAAGTGTTCGGCGCGTCCTGGCGGCCCGCCGGCGAGCTGGCGCAGATCCTCGCACCGCTGTGCTTCCTGAATTTCATCGCGAGCCCGCTCAGCTACGTGTTCTTCGTCACGGGCAAGCAGCAGGTCGACCTGCTGTGGCAGATCGCGCTGTTCTTCACGACGCTGGGCGCGTTCCTCATACCGGGGACGCTGCACGAGAACGTGCTGTGGTACGCGATCGGCTATTCGGTGCTCTACCTGGTGTATCTGCACATGTCTTGGCAGATCTCGCAGAACCGCCTGGCCAGGGCATGAAGACCTCGATATGAAGACCACCTACAGCGCCGGCACTTCCGCACGCGAACAGCTGCTGCTGAATTCCGCGTTCTTCCTGTTGTTCCCCGGCTTTTTCTACTACCACACGCTGCTGGGCACGGGCACGACGGGAGCCTTCCTGGGCGGCTATTTCTCGCCGGTGTCGCTGGTCTATATGCTGCCGCTGGCCGTGGCCTATTACAAGCGCCTGCGTCGCGATCGATGCCGGCTGTCGTCGATCGACATGCATTACGGCCTGTTCAATGCCTACTTCATCGCGGTGATCGTCGTGAACGCGGCCGCCGGCGCCACCCTGGCCATCGTCGCGCACCACGTCGCGGGCATCCTGTTCATGGTGAACACGTTCTTCCTGTTCGCGCTCATCGACTTCGACCAGCGGCAGTTCCGCCTGATGGGCCTGGCCAGCCTCGCGGCCATGAGCGCGATCGTGTTCACGTTCTCCGTCAACGGTGTGTTCTTCCTGGGCGCCCTCGGCATGGCGAAGGACGCCGACGCCCTCGCCACCTACCAGGGCTTCTCGCGTTCCTACCTGATGACGATCCTGCCCGTCCTGGCGTACACGCGCTCGCTGCCGCTGCGCCTGATCCTGTACGCCAGCGGCGCCGCCACGCTGTTCGTCAACACGGCACGCAGCGAATTCGCGGCGTTGCTGTTCGCGATCCCCATCGTCGAATTCTATTTTTCGCGCCACAAGCTGGTCTTTCTCGGCCTCGCCGTCATCGCCACATTGCTGATCTCCGCACACATGGACGAGATCATCGCCGCGCTGCCCGACAACCGCATCCTCGAGCTGCTCGACCTGTCGCAATCGACGTCGGCCAACAAGCGCCATCACCTGACGGTGTACGCCGAACACACCATCGCCGCCCATCCGCTGCTGGGCGACTACGCCAGTTATACCCTCGGCTATTACTCGCACAACGTGCTCTCGGCCTGGGTGGACCTGGGCCTGTTCGGCTTCGTCTATCTCCTCGCGCTCACGGCGCTGCCTGCCGTACCGATGTTCTTCAAGGAGTATTTTGCCGGCCGGCGCCGACCGGAATTCATCCACGGGTTCGCACTGGCCTGCGTGACCCTCCTGCTCCTGATTTCGTCCCACTACTTCACCGACATGCTGATCGGAGCCACGCTCGGCGCTTACTCGCAATACCGGTACGAGAGAAAACATGGCAAATATCGTCCACCTGACCTCAGCCCATCCGCGCTACGACACCCGGATCTTCATCAAGCAGTGCCGCAGCCTGAACGAACGGGGGCATGACGTCACGCTGGTGGTGGCCGACGGCCTGGGCGACGAAACCATCGACGGCGTATGCATCGTCGACGTCGGCCGGCCCGCCGGCCGCATCGACCGGATCCTGCGCGCCACGCGGCGCGTGCTGCGCGCCGCGCTGCGGCTCGACGGGGATGTCTACCAGCTGCACGACCCCGAGCTGCTGCCGGCCGGCTTGCGCCTCAAGCGCAACGGCAAGCGGGTGATCTTCGATTCCCACGAAGACGTGCCGACGCAGCTCCTCGCCAAACCGTATCTCGGGAGGGTGTCGCGCCTGACGCTGTCCCGCGCCTTCCGCCTGTACGAGGACTACGCGTGCCGCCGCTTCGACGGCCTGATCGCGGCCACGCCCTTCATTCGCGAACGCCTGGCGCGGCTGCACCCGCACACGGTCGACATCAACAATTATCCGCTGCTGCAGGAATTCGACGGGCCACCCGACTGGGACCGCAAGGCGCCGGAAGTCTGCTACGTGGGCAGCATCTCGGCGATCCGCGGCATCCGCGAACTGGTGCGCGCCTGCGAACTGCTCCATTCGCCGGCCCGGCTGGCCCTCGTCGGCACGTTCTCCGAGCCCGCGCTGGAACGCGAGATCGCACGGTTCCCGGGTTGGACGCGCGTGCAGGCGCACGGTCATCTCGACCGCATCGGCGTGCGCCAGGTCATGCAGCGTGCGATGGCCGGGCTGGTGACCTTGCATCCCGTCGTCAACTACCTCGACGCACTGCCCGTCAAGATGTTCGAGTACATGGCCGCCGGCCTGCCGGTGATCGCCTCGCGTTTTCCGCTGTGGCAGGACATCGTCGAGGGCAACCAGTGCGGCGTCTGCGTCGATCCTGGCAATCCCGCCGCGATCGCCGCCGCGATCGACCATTTTTGCCGCCATCCCCACATCGCGCGGCGCATGGGCGAAAACGGACGCCGTGCCGTCCACACCCGCTACAACTGGAGCAGCGAGGCCGACAAGCTCGCCGCGTTTTACGACGCGGTGCTGCCGGACCCGGCGTCCCCGTCCCGCCAGCGCCACGGGAACGGCGTGCACGCGGGGTGTCCCTAGGCCATGACGGCCGCCGCTGAAAGAACGCCCGCTCCCAACGACCATGTACCGCCGAGCCCACGTACCATGACGACCCTGCTGCATCACTTCGACACGCTGCGCCAGGTCCTGCGCCTGCCGCGGGCGGACCTGTGCTTCGACGCCCGGATCGATCCGGACGACGTCGCGGCCACCTATCGCTATTACACGAAACGGCATCCGCGCTACAAACTCATCGGCAACAAGACGATCGGTGCCGCGCTGGTCGACCTTGCGCGCTATCCCGCCGCTACGGCCTACCTCGACGCCATCCAGGGCAAGAACCGGGGTGCGTGGCACGCCAGGCGGGCCCGTGCACGCGGCTACGTCTGCACGGAGATCGAACGCAACGACCATGTCGACGCCATCCATGCCATCAACACGTCGCTCGACACGCGCCAGGGGCGGCCGATGGACGGAAAATACCTGGACAAGGTCGCGCGCTACGAGCGCCAGCCCCATTTCGACTATTTCGGCGTGCTGAACGACGACGGCCGGCTCGTCGCCTACGCGAACATCGGACGCTACGGCAATTTCAGCGCCTTCTCGCAACTGATCGGCCTGCGCAACAACGACGGCATCATGCACCTGCTCGTCGTCGACATCATCGCCCGCCTCATCGAACGCCAGCGCGTGCGCTACGTCATGTACGACACGTTCTTCGGTGCGCAGTCCGGGCTGCAGCACTTCAAGCGCATCGTCGGCTTCGAACCCTATCGCGTGAAGTACAGCCTGCGATGAAAACGCTGCTCAACCGGCTCTACTCGGACTACCTGATGCCGTCGCGCCTGCCCGAGTACGAGGCGCTTCTCGTCCGGGCCGGCCAATGCGGCTACCGGCAGCTCTCCGTGCGCGATTTCCACCACGCGGTCCGCCAGGAGGCGGCGCTGCCGACCCGCGTGCTGGTGCACCGCCACGACATCGACAGCGACTTGCGCACGGCGCGCAAGATGTTCGCGCTCGAAACGAAACATGGCGTGAGGGCCAGCTATTACTTCCGCCTCAGTACGCTGGACTACGGCTTCATGCGCGACATCGAGGCGGCCGGCAGCGAGGCCAGCTACCACTACGAGGAAGTCGCGACGTATGCCAAGCGCCACCGCATGCGCCGCGGCGACGAGGTGCGGGCCCGCTTCCCCGAGATCCGCGAACTGTTCGTGCGCAACTTCATGCGCATCGGCGAACACCTGGGCACGCCGATGACGACGGTCGCCAGCCACGGCGACTTCGCCAACCGCCGCCTGAAGGTGATCAACCACGAACTGCTGAGCGACCCCGAACTGCGCCGGCGCTGCGGCATCGAATGCGAATCCTACGACGCCGACCTGCTGCGCCACTTCGACGTGTACATCAGCGACCGTCCGCATCCCGTGTACTACTACCCGCTGTCACCGTTCGACGCGCTGGGCCGCTACGAGCGCGTCTGTTTTCTCACCCATCCCGTGCAATGGGAAACGAACTGGCTCGAGAACACCCGCTGCAACGTGGTGCGCCTGGCCGAGGAAGTGGTGTGGCACACATGAATATCCTCCTGATCAACCATTACGCGGGATCGGTGCTCCATGGCATGGAGTACCGCCCCTACTATCTCGCGCGGGAGTGGGTACGCGCGGGGCACAGGGTGACCATCGTCGCCGCGTCGGCATCGCATGTGCGCACGCAGGCGCCGCAGATGGGCCGGCGCACCCGCCTGGAAGAAAATATCGACGGCATCGACTACGTCTGGCTGGCGGCGCCGTCGTATCGCGGCAACGGCGCGGCGCGGGTGCGCAATATGGCCGCGTTCCTGTGGCGCCTGGGCGCGGCGGGCGAACAGTTGGCGCGGACGGTCCGGCCGGACGCGGTGATCGCATCCAGCACGTATCCGCTCGACATCTGGCCGGCCGCCCGGATCGCGCGCCGCGCCGGGGCCCGCCTGCTGTACGAGGTGCACGACCTGTGGCCGCTGTCGCCCATGGAACTGGGCGGCTATTCGCGCCGCCATCCCTTCATCATGCTGCTGCAGGCGGCGGAAGACTTCGCCTGCCGCCGCGCCGACGCCATCGTCTCGATCCTGCCCAAGGTGCGCCCGCACCTGGAGGCGCACGGCATGGCGCCGCACAAGCTGCATCTCGTGCCTAACGGTGTCGACCCGGACGAGTGGCGAGCCGACCCGGCGCCCTTGCCCGCCCGGCTCGACATCGTCCTCGACGGGCTCCGCCAACAGGGCCGGTTCGTCGTCGGCTATGCCGGCACGCACGGCGTCGCGAACGCGCTGGGCACGCTGCTCGACGCCGCGCACCGCCTGCGTGGCCATCCCGTCGCCTTCGTTCTGGTCGGGTCCGGTCCCGAAAAACCTGCGCTCGAACGGCGCGCCGCCGAACTGGGCCTGGCCAGCGTGCATTTCTTCGACCCGATCCCGAAATCGCAGGTGCCGGCCCTGCTGCAGCGCTTCGACGTCGCTTACATCGGCTGGCGCCGCCAGGCCCTGTACCGCTTCGGCATCTCGCCCAACAAGCTGATCGACTACATGATGGCAGGCCGTCCCATCGTCCATGCCGTCGAGGCGGGCAACGATCCCGTCATGGAAGCCGGCTGCGGATTGACGGTCGCGCCGGACGACCCGCAGGCCATCGCCGACGCCGTGCTCGCCATGCAGGCGCTGGATGCGCCCACGCGCGATGCGCTCGGCCGGCGCGGGCGCGCCCATGCGCTGGCCAACCACACCTATGCCGTCCTCGGACAACGCTTTTTAACCGCACTCGCTGGAGACAGCCGCCATGCCTGAAGACCTGACCCAAGCTACCGCCGCGCCTTTCCTGCCGTTCGCCCTGCCCGACATCGACGAGGCGGAAATCGACGCCGTCGTCGCCTGCCTGCGCTCCGGCTGGGTCACGACGGGCCCGACCACCCGGCAATTCGAACAGGATTTCAACGCCTACCTGGGCGGCGGCCTGCAGGCGATTGCCGTGAACTCCGCCACCGCGGGCCTGCACCTGGCGCTGGAAAGCCTGGGCATCGGCCCGGGCGACGACGTCATCGTGCCCACGCTCACGTTCACGGCCACGGCCGAGGTCGTGCGCTACCTGGGCGCGCGACCCGTCTTCGTCGACGTCGAACCGGACCGGATGACGCTGTCGGTGGACGCCGTCGAAGCGGCGCTCACGCCGCAGACGCGCGCCGTCGTCCCCGTCCACTATGCCGGGCTGGCCTGCGACATGGACGCCCTGCTGGCGCTGGCGCGGCGCCGCGGGCTGCGCGTCGTCGAGGACGCCGCGCACGCCTTCCCGACCCGCTACAAGGGCCGGCTGATCGGCACGCTGGACAGCGACATCACCGTCTTCAGCTTTTACGCGAACAAGACGATGACCACGGGCGAAGGCGGCATGATCGTCACGGGCGACCCCGGCCTCGCGCAGCGTGTGCGCGTGATGCGCCTGCACGGCATCAGCCAGGACGCGTTCGACCGCTACGTGTCGCACAAGCCGGCCTGGTATTACGAGGTCGTCGCGGCCGGCTTCAAGTACAACCTGACCGACATCGCCTCGGCCATCGGCATCCAGCAACTGCGCAAGATCGACCGCTTCGCCGCGCGCCGGGCCTGCCTGGCACGGCGCTACCACGACGGCCTGGCGGGCCTGCCGCTGCGGCTCCCCGCCCGGCCGGACGACGACAGTACGCACGCCTGGCATTTGTACGTGGTCCGGCTGACCGGGGAAGCGCGGCTCGGACGCGACGCGTTGATAACCGAGCTCGCCCGGCGCGGCATCGGCACGAGCGTGCACTTCATCCCGCTGCACCGCCAGCCCTACTGGCGCGACGCCTACGACCTGTCGCCCGCCCGCTTCCCCGTGGCCGAAGCGTGCTACCACGGCATGCTCACGCTGCCGCTGTACACGAAGATGAGCGACGCCGACCAGGACCGCGTCATCGGGCACCTGGCCGAGCTGCTGGCATGAGCAAGCGCCTGTTCGACGTGGTGGCGGCCGGTTGCGGCCTGGTCCTGCTGGCGCCGGCGCTGCTCGCGCTCGCGCTGTGGATCCGGTTCGACTCGCCCGGACCGGCGCTGTTCCGCCAACGCCGCGTAGGACGATACGGCCGCCACTTCGCCATCTACAAATTCCGCACCATGGCCGACCATCCCGACGGGGGCCGCCAGCTGACGGTCGGCCAGGACCCGCGCATCACCCGCGCCGGCCGCTTCCTGCGGCGCACGAAGCTGGACGAACTGCCCCAGTTGCTGAACGTGCTGGCGGGCACGATGAGCCTCGTCGGACCGCGTCCGGAAGTGCCGCGCTACGTCGACCGTTATCCGCCCGCGGTGCGCGAGACCGTTCTTTCGGTGGCGCCGGGCATCACTGACCTCGCGGCCATCCTCTACAAGGACGAAAACGACATCCTCGGACGCGCGCAGGATCCCGAGCGGGCGTATATCGAGACGATCCTGCCCGTCAAGCTCGAGTATTACCAGCGCTACGTGCGCGAGCGGTCGTTCTGGCTCGATGTGCGCATCATCTTCCGGACGCTGGCCGCGATCCTCAGCTGACGAGCCGGATACCGCCATGCTCTGGTCCAAGCTGTTCCACCTGGGCGACCTGTCCCTCACGCTCCCGGCCGGCAGCGCGATCGCGGGCTGGCTCCTCGCTGCCCGGGCCTGGCGTGCAGCCCTCGGCTGGAGTCTCGTGTTCGGACTGGCGCTGGCGCTCGTCGCGGCGACCAAGGTCGCCTTCATGGGCTGGGAAACGGGCCTGCCGACGCTCGGCTACAAGGCCGTCAGCGGCCACGCCGCCGGCTTCACCGCAGCCTTCCCGACGCTGTGCTGGCTGCTGGCGCAGCGCTGCGCGCCGCCGGTGCGCCGTGGTGTCGCGCTGCTCGCGCTTGGCCTCGGCGTGGCGGTCGCCGCGGCCCTCGTCCACGCCGGCGAACACACGCCAGTCGAAGCCATCGCCGGCTGGATCGTCGGGCTCGCGGCCTTCCTCTGCACCGTCCACCTGGCGTGCAGCGTATCTGCGCCCCCGCCGGGCCGGGCGATCGCCTGCGCCGTGCCCGCATTCTGCGCGACGGCCTGGGCGCTGCATTCGGTTTCCGTAGGTTACTGGATGATCCGGCTCGCGCTGGCCCTGTCCGGCAATCCCTATCCCTACCCTTGGGACAACTGCAGCTAGCGTCCCGAGACCTTTTATCAGGAGGCACCATGTCCGGCACGCATATTCCAGCTATCCATTGGCAGCGAAAGAGTCAGCTCGACAGTACAACCGGCTGTTCGCTCCTGATTTCCCTGATGCGTGGCCTGGCAGCGCTGCAAGTCGCGGCGGCGCACCTGCGCGCCGAAATATTCCCTGGACTGCGCGACATCGCCAGTCCATCCGTCTATTACCAACTGCTGGCCTTCGGCACCGGCTTTGCGCACCAGGCGGTCGTCGTCTTCTTCCTGATCAGCGGCTGGCTGGTCGGCGGCAGCCTGCTCAACAAACTGGAGCGCGCGAATACGTCGACCGGCGCCGCCGACGGCGCCTCGCCGTGGCGAGCCTATGCGATCGATCGCCTGACCCGCTTGTGGACGGTCCTGATTCCCGCCCTGTGCCTCATGCTGCTCGTCGGCGTCATGACGGACGTCGTCGACCCGGCCCGCGCCGATTTTTCCACCGCCAATGCATACTCGGCCGCGGCATTTGCCGGCAACCTGGTCGGCCTGCAGACGGTGGATGTCGACAATTTCGGGGGCAATTACGCCCTGTGGAGCCTCGCCAACGAGACCTGGTACTACATCCAGTTTCCCCTGCTGCTGATCATGTTCACGAGCCGCAGCCGGATGCGCCAGGGCTGCGCCGCGGCCGTGCTCCTGGTGCTGGGCACGTCGCTGCCCTTGTCCATCACCCTGTATTTCGCGCTGTGGCTGCTGGGTGCCGCGTTTTCGCGCATCCGCATCGACTGCGGCACCGGCGCGCGCGCGGGTCTCGCCGCCATCGTCGTGGCCAGTTCGATTTATTTCCGCCTGCGCGGCAGCAACGACGATCTCAACCCTGAATCGTTCCTGCAAGATCTCGTGTACAGCCTGCCGTTGCTGACCTTCCTGTCCACGCTGCATGCGCCGTTCGCCACGACGTCGTCCCCGATGCGGGCCGTCGCACGGCTCGCGCACACCTTGTCCGAGTTTTCGTTCACGCTGTACGTGACGCACATCCCCGTCATCAAATTGCTGCGGTATGCCGGCCAGAAAACGTTCGGGCGCGATCGCCTCGTCCCTGACGCGCCGCTGGCGTACGCCGTCTATGCGGGCATGCTCCTGACCCTGCTGGCCACGGCATGGCTGTCGTATCGCCTGTTCGAATCCCATACGTTCCGCGTGCGCCGCGCCGTCAGGAATGTCCTGCGGCCGCGTCCCCAGCGCACGTCGATGGCGTCCTCGTCGATGAAATGACACGCTGCATCGGGCCCCGCCGCGATCGCGTCGGCGGGGCCGGCATCTGGCCGCTGTGTCTGTCCTTGATCGACATGCCGACCGTGGCGCGCAATCTGCCGCACCGTCCGTGACGTGGAATGCCAGCACACGGTCGCCTCAACCGACGGGCTCCGGGCTATGACGTGCTAACGGGATAAGCCTTCACCAGACTCGATGTCGGTGCATCGGCGCCGGTATGTCGATGCCGGTATGTCGATGCCGGTATGTCGATGCCGGTATGTCGATGCCAGCGTGCGCAACGCCAAGAGGTTCAGCGGACGTATTCTCCGCCGCGTCGTCCGGCCCCGGCGCCCGGCGCCCGGCGCTCGGCGCCGGGCAAACGTATCGCGAAGACGCCGAGGCAGCAGCGGCACTTCCATTCACCCTGCGGCGAAGCCGATCTGCCCCGTCGCCGTGAATTTGGTATAGGCGCCGTAAGCACCCAGGCGCGGCGCCATGTCGTTGAACAGCACGCCCTGGGGTGATATCCCCGCGTGGTTCAGGCGCTTGATCGATTCGTTGATCTCGGACTCGTTCGTACGGCCCGAGCGGGCCACGATGAAGACGGCGCCGGCGTGACCGCCGATGATCAGGGCGTCGGCCACGTCGAGCAGCGGCGGTGGGTCGAGCAGAACGAGGTCGTAGTGGGTCGCGACCTGTTGCAGCAGGCCGCCGAAATTCAGGTGCAGCAGGAACTCGGAGCGATTCGGCGGCAGTTCGCCCGTCGGGATGAAGTCGAGGTTTTCGACGACGTCGTGGTGGATCACCTCGTCGATCGACGACTGGCCCAGGATGGCGCGAGAGAGGCCGCGCTCGCGGCTCATGCCGAAATAACGGTGGAGCTGGCCGTTGCGCAGGTCGGAGTCGATCAACAGCACGCGCTTGCCGCTGGCCGCCATCACGGCGGCGAAGTTCGCGGACACGAACGACTTGCCGAGGCCCCGCGTGGGCCCGGCGAACATCACGATATTGCTCTGGAAGTGAGGCATGGAAAACTGCAGCGCGGCGCGGAAGCTGCGCAGGCTTTCGATGGCGGCATCTTCGGGAATGATCTGGGCCAGCAGCGGCAGCGCGCCGCCGTCGCTCCTCGCCTTGCGCATCAGCTTGTCCTGATTATTGCTGTGTGGGATCGTCGCATAGACGACGCGCGCGCGCAGCAGGCGCTCGATGGCTTGCGGATCGTCGATCCCGCCCATCATGGCCTTGCGCGTAAATGCGATCAGGGTGCCGAGGAACAGCCCCGTGACGACGGCCAGCGCCACGATCAGCGGACGGTTCGGCTTGATCGGCTTTTCGGGTGCGATCGGCGCATCGACCATGCGCACGTTGCTGACCCGCCCCACGGAGATCAGGCGCAGCTGCTGAGCCGTGTTCGACAGGGCCGTGTAGAGATCGGTGTTGACCTTGATGTCGCGCGTCAGGCGCGCTTCATCCTGTTCGAGCACGGGCAAGTCCTTGATGCGGGCATTGACCTGGTCGATCTCCGTGTCGACTTCCTTGAGCTGGCGGTTGATCGCGGCGACGATCGGGTGGTCTTCCGTGAAGCGTGCCATCAGCTCCGTCTTCTTCTGGATGAGGTCCATGCGCCGCCCCCGGGCCGCGGCGGCCTGCGTCAGGCTCATGCGCGCTTCCTCCTGCAGGTCGACCGTGTTGTGGGCGTTGCGGAACTGGTTGTAGCGGTCTTCCGCCTGCTCCAGCTGGCGCTTGAGGATGGGCAGTTGCTGATTGAGGAACGCCAGCGACTTTTCCGCTTCCTCGGTCTTGCGCGCGAGGTTCTGCCGCATATACTCGCGCCCGATCTCGCTCAGCACGGCATACGTGCGGCGCGCATTCTCGCCCTGCAGCTTGACCTCGATGATGCCCGACTGCTTGCCCTGCTCGGTGATCACGAGCGCGTTCTGGATCGCCTCGATCATCGCGAAGCGCGACATGCGGCGCAGGCGAAACCGGCCGCCGGGATCCGCCGACAGGCGGTCGACCTTCAGCTCGATCAGGCCCTCCGGCGTCGGCACGCGGTAGCGCAGTCCGACTTCGCCTTCGAACACGATGCGCTGGCCGCCGCCGGAAAACCGGTAGCGGTCCTGGCCGAGCGCCGTCAGCGTGAACTCGCGCCCCAGCCAGGCTTCCGGCACTTCGAACAGCGACACCTCGGCCCGTTCGCTGCCCCAGACATAGCCGCCGTAGCCGAACAGGCCCGGCTTCGACAATGCGTTGCCGTTCTGGTTGGCGAACCAGAACCCGGCGATGGGGAAGTACTTGGGCCGCACGTCGATGTACAGCTGCAGGTTGTCAACCGCGCGCGACACGACCATGCGCGACCGCAGCAGCTCCATCTCGGCGATCGCCGCCTTCTTGGTTTCGAACAGCGAGGACGCTTCGGAGAGGATGTTCTTCGACGCGTTCGGGCTCTCTTCCTCGACGTGGATCATGAGGTTGGCCTCGAACACGGGCTTGGCGACGAGCGCGTACAACACGGCCATCAGGGTGATGAACGCGGTGATGCCGCCGATCAGCCAGCGGCTGTCGTACAGCGTGTTCAGGTAACCCTTGAGATCGAACGCAGGGTCCTCGCGCGGCGCGTCGACGGCACGCGGATCGAACGGCACGCTGATGATCGGCGGACGGGGAACGAGGGGCGACAGGGCATGCGACTCACCAGTGGTACTCATGGGATTGCTCCGTAGATCGGCATATGCGGGCGCATGCGGAATCAGGGCCGGTTGGCCGCATTCACCGCCGAGCTCAGCGCGCCCGGGAACAGGAGGCTCAGGTTGCGGTTCCAGTTGGCCAGCGGCGTCGCGGCGACGTACACGATGTCCTTCGGCTGCAGTTCGAAGGCTTCGGCCATCGCCAGCGATCCGGCCACGCGTGCGTCGAGCTGGAACACGCGCGTGCGCTGCGGCGTCTTGCGCACCACGTAGACCTGGCGCGCATCGCCGCTCAGGGGACTGATGCCGCCGCTCTCGCCCAGCGCTTCGTTAAGGGTCAGCCGGCCGTCGTGCATGGTCAGCGCCTTGGGCGTCACGACTTCGCCCGAGACGAACACCTTGCTTTCGTCGCGCGAGTGCACCCGCACCACGTCGCCCGGCGCGAGCATGACCAGGCCCGGATTGATGTTCTTCTGGACCAGGTCGCGCAGGTTGATGGCGTAATGCGTCTTGCCGCGCTCCAGCTCGATGCGGCTCTGGTCGGCCGTGGGCAGCAGGCCGCCCGCGCGGTTGATGGCTTCGACGAGCGTCATCGGGATGTCGTTGATGGCCTGCAGGCCGGGCGACTTGACCTCGCCGTCGATGTACACGCGCTTGCTGCGGTAGGCCTGCACGCGCAGCGTCACGTTCGGATTGGCGAGGTATTTGGCGAGGCGCGTCGTCAGCAGCGCGCGCGCCTGTTCCTCGGTGAGGCCCTGGACGGTCAACAGGCCGGCCAGCGGAAACTGGATGCGGCCCTGGTGATCGACGACGAAGCCCTGCGGCGCCGCATTCGCGTTCGCGGCCGCGGCGGCGGTCGCGGCCGGATCGGCGTTGGCCGCCGTGACGAGACCGCCGGTCAGTTCGGGGTGGTCCCACACGACGATGGCCAGGATGTCGCCGCTGCCGATCGCATAGGGCGGCGGGTTCGGCACCAGCAGGCGTTCGAGGTCTTCGTTGGCCCGGACCTGGTGCTGCTGGTGTTCCGCCGAGATCAGCCGTTCGGTGATCATCTCGGTGGGCGGCGCCGGCTCGTCCGCGCCGGCATGGTCCTGCGAGCGGAACTGGATGCCCGACGCGCAGCCGGCGAGCAGGCCGGCGTACAGCCATGGCAGGGCCACGGCGGAAAGCAAGCCCGCGGCCCGTCTTAGAAATTGCGTAATGGAAGCATGCATGGTTGCCTGTCGAAATGAGCTGCCAACCTCTGGCAATCAGAGTCAGGGTAAGCCGCTCAACCGACAGGACTTTGGCGCACGTCAAGCACCACGCATAGGTCAACCGCGGGCGCGTGCGGCCGTCAGCGCATCTCTTCCAGCAGCCGCAGGATGCCGGCGAAGCGCCACACGCGCCGCAGTTCGATCACGTCGTAGTTCGCCGCGACGTTCGGTGGAAACGCCGAATAGCGCGCGTTCAGCCGCACGACGCGGCGCACGAATTCGTCGATGTCCGCGCGGCCGCTCGAGCGCAGGATGATCACGTCCTCGACGCTGCCGTCGCTGCGGATCGCCACGCTGACGATCGGGTCGGTGCGCACCACGTCGGCCGACAGCTGGGCTTCGCTCAGGACCGCGTTGCGCTCGATCTTCTGGCGCACGCTGTCGATGTACATGCGCAGCGGAATGTCGTGGCGCGCGGCCTCCGCGAGCGCGCGCCGCACCGTGCGCGCCGCATCCTCGGCCGGCCGCACGGCCTGCGGCACGGGTTTCAATATATCGATGCCGCGCATCATTTCGCGTGCACGCGAGGCCAGGTCGCTGCCCAGTGCGGCGCGCGGGAGCGTGCCGTTGCCCCGCCCCGCGCCGTCGCTGCCGTCCGCGCCCGCGCGTGCCGGAGCGGGCGCGGGCGACGCGGCAGCGCCCCCGGCATCGGACAGATCATGCGCAGGGTCACGGCGCGCCTGCTCCTGCGCGAGCCGGGCGTTTTCTTCGGCTTGGCGGCGTGCGGCCTGATCCGCTTGCTGCGCACGCTCCTGGCGCAACCGCTCGTCCGCAAGCTGGCGGGCGCGCTCCTGTTCCGCCAACTGCTGCGCACGCGCCTGCTCGGCCTGCTGCGTGCGCATCTGCTCCGCCAACTGCTGCGCCCGTTCCTGCTCCGCCTGCCGGATACGGCGCTGCTCGGCCAACTGCTGCGCACGTGCCTGTTCGTCCTGTCGCATCCGTTGCTGTTCAGCGAGCTGCTGCGCGCGCTCCTGCTCGGCCTGCTCGACGCGGCGTTGCTCGGCCAGCTGTTGCGCACGTTCCTGTTCCGCCTGCTCGGCGCGTTGCTGCTCGGCCAGGCGCCGTTCTTCCTCCTGCCGTGCGCGGGCCTGCGCTTCCTCGGCCGCGTGCTGATCGGCCAGCGCCGCTTCATATTGCGCGGACTGGTCCGCAAGTCGCTGCCGCTGCAGCTCGGCCTCGGCGCGCAGATTGTCCTCGGCTTCGGTGCGCAGACGGGCTTCGTCCGCCTCGCGCCGGCGCTCCCGTTCGCGCTCGCGTTCATCGGCCAGGCGGGCGCGCTCGGCCCGCGCGGTGTCCTCGTCCTGTGCATCGGCCAGCGCGGGCTTGTCGGCCTCGGCCGTCGGCTCGGTGCGAGCCAGCGGGTCCGGCATCGGATCGGGTTCCACGGCCGGCAGCGGCACGTCGAATGTGTTGTCCTGATGCGTTTCCTGCGCGATCACGCGCGCGTGCAGGCCGTCGGCCAGGCGCGTCGCCGGCGGTTTGCGGCGGCGCTGTGCGACCCGCCGCGGCGGGGGCGCGGGTGTGGGCGCCGGCGCCGCTGGCGATGGCGCCGGCGCGACCGGATCGACCAGCCTGAATCCGCGCCGGAGCGCGTCCGGCCGCGGCTGCGGCAACGGCAACGGCGTCGGCCCCCCTTGCGGTGCCGGCACGGCCGCAACCGGTGCCGGCGGCATTACGGGCGGCGGCGCGGACGGCACGGCGGCGACGACAGGTGCAGGCGTCAACCGGATCGCGATCGGCCCGCCCGGCCCTGGCCGCAATCCGGGAATGCCGAACTGCAAGGACAATACGAGGCCGTGCAGCAGCAGGGAGACCAGCACGCCCATCGCCAGCCGGCGCGCGGATGCGTCCAGGGTCGAGGCGGATCGTACCGCGGTGGCGTTGGGCATGCGGGTCGTGTGGGTCGGGAATAAAGGCGGAATGTTGCCTGATTGATAGCACAGCTTACACGCGACAGTAAAGGGGGCGCGCACAAATGGGGGCGCGCACGGTTCGGAACGCTGTTTGTAATCCCGGCTACAATGATTTCGACGGGTCAGCAGCCAGGGGTTCGCATGTCACCAGGATTTATTTTCGCTACGGGTATCGAAAACAGCATTCCGACAATCGATAACGGTCGGGTACGAATGGACGAGATGGAGAAGTGCGGCCATTACACGCATTGGCGCACGGACTTCGATCTGGTGCAGGAGCTCGGACTGAAAGTCCTGCGCTACGGACCGCCGCTGCACAAGACCTGGCTCGGTCCCAAGCGCTATGATTGGGAATTCGCTGACCTGTCGCTCAACGACCTCCGCCAGCGTAACATCGCCTCGATCATCGACCTGTGCCACTTCGGCGTGCCCGACTGGATCGGAAACTTCCAGAACCCGGATTTTCCCGAATTGTTCGCCGATTATGCAGGCACGTTCGCGCGGCGCTATCCGTGGCTGCAGTTGTATACGCCGATCAACGAGATGTCGATCTGCGCCCTCTTTTCCGCCTTGTACGGCTGGTGGAACGAGCAGATGACGACGGACCGCGCCTACGTCACCGCGACAAAGAACCTCGTCAAGGCAAATATCCTGGCCATGCACGCGATCCTGCAGGTGCGGCCGGATGCCTTGTTCATCCAGAGCGAATCGACCGAATACTTTCATGCCGAAAGCCCGTCCGCCATCGGCCCCGCCGAGTTGTACAACGCGCGCCGCTTCCTGTCGCTGGACTTGAATTACGGCCGTCGCGTGGATTCCGAAATGTATGAATACATGATGGACAACGGGATGACGCGCGAGGAGTATCACTTTTTCCTGAATAATAATCTGAAGCACCACTGCATCATGGGCAACGATTATTACCAGACCAACGAGCATTACGTGTCGGCGGATGGATTGACGCGCGCGGCGGGTGAAATCTTCGGCTATGCCGTCATCACGCACCAGTACTACAACCGATACCGGCTCCCCGTGATGCACACGGAAACGAATCTGTGCGAAGGACCGCGCGGCGACGAGGCCGTGCACTGGCTGCGCAAGGAATGGGCCAACGTCCTGCGCGTGCGTAACAATGGCGTGCCGCTCGTCGGCTTCACGTGGTATTCGCTGACGGACCAGGTCGACTGGGATACGGCCTTGCGCGAGAACAACGGCAACGTCAACGCACTGGGCTTGTTCGACCTCGATCGCAAGATCCGGCCCGTCGGCATCGCCTACAAGGAACTCGTGCGTGCCTGGATGGAAGTGCTGCCGACGCAGAGCGTCTGCCTGCAAGTGCCGATCGTGATGCCGCACGAATTCCAGCGCCACGTACCGCCACCCAGCGGCTGGCCGTTCGACGATAACGCGACCATGGCGCCGCGCACCGAAGAGCGCGAATAAGCGGCGGGTTGACAGACGTTCGACGCTGATCGGCGCCGTACCGTTTCAAGCATATGAACGTCGGTGTTCACGGGAAGAACGTTCTGCCGGCGGACGAGTGCAGTCGACATCGCCAGGCAATCGCGTATGTGATACCCCTGCCCCCGCGTCAGCGGGCGATGTCGTCGGCAATGCCGATGAACGGATTTCAACGCGGCGCTAGACGAATGCTTCACGCAAGATTTATCGCCTAAGCCAGCAATCAAAAGACCATTGAAAGTCCATCAAGCGGTCCAACCACTCGATCGCGACATTCCGCGCTCCTCGATTACACCAACACATACATCGGCCGGGTCCGGGTTCGGCATCGATGCGTAATCTGTTCACCGATGGCCTGCGGCATTCGTCCTATCGAGATACGTGCATGCGCATTTAAACGCCGGGGCAGGATTCACCGAAATGGCGAACCACTCCCGACCGGCACACTACGATAAAAACATGTCGGCATCGAGCCCACGCCCATGATTCGCATACCGGTTCCATGCGCTGCGGAACAAGCCGGTCCAGCGCAAGGATTCCCTGGTTCGCACATGAAGCCGCTGCCCTCGGGGGCGCGGCGCCCGCTACGCGCAACTGTAATTGAGCTGTAATAGATCTCCCCCTCGGACGGACGAATCACCCGCGCAAGAAAAAAGCCGATGGCAATTCACCACAATCATTGACATTGATCAAAACTGGTTCGCCTATGAAGCGTTAGTAAATGACCGATATTACGAAAACAGGCATTATCCACCCTGCGCCTTTTGGTATTCCGAATTTATAGCGCTAACAACCAAACCCCGCAGACAAGTGCGAATATTTCTTTCGTCAATAGAAAAATTAAATATCGAGAAATATTAATTTTGCAAAGGAAATAAACCAACGGACTCAAATAAATATTTTACAAATTGTGAAACTTCGAGAGTTTTTTTAGTCAGCATCAGACATAATATTGATGCCGGCTCACCGGCGAATCATATGATATAAAGGGAAATTCAGGAGCGCGAATTGGACGACGCAATGACAAGCACCTACGGCACCGCCATCCTCCTTGAGAACGCATTTCCATATCTCGAAGGTTGGCGCGGTATCACGACGCGGGATACCAAAAGGACTGCATCATTTCCCCGGCTGCAGTCCGCACACGCGACTTTGCAGTTGGCGCCTTCTCGTGACACCACTATCTAACGCGACAACGGTGGCGTACTACGATTCCGCGAATGTCGCATAAGAATACTGCGGCCGTGTTCGAAATATGACCACCCTTTGACAGGGAATGAGATTACATGACCAAAACATCTGCTAATCAACTCGCCTTGATAAACACCTTCGTCCAGATCGTCTCCGCGGGCAGTTTTTCCCGTGCCGCGCAACAGCTCAATACCAGCCAGCCGACGGTCAGCCGCCAACTCCGCATGCTGGAGGCACATCTGGGCATCAAGTTACTCAACCGCAACACGCGCGGCATCAGCCTGTCCGAAGCCGGTCGCCGCTATTACGAATATTCCCGCATCATGTCCGAAGAGCTGGACAGATTCGAAAGCGAATTGCGGGGCGAAACCGACCTGCCCTGCGGCTTGCTGCGGGTTGTCGTTCCAAGTGGTTTTGGTCAATCCCGGCTGATCGAAGTCGCCGCCCAGTATTTGAAGGCAAACCCGGCCATCCGGCTGGAATGGAAGATAAGCGACGCGCCGGCCCGATTTGTCGATGATGCCGTCGACTGCGCCATTCAGGTCGATACGATAAAAGACGAATTGGTCGTTGCCCGCAAATTGGGCGAGGTGAACAAGATCATCGTCGCCGCACCTGCGCTTCTGTCGCGCTACGGCGGTATCTGCAAGCCGGAGGATTTGTCCAGATTACCGTGGGTGACACTGCCGAACCATCACTGCGGTTCGATCCAGCTGCGGGATCAATGGGGCAATTCCCGCAAACTGGATATTTCGCCAAGTTTCATGGCCGACAGCGTGCCGGTTGCCCGCCAGGCTGCGTTGCAGAAAATAGGGGCGGCCCTGATCTCGAGTTGCGCGGTCGCCGAGGACATTGCGGCAGGCACGCTGGTGCATGTGCTGCCCGATTGGTCCGGATTACCGGTATCTATTTATCTTACCTATCCCAAATCGCAGCACTATCCGCTCAAGTTCCGCAAATTCGTCGACCTGATCAAATCGCTGTCGCCGCAGTTTTTCAGTCCCGTTGAGCCGGTGGCGTTCACTTCCCGCATGGCCGGCGCGGCAAATCAGCCTTTGCACAGGCCCGCCGCCTGATCGAGCCCGCCGTTCGGGGCGGTACGCGCCACCTATGGTATGGCGCATACCGCCCCGTGTCGTGACGCGCTGCAGCCGTATCAGCGGATTCCAGCCGACAGCGACGCGGATGCAGGCATCTGTTGCGGCCATCCACCTGCGAGTTCCTTGAACAAGGCCACCGCCGCGACCGCGCTGCGGGTCCGTCCTTCGGCAAACGCATCCTGCGCCCGCAACTGCTCACGCTCGGCGTCGAGCACTTCATAGACACCGATGGTGCCGGCTCGCAGTTGCTCACGTGCGATTTCGACCGCATGGCTGCTGGCAGACGCGGCTTGCTCGAGGTGCTCGTCCTCGCTGCGCGTGCGCGCGTAGCGGATCAGGGCATTTTCGGTATCCTCCAGCGCCAGCAACACCGTTTGCTGGTACGTCGACAGCAGGCCGGCAGCGGCGGCATCGCTCGCCGCGATACGTGCACGCACACGACCCGCATCGAGAAACGACCAATCGACGTTCAGACCCAGCAGACTGGTTTCCCGCTGGTTCGTGAACAGGTCGCCGGAACGGAAGGCGAACGTGCCGAGCATCCCCGAGAGTCTGACATGAGGAAACAGATCCGCGCTCGCGACGCCGATCCGCGCGGTGGCCGCGTGCAGGCGCTGCTCTGCCGCCGCGATGTCCGGGCGGCGGCGCAGCACGATGGCGGGCGTTTCAGGATCGACCGCCGGGGGCAATGCAGGCAGCGCGGCGGGAACGTCGAGCTCGGCGATCAGGGCCTCGGGCGGACGGCCGGTCAATACCGCGAGACGGTGTTCGTCGACGGCAATGCGCGCCTCCAGCGCGAACACGCGCGACGTGGCCGACTCGAGCTGCGCACGCGCGCGCGCAACATCGAAATCGGAACTGCGGCCGGCCTCCATCCGCGCGCTGATGATACGCAATGTTTCACGTTGCTTATCGATGCTTTCGCGCGCCACCCGCAGGCGCTCCTGCGTACCTCGCAAATCCATATAGGCGCTGGCGACCTGCCCCACGATGATCACCTGCAAGGCTTTCAGATCCTCGGCGAGGGCGGCAGTCTCGGCGCGATGCGCCTCGACATCGCGCCGCACTTTACCGAACACGTCCAGCTCCCAGCCGGCATTGACGCTGGCGCCATGGACGTCGTTGCTGCGCTGAAAGCCGTACGCCTGGTCCACGCTCAGTTTTTGATGACCCGTGTTGGCGTTCACGTTCACGGTGGGGTAATAACCGGACTTAGCTTCACGCAATAGCGCTGTCTCACTGTCATACCTGGCCAAGGCAACGCGGAGGTCGTTGTTGGCAGACAGCGCCTGCTCGACCAGGCTGGTCAGTTGCGTATCGCGGAAAGCCTGCCAGAACTCGGCATTGACCATCGGTGCAGCCCGGGTGCTGCCGGCCTCGGCACGAGCAAAGTGTTCGATCGCCGGCGCCGCCGGCTGGCGATAATCCGGACCGGCCGCGCAAGCGGCGAGGAGCACGGCCGGCAGCGCCAGTACGCTTTGTCTCAGCTTATTCATGTTCTAATTCCTTCAAGACGCTTCCCGTTGCGATGATCGGAGCGGCGCCGACCATCCTCGCGCCGAAAGTCCGCAGCGCAACATAAAACACCGGCGTCAGGAACAGGCCGAACATGGTCACGCCCAACATCCCGGCAAAGACCGTCACCCCGGTGGCCTGACGCACCTCGCTGCCGGCACCGTGGCCAAACAGCAGGGGCACCGACCCGGCGATGAAGGCCGCGGACGTCATGATGATCGGGCGCAGGCGCAGCCGGCAGGCTTCCAGCGCGGCCTCGACGATACCCTTGCCCTGGAGCTCCAGTTCGCGCGCGAACTCGACGATCAGGATGGCGTTCTTGCACGCCAACCCCATCAGTACGACCAGGCCGACCTGCACGAAGACATTGTTGTCGCCACCCGCCAACCGGACGCCGAGCAGCGCCGAACACATGCACACGGGAACCATCAGGATCACCGACAGCGGCAGCGTCCAGCTTTCATAGAGCGATGCCAGCACCAGGAAGGCCAGTATCACCGAGAGCGAAAACACGACGATCGCGGCATTGCTCTGATTCATTTGCTGGTAGCTGATGTCGGTCCACTCCAGCGTAATCCCGGGCGGCAGTACCTTCTGGGCGATCTCGGTCAGTTTGGCGGTGGCCTGCACGGACGAAAACACCTTCGGGTCGGCATCACCGATCAGGTCCGCGGCGGGATAGCCGTTGTAGCGCATCACCGGGTCGGGTCCGTAGGTCGGCACGACCGTCGCCATGGAGCCGATCGGCACCATCTCGCCCCGTGCATTGCGCGTGCGCAGGCTGGTAATGTCCGTCGCCTGCACGCGATGCGCCGAGTCGGCCTGGGCGATTACGCGGTAGACACGACCGAACATATTGAAGTCGTTGATATAGGTCGAGCCGAGGTAGGTCTGCATCGTCCCGAACAAGTCGGTCAGTGCAACGCCTTGTGCCTTGGCCTTGTCGCGATCGACCTTGACCTCGAATTGCGGAATGTTGGCCTGATACGAACTGACCGGAAAGGTCATGCCGGGCGTTTGCGCCACCGCCGCCTGGAAGTCGGTCAGCGCCTTCTGCAATGCGCCGTAGCCCAACCCTGCGCGATCCTCCAGATACAGCGAGTAGCCCGAGCCGTTGCCCAGTCCCTGGATCGGTGGCGGCAGCAAGGCATAGGCGAAGCCGCCCTTGATGGCGGAAAACTTTTCATTGAGTTCCGCATTGATCTCCGCCGCGCTGCGGCTGCGCTGGTCGAACGGCTTCAGGATGACGTACGACGCCGTGAGGTTGGGCGTATTCACCGTCTGCAGGGCGTTGAGCCCGGCGTAGCCCGACACCATGTCGACCCCCTCCACCTTGCGCGCGGCTTCGATCATCTTGCGCGTCACGTCTTCCGTGCGCGTGAGCGAAGCGCCTTCGGGCAGCTTGGCGCCGGCGAACAGATAGAGCTTGTCCTGGGTCGGGATGAAGCCGCCGGGTATGGCACGGAACAGGAACCCGGTGGCGATCAGCAGGCCGGCATAGATGACGAACACCTTGCCGCGATGGCCCAGGGCACGGGCCACGCCCTTTTGATAGCGGTCGGCATCGCGCTGGAACATCCGGTTGAACGGGCGGAACACCCATCCGCAGCTGCGGTCGATCAGGCGCGACAGGGCGTCGCCCGGCGCGTTGTGCGCCTTGAGCAGCTTGGCCGCGAGCGCCGGCGACAAGGTCAGCGAGTTGATCGCGGAAATCACGGTCGAGATGGCGATGGTGACGGCGAACTGCTTGTAGAACTGGCCGGTGACGCCGCCAAGGAACGCCATGGGCACGAACACGGCGCAGAGCACCAGCGCGATCGCGATGATCGGTCCCGACACCTCGCGCATCGCCTGGTGGGCCGCCGCGCGCGGCGTGAGGCCTTGCGCGATGTTGCGTTCGACGTTTTCCACCACCACGATCGCATCGTCGACCACGATGCCGATCGCCAATACGAGGCCGAAGAGGGTCAGCGTATTGATCGAGTAGCCGAGCAGATAGAGCACGCCGAACGTGCCCACCACCGACACGGGCACCGAGACGAGCGGAATGATCGACGCCCGCCAGGTCTGCAGGAACAGGATCACCACCAGGACCACCAGCAACACCGCCTCGATCAGGGTGTGCTGGACGGCGCGGATCGATTCGCGCACGAAGACGGTCGGGTCCCAGATCACGTGATACGAGATACTCGGCGGAAAGTTGGCCGACAATTCATGCAGCTTGGCGTACACCGCGTCGGCGACCGACAACGCATTGGCGCCCGGCGACAGGAAGATGCCGATCGTCGAGCCGTTCTCGCTGTTCTGGAAGACCCGCATCGTGTAGTCGCCGGCGCCGAGCGACACGCGCGCCACGTCGGACAGGTGCACGATCTGCCCGTCCGCGCCGCTCTTCAGCACGATATTGCCGAACTCCTTTTCGCTGCGCAGCCGTCCGCGCACATTGATGGGGACCAGGAAATCGGTACCCTTCGGCGACGGCTCGGCCCCCAGCTGGCCGGCCGACACCTGCACGTTCTGTTCGCGTACCGCCTTGACCACGTCAGACGTGGTCAGGCCGTGAGAGGCCAGCTTGTCCGGATTGAGCCAGAGCCGCATGGCGTAATCGCCCGAACCTTGCAGGCCAGCATCGCCGACGCCCGGCAGGCGGGTCATTTCGTCCTTGATGTGCAGGGTCAGGTAGTTCCGCAGATACAGCGGGTCGTAGCGGTTGTCGGGCGAGTAGAGGCTGACGTACATCAGCGGCGTCGGCGACTGCTTTTGGGTGGTGACACCATACTGGCGCACCTCGTCGGGCAGGCGCGTCAACGCCTGGCTCACCCGATTCTGCACGCGCACGGCCGCGGTATCGGGGTCGATGCCCGGCTGGAAGGTCACCACGACACGCAGCCCGCCATCGGAACTGGCCACCGACTTCATGTACATGATGCCTTCGACGCCGTTGATCGCCTCCTCCAGCGGCGTCGCCACCGACTCGGCGATCTCCTGTGGATTGGCGCCCGGATAGGCCGCCCGCACGACCACGCTGGGCGGCACTACCTCCGGGTACTCGGCGACCGGCAACAACGGGATGGCGATCGCGCCGGCGGCAAAGATGATGATCGACAGCACGATAGCGAATATCGGCCGGTCGATGAAGAACTTGGAAAAATCCATTGAGCTGCCCTTCATTTTGCGTCCGCCAGCTGCGCCACCGGTGCGCCCATGGCGACGACGGTCGGCTTGACCGGCGCGCCGGGATAGAAGACCCTCTGCAGGCCGTCGACGATGACGAAATCCTTGGTGCTCAGGCCCGACTCGACCACCCGCAGCCCGTGGTTGACGGCGCCCAGTTTCACCTCCCTGCGCTCGGCCTTGTCGCCCGCGCCGAGCACGTAGACATACTTGCGGTCCTGGTCGGTCAATACCGCCTTGTCGTCGATCAGGGACGCCTCGGACGGCGCCAGGCCGGCGAACTGGACGTGCGCGTACAGGCCCGGCGTGAGCTGGTGATCGGGGTTTTGCAACACCGCGCGCATGTGGTTCGTGCCGGTGGAAGGATCGACGCGGTTATCGAGAAACTTCAGGCGGCCCTGGTGCGGGAAGCCCTGCTCGTTGATCAGTCCGACCCGCACGGACAGCGCGTCTTTCGACCCTCGCCGCGCCTTGGCCAGATAGCGCAGGTAATTCTCTTCGTCGGGATAGAAGTCCACGTAGACCGGATCCTGCGACACCACCGTGGTGAGCACCGTCTGGTTGGCCATCGCCAGATTGCCGACCGTCAGCATGGCGTGGCTGACACGCCCCGAGACCGGCGCCCGCACCTCGGAGAATTGCAGGTCGAGTTTCGCCGCCTCGACGGCGGCCCTGGCGGCGATGACGTCGGCCCGGCTCTGCTCGTACTCGGCCTTGGTCCGTTCGGCCTCTTCCTGAGACGTGGCATTCTTCTTGAACAAGGCACTACTGCGCTGCGCCTGCTTCTCCGCCAGCACCGCGCCGGCTTGCGCCCGTTCCAGGCGCGCCGTCGCGATGTCGAGTGCGGCGCGGTAGGGGCGCGGGTCGATGACGAACAGCAGGTCCCCCTTGTGCACCTCGCCGCCTTCGTCGAAGGCAATGCGCTCCACATAGCCGGTGACCCTGGGCCTGATCTCGACCGCATCGACGGCGCTGATGCGGCCGTTGAATTCGTCCCACTGCTGTATCGGTTTGGACAAGACCTTGGCCACGCTGACGGCCGCCGCCGGCGCGGCGCCGCCGGCGGCCTTTTGCTCGCCGCAGCCGGCCAGCAGGCACAGCGCCGCCGATGCCATCACGAGCTTGTACGGCATTTCCAATGGTTTCATGGACGCGCCTCCTGATGAATACGATCGGTCATGACGCGTTCGCTTCTGCTTCTGCACTGTTGAGCTCGTGCGCGCCGCCTGCCGCCGGAAAGCCGGCGCTGCGGGCGTTCAGGACAACCAGCAACGCCAGGGTGAGCAGGACCAGCAGCATCCACGGGAAATACATCACGTTGTAGCTGTTCAGCACGATGCCGCCGATGATGCCGCCGCCTGCGATCGCGATATTCCACACGGTCACGACGATGGATTGGGCGATGTCGGCCACGCTGCCGGCGGCCTTGGCCGACGCCGTCTGGAACAGCGTCGCGGTGCCGCCGTAAGCCAGGCCCCAGAGTGCGATGCAACCGTACACGACCATCGGATTCGTGGCCGCCCACAAGCCGAGCATCAACGCTGCCGCGGCGAACAGCACCGTGCTGGCGATCACCAGCTCGCGCAGCCAGCGGTCGATCAGCGCGCCGATGACCCAGATGCCGACGAGCGCGGCGATGCCGAACACGAACAGCACGATGTCGATCTTGTCCGCCATGCCGAGCGGTGACAGGAAAGGCACGATGTAGGTGTACAGGATGTTATGCGCCAGAATGTAGGACAGCGTAACGAACATCACGGGTTTGACGCCCGGCACGGCCATGACTTGCGTGAGCGGCACCCGGCGTCCGGCGGCCTGGCCCGGGAAGCGCGGGAGCGTAAAGGCCATCCAGATCACCAGCAGCAAGGTGAGCACGCTCATCATGCCGAACGTATATTGCCAACCGAGGACCTTGCCCAGGAAGGCGCCGGTCGGACTGCCGATGGTCAGCGCCAGCGGCGTACCCACCATCGCGATGGCAATGGCGCGTCCTTGCTGGTTCGGGGGCACCATGCGCGCGGCGTAGCCGACCACGAGCGACCACAGCAACCCGGCGAAGACGCCGGCAAAGAAGCGCGCGACCAGGGTCACGTCGTAATTGGTCGACAGCGCCGTCACTGTGTTGACGACGGCAAAGCCGCCGACGGCAATCAAGAGCAGCGATTTTCTTCCCCATGTCTGGGTCGCTACCGTCAATGGAATCGCCGCGACGATCGATCCGATCGCGAAGATGCTTACCAGCTGCCCGACCAGCGGCTCCGACACGCCCAGGCTTGCGCCCATTTGCGGCAGCAATGCCGACGGCAGGGTTTCGGTCAGGATCGTGATGAAGATCGATGTTGCCAATGCCAGGAGGCCGCTTAGCGGCAGTCCCGCCTTTTTCACCTTGCTATTCTCGCTTTTCATAATGTCATCCATAGTGGTTGATATCGCCTTGCTAATGCCAGCCGGCACAAGGTATATTGCAGCGGAGACGATGAAAATAGCCGGAAATACAACCTATGCTTGCAGAAACGCATTTTCAGGTAAGCTCCAACGACTTGGAGATCATTCTGGCGACGGTCAGGGCAAGAACCATGAGCGATGCCGGCAAGCGCCTGGGCATCGACGGCTCGACGGTATTCAGGGCCATCCAGCGGCTGGAAAAAGGATTGGGACAGCAGTTGTTCGCGCGCTCGCGCAACGGCTCGCACCCGACCGAGCTGGCGCTGAAGCTGGCGCAGCATGCGGAACGTATCGAGATGGAGCTGGAAGGCGCGCGCACGGCCGTCCAGCAAAGCCAGGACGGACTGGTTTCGGGATTGGTGCGGCTGACCACCACCGACACGGTCTTGCACGGCCTCGTGTTCCCCATGCTGGCGGATCTGGCCGCGGCGCAGCCGTTGCTGCAGTTCGAACTCACCACCGGCAACGATCTCACCAGCCTGGCCAAGCGCGACGCCGACATCGCCCTGCGGGTCACGCGGCAGCCGCCGCATTACCTCATCGGCAAGCATCTCGGCCAGATCCGCTTTGCCTTGTTCGGGCCCCGGCCGGACAAGATGCCCGGCGTCGACACGTCCAATCTGGCGCTGTGCAACTGGGTGGCGCCGGACGATGCCCTGCCCGACCATTCATCCGTGGTGTGGCGCAGACGGGAGTACCCGTCGGTCATGCCGCGGCACAAGGTCAACAGCATGTTGTCCGTCACCACAGCCATCGCTTCCGGCCTCGGCATCGGGCTGATACCGTTGTTCCTGGCGCAGCATCGCGAGGACCTGGTGCAATTGTCGGATCCGATCGACGAATGCGAAACGCAGCTCTGGTTGCTGACTCACGTCGAGTCGCGGCAAATACGCCGGGTGTCGACGGTCTACGCCTATCTGGCCGACCATTTGTCGTTGACGTAGCGGGGAGCGCCACGCTGGCGGGCCGTCACGCCCCCCGGTGCCCGCGATAGCGTTTCTCGCCGCCGGTCACCCGCATGTCCAACGCGTTTTCCGGCGGTGCGATCGGGCAGTTCGCATAAGGGGTGAAGGCGCTGGGCGGGTTATGCGCCTTGTTGAAATCGAGCACCAGTTTGCCGTCCGCGGGCGGCGCGGCATACAGAAAGCGGGCCTTGTCGTAGGTTTCCTCGCCCGACGTCCGGTCGGCGAGGACGAAGAACAGGTCGCCACCTGGTTTCTCCTGGTAAGGCAGCAAGGTATGTGTGCGGCCGTGCAACCGGAACCGGGCCTTGCCGGGCACATCGACCGTACTCACGCTGCCAAGCCGGCGGTTCAGACTGAGCTTGTAAGGGGTGGCGAACGGCACCCAGTCCGCAATCACGCGCCATGCCGGATCGACCGCGAAGTAATCCAGTCCGGCGAACTGCACGCTCCCGGCCGCCTTCTCGTCCTTGACGCGCAACGCCTTGCGGCCATCGCGATGGATCACGAACAGGCTCGCCGTGCCGAAGCTGACGACGGACGGCGCCTTCCCGATGCCGGCATCGTCGAACAGCCTGGCCTCGTGCACGGGACTGCCGTCGATCTTCGCATCGCTGCCGGCCGGCAGCCGGATCCAGACCTCCCCGCTCGCCGTCAGCGTGACGACACCCAGGTGGGCGGGACCGTGTCGGAACACGATATCGTTGTCGGCGGCACTGCCGATCCGGTTGTCGCCAGGCTCCAGCCAGCCGAAGCCCGTCAGGCTCAGCCAGCCGGAAGGCGCCAGCAGATCGGCGAGGCGTTGCGCCTGCCATTGGCTGATCTGTTGCAGGTAGTCTGCCGGCATCGTATCGGGCTCGCGCATATCGGTTCCAATCCTCATTCATGATCGATGCGGCGCCCGGCACCGGCTTGCCGCCGGGCGCCGCCAGGGCGGTCCTAGACCGCAAGCTCCAGGTCGTACTCCTTCATCCAGCGATTGAGCGACAACGTCGCCTCCAGGCTGCCGCGGTTGTACGGATGGCTCACGGCCGCATCGGTCCGTTTCGTCCACGTGCCGGCCTTCTTCAGGTCCAGCAGCGGGCGGGCGGGCGCGTTGCTGTCGGCCAGCAATTCCGCCAATTCGTCGCGCAGCCCGTTTTCGTACCTCGGATCCTGCGTGGCCGGGTACGGCGTCTTGACACGGTTGTAGATCACCTCCGGCAACACCTCCTTGGCGGCAGCGCGCAGCAGGCTCTTCTCGCGCCCATCGGCATTCTTCATGTGCCAGGGCACATTGAAGACGTAGTCCACGAGGCGGTGGTCGCAGAACGGGACACGCACCTCCAGGCCGACCGCCATGCTCATGCGATCGTTGCGGTCGAGCAGCGTCTGCAAGAACCGGGTCAGGTTCAGATAGGTGATCTCGCGCATGCGCCGGTCGACGGCCGACTCGCCCGGCAACACGGGTACCTCTTTCAACGCCTCCAGATAGCGTTCCTTGCGATACGCCTCGATATCGAGCTGGCCGCGCAGGTCCGGATCCAGCAGCCCCAGGCCGCCGAAGTAGCGGGACGAGCCCGGCGTCAACCAGGGGAACGTGTCAGCCTGGATCGCCGCCGGATTATGGAACCACTTGTAGCCGCCGAAGATTTCATCCGCCGCTTCGCCGGACAGCGCTACCGTCGAATGGTTCTTGATCGAGCGGAACAACAGATAGAGCGACGGCCACATGTCGCCCCAATAGACCGACGGCATGTCCAGGGCGCGCAGGACATTGCTGCGAACCGTCTTGTCCAACAACTCGCTACTGTCCAGCAAGACTTCGGTGTGCTCCGCGCCGACGTGCTCGGCCAGCGCCCGCGCGAAGGGGGCATCCGGTGCGCCACGGACGGCATCGACCTCGAAATTCTTCATGTTGTTCTTGAAGTCGACGGAAAACGAGCGGACTTTCCGTGATCCCTGGCTTTGCGCGGCGAATCCCGTGATGGCGGACGAATCCAGGCCGCCGGACAGCAAGGTGCATATCGGCACATCCGCAACCATCTGGCGGCTCACCGCATCGGACAGGATGTCGCGCACCGTGCGCACGGTCGTATCGTAGTCGTCGGTGTGCGGCGCAGCCTGGAGCGACCAGTAGGCGCGCTTCGACAAGCCCTTCCGGCTGAATCGCACGATATGGCCGGGACGGACTTCGAACATGCCGTCATACACCGTCTGCTCGGGCGTCTTGATCATGTCGAAGATCTCGCGCAGCCCGTTCATGGATAAACGCCGGCGCGCGGCGGGATTGGCCAGGATGGCCTTCGGTTCCGAACCGAACAGGATACCCGTGGGCGTCGGATAGTAATACAGCGGCTTCACGCCGATCCGGTCGCGGATCAGCACCAGTTCTTCCGTGCGGCGGTTCCAGATGCCCAGCGCATACATGCCGTTCAGGCGGCTCGTCATGTCCTCGCCCCATTGCAGATACGCCTTCAGCAGGACCTCCGTATCGCTTTCGGTTTCGAACGCATGGCCGGCCGACTGCAGCTCCTTGCGCAGTTCGCGATAATTGTAGATCTCGCCGCAGAACGTCAGCACCGCCTGGGCCATTCCCATCGTCCCGGCTTCCATCGGCTGACGGCCTCCGGACAGATCGATAATCGACAGGCGCCGGTGGCCAATGGCCGCATGCGCGTCGTGCCATATGCCGTCGGCATCCGGTCCGCGGTTCGCCAGCGATTCAGTCATCTGCTTGAGCACATCGACTTTCGTGCTCATGTTCAATTCGAAGTCCACCCAACCGGTAATTCCGCACATATACTTGCTTCCCCAATGTAAAATGTTCGTTTCGACGCTGGCATGCCCGTAGATACCGGCCGACTATTCGAAGCCGGTCCGGCCGTTTCAATCCTTACGCCGGCACCATGCACTTCCGTACCAGCTCGAACAGCTCGGCGGGGCTTTTTGCGGACGCCGCTTCCTCGAATCCGATGCGGATTCCATAACGCGATTCGAGTTGTGCGACGACAGAAAGAAAGGTGAGGGAATCCACGCCCAGATCGTCGAACCTGGTACTCAGGTTATCCATGCCGATACTGATTTCCGCGGATTCGTCCTGCTCGCCGACTTCATTGATGAGTTCGATCAGGCTTTTGATGTCAAAGTTTTCCATTTGCATATCCTTCAGTGGGTTGTGAATCGATTGAATACGATTGGCTGGCGGAAGGTGCGATTTGCCGGCCGAATAGCCGGTCAGGTCATGCGCCGCACGCCGATTTCGAACGTGGAAATCGTCCTGTCCTGTTGCGAAACAGTTACGAACACTGTGGCGTTCAACTGATCCCTGTCGTCCACGCGGACATTCGCCGTCGCCTTGGTCGGCAACTGCAGCTCGCCGACGGTCTCGAACGTCGACTTGCATTTCCATACGTCCAGTTCGACGGCATCGACATCGAAAATGCGAGCCATGGCATACAGGGCCATCTGCCTGCTCACCTCGATCTGGATCATGGCGTAGATGTGTTCCGTCGCACGATCGAACAGCACGGGATGCCGGGTGTCGATCCGGGCCATGGCTTCGTAGCGTCCAATGTCGACGAGTCGCAGGCTGTGCAGGACGATATTGTGGGGATTTATCCGCGCCACTTCGGCGGGTTTCAATTCCGTACGCGGCGCGGGCGGAATCGCCATGTCCGGCGCAATATTGCGTTCCCGCTTCATGATCTGGCGGATCTCACGCCATTTGCCGCGTTCCAGCCAGGTTTGCCGGATCCGGATATGTGCGATTTCCACGCCGTCCGTGGTGGCCAGCGCATAGAACCACAACAGCCCGTAGGTAACGCCACTGCGCTTTTTCCATTCCCTTTCGATCGTGCTTTTCACCACGAGCCGGACGGGCTGCCCCGCATGGTTGTCGTCGAAGATCGCCGATCGCTCCATTAACAGGTTGGCGTCGAGTTCCTGGAACAGGAATTGGTAACCATTTCCTTCCAGCGGCACGCCGAATTGCGTATGCGCCACGACAAAACAGGCCTGCCGACAGATTTCGATCAGCGCCGCGAGATCAAAGCGCCTGGCGTCGACAATATGCTCGCAATAAAAGCCATGCGACCGGGGAAGCTGTGCATACAGCAAAGTCCCTTTATCGGACTGCGCCTCGTAATCCGTCAACAACACCTGATCGATGGATACCTTGTGGACCAATGCTTTCGAGAGCGTCCCTTCAAATGGAAACTTGGCTTCTGCTTGAACGGCCATATTATCTTTCTCCGTATTGTTGTTCGTGATAAGTTTGTATTGGATAATGGAAACATCACTTGAGGCTGAAGCAATGCTGAATGCGGTCCGATGGCGCTTGGTACACCAGGTCGATCAGTCTTCCCGAATCGTGGCACTGCGATAGTATTAAGAGGGACGGGGGCACGCGGAAGGCGTTAGGAGCGAATAACATTTATTCAAGCCGTAGGCATAGCCGCTCGTCCATATACGGTAATATTGGACGCTTATTGTCTTGATAGGAGTTGCCGTGGCCGTGCTTACCCGCACCCTCATCGGCGCGTTGATTTGCGCGCCAATATTCACTGTTCAGGCTGCGCCGGTGACTTACGAAATCGATGCCACCCACACGTTCGTCCTGCTCAGTCGCAGTAATTTCGGCTTTTCCAATCCGATGATCGTCGCCAATATCGACCAGGGGACCCTGGTATTCGATCATGACGATCCGTCGAAATCCTCGGTACGCGTCACGCTGCCGGTGGCCAGGATCAATACCTTTGTCCCGCAGCTCGACACCGAATTCAGGAGCCCGATGTTCTTTGACATCGCCAAATTCCCGAACATCACCTTCGAGAGCACGCGCGTGAAAGCCATCGGTAACGGCAAATACACGATTACCGGAAACCTGACGGCCCATGGCATCACCCGGCCGGTCGTGCTGCATGCGCGGCTGAACAAGGCTGGCGAGAATCCGATGACAAAGCGCCAGGCAATCGGCTTCGACGCCACCGGCACCCTGAAACGATCGGAGTTCGGCCTGGGCTTCAACATCCCCAACGTCAGCGACGAAATCGCGCTGAAGCTGACGATGCAAGGCGATGCCACGAAGTGATGTGATGCAACCAAAGACGTCGGGTGCATGAAGCAACCGGCATTTCAAGTGATACACAAGACAACTTTTTGGGATTTGTTATGACACCTGTTTTTTGCCCGGAGCTCGCCCATGTCTAATGCTTCGCACCGCAGCGATCAGCCCGCACTCGACGCCCTGCGCCTGCCGGGCCGCGCCAGCCTCGGCCTGCTGCTCCCGGCCGACAACGACTGGGCGCGCTGGAGCGGCCGGGGCGTCTCGATGCCGAACCTGGCCCAGACCACCCACCACGTGCGCCTGGCCGACGAAATCGGCTTTCGCGGCGCCTGGCTGCGGGACGTCCCGACCTTCGATCCGACCGACGGCGATCCGGGCCAGGTGTTCGATCCGTGGACCTATCTCGGCTACCTGGCCGCCGTGACGCGCCGCATCACCCTGGGCACGGCCGCTGTCGTCACCCCGCTCGACCACGACCTGCACCTGGCCAAGCGCGCCGCCAGCGTCGACGTGCTGTCGAACGGACGTTTCGTGCTGGGCGTGGCGACCGGAGACCGTCCGCTCGAATACGGCGTGTTCGGCACCGAGTATGCAAGCCGCGGCGAGCGCTTCCGCACCACGGTCGAGCGCCTGCCCGGCCTGTGGTCCGGCGAGGCGGCGGCACACCGGAGTTTCGGCGCGACCCCGTTCGAAATCGCGCCGCCGCCGGCGCAACGGCGCCTGCCGCAAGTGGTGGTGGGGCGCGCCCAGCAATCGCTCGAATGGATTGCCGCGCATGCCGACGGCTGGTTCAGCTACGCCGGCTCGATCGACCAGTTGACCGCGCTGAGCCGGGACTGGGAAGCGGCCCAGCAGGCATGCGGCTGCGCCGGCAAGCCGCTGATGATGGCGCTGCGCGTGGTGCTCGAAGCCGACCGCAACGCGCCCTTGTCCTACTTCCCGATGGGCATACGCGCCGGCATCGGTGAACTGAAGCGCTATCTGGAACAGCTGTACGGGGCCGGCATCGCGCACGTGGCGTTGAATTTGCGGATGAGCGTGCGGCCGGTGGCACAGGTGCTGGAAGAGATCGGGCGGGAGCCCGGGCTGCTGAACAACTAAGCGGCGACGGGATGATTGGCCTGCCCAGCAGGGTTCGAACCTGCGACCCTCAGCTTAGAAGGCTGATGCTCTATCCAACTGAGCTATGGGCAGTCGCGAGCGCATACGACGAGGTACGGCTTCACAAATGAAAACGGGCCGTCGACGACAGCCCGTTTGCAAGACGGTGGTCGGAGTACAAGGATTCGAACCTTGGACCCCCTGCTCCCAAAGCAGGTGCGCTACCGGGCTGCGCTACACTCCGATTGGAACGATCATACCCCGCCGGGCGGGAAGCGTCAATGAACGCTCCCCGGCGCGACGATCAGACCTCGAAGCGTGCCGCGATGCGCTTGGCCATCGATTCGGCCAGTTCCGCGTGCTTCGCTTCCACCATGACGCGCACGAGCGGTTCCGTCCCCGACGGGCGGATCAGGACGCGGCCATTGTCGCCCAGTTCGCGCTCGACGTTGTCCTTCTCGGCCACGACGGCCGCATTCTTCGTCCAGTCCGTGCCCGGCTGCACGCGGACGTTGATCAGGGTCTGCGGATACAGTTTCAGGTCGCTGCAGCAGTCGGCCAGGCCGCGGCCGGAACGCTTGAGCGCCGTGAGGACCTGCAGTGCCGAGACGATGCCGTCGCCGGTGGTGTGCTTGTCCAGCGCCAGCAGGTGGCCCGAACCCTCGCCGCCCAGCAGCCAGCCCTGCTCCTGCATCATTTCAAGCACATAGCGGTCGCCGACCTTCGCGCGCGCGAAGCCGATGCCCATTTCCTTGAACGCCACTTCGAGCGCCATATTGGTCATCAGGGTGCCGACGGCGCCGGCCACCGGACCGGTTGCCATGCGCGCCCGCACCATCACGTACAGCAGCTCGTCGCCGTTGTACAGGCGGCCGGCGGCGTCGCACATGATCAGGCGGTCGGCGTCGCCGTCCAGCGCGATACCGAGGTCGGCCTTGTGCTCGACGACTGCGGCCGCCATCGCCTTGGGCGACGTGGCGCCGACGCCGTCGTTGATGTTGAAGCCGTCCGGCTTGGTGCCCAGTTCCACGACTTCCGCGCCCAGCTCATGGAATACGTGCGGGGCGATGTTGTAGGCGGCGCCGTGGGCGCAGTCGACGACGATCTTCAGGCCGCGCAGGTCCAGTTCGTTCGGGAACGTGCTCTTGCAGAATTCGATGTAACGGCCCTGCGCATCGCGCAGGCGCGTGGCGCGGCCCAGTTTTTCCGACGACACGCAGCCCATCGGCTGGTCGACCACCTCTTCGATCTCGAGCTCGACGGCGTCCGGCAGCTTGGTGCCATGACCCGAAAAGAACTTGATGCCGTTGTCCTGGAAAGGATTGTGCGACGCCGAAATGACGACGCCCGCCTGCAGGCGCAGCGCGCGCGTCAGGTAGGCGATGGCCGGCGTCGGCATCGGGCCGGCCAGCATCACGTCGACGCCCGCCGCCGAGAAACCGGCTTCCAGCGCGGCTTCCAGCATGTAGCCGGAAATGCGCGTGTCCTTGCCGATCAGGACCGTGGGACGGTCATGCGTGCCGGCCTTGTCCTTGGCCAGCACCTTGCCGGCCGCATAGCCCAACCGCATTACAAAGTCAGGGGTGATGGGCGATTTGCCCACCAGCCCGCGAACGCCATCGGTACCGAAATATTTGCGTGCCATTAATTAAATTCTCTTCATCTATTGATTATTCGTGGTGGCGGCCTGCCAGACCTTCAGCGCATCCACCGTCTCTGCCACATCATGGACCCGCACGATACGGGCGCCCTGCGCTACCGCAGCGAGCGCGCCGCCCAGGCTTCCTGCCAGGCGCTGCTCCACGCTGCGGCCCGTGACGGCGCCGATCATCGATTTGCGCGACACCCCCGCCAGGACGGGCAGGCCTAATTCGCTTTCCATACGGCTTATGCTACGAAGCAAAGCGTAATTATGCTCGACACTCTTCCCAAAACCAAATCCAGGATCGATCGTGATGCGTTCGCGCGCCACGCCGGCCGCCAGCAGCGCGTCGACCCGCTCGCGCAGGAAGCCGATCACGTCGGCCACCACGTCCCCGTAGGCGGGCTGCGCCTGCATGTCCTGGGGTGTGCCCTGCATGTGCATCACGCACAGCGCGCAGTCGCTGTCCTTCACGGCGTCGATGGCGCCCGGCGCCCGGAAACCATTGATGTCGTTGATCAGGTCGGCACCCGCGATGATCGCCTCGCGCATCACTTCCGGCTTGCAGGTGTCGATCGACAGCGCATGACCCAGTTCGCGCAACGCGTAAATCGCCGGCATGACGCGGCGCAGTTCTTCGTCGACGGGCACGCTGGGCGAGCCGGGACGCGTGGATTCGCCGCCGATGTCGATGATGTCGACGCCGTCCCTGATCATCTGTTCGGCCCGCTCCACGGCGAATTCGAGGGCCTGGTAACGGCCGCCGTCGGAAAAGGAATCGGGGGTAACGTTGAGGATGCCCATGACCAGGGGGCGCCGGGCGAGGTTATAGCCGAAACGGCCGCACTGCAGATATTGACGCATGACGAAACACCAACTGATTGAACAATAAAAAGGCACCCGCTCGGGGTGCCTTCCGTGGGATGACCCGGCTACCGCCGATTGGCGGTTCAGGCCGGTGCGGTCGCGTTCTGGGCGACGCCGCCACCGCTGTCGCTCGGGGGCGTGCGCTTGGTCAGCACCACCGACTTCGGCGGACGCGGCTCGCGGCCGGCCATGATGTCGTTGATCTGGTCGGCGTCGATGGTTTCCCATTCGAGCAGCGCCTTCGTCATCACTTCGACCTTGTCGCGATTTTCTTCGAGCAGGCGGTGCGCCAGCGCATACTGCGAGTCGAGGATGTTGCGGATCTCGGCATCGACTTTCTGCTGCGTGGCTTCGGAAATGGTCTTCACGGAGCCGCCGAAGAAGCCTTCGTTCGCGTCGTCCTCGTAGACCATCACGCCCATGCTTTCCGACATGCCGAAGCGGGTCACCATCGAACGGGCCAGCTTGGTGGCGCGGGCGAAGTCGTTCGATGCGCCGGTCGACATCTGGCCGACGAAGATTTCCTCGGCGATGCGGCCGCCGAACAGGATCGAGATTTCTTCCAGCATCTTGTCCTTGTAGCCGGACAAGCTGTCGTGCTCGGGCAGTTGCCAGGTCAGGCCGAGGGCAAAGCCGCGCGGCATGATCGTGACCTTGTGCACGGGATCGGCCTTCGGCAGCAGCTTGGCGATCACGGCGTGGCCCGACTCGTGGTAGGCCGTGTTGCGGCGTTCTTCCTCGCGCATGACCATCGACTTGCGCTCCGGCCCCATGAAGATCTTGTCCTTCGCATCTTCGAAATCGTTCATCTCGACGAGGCGCTTGTTGCGGCGCGCGGCGAACAGGGCCGCTTCGTTGACGAGGTTGGCCAGGTCGGCGCCGGAGAAACCCGGGGTGCCGCGGGCCAGGATGTCGGCCTTCACGTCGGTGCCGATCGGCACTTTACGCATGTGCACGTTCAGGATCTGCTCGCGGCCGCGGATGTCCGGCAGGCCCACCATCACCTGGCGGTCGAAACGGCCCGGACGCAGCAGCGCCTTGTCCAGCACGTCGGCGCGGTTGGTCGCGGCGATCACGATCACGCCCGACGATGCCTCGAAGCCGTCCATCTCGACCAGCAACTGGTTCAGCGTCTGTTCGCGCTCGTCGTTGCCGCCGCCCATGCCGGCGCCGCGGTGGCGGCCGACGGCGTCGATCTCGTCGATGAAGATGATGCAGGGCGAATGCTTTTTCGCGTTCTCGAACATGTCGCGCACACGGGACGCGCCCACGCCGACGAACATCTCGACGAAGTCGGAACCGGAGATCGAGAAGAACGGCACCTTGGCTTCGCCGGCGATGGCGCGGGCCAGCAGGGTCTTACCGGTACCCGGGGGGCCGACCATCAGCACGCCGCGCGGGATGCGGCCGCCCAGTTTCTGGAACTTGGTCGGGTCCTTGAGGAAGTCGACGATCTCGCCCACTTCTTCCTTCGCTTCGTCGCAGCCGGCGACGTCGGCGAACGTGACGGTGTTGTTCGTTTCATCCATCATGCGCGCCTTCGACTTGCCGAACGAGAACGCCCCGCCCTTGCCGCCGCCCTGCATCTGGCGCATGAAGAACACCCAGACCCCGATCAGCAGCAGCATCGGGAACCAGGAAATGAAGACTTGCTGGAGGAACGACGGTTCCTCGGGCGGCTTGACGTCGAAGCGCACGTTGTTGTCGCGCAGGTCGCCGATCAGGCCGCGGTCGAGCATGGTCGCGGTGGTGCGCACCTTCGTGTCGTCGGTTCGGGTCGCGGTGATGCTCGACCCTTCGATCACGACGTCCTTGATGCGTTTTGCCTTGACGTCATCGAGCAGCTCGGAATAAGCAATGGTCTTGCTGCCGCCCGCGACGCTATGGTTGTCGAACTGCTTGAACAGCATGAACAACAGCAGTGCGACGACCACCCAGATGGCGGATTTGGAAAACATATTATTCACGAAGACTCCTCTGATGCGAACGCATCTTTTCCCATTTTTTCAAAGGCAGATTCTACCGCATTCAGCAGGCCGTGCCACGCACGCCCTCCCATGGTGCCTATACGCCACTATAAACGGTTTTTATTTCCACTGCGCAGGCATCATGAACATTCCATCCCACAGCGGACGTGGGTGTGGCTGTCCTTTGCTGATGTGCGGCTGCGCTCCCGGAAATCAAGGGCGGCGCCGCCGATTTTCGCAATTCCAGCTCGCTGGATTCTTCAGACCACGTCCGAGCAGGAAGATTTCCGATGATTTGTCGCGGCTGGCCTTCGGTTTGATCTGTTTGACGACCTTGAATTCAGTGCGGAACTTCTCAAGGATTTGCGTAAACCCCATGTCCTTGAAGCATTTCACTAACAATGCGCCGGATGGTTTGAGGTGCATTTGAGAGAACTCAATAGCGAGATCGATCAAATCCTCCATGCGCGCCGCATCCGCCGACGGAATGCCGGACAGATTCGGTGCCATATCGGACAGCACGAGATCGGCCATGCGGCCCTCGAGCACGCAGGCCAGCTCGTCGAGCACGCTTTCCTCGCGAAAATCACCCTGAATAAAATGCATGTCGGCAATCGGCTCCATGGGGAGCATGTCCAGGCCGATCATCGTGCCCTTGATGCCGCCCTCGTCGCCGCCGGCGAGCTTGCGCCGGGTGTACTGGCCCCAGCTGCCCGGGGTGCACCCGAGGTCGACGATCACCTGGCCCGGCTTGATGAGCTTTTCGGTTTCGTCGATTTCTTTCAGTTTGTAGGCCGCACGTGCCCGGTAGCCCTCTTTCTGTGCCAATTTGACATAAGGATCGTTGATGTGATCGTGGATCCAGTTTTTATTGAATTTGTTCTTGGCCATTCGCGTAAAATACTGCTTTTAATAGGTATCTCAAAATAACATCATGATCAAACTTACCCCGGTCGAGCGTGCCGCGCTGCGTGCGGAAGCCCACGGACTCAATCCTGTCGTCATGATCGGCGAAGCCGGCCTGACCGCGGCCGTCATGAAGGAAATCTCGTCCAGCCTGGATGCGCACGGCCTGATCAAGGTGCGCGTGTTCGGCGACGACCGTGAAGCGCGCGTCGCGATCTACGAACAGATCTGCGGGGAACTCGACGCCGCCCCGGTCCAGCACATCGGCAAACTGCTCGTGCTGTACCGCCCGAAGAAGGACGAGGTCAAGGAACGTTCGACCAAGTCCGGCAAGGGCCTGCGCGAAGTCACCATCGTCAAGCCGAGCCCGAGCGGCACCAAGAAGCCGAGCGTGACCAAGGTCCTGCTGAAAGGGAACGAGCGCGTCACCCAGGGCGGCAACATCAAGCGGGCCAAGCCCCGCCAGGCCAGCACCAAGAAGACGGTCCTGAAATAATCCGTATTCAAAAAAATCAACCGGGGCCGCTGCCCCGGTTTTTTTTCGCGTCGGCGGCATGGTGGGCACGGGGCGGCCACCAGACGCCCGCATTATCGTGCCTTCACGACCAGCAGCGCGCCCAGGATGGTCTCGACCAGGTACAACCCCTGCGACACCCCATGCAGCGCCGCGAACGTCCCCCATTGCGGCGACGCCCGCACGCCGGCCGGTCCGGCCGCCGCGCGGATCGCCGCCATCGTCGGCTGCAGCCCCAGGTAGACGATGAGGCTGCACGCCAGCATCCCGCCAATCACCCCGTACAGCCAGCGCTTGCGGCGCGCATCGAGGTCGGTGGCACGTGCCACCAGCAACCCGAGCAGCACCGCCAGCGCGATCGCGAGCCAGGCCGAGCGCGTCAGCATGATGCCGACGACATTGCCGGCCTGCGTGCTGTCGAGGACGGCGAACGCGCTCGGCGCGGCCAGGTAGCTGACCGTCCACACGCTGCCGGCCCACAGGGCGGCCAGCAGCAACCGCGCGTTGGCGAGCATTGTCGCGGACTCAGATGTAGCGGACTTCCAGGATTTCGTATTCGCGCGGACCGGACGGGGCTTGCACTTCGACCACGTCGCCGGCGTATTTGCCGATCAGCGCACGCGCGATCGGCGACGTGACGGAGACCTTGTTCTCCTTGAGGTCCGCTTCATCCATGCCGACGATCTGGTACGTGACTTTCTGGCCGTTGTCGAGGTCTTCCAGGTCGACGGTGGACGCGAACACGACGCGGCCCTCGGCGTCCAGCGTGGACGGGTCGATGACCTGCGCGGTGGACAGTTTCTGTTCCAGCTCGGCGATGCGGCCTTCGACGAACGCCTGGCGCTCCTTGGCGGCGTCGTATTCGGCGTTTTCGGACAGGTCACCATGCGAACGCGCCTCGGCGATCGCATCGATCACGTTGCGGCGTTCCTTGGTCTTGAGCTGGTGCAGCTCTTCCTTCAACTTCTCGGCGCCGAATTTGGTCAATGGAGTGTTCATGGCTATCTGTTCTCAGTGTTTGCGGACGTACCAAGTGAAAACCACAGAGCCGCACGGCGCAAGCCGCGCGAACTCTGTGGTCTTTGGTACTGCTAAGCGTTACTGCAATCTTACTGCATTGCGCTTAGTTTAAGGTTTTATGCAGGCCTTGTAAATCGTACACCCGCAACTCGTCCAGGTGGCGCATGCCCTGCACGGCCGCCTCGGCGCCGGCGATGGTCGTGTAGGTGACCACGCGCGACTGCAGTGCCGACGTACGGATCGTGCGCGAGTCGGCGATGGCGCTGCGCTTCTCTTCGACCGTGTTCACGACCATCGCGATCTCGTGGTTCTTGATCATGTCGACGATGTGCGGACGACCCTCGATCACCTTGTTGACCGCGGTGACCGGGATGCCGGCGGCGGCGATGACGGCCGCGGTGCCCTTCGTCGCGACGAGCGTGAAGCCCAGGTCGACGAGGTCGCGCGCCACCTTCACGGTACGCGGCTTGTCCGAGCCCTTCACGGACAGGAACACGCGGCCAGTCTCCGGCAGGATGATGCCGGCCGCCAGCTGCGACTTGACGAACGCTTCGCCGAACGTCATGCCCACGCCCATCACTTCGCCCGTCGACTTCATCTCGGGGCCGAGGATCGTGTCGACGCCCGGGAATTTCACGAACGGGAACACGGCTTCCTTGACGCTGTAGAACGGCGGGACGATCTCTTTCGTGATGCCCTGCTGTGCCAGCGTCTGGCCCACCATGCAGCGCGCGGCGATCTTCGCCAGCTGCAGGCCCGTCGCCTTCGACACGAACGGCACGGTGCGCGATGCGCGCGGGTTCACTTCCAGCACATACACGGTATCCACTAGCTGGCCCTCGACTTCCGACTGCTGGATCGCGAACTGCACGTTCATCAGGCCGACGACGTTCAGCGCCTTCGCCATCAGCGAGGTCTGGCGCTTCAGTTCATCGATGGTCGCCTGGGACAGCGAGTACGGCGGCAGCGAGCACGCGGAGTCGCCCGAGTGCACGCCGGCCTGCTCGATGTGTTCCATCACGCCGCCGATGAACGTCGTCTCGCCGTCCGAGATGCAGTCGACGTCGACTTCGATCGCGTCGTTCAGGAAGCGGTCCAGCAGCACCGGCGAATCGTTCGACACCTTGACGGCTTCGCGCATGTAGCGTTCGAGGTCGCGCTGCTCGTGGACGATCTCCATCGCGCGGCCGCCCAGCACGTACGACGGACGCACGACGAGCGGATAGCCGATCTCGGACGCCAGCGCCAGTGCTTCGGCTTCCGTGCGTGCGGTGCGGTTCGGCGGCTGGCGCAGGCCCAGGTCCTGCAGCAGCTTCTGGAAGCGCTCGCGGTCTTCGGCGGCGTCGATCATGTCCGGCGACGTGCCGATGATCGGCACGCCGTTCTTTTCCAGGTCGAGCGCCAGCTTCAGCGGGGTCTGGCCGCCGTACTGGACGATCACGCCTTCCGGCTTTTCCAGCTCGACGATTTCGAGCACGTCTTCCAGGGTCAGCGATTCGAAGTACAGGCGGTCGGACGTGTCGTAGTCGGTCGACACGGTCTCCGGGTTGCAGTTGACCATGATGGTCTCGTAGCCGTCTTCGCGCATGGCGAGGGCCGCGTGCACGCAGCAGTAGTCGAACTCGATGCCCTGGCCGATGCGGTTCGGACCGCCGCCCAGCACCATGATCTTCTTCTTGTCGGTCGGATTCGACTCGCACTCTTCGTCGTACGTCGAGTACATGTACGCGGTGTTCGTCGCGAATTCGGCGGCGCACGTGTCCACGCGCTTGTAGACCGGACGGATGCCGAATGCGTGGCGCTGCGCGCGCACGGCTTCCGGCGTCGTCTGCATCAGGAACGCCAGGCGGCGGTCCGAGAAGCCCTTCTGCTTGAGTTTATACAGCGTCGGCTTGTCGAGGCTCTCCAGCTTCTGGTGATCCAGCCACAGTTCGATGTCGACGATTTCCTTGATCTGGATGAGGAACCACGGATCGATCTTGGTGAGGTTGTGCACCTCGTCCAGCGTGAAGCCTTGCGCGAACGCGTCGCCCACGTACCAGATGCGCTCCGGACCCGGCTCGCCCAGTTCTTCCTCGATCTTTTCGCGGTCGCGGGTCTTTTCGTTCAGGCCATCGACGCCGACTTCGAGGCCGCGCAGCGCTTTCTGGAACGATTCCTGGAACGTGCGGCCCATCGCCATCACTTCGCCGACGGACTTCATCTGCGTGGTCAGGTGCTTGTCGGCGGTCGGGAATTTCTCGAACGTGAAGCGCGGGATCTTGGTGACGACGTAGTCGATCGACGGTTCGAACGAGGCCGGGGTCGCGCCGCCGGTGATCTCGTTGCGCAGTTCATCCAGCGTAAAACCGACAGCCAGTTTCGCCGCCACTTTGGCGATCGGGAAGCCGGTCGCCTTCGATGCCAGCGCGGACGAACGCGACACGCGCGGGTTCATCTCGATGACGATCATGCGGCCGTCCTTCGGGTTGATCGAGAACTGCACGTTCGAGCCGCCCGTGTCGACGCCGATCTCGCGCAGCACGTTGATCGACGCGTTGCGCATGATCTGGTATTCCTTGTCCGTCAGCGTCTGCGCCGGCGCGACCGTGATCGAGTCGCCCGTGTGCACGCCCATCGGGTCCAGGTTCTCGATCGAGCAGACGATGATGCAGTTGTCCTTTTTATCGCGGACGACTTCCATCTCGTACTCTTTCCAGCCGAGCAGCGACTCTTCGATCAAGAGTTCCGACGTCGGCGACGCTTCCAGGCCGCGCTTGCAGATCGCTTCGAATTCTTCTTCGTTGTAGGCGATGCCGCCGCCCGAACCGCCCATCGTGAACGACGGACGGATGATGGTCGGGAAGCCCAGTTCGCGCTGCACGGTACGGGCTTCGTCCATCGAGTGGGCGATGCCGGAACGGGCCGAACCGAGGCCGATCTTCGTCATCGCCTGCTTGAACTTGAAGCGGTCCTCGGCCTTGTCGATGGCTTCCGGCGTGGCGCCGATCAGTTCGACCTTGTACTTGTCCAGCACACCGTGGCGATGCAGGTCCAGCGCGCAGTTCAGCGCCGTCTGGCCGCCCATCGTCGGCAGGATCGCGTCCGGGCGCTCCTTGTCGATGATGCGCTCGACGGCCTTCCACGTGATCGGTTCGATGTACGTGACGTCGGCAGTTTCCGGGTCCGTCATGATGGTCGCCGGGTTCGAGTTGACGAGGATGACCTTGTAGCCTTCTTCGCGCAGCGCCTTGCAGGCTTGCGCGCCGGAGTAGTCGAATTCGACCGCCTGGCCGATGACGATCGGGCCAGCGCCGATGATCAGGATGCTTTTAATATCAGTACGTTTTGGCATTTATTTCTTCTCGCTGGCGTGAGCTTGCATCTTGCTGATGAAACGGTCGAACAGGTAGGCGACGTCGGTCGGGCCGGGCGACGCTTCCGGGTGGCCCTGGAAGCAGAACGCCGGCTTGTCGATGCGCTCGAAGCCCTGCAGCGAACCGTCGAACAGCGAGACGTGGGTCACGCGGCAGTTGGCCGGCAGCGTGGCCGCGTCGACTGCGAAGCCGTGGTTCTGGGACGTGATCAGGACTTGTTTCGAATCCAGGTCCTGCACCGGGTGGTTGGCGCCGTGGTGGCCGAACTTCATCTTGACGGTCTTCGCGCCCGAGGCCAGCGCCATGATCTGGTGGCCGAGGCAGATGCCGAACGTCGGCACGCCCGACTCGATCACTTTCCTGGTCGCGGCGATCGCGTAGTCGCAGGCGGCCGGGTCGCCCGGGCCGTTGGCGAGGAAGACGCCGTCCGGGTTCAGCGCGAGGGCTTCCTCGGCGGTGGCTTGCGCCGGCAGCACGGTGATCTTGCAGCCGCGTTCGGCCAGCATGCGCAGGATGTTGCGCTTGACGCCGTAGTCGAAGGCGACCACGTGGTACTGCGGGCTTTCTTGCTTGCCGTAGCCTTCGCCCAGCTTCCATTCGGTTTCGGCGAACGCGTACGGTTCCTTGACGGAGACGACCTTCGCCAGGTCCATGCCGTTCAGGCCGGGGAACGAACGCGCCAGTTCCAGCGCTTGCGATTCGAGCGGTTCGTTGCCTTGCGTGCCGGTCAGGATCGCGCCGTTCTGGGCGCCCTTTTCGCGCAGGATGCGGGTCAGCTTGCGGGTATCGATACCGGCGATGGCGACCACGTTCTCGGCCTTCAGGTAGTCCGACAGCGATTGGGTGGAGCGGAAATTCGAGGCCAGCAGCGGCAGGTCACGGATGATCAGGCCGGCGGCGTGCACCCTGGTCGCCTCGACGTCTTCGAGGTTGACGCCGTAGTTGCCGATGTGCGGGTAGGTCAGCGTCACGATCTGGCGCGAGTAGCTGGGGTCGGTCAGGATTTCCTGGTAACCGGTCATGGCGGTATTGAACACCACCTCCCCGATCGTGTGACCGGCGGCGCCGATCGAATATCCTTTGAAAATGGTTCCGTCTGCCAGGGCTAGGATGGCTGGAACGGCTGGGCCAGAAAAAAATGGCGGCAAGGGCAACTCCCGATAAAGTTGCCGTAGGCTGCGCCACGTCAGACCGGCCTGAACAGGGTGTGGGCACGCATTTCGCCCAGTGTCACAGGTCGCTAGATTGAGGTATGGGTGGGGTAGTCGCTACGGCAGATAAGTGATGGCTAAACCTCTGAATTATAGCGCGATTTATATCGGCCGGCAATCGCCTTCCCTGCCATTTTCGTCTAAATACCCCGGCTGAACTCGGTAGGGTGGGCACCCCTGTGCCCACGCGCACTGCCAACACGACGCCAACACGACGCCAACGCACCGCATACGTCACGCGTGGGCGGAGGGCCGCCCACCCTACGGCCCACGCAGCCGCAAAAAAACGGGGGGGCGCTTACAGGCCGAGCGCGGCGATGCCGGCCTTGGCGATCTGGGCATCTTCCGCCGACTTCACGCCGGACACGCCGACGGCGCCGACGACCTGGCCGTCCACGACGATGGGCACGCCGCCTTCCAGCATGCCATCCAGTTCCGGCGCGCGGGCGAACGACACGCGGCCGTTGTTGATCATGTCTTCATAGATCTTCGATTCGCGGCGGCCCAGCGCGGCAGTCCTGGCCTTGGCCGGGGCGATGTGGGCCGACACCGGCGCGGCGCCGTCCAGACGCTGCAGCCACAGCGGGTGGCCGCCGTCGTCGCAGATCGCGATGACGACCTTCCAGCCATTGGCGACGGCTTCGTTTTCCGCGCCGGCGGCGATCTTCTTGATGTCTTCGAGGGTAAGGACGGGCTTGGTTTGCATCTTGATATCTCTTTCGTGGTGCGTTACAAAAATAGTCTGCAGGTGCCGCAGGATCAGCGCGCGGCCGTCATCGGCGCGGGCGTGCTCTGCTTGGCCTTGAGCCTGGCCTTGAGTTCGGCCATCACGCCGGCCGCCGCCTGTTCACCCGCCAGCACGGCCAGGTTGCGGCCGTTGAAGTCGGCGCTGCCCATCGCGCCCAGCGCGGGCGTGATGACGACGTCGGCACTCTTCAGCTCGAACTGGTTCAGGCGCTGCCCCATGATGGTGAACGTCTGCATCAGCACGTCCATGGAGCTGGCCGTGGCCTGGGCTTCCGTCGCGCTGGAGATATTCACGGCAATGATGAATTCGGCGCCCATCTCTTTCGCGAAGCGCACTGGCACGGGGGCGACGAGGCCGCCGTCCACATACGTGCGCTTGCCGATCACTACGGGCTGGAACACGCCCGGCACGGCGGACGACGCGCGCACGGCCATGCCGGTGTTGCCGCGGCGGAACAGGATGGGCTGGCCCGTCTTGAGGTCCGTGGCGACGGCGCCGAACGGGATCTTGAGCTTTTCGATCGGGCGGTTGTGCACGGCCTTGTTGACATAGGCCTGCAGCGCCTCCCCTTTCAGCACGCCGGGCGCCTTGCTGAAGAACGGGATGGCCCAGTCGGAGATCGTCGTCTCGTCCATGTCGAGGGCGATCTTCTGCAGTTCGAAGCCGTTGTAGCCCGACGCATACAGCGCGCCGACGACGGAACCCGCGCTGGTGCCGACGACGATGTCGGGCACGATGCCCTGGGCTTCCAGGGCCTTGATCACGCCGATGTGGGCAAAGCCGCGCGCGGCGCCGCCGCCCAGGGCGAGGCCGATCCTTACGTGGCGCAGCGGGAGGGGTGCGGGCGCGGGCGCGACGGCGACCGGCGCGGCGGGCTGGGTGGGCGCCGAGCCGCAGCCGGCCAGCACTGCCGCCGCGCCGAGCGTGGCGAGAATGGAACGTCGGGAGAGGGTCATCCGGAACGGGCTGATAAACGGGACAAAGATGGGATTGTAACCCGATCCTGGCGTTTATCGTGGGATCCCACGGCAAAGACAAAATTAGGTACCCGCCTGCGCGGGTACGACGTTTTTTGGCCGCGAGCGTCAAAACCGTCGCCCCTGCGCAGGCAGGGGCCCAATTTTTCGACGTTACCCCGGCAGCGACGTATTGGGCAGCGTGGCCGTGAACACGCTGCCCTTGCCCGGCACCGACCGGATCGCCAGCTTGCCGCCGTGGCGCAGCAGCACGTGCTTGACGATCGCCAGGCCGAGGCCCGTGCCCTGCGTCTCGCGCGAGCGGCTCTTGTCGACGCGGTAGAAGCGCTCGGTGAGGCGCGAGATGTGCTGCTCGTCGATGCCGATGCCGTTGTCGATCACTTCGAAGCGCAGGTCGTTCGAACCGCGCAGCCAGCGCAATTCGATCTTCCCGCCCTGCGGCGTGTAGCGCACGGCGTTGCTGGCCAGGTTGCCGAACGCGCTGCGCAGCTCTTCCGTGCTGCCCATCACGTCCGGGCCGTCGACGGCGAAGCCGATCTCGTGGCGGCCACCCGACAGCGCCCGCGCATCGACCGCCACCTGCTCGACCAGCGCCCTGACGTCGACCCGCTCGCGCTTCAACGGATAGTCGTCGGACTCCAGGCGCGACAGGGTCAGCATGTCTTCGATCAGGCGCTGCATGCGCTGGGCCTGTTCCGTCATCAGCGTCAGGTGCGCCGTGCGCGTCTTCTCGTCCAGGCCCGGGTCCGCGAGCGCGATCTCGAGGAAGCCGACGATCACCGTCAGCGGCGTGCGCAGCTCATGCGACGCGTTGGCGATGAAATCGCGGCGCATGGCTTCGATGCGCTCGGTCTCGGTGGCGTCGTGGGTGACGAGGATCTGACGCCGGTTCTCGAACGGGATGATCTGCACGATCAGCTTGCGGCTGCGGATCGACAGCGTGAGCGGCTGTTCGTAGCGGCCGAGGATCAGGTAGTCGATGAATTCCGGGTGGCGGATCAGGTTCGTCACGCGCCGGCCCTTGTCGCGTTCCAGCGTGAGGCCGAGGTGGCGCTCGGCCGCCGGGTTGCACCATTCGAGGAACAGGACGTCGTCCATGATCGCCACGCCTTCCGGCAGCAGGTGCATGGCCTGGCGGAAGCGCGCGAGCCATTCCGTCAGCTCGTCGCGATTGCGTTCGTCGTCGCGGCGCAGGCGATACAAGCGCGCGAAGACGTCGGTCCAGGCGCCCCACCCGTCCGGCAGCTTCGTGCTTTGCGGGTCGTTCAGCCACTCCCCCAGCTTGTGCAGGTAGTTCAGCTGGGAGACCAGCAGGCCGAGGCTCATGAGCAGCGCGAGCGCCAGCCCGGAGACGGCCCCCAGCAGCCACCAGGCGATGCCGGCGACCGCCAGCATCAGGCCCAGGCGCAGCAGCGCCGGGACCCAGAACACGACTCGAGGATTCAAACGGACGACCTTTCCTTATTTTTCTTTTTCGGACAGCATGTAGCCGACGCTGCGCACGGTCTTGATCAGCTTTTCCGCTTCCTTCAGTGCCTTGCGCAGCCGCAGCACGTGGACGTCGACCGTGCGTTCCTCGACGGCGGCGGCATCGCCCCACACCTTGTCGAGCAGCTGGCTGCGCGAGAACACGCGCTCGCGGTGCGCCATCAGGAATTTCAGCAGCCGGTATTCGGCATTGCCCATGTCGAGCTGGCGGCCGTCCAGCGTGACGGTGCAGCTGGCCGGATCGAGCGTCACCGGGCCGGCCGTCAGCGGCGCCTCGGCCAGGTGCGGGCTCTTGCGGCGCAGCAGGGCTTTCGAGCGGGCCACCAGCTCGCGCGGCGAGAACGGCTTGGTGACGTAGTCGTCGGCGCCCGTGTTCAGGCCCGCGATCTTGTCCTCTTCCATGCTTTTGGCCGTCAGCATGATGACGGGGATGTCCTGGAAGTCGCGGTCGCCGCGCAGGCGCGACAACAGGCGCAGGCCGCTCTGGTCCGGCAGCATCCAGTCCAGCAGCAGCAGGTCGGGCCTGCCGTGCACGATCGAATCCCAGGCCGACGCCACGTTGGCGGCCGTGCGGATCTCCCAGCCCGTTTCGCGCAGGGAGTAACTCACCAGTTCGACGATCGCCGGTTCATCCTCGACGATCAGGACGCTCGTGTTGGCCGCCATCGATCACCCTTCGCCGTTGGCGGCGGCCGGCGCGCCGACGGGTTTGCTGTGGCGGATGTCGCGCCCCTCGACGACGTAGATCACGTATTCGGCGATGTTCTTGGCGTGGTCGCCGATGCGCTCGATGGCCTTGGCCACCCACAGCACGTCCAGCGCCGACGAGATCGTGCGCGGGTCTTCCATCATGAACGTGATGGTGCTGCGCAGGATGGTGCGGAACTCGTGGTCGATCACGTCGTCCTGGGCGATGATCTGCACGGCGGCGCGGCCGTCCAGGCGCGCGAACGCGTCGAGGGCGTCGTGCAGCATGTCGGCCGTGGCGCGCGAGATCGTGCGCACCGTCTCGTAGTGGTTGAAGCTGACCATGCCGCGCTCGTGCAGGCTCTTGGCCGTGCGCGCGATCTTGGTCGCCTCGTCGCCGATGCGCTCGAGGTCGGTGATCACCTTGATCGTCGCCATCACCGTGCGCAGGTCGTTGGCGGCCGGCTGGCGGCGCACGATCAGGTGGCTGGAGGCATCGTCCAGCTGCACTTCGAGCTGGTTGACGGCGTGGTCGTCCGCGATGACCTTGTCGGCCTGTTCCGTATTACCGACGCGAAAAGCATTCAGCGCCTCGTCGAACTGCGTTTCCACCATGCCGCCCATCAGCAGCACCTTGGAACGGATCGCCTCCAGCTCCTGATCGTACTGCTTGGAAGAGTGCTCGCCTACCATATATATCTTTCCTATCGTCTATCGTTATCTTACTCTAGTAACGAACAGTGTTAGCGTATCGGGGGCTTTGCAACCGTAGCGAGCGGCGGCAGGGGTGGCCGAGAAGCGCAGCCGTACATCCGGTACGGCGAGCATCGCAGGCCGGCCCTGCAACGCGCAGTAGGTTGCCAAGCCCCCTATCCAAAGCGGCCGGTAATGTAGTCTTGCGTTTCCTTGCGTACGGGGTTCAGGAACAGCTGGTCGGTCTCGCCGAATTCCACCAGTTCACCCAGGTACATATAGGCCGTGTAGTCCGAGCAGCGTGCGGCCTGCTGCATGTTGTGCGTGACGATGGCGATCGTGTAGTCGCCCTTGAGCTCGCTGATCAGCTCTTCGATCTTCGACGTCGAGATCGGGTCCAGGGCCGACGTCGGCTCGTCGAGCAGCAGCACGTCCGGCTTGACGGCGACGCCGCGCGCGATGCACAGGCGCTGCTGCTGGCCGCCGGACAGCGACAGGCCGCTCTTGTTCAGCTTGTCCTTCGCTTCCGTCCACAGCGCGGCCTTCTTGAGCGCCCATTCCACGCGCTCGTCCATCTCGCCCTTGGACAGGTTTTCGTACAGGCGCACGCCGAATGCGATGTTGTCGTAGATCGACATCGGGAACGGCGTCGGCTTCTGGAACACCATGCCGATCTTCGCGCGCAGCATGTTCACGTCGACGCCGGGCTCCAGGATGTTGCGGCCGCGGTAAAGAATCGATCCCTCGGCCCGCTGGCCCGGGTACAGGTCGTACATGCGGTTCAGCGTGCGCAGCAGCGTCGACTTGCCGCAGCCCGACGGGCCGATGAACGCGGTGACCTGCTTGTCGTGCACGTCCAGGCTGACGTTCTTCAGGCTCTTCGTCTTGCCGTAATAAAAGTCCAGGCCGGAGATTTCGATCGTCTTGGTCTTGGGCTTGGACATGGTCGTCGTCGGAGTCGACAGGGTCTGGGTCATCATCGAAGTCATCATTGCGGGTTCTTTTGGCGGAACGCGGTCCGCGACAGGATATTCAGGAGCAGCACGCTGAAGGTCACCAGCAGCGCGGCGCCCCAGGCCAGGCTGCGCCAGTCCTCGTACGAGCTCATCGCGAACAGGTAGATCGCCACCGGCAGGTTGGCCATCGGCTGCTTCATGTCGAGGCTGAAGAACTGGTTGTTCAGCGCGGTGAACAGCAGCGGCGCCGTCTCGCCGGCGATGCGGGCCACGGCCAGCAGCACGCCCGTCACGACACCGGCCTTCACGGCGCGCAGGCGCACCGTCATCGACACCTTCCAGCGCGGCGCGCCCAGCGCGAACGCGGCTTCCAGCAGGCTGTTCGGCACGAGGTGCAGCATGTTGTCCGTCGTGCGCACGACGACCGGGATCGCGATCAGCGACAGCGCGATGGTGCCGGCATAGCCCGAGAAATGCTGGAAACGCGCCACGCACAGGGCATACACGAACAGGCCGATCACGATCGACGGCGCCGACAGCATGATGTCCGTGACGAAGCGCGTGACGGCGGCGAATTTGTTGTTCTGGCCGTACTCGGCCAGGTAGATGCCGGCGAGGATGCCGATCGGGGTCGAGATCGCCGTGGACAGGCCCACCATCATCAGGCTGCCGACGATGGCGTTGCGCACGCCGCCCGGGCTGCCGGGGGCCGGCGTGTCCATCGTAAACAGCGTGTGCGACAGTGCCCCGAAGCCATTGATCAGCAACGTGGACAGGATCCACAGCAAAAAGCCGAGGCCGATGGCCATCGCCAGCACGGACAGCGCGATGCCGATGCGGTGCCCCAGCAGGCGGCGGCGATAAACAGAATTCACGACGCCATCCATTACTTCACTCCTTCTTGGCGGGCCATACCCACGAGCATCAGTTTTGCGGCCGACAGCACGATGAACGTGATGGCGAACAGGATCAGGCCCAGCGCGAACAGCGAGGACACGTGCAGCGGCGAGCTGGCTTCGGCGAATTCATTCGCCAGCGTCGAGGAAATCGAGTTGCCCGGCGCGAACAACGACAGGGCGATATCGTTCGCATTGCCGATGACGAACGTGACGGCCATCGTCTCGCCGAGCGCGCGGCCCAGGCCCAGCATCACGCCGCCGACGACGCCGGCGCGGGTGTACGGCAGCACGATCTTGCGCACGACTTCCCATTTGGTGCAGCCGAGGCCGTATGCGGATTCCTTCAGCACGGCGGGGACGATCTCGAACACGTCGCGCATGACGGAGGCGATGAACGGGATGATCATGACGGCCAGGATCAGGCCGGCGGTCAGCAGGCCCAGGCCCATCGTCGGTCCCTGGAAAAACGGGCCGATGAACGGCAGCACGCCGAGCGTATGCTTGAGCAGCGGCTGGACGTAGTCGCCGAACAGGGGCGCGAACACGAACAGGCCCCACATGCCGTAGATGATCGACGGCACGCCGGCCAGCAGCTCGACGGCCATGCCCATCGGACGGCGCAGCCAGACCGGGCAGATCTCCGTCAGGAACAGGGCGATGCCGAAGCTGATCGGGAACGCGACGAGCAGCGCGATGACGGACGTCACCAGGGTGCCCGTGATGGCGATCAGCGCGCCGAACTTGTCGTTGACGGGATCCCACTCGTTCGTCACGAGGAAGGAGGCACCGAAGGCGTGGAACGCGGGCGCCGCGCCGATCGCCAGGGAAACGATGATGCCCACCAGGACGACCAGTACGCTCAAGGCGAACAGCAAGGTCACCTTGTGGAAGATGAAGTCCTGGATGCGCTGCACGCGCATGGTATTGCGCAGTGCAACGTTGCGGGCGTCCTCCTGCAACGCGGCCTGGCCGGCCTCGTCGGCGGCGAGCGCGGGGTGTGCGTTCATGTTCTTGTCCAATTTATTACCCAAAAGCAATGCGTCGCTCCCACCCTTCCCGACCACTCGCCGGGAGGGTGGGAGCGACGCTACCCACGTTACGGGTTTTGCTCAATTACCAGATCGCCTTGCCCGAACCGTCTTTCAGGTTGGCCTTCCAGGCGGCTTCCACCAGCTTGGTGACGGAATCCGGCATCGGCACATAGTCCAGCTCGGTGGCGGCGGCGGCGCCGTTCTTGAAGGCATAGTTGAAGAAGCCCAGCACTTCCTTGCCCTTGGCGGCGTCGGCCTGCTGCTTGTGCACGAGGGCGTAGGTCACGCCGGTGATCGGCCATGCGGCCTTGCCCGGCTGGTCGGTCAGGACGACGCCGAAGCCCGGTGCCTTGACCCAGTCGGCGTTGGCGGCTGCGGCCTTGAAAGCGTCGTCGTCCGGCTGCAGGAAGTTGCCGTCGTGGTTCTTCAGCTGGGTGTGGGCCAGCTTGTTTTTCTTCGAGTACGCCCATTCGACGTAGCCGATCGAGCCCTTGATGCGCTGGACGTTGGCGGCGACGCCGTCATTGCCCTTGCCGCCCACGCCGACGACCCATTTCACGGCCGTGCCGGCGCCGATCCTGGACTTGAAGTCCGCGTTGGTCTGGGACAGGTAGTTGGTGAACAGGAACGAGGTGCCCGAACCGTCGGCGCGGTGCACGACGGTGATGTCTTCGTCCGGCAGCTTGACGCCCGGGTTCAGGGCAGCGATGGCCTTGTCGTTCCACTTGGCGATCTTGCCCAGGTAGATGTCGGCGAGGACCGGACCGGTCAGCTTCAGCTGGCCCGGGGCGACGCCTTGCAGGTTGACGATGGCGACGACGCCGCCCATGATCGTCGGGAACTGCATCAGGCCCGCTTCGTTCAGTTCTTCGACGGACAAAGGCATGTCCGACGCGCCGAAGTCGACGGTCCTGGCCTTGATCTGCTTGATGCCGGCGCCGGAGCCGATCGATTGATAGTTCAGGCCGTTGCCGCTGGTCTTCTTGTACATCTCCGCCCACTTCGAATAGATCGGGTAGGCGAAGGTCGAACCAGCACCGGTGATGTCGGCGGCCAGGGTCGCGGTGCTCGCGAACGCGGCGGTGGTGCCGATGATGATGGTTGCCAGCAGTTGCTTCATGCGCATATCAAGGTCCTTTTGTTGAGGTAGTGACACGGTTGATGCTACGCAGTGTAGAGAGCAAATATGACGGCTTTATGACATGGCCATTCTGACCATATGACATCCAGCGTGCATGATGTGACAGCCCGAAAATTCGTGTCACACGGTTGCCGGCGCCCTGTCATATTCGTGCCCGGACGGCAGAAAAAAAGCGCCTTGTAAATGCGTTGCCTTCTGCTACCTTGAAAGTGTTTACTGGTATGGAGGATTTGTCCTACAAACTCAAAACGGCAAGACAGTGCAGGTTCGGAGGGGGCGCTTAACGGCGTTTGGTGGTTATGTTATTCATTTCTGGAATGCTGACCGGCATCGTGGTCCTCGTGTTGTATGAGGTGATCTCGGAAGGCATCGGCAGTTCGCAAAAGTTGCACGATCGCTATCACGAATAGCATTGGAGACCGACGAGGCCTCATCAAAGAAAAAGCGGCGGGGCTCGAGGCGCCCGCCGCTTTTCTTTCGCACGCCCGGCGTGTCAGCGCAGGAAGCGCGACAGCTGGCTCATCGAATTCAGGTCCAGGTGCATGAACTGGAGTCCGGCCTTGAATTCGCCGTTGCTGAAAATACAATACATGACCTTGACGCGGGCATGCAGCGCGAACGGATGGCCGTCGACCAGCAGGTCGAAGCCGGCCTGCCCCGTCTGCCCCGTCTGGAGCGGGTGCGGGACCGTCATGCAGACGCCGTTGGTGCCGACGTCCGATGTGCGTCCCTGGACGGGCGCCTGGCCTTCCATCGCCAGTACCGCCCTCACCTTCAAGATCTTGCGTGCGGAAGTCCTCTGATCTGTAACCACGATAGCCTGTGATGCTTTTGAAAACGAGGTGGGATTATATGTGCAAACGGCAATCCGCGTATTGCCGTAGTCCAATTCCACCGCAGACACAGGTCAGTCCAGTTCACGCAACTTGCTGAAGGCTTCGTCGATGCGCTCGACGGCCACGATGTTCATCCCCTCGATCTTTTGCTTGGGCACATTGGCTTTCGGGATCACCGCGACCGAGAACCCGAGCTTCGCCGCCTCGCGCAGGCGTTCCTGGCCGCGCGGCGCGGGCCGGATCTCGCCGGCCAGGCCGACTTCACCGAACACGACGAGGCCGCGCGGCAGCGGCTTGTTGCGCATCGACGAGTTAATGGCAAGCAGCACGGCGAGGTCGGCCGCAGGCTCCGTGATCTTGACGCCGCCGACGGCATTGATGAACACGTCCTGGTCGAACGCGGCGATACCCGCATGGCGGTGCAGCACGGCCAGCAGCATCGCGAGGCGGTTCTGCTCCAGGCCGACGGACAGCCGGCGCGCGTTCGGCAAGTGGCTGGCGTCCACGAGGGCCTGCACCTCGACGAGCAGCGGCCGCGTGCCCTCCTGCGTCACCATCACGCAGGAGCCGGGCACCTGGTTGTCGTGTTGCGAAAGGAACAGCGCGGACGGATTCGACACGCCCTTGAGGCCTTTTTCCGTCATCGCGAACACGCCCAGCTCGTTGACGGCGCCGAAACGGTTCTTGATGGCGCGCACGAGTCGGAAGCTGGACTGCGTATCGCCCTCGAAATACAGCACCGTGTCGACGATGTGTTCCAGCACGCGCGGGCCCGCCAGCGCGCCCTCCTTCGTCACGTGGCCGACGAGGATGATGGTGACACCCGTCTGCTTGGCCACGCGCGTGAGCTGGGCCGCGCATTCGCGCACCTGCGAGACCGAACCGGGGGCGGACGTCAGCGCGTCCGAATACAAGGTCTGGATCGAGTCGATCACCGCGACGTCCGGCTTGAGGTCGGCGATCGTGCCGAGGATTTTTTCCAGCTGGATCTCGGCCTGCAGCTTGAGGTCCTTCGCTTCGACCTGCAGGCGGCGCGCGCGCAGGGCGATCTGGGCGCCGGATTCCTCGCCCGAGACGTACAGCGTGCTGCGCGCCTCCGCCAGGTTGGCCAGCGCCTGCAGCAGCAGGGTCGACTTGCCGATGCCGGGGTCGCCGCCGATCAGCACGACGCCGCCCGCGACGAGGCCGCCGCCCAGCACGCGGTCGAATTCGTCGATGCCGGTGCCGAAGCGCGGCACGTCGGTCGCGTCGATGTCCTTGAGCGACAGCACGGGCGCCGTCTGCGCCAGGCTCTTGTGGATATGCGTCTGCGACATGCGGTTCAGGCCCTGGGACTCGACCTGTTCGGTCATCGTGTTCCAGGCCTTGCAGTCGGCGCACTGGCCGGTCCAGCGGCTGGCGACGCTGCCGCAGTCGCCGCAGACGAAACTGGTACGGGATTTAGCCATGATTCCTTGTTTTATAAGATGGGATCGCACCCGAGCGGCGCCTCGGCCACGCGCACGCGCGGCGCCAGGGCGCACATCAATTCATAGCCGATCGTGCCGGCGGCCTGGGCCACCTCGTCGATGGGCAGGCCGTCGCCCCAGAGCGTGACCTTGCTGCCCACGTGCGCGTTCGGGATGGGCGACAGGTCGACGGCCATCATGTCCATCGACACCCGGCCGACGAGCGTCGTGCGGATGCCGTCCACGAGCACGGGCGTGCCGTGCTCGGCGTGGCGCGGGTAGCCGTCCGCGTAGCCGCAGGCGACGACGCCCACCGGCAGCGCCCGGTCGGCCTGGAAACGGCTGCCGTAGCCCACGCTGTCGCCCGGTTCCAGGTGCTGGAGGCCGATGATCTCCGACTTCAGGGTCATCGTCGGGAGCAGGCCGTAATCCCGGGCCGACCGCCCGCCCGGCGTGCCGCCGTACAGCATGATGCCGGGCCGCACCCAGTCGCTCTGGAGTTCCTGGACGAGTTCCGCCGTATGCAGCACGCCGCCGGAATTCGACAGGCTGCGCTCGCCGGCGAGGCCGTCCGCGCCGAGGCGGAAACGGCGCACCTGTTCGGCGATCGACAGGCGCGGATGCTCCAGCTCGTCCGCGTTCGCGAAATGCGTCATCAACGTGATGTTGCGGATGCCGGGGACGGCGCGCAGGCGCTGGTACGCCGCCGCGAACTCGTCCGGACGGAAGCCGAGGCGGTTCATGCCCGTGTTCATCTTGAGGTGCACGTCGATCGGGCGGTACAGCCGGGTGTATTCGAGCATCCTGACCTGCTCGATGCAATGCACCGTGCTGTCGATGGCGTGCTCGGCCAGCAGCGGGATGTCGGACGTGTCGAAGATTCCCTCTAATAAAAGAATCGGCTTCGTCCAGCCCAGCTCGCGCAGGCGCAGGGCGTTTTCGGTTTCGATCAGCGCCAGGCCGTCGGCCGCCGCGAAGCCGCGCCTGCCCCGTTCCAGGCCGTGCCCATAGGCGTTCGCCTTCACCACGGCCCAGATTTTCGCCTGCGGCGCGCAGGCGCGCGCACGGGCCAGATTATGCTGCATGGAGTCGAGGTGGATGGTGGCGTGCAGGGGGCGTGGCATGGCTTGCAGATGGGGGCGGTTGGCGGCGAACGAAAGGCATATTTTACCTGCGGCAGTGAAATGCCGTATTGTCGATTCCTTGGGCGAACGGTTCTTTCATGGTATAAAGCAACCCATCCAGTTTTTTGGCCTTTTCGAATGAATCGTGGTTTTTATACCATCATGGCGGCGCAGTTCTTCTCGTCGCTGGCAGACAACGCGCTGATATTTGTCGCGATCGGTCTGCTAACGGCGATGAAAGCCCCGGCGTCCCTGACTCCACTGCTGAAGCTGTCGTTCGTCCTGTTCTACGTCCTGCTGGCCGCTTTCGTCGGCGCGTTCGCCGATTCGATGCCCAAGGGACGGGTGATGTTCATCGCCAATTTAATCAAAGTTTTCGGCTGCTGCCTGATCTTCTTCGGCGTGCATCCCCTCATCGCCTGCGCGGTCGTCGGTTTCGGCGCCGCCGTCTATTCGCCCGCCAAATACGGCATCCTGACCGAACTGCTGCCGCCGGAACGACTCGTCGCCGCGAACGGCTGGATCGAGGGCCTGACCGTCATGTCGATCATCCTCGGCACCGTCATGGGCGGCGCCCTCGTCAGCGCCCACGGCGGCGCCTGGCTGATGACCCTGGACGTGCCCTATATCGAAACCGGCATCAACACCCCGACCCGGGCCCAGCTCGCCGTGCTGATCTTCGTGTACGCGCTGGCGGCCGGCTTCAACCTGCGCATTCCGGACACCGGCGCGCGCTACGAACACCAGGAACGCAACCCGGCCAAGCTGATCGCCGACTTCGCCGACTGCTCCTCCACGCTGTGGAAGGACAAGCTGGGGCAGATCTCGCTGGCCGTGACGACGCTGTTCTGGGGCGCCGGCGCGACCCTGCAATTCATCGTGCTGAAATGGGCCGAGCGCTCGCTGCACATGCCGCTCGACAAGGCGACGAGCCTGATCGGCGTCGTCGCGATCGGCGTCGCCGTCGGCGCGGCGCTGGCGGCCAAGCTGATCCCGCTGAAGAAATCGCTGACCGTCATCCCGCTGGGCATCCTCATGGGCCTCGTCGTGATGGGCATGACGCTCGTGTATTCGCTGACCATCGCCGTGCCCCTGCTGCTGCTCATCGGCCTGTTGTCGGGCTTTTTCGTCGTGCCGATGAACGCCCTGCTGCAGCACCGCGGCCACGTCCTGATGAGCGCCGGCCACTCGATCGCCGTGCAGAACTTCAACGAGAACCTCTCCATCCTCACCATGCTGGCGCTGTACGCCGTCATGATCACGCTGAACCTCGACCTGAACGTCATCATCGTCATGTTCGGCTTGTCGCTGGCCAGCATCATGTGGCTGATCGGCCGCCGCCATGCCGCCAACCAGCGCGAGCACGATTCGCTCGCGCTGATCGGCGAGCACAAACATTAAATCGTAAACCGGGGTCAGAGCCCGAATTTGGGCAACATCCTCGGAGCAATCACGGCAGTGACGCCTGGCCGTTCTCTTAAATAATTTCTTAAAACCGGGCTCTGACCCCGGTCTGATGCCGCTCAGGGACGCAGCCGGCTTCTGGCCCGTTCGCGCCAGTCGTCGGGGACGATGAATCCGCGTTCGAATTCGACGATCGCGTCCGCGCAGTTGCCCGATTGCTCGCGCACGAGCGCCACCAGCACGGGCGTGTCCGACACCATGAAATGATCTGCCAGTTCCGCGGCCAGCTGGGCCTTGTCCAGCATCCACGTGGCCGATTGCGCGCGGAACGGCGGCAGCCATTGCAGGCGCGGCAGGATCAGGAAGCGGTCGCCAGGCAAGGCGTCGAGTTCGGCCAGGGCGCACCAGAAGCCGCGGCAGTGGCCCGCCGTGATCCCCTGCATCGCGTGGTAGGTGCCGCGCGGGTAGAACAGCCAGCCCTTCACGAGCGCGCGCGCCGCGACGACGGGCCGCGGCAGCACGTCCTGCGCGGCCGGGTGGCTGCCCAGCAGCAGCTGGCGGTCGAACACCTTGCGCATCTTGCGGCCCAGGCTGTCGGCCAGGTTCGGGCCGACGAAGGTGTCGAAGCCCACCGCCGATTCGTCCTGCAGCAGGTAGAACTTGGTGGCGAACTCGATGTGTTCGACGCCTTCGCCCGCGTCCAGTAGAAAATCGAACTCACCCACCGTATCGTTGCGGCTCGCCCGCACCTGCAGGCCGTGCGCGACGAGGCGCCCCTGGTGCGCGAAATAAAAGGCCATCAGCTTTTCCGCATACAGGCCGAGGCGCGTGGTCATCTTCGCGCCGAGCGCGGCGTCGAGCGGTGCCGGATCGGCGTCGAGTTCGCGCAGCCAGCGTTCGGTGTCCGGCGTCATCAAGCCCAGCGTGGCGACGCGACCTTCCCAGTGCGGGTCGTGGATGTCGAGCAGGTCGGGGGCGTCCAGCAGCCAGGCCAGCGCCCGCACCCGTGCGCGCCGCAGATGGCCCCAGCGGCGCTCGAAGCAGGCCTGGTAGGTGTCAGTCCGATCGTGCACGGGCGTGCCTTGCCCTGCACAGGTCGGCCCAGGCCAGGGCCTTGTCGGCGCCGCGCCGCAGCAGTTCGCCCGGATGCAGCGTGGCCACCAGGTCGACGGCACGCCCGCCGGCGTCCAGCGCGTGGACCTCGCCGCGGCTGCCGGCCAGCGGTTCCGGCAGCGGCCTGCCCAGCAGCGTGTTGGCGGCGATCTGGCCGAGCGTGAGCACGGTGCCGGCGCCCGTCAACGCCACCTCGCGTTCGAGGTAGGGACGGCACGCGGCCGCCTCCTGCGGGGTGGGCGCGCGTTCGCCGCCGTTTGGCGTCGTGGGACGGCACTTGATCAGATTCGTCACATAGACGTCGCGCTCGCGTCCCATGCCGACGGCGGCCAGCATGTTGTCGAGCAGCTTGCCCGGATCGCCCGCCAGCGGCACGCGCGCCTTGTCGTCGGCAGCCGTCGTGGCGCCGGCCGCGACGAGCCAGCGCGCCTGTTTCGCGCCCGTGCCCGGCACCGGCGCGCGGCCTTCGCGGCAAGCGCTGCAGCGGCGGCAGGCGGCGATGGCGATGGCCAGCTGGTCCCAGTCCATGACCGCGATTTCTTCCGGCGTCGCAGCGCTCGGCAAGGCCGCATCGTCCCAGGCCGAGTCGACGTCGACCGGCGCGAGCGCGGACACCGATTGCGCCACGGGCTGCAACGGCGACGGGCCGGGCGCGCGCGGCTGCGCCGGCCCGACTGGCCGTGCCGGCGGCGCGACGGGTGCGGGCGGCGCGGCGGGCGGCGCGGCGACGGGCGCCAGCGCGGACGCCGACTGCGCGACCGGCTGCAGCGGCGACGGTCCCCGCGCGGCGGCCGGCGGGGGCGCCGCGGCCTCCTCGACGGCAGCCGCCGTGCGCAGCTGCCACAACGGCGCGAGGCCCATCTCGTTCAGGAAGATGGCGTCGCGTTCACTGACACCGTTCATAACATATACCTCATCACGATCGCATCCTCGCGCCGGCCTTCGTGCGCGGGGTAATAGCCTTTGCGCCGGCCGATCTCGGCATAGCCGTAGCGCCGGTACACCTGCAGCGCGCGCGCGTTCGACGGCCGCACCTCGAGCAGGATCGACTCCATGCGCTCCGCGCGCGCGCGGGCCGCGATGCGGTCCAGCAGGTAGCGCCCGACGCCGCGGCCGTGCAGCGGCGCCGCGACGGCCACGTCGAGCAGGTGCGCCTCGTCGACCGCATACATCAACAGGAAGTAACCGGCCAGCGCGCCTTCGGGCCCGCGCAGCACCCACGCGTCATAACCGCTCGCCAGCGAATCCATGAAATTCGCGTGGCTCCACGGATGCGGAAAGACGCTGCATTCGAGGGCATGCACCGCGTCGACGTCGCCCACGACCATCGGACGCAGTTCCAGGCGCGCGGCGTCGTTCATCGCTTGTCCTGCTCCGCCCCGGCCTTGGCCGCGTTGATGGCCTGGCGTTCGGCGCTCGTGTACGCGACCTTGTTGCGCAGGTACAGCGGCTGCGCTTCGTCGGCCGGCACGGCGCGGCCCGCGGCCAGCGCGGCCACGCCCAGCAGCGCGAATTCGCGCGCGTGCGGCAGGATGTCCGCGTGGGCGCCGGCGGCGAAAGCCTGTCCCGCGAACGCGTCCGGATACGCGGCGAAGCCGTTGCCGCAGGCGGCGAGGCCAGGCGCGGCTTCGGGCGCGACGGCGGCAGGCGCACACAGCGCGGGCGCGCGCACGACCTGCCATTCGCCCATCCAGCGGTACTGCGCCCAATAGACTTCGCCCATGCGCGCATCCAGCACGGCAAGCACCTCCGTCGCGCCCGTGCGGGCGCGGCAGGCCTCGGCCATCGCTTCCAGGGTCACGAGCGGCAGCACGGGTTTCTTCGCGCCGAACGCGAGGCCCTGCACCACGCCGCACGCCGTGCGCACGCCCGTGAACGAACCGGGACCCGCGCCGAACGCGATGGCGTCGCAGTCGGACAAGGCCACGCCCGCTTCGCGCAACAGGTCCTGCACCATCGGCAGGACGGATTGCGAGTGCGTGCGCACGCCGGACGATTCACGGGTCAGTACGGGAGCGTCCGCGCCGGCCGCGCTGTTCAACAAGGCGCAGGACGCCAGCTCGGACGAGGTTTCGATTGCGAGGATGATAGGCATGGCGTATTGTAACCCGGCGGCCCGGCCGGCCAAAAGCGCGGAACCGTTGTAAAATCCCGCCCATGTCCAGCCTCACCCTCGAGCCCGATACCCGCGACCAGGTCGCCGCCGCCGTCCATGGCGACGGCTGGATCGTCGCCTGCCTGTGCGCCGCGTGGTGCGGCACCTGCTCGTCCTACCGCACCGCGTTCGACGGCCTGGCCACGCGCCATCCGGACAAGACCTTCGTGTGGATCGACGTGGAAGACAGGGCCGACGTCGTCGGCGACCTCGACGTCGACAACTTCCCGACCCTGCTCCTGCAGCGCGGCGACGCCGTCGCGTTCTTCGGCACGATGCTGCCGGATGCGGGCGTGGCCGACCGCCTGATCCAGGCGCAGGCCGGGCTCAGCGCCGATGAACTGGCGCGCCAGGCCAGGTCCACGCCGGAACGGCAGGCGTGGCAGCGCGAGTGCAATCTGCGCGCCCTGCTGGCGGGCACAGCCGAATAGGAAACACGTAGGGTGGGCGCCCCGCGCCCACGCATGACGCCGACATGCCACAATCGCGTTACGCCAACCGCAGCGGCAAGCTCCGCAAGCGCTGCCCCGTCAACTTGAACACGGCATTCGCCACCGCCGGCGCGACGGGCGGCACGGCCGGTTCGCCCATGCCTTCCGGCGGCGCCGCGCTCGGCATGATGATCGTCTCGACCGCGGGCGCCTGCGCCATCCGCAGCACGGGATAATCGCCGAAATTCGATTGCTGCGGCTGTCCGCCCGCGAACGTGATCTCGCCCGCCAGCGCGGCCGACAGGCCGAACACGACGCTCGACTCCACCTGCTGCGCCACGATGTTCGGATTCACCGCGAGGCCGCAATCGACGGCGCACACGACGCGGTGCACGCGGATCTCCCGTCCCTCCACCGACACTTCCGCCACCTGCGCGACGACCGTGCCGAACGACTGGTGCACGGCGAGGCCGTGCGCTCGCCCCGCGGGCGGCGTGCCGGCGCGCGCGAGCGCGGCGTCCATGACCGCGAGATGGCGCGGGTGATCGCGCAGCAGCGCGCGCCGCCATGCGGCCGGGTCCTGGCCCGCCGCATGCGCCAGTTCGTCAGCGAAGCTCTCCTTGAAGAACGCGTTGTGCGAATGGCCGACCGAGCGCCAGTACCCGACCGGCACCGCACTGTCGACCGCGACGTGGCGGCAGCGCCGGTTGGCGATCGCATACTGCATGTCGTACTCGCCCTCGGCCGTCGTCTTGTCCGGACCGACGCCGGGCAGGCCGAGGTTGCGCGGAAAGTACTGATGGCCGATGGCGCCGCTGGCCAGCTTGCTGTCCCATGCGAGCACCTTGCCGTCCGTGCCCACGCGGGCCGTGTAGCGGGCCAGCGCGGCCGGGCGGTACACGTCGTGGCCGACGTCGTCCTCGCGCGTCCACACCAGTTGCACGGGGCGGCCGCGGGTCTGCATCGCCACGGCGACGGCCTGCGCGACCATATCCGTCTCCAGGCGCCGGCCGAAGCCGCCGCCCAGCATCGTCACCTCGATGGCCACGTCGTCACGGGCGACGCCGGCGACGTTCGCCGCGATGTCCACGGCGATGCTCGGCACCTGCGTGGGCGACCACAATTTCACCTTGCCGTTCAGGACCTGCGCCGTGCAGTTCTGCGGTTCCATCGTCGCATGCGCGAGGAACGGTGCGCGGTATTCGGCATGCACGGTGCGCGCGCCCGCCAGGTCCGGCCCGTCCTGGCTGCCGGATTCGAAATAGGCATAACCCGACTCTTCGTCGAGCGCCCGCGCGAACCCGGCGAACACCGACTCGCCCGACAGCGCCGCGTGCGGACTCGCGGTCCATTGCACGGGCAGCGCCTGTGCCGCCTGTTTCGCCTGCCACCACCCCTTGGCCACGACCGCGACCCCGGCGCCGGCGCCGGAAAACGGCGCCAGCACGGACGACACGTCGACGACTGTCACCACGCCCGGCAGCGCCGCGACCTTGCCGGCGTCGAAGCCGGCGACGCCCGCCCCCAGCACGGGCGCCATGCGCAGCGCCGCGTACAGCAGGCCTTCCGGGCGCACGTCGATGCCGAAGACGGCCTGGCCGTTCACTTTCGACGGCGTGTCGCGTCGCGGCAGCGGCTTGCCGATCAGGCGATATTGCGCGGGCGTCTTGAGGCGCACGTCGTCCGGCCCGATGTCGGCGCCCAGCGCGGCCGCCCGTTTCGCCAGCAGGCCGTAGGGCGCATGCCGTCCGTCCGGATGCACCACCATGCCGTCGCGCGTGGCCAGCGTGCTGGCCTGCGCGCCCCACTGCTCGGCGGCGGCGCGCACCAGCATCGCGCGGGCGACGGCGCCCGCCGTGCGCATCGTCGGCCATGCATCCCTCACGCTCGTCGAGCCGCCCGTGAACATGATGCCCAGCTCGCGCGCCACCTTGCCCGCGATCCAGCGCGCGCCCTGCGGCAGGGCGCCGGCATCGTCCGGGTGGAACGGCAGGGTGTCGCGCAGCACCGTGAGGTTGGCGAAGATCTTGTCGATGGGCGCCTGCACCACGCGCACGGAGGCCAGAGGCGCGTCCAGCTCCTCGGCCAGCAGCACGGGCAGCGCCGTATGGACGCCCTGCCCCATCTCGCTGCGCGGCACGACGACGTCGACCGTGCCGTCGGGCGCAATGGCGACCCAGCCGTTCAGGACGACGGTGCCGGCATCGTGCACGGCGGCGGCGGCCGTCGCGCGCAGGCGCTGGCGCGGCGGCGCGACGCCCCAGCCCACGACGAGCGCCGTGCCCGCGGCCAGGCCGCCGAGCAGGAAGCGCCGGCGCGCCTTGCGTACGCCGCGTACGCGTCCACCGTCTTCCTTATCCGAACCTGGTGCGTCCGTGTCCCGCATCGTCTGTCCTCCATGTATCCAGCAATTCATCCGCCGCCATCGGCCGGCCGTACAGATAGCCCTGCGCGCGCCGGCAGCCCTGGCGCAGCAGGAACGCGGCCTGTTCGACGGTCTCCACGCCTTCCGCGATCACGGCCAGGTCCATGCTTTTCCCCAGCTGGACGATGGCGACGGCGATCGCCTCGTCGTCCCCGCAGCCATCCTTGCCCGCGGCGATGTCCTGGATGAAGCTGCGGTCGATCTTCAACGTCTGCACCGGCAGCTGCTTGAGGTAGGCGAGCGACGAATAGCCGGTGCCGAAATCGTCGATCGCCAGCTCCACGCCGAGCGCATGCAGGTCGTTGATGTACTCGAGGGCGTCTCCCGTATTCATGATCACGGATTCCGTCACCTCGAGCTGCAGCCGCTGCGGCGCGAGGCCCGTGTCGGCCAGCGCGCGCGCGACCTGCGGCGCCACGCTGCCGCGGTCGAACTGGCGTCCCGACAGGTTCACCGCGATCTTGGGCACGTACAGTCCGGCCGTTTCCCACGCCACCACCTGGCGGCAGGCCTCTTCCAGCACCCAGGCGCCCAGCTGGCCGATGAAGCCGATGTCCTCCGCGAGCGGAATGAAGCGCACGGGCGGCACGTGGCCAAGTTCGGCGCTGTGCCAGCGCACCAGCGCTTCGGCGCCGATCAGGCGGCCCGTGTCGATCTCGACCTGCGGCTGGTAATGCAGGCAGATCTCGCCGCGCTCGATCGCGCGCCGCAGCAGGCCCTCCATGCGCAGGCGCTCGGCGCCGTCGCCGTCCATCGACGGCGCGTACAACTGGTAGCCGTTGCGCCCGCGCGCCTTGGCCTGGTACATCGCCACGTCGGCATTCCTGATCAACACGTTCATGTCGACGGCGTCGTGCGGGAACAGGCTGATGCCCACGCTGCCCGTGACGAACAGCTCGTAGCCCGACACGAGCACTGGCCGCTCGAACAGCTGCATCAGCTTTTCCGCGACCTGGCGCGCGCCGTGCGCGCCGTCGATGTCCTCGAGCAGCACGATGAATTCGTCGCCGCCCAGGCGCGCCAGCGTGTCGCCGTCGCGCAGGCAGCCGGCCAGCAGGCCCGCGACCTGCTTCAGGAGTTCGTCGCCGACGTGGTGGCCGAGCGTGTCGTTGACGGTCTTGAAGCGATCGAGGTCGATGAACATCACGGCGAGCTGGCGGTTGGCGCGCGCCGTGCGCACCATCGCGTGCTGCAGGCGGTCGTGGAACAGCAGGCGGTTCGGCAGGCCCGTGAGCGGGTCGTGGTGCGCCAGGTGGTCCAGCTTGTCCTGCGATTCCTTGGCCTTGGTGATGTCGGAAAACACGCAGACGTAGTGCGTGACGGCGTCGTGGTCGCCGCGCACGGCCGACACGGTCAGCCACTCCAGGTAGGCTTCGCCGTTCTTGCGCAGGTTGCGGATTTCGCCGCGCCAGAACCCCGTCTCCGCCAGGTCGGCCCACAGCGCTTCGTGGAACCCGGCGTCGGCGCCGGTCATGCGCGTGAGGTTCGAATACGTGCCGACGGCTTCGCTCTCCGTAAAGCCGGTGATCTGGGTGAAGGCGGGATTCGTGGCGGCGATACGGCCGTGCACGTCGATCACCATCACGCCGTCGGCGATGTGTTCCAGCACGGTGGCCGACAGGCGCAGCTTTTCCTCGGCCTGGCGCCGCTCCGTGATGTCGGCATAGACCCAGATGCTGCCTTCGTCCGGCCGCTCCGGATCGAGCGCGCGGCCGCTCACGGCGCACCAGAACAGGCTGCCGTCGCGGCGCCGGAACTGGCGGTCGGCGCTGAAGTCGCCGCCGCGCGCGAGGACCGGATTGGCCGCGCCGAGGCCCTGCTCGTAGTCCTCGACGGTGGGGAACAGCACCGCGATCGGATCGCCCACCAGTTCGCCCTCGGCATAGCCGAACAATTCGTCGAAACGGCTGTTGGTCGACACGACGCGCCGCTCGCGCACGTACAGGATGCCGAACATGACGTTGTCCAGCACCGCGCCCTGCTCGGCCAGCAGCGCCTCGATGCGCATCTCGTTGTATTTGCGCTCGCTGATGTCGGAGATGATTCCGTCGATCCAGAACGCGGCGTTGCCGTCGAATCCGACCGGCTGGCCGCTTTCCAGCACCCAGCGTTCGATGCCGGCGGCGTCGATGATGCGGTACTCGATCTCGTACGACCGCACGGCCACCACGGCCTCCTTGACCAGGTGCCGCTGCATCTTGCGGTCTTCCGGGCAGATCACGTCGGCCCAGCGGTCGGTGTGGGCGCCGATGAACTGGCTCGCCGGGTGGCCGGAAATGTCTTCGATGGCGTCGCTGACGAAGTCGATCAGCCCGCCCGGACGGGCACGGAACACGGCGCCCGGCACCTGCGTGACGATGGTGCGGAAGCGCTCCTCGCGCCGGCCGATGTCCTGGAACAGGTCGCCGATCGCGATGCGCATGCGCTCCAGCTGGGCGCCGAGCCGGCCCAGCTCGTCGTTCGTGGACAACTCCAGCGGCGCATCGAATTTGCCGCGCGACAGGCGGTCGGAAAAACTCATCAGCGTGCCCAGCGGGGCCAGCAGGCGCCGGCGCAGCAGGATCAGGATCAACAGCAGCGACACGACCAGCTGGACGGCCAGCACGAGCGCATAGCGCACCTGCTTGGCGCGCAGGGATTCCTGGCTGCGGCTGTCGTCCATCTCGACGGCCACGTGGCCGATCGCCTGGCCGTGCACGACGACATCGCGCTCGGCACGCAATACGTTGCCGCCGGGCGCGGCGGCGGCGCGGCGGTCGATGAAATCGCCCTCGGCCTGGGCGCTCACGTGCACGCGCACGACGGCCGGGTCGCGCATCAGCGAATCGACGAGCGAGCGGGCCGCGTCCACATTCATGTTCCACAGCGATTCCTGCATGCCGAGCGCGAGGATGTCGGCATTGCGCTGCAGGGTGTCGTCCAGCTCGCGGCGGGCGGCCTGCCGCTCCTGCACGCCGATCAGCAGGTAGCCGCCCACGACGGCCGGCACCGCGAGGCCGCCGAACACCATCACGAGCAGTGCGGCGTACAGCGAACGACCGTACAGCCGGGCGAGGCGCGACGGCAGCGCGGACAGGGCGACTCGGGGAAGGAAGGCCATGGCGGTGGGAGCGCTGCCGCCCGGTTTGTGGCCGGCACGACAACTATTGTGGCAAATCAATAAGGTAATCTTTTTTTTGATTATGCACGGAACAATTGCCGCACGTCACGATTTTTTGGCGTCCGCCGCAGGTGATAGCGGTAACCGTTACCAACCCGCCACGCCGGGATTTCGGGGGGCGGCCAGCGGCTTCGATGCAGGCTTGCTATCATCGGATTCTTTCTTCATGAAGGAGTCGACGATGACCATTTCCCTGTACACGGCCTCGGTGCCCGTATTCCGCCAGATCCTGGGCAGCCTGGCGGCCATCCTGACGAAGGCCGAGGCGCACGTGGACGCGAAAAAACTGGACCCGGACGCCCTGCTGCAGGCGCGCCTGTTCCCGGACATGTTCCCGCTCCTGCGCCAGGTGCAGCTGACGACGGATTTCGCCAAGGGCGCGGCGGCGCGCCTGGCGGGCGTCGAGGTGCCGCGCTACGACGACGTCGAGCACGATTTCGCGGGCCTGCAGGCGCGCCTGGAAAAGACGCTGGCATTCCTCGACACGGTGGCGCGCGAGGCGGTGGACGCGGGCGGCGACCGCGACGTGACGATCGGCACGGGCGCCAATCAGCGCCAGTTCAAGGGCGAGGTCTATTTATTGCACTACGCGCTGCCCAACTTCTATTTCCACGCCGCGACGGCGTACGACATCCTGCGCCATAACGGGCTGGACATCGGCAAGCGGGATTTCGTCGGGTCCTTCTAATATCGGGCGAGTAGGGCGGGCACCCCGTGCCCGCGCATGACCCATCCGTTGTGTCGGCATTGCGCGTGACGTGCGCGGTACGGCGGCATTGCGCGTGGGCACAGGGTGCCCACCCAACCAACAAGGGTCAGGTGTTGCGGCGCGGATAGCCCTGCGCGAGGATGCGCTGCCACACGGCTTCCTTCTGCTCCGCCGTCATCGAGACCCAATGGGCCACCTCGACGACGGTGCGGCCGCAGCCGCGGCAGACGTCGTCGAACGTGGTCGAGCAGACGGCGACGCAGGGCGTGTCCGGACGCGGCGGGAGCGGTGCCCCCGCGGCATCAACGGACGGGGCCGACATCGAGCTTGTCCCAGCCTTCATGGCCGAGCTTTTCCATGGTGTCGATATTCTTCTCGAAGATCTCGGACGCGTCCGGAATCGCTTCCACCGCGCGGTCGATGCTGTCTTCGCGCAGCAGTTGCAGGACCGGGTACGGCGAGCGGTTCGTAAAGTTCTCGATGTCGTTCGGGTCCGTGTCCGCGAACTGGTAGTCCGGATGGAAGCTGGCGATCTGCAGCTCGCCGTCCAGGCTCAGGTCTTCGACGGCGGCATCGGCCACGTCGAGGAATTCGTTGAAATCGAGGAAATCCTGGAGGACGTACGGGTGGATCAGCAGGGTCGTGTCGACCTGCTCCGGATCCGCGTCGGCCAGCAGCTGCAACTCGTCCATCAGCGCATCCAGCAGGGACTCGGGCGTGCGCGCATGCGACACGACGTAGCGGACCTGGTCCTTGACTTGCACCGCCTTGGCGAACGGGCACAGGTTCAGGCCGATGACGGCGCGGTCGACCCAGCGCCGGGTGGCGGCGACGATCGCGTCGTCATCCACGTTCTCGTTGGCAATGCTCATGTGAAGCTTTCAAAAAATACAAACCGCATGATGCGGAGACGGCAATTGTACGCGGACTTTGCGTCCTCTCATAGAACGCCCGGCACGTCGGGCTACCTTGGCAGGCAGGGCCGGCGCAGGTGGTATTACCCGCCGGTTGGTTTAGTCCAGGTACAAATTTGACAATATGCGCCCGCCGGACGCGCGGGTCCGGCCGGCGCCATCTCACCATACCCCAGGGGGTATAGGCAAAATCACTTGATATCCGTCAGTCAAACTCTACTCAGCCGGAACGATACTCCCGCAAAATCCGTCTCAGCGAAGGCCGGAATTAGCAAAAAGAATAGACAAGGTTTTTTGTAACCGCGCCGACATATTTCTTGACTGACTCGGTAACTGGTCCGTACACTTCGCCTTCATTCGTCAGTCCTGCCGTTCCTGGACGCAACACTGGAAAGCTATGAACGAAACGACTCGCTCCACTTACGCCCTGACCGTCGCGCTCCTGCTGGGACCCGCGCTCGGTCACGCCGCCGACAGCGCCCCGAGCCCGATCGCCCAGAGCAGCAGCGGCAGCGCCGCCGCGATGGCCAAGGCCGTCACGCCGCAAGCGCCGACCCTGTCCAAGTCCGACGACTACAAGGACCCCGACCTGTGGGCCCGCATCCGCAGCGGCTATGCCATTCCCGACATCGACGACGCGCTCGTCGCCAAGCACATCCAGTGGTACGCCAGCCGTCCCGACTACCTGACCCGCACCTCCAGCCGCGCCTCGCTGTACCTGTACCACGTCGTGCAGGAACTCGAAAAGCGCGGCATGCCGACGGAACTGGCCCTGCTGCCCGTGATCGAATCCGCGTTCAATCCGCAAGCGCTGTCGAACGCCGACGCGGCCGGCATCTGGCAATTCGTGCCGGGCACGGGCCGCGACTTCAACCTGAAGCAGAACATGTTCAAGGACGAGCGCCGCGGCGTGCTCGCCTCCACCGACGCCGCCCTCACCTATCTGCAGCGCCTGTACACGATGTTCGGCGACTGGCAACTGGCCCTGGCCGCATATAACTGGGGCGAAGGCAATGTGCAGAAGGCGATCCAGAAGAACCGCGCGCTGGGCAAGCCGACCGACTTCGAGAGCCTGTCCGAACTGATGCCGGCGGAAACGCGCAACTACGTGCCGAAGCTGCAGGCCGTCAAGAACATCATCGCCAATCCGGCCCAGTACGGCGTCGTGCTGCCGACGATCGACAACACGCCGTATTTCGTGGCCGTCGACAAGACGTCCGACATCGACCTGGCCGTGGCCGCCCAACTGGCCGAGATGTCGGTCGACGAATTCAAGGCCCTGAATCCACAGTTCAAGAAGCCCGTGATCACGGGCGAATCGACCAAGATCCTGCTGCCCAAGGAAAACGCCGAGAAGTTCAACCTGAACCTGGCGCAATGGGGCCGCGCGCTGTCGACCTGGACCACGCACAAGATCACGTCGGCCCGCGAAAGCATCGCCTCGCTTGCCGCCAAGCTGGGCACGACGCCGGAAGTGATCCGCCAGGCCAACAACATCCCGCCGCAGATGCGTCTCAAGGCCGGCTCGACCATCCTCGTGCCCAAGACGAGCGCCACGGCCGGCAACGACATCGCCGAGAGCATCGTCGAGAACGCCTCGATGGTGCTGGAAGCCGACCGCGGCGAATCGCGCCGCAGCGGCCACAGGTTGAGCGGCGCGCAACGCATCCGGGCCAGCGCCGCGCACGCGGTGGCCGAGATCAAGAGCCGCGTGTCGCGCGGTTCCAGGCCGGCCGTCAACGCCAACGGCCGCAAGCGCCGCTGAGGCGCCGCGGCCGGCGCGCCGGCCAGTCGTATCATTTCGACCACGCGACGGGTCCACGACCCGTCTTCCCGCGCACATCTCGACGCGTGCCGTGCACGCTCTTCAAAAGTACGGTATAGTGTCGTTTGTGCGCTGCAATAACCGCGTTTGCGATAGTCGCCGCGGCAGTTCACCGAAGTCGTCAAGTAGTAAAACCGCAGCATCGCAAGCCCAGGCATCCACGACGGATGTCCTTTCATAAAGCCCTCCCGCCCTGCGTGCCGAAACAGGCACCATCCCGGCGCAAAGCTTTTGTGCCGAAATTTCTTTCGTTTCAGAGTCATTTCGTATTGTTGGCTCGCGTTGCTATTTCGCGTTCCGCTCGAATAGCGTGGACGCTCACTGATCCATACCGAAAGTAAAGTACACATGAGTTTTGAAGCACTAGGCTTACACGCGTCCATCGTCAAAGCAGTTGCACAGGCCGGCTACGAAAAGCCGACCCCGGTGCAGGAGCAGGCAGTGCCGGCAGCTATCGCGGGCCGCGATCTGCTGGTCTCGTCGCAAACCGGTTCGGGCAAGACGGCGGCATTCATGCTGCCCGCCCTGAACAAGTTCGCCAACATCGAACCCGCTCCCGCAGCCCGCACGCCGGCGCAGGAAGCGCAATCGACGCGCGCCCGTGGCGAACGCGTCCGTTTTAAGGCGGCCCAGCCGAAAATGCTGGTCCTGACCCCGACCCGCGAACTGGCCCTGCAGGTGACCAACGCGACCGAGCAGTACACCGCACACATGCGCCGCATCCGCGCCGTGTCGATCCTGGGCGGCATGCCGTATCCGAAGCAGATGCAACTGCTGGCCAAGAATCCGGAAATCCTCGTCGCGACCCCGGGCCGCCTGATCGACCACATGGAGTCGGGCAAGATCGACTTCTCGCAGCTCGAGATCCTCGTCCTGGACGAAGCCGACCGCATGCTGGACATGGGCTTCATCGAAGACATCGAGAAGATCGTCGCCGCGACGCCGGATTCGCGCCAGACCATGCTGTTCTCGGCCACGCTGGATGGCGTCGTCGGCAACATGGCGCGCCGCATCACGAAGAACCCGCAAGTGATCCAGATCATGAGCGCGACCAATCGCCACGAGAACATCGTGCAGAAGGTCCACTTTGTCGACGACCTGTCGCACAAGAACCGCCTGCTCGACCACCTGCTGCGCGACGAAACCATGGACCAGGCCGTCGTGTTCACCGCCACCAAGCGCGACGCCGACATGATCGCCGACCGCCTGAACATCGCCGGCTTCGCCGCCGCCGCGCTGCACGGCGACATGCACCAGGGTGCCCGCAACCGCACGCTGGACAGCATGCGCCGTGGCCAGGTGCGCGTGCTCGTCGCGACCGACGTCGCCGCGCGCGGCATCGACGTGCCGTCGATCACCCACGTGGTGAACTACGACCTGCCGAAGTTCCCGGAAGACTACGTGCACCGCATCGGCCGCACGGGCCGCGCCGGCCGCAACGGCACCGCAGTCTCGCTCGTGAACCACGCGGAAAGCATGAACGTGCGCCGCATCGAACGCTTCACCAAGCAGACCATCCCGGTCGACGTGGTCGAAGGTTTCGAGCCGAAGCGTTCGGCGGCACCGCGATCGGGCGCACGTCCGGGCTGGAAGCCGGGCGACGGCCGCAACGCCGGCAAGCCGGGCCAGCGCAGCTTCCACAAGCCGGGCGGCGAGCAGCCGGGCGGCCAGCGTGAAGGCGGCTACCGCGGCGACGCACCGCGCGCCGGTTATCGTGCCGACGCGCCGCGTCGTGAAGGCGGCTATGAAGGCCAGCGCCGCGGAGGCGCGCCGCGCCCGGGCGGTTTCGCTGCCGACGGCCAGCGTCGCGAAGGCGGCGGCGGCTTCCGCAGCGAAGGCGCCCCGCGCCGCGAACGCAGCGGCTTCGGCGCGCACCCGCGCTCGGCCGACTCGGCCCGCCGCACGTTCGGCGATCGCTGATCGCACGTTCAGTGATCGGCGACCGCTGATCACTGATCGCAGATCGCGTGACACCGTAAGCACTCCCTCGTCGTCCCCGCGCAGGCGGGGACCCAATGTTGCCAGCGTTTCGTTAACGCGCGCAGTACTTGGGTCCCCGCCTTCGCGGGGACGACGTTTTTGTGCGCAGCGTTATAACGCGCAGCTGCGGAATCCGGCAAAGATGTCGTCCCGCTCCGGCGTGTAGAAATTCCGGAAATGCGGCGAGCGCAGCCGCGCCGGCGTGGCGAACGATGCGCCGCGCAAGGTCTGGCGCGTGCCGAACCACGGGGCCGAGTAATCGCGGTAACGGTCAGCCTCGAAGCCGGCGAACGGCAGGAAGACGGATGCCGTCCATTCCCACAACTGTCCCCACGCGAAGCCCGGCTGGCGAGCCGCCGCCGCGTATTCCCACTCGTCTTCCGTCGGCAGGCGACGGCCGGCCCAGGCGCACCAGGCCTGCGCTTCGTACAGGTTCACGTGGCGCACGGGTTCCGCGAGGTCCAGCGCCACCGGACGGCCGAAGCGCACCGTATGCCAGTCCTCGCCCTCGCGCGCCCAGTAGCGCGGCGCGGAACGCTCCTGCGTCATGAGCCAGGCGCGGCCGGCGTCGGTCCAGTACTGCGGCCGCTCGTAGCCGCCGTCGTGCACGAAATCGAGGAACGCGGCCGTGCTGACGAGCGAGGCGTCGATGGCGAACGGCGCCACCTTGACCAGCGCGGCGTTTTTCTCGTTGTCGAACACGAAGCCGGACGACTGGTCGCCGCCGCGCATGAAACTGCCGCCGGCGAATGCGATCTCGCCCGCGCCGCCCGCCACCACCGACTGCACCCGCGGCGCCAGCGGCCCGTTTGGCGCGGGCGCGCCGCGCGACTGCAGCGTCTGCAAGGAATACATGAACGCCTCCCCATGCATGTCTTCGTGCGCCAGCGCGAGGCGGTACGGGTACAGGGCAAGATCGTCGTCGGCCTCGTGCGCGAGGCGGTCGAGGATGCGGTCGAGGACTTCGTGGCAATACGTTTTGACGGCGCCCGGCGGCGGCAGGTCGAGGGTCCAGCGCGCGGCGTGCGGGACCGTGCCGGAATCGAACCAGTCGTCCCCGCGCGCCAGCAGCGAGTGCCCGTCGGCCGCGCCCGGCCGGCTGTCCAGCGCGCCGCGCAGCACGAACCATTCGGCGAACCAGGCCGTATGGCCCAGTTCCCACAGCGGCGGATTCACGATCGGCAGGCGCGGCACACGTGCGGCGTCATCGTAGCCGGCGACGGCGAGGGCTTCGAACAGCGCGAGCGTATAATGCCGCGCATCCTGCAGCGCGACGGCCAGCTCCCTGGGTCCCGCGTGGCGGAACGATGCTTGATTGACGGTCATGCATCATTGTACGACCAATCCCGCTTCCCGCTTCCGACCCCAATTCGACTCCGATTCCGCCCCGATGGCCCGTGCCCGCATCCACATCGTCAGCCCCGCGTCCGCGCGCGACAACAACGGCAACTGGCAGACCGCCAGCCGCTGGCGGCGCCACCTGGCGCGCGACTATCGCGTCACGGTCGGCCCGGGGTGGCAACCGCCGGACGACGTCCCGGACCTGCTGATCGCCCTGCACGCGCGCCGCTCCGCCGCCGCGCTGGCGGCATTCACGGACGCCCATCCGGACCGCCCGGCGCTGCTCGTCATGACGGGGACGGACCTCTACCGCGACATCCACGTCGACGCCGCCGCGCGCGCGTCGCTCGACCGCGCGCGCGCCGTCGTCGTGCTGCAGCCGCGCGGCCTGGACGAGCTGCCGCAAGCCTTGCGTCCCAAGGCCCACGTGATCTACCAGTCGGCCCCGCGCCTGGCTCCCGCCCGGCCGCACCTGCCGTTCGACGTCGCGATGATCGGCCACCTGCGCGCCGAAAAAGACCCGCGGACGTTCATGGACGCGGCGCGCCTGGTCCGCACGCCCGGCGTGCGCCTGCTGCACATCGGCGCCGCGCTCGATCCGGAACTGGGCCGGCGCGCGCGGGAGACGGAACAGGCCACGCCGGCCTACCGCTGGCTCGGCGCCCTGCCCCACATGGCGACGCGGCGCCGGCTGCGCCGCTGCCACGCGATGGTGATCGCCTCGCGCATGGAGGGCGGCGCCAACGTGATCATCGAAGCGGTGACGAGCGGCGTGCCCGTGCTGGCATCAAGCATCGCCGGCAACGTCGGCATGCTGGGCGAGGATTACGCGGGCCTGTTCGCGCCCGGCGACGCGCCCGCGCTGGCCGCGCTCATCGAACGCAGCGTGGCCGATGCGCGCTTCGTCGAGCGCCTGCGCCGCCAGTGCGCGGCGCGCGCGGCGCTGTTCGCCCCCGCGGCGGAGCGAGCGCGCCTGCTCGACTTGGTGGATAATCTGCTCTCCGACGAACGCAAGCACCCATAAGCACAACCATGAGCACAGGTATGAACACTTCCGCCGACCAACCCATCAAACTGACCTCGTTCTCCCACGGCGGTGGCTGCGGCTGCAAGATCGCGCCGGGCGTGCTGTCCGAGATCCTCAAGAAGTCGAGCGGCTTCCCGGTACCGAAAGAGCTCATGGTCGGCATCGAGACCGCCGACGACGCGGCCGTCTACAAGCTGAACGACGAACAGGCGCTGATCGCGACGACCGACTTCTTCATGCCCATCGTCGACGATCCGTTCGACTTCGGCCGCATCGCCGCCACCAACGCGATCTCGGACGTGTACGCGATGGGCGGCACGCCGATCATGGCCCTGGCCCTCGTCGGCATGCCGATCAATAAACTGCCGCTGGAGACCATCGGCAAGATCATCCAGGGCGGCGAATCGATCTGCGCGGAAGCGGGCATCCCCATCGCGGGCGGCCACACCATCGATTCCGTCGAGCCGATCTACGGCCTCGTCGTGCTGGGCCTCGTGCACCCGTCGAAGGTCAAGCGCAATGCCGATGCGCGCGCGGGCGACGTGCTCGTCCTCGGCAAGCCGCTGGGCGTCGGCGTGCTGTCGGCGGCACTCAAGAAGGACCAGCTGGACGCGGACGGCTATGCCGCCATGGTCGCGAACACGACGAAGCTGAACAAGCCGGGCAAGGCCTTGTCGGAACTGGCGGGCGTGCACGCGCTGACGGACGTGACGGGCTTCGGCCTCCTGGGCCACCTGCTCGAACTGGCGCGCGGCGCGACGCTGACGGCGAAGCTCGACATGGCGAACATTCCGCTGCTGCCGGGCGTCGAGGCGCTGGCCCAGGCGGGTTATTTCACCGGCGCGTCCGGCCGCAACTGGGATGCGTACGGCCACGACGTGCTGCTCGGCGGCGCGATCACCGACACGCAGCGCGTGCTGCTGACCGACCCGCAGACGTCGGGCGGCCTGCTCGTCGCGTGCGATCCGGGCAGCGTCGACGAGGTGCTGGCCTTGTTCCGCCGCGAAGGCTTCGGCGCCGCCGCCGTCATCGGGTCGATGGAAGCGGGCGCGCCGCGGGTGGTCGTCGGCTAAACCGTGAACAAGCCGCCGTCGCGGTCCGGATGCGTGGCGTCCGGATCGACGTCCAGCACGATCCCGTCCGCGCCGAGTATGCGCGCGGGCAGCAGCTGGATGATGTCGTAGCGCTTCTGTTCCGCGTACTGGCGCGAGCCGGCGAACGCGGTCGACTGCGACAGCCAGGACAGGCTCGCCGCCCCGCCCTCGACCAGCGTGCCGCAGCACAGGCCCGAGCCGTACACGCCCACCCGGTACGACGGCTGGCCTTCCGCCGCCACGTACAGCGCGGCATGCACGCCCGTGAAATAGTTACTGATTGCGCCATCGAGGTCGGCCTGCGTGGGATCGTAGTCGACCGCGAAATAGATCGCGGAGCCGAACGGCTGGCCAATGACGTCGCGCGCCATCCGGAACGCCGCCGCGCCGTCGGCGAGACCCTGGGCGCGGGAAAAGTAGCCGGCGCGGGTGCCGCTCGTTTCCCACACGACGCCGATGGCGAGTCCCGCCTGCGACAGCGCCCGCGCCTCCCCGAGCGACAGGTTCTTGGCCGCGTTCCAGCTGTAATAGCGCAGCGCGAAATCGTAACCTTGCGCCTTGAGCGCCGCCGCGTGGCGCGTCAGTTCCAGCGTCGTGTCCAGACCTTTCAGTGCCGGCATAGGGCCTCCGTGGCGACAAGAAGGGCGTACTGTGCCACTCGACTGTCCTAGAGCAATTGATTGTTCGCAAAAACCGCTTGTCGCAAAACGGGCGCAACCGTGGTAGCCAAACGACAACACAGGAAACGCTTGACACGCCAAACAAAATTCACTTAGAGTGGAGAAATGTTCTCCCCTCTGCCTCTGTCGACTTCCCTATCGCTTGCCGGCGCGCTAACGCTGGCAGCCCTGCTACTACGCGCGTAAATCGCCGTTGTCCCGCCCGGCCAAGCTTGCCGGATTCGTAGCCCAAGGAAAGTTGTACCGATGTTTGCCACTATCCCATTCACGCTGTCTGCCCTTTTCGCCGGAGCCTTCCTGTCGTCTGCCGGCGCGCGTGTGCTGTTTCCTTCGCTGCTGAAACTACCGATCGGTTGCCGGGCCCAGCGTCCCGTGGCCCGTCCGGCAGCCTCCCGCCACAACGATAGAAACGACACATTCACCAGCATTTGAAATCAGGAGCCACCGCCATGTTGACCAATCCCGCCGCCAAATACCGCCCCTTCCCCGCCGTCCCGTTGGACAACCGCCAATGGCCGAACCGCATCATCGACAAGCCGCCGGTCTGGATGAGCACCGACCTGCGCGACGGCAACCAGGCGCTGATCGAGCCGATGAGCCCGGAAAAGAAACTGCGCTTCTTCGAAAAGCTCGTGCAGATCGGCGTGAAGGAAATCGAGGTGGGTTTCCCGTCCGCGTCGCAGACCGACTTCGACTTCGTGCGCATGCTGGTCGAGGAAAAGCGCATTCCGGACGACGTCACCATCATCGTCCTCACGCAGGCCCGCGATGAGCTGATCCGCCGCACCGTCGAATCGTGCGTCGGCGCGAAGCAGGCCATCATCCACGTCTACAATTCCGTCGCGCCCGTGTTCCGCCGCGTCGTGTTCGGCATGAACCAGGACGAGATCCTGCAGATCGCCGTGAACGGCACGAAGCTGGTCAAGGAACTGGTCGCGCAGCATCCGGACACGAAATGGGGCCTCGAGTATTCGCCGGAATCGTTCTCGACGACGGAACTCGATTTCTCCAAGCGCATCGTCGACGCCGTCGTCGACGTGTGGCAGCCGAGCGCCGACAACAAGGTGATCGTCAACCTGCCGTCGACCGTGGAAGCGGCGACGCCGAACGTCTACGCCGACCAGATCGAGTGGATGTGCCGTAACCTGAACCAGCGCGAGCACCTCGTGATCAGCGTGCACCCGCACAATGACCGCGGCACGGCCGTCGCCGCCGCCGAACTGGCCGTGATGGCCGGCGCCGACCGCGTCGAAGGCTGCCTGTTCGGCAACGGCGAGCGCACCGGCAACGTCGACCTGGTCACCCTGGCATTGAACCTCTACACGCAGGGCGTGCACCCGGGCCTGGACTTCTCGGACATCGACAGCGTCCGCCAGCTGGTCGAGGAATGCAACCAGATCCCCGTGCACCCGCGCCACCCGTACGTCGGCGACCTCGTGTTCACCGCATTCTCCGGTTCGCACCAGGACGCGATCAAGAAGGGCTTCGCCAAGCAGCAGGCCGACGCCATCTGGGAAGTGCCGTATCTGCCGATCGACCCGGCCGACCTGGGCCGCAGCTACGATGCCGTGATCCGCGTGAACAGCCAGTCCGGCAAGGGCGGCATGGCCTACCTGCTCGAACAGGAATACGGCCTCGAATTGCCGCGCCGCCTGCAGATCGAGTTCTCGCGCGTCGTGCAGAAGCATGCCGACGCCACCGGCCGCGAAGTGGCCGCCGCCGACATCCACGCGCTGTTCGACCGCGAGTACTTCAACCAGGACAACGCCGCCTACCGCTACGTCTCGCACCGCCTGGTCGAGAACAGCGAGGGCGAGGAGCGCGTGCAGATCGACACGACCGTGCAGCACAACCGCGTGACGGAACCGCACCAGGGCAGCGGCAACGGTCCGATCGACGCCTTCGTCAACGCGCTCGGCCTGGACATCCGCCTGATGGACTACCACGAGCACTCGATCGGCTCCGGCGCCGACGCGCGCGCCGCCTGCTACGTCGAGCTGCGCCTCGCGAACGGCCCGACCCTGTTCGGCGCCGCCATCGACAGCAATATCGTCACCGCGTCGTTCAAGGCCGTGCTGTCCGCCGTGAACCGCCAGCTGGCGCTCAGCGCGGAACAGGGCGAACAGCGCGCGGCCTGAGTGCGGTGCGGTCTGGTGGGCACGAGGTGCCCACCCTACGTCCCGGGCGAACGACGCGTCGCCTGATCGGCGTCACCTGCGCGCACGGCGCGGCGGCCTTCACGGGCCGGCCGCGCTTTTTTCATGCCGGCGTTGCGTAGGGTGGGCGGCCCCGCCCACGCGGTGATACGCGCCGCCACCGGTCCGCACACGACATCGACGCCGACGACTGGCCGCGACGTACCTGCGCCGGCCGCGCCCATCCTATGTGCGCCAAAGCAGCCCCTCCAGCTCGTCGGCGACCGCCTGCGCCTGGCGGTCCGCGTCAAAGCCGGCGTGGCGCAGCGCGAACGCGCGCGCCGCGACGCGCTGATCCTCGTCGTCCAGCATGCGGCGCACGATGCCGTCCCAGTCGAGCGGCCGCGCCATCTCGTTGATGTTGATGCCGACGCCCAGTTGGCGTGCACGGCGCGCCGTCAGGAACGCTTCGGCCGTCCGCGGCAGCGTCAAGACGGGCACGCCCGCCAGCAATGCCTGCGACACGGTCGACTCGCCCGCGTGGCAGATCGCGAACGCGGATGCGGGCAACGCGGCGCCCAGCGCCACCGGTGTGCCGGCCCACGCCACGAGCGGATGCGTGAACGGCGGCGCGACGCCGGCCGCGACCTCGGGCAGGTAGCACAGCGTGCGGCAGCCCGCGCGCGCCAGCGCGCGCCAGCGCGCGCCAGCGCGGCCAGCATCGCGCCATGTTCCGGATGCGGCCTGCGCAGGTAGGCGAACACGCGCGGCCCCGCGCCGTCCGGCCACGCCGGCGGATGCGTGCCGGGGCCGGCGATCGTCGGGCCGAACCAGCGCGCGTCGTTCTCGCCGCGTCCCCACGGATCGAGTTCGGGCCATGTGCACAGCAGGGGCAGGTCGCCGCGCAGCAGGTCGGCCGCGCAGGCGTAGGGCGCGGCGCCGTGGCGCGCGAGCACTGCGTTGGCCGTGGCCAGCACGCGCGCCTCGGTGGCCGCCATGCGTGCCTGCGGCACCGCTTCCCAGTCGCGCAGCGGCGGCAGCGGACGCTCGGCCGGCGGAATCTGGAACCCGGGACCGACGGCGGCGCACGGGATGCCCAGGCTGCGCGCGGCCAGCAGCGCGGCCGGCGCGTAGTCGCCCACGACGAGGTGGGCGCCGAGCGCGCGCAGCAGATGGCGCCAGCCGTCGACGAGGCCGGCCATCGCGTCCGCATCGAGCCAGCCGCACGCGAGCAGCAGGTCGGCCAGGCTGGCCTCGCCGGGCGGCAGGCCGTCCACGCGGTGCAGCCACAGAGGCGCCTGGTAGACCGGAACGTCGACGTCGGCCAGCAGGCGGCGCGTGTGCACGAGGTCGCGCAGCACGAAGGCGATCGCGTGCCCGCGCGCGCGCAGCGGCTGCGCGAGGGCTTTCAGGCGGCCGGCGTGGCCCAGGGCGGCGCCGAGCTCCCAGCAGAATACGATATTGGCCATTACGGCGCCGTGCGCAACGGCTGAGGCGCGGCGCCCTGCCCCTTCTGCCCCACGCGCTCGTACTCGGCGATCACCTGGGCGCCGAACAGCAGCAGGCTGGCCGCGATCTCGAGGCTGAACATGACGACGATCGCGGTGCTCATCGAGCCGTACACGACGTTCACCTTGGACAGCGTGGTGAAGTACCACACGAGCACGTGGCGCGCGATTTCCCACAGCAGCGCCGCCGTCACGCCGCCGACCAGCGCATGCGACAGCGACAGCCGCCCCACCGGCATCACGAGGTAGATCGACGTGAGCACGAGGATCTCGCCCGCGAGCCCGAGCAGGTACAGCAGCGCGCCCGACACGCCGTGCAGCGACCACGTGTGGCCGAACAGTTCCACGCTCTCCGAGCCGATCACCTGCAGGGTCCCGGCGACGAGCGTCACGATCATCACGCCGAAGCCCAGGGCGAGGATGTAGCAGTACGGGAGCACGGCCGACACGAGGAAGTGGCGGCGGCGCACGGCCACGCGGTGCACGAAGATCACGCTCATCGCGTTTTCCAGCACGGTGAACGCGAGGGAGCTGAAGAACAGCATCGTGAAGCCAAGCACCCACGTGATCAGGTCGCGCGTGTCGAGGAAGTGCGCGACCTCTTCCACCATCGGGCCGGATTGCCCGGGCACGATCAATTCGAGGTAGCGGCGCAGGGTGAGCAGCAGGTCGACCTGGTCGATGAAGTGCGACAGCACGACGACCACCAGCATCAGGAACGGCACGATCGACAGCAGCGCGTAATAGGCGACGGCGCCCGCCAGCAGCAGGCCCTGGTTGGCGCGGAATGCGCGCATGCATTGCAGGACGAAATCGAGCGGATGCGCGACGATCCACGCATTGGCGCGCCGGTTCAGCACGCGCAGGCGCAGACCGTGCGCGGGCTTCATCGCGCCAGCCTGATGCCGCTGAACTGCCAGCGCGCGCCGGCCGGGAAGAAATTGCGGTAGCTGGCGCGCGCATGGCCGTGCGGCGTCGCGCACGACGCGCCGCGCAACACGTACTGGTTCACCATGAACTTGCCGTTGTACTCGCCGATCGCGCCCGCGGCCGGGGTGAAGCCGGGATACGGCGCGTAGCTGCTGGCCGTCCACTGCCAGCATTCGCCGAACATCTGCGCGAGGCCCGGACTGCCGGCCGCGCGCGGATGCAGGTCGCCGCAGGTCAGCGCCGCGTCGCGCGCCGCGAATTCCCATTCCGCTTCGGTGGGCAGGCGCGCGCCGCGCCAGCGCGCGTACGCGTCGGCCTCGTACAGCGACACGTGCGTGACGGGCCGCGCCGGGTCCAGCGGTTGCAGGCCGTGCAGCGTGAATTCGCGCCGGCGCCCGTCGTCGTTCACCCAGTACAGCGGCGCGGCGATCGTCCCGTTCGCGACCTGGTCCCAGCCGTCCGACAGCCACAGCGACGGATCGCGGTAGCCGCCCGCCTCGACGAATTCGAGGTATTCGCCGTTCGTCACGAGGCGCGACGCCAGCGCGAACGGCGCCAGGTACTGGCGGTGGCGCGGGCATTCGTTGTCGAAGGCGAAGCCCGGTCCGGCGTGGCCGATCTCGGCCAGGCCGCCGTCGAAGTCGATCCAGGCCAGCGGCTCGACGGGGCCGGATGCGGGCAGCGGCGAATCGACATAGGGCGGGTACAAGGGGTTCGTCGACAGCAGGTGCTTGACGTCCGTGAGGATCAGTTCCTGGTGCTGCTGCTCGTGCTGCAGGCCCAGTTCCACCAGCGCCGCGAGCGCGCCGTCGCCGCGCGCGGACGCCAGCAGGCGCTGCATGCGGGCGTCGACGGCGCTGCGGTAGGCCAGCACCTCGGCCAGCGCCGGCCGCGTCAGCAGGCCGCGCTGCGCCCGCGGGTGCTTCGCGCCGACGCCGTTGTAGTACGAATTGAACAGCACGCGGAAGGCCGGGTCGTGCGCGCGGAATCCGGGTTCGCGCGGCTCGAGGATGAAGGTCTCGAAGAACCACGTCGTGTGCGCGAGGTGCCATTTGACGGGGCTGGCGTCCGGCATCGATTGCGCGCAGCAGTCCTCGGGCGTCAGCGGTTCGGCCAGGTGCAGCGAGCGTTGCCGCACATGGGCGAACGTGGTGGACAGGTCGTGTTCGGAGGCCCCCATGTCCGCTCCTTCAGTGCGACAGGGCGCGCGCGTAGATCACGGCGAACCACTGGCGCGGGTCGGTCCAGACGCGCGTGGCCGCGAAGCCGGCCTGGCCGAGCATGCCGACGGCGTCGCTCTGGCGGTACTTGTAGCTGTTCTCGGTGTGGATCGACTCGCCCGCCGCGAACCGGCGGCTGCCGCCGCGCCACGTCACCTGCTGCGCGCTGCGCGCTTCCAGGTGCATCTCGACGCGGCCCTGGGCCGGGTTGTAGAAGCCGCGGTGGCGCCACTGGCGGATGTCGAAGTCGGCGTCGAGCAGGCGGTTCACGTGGCGCAGCACGTTGAGGTTGAACGCGGCCGTCACGCCCAGCGCGTCGTCGTAGGCGGCGTCCAGCACGGCGTGGTCCTTGGCGAGGTCGACGCCGATCAGCAGGCCGCCGTCGCGCCCGCACTGCGCGTGCACGCGCTGCAGGAAATCGTGGGCCTCCTCCGGCGTGAAATTGCCGATCGACGAACCGGGATAGAAGAACAGGCGGCGTTCCTCGCGCACGACGTCGGGCAGTTCCAGGCTGGCCGAGAAATCCATGCCGAGCGGCCGCATCTCGATGTGGCGGAAGCGCTGGTGCAGGCGCTCCACGGCGTCGTGCAGGAATTCAGCGGAGATGTCGACGGGGACGTACTGGCGCGGCTGCAGCAGCGGGAACAGGCCCGCGGCCTTGGCGCAATTGCCGGCGCCGAGGTCGATCAGGGTGGCGCCCGTGCCGACCGTGCGCGCGATCTCGGCGCCGTGCAGGTCGAAGATGCCGGCTTCCGTCCGCGTGGGATAGTACTCGGGCAGTTCGCAGATCGCCTCGAACAGTTTCGAGCCGAGCGGATCGTACAGGAATTTGGGCGAGATCCAGGCCTGGCGGGCGCGCAAGCTCTCGTCCAGTTCGGCGGGTACATGCAATCCATCGTTTGCTGCGGGCACTGCGGGCGATGTGGCGTTCAGCATCGGGGCGTCCTCGGTGGTGCGGCCGCACCGCGCGGCCGGCTGGAATGTTGCCGTTCCGGCCATGATACGCGATTCCGGGATTCCGCACGCGCATGCGTGACGACTGAACGGGCCGCCGCCCGCGCGTGCTAGAGTAGCGGTTTTGCCAACACGGCGATCCATGCTCGAACTCGTCAACCTCAGCAAATCCTATGGCGGCCGCACCGTGCTGGCGGCCCTCTCGCACCGCTTCGAACCGGGCGAGTTCGTCGCGATCATGGGCGAATCGGGGGTGGGCAAGTCCACGCTGCTGAACCTGATCGCCGGGCTCGACACGCCGGACGGCGGCGAGGTCCGCGTCGACGGCACGCCCATGACCGCGCTGGACGACGACGCCGCCACGCGGCTGCGGCGCACGCGCATGGGGTTCATCTTCCAGGCCTTCCACGTGCTGCCGCACCTGACGCTCGCACAGAACGTCGCGCTGCCGCTGCTGTTGAACGGCAGTCCGGACCCGGCGCGCGCCATGCAGATGCTGGACGCGGTCGGCCTGGCCGGGCGCGGCGCCGACTTCCCGCGCCAGTTGTCGGGCGGCGAGCTGCAGCGGGTGGCCATCGCGCGCGCCCTCGTGCACCGCCCCGCCCTGCTGCTGGCGGACGAGCCGACCGGCAACCTCGACCCCGAAACGGCCGACGGCATCCTGCGCCTGCTGCGCGCCGAGATCAAGGCCAGCGGCGCGGGCGCGATCATGGTCACCCATTCGCACGCGGCGGCCGCCATGGCCGACCGCACCTTCGTTTTGACGCGTTCCGGCTTGAAATAACGTAAGTTCCCGCAAGAAAGATGCGTGTTATAGCGTTTTAGTCATGAACAGTGCGTCGGATTTGTCAACTCCGTAGTAGCATTCCAACAAACCCACCAGGCATAAGTCAGCAAAACGAAACGGTCGGGCTGGATTCCATTCGGACGGGGCAAGAGCCGAGCGGAACCGCAACTCTCCAAAACAGTCGATCTGTCTTGAACAATTTCCCATGCGGAGGAGTTCATGAGCGTACGGCAGAAAAAACAAGAGTTGCTCGAGGCGATGCATCGCGCCCGGGCCATGGAGCCGTCGAGTTTTGTTCCGAACAAATTACTCGACACCTTGATCCAACGAATGCAGCTGAAGAACGACGCGGAACTGTGCCGCGTCCTGGAGGTCCAGCCGCCCATCATCAGCAAGATCCGGCACCGCAAGCTGAACGTCGGGGCGACGATCCTGCTGCGGATGCACGAGAAGTCGAATATCCCGATCCGCGAGCTGAAGGAATTGACGGCCGAAGCCCGCACCGAGACGCCGCCGCCGACCCATCACTGAGCGCCGCGCGGCGCCCCGCCACGGGCGGGTCACTCGCCCGGCGGGCGTCCGGTCTTGAGCTGCGGCAGGCTGGCGAGCACGGCGCGCACGGCCGCCATGTCGAGCTGGCCGAGCAGCGCCACGCCGATGCGCAGCAGTTCGCTCTTCTTGACGTCGAGGCCGGCCTTGAGGCAGGCCTGCTTGACGGCGCCGAGCACGGCGTATTCCTGCTCGGGCATCGTGAAGCTGTCGCGCACGAGGCGCGGGCGCGCGGCCGACGTCGCCGCTGCCGCCGCGGGTGCACGCTTCGTGCGCGCGCCGTTCGCGGGCGCGGGCACGGCGATGGCGCGTGCGGCCTGCCTGGCCACCGTGGCCGGATCGGCTGCCTTCGCGCGCGTCGTCTTCGCCGGCGCCGCCTTCGTCTTCGTTTTCGCCGCGGCCGTTTTCACGGGCGTCTTTGCCGGCCCCGTCTTCGCGGCGGCCGTTTTCGCGACTGCGGCCTTCTTCGCGGCCGGCTTCACGGCGGTTTTTACTGCAGCCTTCACGGCGGGCTTCACCGCGGTCTTCGCGGCCGTCCTGGCCGTCGTCGTCCTCGCCATCGGGACCTCCTTCCTCAAACAAGCCAAACAATATATATCATTCGGCCCGTGCGCGGAAGGGCGCGGCCAGGATTACGCGTCGGCATCGCGGAATTCGGCGGCGATGGCGGCGAACCGGTCCTCGATCTCGAAGAACGCGTCGAGCACGTCCGGATCGAAATGCGTGCCGCGGCCCTTGCGCATCACGTCCAGCGCCTGCCGGTGCGTGAACGCGGGCTTGTACGCGCGGCGCGAGATCAGCGCGTCGTACACGTCGGCCACGGCCATCAGGCGCGCCGACAGCGGGATCTGCTCGCCGGCCAGGCGGTCGGGGTAGCCGGAGCCGTCCCACTTTTCCTGGTGCGAATGGGCGATCTCGCGCGCGAACATCAAAAAGCCGTTGGTGCCGCCGACGTGCTTCTCGACGAGCATGATGGTGTCGCGGCCGTACACGGCGTGCAGCTTCATGACCTCGAATTCCTCGCGGTCGAGCAGGCCGGGCTTGAGCAGGATGCGGTCCGGGATGCCGACCTTGCCGATGTCGTGCAGCGGCGCCGAGCGGTACAGCAGTTCGATGTTCTCGTCAGTGAGTTCGGCCGCGAAGCGCGGATGGCGCTGCAGGTGCTGCGCCAGCGCGCGCACATAGTTCTGCGTGCGGCGGATGTGATTGTCGCCCTTCGCCACCGCCGTGTTGTCGCGCGTCTCGGCCAGCGTCCCCATCGCCATGATGATCGCCTCCTGCATCAGCGCGAGCTGCGCGGTGCGGTCCTGCACGAGCTTTTCCAGGTTCTCGTTGTGCGCCTGCAGCTGGCGGCGCGCATCGAGCAGCGTCAACTGGGTGGCCACGCGGGCAAACAGGATCGGCGGACTGACCGGCTTGGCGATGTAGTCGACGGCGCCCAGCGACAGGCCCATCGCCTCGTCCTCGACCTGGTTCTTCGCCGTCAGGAAGATGACCGGGATGCCGGCCGTGACGGGATTGGCTTTCAGCTGGCGGCACGTTTCGTAACCGTCCAGGCCGGGCATCATGACGTCGAGCAGGATCAGGTCCAGGCCCGGCGTGGACTGGGCGATCTGCAGCGCCAGGGTGCCGTTGTTGGCGACCTTCGTGTTGTACCTGTCCTTGAGGAGGCGCGACAGCAGCATGATGTTGTCGGGCGTGTCGTCGACGATCAGGATGGTCGGCTTATCGTTGTTGCCGGGGTGTCCGGTGGCTGCAATATTCATCAGGTTTCCGCGGTATCGGGGCGGGTTGCGGCGGCCGCCTGCGGCAGCAGCCGGCGCGCCTCTTCGAATTCGTAACGGGACAGGTGCTGCGCCAGGCGTGCCATCCGCTCGCCGTCGAGGACGCCCGCGAGCAGGGCGCGCACCGTCTCGAAGTAATCGATGGCGTCGCCCGAGTATTCGGCCAGCAGCTGGTCGAGCTGGGCGGCGGCGTCGAGCGCATCGGCGCCGCCGCCGGCGGCGCCGTCCGCCGCGGACGCCTCAGGCGCCGCGGGCTCGGGCGGCACGGCCGCGTGGGCGAAGTAGCGGTCGAGCGATTCCATCGTCGCTTCCACGGCGGTTTCCAGTGCACGCACGCCGGACGCCGCGCGGGCGCGGTCGGGCGACGACAACGCCAGGCCCTCTTCCACCGCCTGCGCCAGCGTCTGCAGCTCGCGCGCGCCGATGTTGCCGGCCACGCCGCGCAACAGGTGCGCACGCGCGGCCGCCTGGCGCAACCGGCCCGCCTCGTAGTCGGCGCGGATCTCGGCGCCGGCGTCGCGCTGGGCGGCGCGGAAGCGGTCCAGCAGCTGCACGTACAGCGCGACGTTGCCGGCCACGTGGCGCAGGCCGTACGCGGAGTCGATGCCGGACGCGTTCGACAGCCCCGGCAGCGTTGGGCCGTCCGGCGCGACGGCGTCCCCGGCCGGCAGCGGCGGCGGCACGGCCTGGCCGATCCAGCGCGCCAGGGTGGCGTACAGCTTCTCCGGCTCGACGGGCTTGGTGATGTAGTCCTGCATCCCTTCGCGCAGGCAGCGTTCGCGGATCTCGGCCAGCGCATGCGCCGTCATGGCCACGATCGGCAACGCATCGAAGCGCGCATCCTTGCGCAGTTCGACGGTGGCCGCGTGGCCGTCCAGCTGCGGCATCTCCAGGTCCATCAGCACGAGGTCGCAGGCCTGCGGGCCACCTTCGCGCAGCATGGTGAGCGCCTCGATGCCGTTGGCGGCGACGTCCACGACGAAGCCCTGCCCCTGCAGCAGTTCGAGCGCGATCTGCTGGTTGACCTGGTTGTCCTCGACGAGCAGCACGCGCGCCGCGCGATCGGCGGGCGGGCCGAATTTGCCGCTCCTGCGGCTGTGGGCATGCGGCGCGCGCGGCGGCGCGAACAGGGCGACGAGCGTGTCGACGAGCGCCGACTGTCCGATCGGCTTGCACAGGAAGCCGCGGATGCCCGCCGCCTCCGCCTCTTTCTGCACTTCCTCGCGGCCGAACGCCGTCACGAGCACGGTCGACGGCGGCTGGCGCAGCGCCGGATTGCCGGCGATGCGGCGCGCCAGCTCGATGCCGTTCATGCCCGGCATCTGCCAGTCGGTCAGCACGACGCTGTACGGGTCGCCGGCCGCGTCGGCCGCGAGCAAGGCGCTTTCCGCCTCGGCGCCGCTGGCGGCCAGGTCGACGCGCAGCGGCAGCGCCTGTAGGGCTTCGCTCATGATCTCGCGCGCGACCTCGCTGTCGTCGACGAGCAGCAGGCGCGCGCCGTCCAGCTCCGGCGGCGCGACGGCCACGCGTTCCGGTTCGCCGGACAGCGGGAACTCGAGGTCGAAGTGGAACGTCGAGCCTTTTCCGGGGCTGCTGTCGACGACGATGCGGCCGCCCATCAGGCCCACCAGCTGCTGCGAGATCGACAGGCCCAGGCCCGTGCCGCCGTATTCGCGCGTCGTGCTGCCATTGGCCTGGCTGAACGCGCGGAACAGCTTGCCCTGCTGCTGCTCGTTCATGCCGATGCCCGTGTCGCGCACGGCGAAGCGCAGGGTCGCGTAATCGCTGCGGAACCGGTCGGCCGGATCGTCGAGCCGCATGCACGACAATTCCAGCTCGCCCGCCGGCGTGAACTTGACGGCATTGTTGACGAGGTTGATGAGGACCTGCCCCAGGCGCAGCGGGTCGCCCACGAGCATGCGCGGGATCGCGTGCGGCACGTGGAACAGGTATTCGAGGTGCTTGTCGGCCGCCTTCTGGCTCGTCACGCTGGCCACGTTCGCGAGCACGTCGTCCAGGCAGAACGGGATGTGCTCGACGTCCAGCTTGCCCGCCTCGATCTTGGAAAAGTCGAGGATGTCGTTGATGATCCCCAGCAGCGACAGCGCGGCGCGGTGGATCTTGCCGACGTAATCCTGCTGCTTGGGCGAGAGTTCCGTGCGCAGCGCCAGATAGGCCATGCCGATGATCGCGCTCATCGGCGTGCGGATCTCGTGGCTCATATTGGCCAGGAACTCGGACTTGGCGACGTTCGCCGCTTCCGCCCGCACGTTGGCGGCGACGAGCGACTGCTCGCGCTCGCGCCGCTCCGAGATGTCGCGGATGAACGAGCAGAACTCATGGTCGTCGCTGGTGGCCAGCTGCACGCGCGTGATGGCCAGCTCGATCGGGAATTCGCCGCCGTCGCGGCGCAGCGCATACGTCTCGATGCGGCTGTCCAGCACCCCGCCCACGCCGCTGCGTTCATAGCGCGCGAGGCCGTTGCGGTGGGCGGCGCGGTGGCGTTCGGGGACGATGCATTCGTCGAGGTCGCGCCCGAGCACTTCCTCGCCCTTCCAGCCGAAGATCTTTTCGGCCTGCGCGTTCCAGCCGACGATGCGGCCCTGGCGGTCCATGCGCACGACGGCGTCCAGCGCCGTGTCGACGATGGCCTGCAGCTTGGCCTGGCTGCCCTGGGCCACGCGCATGGAGTCGACGAGCTCGCGCGTGCGCACGGCGATCTTTTGCTCGAGGTCTTCGTTCAGGTCGCGCAGCTGCTGCTCGATGATGCTCTTTTCGCGCAGCAGGCCATTGGTCACCTGCTCGGCGCGCCGCAGCCGGGTCAACGTGTCGCGGAAGCTGCGCACGGCGGACGACAGGCGGCCGATCTGGTCGCGCCGGCCGATGCCGGACAGGTGGATGTCGGTCTCGCCGCGCGCCAGCTTTTCCAGCGCTTCCTGGATGTCGGCGAACGGCTGCGTCATGCGCCGGCCGATCAGCAGCACGCAGCCGACGATGGCCAGCGTGAGCACGAAATTGGCCATCACCGTGTGCATGATCTGCTGGCGCAGGTCGTCGTCGACCTGGCGCCGCGAGAACGCCAGCTCGATGCTGCCGACCTGGTAGTCGCGGTTGCCGTCGTGGTAGGCGATCTTGCGGCCGACGTGGATGGCCCCGATCTCGTCGTCGCCGGCGCCCAGCGCGGCCAGCACCGTGCCGTTCGGCGCCAGCACGCGCAGCATCGTCACTTCCGGCGTGGCGCCCAGCGAATCGACGACGGACGCCACGGCCGCGCTGTTGATGTCGAACAGCGGCCGCGCCAGCGCATGCGACAGCACCGATGCCTGGCGGTCCACGCGCTCGTGCAGGTGCTGGTCGGCCTCGATCTGCAGTGTATGCATCACGTAGGTCGTATAGACGCCGGTGGACAGCACGACCGCCAGCACGATGCCGGCGCCGAGCCGGAACACGATGTTCTGGCGCCAGCTGTCGGCCAGGCCGCGCACGAGGTCGCGCAAGCGCGCGCGCGGACGCCCGGTGCCGGCGGTCGGCGCGGGATTAATGGGCGGCTCCCTGCTGGCCGGCCAGCTCGCGCTCGCGGCGGCGGTAGGCGGGGCTCGTGCGCACCTGTTCGATCGTGTTCCAGATGCGCGCGGCCAGGCCCGGATGCTGCGCGACGAACGTGTGCGACAGGATCAGGTAGTACGGCTTTTCGACCAGCGGCACGGGCAGCACTTCGATGTCTTGCGCGTACGGCGTGTGCATCAGGCGCACGGCGTCGCCGCCGCCGAGGGCCGCCGCCACGAGGCGGCCGGCGAGCAGCTTCTGCAACAGTTCGTCGGCCTGCTGGCTGCCCTCGTCCACCGGCACGTTCTGGGCGCGCAGGAAGTCGCCGACGGAGTAGCCGAGCTGGAATCCGATGCGGCCGTCGACGTTGGCGAAGTGCCGGCCGTCCCAGTCGACGCGGCCGCCCTTGCGCCGCACGAGCACGTAGCGGTCGACGTGCATGCGCTTGTCCGGATCGGCCTGGCCGGCGCCGCCGCCCGCCTGCCCGTGCGTGCCGGGATACACGCCCAGCGCCTCGCGCTCGCGGCTGAAGCTGACGGCGAACGCGCCGCTGACCTGGTTCGCCTTGACCTGCGCGAGGCAGCGCTTCCACGGCATGCTCTGGTAATCGAACGCGATGCCGAGGCGCCGCGCCACCTCGCCCAGCAGTTCGAAGTTCAGGCCGCCGCCGTCCAGGGTGCGCCACGGCAGCACCTCCTGGCGTTCGAAGCACAGCGGTACGGTCGGCCCCGCCGCGAACGACGGCGCGCCGGCGGCGACACAGCAGGCGATCAATCCGTAGCGAACAAAACGCGGCATGGGAAGCAAGGGCGGCGGCAACAATGATTAAAAACAGACAACAGTATGCCAGACCTTGCCGGACACCGGCATGCCGTCCGTCACGCCGCCAGCGCCGCGCGGCCGTGGCGCAATTCGGCCAGCACGCCGGCCCGCAGCCCCGTCTTGGGCACGTCCAGTTCCTCGATCTCCAGCTCTTCCATGAGGCCCAGCAGGATCGCCAGCGCCGCCGTCACGTCACGCAGGCGCAAGTGGCCGAGACCCGCCAGCGGCGCCCCGCCGCCGCCCTGGTCGAGCGCGCGCGCGGCGAGCGTTTCCAGCCGGCCGCGCGTGATGGGGCCGGCCAGTCCGTTGTCGACGAGCAGCCGGGCCAGCGTGTGGATCGTGCCGGATGCGCCGCACGCGCGGTCGCGCCGCCCCGGTCCGAACGCGGGCGCCTCGTCGCCCAGCTTCGCGCGGGTGGATGCGATCGCGGCCGCGAACGACACCGCGTCGATGCGCCCGCCGCCGAAGAACGTCAGCGCCAGGCGCGACGTGCCCAGGCCCAGCGACGCGACCTTCTGCACGCGCCGTCCGCTGCCGAGCGCCAGCTGGGTCGAGCCGCCGCCGATGCCCAGCACCAGCGTGCGCGCGGCATCGCCGTCGGCGGCCGCGCCGTCGGCCACGCCGAGATAGGTCAGGACCGCCTCTTCCTCGCCGGACAGCACCTGGACGGGATGCCCGAGCAGTTGCTGCGCGGCCGGCAGGAACAGGTGGCTGTTGCGGGCCATGCGCAAGGTCGACGTGGCGACGACGCGCACGGCGGCCAGCGCATGGTCGTTCAGCCGCGCGCGGATCGCGCGCAGGCAATCGAACGCGGCGTGCATCGCCTCGGGACTCAGGCAGCCCTGCGCGTCCAGCGCGGCGGCCAGGCGCAGGGGCGCGTGAAAACTGTCGAGGGGACGCAGGGTGCCGTCCTCGACGGCGCCGACGAGCAGGCGGAAGCTGTCGGAGCCAAGGACGAGTGCGGCGTGAATGGGAGATGTGGTGCTCATGCAGACTCCGAAGTCGAAAACGGCGCCACGATAGCGGGGCTGGATGACGGATCGATGACAGGAGCATCGTTGATCGTATCATCATAAGGCATGCGGGACGACGGCGCCATGGCGGACACGTCCGTGTGTGCGCGCACTGGCCCGGCGGTGTTCATTCCTCGACCGGCGCCAACGCGGACGCCGCCACTTCGACCCGGTCGCGCCCCGCCTTCTTGGCCACACGCAACGCCTCGTCGGCGCGGGCCAGCAGGGTGACGGTACTGTCGTCCGGGCGGATCGTCGTGACGCCGAAGCTGGCCGTCAGGGAAATCATCGCGCGTTCGGTCTTGACGCGCTCGCCTGCGATCGCGGCGCGCATGCGCTCGGCGACCATCGTGGCGTCGTCGAGGCTGGTGCGCGGCAGCAGGATCGCGAATTCGACGCCCACCAGGCGGCCCAGCTGGTCGCTGTCGCGCAGGTGGCGCTTGCAGATCGCGGCCAGGTGGGCCAGGACGACGTCGCCGGCCGGGTGGCCGTAGCTGTCGTTGATGCGCTTGAACTGGTCGAGGTCGAACACGACGAGGGCCGTCGGCTGGCCCGGACGGCGCGCCAGCGCCATCCACGGCGACAGCAGGCGGAAGAAGCCGCGCCGGTTGGGCACGTCCGTGAGCGGATCGACCACTTCCAGCCGCGCCAGCTCGGCCTGTTCGCGCTCGCGGCCCAGCAGCAGCCAGCCGAAGCCGCCCAGCAGCGCCAGCAGGTACAGCGCGCCCGAGTGGAACTGGCGCAACATATCGTTCGTCATCCAGCCCCAGCCCGCCGGCGCCAGCAGTACGAGGGCGCCGCGCGCGCCGACGACGATGGCCAGCAGGCCCGTGGCCAGCGCGAGGAAGCGTTGCAGCATCGACGCTTGCACCCAGCCGCGCGCCAGCGCCGCGGCCACGGACAGGTAGCCGGCCGCCAGGATCAGCGACGCGGCCACGGCGCGCAGGCCGATCGGGTCGATCAGCCAGCACAGCAGGAAGGCGAGGACGGCCAGCGCCAGCACGGGCGCGCTGACCCGGCGCCAGCGCAACCGGCCGGCGCGCTCCCACGCCGCGCCCGATTCCCAGGCGACGCCGGCGAACACGAGCGCGTAGCCGATGGGCAGCGCGAGCCCTTCCGGCATGACGCCGGTGGCGCCGATCGCCAGCAGCAGCCAGCCGCCGGCCTGGTACAGGCGCGACCAGCCCCAGGTCGGCAGCGTGGGCCGCTTGTGGCTGGATTGCTCGAAGAAAAACAGGGTCGCGCACAGCGTGAGATTGCCGAGTGCCAGCGCCAGTACCATCGTGGTGGAATCCATCGGCACCTCAGAATTCGTGCACGACCGCGGTCGTGCCGTCGCCGACGCGGCTGGCCCAGGCGCGCGCCCAGTAGTCGCGTTCGGCCTCGGTGGGCGGCTCGTGCCAGAACACGATCAGGGTGCCCTTGTGGTCGTGGATCTGGGTCAGTTTTTCGACGAAAGCCGGGTTGCCGTCCATGTCCGCCAACGCCATCGCGTAGCCGTAGACGCGGTCCAGGCGCTCGATGCGGTCCGGCTCGGTCTGGCTGTTGGTGGCGGTAATGGTCGGGTGGTCCAGGAACATGAGGTCTCCGCTTGGGCTGCAACGGCCAGCTTATCAGAAACCCATCGTGCGCAACAAGTTACGCCGTGGAGAGGCGGGGCCGATATCGATTTCACGTATACTCGGCACGATGCAGCACCGCGACAACCCGTCCCATCCGTTCCCGCCCGCCCCGCCGCTCGTACGTACGCGCCGCGGCCGGCGCACGCTGGAATTCGCCCCCGGCGACATCCAGAGCGAGATGCTGCTGGCGCGCCCCGACGCCCTCGCGCTGGCCTACCAGCGCGCGATGATGGGCTTCGTGCTGTTCCGGCCGCGGCCGCGCCATATCGTGATGGTCGGTCTGGGCGGCGGATCGCTGGCCAAGTTCTGCCACCGCCACTTCCCCGGCGCGCGCATCACCGTCATCGAATTGCGCGCCGACGTGATCGCCCTGCGCGACGCCTTCCACGTGCCGCCCGACAGCGACCGCTTCACGGTCGTCCACGCCGACGCGGCCGACTGGCTGGCCGCGCATCCCGCCACGGCCGACGTGCTGCTCGCGGACGGCTTCGACGCGCGCGGACTGCCGCCGTGCCTGGCCGACGCGCCCTTCTACACCGACTGCCGGCGTGCGTTGCGGCCCGGCGGCGTGCTGGTGGCCAATGTGTTCACGTACGACCCGCGCTACCCCGACGTGATGGATGCGCTGGACACCGTATTCGACGGCCACACCTGCTGGTTCGACAAGGTCGCGGGCAATAACCGCATCGTGTACGCCGTGCACGCCCCGGACGCCGCGGTCGCGCGGCGCGTTGCCCGGTATGCGCGCCGGCGCGGCCTGGGCCCCGGATTATTGAACCGGCTAGCCATAAGATTCATCCTTGCCCGGATCGCATCGCGATCTGTTTTGGCCCCGCCACATCTTCGGCCGGTACGCATCCGTCTGTGACAATTTGTTTGCGGAAACTAGAGTTTCTGTGACAAACTAGCCCCTCAATTCATGCCTTCAGGCAAGCACCCATCTTACATGCATAGGGATCACTGGATGTCGCGTCGCCGACTGCCGTTTTCGCTCACGCTCGCAGCAGGCCTCACCCTGGGGGGCGGCCTGATCGCAACCGCAGTGCTGACGGTCGCCGTCAGCCGCCTCGAATACGACAACAAGGCGCTGGCTTTCGAACAGGGCACGGGCGTGCGCGTCGCCGCGCTGCGCCAGGGCATGGACGAAGCCGTCGAAGTCCTGAACGTCACCAACCAGCTGTTCACGACGGTCCAGCCGGTCACGCGCGCGCAATTCCACGATTTCACGACGCCGCTGCTCCAGCGTAACCCGTACATCCGCGCCTTCAACTTCCACCGCGTCGTGCAGGCCGGCGAGCGGGCCGCGTTCGAAGCGGACCTGCGCCAGTTCCAGCCGGACCTCGTGCTGCGCGAGATGCACGGCGCGGCGCGGACGCGGGCGCCGGAGCGTTCGCGCTACCACGTCGTCGATTACCTCGAACCGATGCAGGGCAACGAAGCGGCCCTCGGCCTCGACGTCAGCCAGAACCGGCAAGTGATGGACACCCTCGCGCGCGCGCAGGCGAGCGGCCGCGCCGCCCTCACCGGCCTGCTGCAGATCGCGCAGGCGCCCGGCGCGCCCAGCTTCGAAGTGCTGATGCCCGTGTATGCCCAGGGCGGCCGCCTGCTGGGCGACACGGCCGCCGTGATCTCGATCCCGACGCTCGTCAACGCCGCGCTGGCACGGGCCGGCCTGCTGGACGACCACGGCATCCAGCTCAGGTTCTACGGCGGCGGCCGCGCCGATCCGGCCCACCTCGTCTACGCCACCCGCGACGCGGCGCCGTCGACGCCGCCTGTCGCGCTGCTGTCGGCCGGCTACACGGGCCGCGCCGTGAACACCTTCACGGTCGGCGGCCAGTCGTGGACGGTGGAAGCCATCGCCGCGCCCTCCGCGTGGCTGGCCGACCATCTCGGCTCGACCCTGCTGCTGGCCGGCGGCGCGCTGTCGACGCTGCTCCTGACCGCCTTCGTGCAGGCCGCCGGCCAGCGCACGCGCAAGGTCCAGGAACTGGTGCGCGAACGCACGGCCGACCTGAAGCTCACCAACCAGCGCCTGATCGACGACGTCCTCGCGCGCAAGCGCACGGAAAAAGCCCTGCAGGAGAGCGAGCAGCGCTTCCGCCAGCTGGTCGCCATGTCGTCCGACTGGTACTGGGAACAGGACGAGCAGTTCCGCTTCACGCACGTCACCGGCGACTTCACGGAAAAATCCGGCATCGGCACCGAGCGCGTGCTCGGCCGCCGGCGCTGGGACTACGTGCCCGCGCTGGCGGACACGAAACTGGGCCGCGACCACGTCGCCACGCTGGAAGCGCACGAGCCGTTCCGCAACCTCGAATACCGCGTCGTCGACGACAACGGCGAGGAACGCTGGTTCTGCATCAACGGCCAGCCGGTCTTCGACGAGACGGGCGGCTTCACCGGCTACCGCGGCACGGGCAGCGACATCACCGCGCGCAAGGTCACCGAGCAGCGCGTGCACCACGTGGCCCAGCACGACGTGCTGACGGGCCTGCCCAACCGTTCGCTGCTGCAGGACCGCCTGAGCCAGGCCGTCGCCTACGCGACCCGCAGCGGCCATCCGGTGTGGGTGATGCTGATCGACCTGGACCGCTTCAAGTTCGTCAACGACAGCATGGGCCACAAGGCCGGCGACGTCCTCCTGATGACGGTCGCGGCGCGCCTGCGCTCGTCGCTGCGCGACACCGACACGGTGGCGCGCCTGTCCGGCGATGAATTCGTCGTGATCCTGTCCGAGCACTCGGACCAGCCGCTCACGCCCGACATCGTGCAGCGCGTGATGGATTCCGTGGCGCAGCCCGTCATGCTGGGCCCCAAGGAATTCTTCGTCACCTGCAGCATCGGCGTGGCCGCCTTCCCGAGCGACGGCACGCCGGCCGAGAACCTGATCGAGCACGCGGACATCGCCATGTACCGCGCCAAGAAGCTGGGCCGCAACAATTTCCAGTTCTATACGCCGGCCATGAACGAGGAATCGCTGGAGCGCGTGCGCATCGAAAGCGCGCTGCGCAACGCCCTCGAACGCAACGAGTTCGTGCTGCACTACCAGCCGCAGGTCGACCTGCAGACGGGCCGCATCGTCGGCATGGAAGCGCTGATCCGCTGGAAGCACCCGGAGCTGGGCATGGTGCCGCCGTCGCGCTTCGTCGGCGTGGCCGAGGACACCGGCCTGATCGTGCCGATCGGCGCCTGGGTCATGCGCACCGCGTGCGCCCAGAACAAGGCCTGGCAGGATGCGGGGCTCGGCAAGCTGCGCGTGGCCGTGAACCTGTCGGCGCGCCAGTTCAGCGCCGCCGACCTCGTGCCGGGCATCGAAGCCGTCCTCAACGACACGGGCCTGGAGCCGTCCTGCCTGGAACTGGAACTGACCGAGAGCCTGTTCATGAGCGACGTCACCCCGGCCGTGGAATTGTTGCACCGCATGAAGTCGCTGGGCGTCAACCTGTCGATCGACGACTTCGGCACGGGCTATTCCAGCTTCTCCTACCTGTCGCGCTTCCCCATCGACGTGCTCAAGATCGACCGCTCGTTCGTCAACGACATCACGCACGACGCCAACGACGCGGCCATCGTCGCCTCGATCATCGCGCTGGCGCACAACCTGCGCCTGTCCGTGATCGCCGAGGGCGTGGAGACGGCGGAACAGCTCGATTACCTGCGCCACCAGGGCTGCGACGAAATGCAGGGCTATTATTTCTCGAAGCCGCTGCCGGCCCATGAATTCGAGCAATTGCTGCGCCAGCGGCGCGGCCTGGCGGCCCCGGAAGACGAGCCGCAGACGGCCGCCGCATGCGGAATCTAGAATCTGCTTTAACTATTTGCCCCAACTGCAATAATTGGTGCAATTACTTATAGCCTAACGTACATCGTTCTTCTACAATACCCGGTGACTCTTTAGCAATACTACTTACCGAGTATGACGATGATGACTGAAATGAATATCGACTCCGCCGCCGCAACGCTGGCGGAACGCAGGCCGCGCACCGACATGCGCACGCGCGACCTCGTCAACCAGGCCGTGGCATCGGTCCCCACGCTGGGCCTGCAGCGGGCCGCCGAATTCCTGGCGGCCATGGGTGTGCCGGCCGAGATCGCCGTGCGCGCCCTGGTGTATCCGAACCGACGCCGGACGAACTGAACCCGAGACGCCTGAATGATGGGCACAGGGTGGCAACCCTTGCCCGCCATGCGTTACCGGGATGCGCGCATTCGGCGGGCACGGGGTGCCCACCCTGCGGCTTTCATTACTCTTGCGCGGCGATGTCCGCCAACGATTCACGGCCCCGTGCCGTCAATTCGAAACCGCCTTCCGCCCGCGCGGCGATATGCGATTTGCGGCTCAGGAACTGCACGACGTCCTCGTCGACAGGCGCCGCCGGGTCCGCCTCGAGCGCGCGCAGGGCCTGCACGCAGCGGCGCAGGAACAGCAGTTCGGTCCCCTGCGCCGTCAGCGCCAGGTTGCCGCTCTTCGCATACTGGACCAGTTTCAGGCCCGACAGGCGCTTGGCGTTGCGCCCGACACAGGCATTGACGCGGTCGCTCCTGGCGCCGCGCCGGATGAATTCGAGGGCGTCGTATTCGTCGCCCGTCAGTTTCAGATTCTTCATTACCACTTTCCAAGGAAACAAGCCCGCCATGGTAACGGCGGCGGGCCGTCCCGGCAACCCGCGCCGCGATCAGCGCAGGGCCCGCACGGCGGCCCACACGAGGCCGGCCCCCGCCAGCACGCCCAGCGCCACCGCCGCGTGCATCCGATGCGAGCCCAGCAACGGGCTGCGGCCCAGCGGAATCTTGTTGTACAAGGTGGTGCTCATACTTCTCTCCTCCGAATGTCATTGGCCACGGGGTTCATTATAAAAAATTCCCTGACGAAATATGTGCGCCAGCGTACGCAAGCGTCATTTGTGTCCACTTAGCAACAAACAGGCGTCCCGCGACGATCCTATTGCGCGCCGGGCGCCGACATGGACTGTTAGTATCGCGCCAACACGACAACGCAACGGAGCACGCCATGAGAACCAACGTACCGAAGCCGGACCCCGGCGCCAACGCCCCCGCCAACCTGCACGAAGCGGACATCGGCAGCGGCGAACGCTCGCCGGCCCAGCACGAAACGGACGCCATGATCCGCGAAATCCCGCCGCGCGGCCACAAGCAGGGCGACCAGCAGGACGCCGGCCAGCAGGCCACGCGCGACGGCGAGCCGGGCAAGCGCTGACCCGCACCACGTGACAACGGATGGGGCGACCCGACGGTCCACCCCATCCGCACTTCGTCCATCCGCAGTTCACACCTCATTCACCGCATCCGGACCTGCCCGCGCCACGACCACGGCGCGGCATCGGTCATTGCGCCTTGACGGGCGCCACCGGCGCGTCGGGTTCCTTCACCGGCGCGCGCGCCGGGGCCGGCACGTCGTCCGGATCGGGGCTCGGCTGCGGCGGCGGCAGCTCCGGGTCCGGCGTCGTGGGATCGGGCGTCGAGTGGGCGCGCTGGCGCAGGCCCTCGTCCTGTTCCGGCAAACTCATCGGTCTTCTCCGGCGCAGGCTCAGCGGCCTTCCTTCTGCTTCGCGCCGCCGCCCGCGCCCTTGCCCGTCCCCGCCTTCACGGTCGACTTGTTGTCGTGGCTGCTCTTGTCCTTGACGCCGGCCTGGCGCTTCTGCACGTCCGCCTCGGACAGGTTGCCCGACTGCTTGTTCTGGCTGCCGCTGGATTTCGATTGGCTCATGATGATCCTCCGATTGATAGGCGTTGATGTTGTGTGCAGCCTAGCATGGAAGACCGGGCCGGGTTTTCAATCGTGCGGCCGGGCGGCGCGGGCTGGTATAGTCGGGTTTTGACATCCCGTCGCCGACCATGCCGCGCCGCCTTCCCGCCCTCGCGCTCGCCCTCGCCATGTCCGCCAACCTCCACGCCGCCCCGATGACGCTGACCGACTACATGGCCCTGTCCGGCCCCGCCCCGGACGCCACGCTGCGCTACGGCGCCGCGCCGTCGCAGTACGCCGAACTGTTCGTCCCGCCCGGCAAGGGCCCGTTTCCCGTGGCCGTGCTCGTGCATGGCGGTTGCTGGACGAAGGAATACGGCGGCATCACGCAGTTCCGCAATATGGCCGGGGCGCTGGCGGCACGCGGCATCGCGGTCTGGAACGTGGAATACCGCCGCGTGGACGAAGCCGGCGGCGGCTATCCCGGCACCTACCAGGACATGAACGCCGCCCTCGACCTGCTGGCGCGCACGGCACGCGACCATCCGCTCGACCTCGACCGCCTCGTGGCCGTCGGACACTCGGCCGGCGGCCAGCTCGCGCAATGGCTCGCGGCGCGGCCCCGCATTCCCGCGTCCAGCCCGCTGTTCCGGGCCGACGCCGTGCCCGTGCGCCGGGTCGTCAGCCTGGGCGGCCTCGCCGACCTGCGGCGCGAATCGGCCCTGTTGAAAACGAGCTGCAGCCGCGACGTCGCCGAGCTGGCCGGCACCCCAAGCGCCGCGCGCCCGGACGTCTTCGCCGACACGAATGCGGGCGACCTGATGCCGAACGGCAGCCGGACGATCCTCGTCACCGGGGAACTGGACACCATCTCGCCGCCGCGCGTGGCGCACGACTTCGCGGCGCGCGCCCGTGCCGCCGGCGACGCGGCCGAGGTCGTCATTCTGCCGGGTGCCAGCCATTACGACGAAGTCGCCGCGACGTCGGCGTCGTGGCCGCTCGTGCTGCGCGCGATCGAATCGATGCTGCCCGCCCCGCGCTGACGCGGCCCGGTCGGCTCAGTCCGGAAACACGATCCGTTTCGCGAGCCGCTGGTCGACGACCAGGTCGCCGAGCGCCACCGCCACGCACGGCAGGATATAGCCCTCGCGCTTTTCGTCGAAGGACAGGCCCGGCCATTCCACGAGATACCGTACGGTCCCGCCCGCGAGGCGGCAGATGCACGTGCGGCAGGTGCCGTTGCGGCAGGAACTGGGCAGGTCGATGCCGGCCCGTTCGGCGGCGTGCAGCACCGTCGTGTCCGGCTGGGTCGGGAACGACCAGCCGGAGGGCTGCAGGGTGATGGTCAACGCGGTCATGCCGGCGATTGTACCGCCTGCACGCATCGGGCAGCCCAACCATGGTGGGTTCGTTCCCGCACAGAGCGGCGCCCGGCACGGCACTAACCTGAAGCCAACGCATCTTCAGGCAGGAATCAATTGAAAACACTTCGCATCCCGTTTCTGATCGCCATGCTGGGCAGCCTCGCCGGCAGCCCGGCGGGCGCCGCGCAACCCGGTCCCGCCGGCACGGCCGCATCGACGGCAACGGCAACGGCGGCCACGCCCGCGCCGGAATCCGACAAGCTGCTGCGCGCGCAGGTACTGCTCGACCGCGCCCATTTTTCGCCCGGCGAAATCGACGGCGCCTTCGGCTCCAACATGCAACACGCCCTCGCCGGCTACCAGAAGGCGCACGGCCTGAACGCCACGGGCAAGCTCGACGACGCGACGTGGAACGCCCTCAACGCCGACGCGACGCCCACGCTGCTCACCTACACACTGCTCGATGCCGACGTCGCGGGTCCGTTCCGTGCCGTGCCGGACGACATGATGGAAAAGGCGAAACTGCCCACGCTCGGCTACAGCTCGCCGGCGGAAGGCCTGGGCGAAAAATTCCACGCCAGCCCGGCGCTGCTGCAAAAACTCAATCCCGGCAAGGACCTGGGCCGCGCGGGCGAACAGATTCTCGTGCCCAACGTCGTCGGCACGCCGCCGCTGGCGCCGGCCGCGCGCGTCGTCGTGTCGAAGGACACCCGCACCCTCGAGCTGCAGGACGCGGCCGGGACCGTCCTCGCGCAATACCCCGTGTCGAGCGGCAGCGAACACGATCCGCTGCCGATCGGCACCTGGAAGATCGATGGCGTGCACCGCAATCCGACCTACCACTACAACCCCAAGCTGTTCTGGGACGCCAAGCCGGGCGACAAGAACACGACGGTCGCTGCGGGCCCCAACAATCCGGTCGGCGTGGTGTGGATCGACCTGTCCAAGCCGCACTACGGCATCCACGGCACGCCCGTGCCGGCGTCGGTCGGCAAGAGCGAATCGCACGGCTGCATCCGATTGACGAACTGGAGCGCATCCGAGGTGGCGGGCCTCGTGCAGGCGGGGACGGCAGTGCTGCTGACAGAGTAAAACCAAGCAATGAGGAGACGGCGATGAGATGGTTGATGACTTTCCTGCTCGGCGTGCTGGTGGGCGCCGGCGGCCTGTTCGTCTGGCTGCGCCAGATGCCGCCAGAGCACGCGGCGCCCGCGGTGGCCGTGAACACGGGTTCCCTGCCCGCGCCGCCGCCGCCCGCCGGCACCCTCGACGGCAAGCTGCCGCCGGCGCCGCAGGTGATGCCCGACCTGACCGAACTGGATCTGCCGCTGCGTCCCGCCGGCACGGACACCCCGGCGGCCACGCCGGCCGCGCCGCCAGCCACACCGGCAGGCAAGCTGCTGGTGCCGGTCGACGGCATCCCGCCCGCGAAGCTCACCGACACGTACGACCAGCCGCGCGGCAGCGAACGCCATCACGAAGCACTGGACATCATGGCGCCCAAGGGCGCGAAGGTAGTGGCGGCCGCGGACGGCAAGATCGTGAAACTCTTCACGAGCAAACCGGGCGGGCTGACCATCTACCAGTTCGATCCGACCGAAAAATACGCCTATTACTATGCGCACCTGGACCGCTATGCGGACGGCTTGCAGGAAGGGGCGCAGGTCAAGCGCGGCGACCTGATCGGCTATGTCGGGTCGACGGGCAACGCCGATCCGAACGCGCCGCACCTGCACTTCGCCGTGTTCGAGCTGACCCCGGAGAAGCAGTGGTGGAAGGGAACGCCGGTGGATCCGTATCCGTTGCTGCAGCCGTAGTGCCGCGCGTCAGACCGTGGCGTGCGCGGCCCCTCCCCGCCCTGGCGGGGAAAACCATCAAGGCGCCGCCGGCGCCCAGGAACGTCCGGCCGGATTAACGCCGGGCCGCCGGCAAAGCCCCATCCTCCCGTATCAATAACGCAGTCGCCGCATTCCCCCGACTGCGCTCCACCGCTCCGCGCTTCGAACACGGCGCCGGCTCCCGTTACGGGCGGCCGGCAATCGCCTCCCCCCCCCCGTTCGGACGAACTCCCGCGATAAAAACCCCCGAATTGACCGATCGCGAATACATATGCAATTCGCATATATTTCATTTACAAATATTTTGCGTTTGAGAATAAAATTGTGGCATCATTCTCAACGTCATTGCGCCGTTTAATATATTCGAACGAATGGCATCCACGGTACGTGGATTACCCTGCATGATTGGATTCGCGCGCAATCCGGACAATTCGAACTGTCGTATCAATCAATAAGCGCGGACGGGTGGCGGCTTACGTAGCCGCTGCGTTTCGGCGCGGCTACTTCGCGCTTTTGCAGCAAGTGCGCAGGATTTCTTACAAAGGGACGAGAGTGAAATACAGAAAATTTGTAGGCGCCGAGTGCATCGGCGATGCGATATCGATGATCAGCTCCGATGAGCTGGACGTCGCATTGGTCAAGAACGTCGTGCCGCCTGCCGACTGTATCGCCATTCAAAAAAACTTCTTCGGGTCCGAACACCGCCGGCGCCGCCCCGATAACGTTCCGGGTTATATACTTGGCGCGACCCACTACAGCAAGACGCCGGCAGAATATTTCATGCAATGCTCGGAAGCCCGTGCCTCGGTCAGCAGCATTTTCGAGAATACGGTCGATCCGATGAGGCTCGTGCATCGGGCGATCAACGAGAAAACACGGCGTTCCATTCGCCCTTCCCGGCTCGGCGATCGGGAAGCCCTGCATGCCCGCGCGGTGGAATGGCTTCCCGATTTATCGGTCACGAGCGAATTCCTGCTGCGCCCGCACGAGGACTTTTCGCAAATCGACTGCAGTCGCAACGAAGGCTGGGAAGTGCGCGACGCCAAGAATGTCATGGCGATTAATTTCTATGCGAGCGCGGACGCTGTCTCGGGCCGCTTGCGAATCTACGACTACATTCCGGATACCTCCACGCGCGACCGGCTGGAACTGCAGGGCAATGGTTATCCCTATCCGCTGGATTTGCTGGAGAATAAGACTTATATCGAGCTTGCCGTCGAAACGAGCGACATGGCGATCATTAACGGCAAATATATCCATGCCGTCACCAGCACGCGCAGCAAAAGGGTGGTCATCAACTGTTTTGTCGCGCAAATGTCCTCGTCCGAATACGTTTACTGGACCTGAACGGCCGCCCGGACCCGCTCTCCCGCCTGCGTCGGCGGCCCCGGCGGCCCGCGCGCCCGGGCCCGTCGACGCGCGGGCGACCGGGCGTCGACCATTTCCTGCACCGGCCGTTTCAGACCGAAAGCCCCCAAACACATGTCATCGGCCAGCGCCGCCGAATCCGCGTCCTGTATCGATATTCGCCGGCGGCGAATACGCGTCGGCGCTTATGCCGATATGGAACCATTCCAAACGACGAAAACGCCCGCTCCGGATCGCATTAAATAATATATGACGACCACCGAAGCACGATATTTTCCGGGAATCTCGTGATATTATTAACAAGCGGACATCAGATATTCGGATGAATCCGCATACGCGAAGTTTTAGTCCTATTCACACTCATGTTTTGGAGGCTTTAAAGATGGACGTTGCAAAACCAAAATTGTCGCTGAACCTGGAAACACTGAAGCAACTGAGCAACGGCGATATGGCCGAGAAAAGTAATGTAATCAATACTTATGACTGCTCCGCCGTATGCGGTTCTGAAACGCGCGAGAACTTCCCGCAGGATTAAGCAGGCTGATCGGCATTAAACCGGTCAACCGGCGCACGTAATCAATGGACACCATCCGGTGTCCATTTTTTTATGTTCCATTCAGTCGGCCAATGCGTCCGCCGATCGCAGCCGATATCTCGAATAATCGCGCGTCGCAATATCAGGATCGACGCTCCAGTCACCCGGGATACCGGACGGACGCATGCAATTCCGCGTGCGGTTAATTTTCCGCGCGATCGCGTCCGGCCAGCGATTCATAATGGCGGCGCAGCAGGTCATATATCACCATCTCGTGCCGGCGCTGCTCCGATCTGAAAAATCGGTTGACGGACATGTGAATCACGCTGGCACAAATCTGCTGCTGCCGGGTGCGCCCGAGTTTTTGCAGCAAGTGCCGTCCTTCCGCACGGATGATTTCCGAGCGCGCCATATAAATGTCGCGGGCTTCCGATTGCCCCGTCGGCGCACCATTCAACAAGACCTGGAGATTGTCTCGCATCCCCCTGAACTTTTTCCCCAAGAGAATGGCCTGATCTTTTGAAATGTTAAATTCCTTGCCAAAGCCGGCGGCGAGACGACGCAGAAAAATCAGCCTGTCGGATGCATCGATATCGAAATCTTTCAACAGCGTATCCACGCCCAATATCGCGTGATCGCCGTGTTTCTTCGCACCGCATTGCCGGCCGATCGGAATGAACCGGGCAGCCGCCTCGCTGTCCGCATGGAAGATCTTTTCGCACGATAATATGCCGTCGCCCCCGCCGTACCGCTCGAGTTCGCGTTCATAGGTGTCGATCTGGATTTTCCAGATCGTGCGGTCCGCAAGGAACGGACGCAACGCCGCGTTCAGGTCCATGACCACGCCGCCCCACAGCGCCGCCGGCGGCCCGAACAGGCGCAGTCGTACATGGGCTTCCGGATCCGCATACCGGATGAAGAACCATTTCTCGACCTGCCCTTTGGCCGTCCAGCCCGTCAAGAGGTCGTGCAATGTCCCACCGATCAGCCGGTCGGCAGTCGCGTTGCCGCAATAGATCTTGACGTACAGGCACTCTCCGCCGGGCGCGAGCGTCCGCCCGACGGCGTGCCCATCGATGACGGCGCCGGCCGCGCGGGACGGCGGCGTCCCGTGACCGTTCGCCTGTCGACGGCCCGCCTCGTCCTTGCTCAGCAGGAGCGGAATGAATATTTCGCTCGCGTAGCTGTGCTTGCCGTCGCTGACCGCCGCGTCCTGCGCCGGCACGTAGGCCTCCTCCAGCCTGAGCGACCGGGCGCCACGGGCCATGTCGAAAAAAACCTGCGCCGACAAGGGGTTGTCGAAATCGATGGCCAGCGCGTTGTCATGCTCGACCAGCGACACGAATCGGGGGAGCTTGTATTCGCCAGCCACCTCGGCGAATTTTCCCGGCAGGCCGCTTGCGTACGCGTCGCCCAGCTTGTCGATATCGGCCGCCGACAGGTTCCACTGCCGATGGGTGAGTTGCAGCCTGCCGACGCTGATGCGCGGCAGGTAGGGCATGCCCTGCAACCAGGCCGGCCACACCGGTCCGAAGCGCCCCGCGCCGGCAAACTGGAGGCTCGCCAGAAACTGATAAACCCCGAGATTTCCTTTCCCCAGGAAGTGATGTGCCGACGACAGGCGCGGGACGATCTCGCGCTCCAGCCGGTTCGACCATAATCTCAGGCGGCCGTCCTCGACCGACAACATCAGGTCGTCCAGCCTGACCTGCTTGTCCAGCGGGCGGCCGGATCGCCCCAGGTAGACGATCTCATGGTCGGTAAAGCAGGGTCTTGCGACGACGTTCCCGATCCGCCCCTGGGGCAAGTGAACGATTTCCGCGACGACCGCGTGAGGGCATCGCCGTCCTTCCTCGGCGATCAGGTCGGCCGTGAGGGCCCGCAGCGTTTCATCGCCATGACAGAACCGACCGAACAAGGAACTCGCGGAACCCGACAAGAAACGCACGTGCGCCTTCGCGATACCTGCCGCATCGCGTTTGACGGGCACGATTTTCGCGCAGATGGATGCGGGCGGCGGCGGCAGGCCGTCGCGCTGGAACCGCGCCAGGTCGTCGCGCGTGATCGCGATCTCGTCGCTGCCGTTCTTGACGGCCTCCAGGAATCTCCGCACCAGATACCGGCCGAACGGCGTCCCGGCCTCGGACTCGGGAGCGTCGTCCTGGGCGAACTTCAGGTCCTGCAGCAAGTGGGACTCGTCGGCCCCCATGTCGCCGAAACCGATGCCTTTTTCCGCGTCGAGGACGTCGCCGAGAGGCACCCGCTGGCCGTCGTAACGCGCCACGAAACGCCGGATGAAACCGTCGACCGCGCGCGACTGCGATGCCGTCGCCGCGTAGACCAGGCCGGCGCATTGCGCGATGTCCGCCACCAGTCCTTCGTCGAGACACAAGTCCCCGGCCGGCTTGAACAGGTCGACCTGCAGCGCGTCGGCGACATGCCGCGGCGCATCCAGGCCATCCAGTTCCGCAACGATCCCGTCGTAGCCATGCGCCGGCCCGCCGACGCGTCCGGCGTTCAGGGCCCCGATCTTCCGGTCGAGCGCAATCAGCCGCATGACGTCGTCGGTCTTGTCGTCCAGGGCGGCGACGGTGGCCAGCATCGAACGCAAGGGTTCATCGCCGGTAACCGTCGGCTCGAGTTCGGAGACCAGGAACCGGCAGTCGACCATGGCATCGATGAAGGCATGTGCTTCTTCTTCGTCCACGTTTTCGCTGCGCGCGACGTGTTGCGCCAGTGCGCGAAGCGTCGCCCCCGCTTGCGCCATCCGGAGCGCAGCGACGACGGCCCGGCTGTTCTCGACGCCCGCGAGCCGATAGGTACGGGCCCGGGCTTCCACCTCGTACGCGACGTAGCGGAGGCGGTCTCCGCTCTCGCATATCGTATCGTTGGGAAAAAATCGCAGCTGCTGCCTGATTCTGTCGTCCCCGAGCAGGCGCTCGGCCAGCCGGCACACATAGCCATTGTCCAGCCGTGCGTGCTTTTCATAGCTGGACGGGTCGTTCAACACCAACTGCGTGCGCGCCCCGACGCGACCCGTCGACATGCCGGCGAACAGTCCGAACGGCGTGGACCGGCTGCACATGCGCGAAAAATATTTGACCAGTGCGGCTTCGATCTTCCGGCTTTTCGCGCTCAGGGGGTCGTTCAACCAGTAGTGCAGGCGCTGGTGCAGCGAGGGCGACGCCAGCAACAGCGCTTCCTGCACGCGTGCATCGTTCACATGGTCGCGCAACCGCCGGCGCACGCGGTCTTCATGGGCGCGGCGCGATGCGGCGCCGCCGGTCCCGTCGTCCGCCCAACGCTCGAACAGATCGAGAGGGAGCAACGGCGTGCGCAACACGAAGAAACCGGCAGGAACGTAGCGTGCTACGTGCTGCGGCCGATGCGTGGCGGTTCGCGTGACATCGTTCATATCGGACGGCTCGATCATGCTCCATGCCCGCGCCGGCGTCGCCACCGGCGCGGCGCTGCGTTCAGAACGGCGCCTCATACTGCAGGCGCACGACGGCTTGCCGCGGCATATATGTCCTGCGCTCGTTGACGGTCCCGCCGTCGTCGTAGATCTGGACGTCGCGCCGGGTCTGGTGCAACAGGTCGCTGGCCGAAAAACGCCATTGACCGCCCCAGGCCGGCCATGCCACGTACGTGTCGAGTTCGCGCAGGATCGCAGTGCGGGTCGTCAATGCCGACGTCAACCGGGCGACATTGCCGCCGACCACGTGCAGATTCACGCCCGCCGTGATGCCGGCCTTGAAGTTCAGGTCGGCGCCGACGTTGGCGGTGACCGGCGCCTGTGCGGCCAGGCGGTTGTCCGGCCCCTGCAGATTGTCGACGCGCGACCAGTTGCGGCCGAAATTGACGTGCACGTCCGTGCCCGGCCATCCGGGACGCGGCGCCGCGACCGGCACCCTGGCGTCGAATTCGATGCCGCGCACTTCCGCCTGCCCATCGTTGATGGGGGCGCTGATCCATTTACCGTTCTCGACCCACAGCTCGCGCAACACGACGTCGTGGATACGGCGCGCGTAACCGGAAATGCTGACCACGCCGTCGCGGGAGAAATAGGATTCGTACGCGACGTCGAGCCCCCACGCCAGTTCCGGCCGCAAGCCGGGATTGCCCTGCATGTCCGGATTGGTCGCACCGTTGTCGTTATTGGTCGGATAGCGGCGCGGCACGAGGTCGATCGGTTGCGGCGCCTTGTAGGTGCGGGACAATGCGGCACGCAGCTGGTCGCGTTCGCGCCCCGGCAGTTTCCAGACGACCTGTGCGATCGGGCTCAGCACGCGCGATTGCGTCGACGTGCCGGCGAACTCGGTTCCCGTCGTATGGGTATTCAGCCCTTCCCAGCGCAGGCCCAGATAGGCCTGCAGCCGCTCGCCCAGCGTCCATTCGTCCTGTGCGTACAGCGCCAGGCGCCCGACCGTCGCCGTATAGCCCTGGTCGAGCGTGTAATACGGCGGCGTCTGCGGTTCGCTGTCCTGCTGCAGGCGCGACTCGCTGCGCCGCGTGACCGCCGCATCCCAGCCGAACGCCATGTCGTGGTTGGCGACCAGCGGCGCAAGATACTTGCCGGTGGTCGTGGCGCGCCGCTCCCTGAAGCCCTCGACGACGACCCGGTCCAGCCACGGTATGCCGTCGCTGTCGATCCCGTGATACTGGAAGCCCCCGTCCCGATCGCTGATGTCGACGCCGGCCGTCAGGGTCAGGCGGCCCGCGTTCGCGAACCGGTGGTCCCAGCTCAGGTCGGACTTCGCCAGCCAGGCCTTGAACACGTTGCGCCAGTGCGCCTCGGGCGAGGCGGTCGGGTCGCCCACGAACGTGGTTTCGCGCGACTCGCCCGCCGCGTACGTGCGGGTGTCGTTGAATATGCCTTGCCAGGACAGCTTGTCGCCGTTCGCGAGCGTCGTATCGACGCGTGGCGTCAGGCTGGCGCGCCGCTGGTCGATATCGACCGGCTGGTAAAAGCGGCGCAGGGCCAGGCCGTCGGCATCGACCGAGCGCTCGTCCGCATACGGCTCGTTGTGCACCTGGGAGCGCGACACGGTGGCCACCACCGAATACGAGGTCTTGTCGCGCCGCCCCGACCATTGCACCGTGCCGGCCGGGTTGCTGCGTTCCTGCAGGTGTTCGACGCTGACCTTGGCGGTACGCCGTGGCGGACCGGAGGCCTTTTTACGCAGGACGATGTTGACGGAGCCCGCGATCGATTGCGACATGGTGTCGGCCGCGGCGCTGCGCAAGATCTCGATCCGTTCGATCAGGTCGGGCGGAATGCTGTCGATCGAAAAATTGCCGGGCGCAGGCTGGCCGTTGATCAGGATTTGCGTGTAGCCGGCGCCGAGTCCCCGCATGCGGACCTCGTTGCCGCTCACGCTCAGCCCCGGCTGGCGTTTGAGCACGCCAGAGAGCGTCGTGTCGCCGAACCGGTCCAGGTCGTCGCGCCCGACGACGATGCGGCCGACCGCATCGTTGCGGCGCTGCTCGACGGCACCGGGCCCCTTGATTTCAACGCGCTGGATCTCGACGGGGCGATCGCCTTGCTGGGCATGAACGGAGCAGTGTATTGCGACTACAGGAAGGCAGAATACTGCCTTATATAGACGTTCCATAAATATTCTTATAATGTTGCGACCAACGGCAAAATTCCGGCAAAAATTCAATAGAACCACCCTGGACCCGCCGACTCGTTCGAACCGAACCCTGCACCACTCCCCTGCCCGCCATATTTGTCCGGCTCACCAATCAACGCCATTTCCCGACCAAGGCATACCGAAAATGCCGCAATACCGGATTATCCGCGCCATTGACAAAACCGGGACGCAGGCAATCGGCAGTCGTATGCAAATGCGCGTGATTACACCAGAAACTCCAGGCCTCATATCCGCACCACCAAACCGTCATCGGATCATGATCCCTGCGCACATCGCGGCGACATATGCACTCTAGCATGTCTTTTTTATACAAAGCCAACCAACGATATTCCCATTCAACAATTAAGAATATTCCCGCCATGTGATTAAGAATAGTCCTACCCCGACATTAAGAATATACCCACGAGAAAGTTTAAGAGTATTCTCATTCATACAATTAGGAATAATCCGAGTAAAAGATATACGTGAATTATCACGATTTGGCGCCGGGTGCGGCCTCGCCGGCGCCGGCGCAACGCCGGGCTGCCGTTCGGCACCGTTTCCCTATGAGAGCGACGGCCTGCGGGCGCCGCGGCGCAACGCCAGCCCGCGATAAAACGTGGGGAACCCGCCCGCCGCCATTCGGCGCGAGGCGGGCGAATATGACATTTGCGTGTCAAAACTGCCGCACGACTAATCTATATAGCGGCCTTATCGGACATCACAGCAAGCGTCAGCGGAATCCGACCTTCGCGACAGCCTAAACCGCGCCACGGCAGCGCCGGGTCAATCTCATTCCCCCTACCGCCGATCCAATTTCGCGGACCATGCGATCCCTTCCCATATATAACCGGCCCGGCATTCGCAAATCGAAACGCCGGACCGGGTTCATGCGCCGTGAATAATCTCGATAATATTGAAATTTTTTTCTTCCACGCTCACAATCTTTATGCGAGAATAAATTTTTAACAACCATTACATTCCCTCACAAGAAAGCACTGAGGCGAGTTATCTGGTAGCGAAACGAGTGGAGAAGATATGCGCCGGGTTTCAAAATACGCGTTGATTGGGGCAAGTGGTGTGCTGGGCATAACGGCATTGGCTGCCGGCGCGTTTTATCTGAATATGTATGCCAGCCGTCCGCAACTCGACGGCGATATTGCACTCGCAGGTCTGCACCAGAGCGCGCTGATCAAGCGCGACGAAAACGGGACGCCGTTGATCGAAGCGGCCGACCTGAACGACGCGGTATTCTCGATGGGTTTCCTGCATGCGCAGGAGCGTTACTTCCAGATGGACCTCTTGAGGCGGAAGGCGGCCGGCGAACTGGCCGAACTGTTCGGCGCCCGTGCGGTCGAGGCGGACAAGCTCGCGCGGGTGCACCGCTTCCGCGCACGCGCACGTGAATTCGTCGAACAGTTGCCGGCGGACCAGCGCACGGTGCTGCGCCACTATGTCGCCGGCGTGAACGCCGGCCTGCGCCAGCTGCATGCCCGGCCGTTCGAATACTCGCTGCTGCTCACGGCGCCGGCGCCCTGGAAGGAAGAGGACGTCCTGCTGGTGAACATGGCCATGTACCTCATGCTGCAGGTTCGCAACGAGCCTCATCCGGAACTGATTCGCCAAAAACTGATCACCCAGTACGACCGGGAGTTCGCCGACTTCATGCAGCCGTCCGAATCGGAATGGGATGCGCCGATGGCCGGGCACGCCGGCGCGCCGGCCACCGCCGCCTTGCCCGCACTGCTGGGCAAGCAGCTTGCCATCGCCAGCGCCCCGCACGTCGACGACCTGGTCGCCGACGCGGGGTTCGGCATGAGCCAGCCGAAGGAGTCGATCATCGGCAGCAACAGCTGGGCCGTATCGGGGCGCAAAGGCATCGACGGTCACGCCATCCTGGCGAACGACATGCACCTGCCGCTGCAACAGCCGAATACGTTCTACCGGGTCAGCTTCAAGACCAAGGAGTCGTCCCGGATCGTCGCGGGCGTCAGCATCCCGGGCTTGCCGCTCCTGGTCGCCGGCAGCAACGGCAATATCGCCTGGGGCCTGACCAACAGCAACGGGGACTGGAGCGACCTGGTCCGCATTCCCAAGGAACACCTGGCGGCCGAGAGCAGGACGGTACGCGAGATGATCGCCGTCAAGGGCGGCAGCGCCATCCCGCTCGACGTGCAGGAAACCCAGTGGGGACCGGTGGTCGCGAGCGACGCCCAGGCCGCCTACGCGATGAATTGGGTGGCTCATCATGTCGAGGGCAACAACCTGAAGCTGTACGGCATGATGACCGAACCGTCCATCGACGGCGCGCTCAAGATCGCCTCCCACGCGGGCATGGCGCAGATGAACATGCTGATCGCCGACGCCCATGGCAACGCGGCCTGGACCATCGCCGGAAGGATTCCGCAGCGCACCGGTTTCGACGGGACCGAACCGGTCGAATGGGGCAATGGCGTCGGCTGGTCGGGCTGGCTCGACACGCCGGACTACCCGCTGCTCACGACCGCGGACCACGATTACCTGTGGACGGCGAACAATCGCGTCCTCGACGGCGACGCCCTGAAAAAAATCGGCGCGGGATCCTCCTTCGCCCTGGGCGTGCGCGCGATGCGCATTCAGCAGGTCCTGGCGGCGAGCAAGACGATGAACGAAGCCGACATGCTCGCCATGCAGCTCGACGACGTGTCCCTGCTCATGAAGCGCTGGGATGGCCTGATCACCCAGGTCATCGCCGGCATGCCCGAGTCCGAGGACAAGAAAGTACTCAAGGACACGTTTGCGCAGTGGGATGGCCGCGCCGCGGCCGATTCGGCGGCCTACCGCGTCATTCGCCGCTTCCGCGATGAAGTCGCCGGCGACCTGATGACCGAGGCTCTCTCCAAAGTCCTCAAGAGCGATCCCAAGCTGCGTTGGGACATGTTTGCGCACAACTGGGAACTGCCGCTGTGGCAAATCGTGTCCAGGCGTCCGGCCAACATGCTGCCCGCCGGATTCGCGTCATGGGATGCGTACTTCCAGGATGCCCTGGTGCGCCGCGTCTATGGCCCGTACAAGAAGCGCTTCAACGGTGCGCTGTCGAAAGCGGTATGGGGCGAAGCGAACATGTCCGATATCCGCCATCCGCTGAGCAAGGGCATTCCCCTGCTCGGCTCGATACTCGACATGCCCAGCAGCCCGATGAATGGCGACAGCAACGTGGTGCTGGCCCAGTTCATGTCCTTCGGCCCGGCCATGCGCCTCGTCGTATCCCCCGGTCACGAACAGGACGCCATCCTGACGATGCCGGCGGGCGAGGCAGGCAATCCGCTGACGCCGTATTTCCGCAAGGGCCACGAGGAATGGCGGACGGGCAAACCCCTGCCCCTGCTCGCCGGCACGCCGCGTTACGTCCTGCGCCTGACGCCCCTGAACTAACGCCCCAAGAGTCCTTGCCTGACGGACGCCAGCGTCCTGCCCACGGGCAGGCGCGTGGCCCGTCACGTCCTGTCGCGTCCATAACCAGTCCGAAAAGTCGATTCCATGACCGCACAACACACTGGCTTTCCCTTGTCGGCGTCGCAAACGGCGATCTTTCTCGACCAGGCCATCCACAAGACCGTCCCGCTGTACAACATCGGCGGCTATGTTCAACTGACCGAAGACGTCGATATCGAGGCATTCACCGCGGCGTTCGAACGCGAGAGCGCCCTGCACGACGCGCTGCAGCTGCGCTTCGGACAGATCGACGGGCAGCTGCGCCAGTGGGTTGAGCCGGGCAAGCCGGTCCTGCAACTGCTCGATGTCAGCGCCGAGAAGGCTCCCGCCGACGCGGCGCTGGCCTGGCTGGATCGCACGTTCCAGCACGTGTTCCAGCTGGACCGCGAAGCGCTGCAGGTGTCCGCGCTGATCAAGGTCGGCCCGCGCGAGTCCTGGTATTGCTCGGTGGCCCACCATCTCGTCATCGACGGCTGGGGCTTCGGCCTGTGGGTCAAGCGGCTGATGGCAAGCTACCTGGCCGGGACGCGGCGCGGCAACGCGACCCCGCCCCCGGCCATGACGTTCATGCACAGCGTCGCCGAACGCCTTGCCAAGGACGGCGCCGCGCCGCAGCGGCGCGAACAGGCGCTCGATGCCTTGCCCGACGCGGTGTTCGAACCGCTGTTCGAGGCGCGCACCGCCGACACCGGGACGCAGCGCAGCGTGCGCGTGGTGCGCGACATTGCCCCGGCGCGCCTGGATGCGCTGACCGGCTTCGCGTGCGCGCACGGCTTCGAATTCCACCACCTGCTGCTCGCGCTGCTGTTTGCCTATGTTTCCTCCCTCAAGCTGCGTACCAGCCTGGTGGTGGGCCTGCCCTCGCACAACCGCCGCCGCGCCGACAAAGACATCGTCGGCAGCTACGTGCGCGTGATTCCCTGCCTGCTGTCGGCGCCCGCCGACAGCACCATCGTCGACCTCATGGGCATGGCCAGGCAGGCCATGCTGCGCAGCAGCAGGCAGGCCGCGGGCGCCCAGGTGGCGACCGGCACCGGCGCGGGCGGCCAGCGCGCCGGGCGGATGTTCGACATCCATTTCAATTACATGCGGCTCGATTATGAAACCGACAGCCCGCACCTGCAGACGGTCACCCGATACCTGACCAACTGCTGGACCCAGACGCCGGTGTCCCTCAACGTGTGCGATTTCGGCGCACACCAGCCGACCCAGCTCCAGCTCGACGTCAACGAGGCGTTCCACGACGCCACCGATGCGGCCCGCATCCTCGACCGCCTCGACGATCTCGCCCGCCAATTCATGGCGGCGCCCGAGCTCACGCTGGCCGCCGCGGCGCTCGTGCCCGCCGACGAAAAGCGCGTCCTGCTCGCCGAACTGGGCGCGGCAACGCCCGGCCGACAGCGCGAGGACATCGCGCGCCGCTTCGACGCCATGTGCGCCGCCACGCCCGACGCGATCGCGCTGCGCGGCCCCGACGCGGCGCTCAGCTATGGCCAGTTGCGGGACCGCGCAGCGCCAGCTGGCGACCTGGCTGCAGCACGACGCCGGCGCCAGCGGCGACGCCGGCGCGCCGCTGGCCATCGCCATGCGCGCATCGGCCGACGCCATCGTGGCCATGCTCGCCGCCGTGATGCTGCGCCGGCCGTATGTGCCGCTCGATCTCGCCTGTCCGCCGGAACGCCTGGCCGCCATCGTCGCCGACGCCGCCCCGGCGGCGATCCTGACCGACGCCGACGGCAGCGCCGCGCTGGCATCGCTGCAGTGCGCGCTGATCGATCTCGACGACCCGCGCACGCGCGCGGCCGTCGCGCAGGCCGACGGCGCCGCGTTCCGTCCGGCGCCGCCGGTGCCGCCGGCGGCCCTGAACACGATGCCGGCGTGGATCATCTACACGTCCGGTTCGACCGGGACGCCGAAGGGCGTGGTCTTGCCGCAGGCCGCGATCCTGCGCCTGGTGCTCGAGCCGAATTTCATGGTGCTCGACGCCGCCACGGTCATGCTGCAGGCGGCCAACCTGGCGTTCGACGCCGCCACGCTGGAAATCTGGGGCGCATTGCTCAACGGCGGCACGCTGGTCCTGCACGGCCAGCGCCCGCTCGACCTGGACACGCTCACCCGCCTCATCGACGCGCATGGCGTGACGCACCTCTGGCTCACCGCCGGCCTGGCGCACAAATGGGTGGCGCGCCTGACGCACGTGCCATCGAGCCTGAAGTATCTGCTGTCGGGCGGCGACGTGGTGCCGCCGGCGGCGCACTTCAAGATGCGGCAGCTCGCGCCCGGCGTCGTCTTCATCAACGGTTACGGGCCCACGGAGAACGGCGTGTTCACCGCCTGCGCGGCATTGACCGGCCCGGGCGACCCGGTGCGCGCGCTGCCGATCGGCAGGCCGGTCAACGGCACCACCGTCCACGTCGTCGACGCCCACGGCCGCCTGCTGCCCATCGGCGAAGCGGGCGAGTTGTGGACCGGCGGCGACGGCCTCGCCATCGGCTACCTGAACCAGCCGGCGCTGACGGCCGAGAAGTTCGCCGACGTCCCCGGCCCCGACATCGGCGAGCGCGTCTACAAGACCGGCGACCGCGTGCGCTGGCGCCCGGACGGCCAGCTGGAATACCTCGGACGCATCGACCAGCAGGTCAAGATCCGCGGCTTCCGTGTCGAACCCGGGGACATCGAGAGCTGCCTGTGCAGCCATCCGGAGGTCGCCCAGGCGGCGGTGGTGGCGGCCGGCGACGGCGCCGCCGACAAATACCTGCGCGCCTTCGTGCGCTGCCATGGCGCCGCCGCCGACACGCTGCCGGCGCGGCTGGCCGCCCACCTGCGCTGCGTCCTGCCGGACTACATGGTGCCGGCGCACATCACCGTGCTCGACCAGATTCCGATCAATGCCAACGGCAAGATCGACCGCGCACGGCTGCGCGCCCTGCCTCCGCCGCCCGCGCCGGCCGCACCCGTGCAGGCGGACGCCAGCGCGACCGAGCGCGCCGTGTGGACGCTGTGGCAGGCGGCGCTGCAGGTGCCGGTCGCCTCGGTCGACGCCGATTTCTATGCGCTTGGCGGCCATTCGCTCGCGGCCATGCAGCTGCAGGCCGAGCTGAACGACCATTTCGGCACCGACGTCGCCCTGGCGGACATCCTGCGCCTGCCGACCATCCGCCAGCAGGCCGACCTGGTCGACCGCTGCCTGGCGCAGACAGAGACGCCGGCACCGCGCCGCGCCGGCGCGGCGCGCGGCACCGGCGCCGAGGTGGCGATGTCGTTCGTCCAGCAGCAGATGTGGCTGAGCCACAAGCTGAACGGCGGCAGCCACGAATACAATGTGCCGGGCGCCTACCTGGTGCGGGGCGCGCTCGATTGCGCGGCGCTGCAGGAAGCGCTGCGCCGCATCGTCGGGCGTCACCTGCCGCTGGCCTGCGTCGTGGTCGACCAGGGCGAGCGCGCCGTGCTGCGCCCCGTCTCCCCGACCGCCTTCGTGCTCGCCGTGCGCGCGGTGCCGGCGCTCGACGCCGCCGCGCGCGCGGCTCTCGCGCGCGACGAGCGCCTGCGCTCCTTCGACCTCGAACGCGACTTGCCGCTCCGCGCCAGCCTGTTCACCTGCGACGGCCAGCCGGGCCTGTTGCTCGTCACGTTCCACCACATCGCCGTCGATGGCCTGTCGCTGGCGAACTTCCAGGCCGAGCTGGCGGCGCTGTACCGCGAAGTGCGCGGCGGCGCGCGGGCCGACCTGCCGGAACTGGCCGTGAGCTACGAGGATTTCGCGCTCGACCAGTGCGAGCGGGCCGGCGCCGTCGCGGCCGCGGTCTCGCACTGGCAGGCGCACCTGCACGGCGCGCCCGCGGTGCACGAACTCCCGCTCGACAAGCCGCGGCCGGAAAAAATGAGTTTCCGCGGCCGCGTCGCGCGCGGCCGCCTCGACCCGGCCGCCAGCGCGCGCCTGGCGCAACTGGCGGCCCGGGAACGCGTGTCGCTGTTCATCCTGATGCAGACCGCGTTCGCCGTCCTCGTCGGCGAATACAGCCAGTGCCGCGACGTCCTCGTCGGCACACCGGTCAGCGGCAGGCCGCACAAGCGCCTGTATCCGCACATCGGCTGCTTCATCAACACGGTCGTCACGCGCACCGCGTACGCGCCGCCGGAAACGCTGCATGCCGTCCTGGCGCGCAATGCGGGCCAGTGGCAGGACCACCTCGCCCACCATCAGGTGCCGTTCGCGCAGGTGCTCGGCGCGCTCGCTCCGGTCCAGTCGCGCAGCGTCAATCCCCTGTTCCAGCTGTGGTTCGTGCTGCACGGCGCGGAACCGGGCGAACTGCACCTGGACGGCGCCGGGCTGGAGCTCCAGCACGGCAGCGAAGCGAACACCAAGTTCGACCTGATGCTCGCCGCCATGCCCGGCGCGCAGGGCATGCTGCTCGAGTGGCAGTATGCGGACGACCTGTTCGAGGCCGCGTCCATGGAGCGCATGCTGGCCGCCTACGTGGACCTGCTGCGCGGCCTGCCCGACCTGCTGCACGTGCCGGCGCGCGAACTGGCCGGCCGGCTGGCGCTCGCGGGCACGGTGCCGGCCGCCGCGCTGCGCACGCCCGTCGCATCGGGCGCATCGGTCGCGCACCGCGTACTCGCCCACGCAGCCGTCCATCCAAGCGCGCCCGCCGTCAGCGACGGCCGCACGACGCTCGACTACCACCAGCTTGCCGGCAAGGTGCGGCGCCTGGCGGCCGTCCTGGGCGAGTCCGGCGTCGAAGCCGGCCAGTGCGTGGCCCTGTGCGCCGACCGCACCATCGGCGGCGTCGTCGCGATGCTGGCGATCCAGGCGCTCGGCGCCGCCTACGTGCCGATCGATCCGAAACTGCCGGCCGCCCGCCTCGAGTTCGTCCTCGACGACGCCGGCGCGCGCGTCCTGGTCTGCCATGCGCAGGTGTCTTCCCGGTTCGCGGGCGCCGGCACCGACATCGTCTTGCTCGACGGCGTCACCGACGACGACTGGCTGGCCGACTACGCCGATGCCGCGCCGCCCGCGGCGCCGGCCGGCGACCACGTCGCTTACCTGATCTATACGTCCGGCTCGAGCGGCTATCCGAAAGGCGTGCGCGTCACGCATGCCAACCTGGCGCACTACGTGACCGCCATGACGGAGCGCCACGGGTTCGGCGACTGCCGCCGCTACGCCGTCAGTTCGGCCTTCCACACCGACCTGGGCAACACGACGCTCTACCTCGGCCTGTGGCACGGCGCGTGCCTGTACCTGATGGACAACGCGACCATGCTCGACGGCGCCGCCGTCAGCCGCTATGTGCACGAGCACGCGATCGAGGTCATGAAGATCACGCCGGGCCATTTCACGGCACTGTGCGACGAAGGCGAATACGCGGCGCCGGTGCCGTCCCGCTTCCTCGTGTTCGGCGGCGAAGTCCTGCGCCGCGAGACGCTCGACGCCATCAAGGCGGCATGCCTGCGGCGCGCCTGTGCCGTGATCAACCATTACGGTCCGACGGAAACGACGATCGGCTGCCTGACCCATGCCATCGACCTGCACGCGATCGACCATGCCGCGCCCCTGGGGCTGCCGCTGCCGGGCGTGTCCGCCCAGGTGCTGAAGGACGGCCTGGCCGTGCCGCACGGCGCGTGGGGCGAGCTGGTGATCGGCGGCCCGACGGTCAGCCTCGGCTACCAGAACCGCGAGGACCTCAACGGCGCGGCGTTCTTCCGCGCGCCCGGCGCCGCCGGCGCGCCGGTCCGGCATTACCGCACGGGGGACCGGGTGCGCCTGAATGCGCGCGGCCTGTTCGAGTTCGGCGGCCGCTTCGACGACCAGGTCAAGATCCGCGGCTTCCGGATCGAACTCGCCGAAATCGACAGCAGCCTGCTGCGCCTGTCCGGCGTGAGCCACGCCATCACGCTGGTCCATCGCGACGACGCCGGCCAGGACTGCCTCGCGAGCTTCGTGGTCGCGCGCGGCCTCGCGCCGGCCGACGCGATGGCGGCGCTGCGCGGCGCGCTGCCGGATTACATGCTGCCCAAGGCGATCGTCGTGCTGGCCTCGATGCCGCTGCTGGGCAACGGCAAGCCGGATCGCCGCGCCCTGCTCGCGCAACTGGCCGGCCAGCAGGCGTCGCCCTGCGTGCCGCCGGCCACGCCGACCGAGATCGTCGTGCACCGCATCATGTGCGCGCTGCTCAAGACCGAACAGTTGTCGGTCGACCAGCGCTTCTTCGACGCCGGCGGCAACTCCCTGCTGGTGACCCGCCTGGCCAACGAACTGGACCAGCAACTGCAGCGCCGCATCCCGGTGCACTTTTTGATGGAAAACCACTCTCCGCGCACGCTTGCCGACCTGATCGACGCGCTGGCCATGGCCACGAGTTCCCAGCAGGCCGGTGAAGACGCTATCGAAATCGAAATCTAAGGATCGCACATGAAACTGAGCAAGTACGCTTCCCCCGAACAACTGGCAGCCATCAGCTATCCGATGACGCTGAACGGCATGAAGCTGGGCGCCTGGATGGCCGAGCACCGCACGCGGCTGATGGCCCGGATCGAAGCCGACGGCGTCGTCCTGCTGCGCGGACTGAACATCATCAGCAGCGGCCAGTTCGCCACCATCGCCGCCACGCTGTTCAGCGACGGCCTGCTGTCCTATACCAACCGCTCCACGCCGCGCACTGAACTGAAGGGCAACGTCTATACCTCGACCGAGTACCCGAAGGAAGAAAGCATCCCCCTGCACAACGAGAACGCCTATTCGCATGAATGGCCGATGAAGGTGGCGTTCATGTGCCTGGTGGCGGCCGAACAGGGCGGCGCGACGCCGGTGGCCGACAGCCGCCGCGTGTACGAGCGCATCCCCGCGCCGATCCGCGCCAAGTTCGAGCGCAAGGGCGTGCGTTACGTGCGCCATTACAGCAGCGTCGGCTTGCCATGGCAGGAAACGTTCCAGACCGAGTCGCGCGAGGAAGTCAATGCGTATTGCGAACGGCACGGCATCGTCTGCGAATGGATCGGCGACGACTTGCTGCGCACGCAGCAGGACTGCCCGGCCACCGCCGTGCATCCGCACACCGGCGCGACCGTCTGGTTTAACCAGGCCCATCTGTTCCACGTGTCGAGCCATACCGCCGAGAACCGCCAGGCCCTGCTGCAGACCTTCGGCGAAGACCGCCTGCCGCGCCATGCCTACTACGGCGACGGCGAAGCCATCGAGGAAGAAGCGCTCGACGCCATCCGGGCCGTCTACGAAGAAGAAAAGATCGCCTTCGCATGGGGTAACGGCGACCTGATGTTACTGGACAACATGCTGTATTCCCATGGACGCGACCCGTACGACGGTGCGCGCAAAGTGCTCGTTGCGATGGCCGAAGCCCGCACCTGGTCCGCCTGACATCCGATACGCCCGCAATCGATAGGAAGAAAACCAAATGCACATTCTTGAAGCGCTGTCATATTGCCGCGCCAGGTCGGTCGAACTCAAGCTCGACGGCGACCGCTTGAAGCTGGTCGGCGACAAGGCCGCCATCGACGACAAGTTGCTGGCGCTCGTCAAGGAGCACAAGGCCGGGCTGATCGAGCTGCTCCGGGCGAGCCGCGACGACGGCGCGGGCGCGCAGGTACACGCGGTCGCGGCAGGCCAGCGCGAACAATTGCACCTTCCTTCCTTCAACCAGCAGCGCCTGTGGTTCATGCAGCAACTGGCCGCCCGCGAAGGCGGCAACGACGGCGCCTACAACGGCGGCATCGCGCTGGTCCTGCGCGGCCGCCTCGACCGCGCCGCACTCGGCAGCGCACTCGACGCGCTGGTGCAGCGTCACGAAAGCCTGCGCACCGCCTTCGTCGACGTCGACGGCCAGCCCTGGCAGCAAGTCCGCAGCGGCGTGCGCCTGGAATGCGCCGACGTCGATTGCGGCGCGGGCGCCGACGTCGAGGCGCTGATGCGCGCGGCGGTGGCCGTCCCGTTCGACCTGGCGCACGACACGCTGATCCGCGCCACGCTGTATGCCGTCGCGCCCGCGCACCACGTGCTGCTGCTGGTGACCCATCACATCACCTCCGACGCCCGTTCGCAGGAAATCCTGTTCGCCGACTTCTGCCGCATCTACGACGCGTGCGCCACCGGCCGCACGCCGACCCTGGACGCGCCACCCTACCAGTACCTCGACTACGCCAGCTGGGAGCGCACGCGCATGCAGGGCCCGTTCCTCGCCACCAAGCTGGCGCAGTGGCGCGACTTCCTGCAGGGCGCGCCGCGCCTGCACGCGCTGCCCTGCGACGGCGACCGCCTGGCCGCGCCGCGCGCCGGCGTCGAACGCCTCGACTACGCGCTCGACGGCACGCTGGCCGCCGCGCTGGCGGCGCTGGCGAAGGCCGAGCACACCACGCTGTTCGGCGTGATGGCGGCGTTCTATTCGATCCTGCTGCACAAGCTGGGCAACGAGCCCGACGTGGTGTTCGGCATGCCGGCCGCCAACCGCCAACGCAGCGAATTCGAGGCGGTGACGGGCTATTTTTCGAATACCGTCGTGCTGCGCAACCGCCTGCCGCGGGATTACACCCTGCGCGAGGCGATCGCCGCCACCAGGACCAGCCTGGGCTTCGTGCTGACCCACCAGGACGTGCCGTTCGACATGCTGGTCGACGAGCTCAAGGTCGAGCGCAACCTCGCTTTCTCGCCGCTGTACCAGCTATGGTTCTCGATGCACGAAGGCCGCGCCGACACGCTCGCGCTGCACGACCTCGCGGCCGACGTGCGCGCCATCGAACGCACGCAGGGCCGCTACGACCTGAAGCTCGAGGTGGAGCACCAGAACGGGCAGCTGCGCCTGACCTGGGAATATGACCGCGGCCTGTTCGAGGCGGCCACCATCGCGCGCTTCGCCGGACATTTCGACCGGCTGCTGCACACGGCATGCGGCGCGCCGGACCTGCCGCTGTCGCACGTCGCGTTCGATGCGGCGCCGGTCATGGCCGCCGAGGCCCGCGCGGCCACCCTGCTGCCCGTCGCCTGGCGCCAGTCGGTCGCGCGGCGTCCGGACGCCGCGGCCATCGGCGCCATGGCCTACGCGCGCGCCGACGAGCGCGCCGACCGCCTCGCTGCGCTGCTGGGCGAACTGGGCGTGCTGCCGGGCAGCCGCGTCGGCATCTGCGCCGGCTGCGGCGCCGAAGCGCTCGTCGCCACGCTGGCGACGTGGAAGCTCGCCGCCGTATGCGTGCCGGTCGCCGCCGGTGCGGCTCCCGGGCAACACGCCGGCCTGCACCTGCTGCTGGCCAGCGCCGGCAGCGCCGACGGGCTCGAACTGCACGACCTGGAACTGGTGCTGCTGCAAGGCATCGAGGACGACGACTGGCTGGACGACTACGCCGGCATCGCCACGGACGCGCCGCCGACGCCGGACGCCCCCGCGGCCCTGCTCCCCGGCGCCGACGGCCTGCCCGTAACGTTCACGCACGGCCAGCTGGCCCACTACGCGGACGCGCTCGGACAGCGCTGCGCGCTGGCGCCCGGCCTCGTGTACGGCTATGCGCCGGTGGCCGGCCTCGGCTTCTTCAACACCATGCTGCTGCTCGCCCTCGCGGGCGCGGGCACGCTGCAACCGCTGCCGCACGGCGCGGTCGACGTCATGCAAGCCACGCCGGCCCAGTGCGACGCCTTGCGCGCCGGACTCGCAGCCGCGCCGCGCGCCGTCCTGTTCCTGGCCGGCCACGATCCGGCCGCCCCGTTGCCGGTCGTCGGCGCCTGCCGCGTCGTCGCCCTCCACGGCCCGCTCGAGAGCGGCATTGCGTGCCTGGCGCACGACGGTCCGGCACCAGGCCTCGGCCAGGCCATCGGCGGCGCCCGCCTGCTGGTCCTGCAAGGCGAGGCGCCGGCACCCGCCGGCGCGTGGGGCGAGCTGGTCGTTGCCGGCCCCGGCATCGCCGACGGCTACGCCGGCATGCCGCCGGCGCACGGCCGGTTCGTCGCGCTGGACGGGTCCGCCGCGGCGGCGCGTGCGGTGCGCACCGGCATGCGCGTGCGGATCGACCATCACGGCGCCCTGGTCTTCGGCGGCCGCACCGACCAGCGCCTCATGTGGCGCGGCTTCGAAGTCGATCCGCGCCGGACGGAAAGCGCGTTGCGCGCGCTGCCGGACGTCGCGGCCGCGGCGGTCGTGTTCGACCCGGCTGCCGGCGCCGACGGCGCCCTCGTCGCGTACGTGGTGTCCGGCGCGGCGTCCGACGCGCTGATGCGGCAACTGCGCCTGCGCCTGCCGCACTTCCTGCTGCCCAGGACGGTGGTCAATGTCGCCGCGCTGCCGCTGCTGGCCGACGGCACGCCCGACGCGGCCGCGCTGCCGGCGCCGGCGACCGGCCAGGACGACGCCGCGCCGGCGCCCAGCGCTTCGGAAGCGGCGCTGCAGGCGATCTGGTCCGAACTGCTGGCGCGTCCGCACGTCGCGCGCACCGACAATTTCTTCGACATCGGCGGGCACTCGCTGCTCGCCACCCGCATGCTCAACCGCGTGCGCAGCCGCGTGTGGTCCGGGCTTGCGCTCGACACCATCTTCGCGCACCCGGTGCTGGCCGACCTGGCGCGCTGCATCGACGAGGCGCGCGCCGATGCCGCCGCCGTCACGCTGCCCGCGATCGAAGCGCGCACGGACGCCGCGGGCGCGCGCCTGTCGTGCGGCCAGCAGCAGATGTGGCTGATCGACCGCATCGAGCAGGGCAGCGCCCACTACAACATGGTGGCCACCTACCGCCTGCGCGGCAGTCTCGACCAGGATGCACTGCTCGGTTGCCTGGAGCAGCTCGGCCACCGCCATGCGGCGCTGCGCACGCGCTTCACCGACGCCGGCGGCGACGTGCGCCAGCACGCCGACCCGGCCTGGACGCTCGACGCCCGGGTCGACGACCTGTGCGCGCTGGACGGCGCCGCGCGCGCGGCCCGGGTCCGGCAACACATGCGCGACGAAGCCGTCCACCGCTTCGACCTGGCCGCCGGCCGCCTGCTGCGCGCCACCCTGCTCCTGCTGGACGAGGACGAGGCGCTGCTGGTGCTGAATATCCACCATATCGCCTGCGACGGCTGGTCGATCGGCGTCCTGATGCGCGAACTGCGCCAGCTGTACGCGGCCCGCAAGGCCGGCGCCGCCGCCGCCCTGCCGCCCCTGGCAATCGCCTACAGCGACTACGCCGAATGGCAGCGCGCCCTCGTCGACAACGGCCAGATGGCGCACGCCGCCGCGTTCTGGCGCGACCAGCTGCGCGACGCGCCGCCGGTGCACGGGCTGATGACCGACAAGACGCGCCCGGCCATCGCCGACCACGCCGGCGCCGAGATCGCCGTCCACCTCGACGCGATCCAGCGCGACGGCCTGCGGCGCCTGGCGCGCGAAGCCGGCACCACGCTGTTCATCGCGCTGGAAAGCCTGTTCGCGTCGTTCATCGCACGCCTGTCGGCCAGCGCCGACGTCGTGATCGGCACGCCGGTGTCCGGGCGCATCCACGGCGACACCGAACCTGTCGTCGGGCTGTTCGCCAACCTGATCGCGCTGCGCCACACCATCGATTTCTCGCAACCGGCACCAAAGTACCTGGCGCAGTCGCATGCGCTGGTGAGCCGCGCGTTCGGCCAGCAGCATTATCCGTTCGAGCTGCTGGTCGACATGCTCAACCCGGAACGCAGCCTGGCGCACCATCCGTTGTTCCAGATCGTGTTCAGTCTCAAGGAAGCCGAATCGAAGCGCATGGAGCTGGCCGACGTCGAGGTCACGCGCGTCGAACGCGACCATGTCGATGCCAAGTTCGACCTGATGCTGTCGGCGGTCGAGTCGGACGCGGGCATCCGCCTCGAGTGGCAATACGCCAGCGCGCTGTTCGAAGGGGCCACCATCGCGGCGATGGCCGACCAGTTCACCGCCATGCTCGACGCCCTGCTGGCCGAGCCCACCCGGCCGATCGGCGAGCTGAACCTGCTGACCGGCGCCGACCACGCCTTCTTCGCGGCCTACGCGCACGGCCCGGATGCCGGCGCCTGCGACGACGCGCTGTATGCGTGCTTCGCGCGCGAAGCGGCGCGCAACCCGGACGGCATAGCCCTCGCCGCGGGCAAGCGGCGCGTCACCTATGCCGAGCTCGACCGGGATGCGGGCGCGATCGCGGCGCGCCTCGCGGGCCAGGGCGTGACGGCGGCGGACCGGGTCGCGCTGTACCTGCCGCGCGGCACCGACCTGATCGCCTGCCTGCTGGGCATCGTGCGCCTGGGCGCCGCCTATGTGCCGCTCGACGCCAACTATCCCGTGAAGCGCATCGTCCAGATTCTCGGCGCCAGCGGCGCGCGCCTGCTGGTGGCGGACGGCAAGCTGCTGGAGCGCCTGGACGGCAGCCCGAGCGCCGCCATCACGCTCGACGCCCTGCGCGCGGGGGCGCCGGCCGCGTTCGCGCCGCCGCCCGCCGATGCCGAACGGCTGGCCTACCTGATGTACACGTCCGGCTCCACCGGCGCGCCCAAGGGCGTGGCGATCCCGACGCGCGCGATCCTGCGCCTGGTGCGCAATGCCAACTTCATGCCGCTCGACGCGGGCACCGTCATGCTGCAGCTGGCCACCGTCGGCTTCGATGCGTCGACGCTGGAAATCTGGGGCCCGCTGCTGAACGGCGGCACGCTGGCGATCTATCCCGACGGCGTGCTCGACCTGGCGGAGCTGACCGCCTTCATCGAACGCGAACGGGTCAATGCCATGTGGCTGACGACCGCCCTGTTCGAGCAATGGGTCGAGCAGCTCGACCGTCCGCTGCCGAGGTTGCGCCACGTGCTCACCGGCGGCGAGGTCGTGTCGCCGGCGATCGTGCGCCGCCTGTACGAGAAGCTGGACCAGGTCGCCATCGTCAACGGCTACGGCCCGACCGAAAACACCACGTTCACGGCGTGCCATCCGATCGGCCGCGACTGGCCGGCCGGGCGCCCGGTCCCGATCGGCCGCCCGGTGGCCGGCACCGACGTGCTCGTGCTCGACGCGCGCGGCCAGGCCTTGCCGGTCGGCGCCATCGGCGAACTGTGCGCGGCCGGCGCGGGCGTGGCGCTGGGCTACTGGAACGACCCCGCGCTGACGGCGGAAAAATTCGTCCGCGACGCCGGCAGCGGCCGCCTGCTCTATCGCACCGGCGACCTGGTGCGCTGGCAGCGCGACGGCGTCCTGCAATTCCTGGGCCGTGCCGACCAGCAGGTCAAGATCCGCGGCTACCGGATCGAGCTCGGCGAAATCGAACGCTGCCTGCTGGCGTTCGAGGGCGTCCGCGAAGCGTGCGTCGTGATCCGCGACGCGCACCAGCTCGTCGCCTACTTCAGCCCCGGCGGCGCCGGCGGCGCGCAACTGGGCGCCGCCTTGCGCACCCACGCGCAGGAGCAACTGCCGCGCTTCATGGTGCCGGCGGCCTTCGTCGCGCTGGACGCGATGCCCGTGACGGCCAACGGCAAGGTCGACAAGCGCGCCCTGCCGGCGCCGGCCGCATCCGACTATATCGCCCAGGCCTACGTGGCGCCCGAAGGCGCGCTGGAACAAACCCTGGCCGCCGTCTGGTGCAAGATCCTGCAGCGCGAGCAGATCGGCGCCGAAGACAATTTCTTCGACCTGGGCGGCAATTCGCTGCTGGCGATCCGGATGGCGAGCGCGCTGCAGGCGGCCACCGGCCACGCGCTGCCGATCCGCCAGTTGTTCCAGCTCGGGACCGTGCGCGCACTGGCGCAATGGCTGGCGACGCAGCAGGCCGGCGGCGGCCCGGCCCCGCTGGCGCGCGCCGACCGCAACGGTGTCCTCGCCGCCTCGTACGCCCAGCAGCGGCTGTGGTTCATCGACCGCGTCGAGGGCCGCAGCAACCAGTACAACATGCCGGCCTGCTTCGACCTCGACGGCGAACTCGACGTGCCGGCCCTGCAGTCGGCCGTCGACGCGCTGGTGCAGCGCCATGAAGTGCTGCGCACCACGTATCGCGAGGTCGACGGCGCCGCCGTCCAGGTCATCGCGTCCGTCGTCGACAGCACCATCGATTACCACGACCTGCGCGCGCTGCCGGCCACGCAGCGCGCCGTCACCGCCGCCGAACGCCTGCTGGCGCAGGCCCACGCCGATTTCGACCTGGCCGCGGGCCCGGTATTCCGGATCACGCTGGTGCGCATGGACGCGTGCGCCTACCGGATGCTGTTCAACATGCACCACATCGCCTCCGACGGCTGGTCCGTCGGGGTCCTGATCCGCGACCTGGGTGCGCTCTACCGCGCGGCCTGCGGCAGCGGCGCCGCGGCGCGGGCGCCGCTGCCGGTCCAGTATGCCGACTACGCGCAATGGCAGCGCGCGCAACTGGCGCCCGATCGCTACGCCGCGCTGGCCGGCTACTGGCGCGGCCAGCTGGACCAGCTGCCGCAGCTGCATGGGCTCCCGCTCGACCGCCCGCGCCCGGCGCGCATGACCACCCGCGGCGCCGTCATCCGCACCCGCGCGGAACCCGCGCTGACGCGCACCCTGAACGCGCTGGCGCGGCGCCACGAGATGTCGCTGTTCATGCTGCTCCAGGCCTGCTACGCGCTGCTGCTGGCGCGCGTGAGCGGCGAAGCCGAGGTCGTCGTCGGCACGCCGGTCGCCGGGCGCGACCGGCCGGAACTCGACGCCCTCGTCGGCTGCTTCGTCAACACGGTCGTGCTGAGGAACCGCATCGAGCCGGAGACCACGGTCGAGCAGTATCTCGGCGCCAGCCGCGCCATGGTGCTCGACGCGTTCGAACACCAGGCGCTGCCGTTCGACCTGCTGGTCGAGGAATTGAATCCGCCGCGCAGCGCCAGCCATCTGCCGCTGTTCCAGCTCTGGTTCGTGCTGCAGAACATGGAAGTGGGCAAGCTCGACCTGCCGGGCCTGGCCATCACCGAAGTCGCGCGCGACGAGGTCGCGGCCAAGTTCGACCTGATGCTCAGCGCGACCGAGCGCGACGGCGCGATCGACTTCAACTGGGTCTACAACCGCGACCTGTTCGACGACGCCACCATTGGCGCCTGGTCCGACAGCTTCGGGGTGCTGCTCGATGCACTGGCCGGCGGTGCCGGCGCTGCCGTCGGCGCGCTGAACCTGGTCGGAGAACAACAGCGCGCGCGCCTGGCCGGCTACGCCTGCCCGGTCACGCTGCCGGCGCCGCGCGACACCATGCTGCGCCAGTTCCGCGACGCCGCGCTGCGCCACCCCGAACGCGTGGCGGTGCGCAGCGGCGACGTTGTGCTCAGCTACGGCCAACTGGCCGCCCGCGCCGGGCGCCTGGCGAGCTGCCTGGCCGAGCAAGGGATCGCGCCGGGCGACCGGGTCGGCATCTGCTGCCCGCGCTCGGCCGAGCAACTCATCGCCGTGCTCGGTATCTGGCAGGCCGGCGCGGCCTACGTGCCGATCGACCCGCAGGCCCCGGCGGCGCGCCAGTCCTTCATCGTGGCCGACACCGGCGCCACCATGGTGCTCGGCACCCGCCAGACGCTCGAACGCTTCGACCTGCCGGCCATCGACCTGATGTTCCTCGACGGCGCCGCCGCCGACGACGACTGGCTGGCCGGCTACGGCGATGCGCCCGACCTGGCACAGCCCGCCGCGCTGGCCTATGTGCTGTACACGTCGGGCAGCAGCGGGCGCCCGAAAGGCGTCATGGTGCAGCACGACAGCCTGAGCCACCTGGGCCAGGCACTGGCGCTGATGCTGCGCCAGAACGGCGTGCCGGAAGCGCTGCGCTGGGCCTGGAACGCGCCGCTCGTGTTCGATGCCTCCCTGCAGGCGGTGGCCCAGCTGGGCGCCGGCGGCGAACTGCACATCCTGTCCGAACACCTGCGCACGTCGCCGGCGCCGCTGCTCGACTACATGCGGCTGCACGCCATCGACATGCTCGACGGCACCCCGAGCCTGCTCGAACTCGTGCTGCAGGAAGGCGCGCGCCGTCCGGGCGCCCTGCCGCACCTGCTCGTCGGCGGCGAACCGATCAACGGCGCGCTGTGGGACGGCATCGCCGCCGCGATGGCGCGCGCCGGCCGGGTCGCCATCAACGTCTACGGCCCCACCGAAACGACGGTCGACGCCACCTGGGCGCGCATCGAGGCCGGCACGGTGCCGCACATCGGCCGGCCGCTGGCGGGCGTGAAGGTCAGGGTCCTCGACGCCCGCCTGCAGGAAGTGCCGCCCGGCGCCATCGGCGAATGCTGCATCGGCGGTCCCGGCGTGGCGCGCGGCTACCTGAACCGGCCGGAACTCGACGCCGACAAATTCATCGCCCTGCCGGGTGCGGACGGGTGCGAGCGCTTCTACCGCTCCGGCGACATGGTGCGCTGGCGCCCCGACGGCACCCTGGCCTACCTGTACCGGAGCGATGCCCAGGTCAAGCTGCGCGGCTACCGCATCGAGCCCGGCGAAATCGAAGAAGTGCTCGCCGCGCACCCGGGCGTCGCCGAGGCGGCCGTCGTGCCGGCGCCGGACGGCGAGTCGCTGCTGGCCTACGTCGTCGCCCATGGCGCGGCGGTGGGCGCGGACGCGCTGGCGGCGCACTGCCGCATCAGCCTGCCGGAATACATGCTGCCCGCAGCGTTCGTCGAGATGCCGGCGCTGCCGCTGACGGCCAGCGGCAAGCTCGACGTCCGCGCCCTGCCGGCGCCGCCACAGGACGGGCAGGAAGAACGCAGCCGGGGCGCGCAAACGGCCACGGAACATGCGCTCGAGGCCATCTGGAGCACGATCCTCGGCAAGGGCGGCCTGTCGGTCCAGGCCAACTTCTTCGCGCTGGGCGGCCATTCGCTGCTGGCGATCCGCGTCATCAGCGCGATCCGCGAACGGCTCGGGGCCGAACTGGCGCTGGCCACCTTCTTCGCCGGCCCGACCATCGCGCAACTTGCCCAGGTCCTCGACGCCATGCCGCGCGGGCGCGCGCTGCCGCCGATCGTGCCGCTGGCCGCCGGCGCCGACCTGCCGTTGTCGTTCGCGCAGCATCGCCTGTGGCTGATCGACCGTCTCGAAGGCGCCAGCGTCCAGTACAACATGCCGGCCGCTTTCGAGCTGGCCGGCCGCTTCGACCTCGACGCCTGCCGCCGCAGCCTGACGGCGATCGTCGCGCGGCATGCGGTGCTGCGCACCACGTACGCCGAACGCGACGGCCATGCGGTCCAGTGCGTGCAGCCCGCCGCCGACGTGGCGGTCGGGCTGACCGACCTGTCGCACCTGGCGCCGCCCGCCCGCGCCGCCGAAGTCGAGCGCCTGCTGCGCGCCGACGCCACCGCGCCGTTCGACCTCGGCACCGACCTGATGCTGCGCGCGCAGGTGCTGCGCCTGGCGCCCGAGCGCCACGTGCTGATGTTCAACATGCACCACATCGCTTCCGACGGCTGGTCGATCAACCTGCTGACGACCGAATTCGTCCAGGCGTACCGCGCCTTCGCCGAGGGCGGCACGCCGGCGTTCGCCCCGTTGCCCATCCAGTACGCCGATTTCGCGCACTGGCAACGCCACACCCTCGCCGACGAGGTGCTGGCGGCGGACACCGCGTACTGGCAGCGCCGGCTGCAGGGCGTGCCCCAGGTGCACAGCCTGCCGCTCGACAAGCCCCGGCCGGTCCGCCAGACCTACAACGGCGCGCTGCTCACCCGCCAGGTGCCGGCCGGCCTGCTCGCCTCGCTCAAGGAGTATTCCCGCAAGCGCGACGCGACGCTGTTCATGACCCTGCAGACGGTGCTGGCGGCCCTGCTGGCGCGCTGGAGCAACGAGCACGACATCGTGATCGGCACGCCGGCGGCCGGGCGTTCGCAGCAATGCCTGGAAGGACTGATCGGCTGCTTCCTCAACACCCTGGTGCTGCGCAGCGACCTGGCGGGCAACCCGAGCTTCGACGACATGCTGGCCCGCACCCGCGGCACCGTGCTGGAGGCTTTCGAGCACCAGACCGTGCCGTTCGAGATGCTCGTCGACGCGCTCAAGCCCGAACGCAGCCTGAGCCATCCGGCGCTGTTCCAGATCATGTTCGTGCTGCAGAGCCAGGAACAGACGGCGTTCGCGCTGCCGTCGCTGGCGATGCGCCCGGTCGAGCGCAACGTGGTGATGGCCAAGTTCGACCTGCTGCTGAATGCCAACGAACGCGCCGGCGGCCTGGAGCTGACCTGGACCTACAACACCGACCTGTTCGACGCGGCGACGATCGCGCGCATGGCGGACGCCTACGAACAGATCCTGCACGCGGTCGTCGCGTCCGGCGCGACCCGCCTGCAGGCGCTGAACCTGCTGCCGCCGGCGGAGGCCGACAAGATGCTGCGCCAGTGGAACGACACCGCCATGGCGCTGCCGTACGAACAGTGTCTGCACGACCTGTTCGTGGCGCAGGCGCGGGCCACGCCGGACGCGATCGCGGTCGTCGACGAGCATGGCAGCCAGACGTACGGCGAGCTGTTCGCGCATGCCGCGGCGCTGGCGGCGCGCCTGCGTCCGCACGCGGCCGAACCGGAAACGCTGATGGCGATCCTGCTGCCCAAGGGCCGCCTGCAGCTGGCGGCCGCCCTGGCCATCATGATGGCGGGCGCCGCCTACCTCCCGCTCGACACCGGCTGGCCGGCGGCGCGCATCGACCAGGTGCTGGAACATGGCAACGCACGCGTGCTGCTGGCCGGCGCGGCGCTGGCCGAAGGCATCACGCACGGCGCCGTCCGGATCGACCCGGCGGCGCTGGCGCCGCTGGCGCCGGACGCCGCGGCGGCCGCGCTCGCGGGCTTCGCCAGCGTGCAGGCACCGTCCAGCCTGGCCTACGTAATCTTCACGTCCGGCTCCACGGGCAAGCCCAAGGGCGTGGCGATCGAGCACCGGTCGGCGGTGAATACCTGCCTCGACATCAACCAGCGCTACCGCGTGGGACCGGACGACGCCGTGCTGGCCGTGTCGGCGCTGTCGTTCGACCTGTCGGTCTACGACATGTTCGGCCTGCTCGCGGCCGGCGGACGCGTGGTGTTCCCGGACGAGGCGCGCCAGAAGGACCCGGCGCACTGGGCCGGGCTGGTCGAGCGCGAGCGCATCAGCCTGTGGGACTCCGTGCCGGCCTCGGCCGAGCTGCTGACCGCCCAGTACGAATGGCGCGCGCGCCGCGGCGGCGGCGCATTGCGGGTGCTGATGATGAGCGGGGACTGGATCGCGCCGACCCTGCCGGCCCGCATCGCCGCCGTCTTCCCGGGCGTGGCCATGCACAGCCTGGGCGGCGCGACCGAAGGCTCGGTGTGGTCGATCAGCTATCCGATCGTGTCGGACATGGGCGAACGCAAGAGCGTCCCTTACGGCAAGCCGCTCGCGAACCAGGCGTTCTATGTGCTCACCGACGACCTCGTGCCCTGTCCGGTGGGCGTGGTGGGCGAGCTGCACATCGGCGGCATCGGCGTGGCGCGCTGCTATTACGGCGACGCCGAGCGTACCGCCGCCAGCTTCGTCGTGCACGACGCGCTGCACGACCGCGTCTACAAGACGGGCGACCTCGGGCGCTACCTCCCCGACGGGAATATTGAATTTATCGGCCGCAAGGACTTGCAAGTCAAGCTGCGCGGCTTCCGGATCGAGCTGGGCGACATCGAGGCGGCACTCACCCGTGCCGCCGGAGTGGCCGACGCAGTAGTGATGGTGCTGAAGGACGCGACCGGCATACAACAGCTGGTGGCGTACGTCCAACTCGATGCCGACGGGCAGGAAGACGCCGCCGCGCTCGGCGCGCGCCTGCGCCTGCACCTCGGGTCGCTGCTGCCCAACTACATGGTGCCCGCCTATTACGTGGTGCTCGATGCGTTCCCGCTGTCGCCCAACAACAAGGTCGACCGCAAGCAGTTGCCGCCGCCGGTCTGGAACCGCGACGACGACATCGTCATCGCGCCCGAGGGCCCCGTCGAAACGGCGCTGGCCGACATCTGGCGGCAAGTGCTGGGGCGCGACCGGATCAGCGTCGAGCGCAATTTCTTCGACCTGGGCGGCAGTTCGGTGCACCTGATCGAAATCGCCAGCAAGGCCAACCTGGTGCTGGAGCAGGACCTGAGCGTGGTGAGCTATTTCGAGCATCCGACCGTGCGCGCCATGGCGGCCCACATCAACGAACGAAGCCGCCACGCGGCGGCCGAGACCGATCTTCCGAAACGCAGCAAGAGCCGCCTGGCGGCGCGCTTGGCACAACGAGGTGCACGATGAAACAGACCCATACGACCGGACTCGAAATCGCCGTGGTCGGCATGGCGCTCCGGCTGCCGCGCGCGGCCGACACCGAGGAATTCTTCGGCCACCTGTGCCGTGGCGAGGAACTGATCCGGTTCTTCGACGACGACACCCTGCGCGCGTACGGCGTGCCGGAAGCCGATATCGCCAACCCAGCCTATGTCAAGGCCGCCGGCTGTCTGGACGAACGGTTCGGGTTCGACGCCGACTTCTTCGACTACAAGGCGCGCGAGGCCGAATTCATGGACCCGCAGCTGCGCCTGCTGCACGAGTGCTGCTGGGAGGCGCTCGAGGCGGGCGGCTGCGACCCGCAACTGGCCGCCGGCGCCATCGGCCTGTATGCCGGCTCGAGCCAGAACATGAACTGGCTGCGCGCGGTGGCGCAGCACGTGGGCGACAAGATCGGCGAGATCTACGACCTCAAGATGCTGTACCAGCGCGAGTTCTTTCCCACCCGCGTGTCGTATCGCCTGAACCTCAAGGGACCGGCGATCGGCATCGACAGCACCTGCTCGACGTCGCTGGTCGCGCTGCACATGGCGGCCCAGGGACTCCTCAGCGGCGACTGCGACGTGGCGCTGGCCGGCGGCGTGTGCGTGTCGCCCGTGGTCAAGGGCTATGCCTACCACGAAGGCATGATCCAGTCGCCGGACGGCCACTGCCGCGCGTTCGACGCGCAGGCCAACGGCACCGTGCCGGGCCAGGGCGTGGGCATCGTGGCGCTCAAGCGCCTGGACGACGCCATCGCCGACGGCAATCCGATCCACGCGGTGCTCAAGGCGTCGGCCATCAACAACGACGGCAGCGACAAGGTCGGCTACACCGCGCCGTCGGTGGCGGGCCAGAGCCGGGTCATCCGCAGCGCGCTGGACCTGGCGCAAGTCGCGTCCGGCGACATCGATTTCGTCGAATGCCACGGCACCGCGACGCGCATCGGCGACCCGATCGAAGTCGAGGCGCTGGGCCAGGCCTACGGCGCGCGCGACGGCGCGGCGCCATGCCTGATCGGCTCGGTCAAGTCGAATATCGGCCACCTCGACGCCGCCGCCGGGATCATGGGCTTCATCAAGGCCGTGCTGGCGGTCCGCCACGGGGTGCTGCCGCCGTCCCTGCACTACGCGCGGCCGAATCCGCTGATCGCGTTCGAACGCGGCGGCTTCGCCGTCAACACTGCGCTCACCCCGCTCGAGCAACCCGCGCGCCCGCTGCGCGCCGGCGTGAGCGCCTTCGGCGTGGGCGGCACCAACGCCCACGCCATCGTCGAACAATACGTGGAGCGGCGCGCGGCCTCGGCCGACGCCGGCCGCCATCGCCTGGTGCCGCTGTCCGCGCGCGACCCGCAGGCATTGCGCCGCTACGCCGCGAAGCTGCGCCGCGCGCTCGGCGCCGGGGCGCCGTCGCTCGACGCCGTGGCGCGCACCCTGCAGCAGGCCCGCCGCCACTTCGCCGTGCGCCGGCCGCTGGTGGCCGCCACGCGCGAACAATTGCTGGCGCAGCTCGACGACGTCGCGAACGGCGCCGCCGCGCCGGCGCCGCGGCAGCGCCCCGTCGTCTTCATGTTCAGCGGCCAGGGCGCGCAATACCCGGGCATGACGCGCCAGCTGTATGCGCGCGAGCCGCAGTACCGCGCGCACGTGGACGCCTGCCTGGCGCTGCTCGAGCCGACCCTGTCCGCCCGCGTGCGCGACCTGCTGCTGGCCGATCCGGCCGGCGACCGGCATGCCGAAACCGCCGACACCGCGCTGGCGCAGCCGCTGCTGTTCATCGTCGAATACGCGCTGGCCCGCACCCTCATGGCCTGGGGCGTGGAACCGGCGATGATGATCGGGCACAGCCTGGGCGAATTCGTCGCGGCCTGCCTGGCGGACGTCTTCACGCTGCCCGACGCCCTCGCGCTGGTGTGCCGGCGCGGGCGCCTGATGGCGGGCGCCGAGCCGGGCGCGATGCTCAGCGTGCGGCTGCCGGAATCGGCCATCGGCGCCTGGCTCGACGACAGCCTCGACCTGGCGGCCGTCAACAGTTCGGCACTGACCGTGGTCAGCGGACCGCTGCCGGCCATCGCCGCGCTCGAGGCCCGCCTGGCGGCCGACGGCGTCGCCTGCACCCGCCTGAAGACGTCTCACGCCTACCACTCGCGCATGATGGATGGGGTCCTGGCCGAGTTCCGCGCCGCGGTCGACGCCACGCCACGCCGGGCGCCGCGGCGCCCCTTCATGTCGAACCTGTCCGGCGCGCCGGTCACCGAAGCCGACGCGCTCGATCCGGCCTACTGGTGCCGCCACCTGCGCGGCGCGGTACGCTTCGCCGACGCCATCGGCGCCCTGCAGCGGCAAGGCCCGCACACTTTCCTCGAAATCGGTCCGGGCAATGCCCTCGCCACGTTCGTGCGCAGTCACGAGGATTGCGACGACAGCCACCTGTGCCTGCAGGCCGTGCGCCACCCGCGCCAGGACGACGCCGACGACGCCTTCCTGCTGCGCGCGCTCGGCCACCTGTACGCCGACGGCGCCAGCCTGCGCTGGGACGCCGTGTCGGCCGACATCGAGGGCCCGTTCATCGCGCTGCCGACCTATGCCTTCGCGCCCACCGTGTACGACCAGGTCGCCGGCACGCGGCACGCGCCGGCCGGCGCCGCCCCAGCTGCGGCGCAGGACGTACCTGCTCCGGCGCCGCGCACGATCTGCCATCCCCGCCCCGACCTGTCCACGCCGTTCGTGGCGCCCCGCGGCGACACCGAGCAACGTCTCGCCGCGCTGTGGTGCGCCATTTTCAAGCTCGATCGCATCGGCGCGGACGACAATTTCTTCGACCTGGGCGGGCATTCGCTGCTGGCCACCCGCGTGCTGGCCGACGTGCGCGAGGCGTTCGGCGCCGACATCGCGATGCACGCCTTGTTCGAAGACCCCACCGTCGCCGCGCTGGCGCGCCTGGTCGAACAGGCCGACACGGGCAGCGCGCGCTATCCGGCGCTGGTGGCGGCCGACCGCGGCGCGCCGATCCCGATGTCGTTCCAGCAGCGCAGGCTGTGGATGATCGACCGCCTCGGCGGCGGCAGCGCCCAGTACAACATGCCGGCGCCCTTCATCCTCAACGGCGCGCTGAACCTCGACGCGCTGCAGGGCGCGCTCGACCGCCTGGTGGCGCGCCACGAGTCGCTGCGCACCGTGTTCTGCGAAGCCGACGGCGAAGCCCTGCAGGTCATCCGTCCGCCCCAGCCGGTGCCGATCGCCCGCCTCGACCTGGCGGCGCTGCCGGCCGGCGAGCGCGCCGGACGCCAGCGCGCGCTGGTGGACGCCGACGCCCGGCGCGCATTCGACCTGACGGCCGAACTGCCGCTGCGCGTGACGCTGGTCCGTCTCGGCGAGCGCCAGCACCTGTTGCTGTTCAACGCCCACCATATCGTCTCGGACGGCTGGTCCGAAGTCATCCTGGTCAAGGAGTTCGCCGAACTCTATCGCGCGCTGGCATCCGGCACCGAGCCGGCGCTGGCGCCCCTGTCGATGCAGTACGCCGACTTCGCCGCGTGGCAGCGCAACTGGCTGGTCGGGCCGCTGCTCGAGCAGGAGCTCGACTTCTGGCGCGCGCGCCTGGCCGGCATCCCGGCGGTCCACAGCCTGCCGCTCGACAAGCCGCGCGCGGCCGTGTCCAGGCATGCCGGCGCGCTGCTCAAGCGTACCCTGGCGCCGCAACTGCTGGCGCGCCTGCGGACCTTCAGCCAGGCGCACCGCGCCACGCTGTTCATGACCTTGCAGGCCGCGTTCGCGCTGCTGCTGGGACGCCTGGGCAACAGCGACGATATCGTGATGGGCACGCCGATCGCGGGACGCATGCACAAGCCGCTCGAACCGCTGATCGGCTTCTTCGTCAACACCCTGCTGCTGCGCACCGACCTGTCGGCCAATCCGAGCTTCGCCCAGCTGCTGGACCAGACGCGCCGGATGGCCTTGTCCGCGTTCGAACACCAGCACGTGCCGTTCGAGATGCTGGTCGAGGAGCTGGCGCCGGCGCGCTCGCGCAGCCATGCGCCGTTGTTCCAGGTCCTGTTCGCGCTGCAGAACTACGAGCGCGGCACGCTGTCGATCGACGGACTCGAACTCGAACGCGTCGAGGAAACCGTCGCCGCCAAGGTCGACCTGACCCTGATCATGGCCGAATCGCCCGACGGCCTGTTCGCCAACTGGTATTACGACACCGACCTGTTCGAGCAAGCCACCGTCGAACGCATGGCCGACCAGCTGGAAGCGCTGCTGGCCGCCCTGCCGGACGGCGCCGACCGCCCCGTGCTCGGCTTCGACATCGTCGCCGGCGCGGAGCGCGCCCTGCTCGACCGGTGGCAGGAAGCTGACGGCGCCGGGCGCCAGGTGCTCGACCGGGCCGGCATGCCGGCGCCGATCGGCGTGCACGGCGAACTGCATGTGAGCGGGCCCGATGGGCGCATGGCGGGCACGGGCCAGTGCGCGCGCTGGCGCGCGGACGGCCGGCTCGAGATGCTCGGCGCGCTCGACGACCTCGCCCTGCTGCACGGCTACCCGATCGCGCTGGCGCCGATCGAGGCCGCGCTGGCGCAGCATCCGGCCATTGCGGAAGCGGTGGTGCGGATCGTCGACCGGCGCCTCGTCGCCTATGCCGTCCCGGTGCCCGGCGCGGCGGCGCCCGATGCGGATGCGGCGCGCCGGTTCCTCGCGGACGTGCTCCCCGCGGCCGTGCCGCCGCACGCCGTGCTGGCGCTGGCGCAGATCCCGCGCCTGCCGGACGGCCGTCCCGACCTGGCGGCGCTGGCGCAGGCAGCCGCCGGCCACGCGGCGCCGCGCAAGTTGCCGGGCAACGCGATGGAGCAGCGGGTCCTCGACGCCTGGTGCACGGTGCTCCAGATTGCCCCGCCGTCGATCGACCAGGATTTCTTTTCGCTCGGCGCCGATTCGATCCTGCTGCTCAAGCTCAGCGCCCACCTGGGCCGCGACGGGCTGAAGTTCTCGGTCAAGGATTTCTATGCCGAACCGACCGTCGAGGCGATGGCGCGCCTGATGGAAGTCGTCGAGCACCCGGAAGCGGACGCCCGCCCGGCGCACGGCGCGCAACTGCTGCATCCGATGCAGCGCGAACTGCTCGCCGACGGCAGCCCGGACCCGCATCACTTCAACCAGTCGGTATTGCTCGACGTCGGCCCCGGATTCGATCCCGCGCTGATCGAACCGGTACTGGCCGCGCTGCACGCGCGCCACGACGCGCTGCGCCTGTGCTTCGTGCGCGACGGCGACGGCTGGAGCGCGCACTACCGCGCGCCGGCGGACGTGGCGCCGGCCGCCGGCGTGTGCCGGGTCGTCATCGACGCCGCCGACCCCGCGCCGGCCGATACCTTCCTGCGCGAGGCGAACCGCATCCAGCGTTCGCTGTCGCTGGAAGGGCCGTTGCTGAAGTTCGCGCATTTTGCACTGCCCGACGGCGGCGCGCGCCTGCTGATCGTGGCCCATCACCTCGTGGTCGACGGCGTCTCGTGGCGCGCCTTGTTGCAGGACGTGGAAACGGGCTACCGCCAGGCCGCGGCCGGCCAGCCGGTCGCGCTGCCGGCCCGCCCCGCCACCTTCCAGCGCGCCGTCGACGCGTTGCGCGACCTCGCCGGTGCGCCCGCCGTGCTGGCCGAGCTGCCGTACTGGCAGGCGGTGCTGGCGGCCGCCCCGGCGGCCCCGGACCGCGGCCCGGACGAGGACGACCTCGTGGCCGACGAAGGCTCGACCACCGTGGTGCTGCCGCAGGCGCTGACCGAGCAACTGCTGGCCGGCTGCGGACGGGCTTACCGCATGAACGTGGACGAGGTGTTGCTGGCCGCGCTGCGCCTGGCCTTCGACGACTGGCGCGGCCCGGCGCCGCTGGCCGTGCTGATGGAGGGCCACGGGCGCGCCGCGCTCGGCGACGTGCTCGACATCGGCGACACCGTCGGGTGGTTCACGGCCATGTACCCGGTCCTGTTCGGCGGCGTCGAGGGCGATCCGGCCGCGCTGCTGCGCGACACCAAGGAGGTGCTGCGCCGGGTGCCGGCCAAGGGCGAACACTTCGGCGCGCTCAAGCACCTGGCCCGGCCCGCGACCGGGCTCGACGACAGCGCGTTCCGCGCCGGCGCGGTGATGTTCAACTATCTCGGCCAGTTCGACCAGGTGGTCGGCGCCGGCGCCCTGTTCGCGCCGGCGCCGGAAGCGTCGGGCGACAACGTCTCGCCGCGCCGCCGCCGCGCCGCGCCGCTGGCCTTCGACGGCCTCGTCGCCGGCGGACGGCTGCGCTTTTCCATCAAGTACAACCGGCGCCACGTGGACGGCGCCCACATCGCCGCGCTGGCCGGCGCCTTCGAGCGCGCCCTCGCCGAACTGGTCGGCTGCTGGCAGGAACGGCCGCTCGCCGGGCCGACCCCGAGCGACGTCGCGCCGCTGGCGACCGACCAGGCCGAGCTCGATCAATGGCAGCTGCGGTGGCCGGCCATGCGCGACGCGTATCCGGCCACCGGATCGCAGCAGGGCATGCTGTTCCGGTCGATGCGCGACAGCGCCGGCCACAACGCCGCCTTCGTCAACCAGCTCATCTTCGACATCGAAGGCGAACTCGACCTGCCGCGCCTGCAACATGCGTGGGAAACCCTGCCGCACCGGCATGACGTGTTCCGCACCGCCTTCGTCGTGCCGCGCCAGGGCGGCATCGCCCAGCTGCAGATGGCGCCGGAGAGCGTGACGCTGCCGTTCTTCTACGAAGACCTGGCGGCGCTGCCGCCGACCGAGCAGGAAGCCGTCATCGCGCAGTTCACCGGGGCCGACCGCGGGCGCGGCTTCGACATGGCGCAGGCGCCCCTGAGCCGGGTCGCCGTGTGGCGCCTGACGCCGGGCTGCCACCGGGTGCTGTGGACGACCCACCACGCCATCATCGACGGCTGGAGCGTGCCGCTGGTATTCCGCTCCTTGCTGGACAGCTATGCGGGCGGCGAGCTGCGCGGCGAACCCGCGGCGCGGACGTTCAAGAATTACGTGCAATGGCTCGGCAAGCAGGACGAGGCCGGCGCCAAGGCGTACTGGCACGCCCGCCTGGCGCCGCAGGAAGCCCCCTGCATCATCGCGCCCGACGTGCGCCATGCCCCGTCCTCGCAGCCGGCCCAGGTCCAGCTCAAGCTCGAGGCCGATCAAACGGCGCGGCTCGAGGCGCTGGCCCGCACCGTCGGCGTGACGTCGTACAGCCTGGTGCAATGCGCATGGGCCTACGTGCTGCACACGTACACGGGGCTGGGACGCGTGTGCTTCGGTTCCGTCAACTCGGGCCGCCCGGCCCAGCTGGCCGGGGCCGACGCCACCGTCGGACCGTTCATCAATACCTTGCCCGTCACGCTGGAGGTCGACGCCGGCCAGCCGCTGCGCCAATGGCTGCGCGACGCCCACCACCAGCAGCTCGAGTGGCAGAACCATGGGTTCCTGCAGCTGCCCGACATCCTGGCGCAGTCGCCCTTCGGCACGCGCGCCGAGCTGTTCAACACCACGCTCGTGTACGAAAACTATCCGGTCGACAGCATCCGCGATGCCCAGGCGACGCTGCGCATGACCGGCTTGCACAGCCAGGAAAGCACCGGCACCGGCCTGACCCTGGTGTTCATGCCGGGCGACGGCATGACGGTCAAGCTGATGTACCAGAGCGGCGAATTCTCGGCCGCCCAAAGCGAACGCATCGTCCGCCACGTGGTGCGCCTGCTGGCGGCCATGCCCGGCCTGGCCGACGGCCTGGTCGCCAGCCTCGACGACGCGCTCGACGATGCTGCCGGCCCCGCGGACGGCGGCGCGGATCTCGACGACGAACACCTGCTCGCCCTCCTGGACGAACTGGACAACATTTGAACCCTCAAGAGGTGAATCCGATGAAAGAACAGAACAGCACCCCGAACCCGCTCGACGCCCTCAGCCCGCAGCAGCGCGAGCGCCTGATGGAGCTGGCGCGCGCGCGGCGCCATGCGGCCAACGGCAACCTGCACGACAAGTTCGAGCAATGGGTGATCCGGCGTCCGCAGGCGGTGGCGGTCAGCCACGGCAAGCGCCATCTGTGCTACGGGGAACTGGGCGCGCAGGCGACGGCGCTGGCGCGGCGCCTGCTCGACGCCGGCCTGCAGCGCGGCGAACTGGTCGCCATCACGCTCGACCGCAGCATCGAGGTGGTCGTTTCGATCCTGGCCGTCCTGAAGGCCGGCGGCGCCTACCTGCCGATCGACCCGGGCGTGCCGGAAGAGCGCCAGCGCTTCATCCGCGCCGACGCCGCGGCGCGCTTCACCCTGAGCACGTCGAAGTACGCCGGGCTGCTCGCCGGCTGCGACGGCCGCGTGTTCTTCCTCGACCGGGAAGACGCCGACGCCGGCGCTGCCGACGCGCCGCTGCCCGTCGTCGCGGGCACCGATCTCGCCTACGTGATCTACACCTCCGGCTCGACCGGCAAGCCCAAGGGCGTGATGGTCGAGCACCGCCACGTGGCGCGCCTGTTCACCGCCGCCGAACCGCACTTCTCGTTCTCGGCGCAGGACGTGTGGACCCTGTACCACTCGTACGCCTTCGACGTCTCGGTCTGGGAAATGTGGGGCGCGCTGCTGTACGGCGGGCGCCTCGTGATCGTGCCGCACGACGTGGCGCGCGCGCCGGCCGAGTTCGCCAGCCTGCTGCTCGACGAACAGGTCACGATGCTCAGCCAGACCCCGACCGCGTTTTCCAACCTGATCCCCGAACTGCTGGCCAGCAACGATCGCGGCGCGCTGCGCAACGTGGTGTTCGCCGGCGAAGCGCTGGACACCCGGCGCCTGCGCCGCTGGTTCGAGCGCTTCGGCGACCAGGCCCCGGCCATGGTGAACATGTACGGCATCACCGAGACCACGGTCCACGCCACGTACAAGCGCGTGTCCGCGCAGGACGCGGTCGACGGCGCCAACGACATCGGCGTGCCGCTATCGGACCTGACGCTGCTGGTGCTCGACGAGCAGCGCGAGCCGGTGCCGGCCGGTGTGACCGGCGAGCTGTACGTGGGCGGCGCGGGCGTCACGCGCGGCTACCTGAACCGGCCGGAACTGACGGCCCAGCGCTTCATCACGCTGCCGTCGCTGCCGGGCGAAGTGCTGTACCGCAGCGGCGACCTGGCGCGCCGCCTGGAAAACGGCGCGCTGGCCTACCTGGGCCGCAACGACGACCAGGTCAAGCTGCACGGCTTCCGCATCGAGCTGGGCGAAATCGAGCGCCGGCTGGTGAGCCACGCCGCCGTGCACGCGTCCATCGTCGCCATCAAGGGCGAAGGCGACGAGCGCCACCTGGTCGCCTACGTGGTGCCGGTCGGCGCCGCCGACCAGGACTGGAAGGTGGAGCTGCACCGGCACCTGACGGCGTCGCTGCCGGGCTACATGATTCCGTCGCACCTGGTCACGCTCGACAGCCTGCCCGCCACCAGCAACGGCAAGATCGACCGCGCCGCCCTGCCGGCGCCCGCGCCGGCCACGCGCTGGAGCGGCGCCGCCGTGCGCGCCGACGCCATCGCCTGAGCGCCGTCCCGTACACGCAAGTTCATTCACAGGAAATCCGAAGATGATGAGATTCGAAGACCCGGCCCAGGCCGACCAACGCACGCAGGCCCAGGCCCGTCTCGACGCCCTGTCGCCGCAACAGCGCCAGCGCCTGCAGGAACTGGCCAGGGCCAAGCGGCAATCCGGCGCCGAACCGGCGGCGAACCTGCACGGCAGGTTCGAAGAGTGGGCGCGGCGCCAGCCGGAGGCCGTCGCCGTCTGCGAACACGGGCGCCGCCTGAGCTATGGCGGGCTCGATACGCAGGCGACGGCGCTGGCGCGGCGCCTGCTCGACGCCGGCCTGCAGCGCGGCGAGCTGGTCGCCATCACGCTCGACCGCAGCATCGAGGTGGTCGTCGCGATCCTGGCCGTCCTGAAAGCCGGCGGCGCCTACCTGCCGATCGATCCGACCGTGCCCGAAGAGCGCCAGCGCTTCATCCGCGCCGACGCCGCGGCGCGCTTCACGTTGAGCACGTCGAAGTATGCCGCGCTGCTCGCTGGCTGTGACGGCCGGGTGTTCTTCCTCGACCAGGAAGGCGAGGCCGCCGGCGCCGCCGACGCGCCGCTGCCGCCCGTCGCGGGCACCGACCTCGCCTACGTGATCTACACCTCCGGCTCGACCGGCAAGCCCAAGGGCGTGATGGTCGAGCACCGCCACGTGGCGCGCCTGTTCACCGCCGCCGAACGGCATTTTTCGTTCTCGGCGCAGGACGTGTGGACCCTGTTCCACTCGTACGCGTTCGACTTCTCGGTGTGGGAAATGTGGGGCGCGCTGCTGTACGGCGGGCGCCTCGTGATCGTGCCGCATGACGTGGCGCGCGCGCCGGCCGAATTCGCCGCCCTGCTGCTCGACGAACAGGTCACGGTGCTCAACCAGACCCCGACCGCGTTTTCCAACCTGATGCCCGAACTGCTGGCCCGCGCCAGCAGCGGCGCGCTGCGCTACGTGATCTTCGGCGGCGAAGCGCTGGAGACCACGCGCCTGCGGCGCTGGTTCGACCGTTTCGGCGACCAGGCCCCGGCGCTGGTGAACATGTACGGCATCACCGAGACGACCGTCCACGTCACGTACCGGCGCCTGTGCGCGCAGGATGCGGTCGACGGCATCAACGACATCGGCGTGCCGCTCGCCGACCTGACGCTGCACGTGTTCAACGAGCGCATGAAGCCGGTGCCGGCGGGCGTGACCGGCGAGCTGTACGTGGGCGGCGCGGGCGTCACGCGCGGCTACCTGAACCGGCCCGAACTGACGGCCGAACGCTTCGTCGCCCATCCTGCGCAGCCGGGCGACGTGCTGTACCGCACCGGCGACCTGGCGCGCCGCCTGGAAAACGGCGCGCTGGCGTACATGGGACGCAACGACGGCCAGGTCAAGCTGCGCGGCTTCCGCATCGAGCTGGGCGACATCGAGCGCCAGCTGGTGGCGCATGCCGCCGTCGAGGCGGCCGTCGTGGTGCTCGCCGGCGCGGCCGACGCGCCCCAGCTGGTGGCCTACCTCGTGCTGGCCGGCGACGCCGGCGCCGACTGGAAGCAGGCGCTGCACCGGCACCTGTCGGCCGCCGTGCCCGACTACATGATCCCGGCGAGCGTGGTCGCGCTCGACCGGCTGCCGCTGACCGAAAACGGCAAGGTCGACCGCCGCGCGCTGCCGCCGCCGGCCGGCGGGGACGTCTGGCAGCGCGCCTACGTGGCGCCGGAAACGCCCGCGGAGCAGCTGCTGTGTCCCCTGATCGCGAGGCTGCTGCAAATCGATCGCGTCGGCATCGACGACAATTTTTTCGGCCTGGGCGGCGACTCGATCCGCGCGGTCAACCTCGTGGCGCTGGCCCGTGAAGCGGGCCTGAACCTGAGCATCGCGGACGTCTTCGCCACCCCCTGCGTCGCCGACCTGGCCCGCGTCGGCGCCAGCGCCGCGCCCGCGGCGGCGGCGGCGACCGGCCCGTTCGACCTGATCGACGCGGCCGACCGCGCACGCCTGCCGGCCGGGGTCGAGGCGGCCTGCCCGATGTCGCGCCTTCAGCAAGGGATGATCTACGAAAACCTGGCCAGCGCTGACAATTCGGCCTACCACAACGTGATCAACCAGCGCTATCGCGGCGAGATCGACTTCGAGCGCATGCGCCTGGCGCTCGGGCATGTCATGGCCCGCCACGAGATCCTGCGCACGTCGTTCGACCTGGACGGTTACAGCGAGCCGCTGCAACTGATCCACCGCTCGGTGCCGGCGCCGCTGTACGTGAACGACCTGCGCCACATGGACGCCGCCGCGCAGGATGCCCACCTGGCGCACGAACTGGCGCGCCTGCGCGGCGAACGCATCGACCTCAAGGCGGCCCCGCTGTTCCACGCGCACGTCTACCGCATCGCGGACGCCGAGTTCGAACTGATCTGGCTCGAGCACCACGCCATCCTGGACGGCTGGTCGCTGGCCAGCTTCATGACCCAGCTGGCGCAGGAATACGCCATGCTGGCCGGCGTCCAGCCCATGCGCGCCGCGCCGCGGCTGTCGTCGTCCTACCGCGACTTCATCGACCGCGAACGCCAGGCGATCGCCGACCCGGAGCAGCAGGCCTTCTGGGCCGGCTACCTCGCCGACGCCGCCCCCACCGTCCTGCTGGGCATGCAGGCGCGCACGGACGCCGGCGCCCGCCAGATCGCCCCGTTCGACATCCCGGCCGACCAGTTCGCGGCCTGCCGCGCGCTGGCGCGCACCGTCGGCGTCCCGCTCAAGTCGCTGTTCCTGGCCGCCTACGCCAAGGTGATGAGCAAATTCAGCGGCGAAGTCGACCTGCTGGTCGGCCTCACCACCCACGGGCGCCCGGAAACGCGCGACAGCGACGACCTGCTCGGCCTGTACGTGTCGCAGCTTCCGCTGCGCCTGTCGTGCCGCCAGCCGAGCTGGCGCGAGCTGATCCTGCATTGCTACCGCGCCGAGGCCGACATCTGGCCGCGCCGCTTCTATCCGCTGTCGGAAATCAAGCGCCAGCAGGGCGCCCTCGCCCAGCCCGAAACCACGTTCACCTACAACCACTTTTCGGTCACCGAAGACGCGCACGACATGGGCATGCGCGGCACCCGCGCGCGCGCCAGCTTCGAATTCAACGAGATCGGCCTCGGGGTGACGTTCGTCGTGCGCGACATGCAGGCCAATTTCGGCCAGATCAACGTCGCGTTCGACGGCACCCGGTTCGACGACCGCTACGCGCTGCGCATCCAGCAATACCTCGGCGAAGCGCTCGAGGCCATGCTGGCTGGCGTCGACGCCGCCGCGGACGTGCTGCGCGAATCTGACCGCCAGATCGCCGCCGCGCTGGCGCAAAACACCAGCCTGGTGGAACCGCACGAGAACCTGGTCGGACAGTTCCAGGCCCTGCTGGCGGCGCACAGCGGCGTGTGCGCCGTGAAGCTCGGCGACCGCACGCTCGGTTTCGGCGAGCTGGACGACCAGTCCGGCCGCATTGCCGCGGTGTTGCGCAGGCGCGGCGTCGGCCGCGGCGACCTGGTCGGCTTCGCGACCTCGCCCTCGCCCGAGATGGCCGCCGCGGTGGTGGCCGTGCTCAAGCTGGGCGCGGTCGTGCTGGCGCTCGACCCGGAGCAGACCGCCGCGCGCCTGCGCGACATCATCGACGAGTCGGCCGTGGTGCACATCGTGGCCGATCCGGGCCACCGCACCGCGCTGCTGCCGGCCGGGCTGACGGTGCACGCCCTGCCCGCGCTGGCCCTCGAGGCGCACACGAGCGGCGAGAAGGCCGAACCGATCGGCACGCTGGCGGCCTGCGACCCGGCGTACGTGATCTATACCTCGGGCTCGACCGGCCGTCCGAAAGGCGTGGCCATCAACCATGGCAACGCACTGGCCTACCTGCGCGGCAGCGTGCGGCGCTTCGACCTGGCGCCGGGCGAGCGCCTGCTGCAGGTCTCGAACACCGGCTTCGACATCTTCCTGATGGAATTGCTCTACACCCTGTTCAATGCCGGCACCCTCGTCCTGCGCACCAGCCCCCTGCTGCCGGACGGCCCGCAGCTGTGGGAACTGGTCGACCGCGAGCGCATCGACATCCTGTGCCTGGCGACGGCCTACCTGCACCTGCTGTGCGACGAGCTGCCGCCCGACCTGGACGACGGCGCCTGCGCCAGCCTGCGCCTGGTCATGGTCGGCGGCGAAGCGATGCAGCGGCGCCTCGTCGACCGCTGGCTGGCCCGCTGGGGCGACCGCGCCGCCGTGAACAACATCTACGGCCCGACCGAGGTCACGGTGGCGGCCACCACGTTCGATACGCGCACGCTGGCCAGCCTCCCGGACTGCCATACCGGCGTGCCGCTCGGCCGCCCGCTCGACCACGCCAGCTTCTACATCCTCGGCAAGGACCTGCGTCCGCTGCCGCAAGGCGTCGCCGGCGAACTGTACATCGGCGGCGGCGGCCTGTCGCTCGGCTATCTGCGCCGGCCCGAGCTGACCGCCGAGCGCTTCCTGCCCGTGGGCAGCGTACCGGGCGTGCACGAGCCGCTGTACCGCACCGGCGACCTGCTGCGCACGCTGGAAGACGGCCAGGTCGAGTTCGTGGCCCGCGCCGACACGCAACTCAAGATCCGCGGCTACCGGGTGGAGCTGGACGAGGTACGCCACGCCATCTGCGCCCACGCGCAGGTCAAGCATTGCGCGGTGGTGCCGATGCGCGATGCCGACGGCGAGCGCAAGGTCGTGGCGTACGTGGTGCCGGACGAGACGGCCGGCGCGGACCTGCTGGCGGTCATCAGGTCCGACCTGCGCGACCGGCTGCCCGGCTATATGCAGCCGTCGGCCTGGATGGCGCTGGACGCGCTGCCGCTGACGCCGAACCGCAAGGTCGACGTCCGCGCCTTGCCGGCGCCCGATTTCGGCGCCGCCGACGCGTACGTGGCGCCCGCGTCCGAGCTGGAAACGGAGATTCAGAAGATCTGGTGCGACGTGCTTGCACGCGACGAGATCAGCGTGGTTGCGGATTTCTTCGCCCTGGGCGGGCATTCGCTGCTGCTCACGCGCCTGCTGCTGCGCATCGGCCAGGCCTGCGGCGTCGAACTGTCGCTGGCCGAACTGATGCGCGGCAGGACCGTGCGCGACATGGCCGCGCTGGTCGCGGCGACCCGCAGCATCGGCAAGGCATCCGCGAGCGAGGCCGCGGCCGACTCGGTCGAGATGGAGTGGTAACGCAGTGACACGCGGGGCGCGCGGTCCGGCATCCCGGACCGCGCCGCCGCGCCCCGTAACAGAAAACTCGCAGAAAGTACGCGCATGTTCACCTATTTTGCAAAGAAACTCAGCGGCCTGCTGGCCCTGGCGACGATCTCGAGCAGCCTGTCCGCGCTGCTCGCGGTATCGCTGTTCGTCATGATTTCCCGGGCCAGGACGGCGGGCCTGCAGGACTTCGATCTCCTCCGGTACGGCGTGACCTGGCTGCTGCTGCTGACGACGTCGATCGGCGCCTCGCGCCTGCTCTCGCTCCTGTCGGCGAAGGCCGTCTACAAGATCAGGACGTCGCTGATCCGGCGCATCCTGGGCACGTCGTACGAGAAGCTGGAGCGGGCCGGTTCGCCGCGCCTGTACAACGTGCTGACCAACGACGTGGCGATCCTCTCGAACGCGTTCTCGGACCTGCCCACCTTCGTGTTCAACCTCATCCTGCTGGTGTCCTGCCTGTCGTTCCTCGCCTTCCTGTCGCTCAAGCTGTTCCTCGTGCTGGCGCTGGCGATCGGGGGGGCGTTCCTGGTGTCCAAGACCCTGATCCGGCGGCTCGGCAGGCTGGGGGCGAAGCTGCGCGACAACCAGGACCGGGCCGTGGAAGCCTATCGCGGCATGCTCGACGGCAGCGCCCAGCTCACCGTGGACGAAGCGCGCAAGTCGTTCTATTACCAGCACGACCTGGAACCGCAGGCGAAAACGCTGGGCGACGCCGAGATCACGTACCGCTTCTATTCCGACATCAACCGCATCGTGACCGTGGCCCAGATCTTCCTGCTGCTGGGGATCATGATGGAAGCGGGCCGGTATCTGGGCGACCAGGCCATCGTCATGACGTATGCGCTGGTCATCACCTACTGCGCCAGCCCCTTCGCCAACGTGGTCAACCTGCTGCAGCTGTTCTCGAATGCCCGCGTATCGCTCGGCAAGATCGACAGCCTGCAGATCGACACGGAAATCGATCCGGAACTGAGCGTCGCGGCCCCGCCGGCATGGAACAGCATCCGCTTCTCGCAAGTCGAGTACAGCTACCGCAAGGAAGGCAGCGAGACCCCGTTCGTGCTCGGCCCCATCGACCTCGACATCCGCAAGGGTGAAGTGACCTTCATCACGGGCGGCAACGGCAGCGGCAAATCGACCTTCATCAAGCTGCTGCTCGCCCTGCACGAGCCGAGCGGCGGCACCGTGTACATCGACGGCGCGCCGCTGGACCCGGCCAGCCGCGACGGCTACCGGGCATTGTTCGCGATCGTGCTGTCGGAGTTCTACCTGTTCAAGCAGGTCCTCGGCGCCGACGGCAAGGCCGCGGCGAATGCCGACGTCGAGCACCTGCTGGACCGCTTCGGCCTGGGCTCGGTGGTCAGGATGGCGAACGGCGCCTTCGACACGGTGCGCCTGTCGCAGGGACAGAAGAAACGCCTGGCGCTGGTCGCCGCCGTCGCGCAGGACAAGGACATCTATGTGCTCGACGAATGGGCGGCCGACCAGGATCCGCATTACCGCAAGACGTTTTACGAGGACATCATCCCCTGGCTCAAGGCCAAGGGGAAGACGATCGTCGCGGTCACGCACGACGACCGCTATTTCGGTGCCGCCGACCACCGCCTGAATTTCGAGGCCGGGCGCGTGCGCAACGACAGCGCGGGCCCCGCCGCCCGGGTCGACACGGCCGCGCAATTGCTGAGCAAGACGGCAGCCTGACCATGGCCGCGGCGCCGGGCCGCCCGCCCGACGGCGGCCGCGCACAGGCAGAACACATCGAACAACTAGGGAGCACGCATCAATGAACCAAGAAATCGCCCTGATCAATCGTCTCGACGCCATGGGCATTCAATTGCGCCTGAACGAAGGGAAGTTGACGACGCGGAGCGCGCCCGGCAGCGTGACCGCGGAAATCGCGGCGCTGATCCGGCAACAGCGCGATGGACTGGTCGCCTTCCTGCGCCAGCGCGAGCTGGGCGAAGCGCTCAAATCGGCGGCCATTCCGGCGCGCGGGGACGCCATGCATCCGCTGTCGTACGCCCAGAAGCGGCTGTGGCTGATCGACCGCATGGGCGATACGGGCACGGCGTATCACATACCGGCGGCGCTGCGGATCGAGGGCAGGCTCGATCGCGGCGCGCTCGAGCGGGCCTTCGGCGCCATCGTCGAGCGGCACGCCGTGCTGCGCACGGTGTACGTTGCGCGCGACGGCGAGCCGATGTGCGAAGTGCGTCCGTATGCCGGGTTCACGCTGGACCGCGTCGACCTGGCCCCGGGCGCCACGCTGGCGGGGGCCATGGCGGCGGAAAACGCGCGCCCCTTCGACCTGTCCCGCGACCTGATGCTGCGCGCCACGCTGGTTGGCGTGGATGCGGACTGCCACGTCCTGCTGCTCAACATGCACCACATCGCCTCGGACGGCTGGTCGATGGGCATCCTGGTCAAGGAACTGGTCGCGCTGTACGAAGGCACGGCGCCGGCGCCGCTGGCCGTGCAGTACGGCGACTACGCCGCGTGGCAGAGCGACTGGCTGGCCGGCGGCGCCCAGCGGCACCAACTGGACTACTGGAAGCGGCGGCTCGACGGCATCCCCCACCTGCACGCGCTGCCGACCGACCATCCACGGCCGGCGCGCCAGCAGTACGAGGGCGCGCACTACACCTGCACGCTGGACGATGCGTCCGCGCTGCACGCCGTCTGCCGCGACGCCGGCGCCACGTCGTTCATCGCCCTGCAACTGGCGTTCGCGGTCCTGCTGTCGCGCTGGAGCCACGAGACCGACATCGTGTTCGGCACGCCGGTCGCCAACCGCCTGCGCCCCGAACTCGAAGGCCTGATCGGCTTCTTCGTCAACACGCTGGTGCTGCGCAACCAGATCGACGCCACGCGTTCCTTCGCCGACCTGCTCGGCGAGGCGGTCCGCAACACGGCCGCCGATTTCGATCACCAATCCCTGCCGTTCGACGTGCTGGTCGAGACGCTCAATCCGGTGCGCTCGCCGGCCCACGCGCCCCTCGTGCAGATCATGTTTTCGATGCATAACGCCGTCCCGGCCGCGCTGCGGCTCGACGGCCTGTCGCTGGCGGGCGTGGACACGGCCGGCGTCAGCGCCAAGTTCGACCTGACCCTGAACGTGGTCGAGAGCGGCGGCACGCTGGCCATGAGCTGGCAGTACAGCACGGCCCTGTTCAATCCCGACACCATCGCCGCCATGGCGCAGCAGTACCTGGCGCTGCTGCGCGACATCGGCCGGCGCCCGGCGGTGCCGCTGGCCCGGCTGGACATGCTGGCGCCCGGGGAACGGGAGCGCCTGCTGGCGTTGAACGGCGTCCGCCGCGGCGGGCCGGGCACCTCGATTCCGCACCTGTTCCGCGAGCAGGCCGGGCGCGCGCCGGACCGCATCGCGCTGGTCGACGGCGAACGGCAACTGACGTACGCCCAGCTCGACGACGAGGTCAGGCGCCTGGCCGCCTGGCTCGTCCGCCGCGGCCTGCGCGACGAGCAGCCCGTCGGCATCCACATGGACCGCGGCAGCGGCATCGTCGTGGCCATGCTGGCGATCCTGCACGCCGGCGGCAGCTACGTGCCGATGGACGTGACGATGCCGGCCGAACGCGTCGCGCTCGTCGTGCGCGATACCGGCTGCGAACTGGTGCTGTGCAGCGCGCGCCGCCGCGCCGTCCTCGACGGCCTGCCGACGGAACCGGTCGCGCTCGACCTGCTCGACGCGGACGGGCCGCGGCACGACGACCTGCCGGACGCGCGCGGCGGGCGCCGCCTCGCCTACCTGATGTACACCTCCGGCTCGACCGGCCAGCCCAAGGGCGCCATGATCGAACAGCGCGGCATCGTGCGCCTGGTGTGCGACGCCGGCTACTGCAGCATCGCGCCCGGGCATACCGTCGCGCAATCGTCGAACAGCTCGTTCGACGCCGCGACGTTCGAAATCTTCGGCGCCCTGCTCAACGGCGCCTGCCTCAGCTTCATCGACGTCGATACCCTGGTCGATCCGGACCGGCTCGAACGGGCGATCGAACGCCAGGGCATCGACATCCTGTTCCTGACCACGTCGCTGTTCAACCAGAGCGCCCACCTCAGGCCGCGCATGTTCGGCCGCCTCGACACGCTGCTGATCGGCGGCGAGGCGGTCGACAAGCAGGCCGTCGACAATGTGCTCACCGGCGGCGCCGCGCCGCGCCGCTTCGTCAACGGCTACGGCCCCACCGAGAACACGACCTTCACCACCGCCTTCGAGATGCGCGACGTCCGGCCCGCGTACCCGATCGGACGGCCCATCCGCAACACCTCCTGCTTCATCCTCGGCAGCCAGCGCGAACTGCTGCCGTTCGGCGCGCTCGGCGAGCTGTACACGGGCGGCGACGGCGTGGCGCGCGGCTACCTGAACCGGCCGCAGGAAACGGCCGCGAGCTTCGTCGCCGACCCGTTCGGCGGCGACGGGCTGCTCTACAAGACCGGCGACCTGGCGCGCTGGCTGCCCGACGGCACCCTCGACTACGTCGGCCGCAGCGACTTCCAGATCAAGCTGCGCGGCTTTCGCATCGAACTGGGCGAGATCGAGGCGAGCCTGGCACGGCTCGACGCGGTGCAGGAGGCGGTGGTCCTGGCGCGCGCCGACGGTCCCGGCGAGCGGCGCCTGGTGGCCTATGTGACGGCGGCGCCGGGCGCCGCGGCGGACGCCGCGACGCTGCACGACGCGCTCGCCGCGCAGCTGCCGCCCTACATGCTGCCGAGCGCGTACGTCGTGCTCGACGCGCTGCCGCTGACCGCCAACGGCAAGCTCGATCGCCGCGCCTTGCCGGCCCCGCAATCGGACGCCTACCTGCATGCCCGCTACGAAGCGCCGCAGGGCGACCACGAGCAGGCACTGGCGGCCGTCTGGCAAGACCTGCTGCGGGTCGAGCGGGTCGGCCGCAACGACGATTTCTTCGCGCTCGGCGGCCATTCGCTGATGGCGGTGCAGCTGTGCGCGCGCCTGCACGACGGCAGCGCCATCGCGCTGCGCGACGTCTTCGAGCACCCGACGCTGCAGGCGCTCGCGCGCCGCGTGGCGCAGGCCGCCGGCGTCCGGCCGCAGCCCATCGCGCGCGCCGCCCGCGCCGCGCCCCTGCCCTTGTCGTGGGGCCAGCAGAGCATCTGGCTGGTCGAGCAGCTCGGCGCCGTCGGCGCGGCGTACCACATGCCCGTCGCGGTGCGCCTGGCCGGCACGCTGGACCCGCATGCGCTGCGCCGTGCGCTCGACCGGATGGTCGAACGGCACGAGTCGCTGCGCACCACTTTCGACGCCGACCGCCAGGCGATCGCCGCGCCGGGGCCGTTCGCGCTGCGCGAGATCGACGCGACCGGCTGGAGCGACGACGCCATCGCGCGCTGCAGCGCCCGCGAAGCCGCCGCGCCGTTCGACCTGGCCGCGGGCCCGCTGGTCCGCGCCAGCCTGCTGAAAGTGGCCGATGATGTGCACGTGCTGCTGTTCGTCATGCACCACATCATTTCGGACGGCTGGTCGATGGGCGTGCTGGTGCGCGAGCTGGGCGCGCTGTACGCGGCCTACCGCGACGGGCTGCCGGATCCCCTGCCGCCGCTCGCCATCCAGTACGCCGATTACGCGGTGTGGCAGCGCGAGCGGCTGCAAGGCGCGCTGCTGCAGGAACAGCTCGATTACTGGACGCGCCAGCTGGGCGGCGCGCCGGCATTGCTCGAACTGCCGCTCGACCGCCCGCGTCCGTCCAGCCAGAGCCACAAGGGCCGGACCATCACCTTCGCGCTGGACGCCGGCCTGAGCGCCGGACTGAACGCGCTGGCGCAGGAACACGGCATGACCCTGTTCATGGTCCTGTACACGGGCTTCTCGATCCTGCTCGCCAAACTCAGCGGCCAGGACGACATCGTCGTCGGCGTGCCCGCGGCGAACCGCCGCTCGGCGGCGCTGGAAGGCCTGATCGGCTTCTTCGTCAACACCCTGGCCCTGCGCCTGCGCCTGACGGGGGAAGCCAGCGTGGCCGACGTGCTGGCCCAGGCCAGGGAATCGACGCTGGGCGCCTACGAACACCAGGAACTGCCGTTCGAACAGGTCGTCGAGGCCCTGCGGCCGCCGCGCACCCTCGCCCACAGTCCGGTGTTCCAGGTCATGTTCAGCCTGCAGAACATGCCCGCCAGCGCGCTCGAGCTGCCGGGCCTGCGCCTGGAGGCGCAGTCGGCGTCGGCGGACGTCGCCCAGTTCGACCTCTCGATGGCGCTGCATGAATCGAAAGGCCGGATCGCGGGCGACATCAACTACGTGAGCGACCTGTTCGACGCGGCGACCATCGAACGCTGGATCGGCCATTTCCAGACCGTGCTGGCGGCGATGGTGCGCGACGCGCGCCAGCCCGTCGCCGCCCTGTCGCTGCTGGACGACGCCGGACTGCACCGGGTCACGCGGCTGTTCAACGCCACCACGGCGGATTACCCGCGCGAGCGCCTGATCCACGAGCTGTTCGCCGAACAGGCCGCGCGCACGCCCGACGCGATCGCGCTGCGCCACGACGATGCCTGCCTGAGTTATGCGGGCCTGGACGGACGCGCCACCGCCCTGGCGCGGCGCTTGCGCACGCTGGGCGTGGGTCCGGACCGGCGGGTCGGCATTTTCCTCGAGCGCGGCATCGACATGGTGGTGGCCGTGCTGGCGACCCTGAAGGCCGGCGGCGCCTACGTGCCGCTCGATCCCGCCTACCCGGCCGCGCGCCTGGCCTGGCTGCTCGACGATTGCGGGCCGGCGGCGGTGCTGACGAGCGGCGCCCTGCGGGAGCGCCTGCCGGACGGGCACGCCGTGCTCGCCGTCGACGGGAACGACGGCGATGGCGATGGCGATGGCGATGCCGGGCCGCTCGACGTGCCCGGACTGACCTCGCGGCACCTGGCTTATGTCATCTATACCTCGGGCTCCACCGGCATGCCCAAGGGCGTGATGGTGGAGCATCGCCAGGTCCTTCATCTGTGGCGTGCGCTGGGCGTGGCCGTGTTCGACGCGTGCGCGCCGGCATCGACGATCGCGCTCAATGCCGGGCTATCCTTCGACGCCTCGGTCCAGGCGCTGGTGCAGTTATTGTCCGGCCATTGCGTGGCCATCGTCGGCGCGCCGGTCCGGCTCGATGCCCATGCCTTCCTCGCATTCCTGGCGGACAAGCGCGTCGACACGTTCGATTGCACGCCCCTGCAGCTGGAGCTGCTGGTGCAGGCCGGCCTGCTCGACGCGGGCCTGGACGCGCTCAAGCGGGTGCTGATCGGCGGCGAGGCGATCGGGCCCGCATTGTGGAACACCCTGAGCGCCTGCCCGTCGATCGAGTTCTATAACGTGTACGGACCGACGGAGTGCACGGTGGACGCCACCTGCATCCGCATCAACGGCGACCGCAACGGCCCCAGCATCGGCCGCCCGCTCGCGAATACCAGCGTGTACGTGGTCGACGCGGCCATGCGGCCGGTGCCGGTCGGCGTGTGCGGCGAAATGGTCATCGGCGGCGCCGGCGTGGCGCGCGGCTACCTGGGCCGGCCCGAACTGACGCTGGAGCGCTTCATCGACGATCCCGCCGGCGGCGGCAAACGGTATCGCACCGGCGACCTGGCCCGCTGGCGCGACAACGGCGAGCTCGAATACCTCGGCCGCAACGACTTCCAGTTCAAGCTGCGCGGTTTCCGGATCGAGCCCGGCGAGATCGAAGCATGCCTGACGAAACTTGCGGACGTCCGGGAAGCGGTGGTGCTGGCGCGCGAAGAGTCGCCCGGCAATACGCAGCTGGTGGCCTACTACACGGCCGCCGCGCCGGTGCCCGCCGCGCGCCTGCGCGCGCATGCGCTCGAAGGCTTGCCGGCGCATATGGTGCCGGCGGCGTACGTCCACCTGCCGGCATGGCCGCTGACCGCCAACGGCAAGCTCGATCGGCGCGCCTTGCCGGCGCCGCAGCCGGACGCGCACCTGCATGCCCGGTACGACGCGGCGCCGGACGACCACGAGCCGGCATGGCTCGAACTGCCGCTCGACCGCCCGCGTGCGCCCGGCCGCAGCCGCGAGGAGCGGACCATGGCCTTCGCGCTGGACGGCGACTCGAGCGCCGCACTGGACGCGCTGGCGCACGACCACGGCATGCCCCCGTCCGTGGTCCTGTACACGGGCTTCTCGATCCTGCTCGCCAAGCTCGGCGGCCAGGACGACGTCGCCGTCCGCATGCCGGTGTTCCCCGCCGACGCGCTGGCGCTGCGCCTGCGCGTCGGCGGTGACGCCAGCGTGGCCGACGTGCTGGCCCAGGCGCAGGACACGATGCTGGCCGCCTGCGCGGACCGGCAACTGCCCTTCGAACAGGTGGCCGAGGCCCTGCGCCCGGCGCACACGCTGCGCCTGGAGGCGCAGTCCGCGGCGGCCGACCTCGCGATGGCGCTGCACGCGGCGGACGGCCGGATCGCGGGGAAAATCCACTACGCGAGCGACCTGTTCGACGCGGCGACCATCGAGCGCTGGATCGGCCATTTCCGCACCGTGCTGGCGGCGATGGCGCGCGACGCGCGCCAGCCGGTCGCCACGCTGGCGCTGCTGGACGACGCGGAACTGCACCGGGTCACGCGCCTGTTCAACGCCACCGGCGCGGACTACCCGCACGACCGCCTGATCCACCAACTGTTCGAGGAACAGGCCGCGCGCACGCCCGACACGATCGCGCTCAGCCATGCCGGCACGCACCTGACCTACGCCCAGCTCAACGGCGCGGCCAACCGCCTCGCGCATCACCTGCGTGCGCACGGCGCGGGACCGGGCCGGCTCGTCGCGGTCAGCGCCCGGCGCGATGCGGCGCTGGTCACGGGCCTGCTGGCGGTCCTCAAGGCCGGCGCCGCGTACGTGCCGCTCGATCCGGACTACCCGAGCGAGCGGCAGGAGCACATGCTGCGCGACAGCGCGGCCATCGCCCTGCTCACCCACGGCCAGCCGTCCGCCGCGCTGCGCCGCCAGCTGCGCGAGGACGTGCCGGTGATCGATCTGCACGACGGCCGGCAATGGGGCCATCACAGCGATGCCAACCCCGTCGTGGACGGCCTGGACCCGGCGTGCCTGGGCTATGTGATGTACACCTCCGGCTCCACCGGCCTGCCCAAGGGCGTGCTGGTGGAGCACCGCGCCGTGGTCAACCATGTCCACGCGTTCGGCCGGCGCCTGGACCTCGGTCCGGCCGACCGCGTCCTGCAATTCGTCTCGGTCTCGTTCGACGCCGCCGTCGAGGAAATCTTCGGCGCCCTGGCCTGCGGCGCCGCGCTGGTGCTGCGCACGGAGGACTGGGTGGCCGGCCCCGATGCGTTCTGGTCGCTCTGCGCACAGGAGCGCATCAGCGTCGTCGACCTGCCGACCCGGTTCTGGGCCGAACTCGCGCAGTCCGGCGCGCCGGCGCCCGCGTGCGTGCGCTGGGTGGTCATCGGCGGCGAGGCGGTCGGCGAACGCGCGCTCGCGTCCTGGCTGGCGGCCGGCCCGCGGCCGCGGCTGCTGAACACCTACGGGCCGACCGAAGCGACCGTCAGCGTCACGGCAACCGAACCCCGCGCCGCCGGCGACTGGCGCAACATCGGCGGCCCCGGCGCGAATACCCGGATCTACATCCTCGACCGGCACATGATGCCGGTCCCGATCGGGGTCGCGGGCGAGCTGCATATCGGCGGCGTGCAGGTGGCGCGCGGTTACCTCAACCGTCCCGACCTGAGCGCGGAACGCTTCGTCGACGATCCGTTCGGCGGCGCGGGACGCTTGTACAAGAGCGGCGACCTGGGCCGCTGGCGCGCCGACGGCACCATCGACTACCTCGGGCGCAACGACGCCCAGGTCAAGATCCGCGGCTTCCGTATCGAGCCGGGCGAGATCGAGGCCACGCTGGCGCAGGAACTCGGCGTGGACGTGGTGGTGCTGGCGCGCGAGGACGAGCCCGGCGACAAGCGCCTGGTCGCGTATTACGGCGGCGCGACGGCGCTCGCAGCGGGCGACCTGCGCGCGCGGGCCGCCCGCCTGCTGCCGGCGTACATGATGCCGGCGGCGTTCGTCCACGTGCCGTCCTGGCCGCAGACGCCGAACGGCAAACTCGATCGCAACGCCCTGCAGCGGCCGACCGCGCATACTCATGCCGGCCGCAGCTACGACGCGCCGCTGGGTCCGACCGAAGCCGCCGTGGCGCGCCTGTGGGAGGCGCTGCTCAAGATCGGGCCGCTCGGACGGCACGACAATTTCTTTGAACTGGGTGGCCACTCGCTGCTGGCCATCCAGATGCTGACGCAGGCGCGCGTGGAACTCGGCGTGGCGCCCGCGCCGGCCAGCGTGTTCACCCACCAGACCGTGGCCGCGTTCGCCTCCGTGCTGGACGCCGCCGGCGCACCGGCACGGCAGGCGGCGGGCGCCGGCGACCACGTGGTCCTGCATGACCATGCGGGCGGCAAGGCGCCGCTGTTCTGCTTCCCGGGCCTGTTCGCCAACGGGCTGGAGTTCGGCGCCGTCGCCGCCGCGCTGCAGGACGAGCGCAGCGTGCATGCGTTCGTCTGCCCCACCCTGGGCGGCGCCCGCTGGGACGGGTGGGAGATGCCGGACCTGGCGGCAATGTACGCCGACCGCGTGGCCGGCATCGCGCAAGGCGGCCCGGTCGTGTTCCTCGGCTGGTCCATGGGCGGCTACCTGGCCTTCGAGGTGGCCCGGCTGCTGCGCGGGCGCGTGGACGTGCGGTTCGTCGCCATGGTCGACGTCCACGATACCGGCGAAGCGGCCCTCGCGCCCCGTTCGCCCATGGCCGATGAAGGCAGCCTCGACGGCATGCTGGCGCAATGGTCCCGTGGGACGGGCATGCCGGCGCAATGGCACAACCTGTTCGCGCGCCTGGACCACGTGGAGAAGCAGCTGGCCTGGGAGCGGCTGCAGGACATGCCGGCGTTCGCGCTGACGGGCACCGACGTGGACGGGGCCGAGTACCGGGCATGGGCACGCTTCAATCACGGCCGCATGACCCGCCGCCATGCATTGCGTTCCGCGCAGGTGCCGGTCCACGTCTGGGCGGCCGGACAGAGCGTGGCGCGCACCGGCGCATCCCTGCGCGACTGGACCGCGCTGGCGGACGTGCGGTTCGCGAGCGTGGTCGACGGCAGCGACCACCGCACCGTGCTGGATCATCCGGCCTTCCTCGAACAGCTGCGCCGGCAACTGGCCGCGAGCGAACCGGGCGCGCAAACCGTCTTATCCGACCGTATCGCAACCACAGCAGAGTGATGACATGCCCGACAATATCGTAAAAATCATCGACCTGGTCCCCGGCAAGGTGGCACCGCTGGCGACCGTCGACGCCGGTGCGCTGACGCCGGAAATATTCCAGCGCCAGTTCTTGAATAAACACGTCCCGGTCCTGATCAAGGGCGCCGCCAGGCATTGGCGCGCCACGCAAAGCTGGCGCGAACCGGGCTATCTGGATGCCCTGTGCGGCGACGTGGAGGTCAAGATGTCGCGCGTGTTCAACGCGGCGATGGCCCAGGACTACAAACTGGAAACGATGAAACTGCGCGATTGCTTCGCGCAACTGCGCGCCAGCCCGGACGACACGACGTATTCCATTCCCGCGACGGCCGTGCCGGCACAATGGGTGAAGGATCTGGGCGAGTATGCCTTCCTGGGCCCGCTGGACAAAAAGCCGCGCATGTATCCGCGCGACCGCATCTTCATCTACAGGAACGCGTCCACGGAATGGCATTACCACCCGTTCGACGAAACGATCACGACCCAGCTTGCCGGCAGCAAGCGCTTCTCCCTGTTCCGCCTCACCGCCGACAACTGGCTGCCCAACAGCGCACTGATCGAATCGAAGGCGCACCATCGTCCCGACGGCGCGCGCGCATTCCCCGCGGATCGGCCGCTCACCAAGTACGAGGGCGTGCTCGAAGCGGGCGATGCGGTGTATATCCCGCCGTTCTGGTGGCATGGCGTCGACACGGCCGACACCGGGATCGGCTACACGCTGGCGCACTGCTTCCGCACGCCCGCGGCGCGCCTGGCGGCGTGGAAGGACCCGGTCACCCGGCGCGTGTTCCGCCAGGTGGCGGCCAAGAACAAGCTGGCCGTGCCGGTGGCCCTCGGCGTGATCGCCTACAGCACGCTGCGCCGCGTGACCGCCCGCCAGGCATGGTGACACCGCCGGTTCACGGCCCGTGGCACCACCTGCCCGGGCCGGGCGCGCGCGTGCCGCCCGTGTGCATCCTGCCCTTCGCCGAGAATCGGTTCGATCCGGCCAGCTTCGGCGCGGAAGGCATCGCCTGTCCGCCCGGCGTGGCCCGCAGCGTGCGGCGCCGCCAGGCCGAGTTTTTCGCCGGCCGCCTGGCGGCCCGCCACGCGCTGGCGCGCCTGCACGCCGCCTCGTACGAGGTGCCGATCGGTGCCATGCGCGAACCGGTGTGGCCGCCGGGGATCGTCGGCAGCATTTCGCATTCCCGGCAGTACGCGGCCGCCGTCGCCCTCGCGGCCGGACGGCGCTGCGGCGTCGGCATCGACATCGAGCACGTCGTCACGGCAGAGATGCAGGCGTCCCTGCTGGCGACCGCGCTGAGCCGCGCCGAATTCGACGGGTTGCGCCGCCTGGACACGGCGTTGTCCATCGCCGCGCGCGTGACCATCGCGTTTTCGGCCAAGGAAAGCCTGTACAAGGGAGCATTCGGTTCGGTCGGCCGATTCTTCGATTTCAGCGCGGCGGCCGTCACCGCCGTCGATGTCGAACATCGCACGCTGTCGCTGACGTTGACGGAGACGCTGTCGGCCGATTTCGTGCAGGGCCAACGCTGTACCGTGGCCTACGATTTCATCGATCCGGCCACGGTACTGACGAGCTTCGTCTGGTAGCGCGCGCCCGTCAGGCCGTGGCGCCCCGGCTGCGCAGATAGTCGCGCATGGCCGCGCTGCGCGCCTGGTTGAGCGGCGTGCGCCAGCGGCCCCCGTCGGCCCACACCCCCCGATTGACGTCGGCACCCTGCGCCACCAGGCGCCGGACGACGTCGATGTGGCCGCCGCGCACGGCACTGATCAGGGCCGATTCGTCATACGAACTGACGGCATCGACCCTGGCGCCCGCGGCGAGCAGGAGCTCGACGATGGGAAGGCGTCCTTGCGCGGCGGCGGCAATCAGCGCCGTGCCGTCGCTGTCGACCGCCACGTCGACGTGCGCGCCCAGTGCCAGCAGCGTCTTGACCATGGCCGCGTCGCCGTGACGGGCGGCGGCGATGAGCGCGGTGCCGTCGCCTTCGACGGCGGCGTCGATGGCGGCGCCCGCGCCGGCCAGTTCCCTGACGCGGGCCAGGTTGCCGGCGCCGGCGGCGTCGACGAGCGCGATGTCCTGCGCCGAAGCGGGCCTGGTCGCGGCGGCGGACCGCTCCGCCAGCCGCGGCGTGGCCGCATAGGCCAGCGCGACGAACCCGGCCAGCGCACAGGCGCAGCTCAGCGAACGCACGGCGCTGCGCGTCCGGTTCAGCGGCGCGTCGCCGCGCAGTACCGACGCCACGCGCGCCGTCAGCGCCTGCGGCGTACCGAAAATACGGCTGGCCAGCATGCCGTTATGCGGCCGTGCCATGCTGTCGACGCTGGCCAGCAGGGAGCGGGCATATTGCTTGCGCGCGCCGGTCGATCCGGCCGCATACGCGTCGCACGCCATCTCGCGCGCCAGGTCCAGGCGCATGCCGATCAGGCGCAGCGCCGGGCTCCACCAGAATACCGCCGTCAGCGCATGCTGGACCAGGCAGGCCCACCTGTCGCGCCGGCGGACATGGGCGATTTCGTGGTTCAGGATGTCGCGCATGGCCACGTCGCCAAGTTCCGCCGCCAGGCCGTACGGGACCAGGATGCACGGGTTGCGCAGCCCCACCACCATCGGTCCGCGCACGGCATCGGAACCCTTGATGCGGACGTCCGGCGGCAGCGCGCCCCGCATGGCTTGTTCGAGCCAGGGCATGGCCCGGGCACCGCGGGCCAGCGCGCGCGCGGCGCGCCAGCCGCGCAGGAGTCCGGCCATCCGCACGGCAAAGCCGAGCAGCCACGCCAGCATGACGGCCGTGTCCAGCGCGCCGGGAGAACCCGTGCCGTCCGCGACGACATGCACCGCCTGCGCGGGCGCGGCGGGCTCGCGCGGCGCAGCGGCCGCCACGTTAGCCAGCGCGGGCGCCGTCAGCGCCGGCAATGCCAGGTGCGGCATCAGCGGACTCGTCGGCTGCGGCGCAAACATGAGCAGCGGGGCGGCCGCCGACAGCACGAACGCCAGCAGCCACAGATGCGACCGCAGGCGCGCGCTCATGGGCCACGCGCGCACCAGCCCGGCCGCCAGCAACAGCAGCACGGTGCTCTGCCACAGGTGTTGCAGGGCGACCGACGCCAGCAGGCCGGTCCAGTAGGCGGCCGTCATTTGTCCTCGTCCTCCGGGGCATCGTCGATCATCCGCCGCAAGGCATCCAGTTCGGACGGGCCGATGTCGTGTTCCTGGACCAGGTGCTGGGCGAGGACCGCCGGCGAACCGTTGAAGAACTGCTTCAGCAGGTGCTGCAGCGCGCTCGCCATGGCGTCGCTGCGGCTGATGGCGGCGCTGTAGATGAACGCCCGGCCGTCACGCACATGGCTGACCAGTCCCTTTTTTTCCAGGATGCCGAGCATGGTCAGGACCGTCGTATAGGCGGTGGGCGTTTTCCTGGACAGTTCGTCCGTGACCTCGCGCACGGAAGCGCTTTTTTTCTTCCACAGCACTTCCAGCACCTTGCGCTCGGTATCGGTCAATGTCGGGGTACTGGGGCGGGCCATGGTGTCTCCTCAAGCCTCGGCACGGCAATGCGAGGTCTCGATGAAGTCTACCAGCACATGCGCGAACGAGGGATCGGTGTTGATGCAGAAGTGGCCGCCCGACAGCGTCACCTGGCGGCTGGCGGGGAACAGCGTCCGCCATGCGAAGACGTCCTCCGGCGGCATGGCGTCGTCGCTGCCGGCGATGATCAGGGCCGGCACGGTGGCCAGCGCCGGGGCGGGCGCCGGCATGGCGAAGGTTTCGCCGAGCCGGAAGTCGGCGCGGATCATGGGACTCAGCAGACGCATGAGCTCGAGATCGGCGAGCAGTTCCGGCGGCGTGCCGTCGAGCTCCTTGAGCCGTTCCAGGAACCGGGCTTCCGGCAGCGTGCTCATCGGCTCGCGCCGCCACGGCGCGGTCGGCGCGGCCTTGGCCGACAGGATGATCGCCTGCGGCGCGGGCGCGCCCAGCTTGAGCAGACTGTCGAGGACGGCAAACGCCATCAGCGCCCCGTTGCTGTGGCCGAACAGCTGGTACGGCTTGTCGAGCGCCGGCCGCAAGTGCGGCAGGAGGGCCGACACGAGCGTGTCCATGTCGTCGATCGGCGCCTCGCGCATGCGCATGGCGCGGCCAGGCAGTTGCACGCCGATCAACTCGACATGGCCGGGCATCCAGCTGCGCCATGGCGCATACGCCGCCGCGCTGCCGCCGGCGAAGGGAAAGGCAAACAGCCGCATGGCGGCGCTGCCGTCGCCGGACAAGGGGACGAACCAGGGTGATGTCTTCATGCTCGCTTCCATTCGACGAGGTGGAAACCGCGGCGCCTACGAGCGCGCGCCCTTCCCGACCAGGAAATTCCGGATCTTCGTATCGCGCGCCTGATTCAACGGCGTCCGCCAGCGCTTCGCATCCGCCCAGGCGCCCAGGTTGACGTTGGCGCCGCGCTCGACGAGCTGCCTGACGACGTCCAGATGGCCGGCGCGGGACGCGTTGATCAGCGCCGTTTCGTCGTACGGGCAGATTGCATCGACGTGCGCGCCGGCCTGCAGCAGGCGCGCCACGACCTCGGTACGCCCCTTGGTCGCCGCGGCAATCAGGGCGTTGCCGTCGCCGCTCCAGCACTTGTCGACGGTGGCGCCCATCTGCAGCAACGCGTCGACCATGCGCAGGTTGCCCTGGCCCGCGGCGACGATCAGCGCGGTCCCATCGCCGTCCACGCCGTCGTCGACGTTGGCGCCCCGGGCCAGCAAGGCGCGTACCGCCTCGAGGTCGTTGGCCCTTGCGGCCTCCACCAGGCGCGCACCGTTCCCGGTCGACGCCTGGGCGGCAAGCGGTGAGGCGCCCTGCACCGCTGCATGCGCGGGCGCGGCAGTGCCGGGCTGGGCCACGCAGAGCGCGGCGGCCGCGAGCGCGGCGAAGACGCCCCGGGCCACTATGCGGGCTTGTTTTGCATTCATCGATGGAACCATTCTCGACACTCCTTCGTAGTCATGCGAACGCCAGGTCGGGCGTCGTCGGGCCGCGCCCGAACGTATCCGGGGCAGCGTCAGTGGGGTGATCCGATGCTGTGAAAAATTAAAACACGGGGTCGCAACGTCGTCAACTAAATAATTAGTTTATTAATTTTTGCGACCCCGGCGGGGCTGGATACGGCTGGGTCGGGCGCCGGCATTCTCGACTACAATGACGACGCATTCGTCACTGTCCACGCCTCTGTCCCGGCCCCAGGAATCATGATGCCAACGATCGACAACGACATCGCACGTCTCGAACTGCTGGTGCAAGCGCGCGCCCCGTCGCTGGCGCCCAATCTCGGGTTGGCGAGCGGCGTCGCCGGCGTCGTGCTCATGCAGGCCCGGCTTTACCAGTTGCGTCCGACCGCGGCGCGGCGCGAATGCATCGCGCGGCTGGTTGCGGACCTCGTCGCCCACCTGCCCCGCCAGCACCTTGCGCCGGGCCTCTGGACGGGCCTCGCCGGAATCCTGTACGCCTTCGAATTCGTCCGGCGCGTCGATCCCGCACTGCTCGGGGACGACGAGGACGATATCGCCGGGTTCGTGCTCGACATGGACGCGGTGTTATGCCAGTTCATGCGCAAGGCGCCCGGGGACGCGAATTACGATTTGGTCAGCGGGATCAGCGGGCTGGGCGCCTATGCGCTGATGCGGACCGATCGAACGGCCGCGCAGGCGATTTTCCAGGCGGCCGAGCACGCGCTCCGGACGGCGGCGGAACGCGGCCACGACAGCTGGACCTGGAAGACGGCGGGCAAGCATATTCCGGGCAACGGCAGCGGGCAGCAGCAGCAGCAGCAGCAGCGTGATGGCCGCTACGACCTTGGCGTTGCCCACGGCGTGGCGGGCGTGATCGGCCTGCTGAGCCTCGGCCTCCGCGTCGGCCTCGGGTCGCCCGCCACAGGAACCATGCTGCGTTACGCAATCGATTGGCTCATGGCCCAGGAAAACCCGCCGGCCGCGCACTCCCGCTTTCCATCGACGCTGACGGCGCCGGCCGGCGCGTCGCGCCTGGGCTGGTGCTACGGCGACCTCGGCATTGCGATGGTCCTGGCCACGGCCGCGCAAGCGCTGGACGACCGGCGCCTGGACACGTACTGGCAAACGCTGCTGGAAGCCCGGCTCCGGCAGCCGGACTCCAGTTTCGTCCTCGATTCGCCCGGACTCTGCCACGGTAAAAGCGGCGTCGTCCACGTGCTGGCCGGCCTGGCGCGCCGCGCCGACCTGCCCGCGGCCAGGGCATTGACGACCCGGCTGCGCGCCGAGCTTGCGCACGCACCGAAGGAAGGCGACGACGGCCGCGGCGCCGGATTGCTCGAGGGATGGGCCGGGGTCGCGCTCGCGCTGGCGGAACCGGACGAGAGCACGCCCCTGTCCGCACGGCCGTGGGATCTTTGCCTCCTCGCCGGCGGTTGACGGCGGCGGCTAGCGAGGCGCCGGCTCATCCACGTCGGCACCGACATTGATGGCCGCGTACGCCCTTTGCACGGCAATCACTTCGCCGCTGCTCTTGCCGTACAACTCGCCCGCCGCCTCGATCATCTTGGCGCGCGCATCCGCGTAATTGGTGCTCGACGTGAACTTGGTCGTGTTCGCCCTGAACCAGATGCGGTAGGCCTTGTCGATGCCGATGCCCGTCATCGCGGCCGGGGTCTTGACGAGGTATTTACTGTAGTAGTCGCCGGCCTGGTCCGCGCTCGATCCTTGCGCCAGGAAATAGAACATGCGGTTGTTCGGACCGCTGCTGTAGTGCACGTCCAGGCGCTTGAGGGAGCTGCTCCACGCGTCCGGGCTGCTGCCGTCCTTGCTCGGACGGTACATCCAGCGCAGCGGCGTGCCGCTCTTGCTGATTTCCTTGCCCAGCACCCAGTCGTTGCCCGTGAGCGGGATGCTGTCGCCCTTCGCGCCGCCGCGCGCATACGCTTCGACGGCCTCGCCGTTGATGTCCGACGACGATTCGTTCAGGCCGCCCGACTCGCCGGAATACGTCAGGTTCGACGTGGCGGCGGTGACGCCGTGGCCCATCTCGTGGCCGATCACGTCGATCGAACCGAGGCTGTTGAAGCTGGAGCCGTCGCCGATGAACATGCAGCGGCACGTATCGCTGTAGTACGCGTTGTCGTACGCGGTGTTGACGTGCGCCGCGATATACGTCGCCGTGTTGTGGCCGTCCAGCGAGAGCCAGTTGAACACGTTCTTCAGCGTGTCGTACGTGTTCATCAGGCCCCACATCGCGTTCACGGCGGCCGTCTGGCCGTTCGCGTTCGTCGTCGCGCCGCCGGCCACGTACTGCTTGCCGTCGCCCCAGGTATTCGTGTCGTTGGCGTACACGTCGCCCGCGCTCGTGCCGTGGTTGGCGTTCGTGATCGCCATCGCGCCGAACGTGCCGCCCGTGCCGCGGGTGTCGTCGATCATTCTGTACTTGCCGTTGGCGGACGTCGTGTTGACGGGCACGTCGCCGTTGTACTGGCTGTGGCCGATGCCGACGACCGTCTGCAGCATGCTCCACTGCGCGAGGATGCCGCCGTCGCGCGCGCTCACGATCGTGTCGTGGTAGGCCGGCCTGTCGCCGACGAGCATGCGCGTGTGCACGAGGTAGGCGAGTTCGTAGTGGTCGACGACGTCCTGCACGTCGAGCGCGTTGAGCGCCTGCTCCTGCTTGTCGCGCGCCTCCGGCAAGCGTTCGGTGCGCATGGCGGGCCAGATGATCAGTTCGGCGCTGGGCGGCGTCTCGTGGCGTGCCGGGGCGGCCAGCGACGCCAGCGCCGCATCGATCGCCGCCTTCGACGAAATCGCCGGCACGACGCTGAAATCCGCGCCCGGCCCGGCAGTGTCGAGCCGGGCGAAATTGGCGCGCTGTTCGGCATCGGATTCCGACACGATCTTGCCGTTCGCATCCAGCACCAGCACGGATTCGAAGCCGAAGATGCGCACGCCCTTGAACGTGTGGGCCGCGCGCGCAACCTGCGTGCCCTGCGCGCCGGGATGGCGGGCGACGATCGCATAGCCGTAGCGCGCGTCCTGCCCGCTCGCGGCGCGGCGCGCGTCCAGCTGGGCCAGCAGCGCCGCGTCCATCTGGGGCGAGGCGGCGACCGCCGGGCGAGTCAACCCGGGACCGGCCGCGCCGGCAGGCACGACGGCAACCAGGGACAGGGCGCCGAACGACGCCAGCAACATCTTGCGCTTGTTCATGAGATTTCCTTTCATTGAGCGGGCACACGGAATCAGTGTGGCCGAGCTCTCTCGAAGGAATTTGCTCAAGCGCAAAAAGCCCGACGGCAGCGTGCGGCTGCCGCCGGGCGGGGTGGAACGTGGCGGGATACGGTGCGCCTGGGCGCGCCAGATGCGCCGGATGCGCTTATGGCGCGCTCAACGCTCGCGCCGCCGCATCAGGTACACGGCCGTGCCGAGGACCGCGCCCGCGATCACGGCCTTCTTCACGAGGCCGGCCCGGTTGTGCTCCCATTCCGCCTTGATGCCCATCTCGGCCAGCACGTTCGGCACCTTGCCGTGGACCAGGTCCTCGCCGATGCCTTCGACGACGTTCACGCGGTCCGCGGCGAGCAGCATGAGCCAGCGGCGCAGGTCGTTCTCGGCCCATTTATAGGCGGCGCGGCGGATCATGCCGGACAAGCCTTTCGGCGGCTGCGCGGTGCCGAAGATCGGCGTGATGCCGGGGCGTTCGGTCGACACGAGGATCTCGACGGTCTCCGGCTGCTGCGGCAACTGGCCCTCGTGCGGATGGATGAAGCGCGCGGGCATGCGTTCCATCGGGATGGCCGGGCGGTTCTTGCGGTCGAGGTCGGCGCCCCAGCCCTCGATGTGCGCCAGCTCGTCGCGGGTGGGGCGGCGCGGCCCTTCTGCCATGTCGCCCTGCAGCGGATGCGTGTGGACGTGGGCCGCGGCGCCGTCGTGCTGGTGATGGTCGTGGTGTTCCATGATGTCTCCTCAATGCAGTGCGCTGGCGCTGACGGCCTGGACCTCGCGCGCGGACGGCGGGATCAGGACGGTCTTGATGCAGTTGTCGAGCTTGCTCGAGAAGATGTGGTACGCGTCCGCCACCTCTTCCAGCGGCACTCGGTGCGTGATGATTTCCTTGGGATTCAGCCGGCCCTCGCGGATGTGCTCGATGAGGCGCGGCAGGTGGCGCTTGACGCTGGCCTGGTTCATGCGCATCGTGATGCCCTTGTTGATCGCGTTACCGATCGGCACGGCGTTGAACGTCGGCCCATACACGCCCACGATCGACACGTTGCCGCCCTTGCGCACGCAGTTGATGCACCAGTGCAGCACGGTCGCGGCGCCGGCCTGCATCTTCATCAGGCGGCCCGTCAGCGTCTGGGCGATCGAGCCGGCCGCGTCGCCGCCCACGCAGTCGATGCAGACGTCGGCGCCCATCCAGTCCGTCATCTTCTTGATGTGCTCGGCCATATCGTTCACTTCGCGGAAGTTCACGACTTCGCACTGGGCGTAGCGCTGGACGAATTCGAGCCGGTACTCGACCTCGTCGACGACGATCACGCGCCCCGCTCCCATCAGCCACGCGGACTTGGCGGCGAAGATGCCGATCGGGCCCGCGCCGAAGATGACGACCGTGTCGCCTTCGCGGATGTCGCCCATCTCGGCGGCCTGGTAGCCCGTCGGGACGGCGTCCGTCAGCAGCACGGCGTCGTCCAGGTGCAGGTCGTCGGGGATCGGCAGCGGGCCGACGTCGGCCATCGGCACGCGCACGTACTCGGCCTGGCCGCCGTCGTAGCCGCCGGCCGTGTGCGAATAGCCGTAGATGCCGCCGACGGCCGTCGCTTCCGGATTCGTGTTGTGGCAGTTGCCGAAGAGCTCGCGCTGGCAGAAGAAGCAGGACCCGCAGAACAGGTTGAACGGCACCAGCACGCGGTCGCCGGCCTTCAGCGTCTGGACGTCGCGGCCGACGTCCACGACTTCGCCGACGAATTCATGGCCGAACGTGTGGCCCACGCGGGTGTCGGGCACCATGCCGTGGTACAGGTGCAGGTCGGATCCGCAGATGCAGGAACGCAGCACGCGCACGATGGCGTCGCCCGGGTGTTCGATGACGGGATCGGGCTTGTAATCGGCGCGGACGCGGTACGGCCCCCGGTAATTCATTGCCAGCATAATTCCTCCTCATTGATGGACGGCCCGCCGCCACGGACGAGCCCTTGACAAGAAGGTATGTCAAATCGCTAAGGAAGGCGATACGCGCACGGAAACGTACGCGGGTTAATGAACACTTTTTTTGCCGAATCGGGGACCATGATTGAAAACGGCCGCACGCGGCGGCCGATGTCAATGTGCGCGGTGCGGGCTCAGAGCTGGCGCGCCTCGAACGTATTGCACTGCTCGACGGACCCCGTCTGCAGGCCGCGCGTGAACCAGCGCACGCGCTGGGCCGACGTGCCGTGCGTGAACGAATCCGGCACGACGGTGCCGCGCGACTGGCGCTGCAGCGCGTCGTCGCCGATGGCGCTGGCGGCGTTCAGTGCGGATTCGACGTCGCCCTGTTCGATGATCTGCTTGGCCTGGTTCGTGTGGTAGGCCCACACGCCGGCGAAGCAGTCGGCCTGCAGTTCCAGGCGCACGGACGCCGCGTTGGCCTGGGTCTCGGACAGGTGCCGGCGCGCGCTGTCGACCTTGCCCGAGATGCCCAGCAGGTTCTGCACGTGATGGCCGACTTCGTGGGCGATCACATACGCCTGCGTGAATTCGCCGCCGACCTTGAACCGCTGCTGCATCATGCGGAAGAAGTCGAGGTCGAGGTAGACCTTGCGGTCGGCCGGGCAGTAGAACGGACCGACGGCGGCCTGGCCCTGGCCGCAGCCGCCGGTGCTCGTCCGGCCCGTGTACAGCACCAGCACCGGCGGCGAGTACGTCGCGCCGTTGGCGCGGAAGATCTGCGTCCAGGTGTCTTCGGTATAGCCCAGCACCGTCCTCACGAACTGGGTCTCGCGGTCGCTCGCGGGCGGATGCGACGGCGCCTGCTGGACCTGCGCCGGCGCGCCGCCGCCACCCGACAGCAGGTTCAGGATCGTCGACGGCGAGACGCCGAAGAACCACGAACCGACGAGCGCGATGACGATCGTCCCGATGCCGACGGTCCCGCCGCCGAAACTGAATCCGCCACCGCCGCCGCCGTCGCCGCGGCGGTCCTCGACGTTGTCGCTTTGCCGGTCACCTTGCCAACGCATAATTCTTCTCCCTGGCGGCACCGTCCGGGTGCCGCCGTCATTGTTCCGTGCCGGGCGCCGTCAGCGCCCCTTGGCACGCCTGATCTTCACCGACCCCATGTTTTCGCGCGCATCCTTGAGGCGGAACTCGTCGTCCACCGCCAGGCCGGCGCGCTGCTCGTCGTGCAGCAGGCGCTCGTGGCGCTCGCGCTCGACCTCCCGCTGCACGCGCTCATTCAGGGTCACGTCCGGCGTCATCTTCATGATCGTCCTTGTCGTTGGACCGTGCTTGCCGCATCGGTCCGGGTTCATTGTGCGTGTGGCGCGCGGCCGCATCTGTTCGAACTTTCACATATGCGTACGATGCGTAGGATGCGTACGCTGCACATGATGCCATAGCGCACACGCGGGTTGGGTGACAGCCCGTCCACGTCTGTGTGCGCCCGCGTACGGAAGCGCGCGCGGGCCGGGCGCATGCTCCGCCTATGACCCCGACCGCCGCCTCCTTCGCCCATCACGATGCGCTGGCCGCGCTCGGCCGCAGTCTACAGGCCGCGCGCTACCGTTTCGTGACCGTCACGCCCGCCACGCACCGGCGCGTCAACGGCCGCCCGGAGAACGCCTGGGCGCACGACCTGCGCGGCGTGTTCGGCTGGAGCCGGCCGTTCCGCGCCGGCCGGCTGCCGGACGCGCTCGACGGCCCCCAGCGCGCGGCCCGCCAGGCGGCGCCCGTGGACGCGGACGGCAACGACATCGCGGACGGACAGGCGCCGGCCGGCTGGCGCTCGCTCGTGCGCGCCTCGACCATCGGCGAGCACCTGTATTTTCACTCGGCCTGGCCCACGTGCGACGCGGACGCCGTATACTTCGGCCCCGACACCTACCGCTACACGGCCGCGCTGAAGCGCGTGCTCGGTGCGCACGGCAGCCTGCACCGGCCGGTGCGGCGCGCCATCGACATCGGCGCCGGCGCCGGACCCGGCGCGATCGAACTGGCGCTGCGCTGCCGCGACGCGACCGTCTACGCAACCGACATCAACCCCGCCGCGCTGGCGCTGGCCGACGTCAACGCGAACGTGAACGACGCGCACAACGTCGTACCTTGCCGCAGCGACCTGCTGGACGGCGTCGACGGCGGCTTCGACCTCGTCATGTCGAATCCGCCGTACATCCTCGACCCGGACGCGCTGACGTACCGCCACGGCGGCGGCGCGCACGGCGCCGAACTGTCGATCCGCATCGTGCATGCGGCGCTGGACCGGCTGCATCCCGGCGGCAGCCTGCTGCTGTACACGGGCGTGGCCATCGTCGACGGTGCCGATCCGTTCCTGGACGCCATCCGCGGCCGGCTCGATGGCGGGACGGATTGCTGGTCGTACGAGGAACTGGATCCGGATATCTTTGGGGGGCAGCTGGGGTGCGACGGGTATGAGCGCGTGGAGCGGATTGCGGCGGTATGGCTGCATGCGGTCAGGCGGGGGTGAGTGGGTGATGGGGGGCTGCGGGCTGCGGTGGCTTTGCAGCGCGCGCCCGCGGCGCGCGGCGCCGTCCGCGCAGCGGACGGCAGATGGGCGATTCGAAGAGGGCTGGGGGTGCAAGCCCAGCCCTTCGAATCCCACCCCGCAGGGCGCGCAGGCGCCCTGCTCTCTCCGGCAAACAAAAAAGGCTCCCGATGGGAGCCTTGTTTGTTTGGCGGAGAGGGTGGGATTCGAACCCACGGTACGGTCACCCGTACGCCTGATTTCGAGTCAGGTACATTCGACCACTCTGCCACCTCTCCAGGTCGCGATCATCTTGCGGTCGTTTCGCGTGAGGCCGCATTATAGACGGTGGGTAGGAGAACCGCAAGCATCGGCTTATTTCGCCGTCAGGCCCGCCATCAGCGCGTCCAGCGTCTGCTGGCCCCGCACCAGGTTCGTCCTGCGGTCGAAGATGCCGCCCGACCGGTCGTCCGGCGCACCGACGTCCCAGAAGAACGGCACCACGCCGTTGGCGACGGCCTTCCTGACGACGTAGGTGTGGTAGTAATTGCGCGACTTGAGGTGCAGCGCCAGGGCGGCGCCCGTGAGGCCGGTGCGCCGCATGGCGGCGAATTCGCCGAGCAGGACGGGAATCCCCTTGCCGACGAACTGCGTCTTCAGGCTCGCGAATTGCGCATCGACGTAGGCTTCCTCGCCCCACGTCGGATTGCGGATCGTGTCCGTCGTCGAGTGGTTGGGGGCGCCCCAGTAATACGCCTTGTAGCCCCAGGTTGCGTCCTTGTCCATCAGCACGAAATTGAACGGGTCGTAGAAGTGGATCTCGGCCATCATCCGGCCGGGCACCTTGTCGGCCGGCAGCGTGGGCATCAGCTTGACCGTCAGGTCGATGTTGGTCTGGGGGCCCTGGACGACCAGCACCCGGTAGGCGTTCCTGCCGCCGGTGGCGCGCACGGCGTCGACGAAGGTCTGGTGATAGCTCATCAGGACCGCCATCGCCGTCGCGTCCTTCGCATCCGGCTCGTTGGCGCTGGCGAACATCACGTGTTCGTCGAAACCGCGCAGGGCCGTCGCGATCTGTTCCCAGTACGCCTTCTGCTTGGCGTTCACGGCGTCCTTCTTGTCGGGCGTGACGTTCTTTTCCAGCCAGCCACCGTCCCAGTGGATGTTGACGAGGACGTACATGTCGTTGTCGACGCAATACTGGACGACCTGCTTCACGCGGGCGAGCCACGCGGCGCTGATCCGGCCGGTCTTCTGGTCCGCGTACTGGTCCCACGACACGGGCAGCCGGATGGCATTGAATCCGGCCTTCTTGACGGCCTGGATCAGCGCATTCGACACCTGGGGATTGCCCCATGCCGTTTCGCCGCCCGTCGCTTCCATCGTGTTGCCGACGTTCCAGCCGATGCGGATCGATGCGGCGATCTGCCGCGCATTGTGCGACATGCCGGTCGTGTCGGGCGGTACGGGGCTCGTGTTGTAGCTCGGGTAGGGGCTCGCCGCCGGCGCCGGGGTGGCCGCCGTTGCCGGGGCCGTGGCCTGGACCGGTGCCGCGATCGACGGTGCCGAACCCCCGCGGGCGCCGCCGCAACCTGCGAGCAGCACTGCGAGCAAGGCTGCGTACGGCATGGACAAGGATCGCATCGATCTCCTCTCTGTATTTTTGTGGGCAAAGATGCAGAATAGAAAAATTTGATGCCTGGCGAGTAGTTCCGATCGGCGAATTGCTTTCAATGTGCAGATTGTTGAAGGATTTGCAGCGGGAATGTTATCCGGTGGAGCGCCGGTGCGCGGGATCGCAAGGGCCTGACGCCGGCCACGCCTGCCGATTTTAAAAATTGCGGCGCGCATGCGGCGCGCGCAGAGTGCAGCGCAATTGCGTGGTGTCGATCGCCCAGCCCCATCAGCAGCGAGACGCAGGACGGCCCCGAGCTGAAACCTCGTCAGGTTTCTGGGCTGGCGCCATCCGACGTCTGTCCACGCTCGCTGAGCAGGCGGTCACGGTAGGCGTGCGGCGTGCAGCCGAGTTCGCGCTTGAACACCCGACGCATGTAGTGGACGGACGTAAGGCCGCTGCCCAGCGCCACGTCGGCGATGCTGCAGTCCCCGTTTTCCAGGCCGGCCTTGGCGGCATCGAGCTTGAAGCTCATGATCACGTCGTGCACGCTGCATCCCAGTTCCTGGCGAAAGCTGGCGTCGAGCGAAGAGCGCGATACGCCCACGTAGTGAGCGACCTGTTCGGTCTTGATGCCCTGGCAGGCATACTGGCGGATGAAGTGGCGCGCCCGCATCACGTTCGGATGCCTGATCGGTTGGAACTGGCTGGACGCCTGCACGTTGACGCCGGCCGGCGGCACCACGATCGGCGTGTCCGGCGGGCGCATCCCGCGCAGCATCTGCTCGATCAGATTGGCTGCCGCGCGCCCGATCTCCTGGGCGCCCTGGATCACGGAACTGAGCGGGATGCGGGTGAGCCTGCGCACCAGCGGGTCGTTGTCGATGCCGATGATCGCCACCTTTTCCGGCACTTCGACGCCGGCGATAATGCAAGCCTGCAATAGCTGGCGCGCACGCGCGTCCGAGACGGCGATGATGCCGACAGGTTTGGGCAAGCTGCGCAACCAGTCGATCTGCCCCTGGACCGCCTCGTCCCACGAATGGGCGTTGGTCTCGCAGCCGCGGAAGATTTCCGCTTCCAGCCGGGCGCCCTGCATGAGGCTGCGGAAGGCATTCTCGCGCTCCTGCGCCCAACGGTTGTCCGCGGCGGCGGGTACGCTGAACATGGCAACGTGGTGCAGGCCGACGTCGGCCAGATGCTGGCGTGCCAGTTCGACCAGCTTGACATTGTCGGTCGCCACATACGGCACGCCGGCCGGGTAATTGGCCGGATCGGCATAGGAACCGCCAACCGCCACGACAGGCACGCTACAGCGCGACAACGCTTCCGCCACGGCCGGATCGTCAAAATTGGCGATGATGCCATCGCCCTGCCACTGCTCGATGCCCGACAGGCGCAATCGGAAATCTTCTTCCAGGAATAACTCCCAGGCCGCGCGCGTCCTTCCAAGAAATGCGGCAATTCCGGCCATGACTTCGTGATCGAATGCCTTGTTCGCGTTGAATAACAGCGCGATCCGGTGTGCTTCCGTCGTCATCATCTTATGCTCTGAAAACATGCCGGGAAAGCGACAGCGGCCGCGCTTGCGCATGCAAAAGGCCGCCGGGCCTGATCTTGCCGTTGCTGAAGTATTCCGTACCCGCCAGCAGGTACGCATTGGCCGCGTTTTCCGGATCGATGGCCAGCGATTCCACACCCATCAGGCCGGTGTCCTTTTCGCTCAGCCAGTCGGTCGGCGCGATGCCGCGCCCGGCCTGGGTGTCGCAGCGGCAGGCGCCGCCCATCGCAACGTTATCCCAGCGATAATTTTCAGCCGCGGCGCCGAACGACATCAACAAGCCCGTCGTCAGGCAGACCGCCATTTTCTTCAATTGCATGACCGTCGCCCTTGTATTTATCTTCTGACCGAAGCATAGGATGATCATCTCGGGCAACGATATCGCCGCCGTGCGAACTTCTTACAAACCGCAGAAATTGCAAGCGAAGTCAGCCACGGTGGAAGTCGCGTGTGGCAGCTGGTGGACGGTCGAGCAAGCGGGCCGCAAGAACGTGGCCGACCTGCCGGGTTTGCGTCGTGGACGGGCCCCGTGGAATGGGCCCTTGCGAGAGCTGGGATGGCGGCGGGCGGCCGTTCAGCCAGGGAGTTCAGGCTGGGTGGTCGGAAGGAGCCGGCTCGGACTGCGGGTTTGGATTGCCGTCCTGCCGTCCCTGCTGGGCGGACAGCATCCGGAATGACTTGGGCGTGCAGCCAAATTCTTCCTTGAACAGCTTGTTAAAATACGGAACATTCGAATAACCCACCAAATACGCGATTTCGGAAACGGCGGCGCTGCTCTTTTCCGTCAGCAATCTGGATGCTTCGGTCAGCCGCAGCTTATTCAGATAACTGGTGAATGTCATGCCCAGTTCGGATTTCAGCACTTCATTGATTTTATAGCGGTTCGCACCGGTCCCTTCCGCCACGGCTTCCAAATCCAGCTTGGGATCGGTATATGTGCTGGCGATATACCGCAATATCGACGCCTTTTCCTTGTCCTTGTACGGTTCCAGGGTCAACTGGCGATAAGCCACGATCGGCAGATTGATTTTCATTTTTGAATTCACGCTGGCCAGCAAGGCGCGGGAATGGGCCAGAAAAAACCATCCGCCGAATGCCGCAAAGCCACCGAGGATGATGGCGGCGAGCGCGGCCAGATAGCGGTAGTCGCGGCCATGCAAGGTCAGTTCGCCGATTTCAACGTAGGAAGCCACATTGCGCGGCGTGACGGCGCTGGTGCCGAACATGATCTTCCCGACTTTGTCGAGCCGATACGCCTGGAGCGCCAGATCCTGCTTCCGCGCGGGGAACCACCATTCGGGAATCATCAGCCGGGTCAGGTCGAGCGTCACCGGCATGCCCTGTTCACTGCACGAAAAATACGTCCTCGGCGGAACATAGGTCGCGTACTGGCCTGGCTTGGATAATTTTTCGTCGAAGGTGGACACCTCCATCATCAGGGAAGTGGCCGGCGCGCATTTGGCAACGAAGGTAATGGTACGGAAGCGCGACCAATCCTCGAGGACCGGCCGTCCCTTGGCGTCATCGAGGACCAGGTCGGCGGCGACAAAAGGATACGCGGTTTCCCTGAGCGTGAAGTCGAAGCGCAAGCGGTCGGGCGAGGCGTCGTGCAGGCGCACTGTCGACCTGCCCCCCGTGGACACGTCGGAATACGTGCCGAAATGCGTGCGCGCACCATCTCTATGCCCAGGCAAGAGTGCGCGTGTCGGAAAGGCCTGATAGACAAAAAACACCGCCAGCAGCGCGTCGACGATGAGCAGGACAATCAGCGCCAGCAGCGCCTTTTTATAGAACTCTTGCATATTTTAGCGGGTTGGACTGTCCCGGCGCCCCGCGTATCGACGGGTACGGTCTGGCCATCATAACAGGCGCGATCTCCTTTCCTCAAGCGCTTCGGTGCGCGGCACCGGCGGCCTGTTGGCCTATTTGGTCGACAGCACCAGCACGGTGACCGAATACGGCGCGAAGCGATAGCTGAACTCTTTGCCCAGCCCGCTCGCCTTGCTGGTCACCGGCACCACCTTGTTCGGCTCGGCGATGGTGTTGGTGTCTTCCTTATGCGCCGAGCTCAGTACGATCGCCTTGCCTTCGGCGGCCACCCTGGCGGCCCCGGCAAGGTCGACCCGCACCGTCTGCGCACTGCCGATCGCGTTGACGACCTTCAGGTAGATCTCGCCGCGCTGCGCCGACCTGGTCGCCGAGAAGAACATGGTCGGCACTTCCTGCGCCGGCGGCAGCACCTGCGGCGTCTCCTTCCGGGCCGCCTCCTGCCACGTCTGCGTACTCACTTTTTGCGCAGTCACCGGCAGCGACACGTCGCCCAGATAATTGCTGAACATTTTCTGCGCGTAGTACGACGGCGAGCCATAGCTCGCTTGCGCGTCGTAGCCGACGAGGTTGTATCGCCACTGCACGCCGCCCGGATTGGCGTTCACCAGCAGCGGCGCGTAGCAGGCCATCTCGACGACGTCGGCGTTGCGCTCCATGCCCGTCATGAACGCGGCGTCGGCCAGCGCGGAATGCAGGTCGGTGGTCGGCTCGCCCTCTTGCGAAGCCCATTCGCCGATGAACACTTTCGGCCCCTTGCGCTCGTAGCTGTCGTAGCGCGCGGCGTCGTGCATCATCTGCAGCGGCTTGTAGTAGTAATGCTCGTCGACCAGGTCGGGCACCCGGCTGATCACCTTCTGTTGCTGGCCCAGCCAGTCCTTGCCATTGACGGTGGAGATCAGCTTGAGCTGCGGATACTTCGCCTTGATGGCGTCGTGGAACTGGGTGTAGCGGCCGTCGTAGGTCTTGTGCTTGTCGAAGCCGTCCTCGTTGCCGATCTCGACGTAGCGCAGCTTGAACGGCGCCGGATGGCCGTCCCTGGCGCGCCGCGCGCCCCACGTCGTGCTGACGTCGCCGGTGACGTATTCGATCTCGTCGAGCGCTTCCTGCACGAAGGGCTGCAGCGCCGGGCCGGCGGGAACGTTCTCCCCGTTGAGCGCGTAACCGGCGAACACCGCCAGCACCGGCTCGGCCTTCATATCCTCGGTCCACTCGAGAAATTCGAGCAGGCCCATGCCGTCGGACGAGCGGTATCCCCAGGTGCCGGGATGGCCGGGACGCTGCGCGATCGGACCGAGCGTTTCCTTCCACTTGAAGCGGGTATCCACGGTAACGCCCTCGAGGTAGTTCCCGCCCGGGAAGCGCAGGAAGCGCGGCTTCATGTCGACCAGTTTCTGCATCAGGTCGACCCGGTTGCCGTTCGCCCGGTCCTTGTAGGTCGGCGGGAACAGCGAGACCTGGTTGAACCAGACGGTGCCCGGACTTTCGGTGGCGATCACCAGGCGCGCGTCGGCGGTCGGCTTGACGTCGGCGGCGGTCGCCAGGGTGACGCTGTAGCGTTTCCATTCGCCGTCGATGCGGCCGCCCTCGGCCTGCGCGTACACGGTCTTGCCGTCGGTGCCTTCGATGCTGACGGTCAGCGGCACGCCGCCCGCGCCGGCGGTTTTGGCGTAGAAGCTGGCGCGGTAGCGGGTGTTCGGCTTGACCGGAATGCCCCAGTAGCCAGCGTTGGCGATGCCGACCCGGTGGCCCTGCGCGGCGCGCTCGGCGTCCAGGCGCAGGCTGGTGGTCAGGGCGGTGGCGGGGACGGGAAAGCGCTGGTCGAGCGCGATCGCGGCGCTGCCGCCGGCATCCTGCACCACCGACCAGTGCACGGGCGTCTTGTCGTCGTCCTTGAAGACGCGGTTGCGCACCAGTTCCGCGTACAAGCCGCCATCGTAGGAATAGTTGATTTCCTCGGTCATCAGGCCGTACAAGGTCGGACTGACGGGAATGCCGGGCTTGGCGAGGTCGATCCTGACGGTGGTCTGCGCCATCGCCAGCGGCGCGATCAGGGTCGCCAGCGACAGCAGGCGGTGGGCGCGGAAGCGGCGTTGCGGAATGTTCGATTTCATGGGAGGGATAGGCTGTATCGTGGGGCTGCGCTTACGGGGCGCTCTGGTGTGACGTTCGTGGCATCTGCGCCGCGAACGCGCCAACAAAAAAGGAAGATCGCAAATTATTACGACCGCCCCCTGCCACGACCAATCACATTTTGACGGCGACCGATACGCGAATCGACATCGATCGCTCTTCCTGCCCCTAGGCGCACGCCAATGTCCGAAAAAATGGTGGCCCCGTCCGTCGAAAAAGACCCCGCACTTTGGTGATTTTGAAAACTGCGGCGCACACCGGCTCGCCTGGAAATTCAAGCGGGCCGGCCGCGGTCTGCTCTACAGTAACTGATCCGCATGGGCGCGCGGGCGCCCTGCCCGCGCCGCCAAAACAAAAAAGGCTCCCGATGGGAGCCTTGTCTGTTTGGCGGAGAGGGTGGGATTCGAACCCACGGTACGGTCACCCGTACGCCTGATTTCGAGTCAGGTACATTCGACCACTCTGCCACCTCTCCAGGTCGCGATCGCGTTGCGGTCGTTTCGCGTGAGGCCGCATTATAGACGGCCTCCGGCAAAAACGGAAGATCTATTTACTTACGCTGCCGGCACGAGGCGCTCGAGGCCCCCCATGTACGGGCGCAGCACCTCGGGCACGACGACGCTGCCGTCCGCCTGCTGGTAGTTTTCCAGCACGGCCACGAGCGTGCGGCCCACGGCCAGGCCCGAGCCGTTCAGCGTGTGCAGCAGTTCCGGCTTGCCTTTTGCGTTGCGGAAGCGGGCCTGCATGCGGCGGGCCTGGAAGTCTTCGCAATTCGACAGCGACGAGATCTCGCGGTACGTGTTCTGCGCCGGCAGCCACACTTCGAGGTCGTAGGTCTTGGCGGCGGAAAAGCCCATATCGCCCGTGCACAGCTGCATCACGCGGTACGGCAGGCCCAGGTTCTTCAGGATCGTCTCGGCCTGGCCCACCATCTCTTCCAGCGCGTCGTACGACTGTTCCGGATGGGCGATCTGCACGAGCTCGACCTTGTCGAACTGGTGCTGGCGGATCATGCCGCGGGTGTCGCGGCCGTAGCTGCCCGCTTCCGAGCGGAAGCACGGGGTGTGCGCCGTCATCTTGATCGGCAGCGCTTCCGCGGCCACGATCTCGTCGCGCACCATGTTCGTCAGCGACACTTCCGACGTCGGGATCAGGTAGAAGTTCTCGCCCTCGCCTTCCGCGCCGCCTTTTTTCACGGCGAACAGGTCTTCCTCGAACTTCGGCAGCTGGCCCGTGCCGCGCAGCGAATCCGCGTTCACCATGTACGGCGTGTAGCACTCCGTGTAGCCGTGCTGGCCCGTGTGCGTGTCCAGCATGTATTGCGCCAGCGCGCGGTGCAGGCGGGCGATGCCGCCTTTCATCACGGCGAAGCGCGAGCCGGTCAGCTTGGTCGCGGTGTCGAAATCCAGGCCCAGCGCGTTGCCGACGTCGACGTGGTCCCTGACCTCGAAATCGAAGACGCGCGGCGTGCCGACCTTGCGCACCTCGACGTTGCCCGACTCGTCCTGGCCCACCGGCGTGGACGGGTGCGGCAGGTTCGGGATCGCGGCCATGAACTGCGCCAGCTTGTCCTGCACCTGGGCAAGCAGCATCTCGTCGGCCTTGAGCTCGTCGCCGATGCCGGCCACCTCGGCCATCACGGCGCTCGTGTCTTCGCCCTTGCCTTTCAGCATGCCGATCTGCTTGGACAGCGAATTGCGCTTGCCCTGCAATTCCTCGGTGCGCGTCTGGATCGCCTTGCGCTCGCCCTCGAGGGCGTTGAATCCGGCGACGTCGAGCACGTACTTGCGGCTCGCGAGGCGCGCGGCGGCGTTGTCGATGTCTTTGCGGAGGAGTTGAATGTCTATCATTGTCGGGATTGTCGCAGCGTGGGATATCGAAAGCGCAATTGTACCAAGTCGCGGGCGGCAAACCATTGCCGCGTGCCGATCCGGGTACGGGGAGGTACTTGGGCTCCCGCCTGCGCGGGAGCGACGTTCATAGTGCCGAAGCCGCGTTCATGGTGCCGGAGCCACGTTCATGGTGCGGGAGCCACGTTCTTGGTGCGTGTACGCCGTTCATGGTGCGTGCGCGCCCTTCATGCGGCATGCGTCGTTCATGCGGCATGCGCACCGTTGATGCGGCATGCGCTCAGTCCTCGCCGCCGGCGCGGGCGTCGTCGTCCAGGCTGCGCAGCCAGGCCAGCTTTTCCGCGATCTTCGCCTCGATCCCGCGCGGCACCGGCTGGTACCAGCCGGGCTCGGGCATGCCGTCCGGCAGGTAGGTCTCGCCGGCCGCGTACGCGTGCGGCTCGTCGTGGGCGTAGCGGTATTCGTGGCCGTAGCCCAGTTCCTTCATGAGCTTCGTCGGCGCGTTGCGCAGGTGGACCGGCACTTCGCGCGATTTATCCTTGCGCACGAAGGCCATCGCGGCATTGAACGCGTTATAGCCGGCATTGCTCTTGGCGGCGATGGCGAGGTAGACGACGGCCTGGCCCAGCGCCAGTTCGCCCTCCGGCGAACCGAGGCGCTCGAAGGTCGCGGCCGCGTCGTTGGCGAGCTGGATGGCGCGCGGGTCGGCGATGCCGATGTCTTCCCACGCCATCCGGACGATGCGCCGCGACAGGTATTTCGGGTCGGCGCCGCCGTCCAGCATGCGGCACAGCCAGTACAGGGCGGCGTCCGGATGCGAGCCGCGCACCGACTTGTGCAACGCCGAGATCTGGTCGTAGAAATTGTCGCCGCCCTTGTCGAAGCGGCGTGCGTTCAGCGTGAGCGCGTTCTCGACGAATTCGCGCGTGACGTGCGTCGTCCGGGACGTGTCGGCCGACGTCTTCGTCTGCTCCAGCAGGTTCAGGAAGCGCCGGGCGTCGCCGTCCGCATAGCCGACCAGGGTCTGGACCGCGACGTCGTCGAACTGCAGGTGCGACAGCCCGCCGCTGCGGCGCGCGCGCTCCAGCAACTGGCGCAGCTCGTCGTCGTCCAGCGCCTTGAGCACGTACACCTGAGCGCGCGACAGCAGCGCGGAGTTGACTTCGAACGACGGGTTTTCCGTCGTCGCGCCGATCAGGGTGACGAGGCCGGACTCCACGAACGGCAGCAGCGCATCCTGCTGCGACTTGTTGAAGCGGTGGATCTCGTCGATGAACAGGATCGTGTGGCGGCCGGAGGCAAGGTAGTGCTCGGCCTGCTCGATGGAAGCGCGGATGTCCTTCACGCCCGACAGCACCGCGGACAGCGCGATGAATTCGCAATCGAACGCGTGCGCCGTCAGCCGCGCCAGCGTCGTCTTGCCGACCCCCGGCGGGCCCCACAGGATCATCGAGTGCGGGCGGCCCGACTTGAACACGAGGTTCAGCGGCTTGCCCTCGCCCAGCAGGTGGCTCTGGCCGATCACCTCGTCGATGGTCTTCGGCCGCAGGCTTTCCGCCAGCGGGGCCGCGGGTTCGGTCTTGAAAAGGTCATCCACGGGCAGCTCCCATGGCGCGCGAGGCGTTGTTATTGTTCATCTTGCCTATGTATGGCCTTTGCGTCGAAAGCGCAAGTGGCTTACTGGTTGACGACCTCGGCACCCTTCGGCACGTCGAACTTGAACGCCTGCGCGCCGAGCGCCGGATTGCGCTGGAAGCTCGTGAACCTGAGCAGCACGGTCTGGCCGAAATTATCCTTCAGCTCCATCGCCTGCGGCGTACCGTCCTTGAGGCCGATGCCGATCTGCTCGAACGTCGTGTCCTTCGATTTGGGCGTCGCGTTCAGCCATTCCAGGCCGTCGTGCGTGCCCGCCTCGGACAGGGTGAAATTCTTTTCCAGGTCGTTGCTGCCGAACAGGATGGCGGCCGGCGAGCTGCCCAGCGCGCCGCCCAGCTTGCGCGTGGTGACCTGGTTCAGGTCCTTGTCGTACAGGTACAGCGTGTCGCCGTCGGCCTGCAGCAGTTGTTCGTACGGCTTCTGGTAGGTCCAGATGAATTTGCCGGGGCGCGAGAACACGAAGGTGCCGCTCGACGTCTTGCCCGGCTTGCCCGACGTGCGGACCTGGGTCTGCGTGAATTCGCCGCGGGCCGATCTGGTGCCGGCGACGAAGGATTTGAACTGGTCGAGCGCGGTGGCGTGGGCCGCGCCGGCGAACAGCATGGCGGCGGCGATCAGCGTGGTTTTCAGCGTCATGGTCATATGGTCGATTTCCTTTTATTGTATGCCGGCGATGCGGCCGTGCTCGTGCTGGCGGAACGCGTGGGCGGAGGGCCGCCCACCCTACGGACCCGTCGCCGGCGTAGGGTGGGCACACCGTGCCCACGCGATTTGCAAACCGTCACGGTGCGCAACGCGGTCTATTCGGCGTTCGTGACCGGCACGAGGATGTCGCGGTTGCCGTTCGACTGCATCGGCGACACGACGCCGCTCTGTTCCATCTGCTCGAGCAGGCGCGCGGCGCGGTTGTAGCCGATGCGCAGGTGGCGCTGCACGAGCGAGATCGACGCGCGGCGGTTCTTCAGCACCACCGCCACCGCCTGGTCGTACATCGCGTCGGATTCGCCGCCGCCTTCGCCGGCCGGGATGCCGTCGGCGCCGCCCTCTTCGGCCACGCCGCCTTCGAGAATGCCTTCAATGTAATTCGGCTCGCCCGTCGACTGGAGATGTTTTACAACTCGATGCACTTCATCGTCCGAGACGAACGCGCCGTGCACGCGGACCGGCAGGCCCGTCCCCGGCGGCATGTACAGCATGTCGCCCATGCCCAGCAGCGTCTCCGCGCCCATCTGGTCGAGGATGGTGCGCGAGTCGATCTTGGACGACACCTGGAACGCGATACGCGTCGGGATGTTCGCCTTGATCAGGCCCGTGATGACGTCCACGGAAGGACGCTGCGTCGCCAGGATCAGGTGGATGCCGGCCGCGCGCGCCTTCTGCGCGATACGGGCGATCAGTTCCTCGACCTTTTTGCCGACCACCATCATCAGGTCGGCCAGCTCGTCGATGATGATGACGATCGTCGGCAGCTTGTCCAGCGGTTCCGGCGCGTCCGGCGTCAACGAGAACGGGTTCGGGATGTGCTCCTCGCGCTTCGCCGCTTCCGCGATCTTGCCGTTGTAGCCGGCCAGGTTGCGCACGCCCAGCTTCGACATCAGCTTGTAGCGCCGCTCCATCTCGTTCACGGCCCAGTTCAGCGCGTGGCCGGCCTGGCGCATGTCGGTGACGACGGGCGCCAGCAGGTGCGGGATGCCTTCGTAGACCGACATCTCCAGCATCTTCGGGTCGATCAGGATCAGGCGCACGTCGGCCGGATCGGCCTTGTACAGCAGCGACAGGATCGTCGCGTTGATGCCCACCGATTTGCCGGAACCGGTCGTACCCGCCACCAGCAGGTGCGGCATCTTGGCGAGGTCGGCGACGACCGGCTTGCCGGCGATGTCCTTGCCCAGCGCGACCGTCAGGCTGGAGGCGCTGTCGCCATACACCTTCGAGCCGAGGATCTCGGTCAGGCGCACGATCTGGCGCTTCGGATTCGGCAGTTCCAGCGCCATGTAGTTCTTGCCGGGGATCGTCTCGACGACGCGGATCGACGTCAGCGACAGCGAACGCGCGAGGTCGCGCGCCAGGTTGACGATCTGGCTGCCCTTCACGCCCGTCGCCGGTTCGATCTCGTAGCGGGTGACGACCGGGCCCGGATACGCGGCCACGACCTTCGCCTCGACGCCGAAGTCGGACAGCTTCTTCTCGATCAGGCGGCTGGTGAATTCGAGGGTCTCGATGGCGACGGATTCCTGCGCCGGCGGCGCGTCGTCCAGCAGCGCCAGCGGCGGCAGCGTATTGTCGCCGTGGACCTCGAACAGGTGCGACTGGCGCTCCTTCTCGGCGCGCTCGGAGCGCGGCACGGTGACCATCTGCGGTTCGATCTTGATCGGGGCCGGGTTCGGCGCCGATGCCGGCGGCAGCGGCGCCTTCGCGGGCGTGGGCGAAGGCACGCGCGGGGCGGGCCCGGTGTCCGGCTCGTCGTCGAACGAGGGCTCGGCCGCGAACGGCGGCGCGGCCGGCGCGGACGATGCATGAGCGGCGTCGTCGATCTGCGGCTCGGCCTTGGCGCGGGCCAGCTTCGCCTCGCCGCGCGCCTTGACCTTGGCCTTCATCTTGGCCAGGAAGCCCGGCGCGGCGGGCGCGGCGTCCTGCGCGTCGTCCGACTCATCGTCGCGCGGGGTCTCGATCCGCACGGGCGAACCCGCGTGTTTTTCCACGTACTTGGCGCGTTCGTGCACGACGACTTCGTCGCGCTTGTGCGCCGCGACCTCGCCGTAGCGGCGGTCTTCGCGGTCTTCGTAGCGCAGGCGGAACCAGTCCCAGCTCGTCTCGACGGATTCGCCGATGCGCTCGGCCACGGCCAGCCACGACACCTGGAAATACCAGGAAAAGCCGAGGCCGAACAACAGCAGCAGGAGCAGGGTCGCGCCGGTGAAGCCGAACGCGTTGTGCGCGGCGTGGCCGATCAGCTGGCCCAGCACGCCGCCGGCCGCGCGCGGCAGCTCGACCTTCAATGACCACATGCGCAGGTATTCGAGGCCGACGCTGCCGGCGAACATCAGCACGAAGCCGATCCAGCGGATCAGCGTCTCGCCCTGGTGCTCGGGTTCCTGCTGCGCTTCCTGGACGATGAACCGCGAATGCAGGCGCCGGTAGCCCTGCCACACGGCGCGCGTGAAGCAGACGCACAACCACCAGGCGGAAAAGCCGAAGATGAACAGCAGCAGGTCGGCCAGCCAGGCGCCGGCGCGGCCGCCCAGGTTGGCGACGTGGGCGACGGCGTTCTCGTGCGACCAGCCCGGATCGACCTTGTTATAGCTGAGCAAAATGAGGACGAAATACAACAGCGCGACGACCATTGCCAGCCAGCGCGCCTCCGACAACAGGCGCACGAGCCGGTTCGGCAGCGGCTGGCGCGGCGGCCTCGGCTTGTGAGTATAGGTCGTGCTCGTCGATGGACTATTCTTGCTCATTGCGGTTTGAAACGGTACTGCTGGGTAACAATGCCCCAAAGATGACCATTCTAAGCGATATATTGCCGCGCAGGCCCCACGATTCATGCTCACGTGCATCATCGACTATAATCCCGGGTTCAACGCCTCTTGATTCCGCTCTGCCCGACCCCACTTTCCGGGCATCATCCAATAGAAGAAGTTCACACATGACCACTCGCAAACACGCCAAAGTCCTGATCCTCGGTTCCGGCCCCGCCGGTTACAGCGCCGCCGTCTATGCGGCGCGAGCCAATCTCAGTCCGATGCTGGTGACCGGTGTCGAGCAGGGTGGTCAGCTGATGACGACGACGGACGTCGAGAACTGGCCGGGCGATCCGCTGGGCGTCCAGGGTCCGGAACTGATGCAGCGCCTGCTGCAGCACGCCGAGCGCTTCAATACGGAAATCGTGTTCGACCATATCCACACGACCTTCTTGAACGAGAAGCCGATCCGCCTGGTGGGCGATTCGCACGAATTCACGTGCGACGCGCTGATCATCGCGACCGGCGCCTCCGCCCAGTACCTCGGCCTGCCCAGCGAGCAGGAATTCATGGGCAAGGGCGTGTCGGCGTGCGCGACCTGCGACGGCTTCTTCTACCGCAACCAGGAAGTCGCCGTGATCGGCGGCGGCAACACGGCCGTCGAGGAAGCGCTGTACCTGTCGAACATCGCGACCAAGGTCACGCTGATCCACCGCCGCGAGAAGTTCCGCGCCGAGCCCATCCTCGTCGACCGCCTGATGAGCAGGGTCGCCGAGGGCAAGATCGTGCTGGAACTGAACCAGACGCTGGACGAGGTCAAGGGCGACCAGAGCGGCGTGACGGGCGTGCGACTGAAGTCGACGGACGGCGGCGCGACCAAGGAGCTCACGGTGCACGGCCTGTTCGTGGCGATCGGCCACAAGCCGAACACCGGCATCTTCGAAGGCCAGCTGGACATGCACAACGGCTACCTCAAGACCCGCGGCGGCAGCGAAGGCATGGCCGCGGCGACCAGCGTGCCGGGCGTGTTCGCGGCCGGCGACGTGCAGGACCACGTGTACCGCCAGGCGATCACGTCGTCGGGCTCGGGCTGCATGGCCGCGCTGGATGCCCAGCGCTACCTGGAAGCCTTGGAATAACTTTTTGCAGGCTGTTCGATGGCGATACGCCTGCTTGCCGGGGGCAGGCAGGTGAAGTAAATTGCGGCAGCAATGATGAAACAATTTTCGGAATTAAAATCCTTGCGCGACAAGCTCAAGGAAGACGAAAGGCAGCGCGCCATCGAAAAGGCCGAGCGCGACAAGCGCGAACGCCTCGCGCGCGAGCACGCCGTCGAATTCGGCGCGGCCGTCAAGGACGTCGTCAAGATGCCCGAATCCGACCGCTACGTGTGGCGCCCGATGCACGATTTCGAGACGCGCGGCACGCCGCTGCCCGCGCGTCCCCGCACCGCCGAGGAAGAAACGGCGGCCGTGCTGCGCGAATCGATGCTCTCCGACCAGTTCGACGTCGACGGCCTGCTCGACGAAGACCCCTCCCTCAGCTGGTCGGCGCCAGGCGTCGGCCCGGACGTCGTCAAGAAGCTGCGCAAGCGCCACTGGCCCGTCGAGGACGAGCTGGACCTGCACGGCCTCACGCGCGACCTGGCGCGCCGCCACGTCGACGCCTATCTCCACAAATCCAGCAAGCGCGGCATCCGCTGCGTGCGCATCATCCACGGCGTGGGCTATGGCTCGGCCGGCGGCGAACCCGTCCTGCGCGGCATGGTCCACAGCTGGCTCGTGCAGACGAGCGACGTGGTCGCCTTCTGCGTGGCGAACCGGGCCGACGGCGGCAACGGCGCCCTGATCGTGCTCCTGCGTCCCGCGCTCGACGACCGGTGAATGTGTCATGGCACGTCCGTACGGGGCGTGTTTAGTTGACAAAAATCCGCGGCGATTTGGCGAACGCTGTAATATGCAGGCACCGTCGCGCCGTCCTGGCGCCGCCAGCATAAGGATGAATGAGTGGAGTCCACCACGCCAGTACCGATGGCAGCGCCGCGGCGGGTCGACCTGCACAATTGCGCGGACGAACCGATCCACATCCCCGGCTCGATCCAGCCGCACGGCGCACTCATCTTCCTGTCGGACACCGGGCTCGTCGAAGGCTGGAGCGCCAACATCGCCACGATCGCGGGCGCGGCGCCCGCGCTGGGGCAACCGTACGGCGCGCTGGGCCTGCCGCAGGCGGTGACGGAACTCATCCAGGAATGCATCGCCACGACCGACAGCGGTGAAGCGCCGGCCATGGTGGCGGCCGTCGCCATCGGCGGCCGCGACTACGACTGCGTCGTGCACGCGCACGCACGGCGCGTGCTCGTCGAATTCGAGGCGCGCGACGTCGGCATGGCCGAAGTCGCCCAGTTCGCGATCAAGGCGCATTCGTCGATCGACCGCCTGCGCCGCCAGCGCACCATCGAGGGCCTGCTGGAGACGGCCGTGCGCCAGGTGCGCGACTTCACGGGCTTCGACCGCGTGATGGCCTACCGGTTCCGCGGCGACGATTCCGGCGACGTGGTGGCCGAGGCGCGCCGCGACGACCTCGTGCCCTACCTCGGCCAGCGCTACCCGGCCGGCGACATCCCGCCGCAGGCGCGCCGCCTGTACGTGCTGAACACCCTGCGCATGATCGCCGACGTGGGCTACCACGCCGTGCCGCTTTTGGGCCTGCCCGCCGCGGCGCCGCTCGACATGAGCTTCGCCGTGCTGCGCAGCGTGTCGCCGATCCACGTCGAATACCTGCAGAACATGGGCGTCGGCGCGTCGATGAGCGTGTCGATCGTCGTGGGCGGCCGCCTGTGGGGACTGGTCGCCTGCCACCACATGGCGCCGAAACGCGTGCCCTACTCCGTGCGCATGGCGGCCGACGTGCTGGCGCAAGTGATCGCGTCGACCGTCCAAAGCATCGAATCGCGCGAGGACGCGGCGCTCGTGGAACACGCGGCCCAGGTCCGCACGCGCCTCGTCGAATCGCTGCTGCTGGAAGACGATCCGCTCGACGCCCTCCTCCAGCACGGCGACGGGCTGCTCGACTCCACGCACGCCCAGGCCCTGGTCGTGACCCAGTACGGGCGCGTCGTCTGCCGCGGCGTCGACCAGGCGCTGGGCGAGGCCGTCGTCGCGTCGCTGCCGGCCGAGCCGAGCGACGTCGTCACGCGCGGCTGCGTGCAGGACTGGCCGGACGCGCTCCGGCCCCGGCTCGGCAAATGGGCCGGCATGCTGGGCCTGCCGTTCGATCCGCCCAGCGGCGGCTGGTGCGTGCTGCTGCGCACGGAACAGGTCGAGGAAGTGGCGTGGGGCGGCAAGCCGGACAAGAGCACGGCCGGCCCGATGGGCGAACGCCTGACGCCGCGGGGGTCGTTCGACGCCTGGATCGAGACGGTGCGCGGCCGCGCCCACCCGTGGGAGGACGGCATCCTCACCCATGCGCGCATGATGCTCGGGGAACTCGCGCGCGTCTCGAACACGCGCCGCGCCCAGACCGAAGCGACGCGCGCCCAGCTGCTCGCGATGCTGGGCCACGACCTGCGCGATCCGCTCAACTCGATCAACATGGCGGGCCTGGTGCTGGAGCGGACGGACGCCGGCAGCAACAAGGGGACGCTGGGCACGCGCATCCGCTCGTCCAGCAACCGCATGCAGCGCATGATCGGCCAGGTGCTGGACATGAGCCGCATCGACCGCGGCATGGGCCTGGGCGTCGCCCTGGAGCCGGTGGACCTCGCGGCCCTGGTCGAGGACATGGTCGAGGAAGCGCGCCTCGCCTACCCCACCATCGTCTACGATGCGCACACGCTGGGCCCGGCGTTCGTGCTGGCCGACGGCGGCCGCCTGGGCCAGGTGATCTCGAACCTGCTGTCGAATGCGCGCCACCATGGCGAACCGAACCAGCCGATCGCGGTCCGCCTGGCATCGGAGAACGGCCAGGCCGTGCTGGAAGTGGCGAACGCGGGCAGCCCGATCGCCCCGGAGACGGAGGCCGCGCTGTTCAATCCGTTCAAGCGCAGCGCGCTGAACAATCCGCGCAACCGCACGGGCATGGGCCTGGGGCTGTACATCGCCCAGCAGATCGTGCGCGAGCACGCGGGCGAGATCGCCTACCGCCACGAGGACGGCAAGGTGGTGTTTGCCGTGCGGCTGCCGCTGGCGCCGAACTTGTAGGGCGGGCGGCCCTCCGCCCACGCGCGACGCGTGCGTGATGCCTGCTTCCGCGTGGGCACGGGGTGCCCACCCTACGGGGCTGACGGCGCCGGGGTCGGCATGTTAGTCTAGCAAGATGGAGACAACGGGCCGCGGCATCCACCTCATCACCGTCATCGAGATCGTCGCGATCCTGGTCGGCGCGTTCTCGGGTTTCATCGAGGCCCGGCGCAAGCGCATGGATGTGGTGGGGGTGTTCACGGTCGCCTTCATCGCCGCGTTCGGCGGCGGGACCGTCCGCGACATCCTGCTGGATAAACGGCCGCTGTTCTGGGTGATCCACCAGGAATACGCGATCCTGATCTTCGTGCTGGCGCTGGTCGCGACGCCGCTGATCCGCACGCTGCGCCAGATCGTGTCGGAACGGCTGATCGTGATCGCCGACGCCGTCGGCCTGGGCCTGTTTTCCGTGGCCGGCGTGTCGTCCGCGCTGGACGCGCGCATGCCCCTGTTCATCGCCTCGATGATGGGCGTGATCACGGGGATCTGCGGCGGCGTGATGCGCGACATCGTCTGCAACGAAGTGCCGATGGTGTTCCGGGACGGCAAGCCCTACGCCATCTGCGCATTCCTCGGCAACTGGATGTTCCTGCTGCTGGGGATGAACGGCTTCCCGCACGACTTCGCGCTGTGGTCCAGCGCGATGTTCATCGTCGTGTTCCGGCTCGTGACGTGGAAGTTCGATCTGAGGCTGGGGCGGTAGCAGGCGCTGCACTCGCCTTCAGCATCGACACCGTCGTTCGCGGCCCGCTAAATTCATACGTCGTTCCCGCGCAGGCGGGAACCCAAGTTGTTCGCGGCCCGCCGGCTGAAATTGGATCCCCGCCTTCGCGGGGACGACGGGTGTGCGCGGCGGCGAGTGCACGGAGGCGACGCGTCTGGCTTCAAACCGTCGTTCCCGCGCAGGCGGGAACCCAAGTTGTTCGCGGCCCGCCGGCTGAAATTGGATCCCCGCCTTCGCGCACTGCTGTCCGGAATAATTTGAGGGGAAATCGCTGAAGGTGTTGCAGGGACTGGTTTACGGGCGTATACCCGAGTCGCCAAACTCAAAAAACCAAAACCCCGCAACATGTTCAGCATAGCTACCTTTCAGGAATTATTAAAGGGCCTGCCCCGCTCGGAGTTCGATCGGCTGGTAAAAAGGCACAAGGCCGACAAGTACTCTAAAAAATTCGGGCACTGGCAGCACCTGATCGCAATGATGTACGGGCAGCTCAGTGAAGCGCCGGGCTTGCGGGCGCTGGAGACGGGCTTTAATCATCACCGCTCTCACCATTACCATTTGGGCGCCGGGATGATCAAACGTACGACGCTGGCCGATGCGAACGCCAGGCGCTCCGATACCGTGTTCAGTGACGTCGCCAATTGGCTGATGGGACAGGTGTCGCGTCAGTTGCGCAGCGATAGTGCTGAATTGATGTATCTGCTCGACTCGACGTCGTTGACGCTCAAGGGACGGGAATTCGAGCGTTGGACACAAGAAAACCGCACCCGCAACACCCAGGGTATCAAGGTCCATGTCCTGCTCGATGCCGAGACCCGGACGCCAGACTGGATTTCGTTCAGCGCGGCCAACGTGAACGACGTAGAGAAAGCCTGGAGCGTACCGCTGGTTCGGGGCGCCCTTTACGTCTTCGACAAAGGCTACTGCGACTACGCCTGGTGGAACGCCATCAGTCAGGCTGGGGCGCAGTTCGTTACCCGGTTCAAACGCAATGCCGGCCTACAGATAATCGAAGAAAGAAGCATTCCCGCCGAAGCCGCCGGGGTCGTGCTCAATGATGAAATCGTCCGGCTCAAACATAAGCGTCCCGGAGGACGAGACAACCCATATCTGGCATCGCTACGGCGTATCACGATCGCTCGCCCGGAAAAGGACACGCCGCTTGTCCTGGCCACCAACGATCTGGACAGCGCCGCGTTCGAGATCGCCCAGCGTTACAAGGAGCGCTGGGGAATCGAACTGTTTTTCAAGTGGATCAAGCAGCACCTGAAAATCAAAAAATTCCTCGGGCGGAGCGAAAACGCAGTGCGCATCCAGGTGCTTACAGCGTTGATCAGCTATTTGCTCGTGGCGCTCTACAAGCAGCGGCACTCGCTCAAGATCAGTCTCTGGGACTGTCTCGTGCTGATACGCGCCACCTTGTTTCAGCGCCCCGAGATCGAAGCTTCCCGCTATCGACAACGACGGCGACTTCAGCAAGAAATGGCAGAGCTCCAGCTGAGCCTCATCTGATGAAACTGTCAAGAATTTTATTCCGGACAGCAGTGCGCCTGCGCGGGAACGACGGTGACTGTGACGTTGCTGGAAGCAGCCATCAGCTGAGAGACCGTCGCCCCCGCGCAGGCGGGGGCCCAATATTGCATGCGTGATCGCACCGCGGGAAACTTGGGTTCCCGCCTGCGCGCACTGCTGTCCGGAATAATTTGAGGGGAAATCGCTGAAGGTGTTGCAGGGACTGGTTTGCGGGCGTATACCCGAGTCGCCAAACTCAAAAAACCAAAACCCCGCAACATGTTCAGCATAGCTACCTTTCAGGAATTATTAAAGGGCCTGCCCCGCTCGGAGTTCGATCGGCTGGTAAAAAGACACAAGGCCGACAAGTACTCTAAAAAATTCGGGCACTGGCAGCACCTGATCGCAATGATGTACGGGCAGCTCAGTGAAGCGCCGGGCTTGCGGGCGCTGGAGACGGGCTTTAATCATCACCGCTCTCACCATTACCATTTGGGCGCCGGGATGATCAAACGTACGACGCTGGCCGATGCGAACGCCAGGCGCTCCGATACCGTGTTCAGTGACGTCGCCAATTGGCTGATGGGACAGGTGTCGCGTCAGTTGCGCAGCGATAGTGCTGAATTGATGTATCTGCTCGACTCGACGTCGTTGACGCTCAAGGGACGGGAATTCGAGCGTTGGACACAAGAAAACCGCACCCGCAACACCCAGGGTATCAAGGTCCATGTCCTGCTCGATGCCGAGACCCGGACGCCAGACTGGATTTCGTTCAGCGCGGCCAACGTGAACGACGTAGAGAAAGCCTGGAGCGTACCGCTGGTTCGGGGCGCCCTTTACGTCTTCGACAAAGGCTACTGCGACTACGCCTGGTGGAACGCCATCAGTCAGGCTGGGGCGCAGTTCGTTACCCGGTTCAAACGCAATGCCGGCCTACAGATAATCGAAGAAAGAAGCATTCCCGCCGAAGCCGCCGGGGTCGTGCTCAATGATGAAATCGTCCGGCTCAAACATAAGCGTCCCGGAGGACGAGACAACCCGTACCTGGCATCGCTACGGCGTATCACGATCGCTCGCCCGGAAAAGGACACGCCGCTTGTCCTGGCCACCAACGATCTGGACAGCGCCGCGTTCGAGATCGCCCAGCGTTACAAGGAGCGCTGGGGAATCGAACTGTTTTTCAAGTGGATCAAGCAGCACCTGAAAATCAAAAAATTCCTCGGGCGGAGCGAAAACGCAGTGCGCATCCAGGTGCTTACAGCGTTGATCAGCTATTTGCTCGTGGCGCTCTACAAGCAGCGGCACTCGCTCAAGATCAGTCTCTGGGACTGTCTCGTGCTGATACGCGCCACCTTGTTTCAGCGCCCCGAGATCGAAGCTTCCCGCTATCGACAACGACGGCGACTTCAGCAAGAAATGGCAGAGCTCCAGCTGAGCCTCATCTGATGAAACTGTCAAGAATTTTATTCCGGACAGCAGTGCGCCTTCGCGGGGACGACGGTTGTGCGCGGCGGCGAGTGCACGGAGGCGACGCGTCCGGCTTCGAACCGTCGTTCCCGCGCAGGCGGGAACCCAAGTTGTTCGCGGCCCGCCGGCTGAAATTGGATCCCCGCCTTCGCGGGGACGACGGGTGTGCGCGACGGCGAGTGCACGGAGGCGACGCGTCCGGCTTCAAACCGTCGTTCCCGCGCAGGCGGGAACCCAAGTTATACGCGGCCCGCCGGCTGAAATTGGATCCCCGCCTTCGCGGGGACGACGGGTGTGCGCGGCGGCGAGTGCACGGAGGCGACGCGTCCGGCTTCGAACCGTCGTTTCCGCGCAGGCGGGAACCCAAGTTGTTCGCGGCCCGCCGGCTGAAATTGGATCCCCGCCTTCGCGGGGACGACGGGTGTGCGCGGCGGCGAGTGCACGGAGGCGACGCGTCTGGCTTCGAACCGTCGTTCCCGCGCAGGCGGGAACCCAAGTTGTTCGCGGCCCGCCGGCTGAAATTGGATCCCCGCCTTCGCGGGGACGACGGGTGTGCGCGGCGGCGAGTGCACGGAGGCGACGCGTCTGGCTTCGAACCGTCGTTCCCGCGCAGGCGGGAACCCAAGTTGTTCGCGGCCCGCCAGCTGAAATTGGATCCCCGCCTTCGCGGGGACGACGGGTGTGCGCGGCGGCGAGTGCACGGAGGCGACGCGTCCGGCTTCAAACCGTCGTTCCCGCGCAGGCGGGAACCCAAGTTATACGCGGCTCGCCGGCTGAAATTGGATCCCCGCCTTCGCCGGGGACGACGGGTGTGCGCGGCGGCGAGTGCACGGAGGCGACGCGTCCGGCTTCGAACCGTCGTTTCCGCGCAGGCGGGAACCCAAGTTGCTCGCGGCCCGCCGGCTGAAATTGGATCCCCGCCTTCGCGGGGACGACGGGTGTGCGCGGCGGCGAGTGCACGGAGGCGACGCGTCCGGCTTCAAACCGTCGTTCCCGCGCAGGCGGGAACCCAAGTTGTTCGCGGCCCGCCGGCTGAAATTGGATCCCCGCCTTCGCCGGGGACGACGGGTGTGCGCGGCGGCGAGTGCACGGAGGCGACGCGTCCGGCTTCAAACCGTCGTTCCCGCGCAGGCGGGAACCCAAGTTGCTCGCGGCCCGCCGGCTGAAATTGGATCCCCGCCTTCGCGGGGACGACGCGCGCGGGCTTAAACCGCGTCCGGCCCCGTCTCGCCGGTACGGATGCGGATCACCTGCTCCACTTCCTGCACGAAGATCTTGCCGTCGCCGATCTTGCCCGTGCGCGCGGCCTTGATGATGGCGTCCACCACCTGCTCCGTCAGCGCATCGTCGACCACCACTTCGATCTTCACCTTGGGCAGGAAGTCGACCACGTATTCGGCGCCGCGGTACAGTTCCGTGTGGCCCTTCTGGCGGCCGAAGCCCTTCACTTCCGTGACGGTCAGGCCGGTGACGTTCACCTCGGCCAGCGCTTCGCGCACTTCGTCCAGCTTGAACGGCTTGATCACGCAGGTAATCTGTTTCATGTGTATCTCCTTTCAATTTCCCGGGATTATCGCATGGCGCCCGGTCAATCTGGAATCCTGGCCAGCTGCGCCATCCACACGGTCGCTTCCGAATCGCTGGGCGCGCGCCAGTCGCCGCGCGGGGACAGCGAGCCGCCGTTGCCGACCTTCGGCCCGTTCGGCACGCAGGAGCGCTTGAACTGGCTCGTCTTGAAGAAACGCCACAGGAAGATGCCCAGGTTCTTCTTGATCGCCGCGAGGCCGTACTGGTTGCGCGCCGGGTTGCCGCCTTCCGGCCACGGCCCGCGTGCCGCGTCGCGCCACGCGCTCCAGGACAGGAACGCGACCTTGGCCGGTCCGAAACCGTAGCGGATCGTGTAGTACAAATTAAAATCCTGCAGCTCGTACGGGCCGATGAAGTCTTCCGTCACCTGCGCCGGCTTGTTCGCGTCCCCCGCCTTGCCCGGCACCAGTTCCGGCGAGATCTCGGTTTCCAGCACGTTGATCAGGACATCGGACCCCGTCTCGCCGACCTGCTTCGTGTCCGCGACCCAGCGCACGAGGTGCGAGATCAGCGTCTTGGGCACGCTCGCGTTGACGTTGTAGTGCGACATGTGGTCGCCCACGCCGTACGTGCACCAGCCCAGCGCCAGCTCGGACAGGTCGCCGGTGCCGATCACGATCGCGTGGTGATGGTTCGCGAGGCGGAACAAATGGCTCGTGCGCTCGCCCGCCTGCACGTTCTCGAACGTGACGTCGTACTGTTCCGCGCCCTCCGCATACGGGTGGCCGAGGTCCTTGAGCATCTGGATGCAGCTGGGGCGGATGTCGATTTCGTGCGCCGTGCAGCCGACGACGCGCATCAGTTCGCGCGCCTGGCGCAAGGTGCGTTCGCTCGTCGCGAAGCCCGGCATCGTGTACGCGAGGATGTTCGCGCGCGGCAGGTCCAGCTTGTCCATCGCCTTGGCGCAGACGAGCAGCGCGTGCGTGGAATCGAGGCCGCCCGAGATGCCGATCACGACCTTCTGGTGGCCGGACGACTGCAGCCGCTGCACCAGCGCCTGCACCTGGATGTTGTAGACCTCGGTGCAGCGCGCGTCGCGCCGGCGGCCGTCGGCCGGCACGTACGGGAAGCGTTCGACGAGGCGCGCCAGCGGCAGGTCGCGCTCGAGCGGCAGCGGGACGGCAAACTTTTGCACGCGGAATTTTGCCACCTCGTGCGCATGGCGCCGCACGGACTGCGCGAACGTCGTCGTGTGCATGCGGTCGACGGACAGGCGTTCCAGGTCGACGTCGCCATAGACGATGTGCGAGTCGCCCTGGAAGCGCTCGGACTCGGCCAGCAGGTCGCCCTTTTCGTAGATCAGCGACTGGCCGTCCCACGCCATGTCCGTCGTCGATTCGCCCTGTCCGGCCGACGTGTACAGGTACGCGGCCAGGCAGCGCGCCGACTGCTGCGCCACGAGCTGGTGGCGATAGCCGCTCTTGCCCACCACGACGTTCGACGCCGACAGGTTCACCAGCACCGTCGCGCCGGCCAGCGCGGCGTACGAGGACGGCGGGATCGGCACCCACACGTCTTCGCAGATCTCGACGTGGAAGCGCAGCAGCGGCAGATTCTCCAGCTCGAACAGCTGCTCGGGGCCGAACGGCACGTCCTGGCCCAGCAGCGAAATATGGTCGACTGCGGCGTTGTCCGCCGCGCTGAACTGCCGACTTTCGTAAAATTCGCCATAATTGGGCAGATAGCTTTTCGGAACCACGCCCAGGATGCGGCCGCCCGCGACGACGACGGCACAGTTGAACAGCACGTGGCCGACGCGCAGCGGCGCGCCGACGACGAGCGCCAGCGGCAGAGAACTCGATGCGGCGACCACCTCGGCCAGCGCGTCCAGCACGGCGTCGAGCAGCGCGCGCTGGTGGAACAGGTCGTCGCACGTGTAGGCCGACAAGCCCAGTTCGGGGAAGGCGGCCAGCACGGCGCCCGCGTCGGCGGCCTCGCGCGCGAGGCGGATCGTTTCCTGCGCGTTGAAGGCCGGGTCGGCGACCTTGCAACGCGGACTGGCGACGGCCACGCGCGCGAAATCGTGGGAATACAGGTTGAAGAATCGCTTATCCATAGGTCTCAACAGCTCACGGAAGTCATCTTGAATTATCGCACGCATATCGTTTCTTCTCTGTCCGAGATCGGGCAAGCCCGGTGGGACGGCCTCGTCGCCCTGCAGGACAATGCCAACCCGTTCCTGTCCTTCGCGTTCCTGCACGCGCTGCACGAATCCGGCAGCGCGACGCCGGAAACGGGCTGGCAGCCGCAGTACATCGCGCTGTACGACGCCGCCGACGGCCTGGCCGCCGCCCTGCCCCTGTACGTGAAAGGCCATTCGTACGGCGAATACGTGTTCGACTGGGCGTGGGCCAATGCCTACCAGGAGCATGGACTCGACTATTATCCGAAGCTGCTGTCCGCGATCCCGTTCACGCCCGTCGCCGGCCCGCGCCTGCTCGCGCGCGACGCGCGGGCGCGGGCGGCCCTCGTCGACGTTCTGGTGAAGACGCAGAAGGCGACGGAGGTGTCGTCCACGCACGTGCTGTTCCCGCCGGACGAGGAAGCGAAACAGCTGGCCGACGCCGGCTTCATGCTGCGCAGCGGGGTGCAGTTCCACTGGATGAACGCAGGCTATGCGACGTTCGACGACTTCCTCGCCACCCTGGAACAAAAGAAGCGCAAGAACATCCGCGCCGAGCGGCGCAAGGTGCGCGAGGCCGGCGTCTCGCTGCGGCGCGTGCGCGGGCGGGACATCACGGACGAGGAATGGCGCTTCTTCACGCGCTGCTACCGCAACACCTATTCGGAACACTTTTCCAAGCCCTACCTGAACCTGGACTTCTTCCGCCGCATCGGAAAAACGATGCCGGACAACCTGCTGCTCGTGATCGCAGAGCGCGACGGCCACCCGATCGCGGCCTCGCTCGTCGTGCACGACGCGACCACCCTGTACGGCCGCTACTGGGGCGCGCTGGAACACGTGCCCTGCCTGCACTTCGAGGCGGCCTACTACCAGCCGCTCGAGTTCTGCATCGAACAGGGCATCCAGGTGTTCGAAGGCGGCGCGCAGGGCGAGCACAAGATGGCGCGCGGCTTCCTGCCGACGCGGACCTGGTCGGCGCACTGGCTCGCGCATCCGTCGTTCGCGGACGCCGTCGAGCGCTTCCTGGAGCGCGAAGCCGGCGGGATCGACGATTACATCGATGAGCTCAACGACCGCAACCCGTTCCGAAAATGAGCGGTAGGGTGGGCACGCCGTGCCCACGCGCTACGTCAACCGCAACACATAACGCGCATACGGCACGCCGCGGATCGGCGGCAAATTGTGATGGCGGCGCGGTCGGTCGGTCGGTCGGCCGGCACATAGTCGCGGATCACGCCGCCCTCCCGATGTCGCCCTTGTCCCACCACAGCTTCGGATTGTTGTCGGCCAGGTCGCGCAACAGGTCCCACACGACCTTCACGCGGCGCAGCCGGTACAGGTCCGTCGGCGCCGCCAGCCAGAACGAGCGCTCCGCATAAAAGCCCTGCAGGACGGGCACGAGACGGCCGTCGTCCGGCACGGCATACGGCGGCGCCATCATGAGGCCCAGGCCCAGCGACGCCGCCTCGATCTGCGCCCCCATGCCCGAGCAGCACAGGCGGCGGCGCGGCGTGAATCCGAGTTCGTTCAGGTATGACAGTTCGCGGCTGGCCAGGCGGTCCTGCACGTAGTCGACGAAGTGGTGGTGCTCCAGGTCCGCATGCGTGCGGATGGGCGGGTGCCGGGCGAGATACGCCGGCGACGCATACAGGTAGAAGCGGAACGAGGCGAGGCGCGTCACCATGTAGCGCCCCGTCGACGGCGGATCGAGCATGACGCCGAGATCGGCCTCGCGGTTGGCCAGGTTGGCGAAGCGCGGCAGGGCCAGCAGGTCGATCGACAGGTCCGGGTGCTCGTCGAACAGTGTCACCAGCAGGGGCGCGACGACGCGCACCCCGAACACTTCCGGCACGCCCAGCCGCACGACGCCGTGCGCCGCCACTTCCGCCCCGCCCAGCTGCTCGGTGGCGGCCAGCGCCGCGCCTTCCATCGCCTCGGCGTGCGGCAGCAGGGCCAGGCCCATCTCCGTCAGCTCGTAGCCTTCGCGCGAGCGGTCGAACAGGGTCGTCCCCAGCTGCTGCTCCAGGCGGTCGATGCGCCGGGCGACGGTCGTGTGCTCGACGTCGAGGCGGCGCGACGCCCCCGACAGGGTGCCGGCGCGCGCCAGCTCCAGGAAAAACCGCAAATCCGTCCACTCCGGCAGGCTGTGCATGGTTGTCTCCCCCGGTCCCCGCCGACCCGTCACGCATGGGGTCACCGTTCAGTGCGGCTTTTTCGAGAACCCGTTGTTTGATATCAAGGTGACATATTGTGCACCAGTGCACATTGCCGCTGCAACGTTTTCGGAATATCTCTTGCGTATGCACAGCAGAGCGGTTTTCCGCGCGTTGCAACGTGCCGCGTCCTCAGGCGCCGCCTGCGATGGGCGGTTCCGGCGTGCTGTGCATAAATGCACAACCGGTGGGCGCGGCGTTGTCTTTTCAACCAGTTTCATCCGAGGCACACTCCGATCATGCGAAACGTACCTGAACGCATAACACCAAACAAAATCAGGAGACATTCAATGCGTGTTAGCAAGCCGAAACTGCACCGCCCCGCCCGTTCCGCCATGTCCATTGCCGTGCTCATGGCAATGTACGGCAGCACGATCGGGGTCGCCCATTCCCAGGAAGACGCGAACACCGCTCCTGCCGCGTCCGCCACGGAAGACATCAGCAAGGTCGTCGTGACCGCTCGCCGCCGCGCCGAATTGATCCAGGACGTACCGGGCGCGGTGACCGCGCTGTCCGGCGCCGAGCTCGAAAAACAGGCCATCCCCGACCTCACCGCGCTCACCGACAAGGTGCCGAACACCACGCTGAAAACGTCGCGCGGCACCAACACCACGCTGACCGCGTTCATCCGCGGCATCGGCCAGCAGGACCCCGTCGCCGGCTACGAGCAGGGCGTCGGCATCTATCTCGACGACGTCTACCTGGCGCGTCCGCAGGGCGCCCTCACCGACATCTACGACCTCGAACGCATCGAAGTGCTGCGCGGCCCCCAGGGCACGCTGTATGGCCGCAACACGATCGGCGGCGCCGTCAAGTACGTGACCCGCAAGCTCGCCCCGAAACCCATGCTGGATGCGAAGGCCACCGTGGGCAACTACGGCGAAGCGGACCTCGTCGTCAAGGCCAGCACGCCCGTGACGGACATCCTGCGCCTGGGCGGCACGCTCGCCACCTTCAACCGCAACGGCTTCGGCCACAACGTCCTCACCGGCCAGCAGAACTACAACAAGGACCTGTGGGCCGGCCGCATCAGCGCGGAACTGCTGCCGAACAGCGACCTGTTCGTGCGCTTCGCCTACGACCGCACGGTCGACGACTCGCAACCGCGCCAGGGTTATCGCGTGACGGCGGGCCCCGCGCCGGCCAACATCCAGCCGCTGCCCGGCCTGTACGACACGCGCGCCGACCTGTACTCGGTGGTCGGCCACAAGCAGCAGGTAATCAACCAGGGCACCTCGCTCTTGATCGACTACACCATCGATCCGACCCTGTCGTTCAAGTCGATCACCGCCAACCGCAAGTCGGAATCGTATGCCCCGATCGATTTCGATTCGCTCGAGACGCCGCTGTTCGAGGCGCCGGCCATCTACAGCGACCACCAGACCAGCCAGGAATTCCAGCTGACCTACACCGGCTCGCGCCTGCAGGGCGTGGCCGGCGTGTTCTACATGAAGGCCAACGCCTTCAACAAGTTCGACGTCCTGTACAACGCGGCCGGCGGCCTGTCGCTGCTGACGTACGACGACATCGACACCCGCACGTGGGCGGCCTTCGCCGACGCCAGCTACAGCCTGACCGACACGTTCAACGTCACGGTCGGCGGCCGCTACACGGACGACCAGCGGCGCGCGCGCATCTTCAAGCAGACCTATCTCGGCTTGAAAGGGTCGGCGCTGCTGGGCAATCCGGCCGCCTTCGCGTTCGGGCCGCCGAACACGGATCTCGGCAAGGACGACCTGGACCGCACCGACAAGAAATTCACGCCCAAGGTCGGCATCGGCTGGAAGTTCGCGCCGGACCACAACGTCTACGGCACCTTTTCCAAGGGCTTCAAGGGCGGCATGTTCGATCCGCGCATGGACCTGACGGCATCCGGCGGCCCGAACACGGCGGCCTCGCTGGCCAAGCGCCGCGGCGTCGATCCGGAAGAAGTCAGCACCGTCGAGCTGGGCCTGAAGTCGTCGATGCACGGCGGCCGCCTGCAGACGAATGCCGCGGTCTTCTACACCGACTACAAGAACGTCCAGATCCCCGGCTCGATCCCGACCTTCGACGCGAACGGCAACGTGAACGGCTTCGCCGGCACGCTGACGAATGCCGGCAAGGCCAGGATCGACGGCCTCGAACTGGAAATGATCGCCTACCTGACCAACGCGCTCAGCGTCAGCGCGATGTACAGCCACATCGATGCCAAGTACAAGCAGTGGTATGTCGCGAACGGGGCCAACCTGGTCAACATCGCGGGCAGCACGGAGTTCCAGAACACGCCCAAGAACGCCGCCAACCTGTCCGTGAACTACGACTGGCCGCTCGCGCTGGCGGGACGTTCGGGCACGCTGAGCCTGATGAACAGCATTGCCTACAAGAGCAAGGTGTACCAGACCGAGATCGCGCGCCCGACCGGCGTCCCCAGCCTGGATGCCACCATCCCCGGCAACCTGGCGCTGTCCCAGGGCGGCTTCGGCCTGTGGGACGCGGGCCTCGTCTGGACCAGTTCCGACCGCAAGTATCAGGTCGGACTGCATGGCCGCAACCTGACGGACAAGCGCTACAAGGTGGCCGGCTATAACTTCTCCGGCTTCTTCAACTCCGTCACCGCCTTCTACGGCGACCCGCGCAGCGTCCGCGCGACGCTGGACGTGAAGTTCTGATCGTCCGCCCGGACCGCGAGGAGAGCCCCCCGCCGGGGCTCTCCGCCGAGGCGCCCCAGGCTCGACGCGCCTGTCAACAAACCAAACGGTCACATGTCCACCTACACCGACATCACCTTCACCAGTGACGATGGCTTGTCGCTGCACGCACGCGACTACGCGGGCGCGGGCGGGCCGGCGCGGCTGCCCGTGATCTGCATCCACGGGCTGACGCGCAACGCGTCCGACTTCGACGAGCTCGCGCCGCGCATCGCCGCGCTGGGACGGCGCGTGCTGGCGCTCGACGTGCGCGGCCGCGGCGATTCCGAGCGCGATCCGAATCACGACAACTACACGCCGGGCGTGTACGCCGGCGACGTCGTCCGCCTCGCATCCGACCTCGGCATCGCGCGCGCCGTATTCATCGGCACGTCGATGGGCGGCCTGATCACCATGACGCTGGCGGCGCGGCGCATCGACCTGGTGGCTGCGGCCGTACTGAACGACATCGGCCCCGTCATCTCGGAAAAAGGCCTGGCGCGCATCACCGGCTACGCGGGCCGGACGGGCACCGTGGGCTCGTGGGAAGACGCCGCGGGCTACGTGCGCGACATCAACGCCTGCGCTTTCCCGGACAACGATGCCCCCGAATGGGACAAATGGGCGCGCCGCGCCTTCGCCCCGGACGCCGCCGGCCGGCTGGCGCCCCGCTACGACCCGAACATTGCCATCGCCCTGCAAACCGGTAAACTCAGGCCGACGTCGCTGCCGCTGCGGATGGCGTTCCGCAAGCTCGCGCACGAGCGCCCGGTGCTGCTGGTGCGCGGGGCGCTGTCCGACCTGCTGGAAGAACGGCAAGCCGCGTGGATGCGGCGCGCGGCACCCGCGATGGCGTACGTCGACGTGCCGGGCGTGGGCCACGCGCCGATGCTGACCGAACCCGTAGCGCTGGACGCCATCGTGAAATTCCTGGCCACTGCACCGTAGGGTGGGCACCCCGTGCCCACCAAACATGGAGACAACATGAAACGCCTGATCAAACCCCTGCCCCTGACCCTGTTCGCCGCCTTCGCCCTGACGGCGACGGGCGCCGCCCTGGCCGCCCCGGACCTGAAGGTCGCCCTGATCGCCGGCAAGACCGGCCAGCTCGAATCGTATGCCAAGGAAACCGAGACCGGCTTCATGCTGGGCCTCGAATACCTCACCGGCGGCAAGATGGAAATCAACGGCCGCAAGCTGAAAGTGCTCGTCAAGGACGACCAGGGCAAGCCCGACCTCTCGCGCACGCTGCTGGCCGAGGCCTATGGCGACGACAAGGTCGACATCGCCGTCGGCACCACGTCATCCGGCGCGGCGCTCGCGATGCTGCCGGTCGCGAAGGAATACAAGAAGGTGCTGATCGTCGAACCGGCCGTCGCCGACGAGATCACGGGCGCCCGGTGGAACAAGTACATCTTCCGCACCGCGCGCAATTCGATGCAGGACGCGCTGGCCGCGGCGTCGACGCTGAAGAGCGGCAGCATCGCGTTCCTCGCGCAGGACTATGCGTTCGGCCGCGACGCCATCAAGGCCGGCAAGGAAGCGCTGGCCGCGACCGGAAGCAAGGCGACCGTCGTCCATGAAGAATACGCCCCCGCCGCCGCGACCGATTTCACGGCGCCCACGCAGCGCCTGTTCGACGCCCTGAAAGACAAGCCGCAGCCGCGCGTGCTGGCCATCGTCTGGGCCGGCCCGAACCCGATGAACAAGATCGCCGACATGAAGCCGGAACGCTACGGCATCTCGCTCGCCCCGGGCGGCAACATCCTGCCCGTGATGAAGACGTGGAAGGCATACGCCGGCACCGAAGGCACCATCAATTACTACTACGGCTTCCCGAAGAACAAGATGAACGACTGGCTCGTGGCCGAGCACACGAAGCGCTACAAGGCCCCGCCCGACATGTTCACGGCCGGCGGCATGGCGGCGGCGGCGGCCGTCGTCGCGGCGCTGCAAAAGGTCCCTTCCGGGAACGGCGACCAGATGGTGACGGCGATGGAAGGCATGTCGTTCGACACGCCGAAGGGTACGATGACGTTCCGAAAAGAAGATCACCAGGCACTGCAGCCCATGTACCACTTCCGCATCAAGAAGGACCAGAAGAGCGAGTGGGACCTGCTGGAACTGGTGCGCGAGATCCCGGCGAGCGAACTGCCGCTGCCCATCCGGAACAAGCGCTGACATGACAGTCGCGAACGCCGCGCCCGCGCCCGCACTCGTCACGCGCGACCTGACCATCCGCTTCGGCGGCCACGTGGCCGTCGAAGCGGTGACGGCCGAGTTTTATCCGGGCACCTTGACCGTGATCGTGGGCCCGAACGGCGCCGGCAAGACGACCTATTTCAACCTGGTGTCGGGCCAGTTGCAGGCGACGTCGGGCAGCGTGATCGTGCGCGGGCAGGACGTGACGCGCCTTGGCCCCGCGCGCCGCACCCGCCTCGGCGTGGGGCGCGCCTTCCAGCTGACCAACCTGTTCCCGCACCTCACCGTGCTGGAAAACGTGCGCCTGGCCGTGCAGAGCCGCGCCGGCATCGGCATGAGCATGCTGTCGCTGTGGTCCGGCCACAAGGAAGTCATCCAGCGCGCCGAGCACTACCTGGAGCGCGTGGCATTGACGCCCCGGCGCGGCGCGCTGGTCGGCACGCTGTCGCACGGCGACCAGCGCAAGCTCGAGGTGGCGATCCTGCTCGCGCTGGAGCCGGCCATCCTGATGTTCGACGAGCCCACGGCCGGCATGAGCGTGGACGAGGTGCCGGTCGTGCTGGAACTGATCCACCAGGTCAAGGCCGAGCGCGACAAGACCGTGCTGCTCGTCGAGCACAAGATGGACGTCGTGCGCGCGCTCGCCGACCGCATCATCGTGCTGCACAATGGCGCGCTGGTGGCGGACGGCGAACCGGCCGAGGTGATGCGATCGAAAATCGTGCAGGAGGCCTATCTTGGCACCCCCGAACCCGCGTGACGTCCCGAACATGAAGCTGCCCATGAGCGAACCCATCCTGACGCTGTCCGGTGTCCACACGCACATCGGCCAATACCACATCCTGCAGGGCGTCGACCTCGTCGTGCCGCGCGGCGGCCTGGCCGTGCTGCTGGGCCGCAACGGCGCCGGCAAGACGACGACCCTGCGCACCGTCATGGGCCTGTGGAAGGCCAGCCGCGGCACCATCACGTTCGACGGCCGCGACATCACAAAGCTGAGCACGCCGGACATCGCCCGTGCCGGCATCGCCTACGTCCCGGAAAGCATGGCCGTATTTTCCGAGCTGACGGTACGCGAGAACCTGTACCTTGCCGCCCGCAACGGCCCGCTGGACGCGGCGCGCGTGGACTGGATCTGCGGCTTCTTCCCCGCGCTGAAGAAATTCTGGAACTACCCGGCCGGAAACCTGTCGGGCGGACAGAAGCAGATGGTGGCCATCGCGCGCGCCATCGTCGAGCCCCGCAAGCTGCTGCTCGTGGACGAGCCGACCAAGGGCCTGGCCCCCGCCATCGTGCAAAGCCTGATGGCGGCGTTCCGCGACCTCAAGGACACGAGCACGACGATCCTGCTGGTCGAACAGAATTTCAACTTCGTGCGCACGCTCGGCGACAGCGTGGGCGTGATGGACGACGGCCGCGTCGTCCACGCCGGCCTGATGCACGACCTGACGCACGACGAGGCCTTGCAGCAACGCCTGCTGGGCCTGTCGCTCGACTCCCACCAATGAACAGGATAACCACGTGAGCGCAACCTTACCGATCGCCCAGGCGGACGCCCCGCTGCCGGCGGCGCGGCGCGACATCGCCCCGCTGCTGCTCGTGCCGGCCGTCGTGCTGGCGGCGCTGCCTTTCATGAGCGTCCCGACGTGGGTCACCCTGACCGTGGCCGGGCTCGCGATGGGCATGATGATTTTTATTATGGCCAGCGGCCTGACGCTGGTCTTCGGCCTGATGAGCGTGCTGAACTTCGGCCACGGCGCCTTCGTCTCGGTCGGCGCATTCACCGCGACCGTCGTCCTGCTGCCCATGCGCGGCTGGCTCGAGACGGATTCGCTGCTGGCCAACCTCGGCGTGCTGGGCCTCGCCGTGCTGCTCGCGATGGTCGTGACGGCGCTGCTCGGCTGGGCGTTCGAACGGGTCGTCATCATGCCCGTGTACGGCCAGCACCTGAAGCAGATCCTGGTCACGATGGGGGGCATGATCGTGTCCGAGCAATTGATCAACGTGATCTGGGGCGCCGACCAGATCGCCCTGCCGCTGCCGGCCGCCCTGCGCGGCGCCATCTTCCTGGGCGATGCCGCCATCGAGAAATACCGGCTGCTCGCCGTCGCTGTCGGCCTCGTCGTGTTCGGCGCGATGTTCCTGACCCTGAACCGCACCAAGATCGGCCTGCTGATCCGCGCCGGCGTGGAAAACGGAGAAATGGTCGAGGCGATGGGCTACCGCATCCGCCGCCTGTTCGTGGGCGTGTTCGCGGCCGGGTCGGCGCTGGCGGGCCTGGGCGGCGTGATGTGGGGCCTGTACAAGGAAACGCTGGTGGCGCAGATGGGCAGCGAGATCATGGTGCTGACCTTCATCGTCATCATCATCGGCGGTCTCGGTTCCGTCGGCGGCTGCTTCATCGGCTCGCTGCTGATCGCCCTCGTCGGCAACTACGCCGGCTTCCTCGCGCCCAAGGTGGCGCTCGTCTCGAACATCGTGCTGATGATCGCCGTCCTCCTGTGGCGCCCGGCCGGCCTGTACGCGAAAGGACGTCACTGATGCTGATCCGCCTTCTTTCCGGCGACCTGCCGCGCAGCCGGCTGCTGTCCGCGATCCTCGTCGCGATCCTGCTCGGCCTGCTGTTCGCGCCCTTCCTGTTTTCCGGCGCGCGCCCGCTGAACACGGCGGCCACGATCTGCGTGTACATCGTCCTCGTCGCCTCGTACGATCTGCTGCTGGGCTATACGGGCATCGTCTCCTTCGCCCACACGATGTTCTACGGCATCGGCGCGTACGGGGTCGGCATCGCCCTGTCCAGCGTGGACGAGCCGACCTGGAGCGCGATCGTCGCCGGCCTGGCCGCCGCGCTGGCGCTGACGGTCGTCCTCGCCTTCGTCGTCGGCCTGTTCGCGCTGCGCGTGCGCGCCATCTTCTACGCGATGATCACGCTGGCCGTGGCGTCGTCGTTCTCGGTGCTCGCATCGCAGCTGTCGGATTTCACCGGCGGCGAGGACGGCCGCACGTTCAGCGTGCCGGAACTGCTGTCGCCCGGCTACACGCTCGTCGACCACGACGTGTTCGGGCGCGCCGTCGACGGCAGGCTGATCACCTATTACATCGTGTTCGCGGGCTGCCTCGTGCTGTTCCTGTTCCTGCTGCGCCTCGTGAATTCGCCGTTCGGCAGGGTCCTGCAAGCGATCCGCGAGAACGAGTTCCGCGCCGAGGCCCTCGGCTACCGCACCGTCGTCTACCGCATCTGGGCGAACGTGCTGGCCGCCGTCGTCGCCGCGCTGGCCGGCGCGCTGATGGCCCTGTGGCTGCGCTACGTCGGGCCGAAGACGAGCCTCGGCTTCGAAATCATGACGGACATCCTCCTCATCGTCGTCATCGGCGGCATGGGCACGATGTACGGCGCGGTCGTCGGCGCGACGCTGTTCATCCTCGCCCAGAACTATCTCAAGGTGCTGATGGGGCAGGCGTCCGCGATGGTGTCCGGCATACCGCTGCTGGCCGCCGCCCTCCAGCCGGACCGCTGGATGCTGTGGCTGGGCGTGCTGTTCATTCTCTCGATCTACTTCTTCCCGATCGGCATCGTCGGCAAGCTGCGCCTGCGCCGCGCAGGGCGCTGATTCGGTAACTTTCCTGGCGGACTCGGGGAGCCCGCCCTACCGCCCGCGCCGCGCGGGACGTCAATTCGGCGAGCATCCTGGCGCGCCCGGACCATCGTAGGGTGGGCACCCCGTGCCCACCATGCTTCACCTCATCATTCTTCCGCGCCAGTCCGCGTCAAGCGCCCATCGGTCCCACCCGACAGTACATTCGATTTGTCCAGCCTGTTCGTTAGCTAAATATCAAAATTCATTGTCATCCGACTCATAAGATGAGCCCAGCTATGGCCTCGTCGACCAGCCAGCGCGAGCGGTCCACCATCCTACTGGCTTCCATGAAAGGGCTTCCATGAAACCCGTAAAAACCTTGTATGCGGCAGCGGCATTGTCCCTGTCGCTGGCCGTGCCGGGCGCATCGAGCGCCCGTGCGGCCGGGGTCGAAGTGCTCAACGAAGGATTCGACAATGTCGCGGCCCTTGGCGGATGGGCGCAGGTCAACAACAGCGTCCCGGCCGGCAGCGGCTGGTTCCAGGGCAACGGCGCCCTGTTCCCGGCCCAGTCCGGCGCCCCGGATGCCTACGCGGCCGCCAACTTCCTCGGCGCCGCGAACGGCAGCGGCAGCGTCGACAACTGGCTGATCACCCCGGTCCTCGACCTGTCCGGCACCACGACGCTGAGCTTCTACACGCGCCACGACGACCTGCCCGGCTTCAACGACATGCTCGAAGTGCGCTACGCATCCGGCACGGGCACGGATGTGGCCGACTTCTCGACGCTGCTGGCGACGGTCGGCGGCACGGCCGCCTATCCGGCGGACTGGCAGCAGTTCACGGCCACCGTCACGGACAACGGCAGCGGCCGCTTCGCATTCCGCTACCTGGGCCCGGCCGATACCCTGAACTATGTGGGCCTCGATACGGTCTCGGTCGTAACGGCGGTGCCGGAGCCGGCGCACTGGATGATGCTGGCGCTGGGCCTGGGCATGTTCACCCTGCTGCGCCGCCAGTCGCGCCTTTGATCGGAGAAACGCCATGTCCAAGGAAAAACTGCTCACCATCGGTACGCTGGCCGCCCTGTGCCTGATGGCCGTCTTCTCGCTGCATGCCAAGGCCGCCGGCCAGGAAGGCATGGTCGTCGTGCGCGACCCGCAAACGGGCAAGATGCGCGCCCCGACACCCGACGAACTCAGGGACCTGCGCGCCAGGGCACCGGCGTCCGCCGGCCTGGCGGCGCCACGCGCGCCGAGCACCGTGAGCCGCGGCGACGGCTCGCGCGGCGTGCGCCTGGGCGACAAGACCATGGTCTACGACGTCGTCACGCGCGGCGCCGACGGCAAGCTGACGAGCGAATGCGTGCAGGGCGAGGCCGCCGTCGGCCATGCCCTCGACCATAACCACGGGGAGAAAACCCATGAAAGCCGCTAAACCTTCACGCCTGCAGCGGGCCCTGGGCGCCGCCGCCTGCGTGGCCGCCGCCTGCGCCCTCGCCCTGGGCGGCGCCGCGCCGGCCCAGGCCGCGGCCACCATCGTGATCGTCAACCAGAACGATGCCGGCGTCGGCTTCAACGACCCGACCCCGGTCGCGCCCGTCGGCGGCAATCCCGGCACGACGCTCGGCCAGCAGCGCCTGAACGCGTTCCAGCGCGCGGCCGAGATCTGGGGCGCCACGCTCACGAGCACCGTGCCGATCCGCATCGGCGCCTCGTTCGTGCCGCTGGCCTGCACGGCGACGAGCGCCGTGCTCGGGTCGGCCGGCGCCTACGAGATCTGGTCCGATTTCCCGAGCGCGCCGCGCGCTTCGACCTGGTATCCGAGCGCCCTGGCCAGCAAGCTGGCCGGCCAGGACATCTCGACGCCGGGCTCGCCGCACATCGTCGCCCGCTTCAATTCGCGCCTCGGCCTGTTCCCGGACTGCCTGCCCGGCTCCGGCTTCTACCTCGGCCTGGACGACAACTTCGGCGACCAGATCGACCTCGTGACGGTCCTGCTGCACGAATTCGCGCACGGCCTCGGCTTCCAGACGTTCACGGACGACGAGACGGGCGCCGAAATCCAGAGCATCCCATCGATCTGGGATTACTACCTGCTGAACAATCGCACCGGCAAGCTGTGGGTGGAAATGACGGACGCCGAGCGCGCCGCCTCGGCCGTGACGTGGCGCGGGCTGTCCTGGAACGGCCCCATCGTGACGGCCGCCGTGCCCCAGGTGCTGGCACCCTCCTCCAACCTGGGCGTCGGCGGCAGCGCGGCGGGCCAGGCCGCGGGCAACTATCCGGTCGGAGACGCGTCGTTCGGTCCGCCGCTGTCCAATCCGCCCGTCGCCGGCCAGTTGATGCCCGTCGTCGACCAGGCCGACGGCACGGGTCTCGCGTGCGACCCGCTGGGCGCCCTGAACGCCCTCGCGGTGCGCGGCAACGTGGCCCTCGTCGACCGCGGGTCCTGCGACTTCGTCACCAAGGCCAGGAACGTCCAGGCCGCCGGAGCGCTGGCCATGATCGTCGCCGACAACCAGCCCGGCGACGTGGCCGGCATGAGCGGCAGCGACCCGGCCATCACGATCCCGTCCGTGCGCATCACGCAGGCCGACGGCGTCACGCTGAAGGCCGTGCTGCAGCGCCGCTCGCGCACGCAGTCGGGGGTCGTCGCCAGCCTCGGCCTCGACACGACCCGCCTGGCCGGCACCGACAACGCGGGCCGCATCCTGCTGTACACGCCGACGACCTACTCACCGGGCTCGACCGTGTCGCACTACACGACGGAGGCCAAGCCGAACCAGCTGATGGAACCGGCGATCAACGACGACCTCACCCATGCGGTGGCGCCGCCGCGCGACCTGACCTTCCCGCTGCTGCGCGATATCGGGTGGTGATCGGGGTTGCGAGGCCGCCAACGACAAAGGGCCGCTCACCCGAAGGTGGCGGCCCTTGCCGTGGACGGTGCGGACACCGTCGGCGTCTTATTTGGCGCCCGATTCGAAGTTCTTCACGCCGGTGAGGATCTCTTCCTTGGCGGCATCCGGACCTGCCCAGCCTTCGACCTTGACCCACTTGCCCTTTTCCAGGTCCTTGTAGTGCTCGAAGAAGTGCTGGATCTGGCGCAGGGTCAGTTCCTGCACGTCCTCGACCTTCTGCAGGTTCGCGTAGACCGGCAGGATCTTCTCGACCGGCACGGCCAGGATCTTCGAGTCGCCGCCGGCTTCGTCGGTCATCTTCAGCACGCCCAGCGCGCGGCAACGCACGACGACGCCCGGGATCAGCGGGAACGGCGTGATCACCAGCACGTCGCACGGGTCGCCGTCGTCGGCGATCGTGTTCGGGATGTAGCCGTAGTTGCACGGATAGTGCATGGCGGTACCCATGAAGCGGTCTACGAAGATCGCGCCCGATTCCTTGTCCACTTCGTACTTGATCGGGTCGGCGTTCATCGGGATTTCGATGACGACGTTGAAGTCGTTCGGCACATCGCGGCCGGCGTTGACGTTATTCAGGCTCATGGATAGTCCTTGGTTGCAGGGGAAACAATAAAACAACGATTATAACGAATCGCCTTGGGCTTGTGCGCCGCACAAGGTCCCAGAGGAATGGGATGAGCCGGTGTGCGCGCGGCGCATCGTGTTGGCACGCACCCGACACGCCCCACGCGAACTGTTGCTCCAGGCCCGACTCGGCAGGCCAGCAACGGCCCCCCGCGCCCCGTCCGCGCCCGGTCCGGGGCGCTGGCACGCCCCATGCTGTATCGATGTCGTGAGCAAGACCGCTCACGCATCCGCAACCAGCATCGGGGGAAACAGCATGAACATCCAACAGCACATGGAAGCCATCTTCGTCACCACGCTTGCCGTCGTCGGCGCCGGGTCGCTCGTCGTCGACCGCCTGCCGGACGCCGAGGCCAGCACGGCCCGGCCGGCCGTCCCGGTCGCGAACCACCTCGGGACGCCGGGCCACATGGCCGTCGTCATCGTGCACGGCCACAAGGCGCGGCACGGTGCATGAGCGTCCGCGGGCACGAGCGCCGGCGCGGCCGCGGACACGCCCGTCACAGCACCGTCGCCAGCGCGCACTGCCGGTAGTGGTTGTCGGCCTCTTCCCGCTGGCCCAGGGCTTCGTGCAGCTGGGCCAACTTCAGGTGGGCGTCGCGCACCATGTGCGGCTCGGTGGCGTCGGACAGCGCCTGCTCCAGGTAGCGCTGGGCCTTGCCCCACAGTTTCTGGCGCAGGCACAGCGAGCCGAGGGTCAGTTCCAGTTCGGGGTCGTTCGGATGGGCGCGCAGCCAGGTCTCGCAATTCTCGATCTGCGCGAGCAAGGCGCTCGACCCTTCCGGGCCGGCCGCTTCGCGGTAGGCGCGCACGACGCGCTCGTCCCAGCCGGCCTTGAGCGCGTCCTCGACGATGCCGCGGGCCTCGTCGTGCAGGCCGCGCGCGTTGAAGGCGGCGGCCGCGCGGGCCGCGATGTACGGCTTGACGCGGTCGCCGCCCGGCACCGTGCCCCACACGCGGCGGATCGACTCGGCGTCGTGGCCGCCCTCGGACAGCAGGGCGTCGTAGGCAAGCTCGCGCAGCCTGCTCGAGAGCGCCGGATGCAGCGCGTTGCGCTTGTCCAGCGTGCGCACGAGGCGCAGCACCTCCGGCCAGTTGCGCGCCTGCTGGTTGGCCTTCATGGCCCACTGCAGCGCGTGGATGTGGCGCTGGCCGCTGGCGTTCAGTTCCGCCACGGCTTCCAGCGCGCCTTCCGGCTTGTGGTCGTCGACGAGCAGTTCCGTGACCGTCATCAGGCGCGCCGTCTTGAGCGACTGGTCGTGCGCGATGCCGGCCAGCCAGACGTCGCGCCGGGCCGGCTCGCGCATGCGGTGGGCGGCGCGCGCCGCGATCAGCGCGGCGAGACCGGCATTCTCGGGCAGGTCGGCGGCACGCCTGGCGGCCTTTTCGGCGTGGCCGAAGCGGCCCTCGAACAAGGCTTTCAAGGCCTCGCGCAGGCCGCGGTTGGCGTCGCGCTCGCGCTTGCGGAAACGATACTCGGCCACGCGCTCGGGCATGTCGAGCGTGGCGCGCACGGCCCGCGCCAGCAGGTACAGCACGAGGAACAGCAGGGCCGTCAGGACGACGAACAGGTTCAGCGACAGGTCGATCCGGTGCGGCGGATAGAAAAAGACGACGTTGCCGGGATTGAAGCGCGCAGTCACGGCGATGCCGATCGCCGCGGCCATCAGGGCGACTAACCAGAGAAGTAAACGCATCGTTCAGGTCCCGCCGCTCAAGACTTCGATTTGTAATTGCGCACGGCGTTCAGGCTCTCCGACAGATCGGGCACGTCGATGGTGACGTTATTGGCCTGCACCTGGCGCAGCAATGCCTGCGCGGCCTGGGTCGAGCGCGCCTTCGTGTCGAAGTATTTCACCAGCATCTGCTGCGCGCTGTTCAGGTCGTCGCGGAACGTGCCCTCGTTGCGCGAGAGCAGCGCCAGGCGCGCGTTCAGCAGGCGCAGCTTGAGGTTCTCCCGCACGAAATACGATTCGCTCGGCGACAGCATCAACGCGTCCGGATTGTCGACCGTGCGCACCCGGATCAGCTGGCGGATGTCGTCCCACATCTCGTGGCTCCAGTTGCGCCAGGTGTCCGCGACGCGCCGGCCCAGGCCCGGATTCGCAGGCGCCGCCGGCTGGCCCGCAGCCCTGGCGCCCGGCGTGGCGACGCCCGGCGTGGCGACGCCCGCAGCATTCACCCGCGTCGGGGCGATCGGCTCGGCCGGCTTTTCGTCGGACAGCAGCGGCAGGCTGTCGATCTGCGCAATGACGTTGTCCAGGCGCAGGGCGATGCCGGGCTGGTCGACGGACGGCAGCGCCTTCAGCTTTTCGATGTCGCGCGCGATGGCGCGGCGGATCGTGATGAATTGCGGCTTGTCCGAACGCGACAGCGAGCGGTCGGCGTTCTGCAGCGCGATCAGCGCGCCCTGCACGTTGCCGGCCAGCTGCAACTGCTGGCTCGCGGTGGACAGGACCTGCTCGATCTCGGACAGCGCCCACTCGTCGCGGTTCTTCGAGATGTCCTGGTACATCTGCTCGAGGGCGGCCTGCTGGCTCTGCGACTCGGTCTGGCGGTTTTCCAGCACGCCGACCTTGACCTGCAATTCCTTGGCGGCTTCCTGCGTGTCGCGCACGGCCTGTGCCGTCTCGGCGTTCGAGGCATTGTCTTTTTGCAGCGTGCGCGCGACGTCCTCGCGCAGCCGGTTGAAGCGGGCGTGCGTGGACCAGGTCTGCAGGGCCAGCAGGACGGCCAGCGCCAGAATGGCCAGGTTCTGCGGCTTTTGCAGCAGCGCGCCGAGGCTTGACCCTTCGGGGACGCGGGGCTCGCCGGGACCGCCCACCGGCGCCGACGCCGGTGTGACGTAGCTCTCCGGCGGCACGACCGCACCGCCCACGTTTGGTTTTTCTGGATTGTTGGGCAATTCGTTCATGCTCGTGATTGTAACGCGGCAAGCAGCCGCTCGTCGCCGGACCCCGTGAGCGTCACGGCCTTGAAACCGAGTGCGCCCGCCGTTTCCGCGATGCGCGCATGCGGAACGATCAGGTGCTGCTGTTGCAATTTTGCCACACTTGCACCGCCATCGAGCTGTTCGACGAGGCCGGCCAGGCCGCGCAGGGCTTCCGAGCTCGTGATGATCCAGTCGTTCGGACCGGCCAGCAAGGCGCGCAACGACGCCGCCAGGTCCGGATTCAGGGACGGCACGGCGCGCCGATAGGCGGCCACCGCGTCGACCTGGATGCCGGCCGCGCGCAGGGCCTCCGGCAGCAGTTCGCGCCCCGTCTCGCCGCGCACGACGAGCACCTTGCGGCCGGCCAGCGCGGCCGTATCGAGCGCCTGCAGCAGGTGTTCGGAATCGCTGCGGGAAGGATCGAGCGGCGTGTGGATGCGGTAGCGCGCGCCGTCGATGCCATGGCGCGCCAGCGCCGCCCGGCTGCCCTCGCCCACGACGGCCAGCGCCACCTCGGCGGGCCAGGCGTCGATGTGGGCAAAGGCGGCATCGACGGCGTTGGGCGACACGAACGCGACGAGCGCATAAGCGTGCAACCCGGCGAGCGCGGCGCGCAGCGGGGCGTCGTCGGCCAGCGGGGAAATCTCGAGCAACGGCAGGATCAGCGGCGTGCGGCCGAGCGCCGCCACCGCGCGGGCCAGCGGCTCGGCCTGCTGGCGCGGACGGGTGATGACGACCGCGTCAGGCATCGCCGGCGGCGGCCGCCTTGCATTCGGCCAGGATGCCGGTGGCGTCCTGAGCGGCCAGCTTCTGCGCGACCTGCTCGCCCACCGCTTCCGGCAGCGCGGCCGGGCCGCTGGCGGCGGCGTAGGCGCTGCGGCGACCGTCCGGCGTCGCGACCATCGCGCGCAGGTGCAGCGTGTCGCCGTCGACCGTCGCGTGCGCCGCGAGCGGGACCTGGCAACTGCCGCCGAACACTTTCGACACCTTGCGCTCGGCCTGCACGGCCTGCGCCGTGTGCGTGTGGTTCAGCGGCGCCAGCAGCGCGCGCACGTCGAAACCGGCGGCGTCGTTCGACAGGATCTCGATCGCCATCGCACCCTGGCCGGCGGCCGGCAGGCTCTCTTCCGGCTCCAGATAGGCACGGATGCGGCGCGTGAGGCCCAGGCGCTTGAGGCCGGCGGCGGCGAGGATGATGGCGGCGTAGTCGCCACGATCGAGCTTGCCGAGGCGCGTGTCGAGGTTGCCGCGCAGCGGCTTGATCACGAGTTGCGGGTAGCGCGCGGCGATCAGGGCCTGGCGGCGCAGGCTGCTCGTGCCGACGATGCTGCCGGCCGGCAGCGCGGCCAGGCTGTCGAAATCGTTGGAGACGAAGGCGTCGCGCGGGTCTTCGCGCTCGAGGATGGCGGCCAGTTCAAAGCCTTCCGGCAATTCCATCGGCACGTCCTTGAGGGAGTGCACGGCGAGGTGGGCGCGGCCGTCGGCCATCGCGACTTCGAGTTCCTTGACGAACAAGCCCTTGCCGCCCACCTTCGACAATGTCTTGTCCAGAATCTGGTCGCCACGCGTCGTCATGCCGAGAATGTCGATTTGGCACTGCGGATATAATGCGGCGAGCCGGTCGCGCACGTGCGTGGCCTGCCACATGGCCAGCCGGCTTTCGCGCGATGCGATAATCAGTTGCGCGGGAACGTGCTGCGTCGTGTCGTTAGAGTTCAAAACGGATTCTTTCACTGTCGTTGCGCCCGGATCGGGCAGCGCCGGTCAAGCCCATGCCCGAGACATAAATTCTAGCATGGGCCCACCCACACGCCACGGCCGACCGCCTGCGTGCCCCAGGAATGATTGGTAGTACCGATTCGTTGTCATGCAGTTCTCAACAATTCAACCATGGTCGATATGGACAATCCTGCTGCACTCAATCCCCCGCCCGGCGGCGTCGACAAGGACGCACCGCTGAAAGAAGACATCCGCCTGCTCGGCCGCCTCCTCGGCGACGTGCTGCGCGACCAGGAAGGCGAAGCCGTGTTCGACGTCGTCGAAACGATCCGCCAGACCGCCGTGCGCTTCCGCCGCGAAGACGACCAGGAAGCCGCCGCCGAGCTCACCGGCCTGCTCTCCAGACTGTCGCGCGAAGAGACGAACTCCGTCGTGCGCGCCTTCTCGTATTTCTCGCACCTGGCCAACATCGCCGAAGACCAGCACCACATCCGCCGCCGCCGCGCCCACCTGCTGGCCGGATCGACGCCGCAACCGTCCAGCGTCGCGTACGCCCTCACCCGCCTCAAGGACGCCGGCGTCGCGCAGGACACGGTCGAGGCTTTTCTCCGCGAGGCGCTCATCGCGCCCGTGCTGACGGCGCACCCGACCGAAGTCCAGCGCAAGAGCACGCTCGACGCCGAACACGACATCGCCCGCCTGCTGGCCGAGCGCGACCTGCCGCTGACGCCGAAGGAACGCGCGCGCAACCTGCAACTGCTGCAGGCCCGCATCGCGACCTTGTGGCAGACGCGCATGCTGCGCTACGAAAAACTGACCGTGGCCGACGAGATCGAGAACGCCCTCTCGTACTACCGCACGACGTTCCTGCGCGAGCTGCCAGCCGTGTACGACGACATCGAAGAAGAACTCGCGGCGCAGTACGGCGCGGTGGCCTCCGGCCTCGACGACGCGACCTATATGCAGATGGGCAGCTGGATCGGCGGCGACCGCGACGGCAACCCGAACGTCGACGCCACGACGATGCAGCGCGCCCTCGTGCGCCATTCGACGACGATCTTCGATTTTTACCTGGATGAAGTGCACGCGCTGGGCGCCGAGCTGTCGCCGTCCACGCTGCTCGTGCCGGCCAGCCCGGCGCTGCTGGCGCTGGCGGACGCATCGCCCGACCACTCGCCGCACCGCAGCGACGAGCCCTACCGCCGCGCCCTGATCGGCATCTACGCGCGCCTCGCGTCGACGGCGCGCGAACTGGGCGCCACCAACATCCTGCGCAAGGAAGTGGGCCATGCGGACGCCTACCGCGACTCGTGCGACTTCCGCGCCGACCTGCAGGTGCTCGTCGATTCGCTCAACGAGAACCACGGCGCCATCCTGGCCGTGCCGCGCCTGAACGGCCTGCTGCGCGCCGCGCGCATCTTCGGCTTCCACCTCGCCTCGCTCGACATGCGCCAGAGCTCGGACGTGCACGAGCGCGTGCTGGCCGAACTGTTCGCGCGCGCCGGCGTGCAGGCCGATTACACCGCGCTCGACGAGGACGCGAAGGTCAAGCTGCTGCTGGACGAACTGGCCCAGCCGCGCCTGTTGTACACCCCGTACGAAAGCTATTCGGAGACCACGAACGCCGAACTGCAGATCCTGCGCACGGCGCGCGAGATCCGCAAGCGCTACGGCGCGCGCGCGATCCGCAACTACATCATCTCGCACACGGAAACGGTGTCCGACCTGCTCGAAGTCCTGCTGCTGCAAAAGGAAACGGGCCTGTACCGGCCGAGCGAGAAGACGAGCGACGTGATGGTGATCCCGCTGTTCGAGACCATCCCCGACCTGCAACAGGCCGCCGCCATCATGGGCGAATGGATGGCACTGCCGATCGTGGCCGACGTCATCGAGCACCAGGGCCGCCTGCAGGAAGTCATGCTGGGCTATTCGGACTCGAACAAGGACGGCGGCTTCCTGACGTCGAACTGGGAGCTGTACCAGGCCGAGTTGAAGCTCGTGCAGGTGTTCGCGGACGCGAACGTCAAGCTGCGGCTGTTCCACGGCCGCGGCGGCACCGTGGGCCGCGGCGGCGGCCCGAGCTACGAGGCGATCCTCGCGCAGCCGCCGGGCACCGTGAACGGCCAGATCCGCCTGACGGAACAGGGCGAGATCATCTCGTCGAAGTTCAGCAATCCGGAAATCGGCCGCCGCAACCTGGAGCTGCTCGTCGCCGCCACGCTGGAAGCGGGCCTGATGCCGCACGGCGCCGACCGCGAACAGATCGAGCGCCTGGCGCGCTTCGAGCCCGTGATGGCCGAGCTGTCGCAGCGCGCGTACAAGGCCTACCGCAACCTCGTGTACGAGACCCCGGGCTTCACGGATTACTTCTTCGCCGCCACGCCGATCGCCGAGATCGCGGAACTGAACCTCGGCTCGCGCCCGGCGTCGCGCAAGTCGACGCGCCGCATCGAAGACCTGCGCGCGATTCCCTGGGGCTTTTCGTGGGGCCAGTGCCGCCTGCTGCTGCCGGGCTGGTTCGGCTTCGGCGCCGCGGTCTCCGGCTGGATCGCCGACGGCGACCGGGACGCACGCCTGGCGCTGCTGCGCGAAATGGCGCAGCACTGGCCGTTCTTCGCGGCGCTGCTGTCGAACATGGACATGGTGCTGGCCAAGAGCGATCTCGCCATCGCCTCGCGCTACGCCGAGCTGGTGCCGGACGCGATCCTGCGCGAACGCATCTTCAAGCGCATCTCGGCCGAGTACGCGGAAACGCTGCGCTGCCTGGAACTCGTCACGGGCACCGAGCAACGCCTCGTGAACAATCCGCTGCTGGCCCGTTCGATCCAGAACCGCTTCGCCTACCTCGACCCGTTGAACCACTTGCAGGTCGAGCTGATCCAGCGCCATCGCGCGCTGTCGGCCGAGCAGAAGGTCGATGAGCGCGTGCATCGGGGGATTCACCTGTCGATCAACGGGGTGGCGGCGGGGTTGCGTAACACCGGCTGATCCGTCGTCCCCGCGCAGGCGGGGACCCAAGCTTTATGCATGTCGAAATGCATGCAAAATTGGGCCCCCGCCTGCGCGGGGGCGACGCTGCTAGCGTCTTACCGACACCCCGAACGCCAGGCTGAGCCCCGGCACGTTCCGGTTCAACCCATGCACGACCATCGCGTCGAGCTGGCAATCGCTGTTCACGAGCCACGACGCGCCCGCGTCGAGCACGGACTGCGTCCCGCCATGCGCCGCCCGCGCGATCTGCGGCGCGGCCACTTCCGCGAAGCCGTGCAGGCGCGCGCTGAACGCCTTGCCGAGCGACGCCGCGAACACGCCGTACGTGTAATGCGACCCGGCGTCGTCGCTATCGCGGCCGACGCCCGGCATCACGCCCAGCGACCAGTCGTTCCCGAGATCCCATTCGGCCGGCACGTCCAGCGACGGCCGGAACCCCGTGCCGCGCAGCGCCGCGCTGCCCGTCGGCAGGGCCGTTTCCGCGATCAGGCCGACCGCCGGCCGCATGCCGTCCTGGTCGCCGACATGCCATTTGACGCCGGCCGCGCCATCGGCCCAGCCGGCGCTCGTCGCGTGCGCGCCCGCGGCGGGGTCGCTCGCGTGCGCGATCGTGCGGCCGGCCGTTTCCACGCGCAGCTCCAGCGCGTCGGACAGGCCGATGCGCAGCAGGGTGGGCGTCGTGAGCGTGCGCACGTGGGCGTCGTCGTCGCGCTGGCGGTCCCATTGCACGCCCGTCTCCAGCTGCACGCGGCGTGCGCCGACCACCTGGCTGGAATTGGCGACGTTGGGACGGTCGGGGTTGATGGTGTCATCGTCCGCGCGGGCGGCCGGGACGGCGAGGACGCCCGCCGCGAGGCAGGCAACGAGGGGAAAACGCAGAGGCATCGGCATGGAGGCTATCGGTAACGCACGTACCGACAGTATGCCAAGGACGGCCCCGCGTGCACGTACGCCGGGCCCTTCCTGTCCAAACCGTAATGATCAGTGCAGCGCCAGGCGCGGCACGGCGGCCTGCGGCAGCGGGTCCCGCGGCCCGGCCGCCGGCGCCGCGTCGAGGACGAAGCTGGCGACGAGGCGTTGCAGCTGCTCCGCCTGCTGCTGCATGGCGCCCGCGGCGGCCGTGGCCTGTTCGACGAGCGCGGCGTTCTGCTGCGTGGCCCCGTCGATCTCGCCGATGGACCGGTTGACCTGGCCGATGCCCTCTTCCTGCTCGCGGCTGGCCGTGCTGATCTCGCCCATGATCGCGGTGGCGCGGCCCACGCTGTCGACGACGTCGCGCATGGTGGCGCCGGCCTCGCCGACGAGGCGGCTGCCCAGGTCGACCTGGGCCACGGAGTCGTCGATCAGTCCCTTGATCTCGCCGGCCGCCGCGTTGGCGCGCTGGGCCAGCGTGCGCACCTCGCCCGCGACGACGGCGAAGCCGCGCCCCTGCTCGCCGGCGCGCGCCGCTTCCACCGCGGCGTTCAGCGCGAGGATATTCGTCTGGAACGCGATCCCTTCGATGACGCCGATGATGTCGACGATGCGGCGCGACGCCACGTCGATCGCGCCCATCGTGTCCACCACCTGGCCGACGACGACGCCGCCGCGCCGGGCCACCTCGGACGCCGATGCCGCCAGGCTGTCGGCCTGGCGTGCGTGCTCGGCGTTCTGGCGGACCGTCGCCGTCAGCTGTTCGATCGACGACACCGTTTCTTCCAGCGCCGCGGCCTGCGCTTCGGTCCGGCGCGACAGGTCGGCATTGCCGGCGGCGATTTGCGCCGTCGTCGCCGCGATCGCCTCGGTGCCGCCACGCACGTCGCCGACGATGCGGCGCAGGCTCGCCTGCATCGCCTTCAGCGCGCGCTTGAGGCGGCCCGTCTCGCTCCAGTCGTCGTCGGCGCACGCCAGGTCGGCGTCCAGGCGGCCGGCCGCGATGCGGTCGGCCAGGTCGATGGCCTCGTCGAGCGGGCGGCTGATCGAACGCACGAGCAGCAGGCCCGCGACGAACGTCGTCAGCACGGCCACCAGCGCCATGGCGACGACGCGCACGCGGGCGGCGTGCACCGTCGTGTCGCCATCCGCACGGGTCGCTTCCGACGCGGACTCGATGCGCTCGGACAGCGCCTCCATGCTCTTTTCCAGTACGTGGAAGCGGTCCATGAAGGCCGGAAAGACGGCGCGCGCGGCGGCGGGATCGCGCAGCGCCAGCGCGACGATCTTGTCGACGCTCTGCAGGTAGGCGTCGACGTCGGGTTTGACAGTTTGAATGGCGGCGCGGATGGCCGGGTCCGTGACCTGGGCGTCGAGGTCCGCCATCAGTTTGCGGAACAGGGCCGTGTGTTCGGTCGCGTCGCGGCGTGCGGCGTCGCGCGCGGCGGCGTCGTCGTTTTCGCCGGCCAGCAACGCGGCCAGCACGTCGGCGCGCAGCGCGTCGTGGGTCTGGTCGGCTTCCATCTGCTGGCGGATGGCGCTGCCGTTGGCGGTGATGGCGTCCATGGCGCCGTCGAGCTGGCTGACGGCCAGTTCGCCGATGGCGCCGACCATCACGACGAAGGCGATGGCGGCGACGTTCCAGGCCAGCATGCGCTGGCGGATGGTGAAGCGGTTCAGCATGGTGTTCTCCTTCAGCGGCGCACGGACAGGCCCAGGCCGATGCCCAGGTCGGCCGTGCGGCGGTTCAGGCCGCGGGTCAGCGCGGCGTCGATCTGGATGTCCTGCGCGAGCAGCCATGTCACGCCGGTGTCGAAGCTCGCCTGCGTGCCGCCGCGGTCCGCGCGCGCGACGCGGGGCGCGGCCAGTTCGACGAAGCCGTGCAGGCGTTCGCCCAGGTCCTTGCCGAGCGTGGCGGCGAGGATGCCGTAGCCGCGCCGGGCGCCGCGTTCGTCGTTGTCCGTGCCGACGCCGGGCATGACGCCGAACGACAGGCCATCGGCCAGTTCCCACTCGGCCGCAAGCCGCAACGACGGCCGCACGCCCGAGCCGCGCAGGGCCGTGCTGCCGCTGGGCAGGTCGGCATGCAGCAGGACGCCCAGCGACGGCGCCGCGCCGCTCTGGTCGGCCGTGTGCCATTTGATGCCGGCCGACGTGTCCGCGTAACCGGCGCCGGTGCCGCCGCCGCCCGCGTGCGCGACGGTGCGGCCATCCGTCTCGAAGCGCAGCTCGGTCGTGTCGCCCACGCCGATGCGCAACAGGGTCGGCGTGGTGAGCGTGCGGGCCGTGACGCCATCGGCGCGGTCGCGCTCCCACTGCAGACTGGTTTCCAGCTGCAGGCGGCCACGGCCGACGACCTGGCTGGATTCGACGAAATCGGGACGGTCGGTGGCAATCGAATCGTCGGCGGCGGCCGATGCGGCCAGCGGCAGGCCGCAGGCGGCCAGCAGGAGGAAACAGGAACGGGAGGGGAACATGAGCAGCGAAACGGGAACTAACGATGTGCCAAGTATCCGCAAGCCGGCTAGGTATTGCCAGACGGAATTTGAATTTCCCGTCGGAACCATTTTTCGTTCGACAACTTATGTCGGACCGGCACAACAAAACCTTGTCGGTCCGGCATGCCCGACGCAGCGTATCAGTTTTGGAAGGAAATACGATGGCCGGGACGCAACGGAACCGCGACGGCCGCCAGCACGAGGCAGAGCGCGGCCATCAGCCACCATGCGGGGGCGAGATCCGCGAGGTACTCGCGCAGCAGTCCGGCGATGAACGGCAGAACCGCCGCCAGCAGAGCCGCCGCCTTGAACGAATCCCGCGATCGCACCGGCATCCGCCGGGTTGTCGCCGTGATCCATCGCGACGATGAGCGACAGGGGAAACAGCGCGCCGATGCCGCATCCGGCCAGCACCGCCGCCGGCCACGCGAGGACGGCAGGCGCGACGGAAAAGCCGAGCATCCCGGCGAGGAGCGCCCCGATCGCCACGAGCAGCGCCGCGCGGCGGTCGGGCGCACGGCCGATCAATGCGGAGACCGCGATTCCCGACGCCACTTCCGCGCACGTGAGGGCGCCAAGCAACGCTCCCGCCGCCTCGGCCGTCCAGCCGAGCTGGGTGTAGAACGGCGGCAGCCATGCCAGGACCAGGGTGTAGGCACCGGTGCCCAGGCCGAAAAAAGCCAGCAAGAGCCAGCCGCGCCGCTTGCGATGGACCGGACGCCGTACCGCATGCACGGGCAGCACGTCGGACGGCGACGTGGCCAGGCACCAGGCAACCAGTCCCACCAGGGCCGGGAGCAGCCATACGCCGAGGGCCGCCGTCCATGTCCGGCCCTGCGCCAGCCAGGGACTGGCCGCGCTGGAGATCATCGCCCCGCCCATGATCGCCGTCGAATAGATCCCCATCAGCGCCGCCGCCCGCGTTCCCGCGCGCTGCCGGATCACGGCCGGCATCAACGCCTGGACCATCGCGATGCCGATGCCGCTGGCGACCGCCGTGGCGAGCAGCGCGCCGGCACCGATCCACACCCAGCGCCCCAGACAGGCCAGCATGATGAGCAGCACGCCGAACGCGATGCCCCGGCGTTCGCCAAAGGCAGCTTGCAGGCGGCCCGCGCCCAGCATGCACAGTCCCATCAGTGCGACCGGAAGCGTGGTCAGCAGGCTTGCCCCGGTATCGCTCAACCCTGTCTCATGCTGGATCACGTCGAGCAACGGCCCGATCGTCGCCATCGTGGGACGAAGATTGATACCGACGAGCACGATCGCTGCCGGAAATGCAAATGCGCTGAGTGATTTCGACATGAAGACTTCCCGGAACCCTTTGCCGTGCAACCGGCGTTCCATATAATTTGATGTGAAGATATTTTATCTCTACATCAAGATACTTGCAAACATGGATAGAGCACAAAAAGCAGCGGAACAATGGGCGCGCGAGCGGCCGGACCTCGACATGGGACCGATGATCCTGCTGGGACGGCTGGGCGAAGCGGGCGTGGTCATCATGCGCGACCACCTGAACCCGCTGTTCGCGCGCTTCGGCCTGCAGCCGGGCGAATTCGACGTGCTGGCAACGCTGCGGCGCAGCGGGACGCCGTATGCGCTGACCCCGACCGAACTCTACGAAGCGGCCATGATCTCGTCCGGGAGCATGACGAACCGCATCGATCGCCTGGAAAAGGCCGGGCTCGTGCAACGCCAGCCCAACCCCAGGGACGGACGGGGAACCCTGGTGGCGCTCTCCGCCACGGGACTCGCCCTCATCGATGAGGCCGTTACCGGGCATGTCGCCAACCAGCAGGCGGTCGTCGCCGGGTTGACGGACGGGGAGCAGGCGCAACTGTCGGCACTGCTGGCCAAGCTGCTCGTCTCGACCGGCGGCAAGGCGTCGGGCTGATGCAGACGCCGCTCCCGGCGCCAGCCGTCACGCCATGGATTCGGCGCGCAAGGACGCCTGCACGGCCGGCCGTGCGCCGACCCGCTGCGCGTACGCCTGCAGCGCCGGCCAGCGACCGAGGTCGATGGCGAAGAACCTGCACCAGCCCAGCACGGTAAAGAGGTAGGCATCGGCGACGCTGAATGACGTGCCCGCCAGATAGTCCTGATGGCGCAAAACGTCGTGCAGGAAATCGAATCGCTTGAACAGCCGGTTGCGGAAATACGCCAGGGTTTCCTCGGGAAGCGCGGCATTGAACAACGGCGCGGAACCGGCGTGGATCTCGCTGGTCACGAAATTCAGCCATTCCTGGAGCCGCACCCGTCCCCATGTACCGGCGCGCGGCGCCAGCCCGCTTTCCGGCTTGAGGTCGGCCAGGTACTGGACGATGGCCGGACCTTCGGTCAGGACCTGGCCGTCGTCCAGTTCCAGCGCGGCCACGTTGCCCTTGGGATTAATGGTGCGGAAATCGCGGCCGTCCGCGGTCTGTTTGGTCCGGTTGTCCACCTTGACGAGATCGAACGGCAGGCCGAGTTCGCGCAACACGATATGGGGCGACAGCGAGCAGGTATGGGGGGCGTAGTACAGCTTCATGGAACTCCTCGGAACGTTGACAGGCAGGCGTGGCACGTTGCCGGCGCCGCATGGCAGTGTCCGCGCCGGGCATCAGCCTGTAAAATTAATGTTCAATTTTCCATGTATTAGCTGAGCTACTGATCGACATGATGAATCTCCTGCACTGGCGCCTGCTGGTCGCCGTGGCCGATGCCGGCAACGTGTCGCGCGGCGCCGAGCGCGTGGGCATCACGCAGTCCGGCGCCAGCCAGGCCATCGCGCAACTGGAAGCGGCGCTGGGATTCCAGGTGTTCACCCGCGAGCGGCGGCGCATCGGCGTCACCGCGCTGGGCGAGCAAGCGATCGGGCACGCCCGTGCGATGGTGGCGCACCTCGATGCGATCCGGGTGCTGTCGGACGACAGCCGGGGCCTCAAAGGCGGGCGCATCCGTCTGGCCTGCTTTCCATCGGTGATCGCGCTGCTGCTGCCTGGACTGCTGCGGGATTTCCGCCGTCGCCATCCCGGCATTGAACTGGTGGTTCTCGAAGGCACGGACGAGGAAGTGGAAGAATGGCTGGACGCCGGCACGGTGGAGCTGGGCGTCGTATTGAATCCCGCGCCGGGCCGCGCCGCGCCGCAGCGATACTGGGACGCGATGCCTGGGTGGCGGTACTGCCTTCCGGTCATCCGCTGGGCCGGCGCGCCAGCGGGAACGGCGTCACCCTCGAGGAAGTGGCCGCCCTGCCCTTCATCCTCGCCACCGGCGGTTGCGCCGAGCACGGACAGGGCCTGGTGGAGCGAGCGGGCCTGCGCCTGCCGGACGTGCGCGTGACCGTGCGCGACTGGGCCAGTGCCTGCATGCTCGTACGCGAGGGCATGGGCGCAGCCCTGGTGCCCGAATCGACGTTGCCGGAAGACCAGCGCGGCCTGCGCGTGATGCAGCTGAGCCCGCCTGTCCACCGCGAGTTCGGCCTGGTCTGCTCCGACGCCGGCAAGGCGTCCCGCCCGGTGCAGGCCCTGCTGGCAGGACTGCGCAAGAACGATTCGGCAACCCGGCGGTCGGGTGGGCACCCCGTGCCCACGCGGAACAGCCTTACTGGTTCTGCAGGAACGTCTTGAGCTTGTCCGAGCGCGACGGCTGGCGCAGCTTGCTCATCGCCTTCGCTTCGATCTGGCGGATGCGTTCGCGGGTCACGTCGAACTGCTTGCCCACTTCTTCGAGCGTGTGGTCGTTCGACATCTCGACGCCGTAGCGCATGCGCAGGACCTTCGCTTCGCGCGGGGTCAGCGAATCCAGCACTTCCTTGATCACGTTGCGCATCGAGGCGTGCAGCGCGGCGTCCAGCGGGGCCAGCGTCGCGTTGTCCTCGATGAAGTCGCCCAACTGCGAATCGCCGTCCTCGCCCATCGGCGTTTCCATCGAAATCGGCTCCTTCGCGATCTTCATGATCTCGCGCACCTTCGATTCCGGCATCTCCATCTTCGTCGCCAGGGTCGCCATGTCCGGCTCGCTGCCCGTTTCCTGCATGATCTGGCGCGAGATGCGGTTCATCTTGTTGATCGTCTCGATCATGTGCACCGGCACGCGGATCGTGCGCGCCATGTCGGCGATCGAACGCGTGATCGCCTGGCGGATCCACCACGTCGCGTACGTCGAGAATTTATAGCCGCGGCGGTATTCGAACTTGTCGACGGCCTTCAGCAGGCCGATGTTGCCTTCCTGGATCAGGTCGAGGAATTGCAGGCCGCGGTTGATGTACTTCTTCGCGATCGAGATCACGAGACGCAAGTTGGCCACGGTCATTTCGCGCTTCGCCGTGCGGGCACGCTTTTCGCCGGCCGCCATCTGGCGGTTGATGGTGCGCAGGTCGGCCAGCGGCAGCGCCACGCGCGCCTGCAGGTCGATCATGCGCTGCTGCAGTTCCAGGATCGCCGGGGCGTTGCGCTTCAGGACGGCGCTGTACGGATACGCGCAGTCGACTTCGCGCTGCACCCACTCGAGGTCCGTCTCGTTGCCCGGGAAGACCTTGATGAAGTGGGCGCGCGGCATGCCGCAGCGGTTCACGCAGATGTCCAGCACGGCGCGTTCGATCGAACGCACTTCGTCCATCTGGTGGCGCAGCGTGTCGCACAGCTTTTCCACGACCTTGGCCGTGAAGCGGATGCCCAGCAGTTCGGTCGAGATCACTTCCTGCGCCGCCGTGTAGGCCGGCGAGCCGTAGCCCTGCGTCTTGAACGCGTGGCCCATCTTGTCGAACTGCTTTTCGATCGTGCTGAACTTGTCGAGCGCGCCCTTCCTCAGCGCGGCCAGCTGCTCGGCCGAATAGCCGGCCGCGGCGCTGCCGCCCGCGCCGCCGTCGTCCTCTTCTTCGCCGACGTCGTCCTCGTCCTCGTCGTCCTCGTCGCCGGCGCTGCTCACGGGTGCGCTCGCGGCGGTGCCTTCGTTCGGATCGATCAGGCCGTCCACGACGTCATCGATCTTGAGCTCGTCCTTGGCGATCTTGTGCGACAGCGCGATGATCTCGGAAATCGTCACCGGGCACGCGGAGATCGCCTGCACCATGTCCTTCAGGCCGTCCTCGATGCGCTTGGCGATGGCGATCTCGCCCTCGCGCGTCAGCAGCGACACGGCGCCCATCTCGCGCATGTACATGCGGACGGGGTCGGTGGTGCGGCCGAAGTCGGAGTCGACCGTCGACAGCGCCGTCGCGGCCGCCGCTTCCACCTCGTCCTCGCTCGTCGGGGTGACGACGGCGTCGGACAGCAGCATCATTTCCGCTTCCGGGGCGCGCTCGTAGACGGCGATGCCCATGTCGTTGAACGTCGCGATGATGCCTTCGATCGCTTCCGGATCGATGATGTTTTCCGGCAGGTGGTCGTTGATCTCCGCATGGGTCAGGTAGCCGCGCTCCTTCCCCATATTGATCAGGTTCTTCAGTTGCTGGCGGCGCTTTTCCAGTTCCTCGCTGGAAAAGCCTTCCGCGGCGCCGAACAGGTTGGCGCCGCCCTTGGCCTTGCGCTCGCGCAGTTTCGACACGGCCTTCAGTTCGGCGCGCTCGACGGCGTTCAGCGCCGCGATCTCGTCGTTCTCCGGCACGAATTCGCTCGGCTTGCGGCCGCGGCGGCCCGGCACTTTCACTTGCGGCAGCAGATAGCCGGACGTGTCGATCGCGGCCAGCGCGGCGGCGTCGGTCGTCGTACTGACGGTGCCGGTCGGCTGGGTGGACGTCGTCGCCGCGGCCGACGGCTCGATGCGGCGCGCGGTGCGGGCGCGCACGACGCGCGCGGCCGGGGCCGGATCCGACGCTTCGGCGGCCTGGACGGCCGGTACTGCGGGCGCGGCGGCAACCGGTTCCGCCACGGCCGGGGCGTCGGCCGGCGTCAAGGCGGCCAGGCGCGACATGCGTTTCTTGACGATGACCGGCGGCGCGGCCGGCGCCGTCGGCGTCGGGAGCGCGCCGTCCGCCTCGTCGAAGGCCACGGCGGCGACGCCCGGCACGATCATCGGTTCGGCGGCGTCGAGGGCGGACACGTCGGCCGGTTCGGCCGCGGCCGGCATGGCGCTGTCCGCGGTCTGCACGTCGGCCGCGACGGCGTCGGACGGTTCCGGCTGCGAGACCTGCCCGGCGTCGGTCTGGACCGCCTTCAGCGACGCCAGGCGCGAACGGGTCTTCACCACCGTCACCTTGGCGGCCGCTTCCGTTTCGAGGAAATACGAAGTCGCGGTCTTCGGCACCGACAGCTGCGCGGTGCTCTTGGCGGGCGCTTTCTTCGCTGTCAGTGTCAGGGTCTTGGCGGTGTTTTTCATATAATTTCTCCAGTCGAGGCGTGGCGCGCGCCTGCGAAGTCAATAACCCACCTGGCCCGCAGTGCGGACCCCGGAGGGCGGGGATGATGGGGATGGCCCGAGAAGGACGGTCTTACCTAAGGGCGGAAACCTGGATATCAAGCACTCCTGGCGCTGCGCCCGCTCGGCGGGCGTCGCACCGGGCAGCCTGGACGGGCTGCGGCACGCGCGCACAAGGGGATCGGGCGGAACGGTGAGTGGTTGAAATAGCGGCTTAGCATGTCGGAACGAAAAAAAGCCCGTCAGACAACGGGCTTGAATCTATTTTCCAGGTGAGAAATAGAGGAGACCTACGCATTATGCGTCAAGGAAATGTTTAGCGATAATTGAAATATCCGATAAGGGATATCACTCAGCCGCATATTTCCTTTTCCTCTTCCAGATCCTGGCTGCGTCGGCGCAAACCGTGCGCAAGGAAAGGGGCGGATGATACACGATTTCTCGGCCGCGCGCCGCTGCACATGCAGGAAATAACAATCATTTGGTCAACAAAACGATCCGTTACACGGCTGAGCGGCGCACGCGCGGGGCGCGGCCATGCTATCCTTCCGCTTCCCGTTCTTACCATGAAGTCAATGAATACGATGAGTCCTGTCGCCGAGCTCCCCGAGGCCACCGAAAACGCCACCCACGCCGTTCCCGACGCGCATCCTGCCGACGGTGCGCCGCAGGCTCCGGTCCCGGAAGCCGACGCGCACGATGCGAGCGCAGCCGCAACCCCGGCCGCCGCCGCGTCGACCGCCGGCGCTGAAGTCCAGTCGCCGCGCGCCCTGCTGAAGCAGCTGCAACAGCAGTTCAAGGCCTTCCGCGACTGCCTGCCGCTGGCGATCGGCATCGACAAGCAGGTGCTGGCCCGCCTGCCCGGCCTGAACCGCAAGACCATGCGCGCCGCGCTGGGCATCCACACTGGCTCGATGCGCTACCTGCGCGCGATGGAAAAGGCCACCCTGCGCTACGACCTGGACGGCAATCCGGGCGCCGAAGTGACGGACACCCACCGCCAGCACGCCAAGGAACTCCTGCAGGAACGCTTCAAGAAGGAAGCCGAGCGCAAGAAGGCCGAGCGCGATGCGGCCGCGGCGGCGGAATCCGACCGCAAGCGCCAGGAAAAGCTGCAGCAGCTGGCATCCAAGTTCGCCAAGCGCTGAGCGGCCCCGGATGAGCGAGGCCGAGGACGACCTCCCCCCTTACCAGGGCATCGCGCTGGCCGATGTGCGCCTCGTCCGTAGCCGCCAGGACGCGGACGGCGCGCTGGCCGCGCTGCTGGCGTCCGACGCGATCGGCTTCGACACGGAGTCGAAACCCACGTTCCAGAAGGGCGAGCAATCGACCGGGCCGCACCTCGTGCAGCTGGCAACGGACGCGCATGCCTACCTGTTCCAGATCGGCATGCGCCGGCCCGCCGCCCGCGCGCCCGATCATGCGGACGGCGCCGCGCCGGAGGATGCCGCGCCGGCGGCCGTCCCCGGCATCGACGTCCTGCGCGCCGTGCTGGAATCGCCCGCGATCCTGAAGGTCGGCTTCGGCCTCGGCGACGACCTGCGCCGCCTGCGCGCCAAACTGGGGATCGAGACGCGCAACGTACTCGACCTCTCCACCGCCCTGCGCCGCGGCGAACGCAACGCGCTGGGCGCCAAGACGGCCGTCGCGCGCTTCTTCGGCCAGCGCCTGCAAAAGTCGCGCAAGATCACGACGACCAACTGGGCGCTGCCGCGCCTGTCCGACAAGCAGATCCTGTACGCGGCGGACGACGCCCACGTGGCCCTGCGCATCTACCGCCACTGGCGCGCGAATCCGCCGCCCCCGCTGCCTTTGACACCGCTCGCCGGCGGCCCGGTGCGGGCAGCGCAGCCGAAGCCGCGTACTTCATAAGATGCGTGCCGCAGTCGCATGCTTGGGCATGCTGCTCGCGCTGGCGGGCTGCTCGCGCCATGACGGCCCCGTCGACGGCGCGGCCGTCTTCAAGACCTGCGCGTCCTGCCACCAGATCGGCCCGAACGCGCGCGGCGGCTTCGGCCCGCAATTGAACGGCCTGTTCGGCCGGCGCGCGGGCACGACGGCCGACTTCGCGTATTCCGACGCCATGAAGGCATCCGGCATCGTCTGGGACGAGCGCACCCTGTCCGCCTTCCTGCGCGATCCGGACAAGACGGTACCCGGCACGAAGATGCGCTTCTGGGGCATCCACGACGACCGCGACCTGGCCGCCCTGCTGGCCTACCTCCGCCGTTGGTAGGGTGGGCATTTGAGGCCGGGGCCTCAAATGAAACGTGCCCACGCGTGAGGTATGCGCTAAGTTAGTGTTTTCGAAAGATTGCGTGACCTGCAAGGCGACGCGGTATCATGCGCCTGGTAAAGTCGTCAACCACAGGAATGCCATGTCCGTCCCGGTTCTCCGCTCCGCCGTGCTCCTCGCCGCCATCCTGCACGCGGCGCCGGCGCCGGCCCAGCCGGAGCGCGGCGTGCCGGACACCCTGGCCCAGCGCGTCGCCGCCTGCACGTCGTGCCACGGCAGCCCGTCCGCACCGCCGCCGACGGCGGGACCGCGCTACTACCCCCGCATCGCCGGCAAGCCGGCCGGCTACCTGTACAACCAGTTGCAGAACTTCCGCGCCGGCCGCCGCCAGTTTCCGCTGATGACGTATATGGTCGCGCCTTTGTCCGACGATTACCTGCGCGAGATCGCCGCGTATTTTTCGACCCAGCACCTGCCCGCGCCCGTGCTGGCGCGCGCGAGCCTGCCGGCGGACCAGCTGGAACGCGGACGCGAACTCGTCACGCGCGGCGACGCGGTGTCGAAGGTGCCGGCCTGCGTCGCCTGCCACGGCCAGCGCCTGACGGGCGCCCTGCCCGCGATCCCGGGCCTGCTGGGCCTGCCGCGCGACTACATCAACGCCCAGTTCGGCGCCTGGCGCAACGGCACCCGGCATGCCAACGCCCCCGACTGCATGGCGACAATCGCCGGCCGGCTGTCGCTGGCGGACGTGGCCGCCGTCTCGGGCTGGCTCGCGAGCGAACCGCTGCCGGACGACGCGGCCCCGGCCCCGGACGTCGCCCACCCGATGCCGCTCGCCTGCGGCAGCGAACCGGAGCGGCCATGAGACGCATCGTCCTCCGGGCTGCCGGTTTGTCGGTTGTGCTGCTGCTGGTGCTGGTGCTGGGCCTGATCGCGCTCGCGTGGCCGCGCGCCGAATTCATCCCGGCGCGGTCGCAGGAGGCGTGGGCGGCGACGCCGGCCAACATCGCCCGGGGCGCCTATCTCGCCCGCGCCGGCGACTGCCTGGCCTGCCACACGGCGCGCGACGGCAAGCCGTACGCGGGGGGCCGCGCGCTCGCGACGCCGTTCGGCACGCTCTACGCCCCGAACATCACGCCGGACGCGGCGACGGGCATCGGCGCCTGGACGGCGGACGACTTCTGGCACGCGCTGCACAACGGCACGGCGCCGGACGGCCGCCTGCTGTATCCCGCGTTCCCGTACACGAACACGACGAAGGTCACGCGCGACGACGCCGACGCGCTGTACGCCTACCTGCGCAGCCTCGCGCCGGTGCGCCTGGCGAATCGCCCGCACGCGTTGCGCTTCCCTTACGACCGGCAGATCGTACTGGCCGGCTGGCGCCTGCTGTACTTCAAGCCGGGCGTGTACGCGCCGCAGCCGGCACGAAGCGCCGCGTGGAACCGCGGCGCCTATCTCGTCGAAGGCCTGGGCCATTGCGCCGCCTGCCACAGCCCGCGCAACGGCCTGGGCGCGACGGGCACGCGGCTGTCCGGCGGCCAGATCGCGACCAGCGGCTGGTACGCGCCCGCGCTGGACGCGGACAACGAAGCCGGCCTCGGCAACTGGGAACAAGCGCATATCGTGCAGCTGCTGCGCACGGGCGTCGCACCGCGCGGCGCCGTCTTCGGCCCGATGGCGGAGGTGGTTGGACAAAGCCTTCAATACCTGACGGAGGCGGATGCGGGCGCGATGGCCGTCTACCTGAAATCCTTGCCGCCCGAACCTGCGCCGCGCCAGCCTGCCGTGCCGCCGCCCGAGGACGTGATGAAGGCGGGCCGCCAACTGTACGCGCATCACTGCGCCGATTGCCACGGCACCGACGGGCGCGGCACCAGCGTGGCCGGCCACCCCGCGTATCCGCCGCTGGCGGGCAATGGCGCGCTGACGATGCGCGACCCCGTCAACGCCATCCGCATCGTGCTGAACGGCGGCTTTCCGCCGGCCACGCGCGGCAATCCGCGGCCGTTCGGCATGCCGCCGTACAGTCCGCAGCTGGACGATGCCGAGGTGGCTGCCGTCGTGACGTACGTCAGGAACAGCTGGGGCAATGCGGCGCCGGTGGTGACGGCGCCGGAGGTCAACCGGTGGCGGGAGGTGCCGCTGGATTGACCAGCGAGCATGCCTGCCGGCGGGCACGGCGACGCCTTCCCCTCCGGACCGCATCGACATGCAAGTCGGGCGTTTTGCATAAATAATGTCCCTTCAGTGCCTGGCTCGTTAAAAACTCACTCAATCACTTCCACCACTCTATTTTTCATGGCGCCATTCCCAATCATAAAATCAACGCGCCCGGAGAACTGATCTGGTTTCTTCCTGCGGACAATTCAGATCACATTGCGGACAACGCCGATGCCGATAAAAACACGGTATGTGCACTCGAATCGCCCGAGCTGGCCTAACTTCTGGCAGCAGATGGCCACTGGAAACTGGGCCGCGGCCATCGATAATCCGAGAAACTGGAACGGCCCCGACCAGACCGACCCACGGCAACAAGATCTTGCGAACCTCCTGGAAACGCAATGACTACAAATCAACTTCCTTCAAATGCCGGCTCGACCAAATGCCACCAGGAAAGAACAACCATGATCAGTTCGAAAAATCTTAAAAAAGCTTTCGCGGCCGGATTGGTTTCATTGGTCATGTCCGCATCGGCTCAGACATCCCCTCCCACGCCAACCCCGTCGGCCTCCACGACGTCACTCGACTGGACGACCGATGGCACCCGTGACAGGCTTGCCTCCGCTGCCCAGATTCTTTTTGGAAGCGAAGAAGGACTTTACATATCGATTCCACGCGAGGAGAACAACCGTAACCTGATCGACTCCCAATTCGAGTTTGCGTTCAAGGGGCGTCCGGAACCGGAAGTCGCCCTGCCGAGTGGCAGGCGATTATTCGCCGGCGCCGACCCGGTGTCAATTTCCGAAAAGGCGCTGGTAGTTACCGATGCGGACCGCTCTACTGTTCGGGCCGTCGCAATGTTTCACTCCGGTTGCGGTGCCACAAAACGGTTTGACAAGAAGGAAAAAAAATGGACCACGTGCCCGCCGCGTCCCGCTTTGACGTTTTTTGTCCGTGACGGCGACAAGCTTGATGACAATGTCCGCAAAGAGGTCGCGAACTGGATTATTGGCCTCGCCAAAGAAAACAACGCGGAAGTCAGTAAATTGACGGTAAAGGCGGATTCAATGTTTATCCGTTCCTTTGGGATCAACGTCAAGAAAATCTCCCGCAAATTCCATTAAGTGAAAGCGCCGGGGAACTTATGCATGGCCTGTCGTCCATCGTGGGCCGGCCGGACCCGATTCAGGACATTAATGCGGAATGGTTCCGTTTGTCGCGCTACCGGCATCTCGATTGGACGTGAAAAACCTCAGGCTAACCTTGACCAGCGTTCGTCGACCGACCGCCCCTATCTATGTCGGATCTCGATATATCGGATCTCGATAAAATGAACGAGAAATTCGTCGGGCGTCATGCCATCAGCTCTTCGAATGGACTGATTCTATTGAGGCGAAATCCGGGAACGCTCGCACATTGCGACAAAATTCATTTTTCTGGAATCGACGGCCAGGCCGGGCGTCCGATCACGATCCCGGTACCGGTCAACCCGGGCTGGCTGATCGCATGATCCTGACGCACCGACAGGCGCCGCGCGGCGCCGGCGCGCTCGGCCGATCTGGCATACTGCGGACATCCACCATCAGGAGACTGGCATGCCGATTTATCGAGTCTGGTACCGCAATAACGAGGAACCGCTGGAATTCGCGACGCCCGGCCGCTGCAGCGAGGCGGAGATGCTCGATCACGTCCTGGAACACGAACGCATCGAACGGGGCGCCCCGGCGACCGTGCCGGAACTCATCGCCAGGCACAACCTGGCGCCCGTGCGCTACACCGAGGATGAAAGCGAGATGAACACGATCGGATAGCAGCACTACCCGATCGCGGTCAGACCATCTCGGCGAAGCCGATCCGGTCCGTCGTCGCGGCGCGCGCGTCGTCGACGCCGACCTTGTGCGCCGCCAGCAGCGCTTCCAGCACGCTGTTCATCGTGTGACAGCCGGGCCCGCGGCCCGCGTTCATGTGCGCGCGGATGGCGCCCAGGTCGCCCTCCTCGATCATCGCGCCGACCGCCGGGCTGAGCGTCAGGCACTCCGTGGCGAGGTGATATCGGTTGCCCTGCTTCGACGGCAGCAGCGCCTGGCACAGCACGCCGCGCAGCGCGTGTGCGAGGGCCTGGCCCTGCGCTTCCGAATTGCCCAGCAGGCGCAGCATCTTCTGCAGCCCGAGTTCCGTCGAGCGCGCATGGAGGGTCGCCAGCACGAGCGGGCCCGACTCGGCCAGCGCCAGCGCTTCCTGGGCCGTCTGGGCGTCGCGGATTTCGCCGATGACGATCACGTCCGGCCGCTCGCGCAGCGCGTCCAGCGCGCCCAGGTAATAGCTTTCGACGTCGCCGTCGACGCCCACCTCGCGCTGCGTGATGATGCATTTGCGCTGCGGGATCAGGGTCTCGACCGGGTCTTCGATGGTGATGATGTGGCCCGAGCGCTGCCGGTTGATCTCGTCGAGGATGGAAGCGATCGTGGTCGACTTGCCCTGGCACGTGTCGCCGATGATCAGGACCAGGCCGCTCGTCAGGCGCGCGAATTCGCGCTCGTCCGCGTGCAGGCCGAGGGTGTCCAGCGCCAGCGGTTCCTTCGGGAAGCGGCGGATCACGCAGCCGAGGCGCTTCTTGCCCTGGAAGCTGAAGCAGTTGGCGCGGATGCGCGCGGTGTGCAGGTCGATCGAGCGGTCGAACGCGCGGTCGACGATGCGCTCGGCCCAGTTCGGCTCGATGACGTCGAAGAATTCTTCCAGCTCTTCCTTCGTGATGGGCGAATCCGTCACGGCCACGAGGCCCTTCGGCTGGCGCAGCATCAGCGGACTGTTCTGGTGGATGATGATGTCGGAAAATACCAGCTTCGAATTCAGCAGGTGCAGGATCTGCTCGACCAGGGTCCCGAACACCGGGTGGTCTTCGTTTTCGATATACGACAGGGTGGGGATCTGCGACGACTGGTGGTGTTCCATCATTCTTCGATGTACCAAACGGGCTCGGATGAGCGATGCGTTGATTATAAAACCAGCATGCTGTCAAAATTCCAACTGGAAAGATATTTTTTCCAAGACCAAGCCCCGGACGTGCCGTCGCCGCCACATCGCGTTGTGTTTTCGCTCATTGTTAGCGCATGACATTTTCGTGTTAGCATCGCCAGAAACCAATAACAGGAGACTACGATGAACCACGATCCACGCCGCATCCCCTTCACGCTCGCCCCGCTCGCGCTGGCCGCCCTGTGCGCGGCGGCACCGGCGCTGGCCCAGCAGACGCCCGAGGCGCGCGCCGCCGACCTCGTCGCGCGCATGACGCTGGAGGAAAAAGCCGCCCAGCTCGGCAACGACGCGCCGGCGATCCCGCGCCTGAAGATCCCGCGCTACAACTGGTGGAACGAGGGCCTGCACGGCGTCGCGCGGGCCGGATACGCGACCGTGTTCCCGCAGGCCGTCGGCATGGCGGCCACGTGGGACGAGACGCTGATGCATGACGTGGGCGACGTCATCGCCACGGAATTCCGCGCCAAGTACATGGCGACCCGATCCCCGGACGGCGGCACGGACTGGTATCGCGGCCTCACCGTGTGGTCGCCCAACATCAACATCTTCCGCGATCCGCGCTGGGGCCGTGGCCAGGAGACGTATGGCGAGGACCCGTACCTCACGTCGCGCATCGCCGTGAACTTCATCCGCGGGCTGCAGGGCGACGATCCTGCCTCGTTCAAGACGATCGCCACCGCCAAGCACTTCGCCGTGCACAGCGGACCGGAATCGAACCGCCACCGCGAAGACGTCCACCCGTCCCCGCACGACCTCGAGGACACGTACCTGCCCGCATTCCGCGCCACCGTCACGGAAGGCAAAGTGGCATCCGTCATGTGCGCCTACAACGCCGTCAACGGCGTCCCCGCGTGCGCCAGCGACGACCTGCTCGATGCGCGCCTGCGCCGCGCCTGGGGGTTCAGCGGCTTCGTCGTGTCGGACTGCGGCGCCGCCGCGAATATCTACCGCGCCGACAGCCTCCATTACACCAGGACGCCAGAACAGGCGGTGGCCGCCGCGTTCACGGCCGGCATGGACCTGATCTGCGGCGACTACCGCAACAAGATGACGACCGAGGCCGGCCCCATCGCGAACGCCGTGCGCCACGGCGAGCTGAAGGAAGCCGTCATCGACCGCGCCCTCGTGCGCCTGTTCGCGGGGCGCATCCGCCTCGGCCTGCTCGACCCGAATCCGCCCAAGGCCTACGCGGGCATCCGGCCCGACGACAACGACACGCCGGCGCACCGCGCCGTCGCCCTCAAGACGGCGCAAGAGGCGATGGTGCTGCTGAAGAACGACGGCCTGCTGCCGCTCAAGAAGGCGCCGCGGACCATCGCCGTCATCGGCCCGAACGCGGACAGCGAGGATGCGCTGGTCGGCAATTACAACGGCCAGCCGTCCCACCCCGTGACCGTGCTCGCGGGCATCCGCGCCCGCTTCCCGGATGCGCAGATCCTGTACGCGCCGGGCACGGGCCTCGTCGGCCCGGCCGAGCCGCCGGTGCCGGACGCCAGCCTGTGCGTCGATGCCGCGTGCCGCACGCCCGGCCTCGCGGCCGAACACTTCGCCGGTCCGGACCTGACGGGCGCCGCGCACGGCGCCACGGAAACCAATGCCCGCGCCGCGTGGCAGGACGGCGGCCGCAATGCGTCCACGCGCTGGACCGGCTACCTGAAGGCGCCGCGCACCGGCGACTACAGCCTGCGCTTCCTGAGCAATGCCGGCTACCGCATCTGGGTCGACGGCAAGCTCGTCGTGGATGCGTGGGACGTCGTGGACTCGCCTTCGATCGCGGCCGGCAAGGCGACGCTGCAGGCGGGACGCACGTATCCGCTCAGGATCGAGGCCGTGCAGCGCGGCGCGCGCGGCGACCAGAAACTCGTGTGGAGCACGCCGGTCGACGGCGGCAAGGAGGCCGTCGCCCTGGCCCGCCGCGCGGACCTGGTCGTGTACGTCGCGGGCCTGTCGGCCAACCTGGAGGGCGAGGAACTCAAGCTGCAGGTGCCCGGTTTCATGGGCGGCGACCGCACCAGCCTGGACCTGCCCGCGCCGCAGGAACGCCTGCTGGAACAGGTCGTCGCGGCCGGCAAGCCGACCGTGCTCGTGCTGATGAGCGGCAGCGCGCTGGCCGTCAACTGGGCCGACAAGCACGTGCCCGCGATTATCCAGGCCTGGTATCCGGGCGGCGAAGGCGGCCACGCCGTGGCCGGCCTGATCGCCGGCGACTACAGCCCGGCCGGGCGTCTGCCCGTCACGTTCTACCGCGGCGTGGACGACCTGCCCGCGTTCGGCGACTACCGCATGATTGGGCGCACCTACCGCTATTTCAAGGGCCAGGTGCTGTACCCGTTCGGCCACGGCCTGTCGTACACGACGTTCCGCTACGGTACGCCGGCGCTGTCGGCGCCGTCCATCGCGGCCGGCGCGCCCGTCGATGTAGACGTCGAGGTGGCCAACACGGGCAAGCGTGACGGCGACGAAGTCGTCCAGCTGTACGTGGCCAAGCCGGGCGACGCCGCCAATCCGACGCTCGCGGCGTTCCGCCGCGTGCACCTGAAGGCGGGCGAGCGCACCCGGGTCGCGCTGGCCCTCGATGCGCGCGCGCTGTCGCAGGTCGACGCGGCCGGCGCGCGCAAGGTGATGCCGGGTACGTACACGATCTACCTGGGCGGCGGCCAGCCGGGCCACGCGCAGACCGTCAAGGCGGCGCTCGCGGTGACGGGGGCGCCCTCCGCATTGCCGAAATAAGTCCTGGCCCGATGTGCCGTATGCCGTCGTCCCCGCGCAGGCGGGAACGACGAGCTAATAACGTGCCGACGACGCGCTGATGCCTCGCTGACGGCGGGATGACGACCTGACGAACGCCGCCGGAACATATGCAGTTCACCCCGCGAGCATGCAGTCCGGTCCGGTTTTCGTGCGGCCTGTCGCAAACCGGTATCGTGACGCCCGCCTCGCGCTTACGATGTACCCATCGAGAACATCCACGTACTCAGGAGAACATCATGATCGACAATAAAACCCGCCGCCTCGTCATCGCCGCCTGCGCCCTCGCCTGCATCGCCGTCGCGCCGCAAGCCATCGCTGGCGACTGGAGCTGGGGCAAGAGCGAACAGGTGCAAGGCAGCGGCAAGATCCAGCACCAGGCGCGCGACGTCGCCCATTTCGACGGGGTCGCGATGTCCCTGCCAGGCAATGTCGAGATCAAGAGCGGCAGCGGCCGCGAAGGTCTCACCATCGACGCGGACGACAACCTGCTGCCACTGATCGAGACCGTCGTCGAGGACGGCACGCTGAAGATCCGGGCAAAACACAACGCGAACCTGCGCACCCGCAACCTGAAAATCGTCGTGCAGGCGCGCAGCGTCGACCGCCTCGTGCTGGGCGGCTCGGGCAATATCGATGCCGACGTCGTGCACGGCGGCCGCGTCAAGTTCGACGTGGGCGGCTCGGGCGCCATCAAGGTCGGCCGCGTCGAGGGCGATACCGTCAACGTCGCCCTCGGCGGGAGCGGCGACCTCAAGGTGGCCGGCGGCACGGCGCGCAGCACGTCGATCTCGATCGGCGGCTCCGGCACCGTCGACCTGGCCCATGTGCGCGCCGACAACGCCAGCGTCACCGTGGCGGGCTCCGGCAACGTGACCTTGTGGGTGAAGGAGAGCCTGGGCCTGACGGTGGCCGGCTCCGGGGACGTCAGTTACTACGGCGATCCGCACGTGACCCGGTCCGTGGTCGGATCGGGCAATGTGCGCCGGCTGGGCGCGGCGCCGCGCTGATCGTAGGGTGGGCACCCCGTGCCCACGTGACCTTCGACGTGGCGTCAACGTCAACGTCACGCGTGGGCACAGGGTGCCCACCCTACCGCTGCCGCTGAACGGCCGCACGGACCGCGCCGTGCACGCTACAGGTCCCAACGCACCTCGGCCACCACGGTCCGCTGCGTGTACGGGTGAAACGCCCAGTACTTGCGGTCGTTGAGGTTGTCCACCCCGAGCGCCGCGCTCCACTGGCGGTCGAAGCGATAGCGCAGCCGCGTATCGACCACGAGGTAATCCGACGTTCCCATGTACGCATTGCCGTTCGGGTCGCTGTTGTCCAGCGTCGAGTACTGGCGGCCGCTGTAGCGGGCCCCGAGGGTGGCCGTCCACTTGTCGTTCGCCTTCCACGTCGCCAGCATCGTCGCGCGCCAGCGCGGCACGCGCGGCTGCCACTTGCCCACGCTTGCCGGAAAGCCCGCGTTCTCCGTGATGATGGAGTCGGCAAACGTCAGGCTGGACGACAGCCCGAATCCCTGCACGCCGACGTCGTCCGCCTGCGCCGCCACTTCGAGGCCGTCCGTGCGGATGCGGCCCACGTTCTGCACCGTGTTCACGGTCGTCCCGCCGCTCACCAGCAGCGGCTGCGAATACAGCGCGTCGCGCGTCGTCTCGCGGAACAGCGTCACGCGCAGCGAGCCTTTGTCGCCGAGCGTCTCGGCCGACAGCTCGCTCGTCCACGACTTTTCCGCCTTCAGGTGCGGATTGCCGTTGACGATCGCATTGTCGACGATGGCCCCTTGAAACAGCTCGGCCGCCGTCGGATCGCGTACCGCGCGGCCCGTCGATGCCTTCAATGTCCAGTCCGGGCTCGCGCGCCACGCCAGCGCGGCCTTGGGCGACCATGCCGTCTCGCTGCGGTCCGGGAACGGCAGCGGCGCCGCCAGCACGGCGTTCGACAGCTCGCCGCCATACGCGCGCCACCGCTCGAAGCGCGCACCCAGCGTGGCGCGCCAGGCGTCGGCGATGCGCCAGCTGTCCTGCGCGTACAGGCTTTCCAGCCAGGTGTTCCCGTTGAAGATGGAGACCTGCCGGCCGTCGCCCGCGTGCAGCCAGTCCGTGCCGCTGCCGAACACGCGGGTGCGCAGCCGGGCGTGATCGGACTGCAGCCCGAATTCGACCGTGTGGCCGGTCAGCGCGCCGGCATCCGGCCGCCAGATGCCTTTCAATGCCAGCGTGTTCCAGCCGCTGCCGTGCATGTCCGTGACCTGGCCGGCGCCGTTCGTGTCCGCATCCGGCACCGGCACCGTCGGCGTGCGCACGAGATCGCGCGCGTAGTCGTAGACGCTGGCGGCGATCTCCCAGTCGAACGTGGCGCGGCTGTGCTTCTTGAGCGACAGCCCGTGCAGCGCATGCTCCAGCGTGCCGCGGCTGGGCGCGAAGTCGGACGCCTTGATGTCGTACGCGCGGCCGTCGATGTTCACGCGGGGCGCCGTGACGACGGGGTTGCCGGCCGCGTCGCGCAGGTACGATTCGGCCGTGCGCGCGGCATCGTTGCGCCACCAGCCGAACGTGTAGCTGGCGCGCAGCGTCGGCGTGATGTCCCAGGCGAGCTTGAATTTCGCGTGGTCCTGCACCGTGCGCGTCCGGCTCGTCGCACCCAGCAGCCACCAGTCCTTGTCCGACGGATTGCGGCCCGCGACGGCGCCCGTCACCGGGATGCCGCCGCCGTTCGGGATGCCGCTGGACAGCAGCCTGTTGGCGAACGCGATCGGCTGCGCGTCGCTGTTCATGCGCGACACGTCGATCCACCACGACCACGCGCCGCTGCGGTCGCCCAGCGCCGCGCTGCCCTGCCAGCCGTCGTAGCGGTCGTCCGTGCGGTACAGTTTGAAACCCTGCGAGTAGCCGGACAGCTTGACGTGGGCTTCGCGCTTCGTCGGCATGCGGGTCTGGAAGTCGACGACGGCGCCGACCGAGTTGCCCGGATACGCGGCCGCGAACGGGCCGTAGAGCACGTCGACGCGTTCGATCTCGTCGGGCGTGACGAGGCCCCAGCGCGGCGTGTACGAGGCGCCGTTGCCGAGCAGGTTCGAGAGCAGGATGCCGTCCGCGTACACGAGCGAGCGCGCGCTGTTGCCCGTGCCGGACGCGCGGCTCGCGAGCACGGCGTGGTCGTAGTCGCCCGTGTAGCGCTTGCGGACGTTCAGGCTGGGCAGGTATTTCAGCGCGTCCTCGCTGTCGAACGCGTTGATCCGCTCCTCGACCTGGGCACCGGTGATGCCTTCGATCGTCGTCGGGATCTGCGCGGGCAGCGACGTCGGGCGGCCGCCCGACACGATCACGGTGTTCAGGTGCGTGTCGTCGGCGTGGGCATGCGCGGACGCGCCGAGGCACGCCCATGCGGCGAGCGCAAGGCGATGATGTCGATGTCGCATGCCCACCTCAATGGTGGTGCATCGGCATCGCCATATCGGCGGGCACCACGTCCATCACGGGCGCGGGCGTCTTCGATGCGGCATCGCCGGCCCAGTCCACGCGGCCCTTCTCGCACTGCTGGCCGACCTTGAACACGTAGCGGCCCGGCGCGTCCGGCAGCCTGGCCTGCAGCGTGAATTCATCGTAGTACGCGTCCGGCAGCGGGCCGCCGCGCCAGGTGATCTCGCGCACGGCGCTCGTGATCGTCTTCCCGTGCATGCGCAGCGGCGCCGCGAGCTTGCCGTCGACGAGGTTGATGGTCCAGCCCGGCTTGGGCATGGGCTTCGCCGTCACGCCATCGGGCAACGACACCGTGATGCCGGTGGTGGCGCTGCCGTCGCAGCCGTGGCCGACCTTGAAGACGAGCGTCTGGTAGGCGCCCGCCGGCGCGCTGGCCGGCGCGACGGTGATATGGGCGTGCGCCAGCGGCGCCGCGAACAAGGCGGCGATCCAATATGCTTTCATCGTGTGCTCCCGTCAGTGCGCGGCGGTGTAGGTAAGCGGTTTGACCGGCACCTGCACGGTGACGTTCTCGCGCTTTTTATCGGCCCCGACGAAGGTCAAGGTCAGCGGCACCTGCTCGCCGTCCTTGAGCTGGCGCTTCAGGTCGAACAGCATGACGTGGTAGCCGCCGGATGCCAGGTTGACGGTCTGGCCGGCCGGCAGGTCGATGCCGTCGACCTTTTGCATGCGCATGGTCTGGCCTTCCATGCCCATCTGGTGGACTTCGGCGCGGCCCGCGACGGGGGTCTGGACGCCGACGAGGCGCGTGGCCGTGGCGGAACGCAGCTGCATGAAGGCGCCGGCCGTCTTCTGGGCCGGCACGGTGGCGCGGATCCACGGATCGCCGACGGTCACCTGGGCGAACGCGGCGGACGTAAACAGGCTGGCCGCGGCCAGTACGAGGAATTTGCTATACATGACTTTACCTGACTAAAAGTGAATGGCGGCGCACAGGCACCGGGACAAAGGTCAGGCAAAGGATGGGGGACCGCGCGGGACGGCCGCCAGCCAGACGGCCAGCGGACGGGGCGCGTGATGGAACAGGAAAGGACGGGGCGCCGTGCCGTGCACGAGCGCCAGCGGCGGATGCGCGGGCGGCGGCATGCCGTGGCTGCCCGCGTGGGCGAGGCAATAGCCGCAGTCGCCCAGCAGGCCCATGCCGCGATGTTCGTCCTGCATGAGCAGCGCGGCCGCGGCCGCGAACGGCGCGCCGCCATCGACGCTGCAGACGTCGATCGGGATCGCCGGCCGGCGCGCGGCCAGCGCATGCGAGACCGTAGGCGCGAGCGCGTTCAGCAGCACTGCGAACAGTGCCAGCCAGATGAAGCGCATGCGTTTTATCGAACGAATCGGCATGATCCGATTATAGCCGCGTATGCACGCCATGGCGCACACGCGGCCCCGGACAAATTGTCCGATCAGCGCTCGGCCATGAGGATCTCGCGCTCGACCTGCACGGTCTGCTGCCCGTCCGTCAGCCACACCTGGCCGTCCTGGATCGTGCATTGCAGCTGCATCGAGCGCTGCGCCATCTGCTCGAGCTGGGCGCTGGTTTCCGCCGGAATGTTAATGATGGAAATTTTCTTCGTACGTTCGAGCTTGCTGGCCAGGCCCTTGAACCAGATGTTGCTGGTGGCGCTGTAGCAGTACACGACCACGTGTTCGGCGCGGCCGGCCGCCTTCATGAGGCGGCGTTCGTCGGGCTGGCCGACCTCGATCCAGAGGTCGATCGCGCCCGTCAGGTCCTTGAGCCACAGTGCGGGCTCCTCGACGTCGAACAGGTCCTTGCCGTAGGTAAGCTGAGGGTCGGCGTGCAGGGCGAAGGCGAGCAGGCGGATCATCACCCGCTCGTCGGTTTCGGAAGGATGCCGCGCGATGGTGAGCGCGTGCTCCTGGTAGTAGTTGCGGTCCATGTCCGCAATGCTCAGGTCTGCCTTGTAAATCGTTGCTTTCAGGGCCATTGAAGCCAGTCTTTCAATCTAAAGTGGTCAGCTGAACACGACGGTCTTGTCGCCGTTCAGCAGGATGCGGTGTTCCACGAACCACTTGACCGCGCGGGCCAGCACGACGCTCTCGACGTCGCGGCCGATCGCCGTCAGCTGATCCACGCTCATGGCGTGGTCGACGCGCTCGACGTCCTGCTCGATGATCGGGCCCTCGTCCAGGTCGCCCGTGACGAAGTGGGCCGTCGCGCCGATCAGCTTGACGCCGCGCTTGTGCGCCTGCGCATACGGACGCGCGCCCTTGAAGCTGGGCAGGAACGAATGGTGGATATTGATCGCCCTGCCCTTCAAGGCTTCGCACAGTCCCGGCGACAGGATCTGCATGTAGCGCGCCAGCACGACCAGGTCGATGCGGTGGGTGTCGAGCAGGTCGATGATGCGCGCCTCCTGGGCGAGCTTGGCCGATTCGCCGGCACCCGCCTCGAGCGGCAAGTGGTGGAAAGGGATATTGTAACTGGCCGCGAGCTGGTAGAAGTCCATGTGGTTCGACACGATGGCCGGAATCTCCACCGGCAGCAGGCCGCTGCGGTAGCGGAACAGCAGGTCGTTGAGGCAATGGCCGATCTTGGACACCATGATCAGCACGCGCGGTTTGCGCCTCGCGTCCTGCAGCGCGCCCTCGGCACCCAGGTCGGCGCACAGCGAGCCGAAGCCGGCACGCAGCAGTTCGTCGGACATCGCGTCGTCTTCCAGCGCGAAGTGGACGCGCATGAAGAACAGTTTCGATTCCGGATCGCCGAACTGGGCCGAGTCGATGATGTTGCAGCCGTGTTCGGCCAAAAAACCGGACACGCGCAGCACGATGCCGCGGTGATCCAGGCAGGACAAGGTCAGGATATATTCTGGATACATTGCTAAATACTTCAGAATGGTTGAGGTTGACTGATCCGGCACATTGTCGCATGGATTGCCAATCCGCCATTTCCCCAAACCGGGGTCAGAGCCCGATTTAAAGACATTGCCAAAAACCGGGCTCTGACCCCGGTTGGCAAAAGGAGACGCACATGACCCCAATGAACCGGCAATTCCGCCTCGCCGCGCGCCCCGTCGGCCTGCCGAAGGCCAGCGACTGGCAATTGACCGAGGAACCGCTCGCCCCGCTGCAGGACGGCGAGGTGCGCGTGCGCGTGCTGTACCTGTCGCTCGATCCGGCCATGCGCGGCTGGATGAACGAAGGTAAATCGTATATCCGGCCGGTCGCCATCGGCGAGGTGATGCGCGCGGGCGGCGTCGGCGTCGTCGAGGCATCCAGCTCGCCGCACGTCGCCGTGGGCGACCACCTGGCCGGCACCTTCGGCGTGCAGCAGTACTGGACGGGCCCCGTCGACGTCAAGGCGGCCGCGGCCATGAAGATCGATCCCGCGCTCGCCCCACTGCCGGCCTGGCTGAACGTATTGGGCATGCCCGGCATGACGGCCTACTTCGGCCTCACCGACATCGGCCAGCCGAAAGCCGGGGAGACGGTCGTCGTCTCGGCGGCCGCGGGCGCCGTCGGCGCGACGGTGGGCCAGGTGGCGAAGCAGCTCGGGTGCCGCGTGGTCGGCATCGCCGGCGGGCCCGATAAATGCCGCTACGTCGTCGACGAGCTGGGCTTCGACGCCTGCATCGACTACAAGGCGGGTCCCGTCGCGGCTGGCCTCAAGGAACATTGTCCGCAGGGCGTGGACGTCTATTTCGACAACGTGGGCGGCGACATCCTCGACGCCGTGCTGGCGCGCATCAACCTCAAGGCCCGCATCGTGATCTGCGGCGCCATCTCGCAGTACAACAACACGACGCCCGTGCGCGGGCCGGCCAACTACCTGGCGCTGCTCGTGAACCGGGCCCGCATGGAAGGCATGGTGGTCTTCGACTATGCGCCGCGCTATCCGGAAGGCGTGCAGCGCCTCGGCGCCTGGCTGCGCGACGGCGCGATCAAGAGCCGCGAACACGTGGTCGAAGGGCTCGACCGGTTCCCCGACGCGTTGACGATGCTGTTCGAAGGGAAGAACTTCGGAAAACTGGTGCTCAAGATCGCCGACGACATCCACTGAAACCAGCCGCACGCCGCCGGAACCATTTCATTTCCCGCCTCTCTAAACTCACGAGCGCATCCATTGACGCTCGCTTTGATTGTTCAGGCACAAGGAGATCGATATGGCGACAAGCAAGGATGGCGGCAACAAGGGCGCTGCCGACTCCGGCGGCAGCGAGCAGAAAAGCCAGCCGGCCAAGCGCGGTTTCGCTGCGATGGACCAGAACCAGCAGCGGCAAATCGCCAGCAAGGGTGGCCAGGCCGCCCACCAGAAGGGCACGGCGCACGAATTCGATTCGGAGGAAGCGCGCCGCGCGGGCCAGAAAGGCGGGGAAGTGGTCAGCCGCAACCGCGCCCACATGGCCGATATCGGACGCAAGGGCGGGGAAAGCCGGCAGTCGGCCAACCGCGCCGCGGCCGCCGCGAAAGCGGGCAACCGCCAGGGCGGCAAGGAGCAATGACGTTCGGGATCGGTCTGCGCCCAGGGCCGGTCCCCTTCACGAAGCGCGCAAGCGCCGACCGCGCCGCCGTGCCGGGCGTGGTCGCCCGTTGCATCACCGTCATCCGCTGACGTCGAGACATGGACGTGCTACAGTGCCGCCCTTATGTCTTCTCCCTCCCGCCTGAAATACCTGAGCGCCTATCCCGCGCACGTGCTGTCCCAGGTCGAGCGCCTGATCGCCGACGACCGCCTGGCCGATCACCTGCGCCAGCGCTACCCCGACGCGCACGACGTCCGCACGGACAAGGCCTTGTACGGCTACGTGCAGGATTTGAAAGATGAATACCTGCGCAACGCGGCGCCCGTCGCGAAGGTCGCCTACGACAGCAAGATCGGCATCGTCCAGCAGGCACTGGGCCTGCACACGGCAATCTCGCGCGTGCAGGGCGGGCGCCTCAAGGCCAAGCACGAGATCCGCATCGGCACCGTGTTCCGCGACGCGCCGCCCGCGTTCCTGCGCATGATCGCCGTGCACGAACTCGCGCACCTCAAGGAAAAGGACCACGACAAGGCGTTCTACAAACTGTGCTGCTGGATGGAGCCGGATTACCACCAGTACGAGTTCGACCTGCGGCTCTACCTCACCCAGCTGGACCTGGGCGGCGCGCGCTTGTGGGAGTGACCCGGCCCGCCACGGCGGGATATCGCTCCCGGTATCGGCGTTGTCATTTATTTCATCGGACAGCAACGAAATATTGCCTATCGGACATCATATAATCCTGGCGCACACAAGGAGAATCCATGCGCCGATATGCAGTGAATGTCGTTACCGTGGTGTCGCTCGTCCTGGCACCGTTGTCCCCCACGCTCGCGGTACCTGCCGCGCAAGCGGAAGAGCAGGCGCTCGCGGCGCGGATCGACGCGCTGATCGCTCCGTATTTCCCGGCCACCGGCCCCGGGGTCGCCGTGATCGTCACGAAGGACGGCAAGACCGTGTTCCGCAAGGGCTATGGCCGCGCGGACGTGGCGTCCGGCACGGCGCTGCGGGCGGATGCCCCTGCGCGGATCGGCTCGATGACGAAGCAGTTCACGGCCGTCGCCATCCTGATGCTGGCGGATGAAGGCAAGCTGGCCCTGTCGGACGACATCACGCGCTTCCTGCCCGACTATCCCACGCACGGCGCGAAGATCACGATCGAACATCTGCTGACGCACACGTCCGGCATCCCCAGCTACACGGGCAAGCGCGGGTTCCGCGACGTGATGCGCACCGACGTCACCGTCGCGCAAGGCATCGCCTTCTTCAAGGACGACGCGCTGGAATTCGTCCCCGGCAGCCGGTTCAGCTACGACAATTCCGGCTATTTCCTGCTGGGCGCGATCATCGAGAAGGCGTCGGGCCTCCCGTATGCCCGCTTTCTCGAGGAACGCATCTTCAAGCCCCTCGGCATGACGCACACCGGCTACGAGGACGCGCGCTTCCAGCCCGTCACCGGCTACGACGGCCGGGCGCAACCGGCAGGCCCGATCAGCATGACGTGGCCGTACGCGGCCGGCGCGCTCGTGTCGACCGTGGACGACCTCGCGCGCTGGCAGGCGGCACTCGCCGATGGCAAGCTGCTGCGGCCGGACACGCTGCGCCGGGCCTGGAGCGCCCACACGCTCAACGACGGCACGCCCAATCCGTACGGCTACGGATGGTTCGTGGGCCGGCTGCACGGCGTCGACGAAGTCTTCCACGGCGGGAATATCCCGGGTTTCACGTCCGACGCCGTCTGGCTGCCGAAGGAGCATGTCTATGTCGCCATGCTGGCCAACCGCGACGCCGACGGCATCCACGTGCCGCTTGCCAAGCTGACCCACGGGATCGCAATGGACGTGGCCGGCAAGCCGCTGCCGGTGCCGTCCGCGACGGCGCCCGATGCGGCGACACTGGACGGCTATGTGGGCGTCTACCCGATCGACGACAAGCGGGCCCACACGGTCCGCCACGAGAACGGCGGGCTGACGATCCAGGGCACGGGCATGCCGCGCGCGCCGCTGCGCGGGTACCGGAAGGACGGCTTCCTGATCGGTGACAGCTTAATCACTGTACAGTTCCAGCGCGACACAAAAGGTGTCGTCACGGACCTGACGATCGACGATGAACTGAACCGCACGACGCACCACCGCAGCAGCACGACGGTGCCCGAACTGCGGGCCGTGCAGGTGGCGCCCGCCGTCCTGGACCAGTACCTGGGCCGTTACCCGCTCGCGCCCGGACTCGTCATCGAGGTCACGCGCGAAGGCGGCACCTTGCGCGCCACGCCGGTGGGACAGCCGGCGATGAAGCTGACGGCGCTGGCGCAGGACACGTTCGTGGACGCGGAACACGACATCCGGCTCCACTTCGACAAGCAGGCCGACGGCACGGTCGGCATGACGCTGGAACAGGGGCCGCACAAGCTGAGCGCGCCACGGCAGTTATAAAGCGCGGCGGCGCGGCAGCCAATGGCCGGATCTGACGCAATCCCTCGTTGCCGTAGCGCAACAAGATTTTGAACAAGGGCGGCCGACGGGCAAAAGCTGTCGACTTTCCTTTGAGCAAGGATTACAGTCGAGTTCCGCACCCTGGCGCTCCCAGCCGGCCCATCCGTCGACTCAAATGCAGCAACAACGCCTCGTTCAGTTCCTGTTACCTCCCCTGTTCGGCCTCGCCTGCCTTGGCACCGCCCGCGCGCAGGACGAGCCGGTGCGCACCCCGGACTGGCGCATCTCCGGCTTCGGCACGCTGGGCGTCGCGCATGCCAGCGAACACGATGCGGACTACACGTCGTCCGTCTTCAAGGCCAGCGGCACCGGTCTCACGCGCCGCTGGAGCACCGACGTCGACACCCGCCTCGGCATCCAGCTCGACGCCACGCTCGCGCGGCACTGGTCGGCCGTACTGCAGGTCGTGAGCGAACAGGGGCTGGACAACACCTACCGGCCGCGCATCGAATGGGCCAACATCAAGTACCAGGTGACGCCCGAACTGGCCCTGCGCGCCGGCCGCATCGCACTGCCCGTGTTCCTGACGGCGGACTACCGCAAGGTCGGCTACGCGTATCCGTGGGTGCGGCCGCCGGTCGAAGGCTACAACGTCCTGCCCGTCACCAGCAGCGACGGCGTCGACGCCACCCTGCGCTGGGACCTCGGCCCCGTGCGCAACGCGTCGCAGGTCTTCTACGGCCACAGCGCCGTGGCGCTGATCGCACCCCTGCACGTGTACGGGCGCGGCGGCGTCGGCATCTCGAACACGAGCGACTGGGGCGCGTTGAGCGTGCGCGCCAACATGGTCAGCGCCGAGATCTCGAGCGACATCGCCGTCGACCTGTTCGACGCCTTCAATGCGTTCGGCCCGGCCGGCCAGGCCCTGACCCGGCGTTATGCGATGGACCACAAGCGCATGATGCTCGCCAATATCGGCGTGAACTACGACCCGGGCAGCTGGTTCGTGATGGCCGAGGCGGGCCGCACGGTCAGCCATTCCTTCCTCGGCGCGACGCGCAACGCCTATGTCAGCGCCGGCTGGCGCTGGAAGTCGCTGACGCCGTACGCGACGTGGGCGCGCGTGCGGGCCGTCGGGCCGACGCTGGACGCGGGCCTGCCGGCGGCCGCCCTGCCCCCGGCGCTGGCGCCGACGGCGGCCATGCTGAACGCCGGGCTGAATGCCCTGCTGATCCGGATCCCGCAGCAGACGTCCGTGGCGGCCGGCCTGCGCTGGGACCTGCATACGAACATGGCGCTCAAGGTGCAGCTCGACCGCGTCACGCCGCACGACGACTCCGTCGGCACCTTCATCAACCCGACGCCGCGCTTCCGTTCCGGGCGCACCACCCACGTGGCCAGCGTCGCCCTGGACTTCGTGTACTAGCATGGCGACGCACAAGTATTCCCGCTTCCTGGGATCGGCCCTGCTGCTCGCCTGCCTTGCCGATGCTCGCGCCGGCGCGGCCGACCTCGTCGTGATCGTCTCCGCGCGCAATCCCGTCGCCACGCTGCGCGCCGACCAGGTGGCCGCGATCTTCCTCGGCCAGTCGGTGCGCTTCCCCGACGGCGCCGAGGCCGTGCCGTACGACCTGCGCCTCGGCGCGCCGATCCGCGACGAATTCTATGCGCGCGTGACGAGCAAGACGCCGGCCCTGCTGAAGGCGCACTGGTCGAAGATGGTGTTCACGGGCCGCGGCCAGCCGCCCGCCGAACTGCCGGACAGCGCGGCCGTGCGGCGCAAGGTCGCGGACGATCCGGGCGCCATCGGCTATATCGAACGGGGCGCGCTCGACGGCAGCGTGCACGCCGTCCTCGTGGTGCAATGATGAAGCCCTCGTCCGCTTCCCCTGGCCGGCGCCGGCGTCCCCGCTGGCTCGCGCGCGCCCTCGAGACGCATATCGCGCTGCCGCTGTTCGCGCTGCTGCCGCTGGTGGCCATCTGGGCCGCGACGTTCCATTTCATCGAGACCGAACGTCTCGCGGCCGTCGCCGCCGCGCACGATTCCGCGCGCGAGCAGCTCGACACGTACGAGGCGCAGGTCGCGCGCAACCTGAATGCGATCGACCAGACGCTGAAGGTCGTCAAGTATGCGGTCGAACTGAACGGCCCGCGCGGCGCCCTGCCGGCGCTGCGCGCCCAGGGCCTGCTGCCGCCCGGCCTCGTGTTCGAGGTCAGCATCGCGGACCGCGACGGCCGCATCGTCGACAGCAATCCACCGATGCCGGCGCAGGACGTGTCGCGCGCCCCCTATTTCACCATCCACGCGAACGACGATGCCAGCGCGGTCTTCGTCAGCCAGACCGCCGGCGATCCGGTCCGCCGCGAACCGCACCTGCATTTCACGCGCCGCATCGACGACGCCGAGGGCAGCTTCGCCGGCGTGGCCATCGTCGAAGTCGATCCTGCCTATTTCACCAGCTCGTACGAGCGCTCGCGTGCCGGGGAACTCGGCCTGCTGGCGCTCGTGGGCAGCGACGGCGTGGCGCGCGCCGTGCGCATCGGCGACGACGTCTCGTGGGGCCAGCCGATCGCGCTCGACGGCATCGGGGAGGAAGCCGTGGCGCCGCAACCGACGCCGCCCGACGGCGTGGAGCGCTACGCCGGCGCGCGCCGCCTGGCCGGGTTCCCGCTCACGGTCGTCGTCGGCCTGGCCGCGCGCGAACAGATGGCGCAGTACGAGCAGCACTACGGCACCTACCTGGTGGGCGCGACGGCCGCGAGCTCGCTGCTGGTGGCCGTCGTGGCGATGATCAGCGCCTGGTCGTGGCAGGTGGCCAAGGCGCGCCGGCGCGAGCGCCAGGCCCAGCAAACCTATGCGGCGGCGTCGGAGGCCAGTCCGGACGCCTTCTTCGTGCTGCGCAGCGTGACCGGCATGGACGGCGGCATCGTCGATTTCCTGGTCGAGGGCTCCAACAGCCGCGCCGAACTGTTCACGGGCATCGCCAACGAGGCCCTGCGCGGCCAGCTGCTGGGCGACGTGCTGCCCTACTACCGCACCAACGGCATGTACGACCATCTCGTCCAGGTGGTCGCCGAACAGCGCGTCATCGAGGCCGAATGGCAGGCCAGCGCCGGCCCGGCCGCCGGCCGCTGGCTGCAGCGCCAGATCGTGCCCGTCGAAGGCGGCGCCGTCGCAATGGTGCGCGACATCACGGAGCGCAAGCTGGCCGAGGACCGCATCCGCCACATGGCCCACCACGACGAGCTGACGGGGCTCCCGAACCGCAGCCTGATCCGCGACCGCCTCGACCAGGCCGTGCGCAACGCCCAGCGCAACGGCGGCCACCTGGCCCTCGCCTTCGTCGACCTGGACGGCTTCAAGCTCGTCAACGATGGCCTGGGCCACAATGCCGGCGACGAATTGCTGAAGGTCGTCGGCTGCCGCATGCAGGCCTGCCTGCGCCGCACGGACACCCTCGGCCGCCTGGGCGGCGACGAATTCGTGATCCTGCTGCCGGACGCCGGCGAGAGCCCGCTGGCGTTGACGCCCGTGCTGGAAAAGATCCGCCAGGCCGTGACGGAGCCGGTGCAGATCGGCGACCAGTCCGTGCGCGTCAGTTGCAGCATGGGCGTCGTCGTCTACCCGCGCGACGGCGACGACCCGAAGACCCTCATGATGAACGCCGACGCCGCGATGTACCGCGCCAAGGACCTGGGCAGCAACAACTTCCAGTTCTACACGCGCGAGATGAACGCCAGCGTCGAGGAAAAGCTCGTGCTGCTGGAAGGCCTGCGCGGGGCGCTGGACGCCACGCTGGCGGATGACGCGCCGGACAAGCCGGGCGCCGACGCGCCGGCGGTCGAGTCCCCGGCCGGACGTTTTTACCTGCTGTACCAGCCGAAGGTGGACCTGCGCACGGGCCGCGTGTTCGGCGTGGAGGCGCTGATCCGCTGGCGCCATCCGGAGCACGGCACGGTGCCGCCGATGCGCTTCATCGGGCTCGCGGAGGAATCGGGGCTGATCGTCGGCCTGGGCGAATGGGTCGTGCGCACGGCCTGCCGCCAGGCCCAGTTGTGGCGCGCGGCCGGGCTCGACGCGCTCACGGTCTCGGTGAACGTGTCGGCCCGCCAGTTCGAGGAAAAGCGCCTCGTCGAGCGCGTCGCCGGCGCGCTGCGCGACAGCGGCCTGCCGCCCTCCTCGCTCGACCTGGAAGTGACGGAAAGCCTGCTGATGCGCGACCTGAACCAGGCCGTGGAGCGCATGCGCGAACTGAAGGAAATGGGCGTGACGCTGTCGATCGACGATTTCGGCACCGGCTATTCGAGCCTGTCCGCATTGAAATCGTTCCCGATCTCGACGCTCAAGATCGACAAGTCGTTCGTGCGCGACCTGGCCTCCAGCTCCGACGACCAGGCCATCGCGCTGGCCGTGATCTCGCTGGGCCACCGCCTGCACTTGCGCGTGATCGCCGAGGGCGTGGAGACGGTCGAGCAGCGCGACTTCCTGCTCGCGAACGATTGCGACGAGATGCAGGGCTATCTGTTCAGCCCACCGGTGGCGGCCGAGCGCATCACGGAGATGCTGCAGGCGCAGGCCCAGCAACGGCGCCTGGGGAATGCCGAAGCCGTGGCGGGATAAGGGCTTCGGCTACCGGGCGCCGGGCGCGGCCAGCCGCAGGCGCCTGATCAGCGCATCGGGATCGGCGTCGAGCGTCATGAGTTCGGCGTGCGCGGGACGCACGAAGCCCGTCTCGACGAGGTGGCCGACGAAGGACGCCAGGCCGTCGTAGAAGCCGTTCACGTTGAGCAGGCCGATCGGCTTGGCGTGGATCCCCAGCTGGGCCCAGGTGACCATCTCGAACAGTTCTTCCAGCGTGCCCATCCCGCCGGGCATGGCGATGAAGCCTTCGGCCAGGTCGGACATCATCGCTTTCCGTTCGTGCATGTCCTTCACGACGAACAGGCGCGTGAGGCCGGCGTGGCCGACCTCGCGCTCGACGAGGTGCTTCGGGATCACGCCGGTCGCGTCGCCGCCGAGGCGCAGCACTTCGTCCGCGATCACGCCCATCAGGCCGACCTTCCCGCCGCCGTAGACGAGGCCGATGTTGTGCTCGACGAGGGCGCGGGCCAGGCCGCGCGCGGCGTCGGCATACACGGGATCGGCGCCCAGCGAGGCGCCGCAGTAGACGGCAATGGATTTCATGGAGTCCTCAGGGTTCCGGCGGCAGCTTGGCGAGAAAATCGTCGGACAGGCGCTGGAACAGCGCGAGCGTGTCGCCGCGCAGGTAGGGGCCGAGCATCGACAGCACCTGGTAGCAGCCGCGCGCCAGCGCGTCGGCGATGGCCTGCTGCTCGCTGTACTTGCGCGGATTGCGCACGTATTCGTACGACAGCCAGTACGTGGCGACGACGACCATGTTCGTTGCCATCGCGCCGATCTGGGCGTCGCCCGCCTCGAGCGAGCCTTCGCTGCGCAAGTCTTCGCACAACTGGCGCGCGACCTTGATCTTGTGGGCGAGGATCGCCTTGAAGTGCAGTTCGAGCTTGCGGTTGCGCGACAGGAGGTCGTTCAGGTCGCGATAGAAGAACCGGTATTTCCAGATCAGCTCGAACATGAGGTGCAGGTACAGCCACACGTCTTCCATGTTCGAGCGGCGGCCGGCCGGTACGGTCAGCATGCGCTCGATCTCCGCCTCGAACTGGACGAAGATCGAATTCACGATGTCGTCCTTGTTGCGGAAGTGGTAATACAGGTTCCCCGGCGAGATGTTCATCTCGTCGGCGATCACGGTCGTCGTGATGTTCGGTTCGCCGAATTCATTGAACAGCCGCAGCGACAGCTCGAGGATGCGTTCGCGGGTTCGGCGCGGGGCTTTTTGTTGCATGGAAACAAATGTGGGTGGACTCACCCGCAAGGATATCATCGACCGGACGGCGCGGCCACAGCCGCCGTCCTTCACGCCTCCGCGGGACGCAGTTCGCGCAGTATGCGCAACACCTCGGCCAGCACGCGCGGGTTGCTGCCCAGCGCCACGTGGCCGACGCCGCCGAACGCCACGTTGCGCGCGCCCGCCAGCACGCTCGAATCCTGCGGGGCGACGATGTTGTCGTGGTGCGTGTACAGCGACACGATGCGCGCGCGCACGTCCCCGGTCTCGCCGGCGGCCAGCGCGCGCAGCCACGGGCTGTCGCGGCGCATCTGGGCGGCGTTCGCACCAAGACCGAAGCGCGCCAGCGCCGTGCCGTGGTGCGGTGTGCCGAGCGTGATCAGTGCCGCCACGCGCGCGCTGCCGCCGGTTTCATACCGTCGCATCCACGCGCGCGCGGCCAGCCCGCCCATGCTGTGCGCGACGATGGCGACGCGCGCGGCGCCGGTCGCGGTGCACAGTTCGCGCACGCGCGCCTCGATCAGCGGCGCGTAATCGTCGATGCTGCCCGCGACCGGTTCGAGGTCGATGCCCGCGTGGCTGATGCCCTCGCGGTCCAGCAGCGGCGCCAGGTGCGCCCAGTAGCCGCTGTTGCAGCCGTAGCCGTGCACGAGCAGCACGGGCGGGTAGGCGCCGTGCGGGTGGATCGTCATGCGCGCACGGCCGCGCGGCACGTGCCAGGACGTCACCAGCATGCTGGCGCAAAATTCCTCGGCCAGCAGGCGCAGGCGCGCCCCGGGCCCGAGCCGGTGCTCGGGCGGCGTGGCGCTCGCCGCCCACCCCGCCATGACGAAGTTGTTCATGTTGATGACTAGGCGCACCAGCGCCACGGCCCCGACGCCGGCCGCCAGCGCGCCCCACGCCGGCACGCCGCGGCGCAGCAGCACCCACGCGATGAGCAGCGCGGCGGCCGCCTGCACGAGCAGCACGAGCCGCAGCAGCGTGCGTGCGCTGGCCGGCTTCATGGCTTCATCGCGTCACGCCTGCGCCTGCGGGCGCGCGGCCGGGCGTCCCGTCAGCGCTTGCGCGAGGTCGCTGGCCAGGCGCGCCGTGATGCCGTAGATCGACAGTTGCGGATTGGCGCCGATCGAGGTCGGGAACAGCGAGCCGTCGTGCACGGAGACGTTCGCGAGGCCCCGGTAGCGGCCGTCCGGTCCCGTCACGCCGGCGTGGTCCGCGCCCGCCATCGCGCAGCCGCCCATCACGTGGGCCGACACGACGCGCGTCAGGTGCCGTTCGAACGGCAGCGCGGCGATGCCGGCCTTCGCGTCGTTCCAGCTGGCGTAGCGCGGCGCCCGTTCGTGCGCCACCTGCACGCCGCTGGCGCCGGCCGCGAACTGGATCTCGGCCATCGTCAGCAGCGCGCGCCGGGCGCCGTCCCAGATTGGATCGTTCAGCGGGTAATCGAGCACCGCGGCGCCGTCGCCGTGCAGGCCGACGCTGCCGCCCTGCGACTCGGGATGGAAGCCGTCGCGCAGCAGCGCCAGCATGCCCTGCAGGTGCGGGAACTGGCGCATCATGTCGGCGTGCTCGCGGCCGAAGCCCTGCATCGTCGTGGCCAGCAGCACCGGATGCAGCGGCGGCGCCTCCAGCTTGAAGCCGAGCGGGCCGTCGATGGCCTGCGTGTGCATGAAGTGGTCCGAATAGACAGTCTGCGGCGCGCCGGCATAGCCGTCCACGCGCTGCGGGAACAGCGCGGCCGAGACGAGCGTCGGATGCAGGAACGTGCGCTTGCCCAGCTGTCCGCTGGGGTCCGGCGCGTTCGAGCGCAGCAGCAGCGCCGGCGTGTTGATGGCGCCGCCGGCCAGCACGTAATGGCGGGCACGCACGCGCAACGTCCGTCCCGTGGCGTGCAGTCCTGCCGCGTCCAGCAGCGTGCATTCGAGGCCGTCGACCTTGTCGCCCTTGACGACGAGCCGCTGGGCGCGGGCGCGGGTGACGAGCGTGGCGCCGTGGTCCAGCGCGGACGGGATCGTCGTCACGAGCATCGACTGCTTCGCATTCGTCGGACAGCCCATGCCGCAGTAGCCCAGGTTCCAGCAGCCGTTGACGTTGCGGCGGATGAGGCCCGTCGCGATGCCGAGTTTCGCGGCGCCGCGCCGCAGCACCTCGTTGTTCTCGTTCGGCGCGCCGGGCCAGTCGGCCACGTGCAGCCGCGCCTCCATCAGCGCGAACCACGGCGCCAGCGCGGCCTCGCTGTACGTCGCGAGGCCGACATGCCGTTGCCAGAACGCGAGCGTCGACGGCGGCGTGCGGAAGCTCGACGTCCAGTTCACCGTCGTCGAGCCGCCGACGGTACGGCCCTGCAGGATGTTGACGCCCTTGTCGCGCGTCTTGCGCGCGGCCGATTCCTGGTACAGGGTCGGGTAGGCGTCGGCCTCGCGCATCCTGAAGTCGCGCGACGACTTGAGCGCGCCCTCTTCCACGACGATGACGGAAAGGCCCGACAGCGCGAGGATCTCCGCCGTCACGCCGCCGCCGGCACCGCTGCCAACGATGACCACGTCGGCGGACAGGTCGCGGTCGCGCTCTTCGCGTGCGCCGTCGATCACCTTCCAGCCGCGCGCGAGGCCGGCGTGGATCGGATCCGGAATCACGGATTCGGCGCTCATGCCAGCTCCTTCAGCGGTCCCGGATAGCCGATGGCATCCCAGTGCGCGGGATCGCTGTACCAGCCGCCGAGCACGAGGTCGTGCAGGGCCGCATACGCCGTGCGCAGCAGGGCGAGGCGATGCACGCGCCAGTCCTGCAGGAAGGCGGCGACGTCGACCGCCCGCGCCTCGGCCCAGCCGTGCGGGATGCCCGTCAGCAGGCGCCGTGCCGGCGCCAGCGCGAGCAGGCCGAACAAATCCTGCACTTCCTGCTGGGCGGCGAGCGGCAGGCCGAGGATGGTCTGGTGCACGCGTTCCGTCGTCGCGGCGATGGCGCGGGCCTTGTCGGCAGGCGCATCCGGCAAGGCGCCGGCCAGGATCGCGGGGACGATCGCGTCGAGCGCCGCGCGCGCCTCGCCGTCGAGCACGAACCCGCGCGGCGGCGCCGGATGGGTGACGCGATACCAGCCGCCGCCCGCGGCCAGCAATGCGGCCGACAGCAGGCCGGCCTTCAGGAAGGTCCTACGGGTTGTCTCCATGCCTACCCTTTATCAGTATTTGTAAAAGTGTAAGCGAAACGACCCGCCCCGCGACGGGATGAAACTAGAGCGCGGCGTCTAAGGCTCGCCGACCAAAGCCGCCGCACAATTGCCCAAAACCGGGCTCTGACCCCGAATTGTCGCCCCCGAATTGTCGACCCCGAATTGTCGACCCCGAATTGTCGACTCGCGGATTAATCGTGGCCGGCTTCGGCGTCGTTGGCCGGTGCGGCTTTCAGCATCTGGCGGGCGATGCCGCGCAGGATGTTGACTTCTTCCGTCTCCAGCTGGGCGCGCGCGAACAGGCGTTTCAGGCGCGGCATCAGCTTTTTCGGATTGGTGGCGTTCAGGAAGCCGATCGCCACCAGCGCTTCTTCGAGGTGCGCATACATGCCCTCGACCTGCGCCACGCTCGCGGCCTCGCCCTGGAAGCCGACGCCTTCCTGCGTGCGGTTTTCGCCCTGGGCGGCCAGCCGGCATTCGTAGGCCAGCACCTGCGCGGCCTGCGACAGGTTCAGCGACGAATAGTCCGGATTGGCCGGGATGTTGATCAGCACATTGCACTGCTCGACGATCTGGTTCGGCAGGCCGAAGCGCTCGTTGCCGAGGATCAGGACCGGACGCAGGTCCGCCGTGCCGGCCGCGTGCGCGGAAAATGCGCGCGGGCTCCACACGGGTGGCGAGAACTCGCGCAGCCGGGCCGACACGGCGGCCGCGAAATTGCAGCCGTCGAGGGCGTCGGCGATGCTGTCCACGATGCGCGCGCCTTCCAGCACGTCGATCGCGCCGCTGGCGAAGGCGACGCTTTCCGGATCGTGCAGCGGGTCGGTGCAGCGCGGCGACACGAGCACGAGGTCGGAAAAGCCCATCGTTTTCATGGCGCGCGCCACCGAGCCGACGTTGCCGGCGCGACTCGTCTCCACCAGCACGAAGCGCAGACGTTTGAAAAGAGAAGAGACAGTTTCGGTCGGGTTCATTTAAAATAACGCCATCGCGCGGTGACGAGCGTTGAAATGCGAACAAGAAGTTCGCGATTTTAACGGCTTCGGCACCGCTTTGCTCTTTAATTATTTCTCGTTCAGATCGTTCACGGCGCCCGCGCGCGGTGGGCGTCAGCATTTTTTACGGATAGCTTATGCACCCCATGCTCAATACGGCCATCAAGGCCGCCCGCCGCGCCGCGACCGTCATCAACCGCGCATCCTTCGACCTCGACCGCATCACCGTCAGCGAAAAGAGCCACAACAACTTCGTCACCGACGTCGACCAGGCTTCGGAACAGGCGATCGTCGAAACGCTGCTGAAAGCCTACCCCGACCACGCCATCCTCGGCGAGGAATCGGGCGCCACCGCGAACCTGAACGACGAGAGCGAATACGTCTGGATCATCGATCCGATCGACGGCACCACCAACTTCCTGCACGGCTATCCCAACTACTGCATCTCCATCGCGCTGCAACAGCGCGGCGTGATCACGCAGGCCGTCATCTACGACCCGGTCCGCAACGACCTGTTCACCGCCACCAAGGGCGCCGGCGCCTACCTGAACGACAAGCGCATCCGCGTGCGCAATCCGGACCGCATCAACAAGGCGCTGATCGGCTCCGGCCACGGCGCGGAGCCGCGCGACCTCGCCGAATACCTGCGTATGTACGAAGTGGTCGCCCCGCGCTGCCACGGCCTGCGCTCGAGCGGCTCGGCCGCGCTGGAACTGGCCAACGTGGCCGCCGGCCGCGTCGACGGCTACTTCGAAAAGCACCTCAAGATCTGGGACATCGCCGCCGGCTCGCTGCTCGTGACCGAGGCGGGCGGCATCGTCGGCGAATTCAGCGGCGAATCCGAATACCTGAACAAGGGCGACGTCATCGCCGCCGGCCCGAAGGTCTTCGCCGGCATGGTCGCGCTGCTGAAACCGTTCGCCTGAGCGGCCACCCGCCGTTTCGCGTAAAATACGTCTCGTGTAAGTCCGGGGAATGCCGCGGGCCTTGCTGGCCGCGCGGCCTTCCCGCGGCAGGCGGGCATCGTCGGCGCCTGCAACCATGCCTCCGGCACCCACGAGGTGTCGCGCTCCCGCTTCCACCGGCCCTGTCCCAAATCGGCACAGGCCGCGCTAAAATTTCCATAGCGAAACATTTTTTAACTATAATGTCGCGTGATCGTTGACGTTGCGTCTGCGTTCACGTCTTGGCGTGCCGGCACCAGTACCGGCCGCCCTGTTGTGTAATCCGATCGGCTGGACTGGCGTTTCCGCTGCAAAAAGGCGTGGAAACGACGGGCCGATCCCTACCAGATAACTATGTCATTCAATTCTCTCGGTCTGTCCGACGCCATCGTGCGCGCCGTCACTGAAGCTGGCTATACCGCCCCGACCCCGATCCAGGCCAAGGCGATTCCCGCCGTGCTGGGCGGCGGCGACCTGCTGGCCGGCGCCCAGACCGGCACCGGCAAGACGGCCGGCTTCACGCTGCCCGTGCTGCACCGCCTGTCGACCGACAAGGCCGGCACGCAACTGACGAACAAATCTTCCAAGCGCCCGATCCGCGCCCTCGTGCTGGCCCCGACCCGCGAACTCGCGGCCCAGGTCGAGGAAAACGTCCGCACCTACGCCAAGCACACCAACCTGAACTCGGCCGTGATCTTCGGCGGCGTCGGCATCCACCCGCAGATCAAGATGCTGGCCAATGGCGTCGACATCCTCGTTGCCACGCCGGGCCGCCTGCTCGACCACGTGGGCCAGGGCACGATCAAGCTCGACAAGATCGAGATCCTGATCCTGGACGAAGCCGACCGCATGCTGGACATGGGCTTCATCCACGACATCCGCAAAGTGCTGGCCGTGCTGCCGCCGAAGCGCCAGAACCTGCTGTTCTCGGCCACGTTCTCGGACGAGATCAAGGGCCTGGCCGACCGCCTGCTGGACAACCCGGCCATGATCGAAGTGGCGCCGCGCAACTCGACCGTCGAAGTCATCGCCCAGAAGATCCACCCGGTCGACCGCGACAAGAAGCACCCGATGCTGGCGCACCTGATCAAGACGCACGGCTGGAAACAGGTGCTCGTGTTCACCCGCACCAAGCACGGCGCGAACAAGCTCGTCGAACAGCTCGGCAAGGACGGCATCGGCGCGATGGCGATCCACGGCAACAAGAGCCAGTCGGCGCGCACCAAGGCGCTGGCCGAGTTCAAGGACGGCAGCCTGACGGCGCTCGTCGCCACCGACATCGCGGCGCGCGGCATCGACATCGACCAGCTGCCGCACGTGGTCAACTACGACCTGCCGAACGTGCCGGAAGACTACGTGCACCGCATCGGCCGCACGGGCCGCGCCGGCGCCACGGGCGAGGCCGTGTCGCTCGTCTGCGTGGACGAGCACCAGATGCTCAAGGACATCGAAAAGCTGATCAAGCAGACCCTGCCGCGCCAGGTGATCGCGGGCTTTGAGCCGGACCCGACCGCGAAGCCGCAGCCGATCCAGCTGCGCAGCGGCGCGCCGGGCCATCCGGGCCGCGGCCGTCCGGGCGGCAACCGCGGCGCCGGCAACGGCGCAGGCGCTGCCGGCGGTGCCAAGCCGCGCACGCAGGCTGCGCCGGCCGCGGGCCAGCGCAATGCCGGCAACGGCGGCGGCAACAACGGCGCGCGCGCCGGCCAGCCGGGCAACCGCAGCGGCGGTGGTGGCGGCGGCAATGGCGGCGGCCGTGGCCGCGGCCCGCGTCCGGCGGCGCCCCGCTCCGGCGGCGACCGCTGACGCACATGGGCGCCGGCACGCCGGCGTCCGTCCGCACTTCGAAGGCCGGGACACTGTTCCCGGCTTTTTTGTGGCCGGCCGGGATATTTGCGAACTCAAGTACTTGCAAACTGTTGAAAGCGCACCTATACTTGGTAAATCAAGTAATAGTCCAGCACCCGGAGCCCCCAATGACCTCGACCGCCACCCCGACCGACATCCCTGACACCCCCGACAACCTCACCACCGAATTCTGCCTGCGCCTCTCCCGCGCCTGGGCGACGCTCGTGCGCCGCCTCGACAGCGCCCTGGGCGGCCACCACGGCATCAGCTTCGCCGACTACCAGCTGCTGCTGCACCTGCAGCGCGCGCCGGGCGGACGCCTGCGCCGCGTCGATCTGGCCGACAAGCTGGGCCTGACGGCGTCCGGCGTCACGCGTTCCCTGCTGCCGCTGGAAAAGATCGGCCTCGTCACGCGCCAGAGCGACCCACGTGACGCCCGCGTCGGCTACGCGCTGATCACGCCGACGGGCGGCGAGCTGGTGACGAACGCGACGACCGTCGTCGACAACATCAGCCGCGCCATGCTCGGCGGCCCGGCGCGCGCACAACTCCAGGCGACGTCGGACCTGCTCGCGCAGATCGCCGGCATCGGCCGCTGATGTCCTGAGCCGCCACGCCTGAACCGGCGCCGCGGCTCGCAACCCCAACCGCAACCACGATGGCGTGCAGGCCAGGCCCGCGCACGCCCCTGCGACGACAAGGAGCTCGCATGAACAACCCATCCCGGCCGCTGCTGCGCGACCGCAACTTCGTCTGGCTGATGAGCGGCGGCGCCATCTCCGTCCTCGGCGACCAGTTCACCCTGATCGCCCTGCCCTGGCTCGTGCTCAAGCTGACGGGCGATCCCGTCGCGCTCGGCATGTCCGTCGCGCTGATGGGCCTCCCGCGCGCCGTATTGATCCTGTTCGGCGGGGCGCTCGTCGACCGTTACGCGCCGAAGCGGGTCCTGATGCTCACCAAGCACGTCAACACCGCGCTGCTGGCCGTGCTGGCCATCCTCGTCTACAGCGGCCACGCGCACCTGCCGGCCGTGCTCGCGCTGGCGCTGGGCCTCTCGCTCGCCTCGGCGTTCGGCATCCCGGCCGGCACCTCGATGCTGCCGCATGCCGTCGCGCCACCCTACCTGCAAGCGGCGAACGGCATGATGATGGGGCTGCGCCAGGCGGCGATGCTGGCCGGGCCGCTGCTGGCGGGCCTGCTGTTCGCGCTCGCCGGCGACGGCAGCGGCGGCCCGCGCCACATGCACGGCCTCGCGCTGGCATTCGGCGTCGACTGCCTCAGTTTCGCCGTGTCGGCCTGGACCCTGGCGCAGGTCGAACCGCGGCCGTTCACGCCGCCGGCGCCGCAACCGGTGCTGCGCGCCGTGGCGGACGGCCTCGCGGCCGTGTGGCGCGACACCTTGCTGCGCACCTGCTTCATCTACTGGGGCCTGTGCGCCTGCGTGATCGGCGGCGTGATGCAGGTCGCACTGCCGCTGCTGGCCAGCAGCCGCCTGCACGGCGCGTCCGCGCTCGGCCTGCTGCTGGGTGCGCATGGCGCCGGCGCCCTGCTGGGCATGGCCGCAAGCAGCATCGGACGCCGCCGCGCCGGCAATCTCGGCATGACCTTGTTGCTGATCGACGGCATCGTCGGCCTGCTGCTCGTGCCGCTGGGCCTGATTACCGCCAGCTGGCAGGGCATGCTGATCAACGTCGTCATCGGCGTACTGGGCGGCTTCGTGCAGGTCGCGGTGTTCACGTGGATCCAGCAGCGCGTGCCGCGCGAACTGCTGGGCCGCACGATGAGCCTGTTCATGTTCGTCTTCATGGGCCTGGCGCCGTTGGCCGCCGCGCTGTCCGGGTGGATCGCCGGCCGCGTCGCGCTGCCGGCGCTGTTCGGCGGCGTCGGCGCGTGCCTCGCGGGCGCGGCGCTGCTGGCCTGGCTGTTCACGCCGATGCGTGCGCTGCGCGACGCGCCCGCCACGACGGTTTAGCATAGGCGCTGTAACATAGTGGGTTATCCCACGTCAAAGGAACCCGCATGCCCCGCTTCGCCGCCAACCTGAGCCTGATGTTCAACGAGCTCGGCTTCCTGGAACGTTTCGGCGCCGCGCGCGCGGCCGGCTTCGACGGCGTCGAGTTCCTGTTCCCGTATGCCTTCGACGCCGAACAGATCGCCGGCCGCCTGCAGCGCCATCGGCTGGAACTGGCGCTGCATAATTTTCCGGCCGGCGACTGGGCGGCCGGCGAACGGGGCCTGGCCTGCGATCCGCGCCGCGCCGGCGAGTTCCAGGACACCGTCGAACTGGCGCTGGAATACGCGCTCGACCTGGGCGTCAAGCGCCTGCATTGCCTGGCCGGCAAGCTGCCGCCGAACGTGGCGCGGGAACGCGCGCACGCGGCCTTCGTCGACAACCTCCGCTTCGCCGCCGCCGCGCTGGCGCCGCACGGCATCGCCCTGCTGATCGAACCGATCAACGACCGCGACATCCCCGGTTATTTCCTGACCCGCAGCGCGCAGGCTGCCGCCATCATCGCGGAGGCGGCCGTGCCCAATCTGTTCCTGCAATACGACATTTATCACATGCAGCGCATGGAGGGCGACCTCGCCAACACGCTGCGCGAACGCCTGCCGCTGATCCGCCACATCCAGCTGGCCGACGTGCCCGGCCGGCACGAACCGGGCACCGGCGAGATCAATTTCCCGTTCCTGTTCCGCACCTTGGACGAGCTCGGCTACGACGGCTGGGTCGGCTGCGAATACATCCCGCAGGGCGACACCGTGGCGGGCCTGGGCTGGCGTCCGTCCGTTTGAATTGATCATTGGCAATAACGAAGCGCCCAGGTTTGAAAGAATGGGGGCTTTTCCGGCCGGCCTTTTGCCGCCCAGAAAGGACCCATGGACCTGCGCCGCTGCCTCTCCCTTTTTGTCCTCGCCGCCAGCCTGTTGCTGGGCGGGTGTGCCAGTACCGGCCAGGTGAGCCTGGTCGAGGTGCGGCAATTCGCCGACGCCTCGGCCCGCCTGGGCGGCTACGGCGAGCTGTCGCGCCGCTACCGCGACACGTACGAGCGCGAACAACCGTATCTGTCGCCGGCCGCCGACCGCATCGCCAAGGAAAACGATGCGCGCCGGCGTGCCGTCTACGACGACTTCGTCAGCATCCAGAAGACCGTCGTGCTGTACATGCAGACGCTCAGCGTGCTGGCAGGCGACACCCGCTACGACCTGTCCGACCGCATCGACGACCTCGGCAGCGGCCTCAAGGCCAATGCGGAATCGGGCCTGCAGCAGCGCCAGATCGCGGCCTACACGGGGCTGGCGCGGCTGCTGACGCGGGTGATCGCGTCCGGCTACCAGAACCGCAGCGTCGAAACGATGGTGCGCGACGGCGACGCCGACGTGCAGATCCTGCTGGAAGCGATGATCACGCTGACGCGGCTGTACGCCAAGACCAACGACAACGAAAAGAAGACCGTGCTCGGCATCTTCGACGTCGAAATCCCCTTTTCCAGCAAGACATCCGACCGCATGCTGGTGACCCTCGCCAAGGTCCATTACCTGAACAAGTCGACGGAATACAAGCTGGTCGACAAACGCTATGACCTGGCCTTGCAGGGTTTGACGAAGGTCGCCCTGGGCCATCAAAAACTGCGCGAAAACATCAATAACCTGCACGGCGACGAAATACGCAGGATGCTGGCCGCGTACGCGCGCGACCTCACGAGCCTGCGCGACGCCCTGTCCGATTGAGCGCACGAGGAGAGATCATGGCAAACGACACGAATTCCCGGCAGGACGGCGCCAAGGCCGCGCCGACCGCGCCGCCGCCCGGCCCGGCCGAGGCATTGTCGACGGCACACCAGGTGGAAGAACTGGCCGACAAGCTGTCGGAGTGCGCGGACAGCATCCACGAGCGCGTGATGCGCGACATCCGGCGCCACCAGGGCGAGGACGTGCCGGAATCGGAGCAGGCGGCCGCGCGCGCCCTGCTGAACGCGGAGATGGAGCTGCGCCAGCGCGCCAACCGGCTGTACGCGGAGGCGGCGGCCTGCATCGTGTCGGCGCTGGGCCAGCCGCAGCAACACCTGATTCAGCTGACCGTGGACGCCGCCGACAAGATCCGCCGCATCACGCGCATCGGCGACGGCATCACGCTCGTGGCCCGCCTGCTGGGGCTGGCGGCGGCGGCCAGCACGGGCCAGGTCGTGCCCATCCTCGCCGCCGTCGAGGGTCTCAAGGGCCAGCTCGACGTCATCGGCGTCGACAACGCGCCCGCCGCGCCCGCCGCTCCGGCCTGAGGTGCGGCGGTAGGCATCCCCGTCGTTCCGCGCTACACTGGGTTGCCGCCGCGCGGCATCCAATGACACGAACGAAGGGGATCTCCATGAACGTCAATCCACACGTCGAGTCCGGCGCCTGCCGTCACGCCTTCCCCGTGGCCATGGCGTGACCATGGAACCCCTTACGCCCGAGCAGTTGGCGCTGCTCAAGACCATGCTTGAACGGCGCATCGAGGCGCTGTCCCGCGTCGAGCAACCGCCACAGGACACGAGCGAGCTGCCCGTGGACGAGGTCGAGACGTCGCCGCTGGACCGTGCCACCGTACGCCTGCTGAACGACCTGTCGCGCGAAGCCGCCGACCACCACTCGGCCGAGATGCGCCAGCTGCGCCAGGCCCTGGCGCGTTTCGAAGACGGCACGTATGGATTGTGCGAGGAATGCGGCCAGCCGATCGGCGCGTCGCGCCTGCTGGCACGGCCGGAGGCCCGGCTGTGCATCGATTGCCAGACGCGCGCCGAACGACGCTAGCGCGCATATGGGACGGTCGGGCGCCCCATGAAAAAGAGCGGGAGGCCCGTCGGACAGGCCGTCCCGCCCCGCACTGCCTGGCGCCCCGCGCTGGCCGGCGCCGGCTCCCCCGAACCAGCCGGACCGGCCAGGCGCGGCAGCGCCGTCGCACAACATTCGGCGCTCAGCGTGTGCCGCACACCCTATGCCGCACGCCGTGTGCCGCACACCGTGTGCCGCACACCGTGTGCCGCTTAATACATGTGTTGGCCGCCGTTGATGGCCAGGTTGGCGCCCGTCATGAAGCCGGCGTCTTCCGAGGTCAGGTAGGCGACGAGACCGGCGATCTCGTCCGGCTCGCCCAGGCGGCCCACGGGGATCTGCGGCAGGATCTTGCCGTTCATCACTTCGCTGGGCACCGCCTCGACCATCTTGGTGCGCAAGTAGCCGGGCGATACCGTGTTCACGGTCACACCATGGCGCGCCATTTCCAGCGCGAGCGCCTTCGTGAAGCCGTGCATGCCGGCCTTTGCGGCCGAGTAATTGGCCTGGCCAAACGCGCCCTGCTGGCCGTTGACGGACGAGATATTGATGATGCGCCCCCAACGCTGCGCCATCATCGGTTCGACCGCCTGCTTGCTCATGTTGAACACGCTGTCGAGGTCGGCACGCAGGACGGCCTGCCAATCCTCGAGCGTCATCTTGCGCAGGCTCTTGTCGCGCGTGATGCCGGCATTGTTCACCAATACGTCCACCCGGCCCATCTCGGCCAGCAGTTTCTGCATCATCCATTCGCAGTCGCCGTAGTCGGTGACGTCGACGCGATACGCCGTGAATCGGTATCCTTCGTCCCTCTGGGCGGCCAGCCACGCGTCAGGCGTGGCATTGCCGGGCGAATAGGTTGCCGCCACGCGGAACCCCTCCGCCTGCAGGCGCCGGCAGATTGCCGTGCCGAGTCCCCCCATTCCTCCAGTCACCAAGGCTACTTTGTTATCGTGCATGGTTTCATCGTCCTGTCATCAAACCTGCCGCGCCGGGTGCGCAGCACGAAGCACCGAGTCTAGGGCGACGGACAAAGCCGTCCTTGACGAAGCGCAAACGGATAAAGCTGGGGCGGCCGGACATGGCGGAGGGAAAACGATGTACCTGAGTAATCGGACAGAACGCCGCCGCAGCACGCGGCGGCGGATACTCAGTGGATGATGTCGGGGACGGTGGCCGGGTCGAAGTCGGCCCAGTCGCCGTCGACGATATTGCCCCTGGCCCGTTCGATATGATGGGCGCCGAGGTCGCGCAGCAGGTCGACGGCGCGCTGTTCGAGGCCCCCATCGTCGAATGCGACGGCCACGAGCATGCCGGCCGGACGGTTTTCCACCGGCGCGCGGCCGCCCTCTTCACTCTCGCCCGATTCTTTCATCTTGGAAAAGCTGAACAGCGAACCGACGTGCGCGCCGACGAGGCCGCCAACCACGGGCCCCAGCGGCCCGGTGACGGGGGTCGTCAAGGCGCCCGCGACGATGCCGATCGCCGCACCTGCGCCGGCGCCCTCGGCCACGCCCATCGGCGACTCCTTCGCGCCCGGCGAGTGGATGTTGTCGCCGCCGATCGGCGTCAGGTCGTGCTGGCCCGGCTGGCTCAGGTAGAACCCACTGATGCGTTCGCTCGAAAAACCGGCGTCGACAAGGGCGCGGCGCGCCCGCTCGACGTCATCCTGCAGCTGGAAGTGCCCTGCAATGATCGTGGACATGGATGACCTCCTGCGTCGAAAGTAAGTGCATCATGCATCCCGCTGGGCTGGCTCTCTGTACGCGAGCGCACGCTTGCGCGCGGCTTAGCGCCATTGTCCATAGACTTCGCCGTAATGCTCGGGTTCCGGCGCCGGCGCGGCAAACCAGGCGCGTGGGTCCACGCGGTAATACGCCTCGAACTCCGCGTACAGGCCGGGATGGCGCGCTGCCAGCTCGTGCGGTTGCTCGAAGAAACTTTCCGTTGCCACCGCAAAGAACTCGGCCGGATTCGTGGCGCCGTACGGATCGAGCACGTCGCGCTGGCCCCAGTACGCATCGCGCCGCAGCAGGGCGAAATCGCGCGACAGCGTTTCCGACCAGCTGCGATAGCGTTCCGGACTGCCGAGGAAGGGCGCGCCGTTGTTGCTGCCCGATTCGCTGTCGAGCTGGTGCGCGAATTCGTGCAGCACGACGTTGTGCGTGCCTTCGGCCGGCAGGCCCGCGCGGCGCACGTGCTCCCAGGACAGCACGACGCGGCCGTCGCCCCACGATTCGCCCAGCAGGTCCTGGCGCGTTTCCGTGACGACGCCCGCCGCGTCCTGCTCGCGGCGCGGCACGAGGAAGGCACCGGGATAGACGAGCACGGCATGAAGGCCGGGATACACGCGGCTCGGGCGATTGAGCAGCAGCAGGCAGGCCTGCGCGGCGATGGTCACGCGCATCTCTTCCGTCACCTCGAGGCCGGCGCAGCCGACGAACGTCTTGTGGTGCAGGAACTGCTTGACGAGGCCTTGCAACTGCGCGCGCAGTTCGGTGGACATGCCCCGGTATTGCGCGACGTTGCGTTCGATGACGCCGAGCTGAAAGGCGGTCAGCGGCCGCCCGAGCACGCGGCGCAGGCGCCAGCGCGGCACGAGCCAGGCCAGCAGCGCGGCGAGCGCCAGCGCGGCGCAGACGAAAGCGGCTTCCATCGCAATCTCCCGATGCCGATATTAATTGACCTCGGCCGGCGCCTGGCGCGCGAAATGCGCCGCGACCGCCTCGGCGTCACCGATCAGCTTGCCGCCGATGAAGACCTGCGGCCACGTGGTGCCGCCGGAGACGGCACGCAGCACGCTGGTCGTGATCTTCGCATCCTGCGGGATATCCGTGAAGACGATGCCGTTCGCCTTGAGCACGGCCTTGGCGCGCGCGCAGAACGGGCAACCCGGCTTGGAGAACATCACGACGGGCTCGCGCGGGGCCGCGTCCGGATTAATGTAGCGCAGCATGGTGTCGGCATCCGACACTTCGAACGGATCGCCTTCCTTGTCCGGCTCGATGAACATCTTGGCGATGATGCCGTCCTTGACGAGCATCGAGTAGCGCCACGACCGCTTGCCGAAGCCGAGGTCGCGCTTGTCGACGAGCAGGCCCATGCCTTCCGTGAAATCGCCGTTACCGTCGGGGATCATCGTGATATTGCCCGCTTCCTGGCCGGCCTGCCAGGACTGCAGGACGAACGCATCGTTGACGGCCATGCAGACGATGTCGTCGACGCCGTTCTCGCGGAATGCGGGCGCCAGTTCGTTGTAGCGCGGCAGATGCGCCGAGGAACAGGTTGGCGTGAACGCGCCCGGCAGGGCGAACACGACGACGGTCTTGCCTTTGAATAGCTCATCGGTCGTCACATCGCGCCATTGATCGTTCGGGCGCGCCTTGAACGTGACACGGGGAACCGGTTTTCCTTCCAGGGCTTCGGCACTCGGCAGCATGGATTCTCCTTGATGGGGTAAGCGGTCAGGGTGCCGCATCCGGCATATGAGCGCGCTTGTCGCCTTTTCAATTGCAAATCTGGAAAAAAACAGCGCCACCCGGCCTGTCGGCGGGGTGGCGCGTCGACCGTGGCCGCTTCCTGCGGCCGCGGGGCAGATTCCGGGCGCTCAGGCGCGCTCTTTGCCGACCTGGCTCGGCGGCGGGCCGAACAGTGCGGCGACGAGCGGATCGCGGGTCACCGGGCTGCGGTTGACGCGGATCGCGTAATGGGTGTCGTCGGCAAGGATGTGGAAGTGGCGGCCGGTGCCGGCCATGCTCTGCTCGCGCAGGCCCGGACGCTCCTTGCGCGGGGCGACGCCTTCGCGCTTGGGCTGGCAGATGGCGCCCAGGAAGGCCTTGACGCGATCCGGGTCCGGCGAAATGCGGTACACGGCCTTGCCCAGGTAGGTGGCGGTGCCTTCGATGTAGCGGGCCAGTTCGATGACGCCGGCTTCGCGCAGGTCGCGGATATATTTGCGGGCGCCCGACGGCGAGAATTTGAGGAACCAGGCGATTTCGTCGGCCAGCATCTCATGGGTTTGCAGCTCGCCAATCAGCTTCTGCATGTTCTCGATCCGGCGCTGGGTGGCCGACGTCGACCGCACCCGCTCGATCGGCGCGAGCGAAATCGGTGCGCGCTCGGTCGGTTGCGGTGGAACGCGTTCGATCAGTGCAGAGTTGCTGGAAGTGTGCACCGCGTTGAGATCGCCTTGTACCGCATTGTGGTGAGTCGCTGCATGCATATTGGTCTACTCCGTGAAAAGGACTGTGTTCTGGTATGGCCCGGACCGCCGTATCTGTATGACCACTCGTCAACACGCCGGTTCCGCTTAACTGGATACAAGATTGCCTGCCTCATCACGCATGGTCTGTGCGCCATCCAACATTTCTAAAAATTTCTGAAAGTTATTTATCCCTCAAGGCAAGAGAAATCCGCGCACGCATTGACGAGCGCCAAATTGGCGGGGCTCAACGGGAACCATGCAGCGCAGCCTGAAATCGAAAGCGGTATTGATCAGTCATCGCGTGACGAACGCGCGACCTCGCGAAGCGGATGATGACGAAGCTGTAATGAAAGGAAGCTACATCGCAGAAAGGGCGACGTTGGGCGCAATAGGCGGGAATTACCGCGCAGTTCGTAACATCCTGAAACAACCGGCAATCATGGCATAGTTGACTACGTTGTAAAATCGCCACAGCAACCGGGCGTTAGGTGCGCTAGCGCACTGACCTGAAAAACGGCCGACTTGTATGCTTGGCATCAACATCTCTGCAAGGCATGCGATGTCAAGTACCTTTACAACTTATGGGAGTTACCTGTGAATAATACGAAGAAGATCGCTCTGGCGGCCGCCATCCTGTGCTCAGCCGGAACGGCCCTGGCCCAGGACACCACCGAGGTCATCAATCCATCGTGGTACATCGCCCCGACGGTGGTCGGCATCAAGCCCGACCATGATTTCCTGACCTCCAAGAAGGACTGGGGCGGCGGCTTGAAATTCGGCAAGGCCGTGCATCCGCTGTGGGATATCCAGTTCGGCGCCACCCAGGCGCGCGTCGACGACAACGGTTACAACTACCGCCAGACCCTCGTCGGCGTCGATGCCCTGCTGATGCTGTCGCGCAAGACCTTCCGTCCGTACCTGCTGGTCGGCGTGGGCGGCGAACGCGACCACGAGAGCAATCCGATCCGTAATGCGTCCGGCTGGTCTCCCTACTACCAGGCCGGCTTCGGCTTCCAGGTCAGCATGAACGACCAGTGGTCCCTGCAGGCCGACCTGCGCGACGTGCGCGCCCACCTGCGCGACGACGACAAGTTCGGCTTCTCGCGCGCCAACACCAAGTACGCGACCGTCAGCCTGAACTACGCCTTCAACCCGCCGCCGCGTCCGGCACCTGCCCCGGCACCGGCACCTGCGCCGGCACCGGTCGTCGAGACCCCGCCGCCGGCACCGGCCGCGCCGCCGCCACCGCCGCCGGCCCGTTTCGAGAAGGTGACCCTGTCGGCCAGCGAGCTGTTCGGCTTCGACAAGGCGACCCTGAACATGCCGCAGCCGAAGCTGGATGACATCGCCGCCGCGCTGCAGGCCGATCCGTCGATCACCGACGTCGACATCACGGGCTACACCGACCGCCTGGGTTCGACCAAGTACAACCAGAAGCTGTCGGAGCGCCGTGCCAACGCCGTGCGCGAGTACCTGATCGGCAAGGGCGTCGACGGCAACCGCCTGAAGGCCTACGGCAAGGGCGAGCAGAACCCGGTCGTGACCGACTGCCACCAGAAGAAGCGCAAGGACCTGATCGAGTGCCTGGCACCGAACCGCCGCGTGGAAGTGGAGCCGATCACCATCGAGCGCCGCGTGCAGTAATGCGACCATGCAGGGCGCGCCCTGCGCGCAGCCGGCAGCGGTACGCCGGCCGCGCCTGAGCGATACCGGGCGTAGGCCCTTGAACGCGCCTTTCGGGCGCGTTCGTCTTTTTGGAGGTTACCTGATGGCAGTACAAAACTGGATTCCCTTCTCCCGCCAGGTCGTCCACGTGATGCGCTGCGCCGTGACCGAATGGCTGGGCCACCGGGCGTCGAGCAAGGGCGCCGCCCTCGCCTTCTACACGTTGTTCTCGCTGGCGCCCATCCTCGTGCTCGTCATCGCGATCGCCGGCTTTTTCTACGGCACCGACGCCGCCCAGGGCCAGTTGCTGGACGAGCTGCGCGGCCTCGTCGGCAAGCAGGGCGCGGAAACCATCCAGGCGATCCTGGCCGGCGCCCGCAACAAGGAAAGCGGCAAGCTGGCGACGATCATCGCCACCGGCCTGCTGCTCGTCGGCGCGACGAGCGCATTCGCCGAACTCAAGGACAGTCTCGACGAAATCTGGGATGTCCCGCCACCGCAGGACGCGACCTGGTGGGATACCGTGCGTACCCGCCTGCTGTCGTTCGGCCTGATCCTCACGCTGGGCCTGCTGCTGATGTTCACGCTCGTCGTGTCGGCCGCGCTGACCCTGCTCGAAAAATACCTGGGCGGCATGTGGCATTCGGCCACGATCGTGCTCGGCTGGGTGGCGTGGGCCTTCAGCTTTCTCGTCATCGCCGTGATGTTCGGCGCGATCTACAAGCTGCTGCCGCGCGTGAAACTGTCCTGGCATGACGTGACCATCGGCGCCCTCGGCACCGCCATCATGTTCACGCTGGGTAAATTCGCGATCGGCCTGTACATCGGCAACAGCGGGACAACGAGCAGCTTCGGCGCGGCCGGTTCGCTGATCGCATTGCTGCTGTGGGTGTATTACTCGGCGCAGATCTTTTTCCTGGGTGCGGAATTCGCCCGCCAGTACGCCCTGCAGATGGGCAGCCTGCGCGACAAGGACGTCCCCGGTGCGCGCAAGCCGGACGCCGCGCCCGGATCGCACCCGTCGCCCGCCCGCTGAACCGGGCGCGGCGCGCTGCCAGCGTGCGCGGCAACCGAGCCGCGCACGCACCTATTCGCCGAGCAGTTCGGCGATGACTTCCATCCCCTCGACACGCTCGGCCACGACCTTGATCACGACGACGACGGGCACGCCGAGCAGCAATCCCCACATGCCCCACAGCCAGCCCCAGAACAGCAGGCTGACGAAGACGGCGGCCGGGTTCATCTTCGCGATCTTGCCCGTCATCCAGGTCGTGACGACCATGCCGACAAGCGTCGCGAGCGCCAGCGAGGCACCGGCCACGAGGATCACCATGCGCAGCGATTCGAACTGAAAAAACGCGACGAGGCCCGTGACCGACGTGATCAGCAGCGGGCCGAAGTAAGGCATGATGTGCGCCACGCCGGCGAAGATCGCCCACGCGCCCGCGTTTTCCAGGCCGATGGCGCGCAACGCCGCCCACATCAGCAGGGCCAGCAGGACGTTCGTGACGAGCAGCATGAACATATAGTTCTGGATCGACGTGTTGATGTCTTCGAGGATGTGCACCGTGACCTTTTTCTGCGTCAGCGACGGCCCCGTCAGCTTGACGAGCTTGCGCTTGAACGTGTCGCCCGCGAGCAGCAGGAAGAACACGAGGAACACGACCATCGTGGCCTGCGAGATGAAGCTGGCGAGTCCGACGGACCCGGCCAGCAGCCAGTCCATGACGCGGAAATTGCTGCCGCCCGGCGTCGGCGTGGCGGCCGCTGCGCGGCGCGGCGGCGCTGCCCGTTTCGCGCCGCCGCCCGCATTGGCCGCGGCCTGCTCGAGCTCGGCCGCGGCGGCCTGCACCTGCTGGATCGTCGACGGGCCGTCCGACCCGTCCGTGAGGATGCGCGTGACCTTGTGCGTCAGCGTCGGCAGTTCATCGACGATGTTCAGGAATTCGCCCTGCACCCGTTGCGCGGTCAGGGCCATGCCGACGAGGATCAGGGCGGTGACGGCGGTGGCGCCGATGGCGCGCCTGATGTGCCAGCGTTCCAGCCAGCGCACGACGGGGCTCAGGGTGTAGGCGATGAAGATGCCGAGCAGGAGCGGCACGAAGAAATTCTTGGCCCACTGCAGGCCGAAGACGAAGGCGACGGTCGCGATCACGCCGAGCGTGAGACCGCGCGCATTCACATGGACAGGCAGGCGCAGTTCGCCGTGGACGGCACCGAGCTCGTCGCCGGTCGGCGCGCCGGCATCGTTCACGAGGCCGGCTTCACGCGCCGCCTGTTCCATGTCGGTGGCCGGTACGGCAACCGGAACGATGGTGTCGGATGCCCCGGACGTAGCGGGGCCGGATTGGGCGAGCTGCATGATACCTGCCTGAAGAAAACAGCCGATCCCGGGCATCCGCCGGCCAGCGCACTGCCCTGGCGGATGCCGCATGGTGCGGCGATCGAACTACCGTCGGGCCGGCCGTCGACCGGCCGTCCCGATGATTTTATTTTACGCGGATGTCGTTCTTGACCGACGACACACCCTTCACGCCACGCGCCACGTCGGCAGCCTTCTGCGCATCCTGCGGCTGGGCCACGAAGCCCGACAGCTGCACGTCGCCCTTGTAGGTCTCGACGTTGATCTCGGTGGACTTCAGGGTCGGCTCGTTGAAGATCGCGGCCTTGACCTTCGCCGTGATGGCGGCGTCGTCGACGTATTCGCCGGTGCTTTCGTGGGCCGGGGTCGACGAGCAGCCGACGACGGTGAACGCGACGGTGGCGGTGAACAGAGCGGTGGCGATGCGTTTGCTGACGTTCATGATGAACTCCTTGTTAGTGGTGGTACTTGGTTGTGCTCTTGACGAGCGAGGTGCGGATGGCCCGCTTATTTACCGAACTCGGCCTTCGCGGCCGAGACGCATTGATCCTTGGCGGCGCCCGCGAAGGCGTCGCATTTCTCCATGGCGACGCGATACGCGGCCGCCACCTTGTCGTCGCGCGCCTGGTTGCGCGCTTCGATCGTCTTCTGGTCGGCCTTGGCATCGGCCTGGGCCGCGACGAGGCGGGCCTTGGCCTGTTCCTGGCAGACATCCTTCGGGTTGCCCGTGAGGCCGGCGCAGCGCGCCTTGTCGGCGTCGTAGTTCGCGGAGGCGATGCGCATGCGCGCCCGGGTGTATGCCTTCAACGTGTCTTCGTACCGGGCCCGCGCTTCTTCCTCGGCATGCACGCGCGCGGCTTTCGCCTCGAGCACGCAGACGTCTTTCGGATTGCCCGTGATGGCATCGCAACGGGCGCGTGCGGTCTTGTAGTCGGCCGCCGCCGCGTCGCGTGCCTGCTGGTAGGCCAGCTTGGCTTCCGGCGTCGCCGCGTGGACATGTCCAACTGCCCACATCAAGGCGGCCGCCAACAACAGGATCATGTGTGGTGCGCGCATTTTTTATCTCCACTCTTGTTCGATGTCCTGTTAACGTTTTACTCTGCCGTAACGACGATTTCTGTTCGCTGACGAACACAGGAAAGGAGATGGTGAAAACGCGTCGGTCCATGGCCGGGAAGTGGGTGCGTCATCGCACAGACCCGTTACACATGACTGCGTAATCTGATCCTACATTTTTTGCCAGGAGAATAAGTCATGAAAGCTACTCGTACCCTTGCCGCCCTCGTCGCGGCCAGTGCGCTCCTCGGTGGCTGCGCCAGCCAGTCGTCCCAGCCCTCGTACGCCAATGACGGCTACCGCAGCGGCTACGACAACACGGCTTCGACGGGCTACGGCACGATCGAATCGATCCAGGTGAGTACCGGCGAAGCCCGCACGAGCGGCGCCGGGGCGATCGTCGGCGGCCTCGTCGGTGCGCTGGCGGGCAACCAGGTCGGCAGCGGCGGCGGCCGTACCGCGGCCACCGTGGCCGGCGGCGTAGCGGGCGCGGCGATCGGCAACCGCGTGGAGGCGAATCGCAATCCGGAAGGCCAGCAGATGTACTCAGTCAATGTCCGCCTCGACAATGGCGAATACCGCACCGTCGTCCAGGACAATGTGTACGACCTGCGCGTGGGCAACCGTGTGCGTATCGTCGACGGGCGCGTCTATCGTTACTGAGTGTCTTCCGGCAGCGCAGCCATCCTGTCCAGCCGGCGCGAGCCGGCTTTTTCGTGGCCGCGCGATCCGAAGTGTTCCGCAGTGTTCCGACAACCACGGCGCACATAAAAAGACGGCGTCCAATCAATGATTGCGACGCCGCTCAAGCCCCACCATATTCGTGATCGGCAACGACTCGGGGTCGATGTCGACGCGTTGTCCCTAGTATGCCACTTGCTGCGCGCGTTTGCGCTGCAAGTACCAACCGAGCGCGCCCAGGATGACGGCGACGCCCAGCGCCGGCTTGCCGAGCTTGCGCTTGCGGATGAAGCCCAGCACGGTCAAGGCGTACGGCGCCATCACCGAGATGCTCGTGCCGGTCGGCTTGAGCAGCGCGTCGGCCCGGGTACGCAGCGCCCAGGTCGCGTGGTCGATGGCCGAGTGCAGCATCACCTCGGGACGGGCCGCGTGCTTGATCTGCGCGCGTGCGTGGGCGACGCCCGTGCGGAAGAACTCGCCGTCGCGCAACAGGGCCCGCTTGCGCTCCTCGTGGGAGCCTTGCGTGTGATGGCCTATCGTCTTTTCCATGTCGTGATCCTTTCTGCTTACATCAGCATGTCGCGGTCGTTGCGCAATTCCTTCATGGTCTCCGGGAACGCCAGCTTGCCCTGCTTGAGCAGCGAGAGTCCCTTCATCACGAGGATCAGGGTGATCACGGCGAACACGGCGAACATGACGAGCAGGATCTTCCACCCCATTTCGTCCCAGGCTAGGGCCACGATCATGGCGGTGCCGTAGGCCAGCGCGAACCACGTGGCGAGGGCGGCCAGCGCGAAGATGGCCACGAGTTCGATCACGTGATTGCGCACTTCCGACAGCTCGAGCGCGGCGAGTTCCACGCGCGACACCACGAGGCCGAACAGGTTCCTGGCCAGGCCCGTGATCCCACCCATGAGGCCGGGGCTATGCACGACGGTTTCGTTGTTATCCATGGCTGCCCCCGACCGTTATTATTTGCGGCCCAGAATGACACCCAGCAGCAGACCGACGCCGGCCGCCACGGCCACGGTGCGCCATGGGTTGTCCTTCACATAGACATCGGCCGTATGCGCCAGTTCCTTGCCCTTGACCATGGCTTGACCCTGGTATTTGCTGGCCTTGCCCAGCGCCTCGTCCAGCAGTTCCATGCCGCGCTCGCGCAGTTCGTCGGCCTTGTTGCCCGTGAGGGAGGCGGCGGCGCTCAGCAGCGACTGGGCGTCCTTGACGAGCGCTTTCATGTCGCCCGAGGTGTCTTTCGCGGCGCCGTTGACGGCCGATGCGTTGCCGTTGGCGCGGCTGATGGTATCCAGCATGATGTGCTCCTTGTTATTGGTGGGTAGGTAAAAAGTTCAGGCCAGCAGGTCGCGCATGTCGTCGGCGTGCTCTTCCTCGACGGCCAGGATCTCGGTCAGCATGATCTTGGTGGTCGGATCGCTGTCGCCGATGGCCTGGATCATCTGCCGGTACGATTCGATCGCCACGCGCTCGGCGATCAGGTCGGCGCGGATCATCGCCTGCACGTCGTCCGAATCGTCGTACTCCGCATGGCTGCGCTGGGTCAGCGTGGCCGGATTGAAATTCGGCGAGCCGTTCAGCTGCACGATGCGCTCGGCGATGCGGTCGGCGTGGTCCTGTTCCTGCTGCGCGTGCTCGAGGAATTCGGCCTTGATGTGGCCCGTGTTCGGACCGCTGACCGTGAAGTAATGGCGCTTGTAGCGCAGCACGCACAGCAGCTCGGTCGCGAGCGCGGCGTTGAGCATCGCGATCACGGCTTCGCGGTCGGCCGCATAGCCTTCCGTCACGGCGCCGTCCTCGAGATTGGCGGCCGCGCGGCGGATTTCCGCGATGTCGAAGCCGTGCGCCAGGTTGGATGCGTTCTGTTCCATGATGAATCTATCCTCGTTTCTGTGGTGGGTTCAAGCTTCAGCGCTGCGCCGCTCGCGGCGGGATCGTCGCGCCCTCGTTCGACAGCACGATCTCCACGCGGCGGTTCAGCTGGCGGTTGGATGCCGTGTCGTTCGACGCGACCGGGAAGGCCTCGCCGTAGCCGCGCATGCCGATGCGTTCGCGCGGCACGCCGAGGCTGGCCAGGGCCTGCGCCACGGACGCCGCGCGGCGCTCGGACAGGTCCTTGTTATGGGCCGCGGTGCCGGTGCTGTCGGTAAATCCTTCGACCATGACGGTGCGGTCGGGGTTCTGCATCATGATCTCGGCCAGCTTGCGCACGTTCGCCATGCCGTTCGCGTTCAGTTCCGCGCGGTCGGTGGCGAACAGCACGTCGCCGATCGTGACGACCATGCCGCGGTCGGTCTTCTGCGCATGCAGTTCGGCGAGCAGGGCTTCCAGGTGCGCCGCGCGGTCGGCCTGCTGGGCGGCCTGCTGCTGGGCCGCGGCGGCCTGCTGCTGGGCATCCTGGGCCTGCGCCTGGGCAGCGGCGGCCTGTGCCTGGGCGGCGGCCGCGTCGCGCTTGGCGCGGTCGGCCTCGGCGGTGCGGGCTTCCAGCTGCACGCGGTCGCGCTGGCGGCTCGCGTTGGCGACCTCGGCCTCCGCGGCCTTGGACTTCGCCACTTCCTGGGCCGTGGCGATGCGTTGCTTGGCGACGTAGGCCAGGCGGTCGATCGTGTCGAGGCTCTCGCGCTGGGCGGCGGCCTGGTTGGCGCGGTCGAGCGCCTCGCCGGCCTGCTTGAATTCCATCGGCGCGTACGTCGCGACCTGCGGATTGTTGTTGGCGGCAACGAAGTCGGCACGCGCTTCATCCAGCGTGGGCGTCGTGGTCGGTACGGTGCTGCACGCGGCCAGCGCGACGGTGCCGGCAAGTACGATGGCCTTCAGGAATTTCAATGTCATGATGCTTCCTTTCTGCGGTCTGGCGCGCCTTCACGGCGCGGTTCTTGTCGTCGGATGAAGCTGCAGTACTGCCCTGATCAGTGCTGGTCGGAATTGGCGCGGTCGACTTCCTGGCGCAGCACGCGCAGGTCCTCGTTGAGCGCATCGGCGGCGGCCGTGGCCTTGGCCGAATTGGCCTTGCTCTGCGCCAGCTTGGCGTCGGCCTGGGCCTGGACCGCCAGTTCGCGCGCCGTCTTGTAATCCTTGGCGGCGAGCGCCTGGTTGGCGCGCATCATCTTGTCGCGCGCGGCGTTGATCTCGACCGGCGCCAGCTCCGGCGCGCCGGCCGACACGGCGTTCTCGACCGCATTGTGCGAAACCGCGACGGCAGCCGTGGCCGGGGTCTTTTCCGGACTGGCGCAGGCGGCCAGCGAAAGTACCGCGGCGGCCGCGCCGACCCGCATCAGCAGGTTCATCGATTTCGTATCCATCTTGCGACTCCATTCTTGAATAGTGTTGGTAACGTTATAACCCTCCAGCCCGCCGAGATCGGTTCGCTGGCGCACATAGACACTCCCTTGGCCTTCCTGCGGCCGGGCTACGGTGCGGCACCGCACATTGACGGACTGACCTTTGCGATAATCTCCGATCAACCCATCCCACCAGAACAAATAAAAGGAAGGCCATGACAGCCCAACAGCCCAAGCCCGGCGCGCACATGTCGCGTCCGGTCAAGATCACCCTCGGCATCGTCGGCGTGCTGGTGGCGATCCCCGTCATCGCCATCATCATCCTGCTCACGTTCGACTGGAACCGCATCAAACCCTGGCTCGACGACAAGGTCAGCGACGCGATCGAGCGCCCGTTCGCCATCCGCGGCAACCTTGCCGTGCATTGGGAGCGTCCATCCGACAGCATACCGAAAGGCCAGCGCACGTGGCGCGATTACATCCCGTGGCCGCACCTGTATGCGGACGACGTCCACGTGGGCAACCCCGCCGGCCTGCCGCAGCGCGACATGGCCAGCGTGCGCCAGTTCTCGTTCTCGCTCGATCCGTTCGGCCTGCTGGCCCACACGATCCACGTGCCGGTGCTGCGCTTCGACGGCCCGCAGGCCGAGCTGCTGCGCACGGACGCCACGCACTACAACTGGGTGTACAAGCCCGAACAAAAGAAATCGAAGTGGACGCTCGACCTCGAGCGCGTCGTGCTGAACAAGGGCACCGTGCACGTCATCGACGCCGTCACCAAGGCCGACGTCACGGCCGACATCGACACGATCGCGAACGACCCCACGTACGGCATCGCCTGGACCCTGCGCGGCGAGTACAACGGCGCGCCCGTCGGCGGCGGCGGCAAGGCGGGCGCCGTGCTGTCGCTGCGCAACCAGGACGAGCCGTTCCCCGTCAAGGCCGACGTGCGCTCGGCCAACACCCGCATCGCGGTCGAAGGGACGGTCACGCGCCCCGCCCACCTGGCCGGCATCGACCTGCGCCTGACGCTGGCGGCGCCGTCGATGGCGCGGCTGTATCCGTTCACCGGCGTGCTGCTGCCGGAGACGCCCGCGTTCTCGACGGAAGGCCACCTGACGGGCGAGCTGGGCAAGGACAAGAGCCGCTGGGTCTACGACAAGTTCAAGGGCAAGGTGGGCCAGTCCGACATCGCCGGCCGCCTCGAATTCGCGACCGGCAAGCCGCGCAACAAACTGACCGGCAACGTCGTGTCGCACCAGCTGCGCTTCGCCGACCTCGGCCCGCTGATCGGCGCCGACTCCAACGCGAGCAAGCGCGCGCGCGGCGTCGCCGACGTGCAGCCGGAAGGCAAGGCCCTGCCCGTCGAGAAATTCCATACGGAGCGCTGGAAGGTCCTGGATGCCGACGTGCGCTTCACCGCCGACCGCATCGTCAAGGACAAGGACCTGCCGATCAGCAAGCTGCAGAGCCACGTCGTGATGAACGACGGCGTGCTGACCCTGCAGCCCCTCGATTTCGCGATGGCCGGCGGCAACGTCAACTCGAACATCAAGCTCGACGGCAGCGACGCCGGCAATCCGATCAAGGCCACGGCCGACGTCAAGGCGCGCGACATCCACATCAAGGAATTGTTCCCGCAGATCGAAAAGATGCAGGCGACCGTCGGCTCGATCTATGGCGAAGCGAAGCTCACGGCGACCGGGGACTCCGTCGGCGCGATGCTGGCCGACGCCAACGGCGAAGTGAAGGGCCTCGTCAGCCAGGGCGTCGTCAGCAAGCTCCTGCTCGAGGAAGCGGGCCTGAACGTCGGCAACGTCATCATCACAAAACTGTTCGGCGACAAGGAGGTCAAGTTGAACTGCCTCGCCGCCGACCTCGGCGTGAAGGACGGCGTGGCGAACACGCGCACGTTCGTGCTCGACACGGACGACGCGATCGTCGACATCAATGGCTGGGTCAATATGTCGACCGAGCAGTTGAACCTGCGCATCAAGCCGGAGACGAAGGCGCTGCGCGTGTTCACCTTGCGCACGCCGTTCTTCGTGCGCGGCACGTTCAAGCATCCCGACCTGTCGCTCGACAAGAAGGTATTGGCGCTCAAGGGCGGCGCGGCAGCCGCGCTCGCGATCGTCGCGGCACCGGCCGCGGCCCTGCTTCCGCTGATCAACACGGGGCCGGGCAAGGACAGCCCGTGCAACGCCCTGCTGGCGAAGGCGGGTGCGAAGCCGGTGGCACCGCCGCCTGGCAAAAGCGCCAAGCGTTGAGGCTGGCACAGTGTTATTTGTCGTACAGAGCGCTATGCGATGCACATGTAAGCTGGAGTCATGGTAAGGCCGGCGTCGTTCCCGAACACAGGCCGGCATCGCGAGGAAGCGCAGGCGTAATGAAACGTTTCGGTATTGGCAAGGTCCCGGCAGCATCGGCAACGGCACTGCTGGCGGCCCTGGCACTATGCGGGATCGCGGGATGTGCGACTGCGCCACCCTCGGCGGCCGTCCGGCAGACCGACGACACCCGCATCACGGCCGGCGTGAAGACTGCCCTCCTCGGCGATGCCAGCCTGAAGGCAAACGAGATCGACGTCGACACGGACCAGGGTGTCGTCAGGCTGAGCGGATTCGTCAGCTCGGCAGACGACGTGGCGGCGGCCGCCGCGGCCGCGCGCACCGTGAGGGGCGTGAGATCGGTCAGGAATGAGCTGCGCCTCAAGTGAGCATTGGAAACCGTGAAGAAGCGTAAGCAACCCACCTCAAGGAGATCATCATGAAAACCATCAAGCACATCATCGTGACCGCATCGCTGGCAACCGTGGCCCTGGGCCTGTCCGGCTGCGCCGGCATGTCGACGCAGGACCGTAACACCGCCATCGGCGCCGGCGCCGGCGCAGTGGTCGGCGGCGCACTGACCGGCGGCAGCGCGGTCGGCACCGTCGGCGGCGCAGCCGTGGGCGGCGTGATCGGCAATCAGGTCAAGTCGACGCACTGAGCACGTGTGACGCAGCAGTGAAGGACGCCCCGCGAGCCGGGGCGTTTTTTTCGTCGTCGCCGCTGGACACGTTTGCGGACCGGACCTGCTTCGTGGGCACGGGGTGCCCACTCTACGGGGTGAGCACGTTTGACGCGGTGATCGGGGCGGGTGACAAAATCATGCGCGTGCCGGCTGGCACAATCTATCACCGCGTGGAGAGGTTGCAAAATCGCGCACGTATCGGGGATGCGCAACCGTAGGGCGCACGGCCCTCGCCCACGACATACAGGCTGACGCATTACCGTAGGGTGGGCGGCCCCCGCCCACGATGCCGAGATGCCGACATGCCGACAAAAGGACTCAGGCCAGCACCGGCGCCCCCACGCCCGCCCCCGCTTCGCGCACGATCTCGTAGCAGGTGCACGCCGCCGCGGCCAGCCGTTCCGGGTCGAGGATCTCGATATTCCCGCGGCTGTAGTTGATGAGCCCCTGCTGCTGCAACGCGCTGGCGGCCTTGGTGACGCCCACGCGGCGCACGCCCAGCGCGTGGGCGAGGAATTCGTGGGTCAGGTGGAATTTGTCGGATTGCAGGCGGTCGCGCGTGACGAGCAGCGAGCGCGCCAGCCGCGCTTCCAGCACGTGGTAGCGGCTGCACACGGCGATCTGGATGGCCTGGGCCAGCAGCGAATCGGTGTAGCGGTACAGCACGCGCTGCAGGACCGGATTGCGGGCGAATTCGGCGCGCAGGCGGGCGGCCTCGATGCGGCTCGCGCTGCCCGCGCGCTGCACGACGGCGCGCACCTGGGTCGTGTCGTGGCCGAGGGCCACCGTGGCGCCCAGCATGCCTTCGCGGCCGACGAGACCGACCTCGAGCGTCATGCGGCCCTCGGCCACGGCCATCAGCGAGATCAGGCAGTCGTGCGGAAAATAGATGTGCCGGATGACGTCGCCCGGCTCGCACAGGACCGCGCCGACGTCCACCTTCACCTGGTCGAGCGCGGGCAGCATCCGGGCCAGTTCCTGCGGCGGCAACGCGGCCAGCAACAGGTTGGCATTGTGCTCGGCGACCACGGGTGGAGCGGCTGAGTTCATCGGACCCTCGCGGTTGGACTTCATCGGTTCACACGGTGGCTGAGGTTCGAAAACAAAACAGCGGTATTTACACCGTCCGGAAACATTTGCAAACAACTTTCAGTCAGCCTACCGGCCACGCCATGGCAAGTATGTACGGTGACGCACGGAACGGGGTGTTGTTGCCAGGGACAATGGAAACGTACCGGACTCAGGGGCTTGCGGCCCCACACCGTCCCCACAGACACCGGAAAGGATAGCCATGGAAACGCACCCCACCCCGCCCGCAAGGGCCAGGCAACACCCCCTGCTGATCGCCGCCGCGATCGCGATCATCCTGTTCTGCGCCATCGGCACGGCCGCCATCATGGGCTGGTTGCCGACGTCGACCGGCGGCAACCGCGGCCAGTTGAACGACGCCGACCGCGCCGCCCTGTCGGCCGGCCTGCAACAGCCGGGCCAGCCGGGTTACGCGGCGCCCAATGCCTTGCCGCCCGCCACCGTACCGGCCGCGCCGCTCGCGGCACAACCGCTGGCGGCCCCGGGCGTCGCTGCGCCGGGCTATGCTGCGCCGGCACCGTCCACCTATCCGGCACCGGCGGGCGCCCAGGCCTACGGCGACAGCGGCAGCCAGGGAGCGACCGGCGCCGGCACCGATTACGCCGCCGCGCCGGTGGAACCGCGGACCGTGCATAAACCGACCCGCGTGGCGCAAGCCGACACCCGCGAGAACTGGTGCGGCAACTGCGGCAACATCGAATCGATCCGACTGATCAAGACGCGCGCCCAGGGCAGCGGCGTGGGCGCGGCCGGCGGCGCCATCCTCGGCGGCCTGCTCGGCCATCAGCTGGGCGGCGGCCACGGCCAGCAACTGGCGACCGTCGCCGGCGCGGTCGGCGGCGCCGTCGTCGGCAACCAGGTCGAAGGCAATATGAAGGCCGACTCCAGCTACGAAATCCGGGTCCGCCTGGACGACGGCACCCTGCGCACCTTCCACCAGCACAGCGTGCCGCCGTGGCGCACGGGCGACCGCGTGCGCATCGTCAAGGGCACGCTGCGGTCCGCCTGAACGGGGGAGCATGTGCACGACGAACCGGGGCTGCGGCCCCGGTTTTGTTTTTGTACGGCCGACGTGCTATGTTGAAGACGGGTGCCGGCTCGCATGGATCGCACCTTGTACGATCGCTCACTAAGTTTTCTTTTTCGCAATGTGCGCTGGCGCACGGATGAGTTCGCCTGCGCACATAAGAATCGACCTCAGCTTCATACGGCAGAGAACACTCAAGCGAAAGGACGTGACATGAACAGCGTGGCATGGATCGGCATCATTCTCTGGGGACTTCTCCTGACGGGCTTCGGCCTGGTCAGCGCGGGCCCGGCACCGCAGGCCGCAACGGCCGACCTGGCGGCCCAGGACGTGTTTTTCCTCATCACGGGCGGCCTCCTGACCTGCCTGATCGGCTTCCTGGGACTGATCGGCTTCATGGGCTGGATCCCGGGCTTGCACAAGGAGCAAAAAAGCGCGATGTAATGTACGGCATCGTACGGAGCGCAGAGGTCGATAGTTCGATACTGGAAACACGGCAAGCAAGCCGTCAACCTCCCGCCGTCAACCATGAGGACATCATCATGCTCTATACAATTGCCGTCATTCTCATCATTCTGTGGCTCGTCGGTCTGGTAACCTCCTACACCGTCGGCGGTTTCATCCATATCCTGCTGGTCGTCGCCGTCATCATGATCCTGGTGCGCCTGATCAGTGGCCGAGGCATATAGTCATCACGACGAAGGCACGCACCGTCGTGCCGAACCGCAGCGACGTGCGGTCCTGACCGATCCGTTTCGCGGTCGTGCCTGCTACTGCGGGTGCGACCACGAAACGGATATTTTTTTTGAAGGAGACTCCCCATGAAAACAACCCTGATCCGTTCGACCCTGTGCGCCACCGCCCTCGCCGTGGCCGCCACCGGCTGTGCCGACATGAACCAGACCCAGCGCGGCACCGCCAGCGGCGCCGGCATCGGTGCCGGCCTCGGCGCGATCCTCGGCGCCACGACGGGCGGCGGCGGTTCCGGCCGGGCCACGCGCGGCGCGATCCTGGGCGCGGCGGCGGGCGCCGTCGCCGGCAACGTCTGGTCGCGCCACATGGAACAGCAGCGCCAGGCGATGGAACAGGCCACGCGCGGCACCGGCGTGCAGGTCTCGCAGACGTCCGACAACCGCCTCAAGCTGGAGATCCCGAGCGACATCTCGTTCGACACGAACCGCTCCGACATCAAGCCGAATTTCCGCCCCATCCTCGACCGCTTCGCCGCCACCCTGAACGAGAATCCGGCCACCAACGTGACCATCATCGGCCACACGGACAACACGGGCGGCGACCAGATCAACCAGCCGCTGTCGCTCGACCGCGCCGCCCACACGCGCGACTACCTGACGGCGCGCGGCGTGAATCCGGCCCGCATCACGGTCGAAGGCCGCGCTGCCCGCGAGCCCGTTGCCTCGAACGACGATCCGGCCGGCCGCGCGCGCAACCGCCGCGTCGAAATCTTCGTCGGCGAACCCGCCCAGCAAGGCTGAGCGCGCCGGCGCAGGTGCGCGCCGGATCTCACGACGCACGGTGTATCCTCCGGCAAGGCCAACCACAGGAGATGCCATGTCCAGCGACACGGTGCGCATCGTCCGCGAGGAAATTCTCTCGGACCATTATCTGCCCCTGAAAAACGTCACCTACGCGTTGCGCCGCCATGACGGCGACCTGCAGGTGCAGTCGCGCGAGGTCTACGACAGCGCGGACGGCGCCGCCGTGCTGCTGTACAACCGTACCCATCGCTCGGTCGTGCTGACGCGCCAGTTCCGCGTCGGCGCGCGGCTGGCCGGCCACGATGGCTTCCTGCTCGAAGCGGCGGCCGGCATGCTGGACGGCGCCGACCCAGCCACGCGCGCGCTGGCCGAGGCGCGCGAGGAAACCGGCTACGACATCGAGCGCGTGCAACCGGCGCTGCAGCTGTATGCCAGTCCGGCCTCGACCACGGAACGCGTCCACCTGTTCGTCGCCGAGTACGAGCGCGAGCGGCGCCGCGACGGCGGCGGCGGCAATGCCGGGGAAGGCGAGGACATCGAGGTCGTGGAACTGGATTTCGACGACGCGCTCGCCATGGTCGAAACGGGCGACATCGTCGACGCCAAGACGGTGCTGCTGCTGATGTACCTGGAGCGCAAGGTGCTGGGGCGGCACGGCGAAGCGTCGTGATCGCGCATCGATGACAAGGAACCCATGACGATGAACAAAAACATTGCCCTCACCCTCCTGCTGGCCTGCGCCTGCGCGGCGCTCCCCGCCGGCGCCCAGACCATGAAGCCGGGCCTGTGGTCGCTGTCGAACCAGGTCACGTCGAGCGATCCGGCGGTGGCGCAAGCGATGGCCGCCATGCAGCAGCAGATGGCCAGCATGTCGCCCGAGCAGCGCCGGCAGATGCAGCAGATGATGCAGCAGAACGGCGTGCAGCTCGACATCGGCGCGGGCGGCGCGCTGCAGACGCAGCTGTGCATGACGCGCGACATGGCCGAGCGCAAGGAATTCCCCGTCCAGCAGGGCGACTGCAAGCAGACGTTCACCCAGCAGTCGGCCACCCGCGGCCACATCGCCTTTACCTGCACGAAGCCGCGCGTGAGCGGCGAAGGCGACGTCACGTCGGACGGCGACACGCGCTACCGCGCCCGCATGAAGATCAGGAGCGACGAACAGGGGCGCAACCAGGTCGTCGACATGGACGTGACGGGCAAATGGCTGGCGGCCGACTGCGGCAACGTCCGTCCGATCGCCGTCCCGCGGGCAAAATAGCGGCGGCCCCCGGCGGGACGTCCGGCCAGGCCGCGTGCCTGGCTTTTTATTGTCGACGCGCCGCGCTGGTTTTGCCCCAGACAACTTGCCCAAAACCGGGCTCTGACCCCGAATTGTCGACTCAGGTCGTCTCGGTGTAGGCGAGGTACAGCTCGCGCGCCCGTTGGGCCAGCGGCCCCGCGGGCAGGTCGCGGGCTTCGTAGCGCGTGCACGGCGTGACCTTGCCGTAGTTGCCGGTGCTGAAGATCTCGCGCGCCGTTTCCAGCTCTTCCGGCCGGACGGTGCGCTCGACCACGTTCACGCCGGCCCCGGCCAGCAGCGCGATCACGCGGGCGCGGGTGATGCCGGCCAGGAAGGTGCCGTTCAGCGCCGGCGTGACGACTGCGCCGTCGGCCGCCACCATGAACAGGTTCGACGTCGCGAACTCCGCCACGTTGCCCGCCGCGTCCAGCAGGACGGCGTTGTCGAAGCCGCGTGCCTTCGCGGCGCGCAGCGCGCGTGCCGTGTTGGCGTACAGCGCGGACGCCTTGGCGTCCGTCGGGGCCATCGTGGGTTCCGGGCGGAGCAGCGGCGACAGGCAGGCGGAAAAGCCGGCGAACGGCGGCAGCGGCGCGTCGAACAGGGTCAGCGCGAAGCCGGCCGCTTCCGGCGTGGGGATGAGGAAACCTTCGGAAGCGAACACGAGCGGACGGATGTACAGCTCCGCATCCGCCGGAAAGCGCGCGACGCCTTCACGCACCAGCGCCTCCATCTCGTCGACGCCCAGCGGGCAGCGCAGGCCCACCTTCTCGGCCGACGCGATCACGCGCTCCAGGTGCGGCCGCAGGTCCGGCAGGTGGCCGCGCAGCGCACGCGCGCCATCGAAGACCGACGAACCCAGCCACACGCTGTGATCCATCGCGCCGAGCAGCGGCGTATTCCCTTCGGCCCATTGTCCCTTGTAGTAAGTCAGGTACATGTTCTCCCCTCGCGATGACGTCACGCATCCAGTGTAACGCAGGCCCGGTCCGCTCGGTTCGTCAGCGTACAGTGGCCGGGGGTATCCACGCGTACACTGACATTTCCATGCCGCGAATGTTTTCCATGCTCCCGATTCTCGAACGCCTCGATCCCGACAGCGACCGCATCGACCTCCTCGTCGACCTGGTCGACCAGCTGCGCCCGCGCCGCGCGCGCGACCACGGCGACGCGATCGCCCAGGTGCGCACGCTGGCCCAGCTCCTGAAAGGCCATCCCGGCCAGGCCTGGACCCTGCGCCGCTACCTGACCACCCTGCTCGAAACGCGCCGCCACACGAGCCTGTATTCCGACGTCGGCATCCTGTCGAACGACGGCTTTTTCACCGAACTGAAAAAGCGCATCGCCTACCGCATCCTGCCGCCCGCGCTGGACGAGCTGTACCTGTCGGACACGCTCGACAAGGTCCTGTGCCGCGACGACGATTATCAGTGGATCCGCGCCGTGCCGACCGCCGACTGGCTCGAGATGTTCGACGTCGTGGCCGCTGCCGCGCCGCCGGACGGCGCCATGGACGAACCCGCCGAACCCGCCCGCGCGCGCCAGGTCGTGCTGGCCGGCCTGCTCGACGCGATCCGGACGCTGTCCTGCCGCGTCTGCGCGCTGGGCCTGGAGCCGCGCCTGATCCACGCCCACATGGAGATCGAGGAAGTCGATTCGCCCTTCCTCATGCAAAACATCGAGGCGAACAAATACCTCGACGACTACGGCCGCCTGACCGCGGGCGAGGTCGACACGATGGAAGACGCACGCCACCTGCTCGTGATGCTGGACCAGTGCGAAGACGTCGTGCTCAAGATCCGCAGCAAGGCCCTCGCCTCGGGCACGAGCGTCGCGCTGACCTACCTGCTCGTCGCGCTGACGCAGAGCATCGACCGCCTGAGGAAGCTCTTGTTCCTCGTCGATACGAGCGGCGAGCTGCCGTCCGCGCCGACGATCGACGTGGAGGCGCTCGCGAACGAGGCGACGCCGGCCTCGGCGCCGCCGACGAGCCTGCGGCGCGCGGCCGCCGTCGACCTCGCGCAGGAACTGGCCGAGGCGCACAACACGAAATACGAAGTGCGCGGCCTGCTGCGCGACAACATCGACCTGCTGGCCCGCAACGTGACGGAAAACGCGAGCCGCACGGGCGAGCACTACATCGCCGAACGGCGCGCCGACCTGGGCGGCATGTTCGCGTCGTCGGCCGGGGCCGGCATCGTCATCGGCTTCATGGCACTCTTCAAGATCCTGATCTCGTACCAGCACCGCGCGCCGCTGATCGAGGCGCTGTTCTACAGCCTCAACTACGCCGCCGGCTTCATCCTCGTGCACGTGCTGCACTTCACCATCGCCACCAAGCAGCCGGCGATGACGGCCGCGCGCATCGCCGCCGCGTTGCACGACACGGCGCAACGGGGCAACGTGCGCGGCAAGAGCCGGCGCCAGGTCGACGTCGACAGCATGGCGGCCCTCGTGAACAAAGTGTTCCGCACGCAGATCGTCGCCGTGCTGGGCAACCTCGCGACCGTGATCCCGGTCGCGTGGATCATCGCCCTCGCGTGGTACTGGGCCTTCGGCACCCACCTCGTCACGCCGGCCAAGGCGGAACACCTGATCGCGGACAGCCACCCGTGGCACTCGCTCGCGCTGCTGCACGCGGCCATCGCGGGCGCGTGGCTATTCGTGTCCGGCCTCGTGTCCGGCTACTACGACAACAAGGCGCTGTACACGCGCATGGGCCGGCGGGTCGAACAGCTGCGCTGGCTGCGCCGCCTGCTCGGCGAGGAACGGCGGGCCCGCTTCGCGCGCTACGTCGAGGACAACCTCGGCGGCCTGATGGGCAACTTCGTGTTCGGCGTGCTGATGGGCACGACGGCCACCGCCGGCTTCCTCCTCGGCCTGCCGCTCGACGTGCGCCACGTGACGTTCTCGTCCGCCAACTTCGCCATCGGCATCGTCGGCCTCGGGAAGCCGCTCGATCCGGAGACGATCGCCGTGACCTTACTCGGCATCGCCCTGATCGGCATGGTCAACCTGCTGGTGAGCTTCGGCCTCGCGCTGTGGGTGGCGCTCAGGGCGCGCAAGGTGCGCTTCCACCACGGGCTCAAGCTGCTGCACGCGCTGGGCCGCCGCCTGCGCGCGGCGCCGCTCGATTTCTTCATCGGACCGCGTGACCTCGACGAGGCACAGCTTGCCCCCAACCCGCGAGGATTCAAATGAGATTCCCACTGCGCTTCGCACGCCGCCTGTCCCCGTTCGCCTGGCTCCTGGCCCTGTGCCTGTGTTGCGGCGTCGTCGCGTGCAAGTCGCTGCCGGACGTCGATCCCGCGCCGGCGGCCAAGGCCACGCCGACGATCGCGACGACGAAGGGCACGTTGCCGCCCAAGAAGGCGTCCGCCCTCGTCGCGCGGCGCTGGGCCAATGCGAGCGGCAACCTCAAGGCGCTGGCCGCGCTGGAAGAACAGGCGACGGGCGTGCCGCTCATCGCGGGCAACAAGGTCACCCTGCTGTTCGACGGCCCGGCGACGATGCGCGAGATGATGGCCGCCGCGCGCGTCGCCACGAGTTCCATCAACCTCGAGACCTACATCTTCGACCAGGACAGGATCGGCAACGAATTCGCCGACGTCCTGATCGAGAAGCAGCGCCAGGGCGTGGCGGTGAACGTGATGGTCGACGCCGTCGGCGCCCTCGCGACGCCGGCCGCCTTCTTCGACCGCATGCGCCAGGCCGGCATCCGCGTGCTGATCTTCAATCCCGTCAACCCGGCCAAGGCGCGCGGCAAGTGGGAGCTGAACAACCGCAACCACCGCAAGCTGATGGTCGTCGACGGCAAGGTGGCGTTCACGGGCGGGATCAACATCAGCAGCACGTATGCCAACAGCTCGCTGTTCCGCTCGCGCCGGAAGCCGGACCAGGTCGACGGCGACAAGGTCGGCTGGCGCGACACCCACGTCAAGATCGAAGGCCCGGCCGTCGCGCCGCTGCAATGGTCGTTCATCGACCTGTGGGTGCAGCAGGAAGGCGGCGAACTGCCGCAGGCCGAGTATTTCCCGACCTTGACGCCCGCCGGCGACAAGATCATCCGCGTGCTCGCCTCAAGCCCGGACCACGAATCGGACATCTACAAGGCGCTCGTCGTCGCGATCAGCGAGGCGAAGAAGACGATCCACATCACGTCCGCCTATTTCGTGCCCGACCAGCAGATCGTCGACGCCCTGATCGCGGCGGCGAAACGCGGGGTGGACGTGAAGCTCGTGCTGCCCGGCGTGTCGGACCACGGCCTGATCCGGTATGCGGGCCAGGCGTTCTACGACCCGCTGCTGGCCGGCGGCGTGCACATCTTCGAGCTGCAGATCGCCGTGCTGCACGCCAAGACGGCCGTGATCGACGGCGGCTGGTCGACGATCGGCTCGGCCAACATCGACCGGCGCAGCTTCATCCACAACTACGAACTGAACGTCGTCGTGATGGACCCGGCATTCGGCACCGCGATGGAAAGCGCGTTCAACGAGGATTTGCGCGACTCGAAGGAAGTCCTGCTCGAACGGTGGCGGCACCGGCCGTGGTCGGACCGGATCAAGGAATGGATGTCGCGGTTGGGGGAATACTGGATTTGAGTGGACGCGCGGGCCGCCCGCGTCAAGTGATCCGACTACTCACGTCGTCGTTCCCGCGCAGGCGGGAACCCAAGTTCGAGCGGCCCGGGACGCAAAATTGGATCCCCGCCTGCGCGGGGACGACGTTGATATGCGCGCAGGGACGACGTAGATATGCGCGCGGGGACGACGTTGATATGCGCGCGGGGACGATGTCGATATGTCCGAGGCGACGGCGTTGATCCGCGCACGTGGCTAGATCCCCGCCGCCATCATCCCATCCGCAACCTCGGCCCAGATGTTCCCGCTGCGCATGAATTTTTCGGTGGCGAGCAACTGGAACTGGTTGTGCACGCTGTCCCAGCCATAACGGTCGACTTCGATGCGCAGCGGCTCGATGCGGATCACGTTGAACGAATTCACCTCGCCCCGCCCGCGCGTGGACGTCGCCGTGCCGGCCTGCACGACGAGCGCGGCGTACTCGCTGATCTTGTAGCGCGCCTGCGTATTGCCCGCGTGGCTCATGTGCAGGTGGCCGGCCATCAAGAGGTCCACGCCCAGTTCCGCGAACACGTCCATCGCCATGTGCGCGCGGTCGACCAGGTCGCCTTCTTCCACGCCCTTGGGCAGGTCGAACGGGTGGTGCGTGACGACGACGCGCGTGACGCCGGGCGGGAGGCCGGACAAGGTCGCGCGGATCTTTTCCACCTGCTCGCGGTTCACGCGGCCGTCCTTGAACGTGAGCGAACGCGCCGTGTTCACGCCCAGCACGGCGATCTCGTCGTCGATATGGACGGGGTCGAGGTCGTCCGTGATGTAGCGCTTGTAGCGGTCGAGCGGCAACAGGAACCGGCGGAACACGTTGTACAGCGAAATGTCGTGGTTGCCCGGCACGATGATCTGCGGGCCCGGCAAGGTGTCGAGCCAGGCCTTCGCCTCCTCGAACTGCTCGCTCTTGGCCCGCTGCGTCAGGTCGCCCGAGACGACGACGACGTCGGGCGCGAGCTTGTGGACCAGTTCGCGCAGCGGATCGAGCAGCACGGGGTCGACCCGGCCGAAATGCAGGTCGGACAGATGGACGAGTGTACGCATGGGCTTCCCTTTCCGTTAGCGATCGTTGGCGCCATTTTGTACCGGCGGCACGAGCACCGTCAGTGCGCCAGGCCGCATCCGGTAGTGCAGCGGCGGACGCATTTCCGTCACCTCGCCGTCCGTCGCCACGAGCAGATGGCGGCGGTGCGTGTCGATGTCGAACCCGGGCGCCGTCAGCACGTCGAAGTCGCGCGCCTCGCCGAGGCGGCCGCGCAGCGCGTCAACGGCGAAGCGCAGCAGGCCCAGGCGGGTGGGATGCTGGGCCATGTACAGGCTCAGCACGCCTTCGTCCAGGCGCGCCCGCTCGCCGATCGACAAGCCTTCCATCGTGTAGGCATTGTTGCCGATGAAGACGAACGGCGTGCGCCGCGCCAGGCGCTCGCCGTTCACGTCGAGGCGCATCGACAGGAACGGATAGCGGCGCAGCGCGGCCAGCGCCGCCCAGACGGCCGCCGGCCACTTGCCGCGGCCGAGGCGGCGCTGCTGCTTCTCGCGGTCGCGCACGATGTCCGGATACAGGCCGAGGCTCGAATTGTTCAGGAAGATGCGGCCGTTCACCTCGCCCACGTCGACTTGCACCGGCCGGCCCGTCGCCAGGTTGCGCACGGCCGCATCGAGGTCGAGCGGGATGCCGAGGTCCTTGGCGAAATGGTTCAGCGTGCCGAGCGGCAGCACGCCGAACGGCACGCCGCTGTCGACCATCACCGAGGCCACCGCATTGATCGTGCCGTCGCCGCCGCCGGCCGCCACGAGGCGCGCGCCCTGCTCCAGCGCGCGGCGCGCCGTGGCGATCATCCGTTCGCCGCCATCGGCCAGGACCAGTTCGGCATCCAGTCCCGCGTCGGTTAGTTGCGTCTTGAGCGTGTCGCACGCCGCCTCGTCGTGCCCGGTGCCGGCGCCGGCGTTGACGATCACGGTCACGGGCTTCATCCGAGGTCCTCCGCCGCATGGGTACGCTCGCTCCACGATGTCTCTCCCCGCGCCAGCCGGCGCCGGTGCAGGGTGGAGACGGCCGTGATGCAGATGGCCAGCCACGCCGCACCCTCGGCCGCCGCAGCCAGCACGTCGGACAGGTAGTGCACGCCCAGGTACATGCGCGACAGCGCGACGAGCGCCACCATCGCGCCGGCTGCCGTCACGACGAGCACGCGCGCGCGCCACGCGTGCACGCGGCGCACGAGGTAGCACGCGAGCAGGCCGTAGAACACCGTGGCCGCCGCCGTGTGGCCGCTGGGGAAGCTGTAGGTGAGCAGGCTCAGCAGCGGGTCGTCGAAGGACGGGCGCACGCGCCGGAACACGTGCTTGAGCGCGACGTTCAGCAGCATGCCGCCCGGCACGGCGATGAGGCAGGCGATCAGCCAGTAACGCGCGCGGCGGCGCCAGAACCACAGGGCCAGCAGCGCGCCCATGACGCTGGAACCGGCGAGGCCGTTCCAGTGCGTGACGAACAGCATGGCGCGCGTGAAGCCGGGCGTGGCGCGCTCGTGGAACCAGTGGGCGAGCCGCACGTCGACGCGCGTGATGGTGGCACCATGCACGACGTCCGCGGCGATCGCGCCGAAGATCCAGGCGGCCGCCAGCAGCAGCGCGAGGCCGACGGTCAGGTGCAGGCCCAGCTCGCCCTCGGGCGACAGGCGGGCGGCGAGGAAGCGCGAGAGGCGTGACGGAACGGTATTCAACATGCCGCTCCAGATGGGGTGTATTGGCGAAAAAACCACACAAATATGCAATAACTGGTTTTTTGTACAGTAACTGTGGATTCATACAGTAGTTGTGCTATTCTGTACCTACTCGAGCAAGACAACTTGCCCAGAACAGCCCAACCTGATTCGCAAATTAACTCGATTAAGGGATCGTCATGACTACTCTGAACAGCTCCTTCGGCCTTGAATACGCTCCGACGCCTTTCCTGCTGCGCCTTGGTCGCCGCGAAGTGCTGGTGACGCGCGACTTCCGCAAGCGCTTCTACCCGGTCAACCCGATCATCGAGTGCGATACCGGCGTCGAACCGGGCCACGTGGAAGTGCTGCTGCTGCGCCGCTGGCTGCTGATCCTGTCCAAGGCGCATTGAATCCATAAGCATCATCGTTTTGATTCGTTGTCTTTCGCGGGGCCGGCGCCTGTCGTCTCTCACTGGTCGCTGCCCGAAAACCGGCGCCGTCTTCCGGGCACGCGGTCGAAAGAAAACGATGTTCAATAAAAGCTCGCGTATGACATCGATGCTATCAGCGAACGCGGCCTTATCGCGCACAACTGGCGGCGGCCCCCGAAAGGGTGCGCCGCGCGGCGTCGTTATCGACCTTGCAAACCCTGCTCCTCGCCCCACCTTGTAAAAACGTCTTGAATTCTGCCGTGCGACCACGATTGTCGTGATCGGTCATCGTATCGACCGTACGCATTGAGCGGGCCTCCGGAATCCGCATGCCGCGGAATGCGGCGTCCGTTCTCCAACCGAGAGAAGGAGCATTCATGGCACTGCAACTACGCAAGATTAACGAGCAGGTGATGGTCATTACCGGCGCCACGAGCGGCATCGGCCTCACGACGGCGCGCATGGCCGCCGAGCAATGCGCCAAGCTGGTCCTCGCCGCGCGCAGCGCCGACGCGCTCGACCAGCTGGCAAGCGAGCTGCGCCGCACCGGCACGCAAGTCGCGACCGTCGTCGCCGACGTCGGCAACCCGGCCGACGTCGAACGCATCGGCCACGCCGCGATGGAACGCTTCGGCCGCATCGACACGTGGATCAACAACGCCGGCATCTCGATCTTCGGCCGCAACGAAGACGTGTCGCTGGACGACATGCAGCGCCTGTTCGACACCAATTACTGGGGCGTCGTGCACGGCTCGCTGGAAGCCGTCAAGCACATGAAAGCGCGCGGCGGCGGCACCATCATCAACCTGGGCAGCGAACTGTCCGACCATTCCATCCCCCTGCAAGGCATCTACGCCGCATCGAAACACGCCGTGAAGGCGTTCACGGATTCGCTGCGCGTCGAACTGGAAAAAGACAGGGCGCCGATCTCCGTCACGCTCGTCAAGCCGGCCGCCGTCGACACGATGTTCGTCGCCCACGCCAAGAATTACATGGACAGGGAACCGAGCCTGCCGCCGCCGGTCTACGCGCCGCAACTCGTGGCCAAGGCGATCCTGTACGCGGCCCAGCATCCCAGGCGCGACGTATTCGTCGGCGGCGCGGCCAAGGCGCTCTCGGCCGGCAGCTTCGCGCTGCCCGCCGTGCTCGACCGCTACCTGCGCGCGACGATGTTCAAGCAGCAGCAGTCGGACGCGACCAGCGCGCCGAACCGCGGCGATGCGCTGCACGAGCCGAACCCGCAGCACGAACTGCGCGAACGCCAGGGCATCTCCGCGCACGTGATCGAGACGTGCCCGTACACGGCGCTGTCGCTGCGCAAGGGCAAGGTGATGGGCGCGCTGCTGGGCGCCGGCGCCCTGTACGCCGCGTGGAAGCTGGCGGGACGTCCGGCCGCGCGCACGTGGTCCGCGAGCCGCCTGCGCCAGGCGCTGTGAATCTCCGTCATCGATCGACAAGGAGGCATCATGTCCCTCAAGCTGAAAAAACTGGATGAACAGGTGATGGTGATCACGGGTGCGACGAGCGGCATCGGCCTGGCCACCGCCCGCATGGCGGCCGAAGGCGGCGCACGGCTCGTGCTGGCGGCGCGCGACGCCGACGCCCTCGACACCCTCGCGCACGAAATGCGCCAGCGCGGCATGGAAGTGGCAACCGTCACGGCCGACGTCGGCAACCCTGCCGACGTGGCGCGCATCGGCCAGCAAGCGATGGAGCGCTTCGGCCGCGTCGACACGTGGGTCAACAATGCGGGCATCAGCGTGTACGGCAGGAACGAAGACATCGCGCTGGAAGACATGCGCAAGGTCATGCAGACAAATTTCTGGGGCGTCGTGCACGGCTCGCTGGAAGCCGTCAGGCTGATGAAGGGACGCGGCGGCGGCGCCCTCATCAACCTCGGCAGCGAAGTGTCGGACCGCGCCGTGCCGCTGCAGGGTACGTATTCCGCGTCCAAGCACGCGATCAAGGCGTTCACGGAATCGCTGCGCATGGAGCTGGACAAGGAAGACGCGGGCATCTCGCTCACCGTGATCAAGCCGTCCGCCATCGCCACGCCGTTCCCGAACCACGCCAAGAGCTATATGGAACACGAGCCCGACCTGCCCCCGCCGAACTACGCGCCAGAGCTGGTGGCGCAGGCCATCGTGCACGCAGCCCAGGTGCCCGAACGCGACCTGTATGTGGGTGGCCATTCGAAGCTGACGTCGCTGGCGGGCTACCTGATGCCGCGCGCGCTCGACCGCTTCATGGGCAGAACGATGTTCAGCCAGCAGCAATCCGACCGCCCGAATTCGAGCGCGCGCCGCGACACCCTGTACCGGCCGGACGCCGCGCAGGAACTCCGCCAGCGCAACGACAGCGACCACCTCGTCGTCGAACGGAGCCCGTACACATCGTTCGAGATGCGATCAAAGTCCACCAAGACCGTGCTGCTGGGCGGCGCGCTGCTGGCGGCCTGGGCGCTGACGCGCAAGCCGTGGCAGCGGACGGCGTGGCATGCGTCGTAGGGTGGGCACCCCGTGCCCACGTCCGCGCCGCCGTGACGCATGCATTTGGCGGGCACGGGGTGCCCGCCCTACGGCTGGATGAGCCTCGCGGCCATGACGCGTGAGCGGCAATGACAAAGGGCCGGATGGCATCCACCATCCGGCCCTCGTGCGTGATGTGCCGCGGCTTACTTGCCCGGCGCCCGCCCCCGCGGCGGCTCGCTGCCGAGGAAGTCGACATCGTCGTCCGTCAGCGGCAGGCTCGGAATCGATTCGATGCGGTCGGTATCGATGTCGCTGCCGTCCTTGCCGATCAGGTCGCGGCCGGCCGCGGCCCGTTCGCCCGTGCCGCCGAAGTCGCTGTCGCTTTCGAAGTTCGGGTCGCCCAGGTCGGCGCCGGCGCTGTCGTAGCCGGCTTCGTTGTCGGACGTCGTGCCGGTGTCCAGGTCGATCTTCTGATCGTCGTCCAGATTGGCCGCGAAGCCGGGACCGCCGACGACGTCACTGCCGGTGTCCGAAATATCGCTCGGACCGAGCGAATCGATGCCGTGGCCCTTGCCCAGGCTACGGTCGGGTGCTTCAGGAAAGTTATCTGGATCAAGTGTGCTCGTACCAGTCATGTTGCCTCCGAAATAATGCAAAAATCATGAGGACAGGCTACCTGCTTTTGCCGCGCAGCGGCGCAGCGCACGGGAACCAGCGCTAAAAAGCGTGGCGCATGCCGACGTTCACGGCCGAGCTGCCGCTCGGGCGGGCCGCGCCGCCGATCAGGATGCCGGTGCCGTTCGTGTTGACGGTGCGCGAGAACGCGGCGTAGAAGTCGGTGCTGCGCGAGACGACGTAGCTGGCGCCGATCGCGAACTGGTTGGCGTCGCGGTTGGCCAGGTCACGGTCGTTCTTGTGGATGAACGAGGCGAGGAAGGTGGTCGAGCGCGTCACCGGGACGGCGACGCCGACGAGGGTGTCGCGGCTGTCGGTCGACGACGTGCTGGCCACGCCGGCGCCATACGGATTGTCGGGGTTGTACAGCGGCGAGCTGCCCCAGCCGCGGTTGGCGGAATACGCGGCATAGGCCGTGCCCCAGCGCATGCGCACATTGGCCGCGATCAGGGAGTTCTTGGCATCCATATTGTTGCCTGCCAAGTCGTACAAATGGATCTGGGCCACGTGCCGGTTCTGGTGGGCGGCGCGCAGCGACAGTGCGCCGTAGTCGAAGCCGATCGACATGCCCCAGGCGCGGTCCCCGAGCGGGTCGCCGCCGAGCGTGTCGGTGGTCCAGGACGCGCCCGTGCTCAGGTGCTTGAACTGGCTGTTGTAATAGCGCACGCCGCCGTCGATGGGCAAGCCGCTCCGCGTGACGAGATTGCTGGCCTTGCCGGCCGTGCCGGCGTGGAACGGATCGCCGACGTCGGGATGCGCCAGGTATTCGAAGTTGTACTGGTGGCCCAGCGTGAAGCCGCAGGTGCCCGGCTGGGTGCCGATGTCGTCGAGGCGTCCGTACGTGCGGCGCGGCGGCGAGGCCCAGACCGCGCCATTGCTCCGGGTCGGCTGTCCCGTGAACACGGCGATGTCATGCCCGCCCGGCGCTTCGCCGACGTAGTCCGTGCCCGCGCGCGTGCCTGCCGGCCGGGCGCAATCGGTGCAAGCGCTCTTGCGCGTCGCATCCGGATTGCCGGCGCTGGCCGCACTTTCAGAATCCTGCGCGCATGCGAGCGACGCACATCCGCCCAGCATCACACACACAACGAAACCCTTGTTCATGGCGCAATTCCTCTCTACGCCTTAACACTATCCGCTTAACCACAACTCTATCTGTCCAATATCGCACAAATCTACTCTCATCTTTTCCCGATGTCTTGTCAGCGTATTCTGACGTATGTACGTACGGAACATATGATGGTTTCGATTTTGCCGACTGGTCATCGCCAGGATTCCGATTTAGAATCACATGAGCCAATTTGTAACTAAACTACGGAATAACAAGAACCATGAGACAGCTCCACCGTACCCTGACTACAATTTCCCTCGCTTTGTGTGCGGCCCTGCCAGCAATGGCAGTGACCACGAAAACAACAAACGTTGCACCAATGCAACACGTAAATTGGTCGCGCAACGCCAATATCTATGAAGTGAACATCCGGCAATACACGCCCGAAGGTACGTTCAAGGCCTTTGCGCAACATCTGCCGCGCCTCAAGAAGATGGGCGTGGACATCCTGTGGCTGATGCCGATCCAGCCGATCGGCGAAAAGAACCGCAAGGGCACGCTGGGCAGCTATTACGCCGTGCGCGATTACACGGCCGTCAACCCGGAATTCGGCACGCTCGACGAGTTGCGGGCCCTCGTCAGGCAGGCACACGGCCTCGGCATGCACGTGATCCTCGACTGGGTCGCGAACCACACGGCGTTCGACAACCCGTGGACGCAGGCGCACAGCGACTGGTATCTCAAGAACGACAAGGGCGAGATCTATCCGGTCACCTACACGGATGGCGCCGAGCCCGAGTACTGGACCGACGTGACGGGCCTCGACTACAGCAAGCCCGGCCTGTGGAAAGGCATGACGGACGCGATGCTGTACTGGGTGCGCGAAGCCGACGTCGACGGCTTCCGGTGCGACGTCGCCGGCAAGGTGCCGACGCCGTTCTGGAACCAGGCTCGCGCCGAGCTCGACCGCGTAAAACCCGTGTTCATGCTGGCCGAGGCCGACAAGCCCGAGCTGCACGAACACGCTTTCGACATGACGTATGGATGGGACACGAAAGACCTGTTCAAGGCCGTCGCCAAGGGCAAGGCGGATGCGCGCACGCTCACGGATTTCGTCGAACACCCCCCGAAGGCATTCCCGCCGGGCGCCTACCGCATGCGCTTCACGAGCAACCACGACGAGAACTCCTGGGCCGGCAGCGACGCCGAACTGTACGGCCCCGCATTCAAGGCGATGGCCGTGCTGGCCGCCACGCTGCCGGGCATGCCGCTGATCTATGGCGGACAGGAATCCGGCCTCGACAAGCGCATCCAGTTCTTCGAAAAAGATCCGATCCAGTGGAAGGACTACGCCTATGCGCCCTTCTACACGCAGTTACTGGCACTCAAGCACGCCAATCCGGCGCTGTGGAACGGCCAGTACGGCGGCCCCGTCCAGGTGCTTCGAACCGGCAACGACAAGGTGTTCGCGTTCCGCCGCACACTGGCTGGCAACAGCGTGCAGGTGACGGTCAACGTGTCGGACGGCGCCCAGCGCTACACCCTGCCCGGCGGCAAGCCGCAGACGCTGGCCGCCTGGGACTATCGCATCGACGCGCCGCGCCAGCACTGACCCGGGAAGGCGGCCGGGCTGACCGGTCGGAGGCCGCGCTCAGCGGACAGGCGCCCGGGCTCAGGCCTCGGCCGCCTTGCGCTCGGGCGTCCCGCCAAACGCGGAACGATCCGCGCGCCACGGGTCGCCGGGTGCGCGCAGGTAATGGCGCACGAGATAACCCCAGGGAAGCACGAACGGCATGATCACGACGAAGGCGCAATTGAACGTGTTTTCCGCCGTGGCGGCGTCCATCGTGCCCGCACGCCATGCAGGCCAGGCAACCATGCCGAGCCACAGCACCTTCCACACCAGTTCCCACAACAGCACGGGCAGCATCCGCAACGGATAGCGCAGGCCGACGATGCACAGCAGCCAGAACGCCAGCAACATGGCATCGACGATGCCCTGTGCCAGCTCGCGCTGCCCCGCATGGCGGAGAATCGACGGCACGGCAAACACGCCGAGCCCGCCGACGACCAGCAGATACATCGCCCGCAACAGGTACAGCCGCAACAACGACACTTCGCGCATGATGGCTCCTCGAACGTTGGTCGATGACCTTGCGGCCATTGAACTGCGATTACTCGACTTCCTTCAACACTTTCTCGACCGCGCCCATGCGCCCATCCAGCCGTGCGAGCGCGGCATTCATCGCCGCCAGCTGGGCCACGGTCTCGGCCTGGGTCCGGGCGAGGTCGTCCGCCAGCCGGCGGTCGGCCTCGTCGCGGGCAGTGCGCGCCTTCGCCTGCTGGATCATGGCGAAATACTTCATGCCGAAGACCAGCAGGACGGTGGCCAGGGGCAGGCAGATCGTCAACAGATACACGGTGGTGGACATGGCAGCCTCTACTCTTCCTCGTGAAGGTTCAACGTCTTGACCGCTTCGGCGATGGCGGCGGGCGCCAGCAACACACCGAACTCGGCCACATCGAAATACTTGAGCGCCTTGCCGTCGCTGGACAGTTCGAGCTGGCTCGTGACGAGCCCGGCCTCTTCCAGCTTTTGCAGGTGCAGGTGCAGCAATGGACGACTCAACCCGATCTCGCGCGCCAGCTGGCTCACGTAATTGCGCCCGCCCGTCTCCAGCGCCGCGACGATGCGCAGCCGGTGCGGATTGGCGAGCGCCGCCAGCATGGCCAGCAAGCGGTCTCCCTGCAGGTGTTTGGATTTGTCTTTCACGTGTAAACAATATCTGACAGGTGAAAGAAAGTCCAGAACGGATTGATGCATACGCGCCGGCGGCGCAGCGATCGTCAGCGCCGCAGCGCCGTGAACCCGGCCGGCTCCCACTCGCGCAGCGCCAGCAGCAGGCCGCTGCCGCGCCGCCTGGGCAGCGGCGACGCCAGGCTTTCCTCATGCAGTTCGGCGAAGCGGGCGCGCAAGCGGCGCAGCTCCACCTGCATCGCCGCGAGCGCGCTCTCCGTCAGCATGCCGTGCGTGAAGGCAAGCGTCTCGTCGGGCAGGTCGAAGCGGCCGTCGAGGAAATCAGCCAGGCCCTGCGTACGAAAGTAACGGCGGATGGGCCCATCGGGCAGCCAGTCGAAATCGCGCGCCACGTTCAGGCGGATGCGATTGCCCGGCATCAGCGCGATCAGGTGCAGGCGGTCGAGGTGCAGCAGCTTCTGCAGGCACTCTGCCTCCGTAAGACGGTACACGGCGAGGATGTCCGCCAACGTCCAGTGATTCAGCGCGCACGCGGCGACGAGCAGCAGTTTCGTGTCCGACACGAGTTCCTTTTCCTGCGCCGGACTCAAGGTATGCAACCGGGTGCCGGACAGCGCCGCCTCCTGCGCGAGCTCGGCCAGCGTAAAACCGAGCATGTTGCTGATCTCGATGAGGCGGTCGACGCCGAGCGTGTCCGACGTCAGCAGCCGCTTGACGCTCGCCTCCGACAGGCCCAGCGTACCGGCCACGTCGCGGTATGTCTTGCCTTGCAGCTTCAGTTGGCGCTTGATAGTCGTGAGCAGTTGGGTGACTTCGGACATGGTCGCGGATTCCGATACGGAGGGCTATAAGATGGGAGCTGATTCGTGCGATCGTAGCATGTCCAGCCATACCGGCCGGCCACCACGAAGAGATCTGATGAGCCAGGCCGACGACCTGGCCCACGGCGCGACGCGAAGAAGCTGGTCTTCGCGTGCGATGAGCGGCCGTCGACGCTCAGGCGGCGAGCGGCGTCACCGTCTTTGCAGCCGGGACGACGATCACGGAATGAACGGCGGCATGCCGGGGCGCTTCGATGGAAACGCTCGACTTCGCCGCTTCGGCCTTGAGCCGATAACTCTGATACGCGGGAATCGCGATGGCGGCAAGAATGCCGGCAACGAACGCCACGGGGAAAATCAATACGAGAATCCGGATCGCGATATGCACAGGCTCGCTGATCACACCGTTATTGTATTTTCTCGCCCAGCTCTGCTGGCTCATGAAGGTGTAGATGAACGTCTCGACGAAGGCGATCAGACCCGGAATCCCGGTCCAGCAAAACAGGATGTAGAAAATACCGGAGATTGGGCTGCGCAAATAGAACCGATGGATACCGATCCCGCCGACGAACGCCGCCAGCACCGCGGCCACGCTCTGGCTTTTGATATTGCCCGTCGCAGCGGCCGTCTGCTGGCATCCGCAATGGGGGCACGAAACGGCCGTTTCATGGATCTCTTTACCGCAGCCTCTGCAAAACACCATTGCCATGCGTCCTCCAACAGTTTGATTTCGAACTAACAACTATTGTTGAAGAGTATCGCATCTATTTCGTGTTGGCAATAAATTATCAACCGACATTCAGCCGGCATCGACAGGACCAGCCATCGCAGCCCCGTCGGATACGAAGATGGTGTTTCGACGCCGCATTCCTCACATGCACACGGCGCGCGAGTACGCGCCGCGCGCTGACCGCCGGCGCGCGTAACCGCCCACGACGGCCAGCCCGACGACCAGCATCGCCATCGAGGCCGGCTCCGGTACCGGCTGCAACAGGGCGTGGGCCGCGGTGGCGAACTCGAGCGTTCCCATGCGTGCGACGCCGGCCGAGCGCAAGGTGACCGACAATGTATCGGAGGACGCGAGGTAGCTGGACAGGCCATCCGTTTCGAGGATGTGATTGCCGTCCTCGTCCGTGACGGTCCCGTTCACCGCCACGGTGGCAAACGCATAGTTCGGAGAACCGGCCGCGCTGGCGGTTGCCCTGGCATCGATGGTGAACGTGACTTGCGTGTACGGCGCCAGGACGAACCCGAGGAAGCTGTCGGTGTTGGTATCGGCGATGCCGCCCTGGATGGTAACCAGCGAGCTGGCGCTGGTCGGGGTGGCGTCGCCGGCCAGATACGCGTCCCCCGTGTCGATCCGTACCTGGACGGGGCGCTCTCCCCTGCTGCCGTCCTGCACCGATTCGCGTACGGCGCCGTTGATGTCGCGCAGGAGCGCCCATCCGTTCACCGATGAATCATCGAGGAAGCTGACGCTGGGATCGATGCCGTCGCAGACATTGAGGTCGACGAGTTGATAGGCGAACGAATCGAACGATGAGGTTGCACCCAATTGTGCCAAAGCACCGGGCGAGGCACCCAGCATTGCCGCGGAAAGAAGCGTCGCGATGGCTGCGTGAAGCGAGGTTTTCATGATCTGCTCCGTTGACGGGCACCTGGCGCAGCCCTGGCGGTATCGCAGTCGTCTGGCCCCGGGAATATTGCCAGGCGCGCAGAATGGATAGGTGACGAGCCAGCCGACCTCGATCGACTATAAGAAGCGCTGCCAGCCTTTCGCTTATTCGAACGCAAAGGTGCGGATGTCTCTGTCGAGATGTACGGCGGGGCTTGCCGCATTTCTTTAATAGCAAAGCTCTAGCAGAGATAATAAGATGGCGATAGGAAAATCAACCTATGGTAACCATTGCAACACGGGGCAATGATGCCTTGGTACGGGCGGCCCCAGCGGTGGCACGAGAAATATTGAAGACCTTGGCTGCCTCGCGGTGAGACAGGCCAGACTCTTTGATTTCCTGCCGAAACTTTGGCGCCGTACGAGCTTGGGATGGACGCGATTGCTCATGGATCGAACTTCACCTGACGGTTCGGAACTGGTGGGCGACCGTCGGAGGAAAACCAGCGATCAACTGATCAAGCATGGCCTTTGCTCGGAACAGGGCCATCCCGCGACAGGGAATATGATCGCACGAAACTGACCAAGTAATCACCGCGTCAGCTCTCAATGCTATGCACTACTTGGACGGCAAATGAGACGATTTGAAATGTCTTGGCTCGTAAGCCCAGCCCTTCGACTTTCACACGAAGCGAAAAAGTAAAAGAGCCTCTATGATTCGCATGAATACTGGCTTTAACATGTCTCTTAGTGCACTCAAATTCCGAGCCATACCTCAAATTTATGGCGTTGCTTTCCACACCAACTGGTCCAAGCCATGCACCACAAACTCGATACAAGAAACTACAGTTTGGAGGTCAGTTGCTTCGATCTCCCATGTCTCCCTCGGAACACCCGGCTTGAGATCTCCTTCGTGTGCAATCTTGTTTCGTCGATTTACAACCGCAGAGAGTTGTAGTTTGAGAGCTTTTGCACGCACAACACGTTGGTTTATTGGCGCGCCCGCCCTAGTTGCCAACTCATTCCAAAGCTCGATCTCAGACACCATTCTGACGCCATCAGCGATTTTCTCCGGATCCTGAAATGAAAGAATGTTTAAACGATTTCGCACATCAAGCTCAAAAGCTGCTGCTTGCTGCTCGATATCCGCATGCCGCATCCTTAACAGAACTTCACCTGTAAAAGGATATTTTTTAAAACCGACCGGCGCCAGTCGTTCGCCACGAAAAATTTGAATTAATTGCTGCGTTATTAGCTCATGAACATAAAGATCCAAAGCACTAACGCGCGCAACCCATTCAGCTCGAAGTAGCTCATCAAAATTCAGAACCGCTGTAGCTTTACTTGTAAGGTATCGATAAAGAGCATTTAGTTCATTACATCGCTTCCAAACGAGGTCGAACTGTTGTATCGGGCTCATTTTATTTAGTAAGCGCAATAATCTTGGCTGCACAATCTTTAAACGCAGCCTCAAAAACCTTCATATTTGCAGAGGTTTGCTGCCAAACTTTCCCCTTTTGCTTCAAACCTCTAGCGGTCAGCCCATACACAGGAATCTGATGTTCTTGAGATAAAGCAATTAGACTATTAAAATCAGCAACTGATAACAGCGGTTCATACGGCGCGAAATCCACTTTACTTTCGAAGGCTTCCCTGTTAAGCAATCCCGCTTTTTCAAGACTCGGCACCAATTCTTTTTCCAGGCCATCAGTAAGGCGACCAATCCAACGTTCAAACGCCGCGCTCGGCTGACCGTTACGGGGGCGATATTTTTGCACGATTGCACCAATAAATTGAGCGTGGGGTTGTGGAAAAGGGTAATCGGCTTCTCGCAGTACCTCAATGTCGTATGCAGTTCTAGCCCAAGCAGCCCACCGTGGCAATGACTTTGCAAGCGAACTGAGGGCCATTGATGAAAAATAATCAGGATGCAATGGAACAATAAAATGATCACATGTCATCAATAGATTCTGATTAATTGGACCCAAACTAGGGCTCATATCAACAATAACATAATCAATATTATATTTCTCGGCAGTGAGATCAAGAAGGTAACGAAGAGAACCAGGAAGATTTCTTAAGGCAAGCAGCGATCCACTTAGCTCTTGCGCAATACCCAGCGTCGTTTCATATTCAGCCAAACCGATGTGCCCAGGCAGTAAAAATAAATTTGCGTTTCCTTGCACCTGAACACATTCAGCACCAACAATTTGCCTAGGCTTAGATTCGAAAGCTGGCGCCAAGCCGTCCTTTACATTATTTGCAGGATCAGGTGAATAAGTATTCTCCAAATCCTCAATCCCCTTAAATCCCAGAACCATTCCTGTCAAATTACATTGCGGATCAAAGTCAGCCAGAAGTACTCGCTTCTTTTGTGTAGCAAGCATCCAACCTAAATTGAAGGCAGTCGTCGTTTTACTGACGCCACCCTTGTGATTAAATAAACACAAAACTTTGGGAGATTTTTTCTGGCTCTGGCTTTTAGGGGATAATTTAGCCCTGAGAACACGCTTCGCAGCTACGGGTTTCGCATTCGCCTTCTTCACTGGTGGCGCCTTAATGCTGACCTTCGGCGTCGTGGCGGCGCTAGTGCTTTTCTTTGCTGCGGGACCTGTCGTTTTTTTCGCTGAAGTGGCCATTGCAGTTCTCCAAGGTTTGATTTTCCATAGTGTACTTCTTCGGGGAAATTTCGTATACATGTTGATAACGCTTCGGAGCGTCACACCGATCATGCTGACCAACGCCAACTACAAAAGCGCAGTCGGTGCCAACAAGGTGACGAGCCGCGCCGACGACAATGATCGCTTCCGTATCGAACTACAGAACCGTCAACGAGTGCCGCCACTTGGATACTCTTGTGCCTAGGCGCTAATCCGCCTAACTGCCGCGGCCGGAAAATCCTGATCGCAAACGACCGAACTCCTTGCAAGGTAGCTAAAGGGAGCTAGGGGACATGTCGCGACCGGCACCGACAGACCGAAACGGGAGTTTCAAATTGAAGATCAAACAGCGATGGACCTATTCGATATATCGGATCGCACTTCAAGAAGCAAAAGCATGCACGTGCGACTCTACGTACGAGGGAAATAACGATCGATTGAGGAAATCGTTTCCGCAACTTGTAAATCGATAAGGCAGTAACGCAACAATTCGCGGACTGCTCTAGAGACAAACGATACGAAAAAACCCTGCAATTCAAGGGCTTATTCATGTGTTCTGGCGGAAGCGGTGAGATTCGAACTCACGAACGGGTTCCCCCGTCGGCAGTTTTCAAGACTGCTGCCTTCAACCACTCGGCCACGCTTCCTGAGGAACCGGCATTATACATAAATCATTGCCCCACGGGCAGCAAACGGGCAGCAAACAGACTGGGCCTACTTGGCCGACCACACGACCGATCCAACGGCCGCATCCGACTCCATGCGTGCCATCAGCAGCCAGTTTTCCCGCAGACTCTTCTCGAATTCATACGCAGGCAGCGGCTTCCCGTACAGATAGCCCTGCACTTCGTCGCAGCCGGCCTGGCGCAGGAACTCCAGCTGCTCCAGGGTCTCCACGCCTTCCGCGATCACGCGGTGCCCCAGCTTGCGGCCCATGCCGATGATGGTGCTCGCGATGGCGCAATCGCTCGGGTCCTGCGGGATGCCGGTCGTGAACGAGCGGTCGATCTTCAGCGTGTCGATCGGGAAGCGCTTCAGGTACGACAGGCTCGAATAGCCTGTGCCGAAATCGTCCAGCGACAGCGCCACGCCCAGCGCGCTGATGCGGTCCATGATGGCGATCACGTGCTCGATGTCGTGCATCAGCGTGCTTTCCGTGATCTCCAGTTCCAGCCAGTGCGCGTCGAGGCGGTAGCGGCGCAGGGTTTCCGCGACGCGGCCCGGCAGCGATGCCGTGAATTCGCGTGCCGACACGTTCACCGCGAGGCGGAACGGCGGCAGGCCGGCGCGTTGCCAGATCGCGGCCTGGGCGCAGGCCTGTTCCAGCACCCACTCGCCGACCTGCACGATCAGGCCCGTGCTTTCGGCCAGCGGGATGAATTCGATCGGCGGGACCATGCCGCGCACCGGATGCTTCCAGCGCACGAGGGCTTCGGCGCCCACGAGGCGGGTCGAGCCGATTTCGAATTTGGGCTGGTAGTGCAGAATGAGTTCGCCGTTGCCGAGGGCGTGGCGCAGGCCGGATTCGATCAGCATGCGCTGCTGCATGCCTTCGTTCATGTCGAGGCGGTAGAAGGCGACGCTGCGGTCCGGATTTTCGGCGTGTTCCTTGGCGCGCTCCATCGCGATGTCGGCCATGCGCAGCAGCGTTTCCGCGTCCTGGCCGTCCTGCGGGTAGACCGAGATGCCGATGCTCGCGCCCACGCGCAGGTCGTGGCCCTGCACGAGGAACGGCGCTTCCAGCGCGCCCTGCAGTTTTTGCGCGACCGTCGTGGCCTCGAAGTGCTGGCGGATGTCGAACAGGCCGACGGCGAATTCGTCGCCGGACAGGTGCGCCACGACGTCTTCGTCGCGCAGCGTGTTGCGCAGGCGTTCGGCGACCTGGCGCAGCAGTTCGTCGCCGACCCTGCGGCCCAGGGTGCCGTTGATCAGCTTGAAGCGGTTCAGGTCCAGGTACAGCACGCAGGCCGTCGACTCGTTGCGCTGGGCGACCATCAGGGCCTGGTCGACGAGGCGGCCGAACAGCGTGCGGTTCGGCAGGCCGGTGAGCTCCTGGTAGTAGGCCAGATGATGCAGGCGTTCCTCGGCCAGCTTGCGTTCCGTGATGTCGGTGAGGTAGGCGATCAGGCCGATGGGACGGTCTTCCAGGTCGCACAGCGGCGACAGCGACAGGCTGGCCCAGAACACTTCGCCCGATTTCTTCCGGCGCCGCACTTCCATCATGCGGCCGCCCTGCTCCGCGAAGGCGTCCTCGAAATCCGGCTCTTCCTCCGCGTACAGGAACAGGATGTTGCGGCCCACGGCTTCCAGCGCCGTGTAGCCGAACAGGAGTTCCGCGCCCTTGTTCCAGCTGGTGATGTAGCCCAGGCGGTCGAGCGTGAGGACGGATTCGTGGATCTGGTCCAGGATCTGCGACTGGTGCGCCAGTTGCGCCTCGACCTGGGCGTAGGCATGGGTGGTGCGCCGGGCCAGCGAATGCACCTGCAGCAGCGAACCGGTGAGGCCGGCCAGGCCTTCCAGCAGGCGCCAGTCTTCAAGGCTGTAGGTGCGGCCGGCGACTTCGTAGCGGCCGAAGCACAGGGCGTCGGCGCGCACTTCCTGCAGCAGCGCACCGTCGACCGCGGCCCGCGGAATGGCGTCGTCGGGGATGAAGGCGCCGTGCGGGCTGGCGAGCAGCGCCGCGGCGATGTGTCCCAGTTCGGCGTACAGGGCATCGCCCCGGAGTTTCAACACGGCGTCGCAGACGGCAGCGCTGCCGCCCACGAAATCCATTGGCGCAGCGGCTGGCATCTTAGACATTGCGGGCTACCTGGATGGCCCAGTGATAGGCATGCAACTGGCTCTGCCACCAGTCCGCCCCGTCGACGCCCGCCTCCTCCAACGTCTCCGGGTCGGGCCGGCCTGCTTCGGCCAGCCGCAATCGTTGTCCGAGCTGCCCCTCGCGCCGCAGCAGCGCGGCTTCGACATGTTCGGGCAGGTTCAAGTCCTGTACGACGTCCGCCATCGGCATCTGGAACAGGCGGTCCAGCAGCGAGAACACGCCGGCCATGAAGGCGAGGTCCTGGTCGTCGCGGTCGCCGCCGTCGCGCTTGCACAGCGCTTCCAGCGCCGCGCCGCGCAGCGCGGCCACGGGCAGCATCAGGTTCGGCGGACTGTCCGGATGCTGGCGCGCGTACAGCAGCAATTGCAGCCAGCGCTGCAGCTGGCGGCGGCCCAGGCGGCTGATCGCCTGGGCGAAGCCCGTGATCTGGGTGCCGACGGAAAACGCGGCCGAGTTCACGAGCTTCAAAAGATGGTAAGACAGGGCCGGGTCCTGCTTGAGCTGCGCTTCGAGCTCGCGCGAATCGGCATCGCGGGCCAGCAGGGCGAGCATCGTCAGCATGTGGCGGCGCGACGTGCCGTCGTCGCCTTCCGGCACGCTGCCGCCAAGCGCGTAGTCGCCGCTGAACCAGGAAAAGCCGGCGTTCTCGCAGGCGCGGTAGCGCGCCATGTCGTCGACCTGGTAGGCCAGGTGCGGGCCGAACAGCGCGGGCAGCGCGCCGGCGCGCGGCAGCTCGGCGCACGCGTCGCGCGCGACGGTGCGCAGCGCGACCGGTGCCGCGACGCCTTCCGGCAGCGGACCGTCGATCAGCACCCGGTAGCCGGCCATCTGCAATTCCGCCAGGCGGCGCGCCGTGCCGTCCGTCGCCAGCGCCGCGGCGCGCACGGCCAGCAGCACGCGGTTGGCCGGCAGGACGTTCAGGACGGGTGGCGTGAGGACGGCGATGTCGTCGAGCCGGACGACGCAGTCGAGCGGCGCGATGGCGGCCAGCAGGTCCGCCGTGCCGAACACGCCCAGCAGCCCGGCATCGTCGAGCCCCTGCCCCGGCGTGCCAAGCAAAAGTGCGACCCACTCGTTCTGCGCATTGGCGACGGAACGTATTTCAACCACCGGGAACGGGGCGCTGGCCATTGGCGGATTAGCGAATATGCATTGATAGTAACCAGCTAATAGTAGAGCACCCCTTTTCGGAAAGCAACTGTTTCTGTTTCCTATAGGATACGCTTTTACAGATATATTTACACGCCTGCGCTGCCGAACCGGCCGTGCTGCACGGCGAACTTGATCAGCTCCGCCTGCCCCTCGATCCCCAGCTTGCGCTTGATGTTCAGGCGGTGCGTTTCGACGGTGCGCACGGACAGGTCGAGCGCCCGCGCGATCTGCTTGTTCGATTCGCCGTTGGCGATGTGGCGCAGCACTTCCTGCTCGCGCGAAGTGAGCTGGTTGTCCTGGGCGGCCGGGCGTGCCAGCTGGCGCGCGACGGCGGCGCTGTAGTAGATGCCGCCGGCCATGACGGTGTCGATGGCGAGCACGATGTCCTTGCCCGGCGCGTCCTTCAGCACATAGCCGCGCGCGCCGGCCTGCATGGCCTGGGTGACGTATTCCAGCTTGTCGTGCATCGACAGGATCAGCACCGCGATGTCCGGGAAATTCGTGGTCAGCCGCGCCGTGGCCTCGATGCCGCTGCCGTCGCGCATGGTGATGTCCATCAGCACGAGGTCGATGCGCGTGCTGCCCGCGAGCGCGAGCGCCTCGGCGCCGGAATCCGCTTCGGCCACGACGCGGAAATGGGGCACGGCCTCCAGGCGCGCGCGCAGGCCGTCGCGCACGAGCGGGTGGTCGTCGACGAGCATGATGTGGATGGTCCCGGTCGTCATTCATCCTCCAGTTCGACGCTCGCGCACACGGTGGTGCCGGCCGCCGACGATGCGATGTCGAGGTGGCCGCCGATGGCGTCCAGCCGCTCCATCATGTTGCGCAGGCCGATGCCGCGCTGCGGGTGCGTGGCCACGCCCTCGGCGTCGAAGCCGGCGCCGTCGTCGGCGATGGTGAGCAGCACGCGCCCGCGGCCCGTGTGCAGGGACAGGTCGATGTGCCGTGCGCCCGCGTGGCGCTCGATGTTCGTCAGCGCTTCCTGGGCGATGCGGAACAGCACCGTGCCGACGGTCTGCGGCAGGTACTCGGCATCGCGGTCGCCCGTTGCGGCGAACGTCACCGGCGTGCCGCTGTGCTGCGAGAATTCCTCGGCCAGGTGGTCGAGCGCGGCCGCGAGGCCGAGGTCATCGAGCAGGGTCGGACGCAGGTCGTGCGAGATGCGGCGCACCTCGCCCAGCACCTTGTTGAGTTCTTCCGCCGTGCGCTCGAAGCTGGCGCGCGCCTGGCGCTGCTGGTCCGGCGTGCCGCCGAGGCGGATGATGCCCGCCTCGATCTGCAGCTTGATCGACACGAGCCACTGGCTGATGCCGTCGTGCAGGTCGCGCGACAGGCGCGCCCGTTCCTGCTCCTGCGAATCGACGACGCGCTGCGCGAGGGCTTTCAGCTTCGTGTCCGCCACCCGCGATTCGCTGATGTTCAGCGCCAGACCGGCGCCGCCGATGACGAGCGTGGCGAGGATGGCGAGACCGGCGATCCACCACATCGTCGTCTGGATGTTGCGCGACTGCTGGGCGTCGACCTGGTCGAGCGCGGCCTGCACGTCGTCCAGGTACAGGCCGCTGCCCATGATCCAGCCCCATTGCGGGACCGCCACGACGTAGCCGAGCTTGGGGCCCGATTTGTTCGTCGACGGCTTGACCCAGTTGTAGCGCACGAGTCCTCCGCCCTGCTTCGCCACGGCGACGATGTTCTGGATGGTCGGCGCACCGAACTGGTCGCGCAGGTTCCACAGGTCGCGTCCGACCAGCTCGGGCTGGCGCGGGTGCATCAGGTTGCGGCCGTGCATGTCGTAGACGAAGAAATAGCCGTCGTCGCCGAAGCTCAGCGATTGCAGCACGCGCTTGGCCTCCGCCAGCGTGGCCGGGTCGCTGCGGCCGGACGCCGTCAGGTGGGCGATCGAGTGCGAGGCCAGGTCCACGTAATGGCGCAGTTCCGCCTGCTTGCTGGCCAGATAGGCCTGCTGGATGGTCGCGTGTTGCTCGTGCGCCAGCGCGATCGCCTGCTGCCGGACGAACAGGGCGATCGCGCACAGCGCCACGATCAGCGGGGCGATCGCGAGAAAAATGACCTTCTGCCGTAATTGCATGCCGTGCGCGTGGAATCAGTCGTAACATCAAATTGTACAGCGTAGGGTGGGCACCCAGTGCCCACGCGTGACGTATGTGCCGTGTTGGCGTTGCGCGTGGGCTCGGGGAGCCCGCCGTACGTAGGATTACGTAGCGCGCTGCGTAGTCGTGCGCTTGTTGGATGCCGACCCGTGCAAGATACTGACAGGCACGCTGCTGTTCATGCAAGCCGGCATCGACCGGTCGGGCAGCGCATCCAATCGGAGGAGTCAATAATGAAACGTCTAACAAGCCAGCTCGGCTGGGCTGCGCTGTCGCTCGCGGGCGCCGCGTCGCTCGCCTACGTCGCCCTCAAGCGCGGCGAATCCATCAACGCCGTCTGGGTCGTCGTCGCGGCGGTCTGCGTCTACCTGATCGCGTACCGCTTCTACAGCCGGTTCATCGCCGACAAGGTGATGGGCCTCGACGCCCGCCGCCAGACCCCGGCGTACAAGTACAACGACGGCCTCGATTTCGTGCCGACGAACCGCTACGTGCTGTTCGGCCACCACTTCGCCGCGATCGCCGGCGCCGGTCCGCTCGTCGGCCCCGTGCTCGCCGCGCAGATGGGCTATCTGCCGGGCATGCTGTGGATCCTGGCCGGCGTCGTGTTCGCCGGCGCCGTGCAGGACTTCATGGTGCTGTTCATCTCGATGCGCCGCGACGGCCGCTCGCTCGGCGACCTGATCAAGTCCGAGATGGGCGAGATCCCCGGCGTGATCGCCCTGTTCGGCACCTTCATGATCATGGTGATCATCCTGGCCGTGCTGGCGCTGATCGTCGTGAAGGCCCTCACCGCCTCGCCGTGGGGCGCGTTCACCGTGATGGCGACGATCCCGATCGCGCTGTTCATGGGCATCTACTCGCGCTACATCCGCGTGGGCCGCATCGGCGAAGTGTCGCTGATCGGCTTCGTGCTGCTGATCGGCGCCATCGCCGGCGGCCAGTACGTGCACGACTCGGCCACCCTGGGCGCGATGTTCAACTTCACCGGCATCCAGCTCACCTGGATGCTGATCGGCTACGGCTTCGTGGCGTCGGTCATTCCCGTGTGGCTGCTGCTGGCGCCGCGCGACTACCTGTCCACGTTCCTCAAGATCGGCACCATCGTCGGCCTCGCGCTGGGCATCGTGTTCGTCGCGCCGATGATGCAGATGCCCTCGATCACCCGCTTCATCGACGGCACCGGCCCGGCCTGGTCCGGCTCGCTGTTCCCGTTCCTGTTCATCACCATCGCGTGCGGCGCCGTGTCCGGCTTCCACGCATTGATCTCGTCGGGCACCACGCCGAAGATGATCGAGAACGAACAGCACGCCCGCTTCATCGGCTACGGCGGCATGCTGATGGAATCGTTCGTCGCGATCATGGCACTCGTCGCCGCGTCGACGATCGACCCGGGCGTCTATTTCGCGATGAACAGCCCGGCCGCCGTGATCGGCACCACCGCCCAGACGGCCGCCGCCGCGGTCTCGCACTGGGGCTTCGTGATCACGCCCGACCAGCTGACGCAGATCGCGAAAGACGTCGGCGAAAACACCATCATCTCGCGCGCCGGCGGCGCCCCGACGCTGGCCGTCGGCATGGCCCACATCCTGTCGAACGTCATCGGCGGCAAGGTCATGATGGCGTTCTGGTACCACTTCGCGATCCTGTTCGAGGCGCTGTTCATCCTCACCGCCGTCGACGCGGGCACGCGCGCCGGCCGCTTCATGCTGCAGGACCTGCTGGGCGCCTTCGCGCCGTCGTTCAAGCGCACCGAGTCGCTGCCCGCCAACCTGATCGCCACGGGCCTGTGCGTGGCCGCCTGGGGCTATTTCCTGTACCAGGGCGTCGTCGATCCGCTGGGCGGCATCAACACCTTGTGGCCGCTGTTCGGCATCGCCAACCAGATGCTGGCCGGTATCGCGCTCACGCTGGGTACCGTCGTGCTGTTCAAGATGAAGCGCGGCCAGTACGCGTGGGTCTCGATCGTGCCGACCATCTGGCTGCTGATCTGCACCCTGTCCGCCGGCTGGCTCAAGATCTTCGATCCGAACGTCAAGGTCGGCTTCATGGCGCACGCCCACAAGTTCCAGGCCGCGCTCGACCAGGGCCAGGTGCTGGCGCCGGCCAAGTCGCTCGACCAGATGGGCCGCATCATCTTCAACGACTACGTCGACGCCACCTTGTGCGGCTTCTTCATGGTCGTCGTGCTGGCGGTGCTGCTGTACGGCATCCGCACGGCGCTGGCCGCGCGCAGGAATGCCCGTCCGAGCGCGCAGGAAACGCCGTACGTCGCGGCGCCGGCCGCATCGATGGCCGAGGCGCAGTGATGCTCGGCGCGCTGGCACAGGCGGGCCGCTACCTCGGGCAAAGCATGCGCCTGATGGTCGGCCTGCCGGAATACGACACCTATGTGGCGCACATGGAAAAGACCCATCCGGACCAGCCGGTCATGAGCTACGAGGAGTTCTTCCGCGAGCGCCAGCAGGCGCGCTACGGCAACGGCAAGCGCGGCGGGTGTTGCTGAGCTGGCAGTAAGCAGGTCGCACCCACCCGTCGTCCCCGCGCAGGCGCACTGCTGTCCGGAATAAAATTCTTGACAGTTTCATCAGATGAGGCTCAGCTGGAGCTCTGCCATTTCTTGCTGAAGTCGCCGTCGTTGTCGATAGCGGGAAGCTTCGATCTCGGGGCGCTGAAACAAGGTGGCGCGTATCAGCACGAGACAGTCCCAGAGACTGATCTTGAGCGAGTGCCGCTGCTTGTAGAGCGCCACGAGCAAATAGCTGATCAACGCTGTAAGCACTTGGATGCGCACTGCGTTTTCGCTCCGCCCGAGGAATTTTTTGATTTTCAGGTGCTGCTTGATCCACTTGAAAAACAGTTCGATTCCCCAGCGCTCCTTGTAACGCTGGGCGATCTCGAACGCGGCGCTGTCCAGATCGTTGGTGGCCAGGACAAGCGGCGTGTCCTTTTCCGGGCGAGCGATCGTGATACGCCGTAGCGATGCCAGGTACGGGTTGCCTCGTCCTCCGGGACGCTTATGTTTGAGCCGGACGATTTCATCATTGAGCACGACCCCGGCGGCTTCGGCGGGAATGCTTCTTTCTTCGATTATCTGTAGGCCGGCATTGCGTTTGAACCGGGTAACGAACTGCGCCCCAGCCTGACTGATGGCGTTCCACCAGGCGTAGTCGCAGTAGCCTTTGTCGAAGACGTAAAGGGCGCCCCGAACCAGCGGTACGCTCCAGGCTTTCTCTACGTCGTTGACGTTGGCCGCGCTGAACGAAATCCAGTCTGGCGTCCGGGTCTCGGCATCGAGCAGGACATGGACCTTGATACCCTGGGTGTTGCGGGTGCGGTTTTCTTGTGTCCAGCGCTCGAATTCCCGTCCCTTGAGCGTCAACGACGTCGAGTCGAGCAGATACATCAATTCAGCACTATCGCTGCGCAACTGACGCGACACCTGTCCCATCAGCCAATTGGCGACGTCACTGAACACGGTATCGGAGCGCCTGGCGTTCGCATCGGCCAGCGTCGTACGTTTGATCATCCCGGCGCCCAAATGGTAATGGTGAGAGCGGTGATGATTAAAGCCCGTCTCCAGCGCCCGCAAGCCCGGCGCTTCACTGAGCTGCCCGTACATCATTGCGATCAGGTGCTGCCAGTGCCCGAATTTTTTAGAGTACTTGTCGGCCTTGTGTCTTTTTACCAGCCGATCGAACTCCGAGCGGGGCAGGCCCTTTAATAATTCCTGAAAGGTAGCTATGCTGAACATGTTGCGGGGTTTTGGTTTTTTGAGTTTGGCGACTCGGGTATACGCCCGTAAACCAGTCCCTGCAACACCTTCAGCGATTTCCCCTCAAATTATTCCGGACAGCAGTGCGCGCAGGCGGGGACCCAAGTTCCGCATGCAGCTCGACAGCTCATGCAAAATTGGGTCCCCGCCTCCGCGGGGACGACGTTTTATAGGTCTTTCCCTCCTCTCGGTTCCCCGCCGCTTTGCGCCAGCACAAACGGCGCGCCATAGCCCTCCCCTATAGTCAATTCCTGCAAGAATTTGCTTTCTTGCATGGTGAGCCTGCTTGACAGGTTCGTTCGCAGCGCCGACCGCCGGATCCGCCCAACCCATGCTGACTCTCGAGCGCTCAAGCCTCAACCGAAAACTGACGTCGATGTGCCTGCAGGCCGCCGCGAGCGCGCTGCTGGTCGTCTACATCGTCTTCGCCGTGGCGACCGTGGCCGGCCAGCGCCGCGCCGAACGGCAGGAGCTCGATGCGCTCGCGGCCGTGCTCGCGCAGGGCGCTCTCGATGCCGTGCAGTTCAACGACCGCCGCCTCGCCACGCAGTTGCTGGCGGCGCTGGACGCCCGTCAACGCCTCAGCGCCGCCGTCCTGTACGACGGCAAGGGCCGGCCGTTCGCCGCGTGGCACGCGCCCGGCCACGACGCCGGCCCGGACGAGGCGCTGGACAGCGTCGCGCCGGATGCCCTCGCCGCCGCCGCCGCCGCGGGCAGCCGGCCATGGCTGCCGGCGCTGCGCGTCTACCACGTGCTCGGCGCGGCGGCGGATGCCGACGGCCATCCCCTGCCGCCCGTGGGCGCGGTGATGATCGAGAGTGACCTCGTGCCGTTGTGGCTGGACATCGCGCGTGCGCTGGGCGTGATGGCCGCCGCGCTGGGCGCCGCGATGCTGACGGCGTTCGTGCTGGCGCGGCGGCTGCGGCGCAGCATCGGCGACCCCATCGGCAAGCTGATCAACGCGGCGCAAAAAGTGTCGGCCAGCCAGAACTACACGCTGCGTATCGCCCACAACCGCAGCGACGAACTGGGCATGCTGATCGACAGCTTCAACAATATGCTGGCCCAGGTCGAAGGACGCGGCGCCGCGCTCACCCACCACCGCGACGAACTGGAGCGCCAGGTCAGCGTGCGCACCGAACAGCTGGAACGGGCGAAGAACGCGGCCGAGGCGGCGAGCCGCGCGAAGAGCGCCTTCCTCGCCACGATGAGCCACGAGATCCGCACCCCGATGAACGGCGTGCTCGGCATGACGGAAATGCTGCTCGGGACGGAGCTCACCGAGACCCAGCGCAACTACACCCGCCTCGTCAAACAGTCGGGCGAACACCTGCTGGTGATCATCAACGACATCCTCGATTTTTCCAAGATCGAGGCCGGCAAGCTCACCGTCGAGTACATCAACTTCAACCTGTGGGACCTGCTGGACGACATCCACACCGTCTACACGCCGCAGGCCGAGGCGAAGAACATCGCGCTCCACTTCGACATCGCCAACGACATCCCGGTCGCGATCTGCGGCGACCCGAACCGCCTGCGCCAGATCATGGCCAACCTGCTCGGCAACGCGGTCAAGTTCACCGACCAGGGCCGCATCCTCGCCAAGGTGCGCATCGCCAGCGAAGACAACCAGGCCGTGATGCTGCGCTTCGAAGTGCACGACACCGGCATCGGCATCTCGCGCGACGCGCGCAGCCGCATCTTCGAGGCGTTCTCGCAGGCCGACGATTCCACCACGAGAAAATACGGCGGCACCGGACTCGGTCTCGCCATTTCGAAACAGCTGGTGGAACTGATGGGCGGCGCCATCGGCGTCGAGAACGCGCTGACGCAGGGTTCCGTGTTCTGGTTCACGGTCGCCTTCGACAAGCGCCGCGTCGACCCCGATGCGCCGGGCGACCACCAGCACACGATCGACGGCCTGCGCGTGCTCGTCGTCGACGAACGGGAAACGAGCCGCGTCGGTCTCGAACGCCACCTGGGCACCTGGCGCGTCGAGTGCGATGCGGCGGAAAGCGCGGACGAAGCGCTGGCCCGCCTGGACGAGGCGGCGCGCGCCGGCCAGCCGTACGACGCCGCCATCCTCGACATGGAGCTGGCGCACACGAGCGGCCTGCTGCTGGCCGCGCAGATCAAGTCCGACCCGGCCACGCGCGCCACGCGGCTCGTGCTGCTCAGCCCCGAACTGCTGGCCGCCGACCCGGTGCAGCGGCGCGAGGCCGGCGTCGCGTACCAGTTGATCAAGCCGGCGCGCGCGGCCGACCTGTTCGCCTGCCTGGCGACGCCGCCGCGCGGCCAGGTGGCGCCGGCGCCGCGCTTCCTGCCGCCGCGTCCCCTGCAACTGGACGCCAGCCGCCCGCGCACGCGGCGCGTGCTGCTGGCCGAGGACAATCCCGTCAACGTCGAAGTGGCCCGGGCGATGCTGGAAAGCCTCGACCTGCAGGTCGATTGCGCCCGCAACGGCCAGGACGCCCTGCAGGCCGTGCAGGAACGCCGCAACGAGAACCAGTACGACGCCGTGCTGATGGATTGCCAGATGCCCGTGATGGACGGCTTCGCCGCGACGGCCGCGATCCGGCGCGCGGAACGCGAAGCGGGGCGGGGCCGCGTCCTTCCCATCATCGCCATCACGGCGAACGCGCTGCAGGGCGACCGCGAAGCATGCCTCGCGGCCGGCATGGACGACTACCTGTCGAAGCCGTTCAGCCAGCAGGAACTGGCCGCCGTGATCGGACGCTGGATGGCGCTGCCGCTGGCCGCCACCATCCACCACGACGACGCGCCCCCGCGGCTGCCGCGCGAATCCGTCGAAGTGATCCAGCGCGACGTCATCAACCGCGTCGCGCTGGAGAAGATCCGCGCCCTGTCGCGCGAGCGCGGCGACGCCCTCGTGCAGAAGGTGATCGCCGCCTACGTCGACGACACGCCGCAGCAGCTGCGCACGCTGCGCAGTGCCATCGACGGCCTCGATACGGGCAATGTGCGGCGCATCGCGCACACCCTCAAATCGGCCAGCGCCAACGTGGGCGCCGAGGCCCTCGCCGCCCTGTGCAAGGCATTGGAGCACCTGGGCCGCGCCGACACCACCGAAGGCGCCGACGCGATCCTGACCGACATGGAACAGGAGTTCCAGGCCGTCCGGCATTCGCTCGCCGCCATCCTCGAAAAGGAAACCTGACATGCCAGCCCATTCCTCCCGCGAGCGCGCCCGGTTGCCCGCCACCGTCCTGGTCGCCGACGACGATCCGGTGATGCGCCTCCTGATGCTCGAGATGCTGGACGGCGTCGGCCTGCAAGGCATCGAGGCCGCGGACGGCGAACAGGCCGTGGCCCTCGCGCGCGCGCGCGCGCCCGACCTGATCCTGCTGGACGTCGAGATGCCGAAGATGGACGGCTTCGCCGCGTGCCGCGCGATCCGCGACCTGCCGAACGGCGCGATGGTCCCGATCGTGATGGTCACCGGCGGCGACGACCTGGAAGCCGTCACCAATGCCTACGAGGCCGGCGCCACGGACTTCGTGTCGAAGCCGATCAACTGGCCGATCCTCGGCCACCGCGTGCTGTACGTGCTGCGCGCCAGCGACGCCATCGTCCGCCTGCGCATCGCCGACGCCCAGAACCGCGCCGTGCTGGCCGCCATCCCCGACACGTTCTTCCGCATGTCGCGCGACGGCGTCTACCTCGACTACGAACCGGGCCGCGAAGGGCCGGGCCGCGACGGACCTGGCCGCGGCGTGCGCGACGCGGGCGCGGAGGAACAGATCGTCGGCCGCCACGTGACGGACGTCCTGCCGCGCGACATCGCCGAACGCCTGCTCGAACAGGTCGGCATGGCCCTGCACGTGCACCAGGTGCGCTCGGTCGAATATGAACTGATCCGCTTCGGCGAAGCGCAGCATGTCGAGGCGCGCCTCGTCGCCACCGGCCCGGACGAAGTGCTGGGGCTCGTGCGCGACATCAGCGAACGCAAACGCGCCGAGGAGCAGATCCGGCGTCTTGCCTATTGCGACAGCCTGACGGGCATCCCGAACCGGCAGGCCTTTCTCGAGACGCTGGAACGCGAGCTGCAGCGCTCGAAGATCAGCAACAAGAAGTTCGCCGTCCTGTTCATGGACCTGGACGCGTTCAAGCGCATCAACGACACGCTCGGCCACAACGTCGGCGACCAGTTGCTGAAGCAGGTGTCGGACCGCCTGCGCGAGACGATCCGGCCGAACGACCTGCTGTCGCGCGGCGACCTGCTGCCGCGCGCGGACGCGGCCGGGAGCGCGGACACGAACCTCGCGCGGCTGGGCGGCGACGAATTCACGATCCTGATCCCCGACCTCGAACGGGTCGAGCACGCCCTCAACGTGGCGCACCGCGTGAAGGACGCCATGCGCCGCCCCTTCATCATCGAGGGCAACGAGATCTTCGTCACGGCGAGCATCGGCATCTCGCTGTTCCCCGAGGACGGCGACGACTGCACGTCGCTGCTCAAGTACGCCGACACCGCGATGTACCACGCGAAGAACTGCGGCAAGAACAACGCCAAGCTGTACTCGTCGTCGCTGACGATGCAGATCATGAGCCACGTGAAGCTCGAAGTCGGCCTGCGCAAGGCCTTGCAGAACGACGAGCTGTACCTGCTGTATCAACCGCAGCTCGACGTGCGCTCGTCCGAGATCGTCGGCGTGGAAGCCCTCGTGCGCTGGCGCCATGCGGAGCGCGGCGTCGTCTCGCCCAACGAATTCATCCCGCTGGCCGAAGAGACGGGCCTGATCGTGCCGATCGGCGAATGGGTCCTGCGCACGGCATGCAACCAGGCGCGCCACTGGCAGAAGCTGATGCGCCGGCCCGTGCGCATGGCCGTGAACCTGTCGGCCAAGCAGTTCAAGGACGAGAACCTGTCGCAGATCGTGCTGTCCGCCCTGCACGACACGGGCCTCGACCCGCGCCTGCTGGAACTTGAGCTGACCGAGGGGACGCTGATGGACGATGCGAAGGCGACCCTGGCGACGCTGGAACAGCTGCGCGGCATCGGCGTGTACCTGTCGATCGACGACTTCGGCACCGGCTATTCGTCGATGAACTACCTGAAGCGCTTCGACGTGCGCACGCTGAAAATCGACCGCAGCTTCATCAGCGGCCTGCCGCAGGATTCCGAGAACGCGGCGATCACCCGCGCCATCATCGCCATGGCGCACGGGCTGAAGATGATCGTCGTGGCGGAAGGCGTCGAGACGGGCGAACAGCTCGTGCTGCTGGAGGAATACGGCTGCGACCTCGTGCAGGGCTTCTACCTCGGCCGGCCCGCGCCGGCGGATGCGGTGACCGGCATGCTGCAGCAGTTGTGGGTGCCGGTGACGGCACGCTGAAAGCCTGCTGTTTTCGCGGACGCACTCATATCCGTCGCCCCCGCGCAGGCGGGGGCCCAAGTTTTCAGCAACCGCGCGACGTCATTGGTTTCCAGCCAGGGCGGACGGCGGGTCCGGGAACGACGGCTTGCTGTGTCTTTATCGCGTGAACGTCAGCGTATGCACCGCCGCCCCCGGCAACAGGGGCGTCGGCTTCCCGTGCACCCACGCCTCGTGCCCCTTGAGGAAATCCGGCGACAGCGGATGCCCGCTCTGCCCGCCCGGCATGTCGAACAGGCCGGCTTCCTCATGGCCCGGCGCCACCGTCAGCCGTTCCGACTGCCCGAACTTGGGACCGGCCACGCGCGGCATGTTGGCGTCGCCCGGCAGCTGGTCCGGCGGGACGCTCAGCCAGCGGCGCAGCGCCGGCACCGCGATCGTGAACGGATGCGCGATCGCGGCCGTGTTGCGCCGCCCCCAGGTGGCCTGCGCGAGCGGCGTGCCGTCGGCCGTGAGTTCGGCGACGGCGCGGTCGACTGCGGCCAGCTGCAGGTCCTGCCAGCTGGCGTAGCCGGACGGCAGCCACGCGGCCGGACGCTCGTCCAGCAGGCGCGCGACGACCTCCGGCCAGCGCGACGTCGCGGCCACGATGCTGGCCTTCGGGTCGAGCCTGGCCAGCTGCGCGTCGACGCCGGCGAACAGCAGGTCGTGCAGCGACCACATGAACTGGCGCGCCAGGCGGTAGCCGACGGACGTCGTGCTGGCGCGGCCGTCCCAGCTCGTTTCCAGCAGGTGGCGGAACGCGGCGCGCTGCGGGTGCTTGTCGAGCGCACGGGCGTCCAGCGCCGCCAGGGCGCGCTGGCGCCACAGCGCGATGAACGGCGCGCGGTCGTCGAGCGAAGCCTGGAACGCGGCCGGCACGTCCGTCTTGTCGCCCAGCCGGCGCACGTTCCCGCTCAGCTGGTTGACGCGCGCCCCGAGGTCGAAGCCGCCGTCGCCGATCGCCTGGGCCGCGTCGCCCGCCAGCTGGCGGCTGTTCGCGGTCACCAGCTGGCCGCCGGGCGGGTTCACGACGCGCGGGTGCGTCGCGGGCGCGAGCAGCCCGTCCCAGGTCGGCACCGCACCGTCGAAGGCCAGCGGGAACGAGATGCCGACGCCGCCCTGGGTCCGGTGCGGCAGCGCGCCGCCGATGGTCCAGGCGATGTTGCCGCGGTCGTCGCCGAGGACGACGTTCTGCGCCGGGATGCCGTCGCTTGCCGCCGCGGCCAGCGCGTCATCGAGGTTCGTCGACGACTCCAGCTTCAGGTGGTTCAGGTTCAGCGCGTCGGGCGCATGCGCCACCCAGTGCACGGCGTACAGCGTGCCCTCGACCGTGCGGATCGGGCCGAGGCTCGTGTCGCGCACGGTCATCGATTGCGCCGGCTCGCCCTTCACGAGCAGCGTCTCCGTGTGCGCCACGGGCGTCTCCCAGCCGGATGGCAGGCGCACCTGGCCGGGGTGGGCCGCATCGGTGCCCAGCCGGACGAGGTCGAGCGTGTCCGCATAACTGTTGGTGAAGGCCCACGCGACATGGCCGTTGCTGCCGACGATGACGGCCGGCGGCGTCCCCGGCAGGCTCACGCCGACGATGCGGCGCGGCCGGCCGTGGTCGTCCGGGAAGCGCAGCGCGAGGCGGTACCACGTGTTCGGCAGTTGCAGGCCGAGGTGCATGTCGTCCGAGACGATGGCGGCGCCGCTCGCCGTACGCGTCCCGGCGATGGCGTAGTTGTTGCTGCCGACCGAGTCCGTGAACGCGATGCCCGCCACCTGGCGCGCGGGCACGGCGTCCTTGCGGCCCCACCAGGCCGGCGCCGTGGCCGGAACCGGCGCGGGTGCCGGCGCGACGGCGGGCGCATCCAGCGGCGTATCCAGCGGCGTATCCCAGCGGGTCGCCTCCGGCAGCAGGAAGGCCAGCTGGGCCGGATCGAGATGCGCGGCCAGCCAGCCGCGCGCCAGTTCGCGCGGCTCCTGGTTGCCCTGCAGGTCGAAGTACATGGCCCACACGGCCAGCAGCGAATCGGCCGGCGTCCACGGCCGCGGCGCCGTACGGCTCAGCAGATATTCGAACGGCCGCGCACGGAGCCCGCCGAGGCCGTCGTTGACGCCGGCGGCATAGCGCTCCAGCAGCGCGCGCTCGGCCGGCGTCATGCGCTGCAGGACCTGCGCGGCGCGGGCACGGAAGCGGTGCAGCCGGTGCGCGCGGTCGAGCGGCAGCGCCTTGGGTCCGAACAGCTCGGCCAGTTCGCCGGCGGCGCTGCGGCGCAGCAGGTCCATCTGGAAAAAGCGCTCCTGGCCGTGCACGAAGCCGGTGGCATAGGCGACGTCGAGCCGGTTGGCACCGCTGATCGTCGGCACGCCGTCCGCGTCGCGCTCCACCGTCACGGGCGCGGACAGCAGCGGCGAACGGTGCTGGCCGTCGAGCTCGGGCAGGCTCGCGCGGAAGGTCATCCAGGCGCCGCCCGCGACGAGCACCGGCAGCACGACGATCCCGGCCGCGACCCGCCGTCCCCACTTCCGCCATCCACGCTGTCCCATGCCGCTCATCCTTCGGAAAAAAATGCATCTTGCCAGAAATCCCACGTCCGGGCGAGTGCGTGACATTTCATATCCGCCGTGGTTCCCTTCACGCGATTGAGCGAGCTTGATGGTCGGCCGGCGCGGTCTCCTAAGCTGAAGACAGGCGCGCAGGACGCGCGTGTCGGATGAGGGAGGCGCCATGGTTCGCGTGCTCACTTGGATATTCCCATCGCTGCGGTGGGCAGGCCTGTCCATCGTGCTGACGCTGGCCGGGTGCGCCACGCCACAGGAACGCGCGGCGCAGGCGCAGGCCGACGTCGAGCAGATGATGGCGATCTATGGACCGGCCTGCACCCGGCTCGGCTATGCCGCCCAGTCGGACGCGTGGCGCAGCTGCGTGATCAATCTGGGCGCGAAGTACGATCTGCAGCACTATGGGCCGGGCCCGGGCTACTACGGCTGGGGTCCGGGTTACTGGCGGGGCGGCTGGTGGGATCCGTACTGGTGACACCGCGGATGAGACGGCGCGCGCACTCGGCCTTCGTGATGGCCTCGCGCCGTTCCAGCAGGCGTTCCAGCACCTGCTGGATGTGCCGGATGAGTTCCGGATAGCGCGCATCGGGCGGATGCAGGCTGAAGCGCACGAGCGGTGACTGCGCGAGCATGGCCGCCGTCGCATCGGCGACGCGCGGCGACAGCAGGCGCCCGCTGCGGTTGCGCGCCGCGTACACGAGCGACGGCGACAGGATCGCATGCGTGCCGTGGCGGTTGTTCTGCGTGAACGGCCCGTGCGGGTCGGTCGGAGCCGGCAGGCGCTGCACGTCCGGCTGGTTCGGGTCCGGATTCGCGCGACGGGTCGCGGGTTGGGTCGCGGGTTGATTCGCGGGTTGGGCAGCTTCGTTGTGCCGGCTGCGCGCATCGCGCGCATCGCACGCATCGTCAACGGCAACGGGACCAGTCCAGTTGCTTTGATCGAATTGCCGGTTCGGGCTGTCGTGTCGCGAGTGGTTCCGCTGGCCGTTCTGCATGGCCCCGCTGCCATACTGCATGCCTGCGCCGCCATCGCCGCGATAGCCGTCGCGACGCTCGTGCGCGTGCCGGGATGCCTTGCCGCGTTCGCTTGCCGGCGGTGCGCCGCTGCGTTGCACCTCCCTGCCGGGCTGGGCATCCCGCGCACCGGGCAGGCAGTGGAAATGGCTGAATGTCGTCGTGTACGCGAACGGCGAGTCGCGCAGGGCCCGCCACGCGCCCTCGCCCAGCAGCCAGGCCGGGGGGATGAAACCTGTCGGGGTCCAGCCGCGTGCCGCGAACCAGTCCAGGCCGAGCGCCAGGCGGCGCCGCGCTTCCGCCTCGGCCAGCGCCGCGAACTCGCCCTCGCGCCGCGTGTAGACGGTGCGCAGGAAGCGGGCGCGCAGGCCGCCGCCGCCCGCTTCCGTATCGAGATGGCTGTAGCCGTGCAGCGCCAGCTCGTCGCCGCGTTCCAGCGCCACGTTCAGGCACGCTTCCATGGCCGGCGATTGCTCTGGCCGGAAGTGATAATGCGGCACGACGAGCCACGTCAGCGGGATGTCCGCCACGGCGCGCACGGCCTGCACGAGGCGCAGGCAATCCGTCCACGTGGCCGGCGCCACGTCGTGGATCGACACGCACAGCACCTGCTCGTCGATGGGGTCGTCAGTCCGTGACATGGATGCGCTCCCGCTCGTTGATCACGTCGCCGCCGACGACACGGCCGACATAAGGATGGCCGCCGACCAATGCCTCGTAGCGGCCAAGCACCTGCGGGAGGATTTCGTTCCAGTCGTAGCGTTCGACGGCCTTGCGGCGCGCGGCGTGGCCCATGCGTTCCAGGTCGCGCCGGAAGATCGCTTCGATCGCGCCGGCCAGGCTGTCGACATGGTTCGGCTCGGCGAGGATACCCGTCTCCGCGTCGACCAGCTCGGCCACGCCGCCCCGGTTCGTGGCGACGACGGGCAGGCCGCAAGCCATCGCTTCGAGCACGATCAGGCCGAAGGTCTCGCAATCGCCGGGGTGCACGAGCACGTCGCAGCTGGCCAGCAGGCGGGCCAGCTGGCGCTGGTCGCGCCGGAACGGGATGTGCGTCACGTGGTCGCAAAACGGCAGCACGCCGCCACCGCCAACGAGGATCAGGTGATAGGGATCGCCCAGCTTGCGCACGGCTTCGATGAGCACATGCAGTTTCTTTTCGGGCGTGAAGCGGCCGGCATAGACGAGCAGGCGCGCGTCCGGATCGAGGCCGAGGCGCTCGCGCAGCGTCTCGTCGCGGCGTTGCGGACGGAACACGCTGCTGTCGATGCCGAGCGGCTGGTGCACGGCGCCGTGCACGCCGATCGCGTCCAGCTGCTGCACCATGATGCGGCTGGGCGCGAGCACGAGGTCGAACTGGCGGTACAGGTTGGCGAGATAGCGGCAGGTGCCGCGCGCGATCCAGCGCCCGAGGCGCGGCTGCACGAGGCGCGGCAGGTCGGAGTGATAGAACGCGACGGCCGGGATGCCGTGGCGCTTGCGCATGCGCAGCGCGGCCCAGGCGCAATGCCCGGCGTCGCCCGCCTCGACCACGTCGGGCCGGACGGATGCCAGCAGCCGCGCCGGCCCGGCCACGGACAGCGGCATGCGGAAGCCGTGGAAGCCGGGGACGCCCGCGGACGGTATCTTGACGAGCGCGGGCACCGCGTGGGCGCAGGTCTCCACGTTCGAGCTCATGATCGTGTGCCGGACGCGGCTGCGCCCCGCCAGCCAATGCGCCTTGGCATTCAGATAGGTACTGACGCCGCCTCCTTCGGCCGCGTAAAACATCGTGATGTCGACGAGGTGCATGCTTGGGATCCGGTCAAAGTATCCCCACGATAGCAGCGGAACCGGTGCGCCATGTGCGCACTGTCAAGCGGACACCGCCTGCCGCCGGGAACCTCTGCCTACCGCGCGAGCGATGACAGGACACCCGACCGATGCATCACGGCCGCGCGCACGTACGGGACGCTCAGCGCCCGTGCGGTCCCTCATTGCTCAGTGCGCGACGATGGTCGGGCTCCCTTTCGGGGAGGCCCATTATGCACTTCGCCTGTCGAGCATGGCGCGCGCGATGGTGCCGGCGTCCACATACTCGAGCTCGCCCCCGACCGGGACGCCGCGCGCGAGGCGGCTGACCTTGAGGCCGCGCGCCTTCAGCATTTCGCTGATGTAATGGGCGGTCGCTTCGCCCTCGTTGGTGAAATTGGTGGCAAGCACCACTTCCTTGACGTCGCCGTCGGCGGCGCGGCTGACCAGTTTTTCCAGGTGCAGGTCCTTGGGACCGATGCCGTCCAGCGGCGACAGCCGCCCCATCAGCACGAAGTACAGGCCCTTGAAGGTCAGGGTCTGCTCGATCATCATCTGGTCGGCCGGCGTCTCGACGACGCACAGCAGCGTGCGGTCGCGCTGCTCGTCGGCGCACAGGTCGCAGACCTCGGTTTCCGAGAACGTGTTGCACAGCGCGCAGTGGTGCACCGCGTCGACGGCCTGGTACAGCGCGCGCGACAGCATGGCGGCGCCTTCGCGGTCGTGCTGCAGCAGGTGGAAGGCCATGCGCTGCGCCGACTTCGGTCCGACGCCCGGCAGGCGGCGCAGGGCCTCGGTGAGGAAGTCGAGCGATTTGGACATCACTATCTCCGGGTCTCTGGGTCCGCGCCTGGGCTTACTGCGCGCACCAGGCGGCCAGCGCGTCGACGCTCATGGTGGGCACGAACTCGGTGATCGCATAGGTCGCGAGGCCGGCCTGCCCGAACGGATCGTCGCGCAACGCGGCATCGAGCTCGGCACGGTCGGCGGCGTGGACGATGAGGATGCCGCCGTCGCGCGGCTCCTTGCGGCCCGACATCAGCATCAGCCCGCGCGCATACTGCTCCTCCAGCCAGGCGCGGTGCGCCGGCAGGTAGGCGTCGATGCGCTCGAGCGGCGCTATATAGGTGAGCGTAACGATGAACATTCGATGAGCTTTACGTGAGCTTTACGTGAGCATCAGAACGGCATCTTGAAGCCCGGCGGCAGCGGCAGGCCGGCGGTCAGGCCGCTCATCTTTTCCTGCGCGGTCGCTTCGGCCTTGCGCACGGCGTCGTTGAACGCGGCGGCCACCAGGTCTTCCAGCATGTCGCGGTCGTCGCCCAGCAGCGACGGGTCGATCGACACGCGCTTGACGTCGTTCTTGCAGGTCATGATGACCTTCACCAGGCCTGCGCCGGACTGGCCTTCGACTTCGATCTGGGCCAGCTGGTCCTGCGCCTTCTTCATGTTGTCCTGCATGGCCTGCGCCTGCTTCATCAGGCCTGCGAGCTGGTTTTTCATCATGATGCGTTCTCCAAAAAAGTCGGATGGATAAATCGTTTGTATCGTTTATATCGTTTATACGGGCGAATGCGGATCAGGTCGCGATCGGACGCACGGAGCCGGGCACGACGAACGCGTCGAACGTGCGCGCCATGTCCTGCACGAACGGATCGGCATCGACGGCCGCCTCGGCCTCGCGCTGCAGCCGCTCGCGCCTTGCCTTGGCTTCGGCGCTGGCCGTGTACCAGGTCGGCGCGATCTCGGTCTCGACGTTCACGCGCACGGCCGGGAACCGTTCCTGCAGGGCCGCGCACAGCTTTTCGCTGTTGCCGCTGGCGCGCAGCGTGTCGACCGGCACGCGCAGGCGGAATGTGGCGGCGGCACCGTCCGCCACGCACTCGACCAGCTCGGTCTGGAAGGCAAGCTGCTGGGCCACGCCGCGCAGCGGCAGCGACGCCGCCAGCGCCGGCCAGTTGCCGTCCCAGTCGATGGCCGGAACGGGCGTGATGACGTAGGCGTACGGCGGCGCGCTCGGTGCGGCGACGCGCGCGGGCGCGGCCATGGGCGGGGCGGCCACGGCCGGCCCATCCATCGCGACGGCGCTGTCGTCGGAAAACTCGGTGACCCAGGACGGCGGCTCGTCGTCGGCCACGGCCTGCCCGTTGGCGTGTCCTTGCGCCTGGGCCGGCTGGTGCTGCATGGACGGCTGCGGCTGGGGCGCCGCCTGCGGGGCGTTCTGCGGCGCCGGGTCCCATGGCGCCGTGGCAGCCACGCGCGCCGGGGCGGCCGCCGCACCGGCGACCGCGCCGGGGCCTGGCGCCGCCGACGGCGCAACCGGCGCCGGCGCAGGCGTCGCTGCAGGCCCGCTTGCCGGTGCCGGACGGCGGGGCACGCCGCCCATGCGCGAACCGGCGCGCGCCGCTTCCAGCGCCGCGTCGAGGGCCGCACGGGCCGACGTCATGGCGCGGCCGGCGCCGCCTTGCGCGGCCGGCGGTGCCGCCGGAGCGGGTGCGGACGCATGCACGGCTGCGGCTGCCGTGGGCGCCGGGCCCGGTCCTGCCGGCTGTGCGGCCGCGGGCGCCGCGGCTGCCGCCGGACGCGCCGGTGCCGCCTGCGGCATCGCCCGCGCCAGCGCGGCGGGCGCGGGCCGGGCTGCCTGGTCGGCCCCGCCCTGTCCCGGACGGAACGCCAGCATGCGCAGCAGCGTCATGGTGAAACCCGCGTACTCGTCCGGCGCGAGGCCGATCTCGTTGCGGCCGTGCACCGTGATCTGGTAATACAGCTGCACTTCCTGCGGATCGAATGCCGCCGCCAGGCGCTGGATGTCGGCCAGTTCCGGCAGGTCGTCCGGCAGCGCGGCCGGCACGGTCTGCGCCAGCGCGATCCGGTGCAGCAACGTGCCCAGGTCCTGCAGGGCGCCGTTGTACGACAGGCTGCGGCTGGCCATCTCGTCCGCGACGGCCATCAGGTCGGCGCCGTCCTCGTTGGCCAGCGCATCGAGCAGGCGGACCAGATAGGACTGGTCGAGCGCGCCCAGCATGCCCTGCACGGCGTCGAGCGTGACGGCGCCGGCCGCATACGCGATGGCCTGGTCGGTCAGCGACAGTGCGTCACGCATCGAGCCGTGCGCGCCCTGGGCCAGCAGGCGCAGCGCGGGCTGCTCGAACGTCACGCCTTCCTGGCCGAGGATGTTTTCCAGGTGGCCCACGATGTGGCCGGGCGGCATCTGCTTCAAATTGAATTGCAGGCAGCGCGACAGCACCGTCACGGGAATCTTTTGCGGGTCCGTCGTCGCGAGGATGAATTTCACGTGCTCGGGCGGTTCTTCCAGCGTCTTCAGCATCGCGTTGAAGGCGTGGTTCGTGAGCATGTGCACCTCGTCGATCATATAGACCTTGAAGCGCGCATTGCTCGGCGCGTAGACCGCCTGTTCCAGCAGCTGGGCCATCTCGTCGACGCCGCGGTTCGACGCGGCGTCCATCTCGACGTAGTCGACGAAGCGGCCGGCATCGATCGCGCGGCACGGTTCGCACTGGCCGCACGGTTCGGCCGTGATCGACCCGTTGCCGTCCGGCCCGACGCAGTTGAGCGACTTGGCCAGGATGCGCGACAGCGTGGTCTTGCCCACCCCGCGCGTGCCGGTGAACAGATAGGCGTGGTGCAGCCGTCCGGTACGCAAGGCATGGGTCAGTGCACGGACGACGTGCTCCTGGCCAACCAGCGTTTCAAAGTTCCGGGGACGGTATTTGCGGGCGAGGACTTGATAGGACATACCGCGATTTTACCGTACACCGCGGCCATCGCGGCAACATTAGACGCTCGTCCGGAATTCCCCTACACTGATGTTTTTCTTTCAATTCGGAAAAAATGAAAACATCCCTGCAACTTCCGCTGGTTGTCGCTTCCCTGCTGCTCGCGTTGCCGGGCCATGCCGCCGAACGCGAATGGATTCCGTACCGCAAACTGGTCGACGTCATCAAGCTGGACAAGTTCGATGCCCTGCCCCCGGCCGAGCGCGACAAGGTGGTGTTGTACGCCAAGCTGGTGCCGGTCAACAAGGCGATCTCGCCGCTGGATGCGGGCCTCGTCGTCGTGGACGGCGCCAGCCGGACACCCATGCCGCTCGATGCCAGCGGACGCGCGCGCATGACGCTCAACCCGCAGTGGCTCGCGCATGACGCGCAGATCTGGACGAGCCTGCCCAAGGGCGAAAAGATGCGCATGGGTTTCGACCTCGGCGCCGTGCTGCCCGAGACGACGCAGTGGCGCTACGCGGCCGTGATGGGCGCCATCCCCCAGACCAATGCCGCGATCGGCAAGGTCGCCGGCGCGCTGAGTATGTTCGTGCCCACGATGAAATCGGTGATCTTCAAGTTCGACAAGCCGGCCCAGCTGACCATCAAGACCGCCAGCGGCGACAAGAGCTACGCCAGCGACGCCCAGCACCGTGTCAGGCTCAAGTTCGACGAGGACATGCTGAAGGAAAACCCACTGGTGGAGTGGTCGATGCGGCCGTTCGAAGCGGAAATCGACGACTGAGAACGTCGCGGCAAACAAAAACAGCTGCCGCGGCAGCTGTTTTAAAAATCAGAAGGCGAGCCTGATCTGCGGCACTTGCGGTGAACGGCTTTGGCTGCTTCGTTCCCGACCTGACCAGGTAAACCATGCCACAATGCGCAGGGGCCCGCCAGCGCTCATTATAACCGAGTGTGGGGGCGGCGGCAAACCGCATTGCCGGCAGTGGATGATGCGTGCATACCTTATATAGACTACGCACGCATCCGTCAGCGTCAATCGAACATCACAGCCCCAGCTGCTGCCAGATCCCATCCACCCGCGCCTTCACGTCCGGCGTCATGACGATCGGCGTCCCCCACTCCCGGTTCGTTTCGCCCGGCCACTTATTAGTAGCATCGATACCCATCTTGCTGCCCAGGCCGCTGATCGGCGACGCGAAGTCGAGGTAATCGATCGGCGTGTTGTCGACCAGGACCGTGTCGCGCGTCGGGTCCACGCGCGTCGTGATGGCCCAGATCACTTCCTTCCAGTCACGCACGTCGACGTCCTCGTCCACGACGACGATGAATTTGGTATACATGAACTGGCGCAGGAAGCTCCAGACGCCGAACATCACGCGCTTGGCGTGGCCGGCGTACTGCTTCTTCATCTGCACGACGGCCATGCGGTAGCTGCAGCCCTCGGGCGGCAGATAAAAGTCCGTTATCTCCGTAAACTGTTTCTGCAGCAACGGCACGAACACTTCGTTCAGCGCCACGCCGAGGACGGCCGGCTCGTCCGGCGGCTTGCCCGTATAGGTCGAGTGATAGATCGGATCGCGCCGCATCGTGATGCGGTCGATCGTGAAGACGGGAAACCAGTCCTGCTCATTGTAATAACCGGTGTGGTCGCCATACGGACCTTCGAGCGCATGTTCGAAGCCGGACGGATGGGTCTCATCCGGATAGATATGGCCCTCCAGCACGATCTCGGCGGATGCCGGCACCCGCAGGTCGCTGCCGATGGCCTTCGTGAGCACCGTGCGCTGGCCGCGCAGCAGGCCGGCGAACTGGTATTCGGACAGCGTGTCCGGCACCGGCGTCACCGCGCCGAGGATCGTGGCCGGGTCGGCGCCCAGCGCCACCGCCACCGGATATGGCTTGCCTGGGTTGGCGATGCAGTGTTCGCGGAAATCGAGCGCGCCGCCGCGGTGGGCGAGCCAGCGCATGATGACCTTGTTCGGCCCCAATACCTGCTGGCGGTAGATGCCCAGGTTCTGGCGCTTCTTGTTCGGCCCCTTCGTGATCACGAGGCCCCACGTGATGAGGGGCGCGATGTCGCCCGGCCAGCAGTGCTGGATCGGCAGGCGCGCGAGGTCGACGTCCTGGCCTTCCCAGACGATTTCCTGGCACGGGGCGCCCTTCACTTCCTTGGGTGCCATGTCCCACACCGCCTTGACGAGCGAGCCGAGGTCCATGATGTCCCGGAAACCCTTGGGCGGCTCCGGCTCCTTGAGGCGCGCCAGCACGTGGCCGATCTTGCGCAGCTCGCCCACGTCGTCCGCCCCCATGCCGAGCGCCACGCGGCGCGGCGTGCCGAAGAGGTTGGCCAGGACGGGCATGGAATACGGCGCGCCGTCGGGGCCCACCGGCCGTTCGAACAGCAGCGCCGGCCCGCCGGCGCGCAGGACGCGGTCGCACACCTCCGTCATTTCAAGATTCGGTGAAATAGGCGCCGATACGCGCTTGAAGTCATCGATTTCTTTCAACTTAGCAATAAAATCCCGTAAATCAGAGTAGTTCATCGAATTTTTAATTCTTTTTTACATCTTTTGAGGTGTGCTAACAATCGGCGGCAAGTGGTTGATTTGCCAAAGAATTGATGAGCTCCAGGGCAGTCTTTAGATCTAAAAGTAATAGAACGATTGAGTGCTAGTATTGACTTGATATAAACGAGCTTCTACAATCCGGCGTACAAATTGAGACGGGCCCGTCCAGCACGTGATTTTAGCCGGTCTCATTCTTTCACGGGGTCGGGGCCCCAGCGACATTTTAGGAGTGTTTTCACTGGGCGTCTGCCCAACCAACCCCGAGACAGTTGTTAGCCACTGGGCGCCTCCACTGCAGCGCGGCCCAGCTGAAGCAAGCAATGACGGCGTTCCTCGACCGCTACGGGCGGCGACGGACGGTTTTCTGATGCACGGCATGAGTACGCTCGAACGCTGCGCCCACGCGCTGCGCCGGGACCGCTTTTTCCGCGACAAAGGAGAGACGATGATCCATCGCTTCATCGGCACGAGCGCAAGGCTCGTCCAACACATGGCCAGCCAGCCAGTCACGTGGTCTTCCGTGATCAAAGCGGCACGCGGTTTATTGACTACCGCACAACATACCCTGACCGTTTTCGGTCTTTCTGCAGTTGCAATGATTGCCCTGCTGTACAGCCGCCCCGATTTTGCGAAACGGGTGTCGGATTTCCTGAGCCCGCACCAGAGCGCACCGGCGCAGGTTGCGGCCAATGCATCGATCCAGCTCGTTGCCGCGCGCGGCGCGGACGCCGTCGAGATCGCCAACAGCGACGACAAGGCGCAGAGCCATCCGACCCGTCAGCAGAAGTACGTGACGGACTGGCTGTCGCGCCGCTACCGCGTGGCCGGCGACGCCGCCAACATGCTCGTCTCGACCGCCTACAGCACGGCGCACGAGATCAAGCTGGATCCGCTGCTGATCCTGGCCGTGATGGCCATCGAGTCGGGCCTGAATCCGTTCGCGGAAAGCCCGATGGGCGCGCAGGGCCTGATGCAGGTGATGTCCAAGGTCCACAGCGACAAGTTCGAGGAAGTCGGCGGCTCGCAGGCCGCCCTGAATCCGGTTGCCAACATCCGTGTCGGCGCCCTGATCCTAAAGGACTACGTGAACCGCACCGGCTCGGTCGAAGGCGCCCTGAAGAGCTATGTCGGCGCCGGCGCTGCCGATGACGATTCCGGCTACGGCTCCAAGGTCCTGACCGAATACAAGCGCCTGAAGCAGGTCGCCAGCGGCAAGAACGTGCCGATCTACTTCCCGCCGGCCTCGGCACCGGCACCGAGCACGACGCTGGCCCAGAAGTCGCTCGGCGCGCCGGCCAAGCCGGACAGCGCCGCGGTCGACGCCGCCCATGGCAACAGCGAGAGCGGCGAAACGGTCGCCGGCCTCTGAGTCTTACCCTTTCCTGGTCGAAAGCCACTGTCGGCGAGAGCTGGCGGTGGCTTTCTTTTTGGCCGGCGCCACTTGCTTTGCCGTGGCATCGCTTGCTTTGCCTGGCACCGTTTACCGTCGCCCCCGCGAAGGCGGGGGCCCAATTTTGCTGCCGCTGCCGATACATCGGCCGCTACGGCGCCGGTAGCACCACTTGGGTCCCCGCCTTCGCGGGGACGACGTTGCATGTCGCTGCCGCTGCCGATACATCGGCCACGACGGCGCCGATAACACCACTTGGGTCCCCGCCTTCGCGGGGACGACGTTGCATGTCGCTGCCGACGCATCAGCCATTGCAGCTCCGGTAACACCACTTGCCCCCCGCCTTCGCGGGGACGACGCTCTAAAGCCGTCACATAAAACAAAAGCCGCCCCGGTTTCCCGGGACGGCCTTCTAATATAGAGCTAGCAGGAAACTGCTCAGCGCCGCGCGTCCGCCGTCACCTCATCGGGCCGCATCTTGCCGGCCAGGCGGTCGAGCACGCCGTTCACGTACTTGTGGCCGTCGATGCCGCCGAAGGACTTGGTCAGTTCCACGGCCTCGTTGATCACGACGCGGTACGGGATCTCGATCTGGTTCTTCAGCTCGTACGCGCCGAGCAGCAGCACGGCGTGCTCGATCGGCGACAGTTCCGCGATCGGACGGTCGACGGTCGGGGCGATCACCTCGCGCAGCTCGACCGACTGGGCGATCGCACCGTGCAGCAGCTCCATGAAGTATTCGCCGTCGGCCTTGTCGAAGCCGTGCGCGCTGCGGATGTTGGTGACGACCGTAGCGGCCGGCTCATTGTTCAGCAGCCATTGATACAGCCCCTGGAGCGCGAACTCGCGCGCGCGGTGGCGCGGCGTGCGGTTCTTGTTGGGGTTGGCGTGCGCGTTCTTGTCAGTCATGGTTTTACTCTTCTTCGGCTTGCAGCTCTTCGAGGCCCAGCAGCAGGTTGGCCATCTCGACCGCAACGCGCGCCGCATCCGTACCCTTCTCGGCCATGCGGGCCTCGGCCTGCTCGTCGTTCTCGGTGGTCAGGACGGCGTTGGCGATCGGCATGCCGTAATCCAGGCCGATGCGGGTGATGCCGGCGCCCGATTCGTTCGACACGAGTTCGAAGTGGTAGGTTTCGCCGCGGATGACGGCGCCCAGCGCGATCAGGGAATCGAACTGCTGCGTCTCGGCCATCTTCTGCAGGGCCAGCGGGATTTCCAGCGCGCCCGGGACCGTCACGTGCAGGATGTCTTCGTCGGCCACGCCGAGATGTTTCAGTTCCGCCAGGCAGGCCGACAGCAGGCCATGGCCGACGTCGGCATTGAAACGTGCCTGCACGATACCGATGCGCAAGCCTTCACCTGCCATATTGCTTTCAAAAGTTCCTACCGTCATGGCTATGCCTCTTGTTCTCTTTGCTTCGTTAATTAATGGGTCAATGTTACCGCGTTACCTATGCCGTGCGTAACGCGTCATGCCTTGATTTCACATCCGGGCTTGGCCAGATAGCCGGTCACTTCGAGGTCGAAGCCGGTCATGGACGGCATCTTGCGCGGATTGGCCAGCAGCTTCATCTTGCGCACGCCGAGCTGGCGCAGGATCTGCGCGCCGATGCCGTAGGTGCGCAGGTCCAGGTTGGCCGCGCGGCCGACCGGGCGGACCGGCTTGTCCTCGAACTGGGCGAACAGTTCGTCGGCCGTCTCGGCGCAGTCGAGCAGCACGATCACGCCCGACTCCGACGCCTTCACGGCCTGCATCGCGGCCGCCATGTTCCACGAGTGCGACGTCGAGTTACTGTCGAGCACGTCGAGAATCGATACCGGCTGGTGCACGCGCACGAGGGCCTCGCGGTCTTCCTGCGGGGCGCCGTGCACGAGCGCCAGGTGCGCCGAACCGCTCGGCTTGTCGCGGAAGGCGACCAGCTTGAACTCGCCATGCACGGTCGACAGCGCACGTTCCGCCACGCGCTCGACGAGCGTCTCGTTCTGGCTGCGATAATGGATCAGGTCGGCAATGGTGCCGATCTTGAGGCCGTGTTCCTGCGCGAATTCCAGCAGGTCCGGCAGGCGTGCCATCGTGCCGTCTTCCTTGATGATCTCGCAGATGACGGACGCCGGCGTCAGGCCCGCCATCTCGGTCAGGTCGCAGCCGGCCTCCGTGTGGCCGGCGCGCATCAGCACGCCGCCCTTGACGGCGCGCAGCGGGAAGATGTGGCCCGGCTGGACGAGGTCTTCCGGCTTCGCGTCCTTCGCCACCGCCACCTGGATGGTGCGGGCGCGGTCGGCCGCCGAGATGCCGGTCGTGACGCCTTCGGCCGCCTCGATCGAGACGGTGAAGTTGGTGCCGAACGACGTGCCGTTACGGCTCGTCATCATCGGCAGTTCGAGACGGTCGCAGATCTCCTGGGACAGCGTCAGGCAGACGAGGCCGCGCGCGTGGCGGATCATGAAGTTGATCGCCTCGGGCGTGACGTGTTCGGCGGCAAGCACCAGGTCGCCTTCGTTCTCGCGGTCTTCCTCGTCGACCAAAATGACCATGCGCCCGGCGCGCAGTTCGTCAACGATTTCCTGGGTGGTGGAGATAGGCATGTGGATTCCTCGATTACGGACCGGCTGATGCGGAAATCCGCTATTTTAAAGGATTTGCCAGCCCTCGACCGTATCGCCGCCGGGCCGCCGCCCCGTCTAGAGTCCCGCTACCACTATCGCCCCATTGTTTCGTTGCATAATGACAACGAGACGCTCGATCGGCCCTGCGTTACATCATGCTCATTTACAAGTGTGACGCCGGTCGGGCAAGGTAGAATGATTTTTTCTGTGTGAGGACGTCGTCGCATGCTGATCCGTATCGCCCGTATTTCTTTCCTCGTCGCTGCCCTGCTCGTGCAGGGCCTGGCGCCGGGCGCGCCCCTGCGGCTGGACGATCCGCTGCCGATCGGGGCCCAGGTCAAGGTCGGCAAGCTCGACAATGGCCTGACCTATTACATCCAGCGCAACCGCATGCCCGAGCACAAGCTGGAACTGCGCCTCGTCGTCAAGGCCGGCTCCATCCTCGAGGACGACGACCAGCAGGGCCTGGCCCACTTCACCGAGCACATGGCCTTCAACGGCTCGCGCCACTTCAAGAAGCACGAGCTGGTCTCGTACCTGCAGTCGATCGGCGTGAAGTTCGGCGCCGACCTGAACGCCTACACGTCGTTCGACGAGACCGTCTACATCCTGCCCGTGCCGTCCGACCGCAAGGAAGACCTGGACAAGGCCTTCCTCGTGCTGGAAGACTGGGCCCACGGCCTGACGCTGACCGATGCCGACATCGACAAGGAGCGCGACATCATCCTCGAGGAAGCGCGCCTCGGCAAGGGCGCGGGCGACCGCATCCAGAAGGTGCTGATGCCCAAGATTTACAACGGCTCGCGCTACGCCGACCGCCTGCCGATCGGCCAGGAAGACGTCATCCGCAGCTTCAAGCCGGACACGCTGCGCCGCTTCTACCGCGACTGGTATCGTCCGGACCTGATGGCCGTCGTCGCGGTCGGCGACATCGATCCGGCGAAGGCCGAGCAAATGATCCGGCGCCATTTCGCCAGTCTCAAGAACCCTGCTCACGAGCGCCCGCGCGAGTACGCGAAGATCCCGGCCCGCACGGACAACGAAGCACTCGTCGTCACCGACAAGGAAGCAGGCCCGGCGTCGATCCTGATCCGCTACCCGGTCCGCCCGTTCCACGAGCGCGAGACGCTGCGCGGCTACCGCGAGCAACTGGTCGAGGCCCTGTTCGCCGGCATGCTCAACCAGCGCTTGCAGGAATTGTCGCAAGAGCCCTCCCCGCCCTTCATCGGCGCCAGCAGCGCGCTGTCGCGCCTGACCCCGCGCTACCGTTCCTACAATGCGATGGCCGCGCTCGGCATGAACGGCGCCACCGTCGCCATCGACGCGCTCGTGCAGGAAAACGAGAGCGCGCGCCGCTTCGGCTTCACGGCGGTCGAACTCGACCGCATGAAAAAGACGATGATGCGCACCTACGAACGCGCCTGGAACGAACGGGACAAGACCGATTCCGCCGTCCACGCGTCCGAATTGATGCGCAACTTCCTCGAAGGCGAATCGATCCCCGGCATCGATGCGGAATACCGCTACGTGAAGGAATTCGCGCCCGGCATCACGCTCGATGAAATCAATGCCTATGCGGCAAAAACCATCCCGGCCGACTCCGGCAAGCTCGTGATCTACACAGGCTCGACCAAGACCGAAGGCGACGCCCCGATCCCGACCGGCGACCAGCTGCTGGCGGCCATCACGGCTGCCGAAAAGCGCGACGTGCACCCGCACGACGAAAAGGCCGTGGCCGCGCACCTCATGGAACACCCGCCGGCACCGGGCAAGATCGTCGACGAAAGCCGCGACACGTCGCTCGGCCTGACCCGGCTGACGCTGTCGAACGGCGTCAAGGTGATCCTCAAGCCGACCACGTTCCGCAACGACCAGGTCCTGATGAGCGCCGCCCGCTTCGGCGGCCAGAGCCTGTTCGACGACAAGGACATGTTCAACGCCCGCTACGCCGACACGATCGTCGCCGCCATGGGCCTGAAGGATTTCTCGCCGCTCGACATGCGCAAGATCCTGGCCGGCAAGGCCGCGTCCGTGAGCGCCGGCCTCGGCAACAACACGGACGTGGTCGCGGGCACGGCGGGCGCCACCGACGTCGAGACGATGCTGCAGATGGTGTGGCTCAAGTTCGCCGGCGTGCGGCGCGACGAGGATTTGTATAAATCGTTCATCGGCAAGCAGATGGAACTGGCGCGCAACCGCCTGTCGCAGCCGGGCGCCCTGTTCGGCGACACCGTGCTGGCCACGCTGTACAACAACAATCCGCGCGCACCGCGTGCGCTGCGCCCCGAAGACATCTCCAAGATCGACCTCGACCGCGCCATCGCCATCTACCGCCAGCGCTTTTCCAGCGCCAAGGACCTGACGTTCATCTTCGTCGGCAGCTTCGACGTGGCCGCCATCAAGCCGCTGGTGGCGACCTACCTCGGCAGCCTGCCGACGCCGGACATCCCGACGGCCTACCGCGACCTCGGCATCCGCCCCGTGTCGGGCGTCGTCAAGCGCGAAGTCAAGAGCGGCTCGGAAGACCGCAGCACCGTGTCGCTGACCTTCACGGGCCCGACCGACGTCACGGAGCTGGAAGAACTGCGCCTGTCCGCGCTGACGGAAGTGATGAACATCCGCATCATCGACGTGCTGCGCGAGAAGCTGGGCCTGATCTACGGCGGCGGCATGGAAGGCTCGATGACGCGCATTCCATACAGCCACTACACGATCGGCGTCACCCTGCCGACCGGCCCCGACAACGTCGACAAGGTGCTGAGCGCGACCTTCGCCGAAATCGAGCGCATGCGCACGGCGGGGCCGTCGCAGGCCGACCTGGACAAGGTCAAGACGAACTGGCTGCAAACGTATCGCAAGTCGCTGCAGGACAACACCTACTGGCTGGCCGCCCTGCAGACGTCGCTGACGGAAGGCACCGATCCGGGCACCATCCTCACGTTCGACAAGGAAGTGCAGAACCTGACCGTGGACGACGTGAAGCGCGCTGCGCAGCGTTACCTGAACACGGGGAATTATGTGCAGGTGGTCTTGAATCCGGAAGCGAAGGCCGCGGCCGCCCAGGCAAGGAACGAGGCCGGCAAGACGCCGAGGTCGTAGGGCATTCGAGGCCGGGGCCTCGAATGAAACGTGCCCGCGCGTGACGTATGGGGTACGCGAACGTCACGCGTGGGCACGGGGTGCCCACCCTGCGTTTTCGTTACACCGACATCGCCATCAGCGTGCCGTGATCATTTCAGGTATTTGTTGAACCACGCGATCTCGCGCGCCCGCAGGTCGCGCTGGTTCTCCGGCTTGCGGAACGCGTGGCCCTCGCCGTCATACACGAGCAACGTGGTCGGCACGCCCATCGCCCGCAGGCCGTGCCAGAACTCGAACGACTGCGCCGGCGGGCACTCGACGTCGCGCTCCCCCACATAGACCAGCGTCGGCGTGCGCGCCGCCTTGATCGATTCGATGGGCGATGCGGCGCGGTAGATCGCCGGATCGTCGTACATCGTCGCGCCGAAAAACGGCACCATCCACTGGTCGATGCCGTTCTGGCCGTAATAGCTGATCCAGTTGGCGATGCCGGCGCCGGCCACCGCGGCCTTGAAGCGCTCGCTGTGCGTGACGCCCCACATCGTCATGAAGCCGCCGTACGAATGGCCCGCCAGCCCGAGGCGGTTGCCGTCGATGGGCGCCTGTGCGATGGCCGCGTCGACGCCGGCCAGGATGTCGCGCCAGTCGCCGCCGCCGAAGTCGCGCTTGTTCGCGCGCGTGAAAGCCGCGCCCTGGCCATAGCTGCCGCGCGGATTCGGCATGAAGACGAAATAACCTTCCTTCACCAATGCGCGCACGAGCGGGTTGCCGCTGTCGCCGCCCGACACATAACGGGGCGTCACGGCCGCCGCGGGGCCGCCGTGTACCTGCACGATCATCGGATACTTGCGGCCCGCGGCGACGTCGCGCGGGCCCACCAGCCAGCCCTGCACGTTGAAGCCTTCATTGGTCCAGCCGACGCTGCGCGCGGCCACCTGTGGCGCGAAGCCGTCGTTGTCGCGGGTGATGGGCTGCAGTTCCGGCAGGCGTCCGGCGATGATCCGCGGCGCGTGCTCGAAATCCTCCGTCACCGATGCGGCCACGCGGCCGTCCGCGCTGAACACGAAGTGCCCGTCGCGATTGGCCGTTGCGCCCACCGGCGCCTGCCACAGCATGCGCGTCGCGCGCGCGTCCGGGTCGATCGCCGCGATGCCGGCATCGCTGCCCGCCAGCACGGAGGCGAGCAACGCCTTGCCGCGCCACGTGATGCCGTTGAAGGTGCCTTTGTAGTCCGGCGTCACGTCGACCGGTTCGCCGCCTTCCAGCGGCACGGTGTACACGTCGCCGCCGACGGAGCCGAAGTCGCTCATCAGGCCGCCGATGAACGCCACCGTGCGGCCGTCCGGCGACACGTGCGGCATGTTCATCTGCATCTTCGGCGCCGCGATCACGCGCAGGCGGCCGTTGGCCGCGTCGACGTGGCCCAGCGTGGCGATCCACCAGTTGTTGTCGCCATTGCCCTGCGCGCTCGTGACGACGAAGCCCTTGCCGTCCGGCGTCCAGTCGTATTCATACACGAAGGTATCGGCCGGCGACACGAGCCGGTAGTCGCCGCCGGCAGCCGGGACGATGGCGATGCGCTGCTCGTCCTCTTGCTGCGCGAGGCCGATCTCGCCGATCTGGCGCGCGCCCGCTTCGACGGCGCCCGTCAGCTTCTTCGCGCCGACCGTCGCCAGGAAGGCGACCTGGCGCCCGTCCGGCGACCAGCGCACGGTGCCGGCGACGCCTTTGACGGTGGCGAGCGGCGTCGCCCGGCCGTCACGCAACAGCACGACGGTGGCCGTGCCGGCCCTGGGGTCGGCGACGATTCCGGCCAGCGTCTTCTGGTCCGGCGACCAGGCCAGCGTCTCCAGCCGGCATTCGGCGCAATCGGACTTTTGCCACGCCGATGCGATTTTGCCCGTGGCCGTGTCGCGCACGACGACGCGCGGTCCCGTCCGCGGTTCACCCTCCACCGCTTCGACGGCCGCGATGCGTTCGCCGCCCGGCGTCATCGCGAGCGTGCGGTAGGTACGCATGCCGGCCGGGTCGGCCTGTGCCAGCCCCGCCGCGGCCAGCAGCGTGATCAACGCCGCGGCACGCGCGCAGGCCGCGCCATGCTTGTGGATATCCTGGGTCATCGTCTCGTCCTTGTTATCGTTGTGGGTTCCAACGTAAAGACGCGCGCGAATGACCCGCCTACGCTGGAGCAAATGCCAGCGGGAAGTCTACGCCAACTGAGCCAGAGTCGGTTGGACTTCCCGCGCTTCGGCCCCAATGCAAGAAAATTCTAACGATCCATGACTGAGCACTCAGGACTCACACCCAGCCTCGATAGCCTCATTGAGGATGTATTCGGCGCTGGAAATACCGCTGTCCTGAGCAACGTTGAGGAGGGCTCCCGTCACGCGAGTTCGGCACCACGCGACAAAAGCCCTTATCGTTGGCGGAATTTCACCAGGTTGATTCCACTGCCTCCACAAATCAAGCTCTCTTCAACCAGCCCACCGGGATCGACAGTGCCGCCGACGACGCGATCGCTGACCTTGATTTCCCCGCGATAACAAACCGCTTCCATGCCATCCAGGTTCACGGGATAACTCGTCTTGTTTTTAAACGTGCACTTTACCCAAGAGCCAGAAAGGCCTCCATATTCTTCACATTTCACGACGTCGATCGCAGGCTGATAGACCTGATCGATTTCAGTTTTGATATTTCCACCACACCCGCTTAAAAAAACCGCGAGCAGACAAAATATTGGCTTGGTTGATATTTTCATATTGATAAATAATGCCTGGGTTGCGAGTGCAGTTATTGTTCTCTGCGCATAATCATAATGGCATGCAGAGTTTCCCTTGGGAACATATTATTCTCGCATAACAACTAATCACGTGTGGTCAGCTGCGTTTAAAACCTGGATATTGTTGGCCTAGTGCAACGCAAGATCGCGATAGATAAGCGTGTATTACGCTGCATTTTTTTCAATCTGGCGTTTCGGTCATTAATGAATAACCAAGCCTGCGTCGGAGCCAATCTGGGTGGCGGCACGCCACACGACCAATAAGCGATGGCGACATTCGCCGCTTTTCGTGGGCCGGCGCGAATCGCGGGCGCGACCCGGGATGTCGAGATGCCGCTTGAATTGGAAAGTATCCCAGGCGGGATATCGCGGCTACCAAAGGATGTAGAAAGTAACGACCTTGGCAAGGGATCTGCCGACAACAGCGAACGCGCCCGTGCCGGTCATCCCCAGGCAGTTCGCGGCGGGCACCGCAGGGCGACTATCGGCCCAAGACTATCGGCCCTATCGTATCGACGGCAGGGCTGTATTTTCGCCACTGCGCCTTGTGGCTTGCATCGCTTGGACCGGCTTGCGGGAAGAGACGACGGTAATTTTTTCGCTACTGTATTCGTACCGTCAACAATGCCGCCAGGCTTACCGTGGATTATTACGTCCCAGGCTGATTGGACGCCGATAACATGCGCTCGACGTAGCGCGCGATGAGGTCGATTTCCAGGTTGACCTTGGCGCCGGCACGCAGGTGCTTCAGCGTCGTGACGGCGATCGTGTGCGGGATCAGGTTGATCGAGAAGCGGCAGCACGGACCGCCCGCGCCGTCGAGGTCCTCGACGCTGTTGACGGTCAGCGACACGCCGTTCACGACGACGGAGCCCTTATAGGCCAGGTATTTGCCCAGGTCGCGGGGCGCATCGACGACGAGTTTCCACGACTCGCCCACCTGCTCGAAGCTGTGCACCTCGCCGAGGCCGTCGACGTGGCCCGAGACGAGGTGGCCGCCCAGGCGCTCGGCCAGGGTCAGCGCCTTTTCCAGGTTCACTTCGCCCGGCTGGTCGAGCCCGACGGTGCGGTTGAGGCTTTCGCGCGAGACGTCGACGGCGAACGCGTCCTCCGTCTTGGCGACGACCGTCATGCAGGCGCCGTTGATGGCGATCGAGTCGCCCAGCGCGACGTCCGCCAGCGGCAGGCCGCCGGCATCGATGTCGAGGCGCACGCCCGCATCCGCGCCGTCCGCGAGCGGAGTGACCGATTTGATGCTGCCGACGGCAGCGACGATTCCGGTGAACATAAGTCTCTTCCTTTGCTTTAACTGTATCGGGCCGGGCCGCCTCGACCGGCAGCCCTTTGTCTCATCCGTGGCGGTTCGGGTCTTCGTCCGGGCGGAAGCGCGCGAGGATGCGCAGGTCCGGCCCGACCTGGGCCACGCCGTGGAAATGCAGCGGCAGCTTGTCGGCCAGGTGCGCCAGCGGCGGCAGCGCGAACATCCCCTGTCCCGGGCCGACGAGGCTGGGCGCCAGGTAGACGAGCAACTCGTCCACGCACCCTTCGCGCACGAGCGAGGCGTTCAGCTTGGAACCGGCTTCGACGTGCAGTTCGTTGATCTCGCGCCGCCCCAGCTCGCGCATCAGCGCCGGCAGGTCGACCTTGCCGGACGCGTTCGGCAGCATGATGATCTCGTGTCCCAGCGCCTGCAGCGCCGCCTCCTTCTCGGGGTTCGGCTCGGCGGCCACGATCCAGCAGGGCTCGCCCTGCAGGATGCACGCGTCCATGCCGATGTCGAGGCGGCTGTCGACGATCACGCGGCGCGGCTGCAGCGACGTGTCGATGCCGCGCACGGTCAGCTGCGGATTGTCGACCTTGATCGTGCCGATGCCGGTCAGGATCGCGCTCGCGCGCGCGCGCCACGCATGACCGTCCGCGCGCGCCTCCTGGCTCGTGATCCACTGGCTTTCGCCGTTTTCCAGTGCCGTGACGCCGTCCAGGCTGGCCGCCGTCTTGAGGCGCACCCACGGACGGCCATGGCGCATGCGCGTGAAGAAGCCGATATTCAGTTCGTACGCCTGCCCGGCCAGCAGGCCCGCGCCGACTTCGATCCCGGCCGCCTCCAGCTGCGCCATGCCGCGCCCGGCCACGAGCGGATTCGGATCGACCATGGCCGCGACGACCCGGCCGAGCCCGGCCTGGATCAGCGCATTCGAGCACGGCGGCGTGCGGCCGTAGTGGCTGCACGGCTCCAGCGTCACGTAGGCGGTGGCGCCGCGCACGTCGTTGCCGCGCGCCTGGGCATCGCGCAAGGCCTGGATCTCGGCGTGGTCCTGGCCCGCGGGCTGGGTGTGGCCGGCGCCGATCACGACGCCGTCGCGCACGATCACGCAGCCGATGCGCGGGTTGGGCGCGGTGATGTACATGCCCTTCGCCGCCCATTCCAGGGCCAGCGCCATGCCGTCGGTATCGCTCTGTATCTGCACTCTTGTTTCCGGTCTCGCTACGTTGTCTTGCCGCCCGTCCAGGCCGCGCACGGCGTCAGGACGGTGCCGCGGCGCCGTCGCAACCCGCGTCGCGCGCAGGATCGCAGACACGCGCCCGGCCCAGCATATTGATTTTAATACGACGGATGTGCCCGCCGTGAAACAGCGACACCGTTCCCCAGCGCGCCGCCGCGCTGTTGCCGTCGGCGCAACTGCGCCCCGCGCCATTGTAGGCGATATAGTACGGCGGTGCTAAGTTCGTGAAGGCGAAGTCGATGGCGATGCCCGCCGCCAGCGGCCCATGCGCCGCGATCACCTCGTCCGCACCCGGCCGGCCGTCGCCGTCGCGGTCGTCGATCACGCGCCAGCCCTGGCGCCAGTCGGCACCGCGCGGATCGACGGGCACCAGCTTGACCTGCCGGCCGCGCGCGAGCGCCTGGGCCCGCGCGAGGTCGATCGCCGCGAACAAATCTCCGGCCGCCGCCTTCAACTGCTGGGACCGCACGAGGTCGCGCAGGTCGGGCGCGGCGATGGCCATCGCGATGGCGGCGACCGCCAGCACGGTGCACAGTTCGGGCAGCGACACGCCGGCCATTCGCCCGGCCGGACGGCGCGCCGCCGTCACGGCCAGCATCGCACGCCCGTGCCTTGCGCGCCCTGGCGCCCGGTGCTGTCCAGCGTCAGCACGCCGCAGTCGGGATCGCGGAAGCGGGCGTCCACCCGGGCCGTGCCGGGACGGGCGCGGACCTCGACGCATGCCGCGATGTCCCGGTCCGGGCAGGCGCGCGCATCCAGTTCGTACGCGCTGGCGGCCGCGTTGGCGCCCGACCACCACGTGAACCCGTCCGAGCCGGGCTCGTCGGCCGAGAACTCGGCGTAGCTATTGTGCTGGACGTGGTAGCGCTCCTGCCGTTGCATGGCTTCGATCAGCGCCACCTGCCCCTCGGTGCGGCGCGTGCGCACGATGTAGCCGGCGTAGGTCGGATACGCAAGCGTGCCGAGGATGCCGACGATGGCCACGACGATCATCAGTTCGACCAAGGTGAAGCCGCCGCCGTCACGGTTGCGTATGGGCATGCAGCTCGGCCCAGTTCGCGATGTCGCGCCAGCCGATGCGGCCGGCCGGGAGTTGCCGCCCTTGCGGCCGGGTTGGGGAATGGTTGCCATTGCCGTTATCGTCTCCATTGCTGTCTCCGTTGCCGTTTCCGTGACCGCCTTCGTTACCGCCTTCGTTCGTGCCGTCGTCACCGCCCGCGTTGCCGTTGCCGTTGCCGTTGCCGTTGCCGTTGCCGTTGCCGTTGCCGTTGCCGTTGCCGTTGCCGTTGCCGTTGCCGTTGCCGTTGCCGTGATCGCCTCCCGGTCCGGCTGCCTGCGCCGGCGGCGGCAACCGGTACAGCGACTGCAGCACGACCCGCGTCGATGCCAGCATGCCGAAGCCGATGGCCGTGACGCGGTAAAAACTGCCCTGCTGCGCCGTGGCACCGGGCGGCGCGATCCGCTCGATGACGTAGGCCGGCAGCCGGGCCGGCAGCAAGCCGCGGCCGACCGCCAGCGCGGCACCGGTGAAGTGGCCGTAGGGCACGAGCGCCGGGTTGTCCTCGGCCGCCAGGTCCAGCGTTTGCCAGGCGGGCGGCGCCCTGGCCTGGCACAGGCCGAGATCGTCCGCGCCGCGCCCGCAATCGTCGACGAAGGCAGCCGCGCCGGCGGGGCCGAAATGGGCGGCACGGTCCGGCGACGCATCGGCCGGGCCGGCGATATCGTGCTCGGCATCGCGCAGGGCCGCCTCGGCCGCGGCCTGCGCCAGGTCGCGGTCGCGTTCGTTGTGCGCCGCTGCCAGCAGGACGAACGCGCCGCGCGCGACGGCCACGCCGATCACCATCGTCGCGACCATCAGCATCAGCGCGCAGACGAGGGCCAGTCCGCGCTGCGTGTGCGACGGCTTCATGCCGGCGGCGGCAACGCGACCGTGACGTTGCGTGTGCGATGGTTTCATGATGGCGGCGCCGGCAACGCGACCGTGAACATGAACAGCCGCCGCTCGCGCCGCCGCAGGTCCGGCGTCATGCCGGCTTCGTCTAGCGAACTGCCCAGGTCGTCATCCCCGGCGGCCTCCGCATAGCCGGCGCCGAGCAGGTCGTAGTGCGCGCTGCCGGGCGCCGTGCGCGTCGGCCGGCTCCCATGCAGCAGCAGGCCGATGCGTACGGCGACGATCCGTTTCCAGCGGGTGCGGCGGTTGCGCTCCGCCGCGCCCAGCCCGGCATCGAGCGCATCGACCGCGGCCGCGTTCACGTAGCGGTTGGCGACGCCGTCGGGCGGGTCGTCCGTGTCGATGCCGTACAGGACCTGGAAGCCGTCCACGCCGGTCACCAGCGCGTCCGCGCTCCAGTTGGCGGCGCCGCGGTATTTGCAGCGCAGTTCGGCCTCGCCTTCGCCGTTGCGGGCCACATAGAAGATGCTCCAGCCCTCCTCGCCCGCGGCGGCGGGAAAGCCGGCGCAGTCGACGGCGCTGCGATCGTCCGCGCCGGGAAAGCGGACGGCCAGCACGTCGCTGCCGTTGACGGCGGGCGCGAGCGGATCGGCGATGCCCGGCGTCGTGCGGGACAGCGTGCGCGCATCCAGCCCGGCCAGGCGCGCCGGCGCCGCGTCCGCCCCCGGGTCGGCCAGCGTGGCGACGTCGAACGTGCCCGCCTGGCGCACGGCGCGGCCGATGAGGTCGACGGCGAACCGTCCGCCATCCTCGACGCCGGCCGACTCGACCTGCGCCGCGTACGCGCCGTTCGCCAGCACGAGCAGGCGTCCGGCCGCGAGCACGATGCCGAGACCGATGGCCAGCGCCACCATCAGCTCGGCCAGCGTCATGCCGCCGTGACGGACGAGGCGTCTCACGGCGCCGCTCCCGCCAGCGGCACCATCAGCCTGGGCGCGCCCGTGGCCGCGTCGCCTTGCGCGCGCCAGCCGAGCTTGACGACGAGCGGCGCGGCGGCGCCGGCGTCACACGACCAGGCGGGCAACCCGGCCGCGCCCACCGGTCCGGCATCGCGGCACACGCGGATACGGCCACCGGGGAAGCCGGCCGCCACGGCCGCGGACACCTCGAACAGGTCGAAGCGCGCCAGTTCGTCGGCATCGCAGGCGGTGTCCGCATAGCACTGCGCCGATGGTGCCGGCGCGCCGCTCGCGGCGTCGTAATCGAGCTGGAGATAGGGATTGTCGGCATCGGGCAACGCCAGTGCACGGGGATTCGCGCGCATGCGCTCCGCGAGCGACCGGGCCAGCCGGGCAGCGTCGGCCAGGCGCGCGGCGTCGCGGCCGGAGCGGACCGCCAGCATCTGCAGCGCGGCCGCGCCGGCAATGCCGAGCGCCACCACGAACAGGGCGACGAGCACTTCGACGAGCGTGAACCCGGCATGCGCGCGCAATGACGAACCCGACAGCATCGACGGCCTCCAGCCTCTTCGTTTTCGAAGCTGAAACGGTAACAGTCGAGCCCGGGCAAGCCGTGTGGTGGCTCAACCGTGAAGATGCAACTAAAAACGGGGAAAAAGGACGCGCGCGTTTGCGCGATTATTTGCGCGGCTGGCCGACTTCGGCAATCGCTTCCTGGAACTCGGCGAGATCTTCGAAGTTCTTGTAGACGGACGCGAAGCGGATGTAGGCGATCTTGTCGAGGCGCTTGAGTTCCTGCATCACCAGTTCGCCGACATGGCCGGTATCGACTTCGCGCCGCCCGCTGGTGAGGAGTTTTTCCTCGATCGACGCGACGGCGCGGTCGATCGCCTCGGCCGCGACGGGGCGCTTGCGCAGGGCCAGCATGAGGCTGCCGCGCAGCTTGGAGGAGTCGAATTCGGTGCGGCTGCCGTTCTTCTTGACGATGAACGGCATCGAGAGCTCGATGCGTTCGTAGGTGGTGAAGCGCTTGTCGCACTGGGCGCAGCGGCGCCGGCGCCGGATGGCGTCGCCTTCCTCGGATACGCGGGTATCGAGGACCTGGGTGTCGTCATGCTGACAGAACGGACATTTCATGGGCCGGCTACTGCTGGAAATACTGCTGGACATCCCGGCACGCCGCGGGGGCGTACCGGGACCGTTTTACTTACGCTTCGTAGACCGGGTATTTGTCGGTCAGTTGCTTGACTTCGGCCTTGACGCGGTCGATGGTCGCGGCGTCGTGCGGGTTGTCCAGCACGTCGGCGATCAGGTTGCCGACCTTGACGGCGTCCTCTTCCTTGAAGCCGCGCGTCGTGAACGCCGGGCTGCCCAGGCGGATGCCCGAGGTCACGAACGGCTTCTGCGGGTCGTTCGGGATGCCGTTCTTGTTGCAGGTCATGTGTGCCTGGCCCAGGATGGCTTCCGCTTCCTTGCCGGTCAGGCCTTTCGAACGCAGGTCGACGAGCATCACGTGCGACTCGGTACGGCCCGAGACGATGCGCAGGCCGCGTGCGGTCAGCGTGTCGGCAAGTGCCTTGGCGTTCTTGACGACCTGCTGCTGGTAGGCCTTGAATTCCGGCGTCAGCGCTTCCTTGAAGGCGACCGCTTTGCCGGCGATCACGTGCATCAGCGGACCGCCCTGGATGCCCGGGAAGATGGCCGAGTTGATGGCCTTCTCGTGCTCGGCCTTCATCAGGATGATGCCGCCGCGCGGGCCGCGCAGCGATTTGTGCGTCGTCGACGTGACGAAGTCGGCGTGCGGCACCGGGTTCGGGTATTCGCCGGCGGCGATCAGGCCGGCGTAGTGGGCCATGTCGACCATGAAGTAGGCGCCGACTTCCTTGGCGATGCGGGCGAAGCGTTCGAAGTCGATGCGCAGGGCGAACGCGGACGCGCCGGCGATGATCAGCTTCGGCTTGTGCTCGCGGGCCAGGCGTTCCATCTGCTCGTAGTCGATGTCTTCCTGCTCGGTCAGGCCGTAGGAGATCACGTTGAACCACTTGCCCGACATGTTCAGCGCCATGCCGTGGGTCAGGTGGCCGCCTTCGGCCAGCGACATGCCCATGATCGTGTCGCCCGGCTTGAGCATCGCGAAGAACACGCCCTGGTTCGCCTGCGAGCCCGAATTCGGCTGCACGTTCGCGGCTTCGGCGCCGAACAGCTGCTTGACGCGATCGATCGCCAGTTGCTCGGCGACGTCGACGTATTCGCAGCCGCCGTAGTAGCGCTTGCCCGGATAGCCTTCGGCGTACTTGTTGGTCAGCTGCGAGCCCTGGGCCTGCATCACGGCCGGCGACGTGTAGTTTTCGGATGCGATCAGCTCGATGTGGTCCTGCTGGCGCTTGTTTTCCTTCTGAATCGCATCCCACAGATCCGGGTCAACCTTGGCGAGCGTATGATCTTTTGCAAACATGAAAAAACTCCAATCGATAAGAGAACCAGGCAACGGTCAGCGCTGAATGGGGCGGGAGCCGGAGAACGCAAGGCAGCCGCGATACAGACGCGTACCAGTCGGTGGCTGCCCAGGCGAACGGCAAGTGAAATAAATCTCACGTTCCCCGGTGGGTGCCCACCTTCGCCACGCACCGGCAGGCCGATCGCTCCTGATCGGACGGCAGCGCACGGTTTTCGCCAGTTACGTGAGATGTATGTAAATGGAACTCCCGATTGTACGGGATTGTGCCGCTGGTAAGCAAGGAAACCGATGCCGCCCTGGCAACTCTGGGATGGCCGCTGCTCCGCATGGTCATTTCGGCTACAATCCTGCAGTTACCACCCAGCCAGGCAACCATCATGATCGTTTTCATCACCGGCGCATCGGCCGGATTCGGCGCCGCCATGGCGCGCACTTTCGTCAAGAACGGCCACCAGGTGGTGCTGGCGGCGCGCCGCAAGGACCGCCTCGATGCCCTGGCCAGGGAGCTGGGAGAATCGGCCCTGCCGATCGCGATGGACGTGACCGACAAGGCGTCGATCGAGGAAGCGCTGTCGATGCTGCCGCAGTCCTGGCGCCAGATCGACGTGCTGATCAACAATGCCGGCCTGGCCCTGAACACGAAGCCGGCGCATGAAGTGCCGCTGGAAGACTGGGAAACGATGATCGCCACGAACATCAAGGGCCTCGTCACGATGACGCACGCCCTGCTGCCGGCGATGGTCGAGCGCGGCAGCGGCCTCGTCATCAACATCGGCTCCGTTGCCGGCCGCACGCCTTATCCGGGCGGGAACGTGTACGGCGCCACCAAGGCGTTCGTCGAACAGTTCACGCTGAACCTGCGCGCCGACCTCGTCGGCACCGGCGTGCGCGCCACCAACCTGGCGCCGGGCCTGTGCGGCGGGACGGAATTCTCGAACGTGCGCCTGCGGGACGACGCGGCCGCCGCGAAAGTCTACGAAGGCACGCAGCCGCTGACCGCCGAGGACATTGCCGCGACCGCCTACTGGGTCGCTTCGCTGCCGCCGCACGTCAACATCAACCAGATCGAAATGATGCCGACCTGCCAGGGTTACGGCCCGCTCACCATCAAGCGCAACCCGGGCTGAAACACCGGGCCGGAAAACCGCGCCCCCTTTTCAAGCAATTGCTCAAAACCGGGCTCTGACCCCGAATTATCGGCTTGATACAGCAGCGATCGGCCGAGCGGCGAACGAATTGTTTTCTCTTTGTAACAACGGCGCCACCCATAGTGGAAAAGTGTTACAGTTGCTGGCTTGGCATGAGCCATTGGTATCTCATACCCTGTTTCGACGGCTCAGCCACCGGGCCGTCAGCCGCTTATACCCGTGTATATGTATTCTGACGCACATATGGCGGGTAAAAATGGCGTAAAATGTTTCCCATTTTCATTTATGGCAGCTGAAATGCCTTCAGTTTTCACCTGGACGGTTCGGGTCTATTACGAAGATACGGACGCCGGCGGCATCGTGTTCTACGCCAATTACCTGAAGTTCTACGAACGTGCGCGCACCGAATGGCTGCGTTCGCTCGGCATCGATCAGCACACCTTGCGCGACCAGGAAGGCGCGATCTTCGTCGTGCGCAGCGCCAGCGTCGATTATCTTGCGTCCGCGCGCCTGGACGATGAAGTGAAACTGACCTTGAGCGTGGAAAAGCTCGGCCGCGCCTCCGTGCAATTCGCCCAGCAGGCCTGGCGCGGCGACACATTGCTCTCCAGCGCCGACGTGAAAGTCGGTTGCGTCGACGCCTCAACGCTGCGCCCCCGTTCCCTTCCCGCCCCCGCCGCTGCTAAAATGCGTGCCGCCTGACAATTCATTTGACCAAACATATATCCAATGAACGCAGTCCAAGACCTCTCATTCATTGAACTGATCCGCCATGCCCACGTGGTGGTGCAGTTGCTCATGGCCCTGCTGTTCGCGGTTTCCCTCACCAGCTGGACGTATATCTTCCGCAAACTGTTCGCGATCCGCGCCGCGCGTCGCCAGACCGAGCAGTTCGAGCGCAGCTTCTGGGCCGGCGGCAACCTGCACACGCTGCACCAGAGCGCCAGCAGCCAGCGCGACCAGAGCGGCCCGCTGGCCCGCATCTTCGAGGCGGGCATGGGCGAGTTCATCAAGGGCAAGCAGGCCTCGCGCGACGCACTCGACATGGGCGCCGTGCTGGATGGCGCCCGCCGCGCGATGCGCGCCGCCTTCCACCGCGAGCTGGACCAGATGGACACGCACCTGAACTTCCTGGCCTCCGTCGGCTCCGTCTCGCCGTACATCGGCCTGCTGGGCACCGTGTGGGGCATCATGAACGCGTTCCGCGGCCTGGCGAACGTGCAACAGGCAACGCTGGCCACGGTCGCGCCCGGCATCGCCGAAGCGCTGATCGCCACCGCCATCGGCCTGTTCGCGGCCATTCCGGCCGTCGTGGCGTACAACCGCTTCACCCACGACATCGACCGCCTCGCGATCCGCTTCGAAAGCTTCGTCGAGGAATTTTCGAACATCCTGCAGCGTCAGTCGCGCTGATCGCCGCAAGAGGAGTCGACATGGCCTTCAACAGCAGTCTGCGGGGCAACCGTCGCAAGCTCAAGTCCGAGATCAACGTCGTGCCGTACATCGACGTGATGCTGGTGCTGCTCATCATTTTCATGGCGGTGCCGCCGACGCAGAACCCGAGCGAGATCAAGCTGCCCAGCGCCGAGCGCTCCACGCAGCCGCCGGACGACTATATCCAGATCGCGGTCAAGGACAAGGGCCAGCTGCAGATCGGCATCACCGGCAAGAATCCGCAACCGCTGGAAGACGTGTCGAGCCGCTCGACGCTCGTCACGCGCCTGCGCGACATCCACGCCGAGCATCCGGATTATCCGGTCTTGATAGCCGGCGACCGCGACAGCAAATACGACGACGTGATCCAGCTGATTTCCGAAGCCAAGAAGATGGGCATCACCCGCGTCGGACTGGCCACGAAGTGAAGAAGAACTGATGTCAGCAACGAAGCAGAACAGCCTCGGCAACGGCAACGGCGCGCCTTACCACGTGCCGCCTGAACCGAACCGCTGGCCGGCCATCGGCCTGGCGGTGGGCGTGCACGCCCTGTTGCTGGCCTTCCTGTGGATCGGCATCCGCTGGCAGAACAACGCGCCCGTCGCCGTCGAGGCGGAAATCTGGGACGTGACGACGCAGACCGCCGCCCCGCCGCCCCCGCCGCCCGCACCGGAGCCGGAACCGGAAACGCCGCCGCCCCAGCCCACGCCGAAAGCCGTGGAGCCGCCGCCCGCCGTCGAACAGCCGCAGCCAAAGCAGCCGGACATCGCCCTCCAACGCGAGAAGAAGCGCAAGGAAGAATTGAAACGCCAGCAGCTCGAAGACGAGCGCCAGGAGCGCGAACTTGAGCAAAAGCGCGCCGAGCAAAAGCGCGCGGACGAAAAGAAAGCGAAGGCGCTGGCCGAGAAGAAGGAACGCGAGCAGGCCGAGAAGAAAGCACAGGCCGACGCCGAAAAGAAAGAAGCCGAGAAGAAGAAAAAAGACGAAGCGGAAAAGAAAAAGAAAGAGGAAGCCGACAAGAAGAAAAAGGCCGCCGCCGAACAGAAGAAACTGGACGCCGCGCGCGCCGACGAGATGCGCCGCATCACGGGCGCCGCGGGCACGCCGACGAGTACCGGCACGGCCGAGAAATCGACGGCGCCGCGCAGCGACAAGGGTTATTCCGCGGCCATCACGGCCAAGGTGAAGGGCAATACGTCGTATGCGGGCAGCCTCGATGAACCGGGCAATCCGACGGCGACGTTCCGCGTCGAACAGCTGCCGACCGGCGAGATCATTTCGGTCAGAAAGATCAAGAGCAGTGGCGTGCCTTCATTCGACGACGCCGTCGAAAAAGGCATCACCAAATCGTCCCCACTGCCCAAGAAGAAAGATGGTACGGTAGAGCGTTCCCTCGTGATCGAGTTCCATATGAAGGACCTGCAGTGATCGCGTTCCGACCTTAACCATTGCTGAGAGAAACATGAAGAAACTACATACCCTGCTGTTTTCGGCCTCCCTCCTGATGGGCGTGGCCGCACATGCCCAGCTGAAAGTCGAAATCGCCGGTGTGGGCAGCAACCAGATCCCGGTCGCAGTCGCGGCGTTCGCCGATGAATCGGTGGCGCCCGAACAAGTCTCCGCGATCATCCGCGCCGACCTCGAGCGCAGCGGCGTGTTCAGGGTGATCGACGCGCACCAGCCCATTTCCGATACCGCCAACGTCGACCTGGCCGCGTTCAAGGCCAGCGGTGCCGACGCACTCGTCGTGGGCTCCGTGCAGCGCCTCGCGGACGGCCGCTTCCAGGTGCGCTATAAACTGCTCGACACCGTCAAACAGGCGCAGCTGTCGCAACTGTCGGATGCAGTCACCGCGCGCAATACGCGCCTGGAGGCGCACCGCATCGCCGACGACGTCTACGAAAAGCTGACCGGCGTGCGCGGCATCTTCTCGACCCGCATCACGTACGTCAAGCAGGACCCGGCCGCGCACGACTACAAGCTCGTCGTGGCGGATGCGGACGGCGAAGGCGAACAGGTCGCCGCCCACGGCCGCGAACCGATCATCTCGCCGTCGTGGTCGCCCGACGGCACCAAGGTCGCCTACGTGTCGTTCGAACTGCGCAAGCCGGTGATCTACGTGCAGAACCTGGTGACGGGCCAGCGCACCGTCATCGCCAACGAAAAGGGCAATAATTCGGCGCCGGCCTGGTCGCCGGACGGCACCCGGCTGGCCCTCGCGCTCTCGAAGACCGGCAATACGCAGGTCTGGGTCGTGAACGCCGACGGCAGCGGCCTGCGCCGCGTGTCGAATAGCAATGGCATCGATACCGAGCCGCGCTTCGCGGCCGACGGCCAGACCATTTATTTCACCAGCGACCGCAGCGGCGGTCCGCAAATCTACAAAATGAACGTGAACGGCGGGCAGGCGACCCGCGTCACGTTCAATGGCAACTACAATATCAGCCCTCGTTTATCCCCGGACGGCAAGACGCTGGCGTGGATTTCGCAACGCGATGGGGGTTTTTCTCTGTATGCGATGGACCTGGCTTCCGGCCAGGAACAGCGCTTGGCCGATGGGGCCACCGAACCGAGTTTTTCGCCGAACGGCAAATACATCATGTATGCGACCAGGGGTGGCGGCCGTACCGCGCTTGCCGTGGTGTCGGTCGACGGGCGCGTCAAGCAACGCTTGACCACCCAAGCGGGAAACATTCGGGAGCCCAGCTGGGGCCCGTTTATGAAGTAAAATTTTTTGACCAGGAGAAAAACCATGCGTAATGCAAAAAGTGTAGCGTTCATCGTTGCTGCCGCGGCCCTGCTGTCGGCATGCTCGTCGACCAAGCTGCAGGAAGCCCCGAAAGTTGAAGAAAAGCCGGTCGCCCAGGCAACCCCGCCGGCTGCCGACACCCGTGAAATCCGTCCGGTCGAGACCGGCAATGTCGATCCGCTGAACGACCCGAAAGGCGTTCTGGCGAACCGCAGCGTGTACTTCGACTTCGACAGCTACGTCGTCCGCGACGACGGCAAGCCGGTCGTCGAAAACCACTCGGCTTACCTGACCAAGAACAAGCAGCGTAAAGTCCTGATCCAAGGCAACACCGACGAACGCGGCGGCACCGAGTACAACCTGGCCCTGGGCCAGAAGCGTGCCGAAGCCGTGCGCAAGTCGATGGCTGCCCTGGGCGTGTCGGACAGCCAGATGGAAGCTGTTTCGCTGGGCAAGGAAAAGCCGAAAGCAACCGGCCACGACGAAGCTGCCTGGGCTGAAAACCGCCGCGCCGACATCGTCTATCAATAAGCGGAACGCTGTCGCGGCTGTCTAGTACAGTACATTGACAGCGGGGCGGGATGCGGTGCAGACTGCATCCCGCCCCGTTTCCGTTTGGATTCCCAAGTTTTCACCGGTTTAGAAAGAGTCAAAGATGATCAAACTGTCCAAGTGCCACCTCGCGGCCGTCGCCCTCGCCCTGACTGCCTGGCTGCCCCTGCAGGCGAACGCCGGCCTGCTCGACGACGATGAAGCGCGCCGGGCGATCCTGGACCTGCGGGCCAAGGTCGACGCACTGACACGCGACCTCAATGCCCGCGTCGACACCAAGGCCGACAAATCGATCAGCGTCGACATGCTGAACCAGCACGAACAGACCATGCAGGAAATCTCGCGCCTGCGCGGCCAGGTCGAAGTCCTCGCCAACGAAATCGCCACCGCCCAGAAGAACCAGAAAGACCTGTACGCCGACCTCGACGCGCGCGTCAGGAAACTCGAACCGCACCAGGAAACCATCGACGGCCAGACCGCCGAAGTGCTGCCGACCGAAAAGAAATCCTACGACGCCGCGATGGACCTGTTCAAGTCGGGCGACTACAAGGCGGCCGCCGGCGCCCTGCAGGAATTCGTCCGCCGCTTCCCCGACTCGGCCTACGCCGCCAACGCCCAGTACTGGCTCGGCAACGCGTATTACGCCCAGCGCGACTACAAGAACGCGATCACCGCCCAGGAAGCCGTCGTCGCCAACTACGGCACGAGCGCCAAGGCGCCGGACGCCATGCTCAACATCGCCTCCAGCTACACCGAACTCAAGGACAAGAAGAACGCCAAGAAGGCCTTGCAGCAGCTCGTGTCGAAGTTCCCGGACTCCGCGGCGGCACAGGCGGCCAAGGACAGGCTGGCCGCGCTGCGCTAGGTCGTTTGACACGACCGCGGTTCGCGCCTATAATCTTGCTTCTTTCGGGTCGTTAGCTCAGTTGGTAGAGCAGCGGACTTTTAATCCGTTGGTCGCAGGTTCGAGCCCCGCACGGCCTACCAGAATTGGCAGTAGCAAATCAAGGCGTTACGAGTGATCGTAACGCCTTTTTTTGTGTCCACGGCGGTCCGCTCTTTTACCTACCGCGCCGTACTTGTGACGCGCAGCAATCTGCCCACAACGGCCGTGTTCCGCGCCCTATGTGCCGGCGCCACACGCGCGTACCGCCGCACGATCGCGGCCGACTTCCAGCCGCCCATCTCCTGCGGCTCGTACGCGGCATGCCGTTCTGGATCAGCCAGCCGGCCCAGCGAACGTGGATATCCTCACCGCCCTTTGCCTCAACGGCCGCGATCCAGGCCGTACGACGCTTGCGATCGCCCTGCTACCAACGAAGATTGATCACGTTACCTTGTCGAAGCCCTGTCGCGATCGCAAACCGCGTGATGTCTCGCCGATGCTCTGACGACGCCGTCAGCAATAAGCGCGGATGCCATCCTGAACCGCCCCGGCTTTCGTGGAGGCCGGTTAGTGTGAGTCAAGCCGGGACGGCTCGACTGCTCAGTTGCGCGTAATAGTTTGCCTCAGCTTCTGCCGGCGGTATATAGCCGAGTGGTTCAGGCAGGCGATGATGGTTGAACCATGAAACCCATTCCAGCGTGGCCAGTTCGACAGCCTCGCGTGTTTTCCATGGAGTTCGGCGGTGGATCAGCTCGGCCTTGCAGAGCCCATTGATGGTTTCGGCCAAGGCGTTGACGCTCCTATGTCAAGGAATTGTCGCCGTCGACTTCAAGTCCGCCAAGATGCACGCATACAGCTCCCTTACTACGTACCTCTTCACGCAGCGATGGATTTCTTTGTTCGACAGCCCTTGCACCGATCGTTTATCTACGTAGGCACGAGTGCGCGGCTCGCTCCGCATTCGAACCATTGCGATGGTCCAGAGCTCGTTGTTCGCTTGACGGTTCCCGCCGCGATTCAACCGATGACGTGTCGTCTTGCCTGACGAGGCGGGCAGTGGATTTACGCCGCAGAGCGCAGCGAGCGCCGCCTCGCTGTGCAAACGCTCAGGATTATCGCCAGCAGTAACAATCAACGTAGCTGCAGTGAGAGGTCCGACACCGAATTGGCCGCGAAGACACGGCGCAAACCGGCTCGTCAGCTTTTCCAGTTCCGCATCAAGCACCTTGAGCTCTGCTGCCAACAGCTCCCAGCGCTTCGCCAAGAGACGTAGCGTTGTAGTCAGTGTTTTCAGCAGCGTCGTGGTACCGAGCGGGTCGAGATCGATGCAGGCAGAAACACATTGCTCAGCCTTAGTTTTCCAGAGGCGATCACGGACTTCTTGCGGAGCGCTGACGAGTATCGCCCGTAGTTGATTGATTGCCTGAGTCTTGGCTTTGACAGCGCTGCGCCTGGCCACTGACAAGGTACGCATCGCCTCTGCAACGCCGCTTTGCGATTTTGGGATAGCTGTCGCCTGCCCCGACAGAACAGAGCGCGCCGCACTTTCCGCGTCTGTTGGGTCAGACTTCCCTTTCAAGCGCCGTCTACTGCGATCTGGACGATTCACCTCCAGAACCTCGACTCCTTGCTCGCGCAGAACGCGAGCAAGGCCAGCACCATAGGTTCCGGTTCCCTCGACGCCAGCACGACGAAGGCACCCAAGCGAACGCGCCCAGGCTATGAGCTGTAGATATCCGCCAGCGTTAGTTGCCGTCGTAAAGGTTCCAAGCAGTTTTCCGGCGCTGTTGATGACCGCTCCAACATGCAGATCCAAGTGCGTGTCCACGCCCAGGATCACTTCATTCTGAATCTGTTGTTTGTCCATTTGCGCTCCTGTCAAAGTGGGCGCATTGCCAATCCCAGTCTCTGGACAGGACACTTAAGGTGAAGGTTCAAAGCTCCTATTAGGTCACCAGACCAGGCCCGGCAACGCTCGGGGAACGCACTGGCCAATCGACAGGTCAACGCAAAGGCATCCGGCCAATCGTAGCTCGGGTCAGATTCGGCAGGCGTTCAAGCTCATCGTAGACTGAGTATCGTAACTGTCGCCCTTGCTTCCCACGGACGGCTCGATGCCGGCTTCTGCCAAGCGTTCGCTGTACTTTATCGACACATATTGCGAGCCTCTGTCGCTATGGTGAACCAGCTCGTTTCGTTCGGGCTGACGAGCGTACAGCGCCTGCTCCAGGGCGTCGAGGACAAAGCCGGTCCGCATCGAATTGCTGACGCGCCAGCCGACAATGCGCCGGGCGAAAACGTCGATCACGAAAGCGACATAGACGAAACCCTGCCAGGTCGAGACGTACGTAAAATCGCTGACCCACAGCTGGTTTGGCCGCTGTGCCTTGAATTGACGGTTGACCCGATCAAGCGGACACGGCGCCTTTGCATCAGCAACCGTCGTGCGCACAACCTTGCCAAGCATGACGCCACGCAGGCCAGCCTTGCGCATCAAGCGCTCTACTGTGCAGCGGGCCACTGCGGTTCCCTCACGCCGCAGCTGGCGCCACACTTTATCGGCCCCGTAGACCTGCAGGTTCGCTTGCCAGACCCGCTCGATGTCGACGCTCAGCACGTCGTCGCGCTAGACTCGCGCGCAACGCCGGATTGCGCTGCTGCGCCGCGTAACGCCAGTAGCCCGACGGCGCGACCTGCATCACCCTGCAGATCGGCTCGACACCGTAGGCATGGCGATACTGGTCGACGAACTTCCTCACGATTTGAAGCGGCGGTCGAGCTCCGCCTGGGCGAAAAACGCACTCGCCAGACGCAGGATCTCGTTGGCCTTGCGCAGCTCACGCACTTCGCGCTCCAGCGCCTTGATGCGCTCCTCTTCGGCAGTGGTCGGCCCTGGACGCTGACCGGTATCGCGCTCCTGCTGGCGCACCCAGCGGCGAAGCGTTTCAGGTGTGCAGCCGATCTTGGCTGCGATGGATTCGATCGCTGCCCTCTGCGAGCTGTCCTCGCTGGCGGCCTCGCTGACAATGCGCACAGCGCGCTCGATGACTTCGGGGGAAGACTTGGGTTGCTTCTTCATGACTCCATTTTCTCAAAGAATGGAGCCTCCACAAAATCCGGGGCGGTTCAGTCCACCGTGCAGCGCCGCTGGGAGCCGCGACAGGCCGGCGCTCCCGCTAGTGGTCGTCCGTCCCGTGCCAATGAGCAGTCTGTCGATGCTCTACAAATTAACGACTGCGTTCATCAACTGTAGACCGATTACCGCCCCAAGCCGATCCGAGCCAAACCACGCGTCAAAGACATACACGAAGCACAGGTTAATTACGACCCATGTCGAAACGTAGGCGGTCCTGAATCTTCGAAACGACGCGTTGCCGGCCTTCGCTCCAGCCCCCTCTCTTCGGTCATCCGTAGAGACGGAAACAAGTCCTTTGGTTCCCCAACTGCTGTCATGTGCATTACAAACCGCGTACATCCACATCAGGGACGTAACGAAATAACCCGTAATGACTACGATAGGGACGCTTGTGAGGAGCGCGCGGATTTGCCGGCGATGCCCCATCAATGACGCCAGGGGCAAGGCTGCGACGACAAAAGCCGTCGTCAGCATCAACTCGATCGCTCTGCCGACCAGCAAGCTCACGCAAAGCGATATGGCGAAGACACTCCCTTGAAGGGCGACGGAAAATCGAAAAAAGGCAAGGCTGCGTGCCGACAGGCTGCCTCGGTAGCAAATGAAGAGCTGCGCGAGCAATGCGCACATCGCAGCCCAAAACGATGCCCGCAACCCGCTCGCCGCCCAGGGTGACCGTGAAACCAGCGAGGAAGCATGTCCGGTCACGGCGTGCAGAAGCAAAATGGACATCGCAACCGCCAGCCAGTCGTTGACGAGCATGACCGAGTGGTAGATTCCTGCCGAAGCCGAGCGAATTTTTCGCTGCATCGAGACTGTCGGGTTCGCAATAAACCCCGGCAACTTCTTGATGAAGTTGACACGACAGGCCATGTACCCATTGCTCCAGCGCTTCCGCTGCCGCAACAGTTCATCCCAGGAATTGCACGGGTCGGTGACCGCCATCGCACGGTCGACATGCGAAATCGTCCAGTCGACCTGAGGATCACTCACGATCTCCCGGCAAAGTACGCGGTCCTCCGCGGCATACAACATGGATTCGTACGGAGTCAGGGCTCCCAGGCCCTTGAAGTACACGGCAAGCGGATCCCATCCCTCTTCTTGCGCACCATCGATCGCGCGTCCACTGATCGCCTCCCATCGAATGGCACTCAACTGCCCGGGTACGACGCTCAGATAGCCGACCGCATTCTCGGCAGGCCAATCCAGAAGCGTCGAATTTGCAAAAGAAACGTACTGCCAACAATGGAGCAGGTCCGATGGCCCGGCAGGCGGCGGAGGCATGATGCTGCTGGCAACCGCCCCGAGACGTGGATCCCTCTGAAATGCCGCCGTCATTGCGTGCAGGGCCTGCTCCATCGGCATTGTGCCAACGTCCATCTGGAAACAATATGCAGGGTTGAGATGCCGGCAAAAAATCCGATAAAACCACCAGTGCGAATCCAGCTTCCCGCGATTTTCCTGTTTGACGGCAATGAGCAATTGGACCGCGGTGGTCGATTCACCTGGTCTGCGTGCGCCACGCTCGAATTCACGGAACCCATGTGTATCGCTTTTCGGCCCGTCCCGATCCGGAGTGAATTCGCAACCCGCCACCTCGAACACCGACAAATCGGAAAAATCGAACCGTGTGTGCAGGCAAGCCAGATCCTGAGATCCGCTATGTGAAAAGAAACCAGGACCGGCAAAACGGTCCAGAACAACGCGCATGGAGGACGAGCATTTTGCAAGGCCATCGACCAGAACACATATGGACACCGGTATGCCAGGGCATGCGTAACGCAAAAAACGAACGCTATCTGCCAGTCCGACGAAAGAAGAATGCAGTGCGTCGGCAGTCTCGTTATAGACCGTCAGACACAAAGCAATGCCGCCATTCAATCGAGGAAAATGGTCGATAGCGGCCAAAGCCGTTTCACGATTTATTCGTTCCTTGAGATCACATTCTACCGACAACGGACGGTCCGCCAATATTCGCGGGTCGAGCGATAAATTCATTTAGATTTTCGTTTGTGGCCAGTCATGCAGCATCAGGCGGTGGAGCGTACGCCCATTCGTTCAGCGAGTCAAGAAGCGGCAGTAATGGTGCATTAGTTTTCTTATAAAATTGAAACAAAGATAAAAATCTAGCCGTTTGCCGACGACTGTGATTTTTCGTGAAAAATAACGCATCTACACGACCCTTGCAGAGCGCCCCCGGCGAATGGGTCGCCGGTAGCGCATTTGCCGATGCATCAAAATCTGTGCATTTCCTACTTAAGGGCCACGAATTTGGCTTCTACCATTTACGCACGACGAATTTCCCGGAAGCGCACACATTATCACCTTCATCAGAGCAAGTGAGAATCCGATAGAAATGTTTATATCAATTCACCGCGAAATATCTCACGCCTCAAAAAATATATTTCGATTCATAAAAAGGAGTTGCCACGAGAGCACTAAGGCGCGCTATACTTCGCCGAATCACGGCCGTCATTAAAACAGACGGAGTCCGCTTTTCAAGAATTCATAAAACATCGATGAACGAACACAAACCAACTCGCGGCGTATATTTTCTTGCCAATAACACCGTCTTCGAGCAGGTCGTCGCCTTCCTGCGGAGCTTCCGAACGCACAATCCCACCATCCCCTTGTGCCTCATCCCTTACAACGACGCGTTTGACAGGATAGCCGCGCTCCAGGACACCTATTCATTCTCGGTTTTCGACAACGTCGATCTACTGGCGGAGTGCGACGCAATCAGCGAAAAATTTCACGACTCGGTACTCGGCACCTACAGGAAACTGGTGGCATGGGAGGGAATTTTCGATTCGTTCATCTATATCGACGTCGATACCGTCGTGATCGACTCGGTCGACTTCGCTTTTGATGGCCTGAAGTATGCCCAATACGTCGCGTCGCATTCCAATCTCGCGAATATCAGGCAGTTCGTATGGAAGGACAGCATTTACGAAACCCACATGCTCACGCCTCCGCAGACCGAGTTTGCGACCAATACCGGCTTTTTCGCGAGCTGGCGTGGACTGTTGCCGATGAAGCATTGCGTTGCAAAAGCCAATGGTGCACTGAAGCTCAAGGACCACATGGAGTTGTTCTGCATGGAACAGCCCTTCCTGAATTACCTCGTCGTCACTTCCGGTTACGCCTACACGAGCCTGCTAGTGCTGCGCGACCGCGGGTTGATGCCCTCCGCTGCACTGGAATTCTGGGGAGGCATACCTGATGCGCGGGTCGAAGGCGGAAAGCTGTCCTCCCCTTACGACGCCCCGGTTTTTCTCGTGCATTGGGCCGGACTTACACAAGGCCGCGAGAACCTGGGTGAAGAACTGCCCTACAAGGAGTTGTGGAACTTTTATCGACGCTCCGATATTCCTCCCGCCGTCTTTAATCGAGACGATCACTCGTCCGTCTGACATACCTGAACAATATGGAAAAAATCGTCGTTACCGGCGGCGCCGGTTTTCTCGGCAGTCATTTGTGCGACCGCCTGGTCACCAGCGGCGCGGACGTGCTTTGCGTCGATAACTTCTTTACTGGCAGCAAGACGAATATCGCACACCTGATCGGCAACCCCGCATTCGAACTGATGCGGCATGACGTCACTTTTCCGCTGTACGTCGAGGTAGACAAGATCTATAACCTGGCTTGCCCCGCCAGCCCGGTCCACTACCAGTACGATCCAGTCCAGACGACGAAAACCAGCGTGCACGGCGCCATCAATATGCTGGGTCTTGCGAAACGCGTAAAAGCGCGCATCCTGCAGGCGTCGACAAGCGAGGTGTATGGCGACCCGGAGGTCCATCCGCAGCGCGAGGATTATCTCGGCCGCGTCAATCCGATCGGGATTCGATCCTGCTACGACGAGGGGAAGCGCTGCGCGGAGACCCTGTTCTTCGACTACCAACGCCAGCACAACGTCAACATCAAGGTCATCCGTATTTTCAATACCTATGGTCCCCGCATGCATCCCAACGATGGGCGCGTGGTCAGCAATTTCATCGTCCAGGCACTACGGGGCGAGGACATCACGTTGTACGGCGATGGCGAGCAGACCCGCAGTTTCTGTTATGTGGATGACCTGATCGACGCAATGGTCGCGATGATGGAAACGAACGACCATATCACCGGTCCATTCAATGTCGGAAATCCGCAAGAGGTCTCGATGCGGGAACTCGCGGAATTGATCCTCACGCTGACCGGATCCACGTCGAAGCTGGCGTTTCGTCCCCTGCCTGCTGACGATCCACAACGGCGCCAGCCCGACATTACCGCAGCCAGTGAGATGCTGGGCTGGAAGCCTAGAGTTCGACTCGAGGATGGACTGAAAGAGACCATCGCTTACTTCAAACATACCTTGAAGTAGAAAAACGATCCTGCACACGCTTATGCTCGATATTAACGACTTTAAAGACAATCTGGTTGAATTCGAATGCCTCCGAATCCGCGATGCTCGGACCGTCTGGCTCAACGATGAGGCAACCTCCGATCTGGAAAACCTGCTGGACAAAGGCTTGTCGGAAGCCAGTTTCGCTCGCTACTTCGCCTATATGTCAAAAGCCAACAGCTGCTTTGGCGAGGGCGAACTGGACGAAAGCGACAGCCGGATCTTTTTGGCCGAGCGGTACGGCGGGCCCGGAGTGGGAGACAACGGAGGAGGTGGCCGCGCAGGCAACTACGGAAAATTCCAGCTCAAGGGCAACGGCCCCAATCCGTTGGCGGGCGGCAAGTCAGTATGGCATTCGTACGGCTCGTTGAATATCGTTGACGCCGCCTACGAGGCTATTTATTCGACGGTGTTGGGTCACGTCCTCCCGATGGGTTGCGCCAAGATCTACGGTCTCATTCGCACGTCGGATACCGGGGCTTTTCAGCTGTTTGGCTGGGGCACCGAAGAGACTGAACTGTCACCGGCTCCCGGCGCGCTCCTTGTGCGCGAGCTCGTGTTGAGGCCGGCTCACTTGATGCACGCGGAGAACTTCACGCCGCCGAAAACGTCTTCGTTGAAACGCGAACCGATGCGGATCCGCTCGGTGTATCGCCAGCTCAAGACCAAATTTGACAGCGATAACCACTTTATCCAGTTCGCCGGTCGCTTCATTCTCGCGTCGGCAAAACAGTTTGCCTTCGCCCGAGCGGCACGCATCGCACATGGCGGCCTGACGCCTTCGAACATCTGTCTGGACGGCCGTTGGCTCGACTTGACAGAGGCTCGCTTCCTCAGCGGCGGAAAGAACTTCCGCGGGCAAACGACTTTCTTTGACGAACCCCACGTTGTCATGGAGTCTGTCAGACAGTTGCTTTACGTTTACGGGAAATGCAGCGGCGCTCAGTTCAATATCGAACCTCTTGTGCGCTACTTTGACCGAGTATTCGTAAACTGCTTTGCATATTATTCCCTGTCGGTGCTGGGTCTTCCAGAGACACATCTCGAAAATATTGCCGAAAGTGACGACGGTAAAGCGTTCGCGGCAGCTTACGATGCCGTGGTTCGGAAGAGTAAAGCGCCGCTCGCGGATCTACCCGCACGACATGATCCGGACGATCCAGTCATCGCCTTCATGAGGTTGTCCTACCTCGGTTTGGCGAACAGCGAGAACACGTTGCAAAGGTTCAGCGAACTGCTGCGAACCACGCCCGACAAGGCACACGATGTTCTTGTCGCCTTTAAAGACGTGCTACGCTCGGCCGCGTTGCAACGACTCAAGTCACCAGGTCCCGACAGGGTTCGAAATTGTTACATTGCATGCGCCATCAAAGCGCTGCGCTGGGCATATCTTTCGGCCTACTTTTATCGCGGCCGGATCGCGTCGCAACTCCACACAATGGCGTACGAAAAACGTCTGGACGAACTTGGGCACTACATCCAGGATTGCGTCGACCAGTCCAAATGGATTTTCGACACCGCCTCTACTGGCCAGATCGTCATCGCGCAAACCGGAAATGTTCGAATCGCTTACGACGAGACACTGCATCGCTACACATTGGCGGGAAATTGCGACTGCACGTTCGAGCGCTACGAGGATTGCCTCAGCTTTGTCACCGCAAATTATCCGGACCTGCAGTTGAGCGGGACGTTCGACCTGGGCTTCTATCTGCAAGCTCTTGGGGAAGTCCTTACGAGCATCGAAAACATGTCTTGCACCCAAGTATAAGAACGAATCGGCCTTCATCCTCCGGCGACATGAAGCCAGAACGGCCGAAGGCATCACCAGCACACCGGCGACACCTTCGGCCCACACAAGTAGACAACTGATATGAATCTGTCTCATCCAAATCCACTTGAGTTCTCCGCTGCAATTGAAATGTTGGGCGGTATGAACATTTCCATCGATCCGCTATTGCTCGGCCGCATCCGTCATGCGGCTTACGCCGGCACGCTGACGATTCTTCGCAACGCCAAGAAAGACCCGGTCGGCTTCGTGTGCTGGGCTGGCGGCAACAAGGACAGCGTGAGAATCGCCGATCGTTTCGGCCTCTTCCCCAGTCATTTCTGGGAATTCAAGGAAGGGAAGATCGCGCTGCTCATGCTGGTGTTTTTCGCGTATCCCTCCAACCAGGAAGCCAGGAAGGCGTTCAAGGATTTTCTGCGCACCCACCGAGCGGTTTACTACGTAAAACGCGAACGAAAGCGGCTGATGCTCAGGACCTCCAGAGGTTTTAAACGGGCTAACGTTACTTAAGGCGATTTCCGATAATCGACATCCGCACGATCAAGACGGTGTACAGCCACCTCCAAGGTCAGTCTATATTCATCGGCAAGAACACCATACGCCGACTTTTCGTATGGCGGCCGGATAGATACGACCGAACCGAGGAACCCGAACAAAGCCTGTCCGGACGCGTGATAATTCACACGAAAACCGGAAATCCTTTCTCACGAATTCGCCGACCCAATATTTTTGCGACATTGCCCCAAACAGCCCGCATAAAACTTCCATTTAAAAATAATCGACATCTGTCTTGACATCAGGCAATCTCTGCCAAATAATATTATTACCATTATACAAATGATGTCAGTTGACAAACGTCTTCCCAGGCAACACGTTTCCCGGCTACATCGGAAACCTTGTCTGAATTGCGGAGGTCCACATGAGGGAAGGATGCGCAAAATTGTGAATTACACGAAGCGAATACAATTGGTTGGGCAAAATATATCCAGCCGAGCGCGCCACGGTTAATCGGGACACGCCTCGTACGACACAACGAGAATTTTGTGACCTGCTTCATCGATTCAGGTCAAAAATATTTCCGATTTGCGGCAGAGCCGTATAAAGGAAGCCTTCGAGGCGACTGACACTCGCCTTAAAATTTAATTGGAGAAAATAATGAAAGAACTTGAAATCGATCAAATCGAACTGGTATCTGGCGGCGACGTCGTTATGCCGCCCATCTATCCCACTATCTCATGGCCTACGGACCCGTATAACCCGTACCCTGGGCCTATGTACCCGAATCCTTTTGGTTGATGCCCTCGCTGTAGCATCATAGCGTCGGCCTTTGGCGACAATGCTCCGGGTTTGAAATATCGCGATCGCATCTTGCGAAACTCTACTTAATGCCCGAGAAGCCTTGGTCGATACGCACCGCCATCCTGCAAACGCGGTCTCGTTGTCGTGCAGGATGGCGCACAAAGAAATTTTTATCGTCACTGCCTGTCGTGTAGTACCAACAACCGCCTCAGGCCAAGAAAATATCCCCGATACGAACAAAGGTCCGTGGCGGGACCCTATCCTTGGATCGGCACGTCCCCGTAGCCTCGCCATTTCCGTTGCCTTCGCCATACCCGTTCCCGACCGGCCCGGCGACCCTATTCCGGTTGTACTCTATCCTATCTGGAGTTGATGCATTTTCCACATCGTCAAGGCGTTGGCTTGTCGCGGCAATGCCTTGGCCTTAGGCATTGGAACGGTCTTTCGCGAAATCGTACCTGATGCGAGGCGCGCCGGCTTCGGCGCGCTCCACCGCCTGCGAGCGAACATTTATTTGCTTGCAGGCAGTGGCCACGAACGTCAGGTCGCGTTATTTCTTATGGTTGATTGCTTTCCTTATCCTAAATACGCCCATCCGCACCTGATGCACCAGACTCAAGCATTGGGATAGTCTTTCGCGAAATCGAACTTGACGACTGACGAGTCGACCTCGACGTGCAGTCGCCGCACTGCACCGCAAGCGCTCTTTTTCGTGCATCGCGGCGGTCAACGCAGATTTCGATTCATGCCATTCTGACAACCACTGCCTGAGAAAAACTGCCGCGCGGGAGAAGACAAACTGAGGCTGGCTTGCGCACCAATTTTCCGCGCACAGTGGACTTCCCGACATCGCCGGTTTTCGCTCGTTATCCGCCCACCCTTGGTGCCCTGCCGACCCCTCGGCCCGGCACCTTGTGCGTAAAAGAATGCTGGGCTCGCCACATCGTGACAATGTGCGTGTTTATCTGGTCATTTTGCTTGTTATCCTCTGCGAATCGTCTTTTTTCTACTTGGAAATTTTAATGTCACGTCTCTTCCGCACTGCACTGCTCACGGCCGCTATCCTGACAACCATTCCGCCGGCAAGCGCCATCGACCTGAACGCACCCATCCCGGTCGGCCCCCAGGTCAAGGTCGGAAAGCTGCCGAACGGCTTGACGTACTACATCCAGCGCAACGGTAAGCCTGAGCACAAGCTCGAACTGCGCCTCGTGGTGAAAGCGGGTTCGGTGCTCGAAGAAGACGACCAGCAGGGCCTCGCGCACATGCTCGAACACCTGGCGTTCAACGGTTCGACCCACTTCAAGCAGCAGGATCTGGTCTCGTACCTGCAATCGATCGGCCTGAAAGTTGGTGCCGACCTCAACGCCTATACCGGCCCGGACGAGACGGTTTATATGCTGCCCGTCCCCACTGACCGCAAGGAAAACGTCGACACGGCGTTCACGATGCTCGAGGACTGGGCCCATGGCATATTGTTGAGTCCCGAAGCCGTCGACAAGGAGCGCGCCATCATCCTCGAGGAAGCGCGCAGTCACAAGGGCGTCGTGCAACGCGTGCAACTGGCGCTGCTGCCGAAGGCATACAACAATTCGCGCTACGCGTCGCGAATCCCGATCGGCAAGGAAGACGTGATCCGCACGGCGAGCCCGGACACCGTACGCCGTTTCTACCACGACTGGTACCGTCCCGATCTGATGGCTGTGATCGTGGTCGGCGACATCGATCCGGGCAACGCCGAGCGCCAGATCAAAATGCACTTCCTGGGACTGCAGAATCCGGCCGGCGAGCGGCCGCGCAATTATTCGGACATCCCGGCACGCAAGGGTACCGACGCCTTCGTGTTCGCCGATGCCGAAATGCCCGTGAACAGGGTCGGCCTGAACTTTTCGCCGCGCCTCGAGCCGAATCTCGGCACCTATGGGAGCTACCGCGACAAGACGATTGAAAACCTGTACACGCTCATGTTGAATCTGCACCTGGCGGAACTGGCGCAGCAACCCAATCCGCCGTTCATGTTCGGGAACGGCGGCAACGATCCGCTCACCGCGCGCTACAAGGCATTCGAGCTGGGCGCGGTGCTCGGCGCGGGCGGTCAAGCGCCGGCGCTCGCGGCGCTGCAGCAGGAACTGCAGCGCGTGCGCCAGTATGGCTTCACGATGCCCGAACTGGAGCGCGCACGGAAGGACATCCTGACCGGGTTGGAACACGGTTACAACGAACGCAATACGACCGACTCGGCCGCTTATGCGGCCGAATACCAGCGCAACTTTCTGGCCAACGAAAGCATCCCGGGCGTCGAAGCGGAATACCGTCTGGCCCAGGCGCTGCTGCCGACGATCAGCCTGGAAGACGTCAACGCCGCGGCCCGCAAGGCCTTCGCGGCGGACGCAGGCAAGCTGGTGACATTCATCGGCGGGACCAAGGCGGCGCCGGCGCCGACCGAGCAGGAGCTGGTGGCCGAGGTGACGAAAGGTGAGCAGGCACAAGTCGCGAAACGAGAAGAAAAAGCACTGCCGACGCACCTGATGGAGCGCCCGGCCAAGCCCGGTACCATCGTCGCCGAAAGCCTGGACAAGAAGCTGGGACTGACCCGGCTGACGCTGTCGAACGGCGTCAAGGTGATCCTGAAACCGAGCGACTTCCGCAAGGACCAGGTGTTGCTTGGCGCCAAGCGCTACGGCGGCCAGACGCAGTTCGACGCCCAAGACATGCCGAATGCGCGCCTGGCGAGCTCGCTGGCCACTGCGATGGGCGTGCGCGACTACAACCAGCTCGACATGCAGAAGATCCTCAACGGGCGCAACGCCGCCGCCGGCGTCAACCTCGGCACCTACACGGACGAGATCAACGGCCAATCGGGCAGCAGCCGGGAAGACCTGGAGGCGATGTTCCAGATGCTGTGGCTACGCTTCGACGGCGTGCGCCGCGACGAGAACGTGTACAACGCGATCAGGAACAGCGTGACGGAACTGGTGCGCAACCGTACCGTCTCGCCCGAGGCGCGTTTTGGCGACGCGATTGTCGACGCGATCTATGGCGGCCATCCATATGAGCCGCGCTCGTTCGTTCCGGCCGACGTCGCCAAGATCAATCTCGACCGCAGCATCGCGCTGTACCGCCAGCGCTTCGCCAGTGCCAAGGGCCTGACGTTCGTCCTGGTCGGGGACTTCGACGTAGCGGCGATCAAGCCCCTGGTCGCGGCCTACCTCGGCACGCTGCCCACGCCGGACCTGCCGCTGAACTTCCGCGACGTGGGACTGCGGGAATCGAGGGGTGTTATCAAGAAGGAAGTGCTGGCGGGAACCGAGCCGAAGAGCGTCCTGTCGTTGACGTTCTCCGGGCCCGCCAAGTGGTCGCCGGCCGAGTCGCTGCGCATGAGTGCGCTGACCGAGGTGATGAACCTGCGGGTGTTTTCCGTGCTCCGCGAGAAAGATGGCCTGATCTACGGCGGTCAGGCTCGCGGCACCGTCGAGCGTATTCCTTACGAGCACTACCAAATTGGCATGCAGATGCCGACCGGCCCGGACAAGCTAGAAAAGCTGGTTGCGGCAGTATTCGGCGAGATCGACGACCTCAAGGCGCACGGTCCGACGGAGGCTGAACTCGACAAGGTCAAGGCCAACTGGCGCCAAGGTTACCGCCAATGGCAGCGTGAAAACAATTACTGGCTCGACCACCTGCAGTCGTCCTTGCTGGACGGCACCGATCCGGCACGCCTGCTGACGATTACGGATGAGATCGAGAAGCTCTCGGTAGCCGACGTGCAGCGCGCCGCGCAACGCTACTTGGATAAGAAAAACTACATTGAAGTGGTGCTGAATCCCACTGGCTCGGCTGACGCGAAAAGCGCTTCTATCCACTGATCTGAAAACAGCCGGCTTCCTTTGATAGGAGCCGGCTTCTCACTGTCAAAAGATCAGCGTGGTGCTCAGGACTTTTGTCGAGTAATCACCGATGGAATAATAACGCTGAATTACCAAAATTCGCAAAAGCTAGGCGAACGTAATCCTAGAATTGGATGGGCGAGCAAAAGGAAGAATATGTAACAGCTTGCGGACCGCGCAAACAAATCAAGCTAAGCCTTTTCGATACGTCTGTCGTCCTCGTCGCTCGCAAAGCAGGTACGCTTCTGCAAGGATTCCTGCATGCCTTTCAAGTTGGTGACGATAATACGTTGATTGGAGCTGTGGGTATCCTCTCCGTGTCGAGCAACGAAGTGGTACTTGCGATCCCGATTGGGCACCGTGTAATCGAGTTTGCAATCACGCGCTTTTGATACCTGACGAAATTGGGACGGTCCGATTGCGGCAGCATTCGCTCACGATGGGCCAAAAGGATGGTTGCGACGTCATGGAATCGCTGGTCATTGTGGGCGGACTATCCAACAAGCATCGGTGGCACTTTGACGCAGCATAAATCGCCGGGCCAACTCATGGCCGGCACAGAAGTGCCAAGGTGAGAATCCGATCAACGCAGTTGCTTCGGCTTCCAAATCTCATATCCTTTCCGCATTGCCTCGATTGCACCAGCAAAAGCAGGCACAATTCAGAAGAAAGAGTCTGACAAATACCACAAGGTGACGGGACACAATATGGCTAATAGGAAACTGGTTGCAGATGTTATATTCAACTGAGCAGCATCGGACTGGCGCGCGCGACGCTGCACCTGAATTGGAAAGCTGCCGCACACAATTTGCGGCGACCTTGCTACCTGAAGAAGGGGCGAGTCGAGGCGTTTTGACGCCAGAAATCCGTCCGCGACTCCAAAAGCGGCAGCGCGCGGCGGAAAATCGAGCGTGGCCAAGCTCATTTTTCGCGCGACTCGACAGATTTCGCTTGTCTTTTTAGCTACTTCTAACAACAGCAGTGGGTATTCGAGCCCCCCCTACTCAACAGACTTGGATATTCAAGTTGATCTCGTCTGTGCTTTTGTTGATCAACCCAACAGCCCGAGGACCCCAACAATCGCAAGAAGACCGGCTGAAACAGTAAGTATACGCTCGACCATTGTGTTATGCGAAAGTCGCGCCAACGACAGCAAGGCTAGAATGCACACAAGAAATATTGACGTCTTCATAATTTTATTTTTCATACTCTTCTTCGTGAGAGGGGTCGTAATTATAACAGCCCCTCCCAAAATTACCCGTCTAATCAGAGCTTAGGCGAAATAGCTAAGTAAGGGAGCACATACCAAACCGCCAACCACGCCGCCGGCCATACCTCCACCCTGAAAGCCCGCCCATGCGCCCGCTCCACTAAAAGTGCCGGCCGATGCAGCAGCGCCGCCAAGTCCTCCAGCAATCGCGCCAACGAGCCCACCATACAACGTGAAGCCGGCAACACATTGCGTTTCGGTGATCTCAGCACCACTTACACACTCAATTTCGTCAAGCGTCAATGCATACATATAACTACTCCAAGAGAAAATTTCTGAAAATATGAACACCATCGACCCCTAGCGGGCGAAAAACGTGATGGCAAGAAAATATAACATTTGGAAATTACTAATGCAATACAAACATCTCATCCGTATCGATTGAAACCAATCCATGCAATGATGGTTTCCGCGCATCTTAATGTGATAATTTGTGAGGTTTACTGCTATTTCAAAAAGTAGACTCATGTTGAAGGACCAGCCACTCATGCATGCCCCCATTCGAGCCGAAGCCAGCTGCCCGCAACGCGCAGCTGTGATGCCAATCAAGAAGAAAATGGAACAGGGTTCCAATGTCTACTGACGGCCGTCCAAGTTGGGACACAGCATAAGTAGCCCTCGAAACATACCACGATCCGCATTCCAGCCTAAATTTCCGTATTACGACCTAGTCAATGTGGCGCGTGAATTTTATACATATTTGCGAGCGACATTTATATCGAATTATCAAACCAGTGCGTTTTACCGAAGCAAATGCCGCGGGAAAATAAAATGATTGACTTAAAAGCTTCCGGTAGATAACCTATACGGCTCATTAGGGCCACCTCCTCCATCAAAACCGCAGATGCTCCCCGCCGGGATCGGCCACCAGCAATTAGTACAAAGAAAGCAGTGAAGACAGCTCCATGAGCACAAGACAGTTGTATCGTACCGAGGCATTGAACGCCCGTCAGGTCAAATGGCTCGGTGAAATCGTCCTGATCCGGCCGGTTTCGTTTTCGATCCTGTGCGCCCTCGCCGGCGGTCTGGCTGCGGCGGTCCTGATCTTTCTGTTTTCCGGCACCTACACCAAACGGACAACCGTTTCGGGACAACTCGTGCCGGATCTCGGCCTCGTGAAGGTCTACGTGCCACAGTACGGCATCGTCGTGAAGAAAAACGTCGTCGAAGGCCAGGCGGTCAAGCGCGGTGACGTGTTATATGTCCTGTCGAGCGAGCGATACAGCGACACCCAGGGCAGCGTGCAGGCGACCATCAGCCGGCAGGTCAATGCACGCCGGACGTCGTTGCAGAACGCGCTGGACAAGACGCGCAGGCTGAACGACGAAGAACGCGTGGCCCTTCTGAATCGCATTGCCGGCCTGGAATCCGAATTGGCGAAAATCGACAGCCAGGTCGAAGGCCAGGCCGGGCGTGTCAAGCTGGCCGAGGACGCCGTGGTGCGCATGCGCGACCTGGCGGCCCAGCACTTCATTTCGAAAGAACAACTGCAACAACGCCAGGCGGACCTGCTCGACCAGCGTGCGCGCATGCAATCGCTGGAGCGCGACCGCATCAGCGTCGGCCGTGACCTGACGAGCCAGAAGAACGACCTGACGGCCATGCCGCTGCGCCATCAAAACGTGCTGGCGCAGATCGAGCGCGACATCACGAGCCTCGGGCAAGAACTGACCGAAAGCGAAGCCAAGCGCCGCCTGGAGATCACGGCCCCGGAAAGCGGTATTGCAACGGCGGTCACGGCCGACGTCGGGCAGATGGCAGATGGCGGAAAGCCCCTTTTGAGTATCGTCCCGGCGGGCGCGAAAATGCAGGCGTATCTGTACGCCCCGAGCCGTGCCATCGGTTTCGTCAAGCCCGGCGACAAGGTGTTGATGCGCTACCAGGCTTATCCCTATCAGAAATTCGGACAGGCTCAGGGCACGGTTACATTCGTCGCCAAGGTCGCGTTGTCCGGTAACGAGCTGACAGGCCTGGCACAACAGGCGAATGGCGGCGAGCCGCTGTACCGGATTACTGTCGACCTGTCGGCACAAACCGTCAAGGCGTACGGGCGCCAACAAGCGCTACAGGCCGGCATGCTGCTCGAGGCTGACATCCTGCAGGAAAAGCGCCGGCTTTACGAATGGGTGCTCGAACCCTTGTACACCCTCAGCGGCAAACTCTGACATCCAATATGCGGTTCCTCAGCGATATCGAATTCGGCTTCGGTCCCAGACTGCCCACGATCCTGCAAACCGAGGCGACCGAATGCGGTCTCGCCTGTCTCGGCATGGTCGCCGGCTATCACGGCCACCGCGTCGACCTTGCGACCCTGCGCCAGCAGTTCGCGATTTCGCTCAAGGGTGCCACGCTGGCGCATCTGATCAAGATCGCCGGACGCCTTCACATGGAATCGCGTCCGCTCAAGCTGGATTGCGAGGATCTGGACAAACTGAAGCTGCCCTGCATCCTGCACTGGAACTTCAATCACTTCGTGGTGTTGAAGAAGGTCGGGACCAGCAGCGTAACGATCCACGACCCCGCCGCCGGTGTGCGCGAGATATCGATGAAGGCGCTTTCCGAGTCGTTCACCGGGGTGGCGCTCGAATTGTGGCCGAGCTCGGAATTCAAGCCGCAGGAACAACGCCAGCCGATCAAATTACGCGGCCTGATGGGGCGTGTCACGGGCCTGTCGCGCTCGTTTATCCAGATCCTGATCCTCGCCCTGGCGCTCGAAGTATTCGCACTGGTGAGTCCATTCTTCATGCAGTGGGTCATCGACAACGTCATCGTGTCGGGCGACCGCGACCTCTTGACGACGCTGGTCCTCGGTTTCGGCCTGCTGATGCTGATGCAGCAAGGCGTCGGCGCGATCCGCTCGTGGGTCATCATGTACATGGCAACCACGCTGAACATCCAGTGGCGCGCCAATGTGTTCACACATTTGATCCGCCTGCCGGTCGAATATTTCGAGAAGCGCCACCTGGGCGACATCGTCTCCCGTTTTGGCGCCGTCGACCAGATCCAGCATACGCTGACCACCTCGTTCCTGGCGGCGATTCTCGACGGCCTGATGTCGCTGGTAACGCTGGTGATGATGTTCATCTACAGCCCGACGCTGGGCTGTATCGCCGCCGGCACGATGACGCTGTATGGAATGGCGCGCGTGGCATGGTATCGGCCATTGCGCGATGCGACCGAGGAACAGATCGTCCACGCGGCCAAGCAGCAGAGCCATTTCCTGGAAACGGTACGCGGCGTCAAGGCCATCAAGCTGTTCCAGCGCCAGGACGAGCGGCGCGCCAACTGGCTGACACTGCTGGTGGACCAGGTCAACGCCGATCTCCGCTCGCAGAAGCTGCAATTGCTTTACCAGACGCTGAACGGCCTGCTGTTCGGCATCGAGAACCTGTTGATCATCTGGCTGGGCGCCAAAATGGTGCTCGATGGCGATTTCAGCGTTGGCGTGCTGATAGCGTTCAATGCCTACAAGGGTCAGTTCGATGGCCGCGTCGGGTCGCTGATCGACAAGTATTTCGAAGTCAAGATGCTGCAGTTGCAGGGCGAGCGTCTGGCCGATATCGTGCACACGGAGCCCGAATCCCTGGAAGGCGCGCATGCGCTCCTCGACGAGCCCGCCCTCGAGCCGACCATCGAGGTGAGCAACCTGCGCTTCCGCTACGGCGAACAGGAGCCGTATGTGCTGGATGGCGTCAATTTTCGCATCGCGTCCGGCGAATCGGTGGCGATTATCGGTGCGTCCGGCTGCGGCAAGAGCACGCTGATGAACGTCTTGCTGGGCATACTGCCGGCCACAGAAGGCGAGGTGAAGGTCGGAGGCGTCAAGCTCCAGCAGATCGGCATCGATACGCTGCGCCGGATGGTGGGCACCGTTTTGCAGGACGACGTACTGTTCGCCGGATCGATCGCGGACAACATCAGTTTCTTCGACCCCAATGCGGACCAGGCCTGGATCGAGGAATGCGCACGACTGGCGGCGATCGCGCATGAGATCAACGCGATGCCCATGCGCTTCAACACCCTGGTCGGCGACATGGGTACCGTGCTGTCGGGCGGCCAGAAGCAGAGGGTCCTGCTGGCGCGCGCCCTGTACAAGCGGCCTGGCATCCTGTTCCTCGACGAAGCGACGAGCCATCTGGATATTGCAAAGGAACATGAAGTGAATGCCGCCGTCCGCGCCCTGAACGTCACCCGCATCATCATCGCGCATCGCCCGGAAACGATCGCGTCGGCCAACCGTGTGATCGTGCTCGATGCCGGTCGCGTCGTCCAGGACATGTCCACTGCTGCCCTGTCCGAGCAAGCCCAACAGCAAGCAGCCTGCGCATGACTGCAGCGGCTTCTTGCCGCAGCAAGCCGTCAAGGAAATCGCTATAGGGCGTTCCCTCTGCCGCCTTCTGCGCTGCCGCACCGTAGCCTTGCGCGACGAAGGCCAGGCGCAGCTCTTCGCACAAGATGGCGATGTTTCCGTTGCAGGTTCATGCCACCGCTCCCTGCACACATTGCGCCAGCAATTGGTCGTACACGGCGAACGGATGCTGCAGTGGTGCCGTGGCCCCGTCTGCGTCAGGCGGCTGGGAAGAGACACAGAGAACGAGCGGCGCAGGTAACCGTTGAAGCGCTCCACCTTGCCCTTCGTCCTGGCGCGGAAAGGCTGGCACAGCTTGATCACGAAGCCGCAGTGCTTGGCGAAGCCCAAGAAGCCACCGTGGTAGCGGTGCTGGCCTTCGCCATACACGTCGCGCTCGAGCACCATCGTCTTCATGTTCTGGCGGCTTCCCTGCCCGCAAAGGCGATGGTGAACCCGGCGCCAAGACGATCTGGCGTGGACTCGACAAAGTCCAGACCGCTGCTCAGACACTGCGTGCCCTGCGCGTAGAAGTGGATTGACGAGGCATGTATAAAGTTATGCGGTAGAACTATTCGTCAAACGCAGTTACGAAAATCACCAATCAAGTTTTGACGCAGCAGATGAACTCGAACCTTCGAGGTCACCCATCCGCGTAATATTCAAAGCGTGATAATTGGATAGCATTCCGAGGAAAATTGACATCGAAATATATCGAACGCAATTCTTTTGAAACTAACAAAACCAGTTGCCACAATGCCACACAAGCGCGCTATACTTCACAGAAAGGCCGATTCTCGCCACCGACTACATGTAGCCGCACGAAAGCATCTGTTCATCGTAGGCATTGCGACGGACTGACTTTGGAATAAATGCTCGACAACAAAATGGAAGAACTGTGAAAAGTATTGTTATATTAATCGATTATTTCGGATGTTGGCCCAAATGGTTTCCCGTGTTTCTGGCCAGTTGCGCATTCAATAAGACAGTTAACTGGATTATCAGAACAGACTGCGAAATTCCGGAAGATTCGCCGAAAAATGTTACTTTTATTTCCATGCCATATGATGATTATGTGGCCATGGTGTCCCAGCGACTACGTATTAATTTTAATCCGGTAGGGAATTACAAAATCTGTGATCTGAAGCCCATGTTCGGAGATATGTATAACGACGACATAGCGGATTTTGATTACTATGGCTTCGGAGATCTGGACGTTATCTATGGGGACATTCGGAGATTTTATACCGACGAAGTTCTTTCTTTTGACACCATCAGCACGCACGTTGGAATGATTTCGGGACATCTGGTGCTATTCAGGAATACCGAATCGATGCGCAAGGCATATTCCAAGATTTTAAACTGGCAAGAATACGCGGAAAATCCGGAATCCACACGCTTTGATGAAGATGTTTTTTCCAAACTATTTTTCCGACAACAGCACCCGAATGGGATCGCTCCCATCTATTGCGAAAATGTGTATTGCAAAGAACAATACTCGACCGTTTTTCATCCGATGCCCTGGCATGACGGAATGCCTGATCATCCAAATGTATGGTTTTGGAAGAATGGAGTTGTCACGAATAACAGGAACATTGGACGCCAATACCTCTATTTGCATCTGATGAACTTTCAATCGATGCGATGGACTAATTCTGCGTGTCGAGAACATAATGTTCCCTGGAAGGACAACCCGGAAATGTTGCACATTTCTGCTGGAGAGGAACGCGACGGCGTAAGAATAGGCTGGGCAGGTATTCAAAGTCTGGCCAATGACCTCGATGTTTAGCCACAGCGTGAGGTGTACTGTCAATAGTGGACACGTCCGTTTCAAGCGGCCAGCTTTTGTCTACTGAATTCTTCGGCAAACGACGCTGGCGATAGGTACCCGAGACGCGAATGACGCCGCTGGCGGTTATAGAAGATCTCGATGTATTCCATGATCGCGGACTCCGCGTCAGCACGCGTCGCGTACCTCTGGTGATGAATCAATTCGTTCTTCAGGCTGCCCCAGAAGCTCTCCATGGGCGCGTTGTCGTAGCAGTTCCCCTTGCGCGACATCGAGGCCGTCATGCCGAACTGTGTGACCAGTTCGCGGTAGTCGTCAGCGCAATATTGGCTGCCGCGGTCCGAATGAAGAATCAGGCCCGGCGCCGGCCGCTTATTGCGTACTGCCCGCCAGAGCGCCTGCGCCGTCAACTCCTGGGTCATCCGTGCACCCAGCGCGTAACCCACCATCTCGCACGTGAAAACGTCCTTGATGCCTGCCAGGTAGAGCCAGCCTTCGTCGGTGGCGATATACGTTATGTCGCTCACCCAGGCGTCGTTCGGCCGCGTCGGCGCGAAGGCCTGCTCCAGCAGGTTCGGCGCTACCGGATAAGCGTGTTTCGAGTTCGTCGTCGCCTTGAACCCGCGTTTTTGTTTGCAGCGCAGGCCAAGCTCCCGTCGCAATCGCACGATCCGGTCTCGCCCGGTATCAAACCCTTGCGCGACCAGTTCCGGCTGCAGGCGCAGCGGTCCATAGGGTTCGCGCGTTTGAACATGGGCAGCCTTGATGGCGATCTTCAGTCGTTCGTCGTCTTGGGCACGTTGCGACGGCGGGCGCTCCAGCGCCGCATAAAAGCCGCTGCGCGACACTTCGAACACGCGGCACAGCAGGCCACGTGGATAGTCGAGCCGCACCGTCTTCATGAACGCGTACAGGGCAGCGACTCCCTCGCAAAGTACGCGGTGGCCTTTTTTAGCACTTCCTTTTCCATCCGCTCCACGGCCAATTCCTTGCGCAGCCTGGCCAGTTCGTTCTCTAGCTCCGCAACGCTGCGGCTGCCCGGCGCCGCCATCGGGTCCGTGCTGCGCTTTGCCGCGCTCACCCAGTTCGCCAGCGTCCCTTTCGGTATGCCGATCCGCTGGGCCGCTTCTTCCTGCGACAACCCTTGCGCCAGCACCAGTTTTACCGCCTCGGCCCTGAACTCCGGCGTGTATGTCTTCAATTTCATGTGTCTGCTCCTTCCGACAAGTTTATCAATCGGAAGTGTCCAAAAAATTCAGGGTACCTCAGACTGCAGCGACATTGATCGCCGTAGCTGGTGACAATCCTGAACGTTTGCGCAGCGAAGCAGCCCTAGCTGCGCTATGCGGGGTGAATCCGCTGCCCGCCTCCTCAGGCAAGACGATACGACATAGATTGAATCGCGGTGGCGATCGGCAAGGGAATAACGCATTGTGGACAATCGCGATGGTCAGGATGAGAAGTGAGCCGCGGACGCGTGCTTATGTCGAACGGCGAACAACTGAAGGTATGTCCAACAAGGAAATTCATCGCTGCCTGAAGCGATATCTCATCAGGGAGCTTTACCCGGTCATATTGAACGATCTGCAAGTGGCTACGTTGGCCGCTTGACATAGGAGCGTCAACGCCCCGACGGAGAGCTGGTTTAACAGCTTCAAAAATGAGCGTGTCCATGGCGTGAAGTACAAAACCCTGGAGGAAATGAAAGCGGCCAGCTTCGAATACATTGAAGTCTTTTATAATCGCAAACGCCAGCATTCCACGCTGGGTTTCCGCTCGCCGGTCGAATTTCTTGAGCGCTGGCAGGCGTCCCAGAAACTGAATCAGCAGGCCGCATAAAACTGGGCCGTTGGAAGACGGAAAACCGTGGGAACCAGTGTCGACAGCGGCAAGATCCCGCTCCTTTCATGCCACCGGCTCGAATACCAGTTCAGGCAACACCACCTCCCATTGATCGCAGCACAGCAGGGCCTGGAACCCAGGTTCGCAGTCCTGTTTGCGCCGGACGATGATGGCATGCACACGTGCGTCCACGCAGCGCATCCCGGCGGGCGGCGCGAAGGCGCGCGCCAGCCGGCCGATGACCCGGCCATCCATGTCGCACAACTGCCAGCGGTCACTGACGGGCCGCAAGACGATAGTCGCGCCCGCGGCTAACCGGGCGACGGCGCCATGGATTTGATCGGCCGAAGGCAGGCGCCCGGTAAAGTCGAGATCGACCTCCTTCAGCGTCGGTCGCAAGTATCGGCGCGCGAGCTGGGCCGGGACGGGCCCCGGCGGCGGGAGGTCCCGGCGCAAGGCGCACGGTGCCTTGTCCAGGGCGGCGGCGAAGCGGTGCCCCCGGCCAAGCACCGCCAGCGCGAGCGTATGCCGCGCACGCGTCATAGCGACATAGAACAGGCGGCGCGGCGCGTCTGGATCTTCATTGTCGCCGACACGATTCCAGCCGCCGTCCAGCACCGCCACATGATCGAATTCCAACCCCTTGGCGCGGTGCGCGGTCAAGAGCAGAAGGCCGCGCTGGCGCCTGCGCACTTCCCGTCCCCATTCCGCTAGCCTTTCGATGAAGTGCTCGCGCGGCAGCACGGACTGCGCCGTCTCCAACCCATATTGCTCGACCGCGTCGCGCAACAAGGTCCACCAGGGGCCGTCCCGCTGAGCGGCAAGCCAGTCGCCGACATCGCCCGCGCTGATCAGTCCGTCTTCCCTGCCGCGCAGCCAGTCGACCAGGTCGCGCGCTTCGCGCAGGTGCCAGCAATGCACCATCTCTTCATCGGCCGTCTGTACCGGGATGCCGCGCAGTTCGCAATAGCTGCGCACAGGGTCCAGTGCCCGCCACTCGCGCGCGATGATCGCCGTCTTCGCCCAGTCCCAGGCGGGGTCCAGCGCGGCCAGGCGGCGCAGCTCGTCCACGACCACGACGGCCTGGGTCTGGGGCCTGTCGCCCGCCGGCAGCAGCTGTACACGCCCCTGCGCGACCGGGTCGATGTGCGCCCACGCGCCGCCGGGATCCGCCTTCTGCCGCGCCTGGTTGATGCGGACCGGATTTTTTGCTTTCATCCGGTCGGCGGCCGCTGCGATCACGCGGTTGGCGGCGTCGACGATGTGATGGCTCGAGCGGTAATTCTCGGTCAGGTACACGGGGCGCGCCGTGTAGTCGTTTTCGAAGCGCCGGATGTACTCGACGCTGGCACCGTCGAATGCGTAGATGTTCTGGTCGTCATCGCCGACGGCGAACAGCGTGAGGCGACCGTCTTTGTCCGCCCGCGTCCTGCCGGCGACCGCCGAAATCAGCGCGTACTGTTCCGGGCCGATGTCCTGGTATTCGTCCACGAGGACCCAGCGAAACCCGGACAGCAAGCGGTCCCGCTGCGTGTCCGCTTCGTCCGGCGCGGCCTCATCCCCTTTCAGCAGGGCGACCGCCTGCGCGATGACATCCTTGCAGGCCTGCTTGAAACCATATTCATCCTTCGCCGCATGCTTGCGGAAGCTCGTTCCGGTCAGCCGCATGGCGAAGGCATGGCAGGTCATGACGACGACGCCCCGGGCATCATCGCCGATCAGGTCGGCAAGGCGCTGGCGGATCTGCTGCGCGGCGTGGCGGTTGTACGCCAGCGCCAGGATGCCGTGCGGATTTTCCCGGCGCACCCGGATCAGGTAGGCGATGCGATGGACCAGGACCCGCGTCTTGCCAGAGCCGGGTCCGGCCAGCACCAGCACATTGGTCTGTTCGCGGTCGTCCGCCACGATTCTTTGCTGTTGCGGATGACGCAGATCGTCGACGATGACTGCCCACGAAACGGGTGTGGTCTGGCGCTCCAGTTCCTTGTGCTTTCCCGGCAGCCAGCGGCCCAGGAAGGTTTCGCGCTCGAGGCTGAAATAATCGAAGGCCAGCTTCAGGGCGTCGGCCATCATCTGCAGGCCGCGCCGTACGTATTCCGCCATCACGTGGATCTGCACCACCTGCTCGTCGTAATGCAGTTTCAGCGGCAGGAAGTCGGCCTTGGCGAAGTTGCGCCGTTCGGCCGAGAGGCGTATGGACATCGCGGGCCGGAACACCGCAAGCCCCTTGTTCAAACGGATGATGTCCTGTTCGTGCAGCCACAACAATGCCCGGTCGAGCAATTTCTCGAGGTGCCTGGCGGAAGCGGCCAGCGCGACGTCCTTGCTCAGTGCACCGCGCAGCTTGCCGAGGCTGGTTTCCGCCAGCAGGTCGGTGCCGCGCGCGCCCGGCGGCAATACGTCGAGCAAGTGCTGGAGCGCGCAAGCCGCCGCCTGCCGCCGCACCTCGGCCGTCCTGGCGAGCGCGTTCCAGTCGCGCTGCAGCGTGACGACGACGTTCTCGGCATCCAGGCGGCGCAGGCGGACGCTGCCGAGGCCACCGTCCTCGCCACGGCAATCCGCGGCGAGACTGTTAAGGATCCGAAGTATCCGTTCCGGCAGCGCCGTCGCGTGACCGGCGTCCTTGAGCGCTTGTGTCACGTGACGAAGTTGCAGTGTCGAGCTCTCGTTTTTCTGAAGGTCGGGCGCAGCCGTGCGCAAGCAGGACACCAGCGCGTCTTCCAGCGCGGCCGCCTCTTCCAGCCTCCTGGCCGATGCGCGAACGGTACCGGCATGGACAAACGCCGTGAGGACCGTGTCGTTGCTGGCGATGCCCAGGCGTTCAAGATCGTACAATGCGGCGCGGATTTTTTCAGCGGATAAACCCGATATACCCATCAGTTCGTCGGTGGAGATGCCGTCGTCCGGATCGGCCGCGATCAAGGTCCTGACTACTGCCAGCAATTGACGCCGGTAATCATCAAACAACGGCTGCCTGCTGAGCCGCTCTTCCGCTTCCTGCAACGAGCCGACCAGTAGCGACGACGGGAAAACCTGGACACGGTTTTCGTCGCGCTGCAGGAGTGCGGCTTCTTCCAGCCAGGAGATGGCCGTGCGCACGCGAGTGTCATCGGTCGCCGCGTCGCGCTCGAATACGCCGTCGGCTTCCTCCGACAGGATCTCGCCGGCGGTGACGACGAGTTCACCCGCGCCCTGCTTCTTCCTTTCCAGCGCGCGCAGGGCTTTCAGTACCGATTGGATTTCGCGCTGCGACAGCCGCGAGCGCGCCGACATGCCGAACTGGCGTTCGACATCCTCGGCCGTGTACATCAGCACGCAGCGCGCGTGAGCGCGGTCGCGTCCCGCGCGTCCGGCCTCCTGTAAATAGTTTTCGAGCGAACCGGGCATATCGGCGTGGACGACCAGCCGGACGTCCGGCTTGTCGATGCCCATCCCGAACGCATTGGTCGCCACGATCACCTGCAACTCGCCGTCGACGAAACGCTTTTGCGTGTCTTTCTTGGTCTCCGGCGGCAAGCCCGCGTGGAAATGAGCGGCCACCACGCCATTCTCACGCAGGAACCGCGCGATCTCTTCCGTCTGCTTGCGCGAGGCACAATACACGATGGCGCCGCCCTCGGCGCCCGACGGCAATTCGCTGCACAACAGTTGGTGCACGTGTGCGAATTTCTCCGCCGGCGTGGTCGGCATGACCTGGAAATCCAGGTTGTCGCGCGTGGCGCCGCCGTCGAGCACTTCCAGTTCGATGCCGACCTTGTCGCGGAAATACCCGACCATGTCGGCCACGACTTCCGGCTTGGCCGTGGCCGTCAGGCACAGCACGGGCGCCAGGCGATCCCTCGCTGATTCGCGGATGAAGCGTCCGACGTAGCGATAATCGGGACGGAACGCGTGGCCCCATTTGGAGAGGCAGTGTGCTTCGTCGAGCACCCACATGCCGATGTCGCGTTGCGCGAGAACGGCGCGGACGGTTTTACTGCGCAATTGTTCAGGGGCGATGATCAAGATGCCGACATCGCCGAGCCGCACCCTGTCCAGCACGTCGGCCCGCTCAGGCAGGGACAGCAGGCCATTGATGGCGGCGCTTGCGCCGATGCCGCGCGCTTCGAGGCCCGCCACCTGGTCGGCCATCAGCGCGACGAGCGGCGAAATCACGACGGTCAGCGCGCCCGTCTTGTCATAACGCGAGAGCGCCGGGATCTGGTAGCACAACGATTTCCCGGTACCAGTGGGCAGGATGCCGAGCACATGCTTGCCGGCCAGCGCCGCCTCCACGATCTTTTGCTGCAATGGCCGCCCGTCCGCATCCTTGGGTTCGGGGCGAAAAGCGGAAAACCCGAACCAACGCTTCAATTCCTTGCAGGCGTCGTGCCGTACGGCGCACCAGGCGCAACCGGGATCGCCGCAGGCCACGTCGCGCAGCCGCTGGACGATCCGTTCCGCTTCGGGAAATTGATGCCTGACCCAAGGCGGCATCACGGAGTTGCCTCCGGATACCGATAGCCAGGACAGCGCATACGACAACGCCCATCCGTGGTCGCGTGCACGCCGCCGCAGCTCGGCGGCATACGTCATGCAGCCCTCGCCGGCAAGGCACGCGTCGATGGCAACTACCGCCTCCTCGTCCGAAGGGCGCGGGCTGCGCCGGATCGTCGTGAAAAAGGCATTCAGGCCGGAGACCGTACCGTCCAGTGTGGTCAGCCAGTGCCAGGCGGCGAGCAAGTGGGGAGATGCCCGGGCCATGCTTTTGAGCGCGTTCAACTGGTCGCGGAAAACGTCCAGCGTGAGGCGTGCGTCCAGTTCTGGATCGTTCAGGCTGCCCCGTTGCAGCTTGCCGTCCTGGTAATGCTTGACCAGGTGATGATATGGATTGCGCGGAAAAGCGAGCGGATTGATGGACAGCGTATCGATGGCCGGCAACTCCAGCAGGCGCAGATCCGGCTTGGCGGCGGCCAGATGGACCCGGTCGAAGGCGACGAAATTATGGCCGAGCAAAAACGAGGCCGCCGATGCGAATTCGTCCAGCCGGCACAAGGCCGCCCGCAAGTCGCCCTGGCGATGGACGTAGGCCGCGCCGCTGTCGCCGCGCACCGCCGCGAGGGAATGAATTTTCCGGTCCCGGACGCCGACTTCGAGATCGATCGACACGCAGCGAGGCGCGAATGCGGCCACAGCGGCGGGCGGTCGAGACTCCTGTCCCGCCGCGAGCGAGGGTTCGGTGGAAACAAGCTGGCTTGTTGCGGATTCGTCGGACAACATACGTAAGTGAGCGCTCGGTGATCAAATGCGGACCGGTGCGCGCGTGTCGTACGGAACGCAAATCCATCCTGCGCGCCCCTGCCCGGGCACAGTTTATTACATTTGTAAAATCGAAAGGAATCTTTGGCAGCGAAAGAACGGCATCCTCCGGTACCGGACACGGTGGGCGATTCAGGTAGCCATCGCCTCTAATGCGGCAATATCGTCCGGATCGCGTGTCAACCTGTCCGCCGCCGCCCTGATCTTGCGGTAATACATACTGTTCCGGACGCCGCGATAATTCACGTATGCCTCCGCGACTGGGTCGGCCCGTCTTTCGCGCCTGGCCTTGTCGATCAGCGCCTGCAGGTAGCGGGTGCCCATCTGGATGATCGCGTGGAATGCGTCCGCCTCGGCATACAGTGCCGGCTCGGCGCGGCGCTGGACCGGTGGCCTGCACAGGTTATCGAGCCGGAACAGTTCCCGGTTCGCGACCGCCGGCTCGCCGCACCACTGATTTGTTGCTTGAACTCAAGTAATCCTCGGTGTCGGGCACCATAATTTCCGTAGGAATAGTCCTGCCGACGTGCAGGCCCGCAACCAAGGAATCCGATCATCATGCCCCTCGACCTTTCCGATACCCTCGTGGTCGGCATCTCCGCCACCGCCCTCTTCGACCTGGCGGAAGCCGACGCCCTCTACAAGGCCCGCTACGTCAAGAATCCCCAGAGCGCGCTGGAGGAATACCGCGCCTACATGCTCGAGCGCGAGAACGAACCGCTGCGCGACGGCACCGGCATGGCCCTCGTGCGCGCCCTGCTCGGCCTGAACCGCTACGCCCAGTCCGAGACGAAGCCGCTCGTCGAAGTCGTCGTCATGTCGCGCAACAGCCCGGAGACGGGCGTGCGCGTCTTCAACAATATCCGCTCGCGCGGGTTGCCGATCTCGCGCCACGCGTTCACCGGCGGCCAGTCCGTCGTCGATTACCTCGACGCGTTCGCCGTCGACCTGTTCCTGACGACCAATGTCGAAGACGCCCAGCGCGTGATCGACGCCCAGGCCTGCGCGGCCGCGATCCTGAAGCCGCCGCCGCACGCGGCCGAAGCGCCGCCCGACGACCAGGTCCGCATCGCCTTCGACGGCGACGCCGTGCTGTTCGACGACTCCAGTGAACTCGTGTACAAGACCGAGGGCCTGGACCGCTTCCACACGATCGAGGACGAAAAGCAGAACGAGCCGATGAAGGATGGCCCGTACGCGGTCCTGCTGCGCAGGCTGGCGCGCCTGCAGGAACGGCTGCCGTTCGGCGCGGACGTGTCGCCGGTGCGCATCGCCATCGTCACGGCGCGCAGCGCGCCGGCCGAGATGCGGGTCATCAATACCCTGCGCCATTGGGGCGTGTACGTGAACGAGATCTTCTTCCTCGGCGGCGTGCCCAAGTCGAAGGTGGTCAAGGCGTTCCGCGCCCACCTGTTCTTCGACGACCAGGACCTGCACCTCGATCCGGCCGCGCGCCACGTGCCGTCCGGCCGCGTGCCCTACCGTTCCGACTCGCCCCTGTTCACGCCGTTGCCGCTCGACCTGTCCGCCGATCCGCCGCTGCTGGTGGAAAAGGTCGAGGCGAGCTGACCGGGCGCCGCGCCGCGCACTTCGAACCGGGCGGCGGCGACCGCCCGGCCATCGCTCCCCACCAGTTTCAGTTCGTGCTCGCCCGGCAGCGGCGCCCACGTGGCCGCCTGCTCGGCCGGGCCGACGTCCGCATCATCCAGTTTCCAGCGCAGTCCCGCGCCGCCGTAGGCACGAAACCGCATGCGCTGCAGCGACGGCGGGATGTCCGGATCGAGTGCGATGATGCTGTCCGATGCCGGATACACGATCCGCGGCGCGCGCCGGGCCGGCGCCAGCACCTCGACCAACGGCGTCTCCGTGCCGCGCACGAACCATTCGCTGCGCTCGGGTTCCACGGCCGGCGCGAACCGCACCGTCTGGCGCACGACGCCGGGCGGCGCGGCCGGTGGCCGGCTCGGGCGGTCGCGGTGCAGGTAATCCATCACATCGCGCCACACGGGCGCCGCGCCGGACACGCCGGACACGTCCCACATCGAGCCGCCATCGAAGTTCCCGACCCACACGCCGACCGTGTAGCGGTCCGAAAAGCCCACGCACCAGTTGTCGCGCATGTCCTTGCTGGTGCCCGTCTTGACCGCGCTCCAGAAGCCCGTCGCGAGTTCGTTGGAGAGGCCGAACGTCGTGCTGCGGGCGGCGCGGTCGGACAGGATGTCGGCGACGATGAAGCTGGCGCGCGCATCCAGCACGCGCCGTTTCGCCGCTTGCCTCGCCGCTCCTGCGCGCGGCACGAACGTCACATCGTCCTGCATGCCGCCGTTGGCCAGCGTGCGGTAGGCGCCGGTCAGTTCCAGCAGGCTGACGTCGCCCGAACCGAGCGCCAGCGACCAGCCGTAGAACTCGGGCGCTTCGGTCAGGCTCGTGATACCGAGCTGGCGCAGGCGCTCATGAAAGCGTTCCAGCCCCGCCAGCATCAGCGTGCGCACGGCGGGCACGTTCAGCGAGCCCGCGAGGCTCGTTCGCACGCTGGCGGCGTCGCGGTACTGGTGGTCGTAGTTCTGCGGCACGTACAGGCCGCCGACCGTCGGGATGTCGACGGGCGTGTCGTCCAGCAGCGAGGCGGCCGTGAGCTGGCCCCGCTCCAGCGCCAGCTCGTACAGGAACGGCTTCAACGTGGACCCGGCCTGGCGCAGCGCCGTCACGCCGTCGACTTCGCTCGCGCCGTCGTTCGCGACGTACGCCCTCACCTCGCCGCTGGCATTGTCGATGACGACCACGGCGCCGTCGCCCACATTGCGTCCGGCCAGCTCGGCCAGCCGGCGGTGCAGCGTGGCGGCCACGTAGCGCTGCAGGCCGGCGTCGAGGGTGCTGCGCACGACGCTCCCCGGCCCCGCGCCGAGGCGGCGCACCAGCTGCGGCGTCGTGCCGGCTGCCGACGGCAGCGGCGCCGCCGTGCGCGCGAACGCGGCATCGACTTCCCATTCGATGGCCGCGCAATCCGTGCGCGGATCGAGCTCGCGCGCGAGCGCGCACGCGCGCCGCGCGACCGTCCGCGGCGGTGCCGCCGGCGCGCGCAACAGGCTCGCCAGGATCGCGGCCTCGCCCGCATCCAGCCCGGACGGCGCCTTGCCGAACAGCCCGCGCGCCGCGGCGCCGATGCCCTGCAGCTCGCCGCGGTAACTGGCCAGGTTCAGGTAGGCCTCGAGGATCTGGCGCTTGTTCCAGCCCGCCTCCAGATCCCGCGCCGCGAGCGCCTGGTCCCATTTGCTCGCCCACGTGCGGCCCGCCGAGCGCGGCGCCAGTTTCGGGTCGAGCAGGCCGGCGAGCTGCATCGTGATCGTCGAGGCGCCGCGCGTGCGCTGCACGCCGAACAGATTGTCCCACGCGGCCTTGCCGATGGCCTGGAAGTCGATGCCGCCGTGCTCCATGAAGCGCTGGTCCTCGGCCTGCAGCACGGCGCGGCCGAGCGTGGGCGAGATGTCGTCCAGCGCCACCCAGGCCAGCCGGCGGCCTTTCATGTCGACGCGCACCGTGTCGATGATCTCGCCATGCCGGTCCAGCAGGGTCGTGTCGGACGAGCGCCACGCGGCTTTCACATCCTGCGGCGTCGGCACGGCGGCGAGCGCCGGCGGCGCGGCCAGCAACAGCGGCAACAGTATCCACGCGAGGCGCGCTTTCATCGCGGCCTCACTGCACCACGACGCCCGCATTCGGCACCTCGCCGAACATCTCCGGCGCATACATGGCCTCGACCCGCGTGGGCGGCAGCGCGAAGCGGCCCCCGTTGTTCAGGCGTACCGTGTACTCGACGGTGAAGCGGCCCTTCGGCACCCACTCGTAGTACGCGCGGTAGCCGGTGTGCATGCGCTCCTCGAACGCGGGCCAGGTCCAGCCGGTGCGGCGTTCGCCGGCCGTGGCGATCTGCGAATCGCGTCCGAGGCCTGAACCGAGCACGCTGGCGCCGGCCGGCATCGGATCGTCGACGACGACCCACGTCATGTCGGATTGCGCGTCGATGTCGAGGTGGACGCGGTAGACGTCGCCGCGCGACCACGCGCCCTTGACCTTCTGCTCCACCGGCGTGACGGTGCGCGCGATGCGGTAGCCGGACGCCAGCGGCGCCGAAAGCGGCACGGCCGCCAGGCTCTGGACCGTCGCCCACGGCTTGCCGCCGCCGAGCTGGCGCAGCGTGAGGGTGGCGCGGCCCTCCGGCCAGCCCTGCAGCACGGTGGCCGGGGTCGGACCGGTCCAGCTGACGCCCTTCGCGCCGGCGCCGGCCAGCACGAGGTTCGCATTGCCCGTCACGGGCGCGCGCTCGTAGGCTTGCGCAAAATGCTTCAGCGCGACGACACCCCACGCGTTGGCCGGCGTGGTGTCCCAATGCCCGTGCTGCTGGCGGCCCAGCGTGCCGCGCGCGAGGCGGCCGGCATCGGCCTTCCACGCCGGGTCGCCCTGCGTCGCCAGCAGCAGGCGGTTGGCGTTGACGTCGGCCGACGTCATGAGCCACCACCAGTCATCCGTGCGCTCCGTCGAAAAGCCCATCGTCGTGCCCTGCAGGTTCAGGCGCGCGCGCAGGATCTGGCCGGCCTGGGCCAGGCGCGCGTCGTGCTGCGGCAGCGCCGGCGTGCGCTTGAGGACGAGATACCAGTCGATGACGGCGGACGTCGGCCACAGGTTCGGCTGGATCTCGATCGACTCCAGCATGGCCGGCCGCACGCCCGCGCCGCGCGACAGGGCTTCCAGCGCGGCCAGCTTGCGCACGGCCAGTTCGCCCGTCGCGCGGCCGTTCCCGCGCACGATCTTCCCTTCCACGAAGCCCGCGAGGCCCGCTTCCATGCGGCCGCGCAGCTCGTCGGGGATCGGATAGCCCGCCTCGTTCGTCAAGGACAGCACATAGGCCGTGAGCACGTCGCTGCCCTGCTCCATCGGCGCGAAATACTTGACGAGGCCATCGCCGTCGAGGTGCGCAGGCAGGGTCGCGACGACCTTGTCCCACAGCGCGCGGTCCTGCAGCGCCACGGCGCGCGACGTGCGCTGTTCGAAGCACGTGTACGGATACGCGGCCATGTAGTCGCGCACGCCCGGCAGCTCGTCGCCCAGGCGCGCCTGCAACGTGGTGCGGACGCCGCCGCGGCCCGGCAGCGCATCCGCCGGCCGCTCGACGGGCAGCGTCTGCGTGCCGTCGATCTGGATCAGGGTCGCCTGCAAGGTGCGCACCGGGACGGCGGCGGTCACCTGTTGCGTGATGCGCATGCGGTCGCCCGCGCCGCTGTCGTTGCTCGATGCGGCCACGTCCCACTGCAGCGCCGCGGCGCCGGCCGGCACCGTGTAGTCCCAGCCCGCTTCGCGCGACTCGCCCGGCGCCAGTGCGACGTCCTGGCGTGCCAGCGGCTGGCCCTTGCCGCGGTCGGCCGCGACGCTCGCGGACAGGGCCACCGTCAGCGGCCGGTCGGACGCGTTGCGCACCGTGAAGCCGGCGCGCAGGCGGTCGCCCTCGCGCACCTGCGGCGGCAGGCCGGACACGAGCATCAGGTCCTGCGACGTGCGGATGTCCGTGCGGCCCGTGCCGAACCGGCCCGCGCCGCTGCTGGCGACGGCGACAATGCGGAACGACGTCAGCGAATCGTTCAGCGGCACGTCGACGCGCGCCTCGCCGTTCGCGTCGAGGACGACCTTGCCCTTCCACAGCAGCAGCGTCTCGAACAGTTCGCGCCCGGCGCTCCGTCCGCCGCCGCCGCCGTGCGGGAACGCCTTGCGGCCGAAATGGCGCTTGCCGACCACCTGCATCTGCGCCGTCGAGGTCTCCACCTGCAGGCTCCGTTCGTGCATCATCGTGTCGAGCAGGTCCCAGCTCGTGTTGGGCATCAGCTCCAGCAGGCCGGCGTCGACGGCGGCCACGGCGACTTCGGTCCCGGCCGCGGGCCGCGTGCCGTCGGGGTGGCGCACGCGGATCGATACCTGCGCATGCTCGCGCACCTTGTAGACGGGCTTGTCGGCCGCCACGTCGACCTTGAGTTCGTGGCCGCCCCAGCCCACGCGGATCGGCGCGATGCCCAGTTTATAGGCCGGCTTGCCGAGGTCGACGAGCGCCGTCGGCTGCACGCCCGCCACGCGCCCGCGCACGACCAGGGCCGAGACGAACACGTTCGGCGCATAGCTGGCCTTCACGGGAATCGCAATCGTCTGGTCGCGCCCGGACAGGTGCCGCACGTACGTGTCGAGGATGCCTTCGCGTTCGACGGTCACGAGCACCGTCGCGCGGCGGAACGGGCTGCGCACCTGGAAGCGCGCCTGTTCGCCCGGCTCGTAGCGCTTTTGCGCCGGCAGCAGGTCGATGCGGTCGTGGTCGGCGTTCGCGAACCACTGCTCGTCATCGCCCGCCACGTAGATTTCGCGATGGGTCGCCGCCACGCGCTGCTGCGGATCGAGCGCGCGGGCGCGCAGGATCAAGTCGCCGTCGGTCGTGGCGCGCGTGTCGCACACGAGGATGCCGCGCGCGTCCGTCGTGCCGCTGCACGCCTCGCCCACGCGCTTGATTTCGCTGCTGTGTTCATACGCATAGAAGCCGCCGACGAGGCGGTGCCGGTGCGAATAGGTCGCACGCTTGAGCAGGTCGACCGTCACGGGCACGTTCGCCACCGGTTTGCCGGCGACGTCCAGCACGACGGCCTGGAATTTCAGCGCGTCGCGGCGCAGCAGCCAGCCTTCCGGCTTGATGCCGACCACCCAGGCCGACGGCCACAGCGGCACGCGCGTGGACACGGTCAGCGTCTCGCCGTTGGCGTCCTGGTACGACAGTTCGGCCAGCAGGCTTTTCGGCCGTTCGATCGCCGGCAGCTTGTCGACGACGATGCGCGCGCCGCCTGCGCGGTCCAGCAGCAAGGACTGCGTGCGCGCCACGTCCTGGCCCGGCGCGCCTTCCGATTCGTCCTCGTCGTCCTCGCCACCCCCGCCCTGGTCGACGACGCCTTCGCGCACGTCGCCCGCACCCAGCGTGAACTCGTCGTAGTCGGCGAACTGCACGCCGGTGTCCTGCACGACGCTGCGCAGTTTTACGGGCGCGAGGCCGGCCGGGCCGCCCGCGAGATAACTCACCTGCGCGTCGAGCGCGACGCTCTGCGGCGCCACCGCGGGCTGCCTGGGCCCCGCCAGCTGGGCCTTCATCGTCGGCACGCGGAACTGCTCGACCCGGAACTCGCCCGCGACCTGGCCGCCGATCAGCACATCGTACGCGCCGAGCTTCGCCTCGATGGGTATCGCCCACTCGCCCTCGGCGCTGCCGTTCGCCGCCCAGTGCAGCGCGAATTCGACCTTCTCGCCGCTGCCCTGGTGGACGAGGAAGCCGCGCGCGGGCAGCGCCGTCTTGTCCGTCCCGAGTTCCTGGGCGCGCCAGTCGCCCACTGTCGCCGGCGCGCGGTCCCGCGCGCGCACGAAGGCAAAACCCTGCTGCGTGCGGCGGCGCAGGTAATGCTTCATGTGGACGGTCTCGCCGGCGCGCAGCAAGGTCCGGTCGAACACCGTGGCGACGACCCGGCTGTCGTCGTCGCGGCTGCCGGTGGGCAGGTTGAAGCGCCACGCTTCGATGCCCTGCTGCCAGTCGGACAAGGTGAACGTGAAGTCGTCGCCGCGCGCGGCCGTCACCACGTAGACGTCGCTTTCCTTGCAGCGGGCACGGGGCAGCGCCTGGCGGATGCGCGCGATGCCGGATGCGTCGCTGGTCCCGCTCCACAGCAGCCGCGCGGCGCAGTCGCGCACTTCCACGCGCGCGCCGGCCACCGGCCGGCCCTTGTCGAGCGACGTCACCCACACGAGCGACGATTGCGCGCCCAGCTTGAAGTGCGCCGCCATGTTGGTGACGAGGGCCGCGCTGCGCACATAGGCCGTGCGCCGCTTGCCGTTCAGCGCGGTGCCCAGGCGCGGACTGGCCAGTTCGACGGCGTAGAAGCCGGGCTGGCGCAGCGGGATGCCGATCACCTCGAACGCGCGGCGGCCGTGCGGCTTCGGCAGGGTGAAGCGCTGCAGCGCGGCCGGCTCGACGCCTTTGAAAATCGACACCTTCATCTGGTCGCCGTCCGGCTGGCTCGGATGCAGGCCGCCGTGCGGACCGGCGACCTTGCGCAGCCACGCGAGCACGTCGGCCGTGCGGCCGGCATCCAGGCGCATGGCCGTGCCGTCCGTGTGCATGCGGCCGGCCAATCGGGCCTCGACGTTGCGCACCGTGACGGGCAGCAGCCGGTCGCCGTGGGCCTCGATGATGCCGAACGGCGCCGCGAACTTGACGAGCGGCGGCTGCTCGCCGGTACGCACCGCGAGCGGAAAGCGGCCCGCGTCGACGAGCGGGCGGCCGGCATCGTCGCGCAGGCCGGCGGGCAGGTGCAGCGTGAGGCGGGCCTGTTCCGGGAACGGCCCCGGCAGGCTGACCTGGCTGACGACGTCCGGCACCTGGTCGCCTTCCTTCGCCAGGCGCGCCGGCCAGCGTTTGCCGCCCGGTCCTTCCAGGTAGATCCGCGCCGCGTCGGCCGCGTGGACCGGTGCGCTGAAATTCACGCGCATCGGCTGGAACGGGATGCACTGGGAGCGCGCGTTGACTTTCTCGCAGTTGAAGCGGGCCGTGAAATCGGCGCGGGTCTTGAACGCGAGCGTCTGGTCCTTGTCCGTCGCGATCCCGTTCGGCGCGGCCACGCCGGCGCCCCAGACGAGGGCCACTTCCGCGCTCGCGGGCAGCGTGCGGCGGCATTGCAGCACGACGATGCGGGCCAGGCGCCCGGCCTTCTCGTCGGCGCGCAGGCGGGCATCGGTGTAGGCCCCGAGGTCCTCGTCGCCCTTGTCCTCGGCCACGACCTGGCGCGCGAACCAGCGGCCGTTCTGCAACGCCTGTGCGCGCCGGTCGCCGCGCAGCAGCGTCACGGCGATCTTTTCGCTGACGCCGTCGGCGCGGCACCAGGCCTGTTTCAGGATGCTCTCGTCCGTTGCCGGGGCGGACAGCGTCAGCATGAAGGCCTGCTGCTCGTCGATGTTCTCGTCCCCTTCGCGCGGCAGGGTTTCCAGCACGGCGGGGCCGCCGGTGGCGACGCTGAACTCGCGCCGTCCCGCAAGCGGCTGGCCGGCCAGGTCGTGCACATTCGTCTTGAGCGTGAAGCGGCAACGCGTCGCGCCCGGCAGGTCGCGGTCGAAATCGTAGCTCCACGTCTGCGCATCGACCCAGCGGGCGCTGCCCGGCACGGGGCAGTCGACGTCGAACGGCGTGTCCGCGCGCAGGTCGCCGAACGCCACCATCGGCTGCGTGAAGCGCGCCACCGCCTGGCGCACGCGGCGCACCTGCCCGTCGGGCGAAAAACCGGAGACCGTGGTCTGCGCCCACGCGCCCGACCAGCAGCACAACAACACGAGGCACAGCATGCGGCGCAGGACGGCCATGGAATCTCCTGGAGATGGCGAAAGGACAACGGTTGAGTGTTGCAAACTCGGCTTGCAGTGTCAACAACATTTAACACTTTGCAACGCGACGCGCGTTGAAGGGACGGCGCCCCTCATGCAGACCCGCATGATTGGCTATAGAATGCGTTTCTTATATTTCCTGTGCGCACAAAACGCGGGCGGGCAACGCAACACGAGGACACCATGAGTCTCCCCTTGATCCTGAACCTGGCCATCGCCCTCGCGTTCTGCGGCCTGCTGTACGCGATGCAGCAACGCCACCTGTCCTTCACGAAGCGCGTGTTCACCGGCCTCGGCCTGGGGATCGTGCTCGGCGCCGCCTTCCAGGCGTTCTACGGCAACGTTTCGCCTGTCATCGGGCAGACGAATGCCTACCTCGACATCGTCGGCACCGGCTACGTCAAACTGCTGCAGATGATCATCATGCCGCTGATCATGGTCTCGATCATCCAGGCGATCCTCAAGCTGCGCGACGCCTCCTCGCTCGGCAAGATCAGCGCGCTGACGATCGGCACGCTGATGGCCACGACGGCCATCGCCGCGGCGATCGGCATCCTGATGGCCAAGCTGTACGGCTTGACCGCCGTCGGCCTGACGTCGAGCGCGGCCGAGATCGCGCGCGGACACTATCTGGAAGGCAAACTGTCGACCGCCCAGGACGTGTCGCTGCCGACCATGATCCTGTCGTTCATTCCGGAAAACCCCTTCCTCGACATGACGGGCGCGCGCAAGACGTCGACGATCGCCGTCGTGCTGTTCTCGATCTTCATCGGCGTCTCGGCCACCGGCATCGCCGGCAAGAAGCCGGAGGTCTTCGACAAGTTCAGCGAATTCGTCCACGTCGCCCACGTGATCGTGATGCGCATGGTGACGCTCGTGCTGCGCCTCACCCCGTTCGGCGTGTTCGCGCTCATCACGCAGGTCGTCGCCAGCTCCAGCCTGCAGGACATCCTGAACCTGATCGGCTTCGTGATGGCCTCGTACAGCGCGCTGATCCTGATGTTCGGCGTGCACCTCGTGATCATCGCGGCCGTGGGCCTGAACCCGGGCCGCTACGTGAAAAAGATCTTCCCCGTGCTGGCGTTCGCGTTCACGTCGCGCACGTCGGCCGGGTCGATTCCGATGAGCGTGCAGACGCAGACCGCGCGCCTCGGCACGCCGGAAGGCATCGCCAACTTCGCCGCGTCGTTCGGCTCGATGATGGGCCAGAACGGCTGCGCGGGCATCTATCCGGCGATGCTCGCCGTGATGATCGCGCCGACCGTCGGCATCGATCCGTTCACCGCCGCGTTCCTGCTGCCGCTCATCGGCGTCGTGACGATCGGCTCCGTCGGCGTGGCCGGCGTGGGCGGCGGCGCCACGTTCGCCGCCCTCATCGTCCTGTCGGCGCTGAACCTGCCCGTCGCGCTGGCCGGCCTCCTGATTTCCATCGAACCGCTGATCGACATGGGACGCACCGCGCTCAACGTCAGCGGTGCCATCACGGCCGGCACCTTCGCCAGCCGCGTGCTCGGCCAGACCGACATGAAGGTGTTCGACAGCGACGCCGAGGTCAACCTGGACAGCGAAGAACAAGTGGTGTGAAGCCCGCCGCCCGGCGGCGCCAGCCCGGCCGGGCTCGCCATGCCGCCGGCCACATTCGCGCGCTTCCCGCGCTGCCGTAAGACATCGCCTACACGTCGGTTCGGCACACATTTTCGCTGGGAATCGTGCGCGGAAATCCCGCCGAATCCGTCTATGATCGCGTCATGTCAAAATCACAAACGGTCGGATGATGGATCAGAAATGGCCACAGGAAATCTGGCTCGTCAGGCACGGACAAAGCGCCGGCAATGTCGCGCGCGATGCCGCGGAGGCGGCCTCGGGCCTCCTCATCGACATCGCCGAACGCGACGTCGACGTGCCCCTGTCCGAGCTGGGCGTGCGCCAGTCGCAGGCACTCTCGACCTGGTTCGCCGCGCTGCCGCGCGAGGCCCAGCCGAACGTCGTGCTGCATTCGCCGTACGTGCGCGCGGCCGAGACCGCCAACATCCTGATGCAGCGGCTCGACCGCGACGACCTGCTGGCCGTGCATGCCGACGAGCGCCTGCGCGAAAAGGAGTTCGGCATCCTCGACCGCCTGACCGTGCGCGGCATTGCCGAGAAATATCCCGAGCTCCATGAGCAACGCCACCACGTCGGCAAGTTCTATTTCCGCCCGCCCGGCGGCGAGAGCTGGTGCGACGTCATCCTGCGCCTGCGCAGCGTGCTCGACACGATGACGCGCGAGTACTCGCGCGAGCGCGTGCTGATCGTCGCGCACCAGGTCATCGTCAACTGCTTCCGCTACCTGCTGGAGCGGATGGACGAGGCGACGATCCTCGCGCAGGACCGCTCCGGCGACGTGCCGAACTGCTCCGTCACCTCGTACGCCTTCGACCCCACGCTGGGCAAGCGCGGCAAACTGACGGTACGCCTGGTCAACTTCGTCGCGCCGCTCGAAGACAGCGGCACGCCCGTCACGGTCGCCAAAGACCAGCCCACCGCCGCCAAGGCCTGAGGTTCCTTCCATGACGCTGCAACCCCACGCCCGCCCGCGCGACGTCGATCCCAGCCTGCTGCGCAGCTGGCCGCTGCCCGTGCCCTCGAACGACGGCGACAAGGAAGACCGCGGCCACGTGCTGATCCTCGGCGGTTCGCGCGAGATGCCGGGCGCCGTGATCCTGGCCGCCACCGCCGCCCTGCGCGCCGGCGCCGGCAAGCTGACCATCGCCACGGGGCGCAGCGTGGCGCAGCTGGTCGCGCTGGCGATCCCGGAATCGCGCGTGCTGGGCCTGGCCGAGAACGACGCCGGCGGCTTCACCGTCGAGGCCGTGGCCGCGCTCGATCCGCTGGCCGACAAGATCGGCGCCGTCCTGATCGGCCCCGGCATGCGGGACGAGGCCGCGACGGCCCGCCTCGTCCACGCGCTGCTGCCGCGCCTGGACGGGACCGACACCAAGGTGCTGCTGGATGCGGAGGCGATGGGCGCGGTCCTGCATCCGCCCGCGGGCCAGCCGCCGTTCCGCTTCGACGTGCCCGTCCTCGTGACTCCGCATGCGGGCGAAATGGCCCACCTGACGGGCATCGCCAAGGACGAGATCGGCGCCGCCCCGGACCGCCATGCGCTCGACGCCGCGCTGCGCTGGAACGCGGTGGTCGCGCTGAAGGGCGCGCGCACCGTCATCGCGGCGCCCGGCGGCGAGCGCTGGCAGCACGAAGGCGGCAACGTCGGGCTCGCCACGTCCGGCTCGGGCGACGTGCTGGCCGGCGTCATCGCCGGCCTCGCGGCGCGCGGCGCCGGGCTCGCGCAGGCGGCCGCCTGGGGTGTCGCGCTGCATGCGCGCGCGGGCGAACGCCTCGCCGAACGCTTCGGCAAACTGGGTTACCTGGCGCGGGAATTGTGCGATTGCATTCCCGTGCTGCTCGAACAGGCCGCCGGCGACCACGCCGACGCGCCGCCACGACCATCCGGCAGCTTCGCCGGGGGACTGAGGGCCGGACGATGATGATCCGGCTCTTATAAAAGGAGGGCAATCCGACGAACCGGCCGGCGCGATGCCAGTCTAATCCTGACTGTCGGATTCGTACTCCACCGGGGCCGCGTATTGCGTCGGTTCCCCGATGGTTCGCGTTTGGGCCTGCCGGTCCATCGGGAACCCAAAGCCGCCGCCGACCCTCCAGCGCCTCACCTGGAGACGGCGGTACACGATAGACGTGAACGAGGAGTAAAACAAATGAAAGCTCTTAACAACGCATCGAAAATTCTGTTCGCCGCGGCGCTGATGGCAAGCCTTGCCGCCTGCAAGAAAACGGAACCCACCAGCACGACCGGTACCGGCGACACCTCGGCCACCGCGCCGAGCAGCAGCTCGGGCACCAGCGGCACGACCGGCACCACGGCCACCGGCACGACGGGTGACACGACCGGCACGGCCACCGGCACCATGGGCGGCAGCACCGGCGCCACGGGCACCACCGGCGACACCGGCACCGGCGCAACCGGCACCGGCACCACCGGCACGGGCGCGACCGGCACCACCGGCACGGGCACGTCCGGTACGGGTTCGTCGGGCACGTCGGGCACCTCCGGCACGACCGGCAGCGACACGTCGGGCACCTCCGGCACCGGCACGACGCCGAACTCGAACGGCCGCTGATCGCCATGGCGCATCGGCAAAGGGTCGCGCGCGGCCCTTTGCGCCATGGTGTGCCGTCGTTACGGCATGCACTGGGCGCGGCGGATGCGGCCCCAGCGCATGCCGTCCCGGCATGAAAAAAGGGCCTGCACGCGCAGGCCCTTTGACTTGACGCCGGCCGCGGCCGGCATGCATCACGTTACATCGTTCACGCCGCCGCCGGACGGCCGCGGCGGAAGGCGAAGCGGCCCGCCTTCACGATCGCGCGGAACACGAGGCGCACCGCCACCAGCGTGAGGATCGCTTCGATGAAGGTCAGCACGAAGGCCGGCACCGCGGTGAAGCGCGCCGCGCGGCGGTGGAACTTGGCGACCATGCGGTCACGGGCGATCTCGATGCTGTCGTAGAAGGTCGGGACGACCAGCAAGGTCAGCATCGTCGACGTGATCGTGCCGCCGATGATCGCGATCGCGAGCGGCTGGTAGAACTGGCCGGAATCGCCCAGGGCCAGCGCGACCGGGAACATGCCGGCGATCAGCGCGAACGTCGTCATCAGGATCGGACGCAGGCGGGCGCGGCCGGCGGCCATCAGCGCTTCCTCGCGGTCCATGCCTTCCGCTTCGCGGGTGCGGGCGGCGTCGAGCAGCAGGATCGCGTTCTTCGCCACCAGACCCATCAGCATGATGATGCCGATGAAGCTCATCAGGTTCAGCGTGCCGTGCGTGAGCAGCAGCGCGAGGACGACGCCGATCAGCGACAGCGGCAGCGACAGCATCACGGAGAGCGGCGCGGTGAACGAGCCGAACTGCATCACGAGGATCAGGTACATCAGGCCGATGCCGGACACCAGCGCGATCGTCATCTGCGTGAACACCTCGGCCTGGTCCTTGCCGGCGCCGCCCAGCGACAGGCCGTAGCCCGGCGGGAAGTCCATCGACTTGGCCAGCTTCATGGCCTCGTCCGTCACTTCGCCGTTCGAGCGGCCCTCGACGTTGGCCGACACGGTGATCACGCGCTTGCCGTCCTTGTGCTCGATCGCCGACGGACCCTTGCCCATCGTGATCTTCGCGATCTGGTCGAGCGGGACCATCGTGTTGGTGCCGGTGACGGCGATCGGCAGGCGTTCGATGTTCTCGGCACCCACGCGGTCTTCCGGCGCCAGGCGCACGGCCACGTCGCGGGTCTCGCCGGTCGGGTCGACCCAGTCGCCGACTTCGATGCCGGCGAACGCGACGCGCAGCGCGGTGGCGGCGTCGCCGACCGAGATGCCCATCATGTTGGACAGGCCGCGGTCGAGCTCGATCTGGAGCTCGTCCTTCGGGTCCTGCTGCGACAGCGTGACGTCGACGGCGCCCTTCACCTGGCGCAGCTTGTCCATGTACGCATTCGTCAGCTCCATCAGCTTGCGCGAATCCGGACCGGTGAACTCGATCTGCACGGGCTTGCCGTTGCCGTTCAGGTCGTCCGTGACGGTGTACTCGGCGCCGACCAGGCGCGCGATCTTCTCGCGCAGCTCGACGGCGATCTCGGCCGCCGTGCGGTGGCGTTCGCTGCGCTTGCCGATGTCGACGTAGATGCGGCCGCCGGCCGAGTTGATCGAGCTGTTCGTCTCTTTCGTTTCCTTCAGCGTGCGCGCCAGCGCGGCGGCCTCTTCCATCTTCATCTTGGCATAGCCCACCGACGACGAGGCCGGGGTCCGCACTTCGATCGCGATCTGGCCGGCGTCCATCTTCGGCAGGAAGGCCGAACCGCCGAACTTGGCGTGCAGGCCGAGGGCCCCGACGAAGCTGGCGACGGCGATCAGCGCCATCCAGCGGCGGTGGTGCAGCGCCCAGGCGATCACGCGGCCGTAGCGGTCGGCCTGGTGGTCGAACCAGACGTTGAATCTCGCCAGGTACTTTTCGATGCCGCGCTTCGGCGCATGGTGGTGGCCCGGCGGGTCGCCCCAGTAGGCCGACAGCATCGGGTCGAGCGTGAACGAGATGCCCAGCGACACGATTACCGAGCACGCGACGGTCAGCGCGAACGGCCGGAACCATTCACCGGAAATGCCCGGCATGAACGCGACCGGGATGAACACGGCCATGATCGAGAACGTCGTCGAGGCGACGGCCATGCCGATCTCGGCCGTGCCCTCGAGCGCGGCGGTACGGCGATCCGAACCCATCTCCATGTGGCGCACGATGTTTTCGCGCACCACGATGGCGTCGTCGATCAGCACGCCGATCGCCAGCGACAGGCCGAGCAGCGTCATGAAGTTCAGCGTGAAGCCGCACAGCCACACGGCGATGAACGCGGCCAGCACCGACGTCGGCAGCGACAGCGCCGTGATCAGCGTGGAACGCCAGGAATTCAGGAACGCGTACACGACGAAGATGGTCAGGATGGCGCCGAACACGAGCGATTCGATCACGTTGTTCAGGCTGCGCTGGGCATCGTCGCCGCCGTCGCGCGTCACTTCCAGGCTGGTGCCTTTCGGCAGTTCCTTGTTGATCTCCTCGACCATCGCGCGCACCTTCTTCGCGATGCCCACGGTCGACGCTTCGCGCGAGCGGATGATCGAGATGCCGACGTTGGACCTGCCGCTGCGCATCGAATAGCTGTCGATGTCGGCGAAGCCGTCCTTCACGTCGGCGACCTGGTTCAGGCGCACGATCGTGTCGCCGTTGCGCTTGACGACGATCTGCGAAAAGTCTTCCGGATGCTCGATGCGGCCGACGAGGCGGATGCCCTTCTCGTCCAGCTCGCTGCGCACCTTGCCCACCGGCGCGTTCGTGTTCTGGCGCGCCAGCGCATTCGTCACGTCGCTGACCGACACGTTGTACTCGCGCAGCTTTTGCGCATGCAGCAGTACGGACAGCTGGCGCTTGAGCGAGCCGTTCACGGTCACGTTGGCGACGCCGTCGATGGCACGCAGGCGGTCCGCCAGCTGGTCCTCGGCGAGGCGCGAGATCTCGGCGTGCGTCTGGGTGCTGGACGACAGCGCCAGGTTCATGATCGGCTGGGCCGACGGGTCCACGCGCTGCAGGATGGGTTCCCGCATCTCGACCGGCAGCTTGTAGCGCACCGACGCGATGGCGTTGCGCACGTCGTCCGACGCTTCGATCAGGTTGCGCTTGAAGTCGAACTGCAGCACGATCGTCGCGCTGCTTTCGTTCGCATAGGAATTGACTTCGGTAACGCCGGTGATCGCCTGCATCTGCTTCTCGAGGCGCTCGAGCAGTTCGCGCTCGCTCGTCTCGGGGGACGCGCCCGGATACGGGATATTGACGACGATGATCGGGATATCGACGTCCGGGTTCTGGTTCACGCGCAGCTTGCTGAGCGCGAGCAGGCCCATGCACATCATGCCGATCACCAGCACGAGCGTGGCAATCGGCTTCTTGACACTGAAATTGGAAAGGAACATTGCGGATTCCCCGGTTTATTTGGCCGGCGCCGGGTTGCTGGCGGCGCTGGCCACCCTGGCGGCGGACAGCTCGACCTTCTGGCCATCCTTCAGGCTGGAGTTCGGGTGGCGCAACACGGTGTCGCCGGCGGCCAGGCCGTTCTTGACCTCGAAGCCGCCGGTGCGCGGATCGCGCGGGCCGATCGCCAGGTTGGCCCTGGACAGGGCATTGCCCTTGACCTTCCATGCATACGTCTTGTCGCCGTCGCGCACGAGGGCGGACTCCGGCAGCATCAGCGCATCGGTCAGCTCGGCGTCGATATGGCCTTCCGCATACAGCCCGGCCACGCGCGGGCGCGTGTCGTTGGCGAAGCCGACGAGCACCTCGACCTGGCGCGTGACGTCGTCCGCGCTCGGATCGATGCGCTTGACGACGCCGGCGAATTTTTGATCGCCATAACCGTTTACGCGGAACATGACGGGCTGGCCGACCTTGACGGCCGCGATCTTGTCGGACGATACCTGGCCCTCGAAGCGCATGCTCGTCGGATCGATCACCTTCAGCAATTCCTTGCCGATGGCGGCCGTGTCGCCCGGCGAAACTTTACGATCCGACACGATGCCGTCGAACGGCGCGCGCACGACCGTGCGGGTCACCTGCTGCTGGGCGGCGACGAGGCGCGCACGGGCGGCCGAGACGTCGCTCTGGGCATTGTTGCGGCGCACTTCCGCGTCGTCCAGCGCCTGGGCCGACGTCATGCCGGACTGGCGCAGCGTCTTGAGACGGTCGAGGGCGCGCTGCGACTGGTCGAACGCCTGGCTGGCGGCGCGCAGGGCTTCCTGGGCCGACATCAGGCTGTCGCGGATCGAGGTCTCGTCGAGCTTGACGAGCACGTCGCCGCGCTTGACCGGATCGCCATTCTCTTTCAGCACTTGCAGCACGACGGCGGACACTTCCGCGCGCAGATCGGCCTTGCGCTCCGGCTGGATCGAGCCCGTGATGACCGGGCCGTTCGCGAGCGCGCTGCTTTGAACGGTCAACATATCCTCGGGCGCGACGAGCAGCTGGACGGCCTTGCCATCCTTCTGCTTGCCGTCCGCCTGCGCGCTGGCGGCGCCGGCCTTGGCAGGGTCCTTGTCGTGTTTGCCGCACGCACTGAGTGCGGTAGCAATAGCAAGGAAGATTATAGTTTTGCGCAACATTTCTTGGTTCCCCCGAGATGGACTCGTTACCTGTGTAAAAATTAGAATGGCAAAGGCCAGCGGGCAGTATCAATGAGGCCGCCATCACCGTCAATTGACGGTTCGGCAAAGCGCGGATTTGATGGGATGAACTGCGGATAGGCGGGATGAAATGCGTTTGGCCGAGTATGAAATGTGCGACAAGGCGGACGGGCGGACGTCCGGGTGGACGGTGGTGCGCGTGCAACTTGGGCTCCCGCCTGCGCGGGAGCGACGGTACTTCACTTGCGCCCCTGCCTGCGCGGGAGCGACGGTACTTCACTTGGGCCCCTGCCTGCGCGGGAGCGACGGTGCTTGATGATGCGGATAAACGTAGATCCGTCGTCCCCGCGCAGGCGGAGACCGAATCGAAACGTCGTCCCCGCGCAGGCGGAGACCGAATCGAAACGTCGTCCCCGCGCAGGCGGAGACCGAATCGAAACGTCGTCCCCGCGCAGGCGGGGACCCAATTTCCGCTGTTATTTAGCGAACAGGTGATACACCAGGTTGCCCATCAAAATCCCGGTGACGATGCCCCCGCCGATCTCGACCAGCGTATGCCCCATCCGCTCGCGCAGCGTCTTGTGTTCGCCGGCCCCCGCCGCCAGCCGGTTGATCGCAGCGGCCTGGCGGCCGACGTGCTGGCGCAGGCTGTTGGCGTCGATCATCACGATGAAGCACAAGGTGACGGCCACGCCGAACGCCGGATGGCCGATGCCCTCGCGCAGCGCGATCAGGGTCGCCATGCTCGTGACGGTGGCGCTATGGTTGCTGGGAAATCCGCCATTGCCCACCAGATTGAACGCCCAGCGCCGCTGGCGCGCGCTGTTGATGAGGAATTTGATCGGACCGACCACCAGCCAGGTCAGCACCGGGGTGACCAGATAAGAAAAATCCATGCGAAATCCATTCAGACTGAAATACGGAAGGCGTGACGCCGGGCCGCATTATGGCAGATGCAATGTCACGTGAGCAATTCGACGGTGGCGCCCCATGCTTGTCAAGACGACATCCGATGCGCCCGTCAGCGCGGGAACCGAGTTAATATGCGCGCTGTGGTATTTCAGTCAATGTGCTTCCAAAGGAGTCGTGCATGCAACATTTCAGGTTGTCGTTCGTGGTCGCCGCCGTCCTGCTCGCGCTGGCCGGCTGGTGGGGCTTTTCCCACGGCGGCACCGCCGGCCTGCTCCAGGGCCTGTGGATCGCAGCGGTGCTGGGCGTGCTCGAGATCTCGCTGTCGTTCGACAACGCGGTCGTCAACGCCTCCGTCCTGCGCAACTGGAACGCGTTCTGGCAAAAGCTGTTCCTCACGGTCGGCATCGTCGTCGCCGTGTTCGGCATGCGCCTGCTGTTCCCCCTGCTGATCGTATCGGTAGCGACGGGCCTGGGCCTCATCGACGTCTGGCATATGGCGGTCAACAGCCCGGCCGAGTACGCCCGCCACCTGACGTCGCGCCACGCCGAAGTGGCCGCGTTCGGCGGCGCCTTCCTGCTGCTGGTCTTCCTCAACTTCCTGTTCGACGAGGAAAAGGAACTCCACTGGCTGGGCTGGATCGAAGAAAAAGTCGGCAAATACGGCTCGGAAGGCTTCGCTATCCTGGTCACCCTGCTGGCCGCGTTCGGTTGCATGAGCCTCGTGCCGCAGGAGCGCAAACTGTCCGTGCTGATCGCGGGCGTCGTCGGCGTGCTCGTGTATGTGGGCGTCAACTGGTTCAGCGGGCTGCTGGAGGAAGAAGAGTCCGATCCGGCCGTCGGCAAGCTGATCTCGCAGGGCAGCATCGGCGGGTTCATCTACCTGGAAGTGCTGGACGCGTCATTCAGCTTCGACGGCGTGATCGGCGCGTTCGCGATCACGAACGACGTCGTCGTGATCATGCTCGGCCTCGCCATCGGCGCGATGTTCGTGCGGTCGCTGACCGTGTTCCTCGTGCACAAGGGCACACTGGAAGAATTCGTGTTCCTCGAGCACGGCGCGCACTACGCGATCGGCATCCTGGCCCTGATCATGTTCGCCAGCGTCGAGTACGAGATTCCCGAATGGTTCACCGGCCTGTCCGGCGTGGCCTTCATCCTGGTGTCGCTGTGGTCGTCGATCCGCTACAAGAAGCGCGAAGCGCTGGAGTCGGCGACCTGAACACCCCAGGTCATATCAATATCAACAGAAAGGAAACAAGATGGCGATCAGTTTGCAGAAAGGCGGCAACGTCAACCTGTCCAAGGAAGATCCGAACCTCAAGAAGGTCATCATCGGCCTTGGCTGGGACCCGCGCGCGACGGACGGCGCCACCTTCGACCTCGACGGCAGCGCCTTCCTGCTGCGCGGCGACGGCAAGGTGCGCGGCGATACCGACTTCATCTTCTACAACAACCTCCAGTCCAGCGACGGTGCCGTCAAGCACACGGGCGACAACCGCACCGGCCAGGGCGAAGGCGACGACGAGCGCATCCTCGTCGACCTCACGCGGGTGCCGCCGGAGATCGAAAAGATCGCGTTCGCCGTCACCATCCACGAGGCCGACCAGCGCCACCAGAACTTCGGCCAGGTCGCGCGCGCCTTCATCCGCTGCCTGAACGCGGACGGCGAGCGCGAGATCGCCCGCTACGACCTGTCGGAAGACAGCTCGACGGAGACGGCGATGATCTTCGGCGAACTGTACCGTTACGGCAACGAGTGGAAATTCCGCGCCGTCGGCCAGGGTTACAACGGCGGCCTCGGCCCCCTCGCCCGCTCGTTCGGGGTGAACGCCTGAGCCTGGCCCTAAGACTGGACTAATTGACAATCCACGCGCTCGTGTCAGAATGGGCGCGCTTCGTTGCGTCCATTATTCAACCACCGCCTGCCCACCATGCCCAAGACCCTGCCGCGCCGCGCCATCGCCATCCTCGCCTCCGTCGTCATTGCCGCAGCGGCCCTGTTCGCCCTGTACACGTGGGTCGTGCTGCACTGGTCGTATTCGGAAGGCGAACGGGCCGGCTACCTGCAAAAGCTGTCGCGCAAGGGCTGGCTGTGCAAGACGTGGGAAGGCGAGATCCTGCTGTCGAGCATGCCGGGTGCGATTCCCGAGCGTTTCAACTTTACCGTGCGCGACGAGAACGTCGTGCGCCAGTTGCAGGCCGCCATGGGGCAGCGTGTACAACTGACGTACGAGCAGCACATCGGCGTACCGACCTCGTGCTTCGGCGAGACCGAATACTTCGTCGACAAGGCCGTCATCGGCGGTGCCAATCCGGTGGCGCCCAGCAATATGTAAACTGCCGCAACAGAAATGTTATACGCAAACATTTCTGTTGCCGCTCCGTCCGCCGTGTCCTACACTCCTGTAAATAAGACAGGAGACAGACTATGCAACAACACCCCATCCGCAAAGTCGTCATCGTGGGCGGCGGCACCGCCGGCTGGATGACCGCGGCCCCGCTGGCCCAGCGGCTCGGCAAGCGCTGCGAGATCGTGCTGGTGGAATCGCCGGACATCGGCACGATCGGCGTCGGCGAAGCGACGCTGCCGACGATCCGCTTCTACAACGCCGCCCTCCAGCTGGACCACGCCGATTTCATCAAGAAGACCCAGGCCACCTTCAAGCTCGGCATCGAGTTCAAGGACTGGGGGCACGTCGGCAACCGCTTCTTCCACGGTTTCGGCGACTTCGGTCCGCCCCTCAACGGGGTCGCGCCGCACCACCACTGGCTGCGCCTCGCGCGCACCTTCGACCACATGCCCGCCATGGAAAACTGGTCGATGGCCTCGGTCATGGCGCGCGAGAACAAATTCGCGATGCCGGCGGACACGCAGCCGGGCGTCACGGACGCCTTTTCGTTCGGCTTCCAGTTCGACGCGAGCCTGTACGCCAACTACCTGCGCGACTACGCGACGGCGCGCGGCGCCACGCGCGTCGAAGGCACGATCACCGGCGTCGACCAGCATCCGGAGACGGGTTTCGTCACGGCCGTGCGCCTGGCCGACGGCCGCGCCATCGACGGCGACCTGTTCATCGACTGCTCGGGCTTCCGCGGCCTGCTGATCGAAGGCACCTTGAAAGCCGGCTACGAGGACTGGAGCGAGCACCTGCCCTGCAACAGCGCCCTCGCCGTCCCGTGCGCGCGCGTGGAACCGCTCACGCCCTACACCCGCTCGACGGCCAAGGGCGCGGGCTGGATCTGGCGCATCCCGCTGCAGCACCGCACCGGCAACGGCCACGTGTACAGCAACGCGTTCACGACCGACGAGAAGGCGCGCCAGGACCTGCTCGATGGCCTCGACGGCGCGGCGCTGGACGAGCCGCGCCAGCTGCGCTTCACCACCGGCAAGCGCAAGAAATCGTGGGTCAAGAACGTCGTGGCGATCGGGCTGTCGGCCGGCTTCGTCGAACCGCTGGAATCGACCAGCATCAGCCTGATCGAAACGGCCGTCGGCACCCTGATCGAACTGTGGCCGGACCGCGATTTCCGTCCCGAGCTGGCGGCCGAATTCAACCGCCTGATCGGCAGCCGCTACGAGTCGATCCGCGACTTCATCATCATGCACTACAAGCTGACGAAGCGTGACGACACCGAATTCTGGCGCTACTGCGCAAACATGACCATTCCCGATTCACTCGCGCACCAGATCGAACTGTTCCGCGAGACGGGCCGCGTCACGATCTTCGACCGCGACAGCTTCGGCGCCCCCTCGTTCGTCTCGATGCTGATGGGCCTGGGCGTCGTGCCGGCACGCTACGATCCGTTCGTGGACGACGTCGACATGCGCCAGCTGCATGGCCACTTCGCCGGCATGCGCGACCTCATCGCGCAGACCGTCGCGAAGATGCCGGGGCATGGGGCGTATCTGGAGAAGAACGCGAAGGCGTAAACCGGTGCCGCATGAACCGTCGCCCCTGCGCAGGCAGGGACCCGATTTTGGGCTGAGCCGAGAACTTGGGCCCCCGCCTGCGCGGGGGCGACGTGTTGCTTCGACCGACGTGTTGAAGTAGCGGTTATTTACTCGTGATCGCGGTCGGCCCGCTGCCTGGCCACCGCGTCCGCCAGCCGCATCGCCGCCTGCACCTTCGACGGCTGCTGCGCGAACCGGCCCAGCACCTCGCGCGCCATGTCTTCCGATTCGGCGCGCTGCTTGGCCTCGGCCTGGCGCGCCTCGATCTGTTCGCGCAGCGCGGCCAGTTCCGCCACCTGGTCTTCCTGGCGCGCGGATTCCAGTTCCACCAGACGCTTCTTCGCGTCCAGCATTTCCTGCGTGGCGAGCGCCGTCTTGCGCTGCATCTCGGCCGCCAGCTGGGCGTTGGCCAGCAGCGCGCGCTGGGCGTCGCGCTTGTCGAGCGCGGCCTGGGACGCGGCCTGCTCGGCCGCTTCGCGCATGCGGGCCAGCTGCGCGCGTTCCGCTTCGGCGGCGGCGCGGGCCTCGGCGGCGGCAACCGCGGCCCGTTCGGACGCCATGCGCGCCGCGGCCGCTTCGTTGGCGCGCACGTCGGCGGCCGTCTGCTGCTGTTGCGACGACAGCTTCTGCTCCAGCAGCAGCAAGGCGTCGTGCGCGGCGTCCGCGGCGGCGCGTTCGGCCGCCAGCAATTCGTCCGTCAGTTGCTGCTGGCGCCGTTCGTGGGCGGCGCGGTCGGCCTGGGCCTGGGCCAGTTCCGCCGCGCGCGCCGCCTGGACGCGCTGGGCGTCGGCGATCGCCTGTTCGTCTCCGGCCTGGCGCGCCGCGTGTTCGGCGATGGCGCGCTGCGCATCGATGGCGGCCTGGCGCTCGGCGGCGGCGCGCTGTTCGTGCTCCGCCTGCGCGGCCAGCAGCGCCGCGTGTTCCTGTTCGGCGGCGGCACGGCGCGCGTCGAATCCGGCTTGCTGCTGGGCGAGTGCTTCGCGGTGGGCCTGCAGCAGCGCCGCGTGTTCCTGTTCGGCAGCGGCGCGGCGCGCGTCGAATCCGGCCTGCTGTTCGGCCAGCGCGTCGCGGTGGGCCTGCAGTAGCGCGGCATGCTCCTGCTCGAAGGCGGCGCGGCGTGCTTCGATGTCGGCGTGCTGGCCGGCGAGCACGTCGCGCTGGGCCTGCAGCCGCGCGACATGCTGCTCCTCCGCGGCCGCGAGGCGCGCCGCCGTTTCGGCCTGCAGCGCGGCGAGCTCGCGCTCCTGCGCTTCGAGCCGTTCGGCCAGTTGCGCGGCCTGATCCTGTTCGGCGGCGGCGCGCGCCTCGGCGGCGGCGGCCAGGGCGCGCTCGGCCTCGATGCGTGCCTGCTGGCGCGCCAGCGCATCCTGCTCGGCCAGCACCCGCGCCTGTTCGGCCTGCGCCAGCTCCTGCGCCTGCGCGGCGCGCTGCTCCGCCAGGCGCGCGGCTTCCTGCTCGTGTCCGGCCTGTGCGGCCTGCGCGGCCAGTTCGGCCTCGAGTGCCGCGTTCTGCGCGGCGCGCGCGGCGGCGGCGGTCGCGCTCAGGGCCGCGCGTTCCTCGGCCAGTTGGCGCTCGCGCTGCTGGGCCTCGGCATCGTGCTGCGCCGCTTCCTGCGCCATGCGGTCGGCCTCCGCGCGCAGGTCCGCCTGTTCGGCCGCCTCGCGCTCCGCGTCCAGGCGGGCGCGGCTCTGTTCCGCTTCGGCCTCTTCCGCCGCCGCGCGCGCCATCGCCACGTCGCGCAGCTTGCGGTCGGCCTCGATGCGGGCTTCCGTCGCGGCCAGGATGCGGGTTTCCGCTTCGCGCCGCGCGGCGGCGGCATCGAGCGACATCTGCTCCATTCGCTCGCGGTGGATGGCCGCGTCGCGCAATTCCTTTTCCGTCTGCAGGCGCATGCGCAGCGATTGCGCGGCCGTGCGCTCCGATTCCACCTGGGCCAGCGCAATGGCTTCGCGTTCCTGCTCGATGTGCGCGAGGGCCCGCGCTTCCTCGAGCGCGCGCGCTTCCGCGGACGCGCGCGCGAACGCGGACGCCAGCGCGACCTGGTCCGCCCGTTCGCGCTGCTGCGCCAGTTCCAGCGCCTCGCTTTCCGCCTGCGCCAGCTTCTCAGCCGTCTGGCGCGCGGCACGCTCGGCCCGTTCGCGTTCGCGCGCGAGGATCGCCACGCGGGCGTCGGCGCTGGCGCTGTGGTGCACCTCCTCGCGCGCCGCGTGCACGGCGGCCACGCGCTCGGCCGCCTGCAGGCGCGCCTGCTCGGACTGGATGGCCAGGTCGTCGGCGTCGCGCTGGGCGCGGGCGGCGATCTCGGCGTCGATGCGCGCCTGCTCCGCCGCGCGCTTGCGGGCGTCTTCCTCGGCGCGCACGCGCGCTTCGGACGCGAGGCGGATCTGGGTGTCGGATTCGACGCGGGCGCGCAGCCCGGCCGTCTCCTGGCGGACCGCTTCCAGGCGCTCGGCGGCGGCCTTGGCGGCGGCGCGCAGGGTTTCGATGCGGTCGCGGTTCGCTTCGATCGCTTCTTCCGACGCCTGCGCGTTCGCGAGCGCGGCGGCGGCCGCTTCGGCGTCGATGGCGGCCCGCTCCTCGGCCAGGCTGCGCGCCCGCGCCTCGGCATGGGCGCGGTTCTCGGCCGCCACCGCCGCCTTCGCCTCCGCCTCGACGCGCGCGATGCCTTCCTTGATCGCGCGCTGCTCCAGGTGCTCGCGCTGCGGCTCGACCTGCGGCGCCGCGTGATCCTGGGCGGCGGGCATCAGGTCGATCGTGAAATCGGCGTCGTCGTGCTTGGCGGATGGATCGGTCGGGTGGGCGCGGTCGGTCATGAATGGCTCGCTGGATGGCATGCGGGCCCGGACGAGCCCGCGCTTCGATTATGCGGCATGGCTGCGTATCGTGTCACGCCGAGCTGAATCGTAAAACGTCCGCAATTCCGGCTTTAGACGGGCCACAAGGGCGGCTCGTCCATCAGCGCCACCTGCTCGCGCAGCTCGAGGATGCGGTCTTGCCAGTAGCGCTGGGTATTAAACCAGGGAAAGGCCGCCGGGAAGGCCGGATCGTCCCAGCGCATCGCCAGCCATGCCGAATAATGGATCAGCCGCAGCGTGCGCAGCGCTTCCACGAGGTACAGCTGGCGCGGGTCGAATTCGCAGAAATCCTCGTAGCCGGCCAGCACGTCGGCCAGCTGGTGCACCATCTCCTGGCGCTCGCCCGACAGCAGCATCCACAGGTCCTGCACGGCGGGTCCCATGCGGCTGTCGTCGAAGTCGACGAAGTGCGGACCGTCGTCCGTCCACAGCACGTTGCCCGCGTGGCAGTCGCCGTGCAGGCGCAGCAGCGGGAGCGCGCCGGCCCGGTCGTAGCAGCGCGCGACGCCGTCCAGCGCCTGGTCGAGGACGCTCGTGTACGCGGTCAGCAGCTCGGGCGGAATGAAGCCGTGGCCAATGAGCCAGGCGCGCGGTTCGCGGCCGAACGTGTCGAGGTCCAGCCGCGGGCGCTCCGCGAACGGCCGCGCCGCGCCGAGCGCGTGGATGCGGCCGATGAAGCGGCCGATCCATTCCAGCGTCGCCGGATCGAACAATTCCGGCGCGCGGCCGCCGCGGCTGGGGAAGACGGCAAAGCGGAAGCCGCCGTGCTCGTGCAGGGTGCGCCCGTCGAGGACGTCCGCCGGCACGACCGGCACTTCCTGGTCCGCCAGTTCCTGCACGAACGCATGTTCCTCGAGGATGGCGGCGTCGCTCCAGCGGCCGGGCCGGTAGAACTTGACGACGACGGGCGGGCCCTCTTCGCGGCCGACGCGGTACACGCGGTTCTCGTAGCTGTTCAGCGCGAGCAGGCGGCCGTCGCCGCGCAGGCCGACGCTGTCGACGGCGTCCAGCACCATCAACGGATCGAGCCGGGAAAACGGATGACTGCGGGGGTTGTCAGACTGATTATCCATCCCGCCATTGTAAGGCGGCCGGCCGGCACGCGCTTTTTTTCGCCGGCCGGGGTGCGGGAGGCGTTACACTGGCGGCTTCAACGCAAGGAAACAGAAACAATGCAACTCGACCAGCCCCTCTCCGAAAAAGAATTCGACGATCTCGACAACTTCCTGCTGTCCGACCGCTGTCCCGACGACGCGATGACGATGGACACGCTGCACGGCTACCTGACCGCCATCGCGATCGGCCCGGAAACCATCATGCCGGCCGAATGGCTGCCGCGCGTGTGGGGCGAGGAAGACGCCGTCGTCAAGTGGAAGAATCCAAAGGAAGAAGAGCGCATCGTCAACCTGATCATGCGCTTCATGAACGAAGTGCTCGTCACGTTCGAGGTCGCGCCCAAGGAATTCGAGCCGCTGTACGTCGAGCACGACATCGGCGGCGAGACGCTGATCGACGCCGAGGCCTGGTGCTGGGGTTTCTGGGAAGGCATGGAACTGCGGCCTGGCTCGTGGAACGAGATCTGGGATTCGGAAGCGGCCCCACTGATGCGCCCGATCTACCTGCTGGGCGCGGACGAGATCGAGGAAAGCGAGCTGGCGGAAGTCGAGGACCCGAAGAAGGCGCACAAGCTGGCGCTGGACATCGAGGCCAACCTGCCGGGCATCCACCGCTTCTGGCTGCCGCGCCGCAAGGCCGCCGTCGACACGGTGCGCCGCGACGAGCCCAAGGTCGGCCGCAACGACGACTGCCCTTGCGGCAGCGGCAAGAAATACAAGAAGTGCTGCGGCGCCAACGAGGCCTGAAACCGGGGGCAGAGCCCTGATTTTGGCAATGGCCCAGTTGCATACTCCAACAACTCGACAATTCGGGGTCAGAGCCCGGTTTGGGTTAATGGCTTATGAACAACTCCTGAAATCCCGCCGGGTATTTCGCTTGGCCGTGCAATTTCCCAAAATCGGGCTCTGACCCCGGTTCGGCTGTCAGGCCGCTTCGGCCAGGCGGCTTTCGAACAGCGCGGCCAGCAGGTCCGACTGGCTGATCACGCCCAGGAACACGGCGCGCTCGTCCACCACGGGGATGTGGTGGAAGCCCACGTTGCTCATCAGCGGCACGAGCGTGGCAATCGGTTCGGCCGCCTCGACCACGGCGACCTTCGTCGACATCAATTCACCCACCGTCGCGGCCCGCTCCGGCCGCACGCCCAGCACGTGGGCGAACAGGCCGCGCAGGCGCTCGCCCAGGGTCTGGTAATCGTCCAGGCCGGCGTGATGCAGGAAATCGCTCTGGCCGATGATGCCGGCCACGCGGCGCGCTTCGTCCAGCACCGGCAGCGCGTGCAGGTTGTGATGGCGCAGCAGGCGCCAGGCTTCGTCGAGCGGCATGTTGGGCGTGGCCGTCACGACGTCCTTCGACATGATCGCGCCGCAATTCACGGTGCCGAAGCGGCGCGCGTAGGCGCGTTGTTCCGTTTGCAGCAGGATCTCTTCCAGGTCGTCGCGGCTGACGTCCAGCACCTGGCCGTAGCGCGCCAGCACGGCGTCGAGGTCTTCGGCCGTGAAGCCCAGGCGCGCCATCGGTGCCTGGTCGCGCGTCGCGTGCGCCGCCTGTTGCGCGGTGCGCAGCATGGACTTCTGGTTGTGCGGATAGCGCCGTCCGGTCAGGTTGTTGAACACGAGCGCGGCCAGCACGATCAAGGTCGAGTTCAGGCACACGGGCAGGAACGCGAACTGGAAGCCGGCGGCGTGGATGGCCGGTCCGCCGAGGACGGCCGTCAGCGCCACGGCGCCGCTGGGCGGGTGCAGGCAGCGCAGCACGAACATCACGAAGATCGCGCAGGCGCCGGCCAGCGGCGCCGCCAGCGCCGGATTGGCGACGGCCCTGGCGCAGATGATGCCGACCAGCGCCGAAATCGTATTCCCCCCGATCACCGACCACGGCTGGGCCAGCGGACTGGCCGGCACGCAAAACAACAGCACGGCCGACGCCCCCATCGGCGCGACCAGGGCCAGCGGCCCGATGCCGGAGTGCGCCGTCAGCATGTCGCTGAGGATCGCCGTCACGAACAGCCCCACGAGGGCCCCTGCCACCGCGCGCATGCGTTCGCCGCGCGGCACCGTATTCGGTTGCGGTACGAACGACCGCATCCATTCCAGACTCTTATCCAGCATCATTCCCGTCGTTTACAAAAAAAACGCAGCGCACGGCGCTGCCAAAAAGTATCACGTTATGATATATTATTTGATTCCCAAAGCCAACGCCCCAATCGCATATCCCCTGTGAAAGACGAGTTACCCCCGCTGTCCAAGACGGATTTCGCCGCATTGTCGGAATTCCGCCACCAGATGCGGCGCTACGAGCGCTTCTCCGAAAATGCCGTGCAGGCGGCCGGCATCACGCCGCTGCAATACCTGCTCCTCCTGCACATCAAGGGGTTTTCAGGACGCGAATGGGCCACCGTCGGCGAGCTGGCCGAGCGCCTGCAGGCCAAGCAGCACGGCGTGGTCGCCCTGGTGACGCGCTGTGAAGCGGGCGCGCTCGTCGAACGCCGCACGAACGCCGCGGACCGGCGCCGCGTCGAAGTGCACCTGTTGCCGAAAGGCGAAGCACTGTTGACGCAGCTCGCCGCCGTCCACCGCGCCGAACTGCGCGCCCTGCAAGGCGTCTTTACCGTTCCTAATCTTGTATAACAATATGAAACCTGCCACGCATCCTTCCCCCCCGCGGCGCGATTTTTCAGGCGATGCCAACCTGTTGCGCATGACCGTCCTCGCCGCCCTCATCGGCGCACTCAGCACGGGCGCGGCGCACGTCCTGCTGGGACTGATCCGCTTTTTCACCGACCTGTTCTTCTACGGTAAGTTCTCGTTTGACGACATGTCGCCGGCCAACAATACGCTGGGCCTGTGGGTGATCGCCGTTCCCGTGATCGGCGGCCTCATCATCGGCCTGATCGCCCGCTACGGCAGCGAGGCGATCCGCGGCCACGGCATTCCCGAAGCGATCGAGGCGATCCTGTTCAAGCGCAGCGCCATGTCGCCCAAGGTCGCCGTGCTGAAGCCGCTGTCGTCCGGCATCGCGATCGGCAGCGGCGGCCCGTTCGGCGCCGAGGGCCCGATCATCATGACGGGCGGCGCGATCGGCTCGCTGATCGCCCAGCACTTCCACCTGACGGGCGGCGAGCGCAAGTCGCTGCTCGTGGCGGGCGCCGTGGCCGGCATGACGGCCGTGTTCGGCACGCCGGTGGCGGCCGTGCTGATGGCCGTCGAACTGCTGCTGTTCGAACTGCGTCCGCGCAGCCTGCTGCCGGTGGCGACGGCGTGCGCCGTGGCCGGCTTCCTGCGTCCGCTCGTGATCGGCGCCGGCGCGCTGTTCCCGCTGCAGACCGCGGCCGTGAGTCCCGTCGCCCTCGGCTCCTGCCTGGTGGCCGGCCTCGCGTGCGGCGCGCTGGCCTGGCTGATGTCGACGGCGCTGTACCGCGTCGAGGACGGCTTCCACCGCCTCCCGATCCACTGGATGTGGTGGCCGGCGCTGGGCGGCCTCGTCGTCGGCATCGGCGGCTACTTCCAGCCGCGCGCGCTGGGCGTCGGCTATGACGTCATCGGCGACCTGCTGCACAATCACCTGGCAGCGAGCGTCATCGTCGGCCTGCTGGCCGTGAAACTCGTCATCTGGCTGATCGCGCTCGGCTCCGGCACGTCCGGCGGCGTGCTGGCCCCGCTGCTGATGCTGGGCGCCGGCCTCGGCGCCGTGCTCGGCCCCTACCTGCCGGGCGCCGATCCCGCGCTGTGGCCGCTCGTGTTCATGGCCGCGACCCTGGGCGGCATGATGCGCGCGCCCGTGATGGCCGTCGTGTTCGCGTTCGAACTCACGCACGACGCCAACGCCGTGCTGCCGCTGCTGGCCGCGTCCGCCGTCGCCTACGGCTTCACGGTGCTGACGATGGGCCGCTCGATCCTGACCGAAAAGATCGCCCGCCGCGGCCACCACATCTACCGCGAATACGGCATCGACCCGCTCGAACGCCACAGCGTGGCCGAGGTAATGAGCACGGAAGTCCACCACATCGACGCCAACGCCACCATCGGCGACGTGCTGGCCACGCATTTCGGCGCGGCCCAGAAGCACCGCGGTTATCCGGTCACCCGCGGCGGCCTCGTCGTCGGCATGGTCGAACGCGACACGCTGAACGACCACGCGCCGTCGATGCTCGTCGGCGACCTGTTCGGCGTCAATCCGCCGCTCGTCGCGCTGCCCGGCGAGACGTGCCGCGCCGTCGCCACCCGCCTCGCCGTGCACGGCATCGAGCGCCTGCCGGTCGTGGCGCAGGCCAGCCACGCGCAACTGCTGGGCGTCGTCAGCCGCAGCGACCTGATCAAGGCGACGGCCACGCTGCACGAGGAAGAGCACAACCGCAGCGTCCTGCGCACGCTGCCGCTGACGCGCCGCGGCGGCGCGCAGAACGAAACAGCGGACTGAGCAAAGGCAAACCGGGAGCGCGGAGGGCAGGCAGGGCCGAGCGAGTTACTGAACAATCATGTACGATAAGCAACCCGCGTTCGCGCGTTTATCGAGGATAAGAACATGATCAAGCCGCTCAAGCACACCCTGCTCGCCGCCGCCCTCGCCGCGGCCGCCTTTACCGCCCAGGCCGCCGCACCGATGGTCAAGACCCCGGCCCCCGGTTTCTACCGCGTGATGGTGGGCGACATCGAAATCACCCCGATCAGCGACGGCACCTTCGACCTGCCGATGGACCAGTACATGCGCGAGAAGCCCGAGGTGACGCGCGCCGTGCTGGCGAAGAACTTCCTCAAGTTGCCGGTCGAAACCTCCGACAACGCCTTCCTGATCAACACCGGCAGCAAGCTGGTGCTCGTCGACACGGGCGCCGGCACCCTGTTCGGCCCGACCGTCGGCAAGTTCGTCAACAACCTCAAGGCGGCCGGCTACAAGCCGGAGCAGATCGACGAGATCTACATCACCCACATGCACGGCGACCACGTCGGCGGCCTCGTCAGCAACGGCCAGCGCGTGTTCCCGAACGCGACCGTGCGCGCAGGCAAGCCCGACGCCGACTACTGGCTGAGCGAAGCCAACATGAACAAGGCCCCGGCCGACAAGAAAGACTTCTTCAAGGGCGCGATGGCGTCGATCAACCCGTACATCAAGGCCGGCAAGTTCAAGGCCATCGAGGCGGACGGCGAACTGGTCCCGGGCGTGTCCGCCATGGCAGAGCACGGCCACACCCCGGGCCACACGGCCTACGCGGTGGAAAGCCACGGCCAGAAGCTCGTGCTGATCGGCGACCTGATCCACCTGGCGGCCGTCCAGTTCGATAACCCGCAGGTGACCATCGCGTTCGACAGCGACGAGAAGGCGGCCTATGCGTCGCGCAAGAAAGTGTTCGACGAGGCCGCGAAGAATGGCTGGCTGATCGGCGGGGCGCACCTGCAGTTCCCGGGGCTCGGGCACCTGGCCACGCAGGGTAAGGGGTATCGCTGGATTCCCGTCAACTATACCCAGATGCGTTAACACCCGGATGCGTTAAAAAACCGATCGTCGTTCCCGCGGAGGCGGGAACCCAAGATTGTGCGCGTCGCCACGAACTTGGGCCCCCGCCTGCGCGGGGGCGACGGCCAAGGCGCGGGGCGACGGCGACCTGCGCGGAGCCGGCGGCTACGCTTGCTCCGCCTCGATCCCCGCCAGCAGCGCCGCCAGCTCGTCCATGTCGACGGGCTTCACGAGGTGATGGTCGAAGCCGGCCTCGAACGCCGCGCGGCGGTCCTGTTCCTGGCCGTAGCCCGTGACGGCCACCAGCACGATGGCGCCCGTCTGGGCGTCGGCGCGCAGGCGGCGCGCGAGTTCGTTGCCGTCCATGTCCGGCAGGCCGATGTCGAGCAGCGCCACATCCGGCCGCTGCTGGCGCGCCCGCTCGAGCGCGCGGTGCGACTCGTGTTCGACGTCGACCAGGTAGCCGCACGCTTCCAGCAGCATGCCCAGCGTGGCCGCGGCGTCGACGTTGTCGTCGACGACGAGCAGGCGCAGCGGACGCCGCGCGTCTCCCGTCCCCGCTTGCGCACCGGGCGCACCGGACACGGCGGCGGCCGGCGCGGCGCGCGGCGCGGATTCCATCAACGGCAGCGCCACCTCGAAGGTACTGCCCTGCCCCAGGCCGGCACTCGTGCACGCGACGGTGCCGCCGTGCAGCTCGACGAGATTCTTGACGAGGGCCAGGCCGAGGCCCAGGCCGCCCTGGGCGCGATCGACCGAACGCTGCGCCTGCGTGAACAGGTCGAACACATGCCCCGTCAGTTCCGGCTCCATGCCGATGCCCTCGTCGCGCACCGTCAGCAGCAGCCGGCCGCGGGCGCGGGCGACGACCGCCGCCACCTTGATGCGCCGGCCTTCCGGCGTGTACTTGGCCGCGTTGTTGAGCAGGTTGGCCAGCACCTGCACGAGGCGCGCCTTGTCGCCCAGCACCATGGCATCCGGCTCGGCGATGTCGACGGCGAGGTGCTGGCGGCGCGTCTCGAACATGGGACGCACCTGCTCGATTGCCTCGTCGACGATGGTGCGGGCGGCAACCGGCGCGCGCGCCAGCGTCACGAGCCCGCGCGTGACGCGCGAGACGTCGAGCAGGTCGTCCACGAGGCTCGTCATGTGGCGCACCTGGCGGCCGATGATGGCGCTGCTCTGGCGCACCCGGTTCTCGTCCAGCCGGCCGATGCGCAGCAGGTCGGCGGCGGCGCTGATCGGCGCCAGCGGATTGCGCAGTTCGTGCGCCAGCATCGCGAGGAACTCGTCCTTGCGGCTGTCGGCCGCGCGCAGCTTGTCCTCGGCCGCCTTGCGCTCGGTGACGTCGCGGAAGAACGAGACGAGCCCGCCGTCGGCCGTCGGATAGGCGCGCACCTCGCACCAGATCTCGACGCCGTCCGCCGTGCGCTGGCGGTACTCCGCCGTGCCGGCCACGCGGTCGCGCATCACGCGGCGGTACATGCGCCCGGCCTCGCTGTCGATCGCTTCCGGCCAGACGTCCCAATGGTTGCGCCCGATGATGTCGCCGGCGTCCATGCGGGCGATGCGCAGGCCGGCCGGATTCATCTGCAGGACGGTCCAGCTGCGGTCGAGCAGCAGGAAGCCTTCCGCGATGGTGTCGAGGATCGTGCGGCTGCGGTCGCGCTCTTCGCGCAGCGTCGTCTGCGCGCGCGCCAGGTCGACGGCCGCCCGGATGCGCTCGGCCGTGCCGCGCGCCAGCGCGACCTCGGCGTCGGTCCAGGCATGCGGCCGGTCCAGGCCGAGCACGAGGAAGGCCTGCAGGCGCCCGTCCCGGCGCAGCGGCACGGCCAGGCAGGCGTGGATGTCCAGCGCGAGATACGTGCCCTGGCGCGTGGCCGCGCGCGGGTCGGTGCGGACGTCGGTCAGCAGCACGGTCTCGCCGGTGCGTCCGGCACGCCCGAGTTCCGGGCCGAACGCGTCGATGGCGAACGTGTGGCCGGCCACGGCCGCGAGGCCGGGACGGTGCCAGTCGCGCGCCACGGACAGGGTGCCCAGGTTGTCGTCGACCTCGCCGTACAGCACGCGCGCCATGCCCAGCTCCAGGCCCAGCAGGGTGCAGCCCGTGCGGATGGCGTCGTCGGCACTGGCCAGCGGGCGCAGCGCGTCCGCCACCGCCAGTTCGAACGCGGCGCGGCGCTCGGCCTGCACGCGGCCGGTCGTCTCGATGACGGTGCAATACAGGCCGGCCACGCGGCCGTTGCCGTCGTGCAGCGGCGAGTACGAAAACGTGAACCAGGTCTGCTCGCGAAAGCCCTTGCGCTCCATCGTGAGCGGCAGGTCTTCGAAATACGCGGATTTGTTGGACAGCGCGCGGTCGACGATCGGCACGAGGTCGGGCCAGATCTCGGACCACGCCTGCTGGAACGGCGCGTCGAACGCGGCCGGGTGCTTGTCGCCGAGGATGGGGACGTAGGCGTCGTTGTACAGGAAGCGCAGGTCGGGTCCCCAGGCGACGAACATCGGGAACGCGGAGCTGACGGCCATCGACACGGCGGTGGCCAGTTCGGGCGGCCAGCCTTCCGGCGGGCCGAGCGGCGACGTGGTCCAGTCGTGCTCCCGCAGGAGACGCCGGACTTCGCTCTCTCCGCCGAGGCCGGCGGTGGTACGCAGAATGTCAGCCATGGACAATTCTCGCATACCTTGCGGCGGGGCCCATGCACGATTGCAACTTCGTGTCCGAGCCCACCAAGCCGCTTTACAGTTTGCGCATCACAGCTTGATGAAATGCTCGCGGTAGTAGCGCAGTTCCTCGATGGACTCGATGATGTCGGCCAGCGCCGTGTGCTTCTGCGCCTTCTTGAAGCCCGAGGCCAGTTCCGGCTTCCAACGGCGGCACAATTCCTTGAGCGTCGAGACGTCCAGGTTGCGGTAGTGGAAGAAGGCTTCCAGCTTCGGCATGCCGCGCGCCATGAAACGGCGGTCCTGGCAGATCGAATTGCCGCACATCGGCGACTTGTTCGCCGGCACCCACTGCCTCAAGAAGGCGATCAATTGCTCCTCGGCCTGGGCTTCGGTGATCGTCGACGCCTTGACGCGGTCGATCAGGCCCGAGCGGCCGTGCGTGCCCTTGTTCCAGTTGTCCATCTTGTCCAGCGTCGCGTCGCTCTGGTGCACGGCGATCACGGGACCTTCGGCCAGCACGTTCAGGTTGGCGTCCGTGACGACGGCGGCCACTTCGATGATGCGGTCGTTGTCGGGATCGAGGCCGGTCATTTCCATGTCGATCCAGACCAGGTTGAATTCGTTCGGGCGTGGGGTGGATACTTCGGTAGGGGTGGCTTGTGACATAATTCTCTCTTCGCTTAAAAGCTTTTAATCAGCGGGGTCAGAGTTTAATTTGGCGAGGTCAGAGCACAACCGTGAAAACCGTGCTCCGACCCCGCTGATCAAAATTCGTGCTCTGGCCCCGAAAAATAGGATTTTCTCACAGGCACCGCATGCTTTCATCCGCGTTTTCGGTTTTGTTCGTCGTCTTTCTCCTGCTGACCCTCGGCCTGCGTTATTGGCTGGCCCGCCGGCACATCCGTCACGTGCTGCGGCACCGCAGCCAGGTGCCGGCCGAATTCGCCGAAAGGATTCCCCTCTCCGCGCACCAGAAAGCGGCCGACTACACGATCGCCAAGACCCGCTTCGGTCTCGCCTCCGCCCTGTGGAACACGCTCGTGCTGACCGGTTTTACGTTGCTGGGCGGGCTGCAGGCCCTGTCGACGGCGCTGCTGCATGTGGCCGGTCCCGGCATGGTGTACCAGATCCTCTTGATCGTCGCGTTCGCCGTGGTCTCCGGTGCGCTCGACCTGCCGTTCTCGTACTACCGCCAGTTCGTGCTGGAGGAGCGCTTCGGCTTCAACAAGATGACGCTCGGGCTGTGGATCGCCGACGCCGTCAAGGGCGCGCTGGTCGGCGCCGCCATCGGCCTGCCGCTGCTGTGGGTCGTCCTGACCCTGATGGACAGGACGGGCGCGCTGTGGTGGCTGTACGCCTGGCTCGTGTGGAGCGGCTTCCAGCTGTTGATGATGGTGCTGTACCCGACCGTCATCGCGCCGCTGTTCAACAAGTTCACGCCGCTCACGGACGACAAGCTGAAGGACCGCATCGAGGGCCTGATGACGCGCGTCGGCTTCGCCGCGAAGGGCCTGTTCGTGATGGACGGCAGCAAGCGCTCCGCCCACGGCAACGCCTATTTTTCCGGCTTCGGCGCGAATAAACGCATCGTCTTCTTCGACACGCTGCTGGCGCGCCTGGCCCCGGCCGAGATCGAAGCCGTGCTGGCGCACGAACTGGGCCACTTCAAGCTCAAGCACATCGTCAAGCGCATCGCCGTGCTGTTCGCGCTGTCGCTCGCCTTCCTCGCCCTGCTGGGCTGGCTGAAGACGCAGGTGTGGTTCTACACGGGCCTGGGCGTGATGCCGCTGCTGGGCCAGTCGAACGACGCGATGGCGCTGCTGCTGTTCGCGCTCGTGCTCCCGGTGTTCACCTTCCCGTTCTCGCCGCTCACGTCGATCACGTCGCGCAAGCACGAGTTCGAAGCGGACGCCTTCGCCGCGAGCCACAGCGATGCGCGCGACCTCGTCTCCGCCCTCGTCAAGATGTACGAGGACAATGCGTCCACGCTGACGCCGGACCCGATCCACTCCGCGTTCTACGATTCGCATCCGCCGGCCTCCGTGCGCATCCGCCAACTGCGCCTGGCGGGGGCCGCATGAAGCTCGCTGACCGCCACTGCGTGCACGATGCCGCCGCCCTGGACGATGCGACGATCCGGTCCTTGCTGCTTGAGGTGCCGGACTGGCGCGTAGAGTCGAACGTAAGCGGCACGTGCCTCGCGCGCGAATTCGTGTTCCGCGACTTTCACGAGACGATGGAATTCGTGAACGCCCTCGCCTTCATGATCCACCGCGAAGACCATCACCCGATTCTGACCGTCGGCTACCGCCGCTGCACCGCGGCGTGGACGACGCATTCGGCCGGCAACCGCCTGTCCGACAACGATTTCATCTGCGCGGCCAGGGCCGACGCACTGTACGCGGAACGGGCCGGCGCATGACCAAACCGAACAAGGCAAATGAGTTGACGGGCACGATCGTCGCCGCCCACGGCCGGCATTATCTGGCGGACGTCGACGGCGAATTCCTCCAGTGCGTCACGCGCGGCAAGAAGACCAACATCGCGGTGGGCGACATCGTGCACCTGAAGCGCACGTCGGCCGACCAGGCCGTCATCGAAAAGATCGCCGAGCGCACCACCTTGCTGTACCGCTCCGACCAGTACAAATCCAAGCTGCTGGCGGCGAACATCACCCGGCTGTTCATCGTCATCGCGACGGAGCCCGGCTTTGCCGACGACCTCATCTCGCGCGCCCTCGTCGCCTGCGAGGCGGCGGGCGTGGACGCCCACCTCATCCTGAACAAGGTCGACCTCGAGCCGAACCTCGCCCGCGCGCGCGAACGCGCGAGCCTGTACACGAACCTCGGCTATCCGCTGCACGAGGTGTCGGCCAAGACGCATCCCGAAGACACCGTCGCGACGCTCACACCGCTGCTGCAGGGCCAGTCGTCGATCCTGATCGGGCAGTCGGGCATGGGCAAGTCGTCGATCGTGAACCTGCTGGTGCCGGACGCCGACATCGCCGTACGCGAAATCTCGGAAGCGCTGGACACCGGCAAGCACACGACGACCTTCACGCGCCTGTACAAGTTGCCGGCCGGCGGCACGCTGATCGACTCGCCAGGCTTCCAGGAGTTCGGCCTGTACCACCTGACGGAAGGCATGCTGGAACGCGCGTTCGTCGAGTTCAAGCCCTACCTCGGCGGCTGCAAATACTACAACTGCCGCCACCTGGCCGAACCGCAGTGCGCGGTGCTGCAAGCCGTCGCGGACGGCAAGATCGCGAAGCTGCGCCACGAGCTGTACGCGCAGCTGTTGCACGAGTCGGCGCAGACGTTGTACTGACAACTTTTCCGCTTGGCGCCGAATGCAATTTCCCGGAAAGCAAGCAAAAACGCTTATAATCCAAGAGATTATCGTATCTCAGGCACAAAAATGGCTGGCACGACTCCCACCAACATCAAGCACTTCCTGCAGTTCTCCGACTTCACCCGCGACGAATTCGAGTACCTGATCGAGCGCGCGACCGTCATCAAGCGCAAGTTCAAGAACTACGAGATCTACCACCCGCTCGTCGACCGCACGCTGGTCATGGTGTTCGAAAAGAATTCCACGCGCACGCGCCTGTCGTTCGAGGCCGGCATGCACCAGCTGGGCGGCGCCGCCATCTACTTGAACACGCGCGACAGCCAGCTGGGACGCGGCGAGCCCGTCGAGGACGCCGGCCAGGTCATGTCGCGCATGTGCGACATCATCATGGTGCGCACGTTCGGCCAGGACATCATCGAGCGCTTCGCTGCGCACTCGCGCGTGCCGGTGATCAACGGCCTGACCAACGAACACCATCCTTGCCAGGTGCTGGCCGACATCTTCACGTACTACGAACACCGCGGCTCCATCGTCGGCAAGACCGTGGCCTGGATCGGCGACGCCAACAACATGCTGTATTCCTGGCTGCAGGCGGCCGAGGTATTCGGCTTCCACCTGAACGTGTCGACGCCGAAGGGCTACGACATCGATCCGGCACTGGTCGCCACGAACAACTACACCTTCTTCGAGAACCCATCCGACGCCTGCGCCGGCGCGCACCTCGTGAACACGGACGTGTGGACGAGCATGGGCTACGAAAAGGAAAACGCCGAGCGCCTGAAAGCGTTCGACGGCTTCATCGTCGACGAAGCGAAGATGGCGCGCGCCAGCGGCGACGCCCTGTTCATGCACTGCCTGCCCGCGCACCGCGGCGAGGAAGTGGCGGCCGGCGTCATCGACGGTCCGCAGTCCGTCGTCTGGGACGAGGCCGAGAACCGCTTGCACGTGCAGAAGGCGCTGATCGAATACCTGCTGCTGGGCCGCATCGAAGACAAACACTGACACCACCCTTGAGCCTGATCGTCGGCCCGCTGAGGGCCGGCTGACCATCATCCCCCTCCACATCTGACACCACTGGAACTTCCATGAGCGACATTAAAAAAGTAGTCCTCGCCTACTCGGGCGGCCTCGATACCTCCGTCATCCTCAAATGGCTGCAGGATAACTACCAATGCGAAATCGTCACCTTCACCGCCGACCTGGGCCAGGGTGAAGAGCTGGAACCGGCGCGCGCCAAGGCGCTGAAGTTCGGCATCAAGCCGGAAAACATCTACATCGACGACGTGCGCGAAGAATTCGTGCGCGACTTCGTGTTCCCGATGTTCCGCGCCAACACCGTGTACGAAGGCGAATACCTGCTGGGCACGTCGATCGCGCGTCCGCTGATCGCCAAGCGCCTCATTGAAATCGCGAACGAAACCGGCGCCGACGCCGTGTCGCACGGCGCGACCGGCAAGGGCAACGACCAGGTCCGCTTCGAGCTGGGCGCCTATGCGCTGAAACCGGACGTCAAGATCATCGCCCCGTGGCGCGAGTGGGACCTGCTGTCGCGCGAAAAACTGCTGAAGTACGCGGAAGACGCCGGCATCGACATCGACATGAAGCACAAGAACGGCGGTGCGCCGTACTCGATGGACGCCAACCTGCTGCACATCTCGTTCGAAGGCCGCCACCTGGAAAATCCGAGTGCGGAAGCCGAGGAATCGATGTGGCGCTGGACCGTGTCGCCGGAAGCGGCGCCGGACCAGGCCGAGTACCTGGACATCGAGTTCGAGCACGGCGACATCGTCGCCCTGAACGGCAAGCCGATGACCCCGGCCGCCGTGCTGACCGAGCTGAACCGCCTCGGCGGCAAGCACGGCATCGGCCGCCTGGACCTGGTGGAAAACCGCTACGTCGGCATGAAGTCGCGCGGCTGCTACGAAACCCCGGGCGGCACGATCATGCTGCGCGCGCACCGCGCCATCGAATCGATCACGCTGGACCGCGAAGTGGCGCACCTGAAGGACGACCTGATGCCACGCTACGCATCGCTGATCTATAACGGCTACTGGTGGGCACCGGAACGCGTCGCGCTGCAGACGCTGATCGACCACACGCAGAAGAGCGTGAACGGCTGGGTGCGCGTCAAGCTGTACAAGGGCAACGTGATCGTCGTCGCGCGCGATTCGAAGACCGATTCGCTGTTCGACCAGACCATCGCCACCTTCGACGAAGACGGCGGCGCCTACAACCAGGCGGATGCGGGCGGCTTCATCAAGCTGAACGCGCTGCGCATGCGCATCGCGGCGAACGCGCGCAAGAAGCGCGGCCAGTAACACGGCATTGGCCCGACAAAGCCGCCGGCCCGCGAGGGCCGGCGGCTTTTTTTCGTTGCGGACCTCGACAACGCCGTGGACCGCCGGCCCATCCGCGCATTACACTCAAGTTTCCTGATCACAAAGAAAAACAAATGCGCCCTCTCTCCCTTCTTGCGCGCGCCTGCGCCGCCCTGCTGTTCTCCGTATCGGCACTCGCGACGGCCGCGATGCCCGCCGCCGGCGACGTGGCGCCCGACGACCTCGGCATAACGCTCAAGGGTGCGCCGGTGCACCTGAAGGATTACGAGGGCAAGGCCGTCGTCGTTTCGTTCTGGGCCAGCTGGTGCCCTTACTGCCTCAAGGAATTGCCGATCCTGTACAACATCCAGAAGGCAGCCAAGGGCCGGCTCCAGGTCGTGGCCGTCAACACGGAGAACGAGGATACCTTCCGCGAGCTCGCGCGCGCCATGCGCACGCTGGAGATCGGCATGTCCTACGACCCCGAAGGCAAGGCGCGGCAGGCGTTCGGCGTGAACGGCATCCCGCACATGGCGATCATCGGCCGGGACGGCAAGATCGTCGAGGTGTTTCGTGGTTACGACGAATCGAGCCTGAAGCAGATCGTTGCCGCCATCAACCGGGCGATCGGGGCCAGATAGGCGCCGGAGGCGGGCCCCGGGCGCTTCAGACCAGCACGGGCTCCGGCTCCAGCCGCACGCCGAAGCGGGCCTCGACGTCGTCCTGGATGGCGCGTGCGAGCGCCATGAGCTCGGCCCCGGTCGCGCCGCCGTTGTTGACGAGCACGAGCGCCTGTTTCGGATAGACGCCCGCGCGGCCGAGGTTCCTGCCCTTCCAGCCGCAGCGGTCGATCAGCCAGCCGGCCGCCAGTTTTTCGCTGCCGTCCGGCTGGGCGTGGTGCACGAGGTCCGGCCACGTGGCCAGCAGGCGCGCGCAATGGTCGCGCGCGACGACCGGGTTCTTGAAGAAACTGCCGGCGTTGCCGATCTCGGCCGGATCGGGCAGCTTGCGCCGGCGGATCGCGATGACGGCGTCGGCCACCTGGCGCGGCGTCGGCGCGTCGACGCCCTGCACCGCCTGCGCCAGTTCCGCGTAGCGCACGTTGGGCGTCCACGCGCGCGGGAGCGCGAAGGTCACGTCCAGCACGACGAGCGCGCTGCCTTCCGCATGCTTGAACACGCTGTCGCGGTAGCCGAAGCGGCAGGCGGCCGCGTCCATCGTCCGCGTCGTGCCGGCGGCGAAATCGAACACGGTGACGGCGTGGAAACTGTCCTTGACTTCGGCCCCGTACGCGCCGATGTTCTGGATCGGCGAGGCGCCGACCGTCCCCGGGATCAGCGCCATGTTCTCCAGGCCGCCGAGACCCTGCTCCAGCGTCCATTCCACGAAGCCATGCCAGTTTTCGCCGGCGCTGGCGCGCACGAGGACGGCGTCCGCCGTCTCCCCGACGATCTCCTTGCCGGCCAGCGCCATGTGCAGCACGAGGGCGTCGACCTCGTCGTGCGCGATCAGCAGGTTGCTGCCGCCGCCGAGCACGAGGCGCGGCAGGGCGGCCAGCGCGGGGTCGGCCGCGACGAGCGCCAGCTGGGCCGGATCCGTCACGCGCAGGTAGCGCCTGGCCCGCGCGGGAATGCGGAAGGTGTTGAAGGCGTCGAGGGGGACGTCGAACGATAAAGGCAGGTCGGCTGGCATGGCTGAGGCAGGAAGTGTTTGGCGCATTATAGTGGCGCGCGCGTTGTTGGTTACAATAACGCCATTCATCACTGTGCAAGACAAAGGAAAAAACACAATGCCATCGTTTGATGTGGTCTGCGAAGCAGACATGGTCGAAGTCAAGAACGCCATCGAGCAATCCAACAAGGAAATCGGCACCCGCTTCGACTTCAAGGGCAGCTCGGCCAAGGTCGAGCAGAAGGAGCGCGAGATCACCGTGTTCGGCGATTCCGACTTCCAGCTCGGCCAGGTGCGCGACGTGCTGTTGAATAAGATGACGAAGCGTAAGGTCGACGTGCGCTTCCTCGACGAAGGCAAGATCGAGAAGATCGGCGGCGACAAGGTCAAGCAGGTGCTCAAGGTGCGCAACGGCATCGAGACGGAAGACGCGAAGAAGATCACCAAGCTCATCAAGGAAAGCAAGATGAAGGTGCAGGCGTCGATCCAGGGCGAGACCGTGCGCGTGACGGGCAAGGACCGCGACACGCTGCAGGAAGCCATCGCCCTGCTGCGCAAGGACGTCAAGGACCTGCCGCTGGAATTCAACAACTTCCGCGACTGACCGCCGCCTCCGCGGGGCCGCACGACCGTGCGGCAAATGGTGCTCTCGGGCGACCCCGCGTGGGGTAGAATGCGGGGTGCGCGAACACGCCGTCCGCGGCGTTGCCATATAAACAAAGATAACAAGATCGTCCAGGGTCGAGGCCCCCGGTAGTTTAAGGATAGCAATGAAACGTGTTGATGATTTCCGCCTGCGTTTGGGCAGCAAGGAATACGTGCCCATCATGATCGGCGGAATGGGCGTGGACATTTCCACGTCGGAATTGGCGCTGGAAGCTGCGCGGCTGGGCGGTATCGGCCACATTTCCGATGCGATGGTGCCGGACGTGTCGGACCGCAAGTTCGACACCAGCTTCGTCAAGGAAAAGACCAAGCTCTACAAGTTCAACATCAACAATATGGACAAGTCGGTCGTCCAGTTCGACCTCGAACGGCTGGCCGAAGCGACCCGCCTGCACGTGGGCGCGACGATGGCGGCGAAGAAAGGCGATGGCCTGATCTTCGTGAACTGCATGGAAAAGCTGACGATGAATGCGCCGAAGGAAACGCTGCGCACGCGTCTGTCGGCGGCGCTCGACGCAGGCATCGACGGCATCACGATGTCGGCCGGCCTGCACCTGGGCTCGTTCGAACTCATCAAGGACCATCCGCGCTTCCGCGACGCCAAGCTGGGCATCATCGTCTCGTCCGTCCGCGCGCTGCAACTGTTCCTCCGCAAGGTCTCGCGCCTGAACCGCAACCCGGACTACATCATCGTCGAAGGCCCGCTGGCCGGCGGCCACCTCGGCTTCGGCATGGAAGACTGGAAGGACTACGACCTGCACACGATCATGGACGAGATCCATGCCTACCTGAAGGCCGAGCAGCTCGACATTCCCCTGATCGCGGCCGGCGGCATCTTCACCGGCAGCGACGCCGTGTCGTTCCTGGAAAAAGGCGCGGGCGGCGTGCAGGTCGCGACGCGCTTCACGGTCACCCGCGAATGCGGCCTGCCGGACACGGTCAAGCAGGAATACTTCCGCGCCAGCGAGGACGACATCATCGTCAACGGCGTCTCGCCGACGGGCTATCCGATGCGCATGCTCAAGCAGACGCCGGCGATCGGCTCGGGCATCCGCCCCGGCTGCGAATCGTATGGCTACCTGCTGGACGCAACGGGCAATTGCGCCTACATCAATTCGTACAACCGCGAAGTGCAGGCCAATCCGGGGCAGAAGAACGTGCAGGTGTTCGACAAGACCTGCCTGTGCACCCACATGCGCAACTTCAATTGCTGGACGTGCGGCGCGACGACGTACCGCCTGAAGGACACGACGCACAAGCTGTCCGACGGCACCTACCAGATCCTGTCCGCCGAACACGTGTTCAAGGATTACCAGTTCAGCGTGGACAACCAGGTGGCACTGCCGCCGCGCCAGGAAGCGGCGGCCTGACGGGCTGACACGGAACGGAAGTCCCGTTCGCATGGTCCAATGCAGATCATTCGCGAAACCGGGAGCGCCGCATGTCAGATGCCGAACCGCCCAGCCGCTGCGTCTTCCTCACCGACGGGACCGGCACCATCCAGGCCTGGAACGATGCCTGTCTCGCGCTGTTCGGCGTCCCGGCCGACCAGGTCCTCGGCCGCCCCATCACGACCTTGTTCACACCGGCCGGGCGCGACGTCTGGAGCGCGGGCTGGAGCGCCGTCGCGGGCCACGCCGAAGGGGCCGAACTGCACGTCGACCTCCACTGCGCGAACGGCCGCGTGCTGGAAGGCACGCTGACCCTCGCGCCCCAGTTCGACGGCACCGGCAAGCCGCAAGGCTGCGCCGTCGCCGTGGCCACCGGCCGCGAACGGGGCGGGACGGAAGCGGACCGGGTGGCGCGCACGCCGCTGTCCGCCATCGTCGACATGTTCCCCGGCACGTTTTACGCGATCAACCGCGACGGCCGCTTCGTGCTCTGGAACCATAACCTCGAGCGGGTCACCGAACTGTCCCCCGACGAGCTGGGCGCCACGCGCGCGCTGGACCTGATCGACCTGGGAGAACGCCCGACCGTGTCCGCGGCCATCGACAGGATCTTCGCGACCGGTGAAGAAGCCAGGCTGGAGGTCGACTACGTCTCCAGGAGCGGCCGCGACGTTCCCATGGTGCTGTGCGGCGCGCGGGTGCGCTGCGACGGCGGCGAATACCTGCTCGGCATGGGCGTGGACATCACCGAACGGCGCGCGCGCGAACAGCAGTTGCGCCTGCGCGAACGCGCCCTGCACGCGGCCAGCAACGGCATCGTGATCACCCGGCTGGACGGCGGCCAGAGCGTCATCGAATACGTGAACCCGGCCTTCGAGCGCATCACGGGCTACCCGGCGGCGGAGATCATGGGCACGGACCCGCGCTTCATGGCCGCGCCCGGCATGGACCTCGGCGAACGCGCCCAGCTGCGCGAGGCGATCGCGGCGCGCGTGGGCGCGAAGGTCGTGCTGCGCAACCTGCGCAAGAACGGCGAAGTGTTCTGGAACGACCTGAGCATCACGCCCGTGCAGGACGACCACAGCGTCGTCACCCACTACATCGGCGTCATCACGGACGTCACCGCCACCATGCTGCGCACGGCGCACCTGGAACACGAGGTCAACCACGACGCGCTGACGGGCCTGGCCAACCGCAACCTGCTGTGGGACCGGCTCGAACAGGCGCTGCACCTGGCCCAGCGCCACAAGTCACTGGTGGCCACCGTGCTGATCGACCTCGACAGCTTCAAGGCCATCAACGACACGTTCGGCCACGAGGCGGGCGACGTCGTGCTCAAGGTCGTGGCGCGCCGCCTGCAGGCCTCCGTGCGCGACAGCGACACGGTGGCGCGCATGTCCGGCGACGAGTTCGTGCTGATCCTCGCCAACCAGCCGTCGCTGCGCTTCACGCTGCGCATGGTCGACCGCCTGCGCCAGAGCTTCGCGATTCCCGTCGCGTTCAACAACCGCGAAATCCCCGTGGGCGCCAGCGTCGGCGTGTCGCTGTACCCGCACGACGGCAACACCGCGGCGGAGCTCGTGCGCGCGGCCGACCTCGCCATGTACCACGGCAAGGGCAGCGGCCACAACGATGTCCATTTCTTCTCGGCCGACATGAAATCGACCACGGAGGCCAAGCACCGCATCGAACTGGCCCTGCGCGACGCGCTCGACAACGACGAGCTGTTCCTGCTGTACCAGCCGCGCGTGACCGTGAACGGCAACCGGGTCGCGGGCTTCGAGGCGCTGCTGCGCTGGCGCCATCCCGACCAGGGCGTGCTGCCCCCTGCCCGCTTCCTCGCCGAAGCCGAGGAGAGCGGCGTGATCGTCCCCATCGGCCAGCGCGTGCTCGACCATGCCTGCGCCTTCGCCGCCCAGCTGCGCGCGGCGGGGTTCGAGGACGTGCCCGTCACCGTCAACGTCTCGCACCGCGAGTACTGCCAGCCCGGCTTCCTCGCCTGCCTGGCCGACCGCCTGACACGCCACCGGCTGCCGCCGCACAGCCTGCAGCTCGACCTGCGCATCGACGGGCTGATCCGCAATCCCACCCTGGGGCGGGAGTTGGCCGACCAATTGCATACGCTGGGCGTGGACCTGTCCGTCGACGGCTTCGGTGCCGGCCTCTGCGACCTCGGCTACCTGCAGCAGCTGGCGGCCAGCCAGGTCAAGCTGGCGTCGGCCACGATCCACGCGCTGATGGACGGCGGCCAGGCCGTGGCCAAGAGCCTGATCGACATCGGGCACAACCTGAACATGTCCGTGGTGGCCGAGGCCGTGGAAACACGGCCCCAGCTGGAATTCCTGGAATCGCATGGCTGCGACCAGTTCCAGGGCGTCTGGTTCAGCGGCCCGCTGGCGGCGGAAGCGGCGCAGCGGATGCTGGAAGAGCAGCTGCCGGCATGACGTCCGCGTGGGCACATTTCAATTGAGGCCCGCGGCCTCGAATGCCCACCCGACGACTGCGACCAGTCCGCGTGGGCGGCCGTAGGGTGGGCGACCTTCGCCCACCAGGTGGGTCCGCAGCCTTATCCTTCGCTGGTGATCCGCTTGATCAACGCGCCGAGCACGTCCTCCGCCATGTCGTTCGACACCTGGCACGTGCCCGCATTCTCGTGCCCGCCGCCGCCGTATTCCAGCATCAGGGCGCCGATATTCGTCTTCGACGTGCGGTTGAGAATCGACTTGCCCGTCGCGAACACGGTGTTCTGGTTCTTGAGGCCCCACAGCACGTGGATCGAGATATTCGTTTCCGGGAACAGCGCATAGATGATGAACCGGTTGCCCGCATAGATCACGGGCTCTTCGCGCAGGTCGAGGACGACGAGGTTGCCGTGGACGCGGGCGCAGCGGCGGATCTGCGCCTTGCACTGTTCGCTGTGCTCGAAATACAGCCGGGTACGCTCCTGCACGTCGGGCAGCTGCATGATCTGGTCGATGCCGTGGTTGCGGCAGTAATCGATCAAGTCCATCATCAGCTGGTAGTTCGAGATGCGGAAGTCGTGGAAGCGGCCCAGCCCCGTGCGCGCGTCCATCAGGAAATTCAGCAGGTTCCAGCCCGTCGGATCGAGCACTTCCTCGCGCGTGAAACGGGCCGCGTCGCCCTTGTCGACGGCGTCCATCATGTCGCGCCAGGCCGCCGGGAAGGCGCGCGTGGCGCCATAGTGGTCGTAGACGACGCGTGCGGCCGACGGCGCCTTCGGATCGATCACGTGGTTGTCGCGCTGGCCCGTGTTGCGGATCGTTTCCGACAGGTGATGGTCGAACGCCAGGTGTGCCCCGGCAACGTAAGGCAGGTTCGTCGTGATGTCGCGCGCGCTGATGGCAATTTTGCCATCCTGCATGTCTTTCGGGTGGACGAACAGGATCTCGTTGATCAGGTCCAGGTGCTTGAGGAGGACGGCGCAGACGAGGCCGTCGAAATCGCTGCGGGTAACGAGACGGTAACGCTGAAGAACGGCAGACATCGGCAAACCCCTTTCATGTCGCAAATGACGGATGGGCTGGCGCAGCCAGGACGTCGTGCATCATACCGCGCAAAATTGTCAATTAACAGTTTTTCTATACGTCATCACGGCGTCATGAACCTGTGCATTCCAGGACCCGAAACGTGCAGGCTGTCGCAAACAGGTGGTATCGCGCGCGTCCAACAACTAAAGTTGCAACATCCCAACAGTGGTCGCCCACTGTGCCAGCGGTTACACTCGGCGCACCTTTTGATAAAGATCAGCTTCATGCAAACACGGCGTTCTACTCAGCAAGCCTTCTCGAACACCCTGTCGGTGCTGTACCGTGTCTTCGATGCGGTCGCCACGTGGGTGACGCAACTCTCGTGGTGGAAATTTTTCCTGTTCGCCGCGCTGATGCTGGTTTCAGGCAAGATTCTCCAGGATGAATTGTTCTCCGGCAGCGACGAAGAGATCGCGCTCACGAACCACAAGCAGCGCGCGCCCGAGCCGACCGTGACGATCGACGACAGCGGCATCCACATCAATCCCGGCAAGAACAGCCGGCGCGGCACGATCACGATCAATCCCGAAGTCGAGGCCGCCAAGGCGGAAGCGGCGGCGAAGGCGGCGGCCGCCGCCCGTGCCGCGGCCGACGGCAAGAGCGAGGACGCGCAGGCCAGGGCCGATGAAGCAGCTGCCGCCGCGGAAAAAGCGGCCGATGCGGCAGACCGGGCGGCCGACAGCGTAGCGCCGGCGGAACCCGCCGTACCCGCGCCGCCGGCGCCCCCGCCCCGCCCGCGCCGGCCGCCGGCAAGGCCGGCCACCCGGTCGCGAAGACCGTGCGCGGCGCGAACGGCGAGGAAGTCCACATCGACCTGCCGCCGCAAATCGGCGAGGAATTGTCGAATGCCATCGAGGCGGCCGTCGACGACGCGGCCGAGGCCAAGGCACGCAGCTACCACAAGCAGGCGTCGACCTGGTTCACGAGCTTCGTCTGGCTCCTCATCCTCGCCCTGTTCGGCACCAAGGCGCTCGTGGGCGGCAAGAAGCGCGCGGAGGCCGAGATGCAGTCCGCGACGGCCGCCGCCGAGCGCGAGTCGATGCAGCGCCAGCTGTCCGAGGCCAAGATGCAGGCCATGCAGGCGCAAGTCGAGCCGCACTTCCTGTTCAATACGCTGGCGTCCGTCGAGCACTTGATCGAAACCAATCCGCCGCGCGCGTCCGCCATGCAGCGCACCCTGATCCAGTACCTGCGCGCCGTGCTGCCGCAGATGCGCGACAACAACCTCGTGACGAACCTGGGGCGCGAAGTCGACATGGTCAAGTCCTACCTCGACCTGCTCAAGATGCGCATGGAAGAGCGCCTGACGGTGGAGCTGCACGTGCCGGAGGGCCTGCGCAGCGCCGCGTTTCCGCCGATGATGCTGCAATCGATGGTCGAGAACGCGATCAAGCACGGCCTCGAATGCAAGCCCGAGGGCGGGCACCTGGCGGTCTCGGCGGAAGTGGTCGACAGCAGGCTGCGCGTGACGGTCGCCGACGACGGCGTGGGCTTCGGCGTCGTGCCCAGCAAGGGGACCGGCCTGGGCCTGTCGAACATCCGCGAACGCCTGAAACTGCTGCATGGCGACGGCGGCCAGCTGCACATCGCGGCCAACAGCCCGAGCGGCGTGATCGCGACCATCGAAGTGCCGTACCAGCTTGCACCCAAGTAATCATTCCGGGTATTGCTTGTACCGACAATTCGTTGAATAATCGACACTCCGCCACTCCGACACTGTCCCGACCCGACCATGCCTACCGCAATCATTGCCGATGACGAAAGACTGATGCGCGACCTGCTGCGCACCCGATTGTCCCAGGTGTGGCCCGACCTGCAGATCGTCGGCGAGGCGAAGAATGGCGACGAGGCCGTGCAACTGGTCGACGAGCTGCATCCCGACCTGACCTTCCTCGACATCCGCATGCCGGGCAAGACGGGCATGGAAGCGGCGCGCGACATCGGCGACGCCAGCCAGGTCGTGTTCGTCACCGCGTACGACCAGTACGCCGTCGAAGCGTTCGAGCGCGGCGCCGTCGACTACGTGCTGAAACCGCCCGAGCCGGAGCGCCTCAAGATCACCGTGGAGCGCCTCAAGGAACGCCTGGCGACGCCGGCGCAGGCCGCCAGCGCGTCCGTCCACGTCAGCGATACGGTCACGGCGATGCTGTCCCAGCTGGCCGAAAAGATCGCGGCGCCGAAACCGAAATACCTGCAATGGATCCAGGCCAGCATCGGCCAGGACCTGCGCATGATTCCCGTCGAGGACATCCTGTTCTTCCGTTCGGACGAAAAATATACCTGCGTCCAGACCGAGAAATTCGAGGCCCTGATCCGCAAGCCCGTGCGCGACCTGGCCGACGAGCTCGATCCGGCGCTGTTCTGGCAGATCCACCGCGCCACGCTCGTCAACGTCAACGCCATCGAAGGCGTCACGCGCGACATCCGCGGCCGCCACCTCGTGCTGATCAAGGGCCGCTCCGACAAGCTCGAAGTCAGCCGCAGCTTCCTGCACCTCTTCAAGCAGATGTAGGCACGCCGGCCCGATTGTCGGGCATCAAGCCGGACGTTTGCATGGCGGGTAAGGTAGATGCCGGACCCGCCCAGCGGGTCGTTTTCTATCCAGCATTCTCGAATGAAACGACCGCGCCGCCCCCGCGTTTCCGGCAGGTCCGCGGCCTGGTTCCTGACCGGGCTCGCGGCCGGCTGCTGGCTGGGAAGGCGCGCTCATGGGGAGCCCGACACCGTGCCGGCCAGCCGTCAGATCGTCAACCACGTCAGCGAAGCCATCATTTCCGCCGACCAGTCGAACACCATCGTCATGGCCAACCCGGCCGCGGCCGCGCTGTTCGGCACCAGCGTCGAGCAGATGGTGGGCAGCTCGCTGGGCCACTACATCGAAGGCCCCGCCGAGGCGGCGGGCTCCTCCACCGAACCCGTCGATTATTTCCGTCCCGGCAGCGGCCGCGCCGGCCGCCGCGCCACCGATTACACCGTCACGGGCGTGCGCGGCGACGGCGAGCGGTTTCCGATCGAGGGCTCGATCTCGCGCGCCAACGCCGGCGCGCCGTTTTATACGGTGGTCATGCGCGACGTCAGCGAACGCCGCCGCGTGCAGGAAAAGCTGAGCCGCTCGAACGACCAGCTGCGCCAGCTGTCCGCCGCCCTGCAGACCATCCGCGAAGAAGAACGCACCCACATCGCGCGCGAACTGCACGACGACCTCGGCCAGCTCCTCGCGTCGCTGCGCATGGACCTCACCCTGCTGCAACAGGCCGACGGCACGCCGGGCGACAGCCTGCGCCTGATGCACGGCATGGAAGACAACCTGCTCACCGCCATCACCTCGCTGCGCCGCATCGCCACCAACCTGCGCCCGCGCGCGCTCGACGAAGGCGGCCTGTATTTCGCCCTGCAGGGCCTGCGCGACGATTTCGTCGAACGCTACGCCATTCCCACCACCCTGCTGGCGGACGAGTCCGAGCTGCGCCTGGACGACGCGGCCAGCACCGCCATCTTCCGCATCGTGCAGGAGGCGCTGACGAACATCGCACGGCATGCGGAAGCGACGCGCGTCATGATGAACCTGTTCCGGCTGAACAGCGACCTGCTCATCACGATCCGCGACGATGGCCGCGGCATCCGCCCGGAAGACATGGAGAAGGCGGAATCCCTCGGCCTGATCGGCATGCGCGAGCGGGTCTGGGCCATGAAGGGCGAGATCACGATCGGCGCCGACGAACCGCAAGGGACGCGCATCGACATCGTGCTGCCGCTGCACGACCATCTCGTGTAACGACGCCGTCACATATTGATGACATCGCAAGTGTGGTAACGCTACAACATTTCACTGTGTCATCAAATCGACATATCGCTTCGATAAGATTCGTGCCGATCAAGCAAGTGATAACGACATCGCTTGAGTCGAACGACATCTTATTGGAGAAACCTGAATGCAAGTCAAACGCCTGGCCGCCGCCTCGGTTGCTACCCTGATCGCCGCTGCCCCGCTGTTCGCAAAAGCCCAGACCAACGTGACGCTGTACGGCGTCGTCGACGCCGCCGTCGAATCCGCCGATTCCGGCGGTCCGGAAGGCCGCCAGACCCGCGTCCAGTCGGGCGACCTGTCGGGCAGCCGTTTCGGCTTCCGCGGCACGGAAGACCTGGGCAACGGCCTCAAGGCCATCTTCAACCTGGAAGCGGGCGTCGCGGTCGACACCGGCGCGCAAGACTCGGCCGGCCTGTTCCAGCGCCGCGCCGTCGTCGGCCTGGAAGGCGCGTTCGGCACCGTGACGCTGGGCCGCGAATACTCGCCGATCGCCGCCGTCGCCGGCGCGACCGACGAATTCGGCCAGGGCTTCTATGGCAGCAACCTGTCGGGCTTCGGTTCGGGCCGCGTGACCCGCCGCCTGGCCAACTCGGTCAACTACAAGAGCGCCTCGTTCAACGGCTTCGACCTGCTGGCCGCCTACTCGGCCGGCGAAAAGGGCACCGGCCCGTCGGGCGACCTGAAGGGTATCGGCGCCGAATACAAGCTGGGCGACCTGTACCTGGGCGCCGCCTACCAGACGTACAAGCGCGTGTCGTCGGGCGACGACAAGGAATACGGTGCCGGCGTCGCGTACAAGTTCGCGGAAGTCGGCGGCCTGGAGATCAAGGCCAACTACCTGTCGGCCGATCCGGACGGCGCGAACAACAAGTTCAAGCAGTACAACCTGGGCGCCGGCTATCCGTTCGGCCCGAGCAAGGTCTATGTGAACGTGCAGCAGAACAAGCTGGAAAACGGCGCCAAGGGCAATGCCTGGGCACTGGCCTACAGCTACTCGCTGTCGAAGCGTACGAACCTGTACGCGTCGTACGCCAGCCTGAACAACAACGGCCTGGCCACGTTCGGCCTGAACTCGGGTTCGAACAGCCTCGCACCGGCCGCGACGTCGCTGGGTGCCGATCCGTCGGTGTTCACCGTGGGCATGCGCCACACGTTCTAAGCACGCCGCCATCCGCGTGGGCACAGCGTGCCCCCCCTACGGCCAAGCGCGCGGCCATCCGCGTGGGTACGGGGTGCCCACCCTACGCAGAATCGAACCGTAGGGTGGGCTCCCTGAGCCCACGCGTTGCGTTTACAAACAGCAAACGTCATTTGAGCCGGCAGGTCAGCATCCAGTAATAGGTCAGCCGCTCGATCCGGATCTCGCGCACCGCGCCGCCGAGCCGCTTGCGCAGCGCGCTGTCGGCCGGATAACTCTTCGGCAGCTCGAACCGCTCGCCGTCCGGCGCCGCGACGATTTCATACGTATTGCCCTGCGCATCCGTGCGCGCAATGGTCGTGCTGCTGCCCTCGACATAAACATCGTCCAGCAGGACCAGCGTGACATCGTGGCCGAGGCGCGCGCGCAGCCGGGCCAGCAGCGCATCCTGCTCGTCGCGCTTGAGGTGCGACCACCAGAAGCCGATGAAGACGCAGGAAAACGTGCCCAGGTCGTCCGGCAGGTCGAGGCCGTCGACGCGCCGGAACGCGACCTTGCCCTCCGGGAAGCGGCGGCGCTGCGCCCGCTCCAGCATCTCATCGAGGATGTCGGTGGCCAGCACCCGGTCCGCCGTCGTGGCGATCACTTCGGTCCAGTAGCCGGTGCCGCAGGCCAGTTCCAGCACGGTCTGCCCGCGCACCAGTTGCGCGATGCGTTCGCGCACCTGGGACAGGTCATTGGCGCGTTCCGCCCGGGAAAGCGCCGCGTCGGCGGCCTGCGTGCTGCTCGCGTAGTAGCGCGCGACCGGATCATTCTTGCGATTCATATCAAAGCTCGTAATTGTCGCTGGTGCCGCGCATGGCCGATTCGACCATCTTGCGGTTGAGCGTGGGCGCCAGCAGTTCGATGAAAGTGTAGATGTAGCTGCGCAGGTAGGCGCCTTGCTTGACGGCCACGCGCGAGATGTTCATGCCAAACAAATGGCCGACGGGAATCGCGCGCAGGTTGCGGTCGCGCTCCTGGTCGAAGGCCATGCCGGCGATGATGCCGATGCCCATGCCCAGTTCCACATAGGTCTTGATGACGTCGGCGTCGATGGCTTCCAGCAGCACGTCCGGCTTGAGGTTGCGCAGTTCGAACGCGTGGTCGATCTTGCTGCGGCCGGCGAACGCGGCATCGTACGTGATCAGCGGGTAGCCGGCGATCTCTTCCAGCGAAATCGCCTTCGATTTCGTCAGCGGATGGTCGGGCGGCACGACGAGGACGTGTTCCCACTGGTAGCACGGCAACGTGATCAGGCCGTCGACGGCCGCGATGGATTCCGTCGCGATGGCGAGGTCGGCCTGGTCGTTCTTGACCATCTCGGCGATCTGGCGCGGATTGCCTTGCAACAAAGACAACCTGACCTTCGGATAGCGCTGCATGAACGCCTGCACCACCTTCGGCAGCATGTAGCGTGCCTGCGTGTGCGTGGTGGCGATGGTGAAGCTGCCGCTGTCCTGGGCTGCGTATTCCTTGCCGATGCGCTTGAGGCTGTCGATCTCCTGCATGACCAGCTCGACCGACTGCAGGACGAGGCGGCCGGGCTCCGTCAGGCCGCGGATGCGCTTGCCATGGCGGGTGAAGATGTCGACGCCAAGCTCTTCCTCCAGCTCGATGATGGCTTTCGATACCCCGGGTTGCGACGTGAACAACGCCTTGGCGGCGTCGGTCAAATTGAAATTCTGGCGGACCGCTTCGCGCACGAAACGTAGTTGGTGTAGGTTCATTGCCCTTATCTTGTCAATCCGATCCCGCATTTTACAAGCTTGCTTATACCGCAGGCTCATATAAGCAAATAAATTCTCCGTCGTTTGGAATATAGCTGGAATTTATTAATATTCGGGATAGTTTACCGAGCTTGAAACCGTCGCGAGCGGCAGCAGTTCCGGCTGGGAAGCGCAGCTGTACTTCGGTACGGCGCGCCTCACAGGGCCAGGCGCCCCCACCAAGACTGCAACGCGCAGCAGGTTTCCCCAGAGAAGGGTCAGGATTGACCCGCTCCTAAGGATCTTGAACATGTACCGTTACGACCAATACGACCATCTCATCGTGCGTGAACGCATCGCCCAGTACCGCGACCAGGTACGGCGCCGTCTCGCCGACGAGCTGACCGAAGAAGAATTCCTGCCGCTGCGCCTGCAGAACGGCCTGTACATGCAGCGCCACGCCTACATGCTGCGCATCGCCGTCCCGTACGGCCTGCTGTCGACGGCGCAGATGCGCATGTTCGCGCACATCGCGCGCAAGTACGACCGCGGCTATGGCCACTTCACGACGCGCCAGAACATCCAGTTCAACTGGATCGAGCTGGAGCAGACGCCGGACATCCTGGCGGACCTCGCCTCCGTCGAGATGCACGCGATCCAGACGTCGGGCAATTGCATTCGTAACACCACGACGGACGAATTCGCCGGCGTCGCGGCCGACGAGCTCGTCGATGCGCGCCCGTACGCCGAGATCATCCGCCAGTGGAGCACGTTCCACCCCGAATTCATCGCCCTGCCCCGCAAGTTCAAGATCGCGATCAATGGCGCCGTGGAAGACCGCGCCGCCATCGCCGTCCACGACATCGGCCTGACGGCCGTGCGCAACGACGCGGGCGAAGTCGGCTTCAAGTTCATGGTCGGTGGCGGCCTGGGCCGTACGCCGATCATCGGCAGCGTGATCAACGATTTCGTGCCCTGGCAGCACCTGCTGACGTACACGGAAGCGATCATGCGCGTGTACAACCAGTTCGGCCGCCGCGACAACAAGTACAAGGCCCGCATCAAGATCCTCGTCAAGGCCGTGGGCGCCGAGGAATTCGCGCGCATGGTCGAGGCCGAATTCGCCGACCTCAAGGACGGTCCGGAAACGCTGACCCGCGAGGAAGTCGAGCGCGTGGCCCAGTGGTTCAATCCGAAGCCCTACCTGACCCTGCCGAACATCGATCCGCGCGCCGAGCACGCCGGTGATAAAGCCTTCGCCAACTGGCTGCAGCGCAACGTCAAGCCGCACAAGGTGCCGGGCTATGCGTCCGTCGTGCTGTCGCTCAAGAAGACCGGCGTGCCGCCGGGCGACGCGACCGCGGAACAGATCGATTTCGTGGCCGACCTGGCCGACAAGTACAGCTTCAACGAACTGCGCGTGACGCACGAGCAGAACCTCGTGCTGGCCGACGTCGAGCAATCGAAGCTGTTCGAAGTCTGGCAACAGGCCAAGGCCCGCGGCCTCGCGACGCCGAACATCGGCCTCCTGACCGACATGATCTCGTGCCCGGGCGGCGACTATTGCTCGCTGGCGAACGCGAAATCGATCCCGATCGCGGCCGCCATCGCCGAGCGTTTCGACAACCTCGACTTCCAGCACGACATCGGCGACATCGAACTGAACATCTCCGGCTGCATCAACGCCTGCGGCCACCACCACGTGGGCCATATCGGCGTGCTGGGCGTGGACAAGGACGGTTCCGAGTGGTACCAGGTGTCGATCGGCGGCGCCCAGGGCAATGAATCGGCCATCGGCAAGATCATCGGCCCGTCGTTCTCGGCAACGCAGATGCCGGAAGTCGTCGGCCGCCTGCTGGAGGTGTACGTGAAGAACCGCGTCGACGGCGAACGCTTCGTCGACGTGGCGCAGCGCCTCGGCGTCGCGCCGTTCAAGGAACATGTGTATGCCACGCCGATCCCGGCCGGCGAACTGGTTGGGGAAGACGAATATGCCTAATTTCGAATTGCACTCGCACAAGCAGATCATCAAGCACCGCGAAGTGGTCGACGACGACTGGAGCGTCCTGAAACTCGTCGACGACGCGGCGCCCGAGAGCATCGAGGTCCCGGCCGGCAAGATCATCGTCCCCGTGAAAGTCTGGCTGGCCCAGCGCGAGCAGCTGGCTGCCCGCGCGGCGCGCAAGGAAATCGGCATCTGGTTCGCCTCCGACGAGCTGGCGCACACGGTCAAGGACGACCTCGGCCAGTTCGCCGTCGTCGCCGTCGACTTCCCGAAGTTCAGCGACGGGCGCGGCTACTCGATCGCCTACAACCTGCGCAAGCGTCTCGGCTACCAGGGCGAGCTGCGCGCGATCGGCGACGTGCTGCGCGACCAGCTGTTCCAGATGGTCCGCTGCGGCTTCAACGCCTACGCGACGCGCCAGGACCGCAACATCCATGACGCGCTGAAGGGCCTGACGGTCTTTTCCGAGACCTACCAGGCATCCGTCGACAACGCACTGCCGCTGTTCCGCCGCCACGCGCGCGGCGCACTGCCCGAGCACAGCGACGTCGGCGCCGGCATCTGACGAGCAAACAAGGAAACCCATGAGCGACCTGAACGCGCGGGTGAACGAGACCCGTGGCATCCTGGAGCGCATTGCGCGCGAATTTTCTCCCGCCGTGTTCGCTTCCAGCCTGGCGGCCGAGGACATGGTCCTGACCGACCTGATCTTGAAGGCCGGCCTGCCGATCACCATCTTCTCGCTGGAGACCGGCCGTCTGCACAAGGAAACCGTGGCCATGATCGACAAGGTCAAGGCCCATTACGGCTACGACATCCAGGTGATGCACCCGAAACAGGAACTGGTCGACGAGTACGTGAGCAAGAACGGCCTGAACGCGTTCTACGACAGCGTCGAGATGCGCAAGGGCTGCTGCTACGTGCGCAAGGTCGAGCCGCTGGGCCGCGCCCTCGCCGGCAACAAGGCGTGGATCACGGGCCAGCGCCGCGCGCAGTCGACGACCCGTACCGACCTGCCCGTGCAGGAAGACGACACGGCGCATGGCCTGGCCAAGTTCAATCCGCTGGCCGACTGGAGCGAAGAGAACGTGTGGGAATATATCCGCGGCAATAACGTGCCGTACAACGACCTGCACGACCGCGGCTATCCGTCGATCGGCTGCGAACCCTGCACCCGCGCGATCCAGCCGGGCGAGGACGTGCGCGCCGGCCGCTGGTGGTGGGAAAACGCCGACTCCAAGGAATGCGGCCTGCACCTCGTGGACGGCAAGCTCATCCGAATCAAATCCGTGGCCGCGTGAGCGGGCCCAACAAGACATCGACAGGCACAGTAAAACATGACGACTTTTTCCGATACGCCGCTCGCACTCAGTGATGTGAATGCGCGCCACCTCGACGCCCTCGAATCCGAAGCCATCCACATCCTGCGCGAAGTCGCTGCGGAATGCTCGAATCCCGCGCTGCTGTTCTCGGGCGGCAAGGACTCCGTGGTGCTGCTGCGCCTGGCCGAAAAGGCTTTCCGTCCGGGTAAATTCCCGTTCCCGCTGGTCCACATCGACACGGGCCACAACTTCGACGAAGTGATCGCCTTCCGCGACGCGCGCGTGGCCGAGCTGGGCGAACGCCTGATCGTCGGCTCCGTCGAGGACTCGATCAAGAAAGGCACGGTCCGCCTGCGCAACCCGCAAACGGATTCGCGCAACGCGGCCCAGGCCGTTACCCTGCTGGAAACCATCGCCGAATACGGCTTCGACGCCTGCATCGGCGGCGCCCGCCGCGACGAAGAAAAGGCGCGCGCGAAAGAGCGCATCTTCTCGTTCCGCGACGAATTCGGCCAGTGGGACCCGAAAGCCCAGCGTCCGGAACTGTGGGACCTGTATAACACCCGCGTGCACCCGGGCGAGAACATGCGCGTGTTCCCGATCTCGAACTGGACCGAGCTCGACGTCTGGCAATACATCGCCCGCGAACAGCTGGCCCTGCCGCCGATCTATTTCGCGCATGAGCGCCAGGTGATCCCGCGCAACGGCCTGCTGGTGCCGCTGACGCCGCTGACCCCGGCCCGCGACGGCGAGGAAATCGAAACCCGCACCGTGCGCTTCCGTACCGTCGGCGACATCTCGTGCACGTGCCCGGTCGCGTCCGACGCATCGACGGTCGACGCCATCATCGCCGAGACGGCGATCACGCAGATCACCGAACGCGGCGCGACCCGCATGGACGACCAGACCTCGGAAGCCTCGATGGAAAAGCGCAAGAAACAAGGATATTTCTGATGAACGCGATGACTGAAAAATTGGACCACAACAAAGACCAGAGCGGCCAGGCCGGCCTGCTGCGCTTCATCACCGCCGGCTCCGTCGACGACGGCAAGAGCACGCTGATCGGCCGCCTGCTGTTCGACAGCAAGGGCATCTTCGCCGACCAGCTGGCCGCCGTGTCGCGCTCCAAGCACAAGCGCACCGTGGGCGACACGATCGACCTGTCGCTGCTGACGGACGGCCTGGAAGCCGAGCGCGAGCAAGGCATCACGATCGACGTCGCGTACCGCTACTTCGCCACGCCGAAGCGCAAGTTCATCATCGCCGACACGCCGGGGCACGAGCAGTACACCCGCAACATGGTGACGGGCGCGTCGACCGCTGATGCCGTCATCATCCTCGTCGACGTGTCGAAGGTGAAGCTCGGCGACGACGGTTCCGTCGAACTGCTGGTGCAGACCAAGCGCCACTCGACCCTCGCCAAGCTGCTGCAGATCGAGCACGTGATCGTCGCCGTCAACAAGATGGACCTCGTGAACTACGACCGCACCGTGTACGACCGCATCGTCGCCGAGTACCGCAAGTTCGCGGACACGCTGGGCCTGAAGGACATCACCGCGATCCCGCTGTCGGCACTGGCCGGCGACAACGTCGTCGAGCAGGGCGACAACATGCCATGGTACGAAGGCCCGACCCTGATCGAACTGCTGGAAGGCCTGTCCGTGTACGACGAGACCCACGCCGCGCCGTTCCGCTTCCCGGTGCAGCTGGTGGCGCGCCACAACGGCCACGAAGCCAACGACTTCCGCGGCTATATGGGACGCGTCGAATCGGGCAAGGTGGCGGTGGGCGACAAGCTCCTCGTGCAACCGTCCGGCCAGGCCGCTACCGTCAAGGAAATCCTCACGTTCGACGGTCCGCTGCAGCAGGCCGTCGCCGGCCAGTCGATCACGCTGACCCTCAACGAACACGTGGACATCTCGCGCGGCGACGTGCTGGCCCCGGCCGAACAACCGGCCACGCTGCTCAAGCAGGTGAAGGCCGAGGTGTGCTGGATGGCCGACGAACCCCTGGACGTGCGCCGCAAGTACTGGATCAAGCACGGCACCCGCCAGACGATGGCCAGGGTGAAGGCCATCGAATCGATCCTCGACGTCAACACGCAAACGCGCCATGCAGTGGACAACCCGTCCGAAGGCCTGAAGCTGAACGACATCGCGCTGATCGAGCTGGCCGTGCAGCAGCCGCTTGCCGCCGACGCCTACGACGCCATCCGCGCGACGGGCGCCTTCATCCTGATCGATGAAGTCACCCATCAGACGGTCGCCGCAGGTATGATCCGCATTTGAGTGGTGGGGCCTCGATCAACCTGCTGCGCTACGGTTTCTCGAGGCCCTGATGCGCCGTAAAAGTCTTAAACTTTGTCGACAAGGGATGGCATGGCAGTGCTGGGGAAGGTTTATCTGATTGGAGCCGGTCCCGGCGCCGCTGATCTCATCACCGTGCGCGGCGCGCGCCTGCTCGGGGAGGCCGAGGTCGTGCTGTACGACGCCCTCGTCACCCCGGAGATGCTGGCGCTGTGTCCGCAGGCGGAGCTGGTCGCCGTCGGCAAGCGCTCCGGCCAGCGGTCGACGGCGCAAACCGTCATCAACGACAAACTCGTCGACTGCGCCCGGCGCTACCGGCGCGTCGTGCGCCTGAAGGGCGGCGATCCGATGCTGTTCGGCCGCGCCGACGAGGAACTGCGCGTGCTGGAGGAAGCCGGCGTCGAGGTCGAAGTGGTCCCCGGCATCACGACGGCCGTCGCCGCCGCCGCCGCGACCCGGCAGCCGCTGACGAAGCGCGGCGTGGCCCGCAGCGTCGCCTTCTTCACGTCCAGCACGGCGCCGGACCAGCCGGACCATCCCGCCCTGCCGGAAACGGACACCCTGGTCCAGTACATGGGCGGCCGCGAAGCCGCCGCCACCGCCGAGCGCCTGCTGGCCGAAGGGCGCCGTCCGGACCTGCCCGTCGTCGTCGTGGAAAACTGCAGCCGCGCCGACCAGCGCGTGCGCCGCCTCACGTTGTCGGACCTGGCGCATGGGCTCGACGTGGCCCACGGTCCCGTGCTCGTCATGATCGGCGAGGCGATGGCCCACCGGCCGCACCAGACCCTCTGAAGCCTTGGTAGTGTGGGCGGCCTCGCCCACCAAACGCATATGTCGCGGTAACGCAAGGTGGGCACGTTTCATTTGAGGCCCCCGGCCTCAAATGCCCAACCTACCGCGCCCGCGCCTCCAGCTCGGCCTCGAGCCTGAGCGCGGCCGCATGCGTGTCCACCGCGATCCGGTTCAGGCGCGCCAGCGCCGCCGCGAGCCGCGCGCCGCTCTCTCCACCGCATTCGCGCACATGCCAGAGCGCGAGGTCGCAACGCATCCGCGCCAGTTCCGCACGCAGGCCCGCCAGCATGCGGCGCAGGCTGCCGTCGGCATCGGATGGCGGAATGGCCGGCGCGTCGTTGCCGGTCAGGTGGTCCTGCATGACGGCGATGCGCGCGTGCATGCACTGCAGGCGGCGCGCCAGGCGGTCGAGGCGGCGCGCGCAGCGCAGCTCCACCCAGGCACGCGGTGCCGGCAGCAGGTTGAGTGGATGCAGCGCCGTGCGGAGACGGACGAACAGGGAGACGAGCTTGCTGGGCATGGCCGGATCGACGCCGTAACGGACATCGGAGCAGTCTCGATGCTCCGGCCGCCGGCGGTCATGATGCGCAGCAAACTTCCGTCGCATCAGCCCCAGTGCAGGTAATCGATGCCGTTCTGGATGGTGCCGATGACCTGGGCCTGGTTCTCGGCGCTCTCGCTGAAGTTGGCCAGCACGTCGGCGCGGGTCACGGACGATTCCAGCGCGTGCATCCAGAAATCGGCACCGGCACTGTCGCCGGCGCGGTGCAGCACGTTCTGGTACAGCGCCTGCACGAATTGCGTATCGCTCGCGTGCGCGCCGTAGAGGTTCGCGAATTCAGCGCTGCCGGCGAACCCCGCCGCCGCCTGCGTCAGGCTCATGCCCTTGTCCATCGCGTCGATCCAGTAGCCGAGGCCCGCCTTGTCCGGCGTGCGGTCGAACGCGGCCTGGTACAGGCGATAGGCCTCGCCCGCCGTGCCGTGCACGTCCAGCGCGACCATGCCGTCGCTGAACGCGAGGCGCTCGACGTTCGACAGCGTCGCGTGATTGCCCGCCACATCCGTCACCGAGACGCTGCCGCCGTCGTCGACGATGGTCGCGCCGGCACGCGCGCTCGCGTACACGAGCGTATCGAGGCCGCCATGTCCCGCCACCTTGCTCTCGCCCGCCACGGCGGCCAGCGCATGCGTGGCGCCGCTGAACGCGAGGCTCGTGACGGCCGCCGGCGCCGGCGCGCCGGCCACCGGCGTGGTGGTCGCGGACATGCCGGTCCCGGACATGCCGGTAGCGGACGTGCCGGTCCCGGACGTGCCGGTAGCGGACGTGCCGGTCCCGGACATGCCGGTAGCGGACATGCCGGTCCCGGACGCGCTGGCGACGGAGCTGCCGGCCGCGGGCGTGCTGGCCACGGGATGGGAAGCTGGCGCCGCGGCGACGTCGCCCGCACCCGCCGTCTGCGCGCCGCCCTGGACCGTCGCCATGGCGCCGGTCGTGCCGGCCGTGCCCGACAGCGTACGCATCTCGATGGCGACGCCGGATGCCGACGTGTCCACCCAGGCGCCGGCGAAGCCGCCACCCGCCAGCGCCGTCACGTCCGGGCTGGCCTGGTCGCCGCTGCGCAGCTGGCTGATGGCGAATTCCTGCGTATCGATGGCAATGCCGTCCGCGCCGAAGCGGCGGCCGAAAATGCCGTTGCCGTCGCCGTCGGCGCCCTGCCAGGCGACGAGGAACGTACCGTCCGACAGCGCCGCGACGTCGGCGTCGTAATGGCCGCCGCCCGAGTCGACGTTCGCCTGCGTGACGGCGCCGGCCTTGTTGCCGGCTGCGTCGAAGCGCTGGAAGAAGATGTCGCTGTTCGAGAAACCCAGCTGGTCGTTGGCATAGCTGTCCCACGCGACGACGAAGCCGCCATCGGCCAGCGACGTCACGTGCGGCAGCGGCGCGGCCGTCGTGATGCTGGCCGCGTAGCCGTCGCCGCTCGCCACGAACACGGCGGACGGCGCCCGGCTCGATGCGGCGTAGACGTTGCCGTCGTTGATCTCGCCCCACGAGACGACGTAGCCGCCGTCCTTGAGGCTCGCCACGGCCGGGCTGTAGGCCGAACCGAGCGCGCCGTAGACCTGCTGCGCGCCGATGATGCTGCCGTCCGCCGCGGCCTGCTGCACGTGCACGGCCGCGCCGCTGCGCCAGCCGACGGCGAACGACCCGTCGGCGAGCGTGGCCACGGTCGGCATCGATGCGTCGCCGCTGGCGCCCGCATCGAGCACGTGCTCGGCGCCGGCGCTGCCGTTCGCGTCGACGACGCGGTAGGCGATCTTGTTCGCGCCGCCGTCGTTCAGCGCGTAGGCGACGACGAAGCGGCCGCCGGCCAGCGCGCTCACGGCCGGCTGGCCTTCCACGCCGGCGTCGCCGTCCGGCGTCAGCGCGAACGCGGCGCCGAGCGCATTGCCGCCTGCGTCGCGCAACTGGGCCCACAGCCCGCTGCCCGCGCCGCCAGCGGCCGTATCCGGGCCGTGCCACACGGCGACGAAGCCGCCGCCCGCCAGCGTCGCGAGCGCCGGGGCGGAACCGTAGGCGTCCAGCGCGGCGCCGGCCTTCGCTTCGTTACCGAAGCCGGGCAGGTCGCCCGTCATGCCGTTTTCCACCGAATAGGTCAGGGTCTGCGTGACGCCGGAATTCGCGACCGGATTGCCGTTGGTATCGAGCTGGTAGCGGTCGTAGAAGTGCACGGTCACCGCGGCTGCCTGCCCGTCGGCCGGCAGCAGGCTCGCGTCGGCCACGACCAGCCGCGCGCTCGTGTCCACGGCCGGGTTGTAGTCGATGGCGAACAGTCCCGGCTGCGACTGGCCGTCGATGACCCAGCGGCCGCCCGTCTGGTCGCCGGTGTCGATCGGCTGGAGGACGTCGACGACGTCGCCCGCGTGCGCCGTCGTGAACACGATGTCGTTGCTGCCGACGGCGCCCACGGGCTGGCTGTCCGGGAACACGGTGTCCACCGCCGTGACGACGCTGCCGTCCGCCAGCTTGTAGTGGACGTTGAACATTTCCGGCGACGCCGCGTCGCTGCCCAGATTGTCCTGGAAGCGCCACGAGGTGCCCGCCGTCGCCACGTAGGCGCCCTGGGCGTCGAGCGGCATCGTGTAGGCGATCCAAGTCCGGCCGCCGTCCTGGCTGTACTGCATGGCGCCGCGCGAAAACGTCTGGCCCAGCGCGGTCGACATGTCGAAGGCGACGGCGGTGACGCCGGTATAGCTCCAGGCCGAGCTGGCCCAGCCCGGGCGGACGTAAAGGGAAGTCGTGGGAGTGGTCATGGCGTCGGAATTGGGTGGCAACCCTGAACGCATATGATTCCTCACGGCAAATTAAAATGCAATGAGGAATTACTTTTCGAGCGTAACCACCGCCAAAAACCAACGAATTCTTAGCACCGGATCAATCATATTGACACGAAGGGATGCATCCGCGACAACAAAGATGACGACCAGGTCAACTTGATGTTTCAGCCACACCCGCGCAATAGGCGGCCATGGCGGCCAGTACGCCCGGGTCCTCGCCGACGGCCGGCACTGTGCGGAACGTCGCCTGCGGATGGCTGGCGCGCAGCTGGTCCAGCAGCAGCGGCAGGTCGCGCAGCAGATGGCCGCCCTGCCCCAGGAAGATCGGGACGATGGTGACGTCGCGCGCGCCCAGCGCCACGAGGGCGCCCACCTCGTCGGGCAGGGTCGGTGTCATCAGCTCGAGGAAGGCCAGCGACACGGCGCAGTCGGGACGGCGCGCGGCGGTCAGGTCGCGCAGGCGCTGGAACGGCGCGGCCCACGCGGCGGCACGGGCGCCGTGGGCGAACAATACGAGTGCTTTTTCCATCAATGTCTCTCCACCCAGCGCAGCGCGCCGATCGCCAGCAGCAGGAACAGCAGGCTGGGCGCGGCCGCCGTCACGAAGGCCGGCCAGGTCGACAACATGCCCACGTGCGAAAACAACGAATTTATCAACAGGAAGCTCACGCCGATCATGATGCCGATGAAGATCTTGAGGCTCACGCCGCCGCTGCGGGTGTGCAGGTAGCCGAACGGCAGCGCGAGCGCCATCAGCACGAAGATCGAGAGCGGGTCGAACAGCTTTTTCCAGAACGCGATCTTGAAGCGCTCCGTCTCCTGGCGGTTCTCGGCCAGGTGGCGCGTGTACACGGCCAGCTCGTTGGCCGACATCTGCGCCGGATCGGAACGCGACACGGACAGGATCTTGGGCGTGATCTCGGACACGAGGTCGAGGCTGGCGACCTTGCGCGTGGAGACGGACGCCGTGTCCTGGCCGAACCGGCTCTGGATGGTCAGGCCGGCCGCGACGGGCGTGTCCGGCGCCGGCAGCTCGCGGCTGTTCGCGAACAGCGTCTCCGTGACGTCGTTCAGGCGCCACGTGCTGTTGCCGCTGAACGTGGCGCTGGCGGCCGTGATCAGCGACCGCATGCGCATGGCGGTGTCGAACTCGTACAGGCGCACGTCGACCAGCTGGCCGTCCGGGCGGATCTGGCGCGCGTTGAAGAAGCGCGAGCCCGTCACGGGGCCTTTCACGCCGTCCGCGTGGATCGTGTCCTTGGTCCACATGCCGGAGCGGAATTCGGCCGACACCGTCGCGCCCTTCGCGGACAGGCGCACGCGTTCCGCGATCGGCGCCGTGCGCGGCGTGATCAGTTCACCGAAGATGAACGTGAGCGCGACGAACAGCACGCCGATCTTGGCCAGGATGATGCCGGCCTGCTGCGTCGACATCGACGACGCGCGCATGATCGTGAATTCCGAACTCTGCGCGAACTGCGCCATCGTGTAGATGGTGCCGATCAGCGCGGCCACGGGCATCACTTCGTACACGTGGCCGGGCACGAGCAGCAGTACGTACAGCACCGCGTGCTGGATCATGTAGCCGCCCTTGCCCACCGCCGGCAGTTCCTGGGTCAGGTCCATGAACGCGATGAGGCCGAGGAAGGCCACGAGCACGAAGGCGACGGCCTGCGCGATGTTGACGAAGAAGTAGCGCTGCAGGATCTTCATTGCGCACCTTCCCGCGCCGCGCTGCGCGCATCGCGCAGCAGGCGGCGGCGCTTGAAGGCGCCCAGCAGCGCGAGCGGGTGCCAGCGGTGGTTGACGTTCAGGCGCCAGGCGAACAGCCCGGCCACGACGAGGATCGCGAACACGTGCAGCGGCCACCACGCCATGCCGAAGCCCATCTTGCCCTGCTTGACGCTGGCCTCGAACAGTTTCGACAGGTTGCTGTACGTGAAAAAGATCAGCAGCGCGAGGATCAGGTTCGCGGAGCTGCCGGCGCGCGGATTGACGAAGCCGAGCGGAATCGCCAGCAGCATCAGCACGACGCACGTGATCGGCGCCGAGATGCGGTACAGCAGTTCGGCGTTCGTGAAGCGGTTGTCCGGCAGCGCCAGCAGCGCGGGCGTGGACAGCGCGTCGGCCGGCGTGTCGGTGCCCATCATGGGCACCTGGCTGGACACGCGCATGCGGTAGCGCTCGAATTCCATCGACTGGAAATCGGCCCGCCCCGGATGGCCCAGGTAGCGCCGGCCGTTCTTGAGCACGAGGTACTGGCCGCCCTTGCCGTCCGGTTCGATCACGCCTTCCTTGGCGACGACGATCGAACTGCCGCTCTCGTCGACGGAATTCACGAACACGTTCTGCACGACGGTCGATCCGCGCGTGCTGCCTTCGACGAAGAACACGCGGTTGGTCGACGTCGACTCGCGGAACTGGCCGGGCGACACGCGCTTGAGGTCTTCGCGCTTCTCGAAGCGCTCGACGAACTCCGCGCTCTTCATCTTGGCCCACGGCGTCGCGACGAAGGACAGCACGGCCACCAGCGCCACGAGCGGCAGGCCGAAGACGAGCACCGGCCCCACCCAGCGCATCAGCGACTGGCCGGACGCGAACCACACGACCATCTCGGAGTCGCGGTAGCTGCGCGTGATGGTGACGATGACCGCGATAAAGCTGGTAAGAATGAGGATAGTTGGCAGATAATTCAGCACCGAAAAGCCGATCAGCGCCAGCACGTCGCTCGAGGCGACCTTGCCGCCCGCGGCCTTGCCGAGGATGGAGATCAGGGTCCAGGTGACGAAGATCGTAAACAGGACCGTGAAGGTGGCACCGGCCACACTGGCCAATTCACGCTGTAGGGCGCGTTGGAAAATCATTCGATAGTTATAATTGCTGGTTTGAAGGAACCCCGGGGAACCGTCACGAGCGGGCGCCATCACGAGGGTTCCTTGGACAGCACGCGCGTCAAAAACTCGAAACGGAGAATCAAATGGACTTTAGCATAAAAGCATTCGACACAAAAAACACGCTGGCCGCAGCCAAATCGGGCTGTGTGGCAGTCGCGGTGTTCGAAAACAAGAAATTGTCGGAGGCGGCCAAAGCCCTCGATCTGAACGGCGCCGTCAGCGCTGCCGTCAAGTCGGGTGACATCTCCGGCAAGCCCGGCTCCACCCTGCTGCTGCGCGGCGTCGCCGGCGTGAGCGCTGCCCGCGTGCTGCTGGTCGGCATGGGTGCCGACGAAGCGGTCAGCGAGAAAAGCTTTGCCGGTGCCGTGTCCGCTGCCCTGAAAACCTTCGCTTCGCTGGGCGCGCAGGATGCCATTATCGCATTCCCGCTCGATAATGTGAAAGCGCGCGACCTGAACTGGGCCCTGCGCAGCATCGTCGTCGCCGCCAGCGACCTCGAATTCCGCAGCGACGCGCAAAAGAGCAAGAAGGACCCTGCCCCCACGGGCGTGCGCAAGGTGGCCGTCGCCGTCCCGCAGGCGACGCCCGCGCTGAAGGCCGCGCTGGCGCAGGCCCAGGCCATCGCGGGCGGCATGAACCTCACGAAAGAACTGGGCAACCTGTCGCCGAACGTCTGCACCCCGACCTACCTCGCGAACACGGCGAAGAAGCTGGCCGGCGACTACGGCTTCGACGTCGAAGTCCTGGACCGCAAGCAGCTCGAAGCCCTCAAGATGGGCAGCTTCCTGTCCGTGACCCGCGGCAGCGACGAGCCGCCGAAATTCATCGTCCTCAAGCACAACGGCGGCAAGAAGAACGATGCGCCGGTCGTCCTCGTCGGCAAGGGCATCACGTTCGACACGGGCGGCATCTCGCTCAAGCCTGGTCCTAACATGGACGAGATGAAGTACGACATGTGCGGCGCCGGCTCGGTGCTGGGCACCTTCCGCGCGATCGGCGAGATGGGCCTCAAGCTGAACGTGGTCGGCATCGTCGCCGCCTGCGAGAACATGCCGTCCGGCCGCGCCACCAAGCCGGGCGACATCGTCACGGCGATGAACGGCACCACCATCGAGGTCCTGAATACGGACGCCGAGGGCCGCCTGATCCTGGCCGACGCCCTGACCTACGCCGAACGCTTCAAGCCGGCCGCCGTCGTCGACATCGCCACGCTGACGGGCGCCTGCATCGTCGCCCTGGGCCACCACACGTCGGGCCTGTTCACCCGCCACGACGACGCCCACGACGCCCTCGCCCAGGAACTGCTGGACGCCGGCACGCAGGCGAGCGACGCCGCCTGGCGCTTCCCCATCGGCGAGAACTACAGCGAACAGCTCAAGTCGAACTTCGCCGACCTGGCCAACATCGGCACGCCGGGCGGCGCGTCGATCACGGCCGCGTGCTTCCTGGAGAACTTCACGCGCAACTACACGTGGGCGCACCTGGACATCGCCGGCACGGCGTGGAAATCGGGTGCGGCCAAGGGTGCGACCGGCCGTCCGGTGCCCCTGCTGGCCACGTTCCTGCTGAACCGCGTGTAAGCGGCGCCATAGACGACGTCACGACGGACGCCGCGGCGTCCGTTGTTCATTGCGCGGTCAGAAGACGACGTTGCCGGTGTCCGAGGGCGCATCCGCCGCGCCGGACCGGGTCGCCGCCGGATGCATGAGCACGGTCAGGGTCGACTCGTACGCGACGCCCGAGCCGTCGTACGGGTCCGCATGGGTGCCGCCGACGCGCACGATGATGCTGCCGATCAGCCGGCCGGTATCGAACAACGAGGTGTTGCGTGCCTGCGTCACCTCGAGCGCACTGCCCGCGCCGTCGCGCGCGCAATCGATCGTCAGCGGACTGCGGCTGCGCTCGACCGTGACCCGGCCCGGCGCCACGACGAACCAGCGCCCGGCCGCGTTCGACAGCACGCAGCCGACGCCCGTCACCTCGCGGTGGTCGAGGATGGCGTGGACTTCCAGCTGCTGCGCCGATGTCTCGGCCGGAGCCGTCACACAGCCGCCCAGGACGGCGGACAGCGCCAGCGCGCAGGCGATACGGAAATAAAGATGGAACATGTCTTCACCGGGAATGCATACCTGTCCGTTTACGGCGGCAATCGGGAAGACATGAGGCGAAGCGCATCCCGGGATCGCCGGGATGGCATGGTCAGGCGGCGGCGACCGGCGTGAAGCGCGGCACGCGCGCGCCGTCCACGTCGACCGATCCATAGAAGGCGTCGCGCGGGCGGACCCAGGTCTTGCCGTCCTGCCCGCGATACACGACCACGGCCGTGTGGTCGGCCTCGAGGGTGGCCTCGCAGACCACCTCGTACACCCCGCCCTTGTAGTGGCGGAAACGCATCAGGCCTTTTCTTCGACCGCGGCGCGACTCTTCTTCTTGAGGTTCTGGATGACCTTGACGATGCCTTCGACACCGGCGTTGTCGTCGAGCTCGCTGAAAGCGTCCAGCACCTCGTTGAGCACGCGATTGCGTACGCTCGCCTCGTCGGCCTGCATCTTCTGCGGCGGGTTCTCGGACGGCGCGAATTTCTGCGGCGCCTCGGCCGCAGCCTTCTGCCCGTGTGCCAGCGCGGCCTGCCAGATCAGCCAGCGGCGTTGGGTTTCGTACACGAGGTACTCTTCCGGCTTGTCTTCACGACGCCGGACAATGTGGCCATCGCGTTGGGCCCATGCTTCAAATGCTTGGCGCATTGTTGTCCTTTACAAAGCTGTGTGCAAATCCTGCTCTCGGATCCGCGATCGTTACACACCTACCTGAGGCGGTCGCTCGACCGACCAAGGCAACCATATATCAAAGCAACGGATTGCTTTCGAATACTTGGTCCCAGAGCAATATGCCAATAGTACAACGTAAGTTGGCCTACTGCAATTTTTTTCTTTTGAGAAGGAGACGATACGTAAATGCCGCTTCTCTTGCTGTGATTGTTACATCTTGTCACAGTTCGGCGCAACTTTCCAGCCTCGTTACGAATTTTTACTCTGTGGACAATAATTTTACGACATGTTTGTTGCAATCCGCACAAATAACGACAATCGTGTCGCGGCTTTGCGAGTCATGATGGGTAACAACAACGGTAACGGACGGCAAAAGAACAGCCATTTATGCAGGCTCGATATTGTCCGTGTGGGTCAGCGCCGGCGGCGCACGCCGGATGATGGGTCCGCGTCCGGTACAATCTCTACTTGCCAAGCCGCAATTTACTCCCATTTTCACCGCAGAGAAAAAACAATGAAAATCGCCACCTGGAACGTCAACTCCCTGAAAGTGCGCCTGCCGCACCTGCTCCAGTGGTTGACCGCCAACCCCGTCGACGTGCTCTGCCTCCAGGAGACGAAGCTCACCGACGACAAATTCCCCGTCGCCGAGATCAACGCGGCCGGCTACGAAGTCGTGTTCAGCGGCCAGAAGACGTACAACGGCGTGGCGATCCTGTCGCGCCTCCCCATCGCCGACGTCGTGCGCAACAATCCGCATTACCAGGACGAGCAGCAGCGCCTGATCGCCGCGACCATCGGGGGCGTGCGCTTCATCTGCGCCTACGTGCCGAACGGCCAGGCCGTCGGTTCGGACAAATACGCCTACAAGCTGGGCTGGTTCGACGCGCTGCGCACGTGGGTCGGCGAAGAACTCGCGATCCACGAACAGTTCGCGATCCTCGGCGACTACAACATCGCGCCCGAAGACCGCGACGTGCACGATCCGGAACTGTGGGCCGGCCAGATCCACTGCTCCGACCTCGAGCGCGGGGCCCTGCGCGAGCTGTGCGGCCTGGGACTCGTCGACGCGTTCCGGCTGTTCGAACAGCCCGAGAAGCAGTACAGCTGGTGGGATTACCGCCAGATGGCGTTCCGCCGCAACCGCGGGCTGCGCATCGACCACATCCTGCTGTCGCAGGCGCTCGCCAGGCGTTGCGAGGCGTGCGTCATCGACCGCGATCCGCGCAAGTGGGAGCAACCGTCGGATCACACGCCGGTGATCGCGACCATCGCTTAATCCGCCGCGCGGTCGACCGCCAGCAGCGCCGGGACGGCGCCGGCCTCCACCGGCCGCGCGAACAGATAGCCCTGCGCATACTGGCAGCCGGCGCGGCGCAGCAGCGCCAGCTGCGCATCGTTCTCGACGCCCTCGGCCACGACGGCCATCTGCAGGCTCCCCGCCAGCGCCATGATCGCGGCGACGATGGCCTGGTCCTCGCTGCTGGACTCGAGGTCGCGCACGAAGGCGCGGTCGATCTTGATCTTGCGGACCGGGAAGCGCTTCAGGTACGCCAGGCTCGAATAGCCGGTGCCGAAATCGTCGATCGACAGGCGGATGCCCATGCGGTAGATCTGGCCCAGCGTCTCCAGCGTCTGGCCGCCGTGCTGCATCAGCGCCGTCTCCGTGATCTCGAATTCCAGCAGGCCCGGATCGATGCCGGTGTCGTCGACGATGTCGCGGATCGCCTGGATCAGGCCCCGGTGCATGAACTGGCGCGCCGACAGGTTCACCGCCAGCGGCAATGCCGGCAGGCCCGCGCGCTGCCAGGCCATCGCCTGCTCGCAGGCGCGCCGGATCACCCACTCGCCGACCGCCACGATCAGGCCATTCTCTTCCAGGATCGGGATGAACTCGTCGGGCGTCACGAGTCCCTGCTCCGGATGGCGCCAGCGCAGCAGCACTTCCAGGCCATGCACGCGGCCGTCCTGCGTGCCGACGATCGGCTGGTAGAACAGCGCGAACTCCTCGCGCGCCAGGGCGCCGCGCAGGCGCGTCTCCAGCTCGAAATGGCGCGCGGCCGCCGCGTTCATCGGCTCGGCGTAGAACTGGTAGTTGTTGCGGCCCGCCGCCTTGGCGTAGTACATCGCGGCGTCGGCCTTGCGCATCAGGCTCGCTGCGTCGGCGCCGTCGTCCGGGTACAGGCAGATGCCGATCGACGGCGAGATGTGCAGGCTGCGGCCTTCGAATTCGACGGGCGCCGCCAGCGCCTCGATGATCTTGTCGCCCACGCGGCCGCATTCCTCGGCCGCGCGCACGCCCGGCACCAGCACGACGAATTCGTCGCCGCCCAGGCGCGCGACGGTATCGCTGGCGCGCACCACGCGGCACAGGCGCTGCGCCACTTCCTTCAACAGGTAATCGCCGGTCAGGTGGCCGAGCGAATCGTTGATCGTCTTGAAGCGGTCCAGGTCGATGAACATCAGCGCCAGTTTGAGCTCGTCGCGGCGCGCCGCCAGCAGCGCGCGGTCGAGGCGTTCGGACAGCAGCGCGCGGTTCGGCAGGCCCGTGAGCGCGTCGTGGTAAGCCATGTGGTGCACGCGCGCCTCGGCCTGGCGCCGCTCCACGATCTCGGCCTGCAGCTCCGCAGTGCGTTCCTCGACGCGCACTTCGAGTTCGTCGCGCGCGCGCCGCAGCGCATCGGCGGCCTCGCGCTGGGCGGTGACGTCGTCGATCAGCCACACGCTGCGCCCGCCCCGCTCGGCCAGGTCGAACGGCCGGCCCGACAGGCGCGCCCAGAAGCGCTTGCCGTCGCGCCGCACCAGTTCGTACTCGGCCATGTGCACGCGCCCCGCCTCGAAGTCGCGCCGGGTCTGTTCGCGCGCGGTCATCCACCCCGCGGCGTCGGGATACAGCTCGCGCACGGGCAAGCCCTCGATGCTGCCGCCGCGGTGCCCGAACAACTCTTCCATCTTGCGGTTGCAGTGCAAGGTGCGGCCGTTCTCGACGACGGCGATGCCCAGCACCGCGTTGTCGAGGATCGCCTGGTTTTCCAGCAGCGCGTTGCGCAGCGATTCCTCGGCGGCCTTCTGGCCGGTGCGGTCCTCGATCATCCAGATCATCGTGCCCGTGCCGAGCTCGCGCGGATTGACTGCATAGCCGATCAGGTTGACCCACATCGGCGTGCCGTCCCGGTGCACCATCGCCATCTCGGCCTTGAACGAGCCGCCGAGTCCCAGCACGCCGTAGGCCCGGTGTCCGGTCTCGACGAACGCCGCGTCGTCCGCGTACAGCATGCGCGTCGACAGGCCCAGCGCCTCGCCCGGCCCATAGCCGAACATCGCGCCGAAGCAGCCGTTGTAGCGGGTGATCGTGCGCTCGCGCGTGAAGAAGATGCCGATCGTGGCGTTGGTCATGATCGCCTGGATCTCGGTGAGCGCCTGGCGCGCTTCCGAGACGTCTTCCACGATCCACACGGTGCCCGCCTCGCGCGCGCTCATGTCGACGGCCTTGGCGCGGATGCGGCACCAGATCGTGCTGCCGTCGCGGTGGCGCAGCGGCACGTCGTTCTTTTCGAACAGGCTCCCGCTCGTCAGCACGGTCACGGCTTCGCCGATGAACGCTTCGTACTGGGCGCGCGTGGCGAAGACCAGGGCCGGGCTGTGGTTGACCAGTTCTTCCGGCGCATAGCCCAGCATCTCGGCCATGCGCGGATTGCAGGACTTGACGAGGTCGGGCAAGGTGACGGCGATGCCGACCGGCGCATGCTCGACCACCGCGGCCTGTTCCAGCAGGCGCCCGCGCAACGCGGCCTGGCCGTCGCCGAACGTGAGCACGTCGCCGAACACGAAGATGGCGCCCGCGATCCCGGCGCCCGGCGGCAGCGGCTTGGCGCGCACCTCGACGGGCCGGCCCTGGGCACCCTGCGCGATCAGCGCGTCCCAGCGCCGCTCGCCGGCCAGCGACAGGCGGATCTCGACCGCCAGCGCCGCCGCCATGTGCGCGCAGAACAGCGACACCAGCGGACGGCCGTCGACCGCGCCGCCGGCCAGTTCGACGAGCGCCGCGTTCGCGGCCCAGACCCTGCCTTCGCCATCGCAGGCGCAGGCCGGCGCGGCGATCAATGCCAATGCCTCGGCCACCAAGGCCGGTGTGCTCGTTCCCCGATCCATCCCTCTTCCTAAATAGGCCCTTTGACAGGGCTCTTTATCGAATTTGAGTGGATCATAGCCGAAATTCAACGCAATTTATCGTTTATAAAGATGAATTTCAGCAACTGACGCGGCGCAGCAACGGTCTCAGAATGCGTCGCCCGGCACGCGCACCCAGCCTTCCATCAGCACCCGGCTGCTGCGGCTCATGACGGCCTTCGTGACGACCCAGTTACCGCCCTCCTGGCGCGCCTCGGCGCCCACGCGCAAGGTTCCGGACGGATGGCCGAAGCGCACCGCCTCGTGCGCCCGCCCGCCCGCGGCGAGGCTGACGAGCGTGCCCGGAATCGCGGCCGCCGTGCCGATGGCGACGGCCGCCGTGCCCATCATCGCGTGGTGCAGCTTGCCCATCGACAGGGCGCGCACGAGCAGGTCGACGTCGCCCGCCTCGACCCGCTTGCCGCTCGACGCCGTGTAGCCGGCGGGCGGCGCGACGAAGGCGACTTTCGGCGTGTGCTGGCGCAGCGCGGCCTCTTCCACGTGCGCGATCAGGCCCATGCGCATGGCGCCGTACGCGCGGATCGTCTCGAACATCGCCAGCGCTTTCGGGTCGCCGTTGATGGCGTCCTGCAGTTCCGTGCCCGTGTAGCCGATGTCGGCCGCATTGACGAAGATGGTCGGGATGCCGGCGTTGATCATCGTGGCCTTCAGTGTCCCGACGCCGGGCACCTCGAGGTCGTCGACCAGGTGCCCGGTCGGGAACATCGAATTTTTCTCCCCCTTGCCGCCGTCGCCCTCCTCCGCCGCCGGGTCCATGAATTCCAGCTGGACCTCGGCCGCCGGGAACGTGACGCCATCCAGCTCGAAGTCGCCCGTCTCCTGGACCTGGCCGTTCGTGATCGGTACGTGGGCGACGATCGTCTTGCCGATGTTGGCCTGCCAGATCCGCACGGTGACGATGCCGTTGTCCGGGATGCGCGCGGGATCGATGAAGCCGTTGGCGATGGCGTACGACCCGACCGCGGCCGACAGGTTGCCGCAGTTGCCGCTCCAGTCGACGAAGGGCTTGTCGATCGCGACCTGGCCGAACAGATAGTCGACGTCGTGGCCGGGCCGCGTACCGGGAGCGACGATGACGGTCTTGCTCGTGCTGGACGTGGCGCCGCCCATGCCGTCGATCTGCTTGCCGTAGGGGTCGGGGCTGCCGATCACGCGCAACAGCAGGTTGTCGCGCGCCGCGCCCGGCACCTGCGCCGCTGCGGGCAGGTCCTGCAGGCGGAAGAACACGCCTTTGCTCGTGCCGCCGCGCATGTAGACGGCGGGGATTTTGATTTGGGGTACGTGAGTCATAAGAGTTTCCGTTTCCCCGTCGTTCCCGCGGCGGCGGGAACCCAAGTTTTGCATGCGCCGTCGAGGCACGTGCAAACTTGGGCCCCCGCCTGCACGGGGGCGACGGTGTTTTTATGCCGCCACTTTGGAAGACGCGAGGAAGTCCTGCGCAAACCGCTGCAGCACCCCACCCGCCTCGTAGATCGACACTTCCTCGGCCGTGTCGAGACGGCAGATCACCGGCACCTCGACGGTCTCGCCGTCGCGACGGTGGATCACCAGCGTCAAGGTCGCGCGCGGCGTGCGCTCGCCCACGACGTCGAACGTCTCCGTCCCGTCGATGCCCAGCGTGAGCCGCGTGGTGCCCGGCTCGAATTCCAGCGGCAGCACGCCCATGCCGACGAGGTTCGTGCGGTGGATGCGCTCGAAGCCCTCGGCCGCGATGGCTTCCACGCCGGCCAGCCGCACGCCCTTGGCCGCCCAATCGCGCGACGAGCCCTGGCCATAGTCCGCGCCGGCGATCACGATCAGCGGCTGCTTGCGTTCCATGTAGGTCTCGATCGCTTCCCACATGCGCGTCACGGTGCCTTCCGGCTCGATGCGTGCGAGCGAACCGGCTTTCACGCTGCCGTCCGCGTTGCGCACCATCTCGTTCTTGAGGGTCGGGTTCGCGAACGTGGCGCGCTGCGCCGTCAGGTGGTCGCCGCGGTGCGTCGCGTACGAGTTGAAGTCTTCTTCCGGCAATCCCATCTTCGCGAGGTATTCGCCGGCCGCGCTGTTCATCATGATCGCGTTCGACGGCGACAGGTGGTCGGTGGTGATGTTGTCACCGAGGACCGCGAGCGGCCGCATGCCGGCAAGCGACCGTTCGCCCGCGAGCGCACCTTCCCAGTACGGAGGACGGCGGATATAGGTGCTCATCGGGCGCCAGTCGTACAGCGGCGACACCGCCTCGTCGCCCGCTTCGCGGCGCGCGAACATGATGTCGTAGACCTTGCGGAACTGCTGCGGCTTCACGGCGCGCTCGACGACGGCGTCGATCTCCGCGTCGCTCGGCCAGAGGTCGGCCAGGCGCACCGGATTGCCGTCCGCGTCGACGCCCAGCACGTCCTTCTCGATGTCGAAGCGGATCGTGCCCGCGATCGCATACGCGACGACGAGCGCCGGCGACGCGAGGAACGCCTGCTTCGCATACGGGTGGATGCGACCGTCGAAATTGCGGTTGCCCGACAGGACCGCCGTCGCGTACAGGTCGCGTTCCACGATCTCCTGCTGGATCGCGGGGTCCAGCGCGCCCGACATGCCGTTGCACGTCGTGCACGCGAAGGCGACGACGCCGAAGCCCAGCTTCTCCAGCTCCGGCAGCAGCCCCGCTTCTTCCAGGTACAGCGGCACCGCTTTCGAGCCCGGGGCGAGGGACGACTTCACCCACGGCTTGCGCGCGAGCCCGCGCGCGTTCGCGTTGCGCGCGAGCAGGCCCGCGGCCACCATATTGCGCGGGTTGTTCGTGTTCGTGCAGCTCGTGATCGCCGCGATGATGACGGCGCCGTCGGGCATCTTGCCCGGTTCGTGGTCGATTGACCCCGTGATGCCGTGCTGCGCCAGCTCCGACGTCGCCACGCGCTTGTGCGGGTTCGACGGACCGGCGATGTTGCGCACGACGGTCGACAGATCGAAGCGCAGCACGCGTTCGTACTGTGCATTGCGCAGCGTGTCGGCCCACAGGCCCGTCTCCTTCGCATACAGCTCGACCAGTTTTACCAGGTCGTCGTCGCGCCCCGTCAGCCTGAGGTATTTGATGGTCTGCTCGTCGATGGCGAACATCGCGGCCGTGGCGCCGTATTCCGGCGCCATGTTGGAGATCGTCGCGCGGTCGCCCAGCGTGAGGTTCGCGGCGCCTTCGCCGTAGAACTCGAGGTAGGCGGACACCACTTTCGACTTGCGCAGGAATTCCGTCAGCGCCAGCACGATGTCGGTCGCGGTGATGCCCTCGCCCGGCCTGCCGGTCAATTCGACGCCGACGATGTCCGGCAGCCGCATGTACGACGCGCGGCCCAGCATCACGCTTTCCGCTTCGAGGCCGCCGACGCCGACGGCGATCACGCCCAGCGCATCGACCATCGGCGTGTGCGAGTCGGTGCCGACGAGGGTGTCGGGGAACGCCACGCCGTCCTTCACCTGCACGACGGGGCTCATGCGCTCCAGGTTGATCTGGTGGAGGATGCCGTTCCCGGGCGGGATCACGTCGACGTTCTCGAACGCCTTGCGGGTCCATTCGATGAAGTCGAAGCGGTCTTCGTTGCGGCGGTCCTCGATGGCGCGGTTTTTCGTGAAGGCGTCCGGATCGAAGCCGCCGCACTCGACGGCCAGCGAGTGGTCGACGACGAGCTGCGTCGGCACGACCGGGTTCACCAGCGCGGGGTTGCCGCCCTCCTGCGCGATGGCGTCGCGCAGGCCGGCCAGGTCGACGAGGGCCGTCTGGCCGAGGATGTCGTGGCAGACGACGCGCGCCGGGAACCACGGGAAATCGAGGTCGCGGCGGCGCTCGATGATCTGCTTCAGCGACGGCACCAGCGCGACCGGGTCGCAGCGGCGCACGAGGTTTTCGGCCAGTACGCGCGAGGTGTACGGGAGGGTGTCCCAGGCGCCGGGCTGGATCTCGTCGACTGCCGCGCGGGCGTCGAAGTAATGCAGGCTGGTGCCGTGCAGGGGTTTGCGATAATTGCTGTTCATGATGAGGAACCTCGTTAGACGGTATGTGTGCGAACCGTGGCATTGCTTGCGCTCGGCCGCGCCAACAGCACGTCGTCCCTGCGCAGGCAGGGATCCAATTCAAGTGCGCCGACCCGCATCGTAATTGGGCCCCCGCCTGCGCGGGGGCGACGGTTTTGCGTGTCGGGCCTTATTTGCGCTCGGCCAGCGGCACGAACTGCAGGTCTTCCGGTCCGACGTAGTTCGCGCTCGGGCGGATGATCTTGTTGTCGATGCGCTGCTCGATGACGTGGGCCGACCAGCCCGACGTGCGCGAGATGACGAACAGCGGCGTGAACATCGCCGTCGGCACGCCCATCATGTGGTACGAGACGGCCGAGAACCAGTCGAGATTCGGGAACATCTTCTTGACTTCCCACATCACGGACTCGAGGCGCTCGGCGATGTCGAACATCTTCATCGAGCCGGCGCTGTGCGACAGCGTGCGCGCCACTTCCTTGATCACCTTGTTGCGCGGGTCGGAGATCGTGTAGACCGGATGGCCGAAGCCGATGACGACTTCCTTGTTCGCCACGCGGTTGCGGATGTCGGCTTCCGCTTCGTCCGCGTTCTCGTAGCGCTTCTGGATGTCGAGCGCGACTTCGTTGGCGCCGCCGTGCTTCGGACCGCGCAGCGCGCCGATCGCGCCGGTAATGGCCGAATAGATGTCCGAGCCGGTGCCGGCGACGACGCGCGCGGTGAACGTCGACGCGTTGAATTCGTGTTCGGCGTACAGGTTCAGGGACGTGTGCATCGCCTTGACCCACTCCTCGGAAGGCTTGACGCCGTGCAGCAGGTGCAGGAAGTGGCCGCCGATCGAATCGTCGTCCGTCTCCACCTCGATGCGTTTGCCGTTATGGCTGTAGTGATACCAGTACAGCAGCATCGACCCGAACGACGCCATCAGGCGGTCGGCGATGTCGCGCGCGCCAGCGATGTTGTGGTCGTCCTTTTCCGGCAGCACGCAGCCCAGCACCGACGCGCCCGTGCGCATCACGTCCATCGGATGCGCGCCGGCCGGCAGCGCCTCCAGCGCGGCTTTCACCGCATGCGGCAGGCCGCGCAGCGATTTCAGCTTGGCCTTGTAGCCCTTCAGTTCCGCCGCATTCGGCAGCTTGCCGTGCACGAGCAGGTAGGCGATTTCCTCGAACTCGCTGTTGCCGGCGACGTCCAGGATGTCGTAGCCGCGGTAGTGCAGGTCGTTGCCGGAACGGCCCACGGAGCACAGCGCGGTATTGCCGGCGGCGACGCCGGACAGCGCGACGGATTTCTTGGGTTTGAACGTTGGCGTCTCGGTTTTCACGTCGGTCATTTGGGTCTCCTATTTTGCTTTGTTCTGGGCGAACAGCGCGTCGAGCTTCTGTTCATAGCTGTGGTAGTCGATGCGCTCGTACAGTTCGGCGCGGGTCTGCATCGTGTCGACGACGTTCTTCTGCGTGCCGTCGCGGCGGATCGCGGCGTAGACGTTTTCCGCGGCCTTGTTCATGGCGCGGAACGCGGACAGCGGATACAGGACGATGTCGACGTCGGCGCCGCGCAGCTCGTCCACGGTGAACAGCGGCGTCGCGCCGAATTCCGTGATGTTGGCGAGGATCGGCACCTTCACAGCCTTCTTGAATTGCGCGTACATCTCCAGGCTCGTGATGGCTTCCGGGAAGATCATGTCGGCGCCCGCCTCGACGCAGGCGACCGCGCGCTCGACGGCCTTGTCGATGCCCTCGACGGCCAGCGCATCCGTGCGCGCCATGATGACGAAGTTATCGTCCGTGCGCGCGTCGACGGCGGCCTTGACGCGGTCGACCATCTCGCCCTGGCTGACGATCTCCTTGCCCGGACGGTGGCCGCAGCGCTTGGCGCCGACCTGGTCCTCGATGTGGCAGGCGCCCGCGCCGGCCTTGATCAGCGAGCGCACGGTGCGCGCGACGTTGAACGCCGACGAACCGAAGCCGGTGTCGATATCGACGAGCAGCGGCAGGTCGCACACGTCGGTGATGCGGCGCACGTCGATCAGCACGTCTTCGAGGCCCGAGATGCCGAGATCCGGCAGGCCGAGCGACCCGGCCGCGACGCCGCCGCCGGACAGGTAGATGGCGCGATAGCCGGCGCGCTTGGCCAGCAGCGCGTGGTTGGCGTTGATGGCGCCGATGACCTGCAGCGGATGTTCTTCCTGGACGGCCTGGCGGAATCTGGCGCCGGCGGATTGTTGGGTCATGTCCTTACCTTTCATGTAGCGGGTCTATTGGTTATGACACATGCATTGCAAAGACCGTGCCAATCGTTCCCGCACGTGGACAGCCCGGATTTTCAAGGACTTGGGCGCGCGCCGCGAGCACGGCTGCCGGAAATGCGTTGCAGGCCGTTTCAATATGAAACACCCAGTGAAACAACCGGCGGCGATTGACACGCCCCATGAAATTGAACAGACTTCGCGCGACCACACATCACCGGGGAGACCATGTTCAGACACCCATCCAGGCTGTGCGCCCTGCTGCTGGCCGGCCTGTCCATCACCACGCCCGCCGGCGCCGCCGGCCCGGACAGCCGCGCGGACGCGGTCAAGATCATCGCCGACATGCGCCGCATCGTCACCCCGCACGGCATCGAAGAGACGCGGGCCGTGCGCATCGGGGGCATCGACCAGTGGATCAGCGTGCGCGGCACGGACCGGCGCAATCCGGTGCTGCTGATGCTGCACGGCGGCCCGGGTTATGTGTCGATGCCGACGAGCTGGTACTTCCAGCGCGGCTGGGAAGAATATTTCACGGTCGTGCAGTGGGACCAGCGCGGCGCCGGCAAGACGTATGCCGCCAACGATCCGGCCAAGGTCGCGCCGACGATGACCCGCGCGCGCATGCTGCTCGATGCCGAGGAGATGGTGGCGTGGCTGCGCAAGGAATTCGGCAAGGAGCGCATCTTCGTGCTGGGCCACTCGTGGGGCTCGTCGCTGGGCATCCAGCTGGCGCAGCGCCATCCGGACTGGCTGCACGCGTACATCGGCCTGGGCCAGATCACCGACGGCATGGAGAGCGAGCGCCGCGGCTGGCAGTTCGCGATGGATGCGGCGCGGCGCGAGGGCAACGCACAGGCCATCCGCGAGCTGGAATCGATCGCGCCGTATGCCGCGCCGGGCAAGCCGCTGGTGCTCAAGGATTTGTACCTGCAGCGCAAATGGATGGGCCGCTACGGCGGCGCCGTGTACGGCCGGACGGACTTCGACGCGGAATCGGCGGCCGCGAAGCTGGCGCCGGAATACACGGACGCCGACCTGAAGACCATGTGGGAAGGCACGGAGTTCTCGAGCAGCCGCATGCTGACGGACGTGCTCACGCAGGACTTCAGCGTCTACACGAAGTTCGACTGCCCCATCGTCATCTTCAACGGGCGCCACGACTACAACGTCTCGTCGTCCGCGACGGCGGAATGGTTCGCGAAGGTGCGGGCGCCGTCGAAACAGCTCGTGTGGTTCGAGAACTCGGCGCACGAGATGTTCAACGAGGAGCCGGGCAAGACGCTGATCTCGCTCGTGCGCTACGCGCGGCCGTTCGCGGAAAGGGCCGGGGACGTGGCGCCGTAAACGAAAAAAACCGCACGCGGCGGGTCGAATTCTCGTGGGCACGTTTCATTTGAGGCCCCCGGCCTCAAATGCCCGCCCTACGTCAAGGCGAACCAACGGCGGGCTCCCCCAAGCCCGCCGTTTTTGCATCCACCAACGTCATCGCAAACCGTAGGGCGGGCTCCCCGAGCCCGCGGTTGCGTGCATCAACCCGTCAATGCGCCGATGCGGTCGAGGCACCGATACCGGTCTCGGAACGCACTTCCTGCGCCTCGAAACCGGCCTTGTCGATCGCGGCACGCGGGCTCTTGTCGGTGACCGAGAACAGCCAGACGCCGACGAAGCCGACCGTCATCGAGAACAGCGCCGGCGAGGTGTACGGGAAGATCGCGGCCGTGTTGTGGAACACGTCGACCCACACCGACTTCGACACGACGGTCAGCGCCACGGCCGTGGCCAGGCCCAGGAAGCCGCCCACGGTCGCGCCGCGGGTCGTGCACTTGCTCCACAGGACCGACATGAACAGCACCGGGAAGTTGGCCGAGGCGGCGATCGCGAAGGCCAGCGACACCATGAACGCGACGTTGACCTTCTCGAACACGATACCCAGCAGCACGGCGGCGATGCCCAGGCAGACCGTCGTGATCTTCGAGACGCGCAGTTCGCTGCCCGGGGCCGGCTGGCCCTTCTTGATCACGGTGGCGTACAGGTCGTGCGACACGGCCGAGGCGCCGGACAGGGTCAGGCCGGCCACGACGGCCAGGATGGTCGCGAAGGCCACGGCCGAGATGAAGCCGAGGAAGACGTCGCCGCCGACCGCGTTCGCGAGGTGCACGGCCGCCATGTTGTTACCGCCCAGCAGCTTGCCGGCGGCGTCCTTGAAGGCCGGGTTGGTGCTCACCAGCACGATCGCGCCGAAGCCGATGATGAAGGTCAGGATGTAGAAGTAGCCGATCCAGGTGGTCGCCCACAGCACCGACTTGCGCGCTTCCTTGGCGTTCGGGACGGTGAAGAAGCGCATCAGGATGTGCGGCAGGCCGGCCGTGCCGAACATCAGCGCCATGCCGAGCGAGATGCCGGATATGGGGTCCTTGATGAAGCCGCCCGGGCCCATGATCGCATCATGCTTGCTGTGCACTTCGACGGCCTTGGCGAACAGCGCTTCCGGGCTGAAGTTGTACATGGCCAGCACGGAGAACGCCATGAACGTGGCGCCGGCCAGCAGCATGACGGCCTTGATGATTTGCACCCACGTGGTCGCGGTCATGCCGCCGAACAGCACGTAGACCATCATCAGGACGCCCACGATCACGACGGCGATCCAGTAGTCCAGGCCGAACAGCAGCTTGATCAGCTGGCCCGCGCCCACCATCTGCGCGATCAGGTAGAACAGCACGGTCACCAGGGTGCCCGACGCCGCGAACATGCGCACCGGCTTCTGGGCGAAGCGGTAGGCGGCCACGTCGGCGAACGTGAAGCGCCCCAGGTTGCGCAGGCGCTCGGCCATCAGGAACGTGATGACGGGCCAGCCGACGAGGAAGCCGATCGCATAGATCAGGCCGTCAAAGCCGCTCGCGAACACGGCGGCGGAAATGCCCAGGAACGAGGCGGCCGACATGTAGTCGCCGGCGATCGCCAGGCCGTTCTGGAAGCCGGTGATGCCGCCGCCGGCCGTGTAGAAGTCGGAGGCGGAGCGGGTGCGCTTGGCGGCCCACTTGGTGATGAACAGGGTGAAAATCACGAACACGACGAACATGCCGATCGCCGTGTAGTTGGTGGCCTGCTTGGTGGCCTGGCCCAGGTCGGGCGAGGCGAGCGCGGCGCCGGTGGCGGCCAGCAGGGCCGTGGCGGCGGCACTGCGGATGAGGGTTGTCGTCTTCATGCGCGGACCTTTTCCTTGCCGGCGGCGGCGTTGCGTTGGATGGCATCGGTCAGCGCATCGAATTCGTTGTTGGCGCGGCGCACGTACATGCCGGTGATCGCGATGGTGAACAGGATCACGAACAGGCCGAGCGGCACGGCCCACGACATGACGCCGGACCCGATCTTCGAGGCCATGAACCCCTTGTCGAACGCGTTCAGCAGCGTGAAGCCGTAGTACACGATCATCACGGCCCAGGTCAGCATCCAGCCGTAGCGGGAGCGGGTCCGGACAAGTTTCTGGTAATTGGGGTCGCTCTTGACCCGCTGGACAATATCATCTTCCACTTTTGTCTCCGTTTTCTAGTCATACGCCGTTCAGGTTGACGGGCTGATATCGATCCTAAGTGGGTCGCCTTACCCGATTCTTACGGCAGGCGGAAATGTTTACGCCCAACAGTTTCAGCGTGAAACAAGGATGAAACGCAGGTTGCAGATTCGGTTACACTTGCAACATGAGCTATCCCACCCGCCCCGCGCCCGCGCCGGACCAGGGCGCCGGCAAGCCCGTGATCTGGACGGTGTCCGTGTCGCGGCTGTCCGACCTGTTCCGCCACATCACCCCCGAATACGACCACCTGGCGCACATCGAAGCGCTGCACCTGGGCTTCGACGAGGCCGCGCGCCACATCCGCGAGCGCATGGCGACGGAGCATTGCGACGTCGTGATCGCGGCCGGTTCCAATGCCGCGTACCTCAAGGGACGCGTGTCGGTGCCGGTCGTCGTCGCCACCGCGAGCGGTTTCGACGTCATGCAAGCCCTGGCGCGCGCGCGGCGCATGTCCGCGCGCATCGGCTTCGTCCACTACCAGCGCCCGGTGGCGGAACTGGCCGAGTTCACGGCCACGTTCAAGCTCGCCGTCGAACAGCGCACCTATGTGACGGAAGACGACGCGCGCGCCAGCATCGCCGAACTCAAGGCGGCCGGCGTCGAGGTGATCGTCGGCGCCGGCCTGATCGTCGACCTGGCCGAGGAAGCGGGCCTGACGCCCGTCTTCGTGTACTCGCTCGAATCGATCCGGCGCGCCTTCGACGACGCCCTCGAGATGGCGCGCCTGACCCGGCTCGAAAGCGGCCGCGGACGCCGCGCGGCCGCCGCCGACAGCCGCCGCGCGCGCCGCGGCCTCGCCGACCTGCGCGGCGAATCGCCCGCGATGGAGCGGCTGCGCCAGACCGTCGTGCTGTATGCGCGCTCGCCCGCGACGGTGCTGATCCACGGCGAGACGGGCAGCGGCAAGGAACTCGTCGCCCAGGCCATCCACCGCGAGAGCCCGCGGCGCGGCGCCAACCGGCCGTTCGTCGCCGTCAACTGCGGCGCGATCGCGGAGTCGCTGCTGGAATCGGAACTGTTCGGCCACGAGGAAGGCGCGTTCACGGGCGCGCGCCGCGGCGGCCACGCGGGCCTGTTCGAGGCGGCGGACGGCGGCACGCTGTTCCTCGACGAGATCGGCGAGATGCCGCTCGCGCTGCAGACGCGCCTGTTGCGCGTGCTCGAGGAGCGCGAAGTGATGCGCGTGGGCGGCACGCGCCCGATCCCCATCGACGTGCGCGTGATCAGCGCCACGCACTGCGACCTCGAGGCGCGCGTGCGCGAAGGCCGCTTCCGCGCCGACCTGTTCTACCGCCTGGCGGTGCTGCGCCTCGCCCTGCCCCCGCTGCGCGATCGCCACGCCGACATCCTCCCGCTCGCCGAATGGGCACTCAAGAATGCCCTCGCCGCGCTGAGCGCGCGGCCGCATCCGAACCTGGCGGCGGAAATCGCGGCCTGCGCGCCGCTGTTGCAGACCTATGCCTGGCCGGGCAATGTGCGCGAACTGCGCAACCTGATGGAACGCCTCGCGCTGTTCCTCGCGGCCGAGCCGCTGCAGGCGCTGACGCCGGCGTTCCTGCTGTCGGTGGCGCCGGAACTCGGCGCGCCGCCGACCGCGCCCGCCATCGCGCCGGTACCCGCCGCCCCGGCACGCGACACCGTGGCCGACGTGCTGGCGCGCTTCGGCGGCCAGCGCGACGCGGCCGCGCGCTACCTGGGCATCAGCCGGACGACGTTGTGGCGGAGGCTCAAGGCGGGAAACTGAGATCGCGGCCGCGCATCGCACGGCGCGCGGTCAGCCCGGGTCACGGACAGGCCGCCGGCTCGCCCGATCAACGGACGTCGCAAACGTCGCGATTCCGCCTGCAGTCGGCAGGATCGGAAAAATCCACCGCGCGCGACTTCGCTTCCCGATAGGCCTTCCCATCGAATCGATAGGTCGTTTGCGCATAGTGTCCCGCTGTCTGGCTGACGATCTGCAGATCCCGGACGGCGCCTGCCCTTGCCTCGTTCAGGCCCACCATCTGGCCGCCGCTGAACAGCACCACGCGATAGCCGTTCGACTCGCGCTTGAGAACCCATATCGCCACGGACGCGGCACCCCATGCGCAACCATCCGCCGTCTCCGCGATCCAGTCGTCGGGCCGTCCATGGCCGGTGAGGTCGACGGCAGACCCGACAAACCCGCCCGCTGCACAGTCGCTGTATTCCGTCGTTCTGGCATGTGCGCGTACTGCGGAAAGCGCATCGGGCGGCAGGGGACGATGTGTCTGGTCTTCACTTCCGAACACCGGTTCGAAGTCCTCCGCGTGCAGCGGTCCGGCGCAGGCGCCTGATCCGACCGTCGCCACGGCAATCCACTGGAGTATCCGTTTCTTCATGACGTTACCGATGTCTTTCGCGTTGATTCAAAGTCGACGGGCGCCCGCTACGCCTCGACGTCGCAGAGCCGGTCGCGCCCCGCGGACTTGGCCTGGTAAAGACGGCGGTCGATCCGGTCGAGGAAGACGCCGGGATCGTCCTGGGCGCCGGGAACGATGGTGCCGATGCCCATGCTGACGGTCACCAGCCGGCCGACACCCGAACGGGCATGCGGAATATCGTCCTGCTTCAGCAGCTTGCGGCAGCGCTCGGCCTTGCTGCGGGCGGCTTCCGCGTCCGTGCCCGGCAACAGCAGGACGAACTCCTCGCCGCCGAGTCGGGCGCACAGGTCGCCCGGATGCGACGCGGCCGCGTCCAGGGCCTGGGCCACGCGTCGCAGGCACTCGTCCCCCTGCACGTGACCATAGTGATCGTTGTACTGCTTGAAATAATCGATGTCGATGATGACGAGCGACAGCGGGTGGCCGGTGTCGCGCGCCTTGGCCCATTCCACGGGATAGAGCGTGTCGAACATGCGCCGGTTGGCGACGCCGGTCAGGCTGTCGCGGTAGGACAGCAGCTCGAGCTCGCGCTGCAGTTGCAGGATCTTGTCCTCGGCCTGTTTCCGCGCCGTGATGTCGAACATGAAGCCGACCAGGGAGTCGACGCTGCCGTCCGGGCGGCGTACCACGTGCACCACGTCCCGGATCCAGACATAGTCGCCCTGGCGCGTGACGGCCCGGTAGTCCGCCTCGTGGTCGACACCGCGCTGCGACTGCGCCACACAGAAATCGACCGTCTTTTGGCGATCTTCCTCGTGGATGCGATCGGCCCAGTCGTTCACGGACAGCCAGCTTGCCGGGCTCCATCCCAGCAGCGCTTCGATTTGCGGACCGATGTAGGTAAAGCGCATCGTGGCCCAGTCGATTCGCCACGGGATCGCCCTGGTCGATTCCAGCAAGGTGCGGTACACGCCGGGATCGTCGCAGGCGACGGGCTGGAAATCGGGAGGTAATGGCGTCATGACATGAAGGCGGTAGAAATGGCAACCATTGTGTGCCGGGCGTACCGTCTTTCGTCAAGAAAAAAAGCGCGGGGGCTGCGACTCAGCGCCGCCGCGTCAAGGTCCAATAACAGTAAAACGGCATCGTGACACCCAACTGCCCGTCAGGCAGCGGCTTGATCGCCACGCGATTCGAGGCCCACCGCATCCAGGAAGGTGTGTTCTGGGTATAGAACCGGGTGCCGTTGCGTTCGACAAGCCGAATGAATTTCATCGACCCGAGGAAGGATCGAAGCGCATCGCGTGACAGTCCGTCGACGACCCCATGCACCGGCAAGCACATCAAGACTGACGGGAGCATGCCGAAACATGCGCCGATCAATGTGATTCGCAAGTCCTCCCGGTCCATGAGTGAAAACAGCAGGACGAGTTCTCGCACACCCAGGACGCCCGCAACAATGACGGCGACAATTGCCCAGTCACGCGCCGAGGCGAGCGGAACAAATCCAATGGACTGCTTCTGAAAAAAACGCTTCTTCATCATGCTTCCGAAAACACGGAGGTTCGCAGCGTACACGATCCGGCAGCCCGATAATGCACACAAAGTCACAGCGGCCGCTTTTGGCCGACTATAGTCTGTCCGCATTGCGTCAGCCGTTTCGCATTCGACGTTCGGCACCACGCAGTGATATTCTCCAGCCCATGCATAACAAACCCATCCTGTCCGGCTCGATCGCAGCCATGTCGCTGGCCGCAGTCTTCATCGGCAGCGCCTCTGCCGCCACACTGTCCGTCGGCCCCGGTAAAACCTTTTCCGCACCGTGCGCGGCCATCGCCGCCGCCCGCGACGGCGACACGATCGAGATCGAAGGCGGCACCACGTACAAGGGCGACGCCTGCAAGATCGCCGGCAACAAACTGACTATCCGCGGCGTGAACGGCCGCCCGCGGATCGACGCCGCCGGCAAGGAAAACAGCGGCAAGGGCACCTGGGTCGTCGCCGGCAACGACATCGTCGTCGACAACGTCGAGATGTACGGCGCCAAGGTGGCCGATCAGAACGGTGCGGCGCTGCGCCTGGAAGGCACCAACTTCACGCTGCGCAACAGCTTCCTGCACGATAACGAGAACGGCATACTCAGCAACCGCAACGAGAACAGCGACGTACTGATCGAATACACCGAGTTCGGCCACAACGGCTTCGGCGGCGCCGGCCAGACGCACAACCTGTACATCGGCAAGGTCAAGAGCCTGACCTTCCGCTACAGCTATTCGCACGATGCGAACGTCGGCCACAACCTGAAGTCGCGCGCGATGACGAACACGATCGTCTACAGCCGCTTTTCCAGCACGAATCCCGGCGAAAAAGGCAGCACGGCCCCGGGCCAGCCGAGCTACGAGATCGACCTCCCGAACGCAGGCACATCCTACGTCATCGGCAACGTCATCGAGCAGCCGGCCGCCAATCAAAATCCGACGATCGTCGCATACGGGGAGGAAGGGCCGACCAATCCATCCCAGGACCTGTACTTCGTCAATAACACGGTGGTCAACGAGTTTGCCGGCGGGACCTTCCTGTTCGTCAGCGGCAAGGTATCGACGCCCGCGCTCATCCAGAACAATATTTTCGTCGGCGAAGGCGCATTGAGCACGCAAGCCACCGCGGTACTGAAGAACAATTATCGTGCGCTCGCGGCAGGCGCCGTCGACCATTCCACCGACAGCCTGCGGCGTTTTGCCAGCGCGCTCGTGATCGACGCGGGCGCCGACCCGGGCAGGTCGGCCGCCGGCGTGCCGCTGGCGCCTACCGGACAGTACAAGGACGTCGCGTCGGGCGAGGAACGTCCCGTGGCCGGCGCGCTCGACGTCGGCGCGTACGAGCAACCGGGCATCAGGGCCAGCGCAAAACCGGTCACCTGGACCGAATGCGCCGTCGAAGGCAAGTCCTGCCACTTCAGCGGCACGCGTGAAGTGCGTTTCGGCGCCAAGGGGCTGTACACGTCGAAGATCGTGACCACATCGATGCCTTGCACGACCGCGGCGTTCGGCGACCCGGTCCATGGTCTTGCCAAGACCTGCAGCTATGCCAGCGTCACGGCGGCGGCGCCGGCCGCGACGCGGAAAACCGCGGTTGCCGGCGCCTGGACGCCTTGCGCTGGCGAGGGCGCGATTTGCCAGCTCAGCGGCACCAATCGCGTGCGCTACGGTACCGAAACCGAAAACGTGACCAAGGTATTCACGGGTCCCGTCACCTGCTCGAACGCCAGCTTCGGCGACCCCGCCCACGGTTCGCTCAAGACGTGCAGCTTTCGACCCGGTCGTTGAGCGCCTCGGAGCCGGGGTCGAGCGAGGATGCGATTTGCTGATGAGGGAGACGACCGTCCTTCCTTGCCGGTCGTGGTCGGCAGTCGACGTGGCGGCGAAGCTCTACCATGTTTTCAGTGTGACGAGACAAACTCGACGCCGGGAAACGCTGGCGGAATGGCAAAGTTCGCGCGCATCCGCCTGGCCTCTGCTGCCGGGGTCAAGCCGAACAGCCGCCGGAACTCTCGGCTGAACTGCGACGAACTCCTATAGCCCACGGCATAACACGCCGATTCCGCGGTAAGGTCTTTGCGCACCATGAGCAAGCGGGCCTGGTGGAGCCGCGTCGACTTCAGGTACTGCATCGGTGACGCCTGCGTGATCGCCTTGAAGTGGCTGTGAAAGGCAGGAATACTCATGCCCGCTTCCCGTGCCAGCTGCGCCAGGTCGAGCGCTTCCGCGTAATCGGCGTGGATGCGGCGCAATGCGCGGCCGATCCTCCCGTACTGGCCTTTTTGCGCAAGCGCCTCGCGCATCGCGCTTCCCTGCGCGCCGGTAAGCACGCGGAAGTACAGTTCGCGCAACAGGCCGGGGCCCAGTACGGCCGCCTCCAGTGGCCGGTTCAAGGCCTCCAGAAAACGCAACACCGAGACGCGCATATCCGCATCAATGGGACTCGACAGCATGCTCTGCGGCGCCTGCGCAGGTTCGACCATTGCCTGGCGGTCGATGTGCAGCATCAGGTCCGCGGCGATGGAGAAATCGAGGTGCAGGTACAGCGCGAGCAACGGCTGCGCCGGTGTCGCATCCGTCTCCATGTCGAACGGCACGGGAACGGAAACGGCCAGGTAGTGCTGGGCATCGTAGACGTACAGCTTGTCGCCGAAGTAGCCGCGCTTGCGGCCCTGGCAAACGATCACGATACCCGGATCGTAGAGCACCGGCGTGCGCGTCAACGCCCGGTCGGAACGCAGGATCCGCACGCTGGGCAGTGCAGTGAGGTTATAGCCCTCGTCGGGCGCCAACGCGTGCAGCAGCTCGACCATGCGTCGCTGCGCGCTGCCGGCTGCATCGTCGCTTTCATGCGCGGCAGTCGAGTGGGACATAGTTTTAGGCAAGAAAAGCAGGTGATCGTGGCTTATTGAATCAATTTTTGAAGAATAACATGCGGCTTCCACCAACTCAGGAACGTCCATATGGCATCCAATAAACTCCTGCTGATCACCGGCGTCAGCAGCGGCTTCGGCCGCGCCCTTGCCGAACAAGCGCTCGCCGACGGCCACCGCGTGGTCGGCACGGTCAGGAACGTGCAGGCTGCGGAAGCGTTCGAGTCTCTGTGTCCGGCGCGTGCCCACGCGCGCCTGCTCGACGTGACGCAATTCGATGCAATCGACGGCGTCGTCGCGGACATCGAAGCGAACGTCGGCGCTGTTGATGTACTCGTCAACAATGCCGGCTACGGGCACGAAGGCATCCTGGAAGAATCGCCGCTGTCGGACATGCGCCGCCAGTTCGACGTCAACGTCTTTGGCCCGGTCGCGATGATAAAGGCCGTGCTGCCGTTTATGCGCACTCGCCGGCGCGGCCATATCGTCAACATCACGTCGATGGGCGGCTACATCACGATGCCCGGCATCGCCTACTACTGCGGCAGCAAGTTCGCGCTGGAAGGCATCTCGGACACGCTCGCCAAGGAAGTCCAGGCGTTCGGTATCGCCGTAACCGCGGTCGCACCAGGCTCGTTCCGCACCGACTGGGCCGGCCGCTCAATGCAGCGTACCGCGCGTTCGATTACAGACTACGACACGCTGTTCGATCCGGTTCGCCATGCGCGTGAGGAAAAGAGCGGCAAACAGCTGGGCGATCCGGCCAAGGCGGCGCGCGCGATGCTGGCCGTAATCGGGGCGGAGGTGCCGCCGACGCATCTGCTGCTGGGCAGCGATGCGCTGCAGTTGGTGCGGGGCAAGCTGGCTGACCTGATGCGCGATCTCGATGCGTGGGAAGAGGTCGCGGTCTCGACCGACGGTTGACGGCGAGAGCGAATTTCGCAAACTGTTCGTGGTTTTGGCCCGGAACCGTATGATCGCTCCTGGGCCGATCGCAAACTGCAGAACGACCCAGTGTACGAGTTTATTGCTCTCGGAGCAAGATAGTGCCCGGTCATGCATTCCCAGGTCGACCCGCCACGCGTATGCCAGGTCCGCCTTAACGCGGCCCAACCCACGCGCGCGCGAAAAGCCGTATTATTATTTTTTTACTACGGCCTGGTGCCCGATCGGTGCCAGCTTTTCGCTCGCGGCGCCCACGAGGCCCGCGCACGGGCCCGGCGATATGCTGCGGCGCGCCCGCCCGTTCACACGGAGGCAATATGCAAGACTTGTCGCAAGCTGCACTGTTTTCTCTGATCGGCAATACCCCGATGGTGGAAGTCACCCGCATGGACACAGGCCCCTGCCGCCTGTTCCTCAAGCTCGAATCCCAGAACCCCGGCGGCTCCATCAAGGACCGGGTCGGCCGCGCCATGATCGAGGCGGCGGAACGCGACGGCCGCCTGCAGCCGGGCGGCACCGTCGTCGAAGCGACGGCCGGCAACACGGGCCTCGGCCTCGCCCTCGTCGCGCGCATCAAGGGGTATCGCGTCGTGCTCGTCGTGCCGGACAAGATGGCCTCCGAAAAAATCCTGCACCTGAAGGCGCTCGGCGCCGAAATCCACCTCACCCGCTCCGACGTCGGCAAGGGGCATCCCGAGTACTACCAGGACTACGCGGCCCGGCTCGCGCGCGAGATCCCCGGCGCCTGGTTCGCCGACCAGTTCAACAATCCCGCCAACCCGCAGGCCCACGAAACCACGACGGCCCCCGAGATCTGGGACCAGATGCGCCACGAGCTGGACGCCATCGTCGTGGGCGTGGGGTCGTCCGGCACGCTGACGGGCCTGTCGCGCTTCTTCGCGCGCGTGCAGCCGGACCTGGAGTTCGTGCTGGCCGACCCGCAGGGCTCGATCCTCGCCGACTACGTCAAGACCGGCAAGGTGAGCGAGGTCTCCGGCTCCTGGGCCGTGGAAGGCATCGGCGAGGACTTCATCCCGTCCATCGCCGACATGTCGCGCGTAAAGACGGCGTATTCGATCAGCGACGAAGAGAGCTTCAACACGGCGCGCGACCTGCTGCGCCAGGAAGGCATCCTGGCCGGCTCGTCGACCGGCACCCTGCTCGCGGCCGCGCTGCGCTTTTGCCGCGAGCAGACGACGCCGAAACGCGTCGTGACGTTCGTGTGCGACACGGGCACGCGCTACCTGACGAAGGTGTACAGCGACGGCTGGATGGTCGACCAGGGCCTGCTGCACCGCCCGCGCATGGGCGACCTGCGCGACCTGATCGGGCGCCGCTTCGACGACGGCGAAGTCGTGACCGTCGCCCCGTCCGACACCTTGCTGACCGCCTTCAACCGCATGCGCAGCGCCGACCTCGCGCAGATGCCGGTGGTGGAACGCGGCAAGCTCGTCGGCCTGATCGACGAATCCGACCTGCTCCTGCACGTAACGAGCGAACGGGAGCGCTTCAAGGCGCCCGTCTCCGGTACGATGACGTCCGACCTGCAGAAGCTGGCGCCATCCGCGAGCATGCAGCAGCTGCGCGACATCCTCGACCGCGGCCTGACCGCCGTCATCGCCGACGGCGACCATTTCTACGGCCTGATCACCCGCTTCGACCTTCTCAACCACCTGCGCCGGACCCTGACGTGAGTTATCCTGTGAGCCATCCAGAAGACACCCAAAAACGCCACATCGCCACGCGCGTGATCCATGGCGGCCAGGCGCCCGACCCGGCCACCGGCGCCGTGATGCCGCCCATCTACGCGACCTCGACCTTTGCCCAGGAAAGCCCGGGCGTGCACAAGGGCCTGGACTACGGCCGCTCGCACAACCCCACGCGCTGGGCGCTGGAGCGCTGCGTGGCCGACATCGAAAGCGGCGGCGCCGCGTACGCGTTCGCGTCCGGCCTCGCGGCCATCGCGGCCGTGCTCGAACTGCTCCCGGCCGGTTCGCACATCGTGGCCGGCGACGACATGTATGGCGGCACCTACCGCCTGTTCGAGCGCGTGCGCCGCGTGAGCGCCGGCCACGAATTCACCTACGTCGACCTGACGGACCCGCTCGCGCTGGCGAACGCGCTGCGGCCGGAGACGAAGATGGTGTGGGTCGAAACGCCGACGAACCCGATGCTCAAGCTCGCCGACCTGCACGCGATCGCGCAGCAGTGCCGCGAGCGCGGCGTGATGACGGTGTGCGACAACACGTTCGCGAGTCCCATCAACCAGCGTCCGCTGGAACTGGGCATCGACATCGTCGTGCACTCGACGACGAAGTACATGAACGGCCACTCCGACGTCATCGGCGGCATCGCCGTCGTCGGCGGCCAGGCGCACCAGCAGGCCTGGCGCGAACGCCTCGGCTTCATCCAGAACGCCGTCGGCGCCATCCAGGGACCGTTCGACAGCTTCCTCGTGCTCAGGGGGATCAAGACGCTGGCGCTGCGCGTCGAACGCAGCAACGCCAATGCGCTCGACCTGGCGCAGTGGCTGCAGGGCCAGGCCAAGGTCCGGCACGTCTACTACCCGGGCCTCGCCGCGCATCCCCAGCATGAACTGGCAAGGCGCCAGATGCACGGCTACGGCGGCATCATCTCCATCGACCTCGACACGGACATCGCCGGCGCCCGCCGCTTCCTCGAACAGTGCGAAGTGTTCACGCTGGCCGAGAGCCTCGGCGGCGTCGAGAGCCTGATCGAGCATCCGGCCATCATGACCCATGCGACGATTCCGGCGGACCAGCGCGCGCGGCTGGGGATCGGCGACGGGTTGATCCGGCTGTCGGTCGGGATCGAGCACGTCGACGACCAGCGGGCGGACCTGGCGAAGGCGCTGGCGGCGATCTAGGCCGCGCAATATGAACGTCGTCCCTGCGCAGGCAGGGACCCAATGTCGCGTGCGCCGCGGCGATGCACGCAATACTTGGGTTCCGCCTGGGCGGGAACGACGGTAAGGATGGCGCCGGCGACTCAGGCGTACGCCGGTGCCGGCAATGCCAGCCCGCGGCCTTGCTCGTCCTCGTCTTCCACGACCAGCACGTGACGCCCCGCCTCCTCGCTGCGCACGCGGAACGTGGCCACGACCTCCGTCAACCCCTCCGCCTGCGCGCGCAGCGTCGCCGCGGCGGCCGCCGCCTGTTCGACCATCGCCGCGTTCTGCTGCGTCGCTTCGTCCATGTCGGCGATGACGCCGCGCACCCGGGCGATGCCGGCCGCCTGTTCCGAGCTGGCGCCGTCGATCGCATGCAGCAGGTCGGCCACCTGCTGCACGCGGTCGAGGATCTCGCGCATCGTGCCGCCCGCGGCGCTGGCGATGCCGGCGCCGGATTCGATGGCGCCCGTCGATTCGCCGATCAGGTGCTTGATCTCCTTCGCCGCCGCCGCCGAGTGCTGGGCCAGGTTGCGCACCTCGGCCGCCACGACGGCGAAGCCGCGTCCTTCGGTGCCGGCGCGGGCCGCTTCGACGGCCGCGTTCAGCGCGAGGATATTCGTCTGGAACGCGATGCCGTCGATCATCGCCGTGATGTCGCCGATGCGCGCGGCCGACTGGCGGATCGTTTCCATGCGCTCGACCATCTGCTCGACGGCGCCGGCGCCCTGCCGCGCCACGCCGGATGCGGCCAGCGCGAGCTCGTTGGCGTCGTGCGCGTTGACGTGGTTCTGCTCCACGGCCTCGGTCAGGTCGGACATGGCCTGCACGGTCGCATGCAGGCTGCACGCCTGGGCTTCGGTACGTTGCGACAGGTCGCGGTTGCCGGCCGCGATCCCGGCCGATGCGTCGTCGATCATCTGCGCACTGTCGAGCACCTTCACGACGGTGGCCGACACGGCGCCCGTCATATCGTTCAGCGCGTCGAACAGGCGGCCGATCTCGTCGCCGCGGTCGTGCGCGATGGTGGCCGACAGATCGCCCTTGGCGACGCGCTCGGCGAGCACGACGGCATCCTGCAGCGGCGTGACGATGCTGCGCGTGAGCAGCCAGCCGGCCGCGCAACCGATCAGCAGCGCGGCCGCGCCGAACGCCGGCAGCAGCACGCGGCTGAGCGCGAAGGCTTGCGCGGACGTCGCCGCCATCGCGTGCGCCTCGCGGGTCTGCCAGGCGAGCAGCGCGTCGAGCGCGTGCGTGTAGGCGTCGAACGTCGCCGCCAGCTCGCCGGCCGCCATCTGTTCGACTTCCTGCGTCTTGCCGAGATCCTTGGCCTGGAACACCTGCGCGCGCACTTTCACATAGGCGGCCTTGCGCCGCGCGACGCCGTCGATCAGCGCGCGCTCATCCGTCCTCGAGGCCAGCGCGCCCAGTTTCGCTTCCAGCGCGGCCGCGTTCTTGTCGCCCTGCGCGAGCAGGCCCTGGAAATAATCGGCGGCTTCGAGGCTGTCGCTGCGGGCGATCGCGACGGTGCGTACGCCGTTCAGGCGCGTCACGCCCAGCAACTCCGCCGTCAGCTGCTGGCGGGCCAGTTTATCGTTGACGAGATCGTTCGTGATGGCGTCGGCGGCCTGCATGCGCCACAGCGCGACGAAGGAAATGATGACGATGGCAAGAGACACCACGGCAAAGGCGCCGATGATCTTGGTGCCGGTCTGGAGGTGCGCGAGTCGCATGGGGCAATGTCCGGATGGGAGGGATGCGACCGATTATAGGAATGCCATATGACATCAAAATGAATATATGTGACACACACGCATTCTTTTGTGACATGCGAATGACAAGGCGCGCGTCCTGATCCGGGACGAAAAAAAAGCCCGCACGAGGCGGGCTTTCGTTGCAGCGACCGGGGTCGCTTATTCGATTTCGACGGTCTCGACCGGCTCCGGCGGCGGCGGGACGTCCCCTTCCGGGAACTCGAGGAACACGTCGTCCTTCTCGTTCAGGTCGACCGTGACGCGGCCGCCGTTCACGAGACGGCCGAACAGCAGCTCGTCGGCCAGCGCCTTGCGGATCATGTCCTGGATCAGGCGCGACATCGGACGGGCGCCCATCTGCGGATCGAAACCTTTCTTCGAGAGGAACTTGCGCAGTTTCTCGGTGAAGATGGCTTCGACCTTCTTCTCGTGCAGCTGCTCTTCCAGCTGCATCAGGAACTTGTCCACGACGCGCAGGATGATGTCCTCGTCCAGCGCACGGAAGCTGATGATCGCATCCAGGCGGTTGCGGAACTCCGGCGTGAACATGCGCTTGATGTCGGCCATCTCGTCGCCCTGCGCCTTCGAATCCACGAAGCCCACCGAACGCTTGGTCAGGCTTTCCGCACCTGCATTCGTGGTCATGATGATGATCACGTTGCGGAAGTCCGCCTTGCGGCCGTTGTTGTCGGTCAGCGTGCCATGGTCCATCACCTGCAGCAGGATGTTGAAGATGTCCGGATGGGCCTTCTCGATCTCGTCCAGCAGCAGCACGGCATGCGGCTTCTTCGTGATGGCCTCGGTCAGCAGGCCGCCCTGGTCGAAGCCGACGTAGCCCGGCGGCGCACCGATCAGGCGCGACACGGCGTGACGTTCCATGTACTCGGACATGTCGAAACGTACCAGCTCGATGCCGAGGATGAACGCCAGCTGCTTCGCGACTTCCGTCTTGCCGACGCCGGTCGGGCCGGAGAACAGGAACGAACCGATCGGCTTGTCCTGCTTGCCGAGGCCGGCACGGGCCATCTTGATCGCGGACGCCAGCGCATCGATGGCCGGGTCTTGCCCGAACACGACGTTGCGCAGGTCGCGGTCGATGGTCTGCAGCTTGCTGCGGTCGTCCTGGTTGACGGTCTGCGGAGGAATCCGCGCGATCTTCGCGATGATGTCCTCGATCTCGGTCTTGCCGATGGTCTTCTTCTGCTTCGACTTCGGCAGCACGCGCTGGGCCGCACCCGCTTCGTCGATCACGTCGATCGCCTTGTCGGGGAGGTGGCGGTCGTTGATGAAGCGCGCAGCGAGCTCGGCGGCGGTCGACAGCGCCGACGCCGAATACTTCACGCCATGGTGCTCTTCGAAGCGCGACTTGAGGCCGCGCAGGATCTGCACGGTCTGCTCGACCGACGGCTCGTTCACGTCCACTTTCTGGAAGCGGCGGCTCAATGCATGATCCTTCTCGAACACGCCGCGGAATTCCGTGAACGTGGTCGCACCGATGCACTTCAGCTGACCGTTCGCCAGGGCCGGCTTGAGCAGGTTCGATGCGTCGAGCGTGCCGCCCGACGCCGAGCCGGCGCCGATGATCGTGTGGATCTCGTCGATGAACAGGATGCCGTTCGGCGTGTCCTTGAGCTGCTTCAACACCGCCTTCAGGCGCTGCTCGAAGTCGCCGCGGTACTTGGTGCCCGCCAGCAGGGCGCCCATGTCCAGCGAATACACGACGGCATTCTGCAGGATCTCGGGCACGTCTTCCTGGACGATGCGCCATGCCAGGCCTTCCGCGATCGCGGTCTTGCCGACGCCGGCCTCGCCCACGAGCAGCGGATTGTTCTTGCGGCGGCGGCACAGGATCTGGATCACGCGGTCCACTTCCTCTTCGCGCCCGATCAGCGGGTCGATGCGACCGTCGGCGGCAGCCTTGTTCAGGTTCGTGGTGAACTGATCCAGCGGGCTTTCCTTGGCCTGGCCTTCGACCTGCGCCTCTTCCACGCCTTCCGACGCCTTCTGGCTGTCGATCTGCTGGTCCTTGCGCACGCCGTGCGAGATGAAATTGACCACGTCGAGACGGGTCACGCCCTGCTGGTGCAGGTAGTAAACGGCATGCGAGTCCTTCTCGCCGAAGATCGCCACGAGCACGTTCGCGCCCGTGACTTCCTTCTTGCCGTTCGACGCCGACTGGACGTGCATGATCGCGCGCTGGATCACGCGCTGGAAGCCCAGCGTCGGTTGGGTATCGACTTCGCCGGTGCCGGGCACCGTCGGAGTGTTGTCGCCGATGAAATTCGTCAAGGTCTTACGCAGGTCTTCGATATTGACCGCGCACGCACGCAGGACTTCAGCGGCCGACGGATTGTCGAGCAGCGCCAGCAGCAGGTGTTCGACCGTGATGAACTCGTGCCGAGCCTGCCGCGCTTCGACAAAGGCCATGTGTAGTGATACTTCAAGTTCCTGCGCAATCATACTTCCTCCATCACGCACTGCAGGGGGTGGCCTGCCTTGCGCGCATGCGTTAATACAAACTCCACTTTGGTACACGCTATATCTTTGGAAAACACGCCGCACACGCCTTTGCCATGGCGGTGTACAGAAAGCATGATCTGCGTCGCCGTCTCGCGATCCTTGTTGAAGTACTCCTGGATGATGGCGACCACGAACTCCATCGGCGTGTAGTCGTCATTGAGCAACGCCACCTGATACAAGGGAGGTGGCTTGACTGTCTGCCGCTCCAGCAGCTGTTCGGTATCGTGCTTGGTTGCCATAGGGGTATTCTAAATTGCTTTCGATCTTCGTGTGTGCGGAAACTAACGCTCAGGGTAATCCCATTTGCTTTCCATCTTACGCGTTTTCCAGTTGGTGCGCAGATGGCGGTTCCGTTGCGAAAATCAAGAGCTTGATTTTTGGCCACTATGTAAATTTTTACAACGCGTGTTCAAAACCGCTTGACTTACAAGATTATTGCACCAACAATGCAGTTATTGACATGTACTTATGTACTTGTTGATAAGAAGTGAGCAGGCTGAGGAGGGGGCAAGAAGCTTCTTGCTTTTATGGCTCGTGTGATTTGTTTTTAATCGAAGGTTATTTTATGGCAACAGGTACTGTTAAGTGGTTCAATGATTCCAAAGGTTTTGGCTTCATCACCCCTGATGACGGCGGCGAAGATTTGTTCGCACATTTCTCCGCGATCAATATGAACGGTTTTAAGACCCTCAAAGAAGGTCAAAAAGTCCAATTCGAAGTCACGCAAGGCCCGAAAGGCAAGCAAGCTTCCAACATCGTCGGCGCGTAAGCACCCTCGGAAGCAGAAAGCCCCGCTACGGCGGGGTTTTTTTATGGCGCAACGCACAAAATACGCCTGCCTCACGCGCCCAGCATCGCACTCTCTATATATTAGTGGAGAAAACAAAAAGCCCCGCATGGACGGGGCTTGATGTGCGTCAATAAAACTGCTTACATATTCTCGATCATGACCTCGCCAAAGCCCGAACACGATACCTGGGTGGCGCCCTCCATCAGGCGCGCGAAGTCGTAGGTGACGCGTTTCGACGCGATCGCCTTTTCCATCGAACTGATGATGAGGTCGGCAGCCTCCGTCCATCCCATGTGGCGCAGCATCATTTCGGCCGACAGGATCAGCGAACCCGGGTTCACGTAGTCCTTGCCCGCATACTTGGGCGCGGTGCCGTGCGTCGCTTCGAACATGGCGACCGAATCGGACATATTGGCGCCCGGCGCGATGCCGATGCCGCCGACCTGCGCCGCCAGCGCGTCCGAGACGTAGTCGCCGTTCAGGTTCAGCGTGGCGATCACGCTGTACTCGGCCGGGCGCAGCAGGATCTGCTGCAGGAACGCGTCCGCGATCGAATCCTTGACGACGATGTCCTTGCCCGTGCGCGGGTTCTTGAACTTGCACCACGGACCGCCATCGATCAGCTCGGCGCCAAATTCGCGTTGCGCCAGCGCATAGGCCCAGTCGCGGAACCCGCCTTCCGTGTACTTCATGATATTGCCCTTGTGGACAATGGTCACGGACGGCTTGTCGTTGTCGATCGCATACTGGAGCGCCTTGCGCACAAGGCGCTCCGTGCCGTCGCGCGACACCGGCTTGACGCCGATCGCCGAGGTCTCCGGGAAGCGGATCTTGCGCACGCCCATCTCGCGGGTCAGGAACTCGATGACCTTCTTTGCCTCGGGCGACTCGGCCGCCCATTCGATGCCGGCGTAGATATCTTCCGAGTTCTCGCGGAAGATCACCATATTGGTCTTGTGCGGCTCGCGCAGCGGCGACGGCACGCCGGTGAAATAACGCACGGGGCGCAGGCAGACGTACAGGTCGAGTTCCTGGCGCAGCGCGACGTTCAGCGAGCGGATGCCGCCGCCGACGGGCGTCGTCAGCGGGCCCTTGATCGACACGACGTACTCGCGCACGACGTCCAGCGTTTCGGCCGGCAGCCACACGTCCGGGCCATAGACCTGCGTCGATTTCTCGCCGGCAAACACTTCCATCCACGCGATCTTGCGCCGGCCGCCGTAGGCCTTCGCCACGGCCGCGTCGACGACCTTGAGCATCACGGGCGTGATGTCGACGCCGGTGCCGTCGCCTTCGATATAGGGAATCACCGGCTGGTCGGGGACCTTCAGCGTGAAGTCCGGGTTGACGGTGATCTTCTGACCATCGGTAGGTACTTTGATATGTTGAAGCATCATGTTCTCCGAAGTGGGCGCACGGCGGGTCGCGAAGGCGGCGTCAGCCCGCCAGGTCTGCGATCTCCATTAGAATAGTGATATGGCCGTCGGTCTTGTCTAAGACGCAACACTGGCACAACATTATGCACCAAATCCATTCTTCATGTCCCTCATCCTGTTCAACAAACCCTTCCAGGTACTGTGCCAGTTCTCGCGCGAGGACGACCGCGAGACCCTCGCCGACTACCTGACCATCCCGAATATCTATCCGGCCGGGCGCCTCGACGCCGACAGCGAAGGCCTGATGCTGCTCACGGACGACGGCCGCCTGCAGCACCAGATCGCCCACCCCGACCACAAGGAAGCGAAGACGTATCTCGTGCAACTGGAGGGCGTCGCCGACCGCGCCGCGCTCGATCGGCTGCAGGCCCCCATCGACCTGGGCGACTTCACGACGAAGCCGTGCCGCGCGAGCCTGATCGCGGCACCGGACTGGCTGTGGCCGAGAAACCCGCCCATCCGCGTGCGCCAGGACAAGCCGACCAGCTGGGTCGCCATCACGCTCGAGGAAGGCAAGAACCGGCAGGTGCGGCGCATGACCGCCGCCGTCGGCCTGCCCACGCTGCGCCTCGTGCGCTCGAGCATCGGCCCGTTTTCGCTGGCGACGCATCCGCTGATGCCCGGGGAATGGATGGAAGTGCCGGCGGCGGCCGTGGGCGGCAAGGGTTGACGGGTTGAGGAAAATCAACCTTTCTAAAAGTTAATGTGGGAGCGACAAAAGCCTGTCAACCGGCAACTCTTGGGCATCGTTAAGGGAACAGATTCACCGTTGTGGATCACCTTCTTCTTAAAGGAACCCGAAATGTCCAAACTGATCGCTGGCCTGGTTGCTTCCCTGTTCGCCGTTTCCGCATTCGCCGCGCAAGCTCCGGCCCCGGCCGCAGCCGCTCCGGCCGCATCGACCACCGCCGAGCCGGCCGCCGCTCCTGCGAAGAAAATGAAGAAGCACCACAAGAAAGCCAAGAAGGCCGCTGCCGCCGACGCTGCTGCTGCCGAGCCGGCAACCAAGTAAGCTTCTCGACATCCAGCAGGCTCCGGCCTGCCAAGGAAGCAGCCTGCCAGGCTGCTTTTTTATTACCCAAAAACGGGCTCTGACCCCGGTTTCAGGCAACAAAAAACCCGCCGGACGTGGTCGGGCGGGTTTTTCATCCACGCTGGACGCGGCCTGCGGCCGCGCGTGCGTTGCTGTCGGGTGTATTAAGCCGACAGTGCCTTGAGGGCGGCAGCCAGGCGGCTCTTGTGGCGAGCGGCCTTGTTCTTGTGGATGATTTTCTTGTCAGCGATGCTGTCGATGGTCGACACGGATTGCTGGAAGATTTGCGAGGCGGCGGCTTTGTCGCCAGCCTGGATGGCCTTGCGGACGGCCTTGATTGCGGTACGCAGGGTCGAGCGCTGGGCCGAGTTGTGTGCGTTTTGCTTGACTGCTTGACGAGCGCGCTTGCGTGCCTGTGCGGTATTTGCCATGGAATTTCCTAATCGGGGTCAAGTTGCGTTTGCAAACATTCAAACCGGCCCATTCCAGTGCCTGCCAAACGAGTGTCTGCTAACAGAATTCAATACAGCCCTCGATTATAGCGAAGGTTTCATCGCAGGGCAAATCCTCGTTCGCATTTCGTCAGCGCAAAGGGTTCTGGAGGCACTAGCCCAGCTATAATCGCGGGCTATGAACCTACTCAAGACCCTGGCAGCCATCTCGAGCATGACGATGCTGTCCCGTATCACCGGCCTGCTGCGCGACTCCCTGTTTGCCCGCGCCTTCGGCGCCAGCGACTACACCGACGCCTTCAACATCGCCTTCCGCCTGCCGAACCTGCTGCGCCGCCTGTTCGGCGAAGGGGCGTTCTCGCAAGCCTTCGTGCCGATCCTGGCCGAATACAAGAGCCAGAAAGGCGACGCCGCCACCCGCACCCTCGTCGACCACGTGGCCAATACCCTCGTGTGGGCGACGCTGGCGACCAGCATCATCGGCATCATCGGCGCGCCCGTCGTCCTGTACGTCATCGCCAGCGGCCTCAAGGGCGCGGCGTTCGATGCCGGCGTCGTCATGACCCGCCTCATGTTCCCGTACATCCTGTGCATGTCGTTCGTCGTGCTGGCCGGCGCCGTGCTGAATACCTGGCGCGAATTCAAGATCCCGGCGTTCACGCCCGTGCTGTGGAACCTGTCCTCGATCTTCTTTTCGCTGTTCATGGTGAAGTATTTCGAGGTGCCCGTCTATTCGATGGCCGTGGCCGTGATGGTCGGCGGCGTCCTGCAGGTCGGCATCCAGATTCCCGCCCTGCAGCGCATCGGCATGCTGCCGCGCCTGTCGTTCAATCCCCTCGCCGGCCTGACCGATCCCGGCGTGCGCCGCATCCTCAAGAAGATGGGCCCGGCCGTGTTCGCCGTGTCGGCCGCCCAGATCAGCCTGCTCATCAACACGAACATCGCGTCGCGCCTGGGCGCCGGCAGCGTCTCCGTGCTGCAGTACGCGGACCGGCTGATGGAATTCCCCACCGGCATGCTGGGCGTGGCGCTGGGCACGGTGCTGCTGCCCAGCCTGTCGAAGGCGAACGCGGACGGCGACACCGCCGAATACTCCGCCCTGCTCGACTGGGGCCTGCGCCTCACGTTCCTGCTCGCGCTGCCGGCGGCCGTCGGCCTGGCCGCGCTGGCCGAGCCGCTGATCGCCACGCTGTTCAACTACGGCGCCTTCAACGCGCACGCCGTCACCGCCGCCACGGCGCCGCTGATGGCCTATGCGGCCGGCCTGCTGGGCATCATCCTCGTCAAGATCCTCGCCCCGGCCTTCTATGCGCGCCAGGACATCCGCACGCCGGTGAAAATCGCCGTCGGCGTGCTCGTCGCCACGCAGCTGATGAACATGGTGTTCGTGCCGGTACTCGGCGTGGCGGGACTCGCGCTGTCGATCGGCCTGGGCGCCTGCATCAACGCGACGTTCCTGTTCACGGGCCTGCGCCGGCGCGCGATCTACGTGCCGCATGCGGGCTGGCTGCCGTTCTTCGTGAAGGTCGTCGTGGCCGTCGCGCTGATGGGCGCCGTGGCGTGGTTCAGCCAGGCGCAGCTCGACTGGGCCGCGCTGCGTGCCCACGCCGTGCTGCGCGCCGGCGCCCTGTTCCTCATCATCGGCGCCAGCGCGAGCGTGTATTTCGCCGCGCTGCTGGCGCTGGGCTTCCGTCCGCGCCAGTTCATGCGCCGCGCCAAGTGACGGGCCGGTCCGCCTGGGCACTCCTTGGCGGGGACCCACTTTACGCGGGCGGCCTTTCAAACTTGGGTTCCCGCCTCCGCGGGAACGACGTAAAACTTATGCCGCTGGCTTTTCGTTAGTCAGATAGACCCTGGCGGCCGTCGTCCGCGGCGGACGGCGCGGGCTCCCCGTCTTTCTCCAACGGTGCCGGTGCCGTCACGGCCGGCTCGGACGGCGCGGGCGCCGGACTGTCGTCCGGCCGCGCCGTGTCCGACTGCGTCGCGCCCCGCCCGGGAAACAGCGACGGTTGCTCCGGCGGCGCGCCCGCGGGCGGCGCCTGGAACAGCGACGGCTGGCCCTGCGCCTGGGGCTTGCCTTGTGCCAGCACCTGGCCCTGCACGAGGCCCTGCCCGGTCGCCACGAATTTCCAGTCCGAGATGTGCTGCTTGTTCTCGAATCCGGAAAAGCGCGCGTCGAAATGCGCCACCTTCAGCGGCTTCGCCTTCGACAGGCTGTACACGGCCAGCACGCCGCGCCGCTCGCCCGGATTGGCCCACACGATGCCCCACTCGGCCTTGCCGGTCAGCGGGTCGACGTAGATCTTGCGCAGGTGCCGGCGCACGCCGGGAAAGCGCGGGTCCTTCAACAGTTCCTGCAGCGACGGCGGCTGCGACGGCTGGCCCTTGGGCGTCGCCTCGGCATACGTGCGCAGCGCTTCGCTGAACGCGGCGCCCGTCTCCAGCAGGTCGTCCTCGGCCTGTGCCCTGCGCAGCAGCGAGTCGACCTTCAACGTGGCCGCGCCGACGAGGCCGATCACGGTCACGAGGATCACGAGGCCGAGGTAGGTGAAGCCGCCCTCGCGCCGGAGCGCTTTACCATTCCGCATACGGTGTGCCGTTGCGCCCCGAACCCGGCGCGCCGCTGCGGATGTTGTAGACGCCGCCCTTGTCGCCGTCTTCCGGCGGGACGACGATCCAGGCCGAGTCGCTGTCGGCGATGGGGTCGAACGGCAGCGCCGGCAGGTATTTTTTCTCGACGAGCTGCTGCAGCGATTCCGGATAACGCCCGGTATCTTCATGAAACTGGTCGATGACGGCGCGCGTGTTGCGCAGGTTCTCGGCCAGGATCGTCTCCTTGGCGCTGTCGACCTTCGGGAAGAAGCGCGGCACCGCGAGCGTCAGCAGCAGCGCCACGATGCCCAGCACGACCAGCAGTTCGATCAGGGTGAAGCCCAGCTTGCGTTTCATCTTCATGCGCTCACCAGCGGTCGTAGGGGATGCCGTTCAGCCCGACCTTGCCCGAGGTCGAGTAGACGTCGTACACGTCGTCCCCTTCCTTCGGCTCGTCCGGCTCGCTGGCGTAGCTGCGCTTGCCCCAGGTCTCGGCGTCCTTCAGGTCGGCGTCGCCGTTGAACGGGTCGCGCGGCAGGCGGCGCAGAAAATAGATCTTGGCTTTCTTCGGGCTCCGCTGGTCGGGCACGCCCTCGACCAGCACCTCCAGTTTCGGCGGATACCCGGAAGCGCCCGCCGCGCGCGCGACGCGGCCCTCGTCGCCCGCCTTCTTGTAGGCGTCGATGGCGGCGCGGATCTCGCGCAGCGCGAGGCGCAGCGCCTGTTCGTGGCGGCGCTGCAGCACGACCTGGGCGGTCGGCACGACGAGCGTCCCGAGCAGCGCCAGGATCGCCAGCGTGACGAGCAGCTCGATCAGCGTGAAGCCGCGCGGGCGCCGGGCGTTCATTTCTGGTTCGGGAACGCGGCCTGCGATGCCGGCACGCGGTTGGCGGCCGGCTGGGGCATCGGCATGACCTCCGGCTGCGGCAGCGGCGTGATCTGGATCGGCGGCGCGGACGGCAGTTCCGACGGCGCCACGGACGCCGGTGCGGGCGGCAGCGCGGCGCTGGCGCCGACGCTGCTGGCCGGGACCATCCCGCCCTGCACGTTCGCTGCCGCGGGCGGCGGCGCATGCGGTTGCGCGGGCGCCTGCGCGGGCTGCGCCGGCACCGGCACGCGCGCAGGCATGCCCGGCAACGCCCGCGTGCCCTGGGCCGGCAGCTGCACCGGCGAGCGCACGCTCGTGTCGGGACGGCGCCGGAAGCTGGCCTCGGTGCCGGCGCTGAATTCGGAACTGGACGCCGGCGGGCGCTGCAGGTTGCGGATCAGGTGCGGCGTAATCGACAACACCACCTCGGTCTTGTTGCGGGTGTCCTGCTGGCTGCCGAACAGGCGGCCCAGGATCGGAAAGTCGCCGAGGCCAGGCAGCTTGGTGCTGCTCGACCGGTCCTCGTTCTTGATCAGGCCCGCCAGCACCTGGTTCTCGCCATCCTTCAGTTGCAGCATCGTGGACGCCGAGCGCGTGCCGATGCGGTAGGCCGTCGTGCCGCCCTTCGTCGTGACCGTGTCGACGAGGTTGCTGACTTCGAGCGAGATGCGGATGCCGACCTCGTTGTTCAGGTAGATCGTCGGTTCGACGTCCAGCTTCAGGCCGACGTCGACATAGTTCACCGACTCCGACGCGAAGCCGCCCACGCCCGACGAAATCGTCGTCGTGATGGTCGGCAGCTTGTCGCCGATGACGACCTTGGCCTTTTCCTTGTTGCGCACGCGGATGCGGGGCGCGGCCAGCGTTTCGGAATCGCCGTCCGTCTTGCTCGCGGTGATGGAACCGGCGACGCCCGTCACGCCGATCGTCTGGCTGTTCAGGTGGTGCAGCTCGTCGATCGTGATCGCGCCGCCCGTCGCCGACAGCAGCGGCGCGAACGCGAGGCTCGTGGGCCAGTCGACGCCCAGGTCGAGCAGGCGGTTGCGCTGCACTTCCAGCACCTCGACGTCCAGCATCACCTCGGCCTCCGGCACGTCCTGCAGCGCCACCAGCTGCGACGCCAGCTTCACGGCTTCCGGGGTGTCGCGCAGGATCACGAGGTTGAGCTTCTCGTCCACCACCACGTCGCGCGATTTCAGGATCGTCTTGAGCGTGTTGCCGATCGTCTTGGCGTCCGTATTCGCCAGGTAGAAGGTCTTGACCGTCATCTCCTGGTATTCCTTCTGCTTGGCCGCGATGTTCGGGTAGATCAGGATCGTGTTGCCGTCCATGACCTGCCGCTCCAGCTGGTTGGTCATCAGGAGGTAGTAGATGGCCGCTTCCACCGTGCTGTTCTTGAGAAAGATGGACGCGCGCTGGTCCGTCTTGACGTCCTTGTCGAACAGGAAGTTGAGGCCCGAGTGGCGCGCGATGACTTCGAAGATCTGCTTGAGGGGCGCGTCGTGGAATTCGAGATTGATGGGCGTGCGGAACACGGCCGCCAGCGCCGCCTCGGGCGAGTTGGCCGCGATCTTCTCGTTGACTTCGGCCAGCAGCCGGCGCGCCGCTTCATGGGTCGGGCGCTCGGTCAGGATGGCGGTGAGCTTGGTTTTCGCCGTGTCGTAATCCTTGCGCTCCAGCGCGGCGCGCGCTTCGCCCATCAGCACGCCGTGGCGATGGTCCGCCTCGACCTGGCGCAGGCCGGCCCGCGCGCGTTCGTTGAGGGGATCGATCGCCAGCACGCGCTCGTAATCGGCCACGGCCAGTTCCGGCTTGCCGTCGGCCAGTTCATGGTCGGCCTGGGGCAGCAGGCGGTTCGTCGCGGCGTCGCGCGCGCGCAGGAAGGCGGCCTTGTAGACGACGTTGGCCGGATCCGCGGCCAGCGCTTCGCGGTATTTCGACAGTCCCGCCTCGACCTTGTCCTGGGCCACGAGCTCGTTTCCTTCGCGGTAGGCCATTTGTGCCGCGCAACCGGACAGCAGGAGGGCGAGCAGCGCGGGGAGCAGGCGGCGGGCCAGAATGGGGCGAGCGATCAATCGAATACTCCAATATTGAGCTGTTGAACCTGGTTCAGCGGCAGGTAGGTCAGGGTCAGGACCGGCGGGGCGATCGAATCGACGCGGTACGTCCCGTCGATCACGGCACCCTTCTCGCGCACGACATAGATGCGTGCGCCGCGCGCCAGGTAGACCTCCCAGGCGCCGTCGCCGACGGACTTGCCGATGAAGGTGAAAGGCAGCGGCGGCGCGGTGGGCGGCGGTGGCGGCGGGGGCGGCGGCGCGGGCTGTGGCGGCGGCGGGGGCGGCGTCCAGTCCTGGTGCGCGAACGGACCGGCGCCGTTCTGCCCCTGGCCGAACGCGGCGTCGCCGTCGCCGATCAGCGTGTCGCGCGGCACCAGCGCGAGGATCGCCTGCGCTTCGCCCGCCTCGCCGGCCTTCGCGGCCGGCGCCGCGGCGGGCGCCCGTGCGGGCACCGGCGTGCGCACGAGCGCCGGCTGCGCGGGACGCACCAAAGGTTCGGCGATGCCCCCGGTTGGCGCCTTGTCGCCGAACGCGGCCAGCAGGCCCGCGCCGGCGAGGGCCAGCCCGAGGATCGCGTGGCGCGGCTTGATCCCGCCCGTCTTCATGGCTGCGGCTTCCCGTCGCGCAGGTACAGCGTCAGGCGCAGGCGCGCTTCCACCGTCGCGTCGCCGATGGCGTCGCGGTGGAAGGTGATCTCGTCCAGCGATGCGAACGGGATCGCGCGCAGCGCCGCCATCGCGAACTGCCAGATCGACGCATAGCTGCCTTTCACGGGCAGGTTCACTTGGTACGTGTAGACGTGCGCGTTGCGGTCGTAGCCGGGCTTGTACTCGCCCTGGCGCAGCACGAGGCCGGACTTGGCCGCGAGGGCGAACAGCGTCTTGACCTGCTGCTCGGCGCCGTGGCGCTCGCCCAGCGCGCCGTAGAACGCGGCGAGGTTGTCCGGGGCCGGGGCGGGCGCGGGTGCCGGCGCGGGCGCGGGTTGCGGCACGCGCGCCGCTTGCGCTTTCTGCTTCGCCTGCGCGGCGTACGCTTCCTGCGCGCGTTCCATTGCCCACACGGCGTTCAGCGTCCACGCGAGCCCGCCGGCCATGACGGCCAGCGCGATTGCGGCCGCCAGCACGATCGGGTTCGCGCGCAGCAGCGTCAAACGCAGCCGCAGCATGGGCGAGGCGAACGTCGTCTTCATTGGGCGGCCCTCCACTGGGCGTCGACCTGGAAGCGGATCGGCCGGTTCGGGTCCTGCTCGTTGATCTCGTGGCGCGCCAGCAGCACGGTGGTGAACCACTCGATGCGCTCCAGCTGCTCGACGTAGGCGATCATGTCGTCGCTGCTCTTCGCTTCCGCCGTGATGCGCACGGTGCTCTTTTTCGCGTCCGGCTCGAGCGCCAGCAAAGCGATGCTGGCGGGCGTCGCCGCCTGGACCGCGTCGTGCAGGCCGCGCCACGGCAGGTTCAGCTGCTGCACGGACGCGTTGACGGCGCCGGCCTGCGCGGGCGGCACCGTGCGCGCAGGCGCCGCCACGGGCGCGCGCGCGGCCGCGCGTGCCCGCGCCTCGGCCACCTGCGCCGTGCGTTGCGCCTCCATGCGCTGCAGGCCGCGGTACTGCGCGACCGTGCTGGCCAGCGGCCCCACGAACGCGACCGCCGCGATCAGCAGGCTCCACGTCCCCGGCGGCGCGCGATACCAGGTCCGGGCGAGGCTCGGCGGCGCGAAATCGATGCGGACTTTCTTCATGGCGCCCTCCCCGTCAGCGCGAGCCGCGCGCAATCGGGCCACAGCGGATCGGTCTCGTCCTCGAACAGCGTACAGGCGAATTTCAACCGTCCCGCGCTGCTCGCCCAGCCCGTCGGCGCCGGCCCGCAGATCTGCAGGCGTTCCGGCCGCGACAGGCCCACGCGCAACGCCTCGCGCGCCACGTGGCCTTCCAGCCAGTCGCGGTCGGCGCCGGCCGGTATCGGGGCCGTGCGCACCGCGGCGAGCAGGTCGCCGTCGAACGCGGCCACGGACAGCACGCCGCCGTGCACGACGCCGAACCACGCCCCCGCGCGGCGCACGCGGCGGTGCTGGTTCATCGCGGCGACGAACTGCGGCACGATCTCGACGAGCCTGAAACGCTGGCTGGATGCCGCCGCCGTCAGCTGTTCGAGCAGCGCCAGCGGCAGCGCGGCCGCGAGGAACGGACGCGCGGCGTCCCAGTCGGCGCTGATGCTCCAGCCGCCGAGGCCTCCGCCGAACAGCGCCTGGTAGCGCAGCGCGGCCGCGGCTTCCAGGTCGGCCAGGCGCGCCGCGCCCTGCGGCGGCGTCACCTGCCACAGGCGCACGAGATCGTCCGACAGCACCACCGTCGCCGGCAGGCCGGCCACGTCGTGCTCGCCCAGCAGCATGCCGAGCGCGGCGCCGAGCGACACCGGATCGGCCCCCGTCGCCGCGACCTGGCCCAGCAGGCGCGCGCGCTCGTGCGGCCAGATGCTGGTGCGCACGAGCGCCAGCGCGTCCGGAGCGATCCCGATGCGCAGGGACTGGCCGAAGCCGGACTTGAACGAACTAAGCATGCAGCGTGACCCTCCGGATTTCCTCGATCGTCGTGGCGCCGCGCTTGACGAGATCCAGCGCCGCCAGGCGCAGGCTGCGCGTGCCGTTGGCGGCGGCCGCCGCCTTGATGCGGCGGATCGGCTGCTTGTCGACGATCAGTTCGCGGATCTCGTCGTTCAGCGTGAGGATCTCGGCAATCGAGCGGCGCCCCTTGTAACCCGTGCCGCGGCAATCGCCGCAGCCCTGGCCGCGCATGAAGACGTAGTCCGCCACGTCCGCGCGCGCCAGGTGGGCGGACGCCAGTTCCTCGTCTGCCGGCGTGTACTGCACGGCGCAGCGCGGGCAGTTCATGCGGATCAGGCGCTGCGCCCAGATGCCGTTCAGCGCCGACACGAACGCATACGGATCGATCCCCATGTGCGTGAAGCGGCCGAACACGTCGAACACGTTGTTGGCGTGGACCGTCGTCAGCACGAGGTGGCCCGTCAGCGCCGACTGCACCGCGATCTCCGCCGTCTCGCGGTCGCGGATCTCGCCGACCATGATCTTGTCCGGATCGTGGCGCAGGATCGAGCGCAGGCCCTTCGCGAACGACAGGCCCTTCTTTTCGTTGACGGGGATCTGCAGGATGCCGGGCAGCTGGTATTCGACGGGGTCCTCGATCGTGATGATCTTTTCGCGGCCGTTGTGGATCTCGGTGAGCGCGGCGTACAACGTGGTCGTCTTGCCGGAACCCGTCGGCCCCGTCACCAGCAGCATGCCGTAGGCCTCCTGCGCGAGCGCGCGCAGGGTGACCAGCGACGGCGCGTCGAAGCCCAGCGCTTCCAGCGTCAGCGAGCCGTAGGCTTCGATCATCGCGCGCTTGTCGAGGATACGGATGACGGCGTCCTCGCCATGGATGCTGGGCATGATCGACACGCGCAGGTCGATGTCGCGCCCGGCCGACTCCACGCGGAAGCTGCCGTCCTGCGGGACGCGGCGCTCGGCGATGTCCAGTTCCGCCAGCACTTTCAGGCGCGAGATGATGTGCTCCGCCAGCTCGACGCCGCCGACCGAGGCCGCGTGATCGAGCACGCCGTCCACGCGGTATTTGACGGCGAGGCCGCCGGCAGTGCTCTCCAGGTGGATGTCGGAGGCGCCGGCCTTCAGGGCGTCGTACAGGGTCGAGTTCACGAGCTTGACGGCGGGGCTCGCGGCTTCCGACACGGACGCGAACGACAGCACCGTCGCGCTCTTGCCGTCGCGCCGGTCGGAGGCGTTCGCGCCGGTGTCGCCGCCGAGCGTGTCGACGGCGCGCGCGGACTCCTCGTGCTTGCCGAGGTAGGCCTGGATGTCGGATTGCAGCGCGAGCCGCAGGTGCAGCGGCGCCGCCGCCGTCGCGCCGGCCTGCGCCTGCAGCCATGTCTGCAGATCGAGGTCGAACGGATCGGCGATCACGCCCGTCAGGCGTTTCGCGTCGTCGCGCAGCAGCACGCAGTGGCGCGGCAGCGCCTGCGCCAGCGGCAGCAGGTCGAACGCGGGCTGCTGGCCGAACATCTCGGGCGTTTCCATGACCGTGAGGCCGAACGGCCCGGCCAGCAGGCTCACGATCTCGCGCGGTTCCAGGCCGGACAAGCCTTGCAGTTCCTCCACGAGCGAACGGCGCGACTGCCGGCTCTGTGCGCGGGCGCGGGCGAGCAGCGCGGCGTCGAGACTGGCGAGGGGCGCGTTCACGACATGTCTCCGGCCAGGTCGAAGATCGGCATGTACAGCAGCACGACGATGGCGCCGACGACGAGGCCGATGGCCGCCATCAGCAGCGGTTCGAACGTGCGCGTGAAGCGGTCGATCCAGCGCCCGATCTCGCCATCGTAGAACGCGGCCGAGCGCGTGAGCATCGTGCCCATCGCGCCCGTGCGCTCGCCCACGCGCAGCATGCGCAGCGAGATCGGCGTCGTGAGGCCGTTGGCCTCGAACGCGTCGGACAGCGGCCGTCCCGCCTCGATCGCGGCGCGCGCCGCGCGCAGGCTGCCGGCCACCGCCGGCGACACCATGCCCTGCACGGTGTCGATCGCATTGACGAGCGTGATGCCGCCTTCGTTCAGCATGCCCAGCGTGAGGTACAGGCGCGAGAGTTCGTAGATGCGGGCGCGCTCGCCGATGCCGGGCAGTTTCGCCAGCAGGCGCGCGGCGCCGCCACGTTTCAACGCGCGGCGGATCGCCACCGTGGCGCCGGCGACGGTGGCCACGAAGCCGATCAGCAGTCCGGCCGCGTGGCGGCCCGCGAACTGGCCCCACTCGAGCATCATGCGCGACATCCACGGCAGGTTGCGGCCCGCGCCCTGGTACACCTCGGCGAAGCGCGGCACGACGTACGACATGAGGAAGATCGACACGCCGCCGCCCACGAGCAGCAGGATCGCCGGATAGATGGAGGCGCTGACGACCTTGGCGCGCACGGTATCGATGCGCTGCTGGTATTCGATATAGCGTTCGAGTGCGCGCGGCAGGTCGCTCGTGCCTTCCGCCGCCCGCACGATGCCCACGTACAGCGGCGGAAACAGCGCCGGCTGCGCGGCCATCACGGCGGACAGGCGCTTGCCTTCGCGCAGGCCGGCGAGCAGGCGTTCCAGCACGCCGCGCGTGGCGGGACTGGCTTCCTTTTCCAGCAGCGCTTCCAGGCCTTCGACGATGCCCAGGCCCGCCGTCAGCAGGGCCAGCAACTCCTGGCTGAACAGCACGAGCGACAGTTTGCCGCCGCGCTGGCGGCGCAGCAGCGGCGCGTGCACGGGTTCGATGGCGCTGACGAACAGCCCGCGCGCCTCGACCTGGCGGCGCGCGTCCGCCTCATCCGGGGCGTCGACGAGCACGCTGGCGATGTGCATGTCCGGTGCTAGGGTGCGTACCGCGAACTGCATGGAATGGCCGGTAAAAAGAGGGACTTACTGGGAGCTGATGTCGGCGTTCTCGCCTTCACCGCCCGGCTGGCCGTCCTTGCCGAGCGAGATGATCTCGTACTCGCCCTTGCTGCCGGGCGCACGGTACTGGTAGGGATGGCCCCATGGATCGAGCGGGACGGCCTTCTTCAGGTACGGGCCGCTCCACTTGCCGCTCGCCGCGGGCGGGGCCGTCAGCAGGGCGTTCAGGCCCTCTTCCGTCGTCGGATAGCGGCCCACGTCGAGCCGGAACGTGTCCAATGATTTTTCGAACGCTTCGACCTGGGCCTTGGCGACGGTGACCTCGGACTTGCCCAGTTGCGAGAAATACTTCGGCCCGACATAGGCCGCAAGCAAACCGATGATAACGATAACTACCAAAAGTTCAAGCAGGGTAAAACCGGCCTGGCGGACCCGCGCCGCGGTGTCCTGGTTCTGCACACGATACATCCAACCGACTCCTTTATTGCTCTAATGTAAAGCCTTGCGTGAAGGCTACCATGGCCCCGTCATGGCGACAAATCATTTATGAATCGTTCGCTCGCCGGCAGGACGATCGTCGGTCGAAACACCGCAGACAGATTTCTTGCTCGCAAAATTCTAACCGCGTTCCGCTGGGCGGAACAGCATCGGGATGTTCGTTCCGTGCTTTTGGGAATGGAGATGACGGATCGCCTAGCATAACCCGTTGACTGTGTGAAATCCTTTGTGGGTTTCCCGTCAATTGAAGAAAAATCTGCGTCGTTTTTGTGCGACTCATTTCCCAGTTGCATTTAAAGTTTCCGCTGGGATATTTCCTCGCATCATCGCTTATCTTCGCTTATTTCCACACGAAAATATTTCAAAACCATAATATTTGCACGAAAATAACAAAAAAAAAGTTGAGTTGCGGAAAAACGGACGCTACAGTGGCGCATCGATGACCGCAACATTGCCCCCAATCATGAAAAACTTCGCTCTCCGTACCGCTCTCGGCCTCAGCCTCGCCACCCTCCTCGCCGCCTGCGGCAGTGGCGCCCAGATCGACCAGCCGACCCAGACCGCCGCCATGATCGAGACCGGCAACGCCGCCCAGGTCGCCACGGCCAACTCGCCCGCGCCGGACTGCGCGGCCGACGGCTGCAAAGGCCTGCGCATCATCGATGCGAACGCCGAAGCCTACCGTTACGAAGCCATGCGCCGCGCCGCGGCCGACGCGCCGCAGTCCTGATCCCGCGGCTGCCGGATCATTCTTCCAGCAGCCGTAAATCCATGCAGCGCGCCAGCGCATGCGCCCGGTTGCTGACGCCGAGCGTGCGGTAGATGCGCTGTAAATGGTTCTTGACGGTCAGCGCGCTGATCCCCAGCAGCCTCCCCATCTCGTCGTTACTCTTCCCCGCCCGCAGCCAGCCGATGATCTCGGCCTCGCGCGCGCTCAGCGGACGCGCCGGCGCCCCGCCCGCAGGCAACTGCGATGCCGGCAGGCGGCCCAGCGCCAGGTGCAGGTGCGGCAGCAGCAGTTCCAGGAAATAGGCGTGACGCGGATTCGGCCGCAACGGCAGGCCGAACAGTACGAATACGCTGCCGCCCGCACTCGTCGGCCCCGTGCCGTGCACGAGCACGCTGTCGAATCCCATCCTCCTCGTCTCGTCGCGGAACCCCTCCAGCGGCTGGCCCGCGGCCGTGCCGAAATCGGCCAGCGCCGGCAACCGTCCGCCCTGCGTGCAGTGGCGCGCGATGCGCAGCGCCAGGCCGTCGTGCGGGTCCGTCAACGCCAGTTGCGCGGCCGGGGCCAGCACCGTGCCGTGCACGCATTCCAGCCGGACCAACGCAGCGCCGGGCCCCAGCTGGAGGCAGACGAGCACCTGGTGGGGCAGCAGCGCCTGCACCTGGCCCTGCGTCCACAGGAAGAACTGGCGCGGGCTGGCCACGCGCAAGCCGGACTCGATGGCGCACAGCAGGTATTCCTGCTCCTGGCGGCTGAGGATGACGACGGGTTCCACGTCAGGCCGCGCCGTGCCAGGCGACGAAGCGGTAGCCGGTGCCGCGCACCGTCTCGATGTGCTCCTGGTGCCCGCTCGGCTGCAGTGCGTGGCGCAGCCGGCCCACGTGGGCGTCGACGGTGCGCTCGTCGAGCACGGCGTGGCGGCCCCAGACCTTGTCCAGCAGTTGCGACCGTGTATGCACGCGCTCGGGATGGTGCATCAGGAAGTTTAGTAAACGGAATTCGACGGGTCCCAGCGTCACCTGGCGCGTCCCTGCGACCACGCGCTGGGTGTGCGGGTCGAGGTGCAGGCCCGCCATCTGCACGGCGTCGATCGACACATGCGGCGCGCGCCGGCGCAGCACGGCCTGCATGCGCGCCAGCAGTTCGCGCGGATTGAAGGGCTTGGTCAGATAGTCGTCGGCGCCGGATTCGAGGGCCAGGATCTTGTCGTGCTCCCCTGCCCGCGCGGACACCATGATGATCGTCATCTCGTGCGTGCGCGCCTGCGCGTGCAGGCGCCGGATCAGCGCCTCGCCCGACTGGCCGGGCAGGTCCCACTCCAGCAGCAGCATGTCGGGTACGCGCTCGTCGATCGCGGCGAGGGCCGACTCGGCGTCGGGACACAGGCCGACGTGGTGGCCGGCACGGGTCAGGTTCAGTTCCAGCAACTGGCGAACGAAGGGGTCGGGATCGACCACGAGGACGTGTGCGCTCATCGATAAATCCTTGTCTCGGCGACAACAGGATCGAATATGCACTAAGCAAAGTCAGCTGAACAATATGATTTCTATTTGGAATTCATATGTTTGGCGAATAAATCGCCGGAAAGGGGAGCTGCGGGGCGGACGGCGGGAGGAACTGCGAGGCGGAGAGGAAGGGAGACACGGCGTCATCACACCGTCGCCCCCGCGCCGGCGGGGGCCCAAGTTTGCGCGGCAGTACCGCACGCGGCCTTGGGTTCCCGCCTGCGCGGGAACGACGGATGGAGGGCGCTGATCCTGAATGCAGCGGCGTTGTTGCATTGGGTTCCCGCCTGCGCGGGAGGTCGTTTCCGGCAGTGCCGGAAACGACGGGGCGAACGCGCCGGCCTTACGTGCGGCGGCGTTGCTGCATCGCGCCCAGGAGGATCAACCCGGTGGCGACGAGCATCCAGTCGGCCGGTTCCGGCACCGGGTTCACGGTGGCGAACGCGGGATCGGTCACCACGGCCGGCGCCTCGCCGGCCACGAGGCTGATCTGGACCGCCGGGTCGGGCGTCAGGTAATTGCCGGCGCTGTCGAGCAGGCTGACGGTCAGGCCCGTGCTGCCGGCGTCGGCCGGCGTTCCGCCGAACATCACGTCGAAGCCGAACTTGCCGCCGAGCAGGATGCTCTGGAAGAATTCCGAGAACGCATCGCTCTTGAACGTGAGCGTGCCGCCCGCTTGCGTCACGTTGACGAGATCGGGCGTGCCGGTGAAGGCGCCGTCGAGGTTGCTGATCGTCGCCGTCAGCACATCGCTGGTGCCGAACGGCAGGAAGTCGATCTGCATATAGCCGTCGCCGCTCGCGGCGGCCGTGTCGAGGGCCACGTGGTAGACCGGGCTGGCGGTGGCGGCACCGGCCAGCAGGGACAGCGCCAGCAGCGCGCGGGACAACAGGTTTTTCAAGTTCATCATGGTGGTCTCGCTATCGATCAAAAGGTGCCGGAATACAGTGTCGACGTGAACGTCACGTTCGTTTTCGACGGGTTGGTGAAGGTGAGCGACACCTTCACAGTCGCGCCCGGTGCCAGCGCCGTGCCCGGCAAGGTCACATACGGTGCGCCGTTGAAGTCGCCGGTCTTGTTGTCGAGCGTGACGCCGGCCGGCAAGCCCTGCAGCACGTATTGCAGCGGTCCGGCGAGCGCGGCGGCGCTCGTGTTCGTGAAGGCCACGCTGCCCGTGAACTTGCCGGTGACGCGGTTGTAGCCCAGCGCACCCGGCACGATCCTGACGCTGCCCGTCACGTCGGTAAAGGCCGGCGCCAGGTTCAGGCTCACGACGACCGGATCGTGGTCCGAGGCGCGGAACGGATTGTTCACGTACGGGTCGTCGGCCGTGTCGCCCAGGTTGTAATCGATCGCGTCGGGCTCGTCCGCATTGTTGTGCCACTCGGTCACGCCGGCCACCTGCGGGTCGAGGGCGCCGCTGGCCAGCGCGTGGTCGAGGTAGCCGCTCTGGCCGTCGAACACGTAGGAATACGGGATGCCGTTCGGACGCACGAAGCGCTCCAGTTCGTTGACCATGCCGTTATCGGTGAGGAATGCGATCGGGTCTTCATGGCCGTACGAGTTGAAGTCGCCCATGGCCAGCACGTCCGGATCGCCCGCGGCCGCCACGACGGTCGGGATGAAATAGTTGAACAGGCGCCTGGCCTGCTGGATGCGGGTGGCGTTCCAGCAGCCCTGGCCATCGCCGATGTCCGTGTCGCCGGCACCGGCGCCGCCGCAGCCGCCCTTCGATTTCAGGTGGTTCACGACCAGCGAGAACTTCGCGCCGTTCGCCTTGACCTTGAACGTCTGGGCCATCGGTGCGCGGTTGTTGATGTCGTCGCCGTCCGACAGCGCGCCGCCGACCGGCTCGAGCACGGCCGGCTTGTAGATCATCGCCACGCGGATCGCGTCGGTGCCCGTCGCGGCGGGCCTCGCCACGTACGCATAGGTCGGCGTCGGCGCGCCGATCGCCTGGTTCAGCGCGTCGACGAGATAGCCCACCGTGATGTCGCCGTTGTTCTGGATTTCCATCAGGCCGACGGCGTCGGCGTTCATCGCCTTCAGCTCATCGACGATCTTGTCGCGCTGGCGGACGAACTCGGTCATGTTGTCGGCGCCGCGGCAGTTGCTCTTGGACGGCGCGGACGAACCGATGGTGCAACCCTGCCCCGTATGGCCCCAGGCGTCGGTGCCGTCGGTGAACGTGGTGAAGAAGTTCAGGACGTTGGCGCTGGCCACGCGCACGTTGCCTGCCACGACCGCCGGCGCGTCCTCGCGCGCATTCGTGCGGCTGAACACGGGCGTGTCCGTCGGCTGCAGCTTGTACCAGCCGCCGCCACCGCCGATGGCGCCGAAATCGAGCACGCCGACGAGGTCCGTCACCGTGTCGCCCGCGCGCACGGTCTTGTCGGCCGCGAGGTAAGGGATGTGCGCCGGCACCGTGAAGATGCCGTCGTCCAGGATCACCATGTTTTGCGCGTTGGCGGCGATCAGCGCGGCCGCGTCAAGCGTGCCGGCACGGTAGCGGTTGGTCGGCGTCTCGCGGCGGCCGTTGGCCAGCACCAGTTCGCCGCGGTCGCCCAGATAGCTGTTGCCGTTCACGGTCAGCGGGTTCACGAAGCGCACGAGCATGCCTTCGTAGTGGCTCAGTTCGGTAGGCAGGTCGATGTTGACGGGGGCGATCGTATTGCCGGTGCCGAGGACGCTCACGGCGCTCACGTCCTTCAGTTCCGTGTACGAACGCGTGGAACCGCTCGGCGCGTATTCCGTCACGGTGCCCGTCACGCGCACGAGGTCGCCCTCGTTCGCGGCCGCGGCGGCGCCGTAGACGAAGATCGCGTCGGACGTATTCGGGTCGCCGTCGCCCTGCGGGTCCTGGATGTAGAAGCCGCTGCCCAGCTTCTTCGTGATGACGCCGGTCGTCGACTGCACGGTGTTGGCGTACGGGCTCGTCAGGCCGCTGCCCTGGATCTGCGGGATCGTGACGACGCCGCTGACGGCCACGTTGACGGTGCAGCTGGCGGTCTGGCTGGCGTCGTTGGCGAACGTGATTTCGACCGGATACGTGCCGGCCGGCAGGCTCGCGTCGACGACGAGGTTGGCGCTGGCCGTGCGGTTGTCGGCAGTGGCCGGCATGAAGCCCGCCAGGCTGATCCCGGCGATGGCGCCCTTGCTGATGACGGCGCTGTTGACGATGCTGTCGGCATCGGTCGCCTGCAGCGCGGCCGTCGTGCCGGCGCCGACGTCGACGCCCACGCTGCCCGGGCACGCCAGCACGATCGGCTGCGGCAGCGGCGCGCCGCTGCACGACACGCGGTCGCTGCCCGTGGTGCGCGGGCTTGCCGCGCCGGTGACGAAATCGCTGCTGTTGTCGTTGCTGTCCAGGCAGCCGCTGTTCTTGCGCAGCACGGCCAGCGTGTTCGACGGCGCCGCCGTCGGGCCGGAGCCTTCGTAATAACTGGCGGTGCTGCCGAAGCCGACGAAGTCGACGACGTTGTCGACCGGCCTGGCGCCCGCCAGCGCCGCCGTCGTGTTGACGAGCGCAACCTTGCCGGCCGTCGCGCTCATTGCGATGGTCCCGGCCGTGTCCGGCGCCAGCGCATCCGTGCCGCCGCTGCCCGCCGCCTCGTGCACGAGGTAGTACTGGCCGGCCGCCAGGGTCACGCTGGCCGGCAGCCTCGTCACTTGCCATGTCGTGCCCGCGCTCGACGCGTATTGCACGCTCCAGTTGTTCAGCGTGACGGCGGTGTCGCCCGTGTTCAGCAACTCGATGAAGTCGTTTTTATACGTGGCGCCGGAGTTGCCGCCGCCGCCGTAGACCTGGCTGATGACGACGCCGCCGGGCGCGGCGAACACGGGTGCCGACAGGCCGGCCAGCAAGGCCGCCAGCACGGTCATGCGTCCTAGAGAGTGGAGAGCGCGTTGTTTCATTGGGTGTCCTGGAATAGGGAAATGATCTGTCAGTGCAACACTTAACAAATGTATATTAAATGCGCAAATTGACAACGTCATGACCACGGATTAGTCCGAACGGACTAATTCCAGGCTGAATCAACGCTTGCGGTACGGCGCGGCCAGCGGTTCGCCGATGAACAGGCCCTGGGTGGGCCAGGCGACGCTCTTCCAGTAGGCCTCGATCGCGCTGGTGCCCTGCACATAATGCTTGAGCAGCACGCTCGGATTCGGGAATTTCTGCCAGTGGTTGCAGGGCTCGCTGACCGTGCCGTAGCTCGCGGTCGCGCCCGCTTCCAGCCAGCGCAGGCTGCTCATCTGCTCGCCGCCGAGCAGGTCGCCGCCCAGCGACGTCAGGTGGTCGGCCAGCGCACCGGGCAGGAAGCCGAGGGTGTCCAGTTTGGCGACCTCGGCCATGCCCGTCTCGTAGATCATGATGTCCTTCGCGCCTTCCAGCACGTCGGCCTGCATGGGCTTCGTCACCAGCCTGCGCGCCGCGATGCGGCCGGGCGGCGGGAAGAAGGCCGCGCGCGAATTCCGCGCCTTTTCCGACGTCGTCAGGAAGTAGGCGGTGGCGGGCACGATCCGGAACCCGGCCCCGGCCCCGCGGTCGATCAGGGCCTTCGCGCGCTCCACGGATTCCGTCGGCAACAACATCGAGATCCGGATGTTCAGGTCGGTGTACGGACGCGAGGAACTGGAATTGAAGTATGGGCTCGGGCGGCCCGGCAGGCAGGTCTTCGCGCATTGGCCGGGGTCGAAGCCGAGGCTGTACGCGCCCGTGATCGAATTGCACGCGACCTTGTACGGCGCCGTCCACACCATCAGCACGGCCTGCACGTTCGGGCCAAGGTGCGCGTCGATCTCGTCCTTGAGCGCTTCGAAGCGCTCCGCACTGATCTCGTGCGGCTTGCCGGGAATGCTCACGTGCACGACGTTGGCCGCCGGAATGCCGCGCCGCTTGCGGTAGTACGCGCCGATCCTGACGCTGTTCGGCTCGGCGTCATTGATGACGATGGCCAATTGATCCGGCTGGAGGCGGGACTCGCCGACGAATTGGGCGCGGGCCGGCGCCGCGATGAAGGCGGCAAGGCATGCGAGCAGGGGCAGGCACAGTCTCGGGCAGCGTCTCGGGATCCGGGTCATGGGCAGTGGCAGCGTTGAAAAAACGGGAGCTCGAGGCTCCCGCTCATCATGCCACAGCTTGCAAGGCGAACAACTTAAGCGCGGCTTAGAACCGGGCCGCGCCGGCGGCGTGGGCGCGTAGGCGATATGCCGGCGTCACGCGTGGGCGCGTAGGCAATATGCCGGCGTCACGCGTGGGCACGTAGGCGATATGCCGGCGTCACGCGTGGGCACGGGGTGCCCACCCTACGAACGCCTCCGCATGGCCGCGCCCAGCACGCCGAGGCCGGCCAGCAGCATGGCCGCGGCACCGGGCTCGGGCACGGGCGAGATCGCGAAGACTTCCATCGCGTCCAGCTTCACGATTTCGCCGTGCAGGCTGCCGTCGATGATGCTCTTGCCTTCGCCGTCCGGATTCCCGTAGGTCAGGCGCCACGACGTGGCCGCCGTCAACTCGTCGTTGACGAACAGGTCGGGCCCGGAACCGAAGATGGGGCCGTAGCCGACTTCGTTATACGTCTGGCGCAGGCCCTGGCTCGGCAAGACATAGTCCGTCAGCACCTGGCGGTACACGGCCGGATCGGTCATATTGAACAGGAAGGCCGTGCGCTGCCAGTCGCGCTGGGTCTCGTGCCAGCCTTGATCCGACGCCCAGCTCTGCGGGTTGTAGCCGCCGACGAGGAAGCTTGCCCCCGCGGCATTCGTCACTTCGAGCAGGGTGAAGGTCGCGCCCTTCCCGTCCGCCCCCGCGTGGAAAGCGTCCGACGTATCGCCGGGGTGCAGGGTGTACACATTGTCGAGGTTGAATTCGCCGGCGCCGAGCCAGCGTTCGAGTTGGGCGTGGCTGCTCGCGTCCAGCAGAGCAGAGCCGCCGATGATGTCGCCGGCCGCCGCCGTGCCGCCGACACCGGCCATGGCCGCGCCCAGGGCGCCGGCCACGATGAACGTCTTCATCTTCATGATGTTTCCCCGATGGGTTACAGACGACGCATTGTATGCCGCATGCGCGCGGCCATACGCACTGTAGACCAGAGGAAAACACATCAACACCTGACCGTCGCGAGCCGCAGCAGGTCAGGCGCGCTTGTAGATGTCCTCGAAGCGGACGATGTCGTCCTCGCCGAGGTAGCTGCCGGATTGCACCTCGATCAGGTGCAGCGGCAGCTTGCCCGGATTTTCCAGGCGGTGCGTCATGCCGATCGGGATGTACGTGGACTCGTTCTCGGCCAGCAGCGTCACCTGGTCGCCGCACGTGACGCGCGCCGTGCCCGACACGACGATCCAGTGTTCGGCGCGGTGGTGGTGCATCTGCAGCGACAGCTTTTCGCCCGGCTTGACGCAGATGCGCTTGACCTGGAAGCGCTCGCCCGCGTCGATGCCTTCGTAATAGCCCCACGGACGGTACACCTTGGTGTGGACCAGGTGCTCCGTGCGCGCGTTGCCCTTGAGGTGGTCGACGACGTTCTTGACGCGCTGGACCATGTCCTTGTGCGCCACGAGCACGGCATCGTTCGTTTCCACGACGACGAGGTCCTTCACGCCCACGACGGCCACGATGCGGCTTTCGGCGCGCACCAGCGTGTTGGTCGTGCTGTCGAGGTAGACGTCGCCGCGCGCCACGTTGCCGTCGGCATCCTTGGGCTGCACGTCGGCCAGCGCGGACCACGAGCCGACGTCGCTCCAGCCGATGTCGGCCGCGACGACGATGCCGTCGCGCGTGTGTTCCATCACCGCGTAGTCGATCGAATCGGACGGGCTGGCCGCGAACGCCGCTTCGTTCAGGCGGCAGAAGTCGAGGTCGCTGTACGCGGCCTGCACGGCGGCACCGGTGGCCTCGGCGATCGTCGGCGCGTGCTTCTCGATCTCGGCCAGGAAGCGGTCGGCGCGGAACATGAACATGCCGCTGTTCCAGTAGAAGCCGCCGTCGGCGACGAAGCCTTCGGCCGTGTTGCGGTCGGGCTTTTCGACGAAGCGCTCGATCTTGTAGCAATCGTCGCAGCCCGGCAGCGGCTCGCCGCGGCGGATGTAGCCGTAGCCCGTTTCCGGACCGCTCGGCACGATGCCGAACGTGGCCAGTGCGCCCTGCCCGACCTGGGCCGCGGCGCGCTCGACCGCGATACGGAATGCGTCGTTCTTTTCGATCACGTGGTCGGCCGGCAGCACGAGCATCACGGCCTCCGGGTCCTGCGCGTGCAGGTATTGCGCGGCGGCGGCCACGGCCGGGGCCGTGTTGCGCCCCGCCGGCTCGAGCAGGATGCCGTGCGGCGTGATGCCGATGTCGCGCATCTGCTCGGCCACGAGGAAGCGGTGCTCGTTGCCGCACACCACCAGCGGCGCCATCAACCCCGGCCAGCCGCGGACCCGCAGCGCGGTTTCCTGCAGCATCGTCTTGTCCGTCACCAGCGGCAGCAGCTGCTTGGGCATGACTGCCCGCGACAGCGGCCACAGGCGGGTACCGGCACCGCCGGAGAGGATGACTGGGTAAATTTTCATGCGTTGGCTTTCTCTAATGACTTGTCTGTTTCTTCCGCCTGTTCCGTGCGCCGGCTGCGGCGGCGGTCGCGCGCGTTCAGCCATTCCGACGAGCTGTAGTCGGACGAGTGCTTCATCTCGCCGGCGCGGTCGATGCTGTAATCCTTGAACACGATCATTTCATGCAAAGTCACGTCGTTCAGCACGCGAGTGTACTCGAAAAGGACACTGCGGACGACCTCGGCGCCTTCGCAGATATGGCTGCCGTGGCCGATCCAGGTCGGCCCGACGATCGTCGCGCCGGCCTCGATCTTGACGCCGGAACCGATGTAGACGGGACCCTTGATCGTGGTGCCCCGCCAGTCGATGCTCGTGTTCAGGCCGGTCCACAGGCCGGGCTCGATCTGGATGCCCGGCACGTCCATATGATTGACCTCGCCAGTCAGCACGTTCTGCAGCACTTCCCAGTAATCGCTCACGCTGCCGATGTCCAGCCAGTTGAACGGCCGGCCCTGGGCATAGAACGGCATGCCCTTTTCGGCCAGCAGCGGGAACAGCTGGGAACCGATGTCGAACTCCACACCCGACGGAATCAGGTCGATCACTTCCGGTTCGAAGATGTAGATGCCCGTGCTGATGAAGTTCGACAGCGCGTCTTCCTGCTTCGGCTTTTCCTGGAACTGGGTGATGCGGCCATTCTGGTCGGTCACGACGACGCCATAGCTCGACACCTTGTCCCACGGGACTTCCTTCGTGATGACGGAGGCCATGGCGCCCTTGCGGCGGTGCTCCGCCAGGGCCGCCTTGAGGTCGAGGTCGATCAGCGCGTCGCCGCACAGGACGATGGTCGTGTCGTCGAAGAAGCCGCCGAATTCCTGGATCTTCTTCATGCCGCCGGCCGAGCCGATCGGCACCGCGACGACTTCGCCGTCTTCCTTCGTATAGCCTTCGAAGGAATAGCCGATCTGGACGCCGTATTGCTCGCCCTCGCCGAAGTATTCCTCGATCTTTTCGTGCAGGTGGCTGACGTTCACCATGATCTCGGTCACGCCGTGCTTGCGCAAATGCTCGATCAGGTAGGCCATCACGGGCTTGCCCAGCACGGGGATCATCGGTTTCGGCAGGTCATAGGTCAGCGGACGTACGCGCGTACCTTTGCCTGCTGCAAGAATCATCGCTTTCATGGTTCGGTCCTCATACGTTTATTTTGGGGTAGTCTGGTAGCGCCAGGAATCGGCGCACATCTGGGCGATGTCACGCTGCGCGGTCCATCCGAGTTCCTCGCGCGCCTTCGTCGGGTCGGCGTAGCACTTGGCAATGTCGCCAGGGCGACGGTCCACGATCTGGTACGGGATCGGCTTGCCGCAGGCCTTCTCGAAGGCGTGCACCATTTCCAGAACGCTGTTGCCATTGCCGGTGCCGAGGTTGTACGTGTAGAGACCGTCGCCCTTCGCCAGCTTGTCGAGGGTCTTCACGTGGCCGATCGCCAGGTCGACGACGTGGATGTAGTCGCGCATGCCGGTGCCGTCCGGGGTCGGATAGTCGCCGCCGTACACGGACAGCTTTTCGCGCTGGCCGTTGGCGACCTGGGCGATGTAGGGCACCAGGTTGTTGGGGATGCCGTTCGGCTCCTCGCCGATCAGCCCGCTTTCGTGGGCGCCGACCGGGTTGAAATAGCGCAGCAGCGCGATGCGCCAGTCCGGCTCGGCCTTGAACACGTCGCGCAGGATGTCTTCGATCATCAGCTTGCTGCGGCCATACGGATTGGTGGCCGACAGCGGGAAATCCTCCTTGATCGGCACCGAGGCCGGATCGCCATACACGGTGGCGGACGACGAGAACACGAGGGTCTTGCAGCCGAACTTGGCCATCGTCTCGAACAACGCGACGCTGCCGTACACGTTGTTGTCGTAGTAGCGCAGCGGCTGCGCCACCGATTCGCCGACCGCCTTCAGGCCGGCGAAGTGGATCACGGCATCGATCTTGTGCGCGCCGAACACGGCTTCCATGGCCGCGCGGTCGCGGATGTCGCCTTCGACGAATTCGAACGGCTTGCCGGTGATCTTCTGCACACGGTCCTGCACCGAACGCACCGCGTTGTACAGGTTGTCGTACACGACCACGTCATGGCCGGCATTCTGCAGTTCCACGACGGTGTGCGAACCGATGTAACCCATGCCGCCAGTAACCAGGATCTTCATGAATACTCTTCTTTCAAAAAATGTTGCTGCCGCCGTGTTCCAAGGACCGGCGCGCATCGTTATGTCGTCGGCGCCGGTTCGAAACCGGCGCCATCCCTGTCTGGTGTTTTGGTGTACTGCAACCTCGTGGACGCTATCGTGCGCCCTTCAACTTCAACTCCTTGAGGAACAGCCAGATGAAGGCCATGTCCTCGATAAAATAACGGCGGAACATCCGGCGCGGCTCCTGCAGGAAACGGTAGAACCATTCCAGCCCGGACCTTTGCATCCAGAGCGGCGCGCGCTTGACGTGGCCGATCGCCACGTCGAAGGTCCCGCCCACGCCCATCGCGAACGGGACCTTCATCTCGGCCTGCCAGCGGCCGAGGAACTGTTCTTTTTTCGGCGAACTGATCGCCACGAACAACAGATCGGGGCGCGCGGCGCGGACCTGTTCGACCACCTCCGCTTCTTCCGCCTCGCCCTTCCAGTAACCATTGCGGTGGCCGGCCAGCACCAGGTTCGGGTATTTGTGCCGGTACGTGGACGCCACCTTGCTCACCACTTCCTCTTTCGCGCCCAGCAGGAACACGCGCCAGCCCTTCTCGCCGGCGCGCCGCATCAGCGCCTCGAACAGGTCGCAGCCCGCGACCCGCTCCTTCAACGGCCGGCCCAGCAGGCGCGACGCCCACACGACCGGCATGCCGTCGACATTCACGAGCGCGCAGTCGTTGATGATCCGGCGCAGTTCCGGATCGCGGCTGGCCTTGACCAGCTTGTCGACGTTGACGACGACGTGCTGATGGGGCCGTCCTGTATGGATGAAGCCCTCGACCGTCTGCAATGTCTCTTCCATCGTCAGGTTGTCGATGGAACACCCCATCAGCGTGATGCGCTCGTTCATGTTGCTACCTCAAAGTTACCCGCGGATTTCCTTCGTCAGGATGTCCACGATGCGTTCGGCCGCGCGGCCGTCCCACAGGTGCGGCCGGCGGCCCTGCTTGCCTTCGCCGCGCAGGATCTTGCGCGCCTCGAGCAGGATGGCGGCCGGATCGGTGCCGGCCAGTACGTTCGAACCTTCGTCCACGGTCACGGGACGTTCCGTGTTCTCGCGGATCGTTACGCACGGCACGCCCAGCGCCGTCGTTTCTTCCTGCAGGCCGCCGCTGTCCGTCAGTACGACCGCCGCATCCTTCCACAGGTTCAGGAACGCCATATAGGCCTGCGGACCGGCCAGCGTGACGTTCGGGCCCAGGTCGATGCCGAATTTCTCGAGGTTGGCGCGGGTGCGCGGGTGCACGGGGAAGATCAGCGGCAGGTCGACCGCGATCTCCTTCAGCGCGCCGGCGATGCGCGTGAACGTGGCCGCGTCGTCGACGTTGCTGGGACGGTGCAGGGTGACGACGCCGTAGCGCTGGCCGGCCTGCGCGCGCGCCGCTTTCCAGGCGCTCGTCTCGAACGCGGACGTGTCCGCGTGGCCGAGCTTGTCGGCCTGGTACAGCACGTTGTCGACCATCACGTGGCCGACGTAGTGGATCGCGTCATCCTTCTTGCCTTCGCGGCGCAGGTGCTCCACGGCCGACGGTTCGGTGACGAAGAACCAGTCGGAGATGCTGTCCGTGACGAGGCGGTTGATTTCCTCGGGCATCGCCATGTCGAAGCTGCGCAGGCCGGCTTCCACGTGGGCGACGGGGATGTTCAGCTTCTTGGCGACGATCGAGCAGGCCAGCGTGGAATTCACGTCGCCCACGACGAGCACGGCGTCCGGGCGCGCGGCGGTGCACAGTTCCTCGAAGCCGATCATGATCTTGGCCGTCTGCTGGGCGTGGCTGCCGCCGCCGGCGGCCATGAACACGTCCGGCTGCGGAATGCCGAGCTCTTCGAAGAACACGTCGTTCATTTCGCGGTCGTAGTGCTGGCCGGTGTGGATGATCTTGAACGCCGGCGCATCCGGACGCGCCTGCAGCGCACGCACGATCGGCGCGATCTTCATGAAGTTGGGGCGGGCACCTGCGACCAGATAAATGAGCATTTGAAACAATCCCTAGGTTTAGTTATGGAAAAACGGTGTTAGAAAAACGTTATTGTAAACTTGCACTCGACCGGGACGGCGGACGATACGGTGCTGATCTTTAAAACGTCGCACGGCTGCCTGTGTTCGTAGCAGCGCGAATACCAGCCGAGCGGCGGATTTTCGTTGCCGCGCACCAGTTCCAGCTTGAGGTCCGCGCCGTGCGCATGCATCTGCAGCGCGAAGCGCTTGCCGCGCACGTGCAGGCCGGCACTGTTCAGCCGGACGTCCAGGCCGGGCGCGAAATGCCAGAACAGTTCGACCTGGTGATGTTTCTTCGCAGCGATCTCGTCGCGCACGGTGAGCGTCGCACTGGCAGCATCGTAACGCACGCCGCGCATATGCCGCACGGGATCGGCCAGGCGTTCGTAGCCGTCGTGCGAGCCGCGGAAGTCGAATTCGTGCGGCGACTGCGGCATCCGTTCGATGGCTGCCCGCGCCTTTTTCAGCCACATGAAGCGCCCGCCCGACACCGACTGGTCGAGTCCGTCGATGCGCACCGTGTTGTGCGCCGAGGTGCCGCGGAAGTAGTCGCGCCACTTGTGTTCCTGCCAGTACGAATACGTGCCCGGATCGACGAGGCACGCCTCGCCGCCGATGGCCAGCGTCAGCGCGAGCGCATCCGCGTGGCCGTGCGCGGCGATGCCGAGATAGCCCAGCGGACCGCAGTCGACCATGCCCTTGATCTCGTCGGGCTCGCCGAAATGCGAACCGAACAGCAGATAACCGCCGTCCGGGAAGGCCCAGCCCGTGTCCGACTCGTGCGGATCGGCTTCCGGCCGCTTGCCGGGCAGCGCATGCAGCAGCCAGCGCACGCCGGGGTGCGCCGGCTCCATGCGGCGGAGCACGGCGTCGCCCAGTGCCAGCAACTGGCCCGCGCGGTCGCCGCCGGGAGCATCCAGGCGGAACACGATGCCGTCGTCGGCGTCGCCCACCATCGGCACGTTGCCGCCCACGTCGCGCACGGAACGGAGAAAGCGCAGCGCGCGCTGCAGGCTCGCCCAGTAGGCGCGCGAGAACGGGTGGTCGCAGGCCTGGCCCACGAGTCCCGCCACGAACAGGAATTCGCTGGAAAACACGTGGTAGGCAAACGCCTGCTCGCGGTTGACGCCGTCGCGCGAGAACTGGGCTTGCGCCTCGTGTTCCAGCTCGCCCCTGGCCTGTTCCAGCCACGCGCCCGACGCTTTCCAGCACGGCCAGATCGATGCGCCCACATACAGCCCGGCCAGTTCGCCGATCAGGTGGTTGTTGGCCGACGAATGGCGCGACAGGTGGCGCGCGATCGCGCTGCAGTGGGCGTGGATCGCATCGAGCCAGTCGGCGCGCAGGCGCTGCCCTTCCTCGCCCGCGAACAGGCCGCTGCCCTCCCCGCCGATCAGTTGCCACACGAGGCCCCAGTTGATGAGGCGGATGCCCAGTTCCAGCGAGCTCGTCCAGTTGGGGCCGACGAGTGGCGGGCACTGGTCGAGCCAGCTGCGCAGCTGGGTGTGCAGCGCATGCAGCCAGGCGACATCGTTCGTCACGGTCCAGGCCTGCGCGAGGCGCACGAGGTGCAGGTGGCGGTTCAGTTCCCACACATGCTTGATGTCGCCGACCTGTTCGCGGTTCGTGATCGCGATGTCGCCCGCGTAGATGCTCGGGCCGACGACGCCGCTGTCCGGATCGCGGTTCCACACGGGCGGCATGCCGACGTCGAAGCGCCGGTTGGCAAACAGGACGACGTGGCCGGCGCAGATGCTGTCGGCGTCGGCCAGCAGCGCGTCGCGTTCCGCCGGCGGCACGGCGAGCGCTCCGTGGCGGTTGAAGGTGCGGGCGCGCGGCAGCGGCGGCGCGGCGCGGGCGCGCAGGCGTTTCGCCACGCGCGTGACGGCCGCCTGGCGGATCCGGTAGCCGACCTCGGCCACGGACATGCAACGCAAACGGTTGACCAGCCAGACCATCCCTGTCGCTTCGCTCATCATCTCGCCCCCGCCAGTTCACGGTAGATCGCGGACAATTTCCCGCACACCACCTCGGTTGAGTATTGTTGTTCGATGGTTGCGCGCGCTCGTGCCGCCAGCCGGTCGCGCAGGGCGCAATCGCCCAGGAGTCGTGCAAGCGCCCTGGCGAGCGCCTGTTCGTCGCGCGGCGGGACCAGGAGGCCATTCTCGCCGTCGCGTAGTGCTTCCGGAATCCCGCCCACGGCCGTCGCCACGACGGCCTTGCGCGCCGCCATCGCCTCGAGCATGGACATCGGCAGCCCTTCCGCGTGCGACGGCAGGCAGAACACGGTGGCCTTGCGCAGTTCGGCGTCGCGTTCGGCCGGGCCGACCCAGCCGGGCAGCTCGATCCGTTCCGCAATGCCCAGCTCGGCCGCGCGCCGGCGCAGGCCTTGCGTATCGCCCTCGCCGCCGAACACGAGGCGCAGCGGACTCGGCCCGGTCGTCTCGCGCACGATGCGCGCGCCGGCCTCCAGCAATTCGAACACGCCCTTGGCCGCTTCCAGCCGGCCGAGGAACAGGATGCGGCCGGGCATCGACTGGTCCTGCGCCGGCAGGTCCGGCAGCGGCACGGCATTCGGCACGACGGCCACACGCGCGCGCGGCGCAAAGGCGTGCACGAACTGCGACCAGCCTTCCGACAGCGTGATCACGAGCGAGCTGGCTTCCAGCGTGTGGCGGATCCAGCGCCGCAGCAAGGTGCCCGATTCCTCCGTGGCAAAGGTGCGGAAACCCCCGCCGTGCAAATGAAAAATGGTCTTGCAGCCAGCTTGGCGCGCGATCAGCAGCACGAGCGACTTGCGCAGGAAGCTCGCATGCGAGGCCGCGTGCACGTGGACGACGGCCGGATGCCCGCCCATGCAGGCGACGAGCGTCTGCCAGAAACCGGACAACGCGCCGCGCGCCTTCACGAGCGGCGTGCCGTCGCGGTGGGTCGCCACATAGCGCACGCGTTCGCGCTCGAACAGTCCATGCCGGCGCAACACGGAGACCACCGCCGCCACCCCGCCCCTGCCGTCGAGCGCCGTGCCGACCATCAGGACCCGTGGCGCCGGCGCTTTCACGCGCCCGCCCCCAAGGTCGTCGTCCCCCGCTGCGCTGCTTGTGACAAGGTAGAGGCCCTTACTAAATGGACAATATTTCGATAATACATCATGATTTTCCCGCCGTGCGCACGCTTCAACTCTCGATCGCGATGAATTCGAACTTGCCGTTCGGCCCGCGCGGAATCGCCGCCACCCGCTCCACCCGGACGTTCACGCCGGGCACGCGCAGCAGGAATTTGTCGACCAGCGCCCGTTCGTCCGCATCGCCGAAGCCGTCGGCCGTGACGACCCGCAGCACGAATTCACCGGCCCCGCGGTACAGCACCTGCCCTTCGACGAGGTGCCGGTCGTGCCCCTGGAAGATGCGGTCCAGGCGCGCGACGATGCGGCCGTCCGGCAAGGTGACGATCTTTTCCTGGCGCCCGATCACGGCCTTGATCGTCGGGAAGACGCGGCCGCAGGGGCACGCCGCGCCGTCCGGGATCACGGTGTCGCCCGTGCGGTAGCGCACGAGCGGCATCGCGGCGTTGTTCAGCGACGTGCCGACCAGTTCGCAGGCACCGTCCTCCGCCTCCAGCAGCGCGACCCCGCTGTAGTCGGTGAGCACGTGGTAGCGGCCTTCCTCGCACGTGCCGATGGCGGCCACGCGCTCGGCCTGGCCATACCAGTCGAACACGCGCACGCCGAACGCCTGCTCCACGGCCGCGCGCACGCCCGGCTCCAGCGTCTCGGACGACGTCATCACGCCGCGCAGCGCGCGTCCGCGATAGGTGCGGCCGGCCGCGTTCAGCCAGGCGGCCAGCGCCGCGATCGACGACGGGTAGGCGTGGATCACGACGGGGTCGAAGCGCTCCAGCGCGTCGATGTAGCGGCCGATCGTATCGTTCGACAAATGGTACGACGACATCATGAGCATGTTGCCGACCCAGTCGCGGCACCAGTAGCGGCCGTCGCGGGGGTGGTCGGGGCAGACGATGTCGCCGCGGATCCACGCGCGGCGCTGGCCGTGGCGCCAGCCGATCCATTGCAGCTGGCGGTAGACGAAGCCTTCCTCGCGCACGAGGTTGCCGAGCGACTGGACGATGGTCAGCGGCGAGCCGGACGTGCCGCTCGTCTTGATCGTCGTGCGGATCCAGGAACCGGGGCCGCGCGGCCGCACCAGGCGATCCGGATGCCGGCGGACCTCGGCCTTCGTCAGCATGGGGCTGCCGGGCGCCAGCCGGGCCAGGGCCGTGCCGTCGCCGTCGAGCGGCACGCCGACCCGGCGCGCGCGCCGCGCGACGTAGGCGGCCAGCGCCTCGCGCGAGCGCTCGTTGGCGACGAGACCGGGATACACGAAGCGCCGGCCCCAGACGTTGCGGACGATGTCGCGCACGAGCGAACGCAGCGAGCACTTCAGCGAGTAAGTCCACGTCGACATGCTTACGGCCGCTCCGTCAGGATTTTCCTATAAATTTTTGCAACATTGTTACCCAGAATATCATACGTGCGGTGGCTCGTTACGTACGGTGGCCCACGTAACGCGAACTCGGCAGCAAGGGCGCCGTCATTTAACAATTCCAGCACGGCGTCGGCGAACGGCCCCGCTTCCATCGGTACGCACAGGCCGGCCCCGCTCTCGTCGATGACCAGTTTCTGGTCGGGGATATCGTTGGCGACGCTGGGGATGCCGAGCGCCAGGTATTCCACGAGCTTGGTCGGCGACGACACGTCGAACAGCGTGCCGCGCGGGATAGGCGACAGGCCCACTTCGGCCCGCACCGCATAGCCGAGCGCCGTGCGCTGGGGCAGCCAGCCCGTCAGCAGCACGTGGCCGTCCAGGCCGCGCGCCGCGATCTCGCGGCGCATCCACGCCATCTCGTCGTCGGACGGGGCGTCGCCGGCGATCACGAGCAGCACGTCGGGATTGCGCGCGCGCAGCAGTTCGGCCACGTCGAGCAGGAAGTCGGACCGGCGCGAGCGCGCGATGCGGCCGAGGTAGAGGACGACGCGGCGCCCGTCCAGGCGGGCGTCCATGACCGGCTCCACGTTGGCGCGGTCGAACAGGTGGGCGTCGACGCCCATCGGCACGGCCGTCATGCGGGCCCGGTCGAAACCTTTCGCGGCCAGCCAGTCGGCCATGGCGTCGCTCTGCACGAACATGTGGCGCGCGCCGGGCAGCACGACGCGGTAGATGGCCACGCGCGACGCCCACGCGCGCAGCGCATGCCCCAGCCACTTCACGCCGCGGCCGTGCCGGGCGATGTCGTCGCGCCGGACCTCGAAGCCTTCGACGATGGGGAACGACATCCAGTAGATGAACGGCACGCGCAGCAGCGCGGCGGCCACGCGGCCGAGCACCCCGCTGGCGATCTTGTCGCGCACCTGGATGCAGTCCGGCCGGCCGTGGCGCAGCGCACGCACGAGGCCCAGCAGGTCCCACAGGGGGGCGCACACGCTGGCGAAACGGCTGCGCAGCGAACCGACGACGTGCATGCCGCCGGCCGGCCACGGCGCCGTGTCGCCGCTGCCGCCCTGCCCCACCAGCTCGGTGGCCACGCCGTAGCGCGGCATCTCGGTGCCGAACAGGGTCCGCACGTCGGCCCGGACCGGCGGCAGCGGATCGCGCACGACGAACAGGATGGAACGGGACGAGGAGCGTCTGGGCATGGATTCCTTGTCGTATGAACAACGAATGGAAGCCGATTCTAACTTACCCGGCAGCGTGCACAGTTGCGTGAAACTTAAATCAGGCCGTGCGCAGCGCCAGCAGGCGGGGCATCAGGCCCGCGCTGGCATGGCTGTCGATCTTGCGGCAGAAATGCGCGCGCGACGCGGCGATGCGCTCGAAGTCGCCCTCGTCCAGTATCTTGGGGTTGCGCGCACCCTGCTCGGGCCACTGGACGTAGCGGAAGTTCTGGCCCAGCACGCGGCTCGCGAACGGCGAATTCATCACGAGGGTCTGGAAGAACATCTCGTCCGGACACGCGCAGTTGCGGAAGAAGCGCACGAGGCCCGGGTCGCGCGCGACGCGCGCGAGGATGTCTTGCACGCACGCCTGCGACAGCGCCCACCACGACGAGCCGCCGTACGGCCGCATCCCGCCGGGCAAGCGGCGGGCGGTGCCCGTCACGCGCAGCGCGCGGTTGGCGATGCGGCAGGCGAGGCGCGCCAGCGGCGTTTCGTCGCCGCGATGGAAATACCGGTAGCGGTAATCGGCCGCCCACTGGCCGGGCTCAGGGCCGATGGCGACCGTGTCGAGCAGTTCGTGGCCGGCGTGCTGCGCCAGCGCGTCCTTGAGACGGGCGTTCGAGAGCAGCGGGAAATCCTGGGCGCTCAAAAAGACCGCCTTGTCGAACACGGGCACCTCGGCCACGATCTGTTCCAGCGAATTGAGCACGGCCTGCACCTGGCTGAACGTGCCCCAATGGACGTCGATGCGGTTCCTGACCTGGCGCGCGAACGGATGGACGCCGGCCGGATCGAGCGCGCATTTGCGGTCAAGGTTCACGTACACGCGAAAGTCGTCGTCGCGCAACTGCTCCACCAGCGCATTGAGCTGGCCCAGGTCCTTGTGGGCTTGGATCAGGAACACCTGTGTCGTCATCGTCGCGCAGCGAAAAAAAAATCCTCCGCGGGCGCAGGGCCCGGGGAGGACGTCGCGCCAGCGCGCCGAGTGTAGCACGGCGCCTGGCGATTGCCGGGGACGATACGCCGGCGTTCAGTTCAGGTTCACCGTCTGCGTACCGACGGTGAGGGTGCGCGTCGTGCCCGACGTCGTCACCTTGGTGGCCGGACGCTTGCAGCCGACGTCCAGCAGCACGAGGAACTCGGCCGCCGACTTGCTGTCGTTCTTCAGGTAGAACGCGCCGTGGTCTTCGGTCACGCCGGCCTTGGGCGCCGGACCGGTCCACTTGGCGAACGGGGCGTTGCCGTTCAGGTCGCGCAGGCACACCGACTGGCCGTTGATCGCGATCTTGACGCTCGACGGGCTCTCGACCGTCATCGCCACCGGCGCGTGGATGTTCCACTCGTAGGTGTGCGCCACCACCGCCTGCAGCTTGTCGCGCACCACCATGGCGTTCTGGCCGTGCAGGTACCAGATCTGGCGCTTCGCCATCGTCAACTGGCCGCCGTAGGCCGGGGTCGCGTCGCCTTCGGCATAGTCGTAGGTCGACTGGGCCGAGAAGCCGGTGATGCGGCCGTTGTGCTGCAGCTGCTCGCGGTAGCCGGTGACCACCTGGCCCTTGCCGCCGTCGAACGTGATCGCGTTCTGCGACTTGGTCTGGTGATACCAGTCCGTCCACAACGGCGAACCGTACCAGTCATACCAGCCGGCCTTGACCAGCAGCGGCTGGCCGGCCACCGACAACAGCAGGCCGTTCTGGTCGCCGTGGCTGTGGTTGAACGAGCCGTACGGGCTGGACTTGAAGAAGAACGAGGTGCGGTTCGTCGAGCCGATATCGCTGTGCATCGCCACCCAGCCGGTGCTCGGGTAGTAGGCCGAGTTCGACGGCGGGACCTTCAACGTGGTGCCGGCCACCGGCATCGGATACGGCGCCTGCACGACCGACAGCGAATCCTCGATGCCCGGCAGGTTGGCCACATACCACGCGGCGCGCGGCGACACCATGCGGTTCGCAAACGCGCGGAACACGCGCGGGTCCGGCTTGGTCTCGGAACCGTCGCCGAAGGCATGCACCTTCGAGCCCGGCGGCGTGAATTCGGTCGCGAAGTCGAGGAAGCCCAGCGTCCACGGCTTGGCGTACATGTTCACGCCGGTCGCCTGGACGATCGGGTCCCACAGGGCCGTCATGTAGCCGGCCGCATATTCGGCGTAGGCGGTGCCGTTGGCATAGCCGCCTTCCGAACCCGACCACGGCGACGGGGTGTTGACGTAGGCACGGAACGTGAAGTCGAACCACGTCTGCGCTTCGGGGATGTCACCCAGCGCCAGCGTCGAGATCAGCGCCATGTAGATCATCAGCGTGTTGCCGTGCGAGTCGAACGGGTACTGGTCGAGGCGGCCGTTATCGCCCGAGATATTGCTGAACATCTCGGTCACGCGGGCCTTGGCGACGGCAAGCCATCTGGCCTTGCGGGTCGCGTCCAGGTCGCCCGCCAGCAGGTCGGCGCCCTTGAGCAGTTCCAGCGCGATCTGGCGCGTGGCCTGGTCCTGGTTGGCGTAGCTGGTGGGGCCGGTCGGATTCAGCGACGCCAGCTGGTCGCCGCGCTTGAGCGCTTCGTTCAGGTAGACCGGATCCTTCTTGAGGCGCCACAGCAGCGCGGCCGCTTCCAGCTGGCGCGTCGATTCGTTGATGCGGTTGCGCACGTCGGTCTGCTGCGATGCCATCGTCGCCGTCAGCGGCGCCGAGATCGCGACCGGCCAGCGCGCGTCCGACAGGTCGGGCAGCGCCGTCATCTGCAGCTTGACTTCGTTGATCAGGCGGCTGACGTACGGGTCCAGCTCGTTCTTCCTGGACGTGCTCCAGGTCGAGTAGGCGGTGAAGGTCGGACCCAGCGAACGGGGACGTGCCTTGGCCAGGATGCGCGAACGCAGCGTGGCGTTGTCGGGCACTTCGAACGTGGTCGACCTGCTCGTGATCGCGAAGGAACGCGGGCTCGACCAGTCGCTCGAACCGGACGGGCGCACGCGCCACGTGTAGTTGCCCAGGGCCAGGGCCTTGGTCGGCAGGTACCAGTTGCGGTCGACCGTCGCCTTCACCGGCGAGCCGCCGACCGGGGTGATCTCGATGTCATAGGCGGCCGGGCCGGTCGGATGGCGCGCCCAGGCGAAGCCCGGCGGATTCTGCGCCTGCACCGCGCCGTTGGCGGGTGCGGGCTGAACGACGAGCGGATCGGTGGATTGGGCCCAGTCGGCATGCGCGCTGAACGACACCAGCAGCGACGACAGCGCAGCGACGGCAATGATGCCCTTCCGATGAAATTTCATGTAAATGCTCCGAGAAATATTAACTGGACGACTAGAGGTTCAGCTGTCGGCAGGACGCCTGGGCCAGATTTGCTTTGAAACGCTCGGCTGACACAAATGAGCGCTGTTCGATAGGAGAAATAGTACCGCAAATAAATTTTATTGCGGAAAAAATCCCTTACAAATCAGGGATTTTTCTCGTGCATCGCACAAATCCAACGACCCAATGAACCCCTTAATAACAGTAATATTTTCAGGCAAACAAAAGCCGTTTTTTAACAGAAAAGACTATTTGAAAACTGTGCGGACAATTCGACAAAGTTTATCGAATCGCCATCATATGAATAACTTCGACAAGTTTATTGATAAATTAATTCTGAACAAACATTACGATAGCATTACCGGATAACGGACTGGCGCACGCCTGCCGCACTCGTCAGTGCGCAACGGCGGGCATGCCCCCATGCGCCGCCTCGGCGCGCAGGGCGCGCATGCGTTTCAGGTAGCGCAGGCAATAGATGCCGAATGCGAGCGGCGCCTGCTTCATGTAGCGGCGGCGCACCGCGAACTCTTCCTGGCGCGCCTTGATCTTGTTGGCGGACGAGACGCTGCCCGCATGGTCGCGGAAGACCGTCAGCGGACGGTCGACGGTGGCGGGACGCGCCACCCGGCCCAGGCGCAGCCACAGGTCGATGTCCATCGCGTACTTGAGCGTCTCGTCGAACATGCCCACGCGGCCGAACGCGCTCCTGCGGATGAAGACGGCCGGATGCGGCACGGACGCCCGCCCCGCGGCGAACGCGCGATAGCTGAACGGCACCAGCCGGTACGGCGGCACCAGCTGGCCGTCCTTCAGCACCTGCACGGTGCCGAACACCCAGTCCACGCGCTCGCTCGCAAAGCGTGCGGCGACGGTTTCCAGCACGTCGTCGCCGGCATAATAATCGTCGGAGTGCAGGTGCGCCACGTATTCGCCCGTCGCAGCGATGATGCCCTGGTTCATCGCGCGGCTGATGCCGCCGCCCACGTCGCGCAGCACGCGCTTGTTGCCCGGGTAGGCGGCGATCATCTCCAGCGTGCCGTCGGTGGAGCCGCCGTCGACGAAGATGTGCTCGACGTCCTGGCAGGTCTGGCGCTGCACGGACGCGAGGGTGTCGGCCAGCGTCGCGGCGCTGTTCCAGGTGCAGGTGACGATCGAAAAGGTCGGTTTGTTCATCATTCACTCGTGATAGAAGTCCAGGATCTGGGGAATGGCGTGGAACACGTCCATCGGGAAGGAATCCGGCAGCGGCACCGTCGCTGGCGCACGCCCCAGGATGTCGACCAGCCGCTCCACGAGGCGCGGCATGGTCTCGGCCAGTTGCAGCTGGCCGTCGTAGTACTGGTAGGCCGCCAGCTCCGGCGTGCCGCCGCGCGCGAGCGCCACGCATGGCTTGCCCAGCGCCAGCGCCTCGAGCACGGTCGTGGAGCAGGCTTCCTCGCACACCGACGGCACGACGAGGGCGTGGCTGCGCGCCGACATCCGGATCACCTCGTCGTAGGGCTGCCAGCCGAGAAAACGCACCTGCGGGCCGGCAAAGCGGGCCTCGAGGCGCGCGCGCAGCGGTCCATCGCCGACGATAGTCACCCGGGCATGCGGCGGCAGCCAGCCCTGGACCTGGAGCAGGAATTCGCCGAAGCCCTTGCCGGCATCGATGCGCCCGACCAGCAGGATATCCCCTGCCCTGACGTCGGCCGGGCCCACCGCGTGCTCGCGCAGCATCGGATAGCGGATGAAATTGTGGATCACGCGCGCGCGCGACAGGTCGGCGTAGGGCACCGCGCGCAGGAAGGCGCGGCGCAGGAAGTCGGACACGAACACGGTCTTGTGGCGCGCGAACGCGTCGGCCGCCTCCGAACGGTAGCGGCCCACCGCGAGGCCGGACACGGTACGGCGCAGCGAATTCGGCGTCGGGTGGATGCAGGCCGCGCAGTCGCGCACGTCGCGCGTCTCGCAGACGTGCTCGTCCTTGAAGCGCAGGTGCGTCACGCATTCGCTGCCCTGGTCGTGCCGCGTCTGCACGAAGTTCACGCCGGACGGCACATAGCGCCCCGCCATCGGCAGGTGGCCGTGGTAGTGCACGACGTCGTATCCGGCGGCCTCGCGCATCAGCGCGCGCGCCACGCGCCGCGCGAACACGGGCCGCTTGACGGGGTTGAAAAAACCGAGCTGGGACTCTTTCCAGCCGGGGCGCGCGAACGCAAAGCCAGGCAGCAGGCGCCCGCGAAACCCGATGTCAAGCGCGCTGCCGGCATGGAAGCGGTCGCTGCGCCCCATGATGTCGACTTCATGCCCTTCTTCGAGCAGGGCGTTGGACAGCGTGACCACGTGCTTGCCCAGGCCGCCGATCTGGGTGCCGGGCAAGTCCTCCGAAACCATCAGGATCTTCAAACCGTTTTCCTCGTCGACAACAAGCCCTTCACGCGCGACCAGGCCAGGTCCTTGTCGTCCTTCTCGATCACGAACAGGGCGCCGTAGGCGAACAGCAGCGCCATCGTCAACAGCACCAGCAGCACCAGGTCGAGCGGGCCGCCGTCGAACCAGCGGTTGGCGACGTGCGCGGCGAGCGCCACCGCGCCGACGCCGAACACGCTGGGCGCATACGACCTGTGCACCAGGTCATGCAGCTGCGCCGGCACCGTGCGTCCGTGCACGGCCACGAGGAAGGCGCAGGTCAGCAGGACCGAGGCGATCAGGTGTCCCCAGGCCGCGCCCTCGATGCCCCAGCCGGCCACGCCCAGGTACACGACCAGCAGGCCGAACGCCGCGCGCGCCAGCGCGAACATCCCGGAAAAACGCGGATGGCCCATGCCGTCGTTCACGAGCGACGGCAAGCTCGTCAGCGAATCGATGAATTGCGACAGCGCCATCACGGCCAGCACGACCTGCCCTGCCCGCGCGAACTGCGGGTTCATCCAGTAATACAGGATCTGGTAGGAGAACACGGCGACGAGCACCAGCACGGACGCGTTGATGAACACGACGTAGCGGCTGGCCTTGAGATACAGCTTCTTCAAGCGGTCGAGTTCGCCGCGCGCGGCCAGGGTGCTGGCGGCCGGGAAGAAGACGCCGGACAGGCGGTAGGTGAGGCTCAGGATGCGGTTCGCGAGCGTCGACGCGACGGTGAAGTAGGCGAGGCCCGTGACGCCGACGAGCGCGCCGATGATCAGCTTGTCGGCATAGGCATACGACAGGCTCGCGAAGCGGCTCAGGAAGGAGTAGGCGGAAAAGCCCAGCAGTTCCCTGCGGATCGTTGCGCCCGGCCGGCGGTAGCGCAGTTCCGGCAGCAGGCCGCGGATGCAGCGCCACAGCACGGCGCAGTTGATGGCGCTCGCGATCACGCGCAGCAGGATCACTTCGAACAGGCCATAGCCCAGCATCAGCACGGCCACCGTGAGCAGCGGCACGCAGGTGCCGAACAGCATCTCGATGCGGCTCGCGATGTCGTAGCGCATCAGCGATTGCGGCACGCTCTGCAGATAGCTCTGCAGCTGCCCGAGGAAGAAGCCGAGCGCCGCCAGCTTCAGGGTCGCGACAGCCTCGTGTTCGAGCGCGGCCGGCACGGAGAACACGCGGGTGACGAAGACATGCGCGCCGAAAAACAGGCCGAGCCCGCCGATGACGCCCAGCAGCGAATACACGGACAGGCCGAAGAATACGGTCTCGTCGATGCGTTCCTGGGCGCGGGGCAGGCTCCGGTCGGCATTGAATTCGGCGATGAACTTGACGGAGCCCGCCGTGACGTTGATGTCGATGACAGCGAAATAGCCGACGATCGCCGTCACGAGCGAGTACACGCCGTAGCTGGCATCGCCCAGGCCCTTGACGACGAGCGGCACGGTCCCCAGCGCCACCAGCGCCGGGATCACGGCGCCGAGCAGGTTCGAGAAGGCGTTGCGGACGAGGCTGAGATTCATACGCGCGCCGGCACCAGGTTGACGTGGCGGCGCTTGGCGGTCGGGACCGGCTGCACGGCCGGCTGTTGGCGGGCGACTGCCATCGCCACGTAGGGCAGCGCGAGGCAGATCGCCAGCATCTGCGTGGTGCGGATCTGCGGGAACGGCGTGCCGACGAGCAGGTCGGGCAACATGAAGGCGAGGCCCGCGGCGCCGGCCGTCGCCAGCCCCAGCAGTTCCGGCGGCAGCGTGCGCAGCGCACGCCGCGCGAAGCGGGTGAACATCCAAATCGTCCCGCCGAGCAGGATCAGCCCGGGCAGGCCGGCCTTGAGGGCGATGTGCAGCACGCCGCTGTGCAGGAACAGGCCGCCGTCCTGCCCCGTCTGCCACGAGATCTGCTGGTAGCCGGAATAGCGGCCCCATGTGCCGATGCCCGTGAGCGGGTGCGACACGAAATCGGCCAGCGCGAGTTTCAGCTCGAGCACGCGTTCGCTCTCCGCGCCGAAGCGGTGCGATTCCATGTCGTAGAACAGGCTGGACAGCCCGCCGCCCGCGCCCTTGGTGTGGCCCAGGCGCCGGATCGCCGCATACAGCAGGCCCGCGCCCATCACGGGCGCGCCGAGCGCCAGCATGTGGATGCGGCGCTGCAGCGGGAAGCGCATCATGATGATGAGGAAGGCCAGCACGAAGCCGATCCACGCGCTGCGGCGGTAGGACAGCACGATGCAGGCCGCCGTCGTGCACAGCGTGGCCCAGTCGACGGTCGTCCAGAACAGCGAGCGCTTGTTCCTGACCACCTGGAACAGGTTGACGGCGGCGATGGCGAAGGCGATCGTGCACAGCAGGCTGTCGTTGATGTCGAAGAACGTCAGCTTGATCTTGATGTCGTTCATGTTCGCATACACGTTGTTCGGGTCGCCGCCGAGGAACGCCCAGCGCACGAGGCCGAACAGGGCGCGCGTCAGGCCCGCCAGCATGATGAAGCGCGACAGTTCGATGGCGTGCTCACGGGTGCGGAACGACAGCAGCAGCAGCGAGACGAGCGGCGCCATCCAGACGATGTTGGAAAACCCGGACGGCGCCAGCACTTCCGCCAGCGTGACGTTGGAAAACATCCCCACGGCCACATGGCCGCCCAGCAGCAGGAACCAGGCGAGGAACCAGGGCCGCAGGTCGCACGGCGGCGCCGGATAGCGCTGGAAGCTGGCCGAGACGCGCGCGCAGCACCACGCGCCGAGCATGCACCACAGCAGCAGCGGGAAGAACAGCACGCCCGAGCCGCGGCTGTACACGCCCGGCGAGCCGACCGTCGCCAACGAACCGTAGCTCGTCGAATTCATGAAGAAGAACACGGCGATGTAGACGTAGGCGAGGAAGCGCGGCCACACCATCCCGACGCCCATCCCGGCCACGGCCAGCACCGCCAGCAGCGCGACGACGACGAACGGCAGCGAGGTATATATGTACAGGAGGATGTTCTGCATCGGGTTGGCTCTGGTGGTTGGACGTCAACCCTTGTTGGTGGACGCGCCCAGCAGCTTCAGGCGGTCCCGCGGCGACATGGCGTCCAGCATCTGGTTCACGAAGCGGTCCTGCACGCGGTAGGCATTGTTCTCGTCGGCCTCGATGGTCGACACGCGCACGAGCATGCCGTCGGGAATCTTGCCGGTCAGACCGTACAGGAAGCGCTGGTATTTCTGGCCGAGGCCGGACATGACGGCCTTGTCGCCGATCGTCACCCAATACGTGATCGGTTCGTTGCGCGCGTTCTGGCGCGCGACGAGCCGCTTGACGGGGACGCCGCCGTAATGCGTAGCGAGCTCGGCCTTGTGATCCTGGACCATGTCGAAGCCCTGCGCCACGTAGCAGACTTCGGGCAGGTGCAGCTGCAGCTGCTTGCTCTGGTCGCCGCCGTAGGCGATCGACAGCATCACGCGCTGCCCGGCATCGTTGACATACGTGCGCGCCAGCGTCTGGTCGTACAGCGTGGCGATGAGTTCCTTCTGGGTCTCGTCGGGCGTCAGCGGCACGACGGTGTTGTCGACCGTCCAGTTGCCGAAGCGCTTGGGAATCATCGTCTCCAGGTCGAAATGTTCCTGGACGGCCGCCACCTTCTGCTTCGGCGTGAGCGCACCCGTCAGCGCGGACGTGCCCGCCATCGTCACGCCGAGGATCACGCTGGCGAGGAATTTGCGGTTCATGCCGTCCTACCTTTCTCAGTACCGTGCAAACGGTGCCGAATGTACCACTGCAGCGCGGAGTCGATCGACAGGATCAGCACGAGCGCCGTGACGAACAGGACCATGCCGGCGAACCCGTGCAGGAAGCCCTGCCCGGCCGCATCGCCGAAGTAATACGTGATCAGGGTCAGCACGACGACGCGGATCACGTTGGCGGAAAACGAGATCGGGACGATGAACAAGGCCAGGCCGATGTTGCGGAACGCGGACGGGTGGCGCATCAGGTTCAGGTAGAACAGGCCCAGTGCTTCCAGCGTCAGCAGCGTCTGCAGGCCGGCGCAGGCGTCGGCCACGAGCAGCTGGTACTGGCCGATCTGCAGGATCACGCCGGAGCGGCTGATCGGGTAGCCGAACGCGAACAGCAGGTGTTCCGTGGCCCACGACACGGCCATCTTCATCGGCATCGTGACGGCCGCCACGAATTCGCTGGGCAGCGGCACCATGAAGATCATGAAGAAGAACGGGAACCACAGCACCAGCAGCGCGCGGCCGCCGCGCTTGACCAGCAGCACGGCCGCCATGACGACGATGATCGACACGATCTCCAGCATCAGGATGTGCTGGGAACGGCCGAGCAGGTGGGCCACGAGGCCGATGGCGAGGGTCGGCCAGCCGGCCCAGCTCGAGCGGGGCGGCGTCGTCGCGGCCAGCACCTCCGGCCATTTGCGGTAGATGAGCCACAGCGCGAGGCCGAAGATGATCGGCCCGTGGCCCTGCTCTTCGCCGATCCACGGGCCGGTGAACAGGTCATAGAACGTGGGAACGAACAGGATGGCCAGGCCGAGGAAGACCGGCCACCATTCGGGCAGGACGGCGCGCAGCGCACGCATGTCCGGCGCATGCTGCCGGATCCTGCTGACGCGTGCTCCGGTGTCCATGTCAGAACTCCATCACCACCGAGCCGAGGACTTCGCAGCCGGCGTCGACGAGTTGCTCGGCGGCGCGGCCGATGTGCGAAATCCGGGTGTAGTTCTTGCGCGCGACCAGCAGCGCGCCGCCGGCGCGGCTCGCCACCGCGACGGAATCGACGCCGGACTGGAACGGCGGCACGTCGTACAGCACGATGTCGTAGCGGCTTTCCAGCTGCGTGTTCAGGTTGCGGAAGCCTTCGCGCGCCAGCAATTCCTGCGGATTCGGCGGCAACGTCCCTGCCGGCATGATCGACAGGTCGACGAACGCCGGCACCCGCGCGATCACGTCGAGGTCGGCGCGGCCGGCCAGCAGGTCGGACAGGCCCTGGCGCGGCTTGAGCGCGAACGCGTCCTGCTGGCGCGGGGCGCGCAGGTTCGCGTCCACCAGCAGCGTCTGTTCGCCCAGTTGCGAGAACACGATCGCCAGGTTGGAGGCGAACAGCGCGGCGCCGTCTTCCGGGTCGACGCCGACGATGGCCAGCGCCCGGCGCCCGCGCGCGAACCAGCGCAGCATCAGCTGGCTGCGGATCGCGCGCAGCGATTCGACCTGCGGGCAGAACGGATCGTAAGCGGCGAGCAGCTTGGGCGACAGCCCGGCCTGCCCCTTCTGCAGATAGGGGTACGAAAACTGGCGCGCCAGCACCTGCTGGATGTCATCCTCGCTGACCAGGCCCAGCCGCACGGCCGCCTCGCCGAAGCGGATGCCGGTCTCCTTCTGCATGCGCAGCACGCGTTCGGCATCTTCCGGCTTGAGCTTGCCCGAATCGAGCAGGAGCGCGCCCATGCTCGATTCGGGTCCCTGTCCCGCGGGCAGCGTGTTGAGAATCGGAGAATTCATGTTCAAGTCCCAGGATCAGTTAAGACGGAGCAGGCGCCGCGGCGTCATCAGGGAACGGATGCCGCCCGTCCGTCCACGCGGCGACTTCCATTCGATCGTGCCGAGCACGGGAATGCCCAGCATTTCCTTGATGTCGCCGGCCGAACGCACCGGACGATTCAGCAGTTCCAGCAGCAGCGCCAGGCCGACGCCGAGGATGGTGCCGAGCAGGAAGGCGATCAGCGTGTTCAGCAGCACGCGCGGACCCGACGGCTGCGTCGGCGCCACGGCCGGGTTCAGCAGCGAGATGTCGGATTGCTCGGACTGGGCTTCGATGCGCGTCTGCGAGAAGCGCTGCGATGCCGAATCGAACGCCCGCTGCGCGCTGTCGAGGTCTTTCAGCAGCACGCCCAGTTCGTCGCGTGCGCGGTTCATCTCCAGCACTTTCGCTTTCTGCTGGGCCACGGCTTCGCGCAGTTCCGCTTCGCGCTGGCGCAGCACCTGGGCATTCGCGCCCACGCTGCGCGACACGGTGCCGAGCGCCGCGTTCAACTCGGCGCGCACCTTGTTCAGTTCCGCCTTGGCCGCCTGGTATTGCGGGTGGTTGCGGCCGTAGCGCTGCGCCGTGTCGGCGAACTTGCCTTCGGCCTGGGCGACGTTGGACCGCATCGACTGGATCAGGGCGTTGTTGGCCACGTCGGGCGACGTCAGTGCCGAACCGGCCGCGGCCTGGCGCGAATTCCCTTCGATCGCGGCCGTCTGCGCGGCGACGAGCTGGGCCGACAAATCGTTCAGGCGCGCCAGTTCGACGTCCACGCGGTTGTTGTCGAGGCTGACGATGCCCTTTTCCTGCTGGTACTTGGACAGGCGGGCCTGCGCCGCTTCCAGGTTGTCGCGCAACTGCTTGGTCTGCTCGTTGAAGTAGGCGGCCGTCTTCTTGGCCGGATCGGTCTTGAGCTGGACGGTGATCTTCTGGTACTCGTCGGCGAACGCATTGGCCACCGCGGCCGCGAATTGCGGGTCGGCGCCCTTGAAGCTGATCTCGACGACGGACGATTCGCGCGACGGCACGATCTCGAGCTTCTTCAGCAGCAGGTCGGCCAGCCAGTCGCGCACCGAGCCCTTGCCGTCGTTCGCATCCCTGAACTGTTCGATGACGGCCGGGCTATTGGCAAGATGCAGCGCATCGACGACCCGCAGCGCCACGTTCTTGCTGCTGATGATGTCGATCTGCGTGGCCATATAGCCCGGCAGCAGCTGCCCCGGCATCGTCAATCCGGTCAGTGGGTCCACGCCTTTGTAGTTCAACAGAACGGATGCCGTCGCCTTGTACGTCTTGGCCTGGATCAGGCTGAACCCGAGGGCCAGCGCGACCGTGACCAGCAGGGTCGTCAGGATGATCTTCTTCCGTGCAAGCAAGATCAGCAGGAATTGATGAACGTTCATGATGAACCTTTAAAACGGAGTGGAACAAAAAACCGGACGCCGTCGCTACATCAGAACCACGACTCTTTTACCGTGATGACGTCGTCCACTTGCACGAGATCATCCGCCTTCGCATCGATCGTATGCTGCGCCCCGCTCGCATCGCGGCGCGTGATGCGCAGGCCGCGCTGCGTGCCGCGCTGCGTGAGGCCGCCGCCGGCCGACAGGGCCTGCTGGACGGTCATCGCACGCTCCAGGCGGAACGGTCCCGGACGCTGCACCTCGCCCGTGATGTAGGCACGCGGTGCGCGCTCGACGAAGATGATGTCGCCGCCGGCGACTTCATAATCGCGGTTCAGCTCGCCCTTGCGCACCATCTCGACGACGTCGATGGTTTCGCGCGTGGTGACACCGTTGCGGGTGCGCACCAGGCTGACCATGTCGCCGCCTTCGGGGCCGATGCCGCCGGCCAGCGCCAGCAGGTCGAGCACCTTGCGCGGACCGTCGACCGGGTAGCGGCCCGGACGGTTGACCTGGCCCAGCACCGACACCTGCTGGCTGGCCAGCGTGGTGATCAGGAGGTTGACCTGCGCCTTCTTGAGGTAGCCGCCTTTTTCCAGCAGGTTGCCGATCTTCTTTTCCGCCTGTTGCGTCGTCAGGCCACCGACCTGCACTTCGCCCAGCAGCGGGAAGGTCATGGTGCCGCCTTCCGACACGCGCGTTTCGACCGCGAGGTCGGGACTGCCGTAGACCGATGCCTTGACCACATCGCCCGGGCCCAGCAGGATTTCCGCCGCGCCAGCCATGCCCGCGCTGACCGTGAGGACCGCCGCAATCATCCAGTGTACGAGTCGTTTCATGTTCACTCCTTCTTGTTCGTCAAATGATTCGAATTACTTCAGTCCGGCGACGCCGCGATCGAGCGCTGCCTTGTCTGCGCCGGATGCGTTGTCGGCCGGTGCGGCCTCGACTGCTGCCGCGGCCGGCGCAGCCGTCGCGGCGGGATCGGCGTTCGCCACCGCGCTGGATGGGCCGGCGCCGGCGGGTGAGGTCGGTGCGGCCTTGGGATCGGGCATCATCGACTTGTTCAGGTACTCGATCTTGGCGCTGGAACGCAGGCGCTGCAGTTCGGCGGCGGCCAGCTCCTTGTTCTTGCGGTTCACAAGAAATTGCTCGATCTGGCTGGACGCGACCTGCAGGTTCACCGGCGCGTCCTTGATTTCGGCGACGGAAATGAACATCGCGCGCGGACCTTCCTTGACGACGAAGAGCTGGCCCTTGGGCATGCCCAGCAGCTTGGACGACAGTTGCGGCGGCACGTCGGCCGTCGAGCGCGTGACCTGGTTGCGGCCGTATTTGATCTTGTGCGCGTCCAGCCACACCGCGACCTCTTCCAGCGACTTGGCGCTGTCGGCCGCGCTGCGCAGCTCGGGCGTCAGGTCGTTGGCGGGGATCACGAGTTCGTTCATGCTGAACTGCTTACGGTTGGAAAAGAACTCCGGATGCTTGTTGTAGTATTCCTCGACTTCCGCCGGCGCCGGCTTCGTCACGCTGCCGATGCGTTTCTGCAAGTAGGCCTGCGCGATGATCAGCGCGCGGGCGCGGTCGATCGCCTGCATGACCTTGGGATCGCGGTCGAGGTTTTCCTTGGCCGCCGCCTCCTGCAGCAATTGGCGGTCGATCAGTACCTGCAGCAACTGCTTGCTGGCGGCGTCCTGCTGGGCTGCCGACACCCCCGCGCGCTGCAATTCCTCGTTGAGCTGGAGCACCGTGACCTCTTCCCCGTTCACGCTCGCCAGCGCCTGGCCGGGTTTCTTTTCCTTCGCCTTGTCGCCGCACGCGCTCAAGGTTGCCGCAACCAGGATCAGCGCGGCGCACAGCACGCGCTTGGGAGTGGTAAGGGGGGATGTCTTCATGATGGCAGCCACGTGGTTGTTGTTCATTTGGTTTCCTCGGGAGGATCGTGTGGAACTCTTTTTATAGCCCGTTCATTCTGGGAGCCGCACGGCTCGGTATCTGTTCGTCAATTAACACTCAGCCGTAAGGCTCCGCCCCGCGACGACTCAGGCCGCGGCCCGTTTTTGCTGGCTCTGCATCAGATCGACGAAGGCCGCATACGCGCGCCGCAATCCGTCCGGCAACGGCGTGCGTGCCTGCCAGCCGAGGGATTTCAGCTTGGACACGTCGAGCAGCTTGCGCGGCGTGCCGTCGGGCTTGCTGGTGTCGAACGCGATGCGGCCGCGGTAGCCGACGGTCTCGCCGACGAGGCGCGCCAGCTCCGCGATCGTGACGTCCTCGCCGGTGCCGACGTTGATGTGCGAATGCATGGGGTCGGTGGACGCGGCATACGTGTCGCGGTCGAGATTCATCACGTAGACGCTCGCTTCCGCCATGTCGTCCACGTACAGGAATTCGCGCATCGGCTTGCCGCTGCCCCAGATCCGGACCTCCGGTGCGCCGTCCAGCTTCGCTGCGTGGAAGCGCCGCATGAGGGCGGGGATCACGTGACTGTTTTCCGGGTGATAGTTGTCGCCCGGACCGTACAGATTCGTCGGCATCACGCTGCGGTAGTCGGTGCCGTATTGCCGGTTATAGCTTTCGCACAGCTTGATGCCGGCGATCTTCGCCATCGCATACGGCTCGTTGGTCGGCTCCAGCATGCCGCTCATCAGGTACTCTTCCTTGATGGGCTGCTGGGCCAGGCGCGGATAGATGCACGAGGAACCGAGGAACAGCAGCTTCTCGACCCCGCTCTGCCACGCTTCGTGCACGACGTTCGCCTGCACCATCATGTTGTCGTAGATGAACTCGGCCGGATACGTGTTGTTCGCATGGATGCCGCCGACCCTGGCCGCGGCCAGGTAGACCTGGTCGATGCGCTCGCTGCGGAAGAACGCGCGGACCTGGGCCTGGTCGGTCAGCTCGAGTTCCGCGTGGCTGCGCGTGACGATGTTCGTGTGCCCTTGCGCGCGCAGCACGCGCACGATGGCAGAACCGACCAGCCCGTTATGGCCGGCCACATAGATGCGGGGTTCAGTATTCAACGTTCACTCCAGTGAAATTGCGACGTTGTAGCCATGCGATGCCAGCAGCTTGTGGCGGCGCGCCGTCTCGAGGTCGTGCGCCACCATTTCCTGCACCATCGCTTCGAAACTCGTCCGGGGTTCCCAGCCCAGCCGGCGGCGCGCCTTGCCCGGATCGCCGAGCAGCGTCTCGACTTCCGTCGGACGAAAATATTGCGGGTCGACGGCGACGATCGGTTGGCCCACCGCGACGCCGGGCGCCTTGTCGCCGTGGACCGCGGCGATCACGCCCCGTTCGTGGATGCCCTCGCCCTGCCACGCGATCTCGATGCCCAGTTCGCGCGCGGCCACGTCGACGAAATGGCGCACGGAATACTGGCGCCCCGTCGCGATCACGTAGTCCTCCGGCGCGTCTTGTTGCAGCATGAGCCATTGCATCTCGACATAGTCGCGCGCATGGCCCCAGTCGCGCAGGGCGTCGAGGTTACCGAGAAACAGTTGCTGCTCCAGGCCCTGCGAAATGTTCGCGAGACCGCGCGTGATCTTGCGCGTGACAAACGTCTCGCCGCGGCGCGGGGATTCGTGGTTGAACAGGATGCCGTTGCAGGCGTACAGGCCATACGCTTCGCGGTAATTGACCGTGATCCAGTAGGCGTACAGCTTGGCGACGGCATACGGACTGCGCGGATAGAACGGCGTCGTCTCGCGCTGCGGCGTTTCCTGCACGAGGCCGTACAGTTCCGACGTCGATGCCTGGTAGAACCGCGTCGTCTTTTCCAGGCCGAGGAAACGGATCGCCTCCAGCAGGCGCAAGGTGCCGATCGCGTCGACGTCGGCCGTGTATTCCGGCGATTCGAACGACACGGCCACGTGGCTCATCGCGCCCAGGTTGTAGACTTCGTCGGGCCGCACTTCGCACAGGATGCGGTTCAGGTTCGACGTGTCCGACAGGTCGCCGTAATGCAGGTGGAAGCGGCTGCCCTCGACGTGCGGGTCCTGGTAGATGTGATCGATCCGTTCCGTATTGAAGAGCGAGGCGCGGCGCTTGATGCCGTGTACTTCGTAGCCCTTCGCAAGCAAGAGTTCCGCGAGATACGAACCGTCCTGTCCAGTCACACCCGTGATCAGCGCTTTTTTCATGTGCCTGCTTTCCTGGCGAAATGTTATGCAAAGTCAATAAAAAATTGCAATCTCATCAATTATTCTACGCAGCCCATCCGGCGTCGCAAGCGCCGATCCGATTGAATCCGCCTCTTTAAGTCGAACCTAAGTGACCCCATCTGACGGGCCGCCGGCTTCAGAAGGCGTTCTCGCGCGTGAGCACCACTTTCACGGTCTTAAGCACGATCCACAGGTCCAGCCACAGCGACCAGTTGCGCAGATAATCGAGGTCGTACTGGATGCGCGCTTCCATCTTGTCCAGCGTGGCAGTTTCACCACGCAGGCCATTGACCTGCGCCCAACCGGTGATGCCCGGCTTGACCTTATGGCGCAGCATGTATCCCTTGATCAGCTTGCGGTATTGCTCGTTGTGCGCGACCGCGTGCGGCCGCGGCCCGACGATGCTCATCCGGCCCTGCAGCACGTTGACGAATTGCGGCAATTCGTCGAGCGACGTGCGGCGCAGGAAGCCGCCGATCGACGTCACGCGGTCGTCGCCCTTGCGCGCCTGCACGACGGAACTGCCGTTCTCCATCACCTTCATCGAGCGGAATTTGTAGACGATGATCTCTTCACCATACAGGCCATAGCGGCGCTGGCGGAAGATGACGGGACCCGGCGAACTCACGCGGACGGCCACGGCGATGGCCACCATCAGCGGCGCCAGCAGCAGCAGGATGAGGCAGGACAGCACGATGTCGGAGCCGCGCTTGATCGTGCTGTTCAGGCCCATGAACGGGGTCTCGCAGATCGCGATCACGGGCATGCCGCCCACGTTGTCGAAGCGCGCCTGCATGAGGTCGAAGATGTAGACGTCGGGCAGGAAATACACGGAGGCCGTCGTATCCTGCAACTCTTCGATGAGCTTGCGGATGCGCGGCTGCGCCGAGATCGGCTGGCTGATGAAGATCATCTTGATGCCGTTGTTGCGCACGTACTGCGCCAGCTCGTCCGTCTTGCCCAGCATTGGGTGCGGCAGCTCGGCCGGGCGGCGGTCGCCGTCGCGGTCGTCGAAGAAACCGCGCACCTGCATGAACAGGTTCGGATGGCGGTCGCAGATGGCGGCGAACTTGAGGCCCACGTCGTTGACGCCGACCACCACCACGGACCGCACTTCGCGGCTCTTGCCGGGCCGGTTCGCCACGCGCACGGCGATGTGGCTGCCCAGCAGGACGAGCGGCGTGGCCACGGCCCAGGCCAGCAGCACGCGCTCGTCGTAATAATATTTGAGGCCGCTGGACGAGCCGAGGAACATCAGCACGGCGAGCGTCACGCACCAGCCGAACACCGTGTCGCGCGCATAGGCCCACATGCGACCGCTGCGCCACGTGCGGTACGGATCGATGTGCTGGTACACGGCCGACGAAATGAAAAAGGCCAATACCATCAGCACCAGCAGGTAGCCCGAGAACGGTTCATGGAACAGCAGCGCCGACAGGTACAGCGTGCCCATGATGATCAGCGGATCGAGTACGCGCTGGAAGAACGAAATCAACGGTATGTCATTGACGGTCATGAGAATGATCTGGAACTGCGCAATCAGAACTGCGCACTGGCCGACAGCGTCACACTGTTCGACTTGAAGCTGCCAGTACCGAGCACGGCCGACCCGGTGCGCGCCTGGTGCGCGAGCCCGGCCGTCACATGCACGGTCGGCCGCGGCGACCAGGTCGCGGCGAGGCTGCCCGTGCGGATGGAATCGCGGATGTCGCCCAGCCTGGCGAACGTCTCGCGCGCGTTGTAATTGCGTCGTTCGTAGACGGCGTCGGCATTCACCTTGATCTTGGCCGTCGCATCCCACTGGGCACCGACGCTGGCGCCCTTGTTCAGCGTATAGCTCACCACCGTGCTTTCCAGCGGCGCGAAGTCGCGCCAGACGGCGGCGGTATAGGTCATCTTGCCGCGCGGCTGGTACGTGGCCTTGACCTTGCCGGCGATGCCGCTCGTCTTGCCCGTGCCGAACGAAGGCTGGTTGCGCCGCGTGTAGCCGACGAGGGCATCGAAGGTCGTCGAGCCCGTGGCCAGCCACAGCACGCGCGCCTTCAGTTCGTCCTGCGTGAAATTGTCGTTGAGGAGGAAGGGACCGACGGGACGCGGATACGGATACGTGCCCTTGACCCGCCGCGCCACGAGGCCGACGGTGCTGCCGCTGCTCGGCAGGTAGTCGAGCTCGAGCTCGCTCGCGTCCTCGGTACGGTTGTTGTAGCGCTGGGCAAACAGCTCGTAGTCGTATTTGTCGCGCTGGAAGCCGGTGCGTACGCGCCAGGACGAGTGGAAGCGCCACGCGCCTTCGGCGAACTGGCTGCGGCTGCGGCGCAGGTTGCGCTCGTTGCTCGCGAAATCCGTGTACGGCGCGAGCACCTGTTCGTAGGTCGTGCCGACCTTGCCTTCCAGGTGATTGCCGAGCTGCCAGAACCAGGTTGCTTGCACGTCCTTGCCATCGTAATTGAGCTGTTTGAAGTGGTTGAAGTCGTACTTGGACAGCTTGGCGACGATGGAAATCCGCTGCCGGCTATAAGTCTTATCGAAGATCAATCCGCCCTCCCGCTGCCACCACGAATCGGCGCGGGTGCCGTCGAACGCGGGCGCGTCGTCGGGCACGCGCAGCAGGTTGTCGTCGTGGCCGTAGGACACGCCGGCATAGAGGTGGAGCGCATCGTTGGGCCCGGCACCGGCCGGCAGCGTGAACAGGGTGCAGAGCAACAGGGCAAGGGGACGTACGCGGGAATTCGACATGGTCGTTTATCTTCTTTGAAGTGTTAATTGCCGGACGACTTACCAGTAAGACCAGTTCCCGGTTCGAACCACCCACACGCCCAGCAGGCCGTTGGTCACGGCATGCGCCAGGATCGGCGACCACAAGTTGCGGTGACGCATGTACAGCAGGCTGTACGCCGCACCGGCAACGATCCCGGCAAGCCAGAGGTTATGTTCGAAGCCGAACAGCAGGACGGTAATGACGAAGCTTTTGATACTCAGTTGAGAGGGCTCAACCGACTCGAAATCAGGATCGTCCACCCATCGCATCAGGAAAGAACGCCAGAACAATTCTTCCATGATGGGCACGACGAGCGCGGCGCCGGCGATGCGGATCGCCACGAGCAGCCAGTCGATGCGGCCGCCGACGCGCGGGTCGAAGCCGGGCGGCGAACCGACGACCATCCAGCCGGCATCCAGGGTGATCCACAGCACGAGCACGGCGACGCCGGTCGCCAGCGCGATCGACGCGGGCAACGGTGCCAAACGGAAACGGGAAAGTTCTTGGTAGCGGCGCCAGAACAGCGCCAGCAACAGGGCCACGAGGGCGATCTTGGCGGGATACAGCCAGCGCAAGGTGTCCGGCCGGACACCCAGGCGCTCGAGCACGTCGCCGGCAACGATGAAGACGAGGTAGGCGGCGAAAGGGAGGATGTGGATCCAGGCCGCGCGGTTGAACATGGGAGCGTCGGCGGGGATGGCTGCCGTGGCGGGCACGGCGTAGCGGTCGTCATGCTCAGTCATGTTTCTCCGTCAGCAGGCACCTGGCCCGCGCTTGTCGCGATGCGCTAGCGCATGGGTTACTCTCCCCTCGCGCGCGCTTCGAGGCGCTCCCAGCGCTCGAGGGTCTCGAGCAACGATTCCTCGATCTCCGCGAACCGGGCATTGATCCGGCGCGCGTCGGCGGGATTGGTCTTGTAGAAGTCGGGCGCATTCAGCTGCGCCGTGATGGCCGACTGCTCGTCTTCAAGGCTGGCGATGAGCTGCGGCAGTTCTTCCAGCTCTCGCTGCTCCTTGTAACTCAACTTTACCTTCTTGCCGGATGCGTTCTGTGCGCTGGATGACATATCCTGCGCTTTAGCCGGTGCGGCCTTGCCGGCGGCCGCCGGCGCGGCGGGCGTTGCCGCCACGGTGGACTTCACGCGTTCCCAGTCGCTGTAGCCGCCGACAAATTCCCGCCACATTCCCTGCCCTTCGGAAACGATGACTTGCGTGACGACGTTGTCGAGGAACGTGCGGTCGTGGCTGACGAGGAACACGGTGCCGGCGTAGTCCGTCAACAGTTCTTCCAGCAATTCGAGCGTCTCGATGTCGAGGTCGTTGGTGGGTTCGTCCAGCACGAGGCAGTTGGCCGGCTTGGCGAACAGGCGCGCCAGCAGCAGGCGGTTGCGCTCGCCGCCCGACAGCGATTTCACGGGCGAACGCGCGCGCTCGGGCGCGAACAGGAAGTCGCCCAGATAGCTCATCACGTGCTTGCGCTGGCCGTTGATCTCGACCCAGTCGCTGCCCGGAGCGATCGTGTCGGCCAGCGACGCCTCTTCGTTCAGCTGCGCGCGCATCTGGTCGAAATAGGCGACGTTCAGGCGGGTGCCCAGCTTGACGTTGCCGCTGTCCACGGTCTCTTCGCCAAGAATGATTTTCAGCAGCGTCGTCTTGCCGGCGCCGTTCGGGCCGATCAGGCCGACCTTGTCGCCGCGCATGATCGTGCCCGTGAAGTCCTTGACGATCACCTTGTCGCCGTAGGCCTTCGAGATGTTTTCCAGTTCCGCGACGATCTTGCCGGAACGCTCGCCGGTCGCCACGTCGATGCGCACCTGGCCCTGCTGGTCGCGGCGCGCGCTGCGCTGCAGGCGCAGGTCTTCCAGGCGGCGCACGCGGCCTTCGTTGCGGGTGCGGCGCGCTTCCACGCCCTTGCGGATCCACACCTCTTCCTGCGCGAGCACCTTGTCGAACTTGGCGTTCTCGACTTCTTCGATCGCGAGCAGTTCGCGCTTGCGCTCCTGGTACTTGGTGAAATTGCCGGGGAACGACAGCAGGCGGCCGCGGTCCAGTTCGACGATGCGCGTGGCGACGTTGTCGAGGAAGCGGCGGTCGTGGGTGATGAACAGCACGGAGCCGCGGAATTCGCGCAGCAGGCCTTCGAGCCACTGGATCGACGTGAAGTCCAGGTGGTTGGTCGGTTCGTCCAGCAGCAGCACGTCGGGACCGGACACGAGCGCGACGGCCAGCGCCACGCGCTTCTGCATACCGCCCGACAACGTGCCCATCTTCGCGTCGCCCGCCAGGCCGAGGCGGCCCAGCGTCGTCTCGACCCGGTTGCCGAGGTTCCACGCATCCGCCGCGTCGAGCTTGACCTGCAGATCGTGCATGCGTTCCATGACCGCATCATCATTGCCTTGGCCAAACTGTCCGGTCAGCGACTCGTACTCGGCCAGCATCGCCTGCTGGTCGCCCATGCCGGCGGCGACGGCGTCGAACACGCTCATGTCCGGATCGAAGACGGGCTCCTGCTCGACATACGCGATCTTGACCGTCTGCTGCATGACGAGCAGGCCGTCGTCCAGCTTCGAGCGGCCGGAAATGATTTTCAGCAGCGACGACTTGCCGGTGCCGTTGCGGCCGATGAGCCCGACGCGCTCGCCGGTTTCCAGCGAGAAATCGGCATGATCGAGCAGCGCGACGTGGCCGAAAGCCAGTTGCGCGGAAGAGAGGGAAATGACAGCCATGGTGTAAGGCCGCGTCGCCGATCGGTGCGCGGACATCAATAAAAGTGTGAGAAAGCAGGCATTGTACCGAAGGGCGGCCCGGCCCGATAAACCGCCGCGTTGCGGTGGTGATGCGGATGGGGAATCGGCGGGAATGGTGTCGCCAGCAGGAATCGAACCTGCATCTAAGTCTTAGGAGGACCTTGTACTATCCATTGTACTATGGCGACACGCTGTACGGCAGTCAGCCATTCTACCCGACCCGTGCCGCTCCCACAATATTCGTCCCGCCCGTACCAGGCAATCGCGTGAAGAATCAAGGCCGGCAGGCCAGGCAGCCTTGCCAGGCAGCCGACATCCCAGCCGGCTTTGAGGCGTTTGGCGGCGATACCGGGCTGTGCCGCCGGAATCGCCGATTCATGCGGGCAATCCCACCGGGCGCGGCGCGCGGGCGCTCAGGCGGAAGCTCGTCACCAAGGCCGCCAGGCGCCTTGCTTCGTCCTGCATCGAACCGGCGGCGGCTGCCGCCTGCTCGACCAGCGCCGCATTCTGCTGCGTGGTCGCGTCGATCGACGACACTGCGTCGTTGATGTGCCTGATGCCAGTGCTTTGCTCTTCCGACGCGCCCGCGATGAGAGCGATGATGCGGGTGACTTCGTCGACGCTGGCGACCACGTCGTCCATTGTCGACCCGGCGCGGGAAACCAGGACGCCGCCCCTGTCGATGCCGTCGACCGAATCGTTGATCAAGGCCTTGATCTCCTTTGCCGCCGCGGCGCTGTGCCGGGCAAGGCTGCGCACCTCCGACGCCACCACGGCAAAGCCGCGTCCTTGTTCGCCGGCCCGCGCGGCCTCGACTGCCGCGTTCAATGCGAGGATGTTGGTCTGGAAAGCGATGCCATCGATGACGGCGATGATGTCCACGATCCGGCCCGCCGATGTCTTGATCGTCTCCATCGTCCGCACCACCTGCAAGACCACGTCGCCACCCTGCTGGGCCACCGCGGATGCGCGCTGCGCAAGCTCGTTCGCCTTGCCGGCGTTGTGCGCGTTCAGTGCCACGGAGCGGGTGAGTTCCTCCATGGCAGCCGCGGTTTCCTGCAGGGCGCTGGCTTGTGCTTCGGTTCGCGCGGACAGATCCAGGTTGCCGCTCGCGATCTCCGACGAAGCCGACGCGATCGCGGCAGCGCTGGTGCGGATGTTGCCGATGGTGGCGGCCAACTGCCTTTGCATGGTCTTCATTCCCGACAGGATGCTGTCCTGCATGCTGGTGGTTTCGATATGTTCCGAGAGATCGCCGACCGCGATCCGGGAAGCGATTTCACCCGCATAGCGCGGATCCCCGCCGATCGTGCGCTCCAGGCTGCGATTGATCGCGACGACGATGGCCGACAGCAGGACGCAGACGGCAAGCAGGACCGCGCCGGATTGCAGCAGGGATGTACGGAAAGCGGCATCGATATCGTCGGTATATACGCCGGTAACGATATTCCAGTCCCATGGCCTGTAGGAGGCCGTGCGCGACAACTTCGCCGACGGCTCGGTGCCGCCGGGCCGCACCCACCAGTATTCGATGAAGCCGGCGCCGGACGCGCTTTTCCCGGTTGCGACGATATCGCGGTAAAGATAATTCCCTTTCTTGTCCTGGAAATCCCACATCAGCTTGCCCTCCGCCTCGGGTTTGCTTGGATTCATCACCACAACGCCTCGGCCGTCCACGATGGAGATATAGCCATCCACACCATACCGCTGGTGGCGCAGCAGTTCCATGGCGGCTTTCCGGGCCTGCGTTTCGCTCATCTGGTTCGCCCTGACCCTCTCGGCGTACATCGAGATGCCCGACATCGCGGTGTCGACGATATTGACCAGGTCTTTCTTTCTTTCCGCAATGCGCAGCTCGCGCATCTGCAGCGCCCCATAGACAAAGTCAGCGCAGATGCACGCCAGGCTGCACAGCAGGGGAATCCACAGTTTTTGCCTGAAGCTCAGAGTTTTCATGGTATTCAGCACGAGGCCTCGATGTGACTGCAAGGGATATTCATATTCTGCGCTGCTTGATGGCAACTAAATAAATCATACCTTAATAAACTCGCCGAAAAAGCGGGAATCGTGTTAAGAAAAATTTACGACCACGGCAATAATTAGTTGATTGCCTGCAATTCATTTATGAGATTACCCTAAGGGGGGACCCGGTCAACCGGTGCGCGCCGGCCGGTTTGTCAGATTCCCAATTCCGCATCATATAAAGCAATAAAAATACCCCTGGAAAAACCGCTTTTATCCAAATATATTTCCGGCCGAAAGAATTGTAACGTCCCGACTTTCATGCTGGACGCATTTGCAAAATGCATGTTATATTTTTTCGCCGTCGCTTTAACAATCGGCCTCCTGAAAATGCATCAAATCGGTGCATTGCACCGTTTTGATTCATCCCGATCAAACGTTCATGAATCCGGATTCATCGGCGATACGCCGATGCAAAGCCGTTATATCGCCATGCGCAAATCTGTTTCGCCAGGTCGCGAAAAACCCGCGCATTCTGACTGACAACCATCGTTCTTCCGTGAGATTCCCATGCATACGAATACCCTCAAGTACGATTTGCCGGCCGGCATAGTAGTATTCCTTGTCGCCTTGCCCCTGTGTCTCGGTATTGCCCTCGCCTCGGGCGCGCCTTTGTTTTCCGGGATTATTTCCGGCATTATCGGCGGCATCGTCGTCGGTGCCGCCAGCGGTTCCCACACGAGCGTCAGCGGTCCCGCCGCCGGGCTGGCCGCCGTCGTCCTGGCCTCGATCGCGAAACTCGGCGCATTCGAAGTCCTGCTCGCATCGATATTGATCGCCGGCGTGGTGCAACTGATACTGGGCGTCGCCCGCGCGGGTTTCATCGCCAATTACATTCCCTCGAATGTCATCAAGGGATTATTGGCGGCGATCGGCATCCTGCTGATACTCAAACAGATTCCCCATGCGATCGGCTATGACAGCAATCATGCCGACGAAACATCCTTCATCCAGGCCAATGGCGAAAATACGTTTTCGGCCATCCTGCACGCGGCCGGCGCCATTACGCCCGGCGCGCTGATCATCGCACTCGTGTCGATGCTGATCCTGGTGTATTGGGACAAGACGCCGCTGAAAAACGTCAAACTGCTCCCGGCGCCGCTGTTCGTCGTCGCACTGAGCGTATTGCTGCATCTGGCGTTCAACCGGTTCTTTCCGGCGCTGAGCATCGCACCGGCCCACCTCGTCGATATTCCGCCCCTCGATATGGCCAACCTGGGGAATTACCTGCGATTCCCCGACCTCGCCCATTTCACGAATCACGACGTCTGGATGGTCGGCGTCACGATCGCCATCGTCGCGTCTCTGGAAACGCTGCTGAACGTGGAAGCGGTCGACAAGCTCGATCCGCACAAGCGCGAAACGCCGCCGAACCGGGAACTCGTCGCGCAGGGCGTCGGCAATATCTGCGCCGGCCTGCTGGGCGGCCTGCCCGTCACGTCGGTCATCGTGCGCAGCTCCGTCAACGTCCAGAACGACAACCGGACCAAGGCATCGAGCATTTTTCACGGCGTGCTGCTGCTCGCCAGCGTGCTCGTGCTGGCGCCCGCGCTGAACCTGATCCCGCTGGCGGCGCTGGCCGCGATCCTCATCGTGACGGGCTACAAGCTGGCCAAGGTTTCGCTGTTCCGCGACATGTACCGCAAGGGCTGGTCGCAATTCCTGCCGTTCGCCGTCACCGTCGCCGCCATCGTGTTCACGGACCTGCTGACGGGCGTGCTGATCGGTCTCGCGGCCAGCCTGTTCTACCTGATGCGCAGCAATTTCCGTAATCCGTTTTCGCTGGAGCAATATCGCCTGCACATAGGCGACGTCGTCAAGATGGAATTGCCGAACCAGGTGTCGTTCCTGAACAAGGCGACGATCAAGAGCGCGCTGTGGGATATCCCGGAAAATGCGCACGTCGTGATCGACGCCGCCAACACGGACTATATCGACAACGACGTGCTGGAGATCATCGACGACTACCGCGTCGTCGCGGCGGAACGCAACGTGCGCCTGAACGTCATCGGCCTGCGCGACGAATACCGCCTGCACGACCCGATCCAGTTCGTGCCCGCGCTCGACAAGGACACGCAGAACAAGCTGCGTCCGGCCGACGTCCTGCAACTGCTGCGCGACGGCAATGAACGCTTCCGCGCAGGCCGCACGACGAACAAATACTATCTGCACCAGGTCGAGGCGACGGCGGCCGGACAGCATCCGATGGCGGTCGTCGTCAACTGCATCGATTCGCGCACGTCGCCGGAAATCATTTTCGATGCGGGCCTGGGCGACCTGCTGACGGTGCGCATCGCGGGCAACGTGATCAGCCGCGAGATCATCGGCAGCCTGGAAATCGCGCACAAGCTGGGGGCGAAACTGATCGTCGTGAAGGGCCATTCGAGCTGCGGCGCGATCGGCCTCGCGCTGCAGAACGAAGGGGCGCACAGCGTCGGCGCGATCACCGGCAAGATCCGCAAGGCGATCGAGGATTGCCAGTGCGGCGCGCACCATCCGCCCGCGGGGCAGGCGCTGCTCGAGCAGGTCACGCGCCGCAACATCGAGAATTCGCTGGACGAGATCATCGCCGGCAGCGCGTTCCTGCGCGAGCGCGTCGCGCGCGGCGAGATGGGGCTCGTGGGCGCGTACCACGACATCGCCACGCGGACCGTGCATTTCGGCGAGCTCGTCACGCCGGACGATGCCGGCGGGCGGAACGACCTCGCCGCCTGACGCGGGCGCCGCGCCGGGGCCGGCGCCGTCAGGCGGCTTCGGCGCGGGTCTCGGCCCCGGCTTCGGCGCCGAGCCCCTGCGACAACATGCTCCCGACCTTGTCCACGAGCGCGTTCATGGCGAACGGCTTGGTCAGGATTTCCATCTGCGCGGGCAGTTTTTCGTTCTTCATGACCGTGCTTTCCGCATAGCCCGTCACCATCAGCACGGGCAGCTGCGGCCATTGCACGCGCACGTGGTCGGCCAGCTGGCGGCCGTTCATGCCGTTGGGCAGGCCGACGTCCGTCACGAGCATGTCCGGCCGCGCGTCCTTCAGCAGGCGCAGCGCCTGCGGGGCGTCGCAGGCGACGAGCACCGTGTAGCCCTGCAGCTCCAGCACCTCGCTCATCACGGCGCGGATGTCGGCCTCGTCGTCGACGACCATCACGACGCCCTTGCGGCTGCCGGCTTCCAGCGGCGGTTCGACGTCCGCGGCTTCCGCCGGCGGCGTCTCCACGAGGTGGCGCGGCAGCAGCAGGCGCACCTCGGTGCCCTGCGCCGGCCGCGATTCGATGCGCACATTGCCGCCCGACTGGTGCGCGAAGCCGTACACCATCGACAGGCCCAGGCCCGTGCCCTGCCCCATCGGCTTGGTCGTGAAGAACGGGTCGAACGCGCGCGCCACCACGTCCGGCGGCATGCCGGCGCCGTTGTCGCGCACGCTCACCTGCACGTACTCGCCGGGCCGCAGGTCGCCGTGGCGGCGCGCCTGGGCCGCGCTCAGGGTCACGTTCTCCGTCTCGATGACGAGCAGGCCCCCTGCCGGCATGGCGTCGCGCGCATTGTTCGCGAGATTCAGCAAGGCGGATTCGAGCTGGTTCGGATCGCACAGCGTCGTCCACAGCGCGGCCGCGAGCCGCGTGCGCACGGCGATGGACGGGCCGGCCGCGCGCTCGATCAGGTCCGTCATCGACATCACGAGCGCGTTGACGCTGGTCGGCTTCGGGTCGAGCGCCTGGCGGCGCGAGAACGCCAGCAGGCGGTGCGTGAGCGCGGCCGCGCGCTGGGTCACGCCGAGGGCGGCGTCGATGCGCGTCGTCAGGTCGCCCGTCTGGCCCATGCGCAGGCGCAGCTTCATCAGTTCCAGGTGGCCCGTCACGCCCGCCAGCATGTTGTTGAAATCGTGCGCGAGACCGCCCGTCAGCTGGCCCACCGCTTCCATCTTCTGCGACTGGCGCAGCGCTTCCTCGGCCTGGCGCAGCGCGTCGGCCTGGTGCTTTTCGGCCGTGACGTCGCGCGCGACGCCGTACAGCAGCTCGCCCTCCGGGGAGATCGTCCACGACACCCAGCGGTACGAACCGTCCTTGTGCAGCAGCCGCACTTCGTAGCCGACGAGCGGCATGCCGCCGGCCAGCACGTGCATCTTGTCCAGCACGTCGTCGCGGTCTTCCGGGTACACCATGTCCATGAACGGGCGCGTCGTGGCCTCGTCGAAGCTCCAGCCGAAGCTCGCGCTGAACGCCGGGTTCACGGTGAGGAAGCGCCCGGTCGCCAGCGACGCCGCGCACATCACGTCGGGCGAGATGCGCCACAGCCGTTCGCGGTCGCTCGCGTGCGACGCGACCTGGTGCGTCAGCGCCTCGTTCAGGCGCCGCAGCGTCTCGTCCTTCCGGCGCAGCGCCGCGAGGGCATGCACCTTGTCCGTCGTCTCGACGACCGTGCACAGGATGCCGCCGACGGTACCGTCGTCGTCGCGCACGGGGCTGTACGAGAACGTGAACCAGGCCTGTTCCGGATAGCCGTGGCGCGCCATCGGCACCGGCGTGTCCTCGTGCCAGGTGGCCTCGCCGGCATAGGCCTTCATGGCGATCGGTCCGACCGTGTCCCACGCTTCGCGCCAGACGGTGCGGAACGGCAGGCCGAGCGCGGCCTTGTCGCCGAGCAGCGGCGCGTAGGCGTCGTTATGGAAACTGATCAGGTCGGCGCCCCAGCACAGGAACGTGGGGAACCGGGAATTCAGCGCCAGGCCCAGTGCGGTGCGCAGCGCGGCCGGCCAGTCCTCGATGGGCCCGAGCGGCGTGGCGCGCCAGTCATGGGCGGCGATGCGCGCGGCCGTCTGGCCGCCGCCGGTGAGGAAAGTCAGGCTGGGGGAAACCGTGGTCTTCATAATCCTCGCTCATGCAATCCCAAGTCGATGGCGTGCTCCCGGCACTCTGTGGTGCCGTGCAAAGTCGACTATTTTAATGACAAGCTCATGACGGACGGCGCGCGCTTGGCGCGGTCCGTACGGGGCAAAAAGGACGCCCGACAAGTTGCCGTACTGCCTGGGGAGTGGTGCATGCCGGCCACGGCAAAAGATCAGTATGCCGGAATCCGCAGCCGTGTGGAGGGTAGATTTACAACATTTTTATGACAATTTTTCGCCTTTTCCAGCAGGAATTTAACGTTGCAGGAAAGGTGAACCGATCACATGGCGAGGTGCCGGGTGGCATCCGTCTGGCGCAACACGGCCCGGTGCGCGGCTTCCAGTTCGCGCGCGAGGCCGGCGTCGTCCGGGGCGGCGCGCAGGGCGTCGAAGCCCGCCGCGGCGCCGTGCAGGCCGAGCGTGCGGCACCCTTCGCACAGGCGCGCGAGATGGGCGCGCGCGGCATCCACCTGGCTGGCGGCCAGCATCGCGGCCAGGTCCGTGCCGGCACTGACCAGCTGGCGCTGCAGCCCGCCGAGGTACAGCAGCAGGCGCGTGGCGTCGATGCCGAGGCGGCGCAGCGTGGCCGCGGGCTGCTCGTCCGCCGCGCGCATCAACGGGGTCAGGTGGAGGGCGACCCGCGCGCTGTCGAATGGCTTGACGATGTAGCCGGCCGCGCCCAGCGAGAGCGCCTGCTCCATCGTCGCGCCGTCGGCGGCGGCCGAGACGAGGACGAACGGCAGGCCGGCAAAGCGCGCATCGGCCTTGGCGCGGGCCAGCAATTCCATGCCGGACAGGCGCGGCATGCGCAGGTCGCAGAAGACGATCGTCGGGTCCAGGCCGCCGTCCAGCTGTTTCCAGGCGTCCTCGCCATCCTCCGCTTCCAGCACATCGAATACGCCGCTGGCCGCGCTGTCGATCATGTGCATCAGCATCATGCGCGACACGACGTCATCGTCGACTAACAAAACCTTCATCCCTGCCCCATGTGTCGCAATTGTTAAATGGAAATTATACAGACATCCGGGGTGCGCACGATTCAGGCCGGTTCGGCTTCGAAGCGGGCGAGCAGGTCCAGCAGGCGCGGCAGGCCGGCGCGCACGGCGTCCAGCTGGCCCGCGTCGGCCAGCCCTTCGAGTTCGGCGCACAGCGCGCGCAGCGACGCCTCACCGAGGTAGCCGGCGCTGCCCTTGAGGCCGTGCAGGACGCGCCCGGCCGTATCGTGGTCGCCCTGCGCCAGCGCGAGGTCCAGTTCGGCGCGGCGGCGCGGCAGGTCGGCGAGGAAGGCGCCGCGCAGCCGCTCCTTCAGGTCGCCCGTGCGGCGGCCCGCGTTGTGCGCCGCCACGGCCGGGAGCAGCGGGTCGCTCGCGACGTCGAACATCGCGTCCAGCTCCGCAGTCGACGGCGCGCGCGCGGCCGGCTCCGGCATCGGCGGAAGCACGATGCCGCGCTGCAGCTGGCGCTCGATGGCGCGCGTCAGGTGGAAGTGCAGCTGGGCGTCGTCGATCGGCTTGGTGATGAAGGCATCCATGCCGCAGGCCAGGTAGCGCGAGCGGTCTTCCTCGCTGACGTTGGCCGTGAGCGCGACGATCATCAGGTGCTGGTCGAGCACGGGCGCCTCCAGCGGGCCGCCGGCGCGGATCAGGCGCGTGGCCGAGGCGCCGTCCATCTCGGGCATGCGGCCGTCCATCAGGATCAGGTCGAAGCGCGTGCGCGCGCAGGCCGCCACGGCCAGCGCGCCGTTCTCGACGACGTCGACCTGGTGCCCCAGTTCTTCGAGCATCATGCGCACGATGATCTGGTTGGTCGGGTAGTCTTCCGCGCACAGCACGCGCAGGCGGTGCGTGTGCGGCGCGCGCGGCCGGTCGTCGACGACCGGGGGCTGCACGCCGTCCGCCAGCGGCAGCACGAAGCTGAACGTGGAACCGACGCCCGGCGTGCTGGCCACGCCGATCGTGCCGCCCATCAGCTCGACGAGCTGGCGGCAGATCGCCAGGCCCAGGCCCGTACCGCCGTAGCGCCGCGTGGTCGTCGCGTCGGCCTGCTCGAATTTCTGGAACAGGCGCGGCAAGGCGTCCGGCGCGATGCCGATGCCCGTGTCTTCCACCGAGAAGCGGATCATGTTGCGGCCGGCCCGGTCGTACTGGTCCTCGGGCCGCCGTTCGACGCGCACGGTGACGGACCCGCTCTCGGTGAACTTGAAGGCGTTGCCGACGAGGTTCACGAGGACCTGGCGCAGCCGCGTGGGGTCGCCCACGACGAAGCGCGGCAGGTCCGGATCGAGGCTCACGCCGAAGCCCACGCTGTGCGCGCCGGCCTGTTCCTCGAACAGGGTGACGACGTGCCCGATGTTCTCGTCGAGGACGAAGTCGATGTTCTCGATGGTCAGCTTGCCCGCCTCGATCTTGGAAAAATCGAGGAGGTCGTTGATGATCGCGAGCAGCGACTGCGCATTGGCCTGGCCGCGCAGGATCTGCTCGCGCGTCGACTCCTTGAGGACCGTGTCGCGCAGCGCGAAGCCGAGCATGCCGATGACGCCCGCCAGCGGCGTGCGCATCTCGTGGCTCATGTTGGCCAGGAATTCGGACTTCTGGCGCGTCGCGTCTTCCGCGCGCTGCTTGGCCTGGTACAGCCGCTCCTCGTTTTCCTGCAGCGCGTCGTTGGCGAGCGCCAGCTCGTTCGTGCGGCGCCGCACCTGGCGTTCCTGCTCGCGCAATTCCTCGGTCTGGCGTTCGAGCAGGCGGTTCTGCTGCTCGATCCGTTCCGTACGCGCGCTGACCTGCTGTTCCAGCATGGCCTTCTGGCGGCGCAGGACGTCCACGCGGATGCGGTAGGCGCCGTAGCAGCAGCCGATCACCACCAGCGCGCACAGCGTGCGGAACCACCACGTCTTCCAGTACGGCGGCAGCACCGTGACTTCCAGCGTCGCGGCGGCGTCGCTCCAGATGCCGTCCTTGTTGGCCGCGCGCACCTGGAACGTGTAGCGGCCCGGGTCGAGGTTCGTGTAGGTGGCGAAGCGCTTGCTGGCGTCGACGCCGATCCAGTCCTGGTCGAAGCCCACCAGGCGGTAGGCGAAGCGGTTGCGGCCCGGCGCGGCGAAGTGCAGTGCCGAGAACTCCAGCGAGAACACGGAATCCTGCGGCGTGAGCGTGATGCCGGACAGGCGTTCGATGGGCCCCGGCAGCATGCCCGGCCGGACGTCCTGCCATGGCTGGCCGAAGATCTGCAGGCCCGTGATGACGGCGCGCGGCGCGATCAGGTTGTCGTGCAGCGCGCGCGGATTGAACGCCGTGATGCCGTTGTTGCCGCCGAAGTAGAGGGTGCCGTCGGCCACGCGCAGCGCCGACGCGTCGAAATAGGCGCCTTCGATGGTGCCGTCGGTCGCATTGTAGTTGCGCCACGCGCCGCTGGCCGGATCGAGCCGGTGCAGGCCGCTCGAGCTCGACACCCAGATGAAGCCGTCGAGGTCTTCCTGCATCGCGGCCACGACGTCGTCGGCCATGCCGTCGCGCACCGTGTAGCGCTGGAAGCGTGGCGTGCCGTCCGGGCCGATCACCATGCGGTTCAGGCCCACGGCCGTGCCGACCCACAGGTCGCCGCGCCGGTCTTCCAGCAGGTAGTGCACCTCGTCGTGCGACAGGCTCGTCGGATCGTCCGGGTCGTGGCGGAAGTGGCGGAACTTGCCGGTCGCGCGGTCGAGCAGGTCGAGGCCGTCGAACGTGCCGACCCAGAAGCGGCCGTGGCGGTCTTCCAGCATGGGGCGCACGATGTTGTCGGCCAGGCTCGCGCCCACGGCCGGGTCGTGCTGGTACGTCGTCTGCTTGCCGTCGGGCGCGATGCGGTGCAGGCCGCCGCGGCTCGCGGCCCACACGGTGCCGTCGCGCGTGACGTGGACATTGCGCACGTAGTTGGCGTCGACGTCGTCCGCGGACAGCGTGCGCCGCGTCAGCTTTCCCGTTGCCGGGTCGAAGCGCGCCAGCCCGTTGCGCGTGCCGAGCCACACGGCGCCGTCGCGGCCGAGCGCCACCGACGTGGCCATCGCGTCGCCGGAGATGCCCGCTTCGACAGGCGCCAGGCGCCACGCCTGGTCCGCGCCCGTCGCCGGATCGAACAGGTGCAGGCCGCCGTTCGTCGCCAGCCACAGCTTGCCCCCGCCGTCGCCGACGATGCCGCGCACCTTGTTGTCTTCCAGCGCGAGCGGCGTGTCGTCGCCGCGCACGATGCGCGCGAAGCCGCCGCTGCCCATGTCGGCGCGCGACACGCCGCCGTACCACGTGCCGACCCAGAACGTGCCCACGCGGTCGCCGTACAGCGCCGTGACCTGGTTGTCGCCCAGGCTGTAGCTGTCGGTGATGCGGTGCGGATGCCGTTCGAACTTGCCTTGCGCGGGGAGCCAGCGGTACAGGCCGCGGTCGTGCGAGCCGACCCAGACCTGGCGCTCCGCATCCTCGTACAACACGCTGATCTCGCCGGACGGCATGCCGTCCTCAAGGCCGAACGTGCGGACCTCGCCCTTCTGGCCGACCGGCAGCCGTTCCAGGCCGCCCATGCTGCCGACCCACAGGCCCTGGCCGGCGTCGACCATCAACGCCTGCACGAAGTCGTACTTGCCGCCGCGCGGCGACGGGTGGTGGCGGAAGTGCATGCGCTCCGGATCGAGGCTGTCCAGGCCGGCCGCGGTGCCGATCCACAGGTGGCCGTCGCGCGCGCGCGCGAGGGCCGTCAGCTTGTCCGAGGCGAGGCTGTCCGGCACGCCGGGCACGTGGTGCCACGTGTCGAAGCGGCCGCTGGCGATGTCGAAGTGCTGCAGGCCGTCGGCCGTCGCCAGCCACAGGCCGTCCTTGCCGTCGTCCAGGATGGCGCGGATGTGGCGGTTGCCGTTGCCGCGCTTGGCCGGTTCGTCCGGCAGGAAATGGGAGAACGCGCCGGTGGCGGGCTCGTACCGATCGAGGCCGCCGTCCGTGCCGATCCACAGCCGGCCCTTGCGGTCGACGTAGAGCACGCGCACCCAGTTGTTGGCGAGCGTCTTGGGGTCGCCGACGACGTTGCGGAAATTCGTGAAGCGGTAGCCGTCGTAGCGCGACAGGCCGGACTGCGTGCCGAACCACATGAAGCCGTCCGGGTCCTGGACGATGGACAGCACGGACTCCTGCGCCAGGCCGTCGTCCACCGACAGGTGTTCGAAGCGCAGGGTCGGCGTCGGCGCGGCCTGGGCGCACCCGAGCCACAGGAACATCCACGCAAGCGCCAGCAGCGCCTTGAGCGCCTTGGGCGCGGAATGCCATCGTCTCATGCTTCGAAAAACTCCAGTACGTCGTGGCGCCGGACATAGGTGTCGCGCTGGCCCAGTGCCATCAGTTCGCGCGTGTAGCCGCCCTCGAACAGCAGATACGACGCGAGCGCGGCGCCGCGCGCCTCGATGGCCCCGATCCCGCCGAGCAGCGTCCGCACGGGCCCCGGCAGGCTGCCCGCGTGGCGCGCCGCGATGTCGTCCAGGCGCTCCGACGGCACGATCGCGAGCAGTTCGATGCGGCGCAGCGGCGTCTTCGCAAGCAGCTCGTCCGGCACCATGGCCAGGGTGGCGTTGACGCGCTGCAGGCGCTCGATGTCCATCGCGAGGCTGTCGAGGAAGATCGACGACAGCGCGTGACCGGCGATCTGCGCCAGGCTCGGATAGCGCACCCGCGCCGGCAAATGGTTCACGGTTTCGTTCATGCGCCCCGCGCCCACGACGAGCACGCGGTGCGCGCCCAGGTGGATCGCGGGCGCGATCGGCGCCAGCTGGCGCATCGAGCCGTCGCCGCAGAATTCCAGGCGGCCGTCCAGGTACAGCGGCACGGCCGGGAAGATGAACGGCAGCGCGCTCGACGCGAGCAGGTGTTCGACGCCGATCTGCCCCGCGAGCGCGATGCGCTGGTGGCGCTTCCACGGCGCGATCTCGCGCTCGCTCTGGTAAAACGTCACGTGCTGGCCGCCGCTGTACGACGACGCGGTGACGGCCAGCGCATCGAGGCAGCCGCTGGCCAGCGCCGCGTCCAGGCGCGGCAGGTCGAGCATGCGGTGCAGCAGGCCGACGAGCGGCGTGTTGTCGAGCAGCGAGGTCGGCGGCGCCGCATGCCACTGGCGCAGCATCCAGCCGAACGACAACAGCGACAGCCAGCGCGCGCCGGAGCGCAGCACGCCCAGCGAGTCGGCGCGATACACCTGCGTGACGTCGATGCTCTCCCACACGTCCACCAGCTGGTCGACGCCGTCGCCGAAATCGTCGGCGCGGCAGGCCAGCGCGGCGGCGTTGAGGGCGCCGGCGGACGTGCCGCAGATGATCTCGAACGGGTTGCGCGCGGCGGGCCAGCCCGCCTCCCCCAGGATGCGGGAGATTGCCTGCATGACCCCAGCCTGGTAAGCCGCGCGTGCGCCGCCTCCGCTGAGGATCAACCCCGTTTTACGTTCAATGTCCACACGGCAAGATTAGCAAACTCTGCTTAACTTGCGTTGAATAAATAGCTTCTCGACAAACACTTCGTTGTATGGAGGCCTCGACAAACGGTAAAAATGTCGGTGGCGTAACGAGCCCCACCCGTCAATCGCCTTTTGCGATACCTTCGCGACGCGGGTCGGCGCCGCCGAACCACAGCGGCACGCCGTGGATGTCCATCCGCGCGATCCCTTGCAGGCCGGACGTCTGCTCGAATACGCGGACCGTGTGGCCGCGCGCCTTGAGCGCCTCGATCTCGGCCGCCGGGAAGCGGCCGGTCTCCAGTTCGGTCGGTCCGTTGCGGCTGCCGAAATTGGGCAGGGAGATGGCCTGCTGCATGTCGAGGCCCCAGTCGAGCGTGCCGACGAGGACCTTCGCCACGTAGTTGATGATCAGCGGACCGCCCGGCGAGCCGACGGCTTCCACGAACCGCCGCGTCTTCTTGTCGAACACGATCGTCGGGCTCATCGCGCTGCGCGGGCGCTTGCCCGGCTCGACGCGGTTGGCGATGGGGCCGCTGGCGTCGCGCGAATCGAACGAGAAGTCGGTGAGCTGGTTGTTCAGGATGAAGCCGTCGACCATCTGGCGCGACCCGAACGCGTCCTCGACGCTCGTCGTCATCGACAGGCCGGCGCCGTACGGATCGACGGCGACGATGTGCGACGTCGAATGCGCCTCGATCGAATTGTCCATGCCCCAGTTCCAAGCCGACTCGACGCCGGGCGGATGGCCGGCTTGCGCCTTGCCCATCGACCGTTGGCCGATCAGGCTGGCGCGCTGGGCGAGATAGCCCTTGTCCAGCAGCGCGGGGATGCCGCGGCCGGGCAGCGGGACGAAGTCGGTGTCGGCGGCGTAGCGGTCGCGGTCCGCGTACGCGAGGCGGCCCACTTCCGAAAACAGGTGCACGGCCTCCGTGCCCGGGATGCCGTCGCTGGGGGCCAGCGCTTTCATGTCGCGCGTCTCGAGCATGCCGAGCATCTGTGCCACGGCAATGCCGCCCGACGACGGCGGCGGCATGCCGCACACGGTGTAGGCGCGGTAGTCGTTGCAGACGGGTTCGCGCAATTTCGGCTGGTAGGCGGCGATGTCGGCGGCGCTCAGGAGGCCGGGATTGGTCGGGTGGCTCTTGACCTTCGCTTCGATGTCGCGCGCGATCCGGCCCGTATAAAACACCTCGGCGCCGCCGTCCGCGAGTTCGTGCAGTGTGCGCGCCAGCGCGGGGTTCTTCAGCACGTGGCCGACGGGCCACGGATTGCCGTCCGGCGCGTAGAAATAGGCGCGCGCCGTCGGGTCCTTGCGGATGTACGCATCCTCGGCGAGCAGGCTGTGCAGGCGCGGGCTGACGGCGAATCCTTGCTCGGACAGGCGGATCGCCGGCTGGAACAAGGTCTTCCACGGCAGCTTGCCATGCTGGCGATGCGCCAGCGCGAGCATGCGCAGCACGCCCGGCGCACCCGTCGAGCGGCCGCCCACGATGCCTTCGCGGCGCGACATCGGCGTGCCGTCCGGATGCTGGAACAGGTGCTCATCCGCCTTCGACGGCGCGGTCTCGCGGCCGTCGTAGGCCTGCACCTTCTTGCCATCGTAATACATCAGGAACGCGCCGCCGCCGATACCGGACGATTGCGGCTCGACGAGCGTGAGCACCAGCTGCGTCGCGATGCCCGCGTCGATCGCCGTGCCGCCCTGCTTCAGCATCTCGTAGCCCGCCTCGACGGCCAGCGGATTCGCGGCCGCCACCATGTATTTGCGGGCCGTCCAGCCAGCCTTTTCCGTGTAGCCGCTGGCGGCTTCCGGGGCCTGCTGCAGGGCCGGCGCGTCCTGCGCGAACGCGACGATCGGGTGACAGGCAGCGGCAAACGCGCTGCCGAGGACGAGGGCGAGCAACTTCGATTTCATGCGATCTCCACAAATGACAAACGCGCGGTCGCGCGCCGATACCGTGGAGCATCGTACCCGAAATTGCCTGACGGCTCACGCCGTCTTACTTCGGCTGCATGCGGATCGCGCCGTCCAGGCGGATCGTCTCGCCGTTCAGCATCACGTTTTCGATGATGGTCATGGCCAGGTGCGCGTACTCGCGCGGCATGCCGAGGCGCGGGGGAAACGGCACCATCTTGCCCAGCGAATCGCGCACTTCCTGCGGCATGCCCATCAGCATCGGCGTCTCGAAGATGCCCGGCGCGATCGTCATCACGCGGATGCCGCTGCGCGACAGGTCGCGTGCCATCGGCAGGGTCATGCCGGCCACGCCCGCCTTCGACGCGCCGTAGGCGGCCTGGCCGATCTGGCCGTCGAACGCGGCGACCGACGCCGTGTTGATGATGACGCCGCGCTCACCGTGTTCCAGCCCCTCTTCCTTGCCCATCGCATCGGCGGCGAGGCGGCACATGTTGAAGGTGCCGACGAGGTTGATGTTGACGGCGCGCTGGAACGCCTCGAGCGGGTGCGGGCCGTCCTTGCCCACCGTCTTGATGGCCGGCGCGACGCCGGCGCAGTTGACGAGGCCGCGCAGGCTGCCCAGCGCGAGCGCCGCCGCGACGACGGCCTGGCCGTCCGCTTCCGACGTCACGTCGCACTTCACGAAACGTGCCGCGGCGCCCAGCTCGGCGGCCAGCGCCGCACCCGCTTCCTGCTGCACGTCGGCCAGCACGACCTTGCCGCCCGCTTCCACGATGGTGCGCGCGGTGGCCGCACCCAGGCCCGAAGCGCCGCCCGTCACGATGAACACATTATTCTGGATTTGCATCTGTCTCCCCTTCACTGGTCAGCTGGATATTGTCTTGCCGTTTACGTAAACGTCAACCAGCGGATTTTAGCGGGGTTTTGGTGGAAACACCATGCGTTCATCAAAAACACTGCACGGTCGTGCCGGTCCGGGTGCACATGCGGCCGCCGCTGCCGACGCCCGCGTTCCCGCTGCCGTTGAACGTGTTGCCGGCCGCATCCGTGCAAGCGATGCCCTGGCAGGCCCGGATCACGCTGGAACTGGGCACCGTCGGCTGCGGCGCGGGCAGCGGCGGCGGGATCGGCACGGCGGCCGTCGCCGGAGGCGCCTCCCCGGAACGCAGCGGGCGCGGCGCCATCGGGCCTTCGCTCTGCCAGGCCTGGTGGCGGCGCGCAGCGCGGCGGCGCTGTTCCTCCAGTTGCTGTTTGCGCTGCTCTGTGCGCTGCTTGTCGGTTAGTTGCTTTTCTTGCGGCCGGGCCTGCTGAGGCGCCGGATCGCGGGCCAGCGTGTCCGCTTCGTCGCGCACCTCGGCCGGCGCCTTGCGGACCGGATCGGCATCCTGTGGGCCGCGCGGCGCCAGCACCGGGCCATAGCTCAGCCCGGCCGCCGGCGTGTGTCCGCCCGCGGTCCCGCCGTTGACCGCCGGGCCGGCCCTGCCGGCAGCCGGATGTCCTTGCGCCGCGCTGGCTTCGTCGGCCACGGCGGCTTCGCGGTTCGCCTGGTCCGTGCGTTCCGACTGGCGCTGCGTGGCCGCGTCCTGCGCGCGCGCCTGCGGCGCCTGGGCCACCCCGGCCGGCGCCATGCCGGACCAGGCCAGCGCGGCGCATGCGGCCAGCGCGGCCGCGGCTGACTGTCGTCGTTGTGCCATGATGTTCGCTCCTCGTCCTTGCATTATCGGCCGCGCGGACCCGGCCTGGCGCGCAACTGTGCATTGAACACGCGTCAGGTACGCGTCAGTATCTTCGGCCACGCTGTTAAGCTGCCACAACGCATGTTTTTCAAACAATAACGACGGGAAGGCTCGAACAACCTGCCGCAATGGTTGTTCGAAGCCGCCGACAGGAGACGACCATGCAGACGATGCAGGAGATGTACCGCGCCCGGCGCGGCAGTGCTTTCGATGCCCTCAACCACGTGCGCAACGGCGACATGATCGTCGTGCCGACGGGTGTCGGCGAACCGCCCACTTTGCTGCACGCGCTGTCGGACGAATGCCGCGGCTTCAACGACGTCCAGGTGGCGCAGATCCTCGCCATGCGCAAGTACGGATATTTCGCCCAGGAGCACCGGGCGCACGTGCGCCATGCCGCGCTGTTCTTCGGCGGCGCGTCGCGCGCCGGTGGCCAGGGCGGCTGGTGCGATTTCATCCCGAATTATTTTTCCGAGATTCCGATGCTGATCGAACGGGGCCTGATGCCGGCCGACGTCGTGTTCGCGATGGCCTCGCCGATGAGCGCCTCCGGCCACTTCGCTCTCAGCCTCGGCACCGACTACACGATGGCGGCCGTGGCGAAGGCGCGCGCCGTCGTGCTGGAGGTGAATCCGCATGTCCCTTACACGCACGGCCAGTGCCACGTGCACATTTCCCAGGTCACGGCGCTGGTCGAGAGCGAGGAACCGATCATGGAAGTGGGCCTGCCGCGCATCGGCCCCGTGCAGGAAGCGATCGGCCGCCTCGTCGCCGAGCACATCGAGGACGGATCGACGCTGCAGATCGGCTACGGCGGCATTCCGGACGCCGTCGTCATGCAGCTGACGAACAAGCGCGACCTCGGCATCCACACTGAGATGATCGGCGACGGCATCCTGACGCTCGTGGAGGCCGGCGCCGTCACCAACCGCAGGAAAACGCTGTTGCCGGGCAAGATGGTGGCGACGTTCGCGCTGGGCTCGCGCCGGCTGTACGAGTTCATGCACCACAATCCGATGCTGGAGATGCATCCGTCGAATTTCACGAACGACCCGTACATCGCCGGGCAGAACGACAGGCTCGTGTCGATCAACGCCAGCCTGCAGGTGGACCTGCTCGGCCAGTGCGGCAGCGAAAGCATCGGGCACCTGCCCTATTCCGGCACGGGCGGCCAGGTGGATTTCGTGCGCGCCGCGAACCGCTCGCGCGGCGGAAAATCGTTCATCGTGCTGCCGTCGACGGCGAAGGACGGCACCGTCTCGCGCATCGTGCCGACCCTGGCGCCCGGCACCCACGCGACCACGAGCAAGAACGACGTCAACTACGTCGTCACGGAATGGGGCGTGGCCCAGCTGCGCGGCAAGTCGGCCAAGCAGCGCGCGCAGGCGCTGATTGGCATTGCGCATCCGGACTTCCGGCCCTGGCTGCGCGAGGAGGCGGACCGGATGTGCGTGTTTTAAAAGAAAACGGGACCCGCAGGTCCCGTTGGCGTGCCCGGCGTCAGCGCTTCAGTCAGGCGCGGACGTCCTCGATGGCGCCCCGTACGTGATCGGCGCCGAGCGCGCCGGCCATGCCGTAGACCAGCAGCGCACGCTGCAGCTCGGCACGGCTCGTGCCGTCGGTCTGCTGCATGCTGTCCTGGCGCGGAGCGTTGGTGGGATCAAGGCCGGGGGCGTCGGCTACGCCCTTTCTTCCGAGATTGCTCGTCATGGTTTTCTCCATTTGGTTAGTAAGCTGGCGCGTTCCGTTTCTAATCATTTCTGAAACAAACCGCTGATGGCGCTACTGTACCGCAACGGAGGCGATCACGTCGCCATCTGTTTTGTTTTTACACCTATCTTCTTGCCGGGTGAAAATTTACTACACGACCGCGTGCGTCATGCCATCATGGCGCCCATGATGCGGCCTGCCGTGTTGGCGCGCCGCCGTACCGAGGAGACAGCGATGCAACGAGTTGACGAGATCGGCAACGCCGAGCACGTGCGCGGACCGGCGGATGCCGCGCTGACGGTGATCGAGTATGCCGACTTCCAGTGCCCGTACAGCGCACGCGCCCACCTCGCACTGCGCGACCTGGACGGGCGCTTCGGCGGCATCCGCGTGATCTACCGGCACCTGCCGCTGGCGCACCTGCACCCGCTGGCCGAACTGGCGGCGGAAGCGGCCGAGGCCGCGGGCAGCCAGGGCCGGTTCTGGGACATGCACGACCTGCTGTACGAACGACAGCGCCACATCCGCGACGGGCAGGATCTCGCCGCGCTGGCGGAAAGCTTGGGCCTCGACGTCGAACGCTTCCGCGCCGAGATCCTGGAACGCCGCCATCGCGCCCGCGTGCAGGCCGATGCCGAACGCGCCCGCCACGACGGCGCCACCGGCACCCCGACCCTCTACATCAACGGCGTGCGCTACCACGGCGATTCGGACCGCGCGTCGCTGGAGCGCGCGCTCAACGGGGCGCTGGGACGCTGACCGCCGCGCGCGCGGGAGCCGCCAGTCCGACGCGCAGGCCTTGCTGCCGAGCCGGCACCGTGGCCGCATGCGCCGTCGCGGCCGGCGCCGGATACAGCGACTGCGGCGCCGACACGGCCAGCCAGCCGCCCGCCGGCAGCAGCGGCACCAGCAGCAGCGCCACGATGTTGATGATCTTGATGAGCGGATTCACGGCCGGCCCCGCCGTGTCCTTGTACGGATCGCCCACCGTGTCGCCCGTGACGGCGGCCTTGTGCGCATCGGAGCCCTTGCCGCCGTAGTGGTTGTCTTCGATATATTTCTTGGCGTTGTCCCAGGCGCCGCCGCCGGTCGTCATCGAGATCGCGACGAAGAGTCCGGTCACGATCGTGCCCATCAGCATGCCGCCCAGCGCCGCCGGTCCCAGCAGCATGCCGACGAGGATCGGGACGATCACGGGCAGCAGCGACGGCAGCACCATCTCGCGGATGGCGGACGCGGTGAGCATGTCGACGGCCTTGTCGTATTCCGGCTTGCCGGTGCCCGCCATGATGCCGACGATGTCGCGGAACTGGCGCCGCACCTCGATCACGACGGCGCCCGCCGCCCGCCCCACCGCTTCCATCGCCAGCGCCCCGAACAGATAGGGAACGAGGCCGCCGATGAACAGGCCCACGATCACCATCGGGTTCGACAGATCGAACGCGAGGTGCGTGCCCTGCGCTTCCAGCGCATGCGTGTAGTCGGCGAACAGCACGAGCGCGGCCAGCCCCGCCGAGCCGATGGCGTAGCCCTTCGTGACGGCCTTCGTCGTGTTGCCGACGGCGTCCAGCGGGTCGGTGACGGCGCGCACCTGTTCTGGCATGCCGCTCATCTCGGCGATGCCGCCGGCGTTGTCCGTGATCGGACCGTAGGCGTCGAGCGCGACGATGATGCCGGCCATCGACAGCATCGCGGTGGCCGCGATGGCGATGCCGTACAGGCCGCCCAGCTGGTAGGCGACGAGGATCGCCGCGCACACGACCAGCACCGGGTACGTCGTCGACTTCATCGACACGCCCAGCCCCGCGATGATGTTGGTGCCGTGGCCCGTCGTCGACGCTTCGGCGATGTGGCGCACGGGCGCGAACTCCGTGCCCGTGTAGTACTCGGTGATGTAGACCATCAGGCCGGTGAGGGCGATGCCGACCGTGGCGCAGCCCAGCATGCGCCAGCGCATGGCCCCGTCCGGCCACACGAGCCACGTGACGACGGCGAACCCGACCAGCGACAGCGCCGCCGACCACCACAGGCCCGTGTACAGGGCGTACATGATCTTGTGCCCCGGATGGTTCTTCACGAGCGAGCAGCCGATGATGGAGGCGATGATCGACACCCCGCCCAGCAGCAGCGGATAGCTCATGCCGGCGCCGCCCATGCCGGGGATCATCAGCGCCCCCAGCAGCATCGTGGCGACGAGCGTGACGACATAGGTCTCGAACAGGTCGGCCGCCATGCCGGCGCAATCGCCGACGTTGTCGCCCACGTTGTCGGCGATGACGGCGGGATTGCGCGGATCGTCCTCGGGAATGCCGGCCTCGACCTTGCCGACGAGGTCGGCGCCGACGTCCGCGCCTTTGGTGAAGATGCCGCCGCCCAGGCGCGCGAAGATCGAGATCAGCGACGCGCCGAACGCCAGCCCGACGAGCGGCTGGATGACGTCATGGGGCGGCAAGGCGGCGTCGGCGCGCAGGATGAGGATCCAGTAGAACAGCGCCACGCCCAGGAGGCCGAGCCCGACCACCAGCATGCCCGTGATGGCGCCGCCGCGGAAGGCGACGTTCAGGGCTGCGTCGAGCCCCGTCGCGGCCGCCTGCGCCGTGCGCACGTTGGCGCGTACGGAGACGTTCATGCCGATGAAGCCGCAGGCCCCGGACAGCAGCGCGCCGGCCAGGAAGCCGCCCGCGGTGGCGGGACCGAGCAGGAAGAAGATGGCGACCAGCAGCACGATGCCGACGATGGCGATGGTGCGGTACTGGCGCGCCAGGTAGGCCGAGGCCCCCTGCTGGATGGCCAGCGAGATTTCCTGCATGCGGCCGTTGCCGGGATCCTGCTGCAGGACCCATCGGCGCGACCACAAGCCGTAGAATACCGCGATGACGCCGCACGCGACGGCGAAGATGAGCTGCGCGGATGCCATGTCGTCCCCCTCGTTCTTCGATCAAACAACCACAGTCGAAGGCCGTCATGCGATGTCCGCTGGAGCGGCCTGCCTTGCTGCATTTGCCGCCCGAAACGTGCGACAAAACTTTGATCTAAAAACCTGGACGGATGGCACTAGTCATCCGGAGCCAAAAAGAGCGGCTTGCGCCGCCCTGGAATGCTCAGCCTGCGAGTGCCGCGAATGCGGCGTCCCGTACCTGTTCGACCGGGCCGACACCCGAGATCTTGCGATATTTCGGCGCGCCCGGCAGGCCCGATTCCGCCCACTTGTTGTAGTAGCCGAGGAGAACTTCGGTCTGGTTATGGTACACGGCCAGGCGTTTCTTGACCGTTTCTTCCGTATCGTCGTCGCGCTGGACCAGCGGTTCGCCCGTGACGTCGTCGCGGCCGTCGACTTTCGGCGGGTTGAACTTGATGTGGTACACGCGGCCCGAGGCCGGGTGGCTGCGGCGGCCGCTCATGCGTTCGACGATCAGCTCGTCGGGCACGTCGATTTCCAGCACGTAGTCGATCTTGACACCGCTGTCCTTCATGGCGTCGGCCTGCGCGATGGTGCGCGGGAAGCCGTCGAACAGGTAGCCGTTGGCGCAATCCGATTCCTTCAGGCGCTCCTTCACCAGGCCGATGATGATGTCGTCCGACACCAACTGGCCCGCATCCATCACCTTCTTCGCAGCCAGGCCCAGCTCGGTGCCTGCCTTGATGGCCGCACGCAGCATGTCGCCGGTGGAAATCTGGGGGATGTTGTACTTTTCTTTGATGAAGTTTGCCTGGGTGCCTTTACCGGCGCCGGGGGCTCCTAACAGAATGAGACGCATGAAGGATTCCTAAAGGTATCTAATAATTTTTTTAGCGCAGTTATCGTTGCGCACAGATTGCGCACAGATAACCGCATTGATGCATGTCTGACTAGCTGGTACGAAACTTACCACAAAAGCAGCATTCGACGCCACTGACGGCCGGCGATCTCTCAGCCGTTTGACCTGGCGCAAGCAGCCTGAAGAGTAGTTTCCAACAGGATCAAGATGTATAGAAAAGCCGCACCCGTTCCAGGTCGGCGGGCGTGTCGACGCCGGCGTGCGGCGCGTCGTCCGTCACGTGGACGGCGATGGGCACGCCATGCCACAGCACGCGCAGCTGTTCCAGCGCCTCGATCGATTCCAGCGGCGACGCCTCCAGTTGCGGATAGCGCTGCAGGAATGCATTGCTGTAGGCGTACAGGCCGATGTGGCGCAGCGGGACGTAACCGGCCGGCAGCTCCTCGCGGGTGGCGGCGAAGCCGTCGCGGTGCCACGGGATCGTCGCGCGCGAGAAGTACAGCGCACGCCCGGCCTTGTCCAGCACGACCTTCACGACGTTCGGATTGAAGGCATCGGGCGCGTCCGACAGCGGATGGGCGCAGGTGGCCATCGGCACGTCCGCAGAAATACGCGCGGCGCAGGCGGCCAGCAGCGCGGGGTCGATCAGGGGCTCGTCGCCCTGCAGGTTGACGACGACGGCATCCGGCGCCAGGCCCAGCGTGCGCGCCACTTCGGCGATGCGGTCCGTGCCGGACGGGTGATCGGCGCGCGTCATGCAGGCCTCGATGCCGTGCGCGGCGCAGGCGGCCGCGATGTCGGGATGGTCGGTGGCGACGATGATGCGGGACGCGCCCGATTGCTGCGCCCGTTCGGCCACGCGCACGACCATCGGCTTGCCGCCCAGGTCCGCGAGCGGCTTGTTCGGCAGCCGGGTCGAGGCCAGGCGTGCCGGGATGATGACGACGAAACTCATCGGATCACAGGGTCGGCTCGACCTTGCGCGCCTCTTCGGCCCACATGATCGGGATGCCGTCGCGGATCGGATACGCGAGGCGGTCCGGGCGACAGATCAGTTCCTGCGCTTTCTTGTCATATTCGAGCGGTCCCTTGCACAGCGGGCAGACCAGGATATCAAGCAGTCGGGCGTCCACGACATTTCTCCACGATTTGGGCAGCCAGCGCGGCATCGATCTGCGCGCCGACCGGCACGACCCACAGGCGCGGGTCGTTGTTGATTGTTTCAAGTTGCCGACATTTTACTGCATCCTTCTCCGTCACCAGGATGACGTCGGCCTCGACGGCGCGGAACGGGTCGTCGAGGAAGTCGTGGTGGTCGGGCAGCGGCAGCTCGGCGACCTCCAGCCCGGCGGCGCGCAGCATCGCGAAGAAGCGCCCCGGATTGCCGATCCCGGCCGCCGCCAGCACGCGCTTGCCGCGCAGGTGAGCCAGCGGCACGCGCTCGTTCGCGTCCATCAGGCGCTCGGCGTGGTCGCCCGCCAGGCGCATCTGCCACGGCGGCCCGTGCAGCGCCGCGGCCAGCGCCGGCGTGATGTCCGGCGCGTTGACGACGGTAAAATCGCGCCGCCGCGATGGCGCCTCGCGCAGCGGGCCGGCCGGCAGGGTCCAGCCGTTGCCGGTGCCGCGGCCGTCGAACAGGACGATCTCCACGTCGCGCGCGAGGGCATAGTGCTGCAGGCCGTCGTCGGTGATCAGAACGTCCACGTCGGGATGCAGCGCCAGCAGGTGGCGCCCGGCCTCGACGCGCTTGCGGCCGACGACGACGGGGCAACCCGCCCGGCCCGCGATCAGCAGCGGTTCGTCACCGACATCCTGCGCGCGCGACGTCGGCAGCACTTCGCGCGGGGCCTCTTCCGCGCCGCCATGGCCGCGCGAGATCACGCCCGGACGCATCCCGGCCGCGCGCAACTGCTGCGCCAGCCAGATCGTCAGCGGGGTCTTGCCGGTGCCGCCGATGAAGATATTGCCGACCACCACCACGGGCACAGGCAACCGTTCCGATTTCAGGATGCCCGCGCGGTACAGCGCGACGCGCAGCGCGACCAGCACGCGCAGCAGCAGCGCAAGCGGCAACAGGGCGATGGCCAGCGGCCCGCGGCGGAGCCAGGCGCGGGTCAAGGTGGATTCGAGGGAGGATGCCATGTAAAGCTTTAGTTCGGAAAACGCCTTAGGCTGTGTCTGACCGTCTGCCGGTACGGAACGAATGTACTTAGCGCCCGCCGAAGGTCGTTCCGGCGAAGGCGGGCTAGCGCCGCTGGTGCTATCCCGCCAAATTTGCACACTACGAGACGCGACGAGCTTGGGCCCCTGCCTTCGCAGGGGCGACGGTCTTACTGCTGGCAAAACAAAAAAGACGCGTCAGCTCAAAACCGGCTTGGGCCCCTGCCTTCGCAGGGGCGACGGTCTTACTGCTGGCGAAACAAAAAAGACGCGTTAGCTCAAAACCGTCGTCCCCGCGAAGGCGGGGACCCAATTTGCATGCGCATCGTCAGCGCTCGCAGAACTTAGGGTCCCGCCTGCGCGGGAAGTCGTTTCCGGCAGTGCCGGGAACGACGAATAGTCCTACTTCTGCCCGCCCGTCTGCGCCGCGAACGTCAGCTTGTCGTAACCGGCCATGCGCGCCGCTTCCAGCACGTTGATCACCATCTGGTGCATCGCGAACTGGTCGGCGTTGACGATGATCACGGGGTCCTTCACGGGCGTCGCCAGCGGCTGGCCGTCCGGACCGATGCCGGCCGCGCGCCTGAGGTCGTCCGCCAGGCTGGCGACGCCGTGGAACGCGACCGGCACGTTATTCACCGTGTAATTACCCTTGGCATCGACCGTCACGTTGATTTCGAACGGCTTCTCGGCGGCCTTCTCGGCATCGGCCGTGGGCAGCGTGATCTGCAGTTCCGTGAACTTGCTGTAGGTCGTCGTGACCATGAGGAAGATCAGCACGACCAGCAGCACGTCGATGAACGGGATCAGGTTGATTTCCGGATCCTCGCGTTTGCGGCCGCGGCGGAAGTCGATCATTTGCGGGCACCGTGCACGACGTCGACGAATTTCACGGCCTGCAGCTCCATGTCGATGATGAAGCTGTCGACCAGCGCGCGGAAATGGCGGTAGAACACGAGGGCCGGCATGGCGATCGCCAGGCCGAAGCCCGTGTTGTACAGCGCCACGGAGATGCCGTGCGCCAGCTGGGCGGGATTCGTGCCGCTGGCGTTCTGGACGCCGAAGATCTCGATCATGCCGACGACCGTGCCGAACAGGCCCATCAGCGGCGCCAGCGACGCGATCGTACCCAGCGTCGTCAGGAAACGCTCGAGCACGTGGGCGACGCCCCTGCCCGCTTCCTCGATCGATTCCTTCATCACGTCGCGCGGCGCGTCGACGTTGCGCAGCGCGGCAGCCAGCACGGCGCCGAGCGGGGAATTCGTCTGCAGCTTGTCGATGATGTCTGGAGTGACCTTGCCGTTGCGATAGACCTGGATCACTTCATCGAGCAGCTGGCGCGGCAGGATCTTTTCGCGGCGCAGGTAGATCAGGCGCTCGATGATCAGGGCCAGGGCAATGATCGAGGCGATCAGCAACAGCCAGATGGGCCAGCCGGCAGCTTGGAGAATGGCGAGCAAATGGGACTCCTGGATGAGTAAAAATCAATAGACAAGGTAGTTGCGCAATGTAACGTGTTGCCCGGTTTGCGGCAAGTAGAGTTCTGCACACTTTCTGTGGATAAAAGTGTGCGCAAGGCACGCTTGTTCTGCCAAGTGCCTTGATTCTTAAAGGATATTTTTCCGTGCGCAAAAACGCGGCACGGCCAGGATGAGTTCCTCTAAGGAAATTTCTCCGTTTCGATCGGATGGGTTGGCTCATGTAGTTGCCCACAATTTCTGTGGATAAATTTGTGAGGAATCAGCCTTCTCGAGCATAAGTCGTTGATTTTAATCATAGAAATTTCCGAGTCCAAAAAATAGGCACGGTTGAGTACGACTACGGCGTCGCCGCGGCCCTACCCTTCTGCACATTTTTTGTGGACAAAATTGTGCGCAAGCGCACAAACCGGACCCTAAGCGATTGATTTGCAAGGGAAAGCGATGCTCGCCTGTTTTTTGAGCAATCGACTTGTCGACGGCGCCGCGGCCGGGGCCCTGAATTTTTCACACAAACTGTGGAAAACGATGTGCGCAAACCTATCGATTGCTTCTCAAGCCTTTGATTCTAATCACGATTCATCTTCAAGCCCAATTTTTAGGCAAACGCTACTTGTACACAGGCGCACGCCCGGAACGGGTGCGTATTCCGACCGCGCGGCATCCTGGGTTATAGTCGCGTCCTCGGAAACCAGGCCGTGCCTTGAGCGGCGTCCTCATTCTTCACAAATTTTGTGGAAAAGATTGTGAGCAAGCGTCTTGATCGGGCACAAAGCACTTGAATTTAAACGGTTTTTTTGTCGTGCGGAATTTTTGGGCAGGACGTTTTGGCTGACCCGGGCAAGCGGTATGGCGCACGTACACGAACCGTATGCCCATCTGTTCACATAAACTGTGGAAAACAATGTGAGCAACGGCCCGGACAGTGGCCTAAGTGTTTGATTGCTTTAGGAAAACATATGCACGCTGAATTTGGAGGCACACCCAGCTCGTCCACTTTCACACACATTCTGTGGATAAGATTGTGGCCAACTACTTGAGGATGCACTCAAGCCATTGATCCATAAGGCAATTTGATTGCTGCATCGAAATCAAGCACCAAGCTTTTACTATAAAAATCAGGCGTTTACAAAAACTATCTGTCGTTTCACCGCAGATGTGCCCTACACTGCGCGCAACTTGTTTTTGTGGACAGTTCAACCCAGTTCATCCTATGTTCCCCAGCGAAGACGCCGATCCGGCCTATGCCGCCCCGCCCGTACTCACCGTCACGGCCCTCAACCAGCAGGTCGCGCGCCTGCTGGAACGCACCTTTCCCCTCGTCTGGATCGGTGGCGAGATCTCGAATTTCACGCGCGCCGCGAGCGGCCACTGGTATTTCACGCTCAAGGACGATGCGGCCCAGGTGCGGGCCGTGATGTTCCGCGGCCGCGCCCAGTACGCCGGCTTCACGCCGCGCGAAGGCGACAAGGTCGAGGTCCGCGCCCTCGTCACGCTGTACGGCGCGCGCGGCGATTACCAGATCAATGTGGAAGCGATCCGCCGGGCCGGCGTGGGCGCGCTGTACGAAGCGTTCATGCGCCTGAAGGAAAAACTGGGCGCGGAAGGCCTGTTCGACGAGGCCCGCAAGCGGCCGCTGCCGCTGTTCGCGCGCACGGTGGGCATCGTCACCAGCCCGCAAGCGGCGGCCCTGCGCGACGTGCTGACGGCGCTCAGGCGGCGCGTGCCGCACGTGCGCATCGTGCTGTATCCGGCGCCCGTGCAAGGTCAATTGGCCGCGCAAAAGATCGCGGAAGCCATTGCGACCGCGTCGCACCGGCGCGACGTGGACATCCTGATCGTGTGCCGCGGCGGCGGCTCGATCGAAGACTTGTGGAGCTTCAACGAGGAAGCCGTCGCGCGCGCGATCGCGGCGTGCAGCATGCCCGTGATCTCGGGCGTGGGCCACGAGACCGACTTCACCATCGCCGACTTCGCCGCCGACCTGCGCGCCGCCACGCCGACGGCCGCCGCCGAGCTGGCCGCGACGGCGCGCGCCGACTGGCTCGCGTCGCTGCAGGCGGACGCCGGCGACCTGCGCCGCGCGATGGAGCGCGTCCTGTCCGACGCCGGCCAGGGCCTCGACAACCTGTCGCGCCGCCTGCTGAGCCCGTCGAGCCAGATCGCCCATCAGCGCCTGAAACTTCTTGCCATGGCCAGCAGTCTGACGCATGCCGTGCGCGCGCCCGTGAACCGTCACGGCGTGCTGCTGGCGCAGATGCAGCAGCGCTGGGCCCGCCATCGTCCGGACTGGAGCGGCCTGCGCACGCGGCTGGAATCCGACCGGCGCCACCTGACGGCGAGCGTCGGCAACCAGTTGCGCGCACGGCGCGAGGCGCTCAACGGGCTCGCTGCGCAGCTCGAACTGCTGAACCCGCAGCGCACGCTGGAACGCGGCTATGCGATCGTCAGCAACGCGAAAGGCAAGGTATTGCATGCGCCGGGGCAGATCAAGCCGCGCGACGTGCTGCACATCCGCCTGGCCGAAGGCAGCGCCGAGGTCAGCGTGGCCGGTGTCCAGGACTTACTGGAGTAAGGGAACTCGAAAAACCGTCGCGAGCATCGCAAAGCGCCAGTGCAACGCGCAGCAGGTTTTTCGACGTTTCCGACAATATAGCGGTTTCGCAAAGCCATATCTGCAACGATCACGCATCCGGTTTAGAATAAGCGCCCGAATTGCTGTACCGCAGAGACTTCGAGAAAGTCTCCCGTCAACTCACCAAGGAACAAGACATGGAACATACCCTGCCCCCACTGCCGTACGCCAAGGATGCCCTGCAGCCGCACATCTCGGCCGAGACGCTGGAATACCACTACGGCAAGCACCATCAGGCCTACGTCACGAACCTGAACAACCTGATCAAGGGCACCGAGTTCGAAAACCTGTCGCTGGAAGAGATCATCAAGAAGTCGCAGGGTGGCGTTTTCAATAACTCGGCCCAGGTGTGGAACCACACCTTCTTCTGGAACTGCATGAGCCCGAACGGCGGCGGCGCGCCGACCGGCCCGGTCGCCGATGCGATCAACGCCAAGTGGGGTTCGTTCGACAAGTTCAAGGAAGAGTTCCAGAAATCGGCCGTCGGCAACTTCGGTTCGGGCTGGACCTGGCTGGTGAAGAAGCCGGACGGCACCGTCGACATCGCCAACACCTCGAACGCCGGCACCCCGCTGACGACCGACAACAAGGCCCTGCTGACCTGCGACGTGTGGGAACACGCCTACTACATCGACTACCGCAATGCCCGTCCGAAGTTCGTCGAGGCATGGTGGAACACCGTCAACTGGGACTTCGTGAACAAGAACTTCGCGTAAGCGGTTCCTGATCCAATCCGACAAGGCCCGCCTCGCGCGGGCCTTGTCGTTGGGTCAGCCGTACGGCGTGAACTCGATGCCGTTCTGCACCACCCCGATCAGCGCCGTCTGGTTCTCCGGACTCTCGCTGAAACTCATGAGGACGTCGGCCTTGGTCAGCACGTGCTGGTCGAGCAGCCTGGTCCAGTAATCCGCGCCTGCCGCGTCCGGTGCGCGATGCAGGACGTTGGCGTAGAACCTGTCCACGATGTCGGCATTGGTCGGGTCGTCGCCGTATAACTTCTTGAATTCCGCGGACTGGGCGAAGCCGTTCGCCACGTCGAGCAGCGCCACGCCGTGGTCCAGCGCTCCGATCCAGTAGCCCAGTTCCACCTTGTCGGGCGTGCGGTCGAACGCCGCCCGGTACATGCGGAGCGCCTGGCCGCCGTCGCCGGCGATGTCAAATGCGAGCGTGCTGTCGGCAAACTGCAGGCGCTGCACGCCCGCCACCTGGTCGGTGCCGTCGGCGCCGGTCTTGTCCGCGATCGTGAAGCCGGCGGCGGTCTTCGTGATCGTGTAGTTCGCCTCGGCGCCGTGGTAGACCGCCGTATCGATGCCCCCGCCGCCGGTGATCGTATCGCTGCCGGCGCCGCCGTCGAGCGTGTCGCTGCCGGCGCCGCCGGTCAGCGTGTCGTTGCCGGCCATGCCGTGCAGGACGCTGCCCTTCGCGTTCGCGATCATGGCATTGTTGCCGTCGCCGCCGTACGCGTTTCGTATCGTCGTCCCTTGCGCGATCACCAGATAGGCGCCGCCGATCGTGGATGGCGCGGTGCCGGAGAGGTCGATGCGGTCGTTGCTGCCGAGCGCGCTGGCGTTGATGGTGTCGGTGCCGCCGCCCGGGTCGCTCAGAACGGCGCGCGATGGGTCGGCCGCGGCCATCTGCGCGTACTGCGCCGTGTAGATGAACGTGTGGTCCTGCGTCGGCTGGTGGCCGATGATGTCGATGCTCCAGTCGTCCAGCGTGCCGGCGTTGCCGGTGGCGAGGTCGATGACGGCGAGCGTCCAGCGGCCCTGCGCGCTCTCGCCCCAGTCGAGCACGGTGTCGAACGTGAAATGGATGTCGTGCTGGTTCGATCCGACTGCGCTGAGCGCGCCTTGCGCCGGCCGGTACATCAGGTAGCTGGTCGTGCCGCTTGGCGACATCAAGGCGATTTCCAGGTCGCCGATAAACGGATGCGTGATGTTGACCGCGACGTCGACGCGTTCGACGACGGCGCTGCTGTCGATGTCGATGGCACTGTACTCGAACTTGCCGGTATTGTCGGGAATGGCCTCGTTGACGGTCTTCGATGCGACCACGTCCACGACATTGGCGGACGTGCGCGGCGCGCCTTCCCAGGTCGCGGCGAGGCGCACGGCCGCGAGGGCGTCGACGACGCCGAAACCGGTCGCCTGCACGTCGTCGCCATATTGCAGGCCGCCGCCATTCCAGTCATGGGCGCCGTTCGCTGCCCATTTGTCGGGCGTGCCGACCTGCTGCGCCGTGTAGGCGAGGATCTGCTGGACGTCGCGGTAGCCCAGGTGCGGATTCACCTGGAGCATGAGCGCCACGATGCCGCTGACGATCGGCGCCGAGAACGACGTGCCGTCGGCGAATGCGAGATCCGTGCCGGTGGTGCCGGCCGCGCCGCTGCGGTCGGTGGTCAGGATGCTGGCGTAGTCGCCGTAGCCGGCCCCGCCGGGCGCCGCGACGAGGATCGACGCGCCCATCGTGCTGAAGTAGGACAACGTACCGGCGTACTTGACGGCGCCGACCGTGATGATATACCTGCTGTTCTGAAAATTGTGCAGGTTGGTGTCGTCGCCGTAGTCGTAGCCATTGCCCGCCGACTGCACGACGACCGTGCCGAGGCCGTTGCGTCCGGTGGCGGCAAGGTCGCGCAGCGCGGCGAACAGCGGCGCGAACAAAGGGTCGTTCGCATTGTCGTAAAAGGCCCAGTCCGTATCGGTCCTCATCCGGCTGGTGAAGCCCCAGGAATCGTTCAGCACATCCACGCCGGCCGCGTAATGGAAGGCGTTGGCGAACTCCGTCGGCCATTCGGACGAAAAAGGCGTGTACAGCGACACGAGCTGCGCATTGTAGGCGACGCCGACGATGCCGTCGTTGTTGCGGGCGGCGGCGATCACGCCGGCGACCTCGGTGCCGTGGTTGTCCGTCGGGTTCACCGGCGCCCCGCCGGGCAGCAGCGACAAGGCGACGCGGCCCAGGTCGAGGTCGACGTTCGGTACCAGGTCCGGATTGGTGGCGTCGATGCCCTGGTCGAGCACCGCGACCTTGATGCCTCTTCCGGTCGCGTGTGCCCACGCGTACTCCACGTTCGTCGTGAACAGATACCATTGCTCCCGGAAGAATTCGTCCGTCGGGATCACCGCGCCCGCGGCCGTGTCGTCGTCGAAGATCGTGCCCCAGGCGTTGGTCTGGCCGGCCGCGCCGGAGGTTCCGGTCGTGGCGACACCCGACGACGCGATCGTGGCGCCCATCGCGTTGGACAGCTCGACGCCGAACGACCGGTGTGGTTCGAAGCGGGTGTTGCCGTTCACGGGGACGCTGAACGTCGCCGTCGTCGCGCCCGGCGCGAACGTCAGCGTCCGGTGTTGCGCCTGGTAGTCGACGCCGGCCGCGGCCGTCTCGTCGCGCGTGTCGACCTGCACCGATACGCCATACGACACGGCATGCGACATCTCGACCGTGAACACGATATTGCGCGTGCCGTCATTGCCTTCGACGATGGCGCGGGAAGCAACGCTCAGCGCCGGCGCCGTGATCCCGCTCGCGACGATGCTGCCGTCGCTGCCCACGGTCACGAGATCCGTGAAGGCGTACGAACTGTCGACGACGTAGCCGCCGTCCGTTGCCGGGGCCGCTCCCGTGTATTCGGCCGCGGCGAGGGTCACGAAATAGGTGCCGGGCGGCGGCAGGTTGTCCAGTGGGACCGTCGCGGCAACGTTCCTGAAATACTGGCCGCTGTCGAGCTTGCCGCTGGCGGCGCCGGCGAACCGGTCGACCGCGATTTCATAACCGGTATTCGGGCCGGTCGGATTCCACGGCGTGCTGGTCAGCCAGAGTTCCAGTTGTACCGTGCCGGACGTCGACGCGCCGGCGTTATCGACGGCATCGGCGGTCAGGGTGACGCCGCTGATGGTGCCGTCCGGCGCCGTGTTGATCCGGTAGCCGTATTTGCCGAAGATGCCGATATGTGCGCTCATGCCTGCCCGTGCCGCCGGCCAGTCCTTCCCGAAGGACATCAACGGTAGCTAAATGTCATTAAAGGTTAGCAAGCATATCAGAAGATTGTTGCCAAATTCCAATATTTTCGATGGCACACCTGGGCGGCGGAACGGCCGGCACCACGGCTTTCCCGGCCTGTTTGTCGCGAAACTGTACGAATTTGTCACCCCTACCCGCCAAACATCCTCCGTTGTTGCCCGCTCTTATACAATGCGGGGTCGAAGGAGAACCTCATGTATCGCGTACTGTTGGTGGAAGACGATCCGCGCCTCGCGGAACTGGTGACGGAGTACCTGTCCGGCTATGAATTCTCGGTCGACCTCGTCACGCGGGGCGACGCCGCGCTCGATCACTTCAAGACGGCCGCGCCGGACATCGTCGTGCTCGACCTCATGCTGCCCGGTATGGACGGGATGGTCGTGTGCCGCCAGATCCGCGACGTGTCCGACGTGCCGATCCTGATCCTCACTGCGCGCGAGGACACGTACGACGAGGTGTCCGGCCTGGAGCAAGGCGCCGACGACTTCGTCAACAAGCCCGTGCAGCCGCGCGTGCTGCTGGCGCGCCTGCGCGCCCTGCTGCGCCGCACCCAGACGAAGACGACCACCGACGCCCGCATGCTCGAGTTCGGCGCGCTGCGCATCATGACGAGCGACCGCAGCGTCACGTGGCGCGGCCAGCCGTGCGTGCTCAGCAATACGGAATACAAGCTGCTGCTCGTGCTGGCCGAAGCGGCCGGGCGCGTGCTGTCGCGCGACGAGCTGCTCAAGAAGATGCGCGGCATCGAGTTCGACGGCCTCGACCGCAGCATCGACAACTGCATCTCCAAGCTGCGCCGCAAGTTCGACGACAACCTGTCGGAAAAGATCAAGACCGTGTGGGGCGAGGGTTATCTGTTCTCGCCGTCGGCGTGGAACTGAGCCGAACTTGGGTTCCCGCCTGCGCGGGAACGACGGTTTTTACTTGAGTTCCCGCCTGCGCGGGAACGACGGTTTTTACTTGAGTTCCCGCCTGCGCGGGAACGACGGTTTTTTCAGCGTCCGCCCGACACGTCGATGAACGTGCCCGTCGCATACGACGCCTCGTCCGACAGCAGCCACATGATGGCCGCCGCCACTTCGTCCGCCGTCCCGCCGCGCGCCATCGGCACGGACGATTGCAGGCGCTGGATGCGGGCCGGTTCCCCGCCGCTCGCGTGCATGTCCGTGTCGATCAGGCCCGGCCGCACGCCGTTCACGCGGATGCCTTCCTGCGCCACTTCCTTCGCCAGGCCGATCGTCAGCGCGTCCACCGCGGCCTTCGACGCCGCATAGTCCACGTATTCGTTGGCCGACCCGAGCACGGCCGCGCGCGACGACACGTTCACGATCGCGCCGCCATTGCCGCCATGCCGGGTCGACATGCGCCGCACCGCTTCGCGCGCGCACAGGAAGCTGCCCGTGACGTTGGTCGCGAGGATGCGGCCGATGCGCGCGGCATCCATGTGCTCGACGCGGCTCTGGCGGGCGAGGATGCCGGCGTTGTTGACGAGGGCGTCGAGCCGGCCGCAGCGCGCATCGACGGCCGCGAACAGGCGCTCGACGGCGCCCTCGTCCGCCACGTCGGCCGCCACGGCGAAGGCCTGTCCGCCGGCCGCCTCGATGGCGCGCACGACGCCGTCCGCCGCGCCGGCGTTGTCGCGGTAATTCACGCACACCGTGTAGCCGCGTCGTGCCGCCAGCAGCGCGCAGGCGGCGCCGATGCCGCGGCTGGCGCCCGTGACGAGTATCGTCTTGTTCATGGTTGTCCTTGCAGGGCTTATTCGAAGATGGGCACGATCGCCAGCGGCGCGTTGTAGGTGATGAGCTGGGCCCGTTCCGCGCCCGCGCCGAAGCGCCAGGTCACGATGGGAAATCCTTCGTCGGGATCGCCCGTGAAGGCCGCGCCGGCCGTCACCGGCAGCGCCTGTTCGGCGCCGTCCGCATGGCGCAGGCGCGCGCCGGCCGACTCCTTTTTCGGGAACACGAAGCGCACGCCGGTGCACTGGCGCGCACGCTGCGAGGCGTCGACATAGCGCACGAAGCCGAGCGCCTGGGCGCAGGCCGTGCGCAGGATCGCGGCGTCGTACTCGCCGTCGGCGCGCGGCGCGATCGTCACCTGGGGGCGCAGCACGAACGGCATGCCTTTGCGGTTCAGCACGAGCGCCGCGTTTTCGTCGTAGGCCGCCTTCTGGAGGGGGAATACGGTGCGGCCGAGGGCGTCCAGCGGCAGGTTCAGTTGCGTGACCCTGCCCGTCAACGTCAGCTGGGCGCCATCGCCCAGGCCCGCATGGTCCCTGGACTGCACTTGCAGCTGGCTTTGCAGCAGATTCTTCGGTCCGCCGTATTTCTCGAACTGGACCATGGCCCGGTACGCATCCCGGTAGCTCACCCATTCGCCCGCCTGCGCCTGTGCGTGCGCGGCGGTCGGGATGACCGCGGCAAGCCAGGCGAAGGCAGCGACGAGTTGGCGGGATGCGCGCATCATCAGAACCGGTAGGCGATGGCGGTCGAAACCGTCAGGTTGGTGGACCGCTCGACGAGCGGGCTGCGTGCGGCGCTGCCCAGCAGGCGCCGGGCCTGCAGGTTGGTGGTCAGCATCCACGAGGGCGACCAGGCCCAGTTCCAGCGCACGCCCACGTGCGCATCCTGCAGGCCGCCGCCCGCCTCGTAGTACGAAAAACGGCTGCGCGACACTTCCGCCAGCGTGACGCCGAAATACGTCTGGTTGTAGTTGCGGTTGACGACCGTGGCGCCGGCCGACAGCGACACGTGGTGCCGCGCGCCGAGTTCGACGGCCAGGCGCTGCACGCCCAGGTCGAGGCGCGCGCCGTCGTGGTCGTTGCCGGCGCCGTACAGCAGGCTGCTCGTCAGGCGCCATTGCGGCGTCACGTAATAGTTCGCGAAGACCCCGCCCTGCAGGCGGGCGCCGATCTTGTCCATGCCGTCCAGGTCCGTGCCGCGCAGGGCGTGCTTCTCGATCGGGTCCGGCACGGGGCCGATCAAGGTCGTGCCCACGCTGCCGACGCCGTCGAGCGCCTGGCCGGTTCCCGTCCGGTCGCGCCCCGGCTGCACGGCCAGCAGCGGGCCGTACTCGAACGTCGGATCGTCCGACAGGTGCATCCCGGCGCTCATGCCGGAAATAAAAAGGCCGTTGCTCCATTGGACCTGGAGCACCGGCAACGCCGATACCTTGCGGCTTCCCGTCCCGTCCCAGCGCGGCGCCGACTGCACGCCCAGGCCCGCGTACATGTCGCGGCTGCCGTCGGGCATGGGGTTGGTCGCCGGCGTCTGGGCCCACGTCGTGCCGCAGGCCGCGCCCAGCGCGAGGAAGAGAAGCTTGTTCATGTTCACGGGTGAAAGATTCGGGAAGACAATATTCTACGGCTTTGTCTCCCGTCCTCCCATATCCTTTCCTACCTCGTTGCCATTTCCAGCGCAAATTCCACCGGCAGGTCGCTGCGCGGGACGACGACGAGGTGCGCGGGCGTCGTCACATACATGGCGCAGGCGATGTCCGGCCCCGGCACGGACCTGAGCTCGTGCACGAGGATCTTGTCGGCCGTGCGCACGACGCCGTCGATGGCCGTCGTGTAGCAGCCGCTGGCGCCGGTTCCCATGAACACGCCGACGACCATGTCGGCCGCGAAGTCGACGGCGGGCTGCGCGCGGCCGGGCGCGTGTTCGTTCCACAGGCGGGTCCAGGCGGCCGCATCCTTGACGACGACGGTGCGCGCCGCGCGGACGTTCGACAGGCTCGTCGCATCCGCCGTCCGGAACGGCACGTCCGTGGCGGCCGCCTTGATGAAGTCGACGTCCGCATCCGTGCGTTCCACGGCCGCCACCTGCATCGGGTGGCGCACGACCGGCAGGCAGACCGCCTGTGCCGGGACGTCGCGCTCGGCCACCTCCACGTCGAGCGTGCTGGCGCCGGCCGCCACGCGGGCGATCGCGATGCCGTGGCAACTGTCGGCGTACTCGCCGCCGAACACGGCCACGAGCATCCTGCGCGTGAAATCGACCTTCGGCACGGCGGGCGCCGGAGTGCGGCCGGCGGCATGCTGGCGCCACAGCGTGTCCCAGGCGGCCTGGTCCCTGATGACGAGGGTCTGGCGCGCCGTCACGCCCGACAGGTCGTCGCGCGCCACCGTTTCATAGGCGATGGCCGTGCCGGCCGGCGGCATGAAGCTCAGCTGCTCGACCGTGTGGCCGCTGCCCAGGCCCAGGTCGGGCCGGTCGGCGTTCTTGACGAGCGTCTCGAACAGCGCACGGGCACTCTCGTCCTCGCACACCATCCTGGGGCCGGCGATCGTGTCGCCGGACGAGCACAGGCGGGTCTCCGGCTTGCTGCCGAACAGGACCTGCCCATATGACGCATCGGCGCACTGGCCGGCATGGTCCCAAAACACTTGCTTGCCGTCGATGACGAACAGGCGGTTGCGGGTCTCGTTACAGCCGGATGTGCGCGCCATCTCGATGAACGGCGCCTTGGCGAGGGCGGCCGGGTTCGGCTCGCCCACGGCGATGCCCGGGGTGGCTTGCCGGTCGTGCGTCGTCGTTCCGCCACCGCATGCGGACAACACCGCACCGGCCACGACGGCGCCCAGCGGCCATATCATGCGTCCAGGAATGCTCATTCTCCCCTCTCCAGGAATACGATGGCGCCGTGTGCCCGGCACGCATCCGAATAAAAAAAGGCCCACCGTCTCTCGCGCATCAGGTGGGCCAAACGGAAAACCCGATAAGGACACGCCCAACCGCCTGCCGCGCGCTGCAGGGCCGCCCTGCGTTGCCCGCACGGTGTTCGAGGTGCCCTGACGATGAGGATCGTACGCAGGTGCGGCAAGAACTTCATCCGCCGACTGTCGGGCATTTGTCCACAATTTGTAAATGATGGTTTTTTAGTCCATTGCTCCTATACAATTTCGATATGTGCAAGACAAAACCCGACCCAGCCTTTGCCGCGTGCGGAGGATGATGGCGTGAATCGCCTGTTCTTCCGTTTCTTCGTGCTCGTGATGCTGTCGATCACGGGCGCGACATTCGTGATCTATTTCGTCTTCGCCCGCCTGTTCGGCGACCCGCTCGACGACATCGCGCGGCGCCAGGCGTCGGCCCAGATCTTCCTGCTCGAACAATATGTCGACCGCGCCCCGGCCGACGAGTGGCTGGGCCGCCTGAACAAGGTGCGCGAAGTGTCCGAAGCCCATTTCGACCTGATTCCGCTGGACCAGGCGCGCGCCGCCCTGCCCGCCCGCCAGTACGCGGCGCTGGAGCGGGGCGAAGTCGTGCTGGACCCGCAGCACAAGGCATTCTTCCGGCGCGTCGACCTGCACGGCGAGCGCTACATCGGCAGCAACGAGGAAGCGATCCGCGCGTACAACCTGCCGATCGACCTCGGCCAGGCCCTCGCGATGGAAGTCGTGCGCTACGTCGTCGTTGCGCTCGCGCTGCTGGTGCCCATCGCGCTGTGGTCGCGCGCGCACTGGCAGGCGTTGCAGACGCTGTCGCGCGTGGCGGACGAGTTCGGCGCCGGGCAGTTATCGGCGCGGGCCGACCTGAAGCCGGCGGACGCCGTCTATCCGCTGGCCGAGCGCATCAATGCGATGGCCGAGCGCATCCAGGGCCTGCTCGAAGCGCAGAAGAACCTGCTGCATTCCGTCTCGCACGAGTTGCGCACGCCGATCGCGCGGCTGGAGTTCGCGCTGGAATTGTTGAACGAGCGAGCGGCCGATCCCGCGTTAGCGAAGCGCATCGCGGCGATGGAGGGCGACCTGGCGGAGTTGAACGACCTCGTCAACGAACTGCTGTCGATGAGCAAGCTCGACAACGCACAAGGCCCGCAGCGCGCGCTGTTCGAACTGGAGCCGCTGCTGCGCGAATGCGCAGACGGCCTGCATCCGCGTCCGCAGCGCCTGCACGTGGACCTGGGCGAGCGCCTGGGCAGCATGGACGCCGACCGCCGCCTGCTCGCCCGTGCCATCGGCAACCTGCTGAGGAATGCGCAGAAATACGCGGCGCACGAGGTGGCGCTGCGGGTGCGGCGCGACGATTGCCGGATCGAGATCGCCATCGAGGACGACGGTCCCGGCATTCCCGAAGAGGAGCGGGAACGCGTGTTCGAACCGTTCTACCGGCTCGACCGCAGCCGCGACCGCGCCACGGGCGGGTTCGGCCTCGGCCTGTCGATCGCGCGCAAGGCGATCGCGCTGCACGGCGGCCACTTGAAGGTCGAGCAGTCGCCGCTGGGCGGCGCGCGCTTCGTGATCAGCCTGCCGGACGGCGTGCTGGCCGCCTGAGCGCGCTTATCGGGACGACGCCTCAGCGGCGGCGCGCCACCGGTGCTGGGGCTTCCGGCCGCACGTGGCGCATCCCGTACCACAGGTGCTGCCACCAGTGCTCGCGCGAATGCACGGTCAGCAGGCATTGCTGGTCGATCTCCCCTTTGAAGATGGGATCGGCGCACTGTTTCGTCATCAACGCGTTGCGCTGGTTTTCGGCATTGACCAGCGCAATGGCGAGCCAGAAGGCCAGGCCCGCGAGCAGGACCACGATGCACCAGGCGAGGTGGTTCCAGTTGCTCGAGTCGAACAGGTGCTCCCCGTCCGGCTTGGACTTGTCGTAAATCTTCAGGATCTTGCCTTCGACGTCACTCATTGCGCTGTTTCTCTACCTTGCGTTGTTTCGCTTGTTTCGCTTGTTTCGCTTATTTCGACTTCGCCGCTTTCGCCACCAGGGCGTCCATCACCTGCAGGGTGGCCTGGAACAGCACGGGTTCGCTGCTGCTCTTGACCGAATTGTAGACGATCGCGGGCGAGGTCTGGTACTTGCCGTCGATGATGATGGTCGGCACGCCGTCGACCTTGTAGTCGCTCGTGATCTGCGGCAACTGGCGCAGCCTGGTCGTCACGCCGAACGAATTCCACACGTCCATGAATTTGGCGCGGTCGATGCCGTTCTTCGCCACCCAGTCGATGATCGCGGCGTCCGTGTTCAGGCGCAGGTGATCCACGTGCCAGGCCTTGAACACCTTGGGCTGGAATTCCTCGGCCTTGCCCATCGCTTCCAGCGTCAGGTACAGGTGCGCTTCCGGATCCTTGGCGCCGGAGAACGGCAGATGCACGCGCTTGAAGTGGATGTTGTCGCCCTGCTTTTTGACCCACTGCTCGAGCTGCGGTTCCAGCGCGTTGCAGTGCGGGCAGTGGTACATGAAGAACTCGATCACCTCGACCTTCTTGCCCACAGGCTGCACCGGCTGCGGCTGAGCGAGCGTCACGTACTCGACACCGTTCTTGGGGTCGGTCGGCGAAGCGAAAGCGGTGCTGGCGGCAAGCACGGTAGCGAGCAGGGCAAAACGCAGGGAACGCATAATTTTCCTTCTAAGTTGGTTGAGCGAACGATCGCGAGATTACCACTTTTTCGCCCGCCAACCTTAGCCCCGGCTTATTTATTGCATTTCGTTACCGTCGTAACCAACACCGGGGTCAGAGCCCGATTTTTGGCAATTTCCTAAAATCGGGCTCTGACCCCGGTTCTCAGAAGTCGTAGCGCGCCGACAGTTTCAGCTGGCGTCCATCGCTCGGGTAGATGCCGGACTTGCACCCGAACGCATTGCTGAAGTAATGGCGGTCCGCCAGGTTCAGCCCCGCCGCGGCGATTTCCCACGCGCCCAGCTTGATGGCGTAGCGTCCGTCGAACGTGGCGTACGACGGGATGCGCGCCGCGCAGCCGTTCGTGAAGTCGCTGCCGTAGCGCTGGCTGTCCACCCACTGCGCGCCCACGTCCGCCGACTGGCCGTTGCCCGGCGCCCAGGCCAGGCGCGCGGTCAGCACGTTCTTCGGCACGAGCACCAGTTCGCGGCCGGCGTTCGGGCCTGCCGTGAAGCGCGCGATGACGTGCTGCACGTGCGCGCTCGCGCGCCAGCCGGCGGCCAGCTGCGCCTCGGCATCGATCTCGAAGCCCTTGCGCTCCGTCGGATCGAGGTTCGTGTTGACGCCCCAGCCGCCGTTCGCGGTCGGATCGTAGAAGATCTCGTCGTGCAGGCGATGACGGAACACGCGCGCCGTCAGCGTGCGGCTGTCGTCGCCCGGCGCGTGGCGCAGCGTCGTGCCGAATTCCAGGTCGTGCGACGTCTGCGCCTTCAGGATGTCGGTGCTGGAGCGGTAGCTGTTCTCGTCGACGTTCGCCACGCGGTAGCTCTGCCCCGCCTTCGCATACACCTCGACCAGCGGATGGACGCGGTAGCTGGCCTGCGCTTCCCACGCGTTCTGCGCCTGCGAGCGGTCTTCCGCGGCGGCGCCGGCGAGTGCGTCCACGTAGTCCTTGTCGAAGGTCTCGTGGCGCGCGCCGAGGGCGATGCGGCCGTCGTGGGCCGGATCGAAGCGCAGCTCGTCGCGCACGTACACGGCCTTCGCGCCCTGGCTCGCGTCGGCGGTCGAGAACGACGACGCCGTCTTGCGCTTCCAGCGCGTGAAGTCCAGGCCGCCCACCAGTTCGTTGAGCATGCCGCCCACATCGGCGAGCCAGCGCGCGCGCGGCGAGAACTGGTCCTGGCGGCCGTCGTACGCGTTGACCGACGTGAAGCTCGTGGACAGATAGTTCGAGCGCACGTTGCGCTCGCGGTGCGACAGGTCCAGCGCCAGGTCGACGGCGCCCACGCGATACTCGGCGAAGACGTTCGCGCGGTCGGTGTCGAGCGAACCGAAGTCCTTCGGCGTCGAGGCCAGCGTCGGGTCGGCGTCGAACTGGGCCAGGGTCAGCGAACCGGGGAAGCGCGATTCCTGGCGCGCGCTCTCCACGTGGATGCCGGCGCGGCCGCCGGTAAAGCGCGTCTGAACGTTGAGCGATGCCGTCGTCTGGTCGAAGTCGCTGTTCTTGCGATAGTTGTCGCTGCCCTGGCGCGCCACGGCGATGTCGGCGCTGACGTCGCCGGCCGTCTGCGACAGCGATGCGCGCACGTCGTGCTCGTGGAACCGGCCCGCTTCCGCGAACACGGAACCGTGCATGCCGGCGGCGACCGCGCGGCGCGTGGTGATCTGGATCACGCCGCCGGTCGCGCCTTCGCCATACAGCACGCTGGCGCCGCCGCGCGTGATCTCGATGCGTTCGACCGTGTCGATCGGGATCGTCGACAGCACGGTATTCGTCAGCTCGTTCTCGTTCAGGCGCACGCCGTCGACCATGATCACCATGTTCTGCGCGCTGTTGGTCCCGAATCCGCGCAGGTCGAGCGCGAAGTCGGGCGACGAATCGAGGCTCTGGCGGCCGAACACGCCGCCGACCTTGCGGATCGCGCTGTTCACGTCGTTGACGCCGGCGCGGCGGATGTCGTCCTGCGTGATGACGGTGGCGCCGATCGGGCGCAGGCTTGCCACGCTGGGGAAGCGGGAACCGGTGACGACGACGGTCGATGGGATGTCGTCCTGGGCGCACGCGGCGCCGGCAAACAGGGACAGGGATACGGCGCAGGCCAGCGCGATCGGCGTCAAAGCCGGCGCGCCGCGGGTGGAGGCGGCAAAATGCATTGGATGTTCAATTTTCGGGTTGGCACCGGCAAGCGTCCCCGCACGCCGGCGTACACAAAAAGCGCGGCGCGAGCCGGCTTCACCTGTCTGGCCGGTCTCCGGGCTCCAAGACGGACCGTCCCACCTTCCTATGCAAGCACAGTGGTCATCGGGGCGGCCTGTCGCCGTGCGGCGACGCTTGTTTACCGTTGCGGGGGCAGCACACGCTGGCGTGCCGCCGGAGGCGGCGCCGCTTCGTGTTTCCCGTTTAACTGCACGCGCAGACGCGCATGCGGGCACCAGAACCCCGGGATTATAACCCTGCCAACGCCGCACCGCACGAAACCCGCGCAGACCCGCCGGGAACTCGCATATAGTGAGCGCACCCGACGAGCCACGCCTGGAGTCCCGCATGAATCCGCGTTTCACCCCGATGCCCGGCGCCGCACTGGCCGCCGCCCTGCTGCTGGCGGGGGCGGTGCTCGCCGCGCCGGCAGCCGCGCCCTCGATCGCGCCGGTGCCGCAGCCCGCGCCCGCGTCCGACGGTATCGCCCTCGCCGCGCCCGATGCCGCCGCCGTGCGCGTCCCCAGCAGCCCGGACGCCTGGGGCGGCCCGCGCACGGGCCTGGAGCCGACGTTGTCCGACCGCGTCGTCCACTACGACATCGCGGCCACGCTCGATCCGGACAAGCATACGGTGACCGGGCACGAACGGCTCACGTGGCGCAACCGCAGCCGGGTTGCCGTGACAAGCGTCTACCTGCACCTGTACATGAACGCGTTCGACGGCGCCGGCAGCACGTTCTTCACGGAGCGGCGCGAACGCGACGGCTCGTACCGCGCCGCCACCGACATCAGGGACGCATGGGGCCAAATCGAACTGCGCCGCGTCGCGCAAGGCGGCGCGAGCGTGCCGTGGACCTTCGTCCATCCCGACAACGGACCGCCCTCCGACCACACGGTGGTGCGTTTCGACCTGCCGCAGGCCGTGGCGCCGGGCGCATCGGCCACGTTCGCCATCGACTTCTTCACGCAGCTGCCGCGCGTCGTCGCGCGCACCGGCTACTTCGGCACCTTCCACCTCGTCGCCCAATGGTTCCCGAAGATCGGCGTGCTGGAACTGCCGGGCGAGCGCGGGGCGCGCGCGCCGCGCTGGAACGTGCACGAGTTCCACATGAATTCGGAGTTCTACGCCGACTTCGGCAGCTATGACGTCAGCTTGACCGTCCCGCGCGGCTACACCGTGGGCGCGACCGGCGAGCCGCAAGGCGCGCCCGTCGACAAGGGCGGCATGCGCACCTGGCGCTTCGCCCAGGGCGACGTCCACGATTTCGCCTGGACCGCCGACCGGCAGACGGCAAAGCCGCTCGTCGAAACGTGGTCCGGCCCGGGCAGCCCGCCAGTGACGGTGACCGTGCTGTACCCGCCCGAATTCGCCGCCAGCGCGGCACCCGCGCTGAAGGCGGCCAAGCAAGCGCTGACGTATTTCTCGAACACGCTGGGGCCGTACCCGTACAAGACCCTGACCATCGTGATCCCGCCGTACAACGCGGAAGAAGCGGGCGGCATGGAATACCCGACCTTCTTCACGGCCGAGGCCTATCGGACCGTCGAGCCGCGCACGGCGAACCAGTTCGCCCTCGCCTTCGTCACGATCCACGAATTCGGCCACGGCTATTTCTACGGCCTGCTCGCCTCGAACGAATTCGAGGAGCCGATGCTGGACGAGGGCCTGAACGAATACTGGGACAACCGCATGATGCGCGACCAGGGCCAGCTGGCGTACATCGCGACGCCGCTGCTGCGCCGGCTCGACTTCGCGCCCGGCTACCCGACCTTCGACGCCGAGCGCGCGGCCACGCCGCGCAACGATCCGGCCGATCCGCCCGGCGACAACGCGTGGCACCGACTGCAGGACATCGGCCCCGTCTACACGCGCACGGCGACCCTGATGCGCGACCTCGAAGCGCGCATCGGCCGCGCCCCGATGGAGCGCGCCTTCAAGGAATACTACCGGCGCTGGAAGTTCCGCCACCCGAGCATCGCCGACCTGCGCGAGACGCTGGCCGAGGTGACGGGCCGGCGCGCCGACGTCGAGGACGCATTCGCGCGCCAGGTCTACGCCGCCACCCGCGTCGACGACCGCATCGGCGACTTCACGAGCACGGAGTTGCCGCCCCTTGCCGGCATGCGCCAGCGGGGCGGTGCGTGGATCGAGGACAAGCAGGACAAGGTCGACCGCTGGAACGAGGAGACGCGCACGCGCTGGCACAAGCTCCATCCGCACGCGCCGGACGGCACCGGACCGTATCCGTATCGCACGGAGGTGACGGTCCGCCGCCTCGGCGCGCCGGTCCCGCAGACGCTCGTCGTGAAATTCGCCGACGGCAGCAGCGAAACCGCGCAGTGGGACGCCGACGAACGCTGGCACAAATTCGTGTGGACGAAGACCGCGCGGGCCGTCTCGGCCGAACTCGATCCGCAGCGCCTGCACTACCTCGACGTGAGCAAGCTCGATGACAGCCGCACCCTCGAACCGGATGCGCGCGCGTCGCGCCGCTGGGGTCTCGACTTCGCGGCCGTCGCCGAATATCTCCTGTCCCTGATCGCGACGCTATGACGACCGAATCGACCCTCGCCCGGCCCCGGTCCACGCACGCCGGCGCGTCCCGCCCGGCCGGCGCCGGCACGGTACTGCGCGCGACGCGCGATACGCTGCAATGGCGGTTGCTGCTGTGGTGGGCCGTCCTCCTGCTGCTGCCGACCGTCGTCGCCACGCTGCCGGTCTGGCAGATGCTGTCCGCCAGCCTCGATCACTCGGTGTACGCGGCGCGCCTGGCCGAGCGCCTCGACATGATCGCGTTCGCCGACATCGTGGGCGCCGCGCGCGAACGCCATACGCCGGCGCTGGGCCTGGGCGGCCTCGTCGCGCTGGCGCTGACGTTGCTGCTGTCGCCGCTGCTGGCCGGCATGGCGATCGCGGCCTGCCGCGCGCCGCAACGCCTCGGGTCGGGCGCCCTGCTGGCCGCCGGCGCGCAGGAGTATCCGCGGTTGGCGCGCATGCTCGCGTGGTCGGTCGTGCCGCTCGGCGTCGCCGGCTTGCTGGGCGCCGGCGCCTGGCGGCTCGCCGGCCAGGCGGCCGGGACGGCCCTGCTGGAGGCCGACGCCGAGCGTGCCGCGCACCTGGCCTTGCTGGCGACGACCGTGCTGCTCCTGCTGGCCCATGCGACGGTCGACATCGGCCGTGCCGTGCTGGCCGCCGACCGCCGCCGCACGTCCGCCGTCGCGGCCTGGTGGCGCGGCTGCGCCCTGCTGCTGCAACGGCCGCTGGCGCTATTCGGAACGTATCTCGCCGTCACGGCCATCGGCGTCGCGGTCGCCGCGCTGCTCGCGCTCGCACGCACGCGCGTGCCCGCGCTGGGGACGGCCGGAACGATCGGCGCCGTCGTGCTGGCCCAGCTGGCGGTCGTCGTGCTCGGGTGGATGCGCAGTGCGCGCTTGTGCGCGTTGCTCGCCCTGGTGCGCTGACCCGCCCACGCGCCCGGCGCGAATCGGCTACCATGACCGTTTGACACGCCGCGTGAAGGAGCCCCCATGACCCGCCTGCCCACCTATTTCGTCTCGCACGGAGGCGGCCCGTGGCCGTGGATGAAGGACCAGTACGGCACTGCCTACGCCGAGCTGGAAGCGTCGCTGGTCGACATCAGGCGCCAGATCGGCGTGCGTCCGACCGCCGTGCTGGTCGTGACGAGCCACTGGGAGACGGACGACTTCACCGTGTCGTCCGGCACCGCGCCGGGCATGATCTACGATTACGGCGGCTTCCCGCCGCACACGTACCAGATCCGTTATCCGGCACCCGGCGCGCCGCAGCTGGCGCAACGCGTCGCGCAACTGCTGAACGACGCCGGCCAGCCCGCCCGCCTGGACGCGGAGCGCGGCTTCGACCACGGCACGTTCTCGATGCTGGCGCCGATCTATCCCGACGCCGACGTGCCGGTCGTGCAGCTGTCGATTCGCCACGATTACGACCCGGCCGTCCACCTGGCCGCCGGCCGGGCGCTGGCGCCGCTGCGCGACGAGGGCGTGCTGATCCTGGGCAGCGGACTGTCGTTCCACAACCTGCGCCAGTTCGGCGCGAGCGGCGCGCTGGCGTCGAATGCCTTCGATATGTGGCTGCAGCACGTGCTGCTGGAGCTGGCGCCGGCCGAGCGCGAGCAGGCGCTGCTGCACTGGAGCGAGGCGCCCTACGCGCGCATGGCGCATCCGCGCGAGGATCACCTCGTGCCGCTGTGGGTGGCGCTCGGCGCGGCCGAGAATGAAGCGGCCGCGTGCGTGTATCACGAGGAGAGTTTTTTCGGGGCGTTGACGGTGTCGAGTTTCAGGTTTGGTGACGCGGCCTCGTGAAGAACCCAACACATCGAACCATCCACGCTTGCGCATCGCTTGCCGCTCGAGTCGCCGCAGTTTGACCATGGCTAAACTCTGCAGATCAGCTCGACATAACAATGCTCTCTTGAATTCAGCATCCAGCTCGGATCAAAAACCGAGGCCATCCTATGCCGTCTACCGCTATTAGCAGAATCGTCGCGGCCGCGTTGTGCGCAATCAACACGACGGCCGCCGCAGCGGTCAGCGACAAGCCGCCGCGCTTTCTGACTGTTCCCGTACTGGGTCTGCGCTTGCCGCTCGAGCGGACCAACCTGGAACCTTTCCCCGAGGACCTGCGCGTAACGTGCGGCCAGCTCGAAGATGCGTTTGCCACAAGCCGCGTGTGGATAATTGGGCATGCAAGGGACGCCGCGAGTACGTATTACCTGCTGACAGGTTATTCCAAACGGCTGAACAGGGATCCTGACCAAAAACTGTATGAATACTGGGATAACGGAGCGGTATATACCGTGACGGGCACCACGTGCGGTGGCGACGATGCGGGCGAGACCTTCGATGTACACGACCCGGATGCCAACAACGACGGCAACGTGCCGATTCCCATGCTTAAAGCGCTGGCGGTCGATTTCGCAGCCAGGACGGTAAAGGCATTCGGCGGGCCCGATCGGCTGCGCGCTGAAATCAAGAATCAGCGTATCGACTTCAACCGGCTCCCGCCGGAACTGCAGGAGGCGTTCAAGCCGTACTTCGGACCGTCAAAGTAGACAGCATCGCGCACGGGGCGGCCGGCAAGCTGCCCCGTGATGCACCTGAACGACGACCGTTGCCGCCTTTTTCCGGAACGCCGTGTATCACGCGTCGGGCGTGGAAAGAATCGTAAGCATCAGATGTAAAGCTGAACCGCACAAGGGAACGGCGCGCGGAGCCGGCATCGAACCGGCACGGGATTTCACGTACCGCGCTTCCCCCGCGCCGCCTCTTCCGCCTTGCGCGCCGCCTTCTCGGCCGCGATGCGCGCCTTTTCTTCCATCTCGACGCGGTGGCGTTCGAGCGCCTCGGCCCGCGTTTGCGGGGTTTCCAGGCTGATGCGGCCCAGCGCGCCCTGGCGGTAATCCTGCAGCAGCACGTGGGCCGCCTTCTCGTAGTCGTAGTCGCCGCCGCGCACGCGGAACGCGCGGCGCTGGGCGACGCCTTCGATGACGCCGAAGCCGTCCATGCCCTCCGTCTTGACGCCGTAGCGCGCGCTCAAGAGCTGCGGGTAGCGCTGCAGCAGCAGGCTGCCCAGGAATTCCGCGACCTCTTCCTCGATGACGGCATTGGTGCCGATCGCGTGACTGGCCGCCAGCATCAGGCCGTCGCTCTCCATCTCGATCTTGGGCCACAGCATGCCAGGGGTATCGACGAGCACCGTGAACTTGTCCAGGTAAAGCTTTTGCTGGGACTTCGTGACGGCCGGCTCGTCGCCGACCTTGGCGACGCGCTTCTTGAGCAGCGCATTCATCAGCGTGGACTTGCCCACGTTCGGGATGCCCATGATCATGATACGCAGCGGCTTCGTCGGCACGCCCCGATGCGGCGCCAGCATCTTGCACAGGTCCGGAATGCGCGCCACGTCGGACGGCTTCTTGGTCGTCATCGGGTAAGCGGTGACGCCGTCCTGGGCGTCGTACCAGGCGGCCCAGGCGGCCGTGGCGGCCGGGTCCGCCAGGTCGGTCTTGTTCAGTACCTTGAGGCAGGGGCGCTGGCGGAACTTGCGCAACTCCTCGACCATCGGGTTGCTGCTCGCCTCCGGCAGGCGGGCGTCCAGGACCTCGATGACCACATCGGTGTTTTCCATCTGTTCCGCGGCCTGCTTGCGGGCGGCGGCCATGTGGCCCGGGAACCATTGAATCGACATGTAGAACTCTCAATATCTGCGTGCAACCCTCTATTTTACGCTAGTCCACGCGTACTGACGGGTGCGGCGCACGCAGGCCCGCTATCGTGTTGCCGGTATGCACTCGCTCGGCGGCAACGGCACGGTCGGGTCGAACGTGGCCAGGCGGGCGCGCGCTTCCTTGAGATCCTTGCCGAATTCGGTCAGGTAGCGCGACCGTTCCTCGCTCTGCCATTCGGCATCCGAAAAGCTTTTCGGCGAGTGCGACGTACCCGTCAAGACCTTGCCTTGCAGGCGAGGCACCAGCGCGCGGTCGGGGTCGGTATTTTCCTTGAGCAGGTAGCCGTCGACGTCGCGCAGCGTGAGGGGCAGCGGCGGCGACTGGTCGCGCAGCAGCTTGCCGAACATCGTCAGCCTGACGTCGTTCGGACCGGGGCCGAGCACGTCGTTGAAGGTCAAGAGCGCGACGGGCTGGCCGCGGGCGTCGTCGACGCGGCCGTTGATGATGTAGCGGCCCGGCATGCGCACCTCGAGGGGCAGGTGGAACACGAGCGAGCCCTCCTCGACGGCTTCGCGCGGCGCTCCAGCCCACACGGCCGGCAGTTCGGGCGTGTAGATGACGTCGAATTGCACGACGCCGCTCTTGCCGCCCACGTTGTAGCGCACTTCGGTGCGGATGGTGCCGTTGAACGACGCGAGCCCCGTCTGCGCGGGCGCCAGCACGCCGGCGAAGGCGCCGTCGTTCGGCACCGGGTCGGCGCCCGTGCCGTCGTCGACGAAGGGAATGCTCACCTGCGGCGTCTGGCGCGTGCCCGCATACGTGATGCCCTGCGCGAGGGCGCGCGTGATCACGAGCGGCAGCGTCTTGCCGTCGGCGTCGACCGCGCGCAGCGAAAACGCCACCGATTCGCCGGATGCCATATAGACCCGCGACTGCGAGGTCTGCAACTGCACGCGGCCTTCGCTTCCGCCGCCGTCCAGGCGCATCGGGTTCATCGAGGCCACGAGGTCGTTGGGGCGATTCTGGTCGGGATTGTCCTTCATCGGACGCGAGCCGACCGGATACTGGGTGGAGGTGCGATAGCTGCAATACGTGTGATCGGCCAGCTGGACGTTGTCGACCAGTTGGCGGCGCCGGCTCGCGCGGTCGTCCGGCAGCGGCAGCCCCTCGGCCTGGACCCGGCCGAAGAATTGCGGCCCATGCGGCGCGGGGGGCTGGCTGGCCGCGGCCACGGGCGCGGCGCCGTCGTGGTCCATCGCGCTCCACACGAGGACGGCCACGACGGCGACGGCCGCCGCCCCCAGCGCCAGCCGCCGCAGGCCCGGCCGCGGCGGAGCGGACGGGCGGCGCGGCGGCTTGTCGTTACGGTGACGGCTAGAGGGCACTGTTCACCATTGCACTGCGCACGACGGACACGATGCCTTGCCAATTACCGTTCGTGTAATGGTTATAGGCCTCGCTGTCGTCGCGGAACGACACGGAGTGGTAACTCCACTTCGCGCTGCCCCCCTCGTTCGCGCTTGTTCCGAGCGTCAGGTCGTTGCAGAACCAGTCGCTGGGATTGCAGTACGATCCGCCGGAACTGCCGGACACGCCGCCCGAGCTGTGGTACGCGACGGCCTCGTCGTCCTGGCCGGGCAGGATGCCGGAGTAGGCCGTGCCCTTGGCGCCGGCGTACATGTAGAACCAGATGCCGCGGGTGTCGTTATGGTTGTACATGGCGCGCGCCGTCGTCGTCTTGAGGTCTTGCGTCAGCGGGTCGGACACGGCCCACGATCCGTAGTCGGCCAATTCGGAGCCGCCGCCCGCGCCGGACGCGGCGCGGACCCACTTGATGTTCCAGCCGGTCTGCGACGTGCCGTCGCTGTTGCCGCACACGCCCGACGAGTTCGGCGCAGCGTTCTTCTTCATGCGTGCCGAGCCGCCGTAGTTCGCGAGCGTGTAGCCCATCATGAGGTCGCCCGCGCTGTGGGTCGCGATATAGCACCAGTTGCTGCCGGTGCAGAAGCAGTCGAGGGCATCGCGGATGTGGTAGCCCTGCGATGCGATGCTGTTGTAACCGTCCCAGTTGACGGCCTTCTTGTTGACGCCCGCCGCCGTGGAAGACGGGCCCCAGTACGTGAAGCTGTTGTAGTCGCCGATCGTGCCGCCGCCCGTGCGGCCATTGATCCACAGCGTGTAGTTCGTCGCCGATGCCAGACTCGTGATTCCGAGCAGGCACAGCGCCGTCAGCCAGCGCATCAGTGTCATCTCCTCTCCTCCATTCTCGTCGTCGTTGGATGGTGTCGCCGTACGCCGGTTCGGTGCCGAACTGATGAGGTCGCCGTGGCTTACGGCCGAGTCGACTGTAGAGAGGGTTCATGGGTGTGTCAATTGCCGTGCGAGCCAGATTGGTGGCCTGTGATTCCACATAGGGCCGGCAGCGCGGCTACCTGGCGTTGGCCGCCACGGCGGCGCGCATGACGGCGACGATGCCGCCCCAGTGCCCGGCCGTGTAGTGGTTGTAGTTCTCGCCGTCGTCGCGGAAGGCGACCCAGTGGTTGGCCCACTTGGCGCGGCCGTCCCCGTTCGGTCCCGATCCCAGGGTCAGCTCGTGGCAGAACCAGTCGTGCGGGTTGCAATACGCGCCGCCCGACGCGCCCGAGACGGCGCCCGCGCTGTGATAGGCCTGCACGCCGTCGTCCTGGCCCGGCAGGAAGACCGACGTCACGCCGCCGTCGGCGCCCGCATACATCCAGAACCAGATGCCGCGGGTGGCGTTGTGGTTGTACATGGCGCGCGCCGTACGGACCCGCAGATCCTGCACGAGGGGTTCCGACATGACCCACGCACCGATGTCCGCCAGTTCCGAACCGCCGCCCGACCCTGCCGCGGACGCGATCCACTTGATGTTCCAGCCGGTCTGCGACGAACCGCCCGCATTGCCGCACACGCCCGATGCGTTCGGCCGGGCGTCCTTCTTCACGCGCGCGGAGCCGCCGTAGTTCGCGAGCGTGTAGCCGATGAGCAGGTCGCCGGCGCTGTGCGTGGCGATGTAGCACCAGTTGGTGCCCGTGCAGAAGCAGTCGAGCGCGTCGCGGATGCGGCCGCTCTGGGATGCGATGCTGCTGCGGCCGTCCCAGTTGACGGCTTTCTTGTTGACGCCGGCGTCCATGCTGGCCGGGCCCCAGTAGGCAAAGTCGGTGTAGTTGCCGATCGCGCCGCCGCCCGTGCGGCCGTTGATCCACAAGGTGTAGTTGGTTGCCGACGCGAGGCCGGCGAATGCCAGCAGGCACAGTGCCATCAAACAACGGAGCGTTCTCATCATCCCTCCACTCATCCATATTTGTGAGGGTTAGAGTTCGCGGAATCAGTCGAGTTCCGCGAGGGCCTTGATGTGGGCCACGACACTGCGTCCCAGCGCCGACAATGCATAGCCGCCTTCGAGGCAGCTGACGATGCGCCCGCCCGCGTACCGGCGCGCGATGTCGGCGACCTGGTGCGTGATCCACGCGTAGTCCGCCTCGACCAGCGCCATGCCGCCCATATCGTCTTCCTTGTGGGCGTCGAAGCCGGCCGAGATGAAGAGCATCTGCGGGCGGAACGCGTGCAGCGCGGGCAGCCACTGTTCGGCGACGAGCTTGCGCACGGCGTCGCCACCAGTGTACGCCGCGACCGGCACATTGATACTCGTAGCGGTGATAGGTTCGGGGTCGGTGTACGGATAGAACGGATGCTGGAAGAAGCTGGCCATCAGCACCCGCGGGTCGGCGCGGAACGATTCCGCCGTGCCGTTGCCGTGGTGGACGTCGAAATCGATGATGGCGACGCGCTCCAGGCCGTGCACGTCGAGCGCGCGGCGCACGGCGATGGCGACGTTGTTGAACAGGCAGAAGCCCATCGGCTCGCCCGGGCGCGCATGGTGGCCGGGCGGGCGGATGGCGCAGAAGGCGTTGTCGACGGTGCCGGCGATGACGGCATCCGTGGCGGCCACCGCGGCCCCGGCGGCGCGCAGGGCGGCGCGGTAACTGTCCTTGCACAACAGGGTGTCGCCGTCGAGCGGATAGTGCTCGCCGGGCACCGCGGGAAGGTTGCCGCGCACGAGGTCGAGGGCGCCCTGCGTGTGGTTGCGCAGGATGTCGGCCTCGTCGGCCAGCGGCGCGCTCACGTGCTCGACGAGGCCGTCCAGGCGCGCGAGGATCAGCTGGTCCTCGATGGCGCGCAGGCGCTCGGGCGTTTCGGGATGCCAGCTGCCCATCTCGTGCAGGGAACAGTCCGGGTGGCTGTAGATGGCTGTACTCATGGTTCGTGTGTGCGCGTGCTGCTCATCCGTACCGCAAGCCCTCCCGTTCTCGCATAGAATCGACGGGACAGGCAAATGACGCAGGCATATCTTGTTGCTAACAACGCTAATCTACCACGCCCGCGCGCACCGCCGCCCCTGAACGACGACCGGAAACCATCCATGTTCAACAAATTGCACGCGAGCGCGCGCCAGGTCAGCCAGATCGTGGTCGGCAAGGACCAGCAAGTCCGCCTCGCGCTGACCTGCCTGCTGGCCGGCGGCCACCTGCTCATCGACGACGTGCCCGGCGTCGGCAAGACCACCCTCGCCCACGCGCTCGCGCTGTCGCTGGGCCTCAGGTTCAACCGGGTCCAGTTCACGAGCGACCTGCTGCCGGCCGACGTGGCGGGCATCTCCGTCTACGAGCGCGAAAAGAACGGCTTCGTGTTCCACCCGGGCCCGATCTTCACCCAGGTGCTGCTCGCGGACGAGATCAACCGCGCCACGCCGAAGACCCAATCGGGCCTGCTGGAAGCGATGGAAGAGCGGCAGGTCACGGCCGACGGCGTCACCCGCGCACTGCCGGAACCGTTCTTCGTCATCGCGACGCAGAACCCGGCGCACCAGGTCGGCACCTTCCCCCTGCCGGAATCCCAGCTCGACCGCTTTTTGATGTGCCTGTCGCTCGGTTATCCGGACGCCGCCGCCGAGCGCGCCCTGCTGATGGGCGAAGACCGGCGCGCGATGCTCAAGACGATCGAACCCGTGATGCGGCCGGAGGAACTGATGGATGCCCAGCGCTCGCTGCGCGCGATCCACGCGTCGGGCGCCCTCATCGACTACCTGCAGGCCCTCGCGCAGGCATCGCGCTCGGGCAAGCTGTTCGCGGAGGGCCTGTCCCCGCGCGCCACGCTGGCCCTGCTGCAGGCGGCGCGCGCGTGGGCCGCGCTGGAAGGCCGCGACCACGTGATTCCGGAAGACGTGCAGGCCCTGCTCGTGCCCGTCTGCGCGCACCGCCTGCGGCCGTTGCGTTCGGCGCAGGGCGTCGCGATGGCCAGCCGCGACCTCGTGCTGCAGCTGCAGAAGTCGGTCCCGGTCTGATGGCCGGGATTGCCGATCCTGCGATGGCGCGACCCGGCGGATGGCTCGAGCGCAAGCGCGCCCTGTGGCGTTCGCGGGCGACGGCGCGCGATGCGGGCAGCGTGCTGCTGAGCCAGCGGCGCGTCTACATCCTGCCCACGCGCGCCGGCCTCGGCTTCTGCGCGCTGCTGCTCGTGCTGCTGATCGGCTCCATCAACTACAACCTCGGCCTCGGCTTCGGCCTGACGTTCGTCGCCGCCGCCTGCGCCCTCGTCGACATGGTGCAGACGACGCGCAACCTGGCCGGCCTCGTGCTCAGCCCCGGCCGCGCGCCCGACGTGTTCGCCGGCGAGGATGCGCCGTTCGAACTGCGCGTCGAAAATCCCACGCGGCTGGCCCGCTACGCCGTCTGGATCGATTTCGAGGACGTGCCCGAACCGCGCCAGGCCGTCGACGTGGGAACGGGAGACGGCACGGCCGGCGGCAGCGCCACGCTGGTGCTGCGCACGCCGACGCGCGCCCGCGGGTGGATGCGCCCGCCGCGCGTGCGCCTGTCCACGCGCTTCCCGCTCGGCCTGTTCCGCGCCTGGAGCTGGTGGCAGCCGGACAGCCGCGCGCTCGTCTATCCCTTCCCCGAGCAGGACGCGCCGCCGCTGCCGATGCAGGGCCGTCCCAGTCCGGACGGCATCGGCAGCGCGGGCAACGACGATTTCGGCGGCGTGCGCAGCTACCAGCCGGGCGATCCGCTGCGCCATCTCGCCTGGCGCCAGATCGCCCGGCTCGACCCGGAACTGGGCGGCCAGCTCGTCACCAAGCACTTCGAGGGCGGCACGGTCGACGAGCTCGTGCTCGACTTCGACGCGCTGCCGGCCCGGCTCGACGAGGAACTGCGCCTCGCGCGCATGGCCCGCTGGGTGCTGGAAGCGGAGCAGCGCGCCCTGCCCTACGCCTTCCACCTCGGCCGCATCCGCTACGACGCGGCCCTCGGCACGGCGCACCAGGCGGCCTGCCTGCGCGCGCTGGCGCTGTACGGCTTGCCGGGAGAGCCGGCGTGAGGGTGCCCCTGTCGCGCGACAAGCAAGACACCCTGCTGCTGATCGCCAGCAGCCTGCTCGTGCTGATGCCGCACGCGGCCCACCTGCCGCTCTGGGTGAGCCTGCTGTGCGGCGCCACCCTGGCCTGGCGCGCCGGCGTCACGCTGCTGGGCCGGCGCATGCCGTCGAACGTCGTCCTCGTGCCGATCGCGGCGGCCGCGATGTTCGGCGTGCTGCACAGTTATCACACCTTGCTGGGGCGCGATGCCGGGGTCGCCATGCTGGTGCTCCTCGTCGCCTTCAAGATGCTCGAGATGCATGCGCGGCGCGACCTGTTCGTCGTCGTGTTCCTGTGCTACTTCCTCGTCCTCACCAATTTCTTTTATTCGCAGACGATCCCGACGGCGCTGCTGATGCTGGCGTCGATCGTCGCGCTGCTCGCGACCCAGCTGTCGTTCCAGCTGACGGGCGCCGTCCCGCCGCTGCGCACGCGCCTGTGGATGGGCGCGAAAGTACTCGGCCTGGCGCTGCCGCTGGCAGGCGCCGCGTTCTTCCTGTTTCCGCGCATCGAAGGCCCGCTGTGGGGCATGCCGGACGACTCGCACGCGGCCCGCACCGGCCTGTCGGACACGATGGCGCCGGGCCAGATGTCGAACCTGGCCCAGTCGGAGGACGTCGCGTTCCGCGTGAAGTTCGACGGCCCCGTGCCGCCGCAACCGCAGCTGTACTGGCGCGGTCCCGTGCTGGGCAACTACGACGGCCGCACGTGGACCCGCGTGCGGCCGTCGCGGTTCGTGCGTCCGCAGCCGCTGTCGCTGTCCGTCGGCGGCAAGCCGGTGGGTTACGAGGTCACGCTGGAACCGTCGAACACGCGCTGGCTGTTCGCGCTCGAGATGCCGCGTGCGCTGCCCGACGTGCCGGGCCACGGCGTGGCGCTGTCCGGCGCACTGGAATTCCAGTCGCTCGACCCGATCGCCGAACGCGTGCGCTACGACCTCGTCTCGTTCGTGCAATACCGGCTGCAGCCGGAGGCGTCGCCCCTCGACGGGCAATGGCTGACGCTGCCTTACGGGACCAATCCGCGGGCGCGCGCCGAGGGGCAGGCGCTCGCAAGCGAGCCCGATCCGGCGCGGCGCGTGGCGGCCGTGCTGCGCGAATTCGCGCAAGGCGGCTTCGTCTACACCTTGCAGCCGCCGCTGCTGCCCGGACGGGACGCCGTCGACGACTTCCTGTACGGCACGCGCGCCGGCTTTTGCGAGCATTACGCGGGCGCCTTCGTGTTCCTGATGCGGGCGGCCGGCGTGCCGGCGCGCGTCGTCACGGGCTACCAGGGCGGCGAGATGAATCCCATCGACGGCTACCTCACCGTACGCCAGTCCGACGCGCATGCCTGGGCCGAGGTCTGGCTGCCGCGGCGGGGCTGGGTGCGCGTCGACCCGACGGCCGCCGTGGCGCCCGAGCGCGTGCAGCACAGCCTGGCAAGCGCGCTGCCGGCCCCGGCGCCGTTCGGCCTCGAAGGCCTGGGCCGGCTGCTGCAGCCCGATCCGGATTCGCTGCTCGGGCGCCTGCGCTACGCGATCGGCGCCGTCAACAACGGCTGGAACCAGTGGGTGCTGAACTATACGCCGCAGCGCCAGCAGCACGTCGTGCAACGCTTGCAAGAAGGATTGTCCCATTGGCAAAGCCTGGCGCTGATCGGCATGCTCTGCGCCATGTTGTTCCTGGTAAGAAAATTCTCGCAGCGACGGAAAGCCGACCCCGTCGATGCGCTATACTCGGTCCTGTGCCAGCGCCTCGGCCAGCTCGGCCTGCCGCGTGCGCCGGACGAAGGGCCGACCGCATACGCCCGGCGTGTTGCCGATGCCGGTTTGCCCCCTGAGCCCGGCGCGGCGGCGACGGAATTCCTGCGCCGCTACAGCGCTTACCGCTACGGATCGCAGGCCACCGGCACCGGCCTCGTCCCCATCCTGAGAGATTTGCTGTCCCGAGTTCGATGAAATCCTTCGTTCCACTGCTGCTTGCCCTGGCCGTCGGCGCCGGTGCGACGGCGGATGCGGTCGCCGCATCCTCGCTCCATCATTCCCATGCCGCCAAGGCCAAGTCCGCCAAGGCCGCGAAAAAGTCCGGCAAGCATGCGAAGACGGCGAAAGCCGCCGCGCCCGCCCGCCCCGCCATCGACTACGACGGCGAACCCGTCAACTTCGGCGAATGGCAGGCCGTGCAGGACTTCGAGGACGATATGGTGGCCCGCAACGGCTTCGAGCGCGCCCAGATCGACGACGTGGTCAAGCAGGCGCGCTTCATCGATTCCGCCGTCCAGCTCGTGAAACCGGCGCCGCCGGGCAAGCCCAAGAACTGGCGCGCGTACAGCGACCGCTTCATCGAGCCGATCCGCATCAATGCCGGCGTGCGCTTCTGGGCCGAGAACGAAGACACCCTCGCGCGCGCGGCGGCGACGTACGGCGTGCCGGCCGAGATCCTCGTCGGCATCCTCGGCGTGGAAACGATTTATGGCCGCGACACCGGGCGGTTCCGCGTCGTGGACGTGCTGACCACCCTCGCCTTCGCCTATCCCGAAGCGCCGAACCGGCTCGACCGCATGGCGTTCTTCCGCAGCGAGCTGGAGAAGACGCTGCTGCTGGCGCGCAAGGAAAACATTGACCCGTTCTCGCTGCTGGGCTCGTTTGCGGGCGCCGTCGGCATGCCGCAATTCATGCCGGGCAATATCCTCAAGTATGGCGTGGACTTTGACGGCGACGGCATCGTCGATCTGCGCGGCTCCGCGGCGGATGCGATCGGCAGCGTGGCCAACTTCCTCGTCCAGCACGGCTGGGATCGCGACAACACGGGGCCGGCCGTCTTCCCTGCCGACGTGGCGCCCAGCCTCGCCTGGCAGCCGCTGCTGGGCGGCCTGGACGCCCGCTACCAGCCGGCGGAGCTCGACGGCGCCGGCGTCGCGACCCACACGGCCCTGCCGGGCGGCCGGTTGTATGGCCTCGTCGACCTGCAGAACGGCGCGGACCCGACGGAGTATTGGGTCGCAAACGCTAATTTTTTTGCTATTACGAAATATAACCGTAGTTATTTTTATGCCATGTCGGTGGTGGAGTTGGGCCGTGCGGTGCGGCTCGCACGCGGCATTTAGCTGCTCCGAACCAACAACTTTGTATCAATTTGTAACAGACTTGTCATAAATACTGCTGAGTTAATGCAGTCGTGACAACGTTATACCCCCGGGGAGTACCCACATTTCCGCTAGACAGTTCTCCTAGGAAACTGTGGGTCTTTCCCGATACCCCCTCTCAAGTTGTCATTCCACCATTCAATTCCGAAACGTGCGGCGGCGCATCGATAATTGCTTTACACTTAATTTTAAATAAAAAACAATTATCTCCCATGGTGAGTTTGTGAGAGAATTGCATTGCGGCTATTGTTGCGATGTGACAACGAACTCAACAAAAGCCACTGATTTTTATTGCTCTTGAGTACTAAATTTGAAATTAGTTGTATAATTTAGTAGAAACTTTCACATCCTCAAGGACCTGGAAGTTTGCCGTGAGCTCTGACAAACCCCTCATAGGAATAGTGACATCATGACGAACCAAGTCGGTATCGATATGAACAGCGATTCGGAAAACGACGAACTGCTGCAATACAACCCGAATCGCCTGCTCGACACCCTGATCGAGAACCTGCGCCTGAAGAACGACGCCGCCCTGTCGCGCGCGCTGGAAGTCGCGCCGCCGGTGATCTCGAAGATCCGCCACCACCGCCTGCCGGTCGGCGCTTCGCTGCTGATCCGCATGCACGAAGTTTCCGACCTGTCGATCCGCGACCTGCGTTACCTGATGGGCGACCGCCGCGCCAAGTTCCGCATCAGCGACAAGCAGTTCAAGCCGAAAGACAAGGACGCCAGCGGCAGCGGCCTCGATCAATAATGAAGGACGCCAGACCGGACGGCGGCCCTTGATGCCGCCGCACCGGAGCAGGAATGACTGCCCCACATCGTAGTGGGATGGGGAGACCCAGCGCCGAGAACCCGCGCCGGGCACAATGACGATCAGGCGGGAAACACACCCGTCGACAAATAACGATCACCGCGGTCGCAGACGATGAATACGATCGTCGCATTCTCGACCGTCTGCGCGATCCGCAAGGCGATTTCGCAGGCGCCGGCCGCGGAAATACCGCAGAAAATACCCTCTTCGGCCGCCAGCCGGCGCGCCATCTGTTCCGCCGCGGCCTGCGTCACGCTCTCGACCTGGTCGATGCGCGACTTGTCGAAGATCTTCGGCATGTACGCTTCCGGCCATTTGCGGATGCCCGGGATCGACGATCCTTCTTCCGGCTGGGCGCCGACGATGCGGACCGCCTCGTTCTGTTCCTTCAGGTAGCGCGACACGCCCATGATCGTGCCGGTGGTGCCCATCGCACTGACGAAGTGGGTGATGCGGCCGTCCGTATCGCGCCAGATTTCCGGCCCCGTCGTCTCGTAGTGGGCGCGCGGATTGTCCTGGTTGCCGAACTGGTCGAGGATGATGCCCTGCCCGTCCTTCTGCATCTGCTCGGCCAGGTCGCGCGCGTATTCCATGCCGCCCGTCCTGGGCGTCAGGATGATCCGGGCGCCATACGCGGCCATGCTCTGGCGGCGCTCCACCGACAGGTTGTCCGGCATGACCAGCACCATCTTGTAGCCGCGGATCGCCGCCGCCATCGACAGCGCGATGCCCGTGTTGCCGCTCGTCGCTTCGATCAAGGTGTCGCCGGGCTTGATCTGGCCGCGCGCCTCGGCCCCGCGCAGCATCGACATCGCGGCGCGGTCCTTGACGGAACCGGCCGGGTTGTTGCCTTCGAGCTTGCCGAGGATAACGTTGTTGCGGGCCGCCGCTTCCGGCCCGGGGATGCGCACCAGCTGCACCAGCGGGGTATTGCCGATCGTGTCTTCGATGGTCTTGTATGCCATTGCCTACTCTTTGCGAACGCGAAAGCGTCATTCTAATCCGAGTTCGAGTGGCGCGTACGGGCCGGGGCCGGGTCCGGCCGCAAAATACTTTTGTACAAAACAAAAACCCCGCGCGCGGCGGGGTTCTCATGCGGGGTGCGGACCGTCAGGTGGCCGATTTGCCGGCCTTCATGTCGGCCGGCTTGGCGCTGCTCTTGGCCGGTTTGGCGGCCTTCTCGGCCGGCGCGGCCTTCTCGGCGGACGCGGCCGCCATCGGTGCGCCTTCCTTCGACTGGCCGTTGACTTGCAGGCCGGCCTTCGACAGCTGGGCCGCGCGCTTGTCGGCGACGCCCTTCACGCGCTTCTGGAAATCGCTCCAGTCCTTGAAGTCGCCGCCCTTGGTGCGTGCGTCGATGATTGCCTTCGACATGGCCGGACCGACGCCCTTGACCGAATCCAGCGCGGCGGCATCGGCCTTGTTGACGTCCACCTGGGCGAACGCAAAGCCCATCGACGCCACCAGCGTGGCGACTGCAAGCATCAGCTTCTTGATCATCTCGTTTTCTCCATTATCGTCGGATGGCTGCCGGGAATGGCCGCCTGTTGCCATAACGGATGGACAGGACGATGGGTTGACGGCGCGGCTTGCGGGCGCACAATCAGACGTGCCCGTCGTCCTTGCGGCGCTGCGCGAACAACTCGTCGCGGGTGACGGTCGCCGTACCCAGCTTGCCGACCACGATGCCGCCCGCCCGGTTCGCCGTCGCCAGCGCTTCCGGCAGCGGCACGCCCGCGCCCAGCATGGCGGCCATCGTCGCGATGACGGTGTCGCCGGCGCCGGAGACGTCGAACACTTCGCGCGCGTCCGCGTGCACGTGCAGGACCTCGCCGGCCGTGTACAGGCTCATGCCCTCTTCCGACCGGGTCAGCAGCAGCGCTTCCAGGCCGAGGTCCGTGCGCAGCATCTGCGCCTTTTCCGTCAGCTGCTCTTCCGTCTTCCAGGTGCCGACGATGCGCTTGAGTTCCGACTTGTTCGGCGTGAGCATCGTGGCGCCCGCGTAGGGCGTGAAATCGTCGCCCTTGGGATCGACCATGACGGTCTTGCCGGCCGCGCGCGCGGCGCGGATCATCTCGGCCACGTTGACGAGGCTCCCCTTGTTGTAGTCGGACAGGACGATCACGTCGTAGTCCGGCAGCAGCGCCTTGAACTGCGTGAGCTTGTCGCGCAGCGTGGTTTCCGTGGGCGCGTCCTCGAAGTCGATGCGGACCATCTGCTGCTGGCGCCCGATGACGCGCAGCTTGATGATGGTGGAAATCGCCTCGTCGCGCTTCAGGTAGCTGTGGATGCTCGATTCGCGCAGGATGCGTTCGACGTGGTCGCCCGCCTCGTCGGCGCCGACGACGCCCAGCAGCCCGCAATGCGTGCCGAGGGCCGCCGCGTTGCGCGCCACGTTGGCGGCGCCGCCCAGGCGCTCCTCGCGACGCTCGATGCGCACGACCGGCACCGGCGCTTCCGGCGAGATGCGCGAGACGTCGCCGAACCAGTAGCGGTCGAGCATGACGTCGCCCACGACGAGCAGGCGCACGCGCTCCAGCTGCGGCGCTTCGGCCTGGCGGTAGCTGTCCGTGGGCAGCAGGCGGCTGGCGATGGTGCTGGTCATGCGCGCCTCACTTGCCCGTCAGGACCGAGCGGCCGATGCCGTGGTATTCGATGCCGAGGCCCGTCATCAGCGGCGGCTCGAACAGGTTGCGGCCGTCGATGATCACGGGGTGCTTCAGGCGCGCCTTGATCTGCTCGAAGTCCGGGCTGCGGAACGCCTTCCACTCGGTGACGATGACCAGCGCCTCGGCCCCGGTCAGCGCGTCCATCGGGGCCTGGGTGAAGTCGATGCGGGCGAGTTTCTCCTCGCCGAGATCCATGGCCAGCACGCGGCGCGCTTCGTCCATCGCGACCGGGTCGTACACGGCGACGGTGGCGCCGCGCTCGATCAGCTCCTGCAGCAGCACGCGCGACGGCGCCTCGCGCATGTCGTCCGTGTTCGGCTTGAATGCGAGGCCCCACACGGCGAAGCGCATGCCCGTCAGGTCCGCGCCGAAGCGCTGCACGACCTTGCGGCCCAGCACCTGCTTCTGGCGGTCGTTGACGGCTTCGACGGCACGCAGGATCAGCAGTTCCTGGTCGTACTGGCGCGCCGTGCGCTCCAGCGCCTGCACGTCTTTCGGGAAGCACGAGCCGCCGTAGCCGGCGCCGGCGTACAGGAAGCTGTGGCCGATGCGCGGGTCGGAACCGATGCCGTGGCGGACCGCCTCGATGTCGGCGCCCACCTGGTCGGCCAGGTTCGCCAGTTCGTTCATGAACGAGATACGGGTGGCGAGCATCGCGTTGGCGGCGTATTTCGTGAACTCGGCCGAGCGCACGTCCATCCAGTAGACGCGCTCGTGGTTGCGGTTGAACGGCGCGTACAGGAGCTTCATGAGGTCGCGCGCGCGGTGGCCCGCGGGGCTGTCGTCGTGGCCGATGACGATGCGGTCCGGACGCATGAAGTCTTCGACGGCGGCGCCCTCTTTGAGGAATTCCGGGTTCGAGACGACGGCGAATTCCATGTTCTCCTGGCCGCGCGTGCGCAGCTCTTCGCGCAGCGCGGCGGCGACGCGGTCGGCAGTGCCGACGGGCACCGTGGACTTGTCGACGATGACCTTGTAGCCGTCCATGTGGCGGCCGATGTTGCGGGCGGCCGCCAGCACGTACTGCAGGTCGGCGGAGCCGTCTTCGTCCGGCGGCGTGCCGACGGCGATGAACTGCAGCTGGCCGTGCGCGACGCTGGCCGCGACGTCCGTCGAGAACTGCAGGCGGCCGCTGGCGCGGTTGCGCGCGACGACTTCCTCCAGGCCCGGTTCGTGGATGGGAATGCCGCCGTTGTTCAGCAGGTCGATCTTGCGTTGGTCGACGTCGAGGCAAAAGACGTCGTTGCCGAGTTCCGCCAGGCAGGCGCCGGTGACGAGGCCGACGTAGCCGGTGCCGATAATCGTAATCTTCATGGTTTGCTTTAGCTTAGTTCATCACATTCAGTTCTTCGGTGCGGCGCGGCGGATAGGTTCCCCACTTGCTGCACCCCGGGCATTGCCAGTAGTACTGGCGCGCCTTGAAACCACAGTGGCTGCACTGGTAGCGCGCCAGCTTCTGCGTGTACCCGTGCACCAGGTTCTTCACCATCGACAGCTCTTCCCAGACGTTCGCCGGCGCATCCATCAGGCGCGCTTCCAGCAGCTTGTCGAGACCGAGCAGGGTCGGATTGCGGCGCAGCTCTTCCACCACCAGTTGTTTGGCAGCGTCCACGCCGTTGAGTTCAATGACGGCCTTGAAGACCACCTCGATCAGATCAATCGACGACGCTTCTTCGAGATAGGAGCGCAGCAGGTTGACGCCCTCCTGCGGGCGGCCGACGGCGCGGTAACCATCCATCAGGCGCGTGGCGACGAGGGCCGCGTGCGGCACGCTTTGCTGCTCCACGCGGCGCCACGTCTTCAACGCGCCCTCGATGTCGCCTTCGGCCTTGAGCGCATCGCCGCACAGCATCGTCGCGCGCACGCTCTTGCGGTCGGCCTGCAGGGCCTTGTCCAGCAGCGCCTTCGCTTCGTCGGACTGCATGTGCACGAGGGCGTCCTGCGCCAGCTCGCAATAGAACTGCGCGATTTCCTTGTGGTGGGCGCCGGCGCCCGATTCCATCAGGCCCTCGGCGGCGGCGATCGCGCGCCGCCATTCCTTCTCGCGCTGGAAGATTTCCAGCAGCGCGCGCCGGGCCTGCACGCCGTACTGCGTGTCGACGAGCAGGTTGAACGTTTCCTCGGCGCGGTCCAGCAGGCCCGCCTTCAGGTAGTCCATCCCGAGTTCGTACTGCGCATGCACCTGCTGCTCGAGCGGCAGGTCGGGACGCGACAACAGGTTCTGGTGGACGCGGATCGCGCGTTCGGTCTCGCCGCGGCGGCGGAACAGGTTACCGAGCGCGAAGTGCATGTCGGCCGTCTCCGGGTCCAGCTTGACGATCTCGATGAAGGCGTCGATCGCCTTGTCCGGCTGTTCGTTGAGAAGGAAATTCAGGCCCTTGAAGTAGCCGCGCGGGAGACTGCGCGATTCGGAGACGAGCTGCTTGATGTCGACGCGGGCGGCGATCCAGCCGAGGGCAAAAAAGACGGGGATGCCGAGCAGCCACCAGATTTCAAATTCCATATGTTGTTCTTATTGATTGTCCTGTTACGTTCAGTCGGGCCGCGTCGGCCGCGCCTTGTCCCCCGCGCGGCGCGACGCTGTCCGGCTGCGGTGCGCCGGCGGCCGTGCCGGCCGCGCTTTGCAGGGCCTGGATCGTGTGCTTGTGCTGCGAGCTTTCGCGGCGGTGGCGGAACACGGTCGGCGTCACGGCCAGGATGCCGAGGAACGCCCCGGCGATGAAAAACGCCAGCAGCATCAGCACCAGCGGCCCCCTCACCTCGTAGTTCAGGAAGAAGTGCAGGTCGACCTGGTGCGTGTTCTTCAGGGCGAAGCTGAAAAACAGGACGAACAACAGGCAACCGACGATGGTGGAGACGAGTTTCATCAGCAGGTCCCGAGTGGAAAGACGGCAAAGGCGCAGTGTCGCATATTTGAAACGATATTCATAGGACGGCCAGCCCGGCCGTTGTGTGTGCGCGGCGTGATTATACGTGGGTTGCACGACGGGCATCGGCGATGCAATGCGCGGTTACATTTTTCAAAAAAAAACGGCGCCCCGGGTGGGACGCCGTCTTGTCGGCTCGACGCAGACGAATCAGTCTTCGATGATCGGCTGCCCGACCATCGCGTCGACCCGCTCGCGCAACTGCTTGCCCGGCTTGAAGTGGGGCACCCGTTTTTCGGGCACCATCACCTTGTCGCCGGACTTCGGGTTGCGGCCGATGCGGGGCGGCCGGCTGTTCAGTGCAAAGCTGCCGAAACCGCGGATCTCGATGCGCTGGCCGCTCGCGAGAGCGCCCGTCATCGCATCGAGGATGGTCTTGACGGCAAACTCGGCGTCTTTTGCCACCAGCTGGGAATAGCGTTCAGCAAGGCGGTTGATCAGCTCGGACTTGGTCATCTGCTTGGCTTCCGAAAGGAATTAACCTTTGATCAGTTTTTGTTGTCGAACTTGGCCTTCAGCAGAGCGCCCAGCGACGTGGTGCCGGTTGCTGCGCTGTTGTCCGAAGCCAGTTTCTGCATGGCTTCCTGGGTCTCGGCGTTGTCCTTGGCCTTGATCGACAGCTGGATGCTGCGTGCCTTGCGGTCGATGTTGATGACCAGGGCTTCGACCTTGTCGCCCACTTTCAGGTGGGTGCCGGCATCTTCCACGCGGTCGCGGGCGATTTCCGAAGCACGCAGGTAGCCTTCGACTTCGTCGTTCAGCGCGATCACGGCGCCTTTCGGCTCAACCGACTTCACGGTGCCGGTGACCAGGGTGCCCTTGTCGTTCAGCGAAGCGAAGTTGTTGAACGGGTCGCCTTCCAGCTGCTTGACGCCCAGCGAGACACGCTCGCGCTCGACGTCGATCGCCAGAACGACGGCTTCCAGCTCGTCGCCCTTCTTGAAGCGGCGGACGGCTTCTTCGCCGGCTTCGGTCCACGACAGGTCGGACAGGTGCACCAGGCCGTCGATGTTGCCCGGCAGGCCGATGAACACGCCGAAGTCGGTGATCGACTTGATCAGACCCTTGACCTTGTCGCCCTTCTTGTGGGTCATGCCGAAGTCGTCCCACGGATTCGCCTTGCACTGCTTCATGCCCAGCGAGATACGGCGGCGCTCTTCGTCGATTTCCAGGACCATGACTTCGACTTCGTCGCCCAGCTGGACAACCTTGTTCGGAGCCACGTTCTTGTTGGTCCAGTCCATTTCCGAGACGTGCACCAGGCCTTCGATGCCCTGCTCGACTTCCACGAACGCACCGTAGTCGGTCAGGTTCGTGACCTTGCCGAACAGGCGGGTGCCTTGCGGGTAGCGACGCGACAGGCCGGTCCACGGATCGTCGCCCAGTTGCTTGACGCCCAGCGAGACGCGGTTCTTTTCCTGATCGTACTTGAGGACCTTGGCGGTGATCTCTTGGCCAACCGACAGGACTTCCGACGGGTGACGCACGCGACGCCATGCCAGGTCGGTGATGTGCAGCAGGCCGTCGATGCCGCCCAGGTCGACGAACGCACCGTAGTCGGTGATGTTCTTGACGACGCCGGTGACGACGGTGCCTTCCTTCAGCGTTTCCATCAGCTTCGCACGCTCTTCGCCCATCGATGCTTCGATGACGGCGCGACGCGACAGCACGACGTTGTTACGCTTGCGGTCCAGCTTGATGACCTTGAATTCCAGGGTCTTGCCTTCGAACGGAGTCGTGTCCTTGACCGGACGGGTGTCGACCAGCGAACCCGGCAGGAATGCGCGGATGCCGTTGGTCAGGACGGTCAGGCCGCCCTTGACTTTGCCGTTCACGGTACCGGTGACGATCTCGCCCGATTCCATTGCTTTTTCCAGAGCCAGCCACGATGCCAGGCGCTTGGCCTTGTCGCGCGACAGGATGGTATCGCCGAAACCATTTTCCAGCGATTCGATGGCCACGGAAACGAAGTCACCCACGTTGACTTCCAGTTCGCCCTGGTCATTCTTGAATTCTTCGATGGGGATGAAAGCTTCCGACTTCAGGCCGGCGTTGACGATCACGAAGTTGTGATCCAGACGCACGACTTCGGCGGAGATGACTTCGCCCGAACGCATGTCTTGACGGGCCAGCGACTCTTCGAAGAGTGCTGCGAAGCTTTCCATACCGGTATCTTGATTTGCTGCAGTAGCCATAAGTTTTGAGATGTTAGCCAGCAGATCGGCCATATGCGATCTGAACTGGGTCAAGTTGAACCACACCCGAGGCGACCGGCCCCGGGCACCCGACACGCCGCTCGCGCGGCGCTTGCTGCTTGGTTGCTGCTGATTCAGGGATGCGCATACCAGGCGAGTACCTGTTCGACGGCTTGATCAGCCGTCATTTGCGAGGTATCGAGGATGTGCGCCCCCTCCGCCGGCACCAGCGGGGCCACGGCGCGCTGGGTGTCGCGCGCGTCGCGGGCCTGCAAATCCGCCAGCAGATCGTCCATATTAGCAGAAAACCCTTTGTCAATCAATTGCTTATACCGGCGTTGCGCACGTGCCTCAACACTTGCAGTCAAGAACACTTTCAGCTTTGCGCCGGGAAAGATCACGGTGCCCATATCGCGCCCGTCCGCCACGAGGCCGGGCGTTTCGCGGAAGCTCAGTTGCAAACCGTACAATGCCTGGCGCACGCCTGGCAGGGCGGCAATCTTCGACGCGGTATTGCCCACGTCCTCGGCCCGGATGGCGTTGCTCACCTCTTCCGTGCCCAGATAGATATGGCCGCCGTTGAAGCGGACGTTCAGGTGCTCGGCCACCTTGGCGAGCGCGTGCTCGTCGCGCATGTCGGTGTCGCGGCGCAGCGCGGACAGCGCGGTGAGGCGGTACAGCGCGCCGGAATCCAGCAGGTGGAAGCCCAGGCGGTCGGCAACCTTGTGGGCCACCGTGCCCTTGCCCGAGGCGGTCGGGCCGTCAATCGTAATGACGGGAATATTCGTGTTCGACATGTACGTGTGTGTGGTTACCAGATTTATCCCATCAGGATAAGGTGTCTTGCGCGATTCCGGAAAACGTTTCGAAGTAATCCGGGAACGTCTTCGCCACGCACTTCGGATCGTTGATGCGCATCGCGTTGCCGCGCCGCGCCGCGCCATCGAGCGACGCCAGCGAGAAGCACATCGCCATCCGGTGATCGTCGTAGGTGTCGATCGACGCCGGCGACAGCGTCTCGGGCGGCGTCACGCGCAGGTAGTCCTCGCCCTCTTCCACCGTCGCGCCGACCTTGCGCAGTTCCGTCGCCATCGCGGCCAGGCGGTCCGTCTCCTTCACGCGCCAGCTGGCGATGTTGCGCAGCGTGCTCGTGCCGTCCGCGTACAGGGCGGCGACGGCGATCGTCATCGCGGCGTCCGGGATGTGGTTGAAGTCCGCGTCGATGGCCTTGAGCACGCCGTTCGACTTCGCCTCGATCCAGTTGTCGCCCTTCGTGATCGTCGCGCCCATCGCCGCCAACGCGTCGGCGAAGCGCACGTCGCCCTGGATCGAATCGCGGCCCACGCCCTCCACGCGCACCGGCCCGCCGGCGATGGCGCCCGCGGCCAGGAAGTACGACGCCGACGACGCATCGCCCTCGACGTGGATGCTGCCCGGGCTCTGGTACTTCTGGCCCGGCTGCACGGTGAACGACGCCCAGCCGTCCTGGCCGACCGTCACGCCGAAACGGCGCATCAGGTTCAGGGTGATCTCGATGTACGGCTTGGAAATCAGCTCGCCCACGACCTCGATCGTGACCGGGTGCGCGGTGGCCATCAGCGGCGCGGCCATCAGGAGGGCCGTCAGGAACTGGCTCGACACATTGCCGCGCACGGCGATGCGGTCCGGCTGGACGCGGCCCGCGCGGATGTGCAGCGGCGGATAGCCCGGATTGCCGGTGTACTCGATGCTGGCGCCGACGGCGTTCAGCGCGTCGACCAGGTCGCCGATCGGGCGTTCGTGCATGCGCTCGACGCCGTGCAGGGTGTAGTCGCCGCCGATCACGGCCAGCGCCGCCGTCAGCGGACGGATCGCGGTGCCGGCATTCCCCATGTACAGGTCGGCCTGGCCCACGGGCAGGCGGCCCGCGGCGCCGTGCACGACGTGCGTGCGGTCGTCGATCCGCTCCCACCGGATGCCGAGCCTGGCGAGCGCGTCCAGCATGACGGACGTGTCGTCCGACGCGAGCAGGTCGTGGATGGTCGTCGTCCCTTCGGACAGCGCGGCCAGCAGCAACGTGCGGTTGGAGATGCTCTTCGATCCCGGCAGGCGTACGGTGCCCTGCACGCGCATCACGGGTTCGAGGTCGATGTGCTGGGGATAGATTTTAGACTGTGTCATTTTCCTGATTCCTGATCGGGCGCCGGCGGTTGTTCCGCGGCTTCGATCGCTTCGATCCACGCACGGCGGGCGCGCTGGGCGTTGGCGTAGGTCGCCTCCAGCGCGGCACCGTCATTGGCGGCGAGCCGCGCGCGGAGGTGTGTCAATTGAACGAGATAGGCATCCAGCTCGCCGAGCAGCGCGTCACGGTTCGCGAGGCTGATGTCGCGCCACATTTCCGGCGAGCTGCCGGCAATGCGGGTGAAGTCGCGGAAGCCGCTGGCCGCGTACTGGAACAGCAGGTCGGCGTGCGGCTTGCCCGCGATGTCGTCGACGAGCGCATACGCCAGCAGGTGCGGCAGATGGCTGACGGCGGCGAACACCTTGTCGTGTTCCTGCGGCGAGAGCATGTGGATGACGGCGCCGCACGTGCGCCATGCGGCGGCCACGCGTTCCACCGCTTCCGGCGCGTTCTCCGGCAGCGGCGCCAGCACCGTCTTCTTGCCGCGGTACAGGTCGGGGATCGCGGCGTCCGGCCCGTTCGACTCGCGCCCCGCGATCGGGTGGCCCGGCACGAACTGCCTGAGCCGGTCACCCAGCGCGGCGCGCGCGGCCGCCACGACGTCGGACTTGGTGCTGCCCGCGTCCGTGACGATCGTCTGCGACTCCAGGTACGGCAGCAACGAGGCCAGGATCGGCCCCGTCTGCGCGACGGGCGCCGCGATGAGCACGAGGTCGGCGCCGCGCAGCGCGTCTTGCGGCGACGCCGCCGCTTCGTCGATGATACCGAGTTCGCGCGCACGTGCGAGCGCCTGCGCGGAGCGCCCGAGACCGACCACGTGGCCCGCCGCGCCGGCCGCCTTGAGGCCCAGCGCGAACGAGCCGCCGATCAGGCCGACGCCAACGATGACGACTTTCGTGAACATCAACCGAGGGCCTTCTTCAGCGCCTCGATGAAGCGCGCGTTTTCTTCCGGCAGGCCGATCGAGATGCGCAGCCACTGCGGCAGGCCGTAGGCGCCGACCGGACGCACGATCACGCCCTGCTTCAGCAACGCCACGTTCACGCGCGCGCCGGCGCCATCGTCGTCGCCCACTTTCACGAGCACGAAATTGCCGTGCGACGGCACGTATTCCAGGCCCAGCTCCTCGAACGCCGTGGTCAGCTGCCTGTAGCCGGCGCGGTTGTTTTCAAAACCCTTTTGCAGGAACGCCTTGTCGTTCAGCGCGGCGATGGCGGCGGCCTGCGCCAGCGAATTCACGTTGAACGGCTGGCGGATGCGGTTCATCAGGTCCGTCACGGCCGGCTGGGCGATGGCGAAACCGACGCGCAGGCCGGCGAGTCCGTACGCCTTCGAGAACGTGCGCGAGACGATCAGGTTCGGGTAGTTGCGGACCCACTGCGTCGATTCGAACTGGTCCTTCGGCTCCAGGTATTCGTTGTACGCCTCGTCCAGCACGACGACGACGGAGGCCGGCACCTTGGCCAGGAACGCTTCGATCCCGGCGGCCGGGATGAACGTGCCGGTCGGGTTGTTCGGGTTGGCGATGTAGACGAGACGGGTGTCCGCATCGATGGCGGCTGCCATCGCGTCGAGGTCGTGGCCGTGGTTCTTGGCCGGCACCACGATGCCGCGCGCGCCGACGCCCTGCGTGGCCAGCGCGTACACGGCGAACGAGTACTGCGCGTAGACGACTGCCAGGCCCTTCTGCACGAAGGCGTGGGCCGCGATCTCGAGGATGTCGTTGGAGCCGTTGCCGAGCGTGATCCAGTCGGCCGGCACGTCGTACCGCCTGGCCAGCGCGGCTTTCAGTTCGAAGCCGTTGGCGTCCGGGTAGCGGCCGAGTTCCGCGGCAGCGGCGGCCATCGCGACCTTGGCCGATTCGGGCACGCCGAACGGATTCTCGTTGGACGCCAGCTTGACGATGTTGGCTTCATCGAGACCGAACTCGCGGGCGACTTCGGAAATGGGTTTGCCGGCCTGGTAGGGGGCGATGGCGCGGACGTAGTCTGGACCGAATTGCGACATGGGACTCTCTTGGCTGAACTGTGAATGATTCTGTGATGCCCGGCTCAGAGGCCGACCGGATAGGAACCCAGCACCTTGAAGAAGGCGGCGTTGTCCTTGAGTTCTTCGAGCGCGCGGCCGACCGCCGCATCGGCGATGTGGCCTTCGACGTCGACGTAGAAGTAATACTCCCAAGTGCCGATGCGCGCGGGACGCGATTCGAAGCGCGTCATCGACACGCCGTGCTTGGCCAGCGGCGCGAGCAGGCTGTAGACGGCGCCGGCCTTGTTCGGCACGGCCAGCACGATCGACGTGCGGTCACGGCCCGACGGCCCCGTGGCCTGGCTGCCGATGATCAGGAAGCGCGTGCGGTTGTGCGGGTCGTCCTGGATGTGCGCCTGCACGACGCCCAGCTTGTACTGTTCGCCGGCCATCTCGCTGGCGATCGCCGCGATGGTCGGGTCCTGGCTCGCCAGCACGGCCGCTTCCGCGTTCGACGCGACGGCGCGGCGTTCGACGTCCGGATGGTGCAGGTTGAGCCACACCTGGCACTGGGCCAGCGCCTGCGAATGGGCGCAGACGACCTTGACGCCGTCCATGCTGCCGGTCTTCGTCATGAGGCTGTGGTGCACGGGGATCGACACTTCGCCGCTGATGATGGTCGTGGTCGCGAGCATCAGGTCGAGCGTGCGGTTGATGGCGCCCTCGGACGAGTTCTCGACCGGGACGACGCCGTAGTCGGCCGTGCCGGCCTCGGTGGCGCGGAACACTTCGTCGATCGACACGCACGGCAGGCCTTGCACGGCGCTGCCGAACTGCTGGAACACGGCCTGTTCGCTGAACGTGCCGGTGGGACCGAGGAAGGCGACCGTCACGCGCTTTTCCAGCGCGCGGCAGGACGACATGATCTCGCGGAAGATGGTCTGCACGTCCTGGTTCTTCAGCGGACCGGGATTGCGCTCGGCGACGCCGCGCAGCACCTGCGCTTCGCGCTCGGGGCGGAACACGGGGGCGTTCGTCTCGGCCTTCACGTGGCCGACTTCCTGCGCGACCTTGCCGCGGCGGGAGAGGAGTTCGAGGATTTGCGCGTCGATCGCATCGATCTGTTCGCGCAGGGGTTTCAGTTTGTCTGTCATTGTCTGCTCTTGATGTGCCGTTCGCGCTTTTGCTCCGTTGGGTGGGCACCCCGTGCCCACGCGGATGTTCGCGTTACGCACACGTTACGCGTGGGCACGGGGGTGCCCACCCTACGCCGGATTACCGGCCCGCGAACTCGTTCAAATAATCGATCAGGGCTTGCACGCCCTCGATCGGCATCGCGTTGTAGATCGATGCCCGCATACCGCCGACGGACTTGTGGCCCTTCAGTTGCAGCAGGCCGCGCGCTTTGGCGCCGGCCAGGAATTGTTCGTTCAACGACTCGTCGCGCAGGTAGAACGGTACGTTCATGCGCGAGCGATATTCGGGCGCCACACGATTCTGGTAGAAGTCGTCGGCGTCCAGCGCCGCGTACAGCAGGCGCGCTTTTTCGATGTTGCGGCGTTCCATCGCGGCCACGCCGCCCAGTTTTTTCAGGTGCGCGAACACGAGGCCGGCGATATAGATCGCGTACGTCGGCGGCGTGTTCAGCATCGAGTCCGCCTCGGCCACGGCGCGCCAGTTGAACACGCCGGGGCAGATCGGCAGCGCGTGATCGAGCAGGTCCTCGCGCACGATGGTGATCGTCAGGCCGGCCGGACCGATGTTCTTTTGCGCGCCGGCGAAGATCACGCCGTATTTCGACACGTCGATCTGGCGCGACAGGATGTGCGACGACATGTCCACGACCAGCGGGGTCTCACCCTGCACCGTCGGCACGTAGCCGATCTCGACGCCGTCGATGGTCTCGTTGGTGCACAGGTGCAGGTAGGCTGCGTCCGCGCTCAGCGTCCACGTCTCCTGCGGCGGCACGGTCGTGAAGCGGCTCGCCTCGCCCGACGCCGCGACGTTCACGTTGGCGTAGCGGCGCGCTTCCTTGATCGACTTGCCCGACCACGAACCCGTGTGGACGAAGTCGATCGTCGCCGGGCCGGACGCGGCACCGTGCGGCTTGCGGCCCAGCAGGTTGAGCGGCGTGATGGCGTTCTGGCCCAGGCCCCCGCCCTGCATGAACAGGACCTTGTAGTTGGCCGGCACCGCCAGCAGTTCGCGCAGGTCGGCTTCGGCCTGCTTCGCGATCGAGATGAATTCGGGGCCGCGGTGGCTCATCTCCATCACGGACATGCCGCTGCCGTGCCAGTCCAGCATCTCGTCGGCGGCCTGGCGCAGGACTTCCTTCGGCAGGACGGCCGGGCCGGCGGAGAAGTTATAGACCTGGGTGGCGGCGAGAGATTGATTCACGAATATCCTTGAATGAGAGCTGGAGCGGGGGCCTGCATGCCCGACATGGCAATGCGGGTTCCTCGATTTTCGCACGAAACTTGCAAAAAATCCTCAACCGCCGCCATTTCGCCGGACGGTGCCACATTGCGAAAAGGCGAACGTTCCGATGTTGATCGTGGAAAATAGCCAAAATAAGGGCTCTGACCCCGGTTTTTGGAAATAAAAAAGCCGCCGGCGTTGGCGCGCGGCGGCTTGTCGGCGGCGGGACCGGCTTATTCCGGTGCCGGTTCCAGCTCGGTTTCCTCGAGGTCCGTCTCGACCACGCGCTGCAGGCCGGACAGCCGGGTGCCGTCCTCCACCGCGATCAAGGTCACGCCCTGGGTGGCGCGGCCCATCTCGCGGATCTCGGCCACGCGGGTGCGGATCAGCACGCCACCGGTCGTGATCAGCATGATCTCGTCCGTTTCGTCGACCAGCGTCGCGGCGACGACTTTACCGTTGCGCTCCGACGTCTGGATCGCGATCATGCCCTTCGTGCCGCGGCCGTGGCGGGTGTACTCGGTGATCGGGGTACGCTTGCCGAAGCCGTTCTCGGTCGCGGTCAGCACCGACTGCCGCTCGTTCTCGGCGACCAGCAGCGCGATCACGTTCTGGCCCTCTTCCAGGTTCATGCCGCGCACGCCGCGCGCCGTGCGGCCCATCGGACGCACATCGTTCTCGTCGAAGCGCACGGCCTTGCCGGCGTCCGAGAACAGCATCACGTCGTGCTTGCCGTCCGTGAGGGCGGCGCCGATCAGGAAGTCGCCTTCGTCCAGGTCGACGGCGATGATGCCGGCCTTGCGCGGGTTGGAAAAGTCGCGCAGCGGCGTCTTCTTGACCGTGCCGAGGCTCGTCGACATGAACACATAGTGGTCTTCGGGGAACGTCGAGTTCTCGCCCGACAGCGGCAGGATCACCGTGATCTTCTCGCCGTCCTGCAGCGGGAACATGTTGACGATCGGCTTGCCCCGCGAGTTGCGCGAACCCTGCGGCACTTCCCACACCTTCAGCCAGTACATCCGGCCGCGGTTGCTGAAGCACAGCATGTAGTCGTGCGTGTTGGCGATGAACAGCTGGTCGATCCAGTCCTCGTCCTTCGTCGCCATCGCCTGCTTGCCGCGGCCGCCGCGCTTCTGCGCGCGGTATTCGGAAATCGGCTGCGACTTCATATAACCTGTGTGCGACAGCGTGACGACCATGTCCTGCGGCGTGATCAGGTCTTCCGTTTCCAGGTCGGACGCGTTGTGCTCGATCGCGGAGCGGCGCGTGTCCTTGCCGTTGTCGGCGTATTCGGACTTCACGTGCAGCATTTCGTCCGTGATGATCTGCGTGACGCGCTCCGGGCGGGCCAGGATGTCGAGCAGGTCGGCGATGTGCAGCATCACGTCGCGGTACTCGTTGATGATCTTGTCCTGCTCCAGGCCGGTGAGGCGCTGCAGGCGCATCTGCAGGATTTCCTGGGCCTGCTCGTCCGACAGCTTGTACAGGCCGTCGGTCTGCATGCCGTAGTGCTTCGGCAGGTGCTCCGGACGGAATGCCTCGATGCCGCCGGAGGCGCCCAGTTCGGTGCGGTTCAGCATCTCGCGCACGAGGGACGAATCCCAGGCGCGCGCCATCAGTTCCGTCTTCGCGACCGGCGGCGTGGGCGCGGCCTTGATGATCGCGATGAAATCGTCGATGTTCGCCAGCGCGACGGCCAGGCCTTCCAGCATGTGGCCGCGTTCGCGCGCCTTGCGCAGTTCGAACACGGTGCGGCGCGTGACCACTTCGCGGCGGTGCGACAGGAAGCACTCCAGCATCTGCTTGAGGTTCAGCAGCTTCGGCTGGCCGTTGACGAGGGCCACCATGTTCATGCCGAACGTGTCTTGCAGCTGGGTCTGCTTGTACAGGTTGTTCAGCACGACTTCCGGCACTTCGCCGCGCTTCAGCTCGATCACGACGCGCATGCCCGATTTGTCGGACTCGTCGCGGATGTCGGAAATGCCTTCCAGCTTCTTGTCGCGCACGTTTTCGGCGATGCGCTCCAGCAGCGATTTCTTGTTGACCTGGTACGGCAGCTCGTCGACGATGATCGCGATGCGGCCGCCGTCCTTGCCGTATTCCTCGAAGTGCGTCTTGGCGCGCATCACGACGCGGCCGCGGCCCGTGCGATAGCCGTCGCGCACGCCGGAGACGCCGTAGATGATGCCGGCCGTCGGGAAGTCCGGCGCCGGGATCAGCTCGATCAGCTCGTCGATCGTGCAATCCGGATTCCGGAGCACGTGCAGCGCGCCGCTGATCACTTCCGACAGGTTGTGCGGCGGGATGTTCGTCGCCATGCCGACCGCGATGCCGGACGAGCCGTTGATCAGCAGGTTCGGGATGCGCGTCGGCAGGACGGTCGGTTCTTTTTCCTTGCCGTCATAGTTCGGCTGGAAGTCGACCGTGTCCTTGTCGATATCGGCCAGCAGCTCGTTCGAGATCTTGTCCAGGCGGCACTCGGTGTAACGCATCGCCGCGGCGGAATCGCCGTCGATCGAACCGAAGTTGCCCTGCCCGTCCACGAGCGTGTAGCGCAGCGAGAAATCCTGGGCCATGCGGACCAGGGTGTCGTAGATCGACGCATCGCCGTGCGGGTGATACTTACCCATCGTGTCGCCGACCACGCGCGCGCACTTGAGGTAGGGACGGTTCCAGACGTTGTTCATCTCGTGCATCGCGTACAGCACGCGGCGGTGCACGGGTTTCAAACCGTCGCGCACGTCCGGCAGAGCGCGGCCCACGATCACGCTCATGGCGTAATCGAGGTAGCTCTTGCGCATCTCTTCTTCCAGGGAAATTGGAACTGTTTCTTTTGCGAATTGATCCATTGTGCGGGTCGGCGCCTTCAGGCTGATTTGTTGAATTCCAAGCCCATGATTTTACCACGGCCGACCTGTCAGCAACGCAATTCGGGGGCAACCGACGGCGATGGCAAATTGGCACAATTAACGCCTTGACACATTCCTGTCATAAACGTTCGTCAAGCTTGCATGCGCTTTCCGACACCTTGTTGTGCAGAAACAACGCGACAAATACCATGCACGGCAATTGGTCGACGCCTGATCGTGCGGATGTGGCGTATGTGGCAAAATGGCCGAGACGTTAATTGCTTGTTTCACAATGCGGAACCGACGTGCTGTTTCGAGTGTTAATATTATGCTCACGTCTTATTGCCTCTGAGCAGTTTCGCTGCTAGAAGATTTTACCGAAAGGAAGAAGAAATATGAATAAATTGGCAACCCTCGTATTCGCAGCCACGGCCGCGATGGCGGGCAGTGCATCCGCGCAAAGCGCACCGCCGTATGCGCCGCTGACCACCGATATTCACGCTCGCACGCCGTACAGCGCTTACGTGCAGGATGCCCGTGGCGTTATCGCCCGCGATCCTTTCGGCCTGTGCTGGCGCACCGGCTACTGGACCCCGGCCGACGCGGTCCCCGGCTGCGACGCACCGCTGTGCGTGGAACCCGAGCATCTGGAAAACGGCAAGTGCGTCGCACCGCCGCCTCCGGCGCCGGCCGCCGCCCCGGCACCTGCCCCGGCTCCGGCCCCGGCAGCAGCCCCGGTCCCGACCTCGGAAAAGGTGAGCTACTCGGCTGACGCCTTCTTCGACTTCGACAAGGCCGTGCTGAAGCCTGCCGGCAAGGCATCGCTGGACGACCTGGTCGGCAAGCTGAAGGACATCAACCTGGAAGTCATCATCGCCGTCGGCCACACGGACTCGGTCGGCACCGACGAATACAACCAGAAGCTGTCCGTGCGCCGCGCCGAAGCCGTCAAGGCTTATCTGCAGAGCAAGGGCGTGGAAGCCAAGCGCGTCTACACCGAAGGCAAGGGCGAGAAACAGCCGGTCGCCGACAACAAGACCGCCGCCGGCCGCGCCAAGAACCGTCGCGTCGAAATCGAAGTCGTCGGTACCCGCGGCAGCCAGCAGCAGTAATCCGGCCTGGCGCCCGAACAACCCCGCTCCGGCGGGGTTTTTTTATGCTCGCCGGCCCTGTGTTTTTTTCGCGACCCCATCCGTGCCGGCTACCCATTTCCGCTATCATTCCGTCCTATGACTACGACGACCAACGCCGATCCCTTAGAGATCCAGAAGTTCAGTGAGCTGGCCCACCGCTGGTGGGACCCGACGTCCGAATTCCGTCCGCTGCACGACATCAACCCGTTGCGCCTGGAATGGATCAACGCGCGCGTGCCGCTGGCTGGCAAGAACGTCATCGACATCGGCTGCGGCGGCGGCATCCTGGCCGAATCCATGGCGCGCAAGGGCGCCAAGGTGACGGGCATCGACCTGTCGAAAAAGGCCCTCAAGGTGGCCGACCTGCACAGCCTGGAATCGGGCGTGGAAGTGCGCTATCAACTGATCGCGGCCGAGGACATGGCCGCGGCGGAGCCGGGCCAGTTCGACGTCGTGACCTGCATGGAAATGCTCGAGCACGTCCCGGACCCGGCCGCCATCGTGCGCGCCGCCGCGACCCTCGTCAAACCGGGCGGCCGCGTGTTCTTCTCGACCTTGAACCGCAACGTCAAATCGTATCTGTTCGCCGTCGTCGGCGCCGAATACGTGCTGCGCATGCTGCCGCGCGGCACCCACGACTATGCCAAATTCATCACGCCGGCCGAACTGTCGAACTTCGCGCGCGACGCCGGCCTCATCGTCGACGGGCTGAAGGGCCTGACGTACAACCCGCTGACCAAGATCTACTCGCTGAACCAGGACACCGACGTCAACTACATGGTGGCCTGCAGCAAACCGCTCTGACGATTGCCTCATGACTTTTCCTTCTTCCCTGCCCGCGCCGCGCGCCGTCCTGTTCGATCTCGACGGCACCCTGGCCGACACCGCGCCCGACCTCGCGGCCGCCGTCAACTGGATGCGCACCGAGCGTGGCCTGGAACCGACGCCGTACGCGCTGCTGCGCCCGACCGCATCGCACGGCGCCCGCGGCATGATCGGCGCCGCCTTCGGCCTGGCACCGGGCGACGCGGGCTTCGACGAACTGCGCGATCAATGGTTCGAGCGCTACCGGTCGGCGATGGCCGTACACAGCACGCTGTTCGACGGCGTGCCCGACCTGCTGGACGGCATCATGGCGGCCGGCATGGCGTGGGGCATCGTCACCAACAAGTCGGCGCGCTTTACCGACCCGCTGGTGCCGATGATCGGGCTGGCGCACGCCGGCTGCGTGATCTCGGGCGACACGACGCCGCACGCGAAACCGCACCCCGCCCCGCTGCTGGAAGCGGCCCGCCGCCTGGACATCGATCCGACCCACTGCTGGTACGTGGGCGACGACCTGCGCGACATCGAAGCGGGCCGCGCGGCCGGCATGGTCACCGTGGCGTGCAACTGGGGCTATTGCGGTTCCATCGATCCGGCCACGTGGGGCGCCGACTACCAGCTCGACACGCCGCGCCAGTTGCTGCGGATGCTGCTGGAACTGGCGGATGCCGCCCGGGCCGCGGAAAAGGCAGCCTGATTCACCGCGCTGACTGCCGCGTCCTGCCTGCCCCAGGCGGGCAGTGACGCGGAGCGATCGATCCACCTCTTGCCTGCGCCTTGCCACCGATCGTGGTGGCCTTGTTCCGGTGCCGCGGCCAGCTGTCGGTTAGTTGCAAACTACTTGGCAGTATCGCGTCCTCGTTGGACGGCTTTCTTCGGCCGTCCGGCTCGGCATTTACATATCTTTACGATTGATACAGCTCACTGTCTATCTCTTCACAGTGCCTCTGAGTAATCTAGAGCCATACGACAACAACGTCTCAGGAGCAGAAAAATGGAAACGATCAAGACCGCCACCTCCCGCATCCACCCGCTGATGGCAGCTGCCGCAGTGTCCGTCATCGTCGTCAGCCTGGCCGGCGCGGCCGCGATCACCGGCCTCCTGCCGAGCTCGCACAGCGCACCCGAGGCGGGCGCCACGACGGCCGCCCTGCCGATGGCCGCGGAAGCGCCCCAGGGTGCGCAACCGCTGCAAGCCGCCTACGCCCAACCGGCCGTCGCAAGTGCCCAGCCGGCTCCGGCCCCGGTCGTGATCAAGGAAACCGTGATCAAGGAAGTGCCGGCGAAACCGCGGCACACCGTGCACCACGCAAGCTACGCACAAAACGATGCGCCGGCCTATCATGAACCGGCACCGCGTCCCGCAGCGCAGCCGAACTACGTCGCCATCGGCACGGGCGCCGTCGTGGGCGGCCTGCTGGGCAACCAGGTCGGCAGCGGCAACGGGCGCAAGCTGGCCACGGTGGCCGGCATCATCGGCGGCGGCATGCTGGGCAACCAGATCGCCAACCAGAACCAGGGCCGTTGAACGGTCCGGGCCTTGATTCTCCGCACCTCGCGCCCATATCGGGTGTGAGGGCGCGTCCAGGCCCTCCGCTCACTGGCCGATTGCGGTACAATGAGCATTCTCTTTCTGGGGGCGACCTGGTTTCGACGTGGGTTGCAAAGCAGAACAGGGCATACCGAGGACTGGTCACCTCGTAAATACATCCAGAAATCAATAACTGCAAACGATAACTCGTACGCACTCGCAGCTTAATCGCTGCTAGCTCTACACTACCTCGCCTCTGGGGTGGGCCGCAAGGCAAGTAGAGTCATTTACAGAGGCTAGGACTCAACCGGGTTACTTGGTTGCTTCCGAAATTTAAGGTAACTCGCTTGGTCGAAGGGTGCACATCCCCGTCGGCCGCGTTAAATTAAAAGATAGTGCTAAGTATGTAGAACTGTCTGTAGAGTGCTTGCGGACGAGGGTTCGATTCCCTCCGCCTCCACCAGTATTCAAAATAAAAGCCCCACCGGCGCAAGCCGGCGGGGCTTTTGTTTAATTACCTCTTGAACCGAGGTATCGAATCCTCATCCTGCACGGACGAAGGCCGAGCCGGCGCGCGCCTGATCCTCCGAGTTCGATAAAACGGCGGCAACGAGCACGCCGCCCGGGCGATACTGCAAGGGCCGGCCGGGCCTGATACTTCTGTCCGACCCCATCGAGCCGACGCCCCCGCCCAGGCGTGTCTCCCAAGTCGTCGCGTTCAAAATCCTGCTGATCGCCCCGTGAAAACTCTATAATGCTGACATGCAATTCCACCAACGATCTCTCCTGGAAATTGGCTGGGCGTGGCCCGCATCAAGCGTCGCGGACGTGGTGGTTTGCTCGACGTGAAAGATCGCAAAATCATCCGCTAACGCCACCTGGCGGCATTGACGCCTCTCGATAGGCGTGATCCAGACGGACGATCGCTTATGGCGACTGCGCCTTGCACGCCTTGATCGAGCTGCGGCCGTTGCGGCGAGCGGCGGCCGATTATCTACATCGAATAAGGAGCGAGCGTGGCGGCGACAAGTCATACGGTAAAGCAGGGCGAAACGATCACCAGTATCGCGTTCCAGTTCGGTTTTTTCCCGGACACGCTCTGGACGCTGCCGGAAAACCAGGCGCTGCGGGAACTGCGCGTCAATGGCGATGTCCTGATGCCGGGCGACGTGCTGACGATTCCGGATCGCCGTGCGGCCGCCTTCGACAAGCCGACGTCGCAACGACACCGCTTCAAGCGGCGGGGCGTACCGGCGCGGTTGCGCCTGCAGTTTCTGTCCGACAAGGGGCCGCGTACGGGCGCAAGCTATGTATTAACGATCGATCAGCACAGGATGGAAGGTCGGACGGACGGCGATGGCGTCCTCGACGTCTTCGTACCGCCAAATGCGCAGAGCGGTGAGGTCACGATCGAAGGCGAAACCTATCAATTGCAGTTGGGAACCCTCGATCCCGTCGACGAACTGACGGGTGTGCGAAAGCGTCTGAACAACCTGGGCTTTTTCTGCGGCGATCCCGATGCACCGCTGGATACCCAACTGGACATAGCGCTGCGTAAATTTCAGGAGCGTGTCGGCCTGCCGGTCACCGGCACGGCTGACGACACCACTCGCGCCAGGCTGCAGCAGCTGCACGATGCCCCCGGCGCGCTCCCGGCAACCAACGCACAGTCCGCATCATGACCTTTCCCCCGCAACCCAACCGTCCGCTGAAGCCCGCCGACGTCGTCAAGCGCAGGCCGATCACCGCATCCGGCGGGCCGATCAGCGCCTTTCCGTCGTCGAGCGCCATGGGGCTGACAACGCTGGGACCGCCCCCCAAGAAGGTGCTGACGATCGTCTCGTGGAATGTGCAGAAGTACGAAGAGAGCAAGGCGATACGGAATGCCTACGTCAATGTCGTCATCAACCGCATCCTGGATGAGTTGAAAGCGGATATTTGCCTGCTGCTGGAGAGCCGCGAGAATAATTCGGTCAATCTCGCCGCGATCGAACACCGGCTGGCAAACCCGTCGACTTACAAGGAAGACGAGTCCAGCGAAGAAGCGTGGGATGTCAGGGAACTGGAAACGGAGGCCGCGGATGTGCTGAAGAATTCGGAGTCCGTCGCTTCGATGGTGAGCACGTACGAGATGCTGTCCACCGAATTGACCGGCAAACGCTATAAGCCGCCATTCCGCATTTACCTGTACGACAGCGGAAAAAATGAAAAATTTTTCCCGTCGATGTCAAAGGCATTCTCCATCAACCCGCGCTCCCCCAAAAACAACCCCGTGTACAGCGGCGAGTGGAAAAGATTCTACCTGGGCAGCGACGTGCTGCGTGCCTATTACGAGCCGACGTACATCGATACGAGCGCGGCGATCGCCGATCTGGCGCTGGTGCCGCTGAACGACGTTGCCGAATCCAACGTCATGTTCCGGCTGAAATCATGCGCGGCGTGCGGCGAACGGCTCGGGATCAGCGTGGTTTGCGCAGCATGCCAGGACTGGAATCCATATTCGACGGCGTCCGACAACCTGCGCAATGAAATCAAGGCGTGCGCTTTTTCCTTGGGCGGCGTCGACCTGGAGACCTATGCCATCCTGGCGCGCGGCCAGCCGCAAGGATCGTTCGACGGCGTGATCCAGATGTGTGACAAGGCGGCGCAGGCATACCGGTATCGCACTGGCCTGCTGCGGCACACGGTACCGCCTTTGGCGCCGTACACGCCGCAAGAGCGCTGCGCGGCCTACCTGTTCGGCCGTGGACATTCGGCGACTTCCACCGAAGACCAGAAGTGGCACCTGATGGCGGCGGACCTGGATGCACGCGGGATCGATGCGGACCAGTTTGCGGAATCGGCCATGTTCGACGCGCTCGGCATTGATAAACGGGTGATGCCTCCCCCCGTACCGCGGGATGATGGCAGCCGCTGGGCCGAATTTCTGACGAAATTGCAACCCAACTCGAATCCGGAGTATGTGCTGAATCGCGAAGTGGCAACGAAGGGCATCGATCCCAACCCGCTCACCCTCGGCCAGAAGCTCGATATCGTCGGCATCGCGAACTCGGTCGTGCAGCCGGAGCGCGATATGAGCCACGACGAGCGCCGCCAGGTATTCACGCAGCGGTACCCCGGCAAGGCAGTGGGGGACGTGCTGGCGCAGAATGGCGCGCACCCCAAGGCGGTGGCGTTCAGTGCCGGGCTCGATCGCATAAAATTCCCGACCATTGCTCCGCAGGGCCCGAAATTGCCCTATCTGGATCCCTCCGCAAGCACGTACGGCAGGAGCCCCTTCATTTTGTCGATGTCCGCGACGCTGAGTACTGAAACGACGGCCATCGATTTCCCGGTGGTTGGTTTCCATGCCCCGTTTGGCGACGATAACGCGAAGGGCATGCAGATCCGCGTCGATGCCGTGCTCCAGATGCTCGACGCCGATGCGGGCGACAAAAAGCGCCTGGGCGATCACGACAATGCGATTATCATCGGCGACCTGAACCTCGACCCGACCGAAAGCCTCGGCAATATGAAGGGCGCCGCCGCGGGCCGCGCCTATTCGGGTCTGCTGGCGGCGGGATTCGAGCCTGCGATACCGAAAGTACCGAGCTCGTTGACGACGGTCTTCAACAGCAAAAAGAAGACGAACAGCGATGGCCCTTACAAGCGCTTCGAAGACGTGCCATATCAAAAACTGGGTGGCGATGTCACAAGCTTTACCTCGAGCGCCTACGACAATGTCCTCGTGCGCGGTCAGAAACTCCAGTCGAAGATAGTGACTGCGGCCGTCGTCGACGTGGTAGGGTGGATCCAGGATGAGATCGTCCAAGGCACCGTCGACCCCGCGGGAGCGGCGCATGACTGGCCGGGTTTTACCAACCTGACGCCGCTGCAGCAAGCGTTTTTCATCTACCGGAACTATGTCAGCGACCATCTTCCGGTCGTGGTCGACATCGAGGTGGAGCCGCTGAAACCCGAGTTCTACAAATTGCAGCACGATCTGTCGCTGTATCGCAGGATCAGGGATCAACGCGACAGGATACGGGTGCACCGTCTGGCTTACACCAATTGCACGCACGTGGATACCTGGCCAGCCGTGGCACTGCTCACGCTGGAAGGTCCCAAGGCCGACTTCCATATCGCCGTGGTGACCTCGCTTGCTCCGGCGTACATGAATGTCGAAACGGCGGACGGACCGCTGCAGTTGCCGCTGCCCAAGAGCCCTCAGGGCATGATAGTGCCCGACCTCCCCGTTGCGATCGTGCATGTAAAGGGCGACAAGCCGTACGTCCACCTCGCTATCGGCCTTTCCGAACCGAGGGAAGCAATCACAGTGATCGAGCCGCAGGGACGGAGCGCCTTGGTGTTCGTGATGGGAAAAATCATGCGGATATCCAGCGACGGCAAGAAAATGCGTGTGGCCGTAGACCGGTATCGGTGCGTATTGCCGGTACCGGACAACTGCAGCCTTCCGCCCAAGGTCGGCGGCTATGCCATGGCATTGCTCGAGGGCTGCCGTGAAGAACAAATCAACATGGTGGTGTGATGGCATGTTGATCATACGTCAATTTCAAATGGATTCGATGGCGCAAGCGGTTGGGGAACGCTTGCTGGAACAGGTCGCCGGCGCCGTGCAGGCGGCATCGCCGGGCAAGCCGGTAGACGCGGCAGTGCTGGCTGAAACGGTTGACTTTGCGCGGCGGTGCGGCCTGACGCAGGCGCAGCAGGTCGCGCGCATGGCAGTCGCGCTTGACGGCACGGCGCCGGCGGATTTACCGCGCGACGTATCGGGTTCGCTTCTGGCCTACGGCGGCGATCCCGAGTCCAAGCTGGCGGCGCTGGAAAGCTGGTCCGGGAGCCAGCGCGCGGCCCAGGGCCAGGATGGCGCCGGATCCGACGCGCAGGCCGCTCCGCCCCCTGCGGACATGCGCAGCAACACGGGACAGTCCAGCGCTCGCGTCAACGTGGCGCCGGCAGCGGTCGTCGAGGCCTGTCCGGAACGGCAATCCACGCATTGGCTCGAGATCGAACTGGTGGGCGAAGATGGCGCGGGCATCTCGTGGGCCGCTTACGAAGTCGTGTTGCCGTCGGGCGAGGTAACTGCAGGCTACCTCGATGGGGAGGGATTTGCCCGTTTCGATGGCCTCACGACGGCCGGAAGCTGCAAGATTCGTTTTCCAGAGATCGACAAGGATGCCGTGTCGTTCATGGAGAGCACAAGCGAACGTCCCCGGTAGACAAATCAGGCATCGCCACCGATTGCTGACGAGGAGGCCTGGACTAGCATGCTGCCGCGGGGTCCACGCCGGCAAGCGCCAGTTCGCGCGTGCGCATGCGCTGACCGTCGAGATCGAACTGGCGCAGGCCGGCGCCGCCGGGCGCCTCGGCCAGCAGCCGCGCCACCGGGCCGAGCAGCGTCTTGAACTCCGCATCCGTACAGGTCGGCAGGTAGACGTTAAGCACGCGCGGGTCGTAGAAGCGGAACGCCAGCTCGCGGCCGTCCTCCGTCCTGACCCGCAGGAATTTCTTGAAATGGAGACGCTGGCGCGCCAGTGTCACGTCCGGCGCCGCCGTCGTCAGGATGCCCCAGGACTTGCCCCAGCCGCTGCGCAGCAACCGGTTGGTGGTGAGCGAATTCGCCGCCAGATGCACCAGGTAAGGCGCGGCGGCCTGCAGGCGCGGATGCAGGTTGCCCGTGTACAGGCAGCTGTATTCGAGCCCGCCGGCCCGCAGCAGGCCGAAGATGGCCGGATCGCGCGCGCCGTCCAGCAGCCAATAGGCCTGCTGGCGCGACGTGCCGTCGCCGTCGGGCCAGAGGACGCCTGTCAATGCCTGCAGTTCCGCGTCGGTCATGCTGCGGCTCCCGCGCGCTCGCGCCGGCGCTGCTCGCAGATTTCGCAGAACGGCGCGCCGGACTGCGCGGCCCGTTCGAGCGTTTGCGCCTGCGCGATCTGGTCCGCCGCTTCGGGCCACTCGGCGGGCGCTGCGACCGCCGCACCGGCGGCTGCCGCCGCGGGCGATGCCGTGCGCGCCGCCGCGGGCGTCGGGCTGCGCCGCGGCGCCGCCGACGCGGCCGCGCTACTGCCCGCGGCGCTCGCCGCCCCACCTCCGCCACCGCCACCGCCAGTGGATTGCCGCTGGGCGTGACGGCTGACTTTCCACGCGCCGCGGCCCAGCCGCCAGGCGCCGGCCGCGATGACGTCGTCGTCCGTCAGGCGGTCCAGGCCGACGACGTCCGCAGCGAGCGCAGCCCGCAGGCGGGCCATGCTGGCCGCGTCGTGGCGGTGCCGGTGCAGGAAGCGGCTGGCGCTCCATTCGTCCGCGAACGCGATCGTCTCGCCGGCGCAGTTCGGGCAGCGGTCGGCGAACGAGTGGATGTGAAGGGTTTCCCCGCCAGTGTCTAGCGTGAGCGTGATGTGCATGCGTGGTCGGAGCGGCCGCCTGGTCGATGTTCTTGCCAAGGATACAAGGGAGCGCGGCGGCGTACAAGCCCAAGCTGATTTATTGCCGCACGATTGGAATAGCGTCGAAATCTCAACGGCTGTCCATTTCATTTCGCTGCGCTCGCGGGCGGACATGTCGCGGCTCATGCATTTTTGCTTCGCCTCGGCCACTTCCAACGATAAATAGAACATCGACGTTTATCGGCCGCCATGCGCAATGTCCGGCATTTACACCAAAAGCTATTCCTTTTTAAATCAGCGACTTACCGATTGAATTTTCAGGAAATTTCCTAATCCTATCTGGACTCGGTAGATAAGCGTCAATACCACGACGAATCACCCTTTACAGGCCTCCTTGCGGGCTTACGATGAGTGAACGCAGGCGCTATAAATCAACGCAAAATATTGTTGCGATACGCCCATTGGCCTCTGTGTACTAACGTGATGGGCAATCACGTCAGTTGATCGTTTTCTTAACCATCTAGGAGTATGAACATGGCAATTAATGTCGACAACTGGGGTTATATCAATGGTGGCTCCACCATCGAAGTCGGCCTTTTAATCAATGACGGTCAGGATTTCGGTGCGCAATTTTTCGAAGGAAAACCGCAGGATGCCAACAACACCCTTACGACCAATAATGAGGGTATTTCCTTTGGAACCGATGGCAAGCACGCCTATTGGTTCCAGCTGCATTGTGATGGCGTCGGCACGCGCTATGCGCTGTGCGGCGGCGGATTCACGGCCGATTAACACAGCATTGATATACGGAGGATGCCATGAAAGTGAATATGACCGTCATTACCGACCCCAACAGCACCCGGTTTCTGGGCGCAATCAGGACTGATCCCGTCATGATCGGCAAACAGAAAATCCAGCCCATCTTTCGGCAACGTCACGATCAGGCGCACCATCAGGTGCAAGTCGAGGAAAGCCAGGTAAAAGGGCGCCCTGTCGCCGAAGCGGCAGAGCATCTGATGTCACTGATCAAGCACTGAGCAGAAAGATGGATGAGGCGGAGGACACTCCGCTTCGTACTTTTATACGGCAAACCAACTACCTCTCAGTGAGATCTCTCAGTGAGATCGCGATAAAAATATGTCGTATCGCACAATCCCCCATTGGGCCACAGCGCGAACCCGGGCACGACACCCAGCCTGGTCCAGCCCATGCGCGCATACAGGCGCTCCGCATCCTGGCTGGCCGTATCCAGCACCAGCAGCGTCTTGCCGGCCGACCGTGCTGCCTTCTCCGCCGCATCCATCAGCGCGGCGCCGATACCCCGCTTGCGCGCACGCTGCATCACGAGCATCTTGCACAGATCGGCCCGGTGCGGCTGATTGTCCGGCTGCGCCAGCACGAGGTGCACGGTGCCGACGATGCCGATCTCGTCCTCGGCCACGAACAACGCACGCTTGCCGGCCTCGACGTCGGCGGCAAGCCCACGCCACCATGCCGATGCCCGATCACTGGAAAACGGCTGCATGAACCCGACGGACGCCCCACCCTCGACGCAGTCGAGCAGCACGGCGGCCAGCCCGTCGATGTCGGAATCGGTCAACGTATCAACACGGCGAACGCGGCAACTCATGGTCAGCTCCTGGCAAGCGTGGTGAGGACGACGGCATAGCGCGCCGGAACGTCCCCGGGGTTGTGGAAGGAATTCGGTTCGTCGAGCGGGATGGCGAGGCAGTCGCCGGTCTCCAGCAGCCAGGATTGCGCGCCGTAGACGATCTGCATCCTGCCTTCCAGGATCCAGATCTGTTGCAGCACGGCAGGCGTGCGGGCGCCGGCCTCGTACGTCACACGCGTACGCGGCGGAAACGTCACTTCGACGATACGCGTCGGCGACTGGAGCCCTTCTGGCGAGACATTGCGGCGCAGATAGCCGGAATGCGGGTCCTGCCAGGTGACCTGGTCGGCAAGGCGCGCGACGGGCTCGGGCTTGCGCGCAGGATCGTCGAACAGCGACGCCAGCGGCACGCCGAGCCCGGCCGCGAGTTTGTCGAGCACGACGGCTGTGGGACTGGTCTCGCCCCGCTCGATCAGCGACAGCATCGAACGGCTGACGCCGCATTGGGTCGACAGCGCATCCAGCGACAGTCCCTGCGCGCCGCGCAGCAGCCGCACCTGTTGGGCGATACGCCCGTTGACGGAAGAATCCTCTTTCATAATGGACTAATTCTCCAATATGAAAGATTTTCCGTCAACTATTTTGGATTAATTCTCCAATTTACTGGATGGCGACACGATCAGGAGGTCGGTCCAGGGTCCGTCCCTGGCGCGACGAGCAATTCCTTCAGCAACATGTCATTGAATGCCGGCAGATCGTCCGGCTTGCGGCTCGTGACGAGGCGCGCGTCCAGCACGACTTCCTCATCGGTCCATTCGGCGCCCGCATTCGTCAGGTCGCGCTTGAGGCTTGGCCAACTGGTCAGGTGCTTGCCGGTGGCGATGCCCGCGTCGATCAGCGTCCACGGACCGTGACAGATTGCCGCGACCATCTTGTCCTCGGCATCGAAATCACGAATGAATGCGATGGCTTCCTTGCTCATGCGCAGTTGATCTGGATTGGCGACGCCGCCCGGTAGTACGAGACCATCGAAATCGGCCGGTTTCGCATCGCTCACGTTCATCTCGACCTTGAAGCGGTCGGCCGGATGCAGGTGGTCGAAGCCCTGCACTTCATCGCCTGCGGCCTTGGGCGCCAGCAGGACGACAGTCGCCCCCTGCTCTTCCAGGAAAGAACGGGGGCTCGTGTATTCGATCTGTTCGACGCCATCCGTCATCAGCATGGCGATGCGCTTGCCTTGTAAGGGCTTGCTGGCAACTTGTTCCATATAAACTCCTTTTGGTCGAACGTATGAAGACGATCGACCATTCTAGGCACGGTATAGGGGACACGTCGCACGCCGCATGCGCAACAAGAAAAGCGCCGGCGCATCGATCACGCGAAGGATGCGTCAGTGGCGCGTCTGCCCGGCCGACTGCAGCTCGCTCAGCAGGGCCTGGTTGAAGGCCGGGATGTCGTCCGGCTTGCGGCTCGTGACGAGCTTGCCGTCGACGACGACCGGTTCATCGGTCCATTCCGCTCCGGCATTCTGCAGGTCGAGCTGCAAGGTGGGCCAGCTGGTGACGTGCTTGCCGGTGACGAGGTCGGCGTCGATCAGCGTCCACGGCCCGTGGCAGATCGCGGCGATCGGCTTGTTCTCGCGGCCGAATGCGCGAATGAATGTGATCGCTTCCATCGACAGGCGCAACTGGTCCGGGTTGGCGACGCCGCCCGGCAGCACGAGCGCGTCGAAGTCGGCCGGGCGCGCGTCGCGCACGTCCAGTTCGACCTTGAATTTGTCGGCCGGGGTCAGGTGATTGAAGCCCTGGATCTCGTCGCCGGTGGGTTTTGGAGACACGAGCGTCACCTGGGCGCCCTGTTGTTCGAGAAAGCCGCGCGGGCCCGTATATTCGACTTGCTCCACGCCATCCGTCATAAGGATGGCCACGCGTTTGCCCTGCAGGGCCTGGTTCGTTCCTCGTTGCATGTAACCTCCGTATCAGCGTTCAAAAAATAGCTAAGCAGGAAGTGCATTGTAGATTTGCCCGATCCGGAACGGCGCGCGCGAAGATATGGCCGGGTCAGCCGAACAGCGCCTGCCACACCAGCCAGAGATTCGCACTGGAGATGACGACGAACAGGAACCACGACAGCGCCTGAGTCCACCAGGCATTGACGAACTGCCCCATCAGGTCGCCTCTTCCCGTCAAACGGATCAACGGATACATGGCGAACGGCAATTGCAGGCTCAGCACGACCTGGCTGCCGACGAGCATCTTGCCGATGACGTGGTCGCCCAGCGTGAGCACGCCGACCATCGCCGGCCCCAACGCCAGCGCGCGCGTGAGCAGGCGGCGCTGCCAGCCAGGAATCCTGAGTTTCAAGAAGCCTTCCATGATGACCTGGCCGGCGATGGTGCCTGTGAACGTGGAGCTCTGGCCGGACGCCAGCAGCGCCAGGCCGAACAGGATGGCCGCCGCCGCCGTGCCCGCCACGGGGGCCAGCAGGTAATAGGCCTGGTCGATGTCCATCACGTTACCGCCGCCCGGTTTATAAAACGCGGCGGCGGCCAGCACGAGGATCGCGCCGTTGATGAACAGCGCGAGGAACAGCGACACGACGGTATCGATGCGCGACAGCTTGATCGCTTCGGCCAGCCGTGTGCCGTCCTGGTTGAGGTCGTGGCGCATGATGCGCGTCTGCACGACGGACGAGTGCAGGTACAGGTTATGCGGCATGACGGTCGCACCGAGGATGCCGATGGCGAGGTACAGCGCGTCGCGCTGGCCCAGCTTTTCCAGCGACGGCACGAGGCCAGCCATGACGGCGAGCGGGTCCGGGTCGACGAGGAACAGTTCGGCGAACAGGCAGACGCCGATGGTCAGGATGAGCCCCAGCACGATGGCTTCCAGTCGCCGGAATCCCTTGCCCTTGAGGCCCAGCACGATGATGGTATCGAGCGCCGTCAGCGCCACGCCGACGGGCAGCGACACCCCCAGCAGCAGCTTGAATGCGAGTGCGCAGCCGAGCACTTCGGCCAGGTCGCAGGCGATGATCGACAGCTCGGCGAATGCCCATAGACCCTTCGCTTGGACCGGCGAATATTGCTCGCGGCAATGTACCGCCAGATCCTTGCCCGTGACGATGCCGAGCCGCATGCTGAGGCATTGCAGCACGATGGCCGCCAGGCTGGACAGCACGACGACGAACAGGAGGTCGTAACCGAACTGGGAGCCCCCCTGGATGGCGGTGGCCCAGTTGCCCGGGTCCATATAGCCCACCGACACGAGCAGCCCGGGGCCGGCATAGCGCAGGATCTTTTTCCACAGCGGACCGTTCTCGGGCACGTTGACGGTGCCTGAGACTTCGGACGGGCAAAACGGTGCGTTGGCGTCGGTCGGTCGTTTGAGCATGAGGGCAAGATAACACGGGGATTCTCGCGCACGCCTCGTGCCGCCCGAGCCCGCCGAAAAACCGGCGCACGGGCGCCGGCGCAGTGCTCAGCCGTTACCGGCATCGACGCCCAGCACACGCAGGCGCGCGCGCAGGCGGCGGATCTCGTCGGCCATGTCGACCACGAGCGCGGCGAGGTCCTCGTTGGCGTCGAAATCGCGCTCGACGCTCAGCAGGTGCCGGGCCCTGGCCAGGTCGTTGCTGCGGAAACGCCAGCTCGTCACCTGCACGCTGACCTCGCCGCCCAGCACCCCCGCGCGCACGTGGCGCACGACCCAGTCGGGTTCCACGTTGCAGGCGCGCGCCAGTTCGTCGAGGGTCAGCGCCACGTCCTCCAGCAGCACGCCGGTGAGAATATCGTCATGCATCGTTCAGGCTCCTATGCGTTCGCGTGGATTGAAGGCAAGGTCGCGCGCCATCGCCTCGTACAGCTCGCGCGCCCGTTCGCTCGTGGCGGGCGGCAACACCACGTTCAGCATCAGGTACAAATCGCCCGGCGTCCTGGCGGGAATGCCGCGTCCTTTCAGGCGCAGCTTGCGCCCGCTCTGCGACCCCGGCGGCACCGTCACCTCGACCGTGCCGGACGGCGTCTGCACCGGGATGCTCGCACCCAGCGCCGCTTCCCACGGGGCCACGGGCACGTCCTGGTACACGTGTGTTCCTTCGACGCGATAGCGCGCGTCGGGGTTCAACTGGATTTCCAGGTAGAGGTCGCCGGCCGGCCCGCCGCCGAATCCCGGATGCCCCTGCCCGCGCATGCGCAGCTGCTGGCCCGGCGTGACGCCTTGCGGGATGTTCACGCTGAGCGTCTTGTCCTGCATCGTCACCTGGCCCTGCGCATCGTGCTGCGGGACGCGCAGGCTGATGGTGCGCGTGGCGCCCTGGTAGGCGTCGCGCAGGTCGATGGCGATCGCCGCGTGGATGTCTTCGCCGGGCATCTGAAAACCGCCGCCGCCCGCCCGCGCGCCTGCGCCCGCGCCCGCGCCGCCGCGCGCACGCCGGCCCACGTGGGAGAACAGGTCGTTGAAGAAATCGTCCGCACCGGCGCCGCCGAAATCGAACTGCGTGCCCCAGTCCGGCGGCGGCTGGAAGCCCTGGCCGGGACGATGGCCCCGCCCCAGCTCATCATAGGCGGCACGCTTTTCGGCGTCGCCCAGCACATCGTAGGCTTCGTTGATTTCCTTGGTCTTCGCGTCCGCGTCCTTGTGCTTGCTGACGTCGGGGTGGTACTGCCGCACCAGCTTGCGGTACGCCTTCTTGATATCGTCCTGGGTCGCCGTTTTCTCGACACCAAGGGTCTGGTAGTAGTCCTTGTATTCCACGAGCGTCGCTCCCGATCGGGTTGGATGGTTGGTTCACCCGTATGTTGAGGCGGGGGGCTTGCTTTTCAATCACTTCCTACCAGACGCTTGGTGTCGAGAAACCGCTATCAACCCAAAGTGACATTAATTTATCGCATTTATAGAACGCCGATTTCCTTTAGCCAGCTTTTCAGCAACGATGGCCAGGCGGTTATCGGATGGTCTTTTTCCCTAAGACCGAAAGCGTGTCCGCCCTTTGCAAACAAATGAACCTCTGCCGATACACCTGCCTCATTGAGCGCCCGGGCATACAGCGTGCTATTGCAGATGGGGTCGACCGGGTCGTCCCAAGCTTGCACTAGAAATGTGGGCGGCGTTTCCTTCGTCACGTGAATGCTTGATTCGAGTGCTCCAGAGCGACAAAGGTGACCCGGATAAAGCGCAATAGCAAAGTCAGGGCGACTGCTTAGCTCGTCCACAGCATCAACCGTTGCGTAGGCAGACGAGACAATATTGCTGACCTGCGCCACCAAATAGCCCCCTGCCGAGAAGCCGATGACGCCGATCTTTCGCGGGTTCAGGTTCATCTCTCTCGCCTTCGATCGCACTAGCTTAATGGTCCGCTGCGCATCCTGTAGCGCGAGTGGTATCTTTGGAAAGATTCTGCATCGACATTTTTCGTCAAAGTAGTCATTCCCGCCGGGGACGCGGTATTTGAGCAATACGCAAGTCATCCCCTGGGATGTCAGCCAATCGCAGATTTCGGTACCTTCCAGATCGATGGCCAAGACTCGGAATCCCCCGCCGGGAAATACGATGACAGCAGCTCCAGTGTTCAGGCCCTTCGGCGGGTACACCGTCATCGTCGGGTTGCTGACGTCATTGATCTGCATCCACCCACCGTGTCCTGTTGCATGAACTACCGACTCTGGCTGTTCAATAGATGTTGCATTAGGTATTGCACCAGGCCAAATTGCAATCTGCCGATGTTCCGGCGACGGCTGCCAAGTCGCCGCTTGGGCCGATGCGAAATTGATCAAGAACAAAGCAAGACTTATCAAGAAACATATACGCACTGTCTTTCCCCTGTAATGGTTTTTAGCTCAAAGCCACTTCCCAGGCTTCACTAGAAGTGTCTATCAGACAAGGCCTCCGTGGGCAGGCGTGTGATGAACTGGCCGGACTACGTGATGAGTTACCGGCGTAGCCTTGGCGCCGGCACCGCCCGCGGCTCGTGCTCGATGAGCTACAGCATCGCCGGCGTGGAGCCGTCCGGGCCGGGCCCCTACGTGTTCATCGACATCGTGGGCACCAGCGAGACCTACGACAATGCGGCGGCCATGGCGGCCGTCAACGATATGGTGGGCCAAGGCGATGAACGGCACGGCGAACTGGAGCAAGGACGCCAACCCGCAGTGGCTCACCAGCTTCACGACGAAGTGAATCGCGACGCCGTTCGATGATGCATGCTTGACGCATGACGCATCGTGTTCGCCCGGCCGTCATTAGCATTTCAACCAGTATCGGGCCATGAACGGCAGTGCTAGATTCCTCGTGTTGCCGTTCGTCCAACAAGGGGAAAATCATGGTGAGCAAATGGGTCAGGCGCACGAGCATCGCATTGGCGGCACTCGCCCTGCTGGGCGTGGCCACGGCCGGCGTCGGCAAGGTGCTGGGGGAACGCAAGATGGCACGCAGCATCACGCTGGACGTGCGTCCGCTCGACATCGTGCCCGACGTCGCCCGGGTCGACCACGGTCGCTACCTGTACAACACGCGCGGCTGCGCCGAGTGCCACGGTGCGGACGGCGCCGGCAAGACCGTCGTGCGCGACGGCGGCATGCTCGTCGTCGCGCCCAACATCACGGCGGGTCCGAACGGCACCACGGCGCACTACCGCGTCGTCGACTGGGTGCGTACCGTGCGCCATGGCGTCAAGCCGAACGGCAATCCCGTCATGATCATGCCCAGCGAGGATTACAGCCGCCTCAGCGACGAGGACATGGCGGCGCTCGTCGCCTACCTGGAGCAGATGCGGCCCGTGTCCGGGGCGAAGGCCGTCGTCGACGTGCCGGTGCCCGTCAAGGCGCTGTACGCGTTCGGCGTCATCAAGGACGCATCGGAAAAGATCGACCACGCGCTGGCGCCGCCGCAGGCCGTGCCGGCCGCCGTCACGCCGGCGTATGGCGCCTATGTCGCCGCCACCTGCATCGGCTGCCACGGCGCGGACCTGGCCGGCGGCCGCGTGCCGGGCGCGCCGCCGTCGTGGCCGCCCGCCGCCCGGCTGGCGCCCGGCAAGGGCAGTGCGATGAACCGGTATCCGACGCCGGACGCGTTCATCGCCATGCTCAGGACGGGCCATCGGCCGGACGGCAGCGCGGTCAGTGCCGTGATGCCGTTCGGGTCGTTCCGGCAGATGAACGAGACGGACCTGCGGGCGTTGTATGCCTACCTGAAGTCGGTGCCGGGAACGACGTTGGCGCAGCGCTGAGGCAGTCCCGAGCGCGTCGCGCGCCGGTCACACGGGCTTGGCAATTCCTCAGTAAAATGCGCGGTTTCTCCCAGCAAACCGAACATGACGAATTTGTCCAGCACCGGCGCCCGCGCGGCGCATCCCGTCCGCACCGAGATCGCCACGCTGTGGCGGCTCTCGTGGCCCATGCTCGTGGGCCAGCTCGCGACCGTCGGCATGGGCGTGGCGGACGTCGCCATGACGGGCCACGTCAGCGCGGCCGAACTCGCCGCCGTGTCGCTCGGCACGTCCGTGTGGTCGATCATCCTCGTGACCGTCATGGGCATCATGATGGCCGTGAACTCGGTCGTCTCGCACGAGATGGGCGCCGGCCGCTACGACCGCATCTCGCACTCGGTGCGCGAATCGCTGTGGATGGGCTTCGGCGTCGGCGTCGCGGGATGCCTCGCCGCGAACCTGTGCACGCTCGTGTTCGACCACATCGGCCTCGACGCGGCCGTGGCCGACCGTGCGTCGACGTTCCTGCACATCATCAGCTTCGGCATGCCCGCGTTCGCCTGCTACCGCGCGCTGTACGGCTACACGACGAGCATCAACCAGACCAAGCCCATCATGGTCATCGCCATCTGCGGCCTGCTCTACAACATCGTCATGAACTGGCTGTTCATCTTCGGCGAGTTCGGCCTGCCCAGGCTGGGCGCGCTCGGCTGTGCGCTGTCGACGGCGACCGGCATGTGGCTGATGCTCGGCGCGATGGTCTGGTGGATCAAATGGGGCGTCGCCTACCGCCTGACGTATCCGTTCACGCGCTGGGAAGGGCCGAACTGGAAAGAGATCGGCAGCATGCTGCGCCTGGGCCTGCCCATCGGCATCACGTATTTCGCGGAGGTCAGCGCGTTCGGCATCATCAGCCTGCTCGTCGCGCGCTTCGGCGTGATCGAGGTATCGGCGCACCAGATCGCGCTGAATTTCGTCTCGCTCGTGTTCATGGTGCCCTTGAGTTTCGGCATCGGCGCGCTGACGCGCGTGGGCCAGGCGATGGGCGAAGGCAATCCGGTGCGCGCGCGCTTCGTCGCGTGGGTCGGCACCGGGATGTGCATCGCGTTCGGCCTGCTGTCGGCCATCTGCATCGCCTTGTTCCGCTGGCAGATCGCGGCGATGTACACGTCGGACGCGGGCGTCCAGGCCACGTGCGTGATGCTGCTGCTGTTCGCCGCCCTGTTCCAGTTGTCGGATGCGACGCAGGTCGCGGCCGCGTCCGCCATCCGCGGCTACAAGGTGACGCGCTCGCCGATGGTGATCCAGATGATCGCGTTCTGGGGCGTCGCCCTGCCCGTCGGCTGGATTCTCGGATTGGCGCCGGACTGGTTCCCGTGGTCGCCGGGCAAGCCGATGGCGGCGACCGGCTTCTGGATCGGCCTCGTGCTGGGCCTGACCGTGGCCGCCGTGCTGCTGGCGTGGTCGCTGAACCAGTTGTCGAAGCTGCGCGTCCGCGAGGTCGCATGAAGTCGTGAATTCGGGGTCAGAGCCCGGTTTTTGGCACAATCTTTCGGGCAAAAAAAAGCCGATGGACGGGGAATCCATCGGCATAACCCTAGGAGAGAGTTTCATCCTATTGTCGGCATTGGGGCGCCGACGAGGAGATCATATGCGATGGCATCGAATGCAAACATTACGATCCATCCATCTTTGACAATTCGCCATCGCTTCGCGCGGGCGTGGCGCGGGGACGTATTTGCAGCTTTTCCGGATCGACTCTGGTATCGTTCCGCCGTTGCAGAAAATAAATTTCCCCATTCTTTACCCAAGAGATTCCATGCGCCCTCTTCTCTGCCTTTTAGCCGCATTGTCGGCCGTTCCCGCACATGCGGAACGGCTGACGCTGGACCGTATCCACGCCGACCCGGCGTTGTCCGGTCCAGGCGTCCGCAGCCTGCGCGTCTCGCCCGACGGCGAACGCGTGACCTTCCTGCGCGGACGCGCCGACAACCAGTTCCAGCTGGACCTGTGGGAATTCAACATGAAGGACAAGACCACGCACCGCCTGGTCGACTCCAAGCAACTGGTCCCCAACGAAAACCTGTCGCTGGAAGAGAAGGCCCGGCGCGAGCGCGCCCGCACGGCCAGCCTGTCCGGCATCCTGAGCTACAGCTGGTCGCCGGACGGCAAGCAGCTGCTGGTCCCGATCGCGGGCGACCTGTACCTCGTCGATGTTAACAAGCCGGATGCCGCGCGCAAGGTTGCGTCGGGCAACGTCGGCGACCCGAAGATTTCGCCGAAAGGCCGCTACGTCTCGTACGTGCGCGACCAGAACCTGTTCGTCATCGACCTGGCGACAGGCCAGGAGCGCCAGCTGACGACGGACGGCAAGGGCACCGTGCACAACGGCGAAGCGGAATTCGTCGCGCAGGAAGAGATGGACCAGCAGACGGGCTATTACTGGGCACCGGACGATTCCGCCATCGCCTACCGCCGCTACGACGAGGCCCAGGTGCCCGTCGCGCGCCGCTTCGAGATCTTCGCCGACCGCACCGAAGTCATCGACCAGCGCTACCCCGCCGCGGGCGCGAAGAACGTGCTGATCGACCTGATGATCGTGAACCCGGCAACGGGCGCGCAGAAGCAGGTCGACCTCGGCCCCGAGAAGGATATCTACCTCGTGCGCGCCGACTGGAGCGCGGACGGCAGGACGCTCGTCTACCAGCGCCAGTCGCGCGACCAGAAGCGCCTCGACCTCGTCGCGGTCGACGCCGCCACGCTGGCCCAGCGCCCGCTCTTGAGCGAAACGTCGAAGACCTGGGTCAGCATCCACGACGACCTGCGCTTCCTCAGCCACCGGAATGCGTTCATCTGGGCGTCCGAGCGCAGCGGCCGCAAGCATCTGTACTTGTACGACATGTCCGGCAAGCTGCTGCACCCGATCTCGAGCGGCGAATGGGGCGTCGACAACATCCTCGCCGTCGACGAACAGGCCGGCAAGGTCTATATCGCGTCGAACAAGGACGCCGTCATCGACAAGCAGGCGTACGCGCTGAACCTGGACGGCAGCAATGCGAACCACCCCGTGCGGCTGACGAAGCAGGACGGCTGGCACGAGGACGTGTTCGCCCGCAACGGCAAGATTTTCGTCGACACCTTCTCCGATCCGGACACGCCGCCGCAAGTGTCGATCCGCCGCGCCGACGGCGCCATGGTCGAGTGGCTCGAGCATAACGAGCTGAACGCATCCCACCCGTACGCGAACTATGTGAAGGATCATTTGCCGACGGAATACGGGACCATCAAGGCGCACGATGGCCAGACGCTGCACTACTCGATGATCAAGCCGGCCCATTTCGATGCGGCCAAGCGCTACCCGGTCTTCCTGTTCACGTACGGCGGCCCGCACTCGCAGCGCGTGACGCGCCAGTGGGGCAGCCTGTTCAACCAGTACATGGCGCAGCAGGGCTTCGTCGTGTTCGTGCTGGACAACCGCGGCTCGTCGCGCCGCGAACGCGCCTTCACCGACGTCATCTACGGCAACCTCGGCGCACACGAAGTCGAGGACCAGCTGACGGGCATCGACTGGCTCGCCCAGCAAAGCTTCGTCGACCCGAAGCGCGTGGGCGTGTTCGGCTGGAGCTATGGCGGCTTCATGACCCTGCGCCTGCTGGAAGCCGGCTCAAGCAAGATCGCGATGGGCGTGGCGGTGGCGCCGGTGACGGACTGGTCGCTGTACGACACCCACTACACGGAGCAATTCGTGGGCGCGACGCCGCAATCGGACCCCGCCGCCTACGAGCGCAGCGGCGTGTTCGCGCACCTTGACGGCCTGAAATCGCCGCTGCTGCTGGTGCACGGCATGGCCGACGACAACGTGCTGTTCACGAACTCGACGCGCCTGATCGACGCGCTCGTCAACCGCAACGTGCAGTTCGAGCTGATGACGTATCCGGGCGCCAAGCATGGCATTTCGTCGCGTGCGGGTCAGCGCCACGTGTATGGCTTGATCGAGGCGTTCTTCAAGAAGCACCTGGGCGGGACCGAAGCGAAATAAACGTCGCGCTTCCATGAAAAACAGCCGCAGATCGCGGCTGTTTTTTTGCTTGCCTGCTATTCGGGTATCAGCGATTGCCCTTGTCGATCGCGTCGCGCAGATCGCCGGCCTTTTCCTGCACCTTGCCTTCGACCTGCTTGGACAGGCCCTTGGCTTGCTGCTCGCTGCTGCCGACAACCTTGCCGACTTCCTCCTGAACCTTACCGCCGATGTCCTTGGCTTTACCTTTGATTTGGTCGTCGTTCATGTCGGAATCCTCCTTGGTGAGTAAGACCGCTTGCTGAATCAAGCGGGATGCATTCAGAATAATTGGATGCCGATCTTCATTCTGTACGCAAACTAACAAAAGAAAATATTCGTCAAACGGGCTTGCGCCAGACGCTGGCCAGCCATGGCTGCTGCTCGCGCGGCACGCCTTCCGGCCGATAGTAATGGCGCAGCGGCACGAAGCCCGCCGCGACGACATACCGCTCCCAGGCCGGGTAATCGTGGAAGCTGCCGTAGCGCGGCCCGTTCCAGCCCTCTTCGTTATGGCCGCGCGGATTCGAGCTGAACAGCACGCCGCCCGGCTTCAGGGTCGCGTACAACTCGCTCAACACTTTCGGCAACAGGTCGCGCGGCACGTGGAACAGCGACGCGTTGGCGAACACGCCGTCGAAGACCCCGTCCGGCAGATGCAGGTCGATGAAGTTCTGGTGCCACACTTCGCAGCCGCTGTACTCGTGCGCCATCGCCACGAACTGCTCGCTGCCGTCCAGGCCGATGGCACGGTGGCCGAGCGCCGCGAACGTCTTGAGATCGCGGCCGGGGCCGCAGCCGAAGTCGAGGATCGTGTACGGTGCCGGCGCTTCGATGGCCGTCAGCAGCGCCTCGATGTTCTGGCTGACGTCATGGTCGATCGTGCCGGCAAAGAAACGGCGCGCATTGTCGTCGTAATGGTGCAGCGTGCGGCGGGTGATGTCTTCGTAGTCGTCTTCGATCATATGCAGGAAGTGATGAACGATGCGCCGGTCGACATCGAGATGGTGCTGTTTCATAAGCAATAACCGCGATGAAAGATGCCCGGATCATTCTAGTCCGGGCCTCTTGCCGACCGGCGCAGCTTACCCGCGGGACATAAGCCGTCCCGCCGAAGGACGCTTACCAGACGCGCACGCGCTCGTCCGGCGGCAGGTACAGCGCCTGGCCCGGCTGCACGTCGAACGCCTTGTACCACGCGTCCAGGTTGCGCACCGTGGCCGTGCGGTATTGCGGCGGCGCGTGGCCGTCGGTCAGGATGCCGCGCCGCTCGGCCGCCTCGCGCGCCTTCGTGCGCCAGCTCTGCGCGTAACCGGTGAAGAACTGGCGGTCGGTTTCTTCCGTCGCATTCTTGCCGGCGGCGGCGTGGTAGGCGTCGTACGACGCTTCCAGGCCGGCCAGGTCGGCCAGGTTTTCGGACAGGGTCAGCTGGCCGTTGACGGCGAGGTCGGGGTAAGGTTTATAGGCGTTGTACTGCTCGACGAGCTTGTGCGACGCGGCCTTGAAGTGCTCCATGTCCTGCTTCGTCCACCAGTCGCGCAGGCGGCCCTGGGCGTCGAACTGGGAACCCTGGTCGTCGAAGCTGTGGCTGATCTCGTGGCCGATGATGGCGCCGATCGCGCCGTAGTTGACGGCGTCCGGCGCCTTCGGATCGAAGAACGGCGGCTGCAGGATCGCGGCCGGGAAGTTCAGCGCGTTCTGCAGCGGCAGGTTGACGGCGTTGACGAGCTGCGGCGGCATCGACCATGCCGTGCGGTCCGGCTTCGCGTGCAGTTTCGCCAGTTCCTGGTCCGTGTGGAAGGCGTCGGCGCGCAGCGCGTTGCCGAACGCATCCTTCGGTTCGACCTTGAGGCCGGCATACGATTTCCACTTGTCCGGATAACCGACGCCCACGTACAGCGTCCTGAGTTTTTCCTTGGCCTGGGCGCGGGTGGCGGGCGCCATCCAGTCGAGCTTGTCGATGCGCTTGCCGAACGCCGTCACGATGTTGGCGACCATCCGCTGCAGCTGCGCCTTGTTGTCGGCCGGAAAATATTTCGCCACATAGAGCTTGCCGACGGCCTCGTCCATCGCCTCGTTCGTCGCGCCCAGCGCCCGTTTCCAGCGCGCGGACTGCTGCGGCGTTCCGGACAGCGCCTTGCCATAGAACGCGAAACGCTGCTCCACGAACGCCTTGGGCAAGACGTTGGCCATGCGGTTGATGGTGTGGAAGGCAAGATAATCCTTCCACGTGGCCAGGTCGGTCTTGCCGACGAGCGCCGCCTCGCCTTTCACGGCGGACGGGTGCCAGACGGTGAACTTGTCCTGGTCGGACAGGCGCGCGGCCTTGAAGAACGCGTCCCAGTCCAGGCCCGGGGCGTGGGCGGCGAAATCCTTGCGGGTCCACGTATTGTCGGCTTTCAGCACGTCGGCGGAATCGGCGCGGGTGCCGTGGGCGTTGGCGATGTCGACCTCGAGCGCGAAGATCTTCGCGGCGCGCGCGTCGGCGTCCGCATCCGTCGTGGCGTAGCCGGCCAGTTTCAGCATCGCGGCAATATGCTTCTGGTACTGCGCGCGCAGGCCGGCCATGCGTTCGTTGTTGTCCAGATAATAGGCGCGATCCGGCATGCCCAGGCCGCCCTGCAGCAGATAAGGCCAGTTGTGCGCCGGGTCGTGCAGGCCGGGCGCCACCCACAGGCCGAAGATATTTTCGGTGGCAAAGTGCGTATTGTTCAGCGGATCGACGTCCGCGCGCACGGACGCCCCCAGCGCGCGCACGAGGCCGGCCTTGTCCTTGATGGCGGCGATCTGCGCCAGCGCCGGCTTCAGGGGCGCCGCGCCGCGCGCCTCGATTGCGGCCTCGTCCATGTAGGCGTTGTAGTAGTCGGCGACCTTGCGCGCCTCCGGACCGGCCTTTTTATCGTCGCTCACGCCTTCGATCAGCTTGACGATGCGCTGGTTGGTGTCTTCCGCCAGATTGTCCATCGCGCCCCAGCGGCTGCGGTCCTCGGGGATGGCGGTCTTGGCGAGCCAGTCCTTGTTGGCCCAGGTAAAGAAATCGTCGCCCGGCCGCAGGGCGGCCTGGGCGGTCCCGGCGGTGGTCCCGGCCCCTGCGGCCGCGGGCGGGGTCTGCCCGGATGCACCCGCGCCCGTGGTAACGAGCACAGTGCCGCACAACGCGAGAACGATGGCGGTCTTGATCGGCGTCCAGCTGATGTTCATGGTGTCCCTTTTCTAGAGTTCATTGGTCTCGTTGGCGCGTCGCGGCAGACCGACACGCGCCGGCGAGCACTATAACGCGCCGTCCCCAAAAAAATTTCAAAAAAATCTTTCGAAAACCCTAAAGTTCTCCAAAACGCTGCCGTAAAAGACAGACAACCGGTAATCCGGCCGGTGGTTGTCCCGATAGTGGAGCGCAGTCATGACGTCCAACGAAGTCCTCGCAATGTATGAAAACATCGCCGCACTGAGCAGCCGCATGGCCGTGGCGGCGCGCGAAGGGGATTGGGACGGACTGGCCCGCCTGGAAACCCAGTGCGCCCTGCAAGCCAGCGCGGCGAAAAGCGGCGTGCCGCCGTTGGCCGGCGTCGAGCGCAAGCGCAAGATCGACCTGCTCAAGCAGATCATGGCCAACGACCGCGCCGTGCGCGACATCACCGAGCCCTGGATGGGCCAGCTGGACCGCGCCCTGAGCCCGGCCCACTGATCCACCCGCCTCCCGCCCCGAAGCCCCTTCGACACGGTCCAAGGGGCTTTTTGCTTTCTCGACGGGCAACGGCACGCCCGATCGGGTGACACGCCATGGTAGCGATCAGCCGGACATGGGGCCAACGCATTGCGCAACGTGTCCGCCAAACGAAAAACCCGCGCAGCGACGTCGGTCGTCTGCGCGGGCCGGAATTGGGGAGAGCGAGCACCAGGCATCCCCTGGCGTCGCCTCTTGCCGGTTGCCTCCGGCGTCCACCTGCCACTGTCGGCAGGCGAACCGCTTCCGGACTCAGGCGCTTCGTCAGCGACCGTCCAACCCCGCGCCACGCAATCGGTGGTGGCTGCGGCGGACCCTGAGCCGTTTTTATGATCTTCTGATCTGTGATCAAAACATCATCGAAACGCAGTATAACGCAAAATTCGGACTTGTGTAGACGACTCGCGCGAAGATTTTGAACACGAGCCGGTTTACTCGAGCGTCGGCTCGGCGGGCTCGGTCGTCCGGCGCTCCGGCGCCTCTGCCTGCGGCGTCCGGGTGCGGGCGGCAAAGCGTGCCTTGAGCTTGCCGAACAGGCCGGGCGCCGCAGCGCCGCCCGCCTTGCGCCGGCGCACGACGACGAAGGCGCCCGCCCCGCCCAGTGCCAATACGAGCACGCCGATGGCGGCGCCGATCCAGCCCCACGGCAAGCCCGCGTCCGGAGGCGGAGCCTTGGGCTTGTGCGGCACGAGCGGTTTGATCGAATGGATGGGGCGCGGGCCGGCCGGCACGACGGGCTTCGGCTGTTCGTGCGCGGCGGCAACGGCGGCGTCCGTGGCGGGCGCAGCTGCGGCCGGGGTTGCCGCGACGGGGGCTGCCGCGGCTGGGGCTGGGGCTGCCGCGACCGGGCCTGCAGCAGCGGCGGCTGCCTTGGCCGGCGCCGTTCTGGCCTCCGGTCCCGCCGGCGGCTGGGCTGTGCCGGAGACGCCCAGCGACGCCTGCAATTTCTTCATCCGGTCCTCGACCTGGCCGAGGCGGGACCGCAACTCGTCGTTCTTCGCGCCGAGGGCCGCGCAGGCCTGGGCCTCCCCGGCCGGGATCGCGCAGGCCGCCGGATGGGCGTCCTGGTGCGCCACCGGCAGCGCGGGCGCCCCGGCGACCGGTGCGTTGACGGCGGGCGCCGGGTGCGGCCGCCGCACCGAGATGTGCGCGGGCCGCGCCGGCGCCTCGGCGACAGCCGCGGCCCGCGCCCGCTCCACCTGGGCGAGCAGGACGGCATCCGACAGCGGCAGCGGCGCGGACGCGGGAACAGCGACCTTGCGCGCGGACACGGGCGCCGCAGCGGGGCCGGGAACGGCGACCGGACCGGGCTTGCGCGCGGGCACAGCCGCAGGCTCGGGAACGACGACCGGGCCGGCCACGCGCGCAGGCGCAGGCGCGGGGTTCGGATCGGGCGTCAGCCACAGCGTGGCCAGGCGCACGGCGCGGTCGCCCTTGTCGACGAGTTCCAGGTACAGGTGCACGTGGTCCGCGTCGACGGGACGCAGCGACGTCACGTGCAGGAATTGGCGGCCGTCGCGCCGCATCACGGACAGGTTCAGGCTGGACAGCACGGGCGGCACGGCGATGCCGGCACCGTCGTAGACATCCGGACTGGCCACGCGCACGCGCACGGGCGTGGCGGCATCCTCGAGCATCGTCAGTTCGACGTCGGCCACGAGGGGTTGCCCGATATGGGAGACCACGCGCGGATCGCCCAGCTCGGCCGCATGGGCAGGCACGAACGCGGCAAGGGCGAGGCTGGCGAGGAAAAGGCGGGAACGGCGGGCCATGGCGTGGAAAATTAAGGGCTTCAGCGTTGTTAACGGTCGTTGCGGTACACTCTTTAATCCATTGTCAAACCAACAGGATCCCTCCATGGAAAACCGGACTGAAAAGGACAGCTTTGGCCCGATCGACGTACCGAACGATCGCCTGTGGGGCGCGCAGACCCAGCGCTCGCTGCACCATTTCCACATCTCGAGCGAAACGATGCCGCCCGAGCTGGTCGCCGCCCTGGCGCAGGTGAAACGCGCGGCCGCGGCCGTCAATCGCTCGCTCGGCAAGCTCCCGCAGGACAAGGCCGACGCCATCATCCGCGCCGCCGACGAGGTGCTGGATGGCCGCCATCCGTCCGAATTCCCGCTGTCCGTCTGGCAGACCGGCTCCGGCACGCAGAGCAATATGAACATGAACGAGGTGCTGGCCAACCGCGCCTCGGAACTGCTGGGCGGCGAGCGCGGCGAAGCGCGCCTGCTGCACCCGAACGACCACGTCAACATGGGGCAGTCGTCGAACGACATGTTCCCCACCGCGATGCACGTGGCGGCCGCGCAGGCCGTCGCCAAGGACGTGCTGCCGGCGCTGGCCAGGTTGCGCGGCACGCTGGAAGTGAAGGCGCGCGACTTCGTCGACATCGTCAAGATCGGCCGCACCCACCTGCAGGACGCGACGCCGCTCACGCTCGGCCAGGAATTCTCCGGCTACGTGGCGCAGCTGGAATTTTCCGAGCACGCGATCAAGAACGCCCTCCCCGGCCTGCTGCTGCTGGCCGCCGGCGGCACGGCGGTCGGCACGGGCCTGAACGCGCATCCGGAATTCGCCAACCGCATCGCGGCCGAGATCTCGTCGCGTACCGGCCTGCAATTCAAGTCGGCGCCGAACAAGTTCATGGCGCTGGCCGGCCACGACGCGATGGTGCTGGCGCACGGCGCCTTCAAGACGCTGGCCACGGCGCTCATGAAGATCGCCAACGATGTGCGCTGGATGGCGTCCGGCCCTCGTTCGGGCCTGGGCGAGATCACGATTCCGGAAAACGAGCCGGGCAGCTCCATCATGCCGGGCAAGGTGAACCCCACGCAGTGCGAGGCGCTGACGATGCTGTGTTGCCAGGTGTTCGGCAACGACGTCGCGCTCACCGTCGGCGGGTCCCAGGGCAACTTCGAGCTGAACGTGTTCAAGCCGATGATCGCCCACAACTTCCTGCAGAGCGCGCGCCTGCTGGCCGACGGCATGCGGTCGTTCGACGAGCACTGCGCCCAGGGCATCGAACCGAACCGCAAGCGGATCGGCGAGCTGATGGAGCAGTCGCTGATGCTGGTGACCGCGCTGGCCCCGCATATCGGGTATGATCGCGCCGCCCAGATCGCCAAGACCGCCCAGCACGACGGGCTCACGCTGCGCCAGGCGGCACTGCGCTCGGGCTTCGTCGACGAGGCGCAGTTCGACCAGTGGATCGTGCCGATCGAGATGACGCGGCCGAGCCCGGCATAAGCCGTCGCCGGCGATCTGCCGTCGTCCCCGCGCACGCGGGGATCCAATATTGCATGCACCGCCGCGGCGCATGACTTGGGTCCCCGCCTTCGCGGGGACGACGTGTTTTAAGCGGGGCGACGTGTTTTAAGCAGGAGCGACGTATTTTAGGCACTGTGTTGTCTAAACGAACACAACAGTACGACATTGATTTTTGACCGAGGATAGAATGCAAACGACAACTTTTGAATTGACATCGGAGTTCATCGAGCTGAACCAGCTGCTGAAGCTGGTCGGCGTGGTGGACAGCGGCGGCGCCGGCAAGCACGTGGTGGCGAGCGGCGACGTGTCGGTCGACGGCAAGAAGGAACTGCGCAAGACGGCCAAGATCCGCTCGGGCCAGGTGGTGACGCTGGGCGACGTCCGCATCACCGTGCGCTGATCGCGTCCAGGCGCGCCGTGTGCACCCGCGGGTCGCACCGGGCGAGCCGTCCCCGACGGTAGGGGTTGACGTTTGCGCGCTGACAAACTTGGGCAGTCCCCCTTCTCTATATTGAAGTCGTAACATTCGGCTAAAGGTGAGGAAGATGGAAACCCCAGAACCAAGCTCCATGACGCAGCAGCGCTTGATCGGCGACCTGCGTCTCGTCATCGAAAACGCGGAAGAATTGCTCAAGAATACCGATCACTACACCGGTGTCGTGTACCAGAACGCCCGTGCCAAGCTGGCAGTGGCGCTCAATGCAGCCAACGAGGAACTGGCCCGCTTCGAGGAGGAACAGCTGAACCGGATGATGGAAGCGACGCGTGCGGCGAGCGAACTGCACCACGACAACACCGGCGAAGCACGCATCCTGCGCGCCTTCTACCACTGAACAGCGCGGCGCCGCCTCGAAGGCGCCGCCCTTGCCGCCGCATCACCCCTCCCCGCTGTCTCCGTCCCCGCTGTCTCCGTCCCCGCCTGTCACGATCGCCGTCACGATCTGTCCATCCAGCCAGCGCCGCAAGTGCGCGGCCACGTCGAAATCCCCGTCCAGATCGAAGGCCGCGTCGAGCGCCATGCCGAACGTGCCGCCGCGCGCGAGGCAGGCCAGCGCCGCGTAGTCCGGCGCGCCGATGGCGTCCACGATGACGTCGCCGCGGGAACGCCGTACCAGCGCCCGCGTGTCCACGCTCAGCACGTCCGGGAATGCCGGGCCGCCGTCCTGGTGCGCCCGCCACAACGCCACCGTGGCCCAGGGCGACGCATGCAGGCGCAGCGACGGGTGCAGCACCGCGCGCGCGGCCTCGAAGACATCGGGTGAGACGCCGGCCAGCGGCGCGGGAGAACCGTCCGCGTCCGCGGCGAACCAGGCCTCGTGCACGGCCCACTCGAGGCGCGCGACGTCGGGCAGATACGGATAATCGGCGGCCGGCGCGAAGCCGGCGAGGAAATCCGGCAGCGCGGCGCCGAAGCGGTTCAGGTCCGGGTCGTGCGCGGGATGCGCGCGGCCGTAGACGCGCGCCAGCGCGTCAAAGAATTCGTCGCCGACGAGCCGGCGCAGTACCGGATAGGCGGACGACAAGGCGCGGCTCCAGTGCGCGCCCAGATTGCCGCGATAGATGCCGACGCGGCGCGGATCGCCCTTGAGCAGCGGCGCCAGCGCGGCCTCGCGCGCGCCGTCGAACAGCGCGGCGCCGAAGGCTTGCTGGACGGCGTCGAGGCCTGCGGCGGCTGCCGCCGTCGTGACCGGCGCGGCGGCGCCCGGAGCGAAGGCGGCGGGCCTTGCCGCGGCCGCAATGCGGCCCGCCTGCGCCGCCTCGTCCAGCAGCACGTCGAGCGCGGGCAGGTCGGTGTCCCACTCGACCAGCGTGGGCACGGCGCCGAAGCGCGCCAGCGCCGCGCGGTACAGGTCCCACACGGGCGGCGCGACCCTGGCACCGTGGTGGTCGATGAGGCCATCGCTTGTCACGAGGTGGCCGCCCAGGTGGATCTCGCCCACGCTGGCGATCGGCAGCGCCGCGATGGCGGCATGCGGGTCCTCGCCGTGGTTGACCTCATTGACGTACAGATTGTTCACGTCCAGCAGCACGCCGCAGCCCGTGCGGCGCGCGAGTTCGGCGAGGAATGCCGCCTCGCTCATCGCGTCGCCCGCGAAGCGCACATAGGTCGAGACGTTTTCGACGAGGATGCGCCGCTTGAGCAGTTCCTGCACGCGCTGGACGCGCGCGGCGACGAGGTCGAGGGCGGCGGCGTCGAGCTGGAGGGGCAGCAGGTCGTTCAGCTGGCGGTCGCGCAGGGCGCCCCAGCTGAGGTGTTCCGACACGAGGACCGGTTCCAGCGCGCGCACGAGCGCGGCGACGCGGGCCAGGTGGCCGTCGGAAAAGCCGTGCACGGACCCGAGGCCGAGGCCGACGCCGTGCAGGCTGACCGGATAGTCGCGCCGCACGTCGCGCAGGACCTGCCAGTCGCGGCCGGCGCGCGCGAGGAAGTTGTCCGTGTGGACTTCGACCCAGCCGACGTCCGGCTTCCGGTCGAGGAAGGCGCGGTAGTGCGGCGCGCGCAAGCCGATGCCGGCGCCTGTCACGGGTCGCGTGCTTATTTGCCCTGCTTGGGCGGATTGCGCTTGCCGCCCGCCTTTTCGCAGGTGCCCTTGGGGACGTATTTCCAATCGCCCGGGTCCTTGTCGGCCGTCGCCTGGCCGGCGCAGCCGTGGGTGGCGGTGCCGCAGTCGTTCTGGCCGGCCTTGGTGATGCCGTAGCATTTTTCCTGGTTGCCGGATTGCGTGTCCATCTGGCCGGCGGCCGATGCCTGGGCGGCGCAGACGCTCGCGAGCGCAGCGGCGATCAGGGCTTGTCGTTTGTTCATGAGGGGTCTCCAAATACCGGTACGTACATGCACCGCGGCAAGCATTCTATCGCGGCCGGGCGTGACGAGGGGAAGTGTACGCCGGCCGGGGCGGCCGTTATCGGCTGCGCGCCGGACGCCGGTCCTGGCTGCGCAACCCGTTGGTGGCGGCTGAGCGGATGTATGTTGTGTGGCCGCCCCCGTCGCGCCGGGTACTGGGCCGATAACGCGGCGGGCGGCGATCCCGTTGACGCGCCCGGGTGAATGCGCCGGTTCAGGCGGTGGTGTTGATATGGTTGCCCAGGTGCGGCGGCAGGTTCGGCGCCGGGGCGGCCGACTGCACGGCTTCCAGCATCTGGGTGGCCGCCGCGGCCTGGATGTCCTGCGACTTCTTGAGCACGGCGATGGCGACGTCCTGGCGGGTGCCGGTGTCGGCGATGCTGGTGGCAAGCTTGGCGATACCTACGGCGTCCATGATGCGCTCCTGGTGGGTGTTCTCGACGGGTCGACCGGCCGCGGGTTCGCCCGCACTGCCGCTCATCTGATATTAACGGCAGCACGCGCGCGGACTTTAGGCCGGTAGCCGATTGAAATTCCTGATCCAGGTCAGGACGGCGTCAGGGTCGAGCAAATCGAGCCACGCCACGTGCGGCGCCAGCCCGTCCGGCCGGGCGCTGCTGGACGCGACGGCCACGATGTGCGGGTCGTCCGGGAACATCGGCGGCTTGCCGACTTCGGGCCGGTACACCTCCAGCTTGGGCAGCGCTTCCCATTTATAGCCTTCCACCAGCGTCAGGTCGGCCGGCGCAAGACGCGCCAGGTGCTCGGCCAGCGACGGTTCGGCCGCGCCGCGCAGTTCGCGCATGATGGCCACGCGGTACGGCGACGCGATCATCACCTCCGCCGCGCCGGCCGCGCGCACGCGGGCGCTGTCCTTGTGCGGCGGCTCCAGCGTGACGTCGTGGTGGCTGTGCTTGATGACGTTGACGCGCAGTCCCGCCGCCGCCAGCCGGCCCACGACGTATTCCAGCAGCGTCGTCTTGCCGCTGCCGGACCAGCCGATGATGCCCATCACGGGCCCGCGGTCGGGCTCAATACGGGACACGGTAGCGGGTTCCCCGGTAATTCATGACGGCCGCCCTGGGCAGCAGTTTTTCCAGCACGAGGCCGGGCGCGACCTCCTCGCCCTCGTGGCGCAGGGCCTTGTCGACGATCAGCAGGCGGTCGGCCGGATTCGACGAATACATGTAGCCGCCGAACGCCACGCGCGGGATGTCGCGCTGCCGGGCCTCCGGCAACTGCTGCAGGAACGGCAGGCTCTCTTCCGGCGCCGGCCTGGCGGTGGAGGCGGCGGGTGCGGCCGCGCGTGCGGCCGCGGCCACGGCGGCCGGCGCAGGCAGCGGGGCGGCTGGCGCCGTCGGGGCCGGGCGCGGCGACGCCGGATGGGCGGCCGCGATCGCCGGTTCGCGTTCGGATTCGCGCGCGCGCGCGGGTGCTGGCGCGGGAACGGGGGCTGATGCAGGTTCGCGCACGGATGTGTATGCGGATGCGGGCGCCGGCTCGCGCACGGGCGTGGGCGCGGGCGGCGCAGTGACGGCCAGCGTATCCGGCGCACCGGCCGCAGGCGCCGGCGCATGCGCCGCCACCGGTTGCGGCGCGGGCGCGGGCATAGGCGCGGGCACGGGCGCCTGCGCGCGCGGCCACACGAACAGCGCGCCGGCCGCCACGACGAGGGCGCCGCCGGCCAGGCCCACGAGCAAGGACTTGCGGCTGGCCGCCGCGCCGGCCGGCGCCGCGGGCACGACCTGCGGCGCGTGGATCGTCGGCGCGCTGCCGAGCTGGCGTTCGGCCTGGGCCTTCTTCAACGCTTCGAGGATGTACGACATATCATTTTCCCGTGGCTGCCAGCAGATGCGGCTCGTCGACGCCGGACAGCTGGTTCAGGCGCATATAGGTGCGCGGACCGGCCAGGCCGTCCGCCTTCAGGTTCTGCTTGACCTGGAACGCGCGCAGCAGGCGCAGCGACGGCTCGTCCAGGACCTGCCCGGCGGGCGGCGCCGCGTGCTTGCCGTCCAGTTCCGCCAGGCGGGCGGCGATCCAGTCGACGTCCGGGCCGCGGTCGCCCGGCCCCACCTGGTCGCGGAAACCGCGCGGCACTTTCCACAACGTCGTGTACTCGCCGTCGACGCGGGTTGCCAGCGCGCCCAGGCTCACCGAATGGGGCTGGCCGTCGATGGTGAGGGTGGCGCTGCCGTCGTCCATGCCGGTCAGCACGGCGTAGCCGACCTTGGCGCCGTCGTGCAGGGCGATGATGGCCGGCCGGTCGAGCAGGCGCAGTTCGTACAGCCCGCCGCGGCCCTGGTAGCAGCGCAGGCCGAGGCGCGGGGCGCCGTCGCACGGCGCGCCGGCCGGCAGTTGCTGGCCCCACAACGCCCCCAGTTCGCGCAGCGCATCGTTCTGCGGGGACAGCGCCAGCGGCCTGGCCGGCGCGCCGCCCTGTGCCCGCGCGGGCATGGGTGCGGCGGCAGGCGCCGGCGGCGGATTGTGCGGGACGGCCTGCCAGGCCGCCGCGCTGATCGCCGCACCGGCCAGCACGCCGCCGGCGACGAGCGGCCAGCGCATCGGCTTGCGCGGCGCGGCGGCCGCCGCGCCCTCGCCGGCGAACACTTCGCGCGCGGCGCGGCGCAGGATCTTCGGCGTCACCTCGCGGCTGTTCTCGACGTACGCCCCGAGCAGCGCGCGGTCGCACAGCAGGTTGATGCGGCGCGGCACGCCGTCCGTCAGGCGGTGGATCTGCGGCACCAGCGCAGCGGGAACGGGCGCCGCGCCCTGCACGCCCGCGACGGCCAGCCGGTGCGCGACATACGCGCCCGTGTCGGAGGCCGACAGGGGGCCCAGGTGATAGCGGGCGATGACGCGCTGGGCCAGTTGCTCCAGTTCCGGCCGCGCCAGCATCGCGCGCAATTCCGGCTGGCCGATCAGGATGATCTGCAGGAGCTTGCGCTCGCTCGTCTCGAGGTTCGTCAGCAGCCGCAACTGCTCCAGCACCTGGGCCGACAGGTTCTGCGCCTCGTCGATCACGAGCACGTTGTTGTGGCCGCGCGCGTGGCTTTCCAGCAGGTAGGCGTTGATCGCGTCGACATAGGCTTTGACGCCGGCCGCGGGCGCGACCCCGATGCGGAATTCGTCGCAGATCGTCTGCAGCAGCTCTTCGACCGTCAGCTTCGGATTGAAGATATAGGCCAGGCGGCAGTCGTCCGGCACCTGTTCGATGAAGCAGCGGCAGACGGTCGTCTTGCCGGCGCCGATCTCGCCCGTGAGCAGCACGAAGCCGCCGCCGCTGCCTATCCCGTACAGCAGGTGCGCGAGCGCCTCGCGGTGGCGCTCGCTCATGAACAGGTAACGCGGATCGGGCGCGATCGAGAACGGCGCCTGCTTCAGATGAAAGTAATTTGTGTACATACCCATAGCAAAGGCTTACCGGCGCGGCGGCAGCGGTTTGAACTTCGCGCAGTATATTTTGCTTTTGGCATTGTAGTAAGCGATCGTACTGCCGGGGACGGATACGCGCAAAGGGTAAGGCGACGCATCGGCCGCCACATGGCGCACGCCGGCCGCCTTGCGGACGTCCTGCTCCAGCTCGTCCGGCGCCACCTCGGCGACGGCGCCCAGGAACACCCATTCGCTCGTGTCGTCGCTGACCATGACCTCGGTGACGGGCGCGCCCCACAGCGTCGTCTCGCCCGTGCGGAACCAGTATGCGCCGCCCTCGTGCTTGTAGGCCGGGCCGAAATGGGTCTTGAGCCAGGAATAGAAATACGCGTTGTCGAGATGGTCGTGGCACAGCAGCGCCGCGCCGATGACGGGGGCGAACGTGGACGGCTGCTTGTCCTGCGTTTGCGCGTGCGCCGTCCCGGCGAGCGTCAGCGCCAGTGCGAGCGGGGCCGCCCGCCGGCGCAGCGAGGTCACAGCTTGGACAGCCATGCGCGGTTGGCGGCGATCTTCGCCTTCACCGAGGCCGGCAGGGCTTCGTAACAGCCCGGATGCTGTTTGAGCGCATGCTCGCGCACTTCCTTTTCCAGGCCGTTGACGATGAAAACATAAACGGCGGCACCTTCCGCATTCTTGCGAGTGCCCATGTAGCGAATCACGATGGTCTCCTTGACGTGCCGCCCATTATGACATTCGCCCCCCGTTCCGGCCACGGCCGTGCGGCAGCCGTGCGTCGGGATGGGCTGCTGATCATGACCGGGCAGGCGCGGTCGTTGCGCTTGAGCCACATTCAGACGGCGCCGCGGCCGCGCTGCGTGGACAGACTGTCATGTTTTCCACGGCCGGGCGGGCCGCCGTCCGCCCCCTGTTTTGCGCAGCCTGTCCCGCGTTTTCGCGCATTCGTCGAAAGGCGGCTGCGCCGGGGTGCCGCATGCCGTATGGTGCAATCTCCCGGCACCGCCACACGACAACGACACATCATGAAAAACGCCCTCAAGCTCACCGCCCTCGCCGCCGCGCTCGCGGCCGCCGCCATCGCCACGACGCCCGCCTCGTTCGCCCAGCCGCAGGACGCGGGCGCCGGCGCCGCCACCGAACAGCGTGCGGTGACGGCGTTTTCCGCGATCGAGCTGGCGGGTCCCTACCACGTGGTGATCGACGCGCAGGCGAAGCCGGCGCTGGCGCTGACGGGCGAGCGCAAGCAGCTGGCCGAGGTCGAGACCGTCGTGCGCGGCGATACCCTCGTCGTGCGGCCGGTGCAGCGCAACGGCTTCTTCTTCAGTTTCGGCAAGCGCCGCGAGACGGTCACCGTGCACATCGGCGCCAGCGCACTGAAACGCCTGACGGTGGCCGGCAGCGGCGACGTCGACATCGACCGCATTGCCGGCGATCGCTTCACCCTCGCCGGCAACGGTCCCGGCGACGTCCACGCGAGCGGCGCCGTGCGCCAGTTGGCCGTGACGAGCAGCGGCAGCGGCGACCTGGACCTGCGCCGCCTGAAAGCGGCCGACGTCGACCTCGCGATGAACGGTCCCGGCGACGTGCAGCTGGCGGACGTGGCCAGCACCCTCGCCGTGCAACAGGGCGGCTCGGGCGACCTGCAGGCGGACGGCCTGCGCACCAGCAAGGTCACGGCGCGCATGCGCGGTCCGGGCGACGTCAAGCTGTCCGGCACGAGCCGCGAACTGGACCTCGAGATGTCCGGCTCGGGCGATTTCGAAGGCTGCGACCTGCGGATCGACGGCGCCGCGCACAGCGTGCAGCGGGGACCGGGCAATGCCTGCATCGCGGGCACCGTGCGCAAGTTCGACGGCGAAGTGGACGGTTCCGGCGAGCTGGCCGTGCGCGGCCTGCAGGCGGCGACGGCGCAGTTGCACATGAACGGACCGGGCAACGCCGCGCTGGCCGGCACGGTGGGCGACCTGACCGTCGACATCGGCGGCTCGGGCGACCTCGACGCCGGCGGCCTCAAGGCGGGCAAGGCGACGGTGCGCGGGCGCGGTCCGGGCGGCGTCACGCTGGCGAACGTGGGCGACACGCTCGACGCGGAACTGAGCGGCTCCGGCGGCCTCACGGCGAACCTGTCCGCCAGGCGCCTGCTGCTGCGCATGAACGGTCCGGGCGACGTCCGCATCGACGGCAACGTGGCGCAGGTCGATGCGCAGCTGTCGGGATCGGGCAGCCTGGATGGCCACGGCCTGACGGCGGGCCATGCGGACATCGCCGTGCACGGGCCGGGCAGCGCCAGCGTCAACGTCGTCGACACCGCCGGCAGCAGCGCCCGCGCCAACGCGAAGACCGTCGGACGCGGCCAGTTGCTGCTGGTCGACCGCAGCGGTTCGCACACGTCCCGGTAACGCAAGGCGCCGCATCATGCTGTCCGTGTTCGCCCGCCTGAAACGCTGCCTCGCGCCGGCGCCCGGACCCGCCGTGTGCGTCTTCCAGGACCGTTTCGCCACGCCGGGCATCGTCGTGCCGTGGGACGACGTCAGCCGCGTGCTGGCCCATGCGGACGCGGACGGCATGCGCATCGAAGTGCGCGCCGCGCACCTCGAGGACCCCGTCGTGCTGGCCGACACGCAGCCCGGCTTCGACGCCTTCGTGCGCATGGCCGACCGGCGCCTGGCCTTCCCGCTCGCGTGGTGGGAGGCGCTGCCGCGCGCGCGCCGCGTGGTGCTGTTCGAGGCCGCGCTGCGCGAAGTCCGGCGCGCCGATCCGCATCCCGCGCCGCGCAGCGCCCACGGCTGATGCCGCGATCCTTGTGCTAATGTAGCGGCGCCGCCTACGACACGCCAAGGATCCCGATGACGCCAATCCCAGTCCGCCCCGCGCTCCGCCTGTCATCGCTGCTCGGCGCCCTGGCGCTCGCCGGCCTGGCCCACGCCCAGTCGGCCCCGCAATATCCCGCCCTGCCCTCCGAGACCCCGGCCGAATTCACGCCGCCGAACGCCGGCTTCAATTACGTCAAGCGCACGGTGATGATCCCGATGCGCGACGGCACGAAGCTGAACACCATCATCGTCGTGCCCAAGGGCGTGCGGAACGCGCCGATCCTGCTGACGCGCACGCCGTACGACGCGGCCAGCCTCGTGAACCACGCGGAGAGTTCGGACCTGGAAACGATCCTGACCGGCTACGACAACGCGGCCGACGTCATCGCGGAAGAAGGCTATATCCGCGTCGTGCAGGACGTGCGCGGCAAGTACGGCTCGGAAGGCGACTATGTGATGAACCGCCCGCTGCACGGGCCGCTGAACCCGACGCCCGTCGACCACTCGACGGACACGTGGGACACCATCGAGTGGCTGACCAAGAACGTCCCGGAAACCAACGGCCGCGTGGGCATCATCGGCATTTCCTACGACGGCTTCCTGCCGCTGATGGCGCTCGTGAATCCGCACCCGGCGCTGAAGGTCGCGGTGCCGATGAACCCGATGGTGGACGGCTGGATGGGCGACGACTGGTTCCACAACGGCGCCTTCCGGCAGATCAATATGTCGTACATCCTCGAGCAGGTCGTCACGCGCGCCAACACCGCCAAGTGGCCCGTCACGAACTACGACGACTACGACATGTACATGCGCGCCGGTTCGGCCGGCAGCCTGGGACGCGAACGGGGCCTGGAACAGAGCGGCTTCTGGAACAAGCTCGTCGCGCATCCATCGTATGACGACTTCTGGCAGCAGCAGGCGATGGACCGAATCCTCGCCCGCCAACCCGTCACGGTGCCGACCCTGCTCGTGCACAGCCTGTGGGACGCGGAAGACATCTACGCCGCCATCGCCGTGTGGAAGGCGATCAAGCCGCACGATACGGAGAACAAGGTGTTCCTGTCGCTGGGCCCGTGGTCGCACGGCGGCGCCATCGGCGACGGCAGCACGCTCGGCACGCTGAAGTTCGGCAGCGACACGGCGCTGTACTGGCGCCAGCAGGTGTTGAAACCGTTCCTCGCGCGCTACCTGAAAGGCGACACCACCGTCCCCGCGATCCCCACGGTGACGGCGTTCGAGACGGGCACGAACAAGTGGCGCAACCTCGCCGCGTGGCCCAGCGGTTGCAACGCCGGCTGCGCCATCGAACCGGCCGTGCTGCGCCTCGCGGCGGGCCAGAAAGCCGTCCTCGGCGGCCCCGCCGACGCGCACGGCTATGACGAATACGTGTCCGATCCCGCGAAGCCCGTGCCGTTCCGCCAGCGCCCCATTCCGCCGTACGGCTACGACGAGACGAAGGGCCAGACGTGGCCGCGCTGGCTCGTCGACGACCAGCGCGAAGCCTCCGGCCGCACCGACGTGGCGACGTTCGTGTCCGACGTGCTGGCGGCGCCCGTCAAGATCAGCGGCGAGCCCGTCGCCCACCTCGTCGCCTCGACGAGCGGCACCGATTCGGACTGGGTCGTCAAGCTGATCGACGTGTACCCTGACCAGGTGGGCGCGCAACCGGCGATGGGCGGCTACCAGCTGATGATCGCCGGCGACATCTTCCGCGGCCGCTACCGCGACAGCTTCGCCACGCCAAAGGCGCTGGCGCCGAACAAGGCACTGCCTTACCGCTTTGCCCTGCCGACGGCGAACCACGTGTTCCTGCCCGGCCACCGCATCATGGTGCAGGTGCAGTCGAGCTGGTTCCCGCTGTACGACCGCAATCCGCAGACCTTCGTGCCGAATATCTTCTTCGCCCGGCCGGGCGACTACAAGAAGGCCACCCAGCGCATCTACCACAGCAGCTACGTCGAACTGCCGCTGGTGCGGGCGGCGCAGTGACGGGCGGCGTGCGCAACCTGTAGAATCATATTTTTTCGAAGAAATCCTTCCAGATACTTCGCTTTTTCAAGATTCGTCATTGCCCTATCCTTCGCCTTGACAACGGCCTTCGAGGCCATGATTCTTGTTACCGATGAGAGATACGACCATGAAACGAATCCTGCTTTTCCTTGCCACCAACCTCGCCATCATGCTCGTGCTGGGCATCACGGCGAGCCTGCTCGGCGTCGACCGCTACCTGACGGCCAAGGGCCTGAACCTCGGCGCCCTGCTCGTCTTCGCCGGCCTGATGGGCTTCGGCGGCGCCTTCATCTCGCTGTGGCTGTCCAAGCCGATCGCGAAATGGACCACGGGTGCGCGCGTGATCGAGCAACCTGCCAACGCGACCGAGCGCTGGCTCGTCGACACGGTCGCGGACCAGGCCCGCAAGGCCGGCATCCCGACGCCGGAAGTGGCCATCTACGAGGGCGCGCCGAACGCGTTCGCCACCGGCGCGACGAAGAACGCGTCGCTCGTCGCCGTGTCGACGGGCCTGCTCACCTCGATGACGCACGATGAAGTGGAGGCCGTGCTGGCGCACGAAGTGGCGCACGTCGCGAACGGCGACATGGTGACGCTCACCCTGATCCAGGGCGTCGTGAACACGTTCGTGATCTTCCTGGCGCGCGTCGTCGCGTATGCCGTCGACCAGTTCCTGCGCCGCGACGGCGAGGAGCGCGGCCCCGGCCTCGCGTTCACGATCACGTCGGTCGTGTGCGACCTGCTGTTCGGCCTCGTGGCCAGCATCATCGTCGCGTGGTTCTCGCGCAAGCGCGAATACCGCGCCGACCGCGGCGCCGCGCAGATCATGGGCACGCCGCGCCCGATGATCGCCGCGCTGCAGCGTCTCGGCGGCATCGATCACGCCGACCTGCCGAAGAACCTGGCGGCATCGGGCATCGCCGGCGGCGGCGTGCTGGCCCTGTTCAGCAGCCACCCCTCGTGCGAGGACCGCATCGCGGCCTTGCGGCACGCATGACGGACCGCCGCACCAGCACGCTCGTGGCGCCGGCGCTGTTCGCGCTGGCGCTTGCCGTCCTCCTGCAGCACTTCCTCGGCGCGCTGGCCTGGGCCGGCCTGCTCGCCGTCATCACCTGGCCCGCGCACGTGCGCCTGCAGGCGCGCGGCTGGCCGCCGGCCGCCAGCGCGGCAATCCTCGTCGGCCTGCTCATCCTCGGTTTCGTGGGCCCGTCGCTGCTGCTGCTCGATACGCTCGGCGGCGAACTGGCCGGCGTGCAGCGCCTGCTCACGCGCCTCAACGAGACCGGCGTGCCGGTGCCCGCGTGGCTCGCGCGGCTGCCTCTCGTCGCCGAACACGCCACCCAATGGTGGAACGAACATCTGGCCTTGCCCGGCGGCCTGAATCGCCTCGTCGGCAGCGCGGCCGGCGACTTCGCCCCGCACCTGACGGGCGCCGCGCGCATCTGGGGGTCGACGATCCTCGCCAACGCGCTGTACCTGTTCCTCGCCCTGCTCACCCTGTTCGTGCTGTACCTGCACGGGCCCGCCGCCATCCGCCACGTCGACACCGCCGGCATGCGTGCGCTGCCGCGCCAGTATCCGATGCTGCGCCGCGTGTTCCCGCTGTCCGTGCGCGGCACGGCGCTGGGCCTCGTCTCGGTCGCCATCCTCGAAGGCTGCGTGCTGGGCGCCGCCTACGCCATCGCGGGCGCGCCGGCGCCGGCGCTGCTGGCCGTCTTCACGGGCTATCTCGCGCTCGTGCCGGGCGGCGCGCCGCTGTCGTTCTCGCTCGTCGCGCTGCTGCTGCTGGGCCAGGGCCATTCCGGCGCCGCGCTCGGGCTGTTCTGCTGGGGCGCGTTCGAGCTGTTCATGGTCGACAAATTCATCCGCCCCAAACTCATCGGCCGGCGCGTCAACCTGCCCTTCCTCGCCGTGCTGTTCGGCCTGCTCGGCGGCGTGTCGACGCTCGGCGTCATCGGCCTGTTCGCCGGGCCGTTCATGATGGCGATCCTGTTCGAGTGGCTGCGCGGCGATGAGGACGACAATACCGCACTGAATACCAATTCAATGCATTTTTCTGGCTCTCCAATCAGCAAAAACGAGACCAGTTCGCCGCCGCCCGGGCAACGCGACAATACCAATTAAATACCTGTTGACAAGCCTATCAGTGCTGCCTATAGTGCCCTGACTTTCCCGGCACAGCATTCACTATGATCGACTATCTCATCGGCGTCGACGGCGGCGGCACCGGCACCCGCGTGCGCATCGCACGGCGCGCGCCCGACGGCGCCGCCGAACTGGCCCAGGGCGCCAGCGGCCCGTCCGGCCTGGGCCTGGGCATCGCCCGCGCCTGGGCGGCCGTCCAGGAAGCCGTCGCCCAGGCGTTCGCCGCGGCCGGCATCGCGCCGCCGCCCCCGGACCGCATGGCCATCGGCCTCGGCCTGGCCGGCGTGCACAATCGCCAGTGGGCGCAGGAATTCGAAGCGTTTGACCCCGGCTACGCCGCGCTCGTCCTCGAAACGGACGCGTTCACGACGCTCATGGGCGCGCATGGCGGCCGGCCCGGCGCCATCGTCGCCATCGGCACGGGCAGCGTCGGCGAAGTCCTGCTGCCCGACGGCACGCGGCGCGAAGTGGGCGGCTGGGGCTTCCCCGCCGGCGACGAAGCGAGCGGCGGCTGGATCGGCCTCGCCGCCGTCAACCACATCGAACAGGTATTGGACGGACGCCGTCCCGCGAGCAGCTTCGCCACCGACGTGATCGAAGCCTGCGGCGGCAACCGCGCCGCCATCCAGGTCTGGCTCGGCAAGGCCACGCAGACGACGTATGCGAGTCTGGCACCGCTGGTGCTCAGGCATGCCGACGATCCGGCCGCGCGCGCCATCCTGACGAAGGCCGGCGACGAAGCGGCCGCCATCGCCCGCGCGCTCGACCCCGACGGCACGCTGCCGCTCGCGCTGTGCGGCGGCTTGGGTAGCGCCCTGCGCGACTGGCTCCCGCCCGCGCTCGCGGCCCGCGCGAGCGCGCCCGCCGGCGATTCGGCACGCGGCGCACTGCGCCTGATCGAGCTGCACCTCGCGGCATGAAAGGATTCCCCATGCAAGGCAATATCCTGACCCCGGACGGCTGGATCCGCGGCCGCCTCCACATCGGGGACGGCGCCGCGACGATCGCCGCCATCGACGGCGCGGCGGCCGATCCGGCATCCAATCCGGACGACTATATCCTCCCCGGCTTCATCGACCTGCACGTGCACGGCGGCGCCGGGCGCGACATGATGGAAGGCGGCGACGCCCCGCACGTGATCGCGCGCCTGCACGCCCGGCACGGCACGACGAGCCTGCTGGCCACGACGATGACCGCGCCGCTGGACGACATCGACCGCGCGCTCGCCGCGATCGGCGGCGCGTGCGAACAGCGCGGCAAGGGCGAGGCCCGCATCCTCGGCGTGCACCTGGAGGGGCCGTACATCAACTCCGGCAAACTGGGGGCGCAACCGCCGTTCGCACGCGAAGCAAGCATGACGGAGGTCGAGCGTTTCAACGCGCAGGCGCCGCTGCGCCTCATCACCGTGGCGCCCGAAGTCGACGGCCACCTGGCCCTCGTGCGCAAGATGGCCGACGCCGGCATCCGCGTCCAGATCGGCCACACGAACGGCAACTACGACGACGGCGTGCGCGCGCTGGAACACGGCGCGGCCGGCTTCACCCACCTGTTCAACGCGATGCCGGGCCTGCACCACCGCGACCCCGGCATGGTCGGCGCGGCGCTCGCGCATGCGCAGTACGCCGAGATCATTCCCGACCTGCTGCACGTGCACCCCGGCGCCATCAAGACCGCGCTGCGCTGCATCCCGCACCTCTACTGCGTGACGGATTCCACGGCCGCCGCCGGCATGCCGGACGGCCAGTACATGCTGGGCCGCCAGGTCGTCCACAAATGCATGGGCGGCGTGCGCCTCGCGGACGGCACGCTGGCCGGCAGCACGCTCACGATGGACCAGGCGCTGCGCAACCTGGTATCCATCGGGCTCGATCTCGCCGACGCCGCCCGCCGCGTGTCGACCAACGCCGCCGACTACCTGGGCGAGACGCGCCGCGGCCGCATCGCGCCGGGCTGCTTCGCCGACCTGGTCGTCCTCGACCGCAACCTGAACCTGAAAACCGTTTATATCGAAGGAGAGCCCCGTGACCTCGCTGATGCTTGAAGAAGCCGTATCCGCGGCCGACTGCGTCGCCCTGCAGTTGTCGAACGACGCCGAGCGCTACGCGGCCCTGGGCCATCACCTGCGCAGCGCGCCCTTCCACAACGCGGTGACGGTGGCGCGCGGCAGTTCGGACCATGCGTCGGGCTACCTCGCCTACCTGATCATGGCGCGCATGGGCCGCCTGGTGACGTCGCTGCCGATGTCGCTCCTCACCCTGTACAAGGCGCCGCTGCAGGCGGCCGGCACGCTCGCGGTGTCGATCTCGCAGTCCGGCCAGAGCCCGGACGTGGTGGAACCGATGCGCTACTTCCGCGCCGGCGGCGCGACGACGGTGGCGCTCGTGAACGACATCGATTCGCCGCTCGCGCACGAAGCCGAATGGGCGCTGCCGCTGCGCGCCGGGAAGGAGCACAGCGTCGCCGCGACGAAGAGCTTCATCACGAGCCTGACGGCCGGCGCGCGCCTCGTGGCCGAGTGGCAGCAGGACGACGAACTGAAAGCCGGCCTGGCCGCGCTGCCGGACGCGTTGCGCCAGGCCGCGCACACCGACTGGTCGGCCGCGCTGGGCGTGCTGGCCCCGGCGCGCAACATCATGGTCGTGGGCCGCGGCATCAGCTTCCCCATCGCGCTGGAAGCGGCGCTGAAATTCAAGGAGACGTCCGCGCTGCAGGCCGAGGCGTTTTCCGGCGCCGAGATCAAGCACGGCCCGATGGCATTGATCGACGACGGCTATCCGCTGCTGATCTTCGCCACGCGCGGCCCCACGCAGGCGGGCCTCGTCGCGCTGGCCGACGAGATGCGCGGCCGCGGCGCGCGCGTGCTGCTCGCCGCGCCGACGGACGTGCCGTCGCGCGACCTCGACCTGCCGGTCGCGAGCTGCCCGGACCTCGACCCGATCGTCGCGATCAACGCGTTCTACGTGATGGCGGCGCACCTGGCGAAGGCGCGCGGGCTCGATCCGGACAAGCCGCGCCACCTGAACAAAGTCACGAAGACGCACTGACCACCGATGCACACGAACGATTTGCGCCGACTGGCGGGCCGGCTGATCATGATCCGGCTGTTCGGCACGGCACTCGATGCCGATACGGCCGACTTCATCCGCGCCAACCGCATCCGCGGCGCGTGCCTGTTCCGCCAGAACATGGTCGACGCCGCGCAGCTGGCGCGCTTCACCGGCGACCTGAAAAACGCGATGGGCGAGGAAGCGCTGATCGCGCTCGACCAGGAAGGCGGCGCCGTCGTGCGCGCGCTGTGGGTGCCCCCGCCGCCATCCGCGATGGCGCTGGGCGCCGCCGGCGACGCGGCCCTCGCGCGCGACGTGGGCGCGGCCGTGGCGCGGGCGATCCGCGCGCTCGGCTTCAACTGGAACTTCGCGCCCGTGCTGGACCTGAACAACAATCCGCAGAACCCGGTCATCGCCGAGCGCTCGTTCGGCGCCGATCCGGCGCAGGCGACCAGGCTGGCGCTCGCGTGGATGGCCGGCAGCGAGAGCGAAGGCGTGGCCTGCTGCGTCAAGCACTTCCCCGGCCACGGCGACACGCACGTCGACTCGCACCGCGACCTGCCCACGGTGAACAAACCCTTGGCGGAACTGGAGCGCTTCGAATTCGCGCCGTTCCGCGCGGCGGCACCGCACGCACCCGCTGTGATGACGGCGCACATCGTCTACCCCGCCCTCGACGCGGACCATCCGGCCACGATGTCGCGCGCGATCCTGCACGACCTGCTGCGCGCGCAATGGGGTTATGAAGGCGTGATCATCACGGACGGCATGGACATGCATGCGATCGCGCACCGCTACGGCGCCGGCGAGGCCGCAGTGAACGCGCTGGTGGCCGGCGCCGACATGGTGATGGCCATCGGCAGCCGCGCCACGCAGGAAGAGACCATAGCCGCCATCGCCGCCGCCATCGCGGACGGCCGCCTGCCGCTGAACGAGGTGCACGCGCGGCTGGCCCGCCTGGACGGCCTCGCGCACGCGCATCCGGCAGCAGCCGTGCCGTACGCCACGGAGGACGCGGACCGCGCGCTGATGGCGCAAGCCTGGCGCCGGGCACTGACGGCGCGCGGCAATCCGCACAGGCCCGCGCCGCAGGCCAGGGTGCGCCTGGTGGCGCGCCAGGACGTCGTCAGCGACGGCGTGTCGGAAGCGGGCGTGCCGGCCGGCGCCATCGCGGCGATGCTGCAACGGCTGTTCGACGTCGACCTCGTGACGTTCGCGGATGCGGAAGCCTTCGACTGGAACGCCCTGCCGGACGACGGACGCTTCACGATCCTCGCGTCGACCTCGCGCCGCCGCTACGGCCCGCACGCCCGCGCCACGTGGGCGCCGGACCTGCATCTCGCGCTGTGGAATCCGTACCAGGCGCTCGACTTCGCGGCGCCCGCGCTGCTGACGTACGGCTTCGCGCCGCCCGCGCTGGACGCCGTGCAGGCGTGGCTGGCCGGCGCCGCCGAAGCGCCCGGCCACTGCCCCGTGCCGGGCTTTTGACGGTGCGGGGTAACGCATTGTAACGAGGCCGCGCGCACCCGCACGGCTCGGGCACAATTGTCACACCCATCAGCAGTTTGTGGGAGAATGCACGCTTTGTCCGAGTTCGGCACCAGGCACCGTCGGCGTATGTATCCAGAGCAACCAGCGGTGCAACCTTATCGTCATTAAAGAGTAAGAGAGGATTTTTCAATGTCCCAATTCCGTTTTGCCCGCCTCGCCCTGCTGCTGGGCGCCCTCGGCCTGAATGCCGCGCCGGCCCTGATGCACAACGCGTCGGCGCAGGACAAGAACGCGCCGGCTGCCCAGCCGAAGCCGGACACGGTCCGCCCGGAACTGTACAAGCTGCTCGACCCGGCCCAGATCAAGCCGCTGATGGACGCGAAGAACTACACCGAGGTGCAGAACCGCATCACGCAAGCGGAAGCGTTCCCCGACAAGACCCCGTACGAAACCTATGTGCTGAACCGCATGAAGCTGTCGCTCGGTACGTCGACCGGCAACGACAAGATGGCGATGGACGCGCTGGAAGCGATCCTGGCCTCGGGCAAGCTGTCGGAGGCGGACAAGCCGAACTTCATTCAGGCGCTGGCGACCTACTACTACAACGCCAAGAACTACCCGAAGGCGATCGAGCTGTACAAGCAGATCCAGGCGTCCGGCAAGGCGTCGGACCAGATCAACTCGGCGCTGATCCGCGCCTACTACCTGAGCGGCGACTACGCGTCGGCGCTGAAGGCGCAGGAGCCGGTGCTGCAGGCCGCGGAACAGGCCGGCAAGACGCCGACGGTGGAAGACCTGCGCCTGTACGCGTCCGCCGCGAACAAGGTCAAGGATGACGCGGCCTACCTGCGCGGCCTGGAAAAACTGGTCGCCTACTATCCGAACGACGATTACTGGACCGACCTGATCCACCGCGGCATCGTGCGCAAGCCGGGCTTCGCCGACACCAGCATCCCGGACGTGCTGCGCCTGGAATTCGCGGCCGTCAAGCAGATGTCGGGCGACGCCTATACGGAACTGGCCGAGCTGGCCCTGAAGGACGGCTTCCCGACCGAGGCGAAGAAAGTCGTCGACGCCGGCTTCGCGGCCGGCGTGCTGGGCACGGGCAGCGGCGCCGCCAAGGACCGCCAGCTGCGCGACCGCGCCACCAAGGAAGCCGCGAGCGACGCCAAGAACATCGCGGCGGGCGAAGCGGGCGCCAACAAGGCCAAGACCGGTGCCGGCCTCGTCAACCTGGGCTGGGCCTACGCGACGATGGACCAGTACGACAAGGGCATCGGCTTCATCCAGCAGGGTATCGCCAAGGGCGGCCTGAAGTCGCCGGACGAAGCGAAGCTGCGCCTGGGCATGGCCTATGCGAAAGCCGGCCAGAAAGACAAGGCCATCGCCACCTTCCAGGAAGTGAAAGCCGGCGGCGGCCTGGCGGACACCGCCAAGTACTGGATCCTGCTGCTGAACCATCCGAGCGGCGCGGCGGCAGCCAAGTAATTCCCGGCGGGGCCAGCCCCGTGGACGAGGCGGCGCGGACTCACGTTCGCGCCGCTTTTTTTCGTCTGTGTGAATCAGCGTACGGGCACAGCCGGCCCGGCGGCGGATAATCGCCGCACCACTTTCCGAAAGGCCGGCCATGAGCACCGTACGCAAGGGACAGGCGCCCGCGAAGCTGAACCGCAACGAATTCCACCTCGTCTTTGCGCGCGACTTCTACGATCCCGCCTACCAGGCCGTGGCGCGGGAACTGGCGGCCGTCGAGGAAGTCGCGTGGCAGAACTACATCGGCTCGCACAAGGCGCCCGTCACCGTCAAGGCGGGCCCCGGTTTCGCCGACCCCGACTACGACCTGTCGGTCGAATGGAAAGAAACGCACGACCGCCTGCGCGCGGCCGAGGCGCGCCAGAAGGACCCGGCGACGCCGAGCCGCATCCTGCTGATCAACGGCGCGGCCCGCAACGACGGCAGCTGCCCGGGCGAGGTCTCGAAGACGTGGCGCCTCGCGAAGCTGTGCGAGGAGACGCTCGCGGCGGAAGGCGTGGAGACCGACCTGCTCGACCTGTCGCGCATCATCTCCGACTACGACCGCCACATCCATCCGTGCAAGGCCTGCGTGTCGACGGCCATGCCGCTGTGCCACTGGCCCTGCAGCTGCTATCCGAATCATTCGCTGAACCAGGAGAACGACTGGATGAACGAGATCTACGAGCGCTGGGTCCAGGCGCACGGGATCATCATCGTCACGCCCGTCTACTGGTATCAGTCGCCGTCGATACTGAAGCTGATGATCGACCGCCTCGTGTGCGCGGACGGCGGCAATCCCGACCCGACGTCCACCCACGGCAAGGATGCGGAAAAAGCCAAGGCCCTCGAGACAGACTGGTCCTATCCGAAACACCTCGCCGGCCGCGTCTACGGCGTCGCCGTGCATGGCGACGTGGCCGGCATCGAAGGCACGCGGCGCTCGCTGTCCGACTGGCTCGACTGGATGGGCCTGATCGACGCGGGCCCTGCAGCCCAGCTCGACCGCTACGTCGGGTATTACGAATCGTATGCGGACAGCCATGACACGCTGGACCGGGACACGGCCTTCCAGCAAGAGGTGCGCAACGTGGCGCGCGCCGTGTCCGCCGGCGTCGCGGCCGTGCGCTCGGGCAAGCTGCTGCAGCCTGACCGCAAGCTGGCCAATCCGCGGCCGAAGTAGGAGGCCGGCAGGCGGTCTTTTTTTGGTATCATCGAGGCTTCGTCCGTCCTGTCGACCTTCCCGCATGTCCCACCTCGCGCAGTTGATGCACCAGCTCTCCGCCACCAGCAACCTGCCGCTCTACCAGCAATTGCAGCGCGCCCTGCGCGACGCGATCGACCGCGGCGTCTACGGCCCGGCGGAAGCCCTGCCGGCCGAGCGCCAGCTCGCCGCCGAACTGGACATCTCGCGCATCACCGTGCGCAAGGCCATCGACGGCCTCGTCGAGGAAGGCCTGCTCGTGCGCCGCGCGGGTTCGGGCAATTTCATCAACACGCGCATCGAAAAGAATTTCGCCAAGCTGACGTCGTTTTCGGAAGACATGCGCTCGCGCGGACGCACGCCGCGCAGCGTGTGGCTCAAGCGTTCGGCGGGGACGGTGACGCCGGAGGAAGCGCTGCGCCTGCGCCTGTCGCCGGGCGCCGCCGTCTACCGCTTCAACCGCATCCGCTACGCCGACGATATGCCGATGTGCCTGGAATACGCGACGATCGCGGCCTCCGCCCTGCCCTCGCTGGACGCGGTGGACGTCTCGATGTACGAAGCGCTGGAAGCGAACGGCAAGCGCCCCGTGCGCGCCCTGCAGCGCCTGTCCGCCCTGCTGCTGAACGCCGAACAGGCGAAGCTGCTGCAATCGAAGGAAGGCGATGCGGGCCTGTGCGTGGAGCGGCTGGGCTTTTTGCCGGACGGGCAGGCGGTGGAATTCTGCCGCTCGTACTTCCGCGGCGATATGTACGACTTCGTGGCCGAGCTGAGCGCCGGCTGATACAACCCATTCAAAGAACCACCATGACCGAACTGACCTACGAAGCCTACCTGGACGAAGTCACCACGCTGCTGACCGAACTCTACGACCTGGACGACGCCACCGCCATCAAGCTCGTCGTCGACGCGCAGTCCGCCGAGTATTTTTCGCCGCACGACGATCATCCGGCGATGCGGACGCTCACGCGTGCGCGCGAGGATGCCGTCGCGTTGTACAAGGCGCGCCAGGCGCGCGTCGATACCCAGGCAAAGCAGCAGCGCGCCGCGCGCCGGAAGACCCCGCCGCGCAACGGCCGCGGGTAGGCGCTCAGATTGCCGTCAGGCCGCCATCGATCGCGAGCTGGTGGCCGGTCACGAACGACGCCTGCTCCGAGCACAACCACAGCGCCGCATTGGCGATCTCGGCCGGATCGGCGATACGGCCCATCGGGTGCGCCGACTTCAGCTTCTTGTCACGCCCCGGCTCGCGCTCGAGCATGCGCGCCAGCATCGGCGTCTTGACTGCGCCCGGGCAGATGCTGTTGATGCGGATACTGTCCTTGGCATATTCCACGGCCGCGCTCTTGGTCAGGCCGACGACGGCGTGCTTGGACGCCGAGTAGATCGCGCGGTGCGGTGCCGCGACGAGGCCGCCGGCATCGGCGATGTTGACGATCACGCCGCCGCCTTCCTGCTTCAGCATCTGGCGCAGCTGGCTCTTCATGCACAGCCAGACGCCCTTGACGTTGACGCTCATGATGCGGTCGAACTGGTCGTCGTCGCCCTCGGCCAGCGGCAGGTATTCTTCCTCGACGGCGGCGCCGTTGACGGCGCAGTCGATGCGGCCGTAATGGCCGACCGCCTTGTCGATCAGGGCCTCGACGTCCGCCGGGACCGTGACATTGGCTTTAACAAACAGCGCCTTGCCGCCCGCTTCGACGATCAGGGCCGCGGTCATGTGGCCGCCGTCGACCGACGTGTCGGCGATGACGACGCAGGCGCCCGCGCGCCCGAATGCCAGCGCCGTCGCGCGACCGATGCCGCTGGCGCCTCCGGTTACCAGCACAACCTTGCCGGCATACGAAATGCCACTCGGTGTCTGCTTGGTCATGCCCTTCATCATGCTTCCTTTTCAATAGCTTGACGCAATCTTTGCTTCCTATGAGCAATACTGCGTTAAGGCAACATGATAGCGCCCGTGCCGGGCATTGACCAAGTTTCTCGACACTTCGGCCGGATAATGAACGACCGAGTGTTGCAATCAGGGTGCAGGTTTCACTTTTGCCTTGTCTCCAGCCATGACGACGGACATTTTCGCCGGGTCGACCGCCTTGCGGAACGCCGCGTTCAGCTGGGGCAACGTGACGGCCATCAGGTGTTTTTCGAACTCGGCCGACCATGCGTACGTACGGCCTCGGTACATGTACGCGGTCCAGCCGGCCGCCAGTGCGCCGTCGTCGGCACGATTCTGGATCCGTTGTTGCATCAGACCCGACTTGGCGCCTGCGAGTTCCGCATCCGTGAAGCCATCCTTGAGCACGCGCGCGAGTTCTTCGCGTACGGCGGCGTCGACCTTGGCGAGGTTTTGCGGCGCGGCGATGGCGTTGATCGCGAACATGCCGGCACGGTCGAGGTCGCCGGCCGCCAGGTTCGAGCCGACGCCATAGGACAGGCCGTCTTTCTGGCGGATGCGGTCCATCAGGCGCGACCGCAGGCCGCCGCCGCCGAAGATGTAGTCGGCCAGCATGAGGGCCGGATAATCCGGGTCGTCGACGTTCAGGTCGAGGTTGATCCGCGCCGTGTAATAGCCGTTTTCCTTGTCGGGCGTATTGAGGAATTCGTGGATGGGCGCGATGTCGCCATTCTTGCGCAGCACGGGCGCCACGTGCATCGGGGCTTTCCACTGGCCGAACAACTGGTCGATGAGCGGCACGACGGCCTGGGCATCGAAATCGCCGACGATGGACATTTCCGCCGGCACGGTGCCGTAATAATCGTGGTGGAAGGCCTTGACCTGGTCCAGCGTGGCGCCCTTGAGGTCGGCAAGATCTTCATCGTACGTCGTTTCGTGGCGAATATCGCCCTTGGGATAGATGTCGAAATGCTCATTCAGCGCGCGCGACGCCACGCTGGTCGGCTCGCTGCGGCTGGCCTGCAGCCCGACGATCGCTTGCTGGCGCAATTGCTCGAATTCGTTGGCCGGGAAGCTGGGTTCGCGCAGCACGTGGGCGACGAGTTTCAGGGCTTCCGGCAGGTTTTCGCGCGTCGTCTGGAAATGCGTGACGCTGCCGGAAATCTTGAGCTTGTCGAACGCGTCGGCCAGGTGCACGCGGTCGTACTTCGTCGTGCCGCGCATCAGCATCGCGGACGTCAGGCCGGGCAGCGCGCCCTTGCCGAACAGGTTCTGCTCGTCGCCGACGTGCTGGCGCAGGTCGACGGTGACCGTCTGGCCGCGATTCTTCTTGGGCAGCAACGCCAGCTTCACGCCGCCGGCCGTCGTCAGCGTGGTGCGCTTCATGATGTTTGCCTGGCTGGGATCGAAATCCTCGGCGCTCAGCGTGGATGCCTTCGGCTTGAAATCCTTCAACAGGCTTTGCACGCTGGGCGCGGGCGGGATCACGGCGCGCTGCGGATTATCGTCCGGGATGAATTCGCCCGTCACGCGGTTGTCGCGCTTGAAATAGCGGCCCGCTGCTGCCGCGATCTGTTCCGACGTAATCTTGTCGATGCGGTCGCGGCCGACGAAGAACAGGCGCCAGTCGCCCAGCGCGATGACTTCCGACAAGGCGAGGCCCACCTGCTGCGGGTCGTTCAGGCTGCGCTCGAATTCATTCAGGAAGCTGCGTTTGGTGCGTTCCATTTCTTCCGGCGTCGGCGGGTTCTTGGCGAACTCTTCCACGGCCTGCGTGAGCGCGGCGCGCACGGGTTCGAGCGGCGCGTCTTTCTTGACGACCGCGCCGAAGAATTGCAGGCCGGGCGCATAGCCCGTCTGGCCATAGGCGAACACCTGGCTCGCCTTGCCGGTCTCCACGAGCAGCTTGTGCAGGCGGCCCGTCGGCGCATCGCCGAGGATGGTCGATGCGAAACTCAGCGCGTCGCTGTCGTCGTGCAGGCCGGACGGCACCTTGTAGCCGAGCGCGACGATCTGCACGTCGCCCTGGCGCCGCACGGTGAAGGTGCGGTCGCCGTCCTGCGTGGGTTCGACGGTCCAGAATTCCGGCAGCGTGCGCTTGGGTTTCGGCACCGCGCCGAACAGGCGGTTAATCGACAACAAAGTCTTCGCGGGATCGAACTTGCCCGCCACGAGCAGCACGGCGTTATCGGGCTGGTAATACGTGTGATAGAAATTCTGCAGATTCGTGATCTTGACGTTCTCGATGTCGCTCTTGTTGCCGATCGTGGACCGTCCATACGCATGCCAGTCGTACGCCACGCTCTGCATGCGCTTCATGAGGACGGCACCCGGCGAATTCTCGCCGTTCTCGTACTCGTTGCGCACGACCGTCATCTCCGAATCGAGATCCTTCTTGGCGATATTGGAATGCGTCATGCGGTCCGCTTCCATGCCCAGCGCCCAGTTCAGGTTGTCGTCCGACGCCTGGAACACTTCGTAATAATTGGTGCGGTCGAGCGACGTCGTGCCGTTGAACTGCATGCCGCGGTCCTGGAACTGGCGCGTGATGTCCGGATGTTTGGGGCTGCCCTTGAACATCAGGTGTTCGAGCAGGTGGGCCATACCGGTCTCGCCATAATTCTCGTGGCGCGAGCCGACGAGGTACGTCACGTTGACGGTCACGGTCGGACGCGAGGAGTCGGGGAACAGCAGGACTTTCAGCCCGTTCGGCAGGCGGTATTCCGTGATGCCCTCGACGGAGGGGCCTTGCACGACGCCCTTGGGCAGGTCGAACGCCCAGGCGCTGCCCGTCGCGATGAAGGCGAGGCCGCCAACGACGGCATAAGTCGTCAAACATGCGGCGGCGCCGCGCTGGAAAAACGTCGAGCTCATAGTACTCCGTCTGTAAGAACCATTGTCCGTGGGACATGGTAACAGACGGGGACTTAGGCGAGCCTTACCCTCATTGCCGCGTACGCCGTTCGTGCTGTTGCTGGTAGGGGCTGATGCGGGCGAGGTCTTCCATTTCCTCGGCCAGGAAGCCGAGCAGGTCGTCGGCGCTGACGATGCCGACGAGGCGCCCGCCCTCGCCCACCACCGGCACCCGGCGGATGCCGCGCAGGCGCATGCGTTCGATGGTATTGGTGACGTCATCGTGCTCGTCGGCGGTGAGCAGGTCGTCCGTCATGATGTCGCCCACCTGCAATCCGCCCGGATCGAGGCCGAGGGCGACGACGGAGACGACGATGTCGCGGTCCGTGACGATGCCGGCCGGCGTGGGGACGCTGTCCGCGGCGTCGACGACGACGATGTCGCCCACGTGATGTTTGCGCATGAGAAAGGCCGCGCCCTGCACGCTTTCGTCGCGCGCGCAGAATACGGTGTCGACCGTGCAGAGTTTTCCGACTTCCATGGCCAGCTCCAACGTCAGATGCTTACGCTATCCTTGGAGCATAGTGCAGGTTGGCGATAAATCAAACCCGCGCGGCGTCGATCAGGATGCCTTGTTTTCTGCCGGGGGAACGAAGCACGCCTCGACGACTTGCAGGTCGTTGTCTTTGGCGAAATTGCACACGAAGTGGTAGGCCAGCGGTTCGATGCTTTTGAGGGCATTGTTCACGACGACAGCCTTGACGCCGTTGACGACGGTCGGGTGCACGTACGGCGAAAACTTGAGGTGGGCGTTCGGTCCGCCGCTTCCGGCCGGCCGGAAGCACGACATGACGCCGCACAGACGTTCGGCCCAGTCACTCGGGCGGAACTGCCTGCCCTTACTTGTCACGCCGAGAATGAAGAATTCGTCGGCGCCTTTCCCGGTTTGCGGTGAGTCGGCCATAGTGCGGCTTCTGAAACAAAGGCGTGGATGAGAACAACCTGACTATTATATCTTATAGAAGACCTGCGGACGAGCCCCGCGTGCCGATCCGGTCGACCGGCACGATGACGGGCGCAACATCTTGCGGCCCGATGAAGGTCAGCCGAGCAGGACAGCGCCCGACAGCAGCAGCAGGAGCAGCATCCATAATAACAGTGCGCGCCACACCAGGCCGACCGTGCTTTGCAGTGCGCGCACGTTCGGCTCGTCGCCGGGCAGCATGTCGTCCTCGCTGGCCGACAGGTCGACGGCCGCCGCGTCGGCCGGCATGACGCGCGGCGCGTTCTCGGCCGGGCTGCCGAGGCGCACGCCCATGGCGCCGCCGCCCGCGGCCAGGATGATGCCTTTCGATTCGTCCGTCCACCGGTCGGCGAAATTGCGCCACGCATAGATCGCGTCCTCGAAATTGCCGACGACGGCGAACGCGATGGCCGTCAGGCGCACTGGCACCCAGTCGATCCAGTAGAACGCGCGGGCGGCGAATTCGCCGAACGCCTCGTTGCGCATATGGTCCGGTTCGTTCCATGCGCGCGCGAGGTATTCGGACACGCGGTACATGACGGCGCAGGCCGGGCCGAGCGGCATCAGGAACCAGAAGAACACGCCGAACACGTTGCGGTGCGTCGTGATGAGGGATTTTTCGACCGCGATGCGGGCGATTTCCGTCGCATCCATGCCGACCGTGTCGATCCTGGCCCATTCGCCCAGCAGCGTGCGCGCCGTGGCCTCGTCGCCCGCGTTGAGCGCGAACTGGATCGACGTGAAGTAATGGCTGTAATGGCGGAAGCCGAGCGTGAGATAGACGATCAGCACGTTCCAGGCGAACGCGGCGAACACGAGGCGGTAATACAGGAGGGCGCCGTAGATCACGGCCGTCGGCAGCATCAGGACCGCCATCATCAGGAACCAGCCCAGCCGGCCATGGCTGGCCTGGCCGGCATTGAACCAGCCCTCGATCCGCATGGCCAGGCGCTTGATCTCGGCGTAGATCTGGTTATCTGCGCGCAGCGGCTTCAGCTGTTCGATGAGCAGCGCGCACAGGATGGAAAAGAATGTCATGCACGGTCCTTTGTCGTTGTTGCCTTACTTCACTGCCCGCTACGATAGCGCAGAGACCGGCGAGAGTCCATTCCCCATCAGGCGCGTAACAAATGAAACAGATTGCGCAGCATACCCGCCGTCGCGCCCCAGATGAAGAAGCGCTCGTAAGGCATCGCATAAAAACTGCGCCGGCCGCCGCCGTCGGGCAGGTCGAACGACATGCGCTGGTGGTTCATGCCATCCATCAGGAACTGCAAGGGCACTTCAAAAATGGCGGCCACTTCGTTCGATTCGGCGACCAGGTCGAACGGCGGCGTGACGAGGCCCACCACGGGCGTGACGACATAGGCCGAAGCGGTGACATGGTCGGGCAGCACGCCGATGATTTCCACGTGGCGGCGCCCGAGGCCGATCTCTTCCTCCGACTCGCGCAGGGCCGTCTCGATGGGCGAGGAGTCGCCCTCGTCCGTGCGGCCGCCGGGAAAGCTGACCTGGCCCGCATGGTTGGTCAGGTGTTCAGTGCGCTGGGTCAACAACACCGTCAGGCCGTCGGGCCGGCGCACGATGGGTATCAGCACGGCCGCGCGCCGCAGCGCCGGGAAACGCAGGCGCAAGTCCTCGGGCAATTCCGGCGCCCACAGCGGCGGATGGGCAAGGCGCTCGCGCAGCCAGGCGACATCCATGCGCTCGGCCGCCAGGGCGGGCTCGCCGGCGATCGCGTCGACGGGCAGACGCTTGGGATCGATATGCAGTGTTGCCAAGGCTTTCTCCAAAAAGAAAAGGCATCCAAATGGATGCCTTTTCCTCACCACAGACGCTATTACTTCGCAGCAGTCGTAGCGGCTTTGCGGGTCGGCAGTTTCTCTTTGATACGTGCCGATTTGCCCGAACGCTCGCGCAGGTAGTACAGCTTCGCACGACGCACGTCGCCGCGGCGTTTCACTTCGATCGAAGCGATCAGCGGCGAGTACAGCTGGAACGTACGCTCCACGCCTTCGCCCGACGAGATCTTGCGAACGATGAAGTTCGAGTTCAGGCCGCGGTTACGACGCGAAATCACGACGCCTTCGTATGCCTGGGCGCGCTTGCGGTTGCCTTCGACGACGTTGACGCTGACGACGACGGTGTCGCCCGGTGCGAAATCAGGGATGTTGCGGCCGAGGCGCGCAATCTCTTCTTGCTCGAGTTGCTGGATCAGATCCATTTGTAGACTCCTTATACCATCTTGCCGGCGCGTTCGGTGCCCGGTAGAGGATGGGGTTAAACACGGGGGTACCCATGCAGGCACCGATTGGTGCCCGCCTTTATTCCGCGACCTTTTCCAAGGTCGCGAGAAACTGCTCATCGGCCTTCGTCAGCAGACCGGCGCCGCGCGCCTTGTCCAGCAGATCCGGCCGTTTCTTTGCGGTCGCCTCCAGCATACGCTGGCGGCGCCACTTCATGATCTCGGCGTGATTTCCGCCCATCAGCACGGGCGGCACGGCCTCGCCTTCGTAGACTTCCGGACGCGTGTAATGCGGCGAATCCAGGAGGCCGTTCACAAAACTGTCTTCGACCGCCGATGCACCGTCGCCCAGCACACCGGGCAGTTGCCGCACCACGGCATCCATCAGGGCCATCGCCGGCAATTCGCCGCCGGACAGCACGAAATCGCCGAGCGAGATTTCCTCGTCGACGACGCGGTCCAGCAGGCGCTGGTCGACCGCTTCGTAGCGTCCGCACAGCACCACGAGGCCGGGCTCGTTCTTCAGGCCCATCACGCGTTCGTGCGTCAGCGGCTTGCCTTGCGGCGACATGAATACGACGCGCGGCGCCGGGAGACCCATATCGACCTGGCGCTGCTTCGCCGCGCCGATCGTCGCTTCGAGCGGTCTGGCCAGCATCACCATGCCGGGGCCGCCGCCATACGGGCGGTCGTCCACGGTGCGGTGGCGATCTTGCGTGAAATCGCGCGGATTCCAGATCGCGAGGTTCCACAAGCCCTGCTCGTGCGCGCGCCGGGTCACGCCCGACTGCGTCAATGCGGCAAACATTTCGGGAAACAAGCTCACGACGTCAAACTGCATCGGGACCTCGCTTCAGGTGGACGGGATCAATAATCCAGGCCCCAGTCCAGGGTAATCAGTCTGGCTTGCAGGTCGACCGTCTTGACGTACTGGTCCACGAACGGCACCAGCCGCTCCGGCGCCTTGGCGTCGGGAGCGGCGCTCGGATCGGACTCGGGCGTGATGCGCAGAATGGACTGCGCGCCATTGTGCATCATATCGGTGACCTTGCCGAGCGCTTCGCCCTGCAGGTTGACCGTATCCAAGCCGATCAGGTCGGTCCAGTAATACTCGTCTTCCGGAAGCTCCGGAAAATCCGCACGCGACACCTGGACCGTGGCACCCTTGAGCGCCTCGGCCATCTCGCGGTCGTCGACGTCGGCCAGCGTGGCCGTCACGTCGCCGCTGTGATACTTGGCATTCCGCACTTTGACGGTATGCAGCGACGGCTTGTCGATCCACCAGGTTTTGACGCTCAGCAGCGCATCCGCATCCATCGAGTGCGGCGTGACGCGCACGCCACCGCGGAGCCCGTAGGCGCCGGTAATGTAGCCGACCTGGATCAGGTCGTCAGGCACCTGCGTCCCGGCTTGCGCCGGGGTCGATGCCGAATGTGCTGCCGAATCGGTCAAACCGTACAACCTTGAATTAGGCTGCAGCCTTTTGCGACGAGATCAGGCGGGCAACGGTCGGGGACAGTTGTGCGCCAACGCCTTGCCAGTACGACAGGCGATCTGCGGTGATGTTCAGGCCGACTTCCTTGCCCGAAGCCATCGGGTTGTAGTAACCGATGCGCTCGATGAAACGGCCGTCGCGGCGATTGCGCGAGTCGGTTGCAACGATGTTGTAGAACGGGCGCTTTTTGGCACCACCACGAGCTAAACGAATAACGACCATAATATTTCCAAAAGTGTGCTGGACGGAGAAAGCCGACGATTATAGCGCGCTACACCGTGCATCAGCAAGCGTTTATATAATGGAACGTCAAAAACCTGCCGCGGGCTCGCGACGGTTTTTGAGGTTCCGTTAAACAACCAAGAACGCTGGGCGCGCTGTCCCGGCCGAATCCAAGATTATCGCCTATTTTGCGACGCTCCGCCACTATCCCGCCCTGCCGGCTTCCCGGGCGCCGCCTCGTGCGCAGGCGCGCGACCACGAAAGCGCGTGCTACGCATCCCGTTTTGGACGATACTGATGGCTTTCCTTTCAACAATAACGCGATGCCGCAGCATAAGAACAAGACTTTCGCCACCGCCCTCGCCTTCCTGCTCGGCGGGCTCGGCGCGCACCGTTTCTACCTCAAGGGCAGCGTCGACCGCATCGGCCTGCTGCACCTCTGCAGCGTCCCGGCGGCCGGCCTCGTGTACGGGATCGGGCACGCGCCCAATCCGTTCTATGTGCTGCTGCCCCTCATCGTGTCCTGGATCGCCGGGTTCGTCGAAGCCCTGGTCTTCGGTCTCATGCCGGACGAGAAATGGGACGCCCGCTACAACGCCGGCTCCGGACGCACGTCGCATTCGCACTGGTTCGTGATCCTGCTGGTCGTGATTACGATGCTGGTCGGCACGACGGCACTCATCGCCACCATCTCGCGCCTGTTCGACCTGCTCTACACGGGCGGCGCATACGGCTGACCGCGCCGCGCCGGCATCACAAACCGCTCGTATTCCAGTTATACCGGGGCACCTGCGTGGGCGGCGTGCCCGTCACGACCACGATTTCACGGTGCGCATCCAGCGTGATGGCGGACGGATCGGCCGTGACGCGCGTGACCTTTTCCTTGTCGACGACGTAATAGGTCGGCTTGCCCGGCAGGCCGGCCACGGACGTGGCGCTCAACGGTTGCCCCCACAGCGCGAAGAACTGGCCCAGCGTGAAGACCTTGGGCACGTCCGTCTCGATGTGCATGACGCCCGAGCCATCGTGCGTGTGCATCTCGTACGCGCACCCGCTGCCGCGGCCGATCGACTCCGGCAACGCGAGCCGCACGCCATCCTGGTAGACCGACAGCAGCGCGTGGACGTGGTAGTTCTCGTTCTTCGCGCAGCCGACGCCGTCGACGATGGCCGTCCCCGAGTGGCTCCATGCGGGCCAGTGCGGCCGGCTGAAGGTCACCGTGGCTGAAATCTCGGTATAGCCAGGTGCCAGCACGATGTCGGGCGGCGGCGCGGGATCGGTGGGCGGAGGCGGCGCCGGCGTGGGTGCAGGGGTCGGCGCCGGCGTCGGGGCCGGCGTGGGCGCGGGCGTGGGGCTCGGGCTCGGCGCCGCCGGCGGATCGGCGGCCGTCGTCGTGGAGGCGGGATCGCTGCCGCCCCCGCAGGCGGCGAGCGCACACAGTACCGCGCAGGCCGCGGCAATCGGTAACACCGTATCAGGCTTCATGGAAAACATGGGCGCTCCTTGGTTGGCCATGCACCGCGAAACACATCCGTGGGTGCGACAGATCGATTCTAGGAGCACCAACTACCCATTACGCATGACGGGCGTCAAACACCTGGCGCCGGTCGGCAGCGCACAACAAATCGCCGGCCGAACTCCATCGCGGCCGCGCAGCGCCCAAAAAAAAGCGGCCCGCAGGCCGCTTTCGAAGGGTCCGGCGCGAGCGTCAGAACTGGTCGGCGTCCAGCGCCAGCACGCCCGCGCTGCCGTCCACGATCGCATGACGCAGGCCGTCCGCCTGCGCCAGGACATGGTCGGCGAAGAAGCGTGCGGTCGCGATCTTGGCGCGGTAGAACGCCGCGTCGCCGGCGCCGCCCTCCAGCTTTTGGCGCGCGACCAGGGCCGCACGCGCCATCTGCCAGCCGCCCAGCACGATGCCGGCCAGTTTCAGGTACAGGACACTGCCCGCGAACACGCCGCGCACATCGGATTTCGCATTCGCCACGACGTAGTCGACGACGGCTTCCAGCGCCGCGCTGCCGGCCGCCAGCTGCGCGCGGATCGCGGCCAAGTCGGCATCTTGCACCTCGCCGAGCTGCGCCCCGGTCGCGCGGACCTGGGCCAGGATGGACTTCGCCACGGCGCCGCCGTCGCGCACGGTCTTGCGGCCCACGAGGTCGTTGGCCTGGATCGCCGTCGTGCCTTCGTAGATCGTCAGGATCTTGGCGTCGCGGTAGTGCTGGGCGGCGCCCGTCTCTTCGATGAAGCCCATGCCGCCATGCACCTGCACGCCGTCGCGCGCGACGTTCTCGCTCATCTCCGTCGACCAGCCCTTGATCACCGGCACGAGGTATTCGTACGCGGCCAGGCTGGCCTTGCGGGCCGCTTCATCCGGATGGCTGTGCGCCAGGTCGGACAGGCCGGCGCCGACGTAGGCGAGCGCACGCGCCGCTTCCGTCTGCGCGCGCATGGACATCAGCATGCGGCGCACGTCCGGGTGGTGGATGATGGCGACAGGACCCGCGGAGCCTTCGACGGCGCGCGACTGGACGCGCTCCTTCGCGAACGCGACGGCCTGCTGGTAGGCGCGTTCGGCGAGGCCGATGCCCTGCATGCCGACGCCGAAGCGGGCCGCGTTCATCATGATGAACATGTATTCGAGGCCGCGGTTTTCTTCGCCGACCAGCGTGCCGATCGCGCCGCCATGGTCGCCGAACTGCAGCACAGCGGTCGGGCTCGCCTTGATCCCCAATTTGTGCTCGATCGAGACGCAGTGCACGTCGTTGCGTTCGCCCAGCGAGCCATCGTCGTTCACGTGGAATTTGGGGACGATGAACAGCGAGATACCCTTCACGCCCGTGGGCGCATCCGGCGTGCGCGCCAGCACGAGGTGGATGATGTTCTCCGCCATGTCGTGCTCGCCGTAGGTGATGAAGATCTTGGTGCCGAAGATCTTGTACGTGCCGTCGCCCTGCGGCACGGCGCGCGTGCGCACGGCGGCGAGGTCGGAACCGGCCTGCGGCTCCGTCAGGTTCATGGTGCCGGTCCATTTGCCGCTGATCAGCGGCTCGATGAAGCGCGTCTTCTGTTCGTCGGTGCCGGCGGTCAGCAGCGCCTCGATGGCGCCGTCGGTCAGGAGGCCGACGAGCGCGAACGCGATGTTCGCGCTATTGAGCATTTCGATGCACGGCGTGGCGACGAGCTTGGGCAGACCCTGGCCTCCGAATTCGGCGGGATGCTGCACGCCCTGCCAGCCGGCGTCCGCGAAGCTCCTGAACGCTTCCTTGAAGCCTTTCGACGTCGTGACCTGGCCGTCGTGCCAGTAGCTCGGCTCCTTGTCGCCAGGGTGGTTCAACGGGGCGACGACGCCGCCGCAGAATTTCGCGTTTTCTTCCAGCACGGCTTCGACGGTGTCGGGCGTCGCGTCTTCGCAGCCGGGCAGCCGGTTGATCTCGGACAGGTTGGCCAGTTCGTTCATCACGAACAGCATGTCTTTCAGGGGGGCGTTGTAGGTCACCGCGGTCTCCTCGTTTTCTCTCGTTTACGTAAACGTCAACCGCCGAGCGCAAAAAAGGCGGGAACCCAAATATCCGGCGCCGCCAGCAATGGCAAGCGCCGGTCGTACGCTACGGACTTGGGTTCCCGCCTGCGCGGGAACGACGTATTTTTTTGCTGGTGGCCATGCGTGCATGCCACCAGCGGGCGGCTTAGCCCAGTTCCTTGACCAGGGCCGGCACGACCTCGAACAGGTCGCCGACGATGCCGTAGTCGGCCACCGAGAAGATCGGCGCTTCCGGATCCTTGTTGATGGCGACGATGGTCTTGGAATCCTTCATGCCGGCCAGGTGCTGGATCGCGCCCGAGATACCGACGGCGATGTACAGCTGCGGCGCGACGATCTTGCCGGTCTGGCCGACCTGCCAGTCGTTCGGCACGTAGCCGGCGTCCACGGCGGCGCGCGACGCGCCCATGGCGGCGCCCAGCTTGTCGGCCAGCGGTTCCAGGATCTTGAAGTTGTCGCCCGAACCCATGCCGCGGCCACCCGAGACGACGACCTTGGCGCCGGTCAGTTCCGGACGGTCCGACTTGGCCACTTCGCGGCCCACGAAGCTCGACTTGCCCGAGTCCGCGACGGCGGCGACGGTCTCGACGGCGGCCGAACCACCTTCGGCGGCGGCGGCGTCGAAGCCGGTGCCGCGCACGGTGATGACCTTCACCTTGTCCGTCGACTGCACGGTGGCGATGGCGTTGCCGGCGTAGATCGGGCGCTCGAACGTATCCGGCGAATCGACCTTGGTGATTTCCGAGATCTGCGCGACGTCCAGCTTGGCGGCCACGCGCGGCAGCACGTTCTTGCCGTGGGCGCTGGCGGGGGCCAGGATGTGCGAGTAGTTGCCGGCGACGGCCAGGACCTGCTCGGCGACGTTCTCGGCGAGGCCGTCGGCGAACTGCGGCGCGTCGGCGACCAGCACCTTCGCGACGCCGGCGACCTTGGCGGCGGCTTCCGCGACGGCGCCGCAATTGCTGCCGGCGACGAGGATGTGGACGTCGCCGCCGCATTGTGCGGCCGCGGTGACGGTGTTCAGGGTGACTGCCTTCAGCGCGGCGTTGTCGTGTTCAGCAATGACGAGTGCGACCATGATGTTCCCTTATGTATTCTGTACTTAGATGACTTTGGCTTCGGTACGCAGCTTCGCAACCAGGGTCGCCACGTCGGGCACCTTGACGCCCGCCGAACGCTTGGCCGGCTCGGCGACCTTGACGGTCTTCAGGCGCGGCGTGACGTCGACGCCCAGGTCTTCCGGCTTGACGGTCGTCAGCGGCTTTTTCTTGGCCTTCATGATGTTCGGCAGCGTGACGTAGCGCGGCTCGTTCAGGCGCAGGTCGGTGGTGATGATCGCCGGCAGCGTCAGCTGCACGGTTTCCAGGCCGCCGTCCACTTCGCGGGTCACGGTGACCTTGCCGTCTTCCAGCACGACCTTCGAGGCGAACGTCGCCTGCGGCCAGCCCAGCAGCGCAGCCAGCATCTGGCCGGTCTGGTTCGAATCGTCGTCGATCGCCTGCTTGCCCAGGATGATCAGCTGCGGCTGCTCTTCGACGGCCAGCGCCTTCAACACCTTGGCCACACCCAGCGGCTCGATCTCGGCACCGGTCTCGACCAGGACGCCGCGGTCGGCGCCGATCGCCATCGCGGTACGCAGGGTTTCCTGGGCCTGCGCCACGCCGCACGTCACGGCGACGATCTCGGTGACCTTGCCGGCTTCCTTCAGGCGCGTGGCTTCTTCCACCGCGATCTCGTCGAACGGGTTCATCGACATTTTGACGTTGGCGATATCGACGCCACTGCCGTCGGACTTGACGCGGACCTTGACGTTGTAGTCAACCACGCGTTTGACGGGTACCAGGACTTTCATAGTGTGCCTTTGAAAAATGGGTGAAAGACTAAAAATGATCCGAATTATAAAAGCAAATGTCGTTCAGGTCAGAATTAAAGCACGATCGTGCGTTTTTCGGTTAGAGGAATCACCCTAATCGTGTTTCATTGTGTTATCGGATTCTCGGAGAAAACCGGCGGGAGCGCCGAATGGTTGTGTATTGCCCCGCTCACGCTGACGGGGTGGCCTGCCCGGCGGTCCGGGCGGTGCGAGGCGCGGGTAAGCGCTTACTTACGGCGGAGCCAGAACGTGAATTCGCCGTTGATGTTCGTATGCGCCAGGAGCGCGTTGCCGGTCTGCTTGGCGAACGCCTGGAAGTCGCGTACCGAACCGGTGTCGGTGGCGACGATGCGCAGCACTTCGCCGCTGGCGAGCTCGGCGAGGGCCTTCTTCGCCTTGAGGATCGGCAGCGGGCAATTCAAGCCACGCGCATCCAGGTCCTTCTGGACCTCGATGGTGCCGGTGTCGATTATGGTTTCGCTCATCGATTGCCTGCTAGTTGGTAGGGCATTGACCCGATAGTACTCCAATTACCCCATTATGACGCGCCGCACCAAAATTTGGTATCCATGTTGCGGTGTAACAACGTCAATTACTTGACAGGCTGGAAGAGATGAGGCGGCGATGACCGGATGAGAGGGATGTAGGGTGGTCGGCTTTGCCGACCACGCGTTCAATTGCAACTAGGTTGATGTGGATCAATTCATGAGTAAATTGAACGCGTGGGCGGAATCCACCCACCCCGACCCGCGACGCATGCGCCGCCGGTTACAACAGTCAGGCGGAAACGCGCTCGCCGACCCAGCCGGCCACGCCGGCCAGCGCCTGCGGCAACCCTGCCGGGTCCGTACCGCCTGCCTGGGCCATGTCCGGACGTCCGCCGCCCTTGCCGCCGACCTGCTTGGCGACGAAGTTGACGAGATCACCCGCCTTGACCTTGCCCGTGGCGTCGGCGGTGACGCCGGCGATCAGGCTGACCTTGCCCTCCAGCACGGATGCCAGCACGATGGCGGCCGTCCCGAGCTTGTCCTTGAGCTTGTCCATCGTCTCGCGCAGGCCGGCGACGTCGGCACCTTCCATCGTTGCGGCCAGCACCTTGATGCCGTTCACGTCGATGGCCTTCGTCACCAGTTCATCGCCCTGGCCTGCCGCCAATTTCGATTTCAGCGCCGCGATTTCCTTCTCCAGCGACTTGACCTGGTCCTGCACCTGGCCGATGCGGACCGGCAGTTCGTCCGGGCTCGTCTTCAGCGCGCCGGCCGCTTCGTTCAGCTTGCGGTTGATCGATTGCACCAGCGCCAGTGCGCCCTCGCCCGTCACGGCTTCCACGCGGCGGATGCCGGCGGCGACGCCCGATTCGGACACGATCTTGAACAGCCCGATGTCGCCCGTGCGGGTGACGTGCACCCCGCCGCACAGCTCTTTCGACGAGCCGATGTCCAGCACGCGCACGGTGTCACCGTATTTCTCGCCGAACAGGGCCATGGCGCCATGCTTGATCGCGTCGTCCATCGACATGTGGTGCGCCACGGTCGCGTGGTTCTGCAGGATCTCGGCATTGACGATCTGCTCGACCTTCGTGATTTCCTCGGCGGTCAGCGGGGCATTGTGGCTGAAGTCGAAACGGGTCTTGTCCGGATCGACCAACGAGCCCTTCTGCTGCACATGACCGCCCAGCACTTCGCGCAGCGCCTTGTGCATCAGGTGCGTCGCCGAGTGGTTGCGGATGGTGCGGGCGCGTTTGACTTCATCGACTTGCGCGTCGACCAGGTCGCCGACTTTCAGCGAACCCGACTGCAGCACGCCGTGGTGGCCGAACACGTCCGCCTGGATCTTCAGCGTGTCTTCCACTTCGAACAAGCCGCCCGGCGATTTCAGCAGGCCCTTGTCGCCCACCTGGCCGCCCGACTCGGCGTAGAACGGCGTCGTGTCCAGCACGACGATGCCGTCCTGGCCGGCCTTCAATTCCTGCACCGGGGCGCCGGCCGTGTACAGCGCGACGACGCGGCTGTTGTGCACGAGCGCTTCGTAGCCGACGAAGGTCGTCTTTGCGCCCGAGTACTCGACGTTGGCGGCCATCTTGAACTTGCCGGCGGCGCGGGCGGTTTTCTTCTGCTGCTCCATGGCGGCATTAAAACCTGCCTCGTCCAGCTTGATGTTGCGCTCGCGGCAGATGTCGGCGGTCAGGTCCAGCGGGAAGCCGTAGGTGTCGTACAGGGTGAAGGCGGTGGCGCCGTCCAGGTTCTGCGGGTCCTTCGCGAGCTGCGCTTCCAGGATCTTCATGCCGTGCTCGAGGGTCTCGCCGAAGCGCTCTTCCTCGGCCTTCAGCACCTGCATCACGCGCTCTTTCGCCTCATGCAGTTCCGGGTACGCGGCGCCCATCTCGATGTCCAGGTCGCCGACGAGCTTGTAGAAGAACGGCTTCGTCTGCCCCAGTTTGTGGCCGTGGCGCAGCGCGCGGCGGATGATGCGGCGCAAAACGTAGCCGTGGCCTTCGCTGCTCGGGATGATGCCGTCGACGATCATGAAGCTGGCCGCGCGAATATGGTCGGCGATCACTTTCAGCGAATTGTTCGCGAGGTCGGTCGCGCCGGTTTCGCGGGCGGCGGCCTTGATCAGGTTCTGGAACAGGTCGATCTCGTAGTTCGAATGCACGTGCTGCAGCACGGCGGCCAGGCGCTCCAGGCCCATGCCGGTGTCGATCGACGGCTTCGGCAGCGGGGTCAGCACGCCGGCTTCGTCGCGGTTGAACTGCATGAACACGAGGTTCCAGATCTCGATGAAGCGGTCGCCGTCTTCTTCCGGCGAGCCTGGGGGGCCGCCCCAGATGTCCGGGCCGTGGTCGTAGAAGATTTCCGTGCACGGGCCGCACGGGCCGGTGTCGGCCATCTGCCAGAAGTTGTCCGATGCGTAGCGCGCGCCCTTGTTGTCGCCGATCCGGATGATGCGCTCCGCCGGGACGCCGATCTCGTTGGCCCAGATGCCGTAGGCTTCGTCGTCTTCGAAGTAGACGGTGATCGTCAGTTTTTCTGCCGGCAGGTCATACACCTTGGTCAGCAGTTCCCAGGCAAAGTGGATGGCGTCGCGCTTGAAATAGTCGCCGAGGCTGAAATTGCCCAGCATTTCGAAGAACGTGTGGTGGCGCGCGGTGTAGCCGACGTTTTCCAGGTCGTTGTGCTTGCCGCCGGCGCGCACGCAGCGCTGCACGGTGGTGGCGCGCTTGTACGGGCGCGTATCCAGGCCCAGGAACACGTCCTTGAACTGCACCATGCCGCTGTTGGTCAACAACATCGTCGGGTCGTTGCCCGGCACGAGCGGGCTGGAGCGGACGATCGTGTGGCCTTTGGACTCAAAGAACTTGAGAAACTTTTCGCGAATTTCGGTGGATTTCATGTCGTAGGGGCGGATTTAGGCAGCTTGCTATATAAAGAAAATCGATTATAGCGTAGCTATTGAAGGTAAATAGTTTTCGCGAGATTGGCTGTTGCAGGATCGGCAACAATTCTGGATCGGCATGGCGGGCTCGGGGAGCCCACCCTACGGACGCCCCGAGTCCACGCGACGCCGATCAGCATAGGTAGGGTGGGCACCCAGTGCCCACGCGACGTCGATCAGCATAGGTAGGGTGGGCACCCCGTGCCCACCCGACGTCGATCAGCGCAGCAGCGCCAGCACCGCCCGCGGCTCTCCGTTGGCCTGTGTAAGCATCGCCGATGCGGCCTGCTGCAGGATCTGGACGCGCGTCAACTGGACCGTGTCGCCGGCATAATCGACGTCCTGGATGCGCCCGCGCGCCGCTTCCAGGTTCATCGATGCCGTCTGGTTATTGCTGGCCACGACATCCATGCGGTTGCTGTAGGCGCCCACCTGCACGCGCTGCTCGCTGACGAAGGCGAGCGCGTCGTCGATGTGCAGCAGCGCCACCGCCGTGTCGTGCATGTCCAGGTCGCCGAGCCCCAGCGCGTTTGCATTCACGGCCGCGAACTGCATGTCGATCAGGTCGCTGGCGTCGGCCCCGGCCTGGATCTGCACGCGACGCATGGACGGCGCGGCGGTGCCGATGTCCGGATACTCGACCTTGAAATTGCGCAGCGGCCGGTCCGGCGTGCCGGAGCCGGCGTCGGCGACGACGCCCTGCGCGTCGCGCGACGGCCCACCGTCCGCGTCGAGCCCGCCGATGGCGCCCGTGTCGGCATTCGCCAGGTTCATCGTGTCGGTGATGAAGCTGGCGCCGTGCGCGGAGAAGTCCGCCATGAAATCGCCCGTGTCGTGGTACTGCCCGCCGGTGACGGCGTTCAGGGCGGTGTCGAGGTCGGCCGTGCGGTGTGCGCTCAGGTAGGTCATCAGGCCCTTCATGCCGCCGTCGACGCCCATGCTTTTCAACCTGTCGTGCAGGTAGCGCGACGCGACGTAGCCGCCTTCGTAGGTAAAGCCGCCGCCCGCGATCGTCCCGACGATGTCGTCCGCCGTCTGGCCGCTGGCCAGCGCGCCCGCCACGCGCTCGTCCGCACCCTGGATCAGCTCGGCCGTGCCTTCCGTGAACCATTGCGGGAAATTGAAACTGGTCGAGCGCAGCATGATCGCGTGCACCATCTCGTGCGCAACGACCCTGTCATCGTACAGCGGCCCCGAGCCGCCGTCCGGCGTCGTGATGTCGCTGAAATCGGCCATGTCGATGTTCAGCGTGATGTCGCTGCCCGGCGCCGTCGAGCCCGTGACAGATGCGAGCACGCCGCTCTGCCCGTCCGTCGTGTCGAGGTTGATCTTGAGCGTCACGCCGTCGGCTTGCAGGCCGTAGTACTGCTGGACCATGTCTTCGGCGGAGCTCAGCCAGCCGGCCCTGAGACTGTCCAGGACGGCACGTTTCTTCTTGTCCTCGTTCGCGTTCCCATTATCCTGAGAAAAGATCGTCTGGCCATTGAACGTGGCGCCGTTGCCGGTCTGCGTGATATGCGTGAGGATCTGGTCCGCTTCCGCCTGCAGGGTGTTGCGGTCGCTGTCCGTGTACGCGCCGTTACCGGACGCGACCGCCAGTTCGCGCAGGCGCTGCAGGCTGTCGGTGATGTTCGACAATGTGCTGTCCGCCACCTGCAGCATCGACGTCGCGTCGTTGATGCTGCGCATGGCCTGGCTCATCCCTGTCAGCTGCGACGTCATGCGTGACGCCAGCGCCTGGCCGGCGGGATCGTCCGAGGCGCCGCCGATGCGCGCGCCCGAGCTCAGCCGCGCGATGAGGCGGTTCGCTTCATTCGTATGGTCCGCGAGCTTGCGCTGGGTGTTCAGTGACAGTGAATTGTTGTTGATCGAAAGTGACATAAAGACCGTGACCGGTAGCCGAATGTCATTAACGACAACGCGTTACAATTCTTGAGGGAACGATCCGGTTTAATTGAAAGCGGGACCGATGAGGTCGATCCGGTCCGTGCACAATCCGTCCACGCCCCAGCCGAACAGCTCGCGCGCACGGGCCGGCGTGTTGACGGTGTAGCAGAACAGGCCGAAACCGGCCGCCTTCACCGCGGCGGCCTGGGCGGCCGTCAGCCGCTTGTGGTCCGTGTGGATGGCGACCACGTCCAGCGCCCGCGCGCGGCGCGCCCAATCGCGCGGGAGCGATGCCGTCAGCCATGCCCGCGGCAACGCCGGCGCGGCGTGCCGGGCCGCCTCCAGCGCCGCCTCGCTGAACGAGGACAGCAGCGGCGCCGTCTCCACCCGGCCGGCGGCGAGGTCGTCGGCGAACAGGGCGGCGGCCAGGCGCGCGACCACGGTGCCGGTCCGCGCGTCATGGCCGGGCACCGGTTTGATCTCGATGTTCATCCACACGCCGTGCGCCTTGCAATACTGCGCGAACTCCGCGAACAGCGGCACCGGCTCGCCCGCGAATTCGGGTGCGAACCAGGCGCCCGCATCGCGCGCGGCGAGGTCGGGCGCGTCGATCTCGGCCACCGACCCGGACCCGGCCACCGTGCGGCCCAGCTCGGGATCGTGCAGCACGACGGGGACGCCGTCCCGCGCCAGCATGACGTCGAATTCGATGGCGCGGAATCCCGCTTCGATGCCGCGGCGCAGGCCGGCCAGCGTATTTTCGGGCGCCAGCGTGCCGCCGCCGCGGTGCGCCAGGATCTTCGGGTAAGGCCACATGATTGCTCCTCGTGAACGGTGCTCAGGCCAGCGCACGCGCCAGCACGCAGAATCCGGCGAGATTGGCGCCGACGGTCAGCCAGAACAAGTACCGGAACGGCATCTTGACGGTCTTGTGGCGCAGCCATTGTTGCGCCAGCAAGGCGCCGGGCCAGCCGCCGGCGAGGCCCAGCAGCAGCAAATCCCGCTCGGCCGTGCGGCGGTCGCCGCGCCGGGCCGCCGCCTTGTCGCGCGCATACAGCGCGAAGCAGGCGACGCTGGCCAGCACGTACGCCAGCCCCACCGCGGACGGCAGGCCCAGCGCCAGCGCGGCATAAGCGTACAGGGCAAGGAACAGGAGCAGCGGCGCATAGGTCATGGCGCCAGCTTACGGCATGAGTGTCCACCAAGCAATGCCCGCGCCATTTCCTGTCCGTTAGCGACCGTACGGAGGAATCCCGCGCGAACGCCTACCCTTGCCCTTCGACGTCAACGCGGAGAACATCATGAGCTTTGATTTGGGCAATCTGTTGCAGCAATACCTGGGCGGCGCCAATCCGAACGTCAACCCGGCGCAGGCCGAGAACGATTTCGACAGCGTGGCCCAGAACGTGCCGCGCGCCACCGTCGCGCAAGGCGTGACGCAGGCGCTGCGTTCGGACCAGACGCCGCCGTTCGGGCAGATGGTCAGCCAGCTGTTCAGCCACAGCAATCCCGACCAGCGCGCCGGCATGCTGAACCATCTGCTGGCCAGCGTGGGGCCGTCCGTGCTGTCGTCCGTGGCGGGCGGCGCGCTGGGCAACCTGCTGGGCGGCGGCCAGGCCCGCGTGTCGCCGGAACAGGCGAACCAGGTGTCGCCGGACCAGGTGCAGGAACTGGCTTCCAAGGCCGAACAGCAGAATCCCGGCATCGTCGACCGCATGGGCGACTTTTATGCCGAACACCCGACCCTGCTCAAGGCCATCGGCGGCGCGGCGCTGGCGATCGCGCTCGGCCATATGGCGCAGGGCATGCAGCAGCGCCATTGAGCGCATCCATCCATCACCGAAAAGGACTCGCTATGGGTATCCTGAGTAATATCTTCCACAAGATCTTCCCGTCCTCGCATCCCGCCGCCCAATCCGGCGGACAGGCCGACCCGGGCTCCCAGCAACGCGCGCCGCAGCCGACGCAGCAGCCCGCGCAGCAACCGGCCCCGCAATCCGCGCAACAGCCGCAGGCGGCGCCGGCCGCTGCTCCCGCGACGATGCAGCAGGTGGACGTGGAAGCCGTCCTCAACAACATGGAGCGGCAGTCAGGCCAGCAACTGAACTGGCGCACGTCGATCGTCGACCTGCTCAAGCTGCTCGGCCTCGATTCCAGCCTGCAGTCGCGCAAGGAACTGGCTGCCGAGCTGCACTACACGGGCGATACCAACGACTCGGCCAGCATGAACATCTGGCTGCACCGCCAGGTCATGAACAAGCTGGCGGCGAACGGCGGCAAGGTGCCGGCCGACCTGAAGGACTAAGCCTCACCCTCCTCACCTCCCGACCGGCGGCGTCCATGCCGCCGGCAAATTTCATACGTCGGACTGGTCGTTTTCGTTCTGGCGGGGCCGCGACGGCCCTCGCATAATGAACACATCAATGCCCCTTCCCCACACGTTCTTTTGTCACATCGCCGCCGCATGACGGGCGCGGGCAATGCACGCATCACCCGATGAATTCCAGCGGCGACAACGACGGCCGGCCGTTGCCGCCCGGCCCGCCCGCGCCCAGCGAGGTGGGCTCGTCGAGCCCGGCCTGCATACCTTCGACAGAGAAAAACATGGAGATCAAGAAGAGCGTACTGCTGACACTGGCGGCACTGAGCGCACCCGCATGGGCGCAGACGTGCCAGCCCAGTGCCACGACCCCGTACATCAACATCAACGGCACCACCTCGTGGGCGGTCAATGCCACGGCCGCGCTGAATACCGGCTCGACCGTCGTCCTCGGGCCGCAGCCGGTGTCCGGCACGTGGGCGTGGAGCGGCTGCGGCACATCGGGATCGACGCGCGAGCAGACCATCAAGCTCACCAATACCGGCACCAGCGCCACCACTTGCACGGCCACGGCCACCTACACGAACAGCTGCGGCGCCAAGTCGACCCAGCAGTACAACTTCACGGTGTGGCCGGCCATGGCGGCCAATGCCGGCACGTACATCATGGTCGACCAGTTCGGCTACCTGACCAACGCGCGCAAGGTCGCGGTGCTGCGCATGCCCCGTACCGGCTACGACGCCGGCATCCCGCAGTTCTGGCCCCAGCAGGTCAGCGTGGTGAACTCGGCCACGGGCGCGACCGTGTACACGTGGTGGCCCACGGAATGGAACAGCCGGGCGACCGATCCGTCGTCGGGCGACCAGGTCTGGCACTTTGACTTCAGCAACATCACGACGCCGGGCACATATGAGATCGTCGACGCCGGCGGCCAGCGCTCGGCCCGCTTCGAGATCGGCGACAACGTCTACCGCAACGTGCTGATCCAGGCCGTGCGCATGTTTTATTACCAGCGCCTCGGCCAGGCCAGGACCGCGAACAACGCGGGCCTGAACTGGGCGGACGGCGCCGGCAACCTTGGGCCGGGCCAGGATTCGCAGGCACGGCGCTTCCTCGACGCCGGCAACGCCGCCACCGCGCGCGACCTGCGCGGCGGCTGGGCCGATGCGGGCGACTACAACAAGTACACCAGCTGGGCGGCGGGCTACGCGGGAGAACTGATGGACGCCTACGTCCAGAATCCGACCGTGTTCACCGACGATTTCAATCTGCCCGAATCGTACAACGGCATCCCGGACATCCTCGACGAAGCGAAGTGGGGCCTGGACTGGCTCAAGCGGATGCAGAATGGCGACGGCTCGGTGCTGTCCGTTGTCGGCGTCGTGGGTGCGAGCCCGCCGTCCACGTCCACCGGCCCCAGCTATTACGGCGACGCCAGCACGACGGCCACGCTGGCCACGGCCGCGGCCTTCGCGGAGGGCGCCAAGGTGCTGGGCAGCCTGAACAACGCGTCGCTGAACACGTATGCGGCCGACCTCCTGACGCGCGCGAAGAACGCCTGGAACTGGGCGCAGGCCAACCCCAACGTCCTGTTCTACAACAACGACGCGAACCATGGCACGTCCGGCCTCGCCGTCGGCCAGCAGGAAACGGACGACAACGGGCGCAAGTCGCTGAAACTGGCGGCGGCCGTCCGCCTGTTCGCCGCCACGGGCGACGCCGCCTACCAGAGCTACGTCGACGCGAACTATACCGACGCGGCGATGTTCAAGAGCTGGAACCTGTCGGGCTTCAGCGCCGGCGACGCCCGCAACCTGCTGTACTACGCGTCGCTGCCGAACGCGACGTCCACCGTGGCCTCCGCGATCCGCACGCAATTCCTCGACCTGTGGGGCCGCGCCGACTACGACGGCTGGGGCAAGGTCGACGCGCAGACCGACCCGTACCGTGCCTTCATCGGCTCGTACACCTGGGCCAGCAACGCGGTCAAGGCGAATGCCGGCACGCTGTTCGCCGAAGAAAGCTATTACGGCATCAGCCGCCACACGGCCGACCAGGATGCCAACGCCGCGGCCGACTACGCGCACTACCTCCACGGCGTGAACCCGCTGGGCAAGGTCTATCTTTCGAATATGTACAGCTTCGGGGCGGAGAATTCCGTCAACCGGCTGTGGCATACGTGGTTCACCCAGGGCACGCCGTGGAACGACGCCAGGCAATCGCCGTACGGCCCGGCGCCGGGCTACCTGGTGGGCGGTCCGGCCGGCACGCAATACAACTGGGACGGCAACTGCCCGAACGTGTCGTCGAAATGCGGCTCGGCCCCGCCGTCGCCGCCGTACGGCCAGCCGTCGCAGAAGACCTATCTCGACTTCAACGACGGCTGGCCGCTGAACTCGTGGTCGGTCAGCGAGCCCTCGAACGGTTACCAGACGGCGTATATCCGCCTGCTGGCCCGCTTCGTGAAATAAGCATCCCGCTCAGTCCGCAAGGCTGACGTTGGCCGGCGTGCCACACGAAAAGCAGTAGCGCGTGAAAGCGTTCTTGCGCGACGTGCACGCCGGGCAGCGGTCGAACAGGCCGATGCCGCAGTGCGGGCAATGGGCGAGGTGGTCGTCCTTGTAATTGGTCGCGCGCTCGCATGACGGGCATACGTTCTTGGCGATGCGCGTCATCGCCACGTCGTAGCGCATCGTCGTGCGGCGCTGCGCGTCGGGCATGGCCTCGGCGGCGCGCTGGCGTTCCAGCCACGCGTGCAGCCAGCGGATCGCGTAGCGGCCGGCGACGACCGTCACGACGATCCCCACGCCGTAGCGCACATAGCCGCCATAGATGGGCAAATACGGCACCAGCTCGACGAAGAACGCGAACAGCGCAAAGAAGATGAAGCCCCACGTGAACGGCCAGTACGTGCCGTTGCGCTTGTACTTGAACAGCGCGCCCGCCACCAGCAGCAGCGGCAGGGTCACGCCGAGGCGGATCAAGAAGACTTTGCGCTCGGCCCGTATCTCCGCTGCATACGCGGCCTGCTTTGCCGGTTCCAGCAACGCCTCGTAAGCGGCGCCTGCCTTCTGCTGGGCCTGCTTGGCGTCGAGTTCGACCTTTTCCTGGGCCTGCACCGCGGCGAGCGCGGCCCGTTCCGCCGCCACGAGCTTGTCCAGTTCGCGGTTGCGCGCGATCAGGTCCTTGTCCTGGTCGGGACGCGCCGTCGCATGGCGGGTCGCGATCCAGTTCTCGAAGGCCTCGCGCGCGCTCCTGGTGTTGGCCTGCGCGACCTGATGTTGCTGCTGGGCCTGCTCCAGCGCGGCGTCCGCCTTCCCGCGTATGTCCTCCGCCTGCCGGACCGCGGCCTGCAGCGGCCCGGCCCTGGCCGGATCGAGGAATTGTTCGGGGGGCGGCACGGGCTCCAGGTACACCACGTTGTCGACGACCTGGTTGCCGAGCCCGATCAAAAAGCCGGCGAAGACGAATGCGACGATCCACAGCGCCCGGCGCATCCATTGTTCGGTCCAACGCAAACCCTTGTTCATGGTGCCGCTCCTCCATCGATGACGAAAGCCGCAGCTTGCCATCAATACATGGAGCGGACCACAAGAAAGCGCAAAGCCATCGCCTTGCGCTACCTCACGTCGCGTCTATCGCTACCCGCAGCGGATCAGAAATAGGACAACCCGAGTGCCTTGCGCACTTCGTCCGTCGTGCGCGCCGCGACTTCGCGTGCCTTCATCGTGCCTTCCTTGAGGATCTGCATGACCTGCCCCTTGTCCTTGGCCAGTTCCTCGCGGCGGGCGCGGATCGGCGCCAGCATGTCCTGCAGGATGCCTTCCAGGCGCTTCTTGACGACGGAATCGCCCAGGCCGCCGCGCTGGTAATGCGCCTTCATCTCGGCGAGGCCGTCCTTGTCGGTGTCGAACGCGTCCAGGTAGAGGAAGGCGACGTTGCCTTCCAGGTGGCCGGGGTCCGACACCTTCAGGTGCAGCGGGTCGGTGTAGACCATCTTGACCGCGGCGCGGATCTCGTCGCTTGATGCGCCCAGGTTGATGGTGTTGCCCAGCGACTTGCTCATCTTGGCCTTGCCGTCGATGCCCGGCAGGCGGCCGACTTCCGGCACGATCGCCTTGCACTCGACGAGGATGTCGCGGCCGGCATTGCGGTTGAACTTGCGCACGATCTCGTTGCACTGCTCGATCATCGGGATCTGGTCCTCGCCCACCGGCACGATGGTGGCCTTGAACGCGCTGATGTCGGCGGCCTGGCTCGCCGGGTAGGTCAGGAAGCCGGCCGGGATGTCGCGCTCGAAGCCGCGCAGCATGATTTCCTGCTTGACGGTCGGGTTGCGCTCGAGGCGCGCGACGGTCACGAGGTTCAGGTAATAGAAGGTCAGCTCGGCCAGTTCCGGGATCTGCGACTGGATCAGGATCGTCGACTTGGCCGGGTCGATCCCCACGGCAAGGTAATCGAGCGCCACCTCGATCACGTTCCGGTGTACCTTACCAATATCATCCATATTGTCCGTGAGCGCCTGGGCGTCCGCGAGCATGATGAATTGGCGATATTGATCCTGGTAAGTGACGCGATTGCGGAGGCTGCCGACGAAGTGGCCGAGGTGCAGCGGCCCGGTGGGCCGGTCGCCGGTCAGGATGATGGGCGTGGTAGCGGTAGGGGTTTGCAGACTCATCGAGTTGTCCTTGGGTGTTTGACCGCCCTGCCCCGATCCTGCCGCGCCAACAAAAACGCCACCTTGGAATCGAGGCGGCGTTTCGGAATACCTATCCAATTCACTGGCCGCGCGCAATCAGCGGCGCCACCAGGTGAGAACAGGATGTGGATACGAAAAATTCATGGATGGCATGGTTGCAGGTTGACGCGCGGCTGTCAACCGCCACCGCTCGAAAGCCAAAACGCTTCCCCGACTTTTTTGCCAGATCGGGACCATGCTGGATTTTTTGTTGCAATAAAACTAACAAACTGGTGATTTATGAATTCCACGAAGAGCACGAACAGCCACGCCCGTCCCCTCGAACTCTGGGGCGGCCTCGAATGCACCGTCAACCGCGTCCGCGACGACTACTTCCACCAACTCGACCGTAACGGCCACGCCGGCAGGCCGGACGACATCGCCCGCTTCGCCTCCCTCGGCATCCGCGCCATCCGCTATCCCGTGCTGTGGGAGCGCACGGCCCCGGACGGCATCGAGCATGCCGACTGGACCTGGCCGGACGAGCGCCTGAACGCCTTGCGCGCCCACGGCATCACGCCGATCGCGGGCCTGATCCACCACGGCAGCGGCCCGCGCCACACGAGCCTCGTCGATCCGGCGTTCGCGGAACAACTGGCCGAGTATGCCGGCGCCGTCGCCGCGCGCTACCCGTGGATCGAGTACTACACGCCCGTCAACGAACCGTGCACGACGGCACGCTTCGCCGGCCTGTACGGCGTGTGGTATCCGCACGGCCGCGACGACCGCACGTTCGTGCAGGCGCTGCTGAACCAGTGCCGCGCCGTCGTGCTGTCCATGCGCGCCATCCGCGCGGTGAATCCGGACGCGAAACTCGTGCAGACGGACGATCTCGGCAAGACCTACAGCACGCCCGAGATGGCCAAGGTCGCCGAGTTCTACAACGAGCGCCGCTGGCTCGCGTGGGACCTGCTGTGCGGCATGGTCGGGCCGGAACATCCGCTGTGGTCCTACCTGACGAAGACGGGCATCCCGGCCGACGAGTTCCTGTGGTTCCGCGAGAATCCCTGCCCGCCCGACGTCATCGGCGTCAATTACTATGTCACGAGCGAACGCTGGCTCGATCACCGTCCCGACCGCTATCCGGCGCACCACCGCGGCACGGCCGACGGCATTGCGTGCGCCGACATCGAAGCGTCGCGCGCGCTCGCGACGCCCACCGCGGGCATCGCCCCGCTGCTGCACGAGATCTGGGACCGGTATCACATCCCGCTGGCCGTCACCGAAGCCCACATCGACGCCAACCGCGAAGACCAATTGCGCTGGCTGCTCGAAATCTGGGAAGCGGGCAAGGAGGTGCGCGCGAACGGCGTCGACCTGCGCGCGGTGACCGTGTGGTCGCTGCTCGGCTCGTTCGACTGGAACAGCCTCGTCACGCGCAACAACGGCTATTACGAACCGGGCCCGTTCGACGTGCGCGCGCCCGCGCCGCGCGCGACCGCCGTGGCGCGCATGATGCGCGAGCTGTCGGCCGGCACGCCGCTGTCGCATCCGGTGCTGCGCGGCCAGGGCTGGTGGCGCCGTCCCGGCCGCTGGCTGTGCCAGCCGGTCGCCACGCCGGATGCCCTCACGTCGATCACGGCCGACGGCCACACGCTCGTCGGCAAGGACGCCGCGCCGGTCCTGATCACGGGTGCGACCGGCACGCTGGGCCGCGCCTTCGCCCGCATCTGCCGCAAGCGCAACCTGGCGTACCGCCTGCTGTCGCGCCAGGACATGGACATCACGGACCCCGATTCCGTCGAACGCGCGCTGGCGCGCCATCGTCCGTGGGCGGTGATCAACACGGCCGGCTACGTGCGCGTGGACGACGCCGAGCGCGATGCCGAACGCTGCTTCCGCGAGAACGCGATCGGCCCGGCGATCCTCGCCGCCGCGTGCGCCCGCCACGGCGTGCACCTCACCACGTTCTCCAGCGACCTCGTGTTCGACGGCGCCCTCGACCGGCCCTATGTCGAAAGCGATACCGTCGCCCCGCTCAACGTCTACGGCCGCAGCAAGGCCGAGGCCGAGCTGCGCGTGCAGGACAAGCACCCGGGCGCCCTCGTCGTGCGCACGAGCGCCTTCTTCGGCCCGTGGGACAAGTACAACTTCGTCACACTGGCGCTGGGCGCGCTGGAACGGGGCGAACCGTTCCGCGCCGCGCACGACATGGCCGTGTCGCCGACGTACGTGCCGGACCTCGTGCACGCCTGCCTCGACCTCGCGATCGACGGCGAATCCGGCGTCTGGCACCTGGCCAACGTGGGCACGCTGACGTGGGCCGAACTGGCCGAGCGCGCGGCCGCGCAGGCCGGCGTGGACGCGAGCCGGCTGGAAGCCGTGTCGACCGAATCGATCGGCTTCGCGGCGCAGCGCCCGCGCTACACCGGGCTGCACAGCGAGCGGGCGATCCTGTTGCCTTCGCTGGATCATGCGCTGGGGCGCTATCTCGAACTGCGCAACGAGATCGACCACGAGATGGAAGAGGTGATTCTCACGGCGGAGAGCCGGCAGGCATAGTCGTTCGCGGTCGCCGGCACGCGTGCGGCTACGCTTGTGGCGTATCGCTGCGTGGGCACGGGGTGCCCACCCTACGAATGGTCACGGCCGTAGGGTGGGCTCCCCGAGCCCACGCGTTAAAATTGGCGGGCCCCCTGTCCAATAAAGGCCTCACGTGCAAGAGCAACACGCCTTCCCCTTCCTGCGCGAAATCCTGCTGTTCCTCGCCCTCGCCGGCATCCTGATCCCGCTGCTGCAACGCCTGCGCATCAACCAGGTGCTGGGCTTCCTCGCCGTCGGCGCCCTCCTCGGGCCGTTCGGCCTCGGACGCATGGCGCAGGAGGTGCACCTGCTCGGCCTGCTCACGTTTCCCAACAACGCGAACGTGGCGATGCTGGCCGAGCTGGGCGTGCTGTTCCTGATGTTCATGATCGGTCTCGAACTGTCCGCCGCGCGCCTGTGGGCCATGCGGCGCTGGGTGTTCGGCACCGGCAGCGCGCAGGTGCTGCTGTGCGCCGCGCTGATCGGCGGCGCGGCGTACGTCCTGATCGACCGCCGGCTCGACGCGGCGCTCGTGCTGGGCCTCGTGCTGTCGCTGTCGTCCACGGCCGTCGTGATGCAGCTGCTGGCCGAGAGCCAGCGCACGGCCGGTCCCGTGGGCCAGGCCGCGTTCGCGGTGCTGATGCTGCAGGACCTCGTCGTCGTCCCGATCCTGATCCTGATTGGTGCGCTCGGCAAGGGCGGCGCCGGGGCGGACACGAACGTGGCGCTGATCGCCCTCCTCGCGATGGCCAAGGCGGCCGGCGCCATCGCGGTGATCTATCTGATCGGCGGCAAGGTCGTGCATCCGCTGTTCCGTGCGTTCGCGCGGCATCGCCAGCCGGACGTGTTCATGGCGCTGATCCTGCTGTCGACGTTCGGCATCGCCGCGCTGTCGCACCTGGCCGGCCTGTCGATGGCGCTGGGCGCGCTGATCGCCGGCGTGCTGCTGGCCGAGACGGAATTCAAGCACGAGGTCGAGCTGATGGTCGAACCGTTCAAGGGCCTGCTCATGGGGCTGTTCTTCATGACCGTCGGGATGGGCATGGACCCGCTGCAGATCGTGCGCGCGCCGCTGTGGCTCGCCTGCGCGGTGGTCGGGCTCGTGCTGCTCAAGGGCGCCGTCATCGCGCCGCTGCTGCGGCTCGGCGGCCTGCCGTGGGGCCGTGCGATCGAAGGCGGCCTGCTGCTGGGCCAGGGCGGCGAATTCGCGTTCATCGTCATCGGCGACGCGATCGCGGCGCGGCTGCTGGACGGCGCCCTCGGCGCGCGCGTGATACTGGCCGTCGGCCTGTCGCTGTTCATCACGCCGCTGCTGGCACGGATCGGCCACGCGATCGGCGAGCGCTCCGCCGCGCACGCGCATGCCGCACAGGCGCAGCAGGACGACAACGAGCTGGAACAAGCGCGGGGCCGTGTGATCATCGCCGGCTTCGGACGCGTCGGGCAGCAGCTGGCCAAGCTGCTGGCGGCGCAGAACATCCCGTACGTCGCGTTCGAGAACGACGCGAAGATGGTCTCGCGGCTGCACGCGGACGGGGTGCCCGTCTACTTCGGCAACGCGTCCCGGCCGGAGCTGCTGCGCCGCGTGCACGCCGACGAAGCGCCCGCGATCGTGCTCACGATGGACCATCCCGCATCGGCGCTGCAGGCCGTGCGCGGCATCCGGCGCGAATTCCCGCACGTGCAGCTGTATGCGCGCTCGCGCGACGAAAAGCATGCGCGCGCCCTCAAGCGGGCCGGCGCCAACGTCGTCGTGCCCGAGACGCTGGAGGCGAGCCTGCAGTTGTCGGCCTTCGTGCTCGAAGGGATGGGACTGGACGAGCGCGTCGTCGACGACATCGTCGACCGCGAGCGCGACCAGTTCGCCGCGGCCCTCGACGACGCCCGCTCGCGGGAGCGGGACGAGCGCGACGTATAATCCGCGCCGAGAACAACTCATCCATCGGAGGCAGAATGGCATCCATTCCGAACGGACCGCACAACGGTCCGGACCATCGACTGCAAGGCGCGCTGGGCCACATCCGCGTGCTCGACCTGTCGCGCGTGCTGGCGGGCCCTTGGTGCTCGCAGAACCTGGCCGACCTCGGCGCCGACGTCATCAAGATCGAGCGCCCCGGCGCCGGCGACGACACGCGCGCCTGGGGCCCGCCGTATGCCCCGGACGCGTCCGGCCAGCCGACCACGGAAGCGGCGTACTACCTGTCCGCGAACCGCGGCAAGCGCTCGCTCACGGTCGACATCGCGGCGGAGCAAGGCCAGGCGCTGCTGCGCGACCTGGTGCGCCACTGCGACGTCGTGCTGGAAAACTTCAAGGTCGGCCACCTCAAGCGTTACGGCCTCGATTACGCGACGCTGAAGGCCATCAAGCCGGACCTCGTCTACTGCTCCATCACGGGCTTCGGCCAGGACGGGCCGTACGCGCACCGCGCCGGCTACGATTTCCTCATCCAGGGCATGGGCGGGCTGATGTCGGTCACGGGCGAGCGCGACGACCTGCCGGGCGGCGGTCCGCAAAAAGTCGGCGTGGCGCTGACCGACCTGATGACTGGCATGTACGCGACCGTCGCCGTGCTCGCGGCCCTCACGCACCGCGACCGCACGGGCGAGGGCCAGCACATCGACATGGCGCTGCTCGACACGCAGGTTGCGATGCTCGCGAACGTCGGCAGCAATTACCTGAACAGCGGCAAGCGGCCCAGGCGCTGGGGCAATGCGCACGCCAACATCGTGCCGTACCAGACGTTCGCGTGCAGCGACGGCCACATCATCGTCGCCGCGGGCAACGACGGCCAGTACCAGAAATTCGTCGAAGCGGGCGGCCGGCCGGAACTGGCGCGCGACCCGCGCTTCGCCACCAATCCGCTGCGCGTGCAGAACCGCGACGTGCTCGTGCCGCTGCTGGCCGACATGGTGCGCGAACAGCCGCGCGACGCGTGGATCGCGATGCTGGAAGCCGTCGGTGTGCCGTGTGGCCCGATCAACGACCTGGACGAGGTGTTCGCCAACGAGCAGGTGCGCGCGCGCGGCATGGAGATCGCGCTGCCGCATCCGACCGCCGGCAACGTGAAACTGGTGCGCAGCCCGATGCGGATGTCGGCCACGCCGGCGACGAGCAGCCTGGCGCCGCCGCTGCTGGGCGAGCACACGGCCGAGGTCCTGCGCGACGTGCTGGGCAAGAACGACGAGGAGATCGCGGCCCTGCGCGCGGGCGGCATTGTGTGAACCCCGTCGCATCGATGAGTTGACAATTTACGGACAGACACGGATGATGGCCGCCATGAAATCCGCACCCATCTCTTTCGTTCTCGTACTCGCCTGCGCACCGGCCATTGCGCAGGAAGCGCCGGCGTGGATCGGCAAGCCGGACTGCCGCCTGGCCGCCGTGAAGCCGCCGCCCGCGCAGGCGCCGGACTGGAACGGGGCTTGCCGCGACGGCTATGCCGACGGCAAGGGCACGCTGGAATGGACGGATGCCGCCGGCAAGCGCTACAAGCTGGAAGCGGCCTTCGCGGCCGGGCGGGTGCTGGGCGAAGGCACGCTGCGCTTTCCAAACGGCGAGGCCTACACGGGCACGCTCAAGGACGGCGTGCCGGACGGGCGTGGCTATTTCCGCGAGCCGAACGGCGACCAGTACGAGGGCGAGGTCCGGATGGGCGAACTCACGGGCGTGGCCGAAGTCTTGTACGTGAACGGCGACGACTACAAGGGCGAGTTCAAGAAGGGCAAGCCGGACGGCACCGGCACGATGACCTACGAGCTCGGCGGCCGCTACGAAGGCGGCTGGAAGAACGGCGAGCCGAGCGGCCCGGGCAAGATCGTCTACGTGGGCGGCACCGGGCGCGAGGCGGCCGTGCAGGACGGGCGCGAGCCGGGCCGGGCGCCCGTCGCCGCGCCCGACGGCACCTACACGGTCAAACAGCACATCGCCACGATCGGAACGACAATCCGGCACGACGTCGCGCGCGGCATTCCGGTGCCGCCCGAGCGGGGCTTCAATGAATTGACCGCGGCGGAGCGGGCGCGCGTCGCCAACTGGTATCCGGCGCTCGCACCAGGGGACGAGCCACCGTATCCCGTCAAGGGTCCCGCCGAGTTCTACCGGGCGGTAGCGCGCGTCGTCGGCACCATGCAGGCGGAAGGCAATATCACGGTGTATGTGCAGGTAGGCACCGACGGCAAGGCCCGCAGCGTCAAGGCGCTCGGCCTGACCGATCCCGAGGCGCGCAAGATGGTCGCGACCATGGCCGGCCTGGTCCAGTACAAACCCGCCGTCTGCGCCGGGCAGCCGTGCGAGATGGTCTATCCTTATCGTCTCCGGCTGGGGCTGGAACCCTGAACGCCACGGCGCGCCGTGGCGCCCGGACGATCAGTGCAGCTTGTGCTTCAGGTCGGACAGCTCGGCGTGCACGCGGGTCACGGCCGCTTCCAGGTGGGCCGGCATGGTCGGCAGCGAGCGGCTGATGCGCTTGGCTTCGTCGCCCATGTCTTCCAGGTTGTCCACGCATTGCTGGATGCGCTGCTGGTCGTTCGACTGCATGACGCTCTGCGCCTGCTTGGCTTCGCGCGACAGCTTGTCGATCACGTTGCGGATCTCGTCCGGTGCGTCGCCGGCCTGCTTGCAGGCCTGTTCGGCCTCCTGGATGGTTTGCTGAATATGAGTGAATCGCTGCTGGATTTCGTTTGCTTGCAACATGACGTGCTCCTTGCATTGATGGCTCGTGTCCACATCCGCCGGGGATGCGGGGCTGGAGCGTCATGGTAGTCCTGTTGGGAATCGAGGGGCGCACGAACCGTATTGACGAGCTCAGCACCCCTTTCCGGAATTACCGGATTTGATGACGCAAACGTCTCGTGGGCACGGGGTGCCCACCCTACGGCTTCGATTTGGTGATACAAACGTCCGGTGGGCACGGGGTGCCCACCCTACGGCCTCGGTTGCACGTAGGGTGGGCTCCCCGAGCCCGCCATTGCGACGCATGCGTTACGGATACTCGGCGTCGATCTCGGACCCGGCGTAGTTTTCGAGCTCCACGAACAGCTGCTTCATGGGCACCTTGCCCGCGATATTCTGCAGCAGGATGCTGTTGCGATAGCTCGCGATGCGGTCCGCGATGATGGCCTGGTGCGGCGCCGGGACGTGTTCCAGCAGCGCGGCCCAGCCGGCCTCGAAGTCCGGCTTGCTCTTGCGGACGGTCTGCACGAAGCGCTCGAATTCCTTCTGCCCCGTGCGCGCGACGATGCGCCCGCCGCCTTCGACGCCGAAGACGATCGCCAGCGCGATCACGCCTTCCGCGTTCAGGTCCGGGTCCTTGACGGGACCTTCCCAGTGATGCCGGCGCAGCCACTGGGCCGCGCGCACGACGGCCTGTACGTCCTTGCGCTGCTTGAGTTGCCCCAGGTAGCGCTCGTAGCCGGTCCACGTCTCGCCCGGGTCGGCCGTGCAGATGTCGACGAACAGTTCCTTGAGGCGCCGCTGCGAATACACCGGGTCGGCGTCGAACTCGCCGATCAGCGTGTCTTCCGGCAGCGCCGCGAGTTCGCGGATCAGGCGGAAGCCTTGCTGGAACACGTATTCCGCGCCCTCGCCCAGCAGCACGTCGAGCGCGTCCAGGTCGCCCTGCTCGTCGTCGCGCTGTTCCATCTCTTCCTTGACGAGATGTTCCAGGCCCAGCGACACGCCGCCGATCGTCAGCAGCTGCGCGCGCTGGATGCCCTCGGCCGTGCGGTCGTTGGTGAACTTCTCGGCCACCATCGCGGTGATGCCCGAGAGCTCGTCGGCCAGGCCGGCCGCCTCGTCGGCGTCCGCGTGCGCGGCGATCAGCCGGATCGCGCGGATCAGCCGGGGCGGTTTTTCGATGACGATTGCCGGCAGCATCGTGCTTGCAAGCCCCGTCACGAGAAGATGTCCGTGCCGATGCTGCGGCGGCCGCTGCGGCGCGGCATGCTGCGCACGGACGGCACCTGCTTGCGCAGGCGGTACAGCAGTTCGCGCGTGCCGCGCTGCTGGAATTCCGTCTCTTCGTCCGGGTCGTCCGGCAGCTCGACGTCCGCGAGGTCGGCCGTGTTGCGGTATTCCGGGAACAGCTCCAGCAGCGAGCGCTGCCAGCCGTCCTCGCTGGCCTTGGCCAGGTCGACGGCGAGCGGCACGACGTCGCTGTCGGACGTCGTGTGCACGTTGATGTGCGGGCCGCGGTTGTTGATCTCGCCCGCCACTTCGAGGATCTCGCGCGGCGCCAGCGACCACACGATGGCGAACGCGGTGGCGCCGTAGTCGGTGGCGGACGCTTCCGTCAGCAGCTCCTGGCGGCGGTTTTCGTCATCCGTCGCGTAGACCACGCCGTGGATGTGGTTGAACAGGTTCTCGGCGATGCGCTCGGGATCGTCCTCGATCATGTCGTCCGGCCAGGTGGCGGCCAGGTAGGCGAGGCTCTCGGCCCACGCCTTGGGCGGCACGAGCAGGGTCGCGAGGGACGTCTTGGCCCCGTCGAAACCGGCCAGGTGCAGCGCCGTCACCTGCGGCGGCAACGTCGACAGCACTTCGGCCACCGCGTAATCGCCATGCTCGTCGGCGGCCTGCGACAGCGCCTCCTCGGCGTGCTGCAGCGAACCGGCCAGCACGAGCTCGCCGACCTGCTTGCTCAGCGCGGGCAGATTGGATTTGTTGTCGTCGCTCATTCGCGCTCACCTCCATCCTGGTCGAACAGCTGGGAGAAATCGTCGCCGACGGACGTCTCGTCGAGTTCCTCGTCGTCGCCTTCGTCGTTTCTGGCCAGCTGGTCGAGCGACTGGTCGTCGTCTTCCCAGCGGGCCTGGTTCTTGTACAGGAACGCCGTCACGATGGCCTGGCGCGCCAGCTCGGGATGGTTGTCGCAGACGGCCGCGTACATGGCGCGGCCCGCGTCGTCGCCGTCGCAGTTGGCCATGCCGAATACCTTCGCCGGATCGCCGCCCTCGTAATCGCTGGCTTCGCGGATCAGGCCTTTCGGGTCCGTGAAGCGGATGCGGTCGACGAGCGCGAACGCCATCATGTTGACGTCGTCGAGGCCGTCGCCGTTGGCGTATTCGGACACGAGGGCCTGCACCATCATGTCGTAGTTCTTGCGGTTGGGCGGGTCACCCAGGGTGCCTTCGATCTGACCTTCCAGCTCGCGCGACTGGAAGGCGAACTCCGGATGTACTTTTTTCATGATTGACTCGTATTCTGTTGGATGGGCTCAGGCGGGAATGTTCACGCCGTTCAGGGCAAACACCGAGCGCCACAGCTCGAACGCCTCGCTTTCCGCGTCGAGCACGATGCGGTGGTTCACGCTCTGGTCGTATTCCGCGCGCCTGGCCGGGTCGGACAGGACTTCATAAGCCTTCGTGACGGCCTTGAAGCGCGCTTCCGCGCCCGGCGCCTGGTTGCGGTCCGGGTGGTAGCGCATGGCGAGCGACCGGTAGACCTTCTTGATGTCGTCGTCGCTGGCATTCGGCGCGACGCCGAGGATCGCGTATAAATTTTCCACTTGGAACTCTCCGGCTGTGGCCGAAAAAACATTAAACCGGGATTATCCTATAGAAAGCGCCAACTTGACAGGCCGCCCCCGACGATGACCCGCCCAGTATGCGGACTGCCCTGCGGGCAAACCGTGCGCTTGACCACATAGCGGCCCGGATGCCGTCTTCTACGGTAAAATGCCGGGAATCATACCCATCCAACAATAGGTTTCATGAGTAACGACAAGAACGCCGCGGCGGCCACCCCGTCACCGAATTTTGTCCGTGCGATCGTCGAATCCGACATCGCCGCGGGCACCCACACGCGTGCCGGCATGCCGTCCGTGATCACGCGCTTCCCGCCGGAGCCGAACGGCTACCTGCACGTGGGCCATGCCAAATCCATCTGCCTGAACTTCGGCCTGGCGCGCGACTACCAGGGCCGTTGCCACCTGCGTTTCGACGACACCAATCCCGAAAAAGAGGACCAGGAATACGTCGACACGATCATGGACAGCGTCAAGTGGCTCGGGTTCACGTGGGAGCAAGGCGGGCAGGAATACCTGCACTACGCCAGCGACTACTTCGACCAGCTGTACGCGATGGCCGAATACCTGATCGAAAACGGCAAGGCCTACGTCGACAGCCAGAGCGCCGAAGACATGTCGCGCAACCGCGGCAACTTCGGTACGCCGGGCACGAACTCGCCGTTCCGCGACCGTCCGGCCGCCGAATCGCTGCAGCTGTTCCGCGACATGAAGGCCGGCAAGTACAAGGATGGCGAGCACATCCTGCGCGCCAGGATGAGCGAGGATGCGATGTCCTCGCCCATCATGACGAACCGCGATCCCGCCCTGTACCGCATCCGCCACGCGCATCACCACCGCACGGGCGACGCGTGGTGCATCTACCCGATGTACGACTACACGCACCCGATCTCGGACGCGCTGGAGAACATCACGCACTCGCTGTGTACGCTGGAATTCCAGGACCACCGCCCGTTCTACGACTGGCTCGTGGAGACGCTGGCCGAGGGCGGCTTCTTCGAGCGTCCCGTGCCGCGCCAGTACGAATTCGCGCGCCTGAACCTGACCTATGTCGTCACGTCCAAGCGCAAGCTGCGCCAGCTCGTGGTCGACGGCGTCGTGTCCGGCTGGGACGACCCGCGCATGCCCACGATCGTCGGCCTGCGCCGCCGCGGCTACACCCCGGAATCGATCCAGCTGTTCTGCGAGCGCATCGGCGTCTCCAAGGCCGACGGCTGGATCGACATGAGCACGCTGGAAGGCGCCCTGCGCGACGACCTCGATCCGAAGGCGCCGCGCGCCGTCGCGGTGCTGCGTCCGCTCAAGCTGATCGTCGATAACTTCCCGGCAGACGAGACGGTCGAATGCAGCGCGCCCGTCCACCCGCACCATCCGGAATGGGGCACCCGTTCGTTCCCGTTCTCGCGCGAACTGTGGATCGAGCAGGAAGACTTCATGGAAGTACCGACCAAGGGCTACCACCGCTTCACGCCGCCGGTCGACGACAAGCCGGGTGCCCGCGTGCGCCTGAAATACGGTTTCGTCGCCGAGTGCACCGGTTTCGACAAGGACGCGGACGGCAACGTCGTCGCCGTGCACGTGAATTATTTCCCGGACTCGAAATCGGGCACGCCCGGCGCGGACACCTACAAGGTCAAGGGCAACATCACCTGGGTCAGCGCCGGCCACGCGCTGGAAGCCGAAGTGCGCCTGTACGACCGCCTGTTCCTCGACCCGCAGCCGGACGGCGGCGGCAAGGATTTCATGAGCGTGCTGAATCCGAACGCGCTGGAAGTCGTCACCGCCTACCTGGAACCGGGGCTGGCCCAGGCCGCGCCGGACCAGCGCTTCCAGTTCGAGCGCCACGGTTATTTCGTCGCCGACCGCGTCGACTCGCAACCGGGCAAGCCCGTGTTCAACCGTGTCACGACGCTCAAGGACAGCTGGGGCAAGTAATCCGCCCCATCCCGCAAGCCCGGTTCGATGCATGAGCCGGGCTTGTTCCGACCTCCGCGGCCAGTCACCGATGACTCACCCCGACAACTCACCGATCTGCTAGGTCCATCCGGCACGCAAGCCAAGCAAGTTGCAATAAACTAACACTATCTTGCCCGCACGCAAATCCTCATGTCGACGACGCTGAGAGACGCTTTTTCCGTCACCCGGTTCTCGTTCTGGACCGGCGTCTTGCTGTCGACGCTGGTCGGCAGCCTGCTGTACGTCGACACCGCGCGTTCGATCGAAAGCGACGCGGAATCCCGCTTCATGAACCACGTCAAATACGCGCAAGGCGCCATCGGCGTGCGTATCAAGTCCTATACCGACCTGCTGCGGGCGACCGGCAGCATGATCCAGAGCACCGATGCCCTGACCCACCGCAAGTTCCACGATTATGTGAACGGCCTCCAGCTCGACAAGCATTTCCCTGCCGTCGACTCGATCAACCTGGCGCTGTACGTGACCGAGGAACGGCGCAACGCTTTCCTCGCCGGCCTGCGAGCCGAACTTCAGCCCTATATCAATGTACCGCTGAACATCTCTCCGCCGGGCGCGCGCGCTGCCTACCTGGTCGTCAGTTACATCGAACCGGACCTGTCCAGCCCCGGCCATTATGGAACGGACCTGTGGGCCAATCCGTATTTCGGCGGCCAGTTGCAGGTCGCGCGCGACATGGGCACGATGGCGGCGTCGGGCACGCGGATTCCCGCGCTGTCCAGGCCGAACGACGCCCACCTCGGCATGCGCATGCCCGTGTACCGTCGCGGCGCGCCGCTCGCCACCGTCGAACAGCGCCGCGCTGCCTATCTCGGCTCGCTGGGCATCGCCTTCAGCGTCCCGAAGCTCCTGCATGGCGTGATGGACGAAGTGGCGGTCGCGGACATGCGCATGACCCTCTACGACACGGGCCCGCGCGTGGACGCGTACGGACGGGAGTTCCCGTCCGCGCCGCGCACGCTGTTCGACAGCATTGGCAGCGCAAGCGACCCGCGTCCGCCGCTCGCCGGCGGCGACGACGTGTTCACGGCGACCCTGCCGCTCGATTTCAACGGCCGCCCCTGGCAGGCCACCTTCAGCGTCCCGAAAGCCAGGCTGTACACGGAATTCGACGCCTATTATCCGAAGTTCATGATGGTGTTCGGCTTCCTCGGCTCGGTCATGCTGTATGCCCTGCTGCACACCCTGACCTCGTCGCGCCGCGCGGCCCTCGCCCTCGCCCGGGAAATGACGAGCGAACTGCGCGAGAGCCAGAACAAGCTGCAGCTGTCGCACCAGAAGCTCAGGCGCATGGCCGACCACGCGTACCAGATCAAGGAAATGGAACGCAAGCGCATCGCGCGCGAGATCCACGACGATCTCGGCCAGAGCCTGCTCGCGCTGCGCATCGAGACCGAACTGCTGGCCGGGCGCACGAAAGGCACGCACAACCACCTGCACGAGCGCGCCCGCGCCACGCTGGTGCAGATCGACACGACGATCAAGAGCGTGCGCCAGATCATCAACGACCTGCGCCCGACCGTGCTCGACCTCGGCCTGTCGGCGGCCGTCGAGTGGCAGGTCAACCAGTTCCAGCGCCGCACCGGCATCCAGTGCGACATCCAGGACGAGCACGGCGAGATCGCCCTGCCCGACCACTGCGCGACGGCCTTCTTCCGCATCCTGCAGGAATCGCTCACGAACATCGTCCGGCACGCCAACGCGACGCGCGTGAAGGTGGAACTGCGCCTGAACGGCGGCTGGCTGTCGCTGACGGTGCGCGACAACGGCTGCGGCCTGCCGCCGGGCGGGCGCAACAAATACGGTTCGTTCGGGCTGGTCGGCATCGAGGAGCGCATCGTGATCCTCGGCGGCACCTGCGCCGTCTTCAACGAACCGGACGGCGGCACGACCGTGACCGTATCGGCGCCCGTCGCGGGAGGACAGGAACACCTGGCCCGCGAACAACTCGAACACGGACCGGGCCCGGCCCTGATCTGACCCAGACACTTCCGACCACGTCGCTGCCCTCATACGGGCGGCGAATTCTCTTCGCCTTCACGCATGCGTCGAAGGCCGTCCTACTCTACAGCACGACAATTGCATGGCCGTCTTGGCAATACGTATTGCATCTTTGATAAATATCAATAACTAGGCAAATTGTCTCAACTACATTGAGCAAGTGCAAGACACGTCCGCGAATTCGACAGCGTGGTGCGCGATGTCATTACACGCATCAAGGAAATACTGTTTCCGGCAATCGATTTAACGGACAACCATCACCAGGGATAGCAGTACCCAACCAACAAGACGAGGACGACCATGAACACCAACGACCTGATCAACGCCGTGATGCAACTCGACCTGGAACCGATCAAGATGAAGCTGATGCACGCGGCATCGGGCGAAGGCTGGAGCCTGGAGAAGGCCAATGCCGTGGAAAAAGAATATCGCCGCTTCCTGTGCCTGATGAAGATGTATCCGGAAGAAGATACCGCGCCGCTGGTCGACGTCGACACGTTCTGGCACTACCACATCCTCGACACGATGAAATATGCCGCCGACTGCGAGCAGGCCTTCGGCTATTTCCTGCACCACTATCCGTACGTCGGCATGCGTGGCGACGACGATGAGCAGTTCCGCCTGGACAGCGGCGAGCGCATGCGCGAACTGTACGAAGCCACGTTCGGCGAAGCCTATCCGGCCACGGCGGCCGAGAGCGGCGGCGAGGCGCGCACGGCGTATTGTGCCGGGCCGGACAGCCTGCAGGCGGACGGCCGGCGCAATGCCGCCGTCGCCACCGCCTACTGCGCCGGGCCCGACAGCCAATCGCGGATCGACCGCGCGGCCATCGCCTATTGCGCCGGACCGGACAACAAGCGCCTCGGCGGCCACAGCGATGTCCTCGGCCAGGCCACCGCTTACTGCGCCGGTCCGGACGGCAAGCTGCGCAACCTGCTGAACCCCATCCGCAGCGCGGCGATCGCCTACTGCGCCGGTCCCGACAATAAACGCCTGGGCACCGGCGCCACCGCCTATTGTGCCGGTCCCGACAGCAAACGCCTGAGCACCGGCGCCACCGCCTACTGCGCCGGCCCCGACGGCAAACGCCTGAGCGCCGGCGCCACAGCCTATTGTGCCGGCCCGGACGGCAAGCTGCGCGGCCGGCTCGCATGATGGGACAACACAACAGTATGGGCGTTTCCGCTTGATCTATATCAAGCAGCCAACGTCTGGGAATATACGGCAAGTTGGCCGACTTCACCCTGCAAGTCGTTGCTTGCAGGGTGCTTTTCCATCACAGCAATTCTGACTCATCAGCAACTGTTCGAGCTGCTAGGTTCACCATGCATGCGACACAGGTAAGTTGCAAAGCGATAAAGCAACTTGCCGGCGCGAGCCCGCGTCACACCTTTGAAAATCCTATGCCGACGGTTCTGAGAGACGCGTTTTCGGTCACCCGGTTCTCGTTCTGGACCGGAGTGCTGCTGTCGTCGCTGGTCGGCAGCCTGTCATACGTGATGACCCAGCGCTCGATCGAGAGCAATGCCTACGAGCGCTTCATCAGCCATGCGAAATACGCACAGAGCGTGATCGGGGTGCGGGTCAAGTCCTATACCGATCTGCTGCGGGCTACCGGCAGCATGATTCATAGCACCGACGTCCTGAGCCACCGCAAGTTCCACGAATACGTGAGCGGACTGAATCTGGCCAGGAACTTCCCCGCGGTCGACTCCATCAATTTTGCGGTCTACGTGACCGACGCGCAGCGCGATGCCTTCGTCAGCGACCTGCGTGAAGAGATGCAGCGCTACATGACTACGCCGGCGCCGCTGGATATCGCACCGCCGGGCCGGCGTCCGTCCTACCTGATCGTCTCGTACATCGAACCCGACCAGTCCAGCCCCGGCCACTACGGCATCGACCTGTCCGCCAACCGTTATTTCAGCAGGCAACTGGACGAATCCCGCGACCGGGCGACGCTCTATGCCTCCGGCACGCCCATCCTCGCCCTGTCCAGGCCCAACGATAACCACCTGGGCATGCGCATGCCGATCTATTACTTCGGCGCGCCTGCGAACACGGTGGAAGAGCGCCGCGCCGCCTACGTCGGGTCGCTGGGCATTGCCTTCAGCGTCCCGAAACTCCTGCATGGCGTGATGGACGAGATCCCGATCTCAGGGCTGCGCATGACGCTGTACGACATCGGTCCGGGCCTGGACGTCCACGGCCAGGAAACGGCCGGGCTGCCGCGTACGCTGTTCGACAACCATGGCAGCAGCCAGGACCCGACGCCGCCTCTGGCCGGCGACGAGAACATGTTTTCCGCGACGCTTCCATTGGATTTCAATGGCCGCCTGTGGAAAACGACGTTCAGCGCGCCCAAGACCGCGCTGTACACGGAATTCGACGCCTATTATCCGAAACTGATGATGGCATTCGGCTTCTTCAGCTCGGTACTGCTGTATGCCCTGCTGCACACGCTGACGTCGTCGCGCCGCGCCGCCCTCGCGCTCGCCCAGGAAATGACGAGCGAACTGCGCGAGAGCCAGAGCAAGCTGCAACTGTCGCACCAGAAGCTCAGGCGCCTGGCCGATCACGCGTACCAGATCAAGGAAATGGAACGCAAGCGCATCGCGCGCGAGATCCACGACGATCTCGGCCAGAGCCTGCTCGCGCTGCGCATCGAGACCGAACTGCTGGCCGGGCGCACGAAAGGCACGCACAACCACCTGCACGAGCGCGCCCGCGCCACGCTGGTGCAGATCGACACGACGATCAAGAGCGTGCGCCAGATCATCAACGACCTGCGCCCGACCGTGCTCGACCTGGGCCTGTCGGCGGCCGTCGAGTGGCAGGTCAACCAGTTCCAGCGCCGCACGGGCATCCAGTGCGACATCCAGGACGAGCACGGCGAGATCGCCCTGCCCGACCACTGCGCGACGGCCTTCTTCCGCATCCTGCAGGAATCGCTCACGAACATCGTCCGCCATGCCAACGCGACGCGCGTGAAGGTGGAGCTGCGCCTGAACGGTGGCTGGCTGTCGCTTACGGTGCGCGACAACGGCTGCGGCCTGCCGCCGGGCGGACGCAACAAATACGGTTCGTTCGGGCTGGTCGGCATCGAGGAGCGCATCGTGATCCTCGGCGGCACCTGCGCCGTCTTCAGCGAACCGGACGGCGGCACGACCGTGACCGTATCGGCGCCCGTCGCCGGACAACTGGAACACCCGGTTCGCGACGCGCTCGAGCACGGCGCCGGCTCCTCCCTCATCTAACCTTTTCCCTCGGCATTCATTGCTATCGGCTATCCTTTCCGGATACGCCTACCCTATCCGTTAGCGTTTGCGTATCCACTTAAGCAACAAATGTTGTTTCTTTGACAAATATCAATAACTAGGTGAATTGCCTCAACTACATTGAGCACGTGTAAGACACGTCCGTAAATTCGACAGTGTGTTGCCCGATGTCATCATATGCTTCGTGGAAATATTGTTCGTAGGCAGTCGATTCACCGCTTAAAACCATAACTAGGGATAGTAGTACTCAACAATTACTAATGAGGATGACCATGAACACCAATGACCTGATCAATGCTGTGATGCAACTCGACCTGGAACCGATCAAGATGAAGCTGATGCACGTGGCATCAGGCGAAGGCTGGAGCCTGGAGAAGGCCAATGCCGTGGAAAAAGAATATCGCCGTTTCCTGTGCTTGATGAAGATGTATCCGGAAGAAGACACCGCGCCGCTGGTCGACGTCGACACGTTCTGGCACTACCACATCCTCGACACGATGAAATACGCCGCCGACTGCGAGCAGGCCTTCGGCTATTTCCTGCACCACTATCCGTACGTCGGCATGCGTGGCGACGACGATGAACAGTTCCGTCTCGACAGCGGCGACCGCATGCGCGAACTGTACGAAGCCACCTTCGGCGAAGCCTATCCGGGCGCGCTGGCCGTACCGGCAACGAATGCCGTGCCCCTCGACAGCAAAACCGGCGCTGCCGCCTACTGCGCAAGCCCGCGCATCGACGCAGCCTACTGCGCAAGCCCGCGCATCGACGCAGCCTACTGCGCCAGCCCGCGCGTCAACGCAGCCTATTGCGCAAGCCCACGCGTCAACGCGCAGGCCCGCCAAGGCGACGGAACGGTGGCCGCTACCGCTTATTGCGCGAGCCCGCGTGCCGGAACGGCCTACTGCGCCAGCCCGCGCATCGAAGCGGCCTATTGCGCCAGCCCGCGCGTCAAGGCGCAGGCCCGCCAAGGCGACGGTGCGGTGGCCGCTACCGCTTATTGCGCCAGCCCGCGTGCCGAAACGGCCTACTGCGCCAGCCCGCGCATCGAGGCGGCCTATTGCGCCAGCCCGCGCGTCAAGGCGCAGGCCCGCCAAGGCGACGGCGCGGTGGCCGCTACCGCTTATTGCGCCAGTCCGCGTGCCGAAACCGCTTACTGCGCCAGTCCGCGTGCCGAAACCGCTTACTGCGCCAGTCCGCGTGCCGAAACGGCTTATTGCGCCAGCCCCCGCGTCAAGACGGATGCACGCTTGACGGCCTGACGCTCGCCACGGGGTGCCACATGCGGCACCCCGTCCTCGCCAGCCGACCCGTCCCGTGTCACCGGACGGGTCATTTCTTTTGTTCGGCCGTAACGACAACTCTTTGAACTGCTAGGTTCGCAAAATATCTAACGCGCGTAAGTTGCAAATAATTAACATTGCATGACCGGCGCGCGCCGGAAAGGTCTGGAAATGGGATTTTCATGGCAACGACACTGAGAGACGCATTTTCGGTCACCCGGTTATCGTTCTGGGCCGGCACCTTGCTGTCCTCACTTGTCGGCGGCCTGCTGTACGTGGTCACGGCACGTTCGATCGAGAGCGATGCCGAGGCCCGCTTCGTCAGCCATGCCAAGCACGCGCAAAGCGTGATCAACGTTCGGGTGAAATCGTACACAGACTTGCTGCGCTCCACGGGCAGCATGATCCAGAGCACCAACGTCCTGACCCACCAGAACTTCAACGAATTCGTACACGGGCTCGATTTGTCCCGTAATTTCCCGGCTGTCGACTACATCAATTTCGCGGTCTACGTGCCCCAGGGCGAGCGTGACACTTTCGTCGACGACCTGCGCACGAGCGTATCGCGCATTTTCGGCAAGCCCGTCCAGCTGGACATCACGCCGCCGGGCATCCGGTCATCCTACCTCGTCGTGGCCTTCGTCGAACCCGCTCCGCCGGGCAGCCGATACTATGGCCTCGACCTGATGGCCAACCGCTATTTCGGAACGCAACTGATCGAAGAGCGCGACCGCGGCACGATTTTTTCGGCGGGCACGCCGATCCAGGTTCTCTCCCATCCGAACAATATCTATTTGGGCATGCGCATGCCCATCTATCGTTTCGGTGCCGGACTCGATACCGTGGAACAACGGCGCGCCGCCTATACCGGCTCCCTCGGCATCGCATTCAGCGTCCGCAAACTGTTACACGGTGTGATGGACGAAGTCCCGATTTCCGGCTTGCGCATGACCCTGTTCGACGTGGGACCGGGCATGGACGCGCAGGGCCGGGATGCCTCGAACAAACTGCTCACCCTGTTCGACAGCCACGGCACCCCGGACAACCCGACACCGCCGCTCGCCAAAAGCGACGACGTGTTCAAGACGACCCTGCCGCTCGATTTCAACGGCCGCCTGTGGAAGACGACCTACAGCGTCCCGAAAGCCTCGCTCTACACGGAATTCGACGGCTATTACCCGAAGCTGATGATGGCGTTCGGCTTCCTCGGCTCGGTCATGCTGTACGCCCTGCTGCACATCCTGACGTCGTCGCGCCGCGCGGCCCTCGCCCTCGCCCAGGAAATGACGAGCGAACTGCGCGAGAGCCAGAGCAAGCTGCAACTGTCGCACCAGAAGCTCAGGCGCCTCGCCGACCACGCGTACCAGATCAAGGAAATGGAACGCAAGCGCATCGCGCGCGAGATCCACGACGACCTCGGCCAGAGCCTGCTGGCGCTGCGCATCGAGGCCGAACTGCTGGCTGGACGCACGAAGGGCACGCACAGCCACCTGCACAAGCGCGCCCGCGCCACGCTGGTGCAGATCGACACGACGATCAAGAGCGTGCGCCAGATCATCAACGACCTGCGCCCGACCGTGCTCGACCTCGGCCTGTCGGCGGCCGTCGAGTGGCAGGTCAACCAGTTCCAGCGCCGCACCGGCATCCAGTGCGACATCCACGATGAGCACGGCGAGATCGCCCTGCCCGACCACTGCGCGACGGCCTTTTTCCGCATCCTGCAGGAATCCCTCACGAACATCGTCCGCCATGCCAACGCGACGCGCGTGAAGGTGGAGCTGCGCCTGAACGGCGGCTGGCTGTCGCTGACGGTGCGCGACAACGGCTGCGGCCTGCCGCCGGGCGGACGCAACAAATACGGTTCGTTCGGGCTGGTCGGCATCGAGGAGCGCATCGTGATCCTCGGCGGCACCTGCGCCGTGTTCAGCGAACCGGACGGCGGCACGACCGTGACCGTATCGGCGCCCGTCATCGGCGGACCCGAGATTGCCATACGCGACCCGCTCGCGCATGGATCGGGCTCGGCTGTCATCTAGCGCCACCCTCCTCATTTTTCTGTCATGCTCGCAGGATATTCTTCCTGATGTGCCTACTTTGCTCAATAAGCTCTGCATAGCCGATTGAGCAACGAATGTTGTTTCTTTGACAAATATCAATAACTAGGTGAATTGCCTCAACTACATTGAGCACGTGTAAGACACGTCCGTAAATTCGACAGTGTGTTGCCCGATGTCATCATATGCTTCGTGGAAATATTGTTCGTAGGCAGTCGATTCACCGCTTAAAACCATAACTAGGGATAGTAGTACTCAACAATTACTAATGAGGATGACCATGAACACCAATGACCTGATCAATGCTGTGATGCAACTCGACCTGGAACCGATCAAGATGAAGCTGATGCACGTGGCATCAGGCGAAGGCTGGAGCCTGGAGAAGGCCAATGCCGTGGAAAAAGAATATCGCCGTTTCCTGTGCTTGATGAAGATGTATCCGGAAGAAGACACAGCGCCGCTGGTCGACGTCGACACGTTCTGGCACTACCACATCCTCGACACGATGAAATACGCCGCCGACTGCGAGCAGGCCTTCGGCTATTTCCTGCACCACTATCCGTACGTCGGCATGCGTGGCGAAGACGATGAACAGTTCCGTCTCGACAGCGGCGACCGTATGCGCGAACTGTATGAAGCCACGTTCGGCGAAGCCTATCCGGGCGCCGCAGCCGCAGCATCGCCGGTGTCCCAGGACGGCGCCGGCAACGAGGCCGCCTGGTGTGCCGGCCCGCGTGTCGAAGGCGCCATCAACGCCGCCACCGCATGGTGCGCCGGCCCGCGTGCCGAAGGCGCCGTCAGCGCCGCCACCGCATGGTGTGCCGGTCCGCGCGCCGAAGGCGCCGTCAGCGCCGCCACCGCATGGTGTGCCGGCCCGCGCGCCGAAGGCGCCGTCAACGCCGCCACCGCATGGTGTGCCGGTCCGCGTATCGAGGCACAAGCCAAGCGTGCCATCGACGCCGCCACCGCATGGTGTGCCGGCCCGCGCGCCGAACGCGCCGTCAGCGCCGCCACCGCATGGTGTGCCGGTCCGCGTATCGAGGCACAAGCCAAGCGTGCCATCGACGCCGCCACCGCATGGTGTGCCGGTCCGCGCGCCGAAGGCGCCGTCAGCGCCGCCACCGCATGGTGTGCCGGTCCGCGTCTCGAGGCACAAGCCAAGCGTGCCATCGACGCCGGCACCGCATGGTGTGCCGGCCCGCGCATCGACGCACAGGCCAAGCGTGCCGACGGCGCCGTCAGCACCGCCACCGCCTGGTGCGCCGGTCCGCGCATCGACGTGCGGGCGAAACGTGGCGGCAGCGTCATCGGCGCCGCCACCGCATGGTGCGCCGGTCCGCGTAGCGCGGCCGCCGCCTGAGGTCCGAGGACGCCACCACGTCCCACAGCCCTTCTGGCGCGGCCGCTCCCACGCAGGCGGCGCCAGCCTGATCCGCCCCGTACCCCGGGACGGATCTTTTTTGTTTGCGGCTCAGGCCGCGCCGGTCACGCCCTCCATCCGCACCATCAGCGCGCGCAGCTCGCGGATGCTGTAGTCGGACACTTCGTGCATGCGCAGCAGGATGGTGGCGCCGATCGGCAGGGTGTTGTGGCGGATCTTGCTGATCACGGGCGGCGCCACTTCCAGCACGCGCGACAGCGCGGCGTCGTTCTTGAGCTTAAGTTTGTTGATGATGGCATCGAGCACCCGGTTCGGGTCATACTCGGCGCCCTCGGGTATCCGTCGGATGGGCATTGATGGTCCTTCGCTAGTGACATCCATGGGAAATTCTCCACGACCCGAGGCGGGTAATGGAAAATCAGCCAGTTTTGGGAAATATAGATTATTTGTATGGTCGCTCTACGGCGAACCCAAATGATACATGGATCAGTTGCGAAATGCTTAAGCCGCCCTTATTTCGACGCCCGGGCCAGCGCGGCGACGGCCGCTTCGACGCGCGGATGCAGCAGGCGGGCGCGCAGCTCCGTCCCGATCCGGCGATTGTCCAGCCGGCGCGATTCCGACATGAACGACAGCAGCATCGGCGACACGGCCTTCTCCAGCTCGGTCCGGGCCAGCCGCGGCGGCCGCGCGAGGCCGAAGGCGTCGGCCACGACGTCGAAATAGTCGCCCATCTTCAGGCGCGAATCGTCGGACGCGTTGTACACCCGCCCCGGCCGCGCGCGGAACAGCGCCAGCGCGCACAGGCGCGCCAGGTCGTCGGCGTGGATGTGGTTCGTGTACACGTCGTCGACCGGCGCCAGCGCCGGCGTGCCGCGCTGCAGCCGTTCGATGGGCAGGCGGTCGGCCGCGTAAATGCCGGGCGCGCGCAGGATCGCCACCTTGCCCCCGCCGGCCACGGCCCAGGCACGCATTACGCGTTCGGCGTCCACGCGGCGGCGGGCGCGGGCGTTGCGCGGGGCCACCGGCGTCGTCTCGGGCGTCGCCGCGCCGCCGCGGTCGCCGTAGACGCCCGTGGTGCTGACATAAACCACCCGCGCGCCCTCGGGTAGAATGGCGGTCAAATTGCGCGTGCGCAAATCGAGCGCACCGTCCTGCTGAGGCGGCGCAAGATGCACGACCCGCTGCGCCAGTCCGGCCAGTCGTTTCATCGTCTCGGGCCGGTCGAGGTCGGCCACGACCGGGACCGCGCCCGCCGCGCGCAACGCGGCAGCACGGGCCGGCTGGCTCGTCACGGCGAACACCCGAAAGCGCTCGCGCACCAGCGGCAGCAGACGCATGCCGACATCGCCGCAGCCCACGATCAGGAGGCGCGGCTTGTTGAACCTGACATTGTTTTTTGTATTCATTCCGAGGATTGTATGACGTTTCAGATCACTGTCCAGCCCAGCGGCCATCACTACGACTGCGCGGGGGACGAAACCGTGCTCGCGGCCGCGATCCGTTCCGGCATCGGCCTGCCGTACGGCTGCAAGAACGGCGCCTGCGGTTCCTGCAAGGGCAAGGTCGTCGAAGGGACGATCCAGCACAAGCCGCACCAGGCGCGCGCCCTGTCCGACCAGGAAAAACTGCAGGGCTATGCGCTGATGTGCTGCGCCGTCCCCGAGGGCGACCTGGTGATCGAAGCGCGTGAAGTGGGCGGCAGCAGCGAGTATCCGGTGCGCAAGATGCCGACCCGCGTCACCTCGATCCGCCGCGCCGCGCCGGACGTGGTCATCCTCACGCTGCAGTTGCCGGCCAACGAAGCCCTCGCCTACCGCGCCGGCCAGTACGTCGAATTCATGCTCAAGGACGGCAAGCGTCGCGCCTACAGCATCGCCAGCGCACCGTCGCTGGGCGGCCCCATCGAACTGCACATCCGGCACCTGCCGGGCGGACTGTTCACGGACCACGTGTTCGGGGCGATGAAGGAGCGCGACATCCTGCGCTTCGAAGGCCCGCTGGGCACCTTCTTCCTGCGCGAGGAATCCGCCAAGCCGATCGTGCTGTTGGCGTCCGGCACCGGCTTCGCGCCCGTCAAGGCCCTCGTCGAGCACATGATCCACCTGAAGTCGGAGCGTCCCGTCGCGCTGTACTGGGGCGGCCGCCGGCCGCAGGACCTGTACATGCACGAACTGTGCGAACAATGGGCGCGCGAGCTGCCGCATTTCACCTACGTGCCGGTCATCTCGGACGCCCTGCCGGAAGACGGCTGGACGGGCCGCACCGGCTTCGTCCACGCGGCCGTGATGCAGGACATTCCCGACCTGTCCAACCACCAGGTGTACGCATGCGGCGCGCCGATCATGGTCGATTCGGCGCGGCGCGACTACGTCGCCCGGTGCGGCCTGCCGGACGACGAGTTCTACGCCGACGCCTTCACGACGGAGGCCGACCTGGCCCAGCCGTGACGCGCGGACAGGGGCGCATGCAGATGCGATTCTTGTATATCTCGACAAGAATTTGGAGTAAGGTCGCGGTTGCCCCGGCCACGTCCGGCCGGCTCCCAACAAGAAAGGGTCGAACATATGCATAAGACGCTCCGCCGTGCCCCTGTCCTGCTTGCCCTGTCGGCCGCCCTGCTGACGGGCGCCCTCCCCGCCCACGCCGCCGACCAGGCGGGCGCCAACTGGCAATCCGTCCTCGCCAGCCCGATCCGCAGCGACGACGACCGCAAGGCCGACGCGCACCGCAAATCGGGCGAGTTCCTGACGTTCGCCGAAGTGAAACCGGGCATGAAGGTGCTCGACGTCGCGTCGGGCGGCGGCGCCACCGCGGCGCTGCTGACGGCGGCCGTCGGCACCAAGGGCGCCGTCTGGGCCCAGAATGGCAAGCCGAATCCGAAGCTGGAACAGCGCGTGGGCCAGGCCACGCTGCCGAACCTGCATGCGATCGTGGCGGACTACAACGATCCGGTCCCGAAAGGCACGCCGCCGCTGGATCTCATCACGATCAACATGTCGTACCACGACATCGTGAACACCCCGACCGACCGCGCCGCGATGAACAAGCACCTGTACGATGCGCTCAAGCCGGGCGGCCACCTCGTCATCGTCGACAATGCGGCCAAGAAGGGCGCCGGCCTGACGGCCACCAAGACGCTGCACCGCATCGACGAGGACACGCTGGTCGACGAGGTGACGAAAGCCGGCTTCAAGGTCGACGCCCGCAGCGATTACCTGCGCGCCCCGTCCGACCCGCGCGAGCAGCCGTTCTTCGAGATGAAGGGCGCGCCGGACGACAAGTTCGCGGTCCGGTTCGTCAAAAAATAATTTCGCGGCCCCCATGGTGGGCACGGGTGCACGCACACCAACCGTAGGGTGGGCGGCCCCCGCCCACGCGCACGTTCGCGGTTCGCCGGCGTCCGCGTGGGCACGGTGTGCCCACCCTACGTATTGACAGCGCAGTTCGGCGACATCAGGCACAATGAGGGTTGCATTCCTGCCAGTACCCTCACCCAACCTATGTCCGTCCTTTCTCCGACAGGCCGTCTTGCCGTCCTGCGCAATCCGAATGTCGCGTTCTACCTGTCGTCGCGCTTCCTCGGCACGCTCGCCATCCAGATGCAGAGCGTGGCCGTCGGCTGGCAGGTCTACCAGATCACCCACAGCCTGTTCGCCCTCGGCCTCATCGGCCTGGCCCAGTTCGCGCCCTTCCTGCTGCTCATCCTGTGGGCCGGCCACGTGGCCGATACGCACAACCGCCGCAAGATCGTCCTGCTGTGCATGGCCACCCAGCTGCTGTGCAGCCTGCTGCTCGTCGCGTTCACGCTGTCCGGCAGCACGACCGTCTGGCCCGTGTACGCCGTGCTCGTGCTGTACGGCAGCGCGCGCGCCTTCATGATGCCGGCCTCGCAGGCCGTGCTGCGCAACCTCGTCCCCACGCAGGATTTCTCGCAGGCCGTGGCATTGAGCTCGTCCACGTTCCAGGTGTCCGTGATCGTCGGTCCGGTGCTGGGCGGCCTGTTGTACGTGTTCGGGCCGAACGTCGTCTACGCCGTGTCGAGCACCCTCCTGGCCGTGGCCGTGCTGCTGATGGCCCGCACCAGAAGCGCGCCGCAGGCCAGGAACAAGGCGCCCGTCAGCTGGCACACGCTGCTGGAGGGATTGCGCTTCGTGTGGTCGCGTCCGATCGTGCTGGGCGCCATCTCGCTCGACCTGTTCGCCGTGCTGTTCGGCGGCGCCACCGCCCTGCTGCCCGCCTACGCCCACGACGTGCTGCAGGCCGGCCCGACGAGCCTCGGCCTGCTGCGCACGGCGCCGGGCGCGGGTGCCACGCTGTGCTCGATCGCGCTGGCGTTCCGGCCCATCACGCGCAGGGTCGGCGCCTGGATGTTCGGCGGCGTCGCCCTGTTCGGCGCGGCCACCGTGACGATGGGCGTCACGCACAGCTTCTACGTCGCCCTCGGCGCCCTGTTCCTGCTGGGCGCGGGCGATATGGTGAGCGTCTACATCCGCCACCTGCTCGTCCAGTACGAAACGCCGGATGAGATCCGCGGCCGCGTCAGCGCCGTGAATGCCGTGTTCATCGGCGCCTCCAACGAACTGGGCGAATTCGAATCGGGCCTCACGGCCAGCTGGTTCGGCCTCGTGCGCGCGATCGTGTTCGGCGGCGTCGCCACCCTCGTCGTCACGGGCACGTGGATGAAGCTGTTCCCAGTGCTGTCGCGCATGGACCGCTTCCCGCACCACGAAGCGGAACGCACCGCACAGGCCAAGGCCGGATGATGGACAAGCCCTTCCCCCACGATGCCCGCCCGCCGGAGCAACCCGGCTTCCTGGTGCGCTTCATCCGCAGCCGCCCCTACCTGCTCGGCGCGCTCATGCTCGGCGTGGCGGTCGGGCTGCTGGCGCCGGGCCACTACTCCGGCCTGCGGCGCGCCCTGATCGGCTGGAACACCGGGGTGTGGTCGTACCTGCTGACGATGACGTGGACGATGTTCCGGGCCGACCACAGCCGGGTGCGCGCCATCGCCGAAAGACAGGACGAACGCGGCGGCGCGGTGCTGGGCGCCGTGATCGTCGGCGCGATCCTGAGCGTCTATGCCATCGTGACCGAACTGGCGAACATGAAGCAGGCATCCGAGCACGTGGCGGCCCTGCACTACGCGTTCACGGCGCTGACCGTGATCGGCTCCTGGCTGCTGGTCGGCGTCATGTACTGTTTCCACTACGCGCACCTGTACTACACGGCCAGCAAGCACACGCTGCCGCTGGAATTCCCGGACCGGCACACGCAGCCGAACTATTGGGATTTCCTGTATTTCTCCTTCACGCTCTCGGTCGCCGTCCAGACGTCGGACGTGACGGTCAAGACGCGCGCCATGCGCAAGCTGGTGCTGGGCCATTGCGTGCTCGCGTTCTTCTTCAACCTCGTGATCCTCGGCCTCTCGGTCAACATCGCGGCCAGCCTCGTGAATGCCTGAGCCGCGCGTGCGGCGCGCCGGGTCTTTCCCGGAGTGTGTAACATCGATGCAAATATGACCACTTTTGGAGGAGTTTATGGAAGTTAATGTCAACACCGATAACACGATCCAGCGCCACCAGGGCCTCGACGAACGCGTCCGCACCCAGGTCGAGGAAGCGATCAGCCGTTTCGGCGACCACGTGCGCCGCGTCGACGTCCACCTGAGTAACGAAAACCGCGAAAAGCACGAGGACGGCAGCAATTACTGCATGATGGAAGCGCTCGTGTCCGGCTATGCGCCCGTCGTCGTGCATGCGCATGCGGAAAACCTGCAACTGTCGATCTCGGGCGCCATCACCAAGCTCAAGCGTGCACTGGACAGCGCCATCGGCCGCCTGAACGACAAGAACAAGCGCGAACCGCTGCCCGTCGACGCCGAGTCCGACAAAGACCTGACCAGCGATTCCTGATCGCCCGCGGCGACCGCGGCCCGGCACCCGGGCCGCTCCGTTCAGCCTGCGCCCTCGACCATGTCCCGGACCTGCCGCAGATAGCGCAGCCCCGCCAGCGCCCGGCTGCCGTACCACGACATCATCTCGCCGTCGACCAGCAGCACGGGAATCCCCAGCTGCTTTTCCAGCGCGTCCGCATGCGCTTCCGTGAAGCGGTAGGGCTCGGTCGACAGCAGCACGGCATCGAGCCCGTCCACGAGTTCCTGCGACCACGCGAAGCGCGGATAGCGGTCCGCGCCCAGGTCCGGCACGCGCCAGCCCAGTTCGGCCAGCATCGCGGCGATATACGTCCCGTTCGACACCGTCATCCACGGGTCCTGCCAGATGCAGTACAACACCGTGCGAGGGGGATGTTGCGGCAACGCGCGCAGCGCCGCGTACTCGGCCTCGAAGGCGGCGCACCAGCGCGCGGCGGCATCGCCGGCACCGAAGATCCCGCCCATCAACCGTGCCAGGTGCAGGTTGTCGCGCGGCGCGTTCGGATGCGTGACGACGATGTGCGGCACGAATTCGGCCAGCCTGTCGACGGTCGGCTTTTCGTTCTCGTCGATGTTGACGACGACGTGCGTGGGCGCCAGCCGGCGGATCTTCTCGATGTTGACGTCCTTCGTGCCGCCGACCTTGGGAATGGCGGCGACGACGTCGCGCGGATGGATGCAGAAGCCGGTGCGGCCGACCACGTTGCCGGCCAGGCCCAGGTCGCACAGCAGTTCGGTGATCGAGGGCACGAGGCAGACGATGCGCGCATCGGGCGCGGGCGCGTGCAGTTTGCCGAGCGCGTCGGCCAGGATGGAATCGGTAGCGGTAGTCATGCCGCCATTGAAACACTGTTGTTTATCGGCGCCAAGCATCGGCGTTGCTGTTTCGTTCAGGTATCATGCGAGGTTGTCAATATAAGTTGTCGCCCAGAAGTTTAAATCCATGATCGTAACCGGCACCTTCGGTGCATCCTCCTACAGCATCCGCGACCTGCAGCTCTTTCGCGACGCCGACGGCCCCGCCGTCGCGCAGGCGCTCGCGGATTGCAAGCTGGTGCGGCTGCCGGAGGGCGAGGCGCTCGAGGACGGCCTGCGGGCGCGCCTGTACATCCTGCTGGCGGGCAGCCTCGCCGTGGAGGCGGCGCTGGGCGAAGGCAATATCGACCGCATCCTGCCCGGCGAGAGCGTGGGCGAGCAGTCGGTGCTGGACGATGCCGCCAACCTGGACGCCATCGTCGCGCTCGAAGACAGCGAGCTCCTCGTGATCGAACCTGAACGCGTGTGGCAATTGATTGACGGCCACAATGGCGTGGCGCGCAACCTGCTGCGGCTGCTGTCGTTCCGCATCCGCGCGACGAACGCGCGCCTGCGCCGGCGCCAGAAGCTCGGCGAGTTCTACCGCCAGCTGTCGTTCAACGACGGCCTCACGGGCCTGTACAACCGCGCCTGGCTGAACGACGCGCTGCCCAAGCTCGTCGCCCGCGCGCGCCAGGACAGCGGCCCGCTGTCGCTCGTGATGATCGACCTGGACCACTTCAAGCGCTTCAACGACACCCACGGCCACATCGCGGGCGACAGCGCCCTGTGCGCGGCGGCCGGCGTGATCCGCGCCGGCCTGCGTCCGACCGATTTCGCCGTGCGCTACGGCGGCGAAGAGATGATGGCGATCCTGCCCGCCACCCCGCAGCAGCGGGCCGTGATGGTCGCCGAACGCCTGTGCGCACGCATGCGCGAGGCCGTGGTGTTCGACGACATGCGCCTGCCGCTGCCCCACGTCACCGGCTCGTTCGGGGTCGCCACCCTGCTGCCCGGCCAGGACGAACGGGGCCTGATCGAAGCCGCCGACGCCGCCTTGTACCGCGCCAAGGAAGCCGGACGGGACCGCATCGGCACGTGAACGTCCATTTGGTTCCCCCGGCCGGATTGCGGCGACGCTAGGCCGCGCGATTCATGCAAGTTAGAATGGCGCGTCGCAACTCAGCCGCGCACGGCACCACAATGAGCACCCATACGTTCCTCTGGCATGACTACGAGACCTTCGGCGCGGAACCGCGACGCGATCGTCCCGCGCAGTTCGCCGCGATCCGCACCGACGCCGACCTCAACGAAATCGGCGAGCCGATCATGCTGTACTGCCAGCCTGCGCCGGACTACCTGCCCGATCCGCAGGCCTGCCTGATCACCGGCATCACGCCGCAGCACTGCCTCGAACACGGCGTGCCCGAGCACGAATTCGCGGCCCGCATCTGCGCGGCGTTCTCCGAGCCGGGCACGATCGGCGTCGGCTACAACACGATCCGCTTCGACGACGAAGTCACGCGCTTCCTGCTGTGGCGTAACCTGATGGACCCGTATGCGCGCGAATGGCAGAACGGTTGCGGCCGCTGGGACATGCTCGACGTCGTCCGCATGGCTTATGCGCTCCGTCCGGACGGCATCACGTGGCCGCGCCACGACGACGGCCGCCCCAGCTTCAGGCTCGAACACCTCACGCGCGACAACGGCCTCGCGCACGACGCCGCGCACGACGCCCTGTCCGACGTGCGCGCCACCATCGCGCTGGCGCGCCTGCTGCGCAGCAAGCAACCGAAGCTGTTCGACTTCTGCCTCGAACTGCGCCGCAAGGACAAGGTCGCCGAGCAGATGGGTCTGCACCTCGACCGCGCGCTGCGCCAGCCTTTCCTGCACGTTTCCGGCATGTTCCCGGCCGAGCGCGGCTGCCTCGCGATGGTCTGGCCGCTGGCCACGCACCCGACCAACAAGAACGAAGTCCTCGTGTGGGACTGCCGCCACGACCCGTCCGAACTGTTCCACCTGAACGTCGACACGATCCGCCAGCGCCTGTTCACCCGCGCCGCCGAGATGCCCGAGGGGATGACCCGGCTGCCCATCAAGAGCGTGCACCTGAACAAGTCGCCGATGCTGGTCAGCAACCTGAAAACGCTGAGCACGCAGTTGGCGGCGCGCTGGGAACTGGACGTCGACCAATGCCTGGCGCACGCGCGCATTGCCGCGGGCGGGCCGGACATGGCGGCGGTCTGGCAGAAGGTGTACCAGCGCGAGACCGGCGCGGCCGCCGTCGACGTCGACGAAGACCTGTACGGCGGCTTCGTCTCGACCGGCGACCGGCGCCGGCTGGAATCGCTGCGGACCGAGGCGGCGCCCAAGCTGGCGACGCTGCGCCCGTCGTTCGAGGACGAGCGCCTGGCGCACCTGCTGTTCCGCTACCGCGCCCGCAACTTCCCGCACACCCTGGGCGACGACGAGCAGCAGGCGTGGGAAGAACACCGCGCCGCGCGCCTGTTCGACGGCGCCGGCGGGGCGCGCACGGTCGAGCAATTGTTCGCTGAGATCGACGCGCTGTCCGAGACGGCGGACGAGCGGGCTGAGGAAATCCTGGGCGCGCTGTATGATTACGCGGAGATGATCGCCCCGAGCCGGTATTGATTCGCGCTCGCGCCGCGTTACGATGGGCACCCCGTGCCCACGCGTACAACCGGCGTTTGCACGGATGAGCCGCGTTTTCGACGGATCGGCCGTCGCGTATCACCGCGTGGGCGGAGGACCGCCCACCCTACGACAATCCCGATGGCCCGCGCATTCCGTTCGTTATTGATTGACGCCTGCGCCGCGTTACGTAGGGTGGGCACCCCGTGCCCACGCGTACAACCGGCGTTTGCACGGATGAGCCGCGTTTTCGACGGATCGACCGTCGCGTATCACCGCGTGGGCGAGGACCGCCCACCCCACGACAATCCCGATGGCCCGCGCATTCCGTTCGTTAAATAACTTCAACTACCGCCTGTGGGCCGCCGGCTGCCTGGTCTCCAACGTCGGCACTTGGATGCAGCGCACCGCCCAGGACTGGCTCGTCCTCACCCAGCTCACGCACCACAACGCCTCGGCCGTGGGCACCGTCATGGCGCTGCAGTTCGGCCCGCAATTATTGCTGCTGCCGTGGACCGGCTGGGTCGCCGACCACGTCGACCAGCGCAAGCTGATGATGGTCACCCAGGCGGCCATGGGCGTGCTCGCGCTCGCGCTGGGCCTGTTGACGATCGCCGGCATCGTGCAACTGTGGCAGGTCTACGTGTTCGCCTTCCTGTTCGGCTGCGCATCGGCCTTCGACGCGCCGGTGCGCCAGACCTTCGTGGCGCAGCTCGTCGGCGACGCCGACCTGCCGAACGCTGTCGCATTGAATTCGACGTCGTTCAACGCCGCCCGAATGGTCGGGCCCGCGGTCGCCGGCCTGTTGATCGCCGGCGTCGGCACCGGATGGGCGTTCCTGATCAACGGGCTGTCGTATGTCGCGGTGCTGGGTTCGCTGGCATGGCTGCGCAAGAGCGAGCTGCACGCGCACCCGCGCGCGCGCGGGAGCGCGGGCGGGCGCGGGATGCTCGACGGCCTGCGCTATGTGTGGAAGCGGCCGGACCTGATGGCGATCCTCGCCATGCTGTTCCTGATCGCCACGTTCGGCCTGAATTTCCCGATCTTCATCGGCACCATGGCCGTCTCCGTGTTCCATACCGATGCGCGCGGCTACAGCCTGCTGTCGTCGACGATGGCCGTCGGGAGCGTCATCGGCGCGCTGCTCGCCGCCGGCCGCGAGCGCACGCACTTCGGCGCGCTGGTGATCGGGGCCGGGGTGTTCGGCGTGGGCTGCCTGCTCGCCGCGGTGTCGCCGGGCTATCCGTGGTTCGCCGCCGCGCTGGCGCTGACGGGCGTGGCCGCCCTCACCTTCACCAATACCTCGAACAGCCTGATCCAGCTGTCCACCGAACCCGCGATGCGCGGCCGCGTGATGGCCGTGCGGCTCGGCATCGCCCTGGGCACGACGCCGGTCGGCGCGCCGATCGTCGGCTGGGTGGCCGACCACGCGGGCCCGCGCTGGGCGCTGGGCGTCGCCGCCGCATCGGGCTTCGCGGCGCTGGCGGTCGGGATGCGCTACCTCGGCATCGCCCGGCAGCGCGATGGGCGGACGTAAAGCGGCTCAGCCGCGGTAGCGGTTGATGGCGTCGCGCGTCTCGAGCGCCACGCGGCGCGCGGCCGCGGCGAAGTCTTCACCGCCCTGCGGCTGCGCGTACAGGATGGCGCGCGAGGAATTGATCATCATGCCCGCGCCGGCGGCCGTGCGGCCCGACTTGACGGTCGCCTCGACGTCGCCGCCCTGGGCACCGACGCCCGGCACGAGCAGCGGCATGTCGCCGACGATGGCGCGCACCTGCGCCAGTTCTTCCGGGAACGTGGCGCCGACGACGAGCGCGCACTGGCCGTTCTTGTTCCATTTTTCGGCCACGAGGCGCGCCACGTGCTGGTACAGCGGCTGGCCGCCCACGTCCAGGAACTGCAGGTCGGAGCCGCCCGCGTTCGACGTGCGGCACAGGACGATCACGCCGCGGTCCGGCCACGCCATGTACGGCTCGACGGAATCGAACCCCATGTACGGATTGACGGTGACGGCGTCGGCGCCGTAACGGTCGAACGCTTCGCGCGCGTACTGGTGCGCGGTGGCGCCGATGTCGCCGCGCTTGGCGTCCAGGATCAGCGGGATGTGCGGGTAGCGCTCGCGCAGGTAGCGGCAGATGGCTTCCAGCTGGTCTTCCGCGCCGAGGGCGGCGAAGTAGGCGATCTGCGGCTTGAACGCGCAGGCGAGGTCGGCGGTGGCGTCGATGATGGCCTTGCAGAACTCCACGATGCCGTCCGGGCGGTCTTGCAGGTGCGCGGGGAAGCGGGCCGTGTCCGGGTCGAGTCCCACGCACAGCAGGGAATCGTTGCGGCGCCAGGCGGCGTCCAGTTTATCGATGAAGTTCATGGCGGCCTCTCTGATCTGATTGCAAACCCGCTATTGTAGCGCTCCGCCCCGCTCGTCTCGCCAATACAATGTCATTTCAGGTATATTTTGGCCATTCGACAACTTGTTACGGATCGCCAGATGAAACCTTCCTTGTTCACGCGCTGGGCCGGCATGCTGCTGGCCGCCGTCCTGGCCGCCACCCTGCTGTCGGGCTGCGGCTACAACCAGTTCCAGGCCAAGGACGAGGCCACCAAGGCCGCCTGGTCCGAGGTCGTCAACCAGTACCAGCGCCGCGCCGACCTGATTCCCAACCTGGTGAACACGGTCAAGGGCTACGCGACGCACGAAAAGGATACGCTGGAAGCCGTCACGCGCGCGCGCGCGGCCGCGACCAGCTTCCAGATCACGCCGGAAGTGCTGAATAATCCGGAAGCCTTCCAGAAATTCCAGCAGGTGCAGGGCGAGTTGTCGAACGCGCTGTCGCGCCTGATGGCCGTGTCGGAGAACTATCCGCAACTGAAGGCCGACGCCAGCTTCCGCGACCTGCAGTCGCAGCTGGAAGGCACGGAAAACCGCATCACGGTGGCGCGCCAACGCTATATCGCGGCGGTGCAGGACTACAATGTGACGGTCCGCAGCTTCCCGACCAACCTGACCGCGATGATGTTCGGCTACCAGGCCAAGCCCTCGTTCACGGTCGAGAACGAGAAATCCATTTCGACGGCGCCGACCGTCAACTTCGGCAAATAAGGCCATCCCATGAACGCCCTGCCGCGCTTGCTCTGGGCCTGGATGCTGACCCTGCTGCTGGCTTGTAACGCCTGCGCGCAAGGCCAGTTCAAACCGGTGCCGCCGCTGCGTGCGCGCGTCACCGACGAGATCGGCATGCTGACGCCGGACCAGCGCCGGCAACTGGAAAGCGTGCTGGCCGACTACGAGGCGAAGACGGGTAGCCAGATCGCCGTGCTGCTCGTGGCGTCGACCGAGCCGGAAGCCATCGAGCAATACGGCATCCGCGTGACGGACGCCTGGAAACTGGGGCGCAAGGGCGTCGACGACGGCGTGCTGCTGCTGGTCGCGAAGGACAATCCCAAGGCGCTGCGCCGCCTGCGCATCGAGGCGGGGCGCGGCGTGCAGGGCGTCCTCACGGACGCGCAATCGAAACGCATCCTGGAAGACACGATCGCGCCGCACTTCCGCCAGAACGACTGGTACGGCGGCCTCGTCGCGGGCGTGGGCGCCATCGCCACCCTGCTCGACCAGGAAAAATTCCCGGCGCCGCCGGCGCAAACGCCGGCGCAACAACATGAGGACGACGGCCCCAACGTCGTCGTCAGCCTCTTCCTGATCCTCGTCGGCGTCGTGGTCCTGCGCGCGGTGTTCCGCCCGCGCCGCACACGGCTGGCGCAACCGGGCCGCTATGGCGCCGGCTGGGACAGCGGCACGACCGGCTTCATTCTCGGCAACATACTGGCCAATGCCACCCACCATCATGACGACGACCGCTGGCGCGGCGGGGGCGGCGGCTTTTCCGGCGGCTTTTCGGACGGCGGCGGCGGCGGGTTCTCCGGCGGCGGCGGCAGCTTCGACGGCGGCGGCGCCTCGGGAGACTGGTGATGGACGAGCCGAGCCGCCTGCGGCGCGCCCTGCGCCACCTGTTCAGCACCCGCAACGAAGCGGAGCGCGCGTTTCCGCCCGATGCCCTCGCCGCGATCACGGAAGCCATCACGGCCGGCGAGCAGACGCACCGGGGCGAAGTGCGCCTGATCGTCGAAAAGGGGTTGCCGCTGGCGCTGGCCTGGGCCGGCGTGACGAACCGCCAGCGCGCCATCGCCCTGTTCGCCGACTACGGCATCTGGGACACCGAGGACAATTGCGGCGTATTGATCTACGTGAACCTGGCCGACCGCAAGGTCGATATCATTGCCGACCGGGGCATCGACCGCAGGATACCCGCCGCCACCTGGCAGGGCGTGTGCGACACGATGACACGCGGCTTTTCCCGCGGCGAATTCCGCGCGGCGACACTGGCCGCGATCGCCCAGGTGAACCAGCTGCTGCGCAACCATTTCCCGTCCGGCGGCGCACGCCCGAACGAATTGCCCGACCGGCCCGTGATGCTCTGACGCGCGGCGCGGCAGGCCGCTACAATGGCGGCCTTTTCATTGCAGCAACGAGGATATCCATGAAACTCAGCCAGAAAGTCGCCATCGTCACCGGCGCCAGCCAGGGCATCGGCCATGCGTGCGCCGAACGCCTCGTGCGCGAGGGCGCGCGCGTGATGCTCGTCGATCTCCGTCCCGAAGGCGCATCCGCCGCCGCCGCGCTGGGCGACGCTGCCCGCTTCTTCCGGGCGGACGTGAGCGTGAAGGCCGAAGTCGATGCGATGGTGGCCGCCACGCTGGCCGCCTTCGGCCGCGTCGACATCCTCGTCAACAACGCCGGCGTGACCCATGCCGCCGATTTCCTCGACCTGGCCGAGGACGATTTCGACCGCGTACTGCGCATCAATCTGAAATCGATGTTCCTGTGCAGCCAGGCCGTGGCCCGCGAGATGGTCAAGCGCCAGAGCGGCTGCATCATCAATATGTCGAGTGTCAATGCGGAGCTGGCGATTCCGAACCAGATTCCGTACGTCGTGTCGAAGGGCGGCGTCAACCAGCTCACGCGCGTGGCGTCGATCGGCCTGGCCCAGCACGGCATCCGCGTCAACGGTATCGGCCCGGGCACGATCCTGACGGAGCTGGCGAAGCAGGCCGTTCTGGGAAGCCCCGAAGCGCGCCACACGATCCTGTCGCGCACGCCGCTGGGCCGTTGCGGCGAACCGGAAGAGATCGCCGGCATCGCCGCCTTCCTCGCCAGCGACGACGCGTCGTACATCACGGGCCAGACGCTGTATGCGGATGGCGGCCGCATGGCGCTGAATTACACGGTGCCGGTCAAGGACTGACGCGAAGCGAGCTCGGCCATTATTACGCCAGGTAATAACCGGTATCCGAATTCATCATTGGACGCGCATGCCGCAGCGCAGCATAATGGCACCTGTCTCCACTATTCTCCTCCAAGAAAATAGTTTGAAGCCCGCTCAATCAGCGGGCTTTTTTTTTATCGTTCTCATGCGGACCAATCCCATCCGCAAACGTTCGGGACCAAAGGCACGCATCTTTGATGAGCGTCATGGTCAAGTCACATTTTCTCCCTATACTGGGTTCATCTGCATACACGCAACCGATATGCGTGATCGCAGAAGGTGTGCTGCTAGCGGCACACCGCACCGAATTCTGCGTCTCTTGGCCCGATCTTGGGTTGTGCCCGTCCTCCGTTGGCGGGCATTTTTTTTGTTCCGTATTCTTATTGTCGCGTCTGCCACGCACCGCACAATTGCGTGCTGTTGTGCTTGAACCATCTTCAGATTCCGCTATGATGAATCTCGCGCCTCGCGATTTTTTACATGTCGCGTGGGGACAAGACAATCCAACATGGAGCCGGTCCAATGACTTTACCTGTACCTGAGACGATGTCGCCACCCCAAGAGCAACCCCATCCATCGCGCCGCCATCACGCGGAACCGGAAGACTGTCTGGTTCTCAGCGAGCTGAACCCGCGCATGGTGATCGACCACCTCGACGATGAAGGGCAACCTCTTCACGTACTGACTTTCGGCACTGTCCGAGAGATCTGTCCCAAATGCCAGAGCGGCCACCTGAAACTGGTCCTGCGCCAGTCGGCGGTGCGCATGGCCCATTTATTCTGCGCCGACTGCGCCAGCTGCTTCGACGCTCACTATCCGAACGGCGCGCCGGCCCTGACGATCTGAGGCCCGCGCGCGTTTGTGCAAGCGCACAACGAGCATGGTAAGGTGAGCGCTTTTCAGCCTCACCTTGCCATGACATCGTATTTATCCACGTTCCTGCAACATCCGCACCGGCGCCTGCTGTGCCTTGCGGGCGCCGTACTGATGTACCTGACGATCATTACGACAGGCAACATCCCCGGCGCCCGGGCCGACATCGGTGCCTACGCGCCGGGACCGGTCCTGCACTCGATCGCCTATGCCGCGCTGGCCTCGCTGTGGTTCGTCGGCAGCCGCGGCGGCGCGCTCGCCCGCGCCTGCAAGGCCGTGCTGGCGGTCGCCGTGATGGGTGCCGGCGACGAGTTCGTGCAAAGCTTCTTCCCGTATCGCGGCGCTGACGTCCGCGACTGGGCCGTCGACGTCGGCGCCGCCATCGTCGTCGGCAGCGTGCTGGCCCTGCTGGCGTCGCGCGCCCCCGTCGACGCCCAACGCTGAGGCCGCGTCACCCGCCGCTATTCGCCACGGCTTTGACGTGGCTCATGCTCAACTGGAGGCAGCTTGAACGCCGATACCGAACAGGCCTCTTACCAAAGTGGCACGCGGCATCGTCACTCATCTAACCTGACACTATCCCATCAGAAGGAGTTGATCATGAAGCAAAAACACCAGAGCGTCTTCCTGGCGGGCTTGCTGGCGCTCGCAGTCGGGCTGTCCGCGTGCAGTTCCTGGCGCGGCGGTGGCATGGGCAGCAGCGGCACCAGCGGCACCAGCGGCGAGACCGGCAGCAGCGGCACGGCCACCGGCACATCGGGCAGCAGCGGCACATCGGGCAGCAGCGGCATGTCGGGCAGCAGCGGCGACACCGGCAGCTCGGGCACTTCCGGAGCGTCCGGCACGGCGGGCAGCTCGACCGGCTATGACAGCGCCGGCGCCATGACGCAGGGCCAGGGCGCCACCGCGCCGCCGATGAGCCCGAACGCCACCGTCGCCGCCATCGAAGTCGTCCCCAGTTCGAGCGGTGCCGCCATGGAAGGCGAGAGCAGCGCGAGCGCGGCGATGGGCAGCAGCGCGGGCGGCGCCACCGGCAGCTCCGCCGACCGCGTCTATCGCGTCACCTTGCGCATGGACGACGGCAGCACCCAGGTCGTGACGCAGCAGACGACGCCGGACTTCCGCACCGGCGACCGCGTGAGCCTGGCAGGCGGCATGATTCAACACTGAGCCGAACAGCGGCTCGGTCCGGCGCGCCGGCGGCATCCCGCAGCGCGCCCGGGCACCGTTCCTATTCCGCCCCGACCTGCTGCGCCTGCGTATGCCTGGCACGCACGATGTCCGCGCCGCGCTTGCCGGCCAGCAGCGCGTGGTCGGAGTTGTAGTATTCCCACTCGCTGTAGCGGCCGACGAGGACGATGTCGAACTGCTTCAGCCAGGCCTTGCACGTCGCCACGTTGCGGGCGCGCGCGTGGTCGTACAGCACGTAGGCGTACGGCATGTCGACCTGGTTGGCGGCGAGGATCGTGTCGCCGTCCCGGATCATGCCGACCTTGCGGCAATCCGCGATGGCGCGTTCGATCAGCGCGTCGCCGTCGACGGGCAGCGGTTTATACGGCGAGTACGAGATCTCGCACGTGAAGCCGAAGCCGCCCGGCGCATTGCATCCCGGGCTCGCATTGCCCTGCACGAAGATGCGGTGGAAGATCGTGTCTTCCGGGTAGTAGATCCAATGCTTGTCCGTGGCGACGCGGTCGATGCCGATGTTCACGCAGCGGATCGACACGTGGCGCAGGCCCTTCGCCGCCGCCCTCACCTCTTCCGGCGCCTCGTCGCCGATCGCCTTGACCAGCTCCGGCAGCGGCATCGTGGAAATCAGGTCGTCGTAGCGGAAGCGGCGGCCGTCGCGCAGGGCGACGATGTGTTCGCGCGGCAGCACTTTCACGACGTCCGCATTCAATTCGATCTTGCCCTTGATGTGAGGCAGGAAGCCGTTCATCAGCGCCTGGAACCCGCCCTTCAACGGATAACCGAAGCGCGCGTTCGGCCCCAGCGGCGCCGGCGACGGCTCCAGCGCGCCCTGGATGATTTCTTCCAGGTTCGGCAGCGGCACCCTGCCGCCGAGCCACGACGTTTCCATCTCGGACAGCGGCACGGTCCAGATCTTGCGGTTGTACGGAATCGCGAAGTGTTTCGCGATGCCCTTGCCCCACACCTTGTAGATGAATTGCTCGAAGTTGCGCACTTCGCCTTTCACGGCACGGTCCGTGTTGCAGACGTCGGCCGTGCCGTCGGCGCAGCAGTCGTCGACGGCTTGCGCGGCCGTCGTCCTGCCCTCCGCGCTTTCGTAGCGGGCTTCGATGGCGCCCATCACGCATTCCGTGATCACCTTCGGCGGCAGGCCGTACAGCGCGCCCTGGAACGGATAGCGGGTATATACGCCCTCGCTGTAGATCCACGCTTCGCGATTCTGCCAGTGCACGTTATCGCCCAGCAGCACCTCGTACATCTTGAGGACGTACGGGTCGTTCGAGAACATGATGTGGCCGGCGTGATCGAACGTGAAGCCGTTGTCGTCGATCGAGCGGCACCAGCCGCCGACGGTCTCGTTGCGGTCGAGCAGCAGCGTATCCGCGCCCAGGTGGTAAGCGGCCGACAGGCCGGTCGGGCCGCCGCCGATGACGATCGTGCCCACATGCGGCTCGTGGACGCGCAACGGATTGACCTTCGAGCCGCGCCGGGCGTCGCCACGCAGCGAGACGGCGGCCGCGTCGGCCGCCGCGTCGAGGCTGCGCGGGGTGGCGCGCCGGTCGGTGCGCGGCGGCGCCGTGTCGATCAGCTCGCGCATGCGCGCGACCGTGTTGTCCCACGACGTCGCGGCGACGACGGCCTGCATCGCATCGATCATGTGGCGGCGCTGCTCGGGCGTCTGCGCCAGCGCGGCCTCGCACGCGGCGATGAATTCGTCCGCGGTCGCCGCGATGGCGACGACGTGGCCGTACGGATTGGCGACGTCGGCGATCGGCGTGCTGACGATCGGCAGCTGGGCCGCCATGTATTCGAGCACCTTGGTCGGGCTGATGTATTTCGTCGCCTCGTTGATGGCGAACGGCATCAGGCAGACGTCCCAGCCGGCGAGCAGGTCGGGCAGCGCCGCGTACGGCTGCTGGCCCAGGTAATGGATGTTGGGGCGGCGTGGAAGACGCTCCGGATCGATCTTGACGATCGGTCCGGCCAGCACGATCTGCCACTCGGGGTGGCTTTCGGCCACGGCGCCGACGAGGTCCGGATCGAAGCGCTCGTCCAGCACGCCGTAGAAGCCCAGGCGCGGATGCGGGATGGCGTCCTGCTGCGGATGTGCGCGCCCGCGGTCCAGCGCCTGCTGGAAATGCACGACGTCGACGCTGCTGGAAAAGCAGTGGACGTTCGGGTGGCGGTGGCGCTTCGCCTCGTACAGGCTGGGGCCGCCGGCGAACACGAGGTCGGCGATGGAGAGCAGCGCGCTTTCACGCTGCAGCAATTGCTTGGGTGGATTCTTGAACGACGCCAGTTCATCCATGCAGTCGTACACGACGAGCGCGGGCCGCAGCAATTGCAGCAGCGGCAGCGCCATCGGCGTATAGAACCAGGCGATGACGTCCTCGCCCGGTGGTGCCAGCTGCGCGACCATGGGCTGGAGCAGCCGCAGTTGCTCGTCGTGGAAACCGTTGGCGTGGATCGGGGTGTGCGCGCGGCACACGGTCACGTTCGGCGCGGGGCTGGAGCGTTCCATGAACGGGGCGCCATCGTCGTACACCGGTTCTTCGACGAACAGGACGGGATAATGCTGGGCCAGGCGCGACAGCAGGTGCTGCGGCCGCTGGAACACGAAATCCCAGCGCAGGTGGCTGAAAACGACGATCGTGGACATGATGGGCTCCTTGTCGCCCGAGGGCGGTCGGTTGATCGATGCAAAGCCGGACCGCCCGCACCGCGGCGCGCCGGCGAACGCGGGTCGCGCGGCACGGACGGGCGTGTCCGTCCATCAACGCGGCCATGCGTGACCGCGCAGCGATGGGGCAGGCGCCCTGCGGGTGCCGTGCTCGCGACAGGGTTCGGAGCGCGCCGGGCGGCGCAAGACGTCAGGCTGCGCCCGGCATGTCTCCCTCCTCTTCCACGTCCTTGGGTTCGAGGGCGACGTTGCGCGTCGCCGCGCTGATCACCTCGAACGGCAGCTTGGGTGTACGGTCCGCGTTGAGCAGGCCGTTCGCTTCCTGGAACGTGTCGGCGAACTGGGTATAGCAGAAGCCGCTGAACATGAAGGTCTCGTTGACCACCTTCAGCAGGCGTTGGTACAGCGCGTGATAACTCTCGGCCGTATGGGCACGGGTATAGCCCCACGTGCCGTCCTCGGGCGTCGCGTTCGGGTCGTACGCGATGCCGCCGAATTCGGTGAGCACGATGGGCTGGCCGCGGTGCGGGAAGCCGTCCAGCGTGAGAATGCGTCCGCCGGGACGGCGTTGATCGAACAGCGTGCGCACCGGGTCGCTGACCTCGTAGCGCGCCTTCAGCTTGTCCGGGCTGCAGTCGTAGTCGTGGATGCCCAGGATGTCGGTGGCCGACGCTTCCCAGCCGTCGTTGCCGATCACCGGGCGGGTCGAGTCGAGGGTGCGCGTCAGGTGGTACAGCGCCTCGACCGCGTTGCGGTGCGCCTGGGTCAGTGTCAGGTTCGGCACGCCCCAGGATTCGTTGAACGGCACCCACACGATGATGCATGGGTGGCTGTAGTCGCGCTCGATGGCCTCGGTCCATTCCTTGACCATGCGCGTGATCGCGCGCGGCGCGAAGCGGTAGGCCGAGGGCATCTCTTCCCACACGAGCAGCCCCAGCTTGTCGGCCCAGTACAGGTAGCGCGGATCTTCGATCTTCTGGTGCTTGCGCACGCCGTTGAAGCCCATCAGCTTGGCCAGTTCGACGTCGCGCTTGAGGTGGTCGTCCGACGGCGCCGTCAGGAACGACTCCGTCCAGTAACCCTGGTCCAGCACGAGCCGCAGCGGATACGGGCGGCCGTTGAGCAGCAGGCGGTCGCGGTTGATGTGGAACGAGCGCAGCGCCGTGTACGACTTCACGTGGTCGACGATCCTGTCGCCGCAGCGCAGGATCACCTCGGCGTCGAGCAGGGTCGGGCGTTCGGGGCTCCACAGCAATTCGTTGCGCGAATCGTCGATGCCGGGGTCGGACAGCGCGATCTTGCGGTTCGCCTCGCCGGCCAGCAGCTTGTAGTTGTCGTCCGCCAGCAATTGCTTGCCGTGCCAAATCTTAACCTCGACAAACATGTCTTCCTGGATGTCGCCGCCGGCGATGACTTCGCAACCGATCTCGAAGGTTTCGAACAGCGGCGTCCAGCGCAGGTTCTGGATGAAGGTGCGCGACACCTGCTCGACCCACACGGTCTGCCAGATGCCGGTCGTGCGCGGATACCAGATCGAGTGCGGTTCCAGCAGCCAGTCCTGCTTGCCGCGGGGCTTGGCCAGGTCGGCCGGATCGTCTTCGACGAACACGGTCACGGTCTGCTTGCCGTCCGCTCTCAACGCGGGCGTGATGTCGGCGCGGAACGGCGTGTGGCCGCCCTCGTGCTCGGCCACGAGCTGGCCGTTGACCCACACGCGGGAAAAATAATCGATGGCGCCGAAGTGCAGGATCACACGGTTCTCGGACGGCATCACCTCGAAGTCGCGTTCGTACCAGCAGAAGCGGTGAAAGCCGGTGTCCTGGATGCCGGACATCTCGGTCTCGGGTGCGAACGGGACATTGATCTCGTGGGTCCAGCCTTTCACGCCTTCCGGCATCTTGTTGACCAGCTCATCGTCGAAACGAAAGCGCCATTTACCGTTCAGGTTGATCCAATTGTCGCGGACCAGCTGCGGGCGGGGATACTCAAACTGGCTCATTGTTTTCCTTTCCTTGGGTCGGGACCGGGATCAGGATGCGTCCCTGGCGTCCAGCTTTGTTGTAGGTGGAGAGTGCAGTTTCCGCTGCCTGTCTTGCTGCGAATTTTTCTTGACCTCCGGCGCGGCACAACGCCACGCACGCGCCGCCGAATCCGGCGCCGGTCAGGCGCGCACCGAGCACGCCCGGGGCGGCGCGCAGCGCGGCCACCAGCTGGTCGAGCTCGGGAATCGACACCTCGTAGTCGTCGCGCAGGCTGTCGTGCGACGCGTTCATCAGTTCGCCGAAACGTTCGGCCGACACGCCCTGCGCCGCTTCCAGCACGCGCAGGTCTTCGAGCACGACGTGGCGGGCGCGCCGGCGCAGCGGCTCGGGCAGCGTGTCGACCGCCGCCGGGTCGGTCACGTCGCGCAGCGCGCGCACGCCCAGCTTGCGCGACGCCTCTTCGCATTCGGCGCGGCGCTCGTTGTACTTGCTGGCGGCAAGCGTGCGCGGCACGCCGGAGTCGACGACGATCAGCTCCGTGCCGGGTGGCATCGGCACGAGGTGGTGCTCCAGCGTGCGCGCGTCGATGAACAGCATGTTGCGCTCGTCGCACAGGCTGGACGCCATCTGGTCCATGATGCCGCAGTTGACGCGGGCATATTCGATCTCGGCGCGCTGGGCTATTCTGGCCAGCGTCACGTTGTCGAGCGTGAAGCCGAGCAGGTTGCGCAGCGCGCGCAGCATCGCCACTTCGAGCGCCGCGGACGACGACAGGCCGGACCCCACGGGCAGCGTCGTCGTCACGAACACGCGCAGCGGCGGCACCGTGACGCCCGTCGCTTCCACGAGGCGGATGCAGCCTTCGATATAGCTGCCGAAGCCCTGCGGCGCGCTGCCGCCCTTCGCCGCGAACGTGACGTTGCCGTCCAGCGTGCCGGAATACAGGTGGTGCTGGTCGTCGTGGCTGTGCGCGAGCGCGACCTCGGTCCGCTGCGGCGTCGCCACGGGCAGCATGTAGCCGTCGTTGTAGTCCGTGTGCTCGCCCAGCAGGTTCACGCGGCCGGGTGCCGACGCGTGCGCCTCCGGGGCGCCGCCGAAGAAGGTCTCGGGATCATTCATGGTCTGCCACCTCCAGCCATACGGGCCGCGCGCGGCCCTGGATTGTCGTCGCCGGCCAGTCCGGGTCCAGCGTCAGGTTTTCCAGCCCATGCGCGCCGAGCAGGAACGTGTCTTCCACTTTCATGCCGGCGAAGCTCGGATTGAACGCGAACGCCATGCCCGCCTCGATCCCCGTCGCGGTGCTGGGACTGGCGACGATCTCGCGCGCCTGGTAGCCCGCGATGCCGCCCTGATGGTGCTCGCGGATCGCCTCCGGCCGGTTGGCGTGGCGATAGGCGGCATCGAACGCGTGGTAGACGGCGGCCAGCGACTGGCCCGGACGCACGGCATCCAGGCCCGTCGCCTCGACCTGCAGCAGGTCCGCCTCCGCATTGCGCTCGTCGACGGTCAATGCGCCGAACGCGACGGCGCGCGACAGGCTCGCGACGAGGCCGTGGCGGCGCGCGCAGAACACCAGCATCGCGCGCGCGCCGAGCGTCTCGCGCGTGGGCACGGGATGGCGGAACGCCTGCAGGCGCCTGCTGCCCGCGGCCAGCACGAGCGCGGGCTGGATGCCGCGCCGCCACAACGCCTGCGCGCCCGCGGCCGCGAGGTCGAGCTCGGTCCAGTGCGGACGCGCGGCGCGCAGCGTCGCCGTCATCGCGGCGGAGGCCTCCGCACCCAGCGCGCGGTAGCGGTCCTGTTCGGACGGCTGCAGCACCATGCGGCGCAGGCGCAGGCTCGCGGGCAGCGGCTGCTCGGCGTTGCCGTTGCCGTTGCCGTTGCGCGGGCGGTCGGACAGCACGGCGCCGCCGCGGGCCGCGCCCAGCACATGGGTCTCGCGCAGCTCGGTCTCGGCCCACGGCGCGATGTGGAACGTGAAACCGGGCGGCACCTGTTCCAGGCGCAGGCGTTCGGCCTCGATGGCGTCGGTCAGGACGACGGCGTCGTCGTGCGTGACGAGCACCTCGGCCACGCCGCAGTCGGCCCCCTGCAGCACGGCGGCGTCGCCTCCCGCCGTCGCCCACGCGAACCAGTCGGTGCCGCGCAGGCGCACTGCGCCGGCCCCGGTTTGCGCCAGCGCGGCGCGCAGCAGCGCGAGCTTGTCCGCGACCTCGCCGGCCGATCGTCCGGCGCCGCGGTCCGGCAGCGCGCTCATGCCGCGTCCTCCAGCCGCACGTCGACCTGCTGCAATTCGTACGCGGTCGTCTCGGGCAGCACGTCCATCGCGAACATGCCGGCGCCGATCTCCGTGCCGGCCAGGTATTTCAGGCGGTCGCGCGTGCGGTACGGCGGATAGAACTGGCAGTGCAGCTGCGTCTCGGGGTGGTCGGCGCCGTCGGTCGGCGCCTGGTACCACACCATCAGGTACGGGAACGGGCGCTCCCACAGGCAGTCGAACTTGAACAGCACCGTCTTCAACGCGCGTGCCAGGCTTGTTCGCTGTGCCGGCGTGAGCGCCGCGAAGTCGCCGCAAGGGCCGGTCGGCATCGTCCACACCTCGTACGGATAGCGCGCGCAGGCCGGCACGAACGCGATCGCATGCTCGTCCTGGTACAGCACGCGCTTGCCGTCCGCCGCTTCGTCGCGCGCCATGTCGCAAAGGAGGCTCGTGGCGTGCTGCAGGTAGTACTCGCGCTCCTGCGCCAGCTGGCGCGCGGGCACGGGCGGCACGAACGGGTAGGCGTAGATCTGGCCGTGCGGATGATGCAGCGTGACGCCCACTTCGGCGCCGCGGTTCTCGAACGGCAGCACGTACTGGATGTGGTTGCGGCCTTTCAGGCGCCGCGTGCGGTCGCCCCACACTTCCAGCAGCAGTTCGATGCGCGCCAGCGGCAGGCGGCCCAGCGCCGCCTGCGGGTCCTGCGTGAACACGACGACCTCGCACTGCCCGTTGGCGGGCGCGCTCGGCACCGTCAGCGTGGGCGGTTCATGCGCATCGGGCGCCAGCGACGGGAAGCGGTTGTCGAACACGGCGATCTCGTAGTCGCCGGCCGGCATCTCGGTCGGGTGTGCCGGGTCGCGCGTGGGCGCCAGCGGGTTGTACTGCGGCGGCGGCTGATACGTGCGGTTCTGGCGGAACGCGGCATACGCGACCCACTCGCCGCGCAGCGCATGCCAGCGCAGGTGCGGGTTGGCGTGCTGCGGCTCGGCGAAGGGACTGGTCGCGACGATGCCGTCCGGGATGGGCCGGTTGCTGTACAACGTCAGATGTCTTCCGTCAGGTTTTATCAGGTCTTGGCTGTGCATGGCATCGGCAGGTCAGGCATTGCTCCTTGCGCGACTTCGGGTATCCGGTCGCGGTCAGGTTTGATCCTATCATGGCGTTTTCGCCACATTTTCTCGGCGTCAGCAATTGATTTTCCGACAATCAACGGGCCGCGCGGAGGCTTGTCCGGAGGCCTTGGCGCGGTCTGCTGTCTCTCCTAGGGAAAAGCCGCCGGACAGGCATTTTTTCCCTATGAAGAAGGACGTCGTGTAGGCTCAAACCTACAAAATTTTTGGAAGGATTTACACATTTTGGCGAGACCGAGACCTACACGACGGCCGAGCGACCAAAATCGTGAAGCGCCCCCACGAGCGGGCGCGGCTGGCGGGCAAATGTGTCGTGGGAAGGAAGGACGCGGGCATGGAACGACCATGCCCGCGGGAGGCGTTACTTGGCCAGCTCGGCCAGCACGGCCGTGTACATCTCGAGGTTCAGAAGCAATTGCTTGGTGGTGATGAACTCGTGTTCCGAATGGCCCGTATAGACCGTGTGCGGCATCGCGGGGCCGAAGCTGACGGCGTGCGGGAACAGGCGCGAATTGGTGCCGCCGCCGATGGCGACCGGCTTCGGGTCCTTGATGCCCGTGAAGTACGCGAACGTCTTCATCAGCACCGGCAGCTGGGGCGCATCCTTCTGCATCCACGGGTCGCCGATCTGCGCCGAGATGTTCGCCAGTTGCACGTGCGCACCCTGCCATTGCGCCAGCGCGGCATTGATCTCGTTGGTCAGCTGCTCCTTGGTCTTGCCCTGCGGACGGCGGATGTTGATCGACAGTTCGATGCCGCCGTCGTCGTGCTGGCGGATCACCGTCGGCGCGAACGTCATCGGGCCCATGAACGCGTCGCGGTAGGCGATGCTGCCGAATTTTTCGCCGAAGTAGCCGGTGCCCACCATCTCGTTGAGGAAGTTCACCAGGGCGCCTGCCGTCGTGTCCGGCCACGGCTGCACGGCCAGCGCGTCGGCCAGCATGCTGATGGCGTTGACGCCGTCTTCCGGCTTGGACGAGTGCGCCGACAGGCCCTTGGCCGTGACGAGCAGGTCCTTGCCCTTCCATTCGAACTGGTAATGCATGCCGACCTGCTTGCCGGCACGCGCGCGGATCTGCGCCTCCAGTGCCGGCGTCGCGTCGGCGACGAGGGCCTGCGCGTCCTCGGGAATCTGGCTGCCGAAGAACCCGCCGCGGAATTCCTTCACGAAGGGCGTGCCCGCGGGCGGCGCGGCGGTCGTTTTCGGCATCGTGACGGCCAGCGTGCCATACCCCTTCTCCGCCGTGACGGCCGGGTATTCTGCGTCGAGCGTGATGTTCATCTGCGGCAGCGTGTGCCCCCTGATGAAGGCTTCCAGCGGGCCCCAGTCCGATTCCTCGGCCATGTAGACGTACAGCTCGATGCGCTTGGACAGCGGCACCTGCAGGTCCTTCAGCGACTTCATCGCGTACAGCGCGGTGGCGATGGGGCCTTTATCGTCCTCGGCGCCGCGCGCCAGCAGGCGGCCCGGTTCGCTCGTGGCGTCCAGTTCGAACGGCGACTTCTTCCACTTGCTCGCATCGACGGGCTGCACGTCGCCATGCGCCACGAGACCCACGCGCTCGCTGCCCTTGCCCAGGCCGACGACGGCCACGCAGCCGTAATCGGTAAAGTCCAGCCCCAGCCGCTCCGCTTCCTGCTTCAGGTAGGCCTTGAACGCGATGTGGCGCGGATTGCGTTCGCACGGGATGGCCTTGTCGGCCACCGTGTTGTAGCTGACGAGCCTGGACAGCGTGGCGACCACGTCGTCGCGATAGGCCGTGACGGCATGCTTGGCCGCCTTGATCGCGGCGTCGCCGGGCACGGCCGGGGTCGCGGTCGGCGCCCCCATCGCGCTTGCCGCCCAGGCCAGGCTGATGGCCGCGGCCAGGTTGCGTGCGCATGTTTTCGTTTTCATCGTTATCGTCTCCATGATTGCAAAAGCGCAACGAGTCTAGCAGGGATGCGGGAAGTGCGTGCGATGGGGTATCGTATTGGTTCGAACCATCGGAGAAGCGGAGAAACGAGCATGGCCCACAAGATCATCCGGCGCGTGCATGCCGCGCTGCGCGACGACATCGGCGACCTGATCACCCGGCGTCCCGTGCCGGGTCCGCACCTCGACCAGATCGATCCCTTCCTGTTCCTCAACCACCACGGACCGCAGGTCTACCCGCCGCACAACCGCGGCCTGCCGTTCGGGCCGCATCCGCACCGCGGCTTCGAGACCGTCACCTTCATCCTCGACGGCCTGCTGGCCCACCGCGACAGCGCCGGCCACGAGAGCGTGATCGGCCCCGGCGGCGTGCAATGGATGACGGCCGGCCGCGGCATCGTGCACGCGGAAGTGTCGCCGCGCGAATTCATGGAGCGCGGCGGCGGCCTGGAGATCCTGCAGCTGTGGGTCAACCTGCCGCCCGCGCTCAAGATGACGGCGCCGCGCTACGTGGGACTGCAGGCCGACGGGATACCGGTCGTGGACAAGGGCGACGGCGTGCGCGTGCACCTCGTGTCGGGAACGGTTGGCGGCGTGACGGGTCCGGTCGAATCGCTGACGGGCGTGGCGCTGTGCACGGTGGAGATGAAGGCGGGCGCGCGCCTGCACCTGGACGGCCTCCTCGATCGGAATGTGTTCCTGTACGTCGTGCGCGGCGTGATCCAGTGCATGCCGGAGACGGTCAGCGCCTGCCACCTGGCCGAGTTCGAACCGCAGGGCGACGAGATCGAGATCCTGGCCGACCGCGACAGCCTGCTGCTGCTGGGCCATGCCGAGCCGATCCGCGAACCGGTCGTGGCGCACGGGCCGTTCGTGATGAATACGCGTGCGGAAATCCAGCAGGCGATCGCCGATTACCAGGCCGGGCGCTTCGGCGCGCCGATCTGACCGTCGATCGCGCACCGGCGGAAGGGGTGCGGCGCCGGGGCGTGGCCGCCCCGCTCGCGCCGCGCTGAAAGGCGCCGGCCCGGACCGTGTCGGCCGGGCCGGCCGTGTTGGGCGCCGCGCATCAGCGCGCGGCCTGGTTGACGACGACCTCGTCGGCGTACGGCACCTCGTTGAACGCGATGATGGTGCCCGTGTCGCGCGTGACGAATTTCTTGGGACCGACCGGCACCAGTTCTTCGTGCTTGCCGTCCATGTCCACGTACAGCCGGTTCATCCGGTTCGTCACTTTCATCGTGCGGCCGTCGGCGAGCAGGAACGCACCGCGCATGTGCCGGGCTTCGTCCTCGTTCAGGCGGTATGAGTGCGACGTGCCCGGCAACTGCACGGCGCTGGCGCTGGCCGACGAGGGCGCGATGGACGGGTCGGCGAACGCCGACAGCGACAGGGTGGCGGCGCCGATGAAGGCCAGGGCTTGTGGAATACGCATGATTGCTCCGAAGTCAAGATACGAAATATAGAACGGACCACAAGCGCGATTTCAAAATGATCGCCGGATGCTCAATGGGTCCACCGTTTTTCATATCGCCGCATCGATAATGTGCGGCGAGTGATGACAGTGTAGGAAGCGCTCGCGGCGGCGTCATCGGCGAACCGCCGAAGCGTCGAAAACGGGGGATGAACTGTCGAAAAACCGGGGCGGATTGCTGCGGATGCATATAGTTTTTGACATCGTCCGCGCCGGCTCGGGCGCGCACCATGCGGCCGATATCCGGTACAGTGGCGGCGTCGAGAACCCCATCCGGACGAAGGAGAGACCGATGCATCCAGTGCCTCTGGTGGCCACGACGCGTGGCTATCCGCGGGACCGCGACCTGGCCGGCGGCTACGCGGTCGAGAACATCCACCATGGTTCGATCGCCGTCGTCGACGTGGCCGGCCGCCTGCTGTGGTCGGCGGGCGATCCCGACGTCATGACGTTCACCCGTTCGGCCCTGAAACCGTTCCAGGCCCTGCCCTTCGTCCTGGACGACGGCCCGGCCCGCTTCGGCTTCACCGGCGCCGAACTGGCCCTCCTGTGCGCCAGCCACTCTGGCGAGGAAAAGCATCTGGTGGGCGTGACGGCCATCCTCGACAAGATCGGCGTGGACGAAAGCCAGCTCGCCTGCGGCTGCGCGGCGCCGCTGTACTACGACGCCGTCGGCCTGCCCGTGCCGGCGGGGCGGCGCTGGCGCACGGTCCACCACAATTGCTCGGGCAAGCACAGCGGCTTCCTCGCCTGGTGCCGCCTGCACGGCGCACCGACGGCGGACTACGTCGATCCCGCGCACCCGCTGCAGCGCGCGATCCGCGCCACCCTGGCCGATTGCGTGCAGATGACGGAAGACACGCTGCCGATGGGCATCGACGGCTGCTCGGCGCCGAACTACGCGATGCCGCTGGCGCGCCTCGCGCACCTGTATGCGCGCCTGGCGCAACCGGGGCCGGACGCCCGCCTCGGCGGCGCGCTGGGCGACCTGTTCGACGCGATGACGGCGCACCCGGACATGGTGTCGGGCGATTCGCGCACCGACCTCGCGTGGATGCAGGCCGGCGGCGGCGACTGGGTCGCCAAGATCGGCGCGGACGCCGTGCAGGCCATCGGCATCCGCTCGGCCGGCATCGGCATCGCGATCAAGGTGGCGGACGGCGCCCCGCGCGCGCTGCACCCGGCCACGTTCTCCGTGCTCGATCAGCTGGGCCTGCTGGACGCCACGCGCCGCGCCCACCTCGACCCGTACCGCGCACCGCCGCTCCGGAACGCGCGCGGCATCGTGGCCGGCGACGTCCACGCCGTGTTCACGCTGGACAAGGCCGAACCGCCCGCCTGAACCGTCAAGTCGTCAATTCGGGGTCAGAGCCCGGTTTTGGGAAATTGCCCTCGATTTCATCGTCAATTCGGGGTCAGAGCCCGGTTTTGGGAAATTGCCTTCGATTTCATTGCCAGCTTGCACAGTTCGCCAACGTCGCATAAAATCGATAGGTTCCTATCTATTTTATGACTAATGATGAGTAGCCTACCCGAATCGTTCGAAGAACGCTTCTCGGCAGCCCTGCACACGAGCGCGCGGCTGTGGCGGCTCGCGCTGGACAAGCGCCTCAAGCACCTGGGCATCGGCCAGTCCGGCTGGATGACGATCGCGATGATCGCCAAGTCGGGCGAACCGATGTCGCAGCGGGCGCTGGCCGACCTGGTCGGCGTCGAGGGGCCGTCGATGGTGTCGATGCTGGACCGCCTGGAGCGCGACGGCTTCGTCGCGCGCGCGCCCTCGCCCCTCGACCGCCGCGTGAAACTCGTGCACCTGACCGACACCGGCAAGACCGTCTACGCCGAAGTCATCGGCGAAGCGGCGCCATTCCGGGCCGACCTGCTGGCCGGCCTCGACCCGCAGGCGCTGGCCACGGCGACCGTCCTGCTGGAGACCTTGAAGAAGCGCCTCGAGGACACCCTGTGACGACGGCCGCGCCCATCAACCGCACCATGATCACGATCTCGATCATGCTGGCGACGATCATCCAGGCGCTGGACGGCACCATCGCCAACGTCGCCCTGCCGCACATGCAGGGGTCGCTGTCGGCGTCGCAGGACCAGATCACGTGGGTGCTGACGTCGTTCATCGTGGCGGCCGCCATCGCGACGCCGCTCAACGGCTGGCTCGTCGACCGCTTCGGCCTGAAGCGCGTGTTCCTCGTGTCCGTCGCGGGTTTCACGCTCGCCTCGGTGCTGTGCGGGATCTCGGCCACGCTGACGGAAATCGTCGTCGCGCGCATGCTGCAGGGCGTGTTCGGCGCGGCGCTCGTGCCGCTGTCGCAGTCCGTCCTCCTCGACATCAACCCGCGCGAAAAGCACGGGTCGGCGATGGCCGTGTGGGGCATGGGCGTGATGATCGGACCGATCCTGGGCCCGACGCTGGGCGGCTGGCTGACGGACAGCTACAGCTGGCGCTGGGTCTTCTTCATCAACGTACCGATCGGCGCGCTGGCCTTCTGGGGCATCTGGCGCTACATCCACGCGGCCGCCCCGGCGCGGCGCGTGCGCTTCGACACGTTCGGCTTCGTCACGCTGTCGGTCGCCATCGGCGCGCTGCAGATGCTGCTCGACCGCGGCGAGCAGAACGACTGGTTCGGCTCGACCGAGACGTGGGTCGAACTGATCCTGACGACGCTCGCCTTCGCGTACTTCATCGGCCACACGCTGACGCGCCCCGCCGGCCAGTCGTTCGTCGACTTCCGCCTGCTCAAGAACGCCAACTACGTCACGGGCCTGCTCCTGATCTTCATCGTCGGCATGGTGCTGTTCGCGACGCGCGCGCTGATGCCGACGATGCTGCAGGGCCTCATGGGCTATCCGGCCAAGCTGGCGGGCCTCGTCACGGCGCCGTCGGGCCTCGGGACGATGGCCGCGATGATGATCGTCGGGCGCCTCACGGGCAAGGTCGATTTCCGCCTGCTGCTCGGCGTCGGCTTCGCGATCACGGCGTTCTCGCTGTGGCAGATGACGCACTACACGCTCGTGCTGTCGCAGTCCGACATCGTGTGGCCGGGCGTGATCCAGGGCGTGGGCCTGGGCCTCGTGTTCGTGCCGCTGTCGGCCGCCACGTTCGCGACGCTGTCGCCGCAGATGCGCGCGGAAGGCACGGCGCTGTACAGCCTCGTACGCAATATCGGCTCGTCGATCGGCATCGCGCTCGTGCAGGCCCTCCTCGTGCGCAACACGCAGATCGCGCACGCGTCGCTGGCCACGCAGGTGAACGCCGCGAATCCGGCCGTGCACGATCCGATGAGCCTCTACGACATGGCGACGCAGGCCGGCCCCGCCCTCATCAACAACGAAATCACGCGCCAGGCGTCGATGATCGCCTACGTCGACGACTACTGGCTGATGATGCTCCTGACCCTGGCCGTGATCCCGACGCTGCTGCTGATCCGCCCGCCCAAGGCGGCCGCCGCGCCGGCGCAGATCGACCACGCGGCCCTCGAATAAGCGAAAGACCCGAACAACGTGCGACACTTCAAACTCATTCCCATCGCGGCCGCCGCGCTGGCCCTGCTGTCCGGCTGCATCAGCGTCCCGCCGGACGCGCGCCAGGTGCGCGGCCCCGATTTCGCCAAGGCGCAGCATGCACCGGCCATCCAGCTGCCGGCCGACGCCTGGCCCGCCGAGCAGTGGTGGCTCGACTACCACGACCCGCAGCTGAACGGCCTCGTGGCGCGCGCCCTGCGCGACAATCCGTCGCTCGCGGTGGCCGCCGCGCGCGTCGCCAGCGCGCGCGCCGCGTTCGGCGCGGAAGTCGCCAACGAAGGCGGCAAGGTCGATCTCGCATCGGGCCTGAACCGCCAACGCTATTCGTCGAACGGCTTCTTCCCGCCGCCGATCGGCGGGGCGTGGTTCAACGACGCCTCCGTATCGCTGCGCGCCTCTTACGACTTCGACTGGTGGGGCAAGCACCGCGCCCTCATCGCCGCCGCGCTGGGCGAAACGAATGCGGCCGCCGCCGAAGCCGCCCAGGTCCGCCAGACCCTCGCCGCATCCGTCGTGCAAAGCTATCTGCGCCTGCAGATGCTGTGGGCGCGCCAGGACAACACGAACGCCCTGATCGCGGTGCAGCGCGACGTGATCGCCGGCCGCAAGACCCGCATGGCGCATGGCCTGATCAGCGCCGATGCGCTACAGAGCGCGGAGCAGGACCTCGCGAGCCTGCAGGAACAGGCGGCCCATTACGACACGGACGCCGCGCGCGAACGCGAAGGCCTGCGCGCCCTCGTTGGCGGCGACGCCACCGCGCTGAACGACCTCGCGCGCTTCCAGAGCGCGCCGGCGATCGACGCCGTGCCGCGCGAACTGGGCATGGAGCTGCTCGCGCGCCGTCCCGACCTGCAGGCCGCGCGCTGGCGCGTCGAGGCGCAGCTGGGGCGCGTGGCCGCCAGCGAAGCCGCGTTCCGGCCCGACATCAACCTCGCGGCCGCCATCGGCCTCGATGCGACGTCGCTCGGCAAGCTGCTGCGCTATCCGAGCCGCACGCCGCTCCTCGGCGCCACGCTGGACCTGCCCCTGTTCGACAGCGGCCGCCTGCACGCCCAACTGGGCAGCGCACGCACCAGCCGCGACGAACTGCTGGCCGAGTACAACGAGGCCGTCCTGACCGCGGTGCGCGACGGCGCGCGCGAAGCGGCCACCCTGCAAGGCATCGAAAAAGAGACGCAGGCGCACGCCGTCACGCTGGCGGCGAGCCGCAAGCTGGCCGCGAACGCCGAGGCCCGCATGCAGCGCGGCCTGGCCGACCGCAGCGCCGTGCAGCAGGCGCGCATGGCCGTGCTGCGCCAGCGCGACGTCGACCTGCAGCTGACGGACGCGCGCCTGCAGACGCAGGTCGCGCTCGCGCGCGCGCTCGGCGGCGGCTACCACGCGACGCCGCCCGCCCTCACCCAATCGAACACGAAGCCAAACCGACCATGAGCACCGAGACCCCAGTCACCTCCAATAAAAAACGCCGCGTCGTCCTGGCCGGCATCACCGTCGCCTTCCTCGCCGCCGGCGCGGCCTACGCCGCCTGGTATGCGCTGGTCGCATCGAAGCGCGTCGAGACCGACAACGCCTACGTGGGCGGCAACCTCGTGAACGTGTCGTCGCAGGTGACGGGCAGCGTCGTCGAGATCCGCGCCGACGAGACCCAGCTGGTGCAGGCCGGCACCGAGATCGTCCGCCTCGACCCGTCCGACGCGGAAGTCGCGCTGGCCCAGGCCGAGGCGCGCCTGGGCACGGCCGTGCGCCAGCAGCGCGAGCGCTACACGAGCGTGGCGCAGTACGAGGCCGTCGTCGACCAGCGCCGCGTGGAACTCAAGGCGAAACAGGAAGACCTGGCGCGCCGCGCGCCGCTGGCGGCCGACAACCTCGTCTCCGGCGAAGACGTGGCGCACGCCCGCCGCGCCGTCGACGACGCGAAGGCCGCACTTACAGTCGCGCAGAAGCAGCTGGCGGCCGCGCGCGTGACGGTGGCGGGCGTGTCCCCCGCCGAACACCCGAACGTGCTGGCCGCGAAGGCCGACTACCTGTCCGCGTGGCTGGCCGCGCGCCGCAACGCGATCGTCGCGCCGGTGTCGGGCTATGTGGCCAAGCGCAGCGTGCAGGTCGGCAGCCGCATCGCGCCGGGCGCGCCGCTGCTGTCGATCGTGCCGCTGGACCAGCTGTGGGTCGACGCCAATTTCAAGGAATCGGAATTGCGCGATATCCGCGTGGGCCAGGCGGCCACCGTCGAAGCCGACATCTACGGCAGCAAGGTGGTCTACCACGGCAAGGTCGTGGGCCTCGGCGCGGGCACGGGCAGCGCGTTCTCGCTGCTGCCAGCGCAGAACGCCACCGGCAACTGGATCAAGGTCGTGCAGCGCGTGCCGGTGCGCATCTCGCTCGATCCGAAGGAACTGGCGGCGCATCCGCTGCGCGTGGGCCTGTCGGCCACGGTCGACGTGGACATCAGCCACAAGGGCGGCAGCGCGCTCGGCACGGTCGCCGCACCGGCACCGGCGTATGCGACCACGGTGTTGAACCAGCCGTTGCAGCAGGCGAAGGCGGCGACGGATGCCATCGTCGCCAGGAACATGGCCAATTGAGAATCGGCGCCGCGCGTTACGTTCGTTCGATGAATTCGACCAGCTCGCGCAGCGCCGGCGGCGCCGCGTCGAGGTGAAAGCGCACCTGGCGCGGCGTACCGTCATCGATCGTCAGCGTGTACGTGAAATCCCACGACTGCGGCCGCGGCTTCAGCAAGGTCGGCGGCAGTTGCGCGAGGTCGAGCGCCTGCACGAGCCCGCGCACGCGCGTACCTTTGGCCGCAGGCAGGCTGTCGACGTCCACGTCGCGCGTCTGTGCCCCCGCCGGCCCGGTGAAGCCGCCCACGCAATGCAGCGACAGGCGCATCACACGACGCCCACCTCGTGCCACGCGCCCTGCACGGCCGCGGCCTCGGCGGACCCGACGCCGTGGCGCAGCTCGGCCGCCTTGACGGTGGCCTGGGCGGCGTCCGCGAACGTCGCGTCCGGATGCAGCAGCGACAGCGCCTGGTACCAGATCGGCCCCGCCTTGTCCCAGCTGTGCCCGCCCAGCTTCATCGCGGCGAGATAGAACGCGTGGTTGGGGATGCCGGAATTCGTGTGCACGTCCCCGCCTTCCACATACCCCGCCATCGTGCCCGGCTGGTCGTCGCCCGACCACGTGAGGGCCGTGTTGCCCGGAGCGGCCATCGAACGCAACGCCTTGCCGACGGCGGGCGTCATGATGCCGGCGCCGATCAGCCAATCTGCTTTCCTGGCCGTCTGCTTCAGGTGCCATTGCTTGACGACGGACCCGAACACGTCGGACACGGATTCGTTCAGCGCCCCGCTCTGGCCATCGTAGACGAGGCCCCCGCCCGGCACGGTGTACTGCGTGACGCCGTGGGTCAGCTCGTGCGCGATCACGTCGAGCGCGTGCGTGAAGCCCGTGAACAGCTTGCCGTCGCCGTCGCCGTAGACCATCTGGCGGCCGTTCCAGAACGCGTTGTTGAAGCTCTTGCTGTAATGGACGCTCGAATCGATGCCCAGGCCGCGGCCGTCGATGGAATTGCGGTGCAGGACCTGCTGGTAGAAGTCGTAGGTGGTGCCGGCGCCGTCGAACGCCTCGTTGACGGCCGTGTCGGCCACGGGCGCCGCCGTCTCGGTGCGGACCAGCTTGCCGGGCAGGCGCGTCTTGTGGTGCGCGTCGTACACGGTGCGGTGCTTGACGCCGGGCGCCACCTGCAGCCCCGGCGCGGCGAGGCCGCTGGCCGCGCGCTGGCCGCGCAGGAAGGCCGAGCGTTCCATCTGCTCGAGGAGGCGCTGGCGCTCCGCCTCGTCGGCCTGGACGGCCAGCTTGCGCAGCATCGAAGACGGGATGATGAAACAGGTGCACGCGGGCGTGTGGATGTGCATAGGACCTCCATGGCGGTTTGCGCTCGTCTTGATGAGCGTAATCCACCCGGCCGCGCTGCGGCGCACAATAGCCGCACCGCGGTGCGGCTATTGCCTCAGTCCGGCTCGACCGGCGTCAGCGCCCTGCCGCTGCGGAACCAGGCGCGCACATTGTCCAGCATGAGCTGCGCCATCGCCGCGCGCGTCTCGTGCGTGGCGCTGCCCACGTGCGGCGTGAGCATCACGTTGGGAAGCAGCAGGAAGCGCGGGTCGATGTCCGGCTCGTTGTCGAACACGTCCAGCGCCGCGCCGGCGATGCCGCCCCGCTCCAGCGCCGCGAGCAGCGCCTGCTCGTCGACGAGCGAGCCGCGCGCCACGTTCACGAGGTAGCCGGCGGGGCCCAGCGCGTCCAGCACGCGCGCGTCGATCAGGTGCTTCGTGTCCGCGCCGCCGGGTGCGACGACGATGAGGATGTCGCTGTCGCGCGCGAGCGTGGCCAGGTCGGCCTCGTAGCGCCACGCCAAGTTCTGGTCGGTGCGGCCGTGGTAGGCGAGCGCGACGCCGAACATCTCCAGCCGGCGCGCGATCTCCTTGCCGATGCGGCCCATGCCGACGATGCCCACGTGCTTGCCCGCCAGGCTCGTCGCCAGCGGGAAGCCGGCGCTCGTCCACTGGCCCGCGCGCACGTAGCGGTCGGCCTGCGGCAGGCGGCGCAGCAGTGCCAGCAGGGAGCCGATGCACAGCTCGGCCACGGCGGCGTTCAGCACGTCCGGCGTGTTGGCCACGACGATGCCGCGGCTGGCCGCCAGCGCGCGCGGGATCAGGTCGTAGCCGACGCCGCAGGTGGCGATGATCTCGAGTGCCGGCAGGCGCCGCACGACGTCTTCCGGCACCTCCTGGTTGCTGCGCGTGACGATGGCGCCGACGTGAGGCGCCAGGTGCGGCTCGCGTTCGAGATCGGCGAGGCCCAGGCAGCGGAATTCGGCGTCGAGCTGGGCCTGGATCTCGGGCGCGAAACCCCCGATCTGCAGGACCGTCTTCATGCCCCCGTGCCGATCCGCAGTTCGAACGTGGTCACGCCGTCGACGCCGCCGCGCACCTGGTCGCCCGGGTTCAGCGCAGCGACGCCGGCCGGCGTGCCCGTGTAGATCAGGTCACCCGGCGCCAGCGCGACGAGCCGCGACAGCGCGGCGATCACGTCCGCCACGGGCCAGATCATCTCGTTCAGGTTGCCTTCCTGCCTGGCCTGGCCGTTCACTTCCAGCCAGATGCGCGCGTCCTGCGGATGGCCCGTGCGCGCGGCCGGCACGAGCGCGCTGCACGGCGCGGAGGCGTCGAAGCCCTTCGCCATGTCCCACGGGCGGCCATCCTTCTTGGCGACGGCCTGCAGGTCGCGCCGCGTCAGGTCCAGGCCCACGCCGTAGCCCCACACGAGGTCCAGCGCGCGCTCGGGCGCGATGTCCGTGCCGCCGCCCTTCAATGCGACGACCAGTTCGACTTCATGGTGCAGGTCGCGCGTGGACGACGGATACGGCACGGTGCCGCTGGCCGGCACGACGGCGTCCGCCGGCTTGGTGAAGAAGAACGGCGGTTCGCGGTTCGGATCGGCGCCCATCTCGCGTGCGTGGGCGGCATAGTTGCGGCCGACGCAGAACACGCGGCGCAGCGGGAATACCTGGTCGGAACCGGCCACGGCGAGGGCCGGGACGGCGGGAGGCGGAATGACGAAGGCAGTCATGCGGTTCCTTGTAAAGACATTGCGATGGCACCGGACCAGCCGGATGCGCCGGACAGCCTAACACAATCGCGCTGTGGACGAAGGAGCAATACAGGGCTGCGCGCCCCCGGCTCAGTAGATCTCCTTGGCCGCCGCCCGCACCGCGCGCAGCAGGAGGTCGGCGCCCGGCGACAGCAGGTGGTCCTGGTGGCGGATGATGCCGAACGCGTCCATCTTGCACGGCAGTTCGATCGGCAGGATGCGCATCACGTTCAGCGATGCGTAGTACTGCGCCACCTCGATCGGCATCACGTGCAGCGAATCGGTCTGCTGCAGCAGGGCCGTGATCATCAGCAGCGCGGTCGTGTCGACGACGTTGGCCGGCGGCTCCAGGCCGGCGCGGCGGAACATCATGTCGAAGCGGTAGCGCAGGATGCTGCCGTGCGGCGGCACGATCCACGGCAGCGGCGCGATGTCCTGCAAGGCCAGGGCCTTGCGCTCCAGCAGCGGATGGCCGGGACGGACGACGGCGCAGGCCGGCTCCTCCGTCAGCTCCTCATAGATCAGGCCGGACGTGTCGCCCGTGTCGAAGATGCGGCCGATCATGAAGTCGAGCATGCCGTGCTGCAGTTTGTCGAGCAGCAGGTTGCTGGTCTCCAGCTGCACGCCGATGCGCAGCAGCGGGGCCTCTTCCTTCACGCGGGCGATCGCGCGCGGCAGCAGCGCCATCGCGGGCGTCATGATCACGCCGACCTCGACCTGGCCCGTGAGGCCGGCCTTGAGCGTGACGATGTCGTCGTGCGCCAGCGCGAGGCTCGTCAGGGCCATGCGCGCGTGGCGGATCATCGTCTCGCCGTAGATCGTCGGCTCCATGCCGCGCGGCAGGCGCTCGAACAGCTTGACGTCCAGCATCTCCTCGAGATCCTTGATCTGCTTGGAGGCGGCCGGCTGCGTCATGTGCAGTTCGTCGGCCGCACGGTGGATGTTGCGGTAGTCGTCGAGCGCGATCAAGAGCAGCAGCTGCCGGGTCTTGAGGCGGGCCTTGAGAAACCAGTTCGGGTTGGTCGTATCCATCAATACATCATATCATTATTGATATCGATTTAACGGAAATCTCCGTTAAACCATAATCACTTGCACGCTGCCGATGGATTCGCGGCCGGCCCCTGCGCCGTCTGCGCGACGGGCAGGATCTTGCCGTCCGGACCGTAGTGCAACTCCTCGACGGCGACCGAGCGGCGGTACTCGCCACCGGTCGGCAGCTTGCCGTTGTGGTAAATGATGTAGGACTTGCCGTTGAAGTCGATGATCGCGTGGTGGATCGTGCCGAGGTTCGTGTTCTTCTCCATGATCACGCCGCCGTACGACCACGGGCCGGTGGCCGTGGGGCCCGTCATGTACGCGGTCTCTTCCGGCCACTTGCGCGAGTACGACAGGTAGTACTTGCCGGCGTGCTTGTGCAGGTACGACGCTTCCGTGAACGCTTCCAGGCCCACCGTGTGGATCGGACCGTCCAGCTCCGTCATGTTGGCTTTCAGCTTCGCGTACTTCATGACGGTGTTGCCCCAGTACAGGTAGGCCTGGCCGTCGTCGTCGACGAAGATGGCAGGGTCGATGTCGTCCCAGCCGATCGGCGTCTCGTGCGTCATGTCGTTGGTGACGAGGGCCGAACCGCGCGCGTCGACGAACGGGCCGGTCGGGCTGTCCGACACGGCCACGCCGATCGCCTTGCCGGGGATCGTCTTGTGCTCGACGGTCACGTAGAGGTAGTACTTGCCGTTGCGCTTCGCGATGTCGCTGGCCCACGCATCCTTGGCCGCCCATTTGAACGTGGAGAACGGCACGGCGTTCGGCGCCTCGGTCCAGTGCTGCATGTCGCAGCTGGAGAACACCTTCCACTCGTTCATCAGGTAATCCTTGCCGCCGACGGGCGCCTCGTCATGGCCGACGTACAGGTACACGCGGCCGTTGTCGACGAGGGCGGCCGGGTCGGCCGTGAAGATCTTGCTGGTGATGGGATTGGCGGCGTGGGCGAGCGCCGCCGTCGCGACCAGGGCCGCGGCGAGCGTGGGTTTGAGCATGTAGTCTCCGTTGTTGTACGATCACCGGCGTTGGCAACGCCGGGTACAGCAGGGGCCGCGCCCGCCTCCGTGTGGCCGGAGGTCGTGCGCGCGAGCCGCCTTTATTGTTTCGAACGCCCGCCCATCACGCGCTGCACGACGCAGAAGATGAACAGCAGCGCCCCGATGACGATCCTGGTCCACCACGAGCTGAGCGTGCCGTCGAAGGCGATCAGCGTCTGGATCGCGCCCAGCACCAGCACGCCGGACAGCGCGCCGGCAATGTAACCGTAGCCGCCCGTGAGCAGGGTGCCGCCGATGACGACGGCGGCGATGGCATCGAGCTCCGTGCCCTGCCCGTGCAGGCCGTAGCCGGACAGCATGTAGAAGGAGAACAGCACGCCGGCCAGCGCCGCGCAGAAGCCCGACAGCGCATACACGAGGACCTTGGTGCGGCCGACGTTCAGGCCCATCATCGCGGCCGACTGCTCGTTGCCGCCGACGGCGTACACGGCCCGGCCGAACGCCGTGTAGTGCGCGAGCCAGATCGCGACGAGCAGGACGACGACGGCAATGATGGCGCTCGGCGACAGGAACGCGCCGAAGATGGGCACCTGCGTCTGCGACATCGCGGTGAACATCGGATTGTCGATCGTGATCGACTCCACGCTGATCAGGTAGCACAGGCCGCGCGCGAGGAACATCCCGGCCAGCGTGACGATGAACGGCTGCAGCTTGAACAGGTGGATGATCGCGCCCATCGCGCCGCCGAAGCACGCGCCCAGCAGCAGCACGAGCGCGATGACGGCGAGCGGCGGCCAGTGGGCGTTCTGCAGCAGCCAGGCCGAGATCATCGTCGACAGCGCCAGCACGGAGCCGACCGAGAGGTCGATGCCGCCGGACAGGATCACGAAGCCCATGCCCACCGCGATCACGAGCAGGAAGGCGTTGTCGATCAGGAGGTTGAAGATCACCTGCAGCGACAGGAAGCCCGGATACACGGCCCCGCCGATGCCGAGCATCGCCAGCAGCAGCACCACGGTGACGATGGACGTGAACCACGGCGCGCCGGAGATTGCACTGCGGCCGCGGGCATTCGTTGCGACCGCGCTCATGCGGACCTCCGCAGGATGTTCTTGAATTCGCTCGACTGCGAGATGCAGACGGCGAAGACGACGATGGATTTGACGACCATGTTCACTTCGGGCGGCACGCCCAGCGAGTAGATGGTGGAGGTGAGCGTCTGGATGATCAGCGCGCCGATCACGCTGCCCACCAGGCTGAATTTGCCGCCGGCCAGCGAAGTGCCGCCCAGCGTGACGGCGAGGATCGCATCCAGCTCCAGCAGCAGGCCCGCATTGTTGGCGTCCGCGCTCTTGATGTTCGACGTGATCAGCATGCCGGCCAGGCCCGCGCAGGCGCTGCAGAACACGTACACGAACGTGATGAGCGTCGCGGTGCGCAGGCCCGCGAGGCGCGCCGCCACCGGATTGATGCCGACGGCCTGGATGAACAGGCCGAGGGCCGTCTTCTTCACCAGCAGCAGCGTCGCCGCGAACACCGCGGCCACGACGAACAGCGAGAACGGCAGGCCGGCCAGGTAGCCGCTGCCCAGGAAGAAGAACGGCTGGTAATACACGGTGACGATCTGGCCGTCCGTCAGCAGCTGCGCGAGACCGCGCCCCGCGACCATCAGGATCAGGGTCGCGACGATGGGCTGCAGCTTGATCCCGGCGACGAGCACGCCGTTCCACAGCCCGCACAGCAGCGCGACGCCGAGCGCCGCCGCCAGCGCGAGGGCCATCGGCGTTTCGGGCGTGCTGCCGCCGATGAGCATCGCCGACACGGTGCCGGACATCGCGACGACGGCGCCGACGGAGATATCGATACCACGCGTGGCGATGACAAGCGTCATGCCGAGCGCCGCCAGCATCAGCGGCGCGGCGCGGTTGAGGATGTCGATGATCGCGCCGTACAGGTGCCCTTCCTTGACTTCGAGGTGGAAGAAGCCGGGCACGAGGAACGCGTCGACGAGCAGCAGCGCGACGAGCGCGCCGATCGGACGCACGAGCGGATGCAGCAGCCAGGCGGTGCGCGATGCCCCCGCCCGCGCGGCCGGTTTGACGGTGGCGCCGGTGGTGCTCATGCCGTCTCCCCCGCGATCACGTGCAGCACGGACGTCTCGTCGAGATCGCCGCGCCGGTACTCGCCGCACGCCTTGCGGTCGCGCATGACGACCATGCGGTCCGACACGCGCAGCACTTCCGGCAGTTCGGACGAGATGAAGAGAATGGACATGCCCTTGCGGCACAGGTTACTGACGTAATCCATGATTTCCTGCTTGGCGCGCACGTCGATGCCGCGCGTCGGTTCGTCGAGAATCATCAGGCGCGGATCGGTCGCGAGCCAGCGCGCCAGCAAGACCTTCTGCTGGTTGCCGCCGGAGAGCGTGCCGATCGGCGTCTCGATGCTGGCCGTCTTGATCCCCAGCCACTTGACGTAGTCCAGCGCCAGCTGCTGCTGGCGCTTGAAGGGAATGGCGCGGAAGATGCCCTGGCGCGCCTGCAGCGCGAGGATCAGGTTTTCGCGCACGGACAGCGCGAGGATCGCGCCTTCGTGCTTGCGGTCTTCCGAACAGAAGCCGATGCCCTCGCGAATCGCGTCGCGCGGGTTCGCGAAACTCACCTGCTTGCCGTCGATGTCGATGCTGCCGCCGTCCGCCTTGTCGGCGCCGAACAGCAGGCGCGCGGTTTCGGTGCGGCCGGAGCCCAGCAGGCCGGCAAGGCCCAGCAGCTCGCCGCGGCGCAGTTCCAGGTCGACCGGCGACAGCACGCCCTTGCGCGCGATGCCGCGTGCGCGCAGGAAGACGTCGCCGGGTTCGGGCACCTCGCCCTGCAGCGCGGCATCCGCCGCATGTTCGGCGTCGGCGGGCGCGCCGATCATCTTGTTGACGAGGGCCAGGCGCGACAGATCGGCGCACGCATACTCGCCTTCGCGCTCGCCGTTGCGCATCACCGTGATGCGGTCCGAGATCGCATACGTCTGGTCGAGGAAGTGGGTGACGAACAGGATCGCCATGCCCTCTTCGCGCAGGCGGCGCAGCACCGAGAACAGCATCTGCACTTCCGCCTCGTCCAGGCTGGACGTGGGTTCGTCGAGGATCAGCACGCGCGAATCCGTGTTCAGCGCCCGCGCGATGGCGACCATCTGCTGGATCGCGAGCGGATAATCCGCCAGCGGGCGGCTGACGTCGACGTGGATCTCGAGGCGGGCCAGCAGCGCGGCCGCCTGCGTGCGCATGCTGCGCCAGTCGACCATGCCGAAGCGGCGCGGATAGCGCCCGATGAAGATGTTTTCCGCGACCGACAGATTCGGGCACAGATTGACTTCCTGGTAGACGGTGCTGACGCCGAGGTTCTGCGCATCCTGCGTGGAGCGCGGCTGGATCGCCCGGCCATTCAGCACGATGCTGCCGGCGTCCGGTTGATAGACGCCGGTGAGGACCTTGATCAGCGTGGACTTGCCCGCGCCGTTCTGGCCCATCAGCGTATGAACTTCGCCGGGGAACAGGCGCAATCCTGCTTCGGACAGCGCCTTCACCCCGGGAAAAGCCTTGTGGATGCCGGTGACTTCCAACACCGGCTGCTTCGAATCGACCATCATCGACTCAATACTTACGGTTCGGGAGTTCCTTCGCCGCCACCTCAGCCGGGAACACGCCCTCGTTCACGACGATGCGTTTCGGGACCGGCTTGCCGGCCACGACGTCCTGCGCCGTCTGGATCAGGGTCGGTCCGAGCAGCGGATTGCACTCGACCGTCACGTTCAGCTTCCCGGCCTTCATCGCCTCGAACGCGCCTTTCACACCGTCGATCGAAATGATGATGATGTCCTTGCCAGGCTTCAGGCCGGCTTCCTCGATCGCCTGGATCGCGCCGATGGCCATGTCGTCGTTGTGCGCGTACAGCACGTTGATGTTCTTGCCTTCGGACTTCAGGAAGGCTTCCATCACTTCCTTGCCCTTGGCGCGGGTGAAATCGCCCGTCTGCGAACGGATGATCTTCAGCTTCGGATTCGCCGCGATGACTTCGGCGAAACCGGCCTTGCGGTCCAGCGCCGGCGCGGCACCGGTCGTGCCCTGCAGCTCGACGATGTTGAGCGGCTTGCCGCCGATCTTCTTGTCATAGTCGAGCAGCCAGCGTCCGGCGCGGCGGCCCTCTTCCACGAAGTCGGAACCGATGAAGCTGACGTACAGCGACGGGTCGCTGACCTTCACGGCGCGGTCGGTCAGGATCACGGGGATCTTCGCGTTCTTCGCTTCGCGCAGCACGGTCTCCCAACCGGTCTCCACGACCGGCGAGAACGCAATCACGTTGACACGCTGGGCGATGAAGGAACGGATGGCCTTGACCTGGTTCTGCTGTTGCTGCTGGGCGTCGGCGAACTTGAGGGTGACGCCGGCCTTCTTGGCGGCGTCCTTGATCGAGGCGGTATTCGCCGTGCGCCACTCGCTTTCGGCGCCGACCTGCGAGAAGCCGATCGTGAGGGGTTTGGCGGCAAATGCCGGGATGGCGGTTGCGCACGCGACAGCGGCGGCAACGCCCAGGAGGGTTCTACGGGTGACGGTCATCACTTTGTCTCCGGAATTGTTGTGCATGGATACTATGACAGAAGTGACATATTCATCCAATCATTTTTTTGACGGAATCCATATCCATTTCGGTATCCCGGCCGCATGCCCGAACGCGCGGGCGCGGGCGCGGCACGGCGCAGGACACGGGCATGGGCACGGCGCAGGGCGTCGCGTCATTCGATACGCGGCGTAAAAACGTCGTCCCCGCGCAGGCGGGGACCCAAGTTGCACGCGTCAACACAAGGCGTGCAGCACTTGGGTTCCCGCCTGCGCGGGAATGACGGTTTTTAGGTCAACGTAATTTTGGCGGAATCCATATCCATTTCGGGATCACGGCCATGCCCGGACGCGCGGGCGCGGGCGCGGGCACCGCGCAGGCGTCGTGTCATTCGATACGCGGCGTAAAAACGTCGTCCCCGCGCAGGCGGGGACCCAAGTTGCACGCGTCAACACAAGGCGTGCAGCACTTGGGTTCCCGCCTGCGCGGGAATGACGGTTTTTAAGTCAACGTAATTTTGGCGGAATCCATATCCATTTCGGGATCACGGCCATGCCCGGACGCGCGGGCGCGGGCGCGGGCGCGGGCACCGCGCAGGCGTCGTGTCATTCGATACGCGACGTAAAAACGTCGTCCCCGCGCAGGCGGGGACCCAAGTTGCACGCGTCAACACAAGGCGTGCAACACTTGGGTTCCCGCCTGCGCGGGAATGACGGTTTTTAGGTCAACGTAATTTTGGCGGAATCCATATCCATTTCGGGATCACGGCCATGCCCGGACGCGCGGGCGCGGGCACCGCGCAGGCGTCGTGTCATTCGATACGCGACGTAAAAACGTCGTCCCCGCGCAGGCGGGGACCCAAGTTGCACGCGTCAACACAAGGCGTGCAACAGTTGGGTTCCCGCCTTCGCGGGAATGACGGTTTTTAGGTCAACGTAATAATCGCAGTCCATACAGGCCACCCGCCATCGACCCTTCCTTCGCGACGAATTTCACTTCCAGCTTGCCGTTCGCGCCCTGCACGAGCGCGGGCGGCAATGCGAAGTCGCGCGTATAGAATTCCTGCGCCTCGCCGGCCGCCAGTTCGACTTCGGCGATGCGCTGGCCGTCGACGACGATGTCGAACTTGCGGCCCGCGTCGGCGCGCGCGAACGTGAGGCGCAGCAGCTTCGCCTCGTGCTTCGGATCGTTCAACTGGTAGCTGAACCACTTGCTCGCATGGCGCCAGTGGCGGCCGTTGTTGAGGCCCGCATCCGCGCCCTCGCCCTTGAAGCCGTGGTCCGATTCCGGCTGCTGCTCGCCCGGCGCCACCTGGTCGACGGTCTGCGCGTCCAGTGCCAGCCGCTCGGATTCCTTGGCGGCGTCGTCCAGCTTCATGCGCGCGTACTCGCCCGGGGTGCTCTGCTGCCAGTAGATCATGTAGCGCGAGTCGTGCAGGCGGAAGAAGGGAATGAACTCGGTCGACGATCCCGCCCCGCCCTGCACGACGCCCGGCGCCGTGAACGTCAGCGGCTTGCCTTTCACCGGTTTGAAGCGGCGCGTGAAATCGCGGCTGTCCGCGACGAAGGTCGGCGCGGCCTCCAGCGGGCAGACCTGGCCCGACGGGATGTGGCCCATGCGCGAATCGTCCGCGAAGAAGTCCAGGTGCTCCGTCGGGAACGGGTTCGTCTTCGCGGCCAGCACGACGGGGCCGTACAGCACCGCGTAGTAATTCGACTTGTCCGGCATCTGCTCGAGATGCATCGCCATCGGCAAGCTGACGTCGACGCGGTCGCCCGTCTTCCACGCGCGCTCGATGTTCACGTAGCTGCCCGGCTGCGCATCGACTTTCACGCGCTTGCCGTTCACCTTCACCGCGAGCTTGCCCGGCGCGACCCAGGCCGGATAGCGGATCTTCAGCGCGAACTTCGCATCGCCGTCGACGGTGATGCGCGTGCTGGCCTGGTCCGGGAAGTCGTTCGCCTGCGTGATGCGCACGTTCTTCTCGCGCCAGTTCAGCGTCGACGGGATGAACAGGTTCACGAACAGCGCCGCGTTGCCGCCCTTCTCTTCGTGCGCGTAGATGAATTCGCCGTACTTCGCGTGGCTCTCGATGCCGGAGCCCACGCAGCACCACATGGCCTTGTCCACCTGCGAATACACGCGGTAGTGGTTCGGACGCATCGGCGTGAAGTAGACGAAGCCGCCCGTGCCCGGACGCTCCGACGCGAGGATGTGGTTGTACAGCGCGCGCTCGTAGTAGTCCGCATAGCCGGCGTTGTCCGAGGTCGCGAACAGCATCTCGGTCAGCTTCAGCATGTTGTAGGTGTTGCAGGTCTCCGGCCCCTCGACCTCCTCGATCATCGGGCTGAAGTCCTTGTCGTCATGGAAGTGCTCCTTGACGCTGTTGCCGCCGATGGCCACGGTGCGGTGGTCGACGACGGTCTCCCAGAAGAACGCGGCGGCGTCCGCCATGTCCTTGCGGCCCGTGAGGTCGCCGATGCGCTTGAAGCCGATGACCTTGGGGATCTGCGTGTTGGCGTGCAGGCCCGTGAGCTTGTCCTCGTGCTTTTCCAGCGGCTGCAGGAGCGCCTGGTGCGAGAAGCGCAGCGCCAGGTCCATGTATTTGCTGTCGCCGGTCATCTGGGCGACGTCGGCCAGCACCTCGTTCATGCCGCCCTGCTCGGCCCTGAGCATCTGCTGCATCTGCTCGTCCGTGAGATGGCCGGTCAACCGCAGGGCCCAGTCGGACAGGGCGACCAGCATCGCCTTCGCATCCTCGTTGCCGGCGTAGCGGTACGCGTCGCGCAGGCCGGCGAAGATCTTGTGCAGGTTGTACCACGGGACCCATTTGCCGTTGACGGAAAAGTTATCGGCATGGAGCTTGCCCGCGGCGACGTCGCGCCACGCGGCGCGGCCGCCCGGGATGCCGCCCAGGTAGCCGTCGCCGTTGGCCGCCTGCGCGCGCTTCAGCTCCGCGACGAAGTAATCCAGGCGCCGCTTGACCTCCGCATCGCCGGTCGACGCGTACATCAGCGCCAGCGCCGACAGGTAGTGGCCGCCCATGTGGCCGTCCAGGCCGGACGATTCCCAGTTGCCGTAGCTGGGCTGCTTGGGCGTGAGGCCCGCTTCGCGCAGGAACGGCGCCAGCAGGCGGTCCGGCTCCATGGCCATCAGGTAGTTCAGGTCCGTGGCCTGGGCGTCGAGGAAGGGGCTCGCGCCCAGGCGCACGTCCTGCAGCGGGAACAGGTCGGCGGCTTGGGATGTCGTGGCGCCCAGGGCGAGGAGCAGTGCGGCGATGCGGGTAAGCTTCATTTGACTTCTTCGCTCACGTATTTGTTGAGGTCTTTCGGATCGACCGTCGGCCAGCCGTCCTTGTCCCAGCGGATGTCCATCACCTTCAGCTTCTGCCTGTAGTGATCCGCCGTCTCGTACGCGTGCAGCACGAGATAATCCTTGCCGTCGAAGGTGTAGGCGCTGTTGTGGCCCAGCGCCTTCCAGTCCTTGTCGCCCTGGATCACGAGCGAGCCGCCGCCCTGCGCCATGTCCTTGCCCTGGCGGTCGAGGTACGGTCCGGCGACGTCGCGCGCGCGGCCGACCACGACGTGGTAGGTGCTCTTCGGCCCCTGGCAGCACAGGCCCCACGACACGAACAGGTAATAATAGCCGTTCTTCTTGAAGATGAACGGCCCTTCGATCTCGGCCGGCGCCGCCTGCTCGTCCGGCGTGAACGCGGGCCGCTCGCGACGCGCGATCGTATGCCATTCCTGCGGCTCGGCGACCTTCGTCCAGCTGTCGTCCAGTTTCACGAGCTTGATGCCGCCCCAGAACGAACCGAAGGTCATCCAGCCCTGCCCCTTGTCGTCCTCGACGACGTTCGGGTCGATGGCATTCCACATGTCGCGGCCCGGCACCGACTGCACGACCATGCCCTGGTCGTCCCAGCGGTAGTCCGGCGCGCGCGGGTCGAGCGTGGCATTGGTCGTCACGCCGATGCCCGACGTGTTCTTGCCGAAGCCGGACACCGAGTAGTACAGCAGCCAACGGCCGTTGTGCTTGTGGATGTCCGGGGCCCAGATATGGTCGTTGAACGTCGGCGCCGCACGTTTCGCCCACGTCGGCGCGCCCGCGAACACGCGGCCTTCCGGCTTCCAGTGCAGCATGTCGGACGACGAATAGAACGTGATGCCGGGGCCCGTGCTGTACAGGTAGTACGTGTTGCCGTCCCTGGCCATCACCGGGTCGTGCACGCCGACCTGGGACGCCTGCGCCGTCAGCGCGGCGGCCAGCGCCACCACGCCGGCGCCGAGTGCGGCCGCGATTTTCGTCGCTTTACGCATGCTTCATCCTTTCGATTACGAGCCGGTGCGGATGCCCCACAGCGACACGCCGGCCTTCGACTGCGCCGTGAACGTCACCGCGAAGGCGTTCGCGTTCGGGTTCCACTGGCGCGACAGCACGCCGCTGTACGTGACGCCGTCGATCACGATCGCGACGTTGTTGTTGCCCTTGTGCGTCCAGGTGCCGCCGGTGTTGCCCGATCCTGCGCCGGTCACCGTGCCGTTGGCGTCGAGCCGGATCGCGACCGACGGCTTGACCGTGGCCGAGATGTCCTTGCCGTGGTTGACCATCTTGTACGCGCCGGCCGTGTCCGCGCTGGTGACGGTCGGGGAGACCGTCGTCGCGCTCTTCGACAGCGGCACGTAGCGCAGCGGCGCCGCCACCGGCCAACCGTCGTCGTTGATGAACATCTCGTGCACGCGCACTTCGTGGTATTCGCCCTGGCCCGGGAAGCGGGTGTGGAAGATCAGGAAGTACTGGTTCGTCGCCGCTTCGTAGCGCGCCGAGTTGTGGCCGGGCGAGACGTAGCCGACCGGCGTTCCGGTCTCCCCGCTCGCCAGCGCGAACTGGTAGTTGCCGACCAGCTTCTGGCCGTACGGCGCGATGCTGACGTCGTCGAACAGGGGCTTGGTCGAATCGGCCTTCACATCGGCCATGTCCTTGCCGGTGGCGTCGAGGTACGGACCGTCCGGGTTGGTCGCGCGCGCCACGCGCATGTTGTAGCCGCCGTTCGCATCGAGTCCGCCGAACGACGTGAACAGGTAGTAGTACTTCGTCTGCGGGCTGTACATCACGTAGGCGCCCTCGATGCGCGCATGATTGCCGCCCATGAGGTGCTTGCCGTAGCCCTGGCCCGCGACCGGCAGGCCGGTGGCGGGGTCCATCGCCATGATGAAGATGCCGCCCGAGTAGGAACCGTAGATCATCCACAGCTTGCCGGCCGCGTCGCGGAACGTGTTCGGGTCCACGACGTTCGGATGCTTCAGCGCGTCGTAGACGGTGCCGTCGGGACTGACCTCGCCCCACATGCCGGACTTGAGGAACACCGCCTTGTTGACGTACGGGCCTTCGATCTTGTCGGCGACGGCCACGCCCAGCGCGGAGCGCGGCGAATCGCCCTTGCAGGCATCGTAGTACATGTAGAACTTGCCGTCACCCAGCTGGATGACATCCGGCGCCCACAGGTCCGTGACCTGGGCCCATGCGAACGTGTCGGCCAGCGCCGTCGTCACCTTCGCGAACAGCGGGTTGCTGTCGGTGACGCCGTCGGCGATCTTCGTCCAGTTCATCAGGTCCGTCGTCTTGGCGGCCGCCAGGTGCGAGCCGAACGCGTACCACGTGTCGCCCACCTTGATGACGGCCGGGTCGTGCACGGACACGTTGGCGAACGTGATCGCGGCCTGGGCCGGCGTGTCGGTCGTGGTCGGGGCTGGCGTCGTGGCTGGCGTCGACGGCGTGGCGGCGACCGGCGCGGTCACCGGCGCGGCAGCGCCGCCGCCGCCCCCGCCCCCGCCGCATCCGGCGAGGACGAGTGCGGCCGCCACGGCCAGCGCACGCGGAGTCAATGCGTGCGCCATCGATCAGCCTTCGACAGCCACGACCAGCACCGACTTGGCCGGCACCTTGATCGTCAGCTTGCCGCCGCTGGCGTTGGCGCTGAACGGCACCGGCTTGACGGCGTCCTTGTGCTCGAAGGTGTTGTGGGCGTCCATCGAATCGGCGGTCAGCAGCTGGCCGCGCACGGCGCCGACGTTCTGGCCGGCCACGTTCAGGACGACGTCGGTGGCGTCGTGCGGGTTGGTGTTGACCAGCGCGACATAGGTCTTGCCGTCCTTGGCCTTGGCCGCGGAGGCGCTGATGCCCGGCACGCCCTGGCCGTTCGAGCCGTAGGTCGTGTTGTTCGACAGCGTGACCGGCAGCGAGGTCGCGTCCTGGAACGGCACGTACATCTTGAATGCGTAGTACGTCGGCGTCAGCAGCATCTTGTCGTTGTCGGTGATGATCATGGCCTGCAGCACGTTGACCATCTGCGCGATGTTCGTCATGCGCACGCGGTCGGCGTGGGCATGGAAGATGTTGAAGTTGAGCGCGGCCACGACGGCGTCGCGGATCGTATTCCGCTGGAACAGGAAGCCCGGGTTGGTGCCCTTCTCGACGTCGTACCAGGTGCCCCACTCGTCCACGTCGAAGCCGATCTTCTTCTCCGGGTCGTTCTTGTCGAGGATGGCCACGTTCTTGCGCACGAAGTCTTCCATGCGCAGGGTCTGGCTCATGGTCGAGAACCATTCCGATTCCGGGAAGCCGGTGGCGGCGCCCTTGTGGTGCCAGTCGCCGGTCGGCAGCGTGTAGTAGTGGAAGCTGATGCCGTCCGTGCGGCCTTTCAGGTCGCGCGAGAGGATGTCGGTCCAGGTGGTGTCGTCGGCGGTGCCGCCGCTGGCGATCATCTTCGGACGCAGGTGCTGCGGCGCCTTCAGGAAGGTGTTCCACTGGCGGTACAGGTCGGCGTAGTACTCCGGACGCATATTGCCGCCGCAGCCCCACGACTCGTTGCCGATGGCGAAATAGGCCACCTTGAACGGCGCCGGGTGGCCGTTCTTCGCGCGCAGTTCGGCCAGCGACGACTTGCCTTCCGACGTCATGTACTCGATCCACTCGGCCGCTTCCTGCGGGGTGCCGGTGCCCAGGTTGCCGTTGACGTAGGCGTCCGCGCCCAGCATCTCGACGAGGTCGAAGAATTCATGCGTACCCACCGCGTTCGATTCCGGCACGCCGCCCCAGTTCGTGTTGACCTTCACCGGACGCTTGCTGCGCGGGCCGATGCCTTCGCGCCAGTGGTACTCGTCGGCGAAGCAGCCGCCCGGCCAGCGCACCAGCGGCACGTGCATGGCTTTCAGGGCGCCGACCACGTCGTTGCGCCAGCCGCGCGTATTCGGGATCTTCGAATCCGGACCGACCCACAGGCCGCCGTAGATGCCAGTGCCGAGGTGTTCGGCGAACTGGCCGTAGACGTCCTTGTCGATCACCGCGCCCGGCTTGGCCGCGTCGACGGTGACGTTGACTTGTGCGAATGCGGCGCTTGCGCAGAATGCGCCGGCAAGGCCGAGCGCGAGGGCGAGGACGGTGGGTTGGAATGCCTTCATGTGGTCTCCGTTTGTTTTGGTCGTTGGGTGGTTGTGTTAATGACGAGCAGAATGGCAAATGCCGCGTGTGCGGCAGATATCCTTCGATCCGTCGTCCCCGCGCGGGCGGGGTCCAAGTTGTGCGAATCCTGCGACAATGCTTGGGTTCCCGCCTCCGCGGGAACGACGGTGTTCGGGCTAGCGGGAAAAACGCGGCAGGCGCGTCACACCCAGCCGGCATCCACGATGAATTCCTGCCCCGTGCACATCTTGCTGTCGTCGGCGGACAGGAACAGCACCATCGCGGCGATATCCTCGGGCATCAGCTTGCCCGGCAGGCATTGCGAACGCGCGATCTCGGCTTCGCCCGCTTCGTCCAGCCACAGGTCAATCTGGCGCTGGGTCATCACCCAGCCCGGCGTGACCGTGTTGACGCGGACGTTGAACTTGCCCAGGTCGCGCGCCAGGCAGCGCGTGAGGCCGATGACGGACGCCTTCGTCGTCGCGTAGATCGGGTAGTTCGGGTTCTTGGCATGCCATGACATCGAACTGAAGTTGATGACCGAACCGCCGCCGCGGCGCTTCATGCCTTCCAGCGCGGCCTGCACGGTGAAGAACATCGGACGCTGGTTGATGGCGATGCGCTCATCCCAGTACTCGACCGAGACCTCGCCGATCTGGTGGCGCTGGTCGTTGGCGGCGTTGTTGACGATGACGTCGAAGTCGCCCAGCTTGGCGGCCATCTCGGCCATCACGGCCTGCAGGCTGGCGATGTCGGTGATGTCGCAGTAGCGGTAGATCGGCGCCTTGTGGCCGGCCTGCGCCAGCCGCTGGACCAGCGCCTCGCTGGCGTCGCGCATGATGTCGACAAAGCCCACCAGCGCGCCCTGTTCCACCAGCGCAGCCACGATCGCTTCGCCGATCCCGCTGCCGCCGCCCGTCACGAATACCCGCTTGCCGTCCAGGCTGCCGTACTTGGCTAAAGTCCCCATCGTCGTCTCCTCATCTTATTCTAAGCGTAACGCGTGGGCACGTGGTGCCCACCCTACTGTCGCCGCTCGCGTGACGTTCGCGGCGTGTTGGCGTGTCAGTCCTTGCCCAGCGCGCCGTCGCGGCGGCGCCAGATGCCGCGCGGGTTTTCGTCGCGCAGCACCGCCGGCAGCAGCGCCTGCGGCAGGTTCTGGTACGCCACGGGGCGCAGGAAGCGGAAGATCGCGCCCGTGCCCACCGACGTGCTGCGGCCGTCGGCCGTGGCCGGGAACGGACCGCCGTGCACCATCGCGTGCGCCACTTCCACGCCGGTGCCGAAGCCATTGGCCAGGATGCGGCCGACCTTGCGCTCCAGCGTCGGCAGCAGCACCTGCGCCGCCTCGATATCGCCCTCTTCCAGGTGGATCGCGGCGGTCAGCTGGCCTTCCAGGTGCTCGACGATGGCGCGCATCTGCTCGACGTCCTTGCACACGACCAGCAGCGAGGCCGGGCCGAACACTTCTTCGTGCAGCTCCTTGCGGGCCAGGAACGCGTCCGCTTCGACGCGGAACAGCGCGGCGTGGCCCTGGTTGTCTTCGTGCTCGAGGCGCAGCAGCGTGCTCACCGCTTCGTTGCTGCCCAGCGCGGCGACGCCGCGGCGGAAGCTCGATGCGATACCGGCCGACAGCATGGTAGCCGGCTGGGTGTCGTTCAGCGCTGCCGTGGCGGCGGCGCAGAACGTGGACAGGCCCGGACCGTCGATCGCCAGCACGAGGCCGGGGTTGGTGCAGAACTGGCCGACACCCAGCGTGAGCGAGGCGGCGAATTCGCGGCCGATGCGCTCGGCGTGCTGTTCCAGCGCGACGGGCAGCAGGAACACCGGATTGATGCTGCTCATCTCGGCATAGACCGGGATCGGCTGCTGGCGCCCCGCGGCGACGGCCATCAGCGCGGTGCCGCCGGAACGCGAACCGGTGAAGCCGACGGCCTGGATGGCCGGATGCGCGACGAGCGCCTGGCCGATGCCGTTGCCGGTGCCGGTCAGCAGCGCGAACGTGCCGGCCGGCAGGCCGCACAGTTCGACGGCGCGGGCGACGGCGCGCGCCACGAGTTCCGACGTGCCGGGGTGGGCCGAGTGGGCCTTCAGGACGACGGGGCAGCCGGCCGCGAAGGCGGACGCGGTGTCGCCGCCGGCGACGGAGAACGCGAGCGGGAAGTTCGATGCGGCGAACACGGCGACGGGACCGACGCCGATCAGGCGGCTGCGCAGGTCCGGACGCGGCGGCGTGCGCTGCGGCAGCGCCGGGTCGATGCGCGGGTCCTGCCACGAGCCTTCGCGCAGCAGGGTGCCGAACAGTTTCAGCTGGTTGCAGGTACGGGCGCGCTCGCCCTCGATGCGGCCGCGCGGCAGGCCGGTCTCGAGCATCGCGCGCTCGACCAGCGCATCGCCGAGGGCCATGATCTGGTCGGCGACGGTATCGAGGAACGCGGCGCGCGCTTCGTCGGTCGTGTTGCGGAAGACGTCGAACGCCTTGCCGGCCAGGCTGCAGGCCTCGTCGATCTGGGCGATGTCGACCATGTGGAAAGCGGGTTCCAGGTGCTCGCGCGCGGACGGGTTCCACGCCTTGAACGAGCCGCCGGCGCCGCGCCGGGCGACGCCGCCGATGAGGGCTTCGCCCGTGATTTGTGCGGTGGTCACGTCGGTCATAAGGTCTTCACTTTCGCAAATTGAGTCGGATGGACAGCCAGCTTGTTGCGCAGGGCCGGGCCGAATTGCGGCGATTCGATCTCGAACGTTTCGCCGGCCTGCACGTTCACGCTGTCCGCGAAGCTCAGCGTGGCGGTGCCGAAGAAGTGGATGTGCACGTCGCCCGGGCGGTTGAACAGGCCGTACTTGAAGTGGTGGTATTCCAGGTTGCCGATCGTGTGCGACATGTTCTGTTCGCCCGACACGAAGGCCTTTTCCCAACGCACGGAGCCGTCCGCCGCGCGGATGCGCGAGACGCCCTGCACGTGCGCCGGCAGTTCGCCGACGAGCAGCGCCGGACCGACGCCGCAGTTGCGCAGCTTGGAGTGCGCGAGGTACAGGTAGTTCTGGCGTTCCGTCACGTGGTCCGAGAATTCGTTGCCCAGTGCGTAACCGACGCGGTACGGCTGGCCGTCGTTGCCGATCACGTACAGGCCGGCGATCTCCGGTTCCTCGCCGCCGTCCAGCGAAAAGTCCGGCATCTCCATGTCCTGGCCGCCGGCGCGCACGATCGAGCCGTCGCCTTTATAAAACCATTCCGGCTGCACGCCGGCCTTGCCCGCTTCCGGCCTGCCGCCTTCGACGCCCATGCGGAACATCTTCATGGAGTCGGACAGGGATTCGACGTCGCCGCCGATCTTCTTGTGCATGGCGTCGCGCGCGTCGGCGCTGCCCAGGTGCGTGAGGCCCGTGCCGGTGACGTAGCAGTGGGCCGCATCCGGGTGGTCGAGCGGCGCCAGCAAGCGGCCTTCGCTGGCGATCGCTTCGTAGGATTCGTTGACGCCGGTGGCGGAGGCGGCGGCCAGCGCGGCGAGGCCCTGGCCCTGGGCGATGGCGGCTTGCGCCAGCTCCAGCGTCGAGCCGTAGCCGGTGATCGCGGTGACGACGTCGCCGTTCAGGATGCCGACGCGGCGGTCGCCGGTGGCGGATTTGTATTGGATGAGCAGCATGGTCAGATGTCTCCGAGGCGCGATGCGCGGGTGTTCATATGGTCAAACGCGTGGGCAAGGGGTGCCCACCCAACGCAGGGCGGGCGTCCCGTGTCCACGCGAATGCCGACATTAATGGGAATGCTTGGGCACGGCCGAGCCGCGGCAACCGACGAGGAAGTCGAAATCGCAGCCTTCGTCGGCCTGCAGCACGTGGTCCAGGTACAGGCCCGCGTAACCGGTGCGCGGCGGCTCCTTCTGGCTCTCGGCGCGGTCCGCCAGGCGGGCCTGGATCTCGTCGTCCGACACGTCCAGGTGCAGGCGGCCGCCCTTGCAATCGAGTTCGATGAAGTCGCCGTCCTTGACGATGCCCAGCGGGCCGCCGGCCATCGCTTCCGGCGCCACGTGCAGCACGACGGTGCCGTAGGCGGTGCCGCTCATGCGCGCGTCCGAGATGCGCACCATGTCGGTGATGCCCTTCGCCAGCAGCTTCGGCGGCAGGCCCATGTTGCCCACTTCGGCCATGCCCGGGTAGCCCTTCGGACCGCAGTTCTTCATCACCAGGATCGAGTTCTCGTCGACGTCCAGGTCCGGATCGTTGATGCGCTGCTTGTAGTGGTCGAAGTCTTCGAACACGACCGCCTTGCCGCGGTGCTGCATCAGGTGAGGCGACGCGGCCGACGGCTTCAGCACGGCGCCGCGCGGCGACAGGTTGCCGCGCAGGATGCAGATGCCGCCGTCGTCGATCAGCGGGTTGTCGATCTTGCGGATCACTTCATCGTTGTAGATCGGCGCTTCCTGGTTGTTTTCCCACAGCGTCTTGCCGTTGACGGTCAGCGCGTCCTTGTGCGGCAGCAGGTTGTGTTCGCCCAGGCGGCGGATCACGCCCGGCAGGCCGCCGGCGTAATAAAACTCTTCCATCAGGAAGCGGCCGGACGGCTGCAGGTCGACAATCGTCGGGGTGCCCTTGCCGACCGCGGTCCAGTCTTCCAGTTCCAGCGGCACGCCGACGCGGCCGGCGATCGCCTTCAGGTGGATCACGGCGTTGGTCGAACCGCCGATCGCGGCGTTCACGCGGATCGCGTTTTCGAAGTTCTCGCGCTTGAGGATCTTCGACAGCTTCAGGTCTTCATTGACCATCTCGACGATGCGGATGCCGGACATGTGCGCCAGCACGTAGCGGCGCGCGTCGACGGCGGGGATCGCGGCATTGTGCGGCAGCGACGTGCCCAGCGATTCGGCCATGCAGGCCATCGTCGACGCGGTGCCCATCGTGTTGCAGGTGCCGGCCGAACGCGCGTGACCCGCTTCGGCGGCGAGGAAGTCGTGCATCGAGATCTGGCCGCCCTTGGCCTGCTCGTGCAATTTCCAGACGGCGGTGCCGGAGCCGATGTCCTTGCCGTTCAGCTTGCCGTTCAACATCGGGCCGCCGGTGACGACGATGGTCGGCAGGTCGACGCTGGCCGCGCCCATCAGCAGGGCCGGCGTGGTCTTGTCGCAGCCGACCAGCAGGACGACGCCGTCCATCGGATTGCCGCGGATGGATTCTTCGACGTCCATGCTGGCCAGGTTACGGGTCAGCATGGCGGTCGGACGCAGGTTCGATTCGCCGTTCGAGAACACCGGGAATTCGACCGGAAAACCGCCCGCCTCCAGGATGCCGCGCTTGACGTGCTCGGCCAGCTTGCGGAAATGGGCGTTGCAGGGCGTGAGTTCGGACCAGGTGTTGCAGATGCCGATGATCGGCTTGCCCTGGAATTCATGATCGGGAATGCCCTGGTTCTTCATCCAGCTCCGATACATGAAGCCGTTCTTGTCCTGGGTACCGAACCACGCTGCAGAACGCAGGGTGGGCTTCTTTTTTGTCTCGGACATGCTCTTCCTCCGTCGTTTTTGTAGTGCTGAGCGACTCATGTCGTCGTCCAGCTCAGCGATGAAGGAAGTCTAAAGGCCGATCAGATAACTTTCCAATCAATTTTTAACAGCAATCGATATCGATATCGGCATCGCTGTTATCGCTATCAGCGTCGACCAGCGAACCGGACCTCCGTCAAACCGCGTACCGGCAGGGTCTGCGCGAACACGCCGCCGGACTTCGGGGCATCCGCCAGCTGGCCGGCGCGTAACCCGACCGTTGCCGAAGTGACATATAAAACGTCCAGCCCGGCGCCGCCGAATGCCGGGCAGGTCGGCTGCGGCGCGGGCAAGGTCAATATCCGGTCGACGCTGCCGTCCGGCGCGAAACGCACGACCTGGCCGGCACCCCAGCGCGTGCCCCACAGATAGCCGTCGGCATCGATCGTCGAACCGTCCGGGTCGCCGGGGGCGGCGTCGGCCGGCACGAACTGGCGCAGATTGGCGATGGCGCCCGTGACGGGATCGTAATCGCAGCAGCGGATCTCGCGCGTGCCGGAGTCCGCGTAATACATGGTGCGGCCGTCCGGGCTGAAGCAGATGCTGTTGGCGATGGCGACATTGCCCAGCGGCAGGCGCTCCAGCGTGAGGTCGTGGTTCAGGCGGTAGAAGCCGCCAATGGCGTCCTTGGGGTTCTCGGCCTGGTTGAACATGCCGAACACGAAGCGGCCCTGGCGGTCGGTGCGGCCGTCGTTCAGGCGGGTGGTGGGCAGGTCGGCCTCGACGTCGCAGATGCGGTCGAGCTCACCGCTGGCGAGGTCGAAGAACGCGAGGCCGGACGCGAGGCCCAGCAGCAGGCAGCCGTCGACTTCCGTCAGCGCCATCGAACAGAGACGCTCCGGCAGCGGCCAGCGCTGCAGCGCGCCCGTCGCGGGTGCGTGCGACCACAGCTCGCTGCGTTCGATGTCGGTCCACAGCAGGCGTGCGCCGCGGTCGTCCCAGATGATTCCCTCGCCCAGCACATGCCGGCCATCCACCACCAGTTCCATCATGCGAAGCCTCCTCGATTACGGCGCCACGGAAAAGCGGAAGCGCGATTCCGTTTCGTACACGTCGCCCGGACGCAGGATCGTGTTCGGGTACGACGGCTGGTTGGGCGAATCCGGATAGTGCTCGGGCTCGATGCAGAAGCCGCTGCGGAAGATCCACGGATGGCCCTTGCCCTCCAGCGACCCGTCCAGGAAATTACCGCTGTAGAACTGCACGCCCGGTTCCTGCGTGAACAATTCGAGCACGCGGCCCGTCGTCGGTTCGATCACGTGGACGGCGCGCTTGAGGCCGCGCTCGCCCAGGGGCTTGTTCAGCACCCAGCAGTGGTCGTAGCCGGTGCCGTGGCGCAGCTGCTTGTCCGGCTGGCCGATGCGCTCGCCGATCGTGCGCGGCTTGCGGAAGTCGAACGGCGTGCCAGTCACCGGGGCCAGTTCGCCGAACGGGATCGATCCGGCGTCGATGGGCACGAATTTATCGGCGTCGATCGTGATCTCGTGGCCGAGGATGTCGCCCTGCCCCGCGCCGGCCAGGTTGAAATAGCTGTGCTGCGTGAGGTTGACGGGCGTCGGCCGGTCGGTGACGGCGTGGAAGCGCACGACGATCTCGTTGTCGTCCGTCAGCTGGTACGTGACCGTGGCCACCAGGTTGCCCGGGTAGCCCTGCTCGCCGTCCGGGCTGTCGTAGCGCAGGACGAGGCTCGCGCCTTCGACGACGGCCGTCCACAGCACCTTGTCGTAGCCCGGATCGCCGCCGTGCAGGTGGTTGTTGCCGTTGTTGACCGTCAGCTGGACTTCCTTGCCGTCGAGCGTGAAGCGGCCCTTGCCGATGCGGTTGCCGTAGCGGCCGATCAGGGCACCGAAATACGGGCTGTCCTTGACATAGGGGCCAAGCGTCTCGAAGCCCAGTGCCACGTCGGCGAAGACGCCGTCGCGGTCCGGGACGTGGATCTCGGTGATGATCCCGCCGAAATCCAGGATCCTGACGATCATGCCGTTATTGTTCTTGAGCGTGTACTGGGTGACTTGCCTGCCGTCGGGCAAGGTCCCGAACGGCGCCTGGGTGATTCCGTTTTGCACGTTGTTATGTCCTCAGAGGGTGGAAGGCCGCCCGAATACCGGCATGCCGTTCTCGTCCCAGCGCAGCGGTTTGACGAAAGTATGGCGGTCCGGATTCCACAGCGGATCGCCGACGATTTCGGTATAGGTGCGCGCATGATAGACGAGCATGACGGTAGCGCCATCTTCAGCATACGTGAAGCTGTTGTGGCCGGGTCCGTAGATGCCGTGATCGTAGCATGTACGGAACACGGGCTCGCGCGACTTTGTCCACGCCGCCGGATCGAGCAGGTCCGCATCCTCGTCCGCCCACAGCAGGCCCATCGCGTAATTCTCGTCGGTGGCGCTGGCGGAATACGAGATGAAGATCTTGCCGTTGCGGCGTAGGACGGACGGGCCCTCGTTGACCCAGAAGCCGCGGATTTCCCAGTCGTACTCGGGCTTCGACAGCAGCACCGGCTGGCCCTCGATCTGCCACGGCGTCTTCATCTTCGCGATGTACAGGTTCGAATTGCCTTCGATCGCCTTGTCCTTCTGCGCCCACAGGTAATACAGCACGCCGTTGTGGTTGAAGGTCGTCGCGTCCAGGCAGAACGTGTCGATGCCCGTGTCGACCTGGCCCATGAATTCCCACGTGCCTTCGAGCGGGTTCGCGTTCGTATTGCGGATCGCGTACATGCGGTGCTGGAACAGCTTGTCCTTGATCTCGCGGCTCGGCGCGGCGGCGAAGTAGACGTACCACGCGCCCATGTTGAAATGCAGTTCCGGCGCCCAGACCAGTTCGCTGTACGGGCCGGTATCCGGCTTGATCCACGCGTCGACGGTGGGCGCGGCGGCCAGTTCGGCGATCGTTTTCGCGCGGCGCAGTTCGATGCGGTCGTATTGCGGGACCGAGGCGGTGAAATAGTAATAGCCGTCCGTGTGCCTGTAGATGTACGGGTCGGCGCGTTGTTCGATCAGGGGTTTCAGTACGGTGTCCATCGTCGTCTCGAGGGTTACATTTGATACGTCGCCCCCGCGCGGGCGGGGGCCCAAGTTTCACGCGCTGGCGCGGAGGTCTTCCTTGACGGTCGAGTAATACTCATCGCTGATGCGGTACTTGAACATCAGCGCCCCCATCAGGAAGTGGAAGAACCCCGGAATCACGGACAGCATCAGCGCAATGCCGTGCAGCGCCAGCGCGCCCTGTTCCTGGTTCGGCTGGTAGTGGAAATAATTCAGCAGCAGGCCCACGAGGCCGCCCGCGATGCCCATGCCGGCCTTTTGCGCGACCGAGATGCCGCCGAACGCGAAGCCGGACACGCGCTTGCCCGTCTTGACCTGGCCGTAGTCGATGGTCTCGGCGATCGCCGACCAGAACACGGGGGCGTGCAGGTCGACGACGAGCGACAGCAGGAAGTACAGGAAGAATGCCAGCGCCGTGTCGCCCGGCTTGACCATGAAATAAATCATCACGGACAGCACCGCCACCATCAGCTGGGTGTAGCGGAACAGTTTGACCTTGCAATAGAACTTGGTGACCCACGTGGACACGACCATCGCGATGATGGCGGCCGCGACGCCCGTCGACAGGAACGCCGACACCGTCGCCGTGTCGCCGTGCAGGTAATACTTGGCGTAATAGATCGCGACGGAACCGCGGATCACGTAGCCGATGGTGCCCGTCACGCAGACGGCGCACAGGATCAGCCACTGGTCGTTCTGCGCCAGCACCTGGATCTGTTCCAGCAACGGCTGGCGGCGGGTCTTGTAGACGACGCGCTCCGTCGTCGTGAAGAACGTGAACAGGAACAGCACGACGCCCAGCAGGGCCATCAGGGCCATCGCCGCCTGGTAGCCGGCGGCCTGGCTGCCGTTGCCCCAGCGCTGCGCGAGGATCGGCACGACGATCGTCACCATGAACGCGCCGACCTTGGCGAGGAACAGGCGATAACCGTTGGCGGACAGGCGCTCCTGCGGATCGCTCGTCAGGCCGCTGATCAGCGAAATGTACGGCACGCCCACGCCCGACGTCATCAGCGTCATCAGGATGTACGTGGAATACGCCCACACGAGCTTGGCATCATAGCCCCAGTCCGGCGTGCTGAAGACGGCGAACACGGAAAGGCCGTAGGGTACGGCGAGGAACAGCAGATAGGGACGATAGCGGCCCCAGCGGCTCAGGAACGTATCCGTCATCTGGCCGACGACGAGGTCGGAACACGCGCCCACGAACTTGACCAGCACGAACAGCAGCGCGAGGTCGGTCGTCTTGAGTCCATAGACGTCCGTGTAGAAGAAGGTAATGATCAGCATCATCGACGAGATCACCACGTTGAGCGCCATGTCGCCGGCGCCGAAGCCCACTTTTTCGAGAGTGGAGAGTTTCTGGGTATGCATGCGGACTTCCTTCCAAACGAACAGGGTGCTACGCGGAGTTTCCCCGGGCAGCACCCTCATTATTGCCTATCGATCAGAAACCTGGATCAGTGTTTCCAACGCAGCGCAAAGCCGACGACGCGGTCATAACGACGCACGTCACGCGGCAGCAACGGGGTGCCGTGGTAGTCGTGGTAGGCCTGGTCCAGCAGGTTGCTGCCGTCCAGGGTTGCCGTCAGGCTGTCCGTGATCTTGTACGAGAGCGAAGCGTCCAGCGTCTTGATCGGTTCGACGATCAGGTTCATGCCCAGGCCGCGGTAGTTGTACGTGTCCACGAACGAATCGCGCCAGCTGTAGGCCAGGCGTGCCGACCACGGAGCGCGCTCGTACAGGCCGACCAGGTTATAGGCCTTCTTGGACATGCCTGGGAACGTGTTGCGGCTGCCGTCCGGCTCGGTCATGCCGCCGTTCATGAAGGTGAAGTTCGCCTGCACGCCCAGGCCACTCATCCAGCCCGGCAGGAAGGAGAAGAACTGCTGGTAAGCGCCTTCGAAGCCGTACAGCTTGGCCGTGTCCGTGTTGTACGGACGATCCATCAGGTAGGCCTGGCCGTTGATCGTTTCCGTCGTCGTCTTGTGGCGGATGTAGTTCTTGAAGTCGTGCTGGAAGGCCGTACCGGTCACCGAACCGTCCTTCGAGAAATACCACTCCAGCGCCACATCCAGGTTGCGGGCTTCCTGCGGCTTCAGGTTCGGGTTGCCGCCGGTGCCGCCCGGCGGATTGCCGTTGGTGGTGGTGACGGAACCGAGCACGACGCCCGGGTTGTAGTCGCCGAACGCGGCGCGTTCGATCGCCTTGCCGGCCACGATGCGGCCGACCAGGTCGTCGCGGAAGTTGGCGCGCACGTTCAGGCTCGGCAGCACATCCGTGTTGCTGGACGAGACCGACACCGGCGTGACCACGCCCGTACCGGCACGCGAGTTGCCATTGACACTCTGCTTGGTGTTCACGACGCGCACGCCGACGGTACCTTCGACCGGCACGCTCCAGGCATCGAAGCCGATCTTGGCCTTGCCGTAGATAGCTTCCGTCGTCTCGCGGTCCGTGTAGTACGACAGCGGATCGTCCGGCAGGCCGTTCGGCGTACCGAGGATCGCCTGGCGCACGGTGGACGTGTTGTTCAGCAGGTATTCATAGCACGAAGCGTAGTACTGGTTCACGCCGTAGTTGCCGTACAGCTGCGGGCTGACACACGACAGGCCGGGGACGCTGGCCGGGTTCTGGCCGGTGATCGTCGCCGGACGGTAGTTGTTCAGTTCGTGCGCATACGACGCATCGCGCTGGGCCCAGCGCACGCCGCCGCTCAGTTCCTTCAGCAGGCTGGCATCTTCCGGCGTCCAGGTCACGTCGCCGCGCCAGTCGTTGGCCGAGCCGTTCGAATGATTGTGGTTGTCGTACAGCGCGATCATGGTCCACTTGGACGGATCGGTCAGGTCCGTGCCCGGATAATCGACGTAGCCGCCGCCGTCACGCACGCCGCCGACGACCGCGTGGGGCGCGGTGTAGATCGAGTCGAGGATCGGGTTTTCCTGGCGATAGGTCGACACCGTGCGCACCAGTTCGGACGACAGGCGGATCGTCGACGACGCGTCCCAGATGCCGCCGAGAGCCAGCTGGCTGCCCTTCGACCAGTCGCGCCGTGCCTGGGTCGAGCTCAGCACCAGCGACGTGTCGCTCGGATTGCTGACGCTGGACAGGTAGTTCTTGCCGCCCTCGGTGGTCGTCGTGATGGTCGAAGCCGGGCTGTACACCGGCAGGCCGCCGACGAAGAAGATACTCTGCGAATCGTGGTCGATCTTGGTGCCGAAGCCTTCGGCATAGAACTGCATGTCGCGGTTCGGGCGCCACTGGGCCGAGAAGTTCGCCGCCAGGCGCTTGCGGTCGCCCGTCGTCATCACGCGGCCGTTGCCGTCCGCGCCCTGCACGGTCTGGCCGTTGGCCGTGTACGTGGCCGGCTGGCCGGCCCACGCGGCCTCGTCGAAATAGCGGCCGCGCTGATACGACAGGCCGCCCAGCAGGCCGACGTCGCCGATGCTGGTCTTCCAGCGGTTCGACCACAGGCCGCCGATCTGCGGGTCGGTCTTGCCGGCCTTGTCGCGGTGCTCGGCGCGCGCGTTGATGGCGACCTGCTCGCCCTTGAAGTCGAACGGACGGAAGGTGCGCACGTCGATGACGCCCGACGTGCCGCCTTCGACCATGTCGGCGCCCTGCGATTTATACACGTCCACGCGCTGCAGCATCGAGACCGGCACGTCGGACATCACCAGCGAACGGCTGGCCGCGGTGAACATTTCGCGGCCGTTGATCAAGGTGGTCACGCCGCCGAGGCCGCGGATCACGATGCTGCTGGCTTCGCCGTTGTTGTGCAGGATCTGCACGCCGGTGACGCGGCCGAGGATCTCGGCGACGTTCTTGTCCGGGAATTTACCGATGTCGTCGGCGACGATGGAATCGAGCACCTGATCGGCGTTCTTCTTGATCGTCTGCGCGCTCTGCGCCGCCTGGCGCTGGCCGCTGACGACCACGACGTTGGCGCCGCTGGCCTGGTTGGCGTCCTGGGCGGCGCCGGCGTCCTGGGCGCGTACGGAAACGCTCGTCAACAGGCCGATGCCCATGAGTGCGGCAACGGTGCCGCGCAATGCGAAGGTGCGGGGTGCAGGCGCGAACCGGCCCGATGCGATGGGTTCCATACGTCTCCTTTAAATATTGTTATGTTTCTGAAAGCGAGGCACACTTTCTGAACTGGCATGCTTAAAGGTAATCTTAGGCGTTCGAGTGAGAACGATCCAATCAATTTTTCCGCAACTTCGATATCATTTTTCGTATCCATAAACGGCACAACGCTTTGTGACATCGATTGCAGACCCATGTTGCATACCCATAAATCATGCTTTCAAGCACCATTGCCACGTTTTCATCGTTCCGCGACCTCATCCAGGACACCGATCCGGACGCCGTCGCCACGCCCGCGCAGATCCCCGACGGCTTCCTGCTGGCGCGCGCCGGCGCCCTGAGCGCCCACTACATCCCGTTCGATTACGTGAACCGCACGGCGCGGGTCGTGCTGGTCGGCATCTCGCCCGGCTTCGTGCAGTGGAAGAACGCCGTGCGCGAGGCGCGGCGCCTGCTCGCGCTCCGCGCAAGCCAGGACGAGGTGCTGCGCGCGGCCAAGTACACGGGCGCGTTCAGCGGCGCGATCCGCCCGAACCTCGTCGCCCTGCTCGACCACGTGGGCCTGCAGCGCTGGCTCGGCATCGCCGGCTGCGCCTCGCTGTTCGGTGAGCACGCGCACCTGATGCACGTGACGGCCGTGCTGCGCCACCCGGTCTTCGTCGACCAGAAGAACTACAACGGCGCGGCGCCGAACATGCTGACGACCCCGCTGCTGCAAGCCCAGCTGCTCGACTATTTCGCGCGCGAGGCGAGCCTCCTGCCCGACGCCGTCTACGTGCCGCTGGGCCCCAAGGTCGGCCTCGCGCTCGACTGGCTCGCGCAGCGCGGCGTGCTTGCGCCCGACCGCATCCTGCACGGGATGCCGCACCCGTCCGGCGCCAACGCGGAACGCATCGCCTACTTCCTTGGCCGCAAGGACCGGGCCGCGTTGTCGAGCCGCACGAACGGCGCGCGGATCGATGCGGACCGGCTCGCGCTGCGCGCGAAAATGGCCGCGCTGGGCATCGGCTGACGCCGGTTCCAGCCACCCGGCAACAAAGGCGAGCACGACTGTCTTTCGTGCTGCACGCGGACGGCACGCGGCGTTACACTGACAACGTCCAGCGTCAAGGTAGACGATCATGCAGAATTGTTCTCCTGAAGAAGTTCGCTCCCTCCTCGAAAACATCGAGCACCTGCCGGTGCCGTTCTTCAAGCGCCTGATCGAAGCCAGCAACACGGGCATCATCATTGCCGACGCGAGCCTGCCGGACAATCCGATCGCCTACGTCAACCCCGCCTTCGAAAAGCTGACGGGCTACCTGTCGCACGAAGTGGTCGGCCGCAACTGCCGCTTCCTGCAGCGCGACGACCGCGACCAGCCCGAGATCGGACGCATGCGCCATTGCGTGGAACACGCCGAGATCTGCACGGCCCTGCTGCGCAACTACCGCAAGGACGGCAGCCTGTTCTGGAGCCGCATGCATCTGTTTCCCGTGAGCGAAGACGGCGCCGCGCCCACGCACTTCGTCGCATTCCTGCAGGACGTGACGGAGGTGGTGGAAGCCCAGCGCGCGGCCGTGCAGGCGCGCGAACGCCTGAGCACCATGCTGGAGAGCATTGCCGACGGCTGCTTCTCGGTCGACCACGACTGGCGCTTCACCTACATCAACGCGCGCGGCGCGGCCGCGATCTCGCGCCGCCCGGAGGAGCTGATCGGCAAGCGCATGTGGGACGAATTCCCGGAAGCGGTCGACGGCCCGTTCTACCAGACCTATATGCGCGCGATGGACGAGCAGGAAGTCGCCAGCTGCGAGAGCTATTACGAACCGCTGGGCATGTGGATCGAAGTCCGCGCCTACCCGTCGCGCGAAGGCCTGACCGTGTTCTTTGCCGACGTCACCGAGCGCAAGGAAGCCGAGACGCGGCTCGTGCACCTGGCCACGCACGACAGCCTGACGGGTTTGCACAACCGCTTCAGCTGCCTGCGCATACTCGACGACGCGCTCGCGCGCTCGGTCGAGGAAGACCGCAACGTGGGCGTGCTGTTCGTCGACCTCGACCACTTCAAGGAAGTCAACGACGCCCACGGCCACCGCGCCGGCGACACCGCGCTGCAGGAGATCGGGCGCCGCCTCGGCGGACTCGCCAGCAGCGGCGTCACCGTGGCGCGCATCAGCGGCGACGAATTCGTGTTCGTGCTCGACGACATGGATACCGAAGGCGCGAAAGCGGTGGCCGCGGCCGTCCTGCAGCAGCTGGCCATCCCGATCCCGGTCGACGGCCACCACGTGGCGATCGGCGGCAGCATCGGCATCGCGATCGGCAGCGGCAGCGACTACACGGCCGACGAACTGCTCAACAACGCCGACGCCGCCATGTACGAAGCGAAGGACAACGGCCGCCACACGTTCGCCGTGTTCTCGCCGCAGGCGCGCCATCTGCTCAAGCAGCGCCTGGAGCTGCGCCAGGACGTGTTCTCGGCCCTCGAACGGCGCCAGTTCGTGCTGTTCTACCAGCCGCAGGTCAGCGCCGCCAACGGCGCCGTCGTCGGCGCCGAGGCGCTGCTGCGCTGGGAACATCCGCGCCTCGGGCTGCTGGCCCCCGACCTGTTCCTGCCCATGCTGGAAGGCTCGCCCGCCATCACCGCCGTCGGCGCCTGGGTGTGCGAGGAAGCGTGCCGCCAGGCGCGCGAATGGGAGTTGCTGGGCTACCGGCTGCGGATGGCGGTGAACGTCTCGCCGCGCCAGCTGACGGACGAGAACCTGCCGCCGCTGCTCAAGAACATCGTCGCGCGCTACGGCCTGGACGCCGAGTGCATCAAGCTGGAAGTCACCGAGAGCATGCTGATGCAGGACATCGAGAAGGCGGCGCTGGTGCTGCGCTCACTGCAGAGCGTCGGCTTTCGCATCGCCCTCGACGACTTCGGCACCGGCTACTCGAACCTGTCGTACCTGCGCCAGCTGCCGATCACCGCGATCAAGATCGACCGCTCGTTCGTGCGCGAGATCGGGCAGGACCAGCGCTGCCTCGACATCGTCAACGGCGTGATCGCCTTCGCCAAGTCGCTCAAGCTGGACGTGATCTGCGAAGGCATCGAGACGGAGCTGCAGCGGGAAGCGATCCGCTCGACGGGATGCGACGTGCTGCAGGGATACCTGATCGGCAAGCCGATGCGCGCCAGCGATTTTCGCGCGCTGCTGCTGGCGCAGAGCGCGGAGCCGGCGCAGGCCGATCCGGGTTGCCAGTAGGGTGGGCGCCCCGCGCCCACCGAACGTTCGCGGGCCGCACACGCATGGTGGGCGGGGGCCGCCCACCCTACGCCGTAACAGCCACCTCCGTCACCACTTTCTCCACCTGCCGCTTGAACGCATACAGGCTCCCCACCATCAGCACGATCGGCACGAGCGTCAGGTAGAACGCGAAGTGGCCGTTGAAATGCCCGAACACATACCCCGTGATGAGCGATCCGGTCGTGCCGCCCAGCGCCGAAAAGATCACGAGCAGGCCCGTCATCGGCGCGTGTTGGTGCTTCGGGAGAGAACTGAGCATCACGGAATTGATGCCCGGGTAGATCGGCGCCATGAACAGGCCAATGAACGGGAACAGGAACGCGGCCACCGGCGCCGTCGCCCACGTCACGTTGGGGTCGAGTTTGACGCCGTGCGTGAGGGGCAACGCGAGCAGCACCGTCGCGCCCATCGCCAGCATGCACGCGGTCAGCACCGGATACCAGTTCAGGCGGCGCATGATGACGCCCGCCGACAGCCGTCCCACCGCGAGGCAGCCCGCGTAGATGCTCGTGACCTGCACGCTCATCGCGGCGGGCAGCTTGAGGATCTCGTTGTTGAACGTCGGCAGCCACGTGCCGACGGCCTGCTCGACGAGCACATATAAAAACGCGGTCAGCACGAACACGCACACGAGCGGACGGGCGAACAGGCGCAGCATCTCGACGAAGTCCGCGGCCGGCCCGCGGCTGTGCGGCGGCGCCGCGCCGTGCTCGTCGAAGGACGTCGACAGCACGAGCAGGAACGTCGCCACGCACAGCGCGCACAGGATCCAGTAGACGTTCAGCCAGCTCGTCGAGGCGGGATGGTCGGAATCGATGAAGAAGCCGAAGATCCAGTACGCCGACAGCACGCCGACCATGAAGAAGCCTTCCAGCAGGTTCGTGATGCCCGCATGATGCTTGCGGTCGCGCGCGACGAGGCCGATGGTCGAGTACACGGACACCTTCGCCAGCGCGAACGCGACGCCCACGCACAGGAACAGCAGCTTGGCCGTGGCGAAGGCGGGAATCAGCGGCATCGCCAGCGTGGCGGCGGCGACGATCGCCAGCGCCAGCAGCATCGCCTTCTTGTAGCCGAAGCGCGGCAGGGTCGACGCGACGAGGAAGGACACGATCGCGATCGGCAGGTCCTTGAACCCTTCGAGCACGCTGGCCGCGCCCTTGTCGACGCCGTAGTTGTGGATGACCTGGAGGATCACCGTGCCCACGCTGTTGAGCAGGATGGCGAACACGAAGTAGATCAGGAAGAGGGCCAGCAGGATGCGGCGTTGGTTCACGTTTGTCTCCGCTTGTTTTTTGTCATTATCGTTATTGCGATGCGCGTCAGTAGTCTTCGAGCCGGAACGCTTCCATCGAAGGTATCACGCGGTCGGCCCGGTACAGCACGTCCGGACGGCCCACGCCCACCGCGACCATGCCCGCATCCTTGATCGACGCGACGCCCGCGGCCGCGTCTTCCACGCCGAGGCAGTCCGCGGGCGGCACGCCCAGGTGCGCGGCCGCGGTGAGGAAGATCTCCGGATCGGGCTTGCCGTTGACGACGGTCGCGGCATCGACGACGTCGTCGAAGCGGTCGCGGATGCCCAGGCGGTCCAGCACCGTGAACGCGTTGCGGCTGACCGACGCGAGACCGATCTTCAGGCCCGCCGCGCGCACGTCTTCCAGCGCTCGCAAGGCGCCCGGCAGCAGGTCGGTCGGCGTCATCGTCGCGATCAGTTCCTGGTAATGGCCGTTCTTGGCATCGGCCAGCGCACGCTGTTCCTCGGGCGTGTAGGCGCGCGGCGCGCGCGCGAGGATCAGGGCCAGGGAGCCCATGCGGTCGACGCCTTTCAGCTGCTCGTTGAACGCTTCGTCGAACGGCGCCCCGACGCTGTCCGCCAGGCGCTTCCATGCGAGGTAGTGGTAGTGCGCGGTGTCGGTGATGACGCCGTCGAGATCGAAGATCACGGCCTTGAATCTGGAAACCGGGCGGGTGCTCATTATTTGTTCTCCATGCGGATGTGCGTGCGCTGCGCGTCGAGTGCGATCGGGGTGCCGCCGTGGGCGAACGCCAGGCGTTCGCCGCGCAGCAGGCGGTAGCCGGTGCCGGCGCCGTCGACCGCCACTTCCAGCAGCGCGCCGCGCACCTGCACGTTGAAGCGGTAGCCGGTCCATTGGTCCGGCAGGGTCGGCGCGAAGCGCAGGCCGGCGTCGTCGAGGCGCATGCCGGCAAAGCCGTAGGCGACGCCCAGCCAGGTGCCGGCCATCGCGGCCGTGTGCACGCCGTACTGCGTGTTGGCGTGGGTGTTGTCGAGGTCGAGGCGGGCCGTCTCCATGAAGTAGGCGTAGGCCTTGTCGCGATAGCCGATCTCGCTGGCGACGATGCTGAAGATGCAGGACGACAGCGAGGAATCGTGCGTCGTCACGCCTTCGTAGAAATCGAAGTCGCGGCGCTTGTCGCCCTCCGAAAACTGGTTCGACAACAGCAGCAGCGCCAGCACGACGTCCGCCTGCTTGCACACCTGGTGGCGATAGATGACGAGCGGGTGGTAGTTGAGCAGCAGCGGATAGTTTTCTGGCGGCGTGTTCGCGAAATCCCACGGCTTCTTGGACAGGAAGCTGTCGTCCTGTTCGTGGATACCGAGGTCGTCGTCGTACGGCAGGAACATCGCCGCGCTGGCCGCGCGCCAGGACCGGATTTCGTCGTCGGACAAGCCGATGGCGTGCGCGACGCGCGCGTAGTCGGCGGGCCGCTCGGCGCGCAGGCGCTCGGCGACGTCCGCCGCGAACGTCATGTGCATGCGCGCCATCGCGTTCGTGTAGTAGTTGTTGTTGACGAGGGCCGTGTATTCGTCCGGTCCCGTCACCTCGTTGATGCAGAAGCGGCCCTTGCGGTCGTAGCCGCCGATGCCGGTCCAGATGCGCGCCGTCTCCAGCACGATCTCGGCGCCCTGCTCCGCCATGAAGTCGAAGTCGCCGGTCGCCAGCAGGTACAGGCGGATCGAGTACGCGACGTCCGCGTTGATGTGGTATTGCGCGGTGCCGGCCGGGAAATAGGCGGAACACTCCTCGCCCGCGATCGTGCGCCACGGGTACAGCGCGCCCTTGGCGTGCGCCATCTGGCGCGCCCGCTCGCGCGCCTTGGGCAGGCCGTTGTAGCGGTACTGCAGCAGGGCGCGCGCGATCTCGGGGCGGGAGAACAGGAAGAACGGGAACACATAGATCTCCGTGTCCCAGAAATAGTGGCCTTCATAGCCCTCGCCCGTCACACCCTTGGCCGCGATGTTCGTCTTGCCGTCGCGGCCCACGGACTGCAGCAGGTGGAACTGGTTGAAGCGCACGCCCTGCTGCAGGGCGTCGTCGCCGGCGATGGACACGTCGACATCACTCCAGAAGCGGGCCAGGTAGCCGGCCTGCTCGCGCGCCAGCGCCTCGAACCCGGCGGCGCGGGCCTGCGCCAGTTCGGCGCGCGCGTGCGGGCCGACGGCATCGATCGCCATGTCGCGCGAGCTGGCGTAGGCGACGTATTTGTGCAGCGTGAACGTGGCGCCCTGCGCGACGTCGGCCTCGAACACGTGGCCCAACTCAGCCGGCGCGACGCGCACCGCGGCGCCCGACGGCACGGACGCCGTCGCGGTGGCCAGCGCAAACCCGCTGTGGCGCGTGCGCTGCAGCAGCAGCACGTCGTGCGCGCCGACGTCGCGTCCCGTCTCGATCAGCGACGATCCCGTCAGCGCGGACCCGACGCGCGGATCGTCGCCCGCCTGCAGGTTCGTCACGGCGGCATCGATGTCGGCATCGATGCGCACGGGGCCCGAAAAATTCAGCGGCGTGACGGCATACTCGATGGCCGCGACGTGCTTGCGCGCGCAGCACACGAGCCGGCGGCTGGCGATGCGCAGGCGCTTGCCGGTCGCCGTCTCCCACTCGACCGTGCGCACCAGCAGGCCGGTTTTGAGGTCCAGCGTGCGCTCCCACGCGAGCACGCGGCCGCCATCGAGCGAAAAGCGTTCGCCGTCGACGACGGCCGCGACGCGCTTGGCGTTCGGCACGTTGAGCATGAATTCGTTCACGCGCGCCAGGCCATACGCGTTTTCGGGATAGCGGATGGCTTCCGTGTCGTAAAAGCCGTTCAGGTACGTGCCTTCCAGCGTCTGGCCCCCGCCCTCGCGCGTGCCTTCGTCGGGCGTGCCGCGCATGCCGATGTAGCCGTTCCCCAGCGTGAACAGGGTCTCGTGCAGGAACGCGCGCGCCGGATCGAACGCGGCCTCGCGGATGCGCCAGGGCTCGGCCGCGATGGCGCCATTGTTATCGATGTCATTCGTGGTATCGATGTCATTCATCACTTCAGTTTCCTCGTCTCGTGCGCGGGGCGCGTTCTTCAAGCTTGTCGGTGTGCGGGGGAGATCAGGTGTGGCGTACGATCAGCGTGGTCGGCAGCGTTTCGGACTGCACGCGCTCGCCGTCGATCATGGCCAGCATTTTTTTCGCGAGCAGCACGCCGCCGTCGCGCAGGTATTGATGGACGCTCGTGAGCGGCGGCACGAAGCTGGCGGCGCCCGGCGTGTCGTCGTAGCCGATCACGGAAATATCGTCGGGCACGCGCAGGCCCGCTTCCGTCAGCGCGCGGATGGCGCCCATCGCCAGCAGGTCGCTGGCGGCGAACAGGCCGTCGATGCTGTGGCCGCTCTTCTTTTTCAGCAGCGACGTCACGCAGTCGAAACCCGCCTCGAACGTAAACGCCTTCGGGCGCAGGATGTGCACGGTGGCGCGGTTCGACAGCGCGTCGATGAAGCCGGCGCAGCGTTCCTGCACCTCGGCGTGGTCGACGTCGCCGACGAAGATCAGCTTGCGCCGGCCCTGCTCCAGGAAGCGCTCGGCGACGCTGGCGCCGCCCTTGCGGTTGTCGGAACCGACCACCGTGTACGTGGCGCCGTCTTCCGGCGCGCCCCACACGACGAGCGGCAACGTGGTCTGTTGCAGCGCCTTGACGGCCTCGCCGTGCGAGCCCTGGCCCAGCAGGATCAGGCCGTCGGCGCCCTGCACCGGCGCCGTGTCGAGCAGCTGCTTGGACGTGAGCACCACGCTGTAGCCGGCCGTCGTCAATTCCTGCGTGATGCCGCCCAGGAGTTCGAGCGGATACGGGTCCGACATCGGCCGCCCTTTCACGGGCGTCATCTCGACGACGACGGCGACGGAATACGAGCGGCGCATGCGCAGGTTGCGCGCGCTGATGTTGAAGCGGTAGCCCTGCTCGGCCGCGATCTTGCGGATCTTTTCCCGTGTGTTTTCCGTCACGAGCGGACTGTCGCGCAGCGCGCGCGACACCGTGATCGTGGAGACGCCGGCGATCTTCGCCAGGTCTTCCATCGTCACTGCGGAGTCGCCGACTGGATTTTTTTTCGCTTGCGCCATGGTGTTCGTGAGGGTAAGGCTGAGGTAGCGGTATCAGATTACTTGAGCGGAACGGATTATGACAGATTTTTTTGCGTTGTCGACAAAAAATGACATCGATAGCATTTTGATTGACATCGATGTCATCCGATGTTTCAATGACCGCACTTTCCTTGTCGGACCATCAATCGACGGGAAATCCGGGGAGGAGACGCCCCGCAGCCGGTTCCCAATCACAAGAGAGCATAATATGAACAGCCCCATGCTGAAAAACACCATGCAGTTCCCGCAACTGTCGGCAGTTGCCCTCGCCGTCCTCGCACTCGTCACCCAGTCCCAGGCGAGCGCCCAGCAGGCTTCTCCCCAGCCCCCGAAGGACAACGTCCAGCAAGAAATCCAGCAAGTCGTCGTGACCGGTACGGCATCGGCCTCGGGCACGCGCAAGATCGACACGAGCTTCTCGATCACCACCGCGACCGAGGAACAGCTGAAGCAGGCCGCGCCGTCCAGCACGGCCGACGTCCTCAAGATCGTGCCGGGCGTGTATGCCGAAGCGACGGGCGGCCAGTCCGGCGCCAACATCGAAGTGCGCGGCTTCCCGTCGGGCAGCGACTCGCCGTTCGTTTCCGTGCAGATGAACGGCAACCCGATCTTCCCCGTGCCCGTGCTGTCGTTCTTCGAAGGCTCGTCCGCCTTCCGCCTGGATGACACGATCGAGCGCGTCGAAGTGCTGCGCGGCGGTCCGAGCACGATCTATTCGAGCGGCCAGCCGGGCGCGACGATGAACTTCATCATGAAGAAAGGTAGCGACGATCCGGAAGGCAGCCTGCGCTTCACGACCGGCACCGGCAGCCTGCGCCGCTTCGACGGCGTCTACAGCGGCAAGATCGCCGAAGGCTGGTACGGCATGATCGGCGGCTTCTACCGCACGACGAACGGCGTGCGCGACTCGGGCTTCCCGGCCGACGACGGCGGCCAGCTGTCCGCCTCGCTCACCCGCAAGCTGGACCAGGGCGAGCTGACGGTCTATGCCCGCTCCACGTCCGACAAGAACGCGTTCTACACGGGCGTGCCGCTGATCTCGTCGAACAACGGCCACACGATCTCGTCGTTCCCGGGCTTCGATCCGCTGCGCGGCACCCTGATGAGCAACGAGATGCGCAACTTCACGGTCGAGGCCGGCCCGGGCAAGACGCTGAACTACGACCTGGGCGATGGCCGCGGCCTCTCCTCGAACCTGGTCGGCGCCGATTTCCAGCAAAAGCTGAACGGCTGGGACGTGTCGAACAAGTTCAATTATTTCAAGGGCGACCTCAACACCATCGCCATGTTCACGGGTAACAACCCGCTGAGCGCGGCCGATTACGTGAGCCAGGCCATCGCCTCCGCCAACGGCAATTCCGCCGTGCTGGCCGCGGCCGGCGCGCCCGCCACCGGCGGCGCCATCACGTACACGAACGGCGGCGGCACCGTCGCCGCGAACCAGCAGGTCGTGCAGGCGGGCCTGTGGGCCGTCGAGAAAAAGCTGCGCTCGTTCACGGACGAATTCCGCGTCAGCAAGGATGTCGGCCACGACAACACCGTCACGGCCGGCGCCTACGTCGCGAACTACTCGTCGCACGACGTCTGGTACCTCGGCAACAGCCACCTGATGACGGCCACGCCGAACGCGCGCCTCATCGACGTCGCCCTGAACAACGGCACCGTCGTGTCGCACAACGGCACCGACGGCAACGTGTTCTACGCGCCGATCGCCTCGTACGACGGCAACAACACGGCCGTGTTCCTGGCCGACGAATGGCGCATCAACGACCGCATCAAGGTCGACGCGGGCATGCGCCACGAGAAGCAGCACATCTCGGGCTCGATCTCGAACCTGACGTCGGGCGACACGGACAACAATCCGCTGACCGTGTACAACAACGGCACGTCGCAGCCAAGCGGCAGCTTCACGGGCCTGTCGCGCGACGACTCCGCGAACTCGTTCACGGCCGGCGGCCTGTACAAGCTGACGAAGGATTCCAGCGTGTTCGTGCGCGCCAACCAGGGCCACACGTTCATCTATTTCGACGACCTGCGCAATGCCGGCAGCCAGGACGTCGTGAACGACCGCAACCGCGTCCCGACGCCGAAAGTCACGCAGTACGAGATCGGCTACAAGACCGCGACGCCGCTGTACAGCGCCTACGTCAACGCCTTCTTCACGGACTTCACGGGCATCTCGTTCCAGCAGATCACCACGACCGGCGTGCTGTACTCGGTGAGCGGCTCGCACGGCAAGGGCGTGGAATTCGAACTGGCCGTGCGCCCGATCACGGGCCTGCAACTGCAGCTGACGGGCGACTGGCAGGATTCCACGTACAAGGACAACCCGACCATTGCGGGCAACCAGGTGCAGCGCCAGCCGAAGTTCCAGTACCGCTTCTCGCCGAGCTACCGCATCCCGCTGGGCGATTACGCGCTGCGCCTGTACGGCACCTACGCGCACGTGGGCGCGCGCTGGGCCGACCAGCAGAACACCCAGTACCTGCCGTCGTATAACACGCTGGACCTGGGCATCCTGGCCGAGCTGTCCGACAAGCTGGAATTCCGCGTCACCGGCACCAACGTCAACAACGCGCTCGGCCTGACCGAAGGCAATTCGCGCCTCGTCGGCAGCAGCGTCGGCCCGATCAACGCCCGTCCGATCTTCGGCCGCACGTGGGAAGCGTCGTTCACCTACCGCTTCTGATGGCCTGATTTACCGCTTCTTCTGCTGTACCCTCTTGGCGGGACTTCGGTCCCGCCTTTTTTCGTTCAGAACCCGACCTTCAGGCCCGCCGACCACACGCCGGGGCGCGCGCCGAAGGCTTGCTGCTTGCCGTAGTTCTCGTATTCGCCGACGACGGACATGCGCTCGTTCAGCTTGTACTGCACGCCGAGACCGGCATACACGTTATCGTTGGTATCCGTGTCCGACAGGCCAAAGCTTCCGCTCAGCTTGCGTTGGTTGCGCGCCACGCCCAGCTTGCCGTAGGCCGAGAACCGGTCGTTGATGGGCACCGTGTACTTGGCGGCGATATACGCGCTGTAGCCCTTGGTCGCCAATGTGGTGCCGCCAGGCGTGTTGGTCATCGCCTCCGAGAAATGAACATCCTGGCTCGAGAAGTTCACATAACCCGCCTCGACACCGACGTTGTTCGACAAGTCGACGCCGCCGAAGATCTTGGCGTCTGCATGGCGGCTGCCGGTCGTGATGTTGCCCGCGCTCACCACGCCGATGCCGACGTAGGGACGATAAGACACCGTATCGGACGGGGTCGACGATTGCTGCGCGTGAGCGGCGGTGCCTGCGGCGAGCGCGGCGGCGGCGAGGACGAAGGTGAATGCTTTCATTGCTATCTCCTGTTGTGGTCTGGCGCACGATTCGGAATGAATCGCGACGGTCGCCACGATAGCAATGTGTTCAGAAAGCAAAAATCCCGGATTGGTAAGGATCTGTTACGGGTATGCAGACAACCGACCTTCAGGTCGAATATGCATGCCGATGTGTCAATGATTATTACAAGACATAACGCGACGATGGCTGCGTGTTGCCAGCCATACGTCGACGCTATTTTTGTTTCACAGTTTTACAATTGCAGTGCTTACTTCGCCTCGTTCGTCACATTGATGAACGGGATCGCACCGCCCGCCACATTCGGCAGCTTGCCGTCCCACTTCTCGATGGCCATGCGCTGGTTTTCCATCTCGCGCAGGCGGATCAGTTCCGGCGTCACCTGCTGGCGCTGCACGGCCAGCGATTCCGCCTCGGCCTTGGCCTGCGCCACGCGCTGCTTCGCTTCCACCTCGATGCGCTGCAGGTCGCGTTCCGCCTTGAGCTTGAGCTGCTCGGCCGTCGTCTTGGCTTCGATCGCTTCGTTGAACGAGCGCGAGAAATTGAAGTTCACGATCGAGAACTCGTCCACCATGATGCCGTGGCGCGCCAGCCGTTCGCGCAGCTGGGTGACGATCTGGTCGCGCACGTCGGTCCGCTTGGCGATCAATTCCTCGGCCGTGAAGCGCGCGGTGACGGCCTTCACCGCCTCCTGCACGGACGGGATGATGATGCGCTGACCCGGCTCGTTGCCCAGGTCGCGGAACACCGTGATGGCGGCATCCGGCCGCACGTGGTAGTTCAGCGCCACGCGGGTGTGCACGGTCTGCAGGTCGCGCGAGGCCGCGTCGCCGTCGCCTTCGCCCTTCTGGATCGAGACGTTGACCAGGTTGAGCTTTTGCGCCAGCGGCACGCGGAAGTGGATGCCCTCGCTCAGCACCTGGTCGCCCGGGCTGCCGAACGTCGTCATCACGCCCCGGTAGCCTGCCGGCACGGTCCCGAACGGCGCCAGCGCCCACACCAGGAACAGGACGACCACCAGGACGATGATTTTTGCGCCCGCGTTCAGTGATACTCGATTCATTTTGCATCCCTTTCTGCTTGGTTCCGCCGATCGACTTTGGCCGGCAGCTCGTCAATTAGGAACCTCGAGAAACCGTCGCGAGCGGCCGCAATGGTGTCCGAGAAGCGGATCTGTACGCAAGTACAGCGAGCATCGCAGGACAACAGTGCAACGCGCAGCAGGTTTATCGACGTTTCTATATGAGTTGACGATGAACAAGTGTATAGCGGTCGGGTCAACAAAAGAATCAGAAATATCAGAGGTTCAACTGCGGGAAAGCCGAAGCCTCGTGGCGTCAGGCCGCGGCGGCGATGCCGGCGGCGAAGTCGCGATACGAACGCAGCGGCCGTCCCAGCAGCGCAACCAGCCGCGCGACGTCGCCCGCCGCCGGGACCATGCCGTCGGTAAGGAAGCGCTCACTCATCAGGCGCATGTCGTACGCCATCCAGGCCGGCATGAACCGGCGCAGGTTCTGCTCGAACCCGGCCGTGTCGTCGCCGCCGTACGCGATCGGGCGTTGCAGCACGTCCGACCAGATGGCGGCGACGTCCGCCCCCGTCAGCGTGTCCGGACCGACCAGATTGATCCGCTCGGTCGGCAGCGGCCGCGTGGCGTTGTGGCGGTGGATCAGCTCGATGGCCGCGATCTCGCCGATGTCGCGCACGGCGATCATGGCCAGGCCCTTGGCGCCGATCGGCATCGGGTAGGTGCCGTAGCCGAGCACGACGTCCTTGATCGTGACGTCGTTGTCCATGAAATAGGCCGGACGCAGGATCGTGGCGGAAAAGCCCATCCGCTCGATCATCCGCTCGACGCCGAACTTGCCCGCGAAGTGAGGCACGTTGACGTACAGGTCGCTGTGGATGACGGACAGGTAGACGACCCGGTCCACACCCGCTTCCCGGGCGACGTTGAGCGCGACCAGCGCCTGCGTGAATTCGTCGGGCACGACGGCATTCAGCAGGAACAGCGTGGACACGCCGGCGAACGCGCCGCGCAGCGCATCGACGTCGAGCAGGTCGCCCTGGACGACGTCGACGCCGGCCGGGAAATCGGCTTTCGCGGGGTTGCGGACGAGTACGCGGACATTGGCGCCGCGCTTCACGAGTTGATCGACGACGTGGCGGCCGACGTTGCCCGTTGCTCCGGTGACGAGAATGGTCATGATGTTTGCTCCTGGTGGAAGTTGATAAGTGTCGGTTGACGCTTCACAGCTTAGACGTCCCACAGGTGCGCCGATAGACGGTATATTTAGACATTCCGTCTCACAGGTGAAACACATGGACTTGCTCGCCCTCGCCGATTTCAACCTCGTCGCCCGTCACGGCGGGTTCGGCCGCGCCGCACGGGCGACCGGCCGCCCGAAGGCGACCCTGTCGCGCCGCGTCGCCGAGCTGGAGGCCGGCCTCGGCCTGCGCCTGCTCGAAAGGGGGGCGCGCGTGCTCAAGCTCACCGAGGAAGGGCGGGCGCTGTACGAGCGGACGGGGGCGTTGCTGACGGAAATCGACGAAACGGCGGCGGCGCTCGCCTCGGGCGGCGCGCGGCCGCGCGGCCGGCTGCGGGTCAGCGCGCCGCTGCTGTTCGCGCAGACGGCGATGGGGAAGCTGGCCGCCGGGTTCGCCTTGCGCTACCCGGAGGTGCGGCTGGAAGTGACGACGGAAGACCGGCCCGTGGACATGGTCGAGGAAGGCTATGACCTCGTGATCCGCGTCAATCCGGATCCGGACGAAAACCTCGTCGGCCGCATCTTCCTGCGCGACCGGCTCGCCGTCGTGGCGAGCCCGGCGCTGGTCCGGCCGGCGGGCGCTGCGGCCGTGCCCGCGGTCGTGCGGACCACGAGTGTCCAGGCAGCCTGGCGCGTGATGGAACAGCCGGAGATCGCGATCGACCCGGTACTGCGCCTGTCATCGCTGGTGATGGTGCGCGACGCCGTGCGGGCGGGCGTCGGCGCGGGCTGCCTGCCGGTCTCGCTCGTCAGCCGCGATCTCGCCGCCGGCACGCTGGTGAGCTGGGGCGACGTGGCCGGGCCGGAGATTGCCCTGTGGGCGCTGTACCCGTCGCGGCGGCTGCTGAGTGCGCGCGTGTCCGCCTTCCTCGATTACCTGAAGGCGGCATTTCCGAAAGGGACGCCGGACGAGCTGGCGGCGTATCTCGCCGGTTGACCGGCCGGCCGCGCAGGCCGGACGGGTTCATTGCGCCGGGCGTTCCATGCGCACGAAACGGAATGTCGGCTCGATGTCGCGCGCATGCAGGGCGCGGACGATGTCTTCCAGCGTGGCATCCTTGAGCAGCAGCCCGTCCGGGATGCCCGCGTCGTGGCGCGCCGGCGCGGCGGACGGCCGGACCGGCGCCGCCGGCGCCACCGGCTCCAGCCGGGCCAGCGCCGCATCGAACTGCCCGGCCGTGATGCTGTCCAGCCCTTCCAGGAACGCGACCTGCCCCGCCACGGGCGGCGGCATGTCGAGCCCGGATTCGTCCGCGAACGACGCGCCCATGCCCGGGTGGATGAAGGCGGCCCAGGTGCCGGTCGCCCCGTTCAGGCACGGCGGCAGTTCCACTGGGATGGCGACGGCGGCGGCGTCCGGCAGCGTGTCCGGCCACAGGCGGGCCAGGCCGTCGACGAAGCGCCGCGCCGCGGCCACCGGGACGGGCACCGCCAGCGACAGCCACAGCACGAAGCCGCCCGCGCTGGCGACGCTCACCGCGGGCGCCGGAAAGCCGAAGTCCTCCTGCAGGCCGTTCGCGACGGTGCACAGGTGCTCCCAGTGCTGCTCGTCCGCGCCGGGCGCCTTGCGAAACGGGATCGCGATGGCGCGCGTCAGGCCGTCATCCGACACGAGGTCGACGGGCGCGCACGGCCCGCCGCCGCCCCGTTGCGCCAGCGCCTGCGCGGCCTGGCTGTCCGGCACCAGGTACAGGCGGGTCAATTCCGAAATCAATTTATCCATGTGCGTCTTTCACGTCGAACCGGCCGACATTCTGACACAAGGCGCGCGCCATGGGCCGCAGGCTCAGAAGCCCATCCTGAACTTGGCGCTCAGCCCGGAATTATTGGTCTCGCTGCCCCATTTCTTCGCGCTGTTACCGTACTGCTCGTACTGCGCGGACACCGACGCCTTCTCGGTCAGCTTGTAGCGCGCGCCCATCCCGGCATAGGCGCCCACGTCGCTGTCCGAGGCAGTGGCGCGCAGGGTCTTGTCGTGGGCCACGCGCTCGCTGTAGGCGACGCCCACCTTCCCGTAGGCGGAAAAACTGTCGTTGACGGGCACGTTGACCCTGGCGGCCAGGTAGCTGTTGAAGCCCTTGGTGCCCAAGGCACCGTTCACTTCGTCGGGCCTGGCGTAGTCGGCGAAGTGATAGCCGCGGGTGTAGAGGTTCGCGTACCCCGTTTCGAGCGCGACGTTCGGACTGAGGTTGATGCCGCCGAACAGTTTCGGGTCCGCCACATAGACGCCGAACTCACTCTTGGAGGGATTTTTCAGTCCGACCGGCTCCGCGGCATTGCCCATATAGGTGCGCGGGACGGGCTGGACTTTCCCGAACGGTTGCGACGGCGCGGGCGTCGACGACAGCGTCCTGGGCGCGGTCGCGCCGTCCAGCAGTTGAGCCTGGGCGCCGCCGGCGGCAAGCAGCCCGGCGGCCAATGCAAAACTGGATGTCTTCATCGTCCTCCCTCGTTGTCGTGGATGATTCAACCGGAGACCCCGTCACGATAGCATTCCGTGTTCAAGATCGCATCACGATATACGTACGATGTTTCACGTTGTTACAACAAAGCGGGCGACCGGAGCGCGCGCCCCGATGACCACACGCAGCCGTCGCGGCGCCGCTACGTATGGTCGGCCAGTTTACCGCGCAGCATGTCCAGCTGGCGCTTGATGGCCGCCAGTTCGGACGGCGCGCAGGCGGCGGCGCACAGTACGCCGTCGTAGATCGCGGCGGCTTCGCGCTCGAGCGCGCGGCCGCCGGGGCTCAGGGCGACGACGACCTGGCGCTCGTCCAGGGCGGAACGGGTCCGCGTCACCAGGCCGGCCGCCTCGAGCCGCTTGAGGAGCGGCGTCAGCGTGGCCGAGTCGAGGAACAGCCGGGCGCCGATCTCGGATACCGTCTGCTCGTCCTTTTCCCACAGCACCAGCATGACGAGGTATTGCGGATAGGTCAGATCCAGCCGGCGCAACAGCTTGCGGTACACCTTGTTCATCGCCAGGCCGGTCGAGTACAGCGCAAAACACAACTGGTCGTCGAGAAGCGGCGTCCGCTTGCCGTGCCGGGTGGATGAGTCGTTGGCTTCCATGGTTCGCAGATCGGATCGCGCGCCGTCAATGCCCGCACCGAGCGGGCTCCACGCCAGTGTAGGCCTTCCGCCGCCGCGGGGCGCACGGCAGGGTTCAAGCCGCCGCCTCGTGGCCCTCGCGCGCGACGACGCGGTTCCGGCCCGTGTCCTTTGCCTCGTACAGCAGCCGGTCGGCCACGTCGACCCAGGCCAGCGGATCGTTGCGTTCGGCCAGGGACGGATGGCCGACGTACAGGCCCATGCTGAGGGTGACGCGGCCGGACGGGCTGTCCGGATGGCGCAGGTCGAGGCCGGCCACGGATGCACGGATCCTGTCGGCCACCGCATTGGCGCCGGCCAGGTCGGTATCGGCGAGGATGACGGCGAATTCCTCGCCGCCGTAGCGCGCGGCCAGGTCGGCCGGACGGCGCGCGCCGTCGGCGACGGCACCGGCCACCTTGCGCAGGCAGTCGTCGCCGGCCGGGTGGCCGTAATGGTCGTTGTACTGCTTGAAATGGTCGATGTCGGCCATGACGAGGGCGAACGGCGCGCCGCTGCGGCGCGCGCGGTCGTATTCGCGCACGAGGCGGTCCTCGAACAGGCGGCGATTGGCGAGGTTCGTCAAGGCGTCGCTGTCGGCCAGGTTCTGCAACGACTCGTTGTGGCGCTGCAGCGCGGCGCCCGCGCGGCGCAGGTCGTGTTCGAGCCGCTCGCGGACGCGGATCTGGCGCACGAGGAGCACGCCGCCCCACGCCAGCGCGCAAATCGCCGCCAGCACCAGCACGCCCGTCTGCAGCGTGCTGCGGCGCCATCCGGCCAGGATCTCGTCCTTGGCCTCCCCGCTGGCGACGAACAGCGGAAAACCCGTCAGGTGCCGGTAGCTGTACAGGCGCTCGATGTTGTCGATCCTGGGCGCCAGCACGGCCGAGCCGGGCTGGCCGCTGCGCTGGGCCTGCTCCCAGATGGTGCCGTTGCGGATGTCCATGCCGACTTGGTCATCGTGGAACGGACGGCGGTAGACCAGCGTGCCGTTGTCGAGCGCCAGCAGGATGGTGCCGTTCTTGCCGACGTCGAAGCTGTCGTAGAAGCGGCCGAACCACCCCAGGTTGAGCGTGGCCAGCACCACCCCGGCGAAGGTGCCGTCGGGCGCCTCGATGCGGCGCGACAGCGGCAGGATCCACACGCCGGTCGAGCGGCTGCGCACGGGCACGCTCACGTGGGTGCCGCGCCCGGTGTGCAGCAGGTGGTATTGGAAATACTCGCGGTCGAAATTATTGCCCTGCATGGGACGCGGCAGCGACGACGTCAGCCACTTCCCGTCCGGGCCGTACACGAACAGGCCGTGCAGTTCGCCGACGTCGTGCGTGAGCTCGCGCAGCCGCAACGTCAGGCGTTCCGTGGCGGCGTCGTCCAGGCCGTCGTGCTCGATGCGCTCGACCATCTCGGCCAGCACGGCATCGCCGAGCTTGATCGACGTCTCCGCATGCGACGCCAGCGCGCGCGTCATGTTGGCCGTGGCGACGCGGCTGTCGTCCAGGCGGGTCCGGTAGGCATGCCAGGCGCTCCAGCCCTGCAGGCCGGCCAGCAACAGGCAAAAGCAGGACAGCAGCGCGACGGTCAGCGCCGCCAATGGACGGCGCGGCCCGTCGAGCGCAGGCAGCGCGGCGCCGGCGTGGTCGGTGCCGTGGCCGGCACCGTCATCGGAATTGTGCATGCGATGCTCCGAATCCTGCGGGGCTCCAGCTTAGCCGCGTCGCGCCGCGGCGTCCACCGGCGCACGGCACGATGCGGCCAGGCCTCATGCGTGATCCGCGGATGCCTAGATTTCGACTTGCGTTCCCAGCTCGATGACCCGGTTGGTCGGGATCCGGTAGTAGTCGGCGGCATCGCGCGCGTTGCGCTGCATCGCGACGAACAGGTGCTCGCGCCATGGCGCCATGCCCGCGCCCGGCGTCGAGATCACGGTTTGCCGCGCGACGAAGAACGAGGTCTCCATCATGTCGAACGCCAGCCCGTGGCGTGCGCAGAGGCCCAGCATGCCGGGAATGTCCGGCTCGTCCTTGAAACCGAACGTCACGTCGACCTGATGGCAGCCGTGGCCAAGCCCGGTGATGCGGACCTGGGACTGCGGGTCGACACGGGGCTCGTCCGTGATGTGCACGGTGAGAAACACGACACGTTCGTGCAACACCTTGTTATGCGAAAGATTATGCAGCATCGCATGCGGTACGCCATCGCTTTCGCCGCGCAGGAAAATCGCCGTACCGGGCACCCGCGTCGGCGGCCCAATGAACAATGACTCCAAGAAAGCGTCGAGTGGAATGGCATGCTTTTGCAGGTTGTCGAACACTTGCTGGCGCCCCCGGCGCCAGGTGAGCATCAGGGTGAACAGCAATACGCCCAGCAACAACGGGAACCAGCCGCCATGCAATATCTTGAGGGCGTTCGCCGAAAAGAACGCCACGTCGATCACCAGGAAAAAGCCGGTCGCGCCCAGGCACAGCAGCAGGTTCATGCGCCAGCGGTAGCGGATCACGAAATACGTGAGGATCGTCGTCGCCAGCATCGTTGCGGTGACCGCGATGCCGTAGGCCGATGCCAGTTGCTCGGACGAGCCGAATCCGACGACGGCCAGCAGCACCGCGATCAGCTGCAGCCAGTTGATGAGCGGAAGATAGATCTGCCCGATCTCCCGTTCCGACGTGTGCACGACGCGCATGCGCGGCAGGAAGCCGAGTGCGATCGCTTCCTTGGTCATCGAGAACGTGCCGGATATCGTCGCCTGCGATGCGATGACGGTCGCGATGGTGGACAGCACGACCAGCGGATAGACGCTCCAGCTGCCCAGCTGCTGGAAGAAAGGATTGGCGATCGCTTCCGGGCGGGCCAGCAACAGGCCGCCCTGGCCGAGGTAGTTCAGGGCCAGCGCCGGAAAGGCGACGGCGAACCAGGCGAGCCGGATCGGCTTCCTGCCGAAGTGGCCCATGTCGGCGTACAGCGCCTCGGCGCCCGTGAACGCCAGGACGATCGCGCCAAGCGCGAGAAAGGCGATGCCGCGGTTGTCGATGAAGAAGCGCAGCGCATGCCACGGATTGAGCGCGACCAGGATGGCAGGGCTGCGGGCGATGTTCAGGACGCCTATTGCCGCCAGCACCGCGAACCACACCAGCATGATCGGGCCGAACCAGCGGCCGATGCCGGCGGTGCCGTGACTCTGGGCCGCATACAGGCCGATCAGGATGACGATCGTCAACGGCACGACATAAGCCTGCATCGCCGGGGTGGCGACCTCCAGGCCCTCGACCGCCGACAGGACCGAAATCGCCGGCGTGATGACGCTGTCGCCGTAGAACAACGACGCGCCGAATACCCCGATCAGCAGCAGCGCGGTGTGCAGGCGCTTGCGCTCGCCGACGGCTGCCAGCGCGAGCGCCAGGAGCGCCATGATGCCGCCTTCGCCGCGATTGTCGGCGCGCAGGACCAGCGCCACGTATTTGAACGAAACGATGATGGTCAGGCCCCAGAAGATCAGCGATACGACGCCGACCAGGTTGGCCGGCGTGAGCGCCAGCCCATGCGTGGGATCGAAGACGGTCTTCAGCGAGTACAGCGGACTGGTGCCGATGTCGCCGTACACGATGCCGATGGCGGCGAGCGCGAGGCCGGCCACTTTCTTGTTGTTCTGCTGCGTATCCAACCGGGTCCTCCAGACGGTATTCGGGAGCGGTATCGTACCGGGCGGCGCATAAATATTTTGTAAAAACACTGCCCGACGGCGCACGACCCCGTCCGTAAATAAACCGTTTATCCGCGCCGGACATCTTTTTAGAAAATCTTTACGTCCGCGTCTCTACACTCCATTGCATCGCAACGCATGACGGCAAGGCGCACGACCGTCCGACAGGAACGGCTGTCGCCGCCGCCCTGGCTTTCCGATCAACCTGAACAACGAGGTACGCATGGATATCGTCTTCATCGGCGCGATCGTCTTGTTCCTTGCCCTGGCCTGGGGCATGGCAAGCGGCTGCGCTCAACTGGGGGAGCGCACATGACGCTCTTTTACCTGATCGGCGCGCTCGCTTCCGGCGCCCTGCTGGCGTACCTGCTGTACGCCATGTTCAACGCGGAGGACCTGTGATGGACGTTCGTTCGCTGGCGCTTCCGGCGCTGTTTTTCGCGCTCCTGCTGGCCACGGCCTGGCCGCTTGGGATCTTGCTGGCCCGCGTGGCCGAGGGCGGCCGCGTGCGCGGTCTCGGCTGGCTGCACCGCGCCGAGTCGATCCTGTACCGCGCGGCCGGCATCGCACCGGCGCAAGGGATGGACTGGAAGGCGTACGCCATCGCCCTGCTGGTGTTCAACGCGGTCGGCGCGCTCGCCGTCTACCTGCTGCAGCGCGTACAGGCATGGCTGCCGCTGAACCCGCAGGCACTCGGCAACGTCAGCCCCGACTCGGCCTTCAACACCGCCATCAGCTTTGTCAGCAACACCAACTGGCAGGGTTACTCGGGCGAGCAGACCATGAGCTATTTGACCCAGATGCTGGCGCTGACCTGCCAGAACTTCTTCTCGGCCGCCACCGGCATTGCGGTGGCGTTCGCCCTGATCCGCGGCTTTTCCGCGAAGTCGTCCCGTTCGATCGGCAATTTCTGGGTCGACCTCACCCGCAGCACGCTGTATGTGCTGCTGCCGCTGTCGCTGGTGTTCTCCGTGTTCCTGATGGGACAAGGCGTGATCCAGAATTTCTCCGGCTACCAGCAAGTACCACTGGTCGAACCGCTCACCTATACGCAGCCGGGAACCGGCGCGGATGGCCGGCCGGCGACCGTGAACGTGACCGCGACGACGCAGACGATCGCGATGGGTCCGGTGGCGTCCCAGGAAGCGATCAAGATGCTGGGCACGAACGGCGGCGGCTTCTTCAACGCCAACTCCGCCCATCCGTACGAGAATCCGACCCCGCTGTCGAACCTGCTCCAGATGGTGTCGATCTTCCTGATCCCGGCCGGCCTGTGCTTCGCGTTCGGCCGCCTGGTCGGCGACCGCCGCCAGGGCTGGGCGATCCTGGCCGCGATGACGGCGCTGTTCGTCGTGATGGCGGGCAGCGTGATGTTCGCCGAGCACCAGGCCCACCCGCTGCTGTCGGCCATGGGCATCGACCAGCAGGCGAGCAGCCTGCAAGCGGGCGGCAACATGGAGGGCAAGGAAGTCCGCTTCGGCATCGACGCCTCGGCGCTGTTCGCCGCCGTCACCACGGCCGCCTCCTGCGGCGCGGTCAATGCGATGCACGACTCGTTCACGCCGCTGGGCGGCGCCGTGCCGCTGCTGCTGATCCAGTTCGGCGAGGTCGTGTTCGGCGGCGTCGGTTCCGGCCTGTACGGCATGCTGGTGTTCGCGATCATGGCGGTGTTCATCGCCGGCCTGATGATCGGCCGCACTCCGGAATACCTCGGCAAGAAGATCCAGGCCTACGAGATGAAGATGACGTCGATCGCCATCCTGGTCACGCCGGTCCTCGTGCTGGCGGGCACCGCGATCGCCGTCATGCTGGACGCGGGCAAGGCCGGGGTGGCCAACCCCGGCGCGCACGGCTTCTCGGAAATCCTGTACGCGTTCAGCTCCGCCGCCAACAACAACGGCAGCGCGTTCGCCGGCCTGTCCGCCAACACACCGTTCTACAACTGGATGCTGGCCATCGCGATGTGGTTCGGGCGCTTCGGCGTGATCGTGCCGGTGCTGGCGGCCGCCGGCTCGCTGGCGGCCAAGCAGCGCCTGCAGGCCACCGCGGGCACCATGCCCACGCATGGTCCCATGTTCGTCGGCCTGCTCGTCGGCGTCGTGGTCCTGGTCGGCGTACTCAATTACGTGCCGGCGCTCGCCCTCGGTCCGGTGGCGGAGCACTTGCAGCTGTTCGCAAAATAATCGATGGAGTCTCCAATGTCCCAACTCTCTTCGTCCGCGGCGCCGCCCGCGGGCGCGCCGGCCGGCGGCAAGCGCTTGAACATGTTCGACACCACGCTGGCCGTCCCGGCCCTGGTCGACGCCTTCAGGAAGCTGGGTGTGCGCACCCAGTTGCGCAGCCCCGTCATGTTCGTGGTCTATGTCGGCGCCATCATCACGACCTTGCTCTATCTGCAGGCCGTGGCCGGCACCGGCGAGGCGCCGCGCGGATTCATCCTCGCAGCGAGCGTCTGGCTGTGGTTCACGGTGCTGTTCGCGAACTTCGCGGAGGCGCTGGCCGAAGGCCGCAGCAAGGCCCAGGCGGCATCGCTGCGGGGCCTCAAGGACAGCGTGACGGCCAAGAAGCTGTCCGTCCCCAGGCACGGCACCACGTGGCTGCCCTGCCCCGCCTCCGACCTGCGCAAGGGCAACCACATCCTGATCGAAGCGGGCGACGTCGTGCCCATCGATGGCGAGGTGGTCGAGGGCGTCGCCTCGGTCGACGAGAGCGCGATCACCGGCGAATCGGCGCCGGTGATCCGCGAATCGGGCGGCGACTTTTCCAGCGTCACGGGCGGCACCCGCGTGCTGTCGGACTGGCTGGTCGTGAAGGTCACCGCGAACCCGGGCGAGACCTTCCTCGACCGCATGATCGCGATGGTGGAAGGCGCCAGGCGCAAGAAGACGCCCAACGAGATCGCCCTGACGATCCTGCTGGTGGCCTTGACCATCGTGTTCCTGGTCGTGACGGTGACGTTGCTGCCGTTCTCGCTGTACTCGGTCGCGGCGGCCGGGGCCGGCACGCCGGTCACGATCACGGTCCTGATCGCGCTGCTGGTCTGCCTGATCCCCACGACCATCGGCGGCCTGCTGTCGGCGATCGGCGTGGCCGGCATGAGCCGCATGATGCGCGCCAACGTGATCGCCACGTCCGGCCGCGCGGTGGAAGCGGCCGGCGACGTCGACGTGCTCCTGCTCGACAAGACCGGCACCATCACGCTCGGCAACCGCCAGGCCGCCGCCTTCCTGCCCGCACCCGGCGTGACGGAACGCGAGCTGGCCGACGTGGCGCAACTGGCGTCCCTGGCCGACGAGACCCCGGAAGGCCGCAGCATCGTGGTGCTGGCCAAGCAGCGTTTCAATATCCGCCAGCGCGAGATGGAAAGCATGCACGCCGTCTTCATGCCGTTTTCCGCGACGACCCGCATGAGCGGCGTCGACGTGGGCGAGCGCCGGATCCGCAAGGGCGCCTTCGATGCGGTGCGGCGCCATGTCGACGCGCTCGGCATGCCTTTCCCGGCCGAGGTCGCGCGCACCGTCGAAGATGCCGCGCGCCGCGGCAGCACGCCGCTGGTCGTGGTCGACGGCGCCCGCGCGATGGGCGTGGTCGAGCTCAAGGACATCGTCAAGGGCGGCATCAAGGAGCGTTTCGCCGAATTGCGCCGCATGGGCATCAGGACCGTGATGATCACCGGCGACAACAAGCTGACCGCGGCCGCGATCGCCGCCGAGGCGGGCGTCGACGACTTCCTGGCCGAGGCCACGCCGGAGGACAAGCTCGCGCTGATCCGGCAGTACCAGTCGGAAGGCCGCCTCGTGGCGATGACCGGCGACGGCACCAACGATGCCCCGGCGCTGGCCCAGGCCGACGTGGCGGTGGCGATGAACTCGGGCACCCAGGCCGCCAAGGAAGCCTGCAACATGGTGGATCTCGACTCGAACCCGACCAAGCTGCTGGAAATCGTCGAGATCGGCAAGCAGATGCTGATGACGCGCGGGTCGCTGACAACGTTCTCGATCGCCAACGACGTCGCCAAGTATTTCGCGATCATCCCGGCCGCCTTCGTCGGCACCTATCCGCAGCTGAAGGCGCTCGACGTCATGCACCTGGCCAGCCCGGCCTCGGCGATCATGTCGGCGCTGATCTTCAACGCGCTGATCATCGTGTTCCTGATCCCGCTGGCCCTGCGCGGGGTACGCTACCGCGCGATCGGCGCGACCGCCCTGCTGCGCCGTAACCTGCTGATCTACGGCGCCGGCGGTATCATCCTGCCGTTCATCGGCATCAAGGCGATCGACGTGCTGCTGGCGGCGCTCGGCCTCGTCTGAACAAGGAGACCCCCATGGCATCCATCCTGCGTCCCGCACTGGTCATCTTCTGCGCCCTGAGCCTGCTGTGCGGCCTGCTGTACCCGGCCGCCGTCACCGGCATCGGCCACGTCGCCTTCGCCCACGAAGCGAACGGCAGCCTCGTCGCGGTCGACGGCCGCACGGCCGGCTCGATCCTGATCGGCCAGCCGTTTTCCTCGCCCGGCTATTTCTGGGGCCGGCCGTCGGCCACGGCGCCGCTGGCGGACAATGCCGCCGGCTCCGGCGGCTCGAACCTGGGGCCGACCAATCCGGCCTTCCTGGCCGCCGTCAAGGAACGCGTGGCCGCGCTGAAACGGGCCGATCCCGGCAACCGCGCGCCGATACCGGTCGACCTCGTCACCGCCTCGGCCAGCGGGGTCGATCCGGAGATCAGCGTGGCGGCTGCCGACTACCAGGCGGCGCGTGTCGCGGCCGCGCGCAATCTGCCGGAACGCCAGGTCCGCGCACTCATCGAGCAGTACCGGCGAGATCCGGCGCTGGGGTTCCTGGGCGAGCCGCGCGTGAACGTGCTGGCGCTGAACCTGGCGCTGGACGGCAAGACGCCGCGCGCGCAATGAGGCGAGCCGCATGAATTTCCCCGGCGACGAAGCGCGGCGCGACCCGGATGCGCTGCTGGCCCAGGTGCGCGAACAGGAACGCCGGGCGGCGCGCGGCCGGCTGCGCATCTATTTCGGCGCCTCGGCCGGCGTGGGCAAGACTTACTCGATGCTGTCCGCGGCGCGCCAGTTGGCCGCTACCTGCGACGTGTTGATCGGCATCGTCGAGACGCACGGGCGCGCCGAGACCGAAGCCTTGCTGGAAGGGCTGGCGGTCCTGCCGCGCAAACGCATCGATTATCGCGGCAGGGCGCTGGTCGAATTCGACATCGACGCCGCGCTGGAACGGCGCGCGCAACTGGTGCTGATCGACGAGCTGGCCCATTCGAACGTTCCCGGCTCGCGCCACCCCAAGCGCTGGCAGGACATCGAGGAACTGCTGGCGCGCGGCATCGACGTGTTCACGACGGTGAACGTGCAGCACCTCGAGAGCCTGAACGACGTGGTCGGCGGAATCACCGGCGTGCGCGTCGGCGAAACGGTGCCGGACTCCGTGTTCGACGAGGCCGACGAAGTGGTGCTGGTGGACCTGCCGGCGGACGAGCTGCTGGCCCGGCTCAAGCTCGGCAAGGTGTACCAGCCCTCGCAGGCCGAACGGGCCGGCCGGAATTTCTTCCGCAAGGGGAACCTCATCGCGCTGCGCGAGCTGGCGCTGCGCCGCACCGCCGAACGCATCGGGGACGACGTGCGCGCCTACCGCGTCGAAAAGTCGATCGACGCGGTCTGGCGGACCGGAACGGCCCTGCTGGCCTGTGTGGGGCCCGGCCCCGGTGCCGAGGGCGTGGTGCGCAGCGCTGCGCGGCTGGCGGGCCAGCTCGGCGCCGAGTGGCATGCGGTCTACGTCGAGACCCCCGCGCTGCAGCGGCTCGGCGCCGCCCGGCGCGAGCGGATACTGGACGCGCTCAAGTTGGCGCGCGACCTCGGCGCCGCCACGGCCGTCCTGTCGGGCGACCGGATGGAAGACGCGGTGGTCGACTATGCGCGCACCCATAACCTGGCGCGGATCGTGCTGGGCCGCGGCCATGGCGGCCGGCCGTGGCGGGCGCCGGCCAGCCGGCGCGTCGCGCGCCGCGCGCCCGACATCGAATTGCTCGAAGTCGCGGCGGCACAAAGCCTGGCGGCCGAGGGCCCGCGCGCGCGGACCGACGAACCCCGTGCGCCCGGCCGGACGGCCATCGTGGCGCATGGCGCCGCGATCCTGTCCAGCCTGTGCATGGCGCTGGCGGCCACGCCGACCATCGCCTGGCTGGACCTCGCCAACATCGCCATGCTGTTCCTGCTCGTGGTGCTGCTGGTGGCGGTGCGGTTCGGCCGCGGCCCCTCGGTCACCGCGACCTGCGTGAGCGTGGCCTGCTTCGACTTCTTCTTCGTGCCGCCGCGCTTCACGTTCGCGATATCGGATCTGCAGTACCTGGTGACCTTCGGCGTGATGCTTGCGGTCGGCCTGATCACGGGACATCTCACGGCCGGCCTGCGTTTCCAGGCCCATGTCGCAGCCCGGCGCGAGAGCAGGACCCGCGCGCTGTACGAATTCGCGCGGGCCCTGTCCGGCGTGCTGCAGACGGAGCAGATCCAGGAAGCCACGCGCGATGCGATCGGGCGCACGTTCGGCGCGCGTACGGCCCTGCTGTTGCCGGACGCCGATGGGCGCGTGCGTCCCTCCGCCGAGGCGGACGCCGGGCCGATCGCCGCCCTCGATGCCGGCATCGCGCAATGGGCGTTCGACCACGGCGCCAGCGCCGGCATGGGAACCGACACCCTGCCCGGCAGTCCCGTCTTCTACATGCCGCTGGTGGCGCCGATGCGCACCCGCGGCGTGCTGGCGATCGAGGCGGCGACGGCGCGCTGGCTGCTGGCGCCCGAGCAGCGCCAGCAACTGGACACCTTCGCCACGCTGGCCGCCATTGCACTGGAAAGGGTGCACTACATCGAGGTCGCGCAGGATGCGCTGCTCAAGATCGAATCGGAGCGCTTGCGCAACTCGCTGCTGGCGGCGCTGTCGCACGACCTGCGCACGCCGCTTACCTCGCTGATGGTGCAGGCCGAAGCGCTGGCGCACTCCGCGCCGCCGCTGGCGCCCGCGCAGCGCACCATGGCGGACGCGCTGCGCGAAGAAATGGTCCGCATGAGCATGCTCGTGACGAACCTGCTCGACATGGCCCGCATCGAAAGCGGCGACGTCAGGCTCAAACTCCAGTGGCAACCGGTCGAGGAAGTCATCGGCAGCGCGCTCGCGGCCAGCCGCGCCGCGCTGGCCGGCCACACGGTCGAGACCCATGTGCCGGCCGACCTGCCGCTGGTGCAGTACGACGCCGTGCTGATCGAGCGGGTGCTGTCCAACCTGCTGGAAAACGCGGGAAAATACACGGCGCCGGGCAGCACGGTCGCCATCTCGGCCGAGCGGCACGGCGTGTGGCTCGACGTCGCCGTGACGGACGACGGACCGGGCCTGCCGCCCGGCCAGGAAGAGGCGGTGTTCGAGAAATTCACGCGCGGCGAGCGCGAATCCGTCAAGCCCGGGGTCGGCCTGGGCCTGGCGATCTGCCGCGCGATCGTCGGCGCCCACGGCGGTACGATTCATGCGGCCAACCAGCCGGGAGGCGGCGCCGCGTTCGTGTTCACCCTGCCGCTGGGAACGCCGCCGGCGCTGCCCCTGCTGGACGAAGACATCGAGATCGAGGAACAGGATGAGTGATTTTGCCGGCATCGCCCTGCTCGTGGAAGACGAGCCCCATATCCGCCGCTTCGTACGCGGCGCGCTGGAACAGGAAGGGTGGCAGGTGCACGAGGCGGCGACCCTGCAGCGCGGGCTGACCGAGTCCGGCACCCGCAGGCCGGACGTGGTCATCCTCGATCTCGGCCTGCCCGACGGCGACGGCGTCGATTTCATTGCCGATTTGCGCAAGTGGTCTGCCGTGCCGGTCATCGTGCTGTCGGCCCGCGTGAACGAGGAAGAAAAGATCCGCGCCCTCGACAACGGCGCGGACGACTACCTGACCAAGCCGTTCGGCGTCGGCGAACTGCTGGCGCGCGTGCGCGCGTCGCAGCGCCGCCAGCGCGGCCCCGCGACCGGCGGCGACGGCAAGGTGCGCTTCGGCGACGTCGTGGTCGACGTCCAGAACCGGCGCGTCACCAAGGGCGGTGTGGCCGTGCGGCTGACGCCCACCGAGCACCGCCTGCTGGCGGTACTCGTCGCCAATGCCGGCAAGGTCATGACCACACCCCAGCTGTTGCGCAACGTGTGGGGCCCGAACCAGGCGGACCATGCCCACTATCTGCGGATCTACATGGGGCATCTGCGCCACAAGCTGGAAGACAATCCGGCCCAGCCCCGCTACATGATCACCGAAACCGGCGTCGGCTACCGGTTCCAGCTGCCTTGATTCAGGCGCCGGCGACCAACACGGACGCCGTATCGCGTCCCGCATGCTTGGACCGGTACAGCGCCTCGTCCGCCACCAGGGCCAGCGCGGCCTGTTCCGGATGCGCGCTCCAGGCGATGCCGATGCTGCTCGTGACCTGCACCGTGCGGCCGTCGAGTTCGAACGGCAGGCGGATCGCATCCTGCAGCTTGGCCGCGATCCGTTCGCATTCCCGCGGCGAACCCACCTGCTCCAGCAAGACCACGAATTCGTCGCCGGCCAGGCGCGCCACGGTGTCCGTGCTGCGCACGCTGGCGGCCAGGCGGCGCGCGAGTTCGCGCAGCACGGCGTCGCCGGTCGCGTGGCCGTGGCCATCGTTGATCTGCTTGAAGTGGTCGACGTCGAGATAGGCCAGCGCCAGCGGCGTGGCGCCGCGGCGCGCGCGCGCGATGGCCTGCCCGAAGCGTTCCTCGTAGCTGCGCCGGTTCGGCAGGCCGGTCAGGTGGTCGGAATGCGCGAGCGCGTGCAGCTGGCGCTCGTACTCGCGCGCCGACGTGGCATCCGTCGACAGCACGTAGATGCCTTGCACGACGCCGTCGCGCAAGTGCGGCAAATAGGTCGAGCTGACCACGCGGGTGCGGCCGCGGCGCACTTCCTCGATCTCCAGGTGCGACGCGTGGCCGCCCAGGCAGCGTTCCAGCGCCGCGCGGCGCGGCGCGTAGAACGCCTCGCCCATCGATTCCAGCACGGTCCTGCCGATCATGTCCTGGCTCTTCACGCCGAACCATTCGCGGTAGCGCTCGTTGGCGAAACGATAGCGCAGGTCCGTGTCGACGTAGGCGATCAGCGCGGGCACGTTGTCGGCGATGGTGCGCAGCCATTCGCCGCTCTCGGCCAGGCGCGCGCGCGACGCGGCCAGCTCCGTCACGTCCTTCATCGCGACGACGGCGCCCAGCGGCTCGCCGCCCGGGCCGTGCAGCGCGCGTCCGCTCGCCAGCAGGCGGCGCGGCGCGGCGCCCGGCGCGTGGATCGTCATGCCGGCATCCTGCACGCGCTCGCCGTGCAGCGCACGCACGAGCGGGACCTGTTCCGGGGCCAGCGGCGTGAGGCCGTCCTCGCCGTATAAATCGTAGCGCGCGGGCCAGTCGGCCATCGACAGACCGGTTTCCGCGTCGAGGCCGTGGAAGGCGCGCGCCGCGCGGTTGAACAGGGTCAGGTGGCCGTCGGCGTCGCACGCGACCACGCCCACGTCCACCGTCTCGAGCACCGCATCCAGCAATTCCTGCTTCTGCCGCAAGACGCGTTCGGCGGTCACGCGCAGGCGCATCGCCAGCTCGAGGGCGGCGTTCTTGTCGTGCAGTTCGCGGGTGCGCGCGGTCACCAGCGCGTCGCGGTTCAGCTCATCCTGCGCCAGGCGCGCCAGGTCGCCCAGCAGGTGCCGGTCGGCGTCGCCGAATGCGCGCGGCGCCGTATCGATGATGCACAGGGTGCCGAGCGGCTGGCCGTCGACGCTGTGCAGCGGCTGGCCGGCATAGAAACGGATGCGCGGCCCGCCCGTCACGTGCGGGTGGCCGGCGAAGCGCTCGTCGAGCAGCGTGTCGGGCACGACGAGCAGGTCGTCCAGGGTGATCGTGTGGCTGCACAGGGCGAGCGAACGCGGCATCTCGCCGGCGTCGAGCCCCACGCGCGACTTGAACCACTGGCGCTCGCGGTCGACGAGCGACACGAGCGCGATGGGCACGCGGAACGCGGCCACGGCGAGGCGGGTGACGCGGTCGAACCGGTCTTCCTGGGGCGTGTCGAGCACCCCCAGCGCGTGCAGGGCGCTGATGCGCGCTTCTTCCGCAAGATCTTGTTGACTGAGCATGAGCACCCTTGCCTGGACGGCGAAGAACAACCGGCGATGCCGGCGCCGCGACAAGCAGATTCGTCAAAGCGCACAGCCTTTTCAGAAGATTCTATCCGATTACCACCAGGCTGTGCACTGGCGCTACAACCGTTGCATCACGGGCACACCCCGTACCGGCATAAAACTTCTGAAACATTCTACAGCGGAATAATTGGCGAGAATTCATTCTTTATGCAAAAAACATGACTTCTGCTGCGCAAATGTCACACCTGATGCCAAGCCAGCCCGCATTGCGTCGTCGGCGTAGCGGACGGCGCCGTTCGCTCAAATCGGGAACGGCAGTCGGTGCCGATCGGCATGTCGACGCGCTTCATTTCCACTTGGAATTTGAATCGTCGCGCCGGCAACACGGCCGCGACCGCAAGGCCGGGCTGGCGCATCTTTCACTTGCCCTGCCGGGCAAACTGCCCCTATTCTTCCCGTTCGCGGCCCAGCCGCACCGAGTCTGCCCGGCATAACAACGGACGAGAAGACATGACGCATAACGACACGGGCAATGTCGAGGCGACCCTCGACGAGGTCTTGATCACGCACGAACTCGCACGCCGCCCGGCGCGTGCGCCCGACCACTGCGCGGAGAACCGCGCCCTCACCCTCCTCAGCCTCGAGCTCGTGACGCATCCGCATGGCGTACTGCAGCGGCTCGCCGAACTCGCGCTGCAACTGTGCCGCGCCGGCACGGCCGGCGTCAGCGTGCTGGAACGCGGCGACGACGGCGACGTGTTCCGCTGGCCCGCCGTGGCCGGCGCGCACACCGGCGTGCTCGGGAGCGCGATACCGCGCGCGGCCAGTCCGTGCGGCGTTGTCGTCGAGCGCAACATGACGCTGCTGTTCGACGCGCCGGACCGCTGCTTCCCGGCGCTGCGCTGCGGCGGTCCGCCGCTGGCGGAATGCCTGCTGGTGCCGTGGACGATCGACGGCCGGCCGGCCGGCACCGTCTGGGCCGTCGCCCACGACCACGAGCGCCGGTTCGACGCCGAGGATGCGCGCCTGCTGGCGGCGCTGTCGTCCTTCGCCGCGGCCGCGCACCGGGCCGTGACGGCGCTGGACGGCGACGGCCGGCGCGTCGACCACGGCCTGGCGGCGCAGCGCGACGACGAACGGCGCCAGGCTTTCCTGCTGCGCCTGAACGACGCACTGCGCCCGCTGGCCGATCCGCGCCGCATCCAGGCCGAAGCCGCGCGCGTGCTGCGCGAACACCTCGGCGTCGACCGGATCGGCTATGCGGCCGACTGCGGCGACGGCGAACACCTGATCGTCACGTACGCCGACGGCGCCACCGCGCCGGCGCTCGCGGACAAGCTGCGCTACGCCGACTACGGCGCCGGCCTGCTGGCCGCGCTGCGCACGGGCCGCCCGGTCGTGCGGCCGGACGTGCGGGCCGATCCGGCGCTGGACGCCGCCGCCCGCGCGGCGCATGCGGCGCTCGGCGCCGCCGCGGTGGCGGACATGCCGCTCGTGAAGGACGGCCGGCTCGTCGCCGTCCTGTTCGCGCACCACGGCCGGCCACGCGCCTGGAGCGACGCCGACCTGGCCCTGATGCAGGAAACGGCCGAACGCACCTGGGCCACCGTCGAACGCGCGCAGGCCGAGACCGAGCGCGAAGCGGCCCACGCGGCGCTGATGCGCCAGTCGCGCTTCGTCGCGACGACGCTCGATGCCCTGCCCGATTTCGTGTACGCGTTCGACCGCGCGCACCGCTTCGTCTACGTCAACCGCGCAATGGAAGAACTGTTCGGGGCGCGCGCGGGCGACCTGCTGGGACGCAGCTTCGCCGACCTGGGCCACCCGTCCGACCTGGCCGCGCGCCTGGACGAGCACCTCGATACCATCTTCCGCACCGGCGTCACCATCCAGGACGAAGTGTTCTTCACGAGCCCCACGGGCACGAGCGCCTATTTCCAGTTCCGCTGGGGGCCGGTGCTGGCCGAGGACGGCTCGGTCGAGCAGGTCGTGGGCGTCTCGCGCGACACGACGGGCCGCCGCATGCTGGAAGCGCGCCTGCGCGAGAGCGAGGAACGCGCGGCCTTCCTGCTGCGCCTGTCCGACGCCATGCGGTCGCTGGACGCGCTCGACGCGATCGAGACGACCGCCACCCGCATGCTGGGCGCGCACCTGGGCGCCAGCCGCGTGCTGATCGGCGAATTCGAGGACAGCCGGGTCCACATCCGGCGCGACCACGTGGACGGCGTGGCGTCGCTGGCCGGCACGTATCCGCTGCCCGCGCTGGGCATGCGCGCGCTCGCCGCGTTCGACCGGGGCGAAGCGTTCGTCGTCGAGGACATGGCGCGCGACCCGCTCGTGGACGGCGCCGCGCGCGCGGGCTGGTGCGGCGCCGGCATCGCGGCCCAGGTCGGCGTCGGCCTGTTTTCCGGCGGCCGCGTCGCGGGCGCGTTCTTCGTGCACCACGCGGCGCCGCGCCACTGGAGCGGCGCCGAAGTGAACCTCGTGCGCGAGGTCGCGGAGCGGACGTGGGCCGCGATCGAGCGCGTGCGCGCCGAGCAGGCGCTGAAGGAAGCGGACCGGCGCAAGGACGAATTCCTCGCCACGCTGGCGCACGAGCTGCGCAATCCGCTCGCGCCGATCAGCAACGCGATCCAGCTGCTGCGCCGTTCCGACGGCCCGGCGGCGACCGACCGCCTGTTCGGCATCGTCGAGCGCCAGGTGCGGCAGATCGTCAAGCTGGTCGACGACCTGATGGAGATCGCGCGCATCTCGCGCGGCAAGATCGAACTGGCCAGGTGTCCGCTGCCGCTCGCCGACATCGTGCGCGACGCCGTCGATGCCAGCCGCCCGCAGTTCGAGCGGGCCGGCCACCGCCTCGACGTCGCGCTGCCGGACGAACCCCTCGTCGTGCACGGCGACGCCGTGCGGCTGACGCAGGTGCTCACGAACCTGATCAACAACGCCGCCAAGTACACGGACGCCGGCGGACGCATCGAACTGGCCGCGCAGCGCTGCGGGAGCACCGTCGCCCTGGCGGTGGTCGACAACGGCCGCGGCATCCCGGCCGCCCAGCTGCCGCGCGTGTTCGACATGTTCGCGCAGCCGCACCTGGACAACAAGGGCGGCGGCGACGGCCTGGGCATCGGCCTCGCCATCGTGCGCAAGCTCGTCGAGATGCACGAGGGGACCGTGGAAGCGCACAGCGCGGGCCCCGGCCAGGGCAGCGAATTCATCGTGCGCCTGCCGCTGCTGCCGGACACCGCGCCGGACGCCTGCGCGGATACGCCATGCGGCACGCTGGCCGGCCATCGCATCCTCGTCGTCGACGACAACGCCGACGCGGCCGACACGCTGGCCCTGCTGCTGGAATCGCACGGTGCGCGGGCGCGGGCCGTGTACGGCGGGCCGGCCGCGCTGGCGAGCCTGCCGCGGTTCGCGCCGGACGTCGTGCTGCTCGACCTGGGCATGCCGGACATGGACGGCTTCGACGTCGCGCGCGCCATGCGGACCGCGGGCGGCGCGCGCGTGCGCATCGTCGCCCTCACTGGCTGGGGCCAGCAGGCCGACCGCGCCCGCACGCGCGCGGCCGGCTTCGATCATCACCTGACCAAGCCGGTCGACCTGCAGGCGCTGGCGGCCTGGTTAAGCGGGGCGTAGTTCGCGCACCCGCTGGAACGTGCGGGCCTCGCCATCCTCGGGCACGCTCACGCGCGCGCGCAGGCCCTGCCCGTCAAGCCAGGCGCGCAGGTTGGCGCGCGACAGCACGCAGTGGTTCACGGCCTCCAGGTGGCTCGCGACGATGGACGCCCGCGGCGCGGCGCGCGCCACCCGGCCCACGTCGTCCAGGTCCATGATGATGGCGCCGAGGCCCGGCACCTGCGCGTCGCCGCAGTTCAGCACGACGACGTCCGGATCGTACGTTTCCAGCGCCGCCGCCACGTGCGCGTTCCACACGGTGTCGCCGGCGATGTACAGCGTCGGCTCGTCGGGATGGCGCAGCACGATGCCGGACACCTCGCCCATGCGTGCGCCGATCGCCGCCATGACGGCATCGCTGCCGTGCTGGCCGCCGGTCCGGGCGATGCGGATGCCGTCGAACGGCGTGTCCCCGTCCGCCGCGAGCGGCCGCACGTCGGTGAAGCCGTCGGCGCGGATGGCGTCGGCATCGGCCCCATTCTGCGCGAACACGGGCAGGCCGCGCGGCAGCACGCGGCGCGCCGTCTCGTCCCAGTGGTCGAGGTGCAGGTGCGTGACGACGACGGCGTCCACGTCGAGCAGCGTGGCCAGCGGCACGGGCAGGTCGACGAGGGGATTGGCGAGGTGGCTGTTGGCCGTGCCGGCAAAGCCGGGGTAGGCGCCCCGCCCGGCCAGCAGCGGGTCGATGAGGAGGGTCTTGCCGGCGTAGTCGACGAGCAGGGTGGCGTTGCGGATCTGGGTGAGTTGCATGGCGGCTCCTTGTGGTTCGTGTACCGCCATTCTCGCGGCGCGGGGTAAAACCCGACAGTGGCCCGCAGGACACCTTTCGATATAATCGGGCCATGACCCGATCCGCTCCTCCTTCGTACCGCGTGGCCGTCATCGCCTTCGACGGCATGACGCCGTTCCACCTGTCCGTGCCCTGCCTCGTGTTCAGCGGCCGCCCCGGCGCGGACGCGCGCTCCCGCTTCGAGCTGACCGTGTGCGGCGCCGGCCCCGAAACGCCGCTGGCGACGAGCGCCGGCTTCGCCATCGTGCCGCGCCACGGCCTGGAAGCGCTGGCGCACGCCGACATCGTCGTCATGCCGGCCTGGTACGACGATTGCCGCCCCGCGCCGCCCGCGCTGCTGGACGCCCTGCGCGCGGCCCACGGACGCGGCGCCTGCATCGTCGCGCTGTGCCTGGGCGCCTTCCCGGTGGCCGAAGCGGGCCTGCTGGACGGCCGCACCGCGGCCACGCACTGGGCCGTGGCACCGGAACTGGCGCGCCGCCATCCGCGCGTGAAAGTCGATCCGGACGTGCTGTACGTGGACGACGGCGACGTGCTGACGTCGGCCGGCGTGGCCGCCGGCATCGACTGCTGCCTGCACCTGCTGCGCCGGCTGTGCGGCGCGGATGCCGCGAACCACGTGGCGCGCATGCTCGTGGTGGCGCCGCACCGGCAAGGCGGCCAGGCCCAGTTCATCGAGCGGCCGCTGCCCGTGTCGGGCACGGACGGCCGGCTGACCGCGGTGCTGGACTGGGTGGCGCGGCACCTCGGAGAAGAACACGCCATCGACGACCTGGCGCGGCGCGCCGCCATGAGCCGGCGTAACTTCACGCGTCACTTCCGCCAGGCGACGGGCACGTCGTTCAAGCAATGGCTGCTGGCCCAGCGGCTGGCGCACGCGCGCTGGATGCTGGAGACGGGCGATGCCGCGGTCGAAGTGGTAGCGCAGGAAGCGGGCTTCGGCTCCGCGCTGTCGCTGCGCCAGCACTTCCGCACCGCGCTGCAGACGTCGCCGGCGGCGTACCGCAAGGCGTTCCGGCTACGTCCCGGGTAAGGCCTCGTGGGCGCGGGACGTGCCCAGCCACGCGTGCAGCATGGCCAGGTCGACGGGCTTGGTGAGATGGAAATCGAACCCGGCGCCGCGCGTGCGTTCGCGGTCGCGCTCCTGGCCCCACCCGGTCAGCGCGACGATGCGCACGCCGCACCAGGCGGGATCGGCGCGGATGCGGCGCGCCACTTCGAAGCCGTCCATGTCCGGCATGCCCAGGTCCAGCAGCACCGCGTGCGGACGCGGGCCGGGCAGCGCGGCCAGCGCCGCGGCGCCGTCGTACACGGCACGCGCCCGGGCGCCGTCCGCTTCGAGCAGCATGGCGAGCGTGTCGGCCGCGTCCTGGTTGTCGTCGACGACGAGGATGCACTGCCCGGCCAGCGGCACCGTGCCGGCCGCCGCCGCGTCGTCGTCGGCCGCGTCGTGCGCGTCCGCCAGCGGCAGGCGCACGACGAATTCGCTGCCATGTCCCGCGCCGGCGCTCTTCGCCTCGACGGTCCCGCCATGCATCTGCACGAGGCCGCGCACCATCGCGAGCCCGATCCCGAGCCCGCCGTGCCCGCGCCCGGCCGCGCGGTGCGCCTGCGTGAACATGTCGAACACCTCGGGCAGGTGGCCGGGCGGGATGCCGATGCCGTTGTCGCGCACCGCGATCTCGACGTCAAGCCCGACGCGGCGCGCGGCCAGCTCGATGCGGCCGCCCAGGTCCGTGTACTTGGCCGCGTTGTTCAGCAGGTTGGCGAGAACCTGCGTGAGGCGCACGCTGTCGGCGTACAGCGTGACCGGCTCGTCGGGCAGGCGCACGTCCAGGTGGTGGCGCATCTGGTCGATCAGGGGCCGGCTCGTCTCGACGGCGCCGTGCACGACGTCGGCCAGCAGCAGCGGCTGCGGGTGCAGTTCGATCTTGTCGCGGGTGATGCGCGCGATCTCCAGCAGGTCGTCGACGAGCTTGATCATCTGGCGCACCTGGCGTCCCAGCATCTCGACCAGCCGGTCGGCGCGGCGCCGTCCGTCCGGATGGCGCAGCAGGTGCACGGCGTTGCTGATCGGCGCGAGCGGGTTGCGCAGTTCGTGCGCCAGCACGGCCAGGAATTCGTCCTTGCGGCGGTCGGTCTCCTTGAGCGCCTGTTCGGCCAGCACGGCGTCGGTGATGTCGAGCGAGGCCCCCACATGGCCCGCGTAGCTGCCGTCCGGCGCGAACAGCGGCTGCGCGTAATTGTCGAACCAGCGCCACTGGCCGTCGTGGCGCAGCAGGCGGTCGAGGTTGCGCCAGGGCCGGCGCGCGCGCACGGCCTCCATGTAGTCGGCGATGTAGGCCGGCGCGTCGTCCGGGTGCACCAGCGCATGCCAGCGCACGCCCATCAGGTCCTCGAACGGCTTGCCGGCGAAGTCGAGATAGTACTGGTTGACGAACACGTTGCGGGCCTGCTCGTCGTTCTGCCAGATCAGCACGGGCACCGTGTTCGCCAGCGTGCGGAAGCGCAGTTCCGACGCCCGCAGTTCTTCCTCGACGCGCTTGCGCGCCGTGATGTCCTGCACGATGTTCACGGCGCCGCCGAGCGCGCCCGCGTGGTCGCGCAGCGGCGTGATGTTCAGCAGGACGTCGATGCGGCTGCCGTCCGGCCGTTCGATGGACAGTTCGCGGTCGACGACGGGCTCGCCGCCGGCCAGCACGTCGTGCAGCGGCGCCGTGAAATTGGTCAGCCGGTGGCCGTTCGCGGCGCATGCGCCCACGCCCCAGCAGGCCGGCGTCTCGCCGGGCGGGCCGCCGCACAGCCGGTCGGCGCACGCGTTGTGGAATACGACGGTCCCCGCCGCGTCGCACGCGACGACGCCGGCGGGAATCGCGCCGAGCAGGTCGCGGTAGCGCTGCTCGCTGGCGCGCAGCGCGTCGTCGGCCTGGCGCCGCTGGGCGATCTCGTGTTCGAGCATGCGGTTATGTCCCGCCAGCACGCGCGTGCGCTCCTCGGCCGCGTGCACGAGGTCGCGCCTGCTCTCGGCCGTCTCCTCGAACGCGACGATGGCCTGGTACGCCGCGGCCGCGAAATCGGCCAGGTTGCACAGCACGCGCGCGTCTTCCGCGTCGAACCGGCGCTCCTCGCGGTGGCTGATCACCCACACGGTCCCCAATGCGCGCCCCTCGGCCACCCACGGCGCGAGCAGGCTCTCGATCAGGGGCGGATCGAAGCCCAGCATCGCTTCGAAGCAGCGCTCGCCGTACCGCATCAGCATGATTTGATTGCGGTCGACTACGACGCCGCACGGGCTGCGGTCGAACTCGATGGTGCCGCCCAGGTGCTCCGCGAACAGCCCGGCCGCCGCATGCCAGCGGAACACGCGCCGTCCATCCAGCTCCTCCAGCAGGCTGATGCCGGCCGAGTCGGCGTCGCACAGCTCCAGCACCAGCTCGGCCAGTTTCTGCGGGACGCCGTGCGGATCGACGGCCAGTTGCCGGGCGAGCGCGGCCATGGCACGGTTCTCGGCCGCGTGATCCGGCGCCCGGCGCGGGCGCCGCTCCAGCTCCGCCGTGATGAGCACGTCGTCGACGCAGGACGCGACGGATGAGGGTTGGGTCGCCATCGAAGCAGGACCGAGTGGTTGGTCAGCCCATGCTACCGAAAAGCACGGCGCCGCGGCGCGCCATTTGCATTGCATGCGCAATCAAGCGGGGGCGGCAGCCAACCCCATCTTCGCAAGCGTCAAGGTCTCGTCCGCCCGGCCCCAGCCGCCGTCGGCGACCTCCTCCACCAGCACCATCGTGTAGGGCCGCACCTGCTCGCCGAAATACTCGACGAACATGGCCGTCGTGCGGTGGATGATCTCTTCCTTGCGGGCGGCGTCGACGACGCCTTCTGGAAATTTGAAATTTGCGAACGGCATGGATGGTCCTCGTCATGAATGGGCGGCGACGGGTGTCGCCGTCCCATGCATTGTGGCCATTCGCGCCCCGAGGATAAATGCGGAGAAATGGAAAAGTCCGTTCGGCGCGGCGCAACAGCCGGCGGCGGCCCGGATTCCCTCAGCATCCGCCGGTATTGACCTTGAGGACGGGAACGCCCGTGCCGTTATACGTGTACTGAACGGAGCATTGGGTGGGCGTCGGCGCGCTCTCGATTCGCCATCCGGCGTCGCCGTTGGGCAGCTTGTTGTTCCCGAAACCGTAAAACGTAAAGCCGTCGACTTGGATGCCCGCTGCCGAGAGATAGCAGCCGCCACTCGGGACGGTCATGCTTTGCAGGACCGCGCCGATGCCGTCGCACCACCGGTCGGGGTAGCCATTCCAGACCCGCAACTGGGTTGCGGAGTCCATGCTGACAAACGTCAGGTCGGTCACACCGGCCGGCGTGCCCGCCCCTCGTATCGCAGTCAGAGACTTGACCATGCCGATGCCCGTTTTAACGGATCCGGCCAGCGCCTGAAGCGAGGAAACGCGGGCCGACGACCCGAGGTCCACGAATTTCGGCAAGGCCACCGCCGATAACACGCCAAGGATGACGATCACGACAATCAGTTCGATCAGCGTAAAGCCCTGGGTCCGCCCGGTATGGATGGCGTTGATTCTATGTATTTGTCGATGCATGACAGGGTTGCGAATTCGATATAGAAACGAGCAGCAAATGGTCTGGTTTCTTGGCAGCAAGAATTTTTTCAGTATATCCACGTGGCGCCGCTTTGACTACGACATGGTTTGCGAAACGTTGTAACCATGCGTGGTCCGTGCCCCGATTGCGCTACCATACAGTCGAGAGCCACTCTTGACGCATGCATGGAACTGGAACTGATCACGCGCCGTCCGGCCCGGCCTCGTCCGGACAGCCCGCACCTGCTGCTGGTGCACGGCATCTGCGTGGGCGCCTGGGTGTGGGAAGAACACGTCATGCCCTGGTTCGCCGACGCCGGCTTCGAAGTGCATGCGCTCAGCCTGCGCGGCCACGGCGGCAGCGGCGGCCGCGAGCGCCTGAACGACTGGCGCCTGGCCGACTACACGGACGACCTGCGCCGCGCCGTCGCGCAACTGGACGGCGGACCGCTGGTCGTCGTCGGCCACTCGCTCGGCGGCGCCGTCGTGCAGGACTGGGTGCGCAGCGGCGGCCACGCGGCCGGGGTCGCGCTGCTCGCGTCCGTGCCGCCGTGGGGCCTCGCGTATTCGGCGTGGCAGATGATGCTGTCGTCGCCCGACCTGTTCCAGCAACTGGCGCGCCTGAGCTTCGCCGACGCGCAGTCGCTCGACCCCGACGCCATGCGCCGCCACCTGTTTTCCGACGACCTCCCCGACGCCGACTATGCCCGCTTCGCCGGCCGCGTGCAGGGCGAGTCGCGCCACGTCGGCATCGAACTGCAGGGCTGGCGGCCGTTCGCGCCGATGCCCTGGCAGTCGCCGCCGATGTTCGTGCTGGGCGGCCTGGACGACCGCTTCATCCGTCCCGACGCCGTGCGCGGCACCGCCACCTATTACGGCGCCACGCCGCACCTCGTGCCGCGGCTGGCGCACGCGCTCATGCTCGATCCGCGCTGGGAAGACGCGGCCCGGCCCCTGCTCGACTGGGTGCTGCGGCTGCCCGCGTGAATGCCGCCGCGCCATGCTAGAGTGACGTTTTACGGCTTTCGACGACCATGGCACACCCGCTCGACAACGTCTTCTGGAACTGCCTCAACGGCCCCCACCGCCACCTCGCCACCGGCACCGACCGCGCGCGCCGCTACGCGCCGGGCTTTTCGCCCATCGCCGGCTTCCCCGATCCGCATGCGCCCGACTTCGCCGCGCTGCGTCCGTTCTGCGTGCCCGGCGAACAGTTGTATTGCGACGCCTGGTCAGGCCCCGTGCCGGACGGCTGGCGCATCACGGCGGAGGCCACCATGTTCCGTCTCGTGTGGGACGGCCGCGCGGGCCCGGCGCACGACCCGGCCGCGGACGCCCTGCCGCTGGGTCCCGCGCACGTCGACCAGGCCATGGCGCTGGCCCAGCTGACGCGCCCCGGCCCGTTCGGCCCGCGCACCATCGAACTGGGCGAATACTTCGGTTATGTCGAAGACGGCCGCCTCGTCGCGATGGCCGGCGAGCGCATGGCGGCGCACAGCCTGCGCGAGATCAGCGGCGTCTGCACGCATCCCGACCACCAGGGCCGCGGCTACGCGAAGCGCCTGGTGCAAAAGCTCGTCATGCGCCAGCTGGCGCGCGCGAACACGCCGTTCCTGCACGTGATGAGCGCCAACCGGCGCGCGCACGACCTTTATCTGCGCATGGGTTTCCGCGACTGGTGCGAAACGGTCGTGCGGGTCGTCACGCCATGCTGACCTACGCCGGCCGTCATTTTTTTTCGCAGGACCGATTCGTTTCGCCATCCGCCGGCGTCTATGCGGATGCGAACCCTCCTGTCCGGGTTCATGGAGAACCGATATGACCACCACCCTGATCAACATCTTCACCGTCGCGCCGGAAAACCTCGACCGCCTCGTGACCCTGCTGCGGCAAGGCACGGAGGCGTGGATTTCGAAAGTCCCCGGCTTCGTGTCGTCCACGCTGCACATCGCCCGCGACAACCGCCGCGTCGTCATCTACGGCCAATGGCGCAGCGCCGACGACATCGCGGCGATGCGCCAGCATCCCGAGATGCCGGCCTACTTCGAACGCGTGAAGGCCATCGCGCAGATGGACGCCATCACCTGCGACGCCGCCTCGACCGTCGCCGCCGCATGACCCGGGCCGCGCCGTCCGCCATCCAGTCGGTCGACCTGGAGCGCCTGCGCCCCCGGCTGCACCGCTATTGCACGCGCATGGTCGCATCCGTGCTCGACGCCGAGGACATCGTGCAGGATGCGCTCGTGCGCGCGCTGGAGTCGCCGCCACCGGACCGTCCCATCGACAATCCGGAGGGCTGGCTGTTCCGCATCGCGCACAACCTGGCGCTCGACCTGTTGCGGCGCCGGGCCCGCGCGCCCGCCATGCGCGACGAGGACGAGGTGGATGCGATCGCCGACGCGCACGACGAGCAGGCGCGCCGCGAAGCGACGTCGGCCAGCCTGCCGGCGTTCATGCGCCTGTCCCCGGCGCAGCGCAGCGCCGTCATTCTGTTCGACGTGCTGGACTACTCCGCCGACGAGGTCAGCGACATCCTCGACACGACCGTGCCCGCGGTGAAATCGGCCCTGCAGCGCGGGCGCGGACGCCTGCGCGAACTGGCCGGGCACGGGACCGGCGCCGCCACGCACGCCGCCTTGCCGGACGCGGAACGGCGGCTGCTGCAGCGCTACGTCGACCTGTTCAACGCGCGCGATTTCGACGCGCTGCGCGAGACGCTGGCGGCCGACGTGCGGCTCGACCTCGCGAACCGGCTGCGGCTGCAGGGCGCCGCCGTCGGCAAGTACTTCACGCGCTATGGCCAATCCACGGGTTGGACGGCATGGCCGGGCCTCGTGGAAGGGCTGCCCGCGGTGCTGATCCGGCAGTCGGACGGCGCCCCTGGGCGGCCGGATTATTTCGTCGTCCTCGGCTGGGCGGATGGACGCGTGGCGTCGATCCGGGACTTTTTGTTCGCCCGCTATGCCATGCAGGATGCGGAATATGTCTGCCTGCCGGCGTGAATGGCGTCTTTTTACGGCGTACGGGCGCCCCCCGTCGTTCCCGCGCAGGCGGGAACCCAAGTTTGCCGGCGCTGCCGTAACGCACGAAAACTTGGGCCCCCGCCTGCGCGGGGGCGACGGTGTTTATGCGCGGGGGCGACGGAGTTATGCGGGGACGCGACGGCGTTATCCGTGAGGCGACGGGTTTATGCACGCGAACGACGCCGCTTTTTCACACCAGCCCGGTCACGTAATAAAACCCGATCACGAAAAACACCGCCAGCGTCTTGATGACGGTGACGGCAAAGATCTCGCGATACGATTCCTTGTGCGTGAGCCCCGTCACGGCCAGCAGCGTGATGACGGCACCGTTGTGCGGCAAGGTGTCCATGCCGCCGCTCGCCATCGACACGACGCGGTGCAGCACTTCCAGCGGGATCTGCGCGGCCTGCGCGCCCTTGATGAACAGGTCCGACATCGCGGCCAGCGCGATGCTCATGCCGCCCGACGCGGACCCCGTGATGCCGGCGAGGGAACTCACCGACACGGCCGCGTTGACGAGCGGGTTCGGGATGCTCTTGAGCGCATCGCCGACGACGATGAAGCCCGGGAGCGCCGCGACCACGCCGCCGAAACCATACTCGGACGCCGTGTTCATCGCGGCCAGCAGCGCGCCGCCGACGGCCGCCTTCGATCCGTCCGCGAAACGGCCGGCGACGCGCCGGAACGCGGTCACGATCACGACGACGATCCCCAGCAGCAGCGCCGCTTCCACCGACCAGATCGCGACGACGGTCTTGACGGTGGCCGTCACCGGCGTGTGCACGCCGGGCAGGATCGCGGCCGGCACGGTGTACGCATCGCCATACCATTGCGGGATCGCGCGCGTGAGGACGAAGTTCGCGACGCCCACGACGATGAGCGGCAGGATCGCCAGCGCCGGATGCGGCAGCGACGTGGACGGGATGCGCTCCGGCTCGTTGACGAGCGAGCTGCCGTAGCCTTCGCCGCGCGCCATCGCCGCGCGGCGGCGCCATTCGAGGTAACCGAGGCCCACGACGACGATGAACAGCGAGCCGACGGTGCCCAGCACGGGCGCGGCCCACGACGTCGTCTTGAAGAACGTGGTCGGGATGATGTTCTGGATCTGCGGGGTGCCCGGCAGCGAATCCATCGTGAACGAGAACGCGCCCAGTGCGATCGCGCCCGGCATCAGGCGTTTCGGAATATTGCTCTGGCGGTAGAGCTCGGCCGCGAACGGATACACGGCGAACACGACGACGAACAACGACACGCCGCCATAGGTCAGCAGCGCACACACGGCGACGATCACGGCGTTCGCGCGCGCGCGGCCGATGTAGCGGATGGCGGCGTTGACGATGGATTCCGAAAAGCCGGACAGCTCGATCACCTTGCCGAACACGGCGCCCAGCATGAACACGGGGAAGTACAGCTTGACGAAGCCGACCATCTTTTCCATGAAGATGCCGGTGAATACGGGCGCGACGGCCGCCGGCGCCGTCAGCAGCACCGCGCCCAGGGCCGCGATCGGCGCGAACAGGATGACGCTGTAGCCGCGGTAGGCGGCGAACATCAGGAACGCCAGCGCGGCGAGAACGATGATGAATGACATATGCCTCCTCTCTCTTTTGTTACGGCCGGGATCGCCGTGAGCCGTCCGGCTGCCGATTATTATTGATTCGACAAATCTTTGATATACGTAAAATTACGGTCGCCGGATCGGCGCCATGGGCGGCACATGTCACACCGCTGATGTTACACAGCCACACATTTGCACGTTAGCGCACCGGATTCCCACATTCACAGCCGCGATACTGCATACACATATTGATGATTTCGCAAAGAAAATGATATTTTCGAGAATCATCGGCCCATGTGTTCGGAGGATTGCCGTGCCCGTTGTAAGTGCAGAGCTCCTGTTGCTGCTGATGCCTCTCGCGGCGGTCATCGCCGTCGTCCTGGGCCGGCAGCAGCAACGCCTGGCGGACGCCGGGCGCGAAAGCATGGACATGCGTCGCGCCATGCTGACCCTCGAAGCCGCGCTCGCCCACGTGCCGGTCGGACTGGCCGTGCTCGACCTCGACCTGCGCTACCTGCGCATCAACCGCCTGCTGGCCGACATCAACGGGCTGCCGCCCGAGGACCACGTCGGCAAGTCGATCCACGACGTCGTTCCGGAAATCGCGGCCGCCGCCGAAATCCGCATCCGCCAGGTCATGGCGACGGGGCGGCCCATCGTCGGTTCCGTCTTCGAAGGCGCGACGCCCGCCCAGCCGCACGTGCGCCGCGTCTGGCGCGAAAGCCTCCATCCGGTATTCGACGGCGCCGAAACGCTGCTGGGCGTGACGGTCATCGTCGAGGAGATCACCGAACAGCGGCGCCTGGCGGGCGCCCTGCAGGACAGCCAGCGGCGCGAGCAGCGCCGCACGAGCGAGCTGGAAGGCCTGATGCAGGCGGCGCCCGCCGCGCTGTTCCTCGCCAGTGACCGCGAATGCCGGCGCGTCAAGGCCAATCCCGTCGCCGAACGCCTGCTGCGCCTGCGCCGCGGCGAGAATCCCGGGCCCGACGCCCCGGGCGGACGGGCATTCGCCGTGTATGCCGGCGCCACGCTGCTGGCCCTCGACCAGTTGCCGCTGCAGCGCGCCGCCGCCAGCGGCGAGGAAATCCGCGGCGAAACGCTGACGGTGCGCTTTGCCGACGACGAACGGCTGCACGTCGTCATCAACGCCGTGCCCCTGCGCGACGAGACGGGCGCAGTGGTGGGCGCCGTCGCCGGCTTCGTCGAGGCGCCGGCCCACGCGAAAGCCGAGATTGATGCGTAATCCAGGCGATGTTCAATGAATGAGATGACAAGTTTGCGCGGATAATACCGGCATGACGACCACGATTCCATCCACGACGACGGCCGCGGCCACGGCAGGCAGCAAGACCCTGTCCGACCTGTACGGCAGCGCCGTGAAATCGCTCACCGCGCGCAGCACGGGCCTGCAGGGCATCGACGCGCAGATCCGGCGCGACGACGCGCGCCTGTCCACGCTGGGCCGGCTCGCCAACGTGCTGGACGACGTGAAGTCCGTCGCCGGCACGGTCGCGGCCAGCGGCATGAAACTGGCCGCGCAGGTCGACGGCAAGGCGGTCGACGCGCGCATCACGGCATCCGGCGCCGTGGCCGGCACGCACAAGGTCGACGTGAAGCAGCTGGCCCAGGCCCAGCAACTGTCGACCGTCCGGGTGGCGTCCGGCACCACGGCCATCGGCAGCGGCGCGCCGACCGTCATCCGGATCGGGACGGGAAACGACACGAAGACGATCCGCATCGGCGCGCCCGACAACACGCTGGAAGGCATCGCCGCCGCATTCAAGGCGGCCGGCGTGGATGCGAAGCTGGTATCCGGCGACAAAGGCGTGGCGCTGACCTTGAGCAGCCAGCCCGGCGCCGCGAACGCGATGCGCGTGCAGGTCTCCGGCGACCCGGCGTTGCAGGCGCTGCTGGCGTGGCAGCCGCCGGCGCGCGGCACGGTCACGCAGACGAGCGCCGCGCAGGACGCGGTCGTGAACGTCGACGGCAAGACCGTCACGAGCGCCGGCAACAGGCTGGCGGGCGCCATCGCCGGCGTCACGCTCGACCTCAAGGCGACGGGCGCCGGCACGGTCACGATCGCCGGGGACAACGACGCCATCGCGCGCAACGTGAAGGCCTTCGCCGCCGCCGTCAACGGCCTGCCGGCGCGCCTGGCAGGCCTCAAGTCGGGCGACGTCGCCTCCGACCGCCTGCTCGCGCACATCCAGGATCAGGTCGCGCGGCTCGTCGGCGGCGCCGATCCGGCCGCGCTGGCGGCCATCGGCGTCGGCACGAAGAACGGCAAGCTGACGGTCGACGAGACGAAGCTGAACGCGGCCATCGCCGCCGCGCCCGACCGGGTGGCGAAGGTGTTCGCCGACGGCGGCACGGGCCTCGCCGACAAGCTCGGCGCCGGACTCGCGCAGCAGCTGGCGACGGGCAGCACGCTCGCAGACCAGGCCGCGGCCGTGACGAAGGACCGCGACGCGCTCGCCGGCAAGAAGACGCAGATGACCCAGGCCGTCAACGCGCAGGCGAGCCGCCTGGTGCAGCAATACGCGAGCGCGGGCGCCAACTCGCTGTTCGGCATGATGAGCGAGGGACGGCCGGCGTCGGCGTTCGACTTCCTCGCCTGACCGGCGTCAGGCCGTCGTCCTGGCCGCGAAGTCGGCCAGCCAGCCCTGCAACTGCGTCGCCGCCATCGGGCGCGCGATGCCGTAACCCTGCGCGATGTCGCAGCCGTGCTCGCGCAGCCAGCGCAGCTCGGCCTGCGTCTCCACGCCTTCGGCGACGACGGTGAGGCCGAGCGCGTGGCTCAGCATGATGGTCGATTCGACGATGGCCGCGTTGCGCGGCGATTCCGTGATCGCCGTGATGAAGCTGCGGTCGAGTTTCAGTTCGTCGACCGGCAGGCTTTTCAGGTAGGCCAGCGACGCCTGGCCGACGCCGTAGTCGTCGATCGACAGCTTGATGCCGAGGGCCGCCAGTTCGTCCAGGTGTGCCTGCGCCTGCGCCGGATCGTCCATCAGCGCGCTCTCGGTGATTTCCAGGCACAGGCGGCGCGCCGGCACGGCATGCGTCTCCAGCAGGTTGCGCACGCGCCGGCCCAGGTGCGGATCGAGCAGGTCCAGCGTCGACAGGTTCGCCGACACGGCGATGTCCAGTCCCGCCGCATGCCAGACGGCGGCCTGGCGCACGGCCGTCTCCAGCACCCACGGCGTGATCTCGCGGATGAAGCCCGTCTGCTCGGCGAACGGGATGAAGCGCGCCGGCGCGATGCTGCCGCGCTCCGGATGCTGCCAGCGCAGCAGCGCCTCCACCGCCACGATGCGGCCGCCGGCAAGCGCCAGCTTGGGCTGGTAGGCGAGCGTGAATTCGCCGGCGAGAAGCGCGCGCCGCATGTCGCCGATGAGGGACAGCTGCTCGTGCGCGGGCTCGGCGCCCGTCTCGGACGCGAACGCGACGCCGGCGTGACGGCGCTTGGCCGCGGCCAGCGCCAGCTCGGCGCGCCGCAGGATCGTTGCGGCATCGAGGCCGTCGTCGGGATACAGCGCGATGCCGACGCCGGCCTCGATGTCGAGGCGCTGGCCGTCCAGCGTGACGGGGTCGCGCAATGCGGCCAGCACGCCGTCGGCGAAGCGGCGCGCCGCGTCCAGGTCGGCGCCCTCCAGCAGGAACGCGAACTGGTCGCCCCACAGGCGCGCCAGCATGCCGCCGGCCGGCGCCAGCGGCCGCAGCTGGCCGGCCACGGCGCGCAGCAGGCGGTCGCCGACGAGGTGGCCCAGCGCGTTGTTGATGAGGGCGAAGCGGTCGATGTTCACGACGATCACGGCGCCGCCCCCGCCCGGCGTGAGGCGGCCGAACGCTTCCAGGAAGCGCGTGCGGTTCGGCAGGTCCGTCAATTCGTCGACATAGGCCAGCCGCACGATGCGTTCCTCGCGGCTCGCGATCCCCGTGCGCATCTGTTCGAAGCTGCCGGCCAGCTGGCCGATCTCGTCGCCCTGCGCCGGCGGCAGCGGCTGCGCGTAATCGCCCAGCGCGATGCGGCGGGCCGCGGCGGATAAATCGTTCAGGGGCCGGACGATGCGCCCGGCCAGCATCACGCTGCCCAGCGCGAACACCAGCACGGCCGCGGCGATCACACCCAGCAGCCGCCCCTGCAACTGGTTGAACGGCGCCTGCACCTGCGCGACCGGCAGCTGCAGCACGGCCTGCAGGCCGCCGTCCAGCGGCACGCCGACCGATGCGTTGCGCGCGTCGCCGGCATCCGTCGCGGCGGCGCCGGACGACGCGAGCAGGCCAGGCATGCCCACGCGCACGATCTGCACACCGAGTCCGGTCACGCCGGCCATCTCGTGCGCCCAGCGGTCGTCCACGTGGAAGCCCATCGCCACCCAGGCGATGCGCGTGGGCGCCATGATCGGCACGAGCACGACCTGGAACAGCTGGCCGTTGCGCATCTGGCGGAAACCGGCGCTGCGCCCCGCCGCTTCGGCCGCCGCGAGCAGGTCGGGAAACGGGAACGGATCGCCGGCGGCAAAGGTGCTCTGCGTGGCGGCGATCATCCTGCCGTCGGTGCCGGTGACCATCATGACCTGGGCGTGGATGCGCTGGCCGTGGTTGCGGATCACGGAGCGCACGGTCGGCTGGTCCTGCGTGGCGATCGCCTCGCGGAACGCGAAGTCGGCGGACAGCACGCCGGCGGCCGTCTCGAGCTGGCGCTGGTTCTGTTCGAGCAGGCGCTGGAACACCTTGGCGCCGACGGCCAGCTCGCGCTGCGTCTCGCGCTCGACGATGCGCGCGCTGCTGCTGTGGACGAGCGCCAGCACGAGCCCCATGACCAGCACCAGCAGGCCGACGAAGACGATGGCGATCCGATGCCGCAGCGATGTCGATGACATGTCAGTAGTGGTCCGTGTCCTCGGTGTGCGGCCTCGGCTCGCGCGGGCGCGCGTCCAGCACGAGCGTCTCGCGCACCGGCGCGTCGCCAACCTCGATGTCGTCCGGCGCGGCCTGCGCCTTTTGCAGCGGATGCCACAGGCGCAGGCGGTAGCGCCCGGCCGGGACGGCGGCGATGGTGGCGCGGCCGTCCGCGCCCGTGCGGGCGAAGTACGGGGTGTCGACGACGAGCACGTGGGCCTCCATCCAGTCGTGGATATTGCAGCCGATGTCGACCTGGCCCGGCTTGTCGAACACGATGGGCTGGCCCGGCTTGCCCGCGTACAGCTTGATCTCGAAGCGCTTGGGTTCGGAGAACGAGTACACGTGATGACGGACCGTGTCGTTGTTGGGGAAGTCGACGCTGGTGCCGGTCTGCACGACGGTCATCCACGGGATGAATTCGCGGCCGCGCTGCTCGATGGCCACGTGCGCGGCAGGCGGGCGCGCTCGCGCTCGCGCGGGCGCGCCCGCGAGCGGCTCCACGAGCACGGCGGCGTCGGCCAGCGGGAGGCCCGCCGGCGTCCGCACCAGCACCTCGACGGGCGCGGCGCCGGCCGCACCGCCGAACAGCGCCGCCGCCAGCACCAGCAGCGACGCGCGCATCACTGCTCGATCTGCAGCGCGGGGGCGATCTGCCAGACTTCGGTGGTCAGGTCGCCGTCGCGGTAGGTCAGCGCATGCCACACTTTCATCGGCAACTTCCCGCCGTAGCCGGCCCCGGCCTCCACTGACGTGCCGTGCGGGTTGGCGAACGCCTTCAACTTGCCGAACGTTGCGGGACGCGGCTGGCCGCCGTTGACCGCAATGAATTTCTGCCAGACGGCGCGAATCTCGGCCTTGCCCCGGTAGCGGCCGTCGAGCGGTCCGCCGACCCACTCCATGTAGGCGTCGTCGGCATAGTCGCGCATCAGCGCTTCCAGGTCGCCGGCGGCCACGGCGTCGAGGTGCGCCTTGGCCTTCGCCTCGTCCAGCGGTCCGGCCACGGCCTGGCCGCCGCACCAGGGCAGAAGCGCCAGGGTCAATATCAGGGATGCAACTTTCGTCTTGCGGGTCATCGTCCACCTCCACGCTTGGTTATTACCTGGATAAAAGTTTCGTGTCCGAAAATCATGATTACACGGAAACCCAAGCGTGGCAACACGGGTGTGGCGCAACGATGCGCGCGACACCACATCGGTGCGGCAGATCAGCTTTCGATCATGCTCAGCTTGCCGAGACAGCGGCGCTGGAAGTTGTCGAGGCCCTCCATGACGAAGTCGTCGTCGTCGTCGACCACGTGGGCGTCGATCAGGACGCGCAGCTTGGAGATGCGGTCGCCCAGCGCGAGCGCCTGGGCCAGGTTTTCGCCGTCCGGATCGCCCGCGTGCGCGATGGCGTCGGCGACCGGCTGCGGGAAGTCCCAGTGCTGCGCGATGGCCGCCGACAGGTTGCGGCCCTCGGCCAGCAATTGCAGGCCGAATTCGCTGGAGCCGGGCACCTTGCCATCCTCGCAGACGCGGTCGGCCAGGCGCAAGCCGACGACGACGCCGAGGTTCTGCATCAGGCCGGCCAGATAGGCTTCGAACGCCCCCGCCGTGAGGCCCGGCGCCATGAGGCTGGCGGCCAACGCGCATTTCTCGGACTGGTTCCAGACCAGCGGCGCGGCCACGCGCGTGAAGCCGGTCGCCTGCAGCTTGATGATCGGGCGGAACGCGACGCGCGCGAGCAGCATGCGCAAGCCGTTCTGGCCCAGCATCATGAGGGCCGCCTCGACCGTCTTCACGGGCGACATCGGCCGGTAATAGGCGCTGTTCGCTTCGCGGATCACTTCCGCGACGAGGACGACGTCCTGCGCGACCTGGCGCGCCAGCTCGGCGTTCGACGCCTCGTCCTGCAGGCTGCGCAGCAGTTGCGGGATCACTTCGGGCACGCGCGGCACCAGCTCGGCCGCGCCGGCCGGATCGCGCGCCAGCGCGCGGACCTGGTCGAGGATCGCGGTTTCGACCTCGGCCGGGGCATCGTAGCCGGCGGATGCCGTCAGCCAGCGGTAGTAGGTGGCTTCGATCTCGGCGGCGACGCCGCCGGGCTGTTCGCCATCCTCCGCGGCCGCGGGGACGGCCTTGGCGACGGCAGGGTTGTCGGCGCCGCCCCGAAGGCGGCTGATCCAGTTTTTCATGGGGCCTATTGTAGCCTGATGCAGGGCGCACGCGGATAACCGTGACGATGCGCGCATCACCGCATTGCAGCATGCTCCGCGGCATCCGCGACATCGTCGCCACCGAACCAGCGCGCGGCCGCATGCGCCAGTCCGGTGCGATCGGGCGGGCCGTCGCAAGCCCAGGCGACGATGCCGTCGGGCCGGACCAGCAATGCGCGCACACCGAGGCTTTCGCGGACGGCGCCCGCCACGTACGTCATCCGGTCGCCGCAGCGTCGCGCGAAGGCCGCGAGCGCCGCGTCCGCGCCGACATCGAGCAGGATGGGCCTGCCGTCGCGCATGGCCGTGCTCATCGTCGTGCTCATCGTCGTGCCATCGTCGAACACGAAGTCGGGTACGCTGCGGCCCACGAGCGGATGATCGCCGCCGAGGTCGTAGTGCGTGTGGATGCCCCACACCCTGCCCGCGACATAGGTGGCGCCGTCGCGCGTGTCCATCAGGTCGCGGAGGACCGCATGCAGCGCGCGGGCCGCCGGTTCCGGGCGCATGATCGCCACCTGCGCGCGCGACCAGTCCAGCACCCGCGCGCCGATCGGGTGCCGCTCCGCGTGATAGGTGTCGAGCAGGCCGGCGGGTGCGGTGCCGTGGACGGTCGCGGCGAGCTTCCAGCCCAGGTTCATCGCATCGCCCAGTCCGAGGTTGAGTCCCTGCCCGCCCAGCGGCGAGTGGATGTGCGCGGCATCGCCGGCCAGCAGGATGCGCCCGTCGCGATAGGCGGTGGCCTGGCGCGCGCGATCGGTCCACGTGGTGGCGAGATGCAGCGCGGCGATCGTCGCATCGGTGCCGGAGACGCGGCGCAGGACCGCCTGCACGTGTTCGCGCGTGACCGGCTGGCCGGCGTCGTGAGCGGCACCGCCGTCGAAATCGCCGAGCGCCAGATGCCCCGGCTGGAACTGGATGACCATGCCGGCCGGTGTCATCGTGCGGCCCATCCTGATCGGCGCCGGCTCGACGAGATCGGCCTTGACCGTATAGCCCGTGAATTCAGGCGCCGTGCCCGCGAATTCGAAGCGGCCGGCCTTGCGCACGGCACTGCGCGCGCCGTCGCAGCCCACCAGCCAACGCCCCGTGAAAGCCTGCCCGCCCGCATGCACGGTCACGTCATGGGCCGCTTGCCCGACCTTTGTCACGGCAAGGCCGCGCCGGATCTCGACGCCCAGCGCGTGCGCGCGGCGGGCCAGCACGGCTTCCAGTTCCGCCATCTCGGCCAGCAGATTGGTCGGCGTTGCGCCGGGCAGGCGCCAGGGCCATTGCGACGCGTCGACGTCTTCGCGATGAAACGGAATGCCGGCGAAGTGCCCCGCCTGGCGCCTGACTTGCGTGCCGGTCGCGGCGACGAACGGATGCTCGAGTTTTTTGGGCACCTGCAGTTCGTCCAGCAGGCCGCGGCGGTACAGCGCTTCGATGCTGGGCGACGACAGGCCGCGTATGCCGAACGGCAGGCGCTTCAACGGCGAATCGGGATCGGCGGCTTTTTCCAGGACCAGTACGGTGCAGCGTGCAAGCGCCAGTTCGCAGGCGAGGAACAGGCCGACGGGACCTGCGCCGGCGACGATCACGTCGTAATGGGGTGATGTAGAGGTCATCCGGGAACGATACCGGCGCCCTTCCCGTCAGGCTTGTACAAACCCGCCAAAGTCGCCGCGCGGCTGCCTGCGCGCGAACGCCGCGGGCGTCGTGCCGCTGTAGCGCTTGAATTCGCGGCTCAGGTGCGACTGGTCGACATAGCCCAGCGCCTGCGCCAGGCCGGCAATGCTGGCTTGCGGCCGATGGAACAACGCATTGCGCACCTGCTCGAAGCGCATCAGGCCGGACACCTCCTTGACGGTATGGCCGGACGACTGCTTGAACTTCCGTTCCAGCGTACGCACGGTCGCATGCGCGGCCGCGGCGACTTCGCTGACGGCCAGCGTGCCGTTCGCCTCCCGCATCGCCGCGCCGGCACGGGCCAGCATGCCGTCGACGGGTGTGCGCGTCTGCATGAAACAGCGCTCGACGTGGGCCAGCGCCTCGTCGATGCGCTCTGCCTGGATGCACCGCGCGAGTGTCGCGTGCAGGCTGGCGACGGGATGCGCGAACACGCGCACGCCCGCGTTCCCGGGCACGAGGCCGAGCAGGTCGAACACGGCCCACGGATAGCAGCGGATGCCGACGATGTCGAGCCGGCCGCGGACGTCCAGCGTCACGGGCTGGTTCAGTAAGCCCATCAGGAAAGGCGACGGCAGTTGCTGGACGCATCCGATGCCGGGCAAGCCGCACGTGTCGCCGAAGTGAAAAATGATTTCGGCGTAGCCGTCGGGCAGGACCTCGAACGGCTGGCTCAACGCGCCCGCATCCCGGCGGTCGTACCAGAAGCACTTGATGGCGCTTTGCAGTGCGGCTGGCGGGTCGAGTTCGCGGTGGTGAGGTCGGATGGAGGGTGCCGGGGGCATGGTGAGTGATTGGCTTGGGAACGCGCGGTGCTGCCAGCATACGGGGGAGATGGGCGAGCATGCCAGCGGGGCGAAAGTGCTTCTAGTACAAACGCGACAAATTCGGGATGGCTGACTGGCGCCAGGTGCGTGCCGCCCCGCTTCAAGGATGCACAGAGACTCCCTTTCGAGGGGATCGGCAAGCCGGAGGCCTTGCGATACAGCCTGAGCGGCTTCTGGTCGCGCAGGATCGATGAAGCAAACCGTCTCGTCTACGAAGTGCGCGAGAATGAGCTGGTGATCATCTCGCGCCGCTATCACTACAACTCATGGATTGGGGAGCGAAAACGCTCCCTTTTTTTATTCCAATTATCGACAGGTCATCAGGGTGGCGCGGCACACCTTGCCGAGCCGCCTCGCTACCAGGGACGAAACCGAATCCCCCGTGAGGTGGCTCCAGCAAGGTGCCGGCAGCGGCTCGGTAATCCGGGCAACTGCCGTCGAATTGAGCTATTCGGCGCTACGGCTTGTCGTCGACCGGGGGGGCCGCCGCAGGCACGTACGCTACCGGCGCGACGGCCCTGACCGGAATCGTCAGGTGCGCGGTCCGCAATCCGGGAGCGCTGGCGTCGACTTCGATCGAACCGCTGCTGTTCCAGTTGCTCTGCACGAGCAACTGGGCCAGGCCGTTGAACAGTTTGCGCGTACTGCCTTTCTCGTCTTCGTGTGAATTCGGGTCGCCATTGCCATTGCCGATCGACTGGCCCGCGCCGGCGATGGTAAACCGCACTTCGTCCTGCGCGAGCGGAACCGCCCTGCCCTGTGCATCGAGCGCGCGGACGGTGATCGGCATGGCGTCGCGTCCGTCGCCATCGAGGGCGGTCCGATCCGGCACCAATTCCAGCGCGACGGCCGGGCCGGTGGTCTCGACCCGCGCGCGCGCGACTTCCTTGCCGCCCGTGTACGCAATTGCTTCCAGCGCGCCTGCCGCATAAGCGACCTTGAAGTCGTTCATCCGGTAATGATCGACCTTCTGCTCGCCGATTTCCTGACCGTTCAGCAGGAGCTTGACGCGTTCGGCGTTGGACATCACCCTGACGACGATCTCCTGGCCCTCCTTGCCGGCCCAGTTCCAGTGCGGCGCGATGTAGACGAGCGGGCGATCCTTGATCCACTGGACCTGGTGCATGTAATACGCCGTCTTCGGAAAACCGTTCAAGTCCATGATGCCGAAGAACGAACTGACCGAGGGCCACGATGCGTAGGGCCAGGACTCGCCGTGATAGTCGAAGCCCGTCCAGACGAAGCCGCCGGCGACGAAATCGCGCGTGCCGATCGCTTGCCAGGCGTCGCGATGGGTATTGCCCCAGGCCGGCGCTTCGGTGTCGTAGCTGGTCTCGATATGACGCGCCTTGTCGGTCGCGAATTCGCCGCGTGTCATGAAAGCCGACGTATCTTCCGAACTCGTAAAAGGTTTGTCGGGACGGGCCGCATGGAACTTGTCGTACTCGGGAATCTGATAATTGGCGCCGACCACGTCCACCGCATGCGAAACGTTCAGGGGCGTGAGCAAGCCATTGCTCATGGCGGCCGTGGTTGGGCGCGTGCCATCGAGCGCCTTGGCGACAGCGACCATGCGGCGCGCCATTTCGTAGCCGGCCTCCGTGGCCTGCACCGGCTCCTCGTTGAAGACCGACCACAGGATGATCGACGGGTGGTGGCGGTCGCGCTTGAGCATCCACTCGAACTGCTTCATGTAATCCGGCGACGGATTGAAATTGCGGTTCTCGGCCATCACCAGGAAGCCCATGCGGTCGGCCATGTCCAGCACCTCGGACGCGATCGCATTGTGCGAGAAGCGGATCGCATTCACCCCGAGTTCTTTCAAGCGGCGTAGACGGAATGCCCAGATCGCGGTCGGCACGGCGACGCCGACGCCGGCATGGTCCTGGTGCAGGCACACGCCCTGCAACTTGACGTGCTTGCCGTTGAGGAAGAAGCCTTTTGCGGCGTCGAAGCGCAACGTGCGAAAGCCGGTATCGAGGGCAAGCCGGTCCACCACCTTGCCGTCGCGCCGCACGGTGGTGGTGACGCGGTAGAGCGTGGTCCTGTCGAGAGACCACAGCATCGGATCGCGTATCGTCATGGGCAGCGCCGCGGTCACCTGCGTCAGCACCGGAACGTCGACCGACGCGCGGCGGCGGGCCACCTGCTTGCCATCCGGGCCGGTCACCACCATCTCGACCTCGACGTGCGCGTCCTGCTTGCCATCGTTATCGAGCGTGACAGTGGCCGGAATTTCCCAGGTGCCGCCATCGGTCTTGCGCGGCGTGACGCGCACCCCGTCGGGCACCACGTGCACGGCATCGGTCTTGACCAGCCAGGTGTGCCGGTACATGCCGGCCCCCTCGTACCACCAGCCTTCCATCGCATCCGCATCGACGCGGACCGCGACGACGTTGGCATGCTTGTCGCCATAATGCAGATACGGCGTAATGTCGATGCGCACCTCGTTATAGCCCGACCAGTTATGGTTGACGAGGTTACCGTTCACCCACACCGTGGCATGCGTGGCGATGGCGCCGAATTCGAGTTCGACGTGCCGGCCGCGATCGCTTTCGGGCAGGGCGATATAGCGCCGGTACCAGCCGATGCCGCGCGGCCGAAAGCCCTGGGCCATATTCGCTTTCGGGTCGAAGGGCTGTTCGACCTGCCAGTCGTGCGGCAGGTCGAGCTTGCGCCAGGCGGTGTCATCGAATTTCACGGCTGCCGCACCCGACGCCATGCCGGCCTTGGTGGCGTAATAGGTTTCATCCTGCGTGGCCGGCACGTGGAATGGCACGTCCCCAAGATGAAACAGCCAGCCGCGATCGAGCGATAGCCGTTCGCGTCCGGCGTCGGCGTGTGCCGGCATGACGACCAACCCGCCGAGCACCGCGAACAAAACATGGCGGACCAGCATCCGCCAACCAGGAAAAGCAGACTTGTGCAGCTTCATTGCGTCGTTCCTATGCAAGTAAAAAAATCCGCGTATCGAATCGGAGCATCAATACACATAAGGCCAGCCATCCGCCGTAAAGCCGATGCGGTTGACGCCCAGCGTCGGATTGCCGTTGTTATTGGCATCGTAGTAGTGGTACACCATCAGAGGGCCGTCGCTGTCGGTCATCAGGCTCTGGCCGCCGGGTCCCTTGATGTTGCCGTGCGCGCTCAGGACGATCGTGCCGCCGCCGCTCAGCAGATTGACGCCGCCGCGGTCCAGGTAGGGGCCGGTCACCGAGCTCGAACGGCCGACGATGATGCGATACGTGCTGTTCGCACCGCTGCAGCAGTTATTGATGGACGCGAAGAGGTAGTAATACCCGTTGTAATAGTAGAGATACGAACCCTCCAGTCCCTTCGGACGCTGGGCCAGGTGGTAGTTCGTCGTATTGGCCGTCGATTGCTTGCCGGTGGCCGGGTCCAGCTTGATCAGGTAAATGCCGTTCCACCACGATCCGTAGGACATCCACCAGCCGCCCGCCTGGTCCTGGATGACGCTCGGGTCGATGGCATTGTAGGGCGTCGATGCGCTCGACGTGACCACGGTCCCCAGGTCGGTCCACGCCGTGCTGTTCGGCGTGGACGCGCTGGCGACGCCGATGGCCGAGGTCTGCGATCCGTAACTGGATGCGGAATAGTATTGGTAGTACGTGTTGTTCATCCGCGCCACGTTCGGCGCCCACAGCGTGCCGCCCTTGGTATAGGTGGCGGTCCACGCAGGTATCGGCGCCAATGCGCTGCCGGCATTCGTGAAATTGATCCGGTCGCTCGACGACGCCAGCGTGTTGTTGGTGCCGTACAGCCAGTAGGTCCCGCCGCCGTCGCGCAGCATGAACGGATCGTGCACGCCCGTCCCGTTGCCGCTCACGGCGCCAGGCGCCGGATACGGATCGGTGCCGGTGCTTACCAGCTGCCATTCCTGGCACAGGCAACCGGATGCGCTCCATTGGTCGATGACGGCGCCCGTCGACGTGCTCCCCTGGTAGACGTCGAGGTACAAGCCACTGTTGACGTTCTTGATCAGATAATTGCCATCGGACGCCTGGGCGACCGTCCACAGATGATCCGCCGTGCCGTTATCGGCCCATTGGACGATTTGCGCGCCGGCCGATTTCGAGCCGCTCGACACGCCCAGCAGTTGATGGGTCGCGAGGTTTTCGATGTTGTACTGGCCGCTGCCCATCGAAATGAAATGCCACAACTGCTCGCTGCCGCCGGTGTCGCTCCATTGAATCACGTTGCTTCCCGCGGCCTGGCTGGCGCCGGGAATCGCGAGCAGCAATCCGCTGTTGACGTTCTTGATCTTGAACTGCACGGCGTCGCTGACGGCCACCTGCGCGCTTGCCTGGGTCGCCAATGCCGCCAGTAATACCAGTCCAACTGCACATCTTTTCATGAACATCCTCCTGTGAGTGTCGGCGCAATACAGAGCAGGAAAAAAAGCAACCGCGATCGCTTTTCCGCGCCCTGCGATACCGCTTTTGCGATGCCGACGTGTAATCGTCCAAAAGCGGAAAAACCTACGTTGAGCACATTCGTCCCCCAACAAAAAAGTGGCAGCCGAGGCTGCCACAAAGGCCACGCTGGCCTAGGAGACGAAACGGTTTATATGCCGCGTCCGGCAGTCCGCACGCGCCTGCCCCGGATAGCGCAACGGCGCCGCGCCGCCGGACCTGGGCCGGATCGGCCGCGTCGAGCGTGCAGCCGCGCCAGCGCGTCCCGGCTTTCGGCGCCGGCAAACAGGGAGGAATGAAGTGCCATGCCGATAGTTTGCACTGCTTTAACGTTAAACCAATGTTTGACAATATTAGTTGAACGTAAAACTAATTTCAAGGAAAATCCCGACATCCATTCACATGCAAGGCTTTCGAATCCACTCATGGCAACCATCAAGGAAGTAGCGGCCCATGCCGGCGTCACACCGACCACCGTGACCAACGTTCTACGCGGACGCGGCAGGACGGGCGACGCGACCCGGCAGCGCGTGCTCGATGCGGTCGCGCACCTGGGCTACCGTCCCAACCTCGCGGCGCGTGCGCTCGTCGAACGCAAGGCCCCCACCTTCGCCCTGGTGCTCACCTGCATCACGAATCCCTTCTATTCGGAGCTCATGCTGTACGTGGACCAGGCCGCCCGCAAGCACCAGCGCTATCTCATCGTTTGCAACACCGACTACGAAGCGGAAAAGGAAACCCGCTTCCTCGACGAAGTGGCCGGTTCGTTGTCCGACGGCGTCATCGTCGCCAACAATCCGGGCCTGAACGTCGAGCATCTCAAGCAGATCGTCGCGCAGGGCACACCCGTCGTCCTCAACCTGTGGGAAGACCCGGACACGCATCCGGGACTCCCCTGCCTTGCCTTCGACGGCCGCGCGGCGGGACGGATGGCGGCCGGCCATCTGACCGAACTCGGCCACCGCCAGATCGGCGCGATCATCGCCAGCCCGAAAGACGGCATGCACAACCTGCGCTACCTGGGCTTCCGCGACGCCATGCGCAAGGCCCGCCTGGCCTGCCCAGCCGCGGCGGTACGTTTTTGCGCGGACACGTTCGAAGGCGGAAAAGCGGCGGCGCTCGACCTGCTGTCCGCGATGCCGGACCTGACGGCGGTCTTCGTCTCGAACGACCTCGCCGCGCTGGGCGTCCTCGAAGCCGCCGCTCACCTGGGCCGTCCGGTCCCCGCCGCGATTTCTGTGGTCAGCATCACCAACATCATGTCGTCGAGCCAGTCGCGCCCGGCGCTGACGACGGTCGCCATCCCCACTGCCGCGATGGCCGCGCGCGGCGTGGAACTGCTGATGGAAATCCTGGAGCGCAAGCACGACGCGCCGCCGATGGAGTGCATTCCCGGCCTGGAACTGATCGTCCGGGAATCGACGGCGGCGCCGCGCCCGGGCGCGTGAAACATCGACCGGACGATCAGTTCTTCCAGTTCAGCGCCAGCCCGACCGTACGGTCATAACGGCGGGTATCGCGTGGATACAGCCGCTGGTCGGTCCAGTAATCGACATACTGGAAGTTCAGCAGGTTGGTGCCGGTGAGGGTCACCGACAGGTTCGGCGTGAACTTGTAGCTCAGCGAACCATCCAGCGTGGACATCGGCGCAGCGATCAAATCGCGCGCCGGCGCGCTGCCCGAATTGCTCGGATGATCGCCGTAGACCTCCACGAATTTCGAGCGCCAGTTATAGGCGAGGCGCGCCGATACGCCGGCCCTTTCATACAGCGCGACCAGGTTGTACGAATTCTTCGACATGCCGCTGAACGGCTTGCCCTGCAATCCCGGCACGATGGACGACGTCAGGCCGCCTTCCATATAACTGACGTTCGCCTCCATGCCGAAGCCGCCCAGCCAGCCCGGCAGCTTGTCGTAGAACTGGCGGTACGACATTTCCAGGCCTTGCAAATGGCCTTTGTCGGTATTGAACGGACGGCTGGTGTCGTACTTGATGCCCTGGAATATTTCGGGCACCGATTTGTTGATGATGTAGCCGTCGAAGTTATGTCGGAACACTGTCGCGCTCAGCATGCCGGTCGGTGCGAAATACCACTCGAGCGCCGTATCCAGGTTCTGGCCGGTGAACGGCTTCAGGTTCGGATTGCCGCCATTGGCCGTCGCCTGCACTGTCGTGCCGTTCGCCGCGACGTAGGCCGTACCGGGATTGAGCTGTGCAAAATCCGGACGCGTCAGGGTCTTCGCGTAGGCGACGCGCGCAATCACGTCATGCGTCAGCCTGGCCTTGAAGTTCGCACTCGGCAGCACGTCGGTGCCGCTCGCGCTGACCGGCGTCTCGACGTACTGGCCGTTGACCTGGCTCTTGCCGATCAGGTCGGAATCGGTCCGCGTCACGCGCACGCCCAGCAGACCATCGACGGGAATGGCGCCGACATCGAAGCCGATCTTGCTCGACACGTACATCGACATATTCTTTTCGACGTCCTTGAAGAACGATCCCGGATCGAGTCCCTTGGCGGCCGGGTTGCCCGTCACCGCCTGCCGCACCGTCGCGGTATCGTCCAGCAAGTAGCTCGCGCATGGCGTGTACCAGTTCTGCGTGCCGTAATCGCGCGACATCGTCGGCGCGTTACAGGTCATGCCCGGCAGCGTCGACGCCTTGACGTTATTCGGCGCGGAAATGCTGCCCTCGAACGACTTGATCGACTCCGCCGTGCGATGGTTGGCACGCACGCCGGCCAGGAATTCCTTGAACAAGCCGTCGTTCTCCGGGGTAAAGGTGGCGTCCGAGCGGAAGTCGGTCGAACTCCCCTTGTCGTTGCCGTAACGGTCGAACAGCTGCAACAGGTTGATATTGGCCGGATTGCCGATATCGAAGCCGTCGTATTTCACGTACGCGCCGCCGTCGACATTGGTCTTGCCGTACGCGTTCGGAACGTTGGTGATCACGTCCAGGATCGGATTGCGCCAGACGTATTTCGAGTCGGTATGCGCCAGTTCGGAGGTCAGGCGCAAGCCGGGCGTGACCCGCCATTTCGCGCCAAGGGCGATCTGGGACGTCTTGTTGTCCGCGTTGCGCGCCTGCGTCGACAGGATCGTGTTGGCGTTCTGCGACGTCACCGTATCGACTTCCTTGGTGCCGGGAATCATGGTGGCGCTGCTGCTGCCGGCCCAGAAGGGAAAGCCCACCAGCAGGTCGGTCTGGTCGTTACCCTGGAAATGGGAAGCCAGGCCTTCGGCATAGAATTCCAGGTCGGCGTTGGGTTTGTACTGCGCGGCGAAATTGGCGGCCGTGCGTTTGCGCTTGCCGTAAATCGTCTGCAGGCCCAGCACGTCCGGACCGGTCGCGCCTGCCCCGAGCCAATCCTTCGAGATCGGGAAGGACTGGAAGCTGCGCTCTTCCCAGTAATCGCTCTTCACGTACGACACGCCGACCAGCGCGCCGAACTCGCCGGCATTCGTCTTCCAGCGATTCGAGAACAGGGCGCTCGCTTCCGGGTTGGTGCGGTGCGCCTTGTCCAGGTGCCGCGCGCCCGCATTCACGCTGACGGTGGCGCCCTTGAAGTCGAACGGGCGATTGGTGCGCACGTCGATCACGCCGGCGATACCGCCCTCAAGCAATTCGGCGCTCTGCGATTTGTACACATCCACGCGCTGCAGCATCGTCGATGGAATGTCCGCCAACTGGATATAGCGGCCGGTCGTCGTGAACATTTCACGGCCGTTGAGCAGCGTCGAGATCCCCGGCAGGCCGCGGATCAGCACCGAATTGGCTTCGCCGGCATCGCGCCGTACCTGGATGCCGGTGACGCGCGCCAGCGTCTCGGCCACGTTCGTGTCCGGGAATTTGCCGATATCGTCCGCGACGATCGAATCGACGACGTTGTCGGCATCCTGCTTGATTTTCTGCGCCGTCTGCGCGGCCCGGCGCACGCCGGTGACCACCACGACGGTGTTCCCGTCCGCTTGTGGCGTATCGGCCGGGGCGGCTTCCTGTGAGCGCGCCGGGGCGCTGCCCAGGACGCCGGCCGACGCGAGTGCGGCCACCGTCACCTTGAGCGCGAACTGCGCCGTTGTGTTTCTTTTCATTTTATATCTCCTCAAGATTTTTACTGTTATCGATGAAACCTGGACCATCACGCAGATTGGTTTATCGTTAAACCAAACGACGCAAAAAAAGCGGACGTTGCATGTCCGTTCGGAACGAATTTTAGTTTAACGTAAAACCAACGCGCAAGAAAAATCGCGGCGCCGTCCACCCGCCGTGGTTTTTTGGCACCGGCGTTTTGATCCTGCTCACTTGCCCGCGAAGACTTTCTGCTCGAACGGCTCCATCTGGAATTTGGTCCTGGTCGGCGTGACGGTCGGCCAGCCATCGGCGTCCATGTAGAGAGGCTTGATGTTGAGTACCGAGTTGTAATCGAAAGCCTTGGTATAGGCGTGATAGACCAGGTAGGTGGTGTCGCCTTCCGAGTAGATGCCGTTATGCCCACGACCGGGTTCGTTGTCGTCGCCCGCCAGCAGCAGCGAATACTTGTCGTCGACCCAACTGCCGCCATCCTTGGCCAGATAGGGCCCGGTGATCGTCCTGGAGCGGCCCATCACGATCTGGTAGGTGCTCTTCGCGCCGCTGCAGCAGATGCCGCGCGAGGCAAAGATATAGTAGTACTGCGGGTCCTTGATCAGGAATACGCCTTCGCCGAGGGACTTCGTGAGGACCGTGGGCGTGGGCGTGTCGGACAGCAGTTTGCCGGTCTTACGATCGAGTTCGACCATCCGCAAGCCGGCCTTGAAGGAACCGTACAGCAGGTACTCCCTGCCGTCCTTGTCGATGAATGCGTTCGGGTCGATGACGTTGACGCCCTCGCCGCCATTTTTGTACGAAATGACCTGGCCCTGGTCTTGCCATTTATAGGCCGGGTCTGTTGGATCCAGCGTGGTATTGGTGGCGAGGCCAATGCTGGAATTAAAGTTCATCCAGGCCGATACGGCGTAGTACATCCAGTACTTGCCGTCGTGCCAGGAGATATCGGGTGCCCAGATCTGGGCGCCCTGTGGAATATCCTTGCTCCACCAATCGAGCTGGAATCCCTTCGGGAAGACGGCGCCGGCATTCGTCCAGGTGGTCATGTCCTTCGAGGTTTTGATGCCGGTGAACGTGCCGAACACGTAGTAGGTATCGCCGCCCTTGATCATGACTGGATCGTGCACGCCAAGAGCACCTTTGAGGCCCCCGCTTTCGATGTAGTCTGGCAATGGTTTATCGGCCACGACAGGGACGGCATCGGCCGTCGGTACGGACACGGCGCCGCTTGTGTTGCCACCGCAAGCGGCAAGCAAAAGTAACGGGAACAAGCGGATCGACAAACGGAGTGTGTTGGAGGAATTTTTCATCATTCGGGTGGATCTTTCTCGAGCGTGGGGAAGCGAAGACAGCAAGCCGGGGCCGGGTCACCGTTGGTTTAACGTTAAATCAAATTGCCAGTTTACCGCAAAACCACGTTCGAGAACATCCCGCGGTCGACATGAATTAAAGCCGCGGCACGTTTACCCGGGCATCGAAAAGCGCGTGGCCAGGACGGGGCGCGCAAATGAAAAAGGCCGCATCAAAGCGGCCTTAGCAGAATCTGTGGCGGAGAGAGGGGGATTCGAACCCCCGATAGGCTATGAACCTATACACGCTTTCCAGGCGTGCGACTTAAACCACTCATCCATCTCTCCTGATGGGTTCACGAGCCAGCTGCTCGCGAAGCCGCCTATTATAACAAGGATTCTCGGCAGTACAAGAGTGACATGCAACCGGCATCGCCCCGCCGCGCCGTCGTACAACCGGCCGGGCTCTCTTTGCGTCACCACAAAGGTTAAGTTTTCGTTGGCAAAAGTCACGGCGATAGTGCTATTGTTGCCCCGATAAAACTTTTTCAACACTGCCGTGAAACGTAAAGCCCTCTATCTCGTCATCTTCGCCGTCGCCGCGGCCGGTGCCGCCAGTGGCACCTACCTGGCCAACCGCAAGCCGTCGCCCCAGGCGCAACTGCCGCAACCGCCGCAAGGACAATCCAAGGAAGCGGCCGCCATCGCCGCCGACTTCAAGCAGGTGCTGGCCGCCTACCGCAAGATGGTCGTGCTGACGCAGGATGAAGCCGGCCTCTCGAAAACCGGCCAGGAAGACGTCAACCGCGTCGGCCAGCAGCTGTTCCACGAAAACCAGGAGCGCATCGCGAAGGTCGACGATGCGCTGGCAAGCCTCGTCGGCTCGCAGAATCCGCGCCGTTTCGAGGCGGTCGGCGGCCTGCTCGATTACGTCGAGTCGAACGAAGGGCTGTACGATGCGGACCGTCTTGCCTTCCGCGAGCTGATGCAGTCGCTGCTCGACCATGTGGCACAGGACTCGTCGCTGCCGGCGATCAAGTTGCACAAGCGGATCTCGGAAGACCTCGACGCGCTGGCCGAGATCGAGCGCACCTACGAAAAGGAGATCAGCGCCGTGTTCGGGCGCTTCGAGTCGCGCTCCATCGTCCTGAAGCGCGAGAAGTGGGACAGCTACGTCGGCTACCTCAAGACGATCTACCAGCGCGACCGCATCCTCAAGGATTATGGCGTCGTGCTGCCCTATCCTGCCAAACCGGAGCCGCCGAACGCGGACAACGAACCGGCCGCGCACAAGGACGAGGACGAGATCTTCGGCAAGGGCCTGCCGAAGAAGACGATCGTCCTGACCTTCGACGACGGCCCGCACCGCCGCTACAGCGAAGAAATCGCCGCGATCCTCAAGCAGTACGATGCGCCGGCCGTGTTCTTCAGCGTCGGACGCAACCTCGGCACGCTCGATGCGCACGGCGTCGCGCGCCTGAACGCGGGCGCGGAAGTCAGCCGCAAGCTCAAGGCCGCCGGCTATGTGCTGGCCAACCACAGCTTCTCGCACGCGCAGTTGTCGAAGGAGAGCGGGGACAGCCTCAAGGCCGAGATCTTCGATACGGACACGCTGCTGAAGGCCGTCGATCCGCAACGCTCCGCGCTGTTCCGCTTTCCCTACGGCGCGCGCAACAAGGAAGGCATGCACCTGCTGGCCGATGCGCACCTGAAGTCCGTCATGTGGAACATCGACTCGCTGGACTGGGCCGATCCGGTGCCCGCCTCCATCGCCGAGCGCGTGCTGCGCGCAGTCGACAAGGAAGGCCGCGGCATCATCCTGTTCCACGACATCCACGAGCGCACCGTGAAGGCGCTGCCGGCGATCCTCGACCGCCTCGTCGCCGAGGGCTACCAGTTCGCCGGCTGGGACGGCACGGCCTTCCGCGTGGCCGGGGGCGCCAATGCCGCGCCGGCGCCCCTCGCGCGCGCGGCCGCGACGGGGTATGCGAGTTCGTGGGCGATCGTCGTCGGCGTCGACGGCTATCCGAAATGGCCGCACCTGCAATACGCCGTGCGCGACGCGGAAGGCGTGGGCCAGACGCTCGTGCAGAAGTTCGGCTTCGCATCCGACCACGTGATCACGCTGAAGAACGAACAGGCCACGCGCCGCGGCATCCTCGCGACATTCCACGACCTCGCCGGCCATGGCGGCACCGGCGGCCTGCAGCCCAACGACCGCGTGTTCGTGTTCTTCGCGGGCCACGGCGCGACGCGCAAGCTGAGTTCCGGCCGCGATCTCGGCTACATCGTGCCGTACGACGCCGATCCGGAGAACCTCGCCAGCGACGCCATCCCGATGACCGAAATCCAGAACATCGCCGAGAGCCTGCCCGCGAAGCACGTGCTGTTCGTGATGGACGCGTGCTACAGCGGCCTCGGTTTGACGCGCGGCGGCGCCAATGCCGCCTTCTTGCGCGATAACGCCAGGCGACTCGGGCGCCAGATGCTGACGGCGGGCGGCACCGACCAGATGGTGTCCGACGGCGGTCCGAACGGCCATTCCGTGTTCACGTGGACGCTGCTGCAGGGCCTCGGCGGCAAGGCCGATCTGAACGGCGACGGCCTGATCACCGCGACGGAACTGGCGGCGTATGTGGCGCCGGCGGTGGCCAGCGTGTCGCAGCAGACGCCCGCCTTCGGCAGCCTGCCGGGTTCCGAGGGCGGCGACTTCGTGTTCGAACTGCCCGAGGAAAGCGAGTTCCTGAATACGAACACGGCGCAGTTGTCGAACGATGCCATCGCCCTCAACACGAAGCTGGAAGCGAAGGCATCGGCGCCATCCGCCCCCGTCGTCGTGAAGGATTTGCAGGGCGGCGAACAGACGATCAAGGCGCCGGCCGCGGTCCCGGTATCGAGCCGCCAGCAGGCGCAGCGCGCCAACGACCACGGCCTGCAGCTGTACAAGGAAAAGCAGTACGCGCAGGCCGAGACGCAGTTCACGGAAGCGCTGAAACTGCGGCCGAACTTCGCGCTCGCGGCCAACAATCTCGGCTTCGTGTTCTACAAGCAGGACAAGTTCGCGGAAGCGGCGCGCTGGTTCGAGAACGCGATCAGGATGGACCCGTCGCGCGCGATCGCGTACATGAACCTGGGCGACGCGTACGCGCGCGCGGGCAACGGCGACAAGGCGAAGGCGGCATACAAGACCTACCTCGAGCTGGCGCCGAACGGATCGGGCGCGGGGTACGCGAAGCAGCAGGTGGAAAAATTGTAGGGTGGGCACACCGTGCCCACGCGGCGATACGCTCCATCAAATACGTCGCGTTCGCGCCGGCGTCGGTTGAACGCGTGGGCACGTGGTGCCCATCCTACGGTCCTTCATACGCGGCCAGCCGCCGCTGTTCATCCACGCTGAACATACGGCTGCGCAGCGCCGCCACCGCCGCGTCGTCGCGCAGACTGCGGCGCTGCGCGAGGTAGGCGTCGATCCGGCGCTTCCACTCGGCCTCCGCGCGGTCCACGTCGGCCAGGCGTCCGGCCGCATCCGCACCGAAGGCATCGGCGCGCAGGCGGAAGACGTCGTCGTCGCCGGCACCGCTTGCGCGCAGCCGTTCGGCTTCTTCCTGCACGCGCACGATCTTCAACGGCGCCTCGCGCGCGGCGCGCACGGCGGCCGGCAGGCTCGCGTCCAGCGCTGCCAGGCGTTCGCGTTTCTGCTGCGCCGTCAGCGTGCGGTCGTCGCGGATTTCCATGCGCGCCAGCGCATCGGCATTGGCGGCGTCCTCGCGGCCGAAGATCGCGGCGATCTCGCGCTGGCTGAAATACTGCGCGCGCAGCCCGTGCAGCGCCGCCAGCCGGCGCTTCAGCGCGGCGGCGTCCGGGCCCGACAACTTCGCGTCGGTTTCCAGCGCCGCCAGCGCTTGCCGGTACGCGATGTAGCGCGCCAGCACGCGCTTGGCGGCTGCCGCCGCGGGCGGCCGCAGGGTGCGGCCCAGTTCACGCTCGATTTCCGCGCGCACGGCGGCGGGCGATTTCTCGCCCACGGTGCTCAGGTAGTAGTCGAACAGTTCGATCAGCTGGGCGTCGGCGACGACGCTGTCGTCCGGCGCCACGCGCACGGCGCCGTCCGGCCGCGTGCCTTGCAGCGACGGCGCGAACGGCTGCGCGGCCGGCGCCACGGTCACGACCTGCGCGGAAGGCGCCGGCGGCGCAGACCGCCCCGCCAGCGCGGCCAGCCACAACATGCCGGCCGCGCCCAGCGCGATGACGATGGTCGGATTCCGGTTCACAGACCCATCTCGCGCAGGCGGTTAGCGTGCTGGCGGTACAGCGTGACGGGATTGGTCTCGAACAGGTTGACGAGGCCCGCCACCTGGTTCACTTCGTCCAGGTGGTTCATGCGGTAGTCGTCACGGATCACGCGTCCGAGGTGGCTGGAGCAGCTGCCGACGAGACCATCGTTTTTCTGGCCGAGGAAGGCCAGCGACACGAGGCTGAGCGGCGCGTCGAGCGGGTCGATGAGATTCGTGAACGGCTGCGCGCCGCTCCACGAAAAATAGTAGACGCCGCGGGCCTGGTACGCGCCCTCACCGCATGCGGTGGCCGGCACGCCCTCGGGATGCGCGGCGTTGAACCTGGCGGCGCCGGCCGTCGTCATCGAGTCGAGCGCCGCCGTCGACACCTGGGTGCTGCTGTCACCGGACAGGAAGGCGATGGTGCCGGCGACGCCGTTCACGATCGATCCCAGCACGCTTTCCGAAAACGATCCCGGTGCGGCCACGCCGCGCAGGATGTCGGCCACCGGCGTGCCCTTGTTGACGCCGCCGACGCTCGTCACCGATGCGACCAGCCCGGGCGCTACCGACGCGACGTAGCGCACCGTCGGCCCGCCGTGGCTGTGGCCGATCAGGTTGACTTTCTGGGCGCCCGTCGCGGCCAGCACCTGCTTGACGTAGGTGAGCAGCTGTTCGCCGCGCACCTCGGTGCTGTTGGCGGCGCTCACCTGGGCGACGTAGACCTGGGCGCCGTCGCGGCGCAGGGCGTCGGCGATGCCGAACCAGTAATCGTACGGGCCGATGCTGTCCCAGCCGAGGAAGCCGTGCACGAGCACGATCGGATATCGGGTCTGGGTATAGCCGGCGGCGGATGCGGACAGCGGCAGGAACGACAGGGCAAACAAGAGCGCGGCCAGCATGTTGGCAAAGCGTTTCATCGGTTGGTCTCCTTTATGATGGGGTCGATACGGCTGAGCCAGAGTACGTACAAGCGGAGAACGCAACAAGGCATGCACGGCCGCGCAACGCCTCGTGGCTTGCCGAATCAGGCGAATGTCCCAATAATCCATGCATCGTTAGGGAGAAAAACCACACCATGGACATGAAACGCATCAACGCGGGCAAGCTGCGCGCCATCGGTTACGACGCGCGCGAGCGCATCCTGCGCGTGGAATTCGACGACGGCAGCGCGATCGATTACGCAGGCGTCGGCAGCGAGGTCTGGCGCCGGTTCTCGACGTCGGGCGCGGCCTGGAGTTTTTATCGCGACAATATCGAGGAAGAGTTCGCGGGTACGCGCGGGCGCGCGGCGGTGGCCAGTAAACGGGCGGAATTGGATGCGTTATTCAAGCGGCCCGACGAAACGTAGGATGGGCACCCCGTGCCCATCATGCGGACTGCCCAAGCAACCTGGCGCAGAATAAGACGCGAAACCTCGTAGGGTGGGCACCACGTGCCCACGCGTTCAACGGATGCCGGCACGGACACGGCAGATCGCAGATCGCGTATCACCGCGTGGGCACGGTGTGCCCACCCTACCGCCCATTTCAACGGTGACAAAAGAATACCGTTCGCACCGTAGCGCCCTTTTCAACGGTAACAAAAGAATACCGTTTCGCGCGGCTATAAAAAAACGCCGCCCCGGTTTCCCGGCGCGGCGTCAACTCTGCTTTGATCAGTGTAACCGATCAGGCGCCCGAACGGTCAGGCAGATTCCTTCAACTGCTCGAGAATCGCCGGATTTTCCAGCGTCGAGATATCCTGGGTGATGCTCTCGCCCTTGGCCAGCACGCGCAGCAGGCGGCGCATGATCTTGCCGGAGCGCGTCTTGGGCAGGTTGTCGCCGAAGCGGATCTCCTTCGGCTTGGCGATCGGACCGATCTCCTTGCCAACCCAGTTGCGCAGCTCGGCGGCCAGCTTCTTCGCCTCCTCGCCGGTCGGACGCGCCTGTTTCAGCACGACGAACGCGCAGATCGCCTCGCCGGTCGTGTCGTCCGGCTTGCCGACGACGGCCGCTTCCGCGACGATCGGGTGCGCCACGAGCGCGGACTCGATTTCCATCGTGCCCATGCGGTGGCCCGACACGTTCAGCACGTCGTCGATGCGGCCCGTGATGGTGAAATAACCCGTGTCCTTGTTGCGGATGGCGCCATCGCCGGCCAGGTAGCACCTGCCTCCCAGCTCGTCCGGGTAATAGGCGCTGCGGAAGCGGTCCGGGTTGTTCCAGATGGTGCGGATCATCGACGGCCACGGACGCTTCACCACGAGGATGCCGCCCTGCCCGTTCGGCACGTCGTGGCCGGCTTCGTCGACGATGGCGGCCATGATGCCCGGCAGCGGCAAGGTGCAGGAACCCGGCACCATCGGCGTCGCGCCCGGCAGCGGCGTGATCATGTGGCCGCCCGTCTCCGTCTGCCAGAACGTATCGACGACCGGGCAGCGCTCGCCGCCGATCTGCGTGTAGTACCACATCCACGCTTCCGGATTGATCGGCTCACCGACGGTGCCCAGCAGGCGCAGGCTGGACAGGTCGTAGTTCTTCGGATGCACCTTCTCGTCCGTGTTCGAGGCCTTGATCAGCGAACGGATCGCGGTCGGCGCCGTGTAGAAGATGCTGACCTTGTGCTTGGCGATCGTGTCCCAGAAGCGGCCCGCGTTCGGGAACGTCGGCACGCCCTCGAAGACGATCTGCGTGGCGCCGACGGCCGTCGGGCCGTAGCAGATGTACGTGTGGCCCGTGACCCAGCCGATATCGGCCGTGCACCAGTAGACGTCGTCCGGCTTGATGTCGAAGGTCCACTTCATCGTCAGCGCGGCCCACAGCAGGTAGCCGCCGGTCGAGTGCTGCACGCCCTTCGGCGTGCCCGTCGAGCCGGACGTGTAGAGGATGAACAGCGGGTGCTCGGCATCGACCCACTCCGGCTCGCACTGGCCGCTCTGGCCGTCGACGAGGTCGTGCAGCCACAGGTCGCGGCCCTGCTGGAAGTCGATGTTGCCGCCGGTGCGCTTGTAGACGATGACGTCGCGGATCGTATCGCAGCCGCCCAGCGCCAGCGCCTCGTCGACGATGGCTTTCAGCGGCAGCGGCTTACCGCCGCGCAGCTGCTCGTCGGCCGTGATGACGGCGACGGCGCCCGCGTCGATGATGCGCTCCTGCAGCGACTTCGCCGAGAATCCGCCGAACACGACGGAGTGCGTCGCGCCGATGCGCGCGCAGGCCTGCATGGCGGCCACGCCTTCGATTGACATCGACATGTAGATGATGACGCGGTCGCCCTTCCTGATGCCGCGCGACTTCAGGCCGTTGGCGAATTTGCACACGCGCTCGTGGAGTTCGCGGTAGGTGGCGCGGGTGACCTGGCCGTCGTCGGCCTCGAAGATGATCGCGGTCTTGTCGCCGTTGCCGTTCTCGATGTTGCGGTCGAGGCAGTTGTACGATGCGTTCAGCTGGCCGTCCGCGAACCATTTATAAAACGGCGCATTCGATTCGTCGAGGGTCTGGGTGAAGGGCTTGTGCCAGGCGATGTTCTCGCGCGCCAGGCGGGCCCAGAAGCCTTCGTAGTCGCCGGCGGCTTCGTCGCACAGCTTGTTGTACGCATCCATGCCGGAGATGGCGGCATCGGCTGCGAATTGTGCGGGCGGCTGGAACACACGATGTTCCTGCAGTCCCTGATGTTGGGTCTCGTTCTCGGCCATACTAGTCTCCATTAGTAGTAATTTTGCCTCATACCTTAGGCGCGCTCGCTTACTGAGCCCTTACAGGACATCCCGCCGCGCGCCGACCAGCATCCCTCGTGGCATTCTACCAACCTTACGCCGGCGATGAAGCCAAGCCAGCAAGGCGGGACGGGTGTAGAATGTTGAGCTGTCTTGACCGCCGCCGCTTTGGAAAGCCCGCCTCGATGCTCGATTCGCAACCCTCGTCCAGCGCAAGGAAACGCAGCGCCATCGCCAGTTTCATGTTCGCCAGCCGCTGGCTGCAACTGCCCCTTTACCTGGGCCTGATCCTCGCGCAGTGCGTGTACGTGTTCCATTTCTGGGTCGAACTAAAAGACCTCGTGCTCGCCGCGCTCGGCAACGAGGCCGCGCTGCAGCACATCTTCCAGGCCGTGGCCGTACCGGGCGCACCGCTGCCGGACAAGCTGAACGAGACGACGATCATGCTCGTCGTGCTCGGCCTGATCGACGTCGTCATGATCTCGAATCTGCTGATCATGGTGATCGTCGGCGGCTACGAGACGTTCGTCTCGCGCATGTATCTGGAAGACCATCCGGACCAGCCGGAATGGCTGTCGCACGTGAACGCGTCCGTGCTGAAGACCAAGCTGGCGATGGCCATCATCGGCATCTCGTCGATCCACCTGCTCAAGACGTTCATCAACGCCAAGTCCTACGATGCGCAGACGATCATCGCGCAGACCTGCATCCACGTCGTGTTCCTGCTGTCGGCGATGGCGATCGCCTACACCGACCGGATCATGATGAACACCCAGCACCAAGCACACAACTAGCACCACGTAATCCCAGACCCCCACAGCGAGAATCACATGACTGTCATTAAACAGGACGACCTGATCGAATCGGTCGCCGCCGCGCTCCAGTACATCAGCTACTACCACCCCGCCGACTACATCCAGCACCTCGCGCGCGCCTACGAGGCCGAGCAGAGCCCCGCCGCCAAGGATGCCATCGCGCAGATCCTGACCAACTCGCGCATGTGCGCGGAAGGCAAGCGCCCGATCTGCCAGGACACCGGCATCGTCAACGTGTTCCTCAAGATCGGCATGAACGTGCGCTTCGAAGGCTTCGGCAGCGGCTCGATCACGGACGCCGTCAACGAAGGCGTGCGCCGTGCCTACAACTTCGCCGACAACAAGCTGCGCGCCTCGATCGTCGCCGACCCGCACTTCGAGCGCAAGAACACCAAGGACAACACCCCGGCCGTCGTCCACATGGAACTGGTCCCGGGCGACACGGTCGACGTGATGGTCGCGGCAAAAGGCGGCGGCTCGGAAAACAAGACCAAGTTCGTCATGCTGAACCCGTCCGACTCGCTGGTCGACTGGGTGCTCAAGACCGTCCCGCTGATGGGCGCCGGCTGGTGCCCGCCGGGCATGCTGGGCATCGGCATCGGCGGCTCCGCCGAGAAGGCCATGCTGATGGCCAAGGAGTCGCTGATGGAAGACATCGACATGTATGAACTCAAGGCACGCGGCCCGCAGAACAAGCTGGAAGAGCTGCGCATCGAACTGTGCGACAAGATCAACGCACTGGGCATCGGCGCGCAAGGCCTGGGCGGCCTCACGACCGTGCTGGACGTGAAGATCAATATGTACCCGACGCACGCGGCCAGCAAGCCGGTCGCGATGATCCCGAACTGCGCCGCCACCCGCCACGCGCACTTCGTGCTGGACGGCTCGGGCCCGTCGTACATCGAACCGCCGGCGCTGTCGACCTGGCCGGACGTGAACTGGACGCCGGACACGCAGAAGAGCAAGAGCGTCAACCTCGACACGCTGACGAAGGAAGAAGTCGCATCGTGGCAGCCGGGCCAGACCCTGCTCCTGAACGGCAAGATGCTGACCGGCCGCGACGCCGCGCACAAGCGCATCCAGGACATGCTGGCGAAAGGCGAACCACTGCCGGTGGACTTCACGAACCGCGTGATCTACTACGTCGGCCCGGTCGATCCGGTGCGCGACGAAGTCGTGGGCCCGGCCGGCCCGACGACGGCGACCCGCATGGACAAGTTCACCGACATGATGCTCGAGAAGACGGGCCTGATCGCGATGATCGGCAAGGCCGAACGCGGTCCGGTGGCGATCGAATCGATCAAGAACCACAAGTCGGCGTACCTGATGGCCGTCGGCGGTTCCGCCTACCTCGTGTCGAAGGCGATCAAGTCGGCGAAGGTCGTCGGCTTCGAAGACCTGGGCATGGAAGCGATCTACGAGTTCGAGGTCAAGGACATGCCGGTGACCGTGGCCGTCGACTCGACGGGTACGTCGGTGCACGAGACCGGTCCTAAGGAATGGGCCGCGAAGATCGAATCGCTGAAGGGCATTCCGGTCGCAACGGTTTGACGTCGTTTGAAATTGGGGCCCTGCCTGCGCAGGGCGACGTGCGAACTTGGACTGCTCCGTTCACACGTCGTCCCCGCGCAGGCGGGGACCCAAGTTTTGTCCGCGTAACCACAACGCCTCCTGCCGGGTTACCATCTCCCCATGAACACCCAAGCACACCCCGAAGATGCCCCCGTCGGCATCTTCGATTCCGGCCTCGGCGGCCTCTCGATCCTGCGCCACATCCGCGCGCAACTCCCGCACGAACACCTGCTCTACGTGGCCGACACGGGCTTCGCCCCGTACGGCGACAAGTCCGAACACGTCGTCGCCGAACGCTCGCTGGCGGTGGCCCGCTTCCTCGTCGAACGGGGCGCCAAGGCCATCGTCGTCGCCTGCAACACGGCGACCATCTCCGCCGTGAAGCTGATGCGCGCGAGCTTCCCCGACCTGCCCATCGTCGGCGTGGAACCGGGCCTGAAACCGGCCGCCGCCGCCACGCGCACGGGCAAGGTCGGCGTGCTGGCGACCGAGCGCACGCTGGCCGGCGCCAAGTTCCTGCAACTGCGCGACCAGGTCACGGAAGCCACGGGCACGCAATTCCTGCTGCAGCCGTGCCGCGGCCTCGTCGACAAGATCGAACTGGGCGACACGGAAGGCACGCTGCAACTGCTGCACCGCTACGTGACGCCGCTGCTCGACGCCGGCGCCGACACGCTTGTCCTGGGCTGCACGCACTACCCGCTCGTGCAGGCGGCAATCGAAGACGTGATCGCATCCACGGGCGCACGCGACGTCGCGCTCGTCGACACGGGCGAAGCGGTGGCGCGCCAGCTGGTGCGGCTGCTCGACGCGGGCCGGGTGCTCCGTTCAGCTCGCGACGACGCACCGGCGTGGCTGGAGGCGTACACGAGCGCCAGCGCCACCGCGCTGTCGGCCGCGTTCAACGGCCTGATCGGCATCGATCCGCCGGTGCAGGAAGCGACGTTCGGGGCGGCGTAGGCGTGCGCCGCACTGCTGGGTCAATTCGATTTGCCAGATTGCGAATGACGCTATATAATCTCGTTCTGTCTCGGCAACAACGAGACAGCAAGTAAGACAGTGGTGGCTGTAGCTCAGTTGGTAGAGTCCAGGATTGTGATTCCTGTTGTCGTGGGTTCGAGTCCCATCAGCCACCCCAAGAATTCAGCAGTAAAAACAAAGGGTTACATGCTTCTGGCTTGTAGCCCTTTTGTTTTTTTGGAACATGAATTCCAATTTTTTGGAAGATGCTTAGTAAAGGCGCTCAAAAATGCCCCACGATCCGGCCAAAATTGCTGACATCCTGCAACGTGCTGAAGTCATTCTCGCTACGGCTCGCGAGGGCCTATCTGACCTTCTTCTGCCGGATCGTAGTAGGCGCACCACGGGACTTCACAACCTAATTGTTTTTGGGCGTTCAGTCAGTTTCGTTTTGCAGAACCTTACCTCAGCGGCAGACGGCTTCGATGAATGGTATGTCGAGGAGCAGGCAGCCATGAAGGCAAACCCGCTTATGCGCTTCATGAACGATGCTCGAACAGAAATTCTAAAAAAGGGCGTGCTGAACGTGCACTCATCCGTGCACTTCAAAGAATGGACCTCGGACAACGTTCCGCATCATACGAAACCCCCAGGCGCAATTATGTTCTTCATGGGTGACACGCTTGGAGGATGTGGTTGGCTCGTTGAGCTTCCCGACGGTACAAGGGAAAAATATTATGTGGCGGTGCCCGATAACGTCGTCGTTGGACAGTATTTTTCTGACATTCCAACTGAGAAGTTCCCCGAGCTCGAGGGCCTGACGGTGGATGAAGCAGCGAAACAATACCTGGATGAGATGGCTGCTTTGCTGGAACGTGCGCGTGCCAGATTCTTGCCGCCAGCGCCGGAGCCGAAATCTCACCTCCGCTTGGTGAAAGGATAAGCATCGCTGGTGGCCGATGGTACTCACCCCGATTACCGCCTACCGTTTTGACTGGCGCCCGCCAGCGACGGAGGTCAGTATAACTGCCTGCTGAGAAAGGCCTCTGATTATTCCGTAGCTCTAGCGGTTTTCTTCTTCCGACGGTCGTAGACCTGCTTCACCATCCGATCGCTGCTGTGCCCAGTAGCGTTCGTGATGTTTTCGCCCCCTGCGTCTACCCGGCCCATCACTGCCGCAGGCTGCATGTCCTTGAGCGTGAACCGCGCGAACTCGATCCTCTCCTTCTCTACCTTCTTCCTGACACATCCAACTCCACACGTTGTCCGCTTCCATCAGCTCAACCGTACGCCACCCCAGCCGCACATAGTCTAAAATACATGTCGAAAATGTACTTACGTCAATCATATTTGAGCAAATGAATTATTTGCCCTATACTTGATCCCGATACACACTCAAAAAACGAGCGGCAGGCATTGCGTTGACCTGGCCGCCATGCGGCCCCGCCGCAGCGCGGATGCGCCCCGCAGCATCCACTCTTTCAACGGGTCCAGACGCCGGCCGACCCCGCCGCACTGCGACCGCCCGCCTCCGCGCACCGGGACGGATCTGCCTTCCCCGCCGGCCGCGCCGAGGTCTCTCTCCGAGGGCCGATCACTTATGACCCCAGTAACACCGTCGCACCGCCACCGCTTCGACAAGGTCCGCCTGCTCGCGAGCGCATTCGCGCTGTGCGTGTTGCTTGCACCGCCGTCGCAGGCCGCCAGGCGCAAGCCTGCGCCGCCCACGACGCCCGCCATCGCCGACTTCACGCGGTTGAGCGGTTCTTATCCGAGCGACTGCGCAGCGCCGATCGACCCCGCCTTGTCGGGCATGGGCGAACCGACCGCGCGGCGCTGCGCCTGGAGCCAGCGCGTGCAGATGCTGTACTGGCGCGCCATCCCGACGCCGGCGGCCACCTGCCTGCCGCCGGCCGCCATCGCGTGGCATCGCCTCACGCAGGCCATCCATGCGGACGCGCCGCCATGGAGCAGCGTCTGGTCCGGCCGGACCGTGACGTCCGGCGCGGCCGATACGCAGCAGTTGGCGGCCATCTGGCGCGGCGACGACGGACAATGGTCGGCGGCACTGTGGCGCTGGCAGCCGTCCGACAAACCCGATACGCGCGACTGGCAGGCCGGCCATTGGAGCGACGTGACCAAGGCGGCGCATGCCATCGATGCGGGCAATCCGCTGCCGGCCGCGTCGCCGCTGTTCGTCGCCTGGCGCGATGCGTCGAAGGGCAAGCCGCGCGTGCTCGACGGCGATACGTGGCGCTGGGTGTCCGAGAAGACCTGCCTCCGCCTGGAAACGGCGGGCATCACGCAGACGCGCATCCACCTGCCGTATTCGCGCGACGACGCGCGGCTGGAGCAGCGCAGCGGCATGCAGGTGCAGCTGGCGCGCCGCTTCCCCGACGCCGAATGGCTGCAGCCGTTTTCCCTGCTCGACCCGGCCCAACCCGGCGCGCGCACGGGCGCCAAATTCATCGCGGTTTGGAAGGAAGGCCGCAGCGTCAAGGGACAGCTGTGGATTCCGCTGCGCGACGATGCGGGCATCGTGCGCGCGCGCATCGTCAGCGACCTGGCGCCGGCGTCGCCCGAGCGCCAGAAGGAACTGGCGAAGCAACGGGCGGACGTGATCGAACGCGAGCTGACCGCGCTCGCCCATGCGTGGGAGGTGCGCCATGAATGATGAACTGTCCACACCACTGTGGCTGCTGTCGCCGCTGGCCGTGCTGGGCGCGGGCTTGATGCTCGCGCTCGTGATCGGCCTGACGCTGCAACGTTTCAAGATCCCCAAATTGTATGGCGCCGTGATCGCGGGCCTGCTGCTCGGTGCGACCGGCGGCGGCTTCATCGACAGCGCGCTGCTGACCCAGTTCCAGGAACTGCTCAACGGCGCCGCCGCGCTGGTGCTGTTCGAAGTCGGCCGCAAGATGGACCTCGCGTGGCTGATGCGCAGCGGACGCCAGGGCGCGAGCCTGCTGCTGGCGACGCTGGTGCGCGGCGCGGCGGCCGCCGTGACGCTCGGGTTGCTCGGCCTGCCGTGGGGCGCCGCGATCTTCATCGGGTCGATCCTCATCGCCGTCAATCCCGTCATCCACAGTTCGATGGTGGCGGACGAAAACGCCAGCGGCACCAGCACCTTCGCCACGTCCAACATGGTCGGACTCTCCAACCTCGTCGCCCTGCTCGCGCTGGGGATCACCCTGGCCTGGACACGCAGCCACGGCGTGGATGCGGGCGGCGATTTCGCCAAGGAGCTGATGCGCCAGGGCGGCAAGCTCGCGGTGGGCGCCGGGATCGCCGTCCTGTCCTACGGCGTGTACGCGCTCGCCACGCGGCTGTGCAAGGTGCCGGCGACGCTGCGTCCCGGCATGCTGCTGGCGGCGCTGCTGATCGACCTGGGCCTGTGCTCCGTGACGGCGGCGAGCGCCCTGCTGTCGCTGTTGCTGATGGGCGTCCTGCTGCGCAACGTCGAGAAGCGCGACAACGTGTTCCAGGCCCAGTTGAAGACCGCGCAGGACATCGGCTATGTGCTGCTGTTCCTGATGTCGGCCGCGCTCGTCGACCTGCAGCAGCTGCTGCACGGCTGGGCGATCCTGGCGGCCGTGACGGTGTTCGTGGTCCGCATCGCGGCGACCCGCCTGGCCCTGTGGCCCGGTACGGCGTGGGACACGCGCAAGCAGCATGCGATGTCCTTGTCGATGTGCTCCCTGGTGAGTTACGGCGGTCTCGTCGTCGACAACACGCTGAATGCCTACACCGGGCTCGATGCGACGTCCACCGCCGTGATGGGCGCGCTGCTGGCCCTGAACGTCCTGCTCGCGCCCGGCCTGACCTGGGTCGGCCTGCGCCTGGCGGGCGAAACTTATCGAGGAGGTTCGCAATGAGCGAGTTGATGAACGACGAAGCGCTGGTCAAGTTGAAACAGGACGCCCAGGCGCAAGCCGTGTCCGGCCAGGGCCCCGCCTACCTGCCGGACTTCAAGGCGTCGACGGTCGGCACGATGGGCATCGAACTGGAACTGATGGTGCTCGACCGCCTCACGTTCGACCTGTTCCCGGCCGCGCCGGACATCCTGCGCCTGCTGGACAAGCACGACAAGCCGTGGGTGCACACGCCGGAAATCACGACGTCGATGCTGGAAGTGGCGACCGCGATCCTGACGTCGTTCGACGAGGCGGCCGAGCAGCTGGAGCACATCCGCACGACGGTGCAGCGCGCCGCATTCGACGTCGGCGCATCGATCTCCGGCGGCGGCGCGCACCCGTTCCAGAAGTGGAACGAGCAGCGCATCTACCCGAAGGAGCGCTATTTCGAATCCGAGCGCAAGTTCGGCTATCTGGCTAAACTGTTTACCGTGTTTGGCATGCACGTGCACATCGGCGCGGGCTCGCCGGACGAGGCGATGCGCCTGTGTTCGTGGCTCACGCAGCGCGCGCCGCTGTTCATCGCCCTGTCGGCCAACTCGCCCTGCTGGCAAGGCGAAGTGTCCGGCTTCTGCAGCTCGCGCAGCAACGTCGTCGGCGCGTTCCCGATGAGCGGCATCCTGCCGTACGGGATCCGGACGTGGAACGACTTCCGCGCCCACTTCGACGAACTGGCCGGCCACGGCATCGTCAACAGCATCAAGGATTTTTATTGGGACGTGCGGCCCAAACCCGAATATGGGACGATCGAACTGCGCGTGCTCGATACGCCCCTGAAGCCCGTCTACGCGGCCGCGCTGGCCTGTTACGCGCGCGAGCTGTGCCTGGAATGGGCCGCCCAGCCGGGCCGCTGGCCGGGAAGCAGCAGTCGCGAACTGTACATCTGGAACCGCTTCAACGCGGCGCGCGACGGCGTCGAGGCCAGCTGGATCGATCCGGAAACGGGAGTCTCGATGCCCATCGGGGAAGCGATCCGCGCCGACCTCGAACGGCTGCGGGGCCGCTCGAGCGACCCCGGCTTCGGCAAGGCGTGCGAGGTCATCGAGCACCTCATGAAGGACGGCGGACAGGCGCGCTGGCTGCGCGCCCATCTCGCGTCCGGCGGCGGCATGAACGACCTGGCGCGGATGGCCAGCGAAATGTTCGAGGACGGCGCGCCGCTGGCTTGAATCAGGAGCGGTTCGGATTGGCGGGATGGCGGTCGACGCGGTTCGGTACGCCGTCGCCGTCGCGGTCGCCGTGGCGCCAGCCGCCGCGATCCAGTTCCCAGCCGCGGTCGCCCTGGCGCCATTCCGGACGGTGCCAGACATAGCCCGGACGCACCCGCTCCCAGTGGCCGCGCATCCACACGTAGCGGTGGCCGTTCCAGTTCCAGTAACCCGGCGCCCATTCATAGCCGTGGCGGGCGGCCGGCACGACTTCGTGGCGCGGCGGCGGCGGCGCCGTGCGGACGACGACGACCTCCCGCGCGAACGCCTGCGCGGGCAGGACGGCGGCGGTGCTGACGAGGGCAAGAGCGGCGGCACAGAGAATGCGTTTCATGGTGGTTCTCCTTTCGGTTCGTTGTGAGACCACTATAGCGATTCGCCGGGCGCGTCAGCGGGATTGATGCAAGCGCTTACAACCGAAACATGCCGCCACATCCCGGTAACAAAAAGGGCGCCCCCGCAGGGACGCCCTTTTCAGGCTTGTGGATGCCGCCGGGCCGCAGGTCTCGTGCGCACCCGGCAAAGATGCCGGGGACGCAATGCCTCACCTGGGGCGCCGAGCCGGACCGGCCGGCATCCACAGGCGATCAGTCCAGTCTCCAGGCGTAGTCGACCTTGGTCCAGGTCTGGGCCGGTGCGCCGTCCTTGGTGCCCGGCTTGAACTTGCAGGCCGACAGGCCCTTGAGCGCAGCCTTGTCCAGACCCTTGAAGCCGCTCGACTTTTCCAGCTTCGAATCGGCCACCGAGCCGTCGGCATTGACGAGGAAGGACACGACGGTCACGCCCTGCTCTTCGTTCATCAGCGACGCTTTCGGATACTCGACCTTGCACTTGTTCGGATCGAACGTTGCCGGCGTTTCGCCTGCGAAAGCCGAACCGGCGACACCCGATACCAGCAGAGCCATCAGGCTCATAACAAATTTCTTATTGGACATTTTTATTACCCCCGAAAAACAAAGTTTTTTTTGATGCCGGCGCGATCACCGGCGCTGGACGAGCCGTCCTGGCTCAGAATTCTTCCCAGTCGTCGCTGGCGGCAGCCGCCGCGACCTTCTTCGCGGTCGATCCAGGCGCATCGGCCGGTCGCTCGCTCGGCGCCGGTGCGGCGGCCTTCGCCTTCGCCTTCGCCCTGGCCGGACCCTGGGCCGGCTTCTTCAGCTGCGGCTTGGCCGCACGGACGACGACGGCACGGGTGGCGACTGCGGCCGGTGCCGGAGCTTCCGCGACGACCGGCTCCTCGCCTTCGGCCAGTTTGAAGATGCTGACGACGCGCTGCAGTTCCGAGGCCTGGTCTTGCAGGCTCTGGAAGGCGGCGGCGGCTTCTTCCACCAGCGCGGCGTTCTGCTGGGTCATGCCGTCCATCTCGATGATCGACACGTTGACCTGCTCGATGCCGGCGCTCTGTTCGGCACTGGCGTTGGCGATGTCGCTCATGATGTCGGTCACGCGCTTGACGCTCGCGACGACCTCGTCCATCGTCTCGCCGGCCTGGCCGACGAGCTTGCTGCCGCGGCCGATCTTCTCGACGGAGTCGCCGATCAGCTGCTTGATCTCTTTCGCTGCCGCAGCGGAACGCTGGGCCAGGTTGCGCACTTCCGAGGCGACGACGGCGAAGCCGCGGCCCTGTTCACCGGCACGTGCCGCCTCGACGGCCGCGTTCAGCGCGAGGATGTTCGTCTGGAAGGCGATGCCGTCGATGACGCCGATGATGTCGGCGATCTTGCTTGCCGAGCTATTGATCTCGCCCATCGTGCCGACGACCTGCGACACCACTTCGCCGCCCTTGCGTGCCACATCCGACGCGGTGGCAGCCAGGTGGTTCGCTTCGCGGGCATTGTCGGCGTTCTGTTTCACGGTCGACGTCAGTTCTTCCATCGCCGACGCGGTCTTTTCCAGCGAGCTGGCCTGCAATTCGGTACGCGACGACAGGTCGGTGTTACCGGCCGCGATTTCACGCGATGCCGTGGTGATGGTGTGCGTGCCGCGACGCACCTGGCTGACGATGTCGACCAGGCTGTTGCGCATCTGGTTCATTTCGACCAGCAGGCTGCCGCGATCCGACGATTTGGTGTCGATGGCGATCGACAGGTCGCCTTCGGCGATGCTGCCGGCGATCCGGGCGGTATAGCCCGGCTCGGCGCCCAGTTGCTTCAGCAGGCCGCGGGTGATGACAGTGGCGGCGAGGATGCCGAGCGTAACGGCCAGGCCCAGCAGCATGAGCATGAAGTTGCGGGCGCTGGCGAAGGCGGCCTCGGCATCCACCTGGCTCTGCGCATTCTGCTTGTCTTCCAGGCTGCCCAGCTGGTCCAGCGCTTCCAGCCATTTCTTCTGGGCCGGACGGATTTCCTTGACCATCACGCGGGTGGCGTCCATCGCGTTGTTGGCCAGATACAGTGCCGACGCCTTGGCGATGGCCGGCATGGCCGCGCCTTCGGCTTCTTTCACTTGGTTCAGCAGGGATTTTTCCTCAGCCGAAGCTTCTTCCGAGAATTTGGCCGCCAGCTTGCCCTGCAGGGCGTCGTACTTGGCGGTCTGTTCCTTGAATCGGTTCAGTTCCGGCTCCATGTCGGCCGGATCGGTCATCAGGGTCAGGGTACGCAGCGACGTGACACGCTCGCTCACGTTGTTGCGCATGTCGACGACCAGACGGGTCACGATATTATTGACATTCACGACGTGGTCGAGCCGGTTCTGGATCTGCGCCATGCGCAGGATGCCGATGACAGTGACCATGACCAGCAGCACGAGTACGAGGGCAAAGCCCAAGCCCAGACGTGCGCCGACCTTCATGTTTGCGAGATTCATTCCTTATCTTCCCTGTTCCAAGTGATCAGATCCGCCCGGGTGCCTGCCGCCCCGATGCCGTCTCTTTTTTGTTACGGAAAGTCCATCTTCCCGGTGGACTTGCGTATTTCCGTCAGGATAAATCAAAACGGCGAATTGCAGACAGAAAACATGCACCGTTGTAATTATGTTTCACCACAACAACAGGATTAGATGTCGTGCAAGGAGAAGAGCCTAGATTATGGGTGTATTCTTGCTTTTCGGCAAGGAAGACGATGCAGGTGATTCCAAGGCTGCATCGTTTTCTGTAGCGGATTTTGAACATCCCGACCACGCGATGCGGCCGGGGTAGGAAAATGACAAATTACGCTGCCAGGCGGAGACGGCCGGCGGCTTCGAGGAGGAGTTCGGGATTGCCTTCGGCGAGGCGGCGGGAGTCGGACAGCAACTGGCGGAATGCGCGCGCGCCCGGCAGGCCGGCCATCAGCCCCAGCATGTGGCGCGTGATGCTGTTCAGGCGCAGGCCCAGCGCGCCGTAGCGGTCGAGTTCGGCGCGAATATACGGGATCATCGCTTCCAGCACCTGTTCGCGCGACTTCGGCGGCGTCGCGTCGCCATAGAACCGGGCATCCCAGCCTGCCATCACGTACGGATTGTGATAGGCCTCGCGTCCGATCATGACGCCATCCACATGCTGCAAATGGGTCGCGATCTCGTCGTCGGTCTTGATGCCGCCGTTGATGATGATCTCGAGATCGGGGAATTCGCGTTTCAGCTGGTACGCCACTTCGTAGCGCAGCGGCGGGATCTCGCGGTTTTCCTTGGGCGACAGTCCTTTGAGCACGGCATTGCGCGCATGCACGATGAAGGTCTGGCAGCCGGCGTCGGCGATGGTGCCGATGAAATCGCGGACGAATCCATATTCCTCGTTATGGTCGATGCCGATGCGGTGCTTGACGGTAACGTCGATACTGACGGCGTCGCGCATCGCCTTCACGCAATCGGCCACGAGCTGCGGCTCCTGCATCAGGCAGGCGCCGAACGCGCCCTTCTGCACGCGCTCGGACGGGCAGCCGCAATTCAGGTTCACCTCGTCGTAACCCCACTGCTCGCCCAGCTTCGCGCTCTTCGCGAGGTCGGCCGGATCGCTGCCGCCCAACTGCAGCGCGACCGGATGCTCGATGTCGTCAAAGCGCAGGTGGCGCTCGACGTCGCCGTAGACCAGGGCGCCCGTCGTCACCATCTCTGTATACAACCACGTGTGCCGGGTGATCTGGCGGTGGAAGACGCGGCAATGGCGGTCGGTCCAGTCCATCATCGGAGCGACAGATAAACGGCGGCCCTGATAGATATTTTTTTTCACTGGGTTCTCATAGGAGAAACCCGGATTTTCTTGGTTCTGATCGTTCATTTTGCTTCACTATTTTTCACAACGTTCTACTGTACCAGTGCCACAAATACTGCCACAATTTGTCACATGAGTTCGGCCAGATCGGCTGGTAGAACGCACACTTACAACACGGAGAACACGTGGCATCATTTTCCCAGGTAGGCAGCAAGTGGCAGGCACGCATCCGCAAAAAAGGCTTCCCACCAACCTCTGCAAACTTCGACACGCACAAAGAAGCGAAGGAGTGGGCAACGAAGACAGAAGCCGCGATGCTGAAGGACAAGCAACGGTTAGCACGGGCAGCTAAAGACCTGACGCTCGGCAAGCTGATTGACCAGCATTTCGAGAAAGAGCCTGCTAACAAGAAGTACGGCAAGAACAAAGTTGCCATTCTCAATCGTCTCAAAAGGACAATGGGCGCCGTTCTTGTCAAAGCGTTAACCTACGACTTTCTTGCGAACTTCGTTGACAACCGCGTTTCACAAGGTGCAGGTGGGGTCACCATCGGCATGGACATCGCCCAAATCGCTGCGCTCATTACCTTCGGTAGCAAGCCGAACAAGTATCACTTCGACATGGATGTCTTCGGCGACGTGCGCGAGTACATTGTCGACTGCGGTCTTGACCCCAAGTCAAATGAGCGAGACAGGCGGCCTACCGAAGAAGAGCTAACCAAGATAAAAAAGCACTTCGACGAGAAGGAACGCCAGCAAATCCCTATGTCCGCGATCATCGACTTTGCTGTCTTCACTGCAATGCGTGCTTCCGAGATCACTCGCTTGAAGTGGTCAGACGTCGACTTCGAGAAACGGACCGTCATTATACGCGACAGGAAGCACCCGAAGAAAAAGAAAGGGAACCATCAGAAAGTTCCACTTCTGGCTGAAGCTTGGGCGATCCTGATCGCCCAACCACGCACTCATGATGAAGTGTTCCCGTACGATGCGAAGACCTTCAGCACGATCTTCCCGAGGGCTGTAAAGGCTTGTGGCATCGAGGATTTGCGGTTTCATGATCTTCGCCATGAGGGCACGTCCAGGCTCTTTGAAAAAGGCTACGACATCCCGCGGGTTGCAATTTTCACAGGCCACCTCGACTGGAAGATGTTAGCTCGGTACGTCCAGCTGAAGGCTGAAGATCTACATCCAGACGAAGATGGAAACTTTTCTTGGCAGCGCCCATTGAAAAAAGCTGAGCCCGTTGCCGCCGCAGCATGAATACGAAAATGCCGCCTCCGTAGGCGGCATTACGTTACTTGCATGTCAGTTTTACATCCGTCTGCATCGGCGCCGCGGATTGCACGCGTGCGATGCAACGGTTCGTTGAACGCTGCGTACGCAAGGTAGCTGTTGAGCTGCCATTTTCTATATAAAAGACTATAGAAAGACTAGGGGAATCTGAAACCCAGCATCCATGCGGGTTTCAGCGGTTTTCTTGTCAATAAAAACTAATAGTTCTTCGACTTAAAGACTATTAGCTTATCAGCGTTCAAACTAGTAGCCTGTCACTGATAAACTATTATCTTATCAGTGAATGACTACTAGCTTTTAGGCCGATAAACTACTATTCAGCGTTTTGCTGAGGCTGACCTGGCTAGATGAAATCGATGCGGATGCCGTGTCTGGTGGCCCAGGCCAACCTCACGGCGCTGATGTACTCTGGGCCGGTGTCGCAGCCGATCGCGCGGTCAATAACCGGATGTTGTCAGCAAGCTCTGTGTATACTACCAAGATCATGTGAAATAAAGCCGACCATGAGCGAGGGCGAAGATACTAACACGACATCGAAATCGATCGATAAGCTTCGTGCCTCAAAAGCGGGCCATGCTTACCATGAAGCTTGGGCCGCGCGTACGGCCCTCGAACTCCTCCCGCCATCGTCCGATCTAACTTCCATCACGCTCGAGGGTTTTAGCGAACTTGACGAGCAGAACCTAGGAAACGGCGCCGTCGAAATTGCCGACCTCGTCCGATATCACGGTGGCGAGGATGTTGGCCGAGCGCATCGTGTTACGGTTGTCCAGTTCAAATACTCGATTGCAAGCGCTATAAAGCCTGTCAGAGCCGCGGACTTCGCTTCGACCCTTGTGAAATTCGCCGCCGCCGATGCCGAACTCAGGGCGATGCATGGCGAAGCTCACGTTCTCGCTGTGCTCCGTTACGAGTTCGCGACAAACAGGCCCATCCATGAAAACTTGCAGAAAGCGATCTCGGCGATTATTGCGGGGGTGTCTGACATCGGTGATACGGCCCGGCAGGCAGCCCAGATCGCAGACGCCCTCGCAGCGTATCCCCATCCATTTTCCGAGCTGCTAGGTCGACTGGAACTAGTCGGAAGCAAAGGGAACTTGTCCGAAGCCGAACGCGGAATTTCCAAGGTACTTGCTGCCTGGAGCGAACCCGGCGATCCCGATGCCGAGCTGCGCCTTCTCAAGTTACGCAATCTCATCAGGCTCAAGGCGGGCCCTGGGAGCGAGACTGACAAGCAAATTAATCGCGTAGCGATCCTGGCCGAGCTCGGTGTCGAACACGAAGATAGACTGTACCCCGCGCCCGACGCGTTTCCTGAAGTCGAGATCGTCATTCAGCGTAAAGCGCTCGGCGAGATTGCACGTCACGCTCGCGAAGAGGGTAGTCCGCTCATCGTCCATGCCGCCGGCGGGATGGGCAAGACCGTACTGATGCAGGGTCTCGCGGAGGAATTGCGGCTCGATGGTCCTGTTGTCCTATTCGATGGGTTCGGTGCCGGCCGTTGGCGAGATCCGGCCGACGGCCGGCATCTGCCTTCGAGGACGCTTGTCCACCTGGCCAATCTCCTGGCCGCGCAAAGCCTTTGTGACATCCTGTTGCCAGTGGCAGACGTGACTGGGTTGATGAGGGCATTTCGGCGGCGGCTTGAACAGGCGGTCGAGAGTGCCCGGCAGACATGCAGCACGGCGTGCGTGTCCCTCGTGCTGGACGCGATTGACCATGCCGGGCTCGCGGCAGAAGATACGGCGACCACGTCGTTCGCGCACCTGATATTACAAAGCATCAGTGTCAGCCCGATCGATGGCGTTCGCATCATCGCATCATGCCGAACCGAACGGCTCACTTTGGCGACCGGCGGCGCCTCACATCGTCCGTTTCCAGTCCCGTTATTCACGGATGTGGAGGTGCGTGCCCTGGTCGGACGGCGCGTTCCAGACGCCTCCGCTGCCGAGGTCGCCGCGCTGCTGACACGATCGGGTCGCAATCCGCGTTGTCTCGACAACCTCCTGACTTCCGGGCGGCCATTCGACCCAGTGAACTTTCCCAACGCTTCCGAACAGCCGCAGGATTTGCTCGACGCGTTGCTCCGCAAACGACTCGATGAGGCGCGTTCAACTGCGCGCACCCGTGGTGCGCGTGATGCCGACATCGACCTTTTGCTAACAGGGATTGCGTTGCTAGCGCCGCCCGTGCCTATTGAAGAGCTCGCTGCTGCTCACAGCTTGCTGGTAGAACAGGTCGAAAGTTTCGCGGCCGACCTGGCCCCCTTATTGGAGCGAACGCCACACGGCCTGATGTTCCGCGACGAGCCGACCGAAACCCTTATCCGAAAAGACTTTGGCAATCTGCAGGCTGCTCGCGCAAGCATCATCGCCACGCTGCAAGAACGCCAGCTCAGCTCCAACTATGCGGCGCGCGCGCTGCCGGCGCTTCTCACCACGCTGCGCGATGCCGATCAGCTCATTCAACTGGCCTATGATGAGCGTGTTCCCCGAGGCGCATCGCAGGTCAGTGGACGCGATATACGGCTGGCGCGGATTACAGCCGCGATCGCACTGGCTGGAGAATTCAACCGCCGCGACGATCTTTTTCGGCTACTCTTGGAAGCCTCGCTCGTTGCTGCAGGCCACGAACGGGCCGACCGATTTTTATATGACTATCCGGATCTAGCGGCTGCGGCGGGTGACCTCGAGGCCCTGCGCCGGCTCGCTGCGACCACTGCAGGCTGGCCGGGCGGAAAGCACGGAGCTCTTGCACTTGCGAGCGCTTTCGGCGGCGACCAGGATGAAGCGCGGCGCCATGCTCGTCGATCGATCGATTGGTACAATTGGGGCGCACGTACGCGCCGCCACTCGTATTTCGAGAATGAGAAAGTTTTCAGAGAGCGGGACGATATCGGCTTTGCCTATATCGAGCTGATCGAAGGGAACGGTGTAGGCGTTACGAAGTTCTTCGCTCGTAAGGGTGAAGAGCGTGCCTTCGCAAAATTCCGGGAAGTATTCGATCTTCTTGACCGCCACCGACACTCAGCACACTCGCCTGGTACGCGTCCCCTTGCCCGGTTGTTGCGCTCTCCCCTCCCCTCCCGAGCCCTTCACGCGGCTGCGCTTCCATTTTTCGCCCTTGAATCGCAAGCCAAAAGGCTCGTCAAGGCCATGGCGGCTGCACCTGCACCCGATGTTGCCGATGCTAAGAATGAAGGCCTGGCGCTGGCAAGCGTGCTGGCGGCGGCGCGGGCGGTCGATCTTGGTCTGGAAAGCGAGGCGTCCAACATTCTGGCTGCAGCGCTCCTTACGCCACCAAATATCTATCACTATACAAGTTCGTTCCATATCGACCGCAGGATCCAAGTGGCCGTTCTGGCTGCGGGTGTCAAAGCCGCGTTGAACCGCAAGCGCGCTGAATTGGTCGACATCGCACCGGCAGAGTTCATCGCAATGGTGCCAGCCGGACAGCGATTGCGGGGCGCAGCGGCCTTCGGCAAAGCGCTCGACCGGAAATTAACTGCTCCAAAATTCGATGGTAAGCGCCGCCGGAGGAGCCATGCTAGTCTGGACGAGAAAAGAAGGTCCGAGTACTCGCATGCGCTCAGCAGCCGTATCTTGCCGCTGCTGAACTACGCACATGATGTAACCGATATCGTTCGTCCTCCACATGGAAAAACACGTCGTGAAGTCGTGACGACTGCGTTCGAACGGCTCGTCCACGATGTCGAACAATCTTCCAATTACCCATATCAGGACGGAAAGGCATATGTAGCACGAAATGGTTTCCGCCTGTTCTTCGAGGTCGCCGACATACTTGGCGTTATCGATACCGCGCTTGCCGAGCGAATGGCCGAATGGGCCGCACACGCTCCTGGCTTGTTCACGCCCGAACTGACACACACGGTTGCCCGGCTGTCGCGCATTCCGTCGTGCCACGACGCTGCGCTCCTTTTGGCCGGCCATGTCGACTGCACGATTCAACGGGAGACCGATGTTGGCGCCAGGGTCACGGCATACGGAGAGCTTGCCCGTGCGGTCTGGCGCGTCGGCATCGAGGAGGCATCTGTATACTTCCGCCGTGCGCTCGATCTGGCTGAAGCCATCGGATCCGACGACTTCGATCGTACAAACCATCTGCTGGAAATTGCGAGGCACTATGCCGGGCCCGAACTTCCCCCGGTGGCGGCACACACGCTTGCGCGCATCCTCGAGTTGAACCAACACGAGGATGGTAAATTCCCTTGGATTGAATACGCGCAGGCGATGGTACCAATTGCCGGCCGCACGACGTTGGCAATGCTGGCGCGGCAGGACGATCGTGACGTATCTCGATTCGGTCTATCCCTTGGCCCTACATTGACCGTCCTTGTGCACCACTCGAAGCTGTCGGCCGATGTCGCTGCCGCCCTGTTTGGCCTGGCTGCTCCAATCGAAGCGTGGACGTGGCATATCTCAGACTTCGCATCGGAGGTTTTGGCTTGCCTGCCTCGAGAGCGCCGCGAATGGTTCTTCGACATGCTTTTAATCGAGATTGACCGTAACGATCAACTGTCTCCCTCAGGTAAAACCATCGAGCAGTTACATGCACTTGCTCAGTGCAGTCTTCCTGCTGATTCGCAGGCCCGATTACGCATCGCCGGCTTGCTTGCCCGACGCGGAATCCGCGCGGAATCGCGAACTTCCCTTCCGCTGCAAACCTCGACGGAAGTTCCTGCCGGCTCCCAAGTGGATATTACAGACCCTGATGCGATCGACCGCCATATACTTGACGAGGAAATTGACGAGAGAGGAAAGCGCTGGCCAATTAGAAGATTGAGCGACTTGGCCAAGCAAGCGCGTTCACCAGCCAGGCGGCTGGAATTCGTCCGCGCGGTCGTTGAAGTAACAGCTGCGACGCTCACCGACAAGATTTACGCGCTCGACGAATACCTGGACGAGTGGAGCAAGTTGTCGGTTGCTTTGCGCGAGGCGCTGCCAACACTCGGACTGCGTCTTGGGACCAGGCACGCGGCCGAACTCGCCGGTTCGAGCGTCGAGGCATGGGGTGGCTGGCGGGGTCTCGAGCAACATTTTCATGTCGACCGGTCTTCTCTTGTCGAATACGTTGTCGCCGCGCTGCGCAGCTCTGCACATAGCCTCGGCGGCAACGCCTGGCTTGCACTGGCCGCGCGGCTGGCGCCGGGCACCGACGCCGGCGCGATTGCAGAGGGGCTTGAGCGGTTCCTTGCGAACAGTGCGCAGAAGCTGCCAGCAGAGGTCGGCGACGGCCCATGGAGCGTCGGATTCTCGGTGCCAGCCGATGAAGCGGCTTTCGTCGCCAGCCTCGTGTGGGCAAGGCTCGGCCATCCGGATGCCAAGATGCGATGGCGCGCCGCACATTCGGTAAGGCGCCTGACGGCGATAGGACGCCATGACATCATCACGAAGTTGATCGAGCGCTTCAATTCATTCGCTGTGCCATTCAACGATGTGAAGCTGCCTTTCTACGTTATGCATGCACAGTTGTGGCTACTCGTCGCCCTTGCCCGCATCGCGAAGGACGAGGCATCCCACCTAGTCTTCCATCGACCATTTTTCGAAAACATCGCGTTTTCAACTGAGTTTCCCCACGTCGTGATGCGCGCGTTTGCAATCGACATCGTTTCGGCGCTGGCACAGTCGTTGGCACCTTCTGAGAAGGAAGCCCTCATTGCCCAGCTGGCCCTGACGAACCAATCACCTTACCCCCACGTGCCAAGCACAGGCTTCGGCGAATACTGCTACATGGACAGGCCGGACACCTCGCCGAGGCTGGACAACAGCTTTCAGCTCGACTACGACTTCAACAAGTACCAAGTCGAACGTTTGTGTCGAGTCTTTGGCTGCCCAGGCTGGGAAGTAGCAGATCGCATCGATGCGTGGGTGCGACGCTGGGATAAAGATGTCCGAGGTATGCATGAGTGTCCTCGTAGCCGCGGCCATGAAGACGGTTCGTCGTCGGAATATGTCCCTGGCCACGATCAGTATGGCAGCTATCTCGCATGGCATGCACTTATGCTGGTTGCCGGCGATCTGCTCGCTACGCGCCCGGTTGTTGGGAAGGACTGGGACGGCGATGTCTGGGACGCGTTCCTAAAAGAATACACGCTGTCACGTCCGGACGGTCTTTGGCTGGCCGATCTGACCGATCCGTTTCCGCTTGACCTGTACAAGGACGAAGATGTGCCGATGCCGGAAAGCGGCGAGCGCAGCACTGCACAGGAAGACAGCAATCTCTTGGCACCAATGCTAGGTCTGGCGGATGGTACGGTATCGGCAGATTGGGTGCCGGTGGCAGGACGTTGGTCGATCGCGCAAGACACGACGGTAAGTGTTCGTAGTGTGCTTGCGAATGCCAGCGATGCACAATCGCTTGTCATGGCACTGCTATCAGAAGAGCCATTCTTCCGGTGGCTGCCGAGCGATGAAGACGAGGTTGCGCGCGATTGCGGCGGCGACGATCACACGGTTCAGCCTTGGGTTGCAAAGCAGCCTAACACGGACATTCAGCTCGATCGGCACGACCCCTACGCAGCGATGGATGCACTCCACAGGCCATTCCCATCTGACTGGGTACGAGACCTGATGGGGACGGTTCCCTATGACCCAGCTGTACGACACTGGTCAACTAACGGGAAATTGGCTTACCGTGCAGACGCTTGGGGTGCCAGCGGTGGACGGGGTGAGTATGCGTGGAGCCTGGCGGGGCATCGCTTGTTGATCTACAGTAACGAAGTACTTTCGCTGCTCCAATCCTCCGACCGTAACCTCGTCGTCTCAATTATTTTTCAAAAATACCACAAAGGAAAATCCACTGGGCGTCCTGGCGATACCAGCGCTTTCACACATCGTTCCTTGGTCGTGGTTATTGATGAACACGGCCAGGTTTGGTCGCCGCGAAGTCTATCTCGCCGCGCCATAAATGCGCTGAAGTTACTGCCCAAAGATCAGCAGTCGGATTTTTATTCGCGCTTCCGTATTATTGCCGGCCTGCCAGATAAACGGCTATCACAACGCAGTCACCGTCTCGCTATCGACGGATTACTTGAACGTCTATTACAGGGCCAAGCGCTGGATGACGAGGACGATGAACGTGCGTAAAAACAGTTAGAGGGTGTAGTCCGCTAAGCCAGGCAGTCGGACGCCAAAGCGTATTCACTGCAGCTTGACGAACGTCAGGTTAAACTCCTTACACTGTCGATGCTGCTGCACGCGGTTTGCGAAGCTGAATACGTCGTTAACATCAAAGCGCTGAAACACATCTAACCCGCGACTAAGTACGATCTTCCATCCAAGGTCAGTTGTGATATCTCGGTCATGCCTGGTGCCAGATGTGTCGTACGCCCAAGTGAACTGAATGCCGATGCCAGCACAGGCATCCGCCATTCGTTGGAAATTCTCGGTCTGGCGATCACCGTTAAACTCATCCTCGACAGTGACAACATGCACCGCTACCTCGTCTTCTAGCCTTGATAACTTGCTCACAGTCTCGAGCAGTTCCATCAAGTTACGCTGTTGGTGGAATATACGTAGATAGGGGTCGGTAACAATGATCCGCTTGGCTCCGACCAAATAAGGCCCAAACAACTTGTCGAAACTTACGCCACGCTGATTCTCTTGAAAAACCAGGTGCTGCTCCTTGAGCACAACATCGGGCTTCGGCGGTGAGCCCCTTGTGGCCGACATTTTTTCTTCTACCACTGGTGCGGGGTCGTCAGTCGGGACGCCTTGTGCCAGTGTCACCTCGGCCCCACCGATCTCCACCCGGCGATGGTACGCATTCGGATATTCGTCTTCCTCCAGAGTGGTAACTAAGCGCTCGGTCCCCTGAGAGTTGAAGTACGCGAATCGCACTGCCGGATAGGTCTGATCGATCCGAAGGAGCTGATCCTTCACTCGCTTACGCCCCTCAATAGCTACCCGCAGGATATCTTCAATTTCTGCGTCGCTGGCTTCTCCGTGAGGGAAGAGGATTTTCATCAGGCCTGAAAATGTCTTATTGATGCCGTCACGGTCTCGGGTAGAAATATCATCCGACAGACGGAACCGGGCCTTGTATCGATCGGAGAAATCATGGTTACGCAGCGAACGCAGGATCTCGGCGACGTAGTCCACCACGAAGCCGTAGCCACTAGAGAACATTTCGCCGCGGATCACATCGACCTCCCAGCCAGGGATGTAACCATGGATACGATCGAGGAAAGCGGAATCGTGAAACTTATCTGGCAACGGGTCGAAGAGATCAGAGTGCTTGAGCATATAGGGGACTGTGTGGTCAGTATTGCCGACGAATACCATGCTAGCCTCTGCGCCTAGCGTCTCAACCCCGCGCGAGAACGACTTATTCGCCATGTAGTTCTTCATGATGTCTACCAGCGCCTTATCCACGCGCTTCTGCTTGCCGGCGAACTCATCGAAAGCCACTACGTCCCAGTAACCGACAAGACCCAGCTTGCCGGTTCCATTGTGGACAAACAGCTTTGGAACTGTTACCTCACCACCAGAAATCAGGATGCCGTGCGGTGAAAATTCTGAATAGATGTGTGACTTGCCGGTACCCTTTGGCCCCAATTCGATCAGATTGTAGTTTCGCTCGCAGAAAGGAATCAGCCGCACCAGCTGGCTAAGCTTATTGCGCTTGCCGAACATCTGCGGATTGAAGCCCACACTCTGGATCAGAAGATCGATCCACTCATCGGTGGAGAACTGCTTGCGCGCCTCCACGTAACCATCGAAGTCGAAGTAGGAGAGTTGGATCGGCTTGATCGAGGCCAGTATCCAGGGCGACGCGTTTTTATCCTCGGTGAACAAGTACTCGAGATCGGCTATACACCAGACGCCCCCCACCAGTAGCTTGGGGTGGGCTTTGACCGTAGCGGAATCGATGATTACTTTCTTAATGCCCAGATTGGCAAATTCGGCCTCGTATGCATCTGACTTGTCGTTCAAGGCTACGCTGATGCGGTCGATGACCTTATGTCGTCCTTTTTCCTTGATGGTCGAGCGTACCAGGCCCGCCTCGTTGCGGTGTACGTAGTGCTTGCGCAGGATCTCGCGCACTGTGTCGATACCGGCCTCTATGGTGGCCTCGTCATTCGTGGCGCAATACTGGCCTAATAAGTACTCCAACACATAGGTAGGCACGATGGCATTGCCTTTCACCATTTTGACCAGATCCTTGCGGACCACCAGCCCAGCAAAGTGCTGATTGATCTTGTCGTCCAATTGGCTCATCGGTCGTACCTCGTCCTATTCCTTAAAAGTCGAACTCGCTGGTGAACGAACGGCGAATGGTGTAACGCACGGCCTGGTAGCGCGTGTAGTGTGACGTCCCGTCCACGGGCTCCTCCAGTCGCAGCTCGATCTGCTGATTGTTGTAAGCGTCGGCCTTGCGGCTCAGGATAAAGCGAACCGCCACCTCCCGCTCACGTGGGTTGCTAGACGTCATGTCAAAGCTCAAGTCCTGCACATCGGAAATCGCCTCACCCGCTAGCGTGTACAGGCCGGCGCGCAAACGTCGTGGCTGGCGCTTATCCGTAACAGGCTCGGTTTGGTAGAGCACCACTGCTAGTTGCCCGGTTGTGATGGTTTTGCCACCACCGCCAATCAGTTCCACGTCGACCTTGCCTACATCGCTCTGGCGCTTCTTGTTGATACTGATCACCGGGATCACCACCTCCTGCAAGGTGGCCCCGCCATGTACAAACCGACTGCCCGAGCCCTTCGAGCGCAAGCGATTGATCGATTTCGGGATCTGCAGCTGTAGGTTGCCTGCCAGGCCTAATTGGTCGGGCTGAAAAGTCTTGAAGCTGCTGCTCTCGCGCAGACCACGGCCCAGCACAAAACGCCGGTTAGTGTAGAGAATCTCGTCGCCGCTGGGTTCTGTGCTGAGAAAGTCACTGTCCTGCAATGGTTGGTGTTGGTAAATGAAACCGTGGTCCGCGGTCACCACAATATTGCTCGCATTCGCATTTGCCAGCTTTTTGATCACCCGCAGCAACTCATCCAGGGTCTCTTCTGCCGCGCCAAAGACACGCTCTTCAGTGTCCCGCGTATCCCCTGTCTTGTCGATCAAGTTGTGATAGACGTACACCACCTCATGGTCGCGCACTAAGGCCCGCGAATCCTCTTTTCCCATGGCCAGCACATCTTTCGCGAGCACCGTGGTGGACGCGGGCACGGTCTTAGCCAAGATGCGAGCGCGGTTGGTGGTGCCCATGGCGCTAATTCCATCGGCCATGACCTCGCCGCTGTCGTTCTCCAAGATCTGGAGAGTCTTGTGGGGTAGCAGCGAGGCCATACCCAGCTGGGTGTAGCTGGGCAGGCAGGACAGTGCAGGAACCAACTCCGCATCAAAGCGGTCTTCGCGCCGAATCAGGCTCTGCAACTCCTCCCCCACCTCGTAGCGGAAAGCATCGGAGATCAATACGCACACCTTGCCTTTGCGCTCCAGATAAGGCTGCACAAAGCGATCAAAGAAGTTCGCCTGGCTCACCACGGGGGCGGCTTCCCATTGTTGGCAAGCGTCCACGAAGCGTTGCCAGCGCACATTCAGTTGTGACAGATAGCTGTTGGTGTAGAGGTTCTCCATCTGCTGGCTCAGTGCCTGTAGCAGCGACGCTTGGCCCGACTCGCGTGCATGGTGGATGAACTTACGGTAACGCTGGTCCAGACGGAACCACGTCTGCGTATACTTGTGAATGCCATCAGGCAGGGAGTCCATATCCAGCTGCGTCAGTTCCAGCGCCTGCATAAACTGCGCCGCATGCTCAATGGCTAGGTACACGTGCTGGTAGCGATCAAACCAGTGCCCTTGCCGGCGCTGGCGTACCCATTGCTCCACCTCTTGCGCACTGACCGTACGCGATGTCACCTCGCGTACCAGCTCGCTCAGGATCTTGCGGTCGATGGCTTCAAAATCATCCACCGACATCAGCATCCGGTATTCCAAGCCCTGCAGCTTGTCCTCGATCTGCAAGATGTCTGCACACTGGGCGGACAACACCTCGAAGGCCTGCGCGTGTGCGCGGCTGTCTTTCCAGCGCCGGATGAACACCTTCGCGTCGGATGTCATGCGAGGCTTGAACTCGACATCCACCTCAGTGAGAAAGCAGCTCTTGAACAGCTCGATCACAAAATCCTGAAGCCCAGGTTGCTCGCTGACGTAGCCGTAGGCGCGCTTCATCAACTCCCAGAAATGCTCGTTCAGGCCGCTGCGCTCCATCAGCTTACTGCGCGTATCGACGCCGCTAGCAAGTTCGGCCAGAAGGGCTTCCAGCATCGCGTCAAGGCGCGGCTCACAGCCCACACAAACGGCGAGCATCTTCTGACGCAAGGCGTTGTCGCTGTCGCCCGGCTCCAGCAGCTCTTTTAGCCTTTCACGCCGCTTAGCGGCCTCAAAGAAAGCCGCGTGGGCTTCCAACAAGGGGTAGGCCCCGGGACCCAGTTCTAGCTCCGCCAGCCACAATGCCACTTGATCAGTGCGGAAGGAGCTGCCACTGGCCAATTGCACATCCAGCAACCAGTTCTCCAAGTAGGCGGGTTCGGGACCATCGCGAAACAGCAAGAACTTTTGTTCAGGTTGCTCGCGCAGAACGCGGTACTTCACGCCAAACTCATTGTTGGCCAGCTCGATCTTTTTCACCCCAGGTAAATCCAGCGCCTCGAAGTCGGCCCGAAACTCGCGGCGGGTGTCATACCAGAACACGATGCGCTGCTTGTCAAATAGATTGCTCAGCGCCTGCTGGATCTTTGCGTTACTCATCTCAGGTCAATCCTCGTCCTTAGCGTCTAGCCCCGGAATCTTCTTCAGCGCCAAGCCGAACTTCGAATAGTTCACCTTCACCCCATCATCCAGGTCGATGGCTTTTTGCTCGGTGGCCAGCGGGTAGAGCACATCGCGCTCGTAGTCCTCAAGCTCGGCCAGCACCTTGGCCAAGCGGTCCGCCTCTTTCAGTGCCCGTGTCTTGTCGCCCTGAGTGGTGGCAGGGTTGATGCTCACAGAAGCCTGGCGCTCCTTTTCGGTGACGAGCTTTTCGCGGTAGTCGCGCAGGTACTTCAGCACCACGCTCACCATATCCGGGCGGTAGCGGTGCATGTAGATCAGCGCATTGAAGCTGCCCTTGGGGCTGCTGAACAGCCAGTAGATGGGGCGCTTTTTGTAACGCTTCACATGGTCGGCATAGAACTCGCTCAGGAAGTAATCACGAAGGCTGTAATTGCGCTTGCCCTTGACGTTGAGCGCCTGCTCGATGAAGACCAAGTTGTCTTCGTAATGCGCATCACCAAACGCTACGCGCAGGAACTGGCGGAAGCGCAAGGTAATGTCGTCCGGGAACCAGTCGCCATCCAGCAACGGGACCACGTTATCGTCATCGACCGGGAACTTGGGTTGCGGCACCTCGGCTAGATAGTCGGCTAGCGTCTCGCCCTGGTTGGCCAGAATCAGTCCCGGCTTGTCAAGGCTGTAGCGACCGAACATGCAGCCTACGGCGTAGCTCACCAACTCGCGCATGGTATCGGCTAGCAACAGGGCTTCCAGCTCTTCCTCGGTCTTATCGTCACCGTAGCGATAGTGCGGGTTGCAGGTGAGCGTGATTTCGTTCAGCGGTACCTCGGGCTTCAGCTCGTCCTGCAGACCGTAAGCGTCGATAAAGACTCGGTTGTTTTTTTCCTCCAAGCGCTGCATTTCCAGTGTCATTTCGCGCCAGTGAGCCCGAAGCTTTTGGTAACTGGCCTTAAGTGTGGGCTGGCGATAATCACCCAGTAGAAGCGGGTGTTCGCTAAATCCCCAAGAATTCTCAAAGAAATCCCAGTCGTTTTTACTCAACCTTACAGGGACACTAGGTTCGGCCCGCAATTCCATGTACGGCAATTTTGCAATTTGGCCTACTTCAAATCCTATTGTTGGCGAAATAGTCTTTAGGAGGAAAAAGGCGACTTTCGAGTTCAGATAGGCGCCGACACTTGAAAGGTCGCCATCTTCAGAATAAATAGCAGGCCCCTTATGCCCTAGGACAAAGCCCTCATCACAAAACCTAAATGCACTACTTGCGCTTGATATAAGAGTCCAAGTTAATGCCTTTTTGAAATAGAGTTCCCGATTGATGACTCGACCATTCGACTTCACCCTTGCTCCAGGTGTATTGTCAATGTAAGAGCACACGTCTTCGCCATCATTACGAAAATTGACTAAATGCTGATTATTTCCGTACCACTTCCTGAATTCTCCGCCCTTAAGAAAGGGAAACCACTTTTTGCTGCTCAGCTTAGCATCGCTACGGCTCTTTGCAGCAAAATTAGTTTTGCATGAACTCACCTCGTGCCAGAGCCTGAGGAAAATTTCATCGTTCGTGGTAGCCATTCCTTGTCGGGGCTTAAAGATGCCACCAATTGATTGCTGCCCTTGGAATAATTCCCCGACTCTATTCGAGGCAAAATAAGCCACTGGAGTACCCGGAAGCTTTTTGAAATCCGCTGCCGAGGCCCGAAAGAAATACTTCTCTATATCCTGATCACGGCCACTCTTCTCGTTACCACTCATTCATTCTCTCCCGCCGGCAATACCTTGCGGCCAAAATCAATTTCAAATCCATCCGGCACCGGCTTGAACGGCATGCCCGGGGAGCGGTGGCTGCTCTGGAACTGCCGCAGCATCCGCACGTCGATCTCTCCGACCACGCAGTAGTCGGTGATACCTCCCTTGACCCGCAACAGGTCGCGCTGCCAGCTTTCCTTAAACGGGGCGCGGATGCGACTGTCGCCGTACTGACGGTCATTGCACTGGATGATGTAGGCGTGCACATCCAGCGCGGCCGACTCCACGAGGGCATTGAAGGTTTCGGTGTCCTGGTTCCATTCGGGCACAAATAGCGCATCTACCTTGCCGCGCAGGGCTGCGCGGTAACCTATGTTGGTCAGTTCGCTGCAGATCAGCAGGGCAAAGCGCAGGTCGCCATGCTGCAGGATGGGCAAGGTCTTCCAGACCTTATCTGGCTTAAGCTCCAAGCCGGCCAGGCGCTGAAGTTCCTGCTCCTCGTGCAACGCCGGGCGCTGTTTGTCTTGCCGGTAGATCATCAGCGAGGGGAAGCCCAAGCCGTCGTGCGATAGCGCGGCCCATACCTGATTGCGCACCCGTGCCTTGCTGGCGTGCAGGTATTCGATGCCAGTGATCAGCGAAATGCCGCGCCCTTGCAGCTTGCGGGCGATGCGGATGAACCAGTGCGCCGGCAAAGCTAGCTCTGGCAGCACCAGATACCGGCTGTGCTGCGGCTGAGCAATCACACTATCGAGCAAGCGGCACAAGCGGCTGTATCGCTGGGCGTCCGGGTCAGGCATGCGCATGACCGAGGCCGTCCAGCTCGCCATCTGGGTTTTCCAGCTGGCGACGGCAATGGCGTAGCGGCGCTGCGGTTGGCCATCGGGGATCTGTAACACGCCGTGCTTGTCGAAACGGGGCGCCGCATCGCTCAGCTTGAAGCCACGTACGGCGAGCACGACGGCTTGCATGGCCTCGTGCGCCGCAGCGTCGTAAGCCGACTTGTTCAAGATGAACAGCTCCGGCAGATTATATGGGCGGGTAGCAAACAGCAGCCCGTGCGGCAAGCCCTCAAACCGGACCCAACCTACGAGCTGCAGGCACCCGTTGAGGACGGCTTCTGGCAACAAGTCGAGCGCTGTAGCGCAATGTGTGATGGTCTTTCTGGCTGGGATGCCACGCTGAGCCACCATTTCTTTGGGCAGCCCGAGAAAGCGGAAAGGCATGTGGGCCAAGTCGAAGGAGAACAGGCGGGCCTGCTGCGCTTGAAAGCCCTGCGGTGAGACATACCAGTTCAGCAGCGCATCAAGATCCAGCACAGGCACGTAGTCCGCCATGTGCGCTTGCCAAGTTGCCTTGCCTTGCTTCGACATCGTTGGCGGGAAAGCTGCGCTGATGCTTTCGCGTACCATGGTGTACATCTGCTTTTGCCAGACCCGCATCAGCTCCGAGGAAGGCGGCACGCTATCGGCCGGACAGGCTTTAATGCCCAGCGTGCAGTGCTCGGTCAGCTGGGCGCAGAGCTGCTCCAGCGCCCGCAGGATCTTGCGCAGGGCATCGAAGTCTTCGCATGCCGTTGCCAATCGAATAACCCGCGGCAGGTACACCGCCAGATCAAAAAACTGCGGAAGCACTAACACATGCTGGACGAAGGCCCGGAAGAAGGCTTGGCGGTGTGCTTGCCACGATTCTGTCGACAGGTCGCGCTCATAGGCTTCAAAGTCGCGCAGCTTGATGGCAAAGCCAGCGCGGCGCATAGTCAGTGCATCGGCTTTGCGCAGGTTGTCGGCGGCCTCGCCGTCACTTTGCGTGGCCGCGAGTAGGTCAGTGCCTACATGGCTGGCCGAGCGTGGCAAGCGGGGCATCGCGCGCCATTCGCTGGCACGCTCGTGGACCTGGTGGGCAATCGCGTCCACCAAGGTCTTGCCTGGCTCGCCGGTCAGCATGAATACCTTGTTCTTTGCGTTGGCAAAATAGATTTTGCTGTCGTTCAGATACGCAGGCCTAAAGCCGATCTGCTTGTGTTCTTCGCCCGGCACCCAGCCCAGCTTACCGCCCGATCGCGAGAACATCCACTCCCACAGTTCAGTGGTAGATCGAAAGTTGGCGCCGTTCTCCATGACCAGCAGGATGTCATCCACATAGCGGCCGTAGTACAGCGGTGCTAGCTGCTGCTCGACGATTCGATCCAATTCAGCCAGGGCGACATTCGCCACCACAGCTGAAGCCGGCAGCCCGACGGGCAGGCCCTTCTTCAAAGGCGTTTCCTTTGCCCAGGCCTGCAGCGCACAGATGAACAGGCGGTGCAGCTTGGCTTGAGAGCCAGATAACTCCAAGCCCAACACATCGACCACGAAGGCTGGGTCGAGCAGGAAGCCGGGATTCAGCTCGTGATAGAACGAACTGACATCCGCCGTGAGCGCCACGATCTTCTTGTTAGCGTCCAGCGCGGTGCGCATGGACTCGATGCCTTTGTCGCGCCAGTCGCGGAAGGGTTTAAGGTAGGGCTGAAAAGTGCCGAGCGAAAGTGCGTTTAATTTTCCGTCTTGCGTACGGCGCAGGCGGTTGCCGTAGGCGCCGGCAGTCAGTCTTGCATCGAACTGGTGACCGACCTCTAGCATCCACAGCGTGGACAGCACGTGGAAGTCCAGGCTGCACTGGGCCATCACCCGGAACTCGGCTTTGGGCTTCTGCGGGTTGTCGCCTTCGGCCAGCAGGCTACAGGCATGTGTCCACTCCTCGGCGGGCGAGGAAAAGATCAGGCCGTTGCCATTTTGCTCGCGGTATTGCTCCCAGCACGACATGTCCACCGACTTGGTGGCCAGCGTCCATCCTCCAAGGAACTCTGGCTGCGTGACCCAGGATTCGTCGTCGCCTTGAAGCTTTACCAGCAAGGCGCTGAGTTTGGCGTGGAGGCTCTCCTCGTAGTCTGCAATCGCGTCTAGCGATGCGTGAGAAGAGTAGTATAGGTCCACCTTGGCTTTGCGGTAGGCCAGGCCGAGGTCTTGGAGGGTAGTCATCCATTCCTCCCGGCACGGTTCTTCGCTGCTTCAGTCACGACGCGCGTGGCAGGCCATTTCGGAAAGCTCGCGTTCCACAGTTCGATGTTGAACACCTGGCAGTTTTCTGCCAGTTGACGCTTCCAGCGCGGCACAGACTTGCCCATCGGGGGTAGTTTCCTGGCAATCTCGTCTGAGAAGTTCGGCAGCAGTTCGCTGTCTTCTAGCGTGACGAGGCTAATGTAGTGAACAGGCTTGTGCAGGCATTCTTCTGCCCAGCGATACAGGAAGGTATCGATGAACTTGGCTGCAAAGGTGTCGCTCAGCGTCCCGTCTTGCAGTTCGCCATGAAACTTTGCCAGCCCCTCGGCCTGTGCTCTAGGATTGCCCGGGTCTTTCACCTCAACAAAGACAATCGCCTCCTCAAGCTCGACCACGAAATCGACACGATGCATTTGCCCGACGCCGTGGTAGCCTGGTTGGTCGGCCGTCATCTGGTCGAAAATAATTGCGTCGATCGCATCTGTAAAGTCGATTTCCAAGTCGCGCTCGCGCAGTTTCATTTTCCCAAGGCCCCCATCTTGCGAGCGACCTGTTCTTTAGTCAGCTCGTTGAAGGTGTCGGCAATGGCGTTCGGCTCAATGGCTCGGTAGTCGTCCATGCTGTCCCGGCGCACCTGACCGGAATCGGCATCACGTGAAAGCACGTGGAAGCGCACTTGATCGCCCTTGCCCTTGTCCATTAGCAGATCAAACCACTTGAGCAGTACGTAGTCGTGCGTCGCGAGAATGACTTGCTGCCCGTTGCGGGCGAGTTCCATCAGGGCCTGCACCAGATCCCTTATTAGCTTCGGATTGAGGTTAGATTCAGGCTCATCCCACAGCAGTGGGCCAGTGATTCCGGGGTTGAGGCTGCCGTTGCTAAGTAGGCGTTGCAGCACACCGATCTTGCGGAAGCCTTCGGCCGTCATTTCGCTGGACAGACGATGTTTGCTGCTGGGCACGAACTTCCATTCGGTGCTGTCCTGGTACATCTGCGCATGCAGGGCCTTGCTGCGCACGTCGGCATCCGTTTCTACATAGCGGCCCGGCTCGAAAACGAAACGTCCGCTCTCCAGCGTATATTGCCCACCGATCAAGTTGGTCAGGCGGGGCACAATGCTGGCAAAGCGTGGGTCGAGCTGGACTTTGGCATTTAGGTCGTGGCCCCCCTTTTTGACCAGCTGGTAGGCCAAATCCAGATAACCATCATCGAAGATGCGCATGATGGTGGATAGGTCGGGCTGTTCGGCCGTCAGGCCGCGCACCAAGGACAGCACCTCCTTGGTCGGGATGAAGATGGCAAGGGAAGCCTCGCCAATCGGATTGGTACTGATCTTGGCCGCCTCGGCGCTGCCGCTGAACTTAGCGGCGATGGACTGGCCAGATGCAAACGTAGCGCTCAACAGGGCCTCTCCCCGTGTGCCTGCACGGCGCAGCTCACCTACTTGCCCACTAAGTGGGAGGTAAAGCCGGCACAGCTTGCGCGTCAGTTGTTCACCCGCCTGCTCCCCACCCGCCTTCGACCCGCTCAGTGCCAGAATGGCCTTGAGCAGCTGGGTTTTGCCTGTGCCGTTCTCGCCGATGACGATGTTGATGCCCGGAGAGAACTCGATGGCCAACTCAGTGAAGGCGGTGAAATTCTTGAGCCGCAGGTTGGTGATCATGCAGCCCTGCCTTGAGCGATGGCCTTGGCCATCATCTCCATCTTTTCTGCTTCCGAATTGCCATCGACCAGGCGCAGGTATGCCCCCCGATACTCGGGTTTGTGAGTATTCTCCAGCACGAAAGCCGTGGTAGATACCACTTCGCCGCCAATGCTGTCGAATGCCCGCGCGCCTAGATGCGCCATCGAGACAATGGTGTGCTGATTCAGGATGCGGCTGCGCAGCTCCTCGAACGATGACAGGAACATCCAGCTCTGCATGGTGATCATGGCAACCGCACCACGTTTCACCAAGAGGTCCAGGTTGCGCTCAATAAACATTGCAAACAGGTCGGACTTGCTGTTGGGGTAGGTCTCTTTGGCCCAGGTGCTCAAGCGCCCATTCATTCCTTTACCACCCATGTAGGGCGGGTTGGCGACTACCACCGCATAGCGTGGGCTCAGGGCTTCAGCCATGTGCAGCACGCTCAGCACGCGCTGATGCGTCTCCGCCAAGAACAGGTTGCCGACCATATCCTTAGCTTTCAACGTCGCCAGCACATCTTCCACATTGCCCACCTTGGGCACGATCAGCGAACCGAAGTTGTCAGCCTCGCTAAACTGTTGCAGCGTCTCACGCAGGCCGTGGGTGAACAGGTCGCGACCAACATGGGCCATGTACTCGTCCAGCTCTTCATCGGTGAAGTTCACTTTCTCCAGTACGGTGATGTGGGGCTTTACGCGCTTGTTGAAGAAACGACGCTGACGGGCGCGGGCCTTCATGGTCAGCGCAAAAGCGGCCAACTCGCCGGCACGCTCGTCCAGCTCGATGCCGAAGAGGTTGTGGGTGAGGATCTTCTCCGGGATCTCGGCCGCGTCGTAGCCTTCTTCTTCGTAAATGGCGTACAGCAGGTCAAAGGCATAGGTGAGCATGTGGCCCGAGCCGCACGCAGGGTCGCAGACCTTAATGTCTTCCGGGCACTTGATCTTGAGGAAGTCGGTTTCCAGTTTTTCAGGTGGGATGTAGTAGGCCATCTGCTCGGCCAGCCGGGAATTTGGCCGATTGAGCATCCACAGGCGGCCCAGCGAATTGTCCACCAGATAGCGCACGATCCAGTGCGGCGTGAAGAGTTGGGTGGCAGCGGGGATGTTGTCCGGGGAAATTTTCTGGTTTTTCTTCAGCCCTTCAAAGACGGCATCTTTCTTCTCGGAGATGTAAAACTGGTACAGCCAGCCAATGACTTCCACATCTTGGCATGCATCCGACGTCATGGCCTCACGGGTGTACGCCAGGATGGAGTTACCCGAGAGCAGGTCGTCGGGCATCAGCAACTCAGTGAAATCGTCGATGTGCTCGAACAGAAAAGGCATAGCCTTATGCCAGGCGTTGCAGGCGGCCACGACCAGCAGGCGATAGGCCTCGCCCTGCGGGTCGTGGCTGGGACTTTTGCCAGCTAGCAGGTCGGCAATCTGCTGGCTCGTCTTGACCTGCACCATCTCTTCGTCAATATGGCCCATCTTGGCTTCCAGCAAGATCTCGGGCTGGAACTGACCTTCAGCGGGCGACACGATGCCGATGCGCGTATAGCGGTTCACATCCATGAAGCGCAGCGCGCAGAAGCGGTTGAACCAGATGTAAGCCACACGTTCGATGACCTGTTCCTTGCCATGGCTCTTGATGGCGTCTTCCAGCGTCTTGACCGCCGCCGCGCTCTCGCGACGCGCGGCACTGGCTTCAGACAACACCAGGGCCAGCTTTGCGCCGACTTGCTCGCCCAAGGTGCGTCGGGCGAACCGGGCGAATTTTTTGAGTTTGCTTATGTCCATGGCCAGCTTAGATCTGCACGCGGTTGCCAGCCAGGATTTCCCTCAGCCAAGCTTCGCGCTGTTTGTTCAGGTAGTCATCGAGCTCAGCCTCATTGGTGAGCCAGGGCTTGGCGTAACTGACTTTGATGGTGCGGCCGGGCACCAGTTTGGGCTCAGGTGACGCGGGCTCGGCCCATTGCTCCAGTTGCACCAATAGTTGTGGAAAGCGGCTGTCCTCGAAGTGCCGCAGTTGATCGCGGATCATGGCAATGCGCTTCTGGCCTTGCAGCGCAAGGCGGGCATCAGCAAAAGGTTGGCTCAGCTGCGACTGATGGGTGGAGCTAAGACGGCCATACGCCTCGGTGGCTTGCAGTCTTTGTTCCAGTTCTGCAAGGTGGTTGATGGCGGCTTCCTTTTCACTGGCCAACTGGTTGGAGACGTCTTGCTGTAGGGCATCCAGCTGCGGCTTGAGCTGCTGCAGACGATTGCCTTGCCAGGGTTTGCTGTCGGCCAGCAGGTTACGAACAGCCTCCACTTCGGCCGCGCCCACATAGGCAAAGTTGTCCTCCTGCTCGGCGACGAGCAAGCGAGCATGCTCAAAGATGGCACGCTGTGGGCTGTTCATGAAGCGCCGTAATGGCTCGATAATGTTTTCTTTGGTGTCGAGTAAGGCGTCTTCGGCGCGGGCGAGGTCGATCAGGAACCAATTGGGGTTCTTGCTTGCCATGTCTTTCAGCGTGGCCAGCACCGGGGTCAGCACGCTCAGGAACGGCAACTGCGCTTTCTGGCCATGCAGGTCGGCCAGTTCGATCTCCAGGTCCTTCAGCGCATCGATAGTCTCGCGAGCCAGCGCACGTGCCTCGTTGCTGCTAGCCGGCTTGTCGAAGAAGTCGGCAAAGAACTCTTTTAGTGTGCGTACTTGCGAAGCGCTGAATTCAACCTGTGGCTCAAGCACTAGCGAGGCATGGGCATTGGTGTTGCGCAGGCTACGCTCCAGAGCGTCATGCTCCAGCGGATTACTGTCTTGCCTGACCTCGACCTTGCCGCGCGCGCACAACAGGGCCAGGTTGCAAAGAATGGCAGCGTAGTACCAGCCGTAGTTCTTGCGCTCGAAACGCTCGATTAAGCTCTTGACGGTAGTGCGCACTCCCCCCCGAGCGTTGCCTTGAATGAAGGCCAGCAGTTCCTGTTCAGGCTCGGTGAGACTGGTGGCGTCATTGGCTAGCAGCCCGTCTTCCACCATACGCAGGTGCTTGCCGATGTCTGCCTCGTTGAATGGCACATCGCGCAGCATGCGCAGGTTGGGGTAGGTGGTTTGCAGCAGATGTTCAAAGCCTTTGAGCACCCGGGTCTGGCCGTCTTCGGTGCTGACATCCACATCCGCCGCGTTGATGATGAGTGTGGCTTTCCCCAACAGGCTACGGGCACGCACTTGCAGGTCGTTTAAGCGTTCGGTGTTTTGGAAGCCCTTGGCATCCAAAATGCGCTTGACCGCTTCTTGTGTAGTGTTGCTGTTCTGCCGGATGTACTTCTCGGTGCGCTTGTACATTGTCAGGTCCTGCATAAAGCGCACGTCGGCTGGTAAGACCACTCGCAACTCATCACGTCCCATGCTTTGCATGCGCTGCAGGGTGATGTTGTCGAAGTTATCGGAGAGCGGCGTGATAATGTGGATAGCCAGCTCGTGCTCACGGCTGAGCGCGCGGTCATCCATCTTACGGGTGTAGGCGTAATCCTGACCGTTGCTGTGGCGGATCTTGCGCTGCCTGATGACGCCATCGAAAAGCAGGGTTTCCAACTCCTTGAGGATGTCGGCTGTCTCGACCTCGGTGTTCTTTATCTCTTCTTCGATGTCTTTTTCTTCGTCGGTCAGGTACTCGTAGACATCGCCATTGCGCTGGATGTAAGTCTGCTGTTCCAGCAGGTTGAGTGCAGCTTCAAGGCGCTTGCGTTGCGCGGGCAGGTCGTCGCCAAAGCGCTCCAGCATCAGCACACTGAGGTTGCGCAGCGTGGCCTTGAACTCCTTGACGTATTTGACCAAGAAGAGCGCCTTAAGGACGCGCACGGCGTAAGGGTCGCCCAGATGGCGCTCGGCATTGTTGATCGCACTCTGGATCGCGCTCTTGAGCGCGCCACGGATACCTTCGAACATACGGTCAAAGGTAGCCAGCTGGCCAACCGGCTCCTGGTCGATGGCAATCGCTACTTCTCGGAACACGCCGAGCATAGAGCGCTCGCCCACCGAGTTGGCCTTACCTTCGAAACCGTTGTGCAACGAGATGCCTCGAATGGAGGCCTGGAACAGCGGGAACTGATAGGGCACGAAGGGGTAGCAATAGGTGAAATGTTCCGCGTCCCGGAAATTCATGTACTGCTGACCACCGTCAGCGAACTCGAACAAGGTTTTGAAATTGTTGAGCTGCTGGTCGTAGGTGCTGACCAGCAGCTCAGTGCCAATCTCATTCTTGGTGAGCAGGCGCTTTTGAATCACCTCGGCCACGTCGGCACTGGTGAGCTTGAGCCGGTTGGCAAAGCGGGCCTGGATCTTTGAGAAGTCGTTGCTCTGCTGCTTGTTCATGTCCCCCAGCACGGAGTTCATGTCCTCCTGGGCGGTAACGATGATCCATGCGCGGCCTTGGCACTTTGTGGCCAGACTTTCTGCCACGGTTTGCAGGTTGGTCATCAGCTTGGTGTTATCGGCGATGTACTGCCCCACCTCGTCCACGAAGAAGTTGAGGCGGAAGTTGGCTGGCTTCTTGTCCAGCCATGCCTTGACCTGTTGACTGAAGTCTTCGATGGAGACGTTGTACTGTGCGCGGTACTTGTCCAGAATGCCCTTAGCCAAGGTCGGATCTTCCCCGGTAATCTCGGCATAAGCGCGGGCAATGTTGCCCGATTCCAGCAGCGCCTGTTCTCGGCCACGTTCCCAAGGTTTGTTGGCCAAGCGCTGGTAAGCGTCCTTGAACGCATTCAACTGCTCCCGGCTGTCCAGGTCTCGTTCGAACTGCGCGATGTAGCCCTGCTTGCCGAAGTACCCACACGTCTCGTTGAAGACCTTGACGAAGACCGAGAGCAAGGCGTCACTCTGGCTCTTGCTAATGATGTCGGCCTTTTGGTCGATGTTAAATAAGATGCTTTTTGAAGGGATTGAAATGGCCTTCTTCAAGGCTGCGCGCAGCAGCTCGTCCTCCTTCGGGATCTTGGGAAGGAAGATGTCGAGTGCGGAGGTACCATCGATGGCGCGGTTCTCCAGCATCAAGGCCAGCATCTTCAACAGATGTGACTTACCCGAGCCAAAGAAGCCCGAGACCCAGACGCCGTTCGCACCATGGTAGCTGTTATAGGCATCAAGAAAATGCTCCAGTCGCTTGGCGACCTCGTCTGTAAGCACATACTCGTTGAGCTCCACATAAAGGCTCGATTCATCGTCGGCCTTGATAACACCTTCTATCGGACGGCTGACTGGATGCAAAAAAATGCGGTTAAGTTCCATCGGGTGTTTCCTCAAGCCTGAGTCTCGAAAATATTGAAGGCACGGTAGTACTTGTCGTCGTGCAACAGTCCAAACAGCTCCAGCGACGCACCCTGCTCCAGCGAATGACGGTATTCGCCAGGGAAGAACAACACAGTGGGCTTGTTCTTGGCGGTGCTTTGCAGGTTGTTGAGCACGTTATGCGATCGGATGTAGGGAAAGACCTCACCGATGCCTGACAGGAATAGCACGTCAAAGTCAGCTTGCTGCAATTGCTCGCCGATGGCAGGGATCAGGTAGTCCTCGATACCGAGCACGTTCTGCAGCAGTTCGAGCAAGTTATCCTTTTCAACATCGGCTTCGACAGCAAGAAGTTCGTCCCAAAGCCGGCTACCATCTCCGCTGCCTTCGCGAGCCTGCAGCAGCTCGATGCTGAGGTCGTACAAATTAATGTCCAGCACCCTGACACCGCGTCCACCCAAGCACGGTACGCTAAGATTGGCCAAGGAACTGATGAGCTGCCGTTGAAAGCGTTGCATTTCAAAGGCTTCGCTGGCGCGAAACTCGCAGATGTAGAAGGGCAGATCGTTGTTTAGCCCGCGCATCTGCAAAAATCGCTCGCTACCAATCACTTTGATCAGATGTTCAAATCGGTTGGCTAACGGTTGCTGACTAATCTTTTGGTTCATTGAAGCCATCTTTGAATATCGCTGTCTGTAGCCGGAAAGACGAGCAGTTCTTGTTCGCTGCGATTGGCCAGAAGATGCGCAAGATGCGGACTGAGCAAAGCTGGCTGGATCATGTGCTGCTCCGAGACCAGATCGGCTTCCCGCAACATGCGAAATAGGTTCTGCCGCAGTTTGTGCTGGGTGGACGTGGCAATGTCATCGAGCTCTGCATGCCAAAGCGCCTTACTATTATAGAAACTGTCATAGTCCCCAAAAGACAACTTCCGACGCATTAGCACGTGATGCTCCCGGAGAACTTCGGTGGCGAAATCGCGAATAAAGGCGTAGCGACGACAGGCCGCTACCCAAAGCAAATTGGCTCGATCACGAAGGTTCAGCTCCAGCAGCGCTTGAAGTTCGAGTTCGTCCAGATGCTCCAGCCGCGCAGTGACCTCCTTGCTGATGCGCGTGGCGGCGGCAGCGGTTCGTACTTGGAGGAGGTTGTCTTGTCGCACCTGGTCACGGGCCTTTACCCAATCCCTGAGATTCAGGTAGCACGCGGCGACCGCAGGCGCCTCTTGCAGGAATAGCCCGCCAGTAGTGAAAGAAAGTCGGTAACGCACAGTCATGCGGCTTGCTCCTTGCTGGCCTGATATCCCGGAGCCAACATAGCGGTCTCGACACCGTAAAGGGCCAGGTGGTCTTTTAACCACAGACGATACTCGGGGCCTCGCAGACTATGGTCGGGTGAGCAGTCCACGCTCCACTTGCGCAATGCATAGCCAGCCAACGCCGCACGCAGTCTCAAACGCAGAACGCTACCGGGCATGTCGTAATCCATGCAAGTGATGTCGGGACGCGGCTGGTCGGGGTGCGGCACGAAGTCGAGTTCCACGATACGCGCCCACTGTACGTCGTGCTCGGGCAATTCATGGCGCAACGGAGCATCGTCGAGACGCGGCTGAGGATCACGAATACGAGTGAGTACGAAGTCACGGAACGCTTGGCTTTTGCGATCGAAAGCACGCACGTGCCATCTCAACCCCGTGTCGAGCAAGGCAAACGGTACGATCTCGCGATGTGACGCCCCACTGCTAACGGAGTGATAGCGAATGCTAAGTACCTGTCCTAGATGAATGGCTCGGGTGACGCATGCCAGTACGTCCAGATTGGGATGCGAAAGCCGCGACGGAATGAGACAAGGTAGGAGAGAGTCGGACGATGGCGTAATTGCATCGCCCAGTTGCTCAGCCAGCCAACTCAAGACTTGCTCTGAGGGCGTCGGGAACAGAGGCTTGAATTCGTTACCGAGCAGGTAGCGCTTTCCCCTGCTGTCGTAATCGATATTCGTTGGAGCCAGTTCCTTGTACAACGCAAGATCACGAGAGGCTGCGGCTGACTGAATGCCGAAACGCTGCATGAGATCCAGGCGACGCAATTCCCCCAAGAAGCGCAAACGCAGCTCGGCATGCTTAAGCCGATCCCTTTGCGGCAACGGCAGCTGTGCAAGCGGGTCATCGATCATGGTCAGGACATCCGAGCTGAGAGAAGAGAAGCTGCTCAGTATATCCAAAAAGAAAGATCATCGCATCAAAATGATACGGTCCCGGCGCCTAAAGCTGTGGTTTTATTGTCAACTCGTTTCGATCTGCCTGTGCTATCGGCACCCAAGTCGGCGCAAGTCGGTCACAGCCCACCGCAGCCTTCCGTGGATCCGAATTGGACGAACTGGTCCGTTCTCGTAGCACGCCCACTTCCTTAGCGTCTGTACCTTACGTCCAAGGTGATAAGCCGCACAGGCCGTGTCGACATGCTCACGGGTTTCGCTGGCCAGTGAACCATAAGGCGCGGATTTCACTGCTACTTGTACGGCAACTTGTTCGCGCAGCATAGACACTTCACCTTGTAAGTATTCGACGTCGGTGGTCAACCGAGTCATAGCAACAGCTAGCAGATCGCGCTCACGAGCGAGAATGGTGAGTGTGTTCGCCAGTTGGGTGAGCGTCTGAAATAGCGGATCGTCCATGGTGACAATTTACGCTTGTTTTGAGCAGGATAGTGCACTCAATCCCGCATAACGCAAAGAATGACCTTTATGTTCGCCCACTCAGCCGTCAGCTGCCCAATAATAGCCGGACAAGATCACTGAAGAAGCTTTCATTTCCGATTTATTTTAAATGTCGCCAGCACGGTTCATATATCTACACGCAATATGTGCGAAACATCTAAAGCACAGTGATGCATTTATTCTCGTTCGAGTGTGAAATTTTCGCCGAGAGCGCCGTTGCTATAACTATGCCTATTCCAATTGTGGACAATAGAAGAGAAACCATGGCAACAGGAGACAGCAATGCAGTCGCATATATTCATGCGCCACCGGGGCGCAACCCGGCCAAGTTCCCTCACGGGAGCGCGGAGTTGGGTGGGTTTAGCTCCCGGCAGGGCGAACAACTTTGCGTCAGCAAAGTGTAGTGAGTACACCGCGGTTCCTACGCGGGGGCTGCGGGCCTGGAGACAGCGATGAATTTCGCAATTATCCGAACCCAAAAACTGAAGAGCATTAGTGCAGTCGTCGGCTCAGCTCGCCATACCTTCCGCGAGATCCCAACGCCGAATGCGGACAAGGAGCGCACACACTTCAACAAAACAGAAGGCGCCCAATCTTCACTAGCTTTAGCGCGTTCGGTAAATGCCAGGCTGCCGGCGAAGCGACGGCGCGATGCAGTCATATGCATTGAGTATCTAATAACGGCGTCTCCAGAGTGGTGGAAATCAACCCCGGTTCGGCAGCAAAATGAGTACCTAAAAGCCTCTATAGACTGGCTCAAGGCTCGCCACGGGGCCGAGAACGTCGTGTGCTTGAATGTCCAATTAGACGAAACTTCCCCGCACCTCGTGGCATATATTGTTCCTTTGACAACAGATGGCCGATTGTCTGCGCGAGACTTTCTCGGTGGGCCGGCCAAAATGATAGCAATGCAAACCGAGTTTGCCAAAGTCGTCGGTGCGCCGTTCGGCCTCCATCGTGGTTTGCAAGGCAGTAAAGCCGTTCATACGACTGCAGCACAATACAATGCGGTCCTCCAAAAAAACTCGGCATTAATTGCGCCGAAGCTGCCAGCCCCGACCATCGGTGACAGGATTACCGGCAAGGCAGGAGAGCAGCTAAAGAAGTATGAGGAAGAGCAGTTAAAGTACGTCACTCTTATTGAGCAATCCCGAAACGTAGTGCTGATGGGGCAACGTGCTCGTGTTCAACAGGCTAAAGCCATCACACGGCTGCGCCAAGAAGTCGAGGAAGCACGAGAGTTTGAGCTAGAAGCGATCAAGCTGCGGGCCGAGAATATGCAGTTGCAACGTACCATACAAGAGGAGCGGACCTATTTCCAGCGCCAGATCGACGGACTTCAAGCACAGCTAACGAGGATGGTCGAGCAGGCGAAGAGCTTCTTGAAGAGAATTGGTTTGCTTACACGCGAGAGAGATGCGGCTGAAACAAAGTCGGAAGGGCTAAAAAGGTTGTTGCATTCAGATGATATACAATCACGGATAAAGCCGAGATCGCACTAATCCGGCGCGACGTTCAATCTTTGAACAATAACCCAACGTGCATCGAGATCGAGCCGATGTATGCATTTAACAAGCCTGAATTAATGGAATCTTACCCTCCGCAACTCATTAGATATTCTTTAGATTGCCATAGACAGAATTACTCTCAACGGCATCTTTTGCTAGAATTATTCTTGGAAAGTTCCTTCAAAATTTCGTTGATTACATTTTCAAGCTCCACGTCATCAGCTTTAACCCTCTCGACCAGAGTAGCGCCGATCCGTCCGTCGGCATCCATTTCACAATTCTCCAGAAAATCGATATGATTAGTAACGATGCAGCCATGCTCATCTTCCGGAGAACCATTCGGTGAACCAGTACAGCCGCGTTGAAAATTTCCGTGGACTCTTTGAGTAGATGCTCGAGCTCAGTTGTATTTCGCTTGGAAAACAACAGTTTAGGAGGCCTACCCTGATTATCCTCGTTCAATCCATAGTAAAGAATAACTTCAGCAGAATACCCAGACTCGCCTTTGCGGCAATATACTCTGATCGATACGGAGTAATTCCTGAACACCGCATCTTTGTACAATTTGGTATAAGTATGAATCAAAGCTGCCCCCTATTTGCCAGACCAAAAAAATTGCAACTGCCTTTCAATATACTATCAAATTAATTGCACCAATATTAGTCTATTTCCAACTCAGCCGAATTTGTTTTCGTATGGCATCCACTTTCGGAGCATATGAAAGCTTCCCTGTCTCCTCAAATTTTATGCGTGCGTTTTCCACTTCCTGGCTAATTTTCTCGCCATCCAGGCTTTCGAATCTATCGGCACCATAAAGTCTAGTCGCCTCTTCCACTAACATTTCATAGAGTCTATCAAGTGCAGCGGCCTTGGCAGAAACATTCTTCAAGATCGATGTCAAGGTATCGTTTGACCTATTTTTGTCGTCGGCGGCTCGCTTCCAGTACTTAATCTCTTGATCTTTCTCCGCTAACGATTTCTGAAAGGTGTCGAGGCATCCATGATGTGCCGACATAACAGCCTCAAATCGCTTGTTCTTCTCCGCTATAAATCGCTCAAGTTCAATGTTCTTTTCGTGCGAAGCATTAAGGCGCTCTTGGGAGATAGAATAGAAGCACAGATATTTATCAACTTCGACGTTAGTATCTGCCAGTCTCTGACGCATTTCATGAAGGTGCCTCTCGAGCTCTGCAGCGTAGTCCTGCCAGGATTGCAGTGCCTGTTCTTGCTGAATTCGCTTACCCAAACGAAATCCATTTAGCGCAGCTTCAGCGATCCCCATTCCAATATCGTTCATGGCTATGTTATCTCCTTATTAATAAGATGCAATTTTCGGGTGACCATTGATTCCATATCAGCAACCGAGGCCGCGCTAGCGGAAAAATCTTAATGACAGCCCATCACGTCCTTGGTGTCGGTCGTGAAGGTCCAGGTCTTGTCGATCGCCAGACCATCTGCGGTGCCGGTTGCCTTGCCGGTGGCAGTGCCGACGAAGTGCACGGTGTACTTCGTGCCCGGCGTGAACGGTGCCTTGCCGACGATGTAGGCAACGTTGGCGCCCAGGTACTGCAAGTTCTGGTCGCTACTGTCGCGGGTCATCAGGCGTACGTCCAACGGGGTGCTCTGCCCTTCCGGCGTCACGGTGAAGGTGGTCACTTTCAGGATGGTGCTGGTTTCGGTGGCGATGCTGATCGGGTAGCTGGTCTTGGCGCAGACGTTCGCCTGCGTCATATCGAATTCCTTGTAGAACGGATTCGGCGACTCGGTGTGGTGCGTCATCGGCACGCCGGACTGCTTGTCGTACGGGAACACGCCCACGTAGTCACCAGCGTTCTTCTGCTGCTTGATGTAGCCCGCATCGATGTAGCTCGGGCCGCTGTCGTTGCCCGGTGCGATGCCAACGTCCGTCAGCCCCTGGGTCATCATCGCGTTGCGGTGGTACACGGTGCTCAGCAGGGTTTGCACGGATGTCATCTGGATACCCTCGAAGGCAATGACTTCCGTGGTGTAGACGCTCGCGTATCCGGCTGCGATCACGCGATCACCCGGCTCAGCGCCGGTGAAGCCCGGATTGCCTGCGATTTCGTGGTGCGCGTCGGCACCGCTCATGTTTGTCTGGACGTAGGCAGCGTGGTTCTTGGCTGCAATGTCGATGTTGGCGTTCTGGCGCACTGGGCCGAGGCCCTCGATAGCGCGGAAGGCGTTGAATTCGGTGAAGGCAATGGCTTGCACGCTGCCGGCCGGGTACGCTGCCGGCGTTGCGGATTGCAGTTCAGCCGCCTGCACGGTGCTGACCGGGGTCGATGGGGTTGCCGGGGTCGATGTGTTCGGAGTGGTTGCGACCGGGGTGCTCGTGGCCGGGGCCGAGCTGCCACCGCCACCACCGCAACCAGCAAGAGCAGCTATAACTACGCCTGAAACCAAGAGCTTTAGGTCGTAATGTTGCTTAGATTTTTTATCCATTGATCTAGTTAGAATTTAGGGTTTGGGTTTTGGCGAAGACAACTCCGATCACCTCTCATTTGACGCGTCGAGCATTCACTTCCGCGGAGTTTTTCTGTGCAAGAAACCAACTCAAGCCAGGCGCCTTCCAGCATTTGTTTGCTTGATCTTGCCCAGTTTGATTAACCAAGAAACAGGCGGATCACCGTGCTGTAGAAACCTTCAAATTTGGACCTCTTGAAACTTGCACAGAGGCATCTCTTTCGCACGCTATAGCGTGTAGCACTATAGCATGCAATGTAGTCTCATGGCCCTCCAAATATTGGAGCGACATGAAGCATCTAAATCAGTTTGGTGCCGCGTTTAAAGCGGTAAGACTTGCCCGGGGGCTTACGCAGGAGGACTTTGCACTTTACTCCGGCCGTACTTACATAAGTGAGCTAGAACGAGGTATCAAACAGCCGACTTTGCAGAAAATTGATGATCTTGTCGTCCCACTGGGAGTTCATCCACTTACCCTCGTCGCACTGGCATATCTTGGGCAATGGGACATGCCGGCTTCCGAAAGCTTGTTGGCGCAAATTCTTAAAGAGCTTAACGAGGTGTTCCAGTCCAGTCCTCAACTCTAGAGCCTTCAACAAACCGCTCTCCTCACCAGCAAAAGATGAGCGCGTAAGGCAACTCAAGAAACGCTTCATCAATGCCCACCTGGCGCTCAAATCCTTCAGCGGACAGGTATCTCGAACAAACGCACCCAACCCGTAAAGAAGTTCGCCTCGCGGTTGTTATGCATGACTGCACGATTAACGATGCCCGTTTCGCTTCCGTCCTAGATCGATCAGTGCAGCACCACTGCCTGCGCACGACGCTCCGGCGGCGAATGCGGTTTTCCGAACGCGCCGACCAGCTTACCCCCGCGGCGTTTCGCAGTCGCAGCGCATGAGCAATGGCGAAAACCGAACTCGGCTCATTGCCAGCGCCGCGATCATCGGTAACCTCAAGGGCCCGTTTAACGGTTATTTCCGCACGCTAGGTTCGCACGGGAAGCTAGGTTCGCACGGGAATCCAATAAACCTTCGTTTTCTGCACCACGCTTGACGCTTCCTCATTCGATGTTGTGAATATCAGACAACAATGTCCTCGAATTCACTAACTAATTTTGGAGGAAACATGGCAACTGACGCATACCTACAAATCGATGGCATCAAGGGCGAATCGAGCGACGCCGGCCACCAAGGCTGGATCGAGATCACTTCGGCTCACTGGGGCGTGACGCAGCCCAGGAGCGCTACCGTATCCACGGCCGGCGGCCACACCGTGGGCCACTCCGAGCACCGCACCATGAGCTTCACCAAGCTCGTGGATCTCGCCTCGCCGGTCTTGATGCAGCACTGCTCGACAGGCAAGACAATCCCCAAGGCCAAGATCGAATTCATGCGGGCCGACGGCGACGGAAAGCGGATCAAGTACTACCAGGTCGAGCTGGAGAACGTGATGCTGTCCCACATGGACCAAGTGATGCGTGATGGAGGCGGTGTCGTCCAGGATGAGATCGGCCTGTGCTTTTCCAAGGTGAAGTGGTCGTACACGAAGCAAGGCATCAGCGGCGGCAGCGCCGGCAGCACGGCGGGAGGCTGGGACCTCGCCAGCCGGAAGTCATGCGCGTGAGGAGCTGGCCATGCCTATCCCGATTCAACCGAGGGATCAGCAAGGTTGGTACATGCTGCCTCAGGCGCCCGAGGAAGCTGGCTACTACGTGTACGGTAATGTCAACAACATGCCGGGCACCGGCCACCTGGCGCAGTACGCCCATCCCAACATGCTGTCCGTGATTTTCTCGGTTGAGCGAGAGTGGGCGGCCATGGACGACCGGAAATTCGGCATCGGGAACATCAGCCTCGCTGGCGGAGTCAAGTACGAGCACGCCACCCATCAGAAAGGCATCGAGATGGATATCCGGCCGGTGCGCAAGGACCACATGACCGGCCAGGCGGCACGCTGCTCTTACAGGGATAAGTCGGTCTATGACCAGGCGGCTACGATCAAGCTGGTCCACTTGTTTTTGCGGCATCCGCTGGTTAGGGTCATCTACTTCAACGACAAGGAGCTACGCGCGATCGTTGGCGATCCGCGTATGACGGCATGGCCAAAGCACGACGATCACCTTCACGTTGGTCTGTGGGAGCGCTCATGAAAACACGACTCGTATGCCTCGCCTGCGCCTTCGCGCTGGCTTCTCTTGCCCACGCTGCCGACCAAAAGGAAGCGGGCGGCCGATACCAGGCAAAGCCCCTCAAGGGCGATTACTACGTATACGGCGGGGAGCTGGGTGATACAGTGCCGCCGACCGCGAAGGACCGAAAAGTGTCGCTGATGTTCACCGGGCCTCTTGCGAAGGACTTGTTCGACCAGATCGGACCAGACAGGAAGGACGCCTGCGGAGAAGGCCCAGATCATCGAACGCGGCTCCGAGGGCACCTCATGTGCGTCTGGCAAAAGGGCGACGGGTATTCCTGCTACTTCGGCCTTGACGTTCCGACAGGTAAGAGCACATACGGGACGATTTGTTGAGCGGCATTTTTGCTGGCGCGGTCAAGTTCAAATAATTCTGGTTCACGGAGATGAAATGCAAGTCTGCCCGGATCAATACATGCATTTCAGCGAATGCTGATTTGTTAGGAGTATAAGTTGCAGTCATTCCTAGACGGAAATCAACAGGAATGCTGGTCGACCCGCTTTTAATGCAGGTTGCTGCAGATACACCGCCGGTCTGCCGCCTGCGGAATGCCAAGCGAGCTGTAGACGAAGGAGAAATTCAGATCCCCGTGGATGTTGCGCGCCATTACCGACGATAACATGCACAGCTCCCAGTCGCCCTTATCGGACTTCAGCGGCCTAGTGTTATCAAGCGCGATGAGCTTTACTTCCACAAGTTCATGCACACCGATGCTGCTGGACGCCCCAAATGCGTCGGGCTTTGCCAGGGCCGGACGCAGTGCCTTCCACCACTACGCCGAGCAAAAATTTTGACAATGTAATACACGTTGTTAGATTTTTTGTCAAGGCATGCATTGTGTCCATTTGATCTCAATCTGTTTTCTAACAATATAACGCTTTAAATAGAATTGATATTGATGAGAATTTTTCTCAGCAAATTTAAGATGCAGCTATCAATATTTAATAAACCGTTAGAACGTAAGATTTTCTAAATCTTCCTCGAAAATCAATTTCATACAGTGTTTCCAGACGCGTTAGCCGAACGTACGAGGAAAGGTATGATCTATCCCCACCGGTTTTCCCAGAGTGTCGCGTCATCACTTTACTTCTAGTCACGAGGGCGCGTCATCGTTGCACCTTTTGGCTCGACACCAAATGTTGAAATGAACTCAGCAATCTAGTCGCTACGCACCATCAAGCCGGCTTCCCGTGCTCGCATTGAACGTTGATCGCTGTCCCACATCTTTTCTGAGGAAGATGTCTCGGTGACGCAGCAGATGCTTGCTGCCTGCCGTTCGTCTTGCCAGCCGGCTCGTCACTTCTCAAGCGGTGATCGTAAAGCCAGCTACATACTTCGGAGTGGCCCGCGCTTTACGTTCTCGCGCGTCTCCAGAAAAATTTTCAGTTTGAGCAGAAAAAATCAGATATTTCGTCGAACGACGCCAAATCCTGAATTTTGGGCGAAACAGCACGATATATTTATCACCGCCTAGCAGCAACCACCCTAATGAACTGAGATGAAGAATAATGTCATATAGTACAGTAGCCGCTCCAGCTGTTTCCCATTCATCAACACCCGAGGCAATTTCTCTAGCTGCCAGCTATATCCCTCTTGGCTACACGGGCTTGACTTGTCACGTATGGTCATCCACCCGTAACTGCATCATCAGCCTCTCACCTACCGATATCATTTCTCCTGGCGCGCTAACGATAGTCTGCGGCAATCAATGGTTGAAACAAGAGTTTGGCTATTCGACAACTCAGAACGGAACCAAAAAAATTAATTATAGGGAGGCAGGTGCAGCGATAGTTGATGAGTGCAATCGAAAGGGTTCGTTCAACGTAGCCGAGGTCTATGGTACTGGAGTCTGGAGAGACGTTCACGATCCTGACTGCCTCATCGTGAATGATGGGAACGATATTTGGCGTACGGACGGTCGTCCACAGCCCCGTGTCAATGATCGCCGCGTCTTCGTTTCCCATACAACTCTTGGCCTAAGACGGAATCAGGAAAAAGCAAAACCAGAAGATGCGCAGGTTATCCTCGACGCCTTGAATACTTGGAGTTGGAGAAGGGACTGCGACTCATACTTGATGCTCGGGTGGATTGCGGCCGCTTCTATGGTGGGAGCGCTCGACTGGCGTGTTCATGCAGCCATTACTTCGAAGCCCGGATGCGGAAAATCAAAGCTGATCCAGATGATTCGACGTCTCTTGGGCGATTTTATGCTGGCTTTCACCGGAACCACCTCTGAACCAGCAGTTCGCCGTACTATTCAAAACGACTCCTTGGCAGTTCTTGTTGATGAAGCCGAAGGTGCCTCAAATGTGAAGACGTTGATGGTTTACCTTCGCGCCAGTAGCGGTGGTGACAAGGATATTAAAGCTAAGCAGGGCCAGAGCGGCGTGGAGACATACACGGTACGCTGTGCTGGACTCATTTCCGCCGTTAATCTGCCGACAATGGAGCCAGCCGATGAAGGACGCTATCTTGCTCTCACGCTGGTTGATCAGCCCAAAAATAAAACCTGCTTGCCCGAGATCGCCCGCAATGACAACCGAGTTGTCGAGCCACTTGGCATGAGGCTGCGGTCGAGGATGATCCACTCGTGGCCGCAATATAGGGCGACGGATGCGATCATTAAATCGCTGCTTATCAGTGAAGATGGCTTAACGATCAGATATGCCGACTCCCTTTCTACCGTTCTCGCTGCGGCATGGACGGCACTACATGACGGTGTCATTGATGAGGTTGGAGCACGCGAGTTGATTGCAAAGATAAATTTCTGTGGCGAGCGCGACAACGAGCCGGAGTTGGTAAGTGACGTAGCCGTACTCGATCACGCTCTCGATACTCTCGTAAACATTACAGTTGACGGCCGGACCGAAAGGATCACCCTACGTATGTCCCTTGCCGCAGCAGCCAAAAAGGACAAGGACGCAGAACGCTCAGTGCAGGCTTACGGGCTGCGCATCATCCATCACAATGGAGCTTTTCGCCTTTTAATAGATGAAAGAGCAACCGAATTCAGACGCCTGTTCAAAGGGACGAAGTGGGAGGAAATCGATTTTGCAACTGCACTCAAACGTGTACCCGGTGCTTCTCCGAAAAGGCACGCCGCCACCCATATCGGCGGGAAAACCTTGAGACCTCTTTCACTACCTTTCGATTTTCGATTGCATGATTAGCAACTTTTCAAAGGAAGAAAACAAGTGTTGGAAAAATGCGAAAAAAATAAAAAAATGCGCAAAGACAGTCGCCTGCCGCTGCGCATCTATGTATCAAAGATAAAATGTTCTCTGTCATTCCGACAAACCGGGACTGCAATCCCAATTTATCAATGTGTACGAAACTTACGTGAAAAAAGCAATGACGGGAACAAAAAACAGAACTTATTATGTTTCAACAGCGCCGATAGTACCTCAGCTCTTTGCAGATAGCAATCGATTGGTTGATCTCGCTGATGCACATTTACAACAAATTAAGGCTGATCATTATATTCAGTACGACCTTGGGCCATCTGGAATTCTTCAAGTAGTCTTGCAGAATCGTTCTAGATTGGCATTCGACATCAACACGCTCAGCGATGATGCTGCCGAATCCCTTATTGTTGCCTGTCTTCATAACAAGACCGTGGTTGGATATGATCTCTACAATAGTTACACTTTTAGCAAGCTGCGTACTAATCGCTGGAACGCGACGATAACTCTGGATATTCATAGTCTCATACGACATTTTGATTGTTCGACTCAGCTCGTAAAGGGCCTCGCGGGATTCGAGCAATTAATCTCGATGACTCGAACCACGTCCTTCGACAAGGCCGTAGAGCAGATCTTTGATTGGGACGAGGCCAGTGGTCGCGGTTATTTTTCTCTATTCGAATCGCTACCGTGCGCAATGGCAGATTTGTTTTCTGCATCAATCCGCGTAATGCGATCTGAGCGAAGTAATTGCTTGACCATAGAAGCTTATCTTACGGCCGATCTTGACAGAAACATAGCAGCACTCAGGTCCCCAACGAAAGCTAGACTGCTGGAATTCGACCCTTATCATTTCGAATCAGTCAACGATGAATTTCGAATCGCCGTCGAAAACCTCAGAGATATCCTGGCTCTTCGATAGCACAGAGGCACATATAAAGGAAAAGATAATGATTGTTAAAATTTACTATGCATTTTTCTGTCATCCATCACGCATTTACTGTGATTTTAAATCAAGAAAAATTTTGTCAACGAACGTTGAGAGTCCAAAATGAATTCTCAAATCTTTTTAGGTTTAAAGTACGGAAAGCTCATCTTGACGCTAGCTGAAGTTGCGACTGAGCTCGGCATGGAGGTTGGGACCGCCCATAACCAAGTTGGCGCTGGCACGTTCCCTATACCGACCAGAAAGGAAGGAAAAAATCGTGTAGCCGATTTGCGAGACCTCGCCGAATATTTTGATAAGCAGCGAGAGCAGAGCAAACTGGCCTTTAACGCCTAGTTGTTATTTCTTGCGACACAACCTGTCAGAATTCTCGTCTGAACACGGGATTTCTGACAGCCCCTTATTCGGTCGTGCTACACCACCGTACGGCGCTGGCGTTCAGTCAGGCGTTGGTACCTTCGACGATACCCTGGCCCGGGTCTTGTTGGCGCTTTTAATCTCCCTGTTGGAATTGCAGGCTTTCGTGCAGGAATTTTCGTATATCATCTCGCAAACTATCGGGTGCCAGGACCTTGACCTCACGTGCCATGCTTTGTAGCAAGCGACGCAAGGCTGAGGTATTGGCCACGGTAGCGCTGAGCTCCAGCCTTCCGTGGCTGTCCTCACAGAGTTTCTGATCGTCGGCCAATGGCATCTCTTCCAATGTCCGCGCGAACACAGAGGCGTCCTCACTGTCGGCGAACCGCAAGCGTAGCGCAATCAGCCCTTGAGACCACATGGCCAGCGCTCCATTGGCGATTGCCTCGTCCAACGTCGGCACCCGCACATTGCTGGCAGCTGGGCCTGCGTTCGTGACCTCTCTCATCCGGTGGAGAAGGAAATTTTTGACGACCATAGCGGAGGGTCCCAAGCTCAGATGCTTGTTTTCAACCGCCAACAAGCGCAGCGAACGGTCATGAATGACGAGACCGACCGGGTACACCACATGCTCCTTGAGCTCGTTATCCCGCGCCGCGCGGTACCCCAGCCGCAGCATGGAGTTTTGCATCAATGCATCGTTGACGGTTTGTAGGTGCCTCGGGTCCACCGTGCTTGGTGTCAGCGGGGTGCTGTCGGGCACCCGGCGTATTTTGTCTCTGTAAGCGACGCCCTGCCGATGTTCCTTCGTCAGATGCAAGTGCTTCACCTTCTGCTCGATCATTGCAAGCTGCTCATCCAGAGACTGGCGCGCCTCATACGGCAAGAATTGCCCCAGCTCTTGGCGGGCGAAACTTGCGACCAGTGCGTCCGTCGGCGTCAACGATTTGAAGAGCAATATTTTGCTGCTTGCCGTCGTAAACCATTCATTAATCCGGCCATCCTTTTCGCTCGGGCGACCGATCACCTCCAATCCGAGCCGACGCCACTCGCCGTGCTCATCCCCCAATTCCTTTAGGTCACGCTCGAACGTACGGCGGTCGACCTGGTACTCGGGGCCGAGTCGCGCCGCGACCTGCGCGACGGTCATACCCTGTCCAACGCCTCTGTCCTTGAGGCGCGGCAGCAAATTGATGATTGCCAGTCGACGCGCCAGCTGGGGCTGAGTAGAATTTTTGGGCATCGAAATTACCGTCTTATATTGTCGCTAATTGAGTGCAATATAGCGTTGTTAATTGTCGGATTGCAAGCCTGCTGAGGTCCACCGCGGGTTTTAAGACTAAAGGAGAACAAATGCTAAACAACACGCAAATTGACAAACTGGCCGATGACCTGATTTCTCAGATCGATCTTCCGGCATCCCTCACTATGTTCGAGTGGGACCGTCAAGTCCTAACGCCGGCTTGGGCCAGTCGCCAAGCCCTAGCCAATGCAGGCTTTCGTGACACAGTCGAGCAGTACGCCGAGCGCGTACACAAGTGGGGGTTCGGTACCTCCGTGCGCGCAAGCGTGCGCCAGCATGACGCGTATTCACCTTCGATGCGAACGCTGTGCCAGACTTGGTCGGAAGAGCAGCATCCCTTGCGCTGCCCGGCGGCCATTGAAAGTTTGATCGCGCTGTTGGACATCAAATATCTCGGCATTGCCCGCGTGTCGAAGTTCGTCTGCTTTCTCGACCAGGATCGCTATGCGATCTACGATTCCCGGGTGTCCTATGCACTGAAGGACTTGACGCTGGATGGGACTCAACGCGTGTTTCCGTTCGTGGGCGGACGGCCAGTCAAGAATGCCCAGTACGTCCTGGCCGATATCATCGCAAGCAAACCGCGGCAGATCACCGCAGTCTACATCGCCTTTCTCTGCCTACTGCAGCGCGTTGCGCAAAAGCTCAATGAGCGTGGTGGGATCACAGAGCCGGCCCTGCAACAGGTCGTTGGAGCACGCTGGACACCGGCTCTGCTGGAGATGGCCTTGTTCATGGCTGGGCAGCAGCGCCGCAAGACCGCGGATATGCGTCGGCTGGATACCCGCCTGTGGGATAGATTGGCCGCGAGTCTGCCAACCCCGCAGACAGCCAGTCGGCATGAGACCTCGCAAACCTTGTCGCGGCAAGCTTGACATGCGTGGTGCGCAGACGATCACACCTCCGCAGGACCTGTTTCGAGAGCTGCCGGAGCTGGGCAACCTGGTGTTCTGCATGCTGACAGGACCGGCAGTGACGGTGAAACGCTGGCCCGCTTACTACTTGGCATACGCGCACGTTGATCGGCTCTGCCACGAGCTCAGCCAAGCCACCGGCTACTTGGCGCGCGGTTTTATCGGACCAACGGGGGCAATCGACGGTCTCGCGATCGAAGGCATCAACGCATGCTTGATGCGACTCGATATGCAGTTTCACGTCTTGGTCGATCTGCTGGTGCGCGTGGAATGCCGTGCACAGGTCGACTATGGCGCGCCTGAACTGAAGCGGATTGTCTCCCACCATTTCTCGCCTACGAGCTCCTGGTACCTAGCTAGCCAGCAGCATTACTGCTCAGGCCGCGTCTCCGAGGATGGCCAACTCTTACGACGTGCGTGCGTGCCACTTGATCCGCTACCGGATGCCGCCGCGATGGCGACGCAACCAAAGGACCTGGTGTACCAGCAATCATTTCAGTTGGAGTCGCAGCAGTCACGGATCCTGCTGGCCCGAACGGCGCGGCAGGTGCAGAGGCGTTTAAACCAGGTGTATGCCGCCTTAGGCAAGTTCTTCGTTGCCCACTGTCCTTCGGTGACCGCATTACTGCATCCTTCGACGCTATAGATAGGCCGATGCTGATACGACGTCTCGCTCAGGGTGGGCCTTTTACCAATGCAATCCTTGTTCGTCATGATGATACCTAAGTACGAAGCCATCAACCCTTAGCTGCTCGGCGAAGCGCCACTCATCAGCTGCGAGCTCGGCCCCGCCAGCCCATGGTTCAATCCGAGACACTACAAATTTTATTGGCGAATCCTCACACTCGAGTCACGCTATGAAGGGCACGTGTTCTTGCGCCGCGCACCGCGCTTATGCACCGCGCAATATTTGGAAGAGCTCGCTCGGCTCCGCGCAGCGCAAATCCCAGCGCTGGTATACGGCCTCAAGCGGCCACGTCGGGACTCCGCCAACCCCTTCGACTTGAATCACCCGACATGGAAAGGGGTTGCGTTTGCCCCTGCATGGGACCTGAACAATGATCCGATCGTTGCAGGAGGCCATAAGTGACCACGATGACAGCATCAAGTGAATTCTTGCACGAGCTTGGCGACATCAATGGTTTTATCGCTGACTTGCTCGACTGCCCCCAGAAACCCGGATGGCACTGGCCATCGTTCTACCTGCTGTATGTCGACGTCGACCGCCTGTCGATGCTGCTCACGCGGTTGCATTCCGTGCTGGCCTTGCCGATCGCGGGCCCCGACGATCCGCCGCTCGAGAACGTTACAGAAGACGTCCACGGCATGCTTAAGGAGATCAGCCAGCGACAGAAAGCGATCGTACGAAAGCTGTGGCAAATGTACCGTGCAACGAAGCCAACGCTGGCACGACAAGCGCTGCACCATCGCGTGGGCGCACACATCCACCCGAAGAGTGGGTGGTACCAGACCTTCATACGGCAATATGGGCCCAATCAGGTTGCTAACGACAGCGCGATACTGATGCATACGGCCTTGCCGATCGACTCGCGTCCGTCCGAAGAGCGCATCGACTTCAACACGGCAGAGTGCATGCTACGGTGCCAGGCGTTCGACATCAGTACGTCGCAGGCGCGCGTATCCCTGGCTTGCGCCGTGCAGGCGGCCAGCGAACGTGTCGGTGCCGTCCTAGCGCGGATGGGGAAGCACTTACTTGCACACTGCCGTATCGAGGACCTACTGCATCCAAGCTCACGTTGATCGGCTTCTAGGAATTGAAAAGCGCGAATAACTCTTTGGCATGTTGACCGGAGCTAGGCAAATGACGCTGTATCCATGCTTTGCGTTGCTCGTCGGGCAACAGCGATGGCGTGTGCCGCAAGGCGGCTAGCGCCGCACCCAGATGAGCGCTAGGGCAATCTAAAAATAACTGGCGACAGGCCTTTAGTTCATGATTGCTTTCGCTTGATAACAATGCGAGCGCCTGTTTCGGTGCCCAGTTCCAGAGACCGGCGGACGCTTCAGCGCCTAGAGCCTCATCGTGCAGGAACCAACACAAGCCTGTTGCGGCATCAGGCAAGAAGGCGGAGAAATAGTTATACGATCCGAACGGCGCCAGAGGCAGTGGTAAGCGTGCAGCCAGAGAGCGTAGCACTAATAATTTATGCTCAGTTAAGAGCCATTGTGGATGCTCCTCGATAAAGAGCTTGTCATCTTCACCAAGCAGACGTAGTACGTCAGCACCGTGGAGATTTCTAGCTACCCATTCCAGCACGGGCGAAAAACCCTGTGACCCTTCTCGGCAACTCGGCAACAGCAAGTCGTGCTTAGGTGTGAAGATTGCACCACGGCCTAGGAGCGCAAGCCGCTGCCATTGCACCAAAGAGGGCCACAACCTACTGGCCGCTTCCGTCCATTGTTCAGTAGCCATCTTCGTTAGCATGTCGAGTAGCGCTGACTCAGCCCAGTTCTGCCCGATGATCCCGGCCCACCAAGACGGATCGACTATCCTGCTACCCTCAGCAGCCTCGCACAACACTGCAGGCTTCAACAACAGCGGCACCGAACCGGCGAGCGTCAGGCCAGTTTGCTTCACGTAGCGATGTGAAACGGCCAAGAAATAGGCTAATGCCGCCCGATCCGGCATCCACTCCTGGTAAGGATTGAGGCGTGGATTGAGCCAAGCAGGATAGTCGTCCGGTAGGCTATGGCTCCAGCCTGGCATTAGCCAGCTAGGCGCTACCCCGTTCAGCGGTGGTGTCGCGAGACTCCAAGCCCACAATGAACTGATCCATTCGATCTCAGTTTCCCATGTATTACACGGCCTGGACCACGGCAGCGTTGCGTCACCGTTCGGTCGGAACCGTTCGAAAATTATTTGCCCGACCATGTGCATCGCATCCGATAAGGCCTCTCCGCGGGCTAGTTGCTTACCAATGGCGACAAAAAGTGCTTCGGCTGGTCCAGCAAGATATTGGTTATCTACCCCCAACTTTTTTTGCATCTCAGCTGCGGTGGCGAGGTTGCGCATGGGCATGGATGCGAGCGTTGCATCTAACAGCGCTCGCCTTGCACCGTCAAAGCACGCGGGCCACCACTGCCTCGGACGCACGGTTCGCACATACTGGTCGAGTACTCTGCGCAACAACAGGCGAACGAGGATTCGGTTGGCAAAGCGGTACTCCAATGCTCCCTCAAGCAGACCAGCTTGCAATAGATCGTCGAATTGACTTCCAGAAAGTCCCGCCGCTAGCCAACCGGAGCGCTCTACATCGCTATCCCAGGCGCGCTGCCAGTCGCACCAACGTAACCTTACCGCCTTTTCAAGCCGATTGAGCTGTGCAGGTTTTAAGCCAAATACACGCCCCAACAAGTCATGCCCAGTCTGGTGGTTTTTTATGTTTTGCAAGGCTTCCACGGACTCTTCATATGCGATCCGGCAGAGTCCAAGGACGTCGGTAGGGCTGCAGAACCAGGCTTCTCCTGGATCGACGTCATGCAGCCACTTTCCGAGGTAAACTGGGTCGAAATCCGAAGGGATTCTGTAGTCAGTGAGGCGCTTGTCGACCCAGCGCAGCATCATTTGGCGCCAGTCTCTATGGAAGGTCCAACGCCATGCGATAGGTCGAGGAAGAACGCTCTGCATAGCGGGATCGTTCGTGTCGTCGCTTTCCTTAATGTCAGGGAAAGGATGCAGAGAAATGACTAGTAAAGGTGCGTTCTGCGCTCGCTCCCTAAGCAAGGCCAACGTAGACGGGCCGACTTTTTCTTGAACCGCTAAGATCAAGGGTAAGTGATGCCTGAGCGCTTCAATATCATTGCCGCCAGCTTGGGCGGGGATGCTCACCGGTATTGTCCTGTGACGGTTCGCTGTCAACAAGTCTGCTTTGATGAGCTCAAACTCGGCCTCGTCTGGCACCTCCAACCATTCGAGTTGTTTTCGATCGGGGCTTATCGCTCCACCGGACAACCAGTCTTGCAAGTTGTCCCAAGGCTTCGTACTTTCCTTTTTATTCGCCACGCGTACCGGCATGGCGATGTTGTACCGTTCCTCAACAGTAAGGTCTAGCGCGGGCAACGTAGGGAAACTTTCGAACGCGAACAGGGTTGTACTGGGTGGCTGATCTAGTTTAAATGCCTCGATTTCGATGCCCAGCTCCTTCGCCACGAGCGCTGCCGCGTCAGGCCGCTTCCTCCACCAAACCAAGTCCTCGCCCTTATCCAGCCTTCCTAGAAGGATCTGCAGCGCGCTACTTGGGGTCTTAGAGGGAGGCCGATCGTCCGCAGCAGGTCGTGTGAACACAGCCGGATAAGTCTTGTGCAGTTTGAGCGCCAACTGACGAATGCTCTTGTAGCCGGCTGCGTGAAGGGCAGAACGTATAGGAGTGCTCATTTTCGAAAGATGTAACGTTATAAATAGCTACATTGCGCATTTTACCCGCTTGCGAGCACTATGTCGGCAACGTTACAGTTCTATTACGACAGCACCCTTCGGTGTTGAACCTCTGATTGGAGAACTACACATGGCTAAAGAGCTTACTCACGAGCAACAAAAGGGCAACGTGCTGAAGGAGTACGATGGCATGAAAGATTTGAACAGTATCGATCCCAACTTACGTGAAGACCTCTTCACGAGTCGCTTCAAACGTAAGCTTGGCTGCAACTACGACGATGCGAACAAGATGGCGCAGACGGCGATGATGACTGTCGATATGTTGGCGAATCGTGAATTCGACTTCGCAAGCGCGGCTAAAGCCGCAAAAGCGTATTTCCAACCGGATGACGTGCCGGAAACCGCTTAATTGAAGAATGGTAAGGCTTTGGGGCGCCAGCTTTTGGTGCCCCTTTTTATTTGCGTTAGCGCAAGAACTGCAGCACAGGCACCTAAAGCTCACTACGGGTATACGGCCATGTCGTTGTAGATGGCATGGCTTTGCATCGATAGTAGTTGAGCTCAGTGCCACAAATCAGTGCCACAAACTGAGGTTTTTGGGTAGATCTCGGGGCTAGCGACGTTTCACTCAGTCCAGTCCATCATGGGGGCTACGCTCAGTTTTCTCTTGCTGTCTTTCATCAAAATCCTGTTTTTCCCTCAGTGAGGGAGCAATACGACTTCCCGGAACGTTCCGCAGAATGCCCTGTTCCCCCCGCTGCGGCTTGTTGCTGCAGATGGCTTCGATACTTGAGGTCGGGGACGCCTGGCGGGCACGGGCCCGCCACAAGGGTCACAAGTCCATTGCGGAAAATTTCCGACGAAGGCGCAGGCCGTCGCGTGAGCGCGGAAGGTCGAGGCTGAGATGGATGCCCGGCGCTTCAACGACATCGCGGGCCAGCGTATATTACCCTAAAAGAGCGCATCGACTGGTACTTCGATGCGATCGGCGTGGTATCGCCGATCCGCACCGGGTCAGCGCAACAGGCGCGCAGAGACCGCACGCCATCACGCGGCCTGAGCTTACTGCTTGCGCACCACCACCGTCGCAGGTTGCGCCGCGTCGTCCAGCGTAAAGCTCACGGTGCGCGTGGCCGCATCGACCCGGCCCGCCAGCGCATGCCCGCCGGCGCGCACGTCGGCCTTGCCCTGCCAGCCGTGCACGGTGACGGCCACCTGGCGCCACCATGGCGCGAAACGGCCTTCGCGTGGACCGAATTCGATGGCGACGCCGTCCGGCTTCACCGTGCAGCGCACGGCCTGGCGCAGATAGCCGCCCTTCTCGAAGTCCATCGAATGGCCGTCGTCGAGATACAGCTCGCCCGTGCAGTCGGGGCCCGGATACACGTCCAGCATCAGCGGGCCGCGCGGCGTGTCGGCCGTGGACTGCACGACGTTCTGGCGCGGCAGGATCGTCCCCGCGCGCACGTACACGGGCAGGTGCGCGAGGCGCACGGTCTCGGTCACGAACGAACCGCCGCCGTGCGCCTCGCCGGTGGCCTGCGTGGCGGACTGGATCACCTGGTCGTGCGCGGCCGGCGCCGGCTGGCCGACGGGCAGTCCCGTCCAGTAATCGAACCAGCCGCCTTCCGGCAGGCAGGTGCGGTAGGGCTGGGGCGATTCGGGATTCGGCGGCGGCGACACGAGCAGCGCGCGGCCCAGCGTGAAGGTCCACGACTGCTCGCACGGCAGGTTCAACGCCGACGGGTAGTCGTAGAACACGGGACGCAGGATCGGGTCGCCCGTGCGCGCGTTCTGCTCGGCCAGCGCGTACAGGTACGGCATCAGCTTGTAGCGCTCCTCGACGAATTTGCGCCGGATCGCCAGGTGTTCCGGACCGTCGACCCACGGTTCCACGCGCGGCGTGCCCTTGGCCGAGTGGTCGCGGAACAGCGGGTAGAACGCGCCGATCTCGAACCAGCGCGTGAGCAGGTCGGGGCCCGGTCCGCCGGTGAAGCCGCTGACGTCGGCCGCGCCGTACGAAAAGCCGGACAGGCCCAGGTTGATGATCTGCTGGACCGACAGCTTCAGGTGGTCCCAGGTGGCGCTGTTGTCGCCGGTCCAGGTGACGGCATAGCGCTGGCCGCCGGCATAGCTGGCGCGCGTCATCACGACGGCGCGCTCGCCCGGCGCCAGCTTGCGCAGCCCGTCGTAGGTGGCGCGCGTGTTCTGCATGCCGTACACGTTGTGGATCTCGCGGTGGTCGGCGGTGCGCGGCGCGAAATCGTCGGACGCGATGCGGTGGCGCGTCTCGTCCGGCATCGTCTTGGTCGGCGTATTGAAGATCGCCGGCTCGTTCATGTCGTTCCACGAACCGGCCACGCCCCACTGCACCTGCTCCTTGAACAGGCCGCCCCACCAGTCGCGCGTGGCGGCCTGCGTGAAGTCGGGGAACACGGACGGGCCGGGCCACACCGGTGCGACATAGGTCGTGCCGTCGGCGTTCTTCACGAAATGGTCGCCCTTCGCGCCGCTGGCGTACGGCGCATAGCCCTGCTCCACCCTGGCCACGTGCAGGTCGGTGATGGTGATCACCTTGATGCCCTGGCGGCCCAGGTCGCGGATCAGGCCCGGCATGTCGGGGAACGCTTTTTTATCGACGGTGAACGGCCGGTTGCGGTCCTGCCAGTCGATGTCGAGCCAGACGACGTCGGTCGGCACGCGTTCGGCGCGCAGCCGCGCGACGACGCCGCGCAGCTCGTCGGCCGACATGTAGCTGTAGCGCGACTGCTGGTAGCCCAGGGCCCAGCGCGGCGCCAGCGGCGCCTTGCCCGTCAGGTCGGTGTAGCGGCGCACCACCTCGGCCGTCGACGGGCCGTGGATCAGGTAGTAGTCGATCGGGCCGTCCGGCGCGCCGAACGCCAGCACGCCGTCCTCGCGGTGGCCGAAGTCGAACCAGCTGCGGTACGTGTTGTCGAGGAAGACGCCGTAGCTGCCGCCCGCGCCGCCGACGCCGATGAAGAACGGGATCGATTTATAGATCGGGTCGTCGGCCGAGCCGAAGCCGAAGGCGTCCGTGTTCCAGTCGACGAAGCTCTTGCCGCGCCGGTCCAGGCCACCGGTCTTGTCGCCGAGGCCAAAGTAATGCTCGGCCTGCGGCATCTGCTTGCGCAGCGTGAACGCGTGGCCGTCGACCTTGACGGGATCGATGGCGTCGGCCGAGATGACCTTGCCCACCAGGTCGCTCACCACGAGGCGGCCGTCGCGCACGTCGACGCGCAGCGTGCGCGTGGCGAATCCCGTCGGGCTGGCCTGCACGTGTACGCGGTGCGCGCGCACGTCGGCCGGCACGGCCCAGCTGGCGTCTTCCGGCAGCGTCCCCGCCGCGCCCATCGTCACACGCAGGATGTCGTCGGTGAGCGCGAGCACGCGGATGCGCAGGCTGCCCTGGCGGACATCCATGCCGTCGGCCTGGGCGGCGATGGACGCCGGCTGCGCCTGGGCCGGCGCGGCGGCGAGAGCGGACAGCGCCAGCGCGACGGCGGCGATGCCCTTCTTGAGGGCGTGGTGGTCCTGCATACGGGTCTCCTGATCGGTCGATATCCGGGTTTATATCATTTCCTCGAACACGACCGAGCAGATCTTGTGCGGCAGCGCGGCTCGACCTGGACGCGGCGCGGCGCGTGAAGCCGGCGGGCGTCCGCTTATTTCGCGCCCGGCCGGTACAGCTGGTCGAACGTCCCGCCGTCCGCGAAGTGGATCTTCTGCGCCCTGGTCCAGCCGCCGAACACGTCGTCGATGGTAAACAGCTTCACGTTCGGGAACTGCGCGGCGTATTTACGGCCGATCCTCGCATCGATCGGACGGTAGAAATGCTTCGCGATGATTTCCTGGCCCTCGTCCGTATACAAGAACCGCAGGTAGGCCTCCGCCACCTTGCGCGTGCCGCGCCGGTCGACCACCTTGTCGACGACGGAAACGGGCGGCTCGGCCAGGATGCTCTGTTGCGGCGCCACGATGTCGAACTTGTCCGGCCCCAGCTCCTTGATGGCCAGGATCGCTTCGTTTTCCCAGGCGATCAGCACGTCGCCGATGCCGCGCTCGACGAAGGTCGTCGTCGCGCCGCGGGCGCCGGAGTCGAGGACGGGTACGTTCCTGAACAGCTTCGCCACGTAGTCGCGCGCCTTCGCTTCGCTGCCGCCCGGCTGTTTCAGGGCATTGCCCCAGGCCGCCAGGTAATTCCAGCGCGCGCCGCCCGACGTCTTTGGGTTCGGGGTGATGACCTGCACGCCCGGCTTGATCAGGTCGTTCCAGTCGTGGATGCCTTTCGGATTGCCCTTGCGCACCAGGAACACGATGGTCGAGTTGTAGGGCGAGCTGTTGTGCTGCAGGCGTTTCTGCCAATCCCTGGCGATCAGGCCCCGCGCGGCGATCGCGTCGATGTCCCAGGCGAGGGCCAGCGTGACGACGTCCGCGTCCAGGCCGTCGATCACGGCGCGGGCCTGCTTGCCCGAACCGCCGTGGGACGCCTTGAACGTGACGTTGTCGCCCGTCTGCGCCTTCCATCTGGCGGCGAACGCCTTGGCCACATCCTGGTACAGCTCGCGCGTCGGGTCGTACGACACGTTCAGGAGCGTGACGTCGGCGGCGTGCGCGGCCGGGGCGGCGAGCGCGATGGCCAGCAGGGCCTGGGTCAGTGTTTTCGACAGCATGTGTTCTCTCGTTCAGGGTTCGGGAAGCCATAGAGTAAAGAGCACGCCTCGAACCGCGAACGAATCGTTTCAATTTTGCTTATCCGCTTTCTTCATATCGGCCCCGTCCGAGACCCCTAAAAATTTTTTTCAAAAAATTTCCACTCGGCATTTAATGAGTTCGGCTGAACGGTCGTCTTGTACTTGTGAGAGCGCGAGATGCGCAACCTCCAAACAGTATCCAAGCCACTAGGAGCCATATCATGCTGAGCCTTCACACCAACGTCGCATCGCTTTCCGCACAAAATTCCCTGAGCCGCACCCAGTCGAGCCTGTCGACGTCGATGACCCGCCTGTCGACCGGTTACCGTATCAATTCGGCAATGGACGACGCTGCCGGCCTGCAGATCGCCACCCGCCTGAAAGCCCAGAGCAGCGGCATGTCGGTCGCCATGCGCAACACCCAGAACTCGATCTCCATGCTGCAGACCGCCGACGGCGCGCTGGACGAAGTCAACAACATCCTGACCCGCATGAAGGACCTGGCCACCCAGTCCGCCGACGGTTCGTCGTCCGCCGATGACCAGACCGCGATGCAGGCCGAGTACAACTCGCTGACCGACGAACTGTCGAACATCTTCTCGAACACCAAGTTCGGCGGCACCAAGCTGCTGAGCACGGCTGCCGACACCAGCAAGCTGAGCGCCACCGCCGGCGTCACGTTCCAGATCGGCGCCGACAGCTCGGAGACCATGACCGCGAACTTCAGCACCGAGCTGGGTACCGTGAACACCGCAATCTCCACCGCCACCGGCGCCACCTACGCAGGTGACGGCACCCTGGCGGCCACCCCGTCCGCCGGCACCAACCTGACCACGACCGCCGGTGCCAACACCGCGATCGGCGACCTGAGCGATGCGATCGACGCCGTCTCGGCCCTGCGTTCGAAGCTGGGCGCCGTGTCGAACCGCCTCGACCACGTCTACAACAACCTGTCGAACATCTCGAGCAACACGCAGGCTGCGACCGGCCGCATCATGGACGTCGACTTCGCGACCGAATCGTCGAGCATGACCTCGAACCAGATGCTGATGCAAGCGGGTACCGCCATGCTGAAGCAGACCAACAGCATGTCGTCGATGGTCATGTCCCTGCTGCAGTAATCGCAGGGCCAGGATAGGCCACCGCCCGGGCTGGTACAGCCGGGCATGCATGAAAGGCCAGCCACAAGCTGGCCTTTTCACTTTACACTGCCGAGATCATGGCCAGCATTTCCTTTCCCGCCCTTCCGCCGCCCGTCATACCGGCGAGCGCCGCCGGTCCGCTGCCGGCAACGCCGGTCGGCGCGGTCGCGGCCGCCGTCCCGGTCGCCCTGTTGCAGGCCGAGCTCGAGGCGATCCCCCTGCCCCTGCCTGCCGCGCAGCCGGCGCCCGTCCTGTCCGCAGGCGACGCTTTGCCCGACGCCGCTGCCATGCGCCCCGACCAGGTGGTGATGGCACGCCAGCTCACGTGGCCGAGTCCGGACGGCGGCGCACTCGCGACCTCCTGGCGCGGCATGGTGCGCAGCTACGGTAGCCAACTGGTCACGCGCGCGATCCAGGCGTCGCAGCAACAGCGCGGGCAGTCGCTGCCCGGCGCCCTGCTGCAGAGCGGGCTGGATGGACGCGTACTGCGCCAGGCCGACTTGGCCACCCTGCCGCCCGACGCCTGGCGCTTCACCGTGCACCCGGGCGGTCCGCAGGCCCAGCACCTGCGCGTGATCGGGGAAGAGGAACAGCAGCAGAAATCGCAGCGCCGGCGCCGCCGCACGGCCCTGCGCCTGGAACTGGTGCTGGCCGACGGCTCGGTCGTCACAGTACAGGCGGAGCCGCTGGCCGACGGCGTCATGCTGGAACTGTGCACACCCAACGCTGACACCCTCCTCCACCTGCGCGCCCTGCAGCCGCAACTGGAAGACGCCGTGCGCCGTTCCGGCCTGCGCGTGCTCGGCTGGACCTGGCGCGACAACCTGCCGGAAGGCCGGGTGCACGCGCGCCTGCCGTCGACCGAGGCCGCCGCCGCGCTCAGCCTGCCCGTGTTCCGCGCGATGGCCGAACTGGCGCTGCTGCTGCCGGCCGAAAACCGCCACGCGGACGGACCGTAAGCATAAAAAAAACCGTCCGGCGCACCGGACGGCATTCTTTGTTACCGCACCGGCGCGGTTCAGGCGTAGGGTGGGCACACCGTGCCCACGCGCGGCGTTTGCGTGGCACGTGCGTCCGCGCGGGCTCGGGGAGCCCGCCCTACGAGGGGCGTGATCAGCCCACGGTGCCGATGATCGAGACTTCGCGGTTTTCCGGGATCTCGTTATACGACAGCACGTGCAGGCCGGGCGCGAACAGGCGCGCGTAACGGGCCAGCAGCGGACGGATCTGCGGCAGGACCAGCAACAGCGGCGGTGTGTGCTGCTGCTTCATCTGCTCGCGCGCCACCGGCATGTTCAGCTGCAGTTGCGACAGCAACTGCGGATCGATCGGGTAGTTGTCCAGCACGACCTTGCCGCCATTGTTCTGGCGCGCCTGGTTCAGGGAACCGAGCAGCATGTTTTCCAGCTCCCCGGACAGGTTAAAGGCCGGCATGTCCTTCTTCTTGCCGTACAGGCCGGATACGATCTGGCGGCGCAGCGCACACCGCACCTCGGCCGCCAGCAGGATCGGATCCTTCGTCGTTTCCGAGCTGTCCAGCAGGGTCGTCGCGATCACGACGATGTCCTTGAGCGACACGTGTTCGGCCAGCAGCACGCGGAACACGCGCAGCAGCTGGGTGTGCGTGAGCGCCTTGTCCAGCGCGCCGGCCAGCTTGGGCGACAGCGCCGTCAGGCGTTCCATCATCGCCGGCACGTCTTCGTGGCGGAACAGTTCCGCCATGTAGTCGCGCGCGACCTTGGACGTGTGCGTGGCGATCGCGCTCGGCACCTCGACGACCTGGTAGCCCTGCCCCAGCGCGTGCGCTTTCTGATCCGGTTCGATCCAGGTGACGGCCATGCCGAACGCGGGCTCGATGCCCGGGATGCCGTCGATCTCGCCGTACACGTTCGGCGACGGGATCGCCATCAGGCATTCCGCCACGACCTCGCCCTCGGCCACGACGGTGCCGTTGATCGCGATCGCGTACTGGTTGGGACGCAGGGTCAGGTCGTCGCGCACGCCGATTGGCGGCAGCAGCAGGCCCATTTGCTCCGAGAGGCTCTGGCGCACGCCCTTGATCCGTTTCGGCAGCACTTCGCCCTGTGCCTTGTCGAGCAGGTGCACGAGCTTGTAGCCGACGGTGATCGAGATCGGCTGCACGACCGGCAACTGCTGCCAGTCGAGTTCCGGCGCGCGGTCGTCCCGCAGCGCGGCTTCGATGGCGGCCACGTTGGAGTCGTCCGGCGCCTTCACTTCTTCGCGCGCCAGCTTCCAGGCGACGTAGCCGATGGCCGCGGCGAACGCCATGAAGAACAGCGACGGCATGCCCGGCACCATCGCCAGGATCAGCATCACGCCGGCGGCCGAGTACAGGACCGAGGGGTTGGCCAGCAGCTGGCCGCCGACCTGCTGCTCGAAGTCGCCCGAGTCGCTGATGCGGGTGACGAGGATCGCCGCCGCGGCCGACAGCAGCAGCGCCGGCACCTGGGCCACGAGGCCGTCGCCGATGGTCAGCAGCGCATACTGGCGGAAGGCGTCGCCGAACGACAGGTCGTGCATCACCGCGCCGATCGCGACGCCGCCGATCATGTTGATGAGCAGGATGAGGATCGACGCGATCGCATCGCCGCGCACGAACTTGGAGGCGCCGTCCATCGCGCCGTAGAAGTCCGCTTCGGACGCCACTTCCTTGCGCCGCAGCTGCGCCTTTTCCTGGTTGATCAGGCCCGCGTTCAGGTCGGCGTCGATCGCCATCTGCTTGCCGGGCAGCGCGTCCAGCGTGAAGCGCGCGGACACTTCGGAGATACGTTCGGAACCCTTCGTCACGACGACGAAGTTGATGATCATGAGGATCACGAAGACGACGATACCGACGACGAAGTTACCGCCGATGACGACGTTGCCGAACGCCTCGATCACGTGGCCGGCGGCGGCGGTGCCCTCGTGGCCGTGCAGCAGCACGACGCGCGTGGACGCCACGTTCAGCGCGAGGCGCAGCAGCGTGGTGCCGAGGATGACGGTCGGGAAGACCGAGAAGTCCAGCGGCCGCCTGGCCGAGACGGACGTCAGGATCACGATCAGCGCCAGCACGATGTTGAACGTGAACAGCACGTCCAGCACCACGGGCGCCAGCGGCAGCATGATCATCGCCAGGAGCGTCAGCAGGAACGCCGGCGTGGCGATCTTCTGGCGGCGCACCTCGAGCATCAAGCTGTTCAGGAAATTCATGTCGGGGATACCTCACTCAAAGCGGCCGGCACGGCCACGTCATTCGGGAACCGGGGGGCGGCCTGGCGCCGGCCCGCACGGAAAGCATTCAACTGCAGCACGTAGTTCAGCACCTGCGACACCGCCTGGTACAGCGCGGCGGGAATCTGCTGCTGCACCTGGCTGGTGTTGTAGATGGCACGCGCCAGCGGCGGCAGCGCGATCGTTTCGATGTCGTGCTTGGCCGCGACCTGGCGGATGTACAGGGCCATCTCGTCGATGCCCTTGGCCACCACGAAAGGCGCTTCCGCACGCTTGATGTCGTACTTCAGCGCGACCGCGTAGTGCTCGGGATTCACGATCACCACGTCGGCGGTCGGCACCGTCTTGTTCACGTTGCGGCGCGCCATCTGCTGCTGCAGCTGGCGGATGCGCGCACGGATCTCGGGCTTGCCCTCGGTGCTCTTGTATTCTTCCTTCACTTCCTGCTTGCTCATGCGCTGGCCGCGGGCGAACAGGAATGCCTGCAGCGGCACGTCGATCAGCGCGAACAGCACGAACACGGCGACGAGCGCCATCAGGCCGTCGAACATCATGCCGCCGCCGTGCAGCAGCGCGTCGTTGAGTGGCATGCGCTGCAGGTCGACCCAGGCCGCCACCGCCGAGCGCACCACGTGCACGAGCACCATCGCCAGCACCGCCGCCTTGGCCAGCGACGTCGCGAACGTCGTCCAGTGCTTGCCTGACGCCAGCTGGCCCAGGTTCTTCACGGGCGAGAACCGGTCGAACTTGGGCATCAGATTATTCGTCGAGAACACCAGGCCGCCCGGCACGATGCTCGCCACCACGATCGCGAGCGGCACGCCCAGCAGGGGCAGCACCATCTTCACGAGCAGCACGGCGGCGCCGCTCCACACCACGGACATCGCGTTCTCGACCGCGCCGGCCGCGCCCAGCGGCGCGTACACGAGCCGGAACAGGGAACGGAACGACTCCAGGTAGTCCGGCAGCAGGAACACGAACAGCTTGAGGCTGACCAGGATACCGACCGCGGTCGCCAGGTCCTTCGAGCGGACGACCTGGCCCTGCTCGCGCGCCTTCTTCAGTTTCTGGGCTGACGCCTTTTCGGTCTTGTCGCCGCCCGTGCCGTCAGCCATGCGCCGCCCCCATCTGCTGCTGGAGCATCTCCAGCACCTGGTTAGTCATCTGCACGTAGTGTTCCGGGATGAAGCGCACGACCTGCACGAGCATCATCAGGCCGAACAGCGTCACCAGCGAAAAGCCCAGCGAGAACAGGTTCAGCGACGGCGCCACGCGGTTCAGGAAGCCGAAGCCGATCTGCACCACCATCGTCGAAAACACGATGGGCAGCGCCAGCAGGATCGCGGCCGAGAACACCCAGCCCACGTTCAGCGCCACCGTCTGCAGCAGCAGATTGCCGTAGCCGGTGCCGACCGGCCAGGCCTTGAAACTCTGGCCCAGCACGCCGGCCAGCACGAGGTGGCCGTCGACGGCGAAGAACACGAGGATCGCGACGAGGCCCAGCAGCGTCGAGATCACGTCCGACTGCTGGCCGTTGATCGGATCGTTCATCTGCGCCATCGAAAAGCCCACCTGGCTCGAGACGAGGAAGCCGAGCATGTTCACGACCGCCATCGTCAGCTGCAGCGCGAAGCCGATCACGCCGCCGATCACGGCCTGCTCGACCATCACGACGACGCCGGCCAGCGAGAACGGGTCGGGCATGACGGCGCCTTTCGTCAGCGGCAGCATCAGGAAGGCGAGCACCACGGACAGCAGTGCGCGCACCGGCACCGGCACCAGCGCGTCGCCGATGACGGGCGCCGTCGACAGCAGCGCCATGACGCGGCAGAACGGCCACCACAGCGCGCTGATGAACGGCAGCAGCAGGTGGGAGACTTCCAGCATCAGCCGACCAGGGTCGCGGCGCGCTGGAACACGCTCACGCAATAGTCCATCAGTTTCCCGGTCATCCAGTGGCCGGCGAGGATCAGGGCGACCAGCGTCACCAGCAGGCGCGGCAGGAAGCTCAGCGTCTGCTCGTTGATCTGGGTGGCGGCCTGCACGAGGGCGACGATGACGCCGGCCACGAGGCCCGGCACCACCAGCACCATCACGAGCAGCATCACCAGCTGCAGGGCTTCGACGATGAAGTCGACGGCGATATCAGGAGTCATACGATTAGGTTGCAGCCGGCTAGACGCCGTGGATGCTGCCGACGAGGGTATTCACGGTCAGGGTCCAGCCATCGACCAGCACGAACAGCAGCAGCTTGAACGGCAGCGAGATGACGAGGGGCGAGAGCATCATCATGCCCATGGCCATCAGCACCGACGACACCACCAGGTCGATGATCAGGAACGGAATGAACAGCATGCAGCCGATCTGGAACGCGCTCTTGAGCTCGGACAGCACGAAGGCCGCCAGCTTCACGGTGAAGCCGCGGTCCATCGGCTTCATCTCGGCCGGCTCGCCGGACAGGTGCGCGATCTGGGCCAGCGCCGTCTTGCTCGTCTGCGCGAGCATGAAGCGCGACAGCGGCACCTCGGCGATCTTGAGCGCCTGCTCCAGCGAGATCTTGTCCTTGTCGTAAGGGACGAACGCGTCGTTCCAGACCTGCATGCCGACCGGGCGCATGACGAGCAGCGTGAGGATCAGCGCGACGCCCGTGATGATCCGGTTGGGCAGGCCCTGTTGCAGGCCCAGGGCCTGGCGCAGCAGCGACAGCACGATCACGAAGCGGGTGAAGCTGGTCATCATCATGACCATCACGGGCAGCAGCCCCAGGATGGTCATCAGCACCAGGATCTGCGACTTCACCGTCAGGCCGCTGGTCGAGCCGGGGATGATGCCGGGGAGGACGTCCTGTCCCGCCGGGGCGGCCCAGGCGCTCGCGCCGACCAGCAAAAGAACGGCGCCGGTCAATAGTGCCGGCGCGTGGCGGCGCAGGGGAGACAAAACCGCGGCGCCGCGAACCTGCAACGTCATGACGTGATCAGATCCAGGTTGAGGCCGTCCAGATCGATCACCTTGAGGCCGTACTGCTCGCCCGCGACGACCACTTCGGCGCGCCCGATCGCGGCGCCGTTGACCTTGATGACGAGCGGCTCGCCCGCCATGGCGTCGAGCGGCAGCACGCTGTCCGGGCCGATCGCCATCAGTTCCTGCAGCGACACGCGGGCCGAGCCCACTTCCAGCGTCAGCGTCACGGGGATGCGGCGCATCATCTGCGGCAGGCGCGCCGACGCTTTCGGCGCGGCCGCGGGCTTGCCTTCGGCTGCGGATTCGTCGGCCATCGGCGTGTCGTCGATGAGGATGTCGTCTTCAGCGAATTGATCGTTCAGGTTCATGATGATTACTCGGCGTCTTCAAAAGAGGTTAAACACAGCTTGCCCTTGTGCTCGGCGACGGCGGCGGTGAACAACCGCGCCTCGTCGAGCAGGACGTCGGCCCGGCCCACGTTCACCGGAATCACGTCGCCCACCTTCAGGTCGAACAGTGCGCCCAGGGTGATTTCCTTGCTGACCAGGCGGCCATCCAGTTTGACCTGGAGCTTGGTCGCAAGCGGCTCGGCCGGACCGCGCGCGGCGGTCGGGCGGCCGGTTTCCGGGCGCAGCGTGCCCAGGATGGTGGCCATCAGTTGCTGGTCGGGCGCGATCCAGAACTGGCCGGTGTTGTCGTTGTTATCACGTACCCGCACGCACACGGCCCAATTGCTCTCGCCGGGCATTGTCGAAGCGACCACGGCATTGGCGTGGACGGGTCGCGGCGCGACGTCCATTGCCACATTGGCAGCGACGCGTGCATACAACAAATCCACCATTTGTTGCGTCAAGACGACGCCCAATCTTTCCTCGGTGGCCGTCACGCGTTCCGTTTGCGGGTCCCGTTGCGTTGCGCCTGCGCTACGTCCGCCGTAGCGCCGTTCCAACAGTGTCAGTAATAAACCACGCTCGAACGTCACCGCGACGGTGCCCAACGCACCCAGAACGGCCATCCAGCGCAGGTTGTGTTCCTGCGGCACGCGGCCGAATTCAATCTGTTCGAGACGCCATCCGGCCCAGTAACGACGGGCGCTACCCTGCATCGCGGTGTCCAGGTCCTCCTGAAGACGCGCCGCAAACTGGGGCAGCATATGTACCGGACGCCCTAGGAGGCAGGGGTCGAGCACTTGGTGCTGCAGGGTGGTTTCGGTGTTTGCAATCGGCATGGTCAAGTTAAAAAAATGATAAGCAGAGATGCTTTCTTTTCATTCCTCTGGGCAACTATTATAACCGGGAAATTGTGTCACGCCATTTGATTTTCCCCTTTGAATTCGCCATTGCCCTACGGTAAGATGCGGTTACTGCGCTGGGGAAAACAAAAACTCACTCTGGGTATCTGACGGAACCGCTGCTATTCTCCTCGGTTCCGCGAGAGAAACCAAGCCACAGTATGACACTGAAAATTTAACAATTTTCTAAATGTCAACGGTTGTTGCAACAAATGTAACTCTAGTCGTCGATAGCAACATTTACTAAAAGTCACAACCCGCAAACTTACAGCATGGGAGCGATGAACACGATGGGAACTGAACTTGCCGGCCAAATCCGGGCCGACCTGGCAGCCCTCACCAACGACGCCAGCCGCCTTGCCGTCGTGGCGCCGTCGGTGGATGCCGGCCACCCCGCCCTGGCGGATGGCAGCGGCAACTTCTCCTTCGCGCAGAGCATGAAGAATGCCCTGGTCAGCGTGGACCAGGACCAACAGGTGGCCAACCAGAAGATGGAAGCCGTGGACAGCGGCAAGAGCGACGACCTGGTCGGCGCCATGCTGTCGTCGCAGCAGGCCAACCTGTCCTTTTCGATGCTGATGCAGGTTCGTAACAAAGTCATGGGCGCCGTCGACGAGTTGCTCAAGCTGCCGGTCTGACAGGAAAAACACCGATCGTGATTGCCACCCTCAAGTCCGCCTTCGGCGGCAAGCGCCTGGCCTTGCCGCCCGCGCTGTCCAAGAACCTGACCCCGATGCTGGTGCTGGCCATCGGCATTACCGCGGCGGTCATGCTGTACATGTGGAACGACCAGGCCGGCTACAAGCCGGTGTTCGGCGCCCACGAGAAAGTCGCCGCCAGCGACATGATGGGCGTGCTCGATGCCGAGCACGTCCCTTATCGCATCCATCCGGATTCCGGCCAGGTGATGGTCCCGACCGGCCAGTTGGGCAAGGTGCGCATGCTGCTGGCCGCCAAGGGCGTGACCGCGCAGCTGCCGGCCGGCCTGGAGCTGATGGACAAGAACGACCCGCTGGGCGTGTCGCAGTTCGTGCAGGACGTGCGCTTCCGCCGCGGCCTGGAAGGCGAGCTGGCACAGTCGATCCTGACGCTGGACGCCATCGCCTCGGCGCGGGTGCACCTGGCCATCGCCAAGTCGTCGTCGTTCGTCGCGAGCGACGGCGATAAATCGTCGGCATCCGTTGTGATAGCGGTAAAGCCGGGCCACAACCTGTCGAACGAACAGATCGCCGCGATCGTGAACCTCGTCGCGGGCAGCGTCTCGGGCCTGGCCCCGAGCCGCGTGTCGCTCGTCGACCAGAGCGGCAACTACCTGTCGTCGCGCGTGGACCTGACCGAAGGCTTCGACGGCGCCGCCCAGGGCGATGCCGCCGCCAAGCGCTACCAGGACGACGTGCGCGCCAACGTGGCCGGCCTGCTCGGTCCCGTGCTCGGCACCGACAACTTCAAGGTCAGCGTGACGGCCGACGTCGACAACGACAAGATCGAGGAAACGCAGGAGAAGTACGGCGCGGACCCGAAGGTCACCAGCGAAGCGATGCGCGAGGAAATGGAAAAGAGCCGCATGGCGCTGGGCGTGCCGGGCACGCTGTCGAACCGTCCGCCGGTCGCGAGCAATCCGCCGGCCGATCCGAACGCCGCCGCCGCCGCGAACGGTGCCGCCGCGCCGAACGCCCAGCCGGACGACGGCAGCGCGCGCAAGAACGCGACGACGCGCCAGTACGCCTACGACCGTGCGATCACGCAGATCAAGCGCTCGCGCGGCCGCCTCAAGAAGCTGTCGGTGGCGGTGGTGCTGAACAACGCCAAGTCGGCGACGCCGAAGACGGGCTGGAGCCCGGCCGAGATCGCCAACATCGACAAGATCCTGCGCGGCGGCCTGGGCATCGACGCCACCCGCGGCGACGTGCTGACGGTGTCCTCGCTGAACTTCCCCGCCCCGATCCCGGTCGAGCCGTGGTACCAGGAGCGCGACAACATCGTCGACATGGCCGGCTACGCGATGTACGCGATCGGCGCCCTGCTCGGCTGGCTCCTGGTCCTGCGTCCGCTGATGCGCATGCTGAACAAGCGCGTCGCGCCGCAGGCGGCATCGGCGCCGAACCTGGCGACCGTCCAGGCCGGCGCAGGCAATGCCCTGCCGGGCGCGCACAGCGCCGGCGCATTGCCGGCGCTGTGCGCCAGCGCCGCGGCGCATGCCCCGGCGGGCGCACTGGCCGCGCCAGAGACGGCCTCGACGGGCGGCACGCTGCCGGTCCAGGCGCTGCTCGAGGAATACGATTTGCCCCCGGCCGGTTCGGCCGTGGATGTGATGGTCGACCACCTGAAGGTCCTGGCGGGTAAAGAGCCGGAGCGGGTGGCGGAAGTGGTCAAACAATGGGTGCAAAAGAAAAATGGCGGATCTGAACAATAACGACGTGCAGGAAGCAGTGCTGAGCCCGGTCGAACAGGCCGCGATCGTGCTGCTGTCCATCGGCGAGGAACCGGCTGCGGCCGTTCTGCGCTGCCTCGAACGCGAGGAATTGATCGAGCTGACCCAGGTGATGAGCCGGATGAGCGGCATCAAGGTCGACGCCGTGAAGAACTCGATCCAGAAGTTCTTCGACGACTACCGCCAGCAAAGCGGCCTGCACGGCGCGTCGCGCAGCTACCTCAAGCGCTCGCTCGACCTGGCGCTGGGCAGCGAAATCGCGAATTCCGTGCTCAACACGATCTACGGCGACGCGATCCGCCCGATGATGGCGCGCCTGCAGTACGCGTCGCCGAAGTGGCTCGCGGACTACATCGCCGCCGAGCACGTGCAGATGCAGGCCGTGTTCCTCGCGTTCCTGCCGCCCGCGCTGGCCGGCCAGATCATCGACGCGCTGCCGGAAGACGGCCGCGAACTGGTGCTGCTGAACCTGGCGCGCCTGGAAGAGATCGACCGCGACCTGCTGTCCGAGCTGGAAGAGCTGGTGCAGCGCTGCCTGTCCGCGCTCGACACCCAGAGCGCCACCGTGGAAGGCGTGCGCCAGGCGGCCGACATCCTCAACCGCCTGCCGAACAACCGCGCCACGATGGTCGAGCTGCTGCGCGCGCACGATCCGGACGTCGTGTCCAGGATCGAGATGTCGATGTACGACTTCTTCATCCTGTCGAAACAGACCGAACAGACCATCACGCGCCTGCTCGACGAGATCCCGCTGGAGCAGTGGGCGATCGCCCTCAAGGGTGCGGAGCCGGCCCTGCGCGATGCCCTGCTCGGCGCCATGCCGAAGCGCCAGGCGCAAAGCTTCGAGGACCTCATGAAGCGCTCCGGCCCCGTGCCGATGTCGCGCATCGTGCAAACGCGCCAGGAGATCATGGCGCAGGTCAAGGAGCTCGCCGACAACGGTGAGATCGAAGTCCAGCTGTTTGCCGAGGCGACCGCCGAATGAAGCAGTTCCGGCCCTACCACTTCCCGCCGCTGGCGCAGTTCATCGCCGCCGGCGCGGCCAAGGGCGCGCAATCGTCGTCCTCGGCCACGCCGACCGAAGACTGGCAGAGCGCCGTGGCCGACGGCTATCGCCAGGGCCAGCGCGAAGGCTATGAAGTCGGCCTGGACGAAGGCCGCGCCGACGGCTACGACGCCGGCCATGCGGAAGGCGTCGAGCGCGGCGTCGACGAGGGCCGCCAGCAGGCGCTGACCGAGCTGGAAAAGATGGCCAAGCCGGTCGACGCGATGCTGCGCAGCCTGAGGAAGATGAAGACCGAATTCCGCAACGCGCAGCGCAAGGAAGTGGTGGACCTGGTCGGCAAGATCGCCCGCCAGGTGATTCGCGCCGAGCTGGCGCTGCAGCCGGTGCAGATGCTGAACCTCGTCGACGAGGCGCTGGCCGCGATGCCGCCGACGCGCGACGACGTGGAAGTCTTCATGAATCCGGAAGAACTCAAGCGCATCCAGGAGCTGGATCCGAAACGCGCCAAGAAATGGAACCTGATGGCCGATCCGGGCCTGGACCTGGGCGAATGCCGCGTGCGCGCGGGCGACCATGAAGTGGACGCCGGCTGCCAGAACCGCCTGGCCGCCTGCATGACGCAGGTACGCGAAAGCCTGGACAGCGCCGCCAAGGAGGACGCCGAATGAGCGCCCTGGCCGAAACCCTGCGCGCGCTGGAGATCAAGGCCCCGCCGGTCGCGACGCCCACCGGACGTCTCGTCGCCGTGCAGGGCCTGCTGCTCGAAAGCGTGGGCTGCCGCCTGCACACGGGCCAGCGCTGCCGCGTCGAGACCGTCGACGGCACCTGGCTCGACGCGCAGGTCGTGGGCTTTCGCGACAAGGTGACGTACCTGATGCCGTTCAAGCAGGCCGACGGCCTCGTGACCGGCGCCCGCGTGCTGCCGGCCACCGGCCCGTCCAGCATCCAGATCGGCCCGTCGTGGATGGGCCGCATGGTGAACGGCCTCGGCGAGCCGATCGACGGCCGCGGCAAGCTGGGTGGCGAAGAGACCCTGTCAACGACGCCGCCCAAGGTCAACCCGTTGCGCAAGGCGCCGGTGGAAGAGCCGCTGGACGTGGGCGTACGCGCGATCAATTCGATGCTCACGATCGGCAAGGGCCAGCGCGTCGGCCTGATGGCCGGTTCCGGCGTCGGCAAGTCCGTGCTGCTCGGCCTGATCACGCGCCAGACCGTGGCCGACGTGATCGTCGTGGGCCTGATCGGCGAACGTAACCGCGAAGTCCGCGAGTTCATCGAGAAGTCGCTGGGCCCCGAGGGTTTGAAACGCGCCGTCGTGGTGGTGGCGCCGGCCGACGAGTCGCCGCTGATGCGCGTGATGGCGACGGAACTGTGCCACTCGATCGCGGCGCATTTCCGCGACCGCGGCCAGAACGTGCTGCTGCTGTGCGATTCGCTGACCCGCTACGCGATGGCGCTGCGCGAAGTCGCGCTGTCGCTGGGCGAGCCGCCGGCCACGCGCGGTTATCCGCCGTCGGTGTTCTCGAACATGCCGCAGCTGGTCGAATCGGCCGGCAACGGCGAAAACGAGAACGGCAGCATGAGCGCCATCTACACGGTGCTGGCGGAAGGCGACGACCAGCAGGACCCGGTCGTCGACAGTGCCCGCGCGATCCTCGACGGCCACATCGTGCTGACGCGCGAACTGGCCGAACGCGGGCACTACCCGGCGATCGACGTGGCGCAATCCATCAGCCGCTGCATGGCGCAGGTGGTCACGCCGGAACACACGCTGGCCGCGCGCAAGCTCAAGGCCGCATTGGCCAAGCATGCCCGCGTGCGCGACCTGATCCCGCTCGGCGCCTATCAGCCTGGCGCCGATGCGGAAACCGACCGCGCCGTCAAGCTGCACCCGCATATCGAAGCGTTCCTGTGCCAGGGCACGCGCGAAGACGCGCCGTTCGCGGCCTGCGTCGACCAGTTGAAAGCGATGATGGCATGAGCAAGCGCGAAACGATCACCAGCCTGGACACCCTCGTACGCGTGCGCAGCACCGAGGTCGAGCGCCTGCAGACGGCGCTGGCCAAGAAAGAAGCGACGCGTGCGCGCTACCAGACCAGCGTGGACCGCCTGACGGCCCTCGCCGAAGGCAGCGGCCCGTCGGGCCAGCCGGCCGGCGCGCGGCCGCTGTCGCCGGCGCTGGCCATGAATTGCGGGAATTACAAGCAGGCCGTGTTCGCCCTCGCGGACACCCATCGCACCGACCTGCAGCTGCACGAGGCCGACATGGCCGTCGCGCAGCAGAACCTGGCCCACGCCTGGACGCGGCGTGAACTGCTGGGCAAAGTGCTGGAGCAGCATGAGGTCGCGTACGCGCGCGCGCAGGAACGCACGCAGCGCAAGCGCGAGGATGAGATCGCCACGCAGTCGTGGCTGGCAAAGAACGCATAAGCAGGAGAACCGATATGGCAACGAGCGCTATCACCGCACCCACCTATGACCCGACCAGCACCGCCAAGGCGCTGGCCGACAAATACATCGAAGGTGCGCAGACCCAGCTGACCAACCAGACCACGACGGCGACCAACACCGCCAAGGCCCTCACCACGCTCAGCTCCGCGATCTCGGCCTTCCAGACCTCGCTCGCCGGCCTGGCGGGCGTGGGCCACACGATGCTCGCCCAGAGCGCGACCCTGTCCGACACCACGGTCGGCACCGCCACCGCCAGCGCGACCGCCGCCGCCGGCGCCTACAGCCTGTTCGTGCAGCAGGTGGCGACCAGCAGCCAGGTCTCGTACGACACGCTGGCGGACGGTTCCCAGCTCGGCGGCCAGCTGACCATCAACCTCGCCGACGAAGGCGCGGGCACGAATACGGCCAACTTCACCGTCCAGCTGGACAACACCGCCGACACGGACGGCGACGGCGCGCTGAGCGTGCGCGAGCTCGCGGCCGCCATCAACAGCGCCAGCGGCAACGCGGGCAAGGTCTCGGCCGGCGTCATCACGGTCAGCGGCGCGCCGCGCCTCGTGCTGACGTCGAAGAGCACGGGCGTGGCCAACACCGTCTCGGTCGACGCGACCCAGGCCACCGACGCCGGGCTGCAGACCGGCTTCACGACGCGCACCGTCATGACGGCCGCCCAGGACGCCATCGTCTATCTCGGCGACCCGACCAATCCGGCGACCGCGAAGATCCAGCAGGCTTCGAACGTCTTCACCAACATCGACGGCGTGTCGTTCACCGCGACCCATGCCCAGGCGGCCGGCGCCGCGCCGATCACGCTGACGGTCGGCGGCAACGCCAGCGGCACCACGTCGAACGTGCAGGCCTTCGTCGACGCCTACAACAAGCTCAAGAGCGCGATCGACGGTCTCGTCAACTCGGGCGACCCGAAGAACAACGTCGCCGCCGGCGCCTTTGCGCACGACTCGGGCGTGATGGCCCTGCGTACCCGCCTCGTCGACCTGCTGCGGCCGACCGGCGTCCTGTCGCTGGCCAGCTACGGCATCACCGCCAACCGCGACGGCACCATCGGCCTGGATTCGGCGCGCCTGCAAAGTCAGCTGGCCGTCAATCCGACCGGCCTGGACACGCTGATGGGCACCGCCAGCACGTCGGCGCCGACCGGCATCGCGGGCGCCCTGACCACCTACCTGAACCAGTGGAGCAACACGACCAGCGGCCAGATCCAGCAGCGTACCGACGCCAACAGCAAGCTGCAGTCGGACCTGACCCAGCGCCAGACGGACCTCGATTCCAAGTACGACGCCGCCTACCAGCGCTACCTGAAGCAATACACCGCCCTGCAGACCTTGCAGGCAACGATGCAGAACAATTCTTCGCTGTTCAGTTCCCTGTTCAGCAGCTCTTCCAACTGAGAGATTCGAGATGTCTTATAACGAAGCCTACAGCAGCTATCACGCTACCAGCCTGGACGCGCAGACTTCGCGCGCCTCGCCCATCGAGCTCGTGCTGGTGCTCACCGACGGCTTGCTCGACGAACTGGCGCGCGCCCGTGCCCACATCGTGGCCAAGCGCTACGAGCAGCGCGCAGGCAGCATCAACAAATGCGTCGATATCATCAACGGCCTGTCCAGCTCCCTCGATTTCGAGGGCGGCGGCCAGGTCGTGGCCAACCTCGCCAACCTGTATGACTTCTGCGTCACGCACCTGCACGGCGCCGGCGTCAAGCAGGACCCGGCGATGGTCGACGAGGTCGTGAGGATCATGACCACGATCCGCCAGGGCTGGGCCGGCGTACAGGCACGCAATGGCTGACGCGAACGAGCGGCAGGCGCGGTCGGCCCGGTTGGCTCAGCTGGGTGACGCCCTGCAGGCCGCAGCGGCGCGTGAGGACTGGGACAGGCTGGGCGAACAGGCCCGTGCCCTGCTCCCGGCGCTGCGCAAGCTCGCCGTGCTCGGTCCGTGGACGGCCGCCGAACGCGCCGCGCTGGAACGCGTGGTCGCCCTGCACGACGCGGCCGCCCAGGGCGTTGCCCACGCCGCGCGCGTGCTCGAATCGCGCCTGGAAGAGATGCGTGCCAACAAAGACGGCTGGATCGCCTACGCGATGTACAGCGAAACCGAACCAGGCGTAAGCCAAGAATGATGATGATGCTCAACTCCGTAACCCCGTCCGCATCGGCCCAGCCGGCCAAGCAAGCCAGCGCGCCGGCACCCGCCCAGGACGCGCAGGCCGCGGCGGCTCCCGCCAAATCCGCGGCGCCCGCAAAGCCCGCAACTGCCGACGCCGCCCCGGCACCGGCCCAGCCGTTCGCGCGCTGGCTCGGCCTGCAGGACAGCGGCGCCGCCGCCCAGGCGCTGGCGGCAGCCCAGCCGGCCACGCCGGGCACGGACGACGGCACGGCACCGGCACCGGCAACGGCCGGCACGCCGGCCGCGGCCGGCGGCAAGTCCACGGACGACGCCAAGACCGCCGCCACGCCGGAGGGCAGCCTGCTGGCCGCGATGGCGATGCCGCTGATGCCGCTGTCGCCGCAACAGGTCACCCAGGCCGTGCAAGCCGCCCAGGGCGGCGCGCATGCCAGCGCCGACGACGCCGGCAAGGCCGACACCCCGGCCCAGCCGCCGGCGGTCGCCGGCCAGGACGGCCGCCGCGCGGCAATCGCCCTGCCCCAGGCCGCGCTCGTGCAGGCAATGCAGGCCACGCAGGCGGCCCAGCCGGATGCGACGGCCGCGAACGTGCACCTGGCCGTCCAGGGCAATGCCGCCAACGGCAACGCCGGCACCGGCGGCCAGGACGCCGGCACGGACGGCTCGTCCACCGCGAACGCGCAAGCAGGCACGAATACCGCCGCAGCCGCGGCCGTGCCGGGCGCCGTGACGCTGCCGTCGGCCCAGCCGGCCGCCGACACCGTCAAGCTCGCCGGCCCGCCGACCGCATGGCGCCAGACCCTGCAGGAAACGCTGGGCGACCGCCTGAACGTCCACGTCGGCAACAACGTGCAGCAGGCAACGATCAGCATCGAGCCGCCCCAGCTGGGACGCATCGACATCGCGATCCGCCACAGCGCCGGCACGCTGGAAGTGAACATCTCGGCCACCAACGGCGACGTGCTGCGCCAACTGCAGACCGTCAGCGACAACCTGCGCAACGACTTGTCGCAGCGCCAGTACACGGAGGTCGCCGTGACGGTGACCCCGGCCCCCAAGAACAATGCGGCGCCGTTCGGCGACCCGCAACAGCAGGGCCGCGGCCGCCAGCAGGGCCGCGACCAGGACAACGAGCCCGGCCGCGGTCTGGCCGAGGCCGGCAACCCCGCGTCCGTGTTCAATCTCGGCCGCGACTCGTAAGCAAACGACGCATCCACAGCGCCCTGTGGCGTGAGTACCAACATGAGCAAAATGAAAATGATTATCGCCATCGCCGGCGCCGTGATCGTCAGTGCGGCCGGCGCAGGTGGCGCGGTGTGGTGGTTCATGCCCAAACCCGCGGCGGCCGCCGGCGCGGCGAAGAAGGCAGAATCGGACAAGCCCAGGGACGGCAAGCCGGTCAAGTACGTGACCCTGGACAAGGTCATCGTGATGCTGCGCCGCGGCCCTGAAGACACCGACACGCACTACCTGTCGACGGACCTCGTGCTGTCGACGGAAGTGTCGAAGGAAAAGGAAACGAAGGAAAACCTGCCGCTGCTGCGCAGCCTGGCGGTCCGCACCTTGTCGGCCTACACGATGAAGGAAGCGGCCAACATGACGGTCGAGCAGTACGCCGACCAGTTGAACAAATCCTTCGACGCCAATTATGAGCACGAGCACACGGAAAAACCGTTCGTGCAAGTCATGATCGGCAAGCTGATCATCGAATAACCATCGGGGACAACGTGGGTTACATGACCGACTACGCCGACAGCTACGCCAGCAGCGAATATGCCGACGCCGCCATTCACGCGGCCATGAGCGCGGCCGAAGAGCAGAAGCACCTCGTCGCCTACGCGCCGCTCGTCAAGCGCATCGCGCGCCAGCTCACGTCGCAGGTGTCGGGCGCGATGGGCCGCGAGGACATGGAGCAGATCGGACTGATGGGCCTGCTCGAAGCGCTGCGCCGCTACGGCACGCCGGATACCGGCTTTTCCAGCTATGCCTCGCTGCGCGTGCGCGGCGCGATCCTCGACGAACTGCGCCGCCAGGACTGGCGTCCGCGCGCCGTGCGCCAGGACAGCCACAAGATGCGCGACGCCGTGCGCGCCCTCACCCGCAAGCTCGGCCGCGAACCGAACGACAAGGAAGCGGCGGACGCGCTCGGCATCGGCCAGGAAGAGTGGCGCCAGTTCCTGCTGGACGACTGCGCGGAGGAACTGCTCAGCTTCGACGACATGCTGCAGGAAGCGACCGAGCGTGCCCACAGTGCCCCGGGTCCGGAAGAGCAATTCATGGTGCGCCGCAGCCTCGAGCAGGCGCTGGGCGCGCTGAACGAACGCGAGCAGCGCGTCGTCCAGATGATTTACGAATTCGAGCTCAGCTACAAGGAAATCGCGGCCGTGCTCGACCTGTCCGACGCCCGCGTCTGCCAGCTGAACAAAAGTGCGCTGGCCAAAATGAAAGCGGCGCTGGCCCAGGCCTGAACGACCACAAGAAAGGTAATAATAATCATGCAAATCCTCGGCATTCTCATCGTGCTCGGCGCCGTGTTCGGCGGTTTTACGATGATGGGCGGCACAGTGAACGCCATCTGGCAGCCCACCGAGCTGATCGTCATCTGCGGCGCCGCCATCGGCGCCCTCGTGCTGGGCAATCCCAAGCACGTGCTGGCCGAACTGTTTTCCCAGACGAAAAGGATCACGCGCAAACACAGGCACGACTCCGAGTTCCAGCGCCAGCTGCTCCTCCTGATGTACGAACTGCTGCAGACGGCCGCCGGCGGCCTCAAGGCGCTCGACGCCCACGTCGAAGCGCCCAAGGACAGCCCGATGTTCCAGCGCTATCCGCTGATCCTGGAAGAGCCCAAGCTGCTGGCTTTCATCGTCGACAACTTCCGCCTGATGGCCATGGGCAAGATCAACGCCCACGAGCTGGAAGGCGTGCTCGAGCAGGAGCTCGACGCCATCCACGAAGAGCTGACCCAGCCGTCCAAATCGCTGCACAAGATCGCCGAGGCGATGCCGGGCTTCGGCATCCTGGCCGCCGTGCTGGGCATCGTGATGACGATGAACTCCGTCGGCGAAGGCGCCGACACCGCCGAGATCGCGGAACGCGTCGGCGCCGCCATGGTCGGTACGTTCATCGGTATCTTCATGTGCTACGGCGTGCTCGATCCGATCTCCGGCATGATGAAGCAGCTGGTCAATTCCGAAGCATCGACGATGGAAACCGTGAAGGTCGTGCTGTGCACTCACGTGGCCGGCAAACCGCCCCTGCTGGCGATCGACGCGGGCCGCCGCCTGATCCAGCTGAATACCAAGCCCAGCTTCGCACAGCTCGAAGCCTGGATCAACGCGATGGCCGACGGCGACGATGCCGGCGCCAAACGCAAGGCTTGACCGGACCTGGAGCAATAAGTGCAAGCAACCAAAAAAGGCCCCGAGAAGCACCACGAAGCCACCATCGTCAAACGTGGTGGCGGCAAGCATCAGGAGGACGAACACGGCGGCGCGTGGAAGGTGGCGTTCGCCGACTTCTGCATGGCGCTGATGGCGCTGTTCCTCGTACTGTGGCTGATCGCCGCCCGCGACGCCCAGCAGGCCAAGGCCATCGTGCGCGACAACACGGCCAGCGGCCTGATCGACGGCACCGGCGGCAAGCCCGAAGTCAAATCGAGCCCGGCCGGCAGCCTGATCGAGCGCTTCCAGCTCCCCAGGAGTAACGGCGGCAGCCAGGGCCCGAGCACCGGTAACAAATCGAACACCCCGGCCATGCGCACGAAGTACGAATCGCCGTCCGAACTGGCGGCGCTGGCGCACCAACTGGAACAGATGAGCGTCGACGCCGGTCTCGCGTCGAACCTTGCCACGGTGATCACGCCGGACGGTTTGCGCGTGATGCTGCACGACACCGACCGCCAGGGCATGTTCGTGCGCGGCAGCCCGCTGCCGACCGCCCGCTTCGCAAAACTGTTGCGCGCGATGGCACCGCTGTTCGAAAAGATGGAAAATCAGATGTTGATCGTAGGCCACACGGATTCCTTGCAGTACACTAATGCGGGACCGGCGAGCTATTCCAACTGGAGCCTGTCGGTCAACCGCGCTCTGGCTGCGCGGTCCGAGCTGCTCATCGGCGGCATGCGGAGCGAAAGCATCCTGCAACTGGTCGGCATGGCCGATCGGGCCCCGATCGATGCGGCCCATCCGGATGCTTCGGCCAACCGCCGTATCGAACTCTTGATCCTGACCAGCAAGCAGGCTGCTGCCGTCAAGACCATGTTCGGCGCGCCGCCGGCCACCGAATCCCTGACAGAAAACGCGTCCACGGCCCGGACGGACGATGCAGAGCTCAAGGAACTGCGCAGCCAGATGGTAAAGAAACCATGACGATTCAATCGAAAACCCGAGGACCACGCATGAAGATCTCCAGCGCCTCCACGCCTTCCGTCTCGATCGCTCCGCAGGCAGGCGGTGCCGCCGCGCCGGCCGCGGCCCCGGCAGCCGCGCCCGCGGGCACCGATGCCCTCGAATCCGCCGTGCTGCAGCCGGCGCAGAAAGCGATCAAATCCCTGCCCGACTTCGATGCCGCCCGCGTGGCCGAGCTGCGCGACGCGCTGGCCAAAGGCGAATTGCCGTTCGATGCGGGGCGCCTGGCCGGCCTGATCCAGCGCTTCCACGGCAGCGGCAACAAGGCTTGACACCATGAGCCGCCTGACCCGCGACCAGGCCGTCGCGCGCCTGCTGGACGGCGTCCAGGCCGACCTTGGCGCCTGCGGCACGATCCGCGACCTGCTGGAACGCCAGTTCCAGGCCGCCCTGCGCCACCGCGGTGCGGAGCTCGCCACGCTTGCCGGACAACTCGCGCCTGAGCTGGACGCGATGGAACAGCGCCGCCAGCAGCGCGTGCAGCTCGTGCGCGCCCTGCTGGGCCCGCAAGCGACGATGGACGACCTGTTCGGCAGCCTGCCGGCTTCGCTGCGCACGCGCGGCCGGAACGACTGGGACACGCTCGAGACGCTCGTACGCGACTGCAAGCAGGCGACGACGCGCAACGGCAATCTGATGGCCGAACAATTTACGATCATGCAACGCCTGCTGCACGGCGAAGACGATACCTATGCGCCACGCTGAATTCACGACGGCTATCCCCGCCCTCACCCCGACTTCGGCCACCGCGCCGACCGCGCCTTTAAGCAACGGCGGCGGGAAGTTCGGCGGCATCTTCAACGAGGTCCAGGGCGAGGCGTCCGATTTCATCCAGAACGGCGGCGGCGATTTCGCGACGAGCGCGACGCTCAACGCCGAGGGCCGCATGTGGGCCGCACGCAGCCAGGGGGCGACGGCCGCCGTCATGGGCGACGGCGCCGACACGTCACCCGACCAGCAGGCTTTCCTGGCAAGCATCGCCCCGTGGGCCAAGGAAGCGGCCGACAAGCTGGGCGTCGCGCCGGAACTCGTGTCCGCGCACGCCGCGCTGGAATCCGGCTGGGGCCAGCGTCCGCTGCGCAACGCGGACGGCAGCTCGACCTATAACCTGTTCGGCATCAAGGCCAACGCCGGCTGGCGCGGCAACGTGGCCGAATCGGCCACGACGGAATACGTGGGCGGCGCCGCGCTCAAGACGAGCGCGCGCTTCCGCGCCTATCCGGACCAGGCCAGCGCCTTCCGCGACTATGCACAAATGCTGATCGACAATCCGCGCTTCCACGGCGCGCTCGGCGCCGGGAACAATGCCCATGCGTTCGCCGCCGGCCTCGCGAAGGGCGGCTATGCCACCGACCCGGCCTATGCGGCCAAGCTCGCCCGCCTGGCCGGCAAATTGCAAAACGTCAGCGGCTGATCTCCATGTCGATTGGCTCAACCGTGCCGGGTCCGGCGACACGCATGCGGACGACCTGCCCGCTGCCGGCGTTGCGAACCCGCACGACAGCCCCCTTTCCGCCGGCATCCAATGCTTCTCCGGCCATGCTGACCTCGATGCCTTCGCGCCGCGCGACCATCGTCACGGCATCGCCGCGCTTCACCAGAATCGGTGTGCTGAGCTGTCCGCTGCGCAGAATGTCTCCTGGACGCAACATACGGCGAGACATTTGTCCGACCGCGTCGGCCGGATTACTGACCGGATCGGCAATGTTCGAAATATCACGGCGCTCGATCGTGACTTGTGCATCCGTCAACGCCTCGTTGGCCGCGACCGGCGCCGCCGCGATCGCGACCATGGCCGACACGCGCGCGCGGACGACGTATTCGTACCGCCATCCGGGCGTGTCCGGACAGCGCGCCACGAAGCGCATCCTCTGGGGAGAACGGGTATCGAGCGGTTCGATGGCCACCTGCTGGCTGCACGGCGGCGCCGCACGCGCGGCCACGACGGCAATGTCGAATTGTGGTTCGGTCAAGCCGGACGCCGCCATCTGTCTTTCGAGTTCGGCACGGGCGGCTTGTTCAATTTGCATCGGAATCGACGGCGCTGCTGCTTGCGCGAACGCAGAAAACAGCATCAGTGACGAAGCGGCAAGGGTTGCCTTACAGAAAGCAATCATTAGAGAATAGCGGCAGCGGAAAAACCTGATTCTACCAATCACACAGAAGTTCAACCGACAGGAGTTCCTGACATGACGATTAATTTCAAAGACGCACTGGGTGTGCATGCCGACGCGCTGGAACTGCGCGCCGAGCGCACCAAGGTGTTGGCGGCGAACATTGCGAATGAAAGCACGCCCGGCTACACCGCACGCGACATCGATTTTGGCGCCATGATGCAGGATCGCATCGACACCGAGAACGGCGATCTCAGCCTGAGCGACGACCAGCCGCTGTACCGCGTGCCGTTCCACCCGAGCGCCGACGGCAACACCGTCGAGATCGGCGTCGAGCAAGCCGCCTTCGGCCAGAACTCATCCGATTTCAATACCAGCCTCACCTTCATCAACATGCAGTTGCGTGGTCTGGCGAAAGCCATCAACGGTCAATAACAGGTCAACAATGGGCTTCAAGGACATTTCCCAGATCGCCGGTTCGGCGATGTCGGCGCAGTCGGTGCGCCTGAACACGATCGCCAGCAACCTGGCCAACGCCGACGTCGCGGCCGGTTCCGAAGCGGAAGCGTACCGCGCCCGCAAGCCGGTCTTCGCGTCCGTCATGGGCAACGAAGGCAGCGCGGGCGTGCAGGTGCTCGACGTGGTCGAGAGCGCCGAGCCGCTGCGCCGCGTGCACGAGCCGGACAATCCGAAGGCCGACGCCGACGGCATGGTCTATTACACGAACGTCAACGAAGTGTCCGAGATGGCCGACATGATGTCCGCCAGCCGCGCCTTCGAAACCAACGTCGAAGTCCTGGGACGTATCAAATCCATGCAGCAGTCGCTGCTCAAGCTGGGAGATTCCTGATCATGGTGACCACCACCTCCACCACCAACAGCCAGTTCGGCACAACGGCGAACACGGCGGCCGACAAGGTGTCGACCCAGGCGCCCACCGACGCCAACAAGGACATGTTCACCAAGCTGCTGGTGGCGCAGATCCAGAACCAGGACCCGCTGTCGCCGCAGGATCCGACCCAGTACGTCAACCAGCTGTCGCAGCTGTCGCAGACCGAGGCGCTGCAGAACCTGTCGTCGACGACGACCGCCAGCGCAACCGTCCTGCAAAGCCTGCAAACGCTTGCGATGGGCGGCCAGGTCGGTTCCGACGTGACGGTGGCGACGAGCACCATCAAGGTCGACGGCAACAAGGTGAACGGCACCGTGCAGCTGAACGGCCTGAGCGCGGGCACCAGCCTGATCCTGACCGGCACCGACGGCCAGCAGCACACGATCAACCTGGGCGCCGGTTCGGGCGCCCAGTCGTTTTCCATCGATCCGGACGCCCTTGGCCTGGCGCCCGGTTCATACACGATCCAGGCCAAGCCATCGGACGGCAGCTCGCCCACGGTCGAAGTGGCGGCGCGCCTGAACAGCGTGCGCGTCAACGGCACCCACGTCGTGCTCCAGGTGGCGAACATCGGCGAGGTCGATCCCTCGTCCGTCACGGGTTTCAACGGCAAGACGGGCTCCTGAACGCCGCCCACACTCTACCGCAACGCATTTAAGGAATCGACATGAGCTTCGACATCGCACTGTCCGGCATCCAGGCCATCAACGAACAACTGAACACCGTCTCGAACAACATCGCCAACGCGGCCACCTACGGCTTCAAGGCCGGGCGCGCCAACTTTGCGTCCGTCATGGCGGGCACCCAGCCCAACGGCGTGGAAATCGGTTCGGTCACGCAGAACATCAGCCAGAACGGCAGCACCCAGACGACCGGCCGCGCCCTCGATGCCGCCATCGACGGCCGCGGCTTCTTCGTCAGCGTCAACAACCAGGGCACCTCGCAGTATTCGCGCGTCGGCATCTTCTCGACCGACGCCAAGGGCGTCCTGATCGACAGCAACGGCAACAAGGTGCAGGGCTACGGCCCGTCCAAGAACGGCGCGCTGGGCGCGATGGGCGACGTACAGGTGCCGACCGGCCAGATCCCGGCCGTCGCGACGACCGGCGTTTCCTACGTCGGCAACCTGTCGGCCGACTGGACCGTGCCGACGACGGCCACCTTCGACGCCACCGATTCGTCCAGCTACAACATGGTCAAGCAGTCGCTCGCGTACGACTCGCTGGGCACGCAGCACACGGTGTCGCAATACTTCGTCAAGACCGGCACCGGCACGGTCGACGTTTATTATGGCGTCGATGGCGCGGCGCCGGACACGGCGGCCAATCCCGTAGCGAGCCTGTCGTTCGGCGCCGACGGCCAGCTGACCGGCACCACGTCGGGACTGGTAAAGTTCACCGGCACCGGCGCCGCAGCCTCCAGCGTCAAGATCGACTACACCGGCACGACCTCGTTCGCCGGCGAAGCCACCACCACCACCAACCGCAGCGACGGCTATGCGTCGGGCGCGTTCGTGGGCCTGACGATGTCGCCCGACGGCTCGCTCGTGGCCAAGTACAGCAACGACCAGTCGCAGGTCGTCGGCACCATCGCCCTCGCCACCTTCGCCAACGAAGGCGCGCTGTCGCCGATCAGCGAGACCAGCTGGGTCGCCAACGCCGATTCCGGCGCCGCCCTGACCGATGCGCCGGGCGTGGGCCTGGCCGGCAAACTGTCGACCGGCGCGCTGGAAGGCTCGAACGTCGACATCACGTCGGAACTGGTCGGCCTGATGACGTCGCAGCGCAATTACCAGGCGAACTCGAAGGTGCTGACCACCGAAAGCCAGATGATGCAGGCCCTGATGCAAGCCCTGTAAGCTTGACGCCCCATGGATAAACTCATCTTCACCGCCGTCTCCGGCGCCGAGCGCCTGATGCGCTCGCAGCAGATCCACGCCAACAACCTGGCCAACCTCGACACCACGGGTTTTCGCTCCAGTATGGAAGTGGCGACCCAGCAGCAGCTGGGCGGGTTCGGCTACGACGACCGCCACATGTCGTCGATGCAGGCCGACATGATCTCGACCCGTGCCGGCGCCGTCCACGAGACGGGCCGCCCGCTCGACGTCGCGATCGGCGGCCAGGGCTACCTCGCCGTGCAGTACGGCGACAGCGAAGCCTATACCCGTTCCGGCGAAATCGAAATCGGTTCCGATGGCGCGCTGTCGGTGCACGGCCATCCGCTGCTGGGCGAAGGCGGCCCGATCGTCCTGCCGCAGCACACCGCGGTCGAGATCGGCACGGACGGCACGATTTCCGTGCTGACGGAAGGCGCCACGCAGATGCAGGTCGTCGACAAGCTGAAGCTCGTGAACGCCACGGGCGCCGAACTGACGAAGAACGAGGCCGGCCTCATCGTCTCGCGCGACGGCGGCAACCTGCCGACGGATCCGGACGTGAAAGTCCGCCCGCGCGCGCTCGAAGGCAGCAATGTCTCGGCCGTCGAGGAAATGGTCGCCACCATGAGCCTGAACCGCAGCTTCGAGGTGCAGATGCGCCTGTTCAAGGCCAGCGACAGCATGAACGAAACGGGCAACAAGCTGATCGCCGGCTGACCCACGTCCCTAACCGAATCAGGAGAGAGAAACCATGAATCCAGCAATGTGGATCAGCAAGACCGGTGTGCAGGCCCAGGATGCAAAACTGCAGGCCATCGCCAACAACCTGGCCAACGTGAACACGGTCGGCTTCAAGCGCGACCGCGTCGTGTTCGAAGACCTGTTCTACCAGGTCGACAAGCAGCCGGGCGCCCAGACGGCCGACAACACCGTCAGCAACGGCGTCCAGCTGGGCAATGGCGTGAACATCGTCGGCACGCAGAAGGTATTCACCAACGGCAGCATCCAGACCACCGGCCAGTCCCTCGACGTCGCGATCACGGGCAACGGCTTCCTGCAGGTGCGCCGTCCGGACGGCCAGCCGGCCTACACCCGCGCCGGCCAGCTGCAGGTCGATTCGAACGGCGTGCTGGTCAATGCCCAGGGCCTGCCCCTGGTGCCGCAGATCACCATCCCGAACAACGCGACCGGGATCACCATCGGCGAGAACGGCATGGTCAGCGCGACCGTCCCGGGCACCATCACCCCGACGGAACTGGGCCAGCTGACCTTGACGACCTTCGTCAACCCGGCCGGCCTGCAGGCCATGGGCGAGAACCTGTTCCAGGAAACGGCCGCCAGCGGCACCCCGAACGAAGGCAAGGCCGGCGACGGTGCCTTCGGCAAGATCAAGCAGGGTGCGCTCGAAGGCTCGAACGTGCAGGTCGTCGAAGAGATGGTCGACATGATCGCCGCCCAGCGCACTTATGAAATGAACACCAAGGTGTTGTCGGCTGCCGACAACATGCTGCAATACCTGTCCCAGGCTTCCCGCTGACCATGAAACGCTTCGCCCTCGCCGCCGGGATGGCGGCCAGCCTCGTGCTGACCGGGTGCGCCTCGCACGTGCCCCTGAACACCCCCGCCCCCGCGGACGACACCCTCGCCCTGCCGAAAACGCAGCCGGCGCACGGCGGCGTCGCGGGTGGCGTGTTCACCGCCGACACCGTCTCGCTGACCTCGGACGCGCGCGCGTTCCGCGTGGGCGACGTCGTCACCATCCTGCTGCAGGAAACGACCCAGGCCAGCAAGAAGGCCGGGACCAGCTTCAGCAAGGGCTCGTCCGCGTCCGTCACCCCGATCGGCGCCCTCGGCAAGACCTTCGGCCGCACCGGCATCAACATCGCAGGCGACCGCAGCTTCACGGGCGACGCCACCAGCACCCAGCAGAACGCATTGTCCGGCGCGATCACCGTGCTCGTGCAGGAAGTGCTGCCGAACGGCCTGCTGCGCGTGGCCGGTGAAAAACGCCTGCAGTTGAACCAGGGCGAGGAATACCTGCGCATCAAGGGCTATCTGCGCGCCGCCGACATCGACAACGAGAACCAGGTGTCGTCGCTGCGCGTGGCCAATGCCCGCATCGCCTATTCCGGCCAGGGTTCGCTGGCCGACGCCAACACTCCCGGCTGGCTGACCCGGTTCTTCACCGGTCCCTTCATGCCGTTCTGAGGACGCAATGATCCGACTCTTCCGTTCCGTTTCCCTGGCCGCGCTGCTGGCGCTGCCCGTGCTGGCCCAGGCCGCGGCCGCCGTGCCGAAGTCCGCGAGCGTGGCCCCCGCCGGCCCCGACGCGGCCATCCTCGCCCGCACCCAGCCGCTGCGCAACCTCGTCAGCGTCGAAGGCGTGCGCGAGAACCCGCTGGTCGGCTACGGCCTCGTCGTCGGCCTGAACGGCAGCGGCGACTCGACGCAGGTGAAGTACTCGAGCCAGTCTGTCGTCAATATGCTCAAGCAGTTCGGCGTCAAGCTGCCGGACGGCGAGGAAGCGAAGAACAAGAACGTGGCCGCCGTCATGGTGTCGGCCGTGTTCCCGCCCGGCTACCGCCGCGGCCAGCAGATCGACGTGACCGTCTCGTCGCTGGGCGATGCGAAAAGCCTGCGCGGCGGTACGCTGCTGCTGACCCAGTTGCGCGCGGCCGACAACGAAGTCTATGCGCTGGCCCAGGGCAACCTCGTCGTCGGCGGCCTGAACGCGTCCGGCAAGAGCGGCTCGTCGGTGACGGTGAACACGCCGACCGGCGGCCGCATCCCGAACGGCGCCCAGATCGAGCGCGAGATTCCGACCGACTTCGCCACGCGCCCGGCCGTGCTGCTGCGCCTGCGCCATCCGAATTTCGACACCGCGACCAACGTGGTGAATGCGATCAACCGCCGCTTCGGCCAGGTCGCCACCACGGCCGACGGCACCAGCGTCGAGGTCGTGGCGCCCACGAATCCCACCGAGCGCGTCGCCTTCGTCGCCAAGCTGGAGAACATGGCGGTCGAAGCGGGCGAGGAAGTGCCCCGCGTCGTGTTCAATTCGCGCACCGGCACCGTCGTGATTTCCGACGGCCTGCGCGTGAAATCGGCCGCCATCACCCACGGCTCGCTCAAGGTCGTGATCTCGGAAAGCTCGGCCGTCAGCCAGCCCGGACCGTTCTCGAAGGGCCAGACGCAGGTGACGCCGCAATCGAAGGTCTCCGTCGACCAGGGCTCGGGCCAGATGTTCCACTGGCCCGCCGGCGCCCGCCTGCAGACGATCATCGACACGGTCAACAGCCTCGGCGCCTCGCCGGACGACATCATGGCCATCCTGCAGGCGCTCGACCAGGCCGGCGCAATCGAAGGCGAACTGGTGGTGATCTGATGCTGAACAACGTCAATGCCATCGAGCCGGGCAAACCGGACCAGGCCGCGGACCAGGACAAGGTCGCTCCCGCCGCAGATAAGGCCTATATTGCCAAGGCCACCAAGGCCGCCGTCGAATTCGAAAGCTTTTTTATCTCGCACATGCTGCACCAGATGCGCGAAAGCACGCGCGCCATCGCGCCGGACGACAGCCCGACCAAGGACAAGGTCAACCAGGACATGACGGACATGGTGGACAACATGTTGGCGGGAAATATGGCGCACCAGCGGGCTTTCGGCGTCGCCGACGCGATTTTGCGGCAGATATTGCCGGCACCGCTTAATAAATCGTCTTGAATGGTCGCCTGTTAATACTGATCACGCACACGAGAGACTCGCACGATGAGCATCCTGAACAACGCCCTGTCCGGAGCGGTCGCTTCGCAACTGGCCCTGTCGGCCAGCAGCCAGAACATCGCCAACCTGCAGACCAAGGGCTACACCCGCCAATCGGCGCTGCTGACCGCCGTCGCGCCCGCGGCCGGTTCGGCCCAGGCCGGCAACGGCGTGCGCGTGACCGAACTGATGCGGTTCTCCGACAGCTACAAGACCCAGCAGATGTGGCGCAGCGCGTCCGACCTGGGCGCGCACTCGCAGACCCAGCCGTATCTGACCCAGCTGGAACAGGTGATGGGCGACGACACCGCCAGCCTGTCGAGCGGCGTCGACGCCTTCTTCGCGGCGCTGAACTCGGTGGCCGGCGTCGATCCGACGTCGACCCCGCTGCGCCAGCAGGTGGTGACGGCGGCCGGCCTGCTGTCCCAACGCTTCAACAGCCTGAACAACGTCTACAACGCCCAGTTGCAATCCGTGCGCCAGCAGCGCAGCGCGCTGGTCGATTCGGCCAACAGCACGATCGCATCGATCGCGTCGCTGAACGCCCAGATCGCCAACGCCAACGCCACCGGCAGCAACGCCTCGGCCCTGGTGGACGCGCGCGACCTGGCCATCGACGGCCTGGCAAGCCAGATGGGCCTGGAAGTCAGCGACCAGCCGGACGGCACCCGCAACGTCTCGCTCAAGTCGGGCCAGTCGCTCGTGCTGGGCGGCGTGGCCGGCAAGCTGTCCGTCAGCGGCGGCGCCGCGCAGACGTTCAGCCTGACGTTCGCCGGCAGCTCGTTCGACCTCGACACGACCCGGGCCGGCGGCCAGCTGGGCGGGCTGTCGGCCTATGAACAGGACACGCTGCTGCCGCTGCAGCAGGGCGTGGCCGACATGGCCCAGCAGATCGCCGACAAGGTCAACACCCAGCTCGGCGCCGGTTTTGCGATGGACGGCACCCCGGGCAAGCCGCTGTTCGTCTACACCCCGGGCAACACCTCGAACATGCTGAAGGTGGCGGATGGTTTCCAGACGTCGGACCTCGCGTTTTCGGGCGACGGCACGCCGGGCGACACCGGCAACCTGCAACAACTGGTCGACATCAAGAGCCAGACGATCACGCTGACCAAGATCGGCACCGTGATGATCGGCGACGCCGACACCCAGCTCGTCGGCCGCCTCGCCGTGGACAGCCAGCAGAACAAGAGCGCCCTCGCCACCGCGCAGACGATGCGCGACCAGTCCGAGGCGGACTGGCAGTCGACGAGCGGCGTCAACCAGGACGAGGAAGCCGTGCACCTCGTCGAATACCAGAACATGTACCAGGCCAACATGAAGGTGATGTCCGTCGCGAACGCGCTGTTCGACGCCACCTTGCAGATGATGGGTTAAGGGAGAGAAGCATGCGTATCGCCACCAGTCAATACCAGGCGATGATGACTCAATCGCTCCAGATCAACCAGGAGCGCATCACCTATGTGACACAGCAGATGGCCAACGGCAACCGCATCCAGTTGCCGTCGGACGATCCCGTCGACAGCGTGCGCCTGTCGCGCCTGAAACGCGAAGAATCCACGATCGCGCAATACCGCAGCAACATCGCCGCGGTGCAGGAACGCATGGCGAAGAACGAAGGTTCGCTGCAAAACATGGTCAACGACATGAATTCGGGCCGCGACCTGCTCGTGTGGGCGTCGAACGGTTCCAACACGTCGCAGGACCTGAACGCCATGGTGACCTCGCTGACCTCGCTGCGCGACAGCCTGATGTACAACGCGAACTCGAAGGACCAGGAAGGCCGCTACATCTTTTCCGGCACCGTGACGGATACCCCGGCCATCGCCTACGATGCCAGCGCCGCGCCCGGCTCGCGCTACACCTATTCCGGCAACACGAACGACCAGATGGTCGTCGTGGGCAACGGCATCACCCAGGTGGGCAACCAGAACGTCAGCGGCCTGGAAACACTGCTGAACCAGCTCGACCAGACGATCACCACGCTGTCGGCCAGCAACGTCGACGCCAACGACCCGGCCGTGCGCAGCACGCTGAAGGACAACCTCGACGGCTTCGATACGGCGATGGGCCTGATCGGCGGCAAGGTCGCCGTGATCGGCGGCCAGCAGAACATCCTCAAGACGATCGACGCCAACCACGAGAACGTCAGCCTGGCGAACCAGACGGCGATCCTCGACATCGGCCAGCTCGACGTCGGCTCCGCCGCGATCGAGTTGAACGGCTACCAGACGGCCCTCCAGGCCAGCTACAAGGCCTACAGCAAGATCGGCAACCTGTCCCTGTTCTCGGCGCTCTGACGGCCATGGATACCACACTTCGACCCACGTCCGCCGGCGGAACCGGCACCCTCGGCACCCGGACGACCGCATCGTCTCCGCTCCTGCCGGCCCGCGCGACCGACCTCGCCGCCGACGCGACGGCGGCCAGCGCCGCGACCGCCCCGGCGGCCGCGGCGCCCCTGCGCAGCACCGGCGGCGCGGCGAAAATCGCCGGCGGCCTGCAGGACCAGGTGGCGCGCGCCCAGCAGGCGCTCGACTACCTCGACCGCGTGGCCACCCAGCTCGAAACGCTGAAGGGTGAACTGACCGCCAAGCTGGCCGGCACCCGCGCCGGTTCGCGCCTGCAGCTCGAGGTGCACGCCCGGCAGCTGACCCAGACGCTGGCCGCGCGCAAGAAGGATGGCGGCGGCGGCATCGACAGCAACCTGAATTACTCGACGAAGCCGGCCGTGCAGCGCTTCCGCATCCGCGGCCTCGACATCGCCAGCATCAAGAAAAGCGCGCCGCAGACCATTTCGTTCTCGGTCGGCGGCGCCGGCGGGCCGCAGATGTCCGTCAACATCGAGCCGGACCAGTCGAGCGCGCAGGTCGCCCGCGCCCTCGACCGTGCCCTCGCCCCGATGGGCGTGCACGCGACCCTGGACGAGAACGGCGAACTCGTGTTCACGACGCCGGAATCGAACTGGTCGTCCGTCAAGGACAGCATCGCCGTGAGCGGCCGCGGCCGCGTGACGACCGACGAAATGCCGGCCAACCTGGCACCCCAGCAGTGGAACGTGAGCGCGGACACCGGCAATGCCGACGCGCTGCGCCAGAGCCTGCGCGAAGTGGTGCAGGCCCTGGAACGCGTGCACCGTTCGCAGGCCGCGGCCAGCAGCGCCGTGCAGGCCGCCAGCTCCCAGGTAGCGGCGGCCGAAACGCCGCCGCCGGACGTGACGCTCGCGGCCGACGACTTCGGCAAAGCCGCCGCCAGCACGGACTACGAGTCGCTGCTGGCGCTGACGTCGGCGCTCGTCGGCGTCAGCCGCGATCGCGTGCTGGCGCTGCTCGGCCTGCGTTAAATTTAGCGCTACCGTCGTCCCCGGCCCCGCGGGGAGTCGTTTCCGGCAGTGCCGGGAACGACGCTTTCAGCGCGTGATCGGCTTGACGCTGATCGTCGTCCCGCGCAAATCGATATCGTGGATCTCGATGCTGCCGAACGTCGGCCCCGGATGGCTGCCCACGCGGATGTTGCGGAAGCTGATCTCGCCGATCGTGCTCGGCAGGCGCAGCGTGACCGAGCCGTCCTTGTTCAGGGTTGCGTGCGAGTTGTCCGGATCGTAGTTGACGTCGCGCACCGTCGTGTCGGCCGACAGCATCAGCGCGAGCGGATTGAACAACGTCGCCAGTTCGCCCAGCACGCGCACGCCGTCGTTCGGCAGCGCGTGCTGCGCGGCGGCCTGCAGGCCCTGCTGGCCGCCTTGCGCGCCCAGCGCGATCAGGCGCAGTTCGGCCTGGCGCGCCTGGTCGCGCAGCGCGTCGTCGTCGCGGCCTTGCGCCGTCACCTCGCCCAGCTCCGCGTCGGACAGCGCACGCAGGCCGCGCCCGAATTCACGTTCGCCCTCGCGCTCCCCGCCGATGCGCGTCGAGACGCCCGCCGCCGGTGCCGCCGCCACGGCCGCGTAGGCGTGCAGGGGCCCGAGCAATGCCGTCGCCAGTGCCGCCGCCATGCGCAGGCTGCGCTGGCGCCGCACGGCGCCGCGCACCTGCGCCTGCGTGATCAGCTTCATGTCGGCCAGGATCTCGCCCAGCCGGCGCCCGCTCTGCGCCTGCGCGCGGATTGCCGCGTCCAGCTGTTCCTGCGAGATCAGCTTCTTCTCGATCAGGATCTGGCCCAGCCGGGACCTGTTGGTACTGCGTGTCGTCCAGTCGCTCATCCCCGCCTCCTCAGGTAGTGGTCATTACTGCCCGACGGCCGCGCGCAGCTTGAGGCCGACGCGGTTCTGCAGTGCCGTCATCTTGGGCTGGATCTGCGCCGCATTCGCCTTGGCGACGTTTTCGCCGACCGCTTTCTTCAGCTCCGGCACGACGCCCTCGAACTTGGCCAGCACGGGCGATTCGAGGATGCCCGCCAGCTGCTTCAACTCGTCCTCGCTGAACTTCTGCGCCAGCAGCGGCGCCACGCTGGACTGCACGATCGCGTGCGTGCTCGTGCGCAGGGCCGGCCCTTCCTGCTCGATGAACTTCGCCGCTTCCGCGGTGATGTCCTTCATCGTCGCATCCTGTTTCTCGGCCGGCACGCGGCTCTGCACCACCACGCGCGACTGGCGCAGCATGTCGGCCACGGGCGTCTGCAGCATCTGCAGGCCGACCGCGTCCAGCGCCATCTTGTCCAGCACGCGCTGCACGAGCGCCTGCTTGGACGCCGGCACGCCGTTCATGCCCTCCGCGTTCGCGCCGCCCGCAAGGCCGATGCCGACGCAGGCCATCGTCACACACATCTTTCGAAACATCGTCGTCTCCACAGGAAAAGTCAAAGCGAATTCAAAACGGCCGCGTGTACGACGCGCCCGCGTACTTCACGATCAGGCTGCCGGACACGGTGGTGGCCGCATAAGGGTTGTAAATCAGGTTGAAGAAATTGTCGCAGTTGAGATTGCAGTCGCTGCGCGCCGGGATGTTGTACGAGCCCTTCATGTAGCTGCCCGTCAGGTTGACTTCCCCGCCGTCGTCGAAGCGGTAGCGCAGGCCCACGCTCCTGAGTTTCGTGTCGGGCAGCGGCGCCAGGAGGCTCATCTTGTCGCCCGGGATGGAGCTCTTGCGCGGCTCGTAGCCCAGGCGCAGCGCGAGCTTCTTCGTCAGGTTGATCTGGGTGCCGAAGCTGTAGTTGACGACGCTGCGGAACCCCATCTTGAACGTGGCCTGGCTCGAATTCGCATAGCCGAACAGGCGCGCCATCTCGAGCAGCTTGATGCTGCGGTCGAATTCGAACGTCAGCTGGTTCCACTGGGCCCAGTCGGCATAGCTGACGTCCGCGTTCAGCTGGACGTAATCGCTCAGCATCAGCTTCATGCCGGCCTGCACGCGCCACGGGAACGGGATCCTGGCCGTCATGTTCCCGGACTGGTATTCCGGGATCTCCTGCGGCATGCCGGTGACGGCGCCGACGATCGGCCCGAGCAGGCTGGAATTCAGGCCGCGCACGAAGCTGCGCAGCATCGGGTCGCTGTGGAACATGTACGACCCGGTATAGGTCGTGCGCGCGCCGCCCTGGTACACGAGGCCAAGCGCGAACCACTTCTTCGGCTCCCACAGCACACCCACGTTGACCGTGGGGTCGAACGACGCGCGCAGGTCGAAGTCGATGTTGGCGGCGCGCTTGAACGGATTGACCATGCCTTCCGGACCGCCGCCGCACAGGCCGAAGGTCAGCGTGTCGATCACGGTGCCGTTGCCGTTCGGGCAGACGGCCTTCTGCAGCTCGCCGACGGTGCCCAGCAGCTTGTTGGGCGCGCGGAAGTCCGTGTTGATGGCGAAGGCGGAATACGCGATCGGCACGGAGATGCCGATCTTGAGCGTGTCCGACACCTTGTACGCGGCCGCCGGCGACAGGTACACGAGCCGCTGCAGCTGGACCAGGCGGCCGTCGAAGCGGGCCGGATCATCCGGGTCCTTGGTGCGGTCGATACTCATCGCCGCGGACAGGTAGACCATCGTGCCGAAGGTCCAGCGCGACCCGGGCGCGTTGTACGACATGCCGAGGCCCGGCACCAGCACGGCCGGCAGGCGCGCCTTGGGGATGCCGTAGAACGGAATCTCCATCGCCTGGCGCACCGGCCCGCTCGATTTGCCGTTGATCGGGTCGTCCTTGAAGCCGCCGATGTCGATGTCGGGCGCCGAGACGAAATGGTTCGGGTTGCGGATCGCCGCCATGAACACGGAATCGATCTTCTGCGTGCCCGTCAGGCGCGCGAGGCCGGCCGGGTTGAAGTGGATCGATTCGATCCCGGGCGGATCGGCCGTCACCGCATTCCCCATCGCCATCGCGGTGGGACTGGTGACGAGGTTGTCGGTGACGCCGGCATGCGCGCCCGACGCGAGCGCGGCGGCCAGCCCGGCGAGGGCCAGCGCGCGCGCAGCGGTCGATGACGGCACGGCGGTCATGGGGTCGGCCTCACAGCGACAACGGCAGGCTCATGGTCAGCGACAGGTTCGGCGCGGCCGCGGTGAGGCCGGCGCCGACCGTCACGTTGACGGTGGTCTTGGGCGACATGCGGTAGCCCGCGCCGATCGACAGGATGCCGGCGCTCTGGGTCTGCGTCTGCGCCTTGGCGCCGTTGTCGAACGTGAGCGTGGAACGGGACTGGATCGATTCCTGGAACGAGAACGACGTCGTGATCTTGTACGACAGCGCGTAGGCGAAGCCGAGGCCGAAGCCGAAGCTGGCGCCGGGCTTCACCTGGCGCAGCGTGGCGCCGTACAGCTGCTGGCTCAGGTGCTTGGCCGTCAGGCTGTAGCCGACGTTGAAGGAGCCGAACAGCGCGACCGGGTCGACGATGCGCGTCATGTTGGCGCCGAGGTTGAAGCTGTTGACGCCGGAGCCGGTGGCCACGCCCTTGTTCACGTCGACCTTGTACGGACTCGTGCCCGTCGCCAGGCGCGCGCCGGCCGTGATCGTGTACGCGACCTCGTCGCGCTTGACTTCCTGCGGCTGCCAGCGCACGCCCAGGCCCAGGTCGCCGATCGTGTGCGAGACACCCGAGAAGCCGGCGGAATCGGAGTAGCGGCTGATCATGGGCACGGTGACGTTCGCCGTCAGGTTGTTGCGCACGCCGTAGTCCGCCATGATCGTGTTGGTGATCGTGTGCGAGTTCGTGTTCTCGATCGAGAACAGCGTGGCGGTGCCGGACGACAGGTCGGTGTTGATCTTTTCCTGGCCGATGTAGGTGTAGCCCAGCTCATAGTTCAGCTGCACCTTGCCCTTGCGGATCAGCGAGTACTGCTTGTCGACGGCGGTCAGCGTTTCCTTCAGCAGCGTCGCGTTGTCGGCATCGCCCTCCTTCTTCGCCAGCGCATTCCGCACCGCGTCGGCGGAGGCGGGCTGCGCGTCGGCGGGCGGCGTGCCGGCCGTGGCGGCATTCAGCGTGGAGGCGCTCGCCGTATCCTGCGCCAGTGCAGGCAACTGGGCGCACAGGCCGGCGCAAGCCAGCGCCGGCACGAGCATCGTGGAAATCTTCATGGTGGTCCTTCGTGGTGGGTCTATTGTTTGCGGATCGAGATCCCGCCGAAACCGTTCAGCAGGCGCTCGTTCGCCAACTGCGTGTCGATGGGTCGCTGCAGGCCGCGGTCGCGGATGCGGTCCATGTCGACCACGCCCAGTTCGTTGTCGGCCAGTGCCAGCTTGGCGACGGCCGGATGACCCTTCGGCGGATAGGCGATGAACAGCGTGTTGCGGTCCCACAGGGTGGCGAATTCCTCGACCGAGAACGTGATGTTGCCGGCCGATGGATCGGCCAGGAACACGAGACCGCCGCGCACGCCGCGCAGCACGACGAAGTGCTTGAAGCCGGCGTAGTCGATCGGCACGATGCCGGGCGAATCGAGGGTGAGCAGGTCCGACATCTCGGCGTGGAAGCCCGCGCTCTGGACGTGGATCGAGGCGAGGTAGCGCTTCATGTCGAGCAGCGAAAAGCCGCGCCGCTCGATGATCTTGTCCTTCTCGCCGAAGGCCATCATGCCTTCCATCGACTGCTGCTCGGTGACGTCGAGACCCAGGTGGTACTTGAGGATGGTGACGAGTGCCGCCGAGCCGCAGCTGTAGTCGTAGGCCTGGTGGACGATGTTCTTGAACTTGAGTTCGGAGAACGGCTCGATCGCCACGTTCGGCACGCCGGCGGCGGCCACGGACATGGTCGTCGGCAGGTCGAAACGGTCGAGCGGACGGTCCTGCGCCTCGTGCTTGGCAAGCACGCCGGCCCCGCCCACGAGGACCGCGAGGATCCCCAGCAGGAATGTGAACATGGTGTCTCCCTGGGGCGCTTCATGCAGCCCCTTGTGGCCCTGCTCCGTGCGCATGCGTGGCGTGCGGATGCCTGGATTTCATGCAATGTCGACGTGGCGTTTTGGCCACGTTTATTGCAGTTTTTCTATATTTTGGATGCAGGCAAGGCTTGCCGATGTTATAAAACGCTATCGTTTTTATAAAAAACCGCTCATTCAGATTGGGGCACCGTGCATACTTGGGACAGGATCAGCAATGCATTGGGGGAGCCGGTGATCAGCGTCGAGATCGGCGGCGTGCCGATGCGGGCCGAACGCTACATCTTCCAGCTGGGCGGGTGCGAGGTCCCGCCGCTCGATTCGATGGTGCTGGCCTGCCACATGGGTGGCGCGCGCGCAACAGCCGGGCGCAACCCGGGCCGTTCGTTCGACTTCCTGGCCGGCGCCGCGACCGTGTTCCAGCCCGGCTTCGCCAGCCGCTGGACGTTCTTCGGCGCCATCGACATGGCCATGTTCCACTTTCTCGATCCGAACCACGACATGGTGCGCCAGTTGCAGCGCCTGCTGGCCGCGCGCGCCAAGTCGCCCACCTTTTCCGACCCGCTCGTGCACGCGTCCGCCCAGCAGGTGCTGGCGGAAATCGCCCGCAGCAGCACGCCGAACGCGGGTTTCGTCGAGCGCGCCTCGGCGCTGATGGTCGAGCAGGCCTGCCGCGTACTGGAAGGCAAGACGGGCCGGCACCTGCCGCCGGACGCCCTCCAGCTCGGCCGCCTGCAGGGCGTGCTGGAATGGATCGGCCAGAATCTGTCGAGCGAACTGTCGAACGCCGAACTGGCCGAGCGCGCCGGCGTGTCGGAATCGCACTTCCGCCGCATCTTCCAGGAAGCGATGGGCATGACCCCGCACCGCTATGTGTTGCGTTTACGCCTCGAACGGGTGCATGAATTACTGACCCGCACCAGCTTCTCCATCGCCCGTGTTGCGGCGCAATGCGGCTTCAACAGCCAGAGCCATATGACGGCCTGTTTCGCGGCCGCGTACGGCATCACGCCCGCTCGTGCGCGCCAGCAGGCGCGTGCCTGAACGCTTGCGCCGCCGGCGGAAAACGCGCCGGTTTGCGTTGCATCAAATAAAAAAACTTGCCTATCGAAAATGAGCAATTTTTGATAAAGATGGGATCATTTTCCGAAGCATTGAGTTTTCGCATGCACACATAATAAAAAACGGCACCCGGGCAAAAGAACCAAAAGACACAAAAGAACCCGCGGCCACTCAATGAGTAAGGAGACCAAGCATGAGACCAGCGCAGGACGCGTCCGCACGTACGCGGTCGCCAGCGTGAAGTACCTGTCCGCCACGGACGTGGTGCAACGCATCAAGGCCTGCCTCGGCGCCGAGGGCATGGACGTCGAAGCCCTGTTCGCCAAGGCCGGCCTCGAATGGTTCGAGCACGGCGCGCAAGGCGAGCGGGCGGCCGATCTGCTCGCGTTGTCCGACCAGTTCAGCACGCTCTGGGAAGGCCTCGCGGCCGCCAGCGGCGATGCGCTGATCGGCTTTCGCGTGTTCGCCCCCGACCCGCTCAGCTGGCTCGGCGTGCTGGGCCACCTGATGCTCGCGTCCCCCACGCTGCGCCAGGCCGCGGACAGCCTGACGCGCTACATGCCGCTCGTGTCGCCCGTCGTGCGCGCCACCATCGAGCCGAAGGCGGACCGGGTGCGCGTGGGCCTGAACCTCGTCGGCGGCGCGCGCCAGGTGCCGCAGGCGCGCTACGACTTCACCTGGAACCTGCTGCTGGCGACGATGCGCTTCGTCGGCAGCCGGCCCGACCTCAGGCCGGCCCTCGTCGAATACGCCTATCCGGCCCCCGTCGACACGACGCCCTACGCGCGCTGGTTCGGCTGTCCGGTGCGCTTCGGCGCGCCCGCCAACGCGCTCGAATTCGGGGGCGCGGACATCACGGCGCCGATTCCCACCGCGAACCCGCTCGCGGCCGAAGGCCTGTTCCGCCTGCTCGACGAACGCCTCGCGCAGGCCGAACGCACGAGCGTGGCCGCGCGCGTGCGCGAGCTGCTGCCCGCGATGATCGACCAGGGCGGCGCGCTGCGCGATGCCGTCGCACGGCGCCTCGCGATCAGCGAGCGCACCCTGCAACGCCGCCTGGCCGACGAAGGCACCGATTTCTCGACCCTCGTCGACGAAGTGCGGCGCACGATCGCCCAGCAATACCTGGGTAGCGACCGCATCAGCGTCAAGAACCTCAGCTACAAGCTGGGTTTCGCCGATCCCAGCGCCTTCCACCGCGCCTGCCTGCGCTGGTTCGGCAAGGCGCCCGGCGAGTTCCAGCAGGACCGCATCAACGCCCATGGCCAGGCCGCCGTCAATGGGACCACAGGCGCAGCTGGCCCTGCATCTGCAGTTCGCCGTTCAGGGTGACCTGCCCCAGGCTCTGCGTCACGGGCGCGCGCGGATCGGCCTGCACGCTGAGCGATTCGAAGCCGGTATCCGTGAAGCGCGTGTACGCCGGCAGGGTCAGCGCCAGGTAGTTCGTGCCGTCGGCGGCCGTCTGCGGGCTGATGTTCAGGCCCACCATCTGGATCACGCCGCCGACATTCTTCAGCACCGTGTACGTCGTCCGTCCGTCGACCACCTGGCCGATGGTCAGGCGGCTGTCGCTCGTGGTGCCGTCGCCGGGCCGGTTCAATTGCAGGCGCACGGCGAAGCTGATGCCGTCGGCGCCGCGCACCTGGGCCAGTTCGTCGTCGGCGAGCGGCTGCGGCCCCGCCCACGCCGCCCGGCACAACAAGGCGGGCGCCAGGATGGCGAGGAGGCGCAGGCGCGTACTCACTGGCGGAACTTGACGTCGAGGTACTGCAACTGGATGGACCCGATGCGCGAACTGCCCAGGTCCATGCTCGCGCCCGCGTCGCTGCGGAAGCTGATGTTCCCGATCTGCAGCGTGCCGCTGGGCGCCGCCTGGCCGGCGTCGGGCCAGCCGATGCCGATGTGCAGGCTCGCATTGCCCGCCGCATCCGTGCGTGCGTTGAAGATGCCGGCCTGGTTCGTCGCATCCGCGATCTGCCACGGCGCCGTCGGCGCGGAACCGTCCGCCGTGGCCGCGCCGATCTTCACGTTGGACAGCACCATCGCTTCGCTGGTGGCGTCGCGCCCGTTCGGTGCCAGGGTCAGGCTGCCCAGTTCGAGGCGCGTGGAGAGACCGAACGCGAGGCCGTCGCCGGCGACCGGGGTCGTCCACTGCAGGCCGCCGCCGTAGTACACGAGGTCCTTCAGGATCACGCTGCCGTTCTTGACGTCGAAGCCGCCGGCGTTGACGCCGAAGTCGTAGGCGATCTGCCAGACTTCGCGGCCGGCCGTGTTTTGCGGGAAGGCGATGTTGATCATGTCGGCGCGGCCAGGACCGCCCGGGACCACGTCGAGGCGGTACGGGTCGGCGAACGGCGCGTCGGTGTTGTCGGAGCGCGACGCGGCCAGGTTGCCGATGCCGAGGCTGTCGCCGCCGGGCGTGGTGTAGCGCAGCTCGGCGTTGCCCGCCATGGCGAAATTCGACAGGTTGAAACTCATGCCGTCGCGCCCCGCGACCCTGGCGAGCGCGCTGTCCGGCAGCGGCTCGAGTGCGAAAGCGATTGCCGGCGCGCAGAACAGGACGGTGGCCGCGGCGCGCGTCAGCATCAATGCCCCGCCGCGTTATTGACCGGCACGGTGCCGGTGAGGTTCAGCGCGGTCAGCTTGTCGCGCCAGTTCAGCCAGATGCCGGCCTGTGCTTCCGTCAGCGCGGGCATGCCGGACGCGGCCTGGAATTGCACGGGCGTCTTGAGGATCGAGATCCAGAAATCGCGGCTCGGGCCGTTGGCGTCGCCGGCCGTGACGCCGCCCACGCTGGACAGCGGCGTGCAGCCGGTGCACGTGCCGTCCCAGCGCTTGCCGCCGCCGGCGTCGTTCATGCTGTCGACGATGCCGGCCGCGCCCGCGTCGATGCGCATCGAGCCGGACAGCGTGGCGATCTTCGTGCCGATGTCGCCGGCAATGCCGTCGAAGCCGAGGCGCATGCCGACGATCTCGCGCTGGCTGTCGACGCCGGTGTTCTTGTAGACGAATTCGAAATAGGGATTGGTGATCTGCACGAGGCGCTGGGCGGCGCTGGCGTCGGTGCGGCCGAATTGCAGTGCGCTGATGTCGAGGTCGGCGCCGGTGCCGTTGCGCGGCGCGTAGGTGTATTCGCCCAGGCGCATATTGGCCAGGTTGGCGTTCAGGGTGACGTCGGCATCGAGGGCGATGCGGGTGAAATCGAAACCGTTGTAGCTGGAATTGCTGACCGTGAACAGGCCCTGGCCACTGACCCGGGACAGTTCGTTGTCGGACATCGGACGCATCTGGGCCGATGCCGCGCAGGGCAACAGCGAGAGCGCGAGGAGGGACGCGGCGAGCAACATGCGCATGTTTGAACCCGAAAAACGAAGAGCAACGACGCGAGGTCAAAAAAACGGCCCGGGGCAAGCCCGCGGGCCGTCCATCACCCAACCCGTGATGCTTAGTGCGCCCAGATGTAGACGGTGGTGCCTTGCAGCTTGATGTCGTTGGCGGCGAACGAACCGTACGAAGCGGTCGAGTTGCCCATCTTGATCGAGTCGACCGACATGCTCAGGTTCTTGACGGTATCGACTTGCGGGATGGCGATCTTGACGACGTCGCCAGCCGGCATGAAGGCCGCCAGGCCTGCGCCGCCGCTCACGCCCAGCACGCTCGATGCGCCCGATGCCGCGCTGGCTTCGGTCTGGAACGTGGCGTTGTTGATGATGTCGATGGTGGCGGCGATTGCACCGGTGATCTTGATGTTGTTGAAGCTCACCGAACCACCTGCGGTATCGGTATCCGTGTAGACGAAGGAACCGATGTTCACATGCAGGTCAGCGGCGATCGACACACCGTCACGGCCCGAGACCTTGGACAGGTCGGCATCGGCGATCGGGGTCAGGGCCGATGCGTACGAAGCGATCGAGGACAGGGCAGCGACGACGGTCAGTTGTTTCAGCAGTTTCATGGTATCTCCAGTGTTATTGTGATCGACGAGAATCTTTTCGGGCTTGCCCGCGCGTCCGCTTCGGTTCCTCTGCGGCTTGTGGCCAATCGGGACGGCAGCGTCGGACTGCTTGGCTTAACTGAAATCTCTTTATTGGAAGTCAATTAAGTGGAAACAATGTTATTACTTCCGATTCAATAACCACATCCTTTTGTCCTTGCTCAGGAAGCCAAATCGATGGATTCCTGAGCCAGTCGTTTGACACATCCGGGCGTGCGTTCTGGAGCGCGCCCGAACGCGATCAGTGTGCCCAGATGTAGACGGTGGTGCCTTGCAGCTTGATGTCGTTGACGGCGAACGAACCGTAGGAAGCGGTCGAGTTGCCCATCTTGATCGAGTCGACCGACATGCTCAGGTTCTTCACGGTGTCGACTTGCGGGATGGCGATCTTGACGACGTCGCCGGTCGGCTGGAAGGCGGCCAGGCCTGCGCTGGCGCCGGGTACGGCCAGCGGCGAGATCACGCCCAGGGTCGTGTTGGCATTGACGCTGCCGTCGGCGTTGTAGGCGCTGACTTCGCCCTGGAACGTGGCGTTGTTGACGATGTCGATCGTGGCGGCGATCGCACCGCTGATCTTGATGTTGTTGAAGCTCACCGAGCCGCCGGTCGTGTCGGTGTCCGTGTAGACGAAGGAGCCGATGTTCACATGCAGGTCGGCGGCGATCGACACACCGTCACGGCCGGACACCTTGGACAGATCGGCATCGGCGATCGGGGTCAGGGCCGATGCGTACGAAGCGATCGAGGACAGGGCGGCAACGACGGCCAGTTGTTTCAGCAGTTTCATGGAGTCTCCAGTATTGTTTGAGTGGCGGAACGCGAACTTAATCGGGTATCAATTAAGTGGAAACAATGCTAATACTTTCCGTTTGCTAAAAGCAGTCCGGCGGCCATGTCCACGGAGCCAAATCGATGGCTTGACGAGCCAGCCTTTGACGCGATCCTGCGCATGGGCATAAAAAAACCCGCTGCAAGCAGCGGGTCTTTGTGGTGCGGCGCAAAGCTCGATTACGCGGCTTCGCGGCTGGCCTTCTTGCGCTCGTGTTCCTTGAGGAAGCGCTTGCGCAGGCGGATGCTCTTCGGCGTGATCTCGACCAGTTCGTCGTCCTCGATGAACTCGACGGCGTATTCCAGCGACATCTGGATCGGCGGCACCAGGCGCACGGCTTCGTCGGTACCCGACGAGCGCACGTTGGTCAGCTGCTTGCCCTTGATCGGGTTGACGACGAGGTCGTTGTCGCGCGAGTGGATGCCGATGATCATGCCTTCGTACACCGGCGTGTTGTGCTCGACGAACATGCGGCCGCGGTCCTGCAGCTTCCAGATCGCGTAGGCGACGGCGGCGCCGTCATCCTGCGAGATCAGCACGCCGTTGCGACGGCCGGCCAGTTCGCCCTTGGTGTTGTCCACCGGCGCATAGGCGTCGAACACGTGGCTCATCAGGCCGGTGCCGCGGGTCAGCGTCATGAAGTCGCCCTGGAAACCGATCAGGCCACGGGCCGGGATGCGGTATTCGAGGCGCACGCGGCCTTTGCCGTCCGATTCCATGTTCTGCAGGTCGCCACGGCGGCGGCCCAGCTCTTCCATCACGCCGCCCTGGTTGACTTCTTCCACGTCGACGGTCAGGTTCTCGTACGGCTCGCACTTGACGCCGTCGATTTCCTTGTACACGACGCGCGGACGCGACACGGCCAGCTCGAAACCTTCGCGGCGCATGTTTTCCAGCAGGATGGTCAGGTGCAGCTCGCCGCGGCCCGACACTTCGAACACGGTGTCGTCCGGCGTCGGCAGCACGCGCAGGGCGACGTTTGCCTTCAGTTCGCGCTCGAGACGTTCGCGCAGCTGGCGGCTGGTGACGAACTTGCCTTCGCGGCCGGCCAGCGGCGAATTGTTGACCATGAAGTTCATCGTCAGGGTCGGCTCGTCGACGGTCAGCATCGGCAGCGCTTCCGGGGTGTCCACGGCGCAGACGGTCGAGCCGATGCCGATGTCTTCGATACCGTTGATCAGCACGATGTCGCCGGCAACCGCCTCATCGACCAGCACGCGCTCCAGGCCCTTGAAATTCAGCACCTGGTTGATGCGGCCCTTGATCGGGGTCGAGTCCGGGCCGTTCATCACGACGACGTCCTGGCCGGCCTTGATGCGGCCGCGGCTGATGCGGCCGATGCCGATCTTGCCCACGTACGACGAGTAATCGAGCGACGTGACCTGCATCTGCAGCGGGCCGTCCGGATTGTCGTCGCGCACCGGCACGTATTTCAGGATGGCGTCGAACAGCGGCTTCATGTCGCCGTCGCGCACGCTTTCGTCCAGGCCGGCGTAGCCGTTCAGGCCCGACGCGTAGACGATCGGGAAGTCCAGCTGCTCGTCGGTCGCGCCCAGTTTGTCGAACAGTTCGAACGTCTGGTTGATCGCCCAGTCGGCGCGTGCGCCCGGACGGTCGATCTTGTTGACGACGACGATCGGCTTCAGGCCCAGCGCGAGCGCCTTGCGGGTCACGAAGCGGGTCTGCGGCATCGGACCTTCCTGGGCGTCGATCAGCAGCAGCACGGAATCGACCATCGACAGCACGCGCTCGACCTCACCGCCGAAGTCGGCGTGGCCCGGGGTGTCGACGATGTTGATGTGCGTGCCTTCGTACTCGACGGCGCAGTTCTTCGACAGAATGGTAATGCCGCGTTCCTTCTCGAGATCGTTCGAGTCCATCACGCGGGTGTCCACCTGCTGGTTTTCGCGGAAAGTGCCCGATTGACGCAGCAGCTGGTCCACGAGAGTGGTCTTGCCGTGGTCAACGTGGGCGATGATTGCGATATTACGAATCGCGCGTTTGGTGTTAGACATATGCGTTTTTCAACAGTAATTGTTGCGTGATGGACGGATGAGCACGAAGCTTTCGATTCCGAGAACCCACTAGTATAGCATGCTTGCGGCCCCTGCCGCGTCGCAGCGGGGGAGAAAGCCGAGCATACCGGCGAAATATTGAATGGCGATGACGTGGGGACGGGCCCCATGTGCGCGCGGTGCCGCCGTTTTCAAGCCTGCGGCCGCGCGATCAGCCGTTCCGGCGCCAGCACGCCATACTCCTGCAGGATGGCCGTGCCCAGCAGCTTGCCGTCGTGATACACGCGCACCCTGCCCTGCGTCTCCGGTAACGCGACCGGCTCGCGGTTCAGCGCCAGTCGCTGGCCGTTGAGGAAGCGCGCGGCCAGCTCGGGCGTCAGCTCGACGGGCGGGAAGCTCGACAGCAGCGCATCGACCGGGGCCAGCAGCGACAGCGGATTGTCGTGCGCCTGCAACTGTTCCAGGGTCACCATGCCGGCGACGGTCAGCGCGCCTACCTGGATGCGGCGCAGCGCGTTCAGGTGCGCGCCGCAGCCGAGCGCGGCGCCGATGTCCTCGCCCAGCACGCGCACGTACGTGCCCTTGCTGCAGGTGACGCGGATGGTCAGCATCGGCGCGTCGTACGCCAGCATCGCGAGCTCGTGGATCGTCACGGGACGGGCGTCGCGCTCCAGCACGATGCCTTCGCGCGCGTACTCGTACAACGCCTTGCCGTCGCGCTTGAGCGCCGAATACATGGGCGGCACCTGCATGATCGGGCCGCGGAAGCGCGCCAGCGCCGCTTCGATCTGTTCGACCGTCACGTCGACGGGGCGCGTCTCGACGACGTCGCCTTCGGTATCGCCGGTCGTCGTCGTGATGCCCAGGTGGACGACGGCCTCATACGTCTTGTCGGCTTCCAGCAGGTCTTGCGAAAACTTGGTCGCCTCGCCGAAGCACAGCGGCAGCAGGCCGGTGGCGAACGGGTCCAGCGTGCCGGTGTGGCCAGCCTTCTTCGCATTGACGACGCGCTTGGCCTTGATCAGCGCATCGTTCGACGACAGGCCGACGGGCTTGTCGATGAGCAGCACCCCGTCGACGAGATCGCGGGGCTTTTTCGGGGGCCGTGCGTTCACTCGGAATCCGAATCTTCTTCAGTGTGCGTGCCTTCGACCTCACGACCGGTTTCGGTGTGGCCGGCGTCGCCCACATCATCGTCCTTGGCGCGCGTGGCATTGGCCTGGTCGATCAGGGCCGACATCGCGAGGCCGCGGCTGGTCGAGATGTCGTGCAGGAAATGCAGCTGCGGCAGCGTGTGGATGTGCAGGCGCTTGCCGAGCAGGTTGCGCAGGTAGCCGGACGCCTTCGTCAGCCCTTCCAGCGTCTGCTTGATCTCTTCCGGACTGTCCTTGAGCAGCGTGAAATACACCTTCGCGTGCGCGTAGTCCGGGGTCAGCTTGACTTCGCTGATGGTGACCATGCCGACGCGCGGGTCCTTGAGTTCGAAGGCGATCAGTTCCGACAGGTCTTTCTGGATCTGGTCGGCAACGCGCAAGCCGCGCTGGGGAATGCTTTTGCTGTGTTTTGCCATGTTCTTTTACTGCTGTGTGTTTTCGTTCTGATGCGATGCGGCGCGACGTACAGGATGCGGCGCTACCTACAACACCGACGCTATTTGCACGATGCGGCGCTACTTGCACGATACGGCACAACTTGCATCGTCGTTCCCGCGCAGGCGGGAACCTAATTTGTTCGCGCCGCCACCGGCTTAAAACCTGCCGACATGCACGCAAACTTGGGTCCCCGCCTTCGCGGGGACGACGTTTCAGTTGTTCGTCGAAAGTTCGCCAAAAAACTTGGGGCCAGTCGCCCCGCGCCGCAAGGCGCGAGCTCCTGGCCCCAAATGGTACTCCAATCGTTCGATCGGCCGTGATTACAGCGTACGCGCCACTTCCTGAACTTCGAACACTTCCAGGACGTCGCCGACCTGGATGTCGTTGTAGTTCTTCAGCGACAGACCGCACTCGAGACCGGCACGCACTTCCTTGACGTCGTCCTTGAAGCGCTTGAGCGAGTCGATCTCGCCCGTCCACACGACGATGTTGTTGCGCAGCAGGCGGACCGACGAGGTACGCTTGACGACGCCGTCCGTGACGAGGCAGCCCGCGATCGCGCCGACTTTCGACACGAGGATGACCTGGCGGATTTCCACCTGGCCGGTGACGTGCTCGCGCTTTTCCGGTGCCAGCATGCCCGACAGTGCCGTCTTGATCTCGTCGATCGCATCGTAAATGATGCTGTAGTAACGGATGTCGACGCCGTTGGTCTCGGCCAGCTTGCGCGCCTGGGCGTCGGCACGGGCGTTGAAGCCGATGATGACTGCCTTGGACGCGGTCGCCAGATTGACGTCCGACTCGGTGATGCCGCCGACGGCCGCGTGCACGATCTGCACACGCACTTCCGACGTCGACAGCTTCTGCAGCGAACCGACCAGCGCTTCCTGCGAACCCTGCACGTCCGTCTTGACGATGAGCGGCAGGTTCTTGACTTCGCCTTCGCCCATCTGGTCGAGAATGTTTTCCAGCTTCGCTGCCTGCTGCTTGGCCAGTTTCACGTCGCGGAATTTACCTTGACGGAACAGGGCGATTTCGCGCGCCTTGCGCTCATCGGCCATGACCATGACTTCTTCGCCGGCGCTCGGCACTTCCGTCAGGCCCTGGATCTCGACCGGGAAGGACGGACCGGCTTCGGTCACCGACTTGCCGTTCTCGTCCAGCATCGCACGGACGCGGCCGAAGGACGATCCCGCCAGCACGACGTCGCCGCGCTTCAGCGTACCCGACTGCACCAGGATAGTGGCGACCGGGCCGCGGCCCTTGTCCAGGCGGGCTTCGACCACCAGGCCACGGGCCAGCGATTCCACCGGCGCCTTCAGTTCCAGCACTTCGGCCTGCAGCAGCACGTTTTCCAGCAGGTCGTCGATGCCCTGGCCGGTTTTCGCCGACACCTGGACGAACGGCGACTCGCCACCGTATTCTTCCGGCACGACGCCTTCAGCCACCAGTTCCTGGGTCACACGGTCTGCATTCGCGCCCTGCTTGTCGATCTTGTTGATCGCCACGACCAGGGGAACGCCGGCCGCTTTCGCGTGAGCGATTGCTTCCTTGGTCTGCGGCATCACGCCGTCGTCGGCCGCCACCACGAGGATGACGATGTCGGTCGCCTTGGCACCGCGGGCACGCATGGCGGTGAACGCCTCGTGGCCCGGGGTATCCAGGAAGGTGACCATGCCGCGCGGGGTGTCCACGTGGTAAGCACCGATGTGCTGCGTAATGCCGCCGGCTTCGCCCGCAGCAACCTTGGCGCGGCGGATGTAGTCCAGCAGCGACGTTTTACCGTGGTCGACGTGGCCCATGACAGTCACGACCGGTGCACGCGGCTTGGCCTCGAACTCGTGGTGCTCGCCGTGGTCGGCCAGCAGCGCTTCCGGATCGTCCTCGGCGGCGGCAAAGGCCTTGTGGCCCATTTCTTCCACCACGATCATCGCGGTTTCCTGGTCCAGCACCTGGTTGATGGTGCACATCTGGCCCAGCTTCATCAGCTGCTTGATGACTTCCGATGCCTTGACGGCCATCTTGTGCGCCAGTTCGGCCACGGTGATGGTTTCCGGCACGTGCACGTCGCGCACGATGGCTTCGGTCGGCGCCTGGAAGTTCGATTCGCGATCGTCGTGACCGCCACGACGGCCGCCACGGCCGCCGCCCGCACGCCAGCCGTCACGGCCGGTCGGCGCCGCGTTGCCGCGACCCTTCGTGCCGCTGCTCGGACCGCCGCGCTTCTTGTCGTCCGACCAGGTCGAGGCCACATTGGCCGACTTGATCGATTTCTTGTCGCCCGGCTTGGCGCGTGCACCGGCGTCGGCCGGCTTGGCGTCGGCAGGTTTCGCCGTCGTCGCCGGCTTGTGCAGGGTGCTCGGCTCGGCCGCCTTCGGCTTGGCCGGTGCCGGTTCCGGCGCCTTGATCACGCGGCGCGGCTGGGCCATCATGGCCTTGATCTGCGCCACTTCGTCGGCGACCGCCTTGCGCGCCCGCGCGGTGGCGGCGGCGCGTTCGGCGGCTTCCTTGGCGGCCTCTTCGGCCTTGCGCTTGGATTCCTCGGCAGCTGCCTTCTTGGCTTCGTCGGCCGCGGCACGCTTTGCGTCCTCGGCGGCGCCGGCGGCGCCGGCCGATGCCTGGGCGGCCGCAGCCGCCTTGTCGGCTGCCGCTTCGGCGGCTTCGGCCGCTTCACGCTTGGCGCGCTCTTCGGCATCGCGCTTGGCCTGTTCCTCGGCCGCCTTGGCCTGCGCGGCCTTCTCGGATTCGAGCTTGGCCAGGCGGTCCTGCTTCTCGCGCAGTTCCGCTTCCTGGCGCGCGATCAGTTCGGCCTGGCGGCGCGCGTCCTCTTCGCGACGTGCCTGCTCGGCGGCGTCGACGACCGGTGCCTCCTGGGCGGCCGCTTTCGGCGTGACGAGGTCGTCACGCTGCACGAAGGTGCGCTTCTTACGCACTTCGACCTGGATCGTGCGCGATTTACCACTCGCGTCAGCCTGCTTGATCTCGGAGGTTTCCTTGCGGGTCACCGTGATCTTCTTCTTTTCGCCCGATTCGGCGGCACCGTGGGTACGGCGCAGATGGTTCAGCAGCTTATCCTTATCATCCTTGGACAAGGGATCTGACGTCGAACTTTTATCGACGCCGGCAGAACGCAGCTGCGTCAGCAGCAAATCTGCAGGCATCTTCAGTTCGGTGGCAAATTGGGCTACGTTGTTACTCGCCATTCAGTCCTCTTTTCTATGTGTCGCGAGATGATAAAGAAATTTTCTTGCTTAATAAAGCACGAAGACCGGCGCATGCGCTCCGGTCTGTGCACTTCATTTATGCCTTGGCCGTTTCAACCTGGCTCCAGGCTTTCGCCTGCAGGGCCTTGGCCCGGTCGTCGTACTTGGCGTCGACCAGTTTCATCTCATCGTCGGTCACATCATTAAATTCATTCTTGATCAGTTCACGGGCACGCTCGGTCGGCAGCGCCAGGATGGCGCTGAACTCGTCGTAAGCCAGTCCCGCGAATTGCTCCAGGGTCTTGATGCCGGCCAGACCCAGCTTGCCGGCGGTGGTGCGGTCCATCCCTTCCAGGTTGACCAGCGCCTCGTCCATACCCTCGAGACCTTCTTCGGAAGCGATCGCCTCGGTGACCAGCGCGTCGCGTGCACGGGTACGCAGTTCGTTGACGGTGTCTTCGTCGAACGATTCGATCTCCAGCATTTCGGAGATGGGCACGTATGCGACTTCTTCAAGGCTCGAAAAACCTTCTTCGACCAGGATGCCCGCCACTTCTTCGTCCACATCCAGCTTTTCCATGAACAGCGTGCGCACGGCAGCGGTTTCCTGGGCAGCCTTGTTGGCCGATTCCTCGGCCGTCATGATGTTGATCTTCCAGCCGGTCAGCTCGGACGCCAGGCGTACGTTCTGGCCCGAACGGCCGATCGCGATCGCCAGGTTTTCCTCGTCGACGACGACGTCCATCGCGTGCTTCTCTTCATCCACCATGATCGACGACACGTTGGCCGGAGCCAGCGCGCCGATCACGAACTGGGCCGGATCTTCCGACCACAGCACGATGTCCACGCGCTCGCCGCCCAGCTCGCCGGTCACGGCCTGCACGCGCGAACCGCGCATGCCGACGCAGGTGCCGATCGGATCGATGCGCTTGTCCGTCGTAAAGACAGCGATCTTCGCGCGCACGCCCGGATCGCGGGCGGCCGACTTGATCTGCAGGAGACCCTGCTCGATCTCGGGCACTTCGAGCTCGAACAGCTTCATGATGAATTCCGGTGCCGTGCGCGACAGGATCACCTGCGGCCCGCGCATATTGCGGTCCACGCGCAGGATGTAGGCACGGACGCGGTCGCCGATGCGCAGGTTTTCCTTCGGGATCATCTGGTCGCGCGGCAGGCGTGCTTCGATCTTGCCCGACTCGACGATCGCATCGCCGCGCTCCATGCGCTTGATGGTGCCGGTGACGAGCGCGTCGCCGCGTTCCAGGAAGTCTTGCAGGATCTGCTCGCGCTCGGCGTCGCGGACGCGCTGCAGCACGACCTGCTTGGTATCCTGGGCGAAGCGGCGGCCGAACTCGACCGACTCGATCGGCTCTTCGATGTATTCGTCGACCTCGATGTCCGGAATCTGCTCCTTCGCTTCGAAGTGCAGGATTTCCTGGTCGGGCAGTTGCAGGCCCGCTTCGTCGGGCACGACGTGCCAGCGGCGGAAGGTTTCGAATTCGCCAGTGTCACGGTCGATGGACACGCGAATGTCGACCTCGCCTTCGTAGCGCTTTTTCGTAGCTTGCGCCAGGGCGAACTCAAGCGCCCCGAAGACCACTTCCTTATCGACGTTCTTTTCGCGCGCGAGCGCATCAACCAGTAACAAAATTTCGCGACTCATGCTTTGCGACTCCTAAAATCCACCTTTGGCACAAGGCGTGCCTTGTCCAGTTCGGCCAGCGTAAATTCCAGCATCGCCGGACCGTCCTTGCTTTCAAATTCCAACCCGATCGTCTCGCCTTGCGGGGCATGCAGGATGCCCGTGTAGGTCTTGCGGTTCGCGCTGCCCGGCATCGCGACGCGCAGCTTGACCGTGCATTCGCTGCCGGCAAAGCGTTCGAAGTCGGCCAGGGTGCGCACCGGACGATCCAGTCCGGGCGACGACACTTCCAGGCGCTCGTAGTCGACGTTTTCGACCGTCAACACGTGCGACAACTGGTGGCTCACCGTGGCGCAATCCTCGACCGAGATCGGTCCCTTTTCGTCCGCCACTGCCGCCGGGAAGTCGATAAACACGCGCAGGATGCCTCGCTCCGCCCGTTCGATATCGACGAGTTCGTAGCCCAGTCCGCTGACTGTCGTGGCGATCAAATCAAACAACTGCACAAGTTTCTCCACGGTCCGGTGCCGGACCCTTAAAACGTTTCAACAAAAAAAAAATGGGCAACTGCCCATCTTTTGTATTCCCAACTGGAGCTTGTTCGCCAAAACAATATTGGGAAGCACTCGGGTTAGGCTGCGAATTATAACCCGATACAGGTTTGGCCGCAATCGCCGCACTGCAAAATGAACAGCTATGCAACAGTCTACTCTTTTGATCCGGGCAGCGCTGCGGACGCTCCATTTTCGCGCGGCATGACCTTGCCGGGACGGGCTTGGCGCGCCGTCCCGGGGCGACCGATCAACCGCGGCGGCCGCGTCGCGGCATGCCGTGGTCGCTCACCCGCGGGCCCTGGCCGCGGCGGGCCAGGCCGTTGCCGGGGAAGCCGAACGAGGTCAGCAGCGGGTCCCGCAGGCGCGCGCCCTTGGCGCTGGCGCGGCCTTGTCCGCCCTGCCCGCCTTGTCCACCGGCGGCGCTGCCGCGGCCGCCCTGGCCGCCACGCTTGCCGCCCTGGCCGCCGCCCTGGCCGCCTCGATTGCCGCCGCCCTGCGGCGCGCGGCCGTTCCCGAGGATGCCGGTTTCGCGGCCGGTGCCGACGCGCACCACGGGCGGACCGAACGGATCGACGTTGCGATTGGCGTCGGCGCGATCGATGCGGTTGCCGTTCGAACGGTGATCGTCGGCGTCGTCGGCGCCGCGCGCCTTGCCGACCGGCCCCTGACCCCTGGCCTGGCCCTTGACGGGGCCTTTACCGGTGCCGGCGCCGGCGCCGTTGCTGCCCTTCTTCTCGATGCCGAAGGCGTCGAGGAAGTGGCGCACGTCGTTTTCTTCCAGTTCTTCCCAGCGGCCGCGCTTGAGGCCCGACGGCAGGGTCATGGCGCCGTAGCGGGTACGGATCAGGCGCGACACGGTCAGGCCGACCGCCTCGAACATGCGGCGCACCTCGCGGTTGCGGCCTTCGCCGATCACCACGCGGTACCAGCGATTGACGCCTTCGCCGCCGCCGTCGACGATCTTGGTGAACGACGCCGTGCCGTCGTCCAGCTCGACGCCGGCCAGCAGCTTCTGGCGCATGCCTTCTTCCAGCTCGCCCAGCGTGCGCACGGCGTATTCGCGGTCGATGTTGTAACGCGGGTGCATCAGGCGGTTCGCCAGGTCGCCGGAATTCGTGAACAGCAGCAGGCCCTCGGTGTTGAAGTCGAGGCGGCCCACGGCCAGCCATTTACCGGTCTTCATGGTCGGCAGGCGGTCGAAGACGGACGGACGGCCTTCCGGATCGTCCGCGCTGACGATTTCGCCGGCCGGCTTGTGATACACGAGCACGCGCGGCGGCTTGTTGTTGTTCACGCGGCGCTGCAGCAATTTGCCGTTGATGCGCACGGCGTCCGTCGGCAGGATGCGCTGGCCGATGTGGGCCGGCTCGCCGTTCACCGACACACGGCCGGCGATGATCAGTTCTTCCATGTCGCGGCGCGAACCCAGGCCGGCTTCGGCCAGCACCTTGTGCAATTTGGGGGCGTCGTCCTCGGCGGTCAGGTCGCGGCGGGCCTTGGTCGGCTGGTGCTGGCCACGGCCGCCGTCGTTGGCGTCGAACGCGTCCGACGTGACGAACGAGAACACGGCATCCGCGTCATTGCCCTTGCCACCCTTGCCACCCTTGCCCGGCGAGGCGTTGTTCCTGGCGTTCTTGTTCTTGCCCTGCTGCGGCTTCTGGCCCGGGTTCTGGCCCGGGTTCTGGCCGGCCTGCTGCGGGCCGTTCTGGCCCTGCGCCTGCTGGCCGCGCGGCTGGCCCTGCTGGCCTTTCTTCTGCTGCTTGCCGCCGCGCTGGTCGCGGCGCTGCTCGTTGCGGCCGGTTTCCGCCGGGACGCCATCGACGCCGGCGGGGGCCGCGCCGGCGGCCGGGGCGGCGGTTTGCTCCTCGGCGCGTGCCGGCTGGCGCGCATCGCGCTGCTGGCGCTGCTCGCGCATCTGGCGCGGACCGCGCGGCTTGCGCTGGTTGCCGGCACCGTCGCCTGCCTGGGCGGGCGCGGGTTCGGCGGGCGCAGGCGCGGCGGCGATCGGCGCCGGTGCGGCGGCGACGGGTGCCGATGCAGGCTCGACGGCTGCCGGGGCCACATCGGCGACAGCGACCTTGCGGGCGCGCGGCTTGCGCGTCACCGGTGCGGCTGCAGGTTCGGGGGAAGGCGCGGCGGCTGCAGGCGCGGCGGCGGCCGGGCTGTCGGCGGCGGAAGCGGCTTCGGCCGCCTTCTGGGCCGCGGTCTTGCGCGTGCGCTTCGGTTTGGCCTCGGCCTCGGGCTGCACGGCGTCGGGCGCCACGGCCTCCGCCTTCGGCTTGGCGGTGCGACGCTTCGGCTTCGCGGCCGTCTCCAGTCCTGCCTCGGCAGGGGTCGTCTCGTTCATGTCAGTTGGATTCATCATTCGTTTCTTGGTTTTGCTGACCTGGCGCGACGATCAGTCGTTGGACGCGAGCGCTTGGTCGTGTATCGGGACTTCAACGGGTGAAGTGTCGTCAAATTGTTGCAGGGCCGCTTCCAGCGCCTCCAGGCTGCGCCCGGCGCCGATATCGGCCACCTGCTGCAGCGGCGGCAGCTGGGACAGCGCGGCGAGCCCCAGGTCGTCGAGGAACTGCTTCGTCGTTCCCAGCAGCGCCGGACGCCCGGGCACTTCGCGGTGGCCCACCACATCGATCCAGCCGCGGTCTTCCAGCATCTTGATCGTCTGCGAATTCACCGCCACGCCGCGGATTTCCTCGATGTCGCCGCGCGTCACCGGCTGCCGGTAGGCGATGATGGCCAGGGTTTCCAGCGTCGCGCGCGAATATTTCGGCGGTTTTTCCGGCGCGATCCGGTCCAGGTAAGGCTTCATTTCCGGGCGGCTCTGAAAGCGCCAGCCCGACGCCAGGCTCACGATCTCGATCCCGCGATCCTGCCAATCCTGGCGCAATTCCTCGAGCAGGATCTTGATCGTATCCGACCCGACGCCGGCGCCGATGGGGCGGCCGGCGCTGTCCGCGTCGACGAACAGTTTCTTCATGGCGTGGATCGTCATCGGCTCGCGCGCGCACAGCAAGGCGGTCTCGAGGACCTTCTTGGCCTCATCAGTGTTCATAACGATGTCGTCAGCGGAGTGTGCAACTCTGGATGCCAGAACCATCAAACATAACCCGTTCAACGCGGCCGGCCAGGAGCGCCGGCCAACATTGCCAGCCGCGCGGCCGCCAGGCTGAGACTTCACGCTTTGAAACGGGGTTCCATCGCCCGGCTTGGAATACCGGGCGGGATACCGTGGGGGTTGCGCCCTGCCACGGGGCGGCCCACCGGTAAGTGGTCCGCAAACGGTTGATTTCAAGAGAAACGGGGCTGCCGGCACCATCGGGAGACTGGGCTCTGGAGGCGAGGCTCCTGGCGCGCTGGGCTAAGCGAACGACATCGTTTCTTCCAACTGCCGTTCATTGTACCCGATAAAAGCGGGAAAAGGCATCCCGCACTGCGCAACGCGGCCGCGGCGGCCGGAATTACACGCCGGGCCGGTCCGCCAGGATGGCCGAAACACCGACGAAAGCGGGATATTCGGCCGTGATCACATAGGTCGGCACCTGCGCCAGGTAGCCGACGAAGCGGCCTTTCTGTTCGAACCGGGCGCGGAAGCACGAGGCCGCGAAGCGCTCGCCGAGACGCGGCACGATCCCGCCGCCGATGTAGACGCCGCCCTGGGCGCCCAGCGTGACGGCCAGGTTCCCCGCGATGGTGCCCAGCATGCCGCAGAAGACCTCGATGACCTCGTCGCACAGCGCGCATGCGCCGGCCAGGCCGCGGCGCGTGATCTCGGGCGCATCCAGCGCCTCGGCCGCGACGCCCCGGTGGTGGGCCAGCGCGCGGTAAATGAGTTCCAGGCCGGCACCGGACAGGAAACGCTCGGCCGACACGTGCCCGAATTCGCGCCAGGCAAATTGCAGGATCGCGACTTCGGTCTCGTTGGCGGGCGCAAACGTCACATGGCCGCCTTCGCTGCGCAGCGCGGTCCAGCTCGGCTTTGCGCCGGCCGGCAGGTTCTCCGCGGGAACGAGGCCGGACACACCCAGGCCCGTGCCAGCGCCGAGCAGGCCGATCGGCGTGCCGGCCACCGGCGCGCCGCCGCCCACTTGCCGTTTTTCGGCGTTCGCCAGGTGCGGCAGCGCCATCGCCAGCGCGTAGAAATCGTTGACGACGGCGAGCTCGGCGAAGCCGCATTCCAGGCGCAGCGCCTCGATCGAAAACGCCCAGTGGTGATTGGTCATGCGCACGACATCGCCGACGATGGGATTCGCGATGGCGATCGCGGCATGGCGCACGGCACTGGCGGCGGCCACGGCCGGCAATGCCAGGTAGGCGCGCAGCGCGTCGGCGAGCGTCGCGTAGGCGGCGCAGGGCAGGACTTCGATCGACTCGATCGTGCCGGGCCCGGTTTCCAGCGCAAAACGCGCATTGGTGCCGCCGATATCGGCCAACAGGCGCGGGCTCGCGTGGCGCGCGCTGTCCAGGCGCGGTTCGGTGGACGGATCGACGATGGCAACGGGCGAAACGATCATGGCAGGCCTAAGAAACAGATTCCTCAAGCTTAAGGATTTCTTGGCTGCAGCGCAAGCTTTTATTGTAGTTTAGGTACACAGAACAGCAAATCCGGGGGAATCTGCGTAAAACTCCCCACGGCTGCCGAGTAGTCGAGCTACCAACGTGGAAGTTTGCGAAATGTGCGGAACGGTGGACGGGGCCGCTCAGCCGGCCTTGGGCTTGAGTTCGGCGTCGGCCTGGCCGGCGGCGCAGTGATCGTTCCAGGCGTCCAGGCCGCCGCGCAGGGGGCGCGCACGGTGGAAGCCGTTCCTGATGAATTCCTTGGCGACCTGGGCCGAGGTGACGTCGTTCGGGCAGGAGCAATAAATGACGATGTGGCGCTCCTTGTCGAGCGACGCCATCAGGCGTGCCGGCACGGCGTCGCCATAGACCAGCGCGCCCGGAATGCCCTCTTCCAGCTGGCGCGCGGTGACGCCGCGCGCATCGACGATCAGCGGGTCGTGGCCGGCTTCGAGCAGGTCCTTGAGTTCGTCCATCGTGATGCGCGGCAGGTCGGCCGCGCCGAGGTTGCGCTTGCGCTCGATGTACTTGAACAACACGAACAGCGCGAGCAGGATGCCGATGACCATCAACGCCGTGCTGCCCATGGTCTCGAACCAGGCGATGACGTCGTCCACGCTGCCATGGAACCAGGCGCCGAGGCCCATGCCCACGCCGCTCCACAGCAGGCCGCCGGCGATGGACAGCCAGATGAAGCGGTTCGTCGTCGTGCCCATGGCGCCGGCCAGCGGCGGCGCGATCGTGTTAAAGCCGGGAACGAACTTGGCCACGACGAGGGATTTCGCGCCCCAGCGGCTGAAATTGTCCTCGGTCTGGCTGACGCAGGAGTCGGGCGACAGCGAAATCTTGCACAGCAGGCGCAGGATGCGCTTGCCGTAATGGCGTCCGGCGCGGAACCAGAAGTAATCGCTGATCAGGCAGGCCAGCACCGACACCGCCAGATACAACGGCCAGTTCGCCTTGCCGTCGACGGCCAGCGCGCCGGCGATGATCAGCACCGGAAACGCGGGAATCGGCAGTCCGATCTGTTCGAGCAGGACGGTGCCGAACACGATCAGGACGCCGTAGACGTGTATCAGGTGCGAAAGCTGGGTCATCCCCGTATGGTAGCGGAAAACGCCGGGGTCAGAGCCCGGTTTTGGGCAATTTCCAACATCCGGGCTCTGACCCCGGTATGGCGGCCAGCAGTTGTTGCGTGTAGGGATGCTGCGGATTGCGATAGAGCTCGTCCGCGTCGGCCATTTCGACCACGCTGCCGTGGTGCATCACCATCACACGGTCCGAGATGTATTTCACCACCGACAGATCGTGCGAGATGAAGATGTAGCTCATCCTGTACTCGTCCTGCAGGTCCTGCAGCAGGTTCAGGACCTGGGCCTGCACCGACACGTCGAGCGCCGACACCGATTCGTCGCACACGAGGATCTCCGGCTTCATCGTCAGGCAGCGCGCGATGGCGATGCGCTGGCGCTGGCCGCCGGAGAATTCGTGCGGGTAGCGCTCGAACGCATGCGCCGGGAGCCCGACGCGCTCGAGCAGCTGGCGCGCGTGGGCCGTGCGCTCCGCATCGTTCCTGCCGATGCGGTGGATGCGCATCGGCTCGAGCAGGATCTGGCCGACGGTGAAGCGCGGATTCAGCGACGCGTACGGATTCTGGAACACGATCTGGATGCGCCGTTTGTACGCCTGGAACTCGGCGTCGCTCATCGCCACGAGGTCGCGGCCGTCGAACATGGCGCTGCCGCCGGTGGCGCGGTGCAGGCGCAGCAGCGTGAGGCCGACCGTCGTCTTGCCCGATCCCGATTCGCCGACGACGCCCAGCGTCTTGCCGCGCGGGAGCGTGAACGAGACATCCTTCACGGCCTTGAATTCGCGTTTCCCGAACAGCCCCTCGCGCAGATAAAAGCTCTTGGCGAGCCCGTTCACCACGAGGATGTTCTCGTCGTCCGCCGCATAGCCGCGCGTGCGCTGCGGCAGCGCGGCGCCCGGCTGCGCGCGTCCGCTCATGTAGTCGTCGATGACGGGCAGCCGCACGGGCCGCGCATCCAGCGGCGGCCGGCAGTGCAGCAGCGCCCGCGTGTAGGCGTCGCGCGGGTCGCCCAGCACCTGCGCGGCGTCGCCCTCTTCGCGCACCTCGCCGTGGCGCATGACGATCACGCGGTCGGCGATCTCACCCACTAAGCCCAGGTCGTGCGTGATGAACAGCACGGCCATGCGGCGCCGCTTCTGCAGGGTCGCGATCAGGTCCATGATCTGCTTCTGGATCGTCACGTCGAGCGCCGTCGTCGGCTCGTCCGCGATCAGCAGCCTGGGCTCGCAGGCGATGGCCATCGCGATCATCACGCGCTGCTGCTGGCCGCCCGACATCTGGCTCGGGTAGGCGTCGATCTTGTGCGCCGGATCGGGAATGCCCACTTCGTCCAGCAGTTCGAGCGTGCGCGCGCGCGCCTGGCGCTTGTCCATGCCGAGGTGCAGGCGCAGCACCTCGCCGATCTGGAAGCCGACCGTGAACACGGGGTTCAGCGACGACATCGGTTCCTGGAAGATCATCGCGATGTCCTTGCCGCACAGGCGCCGCCGCTCCCCGACGGAGAGGTCGAGCAGCTCGCGGCCTTCGAAGCGGACCGAGGAACCGGGGTGGATGATCGTGGTATCCGCCGGCAGCAGGCCCATCACGGCGAGCGAGCTGACCGACTTGCCGCTGCCCGATTCGCCGACGAGGGCGACGGTGGCGTCGAGCGGCAGGCTGAACGAGATGCCCTTCACGGCCTCGAACGTGTTCTTCTTGTCGGTCTTGAAGGACACGCGCAGGTCGCGGACTTCGAGGAGGTTCGTGTCGCTCATCATCTCACTTCAGTTTCGGATCCAGCGCATCGCGCAGCGCGTCGGCGAACAGCGAGAACGCCGTCACCAGGATGGCCATGGCGCTCGCGGCCGCCGCCAGCTGCCACCATTTGCCGAGGATGAGTTCATTCTGCGCCTCGTTCAGCATGCTGCCCCACGAGACGACGCCCACCGGCACGCCGAAGCCGAGGAACGACAGGATCACTTCGGCCTTGATGAAGCCGACGACGAGGATCGACATCTGCACGAGCGCCACGTGCGACACGTTCGGGAAGATGTGGACGAACATCTTGCGCCAGCCGGACGCGCCGATCGCATCGGCCGCCATCACATATTCCCTCGCCTTGTGCTTGATGTACTCGGCGCGGATCAGGCGGTACGGCCCGGTCCAGCCGGTGAGCCCGAGGATCAGCACGATCGTCAGCACGCCCCTCGTCTGCAGCACGGCGGCCACGGTGAGGATCATGAGGATCGAGGGAATCGACGTGAACACGCTGTAGAACCAGTTGAACAGGTCGTCGACCACCCCGCCGTAGAAGCCGGACAAGGCGCCGAACAGAGTGCCGAGCAGCACGGCGACGAACGCGGCGACGAGGCCGACGACGATCGACGTCTGCCCGCCCTTGATCGTCTTCTTGACGATGTCGTGGCCCCATTTGTCGGCGCCGAACGGCAACGTGGTCCGCTTGGCGGCATGCGCGGCATGGCCGCGGTGCGCCAGCTGCGCCTGCAGGTCGGCGATGTCGGCCGCGAGCGGATCGAACGCGTTGGGCGGCACCGGGCGCTGCGGCTGCGCCAGCGCCGCCAGCGCCGGATCGGGACCGATGAACGTGGGCGGCGCGTAGTTGACGGCGACTTCGTCTTCCCAGTCGGCGGCCACGAGCCCCGTCGCCGCCAGCACGACGGACGCCAGGTACAGGCACACGACGGCCAGCGCCGCCATCGCGACGCGGTCGGCGCGCAGGCGGCGCCAGGCCAGCGTCCACAGGCCGGGAGAGGTGACCGGATGATTCATTTGAGCTGCACGCGCGGATCGACGGCCTGGTACATCAGGTCGGCCAGCAGGTTGAACACCATCGTGGCGGCGGCGACGTAGACCGTGACCGCCTTGATGACGGGGAAGTCGCTGCGCTCGACGGCGAGGATCACTTCGCGCCCGATGCCGGGGATGCCGAAGAAGCGCTCGAGCAAAAAGGCGCCGATCAGCAGCGCCGGCAGGTTGGCCATGACGTAGGTGATGATGGGAATAGCGGCATTGCGCAGCACGTGCACCCACACGATGCGGCGCTCCGGCAGGCCTTTCGCGCGCGCGGTCCGCACATAGTCCTGCCCCACCTCGTCCAGCACGAAGCTGCGGAACAGGCGCAGGGTCGGCGCCACCGACACGGCGAGGCCGATCAGGATCGGCAGCGTGGCGTAGCGCAGCAGGTTTTCCGTGAAGTGCTCGCCCCAGCCCTGCACGGGGAACAGCCCCAGTTTATAGGCGAGGCCGTACTGGAACACGATGATGTAGACGAGGATCGAGATCGACATGCCGACCGTGCACGCGACCATCACGAGCCGGTCCGTCAGCGAACCGCGCACGAACGCGATCGCAAGCGCCAGCGCGATGCCGATCGACGTCTCCAGCACCGTCAGCGGCACGAGCACCGTCAGCGACGGCCCGAGGCGGGTGGCGATGATGTGCGACACGGGCTCGCCCGTCGCCCAGGCGTTGCCGAAGTCGAACGTCAGGATCTGCTTCACGAAGATGCCGAGCTGGACGTACCACGGCGCGTCCAGCCCCAGCTGGGCACGGATATTCGCGATGGCGTGGGCGTCGGCCATCTTGCCCGCCAACAGGTACGACGGGTCGCCGCCGACCCAGTTGAACAGCACGAACACCAGCACGACGACGCCGGCCATCGTCGGCAGCATCTGCCACAGGCGCCGCAGGATATAAGCAAACATCGGGATTCCCGGGTGATTCATCGAACGCGTTCGGAACTATAGACCAGATTGCGCCGCCCCGGCCGGGAAAAGATGTCATGGGGCCATAACCAAATAGATGAGTTGACGGATGAGCGAATGTGGTATTTACGCAATACGCATTGTCATCGTATTGACACATTGTACGCACTGGTGTTCTGATGCGTTGCCAAAATAAAACAGTAGTTTTTTGGCCACCCAGAGAGAGACTACATCATGAGACAACCCGGTCCGGCATACACATACCAAAATTGCACGGAATCGGGAATGCGCCGATGTTTAGCCTTTGCCATCGAAGCACAATTTGGAGTTGTAATGCATCAAAAGAAAGCTATCGCACAAGCAGTGACGCTCGCCCTCGCCTACGCGGCGCTGGGTGTTGCACCGGCCGTGGCGCAAGACGCCCAGGGGCCGATCCAGCGTGTCGAAATCACCGGTTCCAGCATCAAGCGCGCGACCGCCGAAACGGCGTCGCCCGTGCAGGTGGTCAGCCGTGAAGACCTCGCCAAGTCCGGCAAGGGCACCGTCGCGGAATACCTGCAGACCCTGACGTCGGACGGCGCCGGTTCGCTGCCGACCGGTTTCGGCAACGGCTTTGCCGCCGGCTCCACCGCCATCTCGCTGCGCGGCCTGGGCGCCACGTCCACGCTGGTGCTGCTGAACGGCCGCCGCATGGCGCCGTTCGCGCGCGCCGACGACGGCCAGAAGAGCTTCACCGACCTGTCGACCGTGCCGATGGAAGCCGTCGAGCGCATCGAGATCCTGAAGGACGGCGCCTCGTCGACCTATGGCGCCGACGCGATCGCCGGCGTGGTCAACATCATCCTGCGCAAGGACTTCGTCGGCACGGTCTTCAAGGCCGAGGCGGGCGAATCGCGCTACCACGACGCCGGCACCGGCAAGGCCGCCCTCACCTGGGGCCGCGGCCACCTCGACGAAGACGGCTACAACGTCATGGTCAACGCCGAGTTCTACGGCAACTCGTCGCTGCTGAACAAGGACCGCGCGAGCCGCGCCTGGATCGGCCACGGCGACATCCGTCCGTGGGGCTATGCCGCCAACACCCAGTTCGCGGGCGGCTACATCACGCCGGGCGCGTCGAGCCCGACGCCGACCGGCGCGCTGCGCGATCCGAAGACGGGCAACTACGTCTCGCTGCCGGGCTGCGCGCAGTTCTCGGTCACCGCCGCGCAAGACCCGGCCGGCGGCTGCCTGTGGTACCAGGACCAGTTCCGTTCGATGCAGCCGAAGATCGGCGGCATGAACTTCTACACCCGTTTCACCAAGAACCTCGACGGCGGCCTGCAGTTCTACGCCGAAGCCGGCTACTCGAAGCGCGACACCGAATTCACGCTGACCCCGCCTGCGACGAGCTCCACCGTCGCCTTCCCGCCGAACGCCGCCAGCCCGACCGGCGTCATCAACTACGGCAACGCGATCCTGGTGTCGGCCCAGCACCCGCAGAACCCGTACGGCGCCGCCGCGCGCCTGCGCTACTCGATGTTCGACGTCGGCCCCAGCACCCGTTCGGCCGACAACGAATTCTCGCGCTTCGTGTTCGGCCTGAAAGGCACGGTCGCCGGCTGGGACTTCGATACCGGCCTCACGCACTCGGCATCGACGCTGGACCTGAACTACAGCAACATGATCAACATGAAGGTGCTGCAGGCCGCGCTGGGCGATCCGAAGAGCGCCTACTTCCCGTACTACATCGGCACGCAGGCCGGCAAGAATCCGTCCTCGCTGTACGCGGCCATGGTGACGAACGCCACGTCGCACTCGACCACCGAACTCGACGTCGTCGACTTCAAGGCCTCGCGCGAACTGATGCAACTGCCGGGCGGCGCGCTGGGCCTGGCGGTCGGCGCGGAATACCGCCACCAGTCGCTGGACAACCCGTCGCTGTCGGGCACGCAGGACGGTTCGATCAACGCGTCGTACGTCGCCGCCAACGGCGACCAGAACGTCTCGGCCGTGTTCTTCGAAGTGGCCGCGCCGATCGTCAAGACGGTCGAACTGAACGCTGCGGTGCGCTACGACAAGTACAAGGACTTCTCGTCGACCACGCCGAAATTCGGCATCAAGTGGACGCCGCTGAAGACCTTCGCGCTGCGCAGCACCTACACGGAAGGCTTCCGCGCCCCGGGTCCGGCCGAATTCAGCGCGGCCAGCCAGAGCACCGGCAGCTCGTCCGTGCGCGATCCGATCCGCTGCCCGAACGGCACCCCGGCCGCCGGCGGCGCCACCCAGGCCGACTGCGCGATCTCGATCGGCGCGGTCAAGGTCGGCAACCCGAACCTGCAGCCGGAAAAATCGAAGGGCTACACGCTGGGCATGGTGTGGGACCCGCTGGACGGCACCGCGCTGTCGCTGGACGCCTTCAAGATCAAGCGCAGCAACGAGATCAACCCGCTGTCGTACGTCGAAGCGGCCGCCCTGCCGACCGCGATCCGCAACGACAACAACCTCGTCGTGAACGGCGTCGTCGTCCCGAACTCGGGCACGCTGCTGCTGTCGAAGGCGCCGTACCAGAACTCGAGCTTCACCGAGGTCAAGGGCGTCGACCTGGACGTCAAGCAGCGCTTCCGCCTGGGCGACTACGGCCGCGCCACGCTGGGCCTGACCTGGACCCACGTCGCGTCGTGGGTGCGCGCCGAGAAGAACGGCACGCGCTACCAGTACGCCGGCACGCACGGCAACTGCGATACGTCGGATTGCGCCGGCACGCCGAAGGACAAGATCAGCACGAGCCTGTCCTGGGACCGCCAGAACCTGAACGTGACCGCGACGGCCAACTACCGCGCCGACATGCAGAACGTGTACTTCGCCGGCGACAAGTGCGCCTCGCAGTTCGCGAACGGTTCGCCGGCGCCGGGCGACTGCCGCCTGGCCTCGTTCACGACGCTCGACCTGTCGGCCCGCTACCAGGTGACGCCGCAGCTGCAGGTCTACGGCTCGATCTCGAACCTGTTCGACAAGGTCGCACCGCTGGACCCGCTGACCTACGGCGGCATGAGCTACAACCCGATGGACGCCAGCGGCGCCATCGGCCGGTTCTTCAAGGCTGGCGTGCGTTACCAGTTCTGATCGGCTGAACGCAAGCAATGAAAAAACCGCCGCAGGCTGCGAGGCCGGCGGCGGTTTTTTTACGTAGCGCCAACACATTGCGAACGTCACGCGTGGGCGGAGGCCGCCCACCCTACCGGGCTGCGGCGGTTTTTTTACGTAACGCCAACACGTTGCGAACGTCACGCGTGGGCACGTGGTGCCCACGCGTGACGCAAACGCACCACGAACGGACTCAGGCGTCGTCGCGCAGGCGGCGTGCGCGCACGCCGGCGGCCAGGTTTTCCAGCACGGCGATGCTCGTGTCCCAGTCGATGCAGCCGTCCGTGACGGACTGGCCGTACGTCAGTTCCTTGCCCTGCACGAGGTCCTGGCGGCCGCCGACGAGGTGCGACTCGACCATCACGCCGACGATGCGCGTATCGCCCGCCGCGATCTGGGCGCTGATGTCGGCGCACACGGGCACCTGGTTCTGCGGGTTCTTGCTGCTGTTGGCGTGCGAGGCGTCGATCATCAGGCGGCTCGCGAGACCGTTGGCGGCGAGCTGCTTGCAGGCGTCCTCGACGCTGGCAGCGTCATAGTTCGGCGCCTTGCCGCCGCGCAGGATGATGTGGCAATCCTCGTTGCCTGCGGTCGACACGATCGCCGAGTGGCCTCCCTTCGTCACGGACAGGAAGTGGTGCGGCTGCGACGCCGCCTTGATCGCATCGGCCGCGATCTTGATGTTGCCGTCCGTGCCGTTCTTGAAGCCGACCGGGCACGACAGGCCCGACGCCAGTTCGCGGTGCACCTGCGACTCGGTCGTGCGGGCCCCGATCGCGCCCCAGCTGATCAGGTCGGCGATGTATTGCGGGCTGATCACGTCGAGGAATTCGGTGCCGGCCGGCAGGCCCAGCTCATTGATGTCGCGCAGCAGCTCGCGCGCCATGCGCAGGCCGTCGTTGATGCGGAAGCTGTTGTCCATGTACGGGTCGTTGATCATGCCTTTCCAGCCGACCGTCGTACGCGGCTTCTCGAAGTAGACGCGCATGACGATTTCCAGCTCGCCGGCGAAGCGGTGGCGCTGCTCGACGAGGCGGCGGGCATATTCCATGGCGGCGTTCGGATCGTGGATCGAGCACGGGCCGATCACGACCATCACGCGATCGTCCTGGCCATGCAGGATGCGATGCAGCGCCAGGCGCGCCTGCGACGCGGTCTGCTCGGCCTCCGGCGTCACCGGGAATTCGCGGATCAGGTGCGAGGGCGGCGTCAATTCCTTCATTTCGCGGATGCGTAGGTCGTCGGTGCGGGGCATTGCTGTTCTCCGTTCTGATCTGATGATTAAAAATTCGGGGCCGTAAAAAAAAAAGACCGCCAGCTCGGCGGTCTTTTGGATTTTTGTGTCGGACGCTGTTCTGTTACTGCGTGAACCTGCCGCTACTCCACCGCCGTTGGGCTGGAATGGCTAAACCAAAAATAAAAGGTAAAGAAAACGGCGTGGCGCATGTGGGTTCCTGAATGGTCGATTGACTATAACAACATTGCATCGACGTTGGCAAGACTTTATTTGTGCCGTGATCTGTCGGTTACGGTTGCCTATACAGGCGATCGGTTGCGCCAACCAGACACCCTTTTCCCCTGTGCCGGACACGCTTGAGAGATGTCAGTTGCCTCTCCGTGCGAGATGCAAAAGTCGCAACGAGCCCCGGCCGCATGCACACCGGGTCGACCATCCCTCATCGTACATGGAGTCTGGACATGACTGAAACACCGATATCCCGAACGATCCGGCGCCTGTTCGCGGGCGGGGGCGCCATCGGCCTGGCAATCCTGGCACTGCCGGCGCCGGCCCAGGAAGCCGCGCCCAAACCCGTCCCGCGCGTCGAGATCACCGGCTCGAACATCCGCCGCTCCGAGGCCGAGACGGCTTCCTCCGTCATCACCGTCAACCGCGCCGACATCGAGCGTTCCGGCAAGGCCACCGTGGCCGAACTGCTGCAGACCCTGGCCGTCGACAACCAGGGTTCCGTGCCGACCACGTTCGGCAACGGCTTCGCGGCCGGCGCTTCCGGCATCTCGCTGCGCGGCCTCGGCGCCGCGTCCACGCTCGTGCTGTTGAACGGGCGCCGCATGGCCCCGTACGGCCTCGCGGACGACGGCCAGAAACAGTTCGCGGACCTGAACGTGATCCCGACCGACGCCGTCGAGCGCGTCGAGGTGCTGAAGGACGGCGCGTCGGCCATCTACGGTTCCGACGCCATCGCCGGCGTCGTCAACATCATCCTGCGCCGCGACTTCCAGGGCAACACGGTGCGGTTCTCGCGCGGCGCCAGCAACGACTGGGACGGCAAGCGCACGAACGTCGCCTTCACCAAGGGCGTCGGCAGCCTCGACGCCGACCGCTACAACGTCCTGTTCAGCCTCGAGTACAAGAAGTTCGACGAGATCTGGTACCGCGACCGCTCGGACCGCGACTGGATCGGCCGCAACGACCTGCGGCCATGGGGTTATTCGGCCGACCAGGCGCTCGGCGGCACCGGCGCCATCCTGCCCGGCACCGGCACGGCCGGCAGCGCCATCAACGGCAACGTGCGCAATCCGGCCGACCCCACCAACTACTACAACCGGGGCAACCTGGCCGGGCCCGGCTTCACGCGCACGTTCCCCGGCGCGGCCTGTTCCAACTTCACCAGCCACCCGCAGGGCGATCCCGGCGGCGGCTGCCTGATCGACGCGTCCCAGGTCTACAACCAGATCGAGCCCAAGCAGGAAAACCTCAGTTTCTTCCTGCGCGGCTCCTACCAGCTCGACCCGGCCGTCCTGCTGTACAGCGAGTTCAACTGGTACACGAGCCAGACGGATTCGTCGACGACGCCGTCCACGGTCAGCGCCTCCGTCGGCTTCCCGGGCGGCCCCGTCAACAATGCCATCGCCCAGCTGGGCGCCGCCCACCCCGACAACCCGTATTTCGGCACGGCCGCGCGCTTGCGCTACCTGGCGGCCGACGTCGGGCCGCGCGTCTCGAACATCGGCTCCAACTTCCTCCGCTGGCTCGGCGGCGCCAAGGGCTCGAATTTCGGCTGGGACTGGGACTCGTCCCTGCTGTTCTCGCACAACCACGTCAACAACACGCAGAACGGCTACCTGCAGCGCGACGTCGCTTTTGCCCTGCTGGACCCGTCCGCCGCCAACGTGGCCGCGGCGCTGCGCAACCCGGCCTATGCGGCGCTGTCGCCGGGCACCGTGTGGCGCATCGGCGAAAACGCGAACCTGAATTCGCCCGCGCTGTACGCCGCCCTGTCGCCGACCATCGCCAACGCGGCGAACACCAAGGTCGGCCAGGTCGACTTCAAGGCCACGCGCGAGTTCAGCGGCATTCCTTACCTGGCCGGCAATCTGGGGCTGGCGGCCGGCACCGAGTTCCGCCACGAGATGACGGAGCTGATGCCCACCTCGGGCACCGAACGCGGCAACATCATCGGCCTCGGCTATTCCGCCTACTCCGGGGCCCGCAACGTGTTCGCCCTGTACGGCGAAGGACTGGCGCCGCTGCCGTTCAACGTCGAAGCCTCGGCGGCCCTGCGCTACGACCACTTCACCGACGTCGGCAGTTCCTGGACGCCGAAATTCGGGCTCAAGTGGACGCCGGTGCGCGCATTCGCCCTGCGCGGCACGTTCGCGCGCGGCTTCCGTGCGCCGAGCCCGGCCGAAAACGGCGTCGGCGGCCTGGCCGCCTTCTCGACCGCCGCCGACCCCGTGCGCTGTGCGCTGGGCGTGACGAGCAGCTGCAATCCGGCATCGATCGCGCTGATCACGTCGCCCAACCCCAACCTGTCGCCGGAACGCTCGAAGAGCTACACGCTGGGCGTCATCTGGGACCCGCTGCCGCGCACGAGCATCTCGGTCGACTACTGGAAGATCAAGCGCAAGAACGAGATCAACCAGGAACAGGTCGATGCCGCCATCGCCGCCGGCCACGTCGTGCGCGACCCCACCAGCGTGAGCGCCATTCCCGGCGATCCGGGCGCCATCACGGCCGTGCTGACGCGCTACGTCAACTCGGCCCAGAGCAAGGTGCGCGGGCTCGACGTGGACGCACGCTACAACCACCACCTGCCGGACGCCTGGGGCAATGCCACCTTCGACGTCAAGTACACGCACATCTTCGAATGGCTGCGCACCGAGCAGGACGGCACGTCGCGCGAATTCGCGGGCACGCACGGCAACTGCGACGTCACCAACTGCGCGGGCACGCCGGCCGACCGGGTCAATATGCGCTTCGGCTGGGACCGCGAAAACCTGCGCGTGTCGGCCAACGTGAACTACCGCGGCGTACTCGAGAACCGCTTCTTCCGGGGCGACCCGAGCGGCTGCGCCGTGACCTTCGCCAACGGGGCCGACGCCCCGAACGGTTGCGAACTGGCGTCGTTCACGACGGTCGACCTGGTCGTGCGCTGGAAGCCGCGGCAGCGCTGGGAACTGTTCGGCTCGATCCAGAACCTGTTCGACAAGATCGCGCCGCTCGATCCGCTGACCTACGGCGCGCAGGCGTACAACCCGCTCGATTACGAGGGGGCGCGCGGACGCTACTACACGTTGGGGGCGCGCTATTCGTTTTGAGCGGTCGGGTGGGCACGCCGCGCCCACGCGTGACGTATGCGGTGTGTTGGCGTTTCGCGTGGGCACAGGGTGCCCACCCTACGATCCTGGTCGGCGCCCGGCGACATTGAGTTCGTTTTGAGCGGTAGGGTGGGCACGCCGTGCCCACGCGTGACGTATGCGGTGTGTTGGCGTTTCGCTTGGGCACAGGGTGCCCACCCGACCAATTTTGGTCGCCGCCCCTGCGACATCTAGTCGCCGGGGCCCTCTCCCGGCATCGTGTCGGCCATGAGGCGCAGTTCTTCCGGTGTCAACTCGTCGGGCTTCTTGCCTTCGAGCCCGTCGAAGTCGTCCGGCGGCTTTGCGCCCGGTTGCGCCTGCGCGTTGTCGGGTGGCGGGGGCGGCGTCGGGTTCGCTTGCTGTGCGCCGGGCTGTCGGGTTTGATCGTTCGCCATGTCCTGCTCCTTGCGATGGATGATCCAGTCAGGGCAAGTGTGGCACAGGGTTCAGGGCTTGGGCGCACTGTCCGCCAGACGGTCGAGCTTGAGCCAGCCGCCGGCCGCGCGCCCCGTGCGCGGATTGCGGTACGCGACGTCCGCGTAATCGCCATACGTATGGAGGACGGTCAGCACGTCGCCGGGGATGACGAACAGTTGCGGGAGGCGGCATTCGTCCAGCGGCGCCGTATGAAACCAGGCGCGGCCGGTGCCGGTGACGACGCGTCCCGCTTGCGCGGACTCGACCGGTATCCAGCGCGACGCGGCCGTCAATTGGGCCGCTTCGCAGCGGGTGAGCACGTTGGAGAGTTCCTTCATGCGGTCCTGCATCCACACGAACTCGTGCACCTGCGCCGCGCCCTTCCGGGCCAGCTGGACGACCACCTTGTCGCCCGCACGGCGCGCGCCGAAGCCCGTCAGGCAATCGCCGAACGGTTGCGACATCGCCGCCGCATCGCCGGGCCCGATCCGCAGCAAGGTGAAGCGGTGCCGGCATTGCGGGTCCGGCAGCTGGGCGTCGACGAGCACGTAATCGGCGGCGTCCTGCACGGACAGCTTGACGAGGCCGGCGTTGCCGTCGACCTGCCCGAGCGACGCGCCGCGCAAGCGGATGTCGGAACGCTCAAGGGCGGCGCCGGCGGCGGGAACGGCCTGCGTCTCGACCGGGCCGAAGCGCGTGGCGACATTCGTGTGTTCGTCGGCCCGGGCGCACTGCGGCTGCATCGATACGACGAGCGCGGCGACGGCGGCGCCGAAGAACAAACGCCCGCGCAAGGCGGGCGTCGAGCTTGCGAGGGCGGACGCCATCGCCGCGGCTGGCGTCAGGCCGTGCCGCCGACGGTCACGCCGTCGATGCGCAAGGTCGGCTGGCCGACGCCCACCGGCACGCTCTGGCCCTCCTTGCCGCACACGCCCACGCCCGAGTCCAGGCGCATGTCGTTGCCGATCATGGAGATGCGGTTCATCGTGTCCGGACCGTTGCCGATCAGGGTCGCGCCCTTCACCGGGTACGTGACCTTACCGTCCTCGATCATGTAGGCCTCGCTGGCCGAGAACACGAATTTGCCGTTGGTGATGTCGACCTGGCCGCCACCGAAGTTCACCGCATACAAGCCGTTCTTGACCGAGGCCAGGATCTCGGCCGGGTCCTTGTCGCCGGCCAGCATGTAGGTGTTCGTCATGCGCGGCATCGGCAGGTGGGCGAACGACTCGCGGCGCGCGTTGCCCGTCACCGGCATCTTCATCAGGCGCGCGTTCATCGTGTCCTGGATATAGCCTTTGAGGATGCCGTCTTCGATCAGGGTCGTGCACTGGCTCGGATTGCCCTCGTCATCCATGTTGAGGGAGCCGCGGAGGTCCTTCAGCGTGCCGTCGTCGACGACCGTCACGCCCTTGGCCGCGACGCGCTGGCCGATCATGCCGGCGTACGCGGACGAGCCCTTGCGGTTGAAGTCGCCTTCGAGGCCGTGGCCGACGGCTTCGTGCAGCAGCACGCCGGGCCAGCCCGGGCCGAGCACGATGGTCATCGGGCCGGCCGGGGCCGGACGCGCTTCCAGGTTCACGAGGGCCGCCTGCACGGCTTCGCTAGCATATTTTTCCAGCAGTTCGTCGCTGAAATAACCGTAGTCGTAACGGCCGCCGCCGCCGGACGAGCCCATCTCGCGCCGGCCGTTCTGCTCGGCGATGACGGTGACGGACACGCGCACGAGCGGACGGATGTCGGCCGCCAGCACGCCGTCGCTGCGCACGACGAGCACGACGTCGTACTCGCCCGCCAGGCCGGCCATCACCTGCACGATGCGCGGGTCCTTGGCGCGCGCGATCTTTTCGACGCGCTCCAGCAGGGCGACTTTCGCCGTGGCGTCGAGCGAGGCCAGCGGATCGTTCGGCAGGTACAGCGCACGGCCGCCGGTCGGCTGGACGCCGGCCGCGACCTTCACGCGCCCGGCGCCCGCGCGCGCGATCGTGCGCGTGGCGGCGGCGGCGTCCAGCAGGGCTGCCTGCGAGATGTCATCGGAGTACGCGAAGGCGGTCTTGTCGCCCGACACGGCGCGCACGCCGACGCCCTGGTCGATCGAAAAACTGCCGCTCTTGACGATGCCCTCTTCCAGGCTCCAGCCTTCGCTCTTGGTGAACTGGAAATACAGGTCGGCATAGTCGACCTTGTGCGTGAACATGGTCCCCAGCGTCGTGATCAGCTTGCCTTCGTCGAGCCCGAATGGCGTCAACAGTATGTCGCGCGCGACGGCGAGGGAGGAGAGATTCGGTTCGAATGGAGTCATTGCGTCGGGTCTTTCTGATAAGGATAGGGCATTGTGCCATACGTCAGAGTTTGCGGTGTTTCAGCGCCGGCAAACTCTCGCGCACCTTGGCGATGTACTCGGGATCGATCTCGCCGCTGACGATGCCCTCGCCTTCCGGCAAGATGTCCTTCACGTCGCCCCACGGATCGATGAGCATGCTGTGGCCGAACGTGCGGCGGCCGTTCCGGTGCGTGCCGCCCTGGGCCGCGGCCAGCACGTAGCACTGGTTCTCGATGGCGCGGGCGCGCAGCAGCACTTCCCAGTGCGCGAGGCCCGTCGTGTGCGTGAACGCGGCCGGCACGACGATCAGCGCGCACTCGCCCATCGCGCGGAACAGTTCCGGGAAGCGCAGGTCGTAGCAGATCGACATGCCCACGCGGCCGAACGGCGCCTCGAAGCTGCCGACCGTCGCGCCCGGCACGATCGTGCGCGCCTCGTCGTACGATTCGCTGCCCTTGTTGAATCCGAATAAATGGATCTTGTCGTAGCGGCCGACGTGGTGCCCTGCCGGGTCGTAGACGAGCGTCGTGTTCAGCACGCGGGCAGCAATGCCCGACACGAGGGGCAAGGTGCCGCCGATCAGCCAGATGCCGTGCTCGCGCGCCTGCGCGGCCAGGAAATCCTGGATGGGGCCGTGGCCCGGCTGTTCCGCGTGGGCGACCTTGTCCGTGTCCGTCATGCCCATGATGGGCCAGTATTCCGGCAACGTGACCAGCTGCGCGCCACGCGCCGCGGCAGCCGCGATCAGGCGGCGCGCGGTGGCGATGTTCTCGTCCACGTCGGGCGTGGACACCATCTGTACTGCTGCGACGGTCGACTTCGCGTCGGATTTCATTGGGCTCCCTTCTTTTGCTTGCTGCGATCCTGCTGGGCCGCCGCCTCGGCGGCGGCCGCAACGGCGGGCGAATTGTCCAGCTTGACGATGTGCGGCGACTTCCACGGCCCCGTGACCTGCATGTGGTAAGTGAGCGCCTTCATCACGGGTGCGCGCAGGAACAGTTGGGCCAGGAAACTGCCCAGGCCGATCACGGGGTTCACGGCCAGGCCGTACACGAGCGAGCTGGTGCCGAGGTTGAATTCCGGGATCACGACGACGTGCAGGTTCGTCGATTCGTGCGCGATGTCGGCCGTGCCGTCCATCAGCACCGTCGCCGCGACGCCGTGCATCTTGAGGTTGTCGGTGCGCACGACGCCGCGCGTGATCATCGCATTCGCCGTGATGCCGTCGAAGGCGAGGCCTTCCGAGAAGACGTCGTGGAAGTCGAGTTTCAGCATGCGCGGCAGCATCTGCAGGCTCAGCACGCCCAGCAGTTTCGCGGCGCCCGGGTCCTGCTTGAGGAACTGGCCATCCTCGACGTTCATCTGGATCTGGCCCGACAGGCTCGGAATGTCGAGCGAGTATGGCAAGCCGGCCCACGAAATGTCGCCGGACAGCGAGCCCTTGCCGTGGCGCAGCGTCTCCGGGAAACCGAGGCGGTCGAGCAGGCGGCCGGCGTCGCTGATGTCGAGCGTGAAATTCAATGCCGTATTGCTCTTGCCGTCGCGCGTGAGCCAGCGGCCGTTCGCCTTCAGCTGGCCGTCCGGATTCGTCAGCGCCAGCCGCTCGATGCGCCATTCGCGTCCGGCCAGCGCCTGCGCATTGCTGGCCGCCAGTTCCAGCCGTCCGAACTGCTTGCCCGACAGCTCGAAGCGCTCGGCCACGATATCGAGGCCGGGAATGCTGGCGGTGGCGCCCTTGCTCGATTCGAGCAGGTCCTTGACTTCGTTCGCGGACGATTCCGGGATCACGAGCGACGCGAGACGGGCCGTCACCTTGCCCAGGCCCTGGCCCGTGGGCGACTCGTTCCACGTCACGTAGCCGACCACCTGGCGCGAATCGATGCTGGCCTGCCACGTATTGTTCTGGTGCGTGGCGCCGACGACGACGTCGCGCAGCGACCGTTCGCCGATGGTAAGTTCGCTGGCGCGCGCGGCGATCGTGTCCGGCAGCACGTACTGGGCCATGCCCGCGCCGGTGGCGTTGTCGACGGTCGCGTTGCCCGTCGGCGCGGCCTCGCCCGGCCCGGCGATCTCGGCGGCCGCCGCGAGCCAGCGGTCGACGTTCAGCGCCTTCATGTTCACGTTGATCATCATGCCGCCGTCGGGCTCCGGCGCCGGCACGTTGACGCCGATGCCGCCGCGCTTGACGATCCACGTGCCGTGCGGCTGGCGTTCGCGCACGTATTTTGCGGCGGCGATGTTGCCGAGCGCGACGCGGACCTCGTCGTGGCCGACGCCGTCAAGCCCCGTCGGCTGGCCGGCGAGCACGAAGTGCAGCGGCAGCGCTTCCGCGGCGGGCTTGTTCAGCGGCGCCGGCAGTTCGACGCCGAGACCGGCCAGGTTGGAGTCGATGACGATCTGCGACTGGCGGTCCTTCACGGTGACGGTGCCGCCGAAGCGCGCCCCGCCGCTCAGCTTGGTACCCAGGCGCTGCAGCGCCGGCAGCGAGCCCGTGCGGCGCATGCCGTCGGCGGTGACGCTGCCGGCCATGCGGATCTGGATGGTGCCGTCGCGCTGGGTGCCGCCGGACAGTTGCAGCGGCCCGCCGAGGAAGCTGGCGCCCACGCCGTTCAGGTTGACGCCGCGCTCGGAGAATTCGATGCGGCCCAGCGCGGCTTCGATGGGCGGCAGTTCGGGGAACAGCACGACGTCGTTGTTCTGCAACTGCAGCGCGCCCTGGACCTTCGCGTCGTGCAGGCTGGCGAGCGGCAGGTGCAGCTTCAGGCCCAGCCTGGCGGCGCCGGTCGCGCGCGTGTCCTCGGTGAAGTTGCCGATCCATTCGAGCACGGGGCTGGCCGCCACGTAGCGCAGGAAGTCCGGCAGCGGGCCGGCGGCCGCGCCGTCGATGTCGAGCATCATCTCGTGCACGCCCAGCTCGGGGATCACGGCGCGCACGTTCGACAGCGCGATGCCCTGCGTGCGCGCCGTGTCGGCGTGGATGTCCATGCGCGCGCGGTCGAACACGATCGACCCCTCGATGTTTTCCAGCAGCGGCCACAGCGGTGCCTTGCCGTCGGCCGCCTTGTGGCCCGGTGCGTACTCGAGCTTGCCGTCCTCGATGCGGCCGCTGACGCGGAACTCGCCCTTGGCGCGCAGGGCCGCGTTGTCGGCGTGGAACGGGAAGTGGGCCAGGTCGCCGCGCAGGCGCAGGCGCGCGTCGTGCAGGGTGCCGCCCTGGAGCGCGCCGGTCAGCCACTCGCGCAGGCCCTCGGGAGTCGCGAGCGGCAGCCAGTGGCCAATGCTCGCGATGTCGAAATTGTCGACCGTGCCCGTGAAGTCGGCGTCGCCCGGCCCCTGCCCGGGCGTCAACGGCAGCAGGTGGCGGCCGGACAGGCTCGCCTTCAGCGCGCCCTGCGACAGGTTCATGCTGTCGACTTCGACGAGCAGGCGGTCGTCCTGCGGGAAGCTCCAGCGCGCGTGCAGCGCGAGCTGGTCGAACGGCATCTCGGGTTCGGCGAACCAGGCCGGCAGCGCCAGCACGAGCTTGTCGGAATCGACGTCGACGCTGCCGCCATGGTCGCTCGCGTCGACGCGGCCGGACAGGTTCCTGAAGCCGGGCAGCGCCGGCCGTGCCGCCTGGGCCGGCTGGCCGTCGGTCGCGGCCAGTTCGGCGCGCGCCGCCAGCGGATTCATGCCCAGGTTCTCGACCTCGCCGCGCACGCGGTAGCCCGTGACGTGCGGAAAGCGGCCCTGCCATTCGACGTCGGCGTCATTGATGCGGCCGTGCGGCGCCAGTTCCGTCAGCAGCTGGCGCTGGGCCGGTGCGATGGGGAGTTGCACGGCGAGCGCGGCCAGTGCGCCCACGTCCAGCTGTGCGGCGCGCACCTCGAAGCGTTCGGGCCGGGTGCGCGTGGCCGGGTGCCAGGATTCGGTCAACGTGGCCGGCGGCAGCACGACGCCGTCTTCCGTGACGACGGCAAAGTTTTCCAGGCCGATGGCATGGCCGAGCGCGCCGAAGGTCGGCTTGCCGTCGTCCACGTTCGGCGCGATGGTTTCGCTGGCCGACAGCCGGCCCGACACGCGCGCCAGCGCCAGCGGCGGCGTGTCCGGCCCGAGGCGCGCGCTGACGCCGGCCAGCGCGAGGTCGGCGGTAAAACCGGCCAGGCGCGCGTGATCGAAGTCGAGCCAGGCGCGCACGGAGCCGCGGCCCTGCTGCAGGGCGAACGGGTAATCGACGTACTGCTTCCAGGCGGCGAGATCGGTGTTGCGCAGGTCGGCATACACCTGGCCTTTCCAGCGCCGCGCGTCGGACGGCCTGGCGCCGAACGCCGGGTGGGAAAAGCGCGCGCGCAGGTCGAGCGGGTCGCCGGCGCCCGACGGCGGCGCGGCTTTCAGGGCGAAGCGGTGCGTCGTCCAGCGGTTCTGCAGCACGAGGGTCACGTCCGACAATGCCAGCGTCGGCGCGCCGCGCAGCTCGTCGGTCCAGGACAGCCGGCCTTCGCGGATCACGATTTCGTGCTGGCGCAGCAGCCAGTCGGCGCCGCCGCCCTCTTCCTTCCGGTTCGGATCGATGCGCACCCCGGCCACGGCGATGACGCCATCGCGGCCGCGGCGCACGTCCAGCTCGGGCCGGTTGATTTCCAGCGCGTCGAAACGGGGTTCGGCCGCCACCACCGACCACCACGACAAGGTGGCCGACACCGACGGCAGCGCCAGCAGCTGGCGCCCGGCGCGGTCGCGCACACGCAGGTCGCCGAGGTACAGGTTCGGATGCAGGCCGCGCCACGACGCGTAGACGCGGGCGATGGTCACCTGGTTGCCGAGCGCGCGGCTGGCGGCCCGTTCGATGTCCGGCTTGTAGAGGTCGATGTTCGGCAGCACCGCGTAGCGCAGTACGAGGAACAGCGCCATGAACGCGAAGTAGACGAGCAGGACTGCCTTGATCGTAAAGCCGAGCACGTGATGCGACGCCAGGTTGGCATAGCGGTAGCACGTACGCGCGCGCGCCCAGCGCTCCGCCAGCGGCACATGCTCGTGCGCGTGCTCAGGCGCGCCTCCCTGCGGGTGCGCCTGCTCGTGCGCGTCGTGCTCGCGCTGCGCCTGCGGTTCCGGGTTGTGCATCAAAACGCTCAAAGGCTCGCCAACTATTGTTTATCTGTAAATAAGAGAGCGCTTGCAACATTCGCGGCGTCTACCTTACCATCATGCTGACCCAGGGCAGCATGGCGGGCAATTTTACCCCATAGCAAGCGTCCCGGAACGCACAAACTCCTCTGGAATTCGCCCGATGCTCCAAGTTTCTCCCTCGCAACCCTCCACGCAGTCGATGGCGCCGATGTCGCGCTTTTACCAACGCTGGATCGGCGCCGACCCGGCCCGTGCCGGACGCGTCGATACCCTTGCCGCATTATCGCTGGCCTCTCTCGATTTCGGCGCAGCGCTGAAGTCCGAAGCCGCGCTCGGTCCAAACGGTTCGGTGCTCCCGACGGTACGGGCAATGCGCCGCCTGCGCAACCTGCTCATCTGCGCCATCATCCGGCGCGACCTCGCCGGCCAGGCCGACCTCGACGAGGTCGTCACGGCGATGAGCCGCTTCGCCGACTTCGCCGTCCAGACCCACCTGGCCGAGCTGATGGCCGAAATGACGGCCCTGCACGGCGAGCCGATCGGCGCCGATTCCGGCCGTCCCCAGCAAATGATGGTGCTGGCGATGGGCAAGCACGGCGGCGGCGAACTGAACGTCTCGTCCGACATCGACCTCATCTTCGTCTACCCCGAGGACGGCGACACGAATGCCGGCCCCGGCCGGAAATCGCTGTCGAACCACGAATTCTTCGTGCGCCTGGGCCGCAAGCTGATCGCCGCGCTGTCGGAGGTCACCGAGGATGGTTTTACGTTCCGTGTCGACATGGCATTGCGTCCAAACGGCAAGTCGGGCCCGCTCGTGGCGAGCCTGAACATGGTCGAGGACTACCTGATCGTACAGGGGCGCGAGTGGGAACGTTATGCCTGGGTCAAGGCGCGCGCGGTCACGGGCGATCCGGCCGACATCGCGGCCCTCGACGCCATCGTGCGGCCGTTCGTGTTCCGGCGCTACCTCGATTTCGGCGTGATCGATGCGATCCGCACCATGCACGCCCAGATCCGCGCCGAGGTCAACCGCCAGGAACGCCTGCATCCGGAGCGCAACCAGAACGTCAAGCTGGGCCGCGGCGGCATCCGCGAGATCGAGTTCCTGGCCCAGGTGTTCCAGCTGATCCGCGGCGGCCGCGACCCCGCGCTGCGCGAGCGTTCCACGCGCAAGACGCTGCGCCTGCTGGCCGAACGCGAACTGCTGGCTGGCGACACCGTCGAGCAATTGCTTGAGGCGTATTCTTTCCTGCGCAACCTGGAGCACCGCCTGCAATACCTGGAAGACGCGCAGACGCACACCATGCCCGTCGCGCCCGAGGACAAACACACCGTCGCGCGCATGATGGGGATGGCGGACGAAGGCGAACTGCTGGCCCGGCTGGACGCCTGGCGCCACTTCGTCGCCGCCCAGTTCGACGCGATCTTCGCCGACAAGGCGGCCGGCGCCGAGCCCGTCGACCCGGACGCCCTGCTCACCGATCCGGACAACCGCGACGCCATCGCCGACCGTCTCGCCAGCCTCGGCTTCGACGACCCGCAAGCGGCCGCGAACCGCCTCGTCGCCACCTGGCAGGCGCCGCGGCTGCAGACCCTGCCCGAAGCGAGCCGCCACCGCCTCGTCGCCCTCGTGAATACGGCGCTGACGCAGATTCCGGCCGTCGTCGCCGACGCCGGGCTCGGCAGCCACGCGGCCCTGCTCGGCCGCCTGCTCGATTTCTTCGAAGCCATCGCCCGGCGCTCGGCCTACCTGTCGCTGCTGACGGAATATCCGCACACCCTGGAGCGGGTGCTGCGCATGATCAACGCGTCCGGCTGGGCCGCGACCTTCCTCACCCAGCATCCGATCCTGCTGGACGAATTGCTGGACGACCGCGGCAACGCGGCCGAAGACTTGCCCGCGCTGGCGGCCAGCCTTGCGGCCCAGCTCGACGCGGCCGCCGGCGACACCGAACGCCAGCTCGACATCCTGCGCGAAGCCCACCACGCCCAGATGTTCCGCCTGCTCGCGCTGGACCTGGCCGGCGAACTGTCGGTCGAACGCCTGGCCGACCACCTGTCCGCGCTGGCCGACCTGATCGTGTGCGAGGTCGTGCGGCGCGCCTGGCGCACCATCGCCTCGCGCCACCGCGAGGTCCCGCGGTTCGCCGTGGCCGCCTACGGCAAGCTGGGCGGCAAGGAACTGGGCTATGTGTCCGACCTGGACGTGATCTTCCTGTTCGACGACGACGACGACATGGCCGCGTCCAACTACGCCAAGCTGGCGCAGCGCTTCATCACCTGGATGACGACGCACACGCCGGCCGGCATCCTGTTCGACATCGACACGGCGCTGCGGCCGGACGGCGCGTCCGGCATGCTCGTGTCGTCCGTGGCCGCGTTCGAGCGTTACCAGCAGACATCGGCATGGATCTGGGAGCACCAGGCCCTCACCCGCGCCCGCTTCTGCGCCGGCGACGCCGCCATCGGCGCGCGCTTCGAGGCGATCCGCGAACAGGTGCTGCGCCAGGACAGGTCGGACCGCGAGGCCGAGCTGCGCGGCGAGGTCGTCAAGATGCGCCAGCGCATGCGCGATGCGCACCCGCCGCGCGACGAGCGTTTCGACCTCAAGCACGACGAGGGCGGCATGATCGACATCGAATTCATCGTCCAGTACCTCGTGCTGCGCCATGCCTGCGCGTATCCGCGGCTGACGGCGAACGTCGGCAACATCGCGTTGCTGAAACTGTGCGGCCAGCTCGGCCTCATCGACGCCGGCCTGGCCGACGGCGCGGCCGCGGCCTACCGCGCGATGCGCAAGCTGCAACACCAGGTGCGCCTGCAAGGCCAGGAAAACGCCCGCGTGGAACGCAGCCTCGTCGCGAAGCATGCGGACGTCGTCGTGCGGCTGTGGCACGACTGCTTCCACGTATAGGGGCACGCACAGGCGCACGCAAGCGCCTTTTTCCTTTCGGCATGTTGTTTTTTATCAACGTTTCCATTACAACAAATTTCCATATTGACATTTGTCAATACCGAATGCTCTGATAAGGCCAGCGTATGGTTTGATCTGCGGCAAAGTATTTACGCCCAGCCGCGCAACCAGGAACGCGTCCTCATCGGAGAATCCATGCAACACCGTACAAAGATCGCCATGGCCGTTGCCGTCGCCTTGAATGCGATGGCCGGCCTTGCCCATGCACAAACCGCGGACGCGATGCAGCGCGTCGAAGTGACCGGCTCGCGTATCCGCCAGGTCGACCTGGAAACGGCCCAACCCGTCCAGGTGATGACCCAGGAACAGATCCAGAAAACGGGTCTCGTCACCGTCGGCGACATCCTCAACAACCTGTCCGCCGCAGGCACCCCGGCCTTCTCGAAGGGCTCGACGCTGACGTCGAACCGCGAACAGGGCGGCCAGTACATCAATATGCGCAACCTGGGGGCGAACCGCCTGCTGGTGCTGGTGAACGGCAAGCGCTGGACCCAGACCGTCGCCGGCTATACCGACATGTCGACCATCCCGGCGTCGCTGATCGAGCGCATCGAAGTCCTCAAGGACGGCGCCTCGTCGATCTACGGTTCCGATGCCATCGCCGGCGTCGTCAACGTCATCCTCAAGAAGACCATGCATGGCGGCCTGGCCAGCGTGTACGACGGCCAGAACGAGAAAGGCGACGGCAGGAAGAAGGATTACGCGCTCGCCTGGGGCACGGGCGACGACAAGGCCGACATGATGTTCGGCCTGACGTACACCGAGGACGGCGTCGTCTGGGCGAAGGACCGCGACGTCACCGCCACCGCCTATGGCCCGAACCACCTGAACGCGGGCTTCGGCGCGAGCCCGTGGGGCCGCATCCGCCAGGTGAGCGCCAGCGGCGGCGCCGGCGGTTTCAACAAGATCCTGAACCACACCGGTTCGTACCTGGGCGACGGCACCGGCTCCAATGCGCGCGATCCGGACAATTATCACAACTATGCCGGCGCCGACGCCGACACGTTCAATTCGTCGAACCAGATGATGTACACGTCGCCGACCCGGCTGGCGTCCATCTTCACCAAGGGCAGCATCGCCCTGCCGCACGAGATGCGGTTCACGGCCACCGCGATGTTCGCGGACCGCGCATCGTCGCGCGAGGTCGCCGGCTATCCGCTGAACTCGATGACGCAGTCGAAGTACCCCGTCTACATCGACAAGGACGATTACTACAACCCGTACGGCAACCAGGCGGCCGGCGCCGGCAAGGGCGTCGACCTGTTCTTCTACCGCCGCACGATCGAAGTGCCGCGCGTGACCGACAACGGCAACCGCACCCTGCACATCGACGCGAGCCTGGAAGGCGCTGTCGGCGTGTTGGGCAACGTCTGGAACTGGAACGTCGGCTACAACCACAGCGCCATCACGGGTTCGGTGCAGTCGGCCGGCAACCTGAACCTGCTGAACCTGAAAAAGGCCCTGGGGCCGTCGTTCATGAACGCGGCGGGCACCGTGCAGTGCGGCACCGCCGCGAGCCCGATCCCGCTGGCCGAATGCGTGCCGTTCGACATCCTGGGCGGCCCGTCGGCTTCGACCGCCGCCGCGCTGAACTACGTCATGGCCAACGGCCAGGCCACGTACGGCTCGACCGTCAACAGCGCCACCGCCGACATCACCGGCGACCTGTTCGACCTGCCGGCCGGCGCCGTCGGCATGGCGGCCGGACTCGAGCACCGTTCGGTCAGCGGCTACGACCGCCCGGGCCAGTTCGAGCAGTCGGGCTATTCGACCGACCTGGCCGGCAATGCCACCGTCGGCAAGTACACCGTGCGCGAAGCCTACCTGGAATTCAACGTCCCGCTGCTGAAGAACAAGCCGTTCGCACAACTGCTGAGCGTCGACATCGCGTCGCGCTACTCCGACTACAGCAACTTCGGCACCACGACCAACAGCAAGGCCAGCGTGATGTGGAAGCCGATCCGCGACCTGCTCGCGCGCGCCACGTACGCCCAGGGCTTCCGCGCCCCGACCCTGAGCGACACGTTCGGCGGCGGCCAGCAGGCCTACGATTCCTACCTCGACGCCTGCGACAGCAAGTACGGCGAAGCGGCCCGGAACCCGGCCGTGGCGGCCCGCTGCGCGGCCGCCGGCGTGCCGGCCGGCTTCCGCCAGCTCAACCAGGCCGGCTCGCCGGTCCCGGCCGGCGGCGCCCAGACCCCGGTGCCGTTCAACGCGGGCGCCGGCAACGGCGCGGTGCAGCCGGAAACGGCGACCACGAAAACCTTCGGCCTCGTCTACAGCCCGGGCTGGCTGAACGGCGCCTCGATCGCGCTCGATTATTTCGACATCCACGTCAAGAACCGCATCACCGGCGTGACGGCGACCTACGAAATCAACCAGTGCTACGTCAGCGGCGTGCAGGCGTTCTGCGACAGGATCGGGCGCGACCCGGCCACCGGCATGATCTCGAACCTGTCGCGCGGCAACGCCAACCTGGGCGAGCTGCAGACCAGGGGCGTCGACCTGAACTTCGCCTACCGCTTCCCGCGCATGGCGTTTGGCCAGCTCAACGTGCGCTCGGAATCGACTTATACCGATACGTTCCGCATCAAGAGTACCGCCACGTCGGACTGGGAAAACGACGCCGGCGAATTCACGTACAACCGGGTGAAATCGAATCTCACCCTGGACTGGACCCTCGGCAACTGGAGCGCCTCGCTGGCGTCGCGCTACTACAGCGGCGTCAAGGTGCATTGCTGGAGCGCGGCCAACAACGAAGAGTGCAGCAACCCGAACGACCCGGCCAGCTGGGGTACCGGCTATACGACGCTGGGCGCCATGGTCTACAGCGACCTGTCGGTGGGCTATGCGCTGCCGTGGAAAGCCAGGCTGCTGCTCGGCGCCAACAACGTGTTCGACCGCAAGCCGCGCATCGTCTACGACGCCAGCACGTCATTCGTGAACGGCACGTCGGCCTCGTCGGCCGTCGATCCGCAACTGCCGATCGACCGGCTCTTCTACGTGCGCTACAACCAGTCGTTCTGACGGTCGCCCGCGGCAGGTCGTCGCGGCACGCATGTTGCATGGATGCCGCGTCAAACCGGCTCCATTTTTGCGGATTTACAACAACACGCGAATATATCGCCGCCTCTAAATTGTTACATTTATTTTACATTTTAATGTCAAACAAACACACTCTTGTTATTACTTAAAAACTGAGCGCAAGTTGATCCCGGTCGTTTTTCATGAAATTTTTCTCATATTTCACGTAAATTGTTTTCAAAAGCCAAATAAAGTTCGCCGATTTCGATAAGCACAACTGTCAATCATCAGCTTTTCGTTTCGGCGCAGGAGAATCGGCAGGGGTGACAAGCGTGGAAACACATCGTTACACGTGTTGACACCAAGCTACGCCGAATGATTTTATTGGCATCTTGGAAAACCGTATGCATCAAGCAAGTGCAACCCGCGTCGACCAAACCCGTCGCTAGCCGACGCCAACGGCAGTGCCGCGATCCGGCCTGCCGTTTTAAACCCTGGGAGTTTTAAAAATATGAGAGAGAAGAATTTGTCCCGTTCAATCCGGATGATCTGCCTTGGCGGCGTCGCCCTTGCGGTGCAGGGTGCTTATGCCCAGGACACGCAGCCCGCGCCGATGCAGCGCGTCGAGGTCACCGGTTCGCGCATTGCCTCGCCGAACGCGGAGTCGCCGTCGCCGCTGCAGGTGCTGACCGCACGGGACATCGCCGCCTCGGGTGCCAACAACCTGCAGGACCTGCTGCTGCAAAACCCGACCCTGGGCACGCCGACCTACAGCCGTACCAACACGGCATTCCTGACGTCCGGCGCCGGCGTTGCCACCGTCGACCTGCGCAACCTGGGCACCTCGCGTACCCTGGTGCTGGTCAATGGCCGCCGCTTCGTGTCCGGCGTGCCGGGCAGCGCCGCGGTCGACCTGAACGCGATCCCGACCGACTTCGTCGAACGCGTCGAACTGATGACCGGCGGCGCCTCGGCGGCCTACGGCTCGGACGCCGTGGCGGGTGTGGTCAACATCATCACCAAGCGTAATTTCGACGGCCTCACGATCGACGCCCAGGGCGGCGAGAGCTCGAAGGGCGACAGCGAGAAGCGCAAGCTGTCGATCACCTTCGGCAGCAGCAACGACAACGGCTTCCTGATGGGCCACATCGGCTTCACGCGCGACGGCCAGGTGTGGTCGCGCAACCGCGAAGCATCGGCGGTCGACCAGTCGTCGAAGATGGTCGTCGACACCGGGGATCCTGCCGACGCCTTCGTCGCGGTCCGTCCGACCTACTCCAGCTACGCGCCGCAAGGCCGCTTCACCTACACGGGCGCCAACGGCAAGACCGGCAGCTACACCTACGACGCGAACGGCAACCCGATCCCGTTCGTCTCCTCGGTGTCCGGCTTCAACCGTTCGTTCTATCGTTCGATCGCAGTGCCGGTCGACCGCTTCGTGCTGGCCCTGAACGGCGAGCGCAAGATCGACGAGCACAACAGCGCCTTCATCGAAGGCACCTACGTCTCGACCCGCTCGGGCAGCGTGATCGAGCCGTTCGCGCTGAGCTCGGCCGACATCTTCAGCAACGCCCAGGTGCCGGCCGGCACCATGGTCAACGGCACGCTGGTGAAGAACCCGCTGGTGCCGCAATACCTGTACGACCGCATCAGCGACACCGACGGCGACGGCATTCCCGACTACTCGTTCACGCGCCGCATGGCCGAAGTCGGCACCCGCAGCAACAGCGTGGACCGCGATACCTTCCGCCTCGCCACCGGTTTCAAAGGCGACTTCCACGCGTGGAAGGACTGGAACTATGAAGCGTATGTGTCGTACGGCCAGACCAAGGAAGCCCAGCAGTCGAGCGGCCAGGTCAACGTCCTGAACTTCCGCAACGCACTGAGCGCCATCCCCGATGCGAATGGCAACCCGGTGTGCGCGGACGCCAACGCGGTCACCCAGGGTTGCGTGCCGATCAATATCTTCGGTTTCAACTCGATCAGCAAGGAAGCGCTGGCCTACGTGAACGCGCCGGGTTCGCTGACGACCCGCACCACGCAGAAGCTGGCTGGCGGCCACATCGACGGCGAAATCTTCGACCTGCCGGCCGGCCCGCTGGGCATCGCCGCCGGTGTCGAGTTCCGCAAGGAATACTCGGAATCGACGCCTGACGCGCTGACCCAGGCCGGCCTGAACGCCGGCAACGCGACCCCGCCGACCCAGGGCGAATTCAGCGTGCGCGAAGCCTTCGTCGAGGCCCACGTGCCGATCCTGAAGGACCTGCCCTTCATCAAGGAACTGAGCCTGCCGATCGCGTTCCGCCACGGCGACTACTCGTCGGTGGGCAGCACCAACAGCTGGAACGCCGGCTTCGAATGGACCGTCGTCGACGACGTCAAGCTGCGCGGCACCCGCTCGCTGTCGACCCGTGCGCCGGACATCAACGAGCTGTACCAGGCTCCGAGCCAGGACTTCCCGACCGGCCTGACCGACCCGTGCGAAGGCGTGACCGCGACATCGCAAGGCGTGTACGATGCACGCTGCCGTGCCGATCCGGGCGTGGCCGCGAACATCGCCAAGAACGGCCAGTTCACGAACACCCTGGCCGACCAGCAGGGCGTCAGCGGCTACAACCGCGGCAACCCGAACCTGCACGCGGAAAAAGGCCGTTCGACCACCCTGGGCGTCGTCTGGACCCCGCGTTCGATTTCGATGCTGAAGCGTTTCACCTTCACGGCTGACTACTTCAACATCAAGATCGCCGACGCGATCGTGTCGACCCCGCGCCAGTTCGCGCTGACCGGCTGCTACAGCGGCACGAACCCGGCCATGTGCCAGTTCATCACCCGCTGGCCGACCGCGAACGGCGCCAGCAGCGCCGGCGCCCTGCGCTACATCGACACCGCCGTGTCGAACAGCGGCGGCAAGGCCACCTCGGGCATCGACCTGACCGCGGCCTGGACCGACCGCGTCGGTCCGGGCACCCTGTCGACCCGCCTCGCGTACACCTACGTGAAGACCGGCTACGACGTGCCGCTGCCGGGCGCGGACCGCGATCCGTTCGCCGGTGAAATCGGCGCGCCGAAGAACAAGGCGAACCTGAACCTGGGCTATCGCTGGAAGGACCTGAACGTCAACGCCACGTTCGACTACATCGGCCGTTCGTCGCTGGACGACCAGTTCCTGTCGGGCTTCGACCTGCCGGCGAACTCGCTGCAAGTCGGTTCGCGCACCTACACGAACATGCAGGTGTCGTACCAGCTGATGAAGAAGACCGAGCTGTACTTCGGCCTCGACAACGCGTTCGACGTCAAGGCGCCGCCGATCATCTCCGGCCTGCCGGGCGACGTGACCGGCACCGAGACCGACGGCGGTACCTACGACCCGATCGGCCGCCGCTGGTACGCAGGTATCCGCGTCAAGCTCTGATCGACCGCCTCTCCGGCACGCCCGCGTGCCGGACGCGCCAAGCCGCCCGCCCTGCGCGGGCGGCTTTTTTTTCGGCGCACGGCGACGCGGCGCCACGTTTGCCGCCCGGCTTACGCGGCGGGCGTCTTGGCGGTATCATGCGCCATCGGCCGGCCCGGCAATGCGGCGGCGCGGCCCAACGAAAGTGAACATGGCTATCAAACTCAAGACAGACAAAGACATCGCGAAAATGCGCGTCTCCGGCCGGCTGGCGGCCGAGGTGCTGGAAATGATCGGCGAATACGTCGTCCCCGGCGTCTCCACCGAGGAACTCGACCGGCGCTGCAACGAATACATCCGCAAGGTGCAGAAGGCCACGCCGGCCAACGTCGGCTACCACGGCTTTCCCAAGACCCTGTGCACGTCGGTCAACAGCGTCGTCTGCCACGGCATCCCCGCGCCCGCCGAGATCCTCAAGGACGGGGACATCGTCAACATCGACGTCACCGTGATCAAGGACGGCTGGCACGGCGACACGAGCCGCATGTACTTCGTCGGCACGCCCAGCCCGGAAGCAAAGAAGCTCGTCGACACGACCTACGACGCCATGATGGCCGGCATCCGCGCCGTGCGCCCGGGCGCGCGCCTGGGCGACGTCGGCCATGCGATCCAGAAGCTGGCGGAAGCCGCCGGCTATTCGGTCGTGCGCGAGTACTGCGGCCACGGCATCGGCAAGGTCTACCACGAAGACCCGCAGGTGCTGCACTACGGCCGCCCGAACACGGGCATGCTCATCAAGGAAGGCATGACCTTCACCGTCGAACCCATGATCAACCTGGGCGATTCGGACGTCGAGCAGCTCGACGACGGCTGGACGGTCGTGACGCGCGACCGGTCGCTGTCCGCGCAGTGGGAACACATGATCGCGGTGACGAAGAACGGGTTCGAGATCCTGACGCCGTGGCCGAAGACCAAGTAAAAAACGCGACGTAGGATGGGCTCCCCGAGCCCACGCGCGACGTTTGCAGTCTGCTTGCGTTACGCGTGGGCACAAGGGTGCCCACCCTACGTAATCCGCACAAATGAAAAACGCTCCCGAGGGAGCGTTTTTCATGGATGCTGCGCCGGATTACTTGGCGTTCATCAGCGCCACGGTGGTGTCCAGCATGCGGTTGCTGAAGCCCCACTCGTTGTCGTACCACGACGACACCTTCACCAGGCGGCCCGACACCTTGGTCAGCGTCGCGTCGAAGTTCGACGACGCCGGGTTGTGGTTGAAGTCGACCGACACGAGCGGCTCGGTGTTGTACGTCAGGATGCCTTTCAGCACGCCTTCCGATGCGTCCTTCATCAGCTTGTTGATCTCTTCGACCGTCGTGTCGCGCTTGGCGATGAACGACAGGTCGACGATCGACACGTTGATGGTCGGCACGCGGATCGCGTAGCCGTCCAGCTTGCCGTTCAGTTCCGGCAGCACGAGGCCGACGGCGGCGGCGGCGCCGGTCTTCGTCGGGATCATCGACTGCGTGGCCGAACGGGCGCGGCGCAGGTCTTCGTGCATCACGTCGGTCAGCACCTGGTCGTTGGTGTAGGCGTGCACGGTGGTCATCAGGCCGTTTTCCAGGCCGATGGCATCGTTCAGCGGCTTGACCAGCGGGGCCAGGCAGTTGGTGGTGCAGGAGGCGTTCGAGATCACGGTGTCCGTCGACTTCAGCACGTCCTGGTTGACGCCGAACACGATGGTGGCGTCGACGTCCTTGCCGCCCGGTGCCGAGATGATGACTTTCTTGGCGCCGCCCTTCAGGTGGGCCGAAGCCTTTTCCTTGGTGGTGAAGAAGCCGGTGCACTCCAGCACGACATCCACGCCCAGCTCGCCCCACGGCAGTTCGGCCGGGTTGCGCTGCGCGTACACGCGGATGCGGTCGCCGTTGACGATCATGTAGTCGCCGTCGACTTCGACGGTGCCCGGGAACTTGCCGTGCGTGGTGTCGTAACGGGTCAGATGGGCGTTGTGCTCGACATTGCCGAGGTCGTTCAGCGCCACGATCTGGATGTCCTGCTTCTTGCCGCCTTCGTAGAAAGCGCGCAGCACGTTGCGGCCGATGCGGCCATAACCGTTGATTGCTACTTTGATCGTCATTTATTCACTCCTGATTAAAAAAATCCTAACACCGAAGCATAGCGTGAAACCCGCCGTACGGACAGTCACCGGTCCGTGCGGCGGGCGCAATCCATCAGGCCGCGAGAACGGCCTTGACCTTGGCGACCACGTTCTCGACCGTGAAGCCGAAGTGCTTGAACAGCACCGGGGCCGGGGCCGATTCGCCGAAGGTATCGATGCCCACCACGGCACCTTCCAGGCCGACGTACTTGTACCAGAAGTCCGTCACACCAGCCTCGACGGCCACGCGCGGGATGCCGCGGCCCAGCACGGCAGCCTTGTAGGCCGCGTCCTGGCGCTCGAACACGTCGGTCGACGGCATCGACACCACACGCACCTGGATACCCTGGCCAGCCAGGGTTTCGGCGGCTTTCACCACCAGTTCCACTTCCGAACCCGTCGCGATCAGCACGGCGGCCGGGTTCTGCGCGTCGCGCAGCACATAGCCGCCCTTCGCGATATTGGCGACGGTCGCCGCGTCGCGCTCCATGAACGGCAGGTTCTGGCGCGAGAAGATCAGCGTCGACGGGCCGTCCTTGCGCTTGACCGCTTCGCCCCAGGCGACGGTCGATTCGGTCGTGTCGCACGGACGCCAGTTGTCCAGGTTCGGGATCAGGCGCAACGACGAGACGTGTTCGACCGACTGGTGCGTCGGGCCGTCTTCGCCCAGGCCGATCGAGTCGTGGGTGAAGACGAACAGCGAACGGAGCTTCATCAGCGCGGCCATGCGCAGCGCGTTGCGGCTGTAGTCCGAGAACGTCAGGAAGGTGGCGCCGAACGGGATGAAGCCGCCGTGCAGGGCGATGCCGTTCATCATGGCGGACATGCCGAATTCGCGCACGCCGTAGTTGATGTGGTTGCCCGGCGTGCCCGAACGCAGCGGGATCGATTCCTTCCAGTTGGTCAGGTTCGAGCCGGTCAGGTCGGCCGAGCCGCCCAGGAATTCCGGCAGCACCGGCGCCAGCGCCTGGATCGCGTTCTGGCTCGCCTTGCGGGTGGCGATGGTTTCCTTCTTGTCGATCGTGGACGCGATGGCGTCAGCAAGCGTCTGTTCGAAATGACCGGGCAGGTCGCCCTTCATGCGGCGCTCGAATTCGGCGGCCAGTTCCGGATACTGCGCGCGGTAGCCGGCGAACACCTCGTTCCATGCGCCCTCGGCGGCGGCGCCCTTCTGCTTCTGGTCCCAGGCGTCGTAGATCGGGGCCGGGATGTCGAACGGGACCGCGTCCCAGATCAGGTGCTCGCGCACCGCGGCGACTTCCTTCTCGCCCAGCGCGGCGCCGTGCACCTTGTCGCCGCCCTGCAGGTTCGGCGAACCCTTGCCGATGATGGTCTTGCAGCAGATCAGCGTCGGACGGTCCGACTTCTTGGCCTGCGCGATGGCGGCATCGACGGCCGCGACGTCGTGGCCGTCCACGTGCGGGATCACGTTCCAGCCGTAGGCTTCGAAGCGCTTCGGCGTGTCGTCCGTGAACCAGCCTTCGACCTTGCCGTCGATGGAGATGCCGTTGTCGTCGTACAGCCAGATCATCTTGTTCAGGCGCAGCGTGCCGGCCAGCGACGCCACTTCGTGCGAGATGCCTTCCATCAGGCAGCCGTCACCCACGAACGCATACGTGTAGTGGTCGACGATGTCGAAGCCCGGACGGTTGAATTCCTTGGCCAGCAGCCACTCGGCCAGCGCCATGCCGACGGCGTTGGCGATGCCCTGGCCCAGCGGGCCGGTGGTCGTTTCCACGCCCGGCGTGATGCCGACTTCCGGGTGGCCCGGCGTCTTGCTGTGCATCTGGCGGAAGTTGCGGATATCGTCCATCGACAGGTCGTAGCCCGACAGGTGCAGCAGCGCGTAGTGCAGCATCGAGCCGTGGCCGTTCGACAGCAGGAAACGGTCGCGGTTCATCCAGCCCGGATTGGCCGGATTGTGGCGATAGTGGCCGTCCCACAGCGCGACGGCGATCTCGGCCATGCCCATCGGCATGCCGGGGTGGCCGGAATTCGCCTTCTGGACGGCGTCCATCGCCAGCGCGCGGATTGCGTTGGCCATCAAGGTGGTGGTTTGCAGAGATTTCATGGGTGTGGTGAAGTCTGAGGATTGGAAAGCGGTGGCACGAGCTGGCCTTAACCGCGTATTTTACCAGAGCACGGTCGGCGGGATTTAAAATGCCGGCTCGTTAACGGTTCCGATTGCCATCCATGCCACGTTTCTACTGCCCCCAGCCGCTCGTCCCCGGCAGCCTCGTCGACCTGCCGGAAGCGGTCGCCCACCACCTGCACGTCGTGCGCCAGCAGAGCGGCGACGAGCTCGTGCTGTTCAATGGCGAGGGCGGCCAGGCGCGCACGCGGCTCGTCGAGATCGGCAAGCGCCGCGCCACCGCCGAAGTCCTCGCGATCGACGCCGTCGACGTGGAACTGCCGTTCCGCGTGACCCTCGCCCAGGGCTTGCCGGAGGGCAGCAAGATGGACTGGATCGTCGAAAAGGCCGTCGAACTGGGGACGGCGGCGATCCAGCCGCTGGCCGCGCAACGGTCCGTCGTGAGGTTGTCCGGCGAGCGCGCCGACAAGCGCCTGGCGCACTGGCAAGGCGTCGTCGTCAGCGCGTCCGAGCAGTGCGGCCGCAACCGCCTGGCCGACGTCGCGCCCATCCAGGACTTCCATCGCTGGCTCGGCCAGGGCGCGGCGGGCGGCGTGCGCATCCTGCTGTCCCCGCGCGCCGAGGCGTCGCTCGCGCAGTGGACAAGGCAGGCGCCGGCGCAGGACGTCACCTTGCTCGTCGGCCCGGAAGGCGGCTTCACGGAGCAGGAAGAAGACGCGGCGCTGGCCGCGGGCGCGCTCGCATTGTCGATGGGGCCGCGGGTGCTGCGCACGGAGACGGCCGGGCTGGCCGCGCTCGCGATCCTGGCCGCGGGCTGGGGCGGAATCTGATGCTTCGATAAGTCAGTAGGGTGGGCACACCGTGCCCACGCAAACGCCGGCGTCACGCGAACGTTACGCGTGGGCTCGGGGAGCCCACCCTACACCTGCACGGCGATCAGAACACGTAGTTCAGGCCGAGGCTGTAGAAGCGACCCACGGCGCCTGCCTGGTGCAGCGAGGCGTTGTAGGCCGTCTGGTTGCCGGCGTTGCCGTAGGTGGCGACGTCGATCGGCGGCTGGCGGTCGAACAGGTTCAGGATCGCGCCCTTCAGGCTCAGGTTCTGCGAGACCTTGTACACGACGTTCAGGTTGGTCGTCGTGAACGAACGCACTTCGCAGTACACGCCCGGCTGGTCCACGCCCTGGAAATAACGGCGGCCACCGACGTCGAGACCGGTCGATGCGCAGTCGTTGGCTTCCAGCGACGGATCCTTGGTCGAGAACGAGCTCGTGTAGTTCATCGTCGCGGTCACGTCCAGCGGGCCGCGGTTCCAGCCCAGGGTGAACTGGGCGCGGTCCTTCGGCGAACCGGTTGCGCCCGACACCACGGACGGACCCTGCGTACCGGCCAGTTCGTACGACACGCCGCCTGCTGCCTCGCTGATGTAGCTGAAGGTGTGCGAAGCGCTCAGGTTGGCGTGCACCAGACCCATGTCGTTCGACAGGCGCCAGCGGTAGCCGACGTCCGCTTCGATACCCGAGGTCTTGGTGCCGCCCAGGTTGATGTACGGCGACTTCGCGTAGATGATCGGGCCGACCGCCGGGGTGCCGACGGTGGTGCCGGTGCCGACGCCGGTCGCGATGTCGACCGGGGTGGCCGGGCCGCGCACGAAGTCGGGCGAGAAGCTCGGGTCGTTGCCGGCCGCCGTCACGATCTGGTTACGGACTTCGATCTTGTAGTAGTCGAGCGTCGCGTTCAGGCCCTTGAGCGGTTCGACGATGATGCCGAGGGTGTACGACTTCGACTTCTCGGGCGACAGGTCCTTGCTGGTGACCTGGACGTACGGCGGGTTCATGCCGCAGGACGAAGGCACGTTGCCTGCGGTGTACTGGTGGCCGTCCTTGCACAGGATCGGGTCGTTGATCGCGTTGAACGTGAAGAACGAACCGGCATTGCCCACCTCGGCCGGGTTCGGCGCGCGGAAGCCGCGGGCGAACGTGCCGCGCACACCGAACATCTTCGACGGCGACCACTTGAACTTGGCCGCTGGCGTGAACGAGTTGCCGTAGGTGTCGAAGTGGTCGTAGCGGCTCGAGACGCCGACTTCGAGGTTCTTGATCGGCGTCGCCTGCAGTTCGGCGAAGACCGCGCTGTTGGTCTCGTCGCCGATCACGAAGGCGGACGTGTTGGCGACCTGACCGTTGGCCGTCAGGCTGGCGGCCGGGGCGTTCTGCTGGCGCTTGTGCCAGTGCACGCCGGCACCCAGGGCGACCGGGCCCGCGCCCCATTGCATCAGTTCGCGCGAACCCACCAGGTCGATGTAGTTCAGCTTCGAATCGAGCGAGTTGGAGAATCGCGGCGAGATCTGGGACACCAGCGCCGGCGAATTGCCGCCCACCGGGTTCCAGGAACCGTTGAAGATCGCGTTGTACAGCGCCAGACGGTCGATGTAGCCGCTGTATTTGAGGTCGAGCTTGGTCTCGGTGACGCCGGCGGCCGCATTCACGTCCCAGCCGTAGGCGCTGCCGTGCAGGTCGAGGGCGAAGCGGGTCGTCTTGGCCGTATTGTCGATGGTCGAGACCGGATCCACGCCCGGGATGAAACCGTACAGGCGGGCCGCGGCGCCGAGCTGGTTGTACGAGGCGGTGGCCGGGATCAGGGTGCTCGGCACGCGCCCGATGTTCGCCACCAGCACGCCGTTGTTCAGCGAGGTGTAGCCGGGGACGGTGGTCGGCGAATAGCTCGGCATGAACGAGCCGAACGTGCCGGTCGTCGGGTAGGAGCTGCCGCGGTTGTTGATGCTGTTACGCTGGAACATCGAGCCCTTGAAGGCCAGTTCCCAGTCGTTGTTCAGCTTCTTGGTCAGGCCGACCATCACGTTGATGTTCTCGGTGGCCGGCTGGATGTTGGTGGTCGTGTCGCGCACCGCGCAACCGCCCGCCATGTATTTCGTGTAGTTGCAGGCGGTCGGGTCCAGGAACTGGAAGTTCGCCGCATTGTTGACGCCGCCGGCGCCGGCCGCGTTGTACAGGAACGGGCTGGAGGTCGCGGTCAGGAAGCTGTTGATGCTGGACGGCACGCCGACGCGCAGGTCGTTGCCGCCGCGCGAACGCCAGTCCGCGTTGTCCCACATGAACTGGTCGCGGTCGGAGGTCTTGATGTCGCCCTGGCGGCGCCATTCGGCCGTGATGAAGGCGTTGTAGCCGTCGTTGTCCAGGTCGCCGATGCCGGTGCTGAACGACGCCTTGTGGGTGTCGCCGCCGCCGTGCTGGGTGGTGCCGCTCTCGGCGCTGAAACGGGTGCCGGTCAGGTTTTTCTTGAGCTTGATGTTGACCACGCCCGCGATCGCGTCCGAACCATAGGTCGACGACGCGCCGGCCTTCAGCACCTCGATGCTGTCGATGGCGTCGAACGGAATGTTGGAAACGTCGACGAAGGAGCGCTGCGAGTCGTCCGACAGCGGATACGGAGCGATGCGGTGGCCGTCGACCAGCACCAGGGTCGCGCCGACGGTCAGGCCGCGCAGCGAGACGCCCTGCGCGCCGTTGGCAAATGCGCCCGAGAAGCCGGAACCGAGGGTACCCTGGCCGTTGGCGGCGAGGTCGTTCAGCAGTTCGCCGATCGAGGTCTTGCCGCTGCGCTGGATGTCCTGTGCGGTCAGCACTTGCACGGGGGCCGGGGTTTCGGTGTCGGTACGGCTGATCAGCGAACCGGTCACGACCACGCGCTGGACTTGCTGGGGCGCGGCACCGTCCTGCGTCTGCGCCATTGCCGGCGCTGCAAGCATGGCACCGCTGGCAATTGCGCAGGAAATCGCAAATGGCATCGACTTCATTTTAAACGTCATGAAAACTTCTCCTTCTCGAATCTCTCAAAGTGGTTTCTTACGTTCACCGAATGCAGACACGATGCTTGCGCGCGGGGGCGGCCATGCTGCGCCGCCCCCGCTTGCACCCCGTGGCCTGCAAAGGCTTTTGGCCTGGTGCGTTTGAACTACATTCACTTACACACTGAATTGCTGTGTTTTTTCATCATTCGCCCTGTAGGACGAACCCTCTCAATTAACGTTTCATCGATATCAAACGTTACTGACGTGTCGATAAAACCATAGCAAAAGCGAAAGTGTCAATAAAACACAATTGTTGAAATGTGTAGAAACAACACATTTTCGAAAAGGAAGAATTAATGTTTTCCGCTGGTGCAACGCAGCACCAGAAAGGGTTTTTCTTTAAACAAATATTGCACCATCGAAGTGAATCATAGCGACCCGTTGTAAATATTCCGCGGATTCAATCCGGGACGATGTTCGACGCACCGCAGCAAGAATTTTCGTCGACGTATGCATATCGCATGAAAGTATGGACGTGGCCCATGATGTCCGGGTCGTCACCATGCATGGGGGAAACCAATGTCGGTTGCTTGCTTACAACACAATTGACGTAAACGGCAGGTCCGTGCACTACCGCCGCCCCGGCCTTTCCTGCCGGCCCGCGCGGCCGATGCCTTATACTGGCGCCTGTACCGATCTGCCGCCGCCGGCACGGCGCCCGTCCGGCGCCGCCGCGCGCCGGCCACCACTCATCATGCTGCGAATTAACGAACTCAAACTCCCCCTGAACCACCCCGACCACGCCCTGCGCGACGCCATCGTCGGCCGGCTTGGCATCGAAGGCGACGACCTGATCGATTTCACGGTCTACAAGCGCAGCTACGACGCGCGCAAGAAGAGCGCCATCGTCCTGACCTACGCGCTCGACGTCGACGTGCGCGACGAAGCGGCCGTGCTGGCCCGGCTGGCACACGATCCGCACGTCGTTCCGGCACCCGATACGAGCTACAAATTCGTGACGAAGGCGCTGCCGGCCCCGGGCGTGCCGCGTCCCGTCGTCGTGGGCATGGGGCCGTGCGGGCTGTTCGTGGCGCTGATCCTGGCGCAGATGGGCTTCAAGCCGCTCGTGCTGGAGCGCGGCAAGATCGTGCGCGAGCGCACCGTCGACACCTTCGGCTTCTGGCGCAAGCGCAAGCTGAACACGGAATCGAACGTGCAGTTCGGCGAAGGCGGCGCGGGCACGTTCTCGGACGGCAAGCTGTACAGCCAGGTCAAGGACCCCAGGCACTACGGCCGCAAGGTGCTGAACGAATTCGTGAAGTCGGGCGCGCCGGAAGAAATCCTGTACGTCAGCAAGCCGCACATCGGCACCTTCCGCCTCGTCAAGATGGTCGAGCAGATGCGCGCGGAGATCCTCGCGCTGGGCGGCGAGATCCGCTTCCAGACGCGCGTGGAAGACGTGCTGATCGAGGGCGACGGGAATGCCCGCCAGGTCGTCGGCGTCAGGCTGCATACGGGCGAGACGATCCCGACCCGCCACCTCGTGATGGCCGTCGGCCACAGCGCGCGCGACACGTTCGAGATGCTGTACGAACGCGGCGTCTACGTCGAGGCCAAGCCGTTCTCGATCGGCTTCCGCGTGGAACACCCGCAGTCGCTGATCGACGTGTGCCGCTTCGGTCCGAACGCCGGCAACGAGATCCTCGGCGCGGCCGACTACAAGATCGTGCACCACGCTTCCAACGGGCGCAGCGTGTACAGCTTCTGCATGTGCCCGGGCGGCACCGTCGTGGCCGCCTCGTCCGAGGAAGGCCGCGTCGTGACGAACGGCATGAGCCAGTATTCGCGCGCGGAACGCAATGCCAACAGCGCCATCGTCGTCGGCATCACGCCGGCCGACTACCCGGGCCACCCGCTGGCCGGCGTCGCCTTCCAGCGCGAACTGGAATCGCGCGCCTTCGTGCTGGGCGGCGGCAACTACGATGCGCCGGGCCAGTTGATGGGCGACTTCGTGAAAGGCAGGGCGTCGACCGAATTCGGCAGCGTCGTCCCGTCGTTCAAGCCGGCCGTGCACCTGACCGACCTCGCCCCTTCCCTGCCCGACTACGCCATCGTCGCGATGCGCGAAGCCTTCGTCGCCTTCGACAAGCAGATCAAGGGGTATTACAAGGAAGACGCCGTGCTGACGGGCGTCGAGACGCGCACGTCGTCGCCGATCCGCATCAAACGCCACGACGACAACCTGCAGAGCCTGAATACGCGCGGCCTGTACCCGGCGGGCGAAGGCGCGGGCTACGCGGGCGGCATCATGTCGGCCGCCATCGACGGCATCCGCGTCGCCGAAGCCGTCGCGCTGGCGATGGTCGGCTGATCCTCCTCATCGGTTCCGGGGCCGGTTCCGGGGCCGGCCGGCCCCGCCACACCCCGCCGGCGTGCGCACAAACGGTGCATGTGAGGCATCAATAGATTTCGCACAGGAATATTGTTTCAAATTCTTACAACTGCTGATGTAAATCTGTCTGTTTTTGACGTAATTACACAACAAAATTACCCGGGTTTTAGTTTCTGTGGTGTATCTTTACCAGTCTTGAAATATTGGTGAACCGCTATTTCAAACTTGCTTACCTAAAACAACAGGACCAAGATGCTCACTGAAAAAACCATGGCGCGCACCCTGCGCCTCGTATTCTCCGGCACCACCCTCGCGGCCGGCTTTGGTTTCGCTGGAAATGCCCTGGCACAAACCCAGGACGCCCAGCAGGCCCCGATCGCCCGCGTCGAAATCACCGGCTCGGCAATCAAACGGATCGACGCTGAAACCTCCGTGCCCGTCACGGTGATTCGTGCCGACGACCTGAAAAAGGAAGGCATCACCACCATCGAACAGGTGATGGCCAACCTGAGCGTCTCGCAAGCCCAGCAAGGCACCAGCCAATCGGTGGGTTCCAGCACCGGCGGCGCCTCGTTCGCCGACCTGCGCGGCATCGGCCAGAACAAGACCCTGGTGCTGCTGAACGGCCGTCGCCTGGCGAACAATGCCTACGACAGCTCGGCCCCCGACCTGAACATGATCCCGTTCGCCGCGCTCGAGCGCGTCGAAGTGCTGCGCGACGGCGCATCGTCGCTGTACGGCTCCGACGCCGTCGGCGGTGTGATCAACTTCATCACCAAGAAGAATTTCCAGGGTGGCGTCGCCACCTTCGGCGAAGACGTCCCGTCGCATGGCGGCGGCCGTTCGATCAACGCCAACGTGGCCTTCGGCTTCGGCGACCTGGACACCAAGGGCTGGAACATCTCGGCCGTGATCGACCACCAGGAACAGTATCCGCTGACCGGCACCGACCGCTCGTACAACACCCGCTATCCCGGCGGCCTGTCGTCGTCGACCTTCCCGGCCAACTACTACCAGGGCGGCGACAGCGTCAACCCGGCGGGCCCGGGCTGCACGACCGGCGTACACCTGATCCCGGACGGCGGCACCGGCTGCCTGATGACGACCTCGTCGTTCGTCGACTACGTCCCGCGCAACGTGCGCGACTCCGGCCTGATCCGCGGCACCATGAAGCTGGGCGAGCACGAACTGGGCGTCGAGTACCTGACGAGCCAGAGCATCGTGGCCACCACCATCGCCCCGGTCCCGTACGGCGGCCTGTACATGAACCGCCTGCGTCCGGACGGCACGGCCAACCCGTACTTCCCGGCCGGCCTGGATGCGGCCTACACGGAACCGTACATGCCGGACGGCGTGCAGCCGGGCTTCGCCCACGTGAAATGGCGCGACATGCCGAACGGCGTGCGCCAGGACAAGAACACGAACCGCCAGCAGCGCCTGGTCGTTTCGCTGCAAGGTAACATCGGCGGCTGGGACTACGAGAGCGCCGTCACCTGGAACGAAAACCGCGTGCAGGAGCAGCTGTTCGGCTACAGCAACGGCAACATCATCACCGACGGCGTCCTGAATGGCGTCATCAACCCGTTCGGCGACCAGTCCGCCGCAGGCACCGCGCTGCTGAACTCGGCTGCACTGTCGGGCACCATCCAGTCCGCCCGCGGCCAGTCCACCGGCGCCGACTTCCACGCCAGCCGCGAAGTGGGCGACTGGCTGAACGCCGGTCGCGCCGCCGCACTGGCACTGGGTGTCCAGGGTACGTACGACAAGTTCACGAGCGCCGCCAATACGGAGTTCGCCGAGAAGGTCGTCGCATCGACCGGTATCGACCCGAACACGTTCAATTCCGGCACGCGCCACGTGTTTGCCGGCTACGGCGAACTGAACGTCCCGATCAACAAGACCCTGGACGTGACGGGCTCGGTCCGCTTCGACAAGTACAGCGACTTCGGCAACTCGACGAACCCGAAAGTGTCGTTCCGCTGGCAGCCGGCACAGTCCGTGATGCTGCGCGGTTCGTACTCGACCGGCTTCCGCGCGCCGTCGCTGTACGAGATCCACTCGGCACAGACCTACACCAACACCGCCGGCACCTACGACGACCCGATCAACTGCCCGGGCGGCACCCCGCTGCCGGGTCACTCGCGCGCCGCGAACTGCAGCCAGCAGTTCCAGGTGCTGGGCGGCGGCAGCAACACGCTGCAGCCTGAGAAGTCGAAGAACGCCACCCTCGGCCTCGTGATCGAGCCGCTGAAGGGCCTGAGCGTCGGTTTCGACCTGTGGGCCCTGAAGCTGGATCACCAGATCAGCACGCTGAGCCAGGACGACGTGTTCGCGGATCCGGTCAAGTACGCCTCCGTGTACCACCGCAACCCGAACGGCGAACTGTCGGTGGACGGCTCGCAATGCCCGAACCCGGCAACCTGCGGCTATGTCGACCTGCGTAACCAGAACCTGGGCGGCATCATCACCAACGGTCTCGACCTGTCGGCCAACTACCGCTTGCGCAGCGCCGCCTACGGCAACTTCACGTTCGCGTCGAACACCACCTACGTCCACAAGTACGACTACCAGAACTCGGAAGGCGGCGAGTGGCACAAGAACGTTGGCGTGTACTCGGGCAACAACCCGGTGTTCCGCTGGCAGTCGACCAACAACCTGGTGTGGAACAAGAACGCCTACTCGGCCGGCCTGACCGCGCACTACAAGAGCGGTTACGTCGACCAGGACCCGACCAACCACGTCGCTTCCTACACCACGTTCGACACGTTCGTCGCCTGGACGCAGCCGAAGGGCCTCGGCCTGACGGTCGGCGTGCGTAACCTGTTCGACAAGGATCCGCCGCTGTCGTACCAGGACGCCACGTTCCAGGCCGGCTACGATCCGCGTTACACGGATCCGCTGGGCCGTACCTTCTACGCGCGTGCGACCTACACGTTCTAAGCTGGCCGCCACGTAGCAATGCAAACGCCCGGTGCTCGCGCACCGGGCGTTTTTTATTGTGCCGGTGATTCAACGCAGGGCGGGCTCACCGGGCCCGCCCGGCATCACAACCAGCCAGCCTTCTTGAACTTGCGATACATGTAGACGCCCACGGCAATCATGATGGCGAGCGCCGTCGGATAGGCCCACTTCCACTCCAGCTCGGGCATGTACTTGAAATTCATGCCCCACACGCCGGCGAACGCCGTGAACACGGCAAAGATCGCGGCCCACGCGGCCAGGCGCTTGTTCACTTCGCTCTCGTCGATCGAGACCATCGACAGGTTCACCTGGATCGCGGTGCTGGTCGTGTCGCGGATCGAGTCCAGGCGGCCGCCGATGCGGATCAGGTGGTCGTGCACGTCGCGGAAATAATCCTGCGTGCCGGTGACGAGCGTCGGCACGCGGCCGCCGTGCAGCCGGCCGATCGCTTCCATCAGCGGCATCACGGCATGGCGCAGGACGAGGCCCTTTCTCTTCAACTGGTACAGGCGCTCGACGTTCTCGCGCTGGGCGCCGTGCGTGAAGATGCGGTCCTCGACGGTCTCCAGTTCCGACTCGAGCATGTCGACGATGGGGAAGTAGCGGTCGACGACGGCGTCCATCAGCGCGTACATCACGAACGCCGATCCCATCTTGAGCAGGTGCGGTTCGCGCTCCGCGCGCGCGCGTACGCCCAGGAAGCCCTTGGCCGAATCGCGCCGCACCGACAGCACGTAGTTCTTGCCGGCGAAGATCGCCAGTTCGCCGGAGGCGAGACGGTCGCCTTCGACGAGGTCGACCGTGTGCACGACGGTGAACAGGCAGTCGCCGTATTCTTCGATCTTGGGGCGCTGGTGGCCGCGCGCGGCGTCTTCGACGGCGAGTTCGTGCAGGCTGAACTCTTCCTTCATCTGCGCCATTTCGGCGTCGGTGGCATCGCGCAGCGCAACCCAGACGAAGCAGTCGGGTTTAACGAGAAAATCGCTGATGTCCTCGACCGGGATGTCGCACAGCTTCTTGCCTTCCTGGTAGGCGACACAGTTGATCAGCATGTCATCGGGTGGTTGTTGCTAAGATGACAGAGCTTACACCAACGTCACGCGTGCCGGCATTACGCGAACGTCCGCGTGGGCTCGGGGAGCCCACCCTACGCGCCCCGCCCGCCGTAGGGTGGGCACCCCGTGCCCACGCGCGCAGTGTCGAACAAGCCCCGCGGGCCTTTCGAATAAGGCCCCCGGGCCTTTCGAATAAGGCCCCCCGGGCCTTATTCGTCCTTCGCGCCGTCGATGCCGAGTTCGGCAATCTTGCGCGTGATCGTATTGCGCCCGATCCCGAGCCGGATCGCCGCGTCGTTCTTGCGTCCGTGGGTGTGCTTCAGCGCCGTGCGGATCAGTGCCGATTCGAACTGGCGGCCCAGCACGTCCATCACTTCGACCTGCCCTTCCGACAGCATGCGCGCGGCCTGCATTTCGAGCAGGCCGATCCAGCCGTCGGCGCCATTCGGCGGCGCGCCATGGTCGGCGCCGTGCGCCGCGGCGGCGGGCGGCGCGGCGAACGCGACCGTGCCTTGTGCGCCGACGCCCGAGCCGAGTCCGACGGCAAAGCCGTTGCCGCCCGCCGGGGCGGCCTGGGCCTGGGTCAGGTCGCGCGGCAGGTCCTTCACTTCGACCGTCTGGCCCGGCGCCATCACCGTGATCCAGTTGCACAGGTTTTCCAGCTGGCGCACGTTGCCGGGGAGTTCGAGGCCGGTCAGGAAACGCACGGCCTCCTCGCTCATGCGCTTGGTCTCGACGCCCAATTGGCGTGCACTCTGCACCAGAAAGTGGCGCACCAGAATGGGGATGTCTTCGCGCCGCTCGCGCAAGGACGGAAGGCGCAGGCGGATCACGTTCAGGCGGTGGTACAAGTCTTCGCGGAACAGGCCGTCGCGCACGCGTTGTTCCAGGTTCTGGTGCGTCGCGGCGATCACGCGCACGTTGGCCTTCACGGGCTGGTGCCCGCCCACGCGATAAAAATGGCCGTCGGACAGTACGCGCAGCAAACGCGTCTGCAAATCGAACGGCATGTCGCCGATCTCGTCCAGGAACAGCGTGCCGTTCTCGGCCTGCTCGAAGCGGCCGCGCCGCATCGCCTGCGCGCCCGTGAACGCGCCGCGCTCGTGGCCGAACAGTTCGGATTCGAGCAGGTCCTTCGGGATCGCCGCCGTGTTCAGCGCGATGAACGGCTGCTGCGCGCGCGGGCTGTGCTTGTGCAGGGCGCGCGCGACGAGCTCCTTGCCGGAACCGGATTCGCCGGTGATGAGGACCGTCACGTTCGACTGCGACAGGCGGCCGATGGCGCGGAACACTTCCTGCATCGCGGGCGCCTGGCCCAGGATCTCCGGCGTTTCGCCGGGCGCGATGTCGACGCTGGCGTCGCGCAGGCTTTCCTCGAGGGCGCGCCGGATCAGCGCGACGGCCTTGTCGATGTCGAACGGCTTGGCCAGGTATTCGAAGGCGCCGCCCTGGAACGAGGCGACGGCCGAATCGAGGTCGGAGAACGCGGTGATGACGATGACCGGCAGGCCGGGATGGCGTTCCTTGACGGCCGCCAGCAGGTCCAGGCCCGATTCGCCCGGCATGCGGATGTCCGACACCAGCACCTGCGGCGTATCCGTTTCGAACGCTGCCAGCGCTTCGCGGCCGCTGGCAAAACTCCGGGTGGCGAGGTTCTCGCGCGCCAGGGCTTTTTCCAGCACCCAGCGGATCGATGCATCGTCGTCGACAATCCAGATTGGTTTCATGTAATTCGTTTTTCCCGCGAAGGTTCAAGGGGGACCGACGCAGCCGCCCTCTCATCCGCTGCTTATGGCAGGGGAATCAGGATGCGGAAATCCGTCAATCCAGGCCGGCTTTCGCACTCGATCAGTCCCATGTGCTGCTGCACGAAGGTCTGCGCCAGGGTCAGCCCGAGACCGCTGCCGCCTTCGCGCCCGGAGACGAGCGGATAGAAGATGCGGTCGCGGATATCGGGGGCGATGCCCGGTCCGTTGTCGATGATATGCAAGTCTAATGCCAGGCCGTAACGCACCTTCGCCAGGGTGACCTGGCGCGCCACGCGGGTGCGCAGGACGATCTCGGCGTCGCCCGCCGCGATCCGGGCGCGCAGGGCCTGGGCGGCGTTGTGGACGATGTTCAGCACGGCCTGGATCAGCTGTTCCTTGTCGCCGCGGAACTCGGGAATCGACGCGTCGTAGTCGCGCCGGATGGCGAGCCCGGACGGGAACTCGGCCAGCACGAGGCTGCGCACGCGCTCGCACACTTCGTGGATGTTGACGTCGCCCACGATGTGCGGCCGGCGGTGCGGCGCCAGGAGGCGGTCGACCAGCGTCTGCAGGCGGTCGGCCTCCTTGATGATCACCTGCGTGTACTCGCGCAGGGAACTGAGGTGCACGTCCGGCAGTTCCAGCTCCAGCAGCTGGGCCGCGCCGCGGATGCCGCCCAGCGGGTTCTTGATCTCGTGGGCGAGGTTGCGGATGAGCTCCTTGTTGGCCAGGCTCTGGTCGAGCAGGCGCTCCTCGCGGTCGAGCTTCAGTTGCTGGACGTTCTCGCGCAGCTCGACGACGACCTCGGCCTCGCCGGCCGCGCTGACGATGCTGTGCACGTGCAGCGGGTCGCGCGCCGGACGGAACAGCGTGAGGTCCTGGCGCAGGTCGGCGTATTTGTGGGCGATCGCCTGCTCGCACAGGACGCCCAGTTCCTCGCCGTTGGTGAACAGGCCGACGAGCTTCTGGCGCGACAGTGCCTTGGCGGACATGTCGAGCAGGTGCTCGGCGGCCGGATTGGCGTAGCGCACGAGCCCGCCGGCGTCCGCCACCAGCACGGCGGAGGCGAGCATGTCGAGGCCTGCGAAACGGTCGTGCTGGAGGGGCTGGGCCGGGGTTCCGTTCATCGCAGGGGTGTCGTCCTTATCGTATGTTGGCGATCTCGCGCCTGAGCGCTTCGATGTTCTTTTCGCTGCGGCCGATGTCGTCGCGCATCTGGGCCACGCGCTCCTGGTACTTCGCGTAATTCTTTTCGTTGCCCTGGCGTTCCGGTTCGCCGTTGTTGAAGTCGCGCTTCAGGTCCGCCAGTTTCTTTTCCTCGGACCGCAATTCGTCCTCGAGGATCGCGCGCCGGTCGTCGTCGCGCGCGCGCTGCGTGGCCGTGTCCACGCGCGGGAATCCCGCCGGATTCGGGTTCGCCGCCGGGCGCCCCGCCCCTTGCCGCATCGTCACCGCGGGCGCGGCGCGCGGCGCCGGGGCCGGCGTCGAGATATAGCCGGGCAGGTCGAGCACTTTACAGCCGGGTTTATTGATGTCGGTGAACTCCACCCGGCCATCCTTGGAAACGCATTTGTAGACGACGGAATCGGCCCGGGCACCGTCGTGCGCGGCAAGTCCCGCGAGCAACGCCAGGCGCAGGAAGAAGCTGCTTGTCATTCGCATCGGAGCAGTCTGGATGCATGGTTGGGAAGCTTCCGACTATACCCCATCCAAGAAAAAACGCGAGGCAGCCGGCTGGCTTTCCCCGCGTTTTCGTTACTGTGTGGATACACTCCAGTGCCGTTCGTTTCCAATCCGGCACTGGGTGATGCCAACGAATTACGACGAGTAGTACATGTCGAATTCGGCCGGGTGCGGGGTCATGCGCAGACGCTGGACTTCCTGCATCTTCAGGTCGATGTAGGCGTCGAGCATGGCATCGCTGAACACGCCGCCGCGGGTCAGGAACTCGCGGTCCTTGTTCAGGGAGTCCAGCGCTTCTTCCAGCGACGAGCAGACCGTCGGGATCAGCTTGTCTTCTTCCGGCGGCAGGTGGTACAGGTCCTTCGTCGCGGCTTCGCCCGGGTGGATCTTGTTCTGGATACCGTCCAGGCCTGCCATCAGCAGGGCTGCGAAGCACAGGTAGACGTTGGCCAGCGGGTCCGGGAAGCGGGTCTCGATGCGGCGGCCTTTCGGGTTCGCCACGTGCGGGATACGGATCGACGCCGAACGGTTCTTGGCCGAGTAAGCCAGCTTGACCGGGGCTTCATAGCCCGGCACCAGGCGCTTGTACGAGTTCGTGCCCGGGTTGGTGATGGCGTTCAGGGCCTTGGCGTGCTTGATGATGCCGCCGATGTAGAACAGCGCGGTTTCCGACAGGCCGGCATAGCCGTCGCCGGCGAACAGGTTCTTGCCGTCTTTCCAGATCGACTGGTGGACGTGCATGCCCGAGCCGTTGTCGCCGTTCATCGGCTTCGGCATGAAGGTGGCGGTCTTGCCGTAGCTGTGGGCGACGTTCCAGATCACGTACTTCAGGTTTTGCGTCCAGTCGGCGCGCTCGACCAGGGTCGAGAACTTGGTGCCCAGTTCCATCTGGCCCGCACCCGCCACTTCGTGGTGGTGCACTTCGACCGGGATGCCCAGCGATTCGAGGATCAGCGAGATTTCCGAACGCATGTCCTGGAAGCTGTCGACCGGCGGGACCGGGAAGTAGCCGCCCTTGACGGAAGGACGGTGGCCGCTGTTGCCGCCTTCGAATTCCTTGTCGGTCGACCAGGAGGCTTCTTCCGAATCGATCTTGACGAAGCTGCCCGACATGTCGATCTTCCAGCGGACCGAATCAAAGATGAAGAATTCCGGCTCCGGGCCGAAGTAGGCGGTGTCGCCGATGCCCGACGACTTCAGGTACGCTTCGGCGCGCTTGGCGATGGAACGCGGGTCACGGTCGTAGCCCTTGCCGTCCGACGGTTCGATCACGTCGCACTGCATGAACACGGTGGTCTCTTCAAAGAACGGGTCGATGTTCGCGGTGTTCGGATCAGGGATCAGCAGCATGTCCGATGCTTCGATGCCTTTCCAGCCGGCGATCGACGAGCCGTCGAATGCGTGGCCGGATTCGAATTTGTCTTCGTCAAAATGCGAGATGGGAACGGTCACGTGCTGTTCCTTGCCGCGGGTATCGGCGAAGCGCAAATCAACGAACTTGACTTCGTTGTCCTTCAGCATCTGCATTACATCTGCGGCGGTCCTTGCCATTCGTATCTCCTAAGTCAAAAAGGGGTGTCGACGCCGACGGGGCGTGCGACAGGCGCATTTCCTTCTAAGCAGAAATTATGCCAGCATTTTTCCCTGAACAAATAAATAATGAATACTTTGAGGCCACTCAATTTGGCCCTTAAAATCAATGACACCGTATGGGTGCACGGATTTGATGCAAACTTATGCATACGCACCAAACAAGTGCAATTTGTCGAGTATGCACCGATTTGATGCGCAGTGCACCAAAAGTGCGAGCCGAGGCGTCGCTACGAACTGTAACGGTGCGGCGACGGCGCCCGCAACCAGGATAGATGGAGAACATGACATGAGTACGACCGACGAGATTCTCGCCAATGCCCGGACCCGCGCGCCCGGCCAGCCTTACGCGGGCGCCGTCACGCCGCTGGAAGCGTTCGCGCTGCTGCAATCGGACCCCAGGGTCAAACTGGTCGACGTGCGTACGAACGCGGAACGCGACTGGGTCGGCCGCCCCGCGCTGCCGGACGCCCAGCACGGCGCCGTCCAATGGTCGCTGTACCCCGGCGGCGCGCCGAATCCCGATTTCGCCACGCAACTGCAAAACGTCGCCGCGCCGGGCGACGTCGTCCTGTTCCTGTGCCGGTCCGGCGTACGTTCGCGCCACGCGGCCCGCACGGCCACGGAACTGGGCTACCCGAACGCGTTCGACATCCTGGAAGGTTTCGAAGGCGACCGCGACCCCGAAGGCCATCGCAAGACCGTCGGCGGCTGGTGCAAGGCCGGCCTGCCCTGGATCGGCGCCTGATCCCCGTCATCTCCTGGCCGCACCGTGACAATCGCTGAGATTCCGCACGGTGCGCGCGTGCTAGCATGCCGGCTCACCGCTGACCTGGAGATGGAACCCATGAAGATCGAATCCGCCGTACCCGCCCGCCTGCGCGTGCGTCTCCTGTGCGCGGGCGTCGCGGCGCTGTTGTGCGCATGCGGCCCCGGCGGTCCCAAGCGCGAGACGGACGACGGCAGCGGCGGCGACACCGGGCCGAGCACGGGCATTTCCGTGCTGGCCGGCGATGCCGCGGTCAGCGGCAGTTCCGACAACAAGGGCGCGGCCGCCCGCTTCAATACGCCGCGCGGCATCGCCATCGACGCGAACGGCAACCTGTACGTGGCCGACCAGCTGAATTTCGCGATCCGCAAGGTCGCGCCGGACGGCACCGTGTCGCCGTTCGCCGGCATGCGCGGCACGAGCGGGACGAAGAATGGCACGGGCACCAACGCCCTGTTCACGCAGCCGTCGGCCATCACGATCGACGGCAACAGCGACCTCTACGTCACGGACGGAGTGGCGATCCGCAAGATCACGCCGGACGGCACCGTCAGCACGGTCATCACGTTCGCCGCCAGCGACTTCTCGGGCGACACCCGGCTCTTCCCCGGCGGGATCGCCGCGGACGGGTCCGGCAACCTGATCGTGACGACGGGCGTCGACACGCGCCGCGTCCCGCTCGCGAATCCGAATCGCTGGACGAAGCTGGAAACGGGTGCCGTCGAGATCCTTCCCGGCACGACCGACCCGGTCACGCGCGGCGTCGCCGTGAATGCCGACGATACGGCCTACGTGGCCGACCTGAAAAAGACGATCAGCCGCGCCACGTCCGGCGCGTCGAGCCTGGCGACGTTCGCCGGTACGCCCGGGCAGACGGGCAAGGACGACGGCAACGCGACGACAGCCCGCTTCCAGCAGGTAGTCGCGCTCACGGTCGCCAAGAACGGCGACCTGTACGCCGCCGACGCCGTCAACAACACGATCCGCAAGATCACGACGAATGCGGTCGTGACGACGCCGGCGGGCACGGCCGGCGCGACGGCGCTGAAGACGGGCAAGCTGCTCGGCAGCTTCGCCACGCTGCGCGGCCTCACGGTCGCCCCCGACGGCACGCTGTACGCGACGTCGGGCCACGCCGTCGTCAAGATCGTCCTGCCGTAACGCGTCGAACCCTCGCCAACACAGCGGCAACGTCACGCGTGGGCACGTGGTGCCCACCCTACCGGCTGCAAATACGAACGTGGCGTGGGCACGTGGTGCCTACGCCGGCCGTGCCCACCCCACTGGCTGTGCAGAACGTAGGGTGGGCACACTGTGCCCACCCTACCGCCTGTGCAGTCACGCCAACACACCGGCTACGTCGCCCGTGGGCACGTGGCGCCTACGCCGGCCGTGCCCGCTATTAGCCGTCCTGCGCGGCTGCGGGCACCGCCAGCATGACCTTCACGCGCTGGCGCACGAAGTTGATGTGGCTGCGCAGGCCGTACAAGGCATCGGCATACGCCAGCGGGATCGAGATGTGGTTGACGCGCTGCTCGATGTCGTCGAGGCGGCGCAGCAGCTCCGCGCGCGCCTCGTCGCGGTGCGCGTCCCCCGCATTCTCCAGCGCCTGCTCGACGGCGCGCAACTGGCCGTACCAGCGGTACACGCGCGAGCGGATGCGCCATACGTACAGCGGCGGCACGATCTTCGACAACGGGATGATCAACGCGGCCAGCGCCACGACGACGACCCACAGCCGGTCGAACAGGTTCGCCAGCCAGAAGGACAGGTAGCGCTGCAGGAACGGCGGGCCGTCGCGGTAGTACTTGGCCGCTTCGCGCGCCACCGGGATCTCGGTATAGCGCGGCGACGGGAACTGCCCCTGCTGCTGGAACCAGCCCGTGCCGCCGTGGATCTCCGTGGCCGCCTTGACGAACAGGTCCACCAGCGCCGGATGCAGGTCCGCGCGCGCGACGAGGGTCGCGGTCGGCGCGATCAGGTGGACGTTGCGCGCGGGGATGTCGCGCCCGAGGTCGACGATCCCGCGCGGCAGCACGACGTGCGTCAGGAACGGCAGCCGGCGCGAGTACGCCTCGGCCTGGTGGAAATCGAACAGGCGGATGCCCGGCGTCTGCAACAGCATCTGGATCAGCGGCGCTTCCGGGGCCGAGCTGAACACGAGGCCGTCGATATGCCCCGCCAACAATTCCACCGTGGCGGGCGTGTTCTCGAGCGAGGACGTGGTCAGCTGGCCCGGCTCCAGGCCGTTCACGGCCAGCACCTGGCGGAACAGCTTGGGCACGCCCGTGCCTTCCGGACCGAGGTTGATGCGCAGGCCCTTCAATTGCGTGATGCTGCGCACGTCGAGCTTGCGCCCGCGCGCGTCGCGCTCGCGCAGGAACAGCCAGACGGGTTCCGTGAACAGGCTGCCGAGGGAAACGAGGCCGCGGCGCTCCGCCTGCGCCTCGCTCGTCGAGCCGCTCTGCACGAAGGCGATGTCGGCCTTGCCGTCGATGAGGCGCTGCAGGTTGTCTTCCGAACCGGGCGAGCGCTGCTGCTCGACCTTGATGCCGTCGCGCGCCAGGATGACGCCGTACTGGCGGCCGAATTCCTCGTACGCGCTGTTCTCCTGCCCCGTCGCGAGGACGACGTGGCGCGGCGGCGCCGGGTCGACGACGATGTACGCGACGATGCAGGCGGCCAGCACGAGCACGGCCGTCGGCGCCACCGCCAGCAGCAGGTCGCGCAACGATACGAGGCTGAATTTACGCAGCGGGAGCCGCTTCATGCGGCCCGGCTCCCGTGCGCCGGGTTAGCGCACCCGGCGCTCACTGCAGCACTTCTTCGACGGCGGGCGGCTTGGCGCGCGACGTCCTGGGCGGCGTATCCGCTTCGGCCGCGGGCTTCGCGGCCGGCTTGTGCACGGCGGGTCTGGCGTGGCCCTCCGCGTCGCCCTTGTGGACGACGGGTGGTCTGGCCGGGACGTGTTCGTCGGCCGCGGGCTTGTGCGGCGCGGCGTGCGCGCCCTCGCCCACAGCCTTCGGATGCGTCTCGCCGGCCGGCTTGACGGCGGGCTTCTCGGCCGGCTTGACGGATGGCTTCTCGGCCGGCTTCGCACTGGCCTTGGCGACCGGTTCGGCCTTGGCGGCCGGGGCGGCATCGGCATCGGCGGGCGCCGCGTCCGCCGGCACGGCCTGCTCGGTATCGCGCGCGACGGCGTCCGCCGGTCCCGCCGGCGCCGGCGCGGCGCGCTCGACGTGCAGGCCCGGGATGGTCACGGTGTCCTGGTGCGCGATCATCGGCATCAGGCTCGGGGCCAGCGTCACCAGCAACTGCACCGGCAGCGCGCTCGTGAAGTCGTAGTGGGCGGAGTCCGGACCATGGACGTACGCCGTCATGCTGCCGAAGAAGCGCTCGCCGATGTTGAACACGAACGTGGCGGAGCGGTTCACGTAGCGCGACTCGATCAGGCGGTGGCCGGCGCCGTAGACGTCGAAGCGCTGGTCGCCCGTGCCGGTCTTGCCGCCCAGCGCGATCACGCTGCCGTCTTCCTTGACGAAGGCGGTCTTGACGCGCTTGGCCGTGCCTTCCTGCACGACGCCGCGGATGGCGTTGACGACGGCGCGCGCCACCAGGGGATTCAGCACCCGCTCGCCCTTCTCCGCGTCGCTGCGCTTGACGAGGGTCTCGTACGGCGTGTCCTTGGCGAAGTGCAGCGAATCGATGCGCTGCGTGGGCTTGCGCACGCCGCCGTTGATGAGGATGCCCATCAGCTCGGCCAGCGCGATCGGACGGTCGGCCGATGCGCCCAGGGTCGTCGCGTACGACGGCACGAGCGAGTCGAACGGATAGCCCATCTTCTTCCACTGCGCGTGGATCTTGAGGAAGGCTTCGACCTCGATCAGGCCGGCGATGCGCTTGTCCTGGGCGTGCTTGCGGTGCGTCTTGAACAGCCAGGAATAGACTTCCTGGCGCTGCTTCGTCGACGCGGCGACGACCTCGTCCCAGCCGGCTTTCGGATGGGTGCGGAAATAACCGACGAGCCACAGCTCGAGCGGGTGCACGGAGGCGACGTAGCCGCGGTCGGCCAGCGACATGTTCGCGACCGAGTACTGGTCGTACATCTTGGCGATGCGCTCGTCGTCGACCTCGGCCTCTGCCGGCAGATACTTATGCAGGAACTTCGCGAACTCGTCCGGCGACGCGTCCGGGTAGATCGTGCGGTGCACGGCCGCGATCTTCGAGGCCTTGATGCGCACGCCCTGCATCAGCGCCGTCTCGATCTCGTCCCAGTTCTTGCCGCGGTACTTGTTCCAGAAGCGCGCCAGGAAGTCCTTGCCTTCGCGGTCGGCGAAGCGCGACAGGTATTCGGCGCGGCGCGGGTCGTCGGCGTCGGCCAGCAGCTGGGCGGACGAACCGGGCAACTGGAACATGTAGTAGCGCACGACGTCGCGCATCAGGCGCACGAACACGAGGTTCGTCGAGTGCTGCAGCGCCTCCTGCACGGTGAGGATGCGGCTGTCGTCCAGCTTGCTGAAGTTGCCGAAGATGTGCACGCCGCCACCGGTGAAGAACGCTTCGCCCGGGTTGCCCGAATACTTGCGCTCCATCGCTGCGCCCAGCATCGGCACGAGGCCGCGGTCGGCGCCGTCCGGCAACGCCTTGAAGTAATCGACGGCCCACTGGCTCAGCCGGTCCTTCGGATCGACGGTGACCTTCGCGAGTTCCGCCTTCGACATCGGCTCGTAGCGCTGGTGCAGCTGGTCGATGATGTCGAGGTAGGTCGTCAGCGTGCGCAGCTTCGCGGTCGAGCCGAGGTCGAGCTTGGCGCCCTCGTTGATGTCGAGCGGCTGGTCGTAATTGTCGGTCTGGACGCGCAGGTAGTTGGCCTTGTCGCCGCGCTCCATCAGCGTGAAGCTGTACACGACCTTGGACGGGTCGCCGTTGCCCAGCATGCCCTTGCCCGTCAGGCCGGCGGCGGCCGCGGCTTCGTTGTCGGTCAGCTTGCGCAAGGCGGCCGTGACGGCTCTCTGCGCATCGGCGTTCAACGTCGTCACGACGGAGAGGTCGAGGCGGTCGAGGTTGTACAGGCGCGAGTCGCCCAGCAGGGTGGCCAGGTGGTTGCGCACGGCGTTGGCGGCCTTGCGCGTGACGAACGTGTTCGCCGGCGGCGGCGCCACGCCCGAACCCAGCGCGGGATGCAGCACGGTGGCGAGCGCGGCGTCGCGCAGCTGGGGCGAGATCACGCCCGCCTGCGCCAGCACGCGCAGGTGCGAGTTCGTGAGGGTCTCGAGATCCTTTTCGCCGGCGCCCAGGTAGTAGGCCGGACGGCGCTGCGCGATCATCAGCGACAGCGCTTCCTTGTAGACGAGCGCGAAGTCGGGGGTGACCTGCGCATTTGCCTGGTTATTGGACAGGACACGGTTGACGTCATTGAAATCGCGGCCGTACCAGACCCACATGCCGTCGCCGATGCCGTTCACTTCGCCGTAGCCGAGCTTGGCCGACAGCGGCACGGTGTTCAGGTATTCGAGCACGATGTGGCGCCGGGTCTTGCTCGTGTCCTCGCCGTCCTGGTAGGAACGCAGCGTGGCCGAGGCCATCTGGCGCAGCTTGTCGCCCAGCGACGCCGTGCGGCCTTCCGGCGAATGGCGGTACTTTTCGATCTGCGTGGCGAGCGTGCTGCCGCCGGCGACGCGGCCGCCGCCGCCCAGGCCCACCGCATGGACCGTCTTGTCGAACACGGCTTTCGAGAAGCGGTCCCATTCGACGGCCGGGTTGCGCTTGGGATAAGTCGTGTCGAGCAGTTCGCGGTTCTCGATGAACAGCAGGCTCTTCACGAGAACCTGCGGCGCGGCGTCGAACCGTTCGTACAGGCGCTCGGGGAAGCGGGCCGAGAACAGCGGCGCGCCGCTGCTGTCGAGGATGTCGAGGCCGGCGCGCGTCTTTTCGCGGTACGTGGCGAACAGGCCGAGGTCGGCCATCTGCAGCATCTTGGGCGACATGCGCGCCTGTTCGACGACGACGTAGTCGCGCGTCTTGAGCTTGGCCAGGTAGTTCGGCAGATTGGAGTAGCCGAGGCGCTCGTCGTACGGGCTCGCCTGCGGGAAGCGGATCGCGTTGCTGGGCCCCTTGCCGACGCGGTAGGTGAGCTTGCTCGCCAGGCCGGCGAAGAAGCGCGCTTCCAGCGCCGACGTGCGGCTTTCGTACACGCCCACGGCGGCCACGGCGGCCACCACGAGCAGCAGCAGGACGAGCATCGCGCGTTTGGTCTTGCGCCAGCGCCGCTTGGGCGGCGCCGGCTGCTGTGGCGGCGGCGCGGCGCCGTCGCCGGTGTCGGCGTCCGGATCGAGCGCGGGCTCGAGACTGGGTTCCAATCGCGGCGGCATGATACGAACGGGAACATCCTGCTCGGCCGCCATGGCGGGCACGCCGGCGAGAGAGGGTTGCACCGGCGCGGCCCCACCAAAGAAGCGGTGGAATGCGCGGGCGAAGAAGCGGGGCCGTCGGAGACGGCGAATACTATCCATGATGGCTCAACCGGTTTGAAACACGCCTGCAAATCCCGTCAACCTGCTCGCCATCCTGCTGCTGGTCGGTTCGAGTGATCCCAGGTCGTAAAAGTTCACAAAGCAGGTGGCGACCTCACTCTGGATCGTCCCTGCTCACAAACATCATTCCACCACATCAATGTGACATGCAGGAACCACACATGCAGTTTTTTGACGTCGCCCTGCCATTTTCGCAAAAAAACAACGGCTCAGTTTGCCCGGCTGTCCACGGGCGGCAACGGCTGTGTTTCCACTTCCATACGTTCGAGCGCGGCGCACATGTCGGCCCACGCCGCATCGACCTGTTCCGGCTCGCCTTTCACGCCCAATTCGATATGGCGCCGCGTGTGCGCATCGCCCACGCTGGGCAGGCTGAACACGCGCACGCCGGGGTAGCGCGCCTCCAGCGATTCCATCAGCGGCGTGAGCGCCGCTTCGGCCTGTTCGTACACCAGCAACGCCCGTTCGCGCCGGGGCTCGCGGTGGAAGCGGTCGGCATACAGCGTATCGAGCACCCACGCGATCATCGGCCACGCCATCACGGGAAAGCCGGGCACGAAGTGGTGCTGCGCCACCGTGAAGCCGGGGATGCGGTTGTAGGGATTCGGGATCAGGCGCGCGCCCGCGGGGAATTCGGCCATCTTGAGGCGCTGCAGGTTCTCGGGCGCGCGCAGGTCGGCGTCGGCACCCGCGGTCTCGCGGATGCGCTCCTCGACCAGCGTACGCCCTTCCGGATGCAGTGCGAGCGGCACACCGAGCGCCGCGGCGGCGCACTGGCGCGTGTGGTCGTCCGGCGTGGCGCCGATGCCGCCGCAGGACAACACGACGTCGGGTCCGGCGAACGTGCGCTTCAACAGCGCCGTGATGCGCGCGGGTTCGTCGCCCACGACCTCGGCCCAGGACAGGCGCAGGCCGCGCTCGCCCAGCAACTCGATGACCTTGGGCAGGTGCTGGTCGCGCCGCTTCCCGGACAGGATTTCGTCGCCGATGATGATGAGGCCGAATGCCATGCGTACCTCCTTCCGGTTCCAGTGTGCCACAGTGCGCCGCAGCCTGCCGCGCGCATTGGCCGAGCTTCGGCTGCGTGCACCGACGGTCAGGGCTCGATGTCTTTCAGGACCTGTCCGGCGCGCAGGTCGGCCAGCGCCTGCAGGCAAAAGTACTGGAACCACAGGCCCGTGAAGATGAAGATGACGAGGTAGAGCCAGATCGACAGCACGGCCAGCACGGGGAACAGCACCACCGAAAACAGCGCGCCGCCCACCCATGCGACGCCCGGCAGCGCGCCGAGCAGGCCGGACACGGTGCCGATCAGCAGCAGCGACCGGCGCTGCGCATGCACGATCGTGCGGCGCTCCTCGAGGCTCGCGTGGATGGCGAGCGCGTCGTAGCTCATCACGCGCGCCGTGAGCCAGCCCCACAGCACCGCCTGCACGATGAGGGCGACGGGCGCCAGCGCGTACAGCGGCAGGGTGACGAGCCACAGCAGCGCGAATACGACGATGCCCGACAGGTTCACGCCGAGGCTGCCCAGGAAGCTGCCGCCTTCCCTGCGTTCGAGCGCCGGAAACTGCACGCGGCTGACGTGGCGCGCAATGGCCGGCATGGCGCCCACGCCGATGAACAGCAGCGACGTGATGATCATCAGCGGCAGCAGCACGAGCATCGCCACGAGCGGGATCACGAGCGTCTTCAAGAAGCCGAGGCCCAGCGTGGCGAGGATGCCGTTGCTCGTCTCGAACAGGCCGTAGTCGGCGAACAGCGCGTGCAGCCAGTCCAGCAGCGGCTGCATGCCGGCGTACAGCAGGCCGCCCCACAAGGCCAGCGACAGCAGCAGCGGCACGATGGACAGGAGCAGCATGCGTCCCGAAAACTGGGAGCGCAGCGCGCGGCCGTAGGCGATGGCGACGGGGCGCATCATGCCGCCTTGCGCCGGCTGCCGGCTTCCATCAAGCGCACGAGACCGAGCCACTGCTGGCGCCAGAAACCGCGCCCGTAGTCGCGCGCGGGACGGCTGGAGCCGTCCGGATTCGTGCGCGCGAACTGGTCGCGCACGCCGGTGCCGTGCCAGCCGGCGGCGAAGTTGGCGGTGCCGAAGACCAGGTCCCACACGGGCAGCAGCACGCCGAAATTGCAGCCGCCCAGCTCATGCCCTGGCGATTCGTGGCCGACGCCGACGGCGTGGTGCGTGCGGTGGAAGCGCGGCGACACGAGCAGGCGCTCGCCGAGACGGCCGAAGTGGATGCGCACGTTCGCGTGCTGCAGGCTTTGCAGGCCGCGCGAGACCGATACCAGCAGCACGTACTGGCTCGGCGCCACGCCGATCGCGAGCGCGAGGACGGCCATGTAGACGTCGCGCAGCAGGTCGTCCAGCAGGTGGTTGCGGTCGTCGCTCCAGAGGTTCATGTTCAGCTGGCTGTGGTGCAGGCTGTGCAGCGCCCACCACCAGCGGAACCGGTGCTGGCCGCGGTGGAACCAGTAATCGAAGAAGTCCAGCACGACGAGGTACAGCAGGAAGCTGGCGAGCGGGTGGAAGCCCGTCATGAGCCCTTCCAGGTTGAACGGGTGGACGCCTTCCAAGCGCAGCAGGCCGGCGACGTGGTCCATCACGGGGTCGAGCGTGAAGAACACGGCCATGCCGAACAGGCCGAGGCGGTGGATCAGCGTGTAGATGAAATCGTTCCGGCGCGCGGCGCGGTCCGTCATCTCCTGCACGGGGATGACGGCTTCCAGCGGACGCAGCACGAGATACAGGGCCGCCACTTCGCAGGCGCCGGCGAGGAACCACTCGACGCCCTCGAAGGCGTCTTCGAGGTATTCGCCGAGGCCCATGGCGAACATCGCCGGTTCGACCATGTGCTCGAACAGCCATCCCTGCAGGAAGGCGAACCAATCGAGGAAGTGCTGGATCATGTGTCTTTCAGTGTGCCGGTCGGGATCAACGCCAATCAAGGCTGCATGCGGCGGTAGTCCGGATGCTCCCTCAGTGTAGCGAAACAGAAGCCTTTGCGCTCGAGCCCGGCGATGAGCGGCTCGAGGTTCGCGGGCATCCACGGGTCCTTGCGCGACCAGATGCCCATGTGCGCCATGAAGATGTCGCCGTCCTTCAGATTGGCCAGCGCGCGCTTGAGGAGCACGTCGTTCGGGAATTTGTCGCTGGCCGTCTCGTCGCCCGAGAAACCGGCCGGCGCCCAGCCCACGTGCCGGTAGCCGCACGCCTTGGCGGCCGCCAGGATGTTGGGCGAGCTGTGGCCGCCCGGCGTGCGGAAGATCGGGTCGAGATGGCGGCCGGTGAGCTGCGCGAAGCGCGTGTCGACGCGGCGCAGTTCGTCGCAGTACTGCTGCTGCGTCCACGTTTCCCGTTGGCCGGCGTGGGCGCCGAACTGCGGCTTGACGACGATGCGCCCGCCCGCCGCGTCGCGCTGGAAGTAGACGTGGTCGAACGTGTGGCTGCCGAACGCGTGGCCTTCCGCCACGCGCGCCTTCCAGAAGCCGGCCCAGGACGGATCGAGCGACCAGTCGCCGCGCACCGTCTTTTCGTTGGCGAGGAAGAACGTGGCCTTGATGCGGTGGCGGCGGAGCGTGGCGGCGATCAGGTCGGCCTGCGACTGGCTGCCCGTGTCGAACGTCAGGTAGATCGTGCCCTTGCACGCGGGCGCCTCGTCGGGCTGTGCCGCCGCCTGGGCGATCGAGGTGGCCGCCAGCAGCGCCACGGCCGCGGCGTACGGGGACCGCGCCATCACAGCCGCGGCGCCGCGTTGGCGAAGAACACGCCGTGCGGCGAACGGCCGACCGGGATCAGCTTGATCACCTTGCGGCTCGCCACGTCGATCACCGCGACCTTCTTGATCCAGCGGAGGGTCACCCACAGCGTCTTGCCGTCGGCCGTGAGTTCCATGCAGTCCGGACCGCCCGGCACGGGGATCATGCCGACGTTTTCCAGCGTGACCTGGTCGATGACGTTGATCGAATTCTGCACGCGGTTCGACACGAACACGTGGCGGCGGTCGCCCGCGGCGCGGAAGTTGTGGGCGCCGTTACCCGTCTTGATGCGCTTGACGGTCTTTTGCGCGCGCCAGTCGATCACCTCGACGTAGTCGCTGCCCATGATCCCGACGAGCAGGTACTTGTCGTCCGGCGTCATCGTGATGCCGGCCGGGAGCTTGCCGACCGGGAGCGTCCATTTGACGGCCTGCGTCCTGAGGTCGATCGCGCTGACCTGGTCGCTGCCCTGCTGCGTGACGAATGCCGTCGTGCTGTTCGCATCGAACGCGATGTGGCTGGGCATGCGCGCGAGCGGCAGCCGTTTGCTGAGCGTGAGGCTGGCGCCGTCGTAGCGGTAGATGTCGACGTGGTCCATGCGCAGCGCCGCCGACACGAACCACTTCTGGTCCGGGGAGAAGCCGATCTGGTACGGATCAAGCACGCCCGGCAGGCGGCGCTGCACCTTCCCGGTGACGGGGTCGAGGAAGACCAGCTCGTTGCCGGCGGAACTGGCGACGATCAGCGACTTGTTGTCCGGCGTGGCCATCAGGTGGTGCGGCTCCTTGCCGACCGCGAACGTGCCGTTGTCGGCGCCCGTCGCCTGGTCGAGCAGCTGGACGGTGGCGTCGCGCGAATTGAGCACGACCACGACATTCGCATCGGCGGCCTGGATGGCCGAAAACAATGAGAAACCGAGAATGAGAGACTGGTGGAAGCGACGCAGCATGGAACGGCACGAGCCCAGGAGGAAAAGCTTTATTCTAAGGGGAAACTTGAACACCCCGTAGCGCCGGGCGCCGCAATCGCACGCGGGCGGCGCGCCGCCGCAACACAGTGGCCAGGACGTCAATGGCACTTTGACAGGCCATGCACTACAATCGGCCTTTCACTCTGAACAACAAGGGAAAACCATGTCCATCACCACCACGAATTCCGGCTTGCAATATGAAGACACCGTCGTCGGCAGCGGCGCCGAGGCGAAGGCCGGCAACCACGTGACCGTGCACTACACCGGCTGGCTGCAGAACGACGACGGCAGCACCGGCGTCAAGTTCGACTCCAGCAAAGACCGCAACGACCCGTTCCAGTTCCCGCTGGGCGCCGGCCACGTGATCCGAGGCTGGGACGAAGGCGTGCAGGGCATGAAGGTCGGCGGCGCACGCCGCCTGATCATCCCGGCGAGCCTCGGCTACGGCGCACGCGGCGCGGGCGGCGTGATTCCGCCGAATGCCACGCTGATCTTCGACGTCGAGCTGCTGGACGTTTGATTTACGTCTGCGCCTGGTGGGCACAGGGTGCCCACCAGGCAGCTGTAGGGTGGGCTCCCCGAGCCCACGAAGCAGACCGAGCAATTCTTCTAAAAACCCGCCGAACGGGGTGTGATCCCGACACGATGCGCTAAGATGCCCGCACATCGTCAAAGGAGTTACCATGAGTTTGCAAGAACAGTTCGCCCAGGCCCAGCTCGATTCGAAGAATCTGCCGGAGCGTCCGGACAATATGACCCTGCTGAAGATCTACGCGCTGTTCAAGCAGGCGTCGAGCGGCGACGTGGGCGGCGAGCGTCCCGGCTTCACCGACATGGTCGGCCGCGCCAAGTACGACGCCTGGGCCGCGCTGAAAGGCACGGCGCAGGACGAGGCGATGCAGCAGTACGTCGACCTGATCGACGAACTGAAGGACCAGTAATCAGGCGTTGAACGTCTTGCGCATGCTTTCCCCCACCTTCTGTTCGATGGTGGACGCGAAGGCACTCATCAGGAAGCCCAGCTTGATGCGCAACGCGGCCTGGCGCTCGCCCAGGGTGAGCGCCCCTTCGACGCCGCTGCGCGCGAAACGCAGTACGTCGCCCTCCCATTGGCAACTCAATCCATATTCACGGGCCAGCTTGTCCGCCACCTTCTGCGCGGCGGCGCGCGCGTCGGTCTGACTCAGGCTGTGCGGCTGGGTGATGCTGATGTCCGGCATGCGATTTCCTTACTGATTCAAATCAAACAAGCCCGCCATCATGCCAGTTGATGGGCGCAAAGGCCAGCGCTTGCCTGGAGAATAATCAATTGATGAGCCTCAATGTCGCTATCGGGTAAGGGGCGACCATGCCTCGTATGCATCAAGGAGGAAGCGATCATGGACTCATCCGCCCCCACCCGCCGCCCGCGGTTGCCCGTCGGGTTCGTGCCGACGCCGAGCAGCGCCTACCGCCAGCACCGCAAGGCCGCGCAGCTGCTCGACCAGCCGGGCAAGCCGCGCCCGCAGGCCGGCCCCGGCAGCCCCTCGGCGCCCGAAGCCGGCCAGCCGGCCGACGTCCCCCTGCCCTACGCGTCCGGCGCGCGCGTGCTGATGTGGAAGCAGGACCCGTCGGTCGACGAGATCGGCACGCGCAAGGTGTTCCTGCCCGGCGTCGTGCTGGCCGGCCCGCGCGACGCGCGCATCGTGCTGGCGTCGGGCGATACCGCCATCCCGCCCGTCGAACCGAATGCCTTCGGCGACTTCGTGACGATGCCGGACACCCCGCAGTTCGACGCCGTCCACACGTTCGCCGTCGTGCGCCAGACCTTGACGATGTACCAGCGCGCGCTGTCGACGGCGGGCAGCGCGATGCCCCTGCCCTGGCAGTGGAACAGCAGCACGGACACGTCGCCGCTGCAGGTCTGGCCATACGGCCTGCCGAACGTGATGAACGCCTATTACAGCCGCGCGCAGGCCTGCCTGAAATTCGGCGACTTCGTCCCCGGCGGAGACACGGCGCGCGTCTACACGTGCCGCTCGTTCGACATCGTCTCGCACGAGACCGGGCACGCCGTGCTCGACGGCCTCAAGCCGCAATGGCTGCTGGCCGACAATCCGCCGCAGACGGGCGGCCTGCACGAGTCGTTCGGCGACCTGACGGCGATCTTCCTGGCGCTGTCGCAGCTCGACCAGTGCGACGCCGTCGTCGCCCAGACCAAGGCGCACCTGCACGATAAAACCTTCCTGGCCGACATCGCCGAGCAGTTCGGCCTGGCCCTGGGCAGCACGACCGGCCTGCGCAATGCCGACAACGACCTGACCCTGTCGCAGGCCGGCACCGAGGTGCACGCGATCTCGCAAGTGTTCACGGGGGCCGTCTACGACATCCTGGCCGACGTGTTCGCCTTCGAGCGCAATCCCGCGCTGGAAGATTGCGCCAGCGTCCTGCACCGGGTCGCCGGCTGGCTGCGCGGGCTCGTGCTGCGCGCGCTGATCGCCGCGCCGGACGCGGCCGCCACGTATGCCGACGTGGCCAACGAGATGCTGCGCATCGCAAACGACGACGGCAAGCCGCAGCCGGTCATCAACGCGATCCGCGACCGCTTCGCCCAGCGCGAAGTGTTCGCCGTGCCGGCCGGCCTCACGAGCGACCATCCGGCCGGCCTGCGCCTGCTGCCGCTCGTGACGGACGCGCCCGGCGCCCGCCAGGACCGGCGCGCCTGCTGCGGCACGATGAACCTGGCCGAGTACTACGACGTCGAACGGGTGCTGCAGGCGGAAGCGGATGCGCTGGCGCGCTGGTGCGCCGAACACGGCCGGCTCGGGCCCGCCGGCGCAACCCCGCCGGCGGCGCAGACATCCCTGGCGCTGACGGCCGTCACGGTGACGGATGCCGCCGGAACGGCCGTCGCGACGACCGCGGTCGTCGACCTGCCCGCGTCGACATGACCCGCCCGACGGGCCCGTTTCCCGGGCCTGCCGGGGCCGCCAGCACACATTTGCTTATGTGTATTGTGTATAAGCCTGATTTGTCGTAGAAGCAGAATTGCCCTAAAATACAGTGCTTTGCCGCGTCCGGCGAACGGGCGCGTCGGAAAACCTGCTGCGCGTTGCACTGTCATTTTGCGATGCTCGCTGTACTGCTCGTACGGCTGCGCTTCTCGAATGCCATTGCTGCCGCTCGCGAGGGTTTTTCGAGGTGCCCGAACGTTCCCTGTAAAAGTCACGCGCCGCCGCCTCCACTCACTGATAGGACTGTTATGACCCACGTTGTCACCGAATCGTGCATCCGTTGTCGCTATACCGACTGCGTGGATGTATGCCCGGTAGATTGTTTCCGGGAAGGCCCGAATTTCCTCGCCATTGACCCGGACGAGTGCATCGACTGCGCCGTGTGCGTGGCGGAGTGCCCGGTCAACGCGATCTACGCGGAAGAGGACGTGCCGTCGGACCAGCAGCAATTCATCAAGCTTAACGTCGAGCTGGCGCGCCACTGGCCGTCCATCACCAAGACCAAGCCGGCCCTGCCCGACGCGGAGGAGTGGAAGGACGTCAAGAGCAAGCTGGACCAACTGGCCCGCTAAACAACTTCAGACCCAACTCAGTATCAGGGTCGCGCCAAACCGTAGCGAGCGGCGGCAGAAGTGGTCGAGAAGCGCAGCCGTACTGGCGTACGGCGCGCATCGCAGGCCGCTTTGCAACGCGCAGCAGGTTCGGCGTGCCCCCTTCATAGGAAATTAGCATGACTACGACCCCCGAAGCGGGCACCATCGCTCCCAACAGCTCCTTCGCCGGCGCCATCGAAGCCGATGCCGTGATCATCGGCGCGGGCCCGGTCGGCCTGTTCCAGGTGTTCGAGCTGGGCCTGCTGGAGATCAAGGCCCACGTGATCGATTCGCTGCCGGCCGTCGGCGGCCAGTGCGTGGAACTGTACCCGGACAAGCCGATTTACGACATCCCGGCCGTGCCCGTCTGCACCGGCCAGGAACTGACCGACAACCTGCTCAAGCAGATCGAGCCGTTCGAGCCGACCTTCCACCTGGGCCAGGAAGTCACGACCGTCCAGCGCCGTGAAGACCACCGCTTCAACGTCGAGACCTCGACCGGCACCCGCTTCATCACCAAGACCATCTTCATCGCGGCCGGCGTCGGTTCGTTCCAGGCGCGCACGATCAAGGTCGACGGCATCGAGAAGTTCGACAACAGCCAGCTGTTCTACCGCGTCAAGGATCCGAGCCTGTTCGAAGGCAAGAACCTCGTCATCTGCGGCGGCGGCGACTCCGCGCTGGACTGGGCGCTGAACTTCGTCGGCAAGGCCGAGTCCGTCGTGCTGGTGCACCGCCGCGAAGACTTCCGCGCAGCGCCCGCGTCCGTCGCCAAGATGAAGCAGCTGTGCGAAGAATACGAAATGCAGTTGATCACCGGCCAGGTCACCGGCTTCGACGAAAAGGACGGCCAGCTGTCCGAAGTCAAGGTCACCGGTGCCGACGGCGTGACCCGCCGCGTGCCGCTGGACATGCTGATGGTGTTCTTCGGCCTGTCGCCGAAGCTGGGCCCGATCGCCGAATGGGGCCTGGACATCGAACGCCGCCAGCTCAAGGTCATGGACACGGAAAAGTTCGAGACCAACGTGCCGGGCATCTTCGCCGTGGGCGACATCAACACCTACCCGGGCAAGAAGAAGCTGATCCTGTCGGGCTTCCACGAAGCCGCGCTGGCCGCCTTCGGCGCCGCGCCGTACATCTTCCCGGACAAGAAGATTCACATGCAGTACACGACGACCTCGCCGAAACTGCACAAGATCCTCGGCGTCGAGACACCCGTGTTCGACTGATCGTTCCGTAACGCCGGTACGACGAAAATGCCCCGCCCGTGCGGGGCATTTTTCTTATGTAGTGCACTTAACGAACCGGGTCCGGACAATGTGATACTAATGGTGCAATGCAGTAATAACTGATTTCGACTCAGGCTCGATGTTGCCCCGCGCCAAGCCGAATGAGCCTATAATTGATCGAACACGTTGCGCAATCGATTTCAGGTGCGCACAGAGTCACGAAGGAAAAAATTATGCTTTACCAACTGCACGAAATGCAACGCTCCTTCCTGAACCCGCTGATGCAGTGGGCCGATGCCTCTGCCAAACTGTTTTCGAATCCGGTGTCACCGTTCGCGCACACCCCGTTCTCGCAGCGTATCGCTGCCGGCTACGAGCTGATGTACCGCCTCGGCAAGGACTACGATAAACCTGCTTTCGGCCTGAACTCGACCATCATCGACGGGAAGACGGTCGGCATCGTTGAACGCGCGGTCGTCAGCAAGCCGTTCTGCAAGCTGCTGCACTTCAAGAAGGACATGAACGACGGCGACTTCGCCGCGCTCGAACAGCCGACGGTGCTCGTCGTGGCCCCGCTGTCCGGCCACCATTCGACGCTGCTGCGCGACACCGTCCGCGCGCTGCTGCCCGGCCAGGATGTCTACATCACCGACTGGGTCGACGCGCGCATGGTGCCGATGTCGGACGGCCCGTTCCACCTGGACGACTACATCTATTATGTCCAGGATTTCATCCGCCACCTGGGCCCGGACGTCCACGTGATCTCCGTCTGCCAGCCGACCGTGCCCGTGCTGGCCGCGATCTCGCTGATGGCGACGAACAAGGACGCGAAACTGCCCAAGACGATGGTCATGATGGGCGGTCCGATCGACCCGCGCAAATCCCCGACGGCCGTCAACGACCTGGCCATCGAAAAACCGTTCTCGTGGTTCGAGAACACGGTGATCTATGCCGTGCCGGGCAATTACCCGGGCTTCGGCCGCAAGGTCTATCCTGGCTTCCTGCAGCACGCCGGCTTCATCGCCATGAACCCGGGCCGCCACGCCCAGAGCCACCGCGAGTTCTACCAGCACCTGATGCGCGGCGACGACGATTCGGCGGAAGCGCACCGCAAGTTCTACGACGAGTACAACGCCGTCCTCGACATGCCGGCCGAGTATTATCTGGAAACGATCAAAACGGTATTCCAGGAATTCCGCCTGCCCAAGGGCACGTGGGAAGTGGGCGGCCAACTCGTGCGTCCGCAGGACATCAAGAACGTCGCGCTGTTCACCATCGAAGGCGAGCTGGACGACATTTCCGGCGCCGGCCAGACCCACGCCGCACACGAGCTGTGCAGCGGCATCCCGGCCGACAAGCAGCAGACGTTCACGGCACCGAAGTGCGGCCACTACGGCATCTTCTCCGGCCGCCGCTGGCGCGAAATCATCTGCCCGATGATCGGCGAGTTCATCCGCAAGAACGCCTGAGCGTTGCCTGCACCCATAAAAATGCCGCGGCCGAAACCGCGGCATTTTTCATTGCGGCGCCAGGCGCCGGCAGGTCAGGCGGCGCGGGCGTACGTGCCGCCCGCCTCGATGGTCCAATGCAGTCCGAACCGGTCGATGACGACGCCATAGTGCTCGGCCAATGTCGTCGCGCGCAAGGGCACGCGGATATTGCCGCCCTCGCCCAGCGCCTGCAGCACCCGGCCGGCCTCGTCCGCGCTCGCCAACTGCAGGCTCACCGAAAAGCCGCGGAAGGCCAGGTCGCCGGCATGCTCCGCGCCGGACAGGTACAGGGTGGTGGAACCGACGCGCAATCCTGCACGCAGGATCATGCCCGGGCTGCCGGGTTGCAGGTATTGCGGCGGACCGTCGGGCACCGCCGTCAGCTGGAACAATACCTCGGCGTGGAGAATGTCACGATAAAAGGACAGGGCTTCGGCGCACAGGCCGGGAAAATAGATCGTTGGAATCGCTTGCATGAAAGTCGTTGAATCCATGAATGGAAAGTGGATGGCCCACCGAGCGACCTTCTTGCGATCGACGGGAAGGAAGTCGGGCCTCGCTTACGTTACTTGCGCTCGGCAGGAATACGTGGTTCACGATGGCCTCCTTTCTTCTGTTGATGGCGCGTCAAGTCTAAAGCAGATTGCTGCCGGGCTCAAGACGCAAAAGCCGCTCCCGCGTCGGCAGGAACGGCCAGGCGATTCACCTGCCGGGGCCGCCGTCAAGGCAGCCCGCGGCGTCAGTGATTGATGATCAGGTCCGCGATAATGCCGGTGGCAACGGCCGCCAGCACGTAATCGCCACCCGTCTGCACCCAGTGGTAGCCCCGTGGCGGCGGCCGCAGATTGTGGTCGCGCCAGTTATCCACGACATATTGATGGTTGCGGTAGCGGCTCGGCAGATGGCCGCCGCGCCGGATGTCGTGGTTGGGTCCGGCACCATCCCAACGGCGGTCGCCACCATGACCCTCGTCGCCGTAACGGCCGCCGCCGCGGGCCTGGTAGCCGTCGTGGCGGTCGTCATTGCGGCGATCGTTGCCGCGCCAGTCGCTGCGGTCGTTGCCGTGCCGGTCGCTGCGGTCGCCGCGGTCGTGGTCGCGCTGGCTGTACGGTCCGTCGCCACGGCGGCTGTCGTCGCGGTCGCCGCCGTGATAACGGTCCTGGGCAAAGCTCGATGCGCCGGCCGCGCTCAGCAGCGCCGCCAGCAACGTGGACATCGCGAGGTGCTTCCTGTTCATAAGACCCTCCATGTAGTTCATTGCCTGGACACCAGTAGACCACCGGACTCAGCCTGCATCCGTTCGTTGCAGCACGAAACCATGCAAATTGGATTAACCGCCGGCATCGGAGGGGCATTTCGACTGGCTCGGGCTTTTAGCGGATAATGTCGGTTTATCCAGTTTCGAACCAGCATCGCCGTGACCAAGACGCTCGCCGACCAGATCGAAGACCTGCTGCCGCAGACCCAGTGCACCAAGTGCGGCTATCCCGCCTGCCGCCCGTATGCGGAAGCGATCGCGCGCGGCGAGGCCGGGATCAACCAATGCCCGCCCGGCGGCATGGAAGGCGTCGCGCGGCTGGCGCGGGTCACCGGGCGGCCCGTCATTCCGATCAACCCGGCCAACGGCGTCGAGCGTCCGCGCCCCGTCGCCTTCATCGACGAAAGCCTGTGCATCGGCTGCACCTTGTGCATCCAGGCGTGCCCCGTCGACGCGATCCTCGGCGCGGCCAAGCAGATGCACACGATCATCCCGAGCCTGTGCACGGGCTGCGACCTGTGCGTGGCGCCCTGCCCGGTCGACTGCATCGCCATGATCCCGCTCACGGACGACCCGGCCGGCGAACCCACCGGCTGGGCCGCGTGGTCGCAGGAACAGGCCGACGCCGCCCGTGCGCGCCACGACTTCCGCAGCGCGCGCCTGCGCCGCGAAAAGGAAGAGAACGATGCGCGCCTGGCCGCCAAGGCCGTCGAAAAGATGCGCGCCGTGACGGCGGAAGAGACGAATACGGCGGAAGAGCTGGCGGAAAAGGAACGCAAGCGCGCGATCATCGCCGCCGCCATCGAGCGCGCGAAGCAGAAGGCCGCCACGCCGCCCGCTCCGGACAACAAAGAATAAGCACCGATGAATCCCGCCAAACGCCTCGAGATCTTCACGCGCTTCCGCAACGCCAATCCGCATCCCACCACCGAGCTCGAATACACGACGCCGTTCGAACTCCTGATCGCCGTGCTGCTGTCCGCGCAATCGACGGACGTCGGCGTCAACAAGGCCACGCGCCGCCTGTACCCGGTCGCGAACACGCCGCAGGCGATCCTCGACCTGGGCCTGGACGAACTCAAGACATACATCTCGACGATCGGCCTGTACAACAACAAGGCGAAGAACGTCATCGCCACGTGCGAGATCCTCGTGAACCAGTACGGCGGCGAAGTACCGCAGTCGCGCGAGGCGCTGGAGGCCCTGCCCGGCGTGGGCCGCAAGACGGCGAACGTCGTGCTGAACACCGCGTTCGGCGAACCGACGATGGCCGTCGACACGCACATCTTCCGCGTCGCGAACCGGACGAAGATCGCGCCCGGGAAGAACGTCGACGAGGTCGAACGGAAGCTGCTGAAATTCGTGCCGAAGGAATTCCTGCACGACGCGCACCACTGGCTGATCCTGCACGGCCGCTACACGTGCGTGGCGCGCACGCCCAAGTGCTGGAACTGCATCATCAACGACCTGTGCGAATACAAGGACAAGACGCCGGCGCCGAAGGACGCGTGATGCCGGATCGTCAAGCATGGCCGGCCGCGGAGGTCTCCGGTATCATCCGGGGATGAACGAGATTTCTTTCCTTCCGTTTGTCATTGGCGTCGCCGGCGGAAGCGGCAGCGGCAAGTCGACGGTGTCCCAACAGGTGCTGGCCTCCTTCGGCGCCGACATGGTCTCGGTCGTGATGCAGGACGACTACTATCGCGACCAATCCGACCTTCCGCCCGAAGTCCGCCGCAAGCAGAATTACGACCATCCCGACGCCTTCGACTGGCCGCTGCTGGTACGGCACGTCCAGGCCTTGCGCAACGGCGAAACGATCGCGATGCCGGAGTACGACTTCACGATCGACAACCGCTCCACCCGCACCATTCCGGTCAAGCCGGCCCCGGTCGTCGTGATCGAAGGCCTGTTCGCCTTGTACGACGCGGACCTGCGCGACATGATGTCGCTGAAAATCTTCGTCGACACCGCTCCCGACGTCCGCTTCATCCGGCGCATGCAGCGCGATATCGCCGAACGTGGCCGTTCACTGGAGAGCATCGTCGGCCAGTACCTGGACACCGTGCGGCCGATGCACAAGCAATTCATCGAACCGACCAAGCGCCACGCGGATGTCATTTTGCCCCACGGCGCGAACGACCCGGCCGTCGACATCATCACCACCAAGGTCGCGAGCGTCATCGGCCGGTTGCGGCGCCCCTGACGCGTGGACCGAGGTGATGCCGTTCACTTCGTGAGGACCAGCGAAAAGAAGATCCGGGTCGGCCCGTTCGACAGCTTGAAGAACAGCTTGTTGCGACCCTTCCTGAAGTGCACCACGCGCGTGCCCTCGTTCAGGTTGTAGTCGCGTACAAAGGTGTTCTTCGTCTCGTAGACCAGGCCGAAGAACGAGTCCTTGTTGACGTTCCCGCCTTTCCAGACCAGCCGGTCGTTGAGCCACAGTTGCGCATCGTCGTCCGCGCCGACCCAGATCGTCAGGTCCTGCTCCGCGTCGAGCATCAACTCCGTATAGCCGTAATACACGGCGTCTTCCGCGTGCACGGGCGGTTCGAGGGGATAGTGCGCCATGTCGACGTAATCCCATTTGACGAGGCGTCCGCCCTTGCCGCGATATGCAGCGTCCAGCACGACGCCCTGCTCGGGCGGATGGCGGTAATTGGCAAACAGCCCTTCGCCGTGCCGCCCGTCGAATGGACCGATCACGTACCAGCGGTTGACCCAGACGCGGTTCGCATACGTGCCGCCGGGGCCGATCATCGTGCCCGCGCCCTTGAGCATGGTCGCCGCGTCGACGGTCGGAACGTGCGCGGCGCCACCGCCGAAGAAGGCGCCCATGCGGCCGGTGTAGGCCTGCGTCGCGCGATCCGGCATGTCGGGATTCGCGAACGCGACGATCCGCTCCAGCGCCCCGCTGCCGATGCCTTGTCCGGGCTGGCCGTTGCCGTTGCCGTTGCCGTTGCCGTTGCCTTTACCTTTGCTGTTGTTGATACCGCCCTGCGTCGCACCTGTCGCGCCGGCCGCGACCTGCATGCCGTTCTGCTGCTGTTCCAGTTGCTGGCGGCGCTGTTCCAGCGCGTCGCGCGCCTTCGCTTCGAGCTGTTCGATCTGCGCGGCCGCTGCGGCGGCATCCTTCGGCGGCGTGACGGGCGGCGCTTCCGGCCTGGGCGTTTCCGCGATCTGCTTCAGTGCCTTTTCCTTCGGGATGTCGAGCAGCTGCGCCAGCCGTTCGGCCTTCGTGTCGCGCTCGATGTCATCGATCTTGCGCGCCAGCTCCCTCGCCTGTTTCAGCAATTCCTCCGGCGCCTTCGGCTGCGCGCTGAACTGCACGTCGTCGTCCTTGTCCGCGGCAGGTTGCGCGGCCGCGCTTTGCTCGAGCAGGGACTTGATCCGCTCCATGTCGTGCACGCGCTTTTCGAGGCGGGCCTGGGCCGTCAGCCGCGCGCCCGATTCGACCTGCCGTTGCTGCCGCTCGCGCTGGGCGAGCTCGATGCGCTGGCTGCCCAGGTGGTAGAGCGCGATGAGCGGCACCGCATGCAGGACCAGCGCCGCCACCAGGAACGGATGCCGCCGGATGGGGGCAAACGCCGGTGCGAACGTCGGTGCGTCGTCGAAGGCCATCGTCAGCGCGTGTGCATCGAGACCCGGGTCAATCCCTCGAACTGGCAGAGATCGAGCACGTGCACGATGTCCTGGTAGCGCGCGGCCTGGTCGCCGTCGATGCGGATCGGCCGCGCGGGATCACGCGCCGCCTCGCGCTTGAGCAGGTCGTGCAGGGCTTGCGTCGACACCTGCTTGCCGTCGATGTAGAGCGCACCCTCGGCGTCGACGCCGATGGCCAGCGGCGCCGCGCCTGCCGTGGCACGGTCGAGGCTGACCTGCGACGTGGGCAGCACGATGTGCATGTCCTTCTCGGGCTTCTTGCCGTCCGGGTGCTTGAACGACGTCGCCGCCATGAAGAACATCAGCAGGAAGAAGATGCAGTCGATCAGCGCGATCAGGCCGATCTCGGGCTGCTCGTCGTCGCCGAGGTCAATGCGCATGGACCACCTCCAGCGTGCGCGCCGGCATGCCGTCCAGCACGCGGTTCAGCTGGCGCTCCAGCGCGATGCCGATGCCGACCATCCGGTTGCGGAAAACGTGGTGCATGGCCAGCGACGGCAGCGCCACCGACAGCCCGGCCGCCGTGTTGACGAGGGCCTTCGAGATGCCGCCTGCCAGCAGGGTCGGATCGCCCATGCCGTTGAAGGCGATGACGTGGAACGATTCGATCATGCCGACGACGGTGCCCAGCAGCCCGACGATCGGCGCGACCGTCGCCACCACGTTCAGCGCGTACGCCTTCTGCTGCTGCAGGCGCAATTCGACGCCCGCCATCTCCGCCACGCGCGCCGCCAGCTTTTCGGCCGGCAGGTGCCGGTGCTCGACCATCCAGTCGAGGATGCGCGCGAGGCTGCTGCCGCTGCCGGCCACCCGCTCGCGCAGCTGGTCGAAACGCCCCGCGCGCCACAGCGTTTCCGCTTCGGCCGCCAGATCCGGCGGCGCCACCTTCTCCAGCCGGAAGTTGACGAGCCGCTCGAGCGTCACGGCCAGCGCCAGCACGGACAGCGCGCCGATCGCGACGATGCCCAGGCCGCCGTGCGCCAGTTCGGCGGCGAAGTTCAGGCCCTGCGCCCGGGCCGGGGATGCAAGCAGCAACAAACCGTACGGGCCGAGGCGGGACAATCTGGACATCGTTTTCCTTTCTGTGGAAACAACGGATCAGGCGCCAATGTAGCACAGTATCTTCACCGTTCAACAACGCTTTTACTACAGATGCGCAATATTTATTTCCATTTAGTGGAATTCATAAATGCCATTTACATGAAAAAGGCGCCCGCGGCGCCTTTGGTCGTCCATTGCGGATGGCTCAGCGAAAACTGAAATGCTTGTGCCCGAGATAGCTGGTGAACACCGGCACGACGACGCCGACGCCGTGCGCGATCTCGCGCGCGAACAGCGTGACGCCCAGCGCGGGCAGCGCCCAGTTCACGAGCAGCATGCTGATCGCCCACGTCTGCGCGACGGCCACCACGTTCACGAGGATGAACCAGCCGGCCGCGTGGTGCGTGGCCTGCCGGCTCTCGCGGAACACGAACAGCTTCGCCAGCACGAACGCCGTGATCATGCCCGTGATGTACGCGCAGATGACGGCACTGGAAAACGGCATCGTGCGGTTGTACAGGATGCGCGAGCCGAAGTTGACGGCCGCGGCAAAGCCTCCCGTCAGCAGGAAGACGAGGAACTGGCGCGATGCGAAATTCCTGATCACGCGCCCGCCTCGCGCGCCATCTTGCGGCCGAAATCGATGCTCTCGGAGATGCCGCGGTCTTCCGGATAGTAGTACGACGTATCCGCGACCCACAGCCCGCCCACGGGCAGCTTGGCCGGCGGCAGGCGGTCCAGGTAGCCCGGCTCGCAGATCGGCTGCGCGTAGCGGTAGCGGCTCGCGCGCATGTCGACGAAATCGGCATCCGTGAGCGCCGGGTTGATCTTCATGAGGTAGCGCTTGACCTTGTCGAGGAAGGCCTGGTCCGGCTCCGCGAACTTGGGATGCTCGCCCGGCATGTAGAACGGCACGTAGACGATGTGCTGGTCGCCCATCGGCCGCAGGTTCGTGTATTCGACGAGACCGGGAATGTCCATCTCCTCGTCGTTCGTGTTGAGCCAGAAGTTCTCCGTCACGGGCTTCTTCAGCTTCGCGATCACGCACACGACGGCGATGTTCTTCTTGGAGCGGAACGCATCGAGCGTCGCGGGCGGCAGGTCCGGCATCACGCGCGGCACGTACGGCAGCGGAATCGTGCTGATCACCTTGTCGAACGCCTCGAACCGGCCGCCCGCCTCCACGCCCTTCACCTTGCCGTCTTCGATGACGACCTTCGTGGCCGGCGTCTTGAGGCGCAGGTCGCCGCCATGCCGTTCGATGTCGGCGCGCATCGCTTCGAGCAGCGTCGCGGAACCGCCGTCCATATAGCCCAGCTTTTCCTTGAACAGGTTGTAGCGCGAGCGGCCGATGCGGCGGATGCGGCTCCAGATCCACGCGGCGGACAGGTTGTCGCTGTAGTCGTAGAACTTGTAATCGAACAGGCGGCGCCACAGCACTTCCCACGCTTCCGCGCCGACGTTGCGCTTGATCCAGCCGCTCGCCTCCACGTGGTCGAGGGGCTTCCAGTCGTCGCGCTTGGTCGACAGGAAGGCGTGCAGGCCGTAGCGGAACTTGGCGGCGAAGCTCAAGCCGCGGAACTTGAGCAGCGCGACCGGGTTGCCCCATTCCTGCACCTCGTTGCGGTACCAGTAACCCATTTTCGTCGCGACCCAATGCATCTTCGCCGCCAGCCCCAGCTCGTCCAGCACCTTCAAAAAGGCGTGGTCGGAGATCGCGTGGAAGTGATAGTAGCGCTCGATCGACGTACCGGAAAAATCGAAGTGCGCGGCCATGCCGCCCACGCGGTCGTCCGCTTCGTAGACGACGGGCTGGTGGCCGTCGCGCGCCAGTTGGTAAGCCACGGCGAGGCCCATCGGCCCCGCCCCCAGGACGGCAATACGCTGCTTCATTCAGAACTCCAGGACGACGTTGCTGTATTTCGGATCGTTGAAGGTTTCGTCGATGGCCTGCGCGAACGGGGTGCTCCGCACCTTGAACATGCCGGGCCAGTCGATCACCTCGAAGCTGTCGCGCGCGACGAGCGCCGCCAGCTGCTGCGTCGTGAACGGCGGGTTGCTGTCGAACTTGCCCCACACCCAGAGCAGCGCGTAGAACAGGCCGTACGGGATCTTCACGATGGGCGTCTTCGCGCGGGTCACGCGCTTGATCTCGCGGATGATGTCGATGTAGTCGACTTCCTCGTGGCCCGAGATGTTGTAGACGCCCGTGATGGACGGGTCCTCGATGCAGCCGATGATCACGTTGCAGAAATCCCCCACGTACAACGGCTGGCGCATGTAGCGGCCGTGGCCCGGGATCGGGAACACGGGCACCTTGCTCATGAAGCGCGACAGCCAGCCCAGGTGCTTGCGGTCGAACCAGCCGAACATCAGCGTGGGCCGCAGCACCGGACACGCGATGCCGCTCGCGAGCACCATCGCTTCCTGCTCGCGCTTGCTGCGCGTATAAAAATCGTCGGCGACCGAGACGACGACCGAGGAGCTGATCGCGACGAGGCGCGTGTTCGGCTGCGTCTTGATGATGTCGAGCTGGTGGCGCGTCGCGTCGACGTTGTTGCGCACGAAGTCCTGCCAGTCGTTGCCGCCGATCTGGGCCTGCAGCATGACGACGGTGGCGCCGTCGGTGAAATGGCGCGACCACTCGCCCGGCTCGGCCAGGTCGGCGTATTCGACGGTGATGTCGGGCTGCACGCGGCGCAGCACGTCGAGGTTGGCGCGGTGCTTGTCGAGCACGACGATGTTGCGGTAGCCGCGCGCCATGAGGCGGGCCACCAGGTTTTGTCCGACCAGCCCGGCGCCGCCGGGCAGGATGATCTTGCGGTCCAAATCGGTCATGGGTTGTCCTTCCTGATGCCGTACAGCGACAGGCCGAGCAGGCGGGCGTCCGGCGAGAGATCGAACTGCTTCGGCGAAGTCGGGTTGTCGATCTTGAGTTCGATGTGCTGGGGCGCCGTCGGCTCGGGCCCGAGGTCGAGCGTGAAGCGGTGGCGGATCTCGATGAAATTGAAGTGCGCCGTGCCCGCCGGCCTGCCGTTCGCGAAGGCTTGCACGCTCAGACGGATTTCGCCGTTCGGCACGAAGCTGCCCAGGTCCAGCGTCAGCATGCGGCCGCGCGCGGGGTCGGCCGGCAGGTTGATCTCGGCCACGTGACCGTCCGTCCACACGAAATCGCCCTCGATCGTGCCCCATCCCTTGCCGAGGATTTGCCTGAACGCGTCGGGCGCATCCTTCACGGTGAGATAGGCGAACGGCCGCGGCGGCGCGCCCTTGCGGTACAGCGCGAGCCCGAACGTTTCGATGTCGGGTTCACCCCGCGCCACGTTGGGGGCATCGACCTGCTGCACGTAGTAACGGCGATTGTGCTCCACTTCCTCGGGACGGCACCTGGCCGGGCGCGTGTTCGAGATGTGCCAGCCTTCGTTGATGCACACGAGGTCCACGTGCTGGCGCTTCGCATAGGCCTGCAGCCCCAGCGTATTGCCCCAGACGACGCCCCACGTGCGCATGTCCGGGTCCAGGTCGAGCACGATGCGCCCGTCGCCGGGCAGCGCGTGCAACTGGTCGTACAGGCCGACGACGCCGGGCTGGTTGTAGAAGACCTCGTACATCGGCGTCGCGCGCTCGACGTGCGCGGTGCCGGCCAGCGCCGCCACCGAGAGGACGGCCGCGGCGATGTTGCCGGCACGCTTGCCCATGAGGCGGCACGCGTACAGCACGACGAGGGCGACGCACATGGCGGGCACCGCGTAATAGAAGACGGCGACGTAGTCCTGGTGCAGGTCGTCGACGCCGACCTTGGCGTAGTACAGCACGGCGAGCGTCGCGGCCACGAAAGCGATGGCGAGCGCGCGCGTGCCGCGCACGAAGTCGGACTGGCGCGCGTCCGCCTTCGCGTCCTTGGCCAGCAGCACGGCGAACAGCGGCACGGCCAGCAGTGCCCACATCGACGCCTGGCCGAGGCGCCAGTAGATGCCGACGAATTTCAGCGCCTCCAGCGGCGGGTTGCCCTTGTTGCCGCGGCCGAACTTGATGTAGTCCCACAACGGCCCGGGCCATTCCGTCACCGTGGCGATCAGGAGCGGAACGAGGAACAGGAACAGGATGCCGCAAGCCATGAGGACATCGCTGCGATGACGGCCGAACCAGGCGCGCGACAGGATGCGGTGCACGCGGTCGCGGCGCGCCACGATGGCGTTCGCGACGAGCACCACGATCAGGATCACGCCCAGCATCGGCATGAACGAGGCGTGCCCGTTGATCAGGAAGCCGCTGGACACGGCGAGCGGCGTCAAGGTATCGGTCCGGCCGTACACGAGCGGCGCGATGGCGATGACCATCGCCGCGTACGGGAAGACGTACAGGTGCGGGAACCAGATGCCGTTGATGATGGAATAGGCGCTGCTTGCTGCGCCCAGCACGAGCAGCGCCGTGAACATCAGCGCCGGCAACAGCGTCCCGGTGATGCGGCGCACGAGCGCACACACCAGCACTATCCAGCCGGCGTTGTACAGGATCCCGCCCAGCAGCTGGCCGGAAAACGCCGACGGCACGACGTGCAGCCAGTCGTGGAACACCAGCTCGCCGAACGCCAGCACGTACAGGATCGCGGGGCCGGGATGATTGAAGCCCACGCGCGAATAATTGCCGTAGATGAGGTGCAGCCGCTTGGCGTCCTGGATCAGCAGGCTGTTGGCGGCGAAGTCGCTCACTTCGTAATTGACGTTACGGAGCATGGGCCATTCGAAGGCGACGAGCGCCGCGACGACCAGCAGGAACAGCACGGCCCAGGTGAGCAAGGACGGCGCACCGCGCGCGGCGGACATGGACAGGGTGCCGCTGCGCGGCAGTTCTCGGGTATCCAGCATATGCCTGCTCGCTCAAATATTCATTTTGTTGAACACGAACGCCGGCAGGTGGCGGATGATCATCATGATCACGAACCACTTGCCCGGCGCGTACACCACCGGCTTGCCGGCGGCAGAACCATCCACGATCAGGCGCGCCACCTGTTCGACCGGCGCGAGGCCGCGCTGCGGCAGGTGCGCCGTCATCGGGGTCGCCGTCGGACCCGGCTTGACCAGCACGACCTTCAACGCGCTGCCGCTGCCGGCCAGGCGGTGCTGCAGGCCCTGCGCATAGCGCGTGACGAGGCCCTTGGCGGCGCCGTACACGTAGTTCGAGCGGCGCCCGCGGTCGCCCGCGACGGAGCCGATGATCGTGATGACGCCGCCCACCGGCTCCATGTGGCCCGCGAACGCTTCCGCGAACAGCACGGGCGAGACGCCGTTCACGTCGAGCGCTTCGTACGCGGCGTCGAGGTCGCGCTGGCATTGCTGCTGGTCGGGCAGCGAGCCGTGTGCGATCAGCACCTGCTGCGGCATGCCGTCCGTGACGATGGCGTCGGCCAGCGCACGGATGGCGCGCGGGTCGGAGAAGTCGGCGGTGCGGACCGTGACGCTCGAGCCGGGGCTGCGCACGCGCAGGTCGGCGGCCACGCGTTCCAGCCGGCCCGCATCGCGCCCGACCAGCGTCAGCGCGACACGGCCCCGGGTCGCCCACAGGCGCGCGCAATGCTCGGCGATCGAAGAAGTCGCACCGACGATCACGATGCGTTGGAGGGAGTCCTGCATATCAGCTTCCTATCAGACGGCGCGACATGGCCGAGCTGATGCCCGGGTCGCGGTATTGCAAGAATTCGGCGAGGCGCGGGTAGCCCGACTCGAACAGGTCGCGCGGCATGCGCGCATCCTTGGCGGCGTAGATGCGACCGCCCGCGTCGCGCACGATGGCGTCCAGGCGCTCGAACAGGGCCGCGGTTTGCGCGCCGCGGTTGGGAAAGTCCAGCGCCAGCGTGACGCCGGGCTGCGGAAAACTCATCATGCCGCGGCTCGCGCGGTCGCCGAAGGTTTTCAGCACGGCCAGGAACGAACCCTGTCCCGACGCCTTGATCGCCGCCAGCATCGCCTGGATGGCGGCGCGTCCCACCGCGCGCGGCACCACGCTCTGGTACTGGTAGAACCCGCGCGGACCGTACATGCGGTTCCAGTCGTGCAGGTTGTCGAGCGGGTAGGTGTAGTTTTCGAAGTGCGCGACCGCGTAGCCGGCCTTGAACGTGTTGGCGCGGAAGTAGGCTTCGTTGAACGCGCGCAGCGAGAGACCGTTCACGAGCGACACGGGCGGCACGAATGGCACGCGCTTCGGCTTGCGTCCGGACTGCGCGATGCGATCCGGGATCTCGGCCAGGTTGGCGCGGAAGAACAGGCCGCGGCCGATGCCGGACAGGCAGTCGACCCACGACACGGTCTGCTCCCAGCCCGCCTCGGACGTGTCGGCCAGCGCGAAGAATTCGTCGAGGTTGCGGTACGGGACGGTGTCCGTCACGAGCCAGGGACCGGCGACCTTGCGCAGCTGCAGCTCGGCCTCGACGATCACGCCCGTCAGGCCCATGCCGCCGACGGTCGCGGCGAACCAGGCCGGTTCGCGATCCGGGCCGCAATCGATGACGCGGCCGTCCGTGCGCGCGAGGCGCAGGCCGAGCACGTGGTCGCCGAAGGAACCCAGCACGTGGTGGTTCTTGCCGTGGACGTCGTTGGCGATGGCGCCGCCGACCGTGATCATCTGCGTGCCCGGCGTCACGGGCAGCAGCCAGCCGTGATTGACGCTCATGCGCTGGATGTCGCGCAGCAGCACGCCCGCTTCGCAGCGCAGGCGGCCGCTGGCGGGATCGAAGGCGATGAAGCGGTCCAGGCCCGTCATGCGCCACAGGCGGCCGTCCGGGTTCAGGCAGACATCGCCATAGCTGCGCGCATTGCCCTGCGCGAGGCCGCGGCCGCCGGCGACGGCGCGCACGGCCTGGTCGCGGTCGGAGAACGGCACCAGGTCGTGTTCGTGGCTGTCCAGCCGGCCCCACGACGAGACTCTTACCATGGCCACCCGAGCGCGCCGATGACGAGCGCGGCGCCGAACGCGAGTCCGGCCAGCCGGCTGGCGCGGTCCTTCACGGCGAACACCACGGGGTCGTCGTGCATGTGGCCGCGGTGCGCCTGCATCCAGATCCAGCTGATCCAGAAGATCAGCACGGGCACGGTGCCCCACACGGCTTCCGGACGCGCGTACAGCTCCAGCACCACGTCGCTGTTCAGGTACAGCGCCAGCACGACGGCCGACGCATAGCCGGCGGTGACGCCGAGGTTCAGCACGAGCGGCTCGTCGCTGGTGTAATAACCGCGGCCGTGCACCTTCTGCTTGCCGGACAGCGCCTGCGTCTGCAGCTCGGCGTAGCGCTTGACGAAGGCCAGCGACAAGAACAGGAACACGGAAAACGCCAGCAGCCAGAACGACAGCGGCATCGACAGCGCGGCCGCGCCGGCCGTGATGCGCAAGGTGTACAGCATCGCGAGCGTGATGCAGTCGAGGAGGATCACCCGCTTCAGGCCCCACGAGTACACGCACGTCAGCACGAAATAAAACAGGAGCCAGGGCAGGAACGTGCCGCCGACCATGGCCCCGAGCGCGAGGCTGACGGCGAGCAGCACGGGCGCCAGCAACACGCCCTGCCACGCGGGCACGGCGCCCGACGCGAACGGGCGCAGGCGCTTGCGCGGGTGGGCGCGGTCGCTCTCCAGGTCGAGCAGGTCGTTGGCGATGTAGACGGTCGACGCGCACAGGCTGAACGACACGAACGCCAGCACGAGGGTCAGCCAGCCGTCGATATCGGTCACGCGGTGCGCGGCCAGCAGCGGCACGAACAGCAGCAGGTTCTTCATCCACTGGTGCACGCGCAGCACCTTGCGCCAGGCCGTGAAGCCGCGCTTCTGCGGCGGGAACTCGCGCTCGACGCTGCACAACTCGGCCGCCTTGCGCGCGAGGCCGCGGGCGCCGTTGACGACGATGGCGCGGCGCGCGCGGCGCCACACTTTCAGGTCGGCGCTGGAATTGCCGACGTAGTCGAAGTTGCCGTGGCCGTAGTGCCGCTCCAGCGCGTCGGCCTTGTGGTCGCCGGCCAGGTTGACGTCGCCGTCGCTGGCCAGCACGTCGTCGAACACGCCCAGGTGGCTGGCCACCGCATCCGCAATGGTGCGGTCGGACGCGGTGCACAGCACGATGCGGCGCCCCGCCGCGCGTTCTTCCTTGAGCCAGTCCAGCAGCGATTCGTTATACGGCAGTAGCGACGCGTCGAAGCTGCTGCGGCTGGCCAGCCGGCTCTTGAGGACGGCCTTGCCCTGCAGCAGCCACAACGGGATGCGCAACACGTCCAGCGGACGGTCGCGCGATACCCGCAGCGCGGATTCGTGCAGCATGTCGGTATGGATCAGCGTGCCGTCCAGGTCGACGATGAGGGGAGCCGTATTCAATTGGATGTCCTGCAGGAGATTGGCGCACTGTGCAGTACCGCCAACACTGTGAAATACTTAATAGCAAAAGTTCAGTATTATAACCGAGCAATATGAACGGCTTCTTGATTTCATCCTCGCGCGCCGGGCTTTTATTGTAAGGATTTGTCATCTTTTTCGACAACGAGGTCACGATGTTTTCCCACGTCTTCATCGGCGTCGTCGATTTTGAACGGGCGCTCGCGTTCTACACGCCGCTGATGGCGGCACTGGGCCTGGAAGAGCGCTTCTGCGACCGCGCGCGGCCCTGGGCCGGGTGGCAGATTCCCGGCCAGGCGCGCCCCCTGTTCCTGATCGGCGCCCCGTACGACGGCCAGCCGCATGCACCCGGCAACGGCCAGATGGCCGCCCTCCTCGCCCCCGGCCGCACGGCCGTCGATGCGGCGTACGCCGTCGCGCTGGCGCACGGCGGCAGCGACGAGGGCGCGCCGGGCCTGCGCCCTCACTACCACGCGCATTATTACGGCGCGTATCTGCGCGACCCGGACGGCAACAAGCTGTGCGTGGTGTGCCACGACCCGGCCTGAAGGAACACGCCATGCATCTCCGGCCGGGGGCGTTCGATCCGGGTGACAATGCGCGTATTTATGGCCGGGGGCGGCGTGCTACTGTCGCGCCAAGTTTTCAACAACCCGCGGAGACACCATGCCCCTGTTTTCCCTGCGCGCCCGCGCCATCCCATCCATCCTGCTGGCCTTCGGCGGCACCTGCGCCGCGCTGTCGGCATGCGGCCAGAAACCGCCCGCGGACATCCGCAAGACCATCGAGGACGCGCGCCGGGAAAACGAGGCACTGACAGCCAAGCTCGCGGCGCTGCCGGCCCAGTGCACGCTCGGCGACGCCCGGGGCGCGGCGGGCCAGTGGCTCGCCACCACGAATGCCGCGCCGGCCCCCGGTCAGCCGTACGCGTTTGTCTTCACGTTCAAGGAATCCATCCGTGCTGGCGCCTTCCGCATCGCGCTGAATCCGCAAGCCCTGCAACATCTCGACAAAGTGGAAAGCCGGGACGCCCAGGGCACGTGGAGCGTGGCCTGGACCGGCGCACAGGCCGGCGCACCGGCGGGCTGCGAATTCGTGAAGGTCGCGCAAAAGTTCGCGTTGGGCGAGCGCGACGTCGCCGCGCTGCGCATCACCATCCGTCCCGACAAGGAAAAAATCATGGTCGGCGACGCTGCCGTGCTCAAGGCCGACTGAGCGCAGGCCAGGCGGGATCAGGGCAGCGTCACGCGTGGGCACGTTTCGTTTGAGGCCCCTGGCCTCAAACGCCCACCCTACACGCCGGCCAGGCGCGATCAGAGCAGGACGAGATTATCCCGATGCACGAGTTCGGGCGCCTCGACGTAGCCGAGGATGCCCTCGATCTCGCTCGACGCGTGGCGCATGATGCGTTTGACTTCGCCGCTCGTGTAATTGGTGAGGCCGCGCGCGATCTCGTTGCCCGCGTCGTCCACGCAGCCCACGAGGGCGCCGCGTCCGAATTCGCCGCGCACGGCAGTCACGCCGATCGGCAGCAGCGACTTCCCTTCCTTCACGAGCTTCTGCGCGGCGCCGGCGTCCAGTACGAGCGTGCCGGCCGTGTGCAGGTGATCGATCATCCACTGGCGGCGCGCGGTCAGGCGGGCCGTCGGCGCCGTCAGCTGCGTGCCGATCGCTTCGCCGTGCGCGAGCCGGGTCAGGACGTTGTCCTCGCGGCCCCAGGCGATCACCGTGTGCGCGCCCGAACGGGCGGCGCGCTTGGCTGCCAGCACCTTCGTCAGCATGCCGCCGCGCCCGATATTGCTGCCGGCGCCGCCGGCCATCGCTTCGAGCGACGTGTCGCCGGCCTGCGCTTCCCCGATCAGCCGTGCTTGTGGATCCTTGCGCGGATCGGCCGAGTACAGGCCCTTCTGGTCGGTCAGGATCACGAGGGCATCCGCCTCGATCAGGTTGGCGACGAGCGCGCCCAGCGTGTCGTTGTCGCCGAACTTGATTTCGTCCGTGACGACGGTGTCGTTCTCGTTGATGATCGGGACGACGCCCAGGCGCAGCAAGGTGGTGAGCGTGGAGCGCGCGTTCAGGTAGCGTTCGCGGTCCGCGAGGTCGGCGTGCGTGAGCAGCACCTGCGCGGTCTTGACGCCGTGGCTGCGGAAGCTCGTTTCGTAGATCTGCGCGAGGCCCATCTGGCCGCAGGCGGCGCAGGCCTGCAGTTCGTGGATGTCGGTCGGGCGCGCGGTGAAACCGAGGCGCAGCATGCCTTCGGCGATGGCACCGGACGACACCAGCACGACTTCCTTGCCGAGCGAGCGGAGCGAGGAGATTTGCGCGGCCCAGCGCGCGATGGCGCCGTGGTCGAGGCCCCGGCCTTCGTCGGTGACGAGCGATGAGCCGACTTTGACGATGATGCGGCTGGATTTCAGGATGACTGAATTGACGACAGAGTTCATGGCGACGGTCGGATTGACAGGAAGCGTCCTTGCGGGCGCAGGCCGATCAGCGCCAGGCCGACCGCCAGCTCGATCCCGCTGACGACGAACAATAAGCCCTGGGGCAGGCCGATCGCGAAGGCCGCGACGAAGCGGCCAAGCGGCTGCGCCAGGATGAACAATGCTGCGAGGTCGCCGAGGATGGGCTGGTCGCCCTGCCTTGCCGCCAGCAGAGCCAGCCCCGCGGTGGCGAGGCGTACTCCGACGTAGAGGGCGTAGAACTGGCTGTAGCCGTTCACGCCGACGAGGAACAGTCCCATCGCATCCGCCATCCGGTCCGGATTCAGCAGGGCCGCGAGCGCAGCCAGCGACTGCGCCGTGGCGCAGGCCGACAGCAACTGGCCGCGCAGGCGCGCGCGCCGCGCGCTGCTTGCGATGTGGGCGATGGAGACTGCCAACGATCAGTCTTCGAGGATCTTGAAGCGCGGATCGTCCGGATCGATCGACGCGATGCCGCGTGCTTCCTCGGTCATCTGCTTCTCTTCCGAGCGCTGCTCGGAGTGGCGCTTCTCTTCCAGGTACTTGTAGATCGCGTGCACGAGGTCTTCGCAGCCTTCGCGGTTCAGCGCCGAAATCTCGAACACGGGGCCCTTCCAGGCCATGCGCTTGACGAAGTCCTTGACGAGCTTCTTACGATCTTCTTCCGGCACGACGTCCAGCTTGTTCAGCACGAGCCAGCGCGGCTTGTTGACGAGCTCCTCGTCGTACTTCTCGAGCTCCTTCACGAGCGCCTTGGTTTCCTTGACGGGGTCCGTCTTGCCGTCCATCGGCGCGACGTCGACGATGTGCAGCAACAGGCCCGTGCGGCTCAGGTGGCGCAGGAACTGGTGACCGAGGCCGGCGCCTTCCGCCGCGCCTTCGATCAGGCCCGGGATGTCGGCGATCACGAAGCTCTTCGCGTGCGACACGCGCACGACGCCGAGGTTCGGGTGCAGCGTGGTGAACGGATAGTCCGCGATCTTGGGACGCGCGTTCGACACCGCCGTGATGAACGTCGACTTGCCGGCGTTCGGCATGCCCAGCAGGCCCACGTCGGCCAGCACCTTCAGTTCGAGGCGCAGCGCGCGGCGCTCGCCCTCCTTGCCGTCCGTCTTCTGGCGCGGCGCGCGGTTGGTCGACGTCTTGAAGTGGATGTTGCCCCAGCCGCCCTCGCCGCCCCTGGCCAGCAATTCGACCTGGTCGTGCTCCGTCAGGTCGGCGATGATCTCGCCGGTGACGTCGTCGACGATCAGGGTGCCGACCGGCATGCGCATGTAGACATCCTCGGCGCCCTTGCCGTAGCAGTCGGAACCGCGGCCCGGCTCGCCGTTGCGCGCCGTGTGCACCTTGGAAAAGCGGAAATCGACCAGCGTGTTGATGTTGCGGTCGGCGACCGCCCAGATCGAGCCGCCGCGGCCGCCGTCGCCGCCGTCCGGACCACCGAACGGGCGAAATTTCTCGCGGCGGAACGAGGCGCAGCCGTTGCCGCCGTCGCCGGCGATGACTTCGATGCGTGCTTCGTCGATAAACTTCATGATGAGACCACCAAAAACGAAAGGCTGTGTCACTGTTAAAAACGGACCGGGCATCCATGATAGACGAACGGCCGCGGAACGATCCGCACTTAACGGTGACAACGCCAAAAATTAAAAAGGCCCTACCTGAGGGCAGAGCCTATCGATCGTAAGGCTCGCGCCCTACTTCGCGGGACCATGCCTTGCGGCCCGGCCCCGCTTGCGCCGCTTGATTTAAGCAGCAGCTGCTTCTGCAGCGATGACGGTCACGTACTGCTTCGAACCGACGCCTTGCTTGACGAACTTGACCGTGCCGTTGACCAGGGCGAACAGGGTGTGATCCTTGCCCAGGCCGACGTTGGTGCCCGGACGGATAGTCGTGCCGCGCTGGCGCATGATGATGCCGCCGGCGTTGATCGCCTGGCCGCCGTAGACCTTCACGCCGAGGCGTTTGCTTTCTGAGTCACGGCCGTTGCGGGTAGTGCCGCCGCCTTTTTTGTGTGCCATTTAGATGCTCCTTGATGACTGAATAGGGACGCGCGGCGATTAGCCGTTGATCGCAACCACTTGGATTTCGGTGTAGTTCTGGCGATGGCCCTGACGCTTCTGGTAGTGCTTACGACGACGCATCTTGAAAATGCGCACTTTGTCGTGACGACCGTGCGACACAACAGTCACGCGAACCGAAGCACCTTCCACCAGCGGAGCACCAAATTTGATGCTCTCGCCCTCGCCGACGGCGAGAACCTGATCGATAGTGAGTTCGGAACCAATGTCTGCCGGTATCTGTTCTACTTTGAGTTTTTCGCCAGCGACAACTTTATATTGCTTGCCACCGGTTTTTATGACCGCGTACATGATTTGAAACCTCGTTGATTGTTAAGAAATTTCCCGTGTTCCCGGCACAAGAAACACAGCCAGGGATTCGGGGAACAGAGGATTATACATGGAATGGTGCGGGGCGTCAAAACGGTTGTGGTGGCGCGGCCTTGACGCCCGTCGCGCTGGAGGATTCCCTCTGGCGCCACTGGGAAAAAGGACGGTTTTTGCTTGCATGTCGTATAATCGCGACTCAACAAAACCTATCCGCATCCAACGTCAGCAGGTCCGCCTTGTCCGCCGCCACCCAAACCGCACAACAGAACCCCATCACCCGCACGATCGCAGCCGACATGGAGGCCGTCAACACGGTGATCCGGCAGCGGCTGCAATCCGAAGTCGCGCTGGTGAACCAGATCGCCGAGTACATCATCAGTGCCGGCGGCAAGCGGATTCGTCCCGTGCTGGTGCTGCTGCTGGCGAACGCCTACGGCTACCGCGGCACCGGCCACCACGAACTGGCGGCCGTCGTGGAATTCATCCACACGGCGACCCTGCTGCACGACGACGTCGTCGACGAATCCTCGATGCGCCGCGGCCGCCAGACGGCCAACGCCATGTTCGGCAACGCCGCGTCGGTGCTCGTGGGCGACTACCTGTACTCGCGCTCGTTCGAGATGATGACGGCCCTGGACAATATGCGCGTCATGCAGATCCTGTCGCGCGCGACGACCGTCATCGCCGAAGGTGAAGTGCTGCAGCTGCTGAACATGCACGATCCGGAAGTCACGCAAGAGAGCTACCTGCGCGTGATCCGCTCGAAGACCGCGAAACTGTTCGAAGCCGCCGCCCAGCTGGGCGCCCTCGTGGCCGGCGCGAACGACGACCAGATCGAAGCGGCCGGCGAATACGGCCGCTCGCTGGGCACGGCGTTCCAGCTGATCGACGACGTGCTCGACTACGCGGGCGACGCCGCCGAGATCGGCAAGAACGTGGGCGACGACCTGCGCGAAGGCAAGCCGACCTTGCCGCTGATCTACGTGATGGAAAACGGCACGGCCGAGCAGCGCGAACTGATCCGCACCTGCATCGAACAGGGCGACGAAACCCATTTCGACGCCGTGCTGGCGGCCGTCTCGAACAGCGGCGCGCTGGACTTCACGCGGCGCGAAGCGGAGACCGCGGCACGCCGCGCCGCCGCCGCAATCGCCGACCTGCCGGAGAGCGAATACAAGGCGAGCCTGCTGCAGTTATGCACCTTCGCTGTTGACAGGAACCATTGAGGCAACTATAGTAATGCCTTCCCGAGATTCCGGTAACGGCGTCTCGAACAGTCGGGGTGTAGCTTAGCCCGGTAGAGCGCTACGTTCGGGACGTAGAGGCCGGAGGTTCGAATCCTCTCACCCCGACCATCTGTTTTTCTCCCTCAGCAGTATCCATACCAGTCGGGGTGTAGCTTAGCCCGGTAGAGCGCTACGTTCGGGACGTAGAGGCCGGAGGTTCGAATCCTCTCACCCCGACCAAAATCCACAGTAAAATCAACAACTTACACCATCGTTGATTTCCTAAAAGTACTACAGTATCCTGTGTAGTACTTTAGTTAGGTTTCACACGTCCGTTTTCCTTTGATATCAACGCAGTTGGGCCTGATATTTTTGGAATCGCGCCAGTAACGAAATCGACCTCAAGCACTCCCCCTTCCCTTAGCAAATCAACGCGCACTGGACAGTCTAACGTCGCTACGCGGGTATCCAGACAAGCTCAAAATCTACCGAATCGAAGCAAGCCCGTTCTGGCAAGTCAGGTGCTTTGAAAACGGCAAGACGATCAAGCTGAGCACAAAAACCACAGACAAGCAGGAAGCCATCGAGTTCGCAAAGGCGACCTACAACCCGATTCTGCACGCGCAAGCAACGGGCAAGGCACTCACGCAAGGCACTCGCTTCGACATCTGCGCGAACAAGATGCTTGAAGCGCAGAAGTCGCGAGTGGAACGCGGCGAGCTTTCCAAGATGGCGCACGACAACGATATCTACATGCTCAACAAGCGAATCTTGGCCGAGTTCGGGGCAATGGAGCTTGCGAGTATTTCGTTCGCCGCCCTGCAAGACTTCGTTGGAAAGATCGGGGTCGACCTGGCACCGTCCTCCATCCAGCGACACTTAGGTATCGTGTACAAAGTCATGGGGTATGCGCTTCACCGCCAACTGCTCCTTACACTTCCGAACTTCCCGACCATCAAGAAAAAAGACGAGCCACGGGGATGGTTCCCTGATGCACAGTATCGAGCGCTCATCGCTAGAGCAACCGAGCTTGTCGCGATATCCCTCCTATTGTTAAACGTCGCAATCGTTTGATTGAGAGGAAGCCGCCACCGTTGCCCGACGAGAAGGCTTTACTTGCCAAGCAAGCGGCCAAAATCGAAAGGGTGGCGTCAACGGCCGCGACCGATCAGGCCAAAGCTGAACAGCCAGCCAAGGAATGCAAGGCACTGCCTCCATTTGACATGCTTGATCTGCCCGATGCAATGAACAAGATGGGTTTTGTTGTGGGGCCAAGCTTTCGCGGCGGTGGTTCAATGGTAGAAAGCACAAATTAAGCAGTGACCCGGCATACACCTAGCAAGTGTCGCTTCACACGACACTTGCCACATTTATGCAGTCATAGATGACGCTGTAGCCGGTGCGCTCTCATGTTACTGACCGAGCGCAACAAGTCGGCAATTTCCCCAAGCTAGCTCAGCAAGCGGTTATCATACATGCCATTATTGCATCAGCGATGATGTCTTGATGAGCACGGGAACCTGCATGAGCAAAACGCTTCGTAGTCTTGAAAACCTCCTTATCGACTATCAGCACTCCCGCATCCTGCGGCTGATTTTCCCCAATCGCGACGAACCGAAATCCAGGTTACTGGTCAACAGGCTGGACGCGGACGAAGGGCTTTCGCGCGACTTCGAGTTCACTGTCGAGCTACTATCCGACAACGCCTCGCTCGAACTGAAGGACGTCCAAGGCAAATTGATGTCTGTGGAACTTGTGCGGCAAGACGGCAGCCTGCGCTACTTCACCGGCTACGTCTTCAGTTTCCGATTTGTGAAGACGGATGGCAATGTCGCGTTCTACGAAGCCAAGCTCGGGCCATGGCTGAAGTATCTGGCCCTGCGCAAGAACTGCATGCTGTTCCATGGACTGAGCCTATACGATCAAACGAGGAGTATTTTTCGCGAGTACCGCGCTCTGCCTCAGTGGGAGTTGCGCGGCCACGCGGAAGACCCTCCGATGACCGAGGCGTGCCAGTTCGACGAGTCCGACCACAACTACTTAAGCAGACGTTGGGAGGCTGCGGGTTGGCACTATGCCTACGAACACACGGCCAAGGGTCACAAACTGATACTGAGCGACGATTCGACCTACGCCAAACCCATCGATGGCGTGGAGATCGCATACCAGCGTCATACCGGCTCGCAGGAAGAAAACGGCATCCATGAATGGTCGGGCGTGCGGCATATCGTGCCTGCGAGCGTGGCCCTAACGTCCTTTAATTTCAAGGCACCTCGGCAGCAAAACGTTGAACTGCCGACGCGAAATCGACAAGGCATGGTACTTCGTAAAGAGTACTACGAATACGCGGGTGCCTATGGCTTTAAGGATCATCAGGACGGCGACCGTCTCGCGAAGCTGCGCATGGAAGAATTCGAACACGCGGGAAAGCTGTTCGAGGCCGTAGGTAACAATCGCCACGTCGTCCCTGGCTACTGGTTCCGGCTGACAGGCCATTTCGACGGCGGAAGCAAAGAAGACCGGGAATTCCTCATCATCGAAGTGCGTCACAGTGCGAGCAACAACTACCACGTGAACGACGCCAGCCGGCCCCACTACGAGAACCGGATCAAGTGTATCCGCAAGGTCATTCCGTGGCGTCCTGGTCGCGGCTTCAACAGCGTAGAACCGAAAATCTACGGCCTGCAAACGGCCACCGTCGTTGGACCGAAGGGCGAAGAAATCCACACCGATCAGTACGGGCGCGTCAAAGTCCAGTTCCACTGGGACCGCGAAGGCGCGAACGACGAGAAAAGTTCAGCATGGCTTCGCGTCGCTACCCCTTGGGCTGGTTCCAACTTCGGCATGACCTCAATTCCGCGTGTCGGCTCAGAAGTGATCGTGCAGTTCTTGGATGGCAATCCAGACCGCGGACTCATCACCGGCATGGTGCCGAACGCCGCCAACATGCCGCCTTGGAATCTGCCTGCAAACAAGACCCAGAGCGGCATCCTGACGCGTTCCACGCCGAAGGGCAGCTACGGCAACGCTAACGCGCTGCGCTTCGAAGACATGAAGGGCCGGGAACAGCTCTGGCTACACGCTGAGCGCGATCAACTTACCGAGGTCGAGCACGACGAGGATAAATGGGTCGGCAACGACCGCCGCAAGACCATCGACCACGACGAGACATCGCACATCAAACATGACCGCACCGAGACGGTAGACAACAACGAGACCATCACTGTTCACAACAACCGCATCGAAACAGTCGATAAAAACGAAACCGTCGATATCGGCGGCAACCGCGTCAAGACCATCGGCAAGAACCGCAAGGACGACATCGGCAAGAATTGGTCGACTTACGTTGCCCGGATGAAGACGGAAACGGTCGGCATGGCCTACATGCAGAACGTCGGCATGGGCCGCATGGAAAATGTCGGCCTCGCCTACAACCTGAATGTTGGCACGATCATGGCCACGGTCGTCGGCATCAACCAGATTACAAAAGTCGGCAAGACGATATCGATCACGGCAGGCGATGAATTGTCGATCACGGTCGGCGCGGCAAGCCTTCGAATGACAGCGGACGGCAAGATATCCATCAGCGGCACGCAGATCGCCATCGAGGCATCCGGGCCGATGGAAATATCAGGCAAAGATGTCGATATCAACTGACCGGGCCGCGCATGGAATTTCGAAACCTCACGCCTTACCCCTCGATGGCGTTCGATGCCCTCGACCAGCATGACCAGCGCTTCCACGTCGGCGTCATGCGGCTCACCTTCGAGTTACAGCACGACGGCAAGTTCTTGCTCGCGCCGGAGCAAACGCCGCTAGTAACGTCGGATGAGTACTACGGCGAAATGAACCGCTCCAGCGTCAAGCAGGAATCCGACCTTGCGCCGTACAAGCCGCATACCGACGTGATCGTCATCGCCGACGCGCACGCGCCGCAGGGCCGCGCGACCGGAGAGTTTGCCGTCGCTCTCAAGATCAACGGCCCGCCTACCGAGCCAGATTTGCCGCCTGAACCGCACGGCCTGAATCCATCATTTCATGCGTCGCCCGAACGTATGGCCGAATGGCGGCAGAAGTGCGCCCGTTTGACGGCGCAGGCCAAACAAGGACCGCTCATTCTCTCCAAGATACTTACGATCACGGGTGCTCGCGAATGGCGCAAGCGTCCTGCCTTCATACGGGCGCTGACCCTGTTCACGCTCCCGAAATGGAAGCTGACAGCACCGCAACCTATCACAACGCTGCCGCTGCGCTACGAATACGCCTATGGCGGTGAGAACAAAATACTCGTCACCGAGCGGTCAGCCAAGCGCGTGAGTAAAAAACATCGCTTGCCAGGCCTAGTGCCGCAGCCCGAGAACGCGGCCACTGGCGATGCGCCGCAAGCAATCGCCCATACGGTATGCGAGCGAAACCCGGTAGGCCGTGGCTTCGCGGAAGACTGGTATCTTCGCGCGACGAAACTAAAGCGCGTGCCAGCGCCGCAAATAGAGCCCGCTAACCAGCCCATGGCGCGCTTTGGCGACGAATGCGAGCCAGATGGCTTTGGCATCATTGGGCGTGCCTGGAGGCCGCGCCTGGGGCTGGCAGGCACCTACGACCAGCAATGGCTGGAAAACCGCCACCCAAGTTTGCCCGCCGATTTCAATTTTGCGTACTGGAACGGCGCACCCGCCGACCAGCAAGTTGTCCCACATATGGATGGCGACGAAACCATTACGCTGTACAACCTTTGTCCAGCCGGTACAGGGACAACACAAGACGCATGGGGCAACACGCTCCTGCCGTTCGCTCTGCCGGGACATCTGCCGTTCGTGCTAGTCCGTTTTGAAGACGGACGCATTGGCGAACTCGCGGCCAAGCTCGATACGGTCATCATCGACGTGGCTCCCGACGCTAACAACCCGGACAAAAAGCCTTCCGTCGTTTGCGTGTGGCGCGCTACCGTCGCTTCCGAACCTGCCATACGGGTGCTCGAAGCGCGAATGCTGTCACGCGCTGATGTGGACGCGCTGCGCGAACAGGCTCAAAACCTCAAGGCTCCGCAGTCGGCAATCCAGTCGAACGAGCCCACACCAACCATCGCTTGAGAGGAATATATGCCAACTGGTGCCCGTAAAAACAGCATCTTCAAGGCCGTAAGCCTCGTTCCGAACGTATGCAAGACACCAATGGGGCCGAACATGGTACCTGTTCCCTACCCCATCATTGCTGACCTGAGTAATAGCGTCGAAGTCGCAAAATCGGTCAGGTTCAATGGCAATCCTGTCTTCCTACTCAACGACAGCGTGGTGACGAACGTGACCGGCAATGAGGCCGGAACAGGCGGCGGCATGAAATCCGGTGTCAACAAAGGAAAGGTTCGTGCTACGCAAAGTGCCAACTCTGTAAGGGCAGAGAAGAAATACGTTGTGCGCCATGGCGACGAGTGCGACATGAATCTGGCAAGTTAAGCCATGAGTACGAAGGGGGTAATCCTAGAACAGGCTGAGCGGTCTATAACGCACGTCGAACCGCATGGCGGCGGAGCCAATCTCGCCACGAGCCTTGAGAACGCCGCTGAAAAAACCATGTGGCAAAAGTCCAGCCCTTGGGTGCATGGAGTGTTAGGTGTAGCCAGCTTTGTTCCCGGCCTATCAGTAGTGACCGGTGCGGCGGATACGGCGATCTACGCGGCTGAGGGCGATCTTGTCGAAGCGGGCATCGCGGCGGCAAGTATGATCCCAGGCGGCAAGGTTGTGACGACGGTGGGTAAGGTCGCCAAGGGCGCAGTAGGGATGGCGAAAGGCGCAGGCACGGCTGCAAGGATCGCCAAGGGCGCGCACGAAGCGGAAGAAGTCGCCAAAGCTGCGAAGGCAGCAAAGGACGCAGAGGAAGCCGCAAGAGTTGCGCGAGAAGCCAAAGCAGCCAAGGAAGCCCGAGAAGCCAAAGAGGCAGAAGAGGCGCGGGAAGTTGCATCTGGTCCCAAAAAACCAAAAAAAGAGGTGACCGTAAAGGGCCGCGAGCATAAAGTGCCTTGTTTCCATCCGTTTGATAAGAAAAAATTCATGCGGATGAGTAAGGACGAACAGAAGGCATACTTAAAGGAAATGGCCGCGCAGCTCAAACGTCAAGAAAGCGCAATCAATGAGCTGAGCGCAACGGATTACAAAGCGGCACGAGACGCGTTTAAAGCACTAAACCGCAATCCAGCCGCGGCTGCGGCACAAGAAACTTTCAACGAGAGAGCATTGTCGAGAATTAGCGCAAGCATTCGCGCCAGCCTGCGAAAAACGGGAATGAGCGCTCAAGAAGCAAAAACAGAGGCCGCCGCGCGCGCTAAACAAGTGATGGACAAGTTAGCGGCGCTACATGATCCTGACATGGTGGCTGGGGGTTGGATGGACCCGGAGCCGAAAGGGCACGGACGCCGAGATGTAAACTCGTCGATTGGGGCAAGTTGGAACCAAAATGACCGCGTCGCCGGCATGGATCGCGAAGCCGAGAGGGCAATTAATAGCGGTCGAGGCGAGCAAAAGATGAATGTTAAACTGGAGCCTTGCCGTGGCAAGGGAATGAGATGAGAGACGAAGACTTTGAAGTATTTATTGATGAATTCGGTGAGGCGACTCACAGGACCGATGTTCCAGCAGAGGCCATCCAAAAATGGAAAGGCAAGCTACCCGATCAGTTATTAACATACTGGAGGGAAGAAGGGTGGTCCGGTTATGCAAATGGCCTTTTTTGGATTGTTAATCCAGACGATTACGAAGACATTGTTGATGAGTGGCTAGAAGATACTTCGCTGGAACAAATTGATGCATTCCACGTAATCGGTAGAACGGCATTCGGCGACCTTTATGTTTGCGGCGAACGCAGCGGCGTCAATATGACAATAAGCTGTCCTATCAACGCAATTTTTTCCCTACCAAAGGACTTGAAGCCGAAAAGCAAAGAAGATCAAGATTGGTCGGTCCGATCTTTTATTGGATTAAGCATTAGTGAATGTGACCTAAAAGACGAATCCGGGCGTCAACTCTTCCAGCGGGCTCTGAAAAAATTAGGCCCACTTGAACCAGACGAAGTTTATGGCTTTGAACCTGCTATAGCTGTAGGCGGGAAAATGCGACTGGAGAACCTTGGGAAGCTCAAGTTAGACGTGCATCTGACTATCCTTCGACAGCTTGCGTCACCGACACTTCCATTCTCAAATGTCGAAATCGAAAAATTACTCAATTCTTAGCATTTTATGTTCTACAAAGAAATGAGTTTTACTGATGAAATGGCCTCTTCATTCCCGGAGCGGAACCCGCTTCCGGGCGTGTTGCGGCAAGCCCTACAATTCATGGAAGAACACGGCTGCGTTCGGACGCGTCGCGACGGCGTTCGCTATATGACCTTGTACCCCAAACCCGAACACAGCGACCTAGCAAAAACAGGTTTTTTCGTACCTGACCCTGCTGATACCGCACAGTGGACAAAAAGTGATGATCCCGAGGTAAACGACCGGCTAGCGATCTTTTTGCGAACCGGCGGCGATGGATCGTGGGCTGGACTTTGGCGAGATGATAATGGTCAGCAGCGAATTGTTCATTTAGGCTCAGGGTCTGGCTCGGTAATGCTCTGTGTGCTCGCCGAAAATATAGAAGACCTATTACGTTTGTTGGCGATCGGTTACGACGAACACTGTTGGCCTGATCAGTTCGAATTAACGCCAGATGAGGTACGAGAGGATGAATACGACGATGATGACTACCCGCCGCCACCGCAACTTTTCCAAAATTACGTTAAAAACATACTTGGGCTGAGCATTCCTGCGCGCGGATCGGAAGTCGTGGGCAAGACCGTAAGTATGGACGAATCTGAATCAGATGATGATTTCTGGAACTGGCTGAAACGCCTTAACGATTAATGGTGCAATGCATGGGCTAAATACTTCCAGAACAGCGGAGGTATTATGTCGCACTCTTTTCGAACTGGTCAGGACGGAAAAAAGGTAAAAATTCCACACGGCTACACATCGCGGCAAGGTCGTGATGGTCGTGTCGTCGCAGTGCCGCCCGGTGGGACATCGCGCGAAGGTCGGGATGGTCGAGTGGTAGCAGTTCCGCGCGGCGCGACTTCTCGCGAGGGCAGCGACGGACGCGTTGTGGCTGTACCAAAGGGAGCAACGTCGCGGGAGGGTCGAGACGGCAGAGTCGTAGCAATTCCGCGTGGTCGCCACGGTGCCGAAGGGCCTGATGGCCGCGTTCGGCTACTGCCAAAGCGTTAGCAGACGAGCTAACGTTTGCCCATCAGTGGCGGTTCTCGCGACAATAAAGTGTTCCTGGCAGTGTCGCTTAGCGCGACACTAGCCGAGTTATTCAAAGCGAGGATCGGACGATTCTTCCAGTAATGCCGCAAAACTGCACTCCCGCAAGCGGTTTTCTAACATGTCATGCTCAGGAATATCTATTTCCACAGCTCTGTAGTAACCTTCTACGTCAGTATCGTCGAAGCCCGTAACGCGGAAATCGACCGGAACTATACACCGTGCAAAGAGCTCTGCCTTGGGCGACTTTCTCAGCGTGCTGATTATTCCGTCGACTACCGAGCCTTCCGGGCCTACCTGGATCGGCATTTTTAAAGTGTACTCTTCGAGCCCGCGCGTCACTCCAAAATGGATCCCACCCGAAATAACGTTATATAATGTATCCCTGTGACAGTAGCATATATCGTCGTCATATAAACCTTCGCGCAAGTAGGAGTTTGTAACAACCAGACCAAAGACCTTAGTTACCCTCTCTCGCAAAGAATCATCGTCAGCCCACTCAGCAATTTGACTCAAATCTTGTTTTAGGGCAGCGCATTGCTTGCGGCATTGCTTTGACTTTTTCTGGAGCCGATCTTCTATATCGAAAAACTCGTAAGCTTCGGCTGGCGAAGGAAGGGAAGCAGTCTCGATGACAAATGCCGTATCATCGATTACAACCAACAAGTCTATTTCCTCGTCAGGCTTTTGGCGCGGATGCAAACTTGTTCCTATGAATTTCATGCGATCCCGATGGGGGCTCTTTGCGATGGCATCACGTATTGCCTCAGCCAGTAAGCTTTCGTTAGCAGGACCTTTTTTCTTAAATGCAACCGTAAGCACTTCATGACTTTTTGACCAAGCATTCAACAGACGAGCTTGATGTGCGCCTTGCAACGGCCACCAGAGCAACAGCACATCGTCCCCTGCAGGCAGCAAGGGATTGTCCCATAGTGCAGCAGACTTAGATGGTGTGAAACTAAGAAAATCAAGACACTCTTTTACCCTATCTGCGGACAATGCAACACACTGTTTAATAGTTGCGATTATCTGATCGCGCGACAATCGGCTCTCGACAAGAACTGATAGCTCATTCTTATCTTTCACAATATCGAGGGGCCGTGCTAACTGATAAATTTGGGCCGCCATCGTGGACAACTCGCCCCAGATGACCATGATTTCTCTGATATGAAGTCCCACTTGAGGATGCATTTCGCGTATAAAGGTCCCCAGCGACGCATCCTGCAATATGCCGTGGGAGTAGCGTGTTTCAAGCACTAATTTTCGTTCCTCCTCAGGCACGAGAAAAGCCGGCAGTGGTTGGACGAGCAGACGCCCTTCAAGCAGTCGCACGTAAGGAACAAAAACGTTGTTATCGAATGTCTCGGGATTCTCCCTCTGAAAGCTATCGATCGACCTTGCCATCAAAGCAGGCCGTCTCGCTAAATCAACGGTTGCGCGTACCGCCAAGTCGCTTGCGAGTTCATCAACGAAGTAGCTACGACAGTCATGGGCGACCACGACGGCAGTTCGCCACCAAATTACCGAGTCCCATACACGTTTAATCGACAAACTGTGCTGAGCTAGATCCATGAGATTGCCGAGCACGTCTTCGATAGTCATCCCAGCGCGCTGCGCGCTTTCCAGTTTTCCGAGTCCGCCAGCACGTCCGAGTAGCTTCAACGCGGTACCGATGGCATCTACGACAGCCTCCATTGGTGGTTGAATTGCGTGGGAATTTCCCGCTGCGTCAGTGAAGCATCGCATTTCTCTAACACGTTCGCTAGCAATAAGCTTAACCCCTTCCATTGCCTTTTCAAGACTCTGGAATACTTGAAGTTGAACCTGGTTTATTCGCTCCGAGAAAAACTGGCTTAAATCTTCAATCGTTCGGAAGTGAAGGTTTTCGGAAAGTCTCTCAACGCTTGCATGAACTCGCCCAGTTTGATGAGCGAGCATGAGCCCTAGTAGATAAACATTATGATCGTCGGGACTACCGTCGCGTTGCGCCTCATATGCCTGTTGCCACACATTCTTATCAAACCCGTACCCTGTGGGATTAGGTATCGATTTTGGTTTCTGCCGGATCGTTTCGATAAAGCTCAATCTCATGAAAAGTCTCCTTCCATCTATAATTGGGACACGATGACTATACTTCCAATATCTCGACTGCTAAAGTCGATGCCAGCCAAGCACGCACGCTCCGAGTCTCAAAATGCTGGATCGTGGGTTCCGGGTGGCCACTTTTCCAAGGAAAGGAGCAATGGGCAAGTCACAACCTTGCCGTAGAAAAGTGAGCGGTCAGGTTTTGGTGACTGAGTTCGGTTTTTATCGTAGCGTTGCTGTTCTCACCATGCGCTAGTGGCCTTACCCCGTAAGTGTCGGTTCGAGCGACATTAACCTAGCACAGCCGCAACGTTACTAGAATACTCATGGCTTGCTTCAAGTTGAAGGCATGGCTTGAATCAATCATGGGAACGTCACCCAGGCACGCTACCTGCTGCCGCGCTTGGTCAATATTGACCCACAACCGAAGCCGCTGGCTGTAACGAAAACTTGGCATACGCGAAATTTTGATGCATCATGCCAACTCTGTCAGCGGTGTTCAAAGGTCGAAGATGCAATTAGGGTCACTCTCTCGTGTAAATCTGCGCAATGTTTGGACGCATGAAGCTACAGATTTCACTCCCTGGCTTGCAAGTCCCTCCAATCTCGCAATAATGAGTGATGCCGTTGGGCTTGACCTGGAGCTAGTCAGCCAAGAAGAATTTATCGGTCCTTACCGCGCCGACATCATTTGTAAAGATCGCCTTAGCGGTCAGACTGTCCTCGTAGAGAATCAGCTTGAAAAGACCGACCATCTTCATCTCGGGCAAATCCTAACATATGCCGCCGGGATCGAAGCGAAGACCGTGATATGGGTGGCATCTCGTTTTACTGATGAACATCGCGCAGCGCTCGACTGGCTAAATGAGATAACGAATGAAGAGCATGAGTTTTTCGGCCTGGAGATTGAGCTTTGGCGGATTGGTGATTCTGCCCCTGCCCCTAAATTCAACGTAATTTCGAGTCCGAATGAGTGGAGCCGAAGCGTTAAGGAGGCTGCTTCTTCGAACAAAGTTCACGGACCGCGACAGGCAGTCTATTTGCGCTATTGGCAAGCGTTTCACCAATATCAAAAAGAACAAAACCCATCGATCAAGGCACCAAAACCATTTCCGCAGCAATGGCTGACGTTCAGCGCTGGCCGAACGGGCTTCTCCTTCGAAACTATCGTTTCGTGGGAAGGAAGAATGTCAGTTCGGCTCTATGTCGTATGCAATTCTCCAAGTCCAAAAGCTATTTTTCGGTATTTTCACAAACGCAAAGACGAGATTGAGGCCGCAATGGGCCACGCGCTTGAATGGGCAGACATGCCTGAGAAGAAAGGGATTGGCATTGGTTTGATTCGCCATGACTGCGATATCGAAGATGAAACCCGCTGGCCCGAATATATCCAGTGGCAGGCACAGGCCTTAAAGAAACTCGACGGGGTCTTCCGACCGATGATTAAATCATTGCCAAGCGACGTGTTGTGAATATGTCAATTATTCGACCGACATTACATTGTCGACCAAACGAAATTCTTTTGTTTTCGATTACCCAGCGGTGTAGTACTCACTGTAGTACAAAAGCCAGAAACCATTTACCTACGGGCTGTATTTCAAAATCCTCATTATTCGGGACGTAGAGGCCGGAGGTTCGAATCCTCTCACCCCGACCACCTCCCCTCTTCCTCCCTGTTTTAGTTGCGTCATGTTATCCATGACACACAAGGGCGCAATTCGGCAGTCTGGCTTTCGCTCCGTCAGCCGGCGACGCTGGCGTTGCCGCTACCGATGAGCTTGCTGCCGCATTCGGTCTCGCATCCCTCCACCGCCACCGCGATGCCATCGACGGACAGCGTCGCGTGCGCGGTCACGATCCTGTTCTCGCCATGTCGCGGGCAGTCGACCTTGTCGCCGCGCCGCGCAACAGGCTTGCCCCCTACGTCGTGCGTCGGCGAACCGCCGAGCACCGTGCCGCCGTGGTCGGTCCTGTCGCCGACCACAATGATTTTCATGGACATCGTCACTTCCTGAGCATCACGGCGGCGCCGTGCGCGGTGAAGCCGCACGTCGCCGGCAAGGTCTTCTTCATGCGCGGATCGTCGAACGAGACCCAGAACTCGGCGCCCTTGCCGCGCACCGGCATGCCGAAGACCACGCCGTTGGGCTCGTCGTAGAAGGCGCCCACCGGTGCGCCTTCCTTGCCGTCGGCGCCTTGCGGGTTGTAGACCTCCAGTTCGACGCTGTCGCCGTTGTCGTCGTAGCCGGCCACGGCGTGGCCCTCCCGCCGGTACGTGCAACCGGGGCCGTCCTGGGTGTAGCGGTAATCGAAGGACGGGACGCCCCGCTTGTCGACACGCCAATGGCTGATCGTCAGATGACGGGTCGCGGCCGCGTCCCTGGCGCTCAGGTCGACCGTCCCGGTGAAGCCTCGCGCGGCAGTTGCCAGGGGCAGCGCGAACAAGAAAAGCAGATGGTTGCGAATGTGATGTGTCATGCGGTCTCAGTGTGTGGTTGCCGCCGTCAGCGGCGCGCCGTCCGCCTTGACGTCGTGGAGAATGTAATCGTCGTCATAATCCGGGTAATTGCCCGGATAGCGATAGCAGACGACCCAGGCTGTCGGCACGTGGCTGTGCGTCACGGCGCTGTTGTTGCCCTGGTTGCCACCCAGCGTCGCGAGGCGCACGCCCGCCTTGTCCCGTCCCGCCACAAAGGTCACGTGGTGACGGCCGTCCGGAAAGCGGATCAGGGCCACCGCGCCGAGCGCGGGCTTGTTGCCGCGGGTCGCGCGCCCCCAGTTCCGAAATGACGCGGCCAGCGCGTCGTGCGTCCCCTGATAGCCCGCCTTGACGAGGCACCAGTTGCAGAACGCCGCGCACCACGCGGTTTCGTCCGTACTGGCGTCCTTCTTGTTCAGGCTGGTTTCCTTGAAGTACTCGATGATATGCGGATTGACGGCCCTGCCGGGAACTCGCTTCACCTTGGCCTTGAATTCCTCTTCCGCCACCTTCATCCACGGCGCCTTTACCGACGCCATCACCTCGGTTCTGGGCTTGTCGGCCTCGTCGCGAAAATAGGCAACGTGCAGGGCACTCAGGAAATCGTCGAATCCGCTTCCGGCGGCGGCCGTTGCCGGCGCGGCGTCGTGGCCATCCACGACCGGAATGCGCAAGACCTGATCCGGCCGGATGACGTACGGCGACCGGATGCCGTTCAGGTCGGCGATTGTCTTGTAGCGCACCTTGTAATGCGCCGCGATCGACGACAGCGTCTCGCCCTTGGCGATCGTGTGGGTGGTCGTCTTCACCGTGCCGGGCGCCGGTACGGCCGGTGCGACCGCAGGCCTGGCCGGACCGGACGCGGGCGGCTTGTCGTGGACCCGCGTGCTGGTCGGCACCAGAACGGTCGGCGCCAGCAGCGTGACCGTGAGCGACTTGAGGGGATCGGGGATCACGACCGGTTCAAGTTCTGCCCATTCCTTGCGGATCGCGTCGAATACCTTCAACACGATGTTGTCGGTCGTTCCCGGTGCGATCCGGACGGCGATGGCGCCCTGCGCATCGGTCACGGTCTCGGTGCTGCGCGGGCCCACCGCCACGCTGACCTTCGTGTTGGCGAGGGCGGCCTTGGCGCCATCCTTCAACAGAATCTCGGCGACAGGAAGTTGCGCGCCGCAGCCCTGCTTTTGCGCCGCGGCCACCGCGCGCCGCATCGTGCGGCCATTCCACACGTCCTTCAATGCCTGCACATAGTTTTCGTCGGTCGCATAGCCGGCCTTCTTGAGGGCCGCCGCCTCCTTGGCGAAGTCGCCCACGGTGTCCTTGTCGAACAGGCCGGCCTTCGTATAGATCGGATTGCTCTTCAAGAATTTCGTGCGGTCCTTGAGACTGGCAAGCACCGTCGGATAGACGCGGAACGGCGCATCGACCCAGATTTTTTTCCCGCCCACTTTTTCCCAGACGTGGAATACCTTCGATTCGCCGTCCCAGCCGGCGCTCGCCTTGATGTTGAAGATGTTATTGGTGCCGGGCAAAACCTTCTCGCCCCAACCGGTCTCCTGCGCCGCCTGCGCCAGGATCAGTTCCCAGGAACAGCCCGTTTCGGCGGCCACGGCGCGCGCCGGGCAATACAACTGCCGGATGAAGGCAAGCTTCTGCTCGTAGGTATAGGTTTCCTTCGTCATGCTACTGCCCTTTCGCGACCGCCTGCACCAGCAGGCTGCCGTTGCCCTTGCGTGCAATCACGACCAGCTTGTCCTCCAGGGCCAGCACGTAGGCGGGCTCGCCGGCGACGCCTTTGACGACCGTCTGCGCACCGGTCTTGCGATTCACGGCCACGAGGGCGGACGGATCCTGCGACCTGCCGCAGGCCGAACGGACCGCGTACACGGCGGCCGCGTCGGCGCTGGCAGAACCGGTCTGGCACCAGGCGCCGGCGGCCTGCAAGTCTTCCCTCACCTTGCCGTCCGGGCCGACGACCGTCAGGTGCGTCGTCTTGCCGGCGTAGCCGAGCGAGACGATCTCGCCCGCCGGCGTGACGGCGGTGGCGATGTCGTCCGCCTTGCCTTTCTGCGGCCTGACGCTGAACTGGTATTTGCCGGCCACGATCTTCGACACGGCGTAATCGTCGGCCAGGGCGTCCGCCGCTGCGTGGGCCGGCGCGAAATTCCCGCCCAGGTAGGCCGTGTGGCCGTTCAGCCTGACCACCGAACCGCCCAGGTACGCGCCCGTCGCCAGATTGCTGAACGATGCCGCTTGCAGGGCCGGGTCGAGCTTTGCGAAGAAGATCGCGTTGGCCTGGGCATTCGCCGTCACTTCTGCGGTCCGTCCCGCCACCGTCACGCCGCCGGCGTCCGCGTCGATGTCGTACACGAACGCGTTGCGCACGCTGGTGGCGAGCTCCTTGCGCGCGATGAGCTTGCCGTTCTCGCCGAAACGGTAGACCCAGGCCAGCCCCTGGTTCAGCGACTGCTCGGCATGCGTGTCGACGTTCGCGGCGACGTACACGTCCTTGCCGGATACGCGGCAGGCCATGAAGCGGACGGACGCATCATCGTCCGGCGCATCGACCGTCTGCTGCCACACGATCCTGTTGTCGGCGGGGCTGTACATGGCCACGAGGCCACGCGTGCGCAGGTCGCCATCCGGATCCATCGTCTGCCCCACGATGCAAACATTGCCGCCGGCGCCCTGGCGCGCCTGCGCGACGAAGGTGGACATATGCGGCTTGCTCAGCACGACGGGGGCGGCCAGCACCGGGGAGCAGACGTTCAGTGCGAGCAAGGGAAAAAACAGGAAGGACGGTTTCATGATTCGGTTCCGGAAAGCGGCGGTGCCGCGGGGTTCAGGCGGTGATGTCGTATCGGCTCAGATCGGGATCGTCGGCGTCGTCGTCGCCCGGGACGATCGGCGCGTCCTCGTGATCGGCGTAGTCGAACACGAGGACGGGACCGCCGGCCGGGCTGCTGATCTCGTCGACGCGCTCGGTGACGATCTGCTCCCACTTGCCGGCGTTGACGTCGAGTTCGACGGCGGCCGGCTGGGACGCCTCGGTAAACAGGCGGGCCGACCGGCCCTGGGCGTCCAGATTGCCTGAGCCGAGCACGGTATTGGCCTCGGACAGGAATCTGTAACGCACGGCGCGCACGCCGTCCGGCAACTTCCACAGCGCTGCGTCGACCATCAGCTGCTGGCTGTACTTGCGCGGCACCGCCTGTTCGAACGCCGCCTGCTGGACGGCGTCGATGCTGCGCGGGCCCACGAACGAATGCGTGGCGGCGTGTGCCGCGAAAGCGCCGTCGGTGCCATGCTCGATGCCCGCCTTGCTGAATTTGACGTAGCTGCCGCCGCCGCTGATCTGCACCTCGTCACGCGCGCTGATGATGATCTTGTCGGCCGTCTGCGTGATCTGCAGCTTGGCCAGCACGTTGATGCTGTCGCTCAGCGCCTTGATGTCGATGTCGCCGGCCGCCGCGATCAGGCGCATGCCGGCGCGCTGCACGAACAGGCGCAGCGATTCGCGGATGTTGGCGAACAACTTGCCGCCGGCGGCCACGGCGAGATCCTTGCCGGCCGTGAGCGCCGTATGCTCGGCGCTCGCGACGTGCGTCGACCTGGCGCTGGTCATCGCAATGCCGGCCGCGCCGGCCAGTACCAGGCTGGGCTCGGACAATTCGGGGAAACCGCCCGCTGTTGCCGCGCCGGCGCCTTTGACGCCGTCATTCTGCGCCTTGAGTGCCGCCGCGACGTCGGCCTGGCGGGCGGCCTTGTCCTGCGCGCCGTACTGCTCGGCCATCCCGGCCAGATCGGCCTGGGCCTCGCGCGCTGCGTCCAGGCGGGCCGTTGTTTCCGTCATGTCCTTGGCCGCGCCCGCGGCGTTGGCGCGCGCCTCGGTCGTGATCAGCATGCCCCTGCCGGCGCGCGCGACGCCCCAGGCATCGGTCGCGAGTTCCCAGCCTTCGCCGCGCGCCTCGCGGCGCCCACGCACATCCTCGATACGCGTGATGTGACCCAACGACAGCTGGCTGCACGCATGGTCGCTCTTGAGCTGGGCCTGGATGCCGGCATGCGTGTCGTCGAGGATCAGGTGATTGCTCCGCCCGCCCGCGGTATTGCCGCCGTCCGGCGCCAGCTCGCGGCTGCGCAGACCCGTCAAGGCCTGCTGCGTCGCCAGTTCCCAAGGCGGCATGTGGCGCGCGTTGTGCACGCTGCCCGTGATGATGGGCCGGTCCGGATTACCGTCGAGCCACTGGACTACGACTTCCGACCCGACCCGCGGAATCGCCGCACTGCCCAGTTCCGCACCCGCCCACAGCCCGGCCACGCGGATCCAGGCAGAGCTGCGCTCATCGCGATTACCGACGCGGTCCCAATGGAACTGGACGCGTACGCGGCCGTATTCATCCGTATGAATGCTGTCCGGTCCCGCCGGCCCGACCACGGTCGCGGTCTGGGGCGCCAGGATCCGCGTGGCGGTGCTGTTGAAGCCCCGCCCAGGGCGCCACGGCACGTCGCGGCGCGTGCAGGTCAGCCGGTTGCGGTAATAAGCCGGTTCCTCGGCCTTGAGATAATTGTTCGTCGCCGTATGCCGTACGGCGAGGATCAGGAAGCGGCCGTCCTTTTCCCGACTGTCCGCCCCGGAGCCGGAGTGGCGGAAGTGGTCGGTCAGGCGCAGGCTGCGGCCCGGCATGCAGAAACGGCTGTTGCCTTCGGCATCGTAGTATTTGCCGCCGCCCTCGAATTCTTCCATGCGCAGGCGCGCCATTCGGTCGCCGTCCCGGTAATTGTCGAAGCCGTATGCGCCCGTGTATTCGCAGGATTCGATCGCCGGGACGGCGCCCTGGCGGGCCAGCGTCGGCACGCTCACCTCGGCATCGCCCGGATCCTTGAAATTGAAACCGGTCAGCGCCACCGACGCCGGCACGATGCGGCGCGCGCCGGACCATCGGTGGATCGCATCCTCTTCTTCGATGCCGCCATGGCGCTGGAACCGGACATCGCCGCCGCCGTCGATGGGGGGCGCGAGCGTCGAATCGTCCGTTACCACCAGTTGGTGGCCTGCCGCCGTGTGTTCGTACCAATACATGTAGCCGGCCTCTTCCCAGCGCCGGCTCAGGTAGTTGTAGTCGGTCTCGTCGAACTGGCAGGCGTCCGTCCACGCCGGATCCTCGCCAGTAACGCGCCAGTCCCAGTTCGCCTGCAACGCATAGTCGCCCAGGATGGACGCGGTCTGATCGCGCAGGTTAAGCCCATGGAACAGATAGTTGTCCTTGCGCAGTGCCAGAAAGCGGAGCCACGGTCCCAGGCGTGCTTCGTAGAAACTGATGGCGCCGTCGGACCCTTTGTGGCGAAAACCGAAGACATGGCCGCTGAAATAGCGCAGGCTGCCGTCGGCACGTACCAGCTCGATGGTGAGCAGCTTGCCCTGCATGGCCTTGAGCGGCACGTCGGGATCGTCGGACAAGAGTTCGACGGTGACGTCGAAATCGCGTGACACGTGCTCGGTCGCATCCAGTGCGTTCACCAGAAATTGTGTCTCGGGTCCATCATTATTGGGAAACGACAGACGCAAAATCCTGTTTTGCTGCCGGTTGTCGAGGAGCCGGAACGGTTGGCTGGCCATACAAGTCCAAAGAAAACAGAGAATCAGGCCGGGACTGGCGCCGTCACAACCATGTTTCCCTGATGTAACATTGTGAAAAGCAACATTCTACCGATATTACAAGAAATTGTTGTTACTTTTGGCAACTGTGCGACATCATGCAATGCGCATGAGACATGCCGCCACAGGTCCGCCGGCGACGTACCGCCGCGCCGCAGCGAGCTGTGTGGCCGGCCCGCGACAATCCCGCCGACTGTCCATCACGATCACGTCGAGCCACGTATCCAGCCTGCGTAGCCTCAAGCCCTGCCGGCCGCCCGTTCCTTACCATGGAACGGCAACTTGCTTGATGAACCTGGACAATGTCTTGCAGCATTGTCACCGGAGAAATTGCTTGTAAATCAATGCTTGTGTAATTCCCCATGCCCAACCGCTTCGTCTCGTTCCTGCAGCTGGCACGCTGGACCAGCGTCATCGTGACGCTGATGTACCACGTGCGCTTCCTGCTGTTCGTCGACTACGAGGACGTGCACGCGAAAACGGCGCTGTCGGCGGCGTTCTACTTCCTGACCGGGCTCGGCCATGAATCGTTCGCCGTCTTCTTCGTCCTCGACGGCATCGTGACGGGACGCGTACTGCTGCGCCGTCCGCCCGGCGCGGCCGTCGCACGGCGCGTGGGCGCGCTGTACCGGCTCCTCCTGCCCGGCCTGGTCCTCGGCGCCGCCTTCGACGCCGCCGGCGCGCGATTCTTCAACGGGTCCGGCCTGTACACTGCCTACCCGGCATTCAGCACGCTCACGCTCGGCTCTGCGCCGCTGCTGGGAAACCTGTTGATGCTGCAGCCCTTCGTCGTTCCCACGTTCGGCAGCAACGGCATGTTGTACCTGCTGTCCTATCTGTTCTGGTCGCTCATCCTGCTCGCCCTGTGCGCGCGCGCGGCATGGCCCAGGCGGATCGTGCTGCTGGCGGTCGTGGTCGCGCTCGCGCCGGCGTCATTCCTGGCCTGGGCCGCCATCTGGCTGGCTGGCATCGCGGTCGTGTACGCTGGCGCGACGCACGCCGCGAGGCCGCCGGCGCCCGTCGCCATTGCCGGCTTCGCCGGCGCACTGCTGCTGTCCAGATTCATCGGCGCCGACGCGCATTTGCTGCCGTCCCCGTTCGGCGCCTGGCTCATCGAGTGGAAATACCTGTTCGTCGGCTTCGGCTTCGCCGCCGTTGCCTGGGCCCTGTATCCGCCCCACCCGCGGCACGACGTGACGGGCGACCACGCGGCGCCACAAGCCGCGGCATTCACCTTCTTCTTCCACTTCCCCGTGATGATGCTGCTCGTCGCGGTCGCGTCGACATTCCTCGGCCAGCCACTCATGCAGCAGCCGGCGGCCGCACGCTACGGCGAATTCGTCATCCTCGTCGCCGCCTGCGTGGGCATGACGGTGCTCGCCGTGCGCGCGGGCGCCAGCGCGATGGACGCCGTGGCCGGCCGTCGCCCACGCATCGCGGCCTAGCACGAAAGCACAGCGCCAGGCCGCGTTGCCGTGGCCTGGCGCTGGTCAACCTTGCTGCGTTCCTTATTTGCCCGACGATTTCCCCGACGACGCCCGCATGCGCACCGCCAGCGCCGCCAGGCTCGAGCCGACGGCCAGGGCCACGATGCCGTTCCAGCCCCATGCGGCCAGCGCCTGGGCGCCGAGGGCACCGCCTGCGGCCATGCCGACGAACATCGTCGTCATCAGGATCGCGTTCAGGCGGCTGCGGGCTTCCGGTGCGATGCCGTAGACGATCGTCTGGTGGGCGATCAGCGTGGCTTGCACGCCCAGGTCGAAGCCGACGGTGGCCAGCGCCAGCAGCACCAGTTGCGCCTGCGTCGACAGGTGCGGCATGGCGAACATGGCGGCGAACGAGGCGACACTCAGGGTGGCGCCGAGACGGGTCACCCATTGCGGACCGCGGCGGTCGGCCAGGCGGCCGGCGAACGGGGCGGCCAGCGCGCCGACGGCACCGGCCAGGCCGAACGAACCGGCGGCGGCCGAACCGAGGTGGAACGGGGCGCCATGCAGCATCACGGCCAGCGTGGACCAGAACGCGGAGAAGCCGATCGCCAGCAGTCCCTGCGCCGTCGCGGCGAGGCGCAGGGCGCGGTGCTGCTTCCACAGCGCGGCCAGCGACGCCAGCAGGGCCGGATAGGCGACCGTGCTCGTCGGCTTGAAGCTCGGCAGCCAGCGGGCCAGGATCGCGGTCGTCAGGCCGGCGACGGCGGCGGCACCGCCGAACACGGCGCGCCAGCCGAAGGCTTCGGCGACGACGCCGCCGACGACGCGCGACAGCAGGATGCCCAGCAGCAGCCCGGTCATGACGGTGCCGACGATGCGGCCCCGATGCTCGGCCGGCGCCAAGGTGGCGGCGGCCGGGACGATGTCCTGGGCGACGGTGGCCAGCAGGCCGACGGCGAGGCTCGCGCCCAGCAGCACGGCCAGGTCCGGCGCGGCGGCAATCGCCAGCAGCGCCCCGGCCAGCAGCAGCGACTTCACGACGATGATGGTGCGGCGGTCGAAACGGTCGCCCAGCGGCGCCAGGAACAGCAGGCCGAGGGCGTAGCCGAATTGCGTCAAGGTCGGGATCCAGCCAACGGCCCGGTTGCTGGCGTGCAGGTCGGTGGCGAGTATCCCCAGTGTCGGCTGGCTATAGTAGAGGGCGGCGACGGACAGGCCGGTGCTCGCGGCCAGCAGGAAGATCAGAGGCGAGGTCAGCCTCGTTTGGACCGGTACGGCAGTCGCGGCGGTGTGTGCGATGCTCATGGTTGTTGACTCCGTTGAGTGATGTTGCAGCGCATTATGAAGATCCGCGGCATGGCCGTGTAGCAGCGGCGAGCGTCAAACTGTTATACGATAGGCGTATGAGCAAAGACTTTTCGAGTATCAATCCCTCTGCCGACCGTATGATGCTGGTCGAAACCTTCGTGCGCATCGTCGATGCCGGCAGCCTGTCCGCCGCCGCGCGGGCGCTCGCGACGACCCAGCCGACGATCAGCCGCCGCCTGAAAGCCCTGGAAAAATCGCTGGGCGTGCGCCTGCTGCAGCGCTCCACGCACGCGATGAAACTGACGGACGATGGCATGCGCTGCTATGACCGGGCAAAGGAATTGATCGCGGGATGGCAGGAATTCGAAAGCGAGATCCGGGGCGCCGTGGACGAGCCGGTCGGGATGCTGCGCGTCGTCGCGCCGCATGCGTTCGGCCAGCAGCAGCTGGTGACCCCGCTGGCCGAATACCTGGCGCGCTATCCGCGCATGACGGTGGACTGGACCCTGCACGACCGCACGCCGGACTTCATCGGCGAGGGCATCGATTGCGCGATCCGCGTGGGCGACATCCCGGATCCGTCCGTCGTGGCGATCCGGCTGGGCGACGTGCCGCGCATCGTCGTCGGGTCGCCCGCCCTCCTCGACGGCCGTGCAGTGCCGGCGCACCCGGACGAGCTGGCGCGCCTGCCGTGGATCGCCGTCAGCAATTTTTACCGCGACGAGGTGACGCTGACCCACGCGCAGCACGGCGAGACCGTGCGCGTGGACATCCGCCCGCGCCTGTACACGGACAACCTGTACGCGATGCGCAACGCCGTCGTGCTGGGCGTGGGCATGGCGATCGGGTCGCGCTGGGCGTTGCGCGAGGAACTGGACGCGGGCCGGCTCGTGCAGCTCGTGCCGGAATGGCAGGCGGCGCCGCTGCCGATCTGGCTGATCTACCCGCCTGCGCGCTTTTATCCGGCGCGGCTGCGCCGCTTCATCGACATCATGCGCGTCGCGGTGCCGCAGGCGTTCGGCATCGTCGCGCCGCCGGGGCGGTGATTCGTCCCGGCGACGCATGATCCGGCGTGGTGTCCGGGACGATTCGCCCGATGGACGAATCGCGTTGCGCATGCGGTGCCTCTTCAGCGGGAAAAGCCCTGCGACCTCGGCGCGGCATCGTGGCGGATGCCCCACCATGGCAAGTAGGCGGTATTGCCGCCGCGGGCACGGAACCACGGCTTGTCGTACTGGATCGGCCGCACCACCGCAGGCGGCACCACGAACGTGGCCACTGGCTGCGCCTCGTCCGTCGTACCGGCCACCAGCACATTCTTGCCGAGGTGGTTGGCATACGCGATGCCCAGCGCGACATTCGTCAGCGCCGTCCCTGCGCCCATCTCGCCGAGCAACGCCGGCGTGTTGAACGCCTGCTTCATGAAGTCCAGTTCCGGCATCTCCTCGGTCACGGTACGTGCCAATGCGGCGATGCGGTCGGATGCGGTGGCGGCGTTGTTGTTGGCATCGTGGATGACGTAGCCGACGTCGGTCGTCTGCTTGCCTGCGTTATGCGTTGCCTGTTCGACCGCGGCCTTCCATGCCTGGACGGCACGCGGCGGCTTGTCGGTGGCGCTGTCGAAGTCGGCCACCTTCGCGCTGGCTGGATAGCCGAGCCAGGCCAAGGGTGCGCGTTCCGTCTTGTAGTCGGGGCCGGCGAGGATCAACTGCACCATGTTTTCGTTGATCTGGCGGTCTTTCGGACGGCTCGGGGCATCCCAGTTCATGACCCAGACCGTTTCGCTCGGATGGGCTTGCAGGTAGTCCAGTGCGGCGGACAGCGAGGTGAAACCGGCGTTGGCGCCGCCCATGGTGATGTGCACGTCGGGGGGAGTGCTGCGGGTCCAAGCATTCGGGAACGATTCGCTACCGATGCTAAAAGTATTGATAATGATGTCTCGTAGAAAATTTCCTGCTTCGGCGGGGTCGAGCTTGCCCTTGGGAAGAGAATATTCGATATGAATTCCAGCGAGCTCTCTCCATGTCGATTTATCTTCTCTCGAATGTGCATTGTAAAAATAGTTCGAATCCATAAAATAGATATCGTGATACGCGTATATCAACTTCTCGATGTATTTCTCGTGATAACCATCAAAAGTCTCCTCGCCATCGTTGCCGACTGCAATTGAGCCAATTGCCTGCAGTTTGCCGTATTTCTCGGGCTTTGCTCGAACCATATCGTCATTTTTGTTCGGCCCGACCAAGCCCAGCGTCCATAGCAGTTGCCATTCAGTCGGATAATCCCGACGCTGCAAGGGATTCAACCATTGCAGTCCCACCACCTGGACCATAAATGGATCGGTTTTCTGTGTCGCCACCACAGACCTATGTGATGCCTCAGCACGCACCGGACGAGTGAAAAAAACAGTCACGAGTCCAAACGCCAGCACAGCAAATGCGGCCGGCACGGCGAACCATCGCAGCGCGACGTCCGGGACAAAGACCATGACGGACAGGAGCCGGTGCTTAACCACGGCCGCTCCTGCCCACGGTCGATATCAGCTTGGCGCCGCAACTCGTCGCATGGCCGTCGAACGCGACCGGCACACCATCGATCAGCACCTGCGGGTCGCCCTCCGCGATAACGCAAATGTCGTGGCCGCGGATCGGGCACAGGCAGCGGTCGCCCTTCCGCGCAACGGCGACGCCGAGCACCTTGCTGTTGGGAGATGCCGTGATGACCTTGCCGCCGTGCGAGGTCGGGTCGTTCAGGCGGATGACGTTGCGCATGCGGTGCCTCTTCAGCGGGAAAAGCCCTGCGACCGCGGCGCGGCATCGTGGCGGATGCCCCACCATGGCAAGTAGGCGGTATTGCCGCCGCGGGCACGGAACCACGGCTTGTCGTACTGGATCGGCCGCACCACCGCAGGCGGCACCACGAGCGTGGCCACCGGCTGCGCCTCGTCCGTCGTACCGGCCACCAGCACATTCTTGCCGAGGTGGTTGGCGTACGCGATGCCCAGCGCGACATTCGTCAGCGCCGTCCCTGCGCCCATCTCGCCGAGCAGCGCCGGTGTGTTGAACGCCTGCTTCATGAAGTCCAGTTCCGGCATCTCCTCGGTCACGGTACGCGCCAGCGCGGCGATGCGGTCGGATGCGGTGGCGGCGTTGTTGCTGGCGGCGTTATTGGCATCGTGGATGACGTAGCCGACGTCGGTCGTCTGCTTGCCGGCGTTGTGCGCCGCTTTTTCGACGGCGGCCTTCCATGCCTGGATGACGCGCGGCGGCTTGTCCTTGCCACTGTCGAAGTCGGCGACCTTCGCGCTGGCAGGATAGCCAAGCCAGGCCAGCGGGGCGCGCTCCGTCTTGAAGTCCGGGCCGGCCAGGATCAGGAGGACCATGTTTTCGTTGATTTGCTCGTCCTTCGGCGGATAGCTCGGCGCGTCCCAGTTCATGACCCAGACGGTTTCCTTCGGGTGTGCCTGCAGGTAGTCGAGTGCGGCCGATAACGAACTGAATCCGGCGTTGGCGCCGCCAGGGGTCACGCGGACGTCGGGTGGGGTGCTGCGGGTCCAGGAGTTGGGAAAGCCAGCTTGGCCGATGTCGAAGTTGTCAATGATGACGTCCCTCGTGGTGTTCGCCGCACGAACCGGATCGAGCCTGCCCGCCGGGATTGCGTACTCGACGCGGATGCCGGCCAGTTCTCGCCAGGTCGACTTGTTCTTAACGTCGTGTGCGTTATAGAAGTAGCGGGAATCCATGAAGTAGATGTCCCTGTACAGGTTCATCAACTTATTGACATATTTCTTGTGAAAGCCTTCGAAGGTAACTCTGCCATCATCAGGGTCGACGATGGCCGCGATGGTTTGGAGCTTGGTAAACGTCTGCGGCTCTGTCCTTACCATGTCATCGTCTGGATTTGGTTTAACCAGCCCAAGGGTCCAGAGCAGTTGCCACTCGGTCGGGTAATCCATGCGCTCCAATGGATTGAGCCACTGGATGCCTACGACCTGGGCCATGTACGGCCGCGCCGGCGCGGCATCCTGCTTTGGGTCTAAGACTGGTTCGGCATGGACGGGACGGGACGCGATGGCCATCGTGACACCGAGTGTCAGCGTGGCAAAGGCTGCGGGAATGGCGACGAGCCGAGTGAACAGTTGTCCGTCAGTGACCGATTGCGCCCCATCCGTGTTAACGCGTGTAATCATCCATGCCGAAACAGCCATAGCGATGACGAACGCCAGCACGCTGTAGACAAACTGGCGCGGTCTTAAACCTGCGAGGATTCGCATGTTGTGCTTTCCTTAAATTAGAATATCGAGCGGTGGTTGACGACTTTGCGTGGAAGTGTGGCGCCGCTATCGTCTGTGGCCCATTGTGAAACTTCTTGATCATGCATCTTGCCATTGTCGAAATACTTGGCAAAGGCGGAAATTGGATTGATCTCGTCCAAGCCATCCAAGAATCGCCAGTCCGCCATTTTGCGTAGACGCGTCAAGTCCTCCTTGGCAATGTGACACACCCCAACCGGAATGTCATAAGCCAGCGCCTTCTCCGAATGATCCGGATTCGTCAGGATGGACGAGTGATCAGTCGCCGGCGTCCCGACGTTTTCGACCAACAATTTCTTGATCTTCTCGGCACGCCAGGCTTTGTAGTCATCGCTGGCAGTCGTCACGTCATCTTCCTCGGTGACCGCATCCTTCTTGCCATATTTCCCATCACGCCTTGCGCGCATCCGCAGAAACGCGTGATGCTCATACATCAGGCTCGCCTCGGTCGCCTCATTGCCCCTTGCCGCGTCGGTGGTTGGCGCATCCTCGGCGTCACGCGGGTCTTTCGGCAGCTCCCGGTTGCCGCCGTAAGGATCATCCGCATCTCGCTGGCGCTGCGCATTGCGGCTGAATCCGGGCGCGTCCAGGCCCTCGTCAAAACGGTCGGAGTATTGTCCAAAGCGATACGATCGTGGCTGAAATCCTTTTTCGCCCAGCGGTGGCGCCGTCAACGGCGTCCTCCAGCCTTTGTCCGGCAGAGCGTTAATGCGCACGTCGATGATTTTGAAGATCAGGTGAAAAATCGGGGCCGTCGCCGCCGTCATGATCGTGGCGATCCCATTGCGGTTGGCGTCCTTTCCCTTCGCGACCGAATATTGGACGCGTAGCGATTCCGGATACCAGAACTGATTGCTTCCGGGCTTCAAATTATTGCCATCATTGTCCTTCACGTGATGGTCGTTCCAGAAATCGTAGTGCGGCGTGTTCGCGCCGACGCAGAATCCTTGGGCAAACACGCGCTGGCAGAATACGTCATGTCCGTTCGCGGCATCGATTTCGCTAGCGCTCATGCCACGCCAGCCGATCCCCTGGATGGTCGTCGACGATATGACCTGATCATGCGGACTGAAATACAGAGAGACTCGGCCATAGTTGGCCTTGCCGGGACCGTAGCCGCATTTCACCTTGTCCTTCTCCGCCGTAAATCCGTACGGTTCATTGGCGCAGAGCTTGTCGATGACTTCCGCAGGCTGGGCCTTTGCCTGCTGTTTGATAATCTCGAAAAAATTCTTCAATGTCCCGATCCGCGCTTCGTAGGTCTGGCGGCCATGGCCGGTTTTCCAACTGCCCGTCGTCAGCTGCGTCCAGCTTTCCGTCTTATTGTCTTTCAACAGGCTATACGGCGGATTGCACAGCACATAGGTATTGGCCACGCAGTTGCCGGTTTTTCCCGCACCGTCGGTCACTGGGTCCAGCCGGTCCCCGAGAAATGCGGCCGCGATCGACACCATATTTCCCTGACTATGGCAGACGATGGTCACCGGCACGTCGGCCTGCTTCTTGCGGATTTCTCCGATCAACTTCGCCAGGCGCAGTGCCGCCACGACGTAATATGCCCGATGCGGACAGGCATACACCATACGGTCGTTGGTCGGGTTCAGGTGCTGCGCGTGCAACCACAGGAATAACTGATCACTCAAGCCGCCTTCCCACAGGTCGGGGATCGACGTGCAGCCGTTGGCGAACGGGCCGCCGCCCCAGTAATCCTTTTCGTTCAGATACAGCCCGTCGCCGTAGGTCTGCATGTCCGCACCGTCAGCCTTGTAGCCCCAGCGGAAGTGAATCACCGGCGAGAAATGGCCATCGCCGTCGATAAATTTTTTTGATGTCTTCTTCGGATTCAGGTACCCATCCGCCGTCAGATCCGGCAAATAACTCACCGGCGTCATCTTGCCGCCTTCGATGGTGCAATGCTGAATCTGGCAGTCGTTGCGCGCCATGCGCGTGTTCAGGCCCTTGCACAAGCCCTCCTCCGCCGCCTGGAACCACTCGCCATCCGAATTCACCCCATGCACGAAGATCACGATACCCGGCAGCGGCAACTGCATCACCACGTCCAGGTAGCTTTTGTTCAGCAGCGTGCTGCCGCCGCCGTCGCCCACCGTGATCACGGTCGGGTCGTCCATTGTCATGCCTTCCATCCTGCTCCCGCTTACGTCAACAGTTTTTTGAACGTCACCTTGAGCTGCTCCAGCCGGTCGCCCGTGATCTTCGGACCTTCACCGGCCGCATTGGTCTGCCCGGTGAGCGGCTCGGCGCCGTCGCGCTCGATGTGCACCTGCATGCCCTCGACGGGCTTGCCGTCGGTCGCGCGGACCAGCCGCGGCGTGCGCTCGAACGTACCCGCGTCGAACGACGGCATATCGGTCTTCGCGCTGGCCGGCCCGTTCCAGTGGTGTTCCGCGGTCTTGACGGTGAGGTTGCCCGGCCCGCCGATCTCGATGTCGCCGCCTTTCAGCTTCAAATAGGCGCCGCCGCTGACCATGAAGGTCATTTCGTCCTGCGCCATGCCGATCACGCGCTTGGCGGCGGTGATCTTGACGTCCTTGGCGGAGACGACCTTCATGTCGTCGTGCTGGCTCTGCATCGTGAAGTCGCCGTTGTGCGCCACCTGCGTGATGCCGTCGCTGTGCGCGAACAGCGAGATGCCCTTGCCGGCGTTGACGTTGAAGCGCTTGCCGCTGGCGAGCTGCATGTGCTGCTGCGCGACCGTGTCCAGGTTGACGCCGGCGTAGCTGACGATGGTCTGCGGCGTGCTGAACGCGATGCCGGCCGGGCCGGTCAGGCTCACGGTCGGCTTGGCGGCGCCCGCCAGGTCGGCGCTGCGCGCGCCCGGTCCCGCCTCGAGGTCGGCCTTGAGCGCATCCTGCGGCGCCGGGTCGACCGGCAGGCCCTGGTGCTGCGCGGCGTAGTCGCCCAGCGTCTTGAACAGGTCGAGGCAATCCTGCATCAGGGCCAGGTGCTCGCTGCTGCCGAGTTGCGTGCCTGCGGCGTCCAGCCGTTTCCAGGCCGAGATCAGCAACGACTTGGCCGTGCGGATCGCGCCGCTGTCGTCCGTCCGCAGTTCGAAGCCTTGCCCGCGCGGGTCGGCCTGGCCGTCCTGGCGCGGGTGCGTCAGGTAGCCGAGGTTCAGCTGGCTGCGGCCATGGACGCTTTCCAGCTGGGCGCTGATTTCGCCCGGCGTGTCGTCCAGGCGCAGCTGGTTGTAGCGCTGCGACTTGCCTTCGCGGCTGACGATGCCCGACAGGTAGCGGTCGCCCGGCAGGCGGCTCGTGCGGCTGAACGACGGCGGCGGCGTCCTGCCGCCGTGCGCGCGGCCAATGATCAGGGGCTTGTCCGGATCGCCGCCGACGAAGGCGCACAGCACCTGGTGGCCGACGCGCGGCAGCGAGATCGTGCCGTACTGGTCGCCGGCCCACGGATTCGCCACCTGGACCCAGGCCGAATCGCGGTCGCTGCCGGACGCGCCCGCGCCCTGTGCGTGCGCGTGGTCGTCCTCGCGGCAGCCGGGAAAGCGCACCTTGACGCGGCCGAGATGGTCGCAGTGGATCTCTTCATTGACCGGACCGACCACGGTCACGTATTGCAGCGCCGTGCGCGGCAGGTCCGCGCGCGGGTCGTATGCCGGCACGATCGGCACGCCGCGCCGCACGCAGCTGAAGCGGTTGGTGTAGCGCACCCCGCGCTCGAGACTGGCCTGCGCCAGCGCCGCGCTGTCGTCGCGCCAGCGGTTCAGCGAGAACAGGCGCCGCGCCTGGTCGTCGAGCGTCTTGGGCAGGTTGTTCTCGGCCTCCACGCGCAGCTCGGTGACGACGAAGTCGCGCTCGGCCTCGGGATGCTCGTCCAGTTCCGGGTGACCGACGATGGTGTTCCATTGGCCGACGCACATATTGCGCTCGCTGCCTTCGCCCTGGAACGACTTCGCTTCGTACTCGTGGCGCTGGATGCGCGCCACGCCGAGGCTGCGGTAGTCGGCGTCGTTGTCGCCGACGTGGGGCGCGTCGACGAGGTAGTCGTCCAGGCTCGCGGCGAAGCGGTTGCCAAGGTCGCCCTGGTCGTTCATTCCGCTTTCCAGCGTAATCGTCGGACCGGAACTCGCGTAGTCCCAGCTCTGGCGGCCGATCTTCCCCGGCGTCAGCGTGCGCACCGCGTGCCAGGCCGTGATGACGTCGCGCGCTTCGGTCGCATCGTCGCGATGGAAGCGCACCGCGCCGCCGGCGTTCCGTTTGAGCGCCATTGCGTCGTCGAACAGCACCAGGGTATGCAGCGGCGTCTCATCGCTGCCCCGTTCACTCGCGGCCCCGGGCTGGATGAACCAGGAAATGCCGCGCCGCTTCCACAGGCGGCGCAGGAACGCGCCCGTCGACTCGTTGTACTGCATCGTGAATTCGCGTTGCGGGTACGACTTCAGGCCGCCGAGATCGTAGGCGAACGCGCGCGCCGCCACGGGATTCGCCTGGCGAAACTCCTTGAGCACGATATCGGTGATGTCGACTTCACTGGCGTTGCGGAACACGCGCGTGTTGCTGGTCTTGTCGAGCAGGGCAAAGGCATCGCGCACGACCAGCTGGTAAGTGGCCAGCCCGCCGTCACCCTGCCCCTCGGCCGCCGCGGCGACGATGCCGCACACGGCGCGCAGGCCGCCGCTGTCGGTGACGAACTGCAGTTCCACCGGGCTCGCGATGAACTGCTTGAGTTCCAGGCCGGCTTGCGTGGAAACGCACAGCAGCGAGTACTCGATGCCGCCGCACAGGCTCTCGACGCCGCTGACGTGCTTGACGAGCAGTTGGTCGTCGCGCACGCCGCCCGCGGTGGACATGCGCAGGCGGATGGGGCGGTTGGCATCGGTCAGGTTGAACGAAGCGCTGATGAAGGACATGGCAGGAGCTGGGGGGACCGGAACCTGGCAATCATAATGAAAATCTGTAACGTTTTTCTCACAGATTGTTTCATTAGCTTCACTTTTTAACGCCGCTGCGAGAAATGCGTTCGACGGGGAACGCATTGTTTTTCATGAGAAATTTATTTTTCTCGCGATAGACAAAGCCCCACGCAGCGCCGGGCGGCGGCCACAGAATGTTAACTCCAGAAAGATTCACTGCGGCGGCACCGCGTTTCGGTTTGGCTGACCGTCAGGCCGCTCATCGGGCCGCTGCCCGAAACGCCGTCCCCGACCGGCCAGGTCGGGAACGCCGAATTCATACCTCGGCCGCCTGCGCCTCGGCCAGCAGCGCGCGGATCTCGGGGATGCACGAGCCGCAGTTGCCCCCTGCCTTCGTGCACGCCGTGACGGCGGCCGCGTCGCACAGATTGTTCTGGCGGATCGCGATCTCGATGGTCTTGCGGCCCACACCGAAGCACGAGCACACCGTCGGTCCCGCGTCGAAGCCCTTCTCGCGGGCGCGGCCGGACAGCAGGCCGATGCGGTCGGCCGGCGCCAGGCGGTCCTTGTCGAACATGCTGGCGAGCCAGGCGCGGGCCGGCAGGTCGGCGCGCTGCGCCACGAACAGGCAAGCCTCGATGCGGCCGTCGACGAGGTGCGCGGCGCGATGCACGCCGCCGTTCTTGTCCTCGACTTCGATCCAGTCGGCGTCGTCGTCGTGCACATCCAGCAGGCGCCGCGCCCACGTGGCCGCGTCGGCGAACGGCTTGCGGCCGGCCAGTTCGTAGCGGATGAAGTCCTTGCCCTGGATGCGCGTCCAGTTGACGGCCTCGCGCAGCGGCAGTTCCGTGCGCGACAGGATGAAGCCGTACCACGTGACGCCGAACGGTTCGATGCGCACCGGCGTGTGCTTGAATTCCGGCTCGCCCGACACCGGATCGACGGCCGGGTTGACGACGGTGCCCACGCGCGCGTCCGATGCCGTCTGGCCGCTCCAGTGGATCGGCATGAACACGCTGCCGCGCGCGATGCCGCCGCCATGCTGCACGCGCGCCACGACGGCGCCCCAGTCGCTCGTCACGCGCGCGAGCTCGCCCGCCTTCACGCCGCACAGCAGCGCATCCTGCGGGTGCATGTCGATGAACGGTTCCGGGATGTGCTCGGCCAGCTTCTGCGAGCGGCCCGTGCGCGTCATCGTGTGCCACTGGTCGCGCACGCGGCCCGTGTTCAGCACGAGCGGATACTCGCCCCCGGGCAGGTGCGCGGGCGCGCGCGGCACCGTCGGCACGAAGCGCGCACGGCCGTCGCCATGCGCGAAGCGGCCGTCGCCGAACAGGCGCGCGGTCCGTTCCTGCGGCGTGCGCACCGGCCACTGCACCGGATCGAGCGCGTCGTAGTCGGCGCGCGTCATGCCGGTCAGCCCTCCGATGTCGAACACGCGGCGGCGCTGGCCGTCGATCCCGTTCTTCCAGGCCGACAAATGTGCATGCTCGTCGAAGATCTGGTGTGGCGACGAGAAGTCGAAACCGCCGAAACCCATGCGGCGCGCGACGTCGCACACGATGTCCCAGTCGGCGCGGGCACTGCCCGGCGCGGTCAGGAAGGCGCGCTGGCGCGAGATGCAGCGCTCGGAATTGGTGACCGTGCCATCCTTCTCGCCCCAGCCGAGCGCCGGCAGCAGCACGTGGGCCGCGTCGTTCGTGTCGGTGCCGAGGACGATGTCGCTAGCCACCACCAGCTCGCATTTCTCGAGCGCGCGCCTGGCCTGGTCGGCATCCGGCAGGCTCACGAGCGGGTTCGTCGCCATGATCCACACGGCTTTCACCTTGCCCTCTTCGATGGCGCGGAACAGGTCGACGGCTTTCAGGCCCGGCTTGCTTGCTACGTGCGGCGAGCCCCAGAAGTCCTGCAGCGCGGCGCGCTGGGCGGCATCGTCCAGGTCCATGTGCGCGGCCAGCATGTTCGCGAGGCCGCCCACTTCGCGCCCGCCCATCGCGTTCGGCTGGCCGGTCAGCGAGAACGGCCCCATGCCGGGACGGCCGATGCGGCCCGTGATGAGGTGGCAGTTGATGATCGCATTGACCTTGTCGGCGCCGCTCGTCGACTGGTTCACGCCCATCGTGAACGCCGTGACGACCTTCTCCGTATTCGCGAACATGTCGTAAAAACGTTCCAGGTCGCGCGGATCGACGCGGCAGGCCCTGGCCACGTCGGCCAACGTGCCGGCCTTGGCGGCGGCGTCCAGCGCGTCCGCGAGGCCCGTCGTGTGGCCGGCCACGAAACCCTCGTCGGCCGCGTGCACGGCCAGGTGGCCGAACAGGCCGCCGAACAGCCACACGTCCGTGCCCGGCTTGACGGGCAGGTGCAGGTCGGCGATGTCGCACGTCGCCGTGCGGCGCGGGTCGATGACGACGACCTTGAGTTCCGGGCGCTCCTGCTTGGCGCGCGCGATGCGCTGGTACAGCGTCGGGTGGCACCAGGCGGCGTTCGAGCCGACCAGCACGATCAGGTCGGCCAGTTCGAAATCCTCGTAGCAGCCCGGCACGACGTCCTCGCCGAACGCGCGCTTGTGGCCGGCCACGGCCGACGACATGCACAGGCGCGAATTGGTGTCGATGTTCGCGCTGCCGACATAGCCCTTCATGAACTTGTTGGCGACGTAGTAATCCTCGGTCAGCAGCTGGCCGGAGACGTACAGCGCGACGGCATCCGGCCCATGCTCCGCGATGACGCGCGCGAATCCTTGCGCGACCTTGTCCAGCGCGTCGTCCCAGGAGGCTTCGCGCAACACGCCCTCTTCCCTCAGCATCGGCGCCAGCAACCGGCCGCGGTTGCCCAGCGTTTCGCCCAGCGCGGAACCCTTCACGCACAAGCGGCCCTGGCTGGCCGGGTGCGCGGCGTCGCCCGCGATCGCGATCGCGCCGTCCTGCCCGACCTGGGCATTGACGCCGCAGCCGACGCCGCAATAGGGGCAGGTCGTACGGACAGTGGTGGGAATCGAAGACAACTTCATGAAAACTCCTCGTCAAGCCGCCTGCGCAGCGACGTCGTCGTGGTGCGCGCGGCCGAACAGCAACTGGTCGCGGATGGACGAGATGTCCGTCCGCTTTTGAATCAGGTCGAAGTACCACGGGCCGTCCGCGACGTCCCCGTACAGCACGGCGCCCGTCAGGCGGTTGCCCGCGACGACGAGCCGTTTGTAGACGCCGCCGCGGCGGTCGCGCAGCACGAGGTCTTCGCTGCCGTCGCCGCCGACGATGTCGCCGGCCGAGTACAGGTCGACGCCCGTGACCTTCAGCTTCGTCGCGGTGGCCTGCTGCACGTAGCGGCGATGGCCGGCGCCCGCGAGGTGGGCGGCGGCGACGCGCGCCTGGTCCCAGATCGGCGCGACGAGGCCGAACGTGGCGCGGCGGTGCTGCACGCACTCGCCGACGGCGTACACGCGCGGATCGTAGGTCTGCAAGGTGTCGTCGACGACGATGGCGCGCTCGCAGTGCAGGCCCGCGTCCTTTGCCAGCTCGACGTTCGGACGCACGCCGGCGGCCATCACGACGAGGTCGGCGTCGACCGTCTCGCCATCGTCGAAGCGCACCGCACGCACGCGGTCCTCGCCCTCGATGGCGACGGTCTGGCGGTTCAGCAGGATGCGCAGGCCGCGCAGCTCCAGGCTCGCGCGCAGCAGTTCGGCGGCGGGCGGGTCGAGCTGCTGGTTCATCAGGCTGCCCGTCACGTGCACGACCGCGACTTCCATCCCCTGGCGCAGCAGGCCGTTGGCCGCTTCCAGGCCGAGCAGGCCGCCGCCGATGACGACGGCCTTCCCGCCCGCGCGCGCGGCGGAAAGCATCGTGTCGACGTCGCTCAGGTCGCGGAATCCGATCACGCCCGGCAGCTGGTGGCCCGGCACCGGCACGATGAACGGCTTCGAACCGGTGGCGATCAGGAGGCGGTCGTACGGCACGGCGAGGCCGGAGGCGGCGTACACGACGCGCTTCTTGCGGTCGATGCGCACGACCGGGTCGCCCGCGTGCAGCGTGACGCCGTTGGCGTCGTACCACTCGCGCGTGTTGAGCATGATGTCGTCGACCGTCTTCTCGCCCGCGAGCACGGGCGACAACAGGATGCGGTTGTAATTCCCGTGGGGCTCGGCGCCGAACACGGTGATGCGGTACATGCCGGGCGCGAGCTTCAGCAGCTCTTCGACCGTGCGCATGCCCGCCATGCCGTTGCCGATGACGACCAGCCGCGGATGTTTGTCATGCGCATGTGGGGCGTTCATTGTTATGCCCCTACCCAGACCTTGCCGTCCTCGACGCGCACCGGATAGCTGGCCACCGAGTGATGCGGCGCTTCCAGGCATTCGCCGGTCTGCAGGTCGAAGTGCTGCTTGTAGATCGGCGAGGCGACGACGATGCGTTCGCCGATGCTGCCGACCAGGCCGCGCGACAGCACGGACGCTTCCGAATTCGGATCGTAGTTATCGATGGCGAACACGCGCGGGGACGCGCCGCCCACGCGGAACACGGCCACCTGGCGGCCGCCGAGCAGTGCGGCCACGCCGGTGTCGGGGACGATCTGGTCGAGCGAGCAGATGGCGTTCCACTGATTCAGTTGGATATCGCGATGCATGGTGTTCTCCTTGTTCCAGTCAAATAAACTCGGTGGATGACTCAATGACTCAATGACTCAAGCGGCGGCGATCGGGATGACGCGGCGGCGTTCGTCCGGCGTGGCCGGCCGGATCTGGCCACGCTCCGGCATGAACACGACGTTATCGTCCGTGTTCTCGCTGTTGACGAAGCTGCGGAAGCGCTGGCGCACGGCCGGGTCCTCGACGGCGTTCTTCCACTCGTCGGCATACGTGTCGACCACGCGCTGCATGTCCGCTTCCAGTTCGGCCGCGATCCCCAGCTTGTCGTCGACGACGACCTGCTTCAGGTAGTCGAGGCCACCTTCCAGGTTCTCGCGCCACGTGCTGGTGCGCTGCAGGCGGTCGGCCGTGCGCACGTAGAACATCAGGAAACGGTCGACGAGCTTCACGACGGTGTCTTCGTCCAGGTTCGACGCGATCAGCTCGGCGTGGCGCGGTTTCATGCCGCCGTTGCCGCACACGTACAGGTTCCAGCCCTTGTCCGTCGCGATCAGGCCGACGTCCTTGCCCTGCGCCTCGGCGCATTCGCGGGTGCAGCCGGAGACGCCGAACTTGATCTTGTGCGGCGCGCGCAGGCCCTTGTAGCGGTTTTCCAGCGCGATGGCGAAGCCGACCGAATCGCCCACGCCGTAGCGGCACCACGTCGAGCCGACGCACGATTTCACCGTGCGCAGCGACTTGCCGTAGGCGTGGCCGGATTCGAAGCCGGCCGCGATCAGCTCTTCCCAGATCGCCGGCAGCTGGTCGACGCGGGCGCCGAACAGGTCGACGCGCTGGCCGCCCGTGATCTTGGTGTACAGGTTGTATTTCTTCGCGACCTGGGCGACGGCGATCAGGCCGTCCGGCGTCACTTCGCCGCCCGGCATGCGCGGCACGACGGAATAGGTGCCGTCCTTCTGGATGTTGCCGAGGAAGTAGTCGTTCGAATCCTGCAGGCTCGCGTGTTCCGGCTTCAGCACGAAGTCGTTCCAGGTCGATGCGAGGATGTTGGCGGCGACCGGCTTGCAGATGTCGCAGCCCAGGCCCTTGCCATGCTTGTCCAGCAGTTCGGCGAAGCTCTTGATGCCGCCCACGCGGATCAGGTGGTGCAGTTCCTGGCGCGAGTACGGGAAGTGTTCGCACACGTGGTTGGTGACGGCCATGCCGGCCTTCGCCATCTCGGCCTTCATGATCTGGGTGACGAGCGGCACGCAGCCGCCGCACGACGTGCCCGCGTTCGTGCACGATTTGATCGCGCCGATGTCGCAGGCGCCCCCTAGCACCGCGTCGCAGATGGCGCCCTTGCTGACGGCGTTGCAGGAGCAGACCTGCGCGGCCGCCGGCAGCGCGTCGATGCCCAGCGCCGGACGGGCGCCGCCCTCGGCCTGCGGCAGGATCAGGAATTCCGGCGCTTCCGGCAGCTCCATATCGTTGAGCATCATCTGCAGCAGGCTGCCGTATTCGGCGGCATCGCCGATCAGCACGGCGCCCAGCAGGCGCTTGCCGTCGTCGGAGACAACGATCTTTTTGTAGACCTGCTTGCGCTCGTCCGTGAACTGGAAGCTGCGCGCGCCCGGCGTGTTGCCGTGGGCGTCGCCGATCGACGCGACGTCCACGCCCATCAGTTTCAGTTTCGTGCTCATGTCGGCGCCGGCGAAGGCGGCTTCCTGGCCGAGCAGCGCGCGCGCGACGATGCGCGCCATTTCATAGCCCGGTGCGACCAGGCCGAACGTCTGGCCGCCCCACGCGGCGCACTCGCCGATCGCGTAGATGTGCGGGTCCGACGCGAGGCAGGCGTCGTCGATGGCGACGCCGCCGCGCGGACCGAGCGCCAGGCCGCAAGCCTTGGCCAGTTCGTCGCGCGGGCGGATGCCGGCCGAGAACACGATCATGTCGGCTTCCAGGTGGCTGCCGTCGGCGAATTCCATGCGGTGCGTCGCGGACTCGCCGTCGACGATCTGCAGCGTGTTCTTTTGCGTGTGGACCGAAACGCCCAGCGCCGCGATCTTGTTACGCAGGACGCGGCCGCCCAGGTCATCGACCTGCACGGCCATCAGGCGCGGCGCGAATTCGACGACGTGCGTGTCGAGGTTCATGTCGCGCAGGGCCTTGGCGCATTCGAGGCCCAGCAGGCCGCCGCCGACGACGACGCCGGTTTTCGAACGGGCGCCGCATTCCGTCATCTTCTCCAGGTCTTCGATGGTGCGGTACACGAAGATGTCGTCGCGCTCCTTGCCCGGGACGGGCGGCACGAACGGATACGAACCCGTCGCGAACACGAGCTTGTCGTAGGCCAGCACGTCGCCATCGGCCAGGGTGACGGTCTTCGCCGCGCGGTCGACGGCGACGGCCTTCGCGTTCAGCTTGAGGTCGACGTTGGCGGCGTGCTTCTCGAAGAAGCCCGGCGCGACGAGCGACAGCTGCTCGGCCGTCGTGCCCGAGAAGAACGCGGACAGGTGCACGCGGTCGTAGGCCGGACGCGGTTCCTCGCACAGCACGGTGACGTGGAAGTTTGCCGATTGGGCGGCGTCCGCGAACAGGGTTTCGAGGAATTTGTGGCCGACCATGCCGTGGCCGATGACGATCAGTTTCATGTTGCGACTCCTATACAGCGATAACTTGTTCAGGCGGCGGCGGGCGCCGGCGTTTCGGGGACGGTGAGCGAGAAGCGCACGCCGATGGCGCACAGCGCCGCGACGAGGACGGCACCGCCCAGGATCAGGAGGGTCTGGCGCACGTCGCCGGTCGCCTTCATCAGGAAGCCGGCCAGCACGGCGCCGACGTTGCCGCCCGCGCCGACGATGCCGGCCACGCCGCCCAGCGCCTTGCGGCTCACGAACGGGACCAGCGCATAGGTCGAACCGCACGCCATGTGGGTGCACAGGCCGAAGGCCAGCATGGCGACGATGGCCATGGTCACGCTGGTGGTCTGCGAGAACCACAGCAGGCCCAGGCCCTCGCCGATCATCAGGATGAACAGCAGGTTCACGCGGGAATTCAGGTCGCCGCGGGCGGCAACCTTGTCCGAGATCCAGCCGCCGAGGGCGCGGGCGAACAGGGCCAGCAGGCCGAAGCTGCCGGCCGCCATGCCGGCGCCTTTCAGGGACAGGCCGAAGTGGTCGACATAATAGGTCGCGGCCACGTTGTGGATGAACAGTTCGATGCCGAAGCAGGCGCCGTACGTCACGAACAGCAGCCAGGCGCGGTAGTTGCGGCAGGCTTCGAAGAAGCTCGCCCAGCCGCCCTTGCCGCCGCTTTCGAACGGCACGCCGGCCGCGCGCAGCTCTGCGAAGTTGCCTTCCGGGCAGTCCTGCGTGAATTTGTAGTAGACGACGGCCATGATCAGCATCAGCACGCCCGGCACCAGCAGCGCGACGCGCCAACCCATCGTTTCGGTCACGCCCAGCATGACGACGGCGCCCAGCAGCAGCGGCATCGTGGCCTGCGCGACACCGGCGCCGCTATTGCCCCAGCCGGCCGAGGCCGCGTTGGCGGTGCCGACGACCTTCGGGCCGAACATGACGGAGGTGTGGTACTGCGTGATCACGAAGCTGGCGCCGACGGCGCCGATGCCGAGGCGGAACAGCAGGAAGCTTTCGTAGCTCTGGGCCATCGCCACGCCCAGCACGGGGATCGCGCCCAGCGCCAGCAGGCCGGTATAGGTCTTGCGCGGGCCGAAGCGGTCGCACAGCGGGCCGACGATCAGGCGCATGAGGATGGTGATGGCGACGGCCGCGATGTTGATGTCGGCGATCTGGCTGACCGACAGGTGGAACTCGCCCTTGATCACCGGCATCAGCGGTGCGCAAGCGAACCAGGCATAGAAACAGACGAAGAAGGCCACCCAGGTCAGGTGGAACGCGCGCATCTGCGGCGTATCAAAGGAGAATAGCTTGATGCTGTTTGCTTTGCCGGCCATTTTTTGTTCCCTTCTTGAAAACGAAAAGGCGCCCGCTGCGTACCGCCGGCGCGAATGAAACTCGCGTTTGCGGTGCAGCGGACGCCGTTGTCCTGTTTGCCGTCCCCTCGTTGGGCCGGCGCTTTTACTCAGGGATCGCCGTTGACCCCGTTACCTCCGTATTTGCAAGACTCGTGCCAGATGGTTTTCCGGGGGCAGACCGTATGTACCGGGCCCGATTCGCTTCATTGCAGTGCACCATGCACGTAAATGACGCACGCAAATGAAGCATCTCGGGCCAGGGACGTCGTTTCTCGCCAAGGCAAGGGCGACGCTGTGATTGGTATCGAGCGCGACCTGAACCCTGGAACCGTCGCCCCCGCGAAGGCGGGGGCCCAAGGTGGTCCGCGTCGACGCAACGAAATTAGGTTCCCGCCTGCGCGGGAATGACGTTGATATAGTCCGCGTCTACGCAACGCCATTGGGTGCCCGCCTGCGCGGAAACGACGGTGATATAGTCCGCGTCCGCTCGACGTCATGCGGTCCGGCCGGCGCGGGAAGGACGGTTTGCGGATCACGCGCCGGCCAGGGCGGCGCGGCGGATCGGGAAGGACGAAACATAGGCCGCAGGGCTGCTGCCATCCCAGGCCTTGCCGTCCATCAGCACGGAGCGGCGCATCAGGCCGGACGGCGCCGGCACGCCGGCCAGCACGGCCGCCTCGCGGTACAGGCCCACGCGGTTGACGCGGGCGGCCACGGCCGCGTAGTCGACGTCGTCGCGCAGCAGGCCCCAGCGCCGGTGCTGGGTCATGAACCACATGCCGTCGGACAGGTAGGGGAAGTTGGCGGCGCCGTCGGCATGGAAGCGCACGGGATCGGGATCGACCCAGCGCCGCCCCAGGCCGTTGTCGTACTCGCCGTGCAGGCGCGCGGCGATCGTGTGGCGGTCGGCGTTCACGTAGCCGGGGCTGGACAGCACCTCGGCCGCCGCGTCGCGGTGCTCGCCCGATTCGTCGAGCCAGCGCCCCGCTTCCAGCACCGCCGCGACCAGCGAGCGGCACGCGTGCGGATTGGCGTCGACGAACGCCGCCGTCGCACCCAGCGCCTTGCCGGGGTGGTCCGGCCAGATGTCCTGGCTCGTCGCGGCCGTGAAACCGCTGCCGTCCAGCAGCGCGCGGGTGCTCCAGGGCTCGCCCGCGCAAAAGCCGTCCATGTGCCCGGCCGCGAGGTTCACGGCCATCTGGCTGGGCGGTACGGTGACGACCTGCACGTCGCGCAGCGGATCGATGCCGCCGGCGGCCAGCCAGTAATAGAGGAACATCGCGTGGTTCCCGGTCGGGAACGTGTGCGCGAACGCGAAACGGCGCGTGCCCGTGCGGATGGCGGCGGCCAGCTGCGGGAGGTCGGCGATGCGCTGGCGCGCGAGCGCGCGCGCCAGCGTGATCGACTGGCCGTTGCGCGACAGGTTCATCAGCACGGCCATGCGCGTGGGCTGGCCGCCGATGCCGTTCTCCACACCGTACAGCATGCCGTACAGCGCGTGCGCCACGTCGATCTCGCCCTGCAGCAGGCGGTCGCGCATGCCCGACCACGAGTGCTGGCGGCACAGTTCCAGCTTGATGCCGTATTTCTCGTCCAGCCCCAGCACGGACGCCATCACGAGGGACGCGCAATCCGTCAGGGGCATGAAGCCGGCCCTGATCACGGTCTTTTCCGGACGATCCGATCCGGCCACGAATGCGTGTGCCATGCTTTTCCTTTGTCTTACCCGAGGAGATCCTCGACGTCCAGGATGCGCTGGGCCACTTCGGCCAGCCTGAGTTTCTTGTTCATCGCCATCGTGCGCAATCGCTGGTAGGCCTGCTCTTCCGTCAGCTTGTTGCGCGCCATCAGCAGGCCCTTGGCGCGCTCGATCAGCTTGCGGTCGGCCAGCTGGCGGCGCGTGTCCGACAGTTCGTCCAGCAGCTTCTGCTCGCGCGTGAAGCGCTTCAGGGCCACGTCCAGCACGGGTTTCACGCGCTCGGCCTGCAGCCCGTCCACGATGTACGCGGTCACCCCCGCCTCGATCGCGGCATCCATGCTCGATGGCGTCTGGTCGTCCGTGAACAGGACGATGGGCCGCGGCTCGTCGCGCGTGGCGATCACGATGTGCTCGAGGACGTCGCGCGCGTCCGATTCGCTGTCGATGATGATCATGTCCGGCTGGATCTGCGCGATCCGCTCGGGCAAAAAGATGTCGGCCGGCAGCGAGGCGACGATGTCATAGCCGGATTCCAGCAGCCCGATGCGCAGCGCCGTGTTGCGCCGGGCCTGCGCGGCGAGCGCGGCCTCGTCCGTGGCGTGATCCGGCACGGTGTTGACGACGACGATGCGCAAGGTGCGCTGGACCACGGGAGGCGATTTCATGCCCATGAGGCATGCAAGTTTCGGGCCAGACGCCCAGATATTCAGCAGCCGCATGACATGACTGCGAATCCGCTTTAGTTGTCGCTCAGAAAATATTCACAAAACAGATGGGCTGCATCATAAATCGAAAGTTCATTTATGACTGGGTTGTCCCTATACTGCATCGCAACACGACAGATTTCCACCGGAGATGACAATGACCACCGCAACGATCACCAAGGCGCAGGACAAGGGTCTGCGCCACCATATCGCCGACACCTTCGGCAAGATCCGCGACTTTGCGATCGAACTGTACACCGCGCACGGCGGCTGGATCGTGCCCGACGTCGCCCAGCCGGCCAGCGGCGCGTTCGCCCGCAGCAAGATGCAGCGCCACGCCGGCATCATCATCCTGGGTCCGTTCTGCGCAGCCGCGCTGGCCCCGGACGCCGTCCGCGACACCCCGAACAACTAAGCAAAGCCAAGGATAAAGATCATGACCCCAGTCGAATACCTCACCGTCGGCATCTCGGCCGCCGCCATCGTTACCCGCATCGTGATGTTCGTGCGTAACCCGACCGTCACCGCCCCGACCGAACTGTGGCTGGCCGACGCGCCGACCGAACTGTGGATGGCCGAATACGCGCAACCGAAAGCGGCCGCGTAAAGCCACCCGGTCGTAAAACGTCTCCACACGCCCGGCATTGGCCGGGCGTTGTTTTTTGTACTTACGCACGCGCGCCACTTCCGCAAGCGAATCCGCACAGCATCGTTGTCGGCTGAGCTAGAATGCTTTTTTGCAATTTCTCACCAAGAAAAGCATTCTTGTTCTTCATTTATCCACCCGACTGATGATGCGACTTCCCACTTTCGCCGTTCTCGCCGCGCTGCTGGCGCTGCCCGCCGCCGCCTCGACGCCCGTGACCCTCGACCAGGCCATGGCCAACCCCGACTGGATCGGCCCCCCCGTGGAAGCGGCGTGGTGGAACTGGGACGGCAAGCAGGTCTTGTATAAACAGAAGCGCACCGGCTCGCCGCTGCGCGACACGTGGCGCGTCAACGCGGCCCGCGCGGGCCATGCGGCACAGGTGGCGGATGCCGAACTCGCCAGGCTGGACAGCCCGGAAATGCTGTTCGACCGCGCCCGCACGCGCGCCATCGTCGTGCGCAACGGCGACCTGTTCGAGCGCGACCTCAAGAGCGGCGCCCTCGTGCAGATCACGCGCAGCAACGGCGCGGCGGTCCAGGCCGTGCAATATTCGGCCGACGAGCGCAGCGTGCAATTCCGTATCGGCGACGACTGGTTCGGCTGGGATCGCCGCGAGCGCGTGCTCGGCCCCATCGCTTTACCGCGCGCCGCCAAGGACCCGAACGCGGCGGAACCCGACGCCCTGCGCGACATGCAGCTGCGCCTGTCGACGATATTGAAGCGCCAGAAGGACGAGCGCGACGCCACCCGCGCCCAGGCCGAGGAACAGCGCCGCGCCGATCCCACCCGCGCGCCGGCCCCGATCTATTTGGGCGACAAGGTCGCGATCCTGAACAGCGCGCTGTCGCCGGACGGCCGCTGGCTGCTCGTCGTGACGGGTCCGAAGACCGCGGACAAGGGCCGCGCCGGCAAGATGCCCCGCTACGTGACGGAAAGCGGCTACGAGGAATTCTCGGAAGAGCGCACGCGCGTCGGCCGCAACACGCCGCACGGCCACGGCCTGAAGCTCGTGAATCTCGCCACGCACGAGGTGAAGGACCTGGCGTTCGACGTCCTGCCCGGCATCGCGGCCGACCCGCTGGCGCAGCTGCGCGCGGCGCACAAGCTCGATCCGCTGAAGGGCAACCGCCCCGTGATGATCGGCTTCGACGGCGAGGCGATCACGTGGAGCCTGGATGGCGCCAACGCGGCCGTCATGTTCCGCGCGGTCGACAACAAGGACCGCTGGATCGCCACCGTCGACCTGCCGCACGCGACGTTGAAGCCCGTGCATCGCCTGACGGACGAGGCCTGGGTCAACTACGACAACAATGAATTCGGCTGGCTGCCGGACAGCACGACGCTGTGGTATCTGTCGGAGGAAACGGGCTATTCGCACCTGTACGTCCGCGACGCGGCCGGCCGCACGCGCGCGCTCACGCAAGGACCGTGGGAAGCGTCCGACGTGGCCTGGTCGGCCGACGGCCGGACCGCCTGGCTGCTGTGCAACCGCAAGACGCCGGGCACGTACGAAGTGTGCGCCGTGAACGTCGCGGACGGCGCCACGCGCGAGGTGAGCAGCCTGGCCGGCGTGCAGGATTTCCGCCTGTCGCCGGACCAGAACAGGCTGCTCGTGCACTATTCCGGCCCTTACCTGCCGGCGCAGATCGCGACCGTGCCCGCGCACGGCGGCGAGGCCGTCAGGCTGACCGACACCCGCACGCCGGAATTCAAGGCGCACGACTGGATCCAGCCGCAGTTCGTGACGATCCCGTCGACCCACGGGGCCGCGCCCATCTGGGCCAAGCTGTACCGCCCTGCGCAGTTCGAGCCGGGCAAAAAATATCCGGTCGTGATGTTCGTGCACGGCGCGGGCTACCTGCAGAACGTCACCCAGCGCTACACGCCGTACTTCCGCGAGCAGATGTTCCACAACCTGCTCGTGCAGAACGGCTACGTCGTCCTCGACATGGACTACCGCGCGTCGAAGGGCTACGGCGTCAAATGGCGCACAGCGATCTACCGCCAGATGGGCCACCCGGAGCTCGACGACTACCTGGACGGCGTGAACTGGATGGTCGCCAACGAACAGGGCGACGCGGCCCGCGTGGGCATCTACGGCGGCAGCTACGGCGGCTTCATGACGTTGATGGGCATGTTCCGTGCGCCCGACGTGTTCAAGGCCGGCGCCGCGCTGCGCCCCGTGTCCGACTGGAGCACGTACAACCACGAGTACACGGCCAACATCCTGAATACGCCGGACGTCGATCCGGAGGCGTATAAGACGTCGTCGCCGATCGAGTACGCGCAGAACCTCAAGGGCCACCTGCTGATCGCGCACGGGATGGTCGACGACAATGTGTTCTTCCAGGACTCCGTGCGCATGGCGGAGCGGCTGATCGAATTGAAGAAGGACCACTGGGAACTGGCGCCGTATCCGCTGGAGCGGCATTCGTTCGTGCAGCCGGAAAGCTGGTATGACGAGTACCGGCGCATCTATCAGCTGTTCGAAAGAACGCTGAAATAAACGTCGTCGTGCCGGCGTTCGCGTCTGGGCGGCGTTCGCGTCTGGCCGGCGTTCGCGTGGGCTCGGGGAGCCCACCCTACGGCTGTTTGAAAGAACGTTGAAACAACCGTAGGGTGGGCACCCTGTGCCCACGCGTGACGTTTGCGTCGCGCCGGGGTTTGCGTCGTGCCGGCGTTTGCGTCGCGCCGGCGTTTGCGTCTGGCCGGCGTTCGCGTGGGCTCGGGGAGCCCACCCTACGGCGTTCTTGCTCCTACTTCGAACCACGCGCCGATCTGCGCGCGCTCGGCATCCGTCATATGGGTCATGTTCGCGAGCGGCATCGCCTTCAGCTGCACGGCCTGCTGGTAGATGCGCGGCGCGTTCCGGGCAATGCCTTCGGCGTCGTCCAGCATCACGCCGGCCGGCGCGCTCGCGAAACCGGGCTGCGTCGGGTGCGCCGCGTGGCATGACACGCAGCGCTGGCGCACGATCGCCTCGACCTGCGCAAAATCGGCCTTGCCTTGCGGCGCACCCGGCCGCGGCGGCGCCAGCACGACCGCGAGTCCCAGCAACAGCGCGGCGCCGATCGCCGGATAAATCCACTCCACGCGTCCCTTGTGGCGCAGGTTGAAGAAGTGGCGGATGAACACGCCCGCCGCCATGATCGTGCCCAGCACGGCCCACGCGTGCGGATGGCGATAGGTCATCGCGAAGTGGTTGCTGATCATGATGAACAGCACCGGCAAGGTGAAGTAATTATTGTGGACGCTGCGCTGCTTGCCGCGGATGCCGTGGACGGGGTCCGGCGTGGCGCCCGCGCGCATCGCCTCGACCATCTTGCGCTGGCCCGGAATGATCACCATCGCCACGTTCGCGACCATGATCGTGCCGATCATCGCCCCCACGTGGATATAGGCCGCGCGGCCGCTGAGGAAATGCGTGAGCACCCAGGCCGCACCGACCAGCAGCGCAAACATCACGGCGCCGAACGCGAGATCGTGGCGCCCGAGCGGCGAGCGGCACAGCAGGTCGTACGCGACCCAGCCGGCGACGAGGCTCCCGGCGCCGAGGCCGATGGCCTGCCAGGCCGACAGGTCGGCCACACTGCGGTCGACCATCATGGCCTGCGCATTGAACCAGTAGACGACGAGGAGCAGCGCAAAGCCCGACAGCCACGTCGCATAGGCTTCCCATTTGAACCAGTGCAGCTCGGCCGGCAATTCGGCCGGCGCGACGAGGTATTTCTGCGGGTTGTAGAAGCCGCCGCCGTGCACGGCCCACAACTCGCCGGCCACGCCCTTGCGCGCGAGGTCGGAGCCGGGCACCGGCGGCCGCAGCGAATTGTCCAGCCAGACGAAGTAGAACGAGGCGCCGATCCAGGCGATGCCGGTGATGACGTGCAGCCAGCGCACCAGCATGTTCATCCATTCGAGGACATACGGGACCAGGTATCCAACCGCTTCCATGACGACTCCTTCAGAGCGTGACCGGCAGGCGACAGTGCCTGCGATTTATTTTATTCAACATGAAAAATAACGTATATTTAAAATCAGACTTCGTATATAACCTGACCCGCCCATGTCCTCCCTGCCCCAGCACCTCGACCTGCACCTGATCCGCATCCTCTACCTGCTGCTGGTGGAAAAGAACGTGTCGCGCGTCGCGCTCAAGCTGAACCAGCCGCAGCCGTCGATCTCGGCCTCGCTGCGCAAGCTGCGCGAACTGACGGGCGACCCGCTGCTCGTGCGCGGCGCGCGCGGCATGGTGCCGACCCAGCACGGCGAAAGCCTGCTCAAGCCGGCCAAGCGCATCCTCGACGAGACCGAGAACCTGTTCGTCCGCAAGACGCCGTTCGTGCCGGAACAGGCCGACCGCACGTTCCACATCGCCGCGCCCGACTACCTCGACACCCAATTCCTGCCGGGGGTCGTCGCGTCGATCCGGCGCGGCGCCCCGAACAGCCGGGTGACGATCCACCACCTGGGGCCGGGCACGGACTACCTGCGCATGCTGTCCGACGGCGAGATGGACCTCGTGATCGCCAACTGGGACGAGCCGCCTTCGCACCTGCACATCTCCAAGCTGTTCGAGGACCCGATCATCTGCACGATGCGCGCCGACAGCGCCTACGCCAAGCGCACGGCGGCCGACGCGATGACGGTCGAGGACTACCTGACCCTGCCCCACGTCGCGCCGACGGCCATGCTGCCCGGCTACCACGGCGTCATCGACGCCTTCCTCGAACGCCAGGGCCTGCACCGCAAGGTGGCCGTGGAATGCCCGTATTTCGGCCTGATCCCGTACATGCTCACGCAGACCGACCTCGTGCTGACGACGGGCCGCCAGTTCATCCGCTTCTACGAAAACACGCTGCCGCTGAAAAACTTCACGGTCCCGATCAAGTTCCCGCCGATGCGCTTCTATCAGCTGTGGCACCAGCGCGTGCACCAGTCGCCCGAGCACAAATGGCTGCGCGACCAGGTGACGGCCGCGGCCAAGGTGGTCGTCAACCGGTAGGGTAGGCACCCGTGCCCACGCGTTACGCCGGCACATCGCCAACGTCGCGCGTGGGCGGAGGCCGCCCACCCTACTTGACCTGCACCATCTGCGGCATCTGCGCCGTCATCTCCTGCGCGACCAGGTGACGGCCGCGGCCAAGGTGGTCGTCAACCGGTAGGGTGGGCACCCCGTGCCCACGCGTTACGCCGACACGTCGCGAACGTTGCGCGTGGGCGGAGGCCGCCCGCCCTACCTGGCGAGCGCCTGCTGCATCTGCGCCGTCATCTGCTGGAACTGCAGCGCCAGTTTCCGGCACGGTTCCTGCTTTGCTTCACACAGCACTTTCATCTCGACGAACGTCCCCTTGTCGGTCTTGCGGATCAGGCGCCGGACGACGGCCGGGTAGGCGTCGTGCTCCTTGGGCACGAACGACCAGACGGCCAGTTCCGGCTTCGGGACGGTGATGACGGTCCAGCCGTCCGGATGGGTGACCTTGGCGTCCGGCGCTTTCTGCAGGGCGGACAGCGCGTCGGCGACGCGGGTATAGCCGAGCGGACGGGGTGCGTCGGCGCTCTGCGCCTGCGCGTGGGCGGCGCCGGCCAGGGTCAGCGCGGCGGCGAGGGGGATGGCGAATCGTTTCATGAGGTCGTATCTGGTTGACATGGCGACATCGTGACATGCCGGGGTCATCCCGGCAACACGATTCGCGCCCGCCCCTTTGGCACCGTTCCGTGTGAGAATCGGGGGCGGTCAAAAAATTTTCGCCGCGCATGAACCTTGGCGCGGTCAACGGGTATTCACCGCTAAACAGTAGAGAGCGCATGCGTGGATAGGAGAATCGAAGAAACGGCTTCGGCGGCTGGAACGGCCGAGAGCGAGGCCAGCCTGGTCGGCCGTGTCGCGGCCGGGGACCGGCGCGCCTTCGAAATGCTGTACCGCGTGTATTTCCCGCGCCTGGCGCGCTTCCTGCAACGGATGACGCGCAGCGTGCCGCTGATCGAGGAAATCGTCAACGATACGCTGCTCGTCGTCTGGCAGAAGGCCGCCACGTTCGACGGCAGCTGCAAGGTCTCGACCTGGGTCTTCGCGATCGCGTACCGCAAGGCCTGCAAGGCGCTGCACGCGCTCGACGAGCCGGCGGGCGACGCCGCCGACGAGTGCGTGGGCGACGATGCCGGCCGGCCCGACTGGCGCTTCGAACAGCAGCGTCTCGCGCATGCCGTCGACGTGGCCGTCGCCGCGCTGCCGCTGGCGCAGCGGGCCGCGTTCCAGCTGACCTTCTATCACGACATGGGTTACGCAGAAATCGCAGAAATCATGGAATGTCCCGTCAACACCGTCAAAACGCGCCTGTTCCACGCGCGCCGCCGCCTGGCAACGCTGCTGGAAGATCAGCTGGAGATCCGGTCATGAACCCGTACAGCCATCCCGAAGCCCAGGATGCCCTGCCCTGGCTCGCCAACGGGACCCTCGCCGGGGCGGAACTGGAACGCGTGCAGGCCCACGTGGCCACCTGCGCCGACTGCCGCGCCGACCTCGCGCTGCTGCGCACGGTGCGCGCGGCCGGGCCGGGTCCGGACCTCGGCTTCGACCCCGACCGCGCGCTGGCGCGCCTGATGCCGCGGCTGGACGCGACTCCCGTGGAGGACGACGTCCCCGTGCCGTGCGCGCTGCCGCAGGCGGAGACGCTGCCGGAGACGGAGACCGTGGCGGCGACGGCGGCGCTGCCGGGGTCGGCGACGCCGGGCCTGCTGCAGCGCTGGCGCGACCGCCGCGCCGCCAACGACGGCGCCTGGCTGCGCGCCGCCGTCGCCGCGCAATTCTGCGCGATCGCGGTGCTGGCCGCGCTGCTGGCGCGTCCGGCCGTGCATCCTGACGCGCCCGGCGACTACCGCGTCCTCGGCGCGGCCGGCGCGAACGGGGCGGCGCGGCTCGTCGTGACCTTCCGGCCCGACACGCCGGAGCGCGAGCTGCGCCGCATTGTGCGCGCCAGCGGTGCGCGCATCGTCGGCGGGCCGACCGTCACGGATGCCTGGCTGGCCGGCGCGGACGGCCGCCTCGGTCCCGTGCTGGCCCGGCTGCGCGCGGAACCGGCCGTGACGCTGGCCGAACCGTTGTCCACGGACGGCCAGCCGTGAAACAGGTACTCGCCCGCCTCCTGGCGCTGTGCACAGCCCTGTGCGCGCTCGCATGCGTGGTGCCGCGCGCGAACGCGGACCCGCCCACCCCGCACGCGGCGTCGGCGCCCGCCGCGCACCAGGTGCTCGTGATGCTGCGCATGCCGTCGCCGCACTTCCGTCCCGACGGCGCGTACGGCGGCGGCTACACGGACGACGGCACCCGCGCCGCGCGCCGCCGCGTCGCGCGCGACCTCGCCGCCGCCTACGGCCTGCGCGTCGTCGACAACTGGCCGATGCCCGCGATCGGCATCGACTGCTTCGTGATGGAAGACACGGGCACCGGTCCCGTCGACCGCCTGCTCGACACGCTGGCGCACGATCCCCGCGTCGCGTGGGCCCAGGCCATCCAGGAATACCGCAGCCTCGGCGGCGGCGACCCGCTGCTGCCCGTGCAGCCGGCCGCGCAGGTGTGGCAGCTGACGACGCTGCACCGCGCGAGCACGGGACGCGGCGTGACGGTGGCCGTCGTCGACAGCGGCGTCGACGCGAACCACCCCGACCTCGCGGGCCAGGTCAAGCTGCGCCGCAACTTCGTCGACGCGTATCCGGACGGGCCCGAGGCCCACGGCACGGCCGTCGCCGGCATCATCGCCGCGCGCGAAGGCAACGGACAAGGCATCGCGGGCATCGCGCCGGGTGCAAAACTGCTGGCGCTGCGCGCGTGCTGGGAGACGGCGGGACCGCCCGCCCGCTGCAACAGCTTCACGCTCGGCAAGGCCATCAATTTCGCGCTGATGAACGATGCGGGCGTCATCAACATGAGCCTGGGCGGACCGCGCGACCGGCTGCTGGAGGCTCTGCTCGACGCGGCCCTCGCGCGCGGCGTGACGCTCGTCGGCGCGGCCGATCCGGCGCAGCCCGACGGCGGCTTTCCCGCGTCGCACCCGGGCGTGATCGCGGTGGCGTCCGACACGCAGCGCGCGCCGCCGCCCGGATCGCTGCGCGCACCGGGAACGGACGTTCCCACCGCGCTGCCGGGCGCGCGCTGGGGCATGGTGTCCGGCTCGTCGTATGCGGCGGCCCACGTGGCGGGCCTGGCGGCGCTGATCCTCGAACTGCGTCCCGGCACGGCGCCGGCCCGGCTGCGGGCGGACCTCGACGGCGGCGCGCGCGTCTTTCCCGCCGCGTTGGCATCGGGTACGGGACAAGCTGGTAGCATAGACGCCTGCGCGGCCATTGCACGCGCCGCCGGAGCCTGCGTTTGCCTATGCCCATCGACGACCACGACCGCCAGCCTGCCCTCCCCGCGCCCGCATTGACGGGCGCATTTGCATTCTTCCTTGCCGCCATGGTCCTGGCGCCCGCCGCCTCGGCCCAGACCAGCGGCGACCTCACCCTCGTGTCCGAATACGCCGCGCGCGGCCTCTCGCTGGGCGCCCGCCCGGCCCTGCAGCTGCGCGTGGACCGCGACTTCGATGCCGGCTGGTACGCCGGCGCCTTCGCCTCGCCCATCGAGCTGTATGGCCGCAGCCAGGGCCTCCTGATCGTCTACGGCGGGCGCGCGCTGCCGCTGACGTCGCGGTTGTCCTGGGATGCCGGCGTCACCCGCACGATCTACCTGCGCGACCACCACGTCGACTACCAGGAGTTCTACGCCGGCCTGACGCTCGACCGCGTCAACGCGCGCCTGTCCTATTCGCCCGCCTATTACGGCGCGGGCCGCACGATCTACCTCGACCTGAACGGCGGCATCCCGCTGGGCGAGCGCCTGGCGCTGGCCCTGCATGCGGGCGCGCTGCATCCGTTCGGCAGCGATTATCGCCGCGACGACCGCGACCGCGACCGCGCCGACCTGCGCGCCACGCTCGCCTACGACACGGGCGACTGGCGCCTGCAGGCAGGCTGGCAGACCCTCGTGCGCGGGTCCGGCAGCAGCTTCCCGCGTGCGCGCGCCCTCGTGGCCGGCGCCAGCCTGCACTTCTGAAAACACCCGCGATTCGATTGAACCTTGCACGCCGCCGGGGGCATTAACGTCGTCCCTTCCCGACGCGTCCTACAGAGGAGCAATCATGAACCTGCAATCGAAAACGGCCGTCCGCCTCGTCAAGGCCGGCCTGTGCGGCATCGTCCTCGGCGCAGCCGTCGCGTCGTGCGGCGGCGGTGGCGACGACCACCCGATGACGACGCCCGTCGTCATGCCGCCGGCGATCACGAGCGCCTTCGCGACCACGGCCCTCGTCACCGACCAGTCCAGCGGCGCGGCGCATACCGACACGCACCTCGTCAACGCCTGGGGTCTCGCGTTCAATCCGACGGCCTTCGTCTGGGTCGCCAACAACGGCACGTCGACGTCGACGCTGTACGACGGCAACGGCGTGCCGCAGACGCTGGTCGTCGCCATCCCGGCCGGCACGTCCGGCGCGGCCAGCCCGACCGGCATCGTCTACAACGGCAGCACCGACTTCAAGGTCACGCAGAACGGCGTGACGGGCGCGAGCCCGTTCATCTTCGTGGGCGAGGCGGGCACAGTGTCGGGCTGGTCGCCCGGCGTCAACCGCACGAATGCCGTGACGGCCGTCGACACGGGCGGCAGCGCCGTCTACAAGGGCCTGGCGATCGGCACGTTCGCGGGCGCGAACTACCTGTACGCGGCCGACTTCCGCAACAACCGCATCGACGTCTACGACGCCGGCTTTCAAAAGGCCACGCTGCCCGGCGGGTTCGCCGATCCGAACCTGCCGGCCGGCTACGGGCCGTTCGGCATCCAGGCCGTCGGCGACCGCATCTACGTCGCGTATGCGCAGCGCGAAACGGGCGGGAACGACGAGGTCAAGGGCGCGGGGCTCGGCGTCGTCGACGTGTACGACATGGGGGGCACGTTCCTGCACCGGCTGGCGGCGGGCGGCGCGCTGAACGCGCCGTGGGGCATCGCGCTGGCGCCGGCGAACTTCGGGGACTTCAGCAATGCCCTGCTGGTCGGGAACTTCGGCGACGGCAGGATCAACGCCTACAACCCGTCCACCGGCGCCTTCATCGGCACGTTGTCCCGGGCCGACCACACGCCCATCGTCATCGACGGCCTGTGGGGCATCGCCTTCGGCAACGGCGTGAACAACCAGCCGGCGAACACGCTGTTCTACACGGCCGGCCCCGGCGACGAGGCGCACGGCATCTACGGCCGCATCGACATGCAGTAGGCGTCAGCGCGCGAGGAACGATGCGAACATGGCGATCGTCGCCGCCGCCATCACGCCGGTGCACAGCCAGCCCAGGACGCGCAGGCGCGGCGCGATCGTCAGCTCGCCCATGATGCGGCTGCTCGACGCGACCAGCATCATGATCGTCATCACGGGCACGGCGATGACGCCGTTCAGCACCGCGCTCCAGTACAGCGCCTTGATGGGATCGAGCGGCATGAAGTTGACGCCGACGCCGGCCAGCGTCGCGACGATGATGATGGCGTAGAACTTGCGCGCCGCCGAGAATTCGGAGCCCAGGCTGCTCTTCCAGTGGAACGTGCCGGCCATCGCGTACGCGGCGGACCCGGCCAGCACGGGGATCGCCAGCAGGCCCGTGCCGACGATGCCCAGCGCGAACAGGGCGAACGCGAGTTCGCCCGCGACGGGCTTCAGCGCCGATGCCGCCTGCGCCGCCGACGTCAGGTCGCGCACGCCCTGCGCGTGCAGGGTCGCGGCGGTCGTCAGCATGATGAAGAACGCGACGGCGTTCGATACGGCCATGCCGACCAGCGTGTCGAAGCGGATGCGGCTGAACTGGCGCTGCACCTGCTCGGGCGCGTGGCGCAGCGGCCGCGCATCGTCGTCCGCGCGCAGCTCCTCGACTTCCTGCGACGCCTGCCAGAAGAACAGGTAGGGACTGATCGTCGTGCCGAACACGGCGACGATGGTGGTCAGGTATTCCTTGTTCCACGCGATCCGCGGCCACACGGTCGACTTGAGTACCTCGCCCCACGGCACGTGGACGACGAACACGGTGGCCACGTACGCGAGCAGCACGAGCGTCAGCCATTTCAGCAGGTTGACGTAGCGCTGGTACGGGATGAACACCTGCAGCAGCACGGACAGCACGCCGAAACCGACGGCGTACCAGAGCGGCCGTCCAGGCAGGATGAGCGCCATCGCCTCGCCCATCGCCGCGACGTCGGCCGCGATGTTGATGACGTTCGCAATGAGCAGCAGGCCGACGATGCCCCACACCACGTGGCGCGGCGCGAAACGCTGGAGGTTGGTGGCGAGTCCGCGCCCCGTCACACGGCCGATGTGGGCGCTGATGACCTGGATGGCGGCCATCAGCGGATACGTCAGCAGCAGCGTCCACAGCAGGTTGAACCCGAACTGGGCGCCGCCCTGCGAATACGTGGCGATGCCGCTCGGGTCGTCGTCGGCCGCGCCGGTGATCAGGCCCGGCCCCAGCTTCGACAGCCAGGTCGAGGCTTGCGGCGACGGCGGCGCGATCGTCCCGTCGGCATCCTTGGTGTCTTCATCGTTCATGAAGCCCATCATGCACGCATGTGCGCAGGCGATATGTACGCCTGCGCACACAGTGCAGGGGCCGTAATGCTCCCCTAATGCTCCCCACGTCGTCCCCGCGGAGGCGGGGACCCAAGTTTTTAGCGTACCGCCAGCCTGCAAAATTGGGCCCCCGCCTGCGCGGGGGCGACGGCATGTTTTGCAGTAACGGCCGTTATTTCTCCGCCGCGATCCACTTCTCCACCTGCGCCTGCAGGATCGGCAGCGGCAGCGTGCCGTCGCCCAGCACCACCTGGTGGAACTTCGCGTAGCTGAACTTCGGGCCCAGCGCCTTCCGCGCCTGCGCGCGCAGGCCGAGGATCTTGAGCGCGCCGACCTTGTAGGCCAGCGCCTGGCCCGGCCACACCATGTAGCGCTCGACCTGGTTGGCGGCACGCTCCTCGCTGTAGCCGAGGTTGTCCATCATGTACGCGATCGCCTTCTCGCGCGACCAGCCCTGCGCGTGCATGCCGGTGTCGACGACGAGGCGCACGGCGCGCAGCAGTTCGTCGTTCAGGTGGCCGTAGTACGCGGCCGGATCGTCGTACAGGCCGAATTCGCGGCCCAGCGTCTCGCAGTACAGCGCCCAGCCTTCGGTGTAGGCGGCGGCGCTCGGGTGCTCCGTGAAGAACTTGCGGAAGTCCGGCAGCGGCAGTTCCTTCAGCAGCGCCGCGTGCAGGTGGTGGCCCGGCACGCCTTCGTGCAGGAGCAGGGTCGTCATGCCGACCACGCTGTAATCCCTCGGGTCGTTGACGACGGCCCAGAACACGCCCGGATGCGACCCGTCCGCCGCGACCGGCGTGTAGTGGTCGGACGCCGTGGCGCGCGTCAGTTCCGGTTCCAGCTGGATGTCCAGCTTCGCCTTGGGCAGCAAGGTGAAATACCGCGGCAGCTTCGCCTCGACGGCGGCGTAGATCGCGCGGTAGCGGTCCAGCACTTCGCGGTCGGTCTTGAACGGCTTGAAGCGCGGCTGGGCGGCGACCCATTGCGGGAATGTCTTCAGCGGGCCGTCATACCCCAGCTTCGGCGCCAACGCCGCCATCTCCTGCTGGATGCGCGCCACTTCCTTTTCGCCCAGCGCATGGATCTCGGCGGGCGTCAGGTCGAGGTTCGTGTTGTTGCGGATGCGCGCGCGGTACCACGCGGCGCCGTCCGGCAGCGCGCCGTAGCCGGCCGTCGCGCGGCCGGCGGGCAGGTAGTCTTTTTCGAGAAACGCGTTCAGGCGCGCGAGCGCGGCGTCGATCCGTTGGGCGGCCTGGCGGTAGCCGGCCGTGAGCGTCTTCTTGTCCGCGTCCGCGAAGCCGGCCGGCAAGCGTTTGATGGGCGTGTAAAAAATACTGGCTTCCGCATCGCTCGCGGCCAACTGGCGGAACTGCGGCAGCATCTTCGCGGTGATCGCCTTCGGCTGCACCACGCCCGTGCGCATGCCTTCCTTCATGTTGGCGATGGCCTGGTCGATCCAGGCCGGCAGCTGGTCCAGCCGGGACAGATAGGCGCGGTACTGGGCCGGCGTCGCCAGCGGCTGCGAACCCGTGCCGCCCGCGTAGTTCGCCAGCGTGCTCGGGATGTTGTCGAAGTGGTTCAGCGGCAGCAGGTGCTCGGGGAAGCGTTCGAGGTCGAGCTGGCTCTGGATCTCGAAGGCGAGGATGTCGTAGTTCAGCCGCGCCTTGTCGCCCAGCCGCGCGCGGTCGATCTTGTGCAGGTCGTCGAGCAGCCCGTGGTTCGCGGCGAAGTAGGCCGCGCGCACTTTCGGGGCGATCGCCATGCCGATCTGGTCGTCGTAGCGGCTGTCGCCGTTGGCCGTCGCGTACAGCAGCGGGTCGAAGCGGGCGCGCGCATCGTAGAAGCGGGCCGAAAGGCTGTCCAGCTGGCGCTCGGCGGCGGATGCCGCCGGGGTCGCGGCGGTTGCGGCGGCGTGGGCGGACAGGATAGGTGCGCCGGCCGACAGCAGGGCCGCGAGGATGGCGGCGTTCAGGGTGCGGTTCATGGATCTCCTTTGTGAGGTTATTTCCCGAAAGCATACTACGACTTGTCATCCCGACCATCGCCATGGCGGTGCACCGGACTGCGCCGCGCATCCCCATTTTGGCGCATGACCGCACCGCCACGGTGCTTGTGCACGATTACGGGGCAATCCATATGACATGCTCGCCCGGAGTGCACCATTTCACCAAATTGGAACGTTTATTGCTACCCAGAAGTGCTTATTCGACCAACTTGCACTTTTTTGGAGTAGTACGCATGGATGCATACAAAAGCGGAGCCGACGCGCTCTTCATCTTGCTCGGCGGCATCATGATCCTGGCGATGCACGCCGGCTTCGCCTTCCTCGAACTGGGCACGGTGCGCCGCAAGAACCAGGTCAACGCGCTGGTCAAGATCCTGATCGACTTCGCGGTCTCCACCATCGCCTATTTCTTCGTGGGCTACGGCATCGCCTACGGCATCCACTTCATGGGCGCCACGAGCACGCTCGTCGCCAAGAACGGCTACGAGCTCGTGAAGTTCTTCTTCCTGCTGACGTTCGCCGCCGCGATCCCCGCCATCATCTCGGGCGGCATCGCCGAACGCGCCAAGTTCCATCCGCAGATGGCCGCCACCGCCCTGCTCGTCGGCCTCGTGTATCCGCTGTTCGAAGGCATCGCCTGGAACAACCGCTTCGGCGTCCAGGACTGGCTCACCGCCACGTTCGGCGCGGCTTTCCACGACTTCGCGGGTTCCGTCGTCGTGCACGCCGTCGGCGGCTGGGCCGCGCTGCCGGCCGTGCTGCTGCTGGGCGCGCGCCGCGGCCGCTACACCAAGGATGGCCGCATCTCGGCGCACCCGCCGTCGAACATCCCGTTCCTCGCGCTGGGCGCCTGGATCCTCACCGTCGGCTGGTTCGGCTTCAACGTGATGAGCGCCCAGACGCTGGACAAGATGAACGGCCTGGTCGCCGTGAACTCGCTGATGGCCCTCGTCGGCGGCACCCTGGTCGCATTCGTGATGGGCAAGAACGACCCGGGCTTCGTCTACAACGGTCCGCTGGCCGGCCTCGTCGCCGTGTGCGCCGGCTCCGACCTGATGCATCCGATGGGCGCCCTCGTGACGGGCGCGATCGCGGGCGCGATCTTCGTCGTGATGTTCACCCTGGCGCAGAACCGCTGGAAGATCGACGACGTGCTGGGCGTGTGGCCCCTGCACGGCCTGTGCGGCGCGTGGGGCGGCATCGCGGCCGGCATCTTCGGCAGCCGGGCGTTGGGCGGGCTCGGTGGCGTGTCGCTGGCGTCGCAGCTGATCGGCACCCTGCTGGGCGTCGCCATCGCCGGCATCGGCGGCGTGATCGTCTACGGACTGCTCAAGGCCACCGTCGGGCTGCGCCTCGACGCCGAGGAGGAATTCGACGGCGCCGACCTGGCCATCCACCGCATCAGCGCCACGCCGGAACGCGAGACCACGTTCCAGTAAGCCCCGCGCGTCAAGCCTCGCGCGCGGCCGCGTCCTTGCCTTCGCCGCCGCCGCGGGCCACGGCGCGCATGATGGCCGCCGCCAGCGCGGCCGGCTCCACCGGCTTCGCCAGGTAATCCGTGAAGCCGGCCTGCAGCGCCTTGGCGCGGTCGTCCTGGCGCGTGAACGCCGTCAGCGCGATGGCGGGAATGCCGGCCGTCGCGGCGCGGCGGCGGATGCGCCGCATCATCTCGAAGCCGTCGACTTCGGGCATGCCCACGTCGCTGACGATCACGTCCGGCACCTCGTGCTCCAGCAGGGCCAGCGCCGCGCCGGCGCTCGGCGCCGTCATCGTGGCGGCGCCGCTGTACGCCAGGATCTGTTCCAGCACGTCGAGCGTATCGGGCGCGTCGTCGACCACCAGCACCCGTACGCCGGACAAGTCGGCCAGGTCGCCCCTGGCCGCCGGCGCGACGGGCCGCGTCCCCGCCACCGGCACCACGGCCGCCGGCTGGCGCGCGAGCGGCAGGCGCACGGTGAAGGTCGTCCCCGCCTGGGGCCCCGCGCTGTCCACGGCGATGGTGCCGCCGTGCAGTTCGACGAGCTGCTTGGCGATCGACAGCCCCAGTCCGAGGCCGCCGTGCTGGCGCGAGATCGACGCGTCCTGCTGGCGGAAGCGGTCGAACACGTAAGGCAGGAAATCGGCCGCGATGCCGATGCCGGAATCGATCACGCGGATCACGGCCTCAAAGCCGTCGCGTCCCAGCAGCACCTGCACGCTGCCGCCCGACGGCGTGAACTTGACCGCGTTGGCCAGCAAATTCCACAGCACCTGCTGCAGCCGCCCCGGATCGGCGCTCACCTCGAGCGGCAAGGCCCCCACCCCGCGTCCCAGGTCGGCGCGCAGGGCAATCATCTTGGCCGCCGCGGCCGGATGCACGGTGCCCAGCGCGGCCTCGATGATCCGGGCCGGATCGACCGCCTGCACGTCCAGGCGCACGGTGCCGGAAATGATGCGGCTCATGTCGAGCAGGTCGTCGATCAGCTGGCCCTGGGCGCGCGCGTTGCGTTCGATGGTCTCGAGCCCGCGCCGGAGGGTCGCTTCGTCCTTCACGCCCCGCTGCAGCATGCCGGCCCAGCCGAGGATCGCGTTGAGCGGCGTGCGCAGCTCGTGCGACAGCGTGGCCAGGAATTCGTCCTTCAGCGCGGACAGGCGCTCGGCCTGGTCGCGCGCGATGCGCTCGCGTTCGAGCAGTTGCTGGCGTTCGGCCGCCGTCGCCTGCGACATCGCGAGGATGCGCGCGTTCGCTTCCAGCCGGGCTTCGAACACGGACGCGATGAGGGCGAGGCCGAGCACGCAGAACGTGGCCAGCACGACGAGCGTGGCGAGGCTGTCGCGGTGCACGCCGACGCGCGCCGCCATGCACACGCTGTCGTCCGGGAAGTTCGCGGCCGCCATGCCCGTGTAGTGCATGCCGACGATGGCGCAGCCCATCACGACGGCGGCGCCGATGCGCGGCACCCACACGTCCGGCGTGCTGCGGCGCAGCCGGAAGGCGATCCACAACGCCAGCGCCGACGCGCCGACGGCGATCAGCACCGACAGCGCGAACAGCAGCGGGTCGTACACGATGCCCGGCTCCATGCGCATGGCGGCCATACCCGTGTAATGCATCGCGTTGATGCCGATGCCCATGATCAGGCTGCTGACGCCCAGGCGCACGGGCCCGAGGTTCGCGCGGCTGACCTGCCACAGCGCGAGTCCGGACGCGCCGATCGGCAGCACCAGGGAGACGAGGGTGATGGGAACGTCGTAGGCGATCGGAATCGGCAGGCGGAACGCCAGCATTCCAACGAAGTGCATGGCCCAGATCCCGGACCCCATCGCGATCGCGCCGCCCAGGATCCAGGCGAACTTGGTGCGTCCGGCGGCTTCCGTCACCCGGCCAGCCAGGCTGAGCGCGGAATAGGACGCGACGATCGCGACGAGGATGGAAGTCAGGACCAGCGGGGTTTCATAATATCCGGTCAGCATCGTCGACGCGCATGAGTGGCAAAACGCAAGGACATGACGATCCTTGCGGCCCCGAGGGCTTTGGCCACACAGTATGCTACCGCCGCCCGTCTTCGGCCAGAATAGTAACAGGAAATCGCATTTTGTTACCGGTGCGCAACAATTCCAGCCGACACGGGTCAGGCGCCGGCGGCGACGCCGGCCCGCTCCAGCATCGCGTGCAGCAATACGTTGCAGCCGGCTTCCAGGTGCGCCGGCTGGGCGTCTTCGATCTCGTTGTGGCTGATGCCATCCTTGCACGGCACGAAGATCATGCCGGCGGGCGCGAGCCGCGCGACATAGATGGCATCGTGGCCGGCGCCGGACACGACGTCCATCGTCGAGTACCCCAGCTTGTCCGTGGCGGCGCGCACGGCGTCCACGCAGTCCGGGTGGAACGGGCAAGGCGGGTAGTAGGACACGCGCTCCAGGTCGATGCCCAGGCCCGTCGCGCGCCGCGTGCGCTCGATGAACGCTTCGATCTCGCCGTGCATCGTGTTCAGCAGGTCATCCGTCACGTTGCGCAGGTCGATGCTGAACTTGACCCGGCCGGGAATCACGTTGCGGCTGTTCGGGAAGACCTGCACCATGCCCACGGTGCCGCGGCCGTACGGCGGATAGCGGTTCGCGATCGCTACCACTTCCTGCATGATGATCGTGGCCACCTGCAGCGCGTCGCGGCGCAGGTGCATCGGCGTGGGGCCGGCGTGCGCCTCCATGCCGGTCACCGTGCAGTCGTACCACGACAGGCCCATGACGGCGGGCACCACGCCGATCACCTTGTCCGCATCCTCGAGCACGGGCCCCTGCTCGATGTGCGTTTCGAAATAGGCGCCGATGGGGTGCATGCCCGGCGCTTGGGCGCCGCGGTAGCCGATCCGTTCCAGTTCCTCGCCGACCGACTTGCCGTCGACGTCGCGGGCGGCGTACGCCGTCTCCAGGCTGAACGCGCCGCAGAACACGCCGGACCCCATCATCACGGGCACGAAGCGCGAGCCTTCCTCGTTGGTCCAGAACGCGACTTCGATCGGCGCTTCCGTGCGGATGCCGCGCTCGTTCAGCGTGCGCACGACTTCCAGCCCGGCCAGCACGCCGTAGTTGCCGTCGAACTTGCCGCCGGTCGGCTGGGTGTCGATATGGCTGCCCGTGACGACCGGCGGCAGGGCCGGATTCGCGCCCTCGCGGCGCATGAACACGTTGCCGATCGCATCGACGGTGACGGCGAGGCCCTCGGCCTGCGCCCACCGTACGACGAGGTCGCGGCCCTGGCGGTCGAGGTCAGTCAGCGCGAGGCGCTTGACGCCGCCCTTGTCGGTGGCGCCGATTTGCGCGAGTTCCATCAGGGAGGCCCACAGGCGGGTGCCGTTGATGCGCAGGTCGTTCATGGTTTGCTCTCCGGTTGAATAAGCCACGTCGTTCCCGCGAAGGCGGGAACCCAATTTTGTTCGCATCGCGTGAACGCATGCAAAACTTGGGTCCCCGCCAAGGCGGACGGCCAGTCCGGGGACGACGTTCATATGCTGCTGGTGAATGCGGGCCGTTCAACATATCGCCCTGCGCCCCGCTCCGCACGCAGATCCCCATCCGCATACACGAGCTTCCCCGCCGCCACCGTGTGCGTCGGGATGCCGCGCACCGTGCGGCCTTCGAACACGTTGAAGTCGCCCTTCGAATGCTGCGTCTTCGCCGACAGCGTGCGCGTGCCTTGCGGGTCCCACACGACGAGGTCCGCATCCGCGCCCACGGACACGGAGCCCTTGCGCGGGTAGATGTTGAAGATCTGCGCCGCGTTCGTCGACGTGATCTTCACGAATTCGGATGGGCTCAAGCGCCCCGTGTTCACGCCGGCGTCCCACACGACGGCCATGCGTTCTTCCACGCCGCCGCAGCCGTTCGGGATGCGCGTGAAATCGTCCGCACCCATCCCCTTCTGGCCGGCGCAGAAGGTGCAGTGGTCGGTCGCCGTCGTGTGCAGGTTCCCGCCCTGCAGGCCCTGCCACAGCGCGGCCTGGTGGTGGCTGGAACGGAACGGAGGGCTCATCACGTAGGCGCGCGCGACTTCGGGGTCGGCATGGCGGTAGACGCTGTCGTCGATGACGAGGTGGCCCGCCAGGGCCTCGCCGTACACGCGCTGGCCGCGCGCGCGGGCGCGGGCGATGGCGTCCAGCGATTCGGCGCAGGACACGTGCACGATGTACACCGGCGTGCCGAGGACGCCGGCGATGGCGATCGCGCGGTTCGCCGCCTCGGCTTCCACCGCGGGCGGGCGCGACAGCGGATGCGCTTCCGGCCCGCGGATGCCCTTCGCCAGCAGTTCGCGCTGCAACTGGTACACGAGCTCACCGTTCTCCGCGTGCACGGTCGGGATCGCGCCCAGTTCGAGCGCGCGGCGGAAGCTGTTCACCAGCGTCTCGTCGTCGGCCATGATGGCGTTCTTGTACGCCATGAAGTGCTTGAAGCTGTTCACGCCGTGCTCCTTGACGAGCGTGCCCATGTCTTCGTGCACCGAGTCGTCCCACCACGTGACGGCCACGTGGAACGTGTAGTCGGCCGCCGCCTTTTCGGCCCAGCTGCGCCACGTGTGGAACGCGTCCATCAACCGCTGCTTCGGATCGGGGATGACGAAGTCGATGATCGTCGTCGTGCCGCCGGCGAGGCCCGCCGCCGTGCCGGTATAGAAATCGTCGGCGGTGACGGTGCCCATGAACGGCAGCTGCATGTGCGTGTGCGGGTCGATCCCGCCCGGCATCACGTACTGGCCGCCGGCGTCGACGACGGTCGCGTGCGCGGGCGCTTCCAGGTTCGCGCCGACGGCGATGATCTTGCCGCCCTCGGTGAGGACATCGGCGCGGAAGGCGCGGTCGGCGTTGACGACGGTGCCGCCACGGATCAGGATGGTCATGGTGTCCCCTTGTGCAAAAGGATGCTTCAGTCGAGCGAACGGGCCGGATGCAGCGCCGGCGCCGCCCTGCCCTTCATCATGAGGCGGTACACGAGCGCGGAAATCGCGATCCCGACGAACCAGGCATAGGTGTACAGGGTTTTGAAACCGGCGTCCACGTCCGGGAACGATTCCGGAAACGCCGCGTTCAGGAAGCCCGGGATATTCGGCAGCACGCCGGCGGCGAACGCCACGATGGCCGCCGGGTTCCAGCCGTTGCGATAACCGTAGATGCCGTCGTCCTTGTACAGTTGGTCGACGGCGAGTTCCGTGCGGCGGATCAGGTAGTAGTCGACGATCAGCACGCCGGCGATGGGCCCCAGCAGCGCGGAATAGCCGATCAGCCACGTGAAGATGTAGCCCTGCGTCGATTCGAGGATCTTCCACGGCATCATCACGAGCGCGATGCCGGCCGTGAGGTAGCCGCCCGTGCGGTACGAGATGTGGCGCGGCGCCAGCGCGGAAAAGTCGTAGGCCGGGCCGACGAGGTTCGCGGCCAGGTTGACGCTGACGGTGTCCACGAGCAGCACGATCAGCGCGATCAGCACGGCGGCCCCGGTCATGCGGCTGGCCAGGTCGACCGGGTCCCACAGCGCCTTGCCGTACAGGACGACGGTGGCCGACGTGACGATGACCGCGAGCGCGGCCAGCAGGCCCATCGGCACCGGCAGGCCGATGGACTGGCCCAGCACCTGGTCGCGCTGCGTGCGCGCGAAGCGGGTGAAGTCGGGGATGTTCAGCGCGAGCGTGGCCCAGAAGCCGACCATCGCCGTCAGCGACGGCCAGAACGTGGGCCAGAACTGGCCCGCCTTCTTGCCGCCGTCGACGAATTGCGAGGGCGCGGCCAGCAGCGGGCCGAAGCCGCCGGCCTTCTGGTACACCCAGCCGAGCAGCACGAAGCAGATCAGGATCTTGAGCGGCGCAGTGTACGTCTCCAGCTTGCGGATCGAATCCATGCCGTGCACGATGAACCAGAACTGGATGGCCCAGAACACGATGAAGCACAGCAGCTGCGCGCCGTTGATGCCCAGGCCGGCGAGCTTGTCGCCGCCGATCGCATGCCCGGCCAGCACGCCCAGCAGCGTGTAGATCATGCTGCCGCCGAACCACGTCTGGATGCCGTACCAGCCGCAGGCGACGATGGCGCGCATCAGCGCCGGCAGCCGCGCCCCGCGCGTGCCGAACGCGGCGCGCGCCAGCACGGCGTACGGGATGCCGTACTTGGTGCCGGCGTGGCCGATCAGCAGCATCGGCAGCAGCACGATGGCGTTCGCGAGGAACACGGTGAACACGGCCTGGTAGGCGGACATGCCGGCCTCGATCAGGCTGGCCGACAGCGTGTAGGCCGGGATGCACATCACCATGCCGACCCACAGGGCGGCGAAGTGATACCAGCGCCACGTGCGCTGCGCCGCGCTCGTCGGCGCCAGGTCTTCGTTCCACAGGTCCTGGTTCGTTGCGGGGTCGATGCTCATCGGGGCGGTCTCCATCGGTTGCGGTGCAATATTAACTACGCGTCGTCCAATGTTACCTCCGCCCGCGGATTCCGTGGGTCCTGCGTCCAGTTCATGTAGGGCTTGCCCGTCTCTTGCGGCACCATGGTGATGCACCCTTCGACCGGACAGGTGATCTCGCACAGGTTGCACCCCACGCATTCCTGGTCGATGACCTCGTAGCGCCGCGCATTCCCGTCGACGATGCGCGCGACGGCCTGGTGCGACGTGTCCTCGCACGCGACGTGGCAGCGGCCGCACTGGATGCATTTGTCCTGGTCGATGCGCGCGATCACCTGGTAATTCATGTCCAGGTATTTCCAGTCCGTCGTATTGGGCACGGCCTTGCGCGAGAACGCCGCGATGTTCTCGTACCCCTTGCCGTCCATCCAGCGGGATAAACCGTCCTTCATCTCCTCGACGATGCGAAAGCCATGCAGCATCGCGGCGGTGCACACCTGCACCGAGCCGGCGCCCAGCGCGATGAATTCGGCCGCGTCGCGCCAGTTGCCGATGCCGCCGATGCCGGAGATCGGCAGGCCGCGCGTGACAGGGTCGCGCGCGATCTCGGCCACCATGTTCAGCGCGATCGGTTTGACGGCCGCGCCGCAATAGCCGCCGTGCGTGCTGGCGTTGCCGACGGCCGGGAACGCGACCATGCGGTCGAGGTCCAGGTGCGTGATCGAATTGATCGTGTTGATCAGCGAGACGGCATCCGCGCCGCCCGCCAGCGCCGCGCGGGCGGGTGCGCGCACGTCGGTGATGTTGGGCGTCAGCTTGACGATCACCGGCAGCCGCGTGTACATCTTGCACCAGCGCGTGACCTGCTCGATCAGGTCGGGCTGCTGGCCCACGGCCGCGCCCATGCCGCGCTCGGGCATGCCGTGCGGGCAGCCGAAGTTCAGTTCGATGCCGTCGGCGCCCGTCGCCTCGACGAGCGGCAGGATCTCGCGCCACGGCGCTTCCTCGCACGGCAGCATCATCGACACGACCAGCGCGCGGTCCGGCCACGCCTTCTTGACCGCCGTGATCTCGCGCAGGTTGATCTCCAGGCTGCGGTCGGTGATCAGCTCGATGTTGTTGAAGCCGATGACCTCGCGGTTCTTGCCGTGCAGCGCCGAGTAGCGCGACGACACGTTGACGGCTGGCGGGTCCTCGCCCAGCGTCTTCCACACGACGCCGCCCCAGCCGGCCTCGAAGGCGCGCACGACGTTATAGGCCTTGTCGGTCGGCGGCGCGGACGCCAGCCAGAAAGGGTTCGGCGACTTGATGCCGCAGAAATCGATGCTCAGGTCGGCCATCATGCCTCCGCTTTGGAAAGGATGTCGTCATGGATCGCCAGCGCGGCCAGCTTGCCGTGCTGGACGGCCTGCACCGTCAGGTCCTGCCCCGGCGCCACGCAGTCGCCGCCCGCGTACACGCCCGGCAGCTTGGTCCTGAATCGCGCGTCGACGTGGATCTTGTCGCCATTGCGTTCAAGTTCGCTCGCGAGCGGATCGGACAACGCGTCCGCGTCCATGTGCTGGCCGATGGCCTTGAACACGGCGTCGGCCGCGATGTCGACGAAGGCGCCCGTGCCGGCCAGGCGGCCGTCGATCATCCGCGTCTCCTCGAAACGCATGCCGCGCACGCGTCCCGCGTCGTCCAGCAGCACCTCGAGCGGCGCCGCCCACGTGCGGATGCGCACGCCGTTCGTCTTCGCGATCTCGATCTCGTGGCCGGTCGCGCTCATCGCTTCGAAGCCGCGGCGGTAGACGAGCGTGACCTCCTCCGCGCCGAGCCGTCCGATCTGCACCGCCATGTCGACGGCCGTGTTGCCGGCGCCGATCACGATGGCGCGCTTCGGCACCGGCAGCGCCGCGAGGTCGGCCGCCTGGCGCAGCGTGGCGATGTAGTCGACGGCGGCCGCGAGGCCCGGCGCATCCTCGCCCGTGAGACCGAGCCGGCGGCTCGCACCGAGTCCCAGGCCGAGGAACACGGCGTCGTAGCGCGTGTGCAGGTCCTGCAGGTGCAGGTTGCCGCCGAGGACGCGGCCGTACTGGATCTCGATGCCGCCAATCGACAGCAGGAAGTCGACCTCCTGCCGCGCGAAGTCGCCCGGCAGCTTGTACTTGGCGATGCCGTATTCGTTGAGGCCCCCGGCTTTCTCGCGCGCTTCGAACACGACGACGTCATGGCCCAGCATCGCCAGCCGGTGCGCGCACGACAGCCCGGCCGGGCCGGCACCGACGACGGCGATGGTCCTGCCGGTCGACGGCGCCCTTTGGAACGGGTGGTCGGCGAACTGCGCGGTGTCGATGGCGTGGCGCTGCAGCAGGCCGATCTTCACGGGCTGGCCTTCGGCGTCGTGGTTGCGCACGCAGGCGTCCTCGCACAGGATCTCGGTCGGGCACACGCGCGCACAGCTGCCGCCGAAGATGTTCTGCTTGAGGATGTTGACGGCGGCGCCCTCCACATTGCCTTCGTGGATGTTGCGGATGAAGCTCGCGACGTCGATGCCCGTCGGGCAGGCGCGGGTGCAGGGCGCGTCATAGCAGTACAGGCAGCGGGCGCTTTCGATGGCGGCCTGGCGCGCCGTCAGCGCCGGCGCGAGGTCCGTGAAGCGCTCGGACAAGGCACCGTGCGTGCCGGTGGCGGGCGGCAGGTGGTGGAGTGACTCGATCATTTGGCATCCCTTTTATACGTGGAGACTCAACCAACGTCGCCCCTGCGGAGGCAGGGGCCCAATTTTGCAAGCGCTGTCGAGATGCTGCGAACTTGGGTCCCCGCCTGCGCGGGGACGACGGTTCATTTCATTTGCGGGAACGCGAACTCCACCCCGCTGCTGGCCGTATTCGGCCAGCGCTGCATGACGGCCTTGTGCCGCGTATAAAACCGCACGCCCTCCGGCCCGTACGCGTGGTGGTCGCCGAACAGGCTTTTCTTCCACCCGCCGAAGCTGCTGAACGCCATCGGCACCGGCAGCGGCACGTTCACGCCGACCATGCCCACCTGTACCTGGCGCACGAACTCGCGCGCCACGCCGCCGTCGCGGGTGAACACGGCGACGCCGTTGCCGTACTCGTTGCGGTTGATGAGGGCCAAAGCGCTGCCGACGTCCGGCAGGCGCACGACGCACAGCACGGGCCCGAAGATTTCTTCCCGGTAGATCGACATCGATGGCGTCACGTGGTCGAACAGGGTACCGCCCACGAAGAAGCCATTGGCGCGCTCCGGCACCGTGAAGCCGCGGCCGTCGACGACCAGGGTCGCGCCCTGCTCCACGCCTTCGCCGATCAGCTTTTCGATGCGCTGCTTGGCCGCGAGCGTGACGACCGGCCCCATCTCGGCGCCGTCCGCCATGCCGTCCGCGATTTTCAGGGCGCGCGTGCGCTCGGCCAGCCGCGCGACCAATGCATCGCCCGCGTCGCCGATGGCCACCGCCACCGAGATCGCCATGCAGCGCTCGCCGGCCGAGCCGTAGGCGGCGCCGATCAGCGCGTCGACGGCCATGTCCATGTCGGCGTCCGGCATCACGACCATGTGGTTCTTGGCGCCGCCCAGCGCCTGCACGCGCTTGCCGGCGGCGCTGCCGCGGGCATAGATGTACTCCGCGATCGGCGTCGAGCCGACGAAGCTGACGGCCTGGATGTCCGGGTGATCCAGCAGCGCGTCGACCGCGCCCTTGTCGCCCTGCACGACGTTGAACACGCCGTCCGGCAGGCCCGCTTCCTTGAGCAGCCGCGCGTGCAGCAGCGACGCCGACGGATCGCGCTCGGACGGTTTCAGGATGAACGTATTGCCGCACGCAAGGGCGACGGGGAACATCCACATCGGCACCATCACCGGGAAGTTGAACGGCGTGATACCGGCAACGACGCCCAGCGGCTGGCGCATCGACCACGCGTCGATGCCGCGCGCGATCTGGTCCGTGAATTCGCCCTTGAGCAGGTGCGGAATGCCCACCGCGAATTCGACGACCTCGATGCCGCGTGCGACTTCGCCGCGCGCGTCGGGCAAGGTCTTGCCGTGTTCGCGCACGACCAGCGCCGCGAATTCGTCCGTGTGGCGCTGGCACAGTTGCAGATAGTTGAACAGCACGCGGGCGCGGGCCAGCGGCGGCGTCGCGGCCCAGGCGGGAAAGGCTTGCGCCGCCGCGGCGACGGCCGCGCCCACGTCGTCGCCGCTCGCGAGCGCCACGCGCGCGCAGGGCTCGCCCAGCGCCGGGTTGTAGACGTCGGCGAACCTGCTGCCACCCTCCGTCACGCGGCCGCCGATAAAGTGATTGATCGTTTCCATGGTCTCTTTCAGTCGAGGTTTCAGTCGAGGTTCTTCAGGACGGCGGCCAGCTTGCCGAGCAGTTCGTCGATATGTTTTTTCTCCAGCACGAGCGGCGGCGACAGCGCGATGGTGTCGCCCGTCGTGCGGATCAGGATGCCGTCCGCGAACGCCTGCTTGAACGCGGCGAAGGCGCGGGCACCCACCTTGCCGGGGATGCTTTGGAGCTCGATGCCGGCGACGAGGCCGATGGTGCGGATGTCGATCACGTGCGGCAGGCCGCGCAGGCTGTGCACGGCGTCTTCCCAGTACGGCTGCAGGGCCCTGGCGTTTTCCAGGACGCCCTGCTCCTTGAAGACGTCCAGCGTCGCGATCGACGCGGCGCACGCCAGCGGGTGGCCGGAATAGGTATAGCCGTGAAACAGCTCGATGCCGGCCGGCGCGTCCATGAAGGCGTCGTGGATGAATTTTTTCGAGAACACGGCGCCCATCGGCACGACGCCGTTCGTGAGGCCTTTCGCCGTCGTCATCATGTCCGGTTCGACGTCGAAGTAGTCGACGGCGAACGGCGTCGCCAGGCGGCCGAAACCCGTGATCACTTCGTCGAAGATCAGCAGGATGCCGTGCTTGCTGCAGATCTCGCGCAGGCGTTTCAGGTAGCCCTTGGGCGGCACCAGCACGCCCGTGGAGCCCGCGACGGGTTCGACGATGACGGCGGCGATCGTCGAGGCGTCGTGCAGCGCGACGATGCGTTCCAGCTCGTCGGCCAGCTCGGCGCCGTGTTCCGGCTCGCCGCGCGCGAACGCATTCTGCGCGAGGTTGTGCGTGTGCGGCAGGTGGTCCACGCCCGGCAGCAGCGGGCCGAAGGACTTGCGGTTCGGGCCGATGCCGCCGACGGACAGGCCGCCGAAGCCGACGCCGTGATAGCCGCGCTCGCGCCCGATCAGCCGGGTGCGCCCGCCCTCGCCGCGCGCCTTGTGGTAGGCGAGTGCGATCTTGAGGGCGGTATCTACGCTTTCCGATCCGGAATTGGTGTAGAACACGTGGCCGAACTTGTGGTTCGTATAGTCCATCAGGCGTTCCGCCAGGTCGAAGGCGGCCGGGTGGCCCATCTGGAACGTGGGAGCGAAGTCGAGCTGGCCGACCATCTCGCTGACGGCGGCGACGATCTTCGGCTGCGCGTGGCCGCAGGGCACGCACCACAGGCCGGCGGTGCCGTCCAGCACGGCGTTGCCGTCGACGTCCTTGTAATACATTCCTTGCGCCGAGACGAGCAGGCGCGGGTGCGCCTTGAAATCGCGGTTGTTGGTGAATGGCATCCAGAAGGATGACATCGATTCGGGTCTAGACTCGTTCATGCGACTCCCCTTGTGAATTCAATTGCGGGTTGGCAAACGCCCGCACGTACGTCCACGGCTCGTTGGCATTTCGCGTGGGCTCGGGGAGCCCACCCTACGGCAATCATGTCGGTAGGGTGGGCTCCCTGTGCCCACGCGGACGTTTGCGGTCCGTTGGCGTGCAAGCATGCGCGCAAAAATTTACCAACTGGCAAAAACAATGATGCAATAATAGACAGCAGGACAACTGTGGCACATATACACAATCTGCAAATACGGCCAACCGTACTGGTAGCATAACCTGCACAGTTTTGAGTGTAGCGCGATGGAGTGGCGATGGAAGCAACGGAAAAGAACGGCAGCGGCGACGGGTCCGGGTGGCCCGTGCTGGCGATCGACCGCCAGCGCCGCGGCAGCCTGGTCGACCAGATCGTCGCGGCCATCGCCGGGATGGTAAATCGGCGCACGCTGCCCGCCGGGACCAAGATGCCGTCGGTTCGACAATTCGCAAAAGTGAACGGCGTCAGCACCTTCACGGTCGTCGAATCGTATGACCGCCTGCTGCATCTGGGCCTGCTCTCGTCGCGCCGCGGGTCCGGCTTTTTTGTCGCGCGCGGCCTTGACGCCCCGGCGCAACAGGCCTGCCTGCCCGCGGCGGCCAGCGTCGTCGACACGCTCACGCCCGACCTGTATTCCGGCCAGTCGGATGCGCTGCCCGTCGGCGCCGGCTGGCTGCCGCCCGAGTGGTATGGCGAATCGACGATCCTCGATGCCGTGCGCCACGCGATGAAGATCCCGGCCGGCCGCCTGCGCGGGTACGGCCACCCGCTCGGCTTTCCCAGCCTGCGCCAGCATCTCGCGGCCACGCTGTCGGGCGAGCTGTGCGCGGTGGAGCCCGAGCAGATCCTGCTGACGCACGGCGCCACCCACGCGTTCGACCTCGTGCTGCGGACGCTCACGCGGCCGGGCGACGTCGTGTTCGTCGAAGATCCCGGCTACGGCAACCTGCTCGCGCTCGTGCGCCACCACGGCTGCGAGGCAGTCGGCATCCCGCGCGGCGCGCACGGCCTGGACATGGAAGTCCTCGCGCGCGAGGCGCAGGCGCGCCAGCCCAAGCTCATGTTCGTCAACACGGTGCTGCAGAATCCCCTCGGCACGTCGCTGTCACAGGCGCAGGCGCACCGGCTGCTGGCGCTGTCCGAGCAATTCGATTTCTGGCTCGTCGAGGACGACATCTACCGCGAACTGGCGGCGCGCGGCGAGTCGTCGCTGGCCGCGATGGACGGGCTGCGCCGCGTGATCCGCATCGGCAGCTTTTCCAAGACGCTGTCGCCGGTGCTGCGCGTGGGGTCGATCTGCGCATCCGCCTCGCTGCTGCCGGAACTGGTGCGGGTCAAGATGCTCACCGGCCTCACGACGTCCGAAGTGAACGAGCGCGCCGTGTACGACGCCGTCAGCAGCCGCGCCTACCGCAAGCAGGTCGAGCGCCTCGTGCTGCAGCTCGACGGCGCGCGCGAACGGGCGCTGGAACGCCTCGGCGACGCCGGCCTCGTCCCGCTGGCCAGGCCGCGCGGCGGCATGTTCGTCAGCGCAGGGTGGACGCAACCCGGGCCGGACGCGCGCCGCAACGGCCGCGCCATCGCCGAACGCGCGCTGCGCGCCGGCATCCTGCTGGCGCCGGGCGAATTCTTCACGCTGCAGCCGCCCGCCAGCGCGTGGTTCCGCTTCAACGTCGCCTATGCCTTCGAGCCCGTCCTGCTCGACTTCCTGCGTTCGATCCGAGGAGATCCGCCATGAGCACCACCATGAGCCCCGCCGCCGTCAAGCGCCGCGTCGGGCACCGCGTCAGTCACAGAGACCGGGTCGAAACCGCGATCCTGGGCGAGGCCGTGCGCCTGTTCGCCGAATGCGGCTACGAAGGCACGTCGATCGCGACCGTCGCCGAACGCGCGGGCCTGTCGAAGCAGAACCTGATGTACTACTTCACGACCAAGCAGGCCCTGTACCAGCGCGTGCTCGACAACGTGCTGGACGACTGGCTCGCGCGCATGGCCAGCCTGGCCGATCCGGCCGGGAACCCGGGCGACGTCCTGCGCGCCTACGTGCGCGCGAAGCTGCAATTCTCGCGCGAGCAGCCGCTCGCCTCGCGCGTGTATGCGATGGAAGTGATCGGCGGCGCCAAGCTGTACGCCGACCAGATCCGGCGCCGCGTGATCCCGCTGCTGCGCGCCGACATCGCCGTGTTCGAGCGCTGGATCGCGGAAGGAAAAATCGCGCCCGTCAATGCCACCCACCTGCTGTTCGCCGTCTGGGCCATGACGCAGTCGTACGCCGATTTCGCCGCCCAGATGACGCTCGTGCTCGACCGCGATTCGCTGCAACCGTCCGACTTCGACGACGCCGAACGCCTGATCACGGGCATGGTGCTCGCCGCCGTCGGCCTCCAGGAGAACCCATGCCCACCTTGAGCCCCATCGAATTGTGCACGGCGCGCCTGAAGCTGCGCTGGATGGATGAACGCGACGTCGACGCGCACTACGCCGTGTTTTCCGATCCGGACGTGGCGCGCTACTGGAGCAGCGGCCCGTGGACGTCATTGGACCAGTCGCGCGACCACATCGCCGCCACGCAGGCCGCGTATGCCGACAGCAGCGGACTGCGCCTCGGTATCGCGCTGGCCGGCACGGGAGAATTGATCGGCAACGCCAGCCTGCACCGCTTCGTGGACGGCAGCCGGCGCTGCGAACTGGGCTATGCGCTGGCCCGTGCCCACTGGGGCGCCGGCTACGTCAGCGAGGCGCTGCGGGCGCTGCTGAACCACGGCTTCGCGGCGCTCGACCTGAACCGCATCGAGGCCGACGTCGACCCGCGCAACGCCGCCTCGGCGCGGGTGCTGGAAAAGCTCGGGTTCCGCAAGGAAGGCTTCATGCCGGAACGGTGGATCGTGCAGGGCGAACCGGCCGATACGGTGTATTACGGCCTGCTGCGCCGGTACTGGAACGGGTGATCCCCCTATTCCACCGACAGAATCCAGTCGCGCAGGGCGGCCACCTTCGGGTTGTCCTGGCGCGCCTCCGGATAGACCAGGTAGTAAGCGAACGTCTCCATGTGCGCCGGTTGCGCCAGCCTGACCAGGCGCCCTGCGCCCACCTCGTGCGCCACCATGGCGGCCGGCAGCAGGCCGGCACCCTGCCCGGCCAGCACGGCGCCGAGCAGCAGGCTGGAATCGTCGAACGACGGGCCGCGCGGCAGTCCGACGTCGTCCACGCCGTTCGCCTGGAACCACAGGCTCCACCCCTTGCGTTCGGCGTCATGGACATGCGGCCAGCGCGTCAGCGCCGCGGGTGCCGCGGGCAAGCCGTGGCGTGCGACGAGGGACGGCGCGGCCACCGGCACGATCTCGACGGATGCGACGCGATAACTCCGCAAGCCCGGATAGCGTCCGGCGCCGTGCCTGACGGCGGCGTCCACGCCGTCGCGTGAAAAATCGGCGAGCGCGGTGCTGGTGACGATGTGCAGGTCGATGCCCGGATGCAGGTCGCGGAACCGCTGCAGGCGCGGCATCAGCCACGCGGACGCGAAGAACGGCGTGACGCTCAGCGTCAGCGTGCCGGCATCCACGGATTCGACCAGGCGCTGCGTGGCCTGCGCAATCTGGCGGAAGGCGTTGCGGACGGGCGGCAGGTAGTCGCGGCCCGCCTGGGTCAGCAAGATCCCCCGGTTGACCCGATCGAACAGTTGCACGCCCAGGTGCGCCTCCAGCTGGCGGACCAGCTGGCTCACCGCGCCCGGGGTCACGCACAACTCCTCCGCCGCGGCTTTCACGGACAGGTGGCGCGCCGCGGCTTCGAATGCGCGCAGCGACTTCAAGGGAGGGACAGGGTCACGCATCATTTAGAAATTCTAAATTAAATCGGGCAGGAAAACTCGGTTGTTCGTAGTGCGGGCGGCGGATAGAGTGGGTGAAGTAAAACTATATCATCATCCTACAGGAGAACACATGACCGAACCCGCACGCCCCCTGCACTACCTCGACATCGGCGAGCTCGCGGGCATGATCCGGACCGGCAGCGTATCGTCCCGGGACGTGACGCGGGCGCTGCTCGATCGGATCGCGGCGCTGGACGGCGACCTGCATGCGTACGCCCAGGTGATGGCCGACGCCGCGCTCGCACAGGCCGCGGCGGCCGACAGGCAGATCGCGGCAGGCGGATGGCGCGGCCCCCTGCACGGCGTGCCGGTCGCGGTGAAGGACCTGTTCGACATCGAAGGCTGGCCGACGCGGGCCGGCATGCGGCTGCGCAGCCAGCCCGCGGCCGGCCGCGATGCGACGGTCGTGCGGCGCCTGAAAGAGGCCGGTGCGGTCCTCATCGGCAAACCCGAGCTCACCGAAGGCGCGTACTCCGACCACCACCCGCGCGTCATCCCGCCGCGCAATCCGTGGCGGGCGGACCATTGGCCGGGCATCTCGTCGAGCGGTTCCGGCGTTGCCGTCGCGGCGGGCATGGCGTATGGTTCGCTGGCTTCCGACACCGGCGGCTCGATCCGCTGGCCATCCGCCGCCAACGGCCTGACCGGCCTGAAGCCGACGTGGGGACGCGTGAGCCGCCACGGCGCGGCCGAGCTGGCGGCGTCGCTGGACCACGTCGGGACCATGGCGCGCAGCGCCGTCGATGCGGGCATCCTGCTCGGCGCCATCGCGGGCGCCGATCCGGACGACCCGACCGCATCGCTGGCCCCGGTCCCGGACTTCGCCGCCGCAGCCGGCGCCGGTGCCGGTGCCGGTCTTGCAGGCTTTCGCATCGGCGTCGACGCGGCGTGGAATCGCGATGACGTGGACGACGGCACGCGCCAGGTCCTCGCCGACGCCCTCGCGACATTCGCGGCGCTGGATGCGGAGATCGTCGACGTCCGCTTCCCCGCCGTGGCACAGGCCATCGCCGACTGGGTGCCGACCTGCGCCGTGGAGGCGGCCGTGGCGCACCAGGCCCGCTATCGCGCCATGCAGGACGATTACGGCGCCGTCCTCGCGGCGGTCATCGATGCGGGCCTGGCGCTGTCGGGCACCGATTACCAGGCCATCCTGCTGCGGCGCGCGGCGTTCCGCGGCCGCGTCGATCGCGTGATGGCAACGGTCGACGTCCTGCTCACGCCGGTGCAGCCGTTCGCGCCGCTCACGCTCGCGCAGATCCGGACGCTGGGCGCGCAGCCGGACCTCATCGCCAGACTGCAGCGCTACACCTGCCCGTTCAACATGTCCGGCCATCCGACGCTCACCCTGCCGGGCGGCTTCACTGCGCACGGCATGCCGGTCGGTATTCAGCTGGCGGCGCCCCGCTGGCGCGAGGATGCGCTCGTGCGGGCCGGCGCCGCGTTCCAGGCGCGGACGTCGTGGCATCGGCGCCATCCGGAGATGTAGCATGGGGCCGCGCATCTTCTACGGCTGGGTCGTCGTCGCGGCGGCGTTCGCGGTGTGTTTCGTCGGTTTCGGCTGCGCGTACACGTTCAGCGCATTCGTGCCCGCCCTGCAGCACGATTTCGAGGCGTCGCGCGGGTCCGTCTCGATCGTGTTTTCGCTGGCGGGATTCCTGTACTTTTCGCTCGGCGTCGTCAGCGGCCCGCTCGCGGACCGCTGGGGCGCGCAACGCCTGGCCATGCTCGGCATGCTGCTGGTGGGCGCCGGCCTGGCGCTGGCCGGCGTGGCGCACAGCCTCACGACCGTGTACGCCGCCTACGGCCTCGGCGTCGGCCTGGGCATCGGCTGCGCCTACGTTCCCGCGCTCGGCGCGGTGCAGCGCTGGTTCGTCAAGCGCCGCGGCTTCGCGTCGGGCCTGGCGGTCAGCGGCATCGGCGTCGGCACGCTGGTCATGCCGCCGCTCGCGACGGCGCTGATCGACGCGCTGGGATGGCGGACCGCCTACGTGGCGCTCGGGTGCGGCGCGGCGATCGTCGGCGTCGGCATGGCCTGGTTCATCGCAAACGATCCCGCGGACAAGGGCGCCTTACCGGACGGCGCATCCGCGGCCGCCGGCGGCGGTGGCGGCATGCCGCTGCGCGACGCGGTCAGGTCGCGGCAGTTCGCCTTGCTGTATGCGGCCTGCCTGGTCTGCTCGTTCGGCGTGTTCGTGCCGTTCGTCCACCTGGTGCCGTATGCGCTGGACCACGGGATCGGCCGCAAGGACGCCGCGTACCTGCTGGGGGCGATCGGCGTCGGCAGCACGGTGGGCCGCTTCTTCCTCGGCGGGCTCGCGGACCGGATCGGGCGCCAGGCCTTCCTGCTGGCGATGTTCGGCGGCATGGCCGCGGCGTTGGCAATATGGGCCGCCGCGACAGGTTTCGCGACGCTGGCCGGGTTCGCGCTGCTGTTCGGCCTGTTCTACGGCGGCTGGGTCGCCATCATGCCGCCCGTGGTGACGGACTTGTTCGGCAGCCGCCAGGTCGGCAGCATCATCGGCGTGCTGTACACGAGCGTCGCGGTGGGTACGCTCGTCGGCCCCACCGCGGCCGGCTACCTGTTCGACGCGAGCCGCAGCTATACCTTGCCGATCCTGGCCAGCGCGGCCTTCAACGTCGTCGCGGCGGGGATCGCCGCGGTGGCGGGGCGGCAGGCCAGGCCCGCCTGACGCGATTACCAGGCGTGCTCGGTGTTGCGCCACGCCGGCAGCGCCTGCACGCGCCCGAACCAGGCCAGCAGGTGCGGATAGTCGTCCAGCGGCAGGCGCGCCTTGTCCTTGTACATGAGCGGCGCCACGACGGCGAAGTCGGCCAGCGTCACGGCGTCGCCGACGAGCCAGTGGCGCGTGGCCAGGTGCCCGTCGAGCACGCGGGCCGTGTCGGCCAGGTCGGATTCGCCGCGCGCCACCTCGTTTGCGTCGGCATCGAGGCCCGTGACGAATTTCTTCCAGATGTGTTCCCACGTGAGCACGCCGATGGCCGGGGCGAAATGCTGGCACGCCCAGAACATCCAGCGGGTCACGTCGGCCCGCGCCCGGCGCGCCTGCGGCCACACGGTCTGGCCCGGCGTGCCGTCGGCCAGGTATTGCATGATCGCGCACGATTCCCACAGGATGAAGTCGCCGTCGATCAGCACCGGAAGCTTGCTGTTGGGATTGACTTCGCCGAGGCGGCGGCGGTCGTCCTGGCTGGCCAGGTTGATCTCGACGAGATCGAACGCGACGCCGAGATGGTCGGCCGCCAGCAGCACACGGCGGGTATTGGACGAATAGTGATTGTAGTAGAGCTGCATGGGTCGTCTCCTGTGCGTGAGTGGATGCAACGATGTTAAGACCCTGCCCTGACAGATTCTGTCAGGAGTACTCGGGAATGTCGTACTCCTGCCGCCAGCGCCGCAGCAGCTGATGGCGCGGCGACGGATAGCGTTCCGTGCTCGCCTCCACCCGTACGATGCGGTCGACGCGGAAGTGGCGGATCGCGGCGCGCAGTTCGCACCACGCGGCCATGACCCGCTTGCCCTCGAAAAAGGCGAGCGCGAACGGCCACACGATGCGCTCCGTCGCCGTATCGCGCTCGTCGCGGTAGGCGATGCGCAGCTTGCACTGGCGCCGGATCGCCTCGCGCGTGGGCTGGATGAACGCCTCGACCGGCACCGCGGCCGGAAACGCCGGCACCCACAGGCTCGTCTCGGCCATGTGGTCGCGCAGGTCGCGCGGCGTGGCGGTGGCGATCTTGGCCAGCGTGCGGTCGGCCGCGGCGGACAGCGCCGGGTCGCCCTGCTGGCGCACCCAGCGCGCGCCCAGCACGAGGGCTTCCAGTTCGTCGGCGTCGAACATCAGCGGCGGCAGGAAGAACCCGGTGCGCAGCAGGTAGCCGACGCCCGCCGAGCCGTCGACGGGCGCGCCCAGCTGCGCGAGGGTCTGGATGTCGCGGTAGATGGTGCGCTCGGACACGCCGAGGCGGTCGGCCAGGGCGCTGGCCGTCACCGGGCGGCGGTGGCCGCGCAGGGCATCCATCAGTTGGAACAGGCGGCCGGTGCGGCTCATGGCGTGCGGCGCGCCCGGCGGGGGCATCGATATTTCATGAACGGCATCATAGTACGCCGGCGCCGCCCGGTCCAGACGCCCCGCCCATCCGGCCGCACGACCAGTCATCCTGCATTTTCGGCAGTTCGTCGACACACTGTGGTCACCCGGTCGCCACGGATGTAGAGTGACTCCATCGCAACACGTCACGTCACAGGAGTCATCATGAACAAGACCGCTTTCCGCGAATTCGCCGCCACGATGGAAGACATCGCCCACGACATCGTCCGCGCGTGCCGCCGCGGCGCCCGCACCATCGCCGCCATGCCGTGGCCGGCGATGCTGGCCTGCTGCATCGCCCTCGCCTTCGTGATCAGCCTCCTGCCGCTGGCCCTGTTCCTGTTCGTCCTGTTCATGGGCCTCAAGGTCGTCATCGGGGCGTTCGCCGTCGACCACCGCCGCACGCACCGCGAACCCTACGGCAAGCAATAAGCAGGGGAACGGCATGCGCGCCAGCGACATCAACCGCGTACTCGACTTCGTGCGCGACGCCTTCAACGAAGCCAGCAAGCTGTGGTGGCGCTTTTTCGACTGGCTCGCCGTCGTCGAGTGGCGCCAGCTGTTCCTCACGTGGTTCTTCGTGCTGATCTTCTTCGGGATGCTGAACACGCCCGAGCCGGGGGTCTGGTACATCTTCATCTCGTTCGCCGTCAAGGTGCTGGCGGGCGGCAAGCGCAAGGCCGAACTGACGGCGCGCGAGGCGACGGCGCAGGCCAACGTGGCGACGCTGGAACGCCGCCTGATGGAAGCGCAGATGGCCGCGCTGCAGGCGCAGGTCGAGCCGCACTTCCTGTTCAACACGCTGGCCCTGATCGGCCAGCTGATCGAGACCGACCCACAGGAAGCGGCGCGCGTGCACGCCCACCTGATCGACTACCTGCGCTCGACCTTGCCGCAGATGCGCCAGCGCGGCGGCGCCACGCTCGGCAAGCAGGTCGAGCTATCGCGGGCCTATCTGGCCATCATGCAGGCGCGGATGAAAGAGCGCCTGCAGGTGCGCTTCGACGTGCCCGACTTCCTCGGCAGCGCGCCGTTCCCGCCGATGATGCTGCAAACGCTGATCGAGAACGCCATCAAGCACGGCCTGGAACCCAAGATCGAAGGCGGCACCGTCGCCGTGCGCGCGCATGTCGTGGGGGCAGACCTGCACGTGGAAGTGTGCGACGATGGCGTCGGCATCGACCCGCACGCGGACGACGGCGTCGGCCTCGCCAACATCCGCGAGCGCCTGCAACTGCTGTACGGCGCGGATGCCGCACTGGACATCATGACCCCGCCGGGCGGCGGCGCCTGCGCCACGATCCGGCTCCCCTACAAGATGATGGAGGACGCATGAAGCCTGAAGAACGCCCCGTCACCGCGCTGGTCGCCGACGACGAGGCGCCCATGCGCGACCTGCTGCGCGCGCGCCTCGCGGTCGCGTGGCCGGGATTGCAGATCGTGGCCGAGGCGGCGAACGGCGTGGAAGCCGTCGAGCTGGGCGAACGGCACCGGCCCGACATCGCCTTCCTCGACATCCGCATGCCGGGACTGTCCGGCATCGAGGCGGCGCGCCGGCTGTACGAGCGTTCGCACATCGTGTTCGCCACGGCCTACGACCAGTACGCGCTGGACGCGTTCGAACAGGGCGCGCTCGACTACCTCCTGAAACCCGTGTCCGCCGAGCGGCTCGCGACCACGTGCGCACGCCTGCAGGCGCGCCTGCGCGCGCGCGCAAGGGCAGAGAACGGCGCCGATGCGGCACCGCCGCAAGACATCGGCCAGCAACTGGCCAGGCTGACCACGCTGCTGGAAAACAAGGGCAAGCCGGACAAGCCGGCCTACCTGCGCTGGATCCAGGCCCAGGTCGGCTCCAGCCTGCGCATGGTGAGCACGCGCGAGGTGCTGTTCTTCCAGTCCGACGAAAAATACACACGGGTGCAGACGGTCGGCGCGGAATTTCTGATTCGCAAGACACTGAAGGAATTGCTGGACGAGCTCGACCCGGACGAGTTCTGGCGCATCCATCGCTCCACGCTCGTGCGCGTGGACGCCATCGCCGAGGTCAAGCGCGACCTGCGCGGGCGCCAGATGCTGAAGGTGCGCGGCTATCCGGGCGAGCTGGAAGTCAGCCGCAATCACAGCTATCTGTTCCAGCAGATGTGAATCGGCGCATTTTCTCGTCTTCTGCTGCTAGCATGGAGGCTCGTCGACCCGACAGGAGCCCGCCATGCCCTCGCTCGCCATCCCCTGCCTGCGCTACCGCGACACCCCGGCCGCCATCGACTGGCTGTGCGAAGTCTTCGGCTTCGCGTGCCAGGTCGCCGTGCCCGGCATCGACGGCGCCATCGCCCACGCGCAACTGACGCTCGGCGACGGCATGATCATGCTGGGCTCGGTCAGCGAGGAAGGCGAATATGGCAAGGTGCTCGTGCAGCCGGACGAGATCAAGGGCCGCCAGACGCAGACCGTCTACCTGCAGGTGAACGACGCCGACCGCGTGTGCGAGCGCGCGCGCAATGCCGGCGCCGTCATCCTGCAGGAACCGGCCGACACGGAATTCGGCAGCCGCGGCTTCATGTGCCGCGATCCCGAGGGCCATGTGTGGAACGTCGGGACGTATGATCCGTGGAAGCCGGAGGATTTGTTCAGATCGGGCTCGTGACGCCATCAGCAGCGTCGTTCCCGCGCAGGCGCGAATCCGATTTGCTTGCGCAGTCGAGACGCTGAACTTGGGCCCCCGCCTGCGCGGGGGCGACGGGGTTGGCGAGGCGACGTAGCTGGCGCGGACGCGGCGTCAGCGCCTGTGCCGGCGGTCAAGGGCGTCGTTCCCGCGCAGGCGGGAACCCAATTTGCTCGAGCAGTCAGGACGCTGAACTTGGGCCCCCGCCTGCGCGGGGGCGACGGGGTTGGCGAGGCGACGTAGCTGGCGCGGACGCGGCGTCAGCGCCTGTGCCGGCGGTCAAGGGCGTCGTTCCCGCGCAGGCGCGAATCCGATTTGCTTGCGCAGTCGAGACGCTGAACTTGGGCCCCCGCCTGCGCGGGGGCGACGGGGTTGGCGAGGCGACGTAGCTGGCGCGGACACGGCGTCAGCGCCTGTGCCGGCGGTCAAGGGCGTCGTTCCCGCGCAGGCGGGAACCCAATTTGCTCGAGCAGTCAGGACGCTGAACTTGGGCCCCCGCCTGCGCGGGGGCGACGGGGTTGGCGAGGCGACGTAGCTGGCGCGGACGCGGCGTCAGCGCCTGTGCCGGCGGTCAAGGGCGTCGTTCCCGCGCAGGCGGGAACCCAATTTGCTCGAGCAGTCGGGACGCTGAACTTGGGCCCCCGCCTGCGCGGGGGCGACGTAATTTTGCGCGGGGGCGACGTAATTTTGCGCGGGTGCGACGTATTTTGCGCGGGTGCGACGTAATTTGCGCGGGCGCGGCGTGAGTGCCCGTGCCGGCAACCGAGCTCAGCTGAACAACCCTTCGTCCGATCCATCCCCGTCGAAGAACCCCTGTCCACCGTCCAGGCTGCCATTGTCGACGCTGCTGTCGAACAATCCTTCGGACGACGTGCCATTGTCCAGCACCCGGTCGACATCACCGACGCCCGCCTGGTCGGCCAGCGAACTGCCGGACTGGTCGTTGAAAAGGTTGTTGGATGGATCGTCGCTGTCCAGCAGGCGGTTGCCGCCGCCGTGGTGGCCAAACATGTTTTCCAGGCCCTGGAACAGGAAGCCGCCGGCCGCCACGCCCGCCGCCGTCGCCGCGATCGAGCCCAGCGTGCCGCCGAAACCGCCCCGCAAGAAGCCGGACGACGGCGCCGACTGGTACTGCGGCTGATATTGCGGCTGATACTGCGGTTGATATTGCGGCTGGGATTGATAAGGCTGCTGGGTGTCGCGCTGGTAGGACTGGGCCGGTTGCGTCCTGCCGCTATTGCCCCAGGAATTGGCGTCGAGGAATTCGCCGCTACCTTGCTGGCCGGAATGCTGCTGGTCCAGCCGGCTCTCCAGGCCGGCGACGCGCTGTTTGGCATTCTTCAGCGCCTGGTCGAGCAGCAAGGCGCGCTGCACCAGCAGATAGGCGGCGTCCGGCTGCTGGGCGACCGCGCGCTGGATCAGGGCATCCGCTTCAGGGTCCTTCTGGATGCCATGTGCCTGGACCAGCTGGTTCAGGAAATCGTTCAACATCTGCGAATCTTGCGGGCTCATGACGTCTGCTCCTTTGAATGACCGGATAGCCCACATGTTGTGGGCGTGTCCCTGAATTCAAGTTTGCCAGCATCCGAATCCGGTTGGCTTAACGGGCGCTGAATCGCCCGCCAGGCTCACTGCTTCAGGTCCCAGCCGCCGAACGCGTTCGGCAATTGCGCGGCGGCCGTCGTTTCCAGCACGTCGCCCTTGAGGTTCGTGAGCACGATGGGGAGGTCGTTGCCGCCCAGTTCCAGGATCACCTGGCGGCAGGCGCCGCACGGGGCGATGGGGCCGTCCGTGTCGCCGATCACGGCCAGCGCCGCGAAGTCGCCCGGCGCATAGCCGTGGGCGATGGCCGAGAAGAACGCCGTGCGCTCCGCGCAGTTGCACAGGCCGTAGGACGCGTTCTCGACGTTACAACCGCGGAACACACGGCCATCCCTGGTTTCGAGCGCGGCGCCCACCTTGAAGCGCGAGTAAGGCGTGTAGGCCAGTTCGCGCGCGGCGCGGGCTTCGTCGATCAGTTTTTCGTATTTCATGGGTAGCTCCCCGGAGCGTCGTCCCCGCGAAGGCGGGGACCCAAGTTCTGCCAGCACTATCGAAACGCAAGCAAGATCAGGCTCCCGCCTCCGCGGGAGCGACGGTTGATGTTGTCGTCTTAAGGCCGAATCGTCTTGTAGATCATCGGCTGCGCCGCCGGCCGTTCGGCCGCGATGCGGTATGCCGCCTGCACTTCGCGCACGGCGCGTTCGGCGGCGTCCTGCGTGCGTGCGTGCACGAGCGCGAGCGGCTGGCCGGCGTCGATCCACGTGCCCAGCTCGACGAGGTCCGTCAGGCCGACGGCGAAGTCGATCGGGTCCTGCGGCCGGATGCGGCCGCCGCCCAGTCCGACGACGGCCAGGCCCAGGCCGCGGCAATCCGTCGCGGACGCGTAGCCGCCTTCCAGCGCGGGCACGGGCACGACGATCGGTGCTGTCGCCAGGTGCGCATCCGGATTGTCCATCAGGTCGGCCGGGCCGCCCAGCGCGGCCACCATGCGCGCGAAGCGCTCGGCCGCCTCGCCCGAATCGAGCGCCTGCTGCAGTTTTGCGCGCGCTTCGGTGTCGCTGGCCGCGAGCCCGGAAATGACGAGCATCTCGGCGCACAGCGCCATCGTCACCTCGTGCAGGCGCGCGGGACGCGATTTGCCGGTCAGGTAGTCGATCGCGACGCGCACCTCGACGGCATTGCCCGCCGCCGGGCACAGCGACTCGTTCATGCCGGTCAGGATCGCGGACGTGCGCGTGCCGGCGCCGTTGCCGACGTGGACGATGGATTCTGCCAGCTCGACGGATTTTTCGTAGGTCGGCATGAACGCGCCGCTCCCGGCCTTGACGTCCATGACGAGAGCATCCAGGCCCGCCGCCAGCTTCTTCGACAGGATCGAGCCGGTGATCATGGCGACGGATTCCACGGTCGCCGTCGTGTCGCGGATGCTGTAGAAACGCTTGTCGGCCGGCGCCAGCTGTGCGGTCTGGCCGATGATGGCGACGCCCACGTCCTTGACGATCTTGCGGAACAGTTCCGGATCCGGCACGGTGCAGTAGCCGGGGATCGAATCGAATTTATCGAGCGTGCCGCCCGTGTGGCCGAGGCCGCGGCCGGATATCATCGGCACGAAGCCGCCGCACGCGGCGACCATCGGGCCGAGCATCAGCGAGACGACGTCGCCGACGCCGCCCGTCGAGTGCTTGTCGACGACGGGGCCGGGCAGGTTCAGCGACTTCCACTCCATCACCTGGCCGGAATCGCGCATCGCGAGCGTGAAGGCGACACGTTCAATCATCGTCATGTCGTTGAAGTAGACGGCCATCGCGAGCGCGGCGATCTGGCCTTCGGTGACGCTGCCGTCGGGGATGCCGCGCACGAAGAAGCGGATCTCTTCCGGGGTCAAGGTGCCGCCGTCGCGTTTTTTGCGGACGATTTCCTGGGGGAGGAACATAGTTTATCCCGATTCAAATGCTGTCTTCAAAACGTCGTTCCCGCGGAGGCGGGAACCCAATTTACGCTGGCTCAGCGCGCAAAACTTGGATTCCCGCCTGCGCGGGAACGACGGGATTTTGGGGTTCCAGGCTTTAAACGCCGTACGGAATCCACACGTTCTTCACCTGGCTCGCATGCTGCAGCACCGTCCGCCCGCATGCCTGCTTCGCATCGAACCAGTCGCGCCCTTTCGCGCCGCCCGTCCACGTGCGCTTCAGCGATTCCGCCGCCAGGCGCTCCACTTCCGCGCAGCCGTCCGCCGACCCGTCGTGGCGCCACACGGCATCCACGTCGAAGTGCGACGCCAGCGTGCGCGCCAGTTCGTCGTGGCTGCCGGTGACGATGTTCAGCGCGCCGCCCGGCAGGTCGGACGTGTCCAGCACCTGGTACAGGTCCGTGCTCGAGAGCGGATGCGCTTCCGACGGCACCGCGATCACGCGGTTGCCCAGCGCCAGCGCCGGCGCGACGAGCGAGATGAAACCCAGCAGCGGGTTCTCGTTCGGGCACACGATGCCGATCACACCCACCGGTTCGTTCAGCGCGACGGTAATGCCGTGCATCGGCGGCTGGTGCGCCTGGCCGTCGTATTTGTCGGCCCATGCGGCCCAGTAGAACAGGCGCTCGATCGATGCCTGCACTTCGCGCGCGGCATCCTTGGCGCCCGTCTGCGCGGTGATGCGCGCGGCAAATTCGTCGGCCCGCACGGCCAGGTTTTCGGCGATGTAGTACAGCACCTGCGCGCGGTTGTGCGCAGTGGCCTTCGACCAGCCGGCCGCCTTGTGCGCGCTTTCCACGGCGTTGCGGATGTCCTTGCGGTTGCCCTCGCCCACGTCGGCCAGGAACTCGCCGTTCGCGCCCGCGATCGCGCGGCTGTACGCGCCGTCCGGGCGCGCCTGCTTGCCGCCGATGTACAGCTTGGCGGTGCGGTCGACGGCGAACGGGCTGTCGCCGGCGGCCAGCTTCACTTTCCCAGTTTGCTTCAACTGAGCGGCGAGGACCGGTGCCGCGGGACGGGCATCTTCCGCCAGCGGCATCAGGTACTCGTACATGCCCTCTTTGCCGCCCTCGCGGCCGAAGCCCGATTCCTTGTAGCCGCCGAAGCCGCACGCGGCATCGAACTGGTTCGCCGTGTTGATCCACACGACGCCGGCCTTGATCTGCGGGGCGACGTCGAGCGCGAGGCTGATCGATTCGCTCCACACGCAGGCCGCGAGGCCGTACACGGTATTGTTCGCGAGCTGCACGGCCTCGCCCGGCGTGCGGAAGCTCGACGCGACGAGCACCGGTCCGAAGATCTCCGTCTGCGCGACGACGGCGGACGTCGACGCGCCCGTGATCAGGGTCGGCAGATACCATGCGCCGGCTTGCGGCGTCTCGGCTTCCGGCTGCCAGATCTCGCAGCCTTCGGCGCGCGCGGATTCGACGAGGCCGTGGATGCGCTGCTGCTGCACCGGGTCGACCAGCGCCCCGATGTCGTTCGATTTGTCCAGCGGCGAGCCGACGCGCAGGTTGCGCATGCGCGCCTTGACCTTGTCGATGAAGCGCGGGTAGACGGTTTCCTGCACGAGCAGGCGCGAACCGGCGCAGCAGACCTGGCCCTGGTTGAACCAGATCGAATCGACGAGGCCTTCGACGGCCGCATCGAGGTCGGCGTCGTCGAACACGATGAACGGCGACTTGCCGCCCAGTTCCAGCGACAGTTTCTTGCCCGTGCCGGCCGTGGCCTTGCGGATGATGCGGCCGACTTCCGTCGAACCGGTGAACGCGAGCTTGTCGATGCCCGGATGGTTGACGATCGCCTCGCCCACGCGGCCATCGCCCGTGACGATGTTGACGACGCCCGCCGGCACGCCGGCCTGCTGGCAGATCTCGGCGAACAGCAGCGCGGTCAAGGACGTGAACTCGGCCGGCTTGAACACGACGGTATTGCCGGCGGCGAGCGCGGGTGCGATCTTCCATGCCAGCATCAGGAGCGGGAAGTTCCACGGCACGATCTGGCCCACGACGCCGACGGCGCGGTAGTCCGCGAATTCTTCCGATTGCAGCTGGGCCCAGCCGGCGTGGTGATAAAAGTGGCGGGCGGCCAGCGGCAGGTCGGCGTCGCGCGTCTCGCGGATGGTCTTGCCGTTGTCCAGGGTTTCCAGCACGGCGAACAGGCGCGCATGCTTCTGCAGCAGGCGCGCCAGCGCGTACAGCACCTTCGCGCGGCCGTGGCCGCCCATGGCGACCCAGCCCGGCTGCGCGCGGCGCGCGGCATCGACGGCGCGGTCCACGTCGGCCTGTGCGGCCTGCGTCACCTGCGCCAGCTCGCTGCCGTCGGCGGGGTTGAACGAGCCGAAGGTCTCGTTCGCGTCCGTCCAGGCGCCGTCGACGAACAGGCCGAAACGGCGGCCATGCGACTCCAGCCACGCTTGCGCTTCCTTGGTGCTCTCGGGTGCGGGGCCGTAATCCATGGTCTGAAGAATCTCTTTAATTGTGGGCATGGCGAATCATCCGTTGTCGGTTCAAGGTTGCGCGTGGCGATGGGCCGCCGAGTAGCTGCCGGTGACGTAATGTTCGAGCTGGCGCTCGATGTCGGTCAGCAGGCTCGATGCGCCGATGCGGAACAGGTGCGGCTGCAGCCATTCGTTGCCCAGCTCTTCCTTCATCACGGTCAGGTATTGGAGTGCCGTCTTGGCGGAGGACACACCCCCGGCCGGCTTGTAGCCGACCTTGTAGCCGGTGCGTTCGTAGTACTCGCGGATCGCGCGTACCATCACCAGCGACACGGGAATGGTCGCATTCACACCTTCCTTGCCGGTCGATGTCTTGATGAAATCGGCGCCTGCCATCATGCAGACCCACGATGCTTTTGCTACGTTCTCTAAGGTGACGAGATCGCCCGTCGCGAGGATCGCCTTCACGTGCGCCTCGCCGCACGCCTGGCGGTAGGCGAGCATCTCGTCGTACAGCGCCTGCCAGTTCCCGGTCAGGACGTGCTGGCGCGTGATCACGATGTCGATCTCGGTGGCGCCGGCGGCCACGGACAGTTCGATCTCGCGGATCTTCGTTTCCAGGCTGGAGAGGCCGGCCGGGAACGCGGTCGACACCGCGGCGATCGGCAGGCGGCCCTGCAGCACGTGCACGGCCGGCTGGATCATCTCGTGGTACACGCACACGGCGCCTGTCGTCAGGTTGTCGAGGCCCAGTGCCTGCATCAGGTCCGCGCGCAGCGGGCGCATGGCCTTGCGGCACAGGCGCTCGACGCGGCCCGGCGTGTCGTCGCCCGACAGCGTGGTCAGGTCGATGCACTCGATGGCGCGGATCAGCCACGCGGCCTGGTACTCCTTCTTGACCGTGCGGCGGTTCGCCAGGCTGGCGGCGCGGCGGTCGGCGGCGTTGCGGTTGACCTTCAGGTGGTTGATCCAGCCCAGGTCCAGCTCGATGGCCGTGTTACGTTGAAAATCCAGGTTCGGGCTCATAGCAAAGCGGTTCCGTTGGCAAGGGGTTGGACGCCGAGGTGGTGCGCCAGCGTGGCGCCGATGTCGGCGAACGTGTCGGACACGGGCAGCTCGCGCGCGGGCGCGGCCGGGCCGAAGAACAGCATCGGGATGTGTTCGCGCGTGTGGTCGGAGCCGGGCCACGTCGGGTCGCAGCCGTGGTCCGCCGTGATGACGACGAGGTCGCCCTCTTTCAGCCTGGCGACGAAGTCCGGCAGGCGAGCATCCAGCTCGTGCAGCGCGTTCGCATAACCGGCGACGTCGCGGCGGTGGCCGAAGTGCATGTCGAAGTCGACGAAGTTCACGAACGTGAGCGATTTATCGGGCGCGGTATCGACCACTTCCAGCAGGCGGTCGAACAACGCCATGTTGTCCGCGCCCTTGATCAGTTGCGTGACGCCCTGGCCCGCGAAGATGTCGCTGATCTTGCCCAGCGCGATCACCTCGCCGCCGGCATCCTTCACGTGATCGAGCAACGTGGGCGCGACGGGCGGCACGGCGTAGTCGTGGCGGTTGCTCGTGCGCTTGTAGTTGCCGTTGGCGCCCGTGAACGGACGCGCGATCACGCGGCCGATATTGTACGGCTTGACCAGTTCGTACGCGGCTTCGCACACGGCGTACAAGCGCTCCAGGCCGAAGTGTTCCTCGTGCGCGGCGATCTGCATCACCGAGTCGGCCGACGTATAGATGATCGGCTTGCCCGTCGCGACGTGTTCGTCGCCCAGTTCCGTGATGATGGTCGTGCCGGATGCGTGGCAGTTGCCCAGCCAGCCCGGCACGTTCGTCATCCCGGCCAGCTTGTCGGTCAGCGCTTGCGGGAACGTGGGGACGGTCTTCGGGAAGTAGCCCCAGTCGAACAGCACGGGCACGCCGGCGATTTCCCAGTGGCCGCTCTGCGTGTCCTTGCCCGTCGAGCGCTCGCGCGCGACGCTCCACGCGCCGGTGAAGCCGTCGCGCTTGTCGAAGCCGGCCGGCCATGCGCCGCTCGCCTTGTGCGCGGCGGCGCCGAGGCCGATCGCTTCGAGGTTCGGCAGCGCCATCGGCTTGCCCGCATCGAGCGCCCACTTCGCGATGTGGCCGAGGGTGTTGGCGCCCGCGTCGCCGTATTTGTCGGCATCGGGCAAGGCACCGAGGCCGAAGGAGTCCAGCAGGAGGATGAATGCGCGTGACATAAAGTTATCCCTTGTCCCGTCGCCCCCGCGCAGGCGGGGGTCCAATTTGCACGCGTTATCGGAACGCATGCGGTACTTGGGTCCCCGCCTGCGCGGGGACGACGTGTTTATTGAGCCGTTTGTCCCAGTCGTTCGATAAACCCGTGGATCAGCGCGACCATATCCGTGGCCGCAATCGCAGCATACTTCAGCGTCTGCTCGTGCGACAGCGGGAACGGGGTCAGGCCCTCGGCCAGGTTGGTGATGGCGGACATGCCCGCGACCTTCAGGCCGCAGTGGCGCGCCGCGATCACTTCCGGCACGACGGACATGCCGACGACGTCCGCGCCCAGCGCCTTGAACGCGCGGATTTCGGCGGCCGTCTCGAAGTTCGGGCCCGGGCAGGCCAGGTACACGCCTTCGTTCAGCGTGATGTTCTTCTCGGCCGCCGTGGCCTTGACCAGGTCGCGCATGCCGGCGTCGTACGCGTTGGCCATGCTGAAGAAGCGCGGGCCGAAGCGTTCGTCGTTCGGGCCGGCCATCGGGCTGCCCGGCAGCAGGTTGATATGGTCGGTCAGCACGACGACGCTGCCGGCGTCCACTTCGGCACGCAGCGAGCCCGCGGCATTCGTCACGAACAGCAGTTCGCAGCCGATCAGTTTGAACGTGCGCACGGCCGACGTCATCACGCCCGGTCCATATCCTTCGTAGAAGTGGCCGCGGCCCTTCATGCACGCGACCGGGACGCCGGCCAGCGTACCCAGTACCAGCTCGCCCGCGTGGCCGTGCACGGTGCTGATCGGGAAGCCCGGCAGGTCGGCATAGCTGATCGCGACCGCATCCGTCATCTGCTCGGCCAGCACGCCGAGGCCGGAACCGAGGATCAGGGCCACGCGCGGCGTGAAGCCCGGCTTGCGGGCGCGGATGACGTCGGCGGCTTCGAAGGGAGTGTTGCTGAAGGAGTGAGTAGTCATTGTCGCGCTCTGATCGAGAATTGGGCCGGCGGCTGCACCGAAATGTGGCAACTATGCATGAATGTCGATTGTGTTGGCAAATACCATTTTTCTGTTCGATTTATATCTTCGCAGAATAAATTCGCGCTAGACTTTCCGCATGCACGTTGACCTCGACCAAACATATGTTTAAGATTAAAAACAAAAGTTTAACCCATTTTCCATCGTGACCGAATCGTCCAAGAAACAACAGCTGTACGAGGCCATCCGCGCGAACCCGTTCATTTCGCAGCAAGAGCTCGCCAACGAGCTGGGCCTGTCGCGCTCGGCCGTCGCCGGCTATATCGCGGGCCTGATCCGCGAGCGCAGGCTGCTCGGGCGCGCCTACGTGCTGCCGGACCACCGCCCCGTCGTGTGCGTGGGCGCGGCGAACCTCGACCGCAAGCTGCGCTCGACCGGCGCCCTCGCGCTGGGCACCTCGAACCCGGCCAGCCAGAGCGAATCGTTCGGCGGCGTGGCGCGCAACATCGCCGAGAACCTCGCGCGGCTGGGCACGACGGTCGCGCTGCTGACGGCCATCGGCGCCGACACTTCCGGCACTGCCCTGCTCGCCCACGCCGAGGATCTCGGCATCGACGTGCGCGGCGCCCTGCGCCTGTCCGGCTGCTGCAGCGGCACGTACACGGCCGTGCTGGACCGCGACGGCGAGATGGTCGTCGCGCTGGCCGACATGGCGTTGTACGACCGCCTGGCTCCCGCCTTCGTCGACGCGCGCCAGGCGCAGCTCGCGGGCGCCGCCCTCGTCGTGGCCGACCTGAACCTGCCGCGGGACACCGTCGCCGCCCTCGCCGTCCAGGCCCGCCGCCACGCCACGCCGCTCGTGCTGGTGGCCGTGTCCGAACCGAAGATGGCGCGCCTGCCCGCGGACCTGTCCGGCGTGCGCCTCCTGATCCTGAACGCCGGCGAGCTGGCGGCCCGGGTCGGGCGTCCGCTCGCGGACGATGCCGCGATCGCACAGGCGATGCGCGAGGTACGGGCCCAGGGCGCGCGCGACCTCGTCGTCACGCGCGGCGCGCGCGGCGTCCTCGCCACCGCGGGCGAGCGGATCGTCGACCTGCCCGCCGCCCCTGCCGACGTCGTGGACGTGACCGGCGCCGGCGACGCGTTCGCCGCGGCCGTCTGCTGGTCGCTCGTGCAGGACGACGGTGCCGACGACCTCGTGCTGGCCTGCCGGCGCGGGCTGCATCTGTCGGCCCTCACGCTGGGCGTGCCCGAGACCGTGCACCCCGGCCTGGGGCCGGACAGCCTCGCCGCCGTTTCAACCGAACATCCGCTTCCACAGGACTGAACATGCAAGCCTTCCTCCAGTTTTCCCCCGAAGTGCAGGCCGCGCGCGCGGCCGGCAAGCCCGTCGTCGCGCTCGAATCGACGATCATCTCGCACGGCATGCCGTATCCGCAGAACGTGCAGACGGCGCGCGAGGTCGAGCAGGTGATCCGCGACGCCGGCGCGACACCGGCAACCATCGCCCTCATCGACGGCAAAATTTGCGTGGGCCTGGCCGACAGCCAGCTCGAACGGCTGGGCAATGCGCCGGACGCGCTGAAGGTGAGCCGGCGCGACCTGGCCTACGTGCTGGCCGAGAAAAAGCTGGGCGCGACGACGGTCGCCGCCACGATGATCTGCGCGGCGCTGGCCGGCATCGAGGTGTTCGTCACGGGCGGCATCGGCGGCGTGCACCGCGGCGCGGAGACGAGCTTCGACATCTCCGCCGACCTGCAGGAACTGGCGCGCACCAACGTCGCCGTCGTGTGCGCGGGCGTGAAATCCATCCTCGACATCGGCCTCACGCTGGAATACCTGGAGACGCACGGCGTGCCGGTGGTCAGCGTCGGCCAGCCGGGCTTTCCCGCGTTCTTCACGCGCGACTCCGGTTTCGACGCCGACTTCCAGCTCGACACGCCGGAGCAGCAGGCCCGCTTCATCCGCACCAAGTGGCAGTTGGGGCTCACGGGCGGCGTCGTCGTCAGCAATCCGGTGCCGGCGGAATCCGCAATGCGCAACGACGAGATCGACGGCATCATCGCCCAGGCGCTGGGCGAGGCAAGCGCGCAAGGCGTGAAAGGCAAGGCCGTGACGCCGTTCCTGCTGGCCCGCATCAAGGACCTGACGGGCGGCCGCAGCCTCGCCACCAACATCGCGCTGGTGAAGAACAACGCCCTCGCCGGCGCCCGCCTGGCGGTGGCGCTGCACGCCACGGCACGCGCCTGACGACGAGCGAGGCCCTATGTCGATCGACCTGAAGCAACTGAAATACTTCCTGGCGGTGGCCGAAGAAAAAAGCTTCAGCCGCGCCGCCGAACGCCTGCACATATCGCAGCCGCCACTGTCGCAGCAGATCATGAAGCTGGAGAGCGAGCTCGGGGTGCGCCTGTTCGCGCGCACGACGCGCAGCTTCGAATTGACCGTCGCCGGCAAGGCGCTGATGCAGGAGGCGGCCGACCTGCTGGGCCGCATGCGCATGACCATCGACACGATCCGCCAGATCGACCGCGGCGAGGTGGGCCGCCTGCGCGTGGGCATCGTCGGCTCGGCGATGTGGGGGCCGATCCCGGGCCTGCTGGAACAGTTCCAGAGCCAGTTCCCGCGCGTGACGTGGACCATCCACGAACTGGGGCCGAACGACCAGTGGGACGCGCTGCGCGGGCGCCAGATCGACGTCGGTTTCTGGCGCGAGCCCAGGATCGACGAAGACGTGCTGAGGAACGCCGGCCTGCGCCAGGAACTGTGCTTCCGCGAGGAAGTGTGCGTGGCCATGAACGCGCAGCACCCGCTGGCGCAGCAGGACGCCATCGAGTTGATGGACATCGCGCACGAACCCATGCTGACCCTGCACCTGGACCAATCGGCCGAACCGCGCTACCTGATCCAGTGCTGCGTCAACGCGGGCTTCCAGCCGACGATCTTCCAGGAGGCCGCCGAGCCGCAGACCCTGCTGGCGATGGTCGGCGCGGGACTGGGCGTGGCGCTGATGCCGTCGACGACGAGCCGCATCGGCTGGCCGGGCGTGCGCTTCCTGCCGGTGCGCACGAACCCGCCGTCGGCCAATCTGTACATCACCTATCCGACGCAGGACGATGCGCCGGTGGTGCGGGCGTTCCTCAAGATCCTGAATCCCGCGGGCGAGTAAGGCGCTAGCGCAGGGAACTGTAGTTCAGCGGCGCCCACGCATAGCCGCTGCCGCTGCGCTCGATGTAGCCCAGGCCGGGGAACGGCGCGTGGGCCGCGGCCACGATGACCCCGCGCGCGGCCGCATCCGCGAACACGGCGGCGCGCTGGCGCCGCGCCGCGTTCGGGTCTTCGTCGAACTGGATCGTCACCTGCGGTTCAGCCATCTGCACGTCCTTCGCATGCAGCGTGTCGCCCACGAAGCGGATCGTCTGGCCGCCGGCCGTCAATTCGTACATGGTATGGCCCGGCGTATGCCCCGGTGCCGGCACCGCCCGGATGCCGGGCACCACCTCGCCGGGACCGTCGAAGGTCCGGACCCGGCCCGCTTGCCGGTAAGGCGCGAACGCCGCCAACGCCTCGTCGATGACGTGGACGCTTTCCGGACGCACCCTGGTGCGGTTGGCCGGATCGAGCCAGGCGTCGGCATCGTGCTTCGCCACGACCACTTCCGCATTGGGCAGCACGGCCTTGCCGTCGACCGTCAGGCCGTTCGAGTGATCGCCGTGGATGTGCGTGAGCAGCACGGTGTCGACGTCTTCCGGCCGGTAGCCGGCGGCGCGGATGCTGTCCGCCAGGTGGCCGCCGTGCGCCCCGAAGCTGGTGCCGGCTCCGGTGTCGATGAGCACCAGCCGCTCGCCGGTGTTGACGAGGAATGCGTTGATCGACGTCTCGACCTGCGTGCCGAGATGGTGGCTGGCCAGGACGTCTTTCACGTGGGCCGCGCCGGTGCCCGTCAACAGCTTGTCGAGCGGGATGGTCACGGTGCCGTCCGACAGCGCGGTGATCTCGACGTCGCCGAGCAGGACACGATAAAAACCCGGCGCCTGGGTGCGCACCTGGGGCGCGGCAGCGTGCGCCGCCGGCAGCCAGGCAGGCGTTGCCAGCAGCGCCGAGGCGGTCAGGAACAGGGGTGGCAGGATTTGCGAAAGCTTGGTCATGGTGGACTCCTCTGGCGTTGAACGATGCATCCATGATCCAATAGCGCACTACATCAATCAAATCGATTATCAAGATTATGGGAATCAGTGAAAATGATTTCAGAGGCGTCGACCTGAATCTCATGGTGACGTTCCTCGTGCTGATGCGCGAGCGCAGCGTGTCTGCCGCCGCCCACAAACTGTTCCTCGGCCAGCCGGCCGTCAGCGGCGCGCTGGCGCGCCTGCGCCAGCTGTTCGGCGACGAGTTGCTCGTGCGCGGCACGCGCGGCATGGAACCGACGCCGCGTGCACTCGAACTGGAAGCCGCCATCACGCCGGCCGTGACGATGCTGCAAAAGGCGATCGCCGTACCGCCGGCCTTCGACCCGGCCAGCGCCGAGCGGCTGTTCGTCGTCGGCATGCCGGACTGGGTCGAGCACTGGCTGGTGCCCGCCCTGCTCGCACGCGTGCGCCGGCTGGCACCGCGCGTGCGCATCGTGCTCAAGGAAAGCAATCCGTTCGCCATCAGCGACATGCTGGACAAGGACGAGATCGAACTCGGCGTGGCGTCCATGCGTCCCGGCCCGCGCTGGCAGCACCAGCGGACGCTGCGCGAGATGGGATTCCGCTGCGTCTACGACCCGCGCCAGTTGCCGTTCAAGGGCGACGTGACGCTGGCGCAGTACGTCGCGGTGCCGCACCTGCTGGTGAGCTACAGGGGCGCCGTCGAGGGCCCGACCGACGCGGTGCTGGCCGGGCTCGGGCTGCGCCGCGACGTGCGCTATACGACACCGCGCTTCTCGTCGGTGCCCGGCGTGCTCGGTGCGAGCGCCATCGTGGCGACGGTCCCGGAGGTGCTGGCCGACCGCTGGGCCGCGGCGGGCCTGCTGGCGTCGAGCGCGGTGCCCGTCACGCTGGAACGCTTCACCGTCTCGATGGGGTGGCATGCACGGCGCGACGACGACGCGGCATTGCACTGGTTGATGGACGTGATCGAGGACGTGGCGCGCGCCGTCCCGTGACCCGCGGTGTCAATGCGTCGCGCCGCCCGCCTCTTGCGTATCGGCGTCCGTGACCACCGCCACCTCGACCGCGATGCGCAGCGCATCGACGATATCGCGCAGCGCCATCGACGGCGGCCGCTCCGGCCGGTCCGCGGCCTGCTCCGGCAGGAACGGCACGTGGACGAAGCCGGCCTTCAGCGGCTGTCCCACCGCGGCGTGCATCAGCCCATAGAACACGTGGTTGCACACGAAGGTGCCGGCCGTCTGCGACACGCCGGCCGGAAAGCCGCGCAGGCGCAGCGCTTTCACGATGGCCTTGACGGGCAGCGTGCTGAAATACGCGGCCGGCCCGTCCGCCACGATGGGCGTGTCGACGGGCTGGCTGCCTGCGTTGTCGCGGATGGATGCGTCGTCGACGTTGATGGCCACGCGCTCCAGCGAAATCTCGGAGCGGCCGCCGGCCTGGCCGACGGCGATCACGATGTCGGGCTTGACCCCGGCGACGGCGTCGCGCAGGACGTCGCGCGCGCTGCCGAACACGCACGGCAGCTGGCGCGCGACGACGGAAAAGCCCGGCCCGGACCAGCCGTCCAGCGCGCGCACGGCTTCCCACGACGGGTTGATGGTGGCGCCGTTGAAGGGTTCGAACCCGGTCAGCAGGACGGTCTTGGCGGAAGCTTGGGGGGTGGGTGCGGTCATGGTCGCCTCATCGATACATCAGGAAGTACAGCAAAACGATATTCGCGCCCAGCAGCGGCAGCGCGGTCGGCAACTGGGCCTTGATCACGGCATTTTTATCGGGCAGGTCGAGCAGCGCCGCCGGCACGATATTGAAATTCGCCGCCATCGGCGTCATCAGCGTGCCGCAATAGGCACTGAACATGCCGATCGCCGCCATCACGGCCGGATTCGCACGGTACACCCCGACCAGGACGGGAATCCCGATGCCGCCCGCGATGACGGGGAACGCGGCGAAGCCGTTGCCCATCACGACGGTAAATAATGCCATGCCCACGCAGAACGCGGCGCAGGCCAGCAGGCGCGAATCGAGCGGCAGATAACTCGTCACGACGTGGGCCACGGCCTTGCCCACGCCCGCCTCGGCAAACAGCAGCCCGAGCACGGCCAGCATGTGCGGCAGCACGACGGCCCAGCTCATCGCGTCGATCAGCCGGCGCGCCTCGCGCACGCCCTGCAGCGGCGTCGCGCGCGTGAGCGCGCACGCGAGCGCCAGCGCGACGATACTGCCGCAGCCCATGCTCACGAGCGTCAGGTTCTTGGGGTCCAGCAGGACAGCGAGGCCGACGTGGACGTCCTTGAGCACGACGGAACCGAACATCGTCACGACGGGAATCGCCAGCGCCGGCACGAGCAGCCGGTTGCCCAGCCGCGCCGCGCTGGATAACCTGGCCTCTTCCGGCAGGACGCTTGCCCTGCCGGGGCGCACGAGGCCGCAGCCGGCGATGAGGGCCATCGCGATCATCAGCACGCCCGCCGCGGCCGGCGGCAGGCGCTCGCCCAGCAGGTAGACGAGCGCATACAGGCCCCAGAACAGCGCCGTCGTGAAGCGGCGCGGATTGGTCGCGTCGCGCACGGTCATGACGGCCGTCGCCGCGAACAGCAGGCCGACCAGCACATAGAAAAAGTCGAGCGAGACGATCACGGGGCAACCTCGCGCACCGCCTCGCGGCGGATGCGCGCGTCGAGCCGGCGCAGGTTCCAGGCGTGGATGACGAAGGCCGTCACCGCGGTCGGGATGCCCCACAGCGCCATCCGGATCGGATCGACGTCGAGGCCCTCGGCCTTGAGGATGGTCTGCATCAGCACGATGGCGCCGAACGCGACGAACACGTCCTCGCCGAAGAACAGGCCGACGTTGTCCGTGGCCGCGCTCATCGCGCGGATGTGCTGGAGCAGCGGTTCCGGCAAGTGCCCGTGGCGCGCTTCGGCCGCCGCTTCGGCCATCGGCGCGACGAGGGGGCGCACCATGTTCGGATGGCCGCCCAGGCTCGTCAGGCCGAACGCGGCGGCGATTTCGCGCGCCAGCAGGTACACCGTCAGCAGGCGCCCCGTCGTGGCCGAACGGATGCGCGCGATGCTGGCCTGCGCGTGCTCCTTGAGGCCGAACCGTTCCAGCAGGCCGATCGCGGCCAGCGGCAGCAGCAGGATCAGCGGCAGGTTGCGGGTCTTGATGAACGCGGTGCCGAGCGATTCCAGCAGGTGCATCACGGGCAGGTGCGCGGCCCAGCCGGTCACCCCGCAAGCCACGACCACGACGAGCACCGGATTGGCGCGCAACAGGAATCCGGCAGCGACGGCGGCGATGCCGAGCAGCGGCCACAGGTTGACAGCGGATTGCATGAGTCTCCAGCGGTTGTGGGTGCGTGCGGAATCTTAACTCACGGATAAGAACGCCGAACAGAACCCTTGCTTGCACCCGGAGCAACGGCTGCCTTAGGCTGACTCACTTCGGCTATCCATGATCGCTAGTTGACGTACACTGAACGGCGGAGATCGGCAACAAGCAGTCCGTCACTTTCCGATCGACGTTGAGTTTGTACACTCATAAAAATGAAACCAGACCGAGTAATTGTAGCCAGCTTGCAACTTTTTGTCGCTTACCATGGGTTGCCTCATTATTGTTATCAGCGTTCCGTTAGCCTTCCTAGGAGGCGCCGCGCCGAGTGACACGGTAACAACATTGTCTGAATTGCTCGCTGTACCATTCGTCGCTTGTGTACTAGCTTCAGGCTTCCTCTACGTAGGAATACTTTGGAAGAAGGTCGGAGGGTGGATAGCGCATCGAGTCGTCGCCGGTCTTCTCTTGGCAGTACCGTCACTAGCAGGTTTTAGTCTACTAATGGATTCTAGCCATCAAGAGATGCATCCAGCAGGATACTTACTGCTAGTACCTGCATTGGTTTTGTTCCTTCGGACTGTCTGGCCATTTTGCTTGCCGCCAGATAATTCTTCCGCATCATCTCAATGACGGGTTAGTTAGTCCTAACGCAGCTTTTGACAGTCCGCTTCGGGTCGGTTCCGGCCTGTTGTGACCGTTCGTGACTTTTCCAGCTCGGCAAGATGCTATGCTGGCTTGAACGGCCGAGGTCGGCCACAAGCAGACGGTGGTCGAGCGGTCCTAAGTGTGTGTAGGGCGAGGTCATGAACTTACGTTGTATCGTTTAAGGTCATCAATGCGAACTGTAACAACCTTCAACTTCAAACTATTCAACTTATCCAGATCCGAGACGAAGCAGCGGCTCGGCGCTGATGCCGCATATTGGCATCATTCGCGACTTCAAGCTCAAGGCGTCAAAGCCGAGGCACCTCGTCCTACGGGCTTCGGTTGGTAGGCCATCAAGGTATGGAAATGAAGGACATCTCGATGATAAGAAACTGGCTCCTCCCCTTCGCCTTGGCGTTTTCAGTCACCACGCTGGCCTGCGCTGCCGACCCCGAGCCGCGCCACGTCGTGCTACGGAACACCCAAATCGTGACTGTGCAATCAAAGATCACCGGCAAGGCGCACGAGCTGATCGTGATGCTGCCGGACAGCTACTCTTGGAGTCCGGGCAAGAAATACCCGGTGCTTTACTTCCTCGATGCCTACTGGGACGTGCCGCTGATGTCCGCCCTGCACGGCAGCCTTGTCTACGACAAGATGATGCCCGAGTGCATCATGGTGGGCTTGTCCTATCCCGACGGCACCGACTACAACGTCGAACGCATGCACGACTACACGTACACGGCGATGGCAGGGGCCGCCGGATCGGGCAAGGGCGACCAGTTCCTCGACTTCATCCGCAAGGAAGCCGCGCCGCTAATCGAAACCACCTACCGCGCCGACCAGACCAACCGCGTCCTCGTCGGGGCTTCGCTGGGTGGCCTGTTTGCGCTGGGCGCCGCGTTGAAAGATCCGGATTTCTTCAACGGGTATGTCGCCGTGAGCCCGGCCGTCGTCTGGGATAACGGTGCGCTGTTCAAGCTGGAGGAAGCATTCGCCAAGCAGAATCGGCCGCTCAAGGCGCGCATGTTCATTTCGGCCGGTTCGCTCGAACCCGTCCAGTTCCGGGGACCGATCGAACTATTCGAAAAACAGATCGGAACACACGGCTACAAGGGCTTGGAATTGCAGAGCTATACGGTGGAGGGAACGGACCACGGCACCGTCAAGCCCGAAAGCTATCTTCGCGGCCTGAAATGGGTGTGGCAGGGGCGCCAGTGAACGCCGCGGTGCGCGCACAGATACGCCCAAGACAATCTCATCCGAAGCCAACGAAAGAGATTGGAAACTGATCGCGTGGGGATGTCCGCTTCGGGTCGGCAGCGGCCTGTCGTGACAGTCCGCGACTTTTCCAGCTCGGCAACCTGCCATGCTGAGCCGAACGGCCGGGTTCGGCCCAGGCTGTGTAAAAACATAAATGCCGATCCTTCGGCCTCGATGATCCGCTGGCGGTCGGCGGTCGCCCGGTCGGCTTCCGCGCCGCGCACGCGCCGGCGCGCACGGCTGGCCAGTTGACGGGCTGCGTCGGGCGACTTGTCCAGGATCGGCGCGATGTCCTCGAACGGCAGGTCGAACAGGTCGTGCGGCACGAAAGCCAGTCGTTCGGATGGCGACAGGCGATCGAGGACCACGAGCATCGCCACGCCGACGGCATCGGCCAGCATGATGTCGTGTTCCGGGTCGGCGTCGGACGCCAGGTCGAAGTCGGGATCGATCGGTTCTTCGGCACGGGCGGTCCGGGCGCGCAGCGTGTCCAGGCAGATGCGCGCGACGACCGTGGTCAGCCAGCCGGGCAGGTTGGCGACGTCGCTCCGCAGCGCTGGGCAATGCCGTCAAGGACAGCGGCCTGCCGGCCAGGACGCGCGACCTGGTCCACCTGCGCGCCAGCCAGATCAACGGCTGCGGCGTCTGCTGCGACATGCACCCGCGCATGATGAAGCGCGCCGGCGAGACCGACGAGCGCCTGTTCGCCGTGGCCGCATGGCGCGACACGCCTTACTTCAGCGACGCCGAGCGCGCGGCGCTGGCCCTGGCCGAATGCGTGACGCGCATGGCCGACCGCGCCGATCCCGTGCCCGACGCAGTCTGGGACGAAGCGGCCCGCCACTACGACGAACGCGCGCTCGCGGACCTCGTCGTGCGGATCTCGTCGTGCGGATCTCGGTGATCAACGTGTGGAACCGGCTGAACGGCAGCATGCGCCAGGTCGCCGGCCAGTGGGTCTGCGCGCCGGCGCGGTCACCGGCGGGCCGGTGCGTTGTCCGAGCCAGGCACCGCGCCCGTTGGTATACTCCGCTGGCGTTCTTTCACCCAATCATTTCAACAAGGATCTTTATGCGCTTCCTGCGTTTTGCCATTGTCGCCGCCAGCCTGGTCGTTACGACTGCGTTTGCGTCGCCGAGCGACCCCAAGCAAGGTGCCGAGTACACGGTGCTGCCCGTGCCGCAGCCGAGCCAGACGGCCGGCAAAAAGGTCGAAGTCATCGAGTTCTTCATGTACCACTGCCCGTACTGCCACGCGCTGGAACCCGTCCTGGAGCAATGGGTCAAGAAGGAGGGCGACAACATCATCTTCAAGCGCATCCATTTACCGTACCAGGGCGCCAACGATCCCGAAACGCATCTGTTCCTGACGCTGCAGGCGATGGGGAAGAGCGAAGCGTACCAGGCCAAGATACTGGACGCCGTGGGCGACATCGTGCGACGCAAGCGGTCGGAGACGTTGACCGAGCAGGAGCTCCTCGGCGTGGCCTACGGCCTGCCGGGCATCGACAAGGGCAAGTTCATGGACACCTGGAACTCGTTCGGCGTAAGGACGATGCTCAACCGCCTGCCCGGCATCGTCAGCAACAACTACAAAATCGATTCCACGCCGACCGTCGTGGTCGACGGCAAGTACGTGATCTCGCCAGGACAGGTGGCTGAGGCAACGCACACGCGGGATCAGCAGCAGTTGTTCCAGGAAACCCTCCAGGTCGTGGGGGCGCTGGTGGCAAAGGTACAGCAGTCGAAATGACGCATCCGTCCCCCACGCGCGATTCGCGTGGGGGATGTTGCCATCATTGACCGCCTGCTTCGGAGCGGGACCGGCCGGGCCGAAGCGGTCCCGCCGAGCGTTTCGTTCGTTCGGCTGTTCACGGATCGGTTGGCGCTATGTGATCTGCGCCGTTCGCGTGCGCCGCATGCGGACACGCCGTCGCATCAACGCGACGAGAACCCGACCTGCACATGAGCGGCCGGCGCGTTTTGCGCACACGCATGGCACGCCGGACGGTGCGCGGTAAGCTCGATCCCGTTTCCATCCGGGGTTTCGCCATGACAGCCATCGAACGCGCAGTACGCCTGTTCCTGCTGACCGCCTGCCTGCTGCTGGGCGTGGGCGGATGCGGCGGCGACGTCGGCATCGGGATCAGCTGGTATCACGAGGATGACCACCCGTGGCCCGACCACCCCGACTGGCCCAGCTGGCCCGACCGGCCGCAGGGCGCGACCGGCCTGTTCCCGATCGCGGGCGACATCTGCGGCCAATGCGCGGGCTCGCAGGACGGCACCGGCGGCGCCGCGCGCTTCAACGCGCCGCAGGGCATTGCGGCGGACGCGGCCGGCAACCTGTACGTGGCCGAAAGCCCCAGCGCCACCGTGCGCAAGATCTCGCCCCGGGGCGTCGTGACGACGCTGGCGGGCACGCGCGGCGCCGTCGGCTATGCGGACGGGGCCGGCGCGGCGGCCCGCTTCAACGACCCGAGCCGGCTCGTCGCGGATGCCGACGGCAACCTGTACGTGACGGACAGCGGCAACGCCGTCATCCGCCGCGTGGCGCCGGACGGCACGACGACGACCATCGCCGGCAACGGCACGTGCGGCAGCGCGGATGGCCGGGGCGCCACGGCGCGCTTCTGCAAGCCGCGGGGCATCGCGCTCGACCGCCAGGGCAACCTGTGGGTGGCCGATACCGGCAACCACATGCTGCGCCGCATCGATTCCGCGGGCAACGTGACGACCGTGGCCGGCACGCCGGGCGTGTGCGGCAGCCGCGACGGCAGCGGCGGGCAGGCGCAGTTCTGCGACCCGCAGGACGTGGGCGTCGACAACTGGGGCAATGTCTACGTCGTCGACACGGGCAACTCGACGATCCGCATGGTGAACGACAAGGGCATCGTATCCACGCTGGCGGGCCAGGCGGGGCGGTGCGACGCCGTCGACGGCAGCCCGGGCGTCTCGCGCCTGTGCGCGCCGAGCGGCATCACGGTCGACGGCAACGATTTATACATCGCCGACACCGGCAACTCGACCATCCGCCGCATCAACCTGGACAACGTGACGAGCACCGTGGCCGGCGTGCCCGGCCACGCCGGCATCGTCCTCGGCGCCCTGCCCGGCGGCCTGGACCGGCCGATCGGCGTGACGCTGGCCCCCGACCGCTCGATCGCGCTCACGACACACAACCTCGTCGTGAAACTGTCACCGGCGAAGTGATTCAGTCCGGGCGAACGGGATTGCTCGCATCCTTGCCGACGACGGTGACCCACGGCCGCACGTGCCATTGCTGCACGAGGCCGTGGACGACGTAAGGATCGGCACGGGCAAAGCGCTCGGCGGCTTCCGACGATTCGCCGCTGAACAGCAGCACGGCCCGGTCGGCCGGATCGGCCAGCGCGCCGGCAATGACGATCTCGCCACGCTCCTGGGCCGCCCAGGCCAGCTTGAGGTGCTCGTCGCGGAATTCGCCGCGGCGCTCCAGGTAGTCGGGCGCCAGGTCATAGATCAGCAGGAAGTGCACGGCATGTCTCCATCAAAATGACGATACTGAACATCTTAATCGGTCCGGCGCGACCTCGTCATCCGCGAGCAACGAGACCGCCCCTCACGCCAGCACGACGATCACTTCCCGGGCCCGCGGCCGACACCGCTGTTGGCCGCGCCTGGCGTCGCAAGTTCACCCGCCGGCGTCATCACCGTGCCCGCCGGATGGGATTTGGCGAGCGGGCCGGTGAAGGCAATGCCCGTGCCCGCCACGCTGGCTCCGGCATCATGGGCGAGCGCCAGCGGCGCCTCGAGCGTCAGCTTGCCTGCCCGCCACGCCGTATCCACCGCCGCGACGACACCCTTTTCTTCATCTGCGCCGCTGCCGATGACCACCGCCTGGCCGACCGCGAACTGGCGCGGGTCGTCGACGCGGACGACGGTGGCGCCCTTGTCCGCCGGTGCCGACGCACGGGTGATCCCGGGCGAACCGACCGTTGCGACCGTCAGGGTCTCGGCATTGGCGCCCGCATCCAGGACGACGGTCTGGCCCGGCGAAACGTGCGTGACCGTGACGGCCTTGACGGTCGTCGATCCCGCAACCGCCGCGCCTGTCCTGACCGAGTCGGACGTCACGAAATCCGTGCAATCGTTATCGCTGTCCTGGCCGTCCGGATAACGCCTCGTGCTGCCCTGGGTCGCATCGATCTGGCCGAGGTGGCCGCTGGACGGGATGCCCGGCAGGTCGCGCCGCTCGGCACGCGCGCCGGGGATGCCAGGCGCGCCCGCGTAGCAGGTGGCGTCCTTGCCGGCGGCCCCGCGAAAGCCAGCGGATGCCCACGGATCGACGATGCCGCCGTAGTTCAGGCTGTCGACCACATGTCCCGCCGCATCGCGCAGCACCATGCTGCCCGCTTCCCGCGATAATTCGGGGCCGCCAAACCATTGGTCCGGCTTGCCCTGGAATCCCGCGCTGGTCACGGTGTCCACCCGCACCACGGCATCCGTGTCGTGGGCACGGGCCAGGGCGCGGTCCAGCACGATCCCGCTGCCGGCCGGGCGCACGGGTTCGTTGCTCGAGTGCGCATGGCGGGTGGCGGGACTGAAGCTGATGCCGGTACCGCGCACGCTGAACGGCAGGTTGGCGGCATGGCCGTACTTCAACGGCGCCGCCAGTTCGAGGCCCGTGCCCGGCTCAACGAACGGTTCGCTGGCCGCATGGCGCTTGCCGAGTGCCGGCGAAATCGTCAGCGTGAGATCGGCTCCCGGCTGGCCAGCGACGCCGACGATGTCGACGGTTTCGAGATTGCCGGGCGCGCCGATCACGGCTTTTCCGGGGGTGTAATCGATGTTCTTTCTCACCGGGAAACCAAACGCGCCATGCACGACGATCGTCGTGGCGCCGGCAGCGGCATCGCGGGCCAGGCTGGTGCGCCGGGCGGCGGTGCCCACGTTCCTGACGGTGACGATATCGATGCCGTGATCGACACTGTCGATGTCGAGCCGGATCTTGTCGCCGACCGCGATGCCATTGGTCGACGTCACCTGGATCGTGGTCGAACCCGCCGCCGCATCGAGACCGAGCCACGCCTGGTTGCCCGCCGTGCCGACGCCGGTAATGGTCACTTTCTCATAGTGTTCGGTCGCGCGCCCGACGACGGGATACGTGGTGCCGTAGCCGAGGGCCAGCGTATCGCCGACGGCGAACCCTTCGGTGGTCGTCACCGGGACGCTCGTGGAGCCGGCCGGGATGGTGATGATGGGGCCATCGGGAAGCGGCTGCCACAGCGGTGTCGCCTCGCCAGCCGGCGTGCCGACCCGGACGACCTTGCGGATTTCCCGGTCATGCCCGCTGCCGACGACGACGGTGTCGCCCGGCTTGATGCCGTCGACATTTCGCACGTGGATGGTCGTGTCGCCAGGCGTGGCGGGCAGCACGAGGCCCGAATCGGACAGGCCCAGTACATAGAAGCCATGCGGCGCCAGCGTGGTAGCGGCAGGAATCTTCACCGCCGAGAACAGCGCCTCGCGCGCCGCGTGCTGGGCGAAGGTCCAGTTCGAGATATCGACCGCTTGCGCACCGGCGTTGTACAACTCGATGAAGGCATTGGTCGGGTTGTTGCTCGCACCGTCGCTCAGGCGGAATTCGTTGATCTTCACGGGCGCGACGTTGCGGACTTTCGCGACGGCCGAAGCGGTGCGTCGTGCGTGGCTCGCGGGTTCCGTCCAGGTTGCCATGCCATTCAGGTCACCGTTGAACGGGGCGGCGCCGGACCTGACCGTGAAGACGGCGTGCACGCTTGCCCCGGGCGCGATCGCATCGGGAAAAATTTTCGCCGCCTGCGCCGTGCCGGCCACGCCGGCGCGCCAGCCCGTCGGCACCGCCATCGACAGCGTGGCGCCCTGGACGGGGTGGCCGGTCGTATTCGTGAACGTGACCGTCAGGTCGCGGGATTCCAGCGGCGCGAAGGCGTGCAGGCCGGACGGCGCGTCGGCAACGGATTGGGTCCCGACACTGACGGTCGCTACGTCGTAGCGGGCGGCCGCCACGTTGTGCGCGACCAGCTGGTCCGTGTCGTTGGAAGGATACGTGCGCGGTGCCGTCATCGCACCTTCGTAGAACGTGCCTTGCGACGCGGCGCTGTTGTCGCCGCCATTGCCGAGAATGACGGCGCCCTGCTTGCGCATGGGATCGTACGACGCATCGATCCGGCGGCCTTCGTACATGACGGCAAGCTGCCCCCGCCGGGCATCGCCGCCCAGCGTCGCCCAATGTCCGGGCTTGCCTTTCGTGACGGCGGTGATGAAGCGCGCGCCGAGAGTGGGCACGCCGCCGCACAGCTTCGATTTGTCATCGTTGACGCAACCGACAAGATTGTTTTCCTGGTCGGCCATCACCCAGGGCCCGGGTCCGCTGCCACGATACCACCCGGTCGCGTTGCCGAAATAGATCGCCTCCATCGTGCCGTTGTCGTCGTCGATGCTGTCGATCTCGCCGTTGCCGTAGTCGAAGCAGCAATCCTGATTGTAGTGATAGCCGTTGATGACGGCATATTGCCCGCCCGCCTGGTCATCGACGGGCACGCCCTTCGTGTCGTTCAGGCGCAGGCCCATGCCCGGCGCGATATACACACCGTAGACCTTGTGTCCCATGACCGTGACCGGCGCCAGGTCCGCCAGCGGCAGATTGTCCATGCCGCCCAGCGCGGGCCCCGTCCACGTGCCGCGCGGCGCCTGCACCAGGTGATTGCGCTTGCCAGACTGGTCGTACAGCACCGTGATCCAGCAATAGGTATTGGCGCAAAACGCGTCCTGCGCCGCCGCGTTCGCGTAACCGCCGGCATCGGGAACCGGCAGGCGCGCGGGTTGCACGACGCCGATGTCGAGCGTTTTTCCGTCCGACTGGCGCATGACCTGGTACAGCGGCCCGTCGTACGCCGCGTAGAGCGCGCGCGTGCTGCTGTGCGCGGCGACGCAGGGCGCGCCGGCCTTCGCGTAGAGATCGCAGGGTCCTTCCGGCCGGACCGGGATGGCGCGCGTGGCGGCTTTCGGGATCGCCTGCGCGCATGCCGAGGGCAGCACTCCGCTCGACATGAACGCCAGCGTGATCGCCAGGCCGGCGGCAAATTTCAGGATTCGCATGTATTCGTTCTTTTCGATGACCGTCGGGAATGATTTGTGATCGATAACCAAATCACGGAACCGTTCATCGTAGAATGAAATACATAGCCTTGACCAATTACTTTTTCTCTTCGACCGATATTCGATTTGCAATGCCTTCGTGCCCCGGCCGGGCCAGCCTCAGCGCGGCGTCGAACCGCTCCGTCCGCGCTGGTCCGCGGCACGGGCGACGATCGCATCGGCGCGCGCCTGGGCACGGGCTTTCTCGGCGGGCGTCAGGCCGGCACCGATCTCGTCGAGGAAGGGACCGTTGAACGGAATGGCCTGCTGCTCGGGCACGCCGTCCAGCTTGACCATGATGTCGCGCAGCGCCATGCCGTAGGCCAGCGCGCTCTGCCGGTCGGCCGCGATGGCGGGATGCCCGAACCAGAAACCGGTGAACACCTGGTACAGGCTGGACCAGTAACCCTGCTCGGCCCGCTCGTCCAGCATCCCGTTGACGCGCGCCTTCCACGCCTTGACGAGCGGATCGTCGGGGCGCGTCGTGAGGGCGGTCGGGTCGCCGAACGGGCCCTCTTCGACCAGTTCCGCCAGCGCGCCGGGAACAAACGCGCGCGCGGCGCGCTCGAGGTGGTCGATGCGAGCCATCTTCCTTCGTTCGTTCAAGGTCGCGCAGGCATGTGCGGGGTCGGCGAGCGCTTCCCGGTCCGTGCCTTCGCGCGCGGGCAAGTGCCCGGTCCGCTCGAGCACGACGCACGAGTGCAACAGCCACCAGGCCTGAAACGCGTCTTGCGGATCGCCGGTCGCGGCCAGGCGCTCGATGCGCCGCGCCAGCGGTTCCGGTGGGGCCGCCTCGGGTAGCGGGGCCAGTTCGCCCAGGCCGGACAACCATGCCGGCCCCGTTGCACCCGTCGCACCCGTTGCCGCGGGCGCCGTCGACGCCGCCTGCGCAGGCACGGCGGCCGGCGCAGGCGTGCCCGGCGGCGCCGGTCGCCACACCGGCAGCACCAACACGACGACCAGGCCCAGCACGGCAACCGCCGGCACGACCGTTTTCCACCTCATGTGCGCTCCGCGTTCTCTGTTCGTAAACAGCCTAACAAAGCCGTCCCCGCCGCGGCAACGCCGGCGCTGTAACAGGTTGTTGCAGCGAAACTACTCTTCATGCATCCGTACCATAATGAAGACGCATTTGATGGGCAGCGCACAGAATAATCCGGCAGGCAGAGGTAGACTGTATACATGAGCACACATAAAAAACTGGCGGCGGGTATGGCTGGCTTTGCCAGCATGCTGTGGCTGGGCCTCACGGCCGCGGTCGCCGCGAACCAGCGCCGTCTCGTGTTCAATCCCACCGTCGAGCGCGAAGTGCTGCATCCGCGCAGCAGCGGCCACCGCACCCGGCCCGTGGTGCTGCGCGCCAAGGACGGCACGCGGCTGTCCGGCTGGCTGATGACGCCGCCGATGCCCGGCTCGCGTCCCGCCGTCATTTATTTTGGCGGGCGCTCCGAAGAAGTGTCCTGGGTCGTGCGCGATGCCGGCAAGCTCTTTCCTGGCATGGCTGTGCTGGCCGTGAATTACCGCGGCTATGGCGACTCGCACGGCGACCCGGCCGAAGCGCACATGGTCGACGATGCCTGCATGCTGTTCGACTGGATGGCCGCGCACCATCACGTCGATCCGCGCCGCATCGCCGTCGTCGGCCGCAGCCTCGGTTCCGGTGTGGCCGTGCAGGTGGCGAAGGAGCGGCCCGTGCACTCCGTCGTGCTGATCACACCGTACGACTCGATCCTCGCGCTCGCCAAGCGCAAGTTCCGCGTGATGCCGATCGAATACATGCTGCGCCACCGCTTCGAGTCGATCAAGTACGCGCCCACGCTCAAGGCGCCGACCTTCGTGCTGCGCGCGGCCAGCGACGACATCGTGCCCCATTCGCACACCGACCAGCTCGTTTCCAAGCTGGCCCAGCTGATCGCGGACGAGACCGTGCCCGATTCGGACCACCTGAACATCCCGTACCTGGAAGACACCCAGGCGCGCATCGCCCGTTTCCTCACGTCGCAGTTCGCCCCCGCCCCGACCGCGATCCCGTCCCCGGCCGTTGCCGACATCGTCGTCCCGGCCGTGACGGCCCCGGCCGCGGTGGCCGTGGCAGCCGTCGCCGCCCTGCCCGTTGCGCCCGCGCTTCCGCTCGCCAAACAATGAGCCCCGTGGTTTTCTACAAGAAACCGACTGGACCTGTGCTCATTTATATTTTTGCCATATAAATTACTAAGTAAAATCGTATTTGCCACGAATAAACGGGCTGATGCATAGTTCCGAAAATCCCCCCTCCCAGCACAGCCGTTGCGCCGGTACAATACGGGATTCAGGAGCCAAATCGATGAAATTCAAGCATATTTGTATGACGATCGCGGCGCTGTGCATCAGCGCCAGCGCCAGCGCCGACATGGCCGGCGCGAAGCTCGCGATCGTCTACGATGCCGGCGGCAAGTTCGACAAGTCCTTCAACCAGTCCGCCTCCGAAGGCGTGATGCGGTTCATGAAGGAAACCGGCCTCAAGGTGTTTGAAGCCCAGGCGAACTACGATACCCAGGCCGAGCAGGTCCTGCGCGCCCTCGCCCGCAAGAAGCTGCAATTGATCGTCTCGATCGGCTTTTCGCAGACGCAGCCCGTGCAAAAGATCGCGGCCGAATACCCGAACGTGCACTTCGTCATCATCGACGGCAATGCCCAGGGCAAGAACGTCAATTCCGTGCTGTTCAAGGAGCAGGAAGGCTCTTATCTCGTCGGCGTCGCCGCCGCCATGGCCTCGAAGACCAAGACGATCAGCTTCGTCGGCGGCATGGACATCCCCTTGATCCGCGCGTTCGCCTGCGGCTACGAGCAGGGCGCGAAAGTGGTCAATCCGAAGGTCCAGGTGCTGCAGAACATGGTCGGCACGACGAGCGCGGCCTGGAACGACCCGGCCAAGGGCGGCGAGCTGGCGCGCGCCCAGTTCGACCGCGGTTCCGACGTCGTGTTCGCCGTGGCCGGCGGGTCCGGCATGGGCGCCCTGCAGATGGCCAAGGAAAAGGGCAAGCTGGCGATCGGCGTCGACTCGAACCAGAACTATCTGTACCCGGGCACCATGCTGACGTCGATGGTCAAGCGCGTCGACAACGCCGCCTACGAAGCCTTCATGAAAGCCCGCAACGGCCAGTTCACGTCCGGCATCACGTACGAAGGCCTCAAGGAAGGCGGCGTGGACTGGGTGCTCGACAAGGACAACCGCATGGTCGTCACCCCCGAGATCGAAAAACGCGTGATGGCTGCGCGGGCCGACATCATCGCCGGCAAGGTCAAGGTGGTCGACTATCGCGCGGCCGGTTCCTGCCCGCAGTAACGTATCGAATTGTTGGAAGATGAAAGCGCGCCGCGCCGGTTCGAAGCCGGCGCGGCGCGCTTTTAGATGAATGCCTCCCCTTTTACTCTGTCTACCGAAAACGGACCGCTATGCAGTCAGCCGTAGAATTTCGCAACATTAGCAAAGCCTTCGGGGCGGTGCAGGCGAATGCCGACGTCAGCTTCTCGATCGCCAAGAGCTCGATCCACGGCGTGATCGGAGAAAACGGCGCCGGCAAGTCGACCCTGATGAGCATCCTGTACGGCTACTACAATGCCGACAGCGGCCAGGTCCTGGTCGACGGCCAGGCGCGCGACATCCGCACGAGCCACGAGGCGATCGCGCTCGGCATCGGCATGGTGCACCAGCACTTCATGCTCGTCGAGAACATGACCGTCCTCGACAACGTCATGCTGGGCAATGAAGGCGGCTTCAAGCTGGCCGCCAGGCGCGGCGCCGTGGAAGCGAAGCTGCGCGAGATCTGCGACCGCTACCGCCTCGACGTCGATCCGCTCGCGACGGTCCACGACCTGTCCGTCGGCGCGCAGCAGCGCGTGGAAATCCTCAAGCAGATCTACCGCAGCGCCGACATCCTGATCCTCGACGAACCCACCGCGGTGCTGACCGCGCAGGAGACGGCGTCGCTGTTCGAGATCCTGCGGCTGTTCAAGGACCAGGGCAAGACCATCATCCTGATCACCCATAAGCTGCAGGAGATCATGGAGATCACGGACGAGGTGACGGTGATGCGCGCGGGCCGCGTCGTCGGCGCGGTGAAGACGGCGGAGACGTCGAAGGAGCAGCTGGCGAACATGATGGTCGGCCGCCCGATCCAGAGCGAGCTGCCGCGCGCGCCGTTCAATCCGGGCGCCGAAGTGCTGAAGGTGGCGAACCTGCAGCTGAAGGACGCGAACGGCGTCGCCCTGCTGTCCGACATCGATTTTACGCTGCGCGCGGGCGAGGTCGTCGCCATCGCGGGCGTGTCGGGCAATGGCCAGAGCGAGCTGCTGGAGATCCTGTCCGGCATGCGCCTGCCCACCGCCGGCCGCGTCGACTTCCTCGGCCGCGAGCTGCCGTACGGCGGCCGCACGAACGCGGACGGCCTGCCGGCCACGTTCCGCGCGCTCGGCATCGGCCACGTGCCGGAAGACCGCCTGCGCGACGGGGTGATCAAGGATTTCTCCGTCATGCAGAACACGGTGTTCGGCTACCAGGACGACGTGAAAAACCGCTGGGGCCTGTTCGACCATAAAAAAATCGCGCAGCGCTGCGCGCACCTGATGACGGCGTTCGACGTGCGGCCGAACAATCCGGACCTGCGCATCGGCCTTCTGTCGGGCGGCAACCAGCAGAAGGTCGTGATCGCGCGCGAAGTGGCCGCGAAGCCGAAGCTGATGCTGGTCGGCCAGCCGACGCGCGGCGTCGACATCGGCACCATCGAAAGCATCCACACGCAGCTTTTGCGCCTGCGCGACGAAGGCGTGGCGATCCTGCTGTCGTCGGTGGAACTGGAAGAGGTGCGCGCGCTCGCCGACCGCATCATCGTGATGTGCGGCGGCCGCATCGCCGGCATCCTCCCCATCGACGAATTCGACACCACCCGCATCGGCCTGCTGATGGGCGGCATGCACAAGTCCTGACTATGAAAAAGACCGAACTCCCACGCTGGGCCACGGGTTTCGTCCTGCCCGTCCTGAACCTGATGTCGGCGCTGCTCGTGGCGGCGCTCGTGATCCACCTGCTGGGCGAGAGCCCGTCGGCATCGCTGGGCATCCTCGTCGACAGCGCCATCCTCGATCCGGAAGGCCTCGCGTACACGCTGTTCTACGCGAGCACCTTCATCTTCGCGGGCCTCGCCGTGTCGATCGCGATGCAGGCGGGCCTCTTCAACATCGGCGCCGAAGGCCAGATGTACGTCGGCGGCCTGGGCCTGACCTGGGCCGTGCTGGCGCTCGACGGCCACCTGCCCGGCTGGCTGATGATCCCGATCGCGATGATTGGCGCCGCCGTCTTCGGCGCCCTGTGGGCCTTCATCCCGGGCTACCTGCAGGCGAAGCGCGGCAGCCACGTGGTCGTCACGACGATCATGTTCAACTTCATCGCCGCGAGCCTGATGAACTTCGTGATCGTCAAGTACCTGATCCCGGACGGCCAGCAGAACCCGGCCTCGCGCGTGTTCGCCGACAGCGCCGCCCTGCCCCTGCTGAACAAGCTCCTGCCGGTGCTGGGCGACACGCCGCTGAACATCAGCTTCCTCCTCGCGATCCTCGCGCTCGTGATCTACGGCGTGATGGTGTGGCGTTCGGGCTGGGGCTACCAGCTGCGCGCGACGGGCCTGAACGCCAACGCGGCGCATTACGCGGGGGTGAAAATCAGCCGCACGATCATCGTCACGATGCTCGTGTCGGGCGCCCTCGCCGGCCTCGGCGCCGTCAACTCCGTGATGGGTTCCACGCACTACCTGAGCCTGAACTTCCCCGCCGGCGCCGGCTTCGTGGGCATCGCCATCGCGCTGATGGGCCGCCAGCATCCGGTCGGCATCTTCCTGTCGTCCGTGCTGTTCGGCGCGCTGATCCAGGGCGGCTTCGACCTGTCGCTGGAAAAGCCGAACATCCCGCAGGAGACGTTCATCTTCATCCAGGGCCTGATCATCCTGTTCTGCGGCGCGATGGAGAATTTCTACGCCCCGGCCATCCTGAAACTGATCAACCTGACCCGTACCGACAAGGGGGCTTGAATGGAAGACTTCCACATCGCCAGCATCATCGTCTCCACGGTCCGCAACGCGCCCGTGCTGATGTTCGCCGCGCTGGCCGGCCTGTTCGCCGAGCGCTCGGGCGTCGTCGACATCGGCCTCGAGGGCAAGATCCTCGCGTCGGCGTTCGCGTCGGCCGCCGTCGCCTACGTCACGCAGAATCCGTGGTACGGCATCCTCGCCGGCATGGGCGTGTCCGTCGCCCTCGCGATGGTGCAGGCGTTCGTGTCGATCACGCAGAAGGGCAACCAGCTCGTGTGCGGCATCGCGATCAACATCGCCATGAGCGGCCTGACGTTCGTGCTCGCGCAGTTCTTCTTCCAGCAGGGCGGCCGTACGCCCGACCTGCGCAACGCGCGCCTGCTCGACGTGACCCTGCCCGGCACGGCGGCCCTCGAGCACATCCCCGTCATCGGCTGGCTGTACGGCCACCTGATCGGCGGGCAGTCGGTGCTGGTCTATGTCGCGTTCCTGCTGCTGCCGGTCGTGCACTGGGTCGTGTACCACAGCCGCTTCGGCCTGCGCCTGCGCGCCTGCGGCGAGAACCCGCACGCGGCCGATGCGGCCGGCGTCTCGGTCGAACGCACGCGCTACCTCGCCATGTTCGTGGCGGGCGTGCTGTGCTCCTTCTCGGGCGCGTACCTGACCCTGGTCCAGAGCGGTTTCTTTTTGCGCGACATGTCGGCCGGCGCCGGCTACCTGGCGCTGACGGCGCTCGTCTTCGGCAACTGGCGCCCGCTGCACACGGTGCTCGGTTGCCTGATGTTCGGCCTGTTCGGCGCGATCCAGATCCAGCTCGAAGGCGTCGACATTCCCGTCGTCGGCCGCTTGCCCGGGTCGTTGATCCAGGCGATTCCGTACATCGTCACCGTGGTCGTGCTGGCCGGCCTGATGGCCAAGTCGGTCGCGCCGAAGGCGATCGGCAAGCCGTTCGTGAAATCTCGTTAAGCAGCATCGGCAGGCGTGGGGCGGGCATTTGAGGCCGGGGCCTCAAATGAAACGAGCCCGCGCGTAACGTTCGTGTAATCCAAACATCCGCGTGGGCACAGGGTGCCCACCCAACGAGGTCATTCGTTCGCGCGCCGGCTCGACCTCGCCAACGTCCACGCAAACCCCACGCCCGCCGACGCCCCGCTCGTCTTCTCGAACAACGGACTGTCCTTGTTCGCATTCCCCGCATAGCTGTCCAGCCGCACGAACCCGAACACGCGCACGTCCGGATCGATCCGGTACGTGCCGAACACGCCCGTCCGCACGAGCATCAACCCGCCGTCCGCCCGGTACGCCGGCCGGTCCGCCGTCGCGTACTGCGGCGCGACGTCGTAGAAATAGCGGTGGATGCGCGCATCGCCGAACAAGGCGCCCAGCTGCGCTTCCACCGTCCAGCGCCCCGCATCGCCGCGCCGTTCCCACACGAAGCGCGGCTCGGTCGTCCAGCCCTGGCGGCGCAGGCCGCCGCGCCCTTCGATGACGGCGCGCAGCGGCAGCTCGAAGCGCAACCGCCCCGCCTCGCCCAGGTCGGCGAATTTGTATTTCACGCGCGGGCCGAATTCGACGAGCGTGCCGAGGTCGGGCATGCCGCGCCGTGCCGCCACGTCCTTCGAATGCGCGGGCAGCGCGGCGGCGAAGCCGACGTCGAATTCGACCTTGTCCGTGTCCAGCAGGCGCGCGCCGACGCCGCCCTGGTCCGCGCGCAGGACCTTGCCGCGGTACAGGAGAAACGGCAACGCGACGAAGCGGTTGCTGCGGTCGGACGCGCCCGGATACGCGGGCGTGCTGAACGCGGCCGCGCCCACGCCCGCTTCCCACAGGGGCAGGTTGCGGGCATCGGGTTCGGCAGCCAGCGCCGGCAGCGCGAGGAGCAAAGGTAAAGGCAAGGCGAGACGAAGCATGGGAGTGGTCCGGAATGAGTTGCGGCAGATTCTAACGGCAGCGGCCCCCGCGCGGCGCGCGGCGCCATGAAAAAAACCGCCGCGGCCTCATGAGCACGCGGCGGTTCGCGAAGGGATGGCACCGGGGTTACGGCCAGATCGCCTTCAACAATTCGGCCAGGTTGTAGCCGCCTTTGATCATCTGCGTCTTCGCGAGCGCCGAACTGGGCACGGGGTAATCGTTCGGCACTTCCAGCGTCCACGTGTAATAGGTCTCGCCCTTCTTGCCCACCTGCGGCACGATTTTTCCCGCGGTGACGCCGGCGAACGCCACCTTCGACACGGCCAGCGTATCGTCCGCCCATTGGTACGGCCACGTCACAGGATCGCCCGTGTTGTGCGCGACGGTCGGCTTGCCGTCGATGACGGCCTGGGCAAACTGCTCCGGCGTCTTCGTGCGGATGCGGCGGAACGCGTAGTCGACCGTCGTGCTGTCCCAGTACGAGTGGAACGGCTTCGTCAGCGCCTTCGGCACGCCCGGCTTGACGGGCTTCGGCTCGCCCGGCGGGATCAGGTTGGCGGACATCTGCTCGATCTTCGCGTCGTCCATCAGGAAGTTGTTGCCGCCGCGCGAATCGAAGACGACGGTCTCGTCGATCTCGGCCTTCGTCTTCGGCACGACGAAGCGCCCGTCCTTGTCGACGAAGGCGGCGCCCACGTGCAGGGGCTGGACGATGTCGCCGGCCAGGTGGGTGACGAGGATCAGCGCCTGGCGCTTCGTGAATTTGTGCGGGTTGGTGGCCGGGGTGTCCTTGCCCTGCAGGACGGCGATCGCTTCCTTCAGGGTCTGCACGATGTCGTCGTCGGCCGTGCCGGCGGCGCCGTCGTGGTAGTGGTCGAGCTGGAACGGCACGTCGGTGTAGTGGTACTCGCTGTGCTTCGGGTTGGCGTTCACGTACTCGATCATTTCCGGCGTCTGCGGACCACACCAGTTGCCCTTCACGCAGTCGGGCCAGGTGGAGACGGCCGCCAGCGATTCGCCCGGCAGCAGCAGCGCCTTCACCTCGGCCTCCGCGTGCGTGCCCTTGATCAGCTTGTCGGCGATGGCGCCGACGGCGCGGTGGCCGTCCGTGCCCCACGCGGCCGCGTCCAGCGACACGAAGGCGCCGGCCAGCGCCACGATGCATGCGATTTTATTCATGAGGCTTTCTCGTCCATACTATTTATACGGTTTGGTGGGCACGGGGTGTCCACCCTACAATTTTCGTTCATATCGTTAGCGCACCTTGTGGATGCGCTGCGGTGCGGCCAGGCTCGTCGCCCCCAGCTCCGGATGCTTCTGCAAATACGCGATCAGGCTGTCGAGGTCGCGCAGGCCCGTCTCGACGCGGCGCGTGCCCCTGGCGAACATCGGGATGTTGTCGCCGCCTTCGGCCAGGAAGTTGTTGGCCACCACGCGATAGGTCTTGCCGTCGTCGAGCGGCGCGCCATCGACCTTCACGCCCGTCACGCGGCGCCCGGGCGGTTGCGTGCCGTCCCAGTCGTACGCCAGGCTGCCCGACACGGCCAGGATCGACGGCTCGGACGACGCCGGCCGGTCCCACTGCTGTTCGAGCACGCGGCGCAGCTGGGCGCCGGTGAGGTCCATCACGACGAGCGTGTTCCCGAACGGGAGCACGGCCTGCGCCTGGCCGAACGTCACGACGCCGCCCGCGCCCGCTTCCAGGTCCTTGCGGATGCCGCCGGGGTTCATGAAGCCGATCTGCACGCCCTGGTCGCGCGTGGCGGCGACGGCCGCGTCGGCGATCACGTCCCCCAATGCCGATTCGCCCGACGGCGCCTCGTGCCGCGAGACCGACGCCGCGATGCGCGCCACCGGCTTGCCCAGCACCGCGCGGCTCTGCGCGCGCACGTCGGCCAGGTAGGCGGCCAGGCCGGGATCGGGCTTGAACGCATCCGGTGCCATCACCACGTTGCGCACCTGGATGTCCTCGACGGCCTTGGTGGCCGGGTCGAGGCGCAGGCGGATGCGCGACAGCAGGTGGCCGTAGGCGTCGGCCTGCGTGACGACCTTCCCGTCCACCTTGCACAGATAACCCGTGTGCGAATGGCCGCTGATGACGAGGCGGATGGCCGGGTCGAGCTTCCTGGTGATGGCGACGATGGGACCGTGCAAGGTGTCGCAATCGGCCTTGTCGTACGGCTGGTCGGCGAAACCGCCTTCGTGGATCAGCACGACGAACACCTGGGCGCCCTGCGCCCGCATCGCGGGCAGCACGGCGTTGATGGACGCCGCTTCGTCGTTGACGGCCAGGCCCTTGATCGACGAGGCGACCGTGACGGAGGCGAGATCGTGCAGCACCGCGCCGATCAGGCCGACCTTGACGCCCTTGACGTCGACGATGCGCCAGCCCGGCACGAGGGTCTTGCCCGTCTGCGCGTCGACGACGTTGGCGGCAAGGTAAGTAAAACCGGCGCCCTTGAAGTCGGGCGACAGCCGGCAGGCCTTGGCCGGCCGCGGCGAATCGCAGCCGCCGTGCTGCTGGCGCAGCAGTTCCTTCGGCCCCTGGTCGAATTCGTGGTTGCCGAGCGAGCTGGCGACGAGCCCCATGCGGTTCATCGCCACGATGCTCGGCTCGTCCGCGAACATCGACGACACGGCCGGACTCGCGCCCACGAGGTCACCGGCCGCGACGAACAGCAGGTCGGGGTCGTCCTTGCGGAACGCGTCCAGCGCGCCTTTCAGCACGTCGATGCCGCCGGCCTGGATGGTGCGCGGTTGCGTCGAACCCGGCGGCGTGTACGTGTACTTGCTGGGTTCGAGATTGCCGTGGAAGTCGTTCAGCGCGACGAGGTTGATCTCGATGGGGCGGTGCGGCGTTCCGGCGGCCGGCCCGTACGGCGTGCCGGCGCAGCCGGACACCAGCAGCGCGACGGCCAGGGCCAGTGGACGGGAAACGATCATGTGAAGCCTTTTGTCATGCGTAAAAACAGCCATCGATTATGGCATGCGGTATCTCCGCGCTGGTCTTTACGGGCGGCGATACGACAAGAAAAAAACGGCCGGTGTCGCCACCGGCCGTCTTCGTTGCGTCAGGCCGCGTCCGGGTCAGAACTCGTACTTGACGGTGACCTGTGCCGCCCACTGCGACTCGCCCTTGACCTGGCGGATCTGCAGCGGATCGACCGACGAGCGGACCGCGTACACGTAGTGGCCGTTCGCATCCAGGCCGGCGTAGTCGACGAAGCCGCGGGTCTGGCCGCCCGACGAGAAGAACGGCGCTTCGTTGATGTGGCCCCACTTCTTGTTCAGCAGGTTGCCGAAGTTGAGGATGTCGAACGAGATCGACGCCTTGTTACGCTTGAACATGCCGGGGATTTCCTGGCTCAGGCGCAGGTCGAAGCTGTTGGTCCACGGCGAGAAGTCGCTGTAGCGGGTCACGACGCTGCCGGCCGCGCTGCGCAGGGCCTTGTTGGCGTTGACGACGTCCCAGAAGCGCTGCTCGTTGGCGTGGTTGGTCGCCGTATCGCCAGCGAACACGACCTCGCCCGAACCGAAGGCTTTCGGGATGTACAGCAGGTCGTTGCCGCTGACGCCGTCGCCGTTCATGTCGTTCTTGAAGGTCCAGCTGTACGGCTTGCCGGAACGGCCTTCGTAGAACACGCCGAAGCGGGTTTTATAGGTGCCGAAGAACGCCTTCTCGAAGTTCAGCAGCGCGTTGATGCGGTTCTTGACCAGGTAGGCCGAGTTCGCGGCCACGTCTTCGTTCGGGTTGTAGATCGAACGGGCGTTGAAGTTCGAGCCCGACGTCGACGACGTCAGGTTCGACACTTCCGTCGCGTAGGTGTGGCTCGCCGCGACCGACCAGCCGAAGCCCTTCGTCATCGGGTACGACAGCGACAGGGTCGACACGCGGGTCTCGCCCTTGTCGGTGCCGGTCACCTTGATCACGTTGCCGAAGGCCGAGTTGGACAGCGACTTGGTCGTGTTCGTGCAGCCCTTCTTGGTGCTGACCGAGTTGTTACCCACGCTCCAGCAATTGGCGTCCAGGCCGCCGGCGTTCCAGAACATCTGGCGGCCGTCCGGCGCGGTGCGGGTCGACGTGCCCAGGTTCAGGCTCTGGAAGTAGATGCCGTCCTTGGTGTGGGCGTACAGGAGCTCGGCGCCGGCGACGAGGCCGTACCACGGCAGTTCCGTTTCGAACGCGAGGTTGGCTTTCCAGATCGACGGCTGTTTCAGGTTCGGATCCAGCAGGTCGACGTTGGCGATCGGCGGGGTCGAGCCGCCCAGGCGCGGCTGGTTGTTGACGTCGGTGCTGAACGTGCCGGTGGCCGTCGGCGGGCACTTCGTGTTGCTGGTGGCCGAGCAGGTGATCTGCTGGGTCGTCATGCCGGTGTTCTGGAACGGGTTGGCCAGCCACACGCTCATGGCGGCCCCCTGGAACAGGCCGGCGCCACCGCGCAGCTGCATGCGGCGCGGCGTGTCGAAGTTGTAGTTGAAGCCGAAGCGCGGCTGGAACAGCTTGGTGCCGTCGATCGTCTGCTGGTTGTTGTAGCCGAAGCCGCCGGTCTGGCGGCCGTTCGGGTGCAGCACCACGGCTTGCGCCACGCTCGGGTTGGCGACCGGCTGGCCGCCGACGCCCACGTCATCCACGCGGAAGCCGTAGTTCAGGGTCAGCTGGCGGTTGACGTTCCACGTATCCTGCAGGAACAGGCCCGTGTTCGTCATGTTGAAGCCGGCGACGGCGTCGTTCAGCGTGAAGCCCGGTGCCGGCACCTGCAGCGTGTACGACGTGAAGCGGCCCGTGCGCAGGTTTTCCAGCACGGCGGCTTCGACCTGGGCTTGCGACGCGGTGTTGCAGTTGATGCTGCCGAACGAGTAGCTCAGGCTGTTGTCGCAACCGAAGGTGTAGTTGCCGTACACGTTCTGCAGGAACGCGTTGTAGATCTTGTTCTTCTGGTAGTCCGCGCCGAACTTGAGTTCGTGGTCGCCCAGCGTCCAGTTGGCACCCGCGTAGTAGTCCTGCGTACGGGTACGCAGCGAGTTCATGTGGCGCGAGTTGTCCGTACCCAGGTTGATGGTGCGGCTACCCGTGGTCACGCCGCTCGGGGTGCCGGCCGGCACGGCGCCGGTGAACTGCACGCCGATGGTCGGCAGGGTCGTGTTGTTGGTCGGGACGGAGTCGTAGTTGCGCGACGACGCCTTCAGTTCGGTCGAGAAGGTCGGGGTCCAGTCCGAGAACAGCTGGGCCACGGTGGTCTCGATCTGCTTGCCCTGCGAGTAGTACGCCGAATCCAGGCTCAGGCCGGTGGCGCTGAACAGCGAGTACTGCGGCTCGGCCTGCGTCGTGCGCTGGTAGCGGATGTTGGCGCGCTGGTTGTCGCTGATGTTCCAGTCGACCTTGAGCATCTGCTCGCGCGAGACGAAGTTGCCGCCGCCCTGCGCCAGGCCGCCGGCATTGACGCCGTACTGGCTCTTCATGATGTTCTGCACGGCGGCGATTTCGGCCGGCGTGATGGCGACCGTCGTGCCGTTGCTCGAGCCGATCGGGCCGAAGTCCGGCGCGTTGCGCGAGGAGTTGGTTTCTTCCGACAGCGCGTACAGGAACAGCTTGTCCTCGACGAGCGGGCCGCTCGCCCACACGCCCTTGGTCGTTTCCTTGAACGGCACCGGATCCGAATAGGTGTCGTTGGCCGAGTTGTAGCGCTGGCCGGCCAGGCGGTCGTCGCGGTACACGTAGTACACGCCGCCCTTCCACTGGTTCGTGCCGGACTTGGTGACGGCGTTGATGTTGCCGCCGGTGTAGCCCTTCTGCGTGACGTCGTAGTTGGCGACGTTCACCTGCGTCGACTGGATCGCTTCGATCGAGATCGGCTGGCGTGCGGTCGGGCTGCCGCTCGCTTCCAGGCCGAACGTGTCGTTCACGTTCACGCCGTCGACGGTGATCGAGTTGTAGCGCGAGTTCTGGCCGGCGACGGACAGTTCGCCGCGTTCCTTGTCGGTCTGCGAGACGCGCGGATCGGCACGGGCGTAGTCCTGCAGGTTGCGGTTGATCGACGCCTGGATCTGCAGCTGGGTGTTGCTGATCGCGGTGCCGGCGCCCATGTTGGAGCGGCTGAAAATGTCGGAACGGGCGCGGTTGCCGGCGACGGTCACGGTCTGCATCGGCGCGCCGACGGTGGCGTCGACGGTGGCGGTTTCCGCCAGTTGCAGATAGATGCCTTCGCGTTTTTCGGTGACGCCGTCCTTGGTGATAATGATCGTGTACGGACCGCCGGTACGCAGGCCGCGCGCGATGTAGCGGCCTTCGGCGTCGGCGACGACGTTGCTGACCGAACCGGATTCGGTGTGGATGATTTGCACCGACGCGCCGGCGGCCGGTCGGCCATCCGCGCTCGAGATACGGCCGCCGACAGCCGACGTCGTGTTCTGCGCCAGGGCCGGCGCACCCGCGAGCGCAATCGACAGAGCCAGCGCCAGCTTGGTCAGCTGGATCCGTTTTTGATAGATCATTGATTAACCCCAAATAGACTTGATTTTATGGTTGGGAACGGTGTTCCCCCCTCGAGTACTGCAAACTCTCGGACCGGCCAGCTCATGACGGCCAGTCTGTATCCGGTCGAACTGCTGTTTTGTCGATGCATTTGTGGATGACAATGCACCAACAAAAGGCAGCGCACGCGAGTCTAGCGGCTTATTGTTTCCAGGCTATTACACCGGAATCCGCTCTATTTCTTGGCCGTTGCATTAATAAAAGACCAATATGCATGAAGGCTCTTATCGAGACAAATACGTTTTCTTTTTTGAATTTATAGCTTGCGCGTATAAGTCGCTTAAAAAACGGGCATGACATCGCGTGCAGGTTGCCTTTTCCCTCAGGATCAGACACGGCGGGATTATAAATGCGCCATTCTCTAATGAAATTCTTTCGCTTGTTTTTTAGGCAAACGACACGAGAAATCGGGGGATTTGTAGCGAGTTGGCCACAGAGGCGGCATATGCATATGCGCCTGGGAGAACAACCGGCGGCGGAGCCGCCGCCGGCAGGAGGGAAATGACCGCGGCGTTCAGTGCTTCACGACGGTGCGGTCGAGCGCCACGACGTCCGCCTCGAAGCGCGCATACCGGGCATCGAGCTGGCGCGTCAGGCGCGCCTTGTCGGCGTCCGGCAGGAAGGCGTAGCGGATACTGTTGTACGACGCCTTCTTCACTTCCGCGTAGCTCGGCTTGTAGCGGCTGGCGAACAGCACGTACTCGTGGGCCAGGTTGTGGCGGGTCACGCCGGCGTCGTCGGTCGAGATCACGTACGGCACGCCATACTTGCGGTACAGCGTGATCGGGTGGTTCTGGCCCTGCACGCCCTCGATGAAGGCGTTCGACGTCAGGTTGATCTCGACCGGGATGTTTTTCTCCCGCATCGTCTTCATGATGCCGACGGCGTTCGTCTCGTGCGCGAGGTCGATGCCGTGGCCGATGCGCTGCGCGCCCGCCACGTTCAGGGCCTGGTCGATGTGGTACTTGAGGTCTTCCGGCGGCACGTCGCCCAGCGCCAGCTCGCCCGCGTGCATGGCCACGTTGACCTTCGGGTAGACCTTCTTCAGGAAGCGGAACATCTGCATGTGCAGCGTGTAGTCGCGCATCGACACCATCTGGCTTTCCTGGCCCACGATGTTCACGCCGACGATCTTGCCGCCCCGCGCGGCGGCCTCGAACGCGGCCAGCATGGACGAGAACACGCGCGACGGCGAGAACAGGCGCACGACGTAGGTCTGGTAGCGCATCGTGAAGTTGTCGTCGTCGATGCCCTGCGCCGCGTCGTTGACCGTCTTGACGAAGCCGTCGACCGACGCCTTGAAGGCCGGGGTGGCGTCGAGCTTCTGGCGCGCGGTGTCCAGCAACTGTGCGAATTTCGCGTCGTCGCGCGCGGTGTCCCAGGCCCGCTTGTCGAACTCGGGGTCGGAGATCGTGTCCGGGCTCTTGAACATCGTCTCGATGTACCCGACGTTCTCGGCGAGCGCGCGGTTCTTCAGCTCGAGGAGGCCTTCGTGGAAGTTGTGGTCGGAGACGGGGCCGAAGTAGCCGAAGGTCTGGAAGAACTGGCGGTCGGGCGGCGGCTGGATCGCGCCGTGGTTGTTGAAATCCTTGCTCGACCAGTGCTGCAGCAGCTCGCGCCACGTGGCGTCGTCGGCGTACACGTCGGCACCCGACAGGCACGTGCGGTCCTTCGGCTGCTTGGCGCGCTCGGATTCGACGACGCTCTTGTCCGTCTCGATGCGGTAGGTCAGCTTGTTGACGCACGCGCCCTGCTTGTCCAGCCAGTCGACATAGGTCTCGGCATAGATCGCGCCGGAATAATGGTGGTGCAGGTCGCCGCCCTTGGGCATCTGCGAGAAGAACAGGACCAGTTCCGCCGTCTTGGGCTCGGGGCCCGCGATCAGGGCGGCGTAGTGGCGCGCCGTGGCCGCTTCGTTGGGGCCGGATGCCGGGGGGCGCGCGGAAGCGGTGGCCGCGAGGGCCGCCAGGGTGATCAGCAGGCTGCTGCTAAGGACTTTTGTCATATCGGTCTCGGCTGGTGAGTGATCGGTGGCAGCCCGTCTCCAACCGCTGAACCGAAAAACCGTCGCCCCCGCGAAGGCGGGGGCCCAAGTTTGCGCAGTGTCTGCGCACGAAACTCGGGTTCCCGCCTGCGCGGGAACGACGTGATAACGCGGTTCCGCGTGCTCGAATTACTGCGCCCGCTCGTGCACCCGCTTACCCGCCGCATACGTCGCGCGGATGGCACGGTCGTCGCCCAGCAGGGCCAGCGCGAACAGGTTTTCCTCGAGCGAATCGCTGTTCGCCGTGCGGCGCGCCAGCAGCGGCGTCGCCTTCGGATCGAGGACGATGAAGTCGGCCTCGGTACCGGCGGCAAAATTGCCGATCGTCCCTTCGAGCTGCATGCTGCGCGCGGCGCCCAGCGTGGCGAGATAGAACATGCGCAGGGCCGGGAGATAGCTGCCTTTCAATCGCGCAACTTTATACGCTTCATTCATTGTTTGCAACATCGAGAAGGACGTGCCGGCGCCGACGTCCGTCCCGAGCGACACGTGGGCCTTCACGCCGTCGGCCTTGGCGACGTCGAACAGGCCGCTGCCCAGGAACAGGTTCGACGTCGGGCAGTGCGAGATCGCGGAGCCGGTATCGGCCATCAGCGCGAAGTCGACGTCGTCCAGCCAGATGCAGTGGCCGAACATGGCGCGCGGCCGCATCAGGCCATAGTGCTCGTACACTTGCAGATAGCTGCGGCGGTCCGGGAACAGGCCCTGCACCCACGCGCATTCGTCGCGGCTTTCCGACACGTGGGTCTGGATGTACGTGGTCGGGAACGCGCGCGCCAGTTCGCCCGCGGCGCCCAGCTGGGCCGGGGTCGACGTGGGCGCGAAGCGCGGCGTTATCGCGTACAGCGCGCGGCCGTTGTTGTGCCAGCGTTTGATGAGGTCTTCGCTGTCGCGCAGGTCGGCCGTGTCGCGCAGGAAGTCCGGGCAGTTCCGGTCCATCAGCACCTTGCCGCCGGCCATGCGCAGGTTGCGCGCGGCGCTGGCCTCGAAGAACGCGTCGACCGATTCCTTGTGCACCGTGCAGTAGACCAGCGCCGTCGTCGTGCCGTTGCGCAGCAGCTCGTCGAGGAAGAACTCGGCGACGGTGCGCGCGTGCACGGGGTCGGAGAACTGGCGCTCGGTCGGGAACGTGTAGTTCTCCAGCCACGGCAACAGGTCCGGCGCGGGCGAGCCGATCATGTCGGTCTGCGGGAAGTGCAGGTGCGTGTCGATGAAGCCGGGCGTGATGATCTGGCCGCGGTAGTCGACGATGCCTGTCCCGGGCGGCAGCGTCGGCGCCAGCTTGTCGTAGTCGCCGGCGGCGAGCACGCGGCCGTTTTCGACGACGAGCAGGCCATCCTCGTGCCACGCGTGGGCGTTGTCAAGCAGCGCCGGATCGGCGTGGAAGTGCAGCAGGCTTGCTCGGTAGGCCTGCACGTTGCGGGTATCGTTGGACATCTTAGTCTTGTTCCAGTAAGGCGGGGGTTGCGGTCGCGGGGTGGGCGGACCTGGCCGCCGCCTCCCAGACCATCAGCAGTTGCGCGACGACGGAGACGGCGATCACGGCGGGCTCCTTGCCCTTGATGCCGGGGACGCCGATCGGGCACACCATGTCGTCCAGGCGCGCGCGCGCGATGCCGCGGTCGCGCAGGCGGTGCTCGAACTGCTTGCGTTTGGTATCCGATCCGATCAGGCCGAACCAGTCCCGGTGCGCGGGCCGTCTGAGGATCGCTTCGGTCAGGCGCTGGTCCAGCGCGTGGTTGTGCGTCATGACGAGGAAGCACGTGCCGGGGGCGGCCTGGCGCGCCAGGACTTCCGGCATGTCGGTCGCTTCGACGACGACGTTGGGCGGCGCCACGGGCGGAAACATGTCCTCGCGTTCGTCGACCCACGTCACGCGGCACGGCAGGTCCGCCAGCAGGCGCACGATGGCCGCGCCCACGTGGCCGGCGCCGAACAGCATCACGTGCGCGCGCGGCGCCGGGACGTGGTCGACCAGCCAGCGCCGGTTGTCCCCGTCCAGCAGCACGCGGGTGCCGCCGCTGCGCTCGAAATCGGGATAGCGGCCGCCGCTGCGCTGGAGGTTGTGGCCCAGCGCGTCGACGAGCGCCAGGTCCGGCTCACCATCCAGCGCAACGACGCGCCAGCAATCCTCGTGGCGGCGCGCGGCCAGCTCCGCGCAGTGCGCGCGGTCGACCAGCTCGAACGCGAGGTGCACGACCCCGCCGCAGCACTGGCCAAGGCTGGGGCCGAGCGGGAAGCGTTCCAGCCGGCGCGCTTCACCGCTTTGCAGCATGGCGCGCGCCGTCTCGACGCCGCGCAGTTCCAGGTGACCGCCGCCGACGGTGCCCCACTGGCTGAACGCGTCGACCAGCATGCGCGCGCCCGGTTCGCGGGGCACGGAACCGTCGGCCTTCGCGACCGTGATCAGCACGGCCCGCTGGGCGGTGGGGATGAGCCAGTCGTCCATGTCAGGCCGCCCGGGATTCCTGCACGGCGTGTTCGACGAAGGAGACGGCGTCGAGGATCGCCTCGCTCGTCGCCGGCGCGCGCAGCGGCGGATTCGCCTTGTGCCCGCCGACGGCCGAGATGGCGTCGCGGATCGCGAGGAACACGGAGAACGGCAGCAGCAGCGGCGGCTCGCCGACGGCTTTCGAGCGGTGGATCGAATCGGCCACGTTGCGGTTCTCGAACAGGCGCACGGTGAAGTCTTCCGGGCAGTCCGACACGCCCGGGATCTTGTAGGTCGACGGCGCGTGCGTCATCAGCTTGCCCTGGCCGTTCCACCACAATTCTTCCGTCGTCAGCCAGCCCATGCCCTGGATGAAGGCGCCTTCGACCTGGCCGATGTCGATCGCGGGGTTCAGCGAGTTGCCGGCGTCGTACAGCGCGTCGACGCGCAGCAGTTTCCATTCGCCCGTCAGGGTGTCGACGACGACCTCCGACACGGCCGCGCCGTATGCGAAGTAGAAGAACGGATTGCCGGTCATCGACTTCGGGTCCCAGCTCAGGTTCGGCGTGGCGTAGAAGCCGTCCGACCACAGCTGCACGCGGGCCAGGTAGGCCTTGGCGACCAGTTCCCCGAACGGGATTTCCTGGCCGTTCGCGAACACGGTGTCGGCGACGAAGCGCACGTCGCCGGCGGCGCCGCCGTACTGCCTGGCGGCGAAGCTTGCGAGGCGTTCGCGGATCTGGCGGGCCGCGTCCTGGGCCGCCTTGCCGTTCAGGTCGGCGCCCGTCGATGCGGCCGTCGCCGACGTGTTGGCGACCTTGCTCGTATTGGTCGCGGCGATGCGCACGCGGGTGAGATCGACGCCCAGTTCGTGCGCCACGACCTGCATCACCTTGGTGTTGACGCCCTGCCCCATCTCCGTGCCGCCGTGGTTGACGAGGATGGAGCCGTCCACGTACACGTGCACGAGCGCACCGGCCTGGTTCAGGTGCGTGACGTTGAAGGCGATGCCGAATTTCAGCGGCGTCAGCGCGAGGCCCTTCTTCAGCACGGGGCTCGTGCTGTTGTACGCCTCGACGGCCTGGCGGCGCGCGCGGTATTCGCTCGTCTCTTCCAGCTGGGCCACCAGTTCGTGGATCACGTTGTCGACGACGGGCTGGCCGTACGGCGTGACGTTGCGGTCGATCTTGTCGTAGAAATTCAGCTTGCGGATGTCGAGCGCATCCTGGCCCAGGTTGCGCGCGATCTCGTCGATGATGTACTCGATCGCGATGGCGCCCTGCGGACCGCCGAAGCCGCGGAACGCCGTATTCGACTGGGTATTCGTCTTGCCGGCCGCCGCGCGGATGTCGCAGTCGGACAGGTAATAGGTGTTGTCGAAGTGGCAGATGGCGCGGGTAGCAACGGGGCCGGACAGGTCGGCCGAGAAGCCGGCGCGGCTCACCATGTCGACCTTCGCCGCGACGATGCGGCCGCTGTCGTCGTAGCCCACTTCGTACAGGTAGTGGAAGCAGTGGCGCTTACCGGTGACCATCATGTCGTCGTCGCGGTCGGCGCGCAATTTGACGGCGCGGTTCAGGCGCTTCGCCGCGATCGACGCGCAGGCGGCCCACAGCGCCGACTGCGATTCCTTGCCGCCGAAGCCGCCGCCCATGCGGCGGCACTCGACGACGACGTTGTGCGAATGCAGGTTCAAGGCATGCGCCACGACGTGCTGCATCTCGCTCGGGTGCTGCGTGGAGCACAGCACGAGCATGCCGTCGTTTTCCTGCGGGATGGCGTACGCGATCTGGCCTTCCAGGTAAAACTGCTCCTGGCCGCCGACGTGCAGCTCGCCCTTCACGCGGTTCGGCGCGCGCTCGAACGCGGTCTCGGCGTCGCCGCGCGTCAGGCGCATCGGCGGCAGCACGAACGAGCCGGCTGCGCGCGCGGCCTGCGGGGTCAGGATCGCGGGCAGTTCCTCGTACTCGACCTTGACCTTGCGGACGGCGCGCCGTGCCAGGTCGTGGCTGTCGGCGATGACGACGAAGATCGGCTGGCCGATGTACTGCACGAGGCCATCCGCGAGGATCGGATCGTCGTGGATGATGGGACCGCAGTCGTTGGTGCCGGGGATGTCCTTGGCGGTGAGCACGGCGCGCACGCCGCGGCTGGCCAGCACGCCGGCGAAGTCGATGTCGACGATGCGCGCATGCGCCTTGCTCGACAGGCCGAGCGCGGCGTGCAAGGTGCCGCGCACCTCGGGGATGTCGTCCGTGTAGTCGGCCTGGCCGAGCACGTGCAGCCGGGCCGATTCATGTGCTTTTCCGAGACCGACCTGCGCCCAGGCGGCCTTGGTCAGTGCGGGGGATCCTGCGTCGTTCATGATGTTCTCCTCAGGCCACTGCGTCGGTGGCGGATGTCGTTGCGCTTTTCGTTCCTGCCTTCGCGAACGGGTTGACTGCGCAAGTCGGCAGCGGATTGTCCTTGCGCGTTTCGAGCCAGTAGCGGCGCAGCAGGTTCTGCGCGGTCTTCATGCGGTAGGCGCTCGATGCGCGCATGTCGGACAGCGGCGCGTAATCCCGCGCCAGCGCTTCCATCGCTTCCTTCAGCGCGGCCTCGTCCCAGGCGCGGCCATTCAATACTGCCTCGGCCTGCGCCGCGCGCTTGGGCGTCGCGGCCATGCCGCCGAACGCGATGCGCGCATCGGCCACGACGCCGTCGTCCAGCGTGAAGGCGAAGGCGGCGCACACGGCCGAGATGTCCTGGTCGAAGCGCTTGGCCAGCTTATAGGTGCGGAACGCCACGTTCTTGCGCGGCAGCGGCACGCGCACGGCCTGCACGAATTCGCCGTCGCGCCAGTCCTTGACCTGGTAGCCCAGGTAGAAGCTTTCGAGCGGCATGGTGCGCTCGCCGTCCGGTCCGCGCAGCACCAGTTCGCTGCCGAGCGCGATCAGCCACGGCATCGAGTCGCCGATCGGCGAGCCGTTGGCGACGTTGCCGCCCAGGGTGCCCGCATTGCGGATCGGGAGCGACGCGAAGCGCTGCCACAACTCGCCCAGCTCGGCGTCGTAATGCTTGCAGATGGCGGCGTACGCGTCCTCGAGGGAGATGCCGGCGCCGATCTCGATGAAGCCGTCCTGCTCGCGCAGGGTCTTCAGCTCGGCCACGTGGCCCAGGTAGATGATGTCGGTCAGTTCGCGCATCTGCTTCGTGACCCACAGGCCGACGTCGGTCGAACCGGCCAGGATCGTCGCCTTCGGATGCGCGGCGCGCACGGCGACCAGTTCGTCCATCGTGCGCGGCGCGTGGAAGGTCTGGCCTTCGTAGGTGTAGGTGGCGCCGGCGTCGCGCTGCAGGGCGCGCAGCTGTTCGGCCACAAGCTCGCGGTCGAACTCGGCGGGCGGCAGGGTCACCATGCGCCTGGCGGCGTCGATGATGGGACGGTAGCCCGTGCAGCGGCACAGGTTGCCGGACAGGGTATCGTCGATCTGGCAGCGGCTCGGCTCGCGGCCTTCCTGCTTGAGGTACAGGCCCCACAGCGACATGGCGAAGCCCGGCGTGCAGAAGCCGCATTGCGAACCGTGGCATTCGACGAGGGCCTGCTGCACGGGGTGCAGCGCACCGTCCTTCTGCGCCAGGTCCTCGACGGTGAACAAGGCCTTGCCGTCCAGCGTGGGCGTGAACTGGATGCAGGAATTCACCGACCGCATCTGCAGCTCGCCGTTTTCGAGCGATCCGAGCACGACGGTGCAGGCACCGCAGTCGCCTTCGGCGCAGCCTTCCTTGGTGCCGGTGCAGTGCAAGTCCTCGCGCAGGTGCTGCAGGATGGTCTGCGTCGGCGCGACGTCGTTCACTTCATGGACGGCGCCGCGGTAGAAAAATCGGATCGGAGTGGACATCATCGCCTCGGTTCGGAAAGGACACTGTGAAAATATGACTGACTGGCTACAAGATTAGCACCGGGGGTCGGGCCGGATATATCGGAATATCGATTTTGAATATCAGATATTTTAAATATCGAAGTGCGCGCCTGCGCGGCGTCCGTCCCTAGCATGCCCGTCCTGTCCGCGGCACGCAATGCGGAACGAGCCAACATTGCGAAACTTGCTATGCTTGAGCCGTCACCGGGAGGCTTCATGGCATTGCACATCGTTCATTTCATCGGACCGATCAACGCGAACTCGGCGTGCACCGTGCGCAACCTGTGCCTGCAGGCGCTGCAGAGCGGCGCGACCGAGATCGAGCTGCACATGTCGACGGAAGGCGGCAACATGACGGCCGGCTTCGCCCTGTACTACTTCCTGAAATCGTTGCCGCTGCCGCTGACGACGTGGAACGTGGGCAGCGTGGAATCCGTCGGCGTGGCGATCTTCCTGGCCGGGACGCAACGTTACGCCTGCCCAGGCACGCGCTTCCTCATCCATCCCCTGCACTGGGGCTTCGGCAACCTCGTGGCGGCGGACCATGGCCGCATTTCCGAATGGCGCGACTGCCTCGACTTCGACGCCGAGCGCTACGCCGCCATCTTCGAGGACGCCACCCGCGGCGCGCCGGATGCCCACGACATCCGGTCCTACCTGACGGCCTGCTCCCGCATCTACACGGCCGAACAGGCCGTCGAGGCCGGCATCGTGCACGAGGCCAGGCAGGCGCGCCTGCCGGAAGCCGGCACGACGTCGCACTGGTGGAATTAAAAACATCATTTAAATCTGATAGCGCTCGCTGTCAGATTGCTGCAACAAAAGATGGCGTTGATCTCTAGAGTAGAGTGATTATTCGCGTATTTTCCTTGCAGCATTTTTTCTGGCCGCTCTACAATTTATTACAGATTCGTTACGCGGCCCAGCCCATCGCCTCGGTAGTGTCTCTATAACAAAAACCGTCCACCCGCAGTCTTCAGCAGGTCAATCCCATGAAAAAACGCATCATCGCGAGTGCGCTCGCCTTGTCTTTTGCCGCGCCTTGCGCATTCGCGCAGAACGCTTCCGCCGTCCGCATCAGCGGCTTCGGCACCGGTGCCCTTACCTGGAACAATACCGACAAAGCCGAGTTCGCCCGTCCGAACCAGGCCAGCGGCGCCACCAAGGACGTCACCACCGGCGTCGACTCCAACTTCGGTGTGCAGGCCGATTACGCCGTCAACAGCTGGCTGTCCGTCACGGGCCAGGGCCTCGTGCGCAAGGACGCGCAGGACGACTTCGGCGCCGAGCTGGCCTGGGCCTTCGCCAAGGCCAGGGTCTCGGACGACGTGGCGATCCGCGTCGGCCGCATGGGCGTACCGGCGTTCATGATTTCGGACTACCGTAACGTCGGCTACGCCAACACGATGCTCCGTCCGCCGGCCGAGATGTATTCGCAGATGCTGTTCAACACGGTCGACGGCGCCGACGTCACCTGGCAGCACAGCTATGGCGACACGACGTACACCGCCCAGTTCGCCGTCGGCAAGAGCAAGGTCGACATCGCCGGCGGTCCCAGCCTGGACGGCCACCGCCTGACCGCGCTGAACCTCGTGGCCGAACACGGCCCGCTGACGGTGCGCTTCGGCCGCGTCGACGGTCGCCTGACGCTGAACGGCTCGACGTCGCTGACGACGTTGCTGAACTCGCTGAACGCCGTCGGCGCCGGCTACCGGATCCCGCAGGCGGCCCAGCTCGCCTCCGACATCGACGTGCACGACAAGAAGGCCTCGTTCACGTCCCTCGGCGCGACCCTCGACTGGAACGACGTCGTCGTGCAGAGCGAGTACGCGAAGCGCAAGACCGACAGCTACATCAACGACACGACGTCGTGGTACGTGATGGGCGGCTATCGCATCGGCAAGTTCCTGCCGTACTACAGCCACGCCCGGCTGACGATCGACGGCAGCGTCAACAACGACATGCCGGCGGCCTGCCCGGCCGGCTACCCGGCCGCGTGCACGCCGACGCTGGCCGCGCTGTCCGGCATCGTCTCGAGCCTGCGCTACACCGGCGTGAGCCAGGGCGAGCAGCAGACCGACACGATCGGCGTGCGCTGGGACTTCTACCGTTCGCTGGCGTTGAAGGTGCAGTTCGACCACGTGCGCCCGAACCAGGCGAGCGGCCTGCTGATCAACGCACAGCCGGGCTTCCACGGTCCGGTCAACGTCGGCGCCGTCGCGCTCGACTTCGTGTTCTAAGGAGAGGTCGATGAAACATCTGATCAAGACAGGCATCGCCGCCGCCGCACTGCTGCTCACCCTGCCGGCCATGGCGGAGGTCGTGGTCGTGGCGAATCCCAAGGCGGCCGAGTCGTCGATGACGAAAGACCAGGTCGCACAGTTTTTCCTGGGCCGGTCGAGCGCCATGAGCCCGATCGACCAGCCGGAAGGCACCCCGGTCCGCGCCGAGTTCTACAAGAAGGTGACGGACAAGGACGCGTCCCAGGTCAAGTCCCTGTGGTCCAAGCTGGTGTTCACCGGCAAGGCCACGATGCCCAAGGAAGCCGCGGACAGCGCCGCCGTCAAGAAGATGGTGGCGAGCGACCCCAAGGCCATCGGCTACATCGAAAAGAGCGCGGTCGACGCCACGGTCAAAGTGATCTACACACCGTAAGCGTCACCATCCACCCGCCCGCCCCCGGCCTGCCCGGCGGCGGGCTGTTGAATTCAGAGGAAACGGCATCATGAGCATCAAGCGCAAGATCTGGGCACTCCCGGTCATCTCGACCATCATCTTCGGCCTCGGCGTGGCGGTTTCCGCCAGCATCGCCAGCGGCGCCCTGGACTCGATCCACACGACCGAGGCCGTCGATTACCCGGCGCTGGGCACGGCGAAGGCGCTGACGGCCGACCTGCAGGGCATCACCGACGGTCTGCGCGATGCCGTTTCCGAAGGCGACAAGGCCCGCGTCCCCCAGATCGGCGAACAGGCGAACAAGGTCCGCGCCAAACTGGCCGAAGTCACCAGGATTCCGGGCATGGATGCAACCGGCAAGCGCCTCTCGAAGGAATTCGAGGACTATTATGCGCCGGCCCTCTCGGCCGCCAAGATCATGCTGGAACTCGAGAAGGGCGACCCGCAGGCCACCGTGCAGCGCATGCAGAGCGCGCTGACCGTGCTCAACGCCGACGTCGCCAAGTTCAACGAGCAGGCCCAGCAACAATTCAAGGACGGCATCGCACAAAGCGCGTCGAGCGTGCGCCGCGTGCTGTCCGTCACCATTCTCACGGCGCTGATCGTGATCGCGACCCTCATCGGCGTGTCGTGGTTCGTCATCCGCACCATCTGGCAACAGCTGGGCGGCGAACCGGAATACGCGCGCGAGATCACGCGTGCAGTCGCGGCCGGCGACCTGTCGATGGAGATCCGCCTCGACGCCGGTGACCAGCACAGCCTGCTGGCCGCGCTGCAGGAAATGCGCACGCGCCTGGCAACGATGGTATCCGGCATCAAGACGTCGGCCGAGACCATCGCCACGGCCAGCGCCGAAATCGCCAGCGGCAACGCCGACCTGGCCAGCCGCACGGAATCGCAGGCGGGCAGCCTGGAGCACACGACGCGTGCCGTCGAATCGCTGACGGAAACCGTGCGCACGAACGCCGCCAACACGAACCAGGCCAACTCGCTCGTCGTCTCGGCCACCGACATCGCCACCCGCGGCGGCGAAGTGGTCGGCAACGTGGTGAGCACGATGGGCGCCATCAACGCGTCCGCCAAGCAGATCGTCGAAATCATTTCCGTGATCGACGGCATCGCGTTCCAGACGAACATCCTGGCCCTGAACGCGGCCGTGGAAGCGGCCCGCGCGGGCGAGCAGGGCCGCGGCTTCGCCGTCGTCGCGGGCGAGGTGCGCAACCTGGCGCAGCGCTCGGCCGCCGCGGCCAAGGAAATCAAGCAGCTGATCGGCGACTCCGTCGCCAAGGTCGACGCCGGCAGCGCGCTCGTCGACGAAGCGGGCACGACGATGGAACAGATCGTCGCCTCGGTCCGCAAGGTGCACGACATCATGGCCGAGATCAGCGTCGCGGGCCAGCGCCAGGCCGAAGGCATCGAGCAGATCGGGCGCGCCATCGACGACATGGACCAGATGACCCAGCAGAACTCGGCCCTGGTCGAGGAAGCGTCGGCCGCGGCGGAATCGCTGGCGGAGCAGACGGAACAGTTGTCGGGCGCGCTGGCGCAGTTCAAGCTGACGGCCGGACACGCGCTCGGCGCACCGGCCGGCCACGGACGGCTGGCGCTCGCGCGGGGCTGAACGCAATCACCCTGCCGCCTCGGCAAGCGCAGGATCCGCAGGCATGAGCGCTCTCACGCCCGCGGAGACCGGTGAGTTTGCAACCCCGGTTACCTTGTGATGCTGGTCATAACGAGGTTATCAACCGGGCGCCGCATTCGGTCTCGTCCCCGTCATAGGCGTACGGCTTGCCTTGGTGCCGGGCCCCGGCACCGTCCGGCTTGATCGCGAAATTGCCCTTGCACTTGGGGCAGTACGTCATGTCATCTTGAAGCGCCGCGACCACGCCCATCACGGTCGTACCCGAGCTTGCGCTGATGACCTGACCGCCGTGATCGGTTTTATCGTTGAGGCGAATGACACCGCGTCCTTGATGCTTCATGTTTGTCCTGTTTGTTCCCGAGCAGCGTTTGCGCTTCGACCATCACTGGCCAGCAGCGGCAGTGTCGGTTTTACCTGGCGGTATGTAGTACGAACCTTCCGGCGCACCAGGGACTTTGACGCGGAATTTCAGGCCCGAGAGCAGTTTGTCCCATAGCGCGACCGCCTCGTCGTCGCTGAGCGACGCGGCTTTGGCGGCGCCAACCGTGTTGTGCTCGACCTTGGTGAACATGGCGGCACCAAACTCCGGCGGGTTGGCGACATCTTTCGGCGTGCCCACGAAACCCCACTCGAAATCATGGGTGCCATCGGGCCTGCGGATGAGGGATTCTTCGCCGTGCCAGTGCTGCACGTCCCGCTTACCTTCGCGCAGAAGGGTCCGGTCCGGATAGTTGCTCCCCTGTTGCTCCTGTGCCTGGCGGATGCGGGCAAGCAAGGACAGTTCTTCCACTTTGATTCGCGCGAATTCCTCCTTGGGATAGTCGGAATATGCGTCCTTGTTCGAGCTGATCGAAAAGGTCACGTCGGGCAGGCTGGGAAGATAAATGCCGGCACTGATCATTTCTTGGTCGCCATAAAAGGAACTGGCCATGAAGCCGTGTTCGATGCAATAGCCTTCTTCGGATGGGATGTCATCTTCTGTTCGCAAGCGCAGGCTCTTTGCCCGGCTGGCCTGCTGCGCCGCCGCTTCGTCTTCGCTTTTTCCTTTTCTTACCGATCCGCGCAAAAGAAAAATTAAATTTTCCTTATTGATATATGTGTTAAAAAAATGAAGATTAAGCTCTTTTGCTTCTTCACTGTCAAAATAGCGGAACTGCCAGCTCCCTTCAATTGGTCCGGGTTTGCTATAGGTGATCTCTGCGGTCTTGTCGGCGCGTTTTATTTTTGCAATATCTTGATCAACCTTATCCTTGATTGCTCCCCGATTGCCTTGGTATATGTAGATTTTGGAAGGAAAAGAGGGCTCACCCCATACCACCTGTGCTTCCTTGGGGACGACAAGGGCATATCGACCAAAACACACAAGCTTGGTGTCTTTGAAAAGATTCTTCAGCCGGGGGCTCAATGCGACAGTTTCAGGCATGCCATTCTCCTTGTAAGTATATTTCTTCGAGCAAGCGACAAGTGACAACACCAGTATCAAAGAGAAGCAGCGTGCGGCCAACAAGGTCCGGTTGTTTGCGCGCATATTCAATTCCATTTCGCAGTCCCAGCGATCTTTACAACGGAGTACAGCATCGACGTCAGTACATTCGGATCGGCGTAGCTGCCTTGATGCTCATAGCCGCTCCCTTTGTTTTCAATGCAGCTGTGGACAATGTGCCATTTCGGATGCTGATGAATAAAAAAGCCGATTACCCTCCTGCCGGGCTCGGATTCTTTTTCTCAGGAAGGTAGTACGAACCCTCCGGCGCACCAGGGACTTTGACGCGGAATTTCAGGCCCGAGAGCAGTTTGTCCCACAGCGCGACCGCCTCGTCGTCGCTCAGCGACGCGGCCTTGGCGGCGCCAACCGTGTTGTGCTCGACCTTGGTGAACATGGCGGCGCCAAACTCCGGCGGGTTGGCGACATCTTTCGGCGTGCCCACGAAACCCCACTCGAAATCATGGGTGCCGTCGGGCCTGCGGATGAGGGATTCTTCGCCGTGCCAGTGCTGCACGTCCCGCTTACCTTCGCGCAGAAGGGTCCGGTCCGGATAGTTGCTCCCCTGTTGCTCCTGTGCCTGGCGGATGCGGGCAAGCAAGGACAGTTCTTCCACTTTGATTCGCGCGAATTCCTCCTTGGGATAGTCGGAATATGCGTCCTTGTTCGAGCTGATCGAAAAGGTCACGTCGGGCAGGCTGGGAAGATAAATGCCGGCACTGATCATTTCTTGGTCGCCATAAAAGGAACTGGCCATGAAGCCGTGTTCGATGCAATAGCCTTCTTCGGATGGGATGTCATCTTCTGTTCGCAAGCGCAGGCTCTTTGCCCGGCTGGCCTCCTGTGCTACCGCTTGTTCCTCGGTTTGTTTGGTGTCGGGATCGACGCCACCGCGCAAAAGGAAAATAATATTACCTTTATTAATATAGGTATTAAAAAGATAAAGATTAAATCTTTTTGCCGATTTATCCTCGTAATAACGGAATTGCCAACTATCTTCGATTGGTCCTGGGGCATTACGGACGACCTCCGCGGTTTCATCGGCACGTTTTATTTTAGCAATATCCAGAGCAACTTTTTCTTTGATTTTTTCTCGACTTCCTTCAAAGAGATAGATTCTGGAAGGAAATGAAAAATCCCCCCATATCACTTGCGCTTCTTTGGGAACCATCAGCGCATATCGGCCAAAGCACACAAGTTTGGTTTCTTTGAACAGGTTTTTCAACCTTGGACTCAACGCAACAGTTTCGGGCACGGCACGCTCCTTATAAGCAAATTTCTTCGAGCAGGCGACAAGCGACGTCGCCAGTATCAAAACGAAGCAGCATTTCGCCACCGTGGTCCGGCTGTTCGTACACATAATCATCCCCACTTCGCAGTTCCGGCGATCTTCACGACGGAATACAACATCGACGTCAGTACATTCGGATCGGCGTAACTGCCTTGATGCTCATAGCCGCTCCCTTTGGAGCTTCCATGGGGGAATAGCGTGCCAATAATCTTGCGTGCCGAGCGTTCGGCAGGCACCGTCTCGTCGCCAGCCGCATCCATCGGCTGCAATTTCAGCGTCAACACCCTTTTTCCCGCTTGTACCGTCAAAGTTCCTTTCTTATCGTCACTCAAAAGTTTCCATGTGTCGACTGAGGGCAAGTTAATTGTTCGGCTATCCCAGACCTCTGGATTTATGACCTTGAAAACCAGATTGCCATAGCTTTTGTGCTCATCCGATGCGCAATAACTGGCATAACAATGTGTCGGATGAAATGTCGTTTCGATGGAATCGAGGAAGGCAGTTGCGTTGGCTAAACGTCTACCCACGTTGGCTAAGCCACCTCCATCTTGAAATAGAACATTGCCTGGATTTACCCAATCTGGGTTAATGAGGCGCCACCAATTTTCTTGCGGCTGAAGGTAAATGCTGTCGAGTGCATTTTCCTCGCCTTGAGGCCAGCTGCGAATCGTCCTACCGCATCCATCCACGACCTTCAGCCAATCCTTGCCATACCCGGCCGCAGGCAACAATTCCAGCGGACCGGGAGTATTGGCAAGAATCGCCGTCGCATGTTGACCGTCGATAGCGATGACCTCAGCAAAGTACTGTGCCTTGAGCCCTTCTTTTTCCTGGAAACCGAAACGCATGCGTCGGTACGCGGCGGCAGCGCCCAATGTCGGCATGACACTGTGGTACATGCCCAAGACTTTCACCGTCTGGTCGTTTAGCAGCTTTCCATACTTGGGATGGATCAACGCGCGTGCAAGGATGCCTCCCATGCTGTGTGTAACGATGATGACCTCATCGCATTTGAAGCCACGCTTTTGGTAGCCGAGGACCAATCCGCGTATTCGATTGGCGATGACAACGGCTGATTCTCCGTTGCTCTTCAGGAAGTTGTATCCCATCGCATGTACTGGGTACCAGCAATTGCAAATCTTTTTTATGTCTTTCTCTTTAATTGCCGCTCCTGATGCGGCACCAAATGTTTTCGGGTCGGCGAGAGCCGGCAACCACGTTGGGTTCAACTGTCCGTTTACGATCATATTGTTGAGAAGCAGTTCTGCCGTCCGCAACATCTGACCGTAAGGCCCGGCGAAAAGCACTTCGCTCCAGCCGCGCCAACGAGCAATCTGGGCCGGCATCTGGCGTTTGTGTGCCGAGACAAGATTCGGGTTGGCCTGCGATATTGATTGGATACGGCGATAGCCCATCAGCGGTGCAATCGGTGCAAGACCGTCGGGGACATTCTGGTGGCGTGCATCCGCCTCTAGAGTTTCTTTTCCTTCCGGATCAAAGCGCTCTTTGCTCTCGGTGAAGTGGTAATACTCCACTTCCGTATTTTCAGGATCAAAGTCCAGTTGGCGTTGCGCCGGCGATGCATTCCTAAACCACCCGCCCATGCCTGTTTTTCTGGCAACCTCGTAGTTGCCGGACAGGTCCACTAAATCATCCGGACGCCATGCCCGGTTATCCGGACGTTTCAGTTGATCCTGCCTGTTTTTAGTCATGCGCAAATTGCTGCCCATGACGCCTGGAAGAAAAATGACAGGAATTATTTTTCCGGGAGGGACTGTGACATCGTGCCTGGTCTTATCTGCGGTTTCGGTCATATGAACCGTATATTCTGCCCAGCCACCGACGCCTTGGGTAAATTCTCCCTGATGGTTGCCGCGCTCATTGAGATTGCTGTTGTCGCTCATGGCAGTTCACCTTTCCATCGAATCGTATAGCTGTCCATTCCTGCGGCTTTTTGCAGTCCGGTGCTGCCGCTGGCGTCGGTCTTGCCGCCAGCGACCGTTTCGTCATCCCTTACCAGTTCATAGGCAACGTCTTTCGCTGGCGTACCATCCACCTGGAGGAAGTTCACCTCTTGGTCAAAGTGATAACCCGCCGGTTTCTCGTTGAATGCTTGTGAAACACTCTTCGGCGCCAGCGTCTCCAGATTGCCGTGAAAGAGAACAGGCGACGACGTGAAGAACTGCGTTTGATCGCTGATCTCGAGCATGTGATTGCCGCCGTGCAGCCGCACGCCTTTTTTGCCCCGGATATCGACCCAGTCCGATTCGCTCAAGAGCCGAAGCACCTTGTTGGCAATGATCTCGACGTCATCGTCTTGTGCCTGCACGGATACCTTCCCGGCCGCGGCAATCAGTTTCATGCCAGCCTTGTGCACGAACAGACGGAATGTCTTGCCGATGCTCGCGAACAGGCCGTCGACGCTGGCAATCGACAGGCTTTTGCCGCTGGTGATGGCGGTGTGGCGGTTGCTGGCAATGTGGGTGGATTGGGCCGAGGTGAGTTCGATGCCGGCCGGACTGGCGACGACCAAATGCGGCTCGGACAATTCAGGAGACGCTCCTTTGCCGCCGCCCCGAATGCCTTGGTTCTGGGATTTGAGGTCTTCGACCGCATCCCCTTGCTGAGGCTCCTGCTTTTCTTGAGCGCCATAGTGCTGCGCCATCCCAACCAACTGCTCCTGCAGGTCAGCGGCTGTCGACAGCCGTTGAATCGTTTCGCCCATATCCTTGATGTAGGTCGCGGCGTTCGGGCGTGCTTCCGTGGAGATGAGCATGCCCTGTGTCGCACGCACGACGCCATGGCCGTCAGTACGAAGCTCCCACCCTTCGCCGCGAGGATCTTTCCGGCCGGACGTGTCCTCGATACGGGTAATGTGACCGAGCGACAGTTGACTACACTGGTGATCGCTTTTCAGCTGCGCCTGGATCTTGCCGGCCGTGTCGTCAAGGATCAGGTGATTGCCGCGAGTGGCACCGCCCAATTCCCGGCTGCGCAGCCCGGACAAGGCCTGCTGTCCCGGCAACTTCCACGGCGGCATATGCGTGTAGTTATACAGCGCTCCGAGAATGACGGGACGGTCGATGTTCGCGTCCAGAAAGACCACCGCCACTTCCTCGCCGACCCGCGGCAGGCGAATGTTCCCGAACTGGTTGCCCGCGCCCGGCGACATGACGCGCAGCCACGGAGAGCTGTTCTCGTCGTAATTGCCCAGCCTGTCCCAGTGGAACTGGACCCTGACACGTCCGTAGCCATCGGTATGGATCTCGGCCCCGTCAGGCCCGACCACAATCGCCGTCTGGATGCCGGGATAGGTGCAGGGCTGGCTGTTGTAGTGGCGTCCCGGGCGCCACTGAATATCCTTGCGCACGCAGCGGAACGTGTTTTCGTAGTTCGACGGCGCACCCGCTCCGGCCTGGTAATTATTGCTGGCCTCGTGGTCGACGGACAGGATCAGGTAGTCGCGGTCGCCAATGCTCGGATGGGGCGCCTCGCCCCATTTGGGGACTTGCAGCTCGGCGCTGAAGTGGCCGCCGAGCTTGAAGCAGCGGCCCGGCTGGGCGGTGCGATCGTTGCCTCGCGCTTCGAAATATTGGGTGTTCGCGTCGCGCTCGCCCATGCGCCGGTAGGCGAGTTTTTCGCCATCGTCGTGGGTCCGGAAACCGTACGACCCGGTGTTTTCGTAGACTTCGTACGGAAAGATGTCGCCCTGGTTGTTGAGGGATTCGGCGGTCGAACGCTGCACAATCGGGTTCTTGTAATCGAAGCTTGCCAGGGTCGTCTGGCCGGAACCGATGCGGCGCACGGGACTCCATTCGCGGATGCCATCGTCCTCGAGCGAACCCGCCTTGTCGCGGAACGGGATTTCGCCGGAATCGTCGATCCCGGTCGGATCGATGGGCCGCACGAGCGTACTCCTGTCGTAGAGCCACAGTGTGTGCCCATCTGCCCGGTGCTCATAATGGTACGTAAGCCCGAGCGCCTCCCAGCGGCGATGCAGATGGTTGTAGTCGGTCTCGTCGTACTGGTTCGCGCAGGTCATCCGCGGATCGGCGTCGATCATGTGCGTGCGCCAGTCGGCCTGGCGGTAATGCGCGAACGTGAGTTCGGTCAATTCGATGACGCTCTTGCCGTGGAACGACACGTTGTCCTTGCGCAGCTTGGCGAATGCCAGCCACGGTTCCAGCACCATGCGGTAGAACGCGAAGCCGCCGTCTGCACGCACGAAGCGGAATTCGGTGACGTACCCATTGAAGTAGCGCAGGGAACCGTCTTCGCGCACGACGGAAATCGTCACCATCCTGGCCATCATCGCCTTCAGGGGAATCCGGGCGTCGTCCGACAGGAGCTCAACCTCGACGCGGAAGCAGCGGGAGACTTCTTCGCGCGCGGTCATCCGGTTCGGCAGGAGGATCGCTTCCGGTCCATCGTTGCAGGGGAAGTCCAGGCGCATCAGGCGGTCGTGCTGCGCACCGAGACTGAACACCGACAGCGCAGCGCCCGCCGCGATCGCTTGGCTCCCATCCATGCAGCACCTCCGATGTTTATCAGGTATCAGATTTCCGTCGGTTAAGGTACTCAACAGGAGGGCAATGATCTTGATTAAAAGCAAAAAAATTCCCGTAGCCTGACGCGCATTCTCGACCGTATCGATCCGGGACGGGCAAGCGCGCACCTTGCCCGAATTCGGCGTATGCTTGGATGATCAAGCGCCGGCCATCGCCATCATGAATCCGGTCACATCATTCCTGGTCTCCGTCAGCCTCGCCGTTGGCGCAGTCCTCACCTACTGGGTCAATCCACTGCTCGGATTGCCGTTCCTGGTCCTTGCCGCGATTATTGCGTTCTCGCTGAAGATGGCGAATACGTGGGAAAAATTCGTCATCCTGAGGCTGGGTAAACTCCACAGCGTCAGGGGCGCCGGCCTGTTCGCCATCGTTCCCATCATCGATAACGTGGTTGCCGTCATCGACGGGCGCATCCAGACCACCGCCTTCAACGCCGAACAGGCGTTGACCAAGGACACCGTCCCGGTCAACGTCGACGCCATCATTTTCTGGCACGTGCACGATGCCGAGAAAGCCGCGCTGGCGATCACGAATTACCGCGAGGCGATCGACCGGGTGGCCCAGACGTCGCTGCGGGAAATGATCGGCCTGTCGATGCTGACGGCGCTGCTGTCCGAGCGCAAGGAGGCGGACGCGCAGTTGAAGGAATCGATCGGCCGGAAGACGGCGCCGTGGGGGATCTCCGTCGGTTCGGTGGAAATCCGCGACGTCGCTATTCCCGTCGTGCTGCAGGACGCCATGTCGCGCCAGGCCCAGGCCGAACGCGAGAAGCAGGCGCGGGTCATCCTCGGCTCCGCCGAAGCCGCCATCGCCGGGAAGTTCGTGGAAGCGGCCGACATGTACGCCGGCCATCCGGCCGCCCTGCAGTTGCGGGCGATGAACATCATCTATGAAACGACGAAGGAGCGCGGCGCGACCATCCTGATCCCCAGTTCGATGGTCGACAGCCTGAACCCGTCGACCGCGCCTGTCTGGCCAAACTTGCAAGCCCCCTCCCCTTGACTTAGAATCGGCCTCTGCGCTGGCCTCGCCAGTTTCCCGACGATTCTTGACGGTGATCCTTGGAAACCGTACCACTTTGGGTGCTCATTCTCGCACTCGCCCTCCTGATCCTTTGCTCGGCCTTCTTCGCGATGGCGGAAACCGCCCTGATGGCGGCGAATAAATATCGCCTGCGCCATCTTGCGAAACGGGGCCACCGCGGCGCCATCACCACGTTGTGGCTGCTGGACCGCACGGACAAGCTGCTGTCCCTCGTGCTCATCGCCAATACGCTGATCAATGCGATGGCGACGGCGCTCGTCACCGCGATCGCGATCCTGTTCTTCGGCCACGCCGAAAGCGTGATCACGGTCGCCACGGCCGTCGTCGCATTCCTGCTGATCGTGTTCGCGGAGATCTCGCCCAAGATCATCGGCGCCACCTACCCGGAACGCATCTCGCTCGGCTCGAGCTATGTGCTGCGGCCACTGATGAAGGTGGCCAAGCCGGCCATCTGGTTCGTCAACCTGTTCGTGAAAGGCCTGTTGCGCCTGCTGCACATCCGCACCGCGGGCGTCGGCCATGCGGATGCCCAGCAGCGCCTGTCGCCGGAAGAGTTGCGCTCCGTCGTGCTGGAAGCGGGCAGTTATATCCCGCAAAAGCACAAGAGCATCCTGCTGAACCTGTTCGACCTCGAAAAGATATCCGTCGAAGACATCATGACACCGCGCCCCCAGATCGAGGCGCTGAACCTTGCGCTGCCCGTCGAGGACATCAAGGCCGAGCTGACCACGTGCTACCACAACAAGCTGCCCGTGTACGAAGGCGAGATCAACCGCATCGTTGGCATCCTGCACGTGCGCAAGGCCGTCGCGCTGCTGAACGAGGAAGACGACCTCACGATCGAGCACTTCCGCGAACTGTTGACGGAGCCCTATTTCATCCCGCAAGACACGGGCGTCTTCACGCAGCTCCAGTATTTCCAGGAAAACAAGGAGCGCCTCGGCATCATCGTCGACGAATACGGCGAGGTGCAGGGTCTCGTCACGCTCGAAGACATCATCGAGGAAATGATCGGCGACTTCACGACGTCCACACCGGGCGCCGCGCGCAGCGATGCGATGGCGTGGAATGCCCAGGGCGAAGTCCTGCTCGAAGGCACGACGCCGCTGCGCGACATCAATAAAAAGCTGGGTCTCGACCTGCCCCTCGACGGCCCCAAGACCGTCAACGGCCTGCTGCTGGAACAGTTGCAGGAAATCCCGGAATTCCCCATCGCCCTCAAGATCGGTCAGTGTGTGATCGAAGTCGTGCAAGTGCAGAATCAGGCCATCAAGGTCGTGAAACTGTTGCGGCCGGTCGCGGTCAAACGCTGGCTGGCAGCCTGATCGGGCTTGGCCGGCCGAGCGCCGCCGGCCACGATCCGGCGGTTTGCCCACGTCCTTGCACGAGGAATAACGATGTTGTTCACCCGACATTGCCTAGGTCGCACATACCATTTCGTCCACGTGGTATGCACGCATCTTTCCCCACGACAAAGTCTTGACCGATTAGATGCCTACGGGCATCATCGAGACCATCCGCCGGGGCCGTCCGTCCTGCCCGGCTTCTTGTCGTCCTTCCGACCCTGATCATATGGCAGCAGTCCTCCCCAACACCACCCCTGGCACTGCGTTGCCCGGGCTGGCGCGTGCCCTCGTGCAGGCGGGACGCTTGACGCTGCCCCAGGCGGACACGCTGCAAAAGAAGGCGTCGGCCGACAAGGCCGGTTTCATCGACACCCTGCTGGGTGCCGGCGCCGTCGACGCGCGTTCCCTGGCCGCCTTTTGCGCCGAAACCTTCGGCTATCCCCTCCTCGATCTCGCCACCTTCAGTCTCGAGTCGCTGCCCGTCAACGCCATCGACGCCAAGCTGATGCAGGCCCAGCGCGTCGTCGCGCTGGCACGGCGCGGCAACAAGATGTCGGTGGCACTGTCGGACCCGACGAATACCCAGGCCTTAGACCAGATCAAGTTCCAGAGCGAATCGACGGTCGAGCCGGTGATCGTCGCCCACGACGCCCTGCTGGCCCTGCTGGCGAATCTCTCCAAGAGCGCCGAGCAGGACTTGAGCGAGCTGGTCGGCGACGAAGGCGAGATCGAGTTCGCCGAGGACGAGCCGCAGCAGACGCAGGCATCGGAAGCGGCCGCCGCCGAGGTCGAGGACGCGCCCATCGTGCGCTTCCTGAACAAGGTCCTGATGGACGCGATCACGCTGGGCGCGTCCGACATCCACTTCGAGCCCTACGAAAAGCAGTACCGCATCCGCCTGCGCGTGGACGGCGTGCTGCGCGACCACCTGGCGCCGCCGCTGTCGATCCGCGACAAGCTCGTCTCGCGCATCAAGGTGCTGGCCAAGCTCGACATCTCGGAAAAGCGCGTGCCGCAGGACGGCCGCATGCGCCTCGTGCTGTCGCCCACGAAGACGATCGACTTCCGCGTCAGCACGCTGCCGACCCTGTTCGGCGAAAAGACGGTCATGCGTATCCTGGACGCGACGCAGGCCCAGATGGGCATCGACGCGCTCGGCTACGACCCCGACCAGAAGGCCATCCTGATCGATGCGATCACGCGCCCGTACGGCATGGTGCTCGTGACGGGCCCGACGGGGTCCGGCAAGACCGTGTCGCTGTACAGCTGCCTGAACCTGCTGAACAAGCCTGGCATCAATATCTCGACGGCGGAAGACCCGGCCGAGATCAACTTGCCGGGCGTGAACCAGGTCAACGTCAACGAAAAGGCGGGCCTGACCTTCCCCATCGCGCTGAAAGCCTTCCTGCGCCAGGACCCGGACATCATCATGGTCGGCGAGATCCGCGACCTGGAAACGGCCGACATCGCGATCAAGGCCGCGCAGACGGGTCACATGGTCTTTTCCACCCTGCACACGAACGATGCGCCGTCGACGCTGACGCGCCTGATGAACATGGGGGTGGCGCCGTTCAACATCGCGTCGTCCGTCATCCTGATCACCGCCCAGCGCCTCGCGCGCCGCCTGTGCACGTGCAAGCAGCCGCTCGACATCGGACGCGACACGTTGAAGGCGGCGGGCTTCCGCGACGGCGACCTGGACGGCGACTGGAAACCCTACGGCCCCGTCGGCTGCGAGCGCTGCCTCGGCTCCGGTTACAAGGGCCGCGTGGGCATCTACCAGCTCATGCCGATCTCGCCGGCGATCGAAGCCCTGATCCTGGGCCACGGCAACGCGATGCAGATTGCCGCCCAGGCCGAGGCGGACGGCGTGAACTCGCTGCGCCGGTCCGGCCTCATGAAGGTCAGGCAGGGCCTCACCAGTCTCGAGGAAGTGCTCGGCTGCACGAACGAATAAGGATTCAACATGGCAACGACATCCGTCCCGGCACGCCGCGGCGCAAGCGCGCAAGTCAAGGAACACATCTTCGCCTGGGAAGGCAAGGACAAGACCGGCAAGACCGTGCGCGGCGAAATGCGCGCCGGCGGCGAGACCATCGTGAACGTGACCTTGCGCCGCCAGGGCATCATGGTCACCAAGGTCAAGAAGAAGGCTTATCGCAGCGGCAAGAAGATCCAGGACAAGGACCTGACCCTGTTCACGCGCCAGCTGGCCACGATGATGAAGGCCGGCGTGCCGCTGCTGCAATCGTTTGACATCGTCGGCAAGGGCCACGCGAACCCGTCCATGTCGAAGCTGATCATGGACCTGCGCGCCGACATCGAGACGGGCACCAGCCTGAACAACGCCTTCCGCAAATACCCGCTGTACTTCGACCCGCTGTTCTGCAACCTGGTCGGCGCCGGCGAGCAGGCGGGTATCCTGGAAGACCTGTTGACCCGCCTCGCGATCTACAAGGAAAAGACGCTCGCGCTGAAGAGCAAGATCAAGGGTGCGCTGATGTACCCGTGCGCGATCATGGCGATCGCCTTCATCGTCACGGCCGTGATCATGATCTGGGTGGTGCCGGCGTTCAAATCCGTGTTCTCCAGCTTCGGCGCGAACCTGCCGGCGCCGACGCTGATCGTGATGGGCATCTCCGACTTCGTCGTGCAATGGTGGTACATCATCTTCGGCTCGATCTTCGGCGCCCTGTACTTCTTCTTCCAGTCCTGGCGCCGGTCGCTCAAGATGCAGCAGTTCATGGACCGCGTGCTGCTGCGCCTCCCCATCTTCGGCGAAGTAATACGCAAGGCCACGATCGCCCGCTGGACCCGCACGCTGGCGACGATGTTCGCGGCCGGCGTCCCGCTCGTCGAAGCGCTGGACTCGGTCGGCGGCGCGTCCGGCAACAACGTCTACCTGGACGCGACGAAAAAGATCCAGACGGAAGTCAGCACGGGCACGAGCCTGACGGCCGCGATGCAGAACGCCAATGTCTTCCCGAATATGGTCACGCAAATGGTCGCCATCGGCGAAGAATCCGGCGCGCTGGACGGCATGCTCGGCAAGGTGGCGGACTTCTACGAGGAAGAAGTGGACGAGGCCGTCAAGGCGCTGTCGTCGCTGATGGAGCCCCTGATCATGGTCGTGCTGGGCGTGCTGATCGGTGGTCTGGTCATCGCGATGTATTTGCCGATCTTCAAGCTGGGCTCGGTGGTGTAACGGAGGGGCGAGCAACTGAACGCCGGTGCGCCAAGGATTGCTCCCATTGTGAGCTACCGCACTGTGCTACAAGGCAATGGCTGATAAGTTGAGAACGAATGTTCACAACTTATCGGTAAATCTCATGCCCTCTTGCCCCGAATGCGGTTCCACCTACATACGCCGGATCGCGCGTACGCCCCTGATGCGCATCCTGTGGAGCAGCGAGCACATCCTGTGCAGCGACTGCGGGGAACGCTCGCTGGTGTTTCCAAAACTCAGGAAGTTCGTCACGAGAAGCCGGACGCCGGTCCGGCAGGCACGCATCAAGCCGAACAGCCCGCTTCATCCCTGACGCCGCTCGAACCCCGCCAACCCATCGAACTGCGCGACGGCGAAGTCGATGAACAGCCTGGTCCGCAGCGGCTGAAACTGCCGCGACGGATACAGCAGGTATAAATCCTGCGCCCGCGCCGACCACCCGTCCAGCACCCGCACCAGTTCTCCGCTGTCCAGCAAATCGCGGACCAGCCAGTCCGGACACACGCCGATCCCGCTGCCCAGCACCAGCGCCTCGCGTATCGCCAGCGCATTGTTCACACGGAAGCGGCTCGACACCGGCAGCCGCGCCTGTTCGTCGCCGCGGAACAAGTCCACCGTATTGCCCGGCGTCCAGGCAAAGCGCACGAAGTCGTGCGCGGATAACGCGTCCGGGACAACCGGCACGCCGCGCCGCGCGAGATACGTCGGCGCCGCCACCAAAAAGCGCGGCACCGTCGCCAGGTGCCGGCCGATCGCCTCCGGCGGCAAGGCGCCGCCCAGCCTGAACGCGACGTCGACGGCTTCCTCGACGAGGTCGACGAAGCGGTCGTTCAGGATCAGCTCGACGTCGATGGCGGGGTGGTTGGCCATGAATTGCTGCACCATCGCGTTGATGCGGAACTGGCCCAGCGCGACGGGCGCGTTGATCCGCAACAGTCCCGCCGCCTGCCCCGTCATGCCCTGGACGGCGCCCACGGCCGCGTCGAATTGCTCGATCACCCGTCGGGCGTCGGCGTGGAAACGCTGGCCCTGCTCGGTCGGCGACAGGCCGCGCGTGCTGCGCTCGAACAGGCGCACGCGCAATTGCCGCTCCAGCTGGGCCAGCCATTTGCTGACGGTGGGCTGCGTCGTGCCGAATTCGCGCGCTGCCGCCGAGAGGCTGCCCAGTTCCAGGGTGCGCACGAAGACGCGCATCGCGTGCAGGGTGTCCATCGTATTTATTCCATATTGGAATGAGTGTTCCAAGATCCTACCATCTTCTTCGCCGTTCCAGAATGACCTATCGTGAGCGCTCATCCAAAGGAGCTCACCATGACCCGACACAAGCCGCTCGCGGCACTCACCCTCGCCCTGGCATTCGAATCGCAACCCGCGCTGGCGGGCGACCACTGGCTCACGTCGTGGTACGCGGCGCCGCAACCCGCCTGGGACAGCAGTTTCACACTGCCGATGAACGTCCCGGCCCGCCTCGACGACGCCACCCTGCGCGAAACCGTCCGCCTCAGCGCCGGCGGACAACGCATCCGGCTCGTGTTCTCGAACCGGTTCGGCCGCGAGCCGGTCAAACTCGGCGCCGTGCGCGTCGGGCCGGCCGACGACGCAACCAACAGCCGGACGCTGACGTTTTCCGGCCAGCCGGGCGTCGCCATCGCGCCGGGCGCCACGGTGACGAGCGATCCCGTCGCCATGCCCGTGCGGCCGCTGTCCCGGCTGGCCGTGACGACCCGGCTACCCGCATCCACGCCCATCGCCAGCTTTCACTGGGGGGCGCAGCAGACTGTGCAAGTCACCATGGGCGGCGTCACCAGCCGCTTCGGAGGACGCCTGTTCCTGAACGCAGTCATGGTCGAGGCGGCAACGCCAGGCCGCACCGTCGTCGCCGTCGGCGATTCGATCACGGACGGCAACGGGTCGACGCCGGATGCGGATCGCCGCTGGCCCGACCTTCTCGCGGAACGGCTGGCACAGCACGGCATCGCCGTCGCCAATGCGGGTATCTCGGGCGGCAGGCTGGCGCGCGACGGCATGGGGCAGAGCGCCGTCGTCCGCTTCGGGCGCGACGTGCTCGGCCAGCCCGGCGTGTCGGACGTGATCGTTTTACTCGGCATTAACGACATCGGCTGGCCGGGCAGCCCGTTCGCACCAGGCGAGCGCGCCGCCACGCTGGATGAGCTCACGGCCGCCTACAAGCAACTGGTCGCAGCGGCCCACGTGCGCGGCGTGCGCGTGACGGCGGGCACGCTGCCGCCGTTCGAGGGCGCCCTCGCCGGCACGCCGTACGCCGGCCACTACAGTCCTGAAAAGGACCGCCTGCGCCAGCAACTGAACCAGTGGATCCGCACGGCCGGCGCGTTCGATGCCGTCGTCGACTTCGATGCCGTCCTGCGCGACCCGTCCAACCCGCGCCGCCTGCGGGCTGCGTTCGATTCGGGCGATCATTTGCATCCGGGCGACGCAGGCTATCGGGCGATGGCCGCGGCCATCGATATCCATCGCCCATCGGCCACCGCCACAGGCAGCCTGATGGCGGGACATGTACGGCCCGCCGCCTTGCCTCGGCGGCAACTTCGCCCTTAAACTCGGCGTTCCGCCCATCCGCGTCGACGAGGAACGCCATGCCCAGGTCCGGAAAGCCTGCCGATTTCACGATCATCCGTTCCGCGCTGCCGGGCGTGGATGCCGTGGAAGCGCGCAGCGATCATGTGTTCGCCCGACACAGCCATGAACAGTTCGGCGTCGGCATCATGCTGGCCGGCGGCCAGACCTCGAGCAGCGGGCGCGGCCAGGTAGAGGCACTGGCGGGCGACATCATCACCGTGAACCTGGGCGAAGTGCACGATGGCGCCCCTCTCGGCGGCGCGCCCCGGGCATGGCGCATGCTGTACCTCCCTCAGCCGCTCGCCAGTGCCACGGCAGCCGACCTGAGCGAAGGCGCCAGCCATGAGTACGCTTTCCATGACCCGGTTGCCCGCCATGCGGCGCTGGCCGCCTGTTTTCACCGCCTCTACGCGGCCGTCACCGCGCGCGGCGGCGGCGACTCGGCAAGCCTGTTGCGCGAGCAGTTGCTGCTGGAACTACTGCACGGCCTGCGAGACGATGGCGCGCGATCGCGGCGGACGCCGGCCACGGCCGCGATCGCGCATGCGCGGGCCATGATCGACGATGCGCCCGCTACCGCATGGCGTCTCGCCGACCTGGCCGGCGTCTGCGGGCTCAGCCGCTTTCAACTCGTGCGCCAGTTCGCCGGCGCGACCGGGCTGACGCCCCATGCCTACCTGATCCAGCGCCGCATCGATGCGGCGCGCGCCCTGCTCGCGCGCGGCGCGGCGCTGGCGGACGCCGCGGCGGCCAGCGGCTTCGCCGACCAGAGCCACATGACGCGCATCTTCATCCGCACCTACGGCGTCACGCCCGGCACCTACGCGGCGGCACTGGCGTAACACCGCCCGCAATTTCGTTCAATACCGGCGCCGCGCCGGCGGCTATCGTGCGTTCCCTGTCACCGAAAGGAGAACGTCGTGTCCGATAAAACCCTTGGCTATGTGTACCTGGCGCTGGCCATGCTGCTCGTCGGCAGCACCGTCGTGGCCAGCAAGATCGCCGCCGGCGCCCTGCCACCGTTCACGGCCACGGCCCTGCGTTTCGCGCTCGCCCTGCCCTGTTTTCTCGTGCTGTTGCGCGTGACCGGCACGCCCGTGCCGCGCCCCGGCAGGCGCGACGGGGCGATCCTCGTCCTGCAGGGACTGGCCGGCACCGCCGGGTACACGGCGCTGCTGATGGCGGGGTTGCGCGCCACGTCGGCGGCCGACGCCGGCGTCATCCTCGGCACGCTGCCTGTCGTCGCGACCGTCGTCGCCATGGCCCTGCTCGGCGAACGGCCGCGGCCCATGCTGCTCGCCACCATCGCGCTGGCGAGCGCCGGGCTGTTCGTGCTGCATCGGCAACCGGCCGGCAGCGCGGCCGGTTCGATGTCCGGCAATACGCTCGTGTTCGGCGCCGTGCTGTGCGAAGCCTGCTTCATCCTGCTCAACAAGCGCTTGCGCGTCGCCGTGCCGCCCCTCGCCCTGTCGACGCTGATGAGCGCCATCGGCCTGGCGGCCTCCCTGCCGTTCGCCCTGGCGGAAGCGGCGTGGACCGCCCCTGTCGCGTCGTCCGCCCTGCTCGCCGTCGGCTATTACGCGCTGTTGCCGACCGTCGGCGGCTTCCTGCTCTGGTACGCGGGGACGGCCCGGGTCGGCGCGACGGAAGCGGCGCTGTTCACGGCGCTGGCACCGGTCGCCGCGCTGCTGCTCGCCGCCCTGCTGCTGGGCGAGCCGGTGGGATGGCGGCAACTGGCCGGCATCGCATTCGTCCTTGCGGCGGTGGGTGCGCTGGCCTTCGCCAATGAGCGATGAGGGTAGGTTTTATTTCGCGCAGGCCTTGCCGCCCACGCCGTGGTAGCCCTTCGCCTTGGCGTCGGCTTCCGTCAGGTATTCGCCCTTTTTGGTCTTGCCGTAGTACTTGTCGCCTGCGCAGTGGTAGACCTTGCTGGAGCTGTTCGCCCAGACCTTGCCCGCGCCGCCGCCGGGCGCCTGTTCCTTTGCTGCCGGCGCCGTCTTCGACGACTTCGCGGCGGCGGGAGCGCCGTGGCTCGCGGCATGTGGCGCCGCATCCGGTGCGAGCGGATTCGGCACGGTCGTCTGGGCAAATGCCGCGGCTGCCGTCAATGCGCCGAGCAGGAATACGAGATGTCTTTTCATGGTTTCTCCAAAGGATTTGCGAACGTCGTCCTCCACGGACGAGCCGCATCATATTCCCACACGCCATGGCAACACGAAAAAATGACCAAACCGTAACGTGTGCGCGCCTGGCGCAGAGCTATCATTTGCAAGCGTTGTACATACATGGGAACGGTCATGGAACAGCCGCAGTCGTTCCTGGACGAACAGGCGGGCCGCCGGTTACTGCCGCATGCGCCGAACGATGGGGTGCCGCCGCAACACCCGGGCGCCATCCTGCGCGCCGTGCGCCGTCGTGCGCCGCGGTAGGAACGCCGCCATGTCCAGCACACCGCCCGACCTCGACGACATCGGCCCGTTGCTGCGTACCGGCACGGCACCGGCGCGCCCCGCGTCCGCGCCGGACCTCGCGCGCCGCTTCGTGCTCGGCACCCGCACCTGGACCTTCGTCGTCCTGCTCGGCCTGTACGTCCTGCCCGGACTCGTCGGCCATGAACCGTGGAAACAGGACGAGACGTATATCGCGGACATCGTGAGCACTATGCTGGCGACCGGCGACGCGGTCGTGCCCAGGATGGCGGGCGAGGCGTTCATGGAAAAGCCGCCGCTGTTCTACTGGGTCGCGGGCGCGCTCGCGACGTTGACGTCGCCCGTGCTGCCGCTGGCCGACGGCGCGCGCCTGGCCACCGGCGCGTTCGTCCTGCTGGCCTGCGCGGCCATGGCGCAGTGCGGCCGGCGCTGGGCCGATGCGCAGTTCGGGCGCACCACCGTATTCGTGCTGCTCGCCTGCTTCGGGATGGCCGCGTTTTCGCACCTGATGCTGACCGACACGGCGCTGCTCGCCGGGATCGCCATCGGCATGGCGGGCCTGCCGCGCTGGCGCACGCGGCCCGGCGCCAGCGGCCTGCAGGTCGGCACCGGCGTCGGCATCGGCTTCCTCGCCAAGGGCCTGCTCGCGCCCGGCGTGTTCGGCCTCGCCGCCGTGCTGCTGCCGCTGTGCTTTGCGCGCTGGCGCGCGCGCGCCTATGCGCGCACGGTGCTCGTCGCGCTGCTGGCCGCGCTGCCGTGGCTCACCTTATGGCCGGCCGCGCTCTGGCTGCGTTCGCCGCACCTGTTCCACGACTGGCTCTGGACGAACAACATCGGCCGCTTCGTGGGGTTTTCCGTGCCGGTGCTGGGCGCGGCGCACGATCCCGGGTTCTGGGCGAAGAACCTGTGGTGGATCACGTTCCCGGCCGCGCCGCTCGCCCTGCTCGCACTGTGGCGCGGACGGGGCGCGTGGCGCACGGACGAGCGCATGCAGTCGGCCGCCGTGTTCGCCGCGGTCGTCTTCGGCGTGCTGGTCGCCGCGGCCTCCGCCCGCGACGGCTACGCGCTGCCCCTGCTGCCGCCGCTGGCGCTGCTCGGCGCGCGCTGCGCGCTCACGCTCGCGCCGCGCGTGGAGTTCGCGTGGTGCGTGGGCGCGCGCGTGCTGTTCGGGGGCATCGCCGCCGCGCTCTGGCTCGCGTGGGCGTATATCGTGCTGACGCACGATCCGCTGCGGCTGCACGCGCTCGCCGAGCTGCTGCCGCAGCATCCCGACCGGCACGTGGACGTTGCGGCGCTCGCCTGCGCGCTGGCCGCGACGGCGGGCGCGGCCTGGCTCATGGCGTTTTACCCACGGCGCCAGGCGGCGTTACAGACGTGGGTGACCGGGATCGCGCTGTGCTGGCTGCTCGCGGCGGCGCTGTTCATGCCGTGGGCCGACGACGTGAAATCCTATCGCGAAGTTTTCGGTTCGCTCCAGCCCGCGCTCGGCCCCGGCTGCGTGGCGAGCTACGGCGTCGCCGAAAGCGAGCGCGCCATGCTGCGCTACTACGACGGCATCGTCACGGAACGGCTCGAGACGCAGGCGTCATCCGCCTGCACGCAGATCCTGCTGGAGAATCCGGAAGGCCGGCTGCCGCACTGCAGCGACGCGGGATCGTGGCAACCGGCCTGGGACGGCGCCCGCCCGGCCGACGGCCACGAACATTTCTGGCTGTTCCGGCGCGCGCCCGGCGCGGCCAGGTGCACGGACCGCGACTAATGCGGGGCGATGGCCGGGGTCGGCGGCCACCCGTGGCGGCGACGCGTCATGACGCTGCCCAAATGGCGGGAAAACCCCTAGAATAGTTGATTCACGGAATCAGCCACCCATCGGAGCATCATGTCACCGGAAATCCTGCTCTTCGCCGCCCCGGCGACCCTCGCCGCGACCCTCGCCGCTCTTCTATTCGGCCTGTTGATCGGCAGCTTCCTGAACGTGGTCGTGTACCGCCTGCCCGTGATGGCGCAGCGCGAACTCGACAACTACATCGCGCACGAGGCCGGCAAGGAATTGCCGCACCCGGACCGCTTCAACCTGATGGTGCCCCGCTCCGCCTGCCCCCATTGCGGCCACCGGATCACGGCGCTGGAAAACATCCCCATCGTCAGCTGGCTGTTCTTGCGCGGCAAGTGCAGCGCGTGCAAGGCGCCGATTTCGCCGCGCTATCCGGTCGTGGAAGCCGTCACGGGCCTGCTGTCGGCCGTGCTGATCTGGCATTTTGGCAGCGGCTGGCTGGGCCTGGCGAGCCTCGTGTTCGCGTACTTCCTGATCTCGATGACCTTGATCGACTACGACACGAAGACGCTGCCGGACGACCTCACCTACCCGCTCTTGTGGCTGGGCCTGCTCATCAACCTGGACGGCACCATCGTCCCGCTGCGCGACGCCGTCATCGGCGCGATGGCCGGCTATGTATCGCTGTGGGCCGTGTACTGGCTGTTCAAGCTCGCCACGGGCAAGGAAGGCATGGGCTACGGCGACTTCAAGCTGCTCGCCGCGCTGGGCGCGTGGATGGGCTGGACGATGCTGCCGACCATCATCATCCTGTCGTCCGTCGTCGGCGCCATCGTCGGCATCGGCCTGATCGTGTTCGCGCGGCGCGACCGCAATAATCCGATCCCGTTCGGCCCCTACCTCGCGGCGGCTGGTATGATCGCACTCTTGTACGGAACACCATTGACCCGCTACGCGCAGGGTTTCCTGGCCTAGCCTCCCGGCCAGGCCCGAGGTACGCATGCACACACCAGGCTCGGCCGTTTCAACTCCTCGATCCGCCCCCCGTTTCGCGGTGGGCCTCACCGGCGGCATCGGCTGCGGCAAGACGACCGTGGCCGACCTGTTCGGCGCGCGCGGCGCCGCCGTCATCGACACCGACCGGATCGCCCACGGCCTGACGGCCCCGCACGGCGCCGCGATGCCGGCGCTGATCGACGCCTTCGGTCCCGATTTCGCCACGCCGGACGGCGCCCTCGACCGCGCGAAGATGCGCGCCCTCGTATTTTCCGATCCGGATGCGCGCGCCCGCCTGGAAGCCATCCTGCACCCGCGCATCCGTGAAGCGACGGCCGCGGCCGCGCTGCTCGCCGGCGGTCCGTACACGATCTTCGTCGTGCCGCTGCTGATCGAATCGGGCACGTGGCGCGAACGCGTGGCGCGCGTGCTCGCGATCGACTGTCCGGAAGCGACGCAAATCGCGCGCGTGATGGCCCGCAACGGGCTGGCGGAAGAACAGGTCCGCGCCATCATGGCGGCCCAGGTCTCTCGCGCGCGCCGGCTGGAAGAAGCGGACGACGTGATCCTCAACGACGCCGGCGTCGACGCGCTGCTGCCGCAAGTCGAGCGCCTGCACCGGTTTTATCTTGACGAAGCGGAAAAATTGGCAGGACAACCAAGCCAGCGTTTGTAATTTTGTGCATCATGGTTCAGAATCACGTGGTTGCCAGCCTACATTCTTAAGGATGTCATTTTGATCGTCTACGAATACCCATTCAACGAGCGCATACGCACGTTGTTGCGGCTGGAGGACCTGTACGAGAAGTTCAAATTCTTTGTAGCGCAGGACCATCCTCTGCAGCACCATGTCGCGCTCGCGACGATCTTCGACATGCTGGAAGTGGCGGGCCGCGCGGACCTCAAGTCCGACCTGCTGCAAGAGCTGGAACGCCAGAAGCAAAGCCTGCTGGGCTACCGCAGCAATCCCGCCGTCGCCAAGGACGCGCTCGACGCGGTGCTGGCCGAGCTCGACGCCGTCAGCAACGCCCTCGTCACCGCCCAGGGCAAGACGGGCCAGAACGTGCGCGATAACGAATGGCTGATGAGCATCCGCGGCCGCACGATCATCCCCGGCGGCGCCTGCGAATTCGATCTTCCGTCCTATTACGCGTGGCAGCGGCGCCCGGCCGAACAGCGCTACGCCGACATCACGGCCTGGTTCGCCCCGCTGGCGCCCCTGTTCGACGCGCTGGCCCTCGTGCTGCGCCTGCTGCGCGATTCCGGCGGCCCCGTCAAGATGATCGCCGCGGCCGGCAGCTACCAGCAGATGCTGCAGGGGAAGGTCTACCAGATGCTGCGCCTGTCCGTGGACGACGCGCTGGGCGCGATTCCCGAGATCTCCGCCAACAAGTACATGCTGTGGGTGCGCTTCACGACCCAGGGCGGCGATTTGAAGCCGAAGCCGCTGGAAGAAGACGTCCCGTTCGAGCTCACGCTCTGCAATTTCTGATCACCGATTTTTTTTGAAGCACACCATGACCGTCGTATCCTGCCCCACCTGCGGCAAGAAGGTCGAATGGACGGAGGCCAACAAGTTCCGCCCGTTCTGTTCCGATCGCTGCAAGCAAATCGACCTGGGCGCCTGGGCCGAAGAGAAGTACACCATCCCCGGCGCGCCGCCCGGTGACGCCGACGACGATTCCGTCTCGAAGGAATAAGCGCTTACCGAGGAGGTTCCGCATGCCGTTCGTCACGCTCACCGTCCGCAAGCCCAAGACCGCCGAGTTCAAGGACAAGGTGTTCGCCGCCGTCCACGCCGCGCTCGTCGCGACCGGCGTGCCCGACACCGACCGGTTCCAGCGCGTGCTGGAACTGGACGCGGCCGACTTCCGCTACGACAGCCACTACCCCGACGTCACGACGACGCGCACGGACGACTTCGTGCTGATCGAGATCGTCTGGTCGGTCGGGCGCAGCGTGAAGGTCAAGAAGAAGCTGCTGGCCGAGCTGATGGACCACCTGCGCGCATCCGGCTTCGATCCGGAAAACGTGATGGTCGTGTTCAAGGAGACGAACTGGGAAAACTGGTCGTTCGCGGGCGGACGGATCCTGCACACGTGAAGGCCACGCCGGCGCAGGCCGCGATCCGTTTCTACCAGCGCCATCTCGCCCCTTGCAAGGGCTTTTCCTGCGCACTGCGCGCGGCCGCGGCCACGGAGCGCATCAGGCGGCGGGAAGCGATACGGCGCGAATAGCCGCGCGGGCCGCTCCAAAGTTTCCTGCGAGCATCATTCTTAAGCGATATCAAGGAATGCGGGCCCGCTGGCCCCTATTCTGGGCCTCCGTCAACTCACCGCACCGGAGGTCTCCATGCCGCACCGTCGAACCCTGTCCAGCCTGCTGCTCGGCGCCGCCGCCGCCCTGCCGCTCTCCACACACGCCGCGCCCGGATATCGCTACGAACCGGTCGTGCTGGTGCCATTCACGCCGGGCCAGGGCTCCGGCGTCGCCAAGATGATCAACAACAGCGGAACGATTTGCGGCACCGCGAGCGGCAGCCCGGGCGCGTTCTGCTGGCGGGACGGCCGGCTGATCGCCCTGCAGCCCTTGCCGGGCGACGAATATGCCGAGCCCGAAAGCATCAACGAGAAAGGCGAGGTCGTCGGCAGTTCCTATGACGTGGACACCGACCGCCGCCGTGCCGTCGTGTTCGTCGACGGTGCGGCGCACGAACTGCCGGTGGCCGTGCACGCGTCGTCGACCGCCATGGACATCAACGACGCCGGCGACATCGTCGGGTCCTACAGCGACCGCCTCGGCGACGCCATGGCCTACGTCATCCGGCAGGGCACGGTGCGCGACCTCGGCACGCTCGGCCAGACGGTCCGCGCCAGCGTCGGCGCCGGCATCGACAACCGCGGCCAGGTCGTCGGCTCGTCCACGACCGACCAGGCAACGCCGTTCGGCCAGTTCCGCGTGCTGGCCTTCAGCGCCCGGCGCGACACGCTGACCGCGCTCCCCACGCCGCCCGAGCACAGCAGCCACGCGGCCAGGGTGAACGCGCGCGGCCAGACGGTGGGATTCATCGAGCGCGACAACGGCGGCGCCGAGGGCTACCGCGCCGTCCTGTGGGACGCGGACGGCATGCACGTCCTGTCCGACCTCCCCTCGGATGCGCGCGGCATCAACAACCGCGGCCAGGTGGTGGGCAGCGTGCAGACGGCGCCCGGCGGCTTTCTCTACGAACCCGGCAAGGGATCGCACAACCTGAATGACCTGATCGATCCGGCGGCCGGCCTGACGTTCGTCTACCCGCAGGCCATCAACGAGCGCGGCCAGATCGTCGGCTACGGTTGCCAGGGCGAGTCGTGCGGACCGATGTTGCTCGATCCGGTGGGCGACTAGCCCGCGGCCGTCCCCTGCGCGGGATACCGCACCTGGTCCAGCCATGCCAGCAACGGAATGGTGGCCGGCAGCAGGGGGCTGACGGCATACGCGCCCTGCCACGCGAACGCCTGCCCCTCCAGGCTTTGCGGTTCGCCTTCCCACTCGCGGCTGATGTAGAAGTACAGCCGCACGTGCGCATGCTCGTACACGTGTTCGACGCAGCACCAGGGCTCGGCCGAGATCACGTTCACGCCCAGTTCTTCGACGAACTCGCGCTGCAGCGCATGGAAGATGTCCTCGCCCGGCTCGACTTTCCCGCCCGGGAATTCCCAGTAGCCGGCATACGGCTTGCCGTCGGGGCGCTGGCCCAGGAGCACGTCGCCGTTCGGGCGCATCAGCACGCCCACGGCGACGTCCACCGGCTTCGAGGTGATATCGATGCGCGCCTCAGGCATCGACCTGTTCCTGTGCCGGCGCCGGCGGCAGCTTGCCGGCGTAGTCCTTGGCGAACTGCCAGGCCACGCGGCCCGAGCGCGAGCCGCGGCCCAGCGCCCAGCGCAGCGCGTCGCCGCGCGCGGAGGCGATCTGCGCCGGCGTGCAGCCGAAGCTCGCCAGCCAGTGGCCGACGATGTCCAGGTAGTCGTCCTGCTTGAACGGATAGAACGACAGCCACAGGCCGAAGCGCTCCGACAGCGAGATCTTTTCCTCGACCGTCTCGCCCGGATGCAGGTCGCCGTCGTCGGTGTGCTTGTAGCTCGCGTTGTCCGACATCCTTTCCGGCATCAGGTGCCGGCGGTTCGACGTCGCGTAGATCACCACGTTGTCGGACTGTGCCGCGATGCTGCCGTCCAGCGCCACCTTGAGCGCCTTGTAGCCCGCTTCGCCCTCTTCGAAACTGAGGTCGTCGCAAAAGATCACGAAGCGCTCCGGCCGGCCGGCGACCAGGTCGACGATGTCCGGCAGGTCGGCCAGGTCGGCCTTGTCGACTTCGATCAGGCGCAGGCCCTGTTGGGCGAACTGGTTCAGGCACGCCTTGATGAGCGACGATTTGCCGGTGCCGCGCGCGCCCGTCAGCAGGACGTTGTTGGCCGGGCGCTTGGCCACGAACTGGCGCGTGTTCTGCTCGATCTGGTCCTTCTGCGGGCCGATGTGCTGCAGGTCGGCGAGGCGGATGGTCGACGCGTGCGTCACCGCCTGCAGGTATTTGACGTTGCCGCTGCCCGCGCGTTTGCGCCAGCGGTAGGCATAGCCGTGCCGGAAGTCCGGATCGCGCGGCGCGGCGGGCGGCAGCAAAGCCTCCACGCGCGCCAGCAGGGCTTCGGCGCGGTGCAGGAAGTTATCCAGCTGGTTCATCGGCTCAGGAACGGTAGTCGGCGTTGATCGAGACGTAGTCGTGCGACAGGTCGCAGGTCCACACGGTAGCGTCAAGCTCGCCGCGCGCGAGCACGACGCGCACGAGGATCTCGGCCTTCTTCATCACGCGCTGGCCATCCTCTTCCTTGTAGTCCGGGTTGCGGCCGCCGGCCTTGGCGACCAGCACGTCGTCCAGGTACAGGTCGAGCTTTGCCGTGTCGAGATCGTCGACGCCCGCGTAGCCGATGGCGGCCAGGATGCGGCCCAGGTTCGGGTCGGACGCGAAGAACGCGGTCTTCACGAGCGGCGAGTGGGCGATGGCGTAGGCGATCTTGCGGCACTCTTCCATGTCACGGCCCTGCTCCACCGTGATGGTGATGAACTTGGTGGCGCCTTCGCCGTCGCGGATGATCTGCTGCGCCAGGTGGCGCGCGATGCCGCTGACGGCGTCGCGCAGCGCCGCGTAGTGCGGGCTGTCGGTCGAATCGACGACGAGCGTGCCCGCGCCCGTGGCGACGAGGATGAAGGAATCGTTGGTCGACGTGTCGCCGTCGATGGTGATGCTGTTGAACGAGCGGTCGGCCGCGTACTTCACCAGTTCGTCCAGCACCGGCTGCGCCACCTTCGCATCGAACGCCAGGTAGCCCAGCATCGTCGCCATGTTTGGCTTGATCATGCCGGCGCCCTTGCTGATGCCGGTCATCGTGACCGCGTGGCCGGCGATCGTCGTCGTGACCGACGCCGCTTTCGGCTGGGTGTCCGTGGTCATGATGGCTTCGGCCGCGTTGAACCAGTTGTCGGCCTTCAGGTTCGCGATCGCGGCCGGCAGGCCCGCGACGATCTTTTGCACCGGCAGCGGTTCCAGGATCACGCCCGTGGAGAACGGCAGCACCTGCTGCGCGTCGAGGCCCAGCAGGCGCGCCACTTCGGCGCACGTGGCCTGCGCGTTCGCGAGGCCCGGCTCGCCGGTGCCCGCGTTCGCGTTGCCCGTGTTGACCACCAGCGCGCGGATCGGCTTGCCCCCGGCCTTCACCGCCGCCAGATTCGCCTTGCTCACCTGGACCGGCGCCGCGCAGAAGCGGTTCCTGGTGAACACGCCGGCGACGGTCGCACCTTCGGCGAGCTTCATCACCAGCACATCCTTGCGGTTCGGCTTCTTGATGCCGGCTTCGGCGTAACCGAGTTCGATGCCGGCGACGGGTTTCAGGTCGGCGGCGACGGGCAGGGGGGAATTGACGGCCATGGCGTTCTCTAATGAAAGGATGGAAAGAAGGTCCGGTATTGTACCGCCTGCGGGAGACAGGCACGGTCCGCCGGTGCATACGTCGCCCCCGCGCAGGCGGGCGCCCAGTTTGCTTGCGTACCGACGGCCCGGGAACGACGGCTCATCTGTTAATACACACTTAAGTCGGCCAATTGATAATCGGCAACACCACCCATCCGGCGATGCCGTTTTGGTAAGATGTTCCATCCACCGGAGAAGCCATGACCGACAACCAACGCGATGTGCTGAGCGCCTGCTTTTCGCTGGCGATCGTCCTGTTCGCCCTGCTCGTGACGCAGCGCTTCATCCTGCCGCTGCTGTGGGCCGCCATCCTGTGCATCGCCACGTGGCCGCTGTACGTGCGGGTCCGCACCGCGCTGGGCGGCCGCACCATCCTCGCGGCGGCCCTCGTCACCATCGCCGCCGCAATCGTCTTCATCATCCCGCTCGCGCTGGGCGTCACGCAGGCCGCGCGCCAGGCGCCGGCGCTGGCGCAGATGGTCGCCAGCGCCAACACCGAGGGCCTGGCCGCGCCGGAGTGGCTGCACCGCATTCCGTTCGCCGGCGACGCCGTCTACAACTGGTGGCTGGCCACACTCGGCCAGCCGCACGGCCTCGCGCACCTGCTGCAGGACGGCTCCGTCGGCCGCATGCAGACGGCCAGCGAAGTGCTCAAGCGGGTCGGCAGCGGCGTCATGCACCGCCTGGTCGACATGCTGTTCGCCTTCCTCTGCCTGTTCTTCTTCTACAAGGACGGCACCGCCCTGCAGCGCCAGACGGACGCCATCGGCGCCGACCTGATCGGCGTGCGGCGCTGGACGCTGTTCTCGCTGAAGGTGCCCGTCGCCGTGCGCGCCACCGTCAACGGCCTCGTGCTCGTCGGCCTCGCGGAAGGCGTCCTGCTGGGCATCGGCTACCAGTTCGCGGGGCTGCCGTCGGCCGTGCTGTGGGCCGCGGCGTCGGGCGTCCTCGCCATCATCCCGTTCGGCGCCCCGCTCGCGTTCTGCGCCGCCGCCGGCCTGCTGGCCTGGCAGGGCGCGACGATCGCCGCGATCGCGATCCTCGTGCTGGGCTTCATCATCCTGTTCGTGGCCGACCATTTCGTGCGCCCGGCGATGATCGGCAACGCCACGCAACTGCCGTTCATCGCCGTCCTGCTGGGCATCCTCGGCGGGGTCGAGACGCTCGGCCTCATCGGCCTGTTCGTCGGCCCCGTCGTGATGACCCTGTTCGTGACCCTGTGGCACGAAGAGCGCAGCTTCCGCGACGCGAAAAACCTTGACCCTGACGTCACGTGAGCCTCGAGACTGTCCCCACGCCGAAGAACGGAGACGAACGATGCTGAAAGTGGGAGAGCTGGCCGCCCTGGCCAACCTGACGGTGCGCACGCTGCACCACTACGACAGCATCGGCCTGCTCCGTCCCCAGGCGCGTTCCGATGCCGGCTACCGGCTCTACGACCGCGACGACGTGGCACGCCTGCACCGTATCCAGGCCCTGCGCGCGTTCGGCCTGAGCCTGTCCGACATCGGCCTCACGCTGGACAGTCCGGCCGGCGAGCCGCTGGCGATCGTCGACCGCCAGCTGGCCGCGCTCGAAGTCCGCATGGCGGAAGCCACGCGGCTGCGCGACCAGCTGCTGCGCGTGCGCGCGCAACTCGTGCGCGGCAGCGCGCCGGACCTGTCCACGTGGCTCACCACACTGGAGAACACCATGGACATGACGAACGTGTACGAACGCTATTTCACCAAGGAGGAACTGGACCGCCTGCCGCTGCTCGGCAACGATGCCGCGAAGGCCCAGTGGCAGGGCATGGTCGAACAGGCGCGCGGCCTGATCGACTCGCAGGTCCCGCCGGATGCCGACGCCGCCAGGGCCTTCGCCCTGCGCTGGCTGCAGGCGTTTGCGCGCGACACCGGGAACGACCCGGCGCTGACGGCGAAACTCAACATGATGGTCGAGCGCGAGCTGGACGCCGTCGGCATGCCGGCGTCCGTGATGCACTACGTGCACGCCGCCATCGGTGAACTGAAGCTGGAGACGTGGGCAAAATATGTGCGGCCGGAAGTCGTCGAGCGCATGCGGCGCCACTACGCGACCCGCGGCCACGAGTGGACGCCCCTGATCGCGCGGATGCAGGCCGAGATGAAGGCCGATCCCGATGCGGCCGGGCCGCGGGCGCGCGAGCTCGCGCGCCAGTGGATGGACCTGTTCCACGACATGGTCGGCCGCGACCAGCAGGACATCGACGCCTTCCGCGCCGCCAGCGCGACCGAACCCCTGCTGCGCATGGGATCGGGCATCGGCGGCGAGAGCGTGGACTGGCTGCGCAAGGTCATGCAGGCGCAGCGGCTTGCCGCCGTCAAGGACGGCAACGATCCGGCTTGACTGCGCGGCTTAACCGCGCGGCTCAACTGCGCGGCTCGTCGCCGGGCACCGGGCGCGCGATCCGCTCCGCGCGCTGGGGCAACAGCAGCACGAGCAGCAGCATGCCGGCGACGAGGGCCGCGGACGCCGTGTAGCGGCTCAGCGCGAGGCCGCCGTCCGCGACGGGCTTGTCGAGGAAATCGCCGACCGTCGCCCCCAGCGGCCGGGTGAGGATGAACGCGACCCAGAACAGCGCGGTGCGCGACGTGCGCGTCCAGAAGTACAGCGCGAGCACGACGGCCAGTCCCGCCGCGAACAGCACCGCGCCGCCGCCATAACCGAGGCCCCAGCCGGTGTCCGGATCGGCGACCCAGTCGCCGAGCGCCGTGCCGAGGGTCTGGGAAAACAGGATCGTGATCCAGTAGAACACCTCGGCGTCGCGCGTATCGAGCCGGTTGATCGACACCGACCCGAGCGTGCGGTGCCAGGCGTACAGCGTCGCAGCCAGCAGCGCGGCCAGCAGGGTCGAGCCGCCGAGGTAGCCGATGCCCAGCGAGCGGTCGCACAGGTCGGCGAGCGTCGTGCCGACCGTCGTCGTGGCGACGATCACGGCCCAGAACAGCAGCGGGTGGAAGCGGTTGGCGCGGATCTGCGCGCTCAGCATGACGGCCAGCAGCGCCGCGAAGATCGCGGTGCCGGCCAGGTAGCCCAGTTCCATCGACATCGTCACGGCGTCGCCCGCGGTCTCGCCGAGCGTCGTCGCGAGGATCTTGATGATCCAGAAGCCGAGTGTCATGGCCGGGACCTTGGCGAGGTCGCGGGCGTGCGCTGCGTGCGGGGCGGATGTCGGTGTCATGCGGGCTCCGGATGGGATATCGAGCGACATCCTAGCGCAACCGGGCCCGGCCCGCCCGGCACGTCATGCCAAGATTACCAAATGGTCATGGACGCGCCGTGCCGGCGAACTAGCGGCGCGGCGCGTTGGCCGCCGCCGCACGGATCTTTTGCGCGTACTCGCGCATCGACGGCGACTGGCTCACGGCGGCCTTGCGGATCTCCGCGATGCGCGCGAGCGCCGCCTGGCTGCGCTCGGGCGCGATGTACGGCATCTGCCCGATCCCGTGTTCGGGCAGGCAGCGCTGCCCGGCCAGGATGAAGAACCAGTTGTGCGGTCCGAACAGGACCTGGCGCCGGGCATCGATATCGGCGGTGCCGGGCAGCTTGTGCTTCCACAGCGCCAGCAGCGCGGCCAGCCGGTCGGACACCTTCACCTCTTCCGTACAGGCGCGCCAGAACGCGGTATCGCGGCGCGCCGAGAGCACGTAGTGCGCCAGCACGAAGTCATGCAATTCGTCGTAATGCTCGGCCATCAGCATGTTGTAGCGGTCGCGCATCGGCGCCGCGCCGGCGGGCGTGGGCAGGTAGTCGAGCCACATCTGCAGCGCGTATTCGATCAGGTAGATGCCCGTCGATTCGAGCGGTTCGATGAAGCCGCCGGCCAGTCCCAACGCCAGGCAGTTCTTTTCCCACATGCGCGTGTGGCGGCCGACGCGCATGCGCAGCAGGCGCGGCTCGGCCAGTTCCGTGCGGCCCGCGTTGTAGCGGCGCAGCGTCGCCAGCGCTTCGTCGTCGCTGCAGTGGCGCGACGAGTACACGTAGCCGGTGCCCTTGCGCGTTTGCAGTTCGATGTCCCACGTCCAGCCGGCGTCCTGCGCCGTCGCCACCGTGTGGCTGCGCAGCGGCGCGTCGGACGCCTCGTGCGCCACCGGGCAGGCCAGCGCGCGATCGCACAGCAGCGTGTCGGCATACGAGTGGAACGGCACGTCCAGCGTCTTGCCCAACAGGAGGGAGGCGAAGCCGGTGCAGTCGACGAACAGGTCGGCCGCGTGGCGCGTGCCGTCCGCGAGGCAGACGGCGCGGATGCCCGTCTCGTCCACATCCACCTGCTCGACGGTGCCTTCCACGTGCACCACCCCGCGTTCCTTCGCCGTGTCGCGCAGCAGGCGCGCGAGCAGCACGGCGTCGAGGTGGTAGGCATACGGAACCGGCGCCTCGTACGGTGCCGACGACATCAGCTTGGGCGAGCGCAGCGCGTCCATCAGCGCGGGCTGCACGACGCCGGCCTCGCCGAACGGCTGGCGGGTCAGGCCGCGCTGCTTCAGGTTCAGCCAGTGCGTCATCGTCGAGTAGCCATCGGCCACGATCGGCATGTCGAACGGGTGGTCGAAGCTGTCCGTGCCGTCGTGCCAGCCGACGAAGCGAATGCCGTTCTTGAGCGTCGCCTCGGCCGAGGCGAACAGCGCCGCTTCCGGAATGCCGATCGTGCGCAGCATCATGCGCAGCGTGGGAACGGTCGCCTCGCCGACACCGATGGCCGCCACGTCGGGCGACTCGATGAGCGTGATCCGGACCGGATGCGCGGGATTGCCGTTGAGGGCACGCTGCAGGTAGCAGGCGGCCAGCCAGCCGGCGGTGCCGCCGCCGACGATTGCGATGGATTGATAGGACATGATGGAGCGGATCAGGTTGACGCGGGGTTGTCGAGCTGGCCCAGGAACAGGCGCTGGGTCAGGCGGGCCTGGGCGAGCGTCGGGTTGGCGGCCACGTCGCGCATGTCGATCGAGTGGAACGCGTTCCCGGCATACATCACGAAACGGTTGAAGCGGCCCTGTATCCGGTACAGGCGCTCCCATACGCCGTCGTCGCCGACCGCATAGGTCGCGGGCTGGCACTGCTCGCCGTAGGCTTCCATCCATTCGCCGTACTGGCGCGATTCCTCGGGCGTGCGGATGACGGCGAGGCCGGTCGGCTGGTGGCGGAAGAAGCAGGTGCCGACTTCGAAGTCGTGGTTCAGGTACACGAGGCCGGCCAGCGGCGTCGGGTCGATGTGCGGATGCTTCTGCTTCGCCAGCATCTGCGACGCCGGCGTCGTGACGATCGAGAAATCGGTCCAGAAATATTCGGGCTGCGCGCGCACGTCGCCCAGCAGCGCAAGCATCCGGACCAGCGTGGCGAACAGGTCGCGCGTGCTGGCGGCGTCGATCCGGCTGTGCATGCCCGGGTAATAGGCGATCGACGCATCGAACTGCCCCCCGAGCGCGGCGGCGCGCACCGCGAACGGATCGGCGTAGAAATCGTCGACGATCAGGACGGGCACGCCGGCCGGCGTCGTCTCGACCTTCAGCTGCGCGGCCGGATTGAGGGCGAACAGCTGCGGATCGAGCGTCATTTCTTGCGGCGGCGGCGCGCGACGGTGGCGCCGGCGGCGGCCACGGCGAACAGGCCCAGCGTAGCGGGTTCCGGCACCTCGGAGCGCTCGACGACTTCCGACAACACGGTCAGCGTGGCCGACGTCAGGTGGAATCCACCCAGCGTGGCGCTGACGGTCGGCGCCAGGATGCCGTCCTGGTTCAGGTCGGACAGCGCGGCGACGTCCAGGTGCAGCGTCGCCGACAGGTCGCCGGCGATGGCGTCGTACACGTCGTGGTCGCGGTTGTAGAGATAGGTGTAACCGTTGTAGTAATCGCCGCTGGTGCCCACGTATTGCGAGCCACTGTAGCCGCCGTCGCGCGTCGTGTGGGTGGAGGCGCTGCCGCTGGCGCTGGTCGTGCCCGCCGCCACCACCATCGTATCGGCCACCGAGTCGATGTGCTCGACGGTGCGCGTGGCGGCGGCATTGTAGTCCGTCACGCCGACCTGGTAATAGCCGGTCGCGTACGCGGTGTGGTTGCAGCTCCAGCTCCAGTACGAGCAGGAGACATAGTAGGAATACGTGTAGGGTACCGAGTACGAATGGTAGCCCTCGACGCCGGTCGTGGCGTAACCGCTGTACGGATCGGCCTGCGTCGTGTTGTATTGCGCGTCGGAATAGCCGAAGACCACCAGGTCGCCGGACAGGATGTCGCCCAGCCCCTGGCCGGCGGCAGCCAGTTGGGCGTTGAGGTTGAACGCGATGTTCGTCGAGTTGCCGGACAACAGCTGCGACAGGCTGATCGTTTCCGTGACGGTGACGGGCGTGGCGCCGGCCGCGGCCGTCGCGCCCATCAGGGCCAGTGCTGCGGTGAGGTTCTTTGCCATCTGTTTCCTTCGTCGTTATTTGATAGCGGGGAGCCGCACCCTGGTTCATCTCGACTCGTATTTATAAAAATCAATTTTAATTGATAAATATCAACAAAGATACTTACAGTTAATTTTTGTTGTTTTTTGCTATCAAATTGCAAAAGCCGTCTCCTGCGCCGGACACAAAAAAAGCGGCGGGATCGCTCCCGCCGCTTTTACCGTTCGTCCGCTTGCTTACGCCAGCTTGCCGTGGCAAGCCTTGAACTTCTTGCCGCTGCCGCACGGGCACGGGTCGTTGCGGCCGACCTTCATGCCCAGGTAGGTGGTGGACGGATCGTCCGCCATCGCCGTGGTGCCCGGGGTCACCGCGAGGGGCGCCATCAGCTCTTCCGGCGCGGCCGTCGGATCGAAGTCGGCGTGCTGGTAGTTGACGTTTTCCAGGTGCGCCGCGGCCGCCTGCATGGCCGCTTCCGCCGCCTCGACTTCTTCGCGGGTCTGGATGCGGACGGTCATGATGGTGCGGATCACTTCGTTCTTGATCTGGTCCAGCATGGCGCCGAACAGCTCGAACGCTTCGCGCTTGTACTCCTGCTTCGGGTTCTTCTGCGCATAGCCGCGCAGGTGGATGCCCTGGCGCAGGTGGTCCAGCGCGGCCAGGTGCTCGCGCCAGTGCGTGTCGATATTCTGCAGCATGACGTTGCGCTCGAAGCCGCCGAACGCTTCCTTGCCGACGATGCCGACCTTCGCCTCGTACGAGCTTTCCGCGGCCGCCAGCACGCGCTCGAGGATGTCGTCGTCGTTCAGGTTGGGCTCGTCCTCCAGCATCTGCGCCAGCGGCAGGGAGAGCGACCATTCGTCGGCCAGCACGCGCTCGAGCGTGGGGATGTCCCACTGCTCTTCCACCGACTCCGCCGGCACGTGGGCGCGCACGACGTCGGTGAACACGCCGGTACGCAGCGATGCGATCAGCTCGGAGATGTCGGCCGCTTCCAGCAGTTCGTTACGCTGGGTGTAGATCACCTTGCGCTGGTCGTTGGCGACGTCGTCGTATTCCAGCAGCTGCTTGCGGATGTCGAAGTTGCGGGCCTCGACCTTGCGCTGGGCGCCTTCGATGGAGCGGGTCACGATGCCCGCCTCGATCGGTTCGCCTTCCGGCATCTTGAGGCGGTCCATCACGGCGCGCACGCGGTCGCCCGCGAAGATGCGCAGCAACGGGTCGTCCAGCGACAGGTAGAAGCGCGACGAACCCGGGTCGCCCTGGCGGCCGGAACGTCCGCGCAGCTGGTTGTCGACGCGGCGCGATTCGTGGCGTTCGGTGCCGATGATGTGCAGGCCGCCCTGCGCGACGACGTGGTCGTGCAGCGACTGCCATTCCGCGCGCATTTTGGCGGCCTGCTCGGCCTTCTGCTCTTGCGCCGACGCCCCGTCGGCCTCGGAACCGGCTTCAATGAGCTGGATCTGCTTCTCGACGTTGCCGCCCAGGACGATGTCGGTACCGCGGCCCGCCATGTTGGTGGCGATGGTGATCATCTTCGGGCTGCCCGCCTGCGCGATGATCTCCGCCTCGCGGGCGTGCTGCTTCGCGTTCAGCACGTTGTGCGGCAGCCCCGCCTTGGTCAGGATGCCGGACAACAGTTCCGAGTTCTCGATCGACGTCGTGCCGACGAGGACCGGCTGGCCGCGCTCGTAGCAGTCGCGGATGTCGTTCAGCATGGCCTGGTATTTTTCGTCGGCCGTCTTGTAGACCTGGTCCTGGCGGTCCTTGCGCTGGGACGGACGGTTCGGCGGGACGACGACGGTTTCCAGGCCGTAGATCTCCTGGAATTCGTAGGCTTCCGTGTCCGCCGTACCGGTCATGCCGGACAGCTTGGCGTACATGCGGAAGTAGTTCTGGAACGTGATCGAGGCCAGCGTCTGGTTCTCGTTCTGGATGCGCACGCCTTCCTTCGCTTCCACGGCCTGGTGCAGGCCTTCGGACCAGCGGCGGCCCGTCATCAGGCGGCCCGTGAATTCGTCGACGATCACGACCTCGCCGTTCTGCACGACGTAGTGCTGGTCCTTGTGGTACAGCACGTGCGCGCGCAGGGCAGCGTACAGATGGTGGATCAGCGTGATGTTGGCGGCGTCGTACAGCGACGCGCCTTCCGGCAGCAGGCCCATCTTCGTCAGGATGGCTTCGGCCTTCTCGTGGCCGGCCTCGGTCAGCAGCACGGTGTGCGCCTTCTCGTCCTTCGTGTAGTCGCCCGGGACTTCGATCTGGCCCTTGCCGTCCGGGGTCTCCTCGCCGATCTGCAGCGTGAGCATCGGCGGGAGTTCGTTGATCTTGTGGTACAGCTCCGTGTGGTTCTCGGCCTGGCCGGAAATGATCAGCGGGGTACGCGCTTCGTCAATCAGGATCGAGTCGACTTCGTCGACGACGGCGAAATTCAGGCCGCGCTGCACGCGCTCGCGCACGTCGTACACCATGTTGTCGCGCAGGTAGTCGAAGCCGTATTCGTTGTTGGTGCCGTAGGTGATGTCGGAACCGTAGGCTTGCTGCTTGCTGTCGTGATCCATCTGCGACAGGTTCACGCCCGTCGTCAACCCGAGCCAGCCGTACAGGCGGCCCATCTGCTCGGCGTCGCGCTGGGCCAGGTAATCGTTGACGGTCACGACGTGCACGCCCTTGCCGGACAGCGCGTTCAGGTAGACGGGCAGGGTCGCCATCAGCGTTTTACCCTCGCCCGTGCCCATCTCGGCGATCTTGCCGTAGTGGAGGACCATGCCGCCGACCAGCTGCACGTCGAAGTGGCGCATCTTCATGACGCGCTTGGCGGCTTCGCGGCAGACGGCGAAGGCTTCCACGAGGATGTCGTCCAGGCTGGCGCCCCCGGCTACGCGTTGCTTGAATTCGTTCGTCTTTGCCTGGAGATCGGCATCCGACAGCGCTTCCATCTGCGGCTCGAGCGCGTTGATGTCGCGCACGGATTTTTGGTATTGCTTGAGCAGACGCTGGTTACGGCTGCCGAAAATCTTGGTCAGGAATGACATGCTGTGTTCTTCAAAAGTACGCCGCGAAAAGGGTCCGAGGAGCCCAGGATGATAACAAAAACATATCGCCCCGAGAGCGCCAATGGCAAAAAGCCACCGATTTTATCATGCGATGCGGCCACACTTGGGGTCCGCCGGGCGGATCACAAGTGCGGCTGGCAAAAATTGTTATCAGTTTGCATTCGATTGCATCAATCGCGCACGATTGCTCGCGGCATGGCCCGCGGCTGTGGTATGTTCCGAGCATGCAGTCCACGAACAAGCAGCGTCCCTTCCATATCTACGGCACCCGCGACCGCAAGACGTCGTTCGTCGCCACCGATTTCCTGCGCTCCAACGACCGCCTCGCCGCGCTGATGCCGACCGCCCTGCGCGTGGGCAACCTGCAGCGCGACGTCAAGGCGATCCTGCCGCCGATGTACGCCGGCTGCGACGTGCTGTCGTTCCAGGAAGCGACCCTGACCCTCGCCGTGCCCTCCTCGGCCGTCGCGGCCAAGCTCAAGCAGCAGCTGCCCAAGCTGCAGGCGGGCTTGCAGAAAAAGGGATGGCAGGTGGACAACATGCGCATCAAGATCCAGATGCGGCCCAACGTGCCGGTGCGCGAGGAATTGAAGCCGTCGTCGCTGACCTTGCCGCCAACGGCGGTGGAAGCGTTCGAGCAGCTGGGAGAAACGTTGCCGGAGACGCAGCAGAATGCGGCGCTGATCGCGGCGATCAGAAGATTGGCGGAGAGAAGGAAGAAGTCATAACGTCGTTGTCTCGAACGCTGTCGTTACCTTTAAAACCGTCATTCCCGCGCAGGCGGGAATCCAAGTGCGTTAGCGCAGCGCTAGCGTAAATTAGGTTCCCGCCTGCGCGGGAACGACGTTGTTTTGAGCTACGGTCAAGGTAAAAGGCGGCGACTTACGTCAGCGCCCACTCCCTTTCCATCTGTGCCTCATACGACACGGGCGCCCGCTCCTGCGCGTCGAACGACACGATCTCGTAGGATTCCGGCTGCGCCAGCAGTTCGCGCAGCAGCAGGTTGTTCAGGCCGTGGCCCGACTTGTGCGCCTCGTAGCTGGCCAGCAGTGGCGCGCCGACGAGGTACAGGTCGCCGATCGCGTCGAGGATCTTGTGGCGCACGAACTCGTCTTCGTAGCGCAGGCCGTCCGCGTTCAGGATGCGGTATTCGTCCATCACGATCGCGTTTTCCAGCGAGCCGCCGCGCGCCAGGCCCATGCCGCGCAGGCTTTCCACGTCCTGCATGAAGCCGAACGTACGGGCGCGCGCCACGTCGTGCACGTACGAGACCTTGCCGAAGTCGACGACGGCGCGCTGCGTCGTGCCGTCCACGGCCGGGTGGTTGAATTCGATGAAGAAGTCGAGCTTGAAGCCGTCGTAAGGGCTCAGGCGCGCCCATTTCTCGCCGGCGCCGCTGCCCTGGCGGACTTCCACGGGTTTCAGCACGCGGATGAATTTCTTGGGCGTGGCCTGCTCCTGCACGCCCGCCTGCTGCAGCAGGAACACGAACGACGAGGCCGAACCATCCATGATCGGGATCTCTTCGGCCGTGACGTCGACGTACAGGTTGTCGATGCCGAGACCGGCGCAGGCGGACATCAGGTGCTCGACGGTCGAGACGCGCGCATTGCCCTGCGTGAGCACCGACGCCATGCGGGTATCGCCCACGATGTCGGCATTCGACGGGAACTCGACGACGGGGTCGAGGTCGACGCGGCGGAACACGATGCCCGTATCGGCGGCCGCCGGACGCAGGGTCAGCTCGACCTTGGTCCCGGAGTGCAGGCCGACGCCTGTCGTGCGCACCAGCTGTTTGATGGTTCGTTGTTTGAGCATCGTTCGATTATATCGTAGGGCTTTCGAGCCTGCCGGCGGCCCCCGCGGGGCGGTGGCAGGAACACCACGTTTTCACGGATGCTCGGCCTCCGCATGCACGGATTCGTGGCGGATCAGGTACAGGCCGCTGCCGATGATGATGGCGGCGCCCAGCAAAGTATATTCATCCGGCAAGGTTTTCCACATCAGCCAGTCGATGGCCACGCCCCACGCCAGCGCCGTGTACTCGAACGGCGCCACGACCGATGCTTCGCCATGGCTGAACGCTTCCGTCAGCGCCAGCTGGCCGAAAAAACCGCTGACGGCCAGCGCCAGGATCAGCAGCCAGTGCCCGGCCTGGACGGGCACCCAGTGGGGCGCGGCCAGCGGCGTCGCGCCGATGGCCATCAGGACCATCAGCCAGAACATCATGTGCTCGCCGCGGTCGGTGCGCGCCAGTACGCGGCCGGCAACGGCCGACACCGCATAGCACACGGCCGAAGCCAGCACGGCCAGTCCGCCCAGCGTGAAGAAGCCGGCGCCGGTCGGCCGCAGCACGACGAGCACCCCGGCCATGCCGACGGCGATCGCGATCCAGCGCGCCCCGTTCACGCGCTCGCCCAGCACGAACACGGACAGCGCCGTGATCAGGATCGGGCCGACGAAAAAAATCGAATACGCCTCGGCCAGCGACAGCGTCTTGAGGCCGTAGGTGAACAGCGCCAGCATCGCGATGCCGATCGCGCCGCGCAGCAGGTGCAGCGGCCAGCGGATGCGCAGCAGCGAGCGCTGGCCGCCGCGCCAGAATAGATAGGCGCCGACGAGCGGCAGCGCGGACAGCGCGCGGATCGCCGCCACCTGCATCGGCGGGAAGTGCGCGGACAGCAGCTTCATCGTCATGTCCATGATCGAGAACATGGCGACGCAGACCAGCATCGCGCGGATGCTGCGCATATTCCCCGCCAGCCGGCTCACCCGGATCAGCCCAGTTGCTTCAGCAGCGTCTCGGCCGACGACACGTCGAAGCCGCCGCTTTCCACGTTCAGCTGCTTGACGACGCCGTCCTGCACGAGCATCGAGTAGCGCTGGGAACGGACGCCGAAGCCCTTGGCGACGAGGTCGAATTCCAGGCCCAGCGCCTTGGTGAACGCGGCGCTGCCGTCGGCCATCATGCGGACGATGCCGGTGGCCTTCTGGTCGCGGCCCCACGCGCCCATCACGAACGCGTCGTTGACCGAGATGCACCAGATCTCGTCGACACCCTTGGCCTTGAGCTGGTCGGCCAGCTGGATGTAGCCGGGCAGGTGCTGGGCCGAGCAGGTCGGCGTGAAGGCGCCCGGCAGGCCGAAGATGGCGATGGTCTTGCCGCGGGTGAGGTCGGCCACGTCGAACGTGTTCGGGCCGAGCGCGCAGCCTTCGGTCGCGACGTCGATGAATTCCTGCAGGGAGCCTGCGGGCAGGCGGTCGCCGATCTGGATGGTCATGGTGGTGTTCCTTTCAAGTTTTCAGAACCCGCAAGTATGCCTGAACCAAACAAAACCGGGGTCAGAGCCCTTTTTTTGGCAACAGCCATCGGGCCATTTCCAAAATTCGGGCTCTGACCCCGGTTTAAAAACGAAAGGCCAGGCTGCTTGGAACAGCCTGGCCCCGCATCATGGAGCGCCGGTGGTCAGCCGGCGTTGGAGTCTGCTACTCAGTCGGCCTGCTTGCGCAGGAACGCCGGGATGTCGTAGGTCTCGACACCGTTGTTCTGCATCGCGCGCACCTGCTCGGACGCCTGCTCGCGGCGCCACACGGCCGGCTGCTTCATGCCGTCCATCGCGCCGGCACCGCTGGCCGCACCCATGGTCACGCCGGCCGTTACGCCCGGAGTGCCGGACATCATCGGCGCGCCGTACGTGCCGGTGCGCAGTACCTGCTGCGGCTGCACCAGCGAGATGCTGGCCTTGTTCTTGCCCAGGCCCGTCGCGACGACGGTCACGCGCAGCTCGTCGCCCATCTCGTCGTCGTAGGCGATGCCCTGTGCGATCGCGGCGTCCGGTGCCGCGAAGGCGCGCACGGCGGCCATGACTTCCTTGATCTCCTTGCCTTTCAGGCTGCGCGACGCGGTGACGTTCACCAGCACGCCCTTGGCGCCCGACAGGTCGATGCCGTCCAGCAGCGGCGACGCGACGGCCTGTTCGGCGGCGATGCGCGCGCGGTCCACGCCCGACGCGGTGGCCGTGCCCATCATGGCCTTGCCCTGCTCGCTCATGATGGTCTTGACGTCGTTGAAGTCGACGTTGATGTGGCCCGGGACGTTGATGATCTCGGCGATACCGGCGACGGCGTTGTTCAGCACATCGTCCGCATGCTTCATCCAGTCCAGCATCGATTCGTCTTCGTAGATGTCTTCCAGTTTTTCGTTCAGGATGACGATCAGCGAGTCGACGTGCTTGGTCAGTTCGTTCAGGCCGTTTTCGGCGACGTCCATGCACTTCTGGCCTTCGTACGAGAACGGCTTCGAGACGACGGCCACGGTCAGCGCGCCCAGGCTCTTGGCGACTTCCGCGACGATCGGCGCGGCGCCAGTGCCCGTGCCGCCGCCCATGCCGGCGGCGATGAACACCATGTGCGCGCCGCGCAGCGCGTCCTCGATGCGCATGCGCGATTGCTCGGCGAGCTGGCGGCCGATTTCCGGACGCATGCCCGCACCCAGGCCGGACTCGCCGATCTGGATGATGTTGTGGGCGCCGGATGCGGCCAGTGCCTGGGCGTCGGTGTTGGCGGCGATGAACTCCACGCCGGACACGCCCTTGTTGATCATATGCTGGACCGCATTGCCACCCGCGCCGCCAACGCCGACGACCTTGATGACCGTGCCCAATGCTGCGTTATCGACCATATCGAACTCCATGATGAACTCCTAATCTCGATGAGCCGTTTCCAAGCCCGAATTCTCACGAACGCCGTCAGAACTCGAGATTGGAAACGTGCCACTATTTTAAAAATGTTTCGTGTCCGTTACCAAGCAAAACCGTTACCAGCTGTTACTACACTCCCGAAAAGCCTCTCCCGCGTTGTGTTTACGTCCTCCACAACGCGCCGCCGCTTTTTCGGTCTCTAGAAATTCCCTAGGAACCATTCTTTCATTCGCTGCCAGACCGCCTTCACCGAACCGTCCTGGCGCGTGACGATGTGTCCGCGCAGGTACTGTTTCTTCGCTTCCAGCAGCAGACCGAGGACCGTCGCATAGCGCGGGCTGCGCACGACGTCCGCCAGTTGGCCGCGATACTCCGGCGTGCCAAGGCGCGCCGGCTTCAAGAAGATGTCTTCCGCCATCTCGATCATGCCCGGCATGATCGACGACCCGCCCGTGAGCACGATGCCCGACGAGAGCACGCCCTCGTAGCCGGACTCGCGCACGACCTGATGCACCATCGCGAACAGTTCTTCCACGCGCGGCTCGATCACGGCGGCCAGCGCCTGGCGCGACAGCGAACGGGGACCGCGGTCGCCGAGGCCCGGCACTTCCAGCGTCTCGCCCGGATCGGCCAGCACCTGCTTGGCCACGCCGTAGCGGATCTTGATCTCTTCCGCCTCGCCCGTCGGCGTGCGCAGGGCCATCGCGATGTCGCTCGTGATCTGGTCGCCGGCGATGGGAAGCACGGCCGTGTGCCGGATCGCGCCGTCCGAAAAGACCGCGATGTCGGTGGTGCCGCCGCCGATGTCGATGAGGACGACGCCCAGTTCCTTCTCGTCGTTCGTCAGCACCGAATCGGCCGACGCCATCGGCTGCAGGATCAGGTCCGAGACCTCGAGGCCGCAGCGGCGCACGCACTTTACAATATTCTGGACCGCGGACACCGCACCGGTGACGATGTGCACGCGCACCTCGAGGCGGATGCCGCTCATGCCGATCGGCTCGCGCACGTCTTCCTGGTTGTCGACGATGAATTCCTGCGGCACCGTGTGCAGCAGCTGCTGGTCGGTCGGGATGTTCACGGCCTTGGCCGTCTCGATCACGCGCGCCACGTCCGTGGCCGTCACTTCCTTGTCCTTGATGGCGACCATGCCGCTCGAATTGAACGAGCGGATATGGCTGCCGGCGATCCCCGCGTACACGTTGCGGATCTTGCAGTCGGCCATCAGCTCCGCTTCCTCGAGCGCGCGCTGGATCGATTCGACGGTCGCTTCGATGTTGACGACAACGCCCTTCTTCAGACCCTTGGACTCGTGCTGGCCGAGTCCGATCACCTCGTGGCGCCCATCGGCCATCACTTCGGCCACCACCGCCACCACCTTCGAGGTGCCGATGTCGAGGCCGACGATCAGGTTCTTCGCGTCTTTTGTCATGTTTGCTGTCGCCTGCTTAAATTAGATCTGCTTTGTTGTTTTGGTACTTGTTTTCTTCTTCACCGCCGCCTTCACGGGCTTGGTCGCATCCGCCGGGATGGTGAGCGCCGCGGAGGACAGGGCCAGGCCGTTCGGATAGCGCATGTCGATCGTATCGATGCGCCCTTCCTGCAGCCTCGCCACCAGCTGGGGGTAAATGCTCACCAGCCGCTGCACGCGCGTGTGCAGCGTGTCCTTGTCCTTCTCGCGCCCCAGCTCCACGCTCATCCCGTTGTTCAACCTGACCGTCCAGGCGTAGCGGTTCGACAGGCTGATCGACTCCGGCACGAGGCGGATCGGCGCGAACCAGCCGCGCAGTTCCGCGAAGCGCGTCAGCACTTCCTTTTCGCTGCCGGCCGGACCGCCGAAGGCAGGCAGTGCGTGGTCCTCGTCGGCCTCGGCCAGGTTGGCCGTGAACACCTCGCCCTTCACCGACAGCAGCCGGCCATCCTCGCCCCAGGTGCCGAGCGCCTCGTGCTCTTCCACCTGCACGATCAACTCGTTCGGCCACTCGCGGCGCACGCTGGCCTTGCGCACCCACGGCACCGACTCGAAGATCGTGCGTACCTGTTCGAGATCGGTCGTGAAGAAGTTGCCGTTGATCTTTCCGAGCACGCCATTACGCACCGTCAGCTCGTTCACGTGCTGCAGGTCCAGCCCGTACATGCTCTCGACACGCACCTCGCGCAGGGTGAACATCGGGCGCTGCGACAGCCACCACAATCCCGATCCCACGCAGGCGAGCACCGTCAGCGCGGTGATCGCGCCGGCGGTTGCGTTCAGAGCTCGCACGTCATGCCACATGTTGCTTCCCTAGTCCTTTTATGCTTTCTTCGCCTGGCCGGCCTTGAGGCTGGCGGAGCGCAGGATATCCACGCACAGGTCTTCGTAACTCGTACCCTCGGCGCGCGCCGCCATCGGCACGAGCGAGTGCGTCGTCATGCCGGGCGACGTGTTCACCTCCAGCAGGAACGGCTGGTTGTCCGACGCGCGCAGCAGTACGTCGATGCGGCTCCAGCCTTCGCAGCCGAGGGCGCGGTAGGCGTCCACCACGTGGGCCTGGATCGCGGCCGTCGTCGCCGCGTCGAGCGGCGCCGGGCAGTGATATTTCGTGTCGTCCGTGAAGTACTTGTTCTGGTAGTCGTAATTGCCTTCGGGCGCGACGATCTCCACGATCGGCAGCGCGCGCGCGGTGGCGCCGGCGCCCAGCACCGGCACCGAGAATTCGCGGCCCTGGATGAACTGCTCGACCAGCACCGCCTTGTCGTACTGGCGCGCCAGGTCGACGGCCGCCTGCAGCTCGGCGGCGGCGCTGACCTTGGTGATGCCGATCGTCGAGCCTTCCAGCGGCGGCTTGACGATCAGCGGCAGGCCGAGCGCCGCGACGATGCCGTCGGCGTCGACGCGGTCATCGGCACCGATCGTCATGTACTTCGGCGTCGGCACGCCGGCGGCCAGCCACACGATCTTGGTCGTGATCTTGTCCATGCCGACGGAAGACGCCATCACGCCGCTGCCCGTGTAGGGAATGCCGAGCAGTTCCAGCGCGCCCTGCAGGGTGCCGTCCTCGCCGAAACGGCCGTGCAGCGCGATGAACACGCGGTCGAATTTTTCCGCCGCCAGCTCGGCCAGCGAGCGCTCGGCCGGGTCGAACGCGTGGGCGTCGACGCCTTTCGATTGCAGTGCCTGCAGCACGCCGCTGCCCGAGATGAGCGAGATCTCGCGCTCGGCGGACCGGCCGCCGAACAGCACGCCCACCTTGCCGAGCGCCTTCGCTTCGGTGTCTGTCATACTCACGATGCCACCTTTTGATTCGATGTCAGTTGTTGGGGGACCCCGCCGATGGAACCGGCGCCCATGGTGAGCACGACGTCGCCGTCGCGCGCCACCTTGAGGATCGTCGCCGGCATGTCGGCGATCGCTTCCACGAAGATCGGTTCGATCTGGCTGCCCGCGCGCAGCGCACGCGCGAGCGCGCGGCCGTCCGCGGCCACGATCGGCGCCTCGCCCGCCGGATACACCTCGGCCAGCAGCAGCACGTCCGGCGCGCCCAGCACCTTCACGAAGTCCTCGAACAGGTCGCGGGTGCGGGAATAGCGGTGCGGCTGGAACGCCAGCACGAGGCGGCGGCCCGGATACGCGGCGCGCGCGGCGGCCAGGGTCACCTGGGCTTCCACCGGATGGTGGCCGTAGTCGTCGACGAGGGTGAAGCTGCCGCCCTGCGGCAGTTCGACTTCGCCCCAGCGCGTGAAGCGCCGGCCGACGCCGTTGAATTCGCGCAGGCCCTGCGCCGTCGCTTCGTCCGGCACGCCGATCTCGCGCGCGATGGCGATCGCCGAGCACGCGTTCAGCACGTTGTGCATGCCCGGCTGGTTCAGCACGAATTCCGTGTCCGGATAGCCCTGCTGGCGCACGGTGAAATGCATCCGGATGCCCTCGGCGCGCGCGTTCAGGGCGCGCACTTCGGCGTCTTCCGAAAAGCCGTACGTCGTCACCGGCTTGGTCACCTGCGGCAGGATCGCGCGCACGTTCGCATCGTCGATGCACATCATGGCGCGGCCGTAGAACGGCAGGCGGTGCGTGAAGTTGACGAACGCGCCCTTCAGTTTTTCGAAGTCGTGCTCGTACGTGTCCATGTGGTCGGCGTCGATGTTGGTGATCACCTCGATCATCGGCGACAGGTTCAGGAACGATGCGTCCGACTCGTCCGCCTCGGCCACGATGTATTCGCCGGTGCCCAGCTTGGCGTTGGCGCCGGCGCTGTTCAGGCGTCCGCCGATGACGAACGTCGGATCGAGGCCGCCCTGCGCGAGCACGGACGCGACGATGCTCGTCGTCGTCGTCTTGCCGTGCGTGCCGGCGATGGCGATGCCCCGCTTCAGGCGCATCAGCTCTCCGAGCATGATGGCGCGCGGGACGATCGGCACTTTCGCGGCGCGCGCGGCGACGACTTCCGGATTCGCTTCGTTGACGGCGGTGGACGTCACGACGGCGTCGGCGCCCAGGATGTTCGACGCCGCGTGGCCGATGCGCACGTTGGCGCCCAGTTCCTGCAGGCGCTGGCTGGCCGCGTTCGACGCGAGGTCCGAGCCCGACACCTTGTAGCCGAGGTTCAGGAGCACCTCCGCGATGCCGCTCATGCCGCTGCCGCCGATGCCGACGAAGTGAATGTGTTTGATCTTGTGTTTCATTGTCCGCCGTTCGCCAGTGTTTCAAGTACTTGCGCGATCGCCGCATTGGCGTCGCGCCGCCCCACCGCCTGCGCCGCCTCGGCCATCGCCAGGCAGTCGTCGCGGGTGGTCGTTTGCAGCAGCCTAGCCAGCTGCTGCGGATTCAGTTCGCCCTGCGGCAGATGCACCGCCGCCTTCTGCCCCGCCATCCAGGTCGCGTTGTCGCGCTGGTGGCTCGTCGTGCTGGCGACGAACGGCACGAGCACGCTCGCGACGCCGGCCGCCGTCAGTTCCGAGACGGTGATGGCGCCCGCGCGGCAGATCACGAGGTCCGCGTTCGCGTATTCCGCCGCCATGTCGTCGATGAAGTCGACCACGTTCGCCTTCACGCCTGCCTGCGCGTACGCGGCGCGCAGCGCGTCGATGTTCTTCTTGCCCGACTGGTGCGTGACCACCGGACGCAATCCTTCCGGGATCAGGGCCAGCGCGGCCGGCACGCTGTCGTTGAGGACCTTCGCACCGAGGCTGCCGCCGACCACGAGCAGGTTCAACGGGCCGCTGCGGCCGGCGAAACGGTGGCCCGGCGACGGCATGTCGAGGATCTCCTTGCGCACCGGATTGCCCGTGACGACGGCCTTGCCGGCCGCCTTGCCGAAATCGGCCGGGAAGCCGAACAGCACGCGTTGCGCGATGGGCGTCAGCGTCTTGTTCGACAGGAGCAAGGCCGCATCCGCGTTCACGAGCGCCAGCGGCACGCCGCGCGCGCGCGCCATCATCCCGCCCGGCACCGTCACGTAGCCGCCCATGCCCAGCACGACGTCGGGCTTGCGCAATGCCAGGTACTTGCGGCACGACGCGAAGCTGGCGACGAGCTTGAACGCGCCGGACACCGTGTGCGCGATGCCCTTGCCGCGCATGCCGGCGAAATCGATGCTGTCCATGGCGATGCCGTGCTTCGGCACGATGTCGCGCTCCATGCCGTGCATCGTGCCGAGCCACGAGACTTCCCACCCGCGCTCGCGCATCGACTGTGCGATGGCGATGCCGGGGAAGATGTGGCCGCCGGTGCCGGCCGCCATGATCATCAGTCTTTTCGGCGTGCTCATTGGCGGCCTCCCCGCATCTTGACGCGGTTTTCGTAATCGATGCGCAGCAGGATCGCGAGGCCCACGCAGTTGAACAGGATGCCCGAGCCGCCGTAGCTCATCAGCGGCAGGGTCAGGCCCTTGGTGGGCAGCAGGCCCAGGTTCACGCCCATGTTGATGAAGACCTGCACGCCGAGCCAGATGCCGATCCCTTTCGCGGCGAGGCCGGCAAAGTGCTGTTCCAGCGCGATGGCCTGGCGCCCGATGTCGAAGGCGCGCTTGACGAGCCAGTAGAACAGGCCGATCACGACGAGCACGCCGACCAGGCCGAGCTCCTCGCCGATGACGGCCATGATGAAGTCGGTGTGCGCTTCCGGCAGGTAGTGCAGCTTTTCCACGCTGCCGCCCAGGCCCACGCCGAAGATCTCGCCGCGGCCGAACGCGATCAGCGAGTGCGTCAGCTGGTATGCCTTGTCCAGCGCATTGCCTTCTTCCCACGGGTTCATGTACGCGAACATGCGCGCGCGGCGGAACGGCGACAGCGCGATGATGGTCGAGAACACGAGCACGAGGACGGCGCCGATGCCGCCGAACCAGATCATGTTGAAGCCGCCCAGGAACAGGATGCCCATCGAAATGCAGACGACGACGCCGAACGCGCCGAGGTCGGGCTCCAGCATCAGCAGCGCGCCGACCAGCGCCATCGCGGCGGCCATCGGCATGAAGCCCTTCGTCAGCTTGTGCATGTACTGCTGCTTGCGCACCGTGAAGTCGGCCGCGTACAGCACGGACACGACCTTCATGATCTCGGACGGCTGCAACTGCATGATCTTGAGGGGCAGCCAGCGGCGGGCGCCGTTGACCGAGTGGCCCAGGCCCGGCACCAGCACGAGCGCCAGCAGCACGAGCGTGCCGACGAACATCAGCGGCGCGAACCGCTGCCAGGTCGCGACCGGGACGCGGAACACGAACAGGCCGACCACCATCGACACGACGATGAACGCGGCCTGGCGCATCAGGAAGTAGTTGTTCTTGCCCTGCAGGTAGGCGAACTTGGGCGAATCCGGCAACGCGATCGACGCCGAATACACCATCACCATCCCGAACAGCATCATGAGCAGCACGACCCAGACGAGCGGCTGGTCGTACTCCATCATGCGCGACGGCCGTGCGCGCGTCGCGATCGTCGCGTCGCTCGCCGAACCGCCGAACTTGAATGGAATCTGGAACGGCATCAGATCTCCTGCCCGTTTTCGAGTGCGATGTCGCGCACGGCGTCGATGAAGACCTGGGCGCGGTGCGCGTAGTTCGTGAACATGTCCAGGCTCGCGCAGGCGGGCGACAGCAGCACGACGTCGCCGGACTTTGCCAGGCCGCTCGCGCGACGTACGGCTTCCGGCAGGCCCGGGAGGTCGAAGCACGGGACGCCGGAGGGTTCGAGCGCGGCGCGGATGGCGGGCGCGTCGCGGCCGATCAGGAGCACGGCGCGCACGTAGCGCGAGCACGGACCCGCGAGCGGGCTGAAATCCTGGCCCTTGCCGTCGCCGCCGGCGATCAGCAGGATCTGGCGTTCCGTCTCGCCGAACGTCTTGCCCAGGCCTTCGAGCGCGGCGACGGTAGCGCCGACATTGGTGCCCTTGGAGTCGTCGTAGTACTCGACGTTGGCGATGCTCGTGATGAGCTCCACGCGGTGCGGCTCGCCCTGGTATTCGCGCAGGCCGTGCAGCAGCGGCGCCAGCGGCAGGCCGACGGCGCGGCACAGCGCCAGCGCGGCCAGCGCGTTGGACGCGTTGTGCAGGCCGCGGATGTGCAGCGCGTCGGCAGGCATCAGGCGGTTGAGCGTGATCCCGGCCGGTTCGGCCGGTTCGTTCTTCTTGCGCTTCTTTTCCGGTTCTTCGCCCGGATTCGCGTTCGCCAGCCACAGCACGCCCCGTTCGTTCACGAGGCCGAAGCTGCCCGGCGCATCCGGTTCGCCGGTGCCGAACGTCGTCACCGCCGCACCCGGCGCCGCCATGCCCATCACCACGGCATCGTCGCGGTTCAGCACGCGGATCGTGTCGGCGCCGAAGATGCGGGCCTTGTCGTCGGCATACGCGGCCATGCTGCCGTGCCAGTCGAGGTGGTCCTGGGTGATGTTCAGGACGGTGGCGGCGTCGGGATTCAGGCTGTACGTCGTGTGCAGCTGGAAGCTGGAGAGTTCCAGCACCCAGGCCTGCGGCAGCTCGTTGGCGTCGATGACTTCGCGCAGCACGTCCAGCGCGGCCGGGCTGATGTTGCCCGCGACTTTCGTCGTGAGGCCGGCGCGGCGGCACAGCAAACCGGTCAGGCTCGTGACCGTCGTCTTGCCGTTCGTGCCCGTGATGGCGATGACCTTCGGGGCGTACCCCTGCTGCGCCTCGAGCGCGGCGAGCGCCTGCGCGAACAGCTCGATCTCTCCCCACAGCGGCACCTGGCGCGCGGCGGCCGCCGGCGCGATCTCGGCCAGTTCGCGGTTCGGCGCGAGGCCGGGACTGACGGCGACGAAGTCGACGCCGTCCAGCAGGCCCGCGGCGAACGGTCCGGCGACGAAGTCCGCATCCGGCACGGCCGCGCGCAGTGCCGGCAGGCGAGCCGGTTCTGCGCGCGTGTCGGCCACGCGCACGCGGGCGCCCGAGCGCGCGAGCCACAGCGCCATCGCCAGGCCCGATTCGCCGAGCCCCAGTACCAGTGCGGTTTTGCCTTCGTAGTTCATCATGGGTTCGTCGTCAGCGCAGCTTGAGGGTGGAGAAGCCGACCAGCACCAGGATCATCGTCACGATCCAGAACCGCACGACAACCTTGGTCTCTTTCCAGCCCTTCTGTTCGAAATGGTGGTGCAGCGGCGCCATGAGGAACACGCGGCGTCCCGTGCCATATCTCTTCTTCGTGTACTTGAACCAGCTGACCTGGATGATCACGGACAGCGTCTCGGCCACGAACACGCCGCCCATGATGAACAGGACGATTTCCTGGCGCACGATGACGGCGATGGTGCCGAGCGCGCCGCCCAGCGCCAGCGCGCCGACGTCGCCCATGAACATCTGCGCGGGGTGCGCGTTATACCAGAGGAAGGCCAGGCCCGCGCCCGCCATCGCGCCGCAGAAGATCAGCAGTTCGCCGGCGCCCGGGATGTGCGGGATGAACAGGTATTTCGAATACGTCGCGTTACCGGTCAGATAAGCGAACAGGCCCAGCGCGCCGCCCACCATCACGGTCGGCATGATGGCGAGGCCGTCGAGGCCATCGGTGAAGTTGACGGCGTTCGAGGCGCCCACGATCACGCAGTACGTGAGCGCGATGAAGCCCCACACGCCGAGCGGATAGCTGATGGTCTTGAAGAACGGGACGATCAGGTCGGCCTTGGGCGGCAGGTCCATCGAGAAGCCGGACTGCACCCAGGCGAAGAACAGCTGCCACACTTCCCACGGCGTCGCGGCCGAGACCGAGAACGCCAGGTACAGCGACGACGTGATGCCGATCAGCGACATCCAGAAATACTTCTCGCCCGAGCGCATGCCTTCCGGGTCCTTGTAGACGACCTTGCGGTAGTCGTCGACCCAGCCGATGGCGCCGAAGCCGAGCGTCACAACGAGCACGGGCCAGATCAGGCGGTTCGACAGGTCGCACCACAACAGCGTGGAGACGCCGATGGCGATCAGCACGAGGACGCCGCCCATGGTCGGGGTGCCGTGCTTGGACAGGTGGGTCTGCGGACCGTACGTGCGCACGGCCTGGCCGACCTTCATCTCGGTGAGCTTGCGGATCACGGCCGGACCGCACAGCATGCCGATGCTGATCGCGGTGATGGTCGCGAACACGGCGCGGAACGTGATGTAGTTAAAAACGCGCAGCGGACCGAGATAGTCCTGAAAATATTGTGCGAGCCAAAGCAGCATAAGTCTAGTGGGCTTCCTTGCCGGTGTTGGTTGATGCGATCAGGTGTTGGACCACGCGTTCCATCTTCATGAAGCGCGAGCCCTTCACCAACACAGTTGCGTCAGATTTGCTGCCCAGTCTTTGATCCAGTGCTGCCAATAATTCGTCGAACTGCTCGTAGTGTTGCGCTCCCGATCCGACCAGATGGCGAGCCAGGTCGCCGGTCGCGAGCACGGTGTCGATGCCGCGGCTTGCGGCGTAGGCACCGATTTCCTGGTGAAACTCAGGTCCTTGCGTGCCAACCTCGCCCATGTCGCCCAGCACGAGGATGCGCGGGGAGGCATATTGCGCCAGCACGTCGATGGCGGCGCGCACGGAGTCGGGGTTGGCGTTGTAGCTGTCGTCGATGACGGTGGCGCCGCTCACGGCCTGCTTGCGCTGCAGGCGGCCGCTGACGGGCGCGAACGCTTCCAGGCCGCGCACGATGGCGTCGACGGGAATGCCGGCCGCGCGCGCGCAGGCGATGGCGGCCAGCGCGTTGCGGACGTTGTGGACGCCGGCGGCGGCAAGATTGATCGTGAACCGCAATGGCTCGGTTGCGCCCTGCGCCTCCAGAACGTCGTCCCCGCGAAGGCGGGGATCCAATGTTACGTGAGCGGCCGCGCCGGCAATCTTGGGTTCCCGCCTGCGCGGGAACGACGTGACACTGAGTTCGCTGCCGAACTCCGTCACCGTGTACGTCGCCCGCACGTCGCAGGCATCCGTCAGGCCAAACGTCAGCACGTCGCGCTCGCCCGCCAGTTCGCGCCACAGCGCCGTGTACTCTTCATCGCCCGGAAACACGGCCACGCCGTCCGCCGGCAGCGCCTGCAGCACGGCGCCGTTCTCGCGCGCCACCGCTTCCACGGTGTGCATGAATTCCTGGTGCTCGCGCTGCGCGTTGTTGACCAGCGCGACGGTGGGTTCGGCGATGGCGGCCAGGCGCGCGATCTCGCCCGGGTGGTTCATGCCCAGTTCGACGACGGCGGCCTTGTGCGTGTCGTTCAGGCGCGTCACGGTCAGCGGCACGCCGATCTCGTTGTTCAAATTGCCCTGCGTGGCCAGGCGCGCGTCGGCACCAAATGCGGCCGCGAGAATGGACGCGATCATTTCCTTGACCGTCGTCTTGCCGTTGCTGCCGGTGACGCCGATGACGGGAATCGCGAAGCGCCGGCGCCAGAAGTTGCCGATGCGGCCCAGCGCGGCCAGCGTGTCCGGCACGACGACGGCCGGCAGCGGATAGTGTTCGGGCAGCTTTTCCACGACGACGGCCGCCAGCGGCTTGTCGACCAGCTGGCCGAGGAAGTCGTGGGCATCGAAGCGTTCGCCGCGCAGGGCGACGAACAGCGACCCCGGCACCGGTTGCCGGCTGTCGGTCGAGACGCCCTGGAAATAAGCGTCGCGCGTGACGTGCGCGCCCTCGATCGACGCCGCGATTTGGTCCAGCGAACCACGAATCATCAAACAGTCCTCATCATCGTGAGCCGCGCGGTCAGCGCCAGCGCGGCGTGGTCGGCATCGGAAAATGGAATCTTCCGGCCTTTGATTTCCTGGTACGGCTCATGGCCCTTCCCCGCCAGCAGGATCACGTCCGGCTTGGCGGCATGCTTCACGGCCGACAGGATCGCGGCGGCGCGGTCCTCGACGGCCTGGTACGTCGACGTCGGGTGGTGCGGGTCCATGCCGGCCACGATCTGGTCGATGATGGCGCGCGGCTCCTCGCTGCGCGGGTTGTCGCTCGTGACCAGCACGTGTCCCGCCATCTGCGCGATGCGGCCCATCTGCGGGCGCTTGCCCGGATCGCGGTCGCCGCCGCAGCCGAACACGCACCACAGCGCCCCGCCGCGCTCCTGCGCGACCTGGCGCAGCGCTTCCAGGGTCTTTTCCAGCGCGTCCGGCGTGTGCGCGTAGTCGATCACGACCATCGGCGCATCATGGCCGCCGATCTGCTGCATGCGGCCCGGGGCCGGCACGAGCGCCTCGATGGCGTCGAGCGCGGCGCGCAACAGCACGCCCTTCGCCAGCAGCGTGCCCAGCACGGCGAGCGCGTTGCTGGCGTTGAAGTGGCCGACCATGTGCGTGCGGGCGACGGCGCTGCCATACGGCGATTCGATATGGAATTCGCTGCCGTTCGGGCGGCTGCGCAGGTTCGATGCGCGCAGCACGGCGACGCCGTCCAACGCCGGCTGTTCGTGGACGGCACGCAGCGTGTAGCCGATCACGGCCACCTCCGGCCGGGTGGCGCGCAGGTGCCGCGCGATGCGCACACCGGCGTCGTCGTCCAGGTTGACGACGGCGGTTTTCAGGCCGGGCCAGTCGAACAGGCGGCGCTTGGCGGCCTCGTAGGCGTCCATGTCGCCGTGGTAGTCGAGGTGGTCGCGCGTGAGGTTCGTGAACACGGCCACGTCGAAGTGCATGCCGGCCGTGCGGTGTTCGACGAGGCCGATCGACGACACTTCGATCGCGAGCGACGTCGCGCCCGCGTCGCGCAGGCGCGCCAGTTCCGTCGCCAGCAGCACGGCGTCCGGCGTCGTGTAGCCGGTCGCGTCGAATTCCGGCTCGGCGCGGCCGCGCACGAGGCCCACGCCGAGCGTGCCGACGACCGCGCCCGTCTCGCCGAGGGCGGCCAGCGCCTGCGCCGTCCACAGCGCGCACGACGTCTTGCCGTTGGTGCCCGTGACGCCGACGGTGAACATGGCCGCATCCGGCGCGCCGTAGCACGCATGCGCGATCGGGCCGGCGTTCCGCTTCAGGTCCGGCACGGCCAGGTGCGGCACGGCGAGCGCCTCGTCGAACGTGAAATCGCGGCCGTCGTACACGACCGCCGCGGCACCGTTGTCGACGGCGGCGCGGATGAAACGGCGGCCATCAGAGGCTTCGCCCGGATAGGCGAAGAACACGTCGCCGCGGCGCACGCGGCGCGAGTCGGAAACGAGACGGCCGCCCGGTGCGGCGGCCTGCATCCATTCGACGATGTTCGGCGTCTCGGCCATCAATTGCTCTCCTCGAGAGGATGTTCAGGAATGATGATGTCGGTGACCGATGAATCGGGCGGTATGTTGGCGGCCCGCAGCGCGTTTGCTGCGAGTGTCGCGAAGGTCGGCGCGGCGACGACGCCGCCGACGTGGCCAGCGCCCTGCGGATCGTCGATCATCACGGCAATCACGAAGCGCGGGTTCGACATCGGCACGATGCCGGCGAAGTTACCGACGTAGTGGGTCTGCGAGTAGCGGCCGTTGATGACCTTTTGCGCGGTTCCGGTCTTGCCGCCCACGCGGTAACCGGCGATCTGCGCCTGCGGCGCGGTGCCTTCCGGACTCACCACCGATTCGACCATCGTGCGGATCTGCGCGGCCGTTTTCGGCGAGATGACTTGCTGGCCGACCGGCTTGTCCGTCACCTTCTGGAACGACAGCGGAATGATGTCGCCGTCGCGCGCAAAGATCAGCCAGGCGCGCGCCAGCTGCAGCAGCGACATCGAGATGCCCTGGCCGAACGACATATTGGCCTTGGCCACGATAGGCCAGGATTTGTAGGGACGTACACGGCCGGCGGCGGCGCCCGGGAAACCGAAGCGCGGCGCCTGGCCGAAGCCGACCTTGGTGAACATCTCCCACATCTCCTGCGCCGACAGCAGTTCCGAAATCTTGGTGGTGCCGATATTGGACGACACCTGGATGATGGTGCTGACGTCGATGACGCCGTGCGGATGGGTGTCGCGGATCGTGTGGCCGCCGGTCTGGTAACGGCCGCTGCCCGTATCGAACAGCGTGGTCGGCTTGATCAGGCCCTTGTCCAGCGCCAGCGCGACGGTGAACGGTTTCAGCGTCGAACCCGGCTCGAACGTGTCGGTGATGACGCGGTTGCGCAGCTGCTCGCCGGTCAGGTGCGAGCGGTCGTTCGGGTTGTAGGTCGGCCAGTTGGCGAGCGCCAGCACTTCGCCCGTGTGCACGTCCAGCACGACGGCGGCGCCGGCCTTGGCATGGAACTTCTCCACCGCTTCCTTGACGCTGTTGTAGGCGATGTACTGCAGCTTGGAATCCACCGACAGCGTGATGTCCTTGCCGTCGTGCGGCTCGCGCGACAGGCCCACGTCCTCGACGATGCGGCCCAGGCGGTCCTTGATCACGCGCCGGCTGCCCGTTTGGCCCACGAGGTTCTTCTGCTGGGCGAGTTCGATGCCTTCCTGGCCCGCGTCCTCGACGTTCGTGAAGCCGACGATGTGCGCCATCACCTCGTTCTGCGGGTAGTAGCGCTTGTATTCCTTGCGGGTGTCGATGCCGTCGATGCCGAGCTTTTCGATCTTGGCGATGACGTCCATTTCGACCTGGCGCTTCAGGTAGACGAAGGTGCGGTCCGAATCGAGCTTCTTGAGCAGGTCGGCCTGCGGCATGTCGAGCAGCTGCGCCAGTGCGCGCAGCTTGTCCGGCGGCGATTGCTTGACGTCTTCGGGAATCGCCCACACGGCCTTCACCGGCAGCGACGACGCGAGCACGATGCCGTTGCGGTCGAAGATCTTGCCGCGCGTGGCCGGCAGTTCGAGCGTGCGCTCGTAGCGGCTCGCGCCCTGCTTCTGCAGGAACTGGTTGGAGACGCCCTGCAGCCACAGCGCGCGTCCGGCCAGCGCGAAGAACGCGGCGAACAGCACGAACAGGACCACGCGCGAACGCCAGTCCGGCAGGCGCACGGCCAGCACGGGGCTCTTGGAGAACGCCACGCCCTTGGCGGCGGCGACGCGGGAACCGTTGGCGCCGGCCTTCATTTGCCGCCTTCCGTCAGGTATTGGGTACGAGCCGGGCTCAGGGGCGCCATGTTCAACTCGGCGCGCGCGATCTGTTCGATGCGCTCGTTCTTGCCGAGGGTGGACTGGTCGAGCTGGAGCTGGGCCCAGTCGATCTCGAGCTGGCGCTGCTGAGTCGCCAGCTTCTCGATATCGTTGATCAGGTGATTGCGCTGGTAGCGCGCATTCACGACCGACAGCGCGCAACCGACCAGGAGCGCGGTCAGCACGACGTTGATCTTGCCCGTCATGCGCGCGCTCCCAGGCGTTCGGCCACGCGCAGCACCGCCGAGCGGGCACGCGGATTGGCCGCGACCTCGAGGTCCGAGGGTTTGGTTTTGCAGATCAACTTCATCAAGGGCTGGGGCAGATCGACGGCGCGGATCGGCAACCGGCGGTCCGGTTGCTCGACCTTGGCCTTGGACGCCAGGAACTGCTTGACCATCCGGTCTTCCAGCGAGTGGAAGCTGATCACGGACAGGCGAGCGCCGGGCGCCAGCAGTTCGAAGGCGGCCTTCAAACCTGCTTCAAGGTCCTCAAGCTCTTGATTGATGAAAATCCGGATAGCCTGAAAGGTGCGGGTTGCCGGATCCTTGCCTTTCTCCCGGGTTTTGACCGCGTTTGCCACGATTGCGGCAAGCTGTCGTGTGCTTGAAATTGGTTCGACTGCCCGGCGAGCAACAATCGCCTTTGCAATCTGAAAAGCAAACCGTTCTTCCCCATAATCGCGAATCACCTTTTCCAGTTGTCTCTCCGGCACCTCGGCCAGCCATGCGGCGGCGGAGATGCCACGTGTCGTATCCATCCGCATGTCCAGGGGACCGTCGTTGCGGAAGCTGAAGCCCCGGCTCGCGTCGTCCACCTGGGGCGACGAGATGCCCAGGTCCAGCAGGATGCCGTCGACCTGGTGCACGCCCCGTGCCGCCATCGCGTCGACCATCGTCGCGAAGCTGTCGTGCACGATCGAAAAGCGCGGATCGTTCATCTGTCCGGCCGTCGCGATTGCCTGGAGATCCTTGTCGAAACCGACCAGGCGCCCCTCGGGCGCCAGTTTCGACAGGATCAGCCGGCTATGACCGCCGCGGCCGAACGTGCCGTCTATATAAATACCCGCAGCGCGCGCGCCCTCGAGGGCCAGCGCATCGACTGCTTCATCCAGCAGCACCGTACGATGCTGCAAACCGGGCACCGGCTGAGTCACATTCATGCGGCGCCTTAGAAGGAGAAATTGGAAAGGACATCGGGCATACCGCCCGCGACGGCGTCGGCCTCGTTTTCTGCCAGCTTGGCGGCGTCCCAGATCTCGAAATGGGTTCCCATCCCGAGCATCATGACCTCTTTCTCCAAACCAACTGCATTGCGCAATTCGGGCGAAATAAGCACCCGACCCGCGCCGTCCATCTCGACATCGCAGGCGTTCCCCAGGAAAATGCGTTGCCACGCCCGCGCCGACATCGGCCAGGCGGCGATCTGTTCGCGATGCTCTTCCCACACCGGGCGCGGGAAGAACAACAGGCAACCATGCGGGTGTTTCGTGAGCGTCATACGGCCTTCACATTGCTGCATCAAGGCGTCACGATGCTTGGCCGGTATTGACATCCGTCCTTTTGCATCGAGATTGATCGCTGACGCGCCCTGAAACACGTTGTACCTAGTTTTGGAGAGTTATCAGTCTGATTATTTTGGGCGCCGGGAGATCCACCGATCTCCCACAAAACTGCACTTTTTGCCACCGTTTCCCACTTTAGAGGAAGCGTTGTCTGTGGTCAAGCGAATTCACGTTTAGAAAACGGCGAAATTGCCAATGAAACCAATGACTTAGCGAACTTACTTGACGCAACCTCAAGTAAAAATATCGAGCAAAATTAGACACTTAGGTAAAACAATGCATGTGCTACCTCATCTGCACACATGTGTTTTACCTTTGATAAAGGATAAGTCTTGACTGTCGGTAGGTTGCCATATTGCAACACGTCTAGCACGACAGGAAATTGCGGTTCGATGCAGGGAGGATTAGGATAAGGCGAAGGCGATCACCCAGCCGTTTCGGCTCACTTGGCGGTTTTGGGGAGCCGGCATTATAAGTGAGTCCGCACTATCGCGCAGGAGAACGCCATGAGCATCACATTGGCCCGGAGCCGCACCATGTACGACCTCAACGAGGTGCAAGGCGCGCTCGACCGCAGCCGCGGACGTTCGCCCGAACTCGAAGCCTTGTACGAACGCATGCTCGAGACCGGCCCCGAACGTTTCGTCACCACGCCCTCTTCCATCGACGCCCTCGACCCGCTGTTCGAGGAATGTCCCAATTTCGACGAAGTGCTGGACGACCTTTCGCGCTACTTGCGCCTGGCCCATGCCGGCGATAAAGGGTTCAACGTCATGCCGATCCTGTTGCTGGGCGGCCCGGGCGTGGGCAAGACCCATTTCGCCAAGCGCCTGGCGAAAGTCATGCAGACGGACTGCGAACTGATCAGCATGAACGCCCTGTCGGCCGGCTTCGTCATCACGGGCAGCTCGGCCAGCTGGCGCGGCGCCAAGTGCGGCAAGGTGGCCGAGCGCCTCGTGCGCGGCCAGTTCGCGAACCCCGTGATCGTGCTGGACGAAGTGGAAAAGGCGACCGGCTCCTCGCAATCCGACCCGCTCGCGGCCTTGTACCAGCTGCTGGAACCGGAAACGGCCAGCGCCTTCCGCGACGAATTCATCGACGTCGACATCGACGCGTCGCAAATCTTCTGGGTGCTCACGGCCAATTCCACCGAAGGCATCCCGCACCCGCTGCTGAACCGGATGGCCGTCTACGAGGTGCCGAAGCCGACACCCGAGCAGGCGGCCGGCATCGCCCAGCGCATGTACGCCGGGCTGCTGCGCGAGCTGAACCTGGCCGCGTTCGATCCGCTGCTCGGGGACGTGGTGCTGGACAAACTCGCTGGCGTATCGCCGCGCGACCTGCGCAAGACGTTGTTGGATGGGCTCGGCTACGCGGTGGCGGACGGGCGCGCGCACGTCATTGTCGACGATATCCGGCTCAAGGCGGTGCCGGGCAAGGGGCGGATCGGGTTCTAGTACGTCAGTACGCCACGCGCGTCTGCGCGCACGTCCGGATCGTCCTTTGACGGCCGGGATCGATGCTACGGGCGGGATGGGCAGGCGCGAATCATGGACCCGGCCGCCGCGCAAGCAGACGGGACAGCCGTTGAAGACCCGCCTGCAAGCGTCCACGGTCCTTGATGCTGCCCAAAGAGATCCGAATTGCATTCACGGATTCGCTGCCGGTCGCGAAATCCTCCGCTGGCGTGACCGCGATGCCCTCGCTGCCGGCTGCGCGCGCAAGCTGCGAGGCGTTCCAGTACGCAGGCAACTCGAGCCATACGTGCAGGCCGTCGCCGCTGCCGCCGTACCGCCCCGCCAGGATATCCCGCGCCATCCGGTGGCGCAGGCGCGCCTCGCTGCGTACACCTTCCATCAATCCGGCGGCCGAGCCGTCGAGGATCCACTGCGTGGCCAGTGCGGCCGTCAGGGGAGCGGCCATCAGCGCAAACGATCTTAGCGCAACCAGGAAACGTTCGCGTTCGCGCGGGTCGCGCACGAGCACGAAGGCGACACGCAAGCCGGGCGTCAGGCATTTCGACAGCGTCGAGATGTAGACCACCTGTTCCGGGGCAAACGTGGCAATCGGCGGCGGCGGGGCATCGGCAAGGAGCCAGTAGGGATCGTCCTCGACGATGCGGACATGGCAGCGCTTCGCGATGCCGGCGAGCTCCTTGCGCCGGCGTTCCGGAACGGTGCTGGCGGTCGGGTTCTGCAATGTCGGATTGAGGTAGACCAGGCCAGGCTTGTGCCGGAGGCACGCTTCCTCGAACATCCCGGGCACCATCCCGTGCCTGTCCGCGTCCACCGCAACGATGCGCCGGCCGAACTGGGTCGCCGCGGCACGCAAGCCGGGATAACTCGTTGGCTCCGCCAGGATCACGTCGCCGGGCTTCGTCAGCGCGAGGATCAATGCGGCGATCGCCGCTTGCGCACCCGGACAGACGACAACGTGTCGAGGATCCAGGCGTCCAAACATCGGTTCGAGCCATTTGGCGCCAGCCTTGCGGTCGGAGCCGCTTCCCCCGCCCAAGTGGTAAGTCATCAGCAATTCATTGTCTGCCCTCATCAGGACTTGAGACAAACCTTGTTTCAACATGTCGTCGAAGTCCACGCCATCCGGCGGCGGCGGGGTATTCATGCTCAGGTCGAGGATCGAGGTCAATTCGACTTTCGGCGCCGCGACATACGTGCCTCGGGCGCCGCGGCCCTCCAGCAAGTTGCGGCGCCTGGCTTCGTCGTAGGCGCGCGTGATCGTCGTCAGGTCGACGTCCAGCTGTGCCGCCAGCCGGCGCTGCGGAGGCAGGCGGTCGCCCGGTTTCAGCGCGCCGTCGACCACCGCCGCCTGCAACGCATCCGCAATCTGCAAGAAACGTGGCCCTTTGTTCCCGGCCAGTCGCGGCAACCAGATCGGCGAATTTTCAGCTTGTATGGTTTTCAACTGGGACATTTTGTCTCGATGTATGGATATTGCTTTTAAGTAGTATGTCTCGGAACGTGCCGCAACACGATCTTGCATGCAGTCGCCGACGTTCTGGAACGCGCGATAGATAGTGTCAAGTAATAGCCTGGAAATACGCAAATGATGGATTGGATCCCTGTAGTCTTCGTTACGTTCAAGCTTCTCGTGTTAGGCACGGGGATGTTCTTCGCCGTCAAGTGGCATTACGACCAAGGGAAGAAGGGGAAGGAGAACGAGAGGCGCGCGGTGCTGCGCGCGGGCGGCAAGGTGGCCGCCGTCTTCGTGCTGTCGCTCCTGGGCCTGGTGGTCGTCACCTTTGCCCTTGCCAGGATACTCGGCCTGGACTTGAGCTTGCCGTGATGGCACAGGTGCTCAGGCAAGCGGCGCGGCGGTGCCGAACGCCTGCGCGATGCGGCCTCTCAGGCGCGGTGCCGCAAAATCAAGAAAGGCCCGCAACTTGCGCGGCAGCGGCGTCTGTCCCTTGTGCACGAGGCTGACCGGCAGCGGCGCCGGTTCGTGGTTCTGCAGGACGATGTCGAGCGCGCCGCCCGCGACTGCGTCCGCCACCTGATAGGACAGCACGCGTATCAATCCCGCACCCAGGGTCGCGGCGGCAATCGCCGCCTCTGCCGTGTTGACCTCGAGGCGCGAGACGACCGGCACGGCCATCGCCGACGTGCCGTCGCCAAATACCCAGGCACGCCTGGATTCCAGCACATCGAAACTGATGCAGTCGTGCGTCGCCAGTTCTTCCGGCCGCGCCGGCACACCATGCTGCGCCAGATAGGCAGGGCTGCCGCACACGACCGAGCGCACCGTGCCGACCCGGGTCGCCATCAGGGTGCTGTCGGGAAGCTCGCCGATGCGCAGCGCGACATCGACCTGCTCTTCCATCAGATGAATGACGCGGTCCGTGAGCAGCAGCCTGATTCTGATTTCCGGATACTGCGCGAGGAATTCGGCGACCACCGGGACGATGTGCAAGCGCCCGAAGACGATCGGTGCCGTGACCGCCAGTTCCCCCTTGGGCGTGGCGTACTCGCCGGTTGCGATGCGCTCGGCTTCGCCGACGTCGTCGAGGATGCGCCTGCATGCCGCGACATAGGCGGCGCCGGCTTCCGTCAGCGACAGCTGCCGCGTCGTCCGATGGAGCAGGCGCGTGTGGAGATGCGCTTCCAGCTCCGCCACCTTGCGGCTGACCGTGGGGAGCGGCGTGCCGAGACGGCGTGCGGCGGCCGACAAGCTGCCGGCATCGACGACGGCCAGCAGGATGGACATGGCTTCCAGGCGATCCATCGATACTTTCAAATATTGGAATAATGAATCTCAATGCTATGGGATTCTCTTTGTCGAAGCAAGTCCATAGACTGGCCTTCATCGACACGGATCGGCGGTACTCGAAAGAGACCGTATGAATGATGAAAGCAAATCTGCAACTGGGTCAGAACCTCGACGACTACGCGGCGTTTTACAGCATGCTGGACGATTCCCATGCCGGGCTCGATCAAGGCCGGAGCAGGATCCTCGACGCCCAGCTCGTACTGCTGCTTTCGAACCACATCGGCGATATGGCAGTGCTGCGCCACGCCTTCGCACTGGCGCGGGTCAAGCTCGACGCAATACGGCCCGAATCGGACAGCGTTTATTAATCAGCTCACAAAGACAATCAACATGGATACCTGTATCAGCGACCAGCCGGCAATAATCACCCCGCGGAGCTCGGTTAAAAATCTTCCCGTCAATCTGTTTGGCGCCGTGATGGGTCTGGCGGGTCTCTCGCTGGCCTGGCGGCTCGCGTCGAATGCGTTCGGTGCCAGCCCGATCGTGGCCGACGTTATCGGGATTGCGGCGATTCTTGTGTTCATCGCGCTGGCGCTTGGCTACAGCGCAAAATGGGCGAAATACCCGGCCGCCGTCACGAGCGAGTTTACGCATCCGACGGCGGGGAATTTCTTTGGGACGATCACGATCGGTGTCCTGCTGCTGTCGACCGTGATCGCGACCTACAGCACATGGCTTCAGGAGATGGTCTGGACGATAGGCACGGTCTCGACAATGGCATTGAGTTGCATCAGCCTGAACCGCCTCCTCAAGGGAAATATCGACGGCAACCATGCAGTTCCGGCGTTGCTCATCCCCGGCGTTGCCACGCTCGACATTGCGGTTGCGGGCGGAACCCTGCCGATGGCCTGGACACATGAGGTCAATCTGTTCGCCGCCAGCGTCGGCGCCGTCATCGCAACGGTATTCATCACGATGATTTTTTCGCGACTGATACATCGGGCGCCCCTCGCATCGGGCATGATCCCGTCGATGATGATCCTCATCGCGCCGTTCGAAGTCGGGTTTCTCGCCTATGTCAACGTCGTGCAGCGTGTCGATACGTTCGCGGCCCTGCTGTTCTATGTCGGCCTGTTCCTTTTCATTATTCTGGCAACCAAAATCTTCCGGCCGTCGATCCCGTTTGCCCCCGGATGGTGGGCCATCAGCTTCCCCATGGCTGCGCTGTCGAACGCAGCCCTGAAGTACGCGGCGGCACAAAATACGATCGCCCTGCATGACCTGGCCGGCGTCATCCTGGTCATCGTGACGATCGCAATTGTCGTGCTGTTCGTGCGTACCCTCCATATGCTGGCGAAGGGCACGCTCCTGGCCGGTTGAAGAGATCGATCAGAACTCTTCCCAGTCGTCACCCCTGCCGGCGCCGGCGAGACGCTTCACCCGCAACGGTTCGGCCGGTGCCGCCGTGACAGGTTTTTTCTTCAAGGGCGTGACGTTCGACTTCGGTACGGAAGCCTGCGCCGCCCGGCCCCGGGCACCGTCGAGCCGGAACACGGCCACCGTCTGCGACAGCTTGGCCGCCTGCTCCCGCAGCGATTCGGACGCCGCGGCCGCTTCTTCCACCAGCGCGGCGTTCTGCTGCGTGGTCTGGTCCATCTGCGAAATCGCCAGCTGCACCTGGCCGATGCCGTCGTTCTGTTCCTGGCTGGCCGCGCTGATCTCGCCCATGATGTCGGTCACCCGTTTGATGCTCTCGACCACTTCCCGCATCGTCGTGCCGGCCTGATCCACGAGCCGGCTGCCCGCATCGGCCTTCTCCACGGAGTTGTCGATCAACACCTTGATTTCCTTCGCGGCGGCCGCGCTGCGTTGCGCCAGGCTGCGCACCTCGGACGCGACGACGGCAAAGCCGCGTCCCTGCTCGCCCGCGCGCGCCGCTTCCACGGCCGCGTTCAGCGCCAGGATATTGGTCTGGAATGCGATGCCGTCGATGACCGCAATGATGTCGACGATCTTGCGCGCCGAGTCGTTGATAGCGCCCATGGTGTCGACCACTTCCGCCATCACCGCCCCGCCTTTCCCCGCCACTTCCGATGCCGACACGGCGAACTGGTTCGCCTGGCGCGCATTGTCCGCATTCTGTTTCACGGTCGACGTCAATTCTTCCATCGACGAGGCGGTTTCTTCCAGCGAGGAAGCCTGCTCCTCCGTGCGCGAGGAGAGGTCGGCGTTGCCGGAAGCGATCTGTTGCGAGGCGGAGGCAATCGTTTCGGTGCCGCTGCGCACCTCACCGACGATTGTCACCAGCGCTTCGTTCATGTCGCGCAGGGCTTGCAGCAACTGGCCGGTCTCATCCGCCGAATGGACGTCGATCGTGGCGCCGAGGTCGCCGGTGGCCACGGTGCGCGCCACGTCGACCGCTTGCCGCAGCGGCCGCGTGATCGATCGCGTGATCCAGATGGCGACGCCGGTGCCGAGCACCAGCGCCAGGGCCGCCAATCCCAGCAGCCACGTGATCGTCGACCGGTACGTCTCCTCGGCCTCGCGGCCGCTGTCGAGCACACGTGCGTCCTGAAGCTTGATCAATGCTCGGACGGCATCGAAATAGGTGCGCTGGTCGTTGCGAACCTGCGTCAGCAGCAAGGTGGACGCTTCTGGCTTTTTGCCCGCATCGATCAGGTCGAGAAAAGCCTGTTGCGACGCGCGATACACTGTCTTGGCGTCCAGCACGGCTTTCAGCCTGGCCTTGCCCTCTTCCGATTTGATCATTGCCGCCAGCTTGTCGAGATTGGCGGCGTTTTCCTGCCGGTTCTGCAGGATGGTCTGCCGTTCCCGCGTCACTTCCTCGGGCTTATCCCACAGCAGCATATTGCGCATCGCGCGGGCATTGCGGTTCACGGTATCGAGGCTTTCGTAGGCCAGTACGGTCTTCGGATAATCCTCGCCGACGATCCTCGACGTACCCTCGTTCAATAGCCTCAGGCTCGCAATGCCGAACCAGATGCATGCCGCCAACAGGACGAGCAACAGCGCAAATGCCCCGCCCAATCGAGTTCCAATCTTCCAGTTTTTGATATTCATTCCGTTTCCATTTGTTCGAGACCGAGATTGACGAATATGTTCCGCAACGGGCAAGCAACCAGCAGCTTACGTGATTGCATCCGTGCATTGTTTGATGTCAGTCCATGACACCTGCGCTGGCGTCACGGGTTGATATCGATGTCATTCGGGAACGATTTTATATGAAACGCAATATGAATTTCATGATTGGCAACTGCGGCCCAGTTACTGGCTGAGCATCGCCGTGTCCTCGACCCGCAAATAGTTCACGAGTTCGTCGCGCTCGAACGACCCATCCCACTGTTTTTCGCCGAGCAGTTGCGGCAATGCGATATTCGTCAGCAGTGCGTGGAATCTATCCTTGATGAGTTGCGGCCGGATATCCTTGACGCGCACCCGGGATACCTTGCGCGATAAATCGACGACGATCCCGAACAGGACCCAATCCAGTTGCACCAGCAGCATGCTGGCCGACTGGATCGCGCGCGGCGCAATGCTCGCTTCATAAAGGCGCGCGACCGACGATTGCCGTGCGCCGGCGTCGGCGCCGTCGTCGCCGGCCAGCTCTTCCGGCCACCAGGCCAATACCTGATGCAGCAGGCATTCGAAATCGGCGTCTTCAGGAAGGTTGATTTGCCCAGCAAACATAAAACTCTCGATAAACCGGGGCCGTGCGGCATGGTGCAGGGATACGGCGGGCATCGCGCTGGATACCCTTGATGATTAAAAGTAAATAACCTTACCCGGCAGTATATCGATCGAAGTGAACGAAAAGCTCTCACAATTTCACATTGATCGAAATAGGTTTATTCACTTGCGACGCAGATCACTCGTCCACCTTCGCGTCCTCACTCTTGGCCGCTTTCATCGCCTCCGGCTCGAGCTCCTCGGCCGCCTTGTTCATGCGGATGAACACGCCCCAGCCGGACAGCAGCACGCCCGCCGCGATCAGCACCGACGCCGCGTGCGGCAGCAGTTCCGGCGCCTCGTGCAAGGCCTTGAACGTGCCGACGAGGCCCTCGATCGACAGCGCGACGACGACCACGACCAAGAAGCGCGACAGATAGCGGCGCACGCGCGTGGGTGCGCTGATGTGGGCGTCGCGCACGACTTCTTCCTCGGTGATGGTTTGCGCGATCTGCAGCGAGACGACGGCGATGGCCAGCAGGCCGATCGCCTCGATGGCCATCTCGGCGCTCGCGTCGGTATCGGCACCGACGGCGCGCCAGCCGGTTTGCACGGCCAGCACCGTGATCAGCACGGAGACCAGCACGAACAGGAGCCCCAGCAGCGCGTGCGCGGCAGAAAAGAAACCCTTCAGGAATTTCAAGGCGCCTCCGGTTCCAACGATGTCGAACCGATTGTGCCTCATCGGCACGGGCGCGGCCGCACGGCAGGGCGGCGTCAGTGCGGGTCCGGCACGGCCCACGCGCGCGCATGCGCGACCGCGCGCGACCAGCGCGCCATCATCTCGGCGCGGCGCGCGGCCGGCAGCTGCGGCTCGAAGCGGCGCTCGCTCTTCCACCCGGCCGCGATCTCCTCGCGCGACGACCAGAAGCCGACCGCCAGGCCGGCCAGGCAGGCGGCGCCGAGGGCCGTCGTCTCCGTCACCTGCGGCCGCACGACGGGCACGCCCAGCAGGTCGGCCTGGAATTGCATCAGGAGGTCGTTGCGCGCGGCGCCGCCGTCCGCGCGCACCTCGTGCACGGCGCAGTCGGCGTCCTTCTGCATGGCGGCCAGCAGTTCCGCGCTCTGGTAGGCGATGGCTTCGACGGCGGCGCGCGCGATGTGGGCGGCCGTCGTCCCGCGCGTCATGCCGACGATGGTGCCGCGCGCGTACGCGTCCCAATGCGGCGCGCCGAGGCCGACGAACGCCGGCACGAGCATCACGCCGCCGCTGTCCGGCACCGACAGGGCCAGCGCCTCGACGTCGGACGATTGCCTGATAATGCCGAGGCCGTCGCGCAGCCATTGCACGGTGGCGCCGCCCATGAACACGCTGCCTTCGAGCAGATAGTCGGTGTGGCCGCCGATGGTCCAGCCGACGGTCGCCAGCAGGCGGTTATGCGATTGCGGCGGCGTGTCGCCCGCGTGCATCAGCATGAAACAACCGGTGCCATAGGTGTTCTTGACCATGCCGCGCCAGTGGCAGGCCTGGCCGAACGTGGCCGCCTGCTGGTCGCCCGCGATGCCCGCGATCGGGATCGCGCGCCCGAACCAGGACGGATCGGATTCGGCCGCGATGCCGGAACTGGGCACGACTTCCGGCAGCATAGTCGCCGGCACGCCGAACAGGGACAACAGCTCCGGGTCCCAGCGCAGGCTGTTGATATTGAAGAGCATCGTGCGCGAGGCGTTGCTCGTGTCGGTGACGTGACGGCCCGTCAGTTTATAGGTCAGCCAGCTGTCGACGGTGCCGAACGCCAGCTCGCCCCGCTCCGCGCGTGCGCGTGCGCCCGGCACGTGCGTGAGCAGCCATTGCAGCTTGGTCGCGGAAAAATAGGCATCGAGTTCGAGCCCGGTCTTGCGCTGGATGAGTGGCGCCTTGCCAGCCGCGCGCAGGTCGTCGCAGATCGCTGCCGTGCGCCGGTCCTGCCAGACGATGGCGTGGCACAGCGGCTCGCCCGTATGGCGGTCCCACACGACGGTCGTCTCGCGCTGGTTGGTGATGCCGATCGCGGCGACTTCACCGGCATCGACGCCGGCATCGAGCAGCACCCGGCGCGCGCAGGCGAGCTGGCTCGTCCAGATGTCGAACGGATCGTGCTCGACCCAGCCGGGCTGCGGAAAATGCTGGGGATATTCCTGCTGGGCGATGCGCACGGCCTGGCCCTGGCGGTCGAACAGGATGGCGCGCGAACTGGTGGTGCCCTGGTCGAGGGCGAGGATGTAACGCATCGTCGTCGAGCTCCCCGGGGCCGTGAATCATGTGTAAAGCAGGCCGATAGGCCGGATTCTGTGTAACGCCCTTGCGGACGCTATGACAGCCATTCCTCTAGGCGCCGAATTACTCCGGCGCTCAAGCTTCCTACCCGCACGCTCCGCGAGCAACATCAACGCGTGCCTATTTGGAATTGCTCCGAGTGGAGGTTACCGCGTTTCACCGTAACTGAATACGCTCGTCTCTGTGGCCCTATTCCTCGCCTTATACCTGGCTTGCGCCCGGCTTTCGGCGGACGGCCGTTAACCGTCACCCCGCTCTGTGGAGTCCGGACCTTCCTCCCGTCCACGACCTTGCGGCGTGGACCAGCGGCTGCCTGGCCTGCTTCACGGCCGCCATTGTACTCCATGCGCCGCTGCCTTTTGTGAAAGGTCGTGTCGCTATTTGAAAAGCCAGTGCCGGTCGACTTGCATAGAATGCCCGGATTCCATCGTGATAAGGATGACCTCACCATGACGCACCCCTCCCGCAGCGGCGGCCAGATCCTGGTCGATGCGCTCCAGGTCCACGGCGTGGACACCGCCTTCGGCGTGCCCGGCGAAAGCTATCTCGACGTGCTGGACGCGCTGCACGATTCGAACATCCGTTTCGTCATCAACCGCCAGGAAGGCGGCGCGGCGTTCATGGCAGAGGCCTACGGCAAACTCACCGGCAAGCCCGGGATCTGCTTCGTCACGCGCGGCCCCGGCGCGACCAATGCCTCCATCGGCGTGCACACGGCGTACCAGGATTCCACGCCGATGATCCTGTTCATCGGCCAGGTCGGCACCGACTTCATGGACCGCGAAGCGTTCCAGGAAATCGACTACCGCCGCATGTACGGCCAGATGGCGAAATGGGTCGCGCAGATCGACCGCGCCGAGCGCATCCCCGAATACATGGCGCGCGCGTTCCAGGTCGCGACCAGCGGCCGCCCCGGCCCCGTCGTCCTCGCGCTGCCGGAAGACATGCTCGTGGCGCGCGCGGAAGTGGCGGACACGCGCCGCTACCAGCCCACGCAGGGCGCGCCATCGGCCGGCCAGATCGCGACATTGCGCACGATGCTGGCCGGCGCGAAAAAGCCGCTGCTGCTGCTGGGCGGCGGCACGTGGACCGACGAGGCGTGCGCCGACGTACGCAAATTCGCCGAAGCGAACGCCCTGCCCGTCGCCTGCGCGTTCCGCTTCCAGGACCTGCTGGACAACGAGCATCCGCACTACGTGGGCGACGTCGGCATCGGCATCAATCCGAAGCTGGCCGCGCGCGTGAAGGACGCCGACGTGTTGATCGCGTTCGGTCCGCGCCTGGGCGAGATGACGACGAGTGGATATTCTCTGCTGGCGTCGCCGGTGCCGCGCCAGCGCCTCGTGCACATCCATCCGGACCCGGAAGAACTGGGCAGCGTGTACCAGGCCGAGCTGATGATCGCCGCCGGTGCCCCGCAGGCGGCCGGCATGCTGGCCGCGATGGAACCGGTCGACGCCGCCGCCTGGCGCCACACGGTCGAGGAAGCGAAGGCCGAGCTGCGCGCATGGCAGGAACGCCCCGCCATCTTCAAGGACGGCAGCGCGCCGCTGGACCTGTGGCAGATGGTGCAGGACCTGCAGGCGGCCCTGCCGCGCGACACGATCATCACGAACGGCGCCGGCAACTACGCGACGTGGGCGCACCGTTTCTGGCGCTACGGCGCGATGCGCACCCAGCTGGCCCCGACGAGCGGCGCGATGGGTTATGCGGTGCCGTCCGGCGTCGCGGCCAAGATCGTGCGGCCGGAGCGCACGGTCGTCGCCTTCGCGGGCGACGGCGAGTTCATGATGACGGGCCAGGAACTGGCGACGGCCGTGCAGTACGGCGCCGGCGTCATCTTCCTCGTGTTCAACAACAATATGTTCGGCACCATCCGCATGCACCAGGAGCGCGAGTATCCGGGCCGCGTGTCGGGCACGCAGCTGCACAATCCGGATTTCGCGGCGCTGGCCAACGCGTACGGCGGCCACGGCGAAGCGGTCGCGACGACGGCCGAATTCGGGCCGGCCCTGGCGCGCACCATCGAGTTCACGCGGACCCGCAAGCTGCCGGCGCTGATCGAGCTGCGCTACGACGGCAACCTGATCACGCCGGGCGCCACGCTGGACACGATCCGCCGCAACGCGCAGGCCGCGAAGGCCGGCTGACCTTTCTCAGGCGATCGCCAGGGCGCGCAGGGCCGGGACGACGTCGTGCAGGCGCGCCACTTCGAAGGTGGGCAGCGCCTGCGTGTCGTTGGCGAGACCGCCGGGATTGAACCAGCAGCTTTCGATGCCGAAGCGGTTGGCGCCGAGGATGTCGGCATCGAGGCGGTCGCCGACGATGACCGTCTCCGCATGAGAAAACGCGCGCGCCATCCTGACCGTGTAGTCGAAGAAGCGGCTGTCCGGCTTGGCGTGGCCGCACGCTTCCGACGTGGCGACGAACGACACGTGGTCGCGCAGTCCCGAGCTGGCGATGCGCCGGTGCTGGATGTGCTCGACGCCGTTCGTGATGATGCCCACTTCGCCGATGCCGGCCAGGGTTGCGCACAGTTCGCGCGCGCCGTCGATGAGCACGACGGTGTCCGACAGCGATTCCAGGTACAGGCCGCTGGCCGATTCCGGATCGAGGTCGAGGCCGGTTTCCTGGAACGTCTTGCGGAACCGTTCGACCTTCAGGAAGTCCTTGGCGACGGCGCCCGTCTCGAAACTTTTCCAGAGCGCCATATTGATGGCCTGGTAGCGGGCGAACAGCCCGTCCGGGAGGGCGTGCAGGCCCAGCGCACGCAGCGTGCGGTCGAACGACAGTTGTTCGGACGCCTTGAAATCGAGCAGGGTGTCGTCGAGGTCGAAAAGAAATAGTCTGTGTTTCATCGTGCGGGACGGTGCGCGCGGCGGTCGCCGGCGCCACCGGAACGGCAAAGGTAGGGCGACAGGATACCAGTTACATGCCGAGGCTGCCGTCGAGGCCCAGCTCGGCGGGCCACGGCACGGGCGCGTCGAAGACGCTGGCCGGACTGGAAGGGTGAGTGAGGAACATGGCGACGAGGGCGATGAAGAGCCAGACGACGACGTTGCGCAGCGACGGCGCCGAGCTGCCCACCACGTGATCGCCGGCGATGAGCCTCTTGAGAAACTTGGAAACGTTCACGATCGTCCCTTGGTGACGCGTGTTTTCATGGATGTTCACAATCTACACCGCTTGCGCGCTCATTTCCAGCACGGTGATTGGATTGACATTGTTAAGCGGTATTCTAGCCACAATATGGTAGAGCTGATGCACATCAAACAATCGTGCAGCGGACGGCAAGGATTGCTTTCCGGTTACCCAGCAGGGAGAACCGGGCCCGCTCTGGTAGAATACGCGCGACTCGTTCCGGCAAATCCGCCGCCCTCCCGAATACACAATGTTTAGTTTCTTCAAAAAGAAAAAACCTGAAGCCGAGACGCCGGCTGCGGTCGAACCCGCGGTGCCCGCTTCTCCGGTCGCCGCCGCGCAACCCGAAGCGCCGGCCGAGCAGCCGGGTTTCCTGCGCCGCCTGTTCGGTGGCGACGACATGCCGGCCGCGCCCGACGTGGCCACGCCCGGCATCGCTGCGCCCGCCCCGCTGGAAACCGCCCCGTCCGGCTACGAAGGCCAGTTGTTCCCCGAAACGGCCGAGCGCCCGGTCAGCGAAGCGGAAGCGAAGCGTTCCTGGATGTCGCGCCTGAAAGCCGGCCTGGCCAAGACGTCGAGCAATCTGTCGCTGCTGTTCGTCGGCGCGCGCATCGACGAAGACCTGTACGAGGAACTCGAATCCGCGCTGCTGATGTCGGACGCCGGCATGGACGCCACGCAATTCTTGCTGGACAACCTGCGGCGCAAGGTCAAGGAAGACAAATTGCTGGACGCGGCCGCCGTCAAGGTGGCGCTGAAGGCGCTGCTGGTCGACCTGCTGCGTCCGCTGGAAAAGCCGCTCGAACTGGGCCGCCACGAGCCGCTCGTGATGATGATCGCGGGCGTCAACGGCGCCGGCAAGACGACGACCATCGGCAAGCTGGCCAAGCACATGCAGCACCACGAACAATCGGTCCTGCTGGCCGCCGGCGACACGTTCCGCGCCGCCGCGCGCGAGCAGCTGATGGTCTGGGGCCAGAGAAACAACGTCACCGTGATCTCGCAGCAGTCGGGCGACCCGGCCGCCGTCGCGTTCGACGCCGTCCAGTCGGGCAAGGCGCGCGGCGTGGACGTCGTCATGGTCGACACGGCCGGCCGCCTGCCCACGCAGCTGCACCTGATGGAAGAGCTCAAGAAGATCAAGCGCGTGATCGGCAAGGGGATGATCGAGGCGCCGCACGAGATCCTGCTCGTCATCGACGGCAACACGGGCCAGAACGCGCTCGCGCAGGTCAAGGCATTCGACGACGCGCTGCAGCTGACCGGCCTCGTGATCACGAAGCTGGACGGCACGGCCAAAGGCGGCATCCTGGCCGCCATTGCACGCACCCGTCCGGTGCCGGTGTACTTCATCGGCGTGGGCGAGAAGCTGGAGGACCTGCAACCCTTCAGCGCCGACGAATTCGCCGAGGCGCTGCTGGGATAAACGCACGATGATCGAATTCCAGTCCGTCTCCAAGAAGTACTCGGATTCCGCCAACACGCTCGCCCTCGCCGACGTGTCGCTGAACATCGCCAAGGGCGAGCTGGTGTACCTGGCCGGCCCGTCCGGCGCCGGCAAATCGACCCTGATGAAAATGGTCGCCGCCATCGAGCGCCCGTCGTCCGGCCGCGTGATCGTGAACGGGCAGGACGTCGGCCGCATCCGCCGGGCCGGCATCCCCTTCCTGCGCCGCAACCTCGGCCTGATCTTCCAGAACCAGCGCCTGCTGAACGACCGCCACCTGCTGGCCAACGTGATGCTGCCCCTGATCGTCACCGGCGCGACCCGCGGCCAGGCCGAGCAGCGCGCCCGCGCGGCGCTGGACAAGGTCGGCCTGCTCGAACGCGCGCTGGCGCTGCCGCTGGAATTGTCGGGCGGCGAACAGCAGCGCGTGGCGATCGCGCGCGCCATCGTCAACCGCCCGCAGATCATCCTGGCCGACGAACCGACGGCGAACCTGGACCGCGCCGCGGCCGACAAGGTCATCGGCGCACTGCATGCCTTCCACTCGGTCGGCGTGACCTGCGTCATCTCCACCCATGACGACGACATCCTGGACAGCGCCGCGCGCGTGATCCGCCTCGAACACGGCCATGTGACGGGAGGTGGCGCATGAACATCTGGTTCCGCCAGCACCGCTTCGCCCTCGGCGCCGCGCTGTCGCACGTGCGCAAGGCGCCGGGCAGCTTCCTGTTCAACGTGCTCGTCGTCGCCGTCGCGCTCGCGCTGCCCTTCGCCGGCGTGACCCTGCTCGACAACGTCCGGCCCCTGTCGGAAGAACTGTCCGTCGATCCGGAAGTCAGCCTGTTCCTCAAGGCCGACACGCCGCGCGACCAGGCCCAGGCACTGGCGCCGCAACTGCAGCAGATCCTGCGCGGCACGCACGCGAAGGTCAGCTTCGTGCCGCGCGAGCAGGCGCTGGCCAGCCTCAAGGACAAGAGCGGACTCACCGACGTCATCGAGACACTGGGCGACAACCCCCTGCCCGACAGCTACGTGATGCGCCTCGAAGGCTTTACCAGCCGCGCCGACGCCGCGCGCGTGGACGGCCTGGCCGACCAGATGCGCGCCCTGCCGGGCGTCGATGCCGTGCAGGTCGACTCGGCCTGGGTCAAGCGCCTGGCCGCGCTGCTGGGCGTGCTGCGCCTGGCGCTGCTGCTGCTCGCGATCACGCTGGGCGTCGTCGTGATCGCCGTCGTGTTCAACACGATCCGGCTGCAGGTGCTGACCCAGCGCGAAGAAATCGCCGTGTCAAAACTGCTGGGCGCGACCGACAACTTCATCCACCGCCCGTTCTACTACACGGGCGCGCTGCTGGGCCTGTGCGCGGGCGCCGTGGCGCTGGGGGCGGTGGCGCTGGCGCTGCGTCCGCTGAACACGGCCATCGCCGAGTTCGCCCGACTGTACGCGTCGGAATTCCAGCTGTCCCCGCTGCCGCCGCTGGCCATGGCGGCGCTGCTGGCGATCAGTGCCGGACTCGGGCTCGTGGGCGCCATGTTGTCGGTGCAGAGGCATCTGGCGCGGTTGCGCTGACGCACCAGGAGGCTCTGGAAAAAAACAAACCCGCCACGAGGACGGGTTTGTTTCGAATCCGGGTGGTCCCGCAGAACGGGACCAAAAACTGACCTGGCGTCATCACCGGTATGGAGGCTGGGAGAGGACAAATTCAGGGCTGCACCCGCAGTATATCATCGTGAGCAGGCATGATCAAAAATGATGCGCGATGGACTGGACCGACCTCGAAAAACACTTCTCTGCGGCGCGGCTGCGACGTTATCTTGCCTCGTGCAATGGCGACGAAGCCAGGGCAGCAACAGCATATGTCAACAACATGCTGCTGGCAGAGGCGATGATGCCGATGCTGAATGTACTTGAGGTCGCCCTGAAAAACGGGACTCACCGGTGCCTGACAACCCTGTACGAGCGCGCCGACTGGTGGGAAGCCTGGACGAACGATCCGTCGTTTGCCTGGCAAGTCCGCGAGGTAGTCAACGCAAAGGTAAAACTGCAACGCCGGGCCGAGGCACTTACACCGGATAAAATCATTGCCGAACTACCCTTTGGTTTCTGGAGTTCGCTGTTCAACGTCCAGTTCCAGACCATCCTGTGGAAAGACCTGCGCCTGATTTTTCCACGCTGCCCGAAGCCACAGCGCCAACGCCATGCTGTTTCATCGGCACTCAACCAGATCCGTGCGTTGAGAAATCGCGTTTTCCATCACGAGCAATTACTTTGGTTGACCCCAACCCTCATCGAACTACACGATAAAGGTGTTGAGGTTATCGGCAGGCTGGACCCGAAACTTCCTCCATGGCTGGGCAGTCATGACCGTCTTCCCGCAACGTGGGCTGCCGCTCAGCCAATTTAATTCGGCCTGTATCGCCGCCGTCCCGTGAACCCGTCCGCTGCTGGCCAGTCTAATCCGGCAGCGGACGCGAGGCATCCACCTACAGCACAACGTGCGCCAACCAACAGAAGGCGCATCACGGGTCGCCTAACCTGTCTTCTACCGATTTCAATCGAAATGAGCGCGGTGCTTGACGTGCATCATTTAAAACGCTCGCACCCTGCTCTACAGTTGAGTCGACCGAGTTTTTCGATTCCTGCGGGCAATACTTTAATGAAACTTAAACACATCTTCAGGGATATGGTGGCGCCTAGCACTCACCTCAAGAGAGTGCTAATATAACGTCAGACTATCGCGGGAAATGGTTTTGATAGCACCGTCAGCATCCCGACGCAAGCCAGCCAGTGGTGCCTCCGGGGCCCTGGAGATGGCGAGACGATGCAGCAGCTTAAATCAGAGGGAGTGACTATGTCCGCACAATCCGCATTGGTCCCGGCCGGCAGTCGTACTCTGGGACTGGGTTTCAGTGGCAATCTCGGTAATATCGACGCCTATATCTCGGCAGTGAACCGCCTGCCGATGCTGACCCACGAGGAAGAAGTTTCGCTGGCAACACGGCTGCAGGAAAAGAATGACCTCGACGCCGCACAGAAACTGGTGATGTCGCACCTGCGCCTGGTCGTGTCGATCGCGCGCGGCTACCTGGGCTATGGCCTGCCGCACGCCGACCTGATCCAGGAAGGCAATATCGGCCTGATGAAGGCCGTCAAACGTTTCGACCCGAACCAGGGTGTGCGCCTCGTGTCCTATGCGATGCACTGGATCAAGGCCGAGATGCACGAATACATCCTGAAGAACTGGCGTCTGGTCAAGGTTGCAACGACCAAGGCACAGCGCAAGCTGTTCTTCAACCTGCGCAGCAACAAGCAAGGTCTCGACGCCATGTCGCCGCAGCAAGTCGACGACCTGGCCAAGATGCTGGACGTCAAGCGCGAAGAAGTGATCGAGATGGAAACGCGCCTGTCCGGCCGCGACATCGCGCTGGAAGCGCCGACCGACGACGAAGACGACAAGTTCTCGCCGATCGCCTACCTGTCCTCGGACCAGCAGGAACCGACCAAGGTCCTGGAAGGCGAGGAAAAAGTGCGCCTGCAGTCGGAAGGCCTGGAAACGGCCCTCGGCAAGCTGGACCCGCGTTCGCGCCGCATCGTGGAAGCGCGCTGGCTGGCCAACGACGACGGCTCGGGCGCCACGCTGCACACGCTGGCCGAGGAATTCGGCGTGTCGGCCGAGCGCATCCGCCAGATCGAATCGGCGGCGCTGAAAAAGATGAAAACGGCGCTGGCGGCTTACGTGTAAGCCATCTCAGCCAACGACAAGGGCACCTTCGGGTGCCTTTTGTTTTTTCGGCAGCGCATGCGCCCGCGCGAGGAAGGCCGTGAGCGCGCTCGACACGTAGGCGTCGCGGCGACGGACGAACAGGGTTTCCACGTCGGACAGCTCGGGCGCCAGCGAATGGAGGATGACGCCGCCGTCAGCCGCGGCAGGCGCGGCCACGGCGCGCGGCAGCAGGGTGATGCCGACGTCGGCCGCGACGCAGGCCAGGATCGCGTCCAGCGAGCCGAATTCCAGCGGCCGGGACGCCACGATGCCCAGCGACGCGAGCAGCGTGTCCAGCCGCTGGCGGTACGAACAGCCGCTGCGGAATACGATCGTGCGCAGGTCCGGCCGCCGGGCCAGCGCCTGCGGCGATGCGACAGCCGGGCTCGTCACAAGGACCAGTTCTTCGCTGAACACGGGTTCCGTCAGCAGGTCGGGATGGTCCGCCGGCCCGGCGACGAACGCGCCGTCGAGGCGGCCGGCGAGCACGTCGTCGATCAGCGCCGCGCTCGTGCCGCCGTGCACCGCCAGGCGCACTTGCGGATGGGCGCGCGCAAAGCCGGCCAGGACGGGCGCCAGCCGCAGGGCCATCGTCGTTTCCACCGACCCGAGTTCCAGGCTGCCCGCCGGTTCGCCGTCGTCGCGCGCGGCCATTTTGACGTCCACCATCAGCTTGGCGATGCGGCCGACGAGCGGCAGCATGCGCTGTCCGGCCGGCGTCGTCGACACGCCGCGCGCATGGCGCTGGAACAGTGCGACGCCCAGCTCGTGCTCCAGCGCGCGGATGCGTGCCGTCACGTTCGACTGCACGGTGTTCAGCTCGGCCGCGGCGCGGTTCATGCTGCCGTGGCGGGCGACGGTCTCGAAGGTTTTCAGGTCGGCCAGTTCCATGATCGGTTCCTCGTCAAGCGATGACAGAGCCTAGCACATATCTCAATCTCAGATAACGGCTATCCGAAACTTTCGCTTCTACGGATAGCTTGCATGGCCTAAGCTGAGTCATCTCCCTGCTTGACGCGTCCCATCATGAACACGATCCCGCTCCCGGCCCGGTCCGGCGAACATGCCCGTCCCGTCCGCGCCTGGCATGCCGCGCTGGCCGGCTTTTCCGCCAGCCTCGTCGGCATCGGCCTCGCCCGCTTCGCGTACACGCCACTGCTGCCGGCGCTGGTCGCCGCGCACTGGTTTTCGCCGGCGCTGGCGGCCTACCTGGGCGCCGCCAACCTGGCCGGCTACCTGGCCGGCGCCCTGCTGGGCCGGCCGATCGCGGCCCGGCTCTCGCCCGTGGCGACGCTGCGCTCGATGATGCTGTTGACCGGTCTCTCGCTGCTCGCCTGCGCGTGGCCGGCGGGTGCGACCTGGTTTTTCATGTGGCGCTTCCTGTCCGGCCTGGCCGGCGGCGCGCTGATGGTGTTGGCGGCCCCGACCGTGCTGCCGCATGTGCCGGCGCAGCGGCGCGGGATGGTCGGCGGCATCATCTTCATGGGTGTCGGCCTCGGCATCGTCGCATCGGGCACGCTGCTGCCGATGCTCCTGCAACTGGGCCTGCGCGCCGCCTGGCTCGGGCTCGGCGCGCTGGCCCTGCTGCTGACGGCGCTGGCCTGGGGCGGCTGGCCGCATGTGGCTCCCGCCGCGCCCGCGACCGCAACCCCGGCCTCCACACCGGCCGGTACCCTGCGCGCGCTGTACGCGTGCTATGCGCTGAACGCGGTCGGCTGGGTGCCGCACATGCTGTTCCTCGTCGACTTCATCGCCCGCGGCCTTGGCCTGGGCCTGCGCACGGGCGCCGCTTACTGGGTGCTGTTCGGCATCGGCGCCAGCGTGGGGCCGATCGCCGTCGGCAACGTCGCCGACCGCATCGGCTTCGGCCGTACGCTGCGCCTCGCACTGGTGCTGCAGGCCGCCGGCGTCGTGCTGCCCGCGCTCGCGACGACGACCGCGGCCCTGGCGGCATCGAGCCTGATCGTGGGCGCCTTCGTCACCGGCACCGTGCCGCTCGTGCTGGGTCGCCTCCACGAACTGCTGCCCGGCCAGCCGCAACGGCAGGGCCAGGCGTGGCGCACGGCCACGGCGGCCTTCGCCGTCTGCCAGGCATTGGCCGCGTGGGGTTTCTCGTTCCTGTTCGGGCACAACGGCGGCGACTACGGCCCGTTGTTCCTCATCGGGACAGGCGCCATCGGACTGTCGCTTGCCATCGATGTGATGTCGATCCGCAAGCCCGGCCAGTGACGCGCCCAGTGCTTGGCACGGACGCGCTCCAGATACACGCCATGCTTCTCCGCGACGAACCGCCGGGTCGGCCGGACGACCAGTCCGAACAGATCGTCCAGCCCGAACGGCGCGGCCACGTCGATATCGCCTCGTGGCCCCAGCCGGACGCCGATGGCCGTCGCCGTCTCCGGCCAGAAGCGCATCGCGTCGAGGGCGGAGCGATACGGCGCATCGCCGTTACGCACGTGCATGCGCGCCTGGTTCTTGACGGACCATGCGAGCGTATCGTCCCGCTTCCGCAACGCGGCCTCCAGATCGGCATCGCGCCGTGCAGCGCACGCGTCGGGCGCGAACCAGATCACGTCGATATCCTGCGGCAGCGGCGACGTCGCGCGCCGGTGCAAATGGTCCCACACGCGGTTGCGCACGAACCCGGCGGCGACCCAGCAATCGGGCAGGCCGAGGTCGCGCACGGCGCAAAGCACCTGCATGCGCCGCTCGTCGGACGCGATCAGCGCCCGCAGTTCGGCCAGCCGGTCCATTACGCCAGCTTCGCCTTGAAGAACGCCATCGTCCGGCCCCACGCCAGGCTGGCCGCCGCCGCGTCGTAGCGCGGCGTCGTATCGTTGTTGAAGCCGTGTTCCACGCCCGCGTACACGAAGTGCTGGTAATCGACGTGGTTCGCCTTCAGCGCGGCCTCGTAGGCGGGCCAGCCGCCCAGGATGCGTTCGTCACGGCCGGCGTCGTGGATCAGCAGCGGCGCGCGGATGCGGGCGACGTCGAGAGCCGGCGGCTGCATGCCGTAGAACGGTACGACGGCGGCCAGGTCCGGCAATTGCGTGGCCAGGTAGTTGGCAATGCCGCCGCCGTAGCAGAAGCCCACCACGCCGACCTTGCCCGTCCCCTGCGGCAGCGCCGCCAGCGCGCGCGCGGCGGCGATGAAGTCGGCGCGCGTCTTCGCCTGGTCCAGCCTGGGGAACAGTTCGCGCGCCTTGTCCTCGTCGCCCGGATAGCCGCCCAGCGGGTACAGCGCGTCCGGCGCGTAGGCGATATATCCCTCGAGCGCGATGCGGCGCGCGATGTCCTCGATGTGCGGGTTCAGGCCGCGGTTCTCGTGCACGACGAGGACCGTCGGCAGCTTGCCCTTGATGTGCGCGGGCTCGGCGAGATAGCCGTGCACCTTGCCGTAGCCCTGCGGCGACGAGAAGTCCAGGTAGCTGGTCTTCAGGCGCGCATCGAGCGGGGCGACGAGCGGCGCGGCGAACGACGGCGACAGCTGCGCCAGCAACGTGGCGGCCGTCGTGCCGCCGGCGGCATAGCGGCCCGCGCGCGACAGAAAATCGCGGCGCGACACGCGGCCGTGCACATAGCCATCGAACAGCTGCAATACCTCGGGGTCGAAATCCGCTGCGGTCAAACGTGTCATCACCTTCCTCCGGTCCGGTTGAATGACCGCCAGCATACGCCGGTTTTTCAGATCCGGATGACGATGCGCCGCTTGTACAGCTGCCACAGCCCGGCGCCCAGCACGAGCAACAGCAAGGCCGAATAGGCGGCCGACGCGACCCGCGCCTGCGGGATCGCGCGCGCCAGCAGCCCCGCCAGCAGATCGTGCCCGCTGCCCGCGCCGCCCAGCGGCAGTTGCAGCAGCGTGTCGAGCAGCGTGATGCCGACGAAGGCCAGCGTCGCGTTGGTGCCGAATGCCAGCACCGGCCGGGCCCACGCGGGCGCCGCGCGGCCGGGCGGCACGAGGCGCATCAGGGCAAGCAAGGCCAGCAGCGTGAAGCCGCCGGACAGCAGGGCAAAGCTGGGCGTCCACAGCTTCTTGACGACGGGGACGAGCGGATCGAGCAGGAAGCCGGCCAGCAGACAGGCCACGCCGGCGACGGCGAGGACCGTCAGCGTGGCGCGCCTGTGCGAGCGCATGAGCAGCGCGGACGCCGCCGCGCCGAACAGCACGTTGACAAGCGCGCCCAGCGTGGCCACGAGCCCTTCCGGATCGTACGTGACGATATCGCCCGTCCTGCCCCACGGCCACAGGTGCGGCACGCCGAACACGGCGCGGTCGACGACGGCCGGCAGCGAATGCGCCGAATCGAAGCACGCGCGGCCGCAGCCGGGCGCATCCCACGCGAGCAGCAGCCACGCATAGCCCACCAGCAGCGCGCTGGTCGCCGCGACCAGCACGGTCACGGAGATGCCGTCGCGGCGCAGCGCCAGCACGCAGCCCGTGCCCACGATGGCATAGCACAGGCCGATGCGCTGCAGGATGCCGGGCAGGCGGACGTGGGCGAAGTCGAATCCGGGCAGCAGGTTCAGGACGACGCCGAGCGCGACGAGCGCCGCGGCGCGGCGCAGCACGTGGCCCACGAGGGCGGTTCTGCCCTGGTCCGCGCGCCGCCGCAGCGCGTACGGCAGCGCGGCGCCCGCGCAGAACAGGAAGGCCGGGAAGATCATGTCGGCGATGGCGAAGCCGCGCCAGTCGGCGTGCGTCAGGAACGTGAAGCGGTGCTCCCAGCCGCCCGCGTACGCGACCATCACCATGCCCATCACGGCCAGGCCGCGCAGCAGGTCGATGGCGAGCACGCGCGGCGCGCGCGTGCCGGCATCCTCGTCCGGCCGCGCCGTCGCGGCCTGCCGCGAGATGCCTGCCGCGACGCCGGAATCGAAACGGATCGGGTCGCCCATCGCTTCCCCCTTATTCATGAAAACGATTTCAAATATCCACCGGCGATGGCGCCGCCGTCAAGTCAAGTTGCATAACGAGCAGCATTGGCCCAAAGGCAATAGAATGAAAGACCACCGCAACCGCAACTGCAACTGCAACTATCAGGAGGTCCCATGCAACTCATCGGCATGCTCGATTCGCCGTTTGTCCGCCGCGTCGCCATTTCGTTCGACCTGCTCGACGTCCCGTTCGAACACAAGGCGCTCTCGGTGTTCCGCAACTTCGACGAATTCGCCGCGATCAATCCGACGGTCAAGGCGCCGACGCTCGTCCTGGACGACGGTTCGTTCCTGATCGATTCCACCTTGATGCTCGAGTACGCCGAGGCGCTGACGGGCCGCTCCCTGCTGCCGCCCGCCCCGGCCGCGCGCGCACAGGCTCTGCGCGCCATCGGCCCGGCGCTGGCCGCGTGCGAGAAGACGGCGCAGATCGTCTACGAGCACACGCTGCGCCCGGCGGAAAAGCTGCACCAGCCGTGGCTCGACCGCGTGCAGGAACAATTGCTCGCCGCATTGAGGCTGCTGGAGGCCGAAGCGGACGCATTCGACGTCGCCGCCCTCGACCAGGCCGCCATCACGGCCGCCATCACGTGGTCGTTCGTCCGGTTGATGGTGCCGCAGATCGTCGCGAGCGCCGACTTCCCCCGCCTGGCGGCCTGGGCCGCGCGCGCGGAAGCGCTGCCCGTGTTCCTCCGCTATCCGATCGACTGAACGGCGCGTGGCGGGAACGTCCGCCGGCCGAGGCCGAATTGCGCCGGCCCCGACTGGCGATTTTGCTATGATTGGCCAAACGTACACAAGGACGCTCCATGACGCTGCCGCGCCCGTTCGCCATGTTGCTGATGACTATCCTGGCCGGGTGCGCCGCCGCGCCGCTGCACGAGGGCGTGTATCCGCTCCGGCCCGAGCAGCGCGTCGAGCTGGCGCGCGGCCTCGTCCTCACGTACGACAGCTACAGCGACAGCCGCTGCCCCGCGAACACGCGCTGCATCTGGGCCGGACGGCTGATCTTCCGCTTCCTCCTCGACGGCCCTGACGGCATCGAAGAATTCACGCTCGGCCCCGACCAGCCGACGGCCGCGCCGGCGGCGCTGCACGGCGCCCGCATCGTCCTCGACACCTCCGCGATCCCGCCCGCGCGCGCGGGCGGCACCATGCGCCCCGGCGACGTCATTCCCGTCACGCTCAAGGTCAGCACGAAATGAGCACGGCCACGATCACCCACTCCCTGCGCCAGCCATGACCCACTCAGTCAAAACCCTCGCCTGCGCTCTGACCCTCTCCATCGTCCTGGCACCGCCGCCCGCGCTCGCCAAGACCCCGGTCGCCACGGGCACCGGCGGCGCCGTCGCCACGATCAGCGAAAAGGCGTCGGCGGCGGCGCTCGCCATCCTCAACCAGGGCGGCAACGCCGTCGACGCCGCGGTCGCGGCAGCCGCCACGCTGGGCGTCACCGATCCGTTCAGCTGCGGCATCGGCGGCGGCGGCTTCATGGTCGTGTACCTCGCCAAGGACAAGCGCGTGATCACGATCGACCACCGCGAAACGGCGCCCGCGTCGTTCAGCCCCGCCGTCTTCCAGGACAACGGCAGGCCGATCGATTTCGACACGGCCGTCGCCAGCGGCGCGTCCGTCGGCGTGCCGGGCACCGTGCGCGGCTGGCACGAGGCGCTGGAGCGCTACGGCACCATGACGTTCAAGCAGGTGCTGGCGCCCGCGATCCAGGTCGCGACAAAAGGCTTCCCGGTCAACGAGACGCTGCACGGGCTGATGGTCGAAAACGAGAAAAAATTCGGCATTTTCAGCACGACGAGCCGGCTGTACCTGAAAGACGGCAAGGCGCTGCCGACCGGGACGATCGTCAAGAATCCCGACCTCGCCAAGGCGTATCGGGAACTGGCCGCGAAAGGGTATAAAACGTTTTACGAAGGTCCGCTGGCGCGCGCCGTCGCCGCCGCCGTCAACCGGCCGCCCGTCACGGCCGGCAGCCAGGTCCGGCCCGGCACGATGAGCCTCGCGGACCTCGCGAACTACGAGGTACGCATCCGCCAGCCGATCCGCTCCACCTACCGCGGCTACGATATCTACGGCATGCCGCCGCCCAGCAGCGGCGGCGTGACGGTGGCCGAGGCGCTGAACATCCTCGAAGGCTTCGACCTGAAATCCATGCCGCGCGCGAACGCCCTGCACCTGTACCTGGAAGCGAGCCGCCTCGCCTTCGCCGACCGCAATGCCTACGTGGCCGATCCGGAATACGTCGACGCGCCCATCGAAGGCATGCTGTCGAAGCAGTTCGCGGCGCAGCGCCGCTCGCTGATCCGGGCGGACCGCGCGTCCGGCGTCGTCCCGGCCGGCGACGCCTTCCTGTACGAGAACGACAAGAGCTTCCCGCTGCGTCCGCAGCAGGACATGATCATGCGCGAGGGCACGCACACGACGCACCTGACGGTGTCCGACAAATGGGGTAACGTCGTCGCCTACACGTTCACGATCGAATCGTGGGGCGGCAGCGGCATCGTCGTGCCGGGCTACGGCTTCCTGCTGAATAACGAGCTGACGGACTTCGACTTCACCGGCCCGGCACCGAACATCCCGGAGGCCGGCAAGCGCCCGCGCAGCAGCATGGCGCCCACGATCGCCTTCAAGGACGGCAAGCCCGCGTTCACCATCGGCAGCCCGGGCGGCGCCACGATCATCACGACGGTGCTGCAGACGATCGTCAACTACGTCGACCTCGGCATGCCCATGGACCAGGCCATCGACGCGCCGCGGCTATCGCAACGGAACAACAAGGAGACCTCGGTCGAGCCGGGCTTCCCCGGCACGCCGCAGGCCGAGGCGCTGGAAAAATTCGGCCACAAGTGGGAAGCGAAGCCGGAAGAAATCGGCGCGGCCAACGCCATCGTGTTCAATCCGGACGGCACCGTGACGGCCGTCAGCGAAGGCCATCGGCACGGCACCGGCACCGCGCTCGTGCAGAAGCGCGGGCATTGATCAATCCATCCGCCCCGCCGGGAACGCCGGCGGCGCGGCCAGCATGCGGCGCCAGTCGTGCCGCAATTGTACCCAGCAGACGGCCGGCGGGATCGCGACCAGCCACGGCCAAGCCGTCGTGCCGGTGAGGCGGCCGAGGCCCACGGCGACGAGCGCCTGCACGAGCGCGTAGGCGCCGGCGCGCACTCCCAGCATCACGCTCCAGCCGCCGCGGTCGGACGCGTAATCGCCCAGCAGGCCCATCATCGCCGCCTGGCCGGCGACGCAGCACAGGCCGAGCTGGCGCAACAGCGCGTCCGGCGCGACGCCGATGATGAACGTCACGCCCAGCACGGCCGCGGTCAGCACGGCCCAGATGACGAGGGCCTGCGTCAGCATGCGCGTGGCGAGCCGCCGGTTCAGCAGCGCGGCGTCGCCGGCCAGCGGCGTCAAGCGCAGCAAGGCCTGCTCGCCGCGCGTGCGCCGCAGTTGCTGGCCGTACTGGGCCGTACTGAATGCGACGGCCAGCGCCAGCAGGCCCGGGCCGACGGCCGCCATCTGGGCGACGAGGGCCTGCACGTCCGTGCCATGCGTCCACGCCAGCGCGAGGCGCGCACCGCCACCGACGAGCAGGATGGTGGCGATGGCGCCGATCCAGGCGGTCCAGTGGGCCGTCGGGCCCAGCGCATGCATCAGCATGGCGGCCGGGTCGGCACTGCGCCGGCCTGTTCCCGCATCGCAGCGCAACGCGATGCGGTAGAACGACAGATTGCCCTGCCAGGCGATGCCCTCGGGCACGGGTTGCTTGTCCTCGTTGCAGAAATCGAGCCGGCTCACGCGCTTGATCTGGTCGGCACGGCGCTCCAGGTATCTGTCGCCGCCGGCCGGATACAGCCAGCGCAGGCCCCACACGGCGGCCGGCACGACGAGGGCGCCCAGCAACGCGATGGCGGCGTCGCCGGTCGCCACGTCGCCCCACGCCGGCGGCAGCGCGACGCGCGCCAGCCAGGGCCAGTTGCCGCCCACGACGAGCAGGGTCACGACGTGCTTGTTCCCGGCGCTCAGCAGCATCAGGCCGAGCACGCCCAGGGCGACGGGCGGCAGCGCCGACCACGCGCCCATGGCGAAGGCAAGGCACGCGGTGGCGAGCAGCCAGTACGCGGTCGTCATCTGCATGAGGCGGCGGCGCTGGCGCGGCAGCAGCCAGGCGTTGATGGGCGAATTCATCCGGATGGAACCGGGCGCGAACAGGAAAGTCCAGGCGAGCGCCAGCGCGAGCATGGCGGCGCCGACGAAGAGGTGCAGCATCTGCATGCCGCCCAGGTCATCCAGCACGGCCAGGATGAGGGCACATGCGCCCACGGCACCCGACGTCAGGTACAGGGTGCGCACCGCGCCCGGCTCGCGCTGCGCCGCGGCCGCACGCCAGATGATGCGATAGTCCTGCAGCGCGGCATTCATTGCGTCACCTCGCTCATTATTTCCATATACAGGTCTTCCAGGCTCAACGGCTCCACGCGCACGCCCGGCTCGCGCGCGAGACACGCGACGTCGTCGCCCGGCGCCTGCACGATCACGCTCGTCATCGCGCCGTCGCGGCGCCGGCGCACTTCCCCCTCCAGCGGCGCGCCCGGCAACGCGGCGGCCGGGACGACGATGCGGCGCGCGCCTTCCAGCAGCGCATCCGTCTGTCCCTGCAGGGCGATGCGGCCGTCCTTCAGGAAGGCGAGGTCGAACGCGACGCGTTCCAGGTCGGACAGGATGTGCGTGGAGAACACGACCGTCGTGCCGCGCTCGATCACCTGGTCGACCAGCTCGCGCAGGAATTCGCGCCGGCCGACGGGGTCGAGCGCGGACACGGGTTCGTCGAGGATCAGCAATTCGGGATCGTGCGCCAGCGCGCGGATGATGGCGAGTCTCTGCTGCTCGCCGCCGGACAGCCGCTTGATCGGCTTGTTGCGCAGCAGCGGCCCGAAGCCCCAGCGCGACAGCAGGCCCTCGACCTTGGCCTGGTTCCAGCGCGGGTACATGGCCTTGAAATAGTCGAACATCTGCACAGGCGTGAGCCACTCGAACAGGTCGGTGCGCTGCGGGACGTAGCCGATGCGTCCGCGCGCGTCGTCCGACAGCGCGGCCACGGGCTCGCCGAACAGCGCGACCTCGCCGCCGTCGGCCTCGCGCAGCCCGAGCATGCATTCGAGCAGCGTGGACTTGCCGGCGCCGTTGCGGCCCAGCAGGCCGACCACCTGGCCCGGCGCGATCTGCCAGTCGAGTCCTTCGAGCACCCGCTGGCTGCCGAAATGCTTGCTGACCGAAGACATGCGAACGATGGGGGCACTCATTTTGTTTCCTTCAGAATGGTTGCGAACAGGGACAGGACGGTGTCGGGATCGAGCTCGAGCTGGCGCGCCTCGACGGCGGCGCGTTCGAGCGTGGGGCGGAGGAGGCCGAGAATATCGGCCTTCCCGGCCGGCGCGGCGGAATCGGCCACCACCATGCCCAGCCCGCGCCGGCGCGCGAGCACGCCGTCCATCTCGAGCAGGCCGTACGCCTTCGAGACGGTCATCGGATTCAGCGCCAGCGCCTGCGCGATCTCGCGCACGGACGGCATCTCGTCGCCGGGCCGGAGCTGGCCGCTGGCCGACAGGCGGCGTACCTGCTCGACGAGCTGGCGGTAGATCGGTTCCGGAGAACCGGTCGCGATCGAAAACAGGGTGGCGGGGTGTGTGGGCATGGTGTCTACTGTATTAATTGAGTAATACAGTAGGACGAAAAAAGGGCGGGGTCAAGAATTTTTTGCTACTCCCCGTTCCAGTGGTACAGTTCTTTCTTGCCGATCTCGACATTGATCAGCCAGCGCGACTGGGGACGGTCGTCGCAATTTTTATGACAGTACACGCTAAGAAACATTTCGAGATTTTTCTTCGGCACGCGCAGGCTGATCATGCTGCTAAGCTCATCCTGAAGCTTTTGCCGGCCCCGTGGTGACAGGTCGAACCACTGGCTGTTATCGCCATCCCACGGCACCCACCCCCTCGCCTTGAACATATCCTGAAGCGCCTGCAGGACCTCAAGCGTATCGTCGTAAGGAAGCGCCTTGAGCATGGGCGTTGTCACTACCGTTAGGACACGATTATCCATGTACGAGATCGAACCGAACGTCGTGGGCGGCAGGGAGAAGCCGTTGGCCGCATCGTCCAACTTGAAGATGACCGACGGATGATCCACCCAAGTGGCGCCGGCTTTCAACGTGCCTGGATATTCAGCCGGACGGTTGGACCTTTCCCACACCGTATAGGTTGAATTCTTGACCACCTCTTCAAAAGTCTGGTCAAGCTGGAAGACGAGATACGTTGGCGCCGGTGGCCGGGCGTACCACCATGTTCCAAGGCACGAGACCGCGATTCCGGCCGCGAGAACAGCAAGGCCGCGCTTCATTGCACACCTCCGCCCATGTAAATTTCCGCGATGGACCGCTCGACCTCAGTACGTTGGCGGCCCTTCAAGAGCCCATCGAACTCCTCCGCCGCACGGTAGACGAACTTTATCCTGTCGTCGGGATTCCATAAATGCACATCCATCGATCTGCTGAACCACTGTGTCCAGCCCGGCTTGGCCGAACACTGCGCCGACAGCGTCAGCTGGATCTCCGCATAATCGCCGGTCGGAAGCTTTGTAACCCAAGCAAACTGGTTTGCGTCCAATACCTTCTGTGTGAACGGATCATCGTAAATGACCTTTTGAAGGATGTTGAGCTGTTCATGCCTGGCTAACGTTACAACGCTCCGACGGATCTCGCCCTCGTCTATCTGCTTAAAGCCGGCCATGATTTCTTCGAAAAACTGCCCGAACGCCAGCCGCTTCTTTGCTTCCTCGGGCCAGAACACGAGATTCCTGATATTTTTCCGCTCACGTAAGCATTTCCGTAACCCGTCCATGCCCCTCAGCATGTAGAACCTGTGCAGAGGATATATGTCGAGGAACAGCGTGAGATTGCCGAGCGCAAGTTCCTTCTCCATGAACTCGGAACCGACCGCGACACCAAGGTCGAACATGTTCTTGGCCAGGAAGTCACCGCTGTCCTCGCCCGGTTTCTCGCCGATGCGGGCATTGGCAACCTTGACCGTCTCGGCCGCATGGAGCAGACCGCATCCGACCTGTTTGGACGCAAAGGCGGCCAGGCCGGCCCATTGGAAGCGTCGATCGGCAAGGTACAAATACGCGTAGGCCGCATTGATACGGCGATTGAGCAACGCGTGATCGGCCAGGACTTTCCCGTCGCAATCCGACACCCATCGCTCGGCTTCCTTTTGACACCGCAACCACACGCCCGAACAACCGAGGACAGGGACGTCGATCACCTTGATGACCTTCCCTCCCTTCAGCGCGGGACTGACCTTGCATTCAGGGACAGGAACCGTGTTCCGGTCGATCGGGATCCGGTCCTGGGCCTGACGGAGAAAAGGAGTATCGGGCACGCCGGCCTCCTCGCTCAGGCCGACGCCGGTGCCGATACATGCCATGCGACGACGGCCGCCCGCTCGGAAGCCGTCAAAGGCTGCGTGAGACCATCGTCATCGGTTGTGCCTGCCATCGCACCGCCACCCCGCAGAACAAGCTTGTATGGCCGCTTGCGATGGGGCTGTCCCGTCACGTCATCGAACAGCCGAAGGGGCGCTTTTTCCTCTGCCGCCGCCCTCCCCGCAACGACGCCATTGACGGGCTCGTTACGCGCGGCCGGATTGTCCGGCTCTCCCTGCACATGCTGGCACTTCAATGTCTGGATCGCCAGCAGACGAGGCGCGGGAACGCACTTGCACACGCACAGATCGTCCTGCAGGGCGAACCGCTTGCCGTTCCAGTGATCGGGGAGGCGGGGACCGTCGCAGACGATCACCCCTTCGCTGTGACAACGCGGACAACTGACCGCATCCCCCTCCAGCGCCTTGGCAGCACCGTTGATCGTGGACGCGCTCGAAGCAGTGATGACGGTGCCTCCCGCCGTGGTCCCGGCGCCAAGCGTGATGTGGTAGCGCTTCATCGTTCCTCCATGAATGGATGAGACAGGAAGCCCAATCTACGCGTGCGGGCACAACCGGCGGCTGATCGCCGTCAATATCAAAAAAGACGGCTCCGCGAGGGAGCCGTTAAAGGGCGTGGGCGCCAAGCCGCCCACGTTGGATCCGCGGACGGAGACTGGTCCGCGGGGACGACAAAAAAACAGGATTACAGGTGCGGCACGATCAGCGGCATGAGATCGTCGAACGTGCGGCCGCTGGCGTTGTCGCCGATCGCATGCATCTTCCACTCGCCGTTATGGCGGTACAGCTTGGCCATGATCTGGGCCGTGTGCGTGCCCTGCACGGACAGGTCGTAGCGCGCGATCTCCTTGCCGCTGTTCGTGTCGAACAGGCGGCAGAACGCGTTCTGCACCGTCGAAAAATTCTGGCCCGTGAAGCTGTTGACGGTGAAGACGAGCGACTTCACGTCCGCCGGGACCGTGCGCAGGTCGACGACGATCTGCTCGTCGTCGCCTTCGCCGGCACCGGTGCGGTTGTCGCCCGTGTGCGTGATGCTGCCGTCCTTGCTCTTGAGCTGGCGGAACCAGACCACGTCGACCGGACGGTTCGCATCGTCGAACATCACGACGGAGGCATCGAGGTCGACCGCCTCGCTCTTCGCGCCGAAGCCGAAAAAGCCGCCCTTCTTCGCCACGTCCCAGCCGAGGCCCATCGTCACGCGGGACAGGGCACCGCCGGCTTCCTTCTCCAGCGAGATCTTCTGGCCCTTCTGCAAATTGACTGCCATGTCATTACTCCTCTTAAAACGTCAGCGCCCCGGCGCCTGCATCCAGGCTTTGAATGCGGTGCGGTTGCGAGAACAGACGTAAATCTTGCCGCGACCGGAAAAGCGCAGGACGATGCCTTCGCCGCTGGTCTGGCTGTTGATGAGATTGCCCAGGAAGCCGCCGCTGGTGCCGGTCGTGATCGAGATCTCGTAGTGCAGGGTGCTGTCCCAGGCGACGACGTGCGAGTTGTCGATGATCGCGTCCTTGCCCGGCTCCACCTCCAGCACGCTCATCGAACCGAAACCCGACACGACGACCTGTCCGCTGCCCGAGGTCTCGGTCACGAAAAAGCCGCCGCTCTGGGCGAACAGCGCGTTGCCCAGGCTCTGGGTGCGCACGCGCAGGTCCACGCCGGAGGCGGCCGCGACGAACGCGCCGTCGCTGATGATGTACTGGTTCGGGCCGCAGTCGACCACCTGCATCGCACCCGGCAGCGTGGGGGACAGCAGGCAGTCGCCGTCGCCGCGGGCCGCTTCGATGTGCTGCTGGAAGAACGACTCGCCGTTGGCGAAGGTGCGCATCAGCGCGCTGCCAAGGCCGCCCTTCATCTTGCCCTTGAGGTCGAGCGTCGACTCCATCATGACCATCGCATCCGATTCGCAGTAGATGGTTTCGCCGCGCTTGAGCGACACATGCAGGAAGGGATCGACGTCCCCGGTCACGGTAAACACTGGCATTTTGCTGGCTTCCTTTAACAAAGAGGGCCTGCATTGCCCCGGCATCGCTGCCCGGGCAATGCAGGTTCGTTCAAACGGCCACGCCGTAGTTCTTGGCGAGGGGGCCGAGGCCGCCGTTGAAGCCCTGCCCCACGGCGCGGAACTTCCAGTCCGCGCCGTTACGATACACCTCGCCGAAAATCATCGCCGATTCGGTCGAACCGTCCTCGGACAGGTCGTAGCGGGCGATCTCGCTGTTGTTCCCGCCGTTCACGCAACGGATGAACGCCTTGCCGACCTGGCCGAAGTTCTGGCGGCGGGCGTCGCCGTCGTGGATCGTCACGGCGAGGACGACGCGGTCGACATCGGCCGGCACCCTGGTGAGATCGATGGACACGGTCTCGTCGTCGCCGTCGCCGGCGCCGGTGCGGTTGTCGCCCGAGTGCTCCACCGATCCGTCGCTCGACTTCAGGTTGTTGTAGAAGATGAAGTCGGCATCCGAACGCACCTTGCCGGCCTGGTTCAGCAGGAACACGACGCCGTCCAGGTCGAACGCCGCGCCGTCGGTGCTGCGCACGTCCCAGCCCAGTCCCAGTTTCAGGTTCGCGAGGCCCGGTGCTTCCTTCGACAGGTTGACGTTGCCGCCTTTTTGCAGACTGATTGCCATGATGGTTCTCCTTCAGGTTAAAAGTACTACTTCGTTCATTTACACACTGGCCGAATGCGTTTCCGGTAGGGTGGGCGGCCTCCGCCCACGCGGCCGTTTGCGTACCGCCTGCTTCCGCGTGGGCTCGGGGAGCCCACCCTGCGTCATTCCACTGCTGCCAACTCTTTACGGTCCAGTCCCAACGCTTCCTGCTTCCTGCGATACCGGATCGACGACCACACCGAGGCGCCGATGAAGGCGACACCCGCGAGACCCGTCACCAGCTCCGGCACGTGGAACTTCATACTGGCCAGCATGATGAACGCCAGGATGCCGATCGCGTAGTGGGCGCCGTGTTCCAGGTACACGAACTGGTCGAGCGTGCCCTTCTCCACCAGGTACACCGTCAGCGAACGCACGAACATCGCACCGATCGCGAGGCCCAGCATGATGATCACGACGTCGTTGGTGATCGCGAAGGCGCCGATCACGCCGTCGAAGCTGAACGACGCATCCAGCACTTCCAGGTACAGGAAGCCGCCGATACCGCCGCGCTTGACCATCTCGCCGACGTCGCCGCCGCCCTCTTCCGACTTCTCCAGCATGTTCGACAGCACGTCCACGCCGACGTAGATCAGGATGCCCCACAGGCCCGACATCAGCACGACCATCTTCTGCGCTTCCGACACCAGCGACAGGCTGGCCATCAGCGCGCCGATCGCGATCATCACGGAAATCGACGACACCTTGCCGAGCGATCCGAGCTTCTCTTCGACGTGGCCGAGCCAGTGGTGCTCCTTCTCGTCATCGAACAGGAAGTTCAGGAAGACCAGCAGCAGGAACATGCCGCCGAAGGCCGCCACTTCCGCGTGGTGGTTAGTCAGGTGCATCGAGTACTGCTTCGGGTCCTGCAACGCCATGTTCCACACGTCCATCAGGCCCAGGTCGGCCGCCACCGCGACGATCACGAGCGGGAACAGCAGACGCATGCCGAAGACGGCGATGATGATGCCCACACCCAGGAACAGCTTTTTCCAGAACGGGTCCCAGGTTTTCAGCACGGACGCGTTGACCACCGCGTTATCGAACGACAGCGAGACTTCCATCACCGCCAGGATCGCAGCGATACCCATCGCGGTCACCGCGCCCGCCACGCCGCCGTGCGAATAGCCCCACCAGGCCGAGCCCAGCAGGCACAAGGCCGTGACGATGAATGACACTCGGAAATGCTTCATTTTCTTCTCCCCTCTGGGATGTATGTTGTTGACAATGCGCAGTGTAGAGGCGATGATCCAATCGAAAAAGCGAAGATAACTTGAGAATTACTTCGCAAAAACCTGCGTTATTCACGTGATAATGAAAACCGACATCAATTTCCGCCACCTGTACTACTTCTGGGTCGTGGCCAACGAAGGGGGCATCACGCGCGCCGCCGAGCGCCTGGGGCTCGCCGTGCAGACGGTCAGCTCGCAACTGACCCTGCTCGAACAATCGCTGGGCAAGACGCTGTTCGCGCAGCAGGGCCGGCGCCTCGTGCTGACCGAGGCGGGCCGGCTGGCGCTGGGTTATGCCGACCAGATCTTCCTGCTGGGCGAGCAGATGCAGGAAGCGCTGAACGAATTCGACAGCGGCCGCACCCGCCTCACGGTGGGCATCTCCGATTCGCTGCCGAAGCTGACCGCCTACCGCATGCTGGAAGCGGTCACGCGGATGGACCGGCCGGTGCGCATCGTCTGCTACGAAGACCAGTTCGAGGCGCTGCTGGCCGACCTCGCGCTGCACAAGCTGGACGTCGTGCTGACCGATCGTGAAGTGCGCGCCGGCGCGACATTGAAGGTGTTCAGCCACCAGCTGTTCGACAGCGAGATGGTGGTCGTGGGCACGCCCGCGCTCGCGCAGCGCTACGGCGGCGCGGACGCGGGGTTCCCGCAGAATCTGAACGGCGCGCCGTTCCTGCTGCCGGCACGTAATAATGCCCTGCGCGGCAAGATCGACGAATGGTTCGTGCAGCACCACGTGCGGCCGGACGTGGTCGGTGAGTTCGAGGACAACGCCCTGCTCAACACGTTCGGCCGGCGTGGCCTGGGCCTGTTCTTCGCGCCGGCCGCGCTGGCGGACGACGTGGCCGAGCAGTTCGGCGCCGTGCGCGTGGGATCGGTGCCGAGCGTGCGCGAACAGTTCTACATGATCTCGAGCGACCGCAAGATCATGCATCCGGCGGTCGAGGCCATCCTCGCGGCGTCACAAAAGACCGTGGCGGGCACCTGACCGTTACAATGCAGCTCGACTTTTGCCTTTGGATCGAACATACCGTTTATGCAAAATGTATTACTCGTCGTTCTCGCGCTGCTGCTGGTGGCGCTGAACGGCTTCTTCGTGGCGGCCGAATTCGGCATCGTCACCCTGCGCAAGACACGCGTACGCGCCATCGCCAAGACGGGCGGCCTGCGCGGACGCATCCTGTTCAAAGTGCACAGCCAGCTGGACGCCTATCTCTCCGCCTGCCAGCTGGGCATCACGCTCGCGTCGCTGGGCCTCGGCTGGGTCGGCGAACCCGCTTTCGCGAACCTGCTCGAACCCGTGTTCGCGCTGATCGGCGTGACGAGTCCCAAGATCATCCACGGCGTGTCGTTCGCCGTCGCGTTCAGCGTGATCTCGTTCCTGCACATCGTCGTGGGCGAACTGGCGCCGAAATCGCTGGCGATCCGCGTGCCGGAAGCGGTGGGCCTGTGGAGCGCCGTGCCGCTGTACGGCTTTTACTGGGCCATGTACCCGGCCATCTGGCTCCTCAACGAAAGCGCCAACCTCGTGCTGCGCGTCGCCGGCCTGTCCGGCGTGGGCAGCCACGAGACGCATTATTCGAACGATGAACTGAAGCTGATCCTGCGCACCAACACGGGCACGCCGGGCGAGCGCTTCACGCACGACGAGCGCCACATCCTCGCGCAGTCGCTGGAGTTTTCCCAGCACACGGTGGCCGACCTGATGCGGCCGATTAACGAGGTGAGCGCGCTGTACGCCAGCCGCACGCTCGAACAGAACCTCGACACGGTGCGCCGCAACCGCTTCTCGCGCTACCCGTATTTCGACGCGGACGGCGAGGAAGTGCTGGGCGTGATCCACCTGAAGGATCTGTTCTTCGCCGAGCAGTCCGGCAAGCACGTCGACGACCTGACGGAATACCTGCGCCCCGTCGACCTGATCTCGGCGCGCACGCCGGCGATCGAACTGTTCCGCCGGTTCCGCGGCGGCGCCCCGCACTTCGCGCTGATCGGCGAAAAGGGCAAGCGCCCCGTCGGCTTCATCACGCTCGACAACCTGCTGGGCGCCATCGTCGGCGAGATCCGCGACGAATTCCGCCTCAACGAGAACGACTGGCTGCCGCAGGGCGACGGCACCTTCATCGGCAAGGCGAGCCTGCCCATCGTGTCGCTCGAACGCGTGCTCGGCATCGACATCGACAACGAGGCGATGGGCCTGGACGAAGTCGAATCCGTCGGCGGCCTCTTGATGGCCAAACTGGGGGACATCCCCAAGCAGGGCCAGCGCATCGAATTCCCGAGGTTCGACGTCGTCGTCAAGAAGACCAACGGGCCGCGCATCCTGCTCGTGAAAGTGATTCCGCAGCTGGAGCGCGGGGCGGACGAGGACGACCTCGATTAACCGGCAGCCGCCTGGCGCGCTTCGTCGCGATACCGCCCCGGCGACTTGCCCACCAGCCGCCGGAAATCCGACGTGAAGTGGGCCTGGTCGAAATAACCGAGACCGTGCGCGAGCGCGGCCAGGTCGACGGCGGCGCCTTGCGCCAGGCGGTCCGCCGCCTCGTGCAGGCGGAAGCGCCGGATCACCCACTTCGGGCTCACGCCCACGTACTCGCTGAACAGCTGCTGCAGGCTGCGCACGCTCATGTGCGCCGCTGCCGCCAGCGCCTCCACCTGGGTCAGCCCGGGCGTCGATTCCACCGCGCGCAGGATGGCGGCGATCCGGTCGACCTGCGGGTCGGGCGCGGGCAGATGGGGGCGCAGCAGCGCGCCCGCCGCCTCGATCATCGCGGCGTCATCCGGCGTGTCCAGCACGGCGTCCTGCGCCGCCGCCTCGTCCCACGGGAACACGGCGGACAGCGGCAGCACCTGGTCCGTGATCGTGTGCAGCGGCCGGCAGAGGAAGGCGCGGAAGGCGCCGGGCCGGAAGCGCAGGCCGCACACCTTGCCCGCCCCTTTCAACTCGTAATCGAAGGAGCCCGTCGTCAGTCCCCAGATGCCCGTGCGGGCGCGATCGAACACGACGTGCACGCACGGATAAGGCAAGGTGCGCTGCGTGTGCGCGGGCCGGCCCTGCAAGTCCCATTCGACGACCCAGTAATGGTCGAGAAAAGGCGCCAGGTCGGGCTGCGGCAGGTAGCGCCCGAGGCGGAACATCTTGCCGGCGAGCCCAGGTGCGACCACGCCCTTGGCGCGGTCCGTGACGGTGGGTGGTGTGGTCATGGCGTCATTCTAGCGCGCGTTTTTCCAAGACGGCGGCGGCAAGCCCGCCTATGCTGTCGGTTCACCGCCATCACGAGGATCCCATGAACCTGACCCTGTTCCACGCCCCGAACTCCCGCTCCGGCGCCGCACGATGCCTGCTCGAGGAACTCGGCGCGCCCTACGAGCTGCACGTGCTGAACCTCAAGAAGAACGAGCAGCGCGCGCCGGATTACCTGGCCGTCAACCCGATGGGCAAGGTGCCCGCCATCCGACACGGCGACGCCCTCGTCACGGAGCAGACGGCCATCTTCATCTACCTCGCCGACCTGTTCCCGGAAGCCGGTCTCGCGCCGGCACCCGGCGATCCGCTGCGCGGGCCTTACCTGCGCTGGCTCGCGTTCTACGGTTCGTCGTTCGAGCCGGCGATCACCGACCTGGCCATGAAACGCGAGCCGACGCCGCCGATGATGTGCCCCTACGGCGACTACGACACGATGCTGGCCACGCTGACGGCCCAGCTGCGGGCCGGCCCCTGGCTGCTGGGCGAGCGCTTTTCCGCGGCCGACGTCCTGTGGGGCACGGCCCTCGGCTGGGCCACGATGTTCAAGCTCGTGCCCGAACTGCCCGAGGTCATGGCCTACATCGACCGCGTCAGTTCGCGTCCGGCCGCGCGCCGGGCCGCGGAAGCGGATGCGCTGCTCGCTGCCGCGCAGGGTTGATCACGCCGGTCGCCAGCGCCGTTCCCAGCACGATCAGGGCGCTGCCGGCGGCCATCGCGGTCGTAAACGTCTCGCCGAGGAACAGCACGCCCCACAGCACGCCGAACGCGGGCACGAGGAACGGCACGGCCATCGTCTTCGCCGCGCCCACGCGGTCAATCAGGCGGAAGAACAGCACGTACGCGAGCGCCGTGCAGCCCACGCCCAGGCACAGCAGCGCAACCCAGGACCGGGCCGACGGCAGCGCATGCGGATGCAGGGCGAGCGCGGACGGCGCCAGCACGAGCGCGGCGGCCAGCTGGCTGCCGGCGGCGACGGCCAGCGGCGGCACGGCGGCCAGGTAACGCTTGCTGAAATGGGCGGAAAACGCATACAGCATCGTGGCCGCCACGCAGGCCAGTACGGCCCATCCCGTCGTGACGGCGCTGGCCCCCGGCCTGAAGCTGGCGCCTTCCGCCACGAGCCACAGCACGCCGCAAAACCCGAGCGCGAGCCCGGCGGCGCGCACGCGGCCGATGGCTTCGCCCAGCCACACGCGCCCGATGACGGCGGCGTACAGCGGCGTGGCCGCGTTGAAGATCGCGGACAGGCTGGCATTGATGCCCAGCGCCGCCAGCGCAAACAGCACGAACGGCAGCGCGGAATTCGTCACGCCCACGAGCAGCACCGGTTTCCAGTGCCGGCGCAGCGCGCCCGCGTCCCCGGCGAGCAGCGGCAGCAATAACACGGCGGCGATGGCGGCGCGGGCACCGGCCAGCGTCATGGCACCGAACTCGCCGGCGCACATGCGCATGAACAGGTACGATGCGCCCCACAGCGCGGCCAGCGCCGTCAGGCTGGCCAGGTCGGATTTCTTCATGGTGTCGTCCTCGTTGGTGGTGCGGTCGCGGCGAGCCGGTCGAGCGTGCGCAGGAAGGCCGGCGCGTCCTGGAAGCCGATGACGCGCGCATCGGCGATCTCGCGTCCGCTGCCGTCGAACAGCAGCACGGCCGGCGGCCCGAACAGGCCGAAGCGCTTCAGCAGCGCACGCCCGGCCGGACCGGCTGCGGTGACGTCGGCGCGCAGCAGGCGCACGCCGGCGAGCCGCGCCTGCACGGCGGGCACGTTGAATGTCCGCGCTTCCATCTCGCGGCAGGCGATGCACCAGTCGGCATAAAAATCGAGCAGCACCGGCTGGCCGCCCGCCAGCGCGGCGTCCAGCGCGGCCGTCGTGGCGACGGGTGCGAAGCGCGGGCCGTCCACGCCCGGCGCCCTGAACGCCGACGTCAACGGCCACGCCGCCCCCAGCGCGAGGACCAGCGCCGCATGGCGCGCCCAGCGGCCGCCGCGCAGCAGGTAAAGCCCATAAGCGATGCCCAGCACGGCCCAGCCAACCGCCGCGACGCGCGCCGGCAGCAGCGGCGCCACGATCCACCAGCCCGTCGCCAGCAGCACGACGCCGAACAGAATTTTTACGGTGCCCATCCACGCGCCGGCCCGCGGCAGCAGGCGCCCCGCCGACGTGCCGAAGACGAGCAGCGGCACGCTCATGCCGGCCGCCAGCGCGAACAATGCGACGCCGCCCAGCAGCGCGTCGCGCGTGCGGCCGATCCACACGAGCACCCCGGCCAGCGGCGGCGCCACGCAGGGGCCGAGGATCAGCGCGGACACGGCGCCGGCCGCGAACGTGCCCGCGAACCGGCCGCCCGGATGACGATTGGCGGCGCCGGCCAGCCATGCCTGCAGCGCCGGCGGCAGCTGCAGGTCGTACAGCCCGAACATCGACAACGCGAGCAGCGCCAGTACGGCACCGAACGCGCCCAGTACCCACCGAGTCTGCAGCGCCCCGGCGATGGATTCGCCGGCCAGCCCGGCCGCCACGCCCAGCGCCGTGTACGTCAACGCCATGCCGAGCGCGTACGCCGCCGACAGCGCCAGGCCGCGCCGACGCGATCCGCCGCTGCGGCCGCCATCGCCGACGACGAGCGCCGACAGGATCGGCACCATCGGCAGCATGCACGGCGTGAACGCCAGTCCCAGGCCAAGGGCGAGGAACAGCGGGACGATCACGACGATGCTGGCGTCATCCAGCGCGCGGCCGATGCGGTCCTGCGCGGCCAGCCGCTGCGGCGGCGCGGCGGAGGCGGCGGAGGCGGCGTGCAGCGTGAACGTCGCATCCTGCGGGAGGTAGCACAGGCCGGCGTCCGCACAGCCCTGCGAACGGACCGTGAGCGTGAAAGGACCGGCCGCCCGCACGGGCACGCGGACCGTCACGCGGTCGTGGTACACCTCGACGTCGCGGTGCTGGATCGGATCGTACTTGCGCAGCCCCGGCGGGAACTGCGGCGCGCCGAGCGTGGCGCCGGCGGCGCTGAAGGCGAAGCGTTCGCGGTACAGCGCATGGCCGGGCGCGATGCTGGCGGCGACGAGGACCGTGTGGTCGTCGGCCAGCGCGGCCGTGATGCGGAAGGCGTCCGCGGGATCGAGGAATTCGGGCGCGGCAAACGCGGGCACCGCCAGCGCGGCGAGCAACGCCATGCCCACGCACCAGGACCGGATGCGCATCATGGCGCGCCCCGTTTGGCGATGGCGCGCAGCGCCTGGCCGAGGCCCCGTTCGTCGGGTCCCAGCACGCGCGCCACGCGGCCGTCCGCATCGAGCAGCACGACGCTGGGAATCGCGCGGATGCCGAAGGCGGCGAACGCCGCGCCGTCGCGGTCGAGCGCGAGCGGCGGCGTGCCGGGATGCGCGCGGCCGTAGTCGGCCAGCTCGGCGGGCGACGTCCACAGCGGCGCGGCGACGGCCAGCCAGTCCACCCCGCCCTTCTTCGCGAGGCGCGTGGCATCGTCGCGCACGCGGCGGCAGGCCTGGGCGGTGGCCGGGCGGCTCGCGCTCAGGTAGGTCTCGCACCAAGGCGAAAAGAACACGAGCGCCCGGGGCTTGCCTGCCATGCCGACGGCGGCCGGCGTGCCGTCGAGCGTCGCCAGCGCAATGCCGTCGACCTTGTCGCCGACGCGGAACACGCGCGGCGCGGCCGCCTGCGGCGCCAGCGCGACCGGGTGCGCCGCGGCCGGCCGCGCGGCGGCGGCCTGGTCCAGCGCGGCGTGCAGGGCCGCGTCATCGAGGTGGCCGACCCAGGCGATACGGCCGTCGGCGCCGATCAGCACGTGCTGCGGCGTCACGCGCAGGTTCAGGCGGCGTCCGAGGCTGCCGTCGTCGAGCGCGATCGGCATCGTGAGGCCGTGGCGGGTGCGGTAGGCGCGCACGTCCGCCTCGGTCTCGCTGAAGCCCACGTTGACGGCGATGACGTCGATGCGCTTGCCGTACTGGCGGTAGATGCGTTCGAAGCCCGGCATCTGTTCGCGGCACGGCACGCACCACGTGGCCCAGAACTTCAGGTAGACGGGCTTGCGGCCGTAGCGGGCCGCGAGGTCGATGGTGCCGCCGTCGAGCGTGCGCAGGACGGCGGCGGGCGCGGGTTGGCCGATCAGGGGTTGTCCCGCGCGCGCGGCGCGCGCGGCGCCGTCGTCCGCGGCGGCGTTGGCCGCGCAGGCCAGCAGCGTGGCGACAATGGCGATGAGGCGTAAGAGGGTCATACGGTCCTTCATGGGTGACGATGGGTGAGGCTTTCATCGTAATCACCGCTTGGATCAGGCAAAAGACGCAAGAATTGCATGGATCGCTGTACCATTCGCGCATGGACCACGACCTTGCCATCCGCATCGACCGCAGCGCGCGCACGCCGGTCACGAGCCAGATCGCCGCCGCGATCGGCGCCGCCATCCACGACGGCCGCCTCGCGCCGGGCGCCCGCCTGCCGTCCTGGCACGACCTGGCCGTGCAGCTGGGCGTGGCGCGCGGCACGGTGCGCGCCGCCTACGACAGCCTGCGCGACCAGCAGCTCGTCGTCACGGCCGGCGCGGCCGGCACGCGCGTGGCCCGTCAGCCTGTGCCCGCGCGCACCGCGCCCGCCGTCGAGTGCCCGGCCGCGCCGCCGGCACGGCGCGCGGCACCGGCCCCGTTCCAGGTCGGCGTGCCCGGCCAGGACGTGTTCCCGTTTAAGACGTGGTCGCGCATCATGGGGCGGGCGGCGCGCACGGCGGCCGCGCAGCCGCTGGGATATCCGGACCCGCGCGGCGAACCGGGTCTGCGCGCCGCCATCGCCGCCTACCTCGGCATCGCGCGCGGCATCGCCTGCCACCCGTCCCAGGTGTTCGTCGCGAACGGCTATGCCGCGGCCCTCGGCCTGGCGCTACGCGCGCTGCGGCTGGAAGGACGTACCGCGTGGGTCGAGGACCCGGGCTACACATCGGCGCGCGACGTGCTGCTGCAATACGGCGTGACGCCGGCGCCGGTGCCGGTCGATGCCGAAGGCCTCGACGTGGCGGCCGGCATGGCGCGGGCGCGCGATGCGGCGCTGGCCGTCGTCACGCCGGGACAGCAGGCGCCGCTCGGCATGACCTTGTCGCTGGCGCGCCGCCACGCGCTGCTCGACTGGGCCGCGGCGCACGACGCCTGGATCGTCGAGGACGACTACCTGGGCGAACTGCAGTTGCAGGGACGCGCGACGCCGGCGCTGGCGGCGCGCGACCGCCTGGGCCGCGTGCTGCACGTCGGGACCTTCAGCAAGACCATCAGCCCGGCCTTGCGCGTCGCCTTTGTCGTCGTCCCGCCCGCGCTGGCGCCGGCCGTCGCCGACGTGGCCGATGCCTGCGCGGCGGCGCCGGCGCCCGCGATCCAGTTCGCGATCGAGGAATTCCTGCGCGACGGCCACTACCTGCGCCACCTGCGCCACATGAAGCGCGTGTACGGCGAACGGCGCGCCGCGCTGTGCGCCGGCCTGCGCGGCCTGGGCCTGTCCCATGCGGAGGCCGGCCTGTCCGTGCTGCTGCCGCTGCCGGACGGCGTGGACGATGCCGCGCTGGCCGCACGGGCGCGCGCGGCCGGCCTGGCGCCGTCGGCGCTGTCGTGGTGGCGCACGCAGGCACATACCGCGACTGGCGGCCTGCTGCTGGGCGTGACCAACGTGCCGCCCGCGCAGGCGCAGGCCGCGTGCGCCCTGCTCGCCGGATTGCTGCGCGACGCCATGCCTGTTCCGCCGCCCGCCGCCGACAGCTAGAATGACGGGCCGTTCACCGCCCGTACTTCGACCTGCCCGAGAACTCATGACCGAACCGACTTCCAGCGCGCGCCTGCGCGGCCCATGGCCGCGGGCGTGGCCGGCGGCTGGGTGCTGTACCGCTGCGTGGAGACGCCGTTCATGCGGTTGCGGGCGCGCTGGACGGCCGGTGCGCGGCCGACCCGGCTGGTTCCCCTGTCCGCGGAATAAGCGGTATGCCCGCCCGGCGGCTACTGCGCGCCGGGCAAAACGCCCATAGTCGATCCCGTTGCACCACCCAACCACCAACGAGGATCGACCATGACAACCTTTACCGTTCCAACCGCGGCATCCGTCTCTCCGGCCAACCGCGCCATCTTCGAACAGCTCGACGACAAGCTGGGCAAGGTGCCCAATCTGTACGCCACGCTGGCGCATTCCGACCATGCGCTCGGCAACTATCTCGCCTTGCAAAACGGCGCAAGCTCGCTGAACGCCAGGGAGCGCGAAGTCGTCAACCTGGTCGTCAGCCAGGTCAACGAGTGCGCCTACTGCCTCGCGGCCCACACCGTCCTGGGCGGCATGGCCGGCTTCACGCCCGACCAGATCATCGAGATCCGCAAGGGCGCCGCGCCATTCGACCGGCGGCTCGATGCGCTGGCCAGGCTGGTGGCCGACATCGCCCGCAATCGCGGCCGCGCCGCGCAGGACCATCTGGACGCCTTTTTCGTCGCGGGCTACGACGAGGGCAATCTCGTCGACGTCGTGATGGCCGTCGGCGACAAGATCATCACCAACTACCTGCATGCGCTGACCGGCGTGCCGGTCGATTTCCCGGCCGCCCCCGCGCTTTGAACCAGGAGACCGTCATGACATTGCAAGCCAGACTGGATGCCTTCAAGGCCGACTTCAAGGCCGGCAAAGCGCCGTATTTCGCGCCGCCGGACATCCACCCGATCATGGAACGCGCGACCGCCGAACTGATCGCCTCGGGCCAGGCCGGCCGGGCGCTCAAGGCGGGCGACCGCGCGCCCGCGTTCACGCTCCCCGACCCGGACGGCAAGCCGGTGTCGTCGCGCGACCTGCTGGCCGCCGGCCCGCTCGTCCTGAGTTTCTATCGCGGCGTGTGGTGCCCGTACTGCAATCTCGAGCTGCAGGCACTGGAGGCGACGCTGCCGCGGTTCCGCGCGCTGGGCGCCTCGCTCGTCGCCATCTCGCCGCAGACGGCCGCCAACAGCCGCAAGTCGCTGCGCCAGAACGGCTTGTCGTTCCCGATCCTGAGCGACGGCGGCAACGAGGTCGCGGCCGCATTCGGCCTGCGCTTCGCGCTGCCGGACTATCTCGTCGACCTGTACCGGATGCTCAAGAACGACCTGCCCGCATTCAACGGCGACCCGGGATGGACCCTGCCGATGCCGGCCCGCTATGTGATCGGCCGCGACGGGATCGTCGCCTGCGCCGAGGTCAATCCGGACTATACGCAGCGGCCGGAGCCGGAGAGCCTGCTGCCGGTGCTGGAGCGTCTGTCTCGATGATGTCCTGGACGAAGGCGGCGAACGCGCGCGCCTTCGCGCTGGACAGGCGGCCGGACGGATACACGGCCCACAGGTCGATCGTGGGCAGGGCCCAGTCGGTGAGCAGCGCCGTCACGTCGCCGCGCGCCAGTTCGGGCCCGAACATCCAGGCCGACGCGACGCCGATGCCGATGTCGGCCAGCACCGCGGCGCGCACGCCTTCCGCCGCGCTCACGCGCAGCCGGCCGCCGACCGCGACCGACAGTTCCGTGTCGCCGCGCCGGAACGACCAGGTGCCGCCCGCGCCGATATCCTGCAGGTACGTCACCGTGTCGTGGTGCGCGAGGTCGGCCGGCGTGCGCGGCACGCCCCGCCCGGCCAGGTAGCGCGGCGTCGCCACCACCACGCGGCGGCCGGCGGCGATGCGGCGCGCCGTCATCGACGAGTCGCCCAGGTCGCCCATGCGCAGGGCGACGTCGATCCCATGCTCCAGCAGGTCGATGTTGCGGTCGTCCAGCACGACATCGACGTCGAGCGCCGGATGGGCGTCCAGGAAGCGCTTCAGGTGCGGGATCACGTGCAGGCGCGCGAACGTCACGGCGGCGCACACGCGCAGCCGGCCGGCGAGTGCCGTGCCGGCGCCGCGTGCCGCGCTGTCGGCTTCGTCGGCCAGCGCGATGGCGCGCAGGGCCGCCTCGTAATAGGCCTGGCCGGCTTCGGTCGGCGTCAGGCCGCGCGTGGAGCGCAACAACAGGCGCGCCTGCAGGCGCTCTTCCAGCTGCGCGACCGCTTTCGACACGGCCGGCTGGCCCACGCCCAGCCGCCGCGCCGCGCCGGAAAACGACCCGGTTTCCACGGTACAGACAAAGGTTTCCATCAGCGCCAGTCGGTCCATCGGGTCGTTTCGCAAAAGGTTCGAGCAGCCATTATATGGGTCGCCGATCCGGACTGCGATTCGAATCCACGCGGGGCGCTGATGCTGCTGATGTCCTGGAGCCAAGCGGGGCATGGGGCGCCGTTATTGCGCCCGTCCGGCTTCGGCGATTTCAGGATCGGCATGTCGCTGGCGGCCGCGAATGGCCGGCTGAAGAACAGGATCGTGCCGACGAAACGGGAATTGCGGGCCAACCCCGTGTGCGAATACGTCCCCTTGCCGGACTTTCCGGGCGTGGCCCTCGTCCGTGCGGCGGACGCGCAACCGAACGCGATCGCCTACCAGGTCCACGACGGCAGGGTTATGTGGATGATCGCCGCGACAAGCAAGCGATCCGGTATGCACAAGGGCGCGAGCAGCTAGGCCCCGTCGCCGTCCTGCTTGACGATCGGGTCGCGCGTATGAGTCCACCCGCTCATCAGCGAATAGCCCACCGCGAGCAGGGTCGGACCGATGAACATGCCGACGAAGCCGAACGCCATCACGCCGCCCAGCACGCCGAGGAGCGTGAGCAGGAACGGCAGGCTGGAGCCGCGGCTGATCAGCATCGGACGCACGACGTTGTCGACGCCGCTGATCAGGAAGAAGCCCCACACGAGCATGAAGATGCCCCATCCCGTCTCGCCCTGCGTGAACAGCCAGACGGCCGCCCCGCCCCACACGATCGGGGGCCCGACGGGGATCAGCGACGACACGAACACGAGCACCGACAGCAGCGGCACCGCCGGCACGCGCGCGATGGAAAAGCCGAGCGCCGCGACGAGCGCCTGCGCCAGCGCCGTGCCGAGCAGGCCGTACATCACGCCGCGCACGGTCTGGCTGACGATCTCCGTGACGGAGGCCGCCTCCTCGTCCATGATGCGGCGCATGGCGGCGCCGATGACGGCCGTCAGCGTCTCGCCGTCGCGGTAGAAGAAGAAGCTGACGAACGCGGCGAGGCTCATCTGCGCGACGCCGGCACCCAGCATCAACCCGCCGGACAGCAGCGCGTGCCGGGTCGGTTCGACCATGCGCCGCGCCAGCTCCATCATGCGCTCGCGGCTGGCGACGAGCTGGCGCAGGTAGTTATCGAGCTGGTCGCCGACGAGCGGGATCTCGCGCACCCACGCGGGCGGCAGCAGCTCGCCCTGGTTCAGCGCGGCGCGGATCTGGTCGAACGACGACGCCACGTTGTCCGCGAGGTTGTACGCGACCAGCGCCAGCGGGATGATCACGAGCAGCGTGAGGGACAGCGTCATCGTGAGCGCGGCGAGCGTGCGCCGGCCGCGCAGGCGCAGCAGCAGTTTCTGGTACAGCGGCCAGGACGAGATGACGACGGCGGCCGCGAACAGGATCGCGGCCAGGAAGGGGCGCAGGACGTAGAGGCAGCCGAGGGTCAGCAGGATGACGGCGCCGGCGCGCGTATAGTTTCTGCCTGGTCGGCGATCCATGCCTCTCCTGATGCGGCTATTTACGATATCAGGATAGTAACTGACGGAGATCGTGCACGATAGGGTCGGCGCCCTGGCCGTGGCGGATGAACAGGCGCAGGCGGCCGTCGCGGTCGAACACGTAGCTGCCGGCCGTGTGGTCGATCGTGTAGCTGCCGGGGTCCGTGCCCGGCACCTTCGCGTAGAACACCTTGAATTCCTTGGCCGTCTTCGCCGTTTGCTCCGGCGTGCCGCGCAGGCCGATGAAGCGCTTGTCGAACGCGGGCACGTAGTTGGCCAGCAGTTGCTGGGTATCGCGCTCGGGGTCGAGGGTGATGAACAGGACCTGCACCTTGTCGGCCAGCGGCCCCAGTTTCTGCATCACGGACGCCATCTCCGCCATCGTCGTCGGGCACACGTCCGGGCACTGCGTGTAGCCGAAGAAGACGACGACGACCTTGCCCTTGAAGTCGGCCAGCGTGCGCGGCTTGCCCGTGTGGTCCGTCAGCGCGAAACCTTTCGCGTAATCGAGGCCGGTGACGTCCGTGTTCTGGAAGGAGACCTGCTGCTTGCCCGGCAGCTTGTCGCAGGCGGCGAGGGAGACGGTCAGCGCGCAGGCGACGGCCAGGGGAAGCAGCAGTTTTTTCATCATCAGATCAGCAGGTATTGTTTCACGTAGTGGTCGACGAGCAGCGCGGCGAACAGCAGCGACAGGTAGACGATGGACCAGGCGAAGGCCTTGCGCGCGACCTGGTCGCTGTAGTGCTTGTGGATCAGCCAGCCGTAGCGCAGGAAGACCGCGTTCAGCACGACGGCCGCCGCCAGGTACACGATGCCGCTCATGCCGACGGCGTACGGGAACAGGGTGCACGCGGCCAGCGCGACGGAGTACAGCCAGACCTGCTGGCCCGTGTACTGCATGCCGTGCGTGACGGGCAGCATCGGCAGGCCGGAACGCACGTAGTCGTCGCGGCGGTACATCGCGAGCGCCCAGAAATGCGGCGGGGTCCAGACGAAGATGATCAGCACCAGCAGCCACGCCTGCATCGGCACGTCGCCCGCGACGGCGGCCCAGCCGAGGGCCGGCGGCATCGCGCCCGACAGGCCGCCGATGACGATGTTCTGCGGCGTGTTCGGTTTCAGCAGGATCGTGTAGATCAGCGCATAGCCGACGAAGGTGACGAACGTCAGCCACATCGTCAGCGGATTGACCAGCGTGTACAGGACGCCCATGCCGGCGCCGCCGATGATGGCGGAAAAGATCAGGACCTGCGTGGGCGACAGCTCGCCCATCGCGGTGGCGCGGCGCGCGGTGCGGGCCATGCGGGCGTCGACTTCGGCCTCGATCAGGCAGTTGACGGCGAAGGCGGCGCCGGCCAGCAGCCAGATGCCGATCGTGCCCCAGACGAGCACGTGCCAGCCGGGGAAGCCGTCGGTGGCGAGGAACATGCCGATCACGGCGCAGAAGACGGCCAGCTGGGTGACGCGCGGCTTGGTCAGCGACCAGTACTGGGCGATGCGGCTGGACGGTTTATGGATGGCGGTTTGCGTAATCATGGATGGCTCGCGGACGTCGCGGCCTCACGTCGTGGACTGCGCAGCGCCAGCTCGAGTTGATACTGTACCTTGTAGTTTAACATGGTCACCAGAAGGACGAGACCCGCCGCCCCCGCGTTGTGGAGCACGGCGATCGGCAGCGGGAAGTTCAGGAACACGGTCGCGATGCCCGTCGTTGCCTGCGCGGCAAGCACCAGCGCGAGGTTGCGCGCCGTGCCGTGCAGGCCCGGCAGGCGCCAGGCGCGCCAGGCCGTATAGCCCAGCACGAGCACGACGACGAGGGCGAAGTTGCGGTGCACCCAGTGGATCGCCGTCAGCGCGGAGAACGGCAGGTAGTGGCCGGCGGCCGTCTTGCCCAGTTCGCGCCACAACGTGAAGCCGTGTTGCCAATCCATCTCTGGGACAATTTGTCCATTACAAAGCGGGAAATCGCTGCACGCCAGTGTCGCGTAATTGGTACTCACCCACCCGCCCAGCGCCAGTTGCACCAGCAGCACGGCGCCGGCCAGCCACGCCAGCGGACGCAGGCGGCGCAGCACGGACACCGGCGCGGCCACGGGAGAAAAGCGCGGCGGCGCCATCAGGTTGTCCTCGCGGCCGCCCAGCCAGACGGCCAGCGCCAGCAGGGTCAGGCCGAACAGCAGGTGCAGGGTCACGATGATCGGCTGCAGTTTCATCGTGACGGTCCAGGCGCCGAACGCGCCCTGCACGCACACCCACAAGAACATCACGGTCGGCAGCAGAGGGCCGTGCGCGGGTTTGCCCCCGCGCGCGCGGGCGCGGCGCCATTCCAGCCAGGAGGCGGCCATCAGGCCGACGATCATGAAGCCGATGCCCATCGCGAGGAAGCGGTGGATCATCTCGATCCAGGCTTTCATTGTCGTCACGGGCCCGGTGGGCATCAGCGCCTCGGCCGCGGCGATGTGCGCGTGCGCGAGGAACGGGTTCGCTTCGCCGTAGCAGCCGGGCCAGTCCGGACAGCCGAGGCCGGAATCCGTGAGACGCGTAAAGCCGCCGAACACGATCAGGTCGAACGTGAAGAAGGCGATCACCCACGCCAGCTTGCGGTATTTGTTCGTGCCGGTCGCCGTCCACACGAGCGCGAGCGGCACGCTGGCCGCCAGGATGCCTGTCAGGGCCAGCAGGACGAAATTCGAGGCTTCCATGATGAACTCAGCCGACGGCCGACGCCTTCAACAGCTTGTTGATGTCCTTGTAGACCTTGCGCACTTCCTGCAGCTGCGGGTCCTTCGGGAAGCGCATCATCAGGTGGCCCAACGGATCGATCATGTAGATGTGGTCGGCCGGCGTCGTGCCCGCGTCGGCCGGCAGCCAGCCGGCCACCGTCGCGGCGTCGGCGCGCAGCATGTGGGTGCCGTCGTATTCGCGGATGGTCAAGGTGTCGAGCGGTTCCTTGTCGGTGATGAGCCAGACGCGTTCGATGCGGTCGGCGTCCTTGCCCTGCATCAGGCGCAGCTGGCGCATGGCGAACAATTCCTTCTGGCACGTGTCGGGACAGGCGCCCGGCCCCGTCATCAGCATCACCCACTTGCCCTTGAACTGGTCCAGCGCCTGGGGGCGGCCGTCGAGGGTCGTCGTGGCCATGGCCGGGATCGGGTGGGCACGCTGGTCGATCAGCGTGCCGTAGTTGTTGCGCTTCTGCGGCTTGATGACGTAGTAGGTGAAATACGAGGCGATCATCGGCGCCGCGCACACGGCCAGCACCAGCCACAGCATGCGGCGCCCGCGCTTGCGGGGGGCGGCATCGGCGGGGATCGCGGCTGCGTCAGCCGGCTTGTTTGGTTCCACTTCGAAATCCTGTCATCACAAAGAATAAGAAAGCCATCGCCGCCAGCGCGTACCACTGGAAGGCATAGCCCTTGTTGCGGTCGACGTCGACGGCCGGGGCCGGCCATTTGCGGATGGGTTCCGTGGCCGGCGCGCCGGTGCCGTCCACGCTCGTCTGCTCGACCAGCACGGGCAGCACGCTCAAACCGCTGGCCCGGGCGAAGCCGGCCGGATCGACGTTCTGCACGATGGCGCCGGGCTCAGGCGGCGGCGCCTTGCCGAGTTCCATCACGCGCGCCGGGTGCAGCACGGCGAGGCCCTCGATGGTCCTGCGGCCGGCCGGCGCGGCCACGTGCGGCACGCGGTCGTGCACGGCAGGATCGCGCGCCAGCCAGCCCCGCGCGACGAGGACCACCTTGCCGGTAGCCGCTATTGTAAACGGCATCAGCAAAACGAATCCGGTGCGGCCGTCGAGCGGCCGGTTGTCGAGGAACAGCGGCCAGTCGGGAGCGAATTCCCCCGTCACGACGACACGGCGATATTCGATGGCGGCGGGGTCGACCGGGTTCCCGTCGAGCACGACGGGCGGCAGGGCGGCGCGCTGCGTGAGCCGGGCCTGCAGCGCCGTCTTTTCCGCCGCGCGCCGCACCTGCCAGTTGCCCAGCGCGATCCCGAGCGCGACCAGCACGAGCGTCGCCAGGAAAGGAATGGTTCTAAAACGGAAGCGGAGTCGCATACAATGATCGTGAAACCCTAACAACCAAACTCATCGGCCGCCCATGAAAATCGTCGTCGCCATCGCCTTCGTGCTCATCATCGGCAGCCTTGCCTCCGCCCTGTTCTTCCTGATGCGCGACAAGGGCCGCAGCAACCGTACCGTCCAGGCGCTGGCGATGCGGGTCGGACTGTCGATCACGCTGTTCCTGCTCGTGCTGATCGCGTACAAGATGGGGTGGATTCAGCCGAAAGGGCTGCATTCATAAGCGCATCGTCAGCACGTCATAAACACGTTCTAAGCACGTGATCAACACGTTTTAAGCACGTCATAAACACGTCGTCCCCGCGGAGGCGGGGACCCAATTTTGCTTGCGCCATAGGTAACGCAAAAACTTCGGTCCCCGCCTGCGCGGGGACGACGTTCATAAATTGGTTGATTTACAACCAGTACACGACGATATACAGCCCCAGCCACACGACGTCGACGAAGTGCCAGTACCACGCCGCGCCCTCGAACGCGAAATGGTGTTCCGGTGTGAAATGGCCGCGCAGCACGCGGTACAGCACGACGGACAGCATGATCGCCCCCATCGTCACGTGGAAGCCGTGGAAGCCCGTGAGCATGAAGAAGGTCGAGCCGTAGATGCCCGAGGTCAGCTTCAGGTTCAGTTCGGTGTAGGCGTGGTGGTATTCGTAGGCCTGGAAGCCCATGAAGGTGGCGCCCAGCAGGATCGTGGCGAACAGGAACAGCGCCGTGCGGGCGCGGTGGCCGGCGCGCAGCGCGTGGTGGGCGATGGTCAGGGTCACGCCCGAGCTCAGCAGCAGCGCCGTGTTGATCGTCGGGATCGGGAACGGGCCCATCGTGCTGAACTGCTCGACGGTGCCGGCCGGCCCGATATTGCCCCAGTGGCCGGAATAATCCGGCCAGATGATTTTATGGTCGAGGTCGGACAGCCACGGCATCGAGATCGTGCGTGCATAGAACAGCGCGCCGAAGAAGGCGCCGAAGAACATCACCTCGGAAAAGATGAACCAGCTCATCGACCAGCGGTAGGACAGGTCGATGCGCTCGTTGTACTTGCCCGATTCCGACTCGCCGATGGCGTCGCCGAACCAGTTGTACAGCACGATCAGCATCGCGACGATGCCGGCCGTGCAGACGCCGGGGCCCCAGGCGGTGCCATTGACCCAGCCGGAAGCGCCGGCCATCGTGCACAGCATCGACATGCCGGCTGCCAGCGGCCACCTGGACGGAGCGGGGACGAAATAGTACGGCGCGGTATGGGGTGAACTCATGTATATCTCCTCAATCAAGCATTGTTTCGAATTCCGGGGTGCTGCGCTTCCCTGCTTTCGTGTTGCTTATATATTTTTAACTTTTGGCGACGACCATCCGCACGACCAGCACCAGGATGCCGATGAACACCGCCACCCCGATCAAAGCGCCCACGATCACGTGGACCGGATTCAGGTTGGCCGCGTCGTGCTCGTAGTCGCGGCGCTTGCGCACGCCGAAAAACGACCAGAACACGGCTTTCATCGTGGCCCCGAACGTCTGCGTCCGTGCGGGCGGACGGTGCTGCGGATCGTCGTCGTTTGCCATATCACTTCTGCGCCGTCACGGCGCCGACTTCGAAGAACGTGTACGACAGCGTGATGTCCTTCACTTCGCGCGGCAGTTTCGGATCGATGAAGAACACGACCGGCATCTGGCGCGCCTCGTTCGGTTTCAATATCTGCTCCTTGAAACAGAAGCATTCGACCTTCTTGAAATACGGCTGGGCCGACTGCGGCGCGTAACTCGGGATGGCTTGCGCCTTCACGGTGCGCGCCTGCGTGTTCACGACTTCGTAGATCACGGTCGCCATCTCGCCCGGGTGCACGTCGATGCTGCGCTGCGTCGGGCGGAAGCGCCACGGACCCTGGGCGTTGCCGTCCAGGACGACGGTGACCGTGCGCGCCTTGTCGACCTGGGTGTTGGCCGGGGGCGCCACGGTGCCGTCCTTTTGCGTGAGCACGTTAATACCGAGCACTTCGCACACCTGGCGGTAGATCGGCACCATGGCATAGCCGAAGCCGAACATGATGGCCGCGACCACCAGCAGCTTGGTGAGCGTGGTCCGGTTTAGCCGCAGGCGGCCGCTTTCCTCGTGGCGGCCTGCGTTGGTTTCCGCTTGCATGACGACCTCAGCTCAGCCACAGGCGCTTGACGAACAGCATCACGAAGAAGAACAGCGCCAGCCCGGCCAGCCACAGGGCCGTGCGCAGGTTGGCCTTCTTCTGCTGCTGCGAACGATGGTCGCTCATCACGACCTCACTTCACCAGCGGCGGGGTTTCGAAGGTGTGGAACGGCGCCGGGCTCGGCACGGTCCACTCCAGGCCTTCGGCGCCTTCCCACGGCTTCGCTTCGGCCTGCTTGCCGCCGCGGATGGTCGGCAGCACGACGAAGAACAGGAAGTACACCTGCGACAGGCCGAACAGGAAAGCGCCGATCGACACGACCTGGTTGAAATCGGTGAACTGCACGGCGTAGTCGGCGTAGCGGCGCGGCATGCCGGCCAGGCCCAGGAAGTGCATCGGGAAGAACGTCACGTTGAACCAGATCAGCGAGTTCCAGAAGTGGAACTTGCCGCGGCCTTCCGGATACATGTGGCCGGTCCATTTCGGCGCCCAGTAGTAGAAGCCGGCGAACAGCGCGAACAGCGAGCCGGCCACCAGCACGTAGTGGAAGTGGGCGACGACGTAATAGGTGTCCTGCATCTGGATGTCGATCGGCGTGACGGCCAGGATCAGCCCGGTGAAGCCGCCCATCGTGAACACGAAGATGAAGCCGACGGCGAACAGCATCGGGGTCTCGAAGGTCATCGAACCCTTCCACATCGTGGCGACCCAGTTGAACACCTTCACGCCGGTCGGCACCGCGATCAGCATCGTGGCGTACATGAAGAACAGCTGGCTCGTCACCGGCATGCCGGTCGTGAACATGTGGTGGGCCCAGACGATGAACGACAGGATCGCGATCGACGCGGTCGCGTACACCATCGACGCGTAGCCGAACAGCGGCTTGCGCGCGAAGGCCGGGATGATCTGCGAGACGATGCCGAACGCCGGCAGGATCATGATGTAGACCTCGGGGTGGCCGAAGAACCAGAAGATGTGCTGGTACATGACCGGGTCGCCGCCGCCGGCGGCGTTGAAGAACGACGTGCCGAAGTGGCGGTCGGTCAGGGTCATGGTGATGGCGCCGGCCAGCACGGGCATCACGGCGATCAGCAGGTAGGCGGTGATCAGCCAGGTCCAGCAGAACATCGGCATCTTCATCAGCGTCAGGCCCGGCGCGCGCATGTTCAGGATCGTGACGATGATGTTGATCGAACCCATGATCGACGACGCGCCCATGATGTGCAGGGCGAAGATCGCCATGTCCATGCCCGGGCCCATCTGCGTCGACAGCGGCGCGTACAGCGTCCAGCCGGCCGCGGTGGCGCCGCCCGGCACGAAGAACGACGTCGCCAGCAGCAGTGCGGCCGGCGGCAGCAGCCAGAACGAGAAGTTGTTCATGCGCGCGAACGCCATGTCGGAGGCGCCGATCTGCAGCGGGATCATCCAGTTGGCGAAGCCGACGAACGCCGGCATGATCGCGCCGAACACCATCACGATGCCGTGCATGGTGGTCAGCTGGTTGAAGAATTCGGGGCGGAAGAACTGCAGGCCGGGCTGGAACAGCTCGGTGCGGATCATCAGCGCCAGCACGCCGCCCGAGAGCAGCATGGTGAACGCGAACCACAGGTACAGCGTACCGATGTCCTTGTGGTTGGTGGCGAAAAGCCAGCGGCGCAGGCCGACCGGATGGTCGTGTGCGTGATCGTGGCCGTGGTCGTGCGAGTGATCGATGGTGCTGGAAGTCATGTCAGTATCCTAGTCGTGCGGGACAACAAGGGCCGTTTGCGGTGGCGCGACGGCCCGGTCCCTTGAATCCAAACGCGTGTTGAGCCTTGTCTGCCTTATTTGCCGCGCGCAGCCAGGACCTCGGACGGCTGGACGATGTTTTCGTCGGCCTTGTTGGTCCAGTTGTTGCGGGTAAAGGTGATGACGGAAGCGATCTCGGAATCCGACAATTGCTTCCAAGACGGCATCGCCGACGGATACTTGCCGCTGTGCTTACCGTTCAGCAGCACGTCGATCTGTGCGGCCTTCGGACCCAGCACGACCGGCGAACCGACCAGCGGGGCGAACGCGCCAGGGATGCCCTGGCCGCTGGCCTGGTGGCAGGCCACGCAGTTGGACGCAAAGACTTTTTCGCCTTTCGTCTTGAGCTCGTCGATGGTCCAGACCTTGTTCGGGTCGTCGGACAGCGCGGCCATGCGTTTCTTCTCGCCGTTGACCCACGCGGTGTAGTCGTCGGCCGAGACGACCTTCACGACGATCGGCATGAAGGCGTGGTCCTTGCCGCACAGCTCGACGCAGCTGCCGCGGTACGTGCCGATCTGTTCGGCCTTGAACCACGTGTCGCGCACGAAGCCGGGGATGGCGTCCTGCTTGACGGCGAAGGCCGGAATGGTCCAGGAGTGGATCACGTCGTTGGCGGTCAGCACGAGGCGGACCTTCTTGCCGACCGGGACGACGAGGGGATTGTCGACCTCGAGCAGGTAGTTTTCGGTGCGCTTCTCGGTCGGCGCGATGCCCGGTTCGCCCACCTGGGTGCGCGGCGTGGCCAGGTTCGACAGGAACGAGACGCCTTCGCCCTCGCCCTTCAGGTAGTCGTAACCCCATTTCCACTGCATGCCGGTGACCTTGACCGTGAGATCGGCGTTCGACGTATCCTTCATCTGCACGACGGCGTGCGTGGCCGGCAGGGCCATGCCGATGACGATCAGGAACGGTATGATGGTCCAGGCGATTTCGACCGTCGTGGATTCGTGGAAGGTGGCCGCTTTGTGGCCGAGGGATTTGCGGTGCTTGAACACCGAGTAGAACATGACGCCGAAGACGGCGAGGAAGATGATCAGGCAGACGATCATCATCCAGTTGTGCAGGCTGTAGATATAGGCTGCGATGCCCGTGACGGGCTGCTGCAGGTTCAGCTGAAGCGCTTCCGGACGTCCGGTCACGACGGGCCCGGGCTCCGCAAATACCGGGATGCTGGCCACCGCTAACGCGAGACCGGGCATCAACGCTTTGAATCGTTTTGCATATGTCATGTTGTCCCCAACCACCTTTAGAAGAGAAATTTCTTGAACGGAAGCGACCCTCCTATGGGTGACCATGGAGGAGGCCACGGAAGACAACTTCCGTTCCGAAATCCTTTTTAAACTAAACGCAACCACTTCCCGTCGCGCCGGCGGACGCTTCGGGACTCGACACCGCCCGGCCGGGAACCGTCTGGCTCCCTGGATGGGCGATGACTTCTAACCTTGCTTGCGGGGGACACCGGATACGCTGTCCGATCTCCCCGGGTGATGCTCCAACCTTCGGGCACGTCGATAAACCTGGAGACGATTTATCGAAATGCCCTTCGACCTTACGCTTTTGTGCTTAAATTTTTAGCGCTTTTTTGATCCAGTCGAAAAAAGTGTCTTTGATTATACTGAAACAGGTAATTTTTATTCAAGGAAAATTACCGCGATCGTATACACGCTGCATGCGGGCGCCGGGAACGCGGCACGCCGGTTCCGACGAGGCTCAACGCGGCTTGGGCGGCTGGAACCGGATGATCGCCTCGCCGGCGGCCGTCGTTTTGGGTGCCGGCCGGAATGCGTGGCCGTAGATGACCTCGAACGTCAGCCCCAGCTTGCCGTCCGCGCGGCGCCCCGCCTCGAGCGCGTCGCGCATGCGCTGCCACGCCGCCCGGCCGACGAGGCCGCGGTGGCGCGTGGCCAGCGGATTGCCGCCGAACGCGCGCACGTCGGCCAGCAATTTATCCGCGCTGTCGTAGGTGACCGTGATCTGTTCCATGTCCATGACGGGGGTCGTGAACCCCGCTTCCACGAGCTGGTCGCCGAAGTCGTGCATATCGACGAAGGGCAGCGTGTGCGGGGTCTCGTCCATCGCCGCGAACGCCGTGCGCAATTCACGGAACGTGTCCGGACCGAAATTCGAGAACATCAGCAACCCTTCCACGCGCAGGACGCGGCGCCATTCGGCGAACACGCGGTCGGGCTGGGGATGCCAGTGCAATGCCAGGTTCGACCAGACCAGGTCGAGCGAGTTCGGCCCGAACGGCAGGTTGCCGAAGTCGCCGCAAACGAGATCGATGCCGGCTTTGGCCGGGAGCAAACGGCTGAGCAGCGACCGCGGCGCCTGCGCGGCCCCGGCGGCCGCCAGCATGGCCGGCACCGCATCCAGGCCCAGCACTTGCGCGGCCGGATAGCGCTTTTGCAGTTCGGCGATGTCGACGCCCGTGCCGCAGCCGGCGTCCAGCACCTGGCGCGGCGCCGTCTTGACGAGCGTGAGGCGGTCGAACATGCGACGGGCGATCTCGCGCCGCAGGAAATCGGAGGGAGCGACCCGGGCGGGGTCGGCGAACAGCTGGCGCACACGGACCGGATCGATCGGGGCGCTCATCTTGGAGGGGGCTTGGGGCGAAACCATTGTCGACTGCTGGTGAATGGGATAATGGCGGCAGTGTACATGATGGGTAGAAATCACGATGACGACCCGTTATCCATCCCTGCGACATTGGCCACGCGCATTGCTGCGCGTGCTGATGCCGTCCGTCTGCGCCCTGTGCGGGGGCGGCTGCGACGACGTCGTGTGCGCGGCGTGCCGGGACGCGTATGCGCAGCCGCGGACGGTGCGCTGCGGGCAATGCGGGAATCCTCTACCAATGGATCGACCAGCAGAAACCCCGTCGCCCCCGCGCAGGCGGGGGCCCAAGTTCGCGCAGCCGGGTACGCATGCTGCAGACATACCGTCGCCCCCGCGCAGGCGGGGGCCCAAGTTCGCGCAGCCGGGTACGCATGCTGCAGACATACCGTCGCCCCCGCGCAGGCGGGGGCCCAAGTTCGCGCAGTCGGGTACGCATGCTGCAGACATACCGTCGCCCCCGCGCAGGCGGGGGCCCAAGTTTGTGCCGCCGGGTACGCATGAAGAATTGAGTCCCCGCCTGCGCGGGGACGACGTTGATCGGGTTGCGACCTTGATCTGCGGCTCTTGCCTCCGCGAACCACCCGCCTTCGACGCCACCGTCGCGGCCGTCGATTACGCGATTCCGCTCGACCAGCTCGTCCTTCAATTAAAATTCGGCGCCCGCCTCGCGCTCGCGCCGTGGTTCGCGCGCCGGATCCGCGACGCCGTGCTGGCCCGGCCCGGCCTGCCGCTGCCCGACCTGCTGTGCCCGGTGCCGCTGGGACCGGCCCGGCTGGTCGAGCGCGGCTTCAACCAGGCATTGGAAATCGCGCGGCCACTGGCGGCGGCGCTCGGGGTAGCATGTCATCCGGCGCTGGCGCTGCGCACGCTCGACACACACGCGCAGTCGGGCGTCGCGCCGGACGCGCGGGCGCGCAACGTGCGCGACGCGTTCGCCGTGGCCGACCCGGACCTCGTCGAAGGACGCCACGTCGGCCTCGTCGACGACGTCATGACGAGCGGCCACACGCTGGGCGAACTGGCGGCCACGTTCAAGCGCTTCGGCGCGGCGCGCGTGACGAACTTCGTGTTCGCGCGCACGCCGCCCCATCCGTAACTCAAGGAGAATCAATTGTTTCACGTCGTATTGGTCGAACCCGAGATCCCACCCAACACGGGCAACATCATCCGCCTGTGCGCGAACACGGGGGCGCAGCTGCACCTGATCGAGCCGCTCGGCTTTCCGCTGGACGACGCCAAGATGCGCCGCGCCGGCCTCGACTACCACGATTACGCCACGATGAAGGTCCACAAGAACTGGGACGCCTTCCTGGCGGACGCCAGGCCGGACTCGACCCGGATGTTCGCCATGACGACGCACGGCTCGTCGCCGTTCGCGGATTGCGCGTTCCGTCCGGGCGACGTGTTCGTGTTCGGCGCGGAATCGCGCGGCCTCGACCCGGCACTGCGCGAATCGTTCGCGCCGGCCCAGCGCATCCGCTTGCCGATGATGCCGGGCAACCGCAGCCTGAACCTGTCGAACACCGTGGCCGTCGTCGTCTACGAGGCGTGGCGCCAGAACGGGTTCGCGGGCGGGGCTTGATGCCGGGAGGTCAGCCGAACTGGCGGATCTTCGCGACGAGCTTGGTCGTCGAGCGGTCGTGCGCGAAATCGATGGCGACGGCCTTGCCGCCGTAGGCAAGCACCGCCTTGCCTTCCGGGATGGCGCTCATGACGTAGTCGCCGCCCTTGGCGTAGATGTCGGGCCGGGCTTCCTGGACCACTTCCAGCGCCGTGTCCTCGTCGAATTCGACGACGAGGCTGACGGATTCCAGCGCGGCCAGTACGGCCATGCGGTCGGCCAGCGTGTTGAGCGGACGGTCGTCGCCTTTACCGAGCCGCTTCACGGACGCGTCCGTGTTGACCGCGACGACCAGCGACGCGCCCAGCGCGCGTGCCTGCGCCAGATACGTGACGTGGCCGCGGTGCAGGATGTCGAACACGCCGTTCGTCAGCACGACGGGTTTCGGCAGGTCGGCGATGCGTTGCGGCAGGGTGGCGCGGGTGCAGAGTTTTTGTTCGAAGGTAGACATGACGTGCATTCTACCCCGCGGCCGGCGGTTCCTCTTCCGGCTCGTCCATCAGCATCGACAGCTCGGCGGGCTTCGCGGCGGCGCCGCCCTCGCCAGGCGCCTTGCGCTCGCCCGACAGCTTGATCTGCAGGCGCAGGCCGTTCGCGGAATCGGCGTTGCGGATCGCTTCGTCGTAGCTGATGAAGCCCTTGTTGTAGAGCTCGAACAAGGCCTGGTCGAACGTGCACATGCCCAGTTCGCGCGACTTGTGCATGATCTCCTTGATGCTCTGGAAATTGCCTTTCAGGATCATCTCGCCGATCGTCGGCGTGTTCAGCAGGATTTCGATGGCGGCCTTGCGGCCCTTGCCGTCTTCCGTGCGGACCAGGCGCTGCGACACGATGGCGCGCAGGTTCGACGACAGGTCCATCAGCAACTGGTTGCGCCGTTCTTCCGGGAAGAAGTTGATGATGCGGTCCATCGTCTGGTTGGCGTTGTTCGCGTGCAGCGTCCCCAGGCACAGGTGGCCCGTTTCGGCGAACGCGATGGCATGTTCCATCGTTTCCGTGTCGCGGATCTCACCGATCAGGATCACGTCCGGCGCCTGGCGCAGCGTGTTCTTCAGCGCGTTGTGCCAGGACAGCGTGTCGACGCCGACCTCGCGGTGCGTGATGAGGCAGCTCTTGTTCTTGTGGACGTATTCGACCGGGTCCTCGACCGTGATGATGTGGCCGGCCGAATTGCTGTTGCGGTAATCGATCATCGCCGCCAGCGTCGTCGACTTGCCGGACCCCGTGCCGCCGACGACGAGGACGAGCCCTCGCTTGGTCATGACGACGTCCTTCAACACCTCGGGCAGGTCGAGTTTTTCGAAATTCGGGATTTCCGACGCGATCGTGCGCACCACCATGCTCACGCTCTGCTGCTGCACGAACACGTTCACGCGGAAACGGCACACGCCGGGCAGGGAAATGGCGAAATTGCACTCCATCTCGGCCTCGAACTCGGTGCGTTGCCGCTCGTTCATCAGCGCCAAGGCGAGCGCACGCGTGACGTCGCCCGTCAGGCGCTGGTTGCTCAAGGGTTTCATCGCGCCCTGGTGCTTCATGCTGGGCGGGAAATCGGCCGAGATGAACAGGTCGGAGCCGCCCTGGTGGTGCATCACCGTGAGCAGCTTGTGCATATAGGCCTGGGCTTCCGCCGGGCCGAAGGTCGAAGACATGGATGCCTCTTTATTAACGCCAGGCAACATCGCCAGCCCGGCCATTATATCCATGGCTTTACCGGTAAAATAGTGCCAGACTGCCTAAAACCTGGGCAAACGTGTCTTCCAGAACACGGCTGGTAAGAAAGAACCCATGACACTGACCGAACTGAAGTACATCGTCGCCGTCGCGCGCGCCCGGCATTTCGGGCATGCGGCCGAAGCCTGTTTCGTTGCCCAGCCGACGCTGTCGGTCGCCATCAAGAAGCTCGAGGACGAACTCGGCGTGACCCTGTTCGAACGGGGCGGCTCGGAAGTGTCCGTGACGCCGCTGGGCGCGCAGATCGTGGCGCAGGCCGAGCGCGTGCTCGAGCAGACGGCTGCCATCAAGGAATTGGCCAAGCAGAACAAGGACCCGCTGTCCGGCCCGCTGCGCCTGGGCGTGATCTACACGGTCGGCCCCTACCTGCTGCCGCCGCTCGTGAAAAACCTCATCGAGCACGTGCCGCAGATGCCGCTCGTGCTGCAAGAGAATTTCACGGTAAAACTGCTCGACCTGCTGCGCCAGGGCGAGCTGGACGCCGCCATCATGGCCCTGCCGCTGCCGGAACACGGCATGGCCGTGCAGCCGCTGTACGACGAACCGTTCGTCGTCGCCATGCCGAAGCACCATCCGTGGGCCACGCGCGCGGACATCTCGGCCGAAGACCTCAAGAGCGAGACGATGCTGCTGCTGGGCACCGGCCACTGCTTCCGCGACCAGGTGCTGGAAGTCTGCCCGGAGATGGCGCGCTTCTCTTCGGCGCCGGGTAACGGCATGCAGCGCACGTTCGAAGGCTCGTCGCTGGAGACGATCCGCCACATGGTCGCGAGCGGCATCGGCCTGACCGTGCTGCCGCGCGCATCCGTGCCGGACATGAAGGACCCGCACGGCATGCTGACCTTCGTCCCGTTCCAGGACCCGGCGCCGTCGCGCCGCGTCGCGATCGTGTGGCGCAAGAGTTTTACGCGCCGCGCCGCCATCGATGCCGTCGTGAAGGCCGTCGCCGACTGCGGGCTGCCCGGCGTCGAGATGGTCACGCTCCAGGCCGCAGCCTGACGCGCGCCGGGGCGGCCGGCAATGCGGATACGCCGGCCGGCTGGGCGATCCGCATGCCGAAATCGCGGCACGGCCCGGGATGCCCGGCATGGCGACCGGTAAAGGCGTCGGCCAGTTCGGCGCCGCGGCGCGGCAATTCGTTCATCGACGCGCAGCGCACCGCGTCCCACGTCGTGCCGGCCTGCCTGAATTCCACGGCGCGCACGGTATAGGCGCGGCCGCCCTGCTCCACGGCCACCAGGGCGGTGTCGCCGTTGACGATGCCGAGCGCGAAGCGGCGCGTCGGCATGTTGTCGGCGCGGAGGTCGCCTTCGTTGAAATCCTCGCCCCGGTCGGCGATGCCGTCCGCGCCGAGTCCCACGCCCAGCAGCGCCTGGATGCCGGCGGGGAGCTCGCGCAGCGACTGCGCCTCCGTCCATTCCCCCTGCTCCGCCTGGCCGGCGGCGTCCGCGAGCGTACAACAGCCGAGTCCGATTCCGGCCAGCACCACCATGATTGCGAACTGCATACGAGGTCTCCTTAGTCGAAAGACCGGATCGTAGAGCGCCCGCGTGCGCCATGCCTTGTGCATCGTCTACGTACCGGTTTCCGGACGCGCGCCGAGTTCACCCGATCGGCGCCGTACTGCCGGGCGCGCCCCGACAGGCTACAATCCTGACCTTGCAGATACTCAATTATTCAATTCGAACGACATGAACAAGCTGGCGCTGTATTTCCGCCTGGTCCGGGCCCACAAGCCGATCGGCATCCTGCTGCTGTTGTGGCCCACGCTGTGGGCGTTGTGGATGGCGTCGGGCGGGCATCCCGATCCGCTGTATCTCGTCATCTTCATCGTCGGCACGGCGCTGATGCGATCGAGCGGCTGCGCGATCAACGATTACGCCGACCGCGACTTCGACCGCCACGTCAAGCGCACCGTCGACCGTCCGCTCACCAGCGGCCGCATCAAGGGCTGGGAAGCGCTGATGGTGGCGGCCGTGCTCGCGATCGTCTCGTTCCTGCTGATCCTGCCGCTGAACACGCTGACGAAGGAACTGTCCGTCGTGGCCGTGATCGTGGCCGGCAGCTATCCGTATTTCAAGCGCTTCTTCGCGATCCCGCAGGCCTACCTCGGCATCGCGTTCGGCTTCGGCATCCCGATGGCCTTCGCCGCCGTGCAAGACCAGGTGCCGGCAGTCGCGTGGTGGCTGCTGGCCGCGAACGTGTTCTGGTCGGTCGCGTACGACACGGAATACGCGATGGTCGACCGCGACGACGACCTGATCATCGGCATCCGCACGTCGGCCATCACGTTCGGCCGCTACGACGTCTTCGCCATCATGGTGTGCTATGCGGCGGCGCTCGGCATCGATCTGGCGTGCGGCTGGATGCTGGGCCTGCGCTGGTGGTTCGTGGCGGGCATCGCGGTCGCTGCCGGGATGGCCGTCTACCACTACACCCTGATCCGCGGGCGCGACCGCATGCAATGCTTCGCCGCGTTCAACCAAAACAACTGGTTGGGTGCGGCCGTGTTCGCTGGCGTCGCGCTAGACTATGCATTAGGATAATATTGTCCGTAACATAATCGATAACGAGAGGTTCACCCATGATGGAAAAAATCCCGACCCAGACCGGCGCCCGCGACCAGCTGCTGTCCGACCTGAAGACCGTCATCCAGGACGCGGAAGCCTGGCTGCGCCACAGCGGCCACCTGACGGGCGAAGAGTTCAAGGTCGCCAAGGCCAAGTTCGAGCGCACCCTCGTCAAGGCCAAGGACGACATCATCCGCCTGGAAGAAGCCGCGGTCGAAAAAGCCAAGGTCGCCGCCAAGGCCACCGACGAATACGTCAAGGAAAACCCGTGGAAGGCAGTCGGCCTCGGCACCGCGGTCGGTGTCGTGATCGGCATGCTGATCGCCCGTAAATAATGACGTTCTTCGCGACGGCCGGCCGCATCGGGGCGACACTCGTCGCCATGGCCGGCACGCGCCTGGAACTGGCCGCCGTCGAATTCCAGGAAGACGCACGCCGCCTGCTGGGCCACCTCGCGTGGACCCTGCTGGCCGTGTTCCTGGCCGCCGGCGCCCTGCTGCTGGCCGCGCTGTTCGTCATCGCCGTCTTCTGGGACACCTACCGCCTGCAAGCCGTCGGCGGCATGGCCGTCCTGTTCGGCGCGCTGGCCGCCATCATCGTGCTGAAGGTGCGCGCCAGCATGAACGCGGAGGCGCCGCTGCTGTCCGCCACCCTGGCCGAGCTGCGCAACGACATCGATTACCTGCGCCACGGGGCAGCCCAACACACGGCACACCACGCGGGAGCGGCCGATGAATAAGTCCGAACTCACCGCACGCCGCGCCGCGCTGATCGAGCAATGCGCGGAACAGCGCGTGGGCCTGGCCTACGAGCTGGACGCGCTGCGCCCTTCGAAAGCGCTGGCCGGCAATCCGCTGGCCGGCTACGTCGCCGCCAACCGCAAGCTCGTGCTGGGTGCGGCCGGCGCCGTGCTGGGACTCGTCCTCATGCGCCGCAAGCGCCTGGCCGGCGTCGCCACGTCGGCGCTGTCGGTGTGGAAGATGGCGCGCGGCGCGCTGGGGCTCGTGGCGCAGCTGCGGCGCTGACGGGCGATGTCATTCGTGTTGCGCATCCTGTCTGCGCCGTTGTTCGTTCTGGCCGTCCTGTCGGCCGGCTGTTCGCGCACGTCCCCGGACACGCCGGCGCGCCATGCCGCCGCGCCCGGGCAGATTTCGGAACGGCAGTCGCTGGACCTGCTCGTCGCGCAGTTGAAGGCGCATCGCGTGAAGGATCTCGACTGCCTGACGTTCATGAACGAGAACGATACCCCGGCCAACGCCACGGCAGACCGATGGGAATTCGCCGCCCGTGAAATCCACGACCAGCGCTGCGGCGGCGATCCGGACGTCGCGCCGGTGCGCGACCGCTACCAGGTCAATGCGTCGGGCAAGGTCCTCGTCTACAACGCCGCGGAAGCCGATTACACGCCGTTCTGAACGGACGCGCGGGGGATCTCGTCCAGCGCCGCATACACGCGCTTGCCCAGCCGCTTCGCCGTCGCTACCATCAGGTCCGCGCCCGCCGACGCGCCGCCGATGCGCAGCACCGCGTCGCAACGTTCCAGCAAACGCTGCGCATGTGGATGGAACATCGCGTCGAATATGGCGTCGCCCGGCTGCTGCGAACCCGCCACGCGGACCATCGGCAGCGCCAGCCATTCGCCCAGCACGGGCAGGTGCCCGGCCTCGTACAGCGGCATCACGCACGCCTCCATCGCCGCCACGTTGTGCGCGATGCGCGCCGGATCGCCGTCCGTGCCGGAGCGGTACGGCCCCGCGACCAGGATCATCATCCCGCGCGGCGCGAACAGGTGCAGCTGCGCGTACTGCAGCAGCATGATCGTCTTGCCGTCGACGATGCCCGTGCCGATCATGGCCAGCGCCGCGTCGATGTCGAGCTCCAGCACGTCCAGCCGTTCGCCCTCTTCCGCCACGCCGCCGCCCGGCCCGATGCGGTCGCGCGCCTCGTACTCGGCGACGAAGAAGTGCAGGCGCTCCGTCACGCTGCCGGGACTCATGAACGCATCCCACAGGCGGCGCACGGTGCCGACGCGATAGCCCGTTTCCTCCTCGACCTCGGCGCGGATGCGCGCTTCCGGACTCGCGCCGTCGAGCAGGCCGGCCGCCGCCTCGACGAGGAAGCCGTCGTGCCCGTTCACATGGGCCGGCAGGCGGAACTGCCGCGTCAGCACGACGGTACGGCGCGCACGGTTGACCAGCAAGAGCGTCGCGCCGTTGCCGCGGTCATATGTCTCGCGGGTCTGCACGTCCCAGCCGCCGTCCTGCGTGCGCAGCGCGAACGTCGTCTTTTTCAGCACGCCCCAGTCGTCCGACAGCAGCTCGACCTGCCTGATTTCCACTTGATCCTGCACGATATTCTCCTGATATTGAAGTTCGTGTAAACTATCGTGCAATATCGTGCACAGTCAAGCACGGCGAAAGGGACGCATGCTGACGAGCCAGCGAAAACAGTATCTGATGGACGCCCTGCGGCGCGACGGCCGGATCGTCGCCACGGCGATGAGCGCGGCGTTGAACGTGTCGGAAGACACGATCCGGCGCGACCTGCGCGAACTGGCGAAGGAAGGCCTGCTGCAGCGGGTGCACGGCGGCGCCTTGCCCACGAGTCCGGCGCTGGCGGACTTCGCCACGCGCCATGGCATCGCCACGGACGACAAGGCGGCCATCGGCCGCACCGCCGCCGCGCTGGTGCAGCCGGGCCAGGTCGTGTTCGTCGACGGCGGCACCACCTGCGCCCAGCTCGTGCGCGCATTGCCGCGCCACCTGCGCGCGACCGTCGTCACGCACAGCCCGTCGATCGCGATGGCGTTGATGGACCATCCGGACATCGACGTCATCATGCTCGGCGGCCGCCTGTTCCGGCACTCGGCCGTGGGCGTGGGCGCGGCGACGCTGGAAGCCATCGCGCAGATCCGCGCCGACACCTATTTCATGGGCGTGACGAGCGTGCATCCGGACAGCGGGCTGTCGACCGGGGATTACGAGGAAGCGTGCATCAAGCGCGCGCTGTGCCACGCGGCGGCCGAGACGATCGTGCTGGCGTCGTCGGAGAAGCTGGCGACGGCGTCGCCGTATCGCATCGTCGGGCTTTCCGAGATCAGCGGGATCGTGGTGCCGGCGGGGACCGATGAGGCGTTGCTGCGGCCTTATCGCGAGCTGGGTATTGCGCTGCATGTGCCAAAAACGGTGTAAAAGGATTCCACACAATGATGAAGATTACGGTACGTTGGCTGGCGTGCAGGATGGACGAGCAATGAAATTTTTAGCGTGCGCAGTGACCGCGATGTGTTTATCGACCCATGCATCGGCATGCCCGATGACGGACGCACTGGTCGAACGCTACGGCATTTCCTATTCCGGCTTCACGGTCGAGATCCCGGCCGCGCACGCGCCGGATGCGGCCGCCGGGGAATCCCTGGTCCGGATCGCGATTCCGGATACCAGTCACGTCATCGACGGCTTTCATCATTCGGTCCTGTTCGATACCGTCAGGAAGAAGGCGTGGATCCTGCGCACCGGCGGCTTTGTCGGCGTATATAAATGGTACGGTCCGGTCGATGTGACGACGACGTTGCTCGACAACTGCCGGCTCGAGCATGTCGCTGCGTTGGTACGGACCGAAAAGAAAAGTCCGTAGCAGACGGCTGTGACGATTCGCGAGTTTTCCGGATCGCCAATTTGCCATGCTGGGTAAATCGCTGGAGTCGGCAGGAAGACAAACGAGCCAGGCGTGAGAAAGCGCGCCTTTTTTGACCGCATGACTCTGCTAAGCTTGGCCGTTACCGGGCGGTCGCGTGGTCTCAACCTGGCGAAGAGCAGCGCTGAACTGAAGCGTGGACGCGTCGCCGCTGGGCTGAGCTTGCCCAGCATGGATCACGGACATCTCGACGACGCAAACAACCTGGGACTTGATTGATGAAGCACCTGTTTCTAGTTTTCGCTTTCCTCTTTTGGTCCCTGACGGCTGCTCGTGCCGCAGAGACATCGCATCCGACGATGGCTGACATGGAAACCTGGAAGCAGAGCCTCATCGCACAGTACGAAAAGGCGATCTACCTCGACGAGAAGTCTCAACCCATTACCGAACAGGAGTTCTTCACGCGGGTTGTCAACGAAAAGCGCGGCCACACCATTACCACTGTCCGTGGCAGCAACAAGTTGATCACACTGCGTTTGCTGTCCGATGCGGAACTCGGTTGGACGCCAATCCAGAAGTAGCATGAATTATTACTGTTCAAAAGCGATGCTGCCGTGCGTCCATTCACAACCAAGATTGCCATGGAGATGCGGCTTACGTTCCCCGCCACAGACTAAGACATGGACAAACAACTTTTCCTCATCTGCTTTCTCACGTTCGTCATCCACCTGATCGGCACACTCGCCTACTCGGTACGGATTGCCGGCGTACGGACGAAGCGGATCGCGGTGTCCATGGCGCTATTCAGCATTCTTATGCTCGTGTCCCGAACCTCGAATTCCTTTCTTGGTCCATTCCTGGCAAAGCGCGTCGAGACCAACCTGAACGCTCTCGCAACCGGCACGCTGCTGGGCGATTTTCGCTGGTTGATGGTGTCGGCAAGCCTGGCGACGGTCGCGGGTGCGCTGCTGATTCCGACGTTCCAGCGGGTGTTCTGCCGCGCCGTGCTGCATTTCCAGGTCTATCGCTCGATTCCCAAGCTGATCCTTCACAGTTTCTTTAAAGGCGGTCTTTCTTACGTCCGGGACGTCGCTACCGTGCCTGCCGCGCGAAACGTCACCGAGATCCGGTCGGGACATGGCGTTTCACGCCGGATCACGCTCCTGAATGTCGGCGCTACGGCGCTCTGGACGGTCGGCGTGTTTGCTTCGCTTTATGCAGGCGTCCTCGATCCATCGGTTCGGGTCACCTCGAGCACGCTCTCGTCGATCGTCAACGGCGGCGCCACGATCATGATGGCGATGTTCATTGACCCGCACATGTCCGGGATGACCGACGATGTCGTCGAAGGAAAGGTGACGGAGGGGCAGTTCAGGAAGGCCGTCGTCTGGCTGGTAGGAAGCCGATTGGCAGGCACGGTGGCGGCACAAGCACTGCTCGTGCCGGCGGCGATCCTGATTGCCTCGGTGGCCCGCGTCATATGAAGCCCTTTTGTAGTCCGCCACCAAAGGCATGCGCCAATGACGGGCAAGACCGACGGTAAGACAGCCGCGCTACGTACCGTTGACAATGCATTGCATTGGAAAGTGGACCAACAGGATGAGGAAGAAAGCTGGATTCCAGAGCAGGCGTGCACACATCGAAAGGATGAAGAATGATTCGTAATCTATGCATCATGGCAGCCGCACTCGTGCTGTCCGGCTGCGCCCACCACAAAGCGGCCGAACGCGCCGACTATTGGCGTTCGGAGACGGCCAGCCATCTGCCGGCGGGCACGTCGCTCGACGTTGCCGAGAAGTTCTTTACCGACCGAGGCCTTCAGCTCGTCTGCTGTGTGAACAACGGGACGGGATTCAAACGCTACGCGGTCGAACACGACGTGGCGCAATCCGTTATCACGCACTATGACGTCGCCATTCTCGTCGACACGACGCCGGAAAAACGCGTGTCGAAAGTGACCGTCGAGCAATGGGGCGTCGGACTTTGACGTCGACGCGCCGCGCCATCGACGGCCAGGAAGACTCAGCCGTTCAGTGCCGGCAGCTCAGCTGCAGCGTCTCGTTCTCGCGCGCGACCACCCTCACCGCCTCGCTGTCGCCGCAGCGATAGACGATCCTCAGCCGCTTGGGCTGGCCATGCGCCGGATCGCCGCACAGCTGGTTGCCGGCCAGGACGTTGCCGTGGTTGCGCTCGATTTCAGCGCGCACCGCCCGGCGCGCATCGCACGCCGCGCCGTGCGCGCCATATTCCGCGTCTTCGATGAACACGCGGGGCCAGCCGCGATGCGGACCGCGGTCGCCGCGCGCATCGCGCTGGCCGGCCGCGTAACCGTCGTCGTAGCCACGGCGATATTCGGCGCTCTGCGCGAACGCGGACGCCGACGCGGCGGTCAGCGCGAGGATGGCGGCAATGCGCATGACAGGTACGTTGATGTTCATTGTTCTCTCCTGATCGAATGATGACGGATGCTACCGCGCCGGCCCGGCGCGGTCTGTACGCATGGCCACAGTGTGTCAGGTCAGGGTGGGAAAAGCTGTCGGTGCCGCTGTAAGAGACGTTTCAGTCTGTAAGGCCTAGCAGGCGCCGCAACTGCGCGCGCTGGTAGGCGCCGAAGCCGTCGCTGAACAGGCAGCGGATCAGCGGATCGTCGACCACGTCGGCCTCCGCCAGTTCGCGCTCGGTGCCGGCATCGAATACGGCATCGTTGATCCGCATGTACATCGACGTCAGCGACTCGCCAAGGGCCAGCGCCGCGTACAGCTTCGCGGCGGGAACGTCGGTGGCCCAGCCGAGCGGACCGCCCGCGGCGTCGACCGGCGTTGCGTGGCTGCCGTCCAGGCGGTAGCGGAAGCGCGTGACCTCGCCCGCGTGATCGTGGACCGACAATTGCCAGATGCGGGGACTGTCGAAATACTCGCCGGCGGCGTCAAGGCCGGCATATTTCTCCGGCACGCCGGTGCGGCAGTAGTCCAGCACGCGCGTCCACTGCGCTGCCGTCAGTGCCGGGAAATGGCGGGCGACGTCGCTCGTGGGCGGTGCGTCCGCATTGCCTTCGTAGACGTAGTCGACGTCCTGGTCGCCGACCGGGATGACCCAGTCCAGCGGCGGCGCCGGATGCAAGCCGTCGGCATCGAGCCGCATCGACACGCCGGGGTCCATGCGCACCACCCGCGCCTGCGGCAGCGCCGCCCCGACCTCCTGCGCGAACCGGGCATACGAGATCGGGAAGAAGGCGCGGTTGTACCACGACCACGGCTCGAGCGCGAACTGGCAGGAACTCGGCACGACATAGCGCGGCGCCAGCGCGCGCAGCTGGTCCAGCGCGTCGTCCGGCAGCGCGGGCGGCGCGGGCGCGTGGCGCGTTGGCGCCAGCACCTCGAGTTCGCGCATGGTCTGGAATGGCCACAGCACGAGGTCCCAGGGTGCCTCGTCGACGAGGCGCGCGAGCGTCGCATCGTCGATCCAGGAGTCGACCACATTCAATACATTCAGTCCCGCGGCCCGGACCTGGAACATCGAGTCCACGTCGGCATCCATCGCTTCGCGCGGCACGACCCGGAACGGGCCGACGTCCACCGGCTGGTCCAGGCGCAGCGCGTGCACGCTGGTAAAACCCAGCTGGCGCACCATGTCGAACAGGTCGTCGAACAGGCAGTAGAGGTAGAGCGGCGTCGCGCGGTCCAGCAGGTCCAGGCTCTCGAGCGAGCAGTGGTCGTCGTGGAAGTGCGAGATGAACACGGCATCGAAGCGCTGGCGCCGGATCAGGCCGACGTCGAAGCGCACGTCCGGAAACGCGTGGCAGTTGCGGCTGAACGGGTTTTCGAAGATGGTGTCGAACGCGATGCGCGCGCCGCCGCATTCGAACACGTAGCCCGCGTGCAGGATCCTCGATACCGTCAGCGCGGCCATTCAGTCCAGCCGCTTGAGCCGCTGGCCCAGGATGCCCCAGCGGCAGTCGGCGCCGTCCAGCCGGGCGCACAACGCCCAGCCGGTGCCGATCTTCTCGACGGTGACGGCGGTTTCGATTTCCTTGGCGAGCTTTTCGGCCCACATGCTCGCGGCACCCCGGCCCTTGAAGAGCTCCTTGCCGTCGTAGATGACGGTGGCGTCGAATACGGGCATGGCGAATACGGTCATGGCTACCTCTGGTTGATGCGCGGACCGCTATCCTACCATTCCGGCCCGCTCAGCCCTGCGGCGCCATCCAGACGAGATTCCACAAATGGCCGTCGAGGTCCTCGAAGCCCTGGTCGTACATGAAGCCGTGGTCTTCGGGCGGATGCGGGATGCGCGCGCCGGCGGCGGTGGCCTTCGCGATCAGGCTGTCCACTTCGTCCCGGCTCTCGCAGCTCAGGCAGATGATCACCTCGTTGGCCTCCTTCGCCCGCACGGCGGGCCGGTTGGTGAAGGAGCTGAAGAAGGCTTCGGTCATCAGCATGACGTGGACCGTGTCGTCCACGACGTCCATGAACGTCGCGCTCTCGTTGCTGAAGCGCGGGTTGAAGCCGAAGCCCAGTGCGGCAAAGAACGCTTTGGATTGGTCCAGGTCCTTGACCGGCAGGTTGAAGATGATCTGCTTGTTCATGATGTCCTCGTGTGGAAAGTGGTTGGATGACGGGTCCTGCATCCTGACGACGAACGGCCGCGCGCGAAATCGACAGGGCTGCGAAAAAAAATCCAGGAATGGTATGCTCCCTCCATGACTACCGATTCCGACATTGAACTGTCCGGCCCATTCCAGGCCCGGGACAGCCAGGGCCGTACCCTCGACGTCAAGGCGATCCGCATTTTCGACGAGGGCTACGGGATCATCGACGTGTACGTGGAATTCAAGGCCCGGCTCGAACCCGGCGCGTACAAGGATACCGTACTGGTACGCCAGATCATCGACCGCCTGCGCGCCGTCGGGTACAAGGGGCCGGACTTCGGCCACAGCGATCCCGGCCTGCAGGAGAGCCGCCTCATCGTGCTCGAGGCGCCCGAGGAATTCGCCCCGTTCGCCAAGAGCCGCGGCTGGAAGAACCTCGCCGAGGACTTCGACGACTGAGCCGCCGTATCACGCCATAACACATCCACCCACGATTTAAAAATATCATGGCCGGGCATGCAAACTGCTCGGCTATCATTTTATGGCGACATTCCGTTAACGTTACCACAAACGATGGAGACCACGCCATGCCCACCCGATTTCCCCTCCTGCTGCTGGCCGCTGCCTTGAGCGCCTGCGGCGGCCCCGCGCAGGACGACGCCGCCGCGCCCGCACAGTCATCGATGTCCGGCGGCGGCCACCTGGAAGCCGCGGCCGCCGACGAATACGACACGCTGCGCGCCAAATGGAGCCTGCAGCTCACGGGCGGTGCCGCCGTCGACACGGCGGACCCGGACGTCGCCGCACAGATCGCGACCATCACGAGCACCGCCCAGGGCGATTGGGACACGCTGCAGACCGCGTCCGGCCGCACGTACCTGTGGAGCGACCTCGCCACGTGGACCAAATCGACGACGGTCACGCAGACCTACAACCGGCTGCTGGCGATGGCGCTGGCGTATTCGACGACGGGCTCCTCGCTCCAGGGGAACGCGGCGCTGGGTACGGCGATCCTCTCCGCGCTGGACTGGATGAACGCCAACCACTACGGCAGCGGCATCACGAAATACGACAACTGGTGGGACTGGGAGATCGGCTCGCCGCAGGCGCTCAACGACATCACGGTGCTGATGTACGGCCAGCTCTCCGCCACGCAGATCGCCAACCACCTCGCCGCCGTCGACTATTACGTGCCCGACCCGACCAGGCGCACCGGCACGACGCTCGTCGAGACGGGCGCCAACCGCCTGGACAAGGCATCCGTCGTCGCGCTGCGCGGCGTGATCGGCAAGTCGGCCACGAAGATCGCGCAGGGCCGCGACGCCATCAGCCAGGCGCTCCTGTACGTGACGAGCGGCGACGGCTTTTATGCGGACGGCTCGTTCATCCAGCACACGAACGTCGCCTACACGGGCAGCTATGGCCTCGTGCTGATGTCCGACATCGCGCGCCTGTACTACCTGCTGAACGGGTCCACCTGGGCCGTCACGGACGCCAACGCGGGCAATGTCTACGACTGGTACGCGAACGGCTACAAGCCGATGGTCTACCAGGGCGCCGTGATGGATGCCGTGCGCGGGCGCGCGATCTCGCGCCAGGCGTCGACCGACCACGACGCGGGCCGCTCGCTGACGGTGTCCCTGGCGCGGCTCGCGCAAGGCGCGCCGGCCGCCAACGCCGCCGCCATCAACGGCACGGTCAAGCACTGGATGCAGCGCGACACGACGTTCGCCAACTACTACAAGGGCCTGTCGCTGTACGACATCGCCAACCTGAAAGGCATCCTCGCGGACGGCAGCATCACGCCCGATCCCGAGCAGATCCAGACCCACGTCTTCGCCAGCATGGACCGCGCGCTGCACAGCTATGCGGGGTATTCGAGCATGGTGTCGCTGTTCTCGACGCGCATCTCGGCCTTCGAATACGGCAACGGCGAGAACATCAAGGCCTGGTGGACGGGCGCCGGCATGACCTATGTGTACAACAACGACCTCACGCAATTCTCCGGCGACTACTGGCCCACGGTGAACCAGGCGCGCCTGCCCGGCACGACGACGGACGGCTCGGGCAGCGGCACGCCGGCGAGCTTCGGCAATTACCCGAACACGTATAACTGGGCCGGCGGTTCGGAGGTCGACAACCTGCACGCGACGGCCGGCCTGCAGTTCTCGATGTCGAAAGTGACCGGCTCCACGCTGCAGGGCAAGAAGTCCTGGTTCCTGTTCGGCGACAAGATCATCGCGCTCGGCTCGGGCATCGCGAACACCGACGGCCGCACGGTCGAGACGATCGTCGAGAACCGCAAGCTGAACGCGGCCGGCAACAACGCCCTGACCGTCAACGGCCTGTCCATGCCGACGACGAGCGGGTGGTCCGCGACGACGACCAGCGTGCAATGGGCGAACCTGGCCGGCAACGTGAGCGGCACCGACATCGGCTACTGGTTCCCCTCCCCCGTCAGCCTCGCAGGACTGCGCGAGACCCGCAGCGGCAGCTGGCAGCAGATCAACACGGGCGGCCCCGCCACGACAGTGACGAACACCTTCCTCAGCCTCGCGCTGAACCACGGCGCGGCGCCGACGAACGCATCGTATGCCTACGTGATCCTGCCGAACTACACGGCGGCGCGCACGGCGGCCTTCGCGGCCAGCCCCACGGTGACGATCCTCGAGAACAGCCTCGATGCGCATGCCGCGCGCGACACGGCGGCCGGCGTCACGGGCGTCAACTTCTGGAACGATGCGACGAAGACCGTCAACGACGCCGGCGGCGCCTACCTGACGAGCAACCGCAAGGCATCCGTCACCGTGCGCGACACGGGATCGGAACTGCACATCGGCGTCGCCGACCCGACGCAGGCCAACACGGGCACGATCAACCTCGAACTCAATCGCAGCGCGTGGCAGGTGATCAGCAAGGACCCGGCCGTGACGGTGACGCAGCTGTACCCCACGATCAAGCTGACCGTGAACGTCAACGCGTCCGCCGGCCGCAGCTACGCCGTGCAGCTGGCGGAAGGAACGACCGTCGCGCTGGCGCCCACCGCCGACACGTATGTGCAGGACGGCGCCGCGGCCGGCACCAACTTCGGCGCGGCGAACACGCTCGTCGTCAAGAACGATGGCGTGGGCTATGCGCGCCAGGCCGCGCTCAAGTTCGACCTGTCCGGCATCGGCGGCACGATTGCGGGCGCCACGCTGGCGCTAATGCCGACGAGCGTCGGGGCCGCGAACACGTTCAGCAACCGCGTGTCGCTGCTCGCGTCGAGCGCGTGGACGGAGACCGGGCTCACGTGGAACACGATGCCGGGCGTGTCGTCCGTGCTCGGTACGTGGGCCGTCGGCGCGGCGGGACAAGCCGTCACGCTGGACGTGACGGCGGCGGCCGTCGCGGCGGCCGGCGGGGGCAAGGTGCTGTCGCTTAAAGTCGATTCACCCGTGAACGTCGGCGCGAACGGGTGGGTGAACTACGGCTCGCGCGAGGCGACGGCGGCGAACCGGCCGGTGTTGTACGTGGTCTATCACTGAATCGGTCCGACGATCGATAACGTGCGTAACCCGTCGTTCCCGCGCAGGCGGTAACCTGATTTTCCGACTCTGGATGCGAACTTGGGTTCCCGCCGCCGCGGGAACGACGGCATTGGTTCCGTAGGGTGGGCACCCCGTGCCCACGCGACGATACGTGGCATGGGATACGCCGCGCCGATGCCGCCGTGCGTTGAACGCGTGGGCTCGGGGAGCCCACCCTACCGGTTCGCGGGCTTTTACGCCAGCACCAATAACCCCTGCAGCGACGAAATGCGCACGGGATCCGACCACGTGTCGAGCAGCGTCCCATCCGCATCGAACACAAGCAGCTGCCGCCCCTTGTGTCCATTGTCCGGCCCATGTCCCTGCCAGTTGGCGACGGCGATGCGGCCGTCGGCGAGCACCTGGAAGGTCGCGTAGAAAAACGGTTCCACATCCACCGGCACCGCGTCCCTGCCGCCGAACGTCTGGACGAGACGCGCGTCCGCATCGAAGCGCGCCATGAACGCGCCGTAGCCGGCCGCGACGAGCGTCGATCCGTCGGCCAGCCGCTCGGCCATCCACGCATGCTCGAAGCCCGGCGCGGCCAGCCTGCGGCGCGGCCGCAGTGCTGCATCCGTTTCGAGGATGTGGTCGTTCGTGCACAGCAGATAGCCGTCGCCCGCGGGCCGCATCAGGCGGACGTAATCGCCTTCGCGCCGCGCCGTCGCGATCACGCGCAGGTCGGCGTCCAGTGTGAGCACGTCGATGCCGTTTTCTCCGCCGTCCAGGTTCATGCCCGTGACGAGCGTGCGGCCGTCGTCCAGGCGGCGCGCTGCCGTCACGCCGGACCAGCGGTCGCACACGCGGACGATGTCGCCGCTGTCGACGTCGATCTCGACAAAGCCGCGCTCGAAGCCGACGAGGGCGCGGTCCGCGCCGATGCGCTGCAGGTCGCGCGCCAGCGGATACTGGTCCAGGTCGCGCTGCCAGCCGGCGGCGCCGTCGCGGGTGTCGATCAGGTGCAGGCGCTGGCGGCCTTCGTCGATCGCGAGGAAGCGCAGGGCGAGCGTCATGACGCCGACAACCCGATGTTGGCGCCGCTGTCCACGTCGAACAGGTGGATGCGCGCGGGATCGGGCGCGAGCTTCACGCGCTGGCCCGGCATCACCCGCACATCCGGCGCCAGCCGCGCGACGATGGACTGGCTGCCGACCTGCAGGCCGACCATCGTGTCCGCGCCGAGCGCTTCGACGACGTCGACGACGGCCTCGATCCCGTCGTCCGCGAGCGCCAGGTGCTCCGGCCGGATGCCGGCGGCGACGGGCTTGCCGTCGAACGCCGCCGCATGCGCCGCCAGCGCGGCCGGCAGCGCCAGCGTGAAGCCGTCGCCGACCAGCGTTCCGCGCGCCAGCCGGCCTTCGAGAAAGCCCATCGCGGGCGAGCCGATGAAGCCCGCGACGAAGCGGTTGGCCGGATGCTCGTACAGTTCGAGCGGACTGGCCACCTGCTGGATGTCGCCGTCCTTCATGACGACGATGCGGTCGCCCATCGTCATCGCCTCGACCTGGTCGTGCGTGACATAGACCGTCGTCACGCCCAGCTTGCGGTGCAGCCGCGTGATCGACGCGCGCATTTCCACGCGCAGCTTGGCGTCCAGGTTGGACAGCGGCTCGTCCATCAGGAACGCATGCGGCTTGCGCACGATGGCGCGGCCCAGCGCCACGCGCTGGCGCTGGCCGCCGGACAGTTCCTTCGGCTTGCGGTCGAGCAGCGCGTCGAGGTGCAACATGCGCGCAGCTTCGTCGACGCGCTCGGCGATCTGCCCCTTCGGCACCTTGTCGAGTTTCAGGGCGAACCCCATGTTCTCGCGCACCGTCATGTGCGGGTACAGCGCGTAGTTCTGGAAGACCATCGCGATGTCGCGTTCTTTCGGCTGCAGGTCGTTGACGACGCGCCCGCCGATCTGCAGGCTGCCGTCCGAGATCTCTTCGAGGCCCGCGATCATGCGCAGGGTCGTCGACTTGCCGCAGCCGGACGGCCCGACGAACACGACGAATTCGCCGTCGCGGATGTGCAAATTGAAATCCTTCACGGCGTGGTAGCCGTTGTCGTAGAACTTGCGGACGTGTTGCAGTTGGATGTCGGCCATGCTGGCTCCTGCTACCAGGGTTGAGTGGACGCGAGGGTCATCGCGGGATCGCTGGTGCCGTCGTAGCCCGTCTCGACGCGGCCGGCGAAGCGCCATGCGGCATCGCCGCTGCGCACCACGGCGTCGTACCACGGGCCGGGCAGCGCCACGCGTTCGACGGCGTGTGCCGCCAGCGCGATCGTGCGCGGTGCCGGGTCGGCGTACGCGAGCATCGTCAGGACCGCTTCGCGCGGGGCATCCGCGCCGTTGCGCAGTTCGAGCACGACGCGGTCGCCGTCGCGCATGGCCCGCACAAGGATGGCCGGCACGCCCGTGCCGCGCAGGCCTCGATGGAAACCGTTCGGCCCGAGGATCCACAGGTCGTAGGCGCCGGCCGGCGGCACCTTGACCGGCACGGCGCTCGCGACGACGGGCGGTGCGGTCAACACGTCGGCCAGCTGCTTGCCCGCCTCCACCGTGTAGCGGCGCGGGATGCGGCCGAGGCGCAGGCGGTCGTACACATGGAACACGGCGCCGGCCGTGCCCGCGTTCGCGAAGGCGAGCGCGATGCCGTCCGGGCGCGGTTCGGCCAGCGCTTCGAGGTAGTAAGGCAGCGCGCGCGACGGCCGCGTGCCCGGCTCCTGGCGCGGCGCCGCCTGCGCGGTCTCCGCCGGCACCTCGATGCCGGGCGTGGCGCGCTGGCGCATCCGCTCCGCGTCGGCCTGCGCCGTGCCATAGACGGGCAGGCGCGGCGCCGACGCGTCGGGCGACGCGAAGTCGAAGCAGCTCGTCAGGTCGCCGCAGACGGCGCGCCGCCAGGCGCTGATGTTCGGCTCCATCACGCCGAAGCGGGCTTCGAGGAAGCGCAGGATCGACGTATGGTCGAACACCTGCGAATTCACCCAGCCGCCCTTGCTCCACGGGGACATCACGAGCATCGGCACGCGCGGACCGAGGCCGTACAGCCTGCCGTCGCGATGGCATTCGTCGGCGCAGCCGATCGTCGACAGCCCCGCGCGCGTGCCGTCCGGCGCGAACGCGGGCGGCGCCGGCGGCGGCGCGTGGTCGAAGAACGCATCGTTCTCGTCGTACATCTGCAGGAACACGGTGCCGCTCCAGACGTCGGGGTCGGCGAGCAGCGCTTCCAGCACCTGCAAGGTATAGGCGCCGCCCTGCACGGGCGTGGACGGCCCCGGATGCTCGCTGTACAGGCGCGGCGGAATGATCCAGCTGACCTGCGGCAGGCGGCCGTTCACGACGTCGTCGCGCAGGCCATCCAGCGTGGCGTCGCGCAAGGTCGTCGATAAACCCTTGTCCGCCAGCGCACACGGCCGCGCGGCGTGCGCTTCGCGGAAGCTTCTGAACGTCTCCAGCATATTGCAGCCGTAGTTGTCCGCCATGTCGTTGTAGACCTTCCAGCTGACGCCCGCCGCCTCCAGGCGCTCCGCGTACGTGGTCCACGTGAAGCCCTGCTCGACGGGGCCGAAGCCTTCCATGCGGTTGTCGATGGCGGGACCGCCGTGACGCCCGGACGGGTCGTTCGTCCCCGTCATCATGAACAGGCGGTTCGGGTTCGTGCCGCCCTGCAGCGAGCAGTGGTAGGCGTCGCACACGGTGAAGGCATCGGCCAGCGCGAACTGCACGGGCAGCTCGGCGCGGGTGTAATAGGCCATCGCCGCATCGGTCTTGGCGCGCGGCCAGGCGTTCAGGCGGCCGTCGTCCCAGGCGGCCTGCGCGTCCGGCCACGTGTGCGGCAGGTCCAGCGCGGGCTGCGCGTTGCCGGCGCCGGCATCGAGCCGGTACGGCATCACGATGCGGCGGCCGTTGTGCTGCTGCCAGACCGTGCGGCCGTCGCGCACGGGGATCGTCATGCGGTCGCCGAAGCCGCGCACGCCGGCCAGCGTGCCGAAGTAATGGTCGAACGAGCGGTTTTCCTGCATCAGGATGACGACGTGGCGCACGTCGGCGATGCTGCCGCCCGTCCCATCCTTGCGGCGCGCCGGCACCGCCAGCGCCTCGCGCAGCAGCGGCGGCATCGCCTCGAGGACGGCGGCGGCGGTGGCGCTCCCGAGGAAGCGGCGGCGTGAAAGACTGGTCATGCTTCTCCCCTGTCCGCATGCAGCGCCGCCGTGCGGCACGCGCTGCCATGCTGTTCGAACACGATCAATTCGTTGCGGCCTTGCCTGAGCAGCGGCGCCGGCACGTACAGGCGGCGCTGCGGACCGCGCTCCCAGTAGCGGCCGAGATTGAAGCCGTTCAGCCACGCCACGCCCTTCGTCCAGCCGGACAGGTCGAGGAAGCAGTCGCCGGGCGCCGCCACGTCGAATGCCGCGCGGTGAAAGCCCGGCCGATTCGTCGGTTCGCCGCCGTACGCGTCAAAACTTAACACGTCCAGATGACGCAACGATAACGGGATCATCTCCCAGTGATACAGCTTGTTGATGCCGAGCCTGACCCAGCCCAGCAGCCCTTTGCGGTCCTGCAGGTCCGGGCCGTAGTTCACGCGGCCCTGGTTCTCGACGAGCAGTTCGATGACGCAGGCGCCGTCCGGCAGCGCGACGTCGATGGCGAGGTCGCCGTCACGTTCCAGCACGCCCGCCGGCACGCCGTCGACGAAGACCTGGGCGCGGTCGTGCAAGCGCTCGGCGGACAGCCGCACGACGCCGGCCGGATGGCGCGCGCGGGTGCGGTACAGCGTGTAGCCATAGTCCTGGCCCAGCGCTTCCATCGAGCGCGGCGCGACCGCTTCGATGGTCGGGCCCAGCCGCGCCGCGTTGTCCGCCAGCGACGCATGGTCGGTGAAGCGGATGGGACCGAGGTCGAGCCGCCGCACCGGCGCCGGCAAGGCCAGCGACGGCAGGTCGACGTACTTGCCGATCACGCGCCGGAACGCGTGGTACTTCGGCGTCGGTTCGCCGTCCTCGCTCAGCGGCGCGTCGTAGTCGTACGAATTCACCGTCGGCTGGTAGCGGCGCGTTTCCAGGTCCGTGTTCGCGCCGTTCATGAAACCGAAGCTCGTCCCGCCGTGGAACATGTAGACGTTGACGGACGCCCCGGCCGCGAGAATCTCGTCCAGCGCGGCGGCGGCATCCTCCGCATCGCGCGCGTGGTGCGGCTCGCCCCAGTGGTCGAACCAGCCGTTCCAGAACTCCATGCACATCAGCGGCGCATCGGGCTGGTAGCGGCGCAGCGTCGCGAACTCGCCGTCCGCGCGCGAACCGAAGTTCGCCGTCTTCCACACGCCGTCCAGCGTGCCGTGCGTGAGCATGTGGTCCGTCGCGCCGTCGGACGTGAACAGCATCGTCTCGACGCCCAGTTCCAGCATCAGGTCGCGCAGCCAGGCCAGGTATGCCCGGTCGCTGCCGTAGCTGCCGTACTCGTTCTCGACCTGCATCGCGATGACCGGGCCGCCGCGCTGGATCTGCAGCGGCAGCAGCCGTGGCAGCAGCGCTTCGTAGAACCGGCGCACGGCCGCGAGGTAGGGCGGATAACAGCAGCGCACCTCCATGTCCGGGTCCGCCAGCAGCCAGGCCGGCAGGCCGCCGAACTCCCACTCGGCGCAGATGAACGGGCCCGGACGCACGATCACGTACAGGCCCAGCGCCTGCGCCGTCGCGACGAAGCGCACGAGATCCGCCATGCCGTCGAAGTCGAATTCGCCGGGACGCGGCTCGTGCACGTTCCACGCGACGTAGGTCTCGACCGTGTTGAGGCCCATCGCTTGCAGCTTCCTCAGCCGGTCTTCCCAGTACGCGGGCGGGATGCGGAAGTAGTGCATCGCGCCGGACAGTATCCGGAAGGGCCGTCCGTCCAGCAGGAAGCCGTTGCCCTCGATACGAAAATCACCCATGTCCCGCCTTTCAATACTTGAAGCGCGCGCCGAAATAGTACTGGCGCCCGCTGCTGTGCAGGGCCGTCGTCGCGGCGAACGGGATGTTCGCGTCCGCGGCGTTGTAGTAGCGCAGCGTCGGATTGTTCAGGTTCAGGCCCTCGAACGTAAGCGTGATCGCCTCGGTCAGCGAGTAGTTGAGCGAGGCCGCCACGGTGCCCGAAGCCGCCGCATAGTTCTGCGACAGGCCGTACAGGCCGGTGCGCGCGGCGCCGCGCCACGAGTACACGAGGCGTGCGCTGAACTTGTCGTTCTCGTAGAAGCCGCCGGCCGTGTACGAGTTGCGCGACGCGCCCAGCATCGGCAGGCCGCTCGCCTCTTTCGCGTCGACGTACGTGTAGTTGGCCTGGATGCCGAAGCCGCCCCACACGGGTTGCTCGTAACCGAATTCGATACCCTTCGAACGTCCGGTCGTCATCACCGGCGAGCTGACCACCGTGCTCACGACCTGCGGCCCGCCGAGCGACGCCGGCACGGCCGTGTTGAGCAGCTGCTGCGTCGACGTGCCCGCACCGACCAGCGCGTCGAAGTCGATGTAGAACAGCTGCGCCGACAACAGGCTGCGCGGCTGGAAGTACCACTCGACGCCCAGGTTGTAGTTGTTCGCGAGGACGGGGCCGAGCTTGGCGTTGCCGCCCGACGCGGTGGACACCGGAATCGCCGCCGGGTTGTAGGCGAAGCCGCTGATGCTGGCGCCGAGCGCGCTGTAGTCCGGACGCGACATCACGCGCGCCGCCGCCGTGCGCAGCACGAGATCCTTCGTCGCGTCGTACACGAGATTCATGCTGGGCAGCGCCTTGGTGTAACTGGAATCCGTCGTCAGCGTGTAGAAGTTGCCGAAGCGTGAACCGGTCGTGAGCGTGCCGCCCGCGGGCACGAAGCCCGCGCAGGCGGTCGCCTGTGCCGCGCTGCCGTACGTGATGCCGTTGGTGGCCGACGGCACGCCGCACGGCAGGCCCGTGTTCGTCGTCACGCTTGTTGCCGTGCGCACGAGGCGCACGCCCGCGTTACCGCGCCAGCGGTCGCTGCCGAAGCGCGCCATCACATAGCCGGACTTCACTTTTTCCTTGACGGTGAAGACGCCGGCCACCGGCTTGTTGAAGGCGTCGTTGGCGTTCAGGTTCGCCTGCGACCACGCCACCACCGCATCCGGGGAGATATAAGGTCCGGTGGCGCCCGTCGCGCCCAGGTTGCTGCCGAAGTCGGACGGGAACTGCGCACCGCCCCAGCCGATGACGGGCAGCGACGCGGCCGACACCTGGCCGTTCTGCGCCGCGTTCTCCGGCAGGCCGGCTTTCAGCGGGCGGGTGCCGGTGCGCTTGTGATCGGAACCGCGCACGCCCACCTTGACGCTATTGACGAAGCCGCTCTCGAAGCTGTACTCGGCGTCGAGCTGGCCGTAGTGCTCGCGGTCTTCGCTGTGCTGCAGGCTGTAGCTCTGGTCCGCGCCGGAATTGCCGGGGTTCGACGTCAGGTTCGCGGCCGCCGCGCCGTTCGGCAGCAGCACCGTCACCGGATCGTTCGGGCCGTTGTAGACATAGCCGGTCGCGGTATTCGGCAGGAACGCATAGTTCCAGTACAGGTAAGTGTCGCCCTCGGCCTTCGTGCTGCCGCCGCGGCCCGTCACGCGCAGGGCGTCGTTGACGCGCCATTTGAAGTCGACGTTTTCATAGCCAGTGCGCGACGCGGCGCTCGGGTTGACCTGCGATTCCAGTTGCGTGCCCGTGGCCGCGCCGGTGTTGTCGAACTGCGCGGACGTCACGGCGCCGTTCGCGACGGTCACATTGGTCGGCACCACGCCGCCGGCGATCGAGTTCGTGGGACGCATGACGAAGCGGTTGTTGGAGTAGCTGGCGTCCAGCTTGGAGCGGAAGATGTCGGCGTTGATCGTGAAGTCGTCGGTCACCTTGAACTCCGCACCGAGCAGGCCGCCGGTGCGCTTGCGCTGCTGCTGGAACAGGCTCTCGATCACTTCCGAGACGAACGGCGTGCCCGCGAGCGCGCCGCCGTTGGCCTTGCCCGCATTCGTCGCGGCGCCGATGCGGCCCCACGTGATCTGCTGGCTGTCGCGCCGCACATTGCGCTTCTGGTCGAACACCTGCAGCATGACCCCGGCCGTGCGGTTCGCGTTGGTCCAGTTGAGGAAGGCCGCCAGCTGCGGGTTCGTCTTGCCGGCCAGGTCGGAATACACGCCCTGCACGCTCGCTTCCGCGCTGAAGGGTTTCTTGCCGTCGAGCGGACGGCGCGTGATGATGTCGACGGCACCCGCGACGCCGCCCTCGACCTGGTCCGCTTCCGCGCTCTTGTGCACGATGACCTGGCTGACGATCTCGGACGGCAGCAGCAGGAAGCTGACGCTGCGCGCCGCGCCCGACCCGCTGGAGCCGGCGCCGCCGGCCAGCTGGTCGCTCGCGTCCCAGTCGGCCGTCGCGACCGAGTGGCCGTTGATCGTCGTGAGCGACAGGCTGGGGCTCGTGCCGCGCATGCTCACGCGGTCGTTCTCGTCGTAGCCGCCCTGCCCGCCGCTGCCGGCCAGCGTGTTCACGCCGGGGAGCTTCTGCAGCGCGTCGGCCACGTTCTTGTCGGGCATCTTGCCCACGTCTTCCGCCGTCACGACTTCGCTCATCGTGTCGTTGTTGCGCTTCTTTTCCAGCGACTTCTGCTTCGACGCGCGGATGCCCGTCACTTCGACCTGCTGGACCGCCGGGCCGTCATGCGCCGTCTGCGCGGTCTGCGCCGAGGCGCTGGCCGTCGCGCCGAGGATGGCGCAGGCGACGGCGATCGCCATGGGGTTCAACGGGTGGTGCACATCACAAGTCTTGTTATTCGCTGCCATCTCCATCTCCTGTCTTGGATTCCACGATATCACTGCTGTCCCGGGCCCGGTATATCGCGCCCGCCCTTGCCGCCATGCGGCGCTTCTTATGTCACCTTGTATGTCCTACCAGTAGCCGTTCGCGCCGTGCAGCACGCGCGCCAGCGCCTCCAGGTAGAAGTAGTCGCCCCACAAACTCGGTTCGTCGATGCCCTGCCCGTGCGGCTTGCTGTACACGCCGTGCAGCAGCAGCGCATTGCTGGCCGGCGCGCGCGCCGCACAATGCGTGACGAGGCCGCGCAGCATGTGCAGCGCCGCGGCGCGATAACGCTCGGCACTCGCCTCGTCTCCGGTCAGGTGATCCGCCAGTTCGAGCAGGCCGCATGCGGCGATCGCGCTGGCGGAGCTGTCCCACGGTTCGCCGCTGCCCGGGCCGAACGCGAGATCCCAGTACGCGATGCCGTTCGGCGGCAGGTGCGCGATGAAGTAATCGGCCTGGCGCATCGCGACCGCCAGCAGGCCGAGATCAGGCGCGTGCCGGTGATTCAGCGCGAAGCCGTACATGCCCCAGGCCTGCCCGCGCGCCCAGCACGAATCGTCGGCCAGGCCCTGCGCCGTGCTGCCGTACAGCGGCGCGCCCGTCTCCGGATCGAAGTGGTACGTATGAAAGCTCGAATCGTCGGCGCGCACGAGGAAGTCGCGCGAGCGCTCCAGGTGGCTCCGCGCGGCGTCGCGGTAGCGCGCGTCGCCGCCGGCGCTGCCGGCCCAGTGCAGCAGCGGGAGGTTCATCAGGCAGTCGATGATCATGCGGCCGCGCTGGGCCGGATCATCGAGGTCGCCCCAGGCCTGGATGATGCCGGCGCGCGGCAGGTAGCGCCGCATCAGGTAGGCGGCGGCGCCCAGCGCGACCGTGCGTGCATGGGCGTCGCCAAGGATGCGCCACGCCGCCACGCACGACGGCATGTACAGGAAGCCCAGGTCGTGGTGATCGATCTGGATGCGACGTTCCAGGCGCGCCTCGAAACTCGCCAGGTGCGCATGCGCGGCGGCGCGGAAGGCCGACTGGCCCGACAGCTCGTGGGCGAGCCACAGCATGCCGGTCCAGAAACCCGTGGTCCAGCCGGAGTTGGCGCCGTCCGGATAGTCGAGCCAGCGGCGCGGCCGGTAGCGGTCTTGCGGCGCCGTATCGTCGGGGAAGCGCGCGCCGAATTCGGCCAACGTGCCCTCCAGTTGGGCCAGGGCCTGGTCCAGGGCGCCGCGGAACAGGTCCCGGTCGGCGGCGTTGAGTAGAAGTGTCGTCATGTTCTTTGCACTGGTATGGAAAGGAGGCGGCGCGCGGACCCGTTAACGTTAACAGATCGGGCCGCGAATTCAGCGGCAGGCGCTTGCGTCATGGTTGCTCCCGCGTCGGCTGGATCGCCTTGCTGTCATAGCGGTCGAGCGCGCGCTGCATCGCGGCGACGACGAACGGTAGGCCGGCCTGGTCGAGCTTGCGCCGATACGCATCGAAGTGCTCCAGCGGCTCGCGGCCCGTGATGAAGCGCGTCGTCATCTCCGCCACATAGATCTTCATGTCGCTCATGATCGCGTTGAACTTGCGCGCGTCAAGGCTCGCCACTTCGAGCGGCGGCAGCAGCAGCTCGGTCGACGCGTCGGACCACGTGCGCACGGCCTCCAGCTGCTCGGGCATCGAATAGAACTGGCGCAGGTAGCGCACGTCCTGCACGAGCGGACCTTGCTGCGGGCGGGCGTGGGCGAAGATCGCCTCGGCCACGGACAGCTTCGGGTTCTTCATGACGAGATCCGTGTAGCGCGGCTCGCCGTTCACCATCGTGTAGCTGACGCCCTCGCGGCCGAAGCTCAACGTCAGGCCGCCGGCCGCCGAATAGCCGTAGTCGAGGAATTTCACGGTCTCCACGACGTGATGGTTGTTCGGCGTGATGGCGGCGCCGACGCCCATGTACTCCTCGCCCGCTTCCGGCCACGTGACGTAGCGCTTGCCCGCGGGGCCCTGCGGATACGGCGTCGCCACCAGTTTGAAGCCGGGGAAGCGCGCGCGGTTCATCGCCGTGAAGCGCGCCAGGCCGCTGCCGTTGTAGCCCGCGTACGCGCCGACGAGGCCATTCGTCATCTTGGCGTCGAACTGGCGCTCCGTCTGCGCCAGGTAGTCTGGATCGAGCAGGCCTTCGCGATACCACTGGCGCATCGTCGCGAGGAAGTCGCGGTAGGCCGGCTGCGCGGGGCTGTAGCAGACCTTCGTGCCGCAGCGGTAGAACTCGGGCGCGAGGCCGAAGGCGCCGAGGAATACCCACAGCGGCGGCGGCAGGCCGGGCACCGTCTTCTCGCCGGGGATCGTCAGCGCGGAGAACGGGATCTCGTCGGCGCGGCCATTGCCGTTCGGGTCGCGCGTCCTGAATGCCTTCAGCACGCGATACCAGTCGGCCATCGTGGACGGCTGCCGCAGGCCCAGTTTATCGAGCCAGTCCTGGCGCACCTGCGGACCCCACACGCTGCGCACCTGCGGGTCGATGCGCAGCATGGGAAAGGCGTAGATCGTGCCGTCGTCCGTGCTGATCTGGCGGTAGACCTCGGGGTGCTTGTCGAGCAGCGCCTGCAGGTTCGGCGCGTAGCGGCGGATCAGGTCATTGAGCGGAATGACGACGCCATCCTTCAAGGCCTTGCTCGATCCGCCCGGATAGCCGAACCAGTCGGCCTCGATGACGTCCGGGTAGTTGCCCGACACGAGCAGCAGGTTGAAGCGCTCGCGCTCCGCGCCCAGCGGCGGATGCTGGAAATCGACCGTGATGCCGGTGCGCTCCGCCAGCACGTGGTAGGCGCTCTGTTCGCCGTACGACTTCAGCGAGACGGCCGCCTTGCCGTTGAAGTTGGCGAACCACGTCAGGTGCAGCGGCTGCTTCACGATCGGTAGCAGGATCGGCTCCGGCGCGGACCGCGCGCAATCCGTTAACGTTACCAGCATCAGCGCAAGAAGACAGGCTTTTTTCATTCCTTGATCCCTCCCGTCAGGACGCCCTTCACGAACCAGCGCTGCAGGAACGGGTACACCGCCAGCACGGGAATCGTGGCCACGACGACGGTGGCGTACTTGATCGTGTTCGACAGCGCCTCGCGGCCGACGGCCTCGCCCGTCATCATCGAATCCGTGCTGCCGGAGACAAGGATCTCGCGCAGCACCAGCTGGATCGGGAACAGGTCGCGGTCGGAGAGATAGATCATCGAATAGAAGTAGCCGTTCCAGTGGCTGACCGCATAGAACAGGCCGACGACGGCGATGGTCGGCATGCACAGCGGGACGTACACGCGCAGCAGGATCGTGAAGTCGCCGGCGCCGTCGATGCGCGCCGCCTCTTCGTAATCCTTCGGCACGGCGTTGAACGCGGCGCGCAGGATGATCAGGTTCCACGCGCTGACGGCGAACGGCAGGATGATGGCCCAGCGCGAATTGAGCAGGCCCAGGTCGCGCACGAGCAGGTAGTTGGGCACCAGGCCGCCGGAAAAGAACATGGTGAACACGATCAGCACCATGAACGCCTTTTCCAGCGGCAGCCGCTTGCGCGACAGGGCGTATGCGCCGCAGCAGGTCAGCACGAGGTTGAGCGCGGTGCCGCCGACGACGATCACGAGCGTGTTGAAGAAACCGCTGCGCACCATCGGGTTGTCCCACACGCGATGGAAGGCCTCCAGCGAAAAACCGCGCGGCAGCAGCATGAAGCCGCGGTTGGCCATCAGCGCGACGGGGTCGGACAGCGACGCGATCAGCACGTAATAGAACGGGTAGAACGTGATGAAGCACAGCGCCAGCAGCACGGCCGCGTTGGCGGCGTCGAAGGCGGCGGAACCCCAGCCCTGGCGCGGGCGCCAGGCGCGGACTTCGGGTTCGGAACGGGAGAGGACTCGGGTCGTCATGGCATCACCAGATGCTGGTGCCGGACCAGCGCCGGCTCAGCTTGTTGGCCACCACCAGCAGGACCATGGCGACGGCGGAGTTGAACAGTCCGACGGCGGCCGCATAGCTGTAGTTCGCATCGAGGATGCCGTGGCGGTACACATAGGTCGAGATCACGTCGGCCGTCTCGTACGTGGCCGGGTTGTAGAGCAGGATGATCTTTTCGAAGCCGACCGTCATCATCTGGCCCAGGCGCAGCACGAGCAAGGTGGCGATGATGGGCAGGAGGCCCGGCAGGGTGATGTGGCACAGGCGCTGCCAGCGGTTGGCGCCGTCGATGCGCGCGGCTTCGTACAAGGTCGGGTTGATGCCCGCCAGCGCGGCCAGGTAGATGATCGAGCCCCAGCCCACGCTCTGCCAGATCTCGGACCCGACGTACACCGTGCGGAACCAGTCCGGATCGTTCATCACGGCCTGCGGCGTGCCGCCGAGGCTCGCGACGATCTGGCCGATCACGCCGTCGCGCGCAAAAAAGTCCAGCAGCATGCCGCTGACGACGACGACGGAAATGAAGTGCGGCAGGTACGTGACGGTCTGGACGAACTGGCGGAAGCGCGTGCCCGTGAGTTCGTTGAGCAGCAGCGCCAGCACGATCGGCGCGGGAAAGCCGACGAGGACATCGTACACGTTGATCAGGATGGTGTTCGAAATGACGCGGCCGACGAACAGGCTGTCGAAGAACTGGCGGAACCAGTCCAGGCCGACCCACGGGCTGCCGTGGATGCCGGAAGCCGGATTGAAATCCTTGAACGCGATGATGGCGCCCGCCATCGGCACGTACTGGAACACGATGAAGTACGCGAGCACGGGCGCCAGCATCACGTACACGCTGCGGTTGCGCGCCAGTTCGCGCGCGATGCGGCGGGAGCGGGAGAGCGGGTCCATGTCAGGCCGCTTCGCGCAACGGTGCCGCGGCGGTGGATTCGCGCACCACCAGCTCGCACGGGAATTCGATGCGGTGCTGCTGCCCTTCCGCGTGGTTGATGCGGCGGATCAGTTCAGCCACCGCGGCTGCGCTGATGTCCGCCAGCGGCTGGCGCAAGGTCGTCAGGCGCGGGTGCAGCAGCGACGCGGCGGGGATGTCGTCGAAGCCGACCACCGACACGTCGTCCGGAACCGCGAGGCCGAGCGAATGCGCGGCGTTGATCGCGCCGATCGCCATGTCGTCGTTGGCCGCGAAGATCGCGGTGGGCGGGTCCGGCAGGCGCAGCAGCTTCTCGGCCGCCTCGAAGCCGGAGCCCTGGCCGAAGTCGCCCTGCGCGACGAGCGTGCGGTCGCTGCGGATGCCGGCCTTGCGCAGCGCCGCCTTGTAGCCGCGCTCGCGCTCCTGGCTCTGGCCCGTGTGCTGCGAACCGGCGATGAAGCCGATGCGGCGGTGGCCCAGCGCCAGCAGGTGCTCGGCCGCGGCCACGCCGCCCGCGTAGTTGGCGCCGCTGACGACGGGCAGGGTCGTATCGGTGCGGCAGTAGTTGACGAGGACCGTCGGCTGGCTGCTCGCCTCGAGGAATTCGATATAGCCGTCCGACAGGCGCGGCAGCACGAACAGCAGGCCGTCGCAGTGGTTGCGGATCATCTGCTGCACGCCGCTGCGGCCGGACGCGCCGATCTCGTCGATCGAGTTGTAGATGATCAGGTCCATGCCGCACTTGCGCAGGCTGACGCTGACCGCGCCGACGATCTCGTTGATCACCGTCGACAGCAGGTCGTTGACCAGCACGCCGATCACGTTCGTGCGGCTGCCCTTCATCATGCGCGCCGACAGGTTCGGCGTGTAACCCAGTTCGCGCGCGGCGGCCAGCACCTTTTCGCGCGTCTTCTCGGCCACGTAGCCTTCCCCGCTCATGGCGCGCGACACCGTCATGACCGACACGCCGGCCTTGCGCGCCACGTCGTGCGACGTGACGTGCGCGGCGCCGCCGCTGTTCTTCGTCTCCGGCATTCCCTGTTCTCCGTCGTGTTTTTTGTTCGAATAGGTTAACGTTACCAGATTTTTCCGAAAACGCAACGGACATTTTGCTCGGCATCGAAAAAGCGCGCGACTTGCGCGCCCTGCTGTTGCATCGCCCTCGTCGGCCCGCTCGGCTGGCGGGCGAAGAAGCGCGGCGGCGGCTCCCGAGATTACATGTCGAAATTTCTTACATTAAATTTCAATTTTCTTTGAGAAATCTCATAACCCTTTGATTTTTAAGCCATGGCACGGACATTGCTTAATGAATTGCAACAAATATTAATTTAAGGAACTAAAAATGTCCCTCAAGAATGTTGCAATCACCCTCCTGCTGGCCCTCGGCGCCGTCCAGGCCAACGCCGCCGTCCTGACCCTCGGCGACATGGCCAACGATGGCAGTTATTCGTCGGACTGCACGTTCTGGTGCGTCGCCCGCTACCAGCAGGTGTACAAGGCGTCGGCGCTGCCGTCGGGCGCGATCGGCATCGACCAGGTCAGCTTTTTCGCCAGCCCGAACAATGGCTCGTCCTGGAACGGCACGTCGACGTGGCGCATGACGCTGTCGACCACGACGAAGGCGGTCGGCGGCCTGAGCGCAACGTTCGACGGCAACGTCGGTGCCGATGCCAAGGTCTTCGATACCGAAACGTTCAGCGGTCCGAACAGCTTCGGTTCCCTGATCAGCTTCAACGGCCAGTTCAATTACGATGCGTCGATGGGTAACCTGCTCGTGGATATCGTGCGCATTTCCGGTTCGGCGCAAGGCGTCGGCGTGGAAGCCAATTACCTTCCCGCGGGTGTGTTCGACCGCGCATACGCGTTCAGCAGCGATGTGACGGCCGAGGGCGTTAACCAGAACTATGGCAACCGCACGCAGTTCCGGTACGGCGCGCCGGTGGTGACGCAAGCCGTTCCCGAACCCGCCAGTATCGCCCTGCTGGGCCTCGGGCTCGCCGGCCTGGTGGGCAGCCGCCGCAAGTCGAAACGGGCCTGAACTGCCGCGACGCGGTGCCGGCGACGGGAGCCTCGGCTCCCGTTTTTTTTCATTGCCGACCTGGTTCGCCGCGCGCCTTGCGGCCGAGCGACATGCGGCGAAACACGCCATCCCTGTCGATCAGTGCATGCTTGAGCGCGCCCGCCACGTGCGCAACGATGAGGGCCGCGAAGAGCCACGCGATGACGGCGTGGATGCCGAAAAAGCGTTCGGCGAGGTCGTGGTCCGGCGCCGCCCACGCGGGCAGCGGCAGGCCGAAGAACGCCGGCGGATGTTTCTGGTGCGACGCGCCCAGGTAGCCGGTCAACGGCATCGCCACCAGGCAGGCGTACAGCGTCCATTCGACCAGGTTCGCGAGGGTGCGCTCCCACGGCGCCACGCTTGCCGGCAGCGGCGCGGGCGGATGCGCCAGGCGCCAGCCGAGGCGCACGGCCACCAGGGCGAACACCATCAGTCCGACGGATTTGTGCAGGTCGAACAGGGCGCCGGCACCGGGGTCGTCCTCCATTGTCATCATGGTCCAGCCCAGGCCGAGCTGGCACACGATGAGCACGGCCACGATCCAGTGCAGGAGCCGGGCCGTGAGGGCGAAGCGCCAGGTGTTCCGGGCAGGGTCGGTGTGCATGTCGCTGACCTCCTTGACGATCGCGCCGTACGCGCCGTACGCGCGCAGGCAACCCGACGATACTTCTTTTCGCGCCGGCCCGGTGCACGGCACGTGGCCTGCGCTCAGGCGTCCTTGCCCATCTCCTCGCCCAGCTCGCGCCCGCGCGCGGCGGCGGCCTTCATCGCGTCGACGATTGCCTGCTTGACACCGGCCGCTTCCATGCTCGTGATGGCGGCGTGCGTGGTGCCGCCCTTCGACGTCACGCGCTGGCGCAGCACGTCGACCGGTTCGTCCGACTGCGCCGCCAGCTGGGCCGCGCCGGTGAACGTCGCCAGTGCCAGCGCCTTGCCCTGTTCCGCGGACAGGCCCATCTCGGCGGCCGCCTGCTGCATCGCTTCGAGGAAGTAGAACACGTAGGCCGGGCCGCTGCCCGACACCGCCGTCACCGGATCGATGAGGCTTTCCTCGTCCAGCCACACGGTCTGGCCGACGGCGCGCATGATGGTGTCCGCGGCATCCTTTTGCGGCGCGCTGGTGCCGGCCATCGCCACCATGCCCGTGATGCCCTGCCCGATCAGCGCGGGCGTGTTCGGCATCGTGCGCACGATGGCGCCGTAGCCGCCGAGCCAGCGCGACAGGTCGGCGCCGCGGATGCCGGCCGCGATCGACAGCAGCAGCGGCTTGTTCGCCGGTTGCGATTGCAGCTCAGTTCTCAAATGAGCGGTCACGTCGCGCATCTGCTGCGGCTTCACGGCCAGCACGATGACGTCGCTGGCGGCGACGGTGGCACCGATGTCCGGCGACGTCGTCACGCCATATTGCGTGCGCAGGCGTTCCAGTGCTTGCGCGTTCGGATCGACGACGTGGATGTCCGCGGCTTGCGCGACCTTGCCGGCCAGGCCGGCGATGAGGGCGGTGGCCATGTTGCCGCCGCCGATGAAACTGATCTTCATGGTGTCCTTTGTGTTCGCGCGCGCGTTGCGCGCTTGTCTATTCGTAGTGGCGCGCGCCGAAGATCGCGCTGCCGATGCGCACGATGGTCGCGCCTTCCAGCACGGCCGATTGCAGGTCGCCCGACATGCCCATCGACAGCGTGTCGAGGTGGATGCCGGCGCGGGCGAGGTCCCGCGCGAGCGCGCGCAGGCGGGCGAACGGCGCGCGCTGCAGGGCCGGATCGGCCTGCGGTTCCGGAATCGCCATCAGGCCGCGCAAGCGCAGGTTCGGCAGCTGGACGACGGCCTTGGCGAGGTCCGGCAATTCCTCCGGCTTGACGCCACTTTTGGTGGCTTCGCCGCTGATGTTCACTTGCAGGCAGATGTCGAGCGGGCCCAGTTCCGGCGGGCGCTGTTCGGACAGGCGCTGGGCGATTTTCAATCGTTCGACCGTGTGCACCCACTGGAAGCCGGCCGCGATGGAGCGTGTCTTGTTGCTCTGGATCGGGCCGATGAAATGCCATTCGAGCACGAGGTCCGGTCGCGCTTTTGCCACAGCGGCGATTTTGTCGACGCCTTCCTGCACATAGTTTTCGCCGAACGCGCGCTGGCCGGCGTCGATCGCTTCCAGCACGGCTTCAGGGGGAAACATCTTCGACACCGCCAGCAACCGGACCTCGGAACGGGGCCGATGCGCGGCCTCGCAGGCGCCCTGGATTGTCGCTTCGACAGCTTGCAAGTTCCCAGCGATTGTGGACATAATGGTTTTCTACAGGAAATATTTTGCAGTTCTACGCACTTCAAAAGGGGCCTCGAAAACCGTAGCGAGCGGAAGGAGTTTCGTTCGAGAAGCGCAGCCGTACTTACGGTACGGCGAGCATCGCAGGACGAAAATCCGACGCGCAGCAGGTTTGCGAGGCCCCCACCACAGGATTATAAATGGACATCTCAGAGTTGCTCGCCTTCTCGGTGAAGAATAAGGCCTCGGACCTGCACCTCTCATCCGGCCTGCCGCCGATGATCCGCGTGCACGGCGACGTACGCCGCATCAACCTGCCGGCGCTGGAGCACAAGGACGTGCACGGCATGATCTATGACATCATGAACGACGGCCAGCGCAAGCAGTACGAAGAGATGCTGGAGTGCGACTTCTCGTTCGCGATCCCGGGGCTGGCGCGCTTCCGCGTCAACGCCTACAACCAGGAACGCGGCGCGGCGGCCGTGATGCGGACGATTCCGTCGAAGATCCTCACGCTGGAAGAACTGAACGCGCCCAAGATATTTACCGAGCTGGCGATGCGGCCGCGCGGCCTCGTGCTCGTGACGGGTCCGACCGGCTCCGGCAAATCGACGACGCTGGCCGCGATGGTCAACCACCTGAACGAAAACGAATACGGCCACATCCTCACCATCGAGGACCCGATCGAATTCGTGCACGAATCGAAGAAGTGCCTGATCAACCAGCGCGAAGTGGGCCCGCACACGCTGTCCTTCAACAACGCGCTGCGCTCGGCGCTGCGCGAAGACCCGGACGCGATCCTCGTCGGCGAGCTGCGCGACCTGGAGACGATCCGCCTCGCGCTGTCCGCCGCCGAGACGGGCCACCTCGTGTTCGGCACCTTGCACACGTCGTCGGCCGCGAAGACCATCGACCGTATCGTCGACGTGTTCCCGGCCGAGGAAAAGGAGATGGTGCGCGCGATGCTGTCCGAATCGCTGCAGGCCGTGATCTCGCAGACGCTGCTGAAAACGAAGGACGGTTCCGGCCGCGTGGCCGCGCACGAGATCATGATCGGCACGCCGGCCATCCGCAACCTGATCCGCGAAGCGAAGATCGCGCAGATGTATTCCGCGATCCAGACCGGCTCCAACGTCGGCATGCAGACGCTGGACCAGAACCTGACGGACCTCGTGCGCCGCAACGTGATCTCGCCCGCGGCCGCACGCGCCGCCGCCAAGATCCCCGAAAACTTCCCAGGTTAATCTCGAAAGACCACGACGATGGAACGCGACCAGGCCTCCAAATTCATGTTCGACCTGCTGCGCCTGATGGTCAGCAAGGGCGGTTCCGACCTGTTCATCACATCCGGCTTTCCGCCGGCGATGAAGATCGACGGCCGCATGACACCCGTGTCCAGCCAGGCGCTGACGGGGTCGCACACGGCCGACCTGGCGCGCGCCATCATGAACGACAAGCAGGCGGCCGGCTTCGAGCTGTCGAAGGAAGCCAACTTCGCCATCAGCCCGGGCGACCTGGGACGCTTCCGCGTCTCGGCGTTCATGCAGATGGGTGCCGTGGGCATGGTGCTGCGCGTGATCACGACGACGATCCCGAAGTTCGAGGACCTCGACCTGCCGGACGTGCTCAAGGACGTGATCATGACCAAGCGCGGCCTCGTGATCATGGTCGGCGCCACCGGCTCGGGCAAATCGACGACGCTCGCGACGATGGTCGGCTACCGCAACGAGAACAGCTACGGCCACATCATCACGATCGAAGACCCGGTCGAATTCGTCCACCCGCACAAGAACTGCGTGATCACGCAGCGCGAGGTCGGCGTCGACACGGACAGCTTCGAGGCGGCGCTGAAGAACTCCCTGCGCCAGGCGCCGGACGTGATCCAGATCGGCGAGATCCGCGACCGCGAGACGATGGAACACGCGATTGCGTTCGCCGAGACGGGCCACCTGTGCCTCGCCACGCTGCACGCGAACAGCTCGAACCAGGCACTGGACCGCATCATCAACTTCTTCCCGGAAGAGCGCCGCCAGCAGCTCCTGATGGACCTCTCGCTGAACCTGAAGGGCCTGATCTCGCAGCGCCTGATTCCGAAGAAGGAAGCGAAGGGGCGCGTGGTCGCCATGGAGATCCTGCTGAATTCTCCACTGATCTCGGACCTGATCTTCAAGGGCGAAGTCCACGAGATCAAGGAGATCATGAAGAAGTCGCGCGAGCTGGGCATGCAGACGTTCGACCAGGCCCTGTTCGACCTGTACGAAGCCGACAAGATCAGCTACGAAGATGCGCTGCGCAACGCGGACTCCGTGAACGACCTGCGCCTGAACATCAAGCTCAACAGCAAGCACGCGAAGAATCGCGATTTCTCGGCGGGGACCGAGGCGCTGGGGCTGGTCTAATATCCGTCGCTCGTCATCGAAGCGTCTTCCAGAGATACCACGCGAACGGGGCCAGCGCTCTGGCCTTTGTGCATCACATGTTCGGCCGCCGCCGCCATCGAGGCATCGCACTCGAATGTGATCCGCTCGATGCGCAACAACAGCCGGGTCCACAGAATGATATTGAGAATCGGTCGAGACGACGCCAATCCGAACATCAGCACACCAGGCACGTTCCGATAACGCCTTGTGCGCAGCGCCTGCGCCAGCAGTGTGCCGGCGTCGAAACCGATCAGTCCATGTCGTCCGCACAGTGAATAGGACAGGTGGATCAGGTTGTCACGCCGCGCGTCCGCGAGTGCCTTGGTGTTGTACAGGCGACCGTTCCAGCGTTTCCATTCTCCGTTAAGAAAATCATTGTGGGTCGGATTCTGGACGATGCCGGCCGTCGCGTAGACTTCGATGTGGCGATCCCGTACGATCCGGACCGGGTACACCTGGATGGATTCGTAGGTCTCATAAATCCCTTCTTCATGTACGAACAAATCCTCAACCGGTAGCCCGGTCAGCGCCAGCTTCGCTACCCGGCCAGGCTGCAACCGGTACACCGTAAGCGGTATCTGATATGACATGATGCCGAGCCTGGCCTCGACGCAAAACTTCATGTCGTCGACCTGCACCTTTCCACTGTTTCGTATCAGGATCGATTGCTCGACATGACCGGCTTCATCGAAGCTGCTCCGGGTATGCAGCTTGTACGCTACGCCATCAGCCAGTTCGATCCACCGCCGTTGCCAGCGGCGTAATGCGACATGATGATCGTGCGCCTGACGAAAGATCGGCTCGACTGTCCACGCCCTCATCAAGGCCGCCAACTTGCGCCAAACCCATACCAAAGGTTTGCATAGTGCCCAGATCGTTGTTGCGTCCATGTAGCCTCCGTCGAGCGTTTGTCATGCAGGCGTTATCGTCTCAGAAAGCACCCCGGCGCATACTGGCGCAGACATATCGTGTCAGAGCGCCGTCCAGCGCTGCACGAGGCCGACGAGGTGCACCACCCCGTAGCCGAAACAGATCACCGAACTCCACACGACGAACGGCGTGATCGCCCCGCCTTTGGCGAGAACGAGCGGCGCGAACGCGACCCCACGCACGAGATAGACGGCCGTGATGGCCACCAGCGCCACTTTCAGGAACGGCAGACCGCCAATGACACCGGCCCCCGCCAGCGCATACGCGGACCACGTGGACAGCACGGTGGCGATGCCCAGCGTGACGACGGTCGGATACCGCCGGCCCTGCGCCGCCGCCCGCGTGAAGCGCTCGCCCGCGCCGAAGAAGCGATACCATGCGGGGCCGCCCGCGATGATGCCCAGGTGGAGCAGCGCCGCGACGGCGCTGAGCAGCGCACCGACGGCCAGGGGAATGTTCGCACTAGTCTGCATGCTGCCTCCCTTTGTCTTACACTGTTGCCTTCGATTCAACGCAAGCTTACAGGAGACTCCCATGAACGTGTTCGACTTCCAGGCCACTTCCCTCGACGGCAAGCCGGTCGACCTGGCGCAGTACCGCGGCAAGGTCCTCCTCATCGTCAACACCGCCAGCAAATGCGGCTTCACGCCGCAATACCAGGGCCTCGAAACCCTGTACCGCGAGCTGCACCCGCGCGGCCTGGAAGTGCTGGGCTTCCCCTGCAACCAGTTCGGCGGCCAGGAACCGGGCAGCGAAGCGGAGATCGGCGCCTTCTGCGAAAAGAACTACGGCGTGAACTTCCCGATGTTCGCCAAGGTCGACGTCAACGGCGACGCCGCGCATCCTTTGTTCCAGCACCTGAAACAGGCGGCGCCCGGCGTGCTGGGCACGGAAGGCATCAAGTGGAACTTCACCAAGTTCCTCGTCGGCCGCGACGGCGCCGTCCTGCATCGCTATGCGCCGCAGACCAAGCCCGAAGACATCGCGGGCGACGTCGAGAAGGCGCTGCAGCAGTAAGCCTGCGCCCTCAGAATTTCATACCGAGGTTGAAGCGCAGTTCGATCGACTGCGGACCGCGCGTCCACATTTCGCTGGTGCCGCTGGCGTCGCGGTAGCGCGAGTAACCCAGGTCGTCCGCGCCCAGCGCATTGCCGACGGAAAGCCGCAGGTCGAGCCCCTTGCGCGGCGAGTACTGGACGTAGCCGTCCACGTCGCGGCGCGCCTGCAGCTGCGTGCTCTGCTCCTGCGAGACGCGCACCATGCCGCCTTCGCGAAAGGCCAGGTTGATACCCCAGCTGAACGGTTCCTTCTTGTAGTCGGCGCCGAACACGGCGGAGAGCGGGATCTGCCGGTCGAGCCGGTTGTCCGGCCCCGGCACGGTCGCGACCTGCGACCAGTTGCGGTTCAGGTTGAAGCGCAGGTCGAGCGGCGCCGCGCCGGCGCGCATGACGGCCTTCAGCGGAAACTTGACCTCGACGTCGAGCGTGCGCACCACGGCGTTGCCGTCGTTGACCGGGTGGTACAGCCAGCGGCCGTTCGCGTCCTGCCCGAGGATCGTGCGGATGTAGTCGCGGATGCGGCGCTGCGAGCCGCCGACCGAGAACACGGCCCCCGGCGCCCAGAAGTGCTCGTAGGTGACGTCGATGCCGTTCGCCTGCTCGGGGCGCAGGGCCGGGTTGCCGCTGATGTCGGCGCTGAACCGGGTGTTCGTTTCCGTCTCGACGCGGCGCGCGCTCAGCTGGTTGGTGTCCGGTGCCTTGAACGTGTGCGTCAGCGCGAGGCGCAGTTGGCGCCCGCTCTTGTCGGGAAACTTGTACAGCGTCTGCGCGACGGGGCTGAGCACGTGCGCGTTCGAGGTGGTATCGACCAGGCCCGAACCGCTGCTGTCGGTGCGGATACCTTCCCAGCGCGCCCCCAGGTACATCGACCACTGCCGCGTGACGTTCCATTCGTCCTGCGCGAAGGCGGCCGTGCGGCGCACACGCGGATCGAACGCCTCGATGAAGTCGAGCGGCACCTGGCCCACCAGGCCGTCCACCCGGTGCGCCCTGGAGTCCTGTTCCTCGCGGCTGATTTCCCAGCCCGCCGCCAGCGCATGCCCGTCGAACAGGCTGCGCGTATATTTGCCGCTGCTGCTCGCGCCCGAGAAACGCACGCGCCCGTCGCGCAGGCGCGCGAACCGGAGCGCGTCGCCGGCCGTGGCCATCAGCCGGTCGGTGCGCAGGCCGAAGTCGGCGTCCGATGCGCGCAGCTTGGCATCGAGCTTGCCGCCCCAGCGTTTGGCGACCCAGTTCAGCTCCGCCGAACCGAAGCGGCCCGACGAATCGCTGCGCCCGTGCCCGCGCAGATAGTCGGGCGCAGGCAGGCCGCCGATGCGATTGGTGTCCAGGCTCGTGTCGTCGCTCGCGGCGCGCTGCGCCAGCAGGTTACCGCTCAGGTTCAACTGATCGTTGTCGGACAGCTGCCAGTTCAGGCGCGGCGCGACGCCGGCGATCACGTTCGTGTTGCGGTGAGCGACGACTTCGTCGCGCAGCAGCGTGACGGTATCGTCCGGCGCCGTGAACCGGTCCAGTTCCGTGCTCGTCGCTGCGCGCAGGTTGTGCTGGGCAGTCACGTTCACGTACCACGACAGGTTGCCGCGCTTGTCGGCCAGCGAGGCGTTCAGGTATTGGCTCTGCTTCTCGTCCGCGTGGTTGATGGTGAGCCGTCCATCTTTCTGCGGCTTGGCCACGACCTTCTTCAGCACAATGTTGACGGTGCCCGCGATCGCCTGCATCGAAAACTCGGCCGACGCGGCGCGAATGATCTCGATCCGCTCGATCTGGTCGGGCGGCACGGCATCCAGCGCAAAGCCCGGCGGCGGGCGCTCGCCGTTCACGAGGATCTGCGTATAGCCGTTGCCCAGCCCGCGCATGCGGATGCTGTTGCCCACGACCGTGACGCCCGGCGCGCGCTTGAGGACGTCGTACACATTGGTGTCGCCGTACTTCAGGATCTCTTCCTGCGTCATCACGGTCTTGCTCGCGGTGTCGTCGCGGCGCGGATCGTAGTCGTCGGCCCTGGCCTTGACCTCGACCTTGGCGATGGGCGCCTTCTTCGCCTCGGCCGGTTTTGCGTCGGCTTTTGCTTCGATGGGTTCGGCGGCGTGGGCGGCGAAACTGCACACCAGGGCTAGGGTCGCGGCGCAGGCGGAACGGGTCATGAGCGTACTCGGTTATAACGAACCGGCCATTATGGAGAGAGACGCGATCTTGTTTCTCTCGCAAAACCACGACGCGTGAAATGATCAACAAGCTGAGCGGGGTGACGGCGCGGGAGTCTGGATCGCGCGGCTCGATTGCCGCTGCCATTCGCAGACCCCGATAAGCAATCGGTGACAAAGTGCGCATTTCTCAATTCACGCATCTGATACCTTATTGCTTCCCATTTATTTTTGAGAGAACCAATGCATTTCAGGAATATGCGCTTTGCACGAATTCGGCAACCGGCGGCATTGTTGACAGCAGCGATCCTTCTGTCCGCCTGTTCGAAGGGCCCGACTGTCGATGGAACGTATGTCCTGACGAAGGGGCCCATCAGTTGGCCGCCCGTAACCGTAACGCTTGCTAACGGCAAGTTTGTCTTTTCGGCTGGGGCGAGTGGCGACTACACGGTAAGCGATGGCAAGGTTCTTCTGACTGGCATGACATTTAACGACGCCATGCACATCGACGGCAACAAGCTTGTCGGCGCAAAGGCTGAGCTCATGCGAACGCATACTTCACCGGCGGCCTGGACGCAGGATTGTTCCGGCATCGCTGACGAGGGTGATAAGGCGGCGTGTTTCGAATTAAAGAAGGGAATCGACGCGGAAGCGGCAGACCGACGTGCCTTCGTCGAGCGCACGAAGCACGCCCAGGCTTGGTGAGATCGGGTTGCGAGCGAATTAATATGGGGCATAGATACCACGGCCTTAATATGATATGCCGAAAATCTGCAATATTTCGCCCCTCGCTGCAGAGTCAAACGTGCCTCGCCGTCAGCGCTCGGATAAATGATTTCCACTACCCGCCCCCGCCGCCGCACCGTCCTGATGGCCGGTGTCATATCTATTGCTGTCCTGTTCAGCGTATATCTGTGCCTGCTCATCTGGGCAAAGCCGATGTTCGAATACCGGACCGTTTATGGAATCTATCAGGTATGGTCGGACCGGCCCATTTCGCCGGCGATCCGGCCCGTGCTGGATGACGTCACACGGCGGCTGAAAACCTCGGCCGTGCACGATGCATCGGTTCCGGTAGAAATCTACATCTGCAACGCGCCCTGGCGTATGTGGCTCTACGGGATGAAGTTCAGTACGCGGTACGGCGGCGTGGCGGACGTCTGGTTGACCCGGCATGTGATCATCCGTGCGGCGGACATCGCGGCGAACCGGGTCGTATCACCCTGGCCATATCCGATCCCCGATGAGCAGCATCGTCCGCTGTCGTATTTCATCGCGCACGAGATTACGCACGTCGACTTGTCGCGCCGATTCGGGCGCACGATGGTTGCCCGATATCCGGAGTGGCTCATGGAAGGCTATCCCGACTACGTCGGCAAAGGCGGGGATTTCGATTTCGATGCGAATCGCGCAAAATTCCTCGCCGGCGCGCCGGAACTGAGTCGAGCCACGAGCAGCTTGTACCTCGGGTATCACTTGCGCGTTGCCTATTTGCTCGACAAGAAACACTGGACACTCGACAGGATCTTCGCAAAACCGCCAAGCGACGTGGAACTCGATTCCTGGCTGCGCTCGGGTCGGTAACGCCATCAAATAGTCAGCCGCTTGAGTAATGCCCCACGCAACAGTCCCGCCGCTGCGTTTTCGTGGATACTCGATGGATCGATCAGCGCCATGCGATCCGGATGAAGGCATTGCTCGTCCTGCTGGCCTGCGCCCTGCCTGCCAGCGCTACCCCACTCCCCAAACCCGATCGCGGCGGCATGCCGAGTCGAACCTGTACGACTATGGCGTGATGGGGCCGCCCGCGACCCCGGCCATCGTCGCCGCTGCCGCCAGGGCCATTCCAGGCCAGGTGGGAATCGATCCGCCACCATTACCATCCGCCGGCCTGGCGCGCCGGCGCCAAGTTCGGCATCTTCCTGCATTGGGGACTGTACGCCGTGCCGGCGCACGCCTAGTGATGCCGACCGCGCACACCACGATAATTTCGCGCTCCGGGACAGCGCCGTCACGCCGTTCAATGCCAAGCGCATGGGGCCGCACCGCGACCTGATCGGCGACCTCGGCGCGGCGGTGCGCAAGGCCGGGCTGCGCTTCGGCGTCTCCAATCACGGCGTCGAGAATTTCACCTTCGTGAATCCGACCGACACGCTCGACGCACGGCTCAGGACGCAGCTCGCCGACCTGTACGACGCGACCTGGGCCGGCTTCTACAACGTGGCCGACCGCAGCCCGCAGGCGATGGCGCGCTTCCTCTCCGATTGGCTGGCGCGTAATTTCGAGCTGATCGACAAGTACCAGCCCGATCTGCTGTATTTCGATAACGGCGTGAACCTGCGGGTACTCGATCCATTGAACGAACGCGTGGCCGCCTACTATTACAACCGTGCGGCCGACTGGGGCTAGGACGTGTCGATCGTCACCAAATGGGTGGCGTACGCGCCCGACAACGACGACCGCCACCAGATCGGCGCCGTCATCGGCTTCGAGAAGGTCGGCACGCGCTCACCATCCGGCATCCGTCCGGGACCGTGGATGGTCGACGACACGATCGGCAGCACCTGGGGCTACACGGACCGCATGACAATCGGCTCGGCGGGCGCCATCCTCGGCAAGTTGATCGATACCGTCAGCAAGGGCGGCTTTTATTTGCTGAATATCGCGCTCAACGCCGGCGGGACGATTCCCGACGACCAGCGCGCGGTATTGCTCGAGATCGGCGCCTGGCTAAAACGGAATGGAGAAGCGATCTACGGCACGCACGCCTGGACGCGCTTCGGCGATGGCGACTGGCGCTTCACGGTCAAGGACGGCGCGCTGTATGCGATCGGCAGGCCGAGTGAGTATTCTCATTGCTGCCGCCACCTGTTCTCACTGACCGCCGCCACCCGTTCTCATCAGTCGCCGCCACCTATTCTCACTTACCGCCGCCACCCGGTTCTCATTCATCGCCGCCAATCGTTCTCGTCGGTCACTGCCACTCGGGCTCGTGAGATTTCGCGTATTTTTCAGATGAGCAAGATGTTATCCTCTATGGCCAACGGCCGAGTCCGGCCCGGAACAGACAGTCAGATGCCGCCATTGGCAAGCTTTCCCATATTTATTGTGCAAATGTAATTGGCCAGCTTGGAAGACGATAATGAATGATCAGAAAGTTCGGGACGTTGTGCTCCCGGTGTTTGCAGGGGAATGGAAGGACACAAACTTCGCTTTTAGAGAAGTGGCGGGAACTGCGTTTTTGATCGGGAAGCGGGGCTTTGCTGTTACTGCAGCACATGTCATTGATCAAATTAACTTGGAATCGTCTGCAGTGGCCGTCGTAACCGATGAGGGGTGGTCGGCATATCGCATCGTGGGTGCGGAAAAGCATCCTTCAGAAGATGTTGCGGTGATACAGCTCGAATATATGCCGGGGCCATCATGGATGGTAATTGGTTCGTCCAGTGAACATCAGGCGTGCAGTTACCATGCCTGGGGTTATCCAATTGCCATAGCGGAAATGGGCGCCAAGCACAATGAAGATGGCCTGCAAACTCCAGACTTGATATTTACCAGAGGGTATGTCCGGAGACGAATCTCAAGGGAGTTGCCGTTCTCCATTTACCGTGGCCAAGCGTTTTATGAGCTTAGCGAAGTCGCTGGTGATGGATGCTCTGGCGGACCAGTCGTCAAGATCCCGAACGTACCGATGGGAGACGCATGGGAGATCATGGGTGTCTACATTGGTGCAGGGGAGGCAGTGACTCCTGTTGGTTATGCTACTAGAAGTGACTCATTTCATAGTTGGGAGCCTCAACTTCTCGGTCGTTCAATTCGCGACGAGTCATTGGATAGATGAGGTCGAAAAGTCCGCTTCGGGGCGGATGACCATTGCAGAAGCATCTTTTGTACGCAGTGGTGAGGGCTTTCCTGCACTCGAAATGATTGAGGACTCAGTAGCGGCGATGCCCCTGCTGAACTACTAAAATATTTAAATTCTGAACTCGGCGGCTGACGGCCAATTGCGGAAGCTTCAAGTAGCGGCGATCGATAAAGGAACAATTGATGTTTAACTTTTTGGTGATTAGCGCAGAGATCACTTCGCCGCGTGGCATAGTCACATTGGGGACGGACCGTGTTTTTAATTGTACGAACGCTGATATAGAGGAGAAGTATGCTCCCGGAGGCGTGCTTGACCAAGCTGCACTGATGTCAATGCCATTGGTTATCACGAACGAATCCAGTAGCGACCCCGCTTTTCGGACTTTTGCTCGGGTTGGCACGATCACTAAGATCAGACGCGACAACTCGGAGTATCACATCGAGTACACACTCGATTCCGACATCTCCCCGATTGCCAATGATGTCCTTGAGTCACTCGGCCCCCAGCTGAACTTCATATCTGCTGGAAGGCGATCCTGGGGCGATTTTCACACCAATCATTGGGCAGTTAAGGACGCTGATCTCTTTCGTGTTTTGTACACTGAAGGCTTGGGCCATCGGCAGCCGACAGTCTTTACCTTACCCCAAGGATCAGTAGATCCAAACTTGGTCTCGGTGATGATGCCATTCGATGGTGGGTTTAATAGAGTTTTTGCAGCGCTGGAAACCGCAGTAAGTGCAGCCGGTATGCGATGCCTACGTGCCGACAAAATCTGGGAGCACCATGTGCTTATCGAAGATGTCGTGAAGCTTATCGCGAGTGCCAGAGTTGTGATTTGCGATCTGACCGGCAAGAACGCGAATGTCTTCTACGAAGCCGGGATCGCGCATGCGCTGGGTCAGGATGTGATCCTGATTGCGCAGCATGAGACCGACATTCCTTTCGATCTCCGCCACATCCGCTACGTTAAATACCTCAATAATGAAGAAGGCTTGAAGGTGTTGGCGGAAAGCGTAGGGAAACGGTTGCAAAGCCTGGTCAGGAAGTGACCAGGGCCTGCATAAGTTGATATAGGCCAGGCGACCTCAAAATAGTGCCGCCCTGCCATTCTTCTTCGGATACGCCTGCCTCGAAGAACCTTTTGAATCGCACGCACCACGCGCAGCGCCCAGCAGCACGGGGATCTCGAAGTAATCTATCCTCCGTATTCACCGGAGACGGCATGTATCAGCCAAGTGACAATCTGGAGAGGCTTCTCTATTTCTTGCCCCTCGTAGCGCGACCTTCCTTCTTTAGCACCGGTGCATTGTTTCGCCGAGAATAGGCGGCGGTGTTCTATGAGATTGGGTGGCGGCGGTGGGGAGAATACTCACCGAGCACTCGCGACGCGACGCTGGCGTCCGTGACGCCGTCGCTTGGCAAGGTGGCGCGGGTCGAACGGATCGGCGGCGATGCGGTTCCGTTCACGCAGGACGCGGCAGGCCTGCACCTGCAAATCCAAGACAGCAGCGCCTGGCCCCGATCGCTCAGCGCGGATAGACGAATCCAGTCCGGATATCGGTCGGCAGCAGGCGCTTGCCATCGCGCACCATCAGGCGCTGGGGCGGCTCGTCGCCGGCCAGCGCACGCCAGATGACGGGCAGCCCTTCGCCCTTGCGCAGCAGTTCGTCGCTGCGTTCGAACACGTTGGGACATCCCGTCGCCGCCAGCAGCGCCTGCACGATCGTCACCCTCCACAAGTCGACACCGGCGGCATTGAACTGGCACACCAGGTAACCGGCGGTTCCGCCGTAGCTGTGCACCAGGAGGCCCGGCAGGCCGTCTTTCTCGCCATCGATCACCAGCGCCAGGGCTTGCGGATCGGCGCCGCGCACGGCGACGGCACGCCGCGCGACCGCGGCCTGCACGCGCCGCTTGATCATCGCGTGGTCGACCGGCTCGTCCTCGCGCAGGGTCCAGACGCGGGCCGCGATCTGCGACTTCGCGTTATAGGCCGCGCGCGCCAGGAACTGGCGCGACGACGTCTGCACGACCGCCGTGGCGCCGGGCTTGCTGCGTTCCTGCGGCCGCCCCTCGACCTTGTCGATGGCCGAGAGGTAAATCCAGGGATCGCCGGACAGCAGGCTCTTTTCCTTGCCCTGTTTGATGGTGATGATGAGCATATGCGGGCTTCGTTTTCAGGAGCCGAATGATACAGCAAGGCTGCCGGTTTCCGTTTGGCGCACTACGCCACGTTCAATCCCAGCGCCCGCACCAGTTCCGCGGCCTGGCGCGCGGAGATCGTGGCGCCGGCGAACTGCTTCGCGTTCGCGAGCTTCAGGCCGCCCAGGTCCGCCTCGCGCAAATCGGCCGCATCGAAGCGCGTGTCCTTGATGTGGGCATCGCGCAGGCTGCACCCTTCTTCGAACACGGCGTCGCGGAAATCGCAGCCCGACAGGTCGGCGTCGGCGAAATCCAGGCCGCGCAACGTCGCCTTGCGAAACGACATGCGGCGCAGGTCGGCGCCGACGAGCAGGCAATCCTCGAACGAGAGCCCCAGCTGGCTCACTTCCTCGAAGCGTGCGCCCGTCAGCTTGCAGGCGCGGAACGCCACGGACGCCAGCCTGGCGCGGCGCCAGCCGGCGTTGTTCAGGTCACAGGCGTCGAAGCGCGCGTCGACCAGGTCGGCCGATTCGAAATCCGCATGGCCGCCGCGGCAGCGCTGCCAGCGCGTGCGCGCCAGGTTCGCGGCATACAACGACGTTCCGGCCAGCGCGCAGCGGGTGAACACGCAATCCTGCAGGTTCAGGCGCGACAGGTCGGCGCCGGTCAGGTCGCAGTCTTCGAGGACGAGCAGCGTGTCGTCGGCCAGCAGCGCTTCGATGCGCGCGCGGCCGACGGATTCGCCGCTGAGGGTGATGGTGGTTCGGGACATGGCCGGCAGCATACACGCCCGCGCGGCCTTGCGCATCCCCGTTCGAAGCAGCCCCGGTCCTTACTTGACGAACGGCCAGCCGTCCGACGTGAAGCCGAGCGTGTTGATGCCCAGCGTCGCGCGGCCGCCGTTGTTGCCGTCGTAGTAGTGGTAGACGTAGGTCGGCGCGTTGTTGTTGCCGGCGTCGGTGAACACGCTGCCGCCGCCCGGGCCGATGATGTTGCCGTGGGTGCTGAGCAGGATGGTGCCGCCGCCCGCCGTCAGCGCCACGCCGCCACGGTCCACGTACGGTCCGGTCACGCTGGTGGACCGGCCCACGATGGTGCGGTAGGTGCTGGTGGTGCCGTTGCAGCAGAGGTTAATCGGCGCGAAGTAATAGTAGTAGCCGTTGTAGTAGTAGATGAACGGGCCTTCCTCGCCGGCCGACGGGTTGCCGCGTTGCGCCAGCGTGTAGACGGTGGTGTTGGTCGTCGATTGCAGGCCCGTGCTCGGGTTCAGCTGCATCAGGTGGGTGCCGTCGCTCCACGAGCCCCATGCCATCCACCAGTTGCCGCTGGCGTCCTTGAACGGCGCGGGGTCGATGGCATTGTCGGTGGTTGCCCAGAAGCCGGAGGCAGGCTGCGTGGTGGTGCTGGTCCACGACCTGGTGACGAAGCCCTTGTCGGTCCACGGCCCTGCCGGCGACGAACTGGTGGCCACGCCGATCACGGCTTCCGCGCCGGTGCTGGGCAGGTAGGGAAGCGAATAGTACTGGTAATAGGTGCCGTTCGAGACCAGCATGCTGGGCGCCCAGACGTCCGTATTGGCGCCGTTGTTCCATCCCTTCGGCGTCTGCAGTCCGCCCCAGGAACTGAAGTCCGGGCCGATCGACGGGCAGTTCGGCGCATAGCCGCCCATCTGCGCGCTGGTGCAGCTGGTGTACATCGTGAAGTTGGTGCCGTCGGTCGACGTGGCCACCGTCTGGTGCGAACCGTACAGCCAGTATTTGCCGCCGGCGTCGCGCAGCATGTACGGGTCGTGCACGAAGATGCCGTTGCCGGCGACGGCGCGCGGCGCCGGATAGGGGCTGACCTGCGTATTCACCAGCTGCCACTCCTGGCACGTGCAGTTGGTCAGGCCCCACTGGTCGATGGTGGCCGCGGTCGACGTACTCGCCATGTACACTTCCAGGTACTTGCCGCTGTTGACGTTCTGGATCAGGAAGTTCCCGTCCGCGGCCTGGGTGACGGTCCACAGGTGATCGGACGTGCCGTTGTCGGACCACTGCACGATCTGCGCGCCGTCGGCGGTCGAGGCATTGGCCACGCCCAGCACCTGGTGCGTCAGCATGTTCTCGATGTTGTACTGCCCGTTCCCCATCGGCATGAAGTGCCACAGGTGGTCGGCCGTGCCGTTGTCGGTCCACTGGACCACTTTTGAACCCGCGGCCTGGCTGGCGCCGTCGATGCCGAGCACCAGGCCGCTGTTGACGTTCTTGATCTTGTACTGGACGCTCGTGTTGATGGTGATGGCGGCATGCGCCGAGAAAGCGATGCAGGCCAGGCCGGCCAGCATGGCGAGACAGGAATATAGACGTTTCATGGATACTCCGCTGAAAATCAGTCGAGTGCCGAAGCTGTCGGGAATGTCAGCGGAGCGAGAAAGTCGGACCGGCGCGCACGCACGCCGGGCATTGCCATGGTTTCCATATGATCTCCGTTGTCGTTTTAATAGTCCCCACACTACCGGCGGGTATTTACCGCAATTGCAGTCTACTTATCGACAACGGAACGCACCAATCGTATTTATGACGTTCGTAATACTAAATTCGATATCATGCGCAGGTCAGCGCGTCTCGACGCGCGCGGACGCGTGGATCGTGCAGCCGCGGTGCACATTCTCCAGAAAGCGCAGCGCTTCTCCCAGCCGGCAGGCCGGCGGCAGCAGGCGGCCCAGCGCTTCGTCGTCGGCGATGCGGTCGACACCATAGGCGATGGCGCGCGAGATGTCGCGCGCCTCGCGGCCGTCGCTGTTGTACAGGGCGTCGTACACGCCCACCGCTTCCCACAGCGGCACGTAGCCGGGACTGATGCTGTCCTGGAAGGCGACGGACGGCGCCGCGTCCTCGTCCTGGGATATCAGCCGAAACACGAAACTCACGATCCACTCCATCGATCTTTGAAACAGGGCGCCGATGCTACCACGGGACGGCGGCTTTTTCAGCCCGCCAGCGCGCGGTCGACGAGCTCGATCCAGTGCGTCACCGGCGTCGCCGTCCCCGACTGCAGGTGCGAGATGCACCCCACGTTGGCCGACACGTATTCCTGCGCGCCCGTCGCCTCGAGATTGGCCAGCTTGCGGTCGCGCAGCGCGTGCGCGATCCCGGGATGCAGCACGGAATACGTGCCGGCCGAGCCGCAGCACAGATGGCTTTCCGCGCACAGCACGACGTCGACGCCGGCCGCGCGCAGCACGCCCTCGACCTTGCCGCGGATCTGCTGGCCGTGCTGCAGGGTGCACGGCGGGTGGAATGCGACGCGTTCATGGATGCGGCCCGCGAGCCGCGCCGCGATCTCGCCTTCGAAGTCGCACATCACTTCCGACAGGTCCTTCGTCAGCGCCGCGATGCGCGCGGCCTTTGCCGCATACGCCGCGTCGTGCGCGAGCAGGTGGCCGTAATCCTTCACCGTCACGCCGCAGCCGGAGGCCGTCATCACGATGGCTTCCACCTGGCCGCTCTCGACATACGGCCACCACGCGTCGACGTTGCGGCGCATGTCGGCGCGCCCGCCGTCCTGGTCGTTCATGTGGAAACGCACGGCGCCGCAGCAGCCGGCGCGCGGCGCGGACAGCAGCTGGATGCCCAGCGCATCGAGCACGCGCGCCGTCGCCGCGTTGACGTTCGGCGCCATCGCCGGCTGCACGCACCCTTCCAGCACGAGCATCTTGCGGGCGTGCTCGCGCGTGGGCCGGCGGCCGGGCGCGCGCGCGCTCTGCAGCTTGTCCCGCAGCGTGGACGACAACAACGGGCGCACCATCTGCCCCGCCTTGAACGCGGGCTTGAAGAGATTCGGCCGCGGCAGGAATTCCTTCAAGGTCGTGCGCTTGACCTTGTCGGCGAACGGGCGCGGCACGCGTTCGTCGACGACCTTGCGGCCGATGTCGACGAGGCGTCCGTACTGCACGCCCGACGGGCACGTGGTTTCGCAGTTGCGGCACGTGAGGCAGCGGTCCAGGTGCAGCTGCGTCTTGCGCGTGGGCGCCTCCCCTTCCAGCACCTGCTTGATCAGGTAGATGCGGCCGCGCGGGCCATCCAGCTCGTCGCCCAGCAGCTGATAGGTCGGACACGTGGCGGTGCAGAAGCCGCAGTGCACGCAGGCGCGCAGGATCGCGTCGGCTTCATCGCCCTCGCGCGTGCCCTTGATGAAATCGGCGAGATTCGTTTGCATGGTCTATCCGTACATCCGGCCTGGGTTGAAGAGTCCGGCCGGATCGAAGCCGGCCTTCAGGCGTTCGTGAATGCGTGCGACGGCGGGCGCCAGCGGCTGGAACACGCCGACGCTTTTATCGCCGCCGCGCAGCAGCGTGGCATGGCCGCCCGCCGCGCTCACGGTCGCGCGGATGCGTTGCGCCGTGGCGGCATCGCCGGGCGCACGCAGCCAGCGCTGCGCCCCGTCCCACTCGATCAGCTGCGCGCTGCCCAGCACGATGGCGCCGACGGTCGACGGCACGGACAGCCTCCACAGCGGCAAATCGCCTTCAAAAAATGCGTGGCGCTGTTCGCGCAGGCTTGCCCAGAAGCGCGCACAATCCGGCAGCACGGCCCCGCCCAGCGAACGGATGGCCGCATCGACGGCCGCATGCGCGCCGGACAGCCGCACCGTCAGCACGCCGTCGTGCCAGCAACTCGCGGACACCGGCAGCGGCTGGCCGGCCCATTCGTTCAGGCGGCGGATGGCATCGATCTCGGTCACGCCGTCGAACACGAGCGTCGCTTCGCGCGGCGCGCGCGGCAGCACTTTCACGGACACGTCCAGCAGCAGCCCGAGCGTGCCGAGCGACCCGGCCAGCAGGCGCGAGACGTCGTAGCCGGCCACGTTCTTCATCACCTGGCCGCCGAAGCGCAGCACGTCGCCCTTGCCGTCCAGGAGCGTGCAGCCGAGGACGAAGTCGCGCACGGCGCCGCTGCTCGCGCGGCGCGGTCCGGACAGGCCGGCCGCGACCGCCCCGCCCAGCGTGGCGTGCGCGCCGAAATGCGGCGGCTCGAACGCGAGCATCTGGCCGCGCTCCGCCAGCGCCGCTTCGATGGCGGCCAGCGGCGTGCCGCAGCGCGCCGTGATCACGAGTTCCGTCGGCTCGTAGTCGATGATGCCGGCGTACCCGCGCGTGTCGAGGATGTCGCCCTCGAGCCGCTGTCCATACCAGTCCTTGGTGCCGCCGCCGCGGATACGGAGCGGGCGCTTGTCGCGCGCAGTCGTCCGCACGCGTTCCTGAAACTGTTCGACGATATTCTGCATGATCAAAAACGCGGGAGGTGCGCGAACGGCAGTGCGCCGCCCGACACGCGCATGCCACCCAGTTCCGCGCAGCGGTTCAACGTGGGAATGGCCTTGTTGGGATTGAGGAGCATGCGCGGATCGAAGGCGCGTTTCACCGTGAAGAACGCGGCGAGCTCCTGCGCGCCGAACTGCACGCACATCGAATCGATCTTTTCCACGCCGACGCCATGCTCGCCCGTGATGGTGCCGCCCACTTCCACGCACAGCGCGAGGATCGCGGCGCCGAAGGCTTCGGCCCGGTCGAGTTCTCCCGGCTGGTTGGCGTCGAACAGGATCAGCGGGTGCATATTGCCGTCGCCCGCATGAAAGACGTTCGCGCAGCGCAGGCCGAACGTCGTCTCCATCTCTTCGATGCGCGCCAGCACGTGCGCGAGCTGCTTGCGCGGGATCGTCCCGTCCATGCAGTAGTAGTCGGGCGAGATGCGGCCCGCGGCCGGGAACGCGTTCTTGCGGCCGGACCAGAAGCGCAGCCGCTCCGCCTCGCTCTGCGACACCGTGATCGCACTGGCCCCGGCCGCGCGCAAGACCTCCGTCATGCGCGCGATTTCTTCCGCCACTTCGGCCGCCGTGCCGTCCGCCTCGCACAGCAGGATCGCCGCGGCGTCGAGGTCGTAGCCGGCTTTCACGAACGGTTCGACCATGCGCGACGACGTGCGATCCATCATCTCCAGGCCGGCCGGGATGATGCCGGCCGCGATCACGCTCGCCACCGCATTGCCGCCCGTCGCCACGTCGTCGAACGACGCCATGATCACCTGCGCCTGCGCCGGCTTCGGCACGAGTTTGACCGTGACTTCGGTGACGATCCCCAGCATGCCTTCGGAGCCGATGAACACGGCCAGCAGGTCGAGGCCGGGCGCATCGAGGGCGTCGCCACCGAGTTCGATGACGTCGCCTTCGATCGTGCAGACGCGCACGCGCAGCACGTTGTGCACCGTGAGGCCGTATTTCAGGCAGTGCACGCCGCCCGAGTTCTCGGCCACGTTGCCGCCGATCGTGCAGGCGATCTGCGACGACGGGTCGGGCGCGTAATACAGGTTGAACGGCGCGGCCGCTTCCGAGATGGCGAGGTTGCGCACGCCCGGCTGCACGACGGCCGTGCGCGCATACGGTTCCACGCGCAGGATGCGGGAGAGGCGCGCCGTCGAGATCACGACGCCGTCCGCCAGCGGCTGCGCGCCGCCGGACAGGCCCGTGCCCGCGCCGCGCGGCACGATGGGCACGTCCAGGTCGCGGCACACCTTGAGGATGGCGAGCACCTGCGCCTCGTCGTCGGGCAGGGTCACGACCATCGGCAGCTGGCGGTAGGCGGCGAGGCCGTCGCATTCGTAGGGACGGGTGTCTTCGGGATCGGCGAGGACGGCGCGCGCCGGGAGCACGGCGCGCAGCGCGGCGGCGACGGCGCGCCTGCGCTCGGGGTCGACTGGAATCGAGGGAATCATGGATCGATTGTAAGCACAATCCCCGCGATTTGGCGTATGCTCCGCCTATCTTTTTTCGTAGGCAGGATATAAGCATGGGCAATCGACTTTCCAAGATCGCGACCCGCACCGGCGACGACGGCAGCACCGGCCTGGGCGACGGCAGCCGCACCGGTAAAGACAGCGCGCGCATCGCGGCGCTGGGCGACGTCGACGAACTGAATTCCTTCGTCGGCCTGCTGCTGTGCGAGGACATGCCGGGCGACCTGCGCGAGGAACTCGTCACGGTCCAGCACGACCTGTTCGACCTGGGCGGCGAGCTGTGCATCCCGGGCTACCAGCTGATCAAGATTGATCAGGTGGCGCGCCTGGACGCGCTGCTGGAAAAGTACAACGCCGACCTGCCGGTACTGAAGGAATTCATCCTGCCGGCCGGCGCGCGCGCGGCGTCGCTCGCGCACGTGTGCCGCACGGTGTGCCGGCGCGCCGAGCGCAGCATCGTCGCGCTGGCGAAAGTCGAGACGATCAACGCGGCGCCGCGCCAGTACGTGAATCGCCTGTCGGACCTGATGTTCGTGCTGGCGCGCGTGCTGAACCGGCACGCGGGCGGCAGCGACGTGCTGTGGCAGCACGAGCGCAAGCGCACCTGACGGAGCGCGGATGACGGCAACCTTCGACGTCCGCTTCCACGCCGGCCGCGCCAACTGGCCGGCCAATCCGTTCCACTTCCAGGGCAAGGGCGAGATCGCCGTCGAGCCGGACTTCGTGCTCGTGCGCGGCAGCAGCCACCGCTCGTTCCGCTTCCCGGTGCGCGCGGAACACCGGCTGCGCGTGGTCGACATCGTCAACGTCCACACGGACGGCGAGGACGTGCACTTCCACGTGCTGGGCGTACGCGAGAACCTGGGCGTCGGGTTCAGCGCGCCGGACGCCGCGACGGCGCAGCGGATCGCCGCCCTGCTGCCGGCACGCCGCACCGAGGCCTTCGCCATCGCCCACGCGGAGCGCAACGACTTCCACGACCGGATCGATTACTGGAGCCCGTCCACACCCGTGCTGTGGACCCTGCTGGCGCTGAACATCGGCATCTACTTCCTCATGTGGCTCGTGCGCCGCAACCTGCCGGGCGGCGCGATGGGATCGATGCTGGGCTGGGGCTGGAATTCGAACTACGACGCCGTCCTGCGCTCGATCCAGCTCGTCGACTGGGGCTCGAACGTCGGCCGCCTGACCTTGAACGGGCAATGGTGGCGCCTCGTCACCTCGCTGTTCCTGCACGGGAGCATCCTGCACCTGGCATTCAACATGATCGCGCTGTGGCAGGTCGGCCAGCTGGTCGAGCGCCTGTTCGGCAGCCTGCGCTTCACCGCCCTGTACATGATCGCCGGCGTGTGCGGCAGCGTCGCGAGCGTGATGTGGAACGCGCACGTGAACAGCGTGGGCGCGTCCGGCGCGATCTTCGGCATCGTCGGCGGCCTGTTCGCCTTCATGCGGCGCGAGAACAGCGGCGTGCCGCCCACCGTCGTGCATGACTTGCGCGGCTCGCTGCTGCCGTTCCTGGTGTTCAACCTGGCGGCGGGCTTCCTGTATCCCCATACGGACAACGCGGCGCACATCGGCGGCCTGGCCGGCGGCTGGCTCGCCGGCCACCTGCTGGCGCGCTCGCTGCACGTGCCGGCGGAGCGGAAAACGGCATGAACGATGACTTCATCGGCATCTACGACGGCGCGCTGACGCCCGACCAGTGCGCGCACATCCTGGCGCGGTTCGAGGCCAGCGACAAGCACATGCGCGGCCGCACCGGCATGGGCGTGGACACGGCGAAGAAGGACAGCTGGGACATCACCATCAGCCAGTACAAGGAGTGGCACGACGTCTGCAACCTGATGACGACGGCCGTGCGGCGCCACCTGGCCGATTACATGGACCGCTATCGCGCGCTGCTGCTGGGCGCCCTGGCGCCGACGGTGGCGCATCCCGCCACGAGCCGGCCGGTGGCGCTCGCGCTGGACAATTTCGACGAATGCGGCCGCCCGCACCTCGACGGGCTGATCCAGGCCATGTACCGCTGCGGCGCGATCAACCTGCAAAAATACCTGCGCGGCAGCGGCGGCTACCACCACTGGCATTCCGAGATCTATCCGCAGAACGCCAGCTGCGACACGCTGCACCGCGTACTGCTGTTCCAGTTCTACCTGAACGACGTGGCGGAGGGCGGCGAGACCGAATTCCTGTACCAGCGCCGCAAGGTCGAGGCGCGCCAGGGCCGGCTGATCATCGCCCCGGCCGGTTTTACGCACACGCACAAGGGACACGTGGCGACGAGCGGCGACAAATACGTTGCCACGTCGTGGATCCTGTACCGCCGCGCCGAGGACTTGTTTTCGTAACGTTATCGCGGTGCGTGCATTTGGTGGGCACAGGGTGCCCACCCTACGAAATCACAAGGCCGTAGGGTGGGCTCCCCGAGCCCGCCTTACGCATGCGGTTCGCGAACGTTTTGGTGGGCACGGGGTGCCCACCGGGCGTAAAGTGCTCAGTTGTTGTTGACGACGAGGCGCGGCTCGCCGATGCCGAAGCGTTCCCGGATCGACGTGCCGATCCCGTGCGCATCGAGGCCGACGGACGCCAGCAGCGCAGCCGGGTCGCCGTGGTCGATGAAGCGGTCCGGCAGGCCCAGGATCAGCAGCGGCTTGACGATACCCTCGGCGGCCAGCGCCTCCGCCACGGCGGAACCGGCGCCGCCCATCGTGCAGCCCTCTTCCACCGTCACCAGGTAGTCGTGATCGCGCGCCAGCCGTTGCACGAGGTCGACGTCGAGCGGCTTCACGAAACGCATGTCGGCGACGGTCGCGTTCAGGCCTTCGGCGGCGCCGAGGCTCGCCGCCACCATCGAGCCGAACGCGAGGATCGCGACGCCCTTGCCCTCGCGGCGGACGACGCCGCGGCCGATCTCGAGGACATCCAGCGCCGGGTCGATGGCCGCGCCGACGCCGGCGCCGCGCGGGTAGCGCACGGCGGCCGGGCCTTCGTAGCGGTAGGCCGTCGTCAGCATCTTGCGGCATTCGTTTTCGTCCGACGGCGCCATCACGACCATGTTCGGGATGCAGCGCAGGTAGGCGATGTCGTAGTTGCCGGCGTGCGTGGCGCCGTCGGCGCCGACGAGGCCCGCGCGGTCCAGCGCGAACGTCACGTCCAGGTTCTGCAGCGCCACGTCGTGGATCAGCTGGTCGTAGCCGCGCTGCAGGAAGGTCGAGTAGATCGCGACGACCGGCTTCATGCCTTCCGTCGCGAGGCCGCCGGCGAACGTCACCGAGTGCTGCTCGGCGATGCCGACGTCGAAGTAGCGGTCGGGGTATTCCTGGTTGAAGCGCACCATGCCCGAGCCTTCGCGCATCGCCGGCGTGATGCCGACCAGGCGCTTGTCGACGGACGCCATGTCGCACAGCCAGTTGCCGAACACCTCGGTGTACGTGATCTTGGTGGCCTTGGCGGGCTTGATGCCTTCGCTCGGATTGAACTTGCCGGTGCCGTGGTACAGGATAGGCTCGGCCTCGGCCAGCTTGTAGCCCTGTCCCTTCTTCGTCACGACGTGCAGGAATTGCGGGCCCTTCAGGCGCTTGATGTTTTCCAGCGTCGGGATCAGCGAATCGAGGTCGTGGCCGTCGATGGGGCCGATGTAGTTGAAGCCGAATTCCTCGAACATGGTGGCCGGGACGACCATGCCCTTCGCGTGCTCCTCGAGCTTCTTCGCCAGCTCCAGCATGGGCGCGGGCAGCATCGTCTTGCCGACGTTCTTGGCGGCAGCGTAGAACTGGCCCGACATCAGGCGCGCCAGGTAGCGGTTCAGCGCGCCGACCGGCGGCGAGATCGACATGTCGTTGTCGTTCAGGACGACGAGCAGGTCGACGTCGTCCTCCACGCCCGCATTGTTCAGGGCCTCGAACGCCATGCCGGCGGTCATGGAACCGTCGCCGATGACGGCGATGGCCTTGCGCTTTTCGCCCTTGATCCTGGCCGCCTGCGCCATGCCGAGGGCCGCCGAGATCGACGTCGACGAGTGCGCCGTGCCGAAGGTGTCGTACGCGCTTTCGTCGCGCTTCGGGAAGCCGGACAGGCCGTTCAGCTGGCGCAGCGTGGGCATGCGCTCGCGCCGGCCCGTGAGGATCTTGTGCGAGTAGGTCTGGTGGCCGACGTCCCACACGATGCGGTCTTCCGGCGTGTTGAACACGTAATGCAGCGCGATCGTCAGCTCGACGGTGCCGAGGTTGGACGACAGGTGGCCGCCCGTCTTGGAGACCGAATCGAGCAGGAACTGGCGCAGCTCGTGCGCCAGCGGCGTGAGCTGGGTGCGCGGCAGCTTGCGCAGGTCGGCCGGGTCGTTGATGGTATCTAGCAGTTTCATTTATGCCTTCCGCTGCACGATCAGGTCCGCGATCTGGCGCAGCCGCAGTGCTTGTTCTCCGAACGGCGCCAGCGCGTCGTGCGCCTCCCGCCGCAATTGTTCGGCCAGCGCCCTGGACGGCTCCAGCCCCAGAATCGACACATAGGTCGGCTTGTTGTCGGCAGCATCCTTGCCGGCCGTCTTGCCCAGGGTGGCCGAGTCCTCGGTCGCATCGAGGACGTCGTCCACGACCTGGAACGCGAGGCCGATCGCGCGCGAATACGCGGCGAGCGCTTCCAGCTCGTGCGGCGCGAGGTCGCGTCCCGCCAGGGCGCCCAGCAGCACGGACACGCGCAGCATGGCGCCGGTCTTGAGCTGGTGCATGCGCTCCAGTTGTTCGAGCGTGAGGCTGATGCCGACGCTGTCCAGGTCGATCGCCTGCCCGCCGCACATGCCCGCGGAACCGGCCGCCTCGGCCAGCAGGCGCAGCATGGTCACCGTGCGCGCCGGCGGCACGGTGGCCGTCCCGGCCAGCACCTCGAAGGCCTGGGCCTGCAGCGCATCGCCCACGAGCAGCGCGGTCGCTTCGTCATACGCCACGTGCACGGTCGGCTTGCCGCGGCGCAGGGCGTCGTCGTCCATGCACGGCATGTCGTCGTGGACGAGCGAATAGGCGTGGATCATTTCGACGGCGCACGCGGCGCGCGCCAGCGCGTCAGGCTCCGCGCCGAACAGCGCGCCGCTCGCGTGCACGAGCAGCGGGCGCACGCGCTTGCCGCCGCCCAGCACCGTGTAGCGCATCGCTTCGTGCAGCTTCGCCGGCACCCGGCTCGCCGCCGGCAGGAAGCGGTCGAGGGCGGCTTCGGCGTCGGCCTGCACGGCCTTCATCCAGGCCGGGAACTCCTGGGCGGCGCTCATACGTCGTCCTCGCCGTCGGCGCTGAACGGTTTCAGCATCTCGCCTTCCAGCACCTTGACCTGGGATTCGACCTTTTCCAGCTGGGCGGCGCAATAGCGCACGAGCTCGGAACCGCGTGCATACGCGGCCACCGATGCTTCCAAGGGCAATTGCCCACTTTCCATTTGGGTCACGAGTTGGGCCAGTTCGGCCATCGCCTGCTCGAAGGATTCCGGCGGCTGCGCGGCCGGCGCTGCGGCGGCCGGCGCTCCGGCGGCCGGCGCTCCGGCGCTCTCCGCGTTTGTTTTATTTGGCATAATGAGTTTGATCGATTCGGGGCGGGGCCGCACTACGCGCAACCTGTGCGCGGCGCGCCAGTCTAATCGCTTATTTTAAACAATCCTACTTCGACACGAACGGTGCGCCTGTCGCCGCCAACTTGCAAGCAAGGATACATTTTATCGCAAAGCGCCTCGGGATTCATGAAAACGATGCCGTTTAGGCAATTTTTGAACACCCACGTACCACAATCGCGAGCCGGTCCGGGACTGTAGAGCTCGTTACACGCTATAATCTCCGGTTCTGTCTCCGAAATACCGTATTCCGCTCTTTAAAAATACTGGTTCTCGGATTCTTTCTCTTCTTTGGCTGAATTCTTGGAAAAGGGGGGTTGGGATGTCCGATCTGGCTACCCACGCCAAGCTGGCGCGTTCGCTCGCCCAGCTTCCGGTAAATGTCTACTTCGACGACGCGCTGCTGCAGCGCGAAATGCAGCAATTGTTTCTCAAGGGGCCCCGCTACGTCGGCCACGAGTTGATGGTGCCCGAGGCGGGCGATTTCGCGACCCTGAAATCGGAGAACGAGGGCCGCATGCTGGTGCGCAATGCGCAAGGCATCGAATTGCTGTCGAACGTCTGCCGCCACCGCCAGGCGCTGATGTTCAATGGCCGCGGCAACGCCAAGAACATCGTCTGTCCCCTGCACCGCTGGACCTACGATCTCAAGGGCGAACTGATCGGCGCGCCGCATTTCGCCGACACGCCGTGCCTCAACCTGTCGAGGACGCCGCTGCAGAACTGGAACGGCCTGCTGTTCGAACAGAACGGCTACGACGTGATGGACAAGCTGGGCAAGCTGTCCGTCACGAAGGACCTGGATTTCTCGGGTTATATGTTCGACCACGTCGAGGTGCACGAGTGCGACTACAACTGGAAGACCTTCATCGAGGTCTACCTGGAGGATTACCACGTCGAGCCGTTCCACCCGGGCCTGGGCAACTTCGTCAGCTGCGACGACCTGCGCTGGGAATTCGGTCCGGACTTCAGCGTCCAGACCGTGGGCGTGCACCGCGGCCTGCAGAAGTCCGGCTCGCCGGCGTACAAGAAATGGCAAGAGCAGGTCCTCAAGTTCAATAACGGGCAGGCACCGAAATACGGCGCGATCTGGCTGACCCTGTATCCGAACATCATGGTCGAGTGGTATCCGAACGTGCTCGTCGTGTCGACCCTGTGGCCGCTGGGTCCGCAGAAGACGCGCAACGTCGTCGAGTTCTACTATCCGGAAGAATTCGTCCTGTTCGAGCGCGAATTCGTCGATGCCGAGCGCGCCGCCTACATGGAGACGTGCGTCGAGGACGACGAGATCGCCCTGCGCATGGACGCCGGCCGCAAGGCGCTGATGGAACGCGGCGTCACCGAGGCGGGGCCGTACCAGTCGCCGATGGAAGACGGCATGCAGCACTTCCACGAATGGTATCGCGGCAAACTCGACAATATTCCTCCGGGGATGTAATGGTTGTTATCTGATGGCTCCACTCTGGATGTTGTTCGCCAGCTTCCTGTTCGCCGCCATGGGCGCGTGCGTGAAGCTGGCCTCCGTGCTCTACTCGACGTCGGAAATCGTGATGTACCGGGGCTTCATCGGCGCCCTGCTGCTGCTGCCGATGATCCGCCTGCAGGGCGGTTCGTTCAGGACATCGTTCCCGAAAGAGCATCTCTGGCGCAGCGTCGTCGGCGTCGTCTCGCTGTGGCTGTGGTTCTACGCGATCGCCAAACTGCCGCTGGCGACCGCCGTCACCCTCAATTACATGGCGCCGATCTGGCTCGCCACGTATATGTTCTTCATCGGCTGGTGGCGCGGCAAGGGCTTGCCCGAATGGCCGCTGGCGCTCGCGATCACGATGAGCTTCGTCGGCGTGACGCTCGTGCTGCGCCCGGCCGTCGCGACCCATGAGTGGATCGGCGGCGTCGTCGCCATCGCCTCGTCCGTGATCGCCGCCATGGCGTACATGCAGGTGCGGCGCCTCGGCCAGATGGGCGAGCCGGAATACCGCGTCGTGTTCTATTTTTCCGTCACGATGGGCGTTGCGGGCCTCGTCGGCTCGCTGCTGGGGAACGGCATGAGCACGTTCCGCCCGCAATCCCTGCACGGCATGGGCCTGCTGGCGGGGATCGCCGCCAGCGGCCTGATCGCCCAGATCGCCATGACGCGCGCCTACCGCATCGGCAAGGTGCTCGTCGTCGCCAACCTGCAGTACACGGGCATCATCTTTTCCAGCCTGTGGGGCATGGTGCTGTGGGGCGACGTGTTCGACTGGCACGTCTGGCTGGGCATGGGCGTGATCCTCCTCTCCGGGATCGCCGCGACGTTCTACAATACGACGCGCACGGCGCGCGGCGCCGTCGTCAAGGAACTCGACCCCATCGTCACCGAATAAAGGAGTGCCATGTCCACCTACACGACCCTGATCGAACCCGCCGCACTGGCAGCGCATGTCGCCGACCCGAACTGGGTGATCGTCGACTGCCGCCACGACCTCATGAACCTCGCCGCCGGCCGCGACGCCTGGGCGGCCGGCCACATCCCGGGCGCCGTCTTCGCCGACATGGAGACGGAACTGTCGGGCGCCAAGCGCGACGCGGCCGGGAACTTCCGCGGCCGCCATCCGCTGCCGGAAAAGGAGGCGTTCATCGAACTGCTGCGCGGCTGGGGCGTGAACGACGATTCCCAGGTCGTCGCGTACGACGCGCACGGCGGCATGTATGGCGCGCGCCTGTGGTGGATGCTGCGCTGGGTCGGCCACGGGGCCGTCGCCGTGCTGGATGGCGGCTTGAGCGCTTGGCAGGCGGCGAGGCAACCCGTCGTCACCGATGCCCCGGCCCCGCGCGCCCGCGGCAGCATTTCCGCCCGACCGGCCCTCGTGACGACGGTCGACGTGGCCGCGGTCCTGCACAACGTGGAACACGGCGGCAAGACCATCGTCGACGCGCGCTCGCCGGACCGCTTCCGCGGCGAGAACGAGACGATCGACCCGGTCGGCGGCCATATCCCGGGCGCGAAGAACCGCTTCTTCAAGGACAACCTGCAGGCCGACGGCCGCTTCAAGGCGCCGGATCAGCTGAAGGCGGAGCTGGGGGTGGCGGTGGGCGATCCGAAGGACGCCATCATGCAATGCGGCTCCGGCGTGACCGCGTGCCACAACCTGCTGGCGCTGGAAGTGGCCGGACTGCGGGGTGCGGCGCTGTATCCGGGGTCGTGGAGCGAGTGGACGGCGGACCCGAAGCGCGCGGTGGCGACAGGCGCCGCCTGATCATTTCGCAGCCCCGCCTGACGCGTCGTCCCCGCGCAGGCGGGTACCCAGTGTTGCGAGCGCTGCCGCTACGCATGAAACTTGGGCCCCTGCCTGCGCAGGGGCGACGTTCATCAGTCGCGTGGCACCGTTTGGATACGGGCGCGGCCTGGTCATTCCGTCGTTCCTGCGTCGCGCCGGCGTCCCCGTGTCCCCCCGTCGTCCCCGCGCAGGCGGGGACCCAATTTTGAGAGCGCTGCCGCTGCGCATGAAACCTGGCCCCTGCCTGCGCAGGGGCGACGTTGTTCAGTGGCTGAAGTCGTACGGGGCGGGCAACACGTCCGCCAGGGTGAACAACACGACGGTCAACACCAGGGCCATGAGCACGTAGCCGAAACGCGCCGGCTTGTCGCGCAGTGCCACGACCAGTTGATTCAGCAGCCTTCCCATGCTCGCCTCCGTTCAGGTTACGGTTCAGCATAGGACGCAAGGAATCGCCGTGTCAACCGGCAGGCGCAGTGATCCTGCGGTGATCCGTATCTTAATGGCCGTGCGTCAGGAGCAAGACGATGACGACGCCGAGCCCGATCAACAACACCTGCGGAATCGAATCGCGCACGGTGGCGCGGCGCTGCATCTGCGGCATCAGGTCGCTCACTGCGATGTAGATGAAGCCGGACGACGCGAACACCAGCACGTAGGGAATCAGGTTGCTGGCGCGGTCCAGCGTCGCATAACCGAGCACGCCGCCCAGCACGGCCAGCAGGCTGCATAACAGGTTGAACACGTAGGCGCGCACGCGCGAGAAACCGGCGTTCAGCAGCACGATGAAGTCGCCGATCTCCTGCGGGATCTCGTGGGCGATGATGGCCACGCCCGTGACGATGCCCAGCTGCGGATTGGCCAGGAACGCCGCCGCGATCAGGATGCCGTCGGTGAAGTTGTGCATGCCGTCGCCGATCAGGATCATCCAGCCGGCGCGTCCCGCCTGCATGGCGTCGTGGCCGTGGGCGTGATGGTGCCCGTCGCCCTCGTGGTGGTGCGAATGGCGCAGCAGGGCCACCTTCTCCAGCAGGAAGAACGCGAGCAGTCCGCCCAGCAGGGTGGCGAACAGCGCATGCGTGTCTGCTTTCGATTCGAACGCTTCCGGCAAGGCGTGCAGCAGCGAGGTCGACAGCATGATTCCGACCGACAGGCTGACCATGCGTTCGACGACTTTCGCCAGCAAGGCAAAGGAAAACACCGCGGCGGCCGTGATGCTGACCACGCCCGCCAGGCCGGTGGCCAGCAGGATGGAGATGAGAATCGGGTCGATGTTGAAGCCTCTTGTTGTTCTTGGATGGTGTGCATACAGGCGCACGCATGCACACCCAGCGGACGCAAACCGCTGATTGTACCTCCCCGGCGTGACGGCGTCAGCCGACGCCGTGTTCGCGCAGCCAGGCCAGCGCGCGGGCGAAGCCGTCGCGGGCAGCCTTCGCGTTGTAGGTGGGGCGGTAGTCGGCGTGGAAGGCGTGGCCGGCGTCCGGGTAGACGACGATCGCGGAATCGCTCGTCCCCGCGCCCAGCGCGGCCGTCATGTTCTCGACCGTGGCGAGCGGGATGCCGGTGTCCTTCGCGCCGTACAGGCCGAGCACGGGCACGGTGAGCGCGGGCGCGACGTCGATCGGATGGCGCGGCTGGCCGGGAGGATTCGGATCGGCCACCAGCTTGCCGTACCACGCCACGGCCGCCTTCACGCGCGGATTGTGCGCCGCGTACAGCCACGTCATGCGCCCGCCCCAGCAAAAGCCGTTGATGCCGAGACGGTCGACGTCGCCGCCGTTCCGGCCGGCCCAGGCCACGCAGGCGTCGATGTCGCCCATCGCCTGGGCGTCCGGCACCTTGCGGACGATGCGCGCCATCAGCGTCGTGATGTCGGGGATGGTGGACGGGTCGCCCTGGCGCACGAAGAGATCCGGCGCCAGCGCCAGGTAGCCCTGCTTGGCGAAGCGGCGCGCCACGTCGGCGATGTGCTCGTGCAGGCCGAAGATTTCGGAGACGACGATCACCACCGGCAGCTTGTCCTGCCCGGCCGGACGGGCGTGGTAGACGGGCACCGCCTGGCCGTCGACCGCCAGGCTGGCCAGGCCGGCGGCCAGGCCTTCGGTATCGGTGTGGATCACGGACTGGGTTGCGATGGGCCGGGCGGCTGCCGCAAAACCATCGCCGGCGCTTGCGTTGTCGTTCATTTCCCTCTTTCGTTCGCGGATGACTGGCCTGCCATGTTAGCAGCGCCATCGGCGATACGCTTGCCCGCCGTGCGGCACAGGCACGGCGGGCCCACCCCACCCTCTCAGTGAGCCTCTTCCCAGTTGCTCCCGACACCCGTTTCGGCCACGAGCGGCACCTTGAGCGTGGCCACGCTGCCCATCAGTGCCGGCAGCTTCTGCTTGACCAGTTCGAGCTCGTCCTGCGGCACTTCCAGTACCAGTTCGTCGTGCACCTGCATCACCATGCGCGTTGCCAGGGCCTCTTTCTCGATCCAGTCCTGCACGGCGATCATCGCCAGTTTGATCAGGTCCGCGGCCGTGCCCTGCATCGGCGCATTGATCGCGGCGCGTTCGGCGCCGGCGCGGCGCGGGCCGTTCGGCGAATTGATCTCGGGGAGCGACAGGCGGCGGCCGAACACGGTGTCGACATAGCCCCGCTCCTTGGCGAGCAGGCGGGTCTCGTCCATGTAGCGCTTGACGCCCGCGAAGCGCTGGAAGTAGCGCTCGATGTAGTTGCCGGCGGCGCCCCGCTCGATGCCGAGGTTCTGCGCGAGGCCGAAGGCGCTCATCCCGTAGATCAGGCCGAAGTTGATGACCTTCGCGTAGCGCCGCTGCTCGCTCCCCACCTCGTCCGGCGCCACGCCGAAGATCTCGGCGGCCGTGGCGCGGTGGATGTCCTCGCCGGCCGCGAACGCGCGCAGCATCGCCTCGTCTTCCGAGATGTGGGCCATGATGCGCAGCTCGATCTGCGAATAGTCGGCCGACACGATCACGCTGCCCGGCGGCGCGACGAACGCTTCGCGGATGCGGCGGCCCTCGCCCGTGCGCACGGGGATGTTCTGCAGGTTCGGATCGTTCGACGCGAGCCGGCCCGTGATGGCGACGGCCTGCGCGTAGTTCGTGTGCACGCGGCCGGTCTTCGGGTTGACCATCTTCGGCAGCTTGTCGGTGTACGTCGACTTCAGCTTCGACAGGCCGCGGTGCTCCAGCAGGATCTTCGGCAGCGGATAGTCCTCGGCCAGCTTCTGCAGCACCTCTTCGTCGGTCGACGGCGCACCGGTCGCGGTCTTCTTGATCACCGGCAGCTGCAGCTTGCCGAAGAAGATCTCGCCGATCTGCTTGGGCGACCCGAGGTTGAACGGGCCGCCGGCCAGTTCATACGCCTGCTGCTCCAGTTCCATGATGCGCGCCGCCAGCTGGTTCGACTGCGCCGCCAGTTTGTCGGCGTCGATCAGCACGCCGTTGCGCTCGATCTTCTGCAACACGACGGACGTGGGCAGTTCGATCTTGCGGTAGATATGGTTCAGGCCTGCGTCGCTTTCCACGTGGCCGATCATCGCATGGTGCAGGCGCAGGGTGATGTCGGAATCTTCCGCCGCGTACTCGGTCGCGCGGCCGAGTTCCACCTGGTCGAAGCAGATCTGGTTCACGCCCTTGCCGCACACGTCGACGAAGGGGATCGTCGTATAGCCCAGGTGGCGCAGCGCCATCGTGTCCATGTCGTGCGGCTTGTGCGATTCGAACACGTACGATTGCAGCAGCGTGTCGTGCACGATGCCGCGCAGTTTCACCCCGTGGTTTTCGAAGATGTGGCTGTCGTACTTGAGGTTCTGCCCCAGTTTCGGCTTGTCCGGGTTTTCCAGCCACGGCTTCATGCGCGCCAGGACTTCCTCGCGGTTCAGCTGCTCGGGCACGCCGGCGTAGCGGTGCGCGAGCGGGATGTACGCGCCCTTGCCCGCTTCGACGGACAGCGAGATGCCGACCATCTCCGCCGTCATCGGGTCGAGCGACGTTGTCTCGGTGTCGACCGACGTCAGCGGCGCCCTGTCGATCAGGTCCAGCCAGCGCTCGAACGCGTCCAGCGTCGTGACGGTCTCGTACTCGCCCTTGATGATCGGCATGCCCGGCTGGGTGCCGCCCGCGCCTTCCGGCGAATTGAGGGCGGGCGCCGGCGCGCCGGGGGCGCCGTACTTGGCCGCGTTGCCGGGGCCGATCTCGCGCAGCATGGTCTTGAAGCCGTAGCGCTGGAAGAAGTCGCGCAGCGCCTCCTTGTCCTCGGGGCGGCCGACGAGGGTTTCCTCGATCGACACGATGTGGCCCACGAGGTCGCAATCCGTCTTCACGGTGATCAGTTCGCGGCCTTTCGGCAGCCATTCGAGGGCGGCGCGCAGGTTCTCGCCGACGGCGCCCGTGATGCTGTGGGCGTTTTCGATCACGCCGTCCAGCGAACCGTGCAGGGTCAGCCACTTGACGGCCGTCTTGGGGCCGCACTTGGTGACGCCGGGGACGTTGTCGACGGTGTCGCCGATGAGGGTCAGGTAGTCGATGATGCGGTTCGGGGCCACGCCGAATTTCGCCAGCACGCCCGCCTCGTCGAGCTTCTCGTTGCTCATCGTGTTGATCAGCATGACCTTGTCGTTCACGAGCTGTGCGAGGTCCTTGTCGCCGGTCGAGACGACGGTGGAAAGGCCGCGCGCCGTCGCCTGCGCCGCGAGGGTGCCGATGACGTCGTCCGCTTCGACGCCCTCGACCATCAGGATCGGCCACCCCATGTGACGCACCACTTCGTGGATCGGCTCGATCTGCCTGGCCAGGTCTTCCGGCATCGACGCGCGCGTGGCCTTGTAGTCCGGATACAGATCGTCGCGGAACGTCTTGCCCTTGGCGTCGAACACGCAGGCGATGTACGCGGCCGGGAAGTCCGCGCGCAGGCGGCGCAGCATGTTGACCATGCCGTGCATCGCGCCGGTCGGGTAGCCGTCCGGGCTGCGCAGGTCGGGCAACGCGTGGAACGCACGATAGAGATAACTGGAACCGTCGACGAGAAGCAGGGTATTGTCCATAGGGCAGAATCGAGAGTGGGCCGCGGCGGCACGGCAAAACGTGCGCCATTATCGCAGAAACAGGGTAGAAAAAAGATAAGCCGGCAGAGCCGCCGGCCATGCCATCCAGATGAGGACGAAGCCACACTTTTCACAGGGAAGTGGCGCCGTTTGTTACAATGGACTAAACGACAAAGGTGACCATCATGCCGCGCATCCCTTCCCGCCTCGCCATTTTCGCGCTGTTCCTGGCTTCTCAAGCCGGATTGGCCGCGGCCCAGCAGTCGGCGACGCAGCCGACGCCCAGCCCGGCACCGCCGAAGCTCGAGCGCATCGAACCGGGGAGCGACATTCCCGCGACCAATATTCCGCCGAAACGCGGCACCCAGATCAAGGAAACGCGCGCCGGCGGCCAGGTCACCGAAGTCGAAGTCACCACGCCCGGTGGCAGCCATTACTACATGAAACCGAACACCCAGCCCGGCAACGCGCAGACGAATTCGATCCGCGCGCCGCAGTGGAAGGTGGGTGAGTTCGACCTGTCGGGCAAGCGGAAAGCCACGAGCGAATCCGGCACCAATGCCCCGACGACGGCCGACGCGCCGCCTCCTCCTCCCATGCCGGCTACCGCCGCGCCTGAGAAGAAGTAACAAGCCGTCAACAGGACCGGCCACTCGCGTGGCCGCTACAGCGACTTTTCTTTCCTACACAATGGCAGTCTTCACCCCGGTCACGCTGGATGACCTCTCCCAGTGGATCAAGCAGTTTCCCCTTGGCAAAGCCGTCGCGCTCAAAGGTATCTCGAGCGGCATCGAAAACAGTAATTTCTTCCTGACGACGGAACGCGGCGAGTACGTCCTCACCATCTTCGAAAACCTCGACTTCGAGCAACTGCCGTTCTACGTGCAACTGATGCGCCACCTGGCCGAGCGCGGCATTCCCGTGCCGGCGCCCGTGCCGAACGAGGCGGGCGACCTGGTGGTGGCGCTGCACGGCAAGCCGGCCGCCATCGTCAGCAAGCTCGACGGCAGCTCGCAGATGGACCCGCAGCCGGTGCACTGTGCCGAAGTGGGCGCGATCCTGGCGCGGATGCACCTGGCCGGCCGCGACTTCCCGCTGCACCAGCCGAATCTGCGCGGGCTGGACTGGTGGGTCGAGACGGTGCCCAAGGTCCTGCCCTGGCTGGCCGCGGACACGGCCGCGCTGTTGCAAGCGGAACTGGCATTCCAGCGCGACTTCGCGGCCGGCACCACGTATGCGCAATTGGAACGCGGTCCCGTCCACGCCGACCTGTTCCGCAACAACGTGATGTTCGTCGGCGAGCGCCTGTCCGGCTGCTTCGATTTCTACTTTGCCGGCTGGGACACCTGGCTGTTCGACCTGGCCGTCACCGTCAACGACTGGTGCATCGACCTGGACAGCGGCCGCCTCGACGCGGCACGCGTCCTGGCCCTGACGCGCGCCTACCACGCCGTCCGTCCGTTCACGGCGGCCGAGCAGGCGGCGTGGTTGCCGATGCTGAGGGCGGCGGCGCTGCGCTTCTGGCTGTCGCGCCTGTACGACTTCTACCGTCCGCGCGAGGCCGAAATGCTGACCCCGCACGATCCCACCCACTTCGAACGAGTCCTGCGCGAGCGCATCGCGACAGGCGCCCCCGACCTCACAGCATGAACGATTTACCCGCACGTACCGGATGGGAGTGGCTGAAACAAGGCATCGGCCTGTTCCGCAAACAGCCCGCAGCCCTGACGACGCTCCTCTTCGCCAACATCCTGTTCAGCATCGGCCTGTCGGCCGTGCCGTTCCTGGGTTCGGTACTTGCGGTCGTGCTGATTCCGTCGTTCTCGATGGCCTTCATGCAGGCTTGCCTGATGATCGAGAATGGCGACCGAGTCACCCCGGCCGTGCTGCTGACGGGCTTCCGCCAGCCGGCGCTGGCCGCGCTGTGCAAGCTCGGGCTCGTCTACCTGGGCGTGTCGCTGCTGATGATGGTGATCACGCGCCTGGCGATCCCGCCCGAGGTCCTCATGCAGATGATGCCCCGGCCCGACGCCAAGGCCCCGCCGGACATCCAGACGTCGCACATGCTGGCGCTGTTCGGCGTGTTCCTGATGGACGTGGCCGTGCTGGTGACGCTGTGCTTCGCCGCCCCGCTCACCTACTGGAAGCACATGGGACCGGGCAAGGCGACGTTCTACAGCTTCTTCGCCGTCATCCGCACGGCGCGCCCGTTCCTCGTGCTGCTGGCGGCCTGGTTCGCCATTTTCTTTGGCGTGTGCATCGTCGCCGCCCTGCTGTTCGGCGACGCCGCGCTGGGGCGGGTCGTGCTCATGTGGCTGATCTTCCTGTTCGTGCTGTTGCTGCAGTGCGCGATGTATGCGGGGTATCGCACCATCTTCGGCAAGCCGTACGACAAGGCGCCGCAGCCGGCGTGATGCCGGGCACGGGGTGCCTGCTTACACACGCCGACGTAGGGTGGGCGGCCTCCGCCCACGCGGGCGTTTGCGCATCACATGCATCCGCGTGGGCACGGGGTGCCCACCCAACGGCCAATTTTATCGGCCGACGCGCTCCAGCTTGGCCACCGACAGGTCGAGCACCTTCATCCCCGCCGCGCCGAAATTGATCTGCGCGCGCGCACTGCCCGCGCCACCCTCGATGTTGACGATCACGCCTTCGCCGAACCGCGCGTGATTCACCGACTCGCCGATGCGCCATCCGGTCCCGTTGCCGCTGCTGGACTTTTGCGCAATCTGCTTGGCGATCTGGTTGTCGCTGCCGCCTTCGCGGAAATCGGCGTCGTCCCAGGCCGTCGTCGACTTGCGGCCGGCGAACCAGTTCGTCTGCACGCGCGGCGTCAGCCATTTCAGCGCGTGTTCCGGCAGCTCGTCGAAGAAGCGCGACTTCATGTTGAAGCGCGTCTGGCCGTGCAGCATGCGCTGCTGCGTAAAACTCATGTACAGGCGCTGGCGCGCGCGCGTGATCGCCACGTACATCAGCCGGCGTTCCTCGTCGACGCCATCCATCTCGCGCGCGCTGCTCTCGTGCGGGAACAGGCCCTCTTCCAGGCCCGTGATGAACACGGCGTCGAATTCCAGGCCCTTGGCCGAGTGCACGGTCATGAGCTGCATCGCTTCCTGGCCGGCCTGCGCCTGGGCGTCGCCCGCTTCCAGCGACGCGTGCGCGAGGAAGGCGGACAGCGGCGACATCACGGTCGACAGCGGCGCGTCCGCGTCGAGCACGTCGATGCCGTCGCCGTCCACGATCGCCGTGCCGCTCGCGGCCAGGGCCTGCGGGCCGAGATGGGCCGGCGCCTGCGTGCCGAAACCTTCTTCCTGCACGAACTGGGTGGCGGCGCCTACCATCTGCTGCAAGTTCTCGATGCGCTCCTGGCCCTCTTTTTCGTTGGCGTAGTGCGCCAGCAGCGTGCTGCGCTCGAGCACGACGCGCACCATCTCCGGCAGCGGCAGTTGCTGGGTCTCGAAGCGCGCGCTCTCGATCAGCTTGACGAAATTTCCGAGCGCCGTGCCGGCCTTGCCCGTCATGTAAGGCACGGCCGCGTACAGCGACACGCGATAGCTTTCCGCCGCCATCTGCAACTGCTCGATCGAACGGGCGCCGATGCCGCGCGTCGGAAAATTCACGACGCGCATGAACGCGGAATCGTTGTGCGGGTTGTCCATCAGCTGCAGGTACGCGATGGCGTGCTTGACCTCGGCGCGCTGGAAGTAGCGCAGGCCGCCGTACACGGTGTACGGCAGGCCGGCCGCGAACAGCGCGTGCTCGATCACGCGGCTCTGGGCGTTGGAGCGGTACAGCACGGCGATCTCGCTCTTGGAGACGCCTTCCGCCATCAGGCTCTTGGCCTCGTCGATGATCCACTGCGCCTCTTCGAGGTCGGACGACGCTTCGTAGATGCGCACCGGCTCGCCCTGGCCCGCGTCCGTGCGCAGGTTCTTGCCGAGGCGTTTCGCGTTGTTCGAAATGAGGTGGTTGGCGCTGTCGAGGATGTTGCCGTGCGAGCGGTAGTTCTGCTCCAGCTTGATCAGGTTTTTCACTTCGAAGTCGCGCTCGAACGCCTGCATGTTGCCGACATTGGCGCCGCGGAACGCGTAGATGCTCTGGTCGTCGTCGCCGACGGCGAAGATGGCGCCGCCGCGCTGCTCGCCGTGGCCGGCCAGCAGCTTCAGCAGGTTGTACTGCAGGTCGTTGGTGTCCTGGAACTCGTCGACGAGGATGTGGCGGAAGCGCATCTGGTAATGCTGGCGCAGCGGGTGGTTGCGCTGCAGCAGTTCGTACGAGCGCAACAGCAGCTCGGCGAAGTCGACGACGCCTTCGCGCTGGCATTGCTGGTCATAGAAATCGTACAGCTCGGCCATGCGCTTTTGCACATGGTCGTACGCCTCGACGTCGTGCGCGCGCTGGCCGCGGTCCTTGGCGTTGTTGATGAAGTACATCAGGTCCTTGGCCGGGTACTTCTCGTCGTCCACGTTCAGCGCCTTGAGCATGCGCTTGATCATCGACAGCTGGTCCTGCGAATCGAGGATCTGGAACGTCTGCGGCAACGCGGCGTCGCGGTGGTGCGTGCGCAGCAGGCGGTTGCACAGGCCGTGGAACGTGCCGATCCACATGCCGCGCGTGTTCACCGGCAGCATCGCCGAAAGGCGCGTGAGCATCTCCTTGGCGGCCTTGTTGGTAAAGGTCACGGCCATGAGGCCGGCCGGGGACACCTGCCCCGTCTGGATCAGCCAGGCGATGCGGGTCGTCAGCACCCGCGTCTTGCCGGACCCGGCGCCCGCGAGAATGAGGGCGCTCTGGGACGGCAGCGTGACGGCGGCCAGTTGTTCGGGGTTCAGGTTGTCGAGGAGATTCATGCGGGCATTATAACGTCGCGACCCGCCCTCGGCATCGCCGCGGCGGCATTTTTACTGATGATATATACAGTATCACAACATCGTCGCCACCGAAACATGACTGCATCCGCAATGTTGCCACACGGCTCGCGGGCGCCATGATGATCTCTTTTCACGTAATTTTGACGACAGATGGGGTTTTTCATCGGTCCCGCCTTTGTCAGGCGTGGACCACTTTTGTGTATCGCAAGCGAACGCTCTTGGCATAAGGAGGTAAAAATGCTGAACCGTGTAGTGACGGTCGCCGCGCTGGCCGTCGGCGGCATGATGCTGTCGAAAAAAATGAAGGGTAATAAATCGGGCATGGGCTCGTCGATTCTCGAAACGATCGAGGTCAACGTCCCCGTGCGCACCGCCTACAATCAGTGGACCCAGTTCGAGGACTTCCCGCAGTTCATGGGCAGCGTCCATGAAGTCCGTCAACTGGACGACAAGCGCCTGCACTGGAAGGCCAATGTGGCCGGCGAAGACAAGGAATGGGATGCCGAGATCACGGAGCAGATTCCGGACAAGCGCATCGCCTGGCGCAGCACCAGCGGCGTGCCGAACGGCGGCGTCGTGACCTTCCACAAGCTGTCCGACGACGTCACCCGCATCACGCTGCAGATGGATTACCAGCCGGAGGGACCCGCCGAGAAGATCGGCGACGCCCTCGGCGCGGTGCGCCTGGAAGCCCGCGGCAACCTGCAGAAGTTCAAGGACCTGCTCGAGAAACGCGGCAAGGAAACGGGCGCCTGGCGCGGCAGCATCTCGCAGCACTGAAGGTCCCGCCGCCTGTATGGACGCCGCCCGTGAGGCGGCGTTTTTTTCGGAAGCGGGCGTTGCTGTGACGCGACCCTGGGTGCGTTACCGAACATGCTGCATGGGTGGGCGGGGAGTAGGATGAAACCCTGACGGCATATCGGAATATGCCGGGCAACCCGTTGAGGAGAGTACCCATGGCAACCACAGACGACCCTGCACGGCCGGAACCGCATGCCGCGTTCCCTGCCGACAATCCGGTCCAGGCCCTGCTGCGCGACCACGACCTGGTCCGCAAGCTCGCGGACAAATACCAGAACACGCAAAGCGCCGACGTCAGGAAGCAGGCGGCGACCCAGCTGATCCAGGCCATCCACATGCACTCGCGCCTCGAGGAAGGCGTCTTCTATCCCGGCGTACGCCGCGTCGACCCGAACCTGATCGCCCGCTTCGAGGAAGACCATCTCGCCGTCGACGACCTGCTGGCCACGCTGCAAGGCATGTCGTTGGACGAGGCCCGCGCCGAGCCATTGGTACACGAACTCATCGATGCGGTCCTGAGCCATATCCGCCAGGAGGAAACGCAGCTGTTCCCCGAACTCAAGCAGGCGGCACTCGACCTGACGTCGATCGGGCTGGAGATGCAGGCGTTCGAAGCGAATCTCGTGCACATGCAGGCGCAGCTCAGCGACCAGGCCGCGCGGTCCTGAGCACGACGCGCACCTTCAACCGTCGCCCCCGCGCAGAGGGCCCGGTTCGTGTGCAGGCCGCTCAGCACTTGGATCCCCGCCTGCGCGGGGACGTGCTCGAGCCAACGCTCACCACACCCTGCACCGCTTCTCGTTCACCATCGGCTGCCCCGCCTTGCACTGGAACGCCTGCTGGAACTGCGGCATGTTCACCATCAGCCCGTTGACGCGGTAGCGACCCGGCGAGTGCGGGTCCGTCATCGCGCTCACGCGCAGGTTTTCCGGGCGATCGTTTTCGCAAGCCCATTGCGCGTAGCCGACAAAGAAGCGCTGCTCCGGCGTCAATCCGTCACGCAGCGGCTGCGGCTGGGCTTTCTGCGGCATGCTCGCCATCTCCGTCTGCCACGCCATCCAGCCGAGGATCAGGCCGCCCAGGTCGGCGACGTCCTCGCCCAGGGTGAGCTTGCTGTTGATCTTGATGTCGTCCACCACCGTGTACTTGGCGTACTGGTCGACGACGCACTGGGCCCGTTCCTCGAAGGCCTTGGCATCCTTCTTCGTCCACCAGTCCTTGAGGTTGCCGTTGGCGTCGAACTGGCGCCCCTCGTCGTCGAAGGCGTGGGTCAGCTCGTGGCCGATGGTGCCGCCCGTGTTGCCGTAGTTGGGCGCGTCGTCCATCTTCGGGTCGAACAGCGGCGGCTGCAGCACGCCGGCCGGGAAGTTGATGTCGTTCATCTGCGGATCGAAGTACGCGTTCACCGTCGGCGGCGTCATGCCCCATTCCGTGCGGTCGAGCGGCTTGCCGATCTTGGCCAGCTGGCGGCGCGCCTCGAACTCGTTGCCGCGTTCGACGTTGCCGGCGAAGTCGCCCGGCTTGACGACGTAGGCGCCATAGTCGCGCCACTTGTCCGGGTAGCCGATCTTGTTGACGATCGCGGCCAGTTTCTTTTGCGCCTGCTGCTTCGTCTCCGCGCTCATCCAGTCGAGTTCGTCGATGTCCCGCTTCATCGCGTCTTCGATCTGGCGCGTCATGTGCAGCGCCTTTTCCTTGAGCTCCGGGGAAAACGCGCGGCTGACGAATTCCTGGCCCAGCGCCTCGCCCAGCTGATGGTCGACGAGGGCCACGCAGCGCTTCCAGCGCGGTTGCTGCTGCTGCACGCCGCGCAGGGTCTTGCTGAAGAAATCGAAGTGTTCGTTGTCGAAATTCGACGCCAGCAGCGGCGACATATTGCGCGCCACGTGCCAGCGCAGGTAGGTGCGCGTGGCATCGACGTCGCTCGTCTTCCACATCTTGCCGAGCGCCTTGAAGAACGCGGGTTCCGTGACGTTGAACGTCGCCAGGTTCCCCTCCCCCAGTTCGTCCAGGTAGGCGTGCCAGTCGAAGGCCGGCGTCAACGCCTGCAGGCCTTTGACATCGACCTTGTGGAACAGTTTATACGGATCGCGTTTGTCCACGGACGACAGCGACGCCTGCGCGAGCGCCGTCTCCATCTGCATCACGCGCGCGGCGTTGCGCTGCGCCTGGGCGGGCGCATCGCCCAGCAGCTTGAACGTGTTGGCGATGTGGGTCACGTACTTGGCGCGGATCTCTTTCGACTTGGCGTCCGTCTTGAGATAGGAATCGCGGTCCGGCAGGCCGAGGCCGCCGGCGAATGCGAACGCGATCACGCGCGAGGAATCCGCGAAATCCTGGCTCGACGAGAAGCCGAAGAACAGGCCCGGATCGGCCAGCGCCAGTTGCAGGCGCGCCAGCACGCGCGGCAGGTCGCGGTTCGAATGCAGCTGCGCGATCGCGTCGAAATACGGCTTCAGCGGCGCGGCGCCGCGCGCATCGATGGCCTTCTCGTCCATGCAGGCGCCGAAGTAATCGCCGATCTTTTGCTGGTTCGCGTTGCGGCCGTCCTGGCGCTTCGACAGGTCTTCGAGGATGCCCCACAGGTAGCGGCGGTTGTCCAGCGCCAGCTTGCCGTACACCGACCAGCGCGCCTGGTCGGCCGGGATCGGGTTGTTCTTGATCCAGCCGCCGCAGGCATATTGGTAAAAGTCGACGCAGGGGTCGGCCTTGCGGTCCATCGCGTTCACGTCCAGGCCCGGCGTGTACGGGAATGCGGTGGCGGGACGCTCGGCAGCCGGCGCAGCCGCGGGTGGGTGGTCCTGGGCGGCGGCGGCGGCGGCGAAGGTCGTGCCGGCCAGGGCCAGGAGAAGTGCGAGGCGGACTGGGCGCATGCGGTATCCGAATTAATAAAACGTTAAAACGGCATCGTGCCACACCGGAATCGGCACAGCAATATATGCATGTCGATGTATCGTCCGCGGCCGAATACGGTTCGGAAACCCATCAATAAAAACGGCATATATTCCGTTTCCGAAATACATGCCGCTCGTAATCACCGCCGGACAATCCGCCCGGCGCGTCGATCAGAATTTGAAAACGATGCCGACGCCGTAATTGGTCGAATCGCTGGACGGTTTCTGCGCTTCCACACGGCCGGAAATGGTCGGGGTGAAGTTGTAATTCAGGCCGACGCCATACAGGGCGCCGTTGGTGTCGTCACCGTACCTGGCGCCGCCGTACGACGCTTCGGCGCGCAGCGAGTTGTAGCCGAGGCGGCCGTAGATGTCGAATTGCGGGGTCAGCGGGTAGGAACCGACGACGGAGACATGGGTCTGCTTGGCGGTCACCTCGACGGGGCCGAAGTCCCAGCTGCCCAGTTGGCGATAGCCCAGCTCGACGGCGACGAAGCGGTTGAAGCCGTAGCCCAGGAAGCCGCCGACGCCGGTTTTGCTGTCGTCGAGGTTGTCGATCCTGGTCGAGCCGACGTCCAGGCCGGCGTAATAGCCGGTCGGTGCCGCGGCGAACGACGACGATGCCGCCAGCGCCAGCGTGGCGCCGATTGCGAATTTCTTGAACATATTATTTCCGATCTCTTTATCTTGATTTATTTCCGCAATGGCCAAAGCGCGATCGCGGGCCGGAAATTATACAAGAAACAATATATTCGCACGCCGATATGACACATATGCCCGCAGCGCTTGCGGCGCCGCGGGCATGGCAGGATCAGTAGACGACGACGGAGCGGATCGACTCGCCCTTCTTCATCAGGTCGAAGCCCTCGTTGATCCGGTCGAGCGGCAGGTGGTGGGTAATCAGATCGTCGATGTTGATCTTGTTTTCCATGTACCAGTCGACGATCTTCGGCACGTCCGTGCGGCCGCGCGCGCCGCCGAACGCGGAACCTTTCCACACGCGGCCCGTGACCAGCTGGAACGGACGGGTCGCGATCTCCTTGCCCGCTTCCGCCACGCCGATGATGATCGATTGGCCCCAGCCCTTGTGGCAGCACTCCAGCGCCTGGCGCATGGTCTGGACGTTGCCGATGCATTCGAAACTGTAGTCGGCGCCGCCATCCGTCAGCTGGACGATCGTGTCGACGACGTTCTCGACGTTCTTCGGATTGACGAAATGGGTCATGCCGAACTTGCGCGCCATGTCTTCGCGGCCGGGGTTGAGGTCCACGCCGATGATCTTGTCGGCGCCGACCATCTTCGCCGCCTGGATCACGTTCAGGCCGATGCCGCCCAGGCCGAACACGACGACGTTCGCGCCCGCCTCGACCTTCGCCGTGAAGATGACGGCGCCGATGCCCGTCGTCACGCCGCAGCCGATATAGCAGATCTTGTCGAACGGCGCATCGGAGCGGACTTTCGCCAGCGCGATTTCCGGCACCACGATGTAGTTCGAGAAGGTCGACGTCCCCATGTAGTGATAGATCGGCTTGCCGTCCAGCGAGAAGCGCGAGGTCGCATCCGGCATCAGGCCGCGGCCCTGCGTGCTGCGGATCGCCTGGCACAGATTGGTCTTTTGCGACAGGCAGAATTTGCACTGGCGGCATTCCGGCGTGTACAGCGGGATGACGTGGTCGTCCTTGCGCAGGCTCGTGACGCCCGGCCCGACGTCGACGACGACGCCGGCGCCTTCATGGCCCATGATGGCGGGAAAGATCCCTTCCGGGTCCGCGCCGGACAACGTGTAGTAATCGGTATGGCAGATGCCTGTCGCCTTGACTTCGACCAGCACCTCGCCCGCTTTCGGGCCCTCGAGCTCGACTTCCTCGATCGTCAGCGGTTTCCCTGCCTGCCATGCGATCGCTGCCTTGGTTTTCATGTTTTCTATCCCCGGAAAATGATGCAAGAAAGTTTGCCATGATACCAAGCCAGGGGCGGAACGTTATTTACCTTTCAGCCGCCCCGCGAACGCCCCATGCAGGCTGTTGAGCAATTCCTCGGCAGCGACGAGCTGTTCCGCGACTTCGTTGACCTTGCGCCGGGTCGAACGGGCGTGGTCGCGCAGCACTTCGAATGCCGTGTTGCGGTCGGTCTGGAAGCGCGTCATCAGGAGGCCCACGGCCAGGCTCGTCTCGCGGCCCGCCGCCAGCGCGGCGTTCAGGTTCGCTTCGGTGCGGCGCAGCTGGCGGATCTCGTCGGCGCGCGCGAGCGCGGATTCGAAGGACGGCAACAGGCGCGCGGCGTCGACCGGCTTGACGACAAAGCCGACGGCGCCGTGGCTGGCGGCCTGGCGGGCCGTCTCGGCATCGTCCACCGACGACAGGAACATGAAGGCGACCGACGTGTGTTCCTTGAGACGCAGCGCCAGCTCGAGGCCGGACATGCCGGGCATGCTGATGTCCAGCAGCGCCAGCGCGATGTCGGCTTCGCGTTCGGCGACGCGCTGCAGCGCCTCCGCGGCCGAAGCGGCTTTCACGGTGTCGTAGCCGGCATGGTCCAGCACGGTCGCCAGGTAGTCGAGCAGGATGGGATCGTCGTCGACGACCAGGATCAGGCGGCGGGGAGGAAGGTGCGCGCTCATTGTGATGGTTCTCGCAGCGATGTGGGTGAACGCGCCCGCTGCGGCGCAAACGGTCGCACGGCGCCAAGGCGCGGCAAAAATATAGCACGTTGACAAGCCGGCTCGTCAATCGAATTCAATCGTTCTGCGCCAGCGCAACATGCGTGCGACACGAGCGCAACAGCGGGCGCGCACGATTGAAAACTAATTGCATATGTATAAGTTCTCAAAATAAACTGATTCGCGCTGCCCGATACGGGTAGCGCGATGTATCGGCTGTTAGAGGAGTACTACCACAAGCTCGCGGCCCACAAGGCTAGCGGCGATAACGATACCCTAATCAACGGAGAAAACACCGATGAATCAGAAGCAAACTCGCGCATCAATGATGGTTCCCGCCCTCGGGCTGTGCGTGGCGGCCCTTGCCGTCGCGTTCGCAGGCAGTGCATCGGCCGCGCCCGACACCACCCGCGTGATCGTCGCCTTCAAGCCGGGCTCGGCTGCCAACGTCAAATCCGCCGTCGCGGCCGCAAGGGGAGCGGTCAAGCAGGAAATCTTCAACATGAACGCGATGGCCATCGAAGTGCCGACGGCCGCGCTGCAGGGCCTGCAGCACAACCCGAACGTCGAGTACGTCGAGGAAGACGTGATCCGCAAGCCGTTCTCGCTGACGACGCCCTCCACCGGCGTGCCGTACACGAGCGGCCAGCTGGTCCCGTACGGCATCAAGCTCGTGCAGGCCGACCAGCTCGCGGACGCGAACACGAGCAACCGCAAGATCTGCATCATCGACTCCGGCGTCGACTTCAACCATGAAGACCTGAAGGACAACGGCGCCAACGTCACCGGCGAATACGATTCCGGCACCGGCTGGTGGTACACCGACGAGACCCATCACGGCACCCACGTGTTCGGCACCATCGCGGGCGTCAACAACGGCCTGGGCGTGGTCGGCGTGAATCCGAACAAGCAGCTCAAGCTGCACATCGTGAAGGTCTTCGGCGCGGACGGCGCGTGGACGTACTCGTCGACCCTGGCCAACGCGGCCAACAAGTGCGGCGCGGCGGGCGCGAACGTCATCACGATGTCGCTGGGCGGCGGCGCGCGCAGCATCACCGAGCAGCGCGCGTTCGACAACCTGCAGACCAAGGGCGTGCTCTCCATCGCGGCGGCCGGCAACGACGGCAACTCGACGACGTCGTACCCGGCCGGCTATGCCAGCGTGATGTCGGTGGCGGCCGTGGACGAGAACAAGGTCGTCGCCTCCTTCTCGCAGTACAACAAGGACGTCGAGATCGCCGGTCCGGGCGTCTCCGTGCTGTCCACCGTCCCGATGGGCACCGGCGTCGACACGGCGCTGACGGTCGGCTCGACCAACTACGCGTCGTCGGCGATGGAAGGCTCGCCCGTCAAGACCGCCACCGCGCCGCTGGCCGACTTCGGCATCGGCGACACGGTCAACACGGCCGTCTCCGGCAAGATCTGCCTGATCCAGCGCGGCACGAACGACTTCGCGACCAAGGTCACCAACTGCCAGAACAGCGGCGGCGTGGGCGCCATCGTCTACAACAACGTGGCCGGCAGCTTCGGCGGCACGCTGGGCACGACCGTGACGACGATCCCCTCGCTGACCGCGTCGGACACGGACGGCGCCGCGATGAAGGCCCAGCTGGGGCAGACCGCGACGGTGGCCCTGAAGGCGTCGAACTACGCCTACTTCGACGGCACGTCGATGGCCACGCCGCACGTATCGGCCGTCGCCGCGCTGGTGTGGAGCTACTTCCCGACCTGCACCGGTTCCCAGATCCGCACGTCGCTGGACAACAGCGCGCTCGACCTGGGCACGGCCGGCCGCGACACCAAGTACGGCTACGGCCTGGTGCAGGCGAAGGCCGCGTACGATCGCATCAAGTCGCTGGGTTGCGGTAAATAACCGCGACGTTTGTCGTAGGGTGGGCACCCCGTGCCCACGCGTGACGCCGGCACAACGCGTACGTCACGCGTGACGCCGGCACAACGCGAACGTCACGCGTGGGCGGAGGGCCGCCCACCCTACGCATCTCATCTGCCCGTCCGTCCAAAAATCCCGCCGCCTTGTCGGCGCAGGCTTTACGCCGTCATCTATAATGGTCGTTTTCGCAAATACATCCACCTCAGCCACATCATGGAATTAGCCAAGTCTTTCGAGCCAGCCGACATCGAACAATTCTGGCGCACGGAATGGGAACAGCGCGGTTATTTCGCCGCCTCCATGGACGACGCCAAGCCGTCGTTCAGCATCCAGCTGCCGCCGCCGAACGTGACGGGCACCCTGCACATGGGGCACGCCTTCAACCAGACCGTCATGGATGGCCTGACGCGCTACTACCGCATGCGTGGCTTTAACACGGCGTGGATCCCGGGCACCGACCACGCCGGCATCGCCACGCAGATCGTCGTGGAGCGCCAGCTCGACGCGCAGAAAGTCTCGCGCCACGACCTCGGCCGCGAAGCCTTCGTCGAGAAGGTGTGGGAGTGGAAGGAAAAATCGGGCAGCACCATCACCGGCCAGATGCGCCGCCTGGGCGCGTCCGCCGACTGGGCCCGCGAATACTTCACGATGGACGAGCCGCGCAGCAAGACCGTCACCGAAGTCTTCGTGCGCCTGTTCGAGCAGGGCCTGATCTACCGCGGCAAGCGCCTCGTCAACTGGGACCCGGTGCTGGGCACGGCCGTCTCCGACCTGGAAGTGGTGTCGGAAGAAGAAGACGGCTCGATGTGGTACATCCAGTATCCGCTGGCGGACGGCAGCGGCCACCTGACGGTCGCGACGACGCGTCCGGAAACGATGCTGGGCGACGTCGCCGTCGCCGTCGATCCGACCGACGAACGCTACACGCACCTGCACGGCAAGATGCTGAAACTGCCGCTCGTCGGTCGCGAGATCCCGGTCATCGCCGACACCTACGTCGACAAGGCGTTCGGCACGGGCTGCGTGAAGATCACGCCCGCGCACGACTTCAACGACTACGCCGTCGGCCAGCGCCACAACCTGGCGCTGCTGTCGATCATGACGCTCGACGCCAGGATCACCGACGACGCACCGGAAGCCTACCGCGGCCTCGACCGCTTCGACGCGCGCAAGAAGATCGTCGCCGACCTCGAAGCGCAAGGCCTGCTGGAACAGGTCAAACCGCACAAGCTGCAGGTGCCGCGCGGCGACCGCACGGGCGTCATCATCGAGCCGATGCTGACCGACCAGTGGTTCGTCGCGATGAGCAAGCCGGCACCGGAAGGCACGCACAATCCGGGCAAGTCGATCACCGAAGTGGCGCTGGACAAGGTCGCGAGCGGCGAAATCAAGTTCGTCCCGGAGAACTGGACGACCACGTACAACCAGTGGCTGAACAACATCCAGGACTGGTGCATCTCGCGCCAGCTGTGGTGGGGCCACCGCATCCCCGCCTGGTACGGTCCGAACGGCGAAGTCGTCGTCGCCCGCGACGAAGAAGAGGCACGGCAGAAGGCGGCCGCTAGCGGCGTCCAGGGTGAACTGAAACGCGACGACGACGTGCTCGACACGTGGTTCTCGTCCGCGCTCGTCCCGTTCTCGACGGTCGGCTGGCCGGAACAGACGAAGGACATGGACCTGTTCCTGCCCTCCTCCGTGCTGGTCACCGGCTTCGACATCATCTTCTTCTGGGTCGCGCGCATGGTCATGATGACGGCGCACTTCACCGGCAAGGTCCCGTTCAAGACCGTGTACGTGCACGGTCTCGTGCGCGATTCGTCGGGCCAGAAGATGTCGAAATCGAAGGGCAACACGCTCGACCCGATCGACCTGATCGACGGCATCGACGTCGAGTCGCTCGTCACCAAGCGCACGACGGGCCTGATGAATCCGAAGGCCGCCGAGAAGATCGCGAAGGCGACGCGCAAGGAATTCCCGGACGGGATCGCCGCGTTCGGCACCGACGCCGTGCGCTTCACGATGGCGAGCTACGCCTCCCTCGGCCGCAACATCAACTTCGACCTGGGCCGCTGCGAAGGCTACCGCAACTTCTGCAACAAGCTGTGGAACGCGACGCGCTTCGTGCTGATGAACACGGAAGGCAAGGACTGCGGCAAGCCGGACGCCGCCGACTATTCCCCGGCCGACCGCTGGATCGTCTCGCGCCTGAATCGCGTCGAGCTGGACGTGGCGAAGGGCTTCGAGGACTACCGCTTCGACAACATCGCGAACAGCATCTACAGCTTCGTGTGGGACGAGTACTGCGACTGGTACCTGGAGCTCGCCAAGGTGCAGGTCCAGCAAGGCACCGAGGCGCAACAGCGCGCCACCCGCCACACGCTGCTGCGCGTGCTGGAAGTCGTGCTGCGTCTCGCGCACCCGATCATCCCGTTCGTCACCGAGGCCTTGTGGCAGGCCGTGGCGCCGCTGGCAGGCAAAACCGGCGACACCATCATGCTGCAACCGTACCCGATCGCCAACGAAGCGCTGATCGATGCGGATGCGGAAGCCTGGATGGAGCAGTTCAAGAAGGTCACCGACGCCACCCGCAACCTGCGCGGCGAAATGAAGCTGTCGCCGTCCGTACGCGTGCCGCTGATCGTCGAGCCGGCGAACGATGCCGACCGCGCGGCTGCCCAGGGCTTCGCGCCGTACGTCGCCCTGCTGGCCAAGCTGTCCGAGGTGCAGATCGTCGACGCGCTGCCGGATTCGCCGGCCGCCGTCGCCATCGTCGGCACGACGAAGCTGATGCTGAAGGTCGAGATCGACGTCGGCGCCGAGCGCGAGCGCCTGAAAAAGGAAATCGCGCGCATCGAAGGCGAGATCGGCAAGGCCAACGGCAAGCTGTCCAGCGAAAGCTTCGTCGCGCGCGCGCCCGCGGCCGTCGTCGCCCAGGAGCGCGAGCGCCTGGAAAACTTCAGCGCCACGCTGTCCAAGCTGAACGAGCAGTTCGCCAAGCTGCCGCCGGCCTGATGCCGCAAGGCCCACGCTGACGCAGTCCGCGAAACAATGCGCCGGTTCACGCCGGCGCATTTTTTTCACCCGCATTCGATCAAGCCATGAACAACACGTCGCACTTTCCCCAACTGGCCACCTACAACCAGTGGATGAACCGGAAGCTGTACGACGCGGCGGCCGCCCTGCCGGCGGACCGGCTGCACGAAGACCGGGGCGCGTTCTTCGGTTCGGTGTTCGGCACGCTCAACCACCTCGTGATCGCGGACCTCATCTGGTTCAAGCGCATCGCCGCCAACCTGCCCGGCTTCGCATCGCTGCGATGCCTGGACGATTTGCCGCGGCCGGCGTCCCTCGACCAGCGCCTGTGCGCCACCCTGCCCGAGCTGGACGGCCTGCGGACCAGGCTGGACGCGGCCATCATCGCGTTCTGCGACGAAGTCCGGCCGTCCCAGCTGGAAGGGCCGTTCGAATACACGTCCACGAAAGGCGTCACGAGCAGGAAGCGGCTGGGCGACGTCCTCCTGCACGTGTTCAATCACCAGACGCATCACCGGGGCCAGGCGACGACGCTGTTCTCGCAGATGGGCGTCGACGTCGGCGTGACCGACCTCCTGCTGCTGGTGCCGAACGTGGATTGACGCGCACGGCGCGCGCGCAGCAGCAGCCCGGCCAGTCCCAGGCCCAGCATCGCGGCCTGCGCCGGTTCGGGCGCCGGCGAAATATTCGTCACGATATTGTCGATTTGCCCCCACTGCTCGTCCGGCGTGCTCAAGTCGCCCGGATTGTTCATATACCAGTTGACGTAACCGACGTGCTGGAACGCCGGCGACAAGGTAAACGTCGCCAGCGGCTGGTCGCCCAGGATCGTGAATGTGGCGCCCGCATCGCTGACGAAGACGGAATCGCCGCCGTCATAGTCGAAGCCGAGGAAGTCGAAGGTGCCGCCGTCCACCCGCCGGATCTGGTAAGGCGACGAGCCCTCGCGGCTGTGCAGCCACAGCGAGCTCCCACCGTTATGCAGGTGGCCGCCGGGATACAGCGACGTGATGACGAAGCCCGATTCCGTGTACGAATCCGGGTAAGGTCCGTCGTCCCCGAACTGGTCGAAGGTGAGCGTCACCGTCTCGGCCGCAGCACCGGCGATGCCGCAGGCACAGCAGGCCGCGGCGATACAGTGTTTCATCCAGCCATGTTGCGTCATGCTCATGGTATCCCCCGGGACTCGTTGGCAGCGGACGACGGCCGTCCTCGCAACCAGTGTAAGGATGGGCTACGCCGACCAATTGATGCATATCGCATAAGCTGGATCGCGCCGGCGCATTTTTTGTCGTGACAGAGGCGCTCCACGGTTTACCGCACGACCGTGCAGTTTGCTACACTGGCAGAGCAAATACCGACAATCCAATAAGGAGACACCATGCGCCCCCTGATCCACGCCGCCGCCCTCGCGGCCTTTGCCACCGTCTTCGCCGCGCCCTTGGCCTGGGCCCAGGATGCCTCGCCGGTCGGGCTGTGGAAGACCATCGACGACGCCTCCGGCAAGCCGACCGCGCTGATCCGCATCACGGAGAGCCAGGGCGAATTACGGGGCAGGATCGAAAAACTGTTCCGCACCCCGGAGGAAGAGCAGAATCCGAAATGCTCGCTGTGCCAGGGCGCGCGCAAGGACCAGCCGATCGTCGGCATGACGATCGTTTCCGGCCTCAGGAAGGACGGCGACGACTATACCGGCGGCGAGATCCTCGATCCCAAGGACGGCAAGGTGTACAAGAGCAAGCTGAGCGTGCACGAAGGCGGCAGGAAGCTCGAAGTGCGGGGCTATGTCGGCGTGCCGATGTTCGGGCGCTCGCAGGTCTGGCTGCGCCAGGAATAACGACGATTGTAAATACGAAGTTTGCGCATCGTGCGCGCCATAACCGGAGGCGTTATGCTAATCTGGTCGATGTTTCATTCATCACACATGGCGCTGCATGACTTATCGATTTGCAATTTCGGACCGCGCGGAGACAGTACGATGATCTTCCTGCGGCTTCTGTCTTTTTTGATTGCCATCGTCATCCCGGTGGTGCCGGCGCTGGTGCTGTCCGACGACAGCACCCGCGGCATGCCCGGCTGGCCCGTGCTTGGCGGACTGTTCGGCCTGAGCCTGATTTCCGGGAGCTTCCTGTACATCGCCCTGCTGGCGCCCCGCATGCGGCGCTCCATCGCCCTGCGCGCGCTGGGCGGTCTCCTGCTGATGCTGCCGGCAGCGGTCGGCGGCGGCGTGCTGTGGCAGCGCAGCGAAGCGGAAATGCTGTGGTGCGGCGGCCTGCTGCTCGCGGCCTCCGTGCTGATGTTCATCAGTTTCGTCTTCCCCGCCACCCCGGACCGCCGCCAGCGCCCGATGCGCAAGCGCGACCGCCAGGAGCCGGCGCTGCCCTGACCCGCGCCGTCATTTATTTCGCTACAACTAGACCGGGGGCAGGTTGTCCCATAGATCGCCCGTCGGGCTGATGCGCGGCGCGGCGATGCCGAAATGGCGGTAGGCCAGCGGCGTCGCGATGCGGCCGCGCGGCGTGCGCTGCAGATAACCCTGCTGGATCAGATAGGGTTCCAGCACGTCCTCGATGGTGTCCGCCGCTTCGCCGATGGCGGCGGCCAGGTTGCCGATGCCGACCGGCCCGCCGGAGAACTTGAACAGCACCGCCTCCAGCAACTTCCTGTCCATCACGTCGAACCCGACCGTGTCCACGTCCAGCATGCGCAGCGCGCGGTCGGCCATGTCCTTGGTGATCTCGCCATTGCCCTTCACTTCCGCATAATCGCGCACGCGGCGCAGCAGGCGGTTGGCGATACGCGGGGTGCCCCGTGCGCGCTGGGCCACTTCGCGCGCGCCGTCCTCGTCGATCGGCGCTTCCAGCAGCGCGGCGCTGCGCGTGACGATCTTGGTCAATTCATCGACGTTGTAGAACTCCAGCCGGGCGACGATGCCGAAGCGGTCGCGCAGCGGATTCGTCAGCATGCCGGCACGCGTCGTCGCGCCGACGAGCGTGAACGGCTGCAGGTCGAGCTTCACGGACCGCGCGGCCGGGCCTTCGCCGATCATGATGTCGATCTGATAATCTTCCAGCGCCGGATACAGGATTTCCTCGACAACCGGAGACAGACGGTGGATCTCGTCGATGAACAGGACGTCGTTCGCTTCCAGGTTCGTCAGCAGCGCGGCCAGGTCGCCGGGGCGCTCCAGCACCGGGCCGGACGTCTGGCGCAGGTTGACGCCCATCTCGCGCGCGATGATGTGGGCGAGCGTCGTCTTGCCGAGGCCCGGCGGACCGAACAGCAGCGTGTGGTCGAGCGCCTCACGGCGCTTTCTTGCCGCGTGGATGAAGATCTCGAGCTGGTCGCGGATCTTTTCCTGGCCGACGTATTCGTCCAGATGCTTGGGGCGCAACGCGCGCTCGATCGCCTCCTCGTTGGGCGAGGCCGGCGCCGCGTCGATGATGCGCTGCTCGGTGAAATTGTCGGTCTGGATGCTCATTACGTTATCTTAAATGGTGCCGGCGTTACGTAGGGTGGGCGGCCTCCGCCCACGCATTCGACCGGTGGGCACGGGGTGCCCACCCTACGCAATACGGGAACGCCCGTTGGGTGGACACCGGTGCCCACCATGCCCGTTCATGCCTTCGAGAGCGCCTTCAACGCCAGCTTGATGCCGTCGGACACACCGGTCCCGGCCGGCATGTTCTTGATCGCGATCAGGGCTTCCTTGTCAGAATACCCCAAAGCCAGCAGCGCATTGAGCACGTCTGCCTGGGCGTCGTCGTGCGGCGTGCGGGCCACAGCGCCGATGTCGGCCCCCAGTTTGCCCTTCAGTTCCAGCAACAGGCGCTCGGCCGTCTTCTTGCCGATGCCCGGCACCTTGATCAGGCGGCCCGCTTCCTGCAAGGTCACGGCCTGGGCGAGGTCGGCCACCGTCATCCCGGACAGGATGGACAATGCCGTGCGCGCGCCGACGCCGGTGATCTTGATCAGCTGGCGGAACACGGCGCGCTCGTTCGACGACCCGAAGCCGAACAGCAGGTGCGCATCCTCGCGCACGACGTAGTGCGTGAAGAGCGTCACCTTCTCGCCCGTGTGCGGCAGGTTGTAGAACGTGCTCATCGGCACATCGACTTCATAGCCGACACCCTGGCAATCGACGAGCACTTGCGGCGGGTTCTTTTCCAGCAGGACTCCGGAGAGACGACCGATCATGGTGACCTTTCAATAGTTAGACGAGGCGGCCGCGCTTCATGTGCAGCGTCGGCTTTTTCGGATTGGCCGGCGCGAGCGCGCCCATCAATGCCAGCGCATCGTGACTGTTGGCATGGCAGATGGCAATGCCGAGCGCATCGGCGGCGTCCGAGCCCGGCAGGCCCGGCAGCTTGAGCAGGCGCGCGACCATCTCCTGCACCTGGGCCTTGACGGCCTTGCCGGTGCCGACGACGGCCTGCTTGACCTGCGTGGGCGTGTATTCCGCCACCTCGAGGTCGGCGCCGACAAGGGCCGTGATCGCGGCGCCGCGCGCCTGGCCGAGCAGCAGGGTCGACTGCGGATTGACGTTGACGAAGACTTTTTCGATGGCCGCGCAGGCCGGCTGGTAGGTGGCGACGATTTCGCTGACGCCGGTCAGGATGACTTTCAGACGCGGCGGCAACGCGCCTTCGCTGCCGGTCTTGATGGTGCCGGACGCGATGTAGCGCAGCCGGTTGCCTTGCTTTTCAATGACCCCGAACCCTGTCGTGCGCAGGCCGGGGTCGATGCCGAGAATAATCATTATCGAATGTTATACCGGCGAGGGTGTTTCGTGGGAAAAATACTGTGCAAAAACACAGGTCAACGGCAAAAACACATCGTGGGCTCGGGGAGCCCACCCTACCGATACTGTCGACATTGACGGGATACCGTAGGGTGGGCGGCCTCCGCCCACGCGGGACGTTCGCGTTGTGCCGGCGTCACGCGTGGGCACGGGGCGCCCACCCTACGTTCGCGCATCGTTTACATCAATGACGGAAGTGACGCGTCCCAGTATAGAGCATGACCACGCCACGTTCATCCGCCGCGTCGATCACTTCCTGGTCGCGCATCGAGCCGCCCGGGTGGATCACGCAGGTCGCGCCCGCATCGACGACGACGTCGAGACCGTCGCGGAACGGGAAGAACGCGTCCGATGCCACGGCCGAGCCCGCCAGCGACAGGCCGGCGTTCTGGGCCTTGATCGACGCGATGCGCGCCGAATCGATGCGGCTCATCTGTCCCGCGCCCACGCCCAGCGTCATGCCGCCGGCGCAGAACACGATCGCGTTCGATTTCACGAACTTGGCGACGCGCCACGCGAACATCAGGTCCTGCAGCTGCTGCGGGGTCGGCTGCTTCTTCGTCACGACGCGCAAGTCATCGATGCCGACGTTCTTGGCGTCCGGCGATTGCACGAGCAGGCCGCCGCCCACGCGCTTGACGTCGTAGACGTTCAGGCCGTCACCGAGGGCGATTTCCAGCAGGCGCACGTTCTGCTTGGCGGACATGATCTGCAGCGCTTCGGCCGTGAAGGCCGGGGCGATCAGGACTTCCACGAACAGCTTGGCGACCGCTTCCGCCGCCGGGCCGTCGACCGGGACGTTGAAGGCGATGATGCCGCCGAAGGCCGACGTCGGGTCGGTCTTGAGGGCGCGCTGGTAGGCGTCCAGGGCGTCGGCGCCGATGGCCACGCCGCACGGGTTGGCGTGCTTGATGATCACGCAGCCGGCCGGCAGGTTGAAGCCACCCAGCGACTTGACGCATTCCCACGCGGCATCCGCGTCGGCGATGTTGTTGTACGACAGCTCTTTACCCTGCAGCTGGCGGTAGTTGGCCAGGCTGCCGGCGGCCGGCACGAGGTCGCGGTAGAACGCGGCCGTCTGGTGCGGGTTTTCGCCGTAGCGCATGTCCTGGACTTTTTCGAAGTGCAGGTTCAGCGTCTGCGGGTAGGCGGCGCGGTTCGTGTGATCCTTGTCCGGGCCGAGGCTGGTCAGGTAGTTCGTGATGGCGGCGTCGTACTGTGCCGTGTGCGCGAAGACTTTCTTGGCCAGGCGGAATTTCGTCTCGTAGCCCACACTGCCGGCCGCCTCGCCGGTGCCTTTCATCTCCGCCAGCACCGGACCGTAGTCGGCCGGATCGACGATGACGACGACGTCGCGGTGGTTCTTGGCCGCCGAGCGCAGCATGGTCGGGCCGCCGATATCGATGTTCTCGATCGCGTCTTCCAGCGAGCACTGTTCCTTGGCGACGGTCGCCTGGAACGGATACAGGTTGACCACCACCATGTCGATCTCCGGAATGCCGTGCTCTTCCAGCTTGGCAACGTGTTCCGGGAAGTCGCGGCGCGCCAGGATGCCGCCGTGGACCTTCGGATGCAGCGTCTTCACGCGGCCATCGAGCATTTCCGGGAAGCCCGTGTAGTCGGCGACTTCGGTCACCGGCACACCATTGTCCTGCAGCAGTTTGGCGGTGCCGCCGGTGGACAGGATGTTCACGCCGAGGGCGGACAGCGCGCGCGCGAAATCGAGGACGCCGGTTTTGTCGGAAACGGAGATGAGTGCTTGTTTGATCATGGGAGTGGCCTGTTGAAAAAAATCTGGACGGGCTCGCGCACGCCGGACAAAGGGCCCGACGCACGCCTGCACGCCCCGGCCCCTCCGCCGGCGGCTTACAGCAGCCCGTGCTCCTGCAATTTCTTGCGCAACGTATTGCGATTAATGCCCAGCATCTGGGCAGCATGCGACTGATTGCCTTCCGCCCGCGTCATGACGACTTGCAGGATCGGCTTTTCGACGGTCAGAAGCATCATGTCGTAGATGTTCGACGGTTTTTGCTCGCCCAGGTCGTTGAAATAGTCTTCGAGGCTTTTTTGAACGACTTCCTGGATACTTTCTTTACTCATGTTGCTGCTTCATCCTGGTTGAATGCTGCTTGTGGCAGCGTTTGTCTCCGAAGTTCTTATTATTTTGACTATCTTTTAGGCGGCAATCGCAGCATCTGCATGCGCGGGCCGGTATTGTAACCGCTCGCCATACCGGTGTTGCGATTTAAAAAATTCATCGACGGCGGCCAATTGTTCGGCCGTCGATTCCATCCGGTTCATGCGCTGGCGGAATTCTTCGCCGCCGGGCAAGTCCTCGACATACCAGCCGATATGCTTGCGCGCCGTGCGTACGCCCAGGTATTCGCCATAGAAGGCGTAGTGGGCCGGCAAGTGTTCGTTCATCAGTTCGCGCACCTCGTCCACCAGCGGCGCCGGCAGGTAGTCGCCCGTGCGCAGGAAGTAATCGATTTCGCGGCAGATCCAGGGACGCCCCTGGGCGGCGCGGCCGATCATGACGGCATCGGCCCCCGTATAGTCGAGCACGAACTTCGCCTTGTCCGGCGTCGTGATGTCGCCGTTGGCCACGACGGGAATCCCGACGGCGGCCTTGACGGCGGCGATGGTGTCGTATTCCGCGTCGCCCTTGTAGCCGTCGGCGCGGGTGCGACCGTGCAGGGTCAGCATGGCGATGCCGGCTTGCTCGGCCATTCGGGCAATGGTCAGCGCGTTCTTGTTTTCGCGGTCCCAGCCGGTGCGGAATTTCAGGGTGACGGGCACGTCGACGGCGTTCACGACGGCGTCAAGGATGCGCTGCACGAGGTCTTCATGCTGCAGCAGCGCCGAGCCGCACCAGTTGTTGCACACCTTCTTGACGGGGCACCCCATGTTGATGTCGATGATCTGGGCGCCGCGCTCGACGTTGAACCTGGCGCATTCGGCCAGGTCGTGCGGGTCGGCGCCGGCGATCTGCACGGCTTTCGGCTCCATCTCGCCCGCGTGGTCGGTACGGCGCGAACTCTTCTCGCTGGCCCACAGGCGCGGATTCGACGCCGCCATCTCGGACACCGCATAGCCCGCGCCCAGCTTCTTGCACAGTTGGCGGAACGGACGGTCGGTCACCCCGGCCATCGGGGCGACGAAGACATTATTGCGCAGCGTATAGGGACCTATTTGCACGGCAGAAAATCACGGGAAGCAACGGGAACTCGCTATTTTACCCGAAGTGCTGCTTAATTTATCAGCACATTTTTTTGCTGAATTGTTGCGCACGTACCAGAAAACACTTGCCAATTCCGCCAGCATGCCGTCAAGGCAGTTCATCCAGCACCGCGGGACGCAGATGGTCGACCTCGCCCCAGCTGTGCAATACGAGGCTGCCCGTGGCCGGCTCGAAGCGGAAACGGTTGATGCTGGCGTTATAGACCTTGAAGTCGCGCGGGGTTTCCAGCGACAGTCCGCGCGCGAGCCGGTAGGCGCATTCCAGCACGCCGCCGTGGGCGACGAGCGCGATGGTCTTGCCCGGGCAGGCCGCCGCCAGCGCCAGGATGGCGCCGGTGGCGCGATCGAAGAAGGCGCGAAAGCTCTCTCCGACATTGCGGCCCGGCGGCAGGCGGGCATCGACGTCGCGCGCCTGCCAGGCGGCGAATTCGAGCGGGAAACGCTGCTCGATCTCGCTGTACAGCAAGCCTTCGAAGCCGCCGTAGCCGCGTTCGCGCAGCGCCGGTTCGATCTCCAGCGCCAGGCCGCGGGCATCGGCCACGGCCTGGGCCGTCTGGCGGGCCCGCCGCAAATCGCTCGCGACGAGGACGTCGATGGATTCCGGCGCCAGCGCGCCCGCCAGCAGCGCGGCCTGGCGCTCGCCCTCGTCGTTCAGCGGAATGTCCAGATGGCCCTGCAGGCGGCGTTCAGCGTTCCAGGCCGTTTCGCCGTGGCGGATCAGGAGGATGTCGGTGGGTGCTGCGGATGCGTTCGTTGTCGTCATGCGGATGCGCCGCCCCGCACCGCGGAGCGATCGTTCATGGCGACCCGGCGGACCGGGCGGCCGTAGGTAGAGTGAAACCGGTCAGGAAGGCTGGCCGGTCAGATTGCCCGCCACGTCGGGATTGAGCGAATACACGCCGAAGATCTTCGCCTCGTCCAGGATGTGCCCCGTGATGGCCAGGCGCGCTTCCTTGCCGGTGAAAGGCCCATCCAGCGGCAACCGCGGAATGTCGAGGGCATACAGCGTGAACACATAGGTATGGACGCGCTCGTCGTTCCACGGCGGGCACGGGCCGTCGTAGCCATAATATTCGCCGGCCATGTCGGGATCGTTCGCGAACCAACCCGTGTAATCGTTGATGCCGTGACGCAACTGGTGCTCCGTGCCGTTCTTGATCGTGAACGGCACGAGGGGCCCGCTCTTGCCACCCGGGGTGACCATGTCCGAGAACAGGCCCTCGGCGAAGGATTTCAGGCAGACGGGAATGTCGACCAGCGACCAGTGATAGAAATCCGTCCGCGGCAGCGTATCGGGGACGGTCCGGCCCTCCTGGTTCACGTTGCTGCCGTCCGTCGGCACGTCGAGGTCGTGCACGAGCAGCGCCAGCGACTGCGTACCGGCCGGTACGTCGTCCCAGGCGATATGCGGGCTGCGGTTGCTCGACAGCTTGATATGGGTGCCGGGGTTCATCTCGGCGAACGCACATCTGGGCGGAATCATGTCGCCCTCGGTAAAGGAATCGCTCCAGATCTTCATGATTAGTCTCCCTGCCATCCGCTCACCGTAAGACCGCCGCCGCGGCGCGCAGTTTCCCCTTTCAGCTCGCGACCCGGGGTGGATCAATACGCAGCCAGAACGTCACCGGCCCGTCGTTGATCAGCGCCACCTTCATGTCGGCGCCGAAACGGCCCGTTTCGACGATACCGTGACGCTCGCGCGCCCGGCGCACGACATGGTCGAACAGCCGCCGCCCGTCCTCGGGCGCGGCGGCCGGGGAAAACGACGGCCGCGTGCCCGAACGGGTGTCGGCCGCCAGCGTGAACTGCGGCACGAGCAGCAGGCCGCCCGCCACGTCCGTCACGCTGCGGTTCATCTTGCCGGCGTCGTCCGAAAACACGCGGTACGTCAGCAGTTTCGCCAGCAGCGCGTCGGCCTCGCGTTCCGTGTCGCCCTTTTCCGCGCACACGAGCACCATCAGCCCGCGGCCGATGGCACCCGTGACTTCGCCGTCGACCGTAACGCTGGCCTCGCCGACCCGCTGCAGCAGGCCGATCATGCGGAGAGCGTGACGCGGGCGAACTTGCGCTTGCCCACCTGCAGCACGAACGTGCCGGCCTGGACCTGCAACGCCTTGTCGGCCACGACCGTGCCGTCGATGCGCACGCCGCCCTGGTCGATCATGCGCATGGCTTCCGAGCTGGACGCGCACAGGCCGGCCTGGCGCAGCAGCTGGGGCAGGCCCAGCGGCGCGCCTTCGACGTCGACTTCCGGCACGTCGTCCGGGATGCCGCCCTTGGAGCGGTTGACGAAGTCGGCCAGCGCATCCTCGGCGGCCTGCTGCGAGTGGAAGCGGGCGACGATTTCCTGCGCCAGCGCGACCTTCGCATCGCGCGGGTTGCGGCCGCCTGCCACCTCCGCTTTCAACGCGGCCAGATCCTGAATGGAACGGAACGACAGCAGCTCGAAGTACTTCCACATCATGACGTCCGAGATGCTCATCAGCTTGCCGAACATCGTGTTGGCCGGTTCGGTGATGCCGATATAGTTGTTCTTGGACTTGGACATCTTCTCGACGCCGTCCAGGCCTTCCAGCAACGGCATGGTCAGGATGCACTGCGGCTCCTGGCCGTAGTCTTTTTGCAGCTCGCGGCCCACAAGCAGATTAAATTTCTGGTCCGTTCCACCCAGCTCAAGGTCCGCTTTCAAAGCGACGGAATCGTAGCCCTGCATCAAAGGATAGAGGAACTCATGCACCGAGATCGGGGTCCCACTCTTGTAGCGCTTGGTGAAGTCGTCGCGCTCCATCATGCGGGCCACGGTGTAGCGCGAGGACAATTGAATCATGCCGCGCGCACCGAGCGCGTCACACCACTCGGAGTTGTAGCGGATTTCCGTGCGCGCCGCATCGAGCACGAGCGACGCCTGCTTGAAGTAGGTCGCGGCGTTGGTTTCGATCTGTTCGCGGGTCAGCGGCGGGCGGGTGGCGTTGCGGCCCGACGGGTCGCCGATCATCGACGTGAAGTCGCCGATCAGGAAGATCACCTGGTGGCCGAGGTCCTGCAGCTGGCGCAGTTTGTTCAGCACGACGGTGTGGCCGAGGTGCAGGTCGGGCGCCGTCGGATCCAGGCCCAGCTTGATGCGCAGCGGTGTGCCGCTCTGTTCCGAACGGGCCAGTTTCTGGGCAAATTCGCTCTCGATCAGCAGCTCGTCCACCCCGTGCTTGGTGATGGCGAGGGCTTCCAGGACGGCATCGCTCAGAGGCAGGAGCGCCGGGCCGGCCGCTGGCGTTGCAATTTTTGCATTACCAGAAATTTCTGGAGAAGTCATAAAAATCTTGTAGGAAAAGGGCTAAAACGGTTGTAAGACCCGGTAGTTTGATATAATTCGCGATCCCGTCAATCTTGCCGCACGAAAAGTTTCAACGACAACACTAATAACAACGACAAATGGTCTTGGGCTGTTCAAGCGGTAAATTTTAACTGATTGCATGAACCCAATACAGAAAATCACCGGCAAGCGCTGGTTTGGCCTGGCTGAAACGAGCCGCAAAACCCGCATCGTCGCCGGGGGTGCAGCAGCCCTGGCACTGTGCGCCTTCGGCGCCACCGCCGTCGCACCGATCGCACCGGACGCATCCGACATGCCGGTCAAGTCGGTCGCGCAAGACCTGCAACTGCCGAACCTGGCAGACCAGATCGCGGCCCTCCAGCAAGACCAGCAGCAATTCATCCACGAAGAACGCATCCGTCCCGGCGACTCGCTCGGCGCCGTGTTCAACCGTCTCGGCATCGAAGACCAGCAGGCCCAGGCCTTCGTCCGCGCCGACAAGGTCGCCCGCTCCATCCTCTCGCTCAAGACCGGCAAGCGCATCCAGGCCGAGACGGACGAGAACGGCCTGCTGCTGAGCCTGCACGCGACGATCGCCGACAAAGATCAGTTCAAGACCGTCACCGTGACGCGCAAGGGCGACAAATTCGTCTCCAACACGGCCCCGGCCCAGCTCGAGCGCCGCGTCGAGATGCGTTCGCGCAACATCAACAGCTCGCTGTACGCCGCCACCGACGACGCCAGCGACGGTAGCCAGATTCCGGATTCCGTCGTCAACCAGATCATCGAGATGTTCTCGACGAGCATCGACTTCCGCTCGGACCTGAAGCGCGGCGACCATTTTAATGTCGTCTATGAAACCTACTGGCTGGACGGCGAGATGGTGCGCACGGGCCGCATCCTGGCCGGCGAATTCGTCAACCGCGGCGTCGCCTACCAGTCCGTCTGGTACGAAGACCCCATCAGCCACCAGGGCAGCTACTACAGCCTGGACGGCAAGGCGCTGAAGAAAGCGTTCCTGAAATCGCCGGTGGCGTTCAACCGCATCTCGTCGGGCTTCTCGATGCGCATGCACCCGGTGTTCGGCGTCTGGAAGAAGCACGAAGGCGTCGACTTCGCGGCGCCGATGGGCACCCCGATCAAGGCGTCGGGCGACGGCGTCGTCGACTTCGTCGGCACCCAGAACGGCTACGGCAACGTGGTCATGCTCAAGCACTGGTCGAACTACAGCACGGTCTACGGCCACATGAGCCGCTTCGCCGGCGGCCTGCACCGCGGACAGAAAGTGGCGCAGGGCGACGTGATCGGCTACGTCGGCGCGACGGGCTGGGCGACGGGCCCGCACCTGCACTACGAATTCCGCATCGGCGGCCACGCCACCGACCCGATGGCGCTGAAGAACCTGCAGCAGCAGCCTTTGACGCCGGGCGAAATGAGCCGCTTCAAGATGGCCGCCGCCGAGATGTCGCACCGCTTCTCGCTGCTCTCGCCGGCCGGCAACGCGATGGCCGCACGCTGATCCTTCAGCTTTGCGATATAGACGCCTTGCACGGCATGCCGGCAAGGCGTTTTGCTTTTAGGAATCGATAATGGCATCCACCCTCTACATCGGCCTGATGTCCGGCACGAGCCTGGACGGCGTCGACGGCGTGCTGGCCGACTTTTCCGGGCGCGGCATCCGCACGCTGGACGCCGCCTTCACGCCGTTTCCGGCCGACCTGCGCGCCGAACTGATGGCCCTGCAGGCCGCCAGCGCCAACGAACTGGAGCGCGAGGCGCTGGCCGCGAACGCGCTGGCGCGCTGCTACGCCGACTGCGTCCGGACGCTGGCCGCGGCGGCGCCCGGCCCGGTCCGCGCCGTCGCCGCGCATGGCCAGACCATCCGCCACCGCCCCGAACTGGGTTTTACGCGCCAGACCAATAATCCCGCCCTGCTGGCCGAGCTCACCGGCATCGACGTCATCGCCGACTTCCGCAGCCGCGACGTCGCCGCCGGCGGCCAGGGCGCGCCCCTCGTGCCGGCGTTCCACGAAGCCCGCTTCGGCAAGCGCGGGCAGGTGCGCGTCGTCGTCAACATCGGCGGCATCGGCAACATCAGCGTGCTGCACGGCGACGGCCGCGTGAACGGCTACGACACCGGCCCCGGCAACGTGCTAATGGATTTGTGGATCGCACGCCACCGCAGCCTCCCGTACGACCAGGACGGCGCCTGGGCGGCCACCGGCCAGGTCGACGCGCCCCTGCTCGACCTCCTGCTGGACGAACCGTACTTTCGCCAGCCGCCGCCCAAGAGCACGGGCCGCGACCTGTTCCACGCGCAATGGCTCGATGCGAAGCTGGCGCAGCAGCCGGGCGTGGCGCCGGCCGACGTGCAGGCAACGTTGACGCGGCTGACGGCCGTGACCATCGCCCGCGCCATCCGGGACGAGGCCGCCGCGCAGGCCGTCTACGTCTGCGGCGGCGGCGCCTACAACGGCGTGCTGCTGCGCGACATCGCCGCCGCGCTCGGCGGCGGGATTCCCGTCGCGTCGACCGAGACGCTGGGCGTCGCGCCGAACCGCGTGGAAGCCCTCGCCTTCGCCTGGCTGGGCTACCGTTTCCTGCGCCGCCAGCCGGGCAATCTGCCGGCCGTGACGGGGGCGGCGGGACCGCGCGTCCTCGGCGCCCTCTATCCGGCCTGACGCCCTGTTGGCGGCAAAACCACGGCCGCCTCCGTAGGGTGGCCACCCCGTGCCCACGCGCGACGTTCGCGTCGCGCATGCATCCGCGTGGGCGGAGGACCGCCCACCCTACGATATTTGGTGCGGCAAAACCACGTGCGCCTTCTCAGCGGCACGCGGCACTTGTACCATTGTGACTACCCAATACGCTTGAGAAAGACACCATGACCTTCACGAATCTCACCCGCGCGCTCGCCCTGGCCCTGGCCGCGGCCGCCTTCTCCATCCCCGCCCACGCCGACAGCGTCGCGTCGTCCGCCTCCAGCGCGGGCTCGGCCTCGTCGGGCAGCATCTCCGATTCGATCGGCGGCTCCAGCAACAGCTCGAACGGCGACAACAAGGGCGCGGAGACCGGCCCGTACCGCGTGATCGACGTCGCCCAGGCCCCGGCCAAGGCGGGCGTCACGCGCATCACGCTGCGCGCCGCCGCGGGCGATGCCGCGACCGAGTTCTGGGTCGACGTCCCCGACCGCGCGCTGGCCGACCGCCGCGTCGACAAGGGGCAAATCGTGCAGGTGAACGAGCGCGTGTACGGCTACGAATTCGCGTACGGCGACACGCACAAACCCTTCTTTCTCGCGCTGCAGGACGACTGGTATCGCGAACTCGCCTCGCGCAAAGTGACGATCTGATGCTGCCGCGGCTCGTTGCGGCCGCGCTCCTGTTCTTCCTGAGCGCGGGCGCATGGGCCGGCATCCCGACGTTCTGCGACCGCGCCGACAAGGTGACGGCCGCGGACCAGGACCGCGTGCTGCGCTTCGCCGCGGCCGTCAAGGACGAACTGGCGCGCTCGGGCAGCAACATCGCGCTCGTGGCGCGCGCGGGCCTGGACCTCTCCCGCTTCGGCCTGCTGTACTCGCACGCGGGCATCGCCCTGAAGGACAGTCCCGGCGGCCCGTGGGCCGTGCGCCAGTTGTATTACGCCTGCGACGAATCGCGCCCGCGCCTGTTCGACCAGGGCATGTCCGGCTTCGTGCTTGGTGCGGACGCCCCGACGCACGGCCACGTCGCCCTGCTGTTCCCGCCCGAAGCGGACAGCGCGCTGCTCGAACGGGCCGCGCTCGACAAACCCCTCGCGCTCGCGCTGCTGGGCGACAGCTACAGCGCGAACGCCTATGCCTTCGGCACGCGCTACCAGAACTGCAACCAGTGGGTTGCGGAGCTGCTCGCGTTCGCCTGGGGACACCTCGCCGGGACGGGCGGGTCGAGCGCCCCGCGCGTGCGCGCGCAAGCGTGGCTGCGCGCGCAAGGCTACGCGGCCACGCCCGTCAGGATTCCCTCGCACTGGACGATGTTCGCCGGCCAGTTCGTGCCGCTCGTGCACGTGGGCGACCATCCGCTCGACGACATCCATGCCCTCGCGCTGCACATCAGCGTGCCGACGACGATCGAGGACTTCGTGCACCGCGAAGCGCCGCAGACGCGCCGCGTCGAGTTGTGCCACGACGAGCGCCACATCGTCGTGCACCGCGGCTGGGAGACGCTCGGCGCGGGCTGCGAACCGCTGCCGGGCGACGACGTCATCGCCCTCGCGCCCTGACGCCCGTCTTCATCACTCCTTGTGCACGGCGCTCCACACCATATCGGGCAGCGTGACGTCCACCGACACCGGCAGGTCGTCCGCCGCCTGCCCGAACAGCACGCGGTAGGTGCCCGCACGGATGCGCCAGCTGTCGTCCGCGACTTCGTACGTGGCCAGCAGGCGCGGATCGACGGCCTGCGTGAACGTGCCGGCGGCGCCGGCCCGCAGGTCGAGCTTCTGGAACGCGACCATGCGTTTCGGCGCTTCCCAGCCCGACGCCTTCACATCCGCCGGCGCGACATACACCTGCACGACGCCCTTGCCGGCCAGGCCGCCCGTGTTGCGCAGCGCGGCGCCGACCGTCAGCGCGCCGTTGGCGACGTTCGCCTTCGGCGCCGCGACGGCGAAGCGCGTATAGCTCAGGCCATGGCCGAACGCGAATAACGGTTTATACCCTTTCGCGTCGTACCACTTGTAGCCGATCGCGGCGCCTTCGTCGTAGGTGATGTGGACGGGGACGCCGTCCTTGTGGCCGAAGCCGGGAATCTCCGCATGCGCCAGTTGCGCGTCCGAGGCGGGGAAGCTGATCGGCAGGTGGCCGGACGGATTCACTTTACCCGTCAGGATGCGCGCGATCGCCTGGCCGCCGCGGATGCCGGGATAGAACGCTTCCAGTACGGCCGGCACCTGGTTCAGCCACGGCATCAGGATCGCGCCGCCCGATTCCACGACGACGACGGTCCGCGGGTTCGCGCGCGCGACGGCGGCGACCAGCGCATCCTGGTTGCCGTCCAGTTCCAGCTTGCCGTCGAAGCCCTCGCCCATCCACTGCGTCACGAACACGACGGCGACGTCGGACTGCTTCGCCAGCGCGACGGCGGCCCCGATGTCCGTGCCGCTCGCGTAGCCGATCTTCGACGCCGGCAGCTCGGTTTTCAACGCCGCCAGCGGCGACGAGGGCATGTACACGACGGGACCCGGCCACGTCTTGGGCGCCAGGTCCGGCACGGCATTGCCGCCGACCGGCGTTACGCCGGACGATCCGCCGCCGGCGAGCACGCCCTTGTCCGCATGGCCGCCGATGACGGCCACCGACTTCACGTTCGCGAGCGGCAGCAGGTTCTTCTCGTTCTTCAGCAGCACCAGGGATTCCTCGGCGGCGCGCTGCGACACGGCGGCGTGCGCAGCGAAATCGATCTTGTCGACTTGCGGCGGATCGTCGAAGGTGCCCGTCTGGAACAGCGGCCACAGGATGCGCTGCGCCATGTCGTCCAGGCGCCGCATCGAGACGTCGCCGCGCTCCATCGCCTGCTTGAAATTCCTGGCCGAATAGAACGGGCCGTGGTGGTTACAGCACGGGTAGCCCGTGAACTGGTCGAGGCCATAGTTCGCCGCGTCCGCCGTCGAGTGCACGGCGCCCCAGTCGGCCATCACATAGCCCTTGAATTTCCAGTCCTGCTTCAGTGTCTTGTTCAGCAGGTATTCGTTCTCGCACGCCCAGCGCCCGTTCACGAGGTTGTACGAGCACATCACCGAGCCCGGCTTCGCCAGGTCGTTGACGATCTCGAACGCCAGCAGGTCGGACTGGCGCATCGCCTCGGGCGAGATCGTGACGTCGACCGTCGTGCGCTGGCTTTCCTGGTCGTTGATGGCGAAGTGCTTCATCGTCGACACCATGTGGCGCGACTGGATGCCGTTCACGAGCCCCGCCGCCATGCGTCCGGCCAGCAGCGGATCTTCGCCCACGTATTCGAAGTTGCGGCCATTGCGCGGCTCGCGCGCCAGGTTGGCGCCGCCGGCCAGGAAGGTGTTGAAGCCGGACGCGCGCGCCTCGTCGGCGATCATGCGCCCGCCCGCTTCGGAGACGGCCGGATCGAAGCTGGCCGCCGTCGCCAGCGACGACGGCAGCGCCGTGCGCTCCATGCCGCTCACGCGCACGCCGATCGACGCGTCGGTCTGCCACTGTCCCGGAATGCCCAGGCGCGCGATGCCCGGCACGTAGCCGGCCGAGCCCCTGATCTCGTGCGCCGCCACGTCGGCTTTCACGCTCGGGGGCACGACGTCGTCCGGCTGCTTGGCCAAGTCTTCCTTGCCCGTGTAGCTGACGATCAGCAGCAGCTTTTCGTCGAGCGTCATGGCGGCGACGGCCGCGCGGGCGCGCTCGTCGGCGGATTTGGACTTGTCGAGCCAGGGGCGGTCCTGCGCCTGGGCGCCCATCGCCGCGCAGGCGAGAAGAACGGCGACGGTCGTTTGTTTCATCATGCTTGTCTCCTTGTCGTTGGTGTTATTTGCGGGCCGTGTCGATCACGCGGAATTCGCCCGCCAGGTGCATCATGCTCATCAAGTACAACATGCCGTCGAAGTAGCGCTGCTCGCCGCTCGGCACGGGCGTGTCCCACAGCGCGCGCAGGAAGTCGTCGGACACCTGTCCCGGCGTGGCGGCCAGGCTCCCGACGGCGGCCGCCGCCAGCATCCCGGTCGAATGGCGGTCCGACAGCGGCTTGCCGTCCAGCGTGTAGCGGTCGGCGAAGCGGTCGACGCCCTGCGTGGCCAGGAAGCGCTGCAGGCGGTCGGACAGCGCCTGCTGGCGCGGGTCCTTGTTCCACCAGCTGCGGTCGACGGACCAGTTGCTGATCGTGCGCCAGCTGTCGTAGGCGAAGATGCCGGGGCTGCCGTCCCAGCTCTTCAAGGGCGTGCCGTCGAAGTCGGCGCGGTCGGGACCGAGGCCGGTCGCGGGGTCGGCCGTCCTGACGAAGAAGTCGCGGCTGGCAGCCGCCGCGCGGGCCCAGAACGCGCGGTCTTCGCGCGGCCCCCAGCGTGCCCACAGCTCGTAGAACGCGGGCAGGTGGTAGGACGGATCGGTGCCGGGGATGAACGTCTCGGGCACGAAGCGGACCATCGCGTGCGCCTCGTCGACCATCGGTCCGACCGTCACCGCGCGCGGTGCGCGGCGCGGGCGGTGCGGGGGCCACGGTTTGCCGGCCGTCCCGGCGGCGGCCTGTTCGCGGCGGTTGTTCGGGCTGGGCCACGGCGCGTCCGGCTCGACGAACGGCGCGTCGCCCGGGTGGATGCGGAACGGCGGCGTGGCCGTCACGACGGGGTGGTGGCGCATGCCGCGCAGGATGGTATCGGCTTCGCGCTGGTAATCGTAGATGCCCTTGCCGTTGCCCCAGCGGCGCGCGGCGAAATACAGGGCCATCGCATAGTATTCCTCGCCGTCCGGCGCGGCCCCGGTGGCGCGCGGCGTGCCGTCCGTATTCATCGACCACGCGAAATAGCCGCGCGACGGGTTGGCCGGATCGGTCGTCAGCATATAAGTCTTCGACCAGTTCCACAGCGCGTCGAATTCGCGCTTCTTGTCCAGTTGGACGGCGATCATCATGCCGTAGCTCATGCCCTCGGTGCGGACATCGTTGTTGGCCCAGTCCGTGATGTAGGCCAGCGTGCCGTTCGCGTTCGCCCCCGTCTCGAAATACACGCGCTGTTCCTGGCCATCGCCGTGGAACAGTTGCTGGAACGTGTTCTCGATCCGCGCATGCGTTTCTTGCGGACTGCGGCCCAGGCGTTCGGCGAACAGGTTGCGGTACCGTTGCGTCCGGTAGGCGCCGGCGCCGTCGTCGACGGCTTGTGCCGCGCCGACTGCGGACGCGGCGGTTGCCGGCTGCGCCTGGGCCGCACCGGCCCAGGCAACGATGATAGCGGTAACACCGCCAAGTAAAATGAACGCCCTCGACATTGTTCTTCTTTCGTTTTATTGGGTTGTGTGTCTCCTTGCCGCCACGCCCGCGCGCAGCGGACGCCCATCGGCGCAATCAGTGTACTACGGCTAGTTGCCTATCAGCCATCGATTAGATTGTCATTACGGCAGCATCCAACACTGTGCCGGGACGAAAAAAAACCGCCCCGGCACGGCCGGAGCGGTTTTTCGTGTCGGTGCGCGCGTGGCTTACGCGGAGAACGACGAACCGCAGCCGCAGGTCGACGTGGCGTTCGGGTTCTTGATGACGAACTGGGCGCCTTCGAGGTCGTCCTTGTAGTCGATCTCGGCGCCGACCAGGTACTGATAGCTCATCGAGTCGATCAGCAGCATGACGCCGTTCTTTTCCATCGTCGTGTCGTCTTCGTTCACGATCTCGTCGAAGGTGAAGCCGTACTGGAAGCCCGAGCAACCACCGCCCTGCACGAAGACGCGCAGTTTCAGGTCGGGATTGCCTTCTTCCTCGATCAGCTGAGCAACTTTCTGGGCAGCGCTGTCGGTGAAATTGATGGGCGAGGGAATCGTGTCTTGCGCGTTTTGTACTTCGGCGACTGCGTTCATGGATAAACTCCTGATTGGATTCGGATTTCGTCCATTATAGACCGTTGGCGCCGGTCATGCTGAAGCCCCTTCGGCCGCCACGCCGAGATGAAAAACGGGCTCGGGGGCCGGCGCCAGGTCGGTCTGGTGCGTCAATTTGCCGGTGACGAGGGCGCCGCCGTGCATTTCCAGCAGGCGGTAATGGACATCCCCATGTATGCGGCCTTTCGGCTGCAATTCAAGGAGCTCGGACGAATACACCGTCCCCGCGATATAGCCGTTGACCACCAGGTTGGCGCAACGGACCTCGCCCTCGATGCGCGCGTGTTCGGAAACGATCAGCACGCTCTCGTTGCCGTCCGCGGCGACCACGTTGCCGTGCACCTCGCCGTCGATGCGCAGGCCGCCGGTGAACACCAGATCCCCTTCGATGCGTGCGGAAATACCGATCAGGCTATCGATTTCGCTTTTTGCGTTACGACCGAACATGTTGTCCCCCGTGCGTGTGGCGTCGACGTCAAAACTCAGTCCAACGGTCAATGTACCGTCGCCAACACTTGCCGCCTTGATCTGCGTCTTGTGGCCTGGGGGTGCGCGGTCCGGGGTATTACGGCAGCAGCGCGATCTGCTTCAGGCCGGTGCTTTCCGGCACGCCGAACATCAGGTTCATGCACTGCACGGCCTGGCCGGCCGCGCCTTTGACCAGGTTGTCCTGCACGACGAGGATGACGACCGTGTTGCCGTTGTCCGGACGATGCAGCGCGATGCGCAGCATGTTCGAACCGCGCGTCGAGCGGGTTTCCGGATGCGAGCCGAACGGCATCACGTCGACGAATTCCGCGTCCTTGTACTGCGCTTCGAACAACGCTTGCAGGGCGTCGTTCGTGATGTCCTGGGTGAGACGCGCGTACAGGGTCGAATGCATGCCGCGGATCATCGGCACGAGGTGCGGCGTGAAGATCAGGCCGACTTTCTGGTCCGTGTAGCGCTGCAGCTGGGCCGACGTCTCCGGCGTGTGGCGGTGGCCGTGCACGCCGTAGGCCTTGAAATTGTCGCTGGCTTCCGAGAACAGCGTGCCGATCTCGGCCTTGCGACCGGCGCCGGACACGCCCGACTTGCTGTCTGCGATCAGGTTGCCGGCATCGACGATGCCGGCCTTCAGCAGCGGATAGAACCCCAGCTGCATCGTGGTCGGGTAGCAGCCGGGGTTGGCGATCAGGCGGGCCTTCCTGATGTCGTCGCGGTTCAGTTCCGGCAGGCCGTACACGGCTTCTTCCAGCAGGTCGGGCGCGCTGTGCGGGATCTTGTACCACTTCTCGAACGTGGCCTGGTCCTTCAGGCGGAAGTCGGCGGCCAGGTCGATCACTTTCACGCCGGCGGCGATCAGCTCGGGCGCCTGGGCCATGGCGACGCCGTGCGGGGTCGCGAAGAACACGACGTCGCACTGCTTCAGGTCGGCCTTGTCCGGGCTCGAGAACGCGAGGTCGACGTGGCCGCGCAGCGAGGGAAACATGTCGGCGACGGGCAGGCCGTCTTCCTTGCGCGACGTGATGGCGGTCAGCTGCGCCTCGGGGTGGGCAGCAAGCAGGCGCAGCAATTCCACGCCCGTGTAGCCGGTGCCGCCAACGATGCCAACTTTGATCATGCTGTTTCCCCTTGGTAAATGAATATGTTCTGTTCGAGCCCGCAATTTTAGCAGGCTGCCACGGCGCGTGCTGCCCCCGACGTTTCGCCTGACGCTGATCACACGTACACGAACGATGCGGGCGTGCCGTCGTTCTGGCTCGCGAACCTGGCGGCCGGCTGGCGCATGAAGTCGTTCGGCATGCTGCAGGACTTGTCGCTGCAGGCAAACGTGAGCAACCTGTTCGACAAAAACCACCTGAGCACGATCGGCTCGAACGGCTTCGTCACGAGCGACCCGAACGGCACCTTCGCCACGCTGCTGGCCGGGGCGCCGCGCCAGTTCTTCGTCACCCTGAACGGCAAACCGTAACCGGGGTCAGAGCCCGTTTTTTGGAAATTGCCTGAAACAGGGCTCTGACCCCGAATTTGCTGACCCCGAATTTGGGCAACAAAAAAGCCGCCGGCTTTGCAGCGGGCGGCTTTTCGTTTCGGCAGCAGCGCAAACGCGCTGCAGATCCGATTAACGCTTCGAGAATTGCTTTGCGCGACGTGCTTTGCGCAGACCAACTTTCTTACGCTCGACTTCACGGGCGTCACGGGTGACGAAACCGGCACGTGCCAGGTCGCCCTTGAGGCCTGCGTCGTAGTCGATCAGTGCGCGGGTGATGCCGTGGCGCACTGCACCTGCCTGGCCGGACTCGCCGCCGCCATGCACGTTGACTTTGATGTCGAAACGCTCGACGTTGCCGGTCAGTTCCAGCGGTTGACGGATGACCATCAGGCCGGTTTCGCGCGAGAAGTATTCGGCGGCCGGTTTGCCGTTCACGATGATCTGGCCGGTGCCAGCTTTGATGAACACACGGGCCACTGCACTCTTGCGACGGCCGGTGCCGTAGTTGTAGTTACCGATCATGTCAGTTCCTTACTTAGATTTCGAGTGCTTTGGGTTGCTGGGCAGCGTGCGGGTGGGTGGCTTCCGCATACACTTTCAGCTTCTTGATCATTGCGTAGCCCAGCGGGCCCTTCGGCAGCATGCCTTTGACGGCCTTTTCCAGGGCACGGCCCGGGAAGCGCTGTTGCATTTTCAGGAAGTTGGTTTCGTAGATACCGCCCGGGTAGCCCGAGTGACGGTAGTACTTCTTGTCGTTGGCTTTGGTGCCGGTCACGCGCAGTTTGCCTGCGTTGACGACGACGATGAAATCACCGGTATCGACGTGCGGAGTAAATTCCGGCTTGTGTTTGCCGCGCAGTCGGAGTGCCACTTCGCTGGCAACACGTCCGAGGACTTTGTCCGTCGCGTCAATCACGTACCAATCGCGCTGGACTTCATGGCCCTTAGCGGAAAAAGTTTTCATGTTGACTTCCTAATATAGGGGTAGTAATGCTCGAATGGTGGTTCCGCGGGCGATACTGCTTCGCGGACTCTGCCTTATTGTCTTTTCCCGAGCAAATGGAAAGCCCACGACTATAGCCGATTTCTCACCCGACCGTCAAGCCACCTACCCTAGCGCACTGGGCTGGAGGCAACGCAATTCCCTGTGGGAATACCCGGCCTAGACTCCCACGCTGGGTCATGCAATTTTGCAACTTTTCATTGACCGAGAAATCGATGTCAAATTAGTATGGTCCGCATCGACGAGGAGAGTATTTGTTGAAATCCATCCTGTTCCTGGGCGCACTGCTGGCCACGCTTCCGGCCGCGGCGGCGACGCCCGCGGCACCGGCGCAGACGCGCAGCTGCCACCTGCCCGGCGTCGAGGAAGCCCTGCGCTGCCTCACCTTGCCCGTCCCGCTCGAACCCGGCAAGCCCGCCACCCTGAACCTGCACGTGACGATCGCGCCCGCCTTGCGCCAGGGCGCGCGGCCGGACCCGCTGTTCGTGCTGGCCGGCGGTCCCGGCGAAGCGGGCAGCGACGTCCTGCCCCTGCTCTCCACCGCCTTCAGGCGCGTGCGCGCCACGCGCGACATCGTGTTCATCGACCAGCGCGGCACTGGCCTGTCCGGCAAGCTCGACTGCCCGTCCGACAGCGACGAGGATGCGCAGCTCAGCGATCTGGAGGCGGACGCCGCCCTGCGCCGCTGCATCGCGGCCAGCAAAGCCCCGTTTGCCGCCTACACGACGGCCGCCGCCGCGCGCGACATCGAAGCCGTGCGCCGCGCACTGGGCTTCGGGCGCATCAACCTGTGGGGCGGCTCGTACGGCACCCGCCTCGCGCAGGCCTATGCGCGCGCCTACCCGGCCGGCGTGCGCACGCTGACACTGGATGCCGTGGCCGCGCCCGACCAGGTGATCCCGGCCGGCGGCCACGACGCCCAGGCCGCGCTCGACCGGTTGTTCGCGCAGTGCGCCAGCGATGCCGCCTGCGCCCACGCCTACCCGAACCTGCGCGGCGAATTCGACGCCCTCGTCGCGAGGCTCGATGCCGGGCCGCTGACGCTGAACCTGCCCGACCCGCGCACGGCGCGCCAGGTCGACGTCACGATGACGAGCGCGCGCCTGCTCGACACCGTGCGCAACATGCTGTATTCGCCGGCCGACGCGCGCCGCCTGCCCTTCCTCGTGCACAGCGCCAGCGCGGGCCGCTGGCAGCCGTTCGTCGCACGCCGCAACCTGGCCGCCGACTTCGCCGCCGAAGGCGCGCCGGCCACGCTGCTGCACCTGGCCGTCGTCTGCGCCGAGGACATGCCACGCTTTACGCCCGCCCTGGCGGCCGCGGATGCGAGTCCACTGACGCGCACCCTCGCCGACCGCCTCAAAGGACTGTGCCGCGCGATGAACGTGCCGGCCGTGCCGTACGTCGCGCCCACGCGCATCGCCGCGCCGGCGCTGCTGCTGTCGGGGGCCCTCGATCCCGTCACGCCGCCGCGCCGCGCCCAGGACGCCGCGCGCTTCATGGCCAAGGCCCAGCTGCTGACGGCGCCCAACGTCGGCCACGGCGTGTCGCAACTGGGCTGCGCGCCGCGCCTGCTGCGCGCCTTCCTCGACCGGCCCGAGGCCAACATCGACGGCGCCTGCCTGAACGAGATCCCGGCCCCGACCTTCCAGCTCGGCAGCGCCGGGCCGCAACCCTGACGAATCCCAAGCCCATGATCGAAGCACACGAAGTCCGCAAACAGTTCGGCGCCGTGCAGGCGCTGGGAGGCGTCAGCTTCACGGCGCGCGACGGCAACATCACGGCCCTGCTGGGCCCCAACGGCGCCGGCAAGACGACCCTGCTGCGCACCCTCGTCGGCATGCTGAAACGCGACCACGGCACCATTCTCGTGGACGGCGTCGACCCGGAACGCGATCCGCTCGCCGTGCGCGCCAACATCGGCTTCCTGACCGACCAGTTCGGGCTGTACGAGCGCCTGTCCACGCGCGAATACCTCACGTATTTCGGGGAACTGAACGGCATGGAGAACGGCGACCTGCGCCAGCGCATCGACGAGGTCTCGGAGATGCTCGCGATGGACGACATCCTGGAACGGCGCAGCAAGGGCTTTTCGCAGGGCCAGCGCATCAAGGTGGCCCTCGCGCGCGCGCTGCTGCACCGCCCGCGCCACCTGCTGCTGGACGAGCCCACGCGCGGCCTGGACGTGATGAGCACGCGCGCCGTGCGCCACGCACTGTCCGCGCTGCGCGCGCAGGGCTGCTGCGTCGTGATGGCCACGCACGTGATGCAGGAAGTCAGCCATTTGTGCGACGACGTGATCGTCATCGCCAAGGGCCATACCGTGGCGCAGGGCACGCCGGCCGACCTGTGCCGGCGCACCGGCATCGCCAACCTGGAAGACGCCTTCGTGCGCCTGGTCGGCACCGACGAAGGGATCGTCGCATGAAATCCAGATTCCTCGTGGTGTTTCGCAAAGAGATCAAGGAATCGCTGCGCGACAAGCGCTCGCTCGGCCTGCTGGCCCTGTTCACGCTGATGTATCCGGTGCTGCTGGGCGTCCTGCTGCACCAGTGGATCGAGCGCGCCACGCGGCCCGAGCGCGAAGGCATCGTGCTGGCCGTGATCGGCGGCGCCCAGGCGCCCACCCTGATGGCCCAGCTGAAGCAGAAGAACATCACCATCCACGCCACGCCGCCGCTGGACGAAGCGGCCATCGGCGAGCTGCTGCGCGCCCGCAAGGCGGCCGCCGTGCTGCGCCTGCCGGGCAAGTACGCCACCGACTACGAAGCGATGCGGCCGGCCCGCATCGAGCTGTGGTTCGATTCGTCGACGGAGCAGGACGGCCGGCGCGACGTCGAGGACGTGCTGAACGCCTACGGCGCCAACGTCGCCAGCGCGCGCCTGCTGGCGCACGGCGTGTCGCCGGCCGCGCTGTCGCCCGTGCAGGTCCAGCGCTACGACACGGGCACCACCGCCGCGCGCTCGGCCGGCGTCATCGGCGGCGTCCTCGGATTTTTGTTCTTCCCCGCGTTCATCTGCGGCCTGTCGGCGGCGGTGGATTCCACGGCGGGCGAGCGCGAACGCCGCTCGCTCGAAGTGCTGATGGCGCAGCCCGTGCGCACGTGGGAACTCGTCGGCGGCAAATGGCTGGCCGCGGCGTCGCTGGCCATCATCGGCATCACGCTGGAGCTGATGCTGGCGCATGGCATCCTGTCGTGGATGCCGCTGGAGGAAATCGGCATGAGCTGGCGCGTGGGCTGGGGACGGCTGCTGCTCGTCTGCCTGGCGTCCGTGCCGCTGTCGCTGTTCGCGGCCGCCATGCAGATCGCGGTGGCGATGAACGCGCGCTCGTTCAAGGAAGCGCAGAGCGTGCTGTCGATCGTGATGCTGGTGCCGATGCTGCCGGGGCTCGCGGTGTCGATGCTGGAGCTGAAGACGGCGTCGTGGATGTACCTCGTGCCGATGCTGTCGAACCAGACCTTGCTGCGCGAGACGGCCAAGGGCGGCGACATCGGCTTCCTGCCGTTCGTGCTGACGTTCCTGTGTTCAGGCGTGGCGGCGTGGGCGGCCGTCGCGTTCGCCGCCTGGCGCATGAAGAGCGAGCGCTACGTGCTGGCCGTCTGAACGATGGAATGCGGCCCGGCCAGCACGGTGCGCCGCGCTGGCTTAGAATGGACGCCCTCGTCAACACACACTCAAGCGGAGAATTCGATGGAAGTCAAAGTCAGCTGGAACGGACCGTCCGGGATGAGCTTCCGGGCCGAGACCGGCTCCGGCCACCTGGTCAACATGGATGGCGCGCCCGAAGGCGGCGGCCACAACCTGGCGCCGCGCCCGATGGAAATGGTGCTGCTGGGTACCGGTGGATGCACCGCCTACGACGTCGTGCTGATCCTCAAGCGCAGCCGCGAGGACGTGCGCGGCTGCGACGTCACGTTGAAGGCCGAACGCGCCGAGACGGATCCGAAAGTGTTCACGAAGATCCACTTCCACTTCATCGTCACGGGCCGCGACCTCAAGCCGGCGACCGTCGAGCGGGCCGTCAACCTGTCGCACGACAAATACTGCTCGGCGTCGATCATGCTGGCCAAGACGGCCGAGATCACGCACTCGTTCGAGATCGTCGAAGGATAAGCCTCAAATGTAATACGCCGCCGTGGTCATCACCCGAGACATGGCGCGCATCGCCGCCTTGACGGGCAACGGCATCTCGGCGGCACCCATCGCCTCGGCCTTGGCGCCGTGCGCGATCTCGTCGTCGCGCATCTGGGTGACGATCGCGCGCGACTTCGCGTCGTGCGGCGGCAGCTGCTCGAGGTGGCTGTTCAGGTGCGCCTCGACCTGGCGCTCCGTCTCGACGACGAAACCGAGGCTGACGGCGTCGCCCAGGCGCGATGCGACCGTCCCGAGCGCGTAGGCGCCGGCATACCACAGCGGATTCAGCAGGCTCGGCTGCGAGCCCAGTTCGGCCAGGCGCTCGGCCGTCCAGGCCAGGTGGTCTTCTTCCTCGCGTCCGGATTGCGCGAACTGCGCGCGCATGGCGTTCGTGGACGCGCGCCGGCCCTGCGCATCGTACAAGGCTTGCGCACACACTTCCCCCACGTGATTCACGCGCATCAGGCCCGCGCTGTGGCGCTGTTCCTGGGCATTCAGCTCGCAGTCCGGGGCCGACACGCCCGGATTCGGGCGTGCGGCCTTCGCCACGCCGCCCATGACGCGCAACGCCTTGTCGAAGCCGACGATCAGGTGGTCGAGAGGATGGAGGATGCGGGGTGCGGTTGCCATGAGATGCCTTTTCAGCCAGGTTGTTCGATAAGCCGAATTATATGCCCTCGGTCGCCGCGCCTCCGTCCCTTGTCTTCTGCGCAAGCTTCTGCGCCCCCAGCCAGTCGTGCAACGGCCCGTCCACCTCCAGCTTCGAGATGTTCTTCGCCACGCCCAGGTTCAGTTCCAGCAGAAACGGGATCGAATCGCGCGGCACGTCGCTGCACGTGCTGGTGAACGCCGCCATGAAGCGCTCGGATTGCACCACCGGCAAGACCCGCTGGCCGCTCATGAATTGCAGGATGCTCGTGATCGTGTGGCCGGCGCCGATCGTGTGGTAGATGAACCGGTTGAAGTCGCGGTCCACCGTCTTGAAATCGATGGCTTCCTTCGTCATCAGCCCGGCCAGATAGTACAGGCCGAGGGCGACGCGGAACCAGTCCGTCGATTCGGCCCGTGTGCGGCCCTGGCGCGTGACGGCCAGGACCTTGTCCTTGATGAGAGTATCCATGGGGCCATTATGCGCCTGTCCGGATAGCACCGGCAATGTTGCCAAAGTGGACAGAAAGCATGCCGTACCGTATGCTGGCCGGCATCCTGCTCCCGCTTTTCTGCACTCTGGACTTGTGAAAACGCCGTGTGTCGCACAGCTGCTGCCTCCTCAGCTCGTTTTTAATACAATGCAACAGTCATGAAATGCGTGCATTGTCACGTGCAACGGGAGTCTCCATGGAATTACAAATCCGCAACCTGTCCAAGACCTATGCCAACGGCGTGGTCGCGCTGGACAAGGTCACGCTGAGCATCCCTCCGGGGATGTTCGGCCTGCTGGGCCCGAACGGGGCCGGCAAGTCGACCCTGATGCGGATCCTCGCCACCTTGCAGGAATGCGACAGCGGCTCCGTCTTCCTGGACGACATCGACGTGCTCGACGAACAGGACGAGGTGCGCCGCCTGCTGGGCTATCTGCCGCAGGATTTCGGCGTCTACCCGAAAGTGACCGCTTACGAACTGCTCGACCATTTTGCACAGTTGAAGGGCCTGGCGCAGCGCCACCGCCGGCGCGAAGTCGTCGACGCCCTGCTGCAGCAGACCAATCTGTTCGAGGTGCGCAACCAGAAATTGGGCACCTTTTCCGGCGGCATGCGCCAGCGCTTCGGCATCGCCCAGGCGCTGCTCGGCGACCCGCAACTGATCATCGTCGACGAACCCACGGCCGGCCTCGACCCGCAGGAACGGGTGCGCTTCCACAACCTGCTGTCCGACATCGGCGAGGACAAGACCGTGATCCTGTCCACGCACATCGTGTCCGACGTGGCCGACCTGTGCGCCAACATGGCGATCATCAACAAGGGCCACGTGCTGCTGTGCGGCGAGCCGGTCCGTCTCATCGAAGGCATCGAGGGCAAGATCTGGGCACGAGTCGTCGGCAAGCAGGACCTGCCCGACTTCCAGAAGCGCCACACCGTCATCTCCACGCGCCTGCTGTCCGGACGCACGCTGATCCACGTGTACGCCGACCGCTATCCCGGCGACGACTTCGAACCGATCCACCCGACCCTGGACGACGTCTACTTCGCCACCATCGCCGGCCGCCACAACGGCCTGGCGGGGAATTGCTGACGCCATGGGCGCGCTCCTCGCCATCGCCGGCTTCGAGGCCAGGCAGCGCCTGAAGCTGCTGTCGACCTGGGTGTATTTCCTTGCCTTCTTCGCGCTTGCGCTGCTGTGGATGGCCGCCGCGGGCGGCGTGTTCAAGGACGCCTTCGTGTCGTTCGGCGGCCGCGTCCTGATCAACGCCCCGCGCCAGATCGCGCTGAGCGTGGCCTTCCTCGGCTGCCTCGGCGTCATCGTCGTGGCCGCGATGATGGGGCGTTCGGTGCAGCAGGACTTCGAATACGAGATGCACCACTTCTTCTTCAGCGCGCCGATCCCGAAGTACGCGTACGTGTTCGGACGCTTCCTCGGCGCGCTGGCCACGCTGGCCGTCGTGTTCTCGGCGATCCTGTTCGGCACCCTGCTGGGGACCGTGCTGCCCGGGATCGATCCCGCCCGTGTCGGCCCCTATTCGGTGGCCGGCTACCTGCTCCCCTTTTTCCTCACGCTGCTGCCGAACCTGTTCATCTTCGGCGCCATCTTCTTCGTGCTGGCGGCGCTCACGCGGCGCATGCTGGCCGTGTACGTCGCCAGCGTCGTCATGCTGATCGGTTACATCGTCGCCCCGTCGCTGGCGCGCGACCTCGATTACAAGACCCTCGCGGCACTGATCGACCCGTTCGGCACGACCGCGCTGATCCGCCTGACCGAGTACTGGAGCCTCACGGAACGCAACACGCTGCAGGTCCCGTTCGAAGGCGTCTACCTCATCAACCGCGCGCTCTGGTCGCTGTTCTCGTTCGTCGCACTGGTGCTCGGCTACTGGCGCTTCAGCTTCGTGTCCACGCCCGCGGGCCGGCGCGGCCAGGCGCGGCTTGACCCCGACGCCGCACCGCAAGCCGCGCCCCTCGCCGCCGACATGCACGAGGCACCGGACTTCGCCGCGCGCAGCCTCGCCGTGCTGCTGGCGAAATCGAGCTGGCTCGCGTTCCGGGAATCCGTCAAGAACGTCTACTTCGCCGTGATCGTCCTCGCGGGCATGCTGACCCTCATCGTCAGCTCGCTCGACCTGGGCGCGATCTACGGCACGAAGACCTATCCCGTCACCTACATGGTGCTGGAACTGATCCGCGACGTGTTCGCGCTGTTCCTGCTGGTCGTCACGACGTTCTATGCCGGCGAGATGGTGTGGCGCGAGCGCGAGGCGCGCATGGGTCTGATGCTGGACGCGCTGCCCGTGCCCAGCTGGCTGCCGCTGGCCGCCAAGACCATCGCCCTCGTCGGGCTGCAGGCGCTGCTGCTGCTGGCCGCGATGCTGTGCGGGATGGGCATCCAGCTGGCGCACGGCTACGTGACGCTGGAGCCGGGCCTGTACCTGACGACGCTGTTCGGCATCCTGCTGCCCCGCTACGTGCTGCTGGCCGTGCTGGCGATCGCCGCCCAGGCCATCCTGAACCACAAATACCTCGCCTACTTCGCGCTGGTGACGTATTACGTGGCCACGCTGTTCCTCGGCGGCTTCGGCCTCGACCACCCGATGCTCGTGTACGGCGCGCTGCCGGACGTGACCTATTCGGCCATGAACGGCTTCGGCCATTTCCTGGCACTGCAGCGCGCGCTGCAAGTCTACTGGGGCGGCGCGGCCGTCGTCTTGTTCACCATCGCGCTCGTGCTGTGGCCGCGCGGCGTGAGCGACAGCTTCGCCGAGCGCCTGCAACTGGCGCGCCGCCGCCTGACGCCCGGCGTGTTGAAAGCGTTCGCGGCCGGGGTCCTGATCTTCGCCGCCAGCGGCGCCCTGCTGTGGTACAACCTCGTGCATCTGGGCGCGTACCAGACGGCCTGGCACAAGGAGCAGGTGCGCGCCGACTACGAGCTGCGCTACAAGCGCTACGCGAAACTGCCGCAGCCGCGCATCACGGACGTCGGCCTGCAGGTCGATATCCATCCCGGCAGCCGCACGCTGAAGGTGCACGGCTTCTACCAGCTGGAAAACCGCACGGGCGCGCCGGTGCGCGACGTCGTCCTGTTCCAGAAGCCCGGCCCGGCATTCCATCCGCGCTTCGCGCAGGCGGCGCGGCTGCTGCGCGCCGATCCGGAGCACGGCTTCTATCATTACCTGCTGGCGTCGCCCCTGCAGCCGGGCGCGCGCACGGCGCTGGAATTCGACCTGCTGGACGCCCCCGGCGGCATCCTGGGACTGGGCCGCGACACGGCCGTCGTCGGCAACGGCACCTTCTTCAGCAACGAGATCCTGCCGCACGTCGGCTACCAGCGCACGTACGAGCTGGAGGACGACCGCGACCGCAAGCGCCACGGCCTCGCGCCCCGGGAACGCATGGCCGCGCGCGACGACCAGGGCGCGCGCGCGAACAACTACATCGCCAACGACGCCGACTGGATCCACTTCGACGCCGTCGTCAGCACGAGCCCGGACCAGACGGTCGTCGCGCCGGGCACGCTGGAGCAGGAGTGGATGAGCGGCGGGCGGCGCTGGTTCCATTACAAGGCCGACAAGCCGGTGCTGAACTTCTACACGTTCCAGTCGGCCCGCTACGAAGTGCGCCACGACCGCTGGCAGGACGTGACGATCGACGTCTATTACCAGCCCGGCCACGAGTTCAACGTCGACCGCATGATCCGCGGCGCCAAGGCGGCCCTCGCCTACGGCTCGAAGCACTTCAGCCCCTACCAGAACCGCGAGCTGCGCATCGCGGAGTTTCCCCGCTATGCATCGTACGCGCAGGCGGCGCCGGGCACGATCCCGTTCTCGGAAAGCGTGGGCTTCATCGCCAAGGTGGACCCGGAATCGCGCAAGGACATCGACTACCCGTATTACATCAGCGCGCACGAAGTGGGCCACCAGTGGTGGGCGCACCAGATCGTCGGCGCCGACGTGCGCGGCGCGACCGTGCTGTCGGAAAGCCTCGCCGAATACACGGCGCTGATGACGATGAAGAACACGCTGGGATCGAGCAAGATGCGGCGCTTCCTGCGCTACGACCTCGAAGAATACCTGATGGGCCGCGCGCGCGAGAACAAGAAGGAGCTGCCGCTCGCGCAAAACGAGAACCAGAGCTACATCCACTACCACAAGGGCAGCCTCGCGATGTACCTGCTGCAGGACATGGTGGGCGAGGACGCCGTCAACGGCGTGCTGCACGGCCTGCTGCTGGAATACGCGTACAAGGGGCCGCCGTATCCGACCGTGGCGACGCTGGTCGAGCGGCTGCGCGGCATCACGCCGCCGGACAAGGCCTACCTGATCGACGACCTGTTCGAATCCATCGTCCTGTACGAAAACCACACCGACGGCGCGACGGCGCACCGCCGGCCGGACGGCAAGTACGAGGTGGAGATCCGCGCCACGGCCGGCAAGGTACGCGCCGGCGACCGGGGCGAGGAACAGGCCGTGCCGTTGCGCGACTACATCGAATTCGGCGTCGACGACCAGGACGGCAACCCGCTCGCGCGCGAGCGCCGGCTCGTGACGCAGGCGGACCAGCGCGTCGTGCTCGTGGTCGACGGTCGCCCGGCGCGGGCCGGCATCGATCCCGACAACAAGCTGATCGACAGGAAGCCAACGGACAATATGCAGCCAGTCGACATGCACTGAACTTCACGTTATGATCTGGTCACAAAACCCTGCTAGGAGACACTCCATGTCCAATGCCACCGTCGCCGAACTGGCCGGTCAGATCCAGCAACTGTCCCCCGAGGACAGGCATGAGCTGTTGCGTCTGCTGATGGTGGACAGTGACGACGGTGACCAGGATGCCGACGAAGCCTGGCGCAACGAAATCGTGCGCCGCGTGAAGGCGATCCGCAATGGCGAGGCGGCCATCCGGGCGCTGCAGGAGGATTGGCGCGAATAACGCCGCCGGACGTAAAAAAACCGCGATACCGGAAGGATCGCGGTTTTTTTTATTCGTTCGACAACGAGAAGCGCCTGAAGCACGTCGCCCCTGCGAAGGCAGGGGCCCAAGTTTTGCCGGCGGCAACGCGACGCCGAACTTGGGCCCCGCCTTCGCGGGCACGACGGTGGCTTATTCGCCGGCGACCGCCTTCTTGGCCGTCGTGGCGCGCTTGGCCGGCGCTTTTTTGGCGGCAGTCGTCTTGGTGGCCGCTTTCGCCGCAGGTTTCGCGGCGGCCTTCGTTGCCGCGGTCTTGCGTGCGGCCGGCTTGGCGGCGGCGGCTTCCGCGCCGCTATCGCCTTCCTCGGCCTGTTCCTTGGGCTTCGCGCCCGGCTTGGCCTTGCGCTCCTCGAACTCGAAGCTGATCTTGCCGTCCTTGCCGCGCACGAGGAACGCCTTGAACGACCGGCGGGTCCGTTGCGAGACGAAGCCCGGCAGCAGGTCGGTCTTGCCTTCGTTCAGCAGCTTGGCCATCTGCTCGGGCAGGATCTCCTGCTGCAGGATGATGCGGCTGCTGCGGAAATCGCAGGTCTTGGGCTTGGCGACCGTGTGTTCGCAGACATAGGCCAGGCCCATCTCGTAGACATTGCCGGCGCACTTGGGGCACGGTCCGAGCGGCGTCTGACCGGTGAAGTCGACGCCTTCTCCGTCCTCGCCCTCGTCCTGGTCCTGGCCGAAGTCGAATTCCAGCTTGTAGTTGTGGATGTCCTCGTCGCGCACGATGCGCAGGATCGCGGCGAACGGCCGGCCCATCTTCGAGCGGAAGCCCTGCAGCGGACCGATGGTGCGCTTCTCCAGCAGTTCCTCGACTTCCTCGATCTCGAACTGGCGCCCGCCCGGCACCTTGCTCATCGAGAAATCGCACTTGGTGCAGGCAAAGCGGCGGTAGTTTTCCTTGACGACGCCACCGCAGTTCGGGCACGGCGTCTTCAAGGTGGCGTACTCGCCCGGGATCGTGTCGTTGTTGTATTCCTTGGCGCGCTTGACGATGATCTCGGTCATCTCGGCGATTTCGCGCATGAACTCTTCGCGCGACATCAGCCCCTTTTCCATCTGCGACAGCTTGTATTCCCATTCGCCCGTCAGTTCCGGCGCCGTCAATTCGTTCACGCCGAGGCCGCGCAGCAGGGTCATCAGCTGGAACGCCTTGGCGGTCGGGATCATCTCCCGGCCTTCGCGCAGCAGGTATTTTTCCGTCAGCAGGCCTTCGATGATCGCGGCGCGCGTGGCCGGCGTGCCGAGGCCCTTGCCGGCCATGGCGTCGCGCAATTCGTCGGAATCGACCAGCTTGCCGGCGCCTTCCATCGCCGACAGCAGGGTCGCTTCGTTGTAGCGTGCGGGCGGCTTGGTGACGAGGCCGTTGGCATTGACCTGCTCGGCCTTCACCAGCTCGCCCTTCGCCACCGGCACGAGGCTGGCGCCGTCCTTGTCGTCGCCCGTCGTGTCCTTGCCGTACACGGCCAGCCAGCCCGGGTTCGTCATGACCTTGCCTTCGGTCTTGAACTGGTGCCCTTCGACTTCGGTGAAGCGGGTCGTGACGAGGAATTCCGCGGCCGGGAAGAAGACGGCCATGAAGCGGCGCGTGACGAGGTCGTACAGCTTCTGTTCCGGCTCGGACAGGTTCTTCGGCGCGACGCCCGTCGGGATGATCGCGAAGTGGTCCGAGATCTTGCTGTTGTCGAAGATGCGCTTGTTCGGCTTGACCCAGCCCTTGTCCAGGATCTGCTTGGCGAACGGCAGATAGTTCGAACTGCCCTTCAACACTTCCAGCGTGGACTTGACGGTGTCCAGGTAGTCTTCCGGCAGCGCGCGCGCATCCGTACGGGGGTAGGTCAGCACCTTGTGCTTTTCGTACAGCGCCTGCGCCAGGCCCAGCGTGTTCTTGGCCGAGAAGCCGAAGCGGCCGTTGGCCTCGCGCTGCAGCGACGTCAGGTCGAACAGCGCGGGCGCCATCGACGTGGTCGGTTTCGATTCTTCGGTGACCTTGCCCTGCTTGCCCATGCAGGCGGCGACGATGGCGTCGGCCGCCGCCTTCGACCACAGGCGCTCGGCACGCTTCTCGGCGTCGTTCTCGTCTTTCTTGAACCCGGTGTCGAGCCAGCGGCCTTCGTACATGCCGGCGGCGCAGCGGAATTCCGCGCGCACTTCCCAGTAGTCGCGCGCCACGAATTTCTTGATCTTCTCTTCGCGCTCGACGACGATCGACAGGGTCGGCGTCTGCACGCGGCCCACGGTGGTCAGGTAGAAGCCGCCCTCTTTCGAGTTGAAGGCAGTCATCGCACGGGTGCCGTTGATGCCGATCAGCCAGTCCGCCTCCGAGCGGCAGCGCGCGGCGTCGGCCAGCGGCAGCATGTCCTGGTCGCTGCGCAGGTGGGCGAAGCCGTCGCGGATGGCGTTCGGCGTCATCGATTGCAGCCACAGGCGCTTGACGGTCTGCTTGGCCTTGGCGTTCTGGGCGATCAGGCGGAAGATCAGTTCACCTTCGCGGCCCGCGTCGCATGCGTTGATCAGGGTATCGACGTCCTTGCGCTTGATCAGCTTGTTCAGCACTTTGAGGCGCGACTCCGTCTTCGCGATCGGATTCAGCGCGAAGTACGGCGGAATCATCGGCAGGTGCGTAAAACTCCACTTGCCGCGCTTGACGTCGTATTCCTCGGGCACCGCGATCTCGAGCAGGTGGCCGACGGCGGACGACAGGACGTAGTCGTCGGATTCGAAATACTCATCGTGCTTGGTAAAGCCGCCGAGCGCCTTGGCGATATCGTTCGCCACGGAGGGTTTTTCGGCAATGATGAGGGCTTTGGTCATATGGTTTCTCGTACTTGTTCTTGGCTTTGGCTCGCGCATCATACATGAGCCATAGATCAGGGCGGCTCGATAAGCCGGCCGCTCGTTGTCTTATTATTAGCTTATTGGTAACTTTGGCAGGTAGCGGCCAATGATAAGCGGGTTGCCGCGCAATCCGCAAGTAGACTCTGCCTGCGTGCGCATTGTGGCAACCCACCTATCCTGCCGAGCAAAATACGCTCGATCTTGCTTTGTCGCAAGAAAAAACGGGGCCGCAGCCCCGTTTTCGTATTCATGATCGTACCGCTGTCAATGCAGCAGGCGCGGCGCCGCGTCTTCCTCGTCCGAACCGAACAGGTCATCGAACATCAGCGCGTCCGGTTCCTTGCCCTGGCTCCACAGGAGCATCAGGACGATGATCTTGAGCTTGCCCAGCGTGACGGGCGATTCGTCCAGCGCCAGCGCGCGTTCGATGACGATTTCACGCTGCGACGCGGACAGCAAGCCGGCCAGTTCGAGGAACTGGATGAAGCCGACGGCGGCGCTGCCGAGCGTATCGACTTCCTGGGCAATATAGAAGCGCGTACCGCTCGATTCGAGCGCGGGATTGGTCGTCCCGGCCATTTCCCTCAGGCCATTTAACCAGTCCAGCGCTTCGGAAATTTCGATATCGTCGAAACCGACGGCGGACAGCTTGCGTGCCAGGGCCTCCGGCTCGGGGCAGGCATCGGGACGGTAATACGTCTCGTAAAGATAGACTAGGATGTCGAACATGGTGACGCTACTGTAGCAGCTAAACTCCTCGCGGCACAAGTGCGTCACGTGCGCCACTAACGCCCGGAAACATCAGCGTTGTTTATCGGCCTTATCGGGTTTGCCAGCAGTGTTCCTCCCAATTATCGCTTGATTATCCTCTGAACGAGGCCGCCCGGGAGGCGTTCGACACGCCCCGCCAGTTCCAGCACGAGCAGGCGCGCACTGAGTTCTCCCGGGTGCCAGCCGAGCCGGGCCAGCAATACGTCCGGGTCGACGGGGTCGTGGCCGAGGGCCGCCAGCAGCGCGGCTTCGGCTTGCCCGTCGGCATCAGCTTCCGGGCTGTTATCGATCTTGTTATCCGTTAAGGAAATATCTGCGGCGGGTAAGCCGGGCGCCAGGCGGGCCGCCTGCAATGCGAGCAGCGGGGACGGCGCGAGCGCTTCCAGCACGTCGCGCGCCGTGTCGACGAGTTTCGCGCCCTCGCGAATCAGCATGTGGCAACCCTTGGCCAGCGCCGCGTGGATCGAGCCGGGAATCGCGAACACGTCGCGCCCCTGCTCGGCCGCCTGGTGCGCCGTGATCAGCGAGCCGGACTGCGCGGCCGCCTCGACGACGAGCACACCGGCCGCGAGGCCGCTGATGATCCGGTTGCGTTTAGGGAAATTGCCCGGCAACGGCGGCGTGCCGACGGGATATTCGCTGACGATGCAGCCTTCATGGGCAATGCGTTCGCACAGGGCGCGGTTGCGGGCCGGGTAGGCAATGTCGGGACCGGTGCCGACGACGGCGACGGTCCCGCCGCAGCGGCGCAGCGCGCCCTCGTGCGCGGCGGCGTCGATGCCCAGCGCGAGGCCGGATACGATGCACAGCCCGGCTGCGGACAACGCTTCCGCGAACGCCTGCGCGTTCGCCCTGCCCTGCACGCTGGCATTGCGGCTGCCGACGATGGCGAGGGCCGGTCCGTCCAGTATATGCGCATGCCCTCTAATATAGAGGAGCAGCGGCGGGTCGGGGATGCGGGCCAGCAGCTCGGGATAGCCGGGTTCGCCCAGCGCGAGGACGTGGTGGCCGGGCGTGGCCAGCCAGTCCAGCGTGGCGTCGATCAGGCGGCGCGTCGTGTCGGCGGGCGGTTGCAGCAGGGCGTGCGCCTGTGCCGGACTCACGTGGGCGGCCAGCGCGGCAAAGTCGGCGGCGAACACGGCGCCAGGGGTGCCGAACGCTGCCAGCAGCGTGGCCGCCGCGCGCGGACCGACGCCGGGGCTGCGCTCCAGGCGCAGCCAGGCGGCCAGCCGGTCCGGCGGGAAGGATGAGGGTGCAGGCGCCAGGTGACGGTCCGTGTCCTGCACGGTGGGGTTACTCCGGTGATTTCGCGACGTCGCCGATCTGCACGGGCGCCGTCACCTGCATGACCAGGCCATACGCGACATGGTCGAAAACCCGGAAGATGAACAGTTCGCCGTATTGCTCGTCCGGGAGCCTCAGTCTGGCCTTGCCGAAGCCGAGGAAGCCTTTGCTTTCCGGGTCCGTCACGGTCTGTCCGAGATGATAAAACTGCAGCACGGCGCCGACATCGAGTCCGTCAAGCGTGCCCCGATTGACAGTCACGACCTGATTCTGCGCCGCGTAATTCGATTCGGACGCCATGGCCATCACGCGCGCCACCACCGGCCGGGCGGGCGCGTGCGGCATGTAGTTGCGCAGCGGCGCGGGCGGCGTCGGCAGCAGGCGGTCGCCGACGCCCATTTCCTTCACCGACTTGGTGACGACGAAGGTGTGCACGTCCGTGCCCGGTCCCGCCGCCTTCACGAGGCGCGCCGTGCCGACATAGGCCGCCTCGTAGGCGGTGACCTTGTCGGTATCCGGGTCGACCAGCTCCTTGCCCGGACGGAAGACCTGGAAGCTGGTCGCCCCGTCGAGTGCGCCGCGCACATAGATGCGGTCGCCTTCTCCCAGGTAGAGCCGGTCTTCCTGGGCGGCGACGATGCGCGCCGCGCCGGCCAGCGCCTGCTGTTCGACGACGAGCGGCTGGGTCAGGAAGGGTTCGATCGCGCCGGCCGGAATCGCGGGCACGGCGTTGTTCTCGCCCAGGTCGTCGGTGCGCAGCTGCGGCGACAGGCGCACGACGGGCGGCTCGCCGGCATCCGTTGCGGTGCCCGGTTTGTTCAACGTGAGACGGCCGTGGGCGCGGTCGAAATAGACGACCTGGCCCGGGTAGATCCAGTGCGGATTGCGGATGTCGTCGCGGTTCATGCCCCAGACCTGGGGCCAGCACCACGGATGCTCGAGGAAGGCGCCGGAAATGTCCCACAAGGTATCGCCCTTGACGACGACGTGCTGGTCGGGCGCGTTCGGGCGGAACGAACAGGTCGTGGCGGCCTGCGCCGGAATGGCCGCAAGGAAGGCGAACGCGGCCGTGGCAGCGGTACGGATCGCGAGCGATCGGGCAGCGCCTGTGCTAAAATTTTTCATTGGAGAGTCCGTAAAGTGCCGTATCGACACGAGTGCTACGCCACCTCGGCCGGCAACAAAGCAGGAAACAGACGACTCTTCGACCGCGCAGCGGATCATAAAGGGTCGCAAGAGTTGCCTTACTGAATCAAATTCTGCCGAGAAATCCCTGAACTAGCAAGACAAACCGTGCCCGGCAGCGGGGACGGCGTGTTGCGTTTATGCCTGTGCAGCCTTTGAATCGCGCGACGGACCCCGATATACCGATTATTGAACGACTTCGACTACACAGCCATGGCTTTACTGAACATCCTCCGCTACCCCGACCCGCGCCTGCACAAGGTCGCCAAGCCGGTCACCGAATTCGGCGACCGCCTCCACAAGCTGGTGGCGGACATGGCCGAAACCATGTACGACGCCCCCGGCGTGGGCCTGGCCGCGACGCAGGTCGACGTGCACGAGCGCATCGTCGTCATCGACGTGACCGAGACCAAGGACAACCTGCTGGTCTTCGTCAACCCGGAAATCGTCTGGTCCAGCCCGGACAAGCAGGTCTACGACGAAGGCTGCCTGTCGGTGCCCGGCATCTATGACGGCGTCGAACGTCCGGCACGCGTCAAGGTACGCGCTGTCGACCAGGATAACAAGCCCTTCGAGCTCGAGGCCGACGGCCTGCTGGCGGTGTGCATCCAGCACGAGCTGGACCACTTGATGGGCAAGGTCTTCGTGGAATACCTGTCGCCGCTCAAGCGCAACCGCATCAAGACGAAGCTGCAGAAGGAAGAGCGCGACATGCAGCGCTCGTCCGCCCGCCGCGCATGAGCGGCCTGAAAGTCGTCTTCGCCGGCACGCCGGAATTTGCCGCCGTGGCGCTGCGCGCCCTGCTCGACGCCGGTTTCGAGGTGCCGCTCGTGCTGACCCAGCCGGACCGCCCGGCCGGCCGCGGCATGCAGTTGCAGGCGTCCGCCGTGAAACAGGTCGCCGTCGCGCACGGCATCGAGGTATTGCAGCCGGTGTCGCTGCGCATGGATGCGAAGGACCCGCAGCGCGCCAGCGAGGCACAGGCCGCGCACGCGCGCCTGCTGGCGACGACGTACGACGTGATGGTCGTGGCCGCCTACGGCCTGATCCTGCCCCGCGCCACGCTCGACATCAAACCGTGCATCAATATCCACGGCTCCATTCTGCCGCGCTGGCGCGGCGCCGCGCCCATCCACCGCGCGATCGAGTCGGGCGATGCGGAAACGGGCGTCACCATCATGGAAATGGAAGAAGGCCTGGACACGGGCCCGATGCTGCTCGTCGAGCGCATCGCCATCGACGACGCGGACACGACGGGCAGCCTGCACGACAAGCTGGCGGCCCTCGGCGGCCGCATGATCGTCGTTGCGCTACAAAAAATGGCGCAGGGTCAATTGGAAGCCGTGCCCCAGCCGGAGGAAGGCGTGACGTATGCCGCCAAGATCGGCAAGGAAGAAGCGAAGCTCGACTGGACGCTGGCGGCCGTCGACCTCGCACGCAAGGTGCGCGCCTTCAATCCGTTTCCCGGAGCCCAGGCCCAAGCGGGATCGACGACGATCAAGATCTGGAACGCGCAACCCGTCGATGGCCAGGGCCAGCCGGGCCAGGTGCTCCAGGCCGATGCCCACGGCATCGTGGTCGCCTGCGGCACGGGCGCGCTTCGTTTGACGGAACTGCAAAAGCCGGGCGGCAAGCGCCTGGCGGCGGCCGAATTCCTGAAGGGCTTTTCGTTCGACGGCCTCGCGTTCGCCTGAAAACGACGCGGCAATAAAGAAGGGCATCAGCCGGTTCGCGCCGGATGATGCCCTTCTGTTTTTCGTTTCGCTTGTTGAGCTTATGTAGTTTGGTGGGCGGAGGCCGCCCACCCTACGGGCGCATGCCCGACATGGCACACCGTTCCGGCATCAGGCCCTGAAGGCCCGCGGGGCGCTGTGCCCCGACCATCACGTTGACAAGGAATCAGTGCTGCTCGCCCTGAGCACGCACGCGATTCGCTTCCATGTATTCGCGCAGGACCTGATTGATGCGGGTCTGGTAGCCAGGACCGGCCGACTTGAACCATTCCAGCATGTCCACATCCAGGCGGATCGTGACGATTTGTTTGACGCCGGCGACGGTGTGGGTCTTGGCCGGAGCGCTTTCCTCGCTGCGCGCTGCCGGCTGGTCCCACTCGGATACGTATTCTTTGTTCATTGCAATTCTTCCCATTTTGGAGGCGGAACAACAGTCCGCACATTCCGTTGATTGGACGGGTACTGATCGTGAAACCGCGACTGCGGCGGTTCCATGAAGTTAATTGTCGTCCCTGTATGTATCCAGGAAATTGCTAATATGCGGCAATTTGTATCCCAATGTAACAATGCAGCTTTTGATACAGTGCGTTACAAACGTCTTTACAACGCCGTCTTTTTTTGAGCGAACCGTGGACTGCCGGCCGCACCGGGAACAAACTCGGCCAGTAACGGTATAATCACAGACCCGCCTCATATTTATCTCCAGCAGACCCCAGGAAAGCCAACGATGATCACCGCCGTCCACGCCCCCTCCCCCGTCGAAGCCAAGTTGCGCGAGATCCTCGCGCGCCGCATCATGATCCTGGACGGCGCGATGGGCACGATCATCCAGCAATACAAGCTCGACGAGCAGGCCTACCGCGGCGGTCCGGACGGGCGCTTCGCCGATTTCACGGCGCCCGCCGCCAGTGGGGCGCGCGAGCTGTTCGTCAAGGGCAACAACGAATTGCTGAACCTGACGCAGCCGCAGATCATCCAGGAAATCCACGAGCGCTACCTGGCCGCCGGCGCCGACATCATCGAGACGAACACGTTCGGCGCGACCGGCGTCGCCCAGGACGACTACCACATGGCGCACCTCGTGCGCGAGATGAACGTGGAGGCCGCGAAGCTGGCCCGCGCCGCGTGCGTCAAGTATTCGACGCCGGACAAGCCCCGCTACGCCGCCGGCGCCCTCGGCCCGACGCCGAAGACGGCATCCATTTCGCCGGACGTGAACGACCCGGCCGCGCGCAACGTCACGTTCGACCAGCTCGTCGCGGCGTACTACGAGCAGGTCGACGCGCTCGTCGAGGGCGGCGTCGACCTGCTGCTCGTCGAGACCATCTTCGACACGCTGAACTGCAAGGCCGCGCTGTTCGCCATCGACCAGTATTTCACCGAGCACCCGGCAACGCCGCGCCTGCCGCTGATGATCTCCGGCACCGTCACGGACGCGTCGGGCCGCATCCTGTCCGGCCAGACCGTGCCGGCGTTCTGGAACTCCGTGCGCCATGCAAAGCCGCTGACGATCGGCCTGAACTGCGCGCTGGGCGCCGCCCTGATGCGCCCGTACGCGGAAGAGCTGTCGCAGATCGCCGACACGTTCGTCTGCATCTACCCGAACGCCGGCCTGCCCAACCCGATGAGCGACACCGGCTTCGACGAACTGCCGGAAGACACGTCCGCCCTGCTGCGCGAATTCGCCGACGCCGGCTTCGTCAACGTCGCCGGCGGCTGCTGCGGCACGACGCCGGAGCACATCCAGGCCATCGGCGCCCTGCTGGCCGATTGCCCGCCGCGGACCGTGCCCGAGATCCCCGTCGCGCTGCGCCTGTCCGGCCTGGAGCCGTTCGTCGTCGACGACACCTCGCTGTTCGTCAACGTCGGCGAGCGCACCAACGTCACGGGTTCGAAGGCGTTCGCGCGCATGATCCTGAACGAGCAGTTCGACGAAGCGCTGTCCGTCGCGCGCCAGCAGGTCGAGAACGGCGCCCAGGTCATCGACATCAACATGGACGAGGCGATGCTCGATTCGCAGGCCGCGATGACGCGCTTCCTGAACCTGATCGCATCGGAACCGGACATCTCGCGCGTGCCGATCATGATCGACTCCTCCAAGTGGAGCGTGATCGAGGCCGGCCTGAAATGCGTGCAGGGCAAGGCCATCGTCAACTCGATCTCGATGAAGGAAGGCGAGGAAGAATTCCTGCGCCAGGCCACCCTGTGCCGCCGCTACGGCGCCGCGGTGATCGTGATGGCCTTCGACGAGAAGGGCCAGGCCGACACGTTCGAGCGCAAGATCGAGATCTGCAAGCGCGCCTACGACACCCTCGTGCAGAAGGTCGGCTTCCCGCCGGAAGACATCATCTTCGACCCGAACATCTTCGCCATCGCCACCGGCATCGAAGAGCACAACAACTACGCCGTCGACTTCATCAACGCCACGCGCTGGATCCGCGAGCACCTGCCGTATGCGAAGGTGTCGGGCGGCGTGTCGAACGTGTCGTTCTCGTTCCGCGGCAACGACCCCGCGCGCGAAGCGATCCACACCGTGTTCCTGTACCACGCCATCAAGGCCGGCATGACGATGGGTATCGTCAACGCGGGCATGGTGGGCGTGTACGACGATCTCTCTCCGGAGCTGCGCGAGCGCGTGGAAGACGTCGTGCTGAACCGCCGCGACGACGCCACCGAGCGCATGATCGAATTCGCCGGCACCCTGAAGGCCGGCGGCGCGAAACAGGAACAGAATCTCGAGTGGCGCGACGCGCCCGTCGGCAAGCGCCTCGCGCACGCGCTCGTGCACGGCATCACGCAGTGGATCGTCGAGGATACCGAGGAAGCGCGCGCCGCGATCGCGAACGCAGGCGGCCGCCCGATCCAGGTGATCGAAGGCCCGCTGATGGACGGCATGAACGTCGTCGGCGACCTGTTCGGCCAGGGCAAGATGTTCCTGCCGCAGGTGGTGAAATCGGCGCGCGTAATGAAGCAGGCCGTCGCCCACCTGATCCCGTTCATCGAGGAAGAAAAGGCGGCGGAGGAAGCGCGCACGGGCATCGTCGCGAAACCGAAGGGCAAGATGGTCATCGCCACCGTGAAAGGCGACGTGCACGACATCGGCAAGAACATCGTGTCCGTGGTCCTGCAGTGTAACAACTTCGAGATCGTCAACATGGGCGTGATGGTGCCTGCGTCCGAGATCCTGGCGAAGGCCAAGGAAGAAAACGCGGACATCATCGGCCTCTCCGGCCTGATCACGCCGTCGCTCGAAGAGATGGCCCACGTCGCGCGCGAGATGCAGCGCGACCCGTGGTTCCGCGACCGCCGCATTCCTCTCCTGATCGGCGGCGCGACGACGAGCCGCGCGCACACGGCCGTCAAGATCGCGCCGCATTACGAAGGCCCGGTCGTGTACGTGCCGGACGCGTCGCGCTCCGTCTCGGTGGGCCAGTCGCTCGTGACGGCGGAGACCCGCGACGGCTACGTCGCCGAGATCGCCGAGGACTACGTGCGCATCCGCGAACAGCACGCCAATAAAAAGGCGCTGCCGATGGTGAGCCTGGAGCAGGCGCGCGCCAACAAGGCGCAGCTGGCGTTCGCGCCGCTGAAGCCGAAGTTCGTCGGCCGCCGCGTCTTCAAGAACGTCGACCTGGGCACGCTCGCCCGCTACATCGACTGGGGCCCCTTCTTCCAGACCTGGGACCTGGCCGGCCCGTATCCCGCGATCCTGACCGACGAGGTGGTGGGCGAAGCGGCGGCCAAGGTGTTCGAGGAAGGCCAGGCGCTGCTGAAGAAGATCATCGACGGCCGCTGGCTGACGGCGAACGGCGCCGTTGCCCTGCTGCCGGCGAACAGCGTCAACGACGACGACATCGAGATCTATACGGACGACACTCGCAGCGAGGTCGCGTTCACCTGGTACGGCCTGCGCCAGCAGGGCGTCAAGCCGGTGGTGGACGGCGTGCAGCGCCCGAACCAGTGCCTGTCCGACTTCATCGCGCCGAAATCGTCCGGCATCGCCGACTACATCGGCATGTTCGCCGTGACGGCGGGCATCGGCGCCGAGAAGATCGAGAAGCGCTTCGAGGCGCAAGGCGACGACTACTCGTCGATCATGGTGAAGGCCCTGGCCGACCGCCTGGCGGAAGCCTTCGCCGAGTACATGCACGAGCGCGTGCGCACGGACCTGTGGGGTTATGTGGCGGACGAGAAGCTGTCGAACGAAGCGCTGATCAAGGAAGAATACGTCGGCATCCGCCCGGCACCGGGCTATCCGGCGTGCCCGGAGCACACCGTGAAGGCCGACCTGTTCAAGACCCTGCAGGCCGAGGAGATCGGCATGGAATTGACGGAGTCGTTCGCGATGTATCCGGGCGCCGCGGTGTCGGGCTTCTACTTCTCGCACCCGGAGTCGAAGTATTTCGTGGTCGGCAAGATCGGGCAGGACCAGCTCGACGACATGGCCAAGCGCCGCGGCCTGCCGAAGGACGAGGTGGAACGCTACCTCGCGCCGAACCTCTGAGCCAACTGCGCGTGGGCTCGGGGAGCCCACCCTACGGCTCGTGCCGAACCTCTGATCGAACTGCGCGTGGGCTCGGGGAGCCCACCCTACGGCTCATGCCGAACCTCTGATCGAACTGCGCGTGGGCTCGGGGAGCCCACCCTACGATTGCCGCTGCCGTAGGGTGGGCACCCTGTGCCCACCATCGTTCGCACATCGCGTACGTTAAACCTGCTCGCGCCGGAACCGCCACACGGCGGCCACGGTGAACAGCAGCGCAAAACCGAGCAGCACGGCGATGGCCGGCGCGGCCGCCGCCGCGTCCAGGCCGCGCCACGTCACCGCATCGAGGCCCGCGATGGCCCAGCGCGTCGGCACGACGAGCGTCAGCTGCTGCACCCACGCAGGAAACATGAACGACGGCACCCAGGCGCCGCCCAGCATCACGAGGATGAGGGTCGCGAACATGGCGATGCCGCGCGCCGCTTCCGGCGTCTTCCCGAACGCGGCGATGAGCAGCCCGAAGCCGGCCGTGAGCGCGCCGAAGCCGATCGCCATGCCGAGGAAGCCCGGCACGCTGCTTACCTGCACGTGGAACCCCAGCACCGCCACCACGAAGATGGCGCACAGCAGGCAGGACGCGATGATGGCGGCCGAGGCGGCGCGCGCCAGCACGACCTCGGTCAAGGTGACGGGCGCGGCGAGCAGGCGGTCCCACACGCCGCTGCGGCGCGTCAGCAGCATGCCGATGCCCATGTTCACGCCCATGAACAGGATGAATTGCACGCCCATGCCCGAGAACGAATGCGCGTACGGGTTGTAGCCCTGGGCGACGGGACCGCTCGCCAGGCTCTCGTCGTGCGTCGTGAACGGCATCGACAGGCCGCGCGGCCGGGCGGCGCCGGCGTCCTCCTCGCGCGGCGTGTCCTCGTACTTGCGCACCGCGACGAGCATGTCGCGCAGCGCGGGGTCCTGCACCTTGTTCTCGTCGAGCTGCTGCAGGCTGCGCGCCGTCAGCTTCTTGCCCAGCGGTCCGCCGAACATCTCGGCGCTGACGACCTGCATCACCTGCTGCGTCAGCATGCCCTTCACCATCGCCAGCACGGCCGGCTGCGACGGGTCGTACAGCAATGGGATGGCCGGCTTGTCCTGGTTCGAGAACATGGCGGTGCCGGCCGCTTCGGCGAAGCCGGCCGGCAGCACGATCGCGACGGCCTGGCTGCCCTTGCGCACGGCATCCCGGGCCTGCGTCATGTCCATCGGCGTCACGTGCAGGTTCGGGTCGGCCTTGAGGCCCGCCGCGATGCGGTTGCCGGCGTCGCTCGTGTCCTGCTGGACGAGGGCCACGTCGATGCCGCTGCCCTTGGCGCTGCCGCCGCCGAACACGGAACCGAAGAACGCGGCGATCACGATGGGCAGCACGAGGTGCATCAGCAGCGCGCGCTTGTCGGAGATGTAGAGGATGAGGTCCTTGCGGACCAGGGCGAAGAAGGCGGTCGTGTTCATCTGGCGTGGTCTCAGTCGCGCAGGGTGCGACCGGTCAGGTCGAGGAAGATGTCTTCGAGGCGCGCGCGCGCGGTGGCGAAGTGCACGGGGCGCTGGCCCTGCCCCTGCAGCCAGCCGAGCAGCGGCACGGCGTCGGCATTGTCGGTGAGGCCGATGTCGAGGGTCGTGCCCTCGCTCGCCAGGGCCGTCACGCCGGCCTGGGAGCGCAGCGCGTCCAGCAGGCCGGCGCCCGCCGGTTGCGCCAGCTCCACGCGCAGCAGGGCCTTCGCGGCGAGCTTGCGGTGCAGCGCGGCCGGGCTGTCGTCGGCCAGCACCTTGCCGTGGTCGATGATGACGATGTGGTCGGCCAGGCGCTCCACCTCTTCCATGTAGTGGCTCGTGTAGATCAGCGCCCGGCCCTGCGCCTGCAGCGCCTCCAGCGTATCGAAGATGGCATTGCGGCTCTGCGGGTCGACGCCGACCGTGGGCTCGTCGAGGATCAGCAAGTCCGGATCGTGCAGCAGCGCGGCCGCGATGTTCAGGCGGCGCTTCATCCCGCCCGAGAACGTGGCCGGTTTGTCGCGCGCGCGGTCGACGAGGTTCACGAGGCCCAGCACGTGTTCGATGCGCTCGTTCAGCGCCTTGCCCTTCAGGCCGTACAGGGCGCCGAACAAACGCAGGTTCTCGTGCGCCGACAGGTCCTCGTACAGCGCGAGGTCCTGCGGCACGAGGCCGATGCGGCGCTTGACGCCTGCCGCTCCCGTCGTCACCGCCTGGCCGTCCAGCAGCACCTGGCCGGCGTCGGGCCTGAGCAGCCCGCACAGCATCGAGACGGTGGTCGACTTGCCCGCCCCGTTCGGACCGAGCAGGCCGACGGTCTGGCCGGCCAGCACCTGGAACGACACGCCGTCCACGGCGCGCCGGGCGCCGTACGATTTCACGAGACCTTCAACACGCAACAACACATTCGACATGGGGCTCCCGTCGGATCGCATGGTTGGACAGCCGCGCGCGGACGCGCGCGGCGGGAAGACGTCAGATGGCGTAGCGGACGACGGAGTCGGACCACTGGAACGCCGACATCTCGAGCTCGATCATGTCGTCGCCGGAGATCTGCAGCTCCTTCAGCGTGGGCAGCACGAGTTCCGTGTCGTCGTCGGCCTGCTCGATGCTCTCGGACAGCTTGAGCAGCTCGCCGAAGAAGCCGGCGCGGCCCAGGAGGGCCTGCCGGACTTCGTCGCTGACCGGGATCTGTTCGACGATGTCGGCCATCGGGATGCCGAACAGGGCGTCCATCAGCGACATGATGCCGACCGTGAAGGCGATGTCGGCGACGGCACGCTGGCCGGGACGCAGGCGCTGGGCCAGCAATTCCATCAGGCGGCCGCGCGTGGTGGCCAGCATCAGCAGGGGCGTCTGGTTGTGGCCGCGCGTGGCCGGTTCCGCGTACAGCATGATCTGCAGCCAGCGCTGCAACTGGCGCCGGCCCAGCACGAGCAGCGCCTGGCTGACGGAATCGATGCGCTGGGCCGCGCCCACGGCCGGCGTGTTCACGAGGCGCAGCAGGTTCAGGGCGAGCGTCACGTCGCGTTTGACGGTCTTTTCGATGACCGCATTGTCCGCGTCCGACATCACCAGGTTCATGAGCTCGACCACCGCGAGCTGCGACGGCGACAGCTTGCGGCCGCCCAGCACGGACGGGCGCGCGAAATAAAAGCCCTGGAAGTAATCGAAGCCCAGGTCCATCGCGGCCTGGTAGGCGTCGCGCGTCTCGACCTTTTCCGCGACCACGGTCTTTTCCATGCCGTGCAGGCGCCGCACGAGGTTCGGCAACTGGGTGGGCGGCACGGTGCGCAGGTCCAGCTTGACGAAGCCGGCCAGCGGCAACAGGCGCTGCAGGCGCAGGCTGTCGCCTTCGATGCCGTCCAGCGCGAAGCGGAAGCCGTGGCCCGCGAGCTCGCGCATGCGCGCCAGCAGGGCGTCGTCCGGCACGACGGTCGGCACGATCTCGAGCACCGTGCGCTCGCGCGGCAGGAAGGCGAAGATGTCGCTGCCGAGGACTTCGGCGTCCACGTTCAGGAAGCAGGCGGCGTCGCCGATCGCGCGCGCGAGCCCCAGTTGGGCCGCGTGGGCGATCACCGCGGCCGTCGCGGTCAGGCCGGTCTCGTCGGCCTCGCCCTGGCGCGCGCTGCGGAACAGGAGTTCATAACCGTACAAGGCCTGGTTGCGGTCGAGCACAGGCTGGCGCCCCAAATAAAAGTCACGCACGCGCAAGGGGTAGTTCGCGTGGTCCAGGCTCGCGGCGGTATCGGTCATCACGGACTCTTGTAGCAATGGAACGTAGCTACTTTAACGCATTCCGCCACCTGGTGACTATTTGAAAATGATTTCCTGTAAAAAACGTATCAGGATGATCACGGCTGCGGCAGGCCGTCCACGAACACCTTGAGTTCGCCCGGCGCGAACTCCGTCCACGTCTCGTTGGTGGTCAACGGGGTCGTGACGATGATCGCCACGCGGTCGTTCGGCGTCGTCACTTGCGAAAAGTCGACGGACAGGTCTTCGTCGGCGAGGCAGGCGGCCGCGAACGGGTAGCGGCGCACGACGTAGCACAGCTTGGTCGAGCAGTGCGCGAACAGCGCCGTGCCGTCGGACAGCATCATGTTGAACGTGCCGTGGCGCGCGATGACGGCGACGAGGTCGGCGATGGCCGCGCGCAGCACGGGCATGGCGGGCGCCTGGTCGCCGAAGCGGTCGCGCAATTGCTGCAGCAGGAAGCAGAAGGCGCGTTCGCTGTCGGTATTGCCGACCGGGCGGTACGGGCCGTCGAGGACGGGGTCGAAAGCCTTGAGGTCGCCGTTGTGGGCGAACACCCAGTAGCGGCCCCACATCTCGCGCACGAACGGATGGCAGTTTTCGAGCGCGACCTTGCCCTGCGTGGCCTTGCGGATGTGGGCGATGACGTTCAGCGACTTGATCGGGTAATGCTTGATCAGTTCGGCGATCGGCGAGGCGATGGCCGCCTGGTGGTCGACGAAATGGCGCACGCCGGCGCCCTCGAAGAAAGCGATGCCCCAGCCGTCATGGTGCGTGTCCGTGCGTCCGCCCCGATGGGCGAAGCCGGTGAAACTAAAAACAATGTCGGTAGGGACATTGCAATTCATGGCGAGCAGCTGACACATGGGTCAAGCTTACCATGTACGGACGCAAAGCCGGTATGGGGAAGATGAGGTAGCGGGAACGGGAAAGAAGATGGTGCCCTGCGTCGCCAGCCCGGAACGGCGCCGCGTCACGCAGGTGCAGTGGCCGGACGAAGGCGCCCGACCGGGACGATCAGTGCAGGACGACCGGTTGGCTCATGAGGGTGTCGTAGGAACCCAGGAAATCGTCGATTTCCTCCATGGTCGGTTCGCTCGCGATCAGGTTGTTGACATCACGCCGGAACGCTTGCGCCAGTTTGCCGCCGATGAACGCTTCGCGCCGGCCGGATTTGTCGACGATCTCGTAGCCGCCGAAGCGCAGGGCCTCGAGGTTGTGATCGACGCCAAATTCGACAACGCTATACTGTTCGCTGTTATAGATCATGTTCATGATGACTCCTTCACTCGATCAGGTGGGTGCAAGGCTGCCGCCCGGCGGCGGACGGCTTACTTTCCGCTTTCTTTCCACTTCAACTACGAGGTGGGGCCACTGGAACCGAATTCAAGAACCTCTACAACTTGTTACGAATTCCACTGTATCGGTCAAGCTGCGGACGATTCAGGCCTTCAGGTCGGAAGTCAGCCGTAACAGCTGATCGTATGGCTCGGACCGCAACCACGATCGCAACTGATCAAGATGCTCGCTGCCGGCGACGCCGATGAAGATACGGCGGGGACGCCGGCGGAGCAGGCGATTCAATGTTACACGCAAAACCAGATTGCCGGTGCAGCACAAGCAACCGGGCGCGATCCGCGCAAGGCTTTGGTCCGGAGCGAGGTCATCGAGGGGGGAAACGCCGGACGCGAGGCCTTCGAGAATGATGGCCTGCGCGCCTTCGTCATGCATATCGGAAAGGTGAGCGGCGATCGCCGCTTCGCGCGCCCGGGCGCTCAGGCCCGTGACGAGGGTGACGACGACACGCGCATCGTCCGCGGCCGTCGCACCGGCGGGATCACTGGGCACTCTTCTTGCCCAGCTTGCCCGGTTCGACCCCGAGCTGCTTGAGCTTGCGGTACAGGTGGGTACGTTCCAGTCCCGTCTTTTCGGCCACGCGCGTCATCGAGCCGCCTTCGCGGCCCAGGTGGTGCTCGAAGTACATACGCTCGAAGGCGTCGCGCGCTTCGCGCAGCGGCAGGTCGAACGACAGCGTGTAGCCGTGGGCGTGCGCCTCGCCATTGCTGACGGGGCGGGCCATGCCCATTGACGCGCCCATCGCCCCGCCCTGCGGCTGCGGCGCGTACATCGGTTGCACCGCGGCGCTCGGTTCCGGCAGCGGGGACGAGACCGATGCGGCGGAGGCCATCGGACGCGGCGCGATGGCCGGCGCGCGCGCCACTTCCTGGCCGCGCTGCAGGCCCTGCTGCACGGCTTTCAGCAGCTTTTGCAGGGCGATCGGTTTTTCCAGGAAGTTCAGGGCGCCGATGCGGGTCGCTTCCACGGCGGTGTCGATCGTGGCGTGGCCGGACATCATGATGACCGGCATCGTCAACAGGCCGTCGCGCTGCCATTCCTTGAGCAGCGTGACGCCGTCGGTATCGGGCATCCAGATGTCGAGCAGCACCAGGTCGGGGGCGCCCTGCTGGCGCGCCTGGCGGGCCTGCTGGGCGTTTTCCGCCAGCTGGACCGCGTGTCCCTCGTCGCCAAGGATTTCCGAGAGCAGCTCGCGGATGCCCATTTCATCGTCAACTACGAGTATGTTCGCCATCTTGTTATGCCTTTTTTGATCTGACTCTCTCCATGGAGACGCCGGCCAACCGCTGCCGGGCCCCCTTATACAGCCAAGATTCTATGCGCGATTCACGCTTCGGCCAAGTTCGCCTCTGGCGCTAACTTTAACAGCAAAATCGATACCGAAGCGCCACTTCCGTCGGCGCGGTTGGCGATGTCGATCCGGCCGCCGTGTTCATCGATGATCTTCTTGACCATCGGCAGGCCCAGGCCGGTGCCGCGCGCTTTCGACGTGACGTACGGTTCGAACGCGCGCGACAGGATCTTCGGCGCGAATCCGGGGCCGTTGTCGACGATCGCCAGGCGCACCGCGGTGCCCGTCCCGCCGTCGGCGCCGACGTAGTGGATGGCCTCCGTGACGATGTCGATGCGCGGCGGGTCGTCGTGCGTGGTGCGGTCGGCCAGCGCGTCCTGCGCGTTCTGCAGCAGGTTGTGGATCACCTGGCGCAGCTGGGTCGTGTCGCCCATCACCCGCGGCAGGCCCGGCTGCAGGGACGGATGGATCACGTCCGAGCCGTCCTCGGATAAATACAGGTTCAGGATTTCTTCGATCAGGTCGTTCAGGTCCAGCGCCGACAGCACGGCCGGGGGCGTGCGCGCATAGTCGCGGAAATCGTCGACCATGCGCTTCATCGCGGACACCTGGCTGACGATGGTGTCGGTGGCCTTGTTGAGGAGCGCGGCGGCGTCCGCATCGACGCGGTCGATCAGCTTCATCTGCAGGCGTTCGGCCGACAGCTGGATCGGCGTGAGCGGGTTCTTGATCTCGTGCGCGAGGCGGCGCGCCACCTCGCCCCACGCCACCGAGCGCTGGGCCGAGATCACGTCGGAGATGTCGTCGAACACGACGATGAAGCCGCTGCCCGCCCCCACCGGCAGGCGCGAGCCGCGCGCCAGCAGCGTGATGTCGTGGTCGTCGTCGGTGCCGGGACGGCGCGGGATCTCGATCTGCTGCTGCCAGTGCGCGCGCCCTTTCCCGCGGCCCGCGGCGGACTGCGCGCTCTGCGCCGAGAAGGCCCGCGTGACGGCGCCGGCGAAGACTTCCAGCCCGTCGATCTGGTCCAGCGGGCGCCCCGCCAGCGAGGCCACGTCGACCTGCAGGATGCGGTGCACGGCATCGTTGGAGTTGACGACGACGCCGTCGCCGTTCATCACGATCACGCCCGCCGACATATTGGCCAGCACGGATTCCAGGTGGACCTTGGCGCTTTCCAGCGCGGCGCGGTTGCGCTCGACGGCGGAGCGGGCCTCGAACAGCTGGCCCGTCATCGCGTTGAACGATTGCGTGAGCGTGCCCAGTTCGTCGTTCGTCTCGACGATCGGGCGCGGCGACAGGTCGCCCTCGGCCACGGCGCGCGTGCCCTCGGCCAGCACGAGCAGCGGCTGGGCCAGGTTGCCGGCGATGAGGAATGCGGCGCCGATGGCCGAGAAGATCGCCAGCAGCAGGGTCAGCGTGAGCGTGCCGATGTACATCTTGCGCAAGCCCGTGCGCGCGGCGTAGCGCTCCTGGTATTCGCGATACGCGGTGGAGAGCACGGCGGCGTTGGACGCCAGGTTGACGGGCACGCCTTGCGTCAATTGCAGGTAGTGCGGCGCCATGCCGGGCGGCTCGGGCACGGCCACCACCACGCGCAGGCGCAGGCCGGTGGCGGCGTCGAGGCCGCTGGGCGGCTCGCCGCGCGCCTCGCGGAAGTCGTCGTCGATGCCGCCTTCCGCACGCGCGTAACCGCCCGGCATCGCGGCCTGCTTGAGCATCTGCGGGGTGGGCAGGTCGGCGGCCAGCACGGCGCGGCGGTCCTCGGTGGCGCCGGCCACGAGCCTGCCGGCGGCATCGATCAGGAGCGCGCTGCGCATCCCGTTGCCCTCGTCGAGCGCACGCACGAGGATGGCCTGCGCATCGCGCTCGCCCTGCCCGGCCAGCGTGGCGGCCACGGTGCCGGCGTTGACGCCCAGGTTGACCAGGGCTTCGTCGAGGGCGGCGCGCGACAGGTTCAGGCCCGAGTCGAGCGCGGCCTCGATCTTGACGTCGAACCACGACTCGATCGAGTGCGAGACGAACTGCACCGAGACCATGAAGACGACGAGCCCGGGCAGGATGCCGATGCCGCCGAACAGGACCATCAGGCGGAGCATCAGGCGCGAACCGAACTTGCCGGCCTTGTAGCGCGAATACAGGCGCCAGAACGCGACCAGCACGAGGATGAACAACGCGCCGGCCACGCCGAGGATCAGGCCCAGCAGCCAGGTGAAGTCATGGGCGAAGAAGCCCGTGTTGCTGGACGCGGAAGCGAGCAGGAACAGCAGGATCGAGGCGATCGCGCTGCCGATCACCAGGCCGTAGCGCAGGGCCTTGATCACGGCTTACTCCGCACGGTAGGTGAACGTCTTCTTGTGCGAGGCCAGGCGCCAGTCGGAATTGTTGAAGGCGTCGATCTGAAGCGGCTTCAACAGGAATTCGCGGTCCATGAACATGCGCAGCGTGACGTTGTAGACCTCGCCCGGCTTGAGCGCGCCCTTGGGGGCGATCAGCCAGCGGGCCGGGAGGCGGATCGCCCGCAGCGCGTCGTCGAGGGTGTCGAAATTCTGTTGGATGCTGCCGGGGGCGGAGACGTGATAGACCCGCAGCAGCACGTCGTAGTTCAGCTTGATCGTGCGGCGCGAGGACACGGCATGGTCGTCGGTCCACCACCAGCGCGGCCGGGTGAGCTCGATCTCGGTGGTGAACGACAGCGCCACGCCGTGCTCGATGGCCTGCTCGAGGCCGGGCGTCAGGTCGAACGAATAGGCGGCCGACAGGCGGTAGCCGTCGTCGGAAGCCTCGATACTGGCGCGGGTGATTTCGATCCCTTCGGCCGCCTGCGCAGTCGCGCATGTCAATGCCAGAAACAGCTGGCAGGCGAGGAGGAGGAAAAATCGTACAGTCACTAGGGGCCAGAGCCTTAAAAAGCGTTGTCGGGGTTACTCACGCTCCGGCCTTGTGGAACAGGGCGTAGAACAGACCGTCATGATCCTGCCCGGCGCCACTTCGAGGAAGCAGTTGGCCCGGCGCATCGAGACGGACCGCATCGTGGCGCGCCGCGAAGGCGGCGGCCTGCGCTTCCGATTCCTGCGGCCAGAGCGAACATGTCACGAACAGCAATTTACCATCGGGCCGCAGCATCTGCCAAAGATTGTCGAGTATTTTGGTGGAAAGTGTTGCAAGTTGGTGGGTGTCACTCTTGCGGCGCAACCAGCGGATATCCGGGTGGCGGCGCACGATGCCGGAGGCCGTGCACGGCACGTCGGCGAGGATGCGATCGTACAGGCCGCCGTCCCACCAATCCGTGGCTTCGGCCGCGCCCGCCTTGACGGTCGCATGCAGGCCGAGGCGCTGCAGGTTCTGGTCGACGCGGACGAGGCGGCGCGCGTCGACATCCAGCGCCGTCAGGTCGACGTCGGCCGTTTCCAGGATGTGGCCGCTCTTGCCGCCGGGGGCCGCGCACGCGTCCAGCACGCGCATGCCGTCACGGACGTCGAGCAGCGGCGCGGCCAGCTGGGCGCCCGCATCCTGCACGGAGACGAGGCCGTCGGCAAAGCCGGGGATCTGCGTCACGCCCACCGCCTGCGCCAGGCGCACGGCGCTCGGCCCGACCTGCTCCGCGTCCATGCCGGCCGCGGCCAGCAGCTTCAGATACGTGTCGACGTCGGTCTTGCGGCGATTCACGCGCAGGGTCAGCGGCGGCTGGCGGTTGCCGGCCATGAGGATGGCCTGCCAGTCGCCCGGATACGCGATGCGCACGGCGTCGATCCACCATTGCGGGTAATTCCACTGCGCGACGGGCTCGCGCAGGGCGCTGGCCACCACGTCCTCGCGCTCGCGCAGGAAGCGGCGCAGCACGGCGTTCACCATCGCCTTGGCGTGGGCGAAATCCGGGTGCGCGGCGGCCGCGCGGACGGCCTGGTCGACGACCGTGAAGGCTTCGTACGGCGGCTCGGTGCCCTCGGGCGGATCGAGCAGCGCCAGCGCGCACTCCAGCAGGCCGGCCAGCATCGGCGGCTCGGGCGCCTTGCTCGTCATCAGCCCCAACAGGGTGCCGCTGCGCCCCAGCTGGCGCATGGCGCGGTAGGCGATGTCCTGCATGGCGCCGCGCGCCTGCGGCGGCGCGTCCCAGGCCTGGAACACGTCGGCCAGCGCCTGCGGCAGCGCCATGCCGGCGCGCACGCGCGCCAGGCCGCTCGCCGCGCCCAGCAGGGCGAACGCAAGGGAATCGTCGCGCAGGTCGGGACGGTAATCGAGCTGGGCATGGACCTTGACCTCGTGGCTGTGGCGCAGGCGCGGGCCCGGCTCTTCCTGCGGACGCGGCGGCGCAACGGCGACATCGCGCGGCGCCGGTTCGACGCGCTGGGGGCGATTTTCCATGGCGCGCTGCGGCGCACCGCCGGGGCCGCGCGGCGCGGTGTCGCGCGCGCCTTCGCGCCGCTGGTCGCGGCCCGGATCGCGTCCGCCGGTCGCGGCGGGGCCGGCCTTGGGGTTGCGCGGACCGGTCCCTTTCCCCGCCTGCGGGCCACCCGGCCGGACCGGACCGGCCTTCTTGCCGCCGGTGCGGCCGCCGGCCTTGGGTTTGAGGGTGAGCGTCGGGCGCTTTTCGGTCATGGCAATCGATCAATGCATAAAGACGCACATTGTAACGGTTACGCGTTGCGCAGGCTTAAGCGAGGCTTGCGCCGGCGCCGTTGGGTGGTATTGCGCGTTGCGTCAAACCAGTATAATGATTGCTTAGCCTGCCCGTGGCCATGCCACCGTGCCGCACCGACCATTATATTTTCGACCACAGTTCATGCTCGCCCAACAAAAACAAGAGATCGTCGCCCTGTTCCAGGCCGCGCTGGCCCCCATCGTTGCGGGCAGCGACCTCGCGCCCAACGTCGTTCTCGAACGCCCGCGCGATCCGTCGCACGGCGACATCGCCTGCAACATCGCCATGCAACTGGCAAAGCCGCTCAAGACCAACCCGCGCGAGCTGGCCACCCGCCTCGTCGCCGCGCTGCTGGCCGAGCCGAAGGCGGCGGGCCTGATCGAAGCGGCCGACGTGGCCGGTCCCGGCTTCATCAACCTGCGCGTGGCCGCGAGCGCCAAGCAGTCCGTCGTCGCCACCGTCCTGCGCGAGGGCGACGCCTTCGGCCGCGGCGCGTCCGGCAACGAGCGCCACGTGATCATCGAATTCGTGTCGGCCAACCCGACCGGCCCCCTGCACGTCGGCCACGGCCGCCAGGCGGCGCTGGGCGACGCGATGTCGGCGCTGTTCGAATCGCAGGGCCACCAGGTCACGCGCGAGTTCTATTACAACGACGCCGGCGTGCAGATCCTGACCCTGGCCAACTCGGTCCAGGCGCGGGCGCGCGGCTTCCGTCCCGGCGACACCGAATGGCCGGAGTCGGCCTACAACGGCGACTACATCCAGGACATCGCCGACGACTTCCTCGCCAAGAAGACCGTGTCGGCCAGCGACGGCCAGCCGGCCACCGCCAGCGGCGACACGAACGACATCGAATCGATCCGCCGCTTCGCCGTCACCTACCTGCGCAACGAGCAGGACCAGGACCTGCAGGCGTTCGGCGTCAAGTTCGACAATTACTACCTCGAGTCCTCGCTGTACACGGACGGCAAGGTCGAAGCGGCCGTGCAGGCCCTGGTCGACGCCGGCGTGACCTACGAACAGGACGGCGCGCTGTGGCTCAAGACGACGGACTACGGCGACGACAAGGACCGCGTGATGCGCAAGTCGGACGGCACGTACACGTACTTCGTGCCGGACGTGGCGTACCACATCCAGAAGTTCAAGCGCGGCTTCGACCAGGCCATCAACATCCAGGGCAGCGACCACCACGGCACCATCGCCCGCGTGCGCGCCGGCCTGCAGGCGGTGAACATCGGCATCCCGCGAGGCTATCCCGACTACGTGCTGCACAAGATGGTCACCGTCATGAAGAACGGCGAAGAGGTCAAGATCTCCAAGCGCGCCGGTTCGTACGTGACCGTGCGCGACCTGATCGAATGGTCGGGCAACGGCGACGTGACCCGCGGCCGCGACGCCGTGCGCTTCTTCCTCATCTCGCGCAAGGCCGACACGGAGTTCGTGTTCGACGTCGACGTCGCCCTCGCGACCAACGACGAGAACCCCGTCTACTACGTGCAGTACGCCCACGCGCGCATCTGCTCGGCCCTCGCGAACTGGGGCGGCGACGTCGCCCGGCTGGCGAACGCCGACCTGTCGCCGCTGACGAATTCGCACGAATCCGGCCTGCTGGCCAAGCTGGCGGACTATCCCGAGATGCTGCAGCGCGCGCTCGTCGAGCTGGGCCCGCACCAGGTCGCGTTCTACCTGCGCGACCTGGCCGGCGAACTGCACAGCTATTACTTCGCCCACAAATGGCTGCTCGACGACGACGAGCCGACGAAGCTTGCGCGCCTCGCGCTGGCGGCCGCCATCCGCCAGGTGCTGCGCAACGGCCTGGCCCTGATCGGCGTCTCGGCGCCGGAGAAGATGTAAGCGTTCCAACCTAGACCCGCACTACATGACCGCCGTATTCCGTAATCGACAGCTCCAATCCTTCGCGCGCCAGCGGGGCAGCACGCTCACTGGCCTCATCATCGGCCTGATCGTCGGCCTGGGTATCGCGGTCGCGGTCGCGCTCACGATCACCAAGGGCGCCTCGCCGTTCACCGACAAGACGGTCAAGGCCGGCCGCCCGGCCGATCCGGCGCCGGGCCAGGCCCAGGATCCGAACAAGCCGATGTACGCCAACCGCGACGCCGCGCGCGAGGCGAACAAGGAGATTTCGGAAAAGGCGGCCGCGCGGGCGAACGGCGGCACCGCCGCCCCCGCCGAGACCAAGCCGGCCGAGCCCGATCCGCTGGGCCAGGCGATCGCCGCGATGAAGGAGACGGCACCGGCCCGGCCGGAACCGAAACCCGAGACGCGCGTCGCCTCGGCCGCACCGGCCGCCGCCGCTGCCGGCGCCACGGGCGCCACCGGCGAATATGTGTACTACCTGCAGGCCGGCGCGTTCCGCGGCTTGCCGGACGCCGAAGCGACGCGCGCCAAGCTGGCGTTGCTCGGCTTCGAGGCGACGATCAGCGACCGCGCGAGCGACAGCGGCGTGCTGCACCGCGTGCGCCTGGGCCCGTACAACCAGGTCGAAACCATGAACAAGGCGCGCGCCAAACTGCTCGACAGCGGCGTCGTCGTCGACATCGTGCGCAACCAGCGCTGATCCCGGGAGACCCGCATGCGCCTGCCGCGCCGCCTGTTCTGCACCGCCCTCCTCGGCCTCGCGGCCGGCTTGCATGCCGCGTCGGCGCTGGCCGCCGACCCGCAAGCGGGCGCGCAATACCTCGTGCTCCCCTCGCCGCAGCCGACCGACACCGGTAAAAAAATCGAAGTCATCGAGTTCTTCGCCTACTACTGCCCGCACTGCTACGCCTTCGAACCGGCGCTGGAATCATGGGTCAAGAAAGAGGGCGACGACATCGTGTTCAAGCGCGTGCACGTGCCGCGCGACGCCAGCGTGCTGCCGCAGCAGCGCCTGTTCTACACGCTGGACGCGATGGGCCTCCTGAACCAGTACCACCGGAAGGTGTTCGACGCCATGCACCAGCAGCACCTGCGCCTGTCCAGCGACGAGCAGGTGTTCGACTGGGCGGCGCAAAACGGCATCGACCGCGCGAAGTTCATCGACACCTACCGGTCCTTCGGCATCCAGGCGAAGCTGCGCCGCGCGGCCGCGATGATGGATGCGTACGGCGTCGACCGCTGGCCGCTCGTCGTCATCGACGGCCGCTTCGTCACGTCGCCCTCGCACGCGGGCGCGGGCGCGCCCGAGGGCACCACGGAAGCCCAGCAACAGCAGACGGCCTTGCAGGTGATGGACTTCCTCGTCACGAAAGCGAAAGCGGACAAGCGATGACCGCGGCGCGGGGCCGCCGGCTGCGCGTGTTCGTCACCGGCGCATCCAGCGGCATCGGCGCGGCCCTGGCACGCGAGTACGCGGCGCGCGGCGCGGTCCTCGGCCTGCTCGGCCGCCGCGGCGATGCCCTGCGCGAGCTCGCCGCCACGCTGCCCGCACCCGGCGACCACCACATCTACGCCGTCGACGTGACGGACCACGCGGCCCTGGCGGGCGCCGCATCCGATTTCATCGCGCGCGAAGGCGGCGCCGACATCGTGATCGCCGGCGCCGGCGTCTCGGCCGGCACGCTGACCGAGCGGCCGGGCGATCTGTCCCAGTTCGCCGAGATCTTCGCCATCAACGTCACGGCCACCGTCGCCACCTTCGCACCGTTCATCGCCACGATGAAGCAAGGCACGGGTACGCGCCGCCTCGTTGCGATCGGCAGCGTGGCGGGCATCCGCGGCATGAAAGGCGCGGGCGCCTATTGCGCGTCGAAGTCGGCCGTGCACACGTATGCGGAATCGCTCCGCCTCGAACTCCAACCCCACGGTATCCGGGTCGTGACCATCGCGCCCGGTTACGTCGATACGCCGATGACCCGCCTGAACCGCTTTCCCATGCCCTTCCTGATGCCCGCCGACCGCTTCGCGGCCGCGGCCGCGCGCGCCATCGACGCGGGCCGAAGCTACCGCGTGATCCCCTGGCCGATGGGAATCGTGGCGAAACTCCTGCGCCTGCTGCCCAACGTCCTGTTCGACGCCCTGTTCGTGCATGCGCCGCAGAAGGCGGGCAAGGTGGCGCCATGAACGCCGAGCGCATCATGCAACTGTCACGCGCCGGCGTCGCCGTCGAGGTGGTCGCGCAAACCGGATCGACGAACGCCGACCTGCTGGCGCGCGCGCCGCAGCTGGCGGCGCCGGTGCTGCTGGTCGCGGAACATCAAACGGCCGGGCGCGGCCGCGCGGGCCGCAGCTGGCTGTCCGAGCCGGGGAACTCGCTGACGTTCTCGCTGGCCTGGCGCTTCGCCGACGGCCTGCGCGGCCTGGCCGGCCTGCCGCTCGCGATCGGGGTCGCGCTGGCGGAAACGCTGGGCCGCCTCGGCCAGCCGGCGCAGCTGAAATGGCCGAACGACGTGCTCAAGGATGGCGACAAGCTGGCCGGCATCCTCGTCGAGACCCAGGCGCTGCCGGACGGCGCGGCCTGGGCCATCGTCGGCATCGGCTTGAACCTCGTGATGCCGGACGCACTCGAAGAAAAGATCGGACGCAGCGCCGCCGCGATGCCGTGGCTCGCGCGCATGGACCGCGACGCACTGCTGGCCGCACTGCTCGACGGCCTGGCCGACGCGCTGTCCCTGTTCGCGCGCCAGGGCTTTGCCGCGTTCGCCGCGCGCTGGAATGTGCTGCACGCCTGGCAGGGGCGGCCGGTCGTCCTGCTCGACCGGGGCGCGATCCAGCACGAGGGCCTTGCCGCCGGCGTGGACGACACGGGCCGCCTGCTGCTCGACACGGCGGGCGGGCGCATCGCGATCGTCGCGGGCGACGTGTCGCTGCGCACCAGGGATTGATCTTCGGGAGACCACCATGCTGCTGCTCGTCGACGCGGGAAACACGAGAATCAAATGGGCCATCGCGGCGCTCGATGCGCTGCCTGGCGACTGGACCGCGCACGGCGCCGTGCCGCACGCGGAACTCGACCGCCTGCAGGCCGCCTGGGCCGGCCACGGGCTCACGCGCGCCGTCGTCTCGAACGTGGCGGGCCACGCGATGCAGGCGCAGCTGACGGCGCTCCTCGCCCCGCTGCTGCCGGCCGCGCCGGACTGGTTCACGTCGCGCGCCGAATTGAACGGCCTGCGCAACCGCTACCGCAATCCGGCGCAACTGGGCAGCGACCGCTTCGCCGCCGCGCTCGGCGCGCGTTGCCTCGCCCCCGGCCAGGCCCTCGTCGTGGCCACGTGCGGCACCGCGACGACGGTCGACGCCGTGACTGCCGCCGGCGACTTCGTCGGCGGGATGATCCTGCCGGGCCTGGGCCTGATGCTGGGCGCGCTGGCGCGCGGCACGGCCCAGTTGCCGCAGGTGGCGCCCGGTGCCGGCGCGTATGCCGCGCCCCCGACGTTCGCCGACCACACGAGCGACGCCATCCTGTCCGGCTGCCTGGCCGCGCAGGCGGGCGCGATCGAACGCGCCTGCGCCGCCCTGCCGGCCGATCTGTGCATCGTCTCCGGCGGCGCGGCGGCCAGCGTGGCCCCGCTGCTGTCCGTTCCCCACTGGATGCTGGATAATATCGTGCTGGTGGGCCTGCATGCGGCCGCACCGCTGCTCGCTTCCGACCCCGACCCCGCATCTGCTTGAGGACACGCTCGTGCTACGACTCGCCTTCTGGTCCCTGCTGTTCCTGAACGCCGCCCTGTTCGCGTATGCCCAGGGCCTGTTCGGCACCGGCAAGAGCAATGAACACGAACCGGCGCGCCTCAAGCGCCAGTTCAACACGGCCAAGATGACGCTGCTGACGCGCGAACAGGCCGAAGCCGCCGCGAAGGCCGCCGCGCCGCCGCCGGGTGGCGACGAGGCCGATGGCGCGGCAGTGGCAAGCGCGGCGACGAGCGCGCCTGCAGCCGCCGCAACCGCCGCGAAAGCGCCAGCCACCACGCCCGCTGCTGCGGCCACCCCCGCGCCCGCCTTCGCCTGCACGGAAATCGGCCCGCTCGACGCGGGCGACGCGCGCCGTTTCGACGCGCGCCTGGCCGCGCTCGACCTCGGCGACCGCCAGTCGCGCCAGGCCGTCCAGGCCCAGGACGTGACCAGCTGGCTCGTGCACATCCCGTCCCAGGGCAGCAAGGAAGCGGCCGACAAGAAGGCCGCGGAGCTGCGCAACCTGGGCGTGACCAATTTCTACATCATGCAGACCGATTCCCCGCTCAAGTACGCGATCTCGCTCGGCGTGTTCAAGACCGAAAGCAGCGCCCAGGCCATGCTCGCCCAACTGGGCAAACAGGGCGTGCACACGGCGCGCATCGCCCCGCGCGGACCGCAGACCACGCACTACGTCTATCGCGTGCGCAGCCTCGACGCCGCGACCCGCAAGCGCATCGAAGGCTACGCGGAACGCTACGACGGCGCCGACGTCAAGAGTTGCAACTGAGCCGGCGTCGCGCCAGCAAGCGTTGATCGTTCGCCTCGGACCTGGGCGCCTTTCCCGAAAAGCAGATCGATACCCTGATCCCGCTGGTCAAGGACATCATGGCGCGCCACCACATCGCCTTCGGCGCGGACGTCAGGCGTTGCGATCGAGCGCGTCCTGATCGCGCGCCGCCTCCCGGTGCAGCCAGTCGCGAAATGCGACGAGCCGCGGCAGCGCCGCGCAATCGGGCCGGAACACCACGTAGTAGGCCAGCGGTGAGGCGAACGTAATCTCGGGGAACAGGCGGATCAGCCGTCCGGACAGGAGATCGTCACGCGCCATCACGCTGCGCGCGAGCGCGATGCCATGCCCCTCGAGCGCCGCTTGCAGGACGGCGGCGGAGTTGTTGATTTTCATGCCGCGCGCCGTGGCCACGCCCGTTACCCCGGCCGTGCGCAACCACGCATCCCAGGTCGGAAATTCGGCATGTCCATCCATCGATAAATCGTGGATGAGCGTCTCGTGCATCAGGTCCGCCGGCTGCGGCGCACGTCGCTTCCGGCGCAGCAGTGCCGGCGCGCAGACCGGATAGATTTCCTCGTCCATCAGCTTGTCCGCGTGCACGCCCGCCCACCTGCCCAGGCCATAACGGACACCGATGTCGATGCGCTGCGCGACGAAATCGACGGGCTTGAGACTGGTCTCCAGCCGCACGTCCGTGTCGGGCCACGCGGCCTGGAACCGGTCGATGCGCGGCAGCAGCCATTTGGCCGCGAATGCGGGGCTGACCGTCACGGTGAGCACGCCGTGGGTCGATCCTTCCTTGAGCCGTTCCAGCCCGAGGGCAAGCCGGTCGAACCCGGCCCGGATGTCCGGCAGCGCCCGTTCGGCCGCCTCGGTCGTCACGAGGCGGGCACGTCCGCTGGCCGTGCGATGAAACAGGGGCATGCCGAGCCAGTTCTCCAGCATGCGGACGAGTTGCCCGACGGCGGCCGGCGTGACGTTGAGTTCGGCCGCCGCGGCCGAAAAGCTCTGGTGACGCGCGCTCGCTTCGAAGGCACGCAAGGCGTTGAGATGGACGGGCGCTTTCACGGCACTAAACTTTTTCTATCAGTGCCGCACAGTTTATCTCATTTGTCGATGAGTTCTTTCAGACGCACACTCCTTTCCGTCGCAAAGTAAATCTTCTCCGAGCAGCGAGCTCGGCAAACACTGGAAAGGTAAATACCATGAGCACTCAATTCAAAGGCAGGAAACTGCTGGTCGTCGGCGGCACCAGCGGGATGGGGTTCGCGGCGGCCCGGACGGTCGTCGCGGAGGGCGGCAGCGTCGTCATCGTCGGCAATCGGCCGGACAAGACCGAGGACGCGCGCCGGGAACTCGCCGCGCTGGGCCAGGTGACGGCACTCACTGCCGACCTGGCGCGCGAAGACGGTCTCGCGCAACTGCTCGCAACGATCGATGCGCACCACGCGGACATCGACCTGCTGGTCAATGCCGCCGGCGTGTTTTTCCCGAAACCGTTCCTGGCGCACGAGGAGGCGGATTACGACCAGTACATGAAGCTGAACAAGGCCCTCTTCTTCATCACGCAGAAGGTCGCGGCCAACCTGGTCGCCGGCGAGCGGCCGGGCGCGATCGTCAACATCGGCTCGATGTGGGCCAAACAGGCGATCGCGGCGACGCCGTCGTCCGCCTATTCCATGGCCAAGGCCGGCCTGCATGCGCTGACCCAGCACCTGGCGATGGAACTCGCGCCGAGCCGCATCCGCGTCAACGCCGTGTCGCCGGCGGTCGTGCAGACCCCGATCTATGAAGGCTTCATCCCGAAAGCCGACGTGCACGGCACGCTCCAGGGATTCAACGGCTTCCACCCGATCGGCCGCGTCGGTACGCCGCAGGACGTTGCCGAGGTCATCGCCTTCCTGCTGTCGGACAAGGCGGACTGGGTGACGGGCGCGATCTGGGACGTCGACGGCGGCGTCATGGCCGGCCGCAATTAAATCGCTATCACACCGGAGTCCGAATCATGATGCACGACTGGAATACCTACCGAAACGCCCTGCTGGAACGCGTGGGCGACTATGCCAGACAAAGCCCGGACGTCGTACGCGGCCTGATGGCCATCGACGGCGCCGCCGCCAGGACCGGCCACCTGGCGCCCAGGATACATGAACTGATCGCCCTGGCTGTCGCCGTCACGACGCGCTGCGACGGCTGCATTGCCGTGCACACCCAGAAGGCCGTCGAACACGGCGCCACCCTGGAAGAAATTTCGGAAGCGCTGGGCGTCGCGATCGCGCTGAATGCGGGCGCCGCCCTGACCTACTCGGCGCGCGTGCTCGAAGCGCACGCCCAGGTGCCCGGCAAGTGACGCGCATGCGCGTCAATGCAGACTTCTCGCGCCCCGCGGCGGTCGCGCCCGGCGAGTATCGCTGGGTCCGTTCCCCGCAAGGCGGCGTCGAACGCGTGATGCTGGACCGCCTGGGCGGCGAAGCAGCCCGGGCCACCAGCATCGTGCGTTATGCGCCGGGCGCCTGTTTTCCTCGCCACCGGCACCCCGGCGGCGAGGAGATCCTGGTGTTGTCCGGCGCATTCTGCGAGGACGGCGAGCGTTATCCGGCCGGCTGGTATCTGCGCAATCCGCCCGGTTCCGCGCACCGGCCTTCCAGTCCCGAGGGCGCCGTCATCTTCGTCAAGCTCTGCCAGAAGGAGCCCGCGGAGACCGCACCGGTCCGCATCGACGTCAACGACCCGTCGTCATGGCGGCACGGCGCGGGCGGCGATACATGCCCGTTGTTCTCCAGCGCGACCGAAGTGGTGTGCGTGCACCGGCTGGCGGCCGGACAACGCCTGCCGGCGCGCTTCGACGACGGTGCCGAAGTCTTCGTGATCGCCGGCGCGGCGCGCGTGGCGTCCGCGGCGTACGAATGCGGCAGCTGGCTCCGGCTGCCACCCGGCGACCGTCCGGCCATCGCGGCCGGCCCGGACGGCGCAACGCTGTATGTCAAGACCGGCCATCTGCGCGGCATGGCGGAAAAGGAACACGTATGCGAACGGTAAAGGTGGCGATCGTCGGCGGCGGCCTGAGCGGCTTGTACGCGGCCGCCCTGCTCGCGCAACACGGCATGACCGATTACGTGGTCATCGACGCGCGCGACGTCGTCGGTGGCCGCATCGTGTCGACGCCTGGCGCTGCCGGCCCGGTCGACCGTTTCGACCTGGGCCCCGCCTGGTTCTGGCCGGGCTGCCAGAGCCAGCTGGATCGCCTGGTGAGCGACCTCGGCCTCGTGCGCTTCCGGCAACACGAGGCCGGCGACATGCTGGTCGAACGCACGCACAACGAAGCGCCCCTGCGCACGCGCGGCCATGCCAGTTCGCCGGCGTCGATGCGCCTGGCCGGCGGGATGGGCGCGCTCGTCGACGCGCTGCGGCGACGCGTGGACGAGACGCGCATCGTCACCGGTCAGGCGGTGCGGCGCATGCGTCGTGCCGGGCCCGGCGTGGAGATCGACAGCGAAGACGCGACGGGTCATGCGACGACCTGGCGCGCCGGCCATGTGCTGCTGGCGGTGCCGCCGCGCCTGGCGGAAAGCGGCATCGATTTTGCGCCGGCCCTGCCGTCATCGCTCGCCCGGCAGTGGCGTGCGACGGACACCTGGATGGCGCCGCACGCGAAATACGTCGCCGTGTACGCGGCGCCGTTCTGGCGCGACCAGGGGTTGTCCGGCGCGGCCCGCAGCATGGCCGGTCCGCTGGGCGACATCCACGACGCGTCCATGCCTGGCGGCAGCGCCGCGCTGTTCGGCTTTTTCAGTGTGCCGGCCGCCGTGCGCAAGCGTGTGCCGGACGACGTCTTGCGGGCGCACTGCCGCGCGCAGCTCGGCCGCCTGTTCGGACCGCAAGCGGCCGCGCCCACGGCCGAGTTCCTGAAGGACTGGGCATCCGATCCGTACACGGCGACCGCCATGGATGCGCATGCCACCGGCGGGCACGCGGGGGCGCCTGACGCCACGGCCCCGGCCGGCCCCTGGGAAGGACGCCTGACCGGGATCGCCAGCGAGTGGTCGTCCCGGTTTCCGGGGTATCTGGCCGGTGCCGTCGATGCCGCGAGCGTGGGCGTGCGCGCATTGCTCGATCCTTTGACCAACGACACCCTTCATTATTTGGAATAACGATCATGAACTCCACCTATCGCGCCATGCAAGTCACCCGCCCAGGCATCCTGGAACTCGTGGAGCGGCCGATACCGTCACCCGGCGTCGGCGAAGTCCTCATCCGGATCGAAGCCTGCGGCATGTGCGGTGCGGACGTCGCCGACATCGAAGGCGCCGATCCGGCCCTGCAGCCGCCCCGCGTACCGGGCCACGAAGTCGTCGGGCGTATCGCCGCCCTGGGTGCGCACGCGCCATCGATCTGGAAAAGGGGCCAGCGTGTCGGCGTCGGCCGGCTTGGCGGTCACTGCAACGAGTGCGCCCCGTGCCGCCAGGGCCGGTTCACGCTGTGCCAGAACCAGCCTTTCGTCGGCGCGACGCGTGACGGCGGCTACGCGGAAATGATGGTGGCGCGGGCAACCGCGCTGATCGCCATTCCGGACGAGCTCGACGCCGAAGACACGGCGCCCATCCTGTGCGCAGGCATCGCCACATTCAACGCGTTGAAGAAGAGCGGCGCGCAAGCCGGCGACACCGTCGCCATCCTCGGCATCGGCGGCCTCGGGCATATGGCGGTGCAGTACGCGCGCCATATGGGTTTCCGGGTGATCGCGGTCGGGCGCGGCAGCGACATCGCCGCCGATGCGCTGGCCCTGGGCGCCCACCGCTACATCGACACCGATGTGGAGGACGCCGCCGCGCGGCTGCGGGAGATGGGCGGTGCGCAGGCGATCGTCGCCGCCATCGGCGATCCTTCCGCTGTTGCCGCGCTGGCCGGCGGCCTGGCGCCGCGTGGACGGCTGGTGTTGCTCGGTGCCGGCAAGGATCCGTTGCCGGTCTCATCCGGCCAGCTGGTGGTCGGTGAGCGTGAGATCGTCGGATCGTTGACGGGCACGCCCTACGAAAACGAAAAGACCCTCGCGTTCAGCGTGCTGGCCGGCATTCGTCCGATGATCGAGGTGATGCCGTTCGAGCGGGCCAACGAAGCCTACCAAAAGATGCGGTCCGGCGCCGCCAGGTTCCGCATGGTCCTGACCATGGCGGGCGCGGGCCGGTGACCGTGCGGGCGCCTACCCCGATCGCCCCACCGGCTCCCCGCCCAGCACTTTCATGGCCCGCTCGAGCGCCCTGACCTTGTCGCGCATGGCCGACAGGTTGCGCACGAGCGCCGCGCTGCGTTCCCATTCCGCGTTCGGCGCGATCGGATAAAAGCCCGTGTAGCGGCCCGGTGCCGCGATCGAGTTCGGCACCAGCGTGCCGGCCGTGACGTGGACGTTGTCGGCGATGTCGATGTGGCCGTTGATCATCGCGGCGCCGCCGAACGTGCAGTGGCTGCCGATGTTGGCGCTGCCCGCCACGCCGACGCAGCCCGCCATTGCCGTGTGCGCGCCGATGCGGCAGTTGTGGCCGATCTGGATCAGGTTGTCGAGCTTCACGCCGTCTTCGATCACGGTGTCGTCCAGCGCGCCGCGGTCGATCGCCGTGTTCGAGCCGATGTCGACGTCGTCGCCGATCACCACGCGCCCCGTCTGCGGAATCTTGATGTAGATGCCGCCGTCCACGGCGAAGCCGAAGCCGTCGCCGCCGATCACGGCGCCCGAGTGGACGATGCCGCGCGCGCCGATGACGCAGCGCGCGTGGAAGGTCACGTTGGCGAAGAAGTGCGTACTTTCGCCCACCGACGCGTCGTGCCCGATGTAGCAGCCGGCGTCGATCACGGCGCCTGGCCCGATGACGGCGCCCGCCTCCACCGTGACGTGCGCGCCGACGTACGCGGCCGGGTCCACGCGCGCGCTCGCGTGCACGACGGCCGACGGGTGGATGCCCGGCGCGGGCGCGGCGGACCCGCACAGGTATTGCGCGGTGCGCGCGAAATAGGCGTACGGGTTGTTCGTGACGATGCGTGCGCCGTCGTACGCGGCGGCGACGTCCGGCTCGTCGAGCGGCGATAGAATCAGCGCCGCCGCCCGGCTGTGCGCGGCCGCGGCCCGCAAGCGGCTGTTGCTGAGAAAGCTGATGTCGGTGGCGCCCGCGCGGTCCAGCGGGGCGATGCGCGTGACTTCGATCTGCGGATCGCCTTCCAGCCGGCCGCCGAAGCGTTCGACCAGCTCCATGAGTCGTGTGCCCATGCCCTCGCCTCCTGTCGCATCGTTACGTGTGATTGCGGTTCGACCGATGCGCCGGCCCGGCGGTTCCGGATCGCAGGGAGAACAAGGAAGCGGTGTGAGCTACCGCAAAAGAAAAAGCCCCGCTTGCAACCGGCGCACAGCATGCCGGTCGAAAGCGGGGACAGGGGACGTAATGGGTACTGCGTGATCAGAACTTGCCGCGGAGGCCCAGCTGGAACGTGCGGCCCGGATCATACGAGCTGAACGCCGCGTTCGGGAACTGGAAGTAGCCTTCGCGCTTGGCCTTGTTCAGGTTGACGATGTCGAACGTGATCGTCGGCCAGTTGTCGCGGCCCAGCACTTCTTCCAGGTCCACGCTGGACGAGAAGTCGGCCTGCTTGTACGAGCGGCCGTACAGTGCCGCCAGCGTCACGCCGCTCTGGTTCGCGTTGGCGGACTGGCTGCCCTGCTGGTACTGGTGCGAGATGCGCGCCATGTAGCCGTGGTTCTCGTAGTAGAAGCCGAAGTTGTTGCTCTTCTTCGGTACGTTCAGGGCGACGAAGCCGTTGGTGCCCTCGCCGCTCGCGCTCTGGTTGATCAGCGTGGCCGTCTCGCTGAAGCCGAAGCCCCTGATCGGCAGCAGCTTGTCGAGCGGCTGGACCCAGCCGATTTCCAGGCCGCGCACGGTCAGGATGCCGCCGGCGTTACGCTCCTGGCTCATCACCACGGTCGCCACGTCCGGACCGCCGCGCGAGTTGATCGCCACCTGCTGGGTCGGGATCAGGTTGTTGTAGGTGATGCCGTAGGCGGCCAGGGCGGAGAACGGCATCGTCAGGTTGTCGATGACGGTGAAGCCCTTCACCTTTTTCTGGAACACGGTCAGGCTCACGTAGCCTTCACGTCCGGTGTACCAGTCGATGCCCAGGTCGATGTTGTTCGACAGGTAGGGTTTCAGTTCCGGGCTGCCGATCGTGCCGACGTCGGCCGACGTGCCGCTGAAGTTGATGCCCGGACGCAGCGAGTTCGGGTTCGCGCGGGTCATGCTTTTCGACAGCGCGACGCGGGCCACAACGTCCTTGCGCAGCGTGATGGCGGCGGTGGCCGACGGCAGCGTGTTGTTGTACGTCGTGTCCTGGTAGACCCACTCGGTCTGGTTCGGATACTTCGAGCCGTTCTGCGTCAGGGTGGCGTTGCGCGGGTCGCTGAACGAGTTCAGGGAGCCGACGTCCTGCTTCGTGCGGACATAGCGTACGCCGGCGTTGTAGCGCACCGGGAAGCTGCCCAGCGTGGTCTCGCCATTGATCTCGGTGTAGAAGCCGGTGGTTTTCTCGCGCACATAGCCCGAGCTGGCGCCCGTCGACGAGCTCGTGGAATCCGGCGCGCTCGAATTGTAGGCGTCGTAGTTCGAATCCTTGCGGAAGCGATCCCAGTCGACGACCACGCGGCCGTTCGGGCCGGGCACCAAGTAGGTCGACAGCTTGTTCAGCGGGATCAGCGAACCCTGGTACACCAGCGGTGCCGTCTGGCCGGCCGTGTAGCCGGTGCCGTAGCCCGGGTACAGCGCGGCGGCGCTGGCGCCCGGCGTGCTGGCGCCGTCGCAGGCCGGGGCGCCGTTCGGGCCCTGCAGGAACACGCTCGGGTTGTTGCCGCAGACGGCAGCCTGCCACGCGGCCGAGTTGTCCTGGCCGCGGATGCGGCGGTCGATGTCGTCGTAGGCGAGACCGGCCTTGAGGCTCAGCTTCGAATCGCCCCAGGTCAGGTCGGTGTGGAAGCCCTTCGTGCTCGTCTCGCGCAGCTCGTTCTGGATGTTGACGCGGCCGCCGGCCCAGACGAAGTTCGCCGGGTCGTTGACGTCCTGGTTGAACGTGATGCTCGGCACGCCGCCGCCGTTGTTGTTGAAGGTGGCGACGAGGCCGCTGCCGGCGGCCGTGATCGGCATGACGGTCGGCGCTTCGTGCGAGAACGTCGACTTGGTGGCGTTGGCCTGCGCATCCAGTTTCAGGGTCGGGGTGATCTTCCACTCCATGCCCGGGTTGATGCCTTTCAGGTCGGTACGGTCGCGGCGCGGGCCGAACTCGATGAAGTAGCTCGCGTTGGAATACGTGCCCGACGTGACCGTGCAGCCGATGGTGCAGTTGGTGTTATCGACCTGCATGTTCAGCGGGATCGACGCGCCGTTGCGGACCGCCCACGTGTAGGCGATGCGCTGCATGTCGTCGTCCTTCTTGCTGTACAGCGTGTCGACGTAGAAGTGCAGGTTTGCCAGCGGACGCCATTCGGCGCTGAGGATGGCCGAGCCCTTGTCGCGCGTGCCGAAGTAATCCATGAAGCGGCCCAGGCGCGGCAAGAGGGCGTTGTCGATCTGGTCGATCGTCAGGCCCGGGTTGTGCGACAGCAGGAATGCCTGGTCGATCGGGGTGCCCGCCACGAGGCCCGCGCCGGCGCCGGCCGGCACGGTGGCCGGAATGGTCCAGTTGCCGCCGCCCGTGCTGTTGCGGGTCGGCGAGGCGCTCTGCGCGGCCGTCAGGTTCGGGTTGGTCAGGCCGACGGTCTCGTAGCCGGTCGTGCGCGATTTCTGGCGGTTGACGGTGAAGCCGGCCAGGATACCGAACGTGTCGCCCCAGGTCTTGCTGGCCACGAGGGAGCCGCGGCCGCCGACGCCGTCGGCGATCTGCTGCTTCTGCGCCGTGACGCCGTACGAGACGTGCGTACCGGGATTGTCGAACGGACGCGCGCTGCGCATGTTCACGACGCCGGCGGCGCCGCCTTCGATCAGGTCGGCCGTCGGGCTCTTGCTGACGGTCAGTTTGGTGAACAGGTCGGTCGGCAGCAGATCGAGGTCGACCTCGCGGTTCGTGTTGGCGCCGTCGATCGGGCCGGACGACGCCACCGCGATCTGCGCATTGTTCAGCAGGATCTTGGTGAAGCTCGAGCCGAGGCCGCGGATCTGGATGTTCGTGCCCTCGCCCGTCACGTCGCGCGCGATCTGCACGCCCGGCACGCGGCTCAGCGATTCGGCAATGTTCTTGTCGGGGAACTTGCCGATGTCTTCGGCGCTGATGGTGTCCTGGAAGCCGATGGCTTCCTTCTTGTCCTTGGCCGACGAAAGCAGACTGGCGCGGTAGCCGGTCACCTTGACGACGTTGACATCGGCCTGGACGGCCGGCGCGACTTGCGCGGGTGCGTCCGGGGCCGGTGCGGCGGCTTCCTGCGCATAGGCTTGCTGGATGAGGCCGGCGAGTACGCCCAGGCCAAGCACGACTTGCCGGCGCTGGCGGCGCCGCTGTACGGACTTCTCGATCATTGCTGTCTCCTGTGTTGTTCTGTGCCAGGACGTGCCGGTAGGCCGTCCTTATCGTTGGCAAACCCAGTGTAGGAGCACAATGTTAGTAGTGTCAATTGCGCAAACAAAAATGTTATGCGCAAACATCATGGCAAACTTTGCGTTTATATGGCATTTAACGCAGGACCGTCTTTTAATATTCGGACGTTTACTGATTTTCTCGGGCAAAAAATGGTAGCGTATAGCAAATAAAAAATCGTTGCAGATGTCTGACATCCGACGAAAAACATGGAGGGAACCGGTGTTTTGAGACATTTATTGCCAAAAATACAGGGATCGACAACACCGATTGGCGGCATTGTCGAGGAAATGCCCTGTTTCTGGTCAGACATCAGATGTCTATGGGAATTGACGAACGTCCCGCCCTGCCCGCTCAGCGGCGCACGACGATGGGCCGCAGCCCGAGCCCCGCCGGCAGCGCGCGCGCCGCTTCCTGCGCCAGGGCGCGGGTTTCGAACGGACCGCCGTACAGGCGGTTGAGGCTGCCGGAGCGCACGACCTCGATTGCCAGGTCGACGCCGGATTGCTTGAGCTTTTCGCTCACTTCCTCGGCCTTGCCCGCGCGTCCGTAGGCGCCCAGTTGCAGGTAGAAGCCGGACCTGGGCGCCGCCTGGTCGGCCGCCGCGGCCGGCGCCGGCGCCGGCGCGACGGCGGCGCTGTCGGTGTCGGCGCGGTCTTCCAGCATCAGGGCCGCGATGGCCGGCGGCGGCAGGGCCTGCGCCTCGGACGCGGCGGCGCGGCGCGCGGACGCGAGGTGGATCTCGTCGCCCGGGAACAGGCGCTCGATCTGGACTTCGTGGCTGCCCTTGCCCAGCAGGCCCAGTTTCAGGGCCGCCGTGTACGAGACGTCGACGATGCGGTCGGAGTGGAACGGGCCGCGGTCGTTGATGCGCACGACGACGGACTTGCCGTTCTCCAGGTTCGTGATGCGCGCGTACGAGGGAATCGGCAAGGTCGGGTGCGCGGCCGTCATCTTGTACATGTCGTAGGGCTCGCCCGACGACGTGCGCTGGCCGTGGAACTTCACGCCATACCAGCTGGCCACGCCGCGCTGGGTGAACGGTTCGTCGTTGACGAGCGGCGTGTAGGTCTGGCCGAACACGGAGTACGGCTTGTTGGCGAACCTGGCATAGGGTTCGTACTTGACGACGGCGTCCGGCGTGTCCATCAGGCCCGGCGGCGGATTCGTGCCGGGGCCGTCGTCCTGGTAGTAGCCGCCGCGGCCGGAGCCGGCCGCGGGGAGGTTGGGAAGCGTGGGGTCCACGCGGGTGACCTTGTGCCGCCAAGGCAGGGGAATCAGGCTTTTGTGTTCGCCGTTCTGGTCCGTGGTACTGCATCCCGCCATCATTGCCAGCACTGCAATGACCGCTGGGAGTAACCTCGGAACGGCCATCGCGTTCTCTTGCATATCAGGTCTGCACCAGTTTGCGGTGTCGTTGAATACTCATCAATATACCACTGCAAAGGCCCAAAGTAATCAGCGCGGTACCGCCATAGCTCATGAAAGGAAGCGGAACTCCGACCACCGGCAGGATGCCGCTGACCATGCCCATATTGACGAAGGCATACGTAAAGAACATCATCGCGACCGCCCCCGCCAGCAGGCGCGTGAACAGGTTCGGCGCATTGGCCGCGATCATCATGGCGCGCCCGATCAGCAGCAGGTACAGGAACAGCAGTACCAAATTACCGATCAAACCGAACTCTTCGGAATATACCGAAAAGATGAAGTCGGTGGTGCGCTCGGGAATGAACTCGAGATACGCCTGCGTGCCCTTCATGTACCCCTTGCCGGACACGCCGCCGGAGCCGATCGCGATGGTCGACTGGATGATGTGGAAGCCCTTGCCGAGCGGATCGGACGTCGGGTCGATCAGGGTCATGATCCGCTCGCGCTGGTAATCGTGCATCAGCGACCACGCCACGGGCAGCGCGGCGCAGCCGCCCGCGAACAGCGCGCCGAGCGCCTTCCACGACAGGCCGGCCAGGAAGATCACGTAGAAGCCCGAGCCGCCCACCAGCAGCGCCGTGCCGAGGTCGGGCTGCTTGGCGATGAGGCCGAACGGGATCACGAGCAGCACCGCCGCCACCAGGAACGATTTCCACTTGAGGGCCCCGGCCCGTGTCTGGAAATACCAGGCCAGCATCAGCGGCGTGGCGATCTTCATGATCTCGGACGGCTGGATGTCCACGCCCACGTGCAGCCAGCGCCGCGCGCCCTTCTTGATGGTGCCGACGGCCGCCACGGCCAGCAGCAGCGCGACGCCGAACGTGTACACGGGCACCGCGAGGCGCAGCAGGGTCTGCGGCGGCACGATGGCCGCGGCCCACATGAACACGAAGGCCGCGACGATGTTGCGCATCTGGCCTTCCAGGCGGCCGGGGAAGTCGTGGCCGGCCGAGGACAGCGTGACGAGTCCCACGCACAGCAGCAGGAACAGGATCAGCGACAGCGCCGGGTCGAACACGGCGAAATACGGTTTGAGGCGCCGGCTGAGCGAGCGGCGTTCGGGAAAGTGCGCCATGATTCAGTCCTTGTTGCCGGGGGTCTCGCCGCCCGGCTGGAAGTCGGCGCCGGCCGTGGGCGCCACCTGGTCTTCGTCGGCCGGCACCGGGTCGGCGGGCTTGGGCGGCGGCTTGTCGGCGTCGCCCGGGCGCTTGCCGAGCAGGTAGTAATCGAGCGCCTTGCGCGCGATCGGCGCCGCCACGGCCGCGCCGAAGCCGGCGTTTTCCACGACGAGCGCGAGCGCGATGCGCGGGTGGTCGGCGGGTGCGAAGGCAATGAACAGCGCATTGTCGCGCAGGCGTTCCGGCGTCGCCGCCGCATTGTACTTCTGCCCCTTCAGGCCCACCACCTGCGCCGTACCCGTCTTGCCGGCGACCGTGTACGGGACGCCGCGGAACGGGAGAACAGCCGTGCCGGGCGCTTTCGCGTCCGACGTCACGCCGACCATGGCGCGCTTGACGATGTCGATGTTTTCCTGCTTGATCGGGATGCGGCCGGATGCCTTCGCCACCGTCAGCGTGCGCGCGTGGCTGCCGCCGTCCTCGAGCATCTTGACGAGGTGCGGCTTCATGATGACGCCGTCGTTGGCCAGCGTGGCCACGGCGTGCGCCATCTGCAGCGGCGTGTAGCTGTTGAAGCCGTTGCCGATGGAGATCGAGATCGTGTCGCCGCCCACCCACTTCTGCGCCGCGCGGTTGCGCTTGAAGCGCTCGCGTTTCCATTGCTGCGACGGCAGGATGCCGGTCTTTTCGTGTTCGAGGTCGATGCCCGTCTTTTCGCCGAAGCCGAACGGCTGCATGAAGTCGTGGATGCGGTCGATCCCCATCTCATTGCCGAGCTGGTAGTAATAGACGTCGCACGACACCGCGATCGACCGGTACATGTCGATGAAGCCGTGGCCACCCTTCTTGTCGTCGTTGAAGCGGTGGCCGCCCAGCATGAAGAAGCCCGGGTCGCTGATGCCGTACTCGGGACGGCGCAGGCCGTATTCGAGCGCCGCCAGCGCCATGTACGGCTTGAACGTCGAGCCGGGCGGGTACGTGCCGGACAGCGGGCGGTTCATCAGCGGCTTGTCGAGCGACGTATTCAGCTCGCTCCAGCTCTGCGAGTCGATGCCGTCGACGAACAGGTTCGGGTCGAAGCCGGGGCGCGACACGTACGCGAGCACGTCGCCCGTCGACGGTTCGATGGCGACGAGCGCGCCGCGGTAATCGCCGAATGCCTGCTCGATGACCTTCTGCAATTCGATGTCGATCGACAGGATCAGGTTGGTGCCCGGCGTGGGCGGGGTGCGCGAGAGCGTGCGGATGGCGCGGCCGCCGGCCGAGCGTTCCACTTCCTCGTAGCCGGTCTGGCCGTGCAACTGGTGTTCGTAGCTCTTTTCCAGGCCTTCCTTGCCGATGTGGTCCGTGCCGTTGTAGTTGGCGGCATCGTCGCTGGCGTCGATGACCTTGGCCTCGGCCTGGTTGATGCGGCCGATATAGCCCAGCACGTGCGACGCCACCTCGCCCAGCGGATACTGGCGGAACAGGCGCGCCTGCACCTCCACGCCGGGGAAGCGGAAGCGCTGCGCCGTGAAGCGCGCCACCTCGTCGTCCGTCAGGCGCGTGCGGATCGGGACGCTGGAAAAATTCTTCGATTCTTCCATCAGCCGCTTGAAGCGTTTGCGGTCCTTCGGTTCGATCGTCACGAGCTTGGACAGTTCGTCGATGACGGAATCCAGGTTCGCTTCGAGCTTCGACGGCGTGATCTCGAGCGTGTAGGCGGAGTAGTTGCTGGCCAGGACGACGCCGTGGCGGTCCAGGATCAGTCCGCGGTTCGGTACGATGGGCACGAGCGCGATGCGATTGTCCTCGGCCTGCGCCATGTACTGGCTGTGCTTGACGACCTGCAACCAGACGAAGCGTGCGACCAGCAGGCCGAAGCAGATGAAGACGAACAGCGCGATCGCCGTGAGGCGCATGCGGAACAGGTGGATCTCGCGATCGCTGTCTTTGATCTCGGTCATTCGGGATGGCGTGAATGGTTCTTCAGATCGGACGCGTATGGTCCTTGTCGACCGCGCGGCGCTGCGGCGCCAGCAGCAGCCACGTAATCACCGGCCACAGCGCGACGGCGACGACGCTCTCGATGAACACGAGCGTGCCGGGGAAGCGGCCCGTGACGAAGAAGCGCACCATCACCTGGATCGCCTGGGTCAGCAGCAGGAGCGGGAACACGTGCATCGCCTGCGTGACGAGCGGGAACCACAGCACGCGACGGTGGATCATGATCGCCAGGTACGACAGCAGCGTGTACGCCAGGGCGTTCTCGCCCAGCAGCGTCGCGTCGTGCACGTCCATCAGGAGGCCCATGCAGAACGCGATGCCGATGCCGACCTTGCGCGGCTGGTGGATGCCCCAGAACACGAGCACCAGCGCGACGAAGTCCGGCGCGCCGACCCAGCGGCCCCAGGGCAGCAGGTTGAGCATGAAGGCGCACACCAGGCTGAACGCGATGAACAGCGGGCTGACCGGCAGCAGGATGTAGTGCGGACGGTTCGTCGTCGGCATCAGTTGCCCTCCTTCGGCCGCGCGGCGGCGTTGGCGGCGGGCGCTGCGGCGGCGCCTTGTGCCGGCGCGGCGGCGGCCGGTTGGCGCGCGGCGGTGCCGGTGCCTGCGGCCGGCGTGCGCGCGACCGTCGTCGCGGCCGGTGCGGCCGTGGCCGCGGCCGGGGTGCGGGCGGCGGGCGGTGCCGGCGGGCGGGCAACGGGTGCCGTGGCGGCCGGCGTGCCGGCGGCCGGTGCCCCCGTCGCGGGCGCCGGAGCGCCCGTCGCGGCCCCCGGGGTCGCACGTGCGGGCGCGGGCGCGGGCGCGGGCGCGGGCGCACGCGCGGCGGCGTTCGCGTGCGGCGCCGCCGGACGCGCGCCGTTCGCGGCATTTGCGGCATTTGCGGCATTCGCGGCCGGCGCGACGGCCGGCGCGAGCGGCTGCGGAGGCAGCGGCAGCGGCGGCACCGGTTCCATGCGCGGCAGATTCTTTTTCGACGCCGCGCTGGTGGCGGCCTTGACCGGTTCCGCGGGCGGGCGCGGCGGCAGCGGCTGGTCGGACATCACGATCAACAGTTGGCGGTAGCGGTCGATGCCCGCCAGCGGCTGGCACACGACGCGGCCGAAGGCGCCCTGCACCACGTTCTCGACCTGGATCACCTTGGCCACCGCGAGGCCGGCCGGATACACGCCGTCCAGGCCCGACGTCACGAGCACGTCGCCGACCTGGATGTCGGCGTTTGGCGCGACGAAGCGCAGGTCCAGCAGGCCGGACTGGCCGCGGCCATAGGCCACGCTGCGCAGGCCGTTGCGCAGCACCTGCACGGGGATCGCCTGCTCCTTGTCGGTCAGCAGCGTGACTTCGGACGTGAACGGGAACACGCGCGTGACCTGGCCGACGACGCCGGCGTTGTCGATCACGGGCAGGCCGAGCTTGACGCCGTTGCGGGTGCCGCGGTCGAGCACCACGCGCCGCGTGGACGGGTCGCGCGCGTCATACAGGATCTCGCTCATCTGCGAACGCACGGGCAGGTGTTCGCGCGCGTCCATCAGGCGCCGCAGCTGGGTATTCTCGGCCATCTGGAGCTGCGCCTGCTGCATGGCCTGGGCCATCGCGACCTGCTGGCTCTTGAGGTCGCGCACTTCCTTCTGCAGGGCGGAGATCGAGGAAAAATACGTGCCCATGTTCGCCAGCGCATCGCGCGGCATCAGGGCAGCCATCTGGAACGGGTACAGGACCGTTGCCGCCACCTGGCGCACGGCGGTGAGCGCATGCAGGCGGGCGTCGACCACGAGCAGCGCGATCGAGAGCAGAGCGAACACGGTCACCTTGACCCTTGCGGGGGCGCCTTGCTTGAAAAGCGGCGGAGGACTGTATTCCATGACTTCCAATAATGCGGGGCTAGCTGCGCCCGCGTCGATGTAGACGCCCGGCACCAGGATGCGACTGCCGGGCGGCGCCAGACGCGGACGGCGCGTGCCGCCCCGGGATCGCCGGAACGGTCACACGTCCTGTCCGCGTTGCCACTGCCGGGTTACTCGTACGAGAAGATCGAGCCCAGCTTGTCCATGCGCTCGAGCGCCATGCCGGAGCCGCGCACCACGCAGGTCAGCGGGTCCTCGGCCACCAGCACCGGCAGGCCGGTCTCTTCCATCAGCAGGCGATCGAGGTCGCGCAGCAACGCGCCGCCGCCGGTCAGCATCATGCCCTTCTCGGCGATGTCCGCGCCCAGTTCCGGCGGGGTCTGCTCGAGGGCGTTCTTGACGGCCGAGACGATGTTGTTGAGCGGGTCGGTCAGCGCTTCCAGGATCTCGTTGGACGAGATGGTGAAGGAACGCGGGATGCCTTCCGACAGGTTGCGGCCCTTGACTTCCATCTCCTTGACTTCGGAGCCCGGGAACGCGGAACCGATGGCCTTCTTGATCGACTCGGCGGTCTGCTCGCCGATCAGCATGCCGTAGTTGCGGCGGATGTAGTTGACGATGGCTTCGTCGAACTTGTCGCCGCCCACGCGCACGGAACCTTTATAGACCATGCCGCCCAGCGAGATGATGCCGACCTCGGTGGTGCCGCCGCCGATGTCGACGACCATCGAACCGGTCGCCTCCGACACCGGCAGGCCGGCGCCGATCGCGGCCGCCATCGGCTCTTCGATCAGGTAGACCTGCGACGCGCCGGCGCCCAGCGCCGATTCGCGGATCGCGCGGCGCTCGACCTGCGTCGAACCGCACGGCACGCAGATGATGATGCGCGGCGACGGCCGGAAGAACTTCGAGTCGTGCACCATGCGGATGAACTGCTTGAGCATCTGCTCGGTGACGGTGAAGTCGGCAATCACGCCATCCTTCATCGGACGGATCGCTTCGATGTTGCCGGGAACCTTGCCGAGCATCTGCTTGGCTTCCTTGCCGACCGCCTGGATCGTCTTCTTGCCGTTCGGACCGCCCTCCTGGCGGATCGCGACGACCGAAGGTTCGTCCAGTACGATGCCCAGACCACGGACATAGATCAGCGTGTTGGCGGTACCCAGGTCGATGGCCAGGTCGTTCGAGAAATAGCTACGTAAAAAACCAAACATGTGTGTCCTGATGTGCGCAACGACGTGCGCCTAACATTAATCGGGGAATCTTCGCCGCAACGCCGAATCCGCATCGCGGGCTTTTTCATGCGTGGAAGTAGGGCCGGTTTGCCCGGAGAACGCATTAGCCCGCCATTCTACCTTATAATTTGCCGATTAAACGCTGAAAAACGGGTGGTTTCATGCCCATATCAGCCTGCGAGATGGACGGTATTAGAAAGCTTTTATCAGCTTTAGCGCGCCGTTGTCCAAATTTCATTATCTACACATTCATCTTTGAACGCGGTGCCGAACCGCGCTTTTTGCCATGTCCCTGACACTTTCAGACGTAAAACGGATCGCCAATCTGGCTCAGCTCGATATGGACGAGGCACATGCCGAAATCGCCTTGAACGAGCTGAACGGGATCTTCGCCCTGGCCGAGCAGATGCAGGCCGTCGACACCAGCGGTGTTGCGCCGTTGTCGCAACCGCTGGCGGCCGTGCTTGCCCTGCCGCTGCGCCTGCGCGAGGACGTGGTGACCGAAGAAAACCACCGCGACGACTACCAGGCCCCGGCCCCGACAACCCAGGACGGCCTGTACCTCGTGCCGAAAGTCATCGAATAACCCGCAGCGAACGCCGACCATCATGATGCATCAAAAAACCATCAAGGAGCTGTCCGCGCTCCTGCACACGAAACAAGTCTCGGCAACGGAGCTGGCGCAGCACTACCTCGACCGCATCGCCGCGAGCAGCCACAACGCCTTCCTGGACGTGAATCCCGACCTGTCGCTGGCCCAGGCCAGGGCCGCCGACGCCCGCATCGCAGCGGGCAACGCCGGCCCGCTGACCGGCATCCCCATCGCGCACAAGGACATCTTCGTGACGCAGGGCTGGCGCTCGACCGCCGCGTCGAAAATGCTGGGCAATTACGTGAGTCCGTTCGACGCCACCGTCGTGACGAAATTCGCGGACGCCGGCATGGTCACCTTGGGCAAGCTGAACTGCGATGAATTCGCGATGGGCTCGTCGAACGAGAACTCCGCGTTCGGCGCCGTCAGGAATCCGTGGGACGCCGCGGCCGTGCCGGGCGGCTCGTCGGGCGGCTCGGCCGCCGCGGTCGCCGCGCGCCTGGCGCCCGCCGCGACCGGCACCGACACGGGCGGCTCGATCCGCCAGCCGGCCGCGTTCTGCGGCATCACCGGCATCAAGCCGACGTACGGCCGCGTGTCGCGCTTCGGCATGATCGCGTTCGCCTCGTCGCTCGACCAGGGCGGCCCGATGGCCCGCACGGCCGAGGACTGCGCGTTGCTGCTGAACGAGATGGTCGGCTTCGACGAGCGCGACTCGACGAGCCTCACGGCCGAGCAAGGCAACGCGCGCGAAGACTTCGCGCGCGACCTCAATCAGCCCTTGACCGGCCTGCGCATCGGCGTGCCCAAGGAATACTTCGGCGAAGGCCTGGCCAGCGACGTCGAGCAGGCCGTGCGCGCCGCGCTGGACGAATTCGTGAAGCTGGGCGCGACGCTGGTCGAGATCTCGCTGCCGAAGACGTCGCTGTCGATCCCCGTCTACTACATCATCGCGCCGGCGGAAGCGTCGTCCAACCTGTCGCGCTTCGACGGCGTGCGCTACGGCTACCGCGCCCCCGAGTACACCGACCTGCAGGACATGTACAAGAAGACGCGTGCGCAGGGCTTCGGCAAGGAAGTCCAGCGCCGCATCATGGTCGGCACGTACGTGCTGTGCCACGGCTACTACGACGCCTATTATGTGCAGGCACAGAAGATCCGCCGCCTGATCGCCGACGACTTCCAGGCCGCGTTCCGCGACAAGTGCGACGTGATCATGGGCCCGGTGGCCCCGAGCGTCGCGTGGGACCTGGGCTCGAAGGCGAACGACCCGGTGGCGAACTACCTGGCCGACATCTTCACGCTGTCGACCAGCCTGGCCGGCCTGCCCGGCATGTCGATCCCGGTCGGCTTTGGCCAGGGCGAGAAGAACGCGAAGCGTCCGGTGGGCCTGCAAATCATCGGCAATTACTTTGCCGAGGCGAAGCTGCTGAACATCGCGCACCAGTACCAGCAAGCCACGGATTGGCATACGCGCGCCCCGGAAGGCGTTTGATGCATGGTGGGCACGGGGTGCCCACCCTACGGCAAGAATGCATCGTAGGGTGGGCTCCCCGAGCCCACGCGTGACGCGTGACGAGCCCACGGCGGCACATGCGAACGTAACGACAAAGAGAGAACACTATGCAATGGGAAGTCGTCATCGGTCTTGAGAACCACGTCCAACTCACGACCAACTCCAAAATCTTCAGCGGCAGCTCGATCAAGTTCGGCGCCGAGCCGAACACGCAGGCCAGCCCCGTCGACCTGGCGCTGCCGGGCGTGCTGCCCGTGATGAACAAGGGCGCGGTCGAACGCGCCATCCGCTTCGGCCTCGCGGTGGGCGGCAAGATCGCGCCGGAGTCGGTCTTCGCGCGCAAGAACTACTTCTACCCCGACCTGCCGAAGGGCTACCAGATCAGCCAGTTCGAAGACCCGGTCGTGCAGGGCGGCAGCCTCACGTTCGCGTTCGAGAAGGACGGCAAGCTGGAGACGAAGACCGTCAACCTGACCCGTGCCCACCTCGAGGAAGACGCCGGCAAGTCGCTGCACGAGGACTACCACGGCATGAGCGGCATCGACCTGAACCGCGCCGGCACGCCGCTGCTGGAGATCGTCTCCGAGCCGGAAATCCGCAGCGCGGCCGAAGCCGTCGCGTATGCCAAGGCCCTGCACGGCCTCGTGATGTGGCTCGGCGTCTGCGACGGCAACATGCAGGAAGGCTCGTTCCGCTGCGACGTCAACGTGTCCGTGCGCCCCGTCGGCCAGAAGGAATTCGGCACCCGCTGCGAGATCAAGAACCTGAACTCGTTCCGCTTCATCGAAGAAGCCGTGCATTACGAAGTGCGGCGCCAGATCGAGCTGATCGAAGACGGCGGCAAGGTCGTGCAGGCCACGCGCCTGTGGGACCCGGACCGCAAGGAAACGCGCCAGATGCGCAGCAAGGAAGACGCGCAGGACTACCGCTACTTCCCCGACCCCGACCTGCCGCCGCTCGCGATCTCGCAGGAGTGGATAGCCCGCGTGCAAGCCGACATGCCGGAACTGCCGGCCGCGATGCGCGAGCGCTTCATCGGCGCCTACGGCCTGCCCGAGTACGACGCGCTGATCCTGACGTCGTCGCAGGCGATGGCGACGTATTACGAAGCCGTCGTCGCCAGGGCCGGCAAGGAGAACGCCAAGGCGGCCGCGAACTGGCTGATGGGCGACGTGTCGTCCGCGCTGAACCGTGCCGACGTCGCCATCGAGGATTCGCCGGTCGAAGCGTCGCAACTCGCGCTGCTGCTGAAACGCATCGCCGACGGCACGATCTCGAACAACGCCGCCAAGAAGGTGTTCAGCCTGATGTGGGAAGCGCAATCGGCGGACGAGCATCTGGCCGACGCCATCATCGAACGCGAAGGCCTGAAGCAGATCTCGGACACGGGCGCGCTGGAAGCGATCGTCGACGAGGTCCTCGCGGCCAACGCGAAATCGGTCGAGCAGTACAGGGCCGGCAAGGAAGCGGCGATCAACGCGCTGATCGGCCAATGCATGAAGGCGTCGAAGGGCAAGGCGAATCCGGCGCAGGTCACCGAACTGCTGAAGAAAAAGCTGGTGGCCTGACTTGACGTAAAACCGGGGTCAGAGCCCGGTTTTGGGTAATTGCCCCAGAGATCGTGCCAAAAAACGGGCTCTGACCCCGGTGTCATTCATAGCGGAGCGCGTCGATCGGGTCGAGCCGCGCCGCCTGGCTGGCCGGCACGACGCCGAACACGACCCCCACCGAGCCCGAAAACAGCACCGACAGCGCCACCGCCCACCACGGCACGACGGCCGGCGGGAAATCGGGGATCATGGCGGCGATCGCCACGCCCAGCGCGTAGCCGATCACGAGGCCCAGCAACCCGCCCAGCAGCGACAAGGTGACGGCCTCGATCAGGAATTGCAGCAGGATGTCGCGGCTGCGCGCGCCGATCGCCTTGCAGATGCCGATCTCGCGGGTGCGCTCCTTCACCGACACCAGCATGATGTTCATGATGCCGATGCCGCCGACCAGCAGCGCGATGCCGACCACGCCGCTCATCACCAGCGTCACCGTGCTGCTCAACTTGTCGAAGGACTTCGCGATCTGGTCGGCCGATTCGATCTCGAAATCGTCCGGCTCCTCGGCCTTCAGGCGGTGAGCCTGGCGCATGACCATGCGGATGTGGGTGCGGGTCGCGTCCAGCCGGCCCAGGTCGCGCACCGCGACGGTGATCTGCAGTTGCGGACGCGTGTTGTTGCCGATGATGCTTTGCCCCGTCTTGAACGGGATGATCATGTAGTTATCCTGCGACATGCCGAAGATCTCGCCCCGCTTTTCCATCACGCCGACGATCTTGAACCACTCGTTCGCGTACAGGATGAATTGCCCGACCGGGTCGGGCGGCAGGTGCAGGTCGTCGATGAGCTTCTCGCCGATCACGGCCACGCGGCGCGCGCTGGCGTCGTCGGACTCGCTGAGAAACCTGCCCAGGCGCGCGTAGCGGCCATTCACTTCCTGGTAGCTGGCCGTCGTGGCGAACACCTGGGCCGTGGCCGACAGGCCCGTGAAGCGCACTTCGGAAAAGCCGGGCGTGAACACGGGGCTCAGGTTGCGGATGCCGTCCACGCGCAGGTGCAGCTGGGCCACGTCCTCGAAATGCAGGTAGTTCACCTTGCCGCGCATGACCTCCTTGAACTCGTTGTGCGGCCGGATCGTCAGGCCGTTGCCGCCCAGGCCCTCGAACTGGTCGCTGACGCTCTTGGACAGGCCCTGGATCAGCGAGATCACGGTGATCACGGACGCCACGCCGATCACGATGCCGAGCGACGTGAGGAAGCTGCGCAGCCGGTGCGCGCGGATCGACGCCAGCGCCGAGCGCAGGCTTTCGAGGAACAGGTTCATGCCGCGTCCTCCGCATCGTTTGCCGTATCCGACACGATCCGGCCGTCGCGCAACCGGATGATGCGCCGGCATTGTGCGGCGATCTCGGGTTCGTGCGTCACCACGACGACCGTCTGCCCGCCCGCGTGCAGTTCGCGGATCAGTTCCAGGATCTCCTCGCTGGTGGCCGAATCGAGGTTCCCCGTCGGCTCGTCGGCCAGCAGGATCGAGGGCTTGCCCACGAGCGCGCGGGCGATCGCGACCCGCTGGCGCTGGCCGCCCGACAGCTCGTTGGGCCGGTGGTGAATGCGCTCGCCCAGGCCCACGCGCTGCAAGGCCCGTTCCGCCAGCGCCAGGCGCTCGCGCAGCGGTATGCCGCGATAGATCAGCGGCTGCGCCACGTTGTCGAGCGCACTCGCGCGCGGCAGCAAATGAAAACTCTGGAAGATGAAGCCGATCTCCTCGTTGCGCACGCGCGCCAGCTCGTCGCCGGACATGGTCGCGACCTCGCGCCCGTTGAGCCAGTATGCGCCGCTGCTGGGGCGGTCGAGGCAACCGACGATGTTCATCATGGTCGACTTGCCGGACCCGGACGCGCCGATGAACGCCACGAACTCGTTGGCGCGGATGTGCAGGTCCACGCCCTGCAGCGCGTGCACGGTCTGGTCGCCCATCTGGTATTGCCGGGTCACGCCTTCCAGCCGGATCACGGGTGGGCTCCATCGGCGGGCTTGACGTCGGCGACCTTCACCTCGGCCTTCTTCGCCGTCACCGCATCGCCGTCGTGCAGCTCGCGCAGCAGGCGCGCCGGGCCCACGGCGATCGTCTGGCCGGCCGCCAGGCCCTTCGTCACTTCCTGGTTGGCGTCGTCGGACAGCCCCAGCTCCACCGTGGTCTTTTTCACCTTCCCGTCCTGGACGACGAACACGTAACTGGCGTTCTTGACCTTGTCCTTGGCGCCCGGGATTTCCTCGCTCATCACGGCCTGGATGGGCACCGCGGCCCGCGCCGCGCCGTTGCCGACGACGATCTCGACCCGGCACGTCATTCCGGACCGCAGCGCCAGCTTCGTGTCGGGCAGGTGCAGCTTGACGACATAGCTGCGGCCCTGGCTCTGCGCGCCCAGCGTGTTCCGCGGCGCCATGGCCACGCTCTCGACGCTGCCCGTCACCGGCTGGTCGGGGAACGCGGCCGGGAACACCCTGGCCTGCTGGCCGACCGCGACGCGCGCGATGTCCGCCTCGTCCACGTTCACTTCGGCCATGATCGAACCGACGTCGGCGATCGTCATCAGGGACGATCCCGCGATGCCGGTCGCGCTGGCGACGGCGGTCTCGCCAATCTTGATCGGCACGGCCGTCACAGTGCCGTCGATGGGCGCGCGCACCTCGGTCTTGGCCAGGTGCTCGCGCGACTGCGACAGCAGCGCGCTCGCCTGTTCGAGCGATTCGCGGCTGGCACGCACCTCCACCTTGGCCAGGTCCATCTGGTGCACGGCGTCGTCGTATTTCGAGATGTCGATGTACTTCGCCTTGTACAACTGGCCCGTGCGGTCCAGGTTGCGCTGCTGGTTGGCGAGATTGATCTGGGCGCGCTCGATGGCGATCGCCGCGTTGCGCCGGTTGGCTTCCTGCTGCGCCACCTCGGCCTGGTACACGGTCGGATCGAGCCGCAGCAGGATCTGCCCGCGCTCGACCTTGTCGCCCTCCTTCACCAGCACGCCGGACACCTTGCCGATCACCTCGGCCGACAGCTGCACCTCCTGGCGGAACACGAGGTTGCCCGTGGCGAGGATCGACGGATGGATCGCCAGCTTCTGCACGGCCGCCAGCTCGGCCTCGCGGCGCGTCGGCTTGCCCGCGAACTTGATCGCCACCGGGACGAGGAAGAACGCCGCGACCACGGCCGCGCCTATCGATTTCTTGTTCATGCGCTTACCCGATGAAGGCGATCTTCGCGGCCCAGATGCCGTAGATGAGCGCATACGGCAGCACGGCGACCGTCACGCAGGCCGCGGTCGAACGCCCCGTCCAGGCCTTCAGGCCGATCGCGGCCAGCGCGATGGCCCACAGCGACGTCAGGTCGAGATTGGTGGCAAAGCCGAACCAGGGGTTCGACATCGGCACGTGCAGCAGCAGGTAGTTGAGCGACACCATGTTCATGTCTTCCGGCGCCAGGCGGCCGCCCGACGTCACGATCTGCAGCGCCGACAGCGGCAGCGCCAGCAGGCGCGGGATGCTGGTCCAGACGGCGAAGCCGAACCACTTGCCGTAGCCGATGCCGGTCCCCATCACCTTGGCCGCCAACAGGTAGTACAGCGCCGCCAGGGCGCACAGGACCGGTGCGCCCAGCACGGCGCCGGCGCCGGAGCTCCACATCATCGTCTTCGGCGTAAGGAAATGCTCCAGCGCGGCCCGCTCCTCCGGCTTGATGGACCCGCGCGCCGCCAGCATGTGCTCGCGGAACCAGGAAAAATCGAGCGTCGAGATGTACCAGTACGAGACGCCCAGCGTCAACACGACGAGCAGCAGCAGCGGCACCCACGGGCGCGGCTTGTCCTTCAGCCGTGCAAACGTGGGCGACGGTGCGAGGATGACGTTACCGATATCGAAGAATGCCTGCGTGGCCATGTTGTGACTCCCTAGTTATTGTCACTGGCAGCGCCCGCTGCTCAGCTGCCAGTAGTCTAGGGGATTCGCGCCACGGAAAACTCACCAATTGTCATTGCAAAATCGTCCACGCGGCAGCAAAGACCGCGTCTTCACTCTGGGGCGGCGCGCAGTCGTTTACGCGGTGCTTGCACGGCGCGCGCATCTTTATACACGGCGTTTACATCCCCCTCCAGCAGCGTCAGCGCCTGCTCGCGCGCCGTCGCCCGCAACGATGCGCGCAGCACGGCATCGTCCGTCGTGCGCGCCAGCACCATGCCGCCCACGCACAGCGCCACGATCGCCTGCGCGCGCCGGTCGCCGTCGGGTTCGTGCGCGAGCGCGCCCGCGTACACCTGCACGAGGTTACGGATCAGCTGCGTGTACGCCTTCTGCGGCGACAGTCCCGCGCGCGCCACGTCGCCCGGCAATGCATACAGCGGACAATGCGCCTCGATGTTGTCGAACACTTCGTCGCTCAGGTAGATGTCGACCAGCATGCGCGCCAGCTCGCGCGGTTCGGGCGGCGGCGTATCCTCGAGATCGGGCCGGAACGGGTTGCAGGTGCTGAAGCTGGCGACGGCCGCCGCGTACAGCTCGTCCTTGCTGTCGAAGTGGTGATAAAAGCCGCCGCGCGTCAGGCCCGCCTCGGACATCACGCGGTCGATCGAGACCTGTTCGAAGCCATGGCGGTTGAACAGCCGGCGCGCCGCATGCACGATGCGTTCGCGGGTCTGGGCCTTGTGTTCGCTACTGTAGGGCATCTCGCATCTCCTTTCGAGAACGGCATTATGCGCGCATCCACATTATGTTCTTGAACATATTTTGGACCGGCGTAAGCTCTCGTCATTCACCCCAAGGAGACGACCGATGCCTACCCTGACTACCTTCCGTTCCGTTCCTTCGTTTGCCGTCGGCCACGTGCGCGACCTGCGTGTGCGCTGGGCCCTCGAGGAAGCCGGCCAACCCTACGACATGCGCCTGATCGGCTTCGAGGACAAGGACTCGCCCGCGTATCGCCGCGAGCAGCCGTTCGGCCAGGTGCCCGTGCTGCAGGACGGCGACCTGACGCTGTTCGAATCCGGCGCGATCCTGCTGCACCTGGGCGAGCGTCATCCCGTCCTGCTGCCGCGCGATCCGGTCGAACGCGCCAACGTCACGATGTGGACGTTCGCCGCCCTGAATTCGGTCGAACCGTATCTGGGCAACCTCGCCAACCTCGTCGCGTTTTCCATGGACCAGCCCTGGGCCGCCGCGCAGCGCCCGGTGCTGGAAGAGATCGCGCTGAAGCGCCTGGGACAGGTGGACGCGTGGCTGGACGGCCGCGACTACCTGGCCGGCGATTTCAGCGTGGCCGACATCCTCATGACGACCGTCGTGCGCCTGCTCGACGGCATGGGCTACGTCGAGCGCTTCGCGCGCCTCGCTGCCTGGCGCGACCGCTGCACGGCCCGTCCGGCGTACCGCAAGGCGCTGGCGGACCAGGTGGCGCAGTTCGCGGCGGCGCCCATGGCGGCATAGGTTTTTACGCCATCGTTGCGGGCGCGCCCGATCTTTATACACCGCGTTTACGCCCGGCCCGCTACGCTGATCTCGTCATCATTCGTCGAAAGGACGTCATATGTTCGAGATCATCGCCGTCGCAGCCGCGGGGCTGCTCGCCGCCGCCATCCTGGTGTTCGTGCGCAGCTGCGTGGTCTACATCCCCAACGACAAGATCGGGGTCGTGGAAAAGAAATGGTCGGGCCGGGGCTCCGTGCGCGCCGGCTTCATCGCGCTGCAGGGCGAGGCGGGCTTCCAGCCGGACCTGCTGCGCGGCGGCTTCCACTTCTTCGCGCCGTTCCAGTACCGGGTGCACCGCGAGAACCTCGTGACCATCCAGCAGGGCACCCTCGCCTACGTGTTCGCGCGCGACGGCCTGCCGATGGCGCCGAGCCAGAACCTCGGCTGCAACAAGGTCGCCGCCGATTTCACCGACGTCGCCGCGTTCCTCGCGCAAGGCGGCCAGAAAGGCTTGCAGCGCAAGATCCTGCGTGAGGGCACGTATGCCATCAACCTCGCGCAATTCGTCGTGCTGGCCGAGGACCGCGTGTACGCACTGGCGCTGCCGGGCGACGCCAACGTCGATGCCAAGGGCGGGATCGGCGGCATCCTCGCCGCCGTCCACGACGACCTCGTCGCCCGCGGCGGTTTCCGCCCGCTCGTGATCCGCGAAGACAAGCTGGCGGTCGTCACGACGCACGAGGGCCAGTCGCTGCCGGAAGGGACGATCGTCGCCCCCATCGTCGGCGCCGATCCGGCCGACGCGGCGCGCTATCACCACGATTACCAGAACCCGGAAACGTTCATCGACGCCGGCGGCTACAAGGGCCGCCAGCTGCAGGTGCTCGTCGAAGGCACGTACTACCTGAACGCGCGCTTCGCGTCGTGGGAGATCGTGCCGAAGACCGAGGTGCCGGTGGGCTTCGTCGGCGTCGTCGTGTCGTACACCGGCAAGGCCGGCACGGACCAGACAGGCGACGACTACCGCCACGGCGAGCTCGTGGCCACCGACGAGAAAGGCGTGCAGGCGACGCCCCTCCTGCCCGGCAAGTACGCGCTGAACCCGTACGCGAAGCGCGTGATCGAAGTGCCGACGACGAACTTCATCCTGAAATGGCAGGCCGGCGCCATCGGCTCGCATGAGCTGGACAAGCATCTGTCCGAAGTCTCGCTGATCACGAAGGATGCGTTCGAGCCGGACCTGCCGCTGTCGGTCGTCGTCAACATCGACTACAAGATGGCGCCGCTCGTGATCCAGCGCTTCGGCGACATCCGCAAGCTGGTCGAGCAGACCCTCGATCCTATGGTCGCCGCATATTTTAAAAACGTCGGCCAGCGCAAGACGCTCATCGAGCTGCTGCAGGAACGCTCGGATATCCAGGAACGCGCGATGGCGGAAATGCGCCGCAACTTCGAGGGCTATAACCTGACCCTGAACGAAGTCCTGATCGGCACGCCGCGCGCCAAGGAAGGCGACACGCAGATCGAGACGATCCTGCGCCAGCTGCGCGAACGGCAGGTCTCGCGCGAGCAGCTGGAGACCTACCGCACCAAGGAAGCGGCCGCGCAGCAGGAACGCATCCTGCGCGAAGCGGAGGCGCGCGCCAAGCAGCAGACGTCGATCACGGAATCGGAACTCGCGGTGCGCATCGCCGAGAACCAGGGCAGCGCCGCCGTGCAGAAGGCCATCAAGGCGGCCGAGGAAGCGCGCCAGAACGCGGCCGGCGCCGCCGACGCCAAGCGCCGCCTGGCCGAGGCGGAAGCGTTCCAGCTGGAAGCCGTCGGCCAGGCGCAGGCCAAGGCGACGGAACTGAACGTGGCGGCCTACGGTGGGCCGGAACTCCAGTTCCAGCAGACCGTCCTGCTGCGCTTCGCCGAAGCGATCGAGCGGGGCCAGGTGGCGCTCGTGCCGTCGATCCAGGTGGGCGCGAGCGACGGCCGCGGCACGGCGCTCGACGCCTTCCTGGCGATGGCCGTCAAGCAGCAGATGGCGGCGCCGGCACCAGCGGTATCGTAGGCCTCTCGCGCCGGCGCGCGAAGTCGGCCGCGATGCCGGCGCGGATGTGTTCCAGCCTGCGCCCGTCGCGGTACAGCAGGTTGTAGCTCTCGAACGGGACGAGGCGGCCGTCCGGCAGCGCGAAGTGGATGCACGATTTCTTCAGCGCGCGCACGTCCAGCGAATACGCGTCCATGAACTGCACGATCAGCACGCGGAACACGTTGTCGTAACGGAGCGCGGACGGCGCGCTGATCAAGGGCAGGCAGCACATCAGCTCGGACAGGCAGTTGGCCTGCGATTCCGGCGAGTGGTTCGTCGAGAACAGTTTGAATACCTGGTCCTTCACGACGTTGCGCATCCCCGCATCGCGCTCGAACACGATCGTGTTGCCGCTGCCTTCGACGAGCGCCTGCGGATCGAGCCAGCGCGTGAGCGGCACGGTGCCCTGCTCCGTCTTGATCGCATAGGCCATCGCCAGCGTGTCCGGGTTGCAGGGCACCGGCACGACGTCTTCCAGCGTGAACAGGCGGCTCTGTTCGGCGATGCGGCGGCGGATCTCGGACACCGTCAGGCGGTGCAGGCGCGGGTCGTACCCTTCGACGCGGCCGGCGTCCTGGATCGGCTGCAGGGTCACGCCGCGCACGCACGGCTGCTGCAGCGCGAAGTCGATGATGTCGCCGATCTCGCCGTCGTTCAGGCCCTTCTTGAGCGTGACGACGAGCGTCGTCGACAGGCCGGCTTCATTGAGGTTGTCGAGCGCCTGGCGGCGGATGCGCGTGAGGTCCGCGCCGCGCAATTCGCGGTGGACTTCCGCGCGCAGCGAATCGAATTGCAGGTAGACCTCGACGCCGGGCGCATAGCCGGCCAGGCGCCGCACGAAACCCTTGTCCTGCGCGAGCACGATGCCGTTCGTGTTGACCATCACGTGCTTGATGGGGCGCGCCTTCGCGGCATCGAGGATGTCCCAGAACCGCGGGTGCAGCGTGGGTTCGCCGCCGGACAACTGCATCACGTCGGCCTCGCCCTCGTTGGCGACGACGGCGTCGAGCATGCGGATGACGTCTTCCAGCGGGCGATGCCGTTCGCGGTGCGTGCCGCTCTCCGCATAGCACACGGGGCAGTTCAGGTTGCAGTTGTCCGTGATCTCGACGACGGACAGGCACGAGTGCTGCATGTGGTCGGGGCACAGGCCGCAATCGTACGGGCAGCCGTATTCCATCTTCGTGTTGAACTGCTGCGGCATCTCCGGGTGCTTGACGAAGACTTCGCGGCACAGCCGGTAGTAGGCAACGTCGTCGCTGACGAGCACGCGTTCAAGGCCGTGCGCGCCGCACCACTTGTCCATGTAGACCTTGTCGTCCTTGAACACGATCTTCGCTTCGGCCGGGTGCAAACAGGTCGAGCACACGGAGGTCGTGGTGTCGTAGAACAGGTAGGGGCGGGATTTGCGGCTCATGGCAGTTCCTTGCGCGGCGGCGCCGGGTAGTCCAGTTCGGACGCGGCGACCTGGCGGCGCAGGTCGGCGGCCAGGCGCCCGGCGGCGGCGACCGTGTCCGCGGGCAGCGCGGCCGTGGCCTCGGCGATGGCCTTCGCGTCGCCGGTCAACGTCAGCAGCGCCAGCGCGTCGGTGCGCTGCGCGGGCGTGACGTTCGCGGACTTTGCCTGCCACGACAGGGTGCCCGCGTGCGCGCCGCCGCAGTGAAGAATGCTGCGCGCCTGCCAGAGGCGGGATTCGTCGCGGCGACCGGCTGCGTCCAGAACCTGCTCGACCCGCTGCGCCGGCTCGAGCCGGAAGTATGCGGGTCCGGGCCGGTACACGCAGGCTTTGGTCGCGGCACGTTGCAGTAATGCGGTAGCGCGGGCAAGGTCCTGCGGGGTCGTCGGGAAGTGCCGGTACGCGCCCACGCGCGCGCCGGACAGGATCGCGCCCAGCAGCGCCTGCGCCATGCCGTCGTCCTGCGCGGCCGCCTGCTCCAGCAGCGCCAGCGCACGCGGGCCGTCGGCCTGCCCGGCGCCGGATGGCGACAACAATGCGTATGCCAGCGCCGTGCGCGCCGCCGCGTCGCCACGTTCGGCCGCCGGCGCCAGCTCGGCGATGCGACGCTGGCGTGCCTCCTCCGCGTCGCGCTGCTGTCGCTCGTAGCGGTTCTTGTTGACCGCGTCGATGGCGACGCAGCCGGTGCCGCCGATGAATGCGAGGGCGAGGATCAGCATCCCGCCGCGCGCGCGGGAATCGGATAAAAACGTCATGTGCGGGCAAGCTCCCGGGATTGAAAGAACACGAACGGCAGATAGCACGCCAGCGCCAGCACGCACACCCACTGGATGCCGGACAGGCCGAACGCATACGCATAGGCCACCGGCTTGATGCCGTCCACGAACAGGCGCCAGGCCAGGTAGGACGACAGGTACAGCTTGAACGCGAGCCCCGGACTGCGCGCGAGCGGCAGGCGCGCGCGCCACAGCAAGGCGCCCACGGCCAGCACGAACAGCATGTCGTAGACCTGCGTGGGATGGCGCGGGATGCCGTCGCCGAAATCGACGCCCCACGGCACGCTCGTGGGCACGCCGTAGGTGCCGTCGTGCAGGCCGGCCAGGAAGCAGCCGATGCGGCCGACGATGGTCCCCACAATCAGGGGCAGGATGAACTGGTCGCCCGTCGACCCGCGGATGCCCGCGGCCTTCTTGGCGATCTCCACGCCGAGCAGGCCGCCCAGCAGCCCGCCGACGATCGACTGGCCCGACGCGATCAGGCGCCAGTCCGGATCGAGCCCGTGCCACAGGTGCGGCATCTCGATCCAGAACACGAGCTTGTTGCCGATGGCGGCGCCGAGGATGCAGCCGACGACGACGGCGAAGGAGCCCGGCTGCAGCAGCGCGGGCTGATGCGCGCGGCGGCGCTGCCAGCGGTACAGCTGCACGCCGCCGGCCAGGGCCAGCCATTCGAACACGAGGTGGACCAGCTGCGCCGTCGCGGCGGGGAGGACGGGACCGGTCATTCGGTGCCGGGCGGGCGCGTCCGCCAGAGGCCGGCGACGGCCTTCCAGCATACCCAGGCGATGCCGAGGCCGACGAGCCCGAAGCCGATGAGCATGGGCGCGAAGCCCCCGGCCTCGCCCGCGCCGCGGACCAGTTCGAACAGGCCCCCGAACGTGCCGTAGGCGCCGCAGACGCCGAAGCCCACGAGCACGACGCAGAGGATGAGGGTCAGAATGCCGCGGGCGACGTTGTTCATGGCAGCTCCGGAATAGTTGCTGCCATTACATCACAATCCGGCGGCTCAGGCCACGCCGTATTGATGGCGATACGCCGCGACGGCGTCCTTGTACTGGGCCAGCTTCGGATCGGCCTCCAGGTAGCCGAACAGGTCGGTGAGGCTGGCGATCGAGATGACGGGGATGCCGTAGGCCTGGCTGACTTCCTGCACGGCCGACAGCGGCGACAGCACGCCGTCCTTGCCGCCCCGTTCCATGCGGTCGAGCGCGATCAGCACGGCGGCCGGCTCGGCGCCGGCGGCGCGGATCATCGCGACCGATTCGCGCACCGACGTTCCCGCCGAGATCACGTCGTCGATGATGACGACCCGGCCGGCCAGCCTGGCGCCGACGATGGTGCCGCCTTCGCCGTGGTCCTTGGCTTCCTTGCGGTTGTAGGCGAACGACGTGTTGCGGCCTTTTGCCGCCAGCGCCACGGCCGTCGCGGAGGCCAGGGTGATGCCCTTGTAGGCGGGGCCGAACAGCATGTCGAACTCGAGGCCGGAATCGAGCAGCGTCTGGGCGTAGAACTCGGCCAGCTTGCCGAGCGTGGCGCCGTCGTGGAACAGGCCGGCGTTGAAGAAGTACGGCGACTGGCGGCCCGCCTTGGTGATGAATTGGCCGAACTTCAAGACTTCGGCTTCGACTGAAAACGCAATGAACTGTTGGCGCAGATTGTCCACGACACGACCCTCGAACTGTGAAAACCGGTATTGTAATCCGCCCCGTGCGCGCCCGCGAAGCCGGCTCTCGACCAGCCGCGCGATGCGCCGCAGCCGCCGTTCGGTGCGCGGGGCCCGCAGCGACCGGCCGAGCATGGCGAGGAATGCCTCCTCGGCGCGGCCGGCCGCCTCCAGCGCGGCCGCCAGTTCCGCGTGGCGGGCCTTGGCGCGCGCGATCTCGTCCAGGCTGCGCGCCTGATCGGTGACGTCGCGCGTGAAGCAGCGGGTGTAGCGCAGGCTGCCGTCCTCGAAGCAGGCGTTCGAGCGGACGACCACGTGCCGGATCGAGCCGTCCTTGCAGCGCAGGCGCGCCGGCTCGTCGAGCACCGTTTCGCCGGCCGCGAGCCTGGCCAGCATGCCCTCGGCGACGGATGCATCGGCGTGAAAGCGGGCGACGTGGTGCCCGACGTATTCTTCCCAGCGGTAGCCGAGCATCTGCAGCTCGGCCTTGTTGGCCCACAGGATGGTGCCGTCGGCGCCGATCTGGTGCAGGCCTTCGGCCGCGTTTTCCACGATGTCGGCGAACTCGCGCTCGCGCCGGAGCAGGTCTTTTTCCGCCTGCCGGCGGCGTGCCGCCTCCGTCTGCAGCGCATGCACCTTCTGCTCCAGCCTGACCAGGTTGATGTCGACGCTCTGCCCGGGCGGCAGCGGGGCGGCGGCGTCCGCGCACGCATGGTTGTGCTCCGTGCACACCTGCCGGAACACGTGCGCCACGTCGGCCGTCGGGAACAGGCCCCACGGATACGCACAGAACAGCGAAAAATCGACCTTGCGCGCCAGCTCGTTCCACAGCCGCTCCAGATGCAGTGCCGCATCGTAGCGGCCGCGCGCGCACAGCAGCGCCATCATGTCGCCGAACACGTGCACGGGCGCGCCGCCGGCGCACGCTTCGGCCACGATGCGGCCGACCTCGTACTCGAAGCGGGTCCGGTCCGGCCAGCCGCCCGCCATCAGGCGTGCCAGCGTCGTTTCGGCGTCGAGCCACACGATGTCCCAGGACGGCGGCGCCGCCCGCCCTTCGGCGGCCGCCAGCTCGTCCAGGCGCCGGCGCAGCGCGTCGGTGTGCGCGCCGGTGGCGATCACGATGCCCCGGCCCCGCGCCCGCAATCCCCGCTCGATGAAAGACGCGACTTCGTCGAGCAGCGTGTCGCTGTCGTCGTAAAAACGGACGAAATGCCCCGTCTTGCCATGTTTGCCGGACAACAGGTCATCGGTCTTGATCAGCACTTGGGTCTCTGGTGGGTGGAAGGATGCGTTGACGTCGCGCATAGAAACATTACAAGGATGTCATTCTAGCGAGCAAAACGACAACATTCGGGCAGGTCGTAATGGTGTTGATTTGGATCAAAACACGTTACGCCCGAACTTTGCGAAGTTTCCCACCGGCACAACACCGCCACTCAGGCGGTGCCGCTTCCCCCCGCCAGCCGCACCACCAGATCGGGATTGACCGGTTTCACGAGGTGCGCATCGAATCCGGCCGCGGCGCTGCGCGCGCGGTCCGCGGCCAGGCCGTAGCCGGTCAGCGCGACGAGGCGGCACGGGTGGCCGTCCAGCAGCGGACGCAGGCGGCGCGCCACTTCGTAGCCGTCGAGGACCGGCAGGCCGATGTCCAGCACGGCCAGGTCGGGCAGGAAGCCCGGTACGGCGGCCAGCGCGGCCACCGGTTCGTTGAAGACCTTCACCTCGTGGCCGTGCGCGGCGAGCAGGCGCGCCAAGGTGTCGGCGCCGTCGACGTTGTCGTCCACCAGCATGACGCGGCGCCGCTTGGCCGCCGGCGCGGGCAGCAGGCGCGGCCCGTCCGGCGCCGCGCTTGCCGCCGGCGTGCGCCGGGGCAGCAGCACGACGAACTCGCTGCCCATGCCCGGCCCGGCGCTGTGCGCTTCCACGCGGCCGCCATGCAGCTCGACGATGTTCTTGACGAGCGCCAGCCCGATGCCCAGGCCGCCCTCGGCGCGGTCGATGTCGCGCTTCCCCTGGAAGAACAGGTCGAACACCTGGGTGCGCAGTTCCGGGCTCATGCCGATGCCGGTGTCGCGCACGTCGATGCGCACGCGTGCGTCGTCCTCGCCGCGCGCGCGCAGCACGACATGGCCGCCGGCCGGCGTGTAGCGCGCGGCATTGGTCAACAGGTTCGACACCACCTGGGCCAGGCGCATCGGATCGCCTTCCCAGGCCAGTCCCGGTTCGATCTCGACGTCGAGCCGGTGGTGGTGGTGCTCCAGCAGCGGCCGCGCCATCTCGACGGCCTTGCCCAGCGGCTGGGCGAGCTCGACGCGTTCGCACTTCAGCTCCACCTTGCCGCGGGTGACGCGCGACACGTCCAGCAGGTCGTCCACCAGCCGCACCAGGTGCTGGACCTGGCGCTCGATGATCTCGCGCTCGCGCACGGAACCGGTCTCGCCGCGCATGCGGATCAGCTCCAGCGCGCTGACGATCGGCGACAACGGGTTGCGCAGCTCGTGGCCGAGCATGGCCAGGAATTCGTCCTTGGCGCGGCTGGCGGCCGTCAATTCGGCCAGCAGCTCGGCGCGCTCGGCGTGGGCCTGCTCGATCTCCTGGCGGGTGCGCACGTGCTCGGTGACATCGACGGCAACCACGACCATGCCGCGCTCCTCGCCCTCCTCGACCGCCAGCGGCTCGACGCTGAACTTGAGGAAGCGTTCGCGCTCACGGCCGGCGGCGTCGCGCAGCAGCACGCGCAGCTCTTCCGCGCGCGCCGCCCGGCCGCTGCCGTGGGCCTGGTCGAGCAGGTGGTGGATCTCGCTGCCGCGCAGCTCCGGAAACGCCTGCAGCAACGGCTGTCCTTCGATGACGTCGCGGCCGGCCAGCTCGCGGTAGCAGCGGTTGGCCAGGCGGACGACGAAGTCCGGGCCCATCAGCAGGACCGCCGCCACCGGGGCGTCGAGCAGCATGCGGTCGCGCTGCTCGAGCGCGACGTCGCGTTCGCGCCGCTCGGTGGCGTCGCGCGTGAAGCAGCGGGTGTAGCGCAGCCGGCCGTCCTCGAAGCTGGCGTTCGAGTGGATCAGCACGTGCTTGATCGAGCCGTCCTTGCAGCGCAGCCGCGCCGGATGGTCGTACAGCGTTTCGCCGCGCCCCAGCCGGGCGATGATGTCGTCGATGGCCGGCCGGTCGGCGTGGAATTCGGTGATGTTGCGGCCGACGTACTCCTCCCAGCCGTAGCCGAGCATCTGCAGTTCCGCGCGGTTCGCCCACAGGATGGTGCCGTCGGCGCCGACGCGGTGCAGGCCCTCGACCGCGTTCTCGACGAAGTCCGCGAGTTCGCGCTCGCTGCGGCGCAGCGCCTGTTCGTTGTCCTTGTACCGTGCCACTTCGGCGCGCAGCGCCCGCACCTCCTGCTCGAGCCGCAGGCGGCCGATATCGGCGTCGCCCTCGGCCGGCAGGACCAGCGCCGTGTCGGCGCAGGCATGGTCGTGCTGTGCGCACACCTGGCGGAAGGCTTGCGCCAGGTCGGGCGTCGGGAACGCATCCCAGGGATAGGCGCAGAACAGCGAGAACACGTGCCGCTCGGCCAGTTCGTTCCACAGCGCCTCGAGTTCGAGCGCGGCATCGTGGCAGCCGCGCGCGCACAGCAGCGCCACCATTTCGCCGAACGCATGCACGGTGGCGCCGCCGGCGCAGGCCGCGGCAACCGCGGTCCCGACCGCGGCCTCGAAGCGTGCCGGGTCCGGCCAGCCGTCGACCATGAACTGCGCCAGCGCGGCGTCGGCATCCACCCATGACACCCGCACGGCCGCCGGGCCGAGGCGCCGGCGCAGCACGTCGATGTGGTCCTGCGTGGCGATCACGATGCCCTTGCCGTCGGTGCGCACGGCCTGGCCGAGGAACGTCGCGACTTCGTCCAGCATGACGTCGCCGTCGTCGTAAAACCTCACGAAATGTCCGCTCCTGCCGTGTTTGCCCGACAGCAGATCATCGGATCTGATCAGCACGCTGGCTCCTTTTGCACAGTGAACGTGCCCGCACATCGGGCACAGCATTGGAGCTTAACATGTTGTGTGATTTTCTTAACATTTCTATCGCGCGGCACCCCATGTTGTCAGCGGTAACATCCGGCATGAATGTGTTGATACATGTCAAAACACGCTACACTGGCGCCTTATCGTGTGCGCCGCATCGCGGCTGCGCCCCGGCCCAACGCCCTTTCGTTTCTATCCATGCCAAGAATTATTTCCGCCAATTTGAACGGCATCCGTTCCGCCCACAAAAAAGGGTTCTTCAACTGGATCGCCGGCCAGAAAGCCGACTTCATCTGCGTCCAGGAGCTGAAAGCCCAGCAGGCCGACATGACCGAGGAATTCCTCGCGCCGCACGGCTACCACGGCCATTTCCACTATGCCGAGAAGAAGGGTTACTCGGGCACGGGAGTCTACAGCCGCACCAAGCCGGACGCCGTCAAAACGGGCTTCGGCTGCGTCGAATTCGACAACGAAGGCCGCTACACCCGCGCCGACGTGGGCAATCTGACCGTCATTTCCGTGTACTGCCCGTCCGGCTCGTCGTCGCCGGAGCGCCAGGAGGCCAAGTTCCGCTTCATGGAAGTGTTTCTGCCGCACTTGCAGGAGCTAAAGGCCGAAGGCCGCGAGATCGTGATCTGCGGCGACTGGAACATCGCGCACAAGGAAATCGACCTCAAGAACTGGAAGGGCAACCAGAAGAATTCGGGCTTCCTGCCGGAAGAACGCGCCTGGATGACGCGCATCTTCGACGAACTCGGGCTGGTGGACGTCCACCGCGGCATCGACCAGCGCCCCGAGCAGTACACGTGGTGGAGCAACCGCGGCCAGGCGTGGGCGAAGAACGTGGGCTGGCGCATCGATTACCACGTCGCCACCCCGGGCATCGCCGCCACGGCGCACGCGGTCTCGATCTACAAGGACGAGCGGTTTTCGGATCACGCGCCGCTGATCATCGATTACGCGCTCTGATTTACCCCCCGGCGGGGGGGATTTATCGCTGAGAATGTCGTAAAAACATCAACTTACACACTTTCCGAAGATTACGAGGTGGTTTGTTGATATGATCGTCCGCTAAGCTTTCCGTACGGAATCTTTTTCCACGGCGCCAAAAACTGTCCGCGAACGATCATGACCACTCAGCCCACCGCCCCGACCACCACCGCCCCCGCCACCGCGAGCCTCACGCCGCCGATCCTGCAACCCGGCATCAAGGCACTCGGCACGGCGCGCGACATGAGCATCGTCATGGATTTCAACACGGCGATGGCGGCCGGCAACGGCACGATCATCGTCACGGACGGCGCCGTGCAGACCGTGATCGACCGCGCGACCGGCCTGCCCACGATGCGCGTGGTCGGCGCGACCGACACCCACACGATAGCCGCGTCCAGCCTCGTCATCGACGGGGCCGAGGTCACGCTGCACGTCACGAACCTGCTGCCCGGCCACAAGTACAGCGTCGTGATGGGCGCGGACGCGCTGCAGTCGAGCGACCACGTGGCGTTCGGGGGCGTGCGTTCCACATCGCTGCTGTCGTTCCCCACGCCGGCCGCCGGTCCGACGCTCGTCGCCGCCGGTTCGGACGGCGGCATCCTCAAGGCGGACGGCAGCATCGCCGTCACGCTGAAGTTCTCGGAAGCCGTGACGAACCTGCCGCTGGGCGCCCTCGACGCGCCGCACGCGGCCGTCACCGGCGCCACGACGGCTGACGGCGGCATCACCTGGGTGGTGCACCTGGGGGCGCCGGCGGGCGCCACCACGGCCGCCGGCAACGTCCTGACCCTGGACATGAGCCAGCTGGTCGGCACGTCCGGCTACCACGGCAGCGGCACGGGCACCCTGGCCACCTACGCGGTCGACACCCAGGCGCCCACGGCCAGCGTCGCGCTGGACGGCACGCTGCTCGCGTCCGGCCACGACGCCGTCGCAACGATCCATTTTTCCGAAGCCGTCACCGGCCTCACGCCGGCCGCCCTGAGCGCCGGCCACGCGACGGTCTCGAACCTGCACACCACCGACGGCGGCACGACCTGGCTCGCCACGCTGAGCGGCAATGCCGCCACGACCGCGGGCGACAACGTCCTCGCCGTCGACCTGGCCCAGGTGCGCGACCTGGCCGGCAACGCGGGCAGCGGCACCGCCGCCTCGGGCAGCTACACGGTCGACACCCAGGGGCCGACCGCCAAGCTGGAACTGAGCGGCGGCGTCCTGCACACGGGCGGCACCATCGGCCTGACGCTGCATTTCAGCGAAGCCGTGACGGACCTGACGCCGGCCGCCCTGCATGCCCCGGGCGCGACGCTCGGCAACCTGCAGCACTCGTCCGATTACCTGACGTGGACGGCCACGCTCACCCCGCAGGCGGGCGTCACCGACACGACCAACGCGGTCAGCCTCGACCTCGCCCAGATCCATGACGCGGCGGGCAATGCCGGCAGCGGCAGCACGTTTTCCGGCAACTACGCCGTCGACACGCAGGCCCCGGACACGGTCGCCATCGCCCTCGACGGCGCCATCCTCGGCGGCGCGCGGAGCATCCACGCGACGTTCACGTTCGCGGAAAGCCTGCAGGACCTGCCGCTGGCCGCGATCAGCGCGCCGCACGCGAACGTCGCCGACCTCAGGTCGAACGACGGCGGCAAGACCTGGACGGCGACGCTCACCCCCAACGGCAGCGGCACCTGGGCCGACAATGCCGTCAGCGTCGACCTGACGAAGGTTGTCGATTTGGCCGGCAACAGCGGCAACGGCACCGGAACCGGCACGGCGTACACGGTCGACACGCAAGGCCCGGCCGCCACGCTGACATTGGCCGGCAGCGACCTGACGATCCGCTTCAACGAAGCCGTGACGGACCTGACGGCGGCCGCCCTGCAGGCGCCCAACGCGACGCTCGGCAACCTGCAGCACTCGTCCGACTGGCTGACGTGGACGGCGACGGTGACGCCGCAGGGCGATAACGGCGGCAATACCGCCAGCCTCGACCTCGCGCAGGTGCACGATGCCCTCGGCAACACGGGCAGCGGCATCATCACGACGTCCGCGGTCGACGTCACGCCGCCCACCGTGATGGACATCCTGTTCGACGACACCACGATCGGCCAGGCGCACGGCATCGGCTTCACGATCACGTTCTCGGAAAGCGTGAGCGGCCTGACGGCGGCCGCGCTGCAGGCCCCGCACGCCGACGTGAGCGGGCTCGCGACGCTCGACGGCGGCAGGACGTGGACCGGCATGCTCACGGCCGCCGCCGGCGCGACGAGCAGCATCGACAACGCGCTCGCCGTGGACCTGACCCAGGTGCACGACGCGGCCGGCAACGCGGGCACGGGCACCGCGACGTCGGTGTCGCATTACGGCCTGAACATGGAGCCCGTCGGCGCCACGGTCGACCTGGACGGCGCCGCGCTGGTCAACGGCGCCAGCGTCGCCGTCACGATCCACTTCTCGGCACCGGTGGCGGCACTGGACGCCGCCGCCATCAGCGCGCCGCACGCCACGCTCGCCGACCTGCACCACTCGGCCGACAACCTGACCTGGTACGCGACCTTGTCCGCGGCCGACGCGGGCGTCGTCGACGGCACCAACGTCGTCAGCGTGGACCTGGCCCAGGTGCACGACACGCTCGGCAATGCGGGCAGCGGCACGGCCAGCTCGGGCAACTACACGTTCGATACGGCGGTGGCCGGATATGTGTCCGGCATCCACGTCAACGACGCCGGCCCGTTCGCCGACGATGGCGTGACGAATGCCGGCAACGAATACGTCGAGGGCTATTTCGTCGGCACGCTGACCGACACCCAGCACCTGCGGGTCACCTACGACGGCCAGGAAGTCGACCCGTACGGCCTGCACGTCGGCACGCCGAGCGGCGGCGTGACGGCGTGGTACTACGCGAGCGAAGCCTATATGCCGGCGGGCGTGCACACGTACACCGCGAGCATCGTCGATGCCGACGGCCACGCCAGCGTGACGGTATCGAAGCAGATCACGGTCGACATGACGAACCCGCGCCTGACCGGCTCCCCCGACGGCAACGCCGCGTTCGACGTGGCGGGCAACCTCGTCCTCACGTTCGACAAGGCCGTGTACTGGACGAACGGCGAGGGTGCCTACGACGGCCTGCAGCTGTACGACCATGACGGCGCCAGCACCTATCTCGACCTGGCGGACGGCGACTTCTCGAGCGACCACAAGACCATCACGCTCACCGCCGACGAGCTGCACCTCGGTTCGGGCAACGACTATACCCTCTACCTGCCCTACTCGCTGACCGACCTGGCCGGCAACCAGGTGGCGTACGAAAGCATCGTGTTCCACACGGCCGGCACCTACGTCGACGTGACGCCGCCGTCGGCGACCGGCCTGGCGGCAGGCAGCGGCGGCGTGTACGGCATCGGCTCGACCATCGACATCAGCGTGACGTTCAGCGAACCGGTCAACGTGGCCGGCGACGGCACGCCCGTCCTCCTTCTCGACAACGGCGCCACGGCCACGTTCGTGAACACCAGCGCGGACCGGCGCTCCGCCGTGTTCGAATACAAGGTGGCGGCCGGCGACCAGGATGTCGCCGGTCTCGACATCGCCAACAGGGCCGACCTGGCCGGCCATTTCGCCGACGATGCGGGCCACCTGCTCGACCAGGCGCACATCACGTTCGGGTACCTGCTCGACGGCGACGGCTACGGCCACTCCATCCAGATCGATGCGCATGCGCCCGACGCCCCGCCCGCGCCGCACCTGGCCGCCGGGTCGGACACGGGCACCGTGGGCGACGACGTCACGAGCATCATGGCGCCCACCATCACCGGCAGCGGCGCCGAAGCGTGGGCCAGGATCGACCTGTACGCGGGCGACCACCTGGTCGGCAGCGGCCAGGCCGACGGCAGCGGCAACTGGGCCATCGATTCCGTCGTGCTGGGCACCGACGGCATCTATTCGCTGACGGCCATCCAGTACGACGCCGCGAACAATGCCAGCGCACCGTCGCAACCGCTGGCGGTCACCGTCGCCGACGCGGCGATCGCGATGACGAGACTGGACGCGGACGTCGACAACGGCCTGTCCGCGACCGACAACATCACGAGCCTCACCAGGCCCGCGTTCACGGGCACCGTGGCCGCCGGCACGACGGTGACCGTGTGGGACGGCAGCACGGTGCTCGGCTCGACCACCGCCGGCGGCGACGGCGCCTGGCATTTCGCGCCGGGCTGGGACCTGGCGAACGGCCAGCACACGATCACGCTGGAACTGGCCGACGCCAACAACAACGTGACGCCGCGCGAGCTGTCGGCGCCGTACACCTTCACGATCGACGCCGTCGCCCCCTACGCGCCCGGCACGCCGCTGCTGGCCGCAGGCAGCGACACGGGCGTCTCGGCCAGCGACGGCATCACGATGGACACGACGCCCACCCTGGCCGGCACCGCGTTCGAGGCCGGCGGCAAGGTCGAGGTGTACGACGGCGACACGCTGCTGGGCAACGCCGACGTCGGCACCGACGGCGCCTGGTCGTTCACGCCCGGCGCCGGCCAGGCGCTCGCGGACGGCGTACACACGCTCACCGCGCGCCAGGTGGATGCGGCCGGCAACCGGAGCGCCGCTTCGGCGCCGCTGTCGATCACCGTCGACACGACGGCGCCGACCATCACCGTGAGCCAGTCGTACACGAAATCGTCGGCGAACTGGCACAGCCTGGAATTCAGCGAACACGTCGTATTCGTGAAGAACAGCGCGATCGACGTGCTCGACGGCCTCAACGTCGGCAAATCGCACCATGCGTGGGACCTGACCAACTGGGACATCACGACGAACGCGCAGGGTGTGCAGAACACGCTGGAACTCAACCTCGGCACGCTGAACGGCAGCTTTCACCTGGCGGTGGCGGACAACGCGATCCAGGACGTGGCGGGCAACGTCGCCATCATCGGCACCTCGAGCTTCTCGGTCGGATTGGCCTGACGGGCGCAGGGAACCTGTCCCGGTTCGGAGGTATCCCGTTTTCGCACGCGTGCGCGTGGGCACGGGGTGCCCACCCTACCAGGACAGTAGGGTGGGCGGCCCCCGCCCACGCGGATGCATGCGCCCGCCGGACAGGTTCTACAGCGCCGGCCAGTCCAGCGCGCGCGCGCTGGCGAAGCTGCGCGGCGCGCCCGTGAGCGGGTCGTCGAACGCGATGGCGCGCGCCAGCAGTTGCAGCGGCGCGGAAAAATCGTCGCCCTTGCACGGCAGCGCGACGGGATAAAACGCATCGTTCAGGATCGGCGCGCCCAGCGCCGCCATGTGCAGGCGCAGCTGGTGCTTGCGTCCCGTGTGCGGATGCAGCCGGTAACGCGCGACGCCGCCGCGCGTTTCCAGAAGCTCGACGAACGTCTCCGAATTCGGCTCGCCCGGTTCTTCGCGCATCACGAAGAACTTGTCGCCGTCGACCATGCGGCTCCGGTAGGTGAACGGGAATTCCCGCCCTTCCAGCACGGGCGCCAGCGCCTCGTACACCTTGCGGATGCTGCGCTTCTGGAACATCGACTGGTACGTCCCGCGCGTGGCCAGGTTGTGCGAGAAGATGACGACGCCGGCCGTCTCGCGGTCGAGGCGGTGGATCGGCGTCAGGTGCGGCAGGTCGAATCGCTGCTTCAGGCGCACGAGCAAGGTCTCGCGCAGGAAGCGCCCGGTCGGGATCATCGGCAGGAAGTGCGGCTTGTCGACGACGAGCAGGTGCTCGTCCTGGAAGATGATCGATTCCTCGAACGGGATCGGCGTCTCGTGTTCCAGCTCGCGGTAGTACCAGATGCGCATGCCCTGGCGCACGTGGCTGTCGGCGCCGAGGCGCTCGCCCTGCCCGTCGACGACGTCGCCGCGCGCGAGGCGCTCGGCCCAGGACGGGCCGGCGACGTCGGGAAAACGCGCTTCCAGGAAGGCCAGCATGCCGCCGGTGCGGGTGTCCGTGATCCACAGATAACTGGGCGCCACGCCGTCCTTCACCGGCAGCGGCACGACGGCATTGGCGGCGGCCTGGTGGCCCTTCCTGACGAAACGTGCCATCAGTCCTCAACGCTGTGCGACGTTGCTGCGGTACGGCGGCAGGCTGTCGAGCGGCACGCCCTTGCTGCGCGCGTACAGCGGCAGCAGGACGTTCATGTGGTTCTCGATCTGCTCGATGCGTTCGCTGCCGCCCGGGTGCGTGGACAGCAGTTCGATCGGCGCGCCGCTCTGGTTCAGGACGGCCATCTTGTTCCACAGCGCGATGCCGGCGCGCGGGTCGTAGCCGGAGCGCGCGGCGATGTCCAGGCCCACGAGGTCGGCCTCGCGCTCTTCGTCGCGCGAGAATTTCAGCACCGCCAGCTTGCCGAGGGCGTTCGTCGCGCCGCGCACGTCCACGCCGAGCCAGGCCGACAATACGGTACCGCCCAACTGGCTGACGACACCAGCCGCCGTTGCATTGCTCTGGCGGTCGCGCCCGTGCTCGCGCAGCGCGTGCGCGATCTCGTGGCCCATCACGGCCGCGATCTCGTCGTCCGTCAGGCGCAGCTTGTCGATGATGCCGGTATAAAAGGCGATGCGCCCGCCCGGCATGCAGAAGGCGTTTACCTCACCGGATTTCAGCAGGTTGACCTGCCACTTCCACTGCTGCGCGTCCTGGTTCCAGCGGATGGTGTTGGGGATGATGCGCTTGGCGATCGCGCGCAGGCGCTGCACCTGCGGATCGGATTCGGGCACGAGCGCGCCCTCCTGCTTCGCCTTGCTCATCAGTGCCAGGTATTGCTGGGCCGACTGCTGGTTGACCGCTTCCTCGGGCGCGGCGATGTCGCGCCATCCGCTGACGATCCGGTTGCGGTTGAGCGGCTTGACGGCGATGCCGTCCTGCACGACCTGGCCCTGGTTCGGGCGGTCGTCCTGGGGACGCGCGGCGTACGCGCCCTGGGTGGCGGCGCACACGGCAAACAGCACGGCCGCGCTGCGCTTGAAGAGTGGATTCATGGTGTTCTCCTGCTGGGTTCTGACGACATCATGCCCGCGACACGCACGTATGTACAACACGATACGCGGGCATGCGAGTGCAAACGCTCAGGCCTTGCCGGCGAGATCGCGCTTGCGCAGGCGGAATACGGCCAGGCTGCCGCGCAGGTTCGGCAGGAACGACACCGGCCTGCCCTCGGCCAGCGCGACGTATTCCAGCACTTCCAGGCCGCATTTCTCGGCCAGGTCCTTGAAGTCGTAGATCGTCGCGTAGCGCAGGTTCGGCGTGTCGAACCACTGGTAAGGCAGCGTGCGCGACACCGGCATGCGCCCTTTCAGCAGCGCGGCGCGGTGCGGCCAGTAGGCGAAGTTCGGGAACGACACGATCGCCTCCTTGCCCACGCGGACGATGTCGCGCAGGCGCGCCTCCACGTGCTGCATCATCTGCAGCGACGACAGGCACAGGACCATGTCGAACGCATCGTCCGCGAACAGGCCGAGACCCTGCTCCATGTCGTGCTGGATCACGCTGATGCCGCGCTGCGTGCTTTCCAGGACCTTGTCGTCGGCGATCTCGACGCCGTAGCCGGTGCAGCGCTTGGCCTGTTCGAGGTAGCGCAGCATGGCGCCGTCGCCGCAGCCGACGTCCAGCACGTGCGCGCGGTCGCCCACCCAGTGCGCGATGAAGGCCAGGTCGGGGCGCAGGGTGCTCAGGTCTTCGAATTTCATGCGGCCTCCTCTGCCCAGATGCGTTCGTAGTAGGCGCGCACGATGTTCATGTAGCGCGCGTCCTCCAGCAGGAAGGCGTCGTGGCCGTGCGGCGCGTCGATCTCGGCATACGTCACCTTGCGGCGGTTGGCCAGCAGCGCTTCGACGATCTCGCGGCTGCGCTCCGGCGAGAAGCGCCAGTCGGTGCTGAACGAGGCGATCAGGTATTGGGCGCGCGTGTTTTCCAGCGCCTTGGCGAGCACCCCGCCATGTTCGCGCGCCGGGTCGAAGTAATCGAGCGCCTTCGTGATCAGGAGGTAGGTGTTGGCGTCGAAGTATTCCGAGAATTTATCGCCCTGGTAGCGCAGGTACGATTCGATCTCGAAGTCGACGCCGAAGTCGAATTTGTACTCGTTGCGCTCGGCCGCGTTGCGCAGCTTGCGGCCGAATTTTTCCGCCATGTCGTCGTTCGACAGGTAGGTGATGTGGCCGACCATGCGCGCCACTTTCAGGCCGTTCCTGGGCACGACGCCGTGTTCGTAGAAGTCGCCGCCGCGGTAGTCCGGATCGGTGAGGATGGCCTGGCGCGCCACGTCGTTGAACGCGATGTTCTGCGCCGACAGCTTGGGCGTGGATGCGATCACGATGCAGTGGCGCAGGCGTGCGGGGAACATGATGCTCCACGCGAGGGCCTGCATGCCGCCCAGCGAGCCGCCCATCACGGCCGCGAACCGTTCGATGCCGAGGCGGTCGGCCAGGCGCGCCTGCGCGGCGACCCAGTCCTCCACCGTCACGACGGGGAAGGCGGCGCCGTACGGCTTGCCGGAGGCCGGATTCGTGTGCATCGGGCCCGTCGAACCGAAGCAGGAACCGAGGTTGTTGACGCCGATGACGAAGAAGCGGTCGGTGTCGACCGGCTTGCCCGGCCCGACCATATTGTCCCACCAGCCGGCGCTCTTGGGCTGGTCGGCGTAGTGGCCGGCGACGTGGTGCGACGCGTTCAGCGCGTGGCAGATCAGCACCGCGTTCGATTTGTCGGCGTTCAGCGTGCCATACGTTTCGTACACCAGCGTGTAATCGCCGAGCACCGCGCCGCTTTGCAGAGGTAGTGGTTCGGCGAACTGCATCGCCTGGGGGGAGACTATTCCGATCGATCCCATGAAGACTCGTTAAATTATTGTGTGCTGCGAATGACTAGAGGGACTGCAGCTGCTCCACGGCTTCGGCGATGGCCGCCGGCTCCATCGCGCGCAGGATGCGCCGGGTGCGCGGCACGAGCAGCGCCAGGTCGCTGGACAGGATTTCCTGCTTGACGGCCAGCAGCTGGGCCGGATGCATCGAGAACTCGCGCAGGCCCATGCCCAGCAGCAGGCGGGTGAGCTTGACGTCGCCCGCCATCTCGCCGCACACGGCCACGTCGACGCCGGCCTTGCGCCCGGCCTCGATGGTCATCGCGATCAGGTTCAATACCGCCGGGTGCAGCGGATTGTACAGGTGCGCCACCTCGTAGTCGACGCGGTCGATCGCCAGCGTGTACTGGATCAGGTCATTGGTGCCGATCGACAGGAAGTCCAGGCGCTTCACGAACATCGGCAGCGCCAGCGCGGCCGCGGGGATCTCGATCATGGCGCCGACGTCCACGTCGTCGTCGAACTTGACGTTCTGCTCGCGCAGCTGGGCCTTGGCCTGTTCGATCATGGCGAGCGACTGGTCGATCTCGAACGCATGCGCCAGCATCGGGATCAGGATGCGCACCTTGCCGAACGCGGACGCGCGCAGGATCGCGCGCAGCTGCGTGAGGAACAACTGCGGCTCGGCCAGGCAATAACGGATCGCGCGCAGGCCCAGCGCCGGATTCAGCGCCGTGTGCTCGGTCTGGTCGAGCGGCTTGTCGGCGCCCACGTCGAGCGTGCGGATCGTGACGGGCCGGCCCTTCATCGCCAGCACCGCCTTGCGGTACTGCTCGAACTGCTCGTCCTCGCCCGGCACCTTGAGGCCTTGCGCGCCGCGTCCCATGAACAGGAACTCGGAGCGGAACAGGCCGACGCCGACGGCGCCCGCATCCAGCGCCGGGCCGCAGTCGTCCGGCAGCTCGATGTTCGCGAGCAGCGTGATCGGCGTGCCGTCCGTGGTGACGGCTGGCGTCTTTTTCAGCTTGAGCAGGCGCTTGCGCGCCTTCATCAGGCTGGCCTGGCGCGCGCGGTACTGCTCCATCACGAGCGCGCTCGGATTGCAGATGACGACGCCGGCGTCGCCGTCGACGATCACCCAGTCGTCCTGCTCGATCAGGCGCGACGCCTGGCTCATGCCGACGGCGGCCGGGATGTCCAGGCTGCGCGCGACGATCGCCGTGTGCGAATTCTGGCCGCCCACGTCCGTGACGAAGCCGACGAACGAGCGGTCGCGGAACGCGAGCATGTCGGCCGGCGAGATGTCGTGGGCGACCACGATCATCTGCGGCTGGAAGTGGTCTTCGCCGACCGGCGGCGGCGCCGGCAGCGCGGTCCCCATCAGCACCTTGAGCACGCGCTCGGCCACCTGCTGGATGTCCTGCTTGCGCTCGCGCAGGTACTCGTCCTCGATCTCGTCGAACTGCGCCGACAGCTCGTCGATCTGCGTGACGAGCGCCCATTCGGCGTTGTAGTGGCGACTGCGGATGATGTCGAGCGGCGCCTCCGAGATCATCGGATCGGACAGGATCAGCACATGCACGTCGATGAACGCGCCCAGTTCCGTCGGGGCTTCCTTGGGCAGCTCGGTCCACAATTCCTGCAGGTTGCGGTGCACTTCGGCGATCGCGTCCTGCAGGCGCTTCACTTCCGCCTCGACCTGCTCTTCCGGCACGAGGTAATGCTTGACGTCGAGCGCGGCCGGCGTGAGCAGGTGCGCGCGCCCGATCGAAATCCCGCGCGAGACCGGAATGCCGTGCAATGTGAACGATGCCATGGAGGGTCCCGGGTGACGTCCGCCGCGTGTATCCGGCATTACTCGCCTTCGCCGAATTTGTCGTTGATGAGGCCGGCGAGCGCCGCGATGCATGCCTGTTCGTCGGGGCCGTCCGCCTCCAGCGTCACCTTGGCGCCCTTGCCGGCGGCCAGCATCATGACGCCCATGATCGACTTGGCGTTGATGCGGCGCGCGTTGCGGGTGAGCCAGACGTCGCTCTGGAACTTGGCGGCCAGCTGGGTGAATTTGGCGGAAGCGCGGGCGTGCAGGCCCAGCTTGTTGATGATCTCGAGTTCCTGTTGAATCATATTGTAGTTGTCGTTTTCTCGTGAGATACGCCCGGGCCGTTTCAGAACGGCCCCGGACCCCGGTCAGGTGCCGAGCCGGATCCTGTTGTCCACCCTGACGGCGCCGTTCTGGGCGCCGGCCAGTGCCATTTCGACCACGACGTCCAGCGTGTCGCGCCGGTACGTGATCGCGCGCAGCAGCATCGGCAGGCTGATGCCCGCGATGATTTCCACGCGCCCGGCCTCGGCCAGCGAATTGCAGCAGTTCGACGGCGTGCCGCCCTTGATGTCGGTGATGACCAGCACGCCGTCGCCTTCGTCCAGGCGCGCGATCGCGCTCTTCGCCAGTGCGTTGATTTCGTTCGTGTCCTGGTCCGCCGTCACGTCGATCGCCTCGAAGCGCTCGGTGGGGCCGCGGAACACGTGCGCAACCGCGGCGATGAATGCCTGGCCCAGCGGCGCGTGGGTCATCAGCAGAATGCCTACCATTGTCTTAGTTTCCCGTTACCCGGTTTTCGATGGCATCGATGAACATCGCCGCGACGTCGAAACCGGTCTGGTCGGCGATTTCCTGGAAACAGGTGGGGCTGGTGACATTCACCTCGGTCAGGAAATCGCCGATCACATCCAATCCTACCAGCAACAGCCCGCGCGCGGCCAGTACGGGGCCGAGCGTTTCCGCGATCTCGCGGTCGCGCGCCGACAGCGGCTGCGCGACGCCGGTGCCGCCGGCCGCCAGGTTGCCGCGCACTTCGCCGGCCTGCGGAATGCGCGCCAGCGAAAACGGGACCGGCTTGCCGTCGATGACGAGCACGCGCTTGTCGCCCTTGACGATGGCGGGAATGTATTTCTGGGCCATGATCGTGCGCGCGCCGTTTTCCGTCAGCGTCTCGATGATCGAGCCGAGATTGAGGCCATCGTCCTTGACGCGGAAGATGCCGGCGCCGCCCATGCCGTCCAGCGGCTTGAAGATCACGTCGCCGTGCTCGGCGTGGAAGGCGCGCAGGCGCGTGCCGGACGACGACACGAGCGTCGGCGACGTGAACTGGCTGAACTGGGCGATGGTCAGCTTTTCGTTGTGGTCGCGGATCGCCGAGGGTTTGTTGAACACGCGCGCGCCCTGGCGCTCGGCCAGCTCCAGCAGATACGTGCCGTACACGTATTCCATGTCGAACGGCGGATCCTTGCGCTCGATGACGGCGTCGAATCCGGACAGGGGCACGATATCGGTGTCGCCCTCGCGGTACCAGTCGTCGGCGTCGCCGGTCAGCTGAATCTCCGTCGCCTCGGCCGTCACGACGCCCTCCTCCAGCACGAGGTGGCGCTGTTCGAAGGCGTAGATCCGGTGACCGCGCCGCGCGGCTTCGCGCATCATCGCGAAGGTCGAGTCCTTGTAGATTTTGAAGCCGGACAGCGGATCGGCGAGAAAAGCGATTTTCATGATGGTCCCAATGGAGGCAATGCCTCGATTTTAGCCGGAAACGCGGATGTTCGCGGAAAGGCGGCCGCGACTGCCGGACGAGTTGGCGAGGCAGCTTCCCATTGGCAAAATGTCATCTATTCAGCCCGCATTTGCGTACCCTCAAACGTGCCTCCGGCCCGCTTGGGAAGATGCGTTCGAGGAGGACACGATGAACGACCGTGCCGAGCAGGAACGCATCAACCAGGTCTACCGCCAATGGCATGGCGGCGCCGCGCTCGCGAAATATGCCTGGCACCGGCCCGACGTCATCCGCCAGACGGCGGCGCGGTCGCGCGCGCTGGCCGAGCTGCTGCCGCAGACGGTGGGGCGCGACCTGTCCGCCGTGCGCGCGCTCGACGTCGGCTGCGGCAGCGGCAGCTTCCTGCGCCAGCTGATCGACTGGGGCGCCACGCCCACCCACCTGGCGGGCACGGAGCTGCAGCAGGACCGCCTGGACCAGGCGCGCAGCCGCACGGCGCCGGGCATCCGCTGGCACCTGGGCCAGCTCGACGCCTTTCCCGACGCCAGCATGGATCTCGTGAGCGCGCACACCGTGTTTTCCTCGATCCTGGACGAAGACCTGCGGCGCGACCTGGCCGCCGAGATGTGGCGCGTGCTGCGTCCGGGCGGCTGGACGATGATCTTCGACTTCCGCTACGCCAGTCCACGCAACGCCCACGTGCGCAAGGTGACGGACGTCGAACTGCTGCGCTTCTGGCCCGCCGCCAGCCGCCACTACCGCACGCTGGTGCTGGCGCCGCCGCTGGGCCGCACCCTGGCCGCCCTGCCCTGGCTGATACCGGAAGCGCTGGCAACATTGATCCCGCCGCTGCGCTCGCACTTCATCTACATGGCGCGCAAGCCCGAGACGGACCGGGCGGAATGAATCAATAGATTTCCGGGTCCGAGCGCTCAAGCGTAGGGTGGGCTCCCCGAGCCCACCAAACGCATGCGGTCCACCAACGATTAATAGATTTCCGGATCCGGATCGGTCCGTTCCAGCTCCAGCGACGCCGCCAGCAACGCGAGACGCGCCACGACGCCGTACACATAAAACCGGTTCGGCGCGGCCGTCCCCGGCTTCGCCTTCAGGTCCGGCACGGCATGCTGCTGCGCGAACGCGAGCGGCACGTATTGCGAGCCCGGCGCGTTCAGGTTCTGGTCGACGCCGCGCTCCGCATGCACGCGATAAAAGCCGCCGACGACGTAGCGGTCGATCATGTACACGACCGGCTCCGCCACCGCGTCGTTGATCGACTCGAACGTGGGCACGCCTTCCTGGATCATCACGTCGGTGACGGTGACGCCGTCCTTGATGACCGACATCTTGTTGCGCTGCTTGCGGTTCAGGTCCTTGACCTCGCTCGCGTCCTTGACGGTCATGATGCCCATGCCGTAGGTGCCGGCGTCCGGCTTGACGATGACGAAGGGTTTCTGGTCCTTCATCCCGTATTCCTTGTATTTCTTCTTGATCTTGGACAGCAGCGCCGACACGTTGTCGGCCAGGCACTCCATGCCGACGTCTTCCTGGAAATCGACCTCGCCGCATTTGCTGTGCAGCGGGTTCACGAGCCAGGGATCGATGTCGATCAGCTTGCCGAACTTCTTGGCGACTTCGTCGAAGGCCTTGAAGTGATTGCTCTTGCGGCGCACGGCCCAGCCGGCGTGCAGCGGCGGCAGCAGCGATTGCTCGTGGACGTTTTCCAGGATGCCCGGGATGCCGGCGGACAGGTCGTTATTCAGCAGGATCGTGCACGGATCGAAATCGGCCAGGCCGACGCGGCGGCCGTTGGGTGAGCGCACGAGCGGTTCGACGACGAGCATATTCCCGTCCGGGAGCGCGAGCGGGGTCGGTTCCGTCACGTCGGGCGACAGCGAGCCCAGGCGCACGTGCAGGCCCGTCTGGCGGAAGATCTGCATCAGGCGCTGCACGTTCTGCAGATAGTACGGATTGCGCGTGTGGCTTTCCGGGATCAGCAGCAAGTTGCGGGCGTCCGGGCAATACTTGTCGATCGCGGCCATGGCGGCCTGCACCGTCAGCGGCAGCATCTCGGTCGACAGGTTGTTGAAGCCGCCCGGGAACAGGTTCGTGTCCACCGGCGCCAGCTTGTAGCCGGCATTGCGCAGGTCCACCGAACAATAGAACGGCGGCGTATGCTCCTGCCACTCGAGGCGGAACCAGCGTTCGATGGCGGGCGTGGCTTCGAGGATCTTCTTTTCCAGGTCCAGCAGGGGACCGGTCAGGGCAGTGGCGAGGTGGGGAACCATAAAAATGACGTCCTTCGGGCTTCTTGGCGATATGGTAAGCCGAGATTGGGGTGGTTGAACGTTTTTTAAAGCCCCATATTCATTCAGGCAACAAAAAAGCGCCAAGAAGGCGCTTTTTTGAACCACATTGCCGATTCGACAATCAGGAGTGATACGCCTGCTCGCCGTGGCTCGTGATGTCCAGGCCTTCGCGTTCCTCGTCCTCGGGCACACGCAGGCCCACGACGACGTCGACGATCTTGTAGGCGACGAACGAGACGACGGCCGACCACACGATGGTGGTGCCGACGGCTTCCGCCTGCACCAGCACCTGGTGGGCGATCGAGTACGGATCGGCGGACATCTTGTTGGTGACATAGTCGAAGATGCCCTGGCCGCCCAGTTGCGGTGCCGCGAACACGCCGGTCAGCAGCGCGCCCAGGATACCGCCCACGCCGTGCACGCCGAACACGTCCAGCGAGTCGTCGGCGCCGATCATGCGCTTCAGGCCGTTCACGCCCCACAGGCAGACGATGCCGGCGACGAGGCCGATGATCAGCGCGCCCATCGGACCGACGAAACCGCAGGCCGGGGTGATGGCGACGAGGCCGGCGACGGCACCCGAGGCACCGCCCAGCATCGACGGCTTGCCCTTGGTGATCCATTCGCCGAAGACCCACGACAGGGTGGCGGCGGCGGTGGCCAGCAGGGTGTTGACGAAGGCCAGCGCGGCGATGTCGCCCGCTTCCAGTGCCGAACCGGCGTTGAAGCCGAACCAGCCCACCCACAGCAGCGAGGCGCCGATCATGGTCATGGTCAGCGAGTGCGGGGCCATCGATTCACGGCCGTAGCCGACGCGCTTGCCGATCAGGACCGCACCGACGAGGCCGGCGATAGCGGCGTTGATGTGCACCACGGTGCCGCCCGCGAAGTCGAGGGCGCCCTTCTGGAACAGCCAGCCTGCCTTGGCGGTCTCGGCGTCGGCGGTGGCGGCGGTGATGGCATCCGGACCGGTCCAGAACCAGACCATGTGGGCGACCGGCAGGTAGCCGAACGTGAACCACAGCACGACGAACAGCAGCACGGCCGAGAAGCGGGCGCGCTCGGCGAAGGCGCCGACGATCAGGCCGCAGGTGATGGCCGCGAACGTGCCCTGGAACGCCACGTAGACGAATTCAGGAATGACGACGCCCTTGCTGAACGTGGCCGCGGTCGAGAACGCGCCCTTGACCGGATCCCAGATCCCCTTCAGGAACAGGCGGTCGAAGCCGCCGATGAACGCGGTGTTCTCGGTGAACGCCAGCGAATACCCGTACAGGCACCACAGGACGATGATGACGGCGAAGATCATGAAGACCTGCAGCAGGATGGACAGCATGTTCTTCGAACGGACCAGGCCGCCGTAGAACAGGGCCAGGCCCGGGATCGTCATCATGATCACCAGCAGGGTCGACACCATCATCCAGGCGGTGTCGCCCTTCTGCGGCGTGGGGGCGGCGGCCGGAGCAGCGGCGGCCGGTGCCGGCGCTGCTGCCGCGGCCGGGGCGGCTGTGGCTGCGGCGGCAACCGGCGCGGCGTCGGCGGCCGGCGCGGCGGCGGCCGGCGCGCTCACGGCCGGGGCCGCGGCGGCAGGTTTGGCGGCGTCCTGGGCCAGGGCCGGCGCGGATGCGGCCAGCGCCATGGCGACGGACACGCCTGCGATCAGTTTTGTGATTGTATGGATCATCGGATTCCCCTTACAGCGCTTCGTTGCCGGTTTCGCCGGTACGGATACGGACTACCTGCTCCAGGTTGGAGACGAAAATTTTGCCGTCACCGATCTTGCCGGTGCGGGCGGCGCTCTGAATGGTGTCGATCACCTGGTCGACGATGGCGTCGTCGACGGCTGCCTCGATCTTGGTCTTCGGCAGGAAATCGACGACGTATTCCGCACCACGGTAGAGCTCGGTATGGCCCTTCTGGCGGCCGAAACCCTTCACCTCGGTTACCGTGATACCCTGGACGTTGATTTCCGAGAGGGCTTCACGCACCTCGTCGAGCTTGAAGGGTTTGATGATGGCGGTGATCATTTTCATGCTTTTGCCTCTTCAGAAAGTTTTTGAAACAGTGAGCAGGGCCGCGGACTTGCCCAGGTTTTCTGCGGACGGGCTCAGATAGGCACTGGTGTCGGCCTTGATGAAGGCCAGGGCCACCGAACAGACGCCCAGGTCCTTGGTCACGCCGATCTTGTAGTCGGTGTAGGAAAACGAACCGTTGTGGCGCACGTTCTGGCGGCCGGCATGCAGGTTCAGCGTGAAGCCGTTGCTGATGTCGACGTTGGCGCCGATGTCCAGGTAGCCGCTGCCCTTGCTGTCGGCCGTGCCGAACAGGTTCGTCAGCGAATGCGAGTACTTGACGTAGGCCGGGCCGAAGCCGAGTTGGCCATACACTTCGAACGTGTTGGCGTTGGGATGCAGGCCATTGCTCGGATAGAAGTAGTACAGGCCGCCGACGTCATACGTGACGTCCGCGCTGAGGTTGCCGCGCTTGCCGCCGTACAGGTCCCATTCGACGTCGCCGCTGCCGCCCAGGTCCTTGGTCCACTTGATGGTCGACAGCCAGGTGCCCGCGTACAGGCCGGTCGGGTTGTGGGTGTAATCGGCGCCGCCCTGCAGCGCGGGGTCGAGGCGGGACTGGGAAATGCCGCGGTAGCGATAATCGCTCGTCACCGCCGCGTTGTAGCTCACTTCATTGTCCGGCTTCTGCTCCTCGGCGCCGGCCATCCCGATGCCGAGACTCCACAAGCTTGCGGCCAGTACTGCAACGTGGGGCCAATTGCTGTTACGACGCTTCATACGACACTCCCTTGTAGTTGAACATATTCTTGAGTTGCGGTTTACAATCCCGGATCGCGACCCCGTTATGGTTTATGGTTGATTAGCAGGATGCGTGCCACCCTTGCCGGGACGGGTATCGCCTTGTTTTTCACGCCTTATGCCCCCACTTTTTTGGTTTCAAAAAACAAACGAGACCAGGACGCGTGCGCCGTCCCGGTGCACGCACCAATTCAGGTACATACGCACCGTCTTGGTGCGTCGCACCGACTCAAGGAATAGTGTGAAATGAATAATTTTTTTAATGATTTGCAGGGCAAGCTCAACGAAGTCTTCGAAAACTCGCCCGCGAAGGACATCGAGCGCAACGTCAAGGCGATGATGACCCAGGGCTTTTCGAAGCTGGACCTCGTGACGCGCGAAGAGTTCGACATCCAGGCCCAGGTGCTGGCGAAGACGCGCGCCAAGCTCGACGCGCTCGAATTGCGCGTGGCCGAACTGGAAGCCAAGGTGGCGGCGGCCGACACCAAGGCTTGACGCACAGCGGGCGGCCTTGCGCCGCCCTCGCGCCGCTCCTATCGCCGCCGCACCGCCACCCGCACCACCGCCCGCCACGTGGCGAACAGGACAGCCCCACCCAGGCTGACAGCAAGCACGATCGCGACCATCCAGCCCACCGGATTGGGCAACCCGGCACTGTCAGCGGCAAACATCAAGGCACACGCCAGCGCCACCTGCGCGATCCAGACGCTGCGCACCGGCCGGAACGCGCCCAGGTCCCCGCGCCGCCACAGGCGCAGCGCCACCCAGGTCACGGGTCCGCACAGCAGGCAGAACAGGACCGCGATGGCGAGCAGGGAAAGAATCAGTCTGGGCATGCGTCGATAGGGATCAAAGCCGGCCAGGCGGCCGGGCCCGCTACCTTACCAGACCCCATGCGAAAAAAGTTCGGTACGCGCGCCTGTCCCCTCTCAACAGGCACCGGCTCCGCTTGCCTAAGATGGGGCCTCGTCCACCGCTGAAGGAACCCGATTGAGCCTCGCCGTCCTCAGGAGCCGCGCCCTCGCCGGCATGGAAGCGCCCGCCGTCAGCGTCGAGGTCAACCTGGCCAACGGATTGCCGGCCATGAATATCGTCGGCCTCGCGGACGCCGAAGTGCGCGAGTCGAAAGACCGCGTGCGCGCCGCGCTGCAGAACTCGGGCTTCGACGTGCCCAGCCGCCGCATCACCATCAACCTCGCGCCGGCGGAACTGCCCAAGGAATCGGGACGGTTCGACCTGCCGATCGCGCTGGGCATCCTGGCGGCGTCGGAGCAGATCCCGGCCGGCGCGCTGGACGGCTACGAATTCGCCGGCGAGCTGTCGCTGTCGGGAGAATTGCGCCCTGTGCGCGGCGCGCTGGCGATGAGCTTTGCGATGTTGCGCCGCCATGCACGCGCGGACGAACCGGCGCGGGCCTTCGTGCTGCCCTGGGCGAACGCGGACGAAGCCGCCCTCGTGACGGACGCCGCCATCTACCCGGCCCGCTCGCTGCTGGAGGTGTGCGCGCACTTCGCGGCCAAGTCCGACGATGCGCGGCTCGCGCGCTACCGGCCCGCCGCCGCGGACGCCCCGCCCGTGTACCCGGACTTCGCCGACGTCAAGGGCCAGCAACAGGTCAAGCGCGCACTGGAAGTGGCGGCCGCGGGCCTGCACTCCGTGCTGCTGATCGGGCCGCCCGGTGCCGGCAAGAGCATGCTGGCATCCCGCTTCCCCGGCCTGCTGCCGCCGATGTGCGAAGAAGAAGCGCTGGAAACGGCAGCCCTCCAGTCGCTGGCCGGCAGCTTCGCCATCGAGCGCTGGCGCAAGCGGCCGTTCCGCAACCCGCACCATACGAGCTCCGGCGTGGCCCTCGTCGGCGGCGGCCCCGTGCCGCGCCCCGGAGAAGTTTCGCTGGCCCACCACGGCGTGCTGTTCCTCGACGAGTTGCCGGAGTTCGACCGCAAGGTCCTGGAAGTGCTGCGCGAACCGCTGGAAACGGGCGGCATCACGATCTCGCGCGCGGCCCGCCAGGCCGATTTCCCCGCCAATTTCCAGTTGATCGCGGCGATGAATCCGTGCCCGTGCGGCTGGCTCGGCCATCCGTCAGGCAAATGCCGCTGCACGCCGGACGGCGTCCAGCGCTACCAGGACCGCATCTCCGGCCCCCTGCTCGACCGCATCGACATCCAGATCCCCGTCGCGGCGATGGCGCCGGATACGATGGCCCAACTGGCCGACGGCGAGCCGAGCGCCGCCATCGCGCAGCGCGTCGCCTGCGCGCACGCGCGCCAGCTGGCGCGCCAGGGCAAGGCCAACCAGAAGCTCACGACGCGCGAGATCGACACCCACTGCCGCCTCGACGCCGCCGCCGAACGCCTGCTGGGCGACGCCATGCAGCACCTGCACTGGTCGGCACGCGCCTACCACCGCGTGCTGAAGGTGGCGCGCACGATCGCCGACCTGGCCGGGTCGGACAGGGCGCAGGCCATCCACGTGGCCGAGGCGATCCAGTACCGGCGCGGACTGCGCGATCACTGATGGAAAATCAGGCGAGCCCGGTCGACGCCTGCTCGCGCGCCGCGCGCTTGATGGCCTGGGGCGGCTGGCCGAAGGCGCGCAAAAAGGCGCGGCGCATGCGCTCGGGGTCGGAAAAACCGGTCTCGCGCGCCACCACGTCGATCGAATGGTTGCTGCCCTCGATCATGGCGCGCGCCGCTTCCACGCGCAGCACCTCGATTGCGCGCGCCGGCGACTGGCCCGTCTCGATGCGGAAGGTGCGGCTGAACTGGCGCGTGCTCAGGTTGGCCGCTTCCGCCAGCTCGTCCACGGACAGCGGCTTGCGCAGGTGGGTTTTGGCATAGGACAGTGCTTGCTGGATGCGGTCGGATTTCGGCTCCAGTTCCAGCAGGGCCGAGAACTGCGACTGGCCGCCGCTGCGGCGGTGGTAGACGACCAGCTTGCGGGCAATGTTGCGCGACAGCTCGATGCCATGGTCGCTCTCGACGAGGGCCAGGCACAGGTCGGCGCACGCGGTCATGCCGGCGGACGTCCAGACCCTGCCCTCGTTGATGAAGATGCGGTCTTCCTCGACGCGCACTTTCGGGTACATGCGCTGCAGGTCGCGGGCCAGCGACCAGTGCGTGGTGGCGCGCTTGCCGTCCAGCAGGCCCGCTTCCGCCAGCAGGAAGGCGCCCGTGCAGATGCTGCCCACGCGGCGCGACTGCACGCCGGCCTGGCGCAGGATCTCGACGAAGCCCGGCGACGACGGCCGGCGCGGCACCATCTGCCCCGCCACCAGCAGGGTGTCGTAGTCGTAGCGCGTGACGGCGTCCGTCAGCACGTTGATGCCAGAGGAGCTGGCCATGGCGCCGCCGTGCTCGGACAGGATCGTGACTTCGTACAAGGGTTCGTCGGACAGGGCGTTGGCGAATTCATACACCGTCGTTGCCATCAGGTCCAGGGCCTGGAAGCCGGGGGGCAGCAAGAGTCCGATTCTGCGTTTCATGTTGTCCTCAGTGATGATTAGGCTTGCCGGCTGGACCGGATTACAGCGTCTGCTGCAGTGCATGATGGTAATCATACGACACCAGCTTGGCCCCGGCCAAAAACAACTGACAAAGTAGATAGGAGGTTATTTCGATGTGCATACGCACAGGTTGTCCTGATTCGAGGGTTCTTTGTCATTCAAGGCACGAGTGTTTGCGCCAACATAAAGCCCTGACGACAACCGGAGAACGAACATGCAACTGACGGACAACACCATTTTCATCACGGGCGGCACCTCGGGCATCGGCCGCGGCCTGGCGGAAGCCTTCCACCGGCTCGGCAATCAGGTCATCATCAGCGGTCGCCGCAAGGCCCTGCTGGACGAGGTGACGCGCGCCAATCCCGGCATGCGCGCCATCGAACTGGACATCGCCGATCTGGCCAGCATCGATCGCGCCGCCGCGACGCTGATCGCGGACTATCCGACGCTGAACGTCTTGGTCAACAATGCCGGCATCATGCCGTTCGACGATCCGTCCGGCCCGATCGACGACCTGACGGCCGTGTCGACCATCGGGACGAACCTGCTTGGCCCGATCCGCATGACGGCCAGCCTCGTCGGGCACCTCAAGAAGCAGCCGCGTTCGACCATCGTCAACAACACGTCGGTGCTGGCCTATGTGCCGATCGCCACGAGCGCCGTGTACTCGGCCACCAAGGCCGCGCTGCACTCGTACACGCTGTCGCTGCGCTTCATGTTGCGCGCCACCAGCGTGACGGTGCAGGAAATCGCACCGCCCTGGGTCAACACCGACCTGATCCACAAAGGCGACGATCCGCGCGCCATGCCGCTCGACGCGTTCATCGCCCAGACCATGCAGGCACTGGCCACGAACCGGGAAGAAGCGCTGGTCGACAGTGCCGTCCCGCTGCGCAACAATGCGGGTCCGGACGAGCACAAGCTGGTCAACGACTTCAACGCCCACATCGCGGCACATCCGATTCCCGTGGGCGCCTGAAGCGCCGGGCGGTCGAGGGCCGACCGGCGCTGCTGCCGGTTTCGCCACTGGGCAAGCCCTGTTACCATGGCGTCATGACAAGACGACTCTTCGCGTTTTCCGTGGCCGCCGCGCTGTGCCTCCTGGCGGCCTGCTCCCCCAAATACAACTGGCGCGACTATGCCAGTCCGGACGCCCGCTACCGCGTCACGTTCCCGGCCAAGCCGGCCACCTTCACCCGCAACATCAACCTGGACGGCATGCAGGTCGCCATGACGATGACGGCGGCCGAAGTCGACGGCGCGACCTTCGCCGTCGGCGCGGCCGAGGCACCGGATGCCGCGCGCGCACAGGCCGCGCTGGAAGCGATGGAGGTCGCGCTGGTGCGCAACATCGGCGCCACCGTGACGAGCCGGAATACGACGGTGGACAACAACGACCGGGCGACGCGCGACATCGAAGCCAGCGGGACCAGCCAGGGCGTCCCGATGCGCCTCGTCGGCCATTTCGAATCGCGCGGCAAGCGCTTCTACCAGGTGATCGTGCTCGGCAAGACGCAAGCGCTGCCGGCCGAGCAGGTCGAACAATTCCTCACTTCCTTCAAGCTGCGCTGACATGAACACTGCATCTCCCGCCCTGCGCCTGTCGGCGCTGCGCAAATCCTTCGGCCGTCCGGCCGTCGACGGCCTCGATCTGACGGTGCGGCGCGGCGAACTGTATGCGCTGCTGGGCCCCAACGGCGCCGGCAAGACGACGACGCTGCGCATGGTCACGGGCCTGCTGGCGCCCGATGAAGGCACCGTCGAGGTGCTCGGCATCGACCTCGCGCGCGACCCCGCGGGCGCCAAGCGGGGCATGGCCTATCTGCCGGACGACCCGCTGCTGTACGGGAAACTCAAGCCCACGGAATACCTGGAATTCGTCGCCGGCCTGTGGGGCATCCGCGCCCAGGACGCCGAACCCCGGGCGCGCCGCCTGCTCGACTGGCTCGACCTGACGCAACACGCGCACGAACTGAGCGAAGGATTTTCGCGCGGGATGAAGCAGAAGCTGGCGCTGGCCGGCGCGCTGATCCACGAGCCCGAACTGCTGATCCTGGACGAACCGCTGACCGGCCTGGACGCCGCCGCGGCGCGCCAGGTGAAGGACCTGCTCGTGTCGCACGTCGACAAGGGCGGCACCGTGATCCTGACCACGCACATCCTCGAAGTGGCGGAGCGCCTGGCGCAGCGCATCGGCATCATCCGCCAGGGCCGCCTGATCGCCGAGGGCACGCTGGCCGAGCTGCGCGCACGCACGCAGGGCGGCAGCCTGGAAGACGTGTTCCTGCAACTGACCGAAGGACAGCCGGGATGAGTGCCGCTCCCGGAAGCATCCTCTGGCTGTTGGGCCATGAGCTGCGCATGGCATGGTATGGCACGGGACTGAACAAGGGCGGCAAGCGCGGCCGGGGACGCTTCGGCATGGCGTTCATCGTCACCGTCGGGCTCCTGCAGCACCTGGTCGCGTTCGCCATGCTGCTCGCACTGGAGCACAGCGGCATGGACGAGGCGTTCCTGGCCATTCCCCTCACCGCCATCCTGCTCGTGTGCGCGACCTTCATGCTGTCGAGCGCCCTGTCGAGCTGCGTGATGGCGCTGTTCGAGCGCGGCGACCTGGACCTGTTGCTGTCCTCGCCGCTGCCCTCGCGCAGCGTCTTCGCCGTGCGCCTGCTCGGCATCGCGGCGGCCACCGCCACCCCTTACCTGTTCCTGGCGGGCCCCTTCGCCAACGTCGCGCTGGTGCTGGGGCATCCGGGATGGCTCGGGCTGTACGTGGTGATTTGTGCCTGCGCCATGCTGATGGCCTGCGCCGGCATGTTGCTGACGCTGGCGCTCGTGCGCACGCTCGGTGCGCGCCGCACGCGCGTCGTGGCCCAGGTGATGGCCGCCATCGCGGGCGCGCTGGTGTTCCTGCTGTCGCAGGCGTACAACTTCACCCGCCACGACGGCAGCACCGGACCGCGGCTGCTGGCCATGCTCGCCAGCCAGCACCTGTTCGGCCCCGGCAGCGCGTTGTGGCTGCCCGGCCATGCCATCCTCGGCGCGCCCATGCCGCTGCTGGCCGCCCTTGTGCTGGCTGCGCTCGCGTTCGCGCTGACGGTGGGCCGTACCCACCGCTTCTTTGTCCATGGCCTCCAGCAGGCCGCCGGGGCCAGCCGCGTGCGCGCCAGGCCGGCCGGCGCGGTGCGCTTCCATTTCCGCGGCAGCCTGTTCGACACGATCGTCGTCAAGGAATGGCGCCTGATCGCGCGCGACCCGCACCTGATCACGCAGGTGCTGTTGCAGCTGATCTATCTCGTGCCATTGGTGCTTCCCATCCTGCGCGACAATTCGACCAGCGCCGCGCTCGGCGCCGGCCTCACGCTGCTGTGCAGTTCGCTGACGGGCAGCCTGACCTGGATCGTGATCTCGGCCGAGGACGCGCCCGACCTCCTGCTGTCGGCACCGGCATCGAGGCGCACCTTGCAGCTGGCCAAGCTGGCCGCGGCCACGATGCCTGCCCTGCTGATCGTCGCGCTGCCGCTGCTGTGGCTGATCGTGCACGCGCCGCTGACCGGCCTGCTCTTCGCGTTCACCGTCAGCGCGGCCGTGCTGAGCGCCGGCCTCATCGTGCTGTGGACGGGGCGGCCGGCGCCGCGCAGCGATTTCAAGACGCGCGGCAAGGGAAATGTCCTGAGCAGGATGCTGGAAATGATCAGCAGTCTCTGCTGGGGTGGCCTCGGCTGGCTGCTCGTCTACCTGGCCGCGGGCGCTGCAAGCTGGGTGCTGTTTGCGGCCGCAGCGTTGCTGGCTGCGGGACTGGGCGTGTTGCTGCTCGCCTGGCAGTTCCGACGCGGCCCGATGTGAGAGCGAGCGCACTGACCTTCATGCGCCACTCGTGTTATCGTTTGGCTACTAGCGATTGAATGAGACAACTATGCTTATTACCTTTAAATCCAAAGCCTACCCCAACGTCATGATGTACCAGGATCACGCCAGGCGGATCCTCGACCTGTTGCACAAGGACAGTGAACGCGGCGTCATTACCGCCGAGGAAGCTGGCAAGGCGGTCAAGCTGCTCGAAAGCGAGATCGAGGAAAGCCGCAAGCACCTGGCCACGGACGAGATGGAGCAGGACGTCAAGGCGCACCACGGCGAAGCAGATACCGAGCACGAGACGATCGAGGCAGTGACGTTCTCGACCCGCGCTTTCCCGCTGCTGGAAATGCTGCGTGCCGCACGCGACCATCAGACCGACGTGCTCTGGGGTGTCTGAGCCCCGGCTAGGAAGTTTCCCGCGCAAGCTCGGCCGCCGGCAGCGCGACGCGGCCTTTGCCCTTGCGCTTGGCTTCATACATCGCCTGGTCGGCGCGGGCCAGCAGGCGGGCCGGCTCCTGCAGTTCGTGCGGCAACTGCAGGGCCACGCCGATGCTCGCGCCCACCTGTACGCTGCCGCCGGCCAGCAGGTAGGGACGTGACAACTCGTCCAGCAGGACATGCGCCTTGTTTTCGGCATCCTGCGCATCGGTCAACAGCTCGAGCACGACGACGAATTCGTCGCCCGCCAGCCGCGCGGCCATGTCGGTCTCGCGGATGCCGTTCAGTAGACGCATGCCGAACTGGCGCAGCAACTCGTCGCCCTCTTCGTGGCCGCGCGTATCGTTGACCTGCTTGAAACCGTCCATGTCGAGAAACAGGACCGCGCACGGACGTCCCAGCCGCGCCGCCCGCGCCATCGCTTCCGGCAACGCCTGCATCAGCGCGCGGCGGTTCGGCAAGCCGGTCAGCACGTCGCGCATCAGCAATCCCTGCAACTCGGCCGTACGCGCCGCCACCGTCACCTCGAGTTGCGCGTTCATCCGCTCGAGGGTGTCGCGGTGCGTGCGCTCGCTGGCGACGAGATCGCGCAGCGCCTCCGATAACACCTGCACCTCGTAAAAACTGTTCACTGCCGGAACCCGCGCAAGCGACCCGTGCGCGGGCGCCTGCGCGAGGTCTTCGATGGCGCTGCTGAGCACCTTGAGCGGCGCGACGATGCGCCGCGCCAGCAGGGCCGCCACGGCCGCGAGGACGATACCCAGGCCGAGACACAGCCACAGCACGCGGCGTTCGAAATCGTGCGCCGAGGCCAGCGCTGCAACTTCCGTCTGGCGCACGAGGACGGCCCAGCGCAGGCCCGCGCGATCGCGGCCGCGCCCCGTCTGGCTGTAACCCGTCATATAGGTCCGGCCATCGGGCCAGCGCTCCTTGACCGCCCCGGTGCCGTTGTCGAACGCGCGGCGCAGGCTCTCGGTCGCGATGGGTTTTTCCAGGATATCAGCCGGGCCGAGCAGCACGACGCCGTCGCTGCGCACGACGATGATCTCCGCGCCGTATTCGCGCAGCGCCGGCGTCAGCAGTGCCGTGGCGAGCGTACGCGCCCACTTCCAGCTCAGGTGAATGGCAAGGACGCCGCGCAGCGTACCGTCGGCATCCCGGATCGGGCCGGCCACGTCGACGAAGCGCCACGGGTCGGACGTGCGCGGCAGCAGGCTGCCCAGCATGACGGCAGGATGATAATCTTCCGCGACAACGGCCAGTTGGCCGACGTGGAACCAGGGCCGCGCGGTGACGTCGCGATTCTCCAGCAAGCCGCCGGTCGCGGCCAGCACGCGGCCATCCGGCCGTGCGATGCCGATCCACGCATAGTCGGGGAAATTGCGCTGGAAATTCTCGAGTGCCCGCCTGACCGCCGCGGAACTCCGGGCGGCGCGGACGTCCGACGAAGTCGACAGCAAGGTCACATCGCGGACCGTCTGGTCCAGCGTGCGGTCGAGGGAGTCGCGCATTTGCCAGGACAGTTGTTCCAGCCGCAAGCCGGCTTCTTCCGCCGCGTGGCGGATAGCGAAATGGTCGACGAGACTCAGTTGCAGAAATGCAGTCATCGCCACCGTCAGGCAGGCAAACGACACCATCCATGCCGCGAGCCGAACAGGCCTGGTCCGCTTGGCTCGTGTTTCGGTGTCGCTGGCAGCGCTCATACGGTTTTGCGAAAAAATAAAGACTGAAATGCTACCGTACATACGCGACCGGCTACACAAATATTTTTACAGCGGATGGCCTTATTGTCCTGCGCGCCAAAGCAAAAAGCCCGCTCAGTATCAACTGAGCGGGCTTCTGCATATAACTAGCCTGACGATAACCTACTTTCACACTGGTTGCAGCACTATCATCGGCGCAAAGTCGTTTCACGGTCCTGTTCGGGATGGGAAGGGGTGGTACCGACTTGCTATGGTCATCAGGCATAACTTGTACGGGTATCGCTTTTTCGAGCGCTACCCTGAATCTGGAAGAAGTAGGTTTTAATCTGTTGTGTCAACAAACAGCTGAACCCTTGTACTGGCAATGACTGCCAAGGTTATAGGGACAAGCCGTACGGGCAATTAGTATCGGTTAGCTTAATGCATTACTGCACTTCCACACCCGACCTATCAACGTCCTGGTCTCGAACGACCCTTCAAGGAGCTCAAGGCTCCGGGAAATCTCATCTCAAGGCGAGTTTCCCGCTTAGATGCTTTCAGCGGTTATCTCTTCCGAACTTAGCTACCCGGCAATGCCACTGGCGTGACAACCGGTACACCAGAGGTTCGTCCACTCCGGTCCTCTCGTACTAGGAGCAGCCCCCTTCAAATTTCCAACGCCCACGGCAGATAGGGACCAAACTGTCTCACGACGTTTTAAACCCAGCTCACGTACCACTTTAAATGGCGAACAGCCATACCCTTGGGACCGGCTACAGCCCCAGGATGTGATGAGCCGACATCGAGGTGCCAAACTCCCCCGTCGATATGAACTCTTGGGAGGAATCAGCCTGTTATCCCCAGAGTACCTTTTATCCGTTGAGCGATGGCCCTTCCATACAGAACCACCGGATCACTATGTCCTACTTTCGTACCTGCTCGACTTGTCGGTCTCGCAGTTAAGCACGCTTATGCCATTGCACTATTAGCACGATGTCCGACCGTACCTAGCGTACCTTCGAACTCCTCCGTTACACTTTAGGAGGAGACCGCCCCAGTCAAACTGCCTACCATGCACTGTCCCCGACCCGGATTACGGGCCAAGGTTAGAACCTCAAACGAACCAGGGTGGTATTTCAAGGTTGGCTCCACGAGAACTGGCGTCCCCGCTTCAAAGCCTCCCACCTATCCTACACAGATTGGTTCAAAGTCCAATGCAAAGCTACAGTAAAGGTTCATGGGGTCTTTCCGTCTAGCCGCGGGTAGATTGCATCATCACAAACATTTCAACTTCGCTGAGTCTCGGGAGGAGACAGTGTGGCCATCGTTACGCCATTCGTGCAGGTCGGAACTTACCCGACAAGGAATTTCGCTACCTTAGGACCGTTATAGTTACGGCCGCCGTTTACTGGGACTTCAATCAAGAGCTTGCACCCCATCATTTAATCTTCCAGCACCGGGCAGGCGTCACACCCTATACGTCCACTTTCGTGTTTGCAGAGTGCTGTGTTTTTATTAAACAGTCGCAGCCACCAGTTTATTGCAACCCTTTCACCCTTCTGCAGTAAAGCAGTCAAGCTACCGGGGCGTACCTTATCCCGAAGTTACGGTACCAATTTGCCGAGTTCCTTCTCCCGAGTTCTCTCAAGCGCCTTAGAATACTCATCTCGCCCACCTGTGTCGGTTTGCGGTACGGTCTCGTATGACTGAAGCTTAGAGGCTTTTCTTGGAACCACTTCCGATTGCTTCGTGTCGCAAGGACACCCGTCTCGACCCCTTGAATTACGCGCCCGGATTTGCCTAAGCGCCTTCTATGAGTCAAAAACCAACTATTCCAACAGTTGGACAACCTTCCGCGATCCGTCCCCCCATCGCATCATACGACGGTGCAGGAATATTAACCTGCTTCCCATCAGCTACGCATCTCTGCCTCGCCTTAGGGGCCGACTCACCCTGCTCCGATGAACGTTGAACAGGAAACCTTGGGCTTTCGGCGAGAGGGCTTTTCACCCTCTTTATCGCTACTCATGTCAGCATTCGCACTTCCGATACCTCCAGCATCCTTTACAAGACACCTTCTCAGGCTTACGGAACGCTCTCCTACCATATGTGCAAGCACATATCCGCAGCTTCGGTGACTGGCTTAGCCCCGTTACATCTTCCGCGCAGGACGACTCGATCAGTGAGCTATTACGCTTTCTTTAAATGATGGCTGCTTCTAAGCCAACATCCTGACTGTTTTAGCCTTCCCACTTCGTTTTCCACTTAGCCAATCTTTGGGACCTTAGCTGGCGGTCTGGGTTGTTTCCCTCTTGACGCCGGACGTTAGCACCCGACGTCTGTCTCCCAAGCTCGCACTCACCGGTATTCGGAGTTTGCAATGGTTTGGTAAGTCGCAATGACCCCCTAGCCATAACAGTGCTCTACCCCCGGTGGTGATACTTGAGGCACTACCTAAATAGTTTTCGGAGAGAACCAGCTATTTCCAGGTTTGTTTAGCCTTTCACCCCTACCCACAGCTCATCCCCTAATTTTTCAACATTAGTGGGTTCGGACCTCCAGGGCGTGTTACCGCACCTTCATCCTGGCCATGGGTAGATCACCTGGTTTCGGGTCTACACCCAGCGACTGTCGCCCTGTTCGGACTCGATTTCTCTACGGCTCCCCTATTCGGTTAACCTCGCCACTGAATGTAAGTCGCTGACCCATTATACAAAAGGTACGCCGTCACCCCACGAAGAGGCTCCGACTGTTTGTATGCACACGGTTTCAGGATCTATTTCACTCCCCTCCCGGGGTTCTTTTCGCCTTTCCCTCACGGTACTGGTTCACTATCGGTCGATTACGAGTATTTAGCCTTGGAGGATGGTCCCCCCATATTCAGACAGGATTTCTCGTGTCCCGCCCTACTTGTCGTACGCTTAGTACCACCGTCCGGATTTCGTGTAAGGGGCTATCACCCTCTATGGCCAGCATTTCCAGGCTGTTCCACTATCCAGTCGACTATCACGTACAAGGCTCTTCCCATTTCGCTCGCCACTACTTTGGGAATCTCGGTTGATTTCTTTTCCTGCAGCTACTTAGATGTTTCAGTTCGCCGCGTTCGCTTCGCATACCTATGTATTCAGTATGCGATGACCTAAAAGGCCGGGTTTCCCCATTCGGAAATCTGCGGATCAAAGTGTGTTTGCTCACTCCCCGCAGCTTATCGCAAGCTACTACGTCCTTCATCGCCTGTAATCGCCAAGGCATCCACCATGTGCACTTATTCACTTGTCCCTATAACGTTGGCCCCTGTATGAGTATCAGGGAACGTCATATCGACAAGAGTTCAGCTTACTTTGTTTGTTGATACATACAGATTTTCTACCCTAAGTGTGCATTTGATCGTTGGATCAACTACACGCTTAAAGAAAACTTTACTTCTTCCAGATTGTTAAAGAACGAGAACTACACTTATCGAAACTCAGCTTCGCTGGGCTTGGATAAATGCAGTGAACAAGAGTTGGTGGAGGATGACGGGATCGAACCGACGACCCCCTGCTTGCAAAGCAGGTGCTCTCCCAGCTGAGCTAATCCCCCGTTGTGGCTTTTGCCATCTAAAAATGATCCGGCTTCGCCGGGCATTTTTAGCTAACGCAGTTCCAAACGAAAGTAGGTTTTTACTTTCGTTTGATAGCCCTGGTAGGGCTGGTTGGACTCGAACCAACGACCCCCGCGTTATCAACACGGTGCTCTAACCAGCTGAGCTACAGCCCCGAAAACTCTTCTCGTTTAACTTTAAACAGTCGATAAGCGTGGACGCTTGATGATCGAGCTTGCGCTCGTAGTGCCACTCTAGAAAGGAGGTGATCCAGCCGCACCTTCCGATACGGCTACCTTGTTACGACTTCACCCCAGTCACGAATCCTACCGTGGTAAGCGCCCTCCTTGCGGTTAAGCTACCTACTTCTGGTAAAACCCGCTCCCATGGTGTGACGGGCGGTGTGTACAAGACCCGGGAACGTATTCACCGCGACATGCTGATCCGCGATTACTAGCGATTCCAACTTCACGCAGTCGAGTTGCAGACTGCGATCCGGACTACGATACACTTTCTGGGATTAGCTCCCCCTCGCGGGTTGGCGGCCCTCTGTATGTACCATTGTATGACGTGTGAAGCCCTACCCATAAGGGCCATGAGGACTTGACGTCATCCCCACCTTCCTCCGGTTTGTCACCGGCAGTCTCATTAGAGTGCCCTTTCGTAGCAACTAATGACAAGGGCTGCGCTCGTTGCGGGACTTAACCCAACATCTCACGACACGAGCTGACGACAGCCATGCAGCACCTGTGTTCAGGCTCCCTTTCGGGCACCCTCCAATCTCTCGGAGGTTCCTGACATGTCAAGGGTAGGTAAGGTTTTTCGCGTTGCATCGAATTAATCCACATCATCCACCGCTTGTGCGGGTCCCCGTCAATTCCTTTGAGTTTTAATCTTGCGACCGTACTCCCCAGGCGGTCTACTTCACGCGTTAGCTGCGTTACCAAGTCAATTAAGACCCGACAACTAGTAGACATCGTTTAGGGCGTGGACTACCAGGGTATCTAATCCTGTTTGCTCCCCACGCTTTCGTGCATGAGCGTCAATCTTGACCCAGGGGGCTGCCTTCGCCATCGGTGTTCCTCCACATCTCTACGCATTTCACTGCTACACGTGGAATTCTACCCCCCTCTGCCAGATTCAAGCCTTGCAGTCTCCATCGCAATTCCCAGGTTAAGCCCGGGGCTTTCACGACAGACTTACAAAACCGCCTGCGCACGCTTTACGCCCAGTAATTCCGATTAACGCTTGCACCCTACGTATTACCGCGGCTGCTGGCACGTAGTTAGCCGGTGCTTATTCTTCAGGTACCGTCATTAGCTCCAGGTATTATCCAGAACCGTTTCTTCCCTGACAAAAGAGCTTTACAACCCGAAGGCCTTCTTCACTCACGCGGCATTGCTGGATCAGGCTTGCGCCCATTGTCCAAAATTCCCCACTGCTGCCTCCCGTAGGAGTCTGGGCCGTGTCTCAGTCCCAGTGTGGCTGGTCGTCCTCTCAGACCAGCTACTGATCGTCGCCTTGGTGAGCCTTTACCTCACCAACTAGCTAATCAGATATCGGCCGCTCCAGGAGCATGAGGCCCGAAGGTCCCCCACTTTCATCCTTGGATCGTATGCGGTATTAGCGTAACTTTCGCTACGTTATCCCCCACTCTTGGGTACGTTCCGATATATTACTCACCCGTTCGCCACTCGCCGCCAGGTTGCCCCGCGCTGCCGTTCGACTTGCATGTGTAAAGCATGCCGCCAGCGTTCAATCTGAGCCAGGATCAAACTCTTCAGTTTAATCTCTGTTTTTGCTGCTTTCGCAGCATGTCGCTCATTCAAAATACTGACCGTTACTCATTGCTGAGCAACGTATTTCTTTTGTGTGAACATTTGATAATTTAAGCATTCAGCAGCACTTACGTGACTGCTGGCACCTCATCAAACGCCCACACTTATCGACTGTTGATTGTTAAAGAACTGTATTCGGTACTGCCTTGCTGCATCTGCGAATCGTTTTGTTCGTCAGCAGCAGAGGAGCGAGAGTATGCAGCACATCGTTTAACTCGTCAACCCCTCTTTTTCCGCAGCACACTCGACGTAATCGATCTGACAAGCTTAACTAGTTGATTCAGTTAAACTTTTTGTGCGCTGCAGAAGCAGGACGCGAACTATAGCAAAACCCCGGGCTCCTGCGCAAGACTTGTTTTGCGTGCACAAAAAGCTGGCATCCCGCTTGCTTACTACGTATTGCATAAAACAAAGCACCTCGCAGACGGAACATATGGACGCATTCGATTGTTCCGTTCTGGTACAGGTGCTACATTAGTGAACAGTCGATTCCCAGCACAGAGCCGCCGTCCAGGGCCAAACAGGAGACATGGAATGACTTACCAGCACGCAGCGGGCCTGCTCGTCCCTGGCGTACCCGGCGACGACCTGGCCTCCATGATCGCCATCTCGCACCAACGTTCGGAACAATTCGGCCTGTGCCCCGATTCGCGGCCCGACTTCAACCCCATGTCCGGCGCCGACCTGTCGCACCTGGTCGAACAGAATCGCCTCCTGTACAGCCATGCGGTACCCGCGATGGAAACGCTGTACCAGCAGATCGCCAACACGCACAATATGGTCCTGTTGACGGACGCCCAGGGCGTGATCGTGCATTCGCTGGGCGATGCCGACTTCCTGGAAAAGGCCAACCGCGTCGCGTTGACGCCGGGCGTGGCATGGTCCGAAGAGAGCAAGGGGACCAACGCGATCGGCACCGCCATCGCCGAACGGGCGCCGACGACGGTCCACGCCGACCAGCACTTCCTCTCGGCGAACCACTTCCTGACCTGCTCCGCGGCGCCGATCACGGACCATCGCGGCAACGTGGTCGGCGTGCTGGACGTCAGCGGCGACCGCCGCAGCTTCCACAAGCACACGATGGCCCTCGTGCGCATGTCGGCGCTGATGATCGAGAACCAGATGTTCGCGGCGACGTTCGAGAACGCGATCACGCTGCACTTCCACACGCGGCCGGAATTCATCGGCACGCTGATGGAAGGGATCGCGTCGTTCAGCCCGGGCGGCCGCTTCCTCGCCGCCAACCGCAACGGCCTGTTCCAGCTCGGCCTCTCGTATCCCGCGCTGCAGGCCCATACGTTCAGCTCCCTGTTCGGCCTCCCCGTCTCGGCGCTTTACGATCACTACCGCACGGCGGCGCCCGGCCTCCTCGACCTGTGCATGCACAACGGCGTGCGCGTATGCGGCCGCGCGGAGCTGCGCCTGACGAACGGCGTCCACGTGCTCACCGGCGCGTTCGACGATGCGCCGCAAGCCGCCGCCCTCCCCCAGCCTGCGGCCAAGGCCGCGACGCGGCGCCTGTCCGGCCTGCGCTACCTGAACACGGGCGATCCGCAGCTCGAACAGGTCATCGACAAGGTCAACCGCGTGCTCGGACGCGACGTGCCGATCCTGATCATGGGCGAGACAGGCACCGGCAAGGAACTGCTCGCCCAGGCCATCCACAACGATTCGCCGCGCGCGCAAGGGCCGTTCGTGGCCGTCAATTGCGCGTCGATCCCCGAGACGCTGATCGAATCGGAGCTGTTCGGTTATGAAGACGGCGCGTTCACCGGCGCGCGCAAGAAGGGCGCCGTCGGCCGGATCCTGCAGGCGAACGGCGGCACGCTGTTCCTCGACGAGATCGGCGACATGCCCTACCCCCTGCAGGCGCGCCTGCTGCGCGTGCTGCAGGAGCGGATGGTCACGCCGCTCGGCAGCGGCAAATCGATCCCCGTCAACGTGGAACTGATTTGCGCGACGAACCACAACCTGCGCCGGCGCATCGCCGAGGGCCTGTTCCGCGAAGACCTCTACTACCGGCTGAACGGCCTCGTGGTCAAGCTGCCGCCGCTGCGCGAGCGCACCGACCTCGAAACGGTGGTCAGGAAAATCCTCGCCTCCGAAACGGACGCCTGCGGCAACAGCCGCCATACGATCTCCGACGAGGTGCTGCGGCTGTTCCGGCGCCACAAATGGCCAGGCAACTTTCGCCAGTTGACGAACCTCCTGCGCACGGCCGCGATCATGGCCGGCGACGACGAGGAAATCGGCCTGCGCCACATGCCCGACGACTTCCTCGACGATATCGCGGAGGCGCACGCCGCCCCCACGACCGCGACCGAACCCGCGGCCGCACCGGCCGCACAGCAGGTGATCGCGGCCGGCGCCAACCTCGAAGAGATGGAACTGGCCGCGATCGTCAGGTCGCTCGAGGCGAACGGCGGCAACGTCTCGGCCACGGCGCGCGCGCTGGGCGTCTCGCGCAACACCATTTATCGCAAGCTGCCGCACCTGAAATAACCTCCGCCCTCACGCCGCCGGAAAGCCGGACGACTTCCAGCGCGCGCCATCCTTGCCGATCGTGAGCAGATCCACGCCCGGCAGGTGCGCCGCCAGCGCGTGAGAACGGCGCGCGCCCATCACCATGAACGCGGTCGACAACCCATCCGCTTCGAGGCCCGTCGGTGCCAGCACCGTGACGCTCGCGAGCTCCGTCGGCGAATCGCCGCTGGCGGGATCGAAGATGTGGTGATGGCGCAGGTCGGACGTGAACGCGGACGCGTAATCGCCCGACGTGGCGACGCAGCGGCCGTCCAGCACGACGCTCGCCGCCAGCGCATCCTCGTGGCGCGGGTCGCGGATGCCCAGGCGCCAGCGCCGCCCGTCCGTCCGCCCCAGCGCGCCGTATTCGCCCGTGTCGACGAGCGCATGGCGGATGCCGTGCCGGCGCAACGCCGCCAGCGCCAGGTCCGTCGCATACCCCTGCGCCAGGCCGTTCAACGTGATCGCCATGCCCGGACGCGCCAGCACGACGCGATCAAGCCCCGCCTGCACGTGCGTCCAGCCGACGAGACGCTGCGCGCGCATGCGCTCGGATTCGGACGGCACGCCGTGCGCCGCGTCGAACGCGCGCCACAACGGCTGCACGGTGACGTCGAACGCGCCCTGCGTCAGGCGCGACAGCGTACGCGCATGCTCCAGCACCGTCAGCAGATGCCGGTCCGGCCCGTGCAGCACCTTGTCGCGGTTCAGCCGGAACACCTGGCTCGGCGGCTGGTGGAGGCTCATCAGGGCGTCGACGCGGCGCGCCTCGCCCAGCGCGGCGGCGATGGCCTGCTGCGCGGTTTCCGGGTCCGCATGGCGCACGGCGATGCTGATCGTCGTACCGAATGCGAGCGCGGCGCCGCTGTGCAGCGGCAGTTGGTCGGCTTCGGCCGCATCCACCGCGGCGCCGGCCATGCCGCCCAACGTGGCGGCGATGAAGCTCCTCCTGTGCATCATGGTCTCCTGTCGACGATGCCCGATACCGGCACGATCGGAATCGACCGCGCCCGCTTGCGTTCCAGTATCCGCGGCGCGCATTGCGCGTCGCTTGCGTGGATAACGACACATTCCATACATTGAAAACACTCCTCGTAGTCGACCGCGCCGCCGGGCGCGATCGCGTTGTAGCCGCAGCGGTGGCGGCAGGTCTGGCACGGCGTACCGCATTCGGCACGGCGCGGGATCCAGTCGAGCAGGCGCACGCGGCCCAGCAACGCCAGCGCGGCACCCAGCGGACACAGATAGCGGCAGAACGCCTTGTTGACGACCATCGCGAGCAGCAGCCAACCGACGGCATACGCGACGAACGGCCAGGCCCGCACGAAGGTCAAGGTGATCGCCGTCTTGAACGGCTCCAGTTCGACGAGCCTGTCGGCCCACGCCGGCGCCCACACGGCCGCCAGCAGGATCGCGGCCAGCACGCCATACTTCACGCGCTTGAGGCGCGCATCGAGCACGCGCCGCACGGCCAGTTGCGGCAATCCGAATGCTTGTCCGGCGAGTCCGGCGAATTCCTGCAGCGCGCCGAAGGGGCACAGCCAGCCACAGAACGTGCCGCGTCCCCACGCCACCAGCGAGACGAGCACGAACGCCCACGACGCGACCGTCATCGGATCGAACAGCAGGTAATCCAGGCCGCGTCCCGCGCGCAGCGCCTGCACGATGCCGGTGATGTTGACGATCGAAAGCTGGGCCTGCACCGCGTAGCCGATGAAACCGACGGTGAACAGCAGCCATGCGCGGCGCAGCCAGGCGAAGCGGCGCGCGTGTGCCACGAGCCAGCGCTGCTGCCACAGCGCGGCGCCGAGCAGCGCCAGCGCCACGCCCAGCACGATCAACGGTCCGCGCCGTGCCTTCCAGCTGGCCTGCCACGCCGGCGCATCCTCGTCCGGCGCCGTGTAGTAAGCGGCCGGCAGGCGATAGCCGAACGCGATCTCGCGCGTGATGCGCTCGGGATAGACGATACCCTTGCTGCGCGTGACCGGCAGCGCCAGGTCGAGCGCGCGCGCCGGATCGAGACCGGCCTGGCCGATCACGCGCAACAGCAGCATCTCGCCGGCAGGCAGATCGACGCCGTCGGCCAGCCGCGGCTCGATGTCGAGGTCGCGCATCTCGACCGGCAACCGGTCCTGGCGCAACACGATGCCGCGCGGGACGCTGCCGCGCACGAAGTCGTCGCCCGTGACCGTGTGGCGGCCGGCCGTCATCACGAGCAGCGCGTGGTCGCCCGGCTCCAGGCGCTCCTGCAGCCGGCGCCACGTGCGCGGCGCCAGCAGGTTGCGGCCGACGGCCGGCACCGAGGCCCAGGCGATCCAGACGTCGATGAAGACGTCGCCCGGTGCCGCCAGCGCCTGCGCATCCAGCCCGGCGCCGGCGCTGCCCGCGAACAACCGCTCGACGTCGGCATTCGATACGCGCACGTGGCGCACGAGGCCAGCATCCAGCAAGGCCGCCAGCGACATCGGCTCGAACCGGTCGCGGCGAATGCGGCCGATGCGGCCCGGATCGCGGCCCTGGGCGAAGCCGAGTTTGGCGCGCGCCACCTTCAGCGCGGCGGACAGCACGCTCTGGTTGATGATGCGGACCGACGCCGTCGCCTTGGACACGCCGTCAAGCTGCCCCGGCCCGCCGACCGTGATCCCCTGCGCCAGCGACCGGCCGCGGTACTGGCGCAGGAACGCGCGCAGCGGCGCCTCGCCCAGGCCTTCCATGAATACGGGTTCGTGTTGCGACAGCACGGCGACGTCGAGGAAGATCCCCTTCGGGTCGATCACGACGAGCAGGTTCGGCGGCACGCCGGCGAAGCCCGGCACGGGCGCCAGGTCGGCCGATTCGAACGCGTAGCCGACCAGTTCCGTCTTTGTACCGTTCTGCTTGAACAGCGGCCAGGCCGGGAGGTCGGCCGCCTTTGCGCCGACCGTCAGCGGCGCCGGGAAGCGCCGCGCGAGCTCCGCCTGCGTCAGCGTACCGGCATGCGCGGACGCGGACGCGGACATATGGACCAGTATCCAGCAGATGAAGAGGCGGAGCGGGCGCATGGCCGTCGTCAGAAGAAAACGATGCCGCCGACCGAACCGCCGTTCATGCGCGCGGTGGCGCCGCCAAAGCCTTTCGAACGGGTCTGCCCGATCTCGGCCACCAGCGTGATCGCGCTGTTCAGCGCATAGTAGGCGCCCGCGGTCAGGTTGGCGTTCGACTTCAGGCCGCCCGTGCCGGCGGCATTGTCGTCATTGGCGCTGCGGCCCCACGACAGTCCCAGCTTGAGCGCGTCGCTCGTCTTGAAGGTTCCCTGCACGAGGAAGTTCTTCGAACGGACGTCGCCCTGGTCGGCGTCGGACAGGATGCCCAGCGCCCGTCCCGTCTGCGCATTGACCAGCAGGCCGGCCGCGCCGAGCTGGCACGATGCGCCGGCTTCGAAGCCGTGCATCGTCAGGTCGCCGACGCCTGTCGTCGTGGACTCGAAGCGCTGCGACTTCGCGCCGAGCCACGCTTTGAAGCCGTCGTGCTCGACGCTCAGGCGCGCCTGCACCTGAGGACTCGATCGGGTCGCGTAGCGCGGACCGGCAATCACGGGCGTGTCGGACACGGGACTCATCACGCCGACGTCGAACCCGATGCCGGATGCGTTCTTCGGCGCGCTGTAGACGATCTGGCCGTACGTCCCCAGGTAGCTGTAGCCCGCGCCGATGTGGCCCAGGGTGACGCGTCCGCGCTGCGTGGCCTGCACCGGTGCGCCGGCGCCGACGAGCGTCATGTCGCCCAGGATCGCGTTGGCGCCGAAGATGCCGTAGTCGCGGCCTAGCTTGACGGTGCCGAGATCGGCGCGGCCGAACGTGAAGAACGCCTGGCGCACGTCGACCGTGCTGTTCTGCGCGATCGCGCTGTCGGTGGCCGTGGCCGCGTAGATGCCGATCTTGGCCGTGACGTCGTAGCCGCCCTGCGTCGACGCCACCGACGTCACGAGGCCGCTGGGCAGCAGACCGTTGCCGATGGTGGTGCGGTGGTCTTCGCCGCCGCAGCCGAGCGCCTTCCCGGCCAGCGCCAGGCCGCCGACGGCGTCGCCGCTGCACGAGACGGCCGTGTAATAGGCGTTGACGATGCCGCCGACGTTGACCGTCCAGTCGCCGGCCTTCAGGTCGACCGCGCACGCCTGCTGCGCGCATGCGGTCATCGCCGCCAGGACGGTGAATAGCTGAACCTTCTTCATTTGTCTCCTCGCTTTCTTGTTCGTTGTGGTGAGCACATCGATTCGATGTACCCACAGTGATGGCAAGTTGCGTGCCCGGTCGTGCACACGGGGAAAGCGGGGAGCGGCGGCGTTTTTGCTGTGACGAATCGGATCAGGTGTTCCAGTTTTGACCGTTCGAAACAAAACAGAATAAACGATATAAATAAAAAAACGGCGGCCGAAGCCGCCGCAAAACAGGGTCTTGACGCCGGCCGCCGCCGCGGCCGATGCATAACCCTCCCTGACCACACACATTACATCGTCAAATCCTCAGATCTTCGTGGCGAGCTTGAACACCCACACGGAACCTCCCTGTTCGAGGAAGTTGACCTTCTTCGCGACCTCGCCGCCCCACAGCGGCACGGCGCCGCCCCAGCCCGACACGACGGCCACGTATTGCGTGCCGCCGTCTTCCCACGTCACCGGCGGCGCGACGACGCCGGAACCCGTCTGGAACTTCCACAACTCCTTGCCGGACCTGGCGTCGACGGCCTTCAGGTAACCTTCCGGCGTGCCGTAGAAGACGAGGCCACCGGCCGTCGTCATCACGCCGCCCCACAGCGGTGCCGTGTTCTTGTCTTCCCAGACGATCTTGCCGGTCTTCGGATCGATGGCGCGCAGCGCGCCGATGTAGTCCTCGTTCAGCGGCTTGATCGTGAAGCCCGCGCCAAGGTAAGCGCCACCCTTCTTGTACGTGATCGGCTCATTCCAGATCTCCATGCCCCACTCGTTGGCCGGCACGTAGAACAGGCCGGTCTGCGGGCTGTACGCCATCGGCATCTGATTCTTCGCGCCCAGGAAGGCCGGCGCGGAGAAGACGGTCGAGCCCTTCTTGCCGTCGCCCGTCGTCGGATCGCCGGGACGGTTGGCGGCAATGAAGTTCGGGCGGCCCGTTTTCAGATCGATGCCGCTCGCCCACGTGATCTTGCGCACGAACGGGAAGGCATTCTGCAAATGGCCCGTCTTCGCGTCGATCACGTAGAAGAAGCCGTTGCGGTCGGCCTTGCCGCCGTAGCGCTTGCCGTTCATGTCGAACGTGACGAATTCGTTGGCGCCGTCGAAGTCCCAGGAATCGTTCGGCGTGTTCTGGTACGCCCACTTGATCTGGCCCGTCTCCGGGTCGAGCGCGATGGTCGACGACGAATACAGGTTGTCGCCCGGACGCAGGTGGCTGTTCCACGGCGCCGGGTTGCCGGTGCCGAAGTAGGCAAGGCCCGTGGCCGGATCGTACGTGCCGCCCATCCAGGTCGATGCGCCGCCCGTCTTCCACAACTCGCCCGGCCAGCTCTTGTTGACGGTGCCGGTGATGCCGTTCTCGATGGCCTTGCCGTCCTTGTCGTAGCGGTACCCCATGTGGCCTTCGACGGTCGGGCGCGTCCACAGCAGATCGCCCGTCAGCGGATTGCGGCCTTCCACGCGGCCGACGATGCCGAATTCGCCGCCCGACACGCCCGTGATCAGGACGCCCTTGGCGATCAGCGGCGCGGCCGTCATCGAATAACCGGCCGCGTAGTCGTCGACCTTTTCCTTCCACGCGATCTTGCCGGTGTTCTGGTCGAGGGCGACCAGTTGCGCATCCAGCGTACCGAAGATGACGAGATTGCCGTACAGCGCGGCACCGCGGTTGACGACGTCGCAGCACGGCATGATCGCTTCCGGCAGGCGGTGCTCGTACTTCCACAGCTTGTTGCCCGTCTTGAGGTCGATCGCGAAGATGCGCGAGTACGACGCGGTCACGAACATCTTGCCGTTGGCGATGACGGGCTGCGATTCCTGGCCCCGCTGCTTCTCGCCGCCGAACGAGAACGACCACGCGGGCACGAGCTGGCCGACGGTCTTCGTGTTGATCTGGGTGAGCGTCGAAAAACGCTGGCCCTGCGAGCCCATGCCAAAGGACAGCACGTTCTTCGTGTCCTTCGATGCATTCTCGAGCATCGCGTTGGTGATGTCGGCCGCCTGGGCGAGGAACGCCAGGGGGGCGAGTCCTGCGAGCAGGATGGTCAATCTCGTCTTCATGCTTTGTCTCCTTTGTTGTCGTTGTAGGGTGGGCACCCTGTGCCCACGCGACGCCAGCGTTACGCGTGGGCTCGGGGAGCCCACCCTACTGATGTATTTAAGGTGCGGGTGCCTGGTCGCGCAGCTGGCCGCACTCCTCGTCCGTGAACAGGCGCGAGCGCGCGAGGAAGCGCCGGCCCGTGCCGTTATCGAGCGAGAACATGCCGCCATTGCCGTCCACGACGTCGATGATCAACTGGGTGTGTTCCCAGTAGCCGAACTGCTCCAGCCCGATGTAGAACGGCGCCCCATCCAGGTTGCCCAGATAGACGTCGGTGTCGGAGAGGTCGAATTCCCCGGCGGCGTAGCACATCGGCGTGCTGCCGTCGCAGCAGCCGCCGGACTGGAAGAACATCACCGGCCCGTGGTGCCGCCGCAGCTCGCCGATGAAGGCCAGCGCGGCGGGGGTCGCAGTCACGCGTTCGATATTGGATGTCATGGCGCTGGCGGGGCAAATCAGAAGAAGCCCAGCGCTTTCGGGCTGTAGCTCACCAGCAGGTTCTTGGTCTGCTGGTAGTGGTCGAGCATCATCTTGTGATTCTCGCGGCCGATGCCCGACTGCTTGTAGCCGCCGAACGCTGCGTGGGCCGGGTACAGGTGATAGCAATTGGTCCACACGCGGCCCGCCTGGATCGCGCGGCCGACGCGGAAGGCGCGGCTGCCGTCGCGCGTCCACAGGCCGGCGCCCAGGCCGTACAGCGTATCGTTGGCGATGCGCAGCGCGTCCGCCTCGTCCTTGAACGTGGTCACCGACACGACCGGGCCGAAGATCTCTTCCTGGAAGATGCGCATGCTGTTGTCGCCCTTGAACACGGTCGGACGCACGTAGTAGCCGCCGGAGAGATCCCCGTCGTGCCTGGCCTGCTCGCCGCCGGCCAGCACCTGCGCGCCTTCCTGGCGGCCGATGTCGAGGTAGGACAGGATCTTTTCCAGTTGTTCCTTCGACGCCTGGGCGCCGATCATCGTGCCCTCGTCGAGCGGGTTGCCGGCCTTGATCTGCGCCACGCGCGCCAGCGCGCGTTCGATGAACTTCTCGTAGATCGATTCCTGGATCAGCACGCGCGACGGGCAGGTGCACACCTCGCCCTGGTTCAGCGCGAACATCGCGAAGCCTTCCAGGCATTTGTCGAAGAAGTCGTCGTCCGCGTCCATCACGTCGGCGAAGAAGATGTTGGGCGACTTGCCGCCCAATTCCAGCGTCACCGGAATCAGGTTCTGCGCGGCGTACTGCATGATCAGGCGGCCGGTGCCCGTCTCGCCCGTGAAGGCGATCTTGGCGATGCGCTTGCTCGACGCGAGCGGCTTGCCCGCTTCCAGGCCGAAGCCGTTGACGACGTTGAGGACACCCGCCGGCAGCAGGTCGGAAATCAGCTCGACCAGCACTATGATCGAGGCCGGGGTCTGCTCGGCCGGTTTCAGCACGACGCAGTTGCCGGCGGCGAGCGCGGGAGCCAGCTTCCACACGGCCATCAGGATCGGGAAGTTCCACGGAATGATCTGGCCGACGACGCCCAGCGGTTCGTGGAAGTGGTAGGCGTAGGTCTGGTCGTCGATGGTCGAGATGGCGCCTTCCTGCGTGCGGATGCAGCTGGCGAAGTAGCGGAAGTGGTCGATCGCGAGCGGGATATCGGCCGCCATCGTTTCGCGGATCGGCTTGCCGTTGTCGATCGTCTCGGCCGTCGCCAGCAACCGCAGGTTCTGCTCCATGCGGTCGGCGATGCGGTTCAGGATGTTGGCGCGGTCGGCCGGCGATGTCCTGGCCCATGCATCCCTGGCGGCGTGGGCGGCGTCCAGCGCCAGCTCGACATCTTCCGCCGTCGAACGCGCGATTTCGCAGAATGGCTGGCCGCTGATCGGCGTGACGTTGGCGAAGTACTCGCCCTTGGTCGGCGCGACGAAGCGTCCGCCGATGTAGTTGTCGTAGCGTTGGCGGAACGGATTGGCGACGCCGAGTTTGCTGATGTCCGCGAGATTCATGTCATCCTCTTTCACTATGAGTTGGAATTCGCCGTTGCCGGCGCTGGGTATTCGTTCGGTACATCCCTTCTTTCGCAAACCCCGTGCCAGCCCGCTTTCGCCTGTTTTTGCCGTGCCGGACCGCCCGATGCCGGCCGTTTCTGGTACAGGTGTCCCAAACTTGAACAGCTCAGCGGATCACCACGCCCCACGGCAGCCGGCCCACCGCGATGTCGCCCGTCTTGCTGCCCGCCGCCGTATCGATCACGGACACGCTGTCCGAGCGCCCGTTCGCCACGTACAGCCGGCTGCCGTCGGGCGTGAGCGCCATGTTCCACGGCCGTTTTCCGACCGCGATCGTGGCGTCCACCACGTTGCGGGCGGCGTCGATGCGCATCACGCTGCCGTCCGCGCCGTTCGACACGAACACCGTCCTGCCATCGGGCGCGACGACGATGCCGGCCGGGTTCCTCCCCGCCGGGATTGTCGCGATGCTGCGCCGGGTTTCGAGGTCCAGCACGTACACGGCGCCGGCCAGCTCGCAGGCCACATAGGCGCGTGCGCCGTCCGGACTGAAGCCGATGCCGCGCGGGCGCAGGCCCACGACGATCGCTCCCACCTGGCGCCGCGCGGCCACGTCGATCACGTCGACCTGCTCCGCGTTCTCGGCCGAGACGAGCAGCCAGCGTCCGTCGGGGCTGAACACGGCGTGCTCGGGATTCTTGCCCTGGACCGGGATGTCGGCGATGAGCGTGCGCGCGGCCGCGTCGATGAGCGCCACGCTGTTGGTGTCCTCCACCGCGACGGCGACCCAGCGCCCGTCGCGCGATGCATTCACGCCTTCGGGCGAGCTGCCGAGGGGGAGCGTGGCAAGCAGGGCGCCGCTGGCCGCGTCCAGCACGAGCAGCGCATTGGCGGCGGCGTCCGTCACGTACAGCCGCGTGCCTTGCGGATCGGCGGCGATGCCGCGCGGGCGCTTGCCGGCCGCGATCTGGCGCACGGCCACGTTGCTGGCCGTGTCGATGACGCTGACGCTGCCGGATTTTTCGTTGGGGACGTAGGCGAAGGGCGCGGCCTGCGCGGCGCCGCAGCCGAACGCCAGCAGGACGAACGAGAAACGGATGAGCGACATGATGATCCTTTCAGGTGTGGATGCGATACCGCCAGGATTGCAAGCGCCATGCCATGCGGGCAGCAGGTTTCCGGCTTGGCAGGTATATTGCTTGCCGTGATAGTCGGCGCCCGCATGACAGGGCGGACTATTCGACACGGAGACAAGATGGAATCACGTTTGAACTTTGTTGCGGCGCTGTTCGCGGCCGCCCCGCTGGCCTGCGCCGCAGCGCCCGACGGACCCGATGCACCCGATGCGCCGCTGAACGTGGTCGTCGTCAGCGCCACGCGCGCCGAACACACGAGCTTCGACCTGCCGGCCGCCATCGACGTCGTCGACGCCGACCGCATCGGCGCCGCCCAGCCGCGCGTGAACGCGTCCGAGGCGCTGGCCGCCGTGCCTGGACTCGTCGTGCAGAATCGCCAGAACTATGCGCAGGATCTGCAGATTTCCTCGCGCGGCTTCGGCGCCCGTTCTGCGTTCGGCGTGCGCGGCGTGCGCCTGATCGCGGACGGCGTGCCGGCCACGATGCCGGACGGCCAGGGCCAGGCCGCGACGTTCGACCTCGACATGGCCGAACGCATCGAGGTCTTGCGCGGCCCCTTCTCCGCCCTGTACGGCAACCACGCGGGCGGCGTCATTCAACTGTTCACGCGCGATCCGCACGGCGCACCGTTTGTCGAAACGAACGTCGCCGCCGGCAGCGATGGCATGCGCAAGACCGACGTCAACGCGGGCGGCAAGCAGGGCGCCTTCGGCTGGCTGCTGGACGGCTCGCGCTTCGAGACGGACGGCTACCGCGCCCACAGCGCCGCCACGCGCGACCAGGCCTATGCCAAGCTGACGTTCGACACGTCGGCCACGGGAAAGCTGACGGTGACGGGGAGCAGCCTGCGCCAGGACGACACGCAGGATCCGCTCGGCGTGACGTGGGCCACGTTCCAGCGCGACCCGCGCGCGGGCGAAATCGACGCGACCGACACGCAGACGCCCAAACGCACGCTGGCCGACCGCTACGACACGCGCAAGAGCATCCACCACCAGCAGGTCGGCCTGTCGTGGGATGAAAAATTCGGCACCGATCGCCTGCACGTGACGGTCTACGGCGGCAACCGCAGCGTAATCCAGTACCAGTCCTTTTCGAAAGCGTTCCAGGCGCCGGCCAGCCATTCGGGCGGCGTGGTCGATTTCGACCGCGACTTCTACGGCGTCGACGCGAACTGGCTGATGGTGCGCCCGCTCGGCGACGGACTGCTGCGCACGACCCTCGGCCTGGAAGCGGGCAAATCGAACGATGCGCGCAAGGGTTACGAGAACTACGTCGACACGACGTTCGGCGTGAAGGGCCGCCTGCGCCGCGACGAAGACGACGACGTGCGCAACGTCGATCCTTACCTGCAGCTGGAGTGGGAGCGCGGACCGTGGGTGTTCACGGGAGGCCTGCGCCACAGCCGCGTGAGCTTCGACGTCGCCGACCACTATCTCTCGAACGGCAACGACGGCGGCAGCGTCGACTATCGCCACACGACGCCGCTGCTGGGCGCCCTGTACAAGGTCACGCCCACGTTGAACGTCTACGCCAGCGCGGCGCGCGGCTTCGAGACGCCGACGCTCAACGAAGTGTTCTACTCGGGCACGGGCGGCGGCTTCAACTACCACCTGGGCGCGGCGACGAGCACGCAACTCGAAGCCGGCGCCAAGGCCCTCGTCGGCCGGGACGTGCGCGTGAACGCCGCGCTGTTCCAGGTGCGCACGCAGGACGAGCTGGTCGTCGACAGTTCCAGCGGCGGCCGCACCAGCTACCGCAACGCGAGCGCCACGTTGCGCCAGGGCCTGGAACTGTCGCTCGACGCCGACCTGCGCGCGGGCTTTTCCGCGCGCGTGGCGGCCACGCTGCTGCGCGCGATCTACGACGAGGCGTTCACCGGCGTCGCCGAGGGCAACCGCCTGCCGGGCGTACCGCGAACGAGCCTGTTCGGCGAGCTGGCGTGGAAGGATGCGGACGGCCGCCTGCAGGCGGCGCTGGAGACGGTCGCCGGCGGCAAGGTGTATCCGGACGACGCCAATGCCGCGATCCCGGCGCCGGGCTATGCGATCGTCAACGCGCGCGTGCAGGCCAGGCAGGCGCTGGGCGCGTGGCACGTGCGCGAGTACGCACGCGTGAACAACGTGTTCGACCGCACGTACGTCGGCTCGGTCATCGTCGGCGACAGCAACAAGCGATACTATGAGCCGGCGCCCGGACGCAACTGGGTGCTGGGCGCCAGCGTCCGGTATCAGTTCTAGTTTTGAATACGCGATACGCATAGCGTCTATGCAGGCAGGCATATGACCGATGTGCACGATGCCTGCTACGCTGGCGTGATGGACAGACTCGCGACAGCCGGCCGCACCGCATGCGGCCACCCCTCCCCCACCGAATGGCAAACCCGCATCGACCTCGCCGCGTGCTACCGCTTATGCGCGCTGTACGGCTGGGACGACGGCATCTACACCCATATCTCGGCCGCCGTGCCGGACGAACCGGGCCACTACCTGATCAACGCATTCGGCATGCGCTTCGATGAAGTGGCGGCGTCGAACCTGGTCAAGGTGGACAGCGACGGCAACGTCGTCGGACCGCTCGCCGCCCCGGTGAACCAGTCCGGCTTCCGCCTGCACGCGGCCGTGCACGAGGCGCGGCCGGACGCGGCCTGCGTCATGCACCTGCATAACCTGGCCGGCATCGCCGTCGGCATGCAGGAAAGCGGCCTGCTGCCGCTGTCGCCGTACGCGCTGCGCTTTTACGGCGAGCTCGCGTATCACGACTACGAAGGCATCGCGATGACGCCGGACGAGCAGGCGCGCCTCGTGCACGACCTGGGCGCCCGGCCTGCGATGCTGCTGCGGAACCACGGCAGCCTGACCGTGGGGCGCACGATCCCGGAAGCGTTCGTGCTGATGGAAACGCTGGACCGCGCCTGCGACGTGCAGTTGCGCGCGCAAGCGGCCGGTGTGCCGCTGCGCCAGCCGCCTGCGGCCATGTGCGTGACCGCGCATGCGCAGCTGCGAGGCGATGGCGCGCCCGAAGGCGTGCCCGAATGGCCTGCGCTGCTGCGCCGCCTGGACGCGGTCAGCCCCCGCTACCGTAATTAAAGGAACCCCTATGCCGACCATTAACGTTCAACTGTTCGACGGCCGCACGCCGGAACAAAAGCGCGCCTTCGTCCGGGCCGTCACGGAAGCCGCCGTCAGGACGCTCGAGTGCTCGCCCGAATCCGTCGACATCCTGATCCACGAAATCAAGCGCGAGCACTGGGCCACCGGCGGCAAGCTGTGGTCGGAGGAATAGCCGCCTTCCGCATCATGGCTTGACGGCCTGCACGCCGTACTTCGCAAAGATCGTCCGCAACTCGCCATTGGCCGCCATGTCGTTCAGCGCGGCCTGCAGCTGGCGCGCGAGGCCGAGATTGTCCTTGCGGACCGCCATGCCGATCGCCCAGCCGCCGCGCGGCAGGCGGTCGAACGGCACGTCCTGCAGCGGGAACGCGGGATCGCCCTTCATCACGGATTCGATCTGCGCGCGCGTGGCCAGCACCGCATCGAGGCCGCCTGCCTTCAGCTGCTCCAGCGCCTCGATCGCGGTCGGGTAGATGTGTACCTGCTCACGGAAGCGTCCCCCGCCCTCGCCCAGCATCACCATGCCGGAGATCGACACCTTCTCGACGCCGATCCGCTTGCCGGCCAGCGCGTCGACGCCATCGAACTGTGGAATGGCCCGCACGCTGCGCACGAGCCGCACGGTCTCCACGTAATACGGCGCGAAGATCTCGACCTGCGGATTCGCATTCATCAGCATGCGGTCGACGGGCACGTGCAGCATCACGTCGGCCGGTCCGTAGCCGAGGTAGTGGCCTTTCCACACCATGTTGCGCAGATCGTCGCCGAGATCGTCGCCGGCATTGAACGGCAACAGCGCCAGCTTCAATCCGAGCTTGCCGGCCAGCGCGGCGCCGAGGTCGGCGTCGATGCCCTGGCCGTGGTCGGAGAACGGCGCGAGGTCGTTGTAGACGGCTACTTTGAGGATGCCCGGTTCGCGCAGCACAGGTGCATCCGCGGCGAGGACGGCACCGGGTGCGGCGATGCCCGCACCCAGCAACAGGCCGGCCGCGAGCACGCGGCGGCGCGATGGCGATAGCGGGGTGGACATGGCCGCCTCAATCCGCGGCGCGGCGCGATTCGAGGTAGGTCTTGATGGCCCACATCGCTTCCTGATTGAACACGCCCTCGAACGGCGGCATGTAGACGGCGCCGTTGCGCACCTTGCCGTGGCGGATGCTGGTCAGGAAGTACTTGTCGGTCTCCTTGTAGCAGGCCTGTTTCTTGGTCTCGTTCTTGATGCCGGTGCAGTCGCGATCGAGCAGGCGCAGGTCGGGCGCGATTCCGCCGGATTCCGCTTCCAGCCCGTGGCAACGCGCGCAATTCTGGTTGTAGGCCGACGAGCCGATCTTGAGTGCGAGCTTGTTGGTGCGGTACGGATTCTCGTCGCGCCACTTGTCGCCCAGCGTGGGCAGGCCCGTTGTGTCGACGGCTTGCGGGATCACGTTGCCGTGCGCGCTGGCCCAGAGCGAGGTGAGTGCGGCGGCGCCGAGCGCCAGGGCACCGGCGGCGATGCGGATGGTGTGCTTCATGATGTCTCCTGTAGGTTTATCGGTCTATCCCTACATGAGCAATCGGCGTGCCATGCGCCGCGGCCCGTTACGCCGGGGTTTGCGGGCCGCGCCTGTCCCAATTTGCAACAGGTGTCACATGTCCGCGCGCGCCAGCGCCCGCGCCGCCGTTTCCGGATACAGGTGTTCGAGCGTCTCGACGATCACGCGGCCCAGCAGCGCCTGCACGGCCGCCGATGCCGCCGCGGCATCGGGCGCGGCGCGCACGTCCTTCCACAACGGCGCCAGTTCGGCCTCGTGCCGCGCGACGCTGCGTTCGACTTCGGCCTGCCAGAACGGCGGCGCCTCGCCTTCGACGAAGTTGCCGCGCCCGCGACCGAAGTGGGCCACGGCCAGGTAGCGCAACACGCTGCCGACGAGGAGCGTGCGCAGGAACGGATCGGCAAACTGCACGGTCGGGCGGTCGCGGTCCGTCGTCGTATTGAAACCCCAGGCGGCGCCGGCCATCGTGAGCGCGCCGACGATCGCGCCGAGCAGCGCGCCGCCGCCAAGCGTGAGGCCGCCGGCCATCAGGTCGGCCGACAGTCCCGTCGCGGCGCCGGAGACGACGGCACCGAGCAGCCCCGCCTGCGCCTTGTCGATGGGCGCGCGCACCGCGAAGTTTTCGCGCACGCGGGCATTGATGCGGCCCGCGTCGCCCGGGTCGAGCCGATGCAGGCGCAGCAGGCCGACTGTCGTGTCGCCGATCCGCCGCTCGAGCCGCTCGACGAGGCCTGCCATCGCGGCATCCTGGCGCTTCTGTTCATCCTTGCCGATGCCGACCGCTTTCAGTGCCGACTTCAGGAAGCCCGCCTTGCCTTCCTGTGCGATTGCCTCGCTGTCGCGCGCCGCGCCGGCGAGCATCTGCGCGCCGAGGTCCACCGACGCGCGGAAGCGCTGCACGTTGCTGGCCTGCCAGGCGGCGAGCAGCCGCGCGTAGCCGTCGCGCTTGGAGTCGTCGAGCACCCGGCCGACACGCTCGTAGAACACGTCCTCGTGCACCCAGCAGCGCGCGAACGCGTCCAGCGCGAGCACGTCGCGCACGATGGAAAACTGGTCGAGATGCGCCTTCCAGCGCGCCTGCTCCGCCTGTTCCTGCTCGTCGGGCCGCGGTGGCCCCAGCTGGTTGAGCAGCACGACGACCGGCTTGCCCAGCCACTCCAGTATCCGCATCTCGGCCGGCAGATAGCCCGCGTCGCGCGGATCTTCCGACGAATTCACCAGGTACAGCACAACGTCGGCCGCATCCTTCGCGGCGCGCAGCGCCTGCTGGCTGAGCCAGAACGGCCGGTCGCGGTAGCGGTCGAATACCTCCCGCAGGAACCAGCCGATCGGATTGCCGGCGGATGCCAACCGCTTGAGCAGGCGGACGGAATCGCCGAAGCCGGGCGTGTCCCACAACAGCAAGCGGTCGCCCGCGCTGCTGGTCTGCAGCGTATGCGCTTCGGCGAACACGGTCACGTGGGCGGCGTCGCGCACCTCGCCCACGTCCATGCCGATGAGCGTGCGCGCCAGGGTCGTCTTGCCGTTGTTCGTGTGCGAGACGAGCGCGAACTGGATGTCGACGGGTTGCTCGCTCATGCCGCACCCGACACGGCGAGCCCGGACCCGAGGTCGAGCGGATGGCGCTCCGGATGCAGGAGGTCGACGACGGTCGCGCGCGTGTGATGGTACTGGCAGAACTCGTGCCACAGCGCGACGCGCTCCACCACGCGGTTGTCGACGGCCCCGCGCCCCACCAGGCCGGATTCGTCGAGCAGCACGGCGATGCCGCGCGGCGTATTGCGTGCCAGGTAGTCGAGGAAGGCACCGTGGTTCTCGCGTTCCGGCGTCGCCGCGAGATTGAACAGGACGGCCGTGACGGCGACGTCGGCATCGTCCAGGCGCACATCGCGCAGCAGCTCCTTCGGTTCTTCGCCGTACGAGCAGGATGGCCGCAGCATCAACTGCGCCTGCTCGCCGAGGACCATCGCCGCGATGGCCGCCAGGCCTTTATGACGCGCTTCGTCGACCGTGAAGCTGTACGGGACCACGCGCAGCACGGCCGGTCCCGACGCGCCGACGCGATCGGCCAGCAATCGGTAGTAGGGCTGGCCGAGGTCGAGGGGGAAGCGGTGCGCGAGCCGGCGCGCGCGCAGTGCGGACACGATGGCCAGCGCGAGGCGCGGCAGCACGACGAGGAGGAACAGCGTCGCGGCATACAGGTGTACCCAGCGCGCGCCGCCGGCGGGTGACGGCTCCTGCACGAAATGCAGTGCCTGGACGTCGGCCAGCGAAAAACCCTGCAGCGGGAACACGGCCAGCGCGGGCGCGAACAGGAAGGACAGCAGCGCATGGACCTGATGCGCATCGAGGAAGGTGCTCTCCCACCCGGCCGCGTACTGCGTCAGCACGCCGCGCGCATACAGCGAGGCGATCGCACCGAGCGCGAACGCGGCCGCCGCCAGGTGTATCGTGCGCCCAAGACGCAGGTGCGTGAGCTTGGCGGTCAGCTGCGCCCAGTCCGTGAAGTATTGCGCGATGCCGGCGGCGAGCGGCGCCGGCAGCTTGCGCGGCAGCGCCGCCTTGCCGACGGACAGACGGCGCAGCAGCCGCGGGCTCGCCCAGCCGGTCCGCTTCGACGGCACGAGGGCCCACACGATCAGGGCGAGATACACGATCAGGTTCCACGCGAGGATCAACAGCAGGGGCGCCGACAGCAGGTCGACACGGTGTGGATTGCCAATGCGGTCGAGTCCCGCGCCGGCCAGGAAACCGACGATGGGCAGCAGCACGGCCAGCACGGGCATCACGCTGCGCCGTTGACGGAAGGCGGCAAACGCCGGCGTGCGCTCGGCCAGGCGTTTGAGGATCAGTTCCGCGCGCTGGCCGAGGAAGTGGTCGAGCCTGGGCTCGCTCTTGCCTTCGGCGGCCTGCCAGTGCGCCAGCTCGCGCGCGCTGCGGCTGGCGTACACGCGATCGTCCTCGGAAAGGATCTCGCGCTGGGCGTCGGCGGTTTCGATGGCGCGCATCAGGACGACATCGCGTGCGGTCCGCTCGTTCATAGGCTCCCTGTCTGGTTGAATTAACAAGCTTGCAGAGGCATTGTGCCTGAAAAAGCAAAAAGCCCGCTCAGTATCAACTGAGCGGGCTTCTGCATATAACTAGCCTGACGATAACCTACTTTCACACTGGTTGCAGCACTATCATCGGCGCAAAGTCGTTTCACGGTCCTGTTCGGGATGGGAAGGGGTGGTACCGACTTGCTATGGTCATCAGGCATAACTTGTACGGGTATCGTCCATGTGGACGCTACCCTGAATCTGGAAGAAGTAGTTTTAATCTGTTGTCTCAACAAACAGCTGAACCCTTGTACTGGCAATGACTGCCAAGGTTATAGGGACAAGCCGTACGGGCAATTAGTATCGGTTAGCTTAATGCATTACTGCACTTCCACACCCGACCTATCAACGTCCTGGTCTCGAACGACCCTTCAAGGAGCTCAAGGCTCCGGGAAATCTCATCTCAAGGCGAGTTTCCCGCTTAGATGCTTTCAGCGGTTATCTCTTCCGAACTTAGCTACCCGGCAATGCCACTGGCGTGACAACCGGTACACCAGAGGTTCGTCCACTCCGGTCCTCTCGTACTAGGAGCAGCCCCCTTCAAATTTCCAACGCCCACGGCAGATAGGGACCAAACTGTCTCACGACGTTTTAAACCCAGCTCACGTACCACTTTAAATGGCGAACAGCCATACCCTTGGGACCGGCTACAGCCCCAGGATGTGATGAGCCGACATCGAGGTGCCAAACTCCCCCGTCGATATGAACTCTTGGGAGGAATCAGCCTGTTATCCCCAGAGTACCTTTTATCCGTTGAGCGATGGCCCTTCCATACAGAACCACCGGATCACTATGTCCTACTTTCGTACCTGCTCGACTTGTCGGTCTCGCAGTTAAGCACGCTTATGCCATTGCACTATTAGCACGATGTCCGACCGTACCTAGCGTACCTTCGAACTCCTCCGTTACACTTTAGGAGGAGACCGCCCCAGTCAAACTGCCTACCATGCACTGTCCCCGACCCGGATCACGGGCCAAGGTTAGAACCTCAAACGAACCAGGGTGGTATTTCAAGGTTGGCTCCACGAGAACTGGCGTCCCCGCTTCAAAGCCTCCCACCTATCCTACACAGATTGGTTCAAAGTCCAATGCAAAGCTACAGTAAAGGTTCATGGGGTCTTTCCGTCTAGCCGCGGGTAGATTGCATCATCACAAACATTTCAACTTCGCTGAGTCTCGGGAGGAGACAGTGTGGCCATCGTTACGCCATTCGTGCAGGTCGGAACTTACCCGACAAGGAATTTCGCTACCTTAGGACCGTTATAGTTACGGCCGCCGTTTACTGGGACTTCAATCAAGAGCTTGCACCCCATCATTTAATCTTCCAGCACCGGGCAGGCGTCACACCCTATACGTCCACTTTCGTGTTTGCAGAGTGCTGTGTTTTTATTAAACAGTCGCAGCCACCAGTTTATTGCAACCCTTTCGCCCTTCCACAGTAAAGTGGTCAAGCTACCGGGGCGTACCTTATCCCGAAGTTACGGTACCAATTTGCCGAGTTCCTTCTCCCGAGTTCTCTCAAGCGCCTTAGAATACTCATCTCGCCCACCTGTGTCGGTTTGCGGTACGGTCTCGTATGACTGAAGCTTAGAGGCTTTTCTTGGAACCACTTCCGATTGCTTCGTGTCGCAAGGACACCCGTCTCGACCCCTTGAATTACGTGCCCGGATTTGCCTAAGCACCTTCTATGAGTCAAAAACCAACTATTCCAACAGTTGGACAACCTTCCGCGATCCGTCCCCCCATCGCATCATACGACGGTGCAGGAATATTAACCTGCTTCCCATCAGCTACGCATCTCTGCCTCGCCTTAGGGGCCGACTCACCCTGCTCCGATGAACGTTGAACAGGAAACCTTGGGCTTTCGGCGAGAGGGCTTTTCACCCTCTTTATCGCTACTCATGTCAGCATTCGCACTTCCGATACCTCCAGCATCCTTTACAAGACACCTTCTCAGGCTTACGGAACGCTCTCCTACCATATGTGCAAGCACATATCCGCAGCTTCGGTGACTGGCTTAGCCCCGTTACATCTTCCGCGCAGGACGACTCGATCAGTGAGCTATTACGCTTTCTTTAAATGATGGCTGCTTCTAAGCCAACATCCTGACTGTTTTAGCCTTCCCACTTCGTTTTCCACTTAGCCAATCTTTGGGACCTTAGCTGGCGGTCTGGGTTGTTTCCCTCTTGACGCCGGACGTTAGCACCCGACGTCTGTCTCCCAAGCTCGCACTCACCGGTATTCGGAGTTTGCAATGGTTTGGTAAGTCGCAATGACCCCCTAGCCATAACAGTGCTCTACCCCCGGTGGTGATACTTGAGGCACTACCTAAATAGTTTTCGGAGAGAACCAGCTATTTCCAGGTTTGTTTAGCCTTTCACCCCTACCCACAGCTCATCCCCTAATTTTTCAACATTAGTGGGTTCGGACCTCCAGGGCGTGTTACCGCACCTTCATCCTGGCCATGGGTAGATCACCTGGTTTCGGGTCTACACCCAGCGACTGTCGCCCTGTTCGGACTCGATTTCTCTACGGCTCCCCTATTCGGTTAACCTCGCCACTGAATGTAAGTCGCTGACCCATTATACAAAAGGTACGCCGTCACCCCACGAAGAGGCTCCGACTGTTTGTATGCACACGGTTTCAGGATCTATTTCACTCCCCTCCCGGGGTTCTTTTCGCCTTTCCCTCACGGTACTGGTTCACTATCGGTCGATTACGAGTATTTAGCCTTGGAGGATGGTCCCCCCATATTCAGACAGGATTTCTCGTGTCCCGCCCTACTTGTCGTACGCTTAGTACCACCGGTCTGATTTCGTGTAAGGGGCTATCACCCTCTATGGCCAGCATTTCCAGGCTGTTCCACTATCAGTCCGACTATCACGTACAAGGCTCTTCCCATTTCGCTCGCCACTACTTTGGGAATCTCGGTTGATTTCTTTTCCTGCAGCTACTTAGATGTTTCAGTTCGCCGCGTTCGCTTCGCATACCTATGTATTCAGTATGCGATGACCTAAAAGGCCGGGTTTCCCCATTCGGAAATCTGCGGATCAAAGTGTGTTTGCTCACTCCCCGCAGCTTATCGCAAGCTACTACGTCCTTCATCGCCTGTAATCGCCAAGGCATCCACCATGTGCACTTATTCACTTGTCCCTATAACGTTGGCCCCTGCAGTCTTTCCGAAGGAAAGACGAGAAGGGAACGTCATAACAACAAGAGTTCAGCTTACTATGTTTGTTGATACATACAGATTACTACCCTAAGTGTGCATCTGATCGTTGGATCAGCTACACGCTTAAAGAAAACTTTACTTCTTCCAGATTGTTAAAGAACGAGAACTACACTTATCGAAACTCAGCTTCGCTGGGCTTGGATAAATGCAGTGAACAAGAGTTGGTGGAGGATGACGGGATCGAACCGACGACCCCCTGCTTGCAAAGCAGGTGCTCTCCCAGCTGAGCTAATCCCCCGTTGTGGCTTTTGCCATCTAAAAATGATCCGGCTTCGCCGGGCATTTTTAGCTAACGCAGTTCCAAACGAAAGTAGGTTTTTACTTTCGTTTGATAGCCCTGGTAGGGCTGGTTGGACTCGAACCAACGACCCCCGCGTTATCAACACGGTGCTCTAACCAGCTGAGCTACAGCCCCGAAAACTCTTCTCGTTTAACTTTAAACAGTCGATAAGCGTGGACGCTTGATGATCGAGCTCGCGCTCGCAGTGCCACTCTAGAAAGGAGGTGATCCAGCCGCACCTTCCGATACGGCTACCTTGTTACGACTTCACCCCAGTCACGAATCCTACCGTGGTAAGCGCCCTCCTTGCGGTTAAGCTACCTACTTCTGGTAAAACCCGCTCCCATGGTGTGACGGGCGGTGTGTACAAGACCCGGGAACGTATTCACCGCGACATGCTGATCCGCGATTACTAGCGATTCCAACTTCACGCAGTCGAGTTGCAGACTGCGATCCGGACTACGATACACTTTCTGGGATTAGCTCCCCCTCGCGGGTTGGCGGCCCTCTGTATGTACCATTGTATGACGTGTGAAGCCCTACCCATAAGGGCCATGAGGACTTGACGTCATCCCCACCTTCCTCCGGTTTGTCACCGGCAGTCTCATTAGAGTGCCCTTTCGTAGCAACTAATGACAAGGGTTGCGCTCGTTGCGGGACTTAACCCAACATCTCACGACACGAGCTGACGACAGCCATGCAGCACCTGTGTTCAGGCTCCCTTTCGGGCACCCTCCAATCTCTCGGAGGTTCCTGACATGTCAAGGGTAGGTAAGGTTTTTCGCGTTGCATCGAATTAATCCACATCATCCACCGCTTGTGCGGGTCCCCGTCAATTCCTTTGAGTTTTAATCTTGCGACCGTACTCCCCAGGCGGTCTACTTCACGCGTTAGCTGCGTTACCAAGTCAATTAAGACCCGACAACTAGTAGACATCGTTTAGGGCGTGGACTACCAGGGTATCTAATCCTGTTTGCTCCCCACGCTTTCGTGCATGAGCGTCAATCTTGACCCAGGGGGCTGCCTTCGCCATCGGTGTTCCTCCACATCTCTACGCATTTCACTGCTACACGTGGAATTCTACCCCCCTCTGCCAGATTCAAGCCTTGCAGTCTCCATCGCAATTCCCAGGTTAAGCCCGGGGCTTTCACGACAGACTTACAAAACCGCCTGCGCACGCTTTACGCCCAGTAATTCCGATTAACGCTTGCACCCTACGTATTACCGCGGCTGCTGGCACGTAGTTAGCCGGTGCTTATTCTTCAGGTACCGTCATTAGCTCCAGGTATTATCCAGAACCGTTTCTTCCCTGACAAAAGAGCTTTACAACCCGAAGGCCTTCTTCACTCACGCGGCATTGCTGGATCAGGCTTGCGCCCATTGTCCAAAATTCCCCACTGCTGCCTCCCGTAGGAGTCTGGGCCGTGTCTCAGTCCCAGTGTGGCTGGTCGTCCTCTCAGACCAGCTACTGATCGTCGCCTTGGTGAGCCTTTACCTCACCAACTAGCTAATCAGATATCGGCCGCTCCAGGAGCATGAGGCCCGAAGGTCCCCCACTTTCATCCTTGGATCGTATGCGGTATTAGCGTAACTTTCGCTACGTTATCCCCCACTCTTGGGTACGTTCCGATATATTACTCACCCGTTCGCCACTCGCCGCCAGGCGAGGTTACCCCCGCCCGCGCTGCCGTTCGACTTGCATGTGTAAAGCATGCCGCCAGCGTTCAATCTGAGCCAGGATCAAACTCTTCAGTTTAATCTCTGTTTTTGCTGCTTTCGCAGCAGATCGCTCACTCAAAATACTGACCGTTACTCATTGCTGAGCAACGTATTTCTTTTGTGTGAACATTTGATAATTTAAGCATTCAGCATCCCGAAGGATGCTGGCACCTCATCAAACGCCCACACTTATCGACTGTTGATTGTTAAAGAACCGTATTCGGTACTGCCTTGCCGCACTTGCGAATCGTTTTGTTCGTCAGCAGCAGAGGAATGAGAGTATGCCGTGCTTCACTTAACTCGTCAACCCCTCTTTTTCTTCAACACAAGCGGCGTTATCAAACGGCCTGGCTCAACTACTTGATTTCGCTGAACTTTTCTTGCGCTGCAGAAGCAGGACGCGAACTATAGCAAAACCACGGGCGAGTGCGCAAGGGCGATTTGTCGCATCGGCGCGTATTGACGGCATCACGGCGCCAGTTGCCCGAGAATCGAATACGCGGCCTTCACCCGTGCCGGGATCGGGTAATTCTTATTGGCCAGCATGACGATCCCGACGCGATATGCCGGCACAAACAACACATAGGTGCCGAAACCGCGCGTGGCACCGGTCTTGTTGAACAGCGTCCCGCGCGGCGGCGCCTGGGGCGGCTGCAGCCGGGTGGCCGGATTCGGCTCGCTGCTCATCTTCGTGGAATTCCCCGCCTGCAGGGCGGCCAGGGTCACGGGTGCACGGTACTGTTCCCAGCCGAGTCCCTGCACCGTATCGCCGATGCGGAAGTAACCCGTGTGCGTGCAATCGATGGCGCGGCGCATCGGGGCCGGCAGGACGCTCGCGTCGATGTTCTCCTGGACGAAGCGGATCATGTCGACGGCACTTGACTTGATGCCGTATGTCTCCGCATCGAACACGCCCGGACTGACGCGCACGGGCCGATTGGTCTTGTCGTAGCCCCAGGCGTAGTCGCCCATCGCGCCGGACGGCACGCGGATATGACTGTGCTTCAGGCCCAGCGCGGGAAACAGTCGGCGCTCGACGGCGTCGGCAAAATCGACGTCCAACGCGCGCGCCGTTACGTGTCCGAACAGGCCGAGGCTCGGGTTCGAATAACGGCGCTGCGTGCCGGGCGCCGCGTCCGGGCGCCATGCGCGGAAGTAGTCGATCATCTGCGCATCCGTCTCGACCTCGTCCGGGAATTGCAGCGGCAGACCGCCCGGCGTATAAGTGCCCAGTTCGAGCAGGCTCGCGCGGTCGATCGCGCTGCCCTTCAGTTGCGGCATGTAGGCACCGGGATGATCGTCGAACGACAGCTTGCCGAGGTCCTGCGCATGACAGGCCAGCGTCGCGGTGAGGGTCTTGCTGACGGAGCCCAGTTCGAACAGCGTGTTCTCGGTGACGGGCACATGGCCCTGTTTCGACGCCTCGCCGTAATTGAAGAACATCGCGTGGCCATCGACGGTAACGGCGACCGCCATGCCGGGGACGTCGTGCTGCGCCATCAGCGGTTGAATGACGCGGTCGACGGCTGCGCGCACGGCGGCCGCATCGACGGCGCCGGCCGTCAGCGGCAGCAGGGACAGGCATGCGATGGCGATGGATCGCGTGGGACGTGACAGGGTAAGCAAAGCATTCTCCGGATCGTTCGTGACGAGCGACAGTATAGGCAGCGACGACCGTCCGCAGACAGCGCGGCCGTCCCGGCAAAACGGCACTTCGTCACATCGCGGACTTCAAGGCGCCCAGGTAACGCTCGCTGACGGCGACGGCCGCGCCGCATCGCAGCGTGAGCCGATACCCGCCGTCGCCGACGGCATCCAGGCGCGCGATCTCGCTGCGCCGGACGATCACGCCGCGGTGCACGCGCAGGAAGTCGTCGGGCGCGAGCAGCGTCTCGAGGCGGTTCAGCGTAATGCGATGCAGGACCGTACGCCCGGCCAGGTGCAGTTCGACGTAATTGCCGGCCGATTCGATCCACAGGATGTCCGCCACGAGGATCTGTTCGATGCGGCCGACCGAGCGCACGTTGATCCGTTCCAGGATTGCCTTCGCCTGGTCCGCGCCGGCGTCGACATAATCGCGCAAGGCCGCGCCATACGCCTCGCGCTGGCGTTGTCCCAGCATGGCGCCGATGCGCTCCACGGCCTGGCTCAGGCGCGCGTCGTTCAGGGGCTTGAGCAGGTAGTCGAGCGCATGGACTTCGAACGCGTCGATCGCGTGTTCGCTGTAGGCCGTCACGAAAACGATCAGCGGCGGCGCAGGCAGGCGGCTGATCTCGCGCGCGAGCACGAGCCCCGATTCGGCCGGCATCTGGATGTCGAGGAAGATGACGTCGACGTCCTGGGCGGCGAGCGCCGCGCGCGCTGCCGCGGTGCCGTCGCATTCGGCCACGAGCCGCCAGTCGGGATGCGCGGCCAATGCCAGGCGCAGGTTGGCGCGGCTGGGCGCCTCGTCGTCGACGATCAGGTAACGCACGGTCATCGCTTACTCCCGCTCCAGCGGCAGGCGCACTTCAGCCACGAAGCGGCCCTCCTGCAGGTTGGTGCGCAGCGACGCGGTGGGATGCATGAGCCGCAGCCGCTCGCGCGTGTTCGCCAGTCCGAGCCCCGCGCCGGGATTGGGCGACGCATGCGCGCTGGCGGGGTTCGTGACGCGGATCGTGAGGGCCTCGCCGTCGGCCACGAAGGACAGGCGGATATCGCTCGGCCCGTCGCGGCAATCGAGATCGTGGCGCAGCGCGTTCTCGATCAGCGGTTGCAGCAGCAGCGGCGGACAGTCGACGTCGTGCAGCAACCGGTCTTCGCCATCGATGCGCACCTGCAGCCGGTCGCCGTAGCGCAGGCGTTGCAGGTCGAGGTAATCGCGCACGAACTGCAGCTCGGCGGCGACCGTGACCGTGTTGCGCACGCTGGCCGACAACGCATAGCGCAACAGGTCGCTCAGGCGGCCGATGCCGCCGAGGGCCAGCGTGCGGTCGCCTTCGCGCACGAGGGCGCTGATCGCATTCAGCGCATTGAACAGGAAGTGGGGTTCGAATTGCGCGCGCAGGGCCAGCATGCGTTGTTCTTCCAGCGCGAGGCGCAGGTTGAGCATGTCGGTCTGGCTGCGCTGCCACGCCAGTTCGCGCTCGCGCGCCTGGCGCCAGTAATGGATGGCGAGGATCGCCGCAAAAGTGCCGGTGGTCGAGAACCAGCCGACCAGCAGCATCTTCATCAGCAGGCGGCGCGCGTCGTCGAGACTCGCAATGTGCAGGTAGCCGCGCAGCCACGCCATATACGTCCATTGCGCGGGCTGGAACACGAGCACGAGGCCGACGAACAGCAGAAGCACGTTGTGCGGACGGGCGATCAGGGCGGGCCAGCGCGCCAGTGCCATGCTCAGGCCTGAGCTCAGGACGATCAGCGGCACCGCGTACTCGACGAACCACGTCACCAGCAGGGACGGATAGTGGCTGTCCACGCCGAGGCGCAGGTTGTCGCTGTAGGTCTGCAAGGCGCCGAGCGCGCTGATCGCGGTCCACAAGAGCACCACGATGACGATGGTCCTGGCCGCAGGCGGTATCGCGGGATGGGGGATGGTCGTGTCGGCGTGCTGCGTCATCGGAAAAGTATAGCAGCGGCCTTGCCTGTCCGAAGACCGCAGGCGGCCGCTTCATCACGTGGAAGCGGCGTTTCGTCACGCAGCGCGGGCCGTGGCGCCGGGCTGGTTGCAGAATCGGCGGCGCAGTCACGATTCTTTATCAACTCTCACGCTACCCCATGAAAAACACGATACGCCTGGCCGCCGCCCTCCTGCTCGGCGGCACTTCCGCTTCGGCTGGCGCCGGCGCGGCGGACTGGTACGCATCCCAGGATCCGTTCGCCGTCTACGGCAATACGTATTACGTCGGCACCCGCGGCATCAGCGCCGTGCTGATCACGTCGCCGGCCGGTCACATCCTCATTGACGGCGGCCCGTCCGGCGCGTCCGCGCAGATCGCAGCGCACATCCGTCAACTCGGCTTCAAGGTCGAGGACATCCACTACATCCTGAGTGGGCACGAGCACTTCGACCACGCCGGCGGCATCGCCGCCCTGCAGAAGATGAGCGGTGCCGTGGTGCTGGCTAGCCCGGCGTCCCTCGAGGTGCTGCGGACCGGGCAGCCGGACAAACGCGACGCGCAGTATCCCGGCCTCCAGCCAATGGACCCCGTCGCCAATACGCGCGCCGTGCGCGATGGCGAGGTCGTAAAACTCGGACCGCTCGCCGTGACCGCGCGCTTCACGCCAGGGCACACGCCGGGTGCGACCAGCTGGACGTGGCAGTCGAACGAAGGCGGCAAGACGATGCACATGGTGTACGCGGACAGCATCAATGCGCTGGCCGCGGACGGCCGCAGCTTCAGCAGGAATCCGCTGTACCCGAATGCGCGGGCGGACGTCGAACACTCCATCGCGATTATCGATGGGCTGGACTGCGACGTGCTCGTGAGCGCCCATCCGGAAGGGAGCGACTTGTGGGAGCGGAAAGCGAAGCAGGCCGAGCTCGGGGACGCGGCGTTCGTCGATCACGACGCGTGCCGCAAGTATGCGACAAACGCGCGTACCAGGCTGGAAGGCGTACTGGCGGCCGAGGCGCGCCCATGACGACCGTCCGCAAGCTTTTGTTGTTGTGTTGCTTCGCGTCCGGCTTGGCCACGGCCGCGGCACCTGCGCCGTATGTGCTCGACGAAACGGAAGTGCGCGACGTGCATGCGCGCGCGCTGAACCGCGACTATCAGGTGTTCGTTGCGCTGCCGGATTCGTATCGTTCGTCGAGCCGGCGTTATCCCGTGTTGTTCATCACCGACGCCAATTACGCATTCCCGGTCGCGCGCGGCATCGCGCAGCGACTGGCCAAGCATGCGGGCATGGAAGAGGTGATCGTCGTCGGCCTGTCGTATGCGCACGGCGACAGTCCCGTGTACAGCCGCCGCCGCGACTACACGCCGGCCGTGCCGCGGCGTGGGAATTATGCCGCCGATATGCCGGGCCGGACGCCGGCGTTTGGCGAGGCTCAGGCTTATGGGCGCTTCATCGCCGCCGACGTTTTTCCGCTGATCGCCGCGAACTATCGGGCCGACATGAACCGCAAGATCTTTGTCGGCCATTCGTATGGCAGCCTGCTGGGCCTGCAGTTGCTGCTGAGTGAACCGCGCACGTTCGACCATTACATCCTCGGCAGTCCTTCGCTGTGGTTCGACCAGGGCGTGATGTTCGAGCGCGAACAGGATTACGCAAAAACACACAACGATATGCCGGCCTCCGTGTTTTTCGGTATCGGCGGACGCGAGACGCTCGGCAAGGACCGGAAACGGGCGCACACGGAAGAGAATGCGGACATGGTCGCGGATTTATGCGACTTCGACGCAGCACTCAAATCGCACCGCTATTCGAACCTCAAAAGCAGGCTCGAAGTGTTTGCGGACGAGGATCATGCCAGCGTCTTTCCGCTGGTGTTGACCCATGGTTTGCGTGGGTATTTGAAGAAGGTGCGTTAGAAAGCAAAAAGCCCGCTCAGTATCAACTGAGCGGGCTTCTGCATATAACTAGCCTGACGATAACCTACTTTCACACTGGTTGCAGCACTATCATCGGCGCAAAGTCGTTTCACGGTCCTGTTCGGGATGGGAAGGGGTGGTACCGACTTGCTATGGTCATCAGGCATAACTTGTACGGGTATCGTCCATGTGGACGCTACCCTGAATCTGGAAGAAGTAGTTTTAATCTGTTGTGTCAACAAACAGCTGAACCCTTGTACTGGCAATGACTGCCAAGGTTATAGGGACAAGCCGTACGGGCAATTAGTATCGGTTAGCTTAATGCATTACTGCACTTCCACACCCGACCTATCAACGTCCTGGTCTCGAACGACCCTTCAAGGAGCTCAAGGCTCCGGGAAATCTCATCTCAAGGCGAGTTTCCCGCTTAGATGCTTTCAGCGGTTATCTCTTCCGAACTTAGCTACCCGGCAATGCCACTGGCGTGACAACCGGTACACCAGAGGTTCGTCCACTCCGGTCCTCTCGTACTAGGAGCAGCCCCCTTCAAATTTCCAACGCCCACGGCAGATAGGGACCAAACTGTCTCACGACGTTTTAAACCCAGCTCACGTACCACTTTAAATGGCGAACAGCCATACCCTTGGGACCGGCTACAGCCCCAGGATGTGATGAGCCGACATCGAGGTGCCAAACTCCCCCGTCGATATGAACTCTTGGGAGGAATCAGCCTGTTATCCCCAGAGTACCTTTTATCCGTTGAGCGATGGCCCTTCCATACAGAACCACCGGATCACTATGTCCTACTTTCGTACCTGCTCGACTTGTCGGTCTCGCAGTTAAGCACGCTTATGCCATTGCACTATTAGCACGATGTCCGACCGTACCTAGCGTACCTTCGAACTCCTCCGTTACACTTTAGGAGGAGACCGCCCCAGTCAAACTGCCTACCATGCACTGTCCCCGACCCGGATTACGGGCCAAGGTTAGAACCTCAAACGAACCAGGGTGGTATTTCAAGGTTGGCTCCACGAGAACTGGCGTCCCCGCTTCAAAGCCTCCCACCTATCCTACACAGATTGGTTCAAAGTCCAATGCAAAGCTACAGTAAAGGTTCATGGGGTCTTTCCGTCTAGCCGCGGGTAGATTGCATCATCACAAACATTTCAACTTCGCTGAGTCTCGGGAGGAGACAGTGTGGCCATCGTTACGCCATTCGTGCAGGTCGGAACTTACCCGACAAGGAATTTCGCTACCTTAGGACCGTTATAGTTACGGCCGCCGTTTACTGGGACTTCAATCAAGAGCTTGCACCCCATCATTTAATCTTCCAGCACCGGGCAGGCGTCACACCCTATACGTCCACTTTCGTGTTTGCAGAGTGCTGTGTTTTTATTAAACAGTCGCAGCCACCAGTTTATTGCAACCCTTTCACCCTTCTGCAGTAAAGCAGTCAAGCTACCGGGGCGTACCTTATCCCGAAGTTACGGTACCAATTTGCCGAGTTCCTTCTCCCGAGTTCTCTCAAGCGCCTTAGAATACTCATCTCGCCCACCTGTGTCGGTTTGCGGTACGGTCTCGTATGACTGAAGCTTAGAGGCTTTTCTTGGAACCACTTCCGATTGCTTCGTGTCGCAAGGACACCCGTCTCGACCCCTTGAATTACGTGCCCGGATTTGCCTAAGCACCTTCTATGAGTCAAAAACCAACTATTCCAACAGTTGGACAACCTTCCGCGATCCGTCCCCCCATCGCATCATACGACGGTGCAGGAATATTAACCTGCTTCCCATCAGCTACGCATCTCTGCCTCGCCTTAGGGGCCGACTCACCCTGCTCCGATGAACGTTGAACAGGAAACCTTGGGCTTTCGGCGAGAGGGCTTTTCACCCTCTTTATCGCTACTCATGTCAGCATTCGCACTTCCGATACCTCCAGCATCCTTTACAAGACACCTTCTCAGGCTTACGGAACGCTCTCCTACCATATCGATCATGATGCAAGCATCAGAAAGATATCCGCAGCTTCGGTGACTGGCTTAGCCCCGTTACATCTTCCGCGCAGGACGACTCGATCAGTGAGCTATTACGCTTTCTTTAAATGATGGCTGCTTCTAAGCCAACATCCTGACTGTTTTAGCCTTCCCACTTCGTTTTCCACTTAGCCAATCTTTGGGACCTTAGCTGGCGGTCTGGGTTGTTTCCCTCTTGACGCCGGACGTTAGCACCCGACGTCTGTCTCCCAAGCTCGCACTCACCGGTATTCGGAGTTTGCAATGGTTTGGTAAGTCGCAATGACCCCCTAGCCATAACAGTGCTCTACCCCCGGTGGTGATACTTGAGGCACTACCTAAATAGTTTTCGGAGAGAACCAGCTATTTCCAGGTTTGTTTAGCCTTTCACCCCTACCCACAGCTCATCCCCTAATTTTTCAACATTAGTGGGTTCGGACCTCCAGGGCGTGTTACCGCACCTTCATCCTGGCCATGGGTAGATCACCTGGTTTCGGGTCTACACCCAGCGACTGTCGCCCTGTTCGGACTCGATTTCTCTACGGCTCCCCTATTCGGTTAACCTCGCCACTGAATGTAAGTCGCTGACCCATTATACAAAAGGTACGCCGTCACCCCACGAAGAGGCTCCGACTGTTTGTATGCACACGGTTTCAGGATCTATTTCACTCCCCTCCCGGGGTTCTTTTCGCCTTTCCCTCACGGTACTGGTTCACTATCGGTCGATTACGAGTATTTAGCCTTGGAGGATGGTCCCCCCATATTCAGACAGGATTTCTCGTGTCCCGCCCTACTTGTCGTACGCTTAGTACCACCGTCCGGATTTCGTGTAAGGGGCTATCACCCTCTATGGCCAGCATTTCCAGGCTGTTCCACTATCCAGTCGACTATCACGTACAAGGCTCTTCCCATTTCGCTCGCCACTACTTTGGGAATCTCGGTTGATTTCTTTTCCTGCAGCTACTTAGATGTTTCAGTTCGCCGCGTTCGCTTCGCATACCTATGTATTCAGTATGCGATGACCTAAAAGGCCGGGTTTCCCCATTCGGAAATCTGCGGATCAAAGTGTGTTTGCTCACTCCCCGCAGCTTATCGCAAGCTACTACGTCCTTCATCGCCTGTAATCGCCAAGGCATCCACCATGTGCACTTATTCACTTGTCCCTATAACGTTGGCCCCTGTATGAGTATCAGGGAACGTCATATCGACAAGAGTTCAGCTTACTTTGTTTGTTGATACATACAGATTTTCTACCCTAAGTGTGCATTTGATCGTTGGATCAACTACACGCTTAAAGAAAACTTTACTTCTTCCAGATTGTTAAAGAACGAGAACTACACTTATCGAAACTCAGCTTCGCTGGGCTTGGATAAATGCAGTGAACAAGAGTTGGTGGAGGATGACGGGATCGAACCGACGACCCCCTGCTTGCAAAGCAGGTGCTCTCCCAGCTGAGCTAATCCCCCGTTGTGGCTTTTGCCATCTAAAAATGATTCGGCTTCGCCGGGCATTTTTAGCTAACGCAGTTCCAAACGAAAGTAGGTTTTTACTTTCGTTTGATAGCCCTGGTAGGGCTGGTTGGACTCGAACCAACGACCCCCGCGTTATCAACACGGTGCTCTAACCAGCTGAGCTACAGCCCCGAAAACTCTTCTCGTTTAACTTTAAACAGTCGATAAGCGTGGACGCTTGATGATCGAGCTTGCGCTCGTAGTGCCACTCTAGAAAGGAGGTGATCCAGCCGCACCTTCCGATACGGCTACCTTGTTACGACTTCACCCCAGTCACGAATCCTACCGTGGTAAGCGCCCTCCTTGCGGTTAAGCTACCTACTTCTGGTAAAACCCGCTCCCATGGTGTGACGGGCGGTGTGTACAAGACCCGGGAACGTATTCACCGCGACATGCTGATCCGCGATTACTAGCGATTCCAACTTCACGCAGTCGAGTTGCAGACTGCGATCCGGACTACGATACACTTTCTGGGATTAGCTCCCCCTCGCGGGTTGGCGGCCCTCTGTATGTACCATTGTATGACGTGTGAAGCCCTACCCATAAGGGCCATGAGGACTTGACGTCATCCCCACCTTCCTCCGGTTTGTCACCGGCAGTCTCATTAGAGTGCCCTTTCGTAGCAACTAATGACAAGGGTTGCGCTCGTTGCGGGACTTAACCCAACATCTCACGACACGAGCTGACGACAGCCATGCAGCACCTGTGTTCAGGCTCCCTTTCGGGCACCCTCCAATCTCTCGGAGGTTCCTGACATGTCAAGGGTAGGTAAGGTTTTTCGCGTTGCATCGAATTAATCCACATCATCCACCGCTTGTGCGGGTCCCCGTCAATTCCTTTGAGTTTTAATCTTGCGACCGTACTCCCCAGGCGGTCTACTTCACGCGTTAGCTGCGTTACCAAGTCAATTAAGACCCGACAACTAGTAGACATCGTTTAGGGCGTGGACTACCAGGGTATCTAATCCTGTTTGCTCCCCACGCTTTCGTGCATGAGCGTCAATCTTGACCCAGGGGGCTGCCTTCGCCATCGGTGTTCCTCCACATCTCTACGCATTTCACTGCTACACGTGGAATTCTACCCCCCTCTGCCAGATTCAAGCCTTGCAGTCTCCATCGCAATTCCCAGGTTAAGCCCGGGGCTTTCACGACAGACTTACAAAACCGCCTGCGCACGCTTTACGCCCAGTAATTCCGATTAACGCTTGCACCCTACGTATTACCGCGGCTGCTGGCACGTAGTTAGCCGGTGCTTATTCTTCAGGTACCGTCATTAGCTCCAGGTATTATCCAGAACCGTTTCTTCCCTGACAAAAGAGCTTTACAACCCGAAGGCCTTCTTCACTCACGCGGCATTGCTGGATCAGGCTTGCGCCCATTGTCCAAAATTCCCCACTGCTGCCTCCCGTAGGAGTCTGGGCCGTGTCTCAGTCCCAGTGTGGCTGGTCGTCCTCTCAGACCAGCTACTGATCGTCGCCTTGGTGAGCCTTTACCTCACCAACTAGCTAATCAGATATCGGCCGCTCCAGGAGCATGAGGCCCGAAGGTCCCCCACTTTCATCCTTAGATCGTATGCGGTATTAGCGTAACTTTCGCTACGTTATCCCCCACTCTTGGGTACGTTCCGATATATTACTCACCCGTTCGCCACTCGCCGCCAGGTTGCCCCGCGCTGCCGTTCGACTTGCATGTGTAAAGCATGCCGCCAGCGTTCAATCTGAGCCAGGATCAAACTCTTCAGTTTAATCTCTGTTTTTGCTGCTTTCGCAGCAGATCGCTCACTCAAAATACTGACCGTTACTCATTGCTGAGCAACGTATTTCTTTTGTGTGAACATTTGATAATTTAAGCATTCAGCATCCCGAAGGATGCTGGCACCTCATCAAACGCCCACACTTATCGACTGTTGATTGTTAAAGAACTGTATTCGGTACTGCCTTGCTGCATCTGCGAATCGTTTTGTTCGTCAGCAGCAGAGAAGTGAGATTATGCAGTGTTTCGCGATGTTCGTCAACTTCTCTTTTCGCTTCGCTGCAACACCGAACTCGGCACTGCAACGTTAACACATTGATTTCCTTGGGATTTCAACCGTGCCGTGAAGCGGACGCGCAGTATAGCAACCGCCATTCCGTCCTGCAAGCCCAGCAGTAGCAAAAATCCGACGAGGACCTACATCTGCGTCCTCAGCCACTCCAGCGCACGCGGTGCGGCACTCAACACGGAGATATGCCCGTCCCCGGGCCGCAACCACAGCTCGGCCGCGGGACAGTGCCGCGCCAGCCATTCTCCGTGCTGCCTGGGCACCATGCGATCCTCGTCCCCATGCAACAGGAGCACCGGCCGCGCTATCTGCGCGCAATCGAAACCCCAGGGCGTGACGTAGGCGATGTCGTCGTCGATCAATCCACCGGGCCCGCCGGCCATCGCCGGACCAACGACGCTGTCGAACCAGGCCCACTGCCCCGACAAGGCAGCCCGGTCGCGCTCGGTGAACAGCGCAGGGTCGAATGCCGGGCACGATGCCTCGTACTCGGCCTTGGTCGCCCGTCCCGCGTGGGCCGCGCGCAGACCGGCCTCGCCGGACGGCCGCATGCCCGCAAACCAGTCGAGTCCCTCGGCGCCATAGGGTGCGAGACCGGCGATGCCCACCGCCGCCAGCACGCGTCCGGGCAGAAGCGCGGCGCAGGCCAGCGCATGAGGGCCGCCGCCGGAGTGCCCCATCACGGCGAAGCGGTCGATGCCCAGCCGGTCGGCGATACGGACGACGTCGCGCGCGGCCGAGGCCACGTCGCGGCCTTCGCGCGGCGTCGAGCCGCCATAGCCGGGCCGGTCGTAGCCGATCCAACGCAATCCGAGGCGGGCGGCATCGGCGAACAGCGGCGCGGGTGGCGGACCGATATTCGGTGTACCGTGCAGCCAGAAGACCGCGAGACCGGCGCCATCGGACGGCCCCTGGTCGTAGAAATGCAATATGTGGCCGTCGTCCAGGACCAGGTCCGCTTCGATCATCATGTTCTCCTTGCCGCTAAGGCTGGGCAGCCGCGGGCTGGCGCCGCAGCTGCTCCGCATCCTTCAACGGCGGCGCGCCGAACAGCCGGCGGTACTCGCGGCTGAACTGCGACGGACTTTCATACCCGACCTCAAACGCGACGCTCGCCGCCTCGACATCGCCGCTCATCAGCATCTTGCGCGCCTCGAGCAGGCGCACCTGCTTCTGGTACTGCAAGGGGCTCATCACGGTCGCCGCCTTGAAGCGCCGGTGCAGCACCGAAGGACTCATGTGCACCGTGCGCGCCAGCGCGTCGATGCTCAGGGGCTCGTTGTAATGCGTGCGGATCCAGTGAATCGCCTCGCCCACGGCACGTTCGCGCTGCCCGCCTGCCACCCCGCGGCTCAATGTCGCCCCGCCCGGCGCCGTGACGAGATGGTAGATCAGCTCCTGCTTGAGCAGGCGGCCCAGCACGGCCAGGTCGCGCGGCCGCTCGAGCAGGCGCAGGAGACGCACGAACACTTCCAGCATGGCCTCGTCCGCGCGCTCGACCGTGATCGCGGGCGGGTCGGCGTCGTTCGCCGCCAGCTGCAGCCGCATCTCCAGCACGAACGCCGCCACTTCCTTGGGATCGATGTCGACGCGGATGCCGTAGTACGGCGCGGCCTCGCTCGCTCGCGTCACCTGGCCCGATACGGGCATCGCCGCCCCCGCCTGCACATAACATCCGGGGCCGTAGCGCAGCACCCGCTGGCCGACGAGCATCTCCTTCTCGCCCTGCACCAGCAGGCAGACGGACGGCGACAGGATCCCGCGCCCGGCCGGCGTCGGCGCGGGCCGGCGCACGAGCCAGAGCCAGGGCAGATCGGTGGCGAGATCGAGGACACCGGGGCCGGCGCCGCGCATCGCCTTGTCGGCCAGGCTGCGCAACTGGCCGAGGAGGTTGGACTCAGAGTCGTTTGTCATGGCCCATGATGGCTTGGGGTTCGAGATAAGTCTCCAGGCCGAAGACGCCGAACTCGCGCCCCAGGCCGGACTGCTTGAAGCCGCCGAACGGCGCCTCCGGTGCATCATACAATCCATTCACGAACACGCGCCCGGCCTGGATGCTTGCTGCGACGCGGTTCGCGCGCGCCAGGTCCGCACCGAACACATAGGCATGCAGGCCATATGGCGTATCGTTGGCGATGGCGATGGCATCGTCGTCGTCGCGATAAGGGATGATGGACAGGACCGGCCCGAAGATCTCGTCGCGCGCGACGGTCATGTCGTTGCGGACGTGGCCGAACACGGTCGGCCGCACGAAGTAACCGTGCTCCAGTCCTTCCGGCCGGCCGGGACCGCCCGTCAACAACGTCGCGCCCTCCTCGATCCCCTTGCGGATATACGCCTGCACCCGCTCGTACTGCGTGCGCGTGACCATCGGCCCCACGCTCACGCGCGGGTCGCGGGTCGGACCGACGACCAGGTCGCGAAAGGCGCGCACCGCCAGCTCATGCGCTTCGCCGACGCGGCTCTCGGGCACCAGCAGGCGCGTGCCGGCGATGCACGCCTGCCCGCTGTTCATCACCGCGGCCTGTGCCGCCAGCGGCATCGCCTTCGCGAAGTCCGCATCGTCGAGGAGCACCGTCGGCGATTTGCCGCCCAGTTCCAGCGTCACCCGCTTCATGGTGTCGACGGCGCCGCGCGCGATTGCCTTGCCGACGGCCGTCGAACCGGTGAACGAGATCTTGGCGATGTCGGGATGGCGCGTGATCGCCGCGCCGACCACGTCGCCGCGGCCGGTGACGATGTTGAAGACACCCGGCGGCAGGCCCGCGCCATGCATCACGCGCGTGATGAGTTCCGTCTGCGCGGCACTCAGTTCGCTGGGCTTGATGACGGCCGTGCTGCCGGCGGCGATCGCCATCGCCAGCTTGCTCGCGATGAACCCGATGCTCGCATTCCACGGCGTGATCATGCCGACGACGCCATGCGGCACCATCGTCACGCGCGCACCGCCGACCTCGCGCTCGAACGGATACTCGGCCAGCAGGCGGCGCGCGATCGCAAACGACGCGGCGGCGCGGCGCGCGGTGCCCGTCGCCATCGCCGTCGTGCCGCCGTATTCTGTGACCATCACGTCGATGATGTCCGGTTCCGCCGCGGCGACGGCGTCGTGCAGGCGCTGCAGCCATGCCATGCGTTCCTCGCGCGTCGTGCGCGCCACGGCCGGAAACGCCGCCTTCGCGGCCGCGATCGCGCGCTGCGCGTCGACGTCGTCGGCCAGGATCACGGTCGTCGTCTCGCGCTCCGTGGCGGGGTCGAGCAGGACGAGCGGCTCGCGTCCGTGCGGGGTAACGAACTGGCCGTCGATATAGATGGTGGCTATGGTTTTCATGGCTGGACTCCTCGTGAACGATGAATCCATCATAGGAGTCCGGGCGCGCCAGGCGGTAGCAGGATACTGACGAAGGATTGCCTGATCCTGCCGATCTGGCGCGGATCAGGCACCCGGGGCTGCGCGCACCAGCTGCTCGAACGCCTGGGCCGCGCGGCTGCGGTATCGCTCGCGGTGGCGCAGCAGGAAAAAGTCGCGCGGCGGCAGGTTCACGCGCACCTTGGCGAGCAGGCCGGCCGCTACATAGGGCGCCGCGACCAGTTCCGACAGTCCGGCCACATCGCCTCCGCTCATCACGGCCGCGCGCACGGCTTCGTTGGACGGCAAGGTCAACGCGACCTGCAGCGCGGCCAGGTCGGCGCCCTGCCCCACCAGCATCTCTTCGAGCACGGAACGCGTCCCCGATCCCGGTTCGCGCATGATCCAGCGTGCGGCCTGCAAATCGGCGGCGCTCAGCTTGCGCTTGCGCGCCCACGGATGACCGGGCGCGACGACGATCGCCATGCGGTCCTGCCCGACGCTGTCGACGACGAGCGCCGCATCGTCGACGCCGCCCTCGACGAGGCCGAGATCGGCCTGTCCGTCACGCACGGCGTCCGCCACCGACTGCGTATTGCCGACGTCCAGCCGCACGTCGATCTGCGGATGCGTTTCGCGAAACCGGACGAGCAGCGGCGGCAGCCAGTAGCTGGCGATCGTCTGGCTGGCCTGCAGCGCGAGCGCGCCGCGCGCCAGTCCCGCCAGTTCGACCAGCACGCGCTCGGCGCCGGCGGCGCGGGCCAGCGTGGCGCGTGCTTCGTCGAGGAAGATGCGCCCCGCCGGATTGACTTCGATGCGCCGCCCCACCCGGTCGAACAAGGGCGTGCCATAGCGTTCTTCCAGCGCGCGGATCGATGCGCTGACGGCGGACGGTGTCAGCGCGAGGACGTCCGCCGCCTGGGTCAGGTGCTGGCGTTCGGCGACGGCGACGAAGATGCGGAGCTGGTCAAGGGTCATCGTTCGATTTTTTTACACGATTTGTGCTGAATTTTAAGATGGACCGAACAAAGCTGTCCAGCCGATACTGCGGGCTCGATCAAGGCATATGACATGAACAACACAATCCTCCGCCTGCTTCCCGGCCTCTTTCTCGGTACCGTCGTCACCGGCGCCGCCGTTTTACTGGAACGCGGCGAAACCGCGCTCTTTGGCCGCGCATGGCTGGAAAGCCTCGTGCTGGCCATCCTGCTGGGGAGCCTCGTGCGCACCGTCGCGCCGATCCCCGCCGCGTGCGAGGCCGGCGTGCGCTTTACGGCCAAGTTCGTGCTCGAACTGGCGGTGATGCTGCTCGGCGCTTCCGTCAGCGCCGGCGCGATCGTCGCGCACGGCCTGCCGCTGCTGGGCGGGATCGCGCTCGCGGTGGTCCTGGCGATCGGCTTCAGCTACGCCGTCGGCCGGCTGCTGCAACTGCCGCACGAGATGGCAGTGCTGGTCGCGTGCGGGAATTCGATTTGCGGGAACTCGGCCATCGCCGCCGTCGCTCCCGTCATCGATGCCGACGGCAAGGATGTCGCATCGTCGATTGCCTTCACGGCCGTGCTGGGCGTCGTCGTCGTGCTCGTGCTGCCGCTGCTCGACCGGGTACTGGCGCTGACGCCGCTCCAATACGGCATCTTCGCCGGCATGACCGTGTATGCCGTGCCGCAGGTCCTGGCCGCGGCGGCGCCGGTGTCGCTGGCGAGCCTGCAAATCGGGACCCTCGTGAAGCTGGTGCGGGTGCTGATGCTCGGCCCCGTCGTGCTCGGGCTGTCGGTATGCCGGCGCGACGGCGGCCGGCACCGGGCGCTGCCGATTGCGCAGCTTGTCCCCTGGTTCATCGTCGGATTCCTCGCCCTGATGACGTTGCGGTCCGTCGGCGCATTGCCTGCCGCGCTGCTCGAACCGGCGCACGCCGCATCCGGATGGCTGACCAGCATGTCGATGGCGGCGCTCGGCCTCGGCGTCGACGCGCGCGCCGTGCTGCGCGCGGGCGCCAAGGTGACCACGACCGTCGTCGTGTCGCTCGTCGGGCTGGGACTGATCAGCTGGGGGCTGATCGCGGTGTTGGGGATCCGGTAACCGGTCGCACTGCTACACTGATCGGCATCGATCAATCACAACGGAGCGTTCATGCAGCAATCCATCGTCCACATTGCACTGGTCGTGCGCGACTACGATGAAGCCATCGATTTCTACGTCGGCAAACTTGGTTTCGAACTGCTGGACGATACGTATCAGCCGGCGCAGGACAAGCGCTGGGTCGTGATCGCGCCGCCGGGCGGCGCCGGCACCACGCTGCTGCTCGCGAAAGCATCGAAGCCTGAACAGCAGCCGTTCATCGGCAACCAGGCCGGCGGGCGCGTGTTCCTGTTCCTGAACACGGACGATTTCTGGCGCGATTACGAACGGCTGCTCAACAACGGGGTCACGTTCATACGCGATCCGAAAGAGGAAGAGTACGGCACGGTGGCCGTGTTCGAAGACCTCTACGGTAATCTGTGGGACCTGTTGCAGCTGCGGGCGGGGCATCCGATCGCGGTGCGTACCGGCAGCGTCACCCCCTGAGCGCGTCCGCCGGCGACATGCGCATCGCGCCCCAGGCATGCTGCGCGATCGCCACCAGCGCCATGCAGGCACTGGCGAAAAAGGCCAGCGCCACGTTCCAGTGGCCGAACGGGGCACGCTCGACGAACGCGGACAGATAGCGCTCGCCCACGACCGCCCCGATCGGCAATCCGATGGCGGCACCCGCCAGCGTCAGCGCGCCGAACTCGCGCAGCATGAGCAGGCCGATATCGCGCTTGCGGGCGCCGTACAGTTTGCGCAGGACGATTTCGCGCGCCCGTCTCTGGGCGGCGTCGGCGGCCAGCGCGTAGGTGCCGAAGGCCGCGATGGCGAGCGCGATGCCGGTGGCGATGGCCATGAGCCGGGCGAGGCGCCGGTCCTCGGCATAGTCGGCCGCGAGCACGTCGGTGGCGTCATGCATGGTCAACACCGAATTCGGGAACCAGCGCGGCCACAGGGCCCGCACCGCCGCCGCGGTCTCGGGCAGCGAACGCATCGCCTTCACCGTCAGCGTCGAGCCGGCGATCCACAATTCGTAGCCGATCGCGGCCGGCGCCTCCCGCAGCGAATGGAAGCGCAGTTCCGGCGCGACGCCGACGATCCGCTTGTGGACGACGGTGTCGTCGAAATTCGTGAAGACCACCGTCTGCCCGATCGCCGCGGCCGGGCTGGCGAAGCCGAGCTGGCGCACGGCCACCGCATTGACGACCAATGGTTCGGCCGCCTGGTCCGCGTCGACGCGGGGGTCGAACAGCCTGCCCGCGACCGGCTTGATGCCATACTGTTCGAAGAAATTGGCGCTGACGGATTTCATCTCGACGCGCACGTCGGCCACGCCGGGCCGGCGCAGCTCGCGCGACCAGGCGCTGTCGTGGCGGCCGACCGCATCTTCGCTGATGGCCACGCCCGCCACCGTGCGGTCGGCCTTCAGCGCCGCGATCAGGCCGCGCGCGGCGGCCGTGTCACGCGCGTTCGCGCCGCCTTCCAGGTCCACGATCAGCAGGGGTGACGGATCGAATCCCGGCGACCTCGCCAGCGCATGGCGCGTCTGCCAGGTGATCGCGAGCGTCACGCAGGCCAGGCCCATCGCCGCGCCGATCTGCAGCACCGTCATCAGCTTGCGTACCTGGCCGGCACGTACCGATTCGGTATCCTGGCGCCCGCTCAGTGCCCCGTGCGGGGCCACGCGCAGTGCGGTCCACACGGGATTGATCGCGCTGGCCAGGCCGAGCGCCACGCCCAGCGCCAGCGCCGCGCCGAGATTCGAGGGCGACAGCATGCCGTCGAGGTCGCGCGCCACCAGCGTCGCGAACAGCGGCAGCGCCAGCCAGGCCAGCAGCAGGCCGAGGCCCGTGGCCAGCAGCGCGACCAGCAGGGCCTCGGCGATGAATTGCATGGCGATCTGGCGCGGGCTCGCGCCCAGCACCTTGCGCATGGCGATCTCGCGCTGCCGCCGGACCACGCGCGCCGTCGCCAGGTTGACGTAATTGATCGCCGCGAGCATCAGGATCAGCAGGGCGATGGCGCCCAGGCCGGCCACCACCGCGCGGTCGCCGCGCGGTCCCGGCTGCGCGAGGTTGTTGGAGGCCAGGTCGCGGTCGAAATAGGCGTCGCCGAGCGGGACCAGCGCCACATCCATGACCTTGCGTCCCCCCAGGCGGGCGCGCGTCACGGCCGGGATCCGTTGCAGCGCCGCGGCGTGATCGACCGCGTCCTGCAGGGCGGCGCGAATCGGCTCGATCGATCCGCCGGGTTTTACACGAATCAGCATCCTGCCCCACCAGCCGCGGCTGCCCGTCGCGAGTTCGTCGCGGATGTCGGCGGGGTTCACGTTCGACGCCGGGCCGAACAGGGTCTCGAAGGGAATCGTCGTGTTGGCGGGCGGCGTACGGAGCACCGCGCCGACGCGCACCGACTGGCCGTCGACCTCGATGGTGCGGCCGATCGCGTCGACGCTGCCGAAGGCCGCCAGCGCGCCGGCTTCCGTGATGGCGAAGCTGTCGGGCTGGCGCAGCGCGGCGCCGAGATCGCCCCGCACCGCCACGAGGCCGAGCGTGCGGGCGAATTCCGGCGTGACCGTCAGGCTGTCGTGGCGGTACAGGCGGCCTTCGATGCGCGCCGTCAGCTGCCGCGGGCGGGTCGGCAGCCACGCGGCCGCACTGTCGACGCCGGCCGTCTTGAGCGCGGTCGCGTGCAACAGCAGCGGGACCTGGTCGAACCAGGGCGCCGTCGGCTGCCGGTTGTCGCGCTGCTTGACCACGTAGACCTGTTCCACATGCGGCACGTTGGCGTTGTATTGCCATGAGTAGCGCACGAAGCCGAGCAGCAGCAGGCAGGCACCGAAGCCGATCGCCAGCCCCAGCACGACCACCAGCGAATACACCGGGTCCTGGACCAGCGTGCGCCAGCCGATCGCGAAATCCTGTCGGGTCATCGCCGCTCCTTCACGCCGCGTGGAGGGCATCGACCACGACCCGCCCATCGAGCAGGCGCACCGTGCGCGACGCCTGGGCCGCATGCGCCGGCGAGTGGGTCACCATCACGATGGTCGTGCCTTCGCCGTTGATCTGGCGGAGCAGGCGCATGACCTCCTCGCCGCGCGCCGTGTCGAGGTTGCCGGTCGGCTCGTCGGCGAGCAGCACGGCGGGGTTCGGGACCAGCGCGCGCGCGATCGCCACGCGCTGTTGCTGGCCACCGGAGAGTTGCGACGGGCGATGACGCGCGCGGTGCGCCACGCCCAGCTTCTCCAGCATCGCGGCGGCGCGCCGGCGCCGCTCGGCCGCCGGCACGTCCATGTACTGCAATGCCAGCTCGACGTTCTCCTGGACGCTGAGCGCCTCGATCAGGTTGAAGTTCTGGAAGATGAAGCCGATGCGTCCGCGCCGCAACCGGTTCAGGCGCGTCTCGTCCAGGCGGCCGGCCTCCTGGCCATCGATCCAGTATTCGCCGCTGTCCGGGGTGTCGAGCAGGCCGAGCATCGCCAGCAGCGTCGACTTGCCGCAGCCGGAGGGACCGGTGATGGCCAGGTATTCGCCGGCCTCGATCTCCAGGTTGATGCCGTCGAGCGCGCGCGTGCGCACGTCGCCGCCGCGATACGTCTTGGTCACGTTGACGAGCTTCAGCATGGTGTCTCCGGTAGGAATGGATGGGTCGTCGTCGAGCTTCATTGTGTCACGTCCTTGGGTTGTGTCGATGGGCCGACCGGCTGCGCGAAGGCGAGCCGCGCGGCCTGGCCGTATGCGGCGCAGGAAGAAACGATGACGCGCTCCCCTGGCGCCAGGCCAGCCAGCACTTCGATCTGGCCGGCGTTGCGCCGTCCGGTGCGGATCGTGCGCCGCAGCGCGCTGCGCCCGTCGGCGCCGACCACATAGGCGCTGGCACCGCCGCCGTCGGCGATCCAAGCATCCATGGGCAGCACCAGCGCGGGCGCAGGGGCACCGAGCGTGATCGCCACTTCCAGGCCCTGGCCCGGCTGGAGCGCGGGCGCGGCGGCGGCGAACGCCAGTTCGAGCGCGAACTTGCCGTCGCGGATCTGCGGGTAGAGCCGGCTGACCGTCAACGCGTACCGCACGCCGTTCACGTCGGCGTGCGCCTGCAGTCCTGGCGCCAGGCGGTTCAGGTAATACTCGTCGAGCTGGGCCGCCAGCTTGAAGCGCGCCGGATCGTCGATGCGGCCGAGGTGCTGGTCGAGCTTGACCGTTTCGCCGACCTGCAGCCGGAAGTCGGTCAGCCGTCCCGCGACCGGCGCACGCACTTCCAGCGCCGCGACGGTTTCGCTGACGAGCCGCAGGCCCGTTTCCAGGCGCATGCCGGCCTTCTCCATCTGCTGCAGGGCATTCGCCTGGATGCGCTCCTCGGCGCGCGCGTCGGCCCGCTCCGCGGCCAGCAGCCGCTGTTGCTGCGTGCTGCGGTCGAACGCATCCTGCAGCGCGGACGCGGATACGAATCCCTGCCCGGACAGGGCCAGGTTGCGGCGGTACTGCTTGTCCGCTTCGCGCGCCGCGAACTCGAGGTCCGCCAGCCGCCGGCGCCGGTCTGCGCGGCTCGCCTCGAGCGCGATCCGCATGTTCATCGCATTCGAAATCTGCTGCGCCCGTTCCGATTCGCGCTGCAGCAGTTCCAGGCGCCGCTGGGCGTTCGACAGGCGGAACAGCACGTCCCCCTTCGCGACGGTCGCGCCGTCGCGCGCCTGCACCTCCTCGACCCGGCCCGATTCGACCGCATCCAGCATCACGGAACGCAAGGGGGCAGCGGTGGCGCGCACCAGCACGTCGTCGTGGAACGTGTCCCGGCCGGCGACGGCCACGCGCACGTTGGCCGCGTCGACCGCCAGGCCTTGCGGCATCATCCGCCACAACAGCAGCGCGGCGGCGGCCAGCAGCGCGACGCCGCCCGCCACGGCAAGGGGGCGCGCGCGGCGCGCGGGCAGCGGGGTGTCCATGGCGGCGCCGTCGGCGTCGGGTCGGGGCAGGTGCGGATGCATGTGAGAGAGCATGACGGCACTGTTTGCAACATCCATGCCACGGCGTTTCCGGCCCAAACGGACATTCGTGGACACGGGATTGTCCATAAGCGGACGGGCCGGGTGTCCGCTTCCGGACACTCCGCGGTCCCGGCGCCCGAATCGCTGGGCGGGGTGCGCGGCGGCTGCTAGAATCGGCCAACTCAACTCACGCCCGCCTCGCCATGCCGCCAAGCGCAGCGCACATCCTGGTCCTCGACGACGATGCCGATGTGGCCTACGCGGCCACGCTGCTGCTGCGGCGGCACGTGGCGCGGGTGGACAGCCTGGCGCATCCTGCGGACCTGCCGCGCTACCTGCAGGGCTGCGCGCCGGACGTCGTCCTGCTCGACTTTAACTTCGCGCCGGGCCAGACCGACGGCGCGGCGGGTCTCGCCGCCCTGCGCCAACTACAGGCCTTGCCGCAGCCGCCTGCCGTGATCGCGCTGACCGCCTATGCGGACGTGGCGCTGGCCGTGGAGGCCATGAAAGCGGGCGCCTGCGACTTCCTGACCAAGCCCTGGGACAATGCGCGCCTGGTGGCGGCCGTCGACCAGGCGTGCGCGCGGCGCGCGGGCGCCGTCTCCGCCGCCGGAGACGATCGTGCGCTGATGGGAGACGCGCCGTCGATGCGTCACTTGCGCAGCCTGATCGCCCACGTCGCGCCGACCGAGGCCAATATCCTGGTGCTGGGCGAGAACGGCGTCGGCAAGGAACTGGTCGCGCGCGCCCTGCACTGCCAGTCCCGGCGCGCGGCGCGTCCGTTCCTCGCCCTCGACATGGGTGCCCTGCCCGAAGCGACGCTGGAGAGCGAATTGTTCGGCCACCGCAGGGGCGCGTTCACCGACGCGCGCCACGACCGGGCAGGACGCTTCCAGGCGGCGTCCGGTGGCACGCTCTTCCTCGACGAAATCGGCAATCTTCCCCTGCCCGCCCAGGCCAAGCTGTTGACGGCGCTGGAGCGGCGCGAAGTCACGCCGCTCGGCGCCGACCGCGCGCAGGCCATCGACGTGCGCATCGTCAGCGCCACCAATCTCGCCGAGGATGCCCTGCACGATCCCGCCGTGTTTCGTCCCGACCTGCTGTTTCGCCTGAATACCATCGTGATCAAGGTGCCGCCGCTGCGCGAGCGGCAGGGCGACATTCCGCAGCTGCTCGCGCACTACCTGGCGCACTATCAGCACCATTACGGACGGACGCCGCGGCCGCTCGACGCCGCGGCGCTCGACCTGCTGCAGCACCACGACTGGCCCGGCAACGTACGCGCCCTGCGTCATGCCTGCGAGCGGGCCGTGATCCTGAGCCAGGGCGAGCGCTACATGGTCGACGATTTCGGCGTGGCGGCGCGCGTCGTTCCGGTCGACGCGGCGCCGTGCGCCACGCCGGCTTCGCTCAAGCTGGATACGCTGGAGCGCGACGCCGTGGCCGCGGCACTCGACAAGGTGCAGGGCAATATCAGCCGCGCCGCCCGCCTGTTGGGCGTCAGCCGCGCGGCCCTGTACCGCAAACTCGACAAGCATGGACTCTGAAGCGCCGCCGCGATCGACGGCCGCCATCGCGGCCGGAACGGGGGCCGCGCTGTTGTTCGGCGCGGGATGGTTTGCCCACGGCGCCGGCCAGGCCTGGACCTGGGCAGGCGCGGGGGCGGCGCTGCTCGGCGGCGCGGGCCTTGTCTGGTACGCGGCGCGGATCCGCACGGCACCTGTCGCGCCACTGGAGATTCCCGTTGCGCAGCGGCCGGACGCCGCACGCGCGGACCGTCTCGACACCTGGATCGAATTCGCACCGGTCGCCCTGTTCATCCTGGATGCGCCGGGGCCGGACGGCCCATTGCAAACGCTGAACACCGCTGCCCGGCGCCTGCTGGCGCCGGGTCGTGTCGTCGACAGCGGCCGCTTCGGCCGGCAGCTTGCCGCACTGCCGGCGGACCGGCGCACGGTGCTGAGCATCGATACGGAGCATGGCGCCGAGCGGGCGCTCGCGGGCGCGGTCGACCTGACGATCGAAGGCCGTCCGCAGCGACTGGTCGCCCTGAGCTCCGTCGAGAACGAACTGGAAGCCGAAGCCATGCAAGCCTGGCAAAAACTCGTCCATGTGCTGACCCATGAAATCATGAATTCGCTCACGCCGGTCGCGTCGCTGTCACAGACGGCGCGCGAGCTGCTCAAGGGCGCTTCCGGCCTCGCACCCGACGTCGCCGTCGACCTCGACACCGCACTCGACGCGATCGGCCGCCGCTCGACCAGCCTGGCCAGCTTCGTCACCGGCTACCGTTCGCTGGCGAGTGTTCCCGAGCCCCGGCCTGAACGCATCCGTGTGCACGACCTGTTCCTGCGGCTGCGTGCGATGGTGGGCGGCGCGTGGGCCGAGCACGGAGGCGAGGCGCGTTTCACCGTGGAGCCGGCCAATCTGGAGCTGCTGGCCGACCCGGGCCACCTGGAACAAGCACTGGTCAACCTTGCGAATAACGCGTTGGCAGCGACCGCTGGCCAGCCCCGGCCGCAACTGGAGGTGAGCGCCCGCCTGGTGCGTGGCAGCCAACTGCGCATCGAGGTGGCGGACAACGGTCCCGGCGTACCCGATGAACTCATCCGGCACATCTTCACACCGTTTTTTACGACGCGCGCGAATGGCAGCGGCATCGGTCTCGCCATGGTGCGGCAACTCGTTCATCGGAACGGGGGGCGGGTTCGCTACGCGCGCTCACTGGAGGGCGGCGCGCGGTTCGTGATGACATTCTGAGATTTTTGGGCGCCACCAAAGCAAAAAGCCCGCTCAGTATCAACTGAGCGGGCTTCTGCATATAACTAGCCTGACGATAACCTACTTTCACACTGGTTGCAGCACTATCATCGGCGCAAAGTCGTTTCACGGTCCTGTTCGGGATGGGAAGGGGTGGTACCGACTTGCTATGGTCATCAGGCATAACTTGTACGGGTATCGTCCATGTGGACGCTACCCTGAATCTGGAAGAAGTAGTTTTAATCTGTTGTGTCAACAAACAGCTGAACCCTTGTACTGGCAATGACTGCCAAGGTTATAGGGACAAGCCGTACGGGCAATTAGTATCGGTTAGCTTAATGCATTACTGCACTTCCACACCCGACCTATCAACGTCCTGGTCTCGAACGACCCTTCAAGGAGCTCAAGGCTCCGGGAAATCTCATCTCAAGGCGAGTTTCCCGCTTAGATGCTTTCAGCGGTTATCTCTTCCGAACTTAGCTACCCGGCAATGCCACTGGCGTGACAACCGGTACACCAGAGGTTCGTCCACTCCGGTCCTCTCGTACTAGGAGCAGCCCCCTTCAAATTTCCAACGCCCACGGCAGATAGGGACCAAACTGTCTCACGACGTTTTAAACCCAGCTCACGTACCACTTTAAATGGCGAACAGCCATACCCTTGGGACCGGCTACAGCCCCAGGATGTGATGAGCCGACATCGAGGTGCCAAACTCCCCCGTCGATATGAACTCTTGGGAGGAATCAGCCTGTTATCCCCAGAGTACCTTTTATCCGTTGAGCGATGGCCCTTCCATACAGAACCACCGGATCACTATGTCCTACTTTCGTACCTGCTCGACTTGTCGGTCTCGCAGTTAAGCACGCTTATGCCATTGCACTATTAGCACGATGTCCGACCGTACCTAGCGTACCTTCGAACTCCTCCGTTACACTTTAGGAGGAGACCGCCCCAGTCAAACTGCCTACCATGCACTGTCCCCGACCCGGATCACGGGCCAAGGTTAGAACCTCAAACGAACCAGGGTGGTATTTCAAGGTTGGCTCCACGAGAACTGGCGTCCCCGCTTCAAAGCCTCCCACCTATCCTACACAGATTGGTTCAAAGTCCAATGCAAAGCTACAGTAAAGGTTCATGGGGTCTTTCCGTCTAGCCGCGGGTAGATTGCATCATCACAAACATTTCAACTTCGCTGAGTCTCGGGAGGAGACAGTGTGGCCATCGTTACGCCATTCGTGCAGGTCGGAACTTACCCGACAAGGAATTTCGCTACCTTAGGACCGTTATAGTTACGGCCGCCGTTTACTGGGACTTCAATCAAGAGCTTGCACCCCATCATTTAATCTTCCAGCACCGGGCAGGCGTCACACCCTATACGTCCACTTTCGTGTTTGCAGAGTGCTGTGTTTTTATTAAACAGTCGCAGCCACCAGTTTATTGCAACCCTTTCACCCTTCTGCAGTAAAGCAGTCAAGCTACCGGGGCGTACCTTATCCCGAAGTTACGGTACCAATTTGCCGAGTTCCTTCTCCCGAGTTCTCTCAAGCGCCTTAGAATACTCATCTCGCCCACCTGTGTCGGTTTGCGGTACGGTCTCGTATGACTGAAGCTTAGAGGCTTTTCTTGGAACCACTTCCGATTGCTTCGTGTCGCAAGGACACCCGTCTCGACCCCTTGAATTACGTGCCCGGATTTGCCTAAGCACCTTCTATGAGTCAAAAACCAACTATTCCAACAGTTGGACAACCTTCCGCGATCCGTCCCCCCATCGCATCATACGACGGTGCAGGAATATTAACCTGCTTCCCATCAGCTACGCATCTCTGCCTCGCCTTAGGGGCCGACTCACCCTGCTCCGATGAACGTTGAACAGGAAACCTTGGGCTTTCGGCGAGAGGGCTTTTCACCCTCTTTATCGCTACTCATGTCAGCATTCGCACTTCCGATACCTCCAGCATCCTTTACAAGACACCTTCTCAGGCTTACGGAACGCTCTCCTACCATATGTGCAAGCACATATCCGCAGCTTCGGTGACTGGCTTAGCCCCGTTACATCTTCCGCGCAGGACGACTCGATCAGTGAGCTATTACGCTTTCTTTAAATGATGGCTGCTTCTAAGCCAACATCCTGACTGTTTTAGCCTTCCCACTTCGTTTTCCACTTAGCCAATCTTTGGGACCTTAGCTGGCGGTCTGGGTTGTTTCCCTCTTGACGCCGGACGTTAGCACCCGACGTCTGTCTCCCAAGCTCGCACTCACCGGTATTCGGAGTTTGCAATGGTTTGGTAAGTCGCAATGACCCCCTAGCCATAACAGTGCTCTACCCCCGGTGGTGATACTTGAGGCACTACCTAAATAGTTTTCGGAGAGAACCAGCTATTTCCAGGTTTGTTTAGCCTTTCACCCCTACCCACAGCTCATCCCCTAATTTTTCAACATTAGTGGGTTCGGACCTCCAGGGCGTGTTACCGCACCTTCATCCTGGCCATGGGTAGATCACCTGGTTTCGGGTCTACACCCAGCGACTGTCGCCCTGTTCGGACTCGATTTCTCTACGGCTCCCCTATTCGGTTAACCTCGCCACTGAATGTAAGTCGCTGACCCATTATACAAAAGGTACGCCGTCACCCCACGAAGAGGCTCCGACTGTTTGTATGCACACGGTTTCAGGATCTATTTCACTCCCCTCCCGGGGTTCTTTTCGCCTTTCCCTCACGGTACTGGTTCACTATCGGTCGATTACGAGTATTTAGCCTTGGAGGATGGTCCCCCCATATTCAGACAGGATTTCTCGTGTCCCGCCCTACTTGTCGTACGCTTAGTATCACCGGTCTGATTTCGTGTAAGGGGCTATCACCCTCTATGGCCAGCATTTCCAGGCTGTTCCACTATCAGTCCGACTATCACGTACAAGGCTCTTCCCATTTCGCTCGCCACTACTTTGGGAATCTCGGTTGATTTCTTTTCCTGCAGCTACTTAGATGTTTCAGTTCGCCGCGTTCGCTTCGCATACCTATGTATTCAGTATGCGATGACCTAAAAGGCCGGGTTTCCCCATTCGGAAATCTGCGGATCAAAGTGTGTTTGCTCACTCCCCGCAGCTTATCGCAAGCTACTACGTCCTTCATCGCCTGTAATCGCCAAGGCATCCACCATGTGCACTTATTCACTTGTCCCTATAACGTTGGCCCCTGCAGTCTTTCCGAAGGAAAGACGAGAAGGGAACGTCATATCGACAAGAGTTCAGCTTACTTTGTTTGTTGATACATACAGATTACTACCCTAAGTGTGCATTTGATCGTTGGATCAACTACACGCTTAAAGAAAACTTTACTTCTTCCAGATTGTTAAAGAACGAGAACTACACTTATCTAAACCACACAGGCTTACATAAATGCAGTGAACAAGAGTTGGTGGAGGATGACGGGATCGAACCGACGACCCCCTGCTTGCAAAGCAGGTGCTCTCCCAGCTGAGCTAATCCCCCGTTGTGGCTTTTGCCATCTAAAAATGATCCGGCTTCGCCGGGCATTTTTAGCTAACGCAGTTCCAAACGAAAGTAGGTTTTTACTTTCGTTTGATAGCCCTGGTAGGGCTGGTTGGACTCGAACCAACGACCCCCGCGTTATCAACACGGTGCTCTAACCAGCTGAGCTACAGCCCCGAAAACTCTTCTCGTTTAACTTTGAACAGTCGATAAGCGTGGACGCTTGATGATCGAGCTCGCGCTCGCAGTGCTACTCTAGAAAGGAGGTGATCCAGCCGCACCTTCCGATACGGCTACCTTGTTACGACTTCACCCCAGTCACGAATCCTACCGTGGTAAGCGCCCTCCTTGCGGTTAAGCTACCTACTTCTGGTAAAACCCGCTCCCATGGTGTGACGGGCGGTGTGTACAAGACCCGGGAACGTATTCACCGCGACATGCTGATCCGCGATTACTAGCGATTCCAACTTCACGCAGTCGAGTTGCAGACTGCGATCCGGACTACGATACACTTTCTGGGATTAGCTCCCCCTCGCGGGTTGGCGGCCCTCTGTATGTACCATTGTATGACGTGTGAAGCCCTACCCATAAGGGCCATGAGGACTTGACGTCATCCCCACCTTCCTCCGGTTTGTCACCGGCAGTCTCATTAGAGTGCCCTTTCGTAGCAACTAATGACAAGGGTTGCGCTCGTTGCGGGACTTAACCCAACATCTCACGACACGAGCTGACGACAGCCATGCAGCACCTGTGTTCAGGCTCCCTTTCGGGCACCCTCCAATCTCTCGGAGGTTCCTGACATGTCAAGGGTAGGTAAGGTTTTTCGCGTTGCATCGAATTAATCCACATCATCCACCGCTTGTGCGGGTCCCCGTCAATTCCTTTGAGTTTTAATCTTGCGACCGTACTCCCCAGGCGGTCTACTTCACGCGTTAGCTGCGTTACCAAGTCAATTAAGACCCGACAACTAGTAGACATCGTTTAGGGCGTGGACTACCAGGGTATCTAATCCTGTTTGCTCCCCACGCTTTCGTGCATGAGCGTCAATCTTGACCCAGGGGGCTGCCTTCGCCATCGGTGTTCCTCCACATCTCTACGCATTTCACTGCTACACGTGGAATTCTACCCCCCTCTGCCAGATTCAAGCCTTGCAGTCTCCATCGCAATTCCCAGGTTAAGCCCGGGGCTTTCACGACAGACTTACAAAACCGCCTGCGCACGCTTTACGCCCAGTAATTCCGATTAACGCTTGCACCCTACGTATTACCGCGGCTGCTGGCACGTAGTTAGCCGGTGCTTATTCTTCAGGTACCGTCATTAGCTCCAGGTATTATCCAGAACCGTTTCTTCCCTGACAAAAGAGCTTTACAACCCGAAGGCCTTCTTCACTCACGCGGCATTGCTGGATCAGGCTTGCGCCCATTGTCCAAAATTCCCCACTGCTGCCTCCCGTAGGAGTCTGGGCCGTGTCTCAGTCCCAGTGTGGCTGGTCGTCCTCTCAGACCAGCTACTGATCGTCGCCTTGGTGAGCCTTTACCTCACCAACTAGCTAATCAGATATCGGCCGCTCCAGGAGCATGAGGCCCGAAGGTCCCCCACTTTCATCCTTGGATCGTATGCGGTATTAGCGTAACTTTCGCTACGTTATCCCCCACTCTTGGGTACGTTCCGATATATTACTCACCCGTTCGCCACTCGCCGCCAGGCGAGGTTACCCCCGCCCGCGCTGCCGTTCGACTTGCATGTGTAAAGCATGCCGCCAGCGTTCAATCTGAGCCAGGATCAAACTCTTCAGTTTAATCTCTGTTTTTGCTGCTTTCGCAGCAGATCGCTCACTCAAAATACTGACCGTTACTCATTGCTGAGCAACGTATTTCTTTTGTGTGAACATTTGATAATTTAAGCATTCAGCACCCAAAAGGATGCTGGCACCTCATCAAACGCCCACACTTATCGACTGTTGATTGTTAAAGAACTGTATTCGGTACTGCCTTGCTGCACTTGCGAATCGTTTTGTTCGTCAGCAGCAGAGAAGTGAGATTATGCCGTGCTTCGCTTAACTCGTCAACCCCTC